>CBDCWQ010000021.1:0-1379488 GCA_965223435.1 Myxococcota bacterium
TGGGTACGCGGGTGATCTGGAGGGATTGACGGTTCCGCTTTCTCGTGGCTGGACTTTGGTGAGTCCGCCGCTTGCGGCAAAACTTCGGGTCCCCGTGGGGGCGGATGGTTCCCCTTTGCTTGTTTATGGCGCCGGCCCCCAGGGATTTGTTCCGACCGGCAGAACACTCTATTTCGAGCGGGTGACGACGGAGATGGTGCCGGGCTTTGGCTATTGGATTTACACGCCGGAGCCAGAGGTCTGGCGAATTCCCAATGAAGCGCTGAAAGACGATGTTTTTGCGGCCCCCCAGGCTTCAGGGTGGCAGCTTTTCGGACTTCGGGCGCCCCGCGTGTTGAGTGACCAACCCCCCGGCCGAACGCTGCGATGGGATGGGCTCACCAAGCGCTATACCCCCGTCCTTAACCACGAGGTCCTCACGCCGGGTCTCGGGTACTGGTTTCGGGCGACCTTCGACGAGGAGGGGGTTCAGGCGTGGGATGATGCCGAATCGGGTGGAGTGTTTGAGGCCGGCTCTGAAGGGACAACGGCTCCCCGCGCGGTGGCTGGCCTTGACCAATGGGCCCGTGTGCTGCGCGACGGCCAGCTTCGCGAAATAGAGAGCGCAGGCGGGAGCCTAGGGGTTCAGGTCGAATATCTGCCCGATGTTTCCCTCGATGCGTCGGATACGAAGTATCTCGCCGATTTGGAGCGCGTATGGGTCTACACCCAGGGCATCGCGTTGTCGCAACGCGCGCGAGGCACCCAGCCCCTCGACCGGGCGTGGGCGGCCAAGCTGGCCCGTTGGCTGTGTCACCAGGCGGTCTGGGGGCCTTCCGAGTCAGACCCCACCGACCAGGTGATCAAGGGCTGGCATTTTTCAACCAACACCAAGGGTGACCATTGGAAAGATGCGCGTTTGGTCACCGGCGCGGGGGCTTGGGCCATTTACGGGTTGGGGGACTTTTTGGCTTCACCGGGCTACGGCGATCTCTCGGCGACCGAGCAGGGCACCATGAAGTCTTGCTATCTCGCATCGCTTCGGGGGCTTTTGGAGCATCGCCGGGTCTTGGCTGAGGGAACCAGCTTGATGACCGCCGGGTGGACCGCGGCCGGTCTGGTGCATGCCGGCTCACCGCAAAAGCTTGATGCCCAGATCCCCATGTACCCCGAAGATCCCGAAGAAAAATGGGCGTATTATGATGTGCTCGACGCCATCGGCTATGACGTCTTTCCAGACGACGAAAAAGCCGGACCAGAGATTCGGACATACCATCTGGTGTCGAGTGGTCTCAGCGGGACCGAAAAGAAGGTTTATGGCCCTTCGGTGACGGTCCGCAAGGCGGATTGGGTGGAGCTTCGTCGGCGTGTGAAGTCCGACAACGTGGTGACCGAACACAATCTTGACGTGCTGGCGGTTCTGAATCACGCGCTTTTGCACGCCGACCTCTTGGGGCCGAAAGATCGGCCATCGAGGGAAGCTTGGGTGTCTTTTTTGGGTGCGTGGCGTGACGATCTTAGGCGAGGTGTCTTCGAGCTTCTGTGGGATGACAAACATTGGCGCGATGATCTGGACGAGGCGCACCGCGCCCTCCGGACCGAATCTTTAGGTCGGATCGTGACCGGAGGAAGCTTTGGTTCTGCCCGTGCTCCCTTCAAAACCGAAGACTTTGACCCCAGCCGACACGTAGCCATTGACAACTGCAGTTGGCTGTCTTTGTCCGTAGACTACGTCACCCTATCGCCGGTGCATGAACAAAAACTGGCCAAGTGCCTTCGCTATACGATTGCGGTGTTTGCCAAAGAGCTGCCTTTCGAAGACCAAAGCTACTACGGGACCCACTACTTTAAGAATAGCTTCAAAGATTTGTACATCGAAGAAAGCACGCTCCAAGAAAAATCCTATCACCTAGAAGCCACCGCGGGTCTGGTGCTTGGGCTTCTGGAGTTTTCGGATGCTCGCCCAGAACACGAGGCTTCGCCTGCCTTTCGCCAGGAGGCCCTGAAACTGTGGGCTGGAATGCAAGAGTTCGTCCAAGACCGAGGTTTTGCGTATTCCAGTCAGCGGATTCAAGATTTGTCCACTCGACTGTCTTCGAGCACCGCGCTGGTTTGGTTTATTGACGTCCACCAATACCTGATGGGCCCCCCAGGCGAAACCGCAACGGATGGTCTTGATCCCGCGACTTCGGGAGTGCCGGACAAAGCGTTGCCCATGGGCCCCCAGGCGGGTTTGGTCCCCGGTGCTTCGCCTTCATTCCTCGATGGCCTAGAGGTGGGCCTGGACGGGCCTGAGCCGTCGTTCGAAAATGTCATGGGGGCCATGGTCGAGCTCGGCGACCTTTTGCGTACACCGGAAAAAAGCCAGATTCCGGAAGGTACTTTAAACACCTTTGCGCTCAAAATGGTCGTGCTCCGAGGAAGGCTGCTTTCGAAGTTCGGTCACCAGATGGTGACGGCCATGGACGACCTCATTCGGCTTCCGCCGGAGCTTGTGTGGACCTCGGTGATGGGAATCAATGCCGCGGCCTATCTTGGGGCGTCTGGCGAAGTGGATGTTGGCCTGGAAACGATTCTTGTGGGCTCCCATAGCCCTTCTTCCGAACATTGGTCAGAGGTTGGGGTGGTCGTGTCGGAATCGGTTGTGGCGCAACCGACGGGAACCCATTTTCGACCAGAAAAAGACATTCGGAAGGCTGTGCCTATTTACGCAGAAGGTCCTCGTTTCGACGATGTGCTGTCCAATCCGGCGCAGTTCTTCGAGGACGATCGCATCTACTTCATCGACATGGAGTGGTTTGGCTTAGAGACCGCTTTTGGGAAGCTCGGCGCCCTCACGCCAGAGAATGGTGCCTTTTGGCCGGTGTTTGCCCTCAAGACCGACCGCCCCCGGTCTGAAATCTTCGAAGATTTCATTCGAAACCACAAGTTCTTCCAAGAGGTGGCGCCCTACGCGGAAGGTCTGCCGGAGCCTCTGAGCCAGGCGTGGCTTTATCTGGTCGAACTCGCCATCCGAGGAGACTTCGATCGGGAAGCCGCAGAGGCCTACCGGGTGCGCGGCCGAGTGGCTGTCAACGGGGGCAGTGAGGGAGACAAGCTTTCACGGCTCCCAGAAGTCCCTTCTTTTGTCAGCGAAACACGAAGCCCCATAGGCTCGCTCACCGCCCGGGCCCCACGCGACATCGAAGACAACTACCTTGCTTATCGTCAGGTGATCGGGCGGGGTCAACCCCCGGCAAGCATTCCAGCCCAAATCGAGGAGAACGAGACAGGAGCAAACATTGTTGACGTGTTGGACATGCCGATGGGCGTTGAGGCCCAATGGCTGTGGCGTTTACAAACATTGCCCGCGTGGTCAAAAGAGAACCTCGAGTCGGTGGTGGGCCACGGCTCGGTGGTTCGTGCAGGTCCAGAGCTCATTGAATATTGGGGACCGAGCCCTGAGCCTGGGGCCAGCATCGTGTCTGCCCTTCGATGGGTGGTGCGCTTCGAGGACGGCATGCATATCAAGATCTTGTGGAGCGAGCCCCGTCCCCTGGGTCCTGGTTTTGATATTCAATGGTCAGACAGCCAGCGCCTGTGGGCTCCAGGCGTGGCTGCCGGATTGACCGATGAGGCGCTGGTCATGAATGTATACAATCTTTCTTGGCAAGAGAAAAAGAGTTACGACCTATTGGCTTCAGCGAACGAAAAAGAACGCGTTTCTCGCGCGCAGGCGGGTCTCCTTTTTGCCTTGTACGAAGAGCATCGACGAAATGCAAAGATGGGCCCGGCGCCCCATTCGGTGCGTGCGCGTATTACGCGAAATGATATCGGGTACGAATCTTCCTCGGTTCCCGACATGCCGCTTGAGGCGATGCAGGACGAGTGGATAGAAAACACCATCCCGACGTGGGTGAAGCGTGACTTTGAGCCTTTCACCCAAAAGCATGGTGCAATCACCCGGTCTTTTGGGTACACCGATCGGTTGTGGGATCCGGAAGAGTCCGCCCCCAAGTGGCTATCAAATTTCTATGTTACGCTGACGTACGTTTGGGTGGTCGAATTTCAAGATGGTTCGAAGGTTGAGATCGAGTGGGCCGAGGGCACGCCGGACCCCACCACCCAACGGGAGTATCCCGGCTGGTGGAATGTGCCTGAGCCAGGGGTCACCGAAGGACAAGGCGGGCATCCTCCGCTGCGTCTTTCGTTCACCAGAATCTTTGGAGTGCATCACCTGGTGGTCGAGGTCAAGGTCGGGGGCAGGACCTTGAAGCTTATGGTGGACAACGGCGTGTCCACGTCCCGTTTGACTGAGGAGGCGCTTGCCAAGCTCCCTTCAGGCACTTTTAAGTGGTTGGATTTGCAGTCGTCGATCCGAATGCCCGACGAGATTCACGCCAGCAGGTTTGGTTTTGTGCGCATCGACCGACTCGAACTCGGGGGACATCCATTTCAGATGACCATGGGGGTTGGACCTGTCTTGGAAGTATTTGCAAACGAGGGTGTGGATGGTTACTTGGGGGCCGATCTTCTTCACCAGCACGTTGTTGAAATTGATTTTGTGAGAAATGAACTCGTTCTTCACCCGCCGGACGCCATTACGAGTGGTGCGCTCGCCATAGACCGTTTTGCCAGCGCCCCTTTCGACCTTTTTGACTGGCATGTTGTGTTGAAAGCGCATTTCCCCAACGAAGAGACCAAGATCATGGCCCTCTTTGATCTCGGGTTGAACATGGCGGTGATGAACCCTGCCATGGCTTCGCTCCCAATCCCGCATTCCGAAAGCCGTGGGGAGGCGGCTGGCACGACGATACCCATCTACACCTACGGTGAGCTGGTGGTCGGGGATATCTCGTTTGGGACCTTCGATGTGGCTGTGCAGGACATACCAGGTTTCGAAGCGGACTGGACGGAGGGCGGGCCCGCCATGGCTCTGGCCCTCAACATGCTTGCCGATCGAACGATCATCATCGACTATCCCGGCAAGCGTCTTTTTGCCAACGATGGATGAGTTTCTTTGACAGGGGCTAAGCCGTGTCGGCAATCACCTTGCGGATGGCATGGAGGATCCGCGGGGCGCGAGGCAGGTAGTCGTTTTCGAGGGTGTAGGGAAAGGGGGTGTCGAAGCCCGTGACCCGCATGGGTTGGGCTTCTAGGTGGTAGAAGGCGTGCTCCACAACCAATGAGATGAGCTCGGCACCGTACCCGCAGGTTCGTGGGGCCTCGTGCACGACCATAAACCGTCGGGTCTTTTTGACGCTGTCGATGACGGCGTCGAGGTCGAGGGGCAGGAGGGTACGGAGATCGAGTACCTCGCAGCTTGTTCCCCCCTGCATCGCTTGGTTCGCGGCTTCGGTGGCCTCGTGAAGCATAGCCCCCCAGGCGACAATGGTCAGATCCGTGCCCTCTCGTACGCATTTCGCCTTGCCGAGCGGCGTTTGGTACCGCTCGAGCGGCACATCGCCTTTGCCGGCTCGGTAGATTCGCTTGGGCTCAAAAAACATGACGGGGTCATCGTCTTGGATGGCACTCGAGAGGAGCCCTTTGGCGTCGTGAGGATTGGACGGGCACACCACTTTGAGCCCTGGGGTGTGTAAAAAGTAAGCCTCGGGAGATTGGGAATGGTAGTGGCCGCCGCGGATTCCCCCGCCCATGGGCGTTCGAATGACGACGGGCGCTTGAAAGTGCCCTCCGGAACGGTACCGGTACTTGGCCAGCTCGCTGACGATTTGATCAAATCCAGGAAAGATGAAATCTGAAAACTGGATCTCGGCGACCGGCCGCATCCCGTAGAGCGCCATGCCGATGGCGGCGCCGATAATTCCACCTTCGGCCAAGGGTGTGTCGATGGTGCGGTCAGGCCCAAACTCATCAAAGAGGCCCTTGGTCGCCCGGAACACGCCGCCGAAGCGGCCCACGTCTTCGCCGAGGACGATGACCCGCTCGTCGCGACTCATTTCGAGCCTCAGCGCGCTGTTCACGGCCTCGATGAGATTCATAATCGGCATGAACGGTACTCTGGGTCCCTGTAACACCGATTGGCCACAAAAGTGAGCTCCGGGATTACACCCGGAGCTCACCTTTGTGGATCTGAACCGGTTCGTGTGATGCGCGTGCGCGGAGGGGAACGGGTCGCCCGGTCACTTTCGGATCGGGCTCCTTAAGGCCGAGCCAGTGTTTACTGCTGCAGGCTTTGTGAGGGAGGGGGGCTCAACGCAAGTGATTCCTGGGATTAACCCCGTTTTTTGGGCCATCCCCGCGTTGAAGACCTGACGGGGTGGTGGTACCTTGGTTAGGTATGTACGTCACCATCGAATACTGTGTGGTTTGAAACTACAAGCCCAAGGCGTCCAGTTTGGCCGCCAAGATCGAGGCCACATACCCTGATTCCAAGGTCGATCTCGTCCCGGGAGGGCGTGGAGACTTTATCGTGAAAGTTGATGATCGCCTGTTGTGGGACAAGCGCAATATGGGGGCGCAGTTTCCGGGAGAAGAGGAGATCATCAGCAAGCTGGGGGGTCTTGTCTGACTGAAGCTCCACTCTCAGTACACTTACTCGCGAGCGTGACCGACGTTGCCCAAGAGGACTGGGATCAACTCGTCGGGGACGTTAACAAAACGACGCCCTTCATGGAGTGGCGTTTTTTGGCCAGTCTCGAGGAATCCGGAGTCCTTGGGCCTCGTTCTGGGTGGGTACCGCAAATCATGGTGCTGAAACGGGGCCTGCGGTTGGTCGCCGGCGCGCCCCTCTATGTGAAGTTCCACAGCCGGGGAGAGTACGTGTTCGACTTTTCCTGGGCGGAATGCGCGCATCATCTTGGTCTCGACTACTACCCCAAACTTTTGGTGGGTGTCCCGTTCACGCCGGTGACGGGGGCTCGGCTTCTTACCACAAGGGGCGAAGATCGGGCTGTTCTTTTAAGGACTTTGGCTTCGGCCCTGGTTTCGTTTTGCCAGGAAGCAGGCTTTTCGAGTGTGCACGTGAATTTTGCTCAAGAAGACGAGGTGAATGCGCTTTGTTCCGTGGGTTTTATGGAGCGCAACGATATCCAGTTTCACTGGTTCCGCCGCGATGAAAAGCAATTCGATGAATACCTACGTCGTTTCAAGAGCAAGCGGCGCAACCAAATCAAACGCGAACACCGTGCGCTCGGCACCGAAGGCCTTTGCATCAAAACCACGCGTGGTGAGGCTTTGAGTCCGGCCGATGCGAGGACGGCCTATCAGCTCTACCATTCGACCATTGACCGGAATCCATGGGGTTGCCAGTATCTCAACGAAGACGTTTTTTTATGGTGGTTTAGTCGATTTCAAGATCGTGTGGAGCTGGTTTTGGCATCGGACCCTGATGGACGAGTCGTTGCCGGCGCACTCAATTTTTCTAGCCCGACGCGTCTTTACGGTCGCTACTGGGGTTGTTTTGAAGACCGTCGTTTTCTCCACTTCGGGGTTTGTTATTACCACGGAATTCAAGAGTGCTACGATCGTGGTCTTGTCGCCTTCGAGCCGGGCGCCCAAGGTGAGCACAAACTTGTTCGTGGCTTCGAGCCTACGCTTACCCGAAGTGCCCATCTCATTGTCGATCCCCGTTTGCATCGGGCGGTTTCCGATTTTCTCGTTCGTGAGCGTTCGGTGACTCAAAAACGCCGCCTTTCTTTGCGCACATGCATGGGGACGAAAACGACCCGAAACGAACTGGGTTCATCCAGATTTTAGGGAGTGCGCTTCGCTCGAGCAGCGAGAGGGGTGCTGACCGAGAGGTCAAGGAAACAGAACGCCACGCGCCGCGCGTGTTTTTGGCGCTACGGAACGGGTCATGGCGTTTTGGTAAACAACTGAAGGGCGTGAACTGCACCACCCATATGGTTGCCGATGGCTTTATAGACCATTTGATGTTGCTCAACCCGCGATTTGTCTCTGAACGAAGGTGAGACCACGTCTGCCCGAAAGTGGTCGCCGGTTCCGGTTAGGTCCTTGACCGTGACTTGGGCATCAGGAATGCCCGCGATAATCATTGCTTCTACCTCAGAGGTTGTCATGTCCTATATCGTTTCATAGTGGGCCAGGGGCTGGGTGTCGAGTTGATGCACAGGCTTTTACCCGTTTCCGTTTCTGGAGCTGCGCAATCTTTGGCTGATGCCGTATTTACCCTTGTTATCAGGGTGGCTGGGCTGTAGGTTGTTGTGCTGGGGCGTGAGCGACGCCACAGGTTGGGGTGTTTTCTTGATCTTGGGTGCCTGGTCTCGCTACCCAAGATGGTGTCTTGGCAAAGAAACGGAATGATTCGGTCTCTCCTACGGAGGACTTGTTCAAAGGTGATGATGCCAAGCAAGACAGTTTGCCTCGGGCAAAAGGCGGTCCCTCTGGGCGACCTGGCCCCCTCGAAGGGAAGCAAAGCAGCGGAGCCGAGCCCGAGTCCGAATCTGGGCGTCAGCTTTCGTTTGGCGAGCACTTTTCTCGGCCCCCAGGAGAAACATCCTCGTCCGCATCTTCCTCGCCGCGCGCGTTCGAATATTCAGGCGGGATTCACCTTTGTGATTCGGTGTTGTGGTGCGATGCAGATCGCAAACGGGATCTGTCTTTCATTTCTCATGCCCATGCGGGTTATACGGGCAAGAGCCGCCGAATCTTGGCCACCGATAAGACGCTCCGGATTCTGACGCGCGCAAGCGGGAAAGTCGAAGCGCTCACGTCCCCCTACCGCCGAAGCTTCACCTTGGGTGCCCTTGAGCTTGAAATGCATCCGGCAGGACATGTACTTGGATCTGCGCAGCTCTTGATTACCTGCGCCGGTCGACGTTTGGTTTACACGAGTGATTTCAGTCCGCACCGAGGACACACACGGGAGCCCGCGTACCCCATTCCCTGTGACGTTCTTGTGGTCCCCGCCACCTATGGGCTTCCAATTTACCGATTTCCACCTCAAGAAGAGGTTTTGGCCTCACTTTGCCAATTCATTGATCGCTGTCTTGAGTCCCACTCCACTCCCGTTTTGATTGCGAACCAAATTGGCACGGCGCAGGAACTTATCCATGGGTTGGGTTCGGCTGGCTACCAGCTGCGCGTTCATCGATCGATCTATGACATAGCGAGAATATACCGTGGTCTAGGCGTCGATTTGCCTGCTTTTCGAAGGTTTCAGGGTTCACATTCGCGAGAAGATGTTGTGATTTTTCCGCCGATACTAAAGAAACACGCGTCGATTCGCTCATTGAAAAACCCGGTGACCGCCATGGTCACTGGCCGAGCGATCGAAGAGGGTTTTCTTTTTCGGCATCGGGTCGACGCTGCTTTTCCGTTTTCGGATACCGCCGACCACCAGGACTTGATCACTTTCGTCAAGGCGACGGGTGCACGTGAAGTGTATTTGACCGGCGGCTACGTAGACGAGTTTGGGGCGGAGCTCCGAAACCTCGGTTCCCGAGTGCACACCCTTGTTCCTCCGAAGCAGCTCCCACTTTTTTAGCGATGGGCCAAAATGGCCCCGGTGCGGTGGCTTACACGGAAATTGGGCTGAGACTTGCCCCGCTACGTTTTGGCGAGGAGAAACCCAAGAATAACCACCATGACCGCCACCGCGACGAGGACCAGCCCAGGAAGAAAGTAACTCATGGCGGGCGTTTTGATGTTGGTCGGACTGGACGCATGGGTGCGCTCGCTCTGGTTGGTCCCTGTTGCGGGGCCCGTACCGCTCGGTACGACGGATCGATGGGCAACGTTTCTCTCTTCGGTCTGCTCGGTCTCTGAGTGGACATCGGGTTCGACGCTTGTATCCGGATTGGGCTTGATGCCCTTGGGTTCGGATGGGTGCGGGGCTGAACCGCTGTCGCCCAGGGTTTCTTCCTCGGCATCCGCGTAGAGTTGAACGGGCCTTGGATTCGGGGCGTTGGCATCCGGTGCGGGGATAGATCGACGGGTGGGGGAGTCATCTCGGAATTCCGTCTCGCGCGCCTGCGGAGGTCGGTCCATCATGACGGTCATCTCGTCGTCGCTGTATTCGCGAGGCAGACTCGTGAACCCGAGGCCGTCGACGTTTGCTTCACGTTGGCTTTGGCTCGTGTGTTTGAGGATCTGGGGCTGCGGCAGATAGTCCGGAGGGTTGATTTCGGTCGGTGAGTCGAACTTAGGGTCTCCGTACTGGGATGGCGCGCCCGGAACATAGGTCTTGTCTACGGTGTCGTCATTGAAATCGCTCTCGGCAGGTTCCGGCGGTGGTTTGGGGGGGGTGTCTCGATGAATTCTCTCTTCCGGCCGTCTTAGGTTTTTCTGTACGTCTTCGGTCTTTACCGGAGACGTCCATTCGATCGGCAGATGGCCCCGCCCAAAAACAGACAGTGCACCTTCTTTGGACATGGCAAAGATGATGGACTCTTCACTGCCTCCCAAAGAGCCACCGAACTTTGGAACCGGTGGAGGCATGAAATTAACTTTGGGGTAAAGGTAATGCAGGTACGAAAGAAAACTCTCGCGAGAGCTTTCTTCACTGCGCAATGCGTCTGCGTACTCCCGCATCGCGTCCGCGTCCTGGAATCGATCCTCGGGTTTGACTTCAACGGAGATCATCACCAGTTCATCAACGCCATCAGGAAGGTTGGGCACCACCGAACGGGGTCGTCGGTGTTTGGGGCTTAGGACACGCTGCCACAATGTTGATTGATCTTGTTCGTCGACCAGTCGGTCGCCGGTAAACACCTCGAAGAGCATCACTCCAGTGGAGTAGATATCGGCACGGCCATCGATGCTCTCGTGTCGGGCTTGTTCTGGGGCCATGTAGCCATACTTTCCTACTGCGAGGGCACCTTGCGTTCTGGCTGGAAGGAGATCGGTGCGAGCGAGTCCAAAGTCTATAAGTTTAACGGAGCCATCAAATCCGATCAGAACGTTCTGTGGAGAGATGTCTCGATGAACCAATCCCATGTGACGGCCGCGTTCGTCGGTGAGCTTGTGCGCGTAGTCCAAACCGGCAAGGAGTTTAGAAGTTATGTACAAGCCGATCTGGTGGGGCATGGGGTCGCCGCGCTCATAGGCGCGGTCGAGGACATCGCCGAGATCGCGGCCATGAACGTACTCCATGGCGATGTAGTAGTCCGCATCGACCTTCCCGGCATCAAATACGCGAATGATGTTGTCGTGGCTGATCCGAACCATGATTTTGGCCTCGTCGGAGAACCTGCCAACAAATTCTTCGTCACCGGTAAGCTCGCCACGGATGGTTTTGATGACACAACGCTTGCCGACGCCTTTGGCAACCGCGAGAAAGACTTCGCCCATTCCGCCCTTAGAAATACTTTTTTCTAAGATGTATCGGCCAAACGAACGAGGAAAGACCTGTTTCATGCCCACGACTGGTGGATTCTGTAAGAGGTCCTTTTTCCCCATCACGTTTAGCTGTGCTGCCTCGTTGTCACTGTTGACTAGGCCCTAGGGTCGCTTGCCCCGCATCGTTGTTTGTTCGACGAGTCTTCGTATTTGACTCAGTCCAAGGGGCCTTAGTAGCACAAAATCTGCGCCACGATTCTTCAGCTCGATTTCTTTCAAAGGGGATGCCTCGCCCACGATGATGGCTACCGGAGTACTCTGTTTCGCCGCCTTGATGCGGCTTAGCATTTTCCACGTGTCCATGTCAGGGATCTCGAGGTCGATAAACACGATATCGAAATCTGTACTTTGAAACAGCTCCGTTCCTTCGGCGGCTGTGGGGGCAGATACGAATAAGTAGGGATAAGTGCGCTTGGTATCGGCTAAGATTGGACCAAGGCGGGGATTGTCGTGGACGACAAGTATGCGAGTCGACTCGCCTACATGTGGCATCGGTTCCTGACTAAGCGTCGGTGTCGCAGGAAGGATGACTCGGATGGAAGATCCACGCCCGCTCCTTGAGACGACTGAGAATGATCCCAGATGGCGTTCGATGATGCTGTGGGAGACCGACAGACCAAGCCCAGTGCCCCGCGGACCCTTTGTTGTGAAGAACGGTTCAAAGATTCGGGCCTGTGTTTCTTCACTCATCCCCACGCCGGTATCTTCAACTTGAAACCAGACGGTGTTTTGGTCCGGTTTCGAACCGGTATGCAGCTTGAGCGTCCCGCCATGCGGCATCGCGTCGATCGCATTGTGAATAAGATTCATAAGGACTTCGCGGAGCTCCGGTGCGCTTCCCATGACCGGCTCATTTGCCCCCAGCGAAAGTACGACATGGATATGTTTGTGTCCTCCTTTCAGCCGAGGCGCTGTCAATTCGACGGCATCTTGAATCAACTGGTTGCCGTCAAGAAGCACAAAACTGGTTGCTTTTTGAGCGAAGCTTCCCATTCGATGCACAGCGTTTGTGCCGTCGAGGACGGCTTTTTCGATGACGGTGATGTGTTTCAGGGTTCGGCTATCTTCTGCATCGGCTTTGAGCATCTGGGCGCGTCCAAGAATCGCCGAGAGAATGTTGTTGAATTGATGGGCCAGACCTGCAGTCATCTGGCTGAGGGCATCGATGCGAAGTTGCTCGTCGGAGGTATCGAGTTCCTGACGACGCGCCTTTTCTGTAAGCTTCATGTTTAGACGGACAGCGTCTGGCGCTTCTGTCGTCAAATAGTCATCAGCACCTCGCTTGATGGCCTGGACCCCCACCCGTAGACTGGGTGAGTCCGACACTACAATGATCGGGAGCTTGGTGAATTGAAGCTGAAGCCCGGTGATGAGATCGCATGGATTGGCTCCCGTCTTCAGCTCGAACAGCAAGATAGCCAGCGTGGTCGGTGGTGCAGGATTCTGAAGGGCGGCTTTTGCATCTTCGAGGCGAATGGATTGAAGCTGCCATGCTGGGTCTAGAGCTGATTCGAGCCAATTCATATGCTCTTGGGTGGCGCCAAGCACGAGGACGCTTGGTTTTGGTGTATCTAGATTTGTCACGGAACTTGCTGTGGCGTAGCAACCGAAAACAAGAAGTTTGCAGTCTTTTGAGTGTCGTAGTCGGAGCTATGGTTCTGGATGTTGAGCGGGAAAAGCGCACCCCCATCGACGTCTGCGACGAAGAATCTTAGGCTGGGACTGTTGCCGGTGATCGTGGTCATGACCCCGTCGAAAACAAGGCGGCCGCTGCAGCTTGTGTAGCTGGCCGAGATGGGAAAGGCAGGATAAAAGCCTGCCGGGTTTTCGCGAAGGTCGGGATCGCCTAGCTGGGCAATCGCTGCCGAAGTGATGGCGGGGTAGATCGTGGTAGGGCTCCGAGTGTCTAGATAAATTTCGGCGAAGTCTTGGGTCAGAATAAGCACATCTTCGCATGGCCAGACCAAGTGCTGCCCAAAACACCGGTACTTGCGAGCACGCCCGGGAATCGACAGTTCACCTTGGCACGCAAACTGGTCTGTTTTTTGGCGGAAATCATGAATTCGAACCCCGTACTCGGTGGGGCCGCCCGCGCCTACGCTTTCGGCTCTGAATTCACTCCAGGCCAGGCGCGTTCCCCCCGCCAAAGGCTCGAAGGCTGGGGCATCTTGGATAACGCCGGGGGAAGGACTGACCCGTGTTTGCCCAGAGCCATCGTTGTTGGCCAGTACTATGAAGGTTTCTACGAATCCTGATGTGCCGATCTTCTGGTCAAGGTCTTGGCGTACCCAAGCGATCTTTTTGGCGTCGTGGGACACGGCCGGGAGAGTGTCTCGAAAAGAGGAGCCTTGGGTGTCGCTGATGCGTATGACTCGATTGGTTTGGTCCACGAAGAAAATGCCGTTCCCCTCTTGTGCGAAGACCATGGCTCGACCTCCTAGGGAGACCGAAGGCTGGAACTGGTTGCCCGATGCCCGGGTCACTTGAACCGGTATCAGCGGTGATACCGGGGCGGTGCGCGGAATGGTGGTCCAGAACAGATCGTAACCTTCGGCTCCGGGCAGGGCTCGCGTCGCGAAGAGAAGTCCTCCCTTGAGGCTGTCGAAGGGCACCAAGATATTGGTGTTTTCTGCCCCCGCTTCTTTTGAACAACCCGCGCCGAGCGCGGACAGCCAGACTGCGATGACTCCTAAGCATACTTGGATTCTTTGCGGAGTGAAACGATTCGGAAGAGGCGTCCGTTTTGGGCGCCAAGGCTCTTCAAGGATTTGTGGTTGACGCTGAAGACTGGCTGATGGGCGTGGTAGTCTCGTGGCATGCGTCAGGACCTCATATTGGCGATCGACCAGGGCACCACGGGAACCACCGTCTTGCTTGTCAACGAGCATCTGGAGGTAGTATCGAAGAAAAACAGCGAGTTCCAACAGATTTTTCCTCAGCCTGGATGGGTGGAGCACGATCTATCCGACATTTGGGAGAGTGCCGAGAAAGCCCTCAAAGAGATGTTGGAATCGGAAGGCATTGATCCTGCTCGTATTGCGGCCATCGGCCTTACGAACCAGCGCGAGACCGTCGGCCTCTGGAAGCGGGGGACGATGGAGCCGCTTTCCCATGCGGTGGTGTGGCAATGCCGGCGCACGGAAGAAAGGTGTCGTGAGCTGAAGGAAAAGGGGGAAGAGGAGGCGATTCATCAAAAAACGGGTTTGGTTTTGGACCCCTATTTTTCGGCAACAAAGATAGAATGGATGCTGAACCATACGCCTCGTGCTCGCGAACGGGGCAAAGCAGGTGAGCTGGTTGTAGGCACCATAGATAGCTACCTTGCGGGCCGGCTGAGCGGTGGCGAACTCCATGTGACCGATGTTTCCAACGCCTCTCGGACGATGCTTCTCAATCTCAAGACACAGGCCTATGATCCCTGGTTGCTTGATCTGTTTGGGGTACCGGAAGCGATGCTGCCTTCGGTGTGTTCTTCCTCCGAGATTTATGGCGTGACCCGTGGATTGGATTGTCTTCCAGATGGAATACCGATCGCCGGAATTGCAGGTGATCAGCAGGCGGCATTGTTTGGTCAAGCCTGCTTCGAAGAGGGAGATCTTAAGTGCACATACGGAACCGGTGCTTTTGTGTTGCTCAATACTGGCCCAAAACCGAGATTTTCAAAGAAAGGTATGTTGACAACTCTGGCTTGTAAGCTCGGGCGAGAGGGCAAAACGCAGTTTGCCGTTGAGGGTTCCGTTTTTTGTGCTGGGGCTGCGGTACAGTGGCTTCGGGATGGGCTAGGCATGATTTCGTGTTCGGCAGATGTCGAAAGTCTCGCTGCGTCGGTTGAAGATTCGAAAGGGCTGGTTTTTGTTCCCGCTTTCACCGGACTGGGGGCGCCGCATTGGCGCCCCGACGTACGGGCCTCATTGTTGGGTTTGACCCGAGATGTCACCAGCGCTCACGTCGCGCGCGCGACCTTGGAGGCCATTGCCCTCCAGTGCGGGGAGGTTTTCTCTGCCATGGCCGATGAGGGGGTTCCGATGAAAAGCATCTGTGTGGATGGCGGCGCCGCGGTGAACAACCTTTTGATGCAGCTTCAGGCTGACCTCAGCGGGGTGACGGTCGTGAGGCCCCGCGTGACGGAGACCACAGCGTTTGGCGCGGCGCTCCTGGCGGGTCTGGCCGTGGGCTTTTTTCGTTCGATCTCGGAAATACGGGCCTCCTGGGCCGTAGAACGTCGTTTTGAGCCCAAAATGCCCGAGGCGGTCGTCCGTCGTATCTGGTCCAAATGGCGCACCGCGATCGGGCGGCTATAGCCCTCCTTTTGGGACCCATTTTTGGCGCGTCCGAAAAAGTTTTTTTTAAAATGATTTAGACTGGCCGGACGGCCATTTTGCGGCTTCAAAAAGACCCATCAGTAGACGTTCAGCGCCTTCCCCCTATCCGTTGCGCCGGGCTGGATATATTTCATATTTGAGGCCATTGTTCAACAGAAAGGCCGACGCTTGTTCCTGGGATGGTGTCTTTACGATCTGAATAGGGAGACACCCAACCCCGCTCTGAATTCATTTGGGCCCATGATAGAGTTGCCTCAAGTCGTTCCCGGGACACACCTGTGAGGATCAGATCGCAAACTTGGAGCCCCTGAATTGTGCAGAAAGCGATCCACAGGTTTGACATGAGTTTTGAGGCGACTTAGAGAGCCTGACCCATGTTGAGACGAGTTATTGTGTCGGCTGTCTTTGGGGCCTTGTTGTTGCCCGGGATCGGGTTTGCGCAGGGGACCTCCGGGGGGACTCCTGCGGTTGATCCTTCCACCATGACGAATGAGCAGAAGCAGGAGGCGGTCGAGGCCATGCTGACGAAGCAGCGCGCGGCCGTCAAAAAGGCCGCGAAGGAGCTCAAAGAAGCCACGGATGCCAAGGACATCGTTCGAAAAGACTACCTTCAGGGTAAGCTAGATGAGCTCACCAGTCTCCTCGAGATATCCGAAAAGGCATCGATCGCGATGACGAAGGCTATTGCCGAAGGCAACACCGATGAAGTGAACCACCAGTTCAAGCAAGTGTCGACTTCGTCTGACAGCTCGACCAAGCTCATGACCCAGATTCAGACCTCTTTAGGGGGCTCTGCAGGGGGGCAAAAGTCCGGCTTCTCGGGTAAGACCGAGGTGAAGGTTGTGGTAGAGGGCGGGGCCAGCACCACGGGCAATCCCGTTCAAGCCCCCCCTCTTGTTCAGTCCACGACGACGGTCGCTCCACCACCACCAGTCGGGAGTTCTTTCTAAAATGAAAAAGTTACCCACAATTGTAAGCGCCGCGGTATTCGCCTCGATCGGAACCGCTGGCTCCGCGCAGGACGAGACGCGTCTTGGTTTTCCCATCGGGGATAAATCGAGGATCCATACCAATATGGATTTGGGCGTAGCGTTTGACTCAAATGCTGCACGAGCTTCAAGCGCGACTGAGATCTCTGACTGGCGTGGCCTCATCCGGCCAGGCGTGGAAGTAGAGGTCCCTGGTTCTTCAGTACAGTTCCAGCTCGGGGCTTACGCTTCGATCAACCAGTTCTTCCAAACGGGCAATCAGACCGCCTTCGACACCGAGGTCGGTGGCGACGGTGTCTTGTCGCTTCGTGTGGGCGGGCCCGACAGCCATGTTGCCTTTCGTGTCCATGACACGCTGGTCAGAACGCCGGCTTATGTTCCACGTCCGGGTTCAATTTCCTCTGACGAGCAGCGCTTGCTCAACTGGTTTAACCAGGGAACTGCAGCGTTTATCTTTCGTCCAGGGGGTGGCGCCTTTGAGCTCGAACTTGGCTACACCAACCAGCTCAATTTTTCCGACGATCTCCCCGATTCGCAACAGCATGGTGGTTTGTTAGAGGCTCGGTGGAAGTTCCTACCGAAGACCGCATTTGTGTTTCACACGGATTTTTCCGTCTTTGACGCTTACAATGAGCAGGGTGATAACCGGACGCGCAAATCCAGCCCACTCAATGTGACTGTGGGGCTCGTCGGTCAGGTGACAAGACGGCTCAGCGCCAATGTTGCCGTGGGCTACGGTGATACGCTGACTTGGGATGGTGGCATCTTTTCTACGGAAGCCTCGGACAACACCCGAACGGTTGTTGGCCGCGCGGAGATCAAGTATGAGTTCCGGAGAAACGTTGCAGTGACGGCTGGTTACGAGCGAAGAACGCTGCCTGTCATTCAGCTGAACAACTACATCAGCGACATGTTGATGATGAACGCGATGATCGGCATTTCCGACAAGCTTACCTTTGGTGCGCTTGCGACTTACGAGTTTAGGAGCTTTGGACTCGAGAATCGTGACACCCAAATACTGACGGGAGACGCGCGGTTCGATTATTGGTTTTTTGATTTCTTGAGTGCCGCTATCAACTATCGTGTTCAGAACCAAAGGTCGGATGGTAATCTGGCAGCCAATTCACCGTTCCTTGAAGAGTTTACGCGGCACCAGCTTTTCTTCAATGTTGGTTTGCGTTACTGATCATTCTCTCGGTAAGAAACACCGCATATGCCGCGGGTTGCACGCATTCAAAGTCGTATCTGTGTGGGTGGACCATCCCTGCACAGCATCATCCTGAGCGAGGGCCTCTCGACGAAGCGCGGGTCCGCCTACGACACGACGCTTATCAGTGGTGCGCTTGAGCCCGGTGAGCGGTCGATGGAGCCTGCCGCCAAGGCGCGGGGCATCGACGTCGAAATCATTCCCGAGATGCGGAGGCCGGTTCGCCCTGCGCTCGATCTTCGTGCCGTGCAGCGCATGGTGAAGACGCTCCGTCGATTGCGGCCCGAGATCGTGCATACCCACACCGCGAAAGCTGGGGCCGTAGGCCGAATGGCCGCACGTTTGGCTCGGGTTCCGATTCTCGTTCATACTTTTCATGGGCATGTGTTCGATGGTTATTTCAGTGCGCGTACCGTCAAGTCGTTTGTTCGTGTCGAACGTACTCTGGCTCGGCTGAGCGATTGCATTTTGGCCATCTCGGAGACCCAGCGACGAGAGCTCGTCGACAAGTATCGGATTGCGCCGGCGAAGAAAGTTCGGGTCATCCCGCTTGGGTTGGAACTGGAGCGTTTTCGAGAGGTTCGGCACGAATCGAACGGTTTTTTGCGGCGCACGTTGGGGCTTCGCGCCGGCCAGCCGATGGTCTTGGCTGTTGGACGGTTGGCTCCCATCAAACGATACGACCTTCTCATTGAGGCCTTTGGTCGGGTGTTGAGTGCGGTTCCAGATGCGCATCTGGTGATCGCCGGCGGCGGTGACTCAGAGGAGCGGCAGCGCTTAGAGAACCTGGCCAAAGCCAATGAGGATCGCATTCACTTCTTGGGGTGGTGTCAGAACCTCGAACGATTTTACAGTGAAGCGGACGTGTACGTGCTCAGCAGCGACAACGAAGGGACGCCCGTCGCGGTGATCGAAGCGCTCTCTGCTGGGGTGCCGGTTGTGGCCACGCGGGTTGGGGGCGTTGAAGATATCGTGGGCGACGATATGGGGCATCTCGTACCCCGCGGAGACGTCCGCGAGCTTAGCCTTGCGATCGACAATATCTTGAACACTGGGGGAGGCGTACCCGCTTTTCTCCGTGACCAGGTCGTCCGAAAGTTTTCGCATCGAAGGCTTCTTTCAGACATCGAAGCGCTTTACGACGAGCTGATGGACGCCAAGAGTACTTCGCCGCTCCTCACGTCTCATTTTGGCAAACATGCTGGGGCTTCATCGTGCTGACGTATGCGATTGCGCTGGTCCTTGCGATTTGCGTCGCGGCCACGGCGACACCCCTGGTTGGGCGTTTCGCCCACCGCTACGAGTTGTTCGACCTGCCCACGAGCGCTCGGAAGATTCACAGTCGCGCGATTCCCAGAATCGGGGGCATCGCGGTGGCGATGGCTTTTTTCGCCCCTGTGCTGGGGCTTTGGGTTTACACGAATGATATCGCAGTCCTCCTGTATGAGGATGTAGGCCTGGTTGTGACCCTGTTGCTTGGGGCCGCGACCATTTTGGGCCTTGGCGTGTGGGATGACTTGAAGGGCGCAGGGGCACGGCTCAAGTTCACGATTCAGACCCTTGTTGCGGTGGGTATGTGGTTTGCGGGTTTCAGGATTGAAGTTCTCGGGAACCCCTTCGGAGAAGTATTTCAGCTCGGCATGCTGTCGCTTCCGGTGACCGCGCTTTGGATTGTGGGGGTGATCAATGCGCTGAACTTGATCGACGGTCTGGACGGTTTGGCTTCGGGTCTTGCTCTGTTCGCGTCGGTGGTTCTTTTTGTGGTCGCTTTTGTCGACAACGCGGTGCTGCTTTGTCTCTTCAGCGCCGCCTTGGCGGGTGCTTTGGTTGGCTTTCTATTTTTCAACTTCAACCCGGCGCGTATTTTTTTGGGTGACTCCGGGTCGATGTTTATCGGCTTTGTGCTGGCGGTCATATCGATATGGACTCAGCGCAAGTCGGCGACGGCAGTGGCCCTCTTGATTCCGATTATGGCCCTCGGCGTACCCCTCCTCGATACCCTCCTTTGCATTGTGCGGCGGGTTGTTCGCCGACAGAACCCGTTTGTCGCCGACCGAGAACACGTTCATCATCGGCTTTTGGCTTTGGGGCTTTCTCATCGGTCGGCGGTGTACACGCTGTACGCGCTGAGTTTGGTGTTTGCTTTGGGGGGCCTGGCCTTGCTCGACAACGACACCACGCGGCGCACCATTGCCCTGTCGACGGTCGTGGGGGCCGCGGTCCTGATGCTCAGGCGGACGGGGGTGTTTACAGTTCCAGGGGTTTTTGCGTCTTCGCGGACAACGCCCCGCGGGCAAGATGAAGTTCGCAAGGTCGCTCGTGCCATTCGTGGAGCTCGGAACGTGGAGCAGGCCTGGCGATCTCTTGTCGAAATTCTGCCCCAACTGAGTCTGCGGGTGGGGAGGCTTGTGTCGGTTGACCCGGGCGACGGAGACTCGAGTCGTCGTTCGCTCGAATGGGTGGACTCCAGGGAGTTTGGCCAGGGGTCAGCGAAGGCTTTAGAGCCCGAACTCCAGGAGGAAGACATGCTCCGCCTTCCTCTTGAGGAGGGGGGTGAGCGTTTTGGTGAGCTTCAGCTGTGGCATGCAAAAGATGCCTCGGACCAGGCGCGCCGTGATCGACAGCCTCAGCTTGAACGGCTCCAGGACGCGCTGATCGATTTTTGTGTCGTTCGCCGGGAGGCGGTCCGTCGTGAGGAGCCCGCGATACCTCGGGCGCATGTCGTGGTGGCGCCGGCCTTTGAGGGGGATCCGCGGGGTGGCCTTCCGGCGCCACCTCTTTGAAGGCGCCAAGTCTTTTATCACCGCCGCCCGATCTGCTAAGGCCGAGGCATGTGGGCTCGGCTAGCGGATTCTACGCTCCTGTTGTGTCTCGTTTTTGGCGTCCTTGCGTCTGGCGCTTGGCGTTTGGATTTCCTGCCCGTTTTGAGCTTGGCGGTCGCCATGGCCTACCTCTTTGCGATGCTGGCTATTCGAGCGGAAGGAAGGCCTGTACGGGTTCCGGCTTTGGTTGTGGGGCTCCTGCTGTTGGCGTCCTTGACGGCGCTTCAAGCACTGCCGGTTGATTTGAGCGTACTTTCCGTTCTTTCCCCTGAGGCTTACGATCTGCGGAAATTTTCCGCGCCTCAATTGGCACGGGGGTTTGTGAGTTACGAAACGGGGTCTACGCTGCAGGAAGTTGCGAAGCTGTTGACCTATGCCCTGATGGCGCAAACCGCGTACGAGCGAGTGCGTTCGAGGGGGCGTTTCGACCAGATCGCAGGTGCGGTGGCGGTTGTGGCGGTTTTGAGCCTGTGTGTGGGTGTTCTTCATCGATTGCTTGGCTTGGATAGGCTCTACGGATTTGTTGAGCTAAGGGTCCCCGCATCTTCTTTGCTGACAACCATGGTGAATCCAAACCATGCGGCGGGAGTTATGGTTTTGGGCACTCTTTGTGCTGCGGGCCTTGCGGTGGAGGTCGGCGCGTCGAGGGCCCGATTTTGGTGGTTCTCGATAGCGGCTCTTTGCGGGGTTGTGTCGATGCTCAGTTACTCTCGGGGTGGGCTGGTTGCGTTGCTTCTCGGCCTGGGCCTGTTTGGGGTTTTGATGTTGTGGCGACGAAGAGGCCGCCGAAGAGTAAGGGGTCTGTCGGCGAGTGGGGGGCTTTTGGCGGCCGGACTTGCACCGATTTTCTTAGGTTTTACGTTGCCGGGTGAGGAGCTGCTCAAGGATCTGAGTTCTGGCGCTCGTGTGGCTGGCTTGTCCGAAAAACTGGCGGCAGTCCAAGATACGATTCCGCTCCTGCAGGATCACCCGTGGCTGGGTATAGGCCGCGGTGCGTTTGGTTCGGTCTACCCGCGATACCGGACTTCATCGCTTCAGGTGATATTCGTCTACCCCGAGAACTTGGTGGCCCAGTACTTGGCTGAATGGGGGGTGTTGCTCGGATCGGTCGCGCTGCTTGCACTGACTTTTGTGCTGGCGGTGCGTCTTTTGAGGGGCCGAGCACCCTCGGTCATCGGAGCGGTCTCGGGTGCGACGGCCCTCGTTGTTCAGAATCTGGTCGATTTCAGTCTAGAAATGCCGGGCGTAGCCCTCTTGTTGGCGGCGGTTCTTGGCGGTGCGGGTTTTGAGTTTGCCCGAAGTCGGAAGCTGAAGGTGGACCGTCCGTTTGGTTTTGTTGCGTTGACGGCTGCTCCGATGGTGGCCCTGTCGGGGGTCCTTTTGCTCGCCTGGAACGCGGGCGACCCGTTTTTCGACCAGAAGCGTCTGGAGCGTTTGGCGATGGAAGCGTCCTCCGCACCCGGTGTCTCTCATTTGCAAGAGGCGAAGCAAATCGCCGGGATGCATCCCGCCAACGGGTACATGGCCAGTTTGGTCTCCCGAGTCGCCGAGCTTGAGGTCCCCCAGGACCTGGGAGACGCCCTTTCGTGGGCCAACCGCGCCCTCTACTTGTCGCCTCGCTATGCCGATGCGCATTCGCTGACCGGCCGACTGCTGATCAAACTCGGGTATCGAGATCAGGGCTTTTCGGAGTTTAGGCGCGCATGGGCTCTGGCCGCGGGCGGGGTGGACCGGGTGATTCGTGAAGTGGTTTACTTGGCTCGCTCGGAAGCTGAGCTCCACGTGTCTGTACCCCGTCGAGATCTGGCCTTTGGTGTACCGGATGAGGTTCAACTGTCGCGCATGATTCGCATGTTGCCGGGACTCGGCAAGGCGGAATGGGCGATAAAGCTGTTGCCGGAGCTTGGGTCCTTGTCTTCGGCCACATCGGAGGGGGCATCGGCTATCGCGCACAGCGCCGCGAGTCTGGGGCAGTTTGAATATGCGATGGCCGCAGCTCAGCTCGTTCCTGAAAACTCAGCTCAGGGGCCTCAGGCGCGTCTACTGCGGGCTGAGCTCTTGTTCCAGCAGGGCTCGATCGAAGAGGCTCGAAAAGCACTGGATGCCCTCATCAACAACCTTCCCAAAGACATGCACTTGGTGCCCCATCTCAAGGCCCGACTCAAAGTCGCCCTGGGCACTCAGGAGCTCGCGTTGGCTCGAGAGCTGGTTCACGAGATTGGGCGGTTGGTTCCTCCGACAAGACGGAATCAGGCGGAGCTTTTGAAGCTGGAAGCGGATGTGGAGCATCAAGCGGGTAATTTGGTCTTGGCCGGAGGCTTTTTGGACCGGGCGGTGCGATTGGAGCCCGGCAATCTCGGACTGCGGCTTCAGCGGGCTGAGGTTCTTCGGAGCATTGGTCGCTCGAGTGAAGCCCAAAGCGATTTGGAGTTTGTCCTTCGTCGTCGCCCCGAAGACGTGGCGGTCAAAAAGATGCTCGGACGCATCCGAGCCTCCGCGAGTCCCTCACCCTAGCACCTAGCGGGGCGCGCCCCGCAAACGTTTTGGTCTAGGTGATGAAACGCGTAACACGGCTACAGGTGCGTGTGCACGATCTCATGAGGCTTTTCATCACCACCGAAAACCGATGTTAAGTGTTTGAGGCTCCGGCGGTTTGCAGGGGTTCCGTGCTGCGAAGGGAGGAGCGCGTTGGGACTCCGCTGGTTTTTGGCCTGAGGAAGCCGTCGGCGGCCGCAAACACAAAGAAGACCATCAGGACCTGGGCTCGGTGGCGGTAGGCGGTCCCCTCGTTCCCTGAGACCAGAGCGTAGGCCACAGTCAGGGAAGTCATCACGAAAAACGGGAGGGCGGTCTCCGTGAACCGGCGGGAGAGTTGCGTCCACATCCCCCGGCAAGAGCGCATGAAGATCACGTACCACGCTAGGGTTTCAGGAAGGGTGAGCGCTTGAAGCCAGCTTCGGATGTTCCAGGGAAAAGGAGACATCAAGAAGCGCATGAGCCCTTCCGGAAGATAGAGAAGCGCTCCACTGAGGGTTCGAGTGTCGGCATCAGCCCCGTAGGCCGAACCACCATGCGCCAGCGCGGTGCGGAGGTAGTGAATTTGCTCGAGGCTCCGGTTCGAGAACAGATCTGTCGATAGCCAAGGATTCTCGCCGAGGGACCGGATGACCACCCCAAAGGCGCCCAACCCAAGGATTGCGTACGGCAATTGTTTGGGTTTGATGGCGAGGTAAGAGATCGCGAGCCCGATGAGAATGAAGGGCACCAAGTACGCTCGGATGTAGAGCATGCCGAATGTTGAGGCCAAAATCGTCAGAACGGACGGCAAGCTGAATCCATTTCGGAGCTTTTGGCCGCATAAGAGGACCAGGGACAGCGCGAGGAGGCTCCAGCTTTCGCGAATGTTCATGCTGGTCCACAGGACCATCGATGGGAAGAACCCCATGAGGAGGAAGGCAGCACGCGAGGTCTGGGGCCCGTAAAGGAGGTGTGCCAGGCGGGCAACATTCCAGGAAGCCCAGGCGCCTACGAAGCAATTCACAAAGCTTAGGGTGAATCGGGATTCTCCAAATGCGTAGTGCGCGTATGCGTTCAGGTTGTGGTAAAGCGGCATGCCCTGGCTGGTCATCCATAGGACCAGGTCGACGCCAGGATTGTTCCAAGACCGGACGATGGCTTCGCCCGCTTTTTCGTAGCTGTTGGCGTCGGGCGCAAACGACAGGTACAAATCGGTCGCGTTCACCAGAACGGCCACCGCGAGGCGCACGACGATGGCTCCGATGACCAGGATCTTGAGGTCGGGCGGTGGTGCCTCGGATTCAGACTCGTGTGTTTGCACCACTGTAGTCACCGACGGAGCATCAATGCGGTAACTCAACCCGCGGGCGACGATGACCAAGCTCCCAAGGCCTAAGAGGGTCAGTGCCGCGATGCCGGCCACGATGGGGCCGGCCAGTGCACTCAGGACCGCTGCCGCCCCAATGAGCACCACGGCAACGATGTTGGATTCTGCGGCTCGAAAACTCACGAGTACCTCATGGATGCGCGACGCTCTGGCTACCCGCCACGCCCCCAGCGCTCACCGGTGACACGTGAGCGCTCTTTTCTGCAAGCATCCCGCGAATCAGGTTCGCGGTGCCATCAGTGCTACCCCTGTAGGGAGCCTCTCAGGCTCTGAGCCGGTTGTCAGACGGTGGCCAGACGATCTACCCATGCTCGGCCGACGCATCGCCCGTGCGCAGGCCAATGCGAGGGTGGCACCGAGGAGAAGGCAGGCCCAGCGACAGACGTCTCTAGGGCATCGGAGTGGGGACGTCCGGCGTGGCGCCGCTTTTACCGAGAACGTCGCGCAGGCTGCCGAGGGTCGAGAGGACCGGGGCTTCGTATGTGGGCTGGGTGCCGGAGACGAGGTCTGCACCATCGTGGGACTGGAGGGTTGGGCTCTCTGAATTGTAAGCAGGGTCTTTTATGTTTCTCACGGAGCTTCTCTCTTCGCCGAACGCTTTTTCAGGCAGTTGCCCGAGCCGACGGCTGCAAGTTGCTACAACAGGAGGAACAGAAACTCAATTTCGAACCGGCATTTTTTGGGAATTGTTCAAAAAACCTGTGGTGTGGCTCGTCCGAGACCGCGGATGTTTTGTGCGTGTGACCTCAAGAGTGTGCGAAAAGGATCGTATTCCGTCAAAGTCGAAATGTTATGGGTGAACCCCCGAAAACTCAGACTTCCGAACTGCGGCGCAATAGGGTAACGGGCAGCACCTTGTCCGCGACACGCCCGATACCGAGGGGGGTTCCCGACTCAGACGAACCTCATTTTTCGGAACGTTTCATCCTTGCGCCCTACGCAAAAGGTGGTTTGGTACTCGACCTTAAAAGTGGGGACTATCACCGGCTGAATGGTGCCGCCCAAGAAATCTGCGAGGCCCTCGGCCGGGGGCTGAGCTGCCGCGCGGTCGCGGAGCGCCTGTCCCAAAAGTACGGGCGAGAGCTCCAGGAAGTCGCCAAAGATGTCGATTCGGTTTGGCAGGGGCTCTTTGGTCAAACCCATCGAGCCCGTCCGGCTCCCCCCAATCCGATTTCCTTCAGAGCAGAGTCCAGTGGCTTCACGCTTTATTGGTACCGCAAGGCGGTCTTGGGTCTGGACGAAGAGGTTTCGACCATTCGCCTGTGTCGTCCGCCCGGTGGTGGTGCCTTAACCACGAGCGCTCTTCAGCAGTGGCTCTTGTGGGCCGCGCCGCACATCTTGGTCTTTCACGGCCAACCCGTTATCCATGCGTCCACGGTTCGGTTTCGAAATACCTGTCGTGCTTTTTTGGGTCAGAGCGGATCGGGCAAATCGACAACGGCCCGCACCCTGGAAGAACAGGGTGCTACGGCGGTTTCTGATGATCTTTTGCTTTTGCGGTTTCGCGATCGTCAGGTGTGGGTTGCGGGCGAGGCGGAGTCGCTGGTTCGTCAGTGGGCGGCGCGGGCGGCGAAACAGCTCGCTGGTGGCGGCCCCGTAGTCCGGACTGCGCCGCTGCTCGAATGCGTGCGGGGACCGTTCCTTGAGCCGCTTTCCGATATTTGGATTTTCGATTCTCCCGATTCGCGCAGCGATCGCCTGACCGAGCGTCCACTGACGGGGCCCGATGCGTGGACCCATCTACTCAACAATGCCTTTGCCGAAATGGCGTCGCGCAAGGTTTGGAGCGAAACGCTGGAGGTTGCGTGCGCGCTTGAGACCAGCGTGCCCATTCGTTTGGTGTCGATGCCGAACGGACTTGAGCGTCTTCAGAAGGTGCTCCCAAGCTATTTTTGAGAATCGGCAGTAGCCGACGCTATGCGCACAGGCATCGACGCGGGTGCGTTCCTGTTCAAAGCTCGACGATCACGTCGTAGCGGTTTTCGGCGTAAGGGTCCTCTCCGATCCAGGCGTGGCCTAGGGGTTGGGGGTCGCCGTGACGAAAGCCCATCATCAGGGGTGCTTGGGCAGAACCTTGGTCGAGTGCAATTTCAAGGAGTGCTCTACGAAAACAATTGCGGCCGCCAGGGCAGCACGCATCCACCCAGCGAATGGCTTGTTGGAGTCGCTCTTTGTCGTCCGAACTCCGACGACGTTTCGAAGACGCGGCACCTTTGAGCTTGGCCAAGAGCGGCTTGGGGGCTTCGTGTCGCCGTCCCCACTCGACCCGGGGCAGGTTCTGCAAGACCCGCGCGAGGTCGGCAGCCAGGCCCAGGGGATGGTGGTGGCGCCAAGTCAACGAGCGACCCCTTGTCCCTCGAGCAGTCCACCCTCCACAAGCTTGGACACCAGCCGGTGGATTTCGTGACCTGGGGGTGCCAACGACCTTGGGTTGTGGCTGAGGGCCTGCGCTATTTCGGACGCAGTATGGCCGCTTTCGGCCAGTTCCCAGATCATGAGCCCGCTTTGATTGAGCTTAAAAGTGCTTCCCTGGTGCTTGTTGATGAGCAGCAGCCCATCTCCGAAGGCTTCGGCAACGACGTCGTCCGCTCGGCGGTAGCGTATGCGATGGACGGCGCGGCCGGACTGATCATGGGGGGCAAACACAAAATAGCCGCCCACCCGGTCTGCAAGACCCAGCCCGGCCTCACCGGCTTCGTCTAAGATTTCTTGCATAGAGCTGAACCGATGTCTAAAGCTGGGAGAGGTTGCGTCTGGCCACGAAAAGCTCCAGCGATCGCCGGGTTCTGGGATATGGGCAGACCATGTGCGCCTGAGCAGCCGTCTTGGGGCGTCGATCAAGTAATCTTGAGGCCGAATCGGTGACACGGTTGCCGGAACCATGACAAAGCCCCTCGGCGTGATCGCCCGTTTGCACGCAAGGAGGGTGTTGATGCGGTTTTGTCTCCCCGGGATGCCCGCATACACATCTGAAGAGAGCAGCACCGCTTGGTAAGAACCCGGAATTTCGTGCAACGCGCGGACCGAACACACCGCGAAGTGAGTCCACGCTTCGAGCCCGAGATCGGCGCGGTGTTTTTTTGCCCGCTGAATCAATTCTCTGCTGAGGTCTATGCCCGTGACCCGTACTTCCCGCTGGGCGAGCCCGAAGGCTTCGCGGCCGGCGCCGCATCCCACGTCGAGGACGGAATCTCCGGGCGCCAAAAAACGCTCCGCCAGGGTCTTTTCGGTGTTGCTGAGGCCTTGGAGCGCCAGCTCGTCGAAGGTTCGACTGGCTATTTTTGAGTTGTAACAGGCGGACTCGACCGCATCTGCATCCTCGGGAATCGGTGCAATCTGCATTTGCAGCATCGATGCTCGGCAGTAATGTCTGAAAATCGAGACTTGATCGAGGTGATCCCACAGTTTTTGCGGAAGCTGCCATCGGGTCAGTAAAGACCACGGGGCCTTGGTCAGGTGTATCAGCCTTGGTCGACGCCAGACGCGCTCCACCCATCCAATGATCCGTTGTTCGCCCGCGGCGCCGACCAAAGCCGCCTTCGCTTGACCTTGGTCGTCGATCACCGCCACACCCGGCCCTCGCCGAGGTTGAGAAGTGAGTTCAAGACCATCCAGAGGTCGGAGGATGGACGAACCTTCGGGGATTTGTCCCACCCACACCCAAAGTGAACCTTCGGCGCCCAACGCCTGGTTGAGGGTGCTTGAGGGTAGGTGGGTTCGATGGCCGCCCTGATGCAATGTCGAAGCTAACGTTTGATAGGGCGTTTTTGCGCCGATGGGTTCTCGAAGCTGCATGACTCGTTAGGGTTATCAGAGGCACCCCGTTTCGGGTCCAATACCGCGAAAGACACACCTGTGGGAAGCGGCGTTGACCCGCCCACATTGAGCAAGTCTTGGGGCCGTGCTACCCGATCTGCTTCCCTCAAATGGACAACATCTCCAGTGTGGACGAGATTCTGGGGACAAGAGGACGGGATACACTCGATGGGCATAAGAAGACACTTCATCTCCTCAACCATGGTTCCGATAGCTTGTGGCGCGTTTGGGGTTATGGCTTGGCCAATTACGGTCAGTTACGCGGCGGGGCCGGCCCTCGGCCCGGCGAGGGCACTCGATGCGGGCCAGGCTGCTTCTACGGAGAATGCCTTTTCCCATCATATCGTAACCGATCGAAATGGACGCTGGCTGGCCGCGTGGCATGGCGAGTGCACCACGGGGACCACCTGCGATATTTTTGTCGCCTCTTCGACCAATGCCGGCGCCAGCTGGAGTACACCCCGTTTGTTGGTTTCTGAGTTCGCGACCGATGACGCGTCGGATAGCCGCGTTCGGTTGGCCACCGATGGGGCCGGAAACTGGGTTGCGGTTTGGGATTCTGGCTCGAGCACGACGAGCCCTCTGGGTGCCGATTTGGATATTTTGGTATCTCGTTCTTCCGATAACGGTGATACCTGGAGTTCTCCGGCCGCGCTCAACACCAACGCGACGAGCGATTTGGCGGTGGATTTCACGCCCCAGATCTCTACCGATGGTGGGGGGAACTGGGTTGCGATTTGGACCTCGAGCCGTACGCTTGGCTCCAGTGGCATCGACTATGACGTCTTGGTCGCGCGCTCAACCGACAATGGCCTGAGCTGGACCGATCCCGTTCCGGTGGATCCGGCGGGGACCACGGACGACATCTGTGAGGTGGGTTCTGACATCGAAGTCAGTGGCTCGACCTGGGTTGCTGCTTGGTACTCGTACAACAATGCCGACTGTCAGGGCTTTTCTGGGCCTTCCGCCGACGTTTGGTCCAGTCGGTCGACCAATGGTGGCGCCGCCTGGAGCGCTCCGGTGCGCGTGGTTGGGGCCAGCGATGACGGTCCGGATTTTGAACCCAAACTGGCTGTCGATTCATCCGGAACCTGGTTGATGGTGTGGCACTCCAATTCGACGCTCGGTGGTACGGTAGGAGACGACCGTGACATCCTTCTTTCAAGGTCAGTGAACGATGGGGTCGACTGGAATGAGCCCGTGGCTTTGGCCACAGATGCTGCAGCCGACGCCGATATTCACGACGAAACGCCCGAGATTGTGTTTGACGGTGCGGGGAACTGGGTCGCGGTGTGGTCGACCCATGCGACCTTTGGCGGGACGGCCCAAAGCGAAAAAGACATCGCGATTTCGAGTTCAACCGACGGCGGTTTGACTTGGTCTACAGCGGTGATGGGAAACAGCAACGGCGCAACGACCTCGGGGGATGATGTCAGCCCTCAATTGGTGGCCGACGGCGCGGGGGCTTGGATCGCGATGTGGTCGAGCTCAGACACGGTGTTTGGACCGGGTCGAAATATCATTTTTGCCCGTGGAGCCCACCCCTGCGGGGATAACGACATAGATCCGGGTGAAGCCTGCGACGATGGGAATACCGACGACGGTGATTGCTGCTCTTCGATGTGCGCCATCGACTCGGTGGGGACAGCCTGTGTGGACACCACCCTCACCGATTGCTTCAGGGCTGCATGTGATGGGGCCGGGGCCTGCATTCAAACGGCGGTGGGCATACCGAGCTGCTGTGACGACGATCTGGACTGCGACGACAGTCTGGTTTGCACGAAGGATACCTGTGATCTTACGAGCAATACGTGCCAGGCGCCCGAAGCCATCGCGGGTTGTTGCGTTGATGACCAAGAGTGTGATGACGGGCGAAGCTGCACCACGGACAGTTGTGATACCGCTCGGAATCAGTGCGCGTTCTCGGATCCTGCAAGCGGTTGCTGCGACAGCAACAATGAGTGCGATGACGGACTGGCTTGTACGACCAACACCTGTGATCTGGTCGCTCATGTGTGCGAGGCAGCCCAAGCCATCGCCGGCTGTTGTGACGAGGATGCGGATTGTAGCGACGGTGATGTGTGCACCCGAGATAGCTGTGACCTGAACACGAACACCTGTGCCGCATCGACCGCAATCGCCGGCTGCTGTGAACAGAACAGCGACTGTGACGATGGCGACGCGTGCACCAACGATGTTTGTGACACGGCCCAAAATACTTGCAATGCGCCAGCCCGAATTCGCGACTGTGGTCCCTCCGATGACGGCGGGTGCAGCTGCCAAAATTCGAACTGGGCCGGCCAGAGCCCCTTGTGGGCTTTCGGGATCTTGGGACTGGGGCTCTTCCTCCGCCGTCGCCGAAATCAGATTCGGTAAAACCCTCGTTCGCGTCATCGCGGGCCCGCGCGATCCAGCGCGGGTTGTTTCCTCGGACTCGACTCGAGGTTCTCGACCTTGACCACCCCAGACATCAAGGTTAGGCATCGCCGCCAATCAGCCTATGAAAACGCTATTGGACGGAAAATCGGTTCTCATCACTGGGGGTACAGGGTCGTTTGGCAAGCAGTTCGTACGGACGCTGCTCTCACGGTCTAAAACCGCTCGGATTGTGGTTTTTAGCCGGGACGAACTCAAGCAGTTTGAGATGTCCAGAGAACCAGAATTCGCCAAGGAGTACGAGCGTCTTCGTTTCTTCTTGGGAGACGTGCGGGATCGCGCGAGGCTTCGACAGGCCTTTGACCAGGTCGACTACGTGGTGCACGCAGCGGCGCTTAAGCAGATCCCAGCTTGTGAGTACAATCCGTTCGAGGCCATCAAAACCAATGTGTTTGGGGCCGAGAACATCATCGACGTGGCCATTGAGCGCGGCGTGAAGCGTGTGGTGGCCCTTTCAACCGACAAAGCCTGCAATCCGATCAACCTCTACGGGGCCACCAAGCTTTGCAGCGATAAGCTGTTTGTGGCGGGGAACGCTTATGCAGGCGCCAAGTCCACGAGCTTCGCCGTCGTTCGTTACGGAAATGTGGTGGGTAGCCGCGGCAGCGTGATACCGCTGTTTTTGAAGCAAAAAGAGAGCGGGAAGCTCACGATCACCCACGAGGACATGACGCGTTTTTGGATCACGCTACCCCAAGGGGTTGATTTTGTGTTGAATTCGCTTGAGCGCATGCGCGGAGGTGAACTGTTTGTCCCCAAAATTCCGAGCATGAAGGTCACCGAGTTGGCCAAGGCCATTGCCCCCAAAGCAGAGCTTGAGTTTGTGGGCATTCGGCCGGGTGAAAAACTGCACGAGGTCATGATTTCTCAAGACGATGCCCGTGAGACGATGGAGTACAAGAGCTATTACGTCATTCAGCCGCGCTTTGACTGGTGGGGCGAGGACCGGAGCGTAGAGGGCGGCAAGCCGCTGTCCGAAGGGTTCTCGTACAGCTCCGACAACAATACGGAGTGGCTCACCGAAGTTCAGCTGCGTGACATCCTCCATACCATTGGCGCCTCGTCTACACCGTGACTGAGAAGCCATTTTACCCCTACGGGCGGCAGAGCTTAGATTCCGAGGATATCGCGGCGGTCGTGGCTGCTCTGAAGAGCGACTTTTTGACCACGGGGCCTCGGGTCAACGAATTTGAACGGAACCTCGCGGAGATCGCGGGTTGCCGGCATGCGGTTGCGGTCAATTCCGGGACATCGGCGCTTCATGCGCTCTATTACGGTGCGGGCATCGGTCCCGATGATGAGATCATCGTGCCGCCGCTCACTTTTGCGGCTACGGCCAGCGCGGCGCTCCACTTGGGCGCCAAGGTTGTGTTTGCCGATGTCGAGCCCGGTACCGGAAACATCGACCCTAAGGGTGTGGCCTCGCTGATTACGGACAAGACCCGGGCGGTGGTGGCAGTCGACTATGCGGGGCATCCCGCCGACTACGATGCGCTTCGCAAAGTGACTGAGGGCGCAGGGATTCGCCTGCTTTCTGATTCGGCGCATGCCCTCGGCGCAACCTACCGGGGTCGACCGGTCGGCGCATTTTCCGACGGCGGGATCGTGAGTTTGCACCCCGTGAAGCCGGTGACGACCGCGGAGGGTGGGGCGGTGCTGACCGGCGATGCCGACATGGCCAAGCGAGCCGCCCGATTCCGCAATCACGGAATGGTCCGTGAGCCCGAGGAGACTGAGCGTGAACCCGCGGGGCCTTGGTACTACGAGATTCAGGCGCTTGGTTTGAACTACCGCCTTTCGGATATCCAATGTGCGCTCGGAACCAGCCAACTTCGGAAGTTAGAGGCCTTTGTTCGGCGCCGGCAGGCGGTGGCGGATCGGTATTTCCAAGGGTTGGCGGCCGTGGATGGGCTTCGTTTGCCTACCGTAAGGGACGATGTGGCTTCGGGCTGGCATCTTTTTGTGGTCCGGACCGAAGATCCGGGGCGCCGGAGCGCTTTTTTTCGTGGCCTCCGCGAAGCAGGTCTCGGTGTGCAGGTCCATTATATCCCGGTTTATTGGCACCCCTACTACCAATCGCTCGGCTACGCTCAGGGGCTTTGTCCGGAGGCGGAGGCTTACTATTCGGCGTGTGTGTCACTGCCCATGTACCCACAGCTCACCGATTCTGATGTTGAGGTGATTGTCGATCGGGTGCGCGGGGTCGCGGAGGCTGTTTTATAGTGTCGGCCCCACGCACCGTCGCGATTGTGCAGGCGCGCATGGGCAGTTCTAGGCTGCCGGGCAAAGTGCTGAAGCCTATTGGCGATCGGCCCATGCTCGATATTGTGCTCGAGCGTCTCGGTCAGGCGCGGTCCCTGGATGAGGTGATGGTTGCGACCACGGTGGAGCCTTTGGACGATCAGATCGAGGCCTACGTCCGGTCGCGCGGACAGGCTGTTTTTCGTGGAAGCGAATCCGATGTGCTTGAGCGCTATTATCTGGCGGCGACCCATCGCGAGGCGGAGCTTGTGGTGCGCATTACCTCCGATTGCCCGTTGGTTGACCCTGCGGTGGTCGACCGGGTGGTGGACGCGCTGGTGGCCAAGGGGGGCGACTACGCCGCGAATTTTCTGGAGCGTCGAACGTATCCACGGGGCCTGGAGACCGAAGCGATGACTTTCGCGGCGCTGAAGCGCGCGCACGAGCAGGATCGAGATCCCGCGACGCGCGAGCACGTGACGCCCTTTATTTATCGAAACCCCGACAAGTTTCACCTGGTGGCTGTCGTGGGCGAAGAAGACCACAGTGGGCATCGGTGGACGGTTGATACCCCTGAGGATCTGGAGTTGGTGCGACGGGTGTTTACTGAATTGGCCCCAGGAGGGGGCTGGCGGGAGGTTCTTCAGATCGTAGAGGCTCATCCCGAGTGGGAGGCCTTGAACCAACACATTCAGCAGAAGGTCGTACCCTGATCGCGCGCCGTACGTCCAAAGGCGGAGGAGTTTTGAAGTGACTAGCATCCAAATTGCGGGCCGACCGATTGGTGATGAACACCCCGTTTATGTCGTCGCCGAGCTCTCCGGGAATCACAACCACGACTACGATCGCGCGGTGGCCCTGGTGCACGCGGCCAAAGACGCCGGCGCCGATGCTGTGAAGCTACAGACCTACACGCCCGACACCATCACCCTCGATGCCGATACCGAGTATTTCCGGCTCAATTCAGGCACCATGTGGGACGGGCGTCGTCTTCATGAGCTTTACGGAGAAGCCTACACGCCTTGGGAATGGCAGCCTAAGCTCAAGGCTTTGGCTCAAGAGTTCGGCATGCACTGCTTTTCGTCTCCATTCGATGAGACCTCCGTCGACTTTCTCGAGGAGATGGCGGTGCCCGCGTACAAAATCGCGTCCTTTGAGCTAGTCGACTTACCCCTGATTCGAAAAGCGGCCGCGACCAAAAAGCCGATGATCCTTTCTACCGGAATGGCCAGTTTGGCGGAAATTGACGAGGCGGTTCGTACGGCCCGTGATGCGGGCTGTACGGAGCTGATTCTGCTCAAAACCAACAGTGCCTATCCCGCGCCCCCAAGTGAAATGAATCTCAGGACCATTCAGCATTTGGGTGAGGCTTTTGGGGTACCGGTGGGCTTGTCTGACCACACTTTGGGTACCGCGGTTGCCGTTGCTTCGGTTGCCTTGGGCGCACGCTTTATCGAGAAACATCTTTGCCTTTCGCGCAACGAGCCGGGTCCCGATACGGCGTTTTCTTTGGAGCCCCACGAGTTCAAGGAGATGGTCGATTCGGTGCGGGTTGCCCAGGAAGCCTTGGGTTCGGTGAGCTACGCGGTGACCAAAAAGCAGCGCGCGAGTCGGGTCTTCAGGCGTTCACTTTTTATCTCCGAAGACGTGCGGGCCGGTGAAGAGTTGACGGCCGCCAATGTTCGGGATGTGCGCCCTGGCCACGGTCTTCACACGCGGTATCTGGGGGAGGTCTTAGGACGCCGTGCGGCCCGGGATACCAAAAAAGGTACACCCCTTTCTTGGGACCTCCTCGCCTAAGCCAGCTAAAACAGGAACGTATAAGTTCGAAGCCAGGTGCTAGGCAAAGCCGGGCCCGAGGAGCCAAGGGAGCGTACACGGAAGTACGTGAGCCGGCACCACAGGGTCCAATGCCGCATAGTGCCTGGATCCGGACTTATGCGTTTCTGTTTAGGGCGCCAACAAGGCGCGGACCACGCGCTGTGCGCCCTGGCCGTCGACGAGGGCGCGTGCGTTTTCGGACATGGTGCGAAGCTGATGATGGGCGCTGAGGGTCTGCCTCAGGGTTTCCTGAATGTGTGTGGCTTGAATATCTTCGTGCCAGCCCAGGTTGATGGCGCTTCCGGCGCGTTCAAGGCCCTCGCAGATGGGAACCTGGTTCTCGGCGATGGCAATCAAAAGCGCCGGGATGCCGAAGTAGCTCAGCTCCCAAGCGGTGCTGCCTCCAGCGGCGATGGCGATGTCGGTCTCTTGCATCACTGACGCCATATCCCGAATGTTGGAAAGGGCCGCGACCTCGGGCCCTTTGAAGGTCCTCATCAGCATGTCTCGATTCGGGTTTGCGCCGCCCACGATCAATTTCGCAGAAATCTTCACGCCGTCCTTGGCAAGAGCCTCGATGGCATGTCCGGCACGCACGCTCAGATTGGGTTCGTCAGACCCGCCTAGGGTAACCAGGAGGGCACACGCGGGGACCTCGCGGCTTCGCACCCGATGCTGGCGAAATTCCTCCCGGAGGAGGGCGTACTTGGGGCCGAGGAGCATGGTTCCGACCTGGCCCTGGTGTGCATAGGCTTGGGCGTTGGCGGATATGTTTTGGTTCAACAGCAAATCGGCCGCGTAGTGTTCGTTGTGCGCGTAGTCGTCGACCACCATGATCTTGAGACCCTGGCGGACTAGGGCTTCTTGGTACTGTCCGTCAAAGTGGTACCCGTCGACGACCAGGTGCGTGCTTCCTTGCTGCTTTGTGGTCGTTTGGGTGAACGCCGCGTCGGCGATGGAGCCGGCGTCCTCCCGAAGATCGATGACCGCAAAGCCGCTTTGGCCCAGTCTTTGGCGGAGAAGGTCCGGTAGGGAGGCAGAAATAAAGCTGACCCTGTCGCCGCCCTCCTTGAGCCAGGCCTGCCCGAGCGCGATCATGCGCATCAGGTGTCCGGTACCGGTTTGAATACTGGCATCTGCGCGAATTGTAAGATGCATTGGCCTTGGCTTGCCCCTCGACCCAACCCATAGATAAGGCTCGACCGTTTGTCGACCCAAGACGCCGCACGCCCAGTCAACTCTTGCTCCCAAAAGGGCCCTATGATTGGGTCGCGGGCCATGACCACCCGCTCTCTTGACGGAGTCGACATCGATCTGGACCGCCTTCAAAGTCGAATCAAGAAGATGAGTGTGTGTTTCGGGAGCCCGCCTGGTCCTGGCCAACACGAGAAGGTCCTTGTTTTACCCCCGTGGCACGATTTAGCGAGTGGCTTTGAGGCCTTAAGGCCAGAGCTGGAGGGCAAAATGCCGGTTCGCTTTGTGGGGCATGGCGCGAGTCTTCCCCACGCTTGGCCGGCTTGGATCCAGGAGGCCGAATGCCTGACGGTCACGGAATTGGGTGCTTACGCGCTTAAGTCTCGGGCCCAAACCCTGATGCCCGCGCATGAGCAGCTTCGAAAATGGTTGGACGATTGTTTTGGCGAGCTTGCTCCGGGGGTCATGGCAAGCCAGGCGCTGGTGAATTTTGCGGTCATTCGGATTTTTCGCTGGTGGTACGACGGATCCTTGTTTGGTCTTGGACTCTGCGCCATTCACGGCCACGATGATCTCATATACTTGGGCAAGGGACCGCCGTCGTTGGCGCCAGGGGCAAGGCCGCGCGCGCCGAAGCGATCCTCGTGGGCGACGAGACTGGTGGGGCTGAGTGCGCTGGGGTTCGCGGCCACCGTCGCGGACCGAACGCGAAGCTACGTTCGCAGTATTCCGGCACGGCGGAGAATCAAAAGCTTTGGGCACGGAGCTTCGAAGCCCAGTCAGTGGGTTGCCCTGTATCCGAGCTGGCACCGGATGAACGCCCACCTGATCCAGGCGTTTGCCGAGCCCCTGCTCAAAAAGGGCGAAAAGCTCGGATTCCTCTTCTATTCAGATCTCGCATCTTCCGACGCTTCACTTTTGAAACTGGTTCGAGCGCGAGCCCAAGATTTGTGGCCGGGTCTCGGGTCTTTGTCCGAGGTTTTGAGTGAATGTCGGGTCGACCAGATCGAGGGGCCGGATTCCTTTGCCGATTTTGTGAAAGACATGGTTATGGCTGGAGCTTGCACATACCGTGGCGTGCGAAACCTGCTTCACCAGGGGCCGCTTTTGCTCGAGGGTGGCTACTGCGTGGACCTTCGAAACGCACTTGAGGACCTTGTGCGGTTGGCCACGATCGATGTTGCGCGAGGGGTTTCGGGTGCGCGGGCGGCAGGCAGGGTCGCTGAACGCTGTAACCTCAAGGCCAGCCCAGTGGTTTTTTCAAGCGCGAGTAGCCCTGGTTCCGCGGCAGCTTCCGTTGTCTTTGAAGACCGAGGCGCGGTTACGGTAGAGTGCGCCCACGGTTTTGCGGTCGACTATACGGAGACGCCAGCGCAACTGACTTGTCTTTGGTCAAACAATGAAGTGCAAGACCGGACCGGGCTGGACCGAGGTTCGGTCATTGGGGCCGCGCCGGGTGCTGTGTGCTCAAAACCTTTGGCGAGCCCGCCAACAAAGTTGTTGCTTCTAACCAACTATGTTCACCGGGATTATGCGCGCAACGGCCAAGATCCTCTTCGGATTTTCCAAAAAGAAGCCATTGAGGCCATAAGACTGGTTCATTTGAGGTTTCCTGAGCTTGAGATTCGGTGGCGGCCGCATCCTTCGGATGTGCCTAAATCTGTTGATGAGGATGCCCGCGTGATTCCTTCGATGCAGGTTTCTCGGGGTGGGCCGTTGGCAGCGGACCTTGACTGGTGTGATGTGCTTGTCTCCAGTTTTTCAACTTCGGTGATCGAAGCCCTGAAATCGGGATCTCCAACTTTTGTTCATTTGATGCCTGACTTGCTGGATACGGTGTTGAGCTCCTTCGTTGATCCTTCTCGGGTCTTTTTCCGGGCCTCTGAGTTGCAGCCCAAGCTTGAGGCTTTTTTTCAAGTTGCAGAGCGGAGCACTGAGGAAGCACTCCGTCCCGAACGACGCGCCCTCGAGATTCTTCTTGGCTCGGGCCCTGTCCAGCGTGCGTGGGAAACTGTGCCCCGCGCCGTAGAGCAGATTCGGAAGGGCGACCTGAAGATTATTGCGCTTGAAGATCAGGGAAGCACAAGTGGCTATGGGTTTGCCCAGCCTCATCCGATCTGACGCTGCTGCATATGGCTTCTAAACCCAAGTCGATGGCCCTGCACGGCGGTACGGCCCTCTTGGTTCTTGTTCTGGGTTGGGACGTGTACCACGTCTACTCGATTCCCTCTCGGCTTGTAGGGCCTGCGAACTGGAGGGCAGATGTCGCCTTGGTTCCGAGTGGGGACCCCAACAATCAACGGACGCTTCGCGCCATCCGTCTTTTCGAGGAAGGAATCGTGGGTCGGTTGCTGGTGAGTGGCGCTGGCTTTGGCGGTGATTCCGCGGAAATCTTGTCACACTTTGCGGTTGAGCAAGGTGTCCCTCGGAATTTGATCATCGTCGAACCGTTGGCCACATCGACGTGGGGCAATATGGTTGAGTCTCGGCGTTTGTTGCGCCACCAGTCATTCGAGCGTTTGCTCGTTGTCACCTCGGCCAGCCATGCGCGCCGCGCTGGACTTGTGGCAGAGCGTGTCTTCGGTGATCTGGACGTGAAAGTCCTTCCGGTCCACGGTTCGAGAAAGCTCAGCGTGTTTGGTCGATTGAATGAAATTGCCAAGTTATACTGCTATTCCTTGTTGAGCCGCATCCCCTGGAGCTGGCGCTGAGGCTGATCAGGTCGTGCTTGCTTAGCTGCGTCCCTTGCGTTCAAAGCTCTTGTGATCTTGGCGCAGCTCGTCTTACACTTGGTGCGTACACAGAGGACTCCTCGCACAATCGCGCCGTTTGCCTTGTCGACAATAGATTCAAAAGACGAGGTAGTTTCGGATCGCCGATGTCAGTCTAGTTTCCAGGTATGGTCTGGAAGTACCATGAAGTGCATGAATCCGGACGATATGTTGTTTGGGCAAATTGCGTTGCATTTGAAGCTTATGTCTAGAGCGCAATTGTCCAAGGTGATCGCGCTTCAGCAGCAGCAACAGGCCCCAAAAGCGATTGGGGCTGTATGCGTGGAGCTAGGATACCTGAGCGACGACAAGGTTCAGCTTGTCCTTAGGCACCAGGCGGCGGTGAAAAAAAAGAGATCGGCATCTGGTTCCGCCTTGACAGGCGGAGCTTCCCCTCAACCGGCGGGAGTACGAGGCGCTGGTGTGCAGCCGACTCGGCCCTCGGAACCTGCTGGACGAGATTCTAGCGCTGCCTCCGTGGTGCGAGGCGCTCCGGTTGGTGCACCACCTCGCGCGCATGGCTCCACGCACGGAAACCCAGTGACGCCGCCTCGAGCGAGTTCTCATGCTGCTTCTCAGGCGGCAGTCAGCGGGAGTCCCGCTGCTGTGTCTGCGCCTTTGCATTCTGCCCAAGGTGGTGGCTCCATGCCGGCACCTATGGTTCATGGTGGTGGTGGGCCTTCGGCCCAGATTCAAGGTGCTCCGATGTCATCCCAGGTTGCACCTCCTCCTGCCGTTGTTCCCCCACCCTCCGCTCCGGCCCCGACCGAGGAGCCGGAGGAAGCTCGGTCGGTGCTTGCGTCCTATCCAAGGACAACCGGTCCTCTCACACCGGAGCCCGGTTTGGTCAAGATCTTAGAAGAGGCACGACAACGCGCATGCTCCGACGTTCACGTGATGGCGCAACGCCCACTGTCTTTTAGGAAAGAGGGCAAGTTGACCCAAGAGGGCGAGCCGATGGACCCCGATACGGTAGAAAGGATGGTCCTTTCGGTGATGACCGATCCGCGTCGGCAACAGCTCGAACAAGAAGGTTACGCTGATTTTACGGTCGAACTCGATCATCTGGGAAGATTTCGCGCAAACGTGGGCAGGCAGTCTACCGGACTAAAAGGCTGCTTTAGACTCATCATGTCCGAAATACCAGAACTTGCGGCTCTTGGACTGCCCTCTGAGCTGGAAAGAGTGGCTCAATACCATCAAGGTTTGGCGGTGGTGGCCGGACCCAACGGGCAAGGCAAAACGACCACGCTTGCGGCGCTGGTTAATATTATCAACAATTCTCGGCCGTACCACATCATTACGGTCGAGGACCCCGTTGAGGTTACGTACCCTATTTCGAAGGCTGTCATGAGCCAGCGTGAAGTGATGACCCACACGAAATCATTTCATCGCGCGCTGAAGGGTGCACTTCGTGAAGATCCAGACGTGATTGTGATCGGTGAGCTTCGTGACGCGGAGACCGTTGAGATTGCGCTTGAAGCTGCCGAGACCGGGCATTTGGTTGTCGCTACAATGAGCACGCGATCCGGGGCGAAGACCATTGATCGGCTCATCGATATGTTCCCGCCCGACCGACAGGCTCCGGTACGAAGCACACTCGCCGGGGCCCTGAAAATGATCATCAGTCAGCGATTGGTTCCAAGCAAGGAAGACCGAATGGTTCCGGTCATCGAGATGCTGACGGGCAATATCCAGCTTTGGAATCTTATTCGAGACCAAAAACTGATCCAGTTGCCCAGTCTGATGCAGCGAGGCCTCTCTCTCGGCATGATCCGGGTTGATGATTCGCTCAAGAAGCTTGTGCTCGAAGGGATCATTACGGAAGAAGTTGCATTCGAATATGCAGAAGACGTGCGGCAGCTCAAACAGGAGCTCCGTGTTGCCGCAGGGCCTGCGCCTCAAGCGATGGCCGGGCCTCCTCCGCAACGGGGCAACTCGGGAACCGATGCGGCCCGTTTCGCAGTCGCTGCGGCAAGTTCGAAAAGAGTGCCCGAAAAACGAGATATCAGTTCTAGATTGGGTGGCTTCCTCAGAAAGAGAAAATAGATATGGCACAAATAGATCGCTTTTTTGACGCACTTCTGGAGGAAGGTGCCTCTGACCTTCATATTTCTCCAGGGTACCCTCCTATGATGCGCTCCAAAGGAGACTTGGTGCCGCTGCCGGGTTTGGATGTGCTGCACAAGGAGGCTATTCCACCCATCTTGTACGAGATTCTAAACGACACCGAGCGGACCACCTTCGACCGGGAACACGATTTAGACTTTGCTTACTCGTTTGGAACCAAAGCCCGGTTTAGAGGGAACTACTTGACCAAAACAACGGGCATTGGTGCGGTCTTCAGGACCATTCCCACCAAGATATTGACTCTAGAGCAGCTCAATTTGCCCGAGGCGGTTCGGTCTTTGTCTGAGCGTAAGTTGGGCATGATCTTGGTCACGGGCCCGACCGGAAGCGGAAAGAGCACCACGCTGGCAGCGATGATCGATTACATCAACAAGACGCGCCACGGGCACATTCTTACGATTGAGGATCCGGTGGAATTTGTTCACAAACCCCAACGGTGTCAGATCACCCACCGCGAAGTGGGTCGAGATGTCCGGAGTTTTTACGACGCCATTCGCAGTGCCGGCCGAGAAAACGCTGACGTTGTTTTGGTCGGTGAGCTTCGTGGTGCTGAAACCATGGGTTTGGCGCTGCAGATGGCGGGTTCTGGGGTGTTGGTTTTTGCGACCATTCACACCAATTCAGCGGCCGCAACCATCGACCGGTTTGTGAACGCGTTTCCGCCCAAACAACAAGCGGCCACGCGTGGCATGCTTGGCGAGAACCTCTCAGGAGTGGTTTCTCAGCAATTGTTGAAACGGGCCGATGGAAAGGGACGAATCGCGGCGCAGGAAATTCTAGTGTGTACGACAGCCGTGGGCTCTATCATTCGAGAGTCGAAGACGACCATGATACCCAGCGTGATCCAAAGTGGAAAGAAGGAAGGCATGCAAACCATGGATGGGGTCCTCGAGAAGTACATGAAAGAGGGTCTCGTCAATCCGCTGGATGCGTTCGAAAAGTCCTCAGACAAAGAAAGCTTCAAAAAGCTTCCGGCGGTGGCCCAAGCGCTTAGAGAAGAAGCGGCCCAAGAGGAAGCCGCTACTGCCGAGGCGTCACCCAACTGATCCCTTGGCTTACCTTGATCGCATGCGCGTCGGCTGCCTGTGCGCGTAAGGTACGACCGTTTTTACCAATCCAAGACTGTCTGCCCGAAAATGATTTCGAGAACATCCATCAGGTTTCGGGCAAAGCGGACTCGGGGTTCCCAAACGCTTCGGGGGACAAGGTGAGAGTTTTCAAGGTCTTCGCGGTTTTCTTCCGGCAATACCAAGTGATGAAACGGACCGTCGTAAAGTCCGATGACTTTGTGTTCGACGTCTCCGACTGCTTGGAGTCGAAGTTCGGTGGAAGAGTCGGTGACCAGAGCACCGGTTATCGCCCATCCTGAGGGCAATGGTTTTTCCAGAAGGACTGACAAAAAGGCGATGGCGGCTGCAACTGCAGCGCTGTTCCCCCCCGACGGCTGGTCCTCTTTTGTCAGTTTCAGCATGTACCGGTAGCGGGTGAATGACTGAGCCAAGTGGGGAAACCGTGCCTGGGCGAAGCGTCTGGTGGCTAGAAACACACGGCGCAAGTCATGCAGCATTTCGGGAGATAGGTACCCAAAAATGGAACCTGTTGTCAGATGGCCACCCTCATGGGTGGTGACGAGGAGTGAGTCCGAGGACCGATCATTTCCGACCTGGTACCGACCAGCCCGAAGCTCGTGAAAGATGCATATCTTTCGACCCTCTACACTATAAACTGCCGCAAGGTGTGTTTGCCCAAGGGTGCTTTTTTGCTGTTGCTCGATCCCCTCTGCTCTTTGACTAAGTCGTTCTTGTTCTTCTTGCCTGCCCAACAAGCTTTCCACCTGAGCCATGGCTCGCCATAGATCTGGGCTATGGGCATCGCTGTTGGTGCCAAGTTTGAGCAGTTTTCTTGCTTGTTGCTTATGTTTTTCTGACCAAGGATCGGGTTTTTGAGGAGGGATGAGTGGGTTGAGCTCCAACAGCTGCGTGACCATCGTTGGGTCGATAAAGGCCTCGGTGTCGAGGACGCGCAAATAAGACGTCCGGGCTCCTTCGAGATCACCTGCGCGATTCAGAAAATCACCCCAATAGGCCATGTCGATGACCTCAGCGGCGGGACCTTGTCCAAGTCTTTCCCAGAAGGCTCGTGCGTCGGAGATCCTGTTTTGTAGGAATGCCACAAGGGCTTGAATACGCAGTGCGCGTGATGATTCACCTGAGTGTACCACCGAGTCGTCTGGATCCTGGTGCAGTTTGTCCCTGACGGTCAGTAGGTTCTCTAGCGGCACGTATTGATCGGCGGCCGTGATGATTACCTCCGCCAGGCTGGGGGTGAGTCGCTCGTTTCGAAACGCGATTTCGAATTGATGGAGCAGTGTGTTTGCCTTCCGGCCGTCTCCCAACTGGCGGAGCACGTGAGATCTTCGTGACAAGAATTCATAGGCCTTTGTGTGCTCATGAAGGAGGTCAAAGATTCGAAGTGCTTCTTTGAGGTCGCCTGGTTTTCCTCGCACTTCCAAAATTTGTGCAAGGGCATAGAGCCGATCAAGATCATGGGTAAATCCGGGATGCCCACCCAGATGTTCCAGGGCATCGACGGCGCCATCCACTTGCCCCAGATGGGCTTTGAACCAGGCTAGGTGAAGGAGGACCTGCTTGTGGGCCTCTGGGTGCCGGGCTCTTCGTTGAATCTCCTGACATGTCGAGATACCACTTTGAGGCTGCCCCTCGAAGCAGAGTTTGACCGCGCGCTCGAGCTCCTGAAAAGTGCGGGCGGCTTCAGAATCGCTTCCGCTTCGCTTTAGGCGAAAATGGGCAGTACCCAATTCCAGTGGAAGCCATGAATTTTCATTTTCGAGTTGGGCTACATGTTCGAAGCCGCGAATGGTTTCTGTCAATTGGCCTTGAGCGTGTTTGATTTGTACCCAAAGACGAAGGCGTGCCGGATCTTGACCCCACTTTTCGACCCACGAAGAAACGACTTCTTCGGCGTCGGACGCCCTCTTGGCGGCCAAAAGGGTTTTAGCAAGCCCTATTGCTTGGTTTTGCCCGAGTGCGGTGCGTCTGATGGGGGTTGATTCATGGGTTTCGGCCTGGCCGGATTCTAGGGGTTTGGGGGTGAGGCCGGTCGCTTCAATGTGAGGCGGCGCAGTCGCGGGCTCGGTTGCCTCGTGGGGGATGGTTGGTTTTTGTGAGATGACTGCGGGAAGGGCCTCGAGGCTGATGAGGGTGCGGCCTTTCAGAAGGCGGCGTGTTTGGTGGGCCAGGCTCTTCAGCTCACGCAAGTTCTGGGGCCAGCCGTACAGGAGGAGTGCCTCTGCGGCATCGGCTTCGAGGCCGAGCTCTTCGCCCATCTCGTTCCTCCATAGTTCCAAGAGCTCGTCTTTGCGATCGCACAGGGGTGGGATGATGAGCGCCTCGGACGAGAATTGAGCATAGAGGTCTTTTCGAAGTCGGCCCTCTCGAATGACCGGGGCCAGCGGAACCGCGCTTCCACCAAAGACTTGGATGGGGCTTGATACGGGCGTATCCCTTGAGAAAATCTGTTCTTCCAAGAACGCAAAAAGTTCGGCCTGCTGTTTGGCACTGAGCTCGGAGAGTTCGTCAAAAAAGAAAGTGCACTGGGGCTCTGCTTGGACGGGGCGTTCTTGGTTGGGCAGGCTGTTCCCGCGACAAACATGATGGGGGAGAGTGGGTTTGGTCCATTGGTCGGGGGTTATGGTGGTCAAGGTGCCGTTCTTCGACGTTCCGTCGTGCAGCGCCTTGGCGAGATCCATTCTTTTTTCGCGGTCGGGTCCGACCAAGAGAACGGGAAGCTCAGGACCGGTTCTCAACCGATGTTGGGCTTCGGATAGGGTTTGGTGAATGGGTTTTGTGGGGTCTAGAGCCTCGGGCAACACACCGTTCGGGCGTTTGGTGTGGCTAAGCACCAGGACACAGTCTCCGATACGAATGATTGCGTTGGGGGCGAGGGTGTGGCGGGTGATGGGCCTTTTGTCCACGGTGGTTCCGTTTTTGCTCCCCAAATCCTTGAGCTCATAGCGGTTCTGGCGGTCGCACCACCTCAGTTCAGCGTGTCTGCGGCTGGCTTTGGGATCGTCGATGGTCAACCCGGGCTCCGGTTGCCGGCCTAGGATCAGCGGATCTGGGCCTAAGATGACCCGAATCGGATTGTTGGGGCCGCCCCCGTGCACGCGGCTGAGCGTCCAAAGCGCAGCCGGCCGTGATCTTTTGAGCGAGGAGAGTTCGGTGGTTGCGGCCTTCGGAATCCTGAGAGGCACGGGCGGTCTCGAGAATGCGACGTATGGGACCTTTTGCGCAACCCGCGGGGGCCCTGCTTCGCGGGCGTGTTCTTCGCGCTTTTTTTGATGGCCACGCAGGGGTGGACTGTTGGTATCCGTGCCCTATGGATTCTGGCATCCGGGTTTCCCGGTGATGCGCGGTGTCTTTGGTTTCAATCCCATGGTTTAGGGGGTTCCTTCGGATGCAATGCAAATGCGCCGAGGTATCAAGGCGGATATTGACGAGGGGACTCTTTGTTTCCTAGTGTCGCGATCGGGTCGGCTAGGAAGAACGAACGCCTCATGCGAATCTCAGTTGTACGAACCGGCTCCATGGGGCTCGTATCCGGGCGCGACTCGCGGAGTCAGCCCCAAACCGATTCTGGACGTTCCGGGATGGGGCTGTAGCCCAGCGGTGGCCAAATCGGGAGGACATCAGTCGTTACGGTGCTCGGAGCGTGTGGGTCGCCAAGGCGCACCGATTCTTTACGTAAGTTTTGATGGGGTGCTTCAGCCGCTTGCGTATTCGCAGGTGGTTCGGGTTCTTTTGGCGCTCAAAGCCCGGGGTTTTGCATATCAGCTATTGTCTTTGGAGCGTGACGATGATCTCCGTGACCAGAGTCGGGTGTCTTCGCTCAGGCGTTGTCTTGAGGATGCCGGTATTCCCTGGCACATGATTGGCTACGACACCGGTCAGAATAAGGGCGCAGCGGCGCGCAATCTTCGCCAGGCGACGCGACGCGCATGGTCCGTGGCCCGGCAAGATGGCTTGGCTCTGACCCATGCCCGGTCCTACCATGGGGGGCTTGTCGCTTACGCGCTCAAAAAATTGGCCAGCGTTTCGTATTTGTTTGACGTTCGCGGTTACTGGCTGGACGAGCGTCTCGAGGAAGGTCGGTGGGTGACTCGACCGATGGTCCTCAAGGGCGCGCGTGCGGTGGAGCGCAGCCTCTACAGCCACGCCGCGGGCGTGGTCTCTTTGACGGGCCTTCAGGCCCTCGATGTTCGCCAGGGTGTGATGGGCAATCGCATCCCTAAGGAAGTGCACGCGATTCCCACGTGCGCAGATTTTTCGGAGTTTCAGTGCGTTCCGCGTGCACAGCGGACCGGCCCTGAACCGGTGCGGGATTTTATTCGTGACAAGATTGTGGTTTCGCTGATCGGCTCTATCAACGCATCTTACGATATGTCCGCGTCGGTTCGCTTAGGCAAAAAGGTGCTCGAAGCTCAGCCCAAGGCGTGTCTGTTGATTCTCAGCCGCAACCGCGAAGGTTTTTCCAGACTGGTCGATGAGCATGGTCTCGAACGCAGTCGGGTGCTGATTCACTCTGCACCCCACACCGAGATGCCTCGGTACTTGTCCTGCGTTGATTGGGCGATCATGCTGCTCCGTAAGAATCGTGCGAAGCGGGGGTCCGTGCCCACGAAGCTGTCCGAGTGTTTTGCCTCTGGCGTGCGTGTCGCTTTTCACGGCTGCAACGATGAAGTCGAAGACTGGGTTCGGCAGGTAGGAACGGGCTGTGTGGTTCGAAGCCTCGACGGGCAAGGCCTTGATGAGGCGGCTCGGGTGATGGTGAGCGCGCCGACAGACGACCGCACCGGATTGATGCTCGGGCGGGCTCGAGCCTTCGAATATTTTAGTTTGCGTCGATGTGTTGATCGATACGAAGTCCTTCTTTCACGCCTGTTAGACCACTCGCGGCGCCGCTCCTTCTCGTGGCCTCTTTTGATGGATAAAGCAGCACTTGTGAGTGGCTGGCGCAAGAGGTCCCCCATCTAGCTCCTGAGGCGCCTAAAGGGTGCTGTTCTGCTCCGGGCGGTCGCTCAAGTATTTTGAAGCAAAGCTTAGTTTGGCTGCTGGATTTTCACAGTTTTGTAGACGACAAAGAGGTTGAATCCTTTGGCGCTCGAAACCCACATCGAACCATTACAGTAGGTGTGTCCAGGCAATCGAACTTGCTATAGACTGTAAGCTTCAATGGTGGGACGTCTTCCCCAGGGCTTGATGCCCGTAGTGTCGGAAGGATCGGACTGGAGTGGTTCGAGCCTCAGCGAAGAAGTTGCGGGCAAGAACTTCGGCGACTACCGAGTCATATCGAGTATTCGCCGTGGAGGAATGGGAGAAGTCTTTCTCGCGGAATATGGCCCGCGCGGAGAGCCCGGAAGAAAAGTTGTTTTAAAGAGGCTCTTGGCTGACTACGTTGATGATGCGCACTACGTCTCGATGTTTCGATCCGAAGCCCAGGTGATGTCGAGGCTGAACCACCCGAATATCGTTAACGTGTTTGATGTTCCGCTGATCGACGGCAAGCAGTGTCTTGCGATGGAGTATGTGCAAGGTCGCAACCTCCAGCAGATCATGAAGCGCTGCCACAAGCTGGATTCACAGCTTCCACCGCAGGTGGCCCTCCACATGGTTTTGGAGGCGCTACGGGGTTTGGAGTACGCCCACACGTACGTGCTCGATGACGGCCGGCCGCTGGAACTGGTTCATCGAGACGTTACCCCCGGGAACATTTTGGTGTCCTTTGATGGAGACGTGAAGATTACCGATTTTGGAATCGCAAAATCAAAAATGTCTTCTCTTTCGACAACAGTGGGCGTCGTCAAAGGAACCACCAGATATTTATCGCCCGAACAGGTGCGCGGCCAAGAAGTGACCGTCAGGTCAGACATTTTTACGGCAGCCGTGGTGTTAACAGAACTTCTTTCGGGCGCTCCTCTTTTTGACCGTGGCTCTGTGCCCTCGACGTTGCTTGCTATCGCGACTTCGGATCGGCCTCCCATCGCGTCTTTGATCCCTTTTCACGCGCCCGTGGTGTCGAAGGTCTTAGAGCAAGCCACTTCTGTCTTGCCTTCCGAAAGATTCGAATCGGCGCGAGAGTTTTCTGACGCGCTCATGAACGCGTCTCCAGAAATTGGTCGTTCTATGAACCGCGATGGTCTCAGTGCGTTCATGAAGCAACTTTTCAGGGACACAGAGGAATTGTCGGCGTTTGCGGCCGACTCTGGCCATGCGATTGGTCTTGGGGGTATGGACCTAACCTATTTGCTGGAGGCGCACGACCCTCGTGTTTGGGGTGCGGTACCGAGCAACGCAACTGCAGATGTGGATCTGGACCGTGCCCGGGATGCGCTCCGGAGCATGGTCCCCGCCGCGCGGCCACTGGAGGCGGATGCATTTCGTGGAACATACACTGGTGAATCAACTTTTGCGCCCATGGATGTCGAGACTGGGCGAGTCAATCAGCCTGCGGAGGGTCGCATTCCACCGCTGCCTGCTCCGGTCCCGGTTGATACCACCGCAAGAGGGGTGGTGGTTGAGGAAGGCGCGATAAGAACGGCAGATGTGTATATCCCTTCCACGGAGAGTAGTCACGAGACGAACTCGATTGTCTCCAATGACATCGAGAACGTACGTTCCGAATTGGCTCCTCCTCCACCGCGCCGGAGCGAGTGGGGAGAGGCGGTTCGCGCCGTGGCCGGTGCTGGTGTGTTCATTTTGGGTATTGCTTTTGGCGGTGCGATGGTCACCATGCAGGCCCAAAAGGCCACGCGATCGTCTCGGGCGGAAGCTGTGAAGGCGGCGGCCGAGGCGCACGCTTCAGAACATGGCGTTTCGGTACTGAGCCCGATTTCGATTCAAACCGAGGAGGGGCAGGATCGTGCACCTGCGGCAAACGGCGACGGGTCCGCGCCGGACGCAGTGCCCGGCGGACAAGGTTCGTCCATGGTGCCCGGGGGTCAAGATTCGCCCGTACCGGGAAAAGCGGGTTCTTTGGTGACGCCGAGTGGGCAAGGTTCGTCCGTTCATCCGGAGGAGTTGGGTTCGACGGTGATGTCGGAGGGGCAGGATTCGGCTGCCAAGCCGGACGGCACCCACCGAGATACCACTGGTGGTGCGTCCCCGGCAGGCAAGCAGGCTGCTCGAGCCGCGGCTGAGCCGCGGTCTGGTTCGCCGAGCAATGGGGGCGCATCTGCCTCAATGGCTGATGCGGCGCAGGCTTCTCAAAATGCAGGACCGACTGCGACTACGGCAAAAAAGCCGGCCACCATCGATATTCGATTTCCGCGTGGAGCCCGGGTGCGCATCGATGGCATTCGCCTTAGAAAGAAGGTGCCCATCTATAAGTTCGTGGTCGAAGCAGGGCGCCGTCGCATTCGCATTAGCAAAAAAGGGTACACCCGCGAGTTTGAATTCGATATCCGTTCCGGAGAACGTCTGGAAGTATCCGAAGAACCAGTGCGTATTATCTCTAGGTGACGTCTGCCTGGTGACCGTAAATGTAGGTTGACGCTCCCCGGGATTAGGCTGAGTGCGACTCCCGGTGGGCGTTTGTGCACCGGCATTGGGGCAGCGCGTGATCGGTCCGTTTTCGTAGTGTCGAGGCGGTCTTATCGCCAAATCACCAGCCAGATAAGCCCTTTATTGTGGCGCGTGTTGTCAAACCTTGCGAGACTCGTCCGGGGAAATTGGGGATGCCGTCGTGCTGGCATGAGGTTTGCGAGTGCACCCGACAGGTTCGCACAATGCGAACAGGAGTTCGAGGTGTGTCGTGGATATACCTCTAGGAGGTCAGATGGTTGCAGGTTCAGTTGAGTATTCGATGCGGTTTTTTTGTGCTCAGGATGATCCGGTATTGGCAGGGGAGTTGATCGGCAAATACGCAAAGGCGCTCGAAGAAGACGGCATTCAACATGTCATGAGCTTGGATATCCCCAAAAACAGCCCGCGCGTTTATTTTGTGTGTGTGAGCGATGGCGAAGGCAACAATGTCGGTGCGATGGGCGCCTATATTTTCTGCCCAGACGGAGGTTTGCTCGAGCGTTCGTTTTGTTCGGTTGCTCCGGAGGCAGCACCGCGGTTCCAAGAAGCAGTCAAGGATGGCTTGGCCAAAGTGTGTTTTGGGTGGGTTGATCCGGAGCACCGACGCAAAGGTTTGTACCCCAAAATCATTCGGGCGCTGGTGGCGGTTCTTCCTGCGCTCGGCATATATAGAGTCACGGCCCTAGGCTCTGCCGCTGGCGTGCGGTACTACGGGAAATTTGGTCTCGTCCCGGACAAATCGGTCGGACAAGACGGAGAACTCGCCTATCCGTCGGGTGGTTTTGTTTCTCATCTTGGGTGGGCAGATCTTCGATGTTTTGAGCACGTGCGGCCCAAGGAGCGGGAAGCTATCCGAAGGATCAGGACTGAGCTCGTATCCGAGAAGTCTGTCGAGCAGAGAAGACGCCGACACACCTCCGTCTTGAACGAGCGGATCCAGAAGGTGGGATTGCTACAAAGACGCTAGCCGCGCGTCGCTCGGTCGCCGACCGTGAGGTCCGGCGGGCAAACGGAAAACCGAGTCCGGGAGGCCGCTCCAACACCGCTGATTCGCTACACTGTTACACTGGTGACGTCGCTCAAGGGGCACTTGTTTCACTTGCCGGAATCACCGACAGCAGATACTTCCGGGCCGTATAGCCGATATGTCGCTTGGCACGCCCTATGCATAGCCACCGTTTCTGTCCGATCAACCTCGAAACGAGCCGGAGAACTGGAGAGAACATGGCAGCCAAGATCAGCGCACGCCAGATCGTCACGCAGAAACCCGTCCGACCCAGCCCACCCAAGAACCAGAAACCCGCAAAAAAGCAGGAGCAGAAATCCCAACCAGAACCTTGGGGCCGAGATGTCTTTGAAAGAAGTGGCCCGGCCGGGCGGGCAGCCAAGAACAGCCGAGTGGTGTTGCTCGACCGGGAAGGCTTCCCGATCAAAGGTCGGTCCTCGCAAAATGCACCCCAAAAACCTGCTGTGGAGAAGCCAAAAAGAAAATACGAACCAGGTCATTCATTGGCAAAAGTGGAGGCGGGCAAGGTTCTTCAGTCCGGTCACAAAGGCCAAAGCGTCAGGGAAATTCAGCGACTTCTCAATCAGACCGGAGCTGACCCCGCCCTCAATGAAAACGGATACTTCGGAAGTGGTACGAAGAGGGCGGTGATGGTGCATCAAATGATGCACGGACTGAAGATGGATGGCCTCGTGGGGCCCGATACCCTTAAGAGTCTCCGGACCCACAACCATGACTCGATTCAAAAGGACCCGAAGTTTCAAAGCCTCCCCAAAAACACCCAACAAGCCATCGTGGCCAGTTTCGCGAGCCCGGCGGCGATGTTCAGCGTAAAGGCGAGGCAAAATCTGACCGACCTTGTGCTTGATCAAGGATTTTCAAAGCTCGACCCAAAACACCAAAAGGAAATGATCGAGATACAATCCAAGTCTCCAGACAACGACGATCTCATGAGCGACCTTCGTTTTCTCGGGCGCAAAAACAGTTTCAAGGCTCTGAGTAAAGAAACAAAGTCGATTGCTCTGAAAGAGATTGGTCGCCACCACGGCAATGATAATGCTGCGTTTATTGCTAGAAATGAGCTTAGTACCCTGATCAATTCGGGTGCATACGCTCGGCTCAACGGTTATGAACAGGCCCGTGTTGTTCGCTACCTTGGCGGAACAAATATTCGGTCCACCATGGAACGCAAGGCGCTCATACCTTTTCTTAACACCCACCGTGGTGCGCCTGATCTCATGGGCGTGTTGCGGAGACAGCGATTTCTCCCTGACACGGTTTCGGCACCACGGGGTACGTTTGACTCGAGGCGTGCGCCCTATAGCATTTCGGGGCCCCAAAGAATAAAAAAACACACTTTTGAGACTGGCTCGCGAAGCGCGGACAAGTACCAGGTTAGGATTAAGGGAAAGACGATCGATGTTTACTTTCCGACCCAGTCAAGAATTTCCGCAGTCAAGACGGCTGCCAGGAACAAGTCGAAGTCGATGGAGTTCCTCCCGAAGGAGCAAATCGCAAAAGCTTTGAGCGCGCTTCCAAAACCCCTTTTGGACCGTATGGATCGTATTGTAGTCGAGGACCGGATACAGATCAGAAAGACGTCCAGCAGGCGGGAGGTGCTGATGAAAGCAGATCTTGATCGCGGCGTGGGTGTTGTCCATGTTTATCCGACCAGTCGGAGAAAAGCCCAGGAGTCGACCGACGGAACCATGATTCATGAAGCAGCTCATATCCGTGAGCTGAAAGAGTTCAAACCATCCGATTGGGCCAAATGGAAACGCGCAATGAAGTCGGATATCGTGTCTGCGTCGAACTACCCGCAAGAGCAGCCCAATCAACGGCTAAAGCTGGCCGAGGACTTCGGAGAGACGGTGCAGCTCTATCAGCAGGTACTCGGCACCAAAGAAGAGGATGAGTGGCGAGGCATCATGCCCGAGCGCTTCAAGTTTCTCGATGCATGGTTCAAATGAGATGAATCGAAAGGCGGCGAGCAGCGAGCCAAAAGACTGTACATGCTCGCCCCGCACCGTCCTGAAAATATTCCTGCTTTGGTTGTAGCACCCGTAATTACCTGATACGCATGACGAAGTGCAGCGGTCATTGCATAGGAGCGGAACCTGTCGCAACTAGAATTGGGCCGTTCTACTCATCCACACCACGCAAACGGGTTCGGATCAACGCCGGTGGGTTTCTGGATTACCCCATGAATCAGTTGGCGCGTTTGAACCATCGGATCACAGGGCCATGGGTGGGCCTGTGGACAATCGTGTAGACATTGTCACCCGCAACAATCAGCTTGTGTGGGCGGTCTATGGTGCCATGACCGGGAAGTTCTAGAGGGCAGAATCCAACGGTGGGGATGAACTCCTGCAACTGCCCCAAAGCGTTGATGGTCAGAAAACCGCGTTCGTATGGGGCGATGGCGCGAATTCCGGTGTGCGGAAGCGTCGGCGAGCGCAAGAGCTGCCATTGTTTCCTCCGGTACACATAGAGTCCTCCGAGATCGTCGCCGACCACGGTTCCGTAGACAGATGAGTGCGCAACGGATGTGAGACCCCGAGCGTCGCCTTCGAGTTTTGCTTTTGCCTCCTGAGGAATAGGCTCAAAGACTCGTTTCTTACCCCGGGCTCGAAACACCTCTCGATTGTTTTCGGTGACGGCAACGATCTCTTCTGGACCCACGTACGCAATTCCCGCATGCGCTGGTATCGGGCTTCTGGTGATCGCGTGAAGATGCTCCCAATCTGTGCCGTCGTATTTCTCGATGGCTCCCCTGATTCCAAACCCGTAAAAAGGACCCGCCGCAAGATCTTGGGGCCCTGTAAGCCACCGAAGCTGTATGTCGCTCGGTATGAGAGGCCCTCTTTTTGTTTCCAGCGCGCGACATGGATTCTTGTCGGGGAGACACCCGGGGGGTGTCAGGCTGGCTTCCCAGATGCCCCCAGAGAAGTCTCCGATTCGGAATGTTCCATCTGCGGCCGCGAAGGCCGACAGCATGACGGGAGTCGCACCGACGATGTCTAGAGTGATCGCCTGGTTGTCTCGGTATATGTAGAAGAGCTCCTGACTTCGTGGGGAATCTAGGCTGCGTTCGTTCCAAAACGCGGCGATGAGCGCACCGTCGTGCGTCGCGGCGGCGGCACCCACTTTGTGAGACTGGCTCACGCCCAATTCTTGTGGAACCATCGACCATTTCGCACATGGCTTGACCAGGGCAGTCCGAAAACGAATGTCTGTCTCAAGACTAGGCGACGCCCCGTGCCAGGAACCGGTGCCTCCGTTTGAGTGATACACCAGCGTTTGCGCGGAGGCGGGTATCTCCCTGCCAGGTCCATCACTCGCTTCAGCAAGGAGACCGGGCGCAAGAGCAAGATCTGCCAGGGTCTGATCGTAGGTAAAGACAGTGACGTGAAAGTCTTGGTGGACGTCAATAGAAGGAAAAATAGGAAGCATGTCCCCATCGCTTGTGACATCTCGAGCGTGGAACTCTGTTTGGGGGGCGTGGGTCGTGAGGTGCTGGCCCTCAATACGAACAACGATCGAGGCATATTCGTAGGATTGTGGGAGCTCGATCCGAAGCGGCAAAGACTGAGGCGTGTCCGCAGTGCTGCATCGGTTTATCAGACCGCCCAAGAAGAGAATGAGCAGTGGACCTCGGTAGGAGCCCATACACGGACCGTCGTTGTTGGCCGCTGAGAAGTCAAGCAACAGATATGCCGATTGCGGCCAGTCGGCAAAGGGACGAGTCCTTGTCCACTGAAGTTTTTCTGGTGATCCGAAGTTTGTGGACCTGGAGCGGGGTGATTTTCGCTTGACCCACGACTCGCCCGCGCGTGACCAGGGGCTGCCGGCATCGCTGATTTCCAAAGACTATGAGGGGCAGGACCGAGATGGAACCATAGACCTCGGAGCCCATGAATTCGTTCCTTGACTGGAGGCAGACTTGGAGCCGCGAGCGTATGGTCGGCAAGTATCGAAGAGCGTGGGCCGGTCAAAGCATCACGAGACGCGGCCCCCTCGAGTTGAATCGCGGCGCCATCGTCCCAGCTCGGACTCAATGTATTTGCGTTTTTTGTGAGGCAAGATCGCGCGCAGGGATTTCAACGCGGAAACGATCTCCGAGGCCTGAGACTTGGTCGGTGCCAAAAACGCAGGTGCCAACCAAGGCGCAAGGAGGGCAAGCCCAAACTTCTGTACCACACCATCGGGACCGTCCAAAACTCGGAGCAAGGGCGCCAGGGCGTCCCAGCCCGGAGTCTGCGCCAACACGCGAAGAGCGTTCTTTCGTGAATGCACAGACCCCTCCTTTTTGGCCAGGGCCTCGAGATGCGCGATTCGCAGGGGTGCAGACGATGTGAGGATGGCATCGCGTGCTGCATGGCTCACCTTTGCACTGGCATCGTCAAGCGCGGCGTAAAATGCGTCAACGTGAGTACCGGGCGTCACGGCGACGAGCCCACGAATGGCCGCGTGTCTGAGTCTTGCGGACCCATCGCTGAGAAAGTCCTCAAGACGTTCGGCATCCTGGGCATTTCCAGTCTCCGCCAATCCGAGCACCGCGGATGGGGCTGGCGCGTCTCCACGGCAGGCGTCCCGGTAGAATCGAGGAACGTTTACTTTCCAACGTCGGCGCAGGTAATGTTGAGCCCGTTGTCGTACGGAGGCACTTGCATCGAGCGCACCTTGAAGCAGCACTTCCTTGGCGGCGACACCCTTTTCTCGTCCGAGTGTGTCTATCGCGATACGGCGTACCAGAGCCAGGCGATCCGTAGACAAGCGCTGCAAGTAGTCAAAGCGATCAGACCGATGACTCCTTGCCACCACCCACGCGCCCAACCGGCGGACCATCAGATCCGGGTCTGTGAGCGCGCCATCAAGAACCCACTTCGGATACGCGCCGGTAAACGCCAACTCATAAGAGGCGCGTCTTGTGGTATGATCTTGCGAGGTTAGACCAACGCGCAGGGCGTCCCAGTGCGACAAGAGAAGCGCGCGAATCGATTCAACGAGCTGACTATGGTCTCCACGCGTCGACTGTGCAAGACGGACAACCAGAGGCCACCAGACTGCGAATTGTTCGGCAAATCCGGCCGATATCCTCTGGGATACGGCTTGACTGGCGCTGACCCGAACGGGAACTGCCCAATCGTTGGCACGAACCAAAAGAAATGCCAAACTTGGCGAGTCTGTCATTCGCTTGAGTGATTCCACGGCCGCCTCGCGGACGTAGCCGGACGGATGGAAACTCATCATGCCGAGCGACCAGACGTCCAAGTCCCCCGAAACGTCCCGTGGGGAGGCCTGCCGCCAGTTTGGGTGCCTCGCGTAGTCATAGCCCGACACCGCGCCCCGAACCTCGTGAAGCCAAAGCAAGTCTCTGTAAGGGGCTCCCTCCAACAGAAGCCGAATCGCCGCCATGACCTCCATGCGCAGACTGGCATCAAGAAGCAGCGGGGAAAGATGCGCAGCCGCGGCCGTCTCCTTGGAAGCCCCAACGTGTGCGATCAGCTCTCGCCGACGATCGATCTGACGTCGATCCAAAGGATCGCTCAGCTTAGAAGCAGGGTGGCGCAGCTCGGCGAGTAACTTCTTGGTACGCTCCGACAATTGGGACATTGGGCACTCCTCATGTCGACTTCTTTGGGCTCGGCACTGGCCCAAGGGCCCGGACAGGTAGAACCAAAATCAAGACCGTGAAACTCCGTGACCTTCTTTTCTGAAGGAAGACGAGTGGGTCAAGGCTTTGGTGCGATGCCTCCGCAGAGACGGCGTATAATTCCTAGTCATCTTCGGGGATAAAGGTCGGGTCGACTTCGCCGATATACACGGCTCGGTTCTTGTAATCGATGACGATTCGCCGACCCTGGAAGAAATCGCGTCCCAGGAGCCCCCAGTGCTTCTTGCCCCAGGGCGCTACGATGGCATCGTCAATCACAAATTCGCGGGCCTCGAAAGGCATTCCTTCAAGGCGTATCGAGTCGTAGGGCGCGAGCGTGACGTATTCTTCCTCTCCTTCCGCTGTTTCTCCGACTTCCATCCCGAGACTGCTCGGCCTTTCGACGGCCATTGTTTTAGGACTGAGGTGGGATCGCCAAGCGCCCAGATCCAGTAGCGCTGGGACTTTGGTTTCGCCAGGGAGTTCCATGGAGATCTGAATCAGTCCCTCACGCAATTTGAATGGGACTTTCCGCAATCCTTCGAGGTTGATACGCCCCTTGGTTACGGCGTCCCGCGCGTGGAGTCGAACCACACCGGCGGGTGCGTCAAGTTCTACGGTGTGGAGGTGGAGAAAGTCCCCGCCCAACAGCCCGCCACTGGTTCGAGCTTTGCCTAGTTCGACCGTCACAAACAAGTCGTAGGTTTGATCCCCAACCAAAAAATTGTTGAGCTTGACGATGGGCCTTTCTTCCGTCGTTCCGTTGCTATAGGGGAGCGTCACCACGAAATCAGTGACCATGAAGGCAGACGGGTCCAGTCGGGCGAGCGTATGGGCAGTGATCGAAGAACCCTGGGCCCCGGTATCGAGGTCGATCAACAAATCGTTGTTTGCGAGCCGAGCGGGAATGGATGGAGTGCTACCATCTTTTATCTGTAGAGGAATGTCTGCTGCTAAGGCGTTTGAGTCGCCCACCCTCTGGGCGCTTGACTGAGCGCCACGCCACCAGCTCGTCATCGGATCCGGACCGGTGTATTTCTTGACGCCCGCTCGTTGGAAAGGGCGTGCGATGTGAAGAACGTTGCCAGCGTAGTTCACGAAGAATCTCTGCTCGGAAAGTATGGAGCCTGCGATTCCTTCCACCGACGGAGGACGGTCGACAAAGCGGTTGGACCGGTATTCGGCGATCAGGTCGGCGTACTGATCTTTACCTAGGAAAAGGGCTTTGTAGTCTGTAAAACGACTTTGGCCAGGCGGAAAAAAGAAACCGACGGGAAACTCTTTTACAAATGGTTCAGGGTGCGAGTCTGTCTTCTCGGGCTGCACTTCTATCCACAGGCGATCTCGATGCCTCGCAAATGGGACAACATCGAGTCCCTCGGAGGCTGGGGGCTTCATGGTTGGGGGGTGAAGCCAGAGACGATGGTTTGGAAGATCGACCTCGACCATGAACTGGGCCCAAAAGTCGAGGCCGAGGACCCCGTCGACCTCCGGTTTGCCCCAAGAGGGATCTGGTTCATCCATCACTTGAAACCGAAGGGTGCGGGGGACGTTTCCCAGAAGAATATCGTGAAACTCCACCATTCCGGCGAAAGACAAGCCTGGTGGGGCATCAAGCCTGTCGAGGGCGCGACGCGAAATCGAAGAAATTTTGGCCCCCAGGTCGACCCGAAGCAGAAGTTCGTCTCCTTCGATGGGCGCCACGACCATCACTTCTCCGCCCGAAAGGTGCACAAGAGGAATCGGCGCGGGGCGGCCCGTGCGGCCTGTCTCCGTTCCTCGCCCTGGCAATGGGCTTGGATTTTGGGTCTCAAGGTTGCTCGGAGGCACAGCGTTTGAAGTGGGTCGCTGGCCATCAACTTTGGCCCCCACGGCATAGATTTCGGCCGCAGATCGGTCAAAATCCGAACGGATGGCCAGTTCGACCAAGTAGAGCCAAGCTTGCTGAAGGGGTTCTGGGAGACCATCGGCGTAAGGCGCCATCTGCTGCCAGAATTTGTGATCGTGTATGAAGTCTTCCAACACCTGCGCCCGGGGCCGCGTGCTCTTGAGGGCAAAGACCGGCCACAGTGCACCCGTGTCGGGCGTGAGCGCGCCTAAGTTTCCTATGGGTGTTTCCAGCCCAAACCAATCCATTTGGATGAAGTAGATTCGGTTATCTTCGAACGGGATCGAAGGCACACCCCCGGATGGCAAAAGGGTAGATCCGGCAGGGAGCATGCGAACCTCGCGCCGGATTTCTTCTTCCGATCGAAAAAACAACCCGGCGGGCTGGAGGACCACTTCCTTCGCCCAAACCGTGCCCTGTTGCTCCCAAGCGGACGGCGATGGGCTGTTGGGTCCCACCAGAATGGTCTCGAGGCCCAAATCGACTTCTGCGGCGGCGCCAAAATAGATGGCGGTATCCAAGCCCACCGTCGAAGCCAAAAGCGGGAGTGCCGGGAGGCGCAGAAGTTCATCGGCGAAGGCCACGACCCGTTGCCCGAACTTCGAGGCCAACTTGCCTCGTATGGCAACCAATTTGAGCGCAAACTCGTGGAGTGTTTTTTTGCTGATGGGCGTGGGGTCGGGCGCACGGATCAGGTCTGCCAGCGTCAAAAACGCTAACGCAACATGGTCAAATGGAACGTCCTCGACGTCACGGTCTGGGACCGGCGCGCGTTTTGTGGCCAGGAGGTAGGCGTGGACATCCAAGTACCAAATGGCGGCGGTGCTCGAAGGCAGTTTGGTCGACAGATCTTGAATTCTCTCACTGGAGTACGGAAAGCCCCAGTCGCTCACGTAGTGCTCAACACCATCCCAAAGCGCCAGCGCTTCTTCTCGAAAGACCGTTGAGGATGGGTGTTGGGGATGGCTATCGGCGAACCACAGGAGGCCCAAAATCAGGCCTGCTGTACCCTCCAAGTGGTAAGACGCTTCTTGGAGCGCACTCTCTTCGATGTATGGGTCTCGGAACCGATTTTTGAAGTAGTGGGTTCCGTAGTACTCCCGTCCTCCGTATTGCAGGTTCTTGGCAAACACGGCCACGGTGTAGAGGAGGCAACGCGACAGTTTGTCTCGCTCGGACGTGCTCAGATCACGATGGTCTACAGAAAGAGACAGCCAACTGCAATTGTCGATGGCGACATGATCACTTTGGTTAAAACTTTGTTCTCCGAGAGACTTGTCCAAGTCCAGGGTGCCTCCCGTCACGATTCGGCCGAGCTCTAGATCGGAGAATCCGCGCGGGTCGTCCCCCAGGTCGGCGCGCCAATGATCTTCGTCCCACAGGAGCACGAAGATCCCTTCGCGAAGGGTGTTGCGCCACTCGGTGAGGGTGGATACCCAACGATTCTTGAGGTCACTCTCCGGACCAAGGGTGTCGGAGTGCCGGAGCCCATGGTTGAGAACAGCGAGGACGTCAAGGTTGTGCTCGGTCACGACGTTTTCTGCTTTGACGGTTTGCCGAAGCGCCTGCCAGTCTTCTTGGGTCAGCGTGATGACCCGGCCATAAACTTTTTCTGGCACATCGGATCCGTTTTTTGGCGCCCACCGATAGGTTCGAATGGTAGGCCGCCTGGCGGGATCTTGCGGAAAATGTTCGTAGCCGATGGCATCGAGGACGTCGTAGTAAACCCACTGTTCCTCTGGGTCTTTAGGGTAGGCCGGAAGTTGCGGATTCAGTCGTTTTGGTCGGCGCGCGTAGACCAACCCCGCCGTCGTCCAACCCGCCGTCATGAGACTCATGGTGGGACCCATGACCCGGCGATGCTCAAGCAACCCCTGCAGCGCTGAGAGATAGCACGCTTTGAGGCTCTTCTGATCTTCGTCCGAAAGGGCCTGATAGCCACGGGAGGCTACAAAGGTACCGAGGCCATGGACTGCCCAAGCATTGGCTCCGGTCACCAGGCGGGCGTCTCTCCACGCATCGTTCTTGGTGTTTTGCGAAAAATGCCAACCTTTGATGACGGGTCTTAGATCTGAATTCTCGGTTTCCTCGGGACGCTCGGCCACGCCTCGTTGCGCGTAGTGGCATAACCAACGGGCCAGCTTTGGGGCCAGATCGCGGTCCTCGGGCTTTTCGCTGTGGGCTCGCTGCATCAACGCGATACCCTGGGTGTATGCCCACACCCGCTCTGAATCGGCGAGGTATTCGGTATCGTTGATGCTCATTTTTCGGTCGGCCAGGTACTCAACCTGGTAAGCCCTCGTACCGCGGAGGTCGTCTTGCTCTTCACGGATCAGCCCATCCCGAAGCGCTTGGGCAGCAACCGGGTTGTCGTTTGCTTGCCCGGTCGCGGCGCGCCAAAACTTGGGCTTTGGGGTGTAGATCCAATGGTCCTTGCCCGGCGCCATGGCGGTCACTCTGTCGCTTCTGGACAACCAACGTTCTGTTTCCGACGATGGGAAGGCATGAATCGCAAAGGCAGGCAATGCTTTCCCGGCTTCGTCGAGTGGAAGGGCGCGCCGACCGTCCGACGGGGCCCGCACGCGGTTCCAGCCTGCCTTGAGCCAGATCGCTGAAACTTCATGGATGAGTCCGCGCGGGGCTTGAGCGTTTGCCCAATCCGATCTTCCGAGAAAAAGAAAAATCGCTAGAATCCACAAATGAGGCAACCCCGGAGTGCACCATGGACTCTGGGTGAGGCGCTCGGACTCGCCTATGGGAGAACGAGTCGGAATCAAAATAGGTGTGGTACGTTCGCTCGCGTTCAAGAGCCCCCCTCTTTTGTGCCCAGCGGGAGAGGCCTTTCGGTTGAGCGGGCCTTTCCGCTTACAGGCGCCAACGGAACTGCCGGATAGCACTCCTATTGGGAGCCTCTGTCAACAGATTTGTCGAATAGACGACAAGCCAATGGGCGTCTCTCATTGGGGGATACTGTAGAGATGGATCCGGTCCACAAAGGTGTGTCAGCAGCGAGATGGTCTATGGTGAGCTCGAAAGGGAAGCTGGCGCCAATCGCTCCACCGGAGCCCGTCAGGTCCAAGGGGTGTATGGTTAGGGTTGTGCGCGAGCTCGGGTCGCGACCTGCTCGAACACCATGACAAACGAGAGCGGATGTTCCTCTATCCCGTGCTCGAGAGCGTGCTAAGCGCTTCGGAAAAGGAGCGTCTCCTTGATCGTATGGTTCACTCGCCTTGAAGGGTGGCCGGACAAGATATTGACCTTACATGTCAAATATATGCGCATGATTTGTTGCAAATACCGCGGACTGTGATTGGGCGCATACTTTCCAAAAAAAAAAACGGGTCATCGACCAGGGGATCTCTTGATGGTGAACTTTTTTTCACTCCTTGGGCTATGGGACTTGTGAGAACCTTAAAACTCGATGGATCGACAGATGCTAATCGACGCAATCATTCGCCAAACAATGGTCTTGGTTGCCCGCCTCGCTATTTCGCAGGGACAAAGAACGCCGCTCACTCATCTGGCGAATCAGGTCTTCTTGGACCTCAATCGCGAACTGCGTGCGCACAAGGTGGGGACCAAAGTCATTGCCGATATGTTTGGGCTCACGCTTCGGGCTTACTATCAAAAGCTGAAGAGGCTGAAAGAGACCGGTGGGGACCGAAATCGTTCCCTTTGGCAGGCTGTTGTATCCTTTCTTTTAGAGAATACGACGGTCAGCCGCGCAGAGGTTCTTGGTCGGTTCCCCCTGGATGATTATGGGGCGGTGTCGAGTATTCTTAATGACCTTGTGGACAACGGACTTATGTTTAAGAGCGGTAAGGGGCCAAGCACCCTATACCGTCCATTGGCGCTCAACGACGCTGAGTCGACGACTCTAGACAAAGAGAACGGGCTTCGTGCCTTTCTTTGGACTTTGGTCTACCGCGCCGGGCCCATCAGTCTCCGAGATCTGGGTGAACAGTTTCCCGGTGTGGCCGAGGAGACCATCGAACGGCTTCTGAAAACGTTGGAAGATGAAGACAAGATCGTTCGAGATGAAGACGATCGCTATTGTAGCACGGAGTGTGTTTTGAAACTCGACGCTCCAGAAGGCTGGGAAGCCGCTGTTTTTGATCACTTTCAGGCCGTGGCCAATGTGATCGCCCGTCGAAGCGAGATCCCTCAAGGAGGCGGGGGCAGCTTGGTGGGGGGAAGCACTTTTCACTACGACTTGGACGAGGCTCATCCACTTCAGGACGAGGTCCTTCGTTTTTTTAAACGATTTCGAGAAGAAGGATCGGAACTTCGTGGCCGGGTAGATGAGTACAATCGTACGCGTACGGATAGAGCCGAGCACCCCTTTCGAGTGGTTCTTTACGCGGGGCAAAACATTCTGCCCGACGGCGAGGATGAGGAGAATAATCAATGAAACGGAACATGAATCTGATTTGGTCCGGATGTTTGGCCTTTTTGGCCTGCTGCACTTCAGGTGGTTCTGAATTCGGCAGCGAAACCCATTTTATTAAAAGCGTAGCCATTGTAGATGCCGAGGCTCTTATCGTTGGTGATCTCGATATCGACGGCGAGCAGGCCGGCGATGGGCGTTCGCGGCTGTTTAAATTTACCGAGGACGGTGTCTTCTCAGTCGTACGGTATTTCGATGAGGAAGGTCAAGAGCTCAGCATTGAGTCACCTCCGAGCCGTATTGAGAATGTGAACGCCACATTTGTACTTCTGGTTTTTGGTGAAGGTGCCGGGACCATCTCCGCCGATGCGGAGGCCATTTTGGTTCGAAAGAGTGACGGTGCCGCCTTTTCTTTGGGGCAAGGTGCGCCATTTGTGCCCCGTCGCCCGGGCGGTCACTTCTATGGATGGCCCTCCGTGCTCGACGACCGAGATGGGCAACTTTACTATCTGGCCAGCACCAACGACCCAAATCGGCCCCAGGTGATGCGCGTGGACACAAGCGATGCGGGTGAACTCAAACGAGAAGCGCTGACTCCGACGCAGGATGACATCCATCGGTTTTCGGTGAGTTCGGACGGCGTGGTCATTTACCGCGCATTTTCTGTGTCCCTTCAGCGCACGGTCGTGCGTATTCGTCATCACGATCAATCGCTCGAGACCCGGCCAGACATCGCAGACTTTTTTCGGGGAACAAAGGAGCTCTACGTCAAGACTGCCACCCCGACGGCGGGGTGGTCTACCGTGAGTGCTGAAGGCGAAGACGCGATAGCTTTGACGCCGTACGCGACCGACGCCCCCGCTGTCGATACGGAGTTTGCACGCCGTCTCATCTTTCCCGGACACCTCATTCTTGTGAGCGGTGGAAAGCCCGTAGAATGGGAAAATCCTGAAGGGAAGGTCAAGCAGATTGATATTCCCCTGCAAGAGGTTCGTCGAACCGTCGCCTCGGACGATGCCTACTATTTGTCTGGATTCGATGCCGACTTTAAAAGCAACATCATTCGTGTCAATCCAAGCGACGATATCCCCGTCTCGCTGCTGACGCCGGGCGAATTTGAGGTGTCCGCGTTGGATGCGAGCGCAGACAACATCCTTCGTTTTGAAGCGCTTCGCTTGTCGGACTCAGCCACAGTACTCGGAGAAATTGCGGCAGACGGGACCGTAAGCTTCCACGAACAGCGCCCGTTCAACGGCCAAGTGACCATTTTGGAGCGCATTCGCTAGAACCTGAGAACGCACGAATTTTCGACCATCGTGTTTAGAAACTGTAAGTTGCGCTGAAGTACATGGTGGTGAGGTTGTTGGCTGTGCTTTGGAAGTCGAAAAACGGGAATCGAAGCTGAGATGGGTTGTCGCCCGACTGAATGAAGGGGTTGGACTGGGTGGATAGGCCTGCGGCAAAAGACCAATGGGGCGCCCAGGTGTAGGCGAGTTCCAATATCCCTTGGATAGAGTCGCGTTGGTCGGCGGGGGTGCTGGCCTGAGGGGCGCTGGTGAGCTCTACCGCGGGGCCACCCAGGGGCTCAGCGTTCAGGATCGCGACGTCGCTGTTTGAGGTCCGATTGTGGAAATTGTTTGTCAGGGTCAGTCCAATAGAAAAGTCGAAGTTTTCCAAGAAACGGTAGCTCAGATTCACGGCATGCGTGAAACCGAAGTTGATGGGGGCCGCCGCCAGCAGGCATTCTTGGCCGCTTTGGCTTTGTGCGTTGCAGGTGGAAAAGTCCGGACGGGTGATGTTCGCGGCACCAAGGTCTTTTCTGAAACTTTCAGTCAAGCTGAGGGTCAGTGTTCCCGGTCCGATTCCGGTGAATGAGCGACTCAAGGTGAGTGCTACCCGGGCCTGCAGCACGCGGTCGATGGCGCGGGCCTGCTTCGAGGTCGGGAGTCGGATGTCTGCCGAGGCGCTGAAACTGATGTCCGTGTACTTGGTTTCGCGAAAAAAGTCGGGACTCGATACGCCAAGTTGGATGTCTCTAAAGTAGAACTCTCTCGGGATTGTACCGAGGTCACTGTGGGTGGTGGTGAGCTGTTGGTCAGCGTCCAAGCGAAGCCAGGCCCAAAAGCTGGGATGGAACTGGTAACTCCCTTTGGCGAACAGCGCGTACCCGTAGCTGACGGTGCGGGCAAAGCGGTCTTGAACGAAGGCGCCGATACCGAGGCTCTGGGTCAGCCCCAAATCAACGGCCCAGTTGGCCGCTTGAGGGTTGGCCTGTGCGTAGCGGGGTTGCGTGAGGCAGAGGCACAGGCTGATGAGCCCCGACAGGAGGCCCGGTCCGACGCGTGTTGGACTGCGTCTGACGGTTCGATGCGTGGAGCCTGAGGGTGTGGGGGGCACGGGATTTAGGCCAATTGTGCTTCAATCACGGGTTTCTCAAAACCCCCAGGCGAAGCCTTTTCGCGTGGCTGGGTGTGGTGTGGGCGGTACGATGAGGGTTACCTAGGGTGTTCTCCGAGGACCCGTTCCCGCTTCTGCTTGACCGCGTCCGAGTGCGACGCAACACCCGGGGGCGTGGCAAGCATCGTCGAACTGAAAGGCGTAACAAAGGCCTATCCCCTTGGAAAGGTTTCGGTGCAGGCGCTCCAGGGCATCGACCTGGCCATCGACAAGGGGGAGTTCACGACCATTGCGGGGCCCTCGGGGAGTGGCAAAACCACCTTACTCAATTTGATTGGATGCATCGATGTGCCCACCACGGGTGAGGTTTATGTCGATGGCCAGTCGACGACCAGCTTGACGGAAAAAGCGCTTACGTTGCTTCGCCTGCACAAGCTGGGTTTTATCTTCCAAAGTTTCAATCTGATAGGCGTACTGAGCGTTTACCAAAACGTGGAATTTCCTCTTCTTCTCAAGGGAGGCTCCAGCCGCGAGGAGCGGGAGCGCCGGATTCACGAGATGGTCGAGAAGGTTGGCCTCAAAGAGCAGCTTCAGCAAAAGCCCAATGAACTTTCTGGTGGTCAGCGCCAGAGGGTGGCGATTGCGCGTGCTTTGGTGACCCGTCCTAGTATTGTGCTGGCGGACGAGCCGACCGCCAATCTGGATTCAGAGACTGGGAAGTCGATCATCGATCTCATGAAGGAGATCAATCGAACCGACGCCACAACCTTCATTTTTTCGACCCATGATCCCAGTGTGATGCAGCGCGCAACCCGTGTGATTCGGGTGGTGGACGGTCGGATTGAGCAGCGTTCAGAGGCTTCTTCGTGAACAAGCTGGCGGTGATGCGTCTTTTGATGACGCTTTCTTTTCGGAATCTGTTTAGCCATAGCGTGAAGACACTTATTGTCGGCTCGATCATGTTGTTCGGGACCTTCTTGGTGGTGTTGGGCACGGCCCTCCTTGACAGCGTTGAGCAGTCGATGTCGGAGGGCATCACCTCGAGCCTTGCAGGGCACATTCAGGTCTACTCCCGCGACGCGAAAGATGAGCTGGCCTTGTTTGGTGGGCAATTCATGGGCGCCGAAGATGTCGGTCGCATCGGCGCCTTTCACGAGCTGAGAACGGCGCTGGAAGGTGTGAACAACATCAAAGCGGTGGTTCCGATGGGGGTCGATATGGCAACTGTGACCAGCGTAGGCGCGCTGGAACGCACCTTGGCCGATCTGCGCAAAGCGGTGCAAGCTGGGGCCCAGGGAACGGCGCAAGAGCTGGTGAGCCAGGTGAAGGAAATTCTTCTGAACATGAAGGAAGAGCGCAAGAACCGGTCGGCGCTCACCCGCGACAAAAAGAAGCTGGCGGAAGAGCTTGCTCGACTCGAAAAGGCTCGTGGCGAAATCTTTTGGTCTACATTCGAAGAATCCCCCTTGGATGTGTTGGAATACCTAGATACCCAAGTGGCACCGCTTTCCGCTGAGGGGCGGCTTATTTACTTTCGGTACTTGGGGACCGATCTGACGCTCTTTCAGAAGCATTTTGATCGCTTCGAAATTGTGACCGGTCAGCCTGTGCCGCCCCACAAACGCGGGTTTTTGTTTAACCAGAAGTTCTACGACGATTGGGTCAAGCACTACGTGGCGCGAAATCTTGACAAGCTCTATCGAGGCGTGACCGAGGAAGATAAGTCCATAGCGGAAGACCCTATCTTACAGGCGCTCGCGCGCCAAACCGCCCGTCAGCATCAGCGGATCACGTATCAGCTCGACCCGGAAGAGTCTTCGCTTTTGCGCCGCAAGCTTCGCGAATATTTTCAAACACCCGAAGCAAATTTAACAGACATGATTACCCGTTTTTTGAGCGTAGACGATGACAACATTCGCGAGCGCTATCGCATTTTTTACCAGCTCTTCGCCCCGCTGATTGATCTGTACGATATCGATGTGGGCGAAGTGATGACGATTCGGGCGTTTACACGCAGCGGGTATTTGAAGGCCGTCAACGTTAAGGTGTACGGAACGTTTCGCTTTCGGGGCCTCGAAAAGTCCGATCTTGCGGGTGGCCACAGTCTTATGGACCTGGGTACTTTTCGTGAACTTTATGGTCTGATGACTCAAGAAAAATTGCGCGAACTGACTGCCATCACCGATGAAGTGGGTATCAAAGACCTGCAAAAAGATGACGCGGAAGAACAGCTTTTTGGAGGCGGTCACGACGTCGTCGTGGCCGATCCCCAAGACACGGCTGGCTTTGATGAATTTGAAGGTATCACTTTGAGCGACGAGCGAAAGCGATTGGAGTCGCTGGAGCACGCGGTGCTCAGCCAAGAAGAGATAGACAACGGATTGGCGCTTAATGCTGCGATCATCCTCGAAGACCCGAATTTCTTGAAGAAGAGCATGGCCGAGATTCAAGCGCGTATGGATGCTCGAGATCTAAACCTTCAGACCGTAGATTGGCAGCAAGCGTCCGGGATTGTGGGTCAGTTTATCATTGTGATTCGGCTTGTTCTCTACATTGCGATCACCACGATTTTTCTGGTCGCCTTGGTCATCATCAACAATTCGATGGTGATGGCGACCATGGAAAGAGTCAAAGAGGTCGGAACCATGCGCGCCATGGGGGCTCAGCGCTGGATGGTGCTCGCGATCTTTCTGATTGAGACTTTGGCATTGGGTTTGATGGCCGGGGCCCTCGGGGCCATGCTCGGGAGCATTGCCGTGAAAGCCATCGGGGCAGTGGGCATACCCGCCAAGGGTGATGTGATGGTATTTCTTTTCGGGGGTCCGCGTTTGTTCCCGGAGCTTAGCCTGTCAAACTTTTTTGTGGGTGCGTTCATCATCTTGGTTGTGAGTATCTTGTCGACGCTCTATCCCGCGTTGATCGCCACTCGGATTCAACCGGTGACCGCGATGCAGGCAAGGGAGTAGCCCATGGGCATTCTTCTCAATGTCGCGGTTCGGAACTTGCTTCAAGCGGGACGAAGGACTGCGCTCCTCGGTTTTGCTTTGGCTTTGGTGACCATGCTTTTGGTTTTGCTCCTTGCGCTGTCGCAAGGCATCACCGATCGAATGGTTCACGCCGCGACCACGCTCTCCTCAGGCCATGTCAACGTGGCTGGCTTTTACAAAGCCAAACCAACCGATGCGGCGCCGATCGTCACCTACGCGGCAGAAGTTAGGAAGGTTGTTGAGGAAAACACCCCAAACCTGGACTTTGCCATCGACCGGGTGCGTGGCTGGGCGCGGGTCATCAGCCCCACCTCGTCGCTCAACTCTGGCCTCAACGGAATCGATGTCCAAGAAGAGGCTCGCTTTCTCGAAACGGTCGAACTGGCCAAAGAAAGCGAGTACCGCGAGGGCGGGGGCGATGAGACCCCCGGCGACCTTCAGAAGCTCAAGGATCCGGATCAAGCGCTTCTTTTTGCCGCGCAGGCCAAGCGTTTGGGGCTCAGGGTCGGCGATGTATTGACCATTACCGTCGAGACTTTCCAGGGGTCTCGAAACACCGGGGAGTATACGGTCGCTGCGATTGCCAAAGACGTGGGTTTTATGAGCAACTGGAGTGTCTTTTTGTCGAAGGAGGGCGTGCGTCGCTTGTATGCGCTCGACACCGACATTACCGGTGCGATCCAGATTTATCTCAAGGATCACCATCAGTCGGAAAGGGTGATGGGACATTTGCAGAAAGTCTTGACCGATAAGGGGTATGACTTGATGGAGCATGACCCGCAGCCCTTCTGGATGAAGTTTGAAGGCGTGGCTGGAGAAGAGTGGACCGGTCAAAAGCTAGATCTGACCATTTGGAGCGATGAGGTATCGTATCTTCAATGGGTTTTGACCGCAGTCAACGGTGTCTCTTTCACCCTTATGGGGATACTGATGTTCATCATCGCGATCGGAATCATGAACAGCATGTGGATATCGGTGCGGGAGCGAACCACAGAGATCGGAACGCTGCGGGCCATCGGCATGTCTCGGTCCAAGGTTTTGCTGATGTTCCTTCTTGAGGCGCTGGTGTTGGGCTCGCTTGCGACCACCTTAGGTGGGGTATTGGGTGCGAGCATCGCTCTTATCGTGAATGCGCTTGGCGTTGAGGTCCCCGTGGACGCCATTCGGACCATCCTGATGAGTGACACCATTCATATGGCCGTTCGGATAGCGCAAGTACTGGTGGCAGCGAGCGTGTTTACGATGATCACCGGTATTGCGGCGCTTTGGCCCGCGGTGCGGGCCTCAAGAATGCAACCCGTGACCGCCATCCACCAAATTCAATAAGCATCTCGGAGCACGTTCGATGAGAAATAAGTTGATGTACCTGCACGCTATCACTCTTGTTTTGATCTTTCTTTTGGGGGCTGCCCCGCCGGTTTGGGCGCTGAATCAAGAACAAGTCGATAGCTTGGTCCGCGTGATCGATGATCGACAGCGAAACTCCGGTGATTACAAGGCGCTTTGTTACATCGAGCAAAAGGAAAGAGACAAAAACGATCTTGCCTACCAGGCGGTCTTTTACCGACGTGATGAGGACGATAAGCTCATGATTCTGTTCCTTAAGCCGAAATCGGAAGCGGGGAAGGGCTATCTTCGTCTCGATAAAAACCTCTTTATGTATGATCCCACGGTCGGCAAGTGGGAGCGACGCACTGAGCGAGAACGGATCATTGGCACCGATTCGAGAAGGGCAGACTTCGATGAATCTCGGCTGGCAGAGGAATACAACGCACGTTTCATCAAGAATGGAAAACTTGGGAAGTTCTCTGTCCATCGGCTGGAGCTTCGGGTCAAAAAGGGCGTGGACGTTGCCTATCCTACGTTGCGCCTCTGGGTTGATCAGGCCTCAAAAAATGTACTGAAGCGTCAGGAGCTTGCACTGTCGGGCAAGTTGATGCGCACGGCGTACTACCCAAAGTGGAAAAAGGTCTACAGCGAATCTAAAAAGGGGGAGGTCTACTATCCTCGGGAGATTCGCATCTTCGATGAAGTCGAAAAAGGCAACAAGACCACAGTGGTCATCACCAAAGTCGACCTCCGCTCTTTGAGCAAGAACATCTTCACCAAGGCCTGGCTGGAGAGCAAAAGCCGGTGAAGCTTAATCCCGGAGCTCACCTCTGTCGATCCGAACCGGTTTGCGTGGTGTTCAGTGAGTGGAGGGGAGCGGGTGGGCCGAATTCACTTCGGACCGGACCCCGCAAGGCCGAATCGGCGTTCATTGGGGCTGCGGGATTCAGAGAGCACAAGGGGTCGACGCATCTGAGCCGTGGGTTTTGTTGCTTGGCTTTGTGTGGGGCGTTTTCCCTGGTGGTGGGGACTGCGCGCGCCGAGAACGACGTTGAACTTCAGGGTACGCGCACCGCGACCGAACGCAAAGCCGGAGCCCCCCCTGCCCGTGAGCGCAAGGAGTCCACGTCTGGTGGCTCTGACGAGCGCTCGCCCGCCGATGGCGAGCGCCGGTCTTCACCAGAGGTTGACCGGGAGGCGGCCATGTTTGGTGGCTCTGACGAGCGCTCGTCCACCGATGGCGAGCGGCGGTCTTCACCAGAGGTTGACCGGGAGGCGGCTATGTTTGGTGGCTCGGACGAGGTCTCGCCCGCTGGTGGCGAGGCCCAATCTTCACCAGAGGTTGACCGGGAGGCGGCGATGTTTGGCGACTCGGACGAGAGCCCGGTGGCATCGGAGTCGAACCGCACGGCCGAAGGTCGGGTCGCCGATCGCTTGAACGAGATCGAGAAGACTTTGGAGCTGGGCGGGCGCCTCTGGCTTTGGCTTGAATATCAGGCGCAGGAGGAAGGTGGAGCGAAGAACGGCGCCCTCCGGTCGCCGAGTTTTATGGACCTCTATCTCGATGGACGGCCCAGCGATCGACTTCGTGCCTTTGTGCAGGGCCGCCTTAGGCATGACTTCACCGTTGCCGATGGTTCAACCGACCCACTGGGGCGTCCGCTTGAAGACACCCGCGTCTTGCTCGACCAAATGTGGCTGAAGTTCGATATCATGCGACAACTTTTTGTCACCGTAGGAAAGCAGCGAGTTCGGTGGGGCTCCGGGCGGTTTTGGAATCCCACCGATTTTCTCAACCAGCAGCGAATAGATCCTTTGGCCTTCTTCGATGTTCGCCTCGGTGTGAGTTTGCTCCGAATTCATCTGCCCATTGAATCGCTGGGCTGGAATCTATACGCCATAGCCAACCTCGATGGGGCAGATCCCATCGAGCGAACCGGAGGGGCCTTTCGGGTCGAAGCCCTGGTCGAGAAGACCGAAGTTGCATTGTCCGTGGCTGTCAAAAAAGATGATCCGATTCGCCTTGGGCTCGATGTGAGCAGCGGCGTTGGGCCCTTTGACCTACACCTTGAGTTGGCCCTCCTTCATCGATTGAGAAGCGCGTTTTTTCGGGGAACTTTCGATGTCCAGAGCCTCCAGCTCCCCGAAAGCTTCAGCCGCAAAGACGATTGGATCCCCCAGCTGACGCTTGGGTTTGAGTTTTCGGTTCCGGTGGGCGATGAGGATAGCATCACTTTTAACGGAGAGTATTTCTTCAATGATGCCGGCTATAGCGATGAGACCCTGTACCCGGTTCTTTTGGCCCAGGGCCTATTCACGCCTTTGTACGTGGGCCGCCACTACGCCGGGTTCGGAGCTTTCCTGAACGCCCCGGGACGCTGGGATGACACCACGTTCATTGTCAGTGCGATCGCCAATCTCAGCGATCGAACGGTCCTGACTCGTTTCGACTATCGCCTCCGGGTACTGACTCATCTGGAGCTGAGTGCCTATTTGAGCCTCCACCTGGGAGAGCAAGGCGAGTTCCATTTTAGCTTTGCCATCGATCCGGTGCCATCGATCTCGGGGCTCGAGAATGGCGTTCGTGTGGTGGCGCCCCTTCTTGAGCTTGGTGTAGCCTTATCTATGGACTTTTAAACAGGCATGAATCCTTCGATGAGATGTTGCTCAATTTGTTCTGGTAACCGCAAGACCTCTTTGTCCTTGCAGCGGCACTTAGTTGGCGCGTCGCAAGGCACAGGCGGATGCTCTTCTGCTATTCTGACTGCTTGTTTCCTCAGAGTATGAATTGACTCTGCATAGCTTAGGCGTTCTAGCCTTATCTCATTTGATTCGCTATGCTCGATCCGGTTCATAAGTTGATCTGTGTCGTTCCAAGGGTCTCGCAGTATCTCGATTATCTCAAGGAGGCTCCCTATCAGCTCTCTTCGTTTGCTTCTCGCCTCCACTTTACGGGGATCGTTAAGATCATAGGCCTGCTCAGTGTATTCTGCATCCCCATCTCCCGTTTCCGGACAAATATAATCCCCATGTCTAAAAAAATGCTTCGCCCATGCATCTTTGTCGGGTCTGAGTAGACGCCCGCCTCGTACGTTTTTCGTGGGCTGGTCATTGCGGGCTAAGTTGCAGAACCTACAAGCAAGAAGACAATTGCCATAGCTGTTTTTTTGCTCGGGCGCTGTGCTTCGAAGATAGTAGTGCTCGACCGTCAGAACACCCGACCTAGGGAACCTTTGCAGCTCTGTTTCATGCAGCAGACACAGAGGGCACGTAAAGCCAAATTCCCACCGTAGACACTCTAAATATTTTTGATATCCTTTTTCACCGCCGCGGGGTTTGGGGGTGTGCCGGCGACTACTTGTTTTTTTGGAAGAGGGGTTACGGGTGGCAAGCATTTGAGCTTCTTTTCGGGCATGGTTTCGCACCGCCTGGAGCTTCAGTTTTACGCTTTCTATTGAAAATCCAAGGGACTGTTCAAGTGACCGGCTCATGGCTTCTGCTTCTGCTTTTTGCAGTCTCCTCAACCGGTTCATCCGGCTCTTGATTCGGGACTCTAGCTCGGAAGACTCACCTGCCGAAGGTCTAGACTTGATGAGCTGCGCTAGCTCCCCGTACAAACCCGAAATAGTTTCTGTTGCTTCATGCGATGCCTCGGGGCTCCTTCTTTTGCTGATAACCTCGGGCCTTAGTTCAAATTTATGCGCCGCAGCAGATGAATGCTTTTCCGCTGCTCGTGGCTCCTCACTGCAGCCGTCTCTCTCACTCATCATCTCTTGGGTCGCCCACTGATCATAGTCTGTGCGCCTGCGATGCGTTTTTTCGAGATACATCGGAACTCTGAGCTTTCGCTGGTGGTCACGCAATTCCGGCATTTTATTCTCCTGCAATCTCCACCGGAATCTTCTTACCGCGCCCGTCTTGTATGAGACCGCGTGCTGCATTGGCTTTTTTTACGGCGCGACCACAGGCTTTCTCCAAATCCTTCAGGTCAGCAATATCCATCGCCATACTAATGCTGTGGCGCCCGTCATCGCTCGTGTAATCAATCTTGAGCGTTTGAGAAATCATAGCGGCCTCAATTTCAAGCTCCTCACTTTCATTCTTCTCATATACCGGTCGGATATCTGTGATTATCCGCACTTTTTGGAGGAGGTTTGAGTACTCATAGGATAGCGCAACAGCTTTTTCTAAATGCTGGAGCCTTTTGGAGCTCAATAATTGCACGAGTGCGTCCTCTAGATCACACCAGCGCTTTATTTCCTCCGGCCCCCATGCTTTATCAGCCGGGATAAGCGACAATCCGCTAGTAATTCCCTTGACGACTGTGTCGGGGGTGAGTTTTTTCTCACGCATTAGCGCAAGAAGACTCAGCAATACGCTTGTAATATCGGCAACGCTTGAGTCGGACGATACATGTCGCTCAACAACCTCGCCGAGAAAGGCTGGCGACAATCGGATATCGTTCTCAAGGTCAGCTTGAATTGCCTTGAAATTCCGGTCGTTCAGGTCCCTGATGTTTTGTAGGCCTGGAAGGTGGCGAAGAGGCGGCTGTATTGGGGTCACCATTTCCGGCTCCATTCGTACATTGGTTTCCAGCCAGGCTCCAGATCGTATGGAGCCCGGAAGGGTTTTCTCGCAAACACGCTATTCCCTTGTTGTGACATAAAGTCTGCTCTTACGGGGCTAGCCTAGCCTAGCATGCATGAGTCTAGGTGGCTCTCGCGCGCCTCCTGGCGCCTCAAGACAATAACCTCACCAAGCCTGTTCGCTTGGTCGAGCCCACGAACTGTGAAACCTGCGGTCATCAGACTGACTTCTATGCCCTCTTCCGTGGTTCCCGATACTCGATGGAGCTCCAGCCCTCGCAAGGCCTGCTGGTAGCACTGCCGAACGCCCGTCTGGACTTCGAGAGGCGCCTCAGCAAACGCCGGCGACGTCAAAAACCCACATTTTTTTCCCGCCACGGCTTAAGTTCGTGGCGATGGAGAGTGCGACGGACCGTTTCTAAACTGACTTTGGGTCGTCCTTTTTTACGGCCCTCTTTGAGTATGAGTTCGGCCGTCTATGATGCATAGCCCTCTGGCGGATCACTGCAAGCAAGTACGGCGATCAGCTGTTCCTCCTTCGCGTCGAAGGCACGCGGTCTCTCTCGGGCACCGGAGGGTTCGTAGACAGCGGCGTCGAGGCCCGCATCGAGAAACTTCCTGCGGGTGCGGCTGATTGTCGGCGTTGATATTTCTAACGCCCTCATGATTTCCCGTCGGGCGAATCCTTTGTGGCTCATCAGAAGGATACGAGCTCGAATCCGCTCTCGGGGCGCAAGCCTTGGGCGTTTCAGTTCCCTTTGAAGTCGACGTTTCTCATTCTTGGTGAGTCGAACCTTGGTCGCTTCCATGCTTAGGGTGGATCACGGTAGGGTATCGGGCGCAATGCCTCTCCTTGGCTTCGGCGGTCCCTTCTTCACCCCGAACCCGAATCTCCCCCGGTCCTGGTCCCGGTCCGTCGTCCCGGTCCCGAATGACTGCTGTAAAACAACGGCGACCCTCCACACATGCTTACGCCGTCGACTGGCCGACCCCGTCAAGATCGAGGCGGCTCGAAAGCTCCTGAAGCGCGTTGTCCAAATACTCACCCGTCTCATCAACTCGGTGAATGAGCGACGTCAACCCTAAGCTGTCGGGACCGGGACGACGGACCGGGACCAGGACGACCAGGACCGGGCAAGTCGGATCTTATCTATTGTGGACCGGAACTAGACGCACATCGCTCCAATCGTCGCCCAACGTATTCCAGGAAAACGGCCAGCCCTTGATGTGTGCCCATGCCCCTCCGCATACCTCGTCTCGAACGTATTCTTGACCACCACCTCGCTGTAGATCGGTGTTTGATACATCGTGATCCAAGCGGTCTCTTGACGCTCCGGAACGCGATCGTGCTCAGGACTCGCACTGAGTACACGACGAATGTCACTGAAGATCCAAAAGCCCCGCCCCTCAACCAGGGACGGTCAACAACACCGGCTCCGCGTCGTAAGTGATGGAGCCTCTAATCGCCGGCACCACTTTGCTTGGAGACACCTACGAAGATGATGCGTACGCGATGTAGGGCTCATTGCCAAAAGACAACCAGGTGTAGGTTCTATTCGCGTTTGAGGGAGAAAAAATTGGGGTTAATGTTGATACGGTAGTCCTCTCCTTGGATGGTGTCATCGGTGTCGTCATCATGGACTCTGACTGTGATAAATATTCCATTGGACTCGGTGAGACCGAAGAGGAGCGCTTCGATGGTGTCTTGATCCCATTCGTCATCGTTCCAGCGGGCGGTGGCATCGAAGGTTGTGTATTCACGCACGAAGAATGTTTCTGGTGTTTTCGTTTTGAGATCCGCAAGATAGATGTAGACAGAAACTCGGGTTGGCGTCACGCCGTATTGTTTCTGGAAGAACTTTCCGTTGAACACAAAAGAAGATGTCAACTTGAACCGAAAGGCGCCGTCGACTTTCTCAACGTCAAGCTCCCCACTGACATGTATCGTGCTCTTTTGGACAGGCGTGTATTCAAAGACCTTGGACCTCCGTCCGTCGATGAGCTCGCCGTCGTCGTTGAGCCATCGTTGAAACGCAGTAAAGTAAAGCGGCCGACCCGGAATGGGCTCTTGCCCTTCGTGGTTGTTCAGTGCGTGGATGGGTAAACCTTCCTCTTTGATGGGGTCGATAAGGTTCTTGGGAATCTTCACAAAGAAAACTATGTTCGCGTTCACAGCTCTTTCGGGGCGTTGCCCCGTCGAAAGGCCTTCTATCATCTTTTTGTTGTGGGATGCCACGAACCCTAGGCTGTCGAAGAATGGGGACGCTTCGTAGGAGGCGTGCAATATGGGCTGGTTACGCCAATTATTGGAGCCAAAAGAAACGTTTTGAGGAGCGGGTATCGCGTCGGTGTGTTTAAACTTGTCGGTCTGAGGTCCATTCGTGGGTGCCGAACGTTGGCCATCGCGCCATGTTGGAGCACTTGTTTCACCCTCTTGGACGCGGCTCCCAGACGCATCCACGAACTCGACCGGTACATGGGTTTGGCCAAGCCCGGCGAACACGGCGATGACTTGGTGTCCTCGGCCTTCGAGTACCAGTCTGTCGTCAGCGGGCACATGGATGGAGATGGGGTTGTCCACGTCTTTGCCCCTGTTAAGCAGACTCTCGACGAGTTCGAACAATGTCTTGCGCCCGTCGGAACCGCCGATCTGGATCGGGGCGGATCGCCAGATGGTGCCCACCGGAATCTCGGCGACGCCTTTGGGGTAGTGGCGTTCGTCGGTCAGTGTTTTTGTTTCTCGGATCCGCTGAATGGTCTCGTTCTGGTGTTGTTCGAAGTAATGGGTGATGGCGTCGAAGTGCTGTACGACGATTGCATCCGTGGTCCAGACTGGCTTGCCCGCTGGGGTGAGGTCCGGCTTAGCTCGGTCATCGACAAGTTTGACCAGCGTCTGGTTCCATTCCAGGATCCGATTCGGGTGGTGCGCATTTTCCTCCCACCGTGCTGTCGACGTATGGCCGTCCTGATGCCAAACCTTGATTTGATAGTCGCGGATGATGGCTATGCCGTTGGGTGCGATCCACTCGTCGATGACGGTTTCCACCGGGGCTTTCCATCCCTCTTCTTGGGGGAACTCGGATGCGAACAGCGAGCGCACGTACAGCTGAAAGGCTGCTTGGTTAGTGGGGTGGTGGGGCATGGCTGGCAACACCAGGTTGTTGGACGACCCCTCGAGCTTCCCAGGGACCAGCTCGGGAAGTGATTGTCCGTGGTCACTGACTAGAGTGTGTGCAAAGTCTTGAAGAGCCTTGTCGGCCTCAGGCATAGAGGGTACTTCAATACTGGGATCGAGGAGCCAGGGAGCCCACTTGAGGTCTTGCAGCAATGGATCGCTCCAGCTGGCACCGTGGCGAAGGGCTGCTTGCGCAGCGTCCGGACCAGAATAGACGAGTTCTCCTGGTGTCGGGTTTTTTGGGCCTTGGTTGTTGGATTTCGGTGTTGTATCGGGCGTGGATGGGCCATCGGCCGATGGGGTGGGATGGGCGTCTGGAGGTGGCGTTGTGTTGGGCGTACTGTCCTCGGAGTTGGCGATGGCTCGAAGGCCATAGCGCTCGGCTGCCGCGCGATCGAAGTCGCCGCGGATGGCGAGTTCTACGAGGTAGAGCCAGGCGATGCGGAGTGGCTCCGACCAGTTTTGGGCCAGGGGGGCGAGCCCTTTCCATAAGCGGTGGTTGCGGATGAAGTCGTTCAGGATCTCTGCACGAGGGCGATCGGCCTTGAGGGCGAACACCGGCCAAAAGGCGTCGCTCGCAGGCCTCAAGACGCCCAATTGACCGAGGGGGCTTTCGAGCTCAAACCAGTTCATGTCGATGAAGTAGATGCGGTCATCGTCGAAGGCGAACGAAGGGTTGGCCAGGGGATTGTCGAGCACCGGGCCCTCGGCGTACATCGAGACCTCTCGGCGAATCTCGCGCTCCGGGCGAAAGTGGCTGCCTGCCGGCTGGACGACGGCTGCCCCGGACGGGATGACCCCTTCGCGGTTCCAAATCGCCGATGTGGGGGGTTCGGGACCAACTAAGATCGTTTCCAGGCCGACATCGACTTCGCCGGTGGCACCCAGGTACACGGCGGTATTGATCCCCACCAGCGAGGTTGCGAGCAGTCCGGGAGGTATCTGGAGCGCATCGTCCATCAGGGTGACGATGCGCTGACCAAACTTGGACAAAAGCTTGCCCCGGCGGAGCACCAACGTCAGGCCGAATTGATGCACAAGGTCTCGAGGCACAGTGCTGGTTTCGGGGGCCTGCATCAGATCGCCCAGCGTGAGGATGGCCGCTTGCACGTCCTCGAAGGGGACGTCGAGTTCGGCGTAACCTGGCTCGAAGGTGGACTGAAGATGGGCACCCTCGGGGTTGAGCTCTTGGTCGACATCGATAAACCAGATCATCGCTGTGCTCGAGGCTAGGCGGGTAGACAGATTATGGATCCGCTGGCTCGAGTACAAAAAGCCCCAATCGGTCACGAAGTCTTGCATACCGGCCCACAGCCGGAGGGCCTCTCGGCGAAAGTGCTCGGCGCGTGGGTGGTCGGGCCATGCGTCGGCAAAACGAATAAGGCCAAGGACCAGCCCCCCGGTGGCCTCGAGGTGATAGGATTTTTCTTGGAGCGGGCTCTCCTCGATGTACGGATCCTTGAAGTTGTTCTTGAAATAGTGGGTTCCGTAGTAGTTTTTGCCTGCGAACGGCAAGTCTTTGGCAAAAACCAATAGGGTGTATTGGAGGCACTGCGCCAATCGCGTCCGATAGGTGGTCCCCAGATGGTCCGGGTCGACCGACAGCGCCAACCAACTGCAGTTGTCGATAGCAGAATGGGAACTCGGAGCGAAAAGTGGGAAGTCCGCCGAGGTCGTTTGGTCGAGCGTGCCCCCGGTGACAATGCGTCCGAGCGGTGCGTCTTTGAGCGCACTTTGGGATTCATGCAGATCATCCGACCATGTTTGGTCATCCCACAGGAGTTCAAAAATGCCTTTTTGGAGGCTGTCTCTCCACTCTTTGAGTTGGAAGGCCCACTTTGCACGGGCATCGGTGTCGTTCGGGCCCACTTTGTCTTGAACCGTGAGTGCGTAATTGAGCACCGCGAGGACGTCCAGGTTGTGCTCGGTCACCACGTTTTGGGCTGCGACCCGGCGTCTCAGGGCGGCCCAGTCTGATGGACGGACGGTGATGGTGCGGCCGTAGACTTTGGCGTTGGGCTCCGCGCCGGGCACGAGGCGGTAGGTCCGGATTTGGGGCCACTGGTCTTCTTCGCTGGGGAAGGCGTCATAGCCGATGGCGTCGAGGACATCGTAGTAGGCCCAACGTTCTTCCGAATCTTTGGGGTAGGCCGGGAGCGTGGGGTCAAGGCTCTGAGGCGAGCGGGCATGCACCAAGCCCGTGGTGGTCCATCCGGCGGTCACCAGGCTCATGCCGTCGCCCAACGCTCGGCGGTGCTCCAAAAGGCCCTCGATGCCATCGAGATAACACGATTTGAGTGCGTTCCGAGCTTGCTCAGACGGCACGTCTTGGGTGCGCTCGGCCACGAATACACCCAGTCCGTAAATGGCCCACGCGTTGGCCCCGGTCACGAGTCGCGCATCCTTCCACGTGTCGCCTTTTGTGTTTCGCGAAAAAGGCCAGCCCTTGAGGACTGTTTTGCAGGGTCCGGCGATGGAGCCAACCACATTCTTTGCGTATGAGGCGCCCATTCCGCACAGTTCTTGGCATGGCGCGCCATCCGATATTAGGAAGGTCCAAGTGTCAACGAGTTTTGCCGTGGCAGAAGTCCGTGGGCCGGTTTTCTCCATCGATCGCTCAACCTGGCCTCCCTCCCTCACTCAGCACGCAAACGGGTTCAGATCAATGCAGGTGAGGTGGGTGGTGCTTTCGAAATGACTTTGTTCCTGAGTTTCGCATGAGCGGCGAGAACGCCGCAGATGTGAGTCTGATTTTGCCTCTGCGGGAGGAATGAGCCAACTGAGGCGCGGCAAGAAAGCAAAAGCGGTGTGTGTGATGAACCGTTCTTGCGACGGTCGGCCATAGCCCGCAAGAAAGTGAGACGAGCGCGATGGAGGCTTGAAGCCGCCGAGAAATTGTCGTCGGGGTTTTTCGCCTTAAGGGTGGACACAATAGGGTTGCTTCGGGGCAGTTTTGTCTGCCAGTCATATTGACATTAGAGGCCAGGGTGTATGGAGAAATCGGACCCGAAAAAACCTTGATCGCGTCAGTCTCGCGCTTCAGGAAGAGAGGACAATGATGTTGCGCTGGACAAACTGGATGAGGGGAAGGGCGAACTGGCTCGCTACGAGAAATCGGCTATCGCGGCGTGTTCTGGGGTCCATGGCCTGGTTTTTTGGGCTCCTGTCTGGGTTGATGGCATGCAGCGATTCGTTCGATAGCGCGCAACCGGGGCTCACGCCGAGAGGATCGGCCTCAGCTGGGCTCACTGTGGGTTGGACGTTGGTCCTTGGCCAGCGGTCCGAACTTTTAGAAGAGCTTTCGGGAAAACAGTGGGTGGCTTTTGAAATTGACCCAGTCTCAAGCCCCCTGGGTGGGCAACGGACGTTCCAGTATGAGAGGAGCTCGGAGATTGCCGTGGGGCGAACGTACTGGGTCTACGTTGCACCCGCTGGGTCAACAACCCCATTGGACTCGGTTTTTCCACCAGACCTTGGATTGGGCGTGGAGGCCTCCGGACGGTTCGGGACCGTTGAGAAAAAAGCGCCGGCGTCTTCGATGGCGCCCGTTCGTGTTTTTCGCTGGGATGCGGCCTCGCAGCAGAAGTTGGCGGTCTCAGGTGACGACCTGGTCGAACCGGGGAACGTGTACTGGCTCGAGGGAGTACACCGTGCGCTCGGCATCGCCGACTACGATGTTGCCGGCAGCGGCGGGGCAGGAGCCCTCGGGCCGGTCTACGAACGCGCTTTGAGTCCCAAGCCATCTCGCCCACCGGGGTCGATTGTGGGGTGGGCTGATGAAGAACAGGCGATCCTCCAGTGGGTTGCTCCGAAACTTCTTGAAGATGGAACCCCTATGCCAGCCGGCGTGCACCCCCGCTATGTGGTGATTCGAGAAAGAGGTGAAGGGGGGTCACCGAAACGGGCCGAGGTGAATGAGACGCGGTACCAGGTTAGGCTTCCCGAGGACGGAAGCAGCGTCACCTTTCATGTGGTTGCTATTCTTCCAGGTGAGGAGGGGCCCCTCGAATCGGACCGCTCGAGTCGGGTTGTGTTGCGCAAAGCAAAAACTGTGGCCGGAGCGGTCCCCGGCATATTCGAGATGCCGAGCCGGGTCACCTCCCCCGGGTTGACGGCGGCGCTTCCAGCCCTGGCTGTGAGCAAGGGCGAAGACGGGGCGCGAACCCACATGGTGTACGTGGCGCGGGGCGATGGTGAGAAACAAGGCGATCGGATTCAGTACGTCTTGAGTGACCGACTGGCGAAGAAGGACTCCTGGAGTGCCCCGGTCTCTCTTTTCTTGGCCGCCGCTGACGTGCGCATTGGCGAACTCGCCATTGCCGCGAATGCGGGGCAGGTCTTGATCGCGTGGCTCCAGATCGCTCCGTTGGCGGGGGAGGAGACGGGCGGCTCGAGTAGTCTCTATGTGGTGAAAAGCACTGACAATGGGAAGCACTTTACATCTGTCGAAGGCCCCGTTCGCTCAAACACCCGGTGGAAGCGCAGTATTGGGCTTGGCATCGATCACCTGGGGCACAGCCACTTGGTTTGGGGAGAAGACAGTCAGGCGCTGTACTTGAAGGACCTTCAAGGCCCGCCCGAGAACGTGTTCGACGAATCCAAGCGTAGGATCAACGATGACGTCGTTCGCTACAGCCGTATGGATGGGGCCAAGGACTGCGAACATATCTGCGGTTGCCCGGTCGAAGAATCCTACTCGCTGGCGCTGGAGCCCGATCCGAAAAACGGAGGGGAGCCCTTTGGCGTGTATCTGCAGAGGGTCGAGCGCAACTATGTTGAGAATCCGTCGCTTCACGTGGGCGACGACAGGGTGACCATTGTGGTTCGCCAGACCCGAAGTTTCGACAATCTTCCAGTGAAAAACGAGAACTGGACGGGTGACTTTGGCCCCTACGTTCCATCTCCACAAAAGAAGACAGATCCACAAACAGGTCTCCGCGTATGGTGCCCGCCCATCGACGCCATCGCCCGTCAGCGCGGCTTTCGTCACGCTTGGAAAAAAGATCCCTACGCCTGTGCGCCATTCAATGGGGTACAAGCTCACGAGCGTGATGGATACATGAATCTTCACCGCGGCAGCTGGGACGAAAAGGACCGTATCAAGATAGCCTCCCGTCCCCTTGTTTCGGGTGTTTGGTCCGAGCTTCGCACCGAGCAGACGCTTGTTCCCAAGGTGGTGGGGGATTTCGTGAAGCTTGTGGAAGAATCGCGTCCGGTCGAAAGGGGTTGGGCGCAAGGCGCATGGATTGACGATACGCTCCAAAAGTGGAGGATTCGCACGCTCGACGTGTTCGAGGGTGAGCGAGGTGAGGCGAAACGATGCGGCCAAGCCAATGGGTTGGCCAAGGGTGCGGCAGGCCCCGCCTACCCCAAGGTGACCAGCGGCCCCGATGGTCACTGGGTGGTTGTTTACGAGAAGGGTGAATCATCGAACCCGAACGACCCGGGGGGCAATCCCATTTATGCGCTGCGTTCCTCCGACGAAGGCCTCAGTTGGTCGCCACCGAGCTTGATTGCTACGGGCTATGTACCCGACGCGGCCGTGGATACGAAAGGAAGACTGACAGCCGCGTTCTACTCAGTCTCCGACGCTCAACAAGGCGCGATTCATGTGGTTCGTGTGGATGGGCCTGAAAATACGAGAGGGCCGGCGACCGTCAGCCAACCATCGCCCGCGCCGGTCCATTGGAAGACCCATGGTGCAGAGGCCGACGGCCTCAGAGGTGTGCCCAAGGTGGTCAGCTATGAAGATCTCTCGATTGTCGCCTGGGTTCAAGCTTCGAAGTCCGCGGGCGGTCAAGATCATATTGTGACCACTCGGGCTGCGAGTTCGAGAAGCAAATCCTCGCGTCTGGCACTGACCGCGCCGGCCCACGTTGTGGCAAACCAAGCCGCTGAGGCCAAACTCGAGTGCCTGGACAACTACCATCTGTTGTCGGGAGACTGTGTGCCCGACACCCTTTCGCCATTGGCTTCGGTTGCGCCACTACGAGCAGGGGCGGCAAGCCAGTCGGTGTGGGTGACCTTTTCAGAAGCAGGGTCGCTGACGCCGGCGGCCTTTGAGGCACTCCAGGTCGGCGCTGCTGAAGTGGACCTATCGTTTGGGCCAACGCCAGAATCCACTCTAAGTCCGGAAAAACAAGTCGATGCCCCCAGCACGCGCGGCAACTATCTTCGGGCTCTGCGTCTTCGTGACACCCTGTACAGCACCGACCTCGGCGCCCAACTTGAGTACGAAGGCGACGTCACTCAATCCGATTCTTCGCACCTGGCTCAGTTTGATCGGGTCTGGGTCTACACGCAAGGCATTGCCCTCGCGCAGTATGCGCGTCAGGGCAGCCCAAGGGCAAACGCTCTGGCGCATTTTATCTGTCGCAACGCCGAGCGAAGCACGGACAACGATCAGCCGGTCATCTTTGGGTGGCCCTTTTCGTGGAATACAAACTCCGACGACTGGGCCGACGCTCGACTGGTGACCGGCGCCAACGCTTGGGCGGTTCATGGATTGGGCGCGTATGTGACGACTCCAGCCTTTCTCAGCACCACGAGGGGCATGGAACAGAAAATGATCCTGGACTGCTATCTCGAGGCGCTTCGAGGCTTGATGGCGCACCGGCGGAGCGGGCTCATGACGGCCGGGCGAACCACCCGCGGCCTTCAAGAGGCCCGGGCGCCCCATCGGCTCGGGCTGGAAGATGACCCCCAAGTGAGCTGGGACTATTACGATATTCTTGACGCCATCGGCTACGAGACCTTCGATGAACAGAACCCACCCACCATTCAGCGATTCCGTCGGGACGGTGACCATCTTAGACCTCTAGGCCGGCATTCCTTGACCCAAGCTGAGTTTCAAACGCTCAAGGAGACGTCCCATGCGGACAATGTCGTGACCGAGCACAACCTGGACCAGCTCAGTGTCCTCAATCATGCGCTCAAACATTGGCAAGATCTGTCCAAGCATATGGCACCGGCAGACCGTGTGTTCGGAGCAGAACTCATTTCCTGGCGTGATGAGCTTCGCGATGCCATCTTTGAAAAACTCTGGGATCCCCAAGAAGGGCGATTTATCACCGGGGGCACTTTTTCAGGCAATGACTTCCGCCCCCATTCGCAAACCGCGATTGACAATTGTAGCTGGCTGGCCCTTTCGGTGGACTACGAAACGCTGGACGTCCGATCACGGAACAAGCTGTCGGCTTGCTTGGATTACACCATTGGGGCTTTTGTGAAGCCTCTGCCATTCAACGGGCGCTCCTATCTTGGCGCCCACTATTTCCCCAATAGCTTTTCCGACCCGTACATCGACCCCAGTGACGAACAAGAAGAGCTCTACCATCTGGAGGCAACCACCGGTCTCATACTAGGACTGCGGCGCTTCGTCGATGCGAACCCACTCAGGCCAGAAGCGAAGCGGTTTCGCGATACCGCGGACACACTTTGGCGGGAAATGCAGAAGTTTGTGCGGGACAACGGTTTTCCGTACTCAAGCCGTCGCATACAGGACCTGATGACCCTGCTCGAGTCGAGCACGGCCGTTATCTGGTTCATCGACGTCTACGACTATTACACCAGCCGCGATCAAGATCTGGACCGCCCCCTCCAAAACTACGCCCGCGGCGTCGATCTGGAAAAGCAGAGACAGACCGTAAACGACGCTTGGGAGACGCTGCTCGAACGGGGAGGCCTTGGCGGACCTCGACCTCGGTTTAGGCCTCACTTTATGGCGATAGACGAAAGTGGTCGAGCCGCCCCCGACTGGGGTGTCTACGACGGTGAAGGCCCGCTGGAGAACTACCGGATTCGCCGGCGTGTCCAAGAAAATGCATTGGACGGCACAAGCCGTGTGCAGACTACGAGGATCCACGTCGCGGACGGAGGCGGCCCGTCGCCCATCACCGAAGTGGCCGACGTACCGGTCAACATCACTTCACTGAGCGTCGATATGAAGGCCAAAAAGATCTATCCACCCTCGGACGATTTGCGCGCTTTCATCAACCCGTGGGGCTTGTTCAATGAGGTTGAGTACACCTTCTCCGGCCGCGTCGATGTGACGGGACTTAGGGGGGCCTACCACGTGATGTTGTCCATGCGCGTTGAACACACAGAGTGGTTCGTTGGAGAAACGGATTTTGACGGTGTCACCGGTGAATTTTCTTTCTCTTTCAAGAAAGGCGCCCACGGGTTCCCAGAACTGGGCCGTGTGGATTGGACGGCCCCCGTGCCGCGTCCTGCCGGTACACCGATCGCCCGCCTTATTTCTCGCGAACGCCCCGGGGATTTCGCCATCTCGGTTCCCTCGATGCTCACGGACCCTCAAAACCCCAGGCGCCCTTCGCCCGACGTCCTGGGCGCGGGCTTTTGGTGGTTTAGGCCTCGCTCTGGCTTCCGGACCTATGCGTATGAGGTCATTGATCGTTCTCAGGAGCCCCCGGTCGTCGTGGACTCATTGTGGCGGTACCGACAGCCGACCCGTTTCTCTTCTGACATCACCATCAATACGCGCCAGGGTTTTGGGGCTATGGGCCGGATCACGTTTGTCGAAGAACAAGCGTGGGCGGTTCTTGCGGCTTCCACCCGGGTTCCTGAGTACGACCCCGATTACGCTGCTCGGGTACCCATTCTCGAACCCTGGGTCGATGGACTGCTGTCGCTGCTAGAGCGAAATGCGCTGGAGGCGAGGCAGTTTCCCTTCGTCGTGTCACCGCAGGGACACGCGCCCATAAACTACTACCACACCGGCTCGCAGTTGTTGGCCATCTACGCGATCGCGCGCTATCTGAAGCAATTTGATCCTGAGGGTGGACGTTTTCCAGGCGTCGTAAGCAGCCTGGTCAATGTTTTGCGAATGATGTGGGGAACCTTGAGCCCGGAAGGGTTCAGTACTGGCCCACTCCTGAGCGGCTTGGGCTATCCGAAAACCCTCAAGCAAGCGATGGCGGATCCGGACCACTGGACGCGCACATTTGAAACGCAAGAACCGGCGACCCTCTCCCCCGTGATGTCTATCAAAGACCAGTTCTATGCGGCTGTCGCGCTTCTGGCGGTGCTCAACCTTCCGAGCCTGGCAGAAGCGGACACAGAGTTCCTCGCTGTTTTCTATCAGCGGATTTATTCTGCGATGGATGACTTCTTTGAAGATTCGAACGACGATAGCCAGCAACCCCTTGCGCTGCTCCGCGCATTCGAGGATGGAACAGTGGCCCCATGGGATGGTGTGGGCAGCAGGGTCGAGGCCGCCGCCCTGGCTGCATGGTTTTTGCGAACCACCTCCCGAAGCGATTCCCGCTTCCGGAGGTCGTTGGAAAACATGCTTACGTTATGGCCGCTGAGCCCGACACCGACGCCAGGCATTCGACAAGATTTGAGCGAACCAATGTTTCTGTCGATCCTCGTCCTTCGAGGGATGGCCAGCATCGATCCTCGGTTCAGTGAGCTCGCGTGGCTCGAATTTGACCGCCTCAACCAGACGCCAGCGAAGACGGTGGCCGAACTTGCAAAGCTTCAGATTTTGGAGAACCCCGCAGGGTTGTTTCAGGTCGGCGCCCTGCCCATGTTTTCTGCGGCAGGTTCACCGCCTCCTGCCCACAGTCCCGCCGTTGCCCGTGATCGTCTCGGCCGGCGGTATTTGGATACTCTCGGAGCTCTCCTCATGTCAGACTTTCGATCGAGTACTTTTGACACGCTGCTTCATCGGATGGTGCAGCTCCGCTTTGCGTACCTCGAGTACCTCAAAGGAACACCAAGTTATCGCTGGCCGGCGGCTTTTGCCGGCGTTCTCTACGAGGACCAGCTCTTGGAATCCATTGACCAGCTTAGTCACTGGTGCAATGGTTCCGCGGCGTTTTACCATGAAAACGCGAGCGCACTTTTGGGTGTGGCGTGCGAAGATGTGGAGCAGGCCTTCCGCGTGTTGTTGCAACGCCGCGTGGGCGCCGGCAGCCCAGTGGAATTGGCGCTTGAGATGGATCGTCAAGACGACGACTTCGAACTCCTCGCCCTGGGCCAGATCATGGGGGACTCGGTTTCGGAAGATGGGGAAGAACAGGGGCGTTTCGGAAACCTGGATGGGTTACTCGGGGTGCATGCGGATACGTCATACGCTCATTTGGTCCCCATCGAGGCACAAACCTGGGCGGAAGGACGTATTGATGCGATTCGAGTCGAACTGCGGGCCCGGTGGAACGATGCGATTCGCCTCGCTGTTCAGGCGGATCACGTCGACTACAACGTCGATGGCATCGATGTCGCCTCGGCTCAGAACCCGGCGTCACCGTACTATTGGCGTCGAGAGGCGATTGAGTACAGGATCCTGGCGGAAAATCCGGCATTCGAGGTCGCGTCCACCGCGGTCCTAGGATTGGCAACGCGGGGCACAGAAGATACGGACCTGATGGAAAATGTTCGCGAGCTCCGGCGTTTCATCAACCAGTACTACGGAGGTGATTTGACGGCGTCTGCGTTTCGATCTGGTCTAAGTGCAGTGGCTGTTTACTCGATGGTCCGCAGCGGTCGAGTCACACAAAGCGTGTTTGAGCAAATGGCGCGCGGCGCCCAATTGTCTCAAGAGGAGACAGCGAAAATTCAGGCGCGCCTCACGTTTGTCCCTAGCATTGAGCGTACGGAGGGGGCTTCGATGGGGGTGGATACTTTTCTGCTTCACGCGCAGCAGGCGGAGTTGGGTGAGGCTTTGGAGACTACTCAGCATATTTTCCCTGGAGGGTTTCCAAAAGTGGATGGTCCTCCAATAATTATCTGGTGATTGAAGCCACAGCTTTGTTCGATACGTTTCGGTTTCGGAGCCCCTCAAATTCGCCGCGTTGGGCGCTCTCAAAAAAGCTCGTGGCATGCAACCGTTTCACAATACTCTTTTGTGGCCCGTGTAGGTCTATCTTGAGTTGTTGGGGTCGGGAGGTCTTGTGCAAGTCCAACGTCCGTATCCTAGTAAGGAAATAGACCGCCCACCCCGGCAGCGGGAGACCATCGATTCTCGGACTCAAGCTCATGCAAGCGCTTGGCGTTGCTCACTTCAACTACGTTGTACTCTTGTCGCCACTGGTCAATCGAGCAAGCAGGTGTCCCCGGTCGAGTTGGCGGCAAAACTACGCAAGTCCCAATTGCTCTTGGTGTGCGCCGTCACATGGTTGGCAATAGTACTCCATTTTACTTCTGTTCCCGGTTCGTCGCCTACCGGATCCCATCTTGCACTTCTAGCGCTCCATGAAACGACCCGTATTATCCCAATTCAGGAGGACCCTGGTCCTGCCGAAGCTGTCTGGTTCCCCGGACAGTAGTTCCATTTTTTCAACTCTGCGCGGTGATGCCGCGCACCATCGACAAAAAGTGGGCTGTGTTGCCGCTACAATCGGCATTCTACTTTCCTTTTCTTGTCGAGGACCGTCTTCCCCTCAGCACACTGAAGCCGCCCTTCTCGATAGCGTCAGGACGTATTCAGCGGCAGTGAACCCTTCTGGAGATCAAAGAAAAGATTCAACCGTCCTTTTTGACTTCGAGAACCCTCTAGCTGATAACCGAACTCTGTCAGGTCAAGATCCCGCCGAGGTAGACTTTGAGTCCTACCGCGGGGCAAACTTCAGCGAATACCATGAAGAGCATAAACGGAGCGGCGGAGGCGGATTTAGGCTCGTTGGCGCAACATACGAAAGACCTCTTTGGATCCAGACGAAAATCAAGGACGAAAACATTGCCCGGCTTCAGCATATGGAGCGGTATTCACATCTACGTATTTGGACAATCTTGGACGACACGCACAGAAGGGATGAGCACCCGCCCAGGCGTTTGAAACTCAGACTTCGAGTCGTAGATCGCCACGGGGAGATCTGGGCTCATCAGAAACCATATGTGGCTGATAAGAGCCTTCCTTCATTTACTCACGGGGAGTATCGTCTCGCTTTGAAACCCTCCGAGTTTGCGCATGTGGATTCAGGGAACAAGCATTCTCCACTCACCTTCGTAGGTATTCAACAGTTGCAGTTCTATCTCGAAGTTGAATACGAGAAGCCCCCCCCCGGCGTGGATTCTCCGGATAAGCCGCTTGCTGTTTTCGGCCTGTACATGGACGATATCGAATTGTTCAACGAGAACTCCGCTGGTTCGTCTGATGCGATCTTGGCGAAGACCATCGCTGGAGGCGTCGGGTCCACGTGGCAGAACGAAAGCTTTCCTAAGCCCTTCCGCGATCCTCCGGCAATCATTGCATCTACCCAAGCTCTCTTGGACCCCGATCCAATCGGCATTCGGTTTCGAGCGATAGGCAAGACGGGAATGCGTCTCAAGCTCGAAGAAGAAAACTCCACCCGGGATGGAATCCGGCACCCCCGGGAGGAACTCGGTTACCTGGCCTTTCCCGCCGGTCCAATCTTCGATGCTAAGGGCCAAATCATTGGTGAAGCCGGTCAAGTCACCGCGGGGAATGCCACAAAGAACTTTGACGAATGGCACCGACAAGTGTACTCGAGAACCTACGATAACCCTGTTGTATTCATGAACCTTAGTACATTCAGGGGTCCTCATCCTTCTCATGTCCGCCTGCGAAATGTTGGAACTGGATTCTTCGAGTTCATGATTGAAGAATGGGACTACCTGGACGGGCTTCATATTGCTGAAACAATGAGCTACGTGGTGGTTGAATCTGGCGCCCACCAGTTGTCCAAGGATATGGCAATTCAGGCAGGCACGAGTCGGGGTAACACGACAAGCAGAACATCCCCACCGTGGAAAACCGTCAAGTTCTCTAAGAAGTTTACTGACATCCCGGTTTTGGTCACTCAAGTACAGACGTTTGATGGATTCCAGGCCGTGGTGACGCGCAACCATGCGATCGACCAGAACGGATTCGGCTGGCGCCTACAGGAAGAGAAGGCCAACAATGACAAACATGTTGAGGAAACGGCTGCTTTTCTGGCCATGGGCCCGGTTGACTCGGAAATCTCGTTTCCCGACGATATCCTCGCATGCGACAAACGCAAACCTATCGTTTTTCAGAGTCAGGTTCTCAAAGGACATCTTTCCTACAATGGAACGAAGTTCCGACGAGGCTGCGGCAAAGAATACAAACATCGAGGTGATGCGTATGGGTTTCGTGTCGAAAGCCACCCGGCCCGGTTCTCCGCCAAGGCTTCCGGTGCAGCAAAGCTTCTCACACTGCGAAAAGGAGATTGCTTAGAAAGTGAAGATCTTTTTTGTGATCGAACTCAAGGCAAGCGCGAACCAGAAATTAATACGATTCTAGAGCCGGGAACATACTTTCTCTTCGTAGATGCCTCTAAAGCGAAAGGCGGAGACTACGAGCTCAGCCTCGAGGTTGATACGTTAGAACCCTACGCCCATCAAACTTGTGAGCAGCCACTGATGATTGGAACCTATAACCAGACCTTGGAAGGCGCGTGGCCTGAAGCGGGAACGCCCGGCCACACCTCGGGAAGCTGCGGCGGAGCGGGTCCCGAGCAAGTTTATATGTTTCGCACTCACGCGTTATATGACGCTAACCCCCTATATAGTCCTCGTTTTTCGGCATCCAGTTCTGATCCCAATGTGGTCATCTATTTGCGTCGAAGTCCTGAGTTCGGTGAAGAAACTTGCACTGATCCGGCCTCCGAGATCGGTTGTTTTCGGGAAGGCGGAGTAGGAGAGTCGAAGATTGAAGATCTTCTGCTGCCCAAAGACAGCACCTTCTACTTGTTCGTCGACTCCAAAAACTCGCTCGGAGGGAGATATACGGTGGATCTCACCTTCGCGAAGTTCGACAACAGGGAAATGGGTGGTGCATGCCGTCCAGCAAAGAAGATTGAGGCAAAAACCCAAATCTTGACGGGACATCTAAGCGCCAAGGCTCCTAACCGTTCTTACAGCACTTGTACTTTCGACCGCGAGAACACGCAATACGAAAGCTACCCCGAGGTAGTGTATCAATTCGAGCTCAAGGAAGCGACTTACTTTAAGGCTGACAATCTAAGTTACTTTGACGCTGATAATCTAAGCTCTCGCAGCAAGGTGTCGATTCTTGCTCTTCGCAATAGTCACTGCACCGAAGTGACATGCGCGAACCACTGGGGTTCTATTAGGCCGGGAATACTGCCCGCTGGAGTTTACTACTTGCACATCGATTCTGGCAACAACTTCTATTCGGGAGACCGTTACGATGTCCACGTTCAGTTTGGTGACGACGTGGCCTCGGCGTGTGGTGCGGCGCAAGAAATCGATCCGGTGAGGCAGACGCTTACTGGCAAGCTAAAGAACAAACCGGGTACCGCGTACGCACAGGGTGACGGGAAGGCGTGCAATAGCGATCTTTCAGAGCATGTCTACAGCTTCGAAGCGACGAAGAATTTGCGATTGATTGCCAATGTAACGTATGGAAGTGGCATTACTTTATATGTTCGCAAGGGCGATTGTCGTGATCACCGCCTCCAAGTGGATTGCTCGGGGGGCTATACTGTGCCAGATTTCGCGGCCTACCTCGATCTTGATCTCGAGCCGGGGAGATACTTTCTCTTCGTCGATTTCTCCGAAGACGAAGATACGGTAACGCCGCGCGATTTTGGAACTTACTCCGTAGATCTGGAATTCTAGCATCAGTTGGAGCTTGGACTCTTTGAAGTTCAAAGCGCGTTTCCACGAACAGTCTCCGTGAAGGTCGACCGTTAGGCGTAAACCTCCACGGGGACTGTTTCTCCATGGACAGCCGAAGGACATAACCCTGGACTGGGCCGAACACGTAAGAACTCGGTCGTACGTCTTCGCGCTGGCCGACGTCAACTTTACTGGCTCGCTCCTGACCGCTCCGCGGCTCACTGAATAACGGGCAGCCTTTCCCAATGCGTATTTCAGTTTTGCATGATCACCAGGGTCGTTCTGGCGGCGAAGGCGAAGCTTGAGTGACCTGGGCTTGACGACAAGACACTTTCTCAAAGGCTTTACGGGAGGCGCGACCGTTGCGATCCAGATCGTCTGAATTGCGCCCAACGGGCGCTTCGGACCGCCGAACTTTGACTGAGTCAAGCCTGCTGCCTATGGAGAGCAGCATGGCAAGCGCTAAGGTGTGAGCCATTTACGCAAATCGATACGGATCGGGGTACTTTCTCTGGCGACCTTCGTTTGGTCTAGCTGGCCATCAGGAAGACGAAATTGGCCGATGGTACGGCCGGAGACCCAGAGTTCAAATTCGCCGCTTTGGATGTTCTCAAGAAACCTCTTGGTACCCAACCGTTTCACGACACTCTTTTGTGCTCCATGCAGGTCTATTTGGAGTTCTTGGGGTAGGGAGGTCTTATGCACGTCAAGGTCAAAATAGATGTAATCCACAGGTCCGCGCTCCCGGTGCCGCGGATCAATCTTGGCGAAATACAGCTCGAGTTCTGAGGGATGGTAGTCGGGCTCATCGTACGTAAAATCCACGCCTAGGTTATACCAGAACCCGCTGCGACCCGCTTTGGGGGGCCGAGGAGCGAAGGACATCGGAACAGTCGTGGGCTCAAAAGTGCCCGTGTCGGAAAGCGCAAACACCTTTTGTTTTGCGACCGGAAAATACGCAAAAGCCCGCTTCCATCCAGCGGCCATTCTTGGAAACGCGCCGCTGCCGAAGTAATCTTGAAGGAATATATAGTTTTCGCTTTGTTGGTCCTCCATGAGGCTAAGATCTTGGAAGCCGTACTGATCTCGATGCTGGACCACATTCACCGAATAAGCCCTTGGATTCTTGGCGAGCGCCCTTATGAAAGTGGTCCAATCTCGTGAGAAGATTCCATCCTCAAGGCGCTTTCGAAGCTCGTTTTCATCGTGGGTACTGATGAGCACAATCATGGTATATACGGGATTCATGAGATCCGGGTTAGAAAGTCTCTCATCGTAACGAACGCGCGACCAGTTATCGACGGTTGGCGGTTGATCGAAACGAGGCGCCCTCAAATACTTGGGGGTTTTCGGTTTTTGGACAACTCCGTCTGTCCCCAGCGAGGAAAAGTACGCCTTGGTCAGGTGCTCTTTTTGCGACGAGCTTAAAGACTCCCACTGGAGCATGATGACTTGGATGAATTCTTCTCCGGCTGCTTTCAAAGCGACCGCGCCCTCCTTTCCGGTCAAAATCTGGATTCTGCCAGCCTTGCTTGTCACGGCCACCGGAGGGGAAATGAGGGTCCCCTCATCCAAAACCGAATCGGTGAGCCCTCGAGCGACATCCGAATCAAAGTCGGTGAGTTCAAGCGAAGAGATCAGTTCACGCTGGTCGCTTTGGTGGCTCCACGCGGCCACCGGAGGCAAGGGATCTGTGGCCTTTGCATTGACGGTCCAATGCCACTGATCCTCTTCCTCGCCTGGAGTGACCGCCGCCAGCACATCTTTGGCTGGAATACTGGGCACGGCGGCCTCGTCGGTGCTGATGTTTGTGGCGGCATAGATCGAAACCCCGCCACGAAAGCGAACCAAATAGTAGGTTGGCTTTTGGTCACGGTATTGCATGTCGTGGCTTGTCCCCACGGAAGCATGGAAAAGGTCATCAAAAGCAAACAGCCACGAACTGTTGGCACCGGTGTTCCATAACAGGTTCCATAGGTTGACATCATCTCCGTCTGCGGGGAGCCCGTCCGCAAATACCTTTTCAGAATCCGACGGGCCGACCACGAATTTCGTTTGCCGAAAGTGCCTACCTGCGGCCTGAAACTTATGATCAGGAACACCGTAAACGTCTGGGTGGCCCACGTAACCCGCACCGTTGTCTAGCCGCTTCAGCCATCCCCAGTAGTCTCCTCTGAGGTACCGTACGGGAACATGGGTTTCACCGAGAAGGTTCATCGCCGCCAAAAGGGCTTGGTCTGGGGGCCAAGCGATACGAGCGCTGCTGTCAACATAGACGTGAACCGGCTGCTCCACGTCGATGCCGGTTTTCGCCAATTCCGTAAGCCATTCCTTGAGGCTTCGTCCACCGGGCACAGATGGGCGCTCAAAGGGTACGTAGTGACCCCGAAGAATTTCTCGGATGGGAAATTCAGAGACGCCCTTTGGGAAGCCGGAAGGACGGACCTCTTGCCCCTTCAATAGGCGTTGCACGCGCCGATTCCCCAAGAACACCTTCGTGGTGTCTCGGTGTTGGACGATCGAGTCATATTCGTGAGCAAGAAAGGGATCGGTCGACACAAAGTAATGGTCCGGGTCCGTGAATTCAAGGTCATGGGTAAACGCGTGGTCTGGGAACCGAAAGGTCTGCCCCGCAGACTGTAAGGAATAGCCACCAAAGTACCGAATTTCGGTTGGACTCCCCGCCACGACCTGGATATCTCCAGTTGCGATCCCTTGATTCCAAACCCGGCTGCTGACCACGTCTTGCACCCGATCCTCGAAATAGACGATGAGTTCGTCGTTTTCCCCGAGGTGTAGATGGCTAGACGGCGGAACCTCTTCAATAGAAGGCCCTCCTTCATGATGGACGACAAACAAATGGCTGGCCTTGATCTCCGCTTTGAAGATTCGATAAAACTCCCGATCTTCGATGACCGACTTCTCGCGCTTCTCAAAGTCGAAGTACTGTGCGAAGTTCAGCACATGGAAATCCACGGGCGACAGATGCCCCGTATCCCCGGACGAGCGGCTTGGTTGCTTTGTTTCTTGGATGATCGCCCGGACGTCCCCAAACATGGACAGAGAACGGCCCGCCAAGGCGGTGGCCGCCGTGATGGCCACCGGGACGAAGCCATCCCGCTCGAGTACGACGCCTTCGTTGGTGAGCACTGGCGCCACCCCAGGCGCAACCAGATCAACCTCTGTTGCTGATACGACCGACCGAGAGGCCGTAGGATCGGGGGTCAGGCGAGTGCTTCCGGCGGTCGACAAAAAGTGTTTGGACTTGGCCCCCGCTCTCACAATCGCTTCGCTCAGTGTGGCGTTGGGCTCAGCGCCGGAGACAATCAGAATGTCTTGGGCCGCGGCTTCGGCGATCACCTTCTCGAGACGCTTATCGATTTCGGACTGAAGTCGAGTGAGCTGTTCCCGATCTGCCTTCGGGAACTGATCCTTGATGGAATAGCTAAGCTTTGGGCTCAAACTGATCACCGTGACCTGATGAAGCCCAAACCCATTTAAGTGTTTCCGTCGTTCTTCGGTGGCGGCACGGATCGCGTTGACGACATCAGCGGGGGTTGTCTTGTCTGGAGGACCAATGTCGAATCCGATGGCGTACGCGCGTTCGGGTTCAGGGTCAACGTCGACAATCGGAGCCTGTTTTTGGACTTCGGCCAGGATGACAGATGTGTGCCGGGGCCCCTGGCTCGATTTGCTATCGAGCCTTCTGACGTCACCATCGTACGCCGTGAAGTCATCCACGACCGCCACCGCAACCTCTTCGTTTTTGTGGCTGGGAAACGTAATAGGAGCCGGTAGTGACTCCGGGAGAGGAAACAGCTTGCGCATTGGATCTTGGGGGGTGATCACGCCTTTCGAGGGAGGGGAAACAAGACGAACCGGAACTTCGGTTTGCTGAAGAAGGTTCATGGCGGCGAGGACGTCGTGATCGTCCGGGTGAATCGCGGTCCGCCCACTTGGGAGAGTATACGCCCGGAGTCTTCGGCTGATACCTTGGTCGATGAGGGCCGCCATGGCAGTTTGGACCTGATGCGCGACGTCTGTGCCGCCCGGCCATCCGAGGGGCTGGCTGCGAAAGATCTCGTTCACCTTCAATTCGGCAAGCGGATGAGATGGTTCGAGTTCGGTCTTCGGGTCGATCGGTTGTTGGATCTTCTTAGATCCAAGTCTCGCTTTTTCTTGCTCCGTAACGCGCAAGACAGCGTCATATTGTTTGACCGGAATCGCGTCGCTGGATGCGTAAATGAGATCCCCTGGTTGTTCAACACTCAGCTCAGGATGAGGATTGACCCACCGAATCTCTTCGCCGCGCCATTTGAAGACATCGTCGGGGCCCGGTGCCCCAGACCCGGGGATGCCGCCTGGAGAACCTCCAGGGCTCCCGCGATCATCTATGTTCCCAGTCGTGAACGAGCGCACCGAACTTGTTCGCCACTGGTCCCATCCGGGCAGGGTCGTGGGGCAGCGTGAAGGGGCGGTGACGCCGAAGGCATCCGAGCTGTGGCGTTGTTTGCAGCTCGGTACGCCGAGTACGATGTCGAGGAGCCATTGGTGGATCCATTGGATGTAGGTGTCTTTGTAGGCTTCTGGAATGTCAGAGGCGGCGATTTCACCCTCGTACCAGTTCGTCCAAGATCCTGGCTGGTGGTGAATGAGCTTGGGGCCTTCGTGGTCCGGACTGAGATGGAGCACCACACCCCGGGGTGCTTGATAGAGCCGGTCGAGCGGCTGAAAGAGGCGGAGCTTTCGGTAGACTTCGATGCCATCCCACGTCTTTTGGAGAATGACGTCTTGGGGAATCGCGCCGTGGACCATGGCGCGAAGGGCCTGGGCGGCTTCTTCTTGTTCTTCGGCAGTGTTGCCCACGCCAAAGCCCAAGTTGGCCATGATGCTGTCAGAAAACGCTTCCTCCCAATACGAGGGGTACGCGCTCACCATGTCGCGCACGGAGGTGTAGTAGTCTTTGGGGTTGGACGGTTCGAGAGGCGGGGCCCGTCCAACGTAATCGTAGCCCGCCGGAACTTCAAACGGAACATGTTCTTCCACGACCACCACGTTGTGGTTTTCGTCTACGAGGAGCTGGTCCACCAGATCGTTGATTTCTTCTTGATGAATCTCTCCGGTGATGGCGGTGAATACGCCGGTCGCGAGGATTTCGGCCAGGATGAGTTTGAGGGCCTCCCGGGCGCCGAGCTGTTTGATGACCTCGACTCCGTAGACCCAGTAAGCCGCCGCCTCCGGCCGGGGACCCAAAGCGAGAGAGGTTTCAAGCCCCCCCAAAAATGAGGCCGAACCAAAGAAGCTTTGACCCATCGCCAGGGCTGCGGGAGGGAAAGATGAGGGCGGTGTTTCGAGGGCGTCGTGTACATCGATAAACCAAAGGATCGCTGTACTCGAAGACAGCAAAGTCGAAAGGTCCTGGATCCGTTGACTTGAGTAAGGAAACCCGTGGTCTCGGGTGAAGGTTTGGGCATTGGCCCATAGCCTCTTTGCCTCGTATTCGAGGCCCTCTCTGCTTTGGACTTCGGGATGGGCGCCGACAAAACGGTGTAAACCGAGGATGAGCCCCATCGTCGCCTCCAAGTGGTACGATGATTCTTGAAGATCGCTTGGGTTGATGTACGGGTCGCGAAACGCGTTCTGGAAGTAGTGGGTTCCGTAGTACTTGGGTCCGCTGTCGCTGAAGCCCATCTTTTTGGCAAAACGAAGGATGGTGTACTGAAGGCAACGTTCTAGCCGACTGACATAGATGGAAGGCGCGCCCTCGTCTGAAGGGGGCAGGTCACGGTAGTCGACGGAAAGGGCCAGCCAGCTGCAATTGTCGATGGCGGTGTGGCTGCTCTTCGAGAAGGTTCCGTCCTCTTGGAATGCCCCCCCGGTGACGATACGACCCATCGGGCTTTTGGCGTCTGTGGGCTCGTCGTCTTTCAGCCACGCTTGTTTGTGGGGCTCGCGTTCGGCGAGGTACGCCAGCGTTGAAGGGGGTACCTGGTCCCAAAGCGCGTAGAAGATGCCGTCACGAACCTCGTTTCGCCATGCCTCAAGCGCGCCTTTGTTGCTCAACCCGAGCGCCCCGGTGTGGTTCAGGGCGTGATTGAGAACGCTCAGAACATCGAGGTTATGCTCGGTGACCACATTGCGGGCGATTTCTGGCCGCTTGAGACGAGACCAGGCGCGCTCGGAAAGGGTGAAAGACTGCCACGCGTCTTCGGGTATCTCGCCGGCGGCGCACAAAGAAGCGTCGGCACACGCCTTGAGGGCCGGTGGTTGCGCTTCATCGTAGACGTCGTAGCCGATGGCATCGACGACGCTGTAATAAGCCCATCGTTCATGATGGGCTTCAACCGGGGACGGCTCGCCGTCTCCTTGGATAGGGAAGGGTCGGTCGACCGCCTCCAGTCCGCGGGTGCTCCAGCCTGCGGTCATGAGGCTGACCTGTCGGGCCTGGTGGCCGACCTCAAAAGTCCGCCGATGTCTTTGGAGTCCGAGCAAGGCACTTTGATAGCACTGCCTAAACCATGCCTGCTCTTCGTCTTGAGGCAGATCCGCAAACGCTTCGGAGGTGATAAACACGCCGAGGCCATGAATGGCCCACGCGTTGGCGCCGGTGACCAGACGAGGATCTTTGAAGCTGTCGCCGGTGGTGTTCCATGAAAAGTGCCACCCTTTGAGCTCTTGGGGGTTGGCTTGGTCGACCACCGCATGGCCGCACAGGTAGCGGGCCATGGCTTGGGTTCGTGCGCGATGTTCGGGGGTGGTCAGGCCGGGAACCGTTTGGCTTCGGGACAGCTGTGCCAGGGCGATGCCGAGCGTATAGACCCACACCCGTTCGAATCCGGCCAGATGAATCGAATCTGGGTCGTCTCCTTCATAGAGCGACGAGGCGCGGGGATCAAAAGGGACTTGGTCATCGCCGAAGCGATGGTTGGCCGGACGGTACTCCACCTGATACGCGCCTTCTCTGCTGAGGGGGGGATAGAAGTCCGCATAGTCGTATCGCCCCCCCTCGGAGGCTTGGAGCGTGGTCCGTCGGATGAGGCTTTCACGCTCGGCGATGGCCTTGGTGTAGTTGAGGTCTGGGTTTGGGTTTGGGTGTGGGGGCACGGCCTCGTCGGTGTGGAACGCGTTCGCCGGGGCCCATGAGACGACGGCTTCGCCCTCGACCAGTTCCACCTGCATAAGAGGGGGGGATGCGGTGAGGGCCGCATGGGCCCCGGCGGGCGCGCCAGGGTTGGACGCCCAAAGTGGGGCTTGCGGGGAAGCCTCCAAAGACGCTTCGACGGCGGCGACAAGCTCTTCAGGGGGCGCATCGTACACTTTGACGTGGTGCTTGTTGATGAGTGCGACCTTCACCGTTGGCGGCGCGCTCGTGGCGCTGGACGGACGTTCTACGGTGGCATCCAGCTGCCGAACGCTTTGGTCGCGGGATGCCCGGGTCGTCAAAATCCGGTTTCGCTTGTGGGCTTCTTTGGCCTGGTGGACAAAGGCGGCAAAAAAGAGGTCGCCGTCCGCGGTCAGGCTGGGTTCGCCCGCGTAGTGGTCGCTGTAGGCGGCTTTGGTCGTGGTTTCGGTGTCGAGCGTCGTTCCATGCAGCGGCGCCAAATCAAGCAAGCGCTCGGTGCGCCGCTCTTGGTTGAGAGTGTCTACATTCCAGGTGTGCCCCTGGTCTCGACTCCGGGCGATTTGGACCCTACCCGAAATACCCAGATCTGTGCTCAGACTTGGCCGATAGTAGGCCACCCCGATTTCGCCACGGCCACTGATGGCGACTTGAGGCAGGTAGCCGGCGAGCGGTTGGCCTTCAGCCAAGAGGTTCTTCGGCGAAGCCCAGACTTGGCCGTCGTCGGAAGTGGCATAAAAGAGCGGGTTGCCGTCCGCCTGGTTGGCGTCATGTTGGGGCCCTTTTTCGTACACCGCGATCAGCGAACCCGAAGGCATGTGGGCCACCTTGGGGTACGATGGCTTTTGTGAAACTTGAGGCGCAAAATGCCCATCGACCACGCTGAGGTTCCACGGGGCGACCGGGTGATGCGCCGAATGTTCCTTCTTCGCTGGGCTCTTCGTGTCTTCACGGTCCAAAGACCGATGGGCGAAGACGATTTGGTCGTCTTCATGCCATGTTCCTTGATAGAGATACTGGTACTGAAACCCAAGGCCCGCCCACCGGTGCTCATCGCCCGGCTCATAGGCGGCTTTCCACGTTTGGCGCCAACCCTGTACCCATTTGGTCGGTTGTGCGCGTTGAACAATGGTCGTGCTGTAGATGGGCTCCGCGTGCATGCGTTGCCAGGCCTCGCTTGGCACCGGATGGTCTTCCCAAAGGCGAAGTTGCTTCGCGATGATCATGACCGATTTCGGGCCGATGTGAAGAGACGGCGCGTACGCGTAGGCTTCATGGGTTCGGTCGATGTAGGGTCCCATCGGTTGCCCATCCTTTTTGGGATCCGGCTCCTCGCTGATGGGATACGATTCATCGCACCAACAGTCCTCGCAATCGCAGCGCCCGTTGGCGCGGGGGGCATATTGGGCCTTGTATTTTACGATTTCGGTTGCCGGCGTACGGACGTGTTGGTTGAAGACGTTGAGGGGGCGTCCATCGGGGGTGCGCTCGATTTCAAAATCGTACGCGTACAACACTTGGTTGGCTTGATTCCAAGTCATGTGGACGTGTCCATCGGGGTCGATGGCGAGGCTGAGGGTTCGCTTCCAGGACGGGTCGGCCTCACCGACCCCTGGGGGGGCTTGAACGATCGATGGCGTGGGCTCTTGGGCACCGGTGAACATCAGCTGCTTTTTTTGGATGCGCATCAGCGTCATGTCGCCTTCGCGGCCTTTTTCAATCCAAGCGATCACCAATTTTTCCGAAGAGGCGGCCACCGCGAGTTCGGTGATCGTCCATCCCGGCAAGGCGGTGGCCACCCGTCGTCCTTGGTCTCTTCTGAACGACCCTGCTTTGCCGCTCTTCAAGGAATGCAAGACTTCGATGTGGTCACCCTGCTCGTCCTTTGCGATGTATGCGAGGTGAACCATGGTCTTTTCGCCGTGGCCGGTGATCACGCTTTTGGGCATGGCTGCATGAACGTCGTTCTTGGTCGCAACCGAGGGGGTTTCGAAGTCTCCGAGGCCGATGACGGGCGCACTTTCGACTAGACTGCGGGGCGTTTTTTGGGACTCGACTTCAGACGCGGTGGTCAGAGGCTGTGGCGTCCTTGCGGTGCCGCCCAGCACTGAGAAGGAAAGCATGCCAGGCGCACTTCGGTAGAGCCAGTACATTACAGTCGGCTCCAGGCGGTCCCCTACGGAGAGATCTTTGTAGGCCTTGGCGCTGGGATCCCATCGTAAGACCCTATCGACCTGGGGATCATCGTAGATGTGGGTCTTGATGAAGTGGACTGCGTGCCACCCCTCCGCCACTGTGGAAGATGATGTGCGCGTTTGTTCGGCGTTCTTTTCGACGGTTTCTTGAGGGATTGGAAGAGTCAGGTCTTGTGCCTGACTGGCAAAGACCCAATGGACCGTTTGGTTTTCGAAAGCGCCGTCACCCACCATCAGCTGGGGTTCGCTGGTTTGCGAGAACAGCGTACTTTTGATATCCGGGATGCTCAGCTCCCTTTGTCGGCTGTCTTGAATAGACATTGAAGACCTTAGAGGTGTGTCGGAGTCTCTTGGGGTTTCGATGACAGGCAGGGCGTTCCAGCCGGGTTCGACGTGCAACCGAAGCTCGGCGGGGGATTGGGCCTCGGAAATCGAGCTTTGTGCCGCGAGGGAAAAACAAAATCCAAGACTGGTGCTGAGCCGCACGGCACTTCGGCGTTTTCGCCTATCAAGATTGCTCACGTGGAATGCTCCTTGCGCATCATGACAATCGGGGTGATACCCCCTATGCAGGGCGCCCATACGATGAGAAAGATGCGGGGGTGTCAACGGTTTTCAAGTGAACGCACCATGCAGGTCGAATTGACCTCGACGCCTTTCTCTTGTCCGAAACGGGTGTACAAAAAGGGATGGGTTCGCCCTTATGAAGTTCATGCCGAATGCCTCGCGTATTCCACAGCTTGTGTCTACCCTTGCGAAATCTGGGCGCGGTCACCGTCAACCATGATTGGCAAATCTACGGAGCTCCGTTTTGGAGCACAACTTTGTCGCTTGGTGAGCCGGCGTTCTACTCGGGTGGGCCATGACTGCATGATGGTGGGCCGCTGCAGCGCCTGCGCGTTGAGAAGCGGGAGAGACTACGTCGCCAAAATTTGTGGGTGCTTGGCGGTGGGCGTGTTTCAGGAATGGGTTGCGGCCGGCGGTCGCTGCTTGTTTTTGAGGTTGCTGGGCCTCGCTGGGATTCCCCCCATCTGGGAATGACGAGCGTGATGAGGGACAGAGCTTAGCCTTATTACGACAAATTACCCTACACGAGGGGAACGTGGTACTTTGGAGTACATATGTCTTTCGTGAGCGTTTCGAAGAACCTTGATCCCATTATCATTTTCGTCCTGTCGGCGGTGCTCTTGGCGTCTCTGGGCTGTGGCAGCAGCAACCCCGACGCCGACCCTGACCCCGATCCGGATCCCGACCCCGATCCCAAGCCCATGATGATGACGGAGAAAAATGAAATCAGCTTGGTCGATGCCACTTCGGGGGCGCTGGCCAACGGGACATTCACCGTCCGCGTGAACTATGAGCTGACCAAGAGTCGAGAGATCATCGTACAGCTCAAGGATCCCACCCTACCGAGTGGCGAAAACAATGTTTTTGGCGAGAAAGTTGAAACGTTTATCGGTAAAGGCACTGCAGACCTTACGATTTCGGTCACCGGTGATCCAAGCCCCGGTAGCCAGTACGTGCTTGAGATTCGGCTTCGTGACGGGACTACCGTCCTCGATACAAAGTCCCAGGCGGTCATGATCGAACCAGAGCCGGTTCTCGGGCCCTCGGTTGTCGCGAATTTCAATTCCAGCAGTACGACCAACGGCTTTGGAGGGGCCAATGCAGTCTCCGTCGACAACGAGGCAAGCTGCGGGAGCTCAAACACAAGCGCCACAGCAACCATCCAGTCTACGGGTGGCGTAAACGATTCCGGCTTTTTGGAATTTACATACAGCGTGACCAAAAACACCGATCCGGATTGTGGTGACTTTGCTGCCTACGGCATGCCCAGCAAGCCGGAAGAGCCAAAAGACCTGGGCGACTTTGAAGGTCTTCGCTTTTGGGTCCGAAGCGACGCAAGCTCTGCAGGAAAGGAGTTTGTGGTGTCCCTACGAGACGCCGACTGCCCTGAGGAAGGTCTCACAAACCGGTCGGAAGTGGTTGTTGTCGCGCCCAGTACACCGGGTGAATGGGTGCAAGAGACCCTCCTGTTTCGTGTTTTTGAGGCCAAATCGAATGGTTGCCCCAACCCCAACGGTGACTTCAGGGAGGTTTTGAGTCTTGGGTTTGTTGTCAACACGGTGGGGGAGCAAGGCACACTCTCCTTTGATGAAGTGACCCTCATACCGAATGGCGATGTCATACCCGAAAACAACGGCGCGCTCCCGGTGCTGACAACCTTTGATCGGAATTTGACGGGCAGTGCATTTGGTGGAACCACAGCCGTTTCGCTCGATAACGAGGGGAGTTGTGGGAGCTCGAACACGGCGGCAACGGCAGAACACGTGGTTGCTGGTGGCATCGAAGATTCGCCCCATGTTCGGTTCACTTACTCCGTGGGTGATAATACTGACCCCGACTGCGGCGACTTTGCTGCTTTAGGTGTTCCGTCGCCGCCCGATACGACGCAGAACCTGGGGCCCTACAAAGGGGTGCGCTACTATGTGAGAAGTGACAACTCGAGTGAGGGCCAGAGCTTTGTGGTCTCCATCAGAGACGCCGAATGTCCTGAAGAAGGACTCACCAACCGATCAGAGGCCGTTCGCATGGCCCCCGCTGCGGGTAAGTGGGTTCCGCAAGCGATCTTATTTAGCGAGTTCGACGCCAAGTCCAGGGGTTGCCCAGATCCGGATGACGACTTTCGGCAGGCTCTGAGTGTCGCCTTTGTGATCAACGAGGTTGGCGCCTTTGGCACCCTGTTTTTCGACAACATCGAATTCATTCCCGACGACGAATAGTCGCAACGTCGGCCCTCCAGGGTCAGGGCTTCGGTGGGCCAAAAAAGATTTCTTGGGTTCGGTAGTTGATGACGATTCGGCGGCCTGCAAGCGTATGCTGGCCAAGGATCATGGCCGGGCTGAGCCCACCGTTCCAGGCCCACACAAAGGGGACCCATTGAACGACAAGGGTCGGTTCTTTAAACACTGTGGTGCCGATGCGAACGTACTCAGGCATACGTGCGGGAAGCTCGTCGCCGTTGCTTCTTATGAGGTTGGTGTCGCGGGCCACCATTTGTCCGGCGGCGCTGGTGGTCACCTGGCTGAACGTTGACCCTAGATCTAAGATCGTCGGAATCGATGGGAGGCCGGGAAGGGTTGCTGTCAGCCGGATGTGGCCGCCGGCCGAGACAAAAGAAACGGGGTCGCCGTCGTCGGGGTGAGGAGAATACTCATTTTCGGGATGGAGCCGGATGACCTGTCTCGCAAGATCGATTTCAACGATGTAACGATGAAAGAAATCAGAGCCCAAAATACCATCTATCTCCGACCGGGAGGTTTGTAGCGAGATGAGATCGCTTACAGCAACAGGGAAGCGTCCGAAGGTCGCGCGGCCGAGGGTGACGTTCTTCAGTTGGACAATCGGACTGATATTTTGTTCGCTGGAGTGTGCATCGTTGGTTTCTATGGTCCACCGAGTGGACTCATAGTTGTCGGTCTTTTGTAGTTTGTCCAAAGCATCGGGGGTGATGAGCGTGGCTGGTGCGCCGGTATCAAAGATCAACCGAAGCGTCTGGATGCGATCGACGTCCAGTGAGACCAACATCCATTGTGTTTTTGGGTCTTGTGTGAAAGGGAGTTCGATCGTTGAGGCAACACCTGCGGTATTGAGGGGGCGTTCGCGCGGCGGTTGTTCTTTGAGCTCCTTAAACCACGGGAACGGCCACTGCGCACCGGAGCGAATGTGGTCGTCCGGATTGGACGATGGGTCTTTTTCACCTAGCGCGCTGTAGCCCACGATGTCTTGCCACCAGGCGGGGGGTTTGCCGTTGGGGCTGGACTGGGGCAGTCCGGCTGAGCGTTCGGCGGTTGATGCGTCGAAAAACCAGCCAAGAAAAAGCCCGCGCATGGTGGTCAACAGCATGTCCCGAACCCCATCGTTTGGGATATGTTCCGCGATGGAAAGCACATGTTGCCACCAAAGGTGATGGCGAAAAAAAGCGTCGGTAATCATGTCTCGTGGTGTTGTTGTTGCCAGAGCGTAGACATCCACCTGGCCTTCGTCCCCAACGAGCTTGGGGGAATCGAAAGCGAGGTCGCCCACCAGGCTGTCTTGGGGTGACCCCAGTCCCGTGGGGATCAGGTTCTGCAGGTGTCTGGTGTCAAAACCATAAATTTTGTCTACGTCGAATGGCTGGGCGATGCCCGAGCTCCGGTAGCGCTTCTTGGTGCGAATCTCGGTCTCGTCGTTGTAGTAGAGGACTACGCCGGACCGATGCTCACCGAATGCGAGCTCCTGGATGATTTGGTCGGCATCGATGGTTCCTACCCTCGTCCATGCTGGACCGGGATCTATGTCGAACGTGACCATTGTGGTCAGTCCGGCATCAAGATCGCCGAGCAGCACGGTGGCGGGAAGCATCCAAGAAACCGCGGTGGACGCTGCGGCGGGGTCCATCTTCATGAGCTCCTTGAAAGCGGCAAAAAAACCTTTGCTGGGGGACCGAAACACACTCTTGAGTGGGAGTCCGACTTTGGAGACTTCAGTGGCATCGTGGCTGGATGAAGAGCCAAGGTGGTCGTGGACGTCTAAGAACCACACGATCGCGGTCGCCGAAGACAGGCGCGTGGAAAGGTTGTAGATCCGCTGACTGGAGTACGGGAAACCAAATTTGTCGACAAAGGCTTGGGCGTCGACCCACAGGTCGTGGGCGGTTTGCCGCATGGATGCGGCGTACGGGCGCTCGGGATAGGCCTCGGTAAAGTACAGCAACCCCAAGATGAGCCCCATGGTGGCTTCGAGGTGGTAGGAAGCGCTTTGAAGGTGACTGGGCCGAATGTATGGGTCACGAAAGTCATCTTGAAAATAGTGTGCGCCCAGATGGGTCGACTCGGCCGCCTCGCAGTCGCCCCCGGAGTCGCGTGTGCACAGGGGCTTGATGAAACGAATGATGGTGTAGCGAAGACATCGTTCCAGTTTGTCGGCGTGGCTCAGGCCCGACAGGGTTTCGGCCGAAAAACCAGGGTCCTTGTAGTCGACCGAGAGGGCGAGCCAGCTGCAGTTGTCTATGGCGGCGTGCTGGCTTTTGTGGGCAAAGCGGTATCGTGTAGGTGGCGTGCGGGTTTCGTTTGTCAGTAGTGTGAGGTTTCCGCCTCCGGTGATAAATCGCCCAAGCGGCTCATGGGCATCGAGGGCGCGTTGCATTCTTTGAGACAGAGGGCTGGATGGGTCGAGGGCGATGGACGAACGAAATTCTGTGGTCCAGCCCGTTTCGTCCCAGAGCAACTGAAAAATACCCGCGCGAAGTTTGTCACGCCATGCGCGAAGTGCGCGGGCATTCAGATCTTGAGTTTTGAAGAGACCAAGATCATCATGGTGGGTGAGGGCATGGTTCAGTACGCTCAGGGTGTCGAGGTTGTGCTCGGTGACGATATTCAGAGCCTCGGTGGGTTCATGAAGTCGCTTCCACGCTGTCTCTGAGAGGTCTATCCAGCGCCAAACAGTCGAATCGTGTGGGCTGTGGTTGTCGCATGCGCGCCCCAACGCGCACTGCTGTATGCGCGGCGGGCTCGTGGAATCGTAGCGATCGTAACCGACGGCATCGAGTACGGTGTAGTAGGCCAGACGATGTTCTGGGTTTTGGCTCAGTCCAAGAAGGTGCGGTTCTTGTGCATGTTTCAAACCGTCTACCGTAGATCCTGCGGACATCAGATAGGCCTCGCTACCATCAGCAAGGGGCACGGCGCGGCGATGGCGCAAGAGGCCGCGAAGGGACATGGTGTAGCAGTTCATGAACCAATCTCGGTCGGCTTCAAGGCGCTCAAAGGCGCGCGAGGCAAGGAATTGCCCGAGGCCGTGGATGGCCCACGCGCTGGCCCCAGTCACCAGGCGCGCATCGCGCCAGCTGTCACGGTCCGTATTCCACGAAAAATGCCAACCTTGGAGCTCGTCGGTCTGCGCCGGGTTGAGCACCGCGTGTGCGCACAAATACCGAGCCATGGCTTGTGCACGCTCGTGGCCCTGTGGGGTGTCGTCTCGTGACGCTTGCGCGACAGCGATTCCAAGCGTGTATGCCCACACACGTTCGAATTGGGCGAGGTACGCGGCGTCTTCGAGACGACCTCGTTCCGTCTCTTCGCTATCGGGAAAGGGGGCGCCCAAGCGGTACTCGACAAGATAGCGAACGTTAGAGATCTCCGGAGAAAAACGTTGGCCGTAAAAGTGCGCTTCGCCGGAGCCCTCGGAAAAAGACAGGGCTTCACTGCGTTCGTGGGCATCTCGTTCTTGTTCTGCCTTGGCCGTATTGCCGCTTAGATCTCCCAGGATGCGGTTGATCGCGTCTTGCGCAAAACGCTGGGCCTCGAAGACCACGCGTTGTTTTAAAAATGTGGGTTCGCCGGTTTGGTTGGCGCTCGAGTCTTGCGTGACTTCCAGTGGGCTGGGGGCATATACCCAGTAGTCCTTTTCGGCTTCAGCAGGTCCCCAGGCGTCGTTCTTCTGTACTTCGATAGATCTGCGTACAGTGCCCCGGGTTGAAACTTCAAAAACCTTGAGGCCCGGCGTTGCGAACAGACTTTCGACAGAGAAAAGATGTGGGGCGGAAAAAAGACTCCAGCCAGAATCGATGTGCGTCGGGCGTGTGACGGACTCCTGAGTGGGTTCTTCGGCCAGGGCAGGTATCATCGCAATGAGCACCCAAAGCCCGGCAGCGGTTGAGGAGACAGGTCGTGCCTTCTCTTTGAAGCTCATTGTTTCTTGCGTCCCTCCCGAGTCCGAAGGACCCCAGCGCAGCCGAATGTTAAAGTCAATTGGTTTTGCTCTACTGGAGGGGAATGTTGAGCCTCGCAGTAAAGATTGCGATGACGTCACGGGTCGGTGTGCACCATGGATGCCTTTTGCGCTGCGGTGGATGACAGCTCTGTCCGAGGCCTCAGTGACCCATGTTTTTGTTGCCCACAAGCCTTTGGGCTGTGGTTGTTGTTGTGTTCAAAGGTTCTTGGCCGCACACCCGCGAATTCCACACCGTAGGGGGTAAGTGGTTTCTCGCATGGTATCTCGGGTTTTCCATGATTTTAGGGGGCATGGGATGGGTGCGGATGTTCTTGATTAAATGATTCCGGCGGTGTCTGGTCCCGGCCTTGTGAGTGAGGCTCGCATGGCGGGTCAATCAAGTTCCCAACAAAATGGAGAGGAAGCAACGGAATGTTTCGATGGAACAAACGCTATATGTTTCTCATTGCAGTCGTTTGTAGTCTTGGCCTCACGGGCGTGATGGCCTGCAGTGACGACGACGAAGATCAAGACACATTGTATGATCGCTTGGGTAAAGACACGAATATTCTCAAGGTCGTTCAAGACTTTCGGACCCGTGTCGTCGCTGACGCATCGATCAACGGGTTCTTCGCCAATGCCAATGTCTCGCGCCTCGATAACTGTCTCGTGAAGCAGATCGGCTCGGTGACCGGCGGCCCGCAGACGTATCCTGCAGAAGGTGAGCCCGCGGACGCAGACGGTTGCCGCAACATGACCGAGTCGCATACCGGGATGAATCTTTCTAACCAGGATTTCGACACCTTGGCGCAGCACTTGGTGGATGCCTTAGAGGCCGCGGGCGTGACCGAGGACGATGTGACAACCATTGTGCAGACCATTACTCCGATCAAACAGATCATCGTCGGTATCTGAGTCCGCCGGCGCCAATGACTTCCCGCCATGCTCCGCGGTTTTGGCCTAGTCCCCGGCTCATTGAATCATACCAGGGCCGCCTTCGTTGAGACGGGGGTGCCGTAAATGCGTAAGACACTCGTGATTTTGGCGATCGTCGGGTCGTCGGTGGCCAGTATCTCTTTTTTTCGATTGCGGCACGGTGAAGTCGCAACTTCTTCGGAGCCTGTCTTCATAGATCCCCCTCCAGGCCCTAAAGCCCCTCATAGGCGAGCGTTCGGCGTTGCGGACCTCGGCCGCATGACGGTTCATGAAGCCGAGGAAACGGGGAAGCAATACCGCCTAGATTGCCAGCACGCGTCCATGAAGGCCTTATTGGCACGTATGCGGTCTCGTACGGCCAGCCGGGCACACGGCGAGGGGCTCGATGCGGTGAGCAGTGCTTCGCAAGCCAAACTCAATGCGCACGTCGATACGCCGCAAGTTCGGTTGAGTTGCGAGGGCCGTCGATTTGTCCCGTTCCCGGATCGGAAGCGAGACGCATCGATTGTGGGTCGGGTCCTTTTTGTGTTTGATAGCGAAGCGCACCCGCTTCGTCACATGTCGTATCGCCAACGGTTTCGGGATACCGAAACGGCCCTGGTAGATATCCGAGCCGCTCGAAGCGCGTTCGAGGCTCAGTTTGGCCCCCCTCACAAGACGAGGGGGAGGCTTCCTGTTCTCGGCGGGGAACGCGATGTCCAGCTCCGGACATTCGAGCGTGTGGAGTTTGTGTGGCAATACAGCGACCTCAAGCTCACCGTCTCTTTGATGGGGCTGGGGCAGGCCGGCGTAAGTGTTTATGAATCCGTCGAAATCCCCTGGCCTGTCCGGGCTCAGCCTCGTGTTTTTGAGGCGCCCGAACGGGGCTGAATCCCGCCGCGGTGGCCGAATGCACGCCGCCGAAACGTGGCCGGAGACGAGTTAGGGTATATACTTTGGGCCTCAAGGGTGCCCCGCAACTTTTTGAGCTTTCCACGGAGCCTACGATGCGGGTACCCATAATGGGCGTCATTTCATTCGGCGCGATAGAACGGACGTTAAGCTTTTGGTGAAGCTCGTCTGGCACGAGGTTCACCATGTCATCTTCCGAAACTTTCCAGGGACTGGGCTTGCCCGTCGATCTGACTCAAACCCTAACCGATCTCCAATACACGTCGCCCACGCCTATCCAGAGCGCGGCGATTCCGGCTTTGCTTGAGGGGCGCGACCTTTTGGGGCAGGCCGAAACCGGAACGGGGAAAACGGCGGCCTTTGTGTTGCCTTTGCTGTGCCGCCTCAATCTTAAGCGTCCTGTGCCGCAGGTATTGGTTCTGACACCGACCCGCGAGTTGGCGATTCAGGTGTCGGACGCCTTTAGGCGTTACGCCCGGGGGCTCAAGGGCTTTCGGGTGTTGCCTGTCTACGGAGGCCAGGCCTACCCGGTTCAGCTCAAGGCGCTCAGGCGGGGGGTGCACGTTGTGGTGGGTACGCCGGGGCGCATTCTCGATCACCTGAGAAGGGGTAGCCTCAAGCTTGAAGACATCGGTGCGTTGGTGCTGGACGAGGGTGACGAGATGCTGCGCATGGGTTTTGTCGAAGACGTGGAAGCGGTCATTTCTGGGGCCCCCGATGGGTGTCAGCTGGCGCTGTTCTCAGCGACCATGCCTGGTCCGATGCGGCGCATTGCGCGCCGCCACCTGAAGGAACCGCGCGAGATCAAGATTGCGTCCAAGACCAATGTGGCCACCAATGTGGACCAACGCTTTTTGCTGATGCGACCCGCGGATAAGTTTGAAGTCTTGACTCGGGTTCTCGAGGTCGAGCCCCACGATGGGGTTTTGATCTTTGTGCGTACCAAAACAGCAACGGTGGATGTGGCTCAACGACTCCAGGCGTACGGTTTTTCGGCGGCGGCCATGAACGGGGACATGACACAAGCTTCGCGGGAGCAAACCATCCAGCGTCTCAAAGATTGTGATCTGAATATCGTCGTTGCGACCGATGTGGCCGCGCGGGGTCTGGACGTTCAGCGTCTCAGCTTGGTCATCAACTACGACATTCCTTACGATGTAGAGCCCTACATCCATCGCATCGGGCGCACCGGTCGTGCCGGCCGAAGCGGCAAGGCTATTCTTTTTGTCACGCCCCGCGAGCAACGTCTGCTCCGGAGCATCGAGCGGGTTGCCCGCAAGAAGATCGAACGGATGAAAATGCCTCGCCCCCGTGAAATCGAAAAAAGGCGAGCCCAGCAGTTTCAGGATCGGGTTACCGACGTTTTTGCGAAGCAGCCGCTCGATTTCTTTTTTCAACACCTCCAAGCGATGCAAGCGGAGCTCAACGTTTCTTTGGAGCAACTGGCTCCCGCGCTCCTTTATCTCGCGCAGGCTGAGCAACCTCTTCAGCTCGAAAAGGGCAAAAAGGGCGCCGAGAGCCTTGATGTCTCAGGTTTTGAGGAACCGCGCCGGAAGCCACGGAAAAAAGGGTTTTTTAGCCGTCCTCGGCGCAAAAATGGGTCGGCGTCGCGGCCGCGCAATGGCCGGGCCCGGCATCAGAGTTCATAGGTTCCTGTTCGAGCTTCGTACCGGCGTTTCAAGCCATCGACGAGCTGAAAAACGAGGTCCTCAAACACATTGGGTTTGTTGGAGTCAGGTTTCCCGACAGCGCCAAGATATTTGTTGTCGAACATCTGGGCTGGCTGGATCCAGACGATTCCGCCTTTGCCCGCGCGTTGGTGCCAAACCAAGGGTTGGCTAGGCTTTTGGGTGTAGAGCCACACCTCGCTGTCAAGGAGCGGACCGCCGGCGAGAAGCGGACCGCGAAGTCCCTCGCCGATGGTTTTGAGGGTCGTATCGGGATCTGGGTGCGAAGTGCCATTTCTTCGGAAGTTTTTGAGCCAAGAGGAGCCGCGCTTGAGCTCCGGCCAGCCTTGGTAAAGAAAGTTACTGCTTTCGCCCCGCGCGAGGCCTTCGAGCCACAGGACGGTTCCGCCCCGCTCCAAGAATGAGAGAACCTGGCTCTGCGTGTTTTTTGAGCGCACCCCATCGGCGACAATAAAGAGGAGGTCTTCGGGATCGAGAGAAACTTGACGGTGGGCGCGAACCAAAACCGCGTTTGTTCGGGCCAGGTGGACATAAAGCGAATAATAACCCCAGTTCCCTTTTCGGCCCGCGCGGTGTAGCCCCGCTTCTTCTAGGACCCAAAGGCGGAGCTTTTTGGGCCCACGGGGCTGCTTTGTGGTTGTTTTTTTCCCCAGCCATAGAGCTGCATTGACCCCCAGGCGGTCGTTGTCTGCGTAACGAAGCCACGCGTCGCCCAACATGTTTTGGTCGCCCACCGCGACCACTCTGCCTCGCCCTACGGTGGCGGCGACCACCAACGGAAGGGCTCCGCCTTGTTCGCCTGGGTCTTGTTTCCAGTTTCCGTAGTAACCACCGTCGTCGTCCTTGGTGGGGTCCCAGCGGTCGAACCACCCGTGGCGGGAGGTGAGGACGAGCGGCTGGGCGACGGTCCCAGTGATGACGTACCCGCCTCCAGTCTGAAATGAAATGGCTCCGACGCCTCGGGTTACGGCATGGTTCTTGACGTTTGTGCTCCATAGCCAACCGTTGCCGCTGACGGTGTTCGGCTGGCCTCGGTCACACGCGGTGGCTTTTGCCGCGTAAAAACCAAAACGCTGAAGAACGGGGTTGATGATCTCGGCATGGTGATAACAATTCGAATGATCGGTGATCACAAACAGACCACCACCGCCGCGAACAAAAGCCTCGATGGCGCGAAGCTCCTCTTCTTCGAAGGCGGGGTGGCTGTCATCGACCAGCCCCAAGAAGAGGATTTGGACTCTTTTGAGCAAGGCGCTTCGGATTCGGCTTTTGGAAATCTTGGTCTCGAAACCGTTTGCGGCTAGGTCGGCAAAAAATTTCTTGTAACCGTGGGTATCGCGGTAGCCGGTTCGGGTTCGGCTCGCTCCCTGCAGGGGCGTTCCGCGATTGGAGTGGTAACCGTCGAACAGCACCGAAGTGGCCCGTGGGTCCTCAAAGCGGGGTTCTTCGGAGCCGGTTCGTTGGCACGAAGCCAACAGGATCCAGGCCCAAAGGCCGCGGAGGTCAGGCCGCGTATGTCTTCTTGGAGCTCGAGGTCTAGACTGCCTGGGCTCGGGCCGTGCGCGGGCGCATCGAGCGAACTGGGCGTGTGTGATCCCGGGCATGGTCGGCTTTGTATCCGCGCGGAACCATGTCGCACAACCGTGCCTTGCAGGTTGGGGTCGCCGGTGTGGGTCGGGGGTCGTTTGGGTATCCCGTCGGTGATTCTGTGGTATAGGGAGTGAAACCTGTACGGGTGCTTCCGCGGGTTTAACGCCCGGTGTGAATCCTGGCTGAGAAAAGGAGATTCGAATCTATGAAAATGGTTCTCACGCTGCTCGCGGCTCTTTGGACCTTTCCCGCTCTGGCTGGGGTTCAAGCGGATATCAAGATGTCAGGGCAGACTGCCAAGGGCCCAGATGGCAAGCCGGCGTCGCACGAGGTGAAGGCCCAAATCAAGGTCCATGACCACCTGGTTCGGATCGATCTGACGGCCCCCGGTCAAGTGGGCAAAATGAGTTATATCGTCGACAAAAAGAACAACAAACAGATGACGGTCATGCATACCCAAAAGACGTATATGCACGTGCCCCCCGAGCGCGCCAAGAACAGTCCATTTGCGCTTTTTCTCGCCGGCGAAGACAAGAACCTCGCTGAGGCCCGTGCCGAAGGCTACAAAGTGACCAAAGCGGGCAATGAGTCCATTGAAGGCCAGCCCTGTCGGGTCTACAAGATTCGCGGCGGGAAGAAGCACGAAATGAAGTCCGGTAAGGTATGGTTCGCCAAAAAACTGAACGGCATGATGCTTCGAATGCACACCACCCAGCGTGATGGCTCCAGCAGCAAAATCGAGATGAGCAACATCCACAAAGCGAAATTGAGTGCTGCCGATTTTATTCCCCCACCGGGCTATCGCGCCTTCTCACCCCCCAAAATGGGCGGTCCGGGCCAAGCGAACATCGCCAAACAGATCGAGGCCATTCAAAAACTTCCTCCTAAGGAGCGGGCCGCGGCGATGAAGAAGCTTCAGGAGCAAATCCAAAAACAGGCCAAGAGCTTTCAGAAGGGGATGTCGCCACCCCAGCACTGATTTGCGGTTCTTCCCCCTCCTCATGGAAGCCTTTAGCTAACTAGTAATCTAGTGTGTGATGTGTTGGCCGGCGTTGGTGGGCGGGGCTTCTTGCTCAACGGCCTTTTCGGCTTCGACGACCGTCTTGAGTTTGCTGAGGCCTTTTTCGAACATAGGGCCGGCCATGCCGTCCATGAAGAGGCCGAAGTAACGACCGATGATGTTGTTCCCGTTGTCGCCTTCCATGAACCAGGTGACTGCCGTACCGTCAGACTCTGGACGGTAACTCATGCCTGCTTTGCACCGATATTCGCCTTCGTCAAAGATCAGGTCGTACGCGATGCCTTTTTGCGGATTGGTCGCGGTGAACGTCAGCTTGCCGCTGCCGCTGTCGCCCGTCCATGATTGGTGTGCGCCTATGCCCGTACTGGCCTTTCCGGACGTGATCTTGATCGTAGGGTCCTCTTCTTGCCAGGGGGCCCAGCGGGGCCATTGCTTAAGGTCGCCGACGACACGATGAATTTGTGGCCCTTGCGCTTTGATATGGATGTTCCGTTCGATGCGGAACTGACTGGGGATCATGAATCCGACCAGGACAAAAGCACCGACGATGACGCCGAGGGCAATGATGATTTTCTTGAGCATGGTTCCTCCCAATGTGTGTTCAGGTAGCGTGTGATGTTGGAACCCGATTGCCAAGGAAAGAAGGAGAGCGAGCAATCCCTATGTGGGTCCCGCTAGACGCGAAGTGGCTGTAGTTATTGATGTTCTTGCCCTTGGGCGGAGGGCGGCTCCTGCTTTTGGCTCGGGCCATGGTCCCAAGAATAGGGTACGGAATAGTTGGTCCAGGGGTTCTTCGTGGCAGATCTTTTGGCACCTTCATGCGTTAGAGCTCAGAACAGGCGTGGCGCTTTTTCGCGTTTGCTTTCGCCCGCCCGGCTAGAGGTTGATATGCGATGTTCCCGTTCTTTTGTTCTTGGTGGCTCGAAGGGGTTTGTGTGCGCTCTTCTATTTTTGGGTTGCAATGGACCTCCCTCGACTTCGGATTCGGGGTCGTCCAGTTCGGCGGGTGAGCCTAGAGGCCTGGGTGCGGCGCACCAAGGATCGAAGAAAGCTGGTTTGGCGAAGGTGAACGGGTCCACAGAGCCGGGTTCGCCGGCTCCGCTGGCGGCGCCCAGTCGTCTCTTTCGTTTCGGTCCGGGGCCCGAGAGCAATAAGCCTAGCACAACGCCTGCGCCGGACTATCCGCTTCGTTTGACCGCTTCCGATGGAACCGGGCTCAGACTTTTGTCGCTCAAGGCCCGGGGCGTGGTGGAGGAGCCGTTGGCGTTTACAGAACTCCATCTACGCTTCGAAAACCCCGAGGCCCGCGTTCGGGAAGGACGCTTTCAGATCACGCTGCCGCCGGGCGCCAGTATCAGTCGATTTGCCATGAAGATCGGCAACCGTTGGCAAGAGGGCGAGGTGGTTGAGCGTCAGGCAGCACGCCAAGCCTACGAAGATTTCCTGCATCGTCGACAAGATCCAGCGTTGCTCGAAGTGAGTGCAGGCAACGCGTTTTCGGCGCGCGTTTTTCCTATTCCCCCCAAATCAGTCAAGGAATTGATCGTTTCCTATTCTCAAGAGCTGGTGCGTTCCGACGCGCCCTATCGTATTCCGCTTTTGGGGCTGCCCGAAATAGGAAAGGTCGATGTTCAGGTGGCGGTTTCGAAGCGGTCCCTAGGGGGATCAAGCTCGAGCCTTGGAGGACAGTCTGTTCGCCACGAGGTCGTGGAGGTTCTCAAAAAGAACTGGATTCCCAATCGAGATTTCGAAGTTGCGCTGACCCATGAAGCGGGCCGAGCGGGGCTTCGGCACAAGAACCTCGTTGTGGCTCGCGTCACCCCGGTGGTGAAGGCTCAGCCCCAGTCCTTTGGTTCACTGGCGGTTCTCGTCGATTCGAGTGCATCACGGGCGCTCGGCTTTGCCGACCAGGTTCGTTTGGTCGAGCGTCTGCTGCGTGGTCTCGCCGACGGCGAAGGGGCGGGCACTTCCGTTCTGGTTGCAGCCTTCGACCAAGAAGTCGTCGAGATCTATCGCGGAACAGCGAAGGGGTTTACCGAAAAAGCGGCCCGTCGTTTGCGAGACCGCCGTCCGATGGGTGCTTCGAACCTTCACCAGGCTCTTGACTGGGTGAAACGCAACGCGTCGGACAAAAATACCCCCGGCGTGGAACGGGTTCTCTTGGTGACGGATGGGGTGGCAACGACTGGGGCCAAAGATGGGGCGCTGATGGATGCGGTTCTTGGGCTCAAGGAGGCCCACGTGAAGCGCCTCGATGCGCTTGTTGTGGGTGGGATTCGAAACGATACCCTTCTTCGTCGAATGGTGACTGCCGGTCTTCCGCGCGCCGGAACCGTCATTGACGGGAAGATTCCCATCGAGAACATCGCGCGCAAGCTGACCCTGGCAACGTACTCAGGGATTCAAGTGTCAGTCCCTGGCGCGAAGTGGGTCTGGCCGAAGACCCTGGATGGCTTTCAGCCTGGCGATCAGTTCTTGGTCTACGCCGACCTACCTGAGGAGCGCCCGTGGCGCCTCTCTCTGAGTGGTGCCGAGCGCCGGGGAGAAGATCGAACCCTCCAAGCCGCGGAGCGACCCTTGCTTGAACGCGCATGGGTTGGGGCTCGAATTTCAAAGCTCCTGCATCAACGAGATACGGTGGCCCGCCACGACGTCGACCTCGTGGAAGCCCTGAAAAACCAGGTGATCCAGATTTCGGTTCGTCATCGAGTCCTCAGCCCGTTCACCGCGCTTTTGGTCCTCGAGACCGAGGCCGACTACCGCCGGTTCAAGATTGACCGGCGGGCTTTGGCCGACATTCTTACGGTGGAGGGCCAGCGCATTGGTGTTCTCAACCGCACCGACGTTTCTCCTGCTTTGGTTGAGTCGAAAACGGCGAAAAAAGGCGCGTTCGGAGAGCAAAAAGACAAACTTGATCGACGTCGCCGAAACGGGGGCGCTCGCCGGATGCACACGAGGGACCAGGCCCGGCAGGCGCCTTCGGCATTGCCCACCCCCGAAGAGGCGAGTCCTCCGCCCCCCTCTCGGCCCCGCCCCAAGCCTGAAGTGGCCCGCACCGGTCGATTGGGCACCGAAGGGGCTGTGCAGCTCAACAAAGTCGGCCTATCAGCCGCGAGAGGCGCTGGGGCTGGCTCCACGGGCTCGCAAGGACTGGTCCAAGAAGCAGATGCCTTTTCAGAGCCTGAGGCCGTTCGCGATGATTTGGAAGAGCTCCGCGAGCCACCCCGCTCTGGGGCACGCGCGCGCCGAAAAGCGAAACGTGTGACGCCCCATCAGGGCCCATTCAAGGTCATCAAAGATCTTCTGAAAAAGCGGGCTAAACGGAAGGCGCTCGAGAAGGCGTGGGCATGGCGCACCCGATCACCAGGCGACGTATTGGCTCTGATCGCACTGGGAGAAGTATTCGAAGCCCAACAAGAATTCTCTATGGCGGCCCGCGCCTACGGTTCTTTGGTCGACCTTTTTCCATCTCGGGCCGATATTCTTAGGTTCGCAGCTGCGCGACTGGAGCGACTCAACCGGCCTGATGCGCTAACGTTGGCCAAAGACATCTTGACGCAGGCCGTACAGCAGCGGCCGGATCACCCTTCAGGCCACCACATGCTTGCGATGGTTTTTCTCAAGCTGGGTCAGCCCAAAGAGGCGTTTGGCGTCCTCAAGAAGGCAGTACGTCGGACCTATCCATCGGGCCGCTTTCGCGGCGTGGACCAAATTCTCAAAGAAGACTTGGGTTTGGCAGGAGCCATGTGGATTCACAAGTCCAAAGAAAAACGCGACGAGGTACTGGAGTCGCTTCGCGGTTTGGGTGCTACGCTTGAAGACAAACCATCTCTTCGTTTTGTGTTGAGCTGGGAGACCGATGCCAACGATGTCGATTTTCACATCTACGACCGCCACAAGGGCCACGCTTTTTACCGTCAAAAAGCGCTTCCTTCGGGCGGAAATCTGTATGCCGACGTGACAACGGGCTACGGCCCAGAGTGCTTCACGATCCGAAAGCCGAGGTCCAAACGAGCCTACCCCTATCGTCTTCAGGCCCACTACTATCGGCGTGGCCCCATGGGATACGGCATGGGCAAGCTCCAGATTATCGATCACGACGGTCACGGAAGGTTGAGTTTTGAGGAACGCCCCTTTGTCGTGATGACCGACGGCGCTTACCTCGATATGGGGAAAGTAACACGCTAACGGCCAAACATTGAGATCAGAAACAGCATCGATGAAGTGAAAGACACGAATGAAAAGTAGGCCAATTCACCTGTACAAAACCCGCTGCCAAATGGCGGACAATGGCGAGACTGTAGTGCCCGATTGGTTTCTGGACAGTACGGGTATCCTTCTCATAGATGCGTGTACCACTGACCCACTCTGTCATCGACGCGGTTTGTTGAACGGATACGAGCACCTACAGGTCCTTTAGAGTTGGAGGGTGCCGAGCACCGCGCGAGCGGCTTCCTCGAATGCCCTGCAGGCAGGCTTTTGTCGCAGCGCGAGCTTGAATGACTCATCACGACTGGCAGCCCGTTCGTTTGTTTCCAAAAAAGCTGCAGTTGCGGCTAGTTCGAGTGCTCGCCATTCCGATGGCGCAAGCTTTTCGACGGCCTCTGCTAGTCCCGTCAGCTCGGGGCGCTCTCCAAACCGCCGAAGCCATTCTTTGCCAGAGTCCGTGAGGTTGTAGGCAAATCGGACTTGCTCTTCGCTGTATTTTTCCTGTTCTTCCTTCACAAGTCCGGCGGAGACGACATCCTGAAGAGTATCCGAGAGTTCCCGACTGTATGGACCATAGTGATGATATGCGAAGTCGGCATTTTTGAAGTCCGGATGCGCCTTTAGCTTCAACAGATAGGCGAATTTTTGAACGCGGATCCTGTTCTGGACGCGACCCCCGCATTGCGAGAGCATCCAGAGTAGTCCGTGCGTAGTGTCTCCTCTCAAAGCATGTTCCATGTTCAATCCTCCCTAAGTGTTTTGTAGAGCTTCTGACGAATCTCAGCGGGAAACGCGATCCGAGGAAAGTATCGCTTTTTCTTCAGCGCCAAGACAATTTCGCTATGGTCTGCCGCTTCAATAGGCTGAGCTGCGCCAGTCTCGTCAATAATCCAGATCGATCTGTCCGCGGCCTCGGGCTTCCAGTCGTAGCGGATGTAACTCGTTCGCGACGGCTCGTCGCGGTGAACGTAGTAGTTGACTTCGTCTTCGGTGACCCCGAGATCTGACTTGACAAGCTTTCGTGCAACCTCCAGGGCCTTGTTCATGGTCTCATAATCCTCCCAGGATTCTAGGCGGTTAAGGTCCAGGTCCCAGGTCTTAAAAATCTGTCTCGCCATGATTCGCCGAGAGAGGTCGGAAAGCGTTTTATCGTTGTGGAACTGCCATGCCTCGACGAGCGCCCAAACCTGGTGCTCGCCTAGCCGCGCATATTGTCGGAGGTTTACCTTCTGCCCTTCTTTAAAGAGAGACGCGAGCGGATGAAGGCCCGATGGGTCGCCAGGGAAGACATCCGTTGCGCCGTTGGATGCTAGATGGTGGGCTCGATGCAAGATGGAAGCGATAAGAATGCTTGCACCGCGGTTGGTGTGGTGGAAGTATACCGCGCGATACATCTGATCGAGCGCAACGAGATACCCCTCCACAGTTTCGAATCCACGCTGGTGGACAGCGATCCTTTTGCCTTCTGAATGGTGAAGCATATCGAGGAGTCGAGGCAGGTCGTAGCTATGACCAGTAAGGCCTGCTCCACGGGCATCTCGAAGAAGATAGTCAAGGCGGTCAGCATCTAGTTGGCTCGAGACCAGTCGATATATCCACCGGTCATCTTTGCGGCGGGTTTCGTCGAAATAGGCCGCGATGTGGTTGGGTAGTTCCGCGTCGATGGCTCTCAGGATACCATTGATCGCAGAATCATTCTCTTCGATGAATCGAAGGGTCATTTGTTCGTGATTGAATGGGATTTCCGCCCCTTTGAGGATCTCTTCGATGGTATGGGAGAACGGACCGTGGCCAACATCGTGTAGTAATGCGGCCACGGCTGTACAAAGCTGAGCTGAGTCGTCGGTTGTTTCGCCCATGTTGCGGAGAATGCGCTGATACATCTCCGCGGCTAGGTAAGCCACGCCCATGCTGTGTGAGAAACGAGAGTGTTCCGCACCGTGAAACACGAAATTCGCGAGGCCGTTCTGTCTAATATGGCGAAGGCGTTGGAACTCTTTGGTGTCGATCAGTTTTTGGAGGACCCAGCTTTTTTTGGCGCCGGCGCCGCTGGGTGCCTTTTTCTCCAGCGACACTGGCTCAAATCGGATTTGGCCGTGAACGGGATCCCGGAAGAGCTTAGGTCGCGGCATGTCGTGGTCCTGCTGGGCTTTTGGCTCGGCTCCACCAAGCGGCTGCCCAGCCCAAGCGCTTAAAAACGACGCTATACCAGGTTTTCATGCCGCTCAAGTGTTCAGCGCAACATGAGGGGACTGGTGTGGAAACGGCGGAACAGCGTTTGCCCTTTCTTCGTTTCCGTTCCGCTTCGGGTAGCAAGCGAACCCTGGCACTAACCCCGACCGTTCCGCTTGGGCGCCTAAGAGGAACCGTGCTCAGCACAGAGATTGGGGCGAGAACTACGGAGATTGGTTAACATAGGTTTGCGGAGTAATTACAGATGCTTATCGATTTATACAATTAACATTGCGATCTAGTCTCCGCTTTCTCCGCAGAGATTCAAGTCGATACCTTGGCGGCAATGGCGAAACTGGTGTCGCGGCCATCTTGACCACGCCTTCTGCGAGCTCCTTGATTTCCAGTATTTGGGCCCGTTCTGCGGGTACACAGTGGGTTTTCGGCGGGTGCCGGTAGAAAAGAGGATCGCCGACGTGTTTCTCTTGTCGGCTGATGTCGAATCTCAGTTCACTCGTGAAATTGCGGGACGGTGTCCAATTCTACCGTACGCGGCATAAACGTGTTGGCGGATGCCTACCTGAGTTGATCAAGCAGCACGCAGCCCACTGCCTCAAGCGTCATTCGGTTTCGGAAGTCGCCTAGGCGGTGGGCGAGAGAGAACTTGTGACCTGTGTGCGTCTTCGAGAAACCGGACAATTTTTCCGGAACGCCACTGGGGGCGGGCGTCGCGGACACGGTGTTGACCGTTGGCGCCGACTGCACTGGCCACAGAATCTGCTAAATGATTTCGTGGCTTTCCAACGCCACCGCGCTGATGTGGCGCCATAATCCCGAGTGTTGGGTCCCCTGGGCCTATCAGGAACGCCTGCGAGCGCTCACCCGGCGGACCACTGATCCCCCCGAGCCCTCTGCTCCCTTTGCCTAGCCAAAATCAAGTCCAGCACCAACTGCTGCTTTAGGCCCACTGGTACATTTATGCGTGGTGCAACAGGTCCCCGAGGGAGAATTTCAAATATCTGCCTCGGATTCTGCCGGCACCCGACGGAAACCTACGTCCCATACTGAGGGACTCTAAGGCATCAAGAAAGTTGGTTTCGAGATTGGCGGGCAGCGCGATCGAGATGTTCTTTCCCGCGTGGGCAAAATCGACATCCAGGGTGCGTGCCGCGTTCTCGAAGCGCCCTCCCAGCATGTTGCTGTAAGCCAAGAATGCGTGGGTGCCCACCAGAACCCCTCGCTCTAAAAACCCGCTTGATGATACGTGTGCCCCCATTGAGGGAATCCATTGAGTCTCGAAGCTAAGGAATTGGTGAAGCACTACGGGGACAACGTCGCACTGCGCGGCTTGGATCTGCGCGTAGACGGTGGTGAGGTTTTCTGTCTTCTTGGCGCCAATGGTGCGGGGAAGACCACGACGATTCAGCTCTTCTTGGGGTTCATCAAACCCACCTCGGGCAGCGCCATAATCATGGACAAGGATGTCCAGGAGCACCCGCTCGAAACGAAGCGTTCTCTTGCCTACATTCCCGAGAATGTTATGCTGTATCCAAATTTGACGGGTGTCGAGAATCTTGAATACTTTGTGACTTTGGCGAACTGTCCCGACCGCAGTGCAGACACCCTTTCAGCGACGCTCCTTCGAGCTGGCTTACCCAAAGATGCCATTCACCGGCCGGTCGGCGCTTATTCAAAGGGGATGAGGCAGAAGGTGGGCATTGCGATCGCGATCGCGCGGCAGGCCAAGGTCCTTCTGCTCGACGAGCCCACATCGGGTCTCGACCCTAAGGCATCCAATGAGTTTTCGGAACTGGTGGCGTCCCTTCGAGATGCGCATGTCGCGGTTCTTATGGCGACCCACGATCTGTTTCGGTCTCGCGAGATCGGTACCCGCATTGGGATCATGAAGCGAGGACAAATGGTGTCCCAGTTCCGAGCGAGCGATGTGTCACATACCGATCTCGAAAAGATCTACTTGGAAAACATGCGAGATTAAGTGTGAATTCCGCGCTCCATGTTGTCGCCCAAAAGGAGCTCCGAGAAATGATCAGGGATGGGCGGATTCGTGTGCTTTTTGCCATCGTGTTGGGTCTTGCGGTCGCTGCGCTTGTCTTTGGTGCCCAGCAAACGAGCAAAGCCGCCGAGGCCCGTGAGCACGCGAAAAGGCGGGCCAACTCCCAATGGGAATCTCAGGGGGAGAAGAATCCGCACGTGGCCGCTCACTATGGGACCCACGTGTTTGCACCCACCACGGTTGCGACGGCGATTGATCCGGGGGTCTCTGCCTATCTGGGTCGATCTATTCGAATTGAGGCTCACAAGCGAAACATGGCCAGCTACTCCTCGGCGCAAGAAAGCGCAGCCTTGCAACGGCACGGCGGTTTTTCGGTGGCGCTGGTCCTGTACCAGTTGGTTCCGTTGCTGATCATCGCCCTCGGCTATGGGATGTGGAGCCGTGAGCGAGAGCGTGGCACGCTCAGACAAGTTTTGAGCACGGGCATTGACCGGCAAACGCTGTTTTTTGGCAAGGCTGCGGCGTTGTTTGTCGCCTTGCTCGGGGTCCTTTTGCCTGCGGGACTACTCGTTCTCGGGGTCCTCTGGTGGATGGGGGGCGGAGGCGGCGCCATCGTGTTGCGCCTTGTATTGCTTGCGATGTGTTACAGCCTCTATCTCGCGACCTTCGGCGCTCTCGTGCTGCATGCATCGGCCATTGCCAAAACCTCGCGCGCATCCCTGGTTGGAATGATCGGGTTGTGGGGCATGTTCTGCCTAGTTATTCCGCGACTGGGTACAGAAGTTGCTGGAGTCGCGGTGCCATTGCCAAGCGAGGCCGAACTCTCCAGGGATATCGCCAACGGTCTGGAAAATGGCATCGATGGAAAAACGCCCGGAAAAGATGCAGTGGAAGCCATCGTCACAAAACTGATGAAGGAGCAGAACCTGGCGAATGCGGGAATGCTTATGGACGAAGCGGAGCTGAACGGCATCGAGCTTCGGGCCGAGGCGCGCTGGGAGGATAGGGTCTACGACCACCACATGGAGGCGCTCCAAGAGCGGATCTCTCTACAGGAGCAAGCCGCGGCCGCGGTGGGCTTGCTTTCTCCGTATGCGATGATGCGAAACCTCTCCGCAGGGTTTTGCGGTACGGATCTGGCCCATCACCAGCACTTTGCCACGTACGCACAGAGATGGCGTAAGCGCTTCGTCAATTTCCTCAATGAGGCGTTTGCCAAGAACAGCGGTGCCGAGGGCTGGGACTACCGAGCCGGCCCGGAGCTGTGGAAGAGGGCGCCGGCCTTCGAGTATCAAGAGCCGGGCCCGGGGTTTGCGATGTCGACGCATGCGCTTAGCCTTGGGGGGCTTGTCCTGTGGTTCGTTTTCGCCCTCGGGCTCGCCTTGGGCTCGTCCCGGAAGGTGGCGGTGTGAGCACATGGTCCACGGTGATGCGCCTGGAGTGGCGTATCCTTCGAAGGGAGCGATCGGCCCTGGCGGTTCTTGGGTTGTTCTCCCTGTGTCTCGTACTCGCTGCGCTTTCTTCCGGCCGTCACGCGGCAGAGCTCGAAGACGGCATGCAACGCTCCCGAGAGGCTGAGGCAACGCGTTTCGCGGACGCCGCGGTGACGATCGACGATTACAACCGTACCCATAAACCGCTGCAATCCGGGGACCCTCGCAATCCGCAATACATGGGAAGTGAAGGGGCCGCGCGCATCGCCATTTTGCCATCCGCCCCGCTGGCGGCCATGGCGGTCGGCAAGCGAGACTTGGCACCCCAGGCGGTACGCGTCACGAGCGGGGTCGAACTCGCGGCCGATCGAGAAACCGAGACGCCCATGATCGGTCCGACGCGCCTTGCGACCGGGCCCTTTGATCCTGTGTTTCTGTTCGTTAGCCTGTTCCCACTTGTGGTCATCGTTCTATCGTACGAACTCCTGACGGGCGAGCGCGAGCGAGGCACTTTGGCCATGCTTCTTTCGCAGCCAGTCACCCAACGCGAGCTTGTCCTCGGGAAAGCCGGTGCCCGAGCGGTTCTTCTCGTGCTTGTCACCCTGGCATTGAGCCTTGTCGGACTTGTATTTGCGGGGGCACGCCTCTCGTCGGTCACGGCCTGGGTTCATGTGGGTCTCTTTGCGGTGGTCATTTTAAGCTGGGCGCTTTTTTGGTTCGCCGCGGCGGTTTTTGTGAACGCGTTCGGTCAAAGTTCATCGAGCAACGCTCTCTCGCTTGTCGGTTTGTGGTTGCTGTTGGTGATCGTGATGCCTGGTTTGGTGCAGGTGGCTGTCGACGTGATGCACCCACCGCCGTCACGCGTTGAGTTTCTTCATGAAGTGCGCGAAGCCACCCAGGAGGCAGAACAAAAACTAGCGAGCATTCAAGGTCGTCATGATGTCGACCGGACAACTCATGATTTTGCAAAGAGGGTGACAGCGATGCAAAAGGAGTTAGCCGTCAAGATGGAGCCCATCCTCGCCAATATGAGGGCCAGGCAGTCTGAACGCCAGTCGTTGATCGGTTCTCTCAAATTCCTTTCTCCTGCCATGGTGGTGCAGCTTGCCGTCGAAGACATTGCCGGAAGTGGCAATCTGCGTCACAACCGATTCGAATCTCAGGTGGACGATTACCATGCGGCTTACCGAGCCTTCTTCTTCTCACGAGTTGACCAGAACCGATGGCTCCGGTCCGAAGAACTTCACGATGTTCCTAGATTTGAGTTCGTTGAAGAGCCGACGGCTGAGTTGAGCCTGCGCGCCACGCTGGGGGCATTGTGGATACTCGCCCTTACGATCTTTTTCGTTGCGTTGGCGTTTCCGGGGTTACGAACCATAGGCCGGCTCTCGCGATGAATGTTGACCGGTTGACGCCCGATGTATGGGCAGGAGAGATAACAGTCGTGGTGAAACGAATGGTACAAAGTAGTTTTCGAGTCTTTGCGCTGGGCTTGATCGCCTCGGGGCTGGGGTGTGTGCAAGAGTCGAAACCGTCTGGGGGCGCCAAAGCCAAGGTTGAAGAAAGCACGAAATCTTCAAAGATGATGTCTACGCCAGAGGTTGTATTCGACCCCCGCAACCCACCGCCAGGCTTTACGAAGTGTCACCGAAACCACTGCCACCGGGAAGGTGGCGGCGTCGCTTCATACCAGCAAGTGATGCAGGAGATCGGTGCGACGAAGGCCATCAATGTGCCCAAGCCCAAGCCCATGCCCGCGGCGCCCAGCGACGTCGCAGAGGTGCCGGCCGACGCAATGAAGACCAAGAGTGGCCTGGCGATGAAGGTCCTCAAGCCGGGCAAGGGTAAAAAGCCCGGACCCCAAAGCACGGTCGTGGTGCATTACACGGGCTGGACAGCCGCCGGCCAGGGTTTCGACTCAAGCGTAAGCCGCGGTGAACCCGCGATGATTCCGTTGTCCAAGCTTAGAATCAAAGGCTTGGCCGAGGCACTGCTGCTGATGACCAGCGGTGAAGAACGTCGACTTTGGGTGCCGGAGAAACTTGCTTTCGAAGGCAGGCCGGGCAGGCCACGTGGAATGGTTGTTTTTGACGTGCAGCTGCTCGAAGTTTTTTAGGCGCTTGTGGCTTCAGGTGCTGCCCAAGAGACTATGGGCTACGGTGCGCCGACCGCAATATAGCCAATAGTCTCGAAGTCGTGCTGACCATCGCTCCCCTTTTCTTCTTGCATTTGAATCGAGAATCCAGAGGCGTTGATGTTGCTCTGACGGGTTACGACGGCCTCGCCTTCTACGTTGGTTTGGACCTGACTGAACACGATTGGCGTGGCTGCAAATCGGGACGAGAAAGCGACCTCATTCCATTTCGGATTGGTGTGGTCGGTCGTATTATCAACTGGGAGCATCGCTGCGACAATTTGTTGGGCGTTGGCGAGGCTATGAGTCCCCTCTTCAATAACCGCATAACTTAAACTCTCCACATTGTGTCGACCGTCTAGATATTCCCACTCCTCAATCTTGAACTCAAATGATGAGGCCAGGCCGGAGTCTGAAGTCGATTTCACGTTTCGAAGACGGACATGCGCGGGCTGTATTCCGTTGGTGGTGGTCATGTTCATGATGACTACCGGATTGAGGTAGGCGCCATGTTTGTATTCGATTCGATGCCAATCCTCGGCGGCTGTCGAGTGGCCCCGATTCACCGAACCGGCCTCACCGATGATCTTGCCCGCTTGGTTAACAATGGGCCCCGGTGCAAGCGCCAGGTACCCGACCTCTTCCAGGGTGTGGGTGATGCCATCAGCGGTGGAGTTTTCCTCCTCAACCATAACCTCAAAGCCCATCGCTCCGTGGTTCCGGATTCGAAGGCCGGCGGGGTCGAATCCGATCGTGGACTGCATTGCTGCCACTAAAATCGGGGTCGCCTCAAAGGGGGATGTGAACGACACTGGGCTCCATGCGTGGTTCACGCGCCGGCCGGTGGTTCCTGCCGATGCTATCGTGGCGTTGTCTGGTGAAAGCGGCCCCGTGATTAACTTGAGCGTCCAGCTGTGGAGGGTGCTCACGGGATTTGATGGTGAAAGCACGCGGACTTTCCAAGGGCCCGCAGCGGGTTCGTCAGCAAATTTCAGGCGGAAGGTTTCGTGGGCTGCCGTCTCTCCGATCTTAGAAGATTTTCCGCCCCAGACCCAAGTTCCGGAAGGCGCAAAAAGGTCGATCGAGGAGTTTTCATGTTGGAGGGTCGCATGGAAGTCAATCACCGCACCCGTGGCAATGACGTCATCAGGAACCACGATTTCAGACTCAATTCTTCCAGAATACCGGGAAGTCTCCCAAAGTTGAACCGGTGTATCTTGACTTTCGTAGGTTGCCATCGCCTTGTTGTCGACCATGAGTACGAGATCAACCGACTTCGTTGTTTCCTTGCTGCTGGCAGCTACGTTGATGATGTACCTTCCCGGCGCTGTATCGGCATGGGTTTTGACGCGCATGACCGTGGATGAACCGGGGGTCACCGGGTTGGTGGTTAGGTTGACGTCTGCATAGAGACTGGGCTGGGCGGTCCAAGTCAGCGCTACCTTCTCGGAGAAGCCGAAGGTTGAACCGACGTCTATGGTGAACCTGGCGAGGTCGGAGGGCCCGGCAACCTCAGATTCATTTGGGGAGCCCTCGATATCAAAACCGGGTGGAAGGGGTTCATGCGCCAGTCTTAGGGTCCAAGAGTGGACAGTGCTTGTGGGCCTTAGAGGCGCCCTTACCTCGAGTTTCCACAGACCCCGACCGGGTTCGTTAGAAAGCTCCAAGCGAAACTTCTCTCGAACTTCGCCATCAACCTTCGCTTTGGGCTTAAGGCTCCAGAATTGTCCCGATGGTGCACGCAGGTATATAGATGCATTGTCGTGTGGTACGGTCGCGTGGAGCTCGACAACCGCATCAGATACCGTGATACCATCAGGAACCACGATTTTCGATTCGAGTTCGCCCCAAAACCTGACCGTCTCCGAGAGTCGTTGCGGCGTATCTTGGCTCTCGTAAGATGCAAGCGCTTTGTTGTCTACGATCAGTATGAGATCGACCGACTTCGCCGTTCCGTTGCTGGTTGCAACCACAGTCACGATATACTTTCCGGGAGCTGTGTCGGTATGGGTTTTGATGCTCATTACTGCGGATGACCCGGGAACCACTGTGGTAGCGCTGAGCTTGATATCTGCGTCTAGATTGGGATGCGCGATCCGGTTGTTCCGCGAGGTCCAGGTCAGCTCTACTTCATCAGAGAAGCCGAAGGTTGAACCGACATTGATGTCGAACGTAGCGAGATCGGAGGGCCCGATAATCTCTGCCTCTTTTGGGGAGCCCTCGATATCAAAACCGGGTGGAAGGGGTTCATGCGCCAGTCTTAGGGTCCAAGAGTGGACAGTGCTTGTGGGCCTTAGAGGCGCCCTTACCTCGAGTTTCCACAGACCCCGACCGGGTTCGTTAGGAAGCTCCAAGCGAAACTTCTCTCGAACTTCGCCATCAACCTTCGCTTTGGGCTTAAGGCTCCAGAATTGTCCCGATGGTGCACGCAGGTATATAGATGCATTGTCGTGTGGTACGGTCGCGTGGAGCTCGACAACCGCATCAGATACCGTGATACCATCAGGAACCACGATTTTCGATTCGAGTTCGCCCCAAAACCTGACCGTCTCCGAGAGTCGTTGCGGCGTATCTTGGCTCTCGTAAGATGCAAGCGCTTTGTTGTCTACGATCAGTATGAGATCGACCGACTTCGCCGTTCCGTTGCTGGTTGCAACCACAGTCACGATATACTTTCCGGGAGCTGTGTCGGTATGGGTTTTGATGCTCATTACCGCGGATGACCCGGGAACCACTGTGGTAGCGCTGAGCTTGATATCTGCGTCTAGATTGGGATGCGCGATCCGGTTGTTCCGCGAGGTCCAGGTCAGCTCTACTTCATCAGAGAAGCCGAAGGTTGAACCGACATTGATGTCGAACGTAGCGAGATCGGAGGGCCCGATAATCTCTGCCTCTTTGGGGGAGGCCTCGATATCAAAGCCGGGTAGAGCGGGCTCATGCGTGAGTTTCAGCGTCCATGCATGAACAGCGGTTGTGGGGCTCATGGGCGATCTTATTCGGAGCTTCCACAGCCCGCGGCTGGGGGCTCGTTTCCGAATCGGAAGGCTGAAGCTCTCTTTGAATTCACCGGTACCCAGCGCTTTGGGCTTGATTTTCCAGGAGTCTCCTGACGGCGAATGAAGGGTTATCGTTGTATGTTCGGGTGGCACGGTCGCATGGAGGTCAAGAAATACACCAGATAGCGAGAGGGCATCGGAAACCGAAATGCTCGACTCGAGCTCGCCCCAGGACCTAGGCATCGGTGAGAGTGCAAGCGGCGTATCAGTCGCTGTGTATGAAGTTGATGTTGGGGTCGTGGTTATCCTCGAAGTCGAAGTAGATTCGGTCGAAGAGGAGCCACTACAGGCTGAGCCGGCAAGGGCTAAGAGCATGGCCAACGTATGAACACTGCGATTTTCTGCTCCTGAATTTTTAATGAATTGCATCGATTTGTCCTTCCACAAAACAGCGTCTCGCAAGTAGTCTCTTTGGTGCGCTGTATGTCTTTATGGTTCCCTCTGCGCCTTTAGAGGTCAATATCGCTTTCTTAACAAGTCGAGACAAAGAACCACGCATCGTGGACGAATGTCGCCTTGCGAACGAAAAGGGGCGCGCACTTTATCAATTCAGGCCAAGGGTGTTGGGGTGCTTCTTTGGGAGTGCTGACCCCGTCAGGTTAGGTCGCTTCGCGGCCAAGATCTGTACGGCCAGATTTATGCCAGATGGTTTTCGGAGGAGGTTTGCGGACCGAGCGGATTTGTTCGAATGCCATGGAGGTGCGCCAAGGTACAATGCCACGGAGCATTTGCGTTGATCACGATCCCCAGAGAGAGTGCACCAATGGCCCCCGCAACTACTTCCACAGCTTGGTATTGGGTGCTGACCAAAGACCTGACTTGTGATGGAAAGCCAGAGTTGATGGTGAAGGAAATGCCTGGCCTGAGCCCTCGGGTGCGGCAAAAGCATCTGGCGCCGATGCGAATGAAAATCAGACTTTCGGGAGACAGTTCGAGTAGACACCGTTGGGTGGACGCTGGATACTCTGCCCCGTGGTTGGTGTAAGCAATCCCTACGCAGCGCCTGATGCAGAGACGGCGGTTCCTCGTCCGAGCACATCGGGCGAACTCGAGGGCGCTCTGGCTGGAGACTACGACCTCCGGGTGGGAGAGGTTCTTTCCGAGGCCTGGGCGTTGGTTTCGGGTTCGAAGCTGACGTTTCTCGGGGCCACGCTGGCCGCCATTGTGATCACCCTCGGATGTTCCGGGCTCTTGGCGCTCGTGGGGTTGGATGGCAATGCGAAAATCGCCGCGGGTGATTGGGTCGGCGGTTATCTCGTATCGATCCTGACAGGGTTCATGATGATGCCCGTGACCATACCTCTCTATACGGGGCTCGCAATGCTGGGCGTGCGTCGGGCCTCAGGTCTCGATATCTCGGTACGCCAGGTTTTCAAATGCTATCGCCATATCGTCCCGCTCACCCTCACCGGCATTGTGGCCTCCATACTCATATACATCGGATTTGCGCTCTTCATCATCCCCGGTGTTTATCTTGTGATTTCCTATGAGCTGGCAGCCATTTTGGTGGTGACCAAAGGTCTGGGGCCTTGGCAAGCGCTCGAGACTTCCCGAAAAGCCATCCACCACAAGTGGTTTGTGGTGTTTGGTCTCAGCCTCCTGGTGACGCTCGTTCTGGTCGTGAGCGTACTCCCTCTTGGCGTGGGCTTGTTCTGGACCATGCCGCTTACGATGCTTGCAACGGGTGTGATCTACCGGACCATCTTTGGTGCGGCGAGCCCTTCAGAATGCGGTGGACCGTAACCTGAAAGCGCGAGTACCGGGCCAGCGTGATATTGACCCATTCTCACTGGCGATTGTCGCACCAGTTTCCCGCACCGCCTTCGGTTCTCGTCAGTTCCATATAGAGAATATGCGCCTTCCTCGTGCGACAATCTGGCACGACACTTGCCGAGCGGGAATAGATCAATATCACACTGGCCCGGACTAGACCCTATGGAGTGACCGGCCCGCAATCGTAGGCCCTGCTACAATGCAGGGAACTTTAGAGCGCGGGTTAGCACCGTGCGGTGCCAGAGCCGCATACGAAAGGAGCCGGTCATGGCGAAGGGTATCACATGGATTGGAATGGACGCACACAAGAAATTTATCAGCGTAGCCATGCTTCTGCCGAGGCGAAAAACGACCGAAGAATGGAAAGTGAACAATGAGCCGAAGGCGCTCAAACGGCTGGTGCGTAAACTGGAGAGAGAGGCTCCAGGAGAAATCCGGTGTTGCTACGAGGCAGGAGTTTGCGGCTTTGCCTTGCAGCGAACGCTTCAGGCGCTGAGCAAAGGCCGGTTGGTGTGCGAGGTGATCGCACCGGCGCTGGTGCCAAGAAAAGCGGGCGAGCGGATCAAGACGGATAGACGCGATGCGAGGAAGCTCGCCGAGCTGTTCCGTGCCTGTCTGCTCACGGAAGTTCATCCTCCGCAAGCTGACGACGAGGCGGTGCGCGATCTATGTCGATGTCGGGAGGATGCGCAAGAAGATCTAATGCGCGCGCGGCATCGATTATCTAAATGGCTTTTGCGTCGTGGTCTTTCCTTCACGGGCACCAAGAACTGGAGCCTGGCTCATAGGCATTGGCTTAAGGGCCTTTCATTTGAGCATGAAGCGGACGCCGCCACCTTCCATGACTATCTTCGTTCGATGGAACAGATAGAGGAGCGATTGAAGGACCTCATGGAGAACATCGAACGAATGGCGGTGACCGAGTCGTACGCTGAAGCGGTGGGTCTTCTTCGATGTTTTCGGGGCATCGATACGCTGACTGCCATGACAATCGTAGCTGAGCTCCATGATTTCGGCCGCTTTGAATCACCACGTGCATTGATGTCTTATCTTGGCCTCGTACCGGGCGAGCATAGCTCAGGAGGTAAGTCCCGACGGGGGCCGATCACAAAGACCGGGAATAGGCATGTGCGTCGGATTGTCGTTGAGGCGTCCAAGCACTATCGCAAAAAGCCCACCGTGGGGCCTCGTCTAAAGAAGCGTCGAACGGGTCAACCGGCTGATGTGGTCCGACACGCTGACAAGGCACAGTCTCGTTTGCACCGAAAGTACTGGCGCCTCGTGCACGGAAACAAAAATGTGAACAAAGCAACCATCGCGGTTGCAAGAGAACTCGTTGGCTTCCTCTGGGCGGTTCTCTATCCAAGAAGTGCTCAGGTTGGGCCGGGTCTGAGGCGGGCGGCCTGAAACCATGACGAACCGTGCGCCCCATCTTCAAGAGTCTACCAGCGTGCTTATGGTCCTCCAGGCTGCCCTCGCTATGCTCGGCGCTGCGCGGCCTGGACCACCACTGCGCCCACCGGTGACTTTGACCGTGGATGAAGCGTACGGGTGCCTCCGGCGGGGACTCTGCCCCGGGCAACAGGATGACCTAAACAAAAAGTATGAGGGGAGACGCGAAGGGCGGACGACCAAGGCACGAATTGGAGAAACACGCGACCTAGCATTGCGACAGGCCTTGCGCCGGATTCGCGCGACTAGACAGCGATCTCTCCCGACGGAACACGGTCATGCTAGGCTCTGCTTGGGCTATGTCCAGGTAATCCGCGGATATCAGAGTGACTCGTCGTCGAAGAGACCTACGTCGTCCTTCCTTTGCGCTTCCCCTCTTTCAACTACACCTTACTGCTAAGAAAGGGAGGCCTTTTAGAGCCAAAATCAGCTTACAAGTATTGACAAAGGGTCACTCCATATCAGCTAGACTAGCACTACCTGATCAGCCTCCGCGCAGCGTTTTTACTGAACTTCCTGTGACAGGTGGGACAGCTCCCCAACCAGTGCATAAGCACCACAACAAGGGCACGGTGAAAGTCCGCCCACGTCCACGGGTTCTGATGGCTCTCCGGGGGAAAAAGCCTCTCGGTGGAGGGAAAGAAAAGCGTGCAGTAGTGAAACCATGGCTAGATGACGGTGCAAACCGCCCCAACTTCGGCCCTCGTAGCGATCGAATCCAAGTTTTTGCTTCATGTCCTGGTAGTCACGTTCGATGTGCCACCGCATCTTGACTAGGCGAACGACCTCTTTGATCGAAGCACTTCTGGGGAGAGAGCACAGATAGTACTTAAAAGATTCGTCCGCCGAGACTTCCCTCTCCATGACCAACCAAATGGGATCACTTGCTCTCTTCTTCTTGGTTCGGCGCTCCGCACTGCGAACACGGACCGCATAAAATTGTCCTCGCATTCTCCCTGTGCTGCCTTTCCTCCGTAACCAGTGCATTGAGAGGCATCCTCGAAAACTCTTAGCGCGATGGGCTCCGGCGCCATCTGAGACCCAACAGTCTACCGGCTTCGAAGGTGCATGTGGAGCGACGAGATGCCTGGGTAGCTGGGCTCAGATGGGTTGCGCGAGGCCAGGTTTGCAAGCCTGAGTGGGTGTAGTCGGTCCACGCGGCGGATTCCCGGTTTTCTACTTTGTGCCTGGCTGAGGTCAAGGCCGTGTGGATCTGGCGGTGGTTTGCCGGTCGTGGTGCTTTGCGAAGATTCGGTCGGCTCAGGATGGGAGACTACGACGTTTCTTTCGGTTTGCGACAACTCCAAGCGAGGGGTGTATAACGTTCCGGATACTTGGCAACTAACCCAGGATCCGTTTTCATGACATCAACAAGGTACGCGTGAACCGGAACTCTGGCCGCAACCGAAGTTTGTACAATAGTGCGTAGTATATCAAGGACAATGCGTCCCTCTGTCGTCCTGCGAAAGAGGGAACTTTTCTCAATCAGTTTCTCGATTCGGAGGAGGCGTTCTCGAAGGTTGTTCGTTGCATCGAGCCTTGGGTTGCGAAGATACGCGGTAAGTTTTTCAAAGTGCTTGATGATGTACCTTGCAGCCGTCCCGAGGGGTGTCGCCTTGGACCAAATGGTTGCGATCTGTTGTGCGAGCACCTTCATATGTTCCCAGACTTCCCGACTATCATTGCTTCTTACTGCGGAAACATTATCGTAATTGCGGCCGTAAAGGTCGAGCAAATGCTCGTGCAAAGCGAGCTCCCTGAAAAGATGGAGCATATAGGCTGCGTGTGTGGGGTCGTGATCTTCGTATTGAGCAAAGGGGCGTCTGGCATGAGCAGAGCATCCAGCATAGTCGATGTCGAAGTTTTCGGTGAATTTCTTCTCTCTAACGAAGTTCGAGCTGCTGAGGTCAGCTTGTACGGTGAGTTGACGCGCATCGGGGTTCCTTATTTCGAAAAGCATAGCCAGCAGGTCTCCGAAACTTCCGAAGTGGGTTCGGTAGAACGTGATCATACTTTCCGGGCGCTCAGGGTCAGTTCGACCCGTCGCGACCGTAACATGCAGTCCCTCTTTTGAATTTTTTCCGTCGCGCTTCATCGATTCGAACGCAAGCATCCGGCCGACCAGAACACAAAGGGATGGCTCCGTGAGTGGTCTGCGCTTAGCGGCTCGGTCGCCCTCTGCTCTGTGTTCGAGAATTCTATCCCTGTCTTTCATGCATTCGGCATAACTGTTTTCGGCATCCTCTGTTGTGCGATAACCTGCCCATGGAGGCGATGTTCCCCTTCCGCCCTTTCGCTTCGAAAAGTACGATGAAACCTCAAGTACGCGGCATGAAGTGTCGTCGCCCGCCAGAATTTCGCAGTCCGCAAGTTGTTTGGCGAGCTCCAAATAGATCGGAACAAAACGCTTAGCAATATAATGGGCCATGCGACCCAGGCCTCCAGCCGTGAACCGTTTCGCATTCGTCGTCAGCATTCGGGCAAGTCGGTTGAGAGGCGTTGCGTACTGGGCAATCATCACAGCCAATGTCGCCAGTGCCTGCCAGGTTACGGCATAACGCGGCGGACCGATGTCAGCCGTTGAGGCAGAAACGACTTTACGGTCACCGCTCTTTGTAACTACGATCTTCTTCTCTATCTCGAGTTCGACCCGAGTGACCGCCACAGAGAAATCGTAGCGCACCCGGGACTCGTTGATTGTGTCTATTACGCGCTCCGCATCGCCATTCGGCAGAAATTCAACCGGTAGGGTGCGTTGTTCAACACTCGGTGACACGAGGCTGGTGTTCATCAGCGTTTCGGTAGACGATTTCAACGCAGGCTCGTCTTCGCCGCCGACCTCTAAGTGCTCGATGAGAGCAGTGGCCTCGGACTTCGATTCAGCCTTTTCTTCATCGGAAAGCTCGATCTCCTCGACCGGTACGCCCGATTTTAACGCGCTCACGATTTCCGTACTTGGCCATTCTTCAGCGAGATTAGACAATTTTTTCTTCAGTTTCTTGGCATTGGACATGTGCTTTCTCCTGAGTGCTTTGTGGCGTTCCGCCAACGACTCGGCACGGTCATGCAATTGCAAAAGCCGCTCCCGTTTACTCAACGCATCAGGCTTAGGCGTCGACTTGACCCCCTTGAGAGGGTCCCCGCTCGGACGTTTTTCACTCGACGGAACGATTCCCAACGCACGCCCGAGCTCTCGTGAATACCGGCTATACTTTCTCTGGGACCCGCAACCCGAAATCAGATCCTTCAAAACCGTACTCAGGAACCGTTGCAGGGGCGCAGGCGCTGTCTCTACGGTGCGGCCAAGCCACTCAATAGCCACCTTACGCTGAGCATCACTGAGCTTGCCGACGTCACCAAGCTCCATCGCAAGCTTAAGATCGTGCCGGGATCTCCGTGTCAACGCCTTTTTTTTGGAACGCCGAATGCTCCTTCTCGCTGGGTAAGCACCTGCGGGCACGCTTGTGAACTGTGAAAGTCGCGCCCTCAAGAAGCAGCGACAGCTCTGCCGTCGATATTGATGTTCGTGAAGGCTCCTCCGCGAAACGCAGTAGAGTGCGGAGGCGACCTCCTTCAAAACGTCGACTCACCAAGTACAGGCCCACGCTGTCTCCCACGATAGCTCGAAGCTGTGTATGGTCTTTCTTCACAAACAGTACGCAGTCGCCAAGATATGGATCTGCGCCTAGGCGATAGGATTCACCGAGAAGACCGTTCATCTGCTTACGAAAGTCCACCCGGTGCTGCGCCATGAAGACGCGACGAATCGTAACCGGAATCATACTACGCGAACCGTTCGTCGATCCGTCGAAGCGTAACCGACCAGCCGTAGAGTCGAAGCTCTAACAGATCGGTCCTTCCTTTCTCGACCGGAATTTCGTCGCTGCGGTCCAAGGAGAATATACGCGCATCGTTCTGAACGCCCTTCGAATCAAGCGCCCCTTCTTCATCTTGCTTTTCCCACACATCGAGCTGCTGCGATGACACACTACAAACACGCCGGACCTTTGTCCGGCCTGCACCCTGTCGAATCGCTTGCACGACCGATCTTCGAAGTTCGTCTGGAATTCGCGTCCGGGGACGATGCGTGTTCCGAAACGCCGCGAACTGTTCTCGCAGCGCTTGCAAATAGTCTTCAACATCTGGACGACCCTTGGACCGGCGAGCTGGCCCCTCCGAATAACGTGATGATTCTTTTCTCATTGCTCTCTGCCTCCTTGCCGGCGGTCACGCCGTGCGAGGCAAATATGGCGCCGGTCATCAGGCTTGTCGTGGGCCCGTCTATGCACTGCTTACTTTCCTCCATAGTACGGTTCTAAACTTTCCGTCGGACCAATACTGATGAGCAAGTTGGTCGACTCGGACAGGCTTTTTGCCATTCTTATCTCGATCCTGGGTAAACGGACGGCCTGATTTTCCTGTCCGGGGAGGCACCTCAGGCCGGCTTCCCGGCGGCCAAACGGTAGTGTTAGATGAAATGCCGACTCCGTAGACAAGTCCCAGTTTTGTCAGGCCATCGCGAAAATCGCGGCTATCGCCATAGCCAGCGTCGGCGACCACTGGGCGTTTGGGCATACCGTGACCTATCGCTGCTTCAAGTTGGTCCAATGCTATCTCTGGCTTACTTCGGAAATCGCTCTCTTTCGATGGCACCCCCACTTTCTTTAGCTTCGCCTCGTCTTCAGTCCACGACTCGGGAAGATACAGCTGAGCATCCAAGCAAAGTCCGAAATCGTCCGATATGGCATGCATCGTGACAATGATCTGACAATTGTCGATTTTCCCCAGGGTCCCGGAATATTGTCTTTGAACCCCCGCAGAACTCTCGCCCTTCTTGGCAATCCCCGTATCGTCGATCGCATAGGCTTCGAATTTATCGCCCTGCCGTGAAACTGTTTCTTGGAGCCGTGAGAACACGTTGTGGTGAGTAAACCGGCCCTTCTGGAGAGCCCTTTGGATACGCTGCCGCCGAGCCTCGACGTTACCTGGATCGAGTCGGGAGCCGATTCCAAAGACGCTCTTTTGCGGAAGCTCCAGCCCAATCCCCTGGCAATACCAGGTCAAAGCCTCGATGCGCTCGTCGTTTTCCAAGTTCGACAAATGAGCCGTGAGAAACGACTCGAGTTCCTTCTGAAGAGATCCAAATGTCCGGCTCATGGACACTTTGGATCACAAGTGAGGTCCCTAATCAAGTAGTGCTAGAGCGCATCTCATAACCTCGCCAAAGGGGGATCGACATGGGTTCGAGGATTTGATCTACCGTGGTCGATGGACGTCACGGATGATCAGTGGAAGGCTATTCGGAAGCACTTTCCTACAACTGAAAAGCGTAAGACAGGCATCAAGGGAGGGCGGCCATGGCGAGAACCGCGAGGTGTTCTGAATGGAGTGTTATGGGTGCTCCGAACAGGGGCGCCCTGGGCAGATCTTCCGCGTCGCTATCCCCTCTATCAGACCTGCCATCGTCGATTTCAGATCTGGGTAAGAAAGGGCGTGTTTGAGAAAGTCCTCGTTGGACTTAGGAAAACTTTGGCGACGAGCGAGGATGCCGAGGCCTTCATGGATGGCACGTACGTAGAGGCAAAAAAAAAGGAACATGTGTCGGGAAGTGTCGTGCCGGGAATGCGACGAAAGTGATGGCCATTGCAGACAGCAATGGTCTTCCACTATCTGTGGTTATTGCAGAGGGCTCCCGACACGACATTGTTCTCACTCAAAGAGTGCTCGACGCTGCGTTTGTCGATGAGCTTCGCAATAAGCTCATCGGCGACAAGGCCTGGGATAGCAGAAAGCTACAGGGTGAACTCAAAAGCGGAAGAGGAATTGAGCTTATAGCGCCAAAACGCGGAGGGCAAAGGCCGAGTAAGAGAAAGCAGGATGGCCGCTCTTTCCGACGTTACAAGCGCCGATGGAAAGTCGAGAGGCTTTTCGCTTGGCTCAAGCAGTTTCGCCGGCTTTCCATTCGCTGGGAATACAAATCGGACAATTTTCTCGGCCTTCTACATCTTGGATGCATTGTTATCCTTCTACGAAATTTATATTGACCTCGTCCGGGGTGAAACGAACTGAGAATCGTTGCGCAAGTTCTACTTCTTTGCGCTATCCGTTGGCGCGAGTATAGCCTGGACCTGGACCTGGACAGACCTGGACCTGGACCTGGACCTGGACTTGGACCTGGACGCATGAACTACCGAAATCTCGAAGTCTACAGGTTGGCCATCGTCTTCCTGCCTCTCGCATCGCAGCTCACGGATCGATTTCCCCCCGGCTACGCAAGTTTTGCGGACCAAATCCGGCGAGCGTCGTTGTCTGTCCCGCTCAATATCGCGGAAGTTGCGCCAGGCAAAGCCTGGGAGGAGGAAGCATGAACTGAAAAGTAAATATGCGAAAGTCCTTGAAGGGACCCTGCCGGTTTCAATCCGGTCGGACGGTTGGCAACCGTTCGTAAGCGAGTCTTGCGTGGACCTGGGGTGACCCAGGCTGCGAAGCGTAGACAGCGAGCAGGATAGGCCGCGTGATTCAGCCCCGAAAGATAGAAATGGGGAGGCCGACGATGTCTTTAGATCGGAAGGCAACACTGCTTGCCCGCCCGCCATGGGTAGGCAGCTCCTCCGGGGTCCAAGAGCGGGGCATGTTCGCACAAGGGTTCCCCAGGAACCTGGGAGAGCTGATCGCCTCCTCGGCAAGAATCGGTTGGGAAACCGAAGACCAAAATCCAGGCCTGCCGCCGTCGCGCCCCACGACGGCAGGAGCGAAGAAGCGGGCGCGGCCGAGGTATCTTCGAGCGAAGGCAACGAAGCGAGGGGAGAAGGGCGTTCAGCAGTCGGAGTTGCCCATAGTACCGCAGAAGCCGGGGAACCCAAGCCCAGGGGACTCGGTGGAGGAAAGGGGCAACTGGGCGGTAGGACCAATGGAGGGAAAGATGTCTGAGACACTGAGCTCAACAAACGTCACAACGAAACTCCAGCGGATAGCGAAGCTGGCGAGAGAACATCCGAAGCGAGTGTTCACAAGTATTGCGCATGTCATCGATGTCGAATGGATGCGGGAAGCGTACCGACTTACACGCAAAGACGGAGCAGCAGGGGTTGATGGAAAGGGGGTTGCAGAAATTGCCTCAGCCCTGGAGTTGAACCTGCAGGCTCTAGTTGATGCGTTGAAGAGTGGTACATATCGGCCTCCGCCGGTACGTCAAACGTACATCCCCAAAGGGGAAGGAAAGCAGCGGCCGATCGGTATAGATGCCCTTGAGCACAAGCATCTACGGCGTTTTCTCGATCAGCGGGTACGGGATGGAGTAATTCGTAAGGTCATCGACAAATGGCTCAAAGCGGGCGTGCTGGAAGAAGGCATTCTGCAACGCTTCAAGATGGGTACACCGCAAGGTGGGGTAGTGTCGCCGATTTTGGCGAATATCTATCTCAACCATGTGTTGGATGCCTGGTTTGAAAATGAGGTCCGTCGCCGTGTGGGACGGCGCGCACGAATCATCCGCTATGCGGATGATTTCGTGCTGTTGTTTGGAAAAGAGGAGGATGCTCGGCGTGTGTTTGCGATACTCCCGAAACGCTTCGCGCGGTACGGTTTGTCGCTGCACCCGGCAAAGACTCGGCTCATTCCTTTTACGAGTCCAGAGTGAATCCGTGAGAGGGGAAGTAAACCGGGTACATTTGTCTTCCTCGGCTTCACCCATTTTTGGGCTCGGTCTCGGAAAGGCCGGTATGTGGTCAAGCGGAAAACATCGAAGGAACGTTTCAGCCGTAGCCTCAAACGCGTAAAAGAGCAGTGCCGGCGAATGCGGCATGGGTGCTTACGGGACCAACACAAACGGCTGGGCCAAATGCTTCGAGGGCACTACAACTACTTCGGAATCACTGGAAATGGCGACGCCATTGGACACTTTCGTCAGGAAGTGGAACGGATATGGGGTCGCTCTCTCTCACGTCGGAACAGCCGGCGTTTCGCGTGGCAGCGTTTTGCCGCCATCCTGAAGCGTTACCCGCTTCCGTACGCGAGAGTGGTTCACAGTGTTTGCCCGAGCGAACCTACAGCCTGAGGAGCCGGATGCGGGAATTCTGCACGTCCGGATCTGTGGGAGCCCCGAGGGAGCGATCCCTCGGGGCGACCTAGCGCTCTGGAAAGACCAGGCCAACGGACCAAAAACGCTTCTACGCAATCGCCAGAGGCTCCGCCATGGAGTGTGGAGCAATTGTCGACGCCTGTTTTGCTCTTGGCTTTATCGACAAAGCATCGGTTCGGGAGGCTGTCAATATACTCGACCCGATCGTTCGCATTCTCTCCAGGATGTGCCTTCCCCCTCGAACCCGCCGGTAGGAATCCAGGTCCAAGTCCAGGTCCAGGTCCAGGTCCAGGAAAATGAGGTTATGAGATGCGCTCTAGTTCTCGTGGCTACACACCCGTCGAATACGTTCAGACGCTACGTATAGAGGAGGCCAAGCACCTGCTTGAGACCGGCGATCTCCCCGTAGAAGAGATCGGACGCGATGTCGGCTACGAGGATCCAGCCTTTTTCCGCCAACTATTCAAGCGAAGGACGGGGGTCAGCCCGGCGCACTATCGCACACGCGTGCAGCGAATTCGCGTGCTTGCAGCCTCTTCCAGCTAGGTTTGGGCCCGCCTCGAAACTGACCAGGTGTGTTATAGGAACGCTGTCGAAGTGTCTACTCAACATCATCCCAAACGAAGCAGAACGGACAGTTTCGCTCCAGGATCTTCCTGGTCATGATTCGAACCCGAATCTTCATCCCCTCGACTTCGACGTCCGCGCGTTTGCGGTAATGGATCGTCATCGAAAATGGGCGCAAGCTTACTTCCTCATCATTGTTGCTGCTCATGGCGAAAGCCGTAAAATTCCCAGGATTCTTGTAGTCATGGAATCCAATCTCTAGGTGGGTTGCAGTATAGTCTTCGGGCGGCCGTCCAGCGTGGGGCTCCCCTTTGAGGTAGGCTTCGACCGCTACGTCCTTTTCCCCCTCAATGACCACGACCATCTCCTGTCCCAGTTGGGTTTTGATCTTTTCGGGAAAGTCGGCGTCCCAATATTGCGAGTCTCTGCGAGACTTACCGAGAGTAATCGTACGTTCCATCTGGGTGACAAATCCATTCTTTTGCAGATCGTGAACTCTCTCGTCATAGATATGGTGGTAGAGATCTACCACACCATCCCTGCCCCAAGCGTCTTTCGCCCAGTCCCATTCTCCCAGGTCGTCGAGGCGAAGCGGAAACCACGTCCTTTCAACGAACTTGCCCATCGCAATGTACCCGATGGTCTCCGAAGCGTGCAGACCGTCGTTTGCCTTTTCTTCTTGCAGAAGCGTTTCGAAAGAAGACGCTGTAATGTTGCGCTGGCGGGTGACGACCGCATCAGGTCCGGCAAAGGTCTGTACTTGGCTGACAACAACTGGAATGCTGGAAAAGGCCTTCGAGAACCCGGCTTTTTCCCACTGCGCCTGGCCGCCTTCCGCCGTCCCCGTTTGCGTTGTCCCCGCAAGAATCCCGTGCGTGTTCGACAAAGCATGTTCGCCTTTTTCCATGACAATATAGCTGAGCCTCTCCTCGACATGAAAACCATCAAGGTAGTTCCATTCTTCAATCTTAAACTCGAAGGACGATGGTCCAATATTTCGTAGCCTGACGTGGGCTGGCTGTTTGCCTTCTAGCGTATTGATGCTCATCACGACGACGGGGTCTCGGTACGAACGCTTTGTTTTAACTCTGTGCCAAATTTTGCCCCCGGCCCCCGCATGACCGGCATCGATTTGCCCAGCCTCTCCGATCGCCCGGCCATGCCGGTCGAGAATGCCTCCGGCCGGGAGAGCGAGGTACCCGACTTCCTCTCGGACGTGTGCGGTTCCGCGGCCAGTCGAGTTCTCTTCCTCGATGACCAAGTTCACTCCATCTTTCGACAAATCACTCATTCGAATTCCGGCGGGGTCGGTGCCAATCGTTGTTTGCATAGCCGCGACGACGACCGGGGTATGGGTAAATGGTACATGAAAATCCTCCCGTTCCCCGACGTGGTTCACGCCCCGTGCAAGCGTCTTGGCCACTGTAGAATCTGATAATTCTTTCGAAAGCAGGAGGTCATCAAAAGAAACGGCGACTCGACCGCTGTCCTGAGCTTTGGTCATGACGAGATAAAAAGACGTCGTGCGATGAAAATCTATCCTCCCATTGCGCTTGAGCTCGGTCGTACGATTGACATCCGCGAGCTTGAAACGACTGGGGTCAAGCTCGACTTGGAATTCTTGATAGTCCTCCGTGAGCGGAAAGCCCTGGTGATATGCCCAGATCTCTCCATCGATGTCCGTGAATCCGGGCGTCACCGTCACACTTCCTTCGATTGCTTTTGCCCAGAAGTGAAAACGTTTGAATTGGCTTAGATCGGCCTCATTCAGATTGGCAGCATAGACAACGGCCTGTCGCGGAATGTAGCGTGCGGAATAGTACGCCGCACGTTCTCCGCGAAATGGATCCCGATCGTCGCTCGATTCGAGATACTCGTCTTCTCCTCCAAATGCGCCCATTGAATTTTGCGAATGCTCTACAAGCTCTTCGAAGTCTCGTACCGTCACGCGGTCGAAGCCTTCGACAACATATTTACGCATTTCAGCGACGGCGCTGTTGTCGACAAGTTCATCCTCCAAAGAGATACCGCAGGACAGCAAAAATGGCGCACAAAGAAGCCACGTCCACGTGCGCGCTGTCCCGAAAGGTACAGGGGAATGTATAAAGCCAGAAGGAATCTTGGGGATGTGTTGTGTTCTCATAGGGTCATTGTATGCGCACCTCAAACTACATGCCTGCACCCGTTAGGCCATTTTACGTACATCTTGCGTCAACATCTCCATCGGTGAAAAAAACTGCGTGACGCCGGTCCTAGGCTGGTCTGAGCGGAGAGCGACTTCCCACCAAGGCCGATTTTGTGTCTCGTTTCAAAAGGACGCCTAACGACCTCTATTTTTATAGGTCTCGACGACGGCGGTCGCGGTGTCTCGTTGGTGAAATACGTCTTCTACCAGTACTTCAATTTGCGTGGCCCCTGCCTTTCCAGTAGACGGAAGCTGGTACTGGAAGCTAACTGTTCGGGCATGGCCAAGACTTGGGCTTACCTTGTAGTTCTCGGTCTTGAGTCCCATGGCCGCAATATATTCGCCATCGACGAAAATCCGAGCACGAGACAGTAGCGTGTCGTCAGAGACCTGTAGCTGAATCGTAAGTTCCTCGCCTTTGGCAACGGTGTCTCCGTTTAGTGGAGCGAGCATCTGTACTGTCGGGGGTTCTTGGTCGTCGGCGATTTCGATCTTGCCAGTGGCGCTCCAATCGCCCTGCGTATGTGTTGTGTCGACGGGCGCCACCCGAAAAAAGTATTTGCCGGCCACAAGAGCGTGAGTGTCCAAAGAGATGGAAGGATGCCCCCAATCAGGTTCTTCAATGCCTTCAACGTCAACCCATATGTCCGTGAAGCCTATATCTGTAGCCACTTGGATCCGATGCGTAATGTCATGATCCGTGCGGTGCCACATCAATACGGCATGGCCGGCGAAACCGTCTTCATTTTTCGCAAAGAACCAGTCTCCACCAGTCCCTCGGTTGCCGTCTAGCAACCTAGGTGGGTCGAGGGGTTCAGTGGCCAGGGCATCAAAAGCCGTGTCGACTGAGGAGGCATCTTCCGGCGCAGGACCACAGTGTGTGGCTCCGGACAGGAAAGTTATTCCGATAAAAATCGGTGTTATGCGGTAAGTCTTGTCAGGTGCTCTCATGCGCGCTGAAGTAGCAAATGGCGTGCCAAGATAGCAGAGGTAGATTGAGCACTGATTGTCGCTCAAGCTTCGTTCAAATGATGATGATTTCGGCTAGATGGTGAATTCCAACGAGCTGGCGAAACGCTGGATCGAACAACAAGCCTTTCACGGAACGCTTATCCGACTGCACACCTTGAGGACTGGGGGCCTCACCCCTTGTCCTGGGCAGGGGTGGTCACGCCAGCTACTTTTGCCTTCGAGTGTGTGACCGTATCCGATACCTTCTCAGTGAGACCGTCGAGCCCCGGCGGAGGGCCATCACAAACCACAATAGGAACACGGTCCAAGCCGAAGGTCTGAAAGAAGAACGCCGTGCGACAATGTGTGTGCAACCCGTCGCCGTTGGCTTCGTTTCGGTTGCTGACTGAGGCGCAAGCTCAACTCTAGGCTCCGTGGGGGTTGCGGTATCACCCTGGGATGCAGTACCGGGCGCTTCCGTGAGCGGCCTACTTTTCTCTCGTAGCAAGAGGGCAGGGTCTCCAAATACCGAAAGAATCTCGCCCCTGTACCCTGACGCTCGAGCTCGTCTTCTTGCCTCTGCCATCGCCAACCCTACGGTTGGATGACTTCCCCCCGCCAAGCCTCTGAGCAATGGTTCTGCGTATCGGTTGAGATCGTGGTAGTTGACTAGACCCGTTGGGGCCAAGACCATCACCGCTTTTCCTTGCCGAAGGAGTGACTCGGCGATGGATGTTTGCCCAGGTACTTCAAACCGTCCTGTATTGCATGACCAAGTGATCACGATAGGTTGCGATGGGCCGGGTGATAAGTCGATAAGATCGCCTAAGCCCAGAAGCTTGTCTTTGCCGAACCGATCGAGGCTCCCATGTCCGACGAAATTGACAAACGTGGGGGCGTTTTTCCACATGGACCGAATGGCAGCGGTGATCGCTTCTGAACCCACCGTATTTGGTGAAAGAAGGGGTTCTTTTTGACTACCTAGCCAGGCGCGCATCTGGTTCGCGCGACGATCGATACTGAGACCAGCGACGGTGCCCTCGGAGATCACGCGCGCATCCAGGTCTCCGGATTCAAACGCCTCAAGTGCACTGACATAGTTGGCCAGTTCTTCGTTTGTTGTTACGGGAATGCGTCCCACCTTGATGCCTGAATCCCCCTGGCCCGGCTGTGAGGCTAAGAATTGGTCTGAGGCATAGAGGCCGTAGTCGGTCTGAACAAGAGCAGGGGGAATCCAATTTTCCTCCGAAGTGATGAGCTGCCGGTAGTCCAAATGCCCGGTTCCGACCAAGGCGAGATACTCAGGTTCTTCATTCCAGTGGGCCTTAGCGTGGGCTAGAAATTCACGCACGGCCTTTGGGTCTCGAAGGCCACTCGAAAACCGGTCGAAGACGGCCTCAGAGGACACCACTTTTACGCTGATTCCTTGAGCTCGCTTGACGTATGCTAATTTTTTTGCCCCAGGCAAAAGGTGGGGCGGAGCCAAAATGATGTATTGTGCTCCGTCTCGAACACTTGTGACATCGATCGGGTTCCATTGAGCAATACGAGTTGGCGTCTTCCATCCAGACGCGGCAATGGCTAGATAATTTCGTACGGGTTCGTCGAGGTGGTTAGGCCGGTGATTTCCAGTTCGAGAGACCCCCGCGAGCATCACAGGCGCTTCGAAGTCGGTTACGTCGAAAAGCTCTATCGGATCTTTGGTTCCGAGGCGCACCAAAAGATCAGTTCCAGCGGAAAAGAACAGTGATGGGCGGTCTGTCACCGGTAGCCGAGAGTAGTGCAGTTCGAAGGCGTCCACATAGATATGATGAGGATCCGATTCTCCCGGATCTTGGGTGGCAAGAATTTCCAGCTTGTTTTGGCTCTTAAGAATAAGTTCAGGATCGATAAGGACAAGAGCCTCGTGCCTTGTCATCCCCTCAAAGCGGTAGGACCCGACTGTATGTTGATTTAGAACAATGTATCCAGTGTGCAAGTTGGCGGATGCGCCATGTAGATGGACGCGAAGTTCGACCGAATCAACCACGTAGCCATCCAGTGTGAATTCAAACCGGGCGCTGTTTCGATTCGGTTCTACGCTTGAGAGCCCGTGCCAGAAATAGAGGTCCTCATTTGGGTTTGGAGATACAACGGGGCCTGGGAAGACGTCCTTTTCGAATCGCTTCCGAGTTCGGAATGACAAAGCCAGCAAATCCGACGTGGCAGGAGCAAGTGCACCGCTACGCATCAACTCTCCTCTTGCGAATTCCAGCGTATAGACTGCGGTGCCGGAAATTGGGTTGTCCTTTCTTCCTGCTGAGACAAAGTGTAGACTTCCATCGGGACCCCGTTTCCACGCAATGGGTTGACCGTGCTGCTTGAGGGACAGCTGGCCCTCCTCGATGGCTCTTCGAATGGTGTCCGCCTCGACGCCCATGGTTTGAGCGATATCCACGTAGTCGACCTGGTACCCCCCGGGTTCATCAACGTGGATGGCGACACCCCTGGATCGACCGTCTTGAACGTTGTTTTTGGCAAGCCGAACAAGCGACGCGTTTGCGATTGTAGGCGGAGGTTGTCTCTCGAGCTCCTTAGGTTTTCTTAGTTCAAATGAACCGTGGTCGATAAGGTTTCCCCATATGGTCTGCTCCACGATGCGAACCCGATCACCAACAGTCACTTGACCGCTTTGAAAGGTTGCCACACGGTCATGAAACACAGGTGGGATGTGGATGATGGTGAGCGGCACCCACGGCTGTGCATTCCTCGGTCGATATGAAAGGGCGAGTGACTTGGTGCCAAACGCCGTCACAAGACCTATGTTCCAGGTCGATGGGTCAAAAGCCGACTGCGATATCTGATTTATGACTACGTTAAGCTGGCTCTCGCAATCAGAATTGATCGTATCGCCGTCATCGATTGCGGTATCCGTGCCCCCAGAACAATTTAGCGTATCGCTACCATCGCCACCACTGAGCGTATCATTTCCGGGACCGCCCTGAAGAGTATCTATACCTGTGCCACCAAACAGATTGTCGTTGCTGTTTCCTCCATCAAGGAGATCATCGTTCGCACCACCGTCCAAGATGTCGTCTCCGGTTTCACCATACAGCTCGTCGTCTCCGTCTCCCCCATTGATGGTATCGTTGCCTGAGCCTCCACACAGGTAATCGTCGCCACCCAATCCATTGATGGTGTCTCCTCCGGACAAGCCATAAATGCAGTCGTTTCCCGATGTTCCGTTGAGTGTGTCGCTGCCGGGACCTCCCGCAATATAGTTGTAACCCGAAGGACAGTCGTCCGGAATCCCGTTGGTATCAGCATCATCCGTTGAACACTGAGCTTGTGCCTGCGCAGAACAAAATATGTGAAGAGTAACCGAGAGAATTCCGACGACGGTGCCTCTCATCGTGCCAAGAGCATAGAGTCTTTATGAATGGAATGCTACATGAACAGCTCAGGCTTGCTGCATGTACGCGCGAGTGAGAATAGTATGTTGGACGACCTCTTTGCACTACAGAACATCTTGCTGGGACGGACTCGTGCCGATGAACAAAACCCTATTTGAAGAAGCGGGCGTAGTGTGTCGCGTACATGAAGCCCATGGCCCGTCCTGGCAATCCTTCAGGTGAAACCGGGAGGGGCCACGGAACCGATACCCGGGGCCCTGGTTTCAGGTTTTCGGGAAGGGTTCCGCCAAATTCGGACTGTGCCCAAGCCATAACGGCTGCAACCTGCCAAATGTCGTTCCCGACCGCCGGCCATGGCTCTTTCCCGTCGTATTCTGCAAAGGCGAAGAGCAATGCGCGCAGCAGCGCATAGTTTCCGAGCGCAAAGACGCCCTTGTAGCCCAGATGATGGGCTGCCCAGGCAAATGCCTGTCGCGGCGAAAGTCCCTCGTACGCATAGTTTGTATAGCTTGGGGGCCACACGGGGCCATTTTCTGCTCGGTATTGATCCGCGAGGTAAAGTCCCCCGACCGGATGGCCCTCGAAACTCAAACCAGAGGGCATGATGGCGATCGGGTCTGATTTTCCACCCGGTTGAAGCATTTGCCAATCGTCGTCATCACCCCTACCGGTGAGCTCATAGCGGTGATCATTGGGGAGACCGGCCCAATTGGGCTCCCCCATCGCTTTTGCATGGGCCTTCACACAGAGGTTGACCGTTTCCCAGTCCTCCGCGAGGTACGCATACGCCAGGAGCGACCAAAGTCCGTGGGCAGGCTTGTTAGGAAGTTCATACAAAGATATCCAGCGCACGGTGGGTGCCCGCAAGAAAAAGTCCTTCTCCTCAAGCGCTCGTCGCAGCCCGCGAAGCAATGAGCTCGGGCGGTAGTCGATCAAGTTGGCCGCGACCGCGATCAGAGCCAGGTTTCGTTCCGGCCACTTGACATCGCGGTTTCCCGAATCGATCGCTCGGTCGACACCTTCCTGGACGCGATCGAGCTCCGTCCGAAGCTCGACGACCATTTGTGAATTCTGAGTTCGCAACCCGACGATCGCACGTGCGTACATGGCACGAGTCGTGACGCTATCTGGGCCGGCACCCCCTGCGGTATGACCAATGTCTTCGACAATATTCATCTCCGCTCTTGCCCACTGGACCAGGCTGTCCCACGAGGGATTGTCCATCGGAATTTCTTGAATCTCCTCCGGGGACAGCCAGAGGCCTCCCTGTCGATAAGCGGGAGAAATGGGACCGATGCCCTCGTAGGCTGGCGGCTCAGAGTCTGGCTGGCACCGCCCCTCCTCGTCGCACATGAATCCGTCCGAGCAATTAGGGCAGAGCTCGGTTTGGCCACAGTCGTTGACCAGAGTGCCACACTGACGTCCGGTTGATGCACAGGTGATTGTTGGTACACATGGATCGCTTGTGATCTTTTTGCACTGCCGATCGTCGTTGCACTCCGTGTTGTCGGGACACATTCCGCAGCGTACGTTGTTTCCGCAATTGTCGATGAATTCTCCGCATTCGTAACCCTCCGTATCGCAGCTCATCGTAGGGACGCAGCTCGTGTCCTGGTCGGAGCCGCACTTTTTTGAAGTCTTTCCTTTGGATGGATCACACGCACGTGCGCTGATCGCAATGCAATCCACACACGATTCCGTCTGCGTGGCCTCATCGACCGGATGGCACGACATTGCCACCATGGATAAAAGGGCGGAGCCCAAGCGAAAGAATTGGAATGAAGAGAAAACGTTCAACGCGCGCCTCCAAAGAAAAGCGACGAGCAATATTGGGGCCAAGCTCACTGCAGGGGGCCGCAGCGGTGGGAGTGGAGAAAATTACCTAATTTCAAGGGGATAGAGCGAAGACGTGTTTTCGCGAGGACGCACACCAATACGCCCCGACGGTGAGTTAAGTCACCATCGTGTAGGGGCCATGAGAACGAGTTGTTTCTGGAATGGAAGCTGACTGATGGGCGGTTGAGATAGCAAGAAGTGTCGGGCTGGACCGACGCATCTTGGCTACATGTACCGACATGGGGTCACAGCTTTGCCGTCCTTCCACTTCCCGCGATCTTAGGCAAATTGGATTAAGTACGGGGAAGAACACACATTTTGGCTGTGCTTGTTCGGGTTGACGTTCTTGGCCCACGGATTGCTTTAGTGTCACATTGTGACAAATCAATACTCAGGACCGATCGGTTCACATAGACGCATAGGAAGTTGCGGTGTTGCGCTAGGGCTCTTGTTCTTAGGCGCAGCGTGTGATGATCCAGAAAACATACACAAGGAGCGGAACCAAGTCCAAAATGCCGATCAATGTGCATCTGCAGATGACGTGGATCAAGAAGACAAGCTCATCGACCGAACGTCTCCAATAGGGGAGGATCTGCCTGGGCGATTGGTGATCTCCGAGCCCAAGACCGATGCGCGGGCCGTGATCCCGGAAAAAGGGGGAACGGTAAAACTGGTATGGAACGCGATTCCCTACGCAAAAGAATATCGCCTGGCGGTTTCCATCGGTTACCAGGGGCTGGTTCACGCGGTGGTCCCGGCGCCTCGAACGGAGTCTCTCCTGCGATTCCGTCCTCTGCAAAACGGGAAGACTCGCGTGGATTTCGTTCCATCCGGGGGTAAGGGTTTTGTGGATACTGCTGCCTTGCCACTTGAACAACTGGGTGCTGTTGCTGTGGTCAACGTCACAGTCCAGGCTGATTTCGACAACGGTGGAGGAACTGCATCCCCGCCAAAAAAATTCATGGTCCTCGCGGGAAGTGAAACACCGTCGGAGCCGATCCCGTTGGGCGTGTCTCGTCTCGACCCTCGAACTGGAGCGCCGAAGAACAAAGACACCGTGTTTATTGAACTGGACCCCATTGCACCACTGCCGGAGGCAATTGACCTAAGCGAGTACGAAAAAAGCCACGGGTGGAACTCTCCCGAGGTCGTTTGGGAAAACGTCAATTTCTTCACACTCGAATCCGAGCCTAACGACAAGCTGCCTTCGCGCCAGTTCGCTGAGGTGTATACGCCCGACTACGCGTACGACACCCACCTTGGAGGTTATCTGGTTGTTCGCGTACGGCTCAGCGGGTCGACTCGATGGCAGCGCATTGCCGTCGTCTTGGAATAGACAATTGGCTGCCCATCACTGGGCCCCCTTCATGTTTTGCAAGGAAATCTAATCGATAGGAAATCGTCATGAAAACGCATCGTACATTTGTCAAAAAGTCCCTCTTTGTGGGAAAGCTGGGGTGGTTCGCGGTTGCGATCACTGCTGCGCCTTCCCTTTTTGCGCAAGAGCAGGACCCTGTGTCGGCGCCCTCTGACCCGAGTCACTCGAACTCCCAAGTGGACGACGCAGTGGGAGGCTTTCGCACGGTGGTCTCGTTTAAGGTTCCTGAGTATCGTGGGTTGCAGCCAGAGCTGGGCGTGCAGTACTCATCGATGAGTAGCGCGAACAGTTGGGTTGGGCGTGGTTTTCAACTGATGGGTCCGTCGTTCATTGAACGAAAATCACCGGGCGGTGGCGTTCCGAACTACGATGGAAACGATGACGACAGTCAGGATGTTTTTTATCTGGATGGAATGGAGCTCGTCAAATACGATAAGCTTGGGGGCGAATACGCAACCAAAATTCAGAACTACATGCGAATCCGAAGAAATCACCCTGAGGATGGACAATGGATAACTGAGTTTCCTGATGGTACACGACGCATCTACTCTCCGGTATTGTCGAATGCCGACAACGAGCCTTATCGATGGGCTGTATCCGCAGTCGAAAAGGATATCAGCGATAGCGTGACTCACCGGGTTGATTACCAGTACAAGGTTCAGCCTCAGCTTGAAGGCGATCTTCTCGATGATGTTTATCTCGATCAGATTGCCTACAACGGAGTTCGCATTCAGTTTCACTGGGAGCTTCGAGGAGACGCATTTTTTCGAGTTACCGGAGATCCCATGCCCACGGTTGTGAAGCACCGTCTCAAGACCGTCGAGATGCGGGTCAACAACCAGCCGCTAAGAGCATACCGGCTCGACTATTTGTCATTCCCCGAAGAAGATTCGGAGTCAGTGACACAGCGTGCTCGGCTGAATGAACAATCACTGCTGGCGGGGGTCCAAGAATATGGGCGTGATGCGACAGTGGACGAGAACGGGAACGTGTCGGGCCCAACGCATGTACCCGCGACCCGGTTCCAGTGGGATCTCCCTCCCTTGACGCTTGGTCTTCCCAATCGGTCCGCGGGGACGGGAGTGCCCGGGACGTGGGGGCTCTACGACAGCAACGGGGATGGCAAAGCTACCGTGCATTTGCAAAATTACTACAACAACAATTCTACTGTGCTGGACGATGATGGGGATACCTGGACCGAAAGGTCGCAAAGCACGCCGCGGGGCGATTTTAACGGAGACTTCAGGCTCGATACCTCGCTCCCCGGAAGAGTTGGTTCCATACCGGATCGTTATCGACATGGCTGCACTTCGCTTTTTGGCGACATCGATGGAGACGGGAGGACCGACTACGTCGACCAAATGAGTGAAGAATTTGGACTCCATCACTGCGTAAAATATCCCGCATTCTATTATATATCCGACGGAAAAAATCTTGTGCTCACGGGTTCGGTTCCGCCCATTGGTCTGACCTACAACTACGACAGCGTGATGCTTGACATAACCGGTGACGGAAAAGACGAATTGATATCCTTCGCACGGTTTAGCGGTCGAAGCGGCGTTACTGTCCACAATTTCGCGTTAGGCAAGTCCGTCGGTCTCGGAGAGATACTTGCCTCTCCAGCCTTTAGTGCGACCTCCTTTGCGGACGTCAATGGAGACGGGATTGCAGATGTGGTCAGTGCGTACAGGAACGCCTTCTCCGTTCATATTTCGACGGGGACCGGTTTTTATTTCTTGGGTCGCTTTGACACCGAAACGGAAACGGAACGTCCCAATGATAAGGGTCACGCGGTTCCGCAGGCCCTGGCCGCGGATATGAATGGAGACGGTCTTGCAGATTTGATCTACGTGCGCAAAGGGAATCCAGAACTCAGGGTGCGCTTGGGCACGGGTACCGATTTTGGGCCGGAGCATGTGTGGGCGGTGCTTCCTCACCGAGCCATGGGCAGGGCAATCCAAGCCGGCGACTACACAGGAGATGGTCGACCGGACATTGTGTACTATACGCGGCGAGAAAGTGGTCGCCGCTTTATCGGTGTGCCCTCGGAGGGCGCGCCCACCTATCGCGTGCGGGCGGTGGACAACGGTTACGGCGGTACCACCTCCGTGGAGTACGTTCCCTCTACCGAGTGGGATACAGAGCTTCCATCTGGTGGTCACAATGGATTGCCGAGCGGGATGATCCTTCAAACCGTTCGGCGCATAACCATCTCCGACGGTCGCGTGGATACGCCAGATATGGTCACTGAATTCGAATACGCCCGGGCACGGTACAGCCGAGCAGAGAGAACCTTCCTTGGGTTCCGGACTGTCGACAAGACCTCTATTTGCGGCGAAGAGGTATGCGGACGGGAGGAAATTCGTTACCGGCTCGAGTACGGCACCCACGGGAGGCCCGAAAGCGTTCGCAAACTTGACGCTGGGGGCGGGGTCCTCATGCAGGAAATCAACCTGTTTTCTGAAGAAAAAGACTCAGGGGTGATCGCCGTTCGTACCGAAAGACGTTTTTCGAGTGAAATTGATGGCGACGACAAGGTACGTACACGCGAAACTTCCTACGTTCATGATGACTACGGGAACATCATCGAAGAGATTGATCACGGTGCCCAAGGCTTGGTCGCCGAAGTGGTGACCAAGAATGAATATTCGTACACCACAGATCCCAGTTTGCCCTACCAAGTCAATCAGGTCATTCGCAGGGTTGTGACTTCTGGCGACACGCTGCTCAAAGAGACGACCTTTGAGTACGACGCTTGGGGACAGCGGACGCAGGAGCGGGCTAGAGTCTTGGACGACGTTTGGGCGGAGAAACATTTTGAATACGACGAATATGGGAACGTGACTGCTGAGGTGGACCCGGTTCTTGGTCGGACGGAACGCGTCTTCGACCCGCTTTTCAACCAGTTCGTGATCAAAGAAACGAGCCCACAAGGCCACGCGGTGGTCATGGAGTGGGATGACGTCTGTCAACAGCTCAGTGCGGTAAGCATCAGCGGACTCGAAAGCTCGCAGGAACTCGAAGACTTACCAAGGACAACGTACGTGTATGATGTCCTGTGTCGCATCAAGACCACGACGTCTCCTTCGAACATTGTCACCGAGACCTCCTATTGCAACACGGATGAGGATTCGACCAACTCGTGTGGGGATCCGGAAGAACAGCACACCCGCGAGGAGTCCGAAAATGGAGCCTTGATGGCCTGGAGTGAGTCCTATTTTGACGGTCAACAAAGAACCTGGCGCATGCGAAACCCTGGCGGCGCCGGCCGAGCGATCCTTGTGGACACGGGCTATGATGGTCGCGGCTACAAGATGTGGAGCACAACGCCGTACTATGACGATGAAGAGCCGAGGATCACGAGCCTGAAGTATGATGCCATCGGGCGACTCACGGAGACGATTCTTCCTCCTGAGGCTGATGGGACTCGTCCAAAAAAAGTCATCGAATACGGCTTGGCTACAGTCTTGTCTGATGCTGACGTGGATAGTGCGTTGGCCGGGGTCGCTCTTGCCTATCGGGGCATTACTGATGAGAAGGGAAACAAGACCGTCGAGCTCAGGGATATCCGCGGCCGAATTGTGCTGATTCACCAACCGGGAATTCGCCGAGTGGAGATGATCTACAGTCCTGACGGAAATCTCTTACGGCTGCGGCAGGACGCATCGGTGCTCTTTCGATACGAGTACGACCTCCTTGGAAGACTGCTTCTTGAGGAAGATCCCGATCGTGGGGTCCTCAGTTATGCCTACGATGCGGCGGGGCGCAAAACTTCAGTGGAGCATGGGCCCAAGTCTGGGCCATCCATTCTCAGGACGGAGTGGGTCTACGACCTCATCGGCCGACCGATTGAGAAAAAAACGCTTCGAAGGGACAACGATAAGACCCCATGGGCGGTCGAGTCGGTCGCCATCCTCGGTTACGACGAGGCGAGCTCTCTACCCGATAGCTTCAACGTTGGGCACTTGACCTCGGTGACGGATCTCGCCGGCACCCTCTCCATTTCGTACGATGCCGAGGGCCGAGAGATCCAACGGGCACGAACCATCGATGCTGCTCATGTGGGTGACGGAGACGGAGAAGATCTCGGCCCCTATACCGTGGTCTCGCAATACGACGGGCTAGGACGACTCCGCGGACGGACTTACGATGAGGCAGCGGTCATCGCCGATCTTGTCTACGATGAGGCTGGCAGGGTGCTGGAAATTCCAGGAATCGTGACGGAAGCGGAGTACTTTGCGGACGGACGCGTCAAAGGATATCTCGGTGCAAATGGTCTTAGGACCGAGCGCACTTTCTATGAGCATCGCGACTGGATCAAGTCCATGCAAGTGGGCACTCCGAACCATCTGGTTCAAGATCTGAGTTACAACTATGATGTCCTGGGCATGATTTCGAGTGTTGAGAGCGCGAGCCCTGATGATAGCTGGTCGTACACCTATGACTCCGGGCAACGTCTGATTTCGGCCATTCAAGCGGGTGATGAATCTCAGTCTCGAACGTTTCGGTATAATCGTCGAGACAACATTGTAAGCTCCGCGCTTGGCTGTTATGCGTACGATGGTATTCACCCCCACGCCGTGACCGAGGTGGGGACCCAAAGCTATCAATATGATGCGCTCGGAAACATGACTTCGCGAGGCGGCATGCCCATCGCGTACGACGGCGAAAATCGACCAGTCCAGGTTGGCGACGAGCGCATGGTGTATGACTACCTCGGTTCCCGGCGTATCCTAAGGGGCCCTTCCGAGACAACAATCTACCTTGATCATGGGTACGAACTCCAAATCGAAAACGCCGCGGCAGGTTATGACCCCTCCCGCTCCAGGGAATCACGAGACCTTCCACCGAGCCGGGTGTTGCCGGATGCCTCTGGCCAGACAGGGTCGAAGACGAAGCCGACGGCCCGTCCGTCTGCGCAAGAACTCGTCAAAGCCGGTGACGAACTGGCGAATCGGCTCGAGCGGGGAACGCTTGGTGGTCCACAAAGCGATGCTTTGCGAAAGACCATCTACGTGCAACTTGAAGAAGAAGTGGTGGCCAAGCGTGTCCACGAGGGCGAGGAGGCCACCGAGACCTACTGGATACACAATGACGTCCTCAAGTCGGTGCGTGCCATGACCAATGCAGCGGGAGAAACCGTGCTCGAGAAGCGCTATCTTCCCTATGGGGACGCGCAGCAATCGGAGTCTACGACGAAGTCGAACGCTGAGGTCCGTGGCTATATTGGGCAGGTCGAAGATGCGACGGGGCTGGTTTATCTGAATGCGCGCTACTATGATCCCGAGATCGGCCGGTTTGTTTCACCAGATCCCACACCCCCAACAGAGTATGGCGTCGGCCCCAACCGATACGCATATGCGATGAATGATCCCATCAACCAGAGGGATCCGAGCGGGCTCGCCTCGGAGGACAAGGATGAATCTCCTTTTGCTGCATTCCTCCGAGAGGTCGCTCCTCATTTGCTCAACGTTCTCGTTCCCGGCTCCGGGGGTGTCCATTTGGCCCACGGCTTGGCTACCGGTCGGTTTGATGCTGAGCTTGACGGGGTTGCTCGGCAAATCTACACAGGTGACGCGCACTCGAGCGACGAGGCCTTTGAAGCCGCCAAGGAAACGGTAGTCGATGAAAATCCGTTCCGCGGGGGAAAAATTGGCATTGAGGGCGGAACGCCCAACCTGAGTCTCGATGGTGGTCGGGGTGGCGCCGCGGTGTCAGCCTCAGCCTCAGCGCTGGTTGGTTTGAGCTTTGAAAATGGACTCGAGGCCCAAGTCTCACAGAGTACGACTATCTCCTTGGTGGACACCGCAGCGCTATCGACTTCTCACAGCGTGAGCGTCTCCCAATTTAACGGGGTCAACGTCGACATCGTGCGCGTCCGACCGCTGGCGAAATTCGGTCCCGTGACCATCACGCCTCAGGGAAATGGGTTGGTGGACTACAGCTTCTCATTGGGGTTTGGGAAGTTTAACTTCGCCACCGAATTCACCATAGATCACTCCAAGTTCTAAAGCGGGGTTTGGGAGCTCCGGGCGGAGGAACGACCGCTAACTTTTCCCCTCCGGGTCTAGCAGGCCATGCTTTCGCAGTAATCGCTTAAAGAAATTCCTCTCCATCCCAGAGTTGCGGGCTGCTTTGCTTATGTTGTTTTCGGCTCTTTCGAGCTGACTGGCGAAGTAGTCTCGCTCGAAAGCGTTGACCACTCGCTTTTTTTCTTCTTTGAAGGGGCCTGGGTTCGAACGAAGGAAACGCTGCGGCATCTTGGATGCATTTGACGCAAGTCTTGCAGGAAGCGCCCCCAGCGTGATTGCTTGGGCGACCGCGTTGCGAAGCTCGCGAACATTGCCTGGCCAATCGTAACCCGTCGTCATCAGTCGTACGGTCGATTCCGAAAGTTTGAAGTTTTCTTGCCCTAGTTCTCGAAGCAAGCTCTTCACCAGGTCCGGAATGTCCTCGCAACGTTCCCGAAGTGGTGGGACAGGGACGTGAATCACGCCCAAACGAAAATAGAGGTCTTCCCGGAAGCGACCCTTCTCTACCGCTTCGTCTAGGTCGCGATGAGTGGCCGCAAGGACCCGAACGTTCACCTTGATCTGCTTTTCGCCGCCGACCGGACGAATAGTGCTGTTCTCCAGAACTCTCAGAAGCTTGGGCTGTACGTCGAGTGGAAGTTCGCCAAGCTCATCGAGAAAAACAGAGCCGCCATTGGCTCGTTCAAACACCCCTTGGTGGTTTCGATCGGCTCCGGTAAACGCTCCTTTTACGTGGCCAAACAACTCACTTTCGGCGAGGTGTGGTGCGAAACTTGCGCAGTCACATACCTCGAACGGCCGGCTCTTTCTTGCCGACCGGGCGACAATCTCCCGGGCTACGAGCTCTTTCCCAGACCCCGTTTCGCCACAGATCAGAACTGGGTAGTCCACCGCTTCGACTCGCTCAAGAATTCTGTAGAGGCTGCGCATAGGCAAAGAGGCGCCGGTAAGACGGCCGTAACTAAGCTGGTCGCTGAGTTCTTGCTGTTGCTCCGGGTCATTCGCCTGGAACGCCACTTTAGAGTCGCCCAGCAGCAAGAATGAGCCCAGCGGAATCGTTGCCTCACGTATCTTGACGCCTAGGTAGTAGGTTCCATTCTTGCTCCCTAAGTCTACGACCCGAAGCCCATCGGAAGCTATTTCAACGGACAGATGCTCGCGCGAAACGGTAGAATCAGAAAGGCGGACGTCGCACGCCTCGGAGGAACCGAGCCGGACCGTTCTTTTGCGTACGCACGCCGTAAGGCCCCTGTCCACACCATCGAGAACGTGAATAAGAATGCTTTTCGCACCGAGATCTTGCTTAACTCTCGAGCGCGATACGGTCTCTGTCTGAGTTTCCTTCACAGCAAGTTCCGCTGGCTTAGCCGCCGTTTCCGGGTCAATTCAACAGGTCGAGTTTTTTGCGAAGGACGCGTCCTGCGGGAACATCTATCGTGATTCGTTTTGCGATGTCAAATTCTGGGTTCTTGAGTAGCAACGTCACTCGACCTGCCGGAAGCTTTTCTTTGACCAGAGGCGTTGGACCTAGGTCCACTTCGTGGTGATAGACACGTACCCATGGCTGCGTCTGCAACGTGAGCTGACCTGTCGCCGCGATCGGCCGAGCTTTTTTGGCTGCAGTGCGCTGGCGCCGCAGTTTTCTCGTCCGCCTCGATCGAGCCGGAACCACCGGCTTTGACGCAGGTGGTTTACGAACAGAGTGATTTGCTTGCGGTTTGATCTGAGTTTCGCACTCAGTGTTATCGCCGGGAGCTCCAGTGGGTGGGGTGCTCGCGCGAAGAGTTCGGGTGGGAATGGGGCCCGGCTGGGTCACATCTGGCACCGCTTCAGCGTGCAAGATATTGGCGATGAAGCCAAGCGCGCCAAGAACCAAGGTAGGCCAGAACCAAGTTAAGCTTAAATTGAGGCGTGAGCGAAGGTGTGTAGGGGCTAAGCCTTTTGACCTCGTTCCTTCGTGGCTCCTCAACGAAGTCGCCGTCACGGGATGATGTGTTTCGGTTTCTCGGGGCGACATGACACGCTTCGTGCGTGTGCTGTCCTCTGGTGTCGACCCTAGCCCGCGTGACATTACACGTTTCGTAGGTGTGCTTTTTTCTGGCGCTGAACCGCACTCGATTCGCTTTGTCTCATGTGGTTTCAGTCCGTCGGTTGGGTAGAGTTGTCCGCCCACCGCTGTTTGCGGCCCATGTCCAGACTCGCGATCTGCTTCGTCCTCGTTCAGCAGGTGGTGCATATGGATTGCTGTGGCGTCGCGGTGGTAACGTGTTTTGAGGTTTGCGAGCACCGAGTCCAGTGCGTTCGCGAACTGAATCGCCTCGTAGCGGCGCTCTGGCTTTTTTTGTAGAGCTCTCATGACGGCTGCAGCAAGTTCATTCGAGATTTGCTCGCCCGGCCGAATCGGAGGTAGGACTGCAGTATGGTTGCGTCCCCTTTGAAAGCTTGCTTGGGGAAACAACGGACGGCCCGAAATGAGCTCATGAAGCACGACACCAAGCGAGAAGACATCGGTCCTTCCGTCCACATCGCCGCCACAGAAAATCTCCGGGGCTGCGTAGCCAGGCTTGCCGCGAATGGTTCCCACAAAGGTCTGATGCATTTGGGCGCTGCTCTTAGCGATACCGAAGTCAAGAATCTTGAGCTCTCCGTCAATGGTTACGAAGAGATTGTGCGGGCTTATATCGCGATGTACGATACCAAGAGAATCTCCTTTGTGTCCCTTGATACCGTGTGCATAAGCAAGTCCAAGGCATGCGTCCCGGACGAGACCCACAGCAACCTCGATGGGTAACAAGCGGCGCTGCTGCATGAGTTTTTGTAGGACCTCACGCAAGGTCCAGCCAACCAACCACTCAAGAACCATGTAATGTGTGGCCCCGTCGTTGCTGGATGTAAACACACGTGCGATGTTGGGATGCTGAAGCCTTACACCGAGATCGCCCTCATCCTTGAAGAGGGCTACCACGTCTTTATTGGTAGCCAGAGAAGGACGAATTCGCTTAATCACGACCATTCGGGCCACGCCCGAAGGGTTTAGCTCACGGGCAAGGAAGATCTCCGCCATACCACCCCGCGAAAGCCTCTGCTGGAGTTCGTATTGGCCGTACCGTTCGAACACGCTCGTCTCATCATACGCGAATTTCTCCTTGAGGACAGCAACAGACACCTGCCCGCCTAGTATCCGACAATGATCTCGGCTATATTTGTTGCTTGCCGGCAAGCAGGCGTTAATTCCTTTATGGTGCTCATCTCCATACTGTGTCTCGCCGTGAGCAGTCCCTCCAATGATGTAGACAAGGGTGTGTCTTTGTATGAGAAGCTTCATTTCACTGAGGCGATTCCTCATCTAGAGCAGGCTCTAGCCGACGTAACGCTGCCGCAAAATGAGAGAATTCGAGCGCTAGCCTACCTTGGGCGAGCCCACGCCATACTCGGCCATCCGTTGAGTGCCGAGCAGGTTTTTATCAAGCTGCTGGAGCTAGAACCTAAGTATCGGATCGATGGTTCAATGTCACCAAGGATCCGGCGTCCGTTCGATAAGGCGCTTGCAGCTCAAGCACAGACCCAGAAAGCCCATGGCGCGAAGGCTCAACCTTTGCCGGCGTTGGATTTGCCGCCGAAGTACGAGCCTCCACCTCGCCTCTATCAACGACCGCTCTTTTGGGTGGCGGCGTCGGCGGTGGTCGTTGGCATTGGAACGAGTCTCTTCCTACTCTTTCGACCGAGTGAATCCGGACGAGGCATCTATGTCGAAAAACATCTTTGAGCGAATCGGGATGTTGCTTGTTCTCTGTACAGCGTGTGATACGGGAGCCAGCCGGCCCACTATTCACCTTTGCCCGAGGGGAGATTCTGCTGAGATTACGAAACACCTCCGAAGAAGTATTCTTCGTCTCGTCTTGCTGGATGGCCAAGGACAACCTGTCGGCTCTCCCTTCGAGGTTGAGTCCGATCGAATGCGTGAGTTGCTCGACATCGAGGTCCCGAGCAGCGCTACGAGTGCTCGGCTCACCGCGTGGGATGGTGGCGCTCAAGTCGCCTCAGGACAGGGAGCTCTCACTTCAGACGGGGGGTGTGTATGTTTTTCGACACTGAGCCATTATCCCACTACATGTGAGGACGTAAGGTGTCGCTTTGAAGAGAACGAATGCCAGTTCTTTGATACCGATGGCTTTCCGGTCGGGCTTCGCACGCTTAGCTTTGGAGAAAATACCGAGGATGACGTTCAGAGCGTGGTACGCGACGTCGTTTTGGCCAAGGACAATCCGGCTCACGTTGGTTCCAATGGGCCGCGGTTGGAGATGGACCCACTACACGTTTCGCTGATTCGGTTCGATCTTGGACCTTTCCCTGGCAATGCCATGATCGAGAGTACGCAGCTCATACTCGCGACCTGCAATACCGAGGTAGTATGTGATAGTCCCACGAGCGTCCGTGTCTACGAGATCCAACAGGCTTGGGACAGCACTGCGACCTGGAGTGAGCGCTCCTCAGGTTCTCCCTGGTTAGAACCAGGATGTGGAGGTGACTGTCGTGCCGACCTCATTACGATGTTCGCAGGTCCCTTCACGATCAATCAAGTCTACCAGACCGATGTCACTGCATCGGTCTCTGAGTGGGTTCGAGACTCCACGACCAACCACGGATTTCTTCTCCAGAGCGAACATACCAACGGCATCGACTTCAATTCGAGTGAATCCACGGCCGACGGCTTTCGTCCACGGCTAGAAATTCGTTACCGCCTCAATTGAGTCTCCAAATCCAGGTTTTTCACGCTTCGGAGCCTGTAGTGCTCTCTTGAGGGGGCATGGCCCGTTCCTACGCTGAGTCGCCGGGCTGCCTACTTATGGGTGGATGTGGTGATGAACCTCGGGCAAGACACCCTGAGGCAAAAAGTGCTCATTGCTGCGTGCGCAAAACGCCGGGGCAACCTGAGCATCTTTGCTATTGAGGTTGCTTTTGGCGAGTTGGGACCCATTTTCTCGGTGGGAATGCTAGGAGACCAGAGGACCAGTAGGCCGCCCTGGGGCAAAAAGGACTCGTTATATTGATTTGCAGCTCCGGTACCGGGGGAAAAAGTGCCCATCGTCATCTCGGCCGAGAGCGTGATCTGTTGCATATGGTCAGTGGCTTGGCACTTGCAATGTTCGGTGCCCAGGAGGCACTTCATGGTTACCCAGAGACAAATCACACCGATCCTAGACCAACACCAAAGACCCCGGACCGCGCCCACCGGAGGGGGGCTGATTCCCGAGCAGCGATCTTCTGCAATCCCACAGCCGGTACCTATAGCCAGGGGGTTGCGCAAGGGGGCCTTGGGCCTCGTTTTCGGCCTGCTTGGGGCGATTGGGTTAGGTTGTGGCTCAGACGGGTCACAATCGACCAACAGAGAAAATCTAGTGGCTCATCAGACTCCGCGTTGGCATTGGCCGATGAACGAAGGGTCCGGTTTAACGGTCTCCAATGTGACCAAAACCGGCAACGATGGAAAGCTGGAAAATGGCCCCAAGTGGCTTGATGACGCAACCTTGAGTCTTGATGGCATAGACGATTACGTGGACGTTGGAAACCTCATCGTCAGCGGTCGGGCCCTGACGATTGCGGCTTGGTTCAAGGTTGCCGATCTGCAGGGCTGTGCTGCTCGCGAGTGTCGGATCATTTCTAAGGCTAAAGGCGTGCGCTCACAAGAGCACATATTCATGGTCAGTTTGATCGAGCGTAACGGATCGGCGCGCCTTCGTTTTCGTCTCAAGACTGACGGAATGACTTCAACTTTGGTCTCGTTCTCTGGTGGCATCCCGGCCAATGAGTGGACCCATGTTGCCGCTGTTTACGACGGTTCTACTATGCGTATTTATAGCGATGGCATCGAAGTTGGTCGAATGGCCAAATCTGGAGATGTCACGAACGACGCTGGAGCTGGGTGCTGGATCGGTGGCAACCCGCCCGGCCCGACAGATCGGCCTTGGAATGGCCAAATCAAGGATGTTAGAATCTACGAGCGCTCACTCCCCGCCAACGAAATCCAAGGGTTGGTCTCACAGGATAACCAGCCGCCCTTGGCTGTAGCCAGTGCCGATGTGACTTCAGGCGCTGACCCGCTGACCGTCCGCTTCGATGGGTCGGGTTCTTCTGACCCTGACAGCGCCGTCATCTCATACCGATGGGACTTTGGTGATGGCACAACGAGCGATGAGGTTCGTCCAACCCACACATTCGCTGGTCACGGGCAGTATTCGGTTCGCCTGACGGTCACAGATGAAGCCAACGCGAGTGCGACCTCGTCGGTTATTACGATCAATGTGACGCACGATCATGAGGATGGCGATGATGGTCATGGGGGCTCGGACGGTGGTGACCATGGAGACGGTAGCCATGACCATGGCGATGCACTCCCTCACCAGGACGATCTGAACAAACAGGTAGAGCACTTGGCTTTGTTTGAACTGGTCCACCGAGAAGATGCTACGCACATTGCGAGCACCAGTGGAAACTGGAGCGAGTCTGCGACCTGGAAAGGGGGCGTGGTCCCGGGAGACAACGCTCGGGTTTGGATTCCAGAAGACATCAACGTGACCTTTGCCCACCAAGACCCGAGTCGCTTTCTCAGCGTTAGAGTAGATGGAACGCTTCGCTTTGCTCCAGGCCAAGACACGCTGATGCAGGTTGACTCATTGGTTGTAGATGCCAGCGGTTTGCTTGAGGTTGGTACTCTGGACGCACCGATTCGGGCTGGACGCGTGGCGCGGATCTTGATTACTGATCGGGGACCAATCGATACAGGGTGGGACCCATTGTTGCTTAGTCGAGGTGTTATCACACACGGAACGGCTTCTTTCGTAGGCGAGAGTAAAACCAGCTTTGTCATTGCGGCTGAAAATCCCCGTGCCGGAGACAACGTCCTCGAATTGGACAAGACACCACTAAACTGGAGAGCAGGCGACCGGTTATTGATCCCCGGCGTCCGTAAGCCAACTGCAACTCGGGATGAAGACGAGGTCATCTCGATCAAATCCATTCAAGGTACGAGTGTCACGTTGAGTCGCGCGCTGAGTTATGACCATTCCACTGTCCGCGCTGATCTGCAGAAGGTTCCGGTGGCGAATATGGATCGCAACGTAGTTATCGAATCGGAGAACCGCGCAGAGCCTTCGCGCGCTGGACATGTCATGTTTATGCATTCCAATAAGGCCATGGTGCAGTACGCACGCTTCTTTCATATGGGTCGAAACAATAAGAGCATTCCGACCACGGACCCAAGGTTGGACGAGGATGGGAATTTGGTTGCGAGTACGGGAGCAAACGCCCGCGGTCGCTATGCAGTTCACTTTCATCGATCGGGCGTTAATGGCGTTGCCGTTCTTGTGAAGGGTTGCGTTGTGGAGAATAATCCAGGCTGGGGTTATGTGAACCATGACAGTCATGTACTCTTTGAGGACAATGTGGCCTACAATACTGCCGGCTCAGGTTTTGTGACTGAGATCGGCAATGAAGTAGGTGCTTTTCTTCGTAATTTGTCAGTACGTTCAAAAATAACCACAAGAACCATTGAGTTTGGTGGTTCAGATAGAGATGAGAAAAACGGATTCGGGTCTGAAGGACACGGTTTCTGGATGCAATCGCCAGGTGTGGAGCTGATTGACAACATCGCCTCTGGTCATGGTCAAGAGGCCTTTTTTTTCCACGGTGCCTTCCGAGACCAGGATCGAACCCATTACGAGTTCGATATCGATAAGGTGATGATGCCAGGTGTTGTGACCAACAGGGGGGCGATTCGGGGGAGCCTGATTAAAGCACAGAAAGTGCCACTGAAGGCTGTGCGTGGTAATCACGCCTTTGGCAGTGGCAAGGGCTATTCGATTCGTTGGCGCCGTCGCCCGGACGCGCCCCTGTCGGGTGCAGGAGGAGACCTGATTGAGGACTTTCAGATTTGGAATGTACAGTGGAAGGGCATTTCTATCGGATATTCCTCGGGCATGATCTTTAGGAACGGAGTCATCCTCGGTGATATAGACAATCCCATTCCCTTAAGCTCCTCAGAGCTCAACAATCCTGTTGTTCTCGCCGGTGAAGAAGAGGGTTTGACGGGGCGTGGCATTTCCAGCAATGGAAACGTCCACAGTGTCCGGTATGAGAATATTGACATCGAAGGATTTACGATCGGTGTACAAGCCACCAGTGGCAACGATACCGGGCTCAAGAATCTTGTTTTGAGAAACGTGATTAATCTACGGGTACTCACACCTCAGGACACAGGTGTTTCTAGCGAGAAAACCTATTATGGTCGGACCGTCTATGCCACGGGGATCGTCAACTTGCCGCTGAGTTCGACTGCGCTAAGGGGAGCGACCCAACACAATGTCTACATGATGAAGCAGCTACAGAGGACAGGCATTGCTGGTGGAGGAACCGTAGATCAGGAATTCAAGAATTACACGGCTCCCGACAAGGTGTATTACAATGGCAAGCGTCTATACTACTACGAACAGGCTGCACAGGCGATACCGTTCCCATCCGATGACCCGCCCTTTGTCTCGCAGCCAAAGCTCAAGGACAAGTTCATCGCTGACTTTACAGCGAAGTATGGTGACTATTTTGACAAGACCAATGCGACATTGATGAGTCGATACGGTCGAACCTTAGGCGGTGCGGTAGCTTCGGCAGGTGCGGTTGATGGCGCAAGCCAGGGGATCTTCGGGTTAGTCGAGGAAAATGTACCTATGCCCGCGCCGAGGACCCCGGAGGAAATGCACGTGGCGGAGCCTGAAGCGGGAAGTGTTCATCGAAGGGGAGCTTCTGTCACGATTGCTTGGACTTCGACGGGATTCAGTGCCGACACGGTTTGGGAAATTGGCCTGAGTTCAGACGATGGAAAATTCTACAGAATCGGTCTCAGTAGCTACGCCTCTTCCGGCAGGATGACATTGATCCACCGGGACCCGTCAGATGACATGGGGACCCACGTGTGGTCATTCGAGATGAGTGATTTCGGGCGGATTGCCAAGTACAATGCGGGTAGCGTTGCGCCTGGAAAGTATTCGATGACCATTGGTCCTAGGTACCATCCAAACGACCGCGTTGGTTTTATACCTGACATCACTGTGGAGTGACCCGAAATCGTGGGACTATTTTACGCGGGCGATCCCAGTAACAGAAATTGCGATCTGGTGCCGTTTGTTGCTTGAGGTATCCACAAGCACCAGGTCTGGAATCCCTCCAGCATTGGTAACCGTGCCCTGCTGCCCAAAACGCACCAAGGAGTTTACAACTCCCGAAGGAAACGAAAGGTGCTCCTTGGGACTCGTGCTTGTCGGACCCCAATCGATGATGTCTACGGCGGACTCATTTCCGTTTGTGACCCGATCGCTATCGACAAAAACACGGTAGCTTTGAGGCCCAGTCACTTCGAGTCCGGCGTTAATTGCTGGCAAAGGGTTGCCAAGGGCATCCTGCGGCCACGACGCATCGGTTGTGTCGCTCCTCCCGGATGTTGCCAGCTGTCGCGCCTTTGCCAAGTGTGCGATTAGGCGCCGCGTCAAAGTCCGGCCATCGGTTGTACGTTTCCACGACGTCCACTGGATGACCGCCAAGCTTCCTAGAATCGAAAACACAGCGACGACGATCATGATTTCCAATAGCGAAAAGCCGCGTCGATTGGGTGGGTTTGTTGCCATCACTGATAGCCGAGTATATCGAGGTTGATAGAAAGCCGGTAGCCCTCACACCTAGGAGTCTGCACTAAAGCTAGCAGAGAGGCTGTTTTCGCCATACCGAAACCGAACAGTCACACCGACACTCAACCGACTGCGTCTACCACCGCACACTCATGCGACTCACACGAAACAAGGGTCTGGGTGCGTAGTTCTCGCGTATTTTATAACGAAGTACTACTCGAATTTTTTTTGGCGAGACGCACCCCATTTGCGGTAGCTTTAGAATTAGGCAGGAGTGAGTTAGATTCAAAAGTTGATGAGTTCAGCAATGGCAAAAGGGAGTCTCAGGAGTTCCGCGGCACGACGCGGGGCGACTCTAATTGAGCTCATGGTTGGCGTTGTCATTGCCGCGGTTGTCACCGGAGCCGCCTTTGTATTTGCAAGTCACCAAACCCGTCACCTTGGCCTATCATCGATGGAACTCGATAAAGACCAAGTAGGCCGAATAGCGCTTGGGATGATCGCCAGGGACCTTCGACACTCGGGTCTCGGTGTGGGATACATGGAGGACGGAACCTTTTCCGGAATTCTTCTTGGGAACTTCACAGTCCGAGGGGGTGCTGCTTTTGACGCAGACGACCAAGACATCAATCTCGAATACGGACTCAACACATCGGGACTAACAGGAACCTACACCACCGAAACCGACGACCTTGGGGTTCGATATGCGATAGGGGAGTATCGTACCATCGCCAACTTCGGGCCAGGGTCTGGGCAAGCCTGTGCGGGTTCCGGCATTGTCCCCGGAGATGCCGCCCTACTCATTGCCAACAATGGGGTGAACACACAGGCGGTGATCATCAATAGCCTCACGCCGGCGACGTGCTCCAAAGGCATATGCCTGGGGGGATGCGAGTCATTCACTTGGACCGGAGACCCGACCTACCGAAGCAGTCCCGCGGCCGCGAGCGTTTCATACCTGGAGGGAGAAATTGCGGGTTCGTTTCGCGAAGTCGTCTGGTTTGTGAACGTCGAAAATGGCAGAGGGACCTTGAGGCGTGCCGAAATCTCGCCCAACAGCCAGTGTGCGTTTCGAGATGCAAATTGCGGCGATGTGGTCACGGACTCCGCGGAGTTTCTTCATTTCGCAGTTTGGCAGTGGGACAGCGCGGCCAACGCATGGGAAAACAGAACGCCATTCCAAACCATCCCGGACCGTCGCCGCATACGAGTCGATGTCGAACTTGTCTTGCGCGCACGTACGTCGGAGTCGGGGGTTAAAATGCCGATCCAATCGGCACTGGCGGGAGGGGAGTGCGCACCAAACCCGTGCGGAAGCCGAGATGGCATTTCGCGAAGGGCTTATCGCACATCTGTAGAAATTCGAAACGCCGGTCGTTCATTGATGACCAGCAGAGACTGAGGAGACCACTTGAATCGACAAAAAATAAGGAGGCATCACCAGCAAAAGGGATTTACGATGCTTATGGTTCTCCTGGTTCTGACAATGATGGGCATTATCGCCTATGCCGCACTCGATGGAACGACCATGGAAATGCGAATTATTGGGATGGTGCGCCATTCTGCGCAAGCAGAACAGGTGGCGGATGGAGCACTCATGGAAGTCATCAATGACAACAATTTCGATGACTACGCTCCTTCTTTCAACGACAGTACGCTAAAAAAAGTATACACACCAAGCACTGACAGCTCCTATGCGAGCTCCTCTTACTTAAGTACCGGATACTCGCAGCAATCCTACACCGCGACCATAGAGTTGATACGCTCCGCTCCGGTTTTCGAGACTTCCACGCAACTTTTCAGAGCCTTTGTGTACGAGGTGTCGGCTCGAGGTGACGTAGAGTCAGGCAAGGCCACACGCGCGGTCAAGGCTGAAACATTCAAAGAGTTTGCATTTCCGACGGGAACCGTGTTGCCCAGGCGGCACGCAAGATAGGAGGGCTGTACACATTCGAATTCTATACAGAGAATTGAAACGCGTTCGCCGCGCCGCAGCCCAAAGCCGCGGGTTTTCGGTGATCGATGCCCTCGTTGCGGTTGCTGTTCTTGGCATTGGGATGACGGCGGGGATTCGCTTATTCACTGTCAACAAGCAAGCCACCAAGTGGTCTCGATCCAGGGTTGAGGCAAGAGCAATTCTAGACCAGCGCCTCGAGCTTTTATCCGCCCAGCCAGTCGATCAATTGCCTGCCTGCGCCGGCCCTATCGGCTGCCGCGCTTCCGAGACGGCACTCAGGGTATCGTTGCCTCCAGCCGGCCCATTTCAATGCACCCAGACCGTGGACCAGATGAACTTCCCGGACCCCAACGTCCCATCGTTGGATGGAGAGTACCGCATCGATACCGTAGTCCAGGCCCACCCAGATGCCACACGCCAGAAATTGGGAGCCCAAATCATCGCCGTAAGCGTCTGCTGGATCGACGACGGCGGCCAGGCGCAGGAGGTCCGTGCCGAACGAATGCTCCTGCCAGAGGGGGGCTAGGTCGATGACGACGACGCCTCACAAAGAGAATATGCCAACAAGAGTCGAACAGAGCCGACGACATCACCCACATTTCGAATTGTCTTGTAGCCTGAAGTAGGAGAACCGATATGGCCGCATCAGAAACAGTATCCTCGACGGAAGTGAAGCCGCCCAAAAGGAGCTGGAAAAACGTCCTGATTGCCCCGAAGTTTCAGCTCAAATTTGTGGCATGGTTCAGCCTTCACGGAGTCGTGCTGGGTATCTTTTACAACCTCTTTGTAGGCGCTTTCATCCGAAAGTCATTCGGCTTGATCCTGGAACAGAGCCCTTTTGCTCCCAGCCAGAGGCAGGAAGTACTCGTGAGCTTGGATGCCCTGATGCTCAAAGTCTTGCTGGTATCTGGATTGTTTGTGTTGTTCTCTGCTGTTGCCGGCTTGATGTTTTCTCATCGCACATCGGGCCCGCTCTATAATCTTAAACGAGCATTCAGGCGTATCAAGAACGGCGACAAGGGCGTACGCTGTCAGTTTAGAACCCACGACGAACTGCAGGACGTGTCAACCGAATTCAACGAAATGATGGAATCTCTGGAACAACGAGCCGAAAGCAATGCGCGCAACTCATCTTGATATACCTGATGCAATTTACGCACGATGCAGCGCTGAACTCATCGATACGCGCGGCCCGTCAAAGTGTGTCGACACAACTTTCATCGTGGGCGTCCTGGTACAAGCCCACACCTACAACACTTCCTTCTCAAAGCTCAGAAGCAAAACATGCGTGACTTCAATCATTGCAAATAGCGCACACATGTTGCACGAACGCAAGCCGAAGCCGTATAGTAGAGATGATTGGTTTCGGAGCTATTTAGATCAAACCGCGAGCATGGCGTATTGCGGGCTGATGGCTTGTGAACTTTTGGATCTTCAGCATTGGTGTATCAAAGAAAGATAAGAGAATGATTTCGAACACAACGCGGTGGGGCGTGCGAATCTTGCTAACGACACTGATCGCAGTGCCAAGCGCTGCCCTCGCAAAAAAGGGATCGCCACCCGGAAAAGGTGGGACCGGAGGGAGCGGCGGCGGAGGGAGCAGTGGCGGGGGGGGCGTAGTACCAGCAGCGCCAGTCATTCCAGATGAGTTGGACGTATTCCGGGTTACGGCTGGAGATCCGTCGAGTGTGCCGCGCGTAACCATCCTGCTCGACAACTCAAGCTCCATGAACGGAAGCCCCTTGAACACTTCGTGCAACTGGTTTGGCGCCACCCACAATGCTGGCAGCGCGAGCCTGAAGAAGATGCAGCAGCTCCAGGCGGTCCTAGTAGGCTGTGAGAGTGCAGATGACGGACTTTTGGACACATGGGCGAACCAGATGCTCTTTTCGCTGCGCGAAATCAGCGACACGGGCGCCTCTGGTACCCTCCTTCAAGACTTCACGCAAAACTCGGCAAGTCTCGAAACAGGCATATTGTCCGTTGGGTTTTCGGCCAACACTCCCATGACCGAAGCACTCAAGGAATCGGGCGAGCATTTTAACAATACTTTCACGGATGCGAATACCAGTGCCTGTGGACAACACTTTATTATCATGGTTGCGGATGGGAATGCGGCCGGTGGCGGAGGTTCAAACTACAATTGGGCTTGTGACGGAGCCACTGCATCCCTTAATTCCAACGAGCCCCATCTCGGGTCCGAGTACATGGCAACCCACGATGTGTTGTGTGGCGTCAGCGGAGTTCAGAATATCATCACCTACACCGTAGGTATTTCTGTAACCGGTTCGGCCGCACGTCGAACCATACAGGATGTTGCGAACCACGGCGACGGAGACTATTTCGAGGCCGGAAACGTAGACGACCTTCGAGAGGCGTTTTCATCGATCTTTAGCCAAATTGCAACCCGGAGTTCAGTGACCTTTTCGTCCATCTCGGTGGAACGCGACGAAAGTTTATTTACGGGAGAGTTCGCCTTTCCAAGCTCCTACCAACCTCGGCCCAACGGAATGTTCTGGGGAAACATCAAGAAATCTTGCATTCTGCCGAACGTCAACCAAGGTCTATACGACCAGAACGAACTCACCTGCCTTTTTAAGTCACCTGATGGGGTTACACTGCTGAACAACCCCGGGGCCATCGACCTTTGGAGTGGCCTTTCGAGCACCGACACCAATGTCGGCGGCGTGGGCGCTATCTTGCGAAGCCGCATGGGCGCGCCCGACGGGACTCCGAGCACTCCCTATAGGCCGCGCAACATTGTCAGCTGGAAGAAATGGCACTGGGGGTACTCGTCCGTAGAGCCAACGAATTTTAGCGATGTATTCGGGCTCTATGGGCTAAACACATGGGTCACGAGGTCTGAGCAACCCGGCTTCATCAACCGAGTCCATGGCTATACCTGGGACGCAACAGCGACCGGAGATCCAGTCGAGGTCCCTGAATGGACGCTTGCAGACACCATACATCCGGACATCATTGTTCTAAAATACGGCACGGACTGCGACATCCCCGGCTCATGCTATTTGGTTGCTGCAGCCAATGACGGCATGCTTCACTTTTTTGATGCGGCAACATCCAGCGGCCAAGAAGTCACAGCCCTGGCGCTTCAAGAGTTCATGAACCCGATGTGGAACTACAGTGGAAAGAACATGTTGCGGGACATCAACCGCCAACCGAGCGGAGAAGGCATTCATCGATATTATATCGATGGCGGCATCCGCCTTTTTCACGAAGAAACAATCCCTAACGGAATCATTGATGCCAGCGAAGTGGCTTACTTGATCGTCGGTTTAGGGCGAGGTGGAAACGCGTACTACAAGATTCCGGTGAGCGAGTTTAACGGTACACTTTCAAACACACATAACCCCATCTACCCCCTTCTTCGCACAAACTGGTCCGGGAGTGCCTTTCGAGAGCTCCAACAAACTTGGGCTTCTCCCTATCTGAACAAACTCAGCGTAAGCGGGGGCAGCACAGCCAAAAGAATCGCGATTTTTCCCACCGGTCATATCGAAAATTTCGATTGGCCGGAAAGCATGGTGCCAGGACAAGTGCCAGGACCAGCCTCATACTCTTGGAGCGGCTATTCATGCACCACTGCAGCTACAATGGCCGGGCTCCCGAGCACCGCGTGCAACCAAACCTATACCGGGGGCTACCCGGACTTGGGCGTGCCAAGCGGCGTAGGCCCTTGGGAAATTCCGAATGCTATCGCCTATCAGTTTTGGTTTTCAAGCATGGATCTAGATCCGAACGATACCTTGATCGTCGAAGACTCCCAGGGGACAGCCGCTGGCGCCTTCACGGGCGGAGGGCAAGCCGCAGAGTCATGGTCCAAAACCGCGTCGGAATACGCATTCGTTTTCGACGTGACCGCCAACCTCTATTGGGCCTTGGATGGAACCGCAACTACCCACGAAGGCTTTACGATAAGTTCGGTGGAGGTTCTCACGAAAACTACGGGGACGACGGGGCCTCACTACCCGGGCCTTTACATCGTCGACCTGGACAATTGGAACGGTAACTGGTCTTTTTCGAACTCATCGTCCGACTCGGGTGTTCTCGTTCACATCACCAAGAACTGCCCGTCGGGAAGTAGTGCTGTAAGCTGCATTGACCAGTCGACCTCTCCAGATCTCGCGTTCATGACCTGCCCAATTTCTTCTGAGGTTTCTGTCGATACACTGGGTGACCAAATCCGAGGGGTCTATGTCGGCGACGAATGTGGGCAAATATGGAAAGCCTACCCTGACCCCATTACCCATGCCTGGAAAGCCAAACGGCTGCTCAGCGTCAACAACGGGGATTTCTCGAGCCAGACAACGTCCGTCGGCAAATCCAAGGACGTTCGAAAGATATTCCGAAAGCTCGACCTGGTGCTTTCAAACTGCCCCGGCCAAACAGTCTTGGGCATATACTTCGGGACCGGAAACGTTCAGCGGCCCAATGCCACGGATGAGCTCAAAGATGCGGCGATCACCAGCGGCCGGGACATCGTCGGTGTGATCTGGGATGACGGCACCGTGCAGAACGAGACTTTGGCCAATATGGGAGACGCGACCTCGGTCGATAGCGTCGATCCCAAGGCGCTCAAACTGGCGGGCAAAGCTGGATGGTACTTGGAGCTCGGACCCGACGAGAGAATGCTTCGAGATCCGGTGGTCTTTGCCGGAACCGCTTTTTTTAAGTCGCACACGATCACCGGAGCCACCGGTGCGGCATGTACCAACCCGGCAGGCCTCGATAAGGTGTATGCAGTTAACAACTGCACCGCCGGCGCGGTCAAGGATATGAACAACAACGGCACCAAAACGGCAGCAGACCGCGTCGTTTGGAGCGGCGCCCAAGACATCGGTGGAAATCTTTCGGTCTTCACGCCGCGAGACTCGGACGCTTTCGTCACCACAGGCAATCTCAGCGTGGAGGAAGAAACAAAGCTGCCCGCAAGAGCCCAGAGTTCCGGCGCAAGAATTTATCTATGGAGGATGCCTTAATATGAAACGCGTAGGAAGGACAACGATGGGTCGTACGTGGCGATACTCTGGACTCGGAACAGTGGCATTCTTTGTTTTTACAAGCGGGGCCCTTGGGGACACGGGGGCGGTGCAATCAGAGATCAAGCCTCCAACCAGCAAGGAAGAGGCTAAGGAGCTTCTTGAGACGCTCAAGAAAAAATCTCGCTTACCCGGAAACTTTAAGAAGCTTCGCGTTCCCCAAAAACATGTGACCAGAGATCGAAAGTTTCAGGGTGTTAATGACACGGCGAAAGTATCGGGCAAGCTTGTATCAGCTGGCGCTGGGGATCTGCTGCTCTCACGACCCGTAGATAGCGCTCAGGCCGCCAAGCTCGCACGCATGGGCTACCGCCGCGTCACGAGCAAGAAAGCGCTCAGCCACCAAACCCTCTTCGAGTCGAACGCTTACCTGCTTTACGACATCGCTGCCGAAGTCTTTGTGCCAGAGTCCTTGTCCCGATTGGTCGGTGAAGCTGTTGAGCTCGAGATCAAAAGAGACAAGAAGGGTGTACCCATCGTGGTCGCCATCAGAAAGGCAAAGTAGCCTCCCTTCCGAAACGTCGAACGGAAGGGATGAGAATGGCCGGGGACAAGGTATGTTGCGTTTTTGAAAGTGAAACGCTAGGCGCTGCCTCCGCCGAGTACGGTCAATGCGGGCTCGAAGATATGTTGGCGTGCTAAACGATCTCGTCAGCAACTGATCAGTACAACTATGCAGATCGGTGCACACACTGAACAATCTGCCTCCCGTCCGTCGATGGCCCGTTGACACGTTGCTCAGGCGATGTCAGCGTGCTGCTGCGCCGTTTGGACGGAGGAAATGAGCATGACCATGGATTTGAAATCCGTACTCAATGGAAAAGCAGATCTAGACATCGTCGTCACGACCGACATCGACGGAAAGCTGTTGGCTGAAGCGGGAGAAGGTGACAGCGAGAACCTTTGCGCTGTTGGGCAGATGTGTGCCCAAGAAATAGCAGAGGCCGGGCGAGAGCTCAATTTGGGCGAGTCAGTTGGGATGAATACGATGAATTCATTGAAGGCGTAGCCAGACGTGTCCCTGAGCCGGCAGCACAAACTGCTTTCTTGGAACATGCAGCAACCCTAAAAGTTTGAGCGGAGCAGGCTCGTCTACGCGATAGGCGGAAGCTATTTCTTCTTTTTCTGTTCTTTTTCCGTATTTTTTAGGGCCTTACTGTTCGCATCCAAGAGATGGCCGCTGATATTCAAAATCAGATTGTTTTCGGTATGGCTATCATGCCAAGTCGGGACCATCACGGTGGCCTTGCCTGTTGAAACCGGGATCATGACCAAGTACTGGTCGCGGGAGTGCTCCTTTCGGTACTTTCGAAGGACTTCAAGCGCCGACAAGTATTGGTCATGAACTTCCCTCATGGCGCGTACCTCGAGCACCTCTGGGTTCACGAAGTCACGGACTGGGTTTCGTAGACCGAACCAAATTTTCACTTTTTTGCGATAGAAGTAGCCATGCTCGGTGAGCTCGTTTTCCGCCATACGTGCAGCGACCAGCGCCTGCCACACGCTTTCTTTGTCTTCCGTGTTGGGCGGAGGCTTTGCATATCCGTCTTTTGCAAGAGCGTTCTCAAACTCGAACAAGTCGTTGGCTGCATCCAAGGCGTAGTGTTTTTCTGGGTAACTGAACCACCGTTCCACCCAACCACCGTAGTCGTGAACGTCATAGTAGGTATGTATGCATGCCAGAGACTTCTGATAGTCTTTGTACAAGGTCTTGATGTGGTTATTCGATAGTTTGTCTTTGTTCTCGAATAGCTTCGTGGGGTGACGCAGGCCTTTCCAGGCATCGATTTTCTTTTCGTAGAAGTAGCCTTCACGGATCAGCTCTCGGCGGTGACGACGGGCATCTGCGATGCACGGCCACACGTCGTCTTCATCGGAAGTTGGCAGCAAATCGATAACACCCGCTGGAACCCCACTGGGCTTTTGCTTTGATCGTTTCTTTTTATCGTCTTGGATTGGGGGGGGGATAACGTCATCGCTAGGGTTCGAGCCGGCAACGGTGGGCAGGGGTCCGATGGGGTGGATTGTCTCCCGCGGTCGCACCTGGAGGTCCCCTACGTTTAGGGAATCGCGCGGGTTTGCGACCCACCACGACGGAAACCCAAAGGCCGCGTGGCTTTCGACATGAATACCCGCTGCCAGTTCTGCTGCAGTTGTGTTGAAGAACCAGCCGAGCAAAAATCCCTCCATCGTTCGAAGCCACTCGGCCCGAGCTGCATCATGTGGGAAATAGTTGGCGATCGACAAGATGCCATGCCACCAACTGTGATGCATGAGAAACGTGTCGACGATCTCATCAAGGCTCCGATCGGTATCCAAAACAAAGATTTTCACACGTCCGTTCTGGCCCGCATATTTGGGTAGATCGGGCTTTGCAAAACCTGCAGCTCCAGTCCCACCTTTTGGGAACAGTGCGTCGATGGGCACCAGATCCGGCATGTGGCGAATGTCGAAGCCGTAGATTGCCTTGTCATCGAAAAGTTGGGTCGTGCCGTCTATTGCTTCGTAGCCACCGCCTCGGCGAATCTGTTCTTCGTCGAGAAAGAAGGCTGTCAGGCCGGCCCCTCGACCGACGTCAAGCATGACGTTTTCGGCGGCCACAGACCCGACCTCGACCCAAGCCGGGCTCGGGGCGCTGTCGAAGACGACCATGGTCTTGAGAGCGAGGTCGTTTTCAGCGGTGAACACATAACCCGCCGGAAGGGCCACGGCCATCGCGCCCGCTGCGAGCTTTGGTTCGGCACTCAAGAAGGTCTTCATCATTCCAAAGAAACCTTTGCTGACGTTTTGCCCTGCGAACTTTGGAACCTGGATCATGTGAATGACCTCAGCTTCCTCGTGGCGATCCAGTTTCGTCACCGTGTTGTCCAAGCCCAGCAACGACAAGAGCGAGTCCGACGAGGTTTCAAGATTGGAGTTGATCACCGATGAGGACCGAACTGTTTGATAGTGGAACTGGATGAGCTCCTCGGACCACAGACCCCGATACAAGCTGAGCTCGTCGAGAACGCCGGGAAACAGATAGGATGCTCCGTCAAACCCGAACGTGCCATTTTGTCTGAGGCCGCCTACGACCAAGCGTCCGTTCTTTGGAAGCGAAAGCGGTTCTCTTGTCCGTTCAGCCGCCTCAAAATTGGCTCGAAATTCCAGGCGGCTGTTGACGTACAACATGATTTCCCGTGCCTCGCCGTCCCACCCTGCGACCACATGGCTCCATTCGTGGGCGGGTAGCTCCTTCGTGGAAACCACGTTGCGGCTGAGTGCGCGACTTTGAGCCACCGAGAACTCCACGCGTCGGTCGTTCAGGATTCGAAGCTCCCAGCCTTCGGCTTCGCGTCCGGAACGGTTTCCGATGATCACCCCGTCATCACGAAAATCGGCGTCCGGCTTCACCCAGACGCTGACCGTGAGGGCATCGAGGCCTTCGAACTGAGTGGCTGTGTGATTTTCGATTTCGAACGTACCGTATCCGCCTGGTGCGGAGGACGGTGCGTAACCTCTTCCGCGCACGCCCGCTGGGAACACGTCTTGGGGAGGGGGATCCTCAATAAGAAATTGTCCTGCGTTGTGATTCTGGGTGGCATCTACGGTATCGCCGTCGAGAGGCCAGATTCCGACGAATCCGTCTACTGTGAGACGAAAATGCCGCGATGTTTCACCGACCGCAAGTGCCAGGTGTGCGTCGTAGGCGCCCGGCTCCGTGCTTTGGGGCCAGCAAGCACGGACCGCGCGCAGTTCCCCGGGCTCGAGGGTTACCGAAGAAAGAGCGCGATCTACCTGACCATCAAGAAATGTTACTGGTCCCGAAAAGTCATACGTTCGGACTGGCATGGGGCTTTCGAGATTGTTTGTGACGCTCGCGGGCACCATACACCAGCCCCCACGGCCGTTCTCAATCGCTTTGTTTGCGTGCAGCCTATCTTGTCGGGAAATGATCGAGATGGCAGGCTCCAATTCTGAACCGGCCCAGCTCAACCGAATGGAGTTTGGCAGGGTTGTGAAGCGGAAGCCCGGCCCATGGAGAGACGCAAGCAAGGGTTGCGAATATTCATGCTGGTTGTACACCGAGAGCAACGTCTTGCCCACTTCAGGAAGGATACAAAGTTTGAGCTTGGTTCCCTCAGGTCCGTGCTGAGCATGGAAGACAAAGCCCTCATGGGTGCGCCACGAAATGGCCGACAGCGATTTCCCAAACACAGAGAAGGAGCGACAGATAGGCTCATTTCCCGAATCTGGGATCTCAAAATCCAGGACCTCGGGCGTTACGGTGGGCATCTCGATGGGCGCAAGGGTTCGGATGTTGGTCCTTACGAGGACTCGGTCGAGGGTCTCGCCCGTCACTGCATCTTTGAAGTGGATAACATCATAAATTTCGTCACCGAGGTTTTTGGGGATCAATGCCGGATCCAGCTCAACCCGTAGCTCTTCCGCGGCTGTCGTTTCACCCTCTGGGTCGCCAGAGATGGTCACGGTTGAGTCGATTTGCACAAAAGCATGGGTGTGCTCGATCTTGATTTCCTTGGGCTCCTTGCTTCGGCTGTAAACCAAAAGAAGGTTCGCGTCCGTACGCACGCCCGATTCTTCAAGGGTGAATCGAATCAGCGTGGGTCTTGCGGCCGTCCTCTCATCGGGGCTCATGACGGGCTGGTGCTCGTCGTCTACGAGCACCGCGAAGACCGACTTGCCTGCATTTTCAGGCACGTCTAAGCCATCGCCTAGGGGCGCACTGAGCGTGTCTTCCGACACTGCCGCGGTTTTAAGGATTTCACGTGGCCCGCCACTCGGTGTAGCAAAGGCAAACGGGTGGGCCGGGAAGCCAGAAAGCCGGCCCACTGATTCCGAACCCGGCGGCTGATCGGACGCTGGAGCGAGCCGCTCGAGCCAACGCGTACGCATCTCTTCGGGCCATCCATTGTGATCACCGAGCAGCCGTTCGAAATCGGTGGCCGTGAGATGACCCGTACGAAGAAGGCGATGCAGCCAAGCGGGCTGCATGCTCGCACGGCTGGCGACTTTTGGCAGATGGCCGTCCCCAAATTCATTGATGAAATGCCGCAAGGCCCGACGCCGAGCCGCCTCGGCTGTTGCCAAGAAACCTGAGGGCGCGCCGCTGGGAGCCCCGCCAGCGGTGAAGGTGATGTCGGCTTGGAAGGCGCCTGCCATGGCCGTGCGTAGAGCGATCGACACGAATCGCCAGTAACCCGGTGATTCGGGATGAAAGGCTGCAATTGAGTCGATACCCTCGAGCTCGTAGGCAAGCTGGCCGGTCTGGTTCTGAATGCCCGACCTCACCGCGCTTTTGAGTCTTTGGCGGATCAATTCTTTCACCTCAGTCATGGAAGCGTGAGGAGGCCATTCGATCAGTGGGGCTGCCATGCGCATCTGGTGCGGTAGATCGGATGCGGTGCCGGTGTTGTCCTTTTGCGCGGTGAGCATATAGGGGCCAGAAGACATGTCGAGGCTCTTGATCAGCACATCGAAAGCCAACGCTTCCGCATTTTCATCGTACCCGAGTGTCTCGAATAATGACCCTGCAGTGTGTCCCTGGCGAGCATCCAGAAGGTTTTGGGCGCTCTCTTGCACAACACCGCAAGAAGCAGGAAAGCCTATATAGTAGTCCAAGAAGGTATGCGTCTCTCCCAAGATTTTTTCCGCATGGGTGCAAAAATTCGACAGATCATACACCGAGCGACGCACGAGCTCATCGTAAAATGTCTCACGGAAGTTTTTCGACCACGTCTTTGGTGAGAGCGGTCGTGGTCTTGAAGCCGTCGAAATTTGTTCCAGCGCAAAACGAATCCGGACCAAGGCCCGAAAGAGAGCATCAAAACGGTAGGGGCGAAAATCTGAGGACAAGAGCGCCGTCAGGGTGTCGAGGTACTGCCGCGAAAGACTTTTTTCGATGGCGAGCCAATCCTTCGCGGTCCGCACCGGTGATGCCTTTTTTCCGGTGACCAGGCTTGCGCCCACACTCAAACCCAAGAATCCTCCAGGCGTATCGAGTAAATAGGTAAGGCCATGAAGAAGTGCGTCCGGCACTTGGCCTTCGAGACGCCGGAGCCTTGCCAAGGCCAGGAGGGCCAGGTTGTCTTGACGTGGATCTATTCTGGACAGCCCTCGGCGCGCAAACGCCTCTCCGCCAAGGCTTGTCCACCGAAGCGAAAAATCATCCGCCTGCAAGGGGATGCCAAAAGGTGGTGGTTGAGAAGCTCTTTTGGTACGGGCTTCGAAGCCAAAGTGCTCCTCCTCGGCACTGCTCAAAAACGCCAGGGCATCGAGAACGATTTGTGCTTCGCGGAGATGATCCTGACTTTGGTAAAACAGAGCGCATAACGCAAACGTGCTTGGACCCTGGGCCGCACGCGTGGCCCCCGTTGCCGAGACGAAATCAAGAGGACCCTCTTGTTCCGATGACCAGCACAACGGGGCAAGCTGTTCTTTGGTTCGGGAGCGCCAAAGGTCAAATGGTGCGCCCCACAGCCGAGACGCCAATTCGAGGTTGAAGTACCAAAGCACATTGTCATCGATCCGAGCATGAACTGCATCTCCAAAAAGCAGTCCTGGGTGGGTCTTTTGAAGATGATGTTTGCCGAGAGCCCGAAGTCGGGCCAAGTACGCAGCTTCGGCCGCTGATCGAAGGGCGTGCTCTTCGGCCAGCGGATGGTGCTCTAAGTAGCGCCCTACCGCATAGAGCCCAAAAAGCTGGACATCGAGATGGCTTCCCCACAAGAGCGGCTCACCCGTCCGCGAATCGACGGCATAAGGCCCACTGTCGCTGTCGCCCGAATTTGCCGAAAGAACCTTGAGGAGTGCCCCCAGCCACCGATCCGCCGCCGCACCGTCCCCTTGCTCCAGCGAAACAAGCAGCGCCAAAGCCTGGTCTTCGACCAGGGTGTAGGCGCGGCCGTTTTGTTCCCCAGAGTTGACAAGAGTGGGCCCGTCCTCGATATCGGCGCCGGCGTCGTCGGGCGAAAAGAAGATCTCAAGATCTAGGATCCCAGGGTACGAACCTTCAAGCCACAAACCGAGCCCGGCGATATCTACGTCGGACGCATAGTGCTGGAGCGGTCGGTTGAAATCGCTGTCAGAAGCCTTCATCATGGCGTACACGTCCAAAAACCAGACGATGGCTGTGCTTGACGACAACAACGTGGACAGGTTCTGAATGCGTTGACTCGAGTACGGAAATCCGTGGGTTCTGACAAACTTCTGGGCGTCTTTCCACATCGTCCGTGCGGTGCGCTCAAAATCCGAAGATCGGGCATGCTCTGGGTGGGCCTTAGCAAAGGCCATCAGGCCTGCGATGAGACCCATCGTCGCTTCAAGATGGTACGAGGATTGTTGAAGCTCACTGGGCTCGATGTAGGGATCTCGAAACGCATTCTGAAAGTAGTGGGTCCCCGTGTAGGTGGATGCGGTCTCGGGGCAAGCGGTAGATTCTTTGGAGGAGCAGAACCCAAGCGGCTTGACGTAAAGGAGTGTGGTGTACTCAAGGCAGCGCGCAAGTTTCTGTACGTAGTCGGAATGAACCCCATCCCCTCGGCCTGTTTCCAGAGCTGGGTAGTCCACCGACAGCGAGAGCCAGCTGCAATTGTCGATCGCAGAATGGTTGCTCCGGTCATCCCATCGATAGCGCGTTTCGGAGCCGCTGTCCGATGAGCTCAAGGGCACCACGTCTCCTCCGCCGGTGATCACGCGGCCTAGGGGTTCTTTCGACTCCAGGGCCCTCCGCATCTCCTCGGCGATCTCCTCAGTGGGGGCCGAATCGAGTGCGGCGCCCATTTCGTCGACCCAGCCATCCTCATCCCAAAGCGCTTGAAATATGCCGTCCCGGAGCTCGTCTCGCCATTCTTCAAGAAATTCTTGGTGCAAATCCGTGGTTTCGTCCAATCCGAGCAACGCCGCGTGGGACAAAGCATGGTTAAGAACGCTGAGGGTATCGAGATTGTGCTCCGTAACCACGTTGAGGGCTTCATCCTCCCTACCCAGGACACGCCACGCCTGTTCGTCGATCGAACGCCAGGCCCACCACGTGTCGTCCTGGATGGGGTGGGAAAAGCACGTCTCCCCTCGGTTGCAAACTTTGACCTGGGGAGCGGAACTCGGATCAAAGGCGTCGTAGCCTACCGCGTCGAGGATCGTATAATAAGCCCAGCGTTCTTGCGGATCAGAGGTCAGGCCTAAAGAGGAAGGCCGGGCTGCATTGCGAAGGCCTCTTGTCGTCCAGCCCGCGGTCATCAAGGACACTTCCTGACCGTTTTCCCATTCGATTCGACGCCGGTGACGAGAGAGCCCTCGCAGAGACTTTTGGTAGCATCCTCGAAACCAAGCCTTGTCCGTCTTAAGATTGGCAAAAGCCGAAGAGCTCATGAACACCCCGAGACCGTGGAGGGCCCAAGCGGTGGCGCCGGTTACGAGGCGCGCGTCGCGCCACGTATCGTCTTCGGTGTTCCAAGAAAAATGCCAGCCCTTGAGTTCGTCGGGCCGCTTTCGATCCAGGACGGCGTACGCACACAAATAGCGAGCCAAGCCTTGAGCCCGTTCTTGTTCCCCGAAATCGGACGCGCGAGCGGCTTGGGCAAGCGCGATCCCCAGGGTATAGGCCCACACCCGTCCGAAGCCAGCGAGGTGCTTGGCATCTTTGTACTCCGGTGACTCCCAGAGCGCGTCGCTGAGCAATCGTCGCATTTCGTCTTGCGCTCGCTCTTTGGCCGCATCCAGATGGTACTCTACCTGGTATGTGGCCGTTTTGTCGGTGGGCGGAAAGCGGTGGAAATAGTAGTGCTCGGAGCTGGCGTCGAGCATCACCAGCGTTCCGAGATCGACTGTTCTCGTCAGGGCCTTTCGCTCCTCGATTGCTTTGAAGTGGTTCCCACTGACGTTGCCAGGTCTGCGTTTGGCCGCCTCATCAGCATGCTGATCGTTCCAAAAAGCAGGAACTTCTGCCAAAGACGTTGTGGCAATCTGCGCCTGGCCATCGAAGAAAGAGATGGACGGGCTTCGAAACGCGGCGCCGAAGTTTGATTGTGGCGCCAATCCGATTTGCGTATGCGCTCCTAAGGTGGGCCCTGTCTCGCTATCGGAAACAGTCTGTCCACCGTAGACGGCTACGTCATCGGCGTTCACAATACGCAGATTCGTTGTGACCGACTGTCCTTGAACCAGCGAAGCGCCGCCCCCTGACGTGGCAATCTTCTGCACCGTGTTGTCCCAGGAGGCGCGGGTCGTCATGAGCTGATTGTGATCGGCACCGTCTTTCGTTTGGCGTAAGAATGGGACAAAAATAAGGCTGCCCTCCACTTGAATTTCAGGCACCCAGTTGTAGGTATCCGCATAACGCGCCTCTGGAGACTCCGTTGCCGCCTGGTTTTCCCCCCTAGGCCAATGGACCGGCAGGACCGGGTGCACCAAGCTTCGATGGTGATCCTCGTTCAAGCGAACCGACACCCAACTGGCCCCATCATCCCGGCTCTTGAGGGCTACGAGTGTCGGCGTGATCGCGCCTTGTTCGGGCCGCACCGCAACCACCAGCAAATCGCCAGAAGAGCTGACCGCCAAATCCGGCAGGTAGCCCAAAGAAGGCCCCTCAGGGAGCATCAGTGGTTCTGGCGGGGACCACTCAGAACCCCCGTCTCGAGACTTCGAAAAATACAACCCGTTGCCGGGCAACGCATGGGCATCAGACGAAGGACCTTTTTCGTACACCACATAGAGTGTGCCCTTCGGTCCTTTGGCTACCTTCGGGGTGGAGGGCCGATTGTCGAAGCGCGATTCTCGGAGCGTGTCCACCACCGCGATGCGCCAACGGTCCTCGGTGCCGTCCTTCCATGCCCCTTGCTTAAACCCGCGCTCCACCACGCCCGAAACACCCTCTTGGTTGACGGCCTCTTCGGGTCTCGACCAGGCACCCGCCTCAAGGGGACGCTGCGCCACCTTAATCTGGTCCTCCTCGAACCAGCTTCCTGAATAGAGGTACTGCGTTTCGAACCCGAGGTCCTTCCACAGAAGCTCGTCACCCGGTTCGTACGCGTGTTTCCATGTTTTTCGCCACCCCACCGTCAGTCGCGTGAGCCGACGCCTCTGGATCTCCTTGCTGCTGTAGATGGGGGCAGCCATCATGGTGACCCAAGCATCATTCATGACGGGTTCATTGTCCCAAAGCCGTGTCTGATGGGCGACAATCATCACCCGCTGGTCGTCTACGTGCAGGGACGGAGCATAGGTGAATGTTTCGTGCCACCAGTCCACATACTCGCCGAAGGGTGCGCCATCCCGGTCGGGGTTTGGTTCATCACGGAGCAGGTAGGAGTCCTCACACCAACATTCTTTGCACGCACAAGCGCCGTCGACCGGTTCATACTTGACCAGGGACCGAACAGGCTCGATGGCGGGCATTCGCCGGTGCACGTCAAACACGCTGAGTCGAGGGTCTGCACGACCTTTCTTCGATGGATTTGGGTCGACTTCCACCTTGAAATTCTTGGCGTAGTAGATCTTGTTCGATTCGCTCCACACCATGTGGTGATGGCCCAATCGATCGATCGCCATAGAGAGTTCGCGTTTTTGACTTGTGCTTGGGTCACCGGACCACGCTTTTACAAAGTCTCTCGTTACCCCCTCTTCTTTGAGCTCAAGGACGTGTATGCGAAAAGAGGGATGCCCGGCATCGGTCCTTTCGATGAAACCAAGGGACACGCGATCTTCCGAAGCCGCAAGTGCGAGGTCGATGACGGTCCCGCTGATGCGATCATCGATCCGATCCACGGGGCGAAAAAAGGTGCCTTCCCTGCCGCCCTGAACGCTGTGGATGTAAGCGATGGAATCGCCTTCGGTGCCATCGCCGCGAACCACGTAGGCACCATGAACATGTTTCACGTCATCTTGATGCACCGTGGCAAACTTGGGTAGGACCACCATCCCACCGGTCTTGTCCACCTCCGTCGGTGGTTCAAACTCACCGAGGTTCAGGACAGGCAGAGGGGGCAGAACAGATTGCTTGATGGGCTCTGAAAGAGCAGAAACCGCTTCCTGCCCGTTCTTTCCGTAGACAACCGACTGTACCTTGTAAAAATAGACTCCGTAGGCGGGTACGTTTTCTTGAAAGTATCCTCCTGTTGTTTCCTGAAGCGGGGCTTCAGATTCGTGGGTTCCCGCCTCTAAAACCTCAGCCCGATAGATGCGATAGGACACATCAACACCCGGAAGAATCTCTGAACCGTCCTCAAAGTGTGTGGGTGCCGTCCAAACGAGGGTCACGCTTTGGTCCGCATTGGCGCCAAACAGTTGGGTGGGCGCCGCTGGTTTTGTGAGCACTTCGAGGTTCGTGTCGCGAGAAATTGTGAGTAGCTGGACCGTGACGTGCCCTGCCTTATCTGCGGCCTCGATCACCCAGCGGTTTTCACCTTCGTGAAGGCGCAATTCCTTGTGAAAGAATCCGTCTTCCGTCTTTAGGGGTTCGCCGTCCGTTTGCTTTGGCCGACGCAAGATCAACGACTGGAGGTGAGGCTCTGAAACCAAGCCGCTCAGGTTGAAGCTGCTTCCCAACACCGTTCGATCCGAACCGCCAGTCACCGAGATCTCGGGTGGCCGTTCATCCAAAACGACCGTGAGTTTCGCTTCGCTCAGACCCGAAGTGCGACCCTTGGCGACCACATGAAATGCGTTGCGCCCGGGCCCCAGGCGGGACGGAAACGAAAAAGGCCCCGCGCTTGTGGAAAGCAAGACACCGTTTACAAAGACACCTGACAGATTCTCGCCTTGGGCCTTCCCCGCCAATGACCAGGTGGCCTCGCGTGTATATTGAAGACCTTCGTCTGCGCCAAAAAGCTCCAAAGACGGTGGCGTGTCCATCTTCGGTTCAGTGGATTCCTCAGGCAGCGAACCGATATAGGTTACCCGCTTTTCGATCCGTCTCGTGTTACCGCTTTCGTCCACTGCGACGAGCTCGATGTGATTGTTCCCCGGGGCGAGCTCTACGATTTCGACGAAATTGGCACTCGCATCTTGGACACGCACCCCATTGACGTAGAGGCCCTCCAAAAACGCATCATCGACAGTACCCTCCAACACCAACCACAGTTCCTCGGTTTCGAAGTCTTGGTGCGCAGGGGAAAACAGTCGGAGCAATGGAGGCTTCGTATCTTCATCTTCGGCCGTACGCTCTGAATCGAGATCCTCGACGGCCGCTGCTTGTCCTTCCTCGGGTGGCGAGATTTCAGTTGGAAAGAATCGCGTATTTAAGGCATCTAGAAGGTGAAGCGTTCCCTTTCCGGGACTTAACCCCGATCCAGGGCGGTGCGCCTCGGGCCCCTGACTGTAGGGAATCAGGCGCTTGATGCTCGGTTGCCGGGCGCTCAGCGCCGCCACGAGATCCCCTAAACGCAGCACTGCTTCAACTGGAGGTTGTCGGAGTGATTCACCGGCCCATGGCGCGTGCCCGTGCCGCGTCTGTTCATAGGACGCGGCATCAACCGCTTCGTATGTTCCCATGATGGCGATGTGGACTTCGGGGGGAAGCTTCACGGCTGAGCCAAAAAGAAGGGAGAGCGGAATTCCTAGCTGCCTGCCTTCATAGATCTGCCACCGACCTTCGTCGTTTTGGGCGATCACAAAATGGTATGGTAGGTCCGGCTGCGAAGCTTTGACCATGATGCGCTCTTCGAGCGCTACAACAGACTCGTTTTTGGCGGTAGCCGTGTGATGAAGGACCAAGAAGCTCGCATCGGTCACACGCGAGTCGGCATCTGGTTTTCGAAAGCTCCACCTGGAGCGTGCCACAACACCCGTCGAGTCTGTGCCCAACGAACAATTGTCCAACACCTGCACCGCATCCGAGAATTGCCACTGCTGCGGCACACATGAGTCCTCCCCAAACGCGCCATCTAAAAACGCAAGGGCCCAGTAGCCGACGCCCGGCATTAAATCCGTTCCCACCGGGACGCTCAGGTACCTTGACTGCTCCGGATTCCACTCCAGAACACGGTGTATGTTGGGGTCAACAAGCTGCGTGGGTCTGGACACGCTGAGAAGGTTCCACCCCGTATGGACGGAGGAGGTCTGGGTCCACTCTGCTTGCTCTGAGAAATTCAGGACCCGCCGCTGTGTTGAATGCACCCAAACCCCATGCCCTGGGTCCAATGCGGATGGAGAAGGCCGCGTGTTGGTTGCCTCAGAAGACTCCGGAATTGCAAAGCCATCTGCGGGCCACATTTGGAGTTCAAGCCCCGATCGTTCCGATTCAAAGCCTCGCGGAAGGGTGATCAGATTCCATCCCGGTCTCAGCACGGAGGAGGGGCCGTCTGCAAAACCCTTCGGCGCCTCCGCATGCGCAACCCCTGAAGCCGTCGCGAACCAGACCATGCTGATCCCAAGAGCCAAACCAAAAGGCATGATTCCGGAACCGCGCACGATGCGGTGTTGAGCCCTCTGGTGTCCGCTCAAGCACTTGTGTGTACGCGCCGCGGCCTCCTTGGGCCCGGCATGCTCTAGCACGTGGCTTCGAGCGATAGCGTTCCTGCTTGGTGAGTGCCATCTGACACCGCTGAATCGCATGGAGTTCCCCTCAGTTTCTTCGGTCGACATAGGTTGCGGCGCTTGCCCGGAGCAGCAAGTCGGCTGATCTTTCGACGCGATAAGGCCCGAGGTCATGACCCGGTGTCAACCCGTAATGCCTGTTTGAAGTGAGCGGTGTGGCTTGTATAATCCCCCTGCTCACTTCGATATCCACGCATGAGCTGTTGATCCGCGTAGCTTCAGTCACCGCCCGTTCGGCCTTACGGGGCCCGGTCCGAAGTGACCGGCCCACCCGTGGCCCCCCCGGCGCACGCGCAAATCAGGTGGTTTGTCCGTGGTCCACGCAAGTGAGCCGCGGTATAAACCCACTCAGAAAAGGCGGTGTGGGTTAGGGGTTTGTCTCCGAGCGACATGGCGATGTGGGGGGAGCCGGGAGGGATCCATGCAAAAGATCACCGGGACGGGGAACGCGAGGTTCGAGTGGAGCTGGCGGGCCGCGTAGCGCAGGCGCTCATCGCGGTCTTGCAAGACTTCGATCACTGCCTTGGTTCGCTCATCCATCTACTCGAGAAGGTTCTGAAGTGTTGCTGCCCGTCCAGTACCGTTCGACACTCGTAGCCCACTTTCGTTCGGCTCCAAGCCCAACGGGCTAGGGCCGGGACGTGAGGACATAAAGTACACCCGGCTGGGTTGTGGATCCCATCGTATTAAATGTTGCGGCCATCTCCTCCGCACCGTCTCCGGTGATATCGCCGAGACATGCGATGCTCCCAACGATGTTCTCCCTCTCTTCATGAAAGACGAATATAGATCTGCGCGTCGCCCCGGATACTGCGGCAAGCTTTCTGGATGTTGCGTTAGGTGTCGAGCCGACAATGACAAGATCGTCGACCTCATCACCATCTACGTCGCAAGAAACGACGTCGTCCACAGCGGTAATATCTGTGGCGTCGATGGGTTTGGCCAGGGGTTCCATGGTGGAAGAGGCAAACACGCCTTGGATATGCACATGCTTTGTGCTTGATTCGACAAGACGATCGAGAACATAGAGATCGTTATGAGAATCGCCGTTCCAGTCTCCGAGGACGAAGATTTTTAGGAAGTTGAAGTGAAATCCGCTGCGGGCTGAAGTGAGGCCGGCGATCGATCGGTGTGTGGCCGTCGAAAAAACTCTTGCGCTGTGGGCGCCGTAGTACGCCAAGACATCGCTTAGGCCATCTTGATCGTAGTCAAGGACATCGATGCCATTCCCCAAACGGGCATGATTTTCGGAGCCGAACCAGTTTACGACCGGAGAACTGTCCAAGGCGGCCCCGTCGTAGATGCGCACCTCGCCCACTCTTGTTTTGTTCTCGCTAGGAATATCTGTCGATGGATCTGCCACGACAATGTCGGTTATACCATCTCCCGTGAAGTCACTGGCAGCGCAGTGCCAAAATGAGAAGCCGCCCTCAGAAACGTTCGGTTCGAGTATTTCGCCGAGTGCGTCACTGCCACCCCCACCCACAATGTACAGGGCGCCTCCTCCCGTTGGGCTCACATTTCGACCGCAGTAGACGAAATCGTCATAACCGTCGTCGTTCCAGTCGCCAGCTGGTGCCACGCCGGTCGGCGGCAGCGATGGTTGTGGGCTCGTAGTGATGCCCGGCCGGGCGGCCCACGGAATCGAGAAATCGTAACCCGAGTGCACACGGATTGTGTGTTCGAAGTCAGGGGCGGCTGAGTGTCGGGCCATGGCAAAGTCCGGAATGCCGTCGCCGGTAAAATCACCGATGGGGACGACTTTTTCGATGGCTTTGTCTTGTTTGAGCTCAAAGAGGACCCAAGATCGATCATCGTCCTGGACAACAAGCGTATAGGTCGTGACTGCGCCTAGGCGACCGATGGTGGGATGCTCCAAACTTACGATAAGCGTCTCATCGGGTTCTTCCTGGTCGTCTTCGCGAAGCGGTATCTTAATGACACCCTGGCGTTCTCCGGCGGCGATTGTCAGGGAGCCGTTTTTGAGCTCGTGGTCGGATGCGTCTGTCGTGCCACCCACCGAAAAGGGAATGTTGATTTCAGTAGGCGTACGGGACGACAGGACAACCGAAACATCGACCGCTGTGTTCGCCTCAAGGCGGCGTTCGTGGGGGTGCCGAAACTCGACCACGAGATCGTCTAGGGGTGCAACAGGCGTGTCGTCATCATGGATTCTAATGCTTACACTTCTGTTTTTTCCAATGTTTCCATATGAGCTCGATTGAAGCGTAAGTGTCAAAGTCTCATCAGCTTCTGGTACCTCGTCGTCGGTGATTCGGCCAAAACTTGTATAGTATCTCGAGCGCCCACCCCCGAGCCCGTTTGCGTATCCCACGATGTTGGGCGCGAGGACAAAGTCTTGTCCTTCTTTGGCATCTCCAGAAGCGATGACCTTAAACGTCGGACTGTTCAGCACCATGATATCCGACGAGATGTATACGATGATGGGGTTGCCTTCCGACAGAACGGGGTCGGCATGAAATATTTGAAAGGTCGGGACGGGTTCGTTATCGTGAACTGTGATCGTGTGGGTTGATGTTTTCTCCACGTCGACGCCCAGCGCCAGCAATCGGATCAAGGTCAATACCAATTCTTTGCTGCCTTCCGAGTACTCGTCATCCAAGATGTCAACCTCGAAGCTGGCCGATGTTTCCCCGGCGGCAATGGCGAGATCTCCAAGAATGGGACCCTCTCCAATAAACGTGAAGGCGCCGCGCGTGGGAACAACGTAGTCAAGGTCCGTCACCGCGCTTGATTGTCGGCCAATCCTTACGGATACGTTCGTTGGAGCCGGTCTATCAAGTTGTACGCTGACTGTGAGTGTTGCGGCCAGCACTTCGTCGGTTTCCTGAGCCGGTTTATGGAAGGAGACCACTGGTCTTACTGGTTCATCATCGTCTGAAACCGCTAGGGTGTGTCGGGTTTGTGGATCGAAGTGAACGCCGTCTGCTTCCGTAATCCATAAGTCTATCGTTTCCGTGCCTTCGACAATGTTGTCGTCGATGAGCGTGATGGGAATAGCCACGACAACCGCCCCTATAGGTATGGTGACTTGACCTTCGGTTAAGTCATGATCCTCAGGGCTCCGGGCGGTTCCTGCGACTTCATAGCGGACAATGATATCTCTTGGGGCAGGGGTCGAAAGGCGCAGCTTGATGGCGATAGCGCCGGCGGACTCGGGAACAGAACGGGTGCCCGAGCTAAAGGTGAGACCTATTATGCTTATGGATGCGTCGTCATTATTGATTGGGTGGCGGTCAGTGCCACAAGACCATATCCATGACGACAAGACCAGAACGAATGAAAGCAACCATGCGACCCTTCGGTGCCCCATAGGCACAAGGGTAGCAGTCATACCGTCTGCGGTCTCGGTTTCGGTCTTGGGGTTTGCGTGCGGCTTACCTGTTATGGTTTTTTCGGCCATTTTTGGCACCCAGTTGAGCATGCACTTCGTTACTCATTGGGGAGATGTTTCCCGCGGCATCAAAGGCCTGTACACTGTAGGTATATGTGGTGCGGCGCACAACACTGCGGTCGGCGTAGGCTGTGGTCTTTACAGTAGCGATTCGTGTGCCGTCTCTTATTACGTAATATCCGCTTACACCGATATCGTCCTGCGAACGATTCCACGCAAGTTCCAGTTGTTTACGTCCCGAATTTGCGACGAGACCGGTTGGCGCACTGGGTGCACCGCCGTCGATAACGAAGGAACCCGTGACATTTGCCTCCGAAACGCCCTCTCGCCGAACGTCAACCCTAAAGTCATGTGTTCCCGTACTTGCATCGGCGGGCGCCGTGACCGAAATACTCGCATGGCCTTGTTGTAACGCCGATATACGAAGGGGGGTCGGCGTGGCTGTGGCCCGCCAACCCGTCGGTACGTTCGCCATCAAATCGAACGAAGCTTCGGGGCAGTTTACACTGTCCCGATTCTGGACGGTGAGCTCATATTCAACAGTGTCACCCGAGCGGCCTGATTGCGAACTCGGCGAAAGGCTTACTTCCGGCTTCCCCCGAGCGCATGTCACGGAAATATTGACGGTTGCCCCCGCCACACCGTCGTTGGACACCTGCGAGATTGTCAGTCCCAAGGCTTCGTCTGTGAATGTTTCGCCATCCGACAGGACGCGCTCGAGTAAAGTGTTCGCACCGTATCCAGGCTCGGAGAACGGATAGATGTGTAGGCTGGTACGAAAGTGAAACCGGGGCTCCAAGAAAAGCGCGTCGAAATCCACCGGTGCCCGGTAGGAAAGGTAGTAGTCGCCTCCTGCGGGTCGCACAATGCGTAAAAGAATAGGGTCTGATGCCGTCTTGAGCGATGTTGGTGCGATACGGTATGTGCCACTTTTGTCAACGACAAGCTCCTGGGACTCGCTTACCCAACCGCGTACTTTCTGGTGTGGGGCATTGAACGGAACGAGGCGCTTTCCGGTTCCGCCCACACCCATGACACAGGTGCGGTCGCCGTATTCCTGAATCCCGTTCAGCTGACTGTGGCCCGCCGCATGGCGTTGATACAGGTTGTGGGCCATCTCGTGCGCCACCACACTGGGGTCACAACGCGTGGTGATTGCCCATCCAGGGCCCAAGGTGGCGATGCCGGCAAAACCACAGTCGGTTGGAGGGAAGTAGTAAACCCGCTGTTGGTATGCCGAAAGGTCGATGCCATCGCGGCGGGCTTCGTCATCGATGGCGCCCATGCGCTCCTCTAACCAGCTTCGCAGTTTGCTTCCGTAGTTTTCGTCCGTATAACGAGGACACCCGGTCGCTTGTTTGTTGATGGAATATCGTCCTTGTACCTCGCCCGGAACACCGAGTGTGTTTGATGACACCGAACGAAAGTAGGCATCTACGGAGTCAGGGGCGTCGAACATGTCCTGGCGGATTTCATCGAGGGAGCATGCTACCGCGCGATCGGAAAAGTCGGACACGAGAACAACCGTGCGCTTTTCGGCTAGGAGCTCCTGCGACGGAGCAGCCAAAAGGGTCACCGCTTCTGTTTCCATAGACTCGTCTGCCAACAAAGACACCTCAATTTCGTTGCCTTGTAGGTATCCCTCGGCGCGGATGAGGGATCCATTACCGATGTTGTGGGGAGGTTCTGCGGAAAAACGGAGTTTGAACTCAGCTGCAGGTTCTCCGGCGGATTGGTCAGGGTGATGTTCCTTCAGGCTGTACAAAACCTGGGCTCCCGCTGTCCCAACCTCGTTGGGAATGCCTTCGACAAAGATCGCACTCAACGTTCCGACGACCTTGGTTGGGAGTCGGTCTGGCCACCGGGGTTGTCCACGCACCCTAAGCTGGGATTGGGTAGGCTCCATCCCTTCGCCTTTTTCTGCGACAGGGCCGCCGCACGAAAGAGCGCCAAGGCCCAGATATAGTAATAGAGCCGTTGAGTACTTGAATCTCTTCATCACGCCATGTCCTGTCAGCAAGGTTCATGCCAGGCCGACCGATGGTGCTTGCAGAGAGGAAATCTATCCGATCGCAAAAGCGATGTCGTCTGAGCTCACACATGACATGTGTACAGGTCTTAACACGTGGGGCCCGAGTACCCCGGCGGCCGCAAGTGGGCTTCGTGTTCAAGAATTGGTGCGAGATACGCTACGAAGGATACAGGGAGAACTGAGCACGTGAAGAATCCCGGATTTACGACAAGCGTGCGAGGCAGATCCTTAACGGCGCTTTGTCACCACCGATGTTGAAGGGTTCCGTTTCCATCGAAACCACCGGGACCCGGGCCCGGGGGGACTACAGCTTGGCCTTGCCCCGACTATGAGGAGATCCGCATAGCCGGGCTAAGCTGAGGCTGCTTGAGGTCGAATGACGGGAGCCACAGGTCGCGTCGCTGACATGGTAGATTGCTTACGGAACATTTTTTTCGGCCCAAGTCTGCTGCAAAAACGTATGAAAGGGCATGAACTTGTTGCAAACCGGGCCCTGGCTATCTTCACGCAGAAAGAACGAAATGGGCCATTCTTGTCTTGTCTTAGTGACCGTCACGGTCCGCTTCGCGAAGCGCCCATGACGCTATGGGTTGGAAAGCTTTGGCGGAAACAGGCAAAGTGTCCTCCCCCATGTTGCGAGAGCAAGGAACATACCACCATAATACTGATCGAGGGTAGCGGCGCAAAGGACGGATGCTTTTGGTTCATCGAATGGCACGACGATTGCGAACCTTGGTGAGTATCTTAAGCGTTGGCACCGAGAGTCAGTGTTGCGCTCAGGAAAGGGAACCAATTTCTCATCAACACGGAGAAGACAGGATGCCATACTCAATACATATCTTTCGGGCAGAAAATGATCCGGCTTTGGCCAAGAGCCTCATCAACAAATACCGAAACTCTCTGGCGCAAAATGGAATTTTCCATGTGATGTCGCTCGACATTTCCCCGGAAGACCCAAACCTATATTTTGTGACCGCGCGAACCGCTGCCGGATGCCACATTGGAGCGATGGGCGTCTATATTTGTAGGTCCAACGGAGGCCCTCTCGAAGATGCTTTCTGTGCGATCGACTCCAAGATCAGCCCACAGTTTCGCGCCAAAGCCAAAGCAGGTCTTGCCAACCTTTGCCTTGGCTTCGTAGATCCCAGGCACCGACATGCGGGCCTCTATGCCCATGTCATTCGGGTTGTAGTCGCTATGCTTCCTTCCATGGGCGTCCGACACATCGCCGCCGTCGGATCTAAAAAAGGCATACAATACTACGGCAAGTTCGGTATGCTGGTAGACAACTCGGTAGGGAACAACGGAGAAGTCTCCTATCCCCCTGGTTTTTCTTCCAACATCGGATGGGCAGATCTCTTAGACCCACCCAAGTCCTGCGCCGACGAGCTATTGCGGATCGACGAAATAAAGCGAATTCTACACGTAAAACACCCCAGGAAACCCAAACAAAGACGACATACCTCCATGCTCAGCGCAAGAGCTCAAGACCTCAAGTACGCCCGGCAATAATCAAAGATATCCTCCGGAGGTCACCAGCGTTTGATCCTCTATCGTGTGAATTTCGTGCATCAACTCTTGCTCAAGACCCACCACCGGGGGTGGCTGTGTTCCATGTTTGCGCTCCTTGGCAAGCTCGACTCCTTGCCCTGGATCGCAAGTAAAGTCCGATGCCGGGTTTCGATGAGATAGTCGATTTGACAACCCGGTTGACGTTTGGTTGGTCGTTGAAAAATGGATTGGCGTGAACGATTTCTCCGAGTTCGAGCCCCAAGGCTTCATGCAGTCTCTCTCGATTGTTCAGAACCAGATTTTCGATCTGCGCGGCCCGATTGAAAAGATCGGCCCAGACCCCGGCAAGGACAGATCCGGATTGCTCGGTTGACCGGAAGTTAGGAGCTGTGCTACTCGCGCGATTTCTGGGGTACTCATGCTAGATCGCGACCGCCGACAGTGGCCCGCTCACATTCTTGCCATTCAGAGTTTCGTAGTTCTGTTCGGCGCATCCGCATGCCAGTCGTCGAAGCCCCCGCTCCAAGATATCAAGATCGGACGGCCCGCCGCCGGTACACTCAAGGAGCGGAGCTTCGTACTTCGAGGTGAATGTACAGAAGGACATGATGTTCGAGTGAGCGGCTCGGTGGAAGGCAGCCCGAAGAGCCCTTGTCGAACAGACGGCAGCTTTTCCGTACTCCTTACGTTGACTGATGGAGAGGGTGACAAGCAGATTCGTGTGACCCAAAGAGACGGGGACAAAGAGCGCTCGGACCAACGAGATTATAAGTTTAGGCGCCCCATCCACCGCGAAGTCGATCTGTTCAAAACGTCCGTTTTTGAGCCAGGACTCCGTCGAATCTACGGAGGCGGGGCGTCGGGCACTTTCGGCGTACCCGTGGCTGGGGGCTCTGACGTCGATGGAGACGGACACGTTGACTACGCCCACGCGTCGATGTTGGCGGGACCGCACGGTCGAAAACAGGCAGGCCTGGTGTGGCTCAGTTTCGGGAATGGCTCGATCACGGGCCTGGAACACGCACCGGGGCGAGGAGGCGCCGTGCTGGAAATCTGGGGACGCGCGGCGTTTGACAGCGCGGGTAGCGAAATCTGGATGGACGACGTCACGGGTGATGGCCTGGGCGATATCCTGATCGCAGAGCAGAACCACTCACCGGACGAAACGCGCGTAGGCGCTGGAGCCCTCAGCATCGTGGTCGGCAACGCTCGCCTCAAAGCCATGGCGATAAATGGAATGCCCTTCGACTTGCAGAATCCTCCCATGGACGTCCCCGTCATTCATATCATCGGCGGGCAGGAATTTGGTCGGCTGGGCATCTGGATGCGAACCGGGGATGTGAACGGGGACGGGGTCAAGGACATCGGCCTCGGCGCCGACCAAGAATCAGAAAATAGCGAGAGGCATCGGGGAGCCGTGTACTTGATTCAAGGTGGCGACTGGCTCCTCAACGAGCAGGTGATCGATCTCGCCAGTTTCGGAACCGCAGCTTGGGCGGAGCGCATTGCCCGCGTGCTCCCTCCCAACGGTGCAGTGGACGCGCACCTCGGTGCTACGGTTCAGCTGGCAGACCTGGATAACAATGGCCGCGCGGAAGTTTTGGTGGCCGCAACCCTCAATCGAATGGGGGCCGCACTCGAGGCCGGTGAGATGCCGAGCCAGTCCTCTCATAGCAGTGGCGGGCTGCCCACCGGGGTCTTGTTTATTGCCTGGGACGATAATTTCCCTTCGATGTGGACCGCGGGAATGACAATTCGATTGGACCAAACGCCGGGCGCAAGCACACGCGTTGAGGGACGAAGCGCGAGTGGAAACTTTGGCGAAGAAATCATCGGCGGGGATGACTTCGACAACGACGGACATGCCGACCTTTTTGTTGGAGATCTCACCGCAAATTTTCTATCAAGGCCGATATCGGGTTCCGGCCACCTCTTTTATGAAGCTCGCTTGTTGCGAAATCAAGACTTTCGAATTTCTTCGATCCCTAAAGAAATTCATTCCTCGATCATCTATGGTGCAACTGCGCGAGATCTGGCCGCGGACACCGCAGCGGCGGCGGACTTTGATGGTGATGGCATTGTCGATCTCGCTCTTTGTTCACCACACGCAGACCCACTCGATCGGAGCAACGCTGGGCAGGTCCACGTTTTGTTCGGCCGCAATCATCGGTGGCCCGAAGAGATCGACCTCGCCTCTTTGCCCTCGCCAGAGTCCGTACGGATCACGAGTGTACTTGGAGCCCACGGTGACGTTGACGGCAACGGAGGTGATACGCTGTGCTACAGCGCCGCCGCCGCTGACATCAACAAGGACGGTAAAGGAGACCTCATCACCAACGAAATGGTGGGCGACAGCCTCTTCGAAACCGACGTCGGTAATCTTATCCTCCTCGATGGCGTACTGCTCAGCGAGGAAACAAGTGAGCCCGCATGCCAAACGGACTGGACTCTTCTGGCAGGACAAGAAAACCAGCCGTGCACTTTCGAAGGCCGGTGCGATCAGGGCCTATCATGCGATACGAAAGCCGACCTCTGTGTACAACCCGAAAAGCTTCCAGATTGCCGCAGCCCCGAACAAAGCTGCGCCCCACCCCATACCTGCGTGGAAGCGAACGACAAGTGGTCGTGCACCATCCCCATGGATACACCGCCAACCTGTACTGCGCCACCCGGTGGTCAGGACGCACAGTACTACAACGTCGTCGAGCAGTCGGGCGGCCGCGTGCAACACTGGGCTTTTGTCCAAGGGTGCATCCCGGTCTCCTACGACCCCTGTCTCGCCGATCGCGCGGAAGAAATCCGGTCTGCGGTCCGAGACTGGAATCAAGTTTCGTGCAGCGACCTCTGCCTCGCAGATCCGGTCGAAATGAAAGAGAAGCCCAGTCTCCGACGAGTCGAGCCAAGAATTCATTTTCTTTTGGGAAGACCGGACATCGATACCACAGCCTCGGTCATCAACACGTTCGGGCTTGAAACGGCTCGGATTCTCAACGCCGTGGTGGTCGTCCGGCTGGATCACCACACGAAGGTCGCTGAAAACGACTTCCTCACCGCGATCGGCTGGAGCCTAGGTATGGGTGTGCTCCCCAAGGGGAGCAACAGCATCTTCGCACAGTCTGACGAAGAAGCCCCCAAACCAGCGACAATTCTCCCTGCGGACGAAGCCGCCTTTTGCGCCCTCTACGGAAGTCCCCGTCATTGCGGGGAATAGCCGATGGGCCCGTCTGTGTTGGTGTTGCCGAACGGGGCAGGGCATTGAGACCCTGGGCGACGGGCGAATGGTCTATGGGCGTTTTGCTCTAAGCGGGCTCTTCCATAGCGCCCCATGAAGAGCATAAAGAACCGGCACAGTTTTTAGCCGACTGCGTCGAGACTTTAGCAAGTTGACCCACCGTACGTTTCAACTCAGGAAGTCAATTCAGGATAAGATTCGGCCGAGGAAACCCGAGCCGGCCCTCTGACAAAGACCCGGCTAGGCTTACCCTGGCTCTTCAGAAGGGTGCCTCGGGGGCGCGTGTGAGAGAACGTTCGGATGGCAGATGTGCGGGGACAAGTCTCTGTGACACCCTCTCGATTCTTTAAGCGGTTGACAACGCTGGTTTCGCATTTTGTATTGCTCCCATTCTCCGATGACGAGTATGCAGAGGCCGCGAGTGCGTTTTAGCCGTTTGCGCGCTGCTTGTTGGGCACTTCATCGTGCTGTTGCTGCATGCCTTTTTGGCAGCGTAGCCGGGGCCCAGGCAATGCCGGCGGCGCTCGGTGCTCCGGGGGCACGCCTGTCTTTGTCTTCCGGGTGGAACCTGAGCGCGTGCTTGTCCCCAGATGTGAACTGGGCAAGTGGGAACGAACCGCCGGTTGAGCTCGTTTGGTGGCCGGCGAACGTTTCTTCGGGCCATGGGGGTTGCTGGGTCTGGGCGCCTCGACCCACAGACTTGGTCGTGAATCTGGCGCCTATTCGAGCGCGTGTCGAATCGTCGACGGCGAGCAAGTCGGGGTGGCACTTTTTCACCGCGTTTACAGAACGCACCCTACAGCCCTCAAACGTTTCGCGCATACTTCAGTGGAACGCCCTGACCCAAAGCTACGAGCGGGTTCGGATGGGAGAACTGCTAGAACCCGGTCGGGGCTACTGGGCTCTTGGACCTGAAGCGCCCGGGCGCCCACCGAAGACGATCACCAGTGGTGCGAATAGCATGAGCCAAAAGGCCCATGCTATTCCGGGAGCGTTTGAGGAGCCGGTGACGGCGACAAAAAGCGATGCTGCCCTCCGGCTTCCACAAACGGCACTCTCTCGTTCATCAAAGAAGAACTACGCCCACCTCACGGTTGTTGTGCGCTCGGCCAAATCGAACCAGGAGCAGATCCGCTACTTGCGAAGCGATAAGGCGGGCAAATCCGGAAGTTTCTCCCAAGCGATCCCAATCGCTCAACTTCATGCTCCAGCCTACGTGACAAGCTTGGCCATCGCCGCCCAAAAACGCGGGTTCTCATCGCATGGATACAGACTTCGACTAACGGAAGTTCGCTTTTGGTGGCCGCAAGTGAAAATACGGGTCTGACCTTCACGGACCCCATCGAGGTCCGGCGGGGGAAAGATTGGAAACGCGGGGTTGACTTGGCCTATGACCCAAAGGGCCGCGAGCACCTCGTATGGGGTGAAGCCAACAAGGTTTACTACCTCGATGGACTCGGAGGGGCGCCCTCCAATGTTTTTGACATTCGACGGCGTGTCTTTGGCACCGAGAAGATGAAATACCTCGCCTATTACGAGCCCGACTCCGAGTGTGCCTGCCCATCTTGTTGGTGCGAGGAAGAGGAGACGCTTGCGAAAGGGCTCCCGTCTACAGCGAAACCGTGGTTTTGCGTCATCGACCGGTCCGATTGGTTCAGGGCTGGCGACAAACCTGGAAACGGGCGTACACCCCCGGCGATGAGCGGCTGTGGGCAACGCTCGGAACCCAGTTTCAGTTTCGGTACGACGGAAGTTGGCATCGCGAAAGCCATATCAAAATCGCGCAGCGTCCTCTCAACGACATTCCCTGGTCGCACCTCTCAAGCACCCCGACCGGCGATGCGGCTCTAGCGGAGCACGGACGGACAGGGGTTTTAGGAGAAGACATTTTTCATGGTTGGAAAATATCGATTGTCGAGCGCAACGTGGGAAACGGCCCTGAAGGGCGTCCTATGTTCTCAAGCGTGACGGGAGACGATCACGGCCATATGGCCGCGGTGTTTGAAAAAGAAGACGCGCTTCACATCGCACAGTCTCACGACGGAGGCACAAGCTGGAGACCATCGCAACCGTTTGCCCAAGGATACGCTCCGTCAGTGGCATGGGCTCAGCCCGGTGAGCTTGGCGTGGCGTTCTACACGCCCTCCGGTGAGGGACTTGCGCCGGGACTCAAAGTGCTGCGCCAAAAGACTGGTCATCCTTTCGATGAGGCTTCGGTGCTCAGCGCCAGTCCTTCTGACACGATCGGCAAAAACACCTCCTCAAAAAGGTCCGAATCTTTGCACCCGGCTCCTTCAATCAGCGCACTCGAGGAGCTGTTTTTTGTCGCCTGGATTCGCCGCTTTGCCGACGGACAGGATGGCGACGCCGTGATGACTTCGCGCGCTGCCCGAGATGGGGCCTTCGACCGACTGGGAATAGAGCTTCCCGGTGACTTGACTCTGGGCCAGCCGGCCAAGATCATCGTAACCGCCGAGAACAAGTTTCACATGCGCGTGAACCGACCGGGCCAAGTCCGATTGACGGCAGGTGCACCGACCCACTCTAACGATGAGAACCCAAACGATAACGCCCCATCCCCGGTCAAACGAACGACGGTCGGCGCGCCGGCCCTTTTGTCGTCTGCTCCGGTCTCTTTAGAACTCCAACAGGGGCAGGCCACCGGATGGATTCGCGTCGATGAGTCCACCTCCTTGGGCATCGCCGATGCAGCCCTCGGAGTCTTGGAGTCCACAAGCCTGCGCGCGGAGCTGCTTGTGGCCGAAGGCGCGAGCTATACAGCCGCCGACCCTCTCGTGGTGCCTGGCGATGCCTCAGGCAACTATCACCGGGCTGTGACCGCTAGGCGCCGTTTGCTCCGCCAAACCATCGACGAAGGGACCGGGCAAGAATTCTACTACCAAGTCGAGTACATGCCCACTGACTTAGAACCGTCCGAAATCGGCCCTCAAGAACCTGTTACAGGCCTTGCTGTTGGAGGGGCTGGAGCCCATTAAGATTCGAGGTACTTGGCACGTTTCGAGCGTGTCTGGGCCTATACCCAAGGTATCGCGCTGGCTCAGTATGTGCGCCAATCGGGTCGGACGTCGAACCAGTACGCGCAGGGGTTGGCGCGCTACCTGTGCGCACACGCCGAGTGGGGTCGAGATCGCCGGATCATCCACGGTTGGCCTTTTTCTTGGAACACCAAAAGCGACAATTGGAAGGATCGTCGGTTGGTGACGGGCGCGACCGCTTGGGTCGTCCATGGACTTGGGATCTTCTTGGACTCGGAAGCGTTTCGCGCTCTGGAACTCGAGGCATCAAGGTTTGCAGCCAGGGGTCGGCTTGCCTCGAAACGAGCCCAACGGCCTCGGTTTGGGCTCCTCGCGAACTTTCCCAGAGCGAGTGGGCGGCCCTCCGAAGTAGGGTGCCTTCATCAAATGTTGTCACCGAGCATACTCTCGACTGTCGACAACTGTAGCTGGCTTGCTCTATCGGTCCACTATGGTGATCTTAAAAAGGGTGGCTACGCTGACCGGCTGGGAAAGTGCCTCGAATACACCGTCCTGCAGTATGTCAAGGCGCTTCCGGGGGATATTGTGTCCTGTGGTTCGCCGATTGCGTCTTGCCCGGTCGAGCGGACCTACCGCGGGGCCCACTACTCACTTGCTGGGTGAAGCGCGTGAGCTTTGGGCTGACGTACAGCCTTTTGTTCGTGACCATGGCTTTGCGTATTCCAGCCAACGGATTCAAGATTTATCTACCCGTCTGTCTTCCAGTACCGCGACCATTTGGTTCATTGACGTCTACGACTATCTTCAGGAGGTGGATAGCGATTCGGACCGGCCCCTCTTGCCCTATGCCCTGGGGGCATCGGTGACACAGACGGCTCAGTCGTTGTTTGGGTTCTATGAAGAGCTCAAGGACAAAAGCAAATCCACCTCTCGGGTCGTTTCCCATACCCAGGCCGATGGGCGTGAGGTCACCCTGGTCGAGGACCAGGCGTATGCGGTTTTGGTCGCACTCGGCAAAGAGGAACTGGGCCAGGCGGAGCAATGGGTGCTCCAGCTCGCCGCAATGCACCGGTCCGAGAAAGACACCGGGGACCCTACGGTGAAGGGGCCTGAACCTCGGGCCAAGGTTGAAGCCTCCTCGGTTTCGGACGCGGTGCGTGCCGGAGGACAAGAGGTCGCTCGGTTTCCGAAGAGGTGTGGGCCGCCGATGGTGTCTGGATGTCGAATGAGGCTGACCACTATGCATCGCTGGTGGCGTCCTATGCGCTCGGTTGGTTTCTTCATCGGAGTCCAGAAGCGCCGCGGCGAGAGGAACTGACGGCCATATTGGAACAGGTTTTGAGAGGCCTCGTTGGCTCTGCCGAGGATCTTGAGGGTGTGCTCAAACACCTTCAGGAGGGTGGGCACTTCGCTTGGGAGCGCGGCGAAGACGATCTTTTCTCAAGCGCGCTATGGGCCTTCTTCGCTCTTGAATTGGCAGAGCCCATCCTTGCCCGGGGAGCTCACGAGTTTTTGGAGCGAGCAGCTTTGTTGAGGGGGTACCTCGTACAAAGATGCGACCAGGCCGGCGTGAGATCACTGGTGGGGGTCTCAAACGATAGGGCATCGACACTGTCTGGCTGTAGCCTGTTTGTGGGTTACATCGGACACAAGGCTGAGGCGAGGGATCTATGGGAAGCAACGGGGAGTGCGCTCTCTTTCGAGAACGCTGGGCCTGACGCGCTGTTCAGGCACCTGGCGCATCGGGCACTCGCGGGTTGGGGTCCGAGGCAAAATGAACTGTCGGTTTTGGCTCTTGCAGAGCACGATCGGAGCACCCCTGACACAACTCGAGACCTCATATTGCTTGCAGCCAACCAGCCCGGCAACATTTTTGGGGTCGACAGCGAGCCGCTCTTTGCATGGCCCGTTCCGCCTCTTAGGCGGGAGGCGGGTCTCCATGGGGCCGAGGGCCCTCTTCGCACGCGTCTCGCGAACCGCTTCCTCGATCTTCTGTTTCAAGTCTTGGCGACCGAACCGAGCCCTGAGCGCTTCGATGCGATTTCGAAGGCGTTTTTCCAGGTTCAACGTGTTTTCTCACAAGTGCTCGAACCATCGTCTGCGGGCGCTTTTACCGAGGATCCGACTTTCGCACTCGAGCATTGGATTTCGAGGGGACTTTGCTACGAAAATCATTTGGTCCGGTTCGCTTCGGTGTCACTCGAAGACTACTTGGGGGTGGATTGTGCGACCACGCAGGCCATGACGGCGCGGCTTTTGCTCGCGCGCAAGGAACGGCCGGATGGGGGTACGTGGCCATCGAAAGCTGTCACCGAATACGAGCCCTTCGCTTTGCACCGAATGGTTCGTGCTCTGTTGGATGATGAGGGCCCCCGGTCTCGTACAAAGTCAGCGGTCCTGGCCCTCGGTATGGAGAGGCTTGGGGGTTTCGGGGTAGATCCGGCGTTCCATCGTTTTAGCCAGGGCGAGAAGCTGGCGGATGGCAGAAGTCTGACTTTGGCCAAGATACGGACTTGGATGAGGCGCAGAATGAGAGATGTTGTCGCCCATACGCTACGACGCGCTTCCGACGGTTCGACGGGCGGCGTCGATTTTGAGCTCGTAGGGTTCGACGAGGTAAACGCCCTGAACCCCGGCTCCCCTCAGTACTGGAAGCGATCCGCACTGGAATTTCGTGTAGCACTCGACGAAGAGTTCCGAGGTGACGTTCGCTTTACCCTTCAAGGTATTCCGGTGAGAAGGCCCGGGCATCCGCTTGAGGCTGCGGAGGCGAAAAACGTTCAGTCTCTTCGACGTATGGTCAACGAGCTCGCAGATGGATGGCTGTGGGGCCTCGCCCGCGACGCCCCGTTTGACAACCGCGTTTCTTGGGTCATGGCGGTACACCGTGCGTTGAGGACCGGCATTTTTTTCGAGACGGATTTCGAGGCTCTGATTCTAGCACTTGGGATCAGCGAAAAAACCCGCGAGGCCTACCGATCGAAGTTTGTATTTGCTTCGCCAGACGACTTACGTCTTCCAAAAGTTTGGTACGCGCCTATGTTTTTGCGGCGTCTCGAACTTGGGCCTGAATCCCAAACGTCGCTCGCGCTTTTGGCGCTTACGGAGTTTTCAAAGCAGCTGGGCGCACGGGAGGCTCTCAAATTGGGCCTCACGGAGATAGTGTCCGTTCTCGCATGGGCCACGTCGTCAGCTCTTATGAGCGAGGACGAAATCGATGCTCTCCTCGATCAACTCTTTTTGGATGAGGCCCGCAACGTGGTCGTCGTGCCGGCCGACGTTCCATTCGTCGTTCCCCCAGGTTATGAGTTTCTCGGTGTCGAGTCTCTCCCCGCGTATGTTATCAATTCTCGTGACATCTACGCATGGTCTCTCGAAGCGGTGAGTCACCATCCCCCACAGTGGGAAGAACAAATGTCTCTTGCGCTTATCGATCCCTTGATGATGGGCGAATCACCTTCCGTCCGGAAGGACGCAGCACAGAAGCTTCGATCGTTCTGGCAAGAAAAAGTACCCCAAAACGTCATCTTGAGAAAGACTTGGGAGGGTGTCGAGGTCTACCGTAAAGGACGCTTCACTTTTTCTGTGAGTCCACCCAGTATGGGGGGAACCGTCATAGAACTGGGGCCCGATCCCTCGGATGCTCGGGTGGTCCACACCCACCCGGGGCCATGGCACAATTGGTACCATGAGGCTCGGATCGCAAATGACATTCCCGAAGTCGACCGCGAAGCCTACCGCCGCGCGCTCGATTGGTGGCTTCTCACTGTTCTTTTGGAGGATCCCGCTGCCCCCGATTGGAACCGCTGGCGCGCGCGGGTGCGTACCGAAGGTCTAGGGTCGTTTTCTTCGAACGGGGGCTCGGATATTCGCGGGACCGGATCTAGGCCCGAGTCAGTGAACCCAAACAAAGATGGAACGGACGCGGACGGGTCTTTGGTTTCGAGCCCGCTAGGGCCGAACAAGCCCCCGAACGAAAAAACGCCCGGGCACCCCAACAAGTCGTTTCTTGTCGATGCCGCGCGCATTCGAGAACTGCAGGGAACTGCGTTCGAGATCCGATTTGATCCGTCAGTCATCGAAAACGAGCCTCTGCTTCAAGGTCTGCCTCTCGACCAAAGCAGGATGCTTACCGATGATGTCCTCGAGGTGCTCAAAGAACGGTTTTTGGCTCTGTGGAGCGAGGGGGCCATCAACAAAAAGGGGGACCGAAAATCAGGCAAAAACGTTTATGAGGTCGCGTTCGGCCCCTCGATAACCATCGGCAAACAAGCAACCTTCGCAGACAACGGGAGCCTAGGCATGATTTCCCTCGAGCAGCGGAACGGCAAGCCTGAGCTTCGATTCTCGTTTATTCAAAAACCACGCACGCCCCTTATCCCCGTGGTGCCCCATGCCAGCAAAGAGCCCATCGCAGAGCCCACCTACGAGACGCTTCGGGCGCCGGTTCAAAAACCTACGCTGCCGCTTGTTCTCGAGAAGTTTGGTCCGCACTTTCGAATCGATGACCCAAGAACCCAAAAGAAGCTTCGGTCGACCTTTGGTGAGGGTTGGACTGTGCGGCTGAGCATCGAGGGGCACCCCCATTCGGTCCCGGAGCTTCAGTATCATCTTGAATCCAGGCACAACGGTGCTTGGAAGCGCCGCATCATACCGGTCAACCAGATGAATATGTTCCCGCCCCATGCCATCCGTTCAGATGGAACGGTCGATCTTGCCTTTTTCATCGGTGATCTGGGTGACAAGAACAGCGTGATCGAAGTGTTCGAGGGCCACGCTCTTGGACCCCACTACCGGTGGGAGCTCGAAACGCTCAACGTCGCTGATCCCAAAGCCCTGGACGGTACCGTCGCGCTGGTCGACTACGTTCGCCCCGACAACCCTAAAGAACACTTCAGCTTCTCCGACCTTCATTTTTTCGAATACCTGGACGAGCCCAATGCTGAGCCCCCACTTCCCGACTCTAGGCCGGTTACGGGGCATCTGATGAACGGCGTAGAGGCACATATCAAAGAAGTTCATGAGCGAATAGAAAAAGCCTATGAGACGCCCCCACACCCCCATGACGCGCGGCCTCGTCATCGACGGCATCACGCCGAGGATCTTGCGGAAGATGTGTTGTGGATTTTGGAAACTGTTGAAGATAGCGCGCCGTTTTCGGTGTCTGAATGGGATTTTCTTTCGGCTCAGCTTGCTGCCGCCTATGCAAATGAAACCTTGCAGTACCGCTATGACGAATTTGGGCGGCGTATGCCCCTCATGACCGCCAGCAAGAGGACCAGTGCATGGAAGCTTTCCAGTTGGGTTGGCGAATATGGAGTGGGCGACGACCCCGATGCTTTTGACGAATACGAGGCCTGGGTCATGGTACAGTCGGTCCTTGCCACCGAACCCTCTTACGAAGACGGAAAACATACACTCCCTAAGCTTGGAGAAGATCCTCCTGTCGTGGCCCTTGCCCTCGCGTTGGCCCTCGCCAATGAAGGCGCAATGCGGCCAAGTCCATGGCTGCAAGAACGCACAAACGAAGCCTTCGTGGAGGACAATCTCGATATCCTCGATGCGCTCACGACAAGCCCGCACCCCCCTTCGACCGACGAGCTTGCGTGGTACAAGGCCCGCGTGCTCGCGTGGTACGATGTGACCCTGTCGCGGCTCGAGAGTCGTGAAGAGCAAACCCCTCACGAAATCGAGCTCTTCATCAACAGCGAAGCCCGAAAGGCGGTCAAGAAGCTCTTCAAATTCAGGGCCGCCAAACGCCAGATCTTGTCCGCAAAAAAGACGTTGGAGCAACTGCCCCCGGAAAAAGTCCTCACCGAAGTCGGTTTCCCGCCCTGGAGTCCTTCCAAGTAGGGCGCTTGAAGCGGCGTTTGGTCTTGCGCACTAGGGTGGACCTGGACCTGGACCTGGACCTGGACCTGGACCTGGACCTGGACGCATGAACTACCGAAATCTCGAAGTCTACAGGTTGGCCATCGCCTTCCTGCCTCTCGCATCGCAGCTCACGGATCGATTTCCCCCCGGCTACGCAAGTTTTGCGGACCAAATCCGGCGAGCGTCGTTGTCTGTCCCGCTCAATATCGCGGAAGGCTCTGGAAAGACCAGGCCAACGGACCAAAAACGCTTCTACGCAATCGCCAGAGGCTCCGCTATGGAGTGTGGAGCAATTGTCGACGCCCGTTTTGCTCTTGGCTATATCGACAAAGCATCGGTTCGGGAGGCTGTTAAGATACTCGACCCGATCGTTCGCATTCTCTCCAAGATGTGCCTTCCCCCTCGAACCCGCCGGTAGGAATCCAGGTCCAAGTCCAGGTCCAGGTCCAGGTCCAGGAAAATGAGGTTATGAGATGCGCTCTAGCACTACCTGATCAGCCTCCGCGCAGCGTTTTTACTGAACTTCCTGTGACAGGTGGGACAGCTCCCCAACCAGTGCATAAGCACCACAACAAGGGCACGGTGAAAGTCCGCCCACGTCCACGGGTTCTGATGGCTCTCCGGGGGAAAAAGCCTCTCGGTGGAGGGAAAGAAAAGCGTGCAGTAGTGAAACCATGGCTAGATGACGGTGCAAACCGCCCCAACTTCGGCCCTCGTAGCGATCGAATCCAAGTTTTTGCTTCATGTCCTGGTAGTCACGTTCGATGTGCCACCGCATCTTGACTAGGCGAACGACCTCTTTGATCGAAGCACTTCTGGGGAGAGAGCACAGATAGTACTTAAAAGATTCGTCCGCCGAGACTTCCCTCTCCATGACCAACCAAATGGGATCACTTGCTCTCTTCTTCTTGGTTCGGCGCTCCGCACTGCGAACACGGACCGCATAAAATTGTCCTCGCATTCTCCCTGTGCTGCCTTTCCTCCATAGTACGGTTCTAAACTTTCCGTCGGACCAATACTGATGAGCAAGTTGGTCGACTCGGACAGGCTTTTTGCCATTCTTATCTCGATCCTGGGTAAACGGACGGCCTGATTTTCCTGTCCGGGGAGGCACCTCAGGCCGGCTTCCCGGCGGCCAAACGGTAGTGTTAGATGAAATGCCGACTCCGTAGACAAGTCCCAGTTTTGTCAGGCCATCGCGAAAATCGCGGCTATCGCCATAGCCAGCGTCGGCGACCACTGGGCGTTTGGGCATACCGTGACCTATCGCTGCTTCAAGTTGGTCCAATGCTATCTCTGGCTTACTTCGGAAATCGCTCTCTTTCGATGGCACCCCCACTTTCTTTAGCTTCGCCTCGTCTTCAGTCCACGACTCGGGAAGATACAGCTGAGCATCCAAGCAAAGTCCGAAATCGTCCGATATGGCATGCATCGTGACAATGATCTGACAATTGTCGATTTTCCCCAGGGTCCCGGAATATTGTCTTTGAACCCCCGCAGAACTCTCGCCCTTCTTGGCAATCCCCGTATCGTCGATCGCATAGGCTTCGAATTTATCGCCCTGCCGTGAAACTGTTTCTTGGAGCCGTGAGAACACGTTGTGGTGAGTAAACCGGCCCTTCTGGAGAGCCCTTTGGATACGCTGCCGCCGAGCCTCGACGTTACCTGGATCGAGTCGGGAGCCGATTCCAAAGACGCTCTTTTGCGGAAGCTCCAGCCCAATCCCCTGGCAATACCAGGTCAAAGCCTCGATGCGCTCGTCGTTTTCCAAGTTCGACAAATGAGCCGTGAGAAACGACTCGAGTTCCTTCTGAAGAGATCCAAATGTCCGGCTCATGGACACTTTGGATCACAAGTGAGGTCCCTAATCAAGTAGTGCTAGTCTAGGGAAAACTCAGTGCTGCGTGGAGAACGGAATGAGGGTGGGTTCTCGTCGGCGTACATGGGTCATGGGGTGTGCCCCGCTCGAGTCACCTCAAGGCGCGGGTCGCCTCGCATGGCCGCTACGGCCTTTCAATCATTGCAGGGGCTCTGAGCACGGGAGCTTGGACACGACGTCGTAGTCCAGCGCAGCGCGGTATTTTTGCCAGAAGCGTTCGGCCGGATCGGGCTCACCGTTTGCGAAAGGATCGTCGAACTGCGGATGCTCCCGAAACCACCGAGCCCGCGCTTCCCTGAACGCTGCGATGTTCCGTGTACAAGTGACCCACGGGGGGAGTGGATGGGGATAGGGGCTCAACCCTAGCCATACCAGTGTGTTTCCGAAACTACGGACTGCATCTACCCGTCCGCCGACATTAAAATCGATACCGTAGGTCCGGGTGTGGGGAACATGGTAGGCCACGAAGACGTTGTTGCGCATTTCCAAGCCAAGGCTGAGGTGCGGGTCCGACTCCCACTTGAAGAACCCATTGTGCGACGGTCGAGGGTCGCCCTCTTCGTCGGCGCGCCCCTGTCCGTTGTAGGTGGCATAGCTTGGGGAGAGTCGGATGACGGAGTTTTCGAGGACAACGGTGTTGTGATGGGCACCTACCAGATCTTGCTCGTCGGCGCGGCGGGCTCGCATGCCGAGCGCCATAGAAGCGCCATCGATGAGAACCCGTTGGATAAGCCCGGAGGAGAGCCAGTCATTTTCGATGGCGTCGTCACCAGAACGTTGAATATAGACATCACGAATCGTGAAAAACCGTTGATCGGCTTCCGGGTCTTCTGGCATCGAGTAATCGTAGTCTATCAGCGAAATGCCATCTGCAGCGTTCTTGATGGCGACGAACTCGATGATCGGCCTCGTCAACCTCGTCTCATAGGTATACGCCCAGAGGCTCCCGGCGTGATAGTGCTTCTCCCAGTAGTCGTGGGACTCTGTATCAGACCAGGCAGCGGGGTCTTCACCAGGAATATCCTCCGGCGCCACTACGCCACCGTCGACCCAAAACGGCTGCACCGCTGAACCCAGACTGGTCAAACAATAGGCCTCATCACCCGGATCGACCTTGTATTTGCCTAGATGGTTACTGGCATTCTCGTTGATTGTCGTGCCTTCGTAGGCGCCGGGAACACAGGAAGGTTCGTAGACAACTTCGTGGGTTGAGCCGATGGTTGGACCTGCGGGTGACGGGAGCGTTTCGCCAAGGGCTGTCGTCTCCGGTGAAGTATTGCCTCCGGGACCGATCGCAATCAGTGCGTAGGTGTACTGCGTTTTGGGCACCAGCCCGGTGTCCACATGGGATGTTCCCATGAGAGAAATAATCTTAACGCTATCGCGTTGCACGACGTATGTGATGGGCTGACCTTGGGCATGGGACGCATCCCAAGAGAGAGCGATCGATGTTTCGTCCAAAGCGGTCGCCAAGAAGTTACGGGGCGTAGTGGTCACTCCACTCTGATTTTCATGAACCGAATTCTCGCAACCCACTAGACACAATAGAGCGATATATATCCCGGTCGCTCCGCCAAGGCGTAGGCCGGTCTTGTTGGTCGAGGCCGGTGGCATGATGTCCCATAGTGGCGCCCCCGGTGCCAAAAGGCCAATGCCTTTCGTTCCAGACACGCCTTTCTACTGGTCCCCTTTGAATTGCGTCCATTTTTATTGGAGAACCGCTTTCATGAGTGCTCCAATGACATCCCTTTGCGCACAAGAAATCGGGGCACAGTCCTGACGGTGCTCTTGGTCGGGTGCGCCCCTCTTACAGTTTGGGGCGCCCGACTCCGAAAGTACTGATGCCGGCTCAGAAAAAGCCCACCAGGCGCATGGAGAGAGCACATGCGCCCCCGCGGGCGGATGTCCAGATGGACTCCCCGTCGCCGTTGGCTCTGCGAAACGCCTAACCCTACAGCTACTGTGGCTGCAGGACAAAATATCCGATGACCTCGTAGGCATGTCGGCCGTCGGCCGCTTTTTCTTCCTGCATCTGGACTTCAAAGCCTGTGGGCGTAATCTTCTGCTGACGGGTGATCACGGCTGCGCTCCCATGGTACGAATGCACTTGGCTGAACACGATGGGTGCGACAGAAAACGGCTCGGCAAAAGAAACGCGGGCCCACATGGTACTCGGTCCGTTGGAGGAGGCGTTGGTGCTTAGAGTTGAGACCAGTAGCGCGCGGCCGTCGGCCAGCGAATGCCTTCCCTTTTCGAACACAACGTAGGATACGTCTTCTTGGGGATGGATCCCGTCCAAGTAGTCCCACTCTTCGATCATCACCTCGAAGGAAGTCGCGCCCACGTTGCGAACGCGTATGTGTGCCTGCTCGGTATTTTCAGTGCTTGTGAGGTTGGCGATGACCACCGGGTTGGTGTAGGTCTTTTTGAATTCAACCCGGTGCCAATGTTCGGCTTGGTCCTCGTGGCTCACGTTGACCCTCCCAGCCTCTCCAATAACCCGACCGGACTGATTGGAAATGGGCCCCGCTTGGTGCGCAAGGTAGGCGATGGACTCGTTGGCGTGGCCGATGCCGTCACGAGTGGAGTTTTCTTCTTCCGATTTTAGGAGCATGCGCTCTGACGAAAGCCTATCGATTCGAACTGAGGCTGGGTCCACGCCGATTGTGGTCTGCATGGATGCGATAACCACGGGAGGTTGACCGAATGAGACAGGAAAGTTTTCAAGTACCCATTGGTTGCCGGCTTTTCTGTCCGTGAGCTTGGCCAACAGGCTGCCCGATTGCTCGCCTGGTTGAGCATTTGACCCCAAAGGCCGCTGATCGACAGTGATGTCGTCAATGAGGTAGGCGGTTTCATCGGGTTGGTTGGGGTTGGCGTCGAAAAACACGATCGCGATTTTGGCGTCCAGGTGGAGGTCGAGCGTGTCGTTTGGTCTGCGACTGGCGATGGTTGAATCGGTGCTGACCTTTTTGAATCTGCTGTCTCGAAACTCAAACTGGAATTCTTGATAGCTTTCATTTAGGTCGAAACGAGTATCGTATTCCCAGGTTTCTCCATCGGTGTCTCTAAAGGCTACTGTAAATACTCCTGGTCCTTTTTCGCTTTTAGCCCATAACCGTAGCCGAGTCGCTTCGTCCAGATGGGGCCGAGGGTCGAGCTCGCCAAGAACGCCGCCGGATTCGAGCATGGCACTGTTTGTATAACGTAGAGCTCCCTGTCCGCGGTATGGCGAGCGATTGTCGAAAGAGTCTACTGAGGGTCCCCCGTCTCCGAGCGTTGTCCAACCTAGGCCATTCTGCTGACCCTCGAAATCATGCAGTACGTAGCCAAGCGCTGGCTCTTCAGGAGCTTTTTTGCTCGGCCTGTTGGACCCGCGAAAGGTCACGTCCAGCTTGAAATACCGGGATCTTACGGTCCTTTCGCCGAGAGAATCAGCAAAGAGGTAGTAGGTTCCAGGGTCGAGAACAGCGGAGATCTCCGCACTTGATCCATCAGCTGGGTTACTGCAGGCCAGTTCCGTGGATATATCGCAGGCGTTCTCGCGGAGATGCAGAGTGGGGCGAAGGCTACGGCGCTTGCCCGGGTTTGGATCGCTCAGCCTCGCAGAGACTTGGGAGCGTTTGGCAATGGTAAACTCATAAATATTCTGCCCCCCCACTCCTCCGCAGCTCCCCACTTGTTTGCTCGCGGACTGAAGTCTTCCGGTGAGTGTTTGGTCGGTGGGTTGAATGCGAATAGGGCTGTCGCACCGGGTTCCAAGGGGCTTCACGATGGTTTCACTGATCCAAGTGGAGAGGACGGATACCCGTGTGTAAATGCCTGGAAAGCCAGGGCGGGCGCACCCATGTCCGAAACTGACTATACCGGCCAACAAGTGTTCTTTGGTGTTGGGGTCTTGCACCACCAGCGGTCCTCCGCTGTCTCCCCGACACGAGTCTTTTCCGCCGTGGTCGATGAAGCCAGCCGCCAGGTTGGCCCTGGTGACGATTCTTTCCCCGGCATATGCGGATTCGGCTTCGGCGTGCGGTACAATCGGAACGTTGACCTTTTGTAGGCGGTCGCTGGGCGTCCGTCGGCCCTCATGGCGCGTGCCCCACCCGGTGACAGTGGTCATTGTCCCTGGGCTTGTGATTCCCGCTGCATCTCCTTGGGCGTTGAGATGGGTCTTCGGTACCAAGGGAATTGCAGCGACACCTTCCTTGGAAAGGTCGAGAGGTGTTTCGAGATGAAGCAGAGCCGCATCGAACTGCATGGTTTTTTCATGCCACCTCGGGTGAAAAAGTATCGTGTCGACGTTTCGCCGTTGTCCGCCATCTTGTGACAGGACGCTGCTTCCCGCGCGGATTGCGTACCAATCGGCGTACGGAACCAGGCAGTGCGCAGCGGTGAGAATCCATTCTGAGCTGATGATAGATCCCCCGCATTGGTGGCGATCGCCGCTACGAAAATTAATGGCAACGGAGACTTGCCATGGGAACTCGCGAATATCAGCATCGGTGCCCCCCACGATTTTGTCTTGGGTCGTACCGACGTCTTCACCGCTGCAAGCGAAGCCAACAATGGCTGTAAGTCCGCATGCGAACAGGAGCCTGGGGATGAGCTTCTTGGTCGCGCGAAAAAATAAGGTTCTCTGACCTTGAAATCGTCGGCCGGGTGTCATGTTGCGTTTACTGGTCATGTTTTGCTCCTTGCATGTGGCACAAGGTGAGCAAGGGGCATACCAGGCGTGCCATGCTCCAAAAGGCGTGGAAATCCCATCGGGACGCAAAACAAGGGGTCCCTTGGGTGAGCTCACGTCGACCGTGTTGGGGTGTTGAGCACACCACGCTTGGCGCGCTCGGGAGAAGACGGCATGGCGACCAAAGACCGACCCCTACCAGGAGAAGATGTTCGTCGTCGGCGGCCATGATAGCGGCCCCCTGAGCCGGGAAATAGGCGACCTCGGTGGTCGAGGGCTTCTATCGATGGCGCGAGAAAGACTCTCAATAGAACAGATTCCAGGCCGTTCCGGCCCGGTATTTCTGCGCATGTACGTGGAGTGTCCCCATCGAACAATCACTCACCAAAAAAGAGCTTGAGCAGCTTGGGATCGATAAGGTTGGCGAAGGGGTTATCGCCTCCTTTAGATCCGGAGCCCTCATTGCGCTGGCTAAAGTCGAGTTCCTTTCGGGTGCTGACGGCTCTGATGGTCGGCTTACCGTCCACGATTCCTTCGATCTCGAGCGATAGGTAGAAGCGTTCTTCTTCGTCAGGTTGAGGGTCGATGTCATCGAGGCCCATAAAAGCGGTCGGCAAACGAAACGGGTGCGCTTCTGAGAGATTCCCCATGCCCCAGTCCATGAAGGTTGAGGCGATGTGTCGTCGTTTGGGGGGCTTCTGATAGATGTAGAAGTTGGCCATGTGGGTATCGAAGGCTTTGGGGATATTGTCCACCCAAACCTCGATGTGATCGCGGCGAACGACCGCCCTGGATATCGCAATGCTTGGCCGTGGGATGGCCGGTTGCGGTGAAGAGAGGCGTCCTAGCCTGGACTGCCTGAGGTGCTGGCTAAACGATGTGACCTGCTCGGGCCTTTATAGCCCGCGGTAAACAGACCAGACTGGGTTTGAGCCCGCAGCAGTCCACGGAGCGAGGCTTGATAACATTCCGTCACCCAGGAAAGGGCGGTGCCCTGCTGTTGGGCATAGATCCCGAGGCCATGGACCGCCCACGCCGTGGCGCCGGTGACCAGACGAAAGTCTTTCCAGTCGTCGCCCGCCGTATTGTGGGAGAAGTGCCAGCCCAATATGACACGCGGATCTCGCAGATCTCGCACGGCGTGCTGACAGAGCCACTCTGCCAGCATGGCCGCGTTTTCTTCGCCCCGGCGCGCAGCTTGGGCCAACCCGATGCCCAGGGTATAGACCCACACCCGCTCGTATTCTGCGAGTTTGGCACTATCGGGGTTGTTCAGATCCGGAAGAAACTCTCGTTGGGCGCCGGTGGCTGCGTTGTAGCGTCCATTGCGAAGAGCCAAGGCACGTGCGTAGTTTTCGTCGACCATCCCCACGGTGAGGGGCATCGACTGGAATGTCCCATCGAGCTCACTCGCACGCTGAACCGATAGGGGTGTAGTGGTTGACTGATCGACGGTGCGGGTAGGTGTCTTGCGGTTCTCCTCCGGGAGCGGCTTCACGTCGGTCGCCGAGGACGCCGAGTAGGATTGATCTTGCGCGTTCCAGCGGGCTCCCGGAGCAAGCCTAAACAAGGCTCCATCCAAGACGCACGGCACCGAAATCTCCTGGCGCTCGTCCGCCAAAACCCAGTACACATGCGCAACGTTCTGACCTTCTTGCTCAGGCCACAGGGAATCCCATCGTGTAAGTTTCGCCGCTGTCGGCTGCGCACCAGGTGAGGGCGTTTGCTGAGCAGGAATAAAGGCAGACGAGGACTCGAGAGGCCACCAGGCGAGCGGCCCCGTGGGACCCCAATGGGCTACCCAGACGACGTTCGAAGCGTGTTTCAATGCGATCTCGAGTGGGGCTCCCTTCGACAAAGCTGAATGGAGCTCTGTTGCCCCCGTTGAGGCGGCGGAACTTGCTTGGGCCGAGCGATGATGACAGTCTGGAACTTGAGCAACCAAGTTCCAACCTGGCTCCAGAGTCACCATTCGAGCCTCTCCACCATGCGCAGACTTTGACGAAGCCGCCATCGAGGCGCCCAGGGTAAGCCAGAGGAACCAACCTCCCTTAGGTCCATCCATTGTGTTCACGATGTTGTTGCCCCCCTTGAGAATGGCGCCGTCTCGGCTCCTTCCACGAACTACGCTTGCAGCTTCCGAAGTGCAACTCGAATTTAGGCACGCCTTGCCCTAGGTAGCCCGGTCGAAAACGGTCCTGCCTTGCGGCGTTTGGTCAAATGGGTTGCAACTCAAGTTTTGTCGTCTGTGCTTGTCCCTGGCCTAAGTCTCGTGGTTGGGTGGGTCCAGTTGTTTGCGCCACTTTGGTAGGGGGGAACCGAGTGTCTATGAGTTTCTGTACGGTCAGAAAGGGCCGTGTTTATGCGGCTTTGCTTGCTTGTTTGGCACAAAGCAGCTCGGTTGTTGAGGCGGGTTCGTGGTCGAGCAGCTTGCAACTGTTTGAAGGCTGGAACCTGAAGCAGGTGCCTGGTGCTTCGGCTGGGCGGCTTGTTGAGTTTGCTGAGGAATATCAGCTTCGCCTTTGGCCCGCCCATTCCATACGCGTTCCATCTTCGGCTGTCGGGGTTTCCGACAGCCTGTCGACGAACGGTTGGAAAGGGGCACCAAGGGACCACGATCTGTACTGGATTTGGTCGGACATCGCGGCGAGGGTTACGTTCGAGGGCGAAGGACGTGTGGCGCCGAGTCTGGCGTCTTTCGGACCGGAGGGTGGATGGCAGTTTTGGAGCGTGGCTGCCACCACCCTGTACGACGAAGCGACGGCGGGGCGGGTTCTTCGATGGAGCGCAAGAGAACAAAAGTACGTGCGGCTGCATTCGGGGGATCGGCTCCATCCGGGTGAAGGGTACTGGGCCCGTCCCTTGAGCGAGATACTCGACGCTGGGTTCGAGGAATCGGGGGTCGTGGTGCAAGGGTTGAGCGGCGCTCCCAAACGTCCCCAGCCGCCACAGAAGTTGGAGGCCACGAGCACAAAAGACGTCGTTCGACTCCGGTGGCGCGTCCCAAAGCTTTTTGTTGATGGCTCACAGATTTCGGAAGTGCCCGCCCAGGAAACGGGCGAATTGTTTTTTCGTGTCTACCGGAATGGCAAGCTGGTGGCGGCGGTGAAATCCCCAGAGTACCAGGAACGCGTGCTCGAGCTTGGGCGCGTGTACCGTTATCGCGTGGGGGCGGTTTGGAGTGATCCGGGTCAGAAAACAGAGTCCGTTTCTTCGGCGCCCATCGATGTGGATGTATTTGAGGCTGACGACAACTTTACGCAAGAAGGCGAGGGCGGAGTCGGGGTAGGCCTCGCCGTCGCAGAAGCGGGGACGCTCATACCGCGCTCGCAAAAAACGTTGATCCGAGCGGCTCCAGATGATCCTGTTTTTGTGGCCGTGGACGCTCAGTTCTTCGAGGCTCGGCCAAGTATGGCCCCGAATGTCAGCGACAACTATAACCGGGCCATTCTCAGCCGCGACGGTCTTCTTCGGATGAAGGTCGATGAGGCAACGGGTCAGCAATGGTATTACCAAGTGGAATATGAGCCTCATTCGTTCGATGAAGAGGGAAAGAGAGAGGATGGAAGGGCGCTGGATCCGGCACTTTGGGATATGCCTGAGTACCGTGACTCCAAGCACCTCGCGGGTTTTGAACGGGTCTGGGCGTACACTCAGGGCATTACGCTAGGACAGTTTTCACGGCAGCCAAAAGTCTACGGGACCCAGAGTTTGGGCATGGCCCAGTACCTCTGTCGCCATGCCGTTCGAGACCCATCCCGCGGGGTCATCCTCGGGTGGCCATTTTCTTGGAATACGAAAAACGACGACTGGAAGGATGCCAGGTTGGTGACCGGTGCAACGGCCTGGGTCGTTCATGGCCTGGGGTCATTTTTGGCTTCTGATTCGTTTTTGAAAGCGCCCCAGGACGTGCGGGTCAAGCTGAGGGCGTGTTATCTCGACGCGCTCCAAGGGCTTAAGGACCACCGGAATGAGGTTCGTGATGAGCGGGGCCGAGCGGTGGTTCTCATGTCCGCCGGCTGGAGCGTGGCCGGTCTTGAGCAGGTGGCGCAACCCGCGAATATTGTGACCGATGATGGTCGTGCGCCCACCCAGGATCCTCGGGAACGATTGGCTTACTATTCGGTGCTTGATGCGGTCGGCTACCCAGAGTTTGCCCCCACTGAGGTCCAGTACTGTGTCCAGTCTTCGGATACGGACTGTGGTGCGTTCGACGCTGCAGATCCCTCCTGGAAGCTCAGGAGCATTGACGATGAGAGCCACTGGAGGGCCATGAAAGAACGCGTGCGTGCCCAAAATGTGGTTACGGAACACAATCTTGACGTTCTTAGCGTTCTGAATGGTGCACTGAAGAACGTCGATAGGCTCGGACCACTAGATCCCGAACGTCGCACAGTCTGGGAAAACGACCTGAAGGTCTGGCGTAACACGCTCCGGGATGGCATTTTTTATGTCCTCTGGGACGCGAAAGGCTGGAAGAAGGAGTTTGTTGAGGAGCTTGGGACCATAAGAGACCGAGCGCCTACCCGTATTCAGACCGAAGCCCAAAAGGCGCTTGTGGCGACTCGGGAAAAGCAAATGGGAAACGCCTTAGCGACCGGAGACCTCGGTCGGGTGATTACTGGCGGGGCGCTTCGTATGGGCGATGCCGAAGCGCAGATTTTTGTGCCGAGCACGCATAGCGCCATCGACAACTGCAGCTGGCTGGCTTTATCCGTGGACTACGACGCGCTCGGGGGCCACCGTGATGGCTTCATCGATTCTGAGTACGTCACGCGACTTGCCGCCTGCTTGCGGTACACGGTCCTTCAGTATGTCAAAGATCTACCCTTTGGGACCGATGGCTGTGAAGCGGGTGGTTCGAGCTGCCCGGTTCAAAAAACGTACCGTGGAGCGCACTACTTTCAGAACGACTTTAGGGATTCGTATATTCAACCCAGTGAACTCCAGGCCTCATCCTACCACCTGGAGGCAACCATGGGTCTCATTTTGGGCCTCAATCGGTTTGTACGGGCCTATCCGCAACATCCTGCTTCCGGTGGCTTTCTGGAGCAGGCGCAGCATCTTTGGGCGAGTGCTCAGATGTTCGTGCGAGATCACGGCTTTGTCTACTCGAGTCAGCGAATCCAAGATCTGTCGGCGGTGCTTGTCTCCAGTACCGCAACCATCTGGTTCATAGATGTGTACGACGAACTCGAGCAAAGCCAGAACCAAGTGGACCGCCTCATCAAATCTCGTAGCGAGCCTGGCGATCTACTTAGCAACCGGCAAGCTATGGAGTCCATGCAGGCCAACGAGTTCGGTGGTGAAGCGGGAACTCTTGAGCAGCCGTTTGGTCCGGTTGAGCTTGGCTTGAGGACCGTTTTCGTGAATGGAAAAGCTCGAACCAAAGTGATGCAATCGTTGGTTAGGCAGGTCGATGAGCTCTTGGCTCTACCCCCACCTCTTTTTGCTGCGGCCCTCGGTAGCATGGTTGCGGTTGGACATCTTTCGAGTGGATTGACCGATGCGGCTCCCGGGCTGGAGACCATCTTTTTGGGCAGCGATACGCCTTCGGGCAAGCATTGGGAGCCGGTCGGTTTCATTTTCGCTGAAGACATCATGGCCGCTCCACTCCGAACCTATGTTCGTGACGAGGTCGAATTGCGTCAACACGTGACTCTATATCCAGGGTCCGTTTCTTCGGTTCCGGCAGTGGGCTCTGGACGTTCGTTTGAAGAAGACCGTATCTATTACTTTCAAGTCGACCAGCTGGGTCTCGACCAGGATCCATTTGGTCATGTCCGTATCCTTTTGCCGGAGCCTGGGGCGCAGTGGCGAGTTTACGCACTCAAAACCAGCGAACACCGGAGCGCCATCCTGGACCGTTTTGTCCAGCACCACCCGCGCTGGAAAAAAGCGCAGGCCGGCAGTGGTTGGCTTCCGGACCCTATTCGAAATGCCTGGTTGTCGTTGGTCGCGATCTCTGCGCGTGCCGATTTCGATCGGAGTGGGGCAGAGGCCTCTGTGACGAATTGGACGCAAGAATCGGGTTTCCACCCGGATGATGGTATTCTTTCGTCCCTGGTATTTTCATCCGGGGGTGATCAAGGCAAGCCGGTCCTCCCTATTCCGTCGGTCACGGCGGTGCAAGGTGAGGCCGATGATGAATTCACCGTACAGTTTCATCGTTACGATCCTGTTTTGGAGTCGGATTACGATCTGTTTGTCGTCTGTGGGCATGGCGTGTCGTATCTGGGCTTCGACCTCAGCAAACGGCCGCCGACCATCCGAGAAGACCAACTGTACGGAGGCCGGTTGAGAATAGGGAGGCATGGGACATGGAGCTTCAGGCTCTCTGAACTGATGGACCTCTCCTTGTTCTGGTCCGTCGAACTCCAACGAAGCGCAGGCAATCTGCTTGACCTAAACTCGTATCGGCAACTTAGAATCTTTTCACGGCCGATGCCGGGCGAAGAACTGGACTGTGTGTTTCTCTATTTGAAGCGGTACGGCTTTTCGAAAGGTGTGGCGCAAGGAATCATCGAAGAACTCGATCGACAGAAAAATTGCGAAACGTGCCCGCTCCCTAGGCCGGAAGGGCGCAGGCCATTTGCCGGCCCTTCTTCTCGTCCCCAGCACCTGAAGCCTAAGCGAAGGATCATCATAGAAAGCGTCTTGGTCACCAACGCTGGGGTAACCATTGTCTTGGAGCCTACGACAGAGCCGAAGCCGAAATCTGTCAGGTACTATGTCTACATCCGGGAAAGTGGTGAAATGCCCAGCGAAATTTGGAACTTGACCGGATCCTATTCCGGCCGCACTTTGGTTCCGCGTCAGACGTTCAATGACGCTGCCTGGAAACGGATCAAGAACGCGAAAGATGGCGCGGCCAAGGTCTTCGGCTCAGTAGAATGGGTTCAGGAGAAAGACGATCCGATTCAGGTGATCCAAGACCCAGAAGGCAATCCAGAAGTCATTGACGTGCATGAGGAGGAGGTGGTGGCGGTCAGCGAACCGAAGGAAGCGGAGTTCAATCTTGATTCAACCTTGGACGACGACCTGTTTCAGGCCCCGTTCGAGAGCATCGAAGAGCTGAGGCAGCTGTTTAAGGAAGCGCAAGAAAAACAGCGTAAAAACACTGATTAAGAACCACGGACAATGTCAAACGCGTGAAACGGAAACACACCCATTTCGAGAGGACTGAGTCCCATCTTGTGCTGGAGCTGACGGCGATTGCGGTCGATGATCGCAACGTTAGGCAAGCTTGCCCAACCCAGCAAATCTACCAGAAAATCGCAGTTCTTACCATTGTGGCCAAATGCCACAGAAGTGGACTCCGATCTTCTTGGTCTATTTTCGCAAGGCGGATCCGCGCCAGGGAGCGGGATTGCTGAATCTCGCTTCTCGACTCCTTTTAGCCGCCCGGTAGATTGTGCGAGTTTTTTTGCTTTTTGGCCGAGTGGCTGGGTGGAGGAGGAGTAATAAGTCGAGACACACGCAGGGTTGTAGCAGATGTTTCATCAGGCTATCGCGGATGCTCCCAGGCGATGAAAGTGTGACGGGAAAGAACAAAGTCTTAGTGCGCGAAAGCAGTCTACGACCAGATCAGTTGGGGGATGAACCGCCGATGTGCTAACTCAGTTTTCAAGGCTCGATGGCGCGCTCGATTTTCCGGATGGCGACATCCATGTCCTTAGCCACGAGCGCATTTTTCTCCGTCTCTCTACCACGCTTGAGCTCATCGATTTCCGGGGCGGCCTCCCTGCCCAGTTCTCCAAGCACCATGGCTGCGAACTTCCGCGCGTAGATGCTCTCCCCTCGAAGATGCCTTCTCAGTCTCGACATTGTCTTCTTCCTGTTCTTGGCGATGTCCGCCTCGAAGACCTTAACGACACGCTCACGCGCGGGAGCCTTGTTGACCCGCGCAAAGGCTTGGCTGCCCGTTGCCAAGTCGGTTGAATTAAGGTCTGCCCACAGTTGTGGGAGTGACGCCCTGGCCGCTTCAGGGCTGTCAATCTGAACAAGCGCATAACTTGCGAGTCTACGAACCTTTTCAGATCTGGAGTTTGCCGCGCGGCGGAGTGGCTTGACGGCGGCCTTGCCGCGTTTTCCGAGCAAAACGCTCGCATTCCATGCCTTCAAGTGATCAACGTTCTCAAGCGCGGCCACTAGGTTCCGTTCCGAGAGCGACGAGAGTGACACATGGGGATGTTGAGGGGAGCCGGGCCTTGGGCCCCCCCGTAGTTCATTCCGACTCACGCCGTTGGCATCGACGGTCATGATCGACTTGATGCGTTTGTCCGAATACGGATGCGACACTTTCCTAATCAATCGTCCTTCCCTGTAGGTCTCGTCCACATCGAGGGTGCCATCTTCGGACCAACACCGTCGACGTCCTTCGAAAGGTGCTCCATCCTTGTACTTCGGCCCTTCACACTGTTTTTTTCCGTCCTCAAACCAGCTCGCGAAATTGCCTGTCATATGTCCGTCCACGTTGGTATATTCGCGCCTCTTGTTGCCGTTTCGCCACCGATCCACGGTATTTCCGTGCTGCTTTCCATCACGATACTCCACCCGAGACGCTTCTCGGCCGTCGGTGTACAATCCAATTTCGATTCCATCTCGGCGCCCTGCATCGTTGAAGGGGATAACCGAAATGAGCTGGCCCGACGCGAGAGTCGATTGCTTCCATTCGCCAACGGGACCTTTGGCACCGCAGCGTCCCGCCGTTCTCACGCCATAACGGGAATCGATATGGTTGATATCTTGATTCCTCTTTTCTTCGCAAAGGAGCTCGGGGCTTGGCGATTGGAAAATGCTTCGACTCGGAAGCTCCCGGCAGCGGTCGAGGTTGAGCCGTTTCATGGAGGCCTTCTCGCCCGTCGAGAGAGCCTGACGCTTGGACGGCATGGTGACGATAACGCGCTCGCTGTCCGCGGCGAGCTGACAAAAATGGCGCGTCTCTCCGCCTTCGATTTCAGCGATATGCCTGACTTCGCATGCGCCGTTGTCGGCTCTTGTCGTTTTGATGCTGAGCGAGCCCATGCCAAAGCTGAGTGACCTCGGGGTGGCGGTGCACTCTCTCGGATCGATTACGATCGTGCTCGCAACAGTTTTTCGCTCCGAAGCAGCCTTCCGCCGCGTTGTGGGCTCCCCGGTCGCTTCCTTTTTTTTTGCCGCATCCTCAGTGCTGTTCGACCGGGTGGGTTCGACCACTCGCTGTACTTCGACCTCAGCGGTGCATGCTGAGAAACAGAGGAGGTGGCAGGTCAGCAGCCTCCCGAACAATATCTTGTCCGTTGTGCAGTGTGAAGGATGGGCACTCATCGACGTCATCAGGGTAGCTGCACCCGGGGATGCCGGTCAATCATCGAAGTAAGGTACAGCGGCGTCCCTGCTTGCCTTCCACTCAAACTCCGTCAGGCCCGACCGCGTCGATTCGACAAGCCTCTCTTCAGCCCAGGTCTCCTGAGTCGCGGACCATAACCAAAGATCTACTGCGGATTGTTGGCTGCTCCCAGGCCCCATGGGCGCCCAAGCCTTCAGTTCAATGGTCTCCATCTCCGAAACCGGAAGCCGTGCTTGAAAGGCGACGACCACACCCGGGTGCCCCTCATCAACCGCGCCCGCGTTCCACAAACTCCAACCCCGCTGACCCCGAACCCATAGCGCCTCACCCACGAAACTTCCGTGGACGTTGGCCCCGCCAAAGGCCATCGTTCGACCCTCGCCCGAGTGATAGAATAGGCCTTGCGATACCACCGGGCAGTCGCGAGAAAGATTTCGATCGGTTTTCGCTCAAAGCGTGGTTTCGAAACCGCATCGATTGGTTCTCAATCGCTGGCACCTACCAGAAACTCGGCGTACACTTAGACGACTCCTTATTGCCAATTTGAGCTTGCGTAGTGTGTTTTGGATGTCCGCTTCATGGCCATGGCGCCGAGAGGTATCCAGTTCGCAACTCGCTGAGTCGTTTGTCAGGCACTGGCGAGTTTACCCGTTGCTATGCCTAGCGAGGGGTGAGCCAGCGGTGGACATCGACCTTGATCGGTTGGGTTTCGCGGGAACGGCCCGTCTTCCAGATCCACGACTTGTCTTGAATTTCTCGTCCTTGGCCAATGAGCCTGGCGGATACCCACAACTGATATTGGGACTGGCCCATGAAGTTTTGAAGAAAGGCTTCAAAGGTTTGGTTTTGGCGCACGGTTCTCTCAGGGCCGTGGACGTCGATGGTCATCTGGTGGCGTGGCCTCCATGACAACAGGTGGTCTTCGAAGAGAATGAAGTCTTGGGGCGTCGGAACCGCCTGGGATGCATCGACTTTGGCAAAGTAGATCTCAGCATGGTTGAACTCGAACCGTTCTTCTTCGTAGGCGAAGCTGAGATCAAAGCTCTCCCAGATCCCGTTCGGGGCGACTGTCGGGGGAGCTAAGGTGATCGGCATCGATACCGTCTTGGGAATAAAGGTTGTGGTGTTGGAGATGTGGAACTGCTCTTTCCCAACCGGCAGATAGGCGATCTGTCGAGTCCATCCGGCGGCCAGTCGGGGTGCGGCACCCTTCCCAAATAGTTTTTGTATATCTTCGAAGTCCTTGCCGGAACGCTCCATCATCATACTGAGATCAAACTCTGGCTGGGTATCGTGCCACCGCATAACGTCAAGAGAGAAGAGCTTCGGATTTTTTTTGATGGCCCCGAGCGCGGAGGTCAGATCACCAGAAAACTGGCCGGTCATCGGCAAACGGAGAAGCTCGCCGTCATGGGTAGACACCAGCATGATGAAGTCGTAGCTCCGCCTCCGCACTTTGGTGCTAAGAATCGCATCGTCGAAGCCAATTTTGACCAGGTTACCGAACGATGGTGGACCAAGTTGAGGTGCTTTGGGAATCGTTGGCAACTTTGGGTTTTGCTGTTTTTCTTCGGGCGTGCGTTGTTCCTTGGTTGGAAAGTCGTGGTCGACATTCGATTGTTGGGTTTTGTTGAGCTTCTTGTAGTCAATGACTAGGGCGGACATCGAATCGTTTCCCATGTTGCTCAGAACTACGGCCCCGGCCTGCCCCGACAGAATTTCCGGATGGTCTTGGCGATTTTTCAGGAGCACCAGGGGTTCGATGACAGTTTCACTCTCTAGAACGGCCTTCGCGAGGCGGGCAACCTCTTCCTGATCGTAGGTGCTTAGGTCCAATGGCCACAGGCGTGTCGTCGTCAGCTCATGGGTCCATTGGGCGACCTTGGGAAGAGGTTTGGATGCTTTCGGGTTGATGGTCCACGTCCAGGCTTTGGTTGGGTGCGGGGTCACGGCGGCAAGGACCTCGCGCGCGTGCACGCTGGGCAAGGCACTTTTTTCGGTTTGCAAACCCGTTGCTGTTTCGAGGGCGACACCGCCGCGGGAACGGACGAGGTAATATGTGAGAGACCGACCGCGGTACTCTGGGTCGATCGCAATTTCGTCTAAAACCCGTCCTGTTGGTGGCGGGACTCCGAAAATCCAGGCGCTGTTGGCGCCCGTGTTCCACACATGGTTCAACAGGCTGGGGTCGCTTCCGTCCGCCGAAAAGCCCTCCTGAAAGGCTTGAGTGGGGTCGTCGGGCCCAATGACATACTCCGCTTCCACCACTTCTTCGCGGGCTACTTTCATAGTATTTTCGGGGACCCCGTAGATGGAGCCAGGCTTCGTTGCGCCACCCGGAGATGTCGTTCGAGGAGGGAAGTATCGCTCGCTGTCTTCGGCGTCGACCAAGTGGCTTCTATCCGGAACTATGCGAACTGGTACATGATGCTCACCGAGAAGACTCATGGCGGCGAGGAGGTCGTGATCGATGTTCCAAACCATCAACTGACTTCTTTTGGATTCTCTCCCTTTGCGGTCCAATGAGGGCTGGGGGTAGACGTGAATGGGGTGGTTGAGGTCGAAGCCTTTTTTTGCCAATATAGCCAACCGATCTTGCAAGTTGGGACCCCCTGGGTCTGAAGGCTGGGCCGCACGAACGGACCACGATCGGTAAATTTCCTCGATGCGGATTTCAAAGACTCCTTTGGGGTAGCCATCTGGGTCCACTTCTTGACCGTCGAGAATCCGCTTGACCCCCCAGGGGCTCATGTCCAGCTTGGCAAAGTTTTTCTGTCGAATCAAAGATTCATAGTCCGTAGCCGCAATGGCATCGGTAGTCAGGGCGTAGGTCATAAGACCCATGTCGTTCGGTTCGTGTTGAGCCGTGCGGTCGACAAAGCGAAGGATTTGACCGGCCGAGTGAAGACTGGGGGAGCCAAAGTATGTCACCTGGTTTTTCTGGGCATCGACGGTGATATGCCCGGTGACGATTCCGTCGTTCCAAACGCGTCCGGTGACGATGTCTCGAAGTTGGTCGCCTTCGAACAGCAGAACTTCGTCTTTCGCGTTGACGTCGAAGGCTTTTAAGGAGGTGAGAGGGCGAATTTTGAGCTCCGACGTGTGTTGGACCACGATGATCGAACTCGCGGTGAACGTGGACTTATAGGGAAACAACAGGGTGCGCGTGTTTTTGGCTTCTTCGATTGAGGGGATCCCGTTCATACTCCACGCGACAATCTTGTGCACTTCGTCGGGAGACAGGTGGCCCGGTGTCTTGGAGCCGGCGCTGCCAGCGTGATGCGTTTGCTGGAAGATCTCTGGAATGGACGCCACGTCGGGGTCGAGGTCATGAACCGTGGTACCCTTCGCGGCCACCAGTGCGGTCGCCGAAGCGATGGCTACGGGGATATAGGCGTCGCGCTCGATGGTGATGCCGGAGTCGGTCAGGAGCGGAGCCAGACCGGGCGCCACGAAGTCGGCGCCATCGGGCACGTGACGGGGTGAGGCGTAGGTCGGGTCTGTGGCCATCCTCGTGGTTCCACCAACTTGGAAGAAGCGGTCTTCACTGGCGCCGGCCTCCACGATCGCCTCACTGAGGGCTGCGCCGGGTTCCGCACCAGAGATCATGAGGATGCCGGCCTTGGTGGCATCGACGATGGCATTTTTGAGGCCCCGCTTCATTTCCTTTTCGAGGGCGTTCAGCTCAAGGGTGGTTGCTCCCGGGAAGTGGTCTTTCAGCCTGTAGCTGAGTTTTGGGCTGATACTGATCACTGTGACCGGGTGCCACCCGAGTGTCGCTCTGCTCTTTCGTTTTTCGTCAACGGCAGCGGTGATGGCTTTGACGACGTCGTTGGGCGTGGTCTCGTCAGGGTGACCGAGGTCGAAACCCACAACCTGACCCAAGTTTTTGGTGAACCCGGCAGACTTTGACTGTCTCTGTACCTCGCCCCACAAGATGGCCGCATGTTTTGAACCTTGGCTCGCTCCGGAGGGAACTTTATCGAGTTCTTGGGGCCCTGAGCTGAAGTCGTCGAGAACCGCAGTTGCAAGGTCCAACACCTGTCCTTTGGCACCACGCAGCACGATGGGTTCTGGAGGGTGTGACGACGGGTGAAACAGCTTGGAGGACTCGGATCCGACCCGCGCTTCAACCTCGAAGCGCATGGGTTCTACCACCGTTCCGTCAGCGTCCACGCCGTAGTGACGAATCAGCTCGTCGCGGTCAGACTTCGAAAGGGATGCCCATTCGATGATCGCTGCGGGAGCGGTCTCGACCTCAACGGTCCGGAGCGCGTGTACGATGACCGGGTTGCTCATGACCCCGATGTCATCTGGGCCCTTTCGGACGATAAGGAGAGGAGGTGCGAAGTACTCGCGGACGTTCAGCTTTCGCACCACAGACGAAACATCTTCTTTGGGCGCGTTTCCCACGTGGAGGGCTGAAAGATCCACTTGGGTGAGGGTCGTTGCCAAGTTGAATGCCGCCGGAAGCGGATCGTCTGCGGAAAGATTCACCTCAAAAACACCGCCATCCTCTCGGGGTGTATAGGTTGCGAGCACGTTTTTGATGTTCACCTTCCGCAAGACCACCTCGTCGTATCCAAAGTTGTAGCCAAGCGCTTTGTTGATATCGACGCCGCCTTCTGGTCGCACGATGTGCCAAATTGCGTCCGATTTGTTTCCGGACTTAACGTAGGTGCTTTCAACGTTTTTTACGCTCGATATCCATGAGCTGGTTTCGGCCAGCAGCGCATGATCCCAAAGGTCAAGGTTCTCGTCCCCTTCGGGAAAAATCCCTTGATCACCGGAGACGTCGTTTTCTCTTTTGAGGGGCACCACTGTACTATGGTAGATGCCGTTTCGTGCGGCCTCTAGGTTGGCGGCCGTCACAGATGTGGCGGTGTCGGGAAGGTTCTGAGGATACACGATGCCTGCTTCCCACTCGTAGGGCGGAAGGACAAAACGAACCGGGACCGTTTCTTCCCCGAGCAAGTTCATGGCTGCGAGCCAGTTGTGATCTTTGGGGTCAATCGCGACCCGCCCACTGGGCAAGGTGTAGATCCGCAAAGGCTTTTTAAGATCAAATCCGTCGTCGGCCAAGTCCATCAGTGCTGTGCCCAGCGGCCTGGAGCCGATTTTTGGAATGAAGGCCCCCACGGGCATGCTTCGAAAAATTTTTTTCAGCGGCCACTCGGAGACCTCGATGGGGGGGGCGGATCCTTTTGGAATTTTCTGACCCTCAAAAACGCGTGCGACGCCGTCTTTTCCCAGCCCCGCGCGCATCCTGTTGGCGGTGTCGCGGAACTCATCGAAACGAGCACTCAGGATACCATCGGTGGACGCGTAGGTGAGGCCGAACAACCCATCCTTCACCAACGTGGGGTGAGGGTCGACCCAGCGCACGGTCTCTTTGCGCCATACGGTGTCGTCTCCGGGGCCGGTGTTTGCGCCGGCCCCGGGTGACTTGTTTGGGCCTTGGTCTTCCGGCCCGCCGGCGAGGGACCCGAAACCTTTGCCCAAGATCTGCGCCTTGATCACCTCGTTTCGCTCTTGGAAACTCTGACGCCCAGGCCGGGCCAGCAAGGTTTCGAGAATCCAAGCGGTGACCGTCCGAAGGTAGGCTTCCTGGAGGGCTTCAGGAAGCCCGCTGGCTAGGACCTGCTGTTCGTACCAAAGGCTCCATGGGCCAGGCTGACGATGCAGCAGGCGGGGGCCCGTGGGCTCCGGTCCGACCTCGAGGACCACCCCGCGCGGACGCTCCAAGGACAGATCGAAGTGGGCTTTTCGATAAATATCGACGCCATTCCCGGTCTTTTTGAGGATGATGTCCTGGGGAATGTAGCCTTCGATGAAGGATCTCAATGCCTGGGAGGACTGTTGACGCCATTCTCTATGAATGCCCAGGCCCAGACTGTCGACCACGGCGAGTGAGAACGCATCTACCCACGCCAGGGAATGCTGGCCGACGGCCTCTAGAGGCCAGGTGTAGATCTCTCGAGGGGTTTTTGCCGTAAAGTGGGGTTCGCTGCCCACGAACTCGAAATCGAAGGGTACGTCAAAAGGGACTCCGTCTTCAACCACCACCACCGAATGACGGTCTTCGACAAAAATCTGATCTGCGAGGGCTGCAATATCTTCTCTATTGACTTCACCGCTGAGGCCGCTCAACGCGACGATCCCGAAGATGTCGGCGAGCGCCAGTTTAAAGGCTTCTTTGAGACCTACCTGTTTGACGACCTCGGTGGCCGCCAAGCTCCAGTGGGCTACGGCTTCGGGTCGGGCGCGAACGGTGAAGCCCTCGGTTTCGGCAAACGCGACGCCCGCCAAAGGCCAAAGGCTGGCCGTATGGCCCCGGTCTTCGTTTTGGGTTTCGAGGGCATCGTAAACATCGATATACCAGATGGCTGCGGTGCTCGAGTCCAAGCGTGCAAACAGGTCTTGAACACGTTGGCTCGAATACACGAAGCCGTGGTCCCGAACAAAGATTTGCGCGCCGGTCCAAAGGGCTTGGGCTTCTTGGAAAAATCTCTGCCCTCTCGCGGGATAGGCCTGAGAAAAGCGATGGAGTCCCAAGATCAAGCCAGTGGTGGCTTCCAAATGGTAGGCATCCTCTTGGCGGTTGTTCTTGTCGATGTAGGCATCGTGAAAGGTGTTGGGGAAATAGTGGGTACCGTAATAACATCGCTCGCCAGAACCGTAGGGCAGGTGGTCGGCAAATTTTTCTACGGTGTACGTAAGGCAGCGCTCCAGCTGATCGACTCTTTCGGCGGGCAGAGTCCGATAGTCTACTGAGAGTGCAAGCCAGCTACAGTTGTCTATGGCCACCTCAGGATTGGTCAAAAACGTGCCCGTTCCATCGAATTGTCCGCCCGTCAGTATCCGTCCTCGGCGTTCGATTATTTTTTTGTTGGCGCGACAGCGGTTGGGTTCTTTTTCCTCAAGGTACGAAAGTCCGTCCTCGGGGGCATCCCAAAGGAGTTCGAAAATCCCTCGTCGCACATCGTTTCGCCAGTCCTCGAGCCATAAAAGAAGATCTTCAGGCGGAACTTTGCGAGCATTCTCGGGCTGAATCTGGTCGACGTGCGCCAGGGCATGGTTCAAGACGCTCAGCACATCCAAGTTGTGCTCGGTTACGACGTTTCGGGACTGGGCTCGTATCCTCAGGGTGTCAAACTGAATCCGATTCAAGGCGAAGCTTTGGGGCTCGACATTCTGGCCTTCAGCCGTCGTTTGGGTTCGCTGAATCGAGGGCGGATTGGTGTTTGCGAAATCATCGTAACCGATGGCATCAAGAATATCGTAATAGGCCCATCGTTCGCTTGGATCTTCGGTCAGCCCGAGCTTCGAGGGGGCATTTGCATGCTGAAGGCCTTGCGTTGTCCATCCCGCGGTCATCAAGGATGCGCAGTCGGTGCAGGGTGAGGCGCCCGAGTGGCGCCGGCCGGTTGAAACATCGACCGCAACGCGGTGGGTTTCAAGGCCCCGGAGGGCGCTCAGATAACACGCTCGAAACGCATCTTGTTCCTTTGCTTCGAGGGAGAGCAAGGCGTCGGAGGTGATAAATGTCCCCAGTCCATGCACCGCCCACGCGGTGGCACCGGTCACCAGACGTGCGTCTCTCCATGTATCCCCGTCGGTGTTCTGGGAAAAATGCCAGCCAAGAATCTCTTCGCCCGCCCGCGCGGCGTGGTCGCATAGCCACCGAGCCAGACCCACGGCAGTCTCTGGCTCTTGACGGCGCACGGCTTGGGCCAGCGCAATGCCCTGGGTATAGGCCCAGACCCGCTTGAAGCCCGCAAGCACTTCGGCGTCGTGCGCATCGGTTCCGCTTACGATCTCGATGGACAGGGTCCCGCCCGAACTCAGATCGTTTGCGCCTTGGAACATGTCTTGGCGGTCGGCTTCTGTGAACAGTGGAAGGTATTCGACTTGTACCCACTGCTGGTTGTTGTTTTGGAGTGGGAATCGGAGTGTGTCCCTCAGCGCCAGTGCCTCGTGCAGATTGGCATGAAGTGTGGCTTGGCTGCGGTCTACGCTTAGTCTCAAGCTCGCGGGCGACTCTTCCAGCAACCCACGCGCCGCGGCATGGACCAACGCACCCTGAGTGGGCGAAGTCTGAGCGACGGCCGGTGGGGCGCTCCGTTCCGTTGGGGCTGACTGCGCGACGATGGTTTGTGAGGGACCGTGTACGATCGAGGTCGGAGAGTCTGACCCCTCGGTGAAGGTTGGGTTCGGCAGTTCTTCGGTGGGCGCCGACGTCGAACCCTGCCTATTCTTTTGGGAAAAAGAGGTCCGGGCGGTGACAATTTGGTCTCGGTCGGCTAGGGTCGGGGCCAGCTTGACCCATGCCGCCAACATCACATCTTGGGTGGTCGCCAGCGATGGTAGACCCAAAAAAACGTCCGCATCTTTCCCGTATCCTGTATGGTGAAGGGCTTTCGCGGGCTCGATGTGGTTGTCGACCTGGTTAAGAAGCGCATGGGTGAAGTGCACAAGATCTTGCGAGAGGGCGAGACGGATGGTGCCTACAGTGTTTTCGCCTTCGCCCGGTGGCTCCTGAAGTGGCGCGTAGTACAAGATCGCCCAAGTCTCGGAGCCCTCCTCGTCGAGGTGCGTCATGTTCGTGATGAAGGGTCTATAGCCGCGGGCAATGGACGTGTCAGATCCCAACCAGGTCTGGCCGCCATCTTCCGAGACGCGCAGGACGATAGGGTTCCCTCCTGGATGATTGGGGTTCATGGACGCACCTTTTTCGTACACCGCCACCATGCGTCCCGAAGACGAGCTTGCGACGACCGGGTAAGAAGGCTTGTCATCGAGTGGCCCTTCAAAACTGGCGTCCACGGTGGAGATTTGCCACCGCATTTTGTGATCGTCTTGCCAAAGGTCTCTCGCCCAACCGAAGTCGCTGGTTTTGGGGATTTGGACGTCCGTTGTTTGGGTTTCGGGTTCAGTCCACGCGCCCGCTTGGAGCGGGCGTTGGGCTAAGGAGATCCGGTCATCTTTGTCCCATCGACCGGCATAACGGTATTGGTATCGGATGCCCAGTGTGTCGTGTAGGGACTCATCGCCTTCTTCGTATGCCGTTTTCCAGGTTTGCCGCCATCCAAGGACCTGTCGAATGGGTCGGATACCTTCCACGATGTCGTCGCTGTAGATCGGTTTGGTGTACATCTTGTCCCAAATGGGGTTGGGTACGGGCACTGGGCTCCAGACCTGATGTTGGCGTGCGATGATGGTGACCTTGTCGTCATCGATGTGAAGCGAGGGCGCGTACACAAATACCGAATCCCACCATTTGACGTAGGGACCCTCAGACAAGTCCATCGTTTGAGCATCGGGCTCGTTTTCAAGGGTGTAAGACTCCTCACACCAACAGTCTTCGCAAGGGCATGCTCCGTGGACCGGTTGGCGCTTGACCTTGTATTTGACGACCTCGGTGGCTGGCCTTCTTCGGTACACATCAAACACGTTAAGCAGTTTCCCTTCGCGGTCTCTGTCACCTTCAAAATCTCTCAGGTGGTAAACCTTGTTGGCTTCGTTCCAAATCATGTGGTGGTGGCCGTGTCGGTCGTAACTCATGCTGAGATCGCGTTTGTAGGCGGCGCTCTCGCGAAACGCCAATCGATTGATGTTACAGGAGTTGAAACTGAGGCCTAGGTCGCAGCTGCTCTTGACGATGATTCGACTCTGCTCGCTGTTTCCGGGTTGCCGAGTGCGCGCTGCTTCAATCCAGCCGATGTCCACCCTTGAGCCATGTGCGGCTATGGATACTTCCAGAACTCGGGCCTGAGGTCCGGGCTCAGCGACCGTGATTGGACCTAAGGGCCACGCGTCGGGACCGGGTGCCCCGAAAGTGTGGCTTTGACGGTAGTGGATGCGGTCGCTTTTCCCTCTTCCGCCCTGGGCGATGTACGCAAGGTGGGTGATGGCTTTTTGCCCGTCAAGGGTCATCTGGACTTTAGGTTGCACCACCGACCTGTCGCCCTCGGTTGAGGGGAGACAGTCTCGGGGGAAGCGCATCTTGCCGACGGCGAACGCAAAGTACGCCACACCAGGTTCTAGCCAGTCGCCGAGTGCCACTGGCGCGTAGGTTTCCGTACTCGGCTCCCACCTTTGAAGTCGTCTGATCTTTGGATCACAGTGTTGGAGGCGTCTCGATACCCAAACAACGTTCCATCCCTGTACGAGGCTTCGTGTCGACGTTTGGGTGAGGGCGTTGGATCTCAAAATGGGGTGTTCGGTGGTTTGCTCCACATGGACCCAACCTACAGACGGGCCCCCCACGTCATCCTGCGGATGAATGCCGTCGTACCGAACCCTGTTTTCGCTCGGCGGGCTCCCGACCCCAACTTCCCAGCGCGTCAGATGGGGCGAGGGCTCGGGCGCATGCGTCGAGGCTGGGTACACGATGAGATGCCAGCCCGGATCCAACGTCACTTCGGCAGCAAATGAGGGCGTGGCCATAGAGAGGGCGCTGGCCATTACCCAAAGGGTTGGCACCCCGCCCTGACAAAAACGCTCCCCGCTCATAGCTTCCCCCCGGCGGGGGCCTCGGCCGAGACCGTGCCCCACAGTGGGTTGGTTTGTATCTCTTCCCGTAGAAGAGGTCTACCGGGAAGTTGACCTGCGACCAGGAAAGCTTGCAGCGGAGTAGATTCTTGCCTCGCTCATTGGGCTAGCCCTAATGTCTAGACGACGTTGTCAAATTCCCCAGAACGACTTGTTTCCCAGCACCACGAAGCGCGAAGTACCACAGCAAGCCGCCGTATACGTCAAAGCCACCACCGGTATCGATGACAAGCATTCTTTCAGCCCCTTGCAGGGCATGGAACAACGGAAGGGTTTGCTTCTCCTCGGCAAGTGGTGCCGTGAAAAGAATGAGGTGGCGTCTTGGCCAGCGGATACGGCCTGAGTCGTGGACATGCCTGAGCCTGTAGCGGGCCGGGTATTCAAATACTGGAAGCTTCTTTGGAAATGGTCTGCGTGATGACCGATGGTGAGTTGCAGGTGTTTTCATACCCAGCGCGCATTCGAATACGGAATTCGCACTCAGAATCAGAGTGGCGAAACGACGATGCTCGAATTTGGTGGTCGGAGTACCGCGAAATCGTTTCGAGTAGCGGAAGACAGGGGCTTGTTGTCTCCAGCACCGGGTCTGTGCCCAGGCTTGAGCGCTTGGCCCTCTGACCCATTCGATCGGCTTTCTTTGTCAAGTTGTTTGCTGCGGTCGTAGCCCGCCTACGGTGTACGGGGTGCGGGAGGGGGCGCGACGTAGAGGGTGTCTGGGGTGGCCGTGCCTTGGCTGAAGCTTTGGGCCTGAATGCGCGCAACTTGATAACCCGGCCGCGTCCACAGACTGACCGCGCGTTTGCCCCCGAGCGACATGGCGACGTGGTTTGGGTGGGGGGCGCCGTGAGGGACCCAGAACAAGAGATCACCGGGGCGGGGAACGCGGCGCGGGGTTCGGGTGGGGCGTCGGGGTTGGCGGGCCGCGTAGCGCGGGAGGTTTCTGCGAAAGCCCAAACCACGCCAGAGAACTTGGCGCTGCCTCAGATTGAGCTCGTTCATGCTGCCTACGTGGGGGATCAGGCGTCTTCGGAGTGAATCGCTCCACGCTTGGAAATTTTGGAGGTGGGTTCGTGTCAATCGCCCGGCACGGTGGGCGGCATAGAGGCAAAACTCCCAGCAATTCATCGTGGTTTGTTGCAGGCCCACCGGTCTGGCGCCGGGTCTTCTAAACATTCGGGTAAAGTGATTGGTGGGATTTCGCCAACGGAGGGAGCCTTCGAACAGGGCGGCCGTGAGGGCGTCTCTTTGGCGGGGGGTAAAAGGCCGAAGAAACTCGCCCATGGCGATTTCGCTTCGAAGAAAAGCCCGTCTGCCGGCTGGTATCATGCGTCCGATGTCCCTCAGCCCTTGGTAGTACCGCATGGGGCTTCCGTGGCGCGCGAGCCGCACCCGAGCACGAATCCGGGCCCACCGGCCGGGACTGGTCCAAGCGGCCCCGACGACCCCCAAAGAAAGTGCCCCAATGGCACCCGCGACCACTTCCTCGGCGAGTTGATCGTAGATGGGTGTCGCTCCGCGGGTTGCATAGGTATGGGCCAGGTGAGCCCCTTGCAGTGCGAGAAAGGCGTAGGTAAACATCGCGGGGAGTTCGGGCATGGCTCCGAGTCCTGCGCTTGTCAGCAAGAACCCCCATCGATAAACCGGGTCTCTTTCGAGGTTCGCTTGGTAGAGGTGCTCGGCGAAGTCTTTGTTGGCGAACCAGACGTTCTCTCGGACGTTTCGCGAGTAGTCTTTGATATAGCCGGTCTTCTTTGCGTAACTCATTTCTGAGAAAATGGCCGCCTCCACATCTCTTGATACCTTGCGAAAGATGCGGTGGGCGTGTTGCACTTTGTCTTGGCCGATGAAAGGATGCGGTTTGTTCCGGGTGAGTCCATAAGTTACGTTCTTGGGTGCAAGACCCGCGTCCGTGGCAGATTCAGAGACCGCTTGAAATGCGACGAAGTTCCCGAGGATGTCTTCCATCGGCATGTACTCGCCGTAGGGTTGGTTGCTGTACGGCAAGTCATGGGCCGCGCCGTACAGGAAATAACCCTCACCGCTGGCGACCAGGCGGTTGGCTTGATTGGGAAAATTCGGGTCGTGATGGTAGTATCGCTCCTCGATGACGTCGTCTCCGAAGTAGATAAAGGCACGGACTTTGGCATAGCTCGTGTCCCGCTGGTCGAGGTTTGTCTCCATGCGACGTCCCAACGGACCGTACTTGATGCGCTGGGTGTGGGCCGTGCAACCGGCCGCGCTGCATCCGCTGTCGAAAAGCTCATCGCGATCCGTCACCCGCACCACCCGGTCGAAGACATCGAGATCGATGTCGTAGCGCTCTTTGCCTCCTCCGGTCTTAGAACCGCCGTGGTAGGTGCCACTTGCGGTGCGCAGCCTCAGTGTGTCGAGGGTTTGGTCGGCCTCTTCGCCATCAAAATCGATCCCATCGATGCCAAAGGGATGATCATCTACATCCAGGTCGGGCTCCTCGGCGATGGAGATCTTGGTGTGGCAGACTTCTTGGGTGTCGAGGCCGGTTGCACATCCCGGTGGGGCTCCGGGGTCTCCTTGGTATCGGAGCTCTACCCGCCGTGCCTCCAAGGCCTTGGTGTCGAAGGCTCGGTCGAGGAATGAAACGTCTTGACTCCGAGCGAGCCGGGTTCCTTCGTAGCGGCGAGTCCCAAACGTGAAGGTGGCCCGCCCGTCTTCCCCGCCCCACACCGTAGAGAGGGTATTTGTCACTTGGCCGAGGTCACCGTAGGCGCTGGCGAGATAGCTGCTTCTGAGGACGCTCCCTGGGTAACGTCCATAAAAGTCTTTTTGTTTCAGAAGCGCGTGAAGGGTTGCGGCATCGCCGGGGTCGATGTGGCTCACGCCCAACATCCGGGGAAAAGCCTCCATGGCCGTGTCTGCCTGGTTTCCGTTCGATGCGTGGATGGTGGCGTGAAGGACGGGTCTCGAACCTTTGAAGTAGTTTCGGCTGTATAGAATTGCGCCCGCACCGTAGTTGTCGCCGCCGTGAAGCACCTGGTGCCGAGCTCCGAGTTCGTTGTACTCAAAACGGGTTCGGATACCGTGGCCTGCGGTGTAGATCCTGCGATTGGCTACGTACGCGCCAGCCCAGGTATATTCCACCCGGTCGAGGGAGGGAAAGAAGCGGCTGCGGTTTTTGGTGATGGTTGTGAGACGGTCCATGTCGTCATGCTGATACTTGATGTCGGGCTCGCTGCTGGTTGCGGCTCCGGCGCGATGGGGGAACACAAGGCCTTCTGGCCGCCCCTTTTTGTCTCGCACCATGCGCACCAAGCGGGTGCGGTCCGGCGCATCAGGGTGCGTCGAGGCATGCTGTTCTTCTTCGAGGACGGCGCCGAAGGCGTCCACCCGGCGGAGGATGGTCGCTACCTCGTTGTGCGCCCCCGTGAGGACCCCAGAGCCATTGTAGCGAAAGCGCAGTTCTTCTCCGATCGTGAGGTCGCTCGGGTAGGCAGACCCGGTTTGGGCGGGCCCACGCTCGGCCTTTACGGTGAGTGGGTTCCCAAGGGCGTTGAAGGTTCGGGTGATCTTGGCGGAGCTCAGCAGGGTTTCGAAGAGCACATGGCCACTTTGGTTGTAGCGTTTGTCGGTGTACCTTTGTCTGGCCTCCGGGGTTCGATCGCCGTACGGATAGTGTCGGGTGACCCGGCCTCGCACGTCGCGTACAAAAGCCTCGCGATGGCGGGTCTGTCTCGTGGTGTTTTCTGGGAGGTCAAATCTTTGCTCCCGCAGCAAAAAGCCGCCCCGATAGGTTCGTTGGGTACCCCTCGACTCGACTTTTCCCGCATGAATGGTCTCGATCGGTTGCGACAAGATATCATAGGTGGTCGCGCGACTGAGGCCGTCGACATCGACGACGACGCGCTCTCGGTTCAAGCTGTCGTAGAACGTTTGCGTGACTTGACCGAGGGCGTTCTTGTGCACCCGCACGCGTCCGACTGAATCGTGTTGGTATTCGCCTCGCGTCTTGACGAACATCGTTGAGCCGCCGTGGGAATCGCTGGCGAAGGTCGGGAGCCCGGCCTCGTCCCAGCCCATATGACGAAGCACAATCCGAGGTTCTGCCGAGGTCCCGGTGGATTCGTAGCAGGCCTTTCGTAGCATGTTGTACTCTCGATAGACTCGAGTCCCGCCGACTTCTTGTTTTAGGACCACGAGCCCCCGCTGGTCGTAGGCCTGCTGGGTGGTGCGTTCCCCAGACTTATACACGCCCGTGTAGTCTCGGGTATCGAGAGGGAAATAGACGTCCGACGTTTCGGACAGCCGACCCCAGGCGTCGTAGAAGTCGTAACGCTCCGCCAGCGGGCGTGCGAGCTCGCAAACTGGAACCAGAGCGTTGTTTTGGGGCTCTCGACGAACCTTCCCCGTGTCTCCGCTGACCAGGGTCTTTTCTGGGTTTCCGTAGTGGTCGAACCGAAAGTATTCGGTTTCGCTGACAACGGTTTCGGGGCCGGCGCACCCGGAGGGGTCAATCAGCGTTTCTCGAACCAACCAGCGGTTGCCGTTGAAGGCTCTTTCGACAAGAACGGGCGAAGCGGTGGCCGTAGAGGTGCCGAGAGGGCCTCGGTCCTCGAGGACCACATCGCCTTGGGGGTTTGAATAAAAGCGTGTGGTTTCGAGTACCCCTTGCCGCTGTTCGAGAGGGGTGCCTGGGGCGTCGAGTCCATCGGTGATCACGTGTGTGAGGCGTCGACCGCTCGGCCCGAATTCTGCGCGCTCCTGAACAACCGGAGGCCCGTTTTCACTCACGCCCGACGCACTCAGGGGCAAGCTTTTCGAAAACAGCGATTGGGCGCTTTGTCCATCGAGAATGTCGTCGGTGACATCGAGCAGCGTGGCGGAGTCGATTCCGCTCCCTGGCGTCCACCGCTTGATGACATTGCCGAGCGGATCATGTCCGAGGAGTTCGAAACTTCGGACTGCTCCCCCGCTGGAATCGTAGACAACTGTTCCGTATTTCCGCGACAGAGCGTCGTACACGTGCTCGGTGACCTGGGTTCCGCTTCGTGCCGCGGGGGGCTGGTTGTCCGGCAGATCCCCAGCATCAAAGTTGTCTTGGATGAGGCGGATGGTTTTTCGGAGGCGGTCTTGGGCATCGTACACCATTTCTTCGGTGTTTTTGAGATGGTAGGGGTCGACGATGCGCTTTCGAAGGCGGTCTTTGGCGTCGTAGACCAGTTCGGTCACCAGGTGACCCTTGGCCCGCAGCTTGGTGGTTTTTCGGGTGTTTCCACGAGCATCCACTTCGAACTCCGTCCGGCTGGCGGCGGGGTTGGTGGGCGTCAACCCATCGCAATTCAATGGGACTCGACCCGTTCGTTCGGTGGCTTTAAGGTACCCCCGGCGTTCGTCGAAGGCCTTGCCCCCGCGGCGCCCGGTCGAGTCTTGGGCGGGGTCGGTGTAATAGGTGTACTCGGTCTTTTCGAGGTTGAATCCAAGTCGATGGGTTTTTAACTGGCCGCGAAGGGGCCCCGTTTCGTAGTAGTCCAGGTGCTCTTCGAAGTTTTGCTCGTTGCCCTCAAAGGTTTTTACGGGAAGGCGTTCGATGGTGGCCACGCGGCAGTAGGTTCCGGGTTTATTTGGGTTGCGCTCATGAAGTTTGAATCGGGTGCGCGGGGCTCCATCGGGGACGGACTCGCCGACAACCGTGACTTCGGATGTCTTGACTTGGCAGTGGGGTTCGTAGGTCCAGGCCGTGGCTCGGTGAACTCCATTGGGGCCGATGGGGGTTGAGGGGACCCGTTCCGTTTTGGTGAGCATTTGTCCGGAATGGTTGTAGACGTAGTCGAACGTTCGACCGCCCGGCTCTCGTTCATGCTCCAAAAGGCCATCGGGGGTGTAGCGATAGAAGGTTTCAATGTCTTCGGTTTGCACCGCGGCCGGCGATCGTTGGCCGTTCCAAACCGAGACGGGCTGGGTGATACGCTCCGTTTGCCAAGGCCCATTTTCGGCAAGTCGGGTCAGCATGTAAATCACTTCGGTCCCCCGAGGATCTCGGACGGCCACTTGACCGGCTTGCGGTATGCGGAAAACCCATTCTCCTCCGACCTGAAGTTCGGTGGTTGCCGGTCCGCCTTCCCCAACAATCTGCTTGGAAAGCTGCGTACCCGTCCATCGGTTTTCGAGAACGGGCTTGGACTCGTCAGGAGGGGTCATCGTCTTCAGAAGACCGTCCGCGGTGTATCGATACTCGGTGGTCTGGAATACAGGATCGTCGGCCGACGTGTGATCAACGAAGGTTCGAGTGACCCCTTCGAGCAGCGTGCGGTTCGGTGGATAGAAACTGTAGTGGTAGTCGATGGCGCGCCCGAATGGATCCTCGATGCGCACCATTCGCCTCTGTCCGTCGCTTTGTTCCGCCCAGAAGATCTGGTGGGTGCGGCCGTGGCTGTCTAGAATGCGGGTCAGCTCCGGTCGACCGAGAAATTCGTTGTAGGCACCTTCGTAGATAAACTCGAGCTCGTGAAAACGTGGTCCCACGATTCTGAGGAGCGCGCCCTTGCAGTTGAAAAACCGCCGCACCCCATCTGGCGTCGCGAGGACGTAAAACCGAGCCTCTTTCGGAGAGACTTCCTTGCGATCTGGATCGTACAGCGGGTGGACGTCGGCAGGGGTTTCGCCCGGACCGGGAATCACGGTGTAAGATGTGAGGGTGGCGAAGAGGCCACGGGGGCGTCGAAGTTGAACGACCTGGGCCTCGAAGGTGGGGGTGTACACCTCGTGTTTGGCGTGATCGTACAACTCAAAAGTGGCATCGTCCGGCCCGAACTTCGTTCTGGTGGGGGCTTGGTCGTTTTTAAAGATATCGACTCGACCGGTCCCATCGTAAAAGGCGAGGTCAAAACGCAGGTTTGGAGTTTCGGAGAGGAATGCTTGGTCTTCGTCGTCGTCCTCCGCGATGGGGGCCAACCGCTGATCGTACCCAAAAGTCCAACCCCCGAGGATGCCCCCTTTGTCGGGCTGTCGGTCGCTTTGATAGCTTCGCGAAAACAAGACATCCATCCCGATGCCTTTCACTTGGAGGTCGATTTCCGTTTGGTGGTAGCTGAGGTTGTGCAGACGAACGCCCCGCCCCGCCGTGGCTGGATGGTGGGCACCCGCTTGTTGGCCTTCGTCCTTGGGAAGTGGCGCCGGGTGGGGAAGGCGGCACAATCGGAAATCCCCGTTGCGTTTGGGCCCGCACGAAGATGGCACGTCGACCACCACCGGAACCTCAGCCTTCCGCCCGGTGGGTTTCCCATCGGCGTCGGTTCGCTGAACCTGGACCACAACCACCCCGGCCTTGTCGGCCGTGACTGATGCTGCCCCGCAGGGTAGGACTTTTTGGGTGCGGCTTCCGTCGTCAAAAGAGCCGGGCCCGGAGATGATCGTGTACTGCACGCCTTCGGCCTGATCGCAAACCGGGTTAAGCTGTATGCTGTCGCCGATCTCGATGGGTCCGGGCGCGGTACTAGAAACTGCGACGTCTAGTGCGGCGGGCCCGATCTTGATGCCTCGAAGCGGCACGGGCTTGCCAAGCGATGGGCAGGTGTCGCGCTCGGGAGGATACATCGTGATCAGCTCGTCCCGTGGAACGAAGCGGGGTATGATTTCTTCGACCCAAGACGCGCATCGCATGACGGTGCGTTTGTGCCACGTGTTGAGCGGAGGATTGCATGTGGGGCAATGGGGCACCAGGATCGAGGTGGTGTCTTCTTTGATTTCTGTTCCCGCCAGGCAGCGGCGTTTTGTCCCACAAAGGTGGTCCTCGTCCAGTCCGCAGATTGATGGACGGTCCAAGAGGAAGAGGCCGTTACTCAGCATAGGAGCCTCCCAGCTGATGGTGAGGTGCTCTGGAGTACAGCTTTCGGCGTGAAGTCTGTCGAGGTCTCGCTCGAGGCCGTTGTGGTAGGTCTCGCACCAACCGAAGACAGCGTTGTCGGGATCGGTGTAGTTGGGGTCTTGGGTATCAAAGACAAAGTGGGTGTAAAGTTCATTTTCGTTCACGGTGGCCAAGGGATAGGCCGGACAAGGCTCCCCATCTTCGCACGCGTCAATATGGGGCATAGGGGCATCGGCGCGCGGTTGTTCCAAATCACGGCGGTGAAAGCTCGATGTGGGCTCGAGGAGTCGGATCTTGACTCCTCCTTCACGTTCGGGCCAAAGGGCGATCAGTCGTTGACCGAGAAGGGGTGTCACCATGCGTGCGTAGGGTGTGCGAAGGTCCTCGCTTGATGGATTGTAGGTGCCCCCAAAGGTAGTGGAAATGCGGCGGCTCCGATCAACAAAGGGGACTCTGGCGGTGAAGTTGTTGATGGCGCCGGTGCGCCCGGTGAAGATCGCGCCGTCGGCCGCCGGGCGGACAAATCGAGGTGTGCCATTTTGGGCGCCAAACACCGGGCGTGCTCGATATGGTCCGGCGGGGAAGGTCCACAGCGCCTTCGGTTTGGGGCCACTCACGTCGTAGAGAACGTCTGCCCCCAGCCCGGACGTAAAAAATAGTTTCCCTTGACCGTCGATGGCAAAGGGCGCCGCACGCGGTTCAAGCGCATCGGGCACATCGGGCCCGAGCGGAAGCGCGCGTTCCTCGGTGAGGACCAGACTTGAGTCCTCCGGAACGTTTCTTAGCGTGTACATTTTCATTGCCGGCGTTGCGTTGCAGTTGAGCTCGGACCATGGGTCGCAGTGGGATGCATCGAAACAGATGGCATCCAGGGCATAACCCGAAACAAACACACGAAGACTGTTCGTGAGGTCTTGAGCCCGACCCACGGTGAGGTAGCTTCCGTAGTCCAACGTTTCGTCAGGATTTGACTTCCTGACTCTCAGTCCGAGACCAATGTCTTTTTGCAGCAGGAGCGTTCCCGTGGAGCTATAAATTCGCAGTCGCCACGGGGCTTCGGACTGCGTATCGTGACAGCCGGACCGCGTGTGGATTTTGGGGCGGCCGACGGTGTAGAGTCGCCCGCGATCGTCCAACGCGAAATCGACGGGTCGGTCTTCGTTCGGGGCTCCCGTATCGAGGCTGTAGGCTTCGGCCTGGATGGGTTCGCTCGGAGGCGCGCTCGGAACCTCGGCCTGGTAGAGCATCGACTCGAATCGGACGTCACCGCTGCTCAGCCAATGGGCGCCATACAGAATGATGAGTTTTCCGCTGGGGTCTACGTTGACGCGAAGTTGGGTGTGGCCGTCGTCGATTTCATGAGGATATCGAGTCGTAGGGATCCGTTGGGTATGAATGGCCGGACACGAGAAGCCGTGGCAGGCGCGCGCCGGAAAAGACAATTCGACGCCGAAGAGCAGTTCGCCGGTTTCGGGATGAAGACCGACGATGACCGGATAGTCGTAGAATCCGTCGTTGAGTCCAGGACCGCCCTCGAAGTCTTGAGGGGCGTCGGGGTCCACGGCAAATCGAAGGCGGGCGGCCAGGAGCACGTAGCGTCTTTCACCCTGAACCAAGAGGATGTCTTCGATGGTCACGCCCGCTTCCTCTTTTTTGATCGGAAGACGGAAGTGCTCGCCCACGGTCAAGGGGTCTAGGGGCAAGGAACGGACTTCAACCAGTCCTCCGCTGGAGCCGTCGAGCACCACCACTTGGCTCTGGTACGCAGAAAAAGCGGTGGCCGAGGGAGAGATCGGAAGGTTCTTGGTTTCGGACAGCGCCAAGTAGACCAGACCGGAATCGTCGGCGGCCGCCAGGGCGCGGTGAAGTCTCGTATCGGGCGACGTCTGGTAGCGAAGGCCGCAGGCGCTGGTTTCGGTGCAGTCGTGCTCGCACGGCAGTGTCGAGAGTGCGCTTCCGCCCTGGCCGCCCCGCACGAGCGCGTATTTGTCCGCGAGCTCAGCCGCGAGTTCGGGTGCCCAACGCCGGTTGCTTGCCTGAGGCCACGGTCCGTAAAACGTTAGCTTCGAAGGATCTGGTTTTTCTTCGCCTGAGCCGCCGCTCGAGCCTCCACTTGAGCCTCCACTTGAGCCTCCACCTGAGCCACTGCCTGATCTGCTGCCCGAGCCACCGCCTGATCCGCTGCCCGAGCCTCCACTCGTCGTCGAGGTGACGGTGACCGTGACTTCTGCGGTATCGGTGCGGCCTTGCGCATCGCCCACGGTGTACAAGAAGTGGTCGGTTCCCGAGAAACCTTGATCGGGTGTGTAGCGAATGGTTTCGTCGACGATTTCGACCAGCCCGCTGTTTGCGGAATCCACGCTCAGGAGGACGGCAACGTGCCGATCATTGTCGAGAACCGGAATGTCGATGGTTCCATTTTGGGTCACCGTCGCCAGATCCATATGGGCCTCGACGACGTTTGGGTTCTCTTGCCCGAAGAGCTCGCGGAGGGCCTCTTCATCGAGCACCTCATTGAGCACCGCAAACTCATCCATGGTGAGCTGGGCCGAGCGAGCACACGCAGATAGGGTGCAGGCGGGGTGGTTGCCTAGGTAGCTGACATCACCGTCGCTCGACAGTCCAGCTCCGGGGACTTCTTGAATCAACACGCCGTCGCGGTAGACCTTGCGACCGGCCCCGTCCCAGGTGACTGCCAGGTGATACCAGGTCGAGGCTTCCCATGGGAGGAACGTGAACTTGATGGGGTCTAAGGCGCTGTTGCCCTCCACAAAATGGAGGGTGCCCATTTGGTTGAAAGCCGGTACCAGATAAAGTTCCCGGACGGCGACGTCCGGTGCTGGGTGATTTGCTTCCGCAAAGATCGTCAGGCGAGGTGCGTCTGGGAGTCCGGAGTCGGGAATTCTCACCCAGACACTCAGCGTGCCACTGTTTTTGGGGAGAAGCGGCCGGTCGATAGCAACATGGCCGCGGCCCTCCGAAAACGACAGACCGGGCCCGAAGGCCCCTCCCGGTGTTCGGCTGGGCCCTGTTGCGTCTGGTCGAGTGAGTATTCCCGGCAAATCCGCGTGGGCATCATCGATCACTTCATCGCCGCATGCGGTGCAGTTGAACCGAAAACGGGCGGCCACGTTTTGGGCGTGGACCCACACATCAACCGTTCCAGCTTCGGTGTTTGCACCATCGGAACTTTTGGCGGAATAGCTCAACTGAACGTGACCTTCATCCTCGGCGCGAAACAAGATCTGCCCCCCAAACAGGGTTGCTGTGCCTCGAGTGGGTACACCCACACTCACAATTTCGTCGGTGCCCCGGTCGTTGGCGAGGACGTCCAAAGCGGTGAAGGTCCCTACCTCGACTGAAAACCGGTCGTTCCGGACGGCGAAACGGGGTGGTGTTTGACACAAGCATAGAAGAGGTGCTGGTGCATCGCACGGTGCGCGAACCGTGCCGGTTCCGCTGCCCGTGCCAAAGGAGAATTCTTTGGACGAATCAACGACAAAAAGCTCATTCGGATGTTGTCCGAGCCAGCTGCCATCGGTTGCTGAAGGCCTGCCTTGAATGCCTCGTTGAAGGGCGTCGGAGCTCGAAAACCCATCACAACTCCCCCAGACAGCGATGCGGCCGTCGCTTTGGCTTCCCGTCCATGCTGGCGTACTGACCCCAGCTCCGGCGGCTTGGCTGCTCTCAATGCTGCCGTCCAATAGATCTGCCATGTTTTCGCCGATGCGATCTTTGGGTTGCGCGTCGTCTTGGTTCCACCAATGGACCGGGAGGTCTTCTTTTAGACCGTAGTTGTCGGGCATCGAGCGGATGTCATCCTCCGCACTGGTTGAAACCCAGGCATGAACGGCATCGCAGCTCAGGGTCGATGGGCGACTCAACGCACAGGTCGCGTCCACACCCGCACGACCGCCTAAGTCTCCGGGGTGGACGGAGTCCGTGACGTAGAGCACATGTTTTTCATCGTCTTGAGGATTGAGCACGGTTGGCCATTTTGGAGAAATGGGTCCCACCGGAAGAACGGGAATCGGTTCGTAAAGCCTGGGTTTCAAAGTTTGTTTGAGCGGATACTGGCCCAGCGCGGACGGGGACCAGCCGCCCAGTGCAAAAAGGACTCCGAGGGCGGGAATCCAGGCCTTTCGAAGGGGCTGTCCCCACCCCGAAAACCGGGCCGCGGCGTGTACGACCATATGGAAAAGCGCCTCTACTGGTGAGAGGTGGATGACGAGTGGACTTGGATTGCGTGCAACGTTCAAAGGAAGCCTCCCTGGGTGCAGTACAAGGGGGGTACGTGCTACAGCTCGGATCGGATCAGCGCGTTTCAGAAAAAGGGGTTTCGCTATGGCCTACTTTTCGGTCTCTATGGCGGCGGATGAGGTTCATGGCGCTGGGGGCGCAGATGTCCGGGCCATCGGAAATGAGAGATGGCATGAGTCACAGGTGTTTTGATATGGTTCTTTGACGCAACGCAAAACAACAAGTTTGTTGCGCATAAATGACAGTTTGTCGGGCGATATCGAGATCGTATTCGCGATACGATCCTTGTAGACAAAAAAATTGCGAGTCTTTGCGCTGAGACATTGCATCGTTCAGAGCGGATCGCTAGGATATCCTGATGCGCTACACGATCATTGATAACAAAAAGAGGATAGGATTTCTCACCATGGCAATGGGTGCGCTCCTATCTTCATCATGTACTCCTCATTCTTCTCCCGAGCAGACGAACCTCTCCTCACTGGCGCAGGCCAAGACGTATTCAGTGAGTGGAGCGGAGCTGCCAAATCAACCAGCAAACAGTATTGTGCTGTACGACTTTGAAGAACCCTCAAATAACTTTGACTTTCTAGATGGCTTTCGCGGTCACACCCTTACAGAAAACGCGCCACACATCATTTATGGGAACAGCCTTTTGCTCCGTCCAGGTACTTCCTCAGGGCCGGTTGTCGTGGCGACCAAGATGACTCAATACAACCAGGATCGCCTTCGCGCTCTGGGCCAGTTCTCTCAGATAAGCTTCGTAATCCGCAGTCACAGTCCTTTGACCGATTTTCGATTTGAGCTTCAACTTGTAGATCAAACCGGAAAGGTATGGGCTCATCAAAAGCCTGTTTCTTTTGGCGATGGTACGGCAGAAAGATACATTGCGCTGTTGGAACCCTCTGAATTTGCACCCCTGAATCGTCCCAAGAGTGCTTCACAACTTGGTTTCAGCCAAATACAGCAGCTGAGAATATCCGTTGTGAAGGAGCGAGGAATTAACGGAGTTCCAAGCGATCCTACGTTCCTTATCGACACCATCAAGTTGTCGTCTGATTCCGCCTACCCCATTGTAGCCAAGACCGTTGCCGGAGGAGTCAACCATGCATGGAAACGGGAAAGCTTTCCTACGCCATTTCAAGGTCCTCCTGCGATTATCGCTTCGCCTCAATCGTTTTTGGGGGAAGATCCTATCGGCGTTCGATTTCGCGCTGCAACCAACGCTGGCATCATGATCAGGCTAGAAGAAGAGGACTCGACCAGGGATGGAACCAGCCACTTCTATGAAGAACTGGGCTACTTTGCCTTTCCTACTGGTTGGATCCGAAATGCCGAGGGCCAAATCATTGGAGAAGCGGGGCGAACCACCGCACAAAACGCCGGGCGAGGGGTCGACCAATGGCATCGTCAACCGTACATGCAGACATACAAGAACCCTGTGGTGTTCATGAATATTGCCAGTTACGCTGGCTTCCATCCTTGCCATGCTCGCTTGCGGAAGGTGCAAAACGACGCCTTCGAGTTTATGATTGAAGAATGGGATTACCTCGACGGGCAGCATTTCACGGAGACCCTTAGCTATGTGGTACTCGAGTCTGGAACCCACGAAATATCCGACAAAATGTTGATTGAGGTCGGCAAACAACAGGGGGCTACCACAAGCCGAAGCTCGCCATCATGGAGTACCGTCAACTTCCCCAGAGGCTTTCTCGATGCTCCGGTCGTGACGGCTCAGGTGCAAACGTTTGGGGGATTTAACGCCGTCGTGACACGCCTTGATGGAGTGGATGAAAACAGTTTCCGCTGGCGCATGCAAGAGGAGAAAGCCAACGACGATATTCACTTTCGCGAAACGATCGGCTTTTTGGCTATGGGCTCCGCTTTTGTGGCCCCTCCGACGGATCCGCTTGCATGTGATGAACGTTTCATCATCGATCCAGAGTCGCAGGTATTCAAGGGGAATCTCTTGTACGAAGGCTCTGACCACCGAACAGCCTGCAATGACGAACGTCAACACCGCGGTGCAGCCTATGCGTTTCAACTCAAGACCCATGGGGCCCGATTCTCCGCCAAGCTCTCAGGAGCAGCGACCCTTCTTACGCTTCGCACCTCTGATTGCTCTAAGGGACAAGAGCTCTTCTGTCAGGAAGCTGAATCGGGTCAAGCACTGGAAATCAGCGAAGACCTTCCTCCAGGCAAGTACTACATTTTTGTGGACGCTGGCCCTGGGCAAGGCGGGGAATATGAGCTCAGTGTCGAGTTTGAGACACTCGAAGACTACACCAATCTTAGCTGCGACGCGCCGATGTTGATGGGGGCCCGTGATTATACCATTGAGGGTGCCTGGCCAGAGGTAGGAGCCTCAGGTGAGATGACCGGAAGTTGTGGTGGAGCAGGTCCCGAGCAGGTCTATGCCTTTCGTACGCCCCCCCGTTATGATCCTGACGACCAATATGACCGGATCCATTTCAAAGCGACCAGTTCGGACCCCAATGTGGTTCTGTACCTACGACGCAGCCCAATCCTTGGCGAGAGAATGTGCTCAGATCCCGACGTCGAACTCGCTTGTTCTGCCGCCGATACCAATGGGCAGTCCAACATCGAGCTTTATCTTCCCTCCGAAGGCATCTATTACTTGATCGTAGACTCAAAAGCGTCTCAGGGCGGCAGATACTCGGTAGATATCGACTACAACTTCAAGCGGACGCTCCCGGCTAACTCCAGCGGCTCATGTCGTTACGCCCAGAAAATTGAGCCGAAGACCCAGCTTTTGGCGGGCCACATCAACGTTAAAGGGCCTGATAGAGCCTACGGCGGAAGGCAGTGTGGTACCCAGCCCAGTTATCCGGGGGATTCTGGTCGACCTGAGAAGTCATTCACGTTCGAAGTCACCAAGGAGACCTACTTCGAAGCAGAGAATCGAGGAGCCGCTCGGAATTTTGACGCGGCGCTTTATCTTCGTAACGCACATTGCGATCAACTGGTGTGTGCAGAGGAATGGTCCGAGTACGATCACGCGAAGATCGGGCGGTTGCTCTCCCCTGGAATCTATCATCTGTTTGTCGACTACGCCGATGTTGATGCCGGTCGTGTAAATAGGTACGAAGTTCAGCTCAAGTTTGGCGATGATGTGGCTGGTGAGTGCAAAGCCGCGAAAGAGCTCAATCCGGTATCGCAGGTGATCTCGGGCAAGCTAAACCCCTCAAAATGGAGCACGATCGAACCGGCCTCTAACCGCGTGGATCCGTGCTTCGGGGACCTGTCCGAGCACGTCTACAGCTTCGATGTCACGACGTCGAAGCTTCTTCGCGCCCGAGTCGATTACGGTGATGGCATCGCTTTATACCTTCGCGAAGGCGACTGTCGGAGCGGGGAAGCCGAACTGGCGTGCAATCACCAGGTTTTTGCCACGGATAGCGCTCTCATCGAACAAAGACTCGCTCCAGGCAGATACTTTCTCTTTGTGGATCAGTACGATAGGCCAGGGCACGATTCTGAACCGCGGCCGCGCGATTTCGGAACCTATTCTGTTGGTCTAGAATTTCGGTAATTTCTCGTTGCCCCGTGCTTGAAGTGCAGTGGCTTACGTTCGTCGGACGCTGGTGGCGCGGAGTCCGGTTCGGCTCGCAGCGTGATTCGCGTAACGGGCCGAACCGGTCGGTTGAGCCTACCGTTTTCGATGACGATTCTCCCGGATGACTGCCAGCGCTGGATACAGGATCTTGATTCCTTGAGCATCTCAACCAGTACCCGTCCAAGGCGCACTTGGCACTGAAAGTCCGCGGTCAACCGGATGTACAACGGCCGTTCCGGCGGGCGGGGACCAACCACGGTGAACGCGACGTCTTCCGGGGACCGAAGTTCGCCATTCATATTGGAAAAGGCCGCGGTCCACGCGGTGTTGGCGTCGTTGCTGAGAAATTGTTGGTAGCGGTCTTGACCGATGTCGGACACCCTCCGTCGGCAGATGACGGGTCGGTTCCACGAGGTTGAGCAACACGTGCACCGGTAGACCAGCCATACGTCGATTCGGTGACCGTTTGCGTTGACACGAAAACGATCGGTGGACGCGAAGCCACGGATATCATGACAGCGCGCGCAACGTCGCATCACTTTTGGGGTTTCTAAGGGAATAATGCGCCAACAAACCTGGGCGCCTCCGTGTTGTTCCACGGCAACCTCCACAGTGGGGAGGCTCTGCAAAAGATGGCGAGCGTCGTCGGAGGGACGTCGAGACCCAGCCTGGTTTTCGACTTGTATATTCCCGTTCTAGAGTCGATGAGACTCTACGCGGTTTGCCGGTTCTCTTCGTTCGGCGTCGACCTCGACAGTCTCATGCGCACCTCCCCGTAGGCTACGCAATATGCGAGCCAGATAGTGCAGCGGGGCGCTTTGGACGCCCCCGATTCATGCATGACTGTGAGGTTGCCTACGACATGGGTCCTGGAAATAGACTTTGTACAAAACGTGACACAGTCCGTCAAGTGGAACGTCTTTGGGCCGGGAGCGGGACGCTGTTCATTCGGTCTTACAGCTTCGAAGGTTCATGCCAAACACGGATGCGATGGCCGTGAGCGGCAGGAAAAGGGCGGCCAAGAGGTTCAAACGTTGCCCGGCTTCGGCAAGCTTCGAAGAAATCTTGGCCTGGGTCTCTCCTTGCTCTGCAATTTCGTACTCGAGTGCATGTTTGGCTTCGGTGTTGAGAAGCTCCGCAGCCCGTTCTATTTCTCCGGCGCGGTCTCTCAGCAAGATCAAGAGTCGGTCTTCTTTGACGGCGTTGCGCCCAGCGTGCAGGACTTCGTGCACGTGTTTGATGGCTCGGACAATCGGGGTGGAGCGGCGTCGGTTTTCCATTCGCCGATCGGGCTTCGCCAAAAGAGGACCCCGCGGCGTTCTGGCACGCCCGGCTTGGGGAGCTCGTGGAGGACCAAGAGCAGGTGGCCATCATGGACCATGGCCCGCTGCCGCCCTGCGGTTTCACCGAGTCGCCGAACGAATACTTCTGGGAGTTCCCAATTGGAGGGCACAATCGAAGGCATGATGACACCTTTAGCAGGGAAGTGGGGCAATTGGGTGTTGTCAGGGTGGCAGGTTTGATGGAATAGGGAGTCTCCCTAGAGGGGAGAAAGAGGGGCATTTCAGTGGGTTTATTCGATTTTGTGAAGGGTGTTGGGGATTCTCTGTTCGGACCGGACGAAGAAGAATTGGCCAAGCAGAAGCAAGCTGAGCTGGATGCAGCGGCGGCCAAAGAGGCCGAGAATCTTCGCGTGGCTCAAGGGTTACGTTCGTTGGTGGACGACATGGATCTGGGTACCGACAATTTGGTGGTCGAGTACAACGAAGGGGCGGTGGTCTTGACGGGCACGGTTCCCTCCCAGGCTCACCGAGAAAAGCTGGTGTTGCTTCTGGGAAACATCGATCGGGTTGTGCAGGTGGATGACCAGCTCGAAGTGGCGCAGCCCGAGCCCGAAGCGTCTTTTTACGTGGTGCAGAAGGGCGACTCTTTGTCCAAGATCGCCAAGACCCACTACGGTGATTACCAAAAGTATCCGGCCATTTTTGAAGCCAACCGACCGATGCTTGTTCATCCAGACAAGATCTATCCGGGGCAGACCTTACGGATTCCGCCCAAAGAGGCGGTCGCTTAGCCCCTTGGCTCACTGCGTGTGCAACCACGTCAGCGCGTTGCTTCGATGGGCGTACTTCGTGGACGACGGAATGAACCGTTTTGACCGCGTGTTCTTGATAGGCCTGCCTGCTTTCCGAGCGGGGCGGGGGCCATGGCTTCGCGGGGCACACCGATGATGGGCGAGGTTTTTGAGGACGAGCGCATTCGGGTCCGGCCTACGACTGCCTACGTCGACTTGGAGGCGCTTCGCTACAACCTTTCAGCGGTTCGAAAACGGGTCGAAACGGCCCGAATCATGGGGATCGTCAAAGCCAACGCCTATGGCCACGGCTTGGTGCGAACGGCCCAGGAGCTTCTTCGTTTTGGGGCCGACGAGCTCGGTGTGGCCTTTTTGGAAGAGGGCATCATGCTCCGAAGAGCCGGCATCCAGGCGCCCATCCTGGTGCTGGGCGGGCTCATCGGCAACCAGATCGTACATTTTTTGGAGTATGACCTCAGCATCACGGCTTCGTCGCCGCACAAGCTGACTCAGATCGAAGAAGCCGCAGAGGCGCTGGGGCGACGGGCCAAGGTTCATCTCAAGGTGGACACCGGCATGGGCCGGATCGGTATCCATTGGGAGACGGCCCCCCGGCTTTTGGCGCAAGCGGTGAAGGTGCAGCATTGCGACATTCTTGGTGTATTTTCTCATTTTGCATCGTCTTATGCCAAGGACCGCGCCTATACGCGCCTTCAGCTTGAGCGTTTCTTAGAAGTACTCGACTTTTTCCGAAAGCGCTCCGTCCCCACGCCGCCTCGGCACATTGCGAATTCCGGCGCGATTCTCCAACACCCCGACACCTTCTTTGAAATGGTTCGGCCGGGCCTGATGCTCTACGGTGTCTACCCTTCCCCCGAGGTGGAGCGTTCGGTCCGGTTGAAACCCGTTCTTTCTCTGAAGACGCGCGTGGTCTATTTCAAAGTGGCGAGGCGAGGATGCTCGGTCAGCTACGACCAGACGTGGACGGCCTCTGAGAACACCCGCGTGGTCACATTGCCCGTGGGCTACGGGGACGGGTACCTACGAGGTTTGTCCGGCAAAGGCCGGGTGTTGATCCATGGCGTGCGTCACCCGGTGATCGGGCGGATCACGATGGATGCCACGATGGTCGATATTGGCGCCCACAGCGCATACAACGGCGATGACGTGACGCTTTTGGGTCGGGATGGCTCCGAGGAAATACGGGTGGAGGATCTCGCCGGTTGGCTTGGGACGAATCCCTACGAGGTGCTCACCCTGATCAACACCCGGGTGCCACGCTGTTATGGCGGCTTGCCCACGCCGGTTCCTCATGGGAGCGTGGACCGGTGAACTGGTCTAAACAGGAACGCACAAGTTCGAAGCCAGGTGCTAGGCAAAGCCGGGCCCGAGGAGCCAAGGGAGCGTACACGGAAGTACGTGAGCCGGCACCGCAGGGTCCAATGCCGCATAGTGCCTGGATCCGGACTTGTGCGTTTCTGTTTAGAGTTGGATTGCTGGCGTGGGTCCTGGTGTTGGTGAATGTGTCCTCGGCGCATGCCATCGAGGTCCAGCTTCGCACTGAGTTTGGCGTGAGTGATGGGTTTGACACCGTGTGGGGCAGAGTCATGCGCTTTGGGCTGCGAGATTCACTCGCAACCGATGAAGATCTTCGCAAGTTCCCAGAACGCGTCCGACTGGTATCCCACGATCGCGATCTTGGACTTATCAAGCTGGAGATCCAGCAAAAGGGGGCTTATCCCTTTGTGCTTCACCTGGTGGATGAACGGCCCCATGCCCCCAAAGGGCGCACCTCGATTGTGCTTCGGGGTTCAGGCAGCTCGAGGGCCTCTCTTGAGCGCTTCACAAAACTTGTGACCGACGTTGCGCGGGGTGTAAACACGCAGTGACTGCAGAGCAGATTTCAAGTCGTGGCGGCCAAGTTTTTTCGCTGAAACCGTTGCGTCTGTGGTCGCGCCCCATCATCTTGCTCTTCGTGTGCGCGAGCGTATTTCTCGCGGTGGTTTCTCGGCGTATGCTGCTGCGCGAGGATGGGGGTGGCTCTCGGTTCATCCTCCTTGTCGCAGTGGTTGCGGCCGCTTTTGTCGTCGGGGCGGCGATTTTGCGGGCTCGCCGCTCGAGTCTCTGTATACGGTTGTTGCCTGACCGTTTGGTGCTCCCTCAGCGCTTGGGATTGGCTTCTGGCTTCGAACTTCCCTATCGGGAGATGACCAAGCTGGTTTTACAAGACCATCGCAATCCTGCTTACCTTCTGTTCGGCGGACCGCGGGGTGATTTTGTGTTTGCCCTGAAGGCCTTTTCCGAACCGCAAGCTGCGTATGCCCTGCACAACGAGGTCCGAGAGCGCGTTCGTGCCTTTCTTCCTCGCGGTGAAGATCGGATACGGGTCTTCGACGAACAGAGCAAGATGGCCGCTACCCAAGAGGTGCACAGCCTTCGTGGGGCCGCCATTGTGTTTTGGGCGCTGATGGTTGTCTACTTGCTTCAATTTTTCGGGAGCGCCTTCGACGGCCCTGAAGATGGGCTTCCCCTTCTGCTTGTGCGTCTGGGGGCCAATTCTTTGGAGCTGGTTCGTGATGGGCAGTGGTTTCGTCTGGTGTCGGCAAATTTTCTGCACGCCAACTATTTTCACCTCGGACTGAACGCGCTTGGCATCTTGACTTTGGGCATTGCTATCGAGCGTCTCTTGGGCACAACCGCTTTTTTCGCGGTGTATCTGTTTTCGGGGCTCACGGGGGCTGCGGCCTCAGCATTTCTTGGGCCGGCCGAACTTTCGGTCGGGGCATCGACAGCGGTGTTTGGTCTCCTCGGTGCCTTTGCGTGGATCAACTTGCGGCATCGCACCCAGACACCGCCAAGATTCAGGCCTTCAGGCCATTGGTGGCTGCTGGTGGTGGTTCTCAGTGGGGTTCTGGCGATGGCCTTTCCCTTGGTCACCGACAACATGGCTCATCTTGGCGGTTTTGTCGGCGGTCTTTTGGTGTGTATTCTGCTTGTTCCCTCGCGGGTGCAGCTCCCCTTGGTGAAAACGCCGGCTTGGACCGCACTTTTCGCCCGCCTTTTGGGAGCAGTTACGGTGGTGGGGCTGTTGTGTGCGGTTGTGCATTATATCAAGGACCCCGCGGGGGACCGGGAAAAAGTGTTCACAAACTTGGTCGCCTCGAAGGACACCCACCCGCTCCTTTTGAACAATATCGCTTGGGTCTTGGCCACCCGACCGGACACCACGCCCGACGGACTCCACATGGCCAAGGAAGCGGCTGAGAAGGCTTTGACCCGCACTGTAGACGCCAAGGAGCGACCCACTGTTTCCGATACCTTGGCGACGGTGATGTATCGGCTCGGAAAGTTCGACCGAGCCATCGATCTCGAAATGGATGCCCTCCATTCCAGAGACGATCGTTTTCTTGCCTCTCAGCTTGCAAGGTTTCTTCTGGCGCGCGTCGAAGCCAAAGGCACGCTGGTCTTCGAAGAAGACTACCCGGGCACGCTGCACCTGCGCTTGACACGGCAAGGCCCCAAACGAAGCCCCACGCTTTCAGTGGAGCTCAGCCAGCCACTCAACCACTCCTTGGTCGTGCACGCGGTGGCGGTATTCGAAGAAAAATCGGTCGGCCTATTGAGAGCCCAGATCCCTCCCACGCCCGCCGGTGTGCACTTGCTTGAAGCGCCAAACAAAGTGCTGTCCAGGCAGTGGCCAGATGGAACGGAGCTTGTGGTGGGTGTGGTGAAACGCGGCGACGATGACTGGAAATCTTGGCCGATGGACAAGACCGCACTGTCTTTGCCTTAGCCGGAGGCGTGGGTCTTTATGTGTGGGGAGGTGGGAGGTTGTCGAAGGCCCTATAGACCGCCTCAAGCCTGTGGTATTCCTGGCGCCGAATGATGTCTGGAGCCCGTCGCGCCGTTCTTTTGTTGCCATTCTTCTTCATGAGCCTAGACGCCGGAATCGTTCATGGTGCGACCTGGGTCGTGACCCACGGAGGGAACGATGGACCGAACACCCTAAGAGCTGCCGTCGCCGCAGCTGTCCCGGGCGATCGAATCGTGTTTGGCGTTCGCAGGGTCGATCTCCGTGACGCTGAGATCGTGTTGGCCAAGGACCTCGTGATTGAGGGCAACGGCGCGGTTACAGTCTCGGCTTATCAGGGGGGAGCACGTCATTTTACCATTGCCGAGAACGCCAGCGTTCATCTTCGTGGTGTCATCTTGACGGGCGGTCAGGGCGATCACGGTGGTTCCATTCGGCTCGATGGGAAACTCTTGGCAGAAAATTGCACGTTTCGATGGAACACGGCAACGATGGGAGGGGGGGCGTTGTTTATCGGTGCTACCGGGACGGCAACGATTACGGGCTCCACGTTCAACAACAACTTGGCCTATGAATCTACTGGCGGTGCGATCAAAACGGAAGGTCGCTTAACGATTGCCAATACTACGCTCCATGAGAATGAGTCAATGGTGCCCTTCGATACCTACGACGTACCACCTGCAGGAGGCGGTGCGATCCACGTCCTTGATACCGCTCAGGACACACTGATTGTGAGCACAACCATCACCAATAATCGCGCCGTCGATCGGTCTACGGCCTGGAATGGAAGTGGGATACTTATCGAAGGCGACAGTGTCGTTCGGGTACGAAACATTCTTATGCAAGGAAATTTGCCATCGATTTTTCGCGATCAAGGTGGCGACATTCATGGTACAGCCGTGTCGCTGGACTACAACTACGTGGAGAGTCAACACACCGACTTTGTCGGCGAAACCACGCATAACCGAAACAGTGTGGACGCTGGGGATGGATGGGACGAACTCGAGCTCCATCCTTTGAAGGACAACGGTGGTCCGACGCAGACGAGGGCACCCCTGGGCGATAGCCCGGTATTCGGAGCCGGGGATTGCACGCCCATTCCTGGACTTCCGGTAACCCGAGATCAAAGAAACATGCCCCGGTACCCGGGCCCTGGCTGCGACATGGGTGCCTTCGAGCATTTCACGGGTATGACTTCTTCCCGCCTCAGCATTGAACCCCCTGGGCTTGTGTGCGCATCGGGGGGGACCAAACTCGAAGTGGCCGCGGACTTCGACGGAGACGATGTCGCAAAGGACGACGAAATCTTTGAAACCCATTTCGTATGTCACGGTGCTGACGACGACAACACCGCAAGGTCGCTCATTCGAACGCAAACGAGTACGTCGTGTGCGCACGGCGGCACCGATGTCCTCTTCGGTCTAGACGATGGCGATGCGCCCGGAACCGCAAAAGATGCAGAACTCGACGACTCGGAGGTGGACACCATCGTCTCGCTCTGCACCCGTGAGAATGACACGGGTCCCCCGCCGGGTCCCATACCAGCGAGCCTGATCCGGACCAGTACAATCTCATCCGGTCAGGAATGCGAACATGGTGGGGTGCGGTTCGAAGCTGGTCTAGACGACGGTGGCGCATCTGGAACCGGAGGAGACGGAGAACTTGACACCTCGGAGGTTGATGCCGTCGCCTTGTTTTGCATCGCCGAGGTCGACACGCTCCCTCTGCCGATTTCAGCGCCGGCAAGCCTCATCCGGACCAGTACAATTTCACCGGGGCAGGAATGTGAGCACGGTGGCGTTCGGATCGAAACGGGTCTCGATGATGGCGAAAACGGTGGCGTCGCGGACAACAGCGCTCTCGAGGATGGCGAAGTCGACGCATCGACTCGAATTTGCAATGCAACCGCCAAGACCTCGCCTGACAAGGATACAAATCATCAAAAGGACGACCCTGATCAAATGAATGATGAGGGGCAAGGATGCACCCATACGCAGGGTGGGTTTCGGATTCCGTGGTACGACCTCCTGAGCATTTCGGTTGCCATCGTTTTCATTCGTCGACGGATTCGCTCCAAGACAATGGTGCAGATTTCACGCCTATGAGCCTTATAGACCACCTTAAGCAATCTATCGTATATGTTGAGCCTATGAGACCTCGAGTCTGTCGGCTTTATCTTCTGTTGTTTTTTGCATCCTTGAGCCTCGACACTGGGATTCTTCATGCGGCGACTTGGACCGTCACCGATGATGGGAATGATGGACCGAATGCCCTAAGAAGCGTAGTCGCACGAGCTGCCCCCGGCGACACCATCGAGTTTGGCGTCGACAGGGTCGTTCTTCGTGGCGCCGAGATTGTGTTGGCCAAGGACCTCAAGATCGACGGCAAAGGCGAGGTCACCGTTTCGAACGGTGCGGGGGCCGGTCATTTCTCGATCACCGCGACTGCCAGCGTCCATCTTCGTGGCCTCATTTTGACAGGCGGTCACGGTGAGCAGGGTGGCTCCATTCGGCTCGATGGAAAACTCTTGGCGGAGAACTGCACATTTCGGGAGAACAGGGCAACGATGGGCGGGGGCGCGTTGTTTATTGGGGCTACCGGGACAGCAACGATTACGGGTTCTACGTTTCACAACAACTTGGCTCATGAATCTACTGGCGGTGCGATCAAAACGGGAGGCCGCCTCACGATTGCCAATACTACGTTCTACCAAAATGAATCGATTGTGCCCATGTTGAGCCAGGATACACCGCTTGCAGGAGGCGGTGCGATCCATGTTCTGGGCACTGCTCAGGACACACTCATTGTCAGTACAACCATTACCAGCAACCTCGCCCAGCATCGGGGGATGACAGCGAACGGAAGTGGGATACTTATCGGCGGAGACAGTATCGTTCGGGTACGAAACATCTTCATGAGCGGAAATCTTGGCCAAGGCACTGTTGGGGGCGACATCCATGGTACGGCTGTGTCGCTGGACTTCAACTACGTCGACAGCGCATTCACCAATTTCATTGGTGAAACAGCACACAACCGAAACAATGTGGACGGGGGGGAACGGTGGCGTCAAGTCGCCATCCACCCTTTGGCAGACAACGGCGGGCCGACTCAGACGATGGCGCCTGGGAGCGATAGCCCGTTATTCGGGGCCGGAGACTGTACGCCCATTCCTGGGCTTCCCATAGCCCGAGATCAGAGAAACATGCCCCGGTATCCGGGCCCTGGCTGCGACATCGGTGCCTTCGAACGTTTTGCTGGTCTCACTTCTTCCCGCCTCAGCGTTGAACCTCCCGGGCCTCTGTGTGTATCCGGTGGGACCAAGGTCGAGCTCGCTGCGGACTTCGACGGAGACGATATCGCAGAGGACAGCGAAATCTTTGAAAGCTACTTCGTATGTCACGATGCTGACGATGACCTCACGGCGGGGTCGCTGATTCGAACGCGAATGAGTACGTCGTGCACGCACGGAGGCACCGACGTCCTCTTTGGCCTAGACGATGGCGGAGATGGCGATGCGCCCGGAACTGCGGGAGATGGAGAGCTCGACGACTCAGAAGTCGATGCCATCGCTTCGCTTTGCACCCGTGAGGATGACACGGGTTCCCCTTCGGATCCAGTACCGGCGAGCCTCATCCGAACCAGTACAATCTCATCTGGCGAGGAATGCGAGCACGGTGGGATGCGGTTCGAAGCTGGCCTAGACGACGGTGGCACAACTGGAAGCCGAGGAGACGGAGAACTTGATGCCTCGGAGGTTGATGCCATCGCTTTCCTCTGCTCCGACGAGGACGATACGCCCCCGCCACCGATTTCAGCGCCAGCAAGTCTCATCCGGACCCGTACGATCTCGCCGGGGCAGGAATGTGAGCACGGTGGTGTTCGAATCGAAGCTGGTCTCGATGATGGCGAAAACGGTGGCATCACGGACAACGGGGTTCTTGAGGACGGTGAAGTCGACGCATCGACTCGACTCTGCAGCGCCGCCGCCAAAACGCCCCCCGACAAGGATGTCCATCATCAAAAGGACGACGACGGTCAAGCCAATGACCAGGGGCGCGGATGCAACCACACCCAGAGCGGATCTCGACTGCCGTCGTACAACCTGTTGAGTATCTTGATGGGTTTCGTTTTCGCTTTCCGACGGATTCGTTCCTAGCAGGGGTTTTTCAACACCCCGCCGGGAACGGTGAACACGTTTGCGGTTTCGGTCAGTCAGCTACCGAAGCGTGATGAGCGGCACGAACCCCACCCGGCGGCTCCTATCTCCGTACGGGCCAATCAGCATGGAATACGTGCCGGCGGGCGGAGTACTGCCGGATGCTCGGGCGATGCGGCCGACACGGGGCCACGTAAATTGCCAGCGGTGGGTGCCCGTGTTGTTTGTGACGTCTTGTTGAAGGAGTCGAACTTCGCCATGTTGGGGAAAGCGGCCGTCACCAATGATGTATGTCTGCCCGCTCTGTGATGAAAGCATGATCTGCCAAACGCTGTCGGCAGAAAAACCTGTGGATTCCCAGGTGATGGTTTGGTCCGTCTGGCCGAGTTCGTAGGTATGTCCCGGAGTAGGTTGTGAAATCGGCATAAAGAACGCGGTTGTGGGTGTCGCCATCGTCACCCCGGTTTCGACCAAACCGAAGATGCCCTGCGACCGACCATCTTTCGCGTTGCTCGGAGCGACGGCTCCGGCCAAGGTTTGACCGAACTGAGACATCAACTGCCGGCTGGTCTTTTCAAAATAGGCACCATACTTTGATGTGTATGCCGCGATGTAAGCATCTTTTTTTTGTACAAGATAAGGTGGATCGCTGTAACGAAACGGGACCTTGTTGGCCGCTTGTTCATAATAGTAGAGCCGGTTTCCGTTGTAGTAAACTTCGTCGAGGACGGTGTGATTTTGGAATTCCTGATCGATAGTTCCGCCGCCCGCAATGCCTGTGCGCTGGAGTTGGGTCATCATGTAGACGTCGTAGGGGGTCGCACCATTTAAGGCAGAGGAGGTCAAGGGCAGGTTGACGATAGCCGATGCATACACCAACCGTCGCTTTCCCATCGACTCTTGAGGTGTCAATATTCGCATGTTGATAACATTGCGCAAAGTGAGGTCTGTAAATCCCGTTTCGCCACCGCTTGTGGCTTGGATTCCGACGGTGAAGCCCTCGATATTGAGATTCTCATAGCGTAGGTCATGAACATTGCCGTTGGTCGAGATTCCTCGACCAACCAGCCCCTCCTCTTCTCCTGCATAAACGATCGGATGAGCGAGCTCTCGAGAGCTTAAAGGAATGGGGCGGTTGATGTCTCCCAAGACCACTCCGTTTCGGACGATCAACCCTGAGGTGTACCCAATGGCCATGCCTTTGTATGCCACGTTCCAAATTTGGAAATTCTCCAAGACGTTGCCCCCTTTGCCTGAAAGAGGCGCATCGGGCATGCGTCGCCACCGGACTGCGTAACCCGCACCGCTGCCAAAGGCGTGATTGCCACTCACGGTATCCAGAGGCACGACCGAGGCCTTGATGCGATTCCCCCGGATGCCAGTATAAGATTTGGACACCGCACCGGGAATGACATTGATCAGGTCGAACTCGTAGTGATTGTGATCGCCACTCTGAAATGCCCCGTGGAAAAAGAATGCTTCCTGTCCGTGCCCTGAGGCGATGTTGTCGATGAGTTTCACCCCTGGCGACTGCATCCAGAATCCGTGTCCGTTGGAACCCAGACCGGTTTTTTCGCCTTTGTCCGACCCCGAAAAACCGCTCGAGCGGACACTGATTTGGGAACGAACGGCAAGGTTTCGGACAAAGGCTCCGGTTTCATTTCCGATTTCTGTGACGAAGCCAGACCCGAATGTGTCATAGGCGACGTTGTCTTCAAAAACCACGTGGCTGTCGTGGTTGACGAATCCCCAGCCTGGATTGCGCTCCACCACACAGGCTTTCACCAAGACAGCCTCAGGTTTACCGACGCCCGTTTGGTGAAAATGAACCGCGTAACGTGCCCGGGGATTGGTCCCTGTTCTGGGGATCAATTTCCCGTTTGTGTCCAGCTTTGGGTCTGTCGTCGGGATGCTCTTGTCGTTTCGCCCCATGTGAAAGAACCGCGCGTTCTGTAGAACAGCATCATCATTGTGCATATACATCAGGTGGCCCGCACGAGCGGGAATCTCTTTGTTCTCCGACTCGATGATGACGTTCCTGTCCATGTTGGCTACTGGAATCTTTTGTAGATCTGAGCGTGGGACCGCGTGATCGTATTTGAGCGCGTGACTGAGTGTGATGACTGAGCCTTGAATCGCTTTGATGGTCACGATTTCGTCCTCGTCCTGCGTGGCGGTTGGTTTGTGCACCCCAGGAATCAAAATTCGATCTCCCGCTTTCCAGTTTGTGGGTGCCTTGGTTAAATGTAAGGCGGTGGCTCCCGCTTTGGGGTCTTGGGCCACAATCACATAGCTGCTCTTGGGCTCGCCCACGATGGAAGAGGTTCCGTGCGACATGATGCCCCGGCTCAACAGCAAGGGGTCCCACGCGGTATCGATGGGACCGTGGTCTGTAATCAAAACGCGAGCCGTTCGCCCCGACTGAATGGGGGTGGTGACCGTGCCTATCTCCAGGCGACCACCGGCATCAACGACCAAGGTATCTACTTGCAAACGTGTGTTTTGGTGCGGATCAAAGCGCAGGGTTCCATCTACACGGACGCTGAACAGCCGCCCGCTGTCTTCGTGTGACAAAGTCACCACCCGGTGCTTCGGAACCAGAACCCGCGCGTTGTCGCCCGGAACAGACCCGGTCGACCAGGTCCTGGCGTTGTTCCAATCACCATCTTTTAGCGCGGTGTGCGTTGCGTCTTGGTGGGCAACAAGGTCGAGCAATGCCAAATGTTCTGACTGTTTGGCCGGATCGTCATGGTGCGGAATGGCATTGTCATCGTCATCTTCCTCGCCGTGACCCTGTTCCTCGTCATTTGTCTGTTCCTCGTCGTCTGTCTGTTCCTCGTCATTTGTCTGTTCCTCGTCGTCTGTCTGTTCCTCGTCGTCTGTCTGTTCCTCGTCGTCTGTCTGTTCCTCGTCGTCTGTCTGTTCCTCGTCGTCGGTCTGTTCCTCGTCGTCGGTCTGTTCCTCGTCGTCTGTCTGTTCCTCGTCGTTTGTCTGTTCCTTGTCGTGGTCCGGGTTGTTCACGGGATCGCTTTTTTGCGAAACCAACTGCTGTATCTCTTTGCTGGAGAGCGCCCGATTGTATATTCCGACATCTCTGATTTGGCCCTTCCACGGCCGAGAAGTCGCGTCGAAGGGATTTGCGCCGATCCAACATGGAACCGCCGGGTTGGTCGTGATCTTCCCGCGGTGGACGATTCGGCCTACCTGCAGGGCATTCTCGTACAGTCGCATGGTCGAACCGTTGTAAACGGCTGCAACGTGCGTCCATTGATTTTCTGCAATGTCACTTGATTTGGCGATCAAGGTGACCGTTTTTCCGTTGGCCTTCAGCCGAAAACGAAGGCGGATGGAGCCATTGCGTCGAATCGTACTGACCATGAAATAGTGGCTTGCATTGCTCACACCTGTCGCTTTGGAGATAATTCGGCATTCTCCTGAGCAGTTTTGGAGGTCCGAGGAATTGAACCAGGCCGAAATGGTGAGGGCTCGGCCACCTATGTCTAGGTTCCCAACGTCTACATGGTCGTCAACCCCATCGAAATGGAGTGCATCATCACGCCACTCGGGACCGTTTTTTAGAGCGCCGTCATGACCGTTTCCACTGGCATCCGCAACCGTGGCCCCGGATCCGTCTCGCATGGGCCAATGCGCGACTCGCCCAGACGATAGGTAGGCTGCATCGATGGATTCCGCTCTGTTCGCGCCGCAGCCCAAACTCGTGCCGAGGAAAGCTCCGAGAAGGAGGGGAATCCACTGATGGTATGTCGGTTTCTGTTGCATATCATCTCCAGATCTTGTCGATCTTGAAAGTTAGAAAATAGATTGTTTTCGCAAGCGGGTGCCGTACGCCGACGAATGATTCGCGACGACGACGTCATTGTTTTCGCTGCCGCAGGTTTAAACGGTGGTGGTCACCAGCACAATGCGTCAAACGGGCTATATGGACGTGGTTGACTCTACAGAGGGTGGGCCCCTTACTGGCAACTGTTCATGTACAATTTCGGCTGGCGTCTAGGGCCGATCGATCTTGGGGTGGGGCTCGTCTAGCGACCAGTGGTTCCATGGTTCTACGGCTTGTTCTGGCGTGAAGTACATGCGGCCATTGGGATATTGGGCATTCTTTCTCCAGAATCGCACAATGCGGACGGTGTTTGGCCCGCTCAATATGGCGATGTAGAGCGCCCTGTCGTCCCGGTCTTGGAGTGCATGATGCATGAACGCGTTGATGGGGTTAAATGTCTTGAGCCAAGAAGTATTCGGTTCGATACCGAGCTCGACGTTCCGCTGAAAATGGAGGACGGCTTCTTTGGCGTCGAATGATGTGCCTTCCCCTTCGCTTTTCATGTAGTCGATGACCCATTGATCTTCTAGGAATTGAAGATAGGATTCGAGCGAGATCTCAGACGTTGTGCCGCCTTCGAGCGTGAAGGGCGCACCGTCCTCGAGGGCTTTTTGTAAGAGAACAACGTCGAGTTGCCAGTCCGACTTTTTGAATATTTGAATGGCTTCAGCTTCAAAGTGGATGCCGTTCTCGTCAGCGTTTCCGATGACGGGCACAAATTCAAGAGGGTGTGCAAGTCCGAAGAGTGTGGTGCCAGATTCACCTACGGCCGTCACGAACGCCTGCTTCGGATCCTTTCTCTTGATGTCGACCAGGTTGATGCTTCGCTCCGCGCGAAAAACATCGTCAATGACCTTGGCGACCTCAAAGGCAGCATTCATCTGTTTTTGCATCGCTTCGATGACCGCTTCGGCCGTCGTTTTTTGGATCGCGACTCGGCATACACGACAGGAGGAGACGGCATTGAGTCCAGCCAGTCCCCACGTTGAAGAGTGTAGCACATTCTCGAGGCGAACAAACGGCTTGGCCGGGCTGTAGAATGTCTTTGTTCTGAATAGGGCGCCTGCCACCGGATCTGTGGCGACGCCGACAATGCTGAGCGGGCCAGGGAAGCGAGCCTCGCGAATCTTTGTGCGGTCGTTCTTTGGGGCCTCCTCTAGGGGGCCCCACCGCGGGCGGATGGTAGGGCCGACGACCCCTTCCATGAACGCGGCCGACCCTACTGCGTCTGGCGCAAAGACTTTAGCTTTAGGATTCCAACGTTGGATAGGAACCCATAGCGTACCACGCTTGTCCTCCAAAGATAGCTCCTCTTTCAAAAATCTATACTGGGCTTCAAGCCACTGAGCGAGCTGCCGTTCTGACGGCCTGGCGAGCAAGTTGTAGAGTCTGGCGTCGAGCGCTTTGAGAGAGTGTCCTTCGTTGTTGAATCCAGGTTGTCTCTCCAAGAGAATGTTCTTCAGCGCTAAAAGATGCCACAAGGCCGAAGTTCGAACCCGATCCTTGAGGCCGGTCACGTGCTTGTATTCCTGTTGAGTAGCCTTCACGAAAGTGGTGAACGAATAGATCCCGGTGGCGCGTAGGAGCGCAGCCAGCGTGAAAGATGTGGCACCAGCGCCGTAGCCGTCCACCCCAATGGGCTCGTCGGGGGGAGAGACCTGTGTGGGCTCCAGGAGCTCTTCCAGGGGAGGGCCAACCACCGAGTGTTTGCTGTCAGGCTGTTCTTCGGTCTCGTTTACGGACTCCGGGTCCGATGCTGCAGGCTTCAACACGGGGGTCCTGGATTTGGACGAAAGGACGCCTGGGGGCTTAAGTCCAGCCAACTGGGCTACGCTTTGGGTTTGATGCAGATCCAGTGTGTTTGGTTGGGGCTCCGTCTGCGCCGTCTGCGTTTGGCTGAGGCCCGCGAATTCATTGGGGCTGGTGCCGCGTCTGGGCTTGGTTGGGTCGTCCTTGGTGGGGGTTGTGGTTTTCGGGCTGAACACAAAGACCGCGCGTTCTGGGCCTCGTTCTTCTGGCGCAAGGCGCACGGCTTCCAGGAGGCGGTCAAGATCTGATTCCGTGATTCTTCCGGAGCGCATCATCTGGTGAACCCAAAGGGGCGCCAGGCCTGCGGCTTCTGCCAGCTTGGGTAAGTTCCCGTTGGCGTAGCGATTGATGAAGCGTCGCAACTGTAGAATGTTCTGGGCTTCTGCTTCGGCGCGACCGGGCGCAAACGCAACAACGGGAATGTCCGCAAACCACCAATCGATCGGGTAGTTCTGTTCCATCACCGCACGAAACTCGACGCTGGTGGGCGCCCAATAAATCGGTGACCCCGGATTGACCGCCTCGACGGTGTCGAGCCCAAAGAGCTGAAACGCGACGACACCTTCTGTCCGCTCCGCCTGCGAAAGCGCCTGATTGAGCGTGCCGATCAGCAGAGCCCGAAGAAATGACTGAACCGCTTCGGCAGGGGCGTCAGGGGCCGGTGGCTCGCAAAAGTCCGGACGGCCAGAGGCAGGTTCAAGATCGAGGATGCCCTCAAAACAGATAGCTCGAAAAGAGGTAAGTGTGGTGGGAAACTGGTAGCTATGGAAGTGGGCGTTGTGCCCGTCGATGGTTCCAAGCGTGAGTCCACCGGGGGCCTTGTGCAGTTCTGGGGGCGGTGGAATCGAGTCGTGGACGCTCTGGATAAACTGGGAGAACCGAAGTGTTTCTCCTGCCGATGACATCAGGGTAGTCAAGTCTTTCGTGCCTCCACCCTGCCTTTGACGGAGCCGATGCTGAAAGGCCTGACTGGCCGCCTCGCAAGAAAGGCCTAGGTAGTGGATAAAGTCATAGTCATCGTGTGGGCGGTCCATCATGGGCATCTCGCACAGGTTTTCGAGATGCCACAGGGTCTGGTTCAGCTCTTCTTGACGGTTGCGGTGTTCGTAGGCTTCCAACCACTGAAGGGGCCAGAACTTCATCTTTGCCTGGTCCCAGGCAAAACGAATCTGATCGAGGCGCTCCACCCAGGTGTCAAACATGTACGGCTCAAAGTCGGAGGCGAGCAAGGCATAGAGAGCCGACCGGAACGGATACACCAGCGTTTCTCTAAGGGTGAAAAAATGAGTATCGGACACCCGGGTTGACGACCGATTATCCGAATCTTGCGTCCAGACACTGGGCCCCGTCCTCACCCCGAAGATGGTAGCGAACCTCCGCGCCGCCCTGTTCGATCTTATCTTCGATCGCCGATGTTTGCCCGCCCACAGAGCCTGGCAAGGCCTGAAACTGTGCCAATCGGAGATGCTGTAAAGCCCTGAATACATTCAACCGCCCGCCAGACACCGTGTGCCCCGTCAGCCCGGGGCGCCGATCGACTCCATCCATAATCGCCTGACGGATTTCTTTGGGCGTAGCGTTGGGGGCAACCTGCCATGCCAATAGGGCAGCCCCCGAGACTATGGGTGCGGCAAAACTATTTCCCAGAACAAGGCCCTCAGGGGGAACTTCAGAATCGTCGAGAAGAGAAGCAGAATAATCATAGTAGTACAGCGGTGTCGCCAGCTCCAGGCCCTGGCCTCGAGCGGAGTAGGCGGCCACTTCATCGTCCGGGCCACTCGAGATCACGCCGAGCAAGTTGTCGGCATAAAACTCTGCGGGTATGGACATCGCTTCCGGATCGTTTGCCCCCCCGGCCACCACGAGGATCCCCGCGGCATTTGCCCGTTCGATGGCCGATGCGGCCTCTTGCTTAATCACCGCGAAATTCAACGAGGCCGTAGGGAGAAGCAATGCCAGCCAAAGCGGCTGCACAATCGTGCTCAGGTTGATGACACGAACGTCGGCGCCTCCCTCACCGCGGTCATGTCTTAGCCTCATATCAATGGCGTAGTCCATTGCGCTCACGAGCCGCGACATATCCGAAGGATGGAACTTGAAGATGTCGTTGAACGGAACGTTAAAGTGGTCATGAAACTGAACGCTGCCTTCTTTTCGGCGAAGTGCCATGACCTTAGCCCCTGGCGCCACGCCCACCGTCCCCGAATTTGGGAGTTCGGCTAGCCAGCGGTTGACCATGTTTCCATGACCATCGGTATCCGTGGGATCGTTGTCCTCATCGACGAAGTCCCAACCCCAAATGTCGTCCACATACCCGTTCTGATTGTTGTCAATGCCGTCATCGGGCGTCTCTCCCGGATTACGCCAGTAGTTGACGTAACGGTCCGAAAGCTGGCCCCCCTGGTCAACAACCGCCACCACAAAATCACCGGCATCCGGGGCGATGGACCAAGCCTCCGGAAGGTCAATATCTACGTCGAAATGGGTAGGATCGTACTGACCCTCGTTGTGGAAATTGACGTAATAGTCGAAGACGTCCAACTTCTCCGGATTCCAAATTCCTTGATCGGCGATATGTGACGCATGACCATGAGCTACGTCCTCCAGGGTTTCAATGGCCCCCGAGAAGTCGTCTCGAATCATTTTTGCCGTCACAACCCGGTCGGGGACCGAGGTCTGTTTCTCTTTGGCCTCAAGTGAAACAAGCATCGGGTCGTTGTTTGCCTGCTTGGGGTAGACACGGGCATAGGTGGCGAGCGGTCGATCGTCCGGTCGCTGAAACTTCAGATCCCGATCTCGCACGTCGATAAACCAAATGGCAGCAGTACTTGACTCGAGTAGAGTAGACAAATTCTGAATGCGTTGGCTTGAATACGGAAAGCCGGTCATGGACGAAGCGCTGCATCCAATACCATAAATCATCCCCCGTTCGACGGAAGTAGGCCGAGTCTTCATGGTCGACCCTCTCCGTGAACCTCCAAAGGCCCAAGATTACGCCGGCGGTTGCTTCAAGATGGTAGGACCTCGGCTGCTTAGATTGCGCTTCGGGGCTGAGATCAATGTAGGGGTCACGAAAGTCTGCAGGAAAGTAGTGGGCTCCGCGGTAACTTCGGTCTTGAGGATCGTTGCTGAAAGGCAAATCTTTCACAAACGCATCAATGGTATATCGAAGACAAGCCGCAACCTTTGTGATCTCGGCCTCGGAAAGGGTTCCAAAATCTACCGAAAGAGCCAACCAGCTACAATTGTCCACGGCCGAGAAGCGGCTGGCGACAAATCCCCCGGCGTTATCAAAAAAACCTCCGGTGATGATGCGGCCCTTCTCCGGGTCCCAAAGGTGCTGGAAAATCGCCTGTCGTAAAGCACCTCTCGCGTCGCGAAGTTCCTCTTCCGCAAGCCCTAAACGCGCCACGTGTTCGAGGGCATGATTCAGGACACTCAGAGCATCTATGTTATGCTCCGTAACCACATGCGTCGAGGGCGCGCGCGGGGTTTCATCGTCGTACCCCAGCGAATCAAGAACTTTGTAGTAGTCCACACCATTTTCGGCACCCTCTAGCGCTTCCGCCGTGAACCCTGCGGTGAACAGACCCGAGTCCGTCTGAGTCCGCAACAAACCACGGAGGGCAGCCTGGTAACACTCCAAATAGAAGGACCTCTCTGCATCCCCAGAACCTGAAACACCCTCGGCGCTTAAAAACACGCCGAGGCCATGAATCGCCCACGCGGAGGCCCCGGTGACCAACCGAAAGTCCTTCCAGTTGTCCCCGGCGGTATTGTGCGAAAAGTGCCAGCCTAAGATCACCCGATTGTCTTCGGGGTCGCGCACCGCGTGCTGGCACAGCCAGGTGGCAAGTTCGCCCGCGTGCTTTTCCCCACGACGGGCAGCCTGAGCCAATGCGATACCTTGAGTATAAACCCAGACCCGTTCGAAATCGGCTAGTTTCTCCGAGTCTTGATTGCTGGCGTCCGGGACAAACTCTCGCTGCGCCCCATTCGAAGGATTGTAGCGTGCGTCGCGGAGAACCAGTGCACGCGCATAATTGCCTTCGATGTTGCCGCTCCCCCCGGCGGCCAGTGAGATCTCCGCCCCGGCGTGCCACTCGCTCTCGACAAGGCGCGCTGCATGGGCGAAGGCTCCATCTGTGGACCACCAATAGGTTGCCGAAGGCCCCAAAAGCGTGTCGGGGGTCGCCTCGGCGCCATGCGCACCGGTCCATGTGGCCTCTGCGGCGACGCCCACGGGGCCGAGGTCTGGGGACACCGCCATGTGGTACTGGTTTTCAACCTGAAGCTGAACGACTTGCGGCTTGTTGGGCCCGGCGGCGCCTTGTGAAACAAGAGCCACCCGAGTCTGCACCGCCGCGGGTAACAGGCCGGTTGCTCTTGAGACCGTAACCCGTTCCCGGCCGCCCTCTTTGCGGGGCGCTTCAACCCAAGTCGCCATCCATAGATCTTGGTGAGCCACAAGCACGGGTACCCCGTGAAGCGTGTCGGCGCCGGGGCCGTGGGTCTTCCCGTGGATCTTTTGGGCCCCTCGCAGTTCCTCCGATCGGAGCCCCTCGTTCCAGGCCACATTGATGGTTTGTGACTCGAAACGGGTGCCGTCTCTACTCCGAGAGACCTGGATTTTGCCGATCGGGGTCTTTTGGGGGCCCTGGGCCTCCTCGCCCGGGACGTAGGCCAAAACCGCCAGTCCCCCAGATGTGGCAGCGATCCGCGGCATGTATCCGGTCGCGACTTCGGCGGGTGGGGACCAAGACCGCCCGCCATCGTGCGACCGAGACAGCACGATCGAATTTTCGCCCGCAACATTGGGGTCGGCGGAGGGGCCCCGTTCGTACAGGGCGTACAAAACACCGCCTGGCCCATCGCTCAACTGAGGGTGAGAGGGCCGTTCATCAAGGCCGTCCTGGTCCAAAACGTCGATGGTCGTCATCCGCCAGTTCAAAAAAACGCCATCCGACCACGCGCCGGCCTGCCACTTCACTGAGTCCTCGGACCACGCCCCGTCCGACAAAGGTCGCTGGGCAATGACGATGTTGTCCTCGGTGTGCCAGCGCCCCTCATAAAGGTATTGATACTGAGCGCCGAGATGCAATAGCAGGGCCTCATCGCCGGGTTCGGGGGCTCGCTTCCACGTGTCGCGCCAACCGACCACGAATTTTCTTGGCTTCTGCCCATGCACCACTTCAGTGCGGTAAAGAGCGTCGTCGTACGCCGAAACCCAAAGGGGATTCAAGACCGGAACATTGTCCCACATCAGATTGCCTCGGGCCACGATATGGATACCATCTTGATTGACGTATAAGGACGGTTCGTAGACCGAATGCTCCTCCGTCCACGTCTTTTCCTCACGCAAGACATAGGACTCTTCGCACCAGCAGTCCGTACACTCGCAGGCGCCGCGGCGCTTTGGGTACTGAGCTTTGTACTTGACCAGCTCTTCGACCGTCTTGCGCATCGAACGATCGAACACATTGTTCGGCGAACCTTCGAAGTTCTTAAGGTAAAAAATCTTGCCGGCCTCGCCCCAGACCACGTGCACATTCCCCAGTAGGTCGTGCGCAAGACCCAAACCACGTTTCCACTGGGTGTTGCTTCGAACGACCCGGGGCGTGTCGGGCCAAGTCGCTCCCCCATCGTGACTCTCGAGCACCAGGAGACGGCTTAAGGGCCCAGACCCGCTCACCTTGAGTTTTTCAATCCAAGCGAGGACCACGTCAGAACCGAGGCTCGAAATCCGTAGTTCGGACACTTCCACGGCTACACCGACGTCGGCCGCAGCCCCCGCTCCTCGAGATGGCACAGCCTCGCCACCGGTGGGGATCGAGAGGGGAGAACTCCACGAGCCCGGTCGCCCGCCCTGCTGACTCCGAAGGTATCGAATTTCGTCTCCGAACCCCGGACCCAACCCGCGGGCCACAAAACCCAGGTGGGCGAACAAGACCCCACCGCTGTCCGCCATGGCCACCTGTGGCAACCCTGCCTTGACGGCCTCTGCGGCGGTCGAAGGAACCTCAAAGGCATCATGCGGTTTTTTGGGCGCGGGCACCGAAGTTGCCACCTCGATGAGTTCAGAACGCTTGGACTCCACTAGGTTCCCGTCCGAATCTTCGATGCTCGCGGTGACGTAATACCGGTGGGCCGCCTGTCCGACCAAGGTCTCTTGGTACGTTGGTTCGACCCGTTTTGCGACGACCACGCCATCGCGATCCACTTGGTAGCGAATGACGGTGTCTTCTGGGATAGGCGCTCGGTTCATCAAGGACCGCGGCGGCTCCCAGTGAAGCCGTATGCGCTGGCCCTGAAGGACAGCCTCAAACCGAGACGGCGGATTCGGAACCACTGAGAGAAATGGTTCGATCGCAGTCCCCGGGGGCACCCTTGTCACCCCACCGCCCTCCATCACTATGCCGGGTTTGAGCAACCGTGTATGCGGACCAGCGAGAACGTTCTCGCCTGCTTTGCGCTCCAGTAGGCGGAACGGGTAGGCGTAAACATTGGCCGTTTCTTTCACGCGGATTGGATGGGGCGTTTAGAAAAGAAGGTTATTGACCTTGCAACCGAGATGAACGCAGGATTAACTTGGGGCCAATGGAGGTTCTTCGCACCATCTCATTCTATGCTGAGGCGAAGGGCGTGGAGTTTCTCATTATCGGAGGCCACGCTGTCAACCACTACGGCTTATCTCGACAAACGGGTGATATCGATCTCATTGTTCGGCGAAGCAAAAAGGCCTGGTGGGAGGATGTCTTTGAGCGTCTGCGCTATGAAATCGGTCAGAACGATGACCGCTTCGCACGCTTCAGACCCAAATCCTTAGCCGACTGGCCAATCGATCTCATGTTCGTTGACGATGCAACGTTCAAGAAGCTCTTGGCGCAGGCTGAACAAGCTGATCTGGGTGTTGCGGCGGTACGCGTCGTATCTGCGCGTCACTTGGCGACCCTCAAGATTCATGCGCTCAAACATTATCAGCCACATCGCTACGCCAAGGATTACAATGATCTCCTTTGGTTGCTCAGGTCTGGTCGAACGGGTCTGGGTGATGAAGAGCTTCGTGAGTTGTGTGAGAGATATGCTTCCGAGGACCTGTATGCTAAGGTGGTCGGAGATTGGGGCAAACAATGAGACTTCGAGATGATGACTTGCTCAATTTGGATGACGCTCCAGACTTTATATCGGAGCCGCCCCCCATCTCCGCGGCCGAATTGATCGAACACTGCCAGAAGATGCTCCCCTATTGGAACCGGATTCGGTACTCGAAGCCGGAGCCGGAATTCTTGGGTGAGTCCTTCCGGCTTTGAGCCGAACGCAGAAAGCTTGCGGATTCCTCAAAACCTGCCCTACCCAGGTGTTCTCATTCGTGGCCGACGACTTCGAGTGCCTGGTTGAAGATTGCGGTGTGCATAGAGCGATCGGTCACTTTGAAAGTGGGTTGGCCTTCCGGTACGTATTGCAAGGCTTGGGTGGCCGACTTGCTGAGGGAAACGCGGCGCGTCGTGAGGTAGCGTACAAGCTTGTAGTGGGTCTTGGTGGTGCGAAGGTCGTAGAGGACTGCACCGGTGCTGGCGGGGTAGAGCCGAAAGCCTTTTTTGTCGTGTATCTGTATCGCGGTGAGGACTTTTTGCTCCGTCAAGTACTGAAGCATCTCCTCTTTGGTGTATTCCGCAGCTCGGTAGAGTGTACCCTCGGAGAGGTTCTGTGAGGGGGGCGGCTCTTCGATGGGACCGGGCGGAGGCGGGTTTCGCATGAAGAGTTTGAGGCGCTCGGTCAGAACGAGCCCGCTTTGTGCGCTGACCTGAAAGGTGTTTGGTGCCTGCTTGACACGTTCAATCAAACCGGCATCGGCGAGTTCTTCTACAGATTCGGCGATGGTGCTCTCCAAGAGCGGAAAGTCTGCTTTCAGGTCGTTCATGCTTGATGCGACGTTTCGTAACCGCTCGATGATCATGATTTTCTCGAGGGACCCAAACTGGTGCGCTTGTAGACTTGGGTCGGCAAGGTCTGAGATCTCTCTGGGGTAGGTCTCTTCAAGGTAGGCGATAACCGGGGTCAACGGCTGAGGCGTGAGCCAAAACTGAGCCTCGACGTTGTCCAGCCTGCCTTCGTTTGAAGATGCGATGAGATCTGCGTTTCTGAGGGCGGTGAGCGTTTGGAGAAGCTCCTTTTTCGCCAATCCGGTTGCTTGTTGCAATCCATGTCCCCACTGGGTTCCGAGGTGGTGGAGCGCGCCAAGAATGCTCAGCGCTCCTTCGCGCCCGATGGCCAAGAGGGCTTTCTCCGGGATGCTTCGGATGGGGTGTTTGGGTGACTCCGCCGCCAGGATGTCTTCAAGCCGTTCAGGCAGGGAGGCGCCCCCTTGAACGTTCAGCGTTAGGACGCCGGTGGGCGACCCCATGATGATGCCGACATTGAGCATCTCTTTGACGGTATGGTCGAGGTTTCGCCCTGGAAGCTCAGCCTTCAGTTGGTCGAGCGTGCGTGGCCCGCGACCGAGTCTTTCAACGATGTACTGCGGCACGTGATTGGTGAAGACCTTCAGGACATCTTCTGGTGACATGGAACCATTGCTTTGTCCCGGAAACAGTTCCCTGAAGTAGTCGATGCTTTTTTGAATGTTGTCGGAACGAAGGGAGTACACCAGATCAGCCGGTTTCTTCCTGTCTCCTTCGCGGAGGACCCAGTCGCCCAACGTTACAGAGTGGCGTTGTGTGCCGGTAAGGCCATAGATGTGTGCCAATCGGGTGGCTGGAAGAGAACCGTGGCGACTCACCGTGCCTAAGATGTCAAGTATGACGCCTTCATTGTGCATAGCCCAGACGAAAACTTGGCCAAGGTGAAGGTTTGAAGTCTTGGCGTTTTTCGCGAGTGCATGGAGATGGTCCACGATGGATGCTTGGGGCTTGGGGTTGATGGAGAGCACATCAGAGTCGACTGCCCAAGTGACCCACCCGGCTTCCTCCAGGGTTTCGACCCGTGAACGAAGCTGGGGGAACCAGTGGCGAAACGCCGCCTCGAGGTTGCTCATGCTTTGAGGTTCAACGCTCAGGAGATCCAAGAGGAGAAGGTTCCGGGGATCAAGCAGGACCAGCTCTTCGCTTGGTTTCAGCTTCCCAGGTGTACTGTTGGGAAAGAGGTGACCGAGATATGCGACCACGTTGAGGAGGGCATCGGTGTCGAGCGATACGTCGAAATCCATCGAAAAACGCTCCGATTTTCCAGAAAGCTTGATGATGCCAGCTCGTTCTAGAGGGGTGACAATGGATTTCTTGAAAGAGGCCATTTCGAAACCGTAGCCTCCGAACGCAAGCGACAACGCGTCATGATAGTCTCTGGTTCCGTGGATGCTGAGTGCGGTGATGAACGGAAGGGACATTGGGTTTCGTAGTGCTTCCAGCGCTTGTCGAATCCTGAGAGGAACGGTCGTAGCGTGCGCGTAGGTCTCGAGGAGCGAGGCCAGGGCCAGGCCGTGTTGGTCGGCGATTTCAAAACGCCCATCCCGGGTCTGGAACCATAAACCCGCATCGACCAAGCTTGCGACAAGCTTGTCGTTTCCGGTGCCAAGGTCCCCAAAGGTGGATTTCAGCGTCGCCAGAGAAAGCGCCTGATGGCGCGACGTCTCGAGGATGCTTCGAGTTCTGGGATCCTCCAGATGCTGCAGCTGGTCGGCGGGCTGACCCTGGTTTGCGACCGACCCAGGATAGAGCGTTTTGAGATAGGCTACGAGTGGAGTGAGGCCGCCTGGAACAAGGCTGAGGGTCTGGTGCCTGACGCCGGGGAAGCCGGCGCGTTCGATAGAGATGAGGCCCGCTTGAGCGAGGGCATTGACGCTTTTTTGATACGCTTCCGGCCCAATCTGATCTCGCACGATTTTGCCGTTGGTCGGCCCCGTGAAGGTGAGCATCTCTATCACGGTGAGGCCGCCCTCGTCGTTGAGGGCCCTAAGGGCTGGTCCGGGGTCAAAATCAGGGTGGAGTGGGCCAGTGGGGGGCTCCGCCGGTGGGGGCGTTTGACTGTCAACAATGTCGCGACCCGCGTGGGCGGTGGTCGGCGCTGGTGTTTTTCGCGTGCTGCTCTGGGTTGCGGCGTCGGCGCCATAGTACGTGCCTAGAATGAAGTTTCGCATCCAAAGGTGCCACTCGGTGGTGGCGAGGGCCGGATAGAGGTCGGCGACATCTTGGTACCACTGCCATAGCGGGTGCTCTTCTAAGAAGGCTTCGATGAGCTCGTCCCTTGGGACACTCGCGTTGAGCGCATAGACGGGGATCATGGGCTGCTCATCGAGGGCTTGGGGCAGCTTTGGAAGCACGAGGTCGAGAAAGCTCGGGACCTCCGTCCCCGGAATGTCGTCGACGGAATAGATTTCCTTTTCGAAGAGGTAGATCTTATGCTCGTCGAACCGATGGGAGGCGCCGCCAGCCGCGGGTATGTCGTAGATGGGGACGTGGTCTCGGATATGGGTTTCGCTTTGGAAGGCGACCCATTCGGCCCCCGGTGTTTTGGGCAGCACCCGATCTTGAAAAACCTCTTGGGCGCTGACCCACCCAACGTGGGTCCAGTGGTCGTTCCACGCTTCGGGAAGGCGGTCGACGACGAAGATGGTGGTTAGGAGTTGTGTGGGTTCGGTCAGGAAGAGCCCGAGGGTGACGGCCAGCCCGTGTCCCAGACCGGCGGTTGCGGGGTCCATTCGCAACAGGGCTTCGAGGGCTCGTACCAATCCTTTGTCGGGCCGAATCTTGGTGCCTATCGTGTTTTGTCCTGGACCTTTGGGGGGCGATGAGATTTTCGGCAAGCGGAGCATACTGTGGGCGAGCACCCGGTCGACCGACTGGTTCTGGGCTAGAAAGTAGGGTTCGAGGCCTTTCGCCCACCCTTCGAGCGTTCCGCCCGGTCCAATGAGGGTGTTTGCCTGCTCTTGGGCATCGACCAGCGCGGTATCTCCCTCGATTTGGTCTCGGCTTGACGCCGTCGGAGGGGGTTCGAGAGGGTAGCTGTTTTGCACCAAGCGGTCATGCACGTCGATGAACCAGATGACCGCTGTGCTGGAGTGGAGCATGGTCGACAGATCTTGGATGCGCTGGCTTGAGTAGGGGAAGCCGTGATCACGCACAAATGCCTGGGCGCCCCACCACAAAGCCAGGGCCTCCTCTCGAAACTGTGCGGCCCGAGGGGCGTCGGCACGGGCGTCTGCTCCGCGCGACTTGGATCTCGGCGGATCTGCCCGGGCTGGGCGGAGCGTACACCGCGACGCCAACCTCGCCGGTCTGGGTGCTGGCTACGCTTGGCATGTAGCCCATTAGCCCCGTGTCGTGTGGCATCCAGCTGTTTCCGCCGTCGTTCGAGATGGCGATAAAAATGGGGTTTGCGGGGTGTACGTTGGGGTTGGCCGACGGTCCCTTTTCGTAGGCGACAAGCAACCGCCCATCGGCCAGCGCCGTGATCTGGGGATGAGAGGGGCGGTCAGCGTTGGCCTCGTCAAATTCTTGGTCCACAATGGATATCCGCCAGGTGGGGGGCTGGTCATTCGCGTGGTCAGGACCGGTTCCGGTTGGCCCAGTCTTATCGCGGAGGTCTTTTTGAGCCACTTTGATGAAGTCTTCGGGTTGCCAGCGCCCGTGGTAGCGGTATTGATAAGCCATCCCCAAGCCCGCAAATTGATCTTCGTCGCCCGGCTCGTAGGCACGCTTCCACACTTTTTTCCAGCCCATGGCAAATCTGATGGTCTGTGCATTCTTGGTGGCATCGGCATGGTAGATTGGAGCGTTTTTGTACATGACGGCCCACTGCGGATTGGGCACGGGCTTGTGACTCCACATGCGGGTTTGGCGCGCGGCGATGGTCACGGTTTTGTCATCGAGATGAAGGGCTGGCTCCTGGACGTAGGCTTCTTCGAGGTGTTCAGAATAGGGGCCTTCGTCTTTGCTGAGTGGATAGGCTTCTTCACACCAGCAGTTTTCGCATGCGCATTCCTTTTGATCGTTGGGCTGTTCATAGACTACGTACTTGACGAGCTCTCGGTTGGGCGTTCTGACGCGAGCATCAAAGACGTTGCTCGGCTCTTCTCTGAGATCGCTCAGATGGTAGATTTTGTGGGCTTCGCCCCAAGCGAAATGATGTTGCCCGTACCGATCGTAGCCAAGCGCCAGGCCTTTTTTTGGGCGGTCGGTGTCGCGGACCAGGACCGGTTTGTTGAAGCTGATTCCTCCGTTGGTACTGGTGGCGACCCAAATTCTCGGCGGCAACTTGTCTGATGGCGCTTCGCTCAGCCTCGTTTCGATCCAGGCGACACCGACTTTGTTCGCACGTGCGGCAAGCGCCAGATCTGACACCGCCCTGCCCGAGGGAAGAATGTTGAGGATCTGCGGTTTTTCAAAAGTACCGCCCTTGCCGGCTTGAAGGCTTCTTGTGAGGTGGACTTGTTCAACGCCGCTGGCGTCGTCTCGAACGACATAGGCTGTCATCATCACCAGCGCGTTGTGCCCCTCGGACAAGATCGTCTTAGGGAGTCGTGCAAAACGATCGCCGTCGGAAATGGCGACGGCTTTTTCAAATGTGCCCGCGGGCGGTTTTGGCAGCGGCGTCCCCGCCGTGAGCGCGACGCGATCCGAGGGCAACGACTGATGGTTGCCATCGCTGTCGATTTGGGCGGTTACAAAGTACTCGTGACGTTCCTCCGGGGTATGGAGGTTTTCGGTGTAAGCCGTTTGGTCATCGACCGTGGCCACATGTTTGCCGTCGCGGTAAACTCGAAAAGACAGTCCGATGTTATCGGGAATGGGGGCACCACCCAAGAAGTGCCTTTGTGCACGCCACGTGAGTGCGACCTCGGTCCCGGATGCCCACGCTCGAAGGTCTTCTGGCGATTCTGGGATGGAGTATCCTTTTGGGGCCGACGTGGGGGTTCGAATCCAGTATCCGTGGTCGGCTTGAAGGACATCGTTTGCCGACACCGACACGTGTCGCTGTGCCCTCGCATCCCAGCCCTGGATTTCAGCGGCGGGAATGGTCAAGGCAGGCGTTGCGGATGAAATAGGGTGGAGCGTCCAATCCTCTGCGTCAGCCAGGCCACGGTGGTCTTCACCGTTCGAGCGCCTCTTTCGGTCCACGCATACGGCTTTTGCGCATGCAGCCAGTACACTTGGGGCGCCGTGGAAGCTTGATCGTGCCTCGAGGTTTGGAGGGCGCTCCAGGGGGTCATTTTTTCGCCGGCGCCCCAAACCGCAATGCCCTGGTGCGCCAACGCCGTAACCGTATCTTGACCAAGGCCGGCCGGAAAACTCAGAAGATTCCATCCGGGCAACAGCGCGTACGTGACTTCGGTTTGCGGTGTTTCCGAGCCTAGACCCTCTGCCGACGCCAACGATGCGGCTGAAACGAGAATGAAGCCGATACTGAACCCAAGTCGCACGTAGCACCCCTCCGGAAACCTCTAGGCGACCCCCTTTGGAACCGCCGTATGCGACGGACCTAAATCACGCTTGTGATGGGTGTGCAATGGAACCTTCTAATTCGCGCCGATGGCCGCGAGTATCAAGTCTGAACCCGGACATTTGGGCTTCGGTTCGGGCCGTTGCGTTGACATCGATGCGGGTGTACCCAGCGTCCAGGAGAACCCCTAGGGTGCGGTGGGCTCGTATCGCTCCTTCAGATGCAATACCGGAGCCGGGGCATAGTGCTTGCCAGCGCCATGGTCGTCGCATGGGTGTGATGCGTTGGCGATAGGAGGCTGGTTTTGGGCCCCCGAGGGCCGGCCTCTGGGGGCGTTCTCAGCAAGGGTGGGTTTGTCTCTGTCTGAAGGATATCTTGCGGATTGAGGGGGCGCATTTCTGTTGACAGGGTGGTCCCTATTCTTTCCTATGGCCTCCGCCCGTGGTCGGACCAGTTTTTCGGGAGACAACGTCCTGTTTTTGTCCTCTTGCTGAGATACGAAGAAGTCTTTTAGAGGGGGCCTGTGACCTCTCGGGACCTGTGTCCTCGTCGTTGTTTTCGGGTTCCCCGGTGTGAAAGGCCCATGATGTTTCCAGGACAGGTTTTCCGCAGCCGAACGTATATGAATCGGGGTGGACCGATGCGGTCTCTTTCTTGCGTTGCCGTTTCGCTTCTGTGCGGGGCGGTTTTAGGGGCTTGCCAGGGGGGCGTTCGATCCGGAGCATTGGAGGAGGGTAGGGCGAAAAGTGCGCTCACTCCGGGCTGGCATCTTTTGACCACCTCCAGTGCGGAACAGGCGGCTCGGGTTCGAGCCGTGGTTGAAGAAGGTGGGCGCCTTTTCGAGGTTGGCCCATCTTGGCACGATGCGGATTCACCGAAGAATAGTCCCACCTCGGCGGGGGCGGATGCCCGCCAGCGGCACGTGGCGGTCTCGGGTAAAGTGTATTGGGTCTACGTTGGGCGCGAAGACACAACGACGAAAGCCTTGCGGCCGCCCAGCTTCGAAGCGTGGGGCTCCGAGAATGGGTATTTCGTGCAACCGTCGGTCCCGGTGGCGGCGCGTTTCCTGGACGACGGGGCGGTGTTCCAATGGGACTCGACCGCCCAGCAAGCGCGGGTTTTGGTTTCGGCCGAAACGCTTCAAGTGGGTGAGGTTTACTGGGTCAAGCGGTCGTGGGCCTGCGGCGCGGGAGCGTGGGGCTTTGAGGACGCGCTCGGGCTCGCTGAGCGATGCGGTTCGACACCGAAACCGGTTTCGATGGTGTCGATTCAGGGGGAAGAGGCGTTTGCACCCGAGCGCCTTGAGCACATTTCTGACTTGGCTTTGTCTTCGGAATTGACGGCTTCAGTGACTGCGGATCAAACGGCGCCTCTTTTGTATGTAGGGTTGCCGTCCACGGTGCGTTTTCAAACCCATCCCTCTTTTTTGCTCCGCGGGGTGCTTTACGATGAGAGCGAAGCAGAGCTGTTGTTGAATGGCGTCGTTGTTGCGAAGGGGAACCAAAGCTTCGAGCATACGCTGTGGCTCGACGACGGACCGAACGTTCTTCGGCTTTTGGCTCGAGATGAAGCAGGGAACGTGAGTAGGTTTGAGACGCAAATCGTGGTCGATCGCACTGCGCCTGAAATCGAGGTCCAGGGCTTGGGTGAGCGCGCTTCCGAGGATCACATGTTCGTGACCGGGCAGGTACGGGAGGGAAATCTGAAGTCCCTTACGCTCAACGGTGTCCCGGTGTCTTTACACGGCGATGCCTTTCAGATTCCGGTCGATGTGAGGGCGCTTGCCCTCGGTTTTCACCCCTTCTCTTTTTGGGCCATAGACGAAGCAGGGCACACCGCCGAGCGGAATGTTGCTTTGTATGTTGATGAACAGGGGGCGACTTTGGTGTCTGGCGCTCCGGCACCAAAAGCGGAGGCGGTCGGGTCAAGTTTTGGTCAGGGTCACGCGGGATTTTACCTGGATATTTCGGCGTCTGTCCCGGATACGGATTTTGGGGTCCGCGTTCAAGATGAAGACGGTGGGGAAGCGTGGCTCGATGCGGCATCACTGCTTGGGCAAACGATCGACGATCGGTGGTACCGAGGGTGTGTGTATGGGTCTGAGCTCGATCTTGTGAATACGCATCAAATCGCGAAGATTGAGGTCACCGTCGTCAAACCGGAAGGCAGTGAACTGACGTGGTCCGTGGTTCCGTTTGCGCAGGAAACCGCGCCTTGTTGGTCGGCGGGCTACGACATCATGTTTCCGCGCCTCGAAGTCACGGCGCCGGCGGCCCCCGTGAGTTATACCAACGTACCCCGCGTGGTGGTTCGTGGCCAGGCTGCTGACGAACATCTTCGTTTTGTGAGCATCGATCGGGTGATTACAAGTACGGTGGGGGGTGCGTTCGAATCCTTTGTTGAGCTTCGGGGGGGAGCGAACGTACTTCGCATAGCTGCTCAGGACATGGCAGACCACGTCACCAAACTCGAGCGCACCGTCATCTACGATCCAGATCCACCCCGGCTCAGTCTCACGCGCGCCCCCCAAGAGACGGTGTACACGGCAGAGTATACACTCGGGGGCAAAGTTCATGATCGTTATCTCAAGCAACTGGTGCTGAAGAATCTGGATTCGCAAGAGGAAGAGGTTGTCAAGACTGAGAGCGGCAACTTTTCCTTGCCGATTTCGCTGAAGGTGGGCCTGAACCGATTCACCCTCACTGCAGCCGATCGCGCCAACAATGTTGGCTCGGTCGGATTGATGTTGAGCTACGAACCTGGTTCCTATGTGCCGTCGCTGGCCACGCTTCCTCCGACCAGGCTTGAGGCCTGGACTCGGGAGGGGCGTGTTCATCTTCAGTGGACGCCTCCAGAGAAACTTGCGGATGGCTCTTGGATACCGAACGGGGTCAAGCCCGACTTCCGCATCTATCGCGGTGGGACGGCGATCGAGGACACCGCTTCGCCGTCTTATGTCGGGGAACCGCCGGCGAGTCACCAAGCCCAGCGCTACTTTGTTACGTCGGTACTGAAGTGGCCCGGGGGTGAAGTGGAGTCGCCTCGCTCGAGCATTGTAGAGCTTGTTGTGGGTCGCGATGAGCCGGTGGCATCGCCGGGCGGGTTTAGCGTGGCGAGTGACGTGACGCGTGGGCGCCAAAGGGTGGCGGTGCCTGAGGTCAGTTTTGGAGCCTACGGCGGAACCCCGTACACCCACTTGGTCTATTTGGTTCGAGGGACCGAGACGACGCCGGACGAAGTTCGCTATACGAGAAGCAGTCAGTTTGCCAAGGCCGACTCTTGGACCACTGCCCAGTTGATCAAGTCGGCGGAGGGCTCCTGGGGCATCTCTGAAGTTTCGGTCTCCGCGCGCAACGGAAAACTCATCGTGGGCTGGATCGAGCAAAAGAGGGACGGCCAAGAGAGCCGGGTGCAGATGGTTGAGAGCGGGCGTGCGGGGGAGGTCGGTTCGTTTTCTTCAGAAAAGACGGTCCGGAACAATACCCGCTGGAAACGAAACCTCGACATGGCATTCGATCGCTTTGACCAGCACCACATGATCTGGAGTGAGGCCAACAAAGTTTTCTACCTCAAAGACTTCGAGGGGGAGGTCGCCCGCCAAGGTGAGCCGGTCAACGTGTTCGATCAGCGCAAACGTCGTATCAATTACGAGCAGATCAACTACCAGCAGGTCCACAAGTCGAAGACATGCGAGAGCGAATGCTGCTGGGACCAATACGACGACGCCTACAGTCTGGGACATGAAGTTGATCCGGTATCTGGGCAACCCATCGGGCCCTATCTTGAACGGACGGAAGAGACCTTTGTTGAAAACCCATCGCTTCATGTTGACTCCGAAAAAGTGACCATCATCGCTCGACAGACGCGCATGTTCGACAACTTTCCCTATCGTAATCCTGATTGGCAGGGAGAGGCTCAGGCCTTTTTTGGTCCTCTGGTCGGTGCTCCGCGCTGGGTGGGTACCGCTCTCGATGGATCTTGGTGTCCTTTGGAGGGGTCTGTGCGGTACCAAATGGGGTTTCAGTGGGCCCAAGCCAAAAGTCCCTATGCGTGTCTCCCCAAGGTCCCTGTCGATGTCGAGGCGCTCCTCGGCGCCGACGCGGATCACGCTCGGACCGAGCATTGGGCCAAGGAGGACTTCTACGCCTACGATGGTCGACGCGGTCACCCTCTGTCTTGGTATCAGCGAACGGTGGAAGGGCAGTGGTTCGAAGACGACCACATCAAAGTGGCGCAACGGCCGCTTCAGCCGCGGGTGTGGTCGCGAGAAAACACCGTGTTGAGAGTGGTGCCTCGAATTGTCGACGCCAAGTTGGTTCTTTCAGAGGTCGAGGAAGTTGTGGAGGAAGGGTGGCGCGAGGGGGCGTGGTCTCGCGGTCCTTTTACCAAAGAATCCGTCCCCAAGGGTCGCCTTCAGTTCGAAGAGGTTTTTCAGAACTGGCGTATCTCGAACGTCGATACGTTCCCGTGTGAACGAAGAGGGGACTACACCCGGTGCCAAGAGGGAGAGAACGCGCCATCCGGCGCTGTGGGGCCCTCTTATGCCTCGGTCTATACCGCGCCCGACGGGCGCATGGTTGCGGCCTACGAAAAGGGTACTGCAACTGACCCGAACCAACTGGGAAACAACCCGATCTTTTTTGCCAGCTCTGAAGACGGCGGTGTCCATTGGTCGGTTCTTCAAGACCCGGTTGCGCGGGGTTATATGCCTTCGCTGGGTGTGGCTGCTCGAGGAGAAATCGCCGTACTCTACTACGAGCCAGAGCCGGAATCCTCTGCGCCCGGACGCGGGCGTCGTGTGGGCCGAGTCATGGTCGCGCGCAGCAAGGATGGTCGGACATTTGACCATGAGTCTCTGGGTATGGGCTTTCACCAGGAGACCACAGAACGCTCGGTGGTCTTTGCCGAGCCGATCCACCCCAGCGTCTATGGGCAAGCGGCGGACGTCTACTATGGCGTACCGACCTTGGGTACGCACGAGGATCTGTGGCTTGCGGCGTGGGTGCGTGCCCCGGAGGATGCAAAAGGGGCGCCCCAGATCGTGACGGCCCGTGCCACGACGTCGACGGTGACGCAAAAACAAATTGTGGTCACCGCGCCCCCCGTCGTGACCGAAAACCAGAGCTTTAAGGCCACCTTCGAATGTGTGGATGCGTACCATGCACTGACGACCGGGTGCTCTACCGAAAAAACAAAGATTCTTAGCCAAAACGGCACCTTGCGAAGTTTGGATCATCTTGTAGGCGGGGGCGAAAAGACGCTCAACGGGCGCAAAGAGGTCTGGCTGGGTGGTACGACCCAAAACGCACCGCTTTACACCCAGGTCGTGCGCTCCTCGAAGGCGCTCGCGGCGAACGCTGGGCCTCTGCCGATCGGTTCGGAGGTTTCGCTCGCCGTGGGCACCGCGATACCCAACGAAGAAACGCTGTTGGCCGGCTCGTTGGCAAAGGCCGTGGACAAAAACGTTGTTGTCGTCCAGCCGGGGAAGATCATTCAAGGCGATGTCCACGGGAACCATCGGCGGGCCCAAATCATTCGAGACGCACTGTATGTACCGGGCATTCAACGCGAGTACCAAGAAGTCATCGGAGACAGAGACAGTGAATTCTTGGCTCTCTACGGTCGGGCGTGGGCCTATACGCAAGGTATTGCGCTTGCGCAGTATGCTCGTCACGATGACGATCGTGCTTTTGCCTTGGCAGACACCTTGTGCCGCACGGCTGTGGCGTCAGCAGACGGAACGCATCTTATGGGGTGGCCCTTTTCTCGAAATACGGATGGCGATGGCTGGCGTGACGCTCGGCTTGTGACCGGCGCCAACGCATGGGCGCTTCATGGTCTTGGCGTCTTTTTGAGTTCCGATCGTTTCCGTTCGATTCCTGAAGCTGAGAAACGACGATATGCGGATTGCTATGGCCGGACCTTGGTGGGGCTCAGTCATCACCGAGCGAGTGATTTGGGTGATGCTTCTTTGGCCCGTTGGCTGATGACGGCCGGTACGACCACCGAAGGTCTTCAGTTTGCTTCTAAGCCAAGTACTCTGGGACTGACGTCAGATCCTGCCCGCGAGTTTGCCTACTACGACGTTCTCGATGTCATTGGCTACGATGACTTTCGACCCGACCTTAGCCCTAGGATCAGAACTTTTTATCGTGACGACCAGGGGGAGTGGCTAGAGGAGACCTTCGAAGAGCTTCTTTTGGGCGAGGGCGATATTCACCTGTTCAACCGTCTTCGAGTTCCTGCGGTCGCGAAAAACGTGGTTACCGAGCACAATCTTGACACCCTGAGCGTATTGAATCACGCCTTGCATAACTGGGGCTCCTTTTCTTCCTTTCTCCCAGAATCGGTGGGCGTCGAGCTTGGTGGCATCGAGGGGCTGACTGCGTGGCGCGATGGTCTTCGGGGTGCAATCTTTACGGAGCTTTGGCGCGAAGATGAGGGTCGGATTGTGACCGGGGGTGAGGTTCACGACCAAGAATTTGTCGCTTCCGACAACACAGCCATCGACAATTGTAGCTGGCTCGCCCTCTCGGTGGACTACGATGCGCTCTCGCCTGCCGAGAAAACGAAGCTTGCGCGTTGTTTACACTATACCATCGATCATTTTGTGAGGCCGGACCTTTCGTTTAATCATGTGCTTTATCGCGGGGCCTTCTACTTTCCCAATAGCTTCAAGGACCCCTATGTGGAGGCCAGTCAGCACAACGAGTCGCTCTATCATCTCGAGGCCACCACCGGCCTTATCTTGGGGCTGGCGACCTTCGTCGATGCGCTAGGGGAGGAGTTTCCGCAAGACGCCGCTCGTTTTGAGCAAGAAGCATCGGCCCTTTGGGGGTCTATGCAGGCCTTCGTGGAATCCAACGGTGCACCCTATTCGACTGTGCGCATCCACAATCTAATGACCCAGCTCCCGTCGGCCACCGCGGCGATTTGGTTCATCGACGTCTACGATTACTACGAGGCGCGGCAAAATCACATCGATCGGCCTCTGAAACACTACGCGCGAGGGGCTTCTACGTATCATTTGGCCTCGGCTGAAGTGTCCACCGAAGAAGCTTGGGAACGACTGAAACAAAGCGACCATCGCCATGACGAGAATCGCCAGCGAGGGTTGCCCTTGGGTGCCGACGAGGGCGGCTTGGCTGAGAACGTGTCCACAGGGCGCATCATCTCACAAACCATCGCCAAGGATGTGTCGCTTCCCGGCGCATGCGAGGCCACGGGTGGAAGTTGTCTTCCTGCACTTCAGGTCACTTTCTTGGAGGATCAAGCGCTGGCGATCTTGGCGGCCCTCAGCGTGGGGGACTTCGAGAGCGCCTCGGCTTGGGCTGACGGTCTGGTGTCTACGGTTCATGAATTCGAAGAAGCGGGGGTTCGCTACGCTCAGTTTCCTTATGCGGTCGATTCGAGTGATGGAAGTGCGCTTGGCGCGTATTACCAAACCGGCGCGCAGATGTTGGCGGTCTACGCCCTTACCGCCTATCTGAGAGGCCCCCGAGGAACGAATCCACGGGCGAAAGACGATTCCACGGGGGCTCTGGCTTGGCGCATGGTCCAAGATGTTATGACTACTCTCACGAGCCTCTATCATCGCCCGGGCCAGTCTTGGATGATGAGTGGTGGGGGTGACGTCGATGGTGTGGCTCGGGCCCTGGTCAATCCATACGAGCGTCCCGCACACGTCACGCCCAACTTTGATTCGATGCAGCCCCTTTTTGAAATCGGTGCGCTGAGCGACCAGATCTATGCCTATTTTGCGACGGACATGGTGCTGGCCGTCGCGAAGCAGCGGGGCGCCGAACAGGAAGCCTGGGTCGGTCGCCTCAAGGCGGTTCAACAGGATCTGGTGGTTGCGCTCGAGGAGGACTTTGCGAAGGACGGAAGGCTGATTCCGTTTATTGGGGCCAAGGCACCGCCCGGCGGCTGGGGGGATCGACTTGACGCCCATATCCTCGATACGTTTTATCGTATCCACCGAGCCGATTTGAATGGTGCCAGGCGGACTTGGGATCGGGTGATTTCCATTGCTTCCGCCTGGGGCTCGGAAATTTTTTCGTCCTCTCGCCCTGGCATCGGTGGTTCGGCGGCGGGACTGCTCTTGGCGAAGCGCGCGGCGTCCGCATTTGACCCTCGTCTAGAAGAACTGGCGCTCGACGACTTGAGACGTCTGATTGAGAAGTCCCAGCGACCCCGAGACTGGGCCGGTCTTATCTTGGCGGCAGACCCGCGGGGCTTTTTGGGTGTGGACCCGGGGCCCCTTTTGGGAGACGGCTTGCCTGAGCTTCGGGCACTGGCGGAGCGGTCTTCGTCTTTGGACTATTCCCTTGTCATGAACGAGCGACTCCAAGAAGCATACTTGGACACCCTCTTTTCTTTGCTGGCCTCCGAGTTTAGGCCCTATGCTTTTGATGCGCTGGTACGTCGTCTTAGTTTGATTGAGTTCGTTTTTGGTGCGGTCGAATCCGGGCAAAAGACCGATGGGTGGCGGGCAGAGTACGAGGCGCTTTTTGACAGCACTTTGTTGTCCACGCTTGGGCGTCTTGAGAACCTTTGTCGATACGGCTATCCAAAGTTGGTCGAGGGCGCGTCGCCAAGTTTGGGGACTGGCGGCCTAGGTTCTGCGCCCGGTTCCACCGGTTTCGTTGAGTATCCGCTTGGTCTTTCTTGTGAGGATGTAAGCGCGCAGTTCGCCCGCCTTCTCACTCGCCGTATTGGGAGTACACGCACGGAGGATTTGCTTCCGGTTCTTGACCACCCCCACGATGCGCTGGACATGGCTCAGTTCACTCGACAGATTCACGAATTGGGATCTGAGCATGGCATCTACGACCGGAGCGAAGGTGCTTTCTTTTCAGAGCACCTGTTTTTGGGTCGACGATATGGTTCGTCGCTGGCGCCGACACGTACCCATCGAAGCCTGCGATTGCTTGCGGACGGCGGCCCGTCCTCTTTGCCGCCCATTCCCGGCTTTCCCTCCGATGCGACCGCGGAACAAGTGTCTGCTGCCCTGGTTGCGCGGACGTCAAAGATTCTTAGGGAAGCCCTGGAAGAACAGCAGCGTTATCCCGAGCGCGACGTCTTCTACGAGTTTGCGGGCATCGATTTTATTCACATGTCTAACCATGCTTCTTGGGACCACATGAGTCGAGAGGGGCTCGAGTTTCGGGCCTTCAAGAGCGTTTCTATTGATCCTCACTTCACCCTCTTTGGGCAAAGCCTTCTGGATTCTTCGGCGTCACCGGACCCGCTGGAGGCCCAGGATGCGGAATCCGGTCTGACCTACGGGCAACGAAAAGAAAATGTCCGACAGCTTCGGCGCTTACTAAACCTCGAAGCTCAGGGAGATCTTACGGTGGCTGCTGCGCTCGCGGGCATGAGTGCGGACGAACTTCACCGGATGATGCGGACCGGAAAGGTTCGGTCGTCTGATTTTCGGGCCCTGGTGGACGGACTCGAACTTTCGGAAGAGGTGACAAAAACGTGGGCGCCGCTTTTTACATTTCCTTCTACGGACAGCGCGGTTTTTGCGGTCGAAACCATCGTGATGCCGGTTGACGTTTTCGATTTACATCGCGGACGAACCGACACGTTGTTGGCCCAGGCCGTACCGTTCCCCTTTGGATTCGATGGAGTTTTACCGAGCTTCGACGACGTGGGAGCCACAACCATCCACGTTCTTGGTTCGGACCGGGTGCAGGCGCCTGAGGGGGAAGAGCGGTGCTACGAAGTGTACCGTTTCAACGCCGCCGACGTTCCTGAGTCTTATTTTCGTACCCAAGATCTGGGACTTGTTTCCCAGAGTACGCTTGCAGATGCACGGATCGCTTCTTGTTTTGATGGATCCGGCCCGTTTGTCGATCCTGGGATTGGTGGTGCCTATCTCGAAGCTCTGGTAGAGGGCTCGCTTTACGTTTCTTCATACCTCGTTCGTCAGGCTTGGGTGCCCTGGCCAGAAGGGGCGATGGCTGGGGTGTACCAGCTGCCGGTGATTCCGGGTGAGTTTGAGTCTCCGGTTGATGCGCCGCTCACCGGCCGGGCGTTGGACTTGCCTACTTGGGTTGGCAAAGAGGGGTCTCCGCCGGAGCTGGGACAACCTGAGCTCGCTGTTTCTGTCAGCGAGGCTGGCCGAGTCACGGTCCACTTTGAGGAGGCCCTCTCTGGCTGTCATCAGGTGATCAAGGTCCCCACCTATGGTCTTGCGTTCAGCCGTTTGGCCTTTGCCTCAGAGTCCTATCTCAATGGGTGGGAGGTGGCGTCTTGTTTTGAGGGGGATGAATTCCAAACGACGTTGAGCCCACTCGAATTCGAGAATCGCCCCTGGACCTTCGCCTTTGTTCCCGTTGAGCTCGATTTGGGTCAGTGGCCGGCGCTCTTGGCCGCGGGGCATGTTATCTTGGCGTCTACGGGTGGGGAGCTTCCTGCCCCGCATTTCGAGAAAACAACAGAGCTGGATATGGCCTTCTTTTTCACGCGGCGCGCCATTGAAGCTGCGGCGGCGAGGCGTGGAATCGCTCCCTCTGAAGTACCGCAAAAACTAGCCCATGAGGCCGTTCGCGAAACCAACCAAGTGATGATCAACAGTCGCGTCCCCGTACGGGTCAATTTGGTGCACGCGGGTGTGACGGACTTTCAGGAAGGGCCCGACATCGATAAAGTGCATGACTCGATTCTTGACAATCCTCCCTCGGACATGTGGGAGGCATACCAAGACTCGAAGGCAGATCTTGTGTCTCTTCAGGTCCATGAAAGTCAATCATCCTCAGAACTGGGTTCAGCGAGCGCCTACTTGGGGGTCGCCAAGAGGCTCAATTGGGAAAGTCCTTCTATTGTACACGTTTCCAACTGGGACCACATGGTGGCTCCTTTTTCGACAGTGGCCCATGAAACCGGGCACAATCTGGGTTGTGTCCATGATGTCTTAGAACCGAGTACCCAGGAACCGCTGCGGCCCTATGCAAAGGCGTATCGGACGAATACGATCAACGGTCTTTCAAAGATCGGGACCCTATTGAGTCCGTTGGACACCAGTCTTTTCGATCGGCTTCCCGTGTATTCGAATCCCCGACTGTTTGTCGCTGGCCTTCGGATGGGAACCGAAGAGGGCGCCGATTGCGCGCGAACCATCATGGAAGCCGCACCGGTGGTGAGTCGAATCAACGGTCGCGTGGGCTGGGATTCGCGTTTAGAAATTCAGGGCTTGGAACTGCTCGACCTCGATGGCCAGGCCCTGGAAGGGGATTCACCGCTCCTCTTTATCGCAGAAAGCCTAAACGCGTCTTCCAAGAGTTATCTTCTGTCCAACCCTCTGGGGGTGCCCATGACATGGCACCCCTTCTTCATAGACGTGCAGGAGAAAGGTGGCTTTTTCGGCGATGTCGAGCTCGATTTTCTCGAGTCGAGCCGTGCGGTGGTTGAGGTGTCACCGCCGGGTTCGACCATTGGTCCCGGTGAGACGGTCAAGATTACGCTCAGTCTCAACAAAAGAGACCTCGCGCGGCGTGAACCCGGAGAATACGAAAACCTGATTCGTTTCGGCACCATCGGCGGACTGCAAGGTCATGTTGGGGGAGGCGTGGGTATCATCATCAAAGAAGGCGCGCTTGAGAGTGGGGTGGATGCGTTGGGCCAGGCTTCGGGCGGACGCCTCAGCCTAGGCGGGGTTGAAGACTTCACCCCTTTTGTCTTGAGCCGGGCCAGTGTGGATGATCCCGATTTTGAGTACTGCCAGCATCTTCGCGTCCACCGGGCGAAGGACGCGGTGTTTGGATACGAAGCTACGGTGCTCGGGGCCATCACGATCGCTGGCAAGTGGCTGGAGGTGGAGGTCTTGAACTGGCTCAACGGCGTTGATGGCAGCGGAGTGCCTGAGATCGCATTTTGTCTAAACCCCGATGCGCTTCGGGAGCTTCCCATCGGATACGGACCCACGTTTGCGCAAGTCAGGCTCCGCTTCGAAGATCGCTTCAGCGACGACAGTCATGAAGTCGTTCATACCATTGAGCTTAACCTGGACGAGCCGGTCCTGTCCGTGAGGGATGCAACCGATGGACGACTCAAGGTTATGCCGGGCGAAACCTGTCGGACCATCGAGGTCGACAATACCGGCGAGACACAAGTTGAGTGGACCGTTCGCGCGGAAGGTGGGGTCGTGGTGGCGGATACAAGCGCGGAGCTTCTTGAAGGCTATCGTCGTGGCGATTTTGAGTTTTGCGTCCGCGATGAAGACGCCATCAAACGTGGTGACGGGCGGTTGATTCTCGAGAATAGGAATACCGGCCGGACTCAGGCGTTTGGGATATTTTCGCTTGCGCCCCGCCTGGTGGGACATTGGCCACTCGACGGTGACGCCCGCGATCATGGCCCTGGCGGTCATCATGGAGAGGCGCCGCGAGCGGTGGCTTTTAGATCTGGTACCCAAGGTCAGGCCCTCGAAGTGGGTCCGGGGCAGCCATCGATCGACATTGAGACCGGTCCCGATCTGCGTTTCGATCGAACGAATGAAGCTTTTTCTATCACTGCTTGGATTTCGCCCGGTGACCACCGTGAGGAGACCCGGTATATTCTCGGAAACCTGAATCGCGGCCGAGGGTGGGCTCTGGCGCTCACCGCGGCCAACGAACTGGCCTTTATCTTGGCCCGGGGCCGCAACCAGATGTTTCAGGCCGTTTCACCCTTTAACCTTGACGAAGCCTTTCGTGGTTCTTCCGAAAACGGAACTTGGACGCAGATCGGCGTCAGCTGGGATGGCCACGGGTTGATTGACTGGCACCACAGCGGACTTGAAACGGACCCCGAACCGAACCCCTTTGGCCCAGCGGAGTCGATGGACATTCGAACGCTGGCCCCCATTGTTCTGGGCGGTATCCCCGATGAGTCGGGCACGCCATTTGATGGCGCGCTCGACGAAGTCAAGATTCACCGAGGACTGTGGCCAGAGGCCGCGCTCTCGACCCTCAATCACTCGGCGTCATCGTTGTCGGTACCCATACTTCCCGTTTTAGCGCCCACGGTTCAGCAAGACGGTTGTGCCGCCGTAGACGTACGTACCGGCCCCGAAGGAAATACCGAATTGGTCTGTAGCACGCCAGGGAGCGGAGGCGTGGCCATCATGGGGTTGGTTTCAAAAGCGGTTCAAACAGTGAAAAAACCGCTTCTGGACACCGTTCGGACTCGATCGCCTCAGCTTCTCCAGGGAGAGGGCGCGACCGAGGGGCTGTTTCTGGGCGGCGTTGTCGTGGGCGGTGTGGGGGGGCTGGTTGATCCCACGCCCAACATCGTGGCGACTTCGGTGGCCCCTCAGGGGCGGTTGTGGGTCTGGCAAGGCACAAGCACGGTACGTGCGTGGCTCGACCACCTTGCGAGCAGCGAGGGTCTGCGACTTTCTCGGTCGCCCAACCTGACAGAAAACTTTCGCTTCATGCCCAGTGCAAACTACGTCATTGTGTTTCCTTTCCCCGTGGTGCCCCACACCCATCTTCACACGCTGTCTCTCATCGATGAACCGTATACCCCCATCGATGTCTATCAGTACCTCGATGTTCCAGCGCCCGCGTCTGAGGCCGCCCCTCTTTTCGAGGCTGAAACCCGTTGGCTTAGTCAATTCTTCGAATGGTCGATGGCGGAGCCCACCGCCGGCGGGTCTCGCTCGGATCTGGCCCCCTCATTCCAGGAGGTGGCACCATACGAACACTTTTTCGATCCCGCGACTGCGCACGATATGGGAATGCTCCAAGCGAGACTCCCTTCCGAGATTATAGATGACGCCTTCTTGGAGCTCGGTACACCGGTCGTGGAATCGGTTCCGGAAGGATATGTGATCAAATACAGTGACCAGGTATTCGATGAGAGCGTTCCTGTGGTTGGGGTCTACACGCGGTGCTCCCACAAAAAGAAGGATCTGGAATCGCTGGGGCCCAAAGACGATTATGCGATAGGAGGCAAAGAGCACCAGCTGTTTACGTTCGGCCTCCCCCTGAACCCTTTTGATGCATTCGCGTATCGTGGCTTGGTGGGGCATTTCAACATCTGGTCTAATTCCCCTAGAACGGTGCATGGTGTCATCCCGAAGCATAGGCTCTGGTGCATGTCGAGGAGAGTCTATGAGAAAAACGGTCAGCTTTTGTTTGGGGCCTGGTCCAAAATCTTCTCTTTCGAAACGAATGCTAACCCCGATGATATCGACGTCTTGGAACTAGAACGGGCGAACAAAGGGAATTCAGATGATTACCGGATAACGGTCAGCGTGGCCCTCTCTGAGGCGCTCACCGCACCAAGCGGTGTCCCTTTACAGGTCGCGACTGCTTTGATCTACTCCTTGAATGATGACGGAGAGCCTACTGACATCAAGGAGGTTCCCGCCGAGTGGGCTACGCCACCCGAAACCGGGCATTCTAAGAAGCGAGCTTCAGTAGTCATTGGTCCCGATGCCGAACTGTTTGTGGGCAGCAAGCCCCGTTTCGTGGTTGTTCGCCTGCACAGCCACGCCCACTCGGGCCACTACATAGCCGCCCCAGTGCAAGTCAATCCCTGACTCAGTGAGGCCTCACACCCGGTCAAGTCCCATAGAAGGCAGACTCTGGTGGACTAGAGGTGGAGCAGGTTCAAAGTATTCTGTAGCGACGGCGGCCAACAACATCGCTTTTCGGAGTGCCGCGGCTAGCTTCGGATGATTCGGTCTTTCTTGACATTCAGGCGTGCGTGGCGGGAAACAGGGAAAGCATGAACACGACAGTGCTCAAACAGGCCGAGAAAAAATTTTTGACGAAATATCCGGGTGGGTTCAAGCATCCCGAAATGGTGGCGATGAAGAAGAAACACAAGATGGAGCAGATGGAGGCGTTTGCCCGTGATGCCTTCTCAAAAGCCTCCTTCGAGGACCCCGACGAAGTCGTGGCCAGCGCCGCCAAATTGGTAGGGCGATCGACGATGATCTCCATGTTTGAGAAGCCGAAATTCCGGGACATGACCAAGAAACTCAAAAAGAGCGACAAGGAGGCCCTGGCGGAGGCCTATTTTGAAGTTCTCCACGGAAAGGAGAAGGCGGGGTTCGAGCGCTTGGTGGACGAGCTCCTGAAACGCAAGCTGGCGAAGTGGCCGCTTTGTACAGTTATTCAGGCCTACTGCCGTTTTGGTTTCATTATGCGGTACCTCCTTAAATACCTGGAATCTCTAAAGTTCGATCGTCACGGGAAATTCGACACGGGCGCCCTGCGCGCCTTTGCCGGTTCTTGAGGGCCTCTTGTACCTCGGGTTTTTCAAGATCAGTTGCCTGTATCTGCCAGGGAGCATCGAAGACGTGTTGCTTTGCGGGGAGAATTTTCTCCTGAATAAGCTTTCTGACCGCATGGGCACTGACCCCTAGTTTCTCAGCAGTTTCTGACATCGTGAGGCATTTTCCGTCCTTGATGGCGGATTCGTATCCTGGAATGCCTTTGCTGCGACGGAATTGAGATACCCTTCGTGCGTTCCAGGTGTGGCCGTACGGAGTCTTCGTCCCCATTCGGTTCAGTGTGGCTGCGATATGATCATCGGACCACCGGGTGCCCATCTGCCGAATGGTTTCCTCCACTTCAGGAGAATTTCGCATGGTGTGCTCTCCCGGTTTCGGTTTACGGACACGAAGCTCCGAATGCCTTCCGCCACGCCAGTGAATAACAAGGACAATCTCCCTTGTGGAGTCATCGACGTCTACTAAGATCTCTTCGATGAGCGTTCGTATAAGTCTCTGTTTAGTGCGCTGCTCCGTAGTTGGTGCGGTCCACACTTTTTGAAGCTCATCGGCGAGCTTTAGGAGTTCCTCGCGTTTTGGTGGCACTATCGTTTGAGAACGCTTCTCGGTGATCTTTGCCTCGCACGAACGCAGTTTTTCGATCGCCGTATTCCATCGCGCCTCAAGCTCGGATGCGACAAGTCGATTGTCTGGATCTACGGATTGATAACGACGCGCGGCGAGTCTCTCTTCGTATTCTGCTTGCTGGCGTTCCAGCTCATATGCTCGATGCCTCTCTTGGATTTGGAGCTCCGCATTCTGCTCGGCCATGATGGCCGCTTCTATCGCGAGTGGCTGGACCACGGCAAGGATCTCAGATCCCACTGCGAGATCCGGGCGACTGGCCCCAAATGTAATGCACGGCTTAAGTCCCTGCATTTCGTTTCCACGCCGGCATGAGTAGCGGGGCTTGGGGATGCCTCTGCCTCCGTAGGAGACCTGGAGCATGCGACCGCAGCGGCGGCAGCGAAGGAGACCGGCCATAAGTGCCAACCCGCCACGGGCGGATTTTGCGGCACCGGAAGACTTCGAAAAACTGTTCTGAGATAGCCTCTTCTGAATTCCTTCATGCTGCTCCCAGGAAACGTAGCCTTCGTGGTGGTCCCGAATAATGATCCAGTCTTCACGGGAGCGGGCCCGTCCGTATGACTTTCGGACCTGCCCATCCACGATTCTGGTCTGCACCTGAGATTTTCCGTACGCATACGCGCCAGCATAGAACGGATTCTGGAGCACCGAGATTACGTTGCGGTAGCACGGAGCGCGCCACGTCAAACGAGTGAGTTGCTTTGCGTCTGCGGGGCGAGGAAACACGATCCCCTCCTTGCGCATGTGGAGCAAGACTTGTCGCGCACTACCGTGACGCTCAAACAGTCGGAAAACGGTTCGAATGACCTCCTGCACTCTTTGATCCGGATCCATAACCAGACCAGTGTCTCGCGGCCAAAGATACCCAACAGGAACAGGCATTCGCAGTTCACCGCGTCGAGCCTTGGCCCTCGCAGCATCAAGAAGCCGACGTCGGAGCACCGTGAGTTCGAACTCACTCATCGTTCCTTTCAGTCCGAGGAGCAGCCGATCGTTGGGCATCTTTGGATTATAAACCCCGTCGGCATCGATGACGCGGGCATCAACGAGCGCACATAGTTCCATCAAGTGATGCCAATCGCGTCCATTGCGAGCCAAACGCGAAGCTTCGAGGCAGAACACTGCGCCGACGATGCCTTCGCAAATTTGGCCCACCAAATTTCGAAAACCAGGGCGCTCTACGGTGCCGCTGGCAGAGACACCGAGATCGGCATCGATGACAGCAACGTCCTTAAAACCATAGCTTTTTGCCAAGTCGACCAGCTCGTACTGCCTACGTTGGCTCTCGAGATTTTCGCTGACCTGAATACTGGTTGATTGCCGCACATAGACGATTGCTCGACGTCGAACGACATCCGAGGGAAGTTCACGAGGCTTCATTGCGCACCTCCGCTCTTACTTTGAATCCGCTGGCCTCCAGCAAGAGCCTCGCCAGAACTTCGACCGTCATCTTTTGGTATGCGAAATCCAGATTTTCGATAGGGATCGTGGTGTTGAACAGCGGAAGCTGTGTTACTTTGTTCCCCGCATGATTCGCGGTGGGTTGATTCGGCATTGGAGTCCTCCTTCGGTGGATTCTTGCTCCCTGCCGTTCCCGGATCGAGTCTTACGGCCGACACCAGCTTCTCTAGCTCCAGCAACGCGACCAGCGAGGCCTGGCGCCTCCCTAGCTTCATCCCCTCGCAGGTCGCTACCTCGAACATCCAGCGCGGAATCACCACTCCAGAGTCGTCTGGAAGGAAGCAGACGTAAACTCTCTCTCCTCGCCGTACCTCCTCGTAGGCAACGTCAACTTCATTGCCGAACATTGGGTGCCACGGGTACGTGACACGTGCTCTAAATCCGATATGGGCACAATGGCCTTGGACCTACCGGCCGAAGAAGGAAGTGTTCGTGAAGCCCACGACGACCAAGCTCGTCATCGACAGCTTGGACCTAGACCTCAAGTATGGGTCGACGCCGACCTGGGCTTTTTACCGGCGCTATCGGAATGCCATCAAAGATATGAAGGCCAAGGTCAGTCGCGACCTCGCACCCAACAATGCTGCGTTCTGCGGGTTCCTCATGATGAACCTCCCAAAAGGCTGATTGCGTATCAAGACCGCGGCGGCGTCCCTATTCCGTCCAGGGTGCCGAGCAGGCTGTTTTTCAACACCCTGTTCGTGCTGACTCAAAGTCCGGTAACGGTGACGATCAGGGCCGCGACGACAATTGCGTAGGTCATCCACATCAAACCATCTTCTCCGATCTGAGGCCGCAGTCGTCTCCCCAGAACGTTTCCAGCGAGGATCGCAACACCAAGCATGAGGGCTGACAAAAGACGATCTCGGTTGAGCCATCCGACGGCCCCATAGGTGATGATTCGACCCACATGCATGGCGGTTGCGGTGACCGCAGTGGTGGCCACAAAGGTCGATCCTCGCAAGCCTGCGGCAAGCAACAAGCTTGTCAGCAGGGGGCCACCCGCGCCTGAAGTCGCGGTCAAGACCGACGCGCCGAAGGCACCGGGCGCCATCAGCCAAGACCGAGGGTTAAATTGGAGCCAACCGATTTGGCGCGACAGCGCGAAGATCACGGCGAAAAGGAGCAGCCACCGGAGAAATTCTTCGGGGAGCGAAGCGGCCAGGCCTCCTCCGAAGAGTCCGCCCGCGAGGGCGCTTGTCGAAAAGACAACGGTGGTCCGCCGGTCAATCGAAGCGCGAAAGAGCCAGGCTCGATGAAGATTGCCGAACAGCAACGCGGGCGCAGCGACGGCAAGAGCGGCCGAGGGCCCCCACCACCCGGCCAAAACCACTGTCAGAAAAAGCCCGCCACCCAATCCCGCAAGCGTTGAGAGAAAGCCTGCACCCAGTCCGATAAGAAGCAGCCACATCTCTCGTATTCTGGCTTCGTTGATATTAATAAGTATAATTGATATTATTGAGTATAATAATCAATATTACTTATGATAGAGGCGCTTCATCACTTCAATTTGATCGTACAGCACGGCACGTTCACCGACGCCGCCAGGCACGCGCATCTGTCTCAGCCGGCCCATGACTGCCTCGATTCAGCGACTCGAAGAATCGATAGGGGCGAAGCTTCTTCATCGGGGTCGTCGCGGCGCACAGCTGAGTGCGGCCGGCAAGGCGTTCTTGCCCCACGCCCGAGCCGTTCTCGTCGCTTTGGAAGACGGGCGACGTGCCGCAACCGATGTGCTTGAACTCGGCCGGGGCGAAGTTCGAATTGGCGCCGGTGCAACCGTATCCACCTACCTGTTGCCCCCTGCTCTTCGGGCTTTTCGTGCGGACTTCCCCAACATCCGTTTCTTGCTTCGCGAAACGACGACTACCGGAGCCCTAGAGGCGCTTCGCGCCGGTCAGATCGACCTCGCCATTCTTTCGGATACCGAAGGAGACCTTTGGCGCCGCGACAAGTTGATCCTTGTTGCTGCAACCGGCGTCGATCCAACCCAATGCCCCTATTTGACTTTCCACCAGGGGGCGACCACGCGCAAACTCTTCGATCAGAACTTTCCAGGTGCACACATTGCGATGGAGCTTTGGTCGATCGCAGCCATCAAGGGCTACGTACAAGCAGGCATGGGCATCGCGTTGATCAGTCAGGCCGCGGCCGTCACAGAGCTCGCCGAGGGAAGCCTGCAAAGGGTGCCGCATCCTTGTACGCCGATCACCCGCGAGTTGCGAATTGTTCACCGGGGCGCCGAGCTTTTGCCCCCGGCTGCCGCTGAACTCCGTCGTAGACTTTTGCGCACATCCAGAAAACGCGGTCTCGATGGTGAAGGGAATGGCGCTGGTCGCGCCTGACGACATATAGGCGACAAGAACAACACGGTGGTTGCGTATGACCTCTCGTGTATCGAATTCCGGGGCGTCCAATCGATGACCGTGTGGTCCCCGAACAGGACCGAAAATGTCTTCGATACCCACAAACGCTCCGTGGTCGATGTGGCCGTGAACTACGTTCGGGAGTATATCGTACCCTGTCAAGACCAGGCGCGGTCCGACTGTCCGTGCACCAAAAAGGAGCACGAAGTATACTCCCTTGGCGCCGAACGCATCCCTGCCGGTGACGTTGCTAATACGCTCGGGTGCAAGGATGCTTACGCTGAGTTCCCCGGGCTTGCGTCAGAACTGGCCACGGATGACAAAGGTGCTCCCGTGTACGGTCCGTACTTTTTCCATTGCGAGGAACACTATGTGACTCGTCCGTCGCTTCACATCGACAATGAAAAAGTCACCATTGCGGCCCACCGACTCTTCAGGGGCCCAGCGCGAATATCTTGACCAGGAAGACAACCCTGACAGCAAGGCGCTCGCTCGTTTCGACAGGGTGTGGATCTACACCCAAGGCATCGCTGTGGCTCAGGCCGCCGAAGAAGGAAAACTGAGCGAAGCCCACAAAATGGCTCGTTGGCTTTGCGACCGCGCCGTCCATGGAACAAACCGTGGTGGGGAACCCGTGATTTGGGGATGGCATTTTTCCGCAAACACCCAGGGCGATCAATGGAAGGACATTCGATTGGTTACGGGCGCAAACGCTTGGGCCATTCAGGGCCTTGGTGTCTATTTGAGTAAGGCGGTGGCCCGAGGCGCTCGGGCCGCAGATCACGACGTGCTTTTGGGCTGCTACCAAAAGGCGTTGCGAGGACTCAGGACGCACCGAAGGTGGACGCAAGAGAATGAGCGCCTTTTGATGACTGCCGGCTTCACTTCGAAGATTTTGCACCGGACGACTTCATCGCAGGAATACTACGATACGCTCGGTGGAGCACTTGGGTACGACCTTGCGGACTGTCACTATAGCCTGGATGATGCCGAAGCCTGCACGGCTCTCTCAGACGAAGGTGCCGAACCCGTTGGGTCCAAAGAAGTCGTGTTGGCGGAAAACATCGTGACCGAACACAATCTAGACGCCCTAAGCGTACTCAACCACGCCCTTGATAACCTTGACGCGCTCGAACTTTCGTCTGAGGGCGCGTCTCTTCGCGTGTGGAAAGAACACCTGCGCGAGGGTGTTTTTATGGATCTATGGCACGCGGGAGAACCGGAGCAGCGAGGTCGCTTCGTCACTGGAGGTGAGTTTGACGAAAGGGGCTCGTTCATCAAAAATCCCTTTTCTGCCGTAGACAATTGTAGCTGGCTCTCATTGTCCGTTGCGTACGATGAACTCGAAGAGCGGCACACGATGAAGCTGGCCGAGTGCCTGCAATATACGATTGAAACCTTTGTTAGCGAAAAGCCCTATTTGGGTCGGCATTTTACCGGTGCGCACTATTTTCCGCGGGATTTTCGTGACCCCTACATCGAAAACACCGAAGCCGCCCGGGCTCATCAAACATCGCTTTATCACTTGGAAGCCACGGCCGGCGTCATCTTGGGACTGTGGTATTTCGCCGATGCGAGTCCGGCGCATAGCGCTTCCCAGTCGTTTCGAAACGCAGCCAACCATCTGTGGGTGGAAATGAACTCGTTTGTGTCTCATTTCGGTCTTCCCTACTCAACGCGCCCCATTCTTAATCTCATGACTGAGCTGCCCTCATCGACCGCAGCCATCTGGTTCTTGCAGCTCTATCACTATCACCACAGGATGACGCTCGACCCCGATAGACCCTTGAGGAACTACGCGGCCAAACATAGCCAAAATGGATCTGATTCTGGCTTTTCGGTGGCCATCCGTCGTTTCACAGAGGGTGCGTGGGTCTATCTTGAAACCACGGATCAACTGCGGCGAACTGGTGTCTCACGAATGGCGGAGTCCAAGCGAACGCAGGCGCCCCCTTCACCCCCCGTGGTGGCGTCGACGGGTCAACAGAAAGCAGGTGTCCCGGCCCTCTCAACCCATGTTGAGGAGCAAGCATTGGCGATTATTGTGGCGGTCAATCGGGGTGACGAAGCGCTGGCCGGTGCGTGGGTTCAAGGTCTTCTCAGCGTGGCCGAGTCCATTGAGTACGAAGGGCATGCTTACCTTCACTTTCCGGTCGCTTCCCGAACAGACGACGGTTCGCCGATGGCTTCGTACTATCGGACCAGCACCCATATGCTTTCAGTGTACGCACTCCTTCGTTTTTATGGGGCCTTTCCGGGAACGCCGCTTGCAGCAGACATTCGGCGCGCCGTTCGCGCCAGCCTCGAGTCATCAAGGGAGCTCTTTTACGATGAGGACCGCCACCTGTTCTTCGCGGGCACGGGTGGGCCCACTGGTCGCACGCTCGACTCTGTCGCAACAGATGCTCAAGGGATGCTATCCCCTGTCCCTCCATTCGACTCGTCGGAGACGAAGGTCCGTGCGGCTGCTTCTTTGGAAAAGAGTCCGTCCGGGGTGGGGAAGCTTCCGATTGTTCTTGATGACAACGTGTATGCGTTTTTTGCTCTGGAGGCCGCGGAGGCCCTCGGCTTTGACGTGGCGCCCAAAGCCGACCTTCTCAAAGAAGCGGTGGCTGAGCAATTTTGGGACGAAGAAGAAAGCCGTGTTCGGCCTTTGCTGTCTTTCTCACCTCAATCGGGAGCCTCATCGAGTGAGGTCGACACGACTGAGGTCGATACCATGAGTGGCCTCGTGCTCTACAGCCTGTTCCTTACCCAAACCGGTGCGACCCATCGAGCCGAGAAGGTTCTTGAGCAGGCTTTTAGACTCCGGCGTAGGTACAAACCTCAAGCGAACCCTGGTGACACTTTCGCGGACGGACTGCCGGGCTTGGTTTTGGCCACTCGAGCGGCTGGCGCGTTCGACCCGCGATTTGAACAACTCGCCAGACTCGCCTTTGGTGATGTGACGACCCGGCGTGACGAGTCCACACTCTTGGCTGTGGGCACACTTTTGGCGCACCATCCCAAAGGTTTTTTGGGCGTGCATTCTGGGCCCATGAGTCTTGGGGCAGGGGGCGGACGAGGGCCAAACTCTCTTGGCCTTAGGCCGGCTGACCTCGAATCTCCTGTCTGGCTGGCTGAATCTGAAGCCAGTCACGTAGAGGTCGACGCTCGTTTTCGGTTTTTGGTCATGGAAAGCATCGGTCAGCTTCTTCGGTCAGAGTACCAAGGGCACCACATCGACGCGTTTTTCGGCCGGCTCATTGCCCTTCGAGACGCCTACCTCTATTTGCGGCCAGAACTCGACAATGAATGGCGCATAAGCGCTTACGCGGACAAGGTTCATTGGCTTCGCACCCGTCTGGAACGCATCGATGACGGAGGGTTGGTTTGGATCAATCGAGAGGAACTCTCCCATCACCTTGGTGTTGTTACTCCGCTTTAAAAGTGGTTCGCTGAGATTTTCGAACGGCGTGCCGGGAGTCCGAATACGGCATTGGCGCCCGTTTTGGCTTATCTCGAAGGTGCCTACCAAGGGAGCCGCTTTGTCCACGCGCTCCAAGAGCAGATCCCGTCTGGCCATGTAGGACCCCGAGACGGCGCCTTCGGAAACGTGTTAGGCGTTCAGTTGCCCGCCGGGACCGGGGCATTTGTCGAGACCAATCTCCCACAAGAAAAAGACATTCCGAACGCTCGACTAAGGTTCCAGGCCCGCGAACAACTGCAAGGTGCGGTCGAGCGCGCGATGCACGCCGTTGTACAGAGGGGTGGCGTCCTTTGGTTTGAGCTCAAGGGGCTCGACTTTGTCGCATTCGCAAACCCCTCGGCCCCAGCGTACTACAGTCGAGAAGCTATCGAGTATCGCACGGCGAGGGAAAATTCGCCACGAAGCTGAAGTTTACACTCCAAGGAAAGCTCGCTGACGCTCCTCGAATGCCAAGTGGGGGGCAGCTGGACACCGTTGTGCATCTGCGCCGACTACTCAATCAGCATGCAGATGGCTATATCACGGCTTTTGACGACTCTGTGCGCACAGAGAGCGAACTTCCTGCGCCCGAGCGAATCCACCGAATGATGAAAACAGGTGTCGTGGGTGCAAAGGACTTTGAGGCGTTGATCGACGCTCTAGGCCTTGGGCCAGATGTCTTGGCGCAGTGGCCAATTCATTTGTCAATGGAAACGGACGTGGGGCCGAAGCAAACACAAAGGCGCTCGCTTGCACGGGTTTCCGACCTTGTTCATACCGAGGGCCGCGAGGCATTCGGAGCGTTGGTGGAAGTCTCCTTGAGCACGGTACAAGGAAGTGAACTCACAGAGGGAGCGCTCCAGGATGATCTCGAGATCGCGGGTTTCGAGTTGCCTGCCCGCATCGAGTGGTGCACCGGACCATTGTGTGATCTGGTCCCACTGAAGCTCAGAGTCTGCCGCGATTCAATCACATGCGATGCGAATGAGAAGCTAAGGCTTCGGTGGACGCTTAATGGCCAGGCCTTTTCACCGTTTTTCTTGGTACGCAGCCAGGAAAAACCGGCACCCAGTATGACGAGGTTGGACGGGGCGGTCCGGGTCAGAGAAGATGGTGCCCTCCTGGAAGGTAGCTCTGTCGATATCGAAAAAGAACGTGGGCCCCTTTCCCTTTTTCCTTATCGGCGTGAAATGTGGTCGACGCATGGTACATATACGATGGCGTACAAGACCTCGTCGCTCCGAACGCCAGAGGGTGTATCCCACGTCGTCTATTGGGAGGGCGAGAAAGACGAGCTGTTTTTTGACCACGCGACGATGCACAGAAGGTTTGCGGAGCTGGCTCAGGCAAGCGCCAAAGCTGTTGGCATTCCATACAAATCCTTCGCAGTGTGGGTGATGCCCTTGGAGATATACGCTGCATTCTCACGCAATGGGTGGTCTCCCGGTCGTTATGCCGACGGGCAGGTTGGCCTAAGTTACAGTGGGCTTTTGGATGATGTTCACCAAGGTGAACTCACCCAGGATCAGGCCGCGGAGACCCTCGGGGCGTATTTTGTTCATGAATATGCGCACCAACTGCTTGAACCTGCAGCCTTGGTCTGCTTTGAAGAGGGTCTCGCCGATGCACTGTCGATTTTTCAAGTCCCGCACGCGATACGACCAGACAAATCAACGCGAATGGAAGACTATTCCATCGGATGTCAGGCCCTAAGGGGTACTCACGGAAAAGGCGAATGTATTCTCTGGCACTTGGAACGTGAACTGGGTCTTACTGCCGAAGTCTTGGCCGCGCTCTTCCGAGAGGCGGCACCCTTGGAATTTGACGATTGTGCGCTCGGGACGGATGCGACGGGGCTTCGCTATTTTCAGTATCTTTCCCAGGCTACCGGCCACAATGCGGCAGCGGTCATGGAGGGTGCCAACATCCCGCTTCCGATATCCTATGAAGCGGCTAAGGCGCTCAGTCTTGACGAGATTGGCGCTTTTGTTGATCCCTATGCGCCTCCTGACTGGTGGTCGCCTGAATTTGATCTGGTCCCCAAGCGTCCGGCAGAATTCTACGTTGATCTCAATCGACCCGCCAAACAGATACGAGCCTTTAGGCTTAACCGGTCTGGTGTATACGAAGTGAGCAGCTCCAAGGGGTTGTTCTCTGTGACGCCCACTGCTTGGTTTGGTACCTATGCCGGTCTGGGCTCGCAGGTCACACTCTCGTTGTCGGTTGCCCAAGCCCAGACCTTGGGGCTCGGTGTACACAAGGATAGCCTGACCGTACGGGCGGCAACGGGCATCGAGCTCGTTCGGGACGTACATATCACGATCGTCGCCGACGCCGCAGCAGAAACAAACAAGCGTCTTCAGCCTCTGCCCGAAGGAATAGAAAGAATTCCTTTTGATCCAGATTTTCTCAATCTCGGTTGTGGTGATGCCTGTGTCGCCGATAACTGGATAGTGCCGGTCTGTGCGAGTCCGCTGTTCTGTCTGCCCGACAAGGATTACCGTTTCGAGTTGTGCCTAAACGGACAGCCGAACTCGGACGCCTTCGTTTTGCTTTTTCACACCGACTTGGTCGACCCTCGTTCAGAGGCGTTTGACTTGAGGGCAACTACGGAGGGCTTTGTCCATGTGAAGTCGGACAGCTCTTTTATCAATTTGGGCTGGTACCCTCCAAGTGAAGTGAGTTTCGAACCAGGCGACCATATCTTGGATTATCAGGGTACTCGTTTGACGTCTTCGTACGGAAGTTCCGATTTGGTCCGCTTGGTAGGCACAGGGGGTGCTTGGCTACAAGACCATGGTGCAATTCATCAAAGATTCGATAGCATTGCTCAGGAAGTTCAGACGTTGACGGGAACGACAGGGCCGCCGTATTTAGCGGTTATCGGCCCGCCCGAGTACCACGGGGGTGGCTATGAACTCTCCAGCCACTATGGCCCCGACCTCGATATCATATTCATTAACTTGGCAGCCTATTTTGCGCCCAGTAGCATTTTATCTCCCTCCGGCCGGGAATCCTTTTTTTTCCACCACTTTGCCCACGAGTATGTTCACCACCTTCAATATTTCAAGAAGGCGGAGGGCAAGTCTTTTCCGGAGGTGTGTTTGTTTGAAGGCGTGGCTTACGCGATAGGCCACTTCATGCTTCCCGTCTTTGGAGGGCTCGTGGAGTTCGATTCTGGTACGGGGGAAGATATTTTTTCAAAGGGTTGTCTGGAACGAGAGACTGCTGGAGAAATTGGTGAGTGTGTGATGTGGCACTTTCAAAGATATTTTGGTCTTCGCCCTCGTTTTTTCAAACGAATGTTTGATCCGAGGGTGACGACCGTCGATTTTGAAAGCTGCACGTTGAACAATCCTGAAACGGGTATGGGTTACCTCCGTTTCCTGTCGTGGGTCGCAGATGAAAACGCCACAAACGTTGTCAGGGACGCCGGGATAGCGTTGCCCATCCCCTACGAAGAGGCCAAAAGACTCTCCGTAGACGAACTCCTTGAACGGTAGCGGGCTTGCCGAATGTCGCCCCGAGATCATTTCCCACTTGTTGAAGACGACACACTGTGTGACGTCTAAGGCCATGCATGCTTGGTCCCCACCCGAATACAGTGACGACGTGATAGCGGGTCGTTGGCGCGTCTTTCAACGCCGCGTTGGCCATAGGTATTCGGTCGATGACGTTGCGACCGCTTGGGAAGCGTGCCGCACCACAAAGTCGCCAGCGAGAATTCTCGACCTCGGATGCGGTGTTGGTTCGGTCCTCTTGATGACCGCCTATCGTCATCAAAACGCGGAGTGTTTCGGTGTGGAGGCTCAGGACATCTCTTATCGTCTCGCGTTGTCAAACGTTCTTCGCAATCAATTGTCAGAGCGCATCACGGTCCTACGTGGGGACATTCGTAACGGTCCTCTCCTGTCTTCCCTCGGAAAATTTGATCTGGTGACCGGGACGCCTCCCTATAAGACGCCGCGCGAAGGCACTCTGCCGGCCGATAGCCAAAGGGCTCACGCCCGGTTTGAACTCCGCGGTGGTGTTGACGCATACCTTCAGGCGGCGTCGCAAGTGATCCACTCCCACGGTGTCTTTGTGCTGTGCGCTGTTCATGGCCACGCAAAACGGATCAAAGAGGCCTCCGCGGTCGCCGGGTTGACGGTGGTGACGAGGCGGGATGTTGTTCCCAGAGTAGGAAAGCCTCCCCTCTTTTCGGTGTGGACGTTTCGGGTACGCGGAGGTCAGTCGTCGTTCGGGGGCGGGCCCCGACGGCTTCCCACCTGGAACGTCCGGACCCATTCCGGCGTTCGGACCTTACGCTCGCAAATCATCCGGCGTTATTTCGGGATAACCGGTCTGGGGTCTTGAGCCCACGGATCCATACGCGTGAGGCGAGGGGAGCCGAGGGGTTCATCCCTCGGCGCTTGGGGTGGCACTTTAGTGCCGAAGAGGTTCCTTTGGGAGGCTCTGTTCCCCGAAATCTTCTCCATGTTTCGAATCGCATTCTGTATTGCCGATTGAAGCTGTGGATGGGCTCACCGACGCGCCGACATTCTCAAGCACTTGGCGCATGCCCCCCAAAGACCATCCCGTGGTCTGTGTTACGTCGGAGCGACGGGGCGGTCTCGAACGTGACGGTCGGTCACCAGAAAACCCATAAGCAATATTAATTGCGGTATGCGCCATGACTTGTCCCCTCTTTCTGATTGAGCATCGAGCGCCGCATAGAATCGACGCCAGGCCAAAATGAGCGTGTTTACATCTATTTGCGTCTATTTGGTTTCGAGAAGATGCCAACATATATTGCGTTAGAGTGCAGTCGTTTGGCGTTGACTCCGGGGTGTCGCCGTGTTCTATTGCCGCGATCTATTCAGGCCCCGCATGAGTCGTCTTTGGGGGCCATTCCAGCGCAGAGGGGCCTTATGCGGACCTGGTTTGTACAGACGCACGAGGAAGGATGTACCATGAGAGAAGGAGACACTGGTTGCAGAGATCCGCAGCAGAGTCAGGATCTGAAAAGGATGTCGGCGGGCCGGCGTCGGTGGGCGGAGCGGACCTCGTCGCAACGGCTTCTCGGAGCTCGGATGGTGGTGTCCGCGTCTTGCGTCGTGGCTTCTGCCTTCGTACTCGTCTTCCCTGCTCGCTTGGTTGAGGCCACAGCAAAGCCTGGTGGCCAAGTGTTTCGAATGGACGTCGACGCTGGATGGTCGCTTTTATCCTTTCCATTCTCCGCCGATTCGCCGCTTGGTGGCGTCTTGCGAATGCATGGCTTGAGCGTGTGGACCGCCACATCCGCCTACTCTAAAAAGGTTGCTGTCGAACCGGGGGCCGAGCTCAATAGCCATCGTGCGTATTGGGTCTACGCGAGGGAACGTACAGAGCTGAGCGTGAATGGTGTTCCCGCTGAAACCCAAAGTGTGATGGTGACTGCCGGTTGGAGCGGTCTGGGGGTTACCGAGAGGACGCCCAATGCTGACCCGAATATTCTGCGGGTCCTCGAATGGAACGGAAACACGGGAGCGTACCGTCGACTCGGCTTCAACGAGGATCTCGTTCCGGGTCGGGGGTACTTCATTTATGCGCGCAAAGCAGTGGTGCCTTTCAGCGAGACCTGCATCTCCAAGCGGTGGCGGTTTTTCGACGCGGTTCGTCTCATTGAGCGGTGTCCCTTTTTCCTCGATTCGAAAGAGATTGTTCGGCGACAGAACTTCACCTCTAAAGGGCAGACCGACTTCGTTGGATCAGGGGGGCGGAACCCGCTGGTTGTTTTTGGGACCGGAACCGAACGATCGGTGCTGATGGACGGCATCGATACCGACGCCGATTTTGTGATCGCCCAGGATGACCGGGGCAAGTGGCGGGTTTATGGGGACCCTGCCTCGGTTTTGACTCAGGGTTTGGCTGCACCTGCGAGCGTCCGAATCGCAATCGCGGGAACCTATGTTCCGGTCCAGGCCACACACTACGAAGGCGCGCACCGCCAACCGCCCCAGGCTGCCATCATTCAACTTGCGGGGTTGGTGCAATTTCTAGACGGACGTATGCCTAACACTTTTCAGGTGACCACTGCGTCCCAACAGCCTGTGCCAAGCCATATCGTTGAGGCGTTGAACGCTCGATTCTTTTCCTTGGTGCCTACCGAGGGTGTCGCTGTCAACGGGCACGAGACGATCGGCGACCAAGCCGAGTTGCCGCCGCTCGACTCCGGGTGGCCCGCGGTCCACGTGATCGGGGGCTTTACCCCGACCGTTTATGCTTCTGAGCACACGATTCAAGGATGGGTCGCGGACACCCACGTTGAAAGTCTCTGGCTGCGGGCCCATCCCGACTTGCCACTTGAGCCGCTTGAAGTGTTCGATGCCCACTTCGCGCACACGGTTGCACTGCAAGAGGGAGACAACGTCTTTGAGCTTTTGGTTCGTGACTTTTCGGGGAACGAAACGACCAACCGCATCGTCATTCAACATCGATCATCGCTGGCAGCATTCAAGGTCCCCTTGTCCCCATCTCATCTTTTCGCGACGGTTGATGCCCCAATGGTCAGCCTCCGCTGGCGCGCCCCACGGCTCTTCGAGGACGGTTCCGCGATCCCTGACGGGGTTACGCTTTCCTATCAAGTGTTCCGCGATGAAACACCTTTGGAGCGTCTTCGTGCTGCTGGATTCTATGAGGACGTCGCGGAAGTCCGCGGTGCGGCGTACCGTTACTACGTCACCGCCGCGGTACAAGGGCAGGGGGGAAGGGGCCAGGCCTCCCAGCCCTCCGATATCCTGAACGTAGAGGTCCATGAATCACGGGCTGTTCCTGCTGCAGGTGCGTTCGGGCCCCCACGTTTTGTCACCGACAGACGGGGCCGTGTTCGACGACCGCAGGTCGCGTTGAGCGCCTCAGAACGGACGACCGTGGCTCATCTGGCCTACATCATTCAGACCGAAAAGAGCGCAGGCGAGCAAATCGTCTACGCCCAGAGCAAAAAAGCCGGAATGGCCGGGACTTTTGGCGCGGACCAGATCCTCGTGTCGGTTCCTGCTGGTCACCAGGTGTCAGATTTGGTGCTCTCGGCCCAAGAGAACCAGGTTTTTTTGGCGTGGTTTGAAAAAGCGCCTGAGGGGACTACAAATGAGGGTGAAACTCGTCTTTACATGCGCGTGAGCAACGATGGCGGTTTGTCTTTTTCGGAGACAACGCTCCTCGGCGAACCCTCAGTATGGAAACGCGGGCTGGATGCGGCCTACGACAAGAATGGACAGCACCACCTGGTCTGGGGTGAAGCCAACAAAGTTTATTACCTGAAAGACTTCGCGGGGGAGCCGTCCAACGTTTTCGACGTCGAGCGGCGGGTGCCGGACCACAAAACGATTTACTACAAAGCCCTCTATCCCCGGGTCAACGGCGCGTGCCGCTGTGAAGATTGCTGGTGCGAGGAATCGTACACTCAAAACGATGGGGTCGAACGTGACCCAGCCATCGCCGGCACAAGAGCAGCGAGCTCCGAGGTGGGGACCTTCGTGGTTCGAACCGAGCAAGCTTACGTGTACGAGCCCGCCCTCCACGTGAGTGACGAAGCCATTACGATTGTTGGTCGCCAACGTCGCTTGTGGGACAACAAGCCTGTCGAGAATAGGCTTTGGCATGCCATGCTTAAGAATCCCATCTATGTCGATCCGGAGGAAAGCGTCCTCCATGAAGGACGCCGCATTCGACCGACCGTTGGCTGGGGCAAAGTATGGAAACATAGCTATGAGGCGGGAGACGAGGCCAAGTGGAACGCGCTAGGGCCCCACAGCCAGTACCGGTACCAGGGGCGCTGGCACGAGGGCGATCTGATCAAAGTCGCCCAACGGCCCTTGACGCCAGGTGCCTGGGCCCAAGAGGGGTGGCAGCAGGGTGCATGGCAAAACGGCGTAAACCAGAAGTGGCGGATTTCGGTTGTGGCATCCATAAACGACCCCTCGCGGGACGACATGCCTTCCCATCCTACGATCTACACCGACTCCGAAGGTGTTTTGCTCGTCGCGTATGAAAATGGCACCTCACAAGACCCCAACGCTTTAGGATACAACACGGTTTTTGTGCAGCGCTCTACGGACGGAGGTCAGCGGTGGTCCGTTCCCGAGGTGGCGGGGACCGGATACATGCCGCAGCTTGCGGTGACCCAAGACCATGCCCGCGCGCTCGTCTATTACTCAGCCGAAGTCGACGGCGTGGGTGCGATTCGTGTTGTTCGGAGTGCCGCCGAGGACCACACGTGGACCGCACCGAAGAGGCTCAGTGAACAGGCGGCGACACCCATTCATTGGAAGAGCCATGGCAAAGACGGTGGTCCGCTCCGGGGCGTACCGGCGCTTGCGGCCTACGATGAACTTCTGATGGCCGCTTGGGTCGAAAACGCAGATTCTCCCGATCGCGGCGAAGGCGTTGTGATTTCGAGGGCGTCCCGCCTCACGACCATTGATGGCTACCACATCACCAGCCCCCAGGAGCTCATCTCAAACAAGAGCGCCCGATACGCGGTGACCGCAGTCAATAAGTACCACATGACCGTCGACATCGATACGTCGGTTGAGGTTCGCGCAGAAACCGGAGGGGGCTCGCGAGGGATGACCTCAAGCATCGCAACGGTCTTGGCTCCAGACCCAGACCCAGCCCCAGACCCAGACCCGTCCAAAAGCAGTAAGAGCCTGGCCCCTTTGGCCGGTGCCGAAGCCGTGGCGTTGGCGACGGCGGTCTCTGTGCCCCAGACGGTTCAGGTTTCTTTAAAGTCGGGCCAAAGCACGTTCTGGGCATCTTGGGAGGGCGAGCGTGTGGCCTTGAGCGTTCGGGGGCCTGGCAGCGACACCACACGCGTAGAGGCCACCTTGAAGCTCCTTGCGCCGAATGCACGAGGAAACTACGACCGTGCGTTGACCGCACGGGACCGCATGCTGATCGCAAGCGCCCCCGGAACGAATGACAACCACGTATACCAAGTAGAGTACGAGCCCGATGTCGAAAATGGAGAGGCTCAGGTGAGCATCGACGAGATCCTCGATCCCGATCTTTGGGAGAAACCGCTGTACCAAGATGCGAAACATCTTGCTGGTTTTCAACGAGTCTGGGCCTACACGCAGGGCATTACGCTGGCGCAGCTTTCGAAATCGAACCAAGCAGCGGAACAGGCCCTGGCCCCAGGGCTTGCTCGATTTCTGTGCGACCACGCGGTCACCGGCCATGCCCGTGACGGAACAACGGTGATCAAAGGCTGGCCCTTCTCTTGGAACACCGACGGCGACGACTGGCAAGACGCGCGCTTGGTCACCGGCGCCAATGCGTGGGCGATACAAGGGTTGGGTGTCTTCTTGTCATCCGATGCCTTCAAACAAGTGCATACCAAGGCCGAGCGCGACAAACTGCGGCGCTGCTACAAACAAGCCCTCTGGGGATTGGCTGAACATCGACGTGACGTCCAGGCTAAGAATGGGCAGGTCCATAGCCTGATGACCGCGGGGTGGACGGTCCGAGGTCTTGAGGCCGCAGATCATCCCCAAAGCCTGGTAGGTCGGCAGGGAGCGTCCCTCGCGGACTCCGAGAGCGAACGATGGGCCTACTACTCGGTCCTGGATGCGGTGGGTTACGCCACGTTGAACGCCGAACGGCCTCCCGCGATCAAACGGTGGCGCGAAGATCTCGGGAGCGGGGCCCGCTCGGATGTCGAGCCCAAGCTTATCGAAGATCCCGAAGACTTCCGGCTCTTAAAGGCGCGCGTGAAGGCCCGAAACGTTGTTACCGAACACAATCTCGATACGCTCAGTGTGTTGAACCACGCTCTGAAGAATCAAGAAGCGCTGGGTCTCAAAGATGTTTCGGACCTTGAGGCTTGGCGCAACGCGCTTCGGGATGGCATCTTCATTCTTCTGTGGGACGATTCGGGATGGCGCGCAGATCTCGAGGCGACGCTGGCGAAGCATACGCTTGGCCCAAAAAAGCGAAGTCACATCGAAGCTGCGCTCGAAGCCAACAATCTCGGCCGAATGGTCACGGGCGGCACCCTACACGACGCCCCCGAGGCCTCCCAGCTGATTCCCAGCGAGCATGTCGCCATCGACAACTGCAGCTGGTTGGCGCTGTCTGTTGACTACGACAGTCTTCCACCGGAGTTTATCCGGCGCCTTTCCGCGTGCCTCCAGTACACACACCTTCAGTTCGCGAAGTCTTTGGCATTTGCTTCCAAACAGTACTACGGGACCCACTACTTCCAGAATGCGTTCCGCGACCCTTATATCGATCCCAGCGAATTACAGGAGGCTTCCTTCCATTTGGAAGCTACGACGGGCCTGATCCTCGGCCTTCTGTTTTTCGCGGACGCCCGGCCTGAAGATCTACGGGCGGCGGAGTTTAGGGACGAGGCGTTGAGTCTGTGGGCCGGGGTTCAAACCTTTGTGCGAGACCATGGCTTCCCTTATTCGAGCCAGCGCATTCAAGATCTGTCTACGCTGCTTTCGTCGAGTACGGCCATTGTTTGGTTTATTGATGTGTATCGGCATCTGGAGCACACCGAGGCCGCGGTAGACCGACCGCTTCATCACTACGCGCGTGATGTAGACGATGCGGCCATCGCCGTTTGGCGCGAACAAGCGTTTTTATCGCTCTATCCACCGGTCGAGTCACTGTCGCAACCGTCATCCGAATCGGAGGCGAGCGAGTTGTCTCCAAGCGAGCCCCAGCCAGGTCGACTGATGGTCTCGGGGTATGACGGCGACGGGCCGTACACGCGGGTTCAGGATCAAGCCCTAGGCATTGTCGCAGCGGTCAACCACGAGCGCTTCGATGTCGCCGATCGGTGGGTTGAGGGCTTGTTGTCCTTGGCGCAGTCGATCCCCGAGGATCCGAATCCTCTGCGTTCGTTCCCTCTCTCGGTGCGGACGGACACGCGGGTGCCCCTGTCGGATGCGGCTTCGGATGTCGGCGTCCAGATGGTATCGGTTTATGCCCTGGCCTGGTTTTTGAATCACCACCCAGCCCCGCCCAGCGACCTGGCCTCCCGAACGAAGAAGGCTATTGTGCAGGTGCTGGAGACGGTGCGTGGGCATCAAGTATCTGTTGTCGACGGGCTGACCTTCTATTCCCAGGCTCCTGCCTCCGCCGTACTTCAGCCGGTGGCGTACAGCGACGACAATGTCTTCGCCTACTTTGCGCTTCTAGAGGCCGCCCAAACGCTTTTGGCGGAGGGTGAAGTTCAGCAAGCGGATGCCTACCTGGCCCAAGCAAGCCTATTGCGCGAAACCCTTCTGACTTCGTTTTGGGACGAGGAGACCGAAAGTCCTTATGTCGCGATCCCGCCCAATGCCCAAGACTCTTTGAGCGCCCATGCACCGAATGTCATGGCCATGTATGCGATTTTTGCCGCGTCGGCAGGAGAACGGACCAAAACCGAACGCACACTCGAGCGTGTTCGGGACGAGGAAGCATCCTACACCGACACCCTGTGGGGGCATCTCGCTGCGTCTCGATTTGACCCACGAAAGGCGTGGGTTGCGTCCCTTCAGCTTGAGGCCCTGGTCGATGAACGACCGCGGGTGCGTTCCGGGATGCATACCTCTGTTTTTCTGGCTGGTCTCATCGCGGACCGACCCAGCGGGGCGTGGGGCATGGGTGCCCCCTATCGTCCGGTTCAAAACCATGAGTTCTTCGCCACCCAAAAAGCGCTCACCCGCCGATTCGCGGAGGCTGTAGGCGCCCTGGTGGTTTCGGACGATCATGATCACGTTTTCGATCACCTCCTGACCGAGCTCAGTCAGATTCGCTTTCTCCAAGACGGATTGGCCCAAGGTTGGGCGCCTAGGGCTTGGCTTGCGCATTCTTCGGGTCGCTTCGAAACGGAGCGACCCCGGCAGGTGGTCTCAGAGCTTCTCGATGTCTGCACCCTCGAAGACTCCGTGAAAAAAGCAGTGAGCGTCTATGTGGGGACGTCTTGCGAGATCGTGTCTTTTGTGTTCCGCGATCGATTGATGCGGCGAGGGTTCCAAGCAAACGATTTGGCAAGGTTGAATGCTTTGGGCACCATTTTGGGCGACCGAGACCAAAAAGCCCTATGGGACAGCCTGATTTCGGGTATCGGCGATGCCCTTGATGCCCCACAAAGCAACTTCAATTCCTGGAACCTTCTCCAAGAGGCACCAACCTTGGTTTTTTCGGCCGACACGACAAGAGAAACCGTGCGTTTGACCGTCAGAAAACGGTTGAAAGACACCATCTGGAACGGCATCAAAGACGCGATTCAGGGGGAAGAACCCATTGTCTACGCGCTGGATGGACTGGATCCGGTCGCGGCGTTTCACATCGGATCTGCCCTTTATTTTGGCCGCCTCGCTCTGGAGTTTCGCATACTCCAAGATTTCACGCCTGAGGTGGAATATCGCGCGGGAGGCGTGGTCATTGTGGACCCCCCGGCGATGCCGACGGCCGAAATGGCAAAAAACCGAAGCGCTTTTCGCCGTTTTGTTCATGAGCACGCCGGCGGACACCTCGTTCAGTTGTCGGAAGATGCGGGCATTTCCATTGCTGTGCTTCACGAAGCCCTTTGGGCCGGATTGCCCAACCCCGTCACCGCAAAAGACATGCGCACGAGCGGTACGACAGGCACGGTGGCCCCAGGACCGAATCCGCCGTCAGTGCAGACAAACGTAGGGTCAGAGTCTCAAGACTCAGGGTTCGTTGACGACGACGACGGAGCGGACGACGACCTTTGGAACCTCGTGTATACTTGGGGGTTGGACTGGGACGTCAGCGCGTATGCCTACGAAGATGGGGCGAGTTCAGGCAATCCTTCAAGTCCGGTCAACGTGGCTACCCTTTTTCCCTCGGCCGCGGACGTTGTTCGTCCCGAATTGGTCCAATACAACCAGGCCCTCGTATGGGAGCTCGTCGCGGTCACCGGCGGGCGTGAGGCTTTGAAATACCTTCTCATGAACATCATTGGTCTCGGGGTCAGCGTCGGGGTAGCCGAAGCCGTCTCGGAGGAGCAGGTAGACCTCATGGTGGAAGCCATGATGGGGGGCTCACGTCCCAACGTGGTGGTTGTGGAAGCCGGTGTTGATTTTCAGGTGCCCTCGCCAGATTTCCAATACGTGGGTTTTGTTGAAAGCCTTCCAGGGGAGGGCCCCAAAGCGATTTACGACGCCATTCCGAAGATTCTCGCCACCCAAGAGGTGGGCATGGACTACCGTTACGCCAAGAACTTGTTGGACAACATCGGTTTTGTCGCAGAATCAGACGTGAAGGAAGAGTGGGCTCAAAGACTCCGCGAGTGGTGGCACGGGCACATTCCTCAAGATGTCATCCTCCGAAAGACTTGGGACGGAGTAGAGGTGTACCAAGCGGTTCGTTGGGTCGAAACCTTTCAACGCGAAGCCCCACTGGGCACGGTGATTCAGGTCGGACCCGAAGGCAATACCCCTCGAGTGGTGTACACGCATCCCGTTGGTTTCTGGCACAACTGGTACCGCGATGAAACCACATCGAACGATGTGACCAGCCCGTGGAGGGAGGTTCATCACCAAGCTGTAGATCAATGGATGTTGGAGCAAGTGGTCGGTACGAAACGCACCAGCGACTGGCATGGATGGCGCGAAAAGCAAATGCAAGTTTACGTGGCGGCTACAAACACGGAGGAAGAAAACGAGGCGGACAAGGTGCCCGAAGAAGAGACGACCTCAAGTACCGAAGAGGAAACAGCTGAAGGTGAAGAGAACGACGAAGAGACGGACGATACGAACCCGTACATCGGAGATTTTCTAAAAACCGGTGAGGATCGCAAGATTTTCATGGCCCGCGTGTTAAGAAACGGTCCCCGCAGCTTTAGAGATTTTCGACGGTACCTCTATGAGATCGGTGTTCTCGACGAGGAGGGCCGATTTGTCCGAAACAACGGAAGAGCGCCGAAGCCCAGCGCCCGGGTCAAGGGCTTCGTTTCCTCAAAAACCGCATTTGACCTTGCTCTTTTGAGAAAATGGGATCGCTTTAGGGCCGAGGTCGATGGGCGATTGCTTCTCGATATTCTTCTGATGAACGAACCACTGCTCCCCGAGGAAATGACTCGGCTCGAGGAGATGGGTGATCGAGAATGGATGCTGTTGTACTTCCCCGAACTTGGGTGTTGGGCTTTGGTTCCAGGCAAGCACGGTGCGGTAGCGCTGCCGCCTTTGGCCCGTTGGGAAAAGGTATCGGTGGTTTTTCACACCCACCTGGATGATGATGGGTCGCTCAGCTATCTCAGCCATCTGCCAGGCCCAGCCGACATGATCCACGCGATCCATTCGCCCGAGATCCTTCAGGGCATCTTGACCAATGACGCACTCATTCCCTTTGGCCATCCCGACACCGACCTATTTCGCGGGTTCGTCTACCAAGACAAGCGCGGCATCGCCTTCATTAAAGAGTGGCGACCCGAGTTTGAAGACAGGAGCTACATCACCCGGTGGCTTGGACCCGATGGATATCTCACCGCCACCGAAACCGCCTATTTCCCGCTTCCGGGGCCTTCCATCACTGCCGACGAAGAAGCACACGCTCCCTGGTAGGGGTCCGTGATTCTCTCGGCGAAAGGACCGTAAGATCCCGGTATTTCAAGCTGGACGTGACTTTTCGCGGGTCGAACAGACCGAGCAAGAAAGCTTGTGAAAAGCCAGCGCTTGGCTACGTACTGCACGATTTCGAGGGTCAGCAGAATGGCCTAGGTTGGACAACGTTCGGAGACGGGGGTCATCGCCAATCTCACGAGCACTGAAAATCCCGAGCAGGCACACATACGCGTTCGCAACGTGGGCGCAAAGTCCTTCGAGGTGATGATCGAAGAGTGGGACTACTTGGACGGGATCCACCCCCAAGAAGACGTATCCTACGTTGTGTTCGAAAAGGGAAGGCATTCGCTGGCCGACGGCCGCGTGCTACTGGTCTCAACTCTAAGCACCAACGCCTCCTCCAACGGACCGAGTACCATGTGGGCCCGCGTTTCTTTTGCCGAGCCGTTTTCTGCCGGACCCATCGTGTTCAGCCAAGTGCATTCGCACAATGGCAGCGCGGCGGTGATCACCCGTCAGCAGAAGATTAGGCCCACAGGCTTTGAGGTCCAGATGCAGGAAGAAAAAGCGGCCGACGGCCGACATGCCTACGAGGTCATCGGATATTTTGTCCTGCAGCCCCGGTAGCTATACGGTCGAAGACAGAGCACCACGGGTTCACCCGTGGGTGAATGAGTCCGGCGCCGGTATACTCCTGGAGTGGAAACGTTTAAGGGTGCCCATTGCGTATACCGGCTTCAATACCATGTCGTATGGGTTTGCAAATACCGGCGTCGGATCCTGAATCCTGCGCTTTGTAGCTACATCCGTCGTGTACTGCCGAAGCTGTTGCGAAGTATGCCGGGCGTGCGGCTTGAGACGATTGGCTTTGATTCAGATCATCTCCACATGGTGATGGTGATCCCACCGAAGTACAGCATCTCGGAGGTGATGGGTCGGCTAAAAAGCCAATCGGCGGCTCGGTTGCGAAAAGCATTCGCATGGCTCTCCCGGGTCTATTGGAAAGAAAACGTTGTGTGGTCGCCCGGTTACTTCGTCAGCAGCGTAGGCGTGGATGAACAGGCTATCCGACGATACGTAGAACACCAAGGTCAGCAGGATTCAGGTCAGCTCCTCCTGGAGCTGTGATAGTAAGTACCCCGGGCTTGCCCGGGGGAATCTATTGGGTTGCAAGAGCCCGAGATGTTTCAGGCGTGGAGCTCGGTTCCGGCTCCTACGTAGGCGGGGTTGCCGAAACTTTGAACGGTATTCAATCCCATGGCATGGCACAAGGACACCAGCAGATGATTGTGGGGCCGGTTGAATTCGACAATGCGGTTCGTTTTGAAGAATCCGTTTGCACCGCCTGCCAGGATCAGCGGTAGGTTGGTGTTGGTGTGTCCCCCGCCGTTGGTCATCCCGTTGGCAAAGACAATGACGGTGTGATCCAAGAGGGTCTTATCGCCTTGGGGCACGCTCTTGAGCCGCTGGCACAGATAGGCCAGTTGCTCGCAGTACCAGCGGCCGATCTTCGTCAGTTCTTCGGCCTTTCGGGCGTGGGTGAGGTCGTGATGGTCGTCCCGGATACCCAACCATTCGAAGACCGTGTTGCTCCCAGCGCGGTCCCACATGAATGTGGCGACCCGTGTCAGATCACAGCTGAGGGCTGCCACGAGCAGGTCCATTTGGGCTTTGCCAACCGCCGGGTAGTTGCTGTTCTTGAAGGGGTTGCTGATGGTCGGGGCGTTTGGCGGATCACAGCGCACTTCGGTGCCTTGGCGTTCTTGTTTAAGGCGCGTTTCGACTTCTCGCATCGAACTCCAGTGGGCTTCGAGCGTAGGGCGATACTCGGAGGATACCCGTTTTTTCAGCGCATCCAGTCTGCTTTTTGCAAAATCGACCGAGGCCAAGCGAATGGCTGACTCTCGGGTCGCTTCTTGGTCGGTTTGGGGTGTTGTCCCGGATCCGTTCCACAGGCGGGCGTACATTTTTCTTGGATCTGCTTCCACGCTGATCGGTTGTTCTTTGTCCCGGTAAGACAAGGTTGTACGCACATAGGTACTAAACGGCTTTTGGTGGACCGCGAACTCAAGGGATTTGAAGGTTGTGGGCATTTGTTTGCCGATGAACTGGTCTACCGAGATTCCACCACCGATGGTCAGCGGATGGCCAGCTTCCGAGGTTCCGATTCTGACCAGCTCTTTCCCTGTAAGGTATGTTCCGGTGCCCCGCGGATGATTGTTTTTGGCCGGACCTCGAATCTTGTTGTCCATGCCGGTGGCAATGAGAAGATGTTCTTTCCATGGTTCGAGGGGCGCCGTGATGTCTGGAAGCTGCACGTTGGTCAGGGGAAGGTCAGGTCCGTTGACCGACGGGTTGAATCGGTCGAGCACGGTTCCTTGAGGCGTCCACATGAAAACGAAACGCGTGGGGAATTGCCCGTCGTTGGCCGCCTGGCTGAGTGATGGCACCAAGGGCGTGCACAGACTGGCGCCGGCACCGGCGCAGAGTCCTCGGAGAAACGATCTTCTCGACAGTTGCCACTTCATTGTACTTTCCCTCGAAAGCGAAATGCATCGGTTCGGGTGAGTGCGACCAAAAGTTCGCGAACATCATAGTCGGACGCTTCGAATGCGTTGTATGCCTCGCCCAAGGAGCACTGGTCTTGGGCGGTTTCTAGCCGACCGAGCGTGTACCGGAACCACTGCTTGGTGACGCAGTGCCTCACCTGCTCCGATTCCGAAAGCGCCTCTGCGACTTCCGTGGCCCCTGCAAAGTCGCCGTCGAGGTCGTCTGTGGCGGCGAAGTAGCCGTGGGTTCTCACTGTTTCATCGCCGTCTGTTTCTCTCGTGTGGCCCACGGCGTCGAAACCTTCGAATCCAAACCCGATCGGATCCATAAGGCGATGGCAGCTGTGGCACGTCGGGCTATCGAGGATGGTCTCGAAGCGTTGTCTCGTACTTTGTCCATCCACAAGCTCGGGAAGGATCTGGTTGGGTGGCGGCGACGGCGTGGATTGACAAAGAAGGTTTTCGCGGATCCAAAGCCCCCTTCTCGTGGGTGCGGACCGGTTGGCTGCTGCGTTGACCGCCAGCCAGCTGGCCTGGGTCAGAAGGCCCCTACGGTTTTTCGATGCCAGGGTTCGTTTTTCGAAGTTTTTGCCGTCTGGGGCGTCGATGCCATAGAAGTTGGCCAGCCGGCGATTGACAAAGGTCCATGGCGCCGCAAGGAGATCTTTCAGGCGCCCGCCTTCGTTCCAAATGATGTCGTCAATGAAGTGCTCGGTTTCCTTTTGCATGGCGTCTACAAGCTCTTCATCGAAATCGGAAAATGCCTTTGCATCTTTTTGAATGCCGTCGAGCTCATCGAATTGGAGCCATTGTCTATGAAAGTCCACCAGCGTGGCACGCGCCCGCGGATCTTGAAGCATTCGGCGGGCCTCGGCCTCGATGTTGTCTGCCGTCTTCAGCGTTCCGTTTTTGGCGGCCTCCAAGAGGGAGTCATCGGGTATCGATTGCCAGATGGTGAACGACAGTCTTGCCGCGAGGTCGTAGTCGTCTAGGTCGCTGCTTTGGCCCTGTGGGTTGGCCAGGCGGTAAAGAAAGTCGGGGGCCTGAAGAATCGAGCTGATGACGGCTTCGAGTCCGGCCCCGGGGCCGTGGGTTTGGCTCAGGGCGTGGTATTGGTCAAACAGGACCTGCCGGACGCTCTTGTCGACCGGACGCCGAAAGGCTCGACGGGTGAGGCCGTCGATGGCCTCGTGGACGCACCCATCGTTCAGCTCATCCAGCGCGCAGGGCAAAAACATGTCTGGTTTTTTGAGGCTTTGCTCGGCGATAGCGCGTGCAGTCGCCAGCAGCAGCTCCGCGGTTCGGGTGTCCGCCGGACTGGTGTTGATGTGAAAAATAAGCGCTTCTTCATCGGGAGGAAGTCGATTGCTAACGTCGATATTGACCCCAAGCAGGTCCCGCACGCTGTTTTGGTATTCGATTCGGCTCAAGCGTCTCAAGGTGGGCGATGGAACTTCGTCCGTCGTACAGGGCCCGGGCTCCAGCGGGTCCACAGGCTCTTGTGAATTTGGACTGGTTCCAGAGGTGGTTGCATTGTGGTTCGGGGTTTGGGGCGTCGTCGCCTGTTGGTCCCCCGGCACGACCTGGGGGGTGCTTCCAGGTGTGATGCCGTGTCTTTGACCGCCTTCAGGGCTGCCCACCATATTTTGGCATGCGCCGCAGGCGAGCCCCAGTCCGAGCAACCACGTCCAGATTTTTGACTCGCCCACTACCTTCAAATCCTAGCAATGATCGGTCCATGACCTAAGAGCTGATGTTTAGGCTAGATTTTGGTCCATTCGCGTCAAACCGTGGGGGCTCCGCGCTCCCCTGGGGTTTGAAGCCCTCAATTCAACTCGGAGGCGGTTGATTCGACACGGGGGCGTCGGCTGACCAAGCCGGCCGTGGTAGGTATAAGATGCGTGGGCAAGGCGGATTCTAGAGGATTGACTACGCGGGTCATCCTAGTGCTCACGAGCCCCCTGTGGATCGCGGGTGGGCTATTCTGTTCCGTTGTCCTGGTTCCCGCATGGTTGCTTGCTAGGATTCCGTTCCTAGGCCCTTTGGTGTTTCTGGCGGCACTGGCTGTATGTATGCCGTTCCTGTCCGTACTTCAATGGGTTTGCTTGGAGTGGTCATTTTCAGGCGAAGAGACAATTTGCACAGGCGACCAGGGGCGTGAAGATCGGGAATCACCACAGTGATCGGAATAAGGGTGGTGGATCTTCTGTCCGGCTCCGCGCGATCAATAGAATTTATCCTTCAAATTACAGTGTTCTATTGTGTTCGGAAGAGCGATTCGTAGGATCTCGAGGAGGCTTTCTTCACATGAATAGATTTCCCAGAAAGCCCCATCGATGCACGCAAGATAGACTAGCACTACCTGATCAGCCTCCGCGCAGCGTTTTTACTGAACTTCCTGTGACAGGTGGGACAGCTCCCCAACCAGTGCATAAGCACCACAACAAGGGCACGGTGAAAGTCCGCCCACGTCCACGGGTTCTGATGGCTCTCCGGGGGAAAAAGCCTCTCGGTGGAGGGAAAGAAAAGCGTGCAGTAGTGAAACCATGGCTAGATGACGGTGCAAACCGCCCCAACTTCGGCCCTCGTAGCGATCGAATCCAAGTTTTTGCTTCATGTCCTGGTAGTCACGTTCGATGTGCCACCGCATCTTGACTAGGCGAACGACCTCTTTGATCGAAGCACTTCTGGGGAGAGAGCACAGATAGTACTTAAAAGATTCGTCCGCCGAGACTTCCCTCTCCATGACCAACCAAATGGGATCACTTGCTCTCTTCTTCTTGGTTCGGCGCTCCGCACTGCGAACACGGACCGCATAAAATTGTCCTCGCATTCTCCCTGTGCTGCCTTTCCTCCATAGTACGGTTCTAAACTTTCCGTCGGACCAATACTGATGAGCAAGTTGGTCGACTCGGACAGGCTTTTTGCCATTCTTATCTCGATCCTGGGTAAACGGACGGCCTGATTTTCCTGTCCGGGGAGGCACCTCAGGCCGGCTTCCCGGCGGCCAAACGGTAGTGTTAGATGAAATGCCGACTCCGTAGACAAGTCCCAGTTTTGTCAGGCCATCGCGAAAATCGCGGCTATCGCCATAGCCAGCGTCGGCGACCACTGGGCGTTTGGGCATACCGTGACCTATCGCTGCTTCAAGTTGGTCCAATGCTATCTCTGGCTTACTTCGGAAATCGCTCTCTTTCGATGGCACCCCCACTTTCTTTAGCTTCGCCTCGTCTTCAGTCCACGACTCGGGAAGATACAGCTGAGCATCCAAGCAAAGTCCGAAATCGTCCGATATGGCATGCATCGTGACAATGATCTGACAATTGTCGATTTTCCCCAGGGTCCCGGAATATTGTCTTTGAACCCCCGCAGAACTCTCGCCCTTCTTGGCAATCCCCGTATCGTCGATCGCATAGGCTTCGAATTTATCGCCCTGCCGTGAAACTGTTTCTTGGAGCCGTGAGAACACGTTGTGGTGAGTAAACCGGCCCTTCTGGAGAGCCCTTTGGATACGCTGCCGCCGAGCCTCGACGTTACCTGGATCGAGTCGGGAGCCGATTCCAAAGACGCTCTTTTGCGGAAGCTCCAGCCCAATCCCCTGGCAATACCAGGTCAAAGCCTCGATGCGCTCGTCGTTTTCCAAGTTCGACAAATGAGCCGTGAGAAACGACTCGAGTTCCTTCTGAAGAGATCCAAATGTCCGGCTCATGGACACTTTGGATCACAAGTGAGGTCCCTAATCAAGTAGTGCTAGAGCACATCTCATAACCTCGCCAAAGGGGGATCGACATGGGTTCGAGGATTTGATCTACCGTGGTCGATGGACGTCACGGATGATCAGTGGAAGGCTATTCGGAAGCACTTTCCTACAACTGAAAAGCGTAAGACAGGCATCAAGGGAGGGCGGCCATGGCGAGAACCGCGAGGTGTTCTGAATGGAGTGTTATGGGTTCTCCGAACAGGGGCGCCCTGGGCAGATCTTCCGCGTCGCTATCCCCCCTATCAGACCTGCCATCGTCGATTTCAGATCTGGGTAAGAAAGGGCGTGTTTGAGAAAGTCCTCGTTGGACTTAGGAAAACTTTGGCGACGAGCGAGGATGCCGAGGCCTTCATAGATGGCACGTACGTAGAGGCAAAAAAAAAGGAACATGTGTCGGGAAGTGTCGTGCCGGGAATGCGAGGAAAGTGATGGCCATTGCAGACAGCAATGGTCTTCCACTATCTGTGGTTATTGCAGAGGGCTCCCGACACGACATTGTTCTCACTCAAAGAGTGCTCGACGCTGCGTTTGTCGATGAGCTTCCCAATAAGCTCATCGGCGACAAGGCCTGGGATAGCAGAAAGCTACAGGGTGAACTCAAAAGCGGAAGAGGAATTGAGCTTATAGCGCCAAAACGCAGAGGGCAAAGGCCGAGTAAGAGAAAGCAGGATGGCCGCTCTTTCCGACGTTACAAGCGCCGATGGAAAGTCGAGAGGCTTTTCGCTTGGCTCAAGCAGTTTCGCCGGCTTTCCATTCGCTGGGAATACAAATCGGACTGTCACCACCGACCTCGTTGGGTCATCCTGTGAATCCCTGTGGATGGATTGTGGAATGTAAATCTTCCAAAAAGTGGCGGGCGATTTTGGAATAGGGAATCGTCTCGTGAGGTGGATGAGACGGGTGACCCGGTCTGTAGCCAGGTCACCCTCGGCGAGTGGAGCCGTAGATCTCGATGTGATCATGTTTGAGGTCGTGCTCCCTGTCCAGTCTTTGTCCGTTGGAGGAGAGTGGAGCTCCGAATTCGATTTTGCCGATGGTGTTTTTTACCATTCGCCATCCACCGCAAGTGTGATCGTGGACAACGGTACTGCGCCCGTAAATGCTCGGAATTAGGACGCGAGTCGAGCAAACGGGCGGCGCGTCGCCGGTATCGGGACAGCCCGGAGGGTCGCGAAGATCATCGGGTGCGTGAACAGGAACGGCGTAGTCGAAATCGTCGCGTGGGAGATCACAGTCGAAAAAATTTGACGAGTGGGGCATCCATGACTTCGGAGCAACGAGATGCTGAAACAGCGGCTGCAACTAAGACTTCGACGAGGAAACGATGGCGCCACGACATGGGTGTGCTTCTCCGGTCCGTTGTTGGAGCTGTCAACCGTGGCTCGAAATACTATGCTCCGTCGACTGGTCGCGCTGTTGGCCCGATGGCATGGTGGGCCTCTCTGCGCTGTATTGTCTGTGGACGCAGAGGACGCGTGGTCCATGCGTTGGAATGAGTCTCTGGCAGCGTTGCCTCGTGATCTCGTTCGACTCCGAGTCCGTAAGCCACGAGCGACTTTGAGTGCAGAAAGACAGCTCGAGAAGTTCAGAGAATCGCGATGAGCGAAGAGATATCCGACAAGCTGACTGAAGTGCTTCGTCTCTCGATGGTCGAAGGTCTCTCTATGCGTGCGATTGCTCGTCGACTTTCAATGAGTCGAAAAACGATTCGGAAGATCCTTGGCCGGGCATTGCTATCGGAACGACCGCGAGCCAAGGAACCGCGCTACTCCATACTGGACCCATACGAGGACACGATTCGCGCGATGCTGTCGGATATGCCTGACCTATTGGCGCCGTCGATGCTGGAGCGCTTGCGTCCACTTGGCTACACAGGTGGGATCAGCATCCTCCGCGAACGGATGCGCACACTTCGGCCTCACTCACCGAAAGAGGCTTACCTGACTCTCGACTTCCGGCCAGGCTCTGTGCTTCAGGTGGACTGGGCCGATTTCGGATTCGCAATTCCTGGTTGTCCGCGCCGGGTGAGCGCTTTCGTTTCTGTTTTGGGCTACTCACGTCATCTGTACCTCGAATACACGCTGAGCCAGCGGATGGGCGCTTTTCTGTAACCAGTGCATTGAGAGGCATCCTCGAAAACTCTTAGCGCGATGGGCTCCGGCGCCATCTGAGACCCAACAGTCTACCGGCTTCGAAGGTGCATGTGGAGCGACGAGATGCCTGGGTAGCTGGGCTCAGATGGGTTGCGCGAGGCCAGGTTTGCAAGCCTGAGTGGGTGTCGTCGGTCCACGCGTCGGATTCCCGGTTTTCTACTTTGTGCCTGGCTGAGGTCAAGGCCGTGTGGATCTGGCGGTGGTTTGCCGGTCGTGGTGCTTTGCGAAGATTCGGTCGGCTCAGGATGGGAGACTACGACGTTTCTTTCGGTTTGCGACAACTCCAAGCGAGGGGTGTATAACGTTCCGGATACTTGGCAACTAACCCAGGATCCGTTTTCATGACATCAACAAGGTACGCGTGAACCGGAACTCTGGCCGCAACCGAAGTTTGTACAATAGTGCGTAGTATATCAAGGACAATGCGTCCCTCTGTCGTCCTGCGAAAGAGGGAACTTTTCTCAATCAGTTTCTCGATTCGGAGGAGGCGTTCTCGAAGGTTGTTCGTTGCCTCGAGCCTTGGGTTGCGAAGATACGCGGTAAGTTTTTCAAAGTGCTTGATGATGTACCTTGCAGCCGTCCCGAGGGGTGTCGCCTTGGACCAAATGGTTGCGATCTGTTGTGCGAGCACCTTCATATGTTCCCAGACTTCCCGACTATCATTGCTTCTTACTGCGGAAACATTATCGTAATTGCGGCCGTAAAGGTCGAGCAAATGCTCGTGCAAAGCGAGCTCCCTGAAAAGATGGAGCATATAGGCTGCGTGTGTGGGGTCGTGATCTTCGTATTGAGCAAAGGGGCGTCTGGCATGAGCAGAGCATCCAGCATAGTCGATGTCGAAGTTTTCGGTGAATTTCTTCTCTCTAACGAAGTTCGAGCTGCTGAGGTCAGCTTGTACGGTGAGTTGACGCGCATCGGGGTTCCTTATTTCGAAAAGCATAGCCAGCAGGTCTCCGAAACTTCCGAAGTGGGTTCGGTAGAACGTGATCATACTTTCCGGGCGCTCAGGGTCAGTTCGACCCGTCGCGACCGTAACATGCAGTCCCTCTTTTGAATTTTTTCCGTCGCGCTTCATCGATTCGAACGCAAGCATCCGGCCGACCAGAACACAAAGGGATGGCTCCGTGAGTGGTCTGCGCTTAGCGGCTCGGTCGCCCTCTGCTCTGTGTTCGAGAATTCTATCCCTGTCTTTCATGCATTCGGCATAACTGTTTTCGGCATCCTCTGTTGTGCGATAACCTGCCCATGGAGGCGATGTTCCCCTTCCGCCCTTTCGCTTCGAAAAGTACGATGAAACCTCAAGTACGCGGCATGAAGTGTCGTCGCCCGCCAGAATTTCGCAGTCCGCAAGTTGTTTGGCGAGTTCCAAATAGATCGGAACAAAACGCTTAGCAACATAATGGGCCATGCGCCCCAGGCCTCCAGCCGTGAACCGTTTCGCATTCGTCGTCAGCATCCGGGCAAGTCGGTTGAGAGGGGTTGCGTACTGGGCAATCATCACAGCCAATGTCGCCAGTGCCTGCCAGGTTACGGCATAACGCGGCGGACCGATGTCAGCCGTTGAGGCAGAAACGACTTTACGGTCACCGCTCTTCGTAACTACGATCTTCTTCTCTACCTCGAGTTCGACCCGAGTGACCGCCACAGAGAAATCGTAGCGCACCCGGGACTCGTTGATTGTGTCTATTACGCGCTCCGCATCGCCATTCGGCAGAAATTCAACCGGTAGGGTGCGTTGTTCAACACTCGGTGACACGAGGCTGGTGTTCATCAGCGTTTCGGTAGACGATTTCAACGCAGGCTCGTCTTCGCCGCCGACCTCTAAGTGCTCGATGAGAGCAGTGGCCTCGGACTTCGATTCAGCCTTTTCTTCATCGGAAAGCTCGATCTCCTCGACCGGTACGCCCGATTTTAACGCGCTCACGATTTCCGTACTTGGCCATTCTTCAGCGAGATTAGACAATTTTTTCTTCAGTTTCTTGGCATTGGACATGTGCTTTCTCCTGAGTGCTTTGTGGCGTTCCGCCAACGCCTCGGCACGGTCATGCAATTGCAAAAGCCGCTCCCGTTTACTCAACGCATCAGGCTTAGGCGTCGACTTGACCCCCTTGAGAGGGTCCCCGCTCGGACGTTTTTCACTCGACGGAACGATTCCCAACGCACGCCCGAGCTCTCGGGAATACCGGCTATACTTTCTCTGGGACCCGCAACCCGAAATCAGATCCTTCAAAACCGTACTCAGGAACCGTTGCAGGGGCGCAGGCGCTGTCTCTACGGTGCGGCCAAGCCACTCAATAGCCACCTTACGCTGAGCATCACTGAGCTTGCCGACGTCACCAAGCTCCATCGCAAGCTTAAGATCGTGCCGGGATCTCCGTGTCAACGCCTTTTTTTTGGAACGCCGAATGCTCCCTCTCGCTGGGCAAGCACCTGCGGGCACGCTTGTGAACTGTGAAAGTCGCGCCCTCAAGAAGCAGCGACAGCTCTGCCGTCGATATTGATGTTCGTGAAGGCTCCTCCGCGAAACGCAGTAGAGTGCGGAGGCGACCTCCTTCAAAACGTCGACTCACCAAGTACAGGCCCACGCTGTCTCCCACGATAGCTCGAAGCTGTGTATGGTCTTTCTTCACAAACAGTACGCAGTCGCCAAGATATGGATCTGCGCCTAGGCGATAGGATTCACCGAGAAGACCGTTCATCTGCTTACGAAAGTCCACCGGGTGCTGCGCCATGAAGACGCGACGAATCGTAACCGGAATCATACTACGCGAACCGTTCGTCGATCCGTCGAAGCGTAACCGACCAGCCGTAGAGTCGAAGCTCTAACAGATCGGTCCTTCCTTTCTCGACCGGAATTTCGTCGCTGCGGTCCAAGGAGAATATACGCGCATCGTTCTGAACGCCCTTCGAATCAAGCGCCCCTTCTTCATCTTGCTTTTCCCATACATCGAGCTGCTGCGATCACACACTACAAACACGCCGGACCTTTGTCCGGCCTGCACCCTGTCGAATCGCTTGCACGACCGATCTTCGAAGTTCGTCTGGAATTCGCGTCCGGGGACGATGCGTGTTCCGAAACGCCGCGAACTGTTCTCGCAGCGCTTGCAAATAGTCTTCAACATCTGGACGACCCTTGGACCGGCGAGCTGGCCCCTCCGAATAACGTGATGATTCTTTTCTCATTGCTCTCTGCCTCCTTGCCGGCCGTCACGCCGTGCGAGGCAAATATGGCGCCGGTCATCAGGCTTGTCGTGGGCCCGTCTATGCACTGCTTACGCCTGCCAGGCAACTAAGCGTGTGGTTTTCACCACGGCCCCGAAAATGCTCAACGAGCTCGCCGGTGCCGAGATCCACGGTAGCATCGAAAAGGCCATTCGTCGCTACCACCGAGCAGATCTGCTTGTTGTCGACGACTTCGCCGTGCTCGCAATGGACGCCGCGCAGGCCAAACTCGCATTCCAGGTCATCTCAGAGCGATATGATTACCGACGCTCGACGGCCATCACCACGAACCGGGCGTTTAAAGACTGGACCAAAGTTTTTCCAGACGCGCTCAACGCCCAAGTCATCGCTGAACGACTCACCGAACGCTCCGAGTGCTTCGTCATGGGTGGGAAAGGATTCCGACAATCGGCCAGCTGAACTGAATCCAATGGTGCTGCCGGCGACCATGAACCGCCGGGCCGGTTGGCCCAGATACGTCGACCACGCGGCCTTGCGTCCCGAACCTACGCTCTCCACCGCGCCGATAGGTTTTCGCACCACCGACTGGGCTCCTGGCGACCGGTGATGTCGTTGGAACTGGTACCCTCGAACGTCGGTGGCGACAATCGGACAATTTTCTCGGCCTTCTACATCTTGGATGCATTGTTATCCTTCTACGAAATTTATATTGACCTCGTCCGGGGTGAAACGAACTGAAAATCGTTGCGCAAGTTCTACTTCTTTGCGCTATCCGTTGGCGCGAGTATAGCCTGGACCTGGACCTGGACTTGGACCTGGACGCATGAACTACCGAAATCTCGAAGTCTACCGGTTGGCCATCGCCTTCCTGCCTCTCGCATCGCAGCTCACGGATCGATTTCCCCCCGGCTACGCAAGTTTTGCGGACCAAATCCGGCGAGCGTCGTTGTCTGTCCCGCTCAATATCGCGGAAGGCTCTGGAAAGACCAGGCCAACGGACCAAAAACGCTTCTACGCAATCGCCAGAGGCTCCGCTATGGAGTGTGGAGCAATTGTCGACGCCTGTTTTGCTCTTGGCTTTATCGACAAAGCATCGGTTCGGGAGGCTGTTAAGATACTCGACCCGATCGTTCGCATTCTCTCCAAGATGTGCCTTCCCCCTCGAACCCGCCGGTAGGAATCCAGGTCCAAGTCCAGGTCCAGGTCCAGGTCCAGGAAAATGAGGTTATGAGATGTGCTCTAGTGCGTTGTTCGAGATCCACTCGTGGCTGGTGTTAACGTCCTGCCGCTCACATGGCGGCGGGTAGGAGAGTGCAAGGAGGCTGTCCCAGTCGCCAAATAGGAATGGAGCCAATTTGGTGAGGTGCCCTGGTTTGCACCATGCAACCTCACAGATTGGTGGACATGCGTTCCAGGATGAATCGTTAACGTCGCGAGGAACGGGCACACCTGGCCTTAGCTCAAAGGCAGTATCAAAGACTTCATCTGGACTGCCCGAAAAGGAAGCGTCTTCTATTGCCCAACACAGTTGTTGGACCGTAGGCCAAATCGGACGAAGTATTGCGTCAAGCGAGGCCTTAAACCCCAAGAGCCTTAATCCCTTCATCGAACACTCATAGAGCAATAGTGAGAGTCGCGATATGAGAACGACGAACAGGCGCCATGGACTTGTGTTCGACTTGAAACGATCTACTTCTGATACTCAGCACAGATTTCCTCTGCACGCGACTTAGCATAGTCGATGGCTGAGAATCGGATCCCGTGGGTCGGTCCTTTAATTCGTGGATAGGACATTAACAGCTCCCCGGTATAAACGTCAAGGAGACGGCGGGCGGTTTCATCGTCCCAAATATCAGCAAGGAGATAGCGCAAATCACCCTCGACCCACTTCTGGCACGACTCGAGTGCTTCCTTCTCGGTTTTGCACGTCCCCACAATACAGGAAGACTGGAAAGCCGTTCCGTCTGGATGTGGATTGGTCCAAATTTGGTACTTGCCTTTTGACCCCTGCATCAGTTTCATAGCAGCCTTTTTGAAGCGCTCGGCGTCTTCATGTACGGGTAGACGCCTTTCGTCCGAGTGCTCTAGAACATTTATCTTGGACGCAGTAAATTCTGCGAATCGCTCCGCTTCTTGGACATAGACTCTTTCGGCCGTGAGTTCGAGTTCCACGTCGTCGGAGATTCCGATTTCTCGTATGCTCTTCTTGTGCTTGCAGAAGACCGTGATCTCCGCTTTTCCATCCGATAGTGTGTAGAGAGCCCAGTGAATCCCTCCTTCCAAGGCCACGATACGACCTGCAACGAGAGCACCGACTGCTCGACCAAACTTCACTTCGGCTAGAAAGTCCGAAAGGGACATGATGTCACCGGTGAGCTGCACTTGCTCTTCGATTCCCGCGGCGTTTTTCCATCTGTCTGGCCAGTCTCGAGTTCCAACCGTATCAAATACATTCGCTCCCCGGACTTCGGACTCTCCAAACGAAAATGCGCCTGGGTTGAGTGAAAGTCGTATCCGATCGTACTTCTCGCGGTCGATCTCGAGGTACGAATTTTCCTCAAGGGAACAGGCACCACTTTGTAGACACTTCCGGGTCGTATCGACGAGGCCTCGCACACTATTGTACCAGAGACACATGTCAGGATCTTGGTGCAATGCAAGATAAATGGGCGACGACAGACTTTGCGGAGCACTGAGCTCTACGAGATACTGGTCGTTGTCGCTGTTGCAGAAGGGAAACCAAAGTGGGTTCCACCCTTCGAGCTCTCTTGAAGAAAAGTGATATTGCTCGATTGCGGTGTCAAGCGGCAAGAACAAGAGAGGGAAGTAGTGACAATATCCCTTCTGACCGTTTCGCCATTGATATAGCTCGTACAGATCTTGAGGGAGCTTGTAGGGGAGTAGCGTCTTCGTGAGCTCGTCGATCTGTGACTTCGAAAGCCCCGGCGAAAGGTCGCTCATCCATAGCAGGTCATTGGCCTTTCTCCATGATTCGAGGCTGTCCAACTGTTCTGTGAGCGAGGCCTTGCGTCCAGAACTCCTATCCGAACCTTCGACTTCCCTGTATCCTTTTTAAGCTTCTCCTCGATGAGGCGGTTGTAAGACTTTTGAGCCTCTTCCACCGTGTCAAATAACTTTGTTTTGCTCCGTCCCTCCGTGCCGGTCTTTCCGTACCGGACGGTGTGACGGAACCCTTCAAGGGAATACACCAGAATTTATTGGATGTAGCGCTGATCAGTTCAAAGCGACGTTCTTCACTTCCCATAGTTTGTTCTTTCCTCCGATACGAGTAGTGTGCCCGTTCGCCTGGGATCATAGCAGCTCTCGGCTGTCAGAACGAGGTGAAACTCCAGTAAGACGTCAACGGCGATGCCCTCAGTACGAGTCCGGGTCACGGCCAGGCTTCTTTGTGCGCGGCCAGGGTAGGAGCTCCCACATAGTGATTCGTAGGGTCATAGGACTCGTTCTCAAACGTTGACTTTGGAGCTCGCAGACAAGTCCCTTTTGTTTCGAAAGCCGCATTTGGTTTTCTATTCTGCGCAGCTGTCGAAAATTGACTCAGCATCATTGTCGTTTGCAATCGAATGGTGCGTACACACCGTCTTCGTCATGGTCTGCGGCACAACCAAATTGGATATCGTCGACCCTAAAAACAAACCGAATGCGATTTCAGTTACCAACACTATGGACTGGTGTTGGCCGTGGCCACGAAGCGCGCATAAATAGTGGGGTCCTGCGGTTGTAACCACGCCACCAAGATATAAAGTATTCCAGGACCAAAGTTCGGTCGTCTGGATGTGAAGTGTTTCTCGGAGGCGAGGCGTCGATGTGGCTCACGCGTGCCGCTTGCTCTTGTACTCCTATCAAGGTCAGAGATCGCGAATCGGTGAAGGTGAGCCATCTAATCGATGGAGGTGGGAACGACAACGAAGGATGAGGTTTCGTCCCCGGTGCCTCAATCGCAGTCATCATTGTAGCCGATGCCCACTTCGTTCGAGGGGCCTGTAGCTTTGGTATCGGCCGAAAAGGCCGGGGCGTTCGGTGACGTGTGTTCCCCTCGATCAGACCAGACCATAGAGTTCAATGTTGCGACGACATCTTACGCGCAGCGGCCCCGGCCTTTCGACGCTTCTGCCTTCTGCTCTTGGCGCTTAGGGTGGCCTCATGCAGCCGGTAACTTTCTCCTTCAATGGGAAGTATTTCTGAGCGGTGCACAAGGCGATCAACCAAAGTCACCACGCAACCGGCATTTGGGAAGACTTCCGTCCATTCAGCAAATGGCTTGTTCGTGGTGAGGATGATAGAGCGTTTATCGTTGTAGCGGCGGGTGATGACTTCAAATAGAAGGTCAGCATAACGCGCATCGTATGAAAGATATCCTACTTCGTCGATGCACAAGAGTTTTGGATGGCAGTAACGTCGCAACCGGCGAGCCAAAGATAAGTCGCTGTCTTGAGCGGCGAGGTCATTGAGCATATCACTGGCGGTTACAAATCGGGCTGTGCAACCTCGCCGAACGGCTTGATAAATCAAATTCTTCGCCAGCATGGTCTTACCCATGCCATTGGGCCCCAAAAGGAGCACATTGGCACTTTCGGTCATGAATCGGAGGGTAAAGAGGTCTTCAGCTGCGGCGCGGTCGATCTTTTTGGGCCACTTCCAATCGAAGTCAGCGATGGGCTTGAAGGCTCCCAGTGTTGCCGCCTTGAGGCGACGCTCCAAGCTTCGATGTTGTCGCTCAGCCTCTTCGTAATCGAGGAGCGTTGGCAACCAGTCCTCAGACACCACGTCGTCAAAGTGTGCCAACAACCCCCAGAGCTTGAGGCCCTGGATTCGGTCCCGCAATTGCTGGTGTTGATTATGGGATTTGGTCATCGTGTTCCTCCATGAGATGGTCGTATTGGCTTAGGTTGTGCGGTTGGACGGCAAGCTCCCGTAGGCGTGGGTCGTTGGGTACCGCTCCGGTGACTGGTGGGGGGTGCCCTTCTTCGGTACGTCCTGTTTCAAGAATCTGGCGCACCGCCCCGAGATGCGGCGTACCGCTGTTCGTGGCCTGGTTAATCGCCCATTCCAGTGTTTTTGCACCATAACCATCGAGCAAACGGTTAAGGCTCTTGCTCAACGATTTGAGACTTAATCCCTGCGCAGCCGTCGCCTCAAAGAGCTGACTGTGCACTTGGCGCTACACGTAGAAGGTGGTCGACCCGACTCTTTTCCCGAGCTCTTTTCTTATACTCACGTAAACCTTCGATGTGGGTCGGGTCTTCAATCTGTTGCTCTTTGTCAAAGCTACGGTGGTGGTAGGCGACCTCCTCGCCGAGGTCAAAGATGCGTACGGCCTTGAGGTTAGCACGAATCTCGAGTGTTCGACGTACGTGGTCGTGGGGTACTGAGTAGTCGTTGAGATCAAAACGGGCGTAGGGTTGTTTGCGTACCTGCACCTCAATGCGCTCATCGGTATCGAAATCGTGCGCCGGTAGCGGTAGGAGCTTTGACTGCTCATCCGCGAATGCTTCTGCGACGGTGCGGTCGGTGTCTTCTGGGCAAGGCCTTTCCGAGGCGATGCCATTGCACCATTCTTCGGCCTGGCGATTGAGGTCTTTGAGGTCGATGTAAGTACGAGCGGCAAAGAAATTGTCGCGAATATGCCGGGTTTTGCGCTCTACTCGTCCCTTGTTCCAAGCGGTCAATTGCAGGCGATGCACCGTCTGAGAAGAAATTCTTTCGAATCACTCATCCATTCCATCCACTGGTTGGACGCCGTTTCGAGTTGCTGACCATTCGACAGGCTTGGGGTGAGGACCGAGTCTATTTCTACATCGGGGATGCGCTGAAGGCGGTGCCGACAGGCTGGACGGACGTAGGGGCCCCGGATCCGTTCGTCGTGATCGCAGCCGGTCGGGCATACTTTCAATCCAAGGATCTTCTACAACTTGCAGACCTTCTCGATTCCCTCCAGAGAAAGCGGGCCCCCCGTACGCGGGCAAGGAGTGTCAAGTGAATTTTGCCGAACATGTAAAGTACATTATGCCGGATAGATGGGTGCGCATCTTTGCAAATTTGGTCAATGATGTTAAAATTAGTCTTGTTTTGAAGAGATATTGGACCCATCAGGACTTGACAAAATCCAAATGTTGGCATAGTTTAGTTTACATTTCTCGACGAATCGGTAAGCACGATGCCTCGACGACCCCACTCCGATCCCAAACCGCAGACCTTGCGACGCCACGGGATGCTCAACCCTCATCCAGAGGGTGTGACAGATTCACTGTTTACCGAGCACGAATTCTTCGATCCGCGCGACTTGCTTCAGGTGAAGTACGAAATGCTCCGCCGAGTGGAGATGGATGGCGCATCGGTGACCGAGGCGGCGAAGGACTTTGGTTTGTCGAGGCCAACCTTCTACCAGGCACAATCGGCTTTTCGCAGCGATGGATTAACGGGGTTGCTGCCCAAAAAGAGAGGACCTCGCGCGGGTCACAAGCTCAACAACGAAATCGTATCCTTCCTCGAGGACGTGTGTCGCGCAGACAGTTCGTTGGACGCTCCAGCCTTGGCTCGACGTGTCAAGGAACACTTTGGGATCAAGGTCCATCCACGAAGCGTCGAGCGTGCTTTGCGGCGGCGGGAAAAAAAACTGCACTGATTCAGGAGAGTCACTTTCGGGGAGAAGCAACTGCGCCTACTTCTGTTGTGGACGCCTACGAAACACTGCGGCGCCACACTCTTCATTCGGGCGTTTTGGCCGATCGTTTTGGTTTAGCGATCCTGATCCAGAAGGGAATGTGCGCGTGGGCGGAGGCGTACATATCATGTCGGCCACCCGCCGCAGGAAGGCGGCCGCCCTGAATCATGGCGAGACCATCGTCCTCCCGGAAGCCCACACTCAGCTGCTCCATGTTGTCGTCTCGATGGTCTTAGGGTCAATGCAAAAAGAGGTTTACTCATGACAAACAATCCGCAGGGCAAAGTGCTGTCAACGCACCTCAAGCGCAATGCCTATTTGTACGTACGTCAATCTTCGTTGAGGCAAGTGCTTCACCATACCGAGAGTACGCAACGCCAGTATGCACTGAAGCAAAGAGCGATCGCACTCGGATGGAGCCTTAAACAGATCGTTGTTGTCGACGCTGACCAGGGTCAATCGGGTGCATCAGCGGCGGACCGGGAAGGCTTTCAGAAGTTAGTCGCAGAGGTCGGTATGGGCCGAGTTGGAATCGTGATGGGGCTGGAGATCTCGCGACTTGCACGCAACAATGCGGATTGGCATCGACTCCTCGAGATCTGCGCATTGGCCGATACGCTCATCCTGGATGAGGACGGTGTCTACGATCCTACACATTTCAACGATCGCTTGTTGCTTGGGCTGAAAGGGACCATGAGTGAAGCTGAGCTACACTTTCTCCATGCGCGGCTCATCGGCGGAATGATGAATAAAGCAAAGCGCGGAGACTTACGGTCTCCATTGCCGATCGGTTTTGTTTACGACGCTGCGAACCGCGTTGCCTTCGATCCCGACAAAGAGGTGCAAGGAGCAATACGAATCTTCTTTGAGACATTCCAACGCACAGGGTCAGCGATGGCCATCGTCAAGCACTTTAAGAAGCAAAAGCTCCGTTTCCCCCGACGTGCGCGACGTGGTCCACATAAGGGCGAAGTGCTCTGGGGCGATCTCCTACATCATCGAGCACTTTGGGTGCTTCACAACCCCCGCTACGCCGGCGCGTTTTTCTATGGCCGAAGCCGCCAGCGCAAACAGGGCGAGGGCCGATACAAGTTGCTTCCACGTGACGAATGGATCGCGCTGATACCTGGGGCTCATTCGGGTTACATCACTTGGGAAGAGTTCGAGAAGAACCAACAACAACTCCAGGAGAATTCTGCCGCCCACGGCGGTGACCGACGACGAAGTCCACCTCGCGAAGGACCTGCGTTACTCCAAGGAATCGTTATCTGTGGACGGTGTGGTACGCGAATGACAGTCCGCTACAACAGACGCAAGGAAGAGCTCCGTCCGGTCTACGTTTGTCAGCGAGAAGGCATTGAGCGTGGCGCACCGCACTGTCAGAATGTTTCGGGTGTAAGCATCGACCAGGCCATGGGTGAGCTGGTCATCGAGGCGTTGAATCCCATAGCTCTGGACGTTACACTGGCGGTTCAAAAGGAGCTGCAGACGCGCTTTGATGAAACGGACGCGCTTCGACGAAAGTCAGTTGAGCGTGCGGAGTACGAAGTTGAACTTGCACGCCGTCGGTACATGCAAGTAGACCCGTCGAATCGACTTGTGGCGGATGCATTGGAGGGAGATTGGAACGACAAACTCCGAGTTTTGACGAAAACTCAGGAAGCGTACACGCGCCAATCTGCAGCAGATCGCGCGCGACTCGACGATGAAAGTCAAGCTCGAATACGGGCGCTTGCCACCGACTTTCCCAAGCTTTGGCACCGCAAAGAGACGCCTGCTTGAGAGCGCAAGCGGATGCTTCGTCTCCTCATCGAGGATGTGACACTAGAGCGCATCTCATAACCTCATTTTCCTGGACCTGGACCTGGACCTGGACTTGGACCTGGATTCCTACCGGCGGGTTCGAGGGGGAAGGCACATCTTGGAGAGAATGCGAACGATCGGGTCGAGTATATTAACAGCCTCCCGAACCGATGCTTTGTCGCTAAAGCCAAGAGCAAAACAGGCGTCGACAATTGCTCCACACTCCATAGCGGAGCCTCTGGCGATTGCGTAGAAGCGTTTTTGGTCCGTTGGCCTGGTCTTTCCAGAGCCTTCCGCGATATTGAGCGGGACAGACAACGACGCTCGCCGGATTTGGTCCGCAAAACTTGCGTAGCCGGGGGGAAATCGACCCGTGAGCTGCGATGCGAGAGGCAGGAAGGCGATGGCCAACCTGTAGACTTCGAGATTTCGGTAGTTCATGCGCCCAGGTCCAGGTCCAGGTCCAGGTCCAGGTCCAGGTCCAGGCTATACTCGCGCCAACGGATAGCGCAAAGAAGTAGAACTTGCGCAACGATTTTCAGTTCGTTTCACCCCGGACGAGGTCAATATAAATTTCGTAGAAGGATAACAATGCATCCAAGATGTAGAAGGCCGAGAAAATTGTCCGATTTGTATTCCCAGCGAATGGAAAGCCGGCGAAACTGCTTGAGCCAAGCGAAAAGCCTCTCGACTTTCCATCGGCGCTTGTAACGTCGGAAAGAGCGGCCATCCTGCTTTCTCTTACTCGGCCTTTGCCCTCCGCGTTTTGGCGCTATAAGCTCAATTCCTCTTCCGCTTTTGAGTTCACCCTGTAGCTTTCTGCTATCCCAGGCCTTGTCGCCGATGAGCTTATTGGGAAGCTCATCGACAAACGCAGCGTCGAGCACTCTTTGAGTGAGAACAATGTCGTGTCGGGAGCCCTCTGCAATAACCACAGATAGTGGAAGACCATTGCTGTCTGCAATGGCCATCACTTTCGTCGCATTCCCGGCACGATACTTCCCGACACATGTTCCTTTTTTTTGCCTCTACGTACGTGCCATCTATGAAGGCCTCGGCATCCTCGCTCGTCGCCAAAGTTTTCCTAAGTCCAACGAGGACTTTCTCAAACACGCCCTTTCTTACCCAGATCTGAAATCGACGATGGCAGGTCTGATAGGGGGGATAGCGACGCGGAAGATCTGCCCAGGGCGCCCCTGTTCGGAGAAACCATAACACTCCATTCAGAACACCTCGCGGTTCTCGCCATGGCCGCCCTCCCTTGATGCCTGTCTTACGCTTTTCAGTTGTAGGAAAGTGCTTCCGAATAGCCTTCCACTGATCATCCGTGACGTCCATCGACCACGGTAGATCAAATCCTCGAACCCATGTCGATCCCCCTTTGGCGAGGTTATGAGATGCGCTCTAACCAAGGGGGTGGAGCTGCTCGTCCAAGTCCGCTTCCGCGGCGGCGCAACCAAAATTTTGACGCTCCCGGGCGCCGCGAAGCGGCGCCCCAAACAAGCTGATGAAAGTTCAGTCTATGGAATTTGTCGTTCACCATAGTAGGCCAGGAGACAGCATGAAGAGCGATCAACATGCTGAAGCTCTCCGGAAAAGTCGATCTTGGCTCGGCCAGCCAAATCTACAGGCCGCACCATCCGGGAACTCCTATGGGCCCCGTAAGGAAAGTTGTCGAGGCAGACCCCACGGGAGTGGGGGGAATGCAGACTTTGATGTCCAAGAAACGATGACTCGTAGACATCAACTCGGCCGGGGTTATCGAGGTGGCATGTGGAGAATGTTTGGGGCGCTAACCGCGGGAGACCTGCTGAATCGAAGTGCTCTCCGTATAAGACGACAAACGTCGAAGTCAGAGGGTGATTCTGCAGGAGTCGGAGGAGGCCGTAAGAGCTATGAGGTTGGGTAATGCCGGCTGAGCAAAGGGCCTCTACCGTCACAGCGGGTGCGGGCAAAGCGGAGGATGCGGTGACTGCCCAACCTTCGACCCTACACGGCCACTGCCGGCGTGGAAAATTCGTCAGAGCAGCGATGAGCTCATCGCTGAGGTCAACCGGATGATAGATCATCATACCGACTATGAGATTGCTGTTCTCCTCAGCAAGCGAGGAGTCCTATCGCCCGATGGAAGACGTCTTCATCGTTTGATGATTCGCAATCTCCGTCTCACCTACGGGCTCAAGAGCCGGTATGATCGCCTACGTGAGGTTGGCTACTTGACGCGTGAGGAGGTAGCAGAGAGACTTGGAATTGTTCCCGCTACAGTGAAGCTGTGGCGCAGGAACGGATGGCTCCGCGCCACCGCATACAACGACAAACCCGAGTTTCTCTATGAGGTGCCGGGACCCGACGCACCGAAAAAAGGAGTATGGAAACGTAGGCTTCGGAAAAACACCTCCTCAAGTAGCGAAAGGAGTGCAGTATGAAGCACAAGACTTTTCGTTGCCACGTGAAGGGGCGACGGGCTTTGCCTCGAAACGGTAGTGCACCTTGAGTTCGAGGAGTCGGGGGTGAAGGCGAATGGCATCTCCCTGGCGCTCAAGCACCGCACTTTTAAGGTTGTCATACAAAAGAGCACGAGGCACCCCACCGAAATGAGCAAAGGCATCGACGTGGCCACGCAGGAAGTTGGGCATTTGCGCATCGAAATAGAAGCGAAGAAAGGTCTTTCGTGAGTAGGACAGCACCATCACAAACGCCATCAGCGAGCGGCGTGCTTTGCCGATGAATATCTTGCCGAAGTGCCCCCAGTCCACTTGGCCTTCTTCGCCAGGGAAGCTACGGACCCGAAGATAGGCCTCTGCCACCTTACGTGGGCGGTGGCGGGCTACCAAGCTTCGAAAGTGATCTGAGCCTCCTGGGTAGCCACGCTGACGCACCATCTCATAGAGCCGAGCGGCCGTGAGCTTCGGATGCTTTTCGAGCACCCCCAGTACAAATGGAAGATAGGGCTCTATCATCGTAGGGCGATGAAGTACTGGGATCGCAAGATTGTGATATCTCAGCACACGGCGAACTGTTGAGTGATGTACGCCCAGCTCGGTAGCAATGGTGCCTACCCGCCATTTCTCCGCATGGAACAGACGGAGAATCTCGGACTCAAGCTCCGAGCTGATCACGACCGATAGCTCCCACATAAAATATGGCTACGCCCTGTCCCATCGATATTGAAATGGCCCACAAAGTTGCCCGCAAGAGACGCATTGCACCATACCGTCGGACGCTGGGGATCCAAACGACACGGGAGAAAAATTGAAGGCGGAAGTGGTAGCATCGGCGTTTCCCTTTCGTCGTGGCGAATTCGGCGCCAACGTGGCTGAATTCTCCAACTTGCGCCACGGCTGCTCCGTCACTTTGTTCGTTCTCTTGCGTCTTTTGCCCACTCGCGTGCGGTAACGACTCTACGCAGCAGCGTGATGCCGGCGCCCACGATAGGTCCGCTGATAATTGTTATGGTAGATCCGCATCCGACGTCGTCTATTGTGGGCCGAGCAATGGCCATGAATGCAGTCACGATGGCCACGATCACACCGTTTGCAAATTCGAACCTGTGCCCCCGCAATGACCGCAGAAGTACTCACGATAACGATCGCAACCATGACGATCGGATGTCGCTTTTTGCTGGACCCCTTCGGCTGAAGAGGTCACTTTATCGTTGGCGCAACGTGATATTCTCACGGCGGGCCACGAGGACTTCGGGGGGCCTATTCCCTGAAGTCCTCACCCTTTCCAAAGAACCCTATCTGCTCATCCTATCAGTATGGAAGAAACAATTGGCCGTGACGAAAAAACGCGGATAAGCACCAAATATCAGCGGTTTATGACCCCCACTGACACTGTCCGGGGGGGGCCCGAAAGGGCCGCTCCTACCGGGACACGGGGAACCGAGATAGGGTGGTTTAGTTGCGCGCTCCCGGAGTCAGCTGATCGTGCACTCATCGGCAAAGAACTCCTCACTCGCTTCGTCTAGCACATCGATTCGTACAGCTCCGAACTCCCGCCCCGAGTCACTCTCTTCCGTGATCTCAACTCGCGCTGCTTCGAGCAGGCTCTGAATATCGGGCAGTTCGCGAACCCCGTAGAGCTCCAATGTCCTCCAGCACTCGAGGACGTACGTCTTGAGCGATAGATTGAACGCATCGCCTGTCCTAGAGACGGTCAATTCTCGGATGTCCGCCCCTTGGCATCTGAAAATCTGGCTCATCTCGACAACTCGTTCTCCTCGTCTGCCCAACGGCGATGATGTTCAGCTGCCGGGCAAAGCCCGGTCTGCTGCTATATCTTGTTGGGCAACTGACTTTTCGCTCGGAGAATCATTCAAAGGCGCCAGCTCATCGAGTTTACGAAGCAGATATCGGCCTGATCGCAGATGTAAAGGTCCGTGTATTGCGTCCCAGTTAGCGCGTCTCGCAGCTTCCAAAAGAAGCGCCAATTCTTCGCCTTCGCCGTTATTTTTTGAATCGTTTGACAAGTCTCAACCCTCGGTCATCGCTGTACCAATGATAGCACTGAGAGAACAATTTCTTATACTCATTATGAAATAGGATTAAACCCCTGTGAAATCGACGCCTTATATCGTCAGCCGGGATCGCATGACCACCGGCGGCCACACGCTTTGCCACGCGGGCGATCGCGTAATCCACGGATGGCAGCTCAATAAAATGAAGCGTCGTTCGGTACCCTCCAGCTTCCCACTTAGCCATTCGTTTGACGTACATTCGTGACGAAAGAGTAGTTTCTAAGCCGAAACTCTTATTCGCCTGTTCGACAGCAGTGAGGCGCCGTAATAGCTCCTTCCCGGCAGCAACAGGGCGAGAAAACATTGAACTTTCCCGTTGAATCTCATCAGCATTCAAAAAAACTGCATCGGGATATTGGGCGGGGAGAAACTGACGAGTGAACGTCGTCTTTCCAGCCCCATTTGCACCAGCGACTACGACGGCGTTCAGAGATGCCACTTCAAAAATCCTTCGACCAAAATCTGAATGTTTGCCCAACGACCATGATGCTCAGTGACGAACAACAGAGTCCGAAACATAGCACATATTTTTGATCAAGCTCAAACCTTCGAACCGCCTTGGCGCGCGAGTAATCAAAAGACACATCAGACATCGACATCTCGCCAAGCCTTTATAAGTACAAGACGAAGACAGGGCGTGGTGCCGTGATTTGAGCTTAGCATGGGCCTCCGAACACACAGAGGACAAATTGGGGTACCCACGCCTCAGCTTCGGACGAAGAAGCGAAAGGCCGAGAGGGATACTCGGGACGATATTTCAAAGTCCGAAATAAGGATTCTGAGTACGGATTATCGTCACATATCCGGGGTCGACTGAACGACCCCACAATCCCCAACCTCTGAAGCGTGGCCAAAGTCGTTGACCCTTTCATGCGGCCTCCGTTGTCTGAGTGGAGGGCCCAATTTGTGCCCACCAGACCCAGGCGGTGCGCGGTCTTCGAGATGAGCTCGGAGGCGTAGGTCATAGACTTTTCTTCGTGCACCGCCCAACCAATGATTTTTCGGCTCCAAATATCTTCGATCATGTACAGGTAGAAAAAATGTCCACCAACCATGCTCTTCAAATAGGTGATATCCCAGGAGGCCACCTGGCCCGGACCTGGCCGAGTCGGTCACATCCCGTCAAGTGGTGTTCGAGCGTCATCACGCCATCGGTTGTTTGATTATGCAGCGACCTCTGTCTTCTTGCGTCTCGTTCCCTTCTTCTTAGATTTGGTTGCAGTCCCATTAATGACTGTGAGTCGCGCCTTGGCCAATGACTCTGGACTCATGTAGCGACGAACCACCAGCCACTCATCGTTCTTTTCAGCAAGGAGCGCGCCCACCAGGCGGGTTATGGCGCTCCGGTTCGGGAAGATGCCGACGACATCAGTTCGTCGCCTTATTTCTTTGTTGAGGCGCTCCTGGGGGTTGTTTGACCAGATTTGTTTCCAGTGCTCCTTGGGAAAAGCTGTGAATGCGAGGACTTCGCATTCTGCTTCGTCCAGCATTTTGGCTGCATCTGGGGAGTCGGCCTCCAACTGAGAGATGACTTTAGCGTGCTGGCTCTTGACTGCTTGTGCGTCGGGCTGGGTAAAGATGGACCTGACCAACGTCGCGACCATGTCTTGCATTGACTTCGGCACACGAGTGAGCAGGTTGCGGGTGAAATGCGTCCGGCATCGCTGCCATGTGGCACGGGGAAGAACGGCAGCGATGGCATTTTTGAGTCCCTCATGGGCATCGGAGATGACGGCTTGGACGCCGGACAAACCGCGGGCCACAGGGCTGCGCAGAAAAGACGTCCAGGCAGCGCCGTCTTCGGATGTAAAAATATCCAGGCCCAGGATTTCCCGCTTCCCCTCGAAGTTGACCCCCGTCGCAACAACGGTGACCACGTTGACAACACGCCCCGCCTCACGACACTTGAGGACCAGTCCGTCGAGCCAGACATACGTGTAGGGGCCCTGATCAAGAGGGCGTTCGCGGAATTGCTGGACCGAGACATCATCGTTCACCGCATACCTCGTGCTTACCCTTTATCCTCGGGCTCTGACGGCCCCGCTGGAAGCGAATCCTCCGGAGCCAGCACCGGCTCCATGAAAAGTATGCAACTGCGTGGGTGGGGTGATGAGCCCACTGTTAGCCAACGTATTTCTCGATGAACTGGATCGGTGGATAGCACAAGAGACGAGGTACAAAGACGTGGTCTGGATCCGCTACGCTGATGATGCAGTGGCGGTCAGCCGCCGACCTGTAACCAAGCTACGGCAGAGAATTGCCGGGCAGCTCGAACAGCTAGGCCTATCCGCACATCCGGAAAAAACACGGGAGGTGAACATGGGGCAATATGGAGGCACAGTTGACTTTCTCGGATACCGTTTGGCGATGCGGCGGTCGAAGCAAAGCTCCGGTCGCGCATTGCTCTGGTATCCAACGCCAAAAGCGGAGAAGGCGATCCGCGCGAAGATTCGCGCGATGACGCCTCTACGGCGCGGCGGGTCAGTCAACCTTCTTTGTCAGCAGGTCAATCAGGTGGTACGCGGCTGGGTAGCCTACTTCAAACACTCGAACCGTCGAGACCCGTTCCGACGACTTTGGGACTTTGAAGCCCGCAGAATTCGTCGAATGCTCATTCGAAGGGTACGACGACGAGGCGCGGGCGTTCGGCGATACCCAGACCAATGGTTGCGAAACAAACTGGGGTTAGTAAGCCCGTATCATATCTACGGAGCACGCCTCCGTCGCCTCCGACAGCCTGGCGAAGAAGGTAATCGGAAAGCCCGGTGAGTGAATAGCGCACGCCGGGTTTGATGGGCGCTGGGTGGAAACGGGCCAAGGTGCGGACTGAGGCACCGGCATATGGCGAAAGCCGTACCTTTACGCGCGAAACACGTACTCTGTTTGGCGTCGTGGCCGTAGGACTCTCGGACACGTTATGATTTGTCTCGCTTCGGTGGGAATCTAAAGTGTATCAAAATCATTTACATCAGGGCCAGGTCTATTTCGTGCTCTGGTTTTCAGACAGCGACTTGCGGGTTCCACATGTCGACCCCGTAGTCTTCTTGGGGCGAGATTTGTTTGAGGTCGGTGGTTCGTTCTGGTTTCAAGCTCATGAGGCTTGAAGGGGGATGCCGAACGATGGGGACGACCTCGATGAAGAGACCATCCACTTTTGTCGCGAGGACGCTTTGGAGTCGGTTTGCGATCTCTCAGAAGTCGTACGGATACTCTCGGCTATTCGTGGCGGAAAACCGGGTGGCGAGGTTTGAGATACGAAGCCCGGCTGGTCTAGACAGGTCGCTGTTGGCGGTGGCCGCGAAACGCGCGCCTCTTGCCCTTCCGCTGGGAGGTTGTAACTGTGCCGCAAACACGGCATCGGACCCGAAGGGGGAATGCCGAACAATGAGGACGACCTCGATGAAGACGCATCCACTTTCGTCGCGAGGACGCGTTGGAGCCGGTTTGCGAGTTCATGGAAGTCGTACAGACCCTCGGCTATTTGTAACGCAAAATAGGGTGAGAGGCCTGGGTTTGCGATCGCAGCCGAGGCGACTCAAATGTAGTGCTCTCGACTTGATCTGACAGTGGGGCCCTCAGCCCGACAGTTTCGAAATCGTCAGGCAGCTTGACTCAGATTTTTCTCCTCCCAGATTCGTTTGCCATCGAGAAAGGTCTCCATCGGCGTACGGCCGCAGTACATCTTACCTTGGTGTGTTCGCACCCGGTTGTACTCGTCAACCCAAATATCGAGGTCAACTTGAAGCCCTTCGACGCTATCATAGACCGTAACTGTTCTGTTTGAGGCGTCTGGTCAGGCCCGTTTGATAGTGTAACGTTGAGGTCTGCGCTCAATGTACAGCAGGTGTGGAGTTCTGAATGTTATTCTCGCGAAGGAAATCTTCGAACACGGTTTGCCAGTTGGCTGGCAAGAGCTGATCGAGCTCCCGGTTCGGCCAAGTGTCGATATTGGCGATGATGCTAGGAAGATATTTTCCACAATCGACGCCTGCCACGTCGGCGGTAGAGACAACCGAAAGGACGTCGGCGAATCGCTCAGCGCCTCCCCTGGAGCCAGCAAAGAGCCAGGACTTTCTTCCGGAAGCAATGCGGTGGAGTCGTCATTCTGCTTCCCCGTTATTAATCTCGAGGCGACCGTCCCTCCCCCACAACCCCCGGCTGACTCGGAAAGCGAACGAAGGCATCTCCAATCAAGACCTCGACGGATTCCTCAAAACCGAGGCTGTCAGATTCTCTCCTCTTGTTACGGGACGGTACTGTGACTTCAATGAAGCTCGGCGAGACCCCGACCTGCTTCGTCCAGTACACCAGCTTCGGTTTCGACACACCTCGAACTCGACAAAATTCTCCCTTGCTCAACCCGCTTCTCCGCCATTCAGAAACAAGCGCCTTGCCATCCGCCTTTGTGAAGTAGGATTCGCTCATGTCCCGAGCATGCTGCATGCGATCACGCTCGCCTAGGCGCCCCAAAAAGAACAGTTACCTTTCATTGATCCCATTGTGCCAAGGCTTGCCGGCAGGAATGTACGCGGTTTGGACTCCGGCCGAACGCAGCCAATCCTGGACGGCATAGGCGACGAATTCAGGGCCATTGTCCGACCTCAAGAATGCTGGTGCGCCTCGTTCTTCGACGAGTCGGGACAGCGTTCGAATGACACGCTCAGCTCGAATGCTCCCGCCACATCGATGGTCAAACATTCACGGGACCATTCGTCGATGACCGTGAGACACTTGATGCGCTGACCATTCATGCAGGTGTCGAACACGAAATCGTAGGCCCACACTTGATTTGGCCGGGTGGTCGGCAAAGTCATGGGGTCCCGTCTTGTTCCTCGGCGCCGACGACGTCTTACCGGCACTTGAAGCCCCGCTTTCTTCCACAGCCTATGAGCTTTTTTCCGATTCATCATGAGTCCCTCCCGAGCCAAAATAGCTCGAACCCGCCGACAGCCCCACCGAGGATGCTTCTGTTTGCCATGGCGCACATTCGCTCGAGTAGGCTAGCATCACGTGCTTGCATGCGACTCTGGTAACCCAAAGTCGACCTAGGGACTCAAAACAGCGCACAAGCCCTCCGCTGGGACCGCCCGCGACTCCTGCCAAAGGCCACCTGCGACTTTTGAGCTTGTGCGCTCACCATTTTTTTGGGTTGGCCTTCTTTAAGACTTCGATATCCAGGTCGCGTTCAGCGAGTAGCTTCTTGAGACGACTATTCTCGACTTCAAGCTGCCGGAGCCTTTTGGCGTCAGGCACGTCCATGCCTCCGAACTTCTTCTTCCACCGCTAGAACGTGGGCTCAGTGATACCGTGCTTCTTCAGCGTGTTCGCGACGGGAAGCGTGCTCGCCTCGGCCTCCCGCAGAATGCGTATGATTTGCTCTTCGCTGTGTCGTCTTCGCTTCTTCATATCTCGCTCCGAATGCGAGACTTACACCATTTGTGGACCGAAAGTCTGGGGGCTGGTCACCCGCCAGACGAGTGGATCGAGCCGGGAGAGTTTGCCGAGGTTAGAGCTTCAGAGTGGGGTCAACGACGCCGATTGCGAGCGGCGGGATCCTGCTTGTAGAAATCACGTAGAACGTCATAGAGTTGACTTTCGTGTCTTTTCATCGCTTTGGGGCGTTCGAAGAAATACTCGGTTGCCACTGCAAAAAATTCACCTTCATCAATGGCGCCGTAGTCATCGAGAAAGCTTTTTTTTCCCGCTTCCGCTCGCAAACGAAGTTTGTTGAATGCTTCACTACAAATTTTGGCCCAGCGTTCATATTGGCCTTTGTCGAGAACTGGAGTCCCATCGATGGAGCCATCGAGCATATCGAGCTTGTGAGCGAATTCGTGATAGACAACGTTCTTGCCATCCTTCGGATCACGTCCCCCTCTTTTGACGGCATCCCAAACCAGGACCACAGGGCCCCGCATGAACGCCTGGCCGAGTATGGGTACGGACGACCTTGTAAAAGAGTGCCCATGAGCAAGCGCATCGAACGATTCTTCGGGCGTCACGACCGTAGCGGGATAAACCAAGATGCTCTGAACACGTCGGTAGAGATCATGGGTGAGCTCAAGAATGAGAAGACAAGCTTGCCCCGCAATGGTGACTTGAATTTCTTCACTCATCTCGAGACCACCACACCCCTCCCAGTGTTTTTCCGCCACAAATACCTGAACCATCTTCTTGAGATGGTCTTGCTCCGCTTCGCTCAGGAAGGCCCAACTGACCATGTTCTTTTCGAGAAACCCCACCCAGTCGCCCGGAAAAGGTCGGGACAAGGCTTCCTGAGCCTTTCGTTTCTTGAGCCAGCCGAAAAACACAGCCAAATCATGAATGAAAAGGGCGCCAAAGTCAGCGGGTTGGACTCCTGAAGCCTACGAACTTGGAGAAGGCCGCTCTTTGGTGCGCTGCTGCGAACGCACCGCCCGTGAACAATATGCGGCCGTCTGAGAGCGAAACCAAGACGGGAATGACCTTTCGCGAATTTTGGAGCGTTCGACATCGATCTCGTCGAACATCAAGACGCGTAGATGAAAGTCGCGAGTAGGCGTGCGGAGGGTGCGGTTCAGCCGGTGCGTTGGATCAGGTGGTAGCCGAATGGGGTTTCTACGATGTCGCTGGTGCCGCCGACTTCGAGGCCGAAGGCGCTTTGCTCGAAGGCGGGGACCATTTGACCGCGGCCGAATTGGCCCAAGTCGCCGCCCTTTTTGCCGGAGGGGCAGTCGGAATGGGTTTGGGCGAGGCTGGCAAAGGCTTCGCCTTCGCTCAGCTTTTTCTTGATCGCCTGGATTTGGGTTTGGGCTTCTTCTTTGGAACGGGTGGCAGAAGAGCGTTCAGAGCCCTGGTACATGAGGAGAACGTGGGATGCGCGAATGGTATCTGGCATAGGGATTTCCTTTCTGAGGGGGCACCGTACACGATTCAGCGGTAGTTGCCGAATTCAAGCTCCAGTCCCCAGTCTTTGGCCTTCAGAAAAGCCATGACCTCTTGAAGGGTGTCCTTGGAGGGGCCGATGACCCGGAGTTGATCTCCTTGGATCGAGATTTGGGCTTTTTTGAACTTCTCTGCCTTGAACTGTTTGACGATCTCTTTGGCGGTTTCTTGAGAAATGCCTTGGGTGAGAGCCACTTCTTTGCGCACGCGCCCGAGGCTCGCTTGTTCGTTTTCGCCCGATTTGAGGTTCTTGGTGGGGACGCCCCGTTTGATCATTTTGGTTTCGAGGACGTCGAAGAGCGCTTTCATGCGAAAGTCGTCGTCGGCCTCGAGTTTGATGAGCCCCTTGTCACGCTCGAAGTCGACCACGCACTTCGAGCCCTTGAAATCGAAGCGTTGTCCGATCTCTTTCAGGCATTGGTTGATGGCGTTGTCGACCTCCTGGAGGTCTACGCCGGTGCTGACATCAAAAGAGTATTTGGTTGCCACCCGCGAAATATACCAGTTTTGGCAAAATCAGCCACAGCATTCGTTGCTTGGCGCAGAAGGGGCATCGCCGGTTGAGGGGGATGCGGCGCAGTCAAAAGGACCGAGGTGGAGCAGTTCGGACGAGACCTTGAAGTGGGGTGCCAATCGACAACCGTTCAGAATATCTGCGGTATTCTTGCAGATTCGGACGGTTTTGCCCGCCGGGAACGGGTGGTGTTCGTCCAAGACAAACTGTTCGGCGTGCCCGGCGATGCTGCCGAGGTAGACTGCGACCTGGCCGTAGTCTTCGCAGCGTTCCTCTAGGGGGATCTTGAAGCCCCTCAGTGTGAGCGATTCAAAACCGATGCCTTCGATGATGTGCTTGAGCCTTCTTCGGTCTTTGGACCGCACGTCGTTGAAGCCGGCGCTTCGCATGGTTTGCCACAGATCCCCAGTGTAGGCCGCACCCGTAAGGCACTCGACAAAGAGGCGCTCCTTTTTTTGCAGATGCTCCGGGATTCGGCGGTCGGCGACGATGTCGGCGATGTAGAACTCGCCGCCCGGCTTCAGGATTCGATGAATTTCTCTAAAAACCTTTTCTTTTTCGAGCGAAAGGTTGAGTACGCAGTTGGAAATGACGACGTCGACCGATTCGGAATCTGCCGGGATTTCTTCGATCCGTCCTTTGCGGAATTCTACGTTGGGTTCTCGGTAGCCGAGGTTCTTGGTGATGGGGGCGATGTTGCGGTTGGCGATGCTCAGTTGCTCGTCGGTCATGTCGACGCCGATCACCCAGCCTTGCTCTTTGACCAGCTGGGACGCGATGAAACAATCGATGCCGGCACCGCACCCCAAATCGAGCACCGTTTTTCCTTCGAGGTCCTCGGGAAGAGGGCTTCCGCAGCCGTATCGGCGCGATTTGACTTCGTCGGTGATGGGCTCCAAAAGCTTCTGGTCGTATCCCGCAACGCAGCAGGCGTCGAAGATGAGGTCTTCGGTGCGTTTGACGGTTTTGCCGTAGAATTCTGAAAGGGCGTGGGTGGTGCTCATGCGGTGTCCTCAAGCGTTTGGTGTGGGGCGTTTGTGTCCCGGTGGAAGAGAGATGCGCAAGGGTTGAGTCGTCCTTACGCAGTGACCGGCGGGGTGAACCCGCCGGCCGCGGGCCTGCGGTGGCAGGTCGGGCTGCCCGGCGTGTTTAGCCATCGGTGACGGCGCCCCGGTCGGCCGAGGATACGAGCGTGGCGTATTTGGCGAGCACGCCCCGCGTAGGTGCGGCTTTGGGGATGTGCCAAGCTTTTTTGCGTTTTTCTAGTTCTTCTTCGGACACCTCCAGCTGGAGGGTGCCCTCTTCGGCGTCCATGGTGATCGGATCTCCCTCGTTTACCAAGGCGATGGGGCCCCCCACGGCAGCTTCGGGAACGACGTGTCCGACCACCATACCGTAGGTGCCGCCCGAAAAGCGGCCGTCGGTGATGAGCCCCACTTGGTCGCCGAGCCCGGCGCCGATGATGGCGGAGGTCGGCGCGAGCATTTCGCGCATGCCCGGACCGCCCTTGGGGCCTTCATACCGAACGATGACGATGTCGCCCGCTTGGATGCGCCCATCGAGGATGGCTTTGAGGCAGTCTTCTTCACAGTCAAAGACCCGCGCCGGTCCTGAGATCCGGGTCTTTTTGATGCCCGAACATTTGGCGACCGCGCCCCCGGGGGCCAGGTTTCCGCGCAAAATGGCGAGATGCCCTTTGGCGTAGACCGGCCGGTCAAAGGGGCGGATGACCTCCTGCCCTTGCGGCGGCTGACTGGGCACATCTTGGAGCACTTCTTCGACGGTCTGGCCGGTGACCGTCATGCAGGAGCCGTCGATGAGGCCGTGTTCCAGCAGCATCTTCATCACCAGGGGGATGCCGCCAGCCCGATGGAAATCGACGGTCACGTAGCGCCCTGAGGGTTTGAGGTCACACAAGACCGGCACCCGTTCACCGACGGCGGAAAAGTCGTCGAGCGACAAGGAGATGCCAGCCGCATGGGCGATGGCCAAGAGGTGGAGGACTGCGTTGGTGGACCCGCCTACGGCCATGGTCACGGCGATGGCGTTCAAAAAGGCCTCGCGCGTCAACATTTCTCGGGCGCGGCGTTGGGCCTTGACCGCGTCGACCAAGACCTGTGCCGAACGTTCGGCGCTGGTCTGCTTTTCTGGGTCTTCGGCGGCCATGGTTGATGAGCCGGGGAGGCTGAGGCCCATGGCTTCGATGGCGCTCGACATGGTGTTGGCGGTGTACATCCCCCCGCATGCCCCCGCGCCCGGACACGCGTTGCGTTCGACTTCGCGAAGCTCGGCGTCATCGATTCGGCCGGCCACGTGTTCGCCCACCGCCTCGAAGGCGCTGACGATGGTCAGGTCTTTGCCCGCGTGATGGCCCGGTTTGATGGTGCCACCGTAGACAAACACCGCGGGCACGTTGAGCCGGGCGATGGCGATCATCGCGCCCGGCATGTTTTTGTCGCAGCCCCCGAACGCCAAGAGGCCATCCATGCATTGGCCGTTGATGACGGTCTCGATGGAATCCGCGATCACTTCTCGGGAAACCAGCGAGTATTTCATTCCGGTGGTGCCCATGGAAATGCCGTCCGAGATGGTGATGGTCCCAAAAACTTGTCCTTTGGCGCCACACTCCGCCAGCCGGGCTTCGGCGCCCTGGACCAGGCCACCGATCCCTGCGTTGCAGGGGGTCAGGTTGCTGTGGGCATTGGCGATTCCGATGATCGGCTTTTCAAAGTCGTCATCGCCAAACCCTACTGCGCGCAGCATCGCTCGATTGGGTGTCCGTTGGGTGCCGTGCGTAATGGTTCGGCTCCGTCTGTTGTCCGCCATGGGGCTCCCAATCTCACACCCCTCAGGCCCAAACCAAGGCCAAAGTGGTTTCAAAGCCAAAGGGGCTCCGTTTTCTGAGCCGCGTGGTCCAGCTCAGGTTTGACAAGTGTGCTCCGTCTGGGTACACCAATACAACACGACCGTTCGGTAGGTGACTCTTTGGTCGGTTTGCCGAAGGAAGATCGTTAAGGTCGGGCTTTCCAGCGGTGCCGCGATGGTGTTACGCCATCGCCTCATTTCCTTCGCGACAAGAGGAAGGAAATCCTGCCACAATGTGGGTCTGACACGCCATGAGCGCCATGAATCGAGGAAATGCATGAAGCGAACCGGGGCACAGCTGATCTGGGAAGTCCTAGCTCAGGAGGGTGTGGAGACTGTTTTCGGGTATCCCGGGGGCGCGATTCTCCCAGCCTACGACGCCATGCTCGAGTACAACATCCATCACGTGCTCTCGCGGCACGAACAGGGCGCCGCGCACATGGCCGACGGCTATGCACGCGCCTCAGGGAAGGTCGGGGTGGCGATTGCAACCTCGGGCCCGGGTGCGACCAACCTGGTCACGGGCATTGCGACCGCCATGATGGATTCGTCGCCCATGGTGTGCATCACGGGACAGGTCCCCTCGGCCATGATTGGGCGCGACGCGTTTCAAGAGGCCGATGTGACCGGCATCACCCAGCCGATCACCAAGCACAACTACTTGGTGACGCGCGCTGAGGATATTCCCCGTGCCATTCGCGAGGCATTTTATATCGCACGGTCCGGTCGACCCGGTCCGGTGCTGGTGGATATCACCAAAGACGCCCAACAAAGCTCCGTCGACGTCGAGCTCGAGACCGGCCCCATTATCTTACCGGGGTACCGGCCCGATCTCAGCCCGCTTCCCGACGAATATGCCCGGGCTGCCGATCTCATCAACGCCGCCGAGCGCCCGCTCATCCTTGCGGGTCACGGGGTGCTGATGTCCGGGGCGGCCGTGGAGCTGAGAGCGTTCATTGAGAAAACCCAAACCCCGGCCGCGATGACCCTTTTGGGGCTGGGGGGCCTGCCGGCAACCCATCCCCTCAATTTGGGCATGATGGGGATGCACGGTGAGGCTTGGGTGAATTCTGCCATACAGGAGGCAGATTTGCTGCTGGCCTTCGGGATGCGCTTCGACGATCGGGTGACCGGCAATCTCAAGACCTACGCCACCAAGGCCAAGAAGATCCACGTCGACATCGATGCGGCCGAGATCAACAAAAACGTGAGGGCCGACGTGCCCCTGGTGGGCGATTTGAGGGCGGTGCTGTCGACCCTTACGCCGTTGGTGGCTGCCCAGTCGCACCAGCCATGGATTCAGTCCATCAACGAGCTCAAGGGTGACGCCGCAGTCCGCGACATTCAGCAGTTGCCAGACGACGGGCATCTGTACGCGGCCCACGCCATCCATGATCTTTACCGGCTGACCGGGGGAGAGGCGATCGTGGTCACCGACGTCGGCCAGCATCAGATGTGGGCGGCGCAGTACTACAAACACGAGCGGCCTCGCACCAACATCACATCGGGTGGTCTCGGAACCATGGGTTTTGCGCTGCCGGCGGCCATCGGTGCCTGGTTTGCCGCGCCCGACAAAGAGGTTTGGGTGATCGCGGGAGACGGCGGTTTTCAGATGACTGCCCCTGAGCTTTGCACCTGCGTTCAGGAAAAAGCCAAGGTGAACATCGCCATCATCAACAATGGCTATTTGGGCATGGTTCGGCAGTGGCAAGAGTTCTTCTACGAGCGTCGCTACGCGGCCACCCCCATTTTGAGCCCCGACTTTGTCAAGCTGGCAGAGGCTCATGGGATTCCGGGATACCGGGTCGAAAGCCGCAAAGATGTCGAATCCACGGTCGAGCGTGCCCGGGCTCATCCGGGCACCGTGCTTGTGGACTTTCGGGTGGAGCAAGAAGATTCGGTTTACCCGATGGTGCCCGCGGGCGCGGACCTCCACAAGATGATTCGACGGCCGGACAATCCGGTGGTCCAACTGGATCACAACCCCATTGTGGAGACGGCCCAGGACTAGGTTGAAGAGGCAACGTGTTGAAAGAAGCAGAAAACGGCCGGCATCTAGGCCACAGCAAAGAACGGCTTCACACCCTCATCGCATACGTGGAAGACAAGCCTGGCGTACTCAACCGAGTGACGGCGCTCTTCAGGCGGCGCGCGGTGAACATCGATTCGCTGACCGTCGGTCGCACCGAGACCCCGGGCGTATCGCGAATGACCATTGTGCTGCACGCGGACGATACCGCCACCCGACTGGTGGAGGCCAACCTGTACAAGCAGGTGAATGTTCTTCGGGTGCAAGATGTGACCGATGTGCCTGCGGTATCGCGCGAACTGGCCTTCATCAAAGTTCGAGCAGACGCGGAGTCGCGTCCCAAGGTGTTGCAGGTCGCCGATGTGTTCCGGGCCCGCGTGGTGGATTTAAGTCCGGGCGCGGTGGTCATTGAGACCACCGGAACGGGAGACAAGCAATACGCTTTGATCGAGGTGCTGCGCCCCTTTGGCATCATCGAAATGGTTCGTGCAGGGAGCACAGCCATCACGCGCGGGGCAGATGCTCATGATTTTCGTAACGGCGAGGCAGAGAGAAGCGAGGCATCGTGACATCCCCTGCGCTGGTACCATTGAGGAGAATGTAAAATGGCTAAGATTTACTATGACAAGGACGCCAACCTCGACACCATCAAGTCGAAGAAGGTCGCCGTCGTTGGGTACGGATCACAAGGACACGCCCACGCGCTGAACCTTCGTGACAGCGGCGTGTCCGTTCGCGTGGGCCTACACGCCGGAAGCAAGAGCCGAAAGAAGGCAGAGGCCGATGGCCTCGAGGTCACTTCGGTGAAAGACGCGGCCGAATGGGCGGACGTGGTGATGATGTTGGCGCCGGATACCGCGCAGCCAGCGATTTACGCTGAAGAAGTTGCGCCGGGACTCAAGAAGGGCAACACGTTGATGTTCGGCCATGGTTTCAACATTCGGTATGAGACCATCGATCCACCCAAAGATGTCGACGTGACGATGGTTGCCCCGAAGGCGCCAGGCCACCGGGTGCGAGAGACCTACGTCGATGGTGCGGGCACGCCCATTTTGGTCGCCGTTCACCAAGATGCCAGCGGCCAGGCCATGGCGCAGACCTTGTCGTACGGTATGGCCATTGGCGGGACCCGTGCGGGCGCGATTGAGACCACCTTTTCGGAAGAGACCGAAACCGATCTATTCGGCGAGCAAGCGGTCCTTTGTGGGGGAGCCAGTGCGCTGGTGAAGGCCGGGTTTGAAACCCTGACTGAGGCCGGTTATCAGCCCGAAATCGCGTATTTCGAGTGCCTTCATGAGCTCAAGCTCATCGTCGACTTGATGTATCGCGGGGGCCTCAACTACATGCGCTATTCGGTGAGCAATACCGCGGAGCACGGTGACTACACCGGTGGGCCGCGGGTGATCACGGAGGAGTCCAAGAAGGCCATGAAGGCCATGCTCAAAGAAATCCAGGATGGTACCTACGCCCGGAATTGGATCGAGGAAAACAAGAAGGGGCAGCCGACTTTCAAAGCGAGGCGGCAGAGCGAGCAAGAGCATCCCATCGAGGCCGTTGGGGCGCGTTTGCGGAAGATGATGCCCTTTCTTGACCCCGTCACCATCAAACCGGGTGAGTAAGTCACTGTTCCGGCGGACCGATGCCCTTTCAGGGTGAGCTTGGTGCGGCCGGAATAGAAGTCTATCGCAAAAGCGCGCCCTCGCTTGCCGATGCGTAGGGCGCGCCCAAAGCACGCTCGTGGCCCCATCGGGCATTTTGCCGGCATTGTTTGTGGGCCGACGTCAGATCCATGGACGACGCGTGTGGGAAGGAACAACAATGAGTCGCAAGACGCTATTTGAAAAAGTTTGGAATCAGCACGTTGTCGTGCAGGAACCCGATTGCCCAGCGGTCCTCTATATCGACCTTCACCTCATCCATGAAGTGACTTCCCCGCAGGCTTTTTCAAGTCTTAGGCGGCGGGGGATTCGGCTCAGGCAACCCGAGCGTACGGTGGCCACCATGGACCACTCTACGCCGACTTTGCCCCCCGGTCTGGCGGTGGTCGATCCCCAGGCGAACGTTCAGCTCAATCAGCTCGAAGAAAACTGTAAAGACTTCGGCGTCAGGCTCTACAAAAAGGGCTCGAGCAACCAAGGGATTGTGCATGTGATCGGACCGGAACTCGGGTTGACCCAGCCAGGCATGACCGTGGTTTGTGGAGACAGCCATACCGCGACCCACGGCGCCTTTGGTGCTTTGGCCTTCGGCATCGGGACCAGCGAGGTCGAGCACGTCTTGGCCACGCAGTGTTTGCTTCAAAGGCGGCCCCGCACCTACGCGGTGGAGCTCAGTGGACAGCTGAAGCCCGGGGTGACGGCCAAAGACATCATTTTGGGGCTTATCGCCAAGATCGGGGTGGGCGGGGCCACTGGCCACGTGCTCGAATATCGCGGTGCGGCCGCCCGCAGTCTTTCGATGGAAGAGCGCATGACGGTGTGCAACATGTCGATTGAAGCGGGTGCGCGCGCCGGGATGATCGCTCCGGACGATGTCACTTTCAACTACGTCTCCGGGCGAGAATTTGCCCCCACCGGTGAGGCCTTTGATAAGGCGCTTGCCGCGTGGCGCGTTTTGCCCACCGACGAAGGGGCAGCCTTCGATAAGGAAATTGCGCTCGATGTCTCTTCGCTCGAGCCGATGATCACCTACGGCACCAATCCTGGCATGGGCATTCCCATCACCGGTCGGGTGCCTGACCCAAGCGGTGTTCAAGATCCGAATGAGCGCGACGCACTCAAGAAGGCCATCGGCTACATGAACCTGGAGCCGGGACGTGCACTTTTGGGGCGCGATATCGACGTGGTGTTTATCGGCTCGTGCACCAATTCACGCATCTCGGACTTAAGGGCGGCCGCGGAGGTTTTCAAAAATCGGAAGGTGAACGAGGGCACCCGCGTTTTGGTGGTGCCGGGTTCGGCTCTGGTGAAAAAGCAGGCCGAGGCCGAAGGGCTGGATCAGATCTTTAAAGGTGCGGGTGCAGAGTGGAGAGAGGCCGGATGTTCAATGTGCATCGCCATGAATGGGGACCAGCTCCGGCCTGGACAGTACGCGGTCAGTACCAGCAACCGCAATTTTGAGGGTCGCCAGGGCAAAGGGGGTCGAACCTTTTTGGCTTCACCTTTGACTGCGGCAGCAGCCGCGGTCACGGGCAAAATCACCGACGTGAGAACGTTGTCATAAGGGAGGATATCATGGCCGGTTTCACAAGTTTTCGTTCTAAGCTTATTCCTATCATCGTGAATGACATCGACACCGATCAGATCATTCCCGCGCGTTTTTTGAAGGTGATCGACAAAAAGGGCCTCGGGAAGAATCTCTTTTACGATTGGCGCTATCTGCCTGACGGCAAAGACAAGCCCGACTTTATCCTCAACCACCCCGATCTCCAAGATGCCCGAATCTTGGTGGCGGGCGACAACTTCGGATGCGGCTCTTCTCGGGAGCATGCGCCGTGGGCGCTGGTGGACTGGGGTTTTCGGGCGGTGGTATCGACCTCCTTTGCCGATATTTTCAAGAACAACGCTCTGAAAAACGGTTTGGTCCCCATCGAAGTCGCGGCCGACGTCCACGCCGAGCTTTTGCAGGCCCTCGACCAAGACGCGAAGGCGACGGCGGAAGTGTCGCTTGACACGCAAACCCTGACCTTGCCCAGCGGGAAAGAGGCGACTTTCCCCATTGACCCTTTCCAAAAGCGCTGTCTTTTGGAGGGCATGGATGAGCTCGGATATATCTTGTCCAAGTCGGGTCAGATCACGCAGTTTGAGCAAAGCAGGGGTTCACCCGCAGCCGCCGGAGGATGACCGATGCATGGCCAAGAGTCAGAAGTTCAAGTCTACGACACCACCTTGCGCGACGGGACCCAGCGCGCGGGTATCTCGCTTTCGTGTGATGACAAGATTCGCATTGCCCAGCGGCTCGATGCGCTTGGCGTTCACTTCATTGAGGGCGGTTGGCCGGGATCAAACCCCAAGGACGTTGAGTTTTTTGCTCGAGCCCGAGACCATGACTGGAGCACGGCTAAAATTGCGGCCTTTGGCTCCACGTGCCGGGTGGGCATTGCTCCCGAAGACGACTTGAATTTACAGGCTCTGGTGGCCTCAGGGGCTCCGGTCTGCACCATTTTTGGCAAGACTTCCAAGCTTCATGTCCTGGATGCGCTTCGCACCACCATGGAGGAGAACCTTCGCCTCATCGAACAGAGCGTGGGTTTTCTGGTCGCCGCCGGCCGGCGGGTGGTGTACGACGCCGAACATTTTTTCGACGGCTTCAAAGAAGACACGTCCTACGCGCTCGAGACGCTGCGCGCGGCAAGGCGGGCGGGTGCAGAAGTCATCGTTCTTTGTGACACCAACGGGGGGACGCTGCCTTTTGAGCTTCAGCCGATGCTTGAGTTGGCACTGGGCGTCGTACGCGAGGGTGACGAGCGACCGGCCTCGGTACTCGGTGTGCACTGCCACAACGACAGCGAGTGCGCGGTCGCCAACAGCGTCGAGGCGGTGAGGCATGGCGTCACCCATGTCCAAGGAACGATCAACGGCTATGGTGAGCGCTGCGGGAACGCGAACCTTTGTTCCATCATTCCCAACGTTGAACTGAAACTTGGCCGACGTTGCCTCCAAGAGGGACGCCTCAAAGAACTTCACGATCTGGCCAACTTCGTGTCGGAGACCGCAAACGTGGCGCTGAACGATTACCTTCCCTACGTGGGAAGGTTTGCATTTGCGCACAAAGGCGGGATCCACGTGGCGGCGATGCGAAGAAATTCGAAGAGCTACCAGCATATCGACCCGGCGTTGGTCGGCAACCAGATGCAGGTGGTGGTGTCAGAACTTTCGGGCCGAGCAAACTTGGTCAGCAAAGCCGAGGAGTACGGCGTCGAAATCGCCGACGCCAAGGGTGTGGCCGATGTCCTCCAGGACATCAAAGCCAACGAGGCTCGAGGGTTCTCTTACGAAGGTGCCGAGGCGTCGGTGGAGCTGATGTTGGTCCGCCAGGCCGATGACTATGCGCCCCCCTATCGACTCATCGACTACATGGTCAACGTGGAGCACCGGGATCGGCGGGGTACCTTTGCGGAGGCCACGGTGAAGGTCGAGGTCGGTGGCGAAGTGCAGCATACCGCCGCCGAAGGCGATGGTCCCGTCAGTGCCCTGGACCGGGCGCTTCGCAAAGCGCTGATGCACGTCTATCCCGAGCTTGAACACATCAAGCTCGATGATTACAAAGTTCGGATTCTCGACGGCGACCATGCGACGTCGGCCACCACGCGGGTGTTTATCGATACCACCGATGGTCACCGCCGCTGGGGCACGGTAGGGGCGTCGCCGAACATCATTGAGGCCTCTTGGCGCGCTTTGACGGACGCCATCGAGTACGGTCTGCGTCCTCGAAACCAAGATGCGCCCCAAGAGAAGAAAGTAGTAGTTGTGAAATGAAAGCAAAAATAGTCCTTCTGCCCGGAGACGGCATTGGCCCCGAAATCGTCGCTGAAGCCAAGCTGGTGCTCGAGACGGTGGCCCAAAAATATGGTCATGCGTTTAGCTTTGAAGAGCATCTGCTTGGCGGGTGTGCCATCGACCAAGCCGGGGCTGCGCTTCCTCGGGCCACCCTGGATGCCTGCCAGTCCGCCGATGCAATCTTGCTCGGCGCGGTCGGGGGACCCAAATGGGACGACCCCAAAGCCAAAGTGCGTCCGGAGCAGGGCCTGCTGGGTTTGCGCAAGGGCTTGTCGCTTTTTGCCAACCTGCGCCCGATTACCCTCCATCCAGCCCTTGCGGCGGCATCTCCGCTCAAAGAAGCGCGTCTGGAAGGCGTCGACATCTTGGTGGTCCGTGAACTGACCGGAGGCCTATACTTCGGCGAGCCCCGCCTTCGCGAAAAGACCGAAACCGGCGAGCGCGCCGTCGACACGCTGGCCTACACCGACCACGAGATTCAGCGGGTGGTCAGGCTCGCGTTTCAGCTGGCGGAGCCGCGGCGCAAGCACGTGACTTCGGTGGACAAGGCCAACGTCCTCGAGTCCTCGCGACTTTGGCGATCGGTCGCGGTGAGCGTCGCGGGCGACTTCCCTTCGGTCACCCTGGAGCATCAGCTCGTAGACGCAACCGCGATGCGTCTGGTGTCCCATGCCGCCATGTTCGACGTGGTGGTCACCGAGAACATGTTTGGGGATATCCTGACCGACCTTGCTTCGGTCCTGACCGGTTCGCTGGGGATGCTCCCGAGCGCATCTTTGGGTGAAGGTCACCTGGGCCTTTACGAGCCCATCCACGGTTCTGCGCCCGACATTGCCGGGCAAGGCATTGCCAACCCCCTCGGAACCATTTTGAGTGGCGCGATGTTGCTTCGACACTCATTGAAGCTCGAAGAGGAGGCCGCCGCGGTCGAAAAAGCCGCTTACAACGCCATCCAGGATGGCGCACGCACCCAAGATCTGAGTAGCAGTTCACCCCTTTCGACAAAGGAAATGGGCGAAGAGGTGCGCCGCCGCCTCATGCCATCGGCCTAAGCCAACCTGAATTGAGCAAAAACGCCCGACCTGTAACGGGGGTTTCTTGTTCGCTGCTGCTTCGCTAGGTCCTCGTCGTGGGCCGCGCTTATTCACGCGCTCAAGCCAGGCATGTCTCAAAGAACGCACCAACGCGCCTGCGGATTCGCTACGCAGGTTGAACAAGAACCCCCTATGGACGGGGTTTTTGCTCAATTCACCCATTGGCACTGGCCGGACAAGCCTCACAAGATAAGGCAGAAATCCATTTCTTGGGGCCACAAGCATCGATAAACAACGATCGTCTTTGAGATTTTTTGGCCCAAAAAAGCCTCGTCTACGTAAGTCATAAGGAAAGATGTCAGAGGCACGTTGTGAATAAGAGCCAACGATCTGGTTCCGGGCGGCACCGCGATCAAGAGGGACGAAGGATTAAAACGAACAATCAAAGATCTGCGACTCCCATGGTCTGCATTTGCGCCGCGATCTTCGCATGTTCCAGTCCCAGCCAAGAGTCCGATGCGCCCTATGGATTACCCGACACAGGTGATGGCGGTCCCAACTTGGAAACGAAGGGGCCGAATTCGGCCGGTGATGGTTCTCGCAGTGGTGAGGGAGGTTGGTTTCAGCTTCGTGGCGCCGCCCATAAGGGTCCTCTCATCGCAGGGTCTGATGTTCTTGTTTCTCCGGTTGATTCCGCCGGTCAACCCATCGGTCAAGTCTTCACGGCCAAGACACAGAGCGCGATGGGCGATTTTGTGGTCTCGTTGCCGAAAGGGGGACCGATATCTCTACTCGCGACGGGGCATTACTACAACGAGGTGACGGGCTTTCTTTCGAAGTCGAAGATTTCATTGAACGGACTTCACGATCCTTCAAGCGGCGAGGAGGTCTACATTAACCTCATCACCCACTTGAGCTACGATCGGGTTCGGAGACTCATGCAGGATGGTCTGTCGGTTCCGAACGCAACGGCGCAGGCTGAGCGGGAATTGGTCGAGACTTTGGGCGTCGGGGTTTCTGGTTTTCAGCTGGCAGTACCTGGGAGCCAAACCAATTTGCTCGGCGGCAACACGGAAGAGAATGCCTATTTGTTCTGGCTGAGTGCGGCCTTGATCCAAGTGGCCAAAAACCTTGCGGAGGCGCCCGCGGACTCTACTGAGTCCGACTCATTGGAGGCGCGTCTGCAATTGCGGGCGAACGAGATTGCCATCGATTTGGCCGACGATGGCGAAGTCAGCGAGGCGATTCGAGTCGAATTGCACCAAGCGGAGGCTCAGCTGGACCCAGACCGTCTGCGCGCGCTTTTTCTCAACGAATTTGCACCTGCGGGCGGTGAGCAAGACGTACCGGATCTTCGGCTGATCGTAGACAGCGATGACGATGGCGAGGCCGATCGCTATGACAACTGCCAGACTATCCCAAACCCAGACCAAGGCGACGTGGATGGGGACCAGATTGGCGATCTCTGTGATTGCGGCGACCGAGAGAAACGTGAACCTGGAGATTGCACCGATGTCAACGAGTGTGAGACGAATAACGGTGACTGCGACCCACTGACCGAGTGCGTCGACCTGCCCAACGGTCGACTCTGCACGGCGTGCCCGACCGGATACGCTGGTGATGGCGAAACCGGCTGCACAGACATCAACGAATGCGCGACTGACAACGGTGGCTGTGATCCGCTGACAGGTTGCACGAACTTGGTGCCCGGCCGTTCCTGCACGGACTGTCCAGACGGCTATACTGGCAATGGCGAGGTTGGCTGCACGGACGTCAACGAATGCGCCGTGAATAACGGCGGATGCGACCCTCTTGCGGAGTGCATCAATGAGCCGGGGACCTTTCGCTGTGGTGCTTGCCCGGAAGGCTATCCAGAGGATGACGGCGGCCGCTGTGTGGCTTTGGATTCGGATCGCGATGGTCTCGCCGATAGCCAGGAAGCAGTCTTGGGAACGGATCCACTCAAGACAGATACGGACGACGATGGACTGACTGATCCAGAAGAAGTTGAGTTTGGCACTGACCCTCTCAAAAGCGACTCTGACGAAGACGGCGTCCGCGATGATGAGGAATTGAGGCTCGGCACCGATCCCCGCGATTCCGATACAGACGATGACGGCCTCAGCGATGGCGAAGAGGTTAGGATTGGCACCAGTCCACTCCTGGCTGACTCCGATTCAGATGGCACCAGTGATTTTGAGGAAGACCTGGACGGCGATGGGCTCCGCAATAGCGAAGAAGCAGCGCTTGGCACAGACCCACTGAGGCCTGACTCTGACGACGACGGTCTTCAGGACAGTGACGAGCTTAGTTTGGAGACGGATCCACTGGACCCAGACTCTGACGATGATGGGGTAAGTGATGGCTCGGAGGATCCGGATAACGACGGCCTTACGCATGTGGAGGAGCTTGCGTTGGGCTCCGATGCCCTCAATGCCGATTCGGATGGTGACGGTGTCAACGATGGTATCGAAGTTGAATTAGAAATGAATCCGCTCAGCGTGGACTCGGACGATGATGGTGTGAACGACGGTCTCGAAGATTCTGATGCCGATGGACTTACGAATCTAGAAGAGCTTGGTTTGGGAACGCAACTGGGCAACGCTGACACGGATGGTGACGGTCTCACGGACTCACAAGAGCTCAGTCTCAATACGGACCCAACCCTGGCTGATACGGATGGCGATGGTACAAAGGATGGTCGGGAGGACTCGGATGGCGATGGTCTTTGGGACGCCAAGGAATTGGAATTCGGTAGCTCCCCGCATCATGCCGATAGCGACGGCGACGGAATTGACGATGCCAGTGAGGATACGGACGGCGATGGTCAGACGGCGCTCGAGGAGGCCTGGGCGCGTACGGACCCCCTCAATCCGGACAGCGATGGGGATGGACGCTGTGATGCCTACTCTGAGAGCAATCGCCCGAAGGGTGGAGTTATTCACGTGCGTCAAGATGCACCGGAGGTCTGCCAAGATGGGCTGACTTGGGAGACTGCATATAGAGCCCTGAGTCCAGCTGTTCAGGCGGCAAAATCTGGTGAACAGGTGTGGGTTGCTGAAGGTGTTTATACTGCCCATTCCCATTGGGACACAGCGGTACTGAAGATGAAGTCCGGCGTATCGGTCTACGGGGGTTTCGCTGGCTCCGAACGCACGTCGATTCAATTGGGTGGCCCCTCAGTGCTCGATGGACGGTGGCATCGCAGGGTTGTGGTCGGAGCCGCAAGAGCAAAGTTGGATAGCTTTGTTATCGTGCGTGGTGCGACCTCGGATTCGGGCGGGGGATTCATGAGCCGCTGGGAACAATTTGAACTCCGTGGGATCACTTTCGTGAATAACACGGCTGATGACTGTGGTGGGGCAATTGCTGGGGAATCTGACCACGAATCAATTGGGTTTTCTGCTTTTTGGAATAACAGAAGCAAGGGGAACGGTGGAGCCATTTGCGGCCAGGATGAGCTGCACGTTGAATACAGCACCTTCCTGAATAACTGGGCCGACAATGACGGCGGTGCCATTCACGGTCCCGACGAGCTCGATATACGAAACAGTAGTTTCGGAGGCAACCGGGCTGGGCGCCATGGTCACGCAATATACAGTATGTTGCCGGAAAAAGATGAGCTTTATAAGCCCAAGCCCTACATGCACAGTCTTAGTTTCTGGGACAATGGGGGAGAGAAGGCCATTTACTTGGAAACAAGCGCGAGGATGTTTCATTTGAGTCTCTTGAATACGGGGGTTCATGCTCGTCCTGATTCACGGCCGACGAGCTACACGCGTGTTGTACGGCCGACTATGGAGAAAGTTGTTATCTTTGACTCTCCCATAACAGCCGATGATTCGGAATCGGACCGATTGGATCCTAAGATCACTATCAAGGATGCTTGCAGCAACGAGGACTTGTCGAGCCACAACACGAGTCAGATCGCAGAATTGACCGAATCTCCCTTCGATGGTCAATCGCCCCCGAGTGCGCCCCTTCTCCTTGATTCCGAAAAAGGGAGCCCATGCATTGATGCAGAGCAGTTCGGTCGGCCCAGCATATCTCCGTGGTCTATCAACTTCGTGGATTCGTTCCACGCAGATGGATCCTCAGTATACTGGACGACTAGCGGCGCTCGCAGATGCCAAATTGTCGATAGTACGGGAGGTTTTGTCGTTGGCCTGGACCGTGACAACCTCGAAGAGGGAAGCCTCGAACACAACCAGGTATCACAGACTCGCTTGGCGCTCATTTGTTTTGGCGGCCGCCAGGAGCCGGCGGTCGTAGAAGCCATCGTCCCTTAGAAACCTAGCCGCCGCCGGCCTGATAGATCCGACGGGCATGATTTTTTTCGATGAGGGTGCCGAGGGTGGTGAGTGCTTGTTTGATGGTGGGGGTCAGCGGGTGGCCGCAGCTGAGGCGCAGGCAATCGCGGAACTTGCGGGTGACGGCACAGGCGATTCCGGGCAAAAAAGCGATGTGCCGGGCTTGAGCCTCTTGGAATACACGCTCAGAATCCATATTTGAAACCTGCACCCAAAGCACCAAGCCGCCTTTGGGGTCGGTTACGCGGGCTGACTTCGGGAGCGACCGGCGCAAATGTCGGCGAGTGGCAGCGACTTGTGACGCAAGCAGGGTTCGAAGGCGGCGCAAGTGCCGGTCGTAAGCGCCGCTTTGTAAGAACTGGGCGACGACCAACTGATTGAATGCGGGTCCGCAAACGGAACCGGAAAGCGCGAGACGCTTGACCTGGGTTTCGAAGCGACCGGGCGAGGCCCATCCTACCCTGAGACCGGCACAGAGGCTCTTGGAAAAAGACGAGCAGTACAGGACCCAGCCTTGGGGGTCGAAATGAGATATGGGTTGGGGCCGCCCCTTCCCGAAATGAAGGTCCGCATAGACGTCGCTTTCGATGATGGGCGTCCGATGCCGAGCCGCGAGCTTGGCGATGCGTTGTTTGTCTTCATCGCGCATGAGCGCGCCGGTGGGATTGTGGAAATTGGGCGTCAGGATCGCGGTGCGAATATGACCGTTTTTCATAAGCTTTTCGAGGTGGTCGATATCGACGCCGTCATCGGGACGTACGGGAAGCTCGACAACCCTGAGACCCAGGTCTCGAAGAAGTTGCAAAAAGCCGAAAAAGGTCGGTGCTTCAATGGCCACCACATCACCGGGGCGCGTTGTGGCCAGCACCGACAGCCGGACGGCATCGAGGCACCCATGGGTGATGACGATGTTGTCCAAAAAGTGGTTGGCGCGAACGCTGGTCGGACGTTTGGCGATCTGTCGACGAAGCTCTTTGTGGCCTGAGGGGTCTACGTATCGGGTGAGCACCGTGGGGTCTTGGTTGAGCAGGTCTTTTCCGATTCGACTCAAGTGTTTGAGTGGACAGAGTTCCGATGACAAGGCTGCGCCCCCAAGCGGAACCATATGGTCGTCACCGGTCCCCCGGACGATGTCCTCCGCCAGCTCGTGGGGTGTTGCGGCGCGTGCTTTTTGGGGGAGGGTGGGGGCACGGGGGATGCCGAACACAGACTCTGTGACCAAGACGTAGTATCCAGAACGGGGCCGAGCCTCAACGCGGCCGCGTCGCTCCAGCTCTTCAAGCGCGCGGCAAATGGTGCTGACGCTCAGCCCGGTTTTTTCGCGCAGCGCGCGAACCGACGGAAGCCGTTCGTTTTCTTCGTAGGTCTGGTCCTGGATCCGTGCCTCGAGGTCGTTGGCGAGGGTGATGTACCGAAACGCATCCACAAGAACTGAGGGTCAGTATGAAACTGTACCGGTCAAATGTACAGATAACTGTATCTGTACCGGTTGGGTAGGGGCCGGTAGGCTGGTTCACCATGATGAATCGACCACGATCACCGCTCATTCAGGCTGTATTGGTATTCGCATTATGCGCCATGGCCTCCAGCGTAGCCCTGGCCTCCGAATCCCCCCTCAAGGGCAAGGTGTACAAGATACTGGTTCGAGAGAAGGGCAAGTCCAAGGACACCCCCCACACATTGACCTTCGGCGACAAGAAGATGGGGAGTCCCGAGTGCCAAGAATGGGGTTTTATGCCCGGTGTCTACGAGGTCAAACGCGAGGGGAAGGCGATGGTCTTTCGGGTGACGCTGGCGGCGAAGAAAGAAGGCGTCATGCAGTGGCAAGGTCGCATCGAAGGAAAGACCATCCGCGGGACCAGCGTGTGGAAAAAAGCCGGCCAAAAGGACATCGAGTACGTTTTTCGCGAGGTGTCTCGTGGGGCTGCGACAAAACTATAGCCCGGACCTGGTCAAAAATGCTGCACAGGCCTTTGCGTCTTTTTCTTCGTCGCTCACGTTGTTTTGCTCGTTTTCACTAGGGGGCAGGCTTGTCAGCGTCTTAAGGAACTCGATGAGGTCGAGAATATCCCGGTCGTTGAGCCCGATCGGCGCCACCCGCTTGGACAGCTGATTCGAGGCCGCACCTTCGGTCGTCCCCCCTTGGTTGTAGTGCTCGATGACGTCCCATAGAGATCCGTAGAATCCATTGTGCATGTAGGGCGGCGTCAACTCGATCTCCCGTAAACCCGGCGTTCGCCACGCACCTTTCATGGCATCGGTGGGCTCCCGCTTGTAATAGGCAGGGAGATCTGCCTCCGCTATTCGGTTGTCGCTAAACGGCGAATGTGGACCGACTTGATTGGGGCCACTCCCGGCGCCTTGCAAGGTGATGAGCCCGCTGAACCAGCCCCACGGTTTACACTTTTTGCCATTGATACAATCGCATGTGCCGTCTCCGGCGGGGCAGTCAGCCTCGGTTGGGACGCCCGCCCCGCCTTGGGGCACGCCGATGTTGTGAAAACGGTTGTCTGAGAACAGGGGCGTGGAGTGGCACTCGATGCACGAAGCCTTGCCCACAAACAGTTGTGCCCCTCGCTTGGCCGAATCGGAGATGAATTTCGAGTCGGGCCCGTTGTTCACAAAGCAGTCGAACGGGGAAACCCCACTGTTGAGTGTATATTCGTAGGCACTGATGGCTTTGGAGAAGTTGACATAGATGGTTGTGATAGCGGTCTTGTCGGCGTCGCTCAGGCAGTTCCAGTTGTTGGCGTTCTCGCTGGCGGCGTCACACGCTCCAGGCCCGCGTTTAGGGGTTCCGTGCAGCGGAAATCTGGGGCGGCAACTTCCGTTATCCAGTGTGCAGTGCTGCAGAGGGCAGCCCGCCTGGTTTTGGTTGCAGGTGGGGTCTGGAGTTGTTTTGCATAGCCCCCTGTCGTCGGTGCACGCCATCTGTACGGTAGCCGTCCACGTGAATGGAAGCTCGCTCGAAAAGACTTTCTCGTATAGGTCTCGATACTCTTCTTTGTTGTCGAAAATGGTCCGGGCGATGGCCACCCGATCGCCGTTCATGGAAAAGGTGCTTTCGGCGACGGCCATCACTTGCCACACCAGCGAGTCGTAGCGGCCGTTCCAGTATTTGAAGGTATAGTGCGCAGAGTTGATGACGGACATGGAGTTCACGTCATAGATGCCTGCGCCTACCGAAACATGATTGGGTACCGAGGTGTGGTCGGAGCCGCCTCGCGCTGGGTCATGACAGGTCGCGCACGACACCTCTGCCGGCGCCCCTTTCGGCGCCCGGCCCACGCTGGTATTCCGTCCAAGCGCATCGATATGGGTGGCTGGCCCGGAAAATGTTGGGTCGAAAAAGAATCTTTCGCCTAGGGTTTCTGCATCGGGGTTGCCTACCTTGGCGTTGACGGGATCGGGTGGAGGCGGACCGAGGTTCGCGAGAGACTCGACGAGCTCCCACTCTCGATCGCTAAACAAACACCCCGGTTGTTCGCAAAACTCTTCGCCGGTGCACCCCGCGACAAAGAATACGCCGAGCAAAAAAGGAACGGATTGCCTCCAACTGTTGGCCATCTGGCTCACCTCCAAGATGGGCAACCGCTTGGGCAAAGGCGCTTCGAACGCCCTAGGCCCAAAGCCGTCCCCAGGACGCTCGGGATACACCTGTCGCGCCTTCTTCAGCAACCGAGAATCAAGATCATGGGCAGGGCCTCGCGCCATGTGGGCCCGATGCCCGCCAAAAGCCCGCGTCTTAGCTCATCCCCCGCCCATCCCATGAGGCCAGCGCGTCTCGCCCCATGGCCTACTCGGGCGAAATACTGAGCGGGGAGTCCCCCGAAATAAGCGCCTGTCGTAGACCCGACAGGTCCGAATGTGCTCCAGACGCTCTCGATGGGTGTTTCTTTTCCCAAACCGGCAGCGGTTGTAGGTCCACCCGAGGGCGTGGCCGTCGGGGTCATCCAGGCCGGAGGATGCGTCGTGGAGCCGAGTCCCCCCGGCCTCAAGGAGGCCATCGCCCACACCATCGCGTCTCGGGCCGGCACCAACATTCCTCCGATCCTCGCCCAGATTCGCACCCTCCTGCGCCACGGACGGTACAAGCCCACGGGTCGGGGAAAGCCAGCCAGCGAATACCTACTGAAGGCTGCCCGCGGTGGCCGATTTCCCGAGATCAACAACCTTGTAGACATCAACAACGTCATCTCCCTGCGTTATCTTCTTCCGATTTCTCTGATCGACCGGGCGCGCGCCGAGGCCGATCAATTTGTCGTCCGCCGCGGCCGACCGGGCGAACGCTATGTGTTCAACGCGGGGGGACAGATTATCGATGTCGAAGATCTCCTGTTGCTCGCCTCCCTCCCCGCCGATCTGCCTCGCGCCAACCCCGTCAAAGACTCGTTGGCCACCAAGTTGAACGAGCAAACCCATCACGTCATGGCCGTTGTCTACGCCCCTGTCAACGAACGCAGTCTGCTCGAAGAGGCTACGCAAGAAATGGCAGAGATGCTCTCCCGGTGGGGGCGCGCTCAAGAACTGACATCCACCATCCTCCCCGAATAGACCTCGAGGCCGCTCGCATCCACCCCACCAAGACAACCGGCATGGGATTGCGTCGCCCGCTTCACCCCCGGTCGATACCGATAATCCTCCCCCCGCGCGCTCACGAGGACCGAGGATCGAAGTCACTCGCCTGTTTGAGTCCTTCCCACAGCATTCGTTCCTTCTCCGTGCTTTGCTTCGGAAGGATGATCTTGATCTCCACGTAAAGATTGCCCGCATCCCCGGGACGCCCCGGTTTTTGCGGCAGTCCTTGCCCCGACAACCGCAGTACCTGCCCTGACGAGGTCCCCGGCGGAATCTTCAGCCGCACCGACCCGACCGGTGTTTCCACTTCGACCGCCGTCCCGAGGGCAGCCTCCCAAGCTGCAACTTTTAGGCTACGGCGAATGTCCCGTCCGTCGACGCTAAAGATCGGATGGGGTTCAATGGTCAGCGTGACGGAAGCGTGCGCCTCCCGCAGTTTCAATTGATCCCCCGTCTTTGCGCCGGGCGGCACCCGAATGCGGTACTTCTGGCCGCTCGGCAAAACCACCGACGCCGTGGTGCCTGTGAAGGCTTGTTCTAGGGGAATGCTCAGCGCCAGTTCGCGCTCCCGCGGACGCCTTTGCCGAGCCCGCTCTTTACGGAGAAAAAAATCAAAGGGTGTATGAAGATCTTCTTGGGTGAAATGAAAGTTCTCAAACCCCGTTGCCCCGCCCATCGGGCCGCGACGCCCCCTCGTGCGATGGTTTTGTTTCTTGTCGCGCAGCCGCCCAAAGGCATCGTAACGAGCCCGTTTCTCCTCGTCTCCGAGGGTCTCGTACGCGGCCACCAGCTCCTTGAATCGTTCTTCGGCATCGTGGGCCGAATTGACGTCGGGGTGCAGTTCGCGCGCTTTTCGTTTGTAGGCGGCGTTGATGTCGGCTTGAGTCGCGGTGCTGGGAACACCAAGAACCGTATACAAGTTTTGTCCACTTCCGTTCATTGCGCGGGTGCTCGGTTGGTAGCCCTGATGCGGTGCAAGGCCTTCGCTTCCTCGATCCCCTACCAGGTCGGGGGCAGTGAGGGCCAGAACTGTAGGAGAACAGGGTCTCCACGTATAGGACCCACGGTCAATCTTTTGCGTATACCGGAGGGTGGTGAGCGTCCAGAACGGTGGCAGACCAGGGTCTTCACATGTAGGATAAGGGGTTCATGGGTTCTGAGGACCATGAGGATGGCCCGGCGCTGCCCGGCGCCGGGATGGCTGCCGATGATGGCGCTGCCGGTGGCGTGGTGACGGAAGCGATGCCTCAAGGGTGCGATTTTGACCGGTCCGTCGAGAAAAAAGAGCGGTGTCGCCGCCGGCCGCTCAGTGTTTCGGAGGCGCGGAGCTACCCGGTGATGCGGAGCTTTCTCAAGAATGCCGAAGAGATTCCACACGGCATTCGACCCCAGACGGGAGCTCGGACGCCTCTTGAAGCCGAGCCGGCCACGCGCAAGCCAGAGGGCGGTTTGCCCATGCCCCACCGGGTCGTTCGGCGTCCGCCCAAAACACGACAAAACTCGGTGTCTCGGCTCGATGACATGCTTCGTGCGACAGCAGAGGGCCTCTTGGTCGGCGAGGGCAGCCATGGCCAGCCAGAGATTCGGGTGAGTCTCCGCGATGAATTCTTTGGGGGTGCAGAACTGAGGGTCAGCCAGGAATCTCGGGGTATTTTGGCCGTCCTGGTTCCGCCAGACTGGAAAACATACCATGAACTTCGAGCCCATGAGCCCGAGCTCCAAGAGCGATTGGCGGAACGTGGTCTTCCCGGGGCAATCATTCGTGTCGACAAGCCCTGAAATGATTCCGTCGGACGACCCAAGCCCGGTGCGGGCTTGGCCGGTGTACGCGGTCACCCTGGCGCTCGTACCGGCCGTGATGTTGGCGAGCGCTACCGTGATTTACGTGGGCGCTGCTCTTTTGGGACTGGAGCCCTCGGTCTTCGGCATCGAAGCGCTGGTGGCCTCGGTGATCGTCACTTCTTTGGTATTGGCCGCCACGGCTTTCATGGCCACCATGCCGGGGGCAACGCCTTCGCTGTGGTCGTCTTTGGGGCTTCGCCCTGTTCGTCTCGCGGAGGTTTTTTTCACCGTTCTTGGTTTCCTCGGCTTTGTCGCGGTTCTCGACGGCATGGTGATGCTCTGGTCCCTAGATGAGTCAGGGAGCTTGGCAGAGATGCGAAAGGTCATCGGGCCGTTGGACCGGGGGCCACGGATGGGCGTGGCCCTCATTGTCGGCCTCTTCCCCGGCGTGTGCGAAGAGCTCTTCTTTCGCGGCTACGCGTTTGGTCGTTTGATGAGTGCGAAGGGTCCGGCCTACGCGGTTTTGATGAGTGCCTTGCTTTTTGGCCTGTTTCATATGGACCCGGTGCACTCCAGTCTCGCCTTTTTTATGGGCATCTACCTCGGTGTGTGTATGCTGTACACGGGGTCCTTATGGGCGACAATCGCTGCCCACATCACAAACAACATCTTGGCCGTCATGTGGATGGACGTCTCCCGAAGCACGCCCCTGTCGCTGGCTTTTATCGCCCTCGGTGCCTTGGTGGGTTCGTTTGGGTTTATGGGGCTCAAGCGCTGTGCCGCAAAACGATGCGCATTCCCGAGCGCCATGGATTCCGAGTCTACAGATTGACGGTTCCGTTGGAGGCGGCGTTGCCCTCACCAAAGCTAGACACACTCACCCCCATGGTTTGCATGATGGTCAGCCATATGTTTGCCAAGCGGCGGGTGCCGGTGAGCAATCGCCCGGGGCGAAACTTGTTGTTGGCACGGCCAGCAATGGCCATCGTCATTCCGTCGTTGCTGTGGCGGTTGCCGTCTGCCATGTCGCTCCCGAAGCTCAAGATGCAGTTGTCCAAGAGGTTGCTGCCCCCAACATCGGGTGTATCTTTGAGATCCTGAACAAACTTGGCCCAATGAGATGCGTAGTAGCTGTTGATTTTGATGAGTTGGCCCGGGTACACCTTCGTGTCATTTCCGTGGTGAGAAATGGTGTGGTGGTTGCCGGGTATGCCCAAGAAAGAGAAAGACGCGGTGCCCATAAAAAAGGTGGCAAGGCGGGTGATGTCGCACTGAAACCCGAGTCGAATCAGCTTGAACATGATCTCTGTACGCGCGCTGAAGTCGAGACGTTCGGAGGGCCGCTTGCCTGGGGCGCACACCGTTCCCTCGTCCGTGCCTTCGTTTTCTATCAGGGTTGCAATGTTTTGCTCTACCTCACGGATGCTTGTGAGGTATTGGTCGAGCTTTTCTTTGTCTTTGGCACCCACTTGACGTTTGAGTCTGCTTGCGTCGTCGATGGCTTCATCCAAGATGCTCTTTTTTAGACGATTCTGTACCGTCCTCAGATCGGGCTGGGATGGGTTGCTTGGGGTCAGGCCCTTAAACAGTTCGTCGAAGGCTTGATGCGGCTGATAAATGGGCGTGCTTGGCGTGGTCCGGTTGAGCCACGATATTTTCCGGTATTCTGCGCTGTAGCCAGAGTCTCCGCCTGAGGCCCCGGGACCGGCGACGTTGAGATTGGGCACCTTCGTTTTTCCGACAAGAACGTCCCGAATGTACCGGTCCGCTGATTTGCCCGCGCTGATACCGTCTTTGTCTAGGTGTGTTTGGGTGAGGTACGTCCCCTGCCCGCGCGCGTGGTCACCTGGCCCATCGCCATTGCTTTTGCCCCAGTGACTGGTGATGTCATTGATGTAGGTCAGGTCGCCCCGGAGATTGTCCAGATGGGTTGCGTAGGGGGCAGGCAGCATGTAGCTGGCGCCGCTTCCGGTTGCGTCGAGTGATTCTTTGTAGGTTCCAAAGGGATAGAGTGTGAAACAAGTTCGCACCGGGATTTCTGGGGCTGCGCTGGCGCGTTTTGGGAACATGACGTCAAGAAAGGGAAGTGAGATTGCAGTGGCGCCCGCACCTCTGAGAAACAATCGACGATCGAGTACTTTGTACTTCACGGTGTACCCCCCTGCTGCTTTCGGAAGGGATCGCTTTTTACGACGGCCTTCACCAGGTCCGAAAACGTATGCTCGTCGCCCACGTGGTCTTTTGCGATGCGGTTCACGGTGCACTCGTCAGCATCGGTGAGCTCCCTGCCCAAAGCGTAGGTCATGAGCTTTTTGACCACACATACTCGGTACAGAGGGTCGCGCGAAAGAACTTCAGCCAGATCCGAGGGGCCGTCGAAATTTCGACCGTCGGGCAAGCGTCCGCTCTCGTCGATGGGTGTTCCATCCTCGTAGTTTTCTCGCGTTTGGCCGATGGCGTTGAACCGCTCCATGCTGAACCCGATGTTGTCCATTGATTCGTGGCATGCGGCACATTCGGGGCTTGAACGGTGGGCCGCAATTCTTTCTCGAAGTGAACCCTCGAAGTTTGGGTCAAGGTTTGTATCTACATTGGCGGGAGGGGGAGGTGGGGACTCGCACAGTAAGTTATCCATCACCCACTTGCCTCTCAGCACCAGGCTGGTTTGATCGGGCCCCGACGTGAGGGTCAAGACTGTGCCCTGGGTGACGACGCCAAAGCGATCCTCAGGAAGCTCGACTTTGGTCCACTGGTTATTGCCAGTGACGCCGCCGAAACCATAGTGTTTGGAGAGACGTTCGTTGAGGTACGAGTGCCTGCCGCTTACCAGCTGCATCAAGCTTTGATCATTTTGGAATACGTCTTCAAACAAAAGGTGGGTTTCGGTCATCATGTCACGCCGAAGGGCCTCACTAAACTCAGGAAAGGCGCTGGGGTCGGGGGCGGCCGACTCAAAATGGGGCAGTTCCATCCATTGGTCGGCGAAGTTGTCCACAAGGGCTTGGGCCCTGGGGTCGGCCAACATACGATCGATTTGGGTGTCGATGTTGTCCAAGAGGGTGCCGGCCTCCGCTTGGGCTCTCAACCCCTCGTCGGGGCTCGAACTCCACAGAAAATAGGAAAGCCGGGTGGCGAGCTCGTAGCCGGTCAGCACATGGATGTCGCTGGCAGAACCAGGGTTGCTGCTGATGATCGAGCGGTACAAAAAGTTTGGAGAGATCAAAGCCCACTGCATGCCTACTTTGATGGCGGTGTCGAGGTCTTGACCCTGGTCCAAAGTGGCATCTATCAGGGTGTCTAGTTTTGACCTCTCATGAGATTCAAGCGGTCTTCGAAATGCCTGTTCGGCAAAGCTTTGGAGCAAGTCGGTGACGCAGTTTCGGCTGAGTTGGTCCTTCGATACCGATTTCCCGTTGCAGATTCGGATCTCGTTTTCCGAGGAGGAAAAAGCCTGGTTGACCGAAGCCTCCGCGGCATCGAGGTACTTTTGGAATGCCAAGGGGGTGATCGATAGAGCCAGAGCGTCGTTTCTAAAATTGCTGAGTCCTGCGCCGTCTTCGATGAGGGCCGAGCCGGGAACGAAAGATTTGGGCAAGGGCAACAACTGCCTCACGCTATTGTTGTATTCGGCGTTGTTGAGTTTGTGAACGACAACGCGGCCCGGTTGATCTTGAGCGCTGCAGCTTTCTAGATCCTCAAGACGGAATGCGGAATCAAATCCGTCGCCCGTAGATTCGACCTTCAGCGCAACTGACAAGACCTCCACGTGGTCCTCGCCAAGTAGACCCTTAAGGTGGGCCATCTCAGGGATTCCTTGAACTGCATTGAAGATTTGCTCGGAAGACCGATTCTTCTTGGTAGAGCTAGAGAGCTCACCGTGACACGTCGAGCATTCCGTCTGGTAGAGCAGGGAGCCTTCGAGCGGTAAGCTTCTGCTCTCGAGCACAATCTCAGGGACCTCGTCCGTAGGTACGGTCTCCGGGAGAGTGGACGAAGCGTTTAGGGTGCTACCCAGCTTGCTGGTGCACGCTGCCAGACCGGTCGCTGCGAGTAGGAAAATCGCTCTGGACTGCAGGCTTGATGCCACTGCAATACGTTATGCATTTTGCGTGCCGTCTTTGGGTAATGCGCATTGCGCCAGTCATTCCCGACGGGAGGGGGCATTGGCCTGTGGGGCATGGGTACTCGGATCCCCGACCTGGGGTGATTCCACATCAGTATGGCGGCGCCGCGCGCGCATCGCGTGCCCCCCCCCCCCCCCCCCCCCCCCCCCCCCCCCCCCCCCCCCCCCCCCCCCCCCCCCCCCCCCCCCCCCCCCCCCCCCCCCCCCCCCCCCCCCCCCCCCCCCCCCCCCCCCCCCCCCCCCCCCCCCCCCCCCCCCCCCCCCCCCCCCCCCCCCCCCCCCCCCCCCCCCCCCCCCCCCCCCCCCCCCCCCCCCCCCCCCCCCCCCCCCCCCCCCCCCCCCCCCACCCCCCCCCCCCCCCCCCCCCCCCCCCCACCCCCCCCCCCCCCCCCCCCCCCCCCCCCCCCCCCCCCCCCCCCCCCCCCCCCACCCCCCCCCCCCCCCCCCTCCCCCCCCCCCCCCCCCCCCCCCCCCCCCCCACCCCCCCCCCCCCCCCCCCCCCCCTCCCCACCCCCCCCCCCCCCCCCCCCCCCCCCCCCCCCCCCACCCCCCCCCCCCCCCCCCCCCCCCCCCCCCCCCCCCCCCCCCCCCCCCCCCCCCACCCCCCCCCCCCCCCCCCCCCCCCCCCCCCCCCCCCCCCCACCCCCCCCCCCCCCCCCCCCACCCCCCCCCCCCCCCCCCCCCCCCCCCCCCCCCCCCCCCCCCCCCCCCCACCCCCCCCCCCCCCCCCCCCCCCACCCCCCCCCCCCCCCCCCCCCCCCCCCCCCCCCACCCCCCCCCCCCCCCCCCCCCCCCCCCAGATTCGGGATTCTTCCGGATCAAGACTTCATGGATTGGAACAGGCGTCCCGCGAAATCGATCAGCCGTTCTGACGTACGCTATCACACACGGTACTGAGATTTTGTAGAGCAGTGTCAAGCAGACTGAGTTCTGCCTTACAAGGTTCCAGATGTTTTGTTGCCTTTTCAGCTGCTTTTTTGAGTGCCTTGTCGCGGTCGGACTCTTTGGCGATGGCTTTGGCTAGGAGGTCGACGTCCCGTTTTAGATCCTTATCTCGGAACTTGATCCGCTTGAGAGCCTTGACCAGTTTATCCAGCCCCTCTGCTTTAGAGTTTGAGCGGATTGTCTTGCGGAGTGTATTGCAGTCGCGGTTGTCTATTCTCCCGCATTGGGCGACGATGTATCGAACTTCGCGACTGATCGCATCGGGGTCCGGCTTGGGAAGCTTTTGGGCCTCTCTAAGTACCTCAAGCAATTTTGACGCTTCTTTGGATGTCTTGCTTGCCTGGGACGACACTTCTCGAAGTTTGACGACGAATTGATCTTTGTCTTTCGATGCCTGGCTCAACTGAGACTGGGCTATTTGCGCCTTCTTGTTGACTTCATCGACGTACCGCATGGCCAGTTCCGCTGTGGATATGCTGGTATCAAGATCGCTTTTGCCTACGAGTGTTGACGCAATGACATTCGCTCGAGATGTGCTTCCGATCAGCTCCTTACAGATCTGGGTCTTGCGGCCAGATTCGTTGGAATCACGTTTTAGAATGGAACAGCCAATAAGCGACAGTGGGCATATTGCTCCAAGGAGCCAAAGGCCTACGCGTGAGAAATGGGTCTTGATCATTCGACAATCATAGGACTCCTGAGTTTGTGCTTCAACCGTGTGCTGTCTTGACGTAAGGCTTCGTGGTGCTTCTGGACGACACGAACCCAGTGGTATCGAGGTATGATTGCATCGCTTGATTTCGAGTTTTTACTTCCGTGTGGGTTAGCAGGAGGGTGGAGCCAGCATCCACGAGAATGCCAAGGGCGCGATCCCGTTTACTCGAAAATCAGCAGTTCCTACGTAAGGAAATGGTGCATCTGTATTCAACTTTGGGATGCGACCAAAGAACACTTTGCCCCAAATTGACGCGATCTTTATGCCGCGGAATAAGTTCCCTGCTACAAGTGGTAACGGAACAGTCAGATCGCATAGACCAGCGCGCAGGAATACTACAGACACAAAGATGGGCGTCGATGGCCTTGCTCGGAGCTCTCGCTGCCTGCGGTGATCCCACGAGGTTCCCAGATCCTGTCCAAGAGAGCTTCTCGGAGAGCACCGGAGGCTCCATTGAAATTGGGGCGGCGACTTTCTCGGTTGCGCCTAAAGCGGTCTCGGGAGACGTGGAGGTGACGGTGGTGGCACGGGCTGCCACCAGCACTGTGGGTGAGATCAATGGTCTGGTTTACGATTTTGGACCAGACGGCCTCACTTTTGAAGAACCCGCGGAGGTTGCGCTACCCATCGATACGACGCGCTCCGATGAAGGTCCTACGCAGGTTGCATACTTAGACGAGACCACCAATGAGTGGATTGGTCTTCCTACGGTGATCGAAGGTTCAAAGGCGATTGCGTGGGTTAAGCACTTTACTTCTCTTGCGGTCGTATCATCGCTCGAAAAGGAATGTTCTCTCAGTACTTGCGGCGGAGAAATCGATGGGAATTGGCGGTTGTACGTAGAAGACACCAACCCTTGCGAATTCTCAGAGGCGCCTGCAGCCTCTTGCGTGAAGGGCCTCAAAACCAGAAACACGATCGATGATGCCTACTTTCGCTTCTACGGAAACGATATGGATGGCGTCGTTGAGTTCAATCGTAAATCGAGCTTCCTGGTGCCCCCATCTTGTGAAGATTCGGCATTTGGGACCGACGCGATTGGCACCGAGGATTGCAGCACACCTATCGATGAGGATGAAAAGAAGACGGCCTGTGAGCGTGTTACCGGCGGGTGTCAATGTACTTTGGACTATGCCGAGGAGAAGGTTTATTTCGGGGGTTCACAAGCTCGCCGCGTCAATCAAAGTTTTGTGGAGTACAAGAACGATGCGGGTGTGGCTCAAATCGTTCGGTACTGCAGAAAAGGTGATATTCTCAGTTTATGGGGTTCGAAAGGCGCTCATACTTTTGCTCTCAAGCTGGTGAAAGCTGGGAGTGCATCCGACACCAAGGGCACGCCGGCGCCGGCTCTTCCGGAACGAAACTACGCGACCCACGTGCCGTACATGCCCTACGGACCGAGTGCCTCGCAGATCATCTACGCCTCAAATCCGTTTGACGATGCGGCAGAAGTCGATGCCACTTTTACCCCAGAGGGCGCAGCAGCGATTCCGCTAGGCGTGGTTGCGAAAGTATCCGCCAAAACGGTTCTCAAACTCACGAGGATTCTGAACGACAAATTGTTGGCCAAGGCGCCGTCTGGCTTCAGGAGAGGTCGTTATGAATTTGTTACGAAGCGCCCTGTCTCCATCTATGCTGCCTACAATATTGGAGGTTCAGATCGAGGCTATGGGCACGCTTCGTTTCAACAAGATGCCTTCCAGACTTCCACCATTGTTCGCGCCGAGTGTGGTCCGTCGTCCGCCTCGTACCTGAACGTCCTCAACTTGGGCGACAAAGTGGCGACGGCGACCGTCTCCTTTAGGCTTTTGGACGGGGTACAAGGCGAAACGCCCGCTTCTTTTGTGATCAACAACATTCCTTCGAAGGGCATGGTGCGGAGTGGTAGCTTTTGCAATGGGCGAACCTTTGAAGCCTCTTTGCACATTCAGTCGACCCAACCGGTTGTTGCGACCAATGAGCAGCTTTTAGGCTCGGATAGAATTTCGTTCCGCGCGAGAAAGAACGGTCATACCGAGAAACTTGTTCCCTATATGCCCTACGGATCAACTGCATCTCAGAGTCTCTTTATTCACAATCAGGGAACGGTGGATGCACACGTCAAGATCAGTATTCAAGACGACAAAGGAAACGAGTTTAAGGATCTGGATATCACGGTTTCCCCGGGACGCTCGAAAAAGATCACAAAGGAGGCTCATGGCTTTCTGACAAACAAAGGGTTTACTGGGGGGAAGGCGGCGTTTCATTTTCGCCAGCCGGTCAATCCACAGCCCATTCTTGTGCAGTCTTGGTACACCGTTGGTGGATCAGACCGAGCTTACGTGGAGCCTGTGGTTCCATCGAAGTTGAGCAATCACGTCTTTTTGCCCTACATGCCCTATAGTCCCAATGCCTCACAAATTCTCTACGGGCTGTCGTCGGTCAAAACGGATATCACGGTGCGGGTCTTCGATCACAAGGGCATATCGTATGGGCCATTCACCTACATCCTCCAGAAGGGAACCGTGACGAAGCTCGCGCGGTTGTTGCAGAGAAGTCTAGAAAACGAAGGGTTTTATAGAGGCAAGATTGCTCTGTCCCTCCGTGCGCCCGGACCCATTGCGATCCACGCCGCCTACAGTGCCGGGGGATCAGGCCGGGGATATATCCGTTCCGAATATGGTTCGGTGCCCTGCGCGAAGGGGGCCAGCTGCGAGGGCGGGGTTTCGTGTGCGAATGCATGCCAAAACGGTGGTTCATGCGTTGGAACAAACACCTGCGCCTGTGTGGGTGGTTGGACCGGCTCAACATGTGAGAGCTTCGCATGCAAGACGGCATGCGGGAACGGTGGTTCATGCGTAGGACCGGACAAGTGTAAGTGCACAGAGGGATGGACGGAATCCACCTGCCAAACCGCTACCTGCACAAGCGCCTGCCAAAATGGTGGCTCCTGCACGGGGCCGAACACTTGCAGCTGCGCTGAGGGATGGAGCGGAGCGACTTGTGAGACTCCGACCTGCGCAAATGAGTGCAAAAATGGTGGGTCATGCAGTGCCCCAAATACATGCACTTGCGTGGGCGGCTGGACGGGCCCCGCTTGCGAGGGTTTTGCATGTTCAAGCGCCTGTCAAAATGGCGGCACGTGTGTCTCCCCGGAGAAGTGCAACTGCACAGGTGGATGGACGGGCCCCACTTGCGAAGGTTTTTCATGTACAAACACTTGCCAAAACGGTGGGTCTTGCGTTGGCCCAGATACGTGCAGTTGCGCAGCAGGATGGACCGGTTCCACTTGTGAAACGGCGATGTGTGCAAGCGCGTGCCAAAATGGCGGTTCGTGTGTGGCTCCAGATACGTGCAGTTGCGCAGGAGGGTGGACGGGTTCCACCTGTGAAACGGCAGTGTGTAGCAACACGTGCCAAAACGGTGGTTCCTGCGTTTCTCCAAATACCTGTAGTTGCGCTACGGGGTGGACCGGTTCTACCTGTGAAACGGCAGTGTGCACCAACACGTGCCAAAACGGTGGTTCGTGTGTTTCTCCAGATACCTGCAGTTGTACAACTGGATGGATGGGGTCTGCCTGCGAAACGGCGGTGTGCACAAGCACGTGTCAAAACGGTGGTTCCTGCGTTTCTCCGGATACCTGCAGTTGTGCAACTGGATGGATGGGTTCTACATGCGAAACAGCGATATGCACCAACACTTGTGAAAACGGTGGTTCCTGCGTTTCTCCGGATACATGCGCCTGCGTAGGGGGTTGGACGGGCCCCACTTGCGAAGGTTTTGCTTGTACGAACAGCTGCCAAAACGGAGGTTCATGTACGGGGCCGGATACCTGTAGTTGCGCAACGGGATGGACTGGCGCTACGTGCGAAACAGCAGTGTGTACAAACACCTGCCAAAATGGTGGCTCATGTGTTGCTCCACAGACGTGCGATTGTATGACGGGCTGGATGGGTTCCACGTGCGAAACAGCAGTGTGTACCAACGCGTGCCAAAATGGTGGTTCATGTGTTGCCCCCGACACCTGTAGCTGCGAGGGTGGCTGGACGGGCCCGACTTGCGAAGGCTTTGCTTGTACAAGCGATTGCGAAAACGGTGGCTCTTGCACTGGTCCCGATACCTGCAGTTGTGTAGGGGGCTGGACGGGCCCGACTTGCGAGGGCTTTACATGCGCGGTCTCCTGTCAAAATGGTGGTTCATGTATTGCCCCGGACACGTGTAGCTGCGTCGAGGGCTGGACGGGCCCGACTTGCGAGGGCTTTACATGCGCGATGGCCTGTCAAAATGGCGGGACATGTGTTGCTCCAGATTCGTGTAGCTGTATTGATGGCTGGACTGGACCGACCTGCGAGGGCTTCACTTGTGCGAGTTCCTGTGAAAACGGTGGTTCGTGTGTCGGGCCAGATACTTGTGGCTGCGTAGACGGTTGGACGGGCCCCACTTGCGAAGACTTTGGTTGTACGGACGCGTGCCAAAATGGGGGCTCGTGTGTTGCCCCGGACACGTGTAGCTGCGTAGACGGCTGGACCGGACCGACCTGCGAAGGCTTCACGTGTACCACCGATTGTGCAAACGGGGGTTCATGTACGGGGCCGGACTCCTGTAGCTGTGTTGGGGGTTGGACGGGCTCCAGCTGCGAGGACTTTTCGTGCACGACGCTGTGCCAGAACGGAGGCACATGCACTGGGCCCGATACCTGTAGCTGTGCGACCGGCTGGGCGGGCTCGGCATGCGAGACGCCCGTCTGCGACGGAACCAATGCTACCGACTGTTCGTGCGAAGGGGCTGCAGACAGTCTGGGTTGTCCGAGCGACGGAACGTGTGCCGCGGGGCAGTGTCAAACAACCCCGTATGCCTGTGCTTCTACAGTTTGTGCCACGGATACGGACTGTCCGGTGGAAGCTTACTGTGACACGCCGGCGGGAACTTGTGCCTTGAATCTGGATTGTGTGACGCGCGCTTGCCACGACAGTGGTTTTTGTGACGCCGGTTCTTCGAATGCTTGTGTCCAGCCGCCTCAATGCTCGAGCAATGGAGATTGTCCATGCGGAACGCAGTGCAGTGGGATCTTCTGCGCACCCATACCCTGCAACACCTATACGGACCAAGTGACGTGTGCGTCCGGTATTGCGTGTCAGTGGACGGGGACCGCCTGCGAGGATATTCCTCCCACCCCATGTTCATCGCATGCGAGTCAGAGCGATTGCGAGAGCGCCGCAGGATGTCAATGGAACGATAGTTCTTGTGAGGATGCTTCCGCCGACTCTTGCGTGACTCACCTGGCCGAACCTGAGTGCACCGCGGATATCCAATGTCTGTGGGACTCCTTGTTGGGAATGTGCGGACCTGATTCCGGAGAAGGAGGGGGTGATTGCACGGCACACTTCGATCAGTTTGATTGTGAAAGTGACATCACCTGCTTCTGGGACGGTTTCAGTTGCTCCTTCCTTCCCTAGCTGCAGCCCCGGAGCTCGCCTGCGCTGACCGGCCTTGAAGTATTTCATGGAGAAAAGCAAGTCCGCCAAGAAGTTCTTGCGGCGGGCAAAAGGGGAAGGCATAGTGCCGGGATGGGAGACCACCAGCAGAAGATTCTGTGTGTTGTCGGCAGTTTGCGATCGGGTTCGGTGAATGCGGCCACGGCTCGGGCGGCGCTGGGAGCCTCGCCCTCGGCGGCGACGCTATCCATAGCAGATATTCGAGCGCTTCCTCTTTACAATGGGGACATCGAAGCGGACGGTGACCCGGCCGCGGTTGCCGGGCTCAAGGCCGAGGTCGAAGCTGCTGATGGACTCATCTTCTTTACCCCCGAATACAACGGTTCATTTCCTGCCGTGACGAAGAACGCCATCGATTGGCTTTCGCGAAAAGGGACAAGGGAAGAAGCCCCGATCAAAAATGTTCCCATCACCGCAGTGGCGACAACGCCAGGGCGTCGTGCGGGTGCAGGTGTTCTGGGTCACTTTCACCAAATCGCTCCGCATCTTTCCAACCGCTACTTTGGTGAGACCCTTGGGATCGGTGCCTACGGGACCAAGTTCGACAATGGTGTTCTTACGGACCAAACCACGCTTGGGCAACTACAAGATTTCCTCTTGCGCTTTGTTGCCTTCGTCGCTGGCGATTCTCCGCCCACTTCTTAGGGCGAGGGCTGCTTCCTCTATACCTCTGAACAGACCAACCTGATGGAACGGCCTCGCGATGGTGCCGGGCTGCTTTCGGTGCTCCGGCCCCGCCGTGTTTCGACGCCACCACGGTTTACCCGTAGTTGTAGATGGTCTTGCGCCGTCATCGCGGCCGAAAGCCGCGTGGCCGGTGTCTGGCCTCCGGCTGTCAGCAATATTGATTGACTCTATGTTTCGGGTGGCATTCAGTCCGCAGTGATTCGGTCTGGTCTGGGCGGCGAACTGTTTGGTGGGACGAATCTAACGGAGGGACCTCGTTGCGGAGGGCGGCACAGCTCTATCCTGGTGGCTCTTGTGGTCTCCGGATGGGAGGATGAATGGCTCGATGGGCTGGTTTCTTAGCGTTGACGATCGTGGCTTTGGGGGCGCCTTTCACGGCGGAATCCTCCACCCCGGGTGAGAAGACGGGCGAGGGTTGGGTGCTCGAACCCGGCTGGAATTTCGTAGAGACTCCACATGATGCCGGCAGACTCCCTGAAGCTTGGGACGCAAAGGGGGTGGACGCCTGGTGGACCAAAGATGACCGGGGGGAACGGGCCGCCAAGCTCATAGAGGGGGCAAAATACTGGGTCTATGCGCGCACCCGAACGCCCTTCGAATGGACAAAGGACGGCCAGGGGGTCTTGGCGAGCGGCCCAAAAAAGCGGCAAGTCGGTACGGTCGATGCACCGGCGATCTACGCTGATGCCTCGACCGATCGTCTATGGGTCTGGGATCCGGCCGAGAATACGTATCGTGTGGTTGCTGAGTCTGGTGTGGCTTCGTCTATCCAGCCTCATTCGCGGGTAGTCCCCGGGTCTTTTGAGTTGGCCGGTACGTTGGTCACGACCGTTTCTCAGGCCGTGCTCCCGGACGTGGCCTTGTCGGTGGTGGAAGGCACCTACCTGGCCCACGTCGTGTACGCGGTGAGGGGCGAAGCGGAGGAACAGCGAGATCGAATCGGCTATTACCGGAGTGAAAAAGCGGGGAAGGTGGGTAGTTTTGAGCCGAACGACGATTTGGCTCGGCCCCCACCAGGATGGACGGTGGTGGAGGTCGCGGTGGCCGCTCGGAAGGCCCGAGTGGGCGTTGCGTGGATTGAAAGTGCGCCTTCGGCATCGGGGGGGGCGCCGCGGAGTCGCTTGTGGATGGTAGAGAGTCATGATGGTGGGCGTTCGTTTTCGTCTGCGACGCTGGTCCATGAGAGCACTCGGTGGAAGCGGGGACTGGACATGGACTACGACCGCTTTATGCATCACCACCTTGTGTGGGGTGCGGAGGGGAAAGTCTATTACCTCAAGAACCTCGAGGGCGAAGCGTCGAATGTATTCGATGTACAAAAGCGGGAAGAGGTTACCGAAGAAATCAAGTACAAGGTTCAATACCCTCCCAAGAACGGAACCTGCACGTGTGAAGATTGTTGGTGCGAAGATGCCTACGTTCTTCGTCCGGCGCCCGATTCCGCGGATGAAGGCAGCCCGATCGATTCCTATCGCTACCGAATCGAAGCGCGCGATGTCTATCAGCCGGCGCTTCTTGTTGACGACCACCAAGTCACGATCGTGGGGCGTCAAATGCGCTTGTGGGACAACAAACCGGTGTTCAACAAGGCGTGGCTGGCCATGTACGAGGCGCCGGTCTACAGCAAAACGATTGTCCAGCACGAATTTCCAACCAAGTATGCTGTCGGGTGGCGCCGGGTTTGGAAAACGGCCTACGACGTAGGGGATGAACATCTATGGGCCGGTCTGGGCTACGAACATCAATACCTTTACGAAGGGACGTGGCGTGAACAAGACGAAATCATGGTGGCGCAGCGTCCCTTGGTGGCGGGGGCATGGGCGCGTGAGGACCCAAACACAGGATGGAAACAGAGTACGTGGCGGGGGGATACGCTCGCGGAGTGGCGTATTTCTTCCGCCGGAGACGTGGGGCATGGGCCGGGTGATGGGAAGCCGTCGTATCCCCGCGTCGTGTCCACTTCCTCGGGTATGCATTTGGTCTACGAGGACGGCGCGTCTGAGGACCCCAACCGTTCCGGTTTCAATCCGATTCATCTGCGGACATCTACCGATGGGGGACTAAACTGGTCCATGCCCCGGGCTGTGGGCGTAGGGTACGTGCCGGTCCTCGGGGCGACCGAAGCCGGAGAAGTCTCCATGCTCTATTACGTCCCAAGCGCGCGGAGCGGAGGCGCCATTGCGGGCATGAAGCAGACTGGGCCGGGCGAACCATGGCAGGCCATGCGCCCACTCAACACCGGTTTGGCACGGCCGGTCCATGGCTTGAGCCATGGCGCCGACGGAGATGCTCTCCTTGGTCGAATTGCGCTTGCGGCTCGCGAGGACCTGCTGTTCGCGGCTTGGATTGAGCACAATGAGGCTCCGGTTCCCGGCGTTCGCTTAGTGACCTCGCGGGCATCGCCCCTGTCAGAGGTGGTGCGGTACGATGTGGCCCTTCCCTCGTATGTGACCTCCGGCCAGGGCGTCCCAATCAAGGTGACGGCAGAAAATGTCTACCATATGCATGTGGACTTTGAAGGGGAGATTCGGCTCCGCCAGGGCCAAGCGTCGCCCGCCCAGGCTCATGCTCCTTTGGGCGATGGGCCAACAGAAGGGGCCGGGCTGTCCTTTGCGCCCTCGTTGGCGCTCAATCTTTCAGAGGGATTGGCCGCACTGTGGGTGGATGCCGCAGACATGGCGGTGTTGGGTGATCTGGAGGGGGTGGAGCGTTTCGACTCGACGGTGCACGGGACCTACAAAAAGGCGCGTTGGATGCGGGAGCGTCTCTTGCGCTTGGAAACATCGAATGTCGCGGGTGACTCGGTAGCCTATCAGGTGGAGTACGAGCCCGTGAGCGAGGACGAGGCCGTAGTTGCGCCAGAGATGGGTCAGGATGCCCAGTATCTCGCGGGATTTGAGAGAGTGTGGGCCTATACGCAAGGTATTGCGCTGGCTCAATTTGCGCGCGAGGCCTCGACGGATGGGCGTGCAGGGGCATTGGCTCGGTATCTTTGTGAGCAAGCACAGAGGTCCACCGACAACGGGGTCCCGATCATCAAGGGATGGCACTTTTCTTGGAACACGCGCGGGGATCAATGGAAGGATGCGCGTCTGGTCACGGGGGCAAACGCTTGGGTGATCCATGGCCTGGGCATCTTCTTGACTTCCACGTCGTTTGAAGACCTGCCTGCTGACGATCAGACTCTGGTGTGGGCATGTTATCAACAGGCGCTTCGGGGACTGGAGCTTCATCGCGTTTCGGGCATGACGGAGCAGGGCACCCAGGTGAGTCTCATGACGGCCGGTTTTTCGGCCCGGGGGCTCGACCAAGCGACGACACCGTGGACCATGGTGAGGCCGGACGGTGGACCTCTGGCGGTTCAGGGTGAGCATTGGGACTATTATGATGTGCTGGACGCGATCGGGTACGAAACGTTCGATGCGGAGCAGCCGCCCAGGGTTACCCGTCGCTGGAGTGCAGGAATCGACGATCGTGCAAGCCAAGACCAAAGGACCCTTACCGAGGGTGAGGTCTTGGTTCTCCAGGAGGAAGTGCAGGTCAACAACGTGGTCACCGAGCACAACCTGGACGTACTCAGTGTGTTGAACCACGCGCTCAACCACGCGGACTACCTGGGGCTCGATAAGGCCGACTTGCAAGCTTGGCGAGACGAAGTTCGCGATGGTATTTTTTACGTGCTGTGGGAAGACCGGGGCGCGTTGTGGCGACGAGACCTCGAAGGTGCGCTCAAGAGCGCAGCGTCTAACGAAACAAAGCGGGAAGAAATCAAGGCGGCGCTCGACCGGGGCGAAACGGGACGGGTTTCGACCGGAGGGGTTTTGGTCCGTTCTCGCGACTCTTCGGCCGAAGGTCCCGGCCCGTCGGGGCCCGAGGCCGGGGCCCAGGTCGCAAAGAAGGCAAACGCCGCAGCGGGGACAGTTCGGCTTGGCGAGTGGCAGTTTGTGCGATCCGAACACGTGGCCATCGACAACTGCAGTTGGTTGTCTCTTTCGGTCGACTACGAAGATCTCCAGAACCCGGATTATGTCGATCGCCTGGCCGAGTGTCTTGAGTTTACGACGCTGGTTTTTGCCAAGAGCATTCGGGTTGGATCTCGGGAGTACTACGGGACCCATTATTTTCTTGATGCCTTCGAAGACCGGTATATTTCGGCCAGTTCTTTACAAGAAGAGTCCTTCCACCTCGAGGCGACCGCGGGGCTCATTTTGGCGCTCATTGAGTTTGCAGACCGTTTTCCGGAACACCCGCGGTCGGCGTTCTTTGAAGCGGAGGCTTGGGCTCTTTGGACGGGGGTTCAAGATTTTGTGGTCGATCACGGTTTCCCGTATTCGAGTCAGCGCATCCAAGATTTGTCCACCCGCCTCACGTCAAGCACCGCGTTAATTTGGTTTATCGATGTTTACAAACGCTTGGAAGAAAAGAGGGGTCCAGCGGAAACTGAGGAGAGCACCACGGGCGTGACATCGATGGGCTTGGCCGGTGATCTATCCCCTCTGATTGAGGCGTTATTGGGCGCTGGTGAGAAAGATAAAACAGGTGGCCCGTTCGCGCTCCCAGCATTCAGCGCCGAAATCATGGGTGACCTCCACCATTTGCCCCAGACTTGGGTGTTCGACTTTGGGGCTCTGCACGATCCCGTCGAGTTCACGCTTTCTCAAGCCGATGCTGACCACGGCGAAATTTCCGTTGTCGGTGGGCTTCGGTGGTGTGGTCCAGCCGAAGTTCAGTGCCAAGGTCGACGAATCGCCGCCTCGGAACTGTTGGCAACCGGCTTTGCGGATTTTCTCGTCCGCTTGCCGGAGGGTGTTCTCCAAGATACCGTTTTTCCGTGGGGGCGTGGCACCGATGGCTTGACCCACCTCCGGGTGTCTCCGGCTTTGACTGAGACTGTCGCCTATGGAGCGGCATGGATCGGTGGTATCATGCTCGGCATCTCCCAGCCGTCCGATCGCGTCCCTTTGCCGATCGGTTCCAGAGGGCTCGCCATGGGCCTGATTCCCGCATTGGTTGGGATTGCGGCCTCGGCAAAGACGCGCACCTTTAGAAACTACTTGCGGGTCACAAGCCTGACCACCCTCCTGCTCGGGGCGTCTTTGGCGTCGGTGTCGACGCTTCTACCATTCAAATCAGACTTCAAGGTTACGCCGTCCGGGGTCACCTTTGCGTTGACCATTCCCGATGACGTAGAGTCGCCCGACGAAATTTTGGGGATGCTCGAAAAAGCGCGTCGGGGATTGGGAGAAACGGAACCGGTCCCTGTCCATGAAACCCAGTCTTTTGCGTTGGCCGAGACGAAGGTACTCCCCGCTCTGAAGACGAAGACCGGTCGTATCGGATTGGGTCGAGGCCTGTATGGCGGTGTCCAATCGATTCTGGGCCTGGAGCCCCAAATGGCAGCATTTCTTGCCCCTGTGATCCTTCCCTTAAGTTTTGGGCTAGGGATGGGGGCCGAGAATGATTTGGCGCTTGAGACCATGGTGGTCCTCACCGATCGCCCCCATGCATCCTGGGTGAAAATCGGTTCGATTCAGGCGAGTCAAGTCATGCAGGGCCTCGGCTCGCCTGGAGATGTGCTTTCATATTTTTATTCCGAAGCGCAGATTCGGGCGCACGCAACGTATCAACCCTCCGGAGGGACAGCCCAGCCATTTGAAGACGATAAGGTTTATGCATTTGACCTTCGGGACGTTCCCGACTTCCTTCCTCTCGATGAGGTCCTTGGTGAAGGCGATTCCGGGGTTGTTCGTATCGACGTTCCGCGCGGCCTGAAATCCAAGCCGAAAGATGGTTTACTGAGCGTGTTTGTTCTCGATACCGAAAAGACCAGGGGGGAGATCATCGACACCTTCTTGGCTCATCATCTGTGGTGGCAGCAAGCCGTTGAAGTCGCCGCGTTTCTTCCCGCCAACGGTGTCAAGGAGGCATGGCTTCGCACCGTGAGAAGCATGCTGCTCGGCTTCTTTTTTGACGCGAACGTGGCGGCCATGACTGTTCGCCCCGATGGCGCCCCTGACCAGCGACCGTTCTGGTGGCGTAATCGAATGGTTTCGGCCCAAGGGTCTGATCCGTCGTCCGACGATCGAACGGCTGACGAGATAAACACAGAACCGCCGTCCGATGAATCGCCGAACACACGGGCTGCTATCGAGAACGATCCGCCGGAAGAGGCGTACTGGTACACCATTTCCCAAAAGCCCGTGTACTGGGGTAGGGAAATTGAAGGACGTCCTTTCCAGTTCGAGCACATCCCCTCAAAGAGAAGCATGGTGCCATCGTTCAATGACTATTCCTATATTGAGGGCTTGCTCAAAACGATGTTTTTAGGACGGAAGATTTTGACCGGGGACCAAGTGAAGGAACTGATGTCCAACGCGATCCCGACCGGATTTGCGACATCGGTCATCATCCACGGCATGGCCAAGGGAAAGTTGGAAGCCAAGCGTCTTTTGGAGGGGCCTGCCCAGACCGAAACCATGGTCTACGTCGATGTGGTTGTCACAAATCGCGATGGCTGGAGCGAGATAGACCGATTTTACAATCCGCTAAACTCGCCCTCTCAGATGACTCTGGTGGCAAAAGAACGAGAAAATCAGAACGCTGCACTTCACCGCCGCTTGATCGAGCACCAGCTCCAAAGATGAACCGCAGACTTGGTTTGAGCTCAGGTTGGTCCTGCGTCTTGTCATCGGTACTCATCCGCTCGAGCGGCGATCGGGATACGGTACGTGGCTGAACCCGATTCGTTGACAGGGAATGGGCCGCTCGTTGCGCCAATTTGCTGTTTGGTGCGCTTCGTCTTGTGCTTTGGGACCGCGTGGTGTGGGTCAGCGGACGGAAACGTTTGGGCCGAATTGATTCGGCCCGCAGGCGAGCGATTTGCATTGACATGAAGATCGTTCGAGCCGTTGATGCGTCGCGATGCACGCAGGAAACGAGAAAAGCCGAGTTGATGTCGATGCGCATCTTGGTTCGACCGCCGCTGATAGGGTTTTTATGGGAGTATGTACCTACATTTCACGGTATTTGTGCCGGCGCTCGGGTCGCCGCGGGGGGCGAGGCGGGTTGCGGCGGGGCAATATGGGCTCAAGTTTGGCGTTTGCGGCAGTCTTGGCGCTCTCATGGGGGCGGGCTGAGGGGGTGCCACGAACTTTTGAGCTGAGTCTTCAGCCCGGTTGGAATCTCATCACGCTTCCCCATGGGTTCGATGTCACACGCTTGTTCGAAGAGGGCGATGATGGACTTCTTGCTTTTGGGTTCGACGAGACCGAGGCGTTGTCCATCGAGGCTGCGGCGCTTGTCGAGCCCGACGAAATGACCCGTGCCTATTGGGTCTATTCTGACGTTGTTCGTTCGTGGCAGGTCGCGGAGGGGGCGACGCACGAGGGTCTGTTTGTCGCAAGTCGTGCAGGGGGAGGGTGGCGTCTGATAGGCGTTTCGCCGCACGAGGAACAATCATACGGCCTTCCGGATCGGGCGCTGTTCTGGGATACGGTTCGGGAAGAATACGTCAGCGTTCCCGATGGGGCATCGCTGAACGTCGGTCAGGGGTATTGGGCTTGTTGCGGCGACGCGTCGCATACAGGACCGCGGGCTCCGACAAATCTTTTGGCCACGACGGTTGGTCGTGATGTTCAGCTCAGCTGGATAGTGCCCAACAGCCTTTTGGGCGGCGCGCCTGTTCCTCGTGATGCCGTGGTGCGGCACCAGATCTATCGGCGTACGGACCGTGGGGGCCTATTCGCGCCGCTGGTCGAAACCGATGGGCCTCCATTTTTGGATTCGGCGCTCGAGTCTGGTCGGACTTACCAATACTACGTCAAGACGGTGGTGATCGATGCCGAAGGTCGAAAAATGCGTTCGGAGCGATCTCCCATCGCCGATCTCCGCATCAATGAAGTTTTGGTGACGAAGCCGGGCGAGTTCGAAAGTCCATCGATTCCATTCAGGGGCCGTCGGCCGGCGCGTTTGGTCCGTGCCGCCTTATCGCAACATGAAGGTCAGACCCATGCACTTTTACTGCACGTCATTGCCGGCGAAGACGGCGGGCAGGACACCCTTCAGCTGCTTCGAAACCCCCGTTCCGGGGCGGCGAATTCATGGGAGGCCCCCATCGTGATTCCGATGCGCGCGCTTGGCGCGAGGGTTACGGACGTGGCGATTGCGGCCCACAAAGGGCGGGTGTCTCTCGGCTGGGTGAGTCGTAGCAAGGTTCGTGGTTCGCAATCGGTGAGCGAGGTGGTGGTTGTCGAGGGTCCCGTTCGCGGTCCCTGGGAGGGCTCAGTGGAGCCTACCGTGATCTGGAGCAGCGCTGGTTGGAAGCAGGGTCTTGATGTGGCCTACGACCCTGCAGGGGGACATCATCTCATTTGGGGGGAGTCCAACAAGGTATTTTATGCCCAAAACGGCGTCGCCGAGAAAGGGGCCCATCATGTGCCTTTAAGCGTATTCGGTGTGGGCCATGGGGTCTCCTCGCCCGCGCTCTTTGTGGACAGTGTGGCTGTGACGGTGGCTGCGTTTCAGACGAAGGGTCAGGACCCTCGCGTCGTCACCCAAAAGATGGTCAAGCTTGCTCGAAGGTCTTTGGATTGGTCGGATGGTGCTCTTTCACCCTGGCAAATATCGGTTGTGGATGACGACTTCTCTCAGGCCGGTTTGGGTGAAGCTCTACAGCCTAGGGTTTCGAGTGATGCCGCCGGTCGGGTGACCCTGGTGTACGAAAAAGGCTTTTCGTCCGATCCGAATCGTTCCCCCATGAACCCCATCTACTTGGTCGAGTCCACGGATTACGGCCGTACCTTTGGTGCCCCCGAGCGTATCGCCGAGGGCTACGTTCCCCAGCTGGCGATCCATGGGACGGGCCGAACGATGATTCTTTATTATGTGCCCGATGCGGCGCACGTGACGTCCGAAGGCATTCCGCTGGGGCAGGTTCGTGTGTTGACGAAAACGGATGATGTGGTCGAGGACGTGGCGGTCAGCAGCGGGCCAGTGACGCCGGTGCATTGGCAGAGCCACGGCAAAGCGGCGGGGCCACTCAGGAACGTACCGACACTTGCGGCCATCGATGGGCTGTACCTCGCGGCGTGGATCGGTCACGGCATGTCTCCTTTTGGGCGTGACCACGTGGTTGCTTCGCGTGCGCGCGAGGTCAACGACGTCCGACAGGTGTCTGCTCGACTCGATGGACAGGGTCCGGCAGGGGGCTCTTGGGCTCCGGCATCGTTTTCGCCGGAGGGCAAGGTCCGAGCGGTATCCGCCTGGTTCGAGGAGCGCAGTCCAGCCGGGGGGCCTTGGGCTCCGCTACAACTTTCTTGGGAGGATAAGTTTCACTTCCCCTTGGACCATCGAGCTCCAGGTTTGGCAGAGTTGCCCGTTGGCCAGCACCCTGCCGGTTCGACAGCGGTGTTTGCGGCTGCGGCTGAAATCGAATCGGCCCGCTTGTCTTTTGCGCTTCGGGCCTCCGCTTCGCTTGGCACCGCGCGTGATAACCGTCGTCAGGCGCAAGCCTTGCTTCACACTTTGTTTAGGGAGGCGGATCAAAGTCAAGCGGGGAGTGCCTCGCGCGCCTACCAAGTGGAGTACCTTCCGGACGATGGTATCGATGAAGCCGACTCCACGTATTTGGCCCAGGCTGAGCGAGTATGGGCTTATACCCAGGGCATTGCGTTGGCACAACGGGCCAGGAGCACCGAAGTTGGCGACGGCCCTCGGGCTCTGGGGGTTGCGCGCTGGCTTTGTGAACAAGGGCAACGTGGGGGCTCCGAAACCGATGTGTCCGCGGAGGTCATCAAAGGCTGGCATTTTTCTCAGAACACCCGAGACGATGACTGGAAGGACGCCCGTTTGGTTACGGGTGCCAACGCCTGGGTGATTCAGGGCTTGGGCTCGTTTTTGGCCTCCGATGCGTTTTTGGGCGTTGAAGATCTTGGGGAGCAGCAAATGCTCAGGCGTTGCTATCAACAAGCGCTGGAGGGACTCAAAGAGCATCGGGTGACTCTGACGGATTCCGTGGTTCTGATGACCGCGGGCTGGACGACCCTGGGGCTTGTGCATGCCCGCCAGCCGCAGTTGCTGGATGCCAGTCTTCCGGCGCATCCGCGTGACCCGGAGGAACGATGGGCCTACTACGATGTCCTCGACGCCATCGGCTACGAAGTGTTTCCACCAAAACCTGAGGATGCTCCCCAGATTCGAACCTATCGACTTGGTCCGGATGGCGTCAGCAAAACATTTGGTCGAGTGGTGACCGTCTCTGAAGCGGACTGGTCCGGGCTCAGAATACGAATCAAAGCTCAGAATGTGGTCACGGAGCACAACCTTGATGTGCTCAGCGTGCTGAACCACGCGTTGGCGAACAAGGAGGCCCTTGGCCCACAAGATTCCAGTGCGGCAAAGACGTGGGAAGATGAACTTCGGTCATGGCGCGACCATCTTCGAAAGGGGATTTTCGAACACCTGTGGGACGACCAGCATTGGAAAGCGGATCTCGAGGGGCAACACCTAAGCCTCCGCAGCCAAAACCTCGGCCGTATCGTTACCGGCGGCGTGTTAAGCGGGACAGGCACGTCGGACACGCCGTTGTCTTTTGAGCAGAGTCGGCACGTGGCCATCGACAACTGCAGTTGGTTGTCGCTCTCGGTCAAGCACCAAGAACTCCCCGAGCCTTATCGAGAAAAGTTGGCCAAATGCCTTCGGTACACCATGGGCGCCTTTGTGCGAAAGCTCCCGTTCGAAGACAAGTCGTATTATGGTGCCCACTACTTCAAAAACGAGTTTCGGGATCCCTATATCGATGAGAGTTCGCTGCAAGAACAGTCTTACCATTTGGAGGCGACCACTGGATTGATCTTGGGGCTCTTGGTGTATGCCGACGCACACCCGGAACATGTTGCTTCTTTGGGTTTTCGAAACGACGCCATGAGGCTTTGGGCCGGTGTTCAGGCGTATGTGGCGGAATGGGGGTTTCCTTATTCGAGTCAGCGAATCCAAGATTTGTCAACACAACTATCCTCAAGCACAGCGGCGATCTGGTTCATTGACGTGTACGACTACCTGCAGCGGCACTACACCAGTCCTCATCGTCCGCTGAGAAGTTATGCCTCGGAGTCCCAAGAGCGCTCCGGGGCCGGCGGCGTCTTTGAAACCGTGGCGTCGATGGTGGATGCACTCCGTACTTTTGTCGACGGCCAAGAACAGGAGGCCGATGAAGAGGGGCAATGGGTGCGCTCTTTTCAAACCGGCGAGGAGGCTGTAACCCGCACCGAAGATCAGGTCCTTTTTGTCTTGGCGGCAGGTGCCGAGCGTCGCACCCGGGGTTGGGATCCGGTGGAGCGGCGCATGAAAGCTCTGCTTCGCTTGGCGCGGATGGAACCGCTGCCGAGCGCGGTTTGGACAGCCCGTGGTCAGGCCGTAGAGGCGCCCGATACTTCTGGTCACAAGCTGTGGGTTCTTTACGCCATAGCTTGGTACCTGAATCATGCACCGTGGACGGAGGGTGGGGCGGAAAATACCGAGCTGTATTCGGCCGCCCAAGACGCCGCCCGAAAGATCTTTCGTCGAATCAGGGACAGGCACCTCGAAGATCGCGGACGGCTTGCGGGTCTATTTTTGCAATCTGACCGCGGTCATGAGGACCAGCCCCGGATGGCGACACTGCGTGACAACGCACTGGCGTGGTTTGTGTGTCGCGAGTTGCTTTTGGCCGCTAAGGGGAGCCGTGATGTGGAATTTCGGGCGCTCGAATCTGAAATTGACGACCTGTGGGTTGGTCTTCAAAGTAAACTCGATGCTCTTTCTTGGGATGAGGCACTCGGGCTTCCAGCGTTGGCCTGGGTGGCCGACGGAAGTCAGCCCGCCTCCCAGCCTGACGCTGCAATCGGCAGCGTCTTTTTCGCGCTCTACTCTATGAGCCAAGGCCGCACGGGAGGCGTTTTAGAGACGTTGCGGTATCTTGCCGAGCATGCCCCAAACTCTGGCGCTGATGGGCTAGCCGAGGCCGACCCAGGGGACTCGCGTGGCGCAAAGTTGAAGGACTCCGCAGCCAAGACGGATAAGACCCCCGATGAAACGGGTGAGCCCTCTGGATTTGCGTGGGTGCGTTTCCTCGGGCTTCCGCTTGTTCAACGGGCGGCTGCGTCGTTTGATCCCCGTCAAGATGAATTGTCCCTGCGGCGCTTTATTCAACTGAATAATGAGGTCAAATCCGAGCCGAGCACCTCGAGGGCCCTGAGCTTGCTGTTCCTTCACGCACCTCAAGGGTTCTTTGGTATCGACAGGGTCCCTTTTTCGTTTGCGACATCTCCTCTTGCACGCGGGTTGGGCTTAGGTGCCCCCGCGCGACAGGACCTTGGCCTGCAAAAAAGGTTAGCGCATCGCATGATGGATCTCTTTGGCGCGCTTATGGCGTCGGAGTTCTCTTTCAACCGATTTGATACCTTCGTGCATGGTTTGGTGCGCACCCACTTTGCGTTTTTGAAGGCGAACGAGGGTCTTGAGCCGGAGGCATGGCCGAGTCTTTTTGAGGCCGACCCCAAAACCCCCTTGCTCGCCACGTTGGATGCCCTCGACCAGCTGTGTGGTTCTGCCCTTGTGGATATGCTCGAAAACGCCAGTGAGGCTGCGCTGTCATCCTATCTCGGCGTCGATTGCCAGACCCTCGCTCGGGTTCTCGATCACTGGAGGGAGGCCCGAGGAGGGGTAGAGGAGGGGGACCTCGAACGGTTGATCGAGGTACCTCTAGATCGGATGGCTTGGCCGCGCTTTATTCAGGAGCTCTCGGACCCTGGCCCTACGCTTGAACCGAACGATTCCGAGCGGCTCTACTTCGGCGACACCCTGGCCATGCGGGAGGGAGCCCTCTCCCTTTCACCGGATGCGCCCCTAAGTGAGATCCGTGAGGCCCTCCGGAGCCGTATTCAGTCCCAGCTTGCGAAGGAGCTTGAGGCACTGCTTGCCGGTGGTTACGAGGTCGCTTTTCGCCTGGATGGCGTTGACCCACTTAGGGCAGAGAATCCCGCAGCGTTCGAATATTGGCGGTTTCGCTCGGTCGCGTATCGCATGGCGATGGGCGCCAAGGGCGTTTTGGTCTGGACGGCCCAGGGCGGGGCCGTGCAGGGACCTCCGTTTGTGTCGGAACCGAGTCTGACTGAGAACACGGCCTTGCTGCGGGAGTTCATCAACACGCGGTTTGATGGGCGCCTGGTGGCATTGGCAAGCCAAAGTGGTCTTCATGCCGAAACGCTCCACCGCCTTCTCATCACGGGACGGGTGGAAGCACGCTATCTCGAGCGCATCCTCGAACGCACTGGCCCCCACGATGGCGTGAGCCTGGCGGCCTGGCGTGCCCGCTTTCACGTGGTCGAGGCGACTGCACCCTGGTCCCCGGTCGACGTGGACATCAAAGACCGGGTCTCGGTTCCGCCGCCCCACCTCCCGATGCTTTTGTGGGGCCTCAACACGAACTTGGTCCAACACAACATCCTTGTGAACATCGTGGTGAGCGGGGGATCGAAGGCCGCGGCCACGCAAGGCGCCAAGGGTGCCCTTGGGGGTGGGGGTAAGGCGGCCAGTGTTTGGGCTAAGGAGTCGGTGCTCGGGTGGCTTTCGGGTGCCGCTGCGTACGGAGTCCCGGCGGACGAGATCATCCCTGTGGTCGAACCGCTTCTCGACGGCCTCGCATACGTGTTCCCCGAGAGCCCCAATGTGTTGTGGGTTCGCGAGGGTGCGTCTTTGCCGCCATCGGCCCTCGAGGGATTCGAAGCGGTTGAGTTGCGAAACGCTATTCGGTCAGAAGACATCAGCGAGATGGCGCCCCCCGTGCTTCACCATTACGTGCTCGAACTGCTCGCCGACCAAACGGCCCTTCGCGCTGAGCGAGCACTCACCCAGAACCGGGGTGGACCCGGGTCGGCCCTGAGCGACCATGAGGCTGTAGCCGTAGAGCTTGCCCGGACCACAGATCTGGTGTTACGCAGCTATTTCCCCCAAACCATTGTGCTTCACGAAACCGAGGAGGGCCTCAAGCTCTACGAACGCTTTCCGAAGGCCAGCGAGTACTACTCTGTGTTGAGTCCAGTGGGTATCGTTGCCATCATTGAGTCCGACGGTTCTTACGCCGCACCTTTTAGGGTGCCCAACCCCGGTTTTGACTGGAGCGCTCAGGGCATCGAGAAGTTGGCCGTAGATCTTGCGCCCGAGCATCGAGAGGCCTTTTTACATTTTGTTTACCAGCTTGTGACCGAACTGCTCTTGGGCTCTACCGACCCCAATCATGCGGAGGCGCGTCTGGCGGAGATTCGGCGTCGGGTGACGGGTGACGGCGCCACAGATTTGGCGGTGGGCGCCAAGGGTAGAAATCGTGGTGGGTCTTCGGGTGGCAAAAAAAGGGAAGACACCGAGAAATCTGACTCATCGTCCCATAAGGGTGATGCTTTGATGCCAAATCAACCCTTCTTTGAAGCCGGAGTAGATCCGATGACGCGTGCGGTGGTGCCGTTCAACGTGATTTTGGGGCCAAAACAAGACAGAGATCAAGCCGCTGTTCGGAGGGCGTTGCAATACTTCGGCATGCTGGCAAAGTACCCGCCCAACGACAACAACCTCTTCCACTGGAAGGGCTCCGAAGACGCGCTCAACAATAAAAAGGTTACCCTAAGAATCACTGAACGTACAGATCCAGCGTTCGCAAGAATGGAGGGCGTTTCTATGCAGCTTCAGCAATCGAACGATTTGCGTTTTGTTCTGCTGAACCTAGATCCTCCGGGCCCTGGTGAACGCAACGCGGAGGTCATCGTCCTCGTGGACGATATGGCTGCAGCCATGGGAGAGCACCGAGACCTTGATGCGCTGTTGCTTACGGAACTCTCCCGGCATGTATTCAGCATCATATCGACGTTCTTGCGAGTAGACTTTGCTGCACCAGACGAGCGTCCCAGCGATCATGAGCAGCACTTGGCCGTTTTTACCGGATCGGCAGCATTTCTCGACGGACTTCTCAACTCGCCCGACGGCGCGTTGCTTTCCGTTGAACTTCGTGGGGCTCTTCAACAGAGTCTTGATCAGACGGAGGCTACTCTTGAAAACATCATGGTAACCGCTGAATCCGACGGAGGTCAGGTTAACCCAAGCCACCTCAGCGGCCCCGACCATCGCGTGGAGTTTCTCGATTCAACCACGGACATAGCAGCATCGCCTTCAATTGTTTTTGGCCTGTTGCAAGACCCTGATTTTTTCTTTGAGAGCTTCAAGATGTGTCTTGGGAGGAGCTCGTCTGAAATCGATGAGCTGCTCAAGGATCCCCGTTGTACGGTGGTGGTTGTCCTTGACAGGGTGCGTGAAGAAGAAGAGTTAAGCGGCTTGGTCTACCGCACTGAAGGTGGTCTGAATCCAAAGCTGGCAGACGAACCGGGTTTGCGCATGACGATCACGTTGTCGCGGAAGAAAGTGAAGGGCAAAGATGGAACCCATGTCAGATGGAGCATGGGCGCGCCTTATGGAGAGTGAGGACCTTGCGGGGCTTGCACATTTTGGGACCCGCGCCAGATCACCCAGGTGGCCAGGCCCTTGAGGTGCCACTAAGCGTTGGCCTGGGATCTTGAGAGCTAGACCCGTCTTGACAGATCAAGAGGATGTTTTCTTTATTGGGCTTTTCGAGGAAAACAGATTTCGCTACGACGCCCTTCGCCCTTGGCTCGTGTACCATCTGAAACCGCTCCCCTGAACTCATGAGAAACAACACGACTTTGGTTTGCGAAGCTCCGGATCGCGCCGTCGATGAACGGTCGATGTGCGATGTGCCGCACCACGAGGAACTTCACAGACTTTGAGCGCATGAAAGACGATGTATGAGCTGACGTCTTCGTCGTCATCGGTCATGAAAATAAGGTTCCACATGAGGCCATCTTGCGTCGACTAAGCAGTCTTCAGAATCAAGGCGACCTGTTGAAGGTTTGTCACGGGGGCTGCTGTCCGTCTTGACACCCTCCGCTAAACCATAGTCTTGTGCTAGCCGCTTGACGCCTGGGGCAATACTTGTCTTTTTGGGTCAGCCAAGGGGGACGATGCAAGATGTTTGCGGTGCGAGCGCGGTGCTTTAGCCTAGGCGCCTCGATTTTGGTTCTTTGGGCGGCTGCTGGCTGCGAACGAGGCGATAGGCTGCGCGCGCGCTTTGGGCTTGAGGCGTCGTGGCTGGGTTTGGAGGAGGGCTGGGCGCTTGTCTCTGGGCGGTCTGGTGGGCTTTTGGCCGAGATTCCCCGAGAACGTTGGCATGCGTGGGAAATCATAGAGGTGCCCGAGGAACCCGGATTGGGGCGCGAGATTCGCTACCGGGCCGCAAGCCAATTGGTCGAAGGTCGCAGCTATTGGGTGTACTTTGCGCCAGCCGATGCCCTGGGGGCGCCCGCGGGCCGACCTCCACCGAAGCTGGATGGCCACCTGGGCCCCGGGCACTTTGTGGAAGTTCAAGGCCAGGTGCCGGCCACTGCGCTGGCATCGTCGTCGGTGTTTCGCTGGGACCTGGACGAGCAAGAGCCGGTTCCACTTGACATGACCGAGAGCCTTGAGCCCGGTGTGGTTTACTGGGTCGGTGGCTTTGCGGCGGGGGCGTTACACGGGGATACCGAGACGTCAAGCGTATCGGTTTGGCGTGATGAGACACCGATGGTTCGAGGCATTGATGGGGAGCCAGACCCTTTTGTTTTGGCTTTGGATGGCTCGTCCCCTGGGCGGGCGGGTGATGAGGAGGATATGTTTTTCGGGGGGGAGCCCTTCGTGGCCAAGCTTCCACCTCAGCCCCCTCGGGGCCTCGTGGGGTGGGCGGACCAAAAAGCGGCACACCTTCGCTGGACCGCTCCACGGTCCCTTAAGAACGGGCAAAAAATCCCTCCGGGCGTGAAGCTTCGCTATCGCGTCGTTCGTACTCTGGGGGACGCATCCTCAGAGGCTCCTGTCGACCTCGTAACGGTTCATACGGCTTACGACGGGGTGTTGCCACCGGGTGGGCCGGAACCCAAGGCGCCCGGTGTTGCAACTTTGGAGTCGGCATCAAGGGAGGTCCGCTTTTATGTCACGGCGCTTTTGCGGAGTGAAGATGGATCGGTGCTGGAGTCCGATCGTTCGAGCGATGTCGTCCTGGCGCCCTCAACGAGCGTAACGCCGTCTTCCGGCGACGTTTTCGAACCTCCAAACGTGGTGACGGCGGGCGTGAACACGGCCCAAAGACCAGCGGTCGCTATCGCTCAGGCAGAAAGCGGCGTCTATGCTCACCTGGTGTACATTCGTCGCGGTCATGGCGAAGTCGCCGATCAGATTCACTACGTACAAAGCGATCGCTTCGGCAAGCAGCGGACCTGGAGTGCGCCCAAACCCTTGGCGGAATCGAATGCGATGCGGCGAATAAGCGAAGTGGCGGTTGCGGCACGAAAGGAGCAAGTCATCGCAGTCTGGCTGGAACGGCCGCGAGCGTCCTCTTTGCAAGCGGACGAATCCTTCGTGCAAGTTGTGACCAGCGAAGATGGAGGCAAAACTTTTCGTTCGACCCCCATCATCCTGCGCGCAAGCAAAGGCTGGAAGCGCGGTGTCGATGCGGGCATTGATCGCTTGGGGCACAGCCATGTCGTTTGGGGCGAAGAGAATCGAGTCTACTACGTTAAGGATCTCCAGGGTGTTCCACAGAACGTTTTTGACGAGACCAAACGACGAGTCAACGACGAAGTGATAACCTATGGTCGCGGCTATGCAGATCCGAACTGTGAAGGTGACCTTTGCGCGTGTGCAATCCCCGTGGAGGAACGCTATTCGTTGGCGCTGGAGCCCGATCCAGAAAACGGGGGCCTGCCCTTTGGTCTGTACCTCCTGAGAACAGAACGAGCGTACGTCGAGAACCCCTCATTGGAAGTCGACGACGACAAAGTGAGCATCGTCGCGCGTCAGACGCGGCTTTACAATCATCTCCCGGTTCAGAATCCTGACTGGACTGCGGTTCAAGGCCCCTATGTAGCACCCCCCGAAGGGTTGGGCTCGAATCATGGATGTTTGCCTATTGGAGCCATTGCCCGTCCGCTCGGGTTTCGGCACGCGTGGAAAAAAGATCCGTATGCTTGCACACCATTCCCCCCGCAGGATGAAGAACAGAGGGTCGCCCGCGAGCTTCGAGATCCGGTATACACCAACGGATTCACGATGGCGGAGGACTTCTATTCTTACAACGGTGACGAGCCCCACAGCCGAGATTGGTATGGCTATCTTTACGAGGGGACATGGGACGAACGAGATCACATCAAGGTTGCTCAGCGGCCCGTAGAAGATGGAGCGTGGTCCAAAGAACAGAAGGAGGAGCGGCTGGTGCCTAGGGTCATCGGTAATCTCGTCCGCATGGTCCCTCAGGAAGTCGCGGTGGAGACGGGTTGGAGACGCGGCGCATGGATCAACGATACTTTGCAAGCATGGCGTATCGGGACCGTCGACACCGTCTTGAGCTATGGCGATGAAGCGCGAGGCTGTGATGAGCCCGCGGCATCGTTTCATCCGAGCCTAGCGATGGGGCCATCTTATCCTCGGATCGTTTCCGCTTCTGACGGCACCCTGGTCGTGGTGTACGAGAAGGGCCCCTCAGACGACCCGAATGCAGCCCACAACAATCCCATCTATCTCAGCTATCTCGGGGCGGGTCACGAGGCTTGGTCCGCTCCGGTTAAGATTGGTACGGGCTATCTTCCCGATCTCAGCGTGGCGCCCGATGGCACGTTTGCCGTTGTGTACTACGAAGCCGGCCCTGGTGCGGGAGAGGTTCGTGTGGTGCGCGGACGGCTGAATGCGCTCGACGTAGAGGGCCGCCCGCCCGCGCCGCTGGACGGCCATGGGTCTCATTCAACTGAGGGGTACAATGATTTCGTTGTCACCACGGTGAGTCGAGCGCCGCCTAGCCCGGTACACGCTGAGACCCACGGCCCGGACGCCGACGAGCTTTGGGGTGTGCCGCGTATAGTCAGTCACGACGCTCTCTTTTTGGCGACCTGGGTGGCGTTTAGCCCCGATCGCCAAGGAAGGCACGTCGTGACCGCGCGGGCCCTGGCGCCAGGACAAAGGCAAAGCCGCCTCGTGATGACAGCGCAACAGCGTGTAGTCGCCCACCAGGCAGCGCCGGTTGTGCTCGAATGCGTGGATCAATTTTACATGTTGAGCGACGCCTGCGGGCCCCCGGCCTCGGCCTCGACTTCATTATCGGGAGCTGCACTGGGGACCGGGACAACATCGCAGTTGGGTTCGGCACCGCCTTGGGGAGCCACAAAAACCGGTGACTCGGATTCAGGAAAGCAGGCGACATCGGCGTCGGGTACGGACGGTGCGAGTGGGTCCTCCCCGAAGACGGCTGTCTCTTCAGGTGTGGTGGCTCCTACCCAAGTCATCTGGACGGAGTTTTCCGAACAGGGTCAGCCCGCGGCACCTTTTTGGGCGGCGCTGTCCGACGATTTTCTTGCATCTGGTCTCGCTATGGTGCCGATGCCAGATTCGGATGTCGTCCCCGCGGCGCTGGTGGATGCGCCCAATGCTGGGGGAAACTACCGACGAGCCCTTCGCCTCAGGGACGAACTCTATAGCGCCCGCTTGGGTACGCAGCGAGAGTATCAGGGTGATGTGCAAGAGAGCGATTCCGCCTACCTTGCCCGATTCGATCGGGTGTGGGCTTACACTCAAGGCATCGCCCTCGCGCAGTTTGCACGGCAGCGGGATGCTCGGGCGTCAAAGGTGGCTGACTTTTTGTGTCGCACGGCCCAAACCGGTCACGATGGCGAGGGTCGAGCTGCTATTTTGGGCTGGCCCTTTTCTTGGAATACGGCCGGGGATACCTGGAAAGACGCGCGCTTGGTCACCGGTGCCAATGCGTGGGCCGTCCACGGCATCGGCTCGTTCTTAACATCCAAATCGTTTTCGCGGCTAAGCGATTCCGACAGCCGATCGCGCATTGTGGCGTGCTATCTGGACGCGCTTCGTGGACTCGAAACCCACCGTTTTTCGGGCCTGGTCACTGCGGGTTATACGGCGGACGGTCTAAAACACGCGACAAAGCCCCACGTGCTCGGTCTGGAGGAAGATGCGGGCATTGAATGGGCCTACTACGATGTGCTCGACGCCATTGGCTATGACCGCCTGGATCAAGAGAACCGCCCCAAAGTCGCCCGCTGCCGGCGCATCGATGACGACACCTGCATTCCGATCGCCGACCGTGTCCTGACCGAAGCTGAGTTTGCTGTTCTCAAGAAACGTGTGTTGGCAAAAAACGTTGTCACGGAACACAACCTGGACGTTCTCAGTGTGTTGAACCATGCGCTCACCCACCAGACTGAAATCACGCGCTGGCTATCGCCTGAGGAACGGGGTTTGTTCGAAGGCCTCAAGGCGTGGCGTGACGTCCTGCGTGAAGCGATTTTCAACAAACTGTGGTTGCCGGAGGAACGGCGTTTTTTGACCGGCGGCCAGTTCGCTGGTGCCGAATTTCAGGCCAGTCGCCACACGGCCATCGACAATTGCAGCTGGCTGTCCTTGTCCGTGGACTACGATACCCTGGGCGCGACGGAGCGCGCGCAGATTGGCGACTGTCTAGAGACCACGGTGGAGGCATTTGTCAAGGAACTGCCTTTTCAGGGGCGCACATATCGGGGGACACACTACTTTCCGAACAGTTTCTCAGATCCCTACATCCGTGAAAGCGACGAACACGAGAAGCTTTACCACTTGGAAGCAACGGCCGGACTCATCTTGGGAATTCGAAAGTTTGTGACCGCGGTTCCTGACCACCCTAAGCAGAAAATGCTCCAAGAAGAAGCACGTGTACTGTGGAGTGAAATGCATACCTTTGTGCGGGACAACGGATTTCCGTATTCGACGCGGCGCATCCAAGACTTGATGACCATGCTCGAATCCAGCACCGCGGCCATTTGGTACATTGATGTGTTTGATGATCATCAAGAACAGGACGAATCGCTCGACCGCCCCCTTCAAAACTACGCCCGTGGTGTGAACTACGCCAGGTACGCTGCAATGTTAAGAGCGTCAGGGGAGATGCTCCGGAGCCGGATCTACAGTTTTGAATCGGACGATGAAAGGGCGGTTTCTACCGGCCTGCTGGTGTCCGATGTCGCACGGGGCTCGGAGGAGACCTTGCCTGTCAATTCCGTCACGGTTATCGAAGATCAGGCCCTTGCCATACTCGCTGGCCCCAGTATGCCCGAGCGATCATCGGACCATGCACGTTGGATCGAGGGGCTCATGTCCACCGCCCATCTTATTCCGGACGGTGAAGAGCGCTTTCGTCAGTTCCCCTTTGCGGCATGGTCCGCGACGGGCACCCCCTTGGGATCCTACTATCAAGTAGGGCCGCAGTTCTTATCGGTATACGCCGTCAGCCGGCAGCTGGCTCGTTCGGCCAACAACCCTAGCGGAACGGTTCTCGAAACGCTGGCGGATGTGGTTCGGGCTACACGCGCGTTATACGGCGTGGGTGGCGAAGAGGGCCTCTTCCTAAGTGGTGGGGGGAATCCCGCGCAAGTAGCCCCCTACCTGGGCCTTTCTCAGGACATGGCCGACTCTATGGTTCCCGGGGCGCGGTTCCCCAGGTTTCGACTCCTTTCGCTACAAGACCATGTGTATGCGGCGTTTGCCTTGCGAGAGCTTCTTTTGGCTTGGCGCGGTGACGCGGACACGTACAACTTCCTCCAACAAGAACTCGCTGGGGTTCGGGAGGCCACGTCCGAGCACTTTTGGGATTCCAGCGGGGATGGCAAACCGGTATCGTTTCTGTGGCTTCAAGACGATGGCGGGGTCGGTCCGCTCCCACGGGAGGCGGCGCCCGAAGATAAGATGGCCGCGGCGGCGCTTTATGTCCTCTACGGTTTGGCATTCGGTGATCCGCAAGATTTCGGGAGAACGGAGCGTGCGCTGGAGCTCTTGCTGCAAGGATGGCACCAGCCGGTCCCGATGCTGACGCCCCATTCGGTGCGCCGAGATTTCTCCGAAATGTTGCTCTTCAGGGCCTTGGCCCTTAGGGCAGGAGCATCGATGGATCCGCGCCTCGAGCAACTTGCGTTTTTAGAACTTGATGCTTGGGCCGATACCGAGGCGCCCGGCGTTCCCTTTTGGGCGGGGTTATTGCTGATGGAGAATCCCGCTGGCGTGTTTGACGTCTACGCGGGTCCAATGACCTTTGGGGACGCCGATCTCGCGATGTCGGCCGCCCCCGCGGGTGGCTTCTTGACCCCTGAGGTTTCAGACATGCTTTCGCGGCACTACGCCGAAAGTCTGGCCGCGCTGTTGATGTCCGGCAATCAAGCGGACATCTTTGATTCCTTGCTTCATCGGTTGATCCTGCTCGATTCGGTCTTTGCCTTCTCTCAAGACCTTGTGCCGATTTCCCGATGGCCGGAGGCCTTTCGAGAGGTGCCCTACGAGGAAAGGGTGCTCGAGGCAGTATATCATCTCGAGAACTTGTGCGCGCGACCTCCCCCGACCTTACAAAATAAGGATATCGCTAAGGTTCTAGGCGCAGACTGTGAGGTTGCTTCGCACGCTTTGACGAAACTTGTGTTGCAGCGCATCGGCTCAAATGACCCCGCTTCGCTTGCCATGGAAATGGAGCATCTCGACGATGTATTTGAGCTCCTCGCATGGGGACGCCGCGTTATGCTCCTCAGTGCGGGAAACGATCATCCCGTGGCGGCGCGCCTATATGCTCCGCCAACATTTGCTGCTTCGGAAGCCGAGACGCGTGATGCTGCGTCTGGAAGCTTGGAAGGGAATGGGCGAGCGCTGCGCCGATTCATCAACAGACACTATGCGGGCAGCTTGCCTGCATTGGCGAAGGCCGTGGGCCTTAGTGTTCCCGCTGTGCACCTCATGCTGCGAACTGGAAAGCTCAGCGAAGAGGCATTTGAGCTCATGGCGCAGGCGGCTAAGCTCGGGCCTGAAGAGGTTCAGGACGCAAAGTCTCACTTCGAGTTCATCTTGGGTGACAGCCCCGCTTTCGATGTAGACTCTCGGGGGGTTGCTGCCCCGGACATGTTCGCGCGGCACTATGTTCTCAAAAGCCCCGACGCTCTGCCGTTCGATGAGAGCAAGGCCTTTGGGTCGACGTCAATGAGCCTTCAGAGCCCGTTTTTTCGCAGCAAGCCCGCGACCCACGCGCTTAGGACGCTGGCAAAGAAGCTCGATGAATTCCTGGGGCTTCCGCCAGAGTTTGCCACTTTCGCAACCGTTGTCCCGGCCCTGTCGTACGCGGCGAGCCTTGGACTCGAAATTGATCCCGGTCTCCTCACCATTTTTGTGGGCCGGGAAGCGCCCAAAACCCACCTTTGGGAACCTGTGGGTCGAGTACGGGCACAAGACCTGGTCGCGCCCTTTGGCACCCAACTTCGGGAAGAAGACGACATCCGGGCCCACGTGTCGATCTTTACGGCCGGGGAGGGAGGGCCACTTTCAGGTCCCACGGTGGCCTTTGGTGATGGGAAGATCTACCACATCACCCTCGACTGGTTTGGCGTAGAGAACAGTTTCTTTGGCGCCTATGGCACCCTCGAGCTCGAGGAGGATCAGCTTCTTGAAGTGCACGTGCTCAGGACCGATTTCACCCGGTCAGAACTGATCGACGCCTCGGTGCGCAGCCATCATCGATGGAAAAAAGCCATTGAATGGGTGTCCATCTTCCCCGAACCGCTCCAGTCCACATTCTTGTTTTGGGTTGAGCTCAGCATTCGCGGTGAATTCAGCCAAGAGGGGGCGGAGCGTCTGGCGGACGATCCGGCGTTGGACGACGTGGGGAACGGGGTTCAAACAGTTCGCGCCGACGGAGGACAAGGTTCGGATTCGGCCGCGCCAGAGGTCCGAGTGTTGGCGTTTGATCCGCTCCTGAATCACTTCCCTATCGAATCGAACATTCAGTTCGTTGCTGACCAAATCCTCGTGTTTTACTGTAGTCAAGATTCGAAGATCCTTGACGAAATCAAGCCCGGAAGCCGTCAGAGCGACCTTTGGGCGCGGGAGGGCAAGCTGGCCTACGTTGCGATCGTCGATCGCAATCGCCGTCAGCTCGAGCGCAAAAAGGGACTCAATCCTCTTGAAATGGGGGTGTTTCCGTTTCACGTGTTCGACATTGATTGCCGCTACGTCGTGCGCTCTTTGCGGAAGCGAGATCTTGCGCAGTTGCGAGATTGGGCGGTGGCTCTTCGGGGGTTCCTGAATAGTCTCAGCGTGGGAGCGTTCGCGGCCCTAGAAGAAGACGGCCGGATCACGTGGCGCCGCATCTTGGAGGCATTTCGCATGTCGCTTCCCAAAGGTTATCTGTTCACCGCGCATCCAGCCATCGTCGACGAATTTCGCAAAGATTTTTATCAGGCGTCGGGCCGTCTTCCGGACCTGATCGAAATTCTTGACCGAAGAATCGAAGGTATCCCTCTGGATGAACAGTTGACAGAAACCAAATTGCCACCCTTCCGCTTGCCCACCACCTTTGTGAACCTAAAAGCCAGATTCGATGCCCTTATGAATCGCGTGGTGGTGTCTTTGGAGCACCCCCTTGAGGGTGATAGCGCCGACATCGCGGTGGCGATTTACAAGACCCGCAAAGGGCGGCCTGGTGACTACATTGAGTACCTTTTCTTCTCTTCGGGTGACGGCCTTTTGTATCCGAAGGTGTGGAATCCGGACTGGGTGAAGCCAGAGGATGCCGCCCTCTTCCATGAGTCGAGGGACGGGATAGATGTTCGTTTGGGCTTGGCGAGCAGAAAGAAGACTGTCACTATCGCTCACGCGTTGGGCCTGGCTAGGGATGGACATACCAAGACCTCGACCCCAAAGTCGATTGCGATTACAGACTCTCCGTGGATCAAAAGTGAGATTGGGAAGAAGACCCTTCTCGAGTTTCTCAAAGACTTGGATGACGACGACGAGCTTTGGGTGACCGCGGAGATTGTCCCCATTCGGCGAACGAAAAGCGAAGACGCCGAGGAGGTTCTGGGGGACTTACTCGCAGAAGTGGCAGGGGCGCTCGCCGATACTTTGGACTACAAGGGCTCTGGGAAGCCACCCCCAGACAAAGGGCGTTTTCTGTTTGAGCGTAAGCCCGCTGTGTACACGGAGTCGGTTCCCATCGAAGGCCTGCCCTCACCTGTGGATGGCCGATCCCAATCTTCTGAGTAGGTGGCCGCGGTCTGGGGGCAGCCGCCCTTCATCCAAGCCAAACACTTTGCCACCGAACAATACCCAACGGCATGTTGTGGAGCTTGCGAAAATGACCTTGTCGGAAGAGTGGACAAGATCAGAGGCACCAGCCGACCGCCGAAGGTTCGGTAGGCGCGAACCCGACCCTTCTATCTATGCGCAACTCGACCTTCAGGACTACAACCGTTACTCCTACGTCCTGAATCGGCCACTGAGTCTGGTAGATCAATCTTCCCCCGCCACAGTGATAGTCGCCCGCGTCAAGAGACGGCGAGATCAAATAGCTCACACACGATTGGCTAAGAACCGCCGAACCTCAGGGAGCACGCGGTGGGTTCTAGTGAGCAGTTGGAGACCCCCCGGCTCTGCCGGGGAGGCACTCTGAGTTTGACATTTCCGGGAGTCGTTCGATCCTCCCGGAGACGGGATCGGGGGAAGAGCTTTCGTCCACCGCCTATATTTTCCCGCACAGGACCGCTACCTATTCACAACGAGTGAGGCAGAAAAAGACAACGCGCTCAAAGGTCCTTGGACTTCTTTGAAGACGCTAGGTTTTGTTTGGACAACGCCCTAACCGCCGAGCCGAGCGTCAATGGTGGAAGGAACCATGTGATGGGTGCGGGGTGTTACGAACGCTTCTCGGGCTCAATGTCCGGAGATCAATCAGATCCTGTTAGGGTGAGGGGGTCGGTGTAGGGCCGGCGGGCGTCAGAGGATTTTTGGGGTTGTCGTTTTTGGGTTGTGTGACTGGGACGAGGGTTCGATCGGTTGGGTGCAAGGCCCACCAAGTGTTGTGGTTGCAGTTGGGCCGTAGGCCTTTGGTGAGTTTTTGAGGCGGGCGATTTTGGCCCTGAAGCCACACTTCCGAAACCCAAGTGACTTTCCGAGCATTGTTTGTCGGTCGTGGCTCGACCACGTAGCAAATGTCGCCTTGGGTTGCGATGGAGCCTTGGAAGAGTTGTTCTGGGGTCTCCCACAGCAGCTTCTTGTGATGGTCGTAAAGGCGCGAGCTTGGTTTTGGCTCGGTGAAGACCAAAAGAACCCGGGTGCCGTCTCGGGATACATCGATTTCAGAGATGCTCTGGGCATCGGCGAGCCAGGGTTCGAGCCTGGGTTCGCCAGGGGTCAAGGCTTTAATCTCCCATAGGCGTGTGTTTTGATCCACAAGGAGCGTGAGGTTCTTCCCCGCGGCGATGTCAAAGGGTTCGACGGGGAGGTCAATGACCGTAAATGGGCCATTTTTGTTTTGCCCGATGGCGAGCGCGTTTTTCTTGCCGATTCGGACCATGAGCAAGAAGTGTCGCTCGGATTTCGCGATCCGAACCACGCGGGCGTTTTGGGGTAGCGAATGGCTTGGTTTTTGTAGCTTTTGGCGCTTGAGGGTGTAAAGGCGCCCCTGAATGGCGCCCAGGGTTTCGGTGGGGCTCAAGGGAAGGTAGTCGCTGATGCCTTCCCCGCCCGATGCCGAAGGCTCTTGGCGACGGCAAGAAAAACTCGATGCCGCGGCCAAGAGCCCTACGATGAGGTGTTTTTTCACAGGCGGTCTCGGATCATGTCGTCGAGCTCGCGGGGGCTGCCATTCCACAGGTCTTGCCACAGGGAGTTCGGGGTATTGAAGTCTTTGGTTTCTCGTACGTTGGTGGTTCGATTCCAGGCTTTCACCTCGGCGCCTTTGAATTTGCTCTCCCAACCGTGTTGGTCCGCGCCTCCGTTGCAGGTTTCGAGAACCAGCATCTTGAGATTTTTGCTGACCTTGGATTGATCGATTTCGCTCGAGGCAACCCGTTTGCCGTCGCTGGTTGCAACGCGTCCGGACGCGGTGCCGTGGCCCGACCAGATGATACCTGCCGTTTTTGAGTCGTAGGCGGCGTCTTTAAACTCTTGCTTGGTTGCGGCTTGGTCCACAACGACGGTGTATCCCTTTGCTCTCAATCGCGCAATGTCATCGTTGATCGTCGGCCTTTCCTTGCGCATCATGGATTGGTCCTTGGTTGATCCGCCGTAGCCATACATGAAGTAGACTTTTTTTCCGTTATCTTTCCCGGTGGGTGGGTACTCGGTGCGCGCCCCCGGCTTATGAATGGGTTTGGAGTCTATCTTCTTGGCGCTTTTGGTGTCGCTGCTCCCGTTCTTGGGCGCCGTACCGGTCAGCCATTGGTAGGCTTCTTTGGCGCGGTCCTTCAGCCCGTCGAAGCTATCGGTTTCTGCCTTGGGCTTAGGGGGCGCCTTGTCGGCTTTGGCCTTGGGTGCTGCTTTTTGGGCACTGCTGGTGACCGCGGGTGGCGCGGTTTTGGTGGGGGTAGTTGTTGCTGCTGCTGCCTTCATGTTTTTCTCTCCTTGGGGTCCATAAGTCCACACTGGAAGACAAAGCAAGGCGGAGGCCAACGTGGATTGGTCTCTAAATCATACGAGGTTTCAGATACTTATCGCGATGAAAGGGGTTTCATGATCGGATGAAGTCACGCAATGTGACGTCACGAAGGGCGTTCACGTTTCAGCATATTGCGCCGCTTTCGTGTAGGGTGGGCTCAGCATGGCAACCCCGAGTTGGGATGGGAATGACGCGTTTGGTGCGCCGACAACCACCCTTTGCGAATGGGCCTCGGCTCCGAATGAGAGCGCGGGCGATCGTCGGGTGACAGGTCGCCGTCTGGCCGAGTTCGCTGATGCGTTTCCCGGACAACTTGAGTCTGCGCTAAGACATCGTGTGAATATGCTGGCCCAGACCGCGACCGCATCGTCCAGCATTCCCACGGTTTTGGCCGCGCTCTGGGAACAGCCGGTGCCCTCGGCCGAAGACTCGGGCCCACTCGACCCGTTTTTTGAGCGGGTAGATCCCAAAATCATGCTTCAGTTGTTCTCAGCGAGTCGTTGTCGTCGCGATGCTTTTTCTCACCCGATTCCTGATCTTTTGGCGGAATATTTTGCCCAAAAGGTCGAGTTGAACGAACTCGATGTTTTGGGCTTGGTGCCTGAGGCGCGTGATGTACTCCGGGCTCGCCTCACGGGTGAGCAGCTCCCGTCCATTCTTTCCGACGAGCTCGCCGAGCTGTCCTTGCCTGAGATTGAGGCAAGTCTTGAGACCTATACGGGCATCAAAGTGGCACAGCTCGAAGCCAGAATGCGCCCCGGGGGAATGTCTGTGGGTGGATTCATCGGCCCACAAGACAGACTTATCGAAGTGATTGCGCAAGATGCAAAGACCCTGAAGGCACTTGGGATCAGCCGCCATGCCATCGCGGATCGCATCGAACTTTTGTTGGGGATCCATGCGTACAACGAGTACGTTCAGGGGCAGGATGAGGACTCGGCCCCCGAAGTGTCTTCAACCGATGATTCGGCTTGGCACGCCCACCATGCAGCGCTGAAGGAAACGATCACGGCCCAGATTGGAAAGCCCGACGCGCGCGGTCTGTTTTCTGCACCCTGGCGAATCGAGATGATCGTGACGATGGGGCACCAGAACGATCCATTTCATGCGAGTGATGTGTATGACCTTCATCAGCTGGGGTCGTCCGAGTTTCATATCAAAAACAAGCAGCTGTGGTTCAGGTCTGTGCTCAAAGGGCCTGACTTGATTGTCTCTCACATTCGGCGAGCCTGTTTTTTTGAGGGTCATGTTTCGTATCGCGTCGACCCCGCGCGTGCCGTGCGGGTGCTTGGCTTGAAGCGAGGTGAGGTACCCGATCCTCTTATCCGTCGTGCGCAAACCAATCCTGGAGCTCACCAGTATTGATCCGAACAGATTGGTCACTGCCAACGCGCCACAAACAGATCGAGGTTGCGGTCTGTATTGGTGCTCGCGCCCGCAGTAAACACCTGCCCGGCCCGATCCAGCTCGATACCGATCACATAGTCCAGTCCGCTTCCGCCGGCGGCCCCTTCAAGGACGACGAAGCCCGTGCGCGCCGCGCCGACCGGTGCCCCAAAAGACGTGTCCAGGTGTCCATTTGGAGTGAATCTCCAGATGATGGCGTCTTGGTCGTCCGGGTTCCGTGTGGTTCCGGTCACCAAGATCCGCCCCAGTGCATCGACGATGACTTCAATGCCTCGATCGCGCCCCGCAAAACCCCGGACGTCGCTTTGAACGGTGAAGCCCTTCTTTTGGCCTCCGCCGTCGTCGTCGCCAAAATCTCGGTCGAGGGTTCCATCCTCGTTCAACCGCCACAGCACCATGTCCGGATTGGCCGCGGCATTTTCGCTGTGGCCGGTGACAACAATGCGTCCCTCTTGGTCGATCATGTGCCCCCGGGACTGGTCGATGCCGTTGCCTCCTGCCGCCGAACTGTGGACAATAGAGCCGCTTCGCTGTCCCCGGCCATCGGGGTCCCCAAAGGATGGGTCGAGCCGACCGTCGGCGGTGAGTCTCCATACCACCATCTCTCGGTCGCGGCCGGGAACAAAGCCATGCCCACTGGCGACGGCCCGACCGGAGGCGTCAACGCTCACACTGCGGATTTCGTCTTCTCCGCCGGTGGCCCCAAGCACTGCGAATCCCTTCTGCCCTCCACTCCCGTCGGGATCTCCGTATCCGGTATCGAGCCGGCCGTCCGGGGTGAGCCTCCACACCACCGCATCGTGGTCGCCGGTGGCGGTCGTACTGTATCCGGCAACCAGGATACGACCGCTGGCGTCCACTGCAAGGCCCTGTGCTCGGTCGTTGGTTCCGCCGGCTGCGCCGCCATGAACCATGAAGCCCTTTCTTTGACCCGAGCTGTTGTCGTCCCCAAATGACGGATCGAGCCGGCCGTCCGGGGTGAGCTTCCACACCACCATCTCCTCGTCGGTGCCGTTGAAACTGAAACCCGCGACTACAATGTGCCCCGATGACAACACCCGCACATCCAGCGCATAGTCCATGCCGTCGCCTCCGGCTGCGCTGTTATGAACCATGAAGCCCTTCTGCTGACCGAAGCGGTCGCTGTCTCCGAAGGTGGGGTCGAGTTGGCCATTGGGCGTGAGTTGCCACACCACCATGTCTCGGTCCCCGTTTGCGCCTTCGTTTGCGCCCACGACTACAATATGCCCATCGTCTGTCAGTCTCAACTTTTCCCCATAGTCGTTTCCTTGCCCACCCGCGGCCGAGTCAAGAATGAAAGAGCCTCGCCGCGCGCCAGGGGGTGTGCCGGGGGCAAAAGACTCGTCCAGAACACCGGTTGCGTCGTAAAAGAGCGTCAGCGGCGAGGCGCAGGAAGACTGATTTTCGTTGCCAGCGTGGTCCTGGCTCCGGACGAGGTAGCTGTAGCGTTCTCCAAATGCTCCATGGATTCGCTGTAAAGACACGGTGCTGCTCAGTGAGGGCATGACCGTCTCGAGAATGTTGCAGTCGGGACCACGGTAGAGTTCGAGGGTCTGCGAAGCCAAGTCTGTCGCCGGCGATGGCGACCACGTGGGGCTGTTCGATAGACGGGTGCTCACCGAACCCGATCCACCCCAGCCGAGGTTCTCGGCCGGTTGGTCAAACACCGTATCTTTTTGATACGGCTGTTGGTCGTTCCCCCGAACGTATGCCGCACCCTCCGCCCGCACCACAAAGGAAGCGCTGTCGGGAAACCTTTGTCGGTCGCTCAGGTCTAAGACCAGGTTCCAACCGCCTTCGACACACGGTGCCCGACCTCCTGGCGTTCCCGAGGCCGATACCACGACTTCGTCCACCAGTGGGCCACAAGCGCCCGTCAGCGCGAACGCACTGGCGTTTTTGCGATTGATAAATGTGTTCGGGTCCGGACTCAGGATGCGGATCGAGATCTTGTCTTCTACGAGATCAAAGCCCGAACGACCACAACTGACCCATAGGATCGCGAACAACAAAAGAGTGCCCCCAAGGACCGCTCGCTTCATACCGTTCAACAACTGGTTAAGTTTTTCATTATCATCGCTCAGATTCTCGCCGCCTAGGGGTGAGACAGGTGCACTCATCGCCCCACACTACGGCTGCCGAACGCATCTTGAAGCGGCGTTACCGCTCACCTTGGGGACAGAAAGTCCATGGCATCCCATACGGTTTCTTCAGGTGCCACTTGAGAGAATCAAGAAAGACGGGTTGCGTATTGGGAGATGTTGTTCCTAGACGGGAGGATAGGCCCGTTCGACGATCGTTTCTCAGAGCGCATTCAACGAGTCTGCGCCTACTGGAGTCTCCAGCACGACAAGAGCGATGGGGGCGTACACGTAGGCCCGGTTTTTGCTTTAGCGATTCACGTCGAGTGCTGGTCAATAGTTGGCCTCGGTCAGAGGGAGTTTTGGATGAGAAACGTGACCACAAGAGTGAAGCAAGAAGCAGCGTTCTGCGTGGCGGTCCTTGCAATGTGTACCGGTGCATGCGGCGGCATGGAGGGGGACCAATTTATCGAACAGAGCACTGAACTTAGAAGGGCCAGTCTCAAGCGAGCCGATCTAAAAAAAGTCAAAGGCTCGCCTAGGATCAACAAGAATGGCTTGAGCACGAGTCGGTCTTTTGAAGTATCCATTGGCTACGATCGCAAGTTTCTTCTCCAAGGCAAGAACTTGGGCTTTGCGGTGAGGGTGCAGAAGTTTAGGAATTCGGGTGGGCTTAAGTGTCAGTTGAATACGGAGGGGAGCAATTCGCCGATTCTCAGAGTGCGCGAAAGTGGGAGGGCTGAAGTGGCAGCGACTGGAACAAACCGACGTTTTGCGCTCGGAGGCGTCCAGGAGAACGATATATTTGTGGTTCAAAGGTCCGGTGATCGCTGGTTATTCGTGCACTGGGACAAGGATTTTGGTGAGAAAAGCAGGAGAACGCTCGGAGTCTCGACGAACGGCAGGTACACCGCGAGGTGTTGGGGGCCCGGGAAAAATGGCGGAGGCGAAGTCGCTATAGATCGAATCTTGGTCGATGCAGATCAATATTTGCCGCCGCCCAGTAACCCACACTATCTGGACGACGCGAGCCCGGAGAGCCCCAAGTATCGATCCAGGCGGTACCAGGGGCTGAGTGATCACATCACCGGCCAGTCGTTCATTGCGCCTTTCACGGGCCCAGCGTACGTTGAGGTATGCATGTACAAACCGACATACGGAGGAGCGTCGGTGCCGGAGGTCGCTCTGTACCTGGTAGATGGCGAGGAGGTTAACTTTCGCCGACCGTTGGTGAACTTTGGTGTTTTGCCCGTCAAGAAGCTCGACGGTTTATGTGATCCCGAGGGGAAATCTTCCACCAGCTACTGGGTCCGAGTCGATCTCTCGAAAGCCGGTCCACTGCGTGCAGGCGCGCGATACCTTGTTGGCTTTAAGGACCCAACCGATAAACTCTTGGTCCGTACGGCCACGGACAGGTATCGGGGGGGCAGCGTATGGACCTATTTTGAACAACTGCCTTCCCCGAGAGCCGATGACGACGAAGACTTGGTGATGCGCTTAGGTCGGTAAGACGAAGCCCCTTGTCTTTCGGGGGATTTCCCGAAAGTGGCGAACCGGAGCGCTCCTTTTGGGGCGCCCACGTCCGAGTTGCCCACGCCCCCCGCGCGGCTGAAAACGAAAGGTTACTGCATCGTAACCACTTCTCCGTCAGAAATGGGGCTCGTGTTTCCAAAGCGTATCCTAGGCGGGAATATGAGCCCACCGCGGGCCCGAGAGATGAGGACCTGCGGGCCTCGAGGTGGGTTTGGGCCCTTGGCCCTGATCCTGCATTGTGTTTGGTCTGCTTCGTGAATGTTCATGACCTACGAGGGTGGGGCGAAGGAGATCTTAAACCATGAGTCGATGCGGTGGAGGACACAAAAGCGTCCAATGGACGGGGACAATGGTGGCGCTGTTTTTGGGGGCCCCGACGTTGTGGGCGGTGCCGCTGCCGGCGGAGCTTTCGCGCGAAAGCAGAGCATGTATCCAGTGCCACCAAAAGGAGAGCCCGGCGGTGGTGCAGCAATGGGGGGCTTCCAAACATTTTCGGGCGAAGGTCGGGTGTTACGAATGCCATGTAGCCCGGGCAGGGGAACCCGATGCCTTCATGCACTACAAGCAGCGGATTTCGGTCATCGTTTCGCCACGGGATTGCGCGGTTTGTCATCCGACCGAGGTCCGGGAGTTCTCGGATAGCCATCACGCGCAGGGCGGCAAGATCTTGGGATCTTTGGACAACGTGCTGGCAGAGGTGGTTGAAGGCAATCACGGTTTTGTCACCTCTTCTTTCAAAAATGGTGTTTCGGCGGCGGCGGTCAGTGGGTGCTGGCAGTGCCATGGAACCGAGGTCAAAGTCTTAAAAGGGGGCAAGCTCGATCCGGCAACGTGGCCGAATACGGGCATTGGTCGCTTGAACCCCGATGGGAGCCGGGGCGCTTGCAGTGCCTGTCACAGTCGGCACAAGTTTTCGGTGGAGCAGGCTCGAAATCCGGAAAACTGCGGGAAGTGTCATATGGGTCCGGATCATCCGCAGCTTGAGATTTACAACGAGTCCAAACATGGGGTCGCGTTTCGCGCCAACCGAGAGAAGATGAACCTCGGCAACGAAAAGTGGGTTGTGGGCATTGATTATGATGCGGCGCCCACTTGCGCCACTTGCCATATGTCGGCGACGACTGACAGCCCAGTGACCCACGATGTGGGGCTTCGCATCTCTTGGAACAATCGGCCACCGAAATCGATTCGGCCCGAAACATCTGACAAAAAGATGGGGCTTCCGGGGGCCAAGATTGGCTGGGAAACGCGAAGAAAAAACATGCAGAAAGTTTGCCTGTCTTGCCACAACACAAACTACGTTGAGGCTTTTTATCTTCAGTACGATGAGCTCATTAAGCTCTACAACAATAAGTTTGCCATTCCTGGTCTGAAGCTGATGGAGTTGGCCAAACCGCTTTTGAAGCCCGTCAAGTTTTCCAACAAACTTGACTTTACCTGGTTTGAGATCTGGCATCATGAAGGCCGTAGGGCTCGACACGGTGCATCGATGATGGGGCCGGATTACACCCATTGGCACGGGACCTATGAGGTGGCCAAGCATTGGTATACCAAGTTCGTTCCTGAACTCGAAGAACTCATCGAGAAGGGACTGGCTTCAGGGAAAGCTGGCAAGGTGGGGGCGGCCAAGGCGCTTCGGGTTGGTCTTGATGAGGTTCTGAATTCGCCCGACCATCGCTGGTATTTGGGCAAAATGTCTGAGCAAGACAAGGCGGAACGTGAACGGCGAGCCAATGAGTTCAAGCAGCGATACCAGTAGGGGGAAGTGGGTTGCATCGATGGTGACCGCCTGCCTTGGTATCGGACTTTTACCGAAGGTCTGGGCAGAGTTCGATGGCGACAGCACCGGCGTATCGAATCGTCAGGCGGCTCCTCGGGTGGGTCACCAGAAGGTGGTCATCTCGTCACGAACCAAGCAGCTCAAGAATTTCCCTTGCCAACCATGCCACCAGCATATCGATGATGACGAGGGGCAAGGGCCGCCGGACAACAAGACTCATCCGCCAATGAAGTTCGAGCATATGGAGGGCATTTTGGACTGCTATTTGTGTCACGCAAAAGGCGATATGGACCAACTTCGTTTGCTCCGAGGGGGTGTCGTGGGTTTTGACCAGTCGCATGAATTGTGTGGTCAGTGCCACGGAGAGAAACGCCGCGACTGGGTGTTGAACCTCCATGGGAAGCAGATCGGAAGCTGGAAAGACGCGCCGCTCCGTCTGGCCTGCACGGACTGCCACGATCCGCATCGCCCACGATGGTCAACGATAAAGGCCGACCCGCCACCGCCAAGGCCGAAGCTCGGCATTGGGAAAGGAGCACATTGATGTCTCAAAAAGAGCCACAGGACTTGGGTGACGCGCGACCAGAACACCTCGCCAAAAAGGCGCTCGACAAACCCCTTGAACGGCGTTCCCTCCTAAAAGGACTGATGGGGGCCAGCGTCGGTGCCGCCGTGGGTGGGGCGTCTATAGAAGCGAAGACCGAGGAAGAGAAGGAGCCGAGTGGAGGGAGTTTTTGGCAGAAGTTCTTTCAGAAGCACTACAAAGAGATGACGCCAAAAGATAAGCAGCGGGTCTTTGAGCGCATTCGATCGCGAACCAAACGAAAGTACAAGGTTGACGTCGAAGTGAGTGATCCGCCTCCGATTGAAGGCGTTTCCTTCGCGTTTGCGCTCGATCTCAACAAGTGCAACGGCAATCGCATGTGCGTGAGCGCCTGCGTCAAGGAGAACAACCAGGGCCGAAACCCACCGATCCAGTACATTAAAGTGATCGAAATTGACCGGGGCACCATGAATCTTGAGCGTGGTGACATGTACTACGAGGGGTCTTCGGTTCCTCAAAAAGACAAATACTACATGCCGGTCCAGTGCAATCAGTGTAGCAATCCGCCATGTACGAAAGCGTGTCCGGTTCAGGCGACCTGGAAGGAGCCGGACGGTATCGTGGTGATCGACTACGATTGGTGTATCGGCTGCCGTTATTGTATGGCTGCGTGCCCCTATGAGGCTCGGCATTTCAACTTCAAGGAGCCAGAGATTGCACCCGAAGAGGTCAATCCGGTCCAGAGCTATTTGAGCAACCGGATCAGGCCTTCGGGGGTCGTGGAAAAGTGCCATTTTTGTCTCCATCGCACGCGTCGAGGAGACTACCCCGCGTGTCTCGAGGCTTGTCCGACCGGAGCTCGAAAATTTGGTGACCTGAATGATCCGACAAGTGAGGTTTCGCGGGTATTGCAAGAGAAACGGGTGTTTGTCCTCAAAGAAGAACTCAACACGGTCCCTCAGTTTTTTTATTACTTCGGGTAGAAGCGCATGTGGACATATATCCAATACTGGGTCCGTATGCTTCGGTGCGCAACCATCGGGGGGCGGGCATATTATGGGTGGATGACCTTTCTTTTGGGCGCCGTCTTTGTGGGCGTGGGCGCTTATGTGGTTCAGCTTCGCCAAGGTTTTGTGACCACGAATCTGAGCGACCAAGTCAGCTGGGGGGCATACATCGCAAACTTTACCTTTCTTGTGGGTGTGGCTGCGGCTGCGGTGCTTCTGGTTACACCTGCTTATGTTTACAAGCGCAAGGACGTGAAAGAGGTTGTGCTCGTTGGTGAGCTTCTCGCGTTCTCAGCTATTGTGATGTGTTTGATTTTTGTGACTGTCGATCTTGGGCGTCCCGATCGGTTTTTGCACATGCTCCCTTATTTCGGGCGCCTGAATTTCCCGGAGTCTATTCTTGCCTGGGATGTGATCGTGCTCAGCGTGTACCTTTTGCTGAACCTTCATATCCCTGGGTATATTCTGTACAAAAAGTATCTTGGTGAAGAACCCACCAAGGCGCTTTATCTCCCATTCATTTTTATCTCAATTGGTTGGGCGGTAAGCATTCATACGGTGACAGCGTTTTTGTACAGCGGTCTTGGGAGCAGGCCCTTCTGGAATTCTGCTATCTTGGCGCCGCGTTTTTTGATCAGCGCGTTTGCCAGTGGTCCGGCCATCTTGATCTTGGTCTTTTATGTTATTCGAAGCCGGGGATTGCTCGATGTACAAGAGAGCGTTTTTGACATGCTCAAGAGAATCGTTGCGGTGACCCTACCCGTGAATCTGTTTTTGTTTGGGGCTGAAATCTTTAAAGAGTTTTACACCGATAGTGCCCACGTCGCCTCTATGGAGTATTTGTTGTTCGGCCTTCATGGCCACGGGTTATTGTCGCCTTACATGTGGTGTGCGATCATGTTTTCAGTCACCGCCACGGTTGTTTTTGTGGTCAGGGGATTGCGGAGTAAGCCGAGGCTTGTGCTTGTGGCGTGTGTGTTTTGTGTCGTGGGCATTTGGATCGAAAAGGGGATGGGGCTCATCATACCAGGGTTCATTCCGACTCCACTGGGGGATCTGGTCGAATACACGCCGTCGTGGGTCGAGTTTTTTGTTTCGTTGGGTATATGGGCCCTGGGCGCTTTTATTTTTAGTGCGACGACTAAGGTGGCCCTCGCTATTCAGCGGGGTACGCTCCGTGCTGGGACGGAATTCACAGCCGTTTGACCCGATTGTGCTTCGGGGAGGGTGGGCCGGCCCCAGGGATGGGTTTGTGCTTCCAACCGGGGTTTTGATAATGGGCGTAGGTTGTGCTCTCCTGGTGTGTTGCCTGCCGCAATGGTGCGCGCGCTGCCTCCAGGCTTGCAAGAGTGGATCCATCTGTGATGAGCCATGAACATGTTTTGGGTTGTCTGGGTGCCGCTTTCGGTGGCGCTTCCGTGGGCGTCGGTGCCCTCCGGCCTGCCGACGGGATTCGATGGGCTTGTAGCCCGTACGGTGCCGGCCGCGCCCGAGGGGTCCGAACCGGCCAAATCAGATCCGCTTTCGGAATCATCCGGGCCGAACGAGGCGAACGAGCTGAACGAGCCTAAAGCGCCTGAAGCGAATTATTTGGCTCGCCTTTTCGTGGGCATGAATAGTCTGAGTCTGTTCCTCCAGCATGAAGGGGTCGACGACGTGGACTATTCACCCAATCCACCGATGATTGTGGGGGCCACTGTGGGCTATAAGCAGTACAAACTCTCGTTTTCCTTTAACGCGGGGAGCTTGGAAGACACTGAGACCTTTGGCGAAACCAAATACTTCGACATCGCCTTTGATACCCCCATTCAGATCGATGGCCATGACTTGGTCGCAGAGGTTCATTACCGCAGGTACAAGGGGTTTCACGTCGCCAACACCTCAAGCTTTGATCCCTCGTTCCAAGAAGAGGATCCGCGTCTGCTCGCGCCCGAGTTGCGCTTGGTTTCCATCGGAGGCTCAGCGACGTACTACTTCAACCCAGATCTTCGCCACGGAGCCATCTTCAGCGATGTGCGTTCCGGGCGCCGGACGATGGGCTCTTGGACGCTCCACGGTGGCCTTGGTTATCAATCTGCACGAGACAGCGAGGGCTCTATCGTGCCCGGGCCCGCGCAGTTTGCCTACGGTGACCAAGCAGACCTGCGGGGAAATGAGGCGGTTCTCCTGACCCTTGCGCCAGGTTACCTCTACGATTGGGCTATTTCGGAGCATTGGTTTCTCACGGGTTACATCAATGCGGGCGCTGCGGGCGGGGTGCAGCGCTACCAGGTCGGAGACGAAAAGGAATCGGGGCTCACGTTTAATGTTGCGGTGCGTTTGGGATTCAATGCGGTCTACAGCGGCGAGATGTGGCACTTTGGCCTGTTCGGTGGGGGGGCTCTGTTGGCCACGCGGGTGGGGCAGACCGATGTCGCCATCATGGACTTGGCGGTGCGCGCATTTGGCGGTGCTCGGTTTTAGCTGTGGGAGGCTTGGCCGGGATAGTGGATTGGCAGCAGACCAAGATTCCGTGGCAAGAGGCCGAACGAATGGTCAAGGTGACGCGCTATCGCGCGTTGGGAGGGGTGTGTGCCAAGGGTGGCGTGGGTCATGCGTTGGCGGCATGCCGGAGGCATCGGGGCAAAAAGCGTCCCAAACAAAGTTATCTGAGTGAGACGTCGGGGGGCCTTTGGGCGGCCTTTGATGGTCGTATAGACAATCGACGTGAGCTGGAAGCTGCCCTCGGGTTGAGGCCCCGCGCCTTTGCCGATGCGACTTTGGTCGGTGGGGCGTACCAAAAATGGGGCTTTGGTGCCGCGAACAGAATCGAAGGCGATTTTGCATTGCTGGTGTGGGACCCCCACCAGCACCTTCTTTATGCCGCGCGAGATCCATTCGGTGTCCGCCCCCTTTTTTATGTTTCTTCCAAGGGTCGCATGTATTTCTCGAGTTCCGTGGAGGCGCTTTTGACCACGGCGCCTTCAACTTGGGAACTCGATGCTTCTTCCATTCTTGGAGGGGTGTTGTTTGAGCAACCGGACCTCGAGGCGACCTATTTTCGGGGGATTCGGCGGGTTCCGGGCGGTCATTATCTGGTGGCCACGGCGCGTGGGATCAAGGTGGAGCGATACTTCTATCCGCCGGCATCTGAGCAGCCACTCTCTTCGCTTGCGGACTGCGATCGGGAATGCCGGGACTTGTTGTTGCAGTCGGTTCGGCGAAGAATGACCGCGAGCGAACCCGTGGCGGCCCAATTGAGCGGCGGATTGGACTCGGCTTCGATTGTATGTCTTGGGGATCGAATCGCTTCCGATTCTGGCGGCGCTTTTCACCCTATTTCTGCTGCGTTTGATGGTTTTGACTGTGACGAGTCTTCTTACGTCAAACACATCCAGGCAGAGATTTCGGCCAAGGTTCGTTGGTATTCGGGTGCCGGGCTGGCGTTCAACGAGCTTGATGCCGACGTTTGGTCCAGCCCCTGGCGAAATCCACAATCGGGTGTGCATGTGCACGGTTTTGAACTCGCGCAGTCGCTGAATGCACGGATTGTGCTGAGTGGAATCGGTGCGGACGAACTTTTGTTTGAGCGCGGTCTTTACGTGGCGCTGGCACAGAAGAGGCGTGTTGGGCTCCTTTTTGGAGAAACCGTGGGTCTTCCAGGGCTTTATTCGAGTCGCTCTCCGCGGTTTTTTTTGCGCGAAGCGTGTCTTTTTGCAATGCCGACTGTGAGACAAGCACTCCGATCCCTGCGCGCTCGGGTGCGGCCGCCACCCAGGCCTTCGTGGCTGGGGCCGCGGATGCAAGGCGCGTGGTCTCAGTGGACAAGCCCGGTCCCCGGGCCCGACGATGGCTTTGGGTTCACGATGGCCAGCGAGTTGGGTCGGGCCAACTGGCGGTGGTTGACCCGACCTACCTTTCAGTGGCTGCTCGAACTGCTCGAGCTGGAGGCGGCGCGCCATGGCATCGAGCTTCGTTTTCCCTTTCTTGATCGGCGCCTCGTTGAGTTTGTGCTCAGTCTGCCCATTGAAGCGCGCTTGCCTAGGGGGCGCATGAAGATCGTGCTCCGTCGCGCGATGTCCGGCATCTTGCCTCCGTCTATTGAGCGCCGCTTGAACAAGACCCATTTTGCCGACAACGTGATTCACGGCGTTCGCCAGGCTTTTCCGCTGATGGAGCGGACGCTTGCTCGTGGTCGGTGGGTTAGTTCCCCTTTTGTGAAGCGATCTTCGGTGATCGATCAATTCCAAAAACTCGATGGTTCGACCGATTGGAGTGACTTCCGCACCGTGTGGGATTTGGTGATGGTTGAGCGATGGATGCGCTCGCTCATTGCCTGTGGTCACTACGGTTAGGTTGTTGAAGATTGGCTACGCTGCCAACCCACCGCGATAGAAAAGGTATGTCGGCAGCCCGGTTCACAAAGGCTGTCAGGTCCTGAGATACGACATCGGGACAGACGTCTGGAAATGATTGACAGATTCGGGTGCGGGCTTCTTCGAATAGTCCACCTTGAAGAAAGGTTTTGAGTGCGAGACGGCCCGTTTCGTTGAGGTCAAATTCAAAAGAACGAGCGAGCTTGGTTAAAGCCGGAGCCAGCCACGCATCGTTTTGACACGTTTCGGTGAACTGGTGTAGTCCGTGATGCAGCTCTTGTTGACAGTCGCATGCCTGAAGGAGACCAAGGAGCAGCCGGGGTTCCTCGCCATCCAAGCGAAGCGGTGGGGTGAGGGCATGGTGCTGTTGGAGGGCTCGGAGGAGCCGAGTGCTCCATGGTCTCTGGCCGGCCTGCTTGTGGAACAAGGCTTCTGCCGCTTCTTTGTCTTTGGCGCAGTAATAGTTTTCTGTGAGGTACCAAAATGCCTCGTGGTCGCTCGCTTGAGTTAGGGCTGTGTCCACCCACTTGAAGGCGGCTTCTGGGGTTCCCGAGCGGTGAAAAAATCGAATCATCTGGCGTTTTTTAATACCTGTTTCCGACAGATAGAGGTCAGATTTTGCCGCAAGACCGGACTTCCACAGTTGGTAGAGCGGTCTTTTGTGTTCCGGCTTTGTTGTATTGCGAATCACGAGGGATACGGTGGGGGTGCTGAGGTGAAGAACTTGGTGAACGAATTCCAAGCCCTCAGAAATGGTGCGTACTGCCCCCTTGTCCAAAACTTCCGTTGACCGGAGGCCCAAGTGGCCCGTGATGATCCCGTCACTGTAAGAAAGACGATCCGAGAAGTCATACTGGATATGAAGGCTTTTGCCGTGCAACACGGTAAACGCCCCGGCGAAGTCGTGGCTATGGATTGATGTGCTGGGTTTGAGCCATAGGTAAAGATCAATGACAAAACGGTCGGTGGAGTAGAGCGTGAGCGGTGGATCTCCAAATTTGGAGTGAAGCCCCAATTGGGTCGGAAAACGGGGTTCTCTTGCCAGTTCGTCAAAGAAGGATTGAATGTCTGAGCATGGAGTCAAGCCACTGGCGGTGAGGGCTTCGGTTGCGATCTTGGGGAGGGCATCGATGGCATACCCGGCCTTCTTCCATTGTCCATCTACGGTTTCCGCGGTTTTTCGGATGCTGTTGATCACGTCGGAGCTCCAGGATCTCAGGTTCGCTCGAAATGGGCTCAGGTTCAAGAAATGACTGATACCCAACCGTTTCATCTCAGAGGCGCGCACGCTCGGCGTTCAGCAAGCGGTACCCATTGCTCCCGGCCACATCAGATGCCCCCTCCTAGACGTGGACTCGGACCCGGACCTGGACGACCTGGACCTGGACCTGGACCTGGACCTGGACCTAGACGTCCTCGGACGACCTGGACCTGAACGACGACCACGAACTGCTGAGCTCCTGTAGACCCACCCACCGCCCTTCAGATTCGATGTGCTCTAAACAGAAACGCATAAGTTCGGATCCAGGCACTATGCGGCATTGGACCCTGTGGTTCCGGCTCACGTACTTCCGTGTACGCTCCCTTGGCTCCTCGGGCCCGGCTTTGCCTAGCGCCTGGCTTCGAACTTATGCGTTCCTGTTTTAGCGGGTCTTTGCGTCGGGCTCATTGCTCGAGGGTCAGGATGACCAGGAGCGCATCGTGGTCGGAGCTTCGCGCGGCCATCGAACCATCGAAGAGATCCGGATTGCGTGCGAAGTCCAGGTTGTAGTCCAAGACCGGCGCCTCGTCGGCTTGGGCATGCCAGATTCTTGTGGCCGTCACTTGGCTGCGGAGCCATCGGTTGGCCATCGCGTGATCCAAGGCGCCCGACTGGGCATCAAAAACCAAAGTGTAGGGGGGCGAACGGACTTTTCGCATCAGATTCTCAAACCCCAAAGACTCGAGGGTTCTCAGCGGTTCTTCTTCAAGATAACTGTTGAAGTCTCCCATGATGAGGATATCGGGGTCGCCACTTTGGGTGGGGTCGGAGTCGGTCCACGCTTTGAGGGCCCGCGCTGCGAGGACGCGTCGTGCGTTCCAAAAAGCCTGACCATCATCTTGGTCACAGTTGGGTTCTTTTCGGGCGGTGCGTGGGTGACTACAAATCGTGTTTTTGTCGCCGAGGGATGCGGCTCTCTTGGACTTCAAATGACTCACGACAACGGTGAGTACTTCACCGCTTTCGAGCTCGGCGAAACTTACCGCCAGGGGGGAGCGATTGGTTGCGGGCCCCGTGAACACCGGTTCGGTGAAGGTGAGCCCGAGGGTGGGGAGATCGCCATCATCGAGAACGGCAATGGTTGTCCCTGGTGCGAGGCCCACGGTTCGACGGCAATACATCAGGCCCACCGCGATGGCGTCATCGCCTACGCGTTGGCGTGGATCTACATAAGTGAAGTTGCGCCCGCAAGCCGGTGTTCCACCGCTGGCGTTGAAGGCGCGCACCAACGTAGCGATTGCGCTCCTTCGGCCATCGGGATAGTCGTTTTCGAGTTCTTGCAACCCGTAGATGTCTGCGTCCAGTGATCGCAGGCTGGTGACGAGCTTTTGAAGCTGGCGGTCAAATTCGGGTTGGGTGTCGGCACCGCGGCAGTGTTCACGCGTGAACGACGGAAAACACTGGCCGCCGACGTCACGGAGGTCATTGAAAAAATTGAGCACGTTCAAGGATGCGATCCTCAACTGACCGTTTTCCCGTCGAAGTGGTGGCTTTCTGGGATTTTTTGAGACAAAAACAGGGTCCGCCTGAGGCACCAGCCGATACGCTTCATGGCCGAAGGCGCCTGATGCCCGGCTGTAGCGGATGTTGCCCGTCAGCCGTTTCACGGCGTCGCCGATCCGAATCGCATTTTGGGTGTTGAACCCGGGTTTCGGGTATCGAATGGGCCTGGGGTTCTGAACGCGGAGCCCATCGTCTAGCGTGATGGTTCTTCGAGCGATGTCTTTGAGGTGGGTACGGTAGCCGGCCACATGAGGTCGATTCTGGTTGGTGAATTGAAACAGGCGTCCGCCCTGCGACAGGCGCACCTCCCCAAATCGGCCCAGATGGCGAAGGTCGGTCACCGTGAGGGGATGCGAAAATTGGACCAGCATTCCTTCGAAGGCTTCGAGGTCTGCGACGTGCATGCCGTCCGAATTTAAGCGAAGGGCACGGGCGGGAAGTGAGATTTGGGTGGCGGGAACCCCGGGGGTGCGAGCACACCTTTTGACCGACAGGGCCGTGAGTTGGGTTTCACCGCCAAACTCGGCGACGGTACCCCTCACTTGTACCAGGTCGTTTACGCTGACATCGACGGAACCGCTTCCGTCGAAAACAAAAATGCCATCTGAGGTTGCTGGGTCGTGGTCCCCGGTGCGCTCTTGTATGAAGAAGCCACCGAGGTCACTGAAGTGGGCATCATGGCGTTGAAAGTCTCCGGTGACGATACCTTTCGCCGTGACCCGTTTGCCCACGAGGTCGCTTTTGTCGGAAGGTCCTTGGATGTCGTATATTGCAGTGAGTGGCCTTTTTGGACATCTGTCCGCCCTCGGGTGGGGCATGTAAGATCCGATTGGAAAAGGCGCGCTCGCGTTATTGTTGTTTGGGGTTCCGTCCAGCGCATTTGGGCCGCTCCATAACCAGCTCTTGAATGAGAAGTGCGCAGCGTCGGGGCCGGTTCCATTCTTTCGATAGGCCCAACCGTCAAGATAGTCCCATGACTGTTCGTTTGGATCGGCATGAACGTGGCCAAAAACATCGATGACCTGGCCGTCTAGGAATAGCTCGATGGCATCATCACCATTGATCACGGCGGTTGATGAAACGAAGTCAGGTTCAAATTCGAAAAACTCAGCGAAACGGGTTACCTCGCTGGCTACGTAAATGAACTTTCCCGCGGATGCTCTGCCCGAGAGGTGAAATTCCGGACCGTCGGAACCGTCTCCGTTGTTGGCCGACCCGATGGCGTATGCGCCGAGGTCAGATACATCGCGAACCACGTAGAGTTCGATGGCTTTCGGCAGTCCGCCCGGTAGCGGTCCGTCGATGATCCCTGTCAATCGTACGTCTTGGGCCCACGCAGATGGGGCAACGACGCTCAGTGCGAGCACGAGAATTCCGGTGAGGACCATGTGGGCCTCGGGGCAGCGGCTTGCTGTTTTCACACGATTTTCCTTGCAAAGAGACCGCGCTTGAATCGATCCAGCCCACAGATAACGAGGCTGATTTGATCGGTCAATTCAATGTGATTCCGAAAGCATTGGGCTTCAGGCGAGTGGGGAATCGACGAATCGACGAACCGAAGAGAATGTCCGATGTTCTCCCACTTGGGTTCTCACAAGGTCCTGAAAACAGGCAAATATGTTGCGGCGTTGGCCCTTTTTGACCGCCGTGGGGGAGCGTGCACAATGGGGGTCGAAAATGGGTGCGTGCCATGGAGGCGTGCGTCTGACCAATCAAACGAGCCAAGCATGACGAGGGAGACATCAAAATGAATGACCGAGACCGAAGCCTCCTTTTCCAAATTCAATTGGGCTACATGGATGAACGCTGGGATATCGCTGATGCGGTGATCCGTCAAATTCACCGTTCGTTGCTCGCTTACCAATGGGACGAAGCGAGAGCCACGACCGTGAGTCTGCTCTGCAACGGTGTATTTAAGGCGCTCATGAGCAGTGCGCACTGGGGCCAAGAAGAGAAGCCGTCGTTTGGGTTCCGCTGCAAGAAGTCCCATCTCGTGAGGGTGAGTGCAGAGTACCCCCTGCCTCCCTCTAAGCGAAGCCAAGCAACCCTCAGAAGCCTATCGAAGACCATCAAGCATGCGGTGGCTGAGGGACACATAGGCCTAGAAAAGTTGCATGCCGACGTGCTCACATTGTGTATGTTCGATGCCCGCGACCAAACAAGCTTTCATTCGCCTAGCACCAAGGCCTGGGGTCAGGTGCAACTCGTACGCAAGACAGACGTTCTCGTGCTCGAAGCCAAACTCGACCTCAGCAAAGCGGCCTAGTTCGCAGTCGCCCGAAAACGACGGGACACATGCGTGGGCCCGACTTCGTTGCCCTCAAGAACGTATGGTGCCATGCGCTGGACACTCCTAGCGGCCAATCCGGTCGATGCCATGGCGGGCTAAAAAGATAGCTGCTGCTTCCGAGAGGAACATAGGGTGGAAACTCGTACATTTTCTTGCCGGCCCGACGTTTTCGCGCTGCGTCTTCTTCAGTTTTCGCCAGCAGTAGCAATATTCATTGACTCTGGATGCGACCCATCCTGTGTTGGGCCACATCGACAAGCCACGATGCAGGGTTTGTCGTAGCGCCCGAGGTGAGGATCACCGTGGGAGAGGGATGGAGGGACTTGTGCTGACGAGGAAGGCTGTTTTGCTCATCATTCTGGGGCTGGGGGCATCTTCTCGGGAGGCTGATGCCGCCACCCGAGAAGATGCCGCCACCCGAGAAGAGGCCGCGGTTTCGGGGTCGCTCTCACCGGGCTGGAACCTGGTTGCGGTGCCCTTCGCAAGCGCGGAGGTTCCGCTTGGCTGGCTCAGCACCGACGTGGTCGTTTGGTCGTTTCCTGGGCCCAACAACCCTGCTTCCCCGCTCGAATGGTCTGCTTTGGGCTCGATGGGTGACCCCAACGACCGGCGGCTTAGCCAAGGGGGGTATTGGGTACACGCCAAAAAGCCCCAGACCTTTCACATCCGAAAAGCCATTGAGGCCGCGCCGCCCGGTCAAACCGACAACCAAGACACACACTGGGTTGAACTGCCGGCGCCACCAGCTGCGCCCGTCGACGGAGTGTTCTTGGGAAGCCATCACACCCAACCCCGCTTCGAATCGGGTGCACGGCGGGTGGTGCGCTGGGATGCTGCGACTTCCTCCTACGTGCCGGTCACCAAGGCCGACGACCTGAAGCCAAGTGAAGGGGCCTTTGTCCTTTCGGAGGACGGCCCGCTTGACCCGCCCGATGGAAACGCCAGCTCGGTGCCGGATACGGTCCTGGCCGAAAAACAACCCGCCCCGTGGATCCAAGCGGGAACATTCGAGCCGCCCGAGCCCCTCGCGGTCAGCGGTGGGGCGGCCCTGATGGCGAGGGCTGCGCTGTCCACAACTTCAACCGGGATGACCGCCCACCTGGCCTATGTGGTGCAAAGACGCGCAACCGCGGGGGGCGATGAAGTTCGCTACCAGTTCAGCGACAAGGCAGGAAAGCCGGGCAGCTTCTCCACGCCGCGTGCGTTTTCGGTTCCCAAAAGTCCAGGGTCGGTGCTCGCGCTGGCCCTGGCGGCCAGGGCGGACAGGGTGTCCATTGCTTGGATCGTCCAGATGAGCACCGGGAATGGAAAGGATGCCATTGAGGGTGAAGCCACCGACCAAGAGGCGCCGGTTCAGGTGATGATGGTCGAGAGCCGAGACGGGGGGCGATCGTTTGGACCGCAAACCGTGGTGCGCAAAAACGAAGCGTGGAAGCGCGGCATCGATGTCGCCTTCGATGCGCGCCTGAACCAACACCTGGTGTGGGGCGAAGCCAACAAGGTCTACTACCTCATGAACACGGAGGGGCCGCCCTCCAACGTGTTCGACAACACCTATCGGGTCCGGGTTTACGAAGAAGTCAAATACCTTGCCCAAGAAGCGCCCACCGGGGACCAAGGCTGTGCCTGTCCCAACTGCTGGTGCGAAGAGTCCTACGTGCGGGGCGGTGCTTCGAATGTCGACTCCGACGACGCGGTGGAAACAGAGTCCTATCGCGTCAGCCGATACGTACTCGACCCTACGCTTCACGTAGGCAAAGACGCGGTCCACGTGGGGGCGCAGCAGACACGCCTGTGGGATCCCAAGCCGGTCCCCCATCCAGCGTGGACCGCCATGCTGGGCTCACCCGTGTACGAGCCCAGAGCACCGCTTTCGGACAGTCTCGCGTCGTTGCCGGGCCCGAGACTTCAGCCCACCACGGACCACGCCCCCCTCATCCGAAGGGTCGTGGGTTGGCGTTCGGTATGGAAGACAGCCTATGAACCGGGCGACGAGGCTCTTTGGGACACGCTCGGGTTTCAGTTTCAGTACCGGTATGCCGGTACCTGGCAAGAAGAAGACCACATTGTTCTGGCGCAGCGCCCTTTGACGCCAATGCATCACCTACCCCAAGAAGGGTCCCCAAAAGCCCAAGCGGATGCCAGCAACAGAGACGAGCAGCCCACACGCGCCGGGGACACCGTCGATGCGTGGCAAGTCTCCACGCTGGCTTCGGGGGGTGTGGACGGTGGTGACCACCAGCCATTGTACCCGAAGCTGGTAGGCGCGCCCTTTGGACTGGTTCTTGCGTACGAGGACGGTGGGCCCGCCGATCCGAGTCGCATCGGGAATCCATCCGTTCAGGTTCGGTGGTCTACGGACGAGGGCCGCTCTTGGTCCGACCCCAACACCGTGGGTCGCGGAGCCCGGCCCACCGCCGGGGTGTCCGAGACCGGCGACATCCGGGTGTTATACCGCAGGGCCCATCACGCGGCGCTGGACGCCGCTGTCCCCCAGCCGAGCGCGTCCGGGGTGTTTGCGGTCGTGGGTCACCGTGACCAACACCCCTGGAGCCCACCAACCTCCGTAGACCCCCAGGATGCCAGAGCGAGACGGGGCAACCATGAAAGTCAGGCAACGCGGGGCACCGGCACCTCGTTGGCGGTGCAAGGTGATCTGTTTTTTGCGGCCTGGGCAGACCGCGAACACATCCTCACGTCCCGCGCATCCCGAGACGAAAATGCGGTCCAGTACAGTGTTGCCCTCCCGGACCACCTGACCCAAGGCAAGAAATCTCCGATCAAGGTGACCGCAGAGAACCGCCACCATATGCGGGTCAACACCACCGAAACCCTGAGCGTCGCCACCCCCTTCGCAGCGTCGCAGGGCGCAGCCTTCGGTTCATCCCAAAGCGTAGCGCGTAGCGCAAGTTTGGATGCGCTCGCACAAAGTTCGGGCGATGGTGCCGCGGGGGCGAGCGGCCCTTCGGGGGAGGGCACCACCTTTTCGGTTTCGTTGATCCATGGTCAAGCCACTTTTCAAGCCGATCCCAAAGACCTCCGCATCTTTGGCGCTGCGGGCGCGGTTGAACTGGCTTCGTTCCCCCTGGCCACCGGGGCCGTGCTCATCGAGGGGGCATCGGGACCACCCAAGCCCCAGTTTTCGGCATCGGCCCACGGAAACTACGAAAAAGCCAAATGGCTGAGGGACGCGCTGTGGAAAGACGGCCCCCTAACACCTGAAGGGCGGCCGACCGGATATCAGGTGGAGTACCAAGCGGTTCGGGACGACGCCAGAACCGAAGACCAAGCCGCAAAATGGCTTGCTGATTCCGAGGGCAAAACCCAAGACTCCAGCTTTTTGGCCCAATACGAACGGGTATGGGCCTACACCCAGGGCATCGCGTTGGCGCAATACGCCAAACGAGGTACGCAAAAGTTCGACCAGCGAGCCCAGGCGCTCGCCCGCTACGTGTGCGCACACGCCGTGCGTGATTCGGGCGACGGCAAACAAGCACCCGTGATCCGCGGGTGGCCGTTTTCCTGGAATACGAAGGACGACACCTGGAAAGACGCCCGTCTGGTCACCGGGGCCACCGCCTGGGTCGTTCATGGACTGGGCGTCTTTTTGGTATCGGACGCGTTGCCGTCTCTTCCAGAAGAAGAGCAGAAGGTTCTTCGAGGGTGCTACCAAGAGGCCCTTTGGGGACTTAGGGCCCACCAGCGAAGCATCGTTTTGGAAGATGGTAGCCATGCGAGTCTCGTGAGCGCAGGCTGGACCACCGCGGGCCTTTCGCACGCGAGAAGTCCATGGCAACTGATGGGGCGAGACGGGAAACCGATGGCCCTCGATGGGGAGCATTGGGACTACTACGATATCCTCGACGCCATCGGATACGACACCTTCGACCCGGACCGCGAGGTCCGCATTGCCCGGGTGTGGGAGCGTCCGTATCCCATCGCCGGTGACCTCACCGTAGGCCTTTCGCCCAAAGTCCTGACGGAATCAGAAATCGGCATCCTCAAACAGGCACGCCGTGCCCAAAACATTGTCACCGAACACAACCTCGACGTGCTCAGCGTACTGAATCACGCCCTGGAACACGCCCCGAGCCTTGGACTCGGGGATGAAACGGCCGAGCTTGCCGCCTGGCGCGACGGCTTGAGGCGGGGCATTTTCGAGGGTCTTTTCGACCGCGACGACCATCGTTGGCGACAAGACCTCGAAGGCGCCCTAGAGCAAGCCCACACCAACCCCACCAAACAGGCCGAGATCAAACAGGCCCTGTGGCGCGGAGCATGGGGCCGGGTCTCGACCGGGGGTGGAATCCGCCCCGCTTCAGAGCACGCGCATGCCTTTCATTTCGTTCCGAGCAAGCACACCGCCATCGACAATTGTAGCTGGCTGTCGCTTTCGGTCGACTACAAAACGCTGACCGACTCAGAACACATCGATGCCCTGGCGCGGTGCCTTGAGTTTACGGCCCTCGCGTTTGGCAAGGACATCCGGTTTGGCAGAAACACATACTACGGCGCGCACTACTTCTTTGATGGTTTTGAGGATCCGTACATCCAAGCCACCAACCGACAAGAACAGTCGTTTCACCTTGAGGCGACCGCGGGCTTGGTGATGGGTCTTTTGGCTTTTGTCGAACATCACCCCAAACACCACAAGTCCGCCTTCTTCGAGCGAGAGGCCCATCGGCTGTGGGGTGGGGTTCAAGCATTTGTCATCGACCACGATTTTCCGTACTCGAGCCAGCGTATTCTTGACCTGTCGACCTTGTTGAATTCCAGCACCGCACTCATTTGGTTTATCGATGCCTACGAAAACCTCAATGAGGTCTCGAACCGCTGGCAACAGCCGCTGCGGCACTATGCGTCACACGTCAATCGCAAAGATACCGCGCAAGCGGTACAGGCCGCCCATGAAGGGTTGAAGGCCCTGATTCACCCCGAAACCCACTTACTCCGAGAGCAGGATGGAGAGCCCGCGTTCACCCGGACCGAGGAACAGGCCATGGCCTTGGTGGCGGCTGTAGCCTCGGCCGACTGGGAACACGCAGAACGCCTTGCCACCGCACTTTTGGATACGCGTCGAAGCAACTCTCGGCTGGCCGCGGAGGGAGAGACGCGCCTTGAGTTTTTGCCCCTCGTGGACACCGCGACCGGTGAGGCCTTGTTTCCCTACCGCAGCACACGGACTCAGATGACCGCATACTTGGCCCTGGCACAGTACCTGCGGGCCCTTGAAGACCTTGGCCCATCACGGGACCCGTCCGTCGAAGAAGCGGTGAAAAGAGCGCTCCAAGAAGGGCTCTTGTCCATGGTGCATCTATACCTAGACGAATCGGATGGGGGCACGAAGGGCCTATTTGTCGCCGGTGACGCCGAGGTGGCGCCCGGTCAACCGCCGCGCGCAGACACCATGACCAACGTGTTGGCCTACTTTGTCTTCCAAGAATCTCAAGCAACCGAACACGGGCAGCCTCTATTTGAGCCATGGCCATGGCTTTCGCACCTCAAAGAACGCGTCGGCCGGCTGTGCACCGATGGTGCGGTGAGCGTCCTGAGAAGTGGCGAGATTCAACCGCCCTCTACCGAGAGCCTGGCGAACAGCACCGCCCTCCTCTGCACGCTCTTTTTGGCGCATTCCGGTCTCTCTCCCGAAGCGGTGTTTGATCTCCCGCACTGGAGTCCCGGCTCCGCCGAGGGGCTTGCCGCAATCGATGAAACATCCGTCACCGAAAACGGGGGTCCGGGCGCACCCGCCGAACAAGCGGAGGCATGGCGTACGTTCGCTCGTCTTTATAGACCCCAGGAGCCCGCCCTTTGGGCCCAGCTTGCAGCCGTCGGATTCGGGTATCGTGCCAAAGCGCGGCTCGACCCACGTCAGGAAGCCTTGGCGCTTGAAGCCTTTGATCGGCACACGCGATCAAACCATGAACAAAACGCATTCGCGGCTCCGCACCTCGCAGTCCTTCTTTCCTACCTTCCCGGAGGGGTGCTTGGTGCCCCTCGAACCCCTTTGTTTTGGTCTCCCGAGCTCACCTATGGGGGCGTCCCAGCACTCGAATGGCCGAACCTGGCGAGGGTGCTCCTCGATTCGATTCGCACCCTCTTGGTGACCCCCTATGAGCCGCTTCAGTACGATGCCATGTTTCATCGGGTGGCCTTTTTGTACTTTCTCAGAAATCAGCTTGTGGAAGACACTTCGCCAAAGAACTGGGCGCAGAACCTTGGGGGTGACCGAAGCCACTGGTCGATTCAAGCCGATCTCTACCTGGAAGATCCATGCCGGTGGGGCTACTGGCTCTTCCAACACGACGAACGCGGCCCGGAATCATTTTTCGGAATCGGATGCGAAAAAGCGGCGCGCTTGTACCACGACCTTCGGGCCAAGCGGCTTGGAGGCCTGGCAGGGGTCGAGCTTTGGGACCTGGTCTCGGGTTGGGCGCCGCACACCTTTGACAGCCTCGTTGAAGCGCTCGTCCAGCAAAAAAGCGTCCCAGAACTGCGGGCACGCGAGATGGGTTCCGATGACGCGAAGTGCGTGACCTGCACCCTGGCTCAGGCACCGTGGCCAGCGCTAAGCCCCGATGGAACCCAAGAGCAAATACGCAGAGCCCTCGAGCGCACCTACCATGAGACCATCACCGCTCAGCTTCAGGATGCACCGGGCTCGGTGTTTGACCTCGATCTCGAATCCATCGATACCATCGATGCGCTCAATCCAAGCTCGCCGACCTACTACAGTCATGGCGCCCTCGTCTTTCGCAGTGTACTCCACGTTCGGGACCGGATAACCTTCGATGCCGGAAGCCCGATTCACGCCCTTTTGGGGCCTCTCAGCCCCGATGCGGCCCACAGCCTTCGCGACCTTCGCGGGCGTATCCACGAACACTGGGGCGGGAACGTGGCGCGCGCCGCATTCCAACTGGGGGTCTTGCCGGAGGCGCTCCATCGAGCGATGCAGCTCGGCGTTTTGCCATCGGACATCCTCGATCGCTTCCACCAATGGGAGGCGGACCCACAAGCGTGGACCCATCAAGGCAAAGACGGGGTGACGGCCGACCCGTTCTCAGGGCTCCGCCCGGAAGACATCACACGCTGTAGCCAAGTCACTCAAATCCCACCGGCCGAATGTATCGCATTGGCTTCACTGTATCGCGCCACAAGCCCAGAAAACTGGGCGTACCCGTGGCTGCACAACAGTAAGCCATGTGCTTGGAAAGGGGTGTCCTGTGTGGGCAGTCGGGTCCGCGCCCTCCGGCTCAATGACTTCGGTCTTCGCGGCTCTATTCCCGAGGCCTTCGCGAGCTCGGGCGCTCTGTCTCAACTTGAAATACTGGACCTTGCGAGCAACGACCTACACGGACCATTGCCCGCGAGCCTCGCTCTACTTCGCAACCTGCGTCTCTTCAATGTCTTTGGCAACGCATTCACCGGCAAGATTCCGAGTTGGATCGGGCGCCTCACCCGTCTGGAGAACTTGAACTTGAGCTACAATTCATGGGAGGGCCATATCCCCTCTGAGCTGGGTCAGTTGGTCAAACTCGTGTATTTGAATCTTAGCCTGGCCAATTTGAGTGGGCCGGTCCCACCGACTTTGCAGAACCTGAAAAACCTCCAGACGCTGAGGTTGAGCCACAACGCCTTGGATGGACCGCTGCCTCCATGGCTCGGCGAGCTCCCTGGACTGCGCGTGCTCAGCCTCAACGACAACAGATTCGATGAAGGTATTCCTGAAGAACTGGGCCAACTATCGGCGCTTTCGCATCTGTATCTCAGCGAGAACTTCCTCACCGGCTCGATTCCGACGAGCTTGGGTTCGCTGCCGGCGCTTCTTTACTTGCGCTTGAACAACAACCAACTCACGGATGAGGTCCCATCCGAGCTTTGGGACATCGACTTTTCCGGAGTCGACTTATCCGGCAATCAGCTGACGGGGCAAACGACACAGCCGATGGTGGTGTTCCCGTTGGACGTGGACGGCGAGGGCCTGCGGGATGAGCGTGAGCTGTGGTTTCAGCTGGAGCCCGAAGAAGAAACCTCTGAAGGGATTTTTCGCATCGAGAACACGACGAACCAGGATTTTGCGGTTGAGGTCGGCCACGAGGGGGGTTTTTCGGAGCTCTCGTTTATTTCGTCGAGGGACGGTGCCCTCGAGGCGCGCGTCCTACCCGAAGGCTCCGCGGTCTCCGTCACGGTGCCGGCCACGGGAACAGTGGACGTTTTGGTCCAAGTTCATCGTGAAAAGGCAGACTTTGCCTACAAGGGGCGCCTTGCCCTTGCTTTGCTCACGTTTGTCCATGGCGAGCGACGGGTGCAATGGACGCGAGCTCTGGTGGTCGAGCGTTCCCAAGACACCGCCGGCGTCGGCCTGGCCCTGGGTTGGCTCACACGCGCGCACGCGGTCGAAGAAACGCCGGAACTCGAAAACGGAACGGCCGAGAACCTCGTTCCTTCTTGGGTGCGAGAACTCGCCACATGGTGGGCGAAAAAGACCGTCTCCGATGATGAGTTCATTACGGCCATTGAGTTTTTGATTACTGCCGAAATCATCCATGTGGAAACGTCGAAGGCCCAATCATCAACCGACCGCGTCATGCCGTCGTGGTTTCGGGAAAACGTGCAATGGTTGGACCAAGGCCTGATCAGCGAGCTCGAGTTTCTTCGTGGCATCGAGCGGCTCGTTGATGAGGGCGTCATTGGCGTGAATGGGCCCAAAGAGCCGGTGACCATAGAGGACCACAACCGCGACGCGCACCGCGTGATCTACGGACGTTTGGATGAGGTAGAAGAGAGCGTTTCTCTATACGAAAAACATGCTCGCGAACATGAAGCCGCCCTTGGAGGGATGAACACCAAAGCCATGCCCAGGGCGTTCCGCGAATCCCTCGATGAAATGAAACAAATGGTTGCGTCCTTGAAAGAGAGCGCTCAGGCCCTACGCGTCCAGGTCGAGGCCGAAGAAGCCAAGTGGCAAGAGGCCAACGCGGCGGCGACCGATTCGGATGCCCTCTTGGGGGGCGATTGGGCGAACGAACGTTTTGACGCTTTCTTGGAGGGCTCCGAGTGGTCATCGCGCTTATCGGCGGCGAAGGCGCGCGATGCGCTATTGGGTGATGTGGTGCTCGCGGTGGACGATGCTGGGTTCTTGGGGGCGGAGTGTGTCCGGGTCGAGAACGACTACACCCCAAGAGACTGTATTTGGCCATTTTGCTCGGAGCAGGCGAAGGTCGCGATTCTGTCATCGTGCGAGTTCAAGATAGGCTCCGCCGGAGACGGGGACCGCATTCTGATCGTGAATCTGGGGCCGAAGTCGGTGCCCTATGTGAGCTACTTTTTCCATGTGCCTGAGTCAGGCGTCAAGACATCGCAGGGTGGACGCTTTGACGTGGGCGCGGTGGGTGAGTTCGGGTTCGTTTTGACTCTTCAGTTGACCGACTCCTTTGTCGGCGTCGATGTGAGTGAACTGCTCCTTGTCTTTGAGAGTTTTCACCTTCTGAACGAAGAAAAGTCAGGCAGCCTCGGCGATGGAGAGCGGATGAACGATGCCATTCATGAGAGCTCTTTTATGTATCCCATCAAGATTCACGAGGACGCTTTGCTGTCCGGTTCGGGGGGCGACCTGATTCCCGCGGTTCCCGTGCCCGCCACGTCTGATGCCGTGATTGATCTGTTCGACCCGATGCTTGTTTGTGGCGGTGCGGGTCCGATTATCGAAGCGCAAGCTTCGTACGATGTCGGGCAGTACGGAGTCGAGGGGGGCTCCTACGGTGTCCAGATGGTCCTTTACGAAGACCGGGAGGGTGATGCTTTCCGGAGCCCCGGCTTTGTACCCCTTAGCGAACCTTCAGGGCAGGTGACACTTGTCGCCGAAGCCCTCGGAAGCATGAGGCGCGGCGGCATTCGGGCCACGTTGACCGACAAAGATCAAAACCCGATTGCGGTTGACTCGCAGCTCCTTGACTGGCCGTGGGTACAGATGACGGCTCCGAGCAAGTGGTCCTTTCTTCAGAAGGACTACCAAGTATCCGTCCAATGGGATTTGGGCTCCTGGCCTGAGCAAGATCTAGTCGTTTTGTACATCCTCGGAGGGGTCAAAGCGAATGGGTTTGAAGAAGAGATCATGAGGGGAGAATTGGCAACCGACGGGGGTACGTCGGCAGAGCTCAGTTTTTCGTGGGAGGACGTGGCCGACGGACAGGCCCCTTCCGACTATACGGCGGTCTCCATGCATGCGTACCTGGCTGCACCTGGAGAGAGAAGATACTGTAGTTTCCCCACTTCGCTGTATCCGGCCTTCGAAGCCGACAAGGACTGTCGGTATGAGGACCCAACGGGTGGAAAAAGCGTTCTCATTCAGGCGCCCTGCGTTTTGCACTATGTGCATGGCACTGGCGTGCCCTCCCCTCCGAAGTTCTTGACCATGCACTATCCGTACGGGAGCAATCCGATCTACACGCTCGAAATGAGCGGTGTGGAAGGAATGGAGGCAAATCACTCTGAGAATGAACGAACCAATATCTACGAGATCGTGTCGACGGAGCCGAAGCCGGGTCTTGGAACGTTGGAGGTGATCAACGATGAGACCCAGGCCAAGTATCAATTCTACATACTGGTCGAGGTCGCGGGTGAGGAGGAGCCCATCGTTTCGGAGGACTCACAGCTTGTTGCTCCGCCCCCAGAAACCACCCGAATTCTTGGCGAAGACTATGGTCCATTCCGCAAATCCGACAAGGCAGGCAACCTGTAGCTCTAGACGCTTTTAGCGGCCAACAAACTCACGCTCGGTGATGCGAAGGTACGCCTCATAGCTTTTGCCCGCATGATGCCGACCCAGGTCCACGGCAGCCTCTGAGGGATCTAAGAGGCGAAGTGTCCGATCGAGGCGTTTGGTCAATCCGCTTGGGTTGTAGTGCGTGGTCCCCTTTCGGTCGATGTAAATCTCGTCCCCAGCATCTCCGTGCGTCAGCCATCTCGCGATCGACCCAACATTGGGGATGAAATCCATGTTGTGTACGGTTCGAAAGAATCCGGACCCACTCTCTTCGAGTGTCCTCGCAAAGGAGGCTGCAAACCTCGGGTTCCCAACCGGGGGCTGCCCGATGGTATAGGTCGAAGTGATGGGGAGGTCGCGCTTGAGGCCGTATAGAGAGAAAAGAGCAGCTAAGGCCCCTCCCAGGCTGTGCCCGGCAACGAAGATCTTAAAACCGTTCGGGTCGCGCTGCCGGTAGTCTTCGATGTTTTGTAGAACCTGAGCTTTCAGAGCGAGAAACTGCGCAAAAAAACCGACATGTACCCGTGCGCCCAGGGTGCGAAAATGAAGTGGTGCATGGACGGTGAGGCCCGTGAGGTCGACAGCTATATCCTTCCAACCCGCGGTCCCACGAAAGGAAACCAGAGCGGTTTTGGTTCTTGGATCGTACGCAGTGAATGCCTGGGCGCTGATCGAGGGTACGGCGAGAAATCGAATGTCTTCGAAGCCTAGGGCTTCAGCTTTTCGGCGGACTTCGGGTTCGGCTTCGTACGAAATTCGTGATGCGACTGCGGCCAAGTGTGCGTTGGCAGGGTTGAACGCGCGGTCCTCCGGGTCCCACGGAACGCTCGTTGCAGAGCCAAGGGTCGCGATGGATTCGGCGGTGGCGCCTAGGGCGTCGATGTGATTGATCGGATCGTTGGCGAAGGCGGTGAACACATTGAGGCCTCCTGCTTCGCCAAGCGGGTCTTGGCTCAGCCAACGTCCTTGGCTAGGATCGTAGGTTCGGAGACCAAAGTCGTATAGCTCTGTTTGAAAGTCGTAGACTTTTGTTGAAAACAGAAATGGGTTTACGTTTTTGCTGGGTGCTCCGAAGTTGTTGATGGCAATGACTCTTCCAAAGGGCGAGTAGTCGTAGGTCATGGCCACTGAGCCGGATCCGTCGACCAGCGTTCGCACATTGCCTCCGCGGTCCGTCACCGGGTAGAAGCTTTGTCCTTCGTGTCCAAGAGCTGCAAGACCCCCAACACCGTGGAATCCATCCAGCGTTCCCGAAAGGTCTGGTCCCCAAAGGTAGGTGGAAGCAAGTTCTTGAGTCTTTGCATTATAGACCGCGATGATTCGGCGATTGTCATAGATATATCTTTGGTCACGATGAGGGGTCGCTGGATATGCGCCCTCATCGGCGCTCCACTTCCACAGCTTTCTTGCGATACGTCGCCCAAAAGCGTCATATTCGTAGGTCGTTTTGAACCGCAGCGGAGATTCAACCGATTGAAGCCTTCCCTCAGGTGTCCACGTATATTCATGGTATGCATCTTCGGTTCGATATCCGGCGGATGCATGCATCGGCGTTTCGTCGCCAAAGGGGACAATAACATCGATGGTTGAGGTTCCTACCGTATCTACACCAAGGCCGGGGAGGGCGATGGTGAAAGCCAGTTCAACCGTCTGGCCTGGAAGGGCAAGACCAGATTCCAGTCGATAGTAGAATATGGAGCCTGTGCGCTCGACTGAATCGTCTTCAACCAACATTTGGTTCGAGGCTTTTTCGACAGCACTTACCGTCACGATCGCATCTGGGTGAGCCGTGCCCGAGATTTCTATGTGACCGCTTGCGGTGGCTTGGAGGTAAAAGTTCCGATCACCCGTGACGTAGTTGTCGGGGGCGTCATCATTTCCGCCCTGAGTTCTATTTCCAATTTCATCGTAGCGATACGAGACGCTGCGTCCCTCCACCGGTTGCTGACCGCTGCTGCTTGGCAGGACCATGGCCGTAGATGTAAGCTGGTTGCGCGCATCGTAGCCATAGCTGATCTGGGACTCGATGGCTTCAAAAGAATCAAACGCAGTTTGGGTGACCAGGCTGACCCGATCTAGGGGGTCGTAGCTGTAGACGTGTTTCAGGAAAGTGACGTTGGTGCTGGGCTCTGAGGGGCGGCTGTAAACGCTTGTCTGCCGCCCGTTTGCATCGTAGCCGATCGTGGTTTTGGCCACGGCGTTCTCGGATGAGAATTGCCCAATTTCGGTAACTCTTTTGGTTCCTGGCTCATACGCGTAGACCGCTTTTCTTGGGCCTTCTTTGGCCATGGTGAGGCGCCCAGAAGCATCATACTCGTAATCGTAGTGTTTTGAGGGCGTTCCGTCTTGTTCAAGTGAGATGCGGGTCATTCTGCCAGAGGCGTCATAACCTCGGACCAGTGCCATTCCCGGAACCTGTGGGACCGATTCGCGGTGGACTTGGTTGTTCGGGGTGTACGTGAAGGACATGTTTCCGAGTGACTTGGTCCTCCCTGCCGAATCGACAGCGACCGGGACTTCGCGGACAACCTCGCCCTGTGGGTTGAGACTGCGAATGGAAGATAACAAACCGGCGGCATCGTAGCTGTGTTCTGAGAGCAATCTGTCGGAAGCATTGGGTTCCCCTTTGGTTCGCGACTTGACCCTTCCGCCGGGTGTGTAGCGCACTCTCTCGATGACCGTGCCATTCACCGACTTTTGGTGTTGACCGTGATCCCCGTGCCAAGAAGTGACATCATCGGGTCCTTCGACCGTTCGCTTCCAGCTAAAGCTTGGGAGTCCCAGACCGTCGTAGTCAAGGTTGAATGGGTGTTGCCCCGGGCCAGAGGCCTCCATAGAGCCTCCATCAGCGGACCAATTGAACGAGCGCGTGGTGCCCCCTGGTAGAGAAACCTGCGTAGGTCGTCCATTGTGGTTGTATGAAAGCGCGGTCGTTTCGCCGGCATTTTTTGCCACCGATTGAGGAAAACCAGCGCCGTCAAGTTCAAAGCTTGTGGTCCCTTCGGGGGAGGTTTGGGCCGTGGATCGACCGAAGGTGTCGTATTGAAGAGATACCAGCTCGACAGGGTCGCTGCCATCCACGATTTGGACGGCGGACTGGAGTCTGCCGTGTTCGAAGTGCTCCTTGACGCTTTGGCCATCTGACGTCGTGGTCACGGCATCCCAGGCGCCATGGGTCGCCGGCGTTCTCTGGGTTTTCCATTTTTGTACACCGGCCTCCGTGTACCAACGCTGAAGGCCGTTTACGCCCGTGTACTCGACGGTTTCGAAGGCCTCTGGTCCGGTCCCTACGATTTTCCGTTTGAAAAACACCGGGACTTCTTCGCGGAGCGTTAGACCCTGCTCAAAGGTCACCACCACATCGCGGGGGTCCTCACCGCCTTCATCATCGATGATTCCGTTTCCATTTCGGTCGAGGGCTCGTTTGATCGTTTTTCCTTGGGAGTTGTACGCGAATAAGGTGACGACGCCATCCCCGTCGACCTCTCGGGTCACTCGACCCATGGGGTCAAACTGACGCTGGAGTACGGTAACGGTTCCGTGGAGGGTAGAGCTTTGGGTGACCATTTTTGTTTTGCCAAGACCATTGACGTACGTTCGGGTCTTGTAGGTAAGATTGCCTTGTGCGTCGGGCCTTTGTTCTTCCGCCCAAGCCCCTTCGGTATCGGCTCCATAGTCGTAGGCGACCGTGGTCGAGGGTTGGTCGCTGTTGGCCTCCAGCGTTTCGACCAATCGTAAACGCCCATCGAGGTAACGGTGTTCGAATTGTTTGGAGCCATCGGGAAAGGTGGTTTCCTTCGTTGGCCCCGCGAGAGCTTGATCGCCAGATAGGGGCACAAAAGTACCGGCCGGGTGAAAGATGTGCAACGTGGTTTGACCGCGGCCGTCGGTGCTGCTCCGAAGGCGGCCCAGGGCATCATAAGTCGCCTGGGTCACGATATCGCCATCGTCTGAACTCTTGACGGTTTTGGTTACATTTCCGAGCGCGTCGTAGCCAAACGTGGTGGTGACACCGAGACGCTTCACGGTTTTCACCTGGCCGAGCGGCGTATAGGTGTATTCGGATTCGATACCTTGGCGATCGATTCGTTTTGTCGGACCCAGATGCCAGTGAAGGCCCTCCAAGGTCTCAACAGTTCCATCTGACCAAGAAAACTTCGAAGCTCGACCCCACGCATCAAACCCGTCCGCAGTCATTTCGTCGAGTGTCCAGGTAGAGGTTGTTGAACTATCGGGGGCTTTGCCCGTCCCCTGGGCCAGATAGCTTGTTTTTTGTCCCCATGGGCCGAATTCAGTGGTCTGGACGATGGTGGTTCCTTGTTTCGTTCGAGAAACGCTAGCAACACTTGCGCTGTCTTTTGTCGTCACGCCGATGAACTCAGCATTGCGCTTCCCGCGCGTCCGGTGGACCTCGTCTCCGTCTTGGGTCTCACGCATATGGGTCGCAATGTGGGGCGATGTCCAAGATGGGGTCTGACCGGACGCCTCGTAGTGCCGCGTCTCCGATTCATATCCGCGATATGCGTGATAGGCGTAACCGGTTACTTGTCCTCTCTCTTTGGTTACAACGGAACGTGGGCGCTCGACCATGCGTTCACTCTTCTTGGGATCCCCATCAGGAGCCTTTTCCTCGTACCCGAGTACAATCACTTCCATGCTATCTTCTTCGGCTGGCGTCCCGTCTTGGTTCTCAGAAGGGGTGTTTTTGCTTGGACGCTTGATCTTGGTGACCCATCCCGTCATGGGATGATGCTCATATGCTTCCCACCGACCGTCTGGATAGACCACTTTCTTGAGGCTGGAGGATTTGAGCACTCTTGTCTTGGAATAGCGGCCTTCCGCCTCACTGTAGGTGAATGTTGTGGGCGGCTCGAACAGACCGTCGAGGCCATGCCTGACGCTGGCCACATAACCCGCGGGTGTGAAGATCGTCTCGGTCGACCAACTCCCGCCATCGCCCGGAAGCGTCGAGCTGATGATATTGGCAGCTTTGCTGAACTTGATCGATGTGTCCGGCGTCGCCCCTCGATGGATCACCCCATTGATGAGTTCATAGTTCATGCTTGGGTCGTCCTTGCTCAACTTGGTGACCCGCCCCTGTTCGTCGTAGTGGAACGCGGTGCTTTTTTCCCCTCCGTGGCTAAAGACCCTACGCACGGTTGTTATGCGACCTTCTTCCCAGTCGACATACCAGTCAATGTTTGTCCCCGGCGTCTCCCCGAAGCCCTCCGTAAATACCGGTTCGTCTGCACGATCGAAACGCGGGCCATTCTTTCGCGGATAGTCATGAGACCGGCCCTCGGCATCCAGAATCCCGTAAATTCGTCCGTAATGATGTGAGGTATATGGGTTTAACTTGTCCCCACGGAACTGGTGCACGATGCCGGAGGCGAACTTGAGGTGGAAATTGAGATCGTCTTGAACATTGGGCGTGGTATCGAGTAGGACGTATGTCCGGTCTGCATTGATTCCGATTGGGTGTCCAAAAGAGTCAAACGTGTTGCGCTCGGGCCTCCATGGGAATTCAAAGCTGACCACATTACCTCTCGGTCTCACCACTGCGAATCGCTTGATACGAACCCCGTTTTGATTGATCAAAACCTCAGGAATCACGCGCGTGTGGCCGCTGTAGACCACATAGTGACCATCACCTACGATGTCGTCACGGCGAACGGTGTTTTCCATGTAGCGCGACCGACGTGACAAGCCGCCTTGGTGAAGGTAGTGAGCCGCGCGAATCGAGCCTGCTCCGGATGCGCCGAGTGGGATAAACACCTGGGGTTCACTCCACTCAGGCTGAAAAGTCATGACACCACCCGCGCGGGCGGCTTCGGTCAAGTCAAACCCAACGTCAACGAGATCATCACGGTCCGTGTCACGAATCTGATCGAGACTATGTTCGAATTCTACGGAGAAGGGAGCATCCGGAATGGGTTCCAAGGACCCCATGCTGTAAACCGAGACTCCACTGAGGGGCCTCACAACACGATTCGCACGGGGAAGTTCGGTGGGTGGGGCAGCGAGGTCGAGGTACTCGTCAGGAACGACGTAATCGCTCTCGACCGAAAGCGTACCAGCAGCCAGATTCTGACTTTCTCCGAGCTTCACCCATTCTTCTGACCAATCATCGGTGCCAAACAGAGACCACCGACGAACAAAAAATTCTACGTGCTTGGGGTGCTGCGGTTCTCGAAGCGTAACCCGGTGCCGACCGGTATACGTTCTCTGCTCCGCGATGTTTGTACCCATACTGCTATGGGCGCCATAAATGGAAAACACAAGTGGATCATGTGCGTCGTCTGGCATATCTTCGCGTTTCGAACTTACGTGCTCCGCGTCGAGTTCTCCGTCGACAAGACGTCGATACCGATGGTTTGTATCTATTCTCTGGCTGCCGTTCAATACATCCCAATCCGACCATATGGGCGTCACGAGGTGATGCAGAGAATCAACCATTGCCTTCATTTCCACGAGTTGTTCTCGCGTGATAAGGTTGTTGGGCCAAAGCTCCCCTTCGACTCGGCTTGCGGCCACGACCGGGAGCTCCGATCCAGCGATCGATAACTCACCTGTGGATAGAACTGTCCAATCACTTGCTCCGGATCCAAGAATGGCCGCAAGCAAACTGTGATCCTGCCACGCCGTACCAAGAAGCTCGCTCTGCGAACCGTGCCAGTCACCGAAACCAGCGGCATTCGGGTTAACAAAGTAGGGCATCTTGGAACGGTGGGTATGCGGGACATCCAAGTCCTGGAGGATATCCGTCTTCAGAAGGCGCAAATGGCTCGTCAGATCCGTCTCCTGAAGACTCGGCACGGTGTCTCTGAGACTTGAAGGACGACCCACTGTATCGTTGGAGGTGTGAAACTTACTGTCCATGTTCTTGTCTAGGAAGAAAAGTCCATTCTGTCGACCCCGAACACCTTCGCTCGGTTCCCCCCTCACAGTGAGGTCGACTGCGGATTCAAAGGTTCCATTGTCGTTCGTATCCAGCCACACCGGACTTGTGCCCCCATACTGGCCCGGAGCACCCGACGCCACCTCCGATGAGGGTCCCCATACGGGTTCGTAGTAGAGCCTCGGGTCACGAAGTACCGGGCGGCGGCCAAGAGACCTCGCTTGCATTGCGGGAATCAGATGGTCTCGAACCCAAGCCTTGTACGGTTCGGGAAGCACTTGCCCAAAAACAAAATGCATCTCGGGTGCGGGCACCAAAACTGGGGATGTCGTGTTCTGGTTCTGGTTTGGGTGGCGCTCACCGCAAGCCAACAGGCCAAGCAACGAGACTAAAAGCACGACGGGATGCGAAACACGGTCGGTCAACCGTTGAAATGACAAGATGCGGTTGGCTATTTGTTCAAATGAAAGTTTCATCATTGAGTTTTCCTTTTCAAGACTAGGAATTGAGACTTCAGGGGAAGGCTATTGGGCTGGGGACCACGCGCTAAAGCGAGGGTCGCTCTTTTGCAAATCACCTTGGACGTGTTCTGTTTCGTGAACGCTTCACAGAAACCGTGGCGGCTACCGAACCGGCGCCCAGACGCGAAACCTCAGTGGGCTTTTGTTTAGTTCCTGGGTAACCATATCGGTTTCACTTGTTCCTCTGAGCGGACTTCGGCCTTGTGCGATTTCTTTTCGATTGGTGACTCCGTCACCATCGTGGTCCTCGTTGCCGTCGGTGATGCCATTGCCGTCGGAATCTGGATTGTCGGGGTCCGTACCGAGTAGAACCTCGTAGTCGTTGGGTACGCCATCTTGGTCACGGTCGGAAACAAGCGTGGGGTTGTCGTCATTGTCGTCGACCTCATCCACACAGCGACCACTTCTGCACGTGAGTTCGCCTGAACAAGTGCAGTTGATGAATCCATTACAACTGTCGTCAAATTGGCCGCAGCGAAGGCCACAAGTCTGGGGAATGCATTCGGAGTCATCGTCTGCTGGGTCTTCTGCCTCAAAGAGCTGGACGTCTTGGAAACAAACCGATGTTTTCTGCCCGGCGTCAGCGTCGTTGACGAAATAGATGTAGTCAAAGGCCTGGATGACCTGCTCTGCATAGGCTTGACCTATTGGTATTTGATAGCTCTGATATTCTCCGGCTCCATCATAGCCAAAGTAGTCACCGTTTGCCCAACCATTGGAATGGCTATCTTGGGACCCAAAGAACTGAATGGTGCGCCCTTTGGGCGGGGCTGCGGTCACTTGGGTTTCAAGCCCAATGGCGTTGATTTCTGCTGTCTCTCCGGTGCTCTTGAAGTCGAACTTGATCATGGTTTTCTCGGTCAATGGATAGGTGCTTGGGAGCCTATAGGCCTTCCAATTGTTGCCCTGCATGCACAGCGCCCGGTGGTCTTCGGATGCGGATGCGCTGCCCGAACGGTCCCCGATGTTGGTTTTGGGTGCGTAGGACTCGATCTTCTCAGTTTCGAAGCTGAGAAACTCCTTCGGGGTAGAATCGTCAAGCACGCGCAGGTTCCGGAAACAAACCGATGTTTTTTGTCCGGCGTCGGCATCGTTGATGAGAAATAGGAACGAGGGCTCTACGAAGCCTGATGCTACGATGTCCGTCAGCGGGATGCGGTACTTTTGGTACTCTCCTTGACCAGAATAACCTCGGTATTTGGAGTTGTACTGGCTGTCTTGGGGGCCGTAGATTTGAAATCCGCGCGGCGTTGCGGGAACTTTCGTAACCTGATCGTCAAACCCGATACCGTTGATTTCAGCCATTTCGCCCGTGCTTTTGAATTCGAACTCCAAAACTGATGATTCTTGGAGGAGGAGGCCATCATGGAGGCGGATGGACTTCCAATTGTTGCCTTCCAGGCACACGCCGCGGTTTTCTTCCACGATCGTCATTTTTCCCACCCGGTCCCCGTACGGCGTGTCTTTGGCCAGGGGAACGACATCGATGATTTCTATGGGTGTCGGGTCTTTGGGATTGGGGTTTGTCGGAGTACTTTCTTGGAGGCGTATGTTGCGAAAGCATACCGACGTTTTTTGTCCGGCGTCGGCGTCATTGACAAGGAAGAGATACGATGGGTTGGAGAGCCCCGATTCGACCACATTCGCCACCGGCAACTGGTATTTTTGGTACTCACCTTTGCCGGCGTACCCTCGGTATGCAGAGGTGAACTGACTGTCTTGGGTGCCATAGATCTGAAAGCCCCGAGGTGTTGCGGGTATTTTGTCCACCTGATCGTCGAATCCGATGCCATTGATTTCGGCCGTTTCCCCCGTGCTCTTGAACTCGAACTCCAAGAGTGACGATTCTTTGAGCGCGTAGCCTTCGGGTAGTCGAATGGATTTCCAATTGTTTCCTTCGAGGCAGATGGAACGGTCACTGCTCGATAGAATCGTCCTCCCTCCGCGATCGCCGTAGGGTGTATGCATCGCCAGGGGCACAATGTCCTTGATGTCTGGCATCAACGGCTCGTAGGCGACGCCCTCAGGGGTCTCTTCGTCTTTCACTCGCATGTTGCGAAAGCACACCGAAGTTGCCTGTCCCGCGTCGGCATCGTTGACGAGGAAAATGTACGAGGGTTCGAGCAGGCCGTCGTCTATCGTTTGGGCAAGGGGGATACGATAGTGCTGGTATTCTCCCTTCCCGGTGTAGCCGGCGAAATCGGTGTTGTATTGTGTCTCTTGGCTGCCATAGATCTGAAAGGTCCTCGCGGTTGCGGGTATTTTTTGGGTCTGGTCGTCAAATCCGATCCCGTTGATTTCGGCCATTTCCCCCGTGCTCTTGAACTCGAATTCCAAAACCGCAGACTTCGTCAGCGGATAGGTCGTCGGAAGCCGAAGCGATTTCCAGTTGTTGCCCTCGAGGCAAACGGCTTGGCCGTTTTCCAACAAGGTGAGACGACCGTTTCTGTCACCCCAGGGGGTTTCTTTCGCGAGCGGAAGAATGTCGTCGATCCCAAAACGAAGGACGTCCGAGACCACAACCCGTGATTCACGATGGGACGTGTCTTCGGCCGAAGAGGGGTGGCAAGCGACCAGAGGCAATAGACCGGTCAATGCGATGGCGCGCCAAGAACAAGTAGGTGCTGCTTCCGAGAGGAACATAGGGCGAAACTCCTGTTTCTACTGGGCCTATGTGATTTCACAGACCCGGTTTTTTCACGCCGGGCCCTTTATCCGAGGGGTCCGACGATCCTTCCTTTGAAAGCACCTACGGCCTGAGTCGGGTTTGGGCCGGTTGAAATTTCGCCAAAACCCCAATCATACCTTTCACTTCTATGACCTACACCGCTCTGCAAGGGGAATTTCTTTGATGGCAACCAGAATTGCGAATGAGGAGTGTAACCGAATGCCTTTGTTGGTGAGGTTACGGACGCATGGAGATTGTTCGCTAAGGTGTGGGACGGCGGCTGGCCCGAAGGCGCGCGTTGATCTTGTCGGCAGCATCGACGGCTTCGTCCCAGCCTGTGTAGATTTGCATTTTCTTGCCGGCCACGAGGTCACCGACGGCGAATAAGCCTCGGACGGAGGTCTCACCGCTTTTGTCGACCACAATGCGACCGTCTTCGTTTGTTTGGCCACCGAGGTTTTTGAGGAGGTCATTGTACACGATGCTTCCCAAGGCGACGATGGCTTTGGTTGCGCGAACTTCAGTGCCGTCTTGAAGGATGATGGCTTCGAGGCCCTGTGCTTTTGGGTCCCCAAGCAGTTTTTGAATGGGGGAGGTCTTTTGGACCACGCCGTACTTTTCGGAGAGGGCCGCGACTTTTGGTGAAGGGGGGCGCTTGTCACCATGGGTCAGAACATGGATGTTTTGGATGGCGTAGCGTTCGTGCATGAGGTTGGCGATGGACAAACCCGTGTCGCCTCCGCCAATGACGGCGAGTTGATGGCCGATGGCTTGGTGCCCGTCACACCGAAGGCAATAGATGAAGTCACCCCGATTGGCGAAGGGAAAGACGGGCTCGATGCTGCCGTCGATGAGGGGTTGTTTGTCCATCACGCCCGTCGCCAAGATAACGTACCGCGCGTGGTGGGTGCTGGTGCCTTTTTTGCTTTGTGAAGTCAGGACGAAGCGATCGTCTTCTCCTTTTTTAAGCTCTGTGACCTTTTCCTTGATGACCGTCGATTTTTCTTTCAGATGCGGGTGGGATTCGACCCATTTTCGGGTGCTGGCAGCGGGGCCGAGGATCGGCTTGGGAAGGCCTTGCATGCCGGGAATATTCTCGACTTCAAAGACCCAGGTTGCCCGGGCTTTCTTTTTCGAGCTCGCATCGCCGAGCAGCCACAAGGTGTTGTCGTAGTTGAGGACGGAGCGCAGATAGGCCATTGTTCCTGCGCTTCCGCCGCCGATGACAGCGATGTCGTAGGTTTGAGACATAAGACCTCCAAAGGTGTCTGCGCGCCAGACCTGTTTGTGGTGTCGCTGCCAGGCAGGACCGAGTGGATCTGTTGGTGGGCGACGGGATCAGGTTGATTGGAGATACTTCAGCATGGTGTCGGCATCGGATACCTCAAAGGGATCGTTGGCCGCATTGTCGGAGAACCCCGGTTCGACAAACATCTTTTCGATGGTGCCGTCGTTGACCACCATGGAGTACCGCCAGGACCGCATGCCGAACCCGAGGTTGTTTTTGTCGACCAACATGCCCATTTTTCGCGTGAATTCCGCGTTTCCGTCGGGAAGCAAGAAGACTTTTTCGCTGCCCAGCTTTTTGCCCCACTGAAACATCACAAAGGCATCGTTGACCGACAAGCAGATGACCTCGTCGACACCCAGGGCGCGGAATGCATCGTACTGGGCTTCGTACCCGGGCAGGTGGGTCGATGAGCAGGTGGGGGTGAAGGCGCCCGGGAGCGCGAAGAGAACGACACGCTTCTTGGAGAAGATTTCTTCTGTGGAACGGTCTTGCCAGCGAAACGGGTTGTCTCCGCCCACGGATTCATCGCGGACGCGGGTCTTGAAGACGACTTGGGGGACTCTTGACTGCATGATTTGCCTCCTTGGGTTCCAGAGGACAGGATTCGCCCTGCCTCATTGTGACTCTATGGTGGGGCCTGGTTGAGAGTGGGTAAAATACATTCTGCCTATAGGGACATTGGCAGAATCTATCAAGGGAAAGCCACGAGGCCGCCCCCTTTCGTCCAGATAGACGAGCATGGTCCCTTGGTGACTTTGATTTCGGCTACGGATGCCAAGGGCACTGTGTGGCCCATAGGTGTCGGGACGGCGACGCGACTCAGCCGATCGACACTGTTCCTCAATTCGCGTGGATAGCGAACATTGACCGGGTAGCGTTCCAGTCCCTCCACCGTCCACGTGACATTCATTCCTCCGATCGCGCTCTGAATGATGTCCTGAACATCGCCCTAGTTTGGAAACTGGTCGTTGAGGTATTTGAGTACGTCCGCGATCTCCTGGTCACTGAGGTGGTCTTGCGGGGGCATTCTGCCTTCACCGGAAAGAACTACGTCGACGAGCTGTTCGTTTGTGTGCGTTGGAACAAGCTCGGGAAAATCGGGTGCCGGTCCCGCAACACCATCTGCGCCGTGGCAGCCCGATTGCCCGCAGGTTACGGCGAAAACGGTTTGCCCCGTCGTCGAAGTGCCTGTTAGTCCCAGTATCCTTTCGATCTGTTCATGGTTGTCGTCGCCATGGCCGTGGCCGTTATTGTCGTTGTCTTCACCACATCCGGCCATCATCATCGTCATGCTGAGTAAGATCAATGTCAGTCGCATGGAAACGTCCGTTACAACGAGACAACCAGTGTGTCACCGAATATTTTCTCAATGGCTTCCGTCGGTATCTGCCCGTTTTCGTCCACCCGGTTGTGCTTCGGCTTCGTGGGAACGTTTACGAAAAAGTGGCTGAACTCGCCTGGCGTGACGTCTCGGTTCATGGAGAACACTCGGTATGCACGCTCCTTATGACCTGTCCGCGGCGGATTCATCGCGGACGCGGGTCTTGAAGACGACTTGGGAGACTCTTGACCGCATGTTAGCCTCCTTGGGTTTCAGAGGACCGGATTCACCCTGCCTCATTGTGACCCTTTGGTGGGGCCTGTTTTGGGAATGGCAAAACACATTCTGCCTAAAGGGCCATTGACAGAATCGATCACGGGAAAGCCACGAGGTTGCCCCCTAAAGGTCGATCAAAACGCTCTTCGCGGCCTCAATCGTTCGGCTGATATCTTGCTCGGTGTGTGCCGTCGAAACGAACCACGCTTCGTACCCCGAGGGCGGAAGGTAGATGCCCCGGTCCAGCATGCCGTGAAAGAAGGTGCGAAAGCGTTGGTGGTCTGCGGCCTGGGCGTCTTGAAAGTTCTGCACTGGGGTGCGTTTGTTGAAGAAGAGGGTCAACATGGAGCCGACGCGCTGGATCTTGCCCGGCACGTGAGCGTCGAGCAGCGCCTCGTTGAGGCCTTCTTCGAGTTGGCGACAGTGGGTTTCGAGTCGGCCGTAGGTGCCTGCAGAACTCAGGCCGTCCAGCGTTCGTAAGCCCGCGGCGACTGCGCACGGATTCCCCGAAAGCGTACCTGCTTGGTAGACTGGTCCTTCGGGGGCGATTTTGGCCATGAGGTCGGCCCTGCCGCCATAAGCGCCCATCGGCATTCCTCCACCGATGATCTTGCCGAAGGCGCTGAGGTCGGGCTCGATGCCGTACAGGCCTTGCGCGCCGGCGGGGTGCACGCGAAACCCGGTCATGACTTCGTCAAACAGCAACAAGCTTCCGTGTGCTTCGGTGAGACGGCGCAGCGATTCTAAAAAGCCCGATGCAGGGGGAACAACACCCATGTTGCCGGCGACCGGTTCTACGATCACCCCTGCAATCGATTTTCCGCGAGCCTCAAACGCTTGTGCGACCGCGTCGCTGTTGTTGAAGGGAAGGGTGATGGTGTGCTCGGCGAAGCTGGCCGGAACCCCGGGCGAATCAGGAAGACCCAAGGTGGCGACACCCGAGCCAGCCTTGACCAGAAGATGATCGGCATGGCCGTGGTAACACCCTTCGAATTTGATGATGTCGTCCCTCCCGGTGAAACCCCTCGCCAGTCGGATGGCGCTCATGGTGGCCTCGGTTCCCGAATTCACAAGCCGCACCCTATCCACGGAGGGCACCCGCTTCACAATAAGCTCGGCCAGTCTGACTTCGGCTTCCGTGGGTGCACCAAAGCTTGAGCTCCGCTCCGTCGCGTGGTGGATGGCCTCGACCACGCCAGGTTCGGCGTGGCCCAGTATCATGGGGCCCCAGGAGCCCACGTAGTCGATGTATCGGTTGCCATCGACGTCCCAGATGTTGGCCCCGCTGGCCCGCGCAATGAAGAGGGGCGTTCCACCGACGGCTCCGAACGCCCGAACGGGACTGTTCACGCCACCGGGGATGACAGCGCAAGCGCGCTCAAGAAGGGACTTGGAACGATCGGTTTTCACCGCGGCACGCTACGATGGATGGGCGCCCAAAACCAGGCCCAAAACTTCAAGGTGGCAGCTTTTCTTGGTCCGGGTCCCGATTTCTCCCACTGGGCATTTCAGGGGTAGGAGAGAAGTTCAGTTGAAAGCGTGCGTGCAATACCGGAAATGACGGGGTGAGTTTCCCGACAAATTTGGACTAAGAGGGTTCCCACAAGTCGAGGTGGATTTGCTGTTGTTCCCCATTCTTGAGTTGGACAACGATTTCCCTCTGGGCCGCTCCATGGCGGTACAGACTTACGCGGTGCTTTTTCTCGGGAGTGAGCGGGAAGGCACCCTGGTTGGTCCAAAGGCCGGTCTTTTTGCCATTCAGTCGAATCTCGGCGGGGGCGCTGGAGGTGATGCGCAGCGTCGTTTGGGAGGTTTGCTTTGGGACAACCAGAGTGACCTTTTTGTTTTCTTTGGGGGCCACATCGACTTCTTGTTTCACCAGGGTGCGGCCCTTGTCCACCGCTTCGACGACGTAGCTTCGGGCAGGCAATTTGGTGGTTACGGGGCTCTTTCCGACGCCTTTGCCGTCGATACGAATTTCGAGCCTTGCTGGCTGGGTGGCAACTCTGAGTTTACCGGGCAGTCCAAGGAGGTGCGCATCAATGATGGTGAGGGCGTGGTCCGACCGGTATGCAAACTTGATGTTTGTTGTTTGGAAACCATGCCGGCTGAGCTCGAGCTCGTGATTCTTTTGATCTCGAGCCTTGTGAAGAACCAGGGGCGTACGGTCCCCCAAGTCTTGGCCGTTAAGTTTGACTTTTGCATCCGGTGGTTCGGATCGGACGAAGACGACCGCGCTTTTTTGGCCCAGTTCTTCTTCGGTGTTTTTCTCCGCGGCGCGAAAGACGTTCTGCCCCAGCGTATCCCAAGAGCGGATTGTTCCTACGGCACCTCCGAGGGCGCCTGCGGCTACCGCGATCAGAATGGCTCTTCTGAGGCCGCCTTCTTTTGCGATATAGTCGAGGGTCTGTTTTGAAATGGACGACCGCGTGCGGGGGACAGAGGGCCTTGGTGCGCTGGGGCCAGGGCGGCTTTTTACCGAGGAGAGAGAGAGAATACCGGTTTGGGACCGGTCTATGGCTTCGGACTCTTCTGAGAACAGCCCGTGCATAAACTGGGACAACTCGGGGGCTCCTGCGGCTCGCCCGGTGGTTTTGGCATACTGTGAGAGGGCTTCTTCGAAGTCTTGGGCGCTCTGGAAGCGTTCTTTGGGGTCACGTGCCAGAGCTCTCAGGCAAATGTCCTCAAGCTTCTTTGGGATGCCGGAGTTGATTTGGGTAGGGGGGGTAACATCCGCCTGACGCATGAGCGCGAGTGTTGAAAAATCGGTGGACCCCGCGAAACATCGCTGCCCCAAAAGCAGTTCGTAAAGGACTATGCCGGTGTTGAACAAATCGCTTCTGGGATCGAGCGGCTTTCCGGACGATTGTTCTGGTGACATGTAGCCGTACTTCCCCTTGAGGATACCAACGGCTGTTTTGTCCATGCTGAACGACGCTTTCGCAATACCGAAATCTGTAATTTTCACCTCTCCGTCGAATGAGGAAAGAATGTTGTGGGGACTGATGTCCCGGTGAATGATGTTGAGTGGTAGGCCTTCAGCATCGGTTTGGGTATGCGCGTAGTGCAGTCCTTTGCACACCTCTCGGCACACGTACACCGCGATGTGAGGTGGAATGTCGCGATGGCGGATCTGGCAGGCTCGAATGAGGTCCGATAGGTCGCGGCCGTGCACGTACTCCATTACGATGAAATACTCGCCCTTCTCCGATACACACAGGTCATGAACGCCAACGATGTTGGGGTAGTTTAAGGTTGCTGCGAGTTTAGCTTCGTTGACGAACATGCGTACGAAGTTCTCATCTGCTGTAAGCTGAGGTAGGATCTTTTTGACACAGACCTCTTGTTCAAAGCCCTGAAGACCCGAGGTTCGGGCCAGGTAGACTTCCGCCATTCCGCCCTTGGCGATCATCTCCTGGATTTCGAATTTTCTAAGAGACACGGGCTGCTGTCGGATTATCTCGGACTCTTCCCTTGGGTTCAATGGCCCAGTAGCATAGGGCAAAGGGGATTGTGGGCCTGGGCCACACCCAGCGCTGGATGAATGACCGAGACGATGCCCGCCGACAGCCGATGCGGCTGCAACCAAAGTGAGCCAAGGGACTAAAGGACTCGTGTCCATCGACGACCGGAAGAAAGATGCGTCCTTCGAGGCGCTCAAGGCAGAGTTCAAGGCAGATCCGGAATCTATGGTTTTTGTGCCTCTGGCTCAGGCGCATATCGAACGACAAGAGTACGATGAAGCGGTGTCTGTGGCGCGATGTGGTCTTCGGTCGCACCCAGATTCGAGCGAAGGGAAGCTTGTGCTGGCGATTGCCAAGTCTGAGCGGGCCAACCGCAGAGTTCCCGCGATAGAAAAAGAGGACATTCCGGACGATGGACCGTGGTCGCGGAGCAAAAGTGGCAACTCCAGGCCGACAACCGATCCGAATCCCATGGGCGTAAGTCCCCAGGAGCTCAAACATATTGGCGCTGAGCTGGCTTTGCTTGTCGGTCTGCCTTCGTCAGATTCTCCTTCTGGAACCGAACAAGGAGAGGGGATGGCAACCGTCGCGGTGAGCCTCTCGCAAATCTGCGATGAGTTTCCGCGAACAGGCGGATTCGGGGAGGCCGATGGGGGCCGCAAAACCTTGGTTGCAGGGAGCGAAGGTCTTGGCGAGTCGGTGGCATCAGGGAGCGCCGCGTCGGGCCTCGCCTCTTTGCCTGCGGATGGCATTCAGTTGAGAACCCGACCGATATCGGTCGCGAACGCCGTGTGGGAAGATGTCTCGGTGCCCGAACTCAATGTGGGTTCGGTACAAGAAGACACGCAAGTGAAAAGAGTGGCGACCTTTGTCGCTGTCGGCTTGTTTGCGGTCGCGGCCCTCCTGCTCGGTTATGGGCTGGCCGTTTTCGGGGTAGGGGGAAGGGCTAAAACCAAAAAAGAACTTGAGGCGGTGGCCGCGTATCTCGAACGAGGCGGTTTGGCTTCCCTCATAGAAGCTGAAAAACGGGTTGAGGGACTGCTCGCCAAGAGTCCTCATCTGAAGTCCACACTGACCGGAGCACTCGCGGAGATCTATGCGAGAAGGTACCGGTTTTTTGGGGGCGGTTCCAGGATGCGGGGCTTGGCTCAGCGTGAACTTCAAAAACTCGAGGGGGAGGAGCCCACCGTCGAGCACCTGTTTGCCATGGTCCTCATGGCATCGTCGGAAGAGGATCTGGCTCGGGTCCAGGGTCTGGTAGAGCAGGGCCTCAAGCGGTTCCCGGAATCTCCCAAGCTCTGGAGTGGGTGGTCTTACCATTTGGGCCGAGGCGGGCGCCATGACGAGGCCCTCGAGGTGCTTCATCGATCCCATGTGATGAATCCCCATCGACGAGCGAGCCTTTTAGCCTTGGCACGGTGGTACGGACAAAGGGGCGTCTTTGGTGCTGCGTTTGGGTACTACGATCTTCTTCAAGAGCGCACCGCGCTTGATGTCGAAGCCGTCCTGGAAAGGGTCGTTCTTGGGCACACCGGCGGCCGCGATCCGCGTGCGCGTCGGACCGTTTCTCAACTCAAGTTGCTGGCCCAAGGGGACGGGCAGACGGCGGGCGATCAAGCCAAGACTGACGCCAAGAACGAGGCGCTCCCGAAGAAGAGGCATGAACCCATCGCCAAAGACGAGGTGGGGCGGGCCTCATTGGTCCTCGCGGTCTATCGACTGCTGAACGGCCACCCGAAAAAAGCCCTGTTGGCCCTCGACCGAGCCGGCCAAGCCTACCCTCTAAGCGGGAACTTCAAGGCTGCCGTCGCTGAGGTTTATCTGGTCATGGGCGAGTGGGAGAAGGCTCTGGCGCTGTACCGGGCCGCGCTCGAAGCAGAAAACAACAAGCCTGCGTATCTCCTCGGTGCAGCTTTCGCCAACTACGCATCGGAGGCCCGGCTCTCGGTGGGCAAGAATCCGCGCAAGAAACGTCGTCGATCGAAGGGGGGCACGGCGGCCTTGCCTTTTGGAACGGTAGGTCTTGTGTTTGATCGGTTCAGCCATGTCCAAACGACGCTGCGGGACGATTTTTTGCCAGTAGACGAATTTAGGCGAGTGGTAGAGGCCGAGCCCGTGGACGACTTGGCCAAAGCGCTTTCCCGGCAAGTCGCGGTGTCCCTGGCGACTCGGAGTTTTTCGTTGGGGGCGTATCCCCGTGCTTTGGTTTATGCGCGGCATGCGGTGGAGCTCGGAGGCGGGGTGAAGGCCCAGGCGCTCCTCGGGCAGGCGCTTCTAAGAATGGGAAAACATGGAGAAGCACGCGAAGTGCTCCAAAAAGCCTTGGACCAAGACCCAAGCCATGTTGATGCCCGCCTCTCCTTGGCTCGGTCCTTGATGGCTGTCGGCAAGGCCGTGGAGGCCTTGGATGTGTTGTCGCCGTTGGCGTCTTCAGAGGTTCTGGTTCCCTCTGCCCGCGTTCTGATGGCCAAGATCCTCCTCGATAAGGGTGATGCGGTGGGCGCCGAGGAGATTTTGTCTGAGACCCGCCGATTCGAGGTCCCGGACCCGAACTTCTATCTCCTCTATGGGCAAATCTATCACCATCTAGAGAACGAGGCCGAGGCCATCAGCAGCTACCAAACGGCGATGAAACTCTCTCCAGAAATCGCAAGTCTTTCTGCGAAGGATCTTTCAAACAAAGAGCTGGCTCTGAGCTCTACCCATCTCTACTATTTGGGCCGCTTGCAGCTTCCTCGGCACGTGTCAAAGGGTACAGGCCTTCTGAGGGCAAGCCTCAAACACCGAGATGCGCCTGGCGATGCGTATTACTATTTGGGCAAGGCGCTCCTCAAGAAGCGCGCCACTCGCCGCGAAGGAAAAAGACTGCTTCGAGAGTATATTCGGGTGGCGCGTGCCGGGGACCGAAAACAAGAAGTGGTGGGTTTGCTGAAACGAAGGTAAACCGGGGCTCCCAAAACCACGAACCACCGGGGTCTTTGGTGGTCGCGTGGACTTTGGCAGGGGCGCCCCGATTTCTTTGGGGGGTGGCTGAACGGTTGCTTCTTGCCTTCTGGTGGCCGAGGAGCGACCAGAAAGGTTGTGGGCGAATGGTTTACGTACCGGCTGGTCGTCGAATACGACGGCCGCCCATTCTACGGATGGCAGAGATTGGTGGGGAAACCCACGGTGCAGGGCTGCCTAGAGGGGGCGGTTCAAGAAGCCTTTGGGGAGCGGGTTACGGTGGTGGGCGCGGGTCGAACCGATCGTGGCGTCCATGCCCTCGGTCAGGTTGCTGGTTTTCGTCTGACAAAGGCCCACCCCGCATCGACCATGGTGGAGGCTCTTCAGGCGCGTTTACCACCGGGGGTTCGGGTGCTTGAGCTTGTGCCCACAACGCCTGACTTTCATGCGCGTGAGTCGGCTGTGGGCAAGGTGTACGAATACCGGATATGTGAACGGGCGGTCATCGAGGCCGAAAGGACAGGGCGGGTGTGGCATCGAGCAGGGTCCTTGAAGGTCGAAGATATGCGTGCCGGCGCCATCGCCCTCGTCGGTCGCCATGATTTCGCAAGTTTTGCTTCGAAGACCCGCCATCGCCCCAAATCGACAGAGCGAGAGATTCGCCGGATGGAGGTCCGTCAGCGCGAGGACCTGGTGGTGGTGACCGTCGAGGGCAACAGCTTCTTGAATCACATGGTACGCAACATGGTCTCCCTGCTGGTCGCGGTGGGTGAGGGGCGGACCGGTGCTTCCCAGGTTCAAGAGATTCTTGCGGCCCGTCGGCGTTCGGCGTCTCCGGGGACCGCGCCGGCGGAGGGGCTTTACCTGATCCAGGTTCAATATGCCCGCCTTCCAGACTCCTCTGGACAAACGGCTGAAGTGCCTTCATAGGTAGGCGCTTGCCCACCGGGATTGGGCCCCAGCGCAATGATAAGCACGCAAGATCTTAGCCTACATTTTGGCCGGAGAATCCTATTCGAGGACGTCTCTCTCAAATTCACTCCGGGTAACTGCTATGGCCTGATCGGGGCCAATGGCGCGGGAAAGTCGACTTTCCTCAAGATCTTGAGCGGGGAGGTCGAACCGAGTTCGGGGCGGGTGGCGGTGCCCCCCGGTCTTCGGATGAGCGTCCTCAAGCAGGATCACTTTCTGTACAACGAGGTTGAGACTTTGACCGCGGTTCTCATGGGTCACGAACGGCTGTTCGCGGTCATGAAAGAAAAGGAAACACTGTACGCGAAGCCAGATTTTGGCGACGAAGACGGTGTTCGTGCGGGCGAGCTGGAAGAAGAATTCGCCAACCTTGGAGGCTGGGAGGCTGAGGCCCAGGTGGGTGAGCTTCTGAATGGTCTGGGCCTCAAATCAGAGCTCCATCGCGTGCCGGTCAAGTCGCTCGAAGACGGCGACAAAGTCCGGGTTCTTTTGGCGCAAGCCCTGTTTGCCGATCCCGACATTCTTCTCCTCGATGAGCCTACCAATCACCTCGACGTTGACTCCATTCTTTGGCTCGAAGAATTCCTGCTCAGTTTCAAACATACGGTTATCGTTGTTTCCCATGATCGCCATTTTCTCAACAAGGTGTGCACCCATATGGCGGACATTGACTTCCAAAAAGTCCAGTTGTGGTCCGGAAACTATGATTTTTGGCGGCAGGCGAGTGAGATAGCCCTTCAACAGAAGCACCAAGAGAATCGGAAAAGCGAAGAAAAAGCCAAAGAGCTCAAGGCCTTTATTGCGCGCTTTAGTGCCAATGCGTCCAAGTCGCGGCAGGCGACGTCCCGCAAAAAGATGCTCGACAAGCTTGGCGTCCAGAAGATTCCGCCCTCGACCCGAAAGTATCCCCACATCATTTTTGACCACGACAAAGTCGGTACCAAACAGTTGGTGAGCCTCAAGAAGGTTTCTTACGCGAGTGGTACGCGCTCGCTCATCAAAGACGTCGACCTTCATATTCAGCGCGGCCAAAAGGTTGTTTTTATCTCGGAGGACCCGCTGGCGACCACCGCCCTACTGGAGCTTGTCGCCAAAAAATTGGCACCCGAGACGGGGGCGGTCGAGTGGGGGGCCGCCATCGAACCGAGCTATTTTCCCAAGGATCATCGTTCCTATTTTGAGGCCCAGAATTTGAGCTTGATCGACTGGCTTCGTCAGTTTAGCCAAGAACAATCGGAAGACTTCGTCCGGAGTTTTCTCGGTCGCATGCTTTTTACCGGCGATGAATCGAGGAAGAGCGTATCTGTGCTTTCTGGGGGAGAGAAAGTGCGCTGCATGATCTCCAAGCTCATGCTGTCACGGCCCGCTTGCATGATTCTCGACGGTCCGACCAACCACCTCGACCTTGAGTCCATTACCGCTTTGAACAATGCGCTCATCAAGTACACGGGGACGGTTATTTTTGCCTCCCATGATGTGGAGTTCATCCGGACGCTGGCGGACCGGGTCATTGAAATTACGCCGGAGGGCATCGTCGACCACCCCTCTGGCTACGATGATTACCTTGAGCGCCGCATGCAGGCGCTGGGCCTTGCTGTTTAGGCTCCAAAGTGCTACAGGCCCGCCCGAAGCCACGCGATGGCTGACGAGGAGATTTCCATGATTAAGTACTGCGCTCGCTGTGTGATGCCCCAAACCAAGCCGGACCTATCCCTCGACAAAGAGGGGGTCTGCAGCGCCTGCCGTGCGTACTCGTCTCGGGACGAGGTCAACTGGAAAGTCCGGCAAGAAGAGCTTTTGAGTGTGCTCGAGCGCTATCGTTGTAAGGATGGCAGCAACTACGACTGTATTATCCCGGTCAGTGGGGGCAAGGACAGCACCTATCAGGTCCTCAAAATGTTGGAGCTGGGGATGAATCCCCTCTGTGTTACCGCAACGACCGACAAACTGTCGCACCTTGGGCGGAAGAATATCGAGAACATCAAGTCCTACGGCGTTGATTATATCGAAGTCTCGGCCAATCCGGTGGTTCGACGCCGCATCAACCGGCTATGCCTGACGCAGGTGGGGGACATCTCTTGGCCGGAGCATGTGGCCATTTTCACCATTCCGGTGCGCCTGGCGGTCCAGCTTCGGGTACCGCTCATCATCTGGGGCGAGAACTCGCAGAACGAGTATGGTGGTCCGGCTGCGGCGCAAGAGGACAACACCCTGACGCGCCGGTGGCTTGAAGAATTCGGGGGCCTCTTGGGGTTGCGGGTCTCGGACCTCGTCGGCCAGGAAGGCATCGAGCCCAAACACCTCATCCAATACACGTATCCCACCGACAAAGACTTGGCAGATGTCGGTGTGACCGGTCTCTTTTTGGGGCATTACTACCCGTGGGATGGTTACCAAAACGCCCTTGTCGCTCAGGCCTTTGGGTTCACCACCTACCACAAGCCAGTCGAGGGTTCTTTGGTGAACTACGAGAACCTCGACAACTACCAGACGGGCATTCACGACTATTTCAAGTTTCTTAAGTACGGGTTTGGAAGGGCTACCGACCTCGCGTGCCTCCATCTCAGACGGGGGCGTTTGACTCGGGCTCAGGCCATCGAGATGGTGAAGATTCACGATGGAAAGTTCCCTTCCGAGTATTTGGGATGCCCGCTCGAAGATATTCTCGATGATATCGGGATGAGCAGCGAAGAATTTGTGCGCGTGTGTGATCGTTTCACCAACAAGAAGCTGTTTGTCTGCGACGCCAAAGGCCGTCTGGTGAAAGACCGGGCGGGCAATTTGACCAAGATCAACTACGACAACGCCTGAGCACGTTGTATAGCCGCTTCGTCACGGACGCTTCCAGAAAAGCAATCCGTTTGCGGGCGCCACGGCAACTTCGATACGCGTAGAGCCCTCAGCGATGGCTGGGAAGCGCCAGCGTTTCATCCTGCGAGCGATACACGACGCTGCGGACGAACCCGCAATGACCGTTTTGGTGGGTGCGGCCCGGATCACGCGTCCGGAGGCACCGATGTGCATTCTGAAAGTCCAGCGCCCGCTGGGTAGCGATCCCGCCGACTGGTTCAAGCAGTCTCGAAGGGTTCGTCTTTTATTTCTGTCCACAACTTCAGCGATGTGGCGGTCCGTGAGTGTTTGGAGGACGGTGAGGCCTTTTGTTCGATGGGTTGGCCTGGCTTCTTCTGTTTTTTCCATTGAAACGACAGGCCATTTGACTGGTCGCGAAGCACGGCGGCGTGGTCCTTTGGCCTTTTTGATCCGTCTCTTTGCCTTAGGGCGTGGTGTGGGCGCGGTTATTGTCGGGGCGCTGGGAACAACCACGGGCGCGATGGGCTCGAAAACAGGACCGGTCGGAAGAGGCTGTTGGGCAGAAGGTGTTTGGGGCATGGCTTTTGGCCGGTCGGTGGACGTGATCCACAGCCATGTGACGGACAGGAGGGAGGCTAGAGCGATGGCCCAGCAGGCATGTTTGTGATGGTTTCTTTCGGGTTGGCTGGTTTGGGGCTCTGTGAAGAAATGATCGGGATCACCTCCGACACCACCCTCAATGACCCGAAGCTCGGGCTCACACTGAGGAAAGGATAAGTTGACGAAATCGTCGCCAGCGATCCAGTCGAGGAATCCTTCTCTCCAGACGAGAAACTCACCGCCAGGTCTTCCCGAAAGCACCATCTTGACCAGCGTTTGGTAAGAAACGGGACCTTTTTGCCTACCATGGGTGATAACGTACCACTCTGCATCTCGGTCTCTGGCAGACGCATTTTCCAATAAATACACATAGTTGGTTCCCGAGGCCAGGCCAGAAGATGGTGGTGAATCCATTCACGACATCGTATCTTGTTGCAATGTTAATTGCGACAAAATAGAGCCCACTTTGTTGTCTGAATCAGACAGGGGGTTCACTGGTGAAAACGTAAAATATCATGGAATACCGATGGCCCCCTTCTTGCGATGAATGATGCGTGACAACCCGGCGTGGTCTCCCCAAGGATGAGTATGAGGGTGCTTTTGATTCAACCGGAAGTGAAGGGCTTTGGCGTTTCTGCCTGCCGTTTTCGGTCGGGGTTTAGGGCGCCGGGTTGTCTATTGAAATCGAAGGCGTCGCCGAAAACCGAATGTTAGAAGCAGCCTTGCGGCTAGAATACTTCTTGGCTCCGGTCCTTGGCAAACAACACACCCGGGACCAAAGGCAGAAGCTGAAAGCTCAACCCTAGGCTTACGCCGTCAAACTCGCTGACAATGGCATATGCGCCGAAGGCCAGACCTTGAAGGTTGAGGACCCCTGGGTAGAGATTCGCCTGAACCAGCCAGTTGCCCGGCCCGCCCAAAAACACGGAGGCCATCAGGGATTCGTCACGATCCCAAAAAGCCGCGAGTTCAACATTCAAGTTTCCTTTGGGCACCAGCACGCGAAAGCCTGGGCTCGGTTCGGGTTCAAGCTCCAACAGCCTTAGGCCGGCTCCGATCGAGATGGAGTCGCTTTCTGAAATGGGTGCACTTAGGCCCAAAAGCCCTTCAACACCAAAATAGGCAAAGGCTTTGTAGTCGGTCCATTCGCCTAGATTGAACTTAAACGCGAAGTTTTGCCCATGGTTAAAGAGCTCACCAGTACGCACATCCAAAGCCGCCTGATGGGGCCAGTAGTTCATTTGTACCGGGTGCCCGCTGAAAAATCGGGCCACCCCATCTATTGAAAAAAGGATGTAACCCAGAGTGTTAAATAGATAAATATCAGAGATGGGGTCCCCGTTTGCGCCCTCATAGCTTCCGTTCTCCACCACTTCGTTCATCCACTGCATCAAAAACACGGTACTGATCCCAAAAAAGTAGTGCCAAGGCACGTTGTGTGCCCGGTACCACTCCGCCAACATCCGTGTCAGCATGCCTTCGCCCAGCGCATGAAGGACGTAGTTCGGCACAAACTGTCCGTACTGACTCTTAAGTCCTCGGTAGGGAAAAATTTCGTGGGCGACAAAACGTCCTCCGCCCCCGTCTTTGATGACGCCAAAGGGGTCTTTGAGGTTTCTCCAAAGGTTCGAGAACCCGGTACCGTAGTCCACGTCGAAGGGGCTGGACCGGTAAGACTGATTCCGGAGTATATCAAAAGCCCCGTTTACGAAGACCGTAAGCGGGTTGAATTGGGATGCACTTCCGTATGGCGAGGCTTTGTAAAAATAGTCCCTCGGCTCACAGCAGCCAAGATGGTTTGTCCGGCTGCAATGTAAGTGCGCCGAGGTACAACTTACCGGTTGGGCCAAAGCGGGTGTCAGCCACATCGCCAAAACGGGAGTAAACAGGAGCGCTCTCACTGTGCCAGGGACCTTCACAAACATCACGTGGAGGTTCAACCCCGGAGCTCACCTGCATGGATCTGAACCCGCTTGCATCGTGTGGGTGAGCGGAGGGAAACTGGCCTTACGAGGCCATTTCGGCCCGGGCCTCGTAAGGCCGAACCGGTGTTCGCGTGGGCTTCGGTATTCGTGAGGCGTTTGGCTCTTTCGCCCGTTGCGCAAAGACGTGTGCTCGAGCTGTGGGCTGAACTATTGAAGGCAGAAATCGATAGCTCGAATTGATAACCTTCCCCGTGGTCTTTGACCACCAAAGTGTTTCCCACGCGTCGTCCGCTATTTCTACCATGGCCTGCGTTTCAATTTTTCGGAGCTCGAGACGACTACAATTTCGACTACGACCTCGTGGTTGTGATCGCACTTCGTATCAGCGACAACGTTTGGCGATCGTTTCGCCTCGTCCGACAAACATCGCATCTGTTTACCCGAAACTGTCTCCTCAAAAGCTTCTCAGTTGCGTTGACGTTCTGAAAAGCACTGGCTAGCATCCGTCGCTCATTCGTATTTCTTAATTCGATCTTTGTTCTTGGAGATTGTTCGCTCGATGACAAAACGCAAATTCTTTAGAACTTATTGTTCACTCAGCCCGGCTTCCCTTGGGGCTATTCTCTTCTTCGGCCTTGCCGTAGCGAGCCCGGACCGACTCCGTGCCGCGTCTGGGGCGACTCTCGTTGCCGAAGACGCTTTGGTGGACATCCATGCCTACGCTCAGACGGAAGGGGTGCCGCTCGAGATCGTATTTTTCGCCCACCCTCGCGACCCGCGTGCTCGCATCACACGGTACGCTTGGGACTTGGGGGACGGTACGAGATCGACCTTGTCCATGTTGAGCAAGACGTATGATACTCCGGGTGTATACCAAGTTGCGCTGCGTGCTCGGGTCGTGTCCCCGGGGGCATCCAGTGGACAATTTGAAACGACGGTTGTTCGTAAGACCATTCACGTTGCGAAAATGGAGTGGCACGCTTCTGAGTACCAACTCGAACTCGGCGATAAGTGGAGGACCAGTAGAAATGTGCCTTTGTGTCGTGGTGCGGATCTCGATTGTGGCCCCACGCGGGTGACCATTGATGATGCACCGAACGGCATCTTCGAACTTCAACTCAAGCTTCTGCACAAGGCAAAAGGACCAGGTGTCAGCCCTGAGTCTCGCTTCCTGTTTGATGGTGAGCTTAAGAATTTCATACCCGACAAGCAACCGAGGGTCTCTTGGTACTATGAAACGATGAAAACGGTTGCCATCTCTGACGGGCGCCTGAGTTTTGTTGTCGATGACCTCAGGGAATCGAGTGTGACTTTTTCAAGGGTTCGGCTTCGCCGTGTGACTGCCGACAATAGCGGGATAGCACGAATTAAGGCGAGCAAAATCGAAGGGGAGGTGCCCCTGAAGGTTCATTTTTCTCTCAAGAGCAATCATCAAATTCGCAACGTCTCCTGGGACTTTGGTGATAACCGGCTCATCAAACGGTGGCGTCCGCAGCACACCTTTGAATCCATGGGTCGTCACACGGTTTCCGCGGTGTACGTGACCAAAGAAGGCCGCCGCGGTGTTGCATCGTTTGTAGTGACGGCGAGACCGTCCAAGATTCATCTGCCGGGTCTAAAAGACATCAAGCAATTCGGCTTTTGGTCGAGCGGGGCCAAAAGCTCCGATCCCGAAGGCTTTCGTCAACGACGCATCGCGCGCCTGAAATCCATGCACGTGACGCATTTTTGGCCGTATGGCTCAGTAGACCTTGGCAAGCGCCATGATATCGGCGTGGGCGTGCAATTTGGTTCGGAGAGGCTGTGGTTTCGCAACGATGAAAATGGGCAGAGGAGGAAAGAATGGGTTTTTGACCCAACGCAAGCAAGGAAAGCCATGCGGGCCACTGACCGCAATGGCGATGGTGTCTCAGACCTTGATGGGCAAGAAGGCATTGACTGGGTTTATATGGGCCATGAAATCGGCGAGTGGACGACGCATGCCCAGCGGGTCAAAATGCGTAACACGATCAAAGAGTTCTTCCCGAATACCCGCGTCATGCCCTACTACGGCGCCATCTACGTGAGTTACGAACGGGGCAAGGTTGCCCACCAAGTGGGCAAGGGAGAAGGTGATGTTGTCTGCGTTGGAATTGCAGACCCTTTTGTTCTAGATAGTGACAAAGAGCGCCGCTTCGACCCGGGACGGGCCGTCAACGCCGTATTGCGAAACAAAAAGTACATGGCAAAGCACGTACCCGATACTGCGTTTTGGGCGCTCAAGAGTCTGCCGGGAGAAAAGCTTGGGAGTAAGCCTCAGAACAAGGCCAAGGCCATCAAAGAAATGTGGACTCCCGAGCAGTTGCTCGACTACGCACGTGTACTGCTCTCCATCGGCGATGTTGAAGCTATGATATTCCGTGCTTACGGACGTTGGACTTACGACCTGTCCTTTGGCGACAATGACAAAGACCCCAGTCGTCCGGAGACCGGCTTTGTCCAGCAGCGTTTGGCTGTGAAAACCATCGGTGGGTGGATCAACCAGGCCCGAAATCGTCGGCCCATCCTGATGATTCGCTCTCCGGAGATCGGCGCGAAACACACGGGCCAAACGGTGACCATCCGCTACGCGACCGTGAATGTCTACGAAGACGCTGGCGTTCCCGTTTTGACCCTCGACCATAGGAGGCCACATCGAGACTTCGACGGAAACGGCAGCCATGCATTTACGAGGGTTCCCGCGGGAAATCATCGTCTTCGGGGCCACCTCGAGCGAAACGGAAAGAAGATCGTCGGTTCCGAAGTCGAAGTCATATTCTCAACCGCCCCGCGATAAAATAAAATGGGGACAGGCACTATTATTTACCCTCACCAACCGACTTGAGCCCGTTTCGCACAATTGTGGTGAGCCTCCGAACATGATCACCCGAGTTCGGAAAATCGAGGAATCGCGAGAGATGTTGCCATGTTCCCGCTCGTGTGGCTGGACTCTTGTCCAGCAAGAATCTTGGCTAGCTGGTGCTCCTCGCCATTGTTGGCAGTGGAGACAAAAAGGTACAGGAGATTCAACGGCCAGCACTTCGTTTGTAGCAAGCCGATTTCCTTCAAATGCTCCCGCATTTCATACTCAAATAGGCAATCGCATCATGAATGGTCGCCACACAAGAAATGCGCGGGCCGGTGCCAGACATTATGCACATAGGTAACTGTTCGCGCCCCCCCCCCCCCCCCCCCCTTTTTTTGGTGGGGGATTGACGTAGCGATCCGTTCACGATCTAAGCTTGGTGTGACCGCCAGCGTTGCAGCGGATAATCAGCGGGGCTGCGATGCTTGAATTGTCGCCTTGGAGGCAGCGCTGGCTGAGCGCGACGCAAAGATTGCTGAGCGGGATGCGAAGATCGCCGAGCTCGTGACGCAGGTCGAGAAGCTGACCGATCAACTTGACCAAACTCAAAGAATTCACAGCGTCCGCCCTCCGGCGATGGGCCAGGTTCAAGCTCGCGCAAGGGGTTCCTTAACAGGAATAGGCTGAAGTCCAAGCGAAAGCGCGGGGGGTAAAAAGGCCACCGCGGCTCGCATCGTGAGTTTGTTTCTGTCACAGCCGTGGATAAGTTCATCGATCTCTTCCCCGACGTGTGCTTAGGCTGTGCACGCGAGCTACCGCGGACCGACGCGAGTGCCTGTCGATACCAGCAGGTCGATGTTTTCGAGCATCGATCCCACGTAACCGAGTACCGACGGCACTAGGTCGAATGCCACAACTGTGGTTTCCGAACGCGGGCCATCTACGATCGCACGAAGATCCCTTCTTTTACGTTCGGTCCCTGTCTGACCGCCGTCGTGGTACTGCTCTACGGCACGTCCCATCTCAGCCACCGACAAGTGCAAAAGCTCCTTTTCGAGCTGTTCGAGGTCACACTCTCCCGCGCTACAGTTTCGTCCTTCGGCCTTGAGTTTGGATATGGGCCGGTGAAGTGCTCGCACGGGTACACCGATTTCTTCGGAGAACATCGTCATGGATTCTCCCGGCCGAGCGCACACCAGATCGTATAGCCTTTCGCAAAGCTCGCCGAGCTCGGCCGGGGAGCGGCGCCTCGAAGGGTACCCCACATTGTTGCTGTTGGTGCTGCCGGCTTTCGTAGTCCCCTTGGTACTCGAAAACGAACGCCGCACTGCCTGCCCGGTCGCCCGGCAGATCTCGTCAACGAAGGATGCGAGCAGTGTTTCGATTGCTTGCCCAAGTGGCTGGGGTGTCTCTGGTAAATTTATCATACACGGCCGAATTGCATTCGCCGAGCAACCCTTCAACCCCCCCGTGAACAGTTACGCACATGGTCCGTGTGTGTCCATCCGTTTTCTGGATGCTGATGCCATACTCGGATGCAAACTTCACCTTCGGTCACAAGGCGGGTCGCCTCGAACGCAGTCCGCTCGTCACAAACAGGGTTCCGATATCTGCTCGTGCTCGAGCGGTGTCGACTTGGAGAAGAGAGCCTCCCGCGCTTTCTGTTGCGGACCACCGCTATGACCCGTTTCAGTACCTCATGACTCGAGCGCTAACAACACGCGCCCCACAAGGAACAGTTACCGGCAAAGGAGTGATTCCGCTCAGCGAGTAAAACGGGAGAAATCGATGGCTTGGTGTAAAAGGAGGTATTGGTGGGGAATTCTCCCCAAATAGCCGGTTTTATCGCATCTCAACGCAGACCGAGACCTCGCCTTAACGCTCATGCGGTCCATCTGCTACCCTGACCCAAGAGCAGTGACTTCTTCAAATGGCAAGACGGTTTCTCGGCAAACAGCTGAAGCTATCAGCACCGAAGACCTCAACGTTTCAGACCCGTTTGCGCAGGAGACGCGAGAACGAATGGTCGACCGGTCCTTTGTTTCCTTTGCCTACGGAGGTCTCGTTCAAGTCGGTTTTGTTGCTTTTGATGTACTGTTTGCCCGTGAACACGTTTCACTTTTTTTCATGCTTCGCTTAATTTCTTCGGTCTTCGGGGTCCTTTCTGCCCAGCTCGCAAAGACAGCGTTCGGCCACAAACATGTTCTTTCGCTGATGACCTTGGGACTTGCGGGCTATGCTCTTGCCATTTCCGTAATGACGGTCGTCCTAGGTGGTTTTTCTTCTGACTATTTCATTGGAAACATGATGATTCTTTTTGGAAGCGTACTGATCCTTGGCTCATTTCGTCTTTCACTTCTGGTGTGTTTGGCCATCATCGGACCCTATATCCTCATGAATGCGGCAACGTACGGATTTTCGAAGGAAATGCTCAATCCGATTCTCTTTCTCGTAGGAACCGGCGCCATCGTAGTCTTGGTTCATCGAGAAACCGAACTTTCGCGTCTGCGAGACTTCAGGCAAAGGCTCAAGATCGAGCACAACAACGAACAACTGCGCGCCCTTGACGAAGCAAAATCGCGATTCTTCGCAAACATAAGCCATGAATTGCGGACGCCCCTGACCCTCATTATTGGGAGCTTCAGTCAAATCGAGGAACTCGGTGAAAAGACCACCCAAACCCCCGCCACGGTGGGACTTCGAAACGCGTCTCGGCTCCTACTCCTGATTAATGACCTTCTTGACCTCAGCCGGCTCGACCACGACGGAAGGCGGAAGATCAATAAAGAGGTCACCAATATGGCCAAGCTTGTACGGACTGTAACCGGGAATTTCGATAGCAACGATTTTGTCTCTATCAAGGCCAACATAAGCGAAGGCCAATCTCTAGCCGAAATCGATCCCAATCTCGTCAAGACGGTACTCTATAACCTCCTCAGCAACGCCTGCAAATTCAGCCGAGACGATGGGCGTATTATCGTTCGGCTCAGATCTCACAATGACGAGATCCGGATTTCAGTGCAAGACTTTGGCATCGGCATTCCGAAGGACCGTTTCGAGCAGATTTTTGAGCGTTTCAGCCAGGTGAATGACGCAACCACGCGAGAGTATGGCGGCACCGGAATAGGCCTAGCCCTCGCGAAAGAAATTGCGACTGCCCACGATGGACGTATCGTTGTCAACAGCACTCTGGGAAAGGGAAGCACCTTCACGCTCTGCCTTCCGGTGGGAAATATTGGAACGGGTGCCGTGCAATCCAATCTATGCGAAGAGCACATTGTAGATGCGCTTCGGCGGAAAGCCCAAGGGGCACCTCCCAAGTCTATGGATGAGCCCCATAAGTCCTCGCAGACCGCCGTTCATGATCACACTTTGCCAACTATTCTCATCGTTGAGGACAACGACGATTTGAGGTTACATCTTCGACGAATACTCGCCAGTGAGTTCCGCGTAACAAGTGCGAAAAACGGACAGGAAGGGCTCGAGCGCGCACGACAGATGATGCCGGAACTCGTCATCACTGACATGATGATGCCCAGAATGAATGGCCAACAACTCCTCGAAGCCATAAGGAAGGAAAAGCAGCTAGAACGAACGCCGGTAATTCTCCTTACCGCGCGAACCGGCATGAGCGTCCGGCTCCAAGCCCTCCAAAATGGCGCCCAGGACTTCCTATCTAAGCCCTTTAACGAGCGAGAACTCATCGCTCGCGCGCAAAACTTGGTACGCCTCCGCCGACAGGAAATTGAGCTTGAAGAGCTCAACCGAAAGTTGGCTAAGAGCAACCAAACCCTGGAACAAATAGTCCGAATCGATCCCTTAACCCTCGTTCCTAACCGTCGGGCATTCGAAGAGGAATTTGAGAAAGCATGGAAGCAAGGAGCTCGAAATAGGAAGGTGTTGTCGGTCATCATGTGTGATGTCGACAACTTCAAGGACTATAACGACACCTACGGTCATCAGGCTGGGGACGAATGTCTCAAGATCGTAGGATGTACGATCGCCTCGAGTCTTTGTCGCCCCTCCGATTTCGTTGCACGATATGGAGGGGAGGAGTTTGTGGTCGTTCTTCCGGACACAGATCTTTCCGGTGCGGGGAGCATAGCCGAACGGATACGAATGAGAATGCTTAAACGCGGTTTGGCACACTCTGCTTCGCCACTTCAAAGCGTCACACTCAGCCTGGGTGTCGCCAGCGAAACGCCTACTGCGAACATGGAGCGCGCCGTTCTTTTGGCCAAGGCTGATGCGTGCCTCTATGATGCGAAAAAGGGTGGTCGCAATCGGGTGGCATGTGACGGTTCGCTTGCGATCTCACCGAGCACAAGTGAACTACACCCTCCGCACTAAACCGCCGGGCCGGAAAGACGATCCTTGAAGGCCCCGTTTTGTGAGGGAGCTTCCGAAGGCTGGAGCCTCTTCGCGGTCCGGGGGTCGGGAGATGAGTGCATGGCCGCAATTTCGGGCCGGGTTGCATGTTGGAGTCCCTCGGTGGTGCGTCCCGCGGTCATAAGCCCGCTGGCATGGCGGTAGGCTTCGAGCCCTCTCAGCGCGGCAAGATAGCACTCGGTGAGTTCTTGCGCGGGCCCCGGTGGCTGTGGCGCGACTGGTGACGATACGGTGGTTTTCGAGCCCATGTTTGGGCTCGGCCCACGCGACCAGCAAAAACGAGCCGTGGCTCACAGCGTGTACGCCCCCTTTCGCTGCGGCTTCATTTGAACCTGGAACGACGGCTTGGGTGCGGTTCGCTTCCGATTTATGCTGTGCGCCGTCCACAATGGTGATGTCAGAAGGTACGCGTCGATGAAGCTTCGTGCAAACTCGTCGAAGTTTCTCCACGCTTTGGGCCGCGCTGCATCGATAGTGAGGCGCTGCCCGCGATGATACCGAATCCGAGATTGGCTGCGGTGCCCGCCGTAGTTGCGCAACAGTTCCTCTTTGTGGCCGCGAACGCCGCGGGGGAAATATGCTATATGTCTAGGCCGAAAACCGGACCCAGTCGTGGTGGTCTGTTCACGGTACGTCGAATCACCGGTGAGGTCGAGACATTGGGCAGAGAGCGTTGGTCATTTTCAGAGCTTGTCCGGGACAGGGCCGGCACCTTCTACGGTATTGAGTACTTCAACTGGTCGGAACCGTCAGAAGGCGAAGAACCGCGACTTGTCGACACTGCAGTCTACTGCCGCATCGACAATGATCAGGTCGTAGATTTGAGTGGAGGCTTGCGGGGGTCGTTGTCTGAGGACCGAGTCCAGCCGCTAGACAATGATCGGCTCGTGGTGACTTCCTTGAGCAACCCAGACCTTCACCTTAGCTTCGGCCCTCTGGGACAAGCGGTCACAAGTCAGGCCTTTGACCGGAGGCCATTTACCGGCACTTCTCCGGCAACGCTTTCCGGAACGTTCTTTGAGGTCAATGGTGAACTTTTTGGTCATGACGACGGCAATCTATTGCAGTTCGCCCCCTTTGTTTCTCACGCCTTGGGATTCATCAATGGTGTATCCGCGGTCGATCATTGGCCAGACCTGCCCGTCATGGTCGCCGGTTCGGTGTCTGTTGGGATCGAAACCAGCAAATGTCTGCTCTTCGAGCACAACGCAAAGACGGATGAAACGATTGAAGTCGCTATGCCAAGAGACTTGATGGTCTACTCCATGCGGTACATCAACGCACACACCGTCCTTATGGCTGGCGTGACCATAGAGGAAGGGCTTTTGGGCTTGGGCGCTGTGTTTGGGGAACCAGGATCTGAGGAGACCGACGCGGGCGGGCTGGTGCTAGGAAGCATGCACACAGTCCGTATGTGTTTCCACAAACAGAGTACCGATATCTGCCTGTCCTCGATCGGCACCGACTTGGACAAGAGAGCCTCCCAATGGCAAAGTGGACTAGGGGAGGGTTCGGATGGCCGTGCCCACTAGTTGGCGTCGGTTTTGGGTCTTGAGATAGACCGCAAAGAACCAATCACCTGGCGATTCGCTCCAAGGGATGCGCGCGCCTCCTATGGATTCGACCTGCCGGGTGACCAAGCTCAGCCTCACGTCGGGCTGGCGTTCATTCTTGTAAGCCTGCTCGAGTTGTTGATCCCAGCGCTCCTTGCTTGGGTCTCTTTTGTAGGCGTCGATTTCATAGGTAGTCAGATGGGGCGCCACGGGGCGATGCGCACTGAGGTGGATTCTCACCCAGAGGTCGCTGCCATCGAGGGTGATGCTCGTTTCTGGGAGAGTTCTGGGGCTGATGTCGAAGGTAGAATACGCAACCATCTTGTTTGGTGTGCCTTGTCCCTCTACGACCCACCACAAAATGCAATGGGTTGGGACCGGAGGGCCGCCGCTCGTTCCAACATCGAAGGGTGAGTTGAGCGTCCAAAACGGACCCGTTTTGGCACTGTTCTTGTGGACATCCATGGAAAACGTCCGTTTGAAAGTGCTCTCGATACCCCAACACGTCATGGAGAAGAGTCTATTGGGACGTTCCATGTGCTTTGGGAGTTTGTCGCCCAATCGCACTTCGAGTTGGCTGCCTTGGGCGGTTACGTCGATTCGCGCCCTCTTGAATTCCTTGGCCAGGTCCAGCTCCAGGTTGGTGATCGGTTGTGAGGGGCCCACTGTAGGATTGGCCGTGATAACGACGTTGGCATCCGGCCTCGAGCCCTCACTTTTGATTGCGAGCGGAGGCGTTTCGATGGCCTGGTTGGGCATCTTGAGGGTGTGGGCGTGGATGGCAGTCCGAACGGTTTGAATCGCGGAATTGTCAGCGCTGTGGATTCGGAATTGCTGCTTGGGTTCGACCGTGACCAGGCCCGCCGATCGCAGAGTCTTGAGTTCGATGCTTACCTTTCTTAGGTCCCACTTAATCTGTTCGGCGAAGTAGGTCACGCCTACCGGATCGTACAAGGCAAGCTCTTGCAGAAGAAACCATCGATCGAAATTCTTCAAGACCGAATAATCTTTGTCACCCGTATCGCCGGCAGCCAGGGCTTCGACGGCATCCTCGAGGGCTGCCGTATTGACGGCGTACAGCCACAGTCCGCCGAGTTGGCTGTCTTGGCGAATGTTTTCCAGCGCATCCTTGTTTGCCCGGTAGCGCCGAATGAGGCCGTCGCTGTCGTATGACACCAGGTCGGCGTCGGCCAAAAGGCCAAGTGCGCGGCTGATCTTGGAGATATGCCATCCGGTGGGGGCCTTCAGATCGGTGACCGCGGTTGGACCGAGTCGTTCAAGCTCGAGAAGCAGATACAAGCGATCGAGGTTTTTTAGGGTCCGGTAGTCGAGCCCCTTCTGTTCGTAGAGGGCATCGAGGGCCTGATGCAACCGTCCCGGGTTGGGGGGGTGTAGGCTCAGAAGCTCGAGGTTCATCTGATGGCGCACTTGAAAAACGGCTGCGCGGTTCGCGGTGTAGATGTGTTGGGTCTTTTTCTTGGTCATGGACGCCAGGCCGGCCCCATCGAGGGCAGTGAGGAGCCGACTCGTTTTTGTTTTGGTCCAGCCCATCAGCGACACGAGGTCGTTCACCGTGTGAGGGCCATGGCGTGCAAGGGTATCCAGGAGCCGCCACTTTTCAACATTGAGAGACGAGAAGTTGACTTGATTGTTGATGCCCAGGCGTGCGCCGGCGTTCCGTAGCGCTACGGGGTTGGCCAGGCCACTGAGCAATGGGTTTCCGTCGAGGGCCTTGGCAAGACGCTGAAAAGCCGCCTCGTCGACGTGGTAGATCCTATGGGTGCCTTTCACTTGATGCTTGGTCAAGCCGAGTCCGGAGAGCTCGACCAAGAATCTACTGGTCTTCACCATGCCCCACAGGTCGTTGGCCAAGTCTCCGACCGCCGTGGGTCCCCGTAGCCTGAGCTCCCAGAGCAAAGTCCAACGATCCGCAAGGTTGTACATCGCCGCGAATCGTTTCAAGAGGCATCGGTCGCCAAGGGCGTCGCCGGTGATGGTGCAAGACTCACTGGTTTCGTCGGAGATGGTTTCGTCCGTGGTGATTTCGTCTGTGTGTGGGTTCGTGGTGCTGTTCTCCTCGCTCGACGCTGGGGCCGGCGCCTTTGGAACCTCTTGCGTGTTTTCGTCGTCCTGGGTGGGCGTATTCGCGTAGATTCCGGGAATCCTGCCGCCGGCGGGTTCCACGCTGTAGCTCCACCCTCGACCACGAGAGGACAAGGACTCGTTTTGGGGGGGGGTGAGGACGATGCGCTCGGCATTGTTTTGGGTGAATTCGGTTCGTATGCTCAGTTCTACCCAAAACAAGAACATGTTCCGCACTGTTTCCGGGAGGACCTCCGCCATCTTTGAGGCCCGTTGCCAACGAAGGTGGCTCCTCACCGATGCGTCGATGATGGCTGAGCGGGGGTGCTCGGTGTTTAGGGCGTGCACCTCAAACAATGCCCCATCCTCGAAGTCAAGAACGCCGATAGATCCGAGCGGTGTGTTGTCGATGCCGACCCAGTCCAAAGTGATATGGTAGATGCGGTCGTCATCAAAGGAAATTGATGGACCCTCCAAGGGGTCGTTCACAAAACGCGATGCGGTGAAGATGGGTACCTGTGCGCGGATGTCTTCTTCGTCGCGGAGGTAGGTACCGAGCGGAGCCAACAAATCCTGGGCGCGAACCCGACCCACGAAGGTCCATAGATCTGCGGACGGGGCTTTGTTCCCGATGAAAATGGATAAGAGGCCCGGATCGACCTCCAGTGCAAGGCTGGACGCATAGCCCAGCGCCGTGGGAATGCCGGCCATGATCACCGCCAGCTCGGGGGGCAAAAGGAGGAGGTCGTCGATGTGCCGGGTCAGCGCCTTCAGGGCCTGGGTGCCGGTCTTCGGCCTAAAGAGTCCTGGGCCTCTCATGAGTGCTTCCACTGGGGCGGCTTCCGGTGCCGCGGCCAGGCCCTCGGCCGCACCGTTTTGGTGTTCGCCGAGGACGTGTTTTTGGATGAGGCCGGCGCCCGCGTTTCCATCCATGAAGAATGACAGGTGGCGGGAAAACAGATCCGATGGTTGCGCTTCTTGTGGGGGCACCACAAAAAAACCACTGTCACTCGGGGTGAGCACAAAGAGGGCCTTGGTCTCCTCGAGCGCCGCGTCGCCCAGGCCGAGGGCGGGTCCAATCTTTTCGAGCATCTCTTCGGTGAGGATCCCGGTCCGCATCACAAGGTGGAGTTGCCCCATGGTTAGGGCCGAGGCCTTTGCGAGCGCCGGCAAATCGCCGCCGAGGTGTTCGTTGATGAGTCGGCGGAGTTGGCGGATGTTTTCTTTGCTCTCGACCGATTCGAGGATGGCGCCGGTGTTGGGGGCGATGGCTCGATCGTGCGCAAAAACCTGGTGTTCGATGGGTTCGTTTGCCAGCATTCTGAGCTCGAGGGCGGGCCGGCTCCAAAAATCGGGCGAGCCCGGATTGTCCAGCTCGAGGATGTCAATACCTTCGACTTCGTAGCGAGGCACCGGCGGCGCCCGAAGGTGCGCTCTTCGGCGGGTGGTCGCGCTGACGGCACCCATCCATCGGGCCCGAAGCGATGACTGAAGAGATACGGATCCAGGGTTGGTATGGGAAAGCAAAAGCTGGTCTTCAGGAACTTGGGTCTCAAGGAATTCGAAAGTGGACCGGCTGACGGTCAGTCCCCGATGGTCGAGGTTTCCGTAAGGGTTGCCTTTAGGCAGTCCGCTGTCCGCTGAAGAGAAGCGGGGAGAGGGTGCGTCTCCGGTGGTGGAATACAAACGCCGGGCCCAGGCCAGAAGGTCGTACCCGTCGTGAGGGTGTGCGATTTCCATGGCCAGTTGTTCGACATTTTGGCCGCCGAGTCGTCTTTGGAGTGCCTGTTCGAAGAGGGATTCGGCGTCATGGCACGGTAAACCGAGCATTTGCTCCATATTTTCGGCCCACTGGAGGAGCTCAGGCGCTTCGGTGCACAGGTCTTGAAGCCCGGACATGGTTTTGAGCAGGCGGTCTTCGTAGGGGAGGTCGGCAAACACTTTGGGCCATTCGGATGGAAGCTCGAGCGCTTCGTAAAGGGCAAATGCGGCATCCAGCGACACCAAACGGTGAAGCAATCTATCGAAAACATACGCGCGGTTGTCTGACATGAGGAGCGTAGCCAGCGTGTCGGCATAGTGTCGCCCGTAGCGCGCCTGGATATCGATGAAAAAGGCGCCCGTGTATCGCCCCTCGAATGTTGGGTTGATGGCGAAGAACAACGGTTCTTGGTGGACGCCAAAGAGGTGGCGCGGGTGTTCCACGATTTGTTGGAGAGCCATGCTCTGTACGTGGTCGCCCGCGGATTCGCGCAAACTTGGGTACTCGGCCCAGATCCATTCGAGCAGCCGAGGATCGATGGCGGCGGCGGCACGAAGCGCCAACGCCTTGAACAGCGGACTGTCCGAGAGATCTGTTCCGAGTGCCGCGGTGCTTGGCTGTGGTCTGTGGGCTGGTGCGGATTGGAGCAAGATCTCTACCGATCTTGCGGTCCGGTCATAGAGCGCAGGATTCCCTGATTCCAGCGTGAAAAGCAAATAGAGTGCGGCGGCGGATGAAACATCGCCGCGACTGCTTGTTGTCGGCGGCAAGGTGATTTGCCCATCTTGGTGCAGCCAGAGGTAGGGAATGGGCCCGCCGAATCCACTCGGATCCCAAAAGTGATCCACGATGGCGGTCTGAAGCCCATTCAGCTCTTGTTCTAAAAACGAATAGGTTGCCTCGTCTTCGAAGTAGAGACTCGCCAACCCTCGGACCGCAAACCATCCGAGCACGTGGTCTTGAAGCGACAGAATCGGAAATGTTGGAAAGCTGGATCCATGGGTTCCTTCTGAGGGTCCCCCGGTGACGTTCACCGGTAGGTCCACTTCGCCCGCCAATTGGGCCGGAAAGCCCCCTCCGCTGACCAGACGGCCGTCGCCGGGATGAACTCCGTACAGCTTTCGGATGGCCCGTACGGTGTCGACCAGATCGCGACTTGCTTTGGCCCCCAGAAGCGATTGTTGGGCATGGGCTTCGGTGAGCGCATAGATAGCAAGAAATTGTGCGCTCACCTGGTAGTACGAAGCCACGGAGTTTCCGTCAGCCGCCCATGTGGCGAAGGGAAACTGAAGCACCGTCTCCCCATCGATCTTACGGGCCTCGAGCGTGGACAACAAGCCCTGGGTCCACTGGTGGACCTGACCTCTTAATGGTCGCCAGGAGCCCGCTCCCGTATCTCGGCTGAGACCCGCGAGGATGCCCAAAGCCTGGTCCTCGAGCACCGTGATTTCGGCTTTTTGCGGGGCCGCGTCGGATTGTGGCTCCGAGACAAATCGGCCGGTGGGTTGCTCGGCTTCACTGACCGAGCCCATCACTTGGGCTGGTGTGTGCGAAACATCGACCAATTCGTACCGATGAATGCCGCCTTCGCGGTGATGAAAGGACCACATACCAGGTCTACCAACCCAAATGTGAAGCCCACTTCTTATTTCGGGGACAAAGGCGGCGCTTGTGGCTATGGCGCCTTCGGTCCCGGGTCGAATCACCCGGGCGATGGGCAAAGCGACAACCTCAAGCTGATCATCGAAGACCACTGAGCTTCCGCCGGGGTGGTCGGAGTCCTGCGGAATCTGTATGGCCCGATTATCTTCAACCCTCCAACCTCTATCAAGGTCATACACCGGCCATACCGGATAGCCAGGTGTACCCTCTTTGTAGGTGTGTAAGAATGCGCCGGTGGATGGATCAAAGTCGACCACGTCTATGAACCATTCCACGTTATCCCGGTCGACGATGGACAGCATAACGCGATCGCCCGGATGGGTGCCATCCACGTCAACCACGCCCCCGATCGCGTAGTGGGTTTCGTCCAGTGCGCCCATCCAGTTGAAGGTCTGGAGGACGCTGTTTGCGGGTGGTTGGGTATACGCAAACGCATAAACGGCGATCTCTATCGAATTGATGGGAACGCTGTGGATTTGGGTGAGGGGCGGTGTCTTGGCACCAGGCGCGGTACGGATGTCTGAGGTGGCGAGTTCTTCTCTTCCGGAGCTTTGTGTCCAACGACGCACACGAAGATTCTTGGAGAGCTGTCCTTCAAAAGTACCCCATACCGGGTCGTGGAGTCCGTCTTCGCGTCGTCGGTGGAATAATTTGGGATGCAGTCCATTGTCGGAGGTCTGCCCGTACTGGCGGTCTACAAGGCTGTCCCAAGCGTCGTTGATGTCTTGGGCGTGGCTTCGGTCATCGACCCCTTGGGCATAGTTTTTAAGCGGCTGGTCCAGCGAACGTCGCCGGTCCGCGTCGTCATCGTAGACGTCGATGTACCAGATGACGGCCGTGCTTGAGGGAAGGGTCGTCATGAGGTTATGGATGGCGCGACTCGAGTACGGAAAGCCATTATCTCGAACGAAGCGCTGCATTTCAGCCCACAGGACATCTGCCTCATGGCTCAGTGATGCAACCTCTGGGTGTTCGGGGTGGGCGTCGGCAAACTTACGAATACCGAGGATGAGGCCCGTGGTTGCTTCGAGGTGGTAGAGTTTTTCGTTGTCGTTGCTCTGACTGATGTACGGATCCTTGAAGCTGTTGGGAAAATAGTAGGTCCCGCGGTACAGGCGTTCATTGAAAGACAGTTCTCGGACGAAAGTTGCGACCGTATACTGCAAACAAGCACCCAATTTGTCTCGTTCGGTGGCCCCGAGTGAATCGTAGTTCACCGAAAGGGAAAGCCACGTACAGTTGTCGACGGCAGTCTCTTCGTTGGCCACGAAGCTTGAACCCTCAAAGTGCCCCCCGGTCATGACGCGCTTTTGCTTCGGATCCCACAGCTTCTCGAAGATCGCATCACGAAGTTTGTTGCGCCAAGAGGTGAGTGCCTCGAGGCGGGTGACCCGCTCTTCGAGCGATTGGCCGAAGGATATGTGGCGCCAGTGCGTGAGCGCGTGATTCAGCACACTCAATACGTCCAGGTTGTGTTCGGTGACCACGTTTGTGGCCGGTGCCGAGGTTTGGAGCGTGAGAAAATCGTCGGCCGTAAGAACCCGGTCTTCCAGCGGCGTGCAGGTGGTGTCGTTCACGCGGCGGCAGCGGGCCACTTCGGGTGGCTTTTTGTCGTCAAAGGCGTCGTAGCCGATGGCATCGAGAACATCGTAGTAGGCCCACTCGATGGTGTCATCTTCTTCGAGCCCCATCGCTTCGGGTCGGGTGGCATGTTGGAGTCCTAAGGTGGTGTGTCCCGCGGTCATAAGCCCGCTGGGATGGCGGTGGGCTTCGAGCCCTCTCAGCGCGGCAAGATAGCACTCAGTGAGTTCTTGCGCCTTGGGAGAGGAGCTGTGCGAGGTGACGAAGACGCCGAGCCCATGAATAGCCCACGCGTTGGCGCCTGTGACCCATCGGGCGTCTTTCCATGTATCGGCTTGCGTGTTCCACGAAAAAGGCCACCCGTGAATGACCAAACGACCTTCGTTGTCGGTTCCCCGAAGCGCAGTTTGACAGAGATATTCCGCAACGGCCTCCGCGCGTGGATCTTTTTGCCGGGCAAATTGCGCGAGCGTGATGCCTTGCGTGTATGCCCACACCCGATCGAATTGGGCCAAGTACTCAGAGTCCTCATTTTGTTCGTCGGCAAGGTATTCTCGCTGAGCGCCGAGCTCAGGGTTGTAAAGTTCGTCTCGCAATCGTATGGCGCGGCGAAGGTTGCCGTGCATACTGGGTTCGTCGACAGAAAGGAGCGCGGTTGGTGCGAGCGCGGAGGATTCGCCTAAAGCCAGGGCGACCGAAGCTTCTTCAAGGTTGAGGGCCGAAAGCGTGGCCGATGTCGGTGCACCGTATTCAGAAAATTCGGCCCACACCGTTTGTTGCGCTCCTGGTTGAAACGAAAAATTGGACGCTTGTTCTGCCGGTGGAATTGATGCGTGGCCGGCCTCGGTCACGCTCTTTTCTTGTGTCCTTCCGCCAGAGAGTTGTGGGTGGGCTGCCTCAGATCCCTGTATTCTTTGTCCGGTGGCGGGCTGGTGGACCGTCGGTGTGCGGCACGCGGCGGACAGCATGTGGTACTGATCCGTGCACTCCAGGAGGGTTGCGGTGGTCCGATGCGCCACGATTTGCTCGGGGGCGGTCCATGAGAGCGAGGTCTTGCGGGCCCCTGTGGCTGCGGTGCGACTCGTGACGATGCGGTGCGTTTCGAGCCCATGTTTGGGCTCGACCCACGCGACCAGCAAAAACGAGCCGTGGCTCACCGCGCGTACGCCCCCCTTCGCTCCGGCTCCATTTGAACCTACAACGACGGCTGCGGTGCGGTTCGCTTCGGAGTTATGGTGTGCGGTGTCCACGATGGTGATGTCGGAAGGCACGTGACCCAGTGCGCCTCGGACTGTTTGGATAGCCCACGTTCCATTCTGCGTGGCTCCAAAAAAAGTGACCGCGTATTCGCCTGTTGACCATGGGGCCAACGCGGGTCGGTGGCCGTGCGCGATGGTTTCGGGAGAAGACCAATACCGGCCCCCGTCTCGAGAGTAGGATAGGTGGATGGGGTGACCGAGCGCAGGATTCGCCGGCCCGCCCTTTTCGTACACCACCACCAGCGCGCCATCCGCCATGGTTTGAACTTGGGGGCGCGACGGCCCGGCTAAGCCCGGCCCTTGGGGCGCGGTCTTCCCACAGGAAATGGCTTCATCGCCTTGGCTTTCAAAACGGTCGATGGTTCGGACGCGCCACTTTTGAAGGGTGTTGTCTATCCAAGCACCGCGGCGCCACCCGGTTTCGACGCGCTGAGGCTCGTGGACCACTTGGACCGTGCTGCCGACCACTTTGGGAATGGCACGGGTTTCCAGCGATTCCGTCGACCACGCGCCGTCGTCGAGCGGCCGCTGGGCGATTTTGATGCGGTCGGCTTCATCCCAGGTGCCATCATAGAGGTAGTAGTACCAGTTTTGAGCGTGGCCGCGGGCCGGGTCGAAGGAATAGAAGTCTTGGGCAGCAAAAAATCCTTCGGTGAACGCTGGATCGCTGAGTTCTCGATGGTAGAGGTCAGATTCATGGGCCTGTGGAACTGGCGCACACCCGTAGATGTCCTTTTTCCACGTTTGCCGAAAACCGCGTTGCCGAGAAATCGAGCCGAGTTGAGGACAAAAGTGGAAACCGCCCGCGGATCGAGCGGGTGGAGCGACGTACGGCCCCCAGGCGCCAGACCAGTCTGCGTTGCGAACCGGTTGACTGGAGTAATGCCGGGTCTGATGGGCAACGATCGAAATCCGGTCATCGTCGATGTCGAGCCTGGGGTCCTGCACGTAAGCTCGGACCTGATGGGTTAGGTAGGGCTTGATGAAAGCTTCCTCTTGGCCTGGTTCGGGGTCGCTCATCAGCGAGTAAGACTCCTCGACCGGTTTGGTGCAGTCACATCTTTGGTCTTGGCAGCCTTTGGCTTCGTACAAGCGTCGGTAGGAAACCACTTCATCGTTGATGCGTCTCTTGGTCTGGTCGAAAACGTTTTCGACAGGACCGTGAAAGTCTTTGACGTAGAATACCCGACTGTTTTCGCCCCAGACAAAATGCGTGTGCCCTCGCTTATCGAGGCCAACATTGATATTGCGCTTCCAGTCCGCGTTATATCGAAGCAGAGTCGCTGAAGATTCAAAGCTTTGGCCCCCGTCCTGGCTCTGGACCGCGTAGATGCTCGACGCTGAAGTTGACGAAAGAGGGTCTTCCTCGACCTCGAGCCACGTGATCACGACCTTTTCTCCACGGGCATCGATGGCCGTTTCGCGGATTCGAGTTGTTGCACCGGAGGTGGCAATCGATTGAGGTGGGTCCCAAGAACCTCTTTTGGCCAAACGGCTGCTCCGCTTATAGAAGAGCACGTCGCCGTGTTTTGCGTTTTGAGTAACGTAGGCCATATGGGTTAAGGCCTGGCCGCTTGTTTCGGTGATGACGACGGCAGGATGGTCTGCGTGAATGCCCTCGCCGGTGACTTCGCTTTTGGGTTCGAAGGATCCCGGTGGCGTGATGATGACCGGCTCTTTTCTTTTCAGGGTCACCCGGCTCGAGCGCTCGGACGTCAAGACCTGCCCCTCCGGGTTCGTATAAAAAGCGATCACGTGGTACACATAGGAACGATCGTCGGGAAGAATAGCGTCATAGGCCGGTTCTTCGAGATCTACGGAATTCCTTTCAGGGCTGTTCGGGTCTGCGGCGGAAGGGGCTTTCGGGTACCGCACCACGCGGTACCCAACTTGGGTGTCCGAAGGAATGGGCCGACCGCTGTTCAAAAATTTGGGGGCTTGCCATCGAAGGTGTGCGGCGCGTTCGTCTGACCAACCCACCATGCCGCGTGGTGGGCGTGTGGCCCGAACATCCACTGGCGTGTCGAGGTTTTTGACGGCCTGTTCCGCGGCGTCATCGGGGCAACCGCCGACGATGCGCATCGTGTCCATGAGGACCGTGTCGTGAAAGTGGCAGCGTCCGCTGCCATGAAGCCAGTAGCGCCTGCCTGCCGCAAGCGTTTGCTCTGAAGCAACCTCGACCATCGTTTGCGCGTCTACGCTCCAGGCAAAGACACGGTCCGGGGCCAAACGCGCGGCCGGAATGGGCGCTTGCGCTTCAACCAGGGGCGTAGATCTGCTGTCGCTTTGCAGCACCTGGGGGATCGGTGGGGGTTCCGATCGGGGGCTTTCCGCGGGGACGATGTAGACCCAATAGTGGTGCCCCGGGCTGAGGCTCTTGGTCGATGCCCCTTGCGCCGGTGGGGGCCCGATGCGGTACGCCCACCACTGCGTGTCCGGAATGTCATCGAGAAGGTCAGCGTCGTCGCCGGACAATAGGGTCCACCCCGACGCGAGAGCTTGTTGGGTCTGCTGAACACCAAAAGGTGGCTCAGGATCCTCCCCGCGCTCTCTGCAAGCTACAAGACTCACAAGTGTGTATAAGCCTACGAGGATTGCTCGGAAATCGGCTCGTGGCGCTCCACAGACGCTTCTGTTCTCCATGTTTTGTGTGGCTGCCCTGCCTCGGTCGCTCGAATCCACTGGCTCCTCCTACAACGCGGATTCTATCCCCCATAGAGCGCGAAGGCCGCCACCACACTATGCAAGTGCGCTGATGTCAACCAATGCAGCGTATTTCAGCGAGAGAACACTGTTTGCAGCGTGCAGTGTTTTTAGCACCCTGCTAGAGCCCAGGTCCCGCGTAACCGATCATGCGTAAAACTTCTCTTGGGGTATGGCTGTCGAGGGTGTCTCGGGCCGCCTCGAGATCAGCATAGGTCCGGTCAAAGTCAAACAGATCGGCAATCGTCTTTTGAGACCCCTCCGGCAAATAGGAAATATCGATGGGAGACTGTTCTTGCCGCGCTCGCACTCGGTCCAAAACAACGTTGTAGTAGGCAATGACCCGCCTTTTGTAGGGCGCCAGTGTTTCGTTCGGTAGCGGTGCAGTGGCCTCGGCGATTGCATGAAGAACATCAAGGTTCTTTTCCCGAAAAGCCTCATTGGTTCGTTTGGTGAGCCAGGGGTTCGGCTTGTGGGCCCCGAGGTCGACATCGGCCAGGGTCAAGATGCGGGCGATAAGGGGCACGTTCTCTTCGTCGAGCAGCCGATGCCTGAATTCTCCGCCACGAAACGAGGGCTGTGTGGCCAAGATTGCGTACTCTACCATCGCGATGTCCTCGTCGCTGAAGATGGGTTCTGGGCGTTGCTTGTTGACCGAATCCATCCATTCTGCGGCAGCATTCGCGCTCTTTTGCTCGTTGGTCCCGGTGAGGCGTATGCGTTCGCCCTGCTTGCCAAACTTATAGGATTGGTCAAAATCATGGTAGAGCCCGGCGAGGATGCCCATTCGGATGATCCACTCGGAGACAAACAAGGGGTCCGTTTTTTTGATGATTCGGAGGAGAAACACAGCAAAGTTCACGACTTCTTCCGTGTGTCGGCTCCCGTGATAGGGCATCACATCGTCAAGATGGGTAGCGCGGTCGAACTTGGCCGCCAGAGCATCAAGCATGACCTGGATGTGATCGTCGACCACCTGCAGTGCCTCATCCGAAGGGCGATCTCGAAGACGCAAAGAAGACGCCTCCTCCGAGTATCCTTGAAGGACGAGCTCTTGGTAGGATTCATGATCCGGGTTGGCGGTATCGTGGTAATAGACGAGTTCTACGGAGCCGAGCACACCGTCAGGCCTCGCATGCTCGAGACTCACAAGTTCTGTAGCAAACGTGGGCTCTTCGTTGCTTGCGAAGGCTACCCGGTCCGTGTCCGAGGTCTCTAGCCAGTAGGCGAGGTCAACGGTACCGTCGCTTCGGATATGTTTTAAGGGGACGCCCACAGTCAGCGGGTCGATCCGCTCACGTTTCCAGCGGAGATCGTGTTTGGGTTGCAGACCGTAGCTCACCTCGGGTTCGGTGGGCCGGTTGACGATGGAGATCCGAACGTGAAAGCTCTCCCCAAAGATGTCCTCGAGTTTGTTTCGGATCGTGTCGGTTCGGCTATCCAAGGGGCTTCCGAGGCCGTCAAGGACTCCCTGAAGGCTGGTATTCGGGATGTCTGCCGCAACTTTCCCCCTCCAGTCGTACCGAAAAAAGGGCACGCTCGTGGTTTCGGAGACTTCGGTGTGGGGAACGATCTTATAGAATGGAATCGGGTGGTCGGTGTTCATGGTGAAGCGAATCTCGGGTTCGCCGTTTGCGTCTTCTCGAATTCGGAGGTTCAACAGTCCTCCGTATCCGAGTTCGTAGTCTGGGGTCCCCATCGTAAGCGCCGGTCCGAATGCGAGTGTGAATGCGTTTTCCTGTAGCGTCGTATCGGCCTTTGGCTTTGATTCGATATCGTATGGGTTGCCATCGTCGCCGATTTTCTTTTCTTTGACCAGCGCCCATATCTTGTTGACGAGTGCTTGGTAGACGTCTTCCGTCAGGGCTCCCGAGGGATCGGTGGGGAGCCCAAAAAATACGGGAACTTGGGCTGGCGTGGGCTTTTTGTAGTTGATTTTGAAGGCTTGAGCCTGAAAAGTGCGCACCATCGCTGCGGTGAGTTTGACACTCTTCGTTTCGTCCACGCGCGTCTCTGTCTCATCTTCTTCAAAGGTGATCGTTTGGCCTGCTGGCGGTGTAAACATGTGCAAAACCACACGGCCCTGGCCAACGTAGTTTCCGAGGAATAGCTTGTTCTTTCCGTCCTTAACTTTGTTGCTGAAGTACCCAGTTGGGGCCGTAGTGGCCTCCCCGGAAATGGCGTACAAATCGTGTAGACCACCTGTTGGTGGCGTAAAGTTATCGATGTACCATTCCAGGTCCAAGTACTTGGTGTCCCTGATGGCCTTTGCCGGAAGGTTTTTGACCTGTGAAAGCTCCACCGTCGTGTCTTTCCATCGACGTGTCTGGTCGGGGTTTTGATGGATGGGCGTAAGGAAGGGCTGCAGGTAGACTTCATTGTCGAGGAGTCCCATCGGTACAAACATCGTTGGTTTGAGGAGCGTGCCAAACTGAAAGGCACTGTCGGCGACAATGTCGTCGGCTCGGGCGCGCAGATCGAGTCCATATTGATTCTCCAGTTTGGAAACCGTCGTGAAGGTTGATCCTGAACGCCTTGTAAATCGCGGGCTGTTTTCGCCCGTTATTTGGTAAGCCCCGTAGTTGGCTGCGGGAATGACCGGGATGTCCCATTCGTTTCGGTACTCGACCCAGATTTGAGGATTGGTTGCTGGTCCGGTAACGGTCGCTTGGGCCAAAGAGGGTGGTCGTGCCAGTTTTTCCTCGATTGTTTTGCGGCCGAGCACGTGCCCAGAGAAGAGTTTGTCGTAGTTGTGGACAAATAGATTGGTGGCGAAACCAATGTTGCTTAAAAGATTGCTGTTTTCTCCACCCGTCGTGTCGAGTCCGTGAACGTCGAAGCGTGCATCGGGTCCATAAACCTGGTGCCAGGCATCTCGAACCTTGTCCGAAAAAACGCGCTCTGCATTTGGGCTTTCGGGAAGCAAGGGTGAGTCTATGTACATTCGACCGCCAATACGACGAAGCCTATTGAGGGTGAGTTCTTGTGGCGCGCCGAACGAACCCCCGAGGTCGAGCGCCGGCCGCTTGGGTGGCGGTCCGCCGGGGATGACGGATGCCGAGTCGGCGTCGGTGGCGGTTTCCTCAGGGGTTTTGGCGGAGGGGTGGCGAGTGAGGAGTCCGCCCTTCGCGATGTCTTTGGTGGCCTCGGTCCGCCAATGGTCCCATCCGGGCGGGATCGTGGGGCAGCGTGAAGGCGCGGTGACGCCGAAGGCATCCGAGCTGTGGCGTTGTTTGCAGCTCGGTACGCCGAGTACGATGTCGAGGAGCCATTGGTGGATCCATTGGATGTAGGTGTCTTTGTAGGCTTCTGGAATGTCAGAGGCGGCGATTTCACCCTCGTACCAGTTCGTCCAAGATCCTGGCTGGTGGTGAATGAGCTTGGGACCCTCGTGGTCCGGACTGAGATGGAGCACCACACCCCGGGGCGCTTGATAGAGCCGGTCGAGCGGCTGAAAGAGGCGGAGCTTTCGGTAGACTTCGATGCCATCCCACGTCTTTTGGAGAATGACGTCTTGGGGAATCGCGCCTTGGACCATGGCGCGAAGGGCCTGTGCGGCTTCTTCTTGTTCTTCGGTGGTGTTGCCCACGCCAAAGCCCAAGTTGGCCATGATGCTGTCAGAAAACGCTTCTTCCCAATACGAGGGGTACGCGCTCACCATGTCGCGCACGGAGGTGTAGTAGTCTTTGGGATTGGACGGTTCGAGAGGCGGGGCCCGTCCAACGTAATCGTAGCCCGCCGGAACTTCAAACGGAACATGTTCTTCCACGACCACCACGTTGTGGTTTTCGTTTACGAGGAGCTGGTCCACCAGATCGTTGATTTCTTCTTGATGAATCTCTCCGGTGATGGCAGTGAACACGCCGGTCGCGAGGATTTCGGCCAGCACGAGTTTGAGGGCCTCCCGGGCGCCGAGCTGCTTGATGACCTCGACTCCGTACACCCAGCGCGCCGCCGCCTCCGGCCGGGGGCCCAAAGCGAGAGAGGTTTCAAGCCCCCCCAAAAATGAGGCCGCGCCAAAGAAGCTTTGACCCATCGCCAGGGCTCCGGGAGGCAAAGAGGGCGGTGTTTCGAGGGCGTCGTGGACATCGATAAACCAAAGGATCGCCGTACTCGAAGACAGCAGGGTCGAAAGGTCCTGGATCCGTTGACTTGAGTAAGGAAACCCGTGGTCTCGGGTGAACGCTTGGGCGTTGGCCCATAGCCTCTCTGCCTCGTATTCGAGGCCCTCTCTGCTTTGGACTTCGGGATGGGCGCCGACAAAGCGGTGTAAACCGAGAATGAGCCCCATCGTCGCCTCCAGGTGGTACGATGACTCTTGGAGGTCGCTCGGGTTGATGTACGGGTCGCGAAACGCGTTCTGGAAGTAGTGGGTTCCGTAGTACTTGGGTCCGCTGTCGCTGAAGCCCATCTTTTTGGCAAAACGAAGGATGGTGTACTGAAGGCAACGTTCTAGTCGACTGACGTAGATGGAAGGGCCCTCGTCTGAAGGGGGTAGGTCACGGTAGTCGACGGAAAGGGCCAGCCAGCTGCAATTGTCGATGGCGGTGTGGCTGCTCTTCAAGAAGGTGCCGTCCTCTTGGAACGCCCCCCCGGTGACGATACGGCCCATCGGGCTTTTGGCATCTGTGGACGCCTCGTCTTTCAGCCACGCTTGTTTGTGGGGTTCGCGTTCGGCGAGGTACGCCAGCGTTGAAGGGGGTACCTGGTCCCAAAGCGCGTAGAAGATGCCGTCACGAACCTCGTTTCGCCATGCCTCAAGCGCGCCTTTGTTGCTCAACCCGAGCGCCCCGGTGTGGTTCAGGGCGTGATTGAGAACGCTCAGAACATCGAGGTTGTGCTCGGTGACCACATTGCGGGCGATCTCTGGCTGCTTGAGACGAGCCCACGCGCGCTCGGAAAGGGTGAAAGCCTGCCACGCGTCTTCGGGTATGTCGGCGGCGGAGCACAGAGAGGAATGGGTACACGCCTTGAGGACCGGTGGTTGCGCTTCATCGTAGACGTCGTAGCCGATGGCATCGACGACGCTGTAGTAGGCCCATCGTTCATGGTGGGCTTCAATCGGGGATGGTTCGCCGTCTCCTTGGATCGGGAAGGGCCGGTCGACCGCCTCCAGTCCGCGGGTGCTCCAGCCCGCGGTCATGAGGCTGACCTGTCGGGCCTGGTGGCCGACCTCAAATGTTCGCCGATGTCTTTGGAGTCCGAGCAGGGCGCTTTGGTAGCACTGCCTAAACCACGCCTGCTCTTCGTCTTGAGGCAGATTCTCAAACGCTTCGGAGGTGATGAACACGCCGAGACCGTGAATGGCCCACGCGTTGGCGCCGGTCACCAGACGGGGATCTTTGAAACTGTCGCCGGTGGTGTTCCATGAAAAGTGCCACCCTTTGAGCTCATGGGGGTTGGCTTGGTCGACCACCGCATGGCCGCACAGGTAGCGGGCCATGGCTTGGGTTCGTGCGCGATGTTCGGGGATGGTCAGGCCGGGAACCGTTTTGGTCCGGGACAGCTGCGCCAGGGCGATGCCGAGCGTATAGACCCACACCCGTTCGAATCCGGCCAGATGAATCGAATCTGGGTCGTCTCCTTCATAGAGCGACGCGGCGCGGGGATCAAAGGGGACTTGGTCATCGCCGAAGCGATGGTTGGCCGGGCGGTACTCCACCTGATACGCGCCTTCTTTGCTGAGGGGGGGATGAAAGTCGGCGTAGTCGTATCGTCCCCCCTCGGAGGCTTGGAGCGTTGTCCGTCGGATGAGGCTTTCACGCTCAGCGATGGCCTTGGTGTAGTTGAGGCTTGGGTTTGGGGGCACGGCCTCGTCGGTGTGGGGCGGGTCCGCCGGCGCCCATGAGACGACGGCTTCGCCCTCGACCAGTTCCACCTGCATAAGAGGGGGGGATGCGGTGAGGGCCGCATGGGCCCCGGCGGGCGCGCCAGGGTTGGACGCCCAAAGTGGGGCTTGCGGGGAAGCCTCCAAAGACGCTTCGACGGCGGCGACAAGCTCTTCAGGGGGCGCATCGTACACTTTGACGTGGTGCTTGTTGACGAGTGCGACCTTCACCGTTGGCGGCGCGCTCGTGGCGCTGGACGGATGTTCTACGGTGGCATCCAGCTGCCGAACGCTTTGGTCGCGGGATGCCCGGGTCGTCAAAATCCGGTTTCGCTTGTGGGCTTCTTTGGCCTGGTGGACAAAGGCGGCAAAAAAGAGGTCGCCGTCCGCGGTCAGGTTGGGTTCGCCCGCGTAGTGGTCGCTGTAGGCGGCTTTGGTCGTAGTTTCGGTGTCGAGCGTGGTTCCATGCAGCGGCGCCACGTCAAGCAAGCGCTCGGTGCGCCGCTCTTCGTTGAGAGTGTCTACATTCCAGGTGCGCCCCTGGTCTCGACTCCGAGCGATTTGGACCCTACCCGAAATACCCAGATCTGTGCTCAGACTTGGCCGATAGTAGGCCACCCCGATTTCGCCACGGCCACTGATGGCGACTTGAGGCAGGTAGCCGGCGAGCGGTTCGCCTTCAGCCAAGAGGTTCTTCGGCGAAGCCCAGACTTGGCCGTCGTCGGAAGTGGCATAAAAGAGCGGGTTGCCGTCCGCCTGGTTGGCGTCATGTTGGGGCCCTTTTTCGTACACCGCGATCAGCGAACCCGAAGGCATGTGGGCCACCTTGGGGTACGATGGCTTTTGTGAAGCTTGAGGCGCAAAATCCCCATCGACCACGCTGAGGTTCCACGGGGCGACCGGGTGATGCGCCGAATGTTCCTTCTTCGCTGGGCTCTTCGTGTCTTCACGGTCCAAAGACCGATGGGCGAAGACGATTTGGTCGGCTTCATGCCATGTTCCTTGATACAGATACTGGTACTGAAACCCAAGGCCCGCCCACCGGTGCTCGTCGCCCGGCTCATAGGCAGTCTTCCACGTTTGGCGCCAACCCTGTACCCATTTGGTCGGTTGTGCGCGTTGAACGATGGTCGTGCTGTAGATGGGCTCCGCGTGCATGCGTTGCCAGGCCTCGCTTGGCACCGGATGGTCTTCCCAAAGTCGAAGTTGCTTCGCGATGATCATGACCGATTTCGGTCCGATGTGAAGAGACGGCGCGTACGCGTAGGCTTCATGGGTTCGGTCGATGTAGGGTCCCCTCGGTTGCCCATCCTTTTTGGGATCCGGCTCCTCGCTGATGGGATACGATTCATCGCACCAACAGTCCTCGCAATCGCAGCGCCCGTTGGCGCGGGGGGCATATTGGGCCTTGTATTTTACGATTTCGGTTGCCGGCGTGCGGACGTGTTGGTTGAAGACGTTGAGGGGGCGTCCATCGGGGGTGCGCTCGATTTCAAAATCGTACGCGTACAACACTTGGTTGGCTTGATTCCAAGTCATGTGGACGTGTCCATCGGGGTCGATGGCGAGGCTGAGGGTTCGCTTCCAGGACGGGTCGGCCTCACCGACCCCTGGGGGGGCTTGAACGATCGATGGCGTGGGCTCTTGGGCACCGGTGAACATCAGCTGCTTTTTTTGGATGCGCATCAGCGTCTTGTCCTCTTCGCTGCCTTTTTCAATCCAAGCGATCACCAATTTTTCCGAAGAGGCGGCCACCGCGAGTTCGGTGATCGTCCATCCCGGCAAGGCGGTGGCCACCCGTCGTCCTTGGTCTCTTCTGAACGACCCTGCTTTGCCGCTCTTCAGGGAATGCAAGACTTCGATGTGGTCACCCTGCTCGTCCTTTGCGATGTATGCGAGGTGAACCATGGTCTTTTCGCCGTGGCCGGTGACCACGCTTTTGGGCATGGCCGCATGAACGTCGTTCTTGGTCGCAACCGAGGGGGTTTCGAAGTCTCCGAGGCCGATGACGGGCGCACCTTCGACTAGACTGCGGGGCGTTTTTTGGGACTCGACTTCAGACGCGGTGGTCAGAGGCTGTGGCGTCCTTGCGGTGCCGCCCAGCACTGAGAAGGAAAGCATGCCAGGCGCACTTCGGTAGAGCCAGTACATTACAGTCGGCTCCAGGCGGTCCCCTACGGAGAGATCTTTGTAGGCCTTGGCGCTGGGATCCCATCGTAAGACCCTATCGACCTGGGGGTCATCGTAGATGTGCGTCTTGATGAAGTGGACTGCGTGCCACCCCTCCGCCACTGTGGAAGATGATGTGCGCGTTTGTTCGGTGTTCTTTTCGACAGTTTCTTGAGGGATTGGAAGAGTCAGGTCTTGTGCCTGACTGGCAAAGACCCAATGGACCGTTTGGTTTTCGAAAGCGCCGTCACCCACCATCAGCTGGGGTTCGCTGGTTTGCGAGAACAGCGTACTTTTGATATCCGGGATGCTCAGCTCCCTTTGTCGGCTGTCTTGAATAGACATTGAAGACCTTAGAGGTGTGTCGGGGTCGCTTGGCGTCTCGATGACAGGCAGGGCGTTCCAGCCGGGTTCGACGTGCAACCGAAGCTCGGCGGGGGATTGGGCTTCGGAAATCGAGCTTTGTGCCGCGAGGGAAAAACAAAAACCAAGAATGGGGCTAAGCCGCAAGACACTTTGGCGTTTTCGCCCATCAAGATTGCTCACTCGGAATGCTCCTTGGGTAACATGGCAGTCGGGGCGATCCCCCCCTTTGCAGGCCGCCCATACGATGAGAAAGATGCGGGGGTGTCAACGGTTTTCAGGTGAATCCACATGCAGGTGAAATTGACCCCGACGCCTTTTTTTCCCGGAATGGATGGAAAAAAGGGGTTCGCCCCGAATGAGGCGAATACGGTGCTCAAGATAAGCCCTGGTCGTCGAATCCCATGCGGGGCGCCATCTTGGTGCCCCCCATGCGGCGAGCGATCTGGTATCGGCCTTTGGGCCGAGCGCGTTTCTCCAAGCTCATTCGGTTGCGGTTGTTGTTTCGCATCATCACTTTCCGATGAACGTGAGCTCTTTGGGGGGCTGTCTTCTAGGCGTGGTGTAGGGTATGGCTGTCATGACGTCTCTGACACGCGGTTGCGATCTTCAGCTTCAAGCGAGCGTGGTGGAGGTGTTGCGCCGGGCGAACGGGCACCAACGCCGTGGCGCTTTGTTCTACCTGAAGTTTTCTTGCGCCTTCGGACTCGATGTCAATGCATTCTGCTTGCGTGGTTTCCGATCGCAACGTCCGAAAGCGGATGGTTTTCTCGGCCGAAAAGGGCGCAAAGGTTGTTTACACAAAGGCGGGAACCCAGAAGGTGAGGGTGTTCCAGTTGCCGGGCGGAAGAAAAGCAAAAGCCCCGCTCCAGAGAGTCTGGAGCAGGGCTTTTTCATCGCCTCCTGGCGGTGAGAGGACGCTTTTGGCGGTGCTTCTTAGAAGCCGCCCATGCCGCCCATGCCGCCCATATCCGGGGGGCCACCGGCAGCACCGCCGCCGTCTGAGGATTCCTTCTTGGGCTTCTCAGCAACGAGGGCTTCGGTGGTGAGGAGCAAGGAAGCCACGGAGGCTGCGTTCTCGAGGGCCGTGCGCACAACCTTTGTGGGGTCGATGACGCCAGCGGCTTCGAGGTCGCCGTACTCTTCGAGGGATGCGTTGAATCCGAAGGAGCCTTTGCCGTTGATGACCTTGTCGAGCACGACGGAGCCTTCAGCGCCGGCGTTGCCCGCGATTTGGCGAAGGGGCTCTTCGCATGCACGGTAAAGGAGCTTCGCGCCGAACTTTTGGTCTTCGCGAAGATTATCGGTCTTGGTGATCAGCGATCGCGCACGAACGAGCGCTACGCCGCCACCAGGAACGATGCCTTCCTCGCGCGCGGCGCGCGTGGCATGCATCGCATCTTCGACGCGAGCCTTTTTCTCCTTCATCTCGATTTCCGTGGCGGCACCCACGTTGATGACGGCTACGCCACCGACGAGTTTCGCCAGACGCTCTTGCAGCTTCTCTCGGTCGTAGTCGGAGCTGGTCTCCTCAACTTGAGCCTTGATCTGCTTGATACGAGCCTGAAGATCGTCTGCTTTGCCGTCGCCGTCGACAATGGTCGTGTTGTCCTTGTCGATGGTGACGCGCTTGGCGCGGCCGAGGTCTTTCAGGGTGACGTTTTCGAGCTTGATGCCGAGATCCTCAGAGACAACCTGGCCCCCGGTGAGAATCGCGATGTCTTCCAGCATAGCCTTGCGTCGGTCGCCAAAACCAGGTGCTTTGACGGCCGCTACGTGGAGGGTGCCACGCAGTTTGTTGACGACCAGCGTTGCCAAAGCCTCGCCTTCAACGTCTTCAGCAATGATGAGGAGCGGGCGACCCGCTTTGGCAACCTGCTCCAAAAGGGGGAGGAGGTCCTTCATGTTGCTGACTTTTTTCTCGTTGAGGAGAATGTATGGGTCTTCGAGCACGACCTCCATACGCTCGCCATCGGTGACGAAGTATGGGGACAGGTAGCCGCGATCAAACTGCATGCCTTCAACGAAGTCGAGCGTGGTGTCGAGGCTCTTGGCTTCTTCCACGGTGATGACGCCGTCTTTGCCGACCTTGTCCATGGCCTCGGCGATGATTTCGCCGACCGTGGTGTCGCCGTTGGCGGAAATCGTTCCGACGGAGGCGATGTCTTTTTTGGTTTTACAGTCTTTCGCGAAGCCCTTGAGCTCGCTGACGATCTTTTGCACGCCCCAGTCGATGCCCCGTTTGAGCTCCATGGGATCGTGTCCAGCCGCCACGTAGCGGAGGCCTTCGGTGTAAAGCGATTGCGCCAGCACCGTCGCGGTGGTGGTTCCGTCGCCCGCTTTGTCAGAGGTCTTGGAGGCGACCTCTTTCACCATTTGGGCGCCCATGTTCTCGAATTTGTTGTCGAGTTCAATTTCTTTGGCCACGGTGACACCGTCTTTGGTGACCAGTGGGGCGCCAAATGACTTTTCGATCACCACGTTGCGGCCTTTGGGCCCGAGTGTGACTTTGACGGCATTGGCGAGTGCGTTGACACCACGAGCAATTTCGTTCCTCGCGGTCATTTCAAAATGGATTTCTTTAGCTGCCATGTATTTTTTACTCCCTCGTTACGCGAGTTCAGTTTGAAGGCCTTGGGGACCGTTACTCGAGGACTCCTAGGACCTCGTCCTCTCGAAGGATGACGTGCTCTTCACCTTCGACTTTGATCTCCGTGCCGCTGTATTTGCCGAACAAAACGGTGTCGCCGACTTTGACCTCGAGGCCACGGGTTTTTCCATCATCAAGAATTTTGCCGTTGCCCACCGCGGCGACTTTTCCCTCAATGGGTTTTTCTTTGGCCGAGTCAGGGATAATGATGCCTCCCTTGGACTTGGTTTCGGCTTCGACGCGTTTTACGAGCAGACGATCGTGCAGGGGACGAAACTTCGCCATACTTGTGTCTCCTTTAGACTTTAGGATTTCAAGTTACTGAAATCATTGAGAAAAATTTGTAGAACCAGCAGTCTATTCAAGTGGCTGCTAAGCTATGCCCCATCAGATAGACACCAGATCCAACCCCGTCAAGTTCTTCTTTTCAGGGTCTGGGGACGATGCGCAGATTGACGGCGCTTGGGGGGCCACCAGAAGTTCGGGCGGTGACCAAGGCTGCGGATAACCCAATGGTGGCCACGGCAGTGACGGCCCAAAACCAGGGCTGGGACCAAAAGGGCGGGCTTTTGGGAACGGGCTCAGGATGGTTGGATTGGGCGCTCCAGGCTCCGAGCATGGAGGGCAGCATGTCTGGGGGTTTTTCGCCGCTGGTGTGGCAGGCCATGGCTTGGCCGAGGCCGCGGCCAAGGTCGTCGGCCTCGGCGCGGGCCACATATTGGGAGCCGCCGCCTGAAAGAAATAGGGATACCGCAGGGAGCACCGTGCCCGCCACGGATCTGTGGGTTCCCAGCCGTACCCCAGCCAGCAGCACGCGGTTCGCATCGGCACGTTTGGCCAGGAGTTCGAGCACGGGCTCAAGGTCGTGTTCCGCCCGCACAAGGCGAGGCAGCGCGCGAATGCGAACCAACTCCGCGTCGGGCACGAGTCGCACCGAAAGTCTGGTGGGTTCTTCCGGCTCGACCTGGATGGTCCGGATGTCGCTCTGGTATCCTTCTTTGCTCACCCGTAAGAGGTGCCGTCCCACGCCGACGCTGTGGAGCCACAGCGGGGTTTGACCCAAGCGGTGTCCGTCCAGGTAGACTGTGGACTTCCCTGGGTTTGGGTGCAGGCGCACCTCGAGACGCCCGACGGGCCGAGCGGACTCCAGCCCTTGGATCGCGGCGACCTCGACGGCCACGCGTCGGGAGAATCGGTGCCTGGGTGGCGCGAGTTTCGGGTTGAAATCGAGGGCGCGCCGCAGCCTTTGTCGCGCGGCGTCGACCCGGTCCCGGGCGAGGTAGATGGCGCCGGCGAGAAGGTGGGCCGTGGCCAGCACCTCGGTGGCTCCTGGTTCTTGGTGGACCGACGCCAAGCGTGCGGTGGCCTTGGCGATGAGCTCCAGTGCGAGTTCGTCGTCGAGTTCTCGAAACCGCTCCTCGGCTTGGTCGATGAGCACCCGCGCTTCCAAAAGGGTGCGGCTTCGTCTTTCGTGTCCGCCCTCCATGCGAAGGGCGCGCTCGGTGGCGCTTTTGGGGAGAAGGTTCAGAGCGCCCGGTGCCGCCTTTCGGAGGGCTTCGTCCACTCGGCTGACCCAGGGCTTGAGCTCGGGGTCAACGCCCATGACCACCAGGAGCACCGTTTCGTGCGCGGTCATGGGGCGACACGCGGACGGGGATGCGGAAGCGGTGGAGGTGGAGACCGCCGTCAGCAATCCCACCAACTGAACGCCGGGTATCACGGATTTGGCGTGGTCCCTGGCCTCAACGCTTTTTCGGGAATGTCGGCCTCGATGAAGATGGACAAGAGGTCTTGGTCGAGAGCACCTCTTTTGGCTTCGTCGCTTAAGATGTCGAGGGCTCGGTTTTTGGGGACCGCCTTCTTGTATGGCCGGTCGGTGGCGGTCAGGGCGTCGAAGATGTCGGCAATGGTCATGATTCTCGTCTGAACTGGAATTTCGTTGGCCCACACCCCGTTTGGGTAGCCTGAGCCGTTGAGTTTTTCGTGGTGGCCTTGAGCGATTTTGGGGACCCCTGCCAGATCCTTGGTCCAGGGAATCTGGTTCAAGAAATTATAGGTGTGCATGACGTGGCTTTCAATTTCTTTACGCTCACCAGGGCTTAAAGAACCTCGCCCGATGGATAGCAATGTCACTTCTTGGGGCGGGAGCAGCGCCTGTTTTTGGTTTTCGCCGTCGACAAAGAATTCTTTTCCGATCTCGTGGAGTCGCTCGAATCCATCCCTGTGGAGGATCGTCGGAAGGTTACACTTTTTGATGAAAGCCAGCATTTCATCCAGTTTGCAAAGCCGGTTTCGAAATTGGCTTTCGATGTCCTTTCGTTTGAGTTCAAGATCGTCTGGATGGGTTGTCAGTGCCTGGACGTGGGCCCGCAGCATATCGATTTCCGCGGCTTGGCGCGCCTGAGTGAATCTTTCTTCAAGCAGGCGCAGTTGGTGCGGGTGCAGTTTCTCAGATTTGATCAATACATGTTCCCGAACCCCGACTTTGCCAAAGTCGTGGAGGAGGGCCGCGTACCGCATCTCGCGAAGCTCGGTGCGATTAAAGGTTTTGCCCTGGTAGTGGCCCGCGGGTCGTTGGGCGGCCTCCATCAGTTCTACCGAGAGTTCTGCGACCCGGTCCGAGTGGCCCGCGGTTGTTGGATCTCTAGACTCGATGGCGGTGACGCTGGCTTGGACAAAGCCTTCGAACAGTCGTTCGATTTCTTCGTAGAGATTTGCGTTTTCGATGGCGGCTGCCGCATTGGCTCCGAAGGCCATCAGGAGTTCTTGGTCTTCACGGTCGAAGGGCCCGCTTTTGTGGTTCAGGGCCTGGACCACACCCACCACCTCGCCTTTGCTTCCGAGCATGGGAATGCACAGGAGTGACTGGGTTCGGTAACCCGTGGTTCGGTCGACCTCTGGATTGAACCGTTGGTCCTGATACACGTCCGCAATGTTGAGGGGGGCTTTGGTCTTGGCCACGGTGCCTGCGATGCCGCAGCCGACGGGAACGCGAATCACCTCTTGCTCGCCGTGGGCTATTTTCGAAAGAAGTTCGGTGCGATCCCGGCTCATGATAAAAATGGTGCCGCGGTCGGCGTCGACGGCCCGGATGCTGTGCTCAAGGATCAGATCGAGGAGTTTCTCCAGATCGCGTTCTCGAGTCAGGGCCGTGGCGACTTCAAGCAGCGAGCTTAGCTTTTGGTTGCGTCTTTGGAGGTGTGCCCAACCGGGGGCGTTGAGGCGGTCATTTTGGAGCTCTTTTTTGTCTTCGTGGGAATGTTTTTGGGCCCCTCCGGTGTTCTTGGGCGAATCGGCCATGGGCCCACCGTATCATTCCCCCCCAAGGAAAGCACCCTTCGCCTTCTTTCTCGCTTGACAGTGGGAACAAACGGGTCAACCCAGTCTCCGCGGAGTCGACCGCATGAGGAGGAAAATTCAACACTATGAGGTGATCCGGGAACTCGGCTCGGGTGCTGGTGGCGTGGTCTACTACGCCGTCGATCGTCGACTCCAAAGAAAAGTGGTGCTGAAGATGCTCCACGGGGACTCGGGTGAGAAGACCCGAAAAAAGAGTCTGCAAGAGGCTCGTTTGGCCTCGGCCATCGAGCATCCCAACGTTTGCTCCATATATGAGGTGGGTGAGGACAACGGTACCCCATTTATCGTGATGCAATATGTCCCCGGAAGAACGCTCAAAGAGCTTATCGCATCGGGACCTCTCAACGTATACCTGGCACTGTCGGTCGGGATTCAAGTCGCCGATGGGCTCGCCGAGGCGCACCAAATCGGCATTGTGCATCGAGACCTGAAGCCCACCAACATCATGATCACCGACGGTGGTTTTGTCAAAATCCTCGATTTCGGATTGGCGCGACGCAAGAAGGGTGTAGAGTCTTCTGCCGACGACCACGTGGATTCGAACACCGGCTCTTCGTCCAGCGGCTTGCTTGGTACAACTGCCTATATGGCCCCCGAGCAATTCTTGAGGATTCCCGCAAGCGAACAAAGCGATGTGTTTGCCCTTGGGCTGATCCTGTACGAGATGCTTGCGGGCCACCATCCTTTTATAGACTACGGCGCGACCCAAGATGGGATCGCGCACGCCATTCAGGTTCGTGCACCCGAGTCGCTCGTACGCTTGCGGGACGGTGTGGTCCCTGAGCTCGAAAGCGTGGTATTCAGGGCCTTGGCCAAGCAGCCTTCCGCCCGTTTTCACTCCGCGGTGGAGCTTCGAGAGGCTCTCAAGGCCGTCATGAAGTCCATGAAGTTTGAGGACGGTTTGGTGCCGACCGAGGCCTCTGCAACCCGCCCTTCACCACTGTCGTCGCCTGAGCGTAAGTCGGGTTTGTTTACGCTTTTGGTGGAGCGTCTCGGTCGATCCCAGGAGCCGCCCGAAAATTCGATTGTGGTTTTGCCCTTCGAGAATTTGGGTGAGGATCACAACACCAAGTTTTACGGTTTTGCTTTGGCGGATGCGGTTTCAACACGCATCGCGCGAATACCCAGTTTGCAGGTACGTCCCACGCGGTCGCTGATGTCGCTTTCTGATTTGCCCAAAGATCCGGTGGTGATTGGCCGGCAGCTCTTAGTGCAGCATGTGCTGATCGGCAGTTTCTTGCAGGCCCCCAATGAGTTTCGTGTCAATTGGCAGCTTCTGGATGTGGACAGCAACACGGTTCGCGCGGGTTCCTCGGTTTGTGTGCCCACCATGGATCTTGTTGCCATTCAGAACGAGATCAGCAACGAGGTCCTTGCTTCGCTTCAGTTGGGTTCTGAGGTTCAAGTCGCGGCGAAGCGGGTCCACCCAAGCACCGCGTCATCGGAGGCCTATCTCGAGGCCCGGGGTCTTTTGACCAATTTTGCCCTTCGTTCCAATCGACAAGAAAATCTCGACGAAGCCCTGCGCAAGTTCCAGAACGCGTTGGATCAGACACCCGATTTTCCGCAAGCGCATTCGGGGCTCGGCGTAGCCCATCTTTTTTACGTACGCTACGGCTTTGGTGGCATCGAGCATCTTGAAGCATCCATGCGGAGTCTCGACCGCGCGCTCACCCTGGATTCAGGCTCGGTGGAGGCCAACGTTTTTCGGGTTTACACGCTTTTGGCGACCGGAGAAAAAGACAGTGCGCGGGCTCGGCTTCAGACCCTGGTTGAACGTGCCGGGCACCATCCCGACGTACGAATTTTGGCCGGTGCGATGCTGCGTCTCGACGGGCTCTACGAGGAGTCCTTGGCGCAGTTCGGAAAAGCGCTTGAACTGAACCCCGCCAGTGCAACCCTGATCTACAACCATCGAGCCCGCTCGTATCAGTATCTTGGCCACCTGGATCTTGCGCGGGCAGAGGTCGACAAGGGCCTCACCCTAGATCCGCGGCATCCTCTGCTTCGGACCACGCTCGGCTACCTTCATTTGAGAAACGAAGATGCCCGGACCGCGACCGAGATCTTGGAGTCTGTCCTCCGTGACGAACCCAATCTCAGAATCACCTACCCGACGCTGGCGATGTGTTATGTGCGCTTGGCCCGCTTGGATTCGGCTGCTGAGCTGATCACCAGACAGACGTTGCATGCGGCGAGCGCCGACGGGGAGATGGCCTACCGTTTGGCGGCCTATTTCGCGCTGAGCAATGATACCGCGAATGCGCTGGGCTGGCTCCGAAAAGCGGTCTATCGGGGGAACCATAACTATCCGTGGTTTGTGTGCAACCCCGCTTGGTCGCATCTTGCTAAGAACGCTGACTTTTTAGAGATCCTCCAGGATGTCAAGAAAACCTCTCGCCACAATCAGCGTCAGTGGAAGCGTATTCTGAGCGAATGGAGCACCGAAGCCGGTGTCTCTCCCTAGGTCGTCACCAGGCCCCAAAAATTTGACGCCCGAAACGCGTCCACGCACCATGGGGCCTATGGGAAATCTTGCAGTTGAACACGATGAAGATCGACGCGTTGGCCCTCGGGTCATGACCCGCCTGTTTGTCCGTGGGCTGGGCGATGACCGCAGCTGGACCGACAGACTAGGGGACGTTGCGGTCGGCGGTGTGGGGTTTGAATTCCCGAAGGCTCCGGACGCCGATCGGTTCCAGGTTGCCTTTCATTGTCCCGGGGAAGAAAAATTGCGGCATGCTGTCGCCGATGTGGTGGATATCGAGCCGCTTCCCGGCACCCAAGACCGAGAACAGCCTTTTTTTGTGCGGCTTCAATTCTCAAAAATCGCCTACCGAGACGAACGCGCGCTCGCTCGTTCTCTGGATCGACTCGCCCACGCCTGATTCTTAGATTGGTAAGCGGAAGGCTAAGTTTCTTCTCGACCCACGACCAGCTTAGGTTCAATACGTCAACGCTCGGATGGGTCCTCCCCAATTGTGGCGCCTAGGCGCAACCAAACTCGCAGTTCTTGGTTGACAAGCGTCTCGTCTACGCATCGACTTGCGCACGTGATGTGGTCGAGCTGTCGCCCGTAGACAGCAAACAATACTCGTTCCGGAGCTCACCTGCGTGGTGTGGGTGTTGTCTCCGTTAGGGTGTGAATGAGGTCTATCTTGAAATTTGTGAATGACTTGCTGGGTGTAATGTTTTTTGCTGTCCATCTGTTATGGGCTTTTTCTTGGCCGGCACCCGTCCAGGCTGCGGAGCCGCGTGTCCATTCTTCGGGCCGCTATTTCCAAGATGCGTCGGGGCAACCTGTTTTTCTGATGGGCTACTACGGGTGGGCGAGCGTCGATCCAAGTTTTACCCTCCAAGACTCCGGAGAATATGTGCATATGATGGACGAGGGGAGCGCCCACGGGCTCAACTACATCCGAGTGAGCTTGGGCGTCAATCCGGGGCCAAACAAGCAGCCCATTGTGTTCGAAACCGTCAATGGGCGTGCGGATCCCGAACATTGGGATTCTACGTTTTGGTCAAGCCTTCGTTTTTTGTGCCAGCGCGCCCAAGAAAAAGGGATGCTCATTCATATCGCGATTTTCGATGGCGTTGGTCTTCGCAAAGGCACCGAGTGGTGGCGCTGGGATAATTCGTTTTGGAATCGCGACAATCAGGTAGGTGACTTTTTTGGTGATCTTGACCAAGATCGAGATGGGAATGCCGACGAAGATGGCGATTTCTATCGGGTCAACGATTTCAACAATGGGACGGGCGTAGGGAAGTACCAACGCCGCGTGATAGACAAGGCCATTTCTGAAACGGCGGCGTTCAGCAATGTTTTTTTTGAGGTAGGCAACGAACTGTTCGGCGCCAAGAGGGCCTGGTACGAAACGGTTATTGCCTACATAAGAAGCAAGACCAACAAGCCCATCACCCACAACGGGGGCCAAAAAGTGGCAGGATCTGACGGCTGGGCCCAACATCGAGCTTCGACACCGGCTGCGGTCAAAACATTCGTCGCCAGCATCGTAGGTCAGGGATATCCGGCCTGGGAGGATCCTGATGGCCCTTTTGGCTTGATGAATGGCACCCCTGACCGTTTGCGGCGGGCTGCTTGGTATTCATTCGCCGGAGGGGCGGCTGCGTGGGGTGGTTTTACTGTAGATTTTCGGACCAGCAGTCCCCATGCGTCGAAGCTGGACTACTACCGAAACCTTCAAGGTTTTATCAAACGGACGAATGTCAAGTTTTGGGACATGGTTCCGAATCATGGACTTGTCAGCAATTCGGGCCAGAACTCGTGTCTCGCTAAAGTCGGAGAGGCGTACTTGGTCTATGTAGCGGGTGGCGCGACGGTCAACCTCGATTTGAGGGGTCTGTCAGGACAGGTATCCTTTCAGGTCTACGATCCGAAGGCTGGCAGCTTTGGTCCGGTCGGGACGAAGTCCATCGAAGGTTGGCAGACTTTCGAACGGCCCCCAAACGCCGATGATTGGGTGCTCTACGCTACGATCGTCGAGGATTCCAATGACGGGCCCCCTCCGGTTGACGACGATCCCGCCGACGACGATGAGCCAGATGTTGTCGAGCCTCCTGAAGACGATGACCCGGCGGACCGACCGGTGCCGACGGATTCTGATTTGATTGCCCACTGGTCTATGGACGCTCGGGCGGGGACCACTGCTTTTGACGAGAGCGGTCGAGCGCATCACGGCACCTTTCACAATGGTCCCGAGCGGACGAATGGCCTCGCCGGCGGGGCCGGCGCGCTTCGCTTTGACGGCAAGGATGACTACGTGACCGTTTCCGATCATCCGGATTTGAGTCCCACTCAACTGACCATCGCTTTGTGGGTCCATGCTGATGCGGCCCAGGGCACGATTCTCTCCAAGGGATCACTGAGTTCGCTGCACTACAGCATCTACGCTGCGTGGGACGGCTACCGCGTGGCGCTAAGAAGCGATAGCCAAACGGTATGGATCTCCAAAATTGCACCGATCTCCGTGGATGCGCCACAGCACATCGCACTGACTTGGAACAACCGCATCGTTCGGGTCTACATCGACGGTCGCGAAGTTGTAAAAAAGGCGACTGCTTTGGTCGGTCGCCGTATCAACGACAGCCAAGTTCCACTTTTTCTCGGAAAGAACCGATGGAGCAACGGCCATTTTTCCGGAGTGATCGATGATGTTCGCATTTATGGCATCGCCTTGGAAGCAACGGAGATAAAAAGCATCGTCGATGGTGAGGATACAGGACCGGGGCCGGCTGATCCGGGGCCGGCCGATCCCGATCCGGGTGATGGGCCCTCAGAAGATCCGACTGGGCCCGACCCCTCGGGCGAGGATGACTCTGTCGGCGAACCCGTTGCGCATTGGACCATGGATGGTGGCTCACACCCGACCGTTGTTGATACCAGCGGTCGCGGCCACAATGGGGTCATTCACAACGGAGCACGTTTCACCGCCGATGGGGTCCATGGCTCCAGCGCCCTTCGCTTTGATGGCATCGACGATTACGTTTCGGTTGCTGACCACCCAGACCTGAGTCCTCTGCAGCTGACCATCAGTTTGTGGGTGAATGCAAAGCACAGCCGCGGGACCATCTTGTCGAAGGGCTCATTGAGTTCGCTTCACTTCAGTGTACAAGCCGCGTGGGACGGCTATCGGGTCAATGTCAAAAGCGGGCACCAAACGGTGCGCCTCAGCAAAATAGCCCCGGTGAAAACGGGGACACTCCAGCATATCGCTGTCACCTGGGATAACCGCGTGGTTCGGGTATTTGTCGACGGATCTGAAATCTCTTCTAAGGCTTCCCCGCTGGTCGGTGAGCGAATCAACGACAGCTCGTTGCCCCTTCACATCGGCAGGAACAGATGGGATAGCGGTCATTTTGCCGGCATCGTTGATGATGTGCGGATCTACGCACAAGCTCTGAGCCCGTCCGAGATCCGCACGCTGTCAGGCAAATAGAGCCCGCGACAGTCAGAGACCGCAGTGCCGGCGCTGAGCCGATCCGGGTTTGCGGCTCCTATTCTGTTTCGAGTTCGGAAATGGAGGGGCGAGAGATTGAGTGGAAGTGCTGGCGCTCAGTTCCATTCGGGCGGCCCACGGGCGGGTGAGAGGACGGGCCTTTTCGTGGGTAGGTCGACCGCGTCGAGAATCTTTCGGATAACAGAAGGCTCTTCGATGAGGGCGATCAGTCTGAGCCGACCGCCGCAGGCACATTGAAGGGGATCGATGTCCCAGACATGCTTCAACACAACAGATCTACAATACAAGCCGAACCCGCTTTTTGCGGGTTCACTACCCCTTTCATCCACTCTTTGGACAAGAACTGGAGATCATCCGAGAAAGAAAGGACGCCATTGGGACCAGTGACGGTGAGTACCAATGCCGCCGTCCGGAAGACAAAGACGGTCGCAGCCTGTGCATCCCCCGCTGGATGTTTGATGAGACGATTTGCAGGCGAATGAAGGTGCTGGAAGACTGCACGCCGCCCTGGAAAACTCTGTCAGACCTCCGGACATTGCTCGCCTCTTCCGGGTGCATGCGTGGTGCGGCAGGCGCCCCTGTGCTGTCTTTCAGTGATGAAGAGGTTGAAAAGACAGGTAACGGGTCGGCAGCTCTGCCTTCCGGAGCAGGGGCAGCAGGCACCCAATTGGGGTTCCATCCCGACAAGAATACAGGAGCAAGTGAAGACACATCTTTGCGGCCTCATTTTGAGAGCTGCGCGGCTTCAGGCAGAGGAACCTCGGCATGAGCGATAAAATTGGAGCCCGCCATTTGTCGCGGAAGGCGCTGGTCTATGTGCGCCAGTCTACTCCGCGACAGTTGAGTGCAAACACCGAAAGCCGCCAGCTGCAGTACCGTATGCGGGAGCAGCTCCTGGATTTGGGATTCAAAACCGTGGAGGTGATCGATGAAGACTTGGGTCGTTCTGCGAGCGGAACCGTGACGCGCACCGGATTTGAACGGATGCTTGCGGAGGTTTCTTTGGGAGACATCGGCGTCGTCGCTGCCCGCGAGTTGTCGCGATTCTCGAGAAACAACCGAGAGTGGCAACAACTCGTAGAGGTGTGCCGGTTTGTAGATACGCTGCTGTTGGACCAGGATACAGTCTACGACCCAAGAAGTGGCAACGACCGCCTTCTTCTCGGGCTGAAAGGCAACTTGAGTGAGTATGAGCTGGAGCTCTTGCGCGTTCGGGCCGCGGAAGCGCGAATCGCGAAGGCCAAACGGGGTGCATTCGTCACTCGTCCTTGTGTGGGTTACATCAAAGTCTCCAGGGATGGCCGTCTCGAGAAGAATCCCGATCAACGCATACAGCGTGCAATCACGCTCCTCTTCTCCAAGGCCCTGGAGCTAGGCAGCGCGCACGGGGCCATGACCTGGTTTATCGAGCAAGGACTTCAAATCCCCGTCGGGAAGGCCAACGGAGAAGTCAATTGGCGCTCTCCGGATTACACCCAGGTCCTCCGAATGCTTCGCAATCCAACGTATGCAGGTGCCTACGTGTACGGTCGTCGGAAGACAACCAACCGTCTAAAAAATGGCAAATTGAAGAAGGGTTTCCAACGGGTACCACAAGAAGAATGGCTGTCATTGCACTACGACCATCATGAGGCCTATATCACTCGCGAAGACTTCGAGAGGCTTGGCAAGATGATCGATAAGAACAGGCAAAACAGTGCCGGGGCCGTGAAAAAGGGCGCCGCACTTTTGAATGGGCTCCTTCGCTGTAAACGCTGCGGACGAAAATTGGGTATCCAGTACCAATCCCGCAAGCGGGGCCCAGCAGTGCATCGCTACATCTGCGGAAAGGCGGCTCAGTTCGGAAAGCCGATGTGCCTAGGCTTCAGCGGCGTGGACATAGATGCACGTATCTCGGAGCTCTTACTAGACGCTGTAAAACCTGCCGCAATAGAGGCCTCCCTTTCTGCCTTTGAGGCTCAGAAGGACGAGCGAAAATCTGTTCTCAGAAGCTTCGAATCGGAGCTGACTGCAGCACGCTACGAGGCGGATCGCGCCCGCCGTCAATTTGATGCGTCCGACCCCGAGAACCGACTGGTGACCGGCGAGTTGGAGCGCCGCTGGGAGATAGCGCTATCCAAGGTCTCCGAAACCGAGCAGAGGAAGAAGGCGGAGGAATCACGGCTGTCTGACACTACACCCATCGACAAAGAGAGCTTTGTCGAGCTGGGACGCAACTTGTCCAAAGTGTGGAATGCGCCGCGTGTGGATGCCCGGCTCAAGAAGCGCATTGCGCGAACGCTTATACAGGAAATCGTGGTCAGCACTTCGGAAGACAACCGCGCAATTGAGTTTCTTGTGCACTGGAAAGGTGGCGTCCACACCCAGCATTCCGTCAAGAAACACCCAGCTGGACGCAAACGAAGCGCCGTCAGGCTGGAAGTTATCACTGCGATCAAAGAACTTGCCCATGTCTGCGACGACACCGATATCGCGAAGCATTTGAACAGCGACGGTTACCGACGACCCGGCGGTGACCCGTGGACACGCGCTGCGATTCGCTCCCTTCGATCCAAGCACCAGATCGCCTGCCATTCGCGTGGTGAGCGCCAAGCGGCGGGTTACTTGATCCTTGAAGAGGCCAGCCAGCTGGCTGGCGTTTCTGTAACCACTCTTCGGAAGTGCGCGCGGCGGAATGAACTTCCTGCGCTTCATCCGCTGCCACACGGTCCGTGGATTTTCCGCGCAAAAGATGTCACCGTTTGGGCAACCCTGCATGCAGAAAAAAAATCGAAGCCAGCAGAACCCAATTCAAAACAACTAAGCCTAGAGATTTCGGGCATGTACCAAGGAGGTGCAGTGTGAGACACGCTTCAAGAGCTTAGCCCATGGGATGTAGTTTCCGAACTTCAGGTTGGGGGCGTCGATGAGGTCCTCCACGGAAGACCGTACCTTGAGCTCGACTTCGGGAAGGGGGACCACGGCGTGGCGCAACTTCGCCGCGGGGGCTAAAATGCCCGAGTAGGTTACCATGTGTTTTTTCGGGGGTGGTATGAGCCACGCGACACGTCGTAAAAACTGGACCTTCTCAAGCTCCACGTGAGTGGCCCCCGAAGTCCGCGCTTTTCTCATTTTTACCCGAACCTTGCCATCCTCGGTTTCGCCTAGGGCTTCCTTGGCGAATGCGGGGCGCTCGGCATAGCGGCATAAACGCTCCCGACCGGCGGGGTCTTCTGCCGGGACTTGGACCCATGGGTGGATCGAGAAGGCCTGTGGGTCTCGATCTTTTCGCTCGCGGCCATGGTGGGCGGGCGCCACTTGCACAGTGGCTTGTGCTTCGGCTTTTTCCATTGAGGCAACCACCATCGTGCCGGCCCACGATGCAGCGGCAAGAGAACGCATCTGCCGGTACGCAGCCAGGCCACCGTTATGCGAGAACGCCGTTTCCATAACCGAAAACGGCAGGGTTCGGGTTGCACTCAAGCGACCACGAACCACTGGAGCCACCCACATTGAACTTGAACCCCTCCAGTTTCTCCGCCGTGTCGCATGGTTGATTCCACCCAAAAAACGACCGCAACTCACATACAACGGAGTGCTCGCTGCAGCTTCTGCTTTCCGTGCACAGATCATACCGAAGGCCCCCATAGAGCTTAAACTTCGACCAAATAGTTCCGACTTATGCGAATCGATAACCACGCCTTTAACACGTCGTATCTCCTTGGCTCGACTCTTGGCACGTGTCTGGGATTTGGACGCCCTGGTTTGCCGATGCGGGGGTCGACTGAAACCCACCGCCGTGATTATTGCTCGAAATACGATTCGCACGCTGCTTGACCACGTCGGTCTTTCATCTGAGCGACCCACTTTGGCATCCGCAAGGGCGCCACCTTTCTGATGGAAATGTACAAGATCATGACTGGCCAAATCGCAGCGCGCCCTCTGCATCGGGACCCGTTCAACTTGAGTGAACAAACTTGACATGACAAGACTGAAATCGGTTTCCCAGGACCGAAACTCCTACGATAATTCTCCCATACTCAAGTCGATAGGTTCACATGTTCCTACCCTCGAAATTTCTACACTCGTTGATACTTGTCTGCCATGCGTTCGCGCTTCCTATTCTGCTATGGCATCAACCGACACCCGGGGTTTGACCTCAATGTGCGGCCACCCACGGACTGATCCTCGAACGCCCAAAAGCGCCCAACCCTGAGCGCATTTCAACGCCCCGCTTGCAGTCCCCGCTTTCCTTCTCCATGCCCCCCGCATTTTTTCTCTCTTCTCATGATCCCCTTGCTACGAAAATCATTCCGTTCAGCGCTTCCATTCCCCCAAAAACATGCGTTCTCTCTAGGTTTTTGAACCCGAACATTCTTTGCGCACACGCTTGTGACCGTCCACACCGATTCGTTTTTATGTTTTGGCGTGATCTCAAAACAAGAGAACGTTAGAGTTCCTTCAGATCACGAAACCTAGGGGGCGTGTGACCCAAGCTTTCTGTTTCTTCTCGAGGGGAAAGGTTGCGCTTATGGGTTTATGTGCACCTGCGTGCCGAGCGGCCGTTGGGGGGGGAACGCATATGCTGAAACAAACCAATAAATGTGCTCAATCAGAACTCTGCGACCGTCCGTCCCATAGAGAGGATATGCTCCTTCCTCGTGCGGCCACCGGTCGCGAGACATTCGTCCGCAACACCGTTCGCTATCTTCTCATTCTTATCGCTTTGGTATTGGCCTGTGGTGGAACCGACAGTGGCCTCGATGGAGACGCCAACCCTCCTCGGTGGCCTCAAAACGCAACCCTGAACGCGATCAACATCGGAAGATCTGGCTTGACGCTGACATGGACGCCCGCGACCGACGAGGCGGGCGTTGTCTCCTACCACATCTACCAGGATGGGCAGCGCACCGCATCGACGGCAAGCGCCACCACGGCATACGGCGTCTCCGGCCTGCAGCCGTCAACCGAATACGCATTTCGGGTGGAAGCGTCCGATGCGGCCGGCAACGTATCCCAAGGCGGCCCAACGCTCGAAGTGAGGACCACCGACGCGCCTCCTCCAGACGTGGCTACGATGGCACCCAAGCTCAACCCTGCGATTCCCACGACGCCTTACACCGCTACCCGTTTCCTCTACGAGGGTCCCCACGCAGTCCAGACGGGCGTGGCGACCGGTGTCATCGAACCCCACCGGGCAAGCCTGATACGCGGCGTTGTCAGGCTACGCGATGGAGGCCCTCTGAGCGATGTCGCGATTTCCATCAAAGACCATCCAGAGTTTGGAAGCACGTTGTCAGACACCCAAGGCGAATTCAACCTCGTCGTCAACGGTGGAGGACACTTGGTCGTCCGTTTCGAAAAAGAAGACTTTTTGCCGGTGGATCGACGCGTCCAAGTCGCTTGGGAAGGCTACGCTTTCACCGACGACGTCGCCATGATTGCGCTCGACGATCAAGTGACCACCATCGATCTTTTAGCAACGACAGGCATTCAAGTGGCTCGAGGAACGCCCGCCAAAGATGCTTCGGGGGAGCGCCAAGCGACCTTGTTTTTCCCAGATGGAGCCCGGGCAACAATGATCTTGCCGGATGGTTCGGAGGTACCGCTAAATACACTGGATGTTCGAGCGACGGAGTACACTGTTGGTGAGGACGGGCCCAACGCGATGCCTGGACCGCTTCCTCCATCCAGTGCCTATACCTACGCCGTCGACCTGACCGTGGACGAAGCACTCCAATCCGGAGCCGAGAGCGTCCATTTTGATCCGCCCGTTACATTTTACGTGGAAAATTTTCTTGAATTCCCAGTCGGAGAGGTCGTACCCGCCGGGCACTACGACCGCCAAAAAGCCGCGTGGCTAGCGTCGGACAACGGGCAGGTTATTGAGGTTCTAGACATCGTTCGAGGCGAAGCACGCTTGGACCTCGATGGAGATGGTCTCGCTGAAGACGCACAAGCGTTGCGTTCCGCGGGTATTCATACGGACGAACTTCGAAAGCTGGCGTCTTTGTACACACCGAGAACATCACTGTGGCGGGTTGCGATTCCTCATTTTACGCCATGGGACTACAACTGGCCGTATTCGCCACCGGAGGGTGCAACAGCTCCAAGGCAGCGTAGACCCAGAGTGGGCCCTGATGAGGAAGATGACTGCGAGCAAAGTGGCTCCATCATCGAGTGTCAGAGCCAAGTTCTTAGGGAGGAGATTGGCATCGTGGGAACACCCTTCAGCCTTCACTACAAAAACTACTCGGCAAAGACGTTTCGCACGATACGGATCCCACTGAGCTCTGAGGAAGTCCCTAAAGGGCTGGTACGAATAGAGTTAGAGATCAAAATTGCGGGACAAAAGTTCACCAAGCGTTTTTCTCCGCAGCCCCTTCAGACTTACGAGTTTGAGTGGGACCAAATTGATGGTTTTGAACGTCTTGTCTACGGCCGACATTGGGCCACTATTCGAGTTGGATACACATATGTGCCAGCGTATACGCCAGGCATTGCCCTTGCGCGGTCTTTTGCTCGCTACGGCGGTGCCACCGAGTTTTCACGTTCGGGAGTAGGGGCAGCCGCCGGAGCGAGCCGAGACTTGTCGATAACTTTGTGGCAGTCCTCTCGCATCGCACTCGAAGGGCGGTCAGCACTCTGGACCCTGAGTCCTCGCCACAAATGGGTCGGCGAGGTCCTGCGAAGAGGTGATGGCACACAGCAGGCCATACTGAATACCAACCCAAATACCGAAATAGATGGACGACGCGTCTCTACTAAACCCCTTGATATCGCTGTCGGTCCCGACGGCAGCGTGTATCTTCCGGCGCCGAGTCGAGGAGGCGAGACCTATCTCCTCTATCAAGTAGACCTTGCGGGAAAGGAATCGGTGATTGCAGGAGGCGGCTCCGTCTGGGTGCGTGGCTTCGACAGCACCACGAATGGGTCCGTCGTTCAAGGGGATGGGCTTCAAGCGCGTTCGGTTCGCTTCAGACACATGCGAAGCGTCGCTGTCGCGGCAGACGGCAGTGCATACCTGGCAGCAGATGCGGCCCTATGGAGAGTGTGGCCGAGCGGCCTTCTTGAGCATATCGCCGGAACAGTCGGGGAACAAAGAGCCTGGGAACCAGGCAGGACACCAGACGACGGACCGGGGAAGGATGTTCCATTGTTCACCGGTGGCATCGATGTAGATCCTGAAGGTTACATTTACGTTGCCGGGGGTACAACCGTGCAGAAAATCGATCCCTCAGGCTACGTTACAACGATTGCCGGTGATGGTGTTCGAGGAGAATCTGGAGATGGCGGTCCGGCAGCCATGGCCCGATTCCTCAACGCTCAGGATGTCAGTCTTGGTCCAGACGGGAGCCTCTACGTTGCTGATCGATTCCGAATTCGCCGGATTTCACCACAGGGCAGAATAGAGACTATTGCGGGAACGGGCGCCACTGGCAGTGCCGATTTTCGGCGCGTCCCTTTTCCTCAAGGTGCAAACGCGAGCTCCGTATTTATGAATCCAGGCAGCATCGAGGTCGCACAGGATGGCACCGTATTCTTTGGCAATCGTGTCTTCGTTTCCCCCGACGGAAGCCCCGGCGCGCCGAATTTTCGTCTTGCGAATCACATCGGATTCATAAGGGATTCGCAAGTCTATGCCATGTCGTTCTTAAACGAGCTCATAGAGATCCCCGCTGCCCGTGGAGACCAAACGATCGCAGTGGCCGTCAAACCTGATGGCACGATCGCTTCCACGGGTGGAGAAGATGATTTCTTTTCTTTTGGATCCACAGCCTATCGAGTGGTGGACTCCGGCGGAGACGAGCTCTATGTCTTTGACGGCCTGGGTAATCACGTAGAGACCGTCGATGCTGAAACCGGTGCCGTGATCTATTCGTTTTCCTATAATTCATCGAGAAGACTCACGTCGGTGCAAGATGTGGATGGAGACACAACCACCATCGAGCGTAGCGAGAATGGTCTACCCATTCTCATCACCGGACCCTACGGTCATCAGACCCGCTTAACGAACAATGAAGACGGCTTCATCAGCGCCATCACCAACCCGAATGGTGAGACCTACTCGTTTACCTATCACGACCAACACGGACTGCTGGCCTCGATGTCAGACCCCAGGGGTTCGACCTCCTACTTTGAATACGACGAACAGGATCGCCTTACCCGCGACATCGACTCCGCAGGCGGCGAGCGTGTCCTTGTTCGGTCGGAACTTGAAAACGGATACGAGGTCGAATTCTCGTCACCCGAGGGTGTGAAAACCAGATACATCACCAAGACGCTCGAGGACGGCAGCCGAGAAAAGACCGTCCAAAACCCAGACGGCACCCGTACGTCTGTCATCGAGAAACCCAAGGGCATCCGCGAGATGACCTATGCGGATGGAACAGTTGCCACCCTTGAGCTTCAGCAAGACCCACGTTTTGGCATGCAGGCCCCACTGACCAAAAGGATGGAAGTCCGAACCCCCAGTGGCCTGACTTCGGTGACGACGGCCAAACGTGAAGTCGAACTCGATGACAGCGACACGCTTCTTAAGCAAACAGACACCGTGACCACCAACGGAAACGCGCGCCAACTCATCTACGACCGAACGGCCCAAACCTTCGTGACCGTGAGTCCTGAGGGCCGAGAGACCACCACTCGACTGGATGCCCAAGGTCGTGTCATCCGCGTCGAGGTCCCCGGGTACCTCCCGGTAGAATACGATTACGACGAGCGGGGGAGGCTCTCCTCCACGAGCCAGGGCGATCGTGTCTCCCAGATGGTCTACGACGCTCGCGGCGAGATTCAAGCAACGATAGACCCTCTCGGTCGCGAAGAGACGTTCGAATACGACCTGACGAGCCAGCTGTTGAAAAACGTGCTCCCAGACGGCCAAGAAGTGAAATACCAATATGACCCCGCGGGCAACCTCACCAGTTTGAAACCCCCGGGCCGCCCCGCACACGCGTTCACGCATGATTCAAGAGGACTGAGCCAAAGCTACGTCATGCCTATGGTAGGCGACGGCGCCGGTCGCGTCGAATACACCTACAACCTTGATGCGCAGCTGACCGGTGTTCGCTTACCCGACCTCAGCGAGCTAGAAAATCACTACGATGCGATGGGACGTCTGACCCGTGCGGTCCGTCCCGAAAGCGAAACGACATTCGAATACGATGCCGATGCCGGAAAACTCATTGGCTGGAAGGATTCCTCCGGAGTGGATCTGGCCTACACCTACGACGGCCCCTTCCTCACCGATGTCACCTGGACCGGTGAAGTCAGCGGCCAAGTTCGTCGGACTTTCAACGCCGACCTGACCCTATCCAGCCTCACAGTCGAAGGCGGACAAACCATTTCCTACACCTACGACCGCGACGGACTGATGGTCTCGGCAGGCGCCCTCCAGGTCCGCCGAGATCCCGCCAACGGCCTGATCGTCGGAAGCGAGCTGGGCACGCTCCGCACGGTCTTGAGCACGACCCCGTATGGTGAACGGGCATCTAAGACCGTCACCCAGGGTCAGACGACGCTCTACGAAGCAACCCTGACTCGGGACCTGCTTGGCCAAATCGTTTCCGCAGCGGAGCAAGTTCAGGGCGAGGCCCAGCGCACCACGTACACCTATACCGCCAACGGCCAACTGGAAACGGTTGGCAAAGGCGGCGCGGTGCAGGTCGAATATGCCTACGACGCCAACGGGAACCGCACCCTCGAGCGTCGGGTTCTGACCAACGAGACCATCACGGCCGAATACGACGCCCGAGACCGAATGACCCGGTACGGCCCCCGCACCTACGCGTACAGCCCGACCGGATTCTTAACCAAGCGCACCGATACCGGCTCCCAGACGTCGACCGCATACACGTACAACACCGCCGGTGACCTGACCCACGTCTTGCTTCCCGACCAACGAGAAATTCGCTACGTGATCGATGCCGCCCACCGCCGTGTCGGCCGCCAATCGACCGGCCACCCCTTCAAGGGATGGCTCTACGGCGATCAACTCAACCCCATCGCCGAGCTCGACGCCGACGGAAACATCGTATCCCAATTTATCTACGCGACGCAGCAAAACGCCCCCGACTACATGCTCAAAGGCGAGACCCTCTACCGTTTCGTGACCGACGTCCGTGGCAGCGTGCGCCTGGTAGTCAACACTACAACCGGCGAAGTGGTCCAGTCCCTTTGCTACAGTCCCTTCGGCCAGGTCGAAGGCGACACCAACCCCGGCTTCCAACCTTTCGGCTTCGCCGGCGGCCTGTACGACCCGGAAACCGGCCTGGTCCGCTTCGGCGCCCGGGACTACGACCCCGACGTCGGTCGCTGGACGGCCATGGACCCCCTCGGTTTCGCCGCCGGCGACACCTCTCTTTACGTCTACGCCTTCAACGACCCCATCAACCTCATCGACCCGACCGGCGAACTGGTGTTCGTCCCCATCGTAGCCGCCCTCCTCCTTGCCGAAATAGCCCTCTCTGCCGCCGACGCCATCTCCGTCATCATGGACCTCATGGACCCCTGCCTATCGACCGCCAACAAGGCACTTTCCTTGGCCCTATTCGCCGCCGGCCTCGCCCTCCCCGGAGCCGGCTTCTCCGCCCTCAAGCGCGTCCGAAGATTCGCAAAAAAGGCCTGCTTCGCCGCCGGCACTCTCATCGTGACCGCCCAGGGCCAAATCCCCATCGAACAAATCTCCGTAGGCGACACGGTGTGGGCTCGCAACGACCAAACGGGCGAACACGCTTGGAAAACCGTCACCGCCACCATGTCCGCCCCCTCCAACAAAATCGTCGAGTTGACCCTCCTCCTCCCGAGCGGCACCCCCGAAGTCCTCCGAGTCACCGAATCCCACGAGTTCTGGACCGAACACCGTTGGCAACCCGCCAAAACCCTCGAATCTGGCCTTTCCGTCTGGACTCTGTCAGGCTGGTCCCGCGTTGAATCCGTCAGCAGCACCCCCGCCCCCCAAGAGGTCTACAACTTCACCGTCGAAGACTTCCACACATACTTCGCCGGCGACGCCGCCGTCTGGACCCACAACACCTGCATCAAAAGAGTCACAAGGGGACCACTGGTAGGAGCCGGAGCCAAACTTGAAAATATCACAGCTAGTCAAGCACGGAGGATTCAAAATGCGGCCAATCGTTCGGGCAAGGAGATTGGTTTGGTCGGAAGCAGAGCGAAGGGTACAGCACGACCGGATTCTGATTGGGACTTTGTGATTGATGCCAACCACAAGACCAGAAACAATCTCTCGCGGTCACTTCCTGGCGGGAAAGATGTCAAGCAGGGTGTGCAGAACAACCAAGATGTTTTCAAAGGGCAGGTCGACACCGCGAGGCCCCATATAATCTTTTCTCCGGAGTGAAATTGTGAAATCGTCAACCAGGGTTGAGTTTGAGGTACTCGATGAGACAAGTAATGCGGTGGTGGCCCGCCACCCCGGAAGAAGTTTTCCGGGAGTGCTGATTCAAGGAGACACCCTGCGCAGTGTTCTAGATGACATTGAGGAACTTCAAGAAGAGGCGATGAAATGTAAGTGCAGCGCTGCGGAGGAAATTGTTCGTGCTCTGAGGGAAAGATTCACAGATCTTTTGCTACGGTACGAAAAAGCCCTCCGCAAGAAGGGACGTGATTTGCCTTATGCTAAGCCTGTCACGAAGTAGGGAAGAAAATTGCAATCCCTGTATCGCCTAAAGAACGATGACGCATGAGCCATACGCGGTACCGTTGCGGATGGTCTGCAGTGTGTTCGTCGTGTGACTGGATTTCACCGTTGGCGTGTGGACAACTAAACTCGAGATGCGCAATATTGACGACCGAGATGCGGTCTTTTTTGCCCGTGTCGGAGGGGGCTTGCGCACCCAACAATGGCGGGGCATTTGGTCGACAAAATGGAACCAAGAGCCCATGTTTCTGATTAGGAGAGATACAGCATGCGAGATCTCCCTAAGATCGGGAGCCCGGGCGGCGTCTCAGGCTTCCATGATAGCAGTCTTCTGCATTTGGAGCTCGATCCCGTGGAAGACACGGTCTCCGTGGTCGTAACAACGTATCCGTTCTGCAGACCGCGTTGAAGACGACCGCACGACGAGCGTGTAAATCTCCCACCAACAGTGCGCTAAGTAGAATTGAGCACTTTTTGATGAAGACCCCGCGCAACCGTGCCGAGCCCATTGGGTTACTCGGTTGGCCTTTTGCCTAAAACGATGCCGAAGGTGCAACGAAGGCGATAGTCTACGCTGAATAACCCGTATCGATTCTGGGGCTGTGTCGGTTGCTGACAGACGAATCCGGTGTCAGTCCAGCTGCGGAACATCGACAAGACTGAGTTGGCAACCTACGACGCTTTGGGCGGGTCGCGAGCCCCCTGGGCGCCTCCCCAAGAACGAGAATGCCCGCGTCCATCACCTTTGTCGCTTCGCTCCAATCAGTGACGGCACCGATGGGCTTCAGGCTCTCACCGCAGGCTACACAAACTTGGTTGTCTAGATGATAAACTTTGGCCAAAAGTTTTTGCCACGGAACCCTGTAGCGTTCCTTATTTTCCTCCTCGTTTGCCCCTTGAATCCTTGGGCAAGGCACGATTACATTTCTCAATTTGTGCGTCGCGCCGAGCACTCCGTAGAATCGGACTTGATCTTGTGGTGGATGAATTTGCCAAGCGACTCTCCTCAGAAACTGTAGGGGCTCGAAGGTGATGCTGGTCTGTCCGGCGTGGGTGGGAGACCGTAGCTCAAAGCGAACGCGTCCGTCGTCGAGTCGCTCGAGTTGTTCCTCCGAGAAAGGTGGTCTGCACATGTATCGAATAAGTTTCTCTCGTTGAGCAGCGTCGCCTTGTTTGATACGAACACCGCCGTGGATGTTAAAGCCCCCGAAGTTTGCGCCAAAAGTCCGGTTGGTTGCGATGGGTCCTTTCTTGAGGTTCGAGGGCTCAGATATGGCCTTTAGCCACCATTTTTCTAGCGGCGTGAGCGTTTGTTGGTCCTGGTCGTTGAGGAATCCTTTTCGCTTGAGGAACCTTTCCATGCTTCTGAAGACTGCTTCACCCACTTTGAAAAGGGCTGCGGTAGACGGTGGTGGAGCAGGAACGAACATCAAGTCTTGTTGGGGAGATTGGACATACACACCGTCTAGAAATAGGACATGGAGGTGTGGAAAAAGTGTGACAGTCTTGGTGAACTTCTGAATGAAGACAATCGAACCGGCATGGGCCTCGCCACCATCGGGAATGTCGACCGCGCCCTTAAGGTGTTTTGAAATCGCGTGAACGAAACAGCGAATGAGATGCGTCAAGACATTCGGGCAAGGCGGCTGGGGCCGACCCCGAGATCTGGTGGATGCAAAACTCCTGAAGCGAGCGAGTCTCGGCCAAGCAACCGTTACACCCCAGCACCGACGCACAGTCATTCTCTCAGCGGCGCGCGCATGCCGAATTGCAGACCCTGACCCGACATCGAGACGAAACGTCTCGGTTCTGGTGTATTCTGGATTACCCATGAGAATCAAAAGTTGGTTCAAGACCATCGGCCTTGTAGTCGCGGCAAGCGGGATTGGGGCTGCGATTCCTCGAAGCGTTTTGGCGTGTAGCTGTGCCGGAGCCTCCTTGAACCGCACAGTCGTGCGATGACTCGCGCAGAGCCGCGGAGCCGCAGAGGGCCCCGGGCGTACCATCGATCGAGAACAGTCATCTCCTGTTGCGGCTTGCGTTCGCCGCCGGGATAAGTTTGATGCCTGAGATAGTGTTCGGTCTTCTGAAATACTTTCTGGGCGACATCGAGAAGGTATCCCTTGGGGGCTGGGCATGGATGGAACACCGCGGTCCCCCGGTCGTTGTCGCGCTCAGTCGTGTTGTGCATACGGCGTGTGGCGCAACTTGTACAAATCGCACGCCCTTTGCACGAAAAACGGAGCGGGCGGTCATACGAACAGTTGTCGTGTCGAGGTTTGATGAAACCGAACTCTGGGCGCAAGCATGTCAAGCGAACAAAGTGTGTCGAAGCGCACTGGCGCAATGGAGAAAGTCTGTGCGCACGCCATGTCTGGTTGGGGGCAGGAGGGATGATTTGCCAGGCCGGTCCTTCCTCGTCCTCTCGCATGTAAGTCTTTTTGGTGTGGCATACGACGTGCACTCCTAAGGTTTTCTTAGGGGGCGTCCAATCATGTCTGAACATCAAAACAATCAGTGGGCCCAGATAAATCTATCGGATCCATCCGCGCAAATAGGCAGGCGTCAAATTCTCGTATCGATGGAATATGCCGCAACCGCGAGAAAAGCGAGGCACTCTTGTATGGCTGCGAGTCTTTTTCGCTATCCGATTTGTAAACATACGTCGAATTCAGGAGGAATCGATGATTCACAAAGATAGAACAATCAAAAAGGCATTACTTCTTGCGGTGCCTCTGCTTGCGCTTTTTAGCTCTTGTGTAGATGAGCCAGATTCAAGTATTCATGCTGAGGAATCTGGAGTTATCGTAGGTACTTGGACAGACTGGCTCAATGTTACTTCCGGTGATGCAAGTGGAGATAACGAGAGCCGAACCAGACACGACTGGAAAGGCTTGATTCACTGTAGGCATCCTACACGAATCGAGTGCCGTACTGTTGAAACAAAAGTACCTGCGTTAAGCACAGATAAGCGCTTCGAGCATTACGCAAACTGCAGCATAGAGGGTGGATTGGTCTGCTCCGGCGGGCCAGTCAAACATTGTGTTGATTACGAAGTCAGGTACCTTTGTCCGGCAGCTCCAGACCACAACCCTTTTCCTGATTTCGAATCTGACGTAGAGCCACCTCCTACTCATGTGGAGGTCGGTAGTCTTGACGGTGAACTGTCGGTCGACGGAAATGGGCAGAGCAACTACAAGATGAGCCTGCGTGTGCCTCCGGGCACGGGCGGTGTCGCACCAAATTTGGCGGTGGTGTACCAAAGTGGTGGATCGGATGGCGTCTTAGGGAAGGGTTGGAAGCTATTGGGGCCATCGGTCATCAGCGTTGCTGCGTCGACCAGACACTACAATCAGAGAATTGCCCCCATCAAGCTCAACAACGAATCAGAGTTTGACCTGGATGGGCAACGCTTGGTCAAAGTTTCTTCAACAGCAGACGTGAAACATTACATTGACCACTACCGTACCGTTGTCGAGAGCCGAGTTCGTGTACAGGCATATCGACCCAAAACACCGGGATCTCAACCGACACATTTTGTTGTCCTTAGTGGGGACCAAGTCAAACGCGTATATGGCGGTGAAGAAAGCGCAAGGCTTTCCGGCGATAAGGGTACCCTGGCTTGGTATATGGATCGAACTGAGGACCAGGCGGGCAATGCGATTGACTACAACTATGAAACCTCCCTGCTAAGGTCTATCGACTACACCGGCAATGAACGTGCCAAACTTGCTCCGTACAACCATATCGACTTCCTCTATGAAACACGCCCGGATACTCATGTTTTGTATGCCGGAGGAATGGTCGCAAGAAGGCAGGACGTGCGGCTTCGCAAAATACAAATGCGCACGGGTCCCACCCACAAGGTTCGTGAATATCGGTTTGGGTATGGCCGGAGCAAACTGACCGGCGTGAGCCAACTAGAGTCTATTCAGGAGGTCATCGGCCTAAATGACGGAGAGACCCTGACCGCTTTGTCCCCGACAAAGTTTGGATGGAGGGGAGGGGGCAATAGCCCTCTCACGTTTGAGACGGCACTTAGAATCGAAGGACCAGAGGAAGAAGGATTCCAAGTTCTTGCGCAGGGCGACTATGATGGAGATAGTCAATCAGACTTTGTTCTTGGTCCAGTAGATGAGTACGGAAGAATCAAGAGTTCCGCTACCATGCTCGACGTTCGTTTGTCGTCCGCGAAGCATGTGCGGCGATCAGATGGGCTGACTCTTCCGACTCAATCCTATCCCGGTTACGAGCTCAATATTGCGACCAGCGGAGACTTCGATGGCGATGGCATCACCGACCTCTTATTCTCCTATGTCAATACCAAAGGTGTGTGGCAAGGGGAGGCCAGTCCGGTCATCTACTTTGGAAACAAGGGCGGGAACTTCGAGCAGAAACAAGTTGAGTGGATTTCAAAACATTCATGCATGACGAGTGCACCAAAGCTCCGTGGTACCGGTGATTTTAACGGTGATGGCGCGACCGACCTTCTGCTTCAGTCGTGCATTGTGGGAGCCAATCCTGGGCCTCGAGACGATGCTGTCAAGCTGCGACCCGTGCCTCACGATCTTGGTTTTGGGACGGATCCCGATAAGCCATGGAAGGTCTACGTCGCGGAACTCAACGGAGATGGGAAGTCCGACATCATTGTGGAACGGACAGGCGACCTGTGCAACGCAAGACAGGTAACGCTGGAGACCTTTACGAATGAATCAGACGACCTTTACCTCTACCAAACGAACAAATCAAACGACCTTTACCTCTACCCATTTCGTTTCACAAAGGCTTCGACAGTAACCCCTTCACCGGGCACAAGAACGATCGGCGTTGCGGATTTCAATGGTGACGGCTTAAGCGACGTGCTTCTTGGTTTTTCATCAGCCACCACAACCTGGTGTCAAGACAAGACAAAATTCTCTGCGTTTCACCTCAGGCCATCAAAAGGAGACGGTACCTTAGATAACTGGGTCGCAACCATAGAGTCCGTGACTCAACCCGTGCGTGTACGCGCAGTCGGTGATCATGACGGCGATGGAAAAGGCGATCTCCATGCAGGAGACAAGCTGTACGCATACAACGGAAAGTTCTTTGAAGAACGCCCAGCGATACCACTCACAGACACCGAAGAAATTAAAATCGTGGGGGATATAACCGGCAATGGTGTTCCAGACTTCATCGTTGCGGCAACAGATGACAAAGGCCGGCTCAAGGCCCATACAGATATGCAACCATTCCTGGCAGAGATAGGGGCACCGGATGAAATGACGACAATCGTAAATGGCCTAGGCAGTACAACGACTATTGTGTACGCTCGCCTCACGGAGCCCGGTATCTACAACCGCGGGGAAGGCGCCCAATATCCGCAGCGAGATTTTTATTCCCCACTGACTGTTGTCTCTGAAGTGCAGCACGACACCACCTCGCCGTACCAAAAGAGGCGTCCGGTTCGATACCAATATGGACATGGACTCATTGATGTGTCGCAGCAAAGGTTTCTTGGCTTCGGGACTATGAAGACAACCGATGCGTGGAAAGCGATGACCATCTTGGAGACCTTTGCCCAAGGGTTCCCATGCATGGGTATGCTCAAAAAGAAGGAAGTCACTATCGGAGGAAAGCTTGTTCGAGTGGAAGAACACAACCCTGCGTATCGAACTCGCAAGGGTGATGGGATTTCGGTGGGGAAAAGGCCGAAATGCTCAGATCTCTCTCCTGCGGAACGGACGACCTACAGTCCATACGATCGCTTGCAGACGGAATCTCGGTGGGAGTTTGATGGGACGCTTTGGGATACCAAAACGCAGCAAATCGAGATTGATAGTTACGGAAACACGAAAACCCAAGAAACGACGTCAGCAGACGGGAGCACAAAGAAGATCGTTACCGAATATGAATACATCGTGGATAACGAAACATGGATTCCGGGTCGAGTATCTACGAGAGAGACGATCTCCACAAAGGCTGAGGACATACACGAGCGGAAAATGAGCTACCAGTACAGCGATGCCGGGTTGGCGAAGGGACGCGTAGAATACGAAACAAGAGATGAGGGTACGGAAAAGGAAATTATACTTAACTATGCTTACGACGTATTCGGGAACATTACAGAGACCACTTGGGGTGAACAACTAAAAGGCAAATACGTGTTTGATTCGACGGGACGTTTCCCTGTCTGTACGGAGAACGCGTTGGGGCACATTGAGTACCACGAATACAGTGAGGCCTTTGGTGTCGAGACGCGCGTTATTGATGCAAACACACTCGCTCGCAACGGTATCGAGACATGTCCGTCGGCGCCGCCTTCAGAGACGATACCGTCCACAGATATCAAATATGACGGATTCGGCAGGAAAACCAAAGAAATGCTTCCAGCGCTGAGCCAGACAGAACGGGTTGAAAAAACCTATCGGATTGAGCGCCATCCTTTTTACGGTTATCAAACCGTTGTCACCGCCAGTGGGGCGCCTACACAAATTCGGCACTTCAACCGTCTACAGATGGAGGTCTCGGCGGCTACAGGGCGACAAGCCGAAATTGGCGATGGCGAAAAACCATGGAGTGTCTCGCTGACGAAATACGACCGGATGGGTCGCGTGACCCAAAAGTCGAACACTTTTGCCAGCAACAATCCAGATGGCGAGCTTGGAGATGAAAAGCTATGGGACCTTGTCGAATATGACGCCTTGGACCGAGTTACAAGAGCCACAGATTTCGCAAATGTGGTCACGACGAAAACCTACCATGGTCGTACACACACGGTCACCTTGGACTCAGGCCCCGAAGGAAAGAACCTTACCGAGATACGAAAACTGGATGCGCTGGGCAATACCATTGAGGTGGTCGATGATGCGGGAGGTGTACTCGTCTTATCCTACGATGCTGGTGGGCGCTTGACCCAGAGTACAGCGGCCGGACCCACGAAGTCAGTTGTTACTCAAATGAAGTACGATATCGCGGGAAATCGGACGGCCCTTTTGGATCCAAACTTGGGCTCTCGAACCTATCAATACGATATCTACCAAAGGCTTACTCTTCAAAGTGACGGTCTCGGTTCGGAAACAACGATGGAGTACGACACCCTTGGCAGAATGACGAAGCGAACCAGCCCTGAGGGTGTTGAAGAATGGGTTTTCGACCGCTTTCAAGACGCCGTGGCAATAGGCAAGATGATGAAGGAGAGTGGCGTGTTAGATGGGCTTGGCTCTCGCCCGAGCCGAACATATGGCTACGACGAACTTGGGAGACTGACAAAAACGCATTCGACCGTGAGGGGAACGAATGCTTCAGTGCATCATCGCTACGACGACTACGGTCATGTGACCCGACGCGAGTACGCAGCAGGGGGTGACGCGCTGTACGACGTTGAATACAAGTATGACAACCACGGTTTCCTAGTGGGAGCATCGGGCTCGGATGGAAAGGATTGGTTTTCGGAGGCGAAGTATACACCAACGGGGGAGATTCGATCGTACCTGGACGGTGCTGGAACGGTGACGACCAAAACCTACGATGAAGCAAAAGGGCTCGTCAGCATGATTGATATCAAAAACGATACCCCTCTGACAACCCAAGTGACAAATCTAGACTTTAAGTACAGCTCCGTAGGAAACATGACGACAAAGACCACTCAGCGGTCCAGGAACGGTCTGCCCGAGGTTGAGACTTTTGAGTATGATCGTCTTAACCGTATTACAAGCTATCCCTTGACAACGATAAAGTACGACGCGCTGGGGAATATTACGGAAAAGACCGAGAACGGGAAGACACAAGCGTTTCTACACGAAGCGCAGCAGCCCAATGCTGTCAGTCAGGTCGGTGCGCTTTCATACGAATACAATGCCAATGGAAACATGACGAAGCGAGGGACCACGCAGACTTCTTGGTCCTCGTTCGACAAGCCAGCCCTGATGCTATTCGGTGGATCCGACTACACTTCGTTTGAATACGATGCTGGTCGCAATCGTGTTTTTCAGCGAACGCGCGAAACGTCTAACTCGGGCATGGATATGTATGCAGATGCAGAGGATGGAAGAGAATCTGTCTGGACCCGCGTTGATAACGGAAAGCCATGCGCTAAGATCAGGTACAACGATGGCGGTCATTTGTATAAGGTCAATGGGCCCAGAACATCGGGTTGTCGGCTGTCCAGAACCGACGAGTCGGATTGGGCGTTCGGGTCTGGCTCGCTCCTGCAATGGGATCACCGGAACCCCGCAAAAGTCATTGTCGAGGTCGAGACAAGTCACGGCCCGCGTTTTCTACACTATGGATGGTATTCAGAAGACACGCTTGATTCCGGAGAAGATCTATTTTTCGATGTGCGCTTCGGATCGAAAGAAATGAAAACAATCTTGCGGGATCTTGAAGCGGACCTCAAGGGTCGCCAGCCAGAGGCCACGTTTGTGGCGATGACTGGCTTTGTGGTTCGGGGAGAGGCTTTTATCGATAACGTTGGTTCCCCTCACTTGGAGAACCAATGGACCCGGCGAAACAAGGAAAAGTACTATTGGTTTCAAGATCTGGAAAGAACAGATGTGTTTGGTGAAACATGCACGGCCATTCCGGGCGTGACCACTCACTGCAGTTCAAGCTGGTCTCATGGTGCTTACATCGTTCGAATTGCGGGCCCGGAGGCCACTACGATGGGGACCATTACGATCACCGAACCACATAAAGGACGGAGATCGTATTACCACAATGACCATTTGGGATCTGTGATCGCGCGAACCGACGATTCTGGTATCATCCTGCAACGGTTTGACTACGATCCGTGGGGCATGCCCGTGCGCCAGTTGGGCTCTTCGGACCAGTGGCCCGCCTATGGACTCCATGGCCGAGGATATTCAGGTCACGAGATGCTGGAAAATTCGAAACTCATACATATGAATGGCCGTATTTATGACCCAGCGATTGGGCGGTTTTTGAGCCCCGATCCCATCGTAAAAGGTGGTTTTAATCTTCAATCACACAATCGCTACTCCTACGTGCTCAACAATCCGTTGATCAACATCGATCCGAGTGGTCATGTTTGGAAGAAGATCAAACGGTTCTTCAAGAGGGCGTTCCGTGCGGTTGGGAGGTTCTTCAAGCGCTACGGAGCCATGATCGCTGGCGCCATCGCCGGATTTATGACCGGTGGTTGGGCCTTGGCGATTGCGCCACTGACCTGGGGTTCGATATCGACGGCGGTGTTTGTGGGTGCTGTCTCTGGTTTTGCGAGTGGGTTCACCGGTGCGCTCGTCGGCGGCCAGGGGCTCAAGGCAGCGCTGAAAGCGGGTCTTATGGGCTCAGCCGTGTCTGGCGTGTTGGCCGGTGTCCAGACCGCCTTCTTGAAATGGATTTACGAGAAGTTCACCCCGGCAGATGCTATGGATGTTGAGCTCTACCGCGTTAGACATCAGGGTGGAACACTGGAATACGAGCCGGTTTCCGTGAGTGAAGTTCGAGGCAAGAGTGCAGATATCTTTGTGAACGGCCAGTCCAACGAGATCGATAAGGCCGTTTCGCTTGGGTTTGAGCGCGTCCAAAAGGATGAGTTCTACCTGATTCACAACAATACCGTGAGCGGACCTATGGACACAGTTGAGTCGATGGTTGGAAAGTTGACCGGTCGTACACCGGTGTCAGAGAGTACTGCAAAGATTCTTCGTGAGTTCGATCTCACAAACTCACACATCTATGCCCACAGCCAAGGTGGGATCATCACGCGTAATGCACTGGTCCTCAATCATAGGCTTGGCCAGAATCTCTCAGGGCTGCAGGCGACTTTCGATGGTGCCGCCGTCAATTGGGCTTCTACCAGTGCACTTTTCAAAACAATGGGCGTAAGCTTGCCATATGGCTCGTTCAGCGCCCATCCCTGGGATCTTGTTCCGAACCTAACGGGTTACAATGCGCTGTTCCCTCTACCCAATCCCTATCGGTTGGTGGGTTCCGTTCTTGCGGCCCGTTGGGTATTTAAGGGTGGTCCAGGTAGTGCGCATACCCACGTCGGCGGCGGATCTGCCGTGCGCTGGGCGCCTCAACTCTTGTTCCGGCCTTAGTTGAGTGCAGCGGGATCAACGGACGGCATCGAAATCTGCGTTTGTGTTGATTGACAGGGTCCTCAGCGCAGATCGTGTCGTTGGCGGGCGGCGGCCGGTTTCTCATGGAGATAAGAATGTCACACCATACTCTCCGGCTGCCGACTGATTGGTGACTTCGATGCGTCTGTCCTTCTTGCCTTGGTCCCATTCTTCAGAAGCCATGATGTCGATGACCTGCCTCTTGTAAGTGAGAACCACCGCATCGCTTCCTCCAAACGCGGTGTGGTTCGCCGGGTCAATTTTTTTGGGCTCCTCTCCGAGTTTGACGAGGTAAACGTCATCAACCAAGAGGCTGACTTTCTTGGCGCTGGTGGGAATCTTGTTGCTGGCGACAACGCGTTCAATCGCCGAAGAAAATGTTGATTCGGGGCCGACAGCTTGGGTTGCCGCTTCCAGAATGCCATAGAAACGGTTCGGTTCAAAGTTCGCGGCAAAGTCTTGCGCGTTGGTGTTTTCGCCCTTGACCATCGACGCCTCAAGCACCTGACGCATGTCCATCGATCTCACGTCGAAGCTGCGATTGTCCGCCCATTCGATGGCGGCGATGCTCATCTGCGATGTCAGGAAAGGAGGGACGACGGATGTGCCCATCACATACGTCGCCTCTTCCCCATCCGTGAAAAAAAATGCATAGCCCGGCAAGACGCCAAACAATACCTCTGAGACATTAGACTTTTTCCAAAGCTTTGCGTTTGTTCGAGGAACAAAAGCATTGCTGGCTCCGACCATGAGCATGTAGGGATCTGCCATCGAGAGCAGCGAAAGAGCGTCAAGCTCGGTGCCAGCGGCATTACCCGTACTGATGACGCTGTAGATTCTCCGCTCTCTGAGTGGCGCAAAATAGGGCGCAAGGATTTCTGCCTGGGTATCTCGAATCATTTCAGCCATGGCATCCGAAAGTGCGTCGGCGTTGGAGCTGGGCAGATAAAAGCCCCTGCTTATCGAGATGGCGACGATGGGCTCGCCCCTGTCGTGTAGTTCCACAACCGCCTCGAGGCCTCGCGCCATTTCGTGGAAACTATTTGCCTCGACTGCAACAATTCCCACATCCTTGGCTTCTACACCACGCCGCCGAGACCATACCCTCAGGTGATCACGAAACAACTTGGACGTGATGTTTCCGTGAACATCATTTGGGTCTTCTCCGTTCTCGGATGTAAAGCGATCGAGAATAACGACGGTGACCTTTGGATTCTCATTGGTATGCCCATCGGGACCGGGCAACCGAAACACGGACGCGGACGGTGTGTTTGCGATCGAGCTTCTTGCGCTCTGCTGCAGCTTTGTCCTTTCCTCTTCGACCGCCATTGCTAGGATCCTATCGGCCAACGATGGTTTCGGATTGCTGTCCGTGGCTTGGGTCACGACACAGCGGCCGGGCGTGGGTGATTTCGTAGCGGCGCGTTTCGGGGGCGCGGGCGGCACGGGTGGTCACGATGCGGGTTCCCGGTTGTGGGTCGATTTCGCTACGGACCCAGGTTGCGACGAAGAGTGCTTGGTGGCTACTGAGGGCGGGGACGCCGATGGGCTCGTCGAATAGGCTTTCGTGATGGGCTCCGTTTTCGTGATGGGTCCTGTGAATGGGTGTTGGAGGATAAAGATTCAGCGTGTCTCGCTCCCAGAACTGTAGATCTCGGGTGCGCGACACGTCGATTTTCGGAGCCGGCGGGGTCGCGTGGCCCGGCGCCCCGAGGTGATAGACCAGAAGGCCCACTTCTCCGTCCTGGGTGGCGGCGGCGTCGGGGAGATATCCGTGGGCGACCTGGGTGCCTCGGGACCAGGTGGTGCCCCCGTCGAGGGGCTTGAGTGGGTGTCCAGTGTTTCTTCGGCGTGTCTTTGGGGTTCTGGGTCGGGAGCTCTCTTTTGCCAAATATCTTGAAACCCAGCTTGCGCGATACGCGTACCGGGTTTGGGGCAGGTTCCCCCGGCTTCGTCCGGCGTCACGTTTCTCTTGAGAGACCAGTCCGGATTGGGGACCGCTCGGTTGTCCCACATGCGGTCTTGGTGGGCGATGATGCTGACCGCGTCGTCATCGATGATCAGCGAAGGGTTGTAGACAAAGGCTTCTTCGGTTCGGGTCCGGTAGGGCCCGAACGCCTCACCGGTTTTGGGATTGGTTTCGAGCGCGTAGCTGTAAGCTTCCTGAGACCATTCGATGCAGCCGCATGGGGCCGGAGACTTGTGGCAAAGAGGATTCTGGTGGGCGAGGGCGTAGGAAACCACAAGGTCGTTCTCCTCACGAACCACGAACGTCAAAAACGTTCTCGGGTTCTTTGGTGAAGTCTTTTAAGTAGTAAGCCTTGTGGGCCTCACCCCACACCAGGTGAAGGTGACCGAAGCGGTCGTATCCCAGACTGAGCCCTCGCTTCCAGGCGTCATTTTTGCGCACGGTCCTGGACGCAAAAAAGTGCCCCCCGCGATCATGGCTTTCGGCCACGCCAATGAGGCTTTGTTTCGGTTGTGTTTTCGGGCCGGTTTGGGTCTGGGTCCACACCACCGAAACCTTGTCGCCGCGCGCTGCAATGGCCAGATCGGTGATGGCCCAACCGTCGCCGGGGGCGGCGAGCGTCTTGGTGGTCTCGAAACTTCGGTCTTGGGCGGCTTTTTTGCCGCGACGATAGGCCACTTCGAAGTTTTGGGACCGACCCGGTCGAGCCACGTGGACCAAGTGGGCCCAAGTGTGGTCGTCGTGGGTGACAAGGGCGACTTTGGGAAGCGCGACAAACAGTCCCCTTGGACTGACCGCGGCCGGTCTTTCGAAAGTGCCCGGATCCGGCGGGGGTTGGGCGGCAACGCCTGGGCCAAAAAACCGTCGCTGAAACGCGTCGATGAGGGGCGTCCATGCGCTGCTCCCACGCTCGTCCACAGACGACGCCCTCGATGGGCGAAAAGCGTTCGCTCAGTTCGGCGATGAGTTTGGCTACGCGGAGGACGGCACCTTTTTGCGGCAGTTCGGTGTTCGTTTCGGACAGCGGTGCGTCCGAGTCTTGTGGGGGCTCGTCGACGTGAATGCGAAGAAGCGGCGGAAGCTGAGCGCCAGGCGGCTGATTTTCGATGATGTTCCAGGCCCCTGAGGCCGTTTGGGTCACGGTAAAATGGGCCGAACTTTTGAGGTTTGGCGCGACGGACCCTTGGTCGTGTATGGCGCCCTGAGCGGTCGAATCTTCGGCGGCGGGTTCAAGAACGATGTGGGTAGGCAACGCCGGGTCCAAGGGCCGAGGCGCAGGCGCATTCGGGGTGGGGCCAGAGAATGGGCAGGTCTCGATGAGCGTCCGTGCGGTCTCAAGGGACCACTTGGAGCCAAGACAATCATTTTGAAAGGGCGCGCCCGCCTCTTGAAGGAGTGCAAGGTAGCCATAGCCAGCCTTGAGGGTGTCCCCCAGGTGAACCCCTTGGTACCGTTGTGCTTGTGCATCCCATCGCGAGATTCGAAGGATGTTGGGATCCGCATAGACCGTCTTTTCGGGGACGGCGAGCATATTCCAGCCGGCAACCCCAGCGGCCGCCGCCGATGCGGCTACGGGAAGCTCCAGCTCGTTTCTTGCGAAAACCCACACGACTCGGGTCTCGTCGCTCGGTTTGTTTACACGTGCCTTCGGGTCGAGGCTTTCTGATCTGCAAGAAAACTGTTCGGATCGCTCAATCCCACCTGCGCCAGGGCCCCCTCCGATGGCCTGCCCGTCGCCCACAGGGTGAGCCCCAGCCCCGTCCACGCGCACCGGTGTTCGGGGTTGGAGGGCGTGGCGACAAGGTTCCAACCGGCCTGAATCTGGACCGACCCTTGGACCTCGGCTCGGGCCAAGGGCGCCAGACCGAATCCAAGAATCCATGCCGCGAAACCCATCACCTGACGGTGCTCTTTTGCTTGATGCCTCATTTACCCTCGTCCTGTGCAGGCAGCGCCCCCCCGGGCTGTCCGGCCCGGCATCCAAATGAGATTGGGTAGGGTGAGTCAATGATTTTTTCGCAGATTGACTTGCTCTCTCTGGATCTGGACCTGAAAGCAGACGCTGGGCGTCGAGCCGTCGGCCCGCAATCTATCGAGGGATGGCCGCATTCCAGTGCCCGCTCCGTTGTCCACAATACAGCGGAGGGTGGCAGGAGAGTTCCGCGTGAGAAAAAGGGCGGGGTTCTATCGCGTGGCTCCTCGGTCGGTACAGAATATCAATCTTCGCCTTTTGGGGGGACTTTGACTTTCTCGCGCTGTGAAAACACGAGAATGGTGTCCGACTCTTTCTCTTCTTCGTAAAACACCTGGGCAAAGAGCTCTTCGCCCTCTTCTATGTCATCGATGAAATCATTTAAGGTGCGCTTCTCTGCCCTACTGAGGTTGCGCGAAGTCTGGTTCGGAGGGGGCTGAAACTCACCGATCTCCAACCGAACCGGGCCCCCATCGGAAGAGTAAAACGAAACAGACATGGTATCTCGAATGCCCTCTCCCTCCTTGGTCTTGTACAGAATGACAGTCAGCTCCTCAAGCTCTGCGGTAGGCAAGTCTGCTTCAACGATGACCGTGTTTGATGCCCGGTCGTACCACGCAGTGAAGGCCACGAACGTTTTGGGAACCCAGAGGGCTTTTGCTGAGGACGCCTTGCTGAGCGCAATCCTCCGTCCGCGTAAAAACTCTGTCAGCTTCTTTTCATTTTGGCTCCAGTCCAACGATGAGTGGTTTCGATTGATGGCTATGGGCGCTTTGCCAACGCCGTACCGCTCCCACAACAGCCAAACAGGTCGATCTTCAAGAAGCTTGTCTTGATCAAAATCGCGTAGAAGTTTGTCCCAATCGATCTTGTCTTTCGACCTATAGGCCTTTTTTTTCGACTCACTCAGTCTCGAGAGAAAGTCGTTGAACCAGAAGTGAAAGGATTCGTGAATGGAGAACGTAAACTCCAGCCGAGAGTAGATGACCCAGCGGCAGTAGGCGGGCTCAGGAAAAGACGCGAGGTCGCCTAGCCCAGACAAGCTTACCCGAAGATCCGTCGGACGATCCCCTTTTCGAAAATCGAAGAGCTCCACGCCAGGAAGAAATCCGTTCATGAACGCGCGAAGGGTCTCTCGTTTTGTGAGATCGAGCCCATCGAGCATCTTCTTGTCGTGGGCGCAGTACAAGGCCACCACCTCGTCATCCGCAATCGGTTCGGTGAACTCTATCGGAAAACTCTCAGTCTTCTCGTTCAAAGCCAAGATCTTGATGTCGGGCGGATCGCGAAGCTCGTTTCCAGCTTCTCGACCGAGACCTCCCGCCACGGTGTGCTCTGCCGCTCGCGGAAGGCTCTCTCGCCACCAAAATGGCCGTGAGGCGGCACTCGAACCACCGCTTGCAACCATACTCGCCGCCTCAGCGTCGAAAAACCACCCAAGAAGCAAGCCGCGCATCGCCCGAATCCATTGTTCTCGAAGGCCGTCGTGCGGAAGAAGTGTCGCAACATCCAAGACGAAAGGCCACCACCCATGGTGCGACAGGAATGTTTCAACCAATTCGGTGCGGTCTTGTTGCGCCTCAAGCACAAAAACACCCATCATGCCGCTCAGACTTTCGACTTTGAAAAAGTCAGGGGCCTCCAGGCCGGCCGCGCCTGAGCCCCCTTTACCGAAGACGGTTTCGAGGGGCAAAAGGTCCGGCAAATCACGAAGATCAAAGGCATAAATCTTGTCTTCGTCGAAAGGGTACGTGCCCCCCTCGAGTGCTTGGTACCTTGTGGACGCACGGATCTGCTCTTCGGGATAGAAGTACACGAGGAGACCACTTTGCGAGGACAGTTCGTGCATCACGTCGCTCGCCACCACGGAACCGACCTGAACCCAGCGCGAATCGGGATCTCCGCGGAGGGTGACCATGGTTTCGAGGGCCACATCGTTTTCGGTGCCGGCGCTCAATCCGAATCCCGCAGTGACCGTCAGCGGTGCCAAAAGGGCCGCAGTGCTGGGGTCCATGGGGAGCATCGACTTAAAACTGTTGTACAAGCCGCGGCCCAAACCCGCCCCTCCGGCCTTCGTTTTCAAGGAGGGCAGCAGTTTGGCACCTGAGAGCGGAGCATTGACAGCGAAGGCGTGCTCTTCGAGGTGTTCGTACGCATCGATGTACCAGAGGACAGCGGTACTTGAAGACAGCAGCGTGGACAAATCCAGGATGCGCTGGCTGGAGTACAAGAACCCGTGGTCTCGGATGAACCGACCCGCATCTACCCACATCAAATGGGCCTCGGAACGAAAGGTTGCCGAGTCGGGATGTTCGGGATGGGCTTGGGCAAAAGCGACCAGGCCGAGAATCATCCCCATGGTGGCCTCCAAGTGATACGATGATTCCTGAAGTTGGCTGGGGTTGATGTAAGGGTCCCTGAATGCGTTTTGAAAATAGTGGGTACCGTAGTAGCGGGTGTCCGTCCCCCGATCTTCTTCGCGGGAAAAGAACCCAAGGGGCTTTGCAAAGCGGATAAGGCTGTAGCGAAGACACTGAGACAACTTGGAAACTTCGGTGTCGAGCTCCTCGTGGTTCACCGACAGCGAAAGCCAAGTACAGTTGTCTATCGCCGTGTGTTTGCTTTTTTGGCCGAATACCGCTGAAGTCCCGTCCGCGCCGCGGCTTTGGACCACAAGATCCCCCCCGCCCGTGATGATGCGTCCGAGCGGAACCTCCGAGTCCAGCGCCGCTCTCATGGCCGTAGCGGCGTTGCTCTTAGGATTCTTTTGGAGGGCGTTCTCGAACTCTTTTTTCCAACCGGTGTCGTCCCAAAGCCCAGAAAAAATCCCAGCCCGCAAACCATTGCGCCACTGTTGAAGCGCCGCCACACTCAAGTCGTCGGTCCCGTGAAGACCCAGTTCCTTGGGGTGGCTAAGCGCATGATTCAACACCGCGAGCACATCAAGATTGTGTTCTGTGACCACGTTGAGGGCTTGGATTCGAACCTTGAGGGCCCGCCACGCTTCGAGCGACAGGGACTGCATGCGGGGTGACCGACAAGAACCTGCCCGCGGGCAAACCGCAACGGTTGGAATGTGCTCCTCAGTCCTGGGGAATTCATCGTAACCGATGGCATCGAGAACACTGTAATAAGAAAGCCTTTCGAAATCGCTCGCTCCCAACAAATCTTGGCGGTCGGCCGAGAGAGCCTCGGGGGTGTCTGCGTTCTTGAGGCCTGCTGTGGTCCATCCCGCAGTCATCAAGAACCAATGTTCGCCATGATCGTTTTCCACGGCATGACGGTGACGAAGCAAACCCCGAAGCCCGCTTTGGTAGCACCGGCGAAGCCAGGCTCCGTCCGGGCCCTCTCTCGCCTCTTGGTGCAGGCCTCCGGCCGTAAGAAAGGCGCCCAAGCCGTGAATCGCCCACGCGGTCGCGCCGGTGACCAATCGGGCATCACGCCACCCGTCACCACTCGTGTTCCAAGAAAAGTGCCACCCTTGGACTTCGTTCTCATAAATAGGATCGACCACCGCATGGGCGCACAGATAGCGAGCAAGGCCTTCGGCTCGTCGGGCCGACGCCGCATCTTCTCCGCGGGCCGCCTGCGCAAGCGCAATGCCCAATGTGTAGGCCCACACACGTTCATACTTCGCGAGATAGGCTGCATCTTCCACGGCGCCACGCCATGAAAGCGGCGAGGCGGAATCGAGCCAGTACTCAACCTGGTAGATGCCTTCGGTCTTTTGGGGCGGGAAAAGCACACCGTAGTACTGGGTCTCGGCTGGTGTGGAATCGATGAAGTCGGCGAGGTCGATTTGCCTCGTTAGGCGGGAGCGTTCCGCCATCGCATGTTGGTACACGCCGTGAGCGTCATCGGAGTACAGGTCTTGAGGCGCCAGCAACGGGGCCGCACCCCACGACGAAAAGACATGGGCAGCCTGGGCCGCGCCAGCCGCCATCGTCAGCGACGCCTGGCCGCCCTTAAGAACCACCGGTAGGTCTTGGACCGAATGGGAATCAGTGAACAGAAGAGTTGCGTCAGTGGTACCTTGGTAGACACGAGCGTGGTGTTTGTTGACTACGCGAAAATCAATTTGCACCGTGTCGCCGGCGTACCGAGGCTCTCTGTGTACGTCCGACACAATTTTTTTCACCGATCCATCCCAAGACGCCCGCGTTATCATGACTCGATCTTGGCCCACACCATCTTTCGGGGTGTGGACGAAGACGGCAAGGACCAAGTCACCTTGCGCCTCGAGGTCCATGAGGTGGGCTTCCATATCCTCAAGCGATCCGGTTTGGGCCAGAGGTCGAATCGGAAGGACCGCACCCTTTGCGGTTCGATTCGCAGGCTCCGAAAAAAACTGAGCCCCGCCATCCTGGCTTCGGGCGAAATACAGATCCGCCGGTGCAGAGTCTCGGTCGCCAACCTGGTAGTAGCCAATGATCAGCTCGCCCGAGGGCTCAGCGTGGGTTGATGCCACCACCATATCGCTTAACAGCCCGACAATCGGAACCCCATCCTGGGTGATCCGGTGGGGTTCAGACCATGACAGACCGCCATCCTCGGAGCGGGAAAGAAGAATAGATGTGTCTCCTTGTTGGGCGGCGTACAATCGTCCCGAGGGCAAACTCCCTACCCGAACCCGGGCGGAAGGGCTCACCATATCCTCAGCCTCCGGCGCCTTGAGGGTCGAAAGCTGCCAGCGAAGCTCCACACCATCCTCGGACAACCCCAACCCGCGAGAGCCGTCTTCTGACGCTGGAGCGAGGGGACGTTGAGCGATGCGGATTTGGTCCTCGTCTTGCCAGGTACCATGGTACAAATACTGATATTTGGTTCCTAAACCGTTCCACAAAAGTTCATCACCAGTTGTATAGGCCGGTTTCCATGTCTGCCTCCATCCCACAACAAGCCGAACAGAAGGCTCACCCAAAACAACTTCATCGCTATATACCGGGTCTTCGTACATCCTTGTCCAAAGATCATGAGGGACTGGGTGGTTGTCCCAGGAGCGATTCTGGCGAGCTACAATGAGGACACGCTCCTCATCCACGAACAGCGTTGGGCCGTAAACGTAGGCCTCTTCCCACCAGTCTCGGTAGGCCCCGTAAGGCGCGTTGCCGTTATTGGGGTTGGGCTCTTCGCTCAAAGGATAGCTTTGTGGGCACCAGCATCCTTCGCACCGACAGCCACGAGTGGGATGGGGCGAAGTCTGCACCAAATGTTTGACCAAACCCACAGTAGGAGCACGCCTCTGAACATCAAACACGCTCCGACGTCGATCCCTTTCCTCCCCACCGGCATTCTTGAACATCGATTCATCTTCTTCAGCCACACCATTTATTGCGTAGTAGACTTTGTGCCCCTCGCTCCAAACCATATGGGAACGGCCGAAACGATCGATGGCCGTCGATAGATCTCTTTTCCACTGGGAGCCCACGTACGTATCGATGAAGCTGTCTTCCAGATGCGACAGGTTGCGACCCTTTTTGACCCGTATTCTAAAGCGCGGTTCGGGATCGTGTGTTCTCTCAATCCAGGCCACCTCGATCCAATCTTCAGACGCCGCCAAAGCAACGTCGGTTACGGTCACGGTGGCACTCGGTCGAAAGATCTCTACCGGCTCAAGAAAAGTCCCCGGCGCGCCACTTTGGGCGCTTTTTTGTACCTCGATACCCACCCGCCTTTGCCTTCGATCTCGTCGCACCATCGCTACGTAAACATCCGTCTCGTCGCCTCTCGGTACGATGGCCACTCGTGGATACGAATCTTGACCGACCTCCTCAGTCACGGCCTGAGGCACATCAAACTCACCCAGACCAATCACCCGGCTCGGAAGAATCACTTCCTGTATCACGGGCCCGGCTTTGCCTAGCACCTGGCTTCGAACTTGTGCGTTCCTGTTTAATGCCCCCCCCTCCGGGCGCGCCGCGAAACTGACGGTGCGCCCCCGTTCGGACCACACCCAATATTCCTCGCCCGGCTCGAGGGTCGACGAAAAATGAGCGATGGGCTCTGGCTCTTGTCTCCTCAAAAAGACGTGAGGCGTTGGCCCCAAACCCAAGGCTTCAGCCCCAATCGGTTCCGCGACCTCCACGAGGTTCCAGCCCGATTCAAACACAAAAGATGGAGCCTCCGCACCGGCATCCGCTGAAGCCGAGGGCGAAGCGACCGCATATCCTACGTCTATGAGCACAAGGGCCGCGACAAGCGGCGCGCATTGGCCTCTCAAGCGATTCATTGTTACGCCCCCATCCCTCTGCAATCACTCCGTTTCCAAACCACTTTCTTCAGCTCGGCAACATACGCCGTCCCGGCTCCAAACTGAACGAAGTTTTTTGCGGTTTTCTTGCGGAGATCAACCGTAAGCGTCAAGAATCGCGAAATCCACAGGTGATTCCCGCTAGCGACCGGCTCTCGCAGCGCCCGCCAGGCGAGTCTCCAGGCGACAGATTACGAGCCTTCTGAATTGTGAACTTGACTTGTCACGGCGGCGGGTCCGGTCATCGGAGATGTTCGAAGGGGCCCGCATTCATTGCGACCCGCTTGGGAGCTGTGGTCCTTAGCGTGTGCGAAAGAGGACTTCCACGTCGGTACCCTGAACCTTCACGCCGTTTTTCTCGAGGTGCGCTTTGAGGCGGTGCTTTCCCGGCTGAACGTTGGTGAAAAGGTGGGTCTTGTTTCCGTCCGTATCGAGGCGTGGCCTGCGATTGTCGAGGGTAAAAACCGGGAAACCCGAGTCGCCACCGGCATGGATGATGTCGTGCTGCACGGTCACGCGCTTTCCGTCTAGGCTTGTACCGATTTCGGGCGAGCGAATGATCAAGATGGGCCGGTGGTTGCGTGATTGAGCGATCCAGGAGCCGACCGTTTTGACGGCCAGGCGCTGTTCAATAAAGCCCGTCTCAGCCTTTCGGGGGTTGGCATCGTTGTCACCAAAGGACAAGTCATAGGTCCAACGTCCGTAGGCCCTGAAGATCATTGCATCGACATCTCCGATCAACAGGACTGTTCGCGCGTAGTCCAAAATTTCTACGGCTGACCACATCTCTTTGACCGCCTTGGCTTTGTCCTGAGGTCGACGCCCCAGCTTCTCCCCGGGCAGCGTCCTGAGTGCCCAAAATTCTACCTTGGGTGCATGCTCAACCACATACTTTTTTGTTCGCACCACGGCATCGACTACATCTTTCGAATCGAGAACCCGACGGCCGAGTGTATCGGCACGGAACGGGAATTTCACCCCGGAACAGACAATATCACCCTCGTCAGGCCCAAGTTGGTTGTGGGTTCGCCCTCGCTCAAAGGCAACATTCACGCCAGCCTGGTACGGAAATACACGGGTCTTTGGGAAATACTGTTTGACCAGGTTGCGTATGCGAACGCGCTGCGCGCGATTGCTGTATTCGCCCATCTCGTGGCCGACGTAGACCCACTCGATGCCTTCGCGGCCATCCAAATCGGAAACGCCGTCATTGTTTCGATCGGTTGCCTTCAACTTGGCGAGACCCCGAGACGGATCAAAAATCCAGTCTTTTCGAGGCGCCTTCCGGTTCCGGAACCACAGGTCCTTGGAGCTGAAATCGACACCGCTCACAAGATCCTTTCCAACTCGGGACGGCGACATCGTTGGCCAAAAGTGCGTTACGTGCATATCCCGAAGACGACCCAGGCGTCGTTCATTGAACCCTTTCGCATCCACGCTCTTGAGGCCGTTGGACCAAAAGCCGAAATGCTTCATGTCTTTGAGTCCGGGCAAATTGACTTTGGAGGGTCGCACATTGATCATGACTGTAGCCACGCCAGATGTATCATCGCCATTGGTGTAGGCCAGTTTGACGAGACGCCGACCGACCAATGAGAACGTGTGCGTGGGTCGCCATCGGTTTGAATGTCCTCCGTCGTCGAAATCCCAGAAAACCTTCTTGAGTTTTTTCGGACTGTCGATAGCAAAGGTCATCTGGAGCGGGGCTTCTCCAGCGACGTCTGCGGTTCGGATACGGACTGGCCGCTGGGGTTGTTCCTCCACCCGTCTTAGTCTGACCTCTGAAAACGAGACGGCGGAGTTCGGAAGATCGTCAATGACAAAGTCCAATTGACCATTGGTCACGGATACGAAACCGAGTGAGGCATACGACCATGACCTTTTGGGTTTGGTTTTAGGGCTAAGGTCTTTCAGTTGACCATTAAACAAAAATCGCGGAGAGGACTCCGTGGTGCCTTTTTTGGCCTGGTGCAGCATTTTTATTTGCAGCTCGAAAACGCCAATGGGCGCGTTTCGGATGGTGACCTTGGCGGGACCACAGTCGACTTTTTTGCCTCGACACAGGGGCGTTCCGTTGTTGCGCCGCCAGTTTTTCCCGAGCTGGAGTTGGTATTCAGATACTTTCCACTTCGTTTTTCCGGCCACGATCGTCATACGGGCCCGCGAGGATGTGGTTTGTCCGCCCGCTCGTGGATCACGCTTGATGGTCGCGGTCAGTGTGACCTCGTAGGTCCCTGGCCGGTTGTAGGTCTTGTTCATCAGGGCCAGTCTAGATTTTGTTTTGTCGCCAAAGTCCCATCGATAGCTCGTAATCCGTGACCGCGGATTTCGAGGGTGAGCGAAAAATACAACATCAAGGGGCACACCGCTCGACTGTTTGTACGCGTAGATTTGCACCTGGTCATCGCCCTCGGTCATGGCCTCAAGTGTTTGTGCACCGCCCGCCGTGAAGAGCCCGCTCATGAGCAGAGTACACATCCATGCGGGCCTACTGGACCTCGATTCACGCGCAACCAGGCGACCCATCTGGATGTGGCGCAAGTGAGCCGATGGATCAGCTGTGTCTTTCATGGAAGAAATTCGATCGTCTTTTTTCATGATCCCCTCAAAGAGATTGGAATTGCAGGGACCAGTAAACTTCACCAGATGCACCGTCAATGTGTTCGATGCGTGGAATTTACAATATTCCCGAGAAAAACCGGGTAAACGGATCGGACGTGCGACCGACCTACCGACGTATTACGTATCATCTGTGGGGTGCATCGCCTTGCGGGGGCACGAGGGGCGTTGTTTGTTGTTCGGAGTAGAACCGGTTAGCTTAAAGTGACAATATATATTGCGTATGGCATTCGGGTGGAGGTATGCCACGCACCTACACCCACAGGCACTGGTCGCCAGCGAGAGCCCGGCGCAGCCTTTCTGTGTACCCGGTTGCCCTAACGGGGTCCCTCCATCGCCCAAGCAAACCCCCACAGACAATGGCCTCGGGTTGGTCCTATGCTGCGCCCGTATGAAGTTGTAACGGACCGCGATCGGGCTCGTGTTCGGATTGGGGATGGGGCTTGGAAGTGGCGTGGCCTCGGGTACAACATTTCAGATCACCATCGCGAACACCTCAAATAGACCTTGGTCTACGGGGTTTCCGTTTGCATTTGCACTCTCGGATAGACTTCTCTGTCTTTTGTTTCCGGTTTACTTGGTTTCACGATTCCGGTCACGAATTATTGTGGTTTTGGCTGAGGGGCGCGACGGTGCGCAAGACATGTTCTGCCGCTCGGTCCACGTTGGCAAATCTGTCGGGAAACTCGGAAACCAAGTGGGTGCCGATCTCTCGAGCGGTGCGTGTGCCGTCGAATAGTTCAAGAATGCGGCGGAGCACCAAAGACGCTGGGCCAGGCTCTAGGTTTCGGTCGGGGGAGAGCAAAGTCAGCTGCTCCACGGAGAGCGGTTGGCTGCGAAAGCTGCTGTGCTCACCACAATATTTTTCTTTTCCGCCTCTGTCTCGAATGGAGATATCCCAGTTCCACATCCACGCGTCCGAGCTCCACGGGGCGTGGGTAAGAGAAATGGTCAGTTGGTCTCCTTCCTCAACGCGGGGAGCGTCCCGGACATGAAAAAAAGACTGTCGCCAAAAGGTCTGTGGATTGCTCGGTGCGTTGGTCCACTCTAGACCGGCCGCAAACTGCGCATCGAACCATACCAACACACCGTGAAGCGGGCCGGCTCGACGGGCCACAAAGCTGAACTGGGCCTGGCCATGGTCGGGAAGTGGTTCTCCGAAAGCATATCGGAAGAAAATTTCGGGCTCTGACAACAGGCTTGCTCTATCGAGATGGCAGTTGGATCGCATGTGGTGGGCCAGCTCCGAGAGAGGCGACAGATCGATGCCATAGGCGCGCGCCTCGGGCCACGGGAATCCTTGACGGTGCTCGGCGGCGTTTTCTACCGGCGCCGCCCACACAGAAACCGAATTTGGCACGAAGCGCCCTTCGGGACGCATAAAAGTTCGAAGCCGCGGTATCAGTGCCGCCAGGGTGGCTCCGATGCCGACATCCTCAACATCTTCATAAACGACAACATCAAGTGGCTCCGGTGGGGTCCAGACTGTTGCGTCCATTCGAAGTACGGTGATGATGTCTGATAGTCCGTTGGCCTGCACCAAACTCGCGGCCAGATCTGCGATTTCATCGTACTCAATGGCGTAGACTCGACGGGCTCCGTGGCGTGCCGCCATGATCGCAAACGCGCCCGTCCCTGTCCCGACGTCGACGACGACATCACCCTTTCGTACGGTTTGCTTAAGCGCAGCATCAAGCATCTCGAGTCGCGACCGCTCGGCCAGCAAATCGATATAGGTCTGGATCATGGCGTGTTTCTTCCTTGTGTGAACCGAAAAAGCAATGCTTTCGCGGCGTCGTTGGCATCGCCGTAAATCAGGCGATAGGGGCGTGCCATTTCGACGAGTCGCAGAAGTGTTGAAAAGCTGCCCTGGGGATCGTCTTGCATCATCGGGGTATCGCGTAGTAGCTCCGCGAGCATGGTGGGCGCCGACATCGGCTGAAGTTCCGTGTGGCCTCCTGGCGCGAACCGGACCCCAATCACCGCCGCAATGGGGCCGCTTTTTTCTCCCGGGCCAAGGCGATGCTTTGGCCGTACCCAGCGGACCGGGCCTCGGGGATCAGAGATTTTGAGCGTGGAGGCCACCGACGAAATGCCTTCGCCACGGACTCGAGGCTCAGCATCCTCGGTTTCTTCCTTTTTTACGCTGAGCGCACGGGGGAAAGCGAGCGGCTGGAGGCCATCGGTTGTGATGGGCACATACTCGTCAGAGAGAAACGTGCATCCCAAGGCGAGGAGGGCACGGGCCATGGTCGACTTGCCCCCCCCGGATGGGGCCGAGAGGATCAAGGTCTTGCCGCCCGGCAGTCGAAGTCCTGCGGCGTGGAGGACGACCACGTCTGGAATCATATCTCCCAGAAGCTGACTGGCGAGACACCAGTCGGCGGTCTCGACTTGATCGGCCACCCCATGGCCTTGGTGTACGAGCTCGCCTTGATAAAAGACGTCATACGATTGGTCCAGAGCTTTGGGGCTAAAGCGGTAGGGCGCAATCGGCGGATCTGCGGTGGTGATGAAGTCGTGGTAGACAAATTCTACGAGGTGCAAAAGCGATCGGTCTGCATGGACGGCACAGTACTTTGAGGCGTAGGTTGCCACCAATGATGAGGCCGCCTTTTTCCCTTGGAGTCCACAGCTCACACGGCATCGACCAGGCCCTTGGCGACCAAGACCTTGAGGTTTGTATAGACGTGCTCGGCGACTTCGCCGACGGGGCGTTCGGCGGATATGGTCGCCTGGGCGATGATTTCGGCTGCCGTGTGCCTTCCGTCGCAGTGCCGCCAAATGAACTCAGCGGAAGGATTGAGCACATGGAGCGCCTGAGCTTTGGCGTCGTAGATCACAAAACCATCGTGCAACTTTCGGTCGAGTAAGTTCGCGCGACGCGTGTACCGGCTCTTGACTGTAATGCTCATTTCTCAGCCTTCTCCTAAGACGCTACGTCACTATATACCGTGCATTGTGGGTGCCATGGTGTGGTGGCCGTGACCGTGGCCTTGGGCCAAAGCCTCCGGCATGGTCGTCAGGGTTTCGATTAGAGGCACGGCCCACGCGATCGCACCCTTTGCCACAAAGCCACGCCGCGAAATCAGTCTTTGTGCGGCCTCCGTCAGTGCCTGAATCTCACTCTGCTCCTTCGCGGAAAGTCCGGAGTCGCCGTTTTTATTTGTTGTCATCCGCTGGCCTCCTGCCCCTGAGCCGCGCCCAGGTGGCCCAGGCAATCGTCGAAATGCGATCCTCGCGGCGATCTCCAAACAAGAACTTGAAAGCGGGTGGCCCTGCCGATAGCTCGAGCTGCCGATTCTTTCGAGCCCATGCCCGAAAAAGCGTTCGCCGCACCCTATGGGGCCGAAGTTCCAAAAGCACAGAAGCCGGAATTTGAGCTCGGCCGCCCGTCCATTCTTGGACGCTGAGAAGCGCGATATAGAGCACACTGGCGGCCCCCGCTGCCTTCGCCTCATCGACGACCACGTCCCACCGGATGACGCCTTGGTACTTCCGAGTCAAGAGTGCGATGTCCATCGCCCAGATCAAACCTCGAAAGCCATGCCTCGAGAAGTGCACTGCCAGAAGGAGAAGATGGTCTTCGACGCGGGGGCGATGGCAGTCCGAAGCCTGAATCATCTTTAAGGTGTCGAGGTGAATCGGTCGAAGAAGCGTTTCGGGCGCGGTCAGATCCCAGTGAAGTTCCAGAAGCTCGCTCCCGCTTGGACCTTCGAGGACCAACTGGGCATGATAGGTTCTTCGCGAGGCCCGAGAATGGGGATCGAGCTCATCCGCGTCGGCCAAGCTGTAGCCCAGCGGTTTCAGCACCTCGCTCGCCCGTGGAATCGATCGCCGAGGAAGCAACAGGTCCGTATCCGACATCGGGCGAACCCCGAAATCCTCGTAAATGTCTCCCAGTAGCGCACAACCCTTGAACCGCATATGTGGAATCCCTGCTTGCGATAGCCGCGTTTCAATTTCGGTTAGGGCATCCATGCGCGCCGCATTCTCCAATGCCGTTTTCAGGTACGAGACTCGAAGAAGATGGCCTTGCTCGGGCGCCAAATACTCAATCCGGTCTGCGCGACGAAGATTGGAGTACACCAGACCTGCAAGCCCGTGAGGGATGGAAAGCTCTATCAAGTCTTGCATGAACGGCAAGGCTTCATGCCTCGTCAATAGGTCGTCTACGTGGCGCGTCAGGACTTCGGTGTCGACAAAGGGGAAAGCCAGCAAGCTCATCGTTTCAGCGATGCCTCTTTGGCGTAGTTTGACCGGTCTAGCCAACACGAGGCTTCCTAGCAGAAGCCTTCACTTGAAGGCAAAAACCACCACACGGAACCTACACCCTCCTACTTGGTCTCCAGGTTACATGTATGTCTGTGGTTCCTTTGAGTACAACTTTCGGAGCGAAGGCCCCAACGTTAGTCTCCAAACCGAATGAATCACGAGACTCTATTCGGCTTGAGCTCCAAAGAGATTCTGCTCGCCATACAGCGGCGCCGGTGGTTGATCATCCTCAGTGCGGCGGTCGTGACCGCCGCTGTGGGTGTCTACACCCTTCGGCAACCGAAACTATATGCCGCCGCCGCGGGCATCATCATCAATCCGAGCGCGCCTCAGTCGATTGTCGGCGAGGGCATCAACGTAGATTCTGCCTATGATTCCGAATACTACTTTCATGTTACGCAGCAAATGATCGTCAAGAGCCCTGCGGTTCTTGAGCGCGCGCTTCTTGAGCTCCGCTTGACCGAAAACGAGCAATTTAGAAAAGACTATGGTTTGGAGGGACTCGATGGGCACGACGCGCTGACGGCAGGCTCTAGGGCCCTTGGCGCCCACGTTGAAGTTAAACCACAAGGCGACAGTCGGGTGCTGATTGTCGAAGTCCGAGACTACGACCCGGAACGGAGCGCGGTGCTCGCCAATCAGATCGCCCAAAGCTACATCGACCAGGGCCATGAGGACCGCATCGCATCTACCCGAAGCGCATTCGCGTGGCTGGACGAACGTGTCTCAGAATTTGCGAACAAGATGGAGGTGGCGGAAAAGTCGCTTTTTGATTTCAAACGCAAACACACGCTGGTCAGTCTCTCTATCGAGGACCGCCAAAATATGATGGCCAGCAGTCTTTCCACCTACAGTCAAAAATTCATTTCCGCGCGGACCGAACAAATGGCGTTGAAGGCTGCGCGCCGCGTTTTGGCGACCCATCTCGAGGCGCCAGACAGCGACCTCACCGCGGTCCCCTGGATCTCCAAGGGGTCGGAAGTGTTGCAGATCAAGAGTGAGCTCAACAAACTTCGGCGAAGCCGAAGCGAACTCACAACCCGGTACGGTCCCCAGCATCCGAGAATCCAAGCGATCGAAAAGCAGATTTACGACGAGCTCGAACGCTATCGCGGGGAGACCCAAACCTTGATTCAGCGCCTGGACAATACGCTTGAGGAGCTTCAAATCAACCAAGCGAGCCTCGAGACGGCGATGGCCGCTGAGAAAAACCGTGCCCTCGACATCAACAACCTCGCTTTGGAGTACAATAGCCTTGCGCGCGAGGTCAGTACAATTCACGATACCTACAAGCTTCTGTTGAAGCGGCGCACCGAGGTTGATCTTTCTGGCCTCCTGGACAGTGCCTACATCAAATGGTACCAACGCGCGTCGCCCTCGTCCGTCCCGGTGCACCCTTCGCTGGCAAAAAACGCGGCCGCCGGGCTGAGCGTGGGTCTCTTGCTCGGTATCCTCCTCGCGCTTGCAGGACCCTTGCTCGACAACACGATCCATACCCGTGAGGATGTCGAGAACCTGGTCGGCACCGCCTGGCTTGGGCTGATTCCATCCATTGCACCCAGCGAGCTTGCGGCGGTGACCGAGGTGGAGCAGGGGGCCGAACGGGATACCTTCGTGGCCCGATACCCCGATAGCCCCGTCGCCGAATGCGCGCGTTCGGTACGCACCAACCTGCTGTTCCTCAGCACTGAAAGACCCCTGAAGCGCATCCTCGTGACCAGCGCCGCTGCTTTCGAGGGTAAGACCTCGACCGCCGTTTCCCTGGGCATCGTGATGGCGCGTGCTGGCCAGCGGGTATTGATCGTCGACACCGATCTCAGAAAACCCCGACTTCATCGTACTTTCGGCGTCCCGGGCGACGAAGGCCTGACGAGCTCTCTTTTAAACACAACCCCCATCACCAAACACATCAAAGCGACCGACATCCTCGGCCTAGACCTTCTTCCCGCCGGCCGAAGACCCCCCAACCCGGCCGAACTTCTGCACACGGCCCAATTCAAGAACATCGTCTCCGCCTTAGAACGCCGCTACGACCTGATCCTCTTCGACTCCCCCCCCGTCAACGCCGTGACCGACGCAGCCATCTTATCCGCACACGTGGATGGAACCATCATGGTCGTCAAAGCCAACGCCACCGCCCGAGACCCCGTACGCCGCGCCAAACGCCATCTCGACGACGTCAATGCACCTTTACTCGGCGTCGTCCTCAACCAAGTCGACCCAAACGCAGACGAATGCGGCGAATACTACGAAGCCAGCGCCTACGGTGTCTCAGCCCCCGAAAGCGCCAAAGCCTAAGCGGGCTTTGGCCATGCCTACCTATCTCACACATCCACACCTGTCGAACCCGACATGGCGCAGATTTTCGTGCGTTCAGCACGTCAACGTAGGGGCTATCCAAAATAGTTGCGCCTTGCGACCGCAATCCCCCATGCCTTTGCGCCCGAAGTAAGACCCGCGATCATGTGTACGCGTTACGTTGATCCCCAACGCCACCTTCAGACAAGATCGAATCTCCGGGTTCTACGCGCGAAAATGCGGACAAACCTCGGACGAATTCATGGCGCTCGAGCAGCCTTCCAGGCGGAAACTGTTACCATAACCATGCGTTTCTACGTCGCATCAAGTTTTTTGGCCAAGAATACTTGTTGCCATAGGAAGTTGGTCCTCATTTTGCAAAAGCTCTCCGAGGGGTACCCAGACACTCGCCCCAGGAGGAGCCATGAAAAAAGCCGACCAAACGGTGGAAATCAGTCCGGTCAAAAAAAGCAGCTGCGCTGTGAATTTACTCGTCATGGAGGATGGTCAAGCATCTGTCCACCCGCTCCCATCCGCTGGTGAAGTGCTCATAGGGCGGTCGCCCAAGGCCCATATTCGAATAGACCATCCGGTTGTTTCCCGCAATCATCTTACGTTGTACCTGGGCTCGAAGATTCGCCTCAAAGATCTGGGAAGTTCGAACGGCACCCAAGTACGCGGCCAGACGGTGGCGCCAGGCCAGGTTGTTGATTTGCTGCCGGGCGACTTGGTCGAAATCGGTCCGATTGTTCTGCTGATCCGGGTTGGGTCTAAGGGCGTGACATTGAAAACGCGAGGACGCTCGCCCGACCCTTCCACCCAACCTTCCTTCAAGCAGGAGCTCGTTGTGGAGTCGGCCGCGATGCGCCAACTTCATGGATTGGTCGAGCGTATTGCGCGCGGGGACATCAATGTATTGGTGCAAGGTGAAACCGGGTGCGGAAAAGAAATCATTGCTGAGCGTCTCCACATGCTCTCTCCTCGCGCGCACAGCCCCCTCATTCGACTGAATTGCGCTGCTTTCTCAGAATCGCTTCTCGAAAGCGAACTCTTTGGTTACGAGAAAGGCGCCTTCACTGGGGCAACCCAGGCAAAAGAGGGTTTACTAGAAACCGCGGATGGAGGCACCGTTTTTTTGGATGAAATCGGAGACCTGCCTCAGTCGCTTCAAGCCAAATTGCTTCGGGTGCTCGAGGAAAAGAAGGTTCTCCGTGTCGGTGGATTAAAAGCGCGTCCCATCGACGTGCGCTTCGTCTCGGCCACGCATCACAATCTAGAAAGGGCCGTCCGCGAAAAGCGCTTCCGACGCGATCTCTATTATCGACTCAACGGAATACCGGTCGTGGTTCCGCCTCTTCGAGAAAGGGTAGAGGAAATCGCCCCCCTTGCCGAATCGTTTCTTGTGGCGGCTCATGGGCGAAACTCTTTTCACCGCAGCGTAAGCTTTGCACCTCAGGTTCTAGATGCCTTGCGTTGCTACGCTTGGCCCGGCAACGTTCGTGAACTCAAGAATTTGGTGGAACGGGCGTATCTTTTGTGCGACAACGGTTGCATCGAACTTGAGCATTTGCCGACGGAGGAAATGCAAGGGCAATCTGGATTTTCTTTGTCTTCGGGTGCCGAGCAGCTTCACGAACAGGGGTTGATGGTCCGAGGGAGCGCCGAATCTTGTACGGACGCGGCAATACCCAACGGCTTGCGGTCAGATCTCGAAGCTTATGAACGCGAGCGGATCATGCGCGCTTTAGAAGAGTGCCAAGGCAATCAAACTAAGGCGGCTAAAATGCTCGGCATTTCGAGGAGGACGCTCATTACACGAATTGAGACCTATGGTCTTCCTCGACCCAGAAAGCAACCCAGGCAGTTCAAATCCGTAGTCAATCTCCGCTGACTTTCTTACTCTCGGCCCGAACGAAAGGCCCGAAAGGGAGTCGAGGCATCAAAGATCTTTATCTGGTACGCAAACGAGGCTGGCGGCCCGGTAGGTGTTCGAGCAGGGCGTCAATCTTCTTAGTCAGTTCGTATTCTCCATGCGCTTGACACCTTTTTCTCGCTTCTCGCAGAAGGCCGCGCGCCCTTTTGAACCTCTTCTGTTCCAACGCAAGTTCTGCGAGATTGATCGACGCGCGACCGCTGGTCGGATCTAAGGTGCGAGCCTGCTCGTAGTGATACTCTGCAACCTTGGGGTGACCCAAGCGATCCTGAGTGAGGCCGAAGGCCAGATGGTAGTACGGCTCGTTCGGCTGTATAGCGAGCAGCCCGTCGAAAACTGCAGCCGCCAGCTCCAGGCCTCCGGACCGGAAGTAGTGATATCCCATCTGAGCCAGGGCGCGGAGGTCACGTTCCTCGTATCCCCGCATCTCGAGAAGCGACTGCGTCTGTTCACTGGAACCGGCGTTGTTGCGTCCTGGACCCTGCGGTTCGACGTCAACCTTGCTGAGAGCACCCAGCGTCCGCGGATGCGAAATGCCCACCAGGCTGATCTCAACCTGAATAGGCTTAACGCATGGAGCCAAGGGCGCCCCCTTCTTCGAGGGGTTCGTAGGCCTCCTCACCGGCCGAGACTTCGCAGGCCGGGCCTTCATCGGGCTCACGGAACGCCTTGATGCACGGGCTTTCATGGTCATACGATCTCCCGTCGTAGGCGCCTTGCATAGATGTCTGTAGTGAATTTATGAACTGCAGACGCGATTGCCATCGCTCTTGCTTCACGACGCAGGTCGACCGGATCTACCGGCACTGGTTTGTGGGCCGATTTTCGGTAGGTTTCAATAGCATCTAGTAAGCTTCCTTCTGGTCCAAGCTCTGGGGGCGGTAAACGCAGGTCGTCGGATGTCGCCGGGGGACGGAGAAGAAGGCGCGCGCCATCCAGCAAACGCTCTGGCCGTGCCGTGGAAAGCTCGAGATCGATACGATGGAGGGCCTCCAGCTCTCGCACCTGCAAACCCTGATTTGTTCGATGAGGGTTTTGATCAAGTCCTAGATTCTCGATACTGGGCCAAGAATCAATCGTTCGGATATTTTTGACGTTCATGACTCTATCCGATGATGCCAAATTTATGCCAGCGTGATTGACACGGCCTTACGTCGGCGTTGTGCAAGAATGGGCCAAGGTTGAGCATGAAATTGACATCGTGGTGCAGTGTTTGGGCGTACGCAAAAGACTTAGCACGGTCATCAAGCTTGACCGGTTTAGACCCCGCTTTCTTAACGAATTGTGACGACCCGGCGCCTCCATCTTGATAGGTCAAAACTGAAAGATTTGTTCAGAGCAATAGGTGGAAATATTGAAGAGGAGAGCCCGCACCAGCGGAAGAGAGAATGGGCCGACTCACAATCTCTCCGACCCGCACTCGGGCTTAGGGGGCGTCGCACTTGGTCCAGTCGCACAAGTGGTCGCCAATAGGTTGACCTGTGGCGACTTCGACGACCTCGTTGACGCCTAAGCCGATACCCACGCCGCCGGCGAAGGCAGCCACCGCTGGTCCGGAGATAGCAAGCGCATCTGCTGCTGTGCCTGCGCCGAGGAGTGTGCTGACCTCCATACCAACTCCGTAGGTGTGTGCGCTCCATGAGATGCTCGAAGCAACCGACCTCAAGCCCAGGGCGACTTTTGTTCCCCCATCGATAAAGTCTTGAGCGCCTCGCGTGAGTTCATCTATGAGGCTGTTCTCCTGCGCGACCACGGAGGTGTCGGTCCTTGGGGGTGCATGGTTCGAAGTTTTGGGTAGTGCTGCTGAGGTCGTCGAGCGTGGGTTCAAGACAGTAGAGTTCGTCGTCGTCGCTTTCTTACGCTTTTGGGGAGGTAAAGGCGGCTTTGGTTTGATTGTTCGTGCTGAGGTGGTGGATGGCATGGCTGGCTCCTTTGTTTGTTCCATAGTATTTGGGCCCAGACTTCTGGGCAAAAGGGGTTGAAGCACGGGCTTCGACTTCATTGGTCAAATTCCGTGGTGTGAGGTCGAAGGCCGTTCCTAGCCGCCGATCGTTAAAGGTCGGGCGTTGAGAATAGCCCTATTCTTGGCCGTGTCTAGGGCCATCATGAGAACCTCCTTGGTGATGTCTGGTCGAGAGAGTCTCTCACTGGATTCGGTCATGACCGCCGCAAATATTTGGCCAAGGCCCGCTGGTGTATGAGCGGTCGGCTCGGTCGATAGGGGCAATCCATGGAGACGGTCTGTCAGTTGCGCAAGAAACGCGATCTGCACTTGCGGATCATTCTTCTTCTCGTCCAGGAAGCGGTTGGCTTCAAGCATAGCTGCCTTCACTGGTTCAAGTACATGTTCGTCTTTTACACTGGGCGGGGGACCCTTCGGGTTTGCTTCTGGCACGGAAAAGAAGATGCCCTGCTCATTGCCGTCTTTCAGGAACTTGGGCGTTCGCATCGTGATGAGGGCTTGATTGATGGGGAGGTTCATCGCTTTGTCGAGGTTGCGCTTGAGCGCTTCCGCAGACTCTTGAGCAACACGGAGGGCTTTGACCGCCTTAAACTTCATTTCGTCCAGTTTTGCGGCCTCATCGAGGGCATCCTTTCGCTGACGATCCACGTTCATGAATGCGGCTTTTTGGCGAAGTAGATGGCTCCGTCTGCCCAAGGTTTCTGCGAGGGCCAAATTGGCGCCCGCCTTGGCGAGGTTTACCGCACCCACCACGAGTCGACGCGGGGGGCCATTTGTTCCATCGTTGAGTACGCTCGCCCCGCCACTGAATCCGCGTCCAAGTTGAGCCGCATCGAGATAGTCCCGGTCATCAGACCTCGCCGCATAGATTCCGGCTCCGACCATTTGGCCCACCGCTTCGTTCAACAGAGTGTCCTTGGCGTTCTGGACTGTTTGTTGCGCGACTTTTGAGTTGACGTCGCTTTCTCCCAAGCGGCCACCGGCAGCCCAGTCGGTGGTCGCGCCGCCTACGCTCGAGCCTAAACCGAACCCAAACTGAAAAGCCTGCGCCTTCGTTGTTCGGTCGGTCGCCAAGGTCGCTCCGAGTGCGCCCCCCGCCGTTCCGGTACCTATCTTGACACCCAAACGGGATATGTTGCCTGAGACTGAATCGGTTGCGCCAAACTGGCCTACGCTGGCGCCTAGAGATGCCCCCATGAGGGCGCCATTTTCCCCATGGACAATGGCCCCGGCGCTCGCTCCGGCGGCAGAGGTTGCCAACGGCATGACTGAGCCTTTCAAACCATTTTCAAGGTAGCCACCGGTGGCGCTTTGTGCCACCTGGCCGAGCGTATCGATGGCGCTAAGGGCCCCGATGTCTTTGGTGGCTATGGATGCTGAATTTGTTGCGCTCTTGATGGCTAAGGATGCCGCCGAGGCGACATCTCCCGTGGCTGCTGAAACGCTCGCCAGGGCTGCAGCAGCGCTCGCTTTGGCCGCCTTTTTGACTTGTTCATCTCGGATGGCGAGTTCGATACCCAGATCGATGACCATCCCCGTGATTTTTCCAAGAACCATGAATGTCTCCTATTTTGGGTTGATTGTCGGCGCTAGTCGACATTGTGTTGACGGCCCTCGGGAGTCAAATTTGCATTGACGCGCCGGCTTTCCTCATATCTTCTTCTTCTATCTGCCATGATGTCTCTAAACAAAGCGTTTGCCTCTGGATGATCGTCTGGCTGTTGGTTTATGCCCATTTCAGAACGCCATTTGCCGATCGTTTCGAACCACGTATCCAATCCTTTTTTTATTTGTTTTCCATCGTCTTCGAGGACAGGTATGTCGTACCCAACGACCTTGCCAAAGGGCGACGTCTTCGGCTTGACAAGCGTAGAAAGGGCCTTCTCGTCGTTCGACATCGCAGCGGTAATAAAGTAGGAGAATTCGTTTTGACCGTCATCGTTCCAGTCGACTGGCGTCGTCTCGTCTGGGACCCGCATGGTTCCAAAGAGGCGCCCTATAAGGACGTTTTTTTGTGGGGTTGTGATGTTGTCCTTCACCAAGATCTCATTGAGTGCGTTCATCGCGGCCTCAACGCTTGATATAGTGCGCAAGAGCTGAGGGAACTGCGGCTCTTGGTTTGGCTGTGGTTGGTCGTTTTTCCAAGCATTGCCCCAGGCCTGTTTCCAGGCCATCTTGGATACAGAGAGTCGGTTGCCAGAGTTCACAAACTCTTCTATGTTTGTTCCTTCGCCCGCTGGCTGGCTAATCCAGTTGAATAGAACGGTCCAGCTATTTTGCCGCAGCTCTGGGGGGTCCTTCGGCGTCGTGTCGTTTGAGGCTGCCGGCTGGGTCTGTGCCGACGCTTGTGTTCGCTTTGCGTACCGTTTGCGTCTACTTGCCATAATCTCCCTAAACAGAGCATTGGCCTCAGGGTGATCATCGGGTTGATCCACGATGCCCATTTCAGAACGCCATTTCCCGATCGTATCAAACCAGGCGTCTGCTGCGCTTTTTATGTCGAGTCCGCCCTCCTCCATAAGGTCGTTGCCGACGCCCATTGAGCCTAGGGTCTGGGTGTCGTTGGATATGGCTGCGGCGACAAAGTATGAAAACTCGTTCTGGGGGGCGTCGTTCCAGTCCCTTATGTTAGAGCGATCGAGTTTGCGAGCAGTCCCGAACAGACGTGCAACCAGGACTTTCTTTTGTGTGGTGGTGATGTTGTCTTTGGTCAGAATTTCGTTGAGCGCATCAACCGCACCTCTGACCAGAGATAGGACGCGACTGTAGCGGTGCGACCTATCGTCTCTTTTTGCTTCCGCTGAGATAGAAAGTCTGTTGCCGGAGTTGATAAAGTCGACGAGCTCATTGCTTTTCCCATTTTCAGTGGGCCTGGTCATCCAGTTGAATACTTTGGTCCAGTCATTGGCTTGATGGGGTACGATGCCTGCCATGCTTCTTGTTCCTCCTCTGGTTTCAAACAACGGGTTGGCGGTCGCAAAAAGATCGATCCGACTACTCTGCTTTTTAAGAAAGATTGCCACAAGCAACGGGCCGATGGAGCAGGATTTCAACCCGCCCGCTGCCTGTGAGCCGTCTTTCAAAGATCCTCAGTCACCGTCTACATGTTGCGTGCGACCGCCATCTTAGATTCGTGTTTCGTTTTTAAGGTCGCTGTTGTAAATTGACGCAAGAACGCCTGATCCTGAATTTCTTTTTGGAGCAGGGTGAGGTTGACGCCCTTGAGCTCTTCGGGGGTCACCAGACCCCGCTCAACTCTATCCAAGATACTGAGTGTAGAGTCGTTCGAGTTTTCGACAACCGGTGCACTTGTATTGTTCTCTGGCGAAACGTTGGGGACATGTGGAGTCCGGGGTGCGCTCACTGCCGCAAAGAAATTCTGGGTTAAGGGTAGGTTGGGGGGCATATCGTTTCTCCTTGTCCCCGGGGAATGGGGCTTTGTCTTCTTGGAGGCGAAATAGCCTCCTAGGATGTTGCTCGAAGAAGAAGCAACGTTTGTGCCAGATTGATCTGCAGTATGTTTGGTCCACGGGGGACATGACAGATCGATACTTCGTGCAAGGACCGCGCAACGCTGTGGGAAAATTGCACAATAAAGCTCCGTGCAACGGCAAGACCTTAAGGCCCAGACGCTGGCCCGTATTTGGCAAGGTAGAGGGAATGAATCTTATGCTCAAGAATTACGATGCGGTGGCACTAAACCGCCTAAGGCTCCTCCATCTGGGCCATCACCCGGATGTCGTTCTCGCTATCGCCGTGGCGTTGGTGCTTGGCGTAATGATTCTCCCGTTGCCAGGACCGCTTCTTGATATTTTCTTGGCAATGAATTTCGTTGGAGCAGCGTTCATTCTCATCAGCGTACTGGTTTCGGAGCGGTCGTTGGCGCTTTCGGCATTCCCATCTCTATTACTGCTCATGACGCTCTATCGTTTGGCTCTTAACGTTGCGACAACGCGAATGATTCTTAGCGATGGGCAAGCCGGTGATATCGTAAGGGCCTTTGGTCAGTTCGTGGTGAGGGGCGACGTAGTGGTCGGGTTGGTGATGTTCGTGGTCATCACCTTGGTGCAATTCTTGGTGATTGCAAAAGGATCGGAACGGGTCGCTGAAGTCGGCGCGCGTTTTGCGTTGGACGCCATGCCTGGCAAGCAGATGTCCATTGACGCGGCCCTTCGCTCGGGAAGCATACCGGAGGACGAAGCAGCGCGTAGACGAGACGAGGTCGAGCTCGAATCCCAATATTACGGTGCAATGGACGGGGCCATGAAGTTCATTAGGGGAGACGCCATTGCGGGGTTGATCATTACGGCGCTCAATTTGGTGGTGGGTTTGGGGCTTGGGGTCCTTCGCCAAGACTTGCCGCTTGCGGGTGCGGCGGAGATCTATTCGGTGCTGACGGTTGGGGATGGTTTGGTCTCTCAAATTCCGGCTCTTTTTCTTACCCTGGCTGCCGGATTGACCACGACGCGGGTCGGTTCGGGCCGCAGGCGGGCATCCCTTGGCGACACCCTGAGGCTTGAGCTCACCGGTCGGGCAAAAATCATGTTCCTGAGTGCCGGACTGGCGAGCGCGTTGGCGTTGGTACCTGGTTTGCCTATTGTTCCGTTTGGCGTCATCGCCGGTGCGCTCACTTTGGGGGGATATCTCGCCTCAGAGCGGCAAAAGAGAACGGATAAGACAAAGGACGACCAAGAACTTGAGCTCAAGAAGAAGGTGCAAGATGCCAGTTCACAAGCAGCGCTTGTGGATCGGCTTGCCCCGTCAGTGGCGCCGATTGCCATAGACCTCGATCCTTTGCTTTCTCAGCGCATTCGCGAGGAAAGTGAATCAGGAGACCAGAGCCAAGACCTCGTTCGTACCTTGATCCCCAACCTCCGAGATGCGTTGTACTTAGACTCTGGGGTTCGGCTCCCCGGCTTGCGAGTTCAAAGTGACGTTCAGGGTCTTACGCCCCATAGTTTCGTTCTTCGCGTTCGCAATGTACCTATTTTCCAGGCCCAGATTCCCCCCGGCAAGGTCCTTGCGGTTGACTCCAAAACGGCGGTTCAGCGACTGGGCGTTGCGGATGCTGAGCCGACTGCGCATCCCGCCCATGGTGGTCAGGCGGTTTTCGTGCCTGAAGTCCAAGCCAGGGTCCTGAAAGCCGGAGGGGTGGTGATCTGGGGCCCTTCGGGCATGATTGCTCTCTATGCGGCTCGAACGCTCCGGCCACACTTAAGTTCGTTTGTAGGGCTTCACGAGACGAGTGAGTTTCTAGAGAAGCTTGAACCGATCTACCCTACTTTGGTCAAAGAAGTGGTGCCGAAGGTCGTGACGGTTTCCCAGCTGTCCGAGATCCTGCGTCGACTTGTGGACGAAGAGGTCTCTATTAGGGACTTGAAGACCATTTTGGAGTGTCTCGCAAATAGAGGGATCGATGAGCAGGACAGCGTGCGTCTCACCGAAGCCGTAAGGGAGGCCCTATCTCTTCAAATCGCTCATCACTATTCCGGGATGAGCAAGCGACTTTCAGTGGTGTTACTTGACCCGGTGGTTGAGGACACAATACGGTCTGCCATTACACATGTGACCCGTGGCAGCTATTTAGCCCTTGAGGCCGATATTCGCCGATCCATTCTAGACAGCGTACAAGAGGTCATTCAACCGGTTGCGGAGGCTGGTGTACGCCCTGTTATTTTGACCAATGTGGAGATCCGGCGTTACGTTCGCAAGCTGATCGATTCAGAGTTTTTCGGTGTACCGGTCCTATCTTTCGAAGAGCTACCCGGTGACCTCGCGATTCAGCCGGTTGGGCGCATCGACCTCGAAGATCTAAAGGCTGCAGCCTAATACGCCTTGCCGGACCGAACTTCTGGCAAGAAGTACTACTAGAACTAGAGCATGCGTCATAGCCTCTCGCGGTCTTCGGGCAGCACCTTTGTGTCAGCCTAGGTTCGTTCTGCTTGAGTAGGGGGGCGTGCCGGGGTACATGGGCGGCGAAGGGGGCACCGTGGATCTGGAGCGTTGGGATCGAAAAAAGAGATGGGGGGTTGTCCTCGGGGCGTTGGGGGCGTTTTTGGGGCCGTCTTCTTTGGTTGCGTCAACGGATCACGCGGCGAGTGCAACGCTTCAGCCTCTGTGTCATTGGGGGGATACGGTCCTGTTTTTCGTTCATGCTCAGGGGCCCTATGTGGGTTGGCCCCCGCCTCCCACATGGAGTTTGGGGCGCTTGGACGCGCGTACTGGGAAGTGGAAAATCCGGTCCATAGGGGAGTCGAAAGCGGTCACAACAATGCGGGACGAGATGGTGGCTCGCGAAGCTTCTTGTTTGCCAAGAGCGCTGGCATCAACTTCGTGGGTTGCGCGTTCGGCAGCCTATTTGGTTATCAAGGGTACTTTGGTAGTTGATGTTTACGGCAAGCGTCGCAAGGTTGCTGTGGTGCGTTCTTTTCGAAATACGGTACACGAAACCAAAGCGGTCCCAGGTGTTTTCAATAACGCTGCGGTCTATCCGTACGACGAAATCAAACTCAGGACTCGCACAGTTTTGCTGCTTCCCGTGGAGTGGTCGGCCAACGGCGAAGTGACCACCTTCTACTATTCACTTCGGACCGATGTTCTGGCTCGGGCGAAGGCGCGTGCTTTCAACGCGGCTGGGCTGGAGTTTCATGGACGGGGTGCTTACGAGCAATCCGGGGCTCTTTTTGAAGAGGCGTTGTCCCAGGATCGCAACCATCCCAAGGCCGCTTATAATCTCGCCTGTTCTTGGGCCCGGCGGAAGAACGCAACGAAGGCCGTCGAGATTCTCCAGCAGATCCCCGGGGCCGACCTTCAAAAGAGGGTCTCAAGGGATCGGGATTTTGATGCCATCCGAAATCATCCGGACTATCGTCGTTTTATCAAGTCGCGACCTTGACTCAACAGGAACGCGCAAGTTCGAAGCCAGGCGCCAGTCCCCTGAGTCCGTGATTCCTTGCACAATTCGCTGGCGCTTTTCACCCCAGCTCGCCGAACCGCCTTCGGCTCAAAATGCTTACATATTAAGTATATGCGCGCATTTTGTTCGACGACCTGGGACGAAAAATCGCCGACCGACTGATGCAAGGGATCACGGATTCAGGGGACTAGGAAAAAGCGGGGCCCGAGGCGTCAAGGGCGCGTATACGGAAGTATGTGAGCCGGGACCGCAGGGTCCAACGCCGCATCGTGCCGGGATCCGGACTCGTGTGTTTCGGTCTAGCCGGCAGCGGGCGCAGTAAGCCGGGGGAGGTTGCCCGGGTGGGGGCACAGCGTGCTTTCCGTCTCAGCCCGATCCGGGGGCTTTTCGGGATTACGACTTGGTCTTTTTGGCTGTGCGCCGGGTCTTCATGCGTTCTTCAACCGCTCGTTTGGCCGCTGTAGACCATCGTTTTTTGGCCGTACGTGTTTTTGAGGCTTTTTTTGCGGGGGGGGATGCTTTTGGATCTGAACGTTTCGAAGTGGTGGATGACGTGCGCTTGCGTTTTTTGGGACGGGCCTTTTGGGCGGTCTTTTTTGGGGGAGCGGCCGGTGTTTTGGCTTTTTTGTCTACGCTCTTGGTCTTCGTGGGTTTGGTCTTTTTTTTGCTCGAAGAAGCTGTGGCTTTGGGGGCGTCTTCTGAGGCGGTCGCAGCCTGGAGGAGTTCGAGTGTTTCTTCAAGAACCTTGATCTTTTCGTTGAGTTCTTCTCGCTCGCTTTTCATGGATTCGAGCGCCAGCCGGAGCTCGCGGATGACCGTTTTGGGGACCATGGTGACGGGTGTGGCACGAAATGTTGCCCCCGGCAAGGACGTGGTTGGCGCCGAGGGGTGGGTGCCGCCTGGTACACCCGGGGGCTTTGGTGCGATATAGTGGTTTGAGTGGTCTCGTACCTGACAGGAGAACTCTGGTTTCCATCCCCTCATCGGGCCAATCGGGACGGCGTTGTCGCGATTGGGGGTGATCTCTCGGTGGAGCGCCTCTTGCTCGCATATCGGAACGGTATTTTCCCGTGGCCCATTTTTGAACGCTATCCGATGGTTTGGTTTTCACCGGATCCGAGAGCCATTCTCGAGTTGGACGCGCTTCACGTATCCCGAAGTCTCAGGAAAGAAATTCGGAAGGGGCGGCACCAGACGACCTTCAATCGGTGCTTTCGAGAGGTGATCGAGAAGTGCGCCCTAAGAACCCCTCAGAGGGGTTCGACGTGGATTACGCCTGAGCTTCGGGAAGCCTATGTGGAGCTCCACCGCCATGGTCACGCGCATTCCGTTGAGTGTTGGCTCGACGACGAGCTCGTCGGGGGACTTTATGGCGTCCAGGTTGGGGCTGCCTTTGCCGGCGAATCGATGTTCTCGCGGTCAAGCAATGCGTCCAAGATTGCGCTTGTGGCCTTGGTGGAGCGGTTGGTGGAACGGCGATTCGAACTTTTAGATATTCAACAACATACGCCGCACCTTGCGAGTATGGGTGCGGTTGAAATACCTCGGCAGGTGTATTTAGGGCGGCTCGCGCGCGCCGCTGGCAAGACCAGAAACTTTCTTTAGGGTCGTCAAAGAGTCCGAATACCGGAACGCTTGGTCCGAAAAGCGCACTCATGCGGAGCGTTCGCCCAAAGAGTGACCCCAGTTGGGGCGGCACGGGGCTTGCTTCATGGAGGCGCCATATCGGCCGATGGGACCACGGGTCGGGTCGTGATACCTCGGCTCACTTGCGTTGCTCCGAACGAGCCCCTTGGCCGGTTTCAAAACAAGTGAGCCAAGGGACCAATCGGCCTCGGCGGCAAAGAAGGGCAAGTGATGGCATTCCAAGACAAGATGAAAAGCATCAAAACCGCGATGAAAGAAATCCACAAACAGTTCGGTCGGGGGGCCATCATGATGCTCGGTGGTGAGGAGGGCGCGCCCAACGAGCAGATTTCGGTCATTTCCACCGGTTCTTTGGGGTTGGACCGAGCGCTTGGGATGGGCGGATTTCCTCGCGGGCGCATCAGTGAGATTTATGGGCCCGAATCATCGGGTAAGACAACACTGGCCCTACAGGCCATTGCTTCGGTTCAATCCGAGGGCGGCGTGGCCGCTTTTGTGGATGCCGAACACGCACTCGATCCTCGGTATGCAAGAAATCTTGGAATCAAGCTCGAGCAGCTTCTTGTCTCTCAACCCGACCATGGCGAACAGGCCTTGGAGATCGTGGAGACGCTTATCAGAAGCGGCGCTGTCGATCTTGTGGTGGTTGACTCCGTCGCGGCCCTCGTACCCAAGTCGGAGATCGAAGGCGATATGGGTGATAGCCACATGGGTCTTCAAGCGCGCCTCATGTCACAGGCAATGCGCAAGTTAACCGGACATGCCGCCCGAACGCGGTCGAGTCTTATTTTCATCAATCAGACGCGGCAGAAGATTGGGGTCACTTTTGGTTCACCGGAAACGACGACCGGGGGCAATGCGCTTAAGTTTTACGCCTCTGTTCGACTGGATATTCGGCGGATCGGCGCCGTGAAAGACGGGGAGAAAATCGTAGGCAATCAAGTTCGGGTCAAGGTCGTAAAAAACAAGATGGCTCCACCATTTCGAGATACGACATTTGAGATCATGTATGGCCAAGGTGTGTCTTTGGCTGGCGAACTTCTTGAAATGGGAATGGCACAGTCCTTTGTCGAAAAGTCTGGTGCTTGGTATTCGATGAAGGGTGTGCAGCTCGGGCAGGGGCGAGAGCGGGCGCGATCGTGGCTTCTTGGGCGGCCGAAGCTTATGCGAGGGCTAAGAGACATTCTGTTGCGCGGCGATGCGAGTCTAGATGCGCTTGGCGACCCGAAAACCTGGTCGGCTGAAGCCGATGACACCTCTTCGCCACCGATTCGTGTAGAAAAATCAACCCTCGCTACGGGTTCGAAGGCCGACGAGATTCAAAAACCGCAAACTTCAGAGTCCATAGGTCGAACGTTGCGTAAACCAAGGGCCAGCAATGGATAGAGCGCGTGTTATCTTGCGCCCATCAGTTGCGATTCGCCGGAGATGCGTGCGGCTTTTTTCATGAGGCTCAAGAACTCTGCCCGGTCTGGGTGATGCCATGGATTGGTGTCAGACACCATGGAGATGACCCGGCGATAGGTCCAGCCCTCGGCATAGGGGCTGTTTCGCAGGAGCTCGGCGCCACCGAGGACTGCGGTCGCAAACCGAAAGTCTTCAGCTGCGCGGTGAAAGGGGCGCTGCACGAGGGCGAGGGGTACGTCGAGAGAAGTCTCTTTGGCGCGTTGGTGGCCAGGTTTTTTGGCCCGTACGCGAACGGTGGCGACGGGGCCTCGAGGTTTGGGCTTGAGGGTGATTTCGTAGAGGGCGGTGACTTGGTGTCCGGCGCCGATTTCCCCGGCGTCCACTCGGTCATTCCGAAAGTCGTGGTCGGCAACGTCGCGGTTTTCATAGCCGACAAGACGGTAGGCATGTACGGCGCCTTCATGAAAGTCGACTTGAATTTTAACGTCTTGGGCCACGTCTTGGACCATTTTTGTGAAGTCTCGGTCGAATACCCGCTCGGCTTGGCGCATGCTATCGATGTAGTAGTAGTTGCCATTTCCTCGATTGGCGAGGCGTTCCATCATCACGTCCTGGTAGTTGCCATCACCAAATCCAATGGTAGAAAGCGTCACCCCTTCTTTCACGTAGCCCTGAATGCTTCGTAGGATTTGATCCGGGCTGCTTGCGCCAATGTTTGCGTCCCCATCCGAACAGACGATGATTCGGGTGTTGCTGTTCTTGCTCAACATTTGGGTTGCTTGCCGGTATGCCAATTCAAGGCCAGAGGCCATCGCGGTTCCGCCTCCGGTCTCGAGCCCATCGATCGCCGCGTTGATTCGGTTTTTGTAGCGTCCGGACGTGGGCGCCAATACACGGCGGACGCCGCCGGCGTAGGTCGTGATGGCAACCTTGTCTTGGTGTCGAAGCTTTCCGACTGCGAGTTTGAGCGCACGTTTGGTCAGCCCAAGCTTGTCTTGGCTGGTCATGGAGCAGCTGGTATCGACCAAAAACACCAAGTTTGTGGGCAAGCGGTTGCGATCGGACACCTGCTTGGCTTGAATACCGACTCGCAGAATATGTTTTTGGCCGTCGACCGGAGACGCTGCGCCGTCCGCTTCAATCGAGAACAGGGCGCTTCGATCTTCGGGCGCCCTATAACCGTACCGGAAGTAGTTGAGGAACTCTTCGACGCGAACCAAGCTCGGGGTCGGCGCCCTCCCCGCTATCAAGGTCCGGCGGGCTATCGAATAGGCTGCAGTGTCAACGTCGACCGCGAATGTAGAAAGCGCGTCGTTTTGCACCAGGGTGTCCGGAGAAATTTCGGCGTCGATTCGCCCCGAAAAGACCCCATCGCCACGTCCCATCGCCGGGGCGTCCGCCTCGCGCTTTTCACCATAGGACCCACGGTTGCGCCTGGACGGTGCTTGTCTTTTTTTGGCTCTCTTGACACTTTTCGTGACTCCTGAAGCCCCGAGAAGCGCCGCCCCGCCGCCTCCCGCTGGGTGTGCGACCGACGGCACTTGGCGTGCGCCGTGGGTCGACGTTGAATCGCGGCCCGCTGGCGCTGTTTGGTCGGCTACATACCCTCGTTTTGTTTCGAGCCGAGCCGACGGGCGCGGTTTCTTGGTCGGAATGGGTGCCGCTGCCGCACTTTGAGATTCAGCATCCGCCATCTCCGACTGGACAACGACGGGACTCTCCTTGCCAGCGGGCTGGACTTCCATCTTGCTGTAGGGTGCGCTCGACTCACACCCCGAGGTGGCCAAAAGCAGGGAAAGTGAAGTGAATCCAAGCGATTGGACTAGATGACGATGGGTTCTTTGGGGGTGTTTTGCTTTTCTCATGCATGCCCAAACGGATGTCCTTGCCGAAAGTTTTTCCTCAATCCGAAAAAAGGGAAGCGCATAAACCCCTACACCGGCCTTTCGCGCGACGCCCTTGGGCTACGCCGATGGACGCAACGCCTAGATCGTAGCGTCGCGAACCGCTCGAACGGGTCTGACGCCGTGGCGGCTGCCATTCTTGCCGCGCGGACGGGTGACAGCCCACGGGTACTTTGGCACGGTGTTGCGCGTGAAGGGCACGGTCTTCGATAGCGGGTGGGCAAGCGTTCTCCGGTCGGGCTCGCGGTGCAGCTGTTGGGTTGTCTTTGGGCTGGTTGCGGGTCTCGGTGGTTGCAAAAAAGCGGTGCCCACCCATTCGGCGAAAGCGAAAAAGAATATGCACGCAAAATACACGGGACGCGTACTGCCTGGAGTAGAGGCCTTTTCATCGGAATTGAGCGACGCGCTCTTTAAGGCGCTGGCCGATCAGGGCCCCGGGTATGAGCCTCGGACCCACCACAAAAAGGACAACGGCCAGCCGCTGTTTATCAACCGTCTCATTTTCGAGAACAGTCCCTATCTGCTCCAGCACGCTCACAACCCCGTGAACTGGTTTCCGTGGGGACCAGAGGCCTTCGCGCTTGCCGCCAAGCTCGATCGGCCCGTTTTTCTCAGTGTGGGCTACTCAACCTGCCATTGGTGTCACGTTATGGAACGGGAGTCCTTCGAGGATCTCGAAATCGCCCAGTACCTGAATGAGCACTTTGTTGCGATCAAAGTGGACCGAGAAGAGCGCCCCGATGTGGACAGCGTCTACATGACTGCGGTGCAGCTCATGACCAGAAGGGGTGGGTGGCCGATGACCGTGGTGATGACTCCAAACAAGCGGCCCTTCTTTGGGGGAACCTATTTTCCCGCACGGGATGGCGAAAGAGGTTCGCGTATCGGCTTTTTGTCGATTCTCAAAAGATTGGCGGGGGCGTATGCCAACGATCGAGATAAGATAGTCAAGTCAGCCCAGTCCCTGAGCGAAATGATCGCCCGTGCATCCGAACGGGTGATCCCTTCTAAACTTCCCAAGAGCGAGGCTCTTGTTCAGGCCGCCGGGCAACTTGCGTCTCGTTTCGATCCTGTTTTTGGTGGGTTCGGCAAAGCGCCCAAGTTTCCTCGACCCTCGGTTTATGAGCTGCTTCTTCGCTACTGGCGAAGAACCCAAGACGAAGGCGCTCTCAAGATCGTAACCCATTCACTTGAGTCGATGATTCGTGGTGGTATTTACGATCAAGTTGCAGGCGGTTTTCATCGTTATTCAACGGATGCGAAGTGGCTTGTCCCCCACTTCGAAAAAATGCTCTACGACAATGCACAGCTTGTGGTGCTGATGACCGAGACCTTCCAAGCAACAAGAAACCCCCTCTTCGAAAAAACCATCCGTGAAACCCTCGACTACGTCCTTCGAGAAATGACCGGTAAGAATGGAGGCTTCTATTCGGCTACCGACGCTGACAGCGAGGGCGAAGAGGGTCTTTTTTTTGTGTGGACGCCCGACCAAATTCGACAGGTCCTAGGGAAAGCCGACGGCGACATCATCGAAGCTTTTTACAATGTGAGCCCTGGGGGAAACTTCGAGGGAAAGAACATTCTCCACCGTACGCGCTCCTTGGGGGAAGTCGCTCGCCTGTTTGATCTCAGCGAGGCCGATCTCGCCAAGAAAATCGAAGCCGGCAAACAGCGGCTGTATGATTCCAGAAAGCGACGTATTCCCCCCATTCTTGATGACAAAGTCCTCACCGAATGGAACGGGCAGATGATCTCGGCGTTCGCTCGGGCAGCACATGTTCTTGATGAGCTGCGTTACCAAAAAGCGGCCCAAAATGCGGCGCGCTTTGTCTTGGGTAAACTCAAAAAAGACGGGCGCCTCTTGAGAGCTTTTCGGGCGGGAAAAACCAAACACCTCGGGGTGCTCGAGGATTACGCTTTTTTGATTGCCGGTCTATTGGACCTCTACGAGGCCGACGGTCAGCCGGGTTGGCTTCGCGAGGCCATCGCCCTTGAGGCCTACCTCGAGGCGCACTTTCTCGACAAAGAGGGGGGTGGTTTTTTTGCGACCGCAAGCGATGCCGAGATGCTTTTGGTTCGGGAAAAATCGATCTACGACGGGGCACAACCGTCAGGAAATTCTGTGGCGGTGATGAATCTTCTTCGGCTTGCCGAGTTCACCAGCAAGGACCACTACCGGACCCTGGCCGAGAAGGCGCTTTTGGCCTTCGGCACATCGCTTAAAAATGGGGCAGGCGAATGCCCAAAACTGGCATCCGCTTTTGACTATTATCTCGATCGCCCCAAAGAAATTGTGATTGTCACCCATCCGAATGACGATGGTTCGAGTCTCAAGAAGGTTGTCCGGGAGAAGTTTTTGCCGAACAAGATTTACGCCACCACCCAAGATGGCGCTCAGGCCGAGGCGCTTGCTGAGGTGCTCCCTCTGGTCAAAAACAAACGCGCCCTCAAGGGCAAAGCGACGGCTTACGTCTGTTACTCCGAAACGTGCAAAAAGCCCACGTCATCTCCCGAAGAATTCAAACAGCAGCTGGACCAAACTGAACGCATCTCGGCAAAAAAGCTCGCCCTCGGCCAGCGACCCTGAGACGTTCCTCGCGGGTTCGGTTCGAAACGCCATTTCTCCGATTGGGGCTCGTGTGACGGAGCATGAATGAGGGCCTGCTCGCTATTCGAGATCAGGAATGAGCAGAGTCACAGATCCAGTGGGATTGTTGGTTGCGGCTCGGTTCGTCATTTGCTGAGAGTCTGCCCCCGGGTTTTGAACCGCGCTGTTCAGGAGAGGCTTGAGGTCGAAGGGCGCGCTACTTTCTCAGGTCTGGGTGATGGTGGTTCCAAGAACCGCACTTTCGGTGAGGACTCGAGTGAGCTCTTGTGGCTGCAGTTTGCCGAGGATGTGGACTTTTTTGACGCCGGCCTTCAGTGCTTTGAAGGATTCCTCAAGTTTGGGAATCATGCCGCCCTGGACGACACCGCTGTGGATGGCTTGACGCCCTTCGGCTACGCTCAGCTTTGCAAAACGGGATTCGGGCTTCTGTTGATCTCTAAGAACGCCCGGTGTGTTTGTTAAGAGAATCAGATGATCTGCGCCCAGCTTTGCGGCGATGTCGCAGGCGACCGCGTCGGCGTTGATGTTGTAGGGTAGGCCGGCATCGTCGCATCCAATGCAGGCCAGGGCCAAGGTGTACGATGCCGCTTCCAGGAGCTCAAGCAAGGGGCGGTTTAGGCCGATGACATCGCCCACGTAGCCGAAGTCTACGGGCTCGTCTCCGCAACCGCTTACGACTCTTGGAGGGCGTTTTTGGCAAGCGATCATGCGTCCGCTAAGGCCGTGAAGTCCGATGGCGTTGATGCCCTCTTGGCGTAGGGTGCTCACCAAATCAATGTTGAGCTTTCCGCCCACCATCATCTTGATGGCCTCGAGGGCCTCTTCGTCGGTGATGCGTCGGCCGCCCTGCATATTGGGTTTGGTGCCCAAATTTTCCATCAGCGCGGTCGTTTGTGGTCCTCCGCCGTGCACAAAGAGCACCTTGTTGCCGTCACAAAGAATGGACTTGGCTTGTTGTGCGATTTCGCGGAGCTCTTTTCGACGGTCGGCGCCAAGCAGTTCTCCACCGAGCTTGATGACAATTCTCAAGGCCAGCTTCCAGAATCTCGAAGGGTGTGGGTTTCGTCAAAACCGAGCATGAGGTTCATCGACTGGATGGCTTGGCCTGCGCCACCCTTGATCAAGTTGTCGAGCGTGCTGATACAGGTCACAAGACGCCTTTCCTCAAGTATTTCGCCCACTACGCAAGCCGTCTCGACATAGTGTGAACCAGAAACCGCTGCCAGCTCTGGCATTCGATTTTGAGGTACGCGTACAAAGGGCTCCTGTTCGTAGCTTGAGGCGTGTGCGCGGCGGATTTCGTTCACATCGAGGTCTTTGGACACATGGGTAAAAGCGGTCGCGAAGATGCCTCGCGAAAGGGGTGCGGAAATGGGAACAAACTGAAGGGCGCAAGCCTTTGCTCCCGCGCGGCTTAGTGTCTCTGTAATCTCAGGGGTATGTTGGTGGACCAGGGGCTTGTACGTTTTGATGTTGACGGCACGAACCGGGTGATGTGTGCCCTGCGTTGCCCGCACCCCGCTCCCGCTGGAGCCGGTCATCGCCACCACTTCAACCGAACCCTGGAGCCAGCCCCGGGTTGCCAAAGGCAAGAGGGCGAGCTCGATCGTCGTTGCGAAACACCCGGGGCTTGCCACGTACTGTGCCTGCCGGATCTGCTCTCGGTTGAACTCGGGCAATCCATACACGAACCGTTTGATGTGCTCGGGGCAAGGGTGGCGGGTGTCGTAATATTTTTCGTAGGCGGCCACATCCTGAATGCGAAAATCGCCCGAAAGGTCGATCACTTTGGCTCCGCTTTCCATCAGTTCTGGGACCTTGAGGGCGGAGATTTTGTGTGGGAGGCCGAGGAAAACGACGTCCATGTCCGCGGCCGCGTCTTTGGGCTGCAGATCTTCGAAACAAAGCGAGGTCAAACCTTCAAGATGGGGATGGGCGCGTGCGAGGGGTTCGCCCACATAGTCGATGCTTGCCACCCGCGTCAGTTCGACCCCTTCATGCATCAGAAGCCGACGAATCAGCTCCCCGCCGCCGTATCCGCTCCCTCCGATGACTGCCGCCTGGAACTTCGTTGCCATTTTTCCAGGGTAGTCTTGGACCTCTTTCCTGTCATCACCATATGACGTAAACCCTAATGGTCTTCCCCTGTGATGCGCTGATTTGTCGGGCTTCGGGTGAGTAGACGGTGGCTGGAGGCCGGGTGTTGCGACACGACCCGCAAGGCTGGGTCGACATGGTGTAGCCGCGCGTAGGCCCACCTCGGTGTCGTGCGCGAGCGTGCCTGGATCAAGGCGACTAAGCGCCCGGGATGATCCCATCAACTCGGCCAGGGCACCCCGTGGGCGCGAAGGGGCTCTACGGATCGTTCCAAAAAGTCGAGTTGGGGGGCGACTGGCTGGGGGCGGGTGGGGTGAACGACTGGGCTTCTGTGTCGGAGAAGCGGTGGTGGTGGCCAACAGCCTTGAGAAAGATCGCCGCAACACGTACCCATGAGACGGTGAGCACGTCACGACGGTTGAGCCGCGAGGATAAGCGCAAAAGAATCGTGAATGCCTCCGTCGAAGTCTTCGCCGAAAAGGGTTTTTTTGGCGCACGGGTTTCGGAAATTGCGGAGGCCGCCGGTGTAGCCGACGGGACCATATACCTCTACTTCAAATCCAAGGACGAGATCCTTATTTCTCTTTTTGAAGAGAAAATGGGTGAAATCATCAAACGTTTGCAGGGCATGCTGGCCGACCTTGAAGACCCCGAAGTCAAAATGCGGCGGTACATCGTTGAGCATCTGAAGATGGTTGCGGAGCAACCCAGTCTGATGCAGGTCTTGACCATCGAGCTTCGGCAAAGCGCTCGTTTCATCAAGGAATATACGCCAAAAGGTTTTGCCAAATACTTGGCCGTGGTTGGCAATATTCTCGAGGACGGACAAAAGAAGGGTGTTTTCCGTGCGGACCTCGATCCCGCCGTATTTCGTCGAGCCCTTTTTGGTGCCATCGATGAAATCTCCCTGGAATGGATCCTTCGAGGTCGCGAAGCGCAAAAGCCAGACCCGGTTGTTGTGGGTGAGCAAATCTGCGACTTCATTTTACGTGGACTCAGAGCCGACCCCTGAACGCTGAGAGGTTCTCGTGGGCTGGGCGGTGTTCGGGGTGCGCCGTCGAAACATCGAGTAAGCGGGTCTTTTGTGGCCGAGAGCCCGTTTTTGGCCGGCCCTGGCGGGTGTTGAACGTTCGAAAAGGTTGCGCTCGAGGGGGGCGTCGGCGTCGATGGGGTCTTTGGTCCCGAGTACGTCCCGACGTGGACGCTTGCCCGAACATCGGGTACACAAACCTATGTTCCAGTTCAAACTTAGCGACGAACAAAAGCAGCTTCAGGCGACCGCGCGTCGGTTTGCCGAAGAGGTCATTGCGCCTCAGGCCCTCGAGTACGACGAGCGGCACGAATTCCCGCGATCGATTTTTGAACAAGCCTTCGAACTGGGGCTGGTCAATCTTAGCGTGCCTTCGGAGTTCGGCGGAATTGGGCTCAGCACGCTAGACCAGGTGGCGGTGGTCGAAGAGCTCGCGTCCGGTTGTGTGGGCATTGCCACATCGATGGTCGCGAATGACCTCGCTTTGTTGCCCATACTCATCGCCGGAAGCGACGCGCAAAAAGCCAAGTTTGTTCAGCCGTTCACCGACAAGCTCCGGTTTTCGTCCTTTGCGCTCACCGAGCCCGATGCGGGCTCCGACGTGGCCGGCATGTCCACCCTGATCACCGAAGATGGTGATGACTACGTCGTGCGCGGATCTAAAATGTGGATCACCAATGGTTCTCACGCCGAGCAATTCACGGTGTTTGGAAAAACGGACCCCAAAAAAGGTCACAACGGCATCAGTTGTGTGGTTGTACCCGGTGACGCGCCAGGCATCACGCGGGGGAAACCGGAGCGCAAGATGGGCCAAAACGCCTCAGACACGGTGAGCCTCACGTTCGACGACGTTCGCGTCCCCAAAGCGAATCGTATCGGTGCAGAAGGCGAAGGCTTCAAGATCGCCATGAAAACGCTTGATGCTTCGCGCCCGTTGACCTCCAGCTTGGCGGTGGGGGTGGCACGAAAGGCGATGGAGCATGCCGTGGCGTACAGCGAAGAACGCAAAGCGTTTAAGCAACCGATCGCCCAGTTCCAGGCCATTCAGTTCATGCTCGCGGACATGGCCATGAAGATCCATGCCGCACGCCTGACCACCTATCACGCGGCGTACCTCGTAGACAGCAATGAGCGTTCTACCATTGTGAGTTCTTACGCCAAGGCATTGGCGGCGGATTTTGCGATGGAGATCACCACCGATGCGGTGCAGGTTTTTGGGGGTTACGGTTACAGCAAAGAGTACCCCGTCGAGAAGTTGATGCGCGACGCGAAGCTCATTCAGATCTACGAGGGCACTTCACAAATCCAGCGCCTGGTTATCGCCAGGCATATCTACGCCCACGACAATTTGAGCGGCAATTTGGTCTGAAGCTCAGCCGGGGTGTTCGCCGGACTCTCTGTACGCGCGGTGCGTAGATACGCGCGAGGTTGGGTGGTCCGGCAAGGCCCGACCATCCCAAAAGCACGAACCAGCGTTTGTGCCGTATGGGTTAGGTCTTGAGCTTAGACAGGGCGCGTTCGCGGGTTTTGCGCCCACGCTTTTTCTTGAGGCGTTCCTCAGGGGTTTGTTTTTCTTTGGCCTTTCCGAGTCGCATGTTCGCCAGATCGAGCAGCCGTGCTTTGGAGTAGCTTCCGAGCTTGGATTGAAAATGGGCGTCGGCAGTGAGTCCGGCGGTCTTTCGGGCGGAAACGATGTGTTCGACCAGTTTGTCGCGATCTCCGAACCGTTCGCGAACCTTCTGTTCCACTTGGTAAAGGCGCAGGAGACGGCGATTGGACAATCGCATGAGTCTGGACTTGACGGCCTCGGGTGAGTCGTCGCCCTGTTGGCGATCGACCATTTCGGCCAGGGTCTCGACGAGTTTTGTGCGGCTTTCGAAACTCTTTTGGACTTCCTGTAGGGGGGTGGGACGCATGGCAAATCACTCCTTCTTCTCCGGCATACCACGACAGGCACCGAGCCTCCCGTACCTTGGGCCAGACAAAGCGCGCGGGAGCGTCAGGCTCCCAGGCGAAGAACCTCGCCGGGTAGCGTGTGGGCCTCGGGGTCGCAAGTAAAAACCATGGTTCTATGGGCTTAAAACAATACCAAGGGTTAACGTTTTGGTATTTATACCTTAATAGGGTATTGCCTAAAATGGAAGACAATCGAAGTCTGGGCTGTTGCTTCCCTAAGGAGGTGCACCCATGTCGGTGACCACCGCAGGGTGGCACCCGAAAGGGGACTTATACATTCCTGTTTCGCTCCGGGTTCGATACGATGCCGGCGCCGATGGGAGTTCAAATGCGCTTGAAATCTTGGGTGCTTGGGCCCGGGGCACTGCTGGTGCTGCTGGGAGCTTGCACGGGAGAGACCCCAAAGAAGAGTTTGCCCGGAATCGATGTGTCCAAACTGACCATCTTTTACCCCATTGATGGGGTCGTGCGCGGACGGGGCTTCGCAGAGGCTCTGCCCAAAGATGCCACCCACCTACGGGTGGTTGCCGTCCAGCGCGCCAAGGATACCGAGGCTGAGCGCAACGATGACGGGAGCTTTAGTTTTGGCATCCAGGCTATTTCGGGAGACATCCTAGAATTGATCCCCGAGCGCAGGGAGGGCCGCGAAGTCGCCGAGGAAGGACGCATCTCTTATTTTGAGGTGCCGCCCGCCCGCTTTTCGAGTGATTGGGTGTGTTGCCTGCCCGAAGGAACCTGCCAAAAAGCAACGGACCAGGACAAAGGGCTGGACTGTCCAGATCCATCCACCGGTGTCGCCACCATGTGCACGGTGGACGCGGAGTGCCAGCGGGTCCACGGAAGAGAACGCATCGAGCTTCTGAACATCGAGGTCTCCGCCCCCGACGAAAACGGAAGTGTGCAGGTGACAGGTATTGCGAGTCCGGGCCCAACACAAATACGCCTCGAAAACCGCGGACAACGGGCCATCGGAGGCCATAGTTCAGGCGCCCGTACGGTGGTCCTGTCAGACGCGAACGGCGCTTTCAGCTTCGAACGGGTGGCCGCCACCGGAGATGACGAAATCGTCCTTCAAGCGTTTGATCTGCGTGGATTCAACTCGCCCCAAGGGGCCTACCGGGTTCCGGATTCGCCGTTGGCCGGCCTCGACATCGTGGGCGCCTTCGATTTCGAACCCTTAACCAACGGCGAAGTGGGCACCATTGCTGTCCGCCTGTCCCCTTATGGCGCAGACGAAAGGGGCATTTGTCCCGATTCCGCCGAAGAACCCTTGCTGTGTTTTGGGGGTGGTCTCACCTACGACATGGTCAACATTCTCAATGCCACCATCGACTCCAATCCAGTGACTTTGGTCCCGACCAGCACGACGTCTTCACTTCAGTTCACGCGGGCCACAGAGGGCGATGTTCGCGCTGGCCCCCAAGACATCATGATCCTGATCGACATGAGCCAAGCCGCGGGGAACATTCCGTCGTCAGAAAGGCGCTTCGAATTTGTTCGAGAGTTTATTCAGACGCTTAGGTTACGCGATCGCATCGGTCTCGGCACCGTCGGTGGCGAAGGAGGAGAGGTCATCCAAGAGCCCGTAAGCGACCGGAGCCAGGTCCTCCAGGCGCTGAGCCGGCTCCAGAACCAAAGCAATTCTGGTGACTCCAGTATTCTTGCTGCGGTTGAGGTGGCGGCGAAAGCGCTTTCGGGGCCTCGTGGCAGAATCGTGGTGATTGCGCTATCCGAAAGTGACGAAGGAAAAATGGCTTTCGGTGACACCTTTGACGAAGTGGGTCCCAACCCCGATCGTGGCTTCGATGGGTACCCCGTCGACTTGGTGCGCATCGGGATCCCAGCTCAAGAAAACGCCTACGTGTCAGACCTGGTGGGTTTCAGTGGGGGGACGCTCACCCAAAAAACCGGGTGTATCACCCTTTTACGTCAGGCTCTCAGCGACTTGGCCGGAACACTGGCAGGTTCATTCGTACTCCTGTACGATGTAGAAATCCCCGAAACCCTCGGAAAACAAGGGACGATCGAGTTCAATATTGAAGTGGCCATCGAAGATCCGGTCCGTGGTGAGACCATACGAAAATCGGCGCTCTATACCGGCCCGGTGAGGGTCTTGAATTCAAGCAAGGAAGATAACGAATGTCCGCCATAGCCGGGAACCGACATCCAAGAAAGCATCTCAATCCCTTGGCTTACTTCTTTTACAACCCCGTCAGTGAGCCGAGGTATAAGGCCCCCGAGGAAGCCAGGGGCGCGCCCCACTAGGAGCAAAAATGCAGTTTCGATTGATCACTTCTGCCGCGATTGCGGGTACCCTGGCGTGGGGAGCCTACAAGCTCTCTGGACGCGACCCTGGGCAGCTCGGAACGCCGTTCAACGAGGTCCTGGCCGCCGCTGGGGGGGAGGCTGGTTTCCTGGCCAGTAGCCAGACCCCGTCTTCCAGTGACAAGTATCGCATCTCTGCGTTGAGTGTGTTCTCGAACGTGGCGCTTCACGTCAAAGACAACTACGTAGACCCGAAACGCATCCACCCCAAAGAGATGTTGGTGGCGGCGCTCAAAGAGGTCGAGCGTCAGGTCGCAGAAATTCTTGTAGAAGAGCTGGGCAACGGTCGGATCGCCGTGCAGGTGATGGACAAGAAAAAGATAGTCCATATCGACGACGTAGAAAGCCTGTGGGAGATCAACCTCAAGCTTCGCGAAATCTTTCGTTTCTTCGAAAAGCATATCCCCCCCCAAGACGATGTTCGGGCCGTTGAATACGCTGCGGTCAACGGGGCTCTGTCCACCCTCGATCCGCACTCGGTACTCCTCAAGCCCGAAGCGTTTGCGGAGATGAAGACCCACACCAAGGGCGAGTTCGGCGGTTTAGGCATCGTGATTTCGATTCGGGATGCGAAGCTCACCATCATTTCTCCCCTCGAGGGCACACCGGCATGGCGCGCGGGTTTGAAAGCCGGAGATGTGATTTCACGCATCGGCGATGTGTCCACAGTGTCGATGGCCATCGAAGAAGCGGTTCAGATGCTTCGAGGCGTCGCCGGCTCCAAAGTTGCTATTTGGGTCGATAGAAAGGGCTGGACCGATGCGCGGAAGTTCGTCATTACCCGGGAGCGCATCAAGATCGAGTCCGTAGAGAGTCAGCTGCTATCGGACAATGTGGGTTACATCAAGATCAAGAATTTTCAGCAAAATACCGGCAAAGATCTTCGAACCCACCTCAAAAAGCTCTCGAAGAAAACGGGCAACAAACTCAAAGGATTGGTCTTAGACCTTCGCAACAACCCCGGGGGTCTGTTGGAGCAGGCCATTCGGGTGAGCGATAAGTTTCTGACATCGGGTGACATCGTGACCACGGTGGGCTACGGAAACAAACTTCGTGAGCCCAAGCGTGCGCGGTGGTCCGGTACGGAGTCGAAGCTTCCCATCGCGGTACTGGTCAACAAGGGGTCTGCGTCGGCCTCAGAGATTGTCGCTGGAGCCCTCAAGAATCTCGATCGCGCGGTCGTGTTTGGCGAACGGACCTTCGGCAAGGGGTCGGTTCAAGTGCTGTACGATTTTGCGGACAGTTCGGCCCTGAAGTTGACCATCGCCCAGTATCTCACGCCGGGCGGTATCTCCATCCAAAACGAAGGGGTCGCCCCAGACATTGAGCTCAAACCCGCGTGGCTCGAAAAGGACTCGGTTCGATTGTTCTATGAGCCCAAGGGCCACCGCGAAAAGAGCCTAGACAAGCATCTCGAAAAGGCCGGGGTTCAAGCGCCCAAGCAAGCTGCGCCCAAGGTGCAGTTGACCTACCTTCTGGAGCGTAAAGACCCTGAAGAAGAAGCCAAAGAGCCCCCCAAGGACATCAACAAGTTTGAGGAGGATGATCCCATCAAAATTGCGCGCAAGTTCTTGAGTGCCGCGGGTGCGCCCACGCGATCTTTGATGCTGAAACGGGGCGAGGCCTTTTTAGAGCGGCAGCGCCGTGAAATCGATCGACAAGTCGAAAAACGCATGTCAGCCCTCGACGTGGATTGGTCACAAGACCCCAAGGGCCAGGCGAACATCAAGAATGTGGCTCGGGTCGAGGTTGAACTGAAGCTCGCGAAAGACAAACAACCCATTGCGGCAGGCTCAGAGCTCAAGATCGTCGCCACGGCCTCCAACAAGGGAACTCGAACGATTCATCGTCTTCGGGGAATTTTGCATTCGGAACATCCGGCGTTTAAAGGCAGGGAATTCATGTTTGGCAAGCTCGAGCCCGGCCAATCCAGGGTGTGGTCGGTAGACTCCAAGATCCCCAAAGAGGCGGCTTCGCGCAGTGACGTGCTGAAGATCGAGCTTCACGCCGACCACCAGCCCCTCGAGAAGGCAGGGACGCTTTCGATTGTGACCAAACACATCCCCCACCCCCAGTTTGCCTATGCCTACGCCATCGACGACACCAAACGCGGAGACGGTGACGGTGTTCTCGAACTGGGTGAGGGCATCGATTTTATGGTCTTTGTCACCAACACGGGTTCAGGAGACGCCGATGAGGTGTCGTTGCGTCTGAAATCTGGGGCCAAAGAGCGACTGTTTCTGGAGCGGGGTCGGGTCAAAATCGGCGCCATCAAGGCTGGTGAGACCCGGTCGCAGCGGTTGAAATTTAGGGTCCCGCAAAACCCATCTTCGGCCAAAGAAGAGTTGCCTCTTGAGCTGACCATCTTTGACACCGTGACCGGTCAATGGATGGAAGACCAGTTTGCTTTGACGGCAACAAAGAAGCGGAAGGCCAAAGCCAGTGGACGCAAGAAGGCCGGCGTGAGCGCCAAACGTCGCACACTCATCTACAGTGCCGCCGACTCGGCGGCCTCGGTTCTGGCCACGACCGACAAAGGTGCTCGCTTCGCCAGCGATCGGCGGGTGGGAGATTTCACGCGGGTCGCCTTGGTCGACGACAGCTTTGGCTGGATCAAGACCTCTGAAGTGCGCGGGGCTCGGGCCCCGCGGACAGTCAGCAAGGGCATTCATTTTCAGCCGCGAAGGCGTCCTCCCACCATTGCCCTCAACGGCAAAGTTGCCGGCAGCGTCGTGGAGGAAAAAGAGGTGAAGCTCTCAGGCACAGTGTCGGGGCGCGCGCTCCGGGACATGTACGTTTTGCTCAACAGCAAGAAAGTGTACTTCGCGAGCGGGCCCAAGGCGGCTAGCTCTAAAGCGCAGAAGGCCCAGCCCTGGACCAAGCCCGACGAAAACGCAGTGAAACTCCCGTTTTCGGTCAATCTCGAGCTCGAAGATGGGCTGAACAAAGTTCTGATTGTCGCCCGCCTCGACGAAAAGGTGATCAGCTACGAAAACGTCTATATTTCCCGCCGTTCGGTCGAAGTTGCCAAGGCGAGAAAAACGGGCCCTGCCACTTCCACAGTGAAGTAATCTCAGTGTGGCTACGCTTGCGTCACGAACGTGTAAGCCCGCATCGTAGCGTGCGGCTATTGGCTTGTTGCTGCATAGGCTCGGTGTTTGTTTCTTGTCGTTTTGGGTTTGAGCGCCGTGGTGGCCAAGAGCAGCATTCCCCGGACGCGAGTTCGCTCCCGGACGGTTCACTCTCAGATGCCTCGGGGGCTGACGGCTCGACCCCAGTCCCCCCAATGGACGGCGGTTCCCAAGATGGAGGCCTAGGGCTTTCTTGTTGCAACACGCCCCCCATCGCCAAAGCGGTGGTTCGCCCCGTTGCAGGGACAACCGCGACAACCTTTCGTTTTTCTGCGGAACAAAGCATTGATCTCGAAGATGCCACTGGCGATTTGCGCTTCATGTGGGACTGGGATGCAGATGGTGTTGTGGATTCCACCAGCACAACCGCGACGCACCAGTTTGGCCAAAACGGATTCTATCCCGTCTCACTGCGGGTCGAAGATACCGGAGGTCTTCACCATAGTATCGTTCGTTACGTATCGGTCTCAGAGCCGCAAACCCTTTGGAGCGTCACGAGTGATGGTGATGCCATCGATGGGTCAGATGGCGTTCTGACCTTGAGGGAGGCGATTCTGGAAGCGCGTACCCGTCCTGGGCCAGATGTGGTGTTGTTTGAACAGCCCATGGTCATCAACATTTCGACGCGGCTGCCGGGGATTCAGGGTGAGACAACTATCTTGGGTCAGGCCGGGGTGATCGTGGACGGGACTGCGATTACCGATATCACGGGTCACGATTGCATTACGGTCGATACGCCTGACAACCGCATATTTGGGCTCGAGGTTCGCAACTGTCCAGACGATGGCATTCAGGTTCGCGCCAACAACAACTGGATCGCTTACAGCTCGATACATGACTGCGGAGATGACGGCGTGGATGTCGCGGCAGGCTCTGTGCAGGTTGGCCCCGAGGTCGAGTCCTTTCGAAACGCCTCCCACGGCATCTTTATCGGGGGCTCTGACACGAAGGTTCATGAAAGTCGGATCTACGAGAACCAAAAGAGTGGTTTTTTGGTGGACCTGAGCGCGCGTGATGCCGAGCTTTGGGGAAACGTCGTTTTTGCCAATGCCCATGGCGTCACCGTTCTTGAGTCGACGGATACGCAAATCTGGCACAACACGTTTTATGATTCTGTCGAATCCGCTATTCGTGTGAGGATGGAGGGCCGCGGAGTCGTGGCGGTCAACAACATCATCGCTTTTCAGCAAGCTGCGGGAATGATCGTAGAAAATGTTGCCGGATCTATCGCGCGCTTGGACCGAAATCTCTACTGGGCCAACCCCGAAGGGGATTGTCTGGGCTGCATGACTGAAACCAGCAGCATTGCGGCCGACCCCCGATTCATGGATGTTTCGTCGCAGGATTTTCGCATTCAATGGAACGGACCAGGCATTGACCAAGCCGTTCCCTCGGTTTTTGATGTCAACGGCCCGGCTCCAGGAGTTTTTGAGGGCCGTGCCTCGGACATCGGCGCTTGGGAACACCCTTTCTTGTGATTTCGTTGAGTCCTTGGGCTCAGCCGATGCGGCCGGGATCGAGGGGAGCCAAGGGATGGTCCCTGAGCGTCAAGAGGCGGACTCGCCGCGCCCTGATCGTGGCCACTTCACTTCGCTTCGTTGGCACCGGCCCACACACCCTCTAGTTCTATGGGGTTTGAGAAAAGCGACGTAAACTTTCGTTTGCCAAAAAGTTCCTTAGGCTTTTCGGCGAAGATGAAGTTGACCCACATGTAAATGGCATCGTCCGGAGTCTTTTCTTTTCGCATCTTTTCGAGTTCGTCGAATAGAGACTTTGTGTGGAGGGTTCGGGAGAGGGTGGTGGTGCCTGATATGGGCTTCGTGCTCGAGCCGGGTTCTGGAGGCTCGCGCCAATAGACTGCGCGCCGGATTTGGGTGTCGTTGCTTCTTGGGTCTTGGGTCCGTTTTCGCAAGGCAAATGCAAATTCTAGGTACCAGCCGTCATCATGGCTCGGAAGCGTCCAGTCGATGTCGATGCGTTGGTGATTGATTTCCCAGTGTGCGTGGACACCCAGATCAGCGGTGGTCAGGGGAATTGTAAAGATCTCGGACATTTGTCCGTTGAGGAAGAAAACACACAAGAGCTCATTCCAAGGATACAGCGGCATGTGATTGAAAGTCGTTTGCAGGCCCGGAATGAGGGGGTTGCTCCATGTGTTGTGTGCACCTGAGATGGGCGCCGCCGATGGACCACCAGCGGAGCTTGAAAATCTCTCTTGGCTCAATTTTGGTGTTTCAATACTCCAATTTCGCTCCAGTCTTCCCGAAAGGTGGGCATCGAGGGCCAGACGGTCGGCAAAGCATTCCCAATGGGTGGCGCGTACATCGCTTTTGAAGTTGCCGAAGTCGGCGGTAAAGCTGGCGGGAAAGTAGTTGTCTTGGACCGGTGCCGTGTCGATGGTGACGTCGGGATACGGTGCGAAAGCCTGGTACGGCGTGATGGGCGCGTCCTCGTCCGTTTGGGGGACAGGTACCGGTTTTTGGCCCGGACCCACTGGCCACGGTGCCCATTGTCCGCTGGCAGGCTTGGTCAGAATCGGCGTGCTGTTCAGTTCCAGTGGCGGTCCTTCGGTGCGTTCGATTTTTGGCGATTGGGGCAGGCCGATGCTGGCGATGCGGATCAGGATATTTTCCAGGGGTTCGACGATCGTCGTGCGCCAGCGGCCGGGCTTCTCCCAGGCACCTTTGTCTTCGTATCGCATGATTTCGAACATGATTTCATCACCCTTAGGGTGGTAGAAGAACTGAACGGAATAGCTCCCGGGCCCGTATTGTTGACTCATGGCGCGGTTAAAGTCCTCATGGGTTCCGGGGTAAAGTTCATTGAGTTCTTCGCGGTTGATGGACCCGAACTTGCGGAAACCTTGCCTGTCCGCGAGCCCCGGTCTGAGGGCCGCGGTGACCATGAAATCTCCCGTTTGGGGATCACGGGTGATTTCTCCAGTGCGGCCCAGGGTCAGGTTATGAGCATCAAGCGTTGATTTGTCTAGGCCCAGTTTCTCCGATACCTCGGGCTTGAGTTCTTGGGACATCCAGCGCTCGTCCCAGTATTTGACATACGGGCCGAGTTCGTGGCGCCGGGCCTCACCCGCTGAATCGTCTTCCAAGTGCAGGGCCTCCGCTACGTCGTTTGGTTCGAAGTAGTCCTCGGGCAGAGGCGCACGTTCTCGGTGGAGAGCCCGAATCTCGGCAATCGCATCGTCTAGGCTCCGGATGGATGTCAGGCCTAGAGTGGATGGCAGCAAAAAATGCTTGAAAAGCGTGTCGCGGTGGGTGGCAATAATGATTTCAACACAATGGATGAAGTCGGCGGTGCATTCGTAGAGCACCCAGCGTCCGTTTTTCCACAGGGTTACGTAGAGTGTGCCTGGTTGGCCATTATGCTCCACAAAACGTTCGTGCTGCCACGTGGGATCAAACGAAGGTGTTTCGTCGGTGCCGTAGGGGTAGTCGAATTCTCCTAGAGGTTCGAGATCTTTTTGCTTGCCGGCGGCCACGGTCTGATCCCCGAGGGCACTGGGGGATGTCGGGATGCCATGGACTTCAATGGACAGGCTTGGCTCCGTTCCGTCTGCTGGATTCTCCAGGAAGGTGGCAGGCACGCGGTAGATGTCCACCGCGTCCCCCCGAGTCACGGATTCTGGGCCAGAGAAGCGGTGTACCAAAAACCCGTAGGTTTCGAAGTCAAGCGCGGGCGAGAAGCTTCGGTAGAGCCAGGCGCCCACGTGTTTTCCGTCGTCCGAGCGTGCGAGAACATCCTCCCAATACAGCTGGTCCGTGCCAAAGAGCTCGACTTTTTCTGCGTTCGGGTTTTTAGGCTGCTCGTCCACAAACGAAAACGGCGCACTTGGCGTCACCCCGGGAATAAACACAATCGGTATGGGCACGGTTGTTGAGATTCCATTGGCGACTGTCCGCCCCGCGGCGAGGAGGTTGAGCTGCACTGCGAAAAAGTCGGTGCTTGCCGCGGCAAGGCCAATGACCGTCGGTTCCTTTCCCGGTAACCCGTAACGGAGCATTTCTGTGACGGCGTGGCGATTGTGCTCAGATGAGCTTTCGGGCGACGCGGAAGCCGTCTGAAGCGGCCAGGGGACGGTCACTTCCTCCGGGGGCGTTTCGCGCAGAACATAGAGCACTTGAGATGCTTCATCTTCGTTCACAACGTTGGCAACGTAGCGGTCTGTAGACACGCAGGACTCTACGAGGTGTGTTTCCCAATCCGCTTCGGATAGGTTTGACAGCTTCTCAATTTCTGCATCAGGTCCGGTAACTTGGTACATTTGATGGCATTTTCGGTTAGGGTTGTGAAAATGAAGTTCCACGTGGTCACCGGCCCAGGCCATGGTATGGATCGCCGGGCCAGAAGAGACGGCCGACGTCGCTTTGATGGTTGGGGGCTCCTTAACCGGTTTCTGCGGAGGTTTTTCGGGCGCTTTCGTGCCGCCGCCGGGCCAGAACTTACGAAAAAAGTCTCCGAAGCCGCCCCCGAACCCACCGACACCACCCAGCATGCCGGACCTAGCGAAGCGGATGACGTGAAAATAGAACGTATCCTTTTTATCGTCCGAAAACATGACAATTTCGTAGGCACCGTTCCCGTGGTTGCGTCTCATTCGCTCGAGAAACTCTGCGTGCGTTCCGGGGTAAAGTCGTTCGAGTTCTTCAAGGGAGTTAAGGGTGGCGACCGTGGTGGATGCACTCGTCCTGCTTCGGAATACGGTGTAATCAGAAGTCATGACAAACTCTTTGGTTTTGGGGTCGCGCATCACCAGTGGCTGTGTCAGATATCGATTCTTGCGGAGCAGCTTCTTTTGACTGATTCCTAACGGCTTCAGTTCTTCGTAGAGATCGGCAACGAATTTCTCGTTGCGAACCTCGACGTACGGACCGAGGACCGTTTCATCTACTTCGCGGCCTCGTTTTCGGCGATTTTCTGACGTACGGCCAGTGAGAGGAACGCGATCTTCGCGCATGCGCCGAATTTCTTCCATGTAGGTCCGAACGGGAACCACCACCTTCAGGTTCAAGACCGAGGGAAGCGTAAAGCCCCATAGATCTTCCTTCCGGATCCGCTCGAACAGAATCTCTAGGCAGTTGAACATGGACTTATTGCACGCGTAGAGCACCCAGCGCCCTTTTTCGAGCACGCGAATGTAAATGACGCCCTCACCGTGGTCTAGCCCGCGGGCGTGCTGCCAATCGGAGTCCACCTCCACCACTTCGTCGGCTCGATGTTCCCCCGTGTAGTCTCCGATGCGGTCGAGCCCGGCTTCGTGGGGTGTGCTCTCTTGTAAAGGCGCGGCGTATACATGAACCAGGGTCCGTCCATCTTTTGAGGAAGGGAAACGGTGGACCAAAAATGCGGATGATTGGAAGCTCCAGTGATCGCTAAACGTCCGGTGAAGCCACGCACCCAGGAGTTCGCCATCATGGGTTTGCGTAAGAACATCATCCCAGTAGAGCTCGTCGGTCCAAGGGTGTGAAACCAGCTTAAAATCTGGATCGTCGTCGGGGGCGGAATCAACAAAGGCGTACGGCGCTACGGGCGTAATGCTTGGGATAAACACCATGGGAAACGGAAGCGTGGATGAGAGCGCGCTGATGGTTCGACCAAGGTTTAGGAGATTCAGCTGGATCACGCGCATGTTTCCCATGGTATGGACCTGACCGATGGGAACCGAGGTGTCCAAGGTACCGGTGCTGACCAACGGATGGGCGGAGCTCTGCTCCGTGAATTCCGAACTCCCGAACGCGGTTCCGATGGGCCACGTGCCGATGGGTTCTTCCGGCTTCGGCCTGACGATGTATATGGCCTGCTCCGCACCGAAATCGAGAGGACGCGTATCCGTATGGCTTTCAGTTGTGACGCAAGGCGTGACGAGGTGTTGCTGCCACAGGGGGCTGTTCGGTTGCTCCGTGGCTTCTTCTGCGTCTTCTTGGGTATGGAAGCGATAGAGTTCCTGGCAAGAACCGGTTGGATTGCTGAAAAAGAGCTGGACTGCGTGATCGGCGCCAATGGTGCCCCACACGTTTGCCGAATCCGCAAAAGCGGGATCTGGCGTTGTTGTGGGGTGCGAGAGAATCGTGAGTCCGCCGATGTTCGACGCTATGGTTTGGCCGGCAGCGACCATGGCGAGATGGAGAGAAGAGCCGGTCGTGAGCAGCCCCTCGGTCTGGACGTGTCTGGTATCCGCGTTGCCGAAAATAAAACCGAAGTCTTTATGCTGTCCGTGGTTCGTGTAGGGCCGCGCGAACTGGGGCGCTTGGGTGTCGACGATCGCAGCGATATCGGTTTCGCTCACATGGCCGGTTCGCATCATGTGGTGCACGGCCGATTCGGGAAGGCCGGCGCGATTTGCCGCAAGCGGCAGATTTCCTTCATGTCCTTGGTGTATGAGTCTCCGTAAGCTGCGAACGTTGTGGGCCAGCGCTTCTTGACTGAGGTGCAGGGGATGGGCAGCGGTCAGAAGGAACCTGCCCAGTGGGTTTGGGTCGACGATGGCCTGTCGGTCGAGGGTTCGCTTCTACGGCGTGTCCGGTTGCCGAAAGGGCGCGCAGGGTGAATCCAGTCGTGCCCCAGTAGCTTGGGTCGTGGGGGTTGGAAAGTCCGATCGGATTGAGTCCGGCCAGCTCGAGTGGGGTGGGGCTGCTGGTTTGGTGCTGGTTGAGGGCTTCGGTCCAGTGCTGTCGGAGCACGGCAGAGAAGTTCTCCACGCTTTCGGAGACCGGGACATTGACCATGGGGTACGCCTCAAGCGCCGTGATGAAGTAGGCCGTAGGCGTTTGGGGATCGGGGCGTGGGTTTGTTTTGGACCGTGAAGGGGAGGTTACCGCGGACCGCTGCGTGAGGATGCGGGCCCACTGGGCGAAGGCAAAGGTGTCGTCTTCGCGTTTCATGACAAAGCGGAGCGACTCCGGTGTGTCGCGACCCGTTCTCCTCCGCAACAAGCGCCTGACCTGGTGGCTGGCACTTTCACACGTGAGCCCCAAGCTGTTCGTTCGACGTCGGATGTTGTGGTCACCGGTCTGGGCGCACCCATTTGTGAGTTGGCCTAGGGTCCCCATCAGGCGGCTTGCAAACGAGGCCTGGTATTCTTCGCGCCATGCGGAGGGTGTGACGGCATTTTTTTGCCCCGCGTGTTCGACCGTTTCGGCGATGAATTCAATGCGGGCAAGCGCTGAGACCAACCGGTCAAACGTGTAGGGTTCGGTACCGGCGACCAAAAGAGCCGCAAGGTGGTCCATATACGCCTCTTCAAGTTGCGCGCTTGCAGTGCTGTCGAAGGCAGACTTGCCTTCTTCAGTAAACATTATTCCTGCCCCTAGGCCCAGCGCGTCGCTCGGATTGTGGGCGAAGAGGGTCCATCCGAGCGTCCGTGTGGAAAGGTTACTTTTCTCCGTGAGTCTTGCGAACGTGTTCCAGGCCAGCTCTTCTTGTCGGGAATCAAAAAGCGTGGCCGCCCGTTGTGACCACAAAAGGGCGAGTTCGGTGTCGGGATCACGTTCGCCTTGGACCCGGTGAATCTGCGCGACCAAATGGCTACAGGTTTGGGCCCTCCCCAGGTGCCCGCTGTTTTGGGCAAAGACTTGATAGAGAGCGGCTGCCCAGGCGTTGTCGGCGGACCCACTCGGAGGGTGAAAGGGCCCGACTGCGAGGAGCGGTCTCCCGCGGCCGGCACCTTGGTTCTGTTGGCTCTCTTCCCAGAAGTCGCGGACCAGCACGGTGCGGGTGGTGTCGGCCCGTTTGCGCCATCGGTCGTCACCAAAAAGAACACTGGCCTTCGCATACACGAAGTAAGCCAGCACGTGGTCCTCCAAAGTGAATACCGGGAAGAGGGGCAGGGTTACTTTGTCTTCCCCAGTCTCGGCCGCTGAGCCTTGTTCGCCAGGCCCACCAAAAAGTGTGGGCCAGCCTGCTCCCGAAAACAGTCTTTGGGTTTTCGCATCGAGAAACAGGGTATCGACACCGAGAAGCACATCGCGAAAGAGGGCTTTGCCTCTTTCCCTTTGGTCGCTATCCAAAGACCCATGTTCGAGGTACTGGCCGAGTGCGAGGAGGGCCAGCAGTTGAGAGCGCGTTTGAACGTAGGAGGATCCTTGCCCCCCGGCCCCAAACTCGAGCACCGTCTCATCACCTTTGGTACGCTCGCGAGCAGTCGCATACAGCCGGTCGACCCCCGCTTTCGCGTTTGCGAAAGCGCCCCGATGGACACCGACCATGATCGCCAAAGCCAGCTCTTCGAGCTGCAGACGGCTTGACCCTGAGGTATTGGGCCCCGAGGAAGATGAGATCGCCACTTTGTACAGTTCTTGTTCGGCATCTAAAGTCCACGATTGCATGCGGCTCAAAGGATAGGGGGACGGATGGTCATGGGTACCGGGGCCCCGGGTGACATCGTGAACGTAGTTTTGAAGTGGTTGGTCAGGGTTGTGGTACTGCGTGGCGTAGTAGTCGTACACATCGATGTACCAGATGGCGGCGGTGCTCGATTCAAGCTCCGTCATGACGTTTTTGATGCTGATGCTGGAGTACGGCGCACCGTGGTCTCGCACGAAGCGTTGCATCTCGGACCAAAGGTCGTGCGCCTCTTGTCGCAGGTTTTGTGCATCTTCAGGGAAAAGTTCAGACGCATGGTCGGAAAAAGTCAGGAGAGCCAAAATAAGGCCCGTTGTGGCTTCCAAGTGATACAAAGATTCTTGGTCGCGGCTCGCCTCGATGTAAGGGTCTTTGAAATTGTTGGTGAAATAAAAGGCTCCTCGGTACGTCCCGCGAGAGGATTGCAAATCATCGACAAAACGGCCGATGGTGTATCGAAGACACCGAGAGAGCCTTTTCATATGGGTTTTGGAGAGGCTTTTGTAGTCCACCGACAGGGCGAGCCAGCTGCAGTTGTCAATGGCCGTGAGGTCGCTTGCCATAAATTGTCCCCCTTCGAAATCACCACCCGTGACGAATCGACCGTCGCCCTCGCGCCACAATCGTTCGAAGATGGCGTGTCGAAGTCCATCGCGCCAGCGAAGGAGGGTGTCTTGGTCGAGTCCGGTGAGGTCGTTCTTGGGGCTGACGGCTTGGATGGCGTCCCAGTGGTTGAGGGCGTGGTTCAGGACCGACAACACATCGAGGTTGTGTTCGGTTACGACGTTTTCGGCTTTGTCCTGGGTCTTGAGAAGATCTAAAAACGCGCTGCTGTCCTTCGCTACGACATGAACTTGATGTCCTGCGGGTTGGTCTTCTGCATTGCGGACGAAGCTGGTCAGGCTCCCATTTTCGTTGAGATGTCTGTATCCCACCAGATCAAGGATGTCGTAGTAGGCCCATTCTCGGCTTACAGCCCATGAGGCCCAAGGCTCCCCAAGGGGAAGTTGGCTTGGGTTCCGCGCGTTTTGGAGCCCCAAGCTGGTCGTTCCCGCGGTCATCAACCACGCGGCTTTCAACTCTTGGGCATCGCTTGGCTCCGGGGTGAGTGCCGCACGATGCTGCACCAATCCGGCGAGGGCCTTTTGGTAACACGTGGCGATTTCGCTCCTGGGTGCGAAACCATAGGTCGGTGAGCTCAGATAAACGCCGAGTCCATGAATGGCCCAGGCGTTGGCCCCGGTGACGAGGCGAATGTCCTCCCACGCATCGCCATCGGTGTTCCAAGAAAATGGCCATCCCTCGAGAACCTCTCCATCTGGGCTCATGTGCGCCTTTTCGCAGAGGCGTTGCGCTACGGTGACGGCCCGGGGATCGTTGTGGCGAGTGAGCTGCGCCAGGAAAATGCCCTGGGTGTACGCCCAGCTCCGCCCGTAATCGGCGAGGTACTGAGAGTCTGGGTTGCTTGAATCAGCTTGGTATTCTCGGATAAAACCGCTGATGGGGTCATAGAGTGCATCGCGAATTCTTGTGGCTTTTTGGTGGTTGCCGTCTGCGTTGTCCTGGAGCACCCGCGCTTGAGGCCGAGCCAAAACATACCCACCCGCCAGTTGGGCCGGAGTTCCGGTCCCTTGGACGGCTGCGTCTGCAAGATGGGCCCGAGTGCCTGATTCATGGAGGTTCGTGCCGGTACGTTGCGGCGGGGCATCAACTTGGCGGTCGCTGTTCGGTCGAATTTGCGCGAAGTCCCCCGCGCCGCCGTCGCCCCGGAGGGGAAGATGCACCACCTGGGCGCCGTTGAGATATTGGCCATCGTCAACGACTTGTGCCAAGCTGCCGAACCGCGTCGCACCGTAGTTAAGCTGCAGTGAACGCACGTCGCACCCGACTGTCCGCATGCCATAGGCATTGACGCAGGCTATTTCAGCGGCAAAACTTTGGTTGGCTGTGATCTCTTCTGGTGTCGACAAGATGACTTCGGTGGCTACGGCCTCTGGCGCGTCCTTCGCGGTTGCGCGGGCGGTTACAATAGCCGGCATGCCGCTTGCTCGGGTTGGGTATTGCACCCACGCTGCGAGCACGAAATTGCCGTTTGCGTGGAGTGTAGGAACCCCAAGGTACTCGCCGGATTGCCGCCCATCGGTCGCCCAATGGATGGGCAGGGCGGCTCCGTACACCGGGGCCCCCGCATGTTCATCGTCGTTTTGGCTGATGACATCGTGCTCGAAATTCAACCCGTCTTGGCTTCGGGCAACCTGGATGCGGCCGAGAGGTACCCCACTTGGACTTTTGTGGTCGTTGCTGGGTTGGTAGTACAGCACGAGCAATTCTTTTGAGGCGGTGAGAACCGGGTTAGGCTGGTAGCCGTGGGCAATGGGCCCGTCCACGGGGTTCCAGTGCTGCCCCCCATCCGAAGAATAAGCGAGGTGAATGGGGTTGTTTCCCGACTGATTCGCATCAACACTGCTCCCTTTTTCGTATACGGCGTAGCTGATTTCGCCTGAACTGGTCACCTTAGGATAGGCCGGCCCCGCCGAGCCGCTTGCCCTCGGGGCATCGGGTTGGTTGCAGGCACGGCCTTCTCCTTCGCGGCGGGCGTCAAAACGGTCTACAATCCCGATGCGCCATCGGGTGAGTGTTTCTTCGAATGCAGCGTCGTTCGGGTTCGTCGTTCTTGCTTCGCCCATGGGGCTTCGCTGCCAGGCACCTTGACGAAATCCGAATTCAACGGTTTGCTCCGCTTCTTCGAGCACCACCTTGGATTCGGTGGATGAAACCCGAAGAGAGGGCACGGGCCGGACCTCTACCCGCTCCTTCGACCATGCACCGGCTTTGAGGGGCCGCTGGGCGACCTTGATGACGTCGGTTTCGTGCCAAAGCCCCAGGCTCTTCCACTGGTACCAGTGGGGGGGGTGCCCATGGCTTTCGTCGTAGCTGTAGAACTCGGCTTTGTGCATGCGGCGCACAGGATGTGTGGGGACTGCATCCTTCGCAAGCCGCACGTCGCGGTCGGCAAACACGCTCAGAGGGCATGCATATTGGTCTTTGGTCCACGCTTTCCGAAACCCCATTTGGTACCTTTTGCTGCCGGCCTCGCACCACACTTGATGGCTTTCTTTCCATTCGGGATCGGGTACCGGTGGCCCGAAAAATGGAAACCCGCTTTGCCCTTCAAGTCCCGCCCAGCTGCGGTTGGGATAAGGGAAGTTGTCGAATAGCCGCGTCTGGCGGGCGATAATTGTGACGCGATCGTTGCTGACTTCGAGGGAAGGCGTTTCCATGTAGGCTTCCTCCACCCGCTCAAAATAGGCACCAAACAGTTCTTTTTGGCACGCGGGATCGCCACCGCAGGCTTGCCCGTCTTTGGGGTCGGATCCAAGGCTGTATCGATCATCGTACGAGGCCGTACAGCAAGGACTGCTTCTTCCGTCCTTGCACGGGGCATTGGTGATATGCTGATAAACGACCTGGTCCTGATTGACCCATCGTTTTTGCCGATCAAACACTGGCAAGAGCCTGCCGTTTTTGTCCTGCTCCCCTTCAAAGTTTTTGAAATAGTAGACTTTGCTGGCTTCGGTCCAAACGAGGTGATGGTCGCTGTTTTTGTCTATTGCGCTATCCAGATCGCGTTTCCACGCCTGGCTCTGCCTCACACTGCGAACCTCTTTGTTGAAGCTTTGCCCGCCGTCGGTGCTCTTGACCGCGCGGATGTGGAAGCCTCCTGAGTCGCCATTCGCCTCGATCCAGACAAGATGTACACGCTCCCCCTCCGCCGCCAAGGTGACTTCGCGAATGGTTCCCATGCCCTCCGATTGGACGACCGCGTCAGCACTTGAAGTCCACGTATCGGCCCCAGCATGGCCAAGACTCCTCCTGTAGTGGATGGCGTCAGGCCGATCACCCTTGCCTCTCACCACAAAGGCCAAATGGGTGACGGTTTGTCCCCGGTCTTGGCTGAAGTCTATTGCGGGAAGAATGCCGTCTTCACTTTTGGGAACCATCTGGGCCCACTCGAACGCACCTGGACTGAACACAGCTTCGCCTGCGCCGACGTCGAGCTCGACACTTTGGGAGCTGCGGGAAAGTGATCCCTGTGCGCTCTGGTCGGAGAGAACCGCAACCACGTGAAACCGGTAACGTCCCGGTGCGTCGGGCGCTGCCCCATGGTAAAAAGGCACATCGGTGGTACCGACCCATGCCCCATCCTGAAAAATGCGGTATCGCAACGCCGCGTCTTCGGGAACAAAGGTACCGTCGCGTCGCTGGTGAGGTGGGGTCCAAGAGAGCTTGACACTTTGAGCCGTTGCCCAGGCGATCAAGTCGGTCGGAGGCAGAACGCTTCGTCTCGTGCCGACGCCCTTATCAACAATAGAAGTCTCGGTGGCCTCCGATCCGGCCGCGCCGCCCTGAGGCTCACCGGCCGCGCTTCGAAAAGGGGTGCCCGCGACGGTTGCATGGGTGCTCGGCGGCTCGAGGCTCGAAGCGTCCGGCGTTTGTCCGAGTGGAGCCAAAAAGACCCACATGTCCCTCGGGGTCACCGAACCGGCCTGGTCCTGAGGGCCTACCTCAAAAGATACCCATCGCGATGGATTGACTTCAGCCAGTGCCTTGCGTGTTTCTTCATCCTCCGCGGTCACAAAATGCCATCCGGAGCGGAGTGCTTCGCTTTGGTACCCCCAAGGCGTGCCTTCAGCCGATGGAGGCGTCTGTGTTCCGCACGCACACGCGAAGAGCAATACGCTTCGCCAGCCGAGCGACCGAAGTCCGCGATGCCCCCCTATGTTCTGAAAAATGCGATTCATGGTTCCCCCCAGCAGCATCAAGCCGTCACCTCTCGCCCCGTCCCCGGGAAAAAGCCAGTCGTACCCCAAAGGACTTTGGCCTCCCAGATTTGCGCCGCAATAGTGCAGCGGCCGGCTGTGCTCGCGTCTTCAGCTTGAAACCCGGAAAAACCACCAGCCGTCACAGAGCCCGCATACCAACCTTCGCCGTAGTCCATTGTCAACTGAGATTTCCAAGGGTTGCCTTCGATGGGGACTGTGTGAAATCTCACGAGCCTGGGTTGCGGAAAGCGTCCGGCATAGAATGGTCACCGAAAAAACGGCCTTCTCTGCGTGGACAAGCTCGAATGGGTCTATGAGTTTTCCTTCGCCAAGAAGTCCAGTCCATTTTTAGTATGTCGCGCTCCTGCCTCAGAACCGGGCAGTCCTTTCGTAGGCGTTCGAGCTCCCGCCAACACGCTGCCCTCGCGCTTCGGACTGGTGGACCCATTTTGCAAGGCCGCTGTGGCTGGCCGGAGACCACACGGCAGCGAATCGGCGAGACCCAATCGATCAGGGGTTCCCACGGTTCCTATAGACAGATCTTGATACTAACTCACATACTTAGTAACATACCTGTAATGTGAGTACTGTATTTATCAATCGACAATCCGAGCTCAGCGCACTCGACGAGATTAACGGGCGGAAGGGAGCGCAATTCGTGGCCGTTTATGGACGCAGGAGGATAGGCAAGACGTCGGTCCTCGTTCAATGGCTCGAAATGAACAAACGCACAAAGCAAGTCTACTGGGTCGCCCATCGCAGTACGTCATCGAGGCTGCTCGCAAAATTCTCCCAGGCGCTTCAGCCAATACTTGGTACGGCTGACCCGGATTTTTCATTTTCCAGCTGGGAGGCGGCCCTGAATGAACTCGGCCGGCTTGCGGCCAAAGAACACCTGGTCATCGTGATGGACGAGCTACCTTATCTTTTGGAATCGGCGCCCAATTTTGCAAGTTTGCTTCAGGCGGCATGGGATCACGCGCTTCAAAGATCCCAGTTAAGACTCCTCGTTGCCGGTTCGCACTACCATATGATGCACGACACTTTCGTGTCTGGGCGGGGGCCACTCTTTGGTCGTACCACAGCGGATATGTTGATTCGAGAGGTCGGACCGGACGCGATGGCGCAGTTTCTTCCCGGCTATTCCGCCGAGCAACTCGTGGAGGTCTATAGCGTTGTTGGAGGAATTCCCAAGTACCTTGATCTATGGAACGATCGACGGCCGGTATTGCGGAATGTGCAAGATCTGATTTTGTCGCCAAATACCATCTTTCGGAACGAATCTATCTTCCTCATTCAAGATGAGATCGCCGATCCACGGACGTATGTCGCCGTTCTGGAGGCCATTGGAATTGGAGCCCGACGTCCGGTTGAAATCGCAAAGGCATCGGGTGTGAACATCGCTCACATAGGAAAGTATCTTCACACACTTGAAACGCTGCGCTTCACACGAAGAACGGTCTCACTGGAGGCACCCAATCCGTCCAGCGCCCGCACCACACAGCATGAGATACGAGATCCATACCTTAGGTTTCACTTCACCTTTGTTCAGCCGCACCTCCGCTTGCTGGAGCAGGAGCGGATAGGTCGAGTCATGGAACGAGTCCGGGCTGGCTTCGATGCCTATGTGGGTCGCACCGGCTATGAAGAACTCTGTCGCCAGTACGTAGCGGATCTCGCCGATAATGGCGAGCTGCCCTTCGAGGCGCTCGAGGTTGGACGTATTTGGGACCGGAATACCGAGATCGACATCGCAGCTCTTGATCGCTCCGGCCGGACCGTACTTCTTGGGGAGTGTCGATGGCGGCGGAAAAAGATGACTCCAGCGGATCTCGAACACCTCAAGGCACGGGCTGGTCAGCTCAAGAAGCTGAAGGGTTTTCGGTTCCATTACGCGCTTTTTTCTCGCAGCGGATTTACCGCTGCGTTGAAGAATCAAGCAAAACAAGACGGAACTATGCTCTTCGAGGGCGTTCCCATGAAGCGCTAAAGCCAGAGTATCTCGAGCGTGTGAGCATCGCCCCTGAGGCCTTCAGAGTCCAATCTATGGTTTCTTTGCGAACTCGGAGACCTCGGTGAACTGTACGAAGACCTCGCCCGAGTCCGGATCGAACCATGCGCTGACATTGAGAAAGTCGGTGGGCTCAAAGGGACGGCGTATGGACAAATGCACCCAAAAGCAGGGGTCCCCGAGGTTTCTAGCTGCGGTATATGTCCTCCCGTGCCTTCGGGGATGATCCTTTCGAATGGCCCACCGCGTATTGAGGGGCTGCTGTTCGGTGTACGTCAAAGATGTTTCTTCGCTCACCCTTGTCGGAAAGCGTACCCTGGTCAACTTCGCGCTCAACGTGGCCATTTTTGGCATAGTAGATCTTGTTGTTCTCGCTCCAAACCATGTGGGACCCGCCGAAAGGGTCGATGGCGATGCTTAGATCTCTTTTCCACGCGGGGCCGGCATGGCTGCCTCCGAAGTACGGGTTGAAGTCATTGAGATCTACGCTTTTTAGAGCGCGAATACGGAAGGGGGGAGAATCGGGCTGCCATCATCGAACCAAGACGACGTACTCCAGTATATGTTCACCACGTTTCCCTGACGGGTTGTGATGATGTTTTTTGGCGCCAAGGGCTTTGTGGTGTTTGCGGCCAGGAAGTCGCTGACTTTGGGTTCTTGTCCCGGATAGGGACCGAGGCGTTCCGAAACTCGGTCTTCGACGCAACCTTTATTGCTTGTGGGGCCGTCGATCATGAACAGACACCAGAAAGTTGAGCATGTATGAGAGGTTGCGCCGGAAGGGCAGATAAACGCCAAAAGCACGTTCTTTGTTTGCCCAGCAAGGCCCCTCGGCGGGTTGTGTTTCCAAAGGCCACGTACAGTTGACCAGACTGTACCCGTGGAAGGGAAAACCATATGATACAAATCACTCCAAGGTGGCCGCTTACAGCGGCTCTTATAGGCATGACCATCATGAATTTCGCCTGCGGCGGTAGCGGAGAAGCGGACGAGCGCCATCTCAGTCATCTTGCCGTGTCGGTGGCAGCGCTGTCGGCAGCAGAGGACATCAGTCGTATTACGGTGCATGTCATGCCTGCCAATATTCTCACGCAGCTTGAGTACGATCCGGTGGCAAGGGCATTCGGCGCAACGCTGACCGTTCCGGAGGGCGAACAAACGATCACTGCAAGAGCGTTGGCCGGAAACCCAGAGGTTGTGGTCGCAGAGGAAATCACCACCGTATCCGTCTTGGACGAATCCGTTGCCAGCGTCTTCATACGCTTGGTCGACACCACCGGCTCTGCCTCGCTCCCGGACCACGGCCCCATCATCACGTCGCTGGTCGCGAACCCCTCCACAACCATCGTGAACGAGCCCGGAGAGTTGACGGTGGTTGCGTTTGATCCTGACGGTGATCCCATCAATTATCGATGGGAGTACGTCTGCGTACATGTGGGCATGAGCTCCAAGACCACGCCCACGACCACGTGGACTGCGTCCCATTCGGGCGCCTGCATCATCACTGCGGTTGCGGAGTCTCAGGGCCTCGAGGACCGGATGACCATCATCGTGGAAACCGTCGACGCCCCCGTAGAACCCCCCCCGCCCCCCCCGCCCTCCCCATCCGGAAATCTCGTCATTGACGGAGACTACGTGCCGCATCCCACGGTTTCATTTATCGGCATCAGAGAGGACAACGTCGGCCAATACTGTGCCTACGACCGATTCTCAGTAGGCAATCCAGGTTGTATTGATGACCGCATCGCAATTGGGCGCACCTTGCGCGTTCGGATCGACCACCAGGAGCACGTTGCAAATGTTTCACTCTCGGACCGCTGCGGGGGTGTTGTTGCCCTCCGAGATCGTTTGGACGATCACTCCGTCTTTGATTGGACCGTGGCGGGAAGCACCGAGGGCTTGTGCGCGCTCACCGCGGTCGCCGAACTCGACGACCTTCGGGACGCGTGGATGGTTTGGGTCAAGGTCCCCGTTGCCCCCGAACCCGAACCCGAACCCGCGCCCGAGCCCGAACCCGCGCCCGAGCCCGAGCCCGAGCCCGAGCCCGAGCCCGAGCCCGAGCCAGGTGCGCTTGGCGTTTGGCACCCCGTAACCTTTCCGCCGACGCAGCGTTTTGGGCACGGAATGGCGTGGACGGGCGCTGAGCTTCTTGCATGGGGCGGTCGCGCACCGATGTACACAGGCACCGGCGAGCGCTACGATCCAGAGACGGACACGTGGTCAGCGATGCCTGAGAGTCCGTTGTCGGGTCGTGTGGATCATTCCATGGTCTGGACGGGGACTGAACTCCTCATCTATGGCGGCAATCACGGTCTCGCCTTTCTCGGCCTTATGGACGGCGCCCGGTTCAACCCTGCCACGAACACGTGGACCCCAATGAACGCGGAACATGGGCCGGTCCAGAACAACATGATTCCTACGCACGCCGACAATGCGGTGTGGACCGGAACGGAGATGTTGCTGTGTGTGCATATCTGCAGCGCATACAATCCCGAAACCGATTCGTGGCGTGAGCTCCAGGATGCACCCAGCCTCTATTCTACGCCAGCCGTGCGAACCGACAGCGAAGTGATCTTCTACTCGAAATGGTCTTCGGCGCGCTACAACCTGGCTGATGGTAGCTGGAGCACGATGTCGACAGAGGGTGCACCCACCACAACGAGGCCGCTTGTCTGGGCCGGCGGTGTCGTCATCGCATGGGCGGACGAGGAAAGCGCCGCATACGACCCCAACACGGATACTTGGACGCCCATCAATCTCGAAGGCGCCCCTGGATTCGGTGGTGCGACGCACGTGGCGTCAACCGGAGACGGTGTACTCGTCGCGAACGAGAACGGCGCCGGTCACTACGATGTGGCCACGGACAGCTGGATTGAAGTGTCCGCCCACGAGCTCTTGACGCCCGCCTATAGCACCCGCGCTGCGTGGACGGGTTCGGAGCTTTTCGTTTTTGGCTCTAACCAAGACTACAGTCAGCACATCGGCAGCCGTCTCGTGCTTAACCCCTAGAGTTCTTGCGGGGCAGGCCCCAGACCTACAAGTGGGTCTGGGGCTTTTTGCCTGCTACCGAGATCGTTGCGTGCTGGGCTCCGACGGGAATACAAAGCGCGCTCGCCAGTTATTGCGTTCTTCGGCGGACAGCAACAGGGCGCCTAGCGCTTCAAAGTCTTGGCTTGGGAGGTGGCCTGAGAGCATCCAACGATGGGGCGCTCCTGGACTTTTTCCGAGGGCTAGAGCGACATAGGGCAGGTCTCCCTGCGCTTTCTCGTTGATGAGGCGCCGAAGCCAAAGAACGTTGTTTATGCGGCTCGGGGATAGCACAGGGTTGAAGGAATCTGTGACTACGTCGCGGAATCGCCATTCTACGGTCGCTGATGCTTCCAGCACCGTGCGAAGTTCAATGCTCTTCCGGTCCCAATATAGGGGCGAGCCGGGGTTTTGGGATTCGAGAAGGTCGACGCCCCAAAAGTGATACACCAAGGTGCCTCGGCCAGCGGCCTCTCTGATGCCTTTTTGCAGCGCGTTTACAAATCGGGCGCGAAGGGTGCGTCTGACCTCGGCAGCGTTCGCGTCTAACGAAACACCATCCATTCCCGGATCACCCTCGTTTGTTTGCTCTAGTGCATACTGGGCATCCAAAAAGCTGAGCGTGTTGGCAACGGACTGTGCGTCTTGGGAATCGATGGTCAAATCAACGTTCCCAAAAACTGCGGCTGAGTCGTGATCAGGATGTTCGGACGGGAGAGGGAGCTCATCCAGCAGGCTTCGCGCAAAACGAGAGAAGGACCACGCCGCATCCTCTTGGTCCATCAGTGCGGCAACCTTTCCATCGGTGTCCCCCAAACGCTCTGCCAGCCGCTCCTTGAAGGCACGGATTGCGACCCCACAAGGTATGCCTAAAAGCCGTTGCGCCCCGCTGTCTGACCAGTCGCGACCTTCTCCTTGAGCGCACAGGGTTAAGAGAAAGGAAACCGTTTCCTCCATTCCGTCGACGTGGGACCGGCTTTCGTAAATCTCGAGCCAATGGCTCGCCGCCATCCGGTCCTCTACAAGCGGCTTCAAAAAACGTATTTCGTGCAGGCGGCGCACCCAGTAGTCGAATTCGTATGTTTTTGGTCCTGAGGCCAAAAGCGAAAACAAGGCTTCGACGAACCGGAGTTGGAGTCGTTTTTCTACCTGGGCCCAAGAGACTTTTCCCTTCCATTCCGGCAAACCAACGAGGAAAGCGTTCTCCGCGAGCGGGTCTGAGATTTCGTTTGCATACGTGCCACCGGAGTGCAAGGTCCAAAGGCTGGGCCCGACGTGTACGCCAAAAACCCCCGCAGGTTGATGCGCAATCGAGGCGACAGCATGTTCAACGCCCGGTTCGGTTTCCAAGGCCCCTTCTTTCGTGGAGAGGGCGAGGGCGAGTTCTTCGAAGCGTGGATCAAAGGCCCCCGCCGCTCGCCAGAGTAGGATCAAGCCCGCCTTGGAGCCCAACCCGCCTGAGGAGACGTTCGTCGGTGGCGGCCATCTTCGGTTGCGGTCGAGGTCGACCACGGAAGCGAGCAGCGTCTTCGCGCGCGTGATGTGTCCTTCGCGGAGCAAAAAAAGCCCATAGAGAACGGCGTCTTTGATCTCGGAGTCTTGCATCTGCTCTTTTTGGGTGGATAGGTCTGTCAAAGGCAGGCCCGTCTGGTCATCCCAACGCATGTCGAGCAGGGTATGTCGCAGTTGGTCTCGGTCCATCGACCAGCGTTCTTTGAGCGGGGTCTGTTCCTCATCAAACGTTTCTAGGGCCAGGTCGAGCGCAAACGAGAGGTATACCAGGGCGCTGGTGTTGAGCGATCGGTAGGGCGCCTCAGGGCTCGGCGCACGAGTGTCTTCTAAGCGGCCGGTCACTCTTGGCACCCAGCTGGCCATCAATTCGAGAAACGCAGTCTGCGTCGCTTCGCGCGATGGATGCTCAGGGAAACGTTGCCCAAACCAAAGTCCAGCGTAGATGGCCAAAAAAGCATCTTCGAGCGATGGGGCGTCACCTTCTTGGGCAGAGAGGTTGGCGATCAGCTCGAGCAGCCGAGGCAACGCTTGATGCGCGACACCCAGGTTTGTCCACGCGATGCTTGAGAGCGCTTGAAGTTCCAAACTCAGCGGCTTCGGCGGGTCGTAGCGGATGGGCGTTTCCGACAGGAGAACCCGCAAGCGAAACGGCCCAATGGTCTCTTCGTCGCCTGAAATAATGATCGAATAGGCCTGTTCGTCGGAGTCGGCGGCAGTGTACACGGGGCCCAAGTTCAAGGTGGCGCCCAGCGTGTCCGTTTCGGCTACGAGCGGATCTCCTTGTGGCGGGACCAACATCACCCGCGGGTGTAGGATTCGCTTGCTGAGCGCATCGGTTCTCAGAGGTTCGACGGACACCCTCAGCGCTTCACCCGGAGGCAGACGAAGCACGTAACGGACCTTGGCGTTTGGCGTCTCTATTTTATCTTCGATCGACGAAGCGCGCGCCCCAGGCCGACTTGGCACTTCGGTGAATTGGGCCAGGCGAAGGTGCTGAAGGGTGCGAAATACGTTGAGGCGCCCCCCATTCGTCGTTTTTCCTTTCAAGCCTTCCACGGGATCTGCGCCGTCGAGCAATGCTTGCTTGATTTGCTTCGGAGTTGCTTCCGGGGCCACTTGCCACGCCAAGAGCGCTGCGCCGGATACGACCGGAGTTGCGTTGCTGTTTCCAACATCACGGGCGAATCCATAAGGATGGTGCAAAAAACGGGGTGCGGCAAGTTCGAGTGTTTCGCCGGAGTCGGAGTCTTGGGCGAGCTCATCTCGGACGTTGGTCCCCACCACGCCCACGAGATTGTCCGCCGTGAGTTCCGCGGGTATTGACAGTACTCCGCCCTGATTGTCGGCCGCCGCTACGACTAAAATTCCAGCAGCTTCTGCCCGGGCAATCGCTGTCTGGTAGTTGTGCAGCACTCTGTAAACAAAGAGACTAGGCATCAAGGGTCCGAAGAGGGTCGTTGTGAGTTGGACTGCGTACAGATAAGACCGTACCAACACGCTTGTGCTTATCACTCGCACATCGGCGCCCCCTTGGCCCTGATCGAAACGCCGCTTCATTTCGATGACGTAATCCATGCCCCGAATGTCGCTATCCGCGCCGGTTACGAAGCGCTCGTATGCTTTGAGCTGAGTTTCAACGGGGGCGTAGCTGAAGGACCGCGTGCGTACGATCATCACGGGGGCTCCGGGGGCCGTGCCAACAATTTCAGGGAAAAGAGGCCGACCGGCGAGGAACATGGACACCTTGGTCCCATGGCCGAATACACCATCAAAGGGGTCTCCATCCCCGTCGAAGGTGTCCCAACCGTGAACATCATCGATGAATCCATTTCCGTCATTGTCCAGGCCGTCGCCGGCGATTTCGCCTGAATTGGTCCATAGGTTGAAGCGCCGTGAATTTGAAAACTTGCTATCCAGAACGGCCACAACAACCGACCCAGGTCCCGAAACCAAAGACCATGCTTCGGGGAGGTCGATGTCGTTGTCGTACCAATCCGCGTCGATCGAGCCATCATTGTGGAGTCCCGGTTGAAAGAAATTGTTCGGCATTTCCGGGCGCCAGATCCCCGGGTTTGCTATTTCGGGGTTGTCGCTGTGGGGGATCTCGGACAACAGGGCCTTTGAACGTTTGATGCTCTCCATGACTTCGGCCGTTGAGATGGGTCTCAGTGAGAGATATGCGTCTTGTGCTTCAGCGCCGAGACCGGTTGTGGGCTCGGTGCGCGTGTACGTCACTTTGCGAGCATAGCTCTTGAGTGGCCGGTCAGACGTTTTTTGCCGGTCAAGCGTGTGGTCCGCGACATCCAAGAACCAAATGGCCGCAGTGCTCGACTGCAGGAGGGTCGAGAGGTTTTGGATGCGCTGGCTAGAATAAGGAAAACCGTGTTCAGCCACAAAATCTTGCATACTATGCCAAAGGGAGTCGCCGAATTGCTGGAAGTAAGCGGCCTCCCGATGTCCGCTTTCTTCGGCAAAACGCCAAAGACCCAAGATCACACCCGCTGTGGCTTCTAAGTGGTAGGATTTCGGCTGCTTTTCTTGATCCTCAGGGCTCAAGTCGATGTATGGGTCTTTGAAATCCCGAGGAAAGTAGTGAGCTCCGCGATAGCGGCGATCTTGCGGTGCATCGCCAAAGGGCAAGTCTTTGACGAAGGCGTCCACCGTGTGGTGAAGACAAGCCGCGAGTTTTCCGGTTTGAGATTCGTTCAAGGTGGGGAAGTCGACGGACAGGACCAACCAGCTACAGTTGTCTACGGCAGAGAACGCACTGGCGTAGAATCGACCTTGGGCATCGAAATCCCCCCCGGTGATCATGCGCCCGACATCTTCGTCATAGAGCAGGTCAAAAATGGATGCGCGGAGACGGTTTCGCCACGCTCGGATTGCGGTTTCATCGAGTCCGAAGTCGCTCGCGTGGCGAAGCGCGTGGTTGAGTACGCTGAGAACATCGAGGTTGTGTTCGGTGACCACGTGCTCCGTCTTGATCCACTGGGGTTCCTCTTCATAGCCGAGATCGTCCAGGGCTTGGTAGTAGGCCCTACCGTTTTGGGCCTCTGCGAGCTCAACGACGGTCATGCCTGCACCCACCAAACCGGTCCCCAAGGCGTAGGTTTTGAGGCCTCGTAGCGAAGCTCGATAGCATTCGAGGTGGCGGTTTGCGTTCTCGGCCTTTTGTCCTGAAGACGAGAGAAAAACGCCCAAACCGTGAATGGCCCATGCGCTGGCACCGGTCACCAACCGGATGTCTCGCCAATCGTCCCCTCGTGTGTTGTGAGAGAAGTGCCAGCCCAAGATGGTGGGTTGGGACGCCGCGTGATCCCACACCGCCCGGGCGCACAGCCAGTCGGCCATGGCTTTTGCCTTTTCGAAGTTGCCTTGCCTGGCCGCCTGAGCCAGCGCGATGCCTTGGGTGTAGACCCAGACCCGGTCAAAAGCGGCCAGAGGTTGGGTGTCGTTGTTGCTGCTGTCGTCTTGGAATTCTTGCTGGGCTCCGATATCCGCTCGATAGAGGGCATCGCGGAGCGCGATGGCCTGTTCGTAGTTGCCCGCCATGCCCGCGGCCGTGCTACGGATCTCGAGCGGTTCCGTTGACATTGCCGCGGGCGTAGAAACGAGTAGGCTGAAGTCTGTGTCCAGCGCATCCAGTGAGGCCCACACGATTGCGGTCCCACTCGACGGTCCCTCGAGCACGCTGGTGGCATGCGGAGGGTGCGCTTGCGTGAGAGGTGCAACCCCCGAAGGTGGTTCGCCATGGTCTTTTTCTTTTCCGTTCGAACCGGCGTCACCAGGTCGAAAGGAAACGAGCGATCGGACGGAGCTTGGATTCTCCAGTTGGAGATCAAAAGAGCCGAGATCGCCTGGAGTCGCCATATGGTACTGATTTTCAAGCCGGACTTGAAAAGCCGCGGCCTGGCCCGACACCACGGGCCCGAGGGCCGACAGGTCGATGCGGGCCCTGACGGCTTCAGGGGAAAGGCTTGTCGCTCGGGCCAAGGCCAGGCCTTCCGGATCGCTCGGGTGCTGGCCCTCTTGGATCCAAGCGGCCACAAACAGATTCTCATGGGCCGCCAGCGTAGGAACACCCCAAAGGACGTCTGCGCCCGGGCCATGGGTCTTCCAGTGAATGGGCTTCACCGGGCCTTGGTTCAGATCTTCTTGAACAAAGACGTCTCCATTTTCGCTTCGGACCGTCTGAATGGCTCCGGGTCTATAGGAAACCACCTGCACCAGCCCGCTGCTGACGCCCAATTGGGGTGTGTATCCAAAACCGATAGACTTGGGCGCTGACCATGACTGACCCCGATCGTCTGAGTAACTGAGTACCAACGGGTTCCCCGGAGTCGCGTTGGGGTCCTTGGATGGACCGCGTTCATAGGCGACATATAGGCGGCCCTGAGGCGTGCTCTTGACCTGCGGGTGAGAGACGCCGGCATCAAGGCCGGGATCGGAAAGCACGTCGACGGTGCGGATGCGCCAGCTTTGCGATGATTTTTCTCCTTCGGGCTGCGGCGTTTGCGGAACCAGGGGACGGGTTGCTACCTGAATGAGATCCTCCTCATGCCACGTACCCTCGTAAAGGTACTGGAAACGGTGGCCCAAGGATCCGTACTTTGTTTCGTCGCCGGGCTCATACGCCCGTTTCCATGCTTGCTTCCATCCGACCAAAAGGCGCGTAGGAAAGCGGCGCTGGACGATGGTTTCGCTGTACACTGGGTCCGCCAACATCTGGGTCCACAGTGGATTCTCGACCGGGCGGTTGTCCCACCGTCGCGTCAGGCGGCCGACGACGACGATATGATCGTGGTCCACGTGAAGGGAGGGTGAGCGGACCACATTGTTTTCGGTCCATGTGGAGGAGGCGCCAGGGGTGGTTCCGGCGGGCGCGGTTCCGTCATTCAGGGGATGGCTCTCGGGGCACCAGCACGAAGGGCAGTCGCAGACCCCATCTTCGTGCGCTTCGTATTGGACCATGTAGTGAATCTGTTCGGCGGCGGGCGCTTCGTATGTTGGATCGAATATGTTGGAGGGAGCGCCCTCCAGGTTCTTCAAATAGTACGCTTTGTTCTTTTCGGCCCAAACCAAATGAAGGATGCCAAAATGGTCGTAGGCCAGCGATACATCGCGGGTCCAAGATGAACTCGCTCGAACTTCGATCGGCTTTGTGCGCTTGCGCTCAATCCACCCCGTGCCCCCAGTCTGGTCTTCGAGAACGTGAACGCCCCCCCGTCCCGAAGGGGTGGTAGATTCAAGTCCATGCTCAATGGTGGTCCATGCAACCGCCAAGCCTTGATTCCGGGCAGCCAAAGCAAGCGAGTTGACCTGCGAGTTCCCCTTTAGGGTGACAAGCGTCGTGGGAGGGCTCCAAGATCCTTTTTTTCCGGCTTTGTTGCTCCGCAAGTAGCGAATCTGGTCGGGAATATCTTTAAGACCCCTTTTCAAATAGACCGCGTGGGCGAACACCGTATCTTGATGTCTGGACAGAACCACTCGCGGCAGCGCCAAAGGACCATCTTGACGCGCTGCCTCATAAGCAAGCTCAAAGGACCCGGCGGTGGGCATCGGGGATTTGCGGAGTGGATCCAGCTCAATGAGGGCGGAGTGTTCAGACTCCCATACCATTCCATCAGGGGCTTTGACGATGGTGGTCACGTAGTATGTGGTCGCCTCGCTCGGACGCTGTTCTTCGAAGGAGGAAACGGCGACCTCGGCGATCCGGACGCCGTTGCGATAGACTCTTGCCCCCACGGGAAGGCCGTCAGGAATGGGGCGCCGATCGGCAAAACGGCGTGGGGCCTGCCACTGAAGGTGAAGCATGCTCCCGGTATCCACCGCGCCAACACCCTCAGGCGTGGACGGCGGTGACCAAAACGGGTGGGCGATGCGACGGTCTATGACCGCATCGCGAGGCCCCCGGAGCTTTACCCAGTACATGGAGCCCGGAGTAAGGTGTGCGCCACGAGAAAGGGGATGATAGACTTGGCCTACCGGATCCCAGACCACGACCGAAACCACGTCGGGATGTTCGAAACGTGAGGCGAACGTCATGTGCACCAGGTTCCATCCGGGGCGGAGCGCGCTATGGTCGCTCACCGTATTTCGGCACTTGGTTTCTATGGAGGCCGGGCTGGTGCTGTGCACCCACGCAACTTCGGTCGATGCTGAATCGGTTGGTCGGTCGGGCCAAATCAGTGCCTCGAAGTCCACCGCGTGAGGCTGGGGCGTGCTGACCAGATTCCAACCCCTTCGAAGCGGTTCGTAGCAGGATGGGTCTTGGCCTGCCCAGACAGGGGCGTGTGTACCTGCGAGTGTGACCGTGATTCCCAGGGTCAAAATCCATCGTTGTGGCCTTCTCGGCCCGTGCTTCTTGAGTACCCTCATCGATGGCTTGTGTCCCCCTTTTGTGGTGTGTGGATGTTTGTTTAGGGCGCCCCACGTACCACACTTTTGCCTGCGTTCTTTGGCGGGGCCTACACCAAGAGGGCGGCGACGAGCAATGAAATCTGGTGGCAAGCTCGGGCTCAGTCGCTAAAATCTAGCCAAGTTGCGAACTTCTGGTTCGCGTGGAACCCCGCTTTTTGGAAAAGCAGAATGCGTTGGCGGCGGCCAACTTTGTTGCGGACTATGTTTGCAGAGGGTATCGCCTAGATTGGTCGTGGGCTTGTGCGCCTCATTCTTGGGTGCAGTATACGCATGATGACTTGCGATTGATGTTCGAAGAACCGCACACTGTAGGTCCGGTTTGACTCGATGACAAAACGTGTGCGTTCATTCAGCACCTCTGTAGCTATCAGAGGTGGGTGGGGGTTCTTGGTTGCATGGACTTGTTTCCTAGGATGCACCGGAACCGTGGGTTCGTTGATATCTGGCGAGTCTCAGGAAGAGCAATCTGACCTCACCTGCGAGGCATTTCCCGAGGTGTCGGATCCAGGAGCGATCCGCAGACTCAGCGCTACGCAGTACACCAATACGGTTCGAGATTTGACCCAGCACTTCGGCGTGTCGCTTACGGTTGAAAACCCGTTTCCGGCCCGTGGGGTCACGGCGACGTTCAGTACCAGTTACCTGTCCAACACGGTATCGAGCGCTACGGCGACAACTTTGCTCGAGCGTGCGGAGGCTGTCTCTTCTACGCTGGTCCAGGACCTTACTCGGCTGCTTGATTGTGCCCCCTCGGGGACTGCGAAGGATCCGTGCATCGAAGGGTTTGTTGCCCGCTTTGCCTTTCGTGCGTTTCGCCGACCGCCAACCGCAGAGGAGCAAAAGGTCTTGGTCGACCTGTATAATGTGCTGGTGCCCACCATCGGCGCCGCGGACTCGGTCCGGGCGGTGATCGAAGCCGTTCTGCAGTCTCCCCATTTTTTATACATCGATGGCGGTGTCGAGCTTGCGGCGGCCAAGAGGTCTCTTTTTGATGGATACGCCATGGCCAACCGATTGTCCTACTTTCTGTGGGACAGCATGCCTGACCAGGCGCTTTTCGACGCGGCCGCGAGCGGCGCGTTGCTCGAGCCTGAGGGGATCGACAAGGAGATCGATCGCATGCTAAGTGCCCCCCGCGCGGCACCGGTGATGCGCGCCTTTCATCAAGAGTGGCTTCGTCTGGCGCGTGCGGGAACGATCCATCCCAATCCGCAGGAGTATCCTGATTTTACGCCCGAATTGGGGACCAGTATTGCAGAGGAAACGGGGCGTTTTATCGACCGAACTGTATGGCGGGATGGAGGTTCGTTGCGTGATCTGCTTCTCGGGCGCCCGGCATCCGTCGACGGAGGCACTGCGGACCTTTACGGAGTCCAGCCAGACGCTTTTGGCGCCGACGGGTGGGGTGACGTTCTGCTTCCCGCGGACCGAAGAGGTATCTTCACCCGGGCCCACTATTTGGCGTCGCACGGCCCGGTTAACCGCGGCGTGGTGCTTATCGACAGGTTGCTTTGCCTTCCACTTCGTGCGCCTGACAATGTGGATACCACCCTTCCGGAGCTGCCCCCCGCGTCGGGGCCCATCACGCCAAGGGAGCTTTTTTCTCAGCACAGTTCCAAAAGTGAATGCAGTGGCTGCCATCGGATCATTGATCCCATCGGATTTTCGTTCGACCACTACGGCGAGGATGGGCGCTATCGCGATGTGTATGCCAACGGTTTAGCGGTTGATACCCGCGGCCGGATTGAGACCCCAGCTCAGATCGAATTTGACGGTGCCGGTAGCTTATTGGACCAACTGGCGGTTCAACCCGCGGTGCATGCTTGTTACGCGGAGCGGCTGTCGGAGTGGGCGGTTGGTCGGGGCTTGGGCGATGCGGAGCGGTGTGCGGTTCAATCGTATTCCGATCCGTCTCAGCCCGTAACCATTGCCAAGTTGCTCGGGCGAATCGCTTCGTCGGATCTGATGCGGTTTCGAGGTCCGTCCGAGAGCAAGGAAGGAGACTGATTATCGCTGGCCACAGAAATTCGAGATCGATGAACCGTCGGATGGTTCTCAAAGGCGGCGCCGGGATCGCGGTGGCGCTTCCGTTTTTGACCTCGGCCCAAAGCCGGACGGCCCATGCTCAGCTTCGAGACGGTGGCCCCCGGCGTTTGTTTGTGATGAGTCACGGCCAGGGTTGGGTGATGGGCGATTCGATGCCGGACGCGTCCTTTCAACTTCCTGAAGTGCTTCGTGATCTAGAGCCCATCAAGAGCAAGCTTTTGGTCTTGTCCGGAATCGATAATCGGGTTGGCGGGGGAGGACACAACCCCACCCAGCGCAGTCAGTTTTCGGCGATGCCGGCTTATGGGGCCAACAAGTATTTCGAAAACATCTTTTCTTCTGGTCCGAGCATTGACCAGGTGGTTGCTAAGCGAATTGCGGCCGGTGGCTCCCTGAAGACCTTGAACTTGGCGAGCCAGCAAGGCCGTCGAGATCGACTCGATCCGGTCGATTCGCCCTTCTTTTGGCACGATGACGCCGATGCGGTTACTCATATGACCGATCCCCGGGTTGCGTTCACCAAGGTGTTTGGTGACGACGAGGGCGGTGTCGATCCGCAGCCAGCTATAGACCGGCTTCAGGTTCGCCGGCGGAGTGTTCTCGATACGGTCTTGGGTCAGTTCAAGGCCCTGAATGCCCGAGTCTCCGTCGAGGATCGGCGCCGCTTGGAGCAGCACGCCGACAAAATTAGGCAACTCGAAAAGAGCATGGCTGAGACCCCAGGAATCCGAGACCTCTCGAACTGTCGAGACCGACCGCAAATTGCAGACGTCAGCGATCCCAAGGCGGTTGTTGAGGTGGTGAACGCGCTGGTCGACATCGCGGTTTTGGGCACCGCCTGCGGCGTGGCCGACGTGGCTACGATGGTGTTGTTCGAGGGGTCGTACGACTGGTTGCAGAACTCGCTTGTGGACCAAGAAATCGCTTCATCCGAGCACCGGTACCACATTCTGTTTCACAAATTCAGTGACTCCCGCGACAACGGCCGCCCTCGGCAGGCGACCAATATCGTCAATAAGTGGCACGTATCCCGTTTCGCGCGGTTTGTCGCGGGCCTGGACGCCATCGACGAGGGGGACGGAACGACGGCCCTCGACCACACGCTTGCGGTCATGATTCCTGAGTTCGGCAATGGCCGCGGGCACGGATCGGGCAATCTACCGTGTTTGTTGGCTGGCAATTTTGGTGATGTTCCTATGGGACGCTATCTGGCCTTCACCGACGATCTTGAGGGAGGTAGAGGCACGCAAACCACGAATCAGCTCCACGTTTCGATTCTCAATGCCTTCGGTGACCCCACGGATCGTTTTGGTGACTACTCAGATGACGGAATTCCCCGGGGCCCGCTGACCGGTTTGTGATCTCTCGACCCGGATGTTCCAAGATACTCGTGTCTCCTGATCCCGTGAGGCCTTTTCCTGTCCGGCCACGTGGTTTGACAGGCAGGGAAGAACGTTAGGTGGTTTTACCTCATGTCGGTAGGCGGGCCTTTGGCGTGCCTTGGCTCCAGGTATTGGGTTGTCGGTATTGCAGGGCTTCGAGGATTGTGTTCTCGGTTACTTTGGTTTCGTTTTTGAGATCGGCAATACTTCTTGCGATGCGCAGAGTGCGTTCCATTCCGCGGCCTGAGAGTTGAAAGTTGTCGATCGCCGCGGTCAACAGCTTTCGGCCGGCGCGATTCGGTCGTGCGTGTTTCCATAGCAGACGGCCGGACAAACGTCCGTTGGGGCGGTTTGCGCGGCCAAGCGCGATGGTTCGGGCTTGGGTGACGCGATCTCGAACCGTTTTGGAGCTCTCCCCTTCCTCTTCTGACATCAGCTCTTTTGCCGTCAATGAAGGCGCCTCCACGACCATATCGATGCGGTCCAAGAGTGGGCCGGAGATGCGCGAGACATATTTGGTGACCTCTTCTTGCGTGCACCAACATCGATCCGACGGGTGTCCGAACCACCCACAAGGGCATGGATTGGCCGCACCGATCAACATGAAACACGCGGGCAGTCGAGCGGATTGGCGGGCGCGCGCGATGACGACCTCGCGGTCCTCCATCGGCTGGCGAAGAGACTCTAGAATTCTTCGGGGAAGCTCGGGCATTTCGTCCAGGAACAGGATGCCTCGATGGGCCAGTGAGATCTCGCCTGGACGTATGGTGGAGCCGCCACCCACGAGGCCGGAGGCGCTGACCGAGTGGTGGGGGGCGCGGAACGGGCGATCTTCGATGAGGCCACCATGGCCGAGGGTGAGGCTGGCCGCGGACCACACCTTGGTCACTTCAATCTGTTCTTCGGGTGAAAGCGGAGGCAGGATGGTTGCGGCGCGCTGCGCCAGCATCGTCTTTCCGGAACCAGGGTTTCCGACGAGAAGGAGATTGTGTTCTCCGGTGGCGGCGATTTCGAGCGCGCGTCGCGCTATGCTTTGCCCTTTGACATCACGAAAGTCGACCGTCTCAAATCGCTCTTTTCGGGTGGGCCGCGGGTCCGCTTGGAGCGGTGTTTGTCCGCTGAGATGTTCGGTGAGTGCGCCTAGGTTTTCGGGTGCCAGCACCTCTATGCCCTCGATGGCCATCGCTTCGGGGCCATTGGGCCGAGGAACGATGATGCGCTTCAGCCCCATGCTCTTGGCCAACGCCGCGATACAGAGCGCACCGCGTACCGGGCGCAATTGTCCGGAAAGTGCCAGCTCGCCCACACAAATCGTATCGGCCAACGCGTCTGGCTCCAGTTGGCCCGCCGCGGCAAGCAAGGAGAGCGCCATCGGCAAGTCCAGTGAAGCGCCATCCTTACGCAGGGCCGCCGGGGCCAGATTGATGGTGATCCGCTTGTGAGGAAGTTCAAGCCCGGCATTTCGCAACGCGGCCTGAATGCGGAACCGGGCCTCCTGGATGGCGGTATCGCCCAGGCCGATGACCGAAAAAACAGGAAGGCCCATGGAGAGCTCGACCTCAACTTCAACCGCTTGGGCATCGACGCCCACGAGGGTTGCCGTTCGAACCGATGTGATCACCCGGCGCTGTCATGCAAGAGCAAGACCAACAAGCTTTGGCTCGAAAGGCGCGGGACCCAGCGCACTTCAGGGCGGACATGAGGTCCGATTTTCGCCTTTGTTCGGATTTCGGATGTTGTTCTAGAGAGTTCCGGTGACCTGCACATAAAAGCTTCTTCGGGGCTGGGGGATGCTGAGCTGGGTCAAGTTGCTGCCGCCAGGGTAACCGTATTGCCGGTCGAACAAATTGCGCACGCCGAAACCGTACCGCAAGTGCATATCTTCGATCTCCCCGGTGAGGATGATATCCCAAAGAAGAACCGTTTCCGTAAGGCTATTGGTCCGGTCCCGCCTTGCGGCTTCTATTCTTAAGCGAGAGGCGAGCTGGAGCCACTCGCGGATCAAGGGCATGGCGCCTTTGAACGCAAACATATGCGCGGGCGCGCTGGATACGTGGGTCAGTTCACCGGCATCGTTGCGGTCTTTGAGTAGATCCCCAACCCGAGTGCGTTGAAAAGAATAAGAGCTGGTCAGGAGCCAACCGTCTCGCCATTCTCGTCTGAGCTCAAGTTCAGCGCCGAGGGTGTGAATACGTGTGTCTTGGTTGTCGAGTTGGAAGAGTCCTGGCTGCCCCGGCACTTGATTTCCATCGATGAGGTTGCGTATTTCGTTGAAGTACAAGGAACCGACGACGGACCATTCTTCGCTGAAGCGATGGATCCCTTCGGCCTCAACCGTCAGAATGCGTTCCGGCTTCAGATCCTCCGCCGGCTTGATCGATCGACTTCCGTCCGAGCTCAATGACTCGTTGGGGCTCGGGGCCCGAAAAGCCGTCCCGCCGATGAGCTTGATGGTGTCTTTTTGGGTCGGCCGAAAGATGAATGCCAGTCGCGGGCTGACCGCGCTCCCCTTTTCGTTCTTGAAACCCGGGGTTTTGAAGTGGTCAAAGCGTACCCCCAAGGATACCGTGAGCCAGTCGGGCACTTGTGAGCGTGCGAGCGCATAGCCCGAGAACACCGAAATTTCGGGTTCTTCGTCCACATAGGTGTTGAGCGTATCACTGCTTTTCATTTCTGCTTGAAAGTGGGTTTTGGCCTCAGTCCCTAAAGTGAGACGCAACCAGGGCGTCGGTTTGAGAACGGCCCGAACTTCGCTGCCGCCCCAAAGGCCCTTCCAGAGGTCGCGGACTGGACCTCCGCGTGTTTCGCCCGCAGCCGGTGGTGCATAATCGAAGAAGCCTCGAAATTGGTAGAGATCCCCGTAGGCCCGGAAAAACAACTTGATCGTGTCTCCGGTTTTTGGAGTAAATCGCAGCTCGGCGTACCCCCGGCGCTCATCATTGAACGTACGGTCACTTCCAAAGATGGTGCCAAACGACGCGGTGGGATCGCTTTTTCGGTATAGGTTGTAACCCAATTGTAAACTCAGCTCCCCGACCCAAGCTCGGAGGCTGACCATCCCCGAGCGCGTGCCGTCAAGCCCTCGGGCCAGACCATCGGTGGTGCCGTTGTCGAATTCTGGGAAATAGAGATCCTCTCCTTGGGCAAGCGTGCCGGTCATCGAGAGGTAAAAACCTGCGTCCTTGGAAAGTCGGAAGCTTGCCCCCAAACGTGCTTGAGCATGGCTTGCACCGTCTGTCCTGATGGATACATGAGGCGACAACATGGTGTCGGCGTCTCGCATCACAAGATTGATGGCTCCAAAAAAGGCGTTGGTCCCGTAGAGTACCGAGCCTGGGCCACGGACGATCTCGATCTGCTCGACGTCCGCGAGGTCTTGCCTGAGTTCAAAACCGTTGGAAGACGCGCCGATCCAGTCATCGTTGAGCACGTGCCCGTCAAATTGCACCAGATATCGGTTGCCGAAAGTATCCGGGAGAAGGTAGCCGCGAAGGCCCACGAAGGTGAACGAGCGATCATTTCCTTGGAAGAACCCACGGGTACCGCCGAGCGCGTCCCAAAGCGTCTGATACCCGAAGGCGCGTATTTCTTCGCCGGAGATCAAGGTTACGCTCGCCGGTGCGTCCTCGGCTGACTCCGTGATCCGCGACGCAGCGGTCACTTCGTGAATGGCTCTTAGCCGGGCGTTGACTTCGGATGTTTGCCCGGTACGGATGTCAACCCGTCGAATGTAAGGACGCGTGCCCGCTCTCGTGATGCGTATTTTCCGTGTCCCGGCGCGAACACCCGCCAGGTCGAGCGGGGTTGTTCCCGCAAATTCGCCATCAATGGAGACTCTGGCTCCAGGTTTTTCGGTTTGGATTTTGAGCGCGCCAAAGCGGAGAGCAAGCTCTATGGTTGTGCGCTCTTTTGCTCTGACGGTCACCAACCTTTGTACGTGTTCCTTTTGTCCTGGCACCCTGATGAAGATGATGTGTGGGCCGGGCGTCAACAACAGTTGGGTTGGCACGGTGCCAGCGATGGGCGCACTTTCGCTGTCGACCCGGATTTCAGCGCCTCGCGGGGTTCCGGTGATGCCAAGTTGCCCCTGAATCTGATTCAGCGTGAACATCAACTCGGTTTCCTTGCCACGCTCGAGTTTGACATCTTGGACCTTTTTGGTTTCGTATCCTTTCCGCTCGATGAGAACGACGTATTCCCCGGGAGGCAACGCCAAGGCGCGGGGGGTGACCCCACGAGACCCCAGCTCTCGGCGGTTGATGTAAACCTTCGCCCCCGGTGGGGTGCTCTCAACCCGCAAGAGGGCAACTTGGGGTTTGATGCGAGTCAGCGCTTCTTGGGCCGACTCCAGTCGCTCAGGCTCCGTTTCTATGGCGACGTAGTCCGAGTAGTAGCGGTAGGCTTCATTGTAGTTGCGAATGCGTTCAAAACAGCGGGCAATGTTGAAAACGACATTCTTGTTGGGGGCAAGGCGGTTCGAAACGAGAAGATGCTCCAGGGCCTGGTGGTAAGAACCTTGTCGGTACAGTTCAATGGCGCGCTGAAAGTGCAGGTCGGCTTCGACCGCAAGATTGGTGGCGGCGGACGGATCCTGGGCGAAACTCGATTTGGCTCCACCCAAGAAGGCAAGCGTGAAAGTGAGGCAAAGCGCGTATGATCTTGCAGATAGTAAAAAGCCCACGGACGCTGTTTACTATCTTTCGATGCGAATATCCCAACTTTCTTGGTCGCTTCGGTCGCTCCCCGCGGACTTTTTCTTGGCCGGCTTTTTTTGGGGTTTTTTTGGGGCTCTTTTTTGGGGTTTTTTAGAGGCCGGCGGGGCGGGCTGTTCGATCAACCGGACAAAGACCACATCTCCCGAGCGAATGGGTTGAGGGCTGATTTTCTGAGCCTCGTAGCCCACCAACCTGAGCTCGTAGACCTTGGGGGCCTTGCCCTTGGTCTGGAAGGGCATTTCCAGGGGGGTGTGGCCCAGGAGCGTGTCCCCCTCCATGACCCGTGCTCCCGGGGGTGCAGAGTGGATACGGAACGTGGGACTGGGCGCCACCGGGGGGGGCGCAGGCGGAGCCGAAGGGGTTTTTTGAGCGCTGTCATCCGCCGGAGTTCTTTTGGGCTCGATCACCACCCTGTCCTTCGCATCCCCTTGGAGGGTGTGCACAAGCTGGTAGGTGGCGACCGAAAGAATGGGTATGACGATCAGCAGCACCAGCCAAATCTTCTTGGATTTTGAGCCTTGAAGCGAAGGACTGTCTTCCAGGGCTGCCGCGCCAGCCAAAGGTTGGAAGTGCTGCTCGGTGTCGCCGCCCGATAGCTTGCGGGGCTCCTGAGGGCTCGGGGCCCCCTCGGCAAGGGGAGGCGTGGTGGGCTCTCGCAGAGCGGCGAGGGTCCCGATGGTAGGCGCATTGGATGGGGGCCTTTGCTCGAACGCCGGCTTGAGCGGGTTGGGGTGGCTTTGGGCGCCGAGCGATTCCAAAACGCTTTCGATGGCTGTCATCAGCGTTTGTACATCGCGAAACCGGGCGTCGGGCTTTTTTTCGAGGCATCGCATCACCAGCTGGTCAATTTCGGGAGCGATGTGAACGCCGCTGCGGTCCCAGAAGGAGGGTACGGGCTCTAGGACGTGGGCCATCAGGGATTGGACCGCTTCCCTCGCTTGAAAATGGGACCTTGCCGCACAGCATCTTATAAAGAAGAATGCCTAAGGCGTAGATATCGGAGCGCCCGTCCACGGTGTTGCTCCGAATCTGTTCAGGCGACATGTATTCGGGTGATCCGATGATCACGTTTGTTTCGGTGAGGCGCTCGTCGCGGTCCTTGAGAACACGCGCGATACCAAAATCGAGCACCTTGACCGATTCGCCTTCGTCGGTCTGAACAAGCATGACATTGGAGGGCTTCAGATCGCGGTGAATGATTCCATGGCCGTGGGCTTCTCGCAGGGACCGACAAATCTCGTAGCTGATCTGAAGGGCGCGCCGCGGCGCCAGAACTTGGCTCTGGCGGAGGACCGTCGACAGGGTCTGGCCGTCGACGAATTCCATGGCCATATAAAACTGATCTTCGAAGCCATCGAGTTTACCGTAATCGTGGATGGTGACGGTGTTGGGGTGGGTGAGTTTGGCGTAGGTCGAGGCCTCGATGAGAAAACGTTTCTGGAAGCCTTCGTTGAGCTCGTCTTCGTCGCATCGTGGTCTGAGGACTTTGAGCGCAAACCATCCGGCCAAGGGGCACTTGTTTGGCCAAGTAGATGCATCCCATGCCGCCTTTTCCAATGAGGCGGATGACCTCGTACTTGTTCGCAATCGTTTGGCCGATCACCGGATCGACATTTTGTTCAGAGGGTTCCGTTTTGGGCCTACCTATCGTTTCCCCGCTACTTTAGTGGGCCGCGCGGGTCCAGTCGGAAACGGATCTGGGGGCGTCTTTCAGTCGAAAAGCACCCTGGAGCCCGCCTCCCATAAAGGCCAGTGGGCCCCAGCGAACCAGGTTCATCGGGTCTATCGGGGTTCCGTGGCGCCTGATCTCGAAGTGCAGATGGGGGCCGGTGGACCGTCCGGTGCTGCCCAAGAGGCCGATGACATCACCTCCGCCCACCGTTTGCCCGTTTTCGACCAGGACTTTCATCAGGTGCGCATATCGGGTCACGTAACCCTGCTTGTGCTGGAGTTCGACGGTTCTTCCGTGTCCCCCCATCCAGCCGGCGTGGATCACGCGGCCGGTGTGTGCGGCGCTGACCACCGATCCCCGGTCTCCTCCGAGGTCCACCCCGGCGTGGAATCGGTAGTCTTGGCCTTCCGTCAAGGGGTCGAGGCGGTGGCCGAAGGGGCTGGTGATCACCACGGGGGATAGGGGCCAGATAAAGACGAGGCTTCCTTGGGTGGACGCGGCCTGTTGCTGTTCACGGTGGTGTTGCATATGGCTCGCCATGCGGCCGTAGAGTTTCTGGGTGCGCCGCGTGATGCGGGCTGGGGCGGTTCCGAAGGCGCGCTCGGTGAGTTCGAGTTCGGTTTCGAGGGTGGACCCGGAGCTGAACGACGAAGCGGGCCGTCAGGTCGCCAGGTGGAGTTCGGAGGGCGGGGCCCAGCCTTTCGAGCAGGTGATCCCACCTCGCGACCAGCTCGGGTTGCCACCGCGGGTACAGCGCGGGGCTTTTGGTCGGTTGCGGCGGTAGCGCGGGTGGTTTGAGGCGCGGTGCACGCGCGGAGGGGCGATGGGGCGGTACCGCAGGCCTCGGGGTCTCTTGGTTTTTGAGAACTACGCTGAGCCATGTGGGTGCATGCTGGCTTGCCTCGGAGACCTCTTGGGTAGGTGGGGAGGCGGGTTGGGCACTGCGCTTTACGGGTCGCCCTTGCTGTTCTTGTCTCAGGCGGTGCAGGGCGAGCCGAAAGGTCCCAAGTTCTTGCTGGGATGGTGTTGAGGGCTTCGCTGGGTGAGGCGCTTGGGTCGGCGTGGGGCCCGAGCCCGAGGGGCTCGCGCCGGGGGCCCTGGGCTCGTCGGGGGCGAAGGGGGTTTGGGTGCGATGGGCGGGGAGCGAATCCATCACGATGGTCGTCTTCCCACGTGGTGTGGGGCGCGCCCATGCTGTGGCATCCCACGAGCCCCCAAGAGACGAGGAACCACGGCCTGCTTATGAGGCGATGTCGCTTCGTCAAGACCCTATTCCCTACCCGTCTGGCTGCGATTTTGACAAAAGAAGGGGCCCCACCGCAAAAGTCTTCATTGCGGTTTTTCGGCAGGGTGGGCGAATACTCCCAAACTGAGGTGAGTGGACCCATCAACATCAAGAGCCCTGCTGAGATCGACGCGATGCGTGCGGTGTGCAGGCTTGCCGCAAAAACCCTTAAGATGGCATCAGAACTGGTGAAGCCAGGGGTGTCGACAGATGAAATCAACGAAGCGGTTCATGGGTACACGCTTGAAAACGGTGCCACGCCGGCGCCCCTGGATTACGGTGCGGATGCGTCTCGGGGCATACCGCCGTTCCCGAAGTCGGTCTGCACGTCGGTGAACGACGTCATCTGCCATGGTATTCCCTCAAAAAAAGAGATCCTCAAGGACGGGGACATCGTCAACATCGACGTGACTTCGATCCTCGACGGCTTTCATGGCGACACCTCCCGTACTTTTTTCGTGGGTTCGGTGAGCGACGAAGCACAGCAATTGGTCAAGGTGACCGAGGAATGTCTCCGGCGGGGCATCGCGGTGGTGCGGCCCAAGGCACGGGTGAGCGAGATTGGCGCGGCGATCCAAGGGTACGCTGAGACCTTTGGGTATGGCGTGGTGCGGGAGTACGTGGGGCACGGCCTTGGCCGGCAATTTCACGAGCCTCCCCAGATTCCTCATTACCGCGCGCGGGGCTTCAACCCTCGCTTTAAGCAAGGCATGACCTTCACCATCGAGCCCATGATCAATCTCGGATCCCATGAGACCGAGCTCGATTCGACGGACGGCTGGACGGTCCGTACCCGCGATGGCAGTTTGAGTGCCCAGTTTGAGCACACCCTGTTGGTGACCGAAGAGGGCTGCGATGTGCTGACCGACTGGAAACACATCGAAGAATGATGCGCAGGCCTTTGGGTTGGCGCTCGCTCGGCGATGTGCTGACTGACAGGAAACACATCGAAGAATGATGCACAGGCTTTCGGGTTGCGAATGGGGCGATCACATCATCAAGAAGAGGATGACCCCCACGGCAACCAAGAGGCACAACGCGCCGACGATCAGGATGACAATTTCCGCATGGGCGCCCGATTTCTCTGGGGAAGCGACGTTTTGTGTTTCTTTGGGGTTGTCGCCGGCCTGGGATTCGTCGCCCTCTTCTTCGGGCTCGGCGGCATCCTCAACGTCCGGGTCCTCTAGGTCTTCTTGAGCGTCGTCGTCGTCGTCGTCTGGTGGCGCATCTTCTTCTTCGTGGGCGTGTTCTTCTTCGTCTTGGTGTTCGCTATCGGAAACGTCCTCGGTACCGCTGGTAAACGGGTCTTCTTCTTGCCCGGCTTCGTCGCCGTCCTCGTCTTCTTCCGAGGGCCCCGCCATTTGATCCAGCAAGCGAGAGGGCGGATCGATGAAGATGAGCTTGATACCGCCGATGACCAGTTCATCGCCATCTTTGATCAGTTGGGCGCCCTCTATTTTCTTGTCGTTGACGAGAACGCCATTTTTGCTTCCTAGATCTTGCGCGGTGTAGCCGTGCCACTCTTTTTTGATCAAGCAGTGTCGCCGCGAGATGTTTTGGTCGTTGAGCGGAAGGTCGCATTCGGGGCTGCGGCCAATGACGACTTCGGTTCTCCCCTCCGAGAGTTCGAATCTCAGACCTTCGTCCGGCCCGGTCATCACCCTGAGTGCGGGGCTGTCGACCTTGGAGTCGCCGAGGGAGGCCAAGACCTCTTCGACCATGCGCCGAGCCAGCTGCTCGGTTTTTTCTCCGGGCTGTCGATCAAACATGGCGCGGGGTGAGGTGTGAAAGGTGATGTTGAATGCCATGATGGAGACGGTGTCGCCATCTCGCAGCAAGCGCTTTTCTCCGGCGCTGAGTTTGCGGTCGTTGTGGTTGGAACCGTGGGTGGAGCCCAGATCTTCGAGGAAATAGTCGCCGAGCTCGTAGAAAATGCGCGCGTGTCTTCTCGAAACGGTGGTGAGGGGGATCTGAATATCGTTGCCCGGATCTCGCCCCAACGAGATCACGTCTTGCTCGAAGTCGTAGGTGAACTCACGGACCGGCTTGTCAGGCATTTCCAGGCGCACCACCATACGGACAGGAGGCGCGCCCTCTTGTTCGGACCCAGATCGGGGTGAAGCCCCGCCGTTTTGCTTTGGTCTCATGGGAAGTGCCGTCGGTTGCGACCTACTCCAGCTGAAGCTTTTTCACGAGGTCCTTGCAGCGGGCCACGCGCTCTGAAGATTGTCCGGCGCCGCTTCCCTTGTCTTTGTCGGTTCGGCACGCGATGAAGTCGGTGCATCGTCGGATGGTTTTCCCCGTATCCAGGAGTCGGTTGGCGTGCATGGCGAGTTCGAAATACGCCGGACAGTGTTTGGGGTCGAGTTTGATGGTGTTCTCCCATTCGTTGATCGCTTGGTCCATGAGCCCTTTGTCTCGGTAGATGGTGCCGAGGTCGTAGTGGTGGGTTGCGTTGCCAGGATCTTGCTTGATTTGCTCGAGGAAAGACTGAATCGCCGCATCTTTTTTCGCGCATAGCTCGTAGGCGACACCCAAATTCTGGCGTGCGCCCACCGATACTTCGCTGGCTTTGCCCTCTCGCATGGCGCACACGTAGGCCTGGATGGCGTCGTCGCACCGCGCAGTCTTGAGGTATGTATTGCCGAGATTGTAGCAACAAACTGGGTTTTCAGGGTCAATTTCGAGGCACCGCTTGAAGTTCTGCTCGGCGGCGGCGTACTCGCCTTCGACGAAGTCCATGAAACCGAGGTGGTGTCGTCCGTTGAAGTTGTTGGGGTCCATTTCCAAAAGGCGGATCAGGTGGCTCCGAGCCTTCTTGTAGAGTGTTTTTCGTTTGTCGGTCTTTCCCTTGCTTCCTTCGATGGTGCCCTTGCGCATGAGACATACGCCATAGTTTTCTCGGGCGTTGAGGAAGCCAGGATCGATTTCAAGGGCTGCTTTGAATTCGTCGCAGGCTGCGTTGTACTTCGGTGGGCTGCGCCGAAAGAATGTGGTGCCAAGGTTGTTGTGGGCTTCGGCAAAATCCTGATTGATGGCCAGGGCGTCCTTGAAATGCTGGGCGGCTTTGTCAAGGTTGGCATGGCAAAGCAGCTCGACCATGCCGAGGCAATTATGGGGGTGCTCAAAATTGCTTCCATACTCCATCGCCAGGCGGCACCGTTCTTCGGCCGTCACGCATTGTCCTTCGTTGAGGTACTGGATCCCCATGTCGTGGTGCTTGATGGCTTCAGGATGGGTGGCCTGTGCTTCGCAGGCGGAACAGCGGACACACACGAGGGCGATCAAGATGGCGCACGCCTCATTTCGGTGATGGGAAAGCCAGATCATGTTCGACCCCTTATACAGTGTTTCGGCTCAACCCATCGGCGGGAATGCAGTTCGTGGGCTGCGGGATTCACCCATGGGGTTCTATGCGGCTTTTGGGGGGTCCGGGGCCAGGTTCGGGGACGCGTGGCGTTTGACTCCTGGGTGCCCCCCCGCGAAGCTGGCGTCGCGTGAGGGGCGTGGGAGAAAAAATGTCAAGGATGCCGCATGTTTTGGTTGGAGCAGAGCGCTTCGCTCGGAGGGCGCGCTGCCCCGAGAGGTTGACCGGGGCACAGAACCGAAGCGGTTGGGGCCGTTCACGGGGGTCCGTGCGCGGGCGCCGATGGTGGTTGGCTTTGCTGATCGTGGTGGCCGGTACCGCCTTTTCGGGCGAGTCGTGGGCCCAGTACCGGGGCAACCAGTTTGGTTTTGAGGCGGGTTACTCGTTTTTGGGCAAGAAGGCGGGGCTCGATTCCCACGGTTTCTTGGTCGGGCTTCGAGGCGCGTTTAAGACCACCGATCATTGGTGGTTTTCGGGGCGGGCGCTGGTGTCTTTTCGGGGCGAGCAAGACTTTTCGAACAATACTGTTGTGCTTTTGCACGTGGTGCCGGTGGATGCGCGGTACTATCTTCAAACCGATTATTTTCGTCCCTTTGTGGGCGTGACAAACTCTTTTCAGTTTTTGTTCAATCAGACCATTGATACCAACGTTTTGTGGGGGCCAGGGGTGACCGGCGGCCTTGAAATTCGGCTCAAGCGTGACACTTTTTTGGCCTTTCAGCTCGATGCCTACTGGATGTTTGTGTTTGAGGGGCCAGACGCGCCGCTTTTGACCGCGACGTCGCAATTGATCTTTTTCTTGTGACGCCTTCTGCCTGAAAATAGGTGTTTTTGGGGCCAAAACGCTCGGTTTTCCCCATGGGCCTCGTGTTCTCGCTAGACAAGTTTGGGACGGTCGGGGATACAAGATGCGTGGCGACCCGGCCTGCAATAGACCTCGAGCTTGTACCGTTGTTGCGCGCCCTTGAGACGCGTATCCGGGCCCTTAGCGGGGTCACGATGGCCATGGACAACGGGGTTAGGGTCTACGTTCGAGACGAACTTCCCTTTTTGCAGTTGGAGATCCGGCGAGACCACATGAACCTCGATCTGTGGCTCTCCGAAGAGGTTCGGGAGGATGCCCGCGCCTCAGGTCTTGGGCGTGCCCACCCTTTTCTCGGGCAAGAGACCGTCAAGATTCGCTTTGAGCGCGCGGTAGACCTCACGAAAGTGGCGCGTTGGCTCGAGGCGAGCCACAACTACGTCACCCATCGGGCCAAGCGTGAGGCACAGGGGGCGTCCAAATCGACCGGGCCTAAGAAAGCCGCCGTCAAATCGCCGGGTCAAGACAGCAAAAAGGTCACCGCGGACGCGGTTCGCGCCCGGACCCCTGAGACCCCACCGATCCCGGCACACAACAAAAAAGCCGCGCATCGTGCGTCGACCGGCCGCGAAGCCGGTTCCCAGGCCGCCCGATCCTGAGGCGCCCCGATCCAAAGATCGGGCGAGCTAAACAATCTTGGGTAGGAAAAGGATCATACGTGAGGTCCGGTCCCCGACTCTTAAGCTCCACGTCGGTTATTCTATGATCCGTTTCCTACCCGAGACACCGAGCGCTGGCGGAAGTTCTCATTGTTTTGCCGCGTCGACGCGTGGCTTGCCTGCGTTTCCCTCGGCTGGTCGGCTGGGTGTGAGGGATATGCGCTTGGCTCGCGTGATCACCACGGGGCAAAAAAGTTCTTGCCGGGAAACCATCTGGCGTCCGCCGGAGGCATCTATCCGGATAAACCCCTCCATTGGCCGTCCGCCAGCGAGCCTCTCGGGCGTGTGCGGGAGCGCACAAGTCGTGAAAGCGCGCTGGTTTCCGACGTTTGGAGAGATCCGGGGTGAGGGTGTGCCCTTCGCGCCTACATATACTACTGATGGTAGTGTTGCCCGCTATTCACCCCAATATATGGGGCTAGAATCTTGACAGTGGAATCTCGATGACGCACGGTTCGCCTCCGCGCCGCTGCTGGCAGCGGTGACTGCGACGTCACGTGGGATCTGGTTGGCAACATGCTGAATATTTGTTCAGTATCGAGCGGCATTACTCAGGGGGAGGAGAATAGATATGCAGGTAGGCGAAAACGTCGGTGTCCGAAGTGTCCGAAAGCTCGGGGGAACCGTGAAGCACCTTGTCAAGGAGTCGGTTCGCGAAAAGAAGCACAAGCGTGAAGGTCTCACGCTCGAGCGCTGGAATACCGCGCCCGACCAGGACGTATGGGCTACCCAAGCGTGGGTGAAAAGAACCGCGTCTATTGGCGATGGATCGGGGAGCACGGTTTTTGAGCAAGAGGATATCGAAGCCCCCGAAGAGTGGAGTCAGTTGGCCATCAATGTTGTGGCTTCAAAGTACTTCCGAGGCCACCTGCATACGCCTGAGCGCGAGTCGTCCATCAAGGGTCTTATCGACCGCGTGGCCCAGACCATTTATGCCTGGGGCAAGTCGGACGGCTATTTTTATTCAGATGACGACGCTGAGACTTTCAAAGACGAATTGACCTATCTCCTTCTGCACCAAAAGCTCGCTTTCAACTCTCCGGTTTGGTTCAACGTGGGCGTTGAAGCCCATCCCCAGTGTTCTGCCTGTTTCATCAACTCGGTCGACGACACCATGGAGTCGATTTTGGAGCTCGCGAAAACCGAAGCGCGTCTTTTTAAGGGGGGATCAGGCACAGGCTCGAATCTCTCTCGCATCCGAAGCAGCAAGGAGAAGCTTCGGGGTGGGGGCACCGCTTCTGGCCCGGTCAGTTTCATGCGTGGTTTCGACGCATTTGCCGGGGTCATCAAGTCCGGGGGCAAAACCAGACGCGCGGCGAAGATGGTCATTTTGGACTGTGAACATCCAGACATCATGGATTTTATCGAGTGCAAAGCGAGAGAAGAACGAAAAGCGTGGGCATTGATCGATGCCGGATACGATGGCGCTTTTACCGGCGAGGCCTACCAGTCGGTTTTCTTTCAAAATGCCAACCACTCGGTGCGCGCATCAGACGACTTCATGCGGGCGGCGGTGGAGCAGCGAGACTGGGAGCTCAAATCCGTAACCACGCAAGACGGGGTTGAGACGGTGTCTGCCCATGAATTGCTGATGAAGGCCGCCGAAGCGACCCATCTTTGTGGGGACCCAGGCATCCAATTTCACAGCACCATCAATCTGTGGCACACCTGCCCCAATACGGCGCCCATCAACGCGTCGAATCCGTGCTCCGAATACATGTTCTTGGACGATTCTGCATGCAACTTGGCGTCTTTGAATTTGATGAAGTTCATGAACGAAGATGGTGAGTTCATGTCCGAAGACTTCCAACATGCGGTTGAGGTATCGATTCTTGCGCAAGAAATCCTCGTAGATAACTCAAGCTACCCGACGGCGCCCATCGCCCGAAATAGCCATGATTTTAGGCCTCTTGGTTTGGGTTATGCCAACCTGGGCGCGGTCCTGATGTCGCGGGGGGTTTCGTATGACTCCGATGCGGGGCGTGCTTACGCAGGCGCCATCACATCGATGATGTGCGGTCATGCGTACGCCACGAGCGCGCGCATCGCTCAGGCGTGTGGTCCGTTTGCGGGATACGAGAAGAACGAAGAGCCGATGCTTGGGGTGATCAACATGCATCGCGACCACGCCTATGCGATCGGTGAAGCCTTTGTCCCCGAGGATATGCTGACTGCGGCCCGCACCGTGTGGGATGAGTCGCTGCAAGTTGGCAGCGAGTTTGGATTTAGAAACTCGCAAGTGACGGTATTGGCACCCACCGGGACGATCGCGTTCATGATGGATTGTGACACAACGGGTATCGAGCCTGATATCGCGCTCATCAAGTACAAGCGGTTGGTAGGTGGCGGTATGTTGAAGATCGTCAACCGCACCGTGCCGCTTGCGCTCCAAAGATTGGGCTACAACGAGCGAGAGACCACCGATATCCTCGAATACGTAGAAAAAGAGGAGACCATCGAAGGGGCTCCTCACCTGAAAGATCAACATCTGCCGGTGTTTGATTGTGCCTTCCGTGCGCAAAAAGGGACGCGGTCTATTAAGCCGATGGGTCACATTAAAATGATGGCCGCTGCGCAGCCCTTTCTTTCGGGTGCGATTTCCAAAACAGTCAATGTGCCGGAGGACGCATCCCCGAACGACATCTTGGACATGTATGTTCAAGCCTGGCGACTGGGTCTCAAAGCGATTGCTGTGTACCGTGACGGAAGCAAGCGTTCCCAGCCCTTGGCAACCGACAAGTCGGCGCAATCCGGAGAAAGCGGATCTAAAGAGAATGCGGTAGAGGTACGTATCGCGCGTCGTCCATTGCCGGCGGAGCGCGCTGCGCTTACCCACAAATTTGGGGTTGCTGGCCACGAGGGTTATATCACCGTGGGGCTGTACGACGACGGTACCCCTGGTGAGTTGTTTATCACCATGTCCAAGGAAGGCTCGACGATCTCGGGTCTCATGGATACTATTGCGACCGCAATTTCTCTTGCTTTGCAGTATGGTGTGCCTTTGCGCGTTTTGGTCGATCGGTTTTCTCATATGCGGTTTGAGCCGTCTGGCTTTACGGGGAATCCGGACATTCCGATTGCCAAATCGGTGGTCGACTACATCTTTCGCTGGCTCGGTTTGAAGTTCGTGAAAGATGAGCAACAGCATGTGGACAGTACGATGTCTTCTCAGGCTGAGCAGGCCGTAAAGAAGGTTCTCGAGTCTGCGCAGATGCAGCTCCCCATGTCGGAGAGTGCGAAGGCTTTGAGCGCACAAGAGCAAGAGGTTTTTCGAACTCAGGCTGATGCGCCCCCATGCATCGAGTGTGGTTCTATTACCGTTCGTGCGGGCGCTTGTTATGCCTGCCCCAACTGTGGGGCGACCACCGGGTGTGGCTAGTACCGTCCCTAGCCAGAACAGCGCAATTTCACGCTGGGACGGTACTAAACAGGAACGCACAAGTTCGAAGCCAGGTGCTAGGCAAAGCCGGGCCCGAGGAGCCCGCGGAGCGTACACGGAAGTACGTGAGCCGGCACCGCAGGGTCCAATGCCGCATAGTGCCTGGATCCGGACTTGTGCGTTTCTGTTTAGGTCTCATCCGGCGCCGGGTTAAGGCGCTTCTCGTTTTTTGACCTGAATGTGCATCTTGTCGTTGCTCGAGACCACTTCGAGTGAGGAAGGCATGTAGTCATCGGGCGGGCCGAAGTCATCCTTGTCGTGAAACTCGCGGTTGATTTCAAAGCCGTTGGGTCCGGGGTCCAGTCTCGGTACCCTGAGTGTGTACCGATCATCGAGGACCAAGAAGACATCTTCCAGGACGTCGTTGCCTTGATTGCGGACCACCAGCAGGTTTGAGGGAAAGCCGGGCTCGAACCACACCTCGAGGGCCATGGCTTGGCTGCCCACGACCCCGACGAACAGGAAGGTCAACAGAACATCTGCTGCCAAAACGGTTCCGATCCAGATACGCATGCGGGTGAAGCGGCTTGCGCCGTCGTAGGCGTCCTTTGTGGTGCGGACGGTACTTTGGAGGGAATCCATACCGTCAGTGAGTCGCTCTTTGAGTTTCATACCTAAGGGGGCCTGACCGCACGCGGTCTAGGCGCCTCCTTATTGTGGCGCGCCGCCGCGCCGCCCGCAAATGTCGGATGGATTCAGTGCTTTGTTGGTTCTGGCGTGTGAGGTGACGCCCCGATTTTGGCGTACACATCCGACGTTCTCACACTCCAGATCATCCGGAAATGGGGGGGGCCTTTTTCTTGGGGGCTGGAGTGGCAGCTGGAAGGACGGTCTTGAGTTGCCGCCGGACCCGTGCCATCGCCGGGTGTGCCCACGCGTCGGTGAAGCTCTTGTCGTCTAGGATTCGCTTCGGATGTTGGACCCTGGCCTTCAGGACGTGTCCCAGTTGGCTTGCTGCCTCCTCGTAGTCCCCTCTTTGGGCAGCGAGTTGGGCGCGTCCGTATGCGGCCCAGGTCTGGTGTCCACGGCCCGCCAAACGGGTGTAGATGGTTTCGGCGGCTTCGAAATCGCTCGCCTCCAGTTTGAGTTTGGCGAGGGCCAGGAGTGCTGCCGGAAAATTCGGCCGGATGCTCAGAGCCAAGCGTTGCATGTGCTCGGCTTCTTTCAGCTTGCCTGTTCGTTGGTAGAGGCCTCCCAGGGCGTGGTGGGTCAAGGCGTCTCGTGGCGCGCGTTTGAGCATTTGTTGAAGCTTTTCGATGGCAGCATCCACTTCGCCGAGCGCCGAGAGGGTGACCGCCAGCTTGTGCTGGGCGCTGAGCGCGGCGGGGTCCGCCGCCGCGGCCTGTTCGAACCAGGTTTTGGCCGTTCGGTGTTGGTTGCGTTCAAAGGCCACGCTACCCAGCCCTTCGAGCGCACTGGGGTTCTCCTGATTGATTTGAATGGCGGCCCGATAGTGGTGCTCAGCCCGCTCAAGGTCCCCATTTCGGAAAAAAACATGGCCCTTCCGAACATCTTCCAGCCCGGCTTCGTGGCATCCGAAGACGAGACTCAGCCCAAAAAACAGCGCCCTCTTCATCTTCGCCATAGGGCCGAGCGGGACACGCGGGGTCAAGGAAGAATCGGGGTTTCTGATGGTCCAGAGCCGCTTCCACTAGGGGTCCCGTTCTTGCGAGATGTTGAGGTGCGCCCACAATCGGGGATCTAATAGGGATTTTACTACAAGGTCGGGTTTCGCGGCCAGCATGGCATCTTTTTGGGTGCATCCTTCAAGGACCCCAATGGCTTGGGCGCCCGCGGCCCGCGCGGCGATGACATCGTGCTCGGTGTCTCCCAGCACCAGCACCTCGCTTGGAGAAAAGCGGCGCCCGAAGCGTCGTTGTGCCAGGGCCTGACCGCGTTCGATGCCCTGTCGAACCAGATCGGCGCGTGCGGGCGCGTCTGAGCCATAGCCTCCAAAGGAAAAGAAGGTATGGAGCGCCCCGCGTTTGAGTTTGAGGTTGGCGCCCTGCTCGACGTTGCCCGTCGCCAAGCCTACGACAAAACGGCCGCATGCGGTCGCGCGTTCGAGCAGCTTTTGGGCCCCAGGTAGGACCTGATAGCCGTTCGATTCACTTTCGAGTTCGCGCTCCAAGAATTCAAGGTAGCTCTCGATGACTTGTTGGGCCTCATCGGGGATACGTGGCGCTCGGTTCAACCGAAGTTCGAAGGCCTGTCGCACGATGATGGGATCGGTATTGCCCGCGAGTCGAACACCATGAAGGGCATCTTTGATCCCCAGCAAGCGTTCGAATGCAGAATTCAGGGCTCGGCGACCGGCGCCGCCGCACCGGATCAGCGTTCCGTCAATATCAAAAAGCAGCAGCACAGAAGTTCATCTTTCGAGCGTACGGCGCCCTACGCTCATTCGTTTCCCTGCCCGTTAGCCTTTTGGCCTCTTGGCGTTTCGTCCGGCAAGCTTTTCTTTCCCGGTTTTTCGATTTGAAGTCTTTTTTTTGCCCGGCCCTGTGGGCTTTTTGTTCACCGCTTTTTTTCGCGTAGCTTTTGTCTTTCGGGCTGGTGCCTTTTTCTTGGCCGGCCTTGTGGGCTTTTTGTTCACCGCTTTTTTTCGCGTAGCTTTTGTTTTTCGGGCTGGCGTCTTCTTCTTGGCCGGCCTTGTGGGCTTTTTGTTCACCGCTGTTTTTCGTGTAGCTTTTGCTTTTCGATTTGAAGTCTTTTTTTTGCCCGGCCTTGTGGGCTTCTTGCTCGCCGCTTTTTTTTGCGCAGCTTTTGTCTTTGGGGCTGGGGTGTTTTTCTTGGCTGGCTTTGTCGTCCTTGTATTTGCCGATCCTTTTTTCGAGGTTTTTTCCGGTTTTCGGCTGGCGGCTTTCTTCTTGCTCAGCTTTGCCGCCTTTTCGTTTGCTGGCTCTCGGCTTTTTGTCTCTGTTTTCCCCGGTCGTTTGCCGACGACCTTTTTCTTCGCCGCTTTTCTTTTTCTGCTCTTCTTCTCAATGGTCTTTTGGTGGCCGTTCTTTGTCTCTATGGTCTCCTCGCCCTTTTTCGTCTGCGCGTCGCCGCTGCTTTGGGTTTCTTGCGGTCTTTGTCTGCTCGGTTCTTCTTGCGCGTCCGGGGACCCTTCGGGGGGCTCCGTGTTCTCTTTGTTTTCGACGGGCTGCTGAACGGCGCTTTCCTCCGCATGAGCACCCTCGAGAAGGGGCGTATCTTCTCTTGGGTGGAGCGGGAGGTCGAGCACGGTCCGCACTCCAGGAGGCATGGCGACGACGAGCGGAACCGCCGCCAACAGGGTAGCGACGGTCCCAAAGTCACCGGGAAAGACCCCTTCAAAGTGGAGCGGTGGTTCGCCCACAATGTCGATGGTATCTCGGGGGTTGGGTTCGCCTAAGGCGATGGTGAGCTCGTGGGTGACGAGTTCGCGCCCCTCTCGATAACCGCGCGCGACTTGGTAAATCCCACGAACGTGTCCTTTGGGGATCGGTCCGAGCAGGGATTCCATCGCCTCGTCGGCCATGACGGGCGAAGACGCCTCCGAGGTCTTGTCAAACGTGACTCCTATGCCCTTGGCCACCAATCGCAAGGAGGTCGTGAGGCCGGCGTGACCTAGGGTGCCCGCGACGAGTGCTTCTCCAAAGGCTTCGGCGGTGAGACCGACGCCTACCTTTCCTTGGAGTTGGGCGCGCCGGGTCGCGGCATCGACGACTCTTGTGACCCGGACTCGGCGGATGTTTCTGCTGCCCTGGGCGAGGGTCACCGGGAGCCTGTCCATCATGAAGCCGGGGTTTGCGCCGGTGGCCAAGGCGACCAAACCTGCGTTTTGGAACGCTTTATGGAGCCTCAATTCAATGCCTTGCCGAATGCGCTCGGGGTCTCCCAAATTTTCGCAACTGGTTACGACGTGTGCGCCGTGTAGGGCGCAAATTTCGAGCAGAGGCGCCACGCTTTCTACCCGAGAGGAGGTGCACACCACACAGACTTCGGGCCGCGCCCGGGCCAGCATGCCGCCTAGGTCACGGTCGATGCGAAGCGCCAACCGGCCTTCTCCGAGAATCTCACCGAGGTCACGGTCGGCCTTGATGGGATCGGTGTCGACGCACCCTACGAGGCGGACCCGTGGATCTTCGAGTCCTGCTCGGCAGAGCTCGCGTCCGACCCATCCGAGTCCCACGACGCCGATGCGGATCCCTTCACTGGTGTCCACAGAAAGGACCCTAACGCGGTCACTCAATCGGCGCCATGTCGGGTCTGCCTCGGGCTACGTTCCAGCGAAAAGCGTCGATCTCTTGCCTCTCGCGGCCGACTTCACCCCGGTGGCAGGGTGTGTTCGCGCCTAGGCCTGTTCCCCACCGGCCGGGGGTCCCCTGATTTGATGGGTGCGGGGCGGCTTTGGCTTGACCAGGGTGTCGGTTCGACTCAGCTTGGGTGGGTGTCTGACGCGGCCGATGACCAGGGGTCTCGTCCCGTGGAGTTTGTGGTCTCCCCGGGCACCCGGGCCTGGACCGCTGGCTGTTTGGCCTTGGGGGGTGCGGTTTTGGCGGGCACCATCCTGCTCGGATTGGGCGAGATCGTTGGTTTTCTGAACCTGCAAATCTTCGAGGCAATTTTCATTTCCAAGTCTTAGCAGGGTGTTAAAAACACCCTGCTCCCGTACGCGTGCCCTTGCCCGTACGCGTATCCGAGCTCACGGAGGTGATTTGCTGCACGCCCTTTTTCGGAAAAGCCCGGTGTTCCCAGTCGATTGAAGCGATGGACTTCGGAGCGGGCGCGCGTACGGGCAAGGGCACGCGCACGGGAGCAGGCTTGCTGAAACCAAAATCACTCGCCCAGAGCTCCGCGGTGGGTTATGAGATGTGGTCCCGTTTTGGGTCTCGGTCCCTATGTTTGATCTCATCCGATTGGCCTGGATTCCGACACTTTTGGTACTCGTCGGGATTCTGGTCGTGTTTAGGGCCTTGGTGGTTGCGCACCGGAGGAAGGTCTCGGCGGAAGAAACCGCCTTGCGGCTCTTGCGGCTGGCCGAGACCGGCCGTGCGGACGAAGCGCGCATTGAGGCGAGGAACTCTGGTCGGGTGATGGCTCCGGTCTTACGCGCCTTGGGTGGCGGTCTGTCTTTGCCAACCCATCGCCCCTTGCTTAGAGATTTGACGGAGATCGGGGCCTTGGTTTTGCCGATCGTGGCTTTGGTGGGGTACGGGCTGGTTTCCGGTGCCGCCGCGGATCCCGACGAGAGGGTCGCGGTGGCGATCGTTCTTTTTTTGGGACTGGGGCTTCTCTTGCCGCTGGTCCTTGGAACGGCAACGGGTGTGGTGATGCTCAGTCGTTCGGCGGGTCGTTTTGTGCGTGGCGTATGTATACGGCTTGTCGCGCGCCGCGTCGAAGCCAAAGCCAAAGGGGCCGTGTTTTTGTCCTCCGACTCGTTGGCTACGGGGCCAGAAGGGCGGCCTACTGCATGACCCCCGCCAGCTTCTTCGGTGCCGGCGGGGTGATCGCCAGCCTGGTATACGTGGGTTTTGCGGTCGAGGTGGGCCTTTTTGTGGTTTTAGCTATCAGGATCGTTCGCGAGCGAAAGATACTTCGAAGAATCGGTGATACGGCCCATGACCGAGATGCTTTTGCTTCGTTGGTGTTTTCGCTCCCCGAACCCTATCGTTCGGTGGGTATCGATCTTGCGGAGGGCTCGCAATCCGATCTGCCGCTCGATGGCCTTCTGACCAAGGTCATCGTGACCGCGACCAATCAGTCTTTCGCCAGAACGTCTGCTGCGGCTGTTCTTATCAAGGCGGCGGTTCCGATGGTTCTTTTGCTTCCCGTTTCGGTTGGACTCCTATGGGTAGGCGGGCTGGTTTTTTCAACGCACCAACAAGCGCTTTCGAAGCCCGCGTTGTACCTTCATGGCCTGGAAGCGTTTGAGGCCTCTTCTTCGGTGCTTCATGCCGCCTTTGGGGGCAGTGCGTTCTTGATGGTCAACCTGGCGGTGCTGTGGGCCCTGAAGTGGTGGTTTCGGCGCCCCGAGGTTCGAGAGGCTCGGTTGGTCAGAAGCCTCCTCGAGGCGGCCGCACAGCTTCGCCCCGGCGAGCGGGCACCGGTGTCCGGGCATATGGCTGAGCTGACCGCGCCCGAACGTGGGCTGCGTCTGCCTCTCACAGCGACGTGCATTTTGCTGATGTGTATTTCGCTTGGGTGGTCGCTCCTTTGTCAAACGGCTCCAGTGAAGGCCGCGAACAATCGGGAGGCGGTTTTTGAGGTATGGCCGGAACTCAACCGAAGGCCCATTGGGCCTAAGCCGGACGTTCAGCTTCCCATTGCGTTTTCCGGGGCCCCTTTGGTCTCGCCGGTTCCAGCATCGCTTGAAGTGGGGACCGAACAGGCTTCGCTCAAAGGCATTCTCATCAGCAAAATGATCGGCGAAAACTTGCCCAGCGGGTGGCAGACCCGTGTTCATGGGCTCCACAAGACCCTCGCCGACTACGAAAACCTTGGGCATGACAAAGAGCTGATGGTTTTGGCCCATGCCTACCTTGGTCTTTCCGTTGTGGTTGAGCTGCTTGAGTTTATGCAAACTCGCTACGACATCCAGAAGTTTTATCTCGCGGTCGAGCGGCGTGCCGGTCTCAGCCGCAATGGTACGAGGCTTAGTATGCAGTCGCTATTGCCTCTTCGGTTGGGTCCCCTGGTCGATGGTGCGGTGGACGGTCGTGTGAAGCTGTACCCACGAAGCGTACGGTTTTCTTCGGGACTGAAGGTTCTTTCTTTGGCGAACGACAACTGGCCCTTCCTTCTTCGCCAGATGGCCCGAGAGCAACTCACCAGTCAGGGGCGGCCTCTGAGGGTCGCCATTCAAACCGAAGGCCTCGTTTCTTACGAGCGGTTCATTCAGGTCTTGAGTGCACTCGACAGCGTTTGCACCGGGCGCGTTGATTGTGGTCTTCCTGGTTTGGGTATCGAGTATATCCTCGACCCTTAGGCTTGGAGACAAGCCTCCACTCCTTAAGAAGGCCACGATTTCTCGAGCGCTTGGCCTTTTTCGATTGAGAGGACCAATCTGAACCGAGGGTCCAGCCTGGAGATTGGACATCCGACATGCGGATCGCCTGCTTGGCTCATGCGTCACTTGGGCCTTGTGAACGAAGTCTTTGCGGGGGGCTTGATGCGGCGCCGGTGGAGGTGCAGTGCCGGCCTCGGGGAGGGAGGCGTCCCTTTCATCCAGGCCGCCATCCTGGCTTTGGGGCCCCCAAGGCAACACTTCCTGTTTCCCCAAGCCTTCCTGAAAGGGACCCCTCCCTCCCCGAGGCCTCCGTCGAAAGAAAGGACCGGGACCGTAGCCAGGAACATGATCCTCCCCGACTTCGTCTGTTCTTCTAGATACGGCCCCGTGCCTGGAGACTGCGTCACAGGGTGGTCATGAAGGACCGCTTCGAGAGACGCCCACCCGCGGCATAGAACGTGTGGTTTCCGGGCACTTCCCGGGTTTCGTCCCGGGGAGCCGGCCGAAGACGAAGATCGGATGAGAGTTCTTCGATTCGAGGTTACGGCAGAAATTTACGCACGGTGCGGAAGGCCCGAGGGGCATGTACGCATTCGCTAGGCGTTTGACTCTAACGCCTAGCTTTGTGAGTGTCTGCTGCGAGCCGTTGGCGTTGCTTCCTTCGTAGCGATAGTTCGTTGATATGCGTGATCGCGAGTTAGAATTTCGTCGGTACCGAAGTGGGTTGAATCTTCGCTTTGCGCGGCTGACAACGAGTGCAGCCGCGGCGTTGATGCCTGGGGGCGTTGTATTTGACTGGTTTACTCAGCGAGACTTGTTTCGTGAGTTTACCTTGCTTCGGATTGGTGCGGCTCTTGTATGTATTCTGCTTTACAGACTTACGTTTGCCCGTCGTGCGAACGAGTTTGCTTTTGAATTGGGTTTTGCGCCCATTCTCGTATCGGCGATCGCGATCCAAATCATGATCCAAAAACTTGGTGGCTATGTGTCGCCGTACTACGCGGGCATTAGTCTTCGTTTGACGGGTACCGCAATTGCTTTTTACTGGAGCTTAAGGGAAATCGTAGTCGCATCAACTGTTGTCGTTGGCATTTGGATGGTTCCGGCTCTTGTAGAGGGAGTAATCGACCCGAGCCTCGAACCTACGGTGAAGAGTGAGTGAACTTCGTGATGTGATGGAAGAGCGTGCTGTGCGACCAGCGCTGGTTGATGAAGCACCCAAAGAGGAAGTGGGGGCCTTGTCGTTTTTGGATTGCGCGACTCGGTTGCGTGGAGGACTTCCGAAGTTGGGCTGCGCTGCCCTCAAGTTGGCACTGGGCGGATTCGCGCGGGTTTAAGGGGGCGCCGTGGAGAAAAATGGGAGGGCTATGGGGGGCAGGGGCTGTGGTCCACAGGCATCAGGACTGGGGCTTGGGGACCCACGGGTCGGTCGTGGGCCATCGTCTGCGGTACCAAAAGCTGAGTGCATGCGGGTTGCTGGTCCGAGCGTGGCGCGAAGAGTCTCAAAATTTATTTGGCTCGATCATTGCTCTGGTAATAAGAATGCTGCGCGTTGCTCCAGTCACGATGTTGTTGGCTCTTGCCGCTGTTGGTTGCGGGGCATCCCGCGCTGATGTTCAGCCGCAAGAACTTGGCCCCAATCCGACTCTGCCCCAGGTGGAGGCGGTTGGGGGGGCGGAGGTAGGCAACGTCACAGGTGATTCGGGGTCTGGCGATGCGGGTGTGGGAGAGGTTGTCGTGGACAGTCCCCGACAAGGAACGAGCACGAGTACGTCGTCGTGTGCTCCGAAGATCGAGGTCCAGGGATTTATGCTGTGGGCGCCGCATCGGGTTGCGGACTGCCGTCCCGTCCAGCGGGTGGACGGACAAATCTTTGGCGATTTGGTGTTTCGCACTGAGCGAAACGACGATGGGGCTTTGCAGGGCGGGCAGACTGAGGGGCGATTCGTGGTGTCTTTGGCGCCCCTCAGTGCGCCTGGCGATCGTCGAACCGTTTTGGAATTTGCGATTCCAAACTATCTCGGTGGAGCCTGGGTATCGGATGTTTCGGCACAAGGTCGTATGGTGCTCGAGTATGAGGGCTTGTTCGGTCAGTCTCCCGACGACGGGGCGTTGACCTTTGGTGAGGGCATCGTCGTTGGACGGGATCGTGTAGAGGCTTTGCTTCCGTTTTCGTACGTGCTCTCGGCCGCCTTTTTTGATGAGCACTTGATTGTGTCTGGGAAACTTCGTGAAGGGTCTTTGGGCACCTTCCTGGTCACCGAAAGCGGCGACTTGAGCTATCTGGGGCCGGGGCAGTATGTGGACTTGGCCGTTCGTGGGTCATTGGTGTTCGGTCGAACCGATGAGTCTCAGGGGCGTGGTGGTGTTCTGCGCGATGCGCGGCGAAGCTATGAACAGGCGCTCCATGCGTGGTCGGTTTCGCAGGTTCGTCACGCCATCGAAGGACGCTCCGAATTGCTGGAGCCCGACGCGCTTACGCTCTACCGAGGGTTGTCGGCAGGGGACGGATTTACGTCGTCCCGGACTACGCATTCTTATGCATATTTCAACGAAGGGTTTGTCAAAACCACGGAGACCACATTCGTGGGTGATGCGTCGACGAAACGCATGGCCCATGTGACTCGCCTAGGGGTCCGTGACCGTCGCGTGGAGATCGAGAGTGAGACACCGCTTTTTGAGCACGATGTGGCGGATGCAAACGAAATCGTTTTGGTGGATACGACGGCAGGCCGCTTGAGCTTAAGGAGTCACGGCAAAACGTACGGGATCGCGCACCGGTGAGGCCGGTGCACACACCGGATCGCGTATTCTCAATAGGTTACCCACGAGAGGCGGACGCGCTCTAAAACTGGATGCTGCCGATGAGGGTGTGGCGGACGCGGACGGTGACGCGAATAAAAATGTTGTTGTCGCGATTGGCGGGTAGGGGGAGCTCGACGGCCATGGCGCGTTCGAAGAACAGGGGAATGGAGGTGCCTGCGAGGTTTTCGAGGGCGGCGAATTCGTTCAGCAGGCCCGCGCGGACGGTGACTGAACTGGGGCTGCCGGGGGTAAATTCGTCGTGCGTGCATACCAGGTCATGGCGCGCGCCCTCGAGGCGGAGCTTGATGCGTTCTCCGGGGACGGCCCCGGTCTGGCCGATGCGGTCCCATGCGAATCGTAGGTCTTGGGGGCTGGTTCCGAAGGGAATCGGGGTTGAGAGCAGGGTGCTGGTTTCGTCGGGCACGTTGAGTTCGAAGGGGACGTGAATATCGACATTGGGGACCGGCCAGGCGGTGACGATGCCCGGTAAACCTTGGCTGGTGATCGCCAGTTGGCGGGGGTCGCTTGGGGGGATCGAAAACTTCAGAAGGTCTGTGGGGATGGCCGTGGTGACTTGGTAGTTGCCAAGGGTGAATAGGGCTGAGAGGGGCTCGGCAATCGAGCCCGGAAAGTCGTTGGCGCTGGCTATCTTGATGTCGCCGATGTGGGCCGGTGTGGGGTCTGTGTAAAGTTGGGTTCGGACCACCTCGCAGTCTCCAATGGCCGAGACTGTCCCGGTTTCGACAAAAAGTTCAGATCCCGTGCTTCGGCGACGGATACGAAACGAGCCGCGCCGGATCTCTTCTTGGGGGACCGATGTTTCGGCAACCCGAACCACCTCGATGGATGCGGTCGAGCTTCGGGTGGGGGGCATGGAGGCGAGCATGTCGTCTCGCGTAAAGACATCGATGAAACCGAGATGAGAAACGTCAAGTTCGGGCGGAGGCGCTGTGGACCCATCGCGGTTGAACGTATGGCCGATAAAGACGCCGCCATCGAGCGGCGAAGGGGGAAAAGGGCCCGTGGGAACAGGGGCCGCGTCAGGAAAGATGGTTGCGCTGACCGAACCGCAGACGTTGAGGCCAAGCACGCAGACTTCTGCTCGGCCACAGGCAGAGCAGAACTCGTCTACGCATTTGGGGCGCGATGAGCCGCAATCGGAGTCTCGGTCACATCGTTCAAGGCGTTCTTGCGCGGCGTTGCATCCGGCAATGCACTCACCGCGGTAGCATAGATCGCCGGCAGGGCATTCGACGGCGGGGGAGGGGTCGTTGGGTCTGGACGGATCGGGGTTACAAGGCTTGGATGAACACGCCGCGCTCAGCGCGTAGACCACCAAAAGAGCGCCTGCTGCCCGAAGGTTTCTCTTTTGGGCGCTCTGGCGACGCTGGCCGTTTGCGTGTTTTCCGGGGGCCGGTGAAACCGACATCGGGTGCATGATTGCTTTGTATCGGGTATCCAAGGTGCTTCTCACTCGAAAAGATTGATGTCACCGCGCTGGGTCTTCCCAGAATCGAGGACGTCGTTGAGATCGTAGGTGACGCGGAGATCGATGCCCGCTTGGAGGCCGGTCACATTGCTCACCGACCCAAAAGGAAGCGAGAGCCAAAGTGCGGGCTCCAGGATATCCAAAAACTTCCCGCGGGCTCCGAGGTAGGTGAACACTTCGGTCCGAGTCGGGCCGGCCATGAGACTGGTGGTGCGGGTTTCGAAGTAGAAGCCCACGATGTCGCCAAAGGGCCTCGCACCGATAGAGGTTCCGTAGCTGACCGTAAGGAATTTGGATCGGTTGATGGCATCGGACACCGGAAAAAAGTAGTCGAGGTAGAATTGAAAACCAGCACTGAAAATTGAGTACTCCCACGCGAGGTTGAAGCCGAGTCCCAGGTCTGTTTTTTCGAGGAAAAAGGCGTAGGTATCGGCAAAGTGGGCTTCGCGACTAAATTCTTCGGCACCGAGGGTTGTTGGCGGAATGGCATTCAAGGGGGACATCGGAATGCCCCACCGAGCTCGAATGGTGAGCGCCGGCCTTCGCGACATGATTTTGGGGAGGTGGATACGATACTTGAGCGCGACCAGAGGGTTCCCCATGCGAAACACCGAACGTGCACGTTCAAGATCGAGATTGACGTACTCCGTGGGAACGGTCAGTTCGACGCCCACGCTTCGGGTCACCGCAAGCTGACCGTAAAAAAAGAATGCCGGCGTGAAGGCCGACTCGCGAAAAGTGACCGACGCGAGGCTGGCCCGAAACCCGGCAGCATGGGCGATGTTGGGATCGTCAAGGACGAGCCCCCTGGGGTGACCGGGGATGGTCACCAGCTTGCGTCGTACCCCGTCTTCAAAGAAACCGCCGAGGAGGACATCGTCTTCGTCCTCGTCTGGCCGAGGTTTTTCTTCCGGGGGCGGGGGCTCGCTTGCCACCGGTGGCTTTTGGGGTTCGGGGGTCACCGGCGCGCGGGGAGGCTCAGGTTTTTCGTCTTCCGCGAAAACAGTGTCCGGCTCTTCCACCGGGGCGTTGGGTTCGTAAGAGCCGACCGGTTTCAACACCCCATCGTCGGTGGAAGCCGGTCCTGGGCTTTGTGCGGCCTCTTGGGTTGTCACGGATTCTGCGACGGGGCTTGGGGTCCCTCCCCAAGGAAAGACGGGAACCCCAGCGAACCGTCGACGCTTTCGTTGGAGATTCTTGAGGTAAACTCCGGCTAAGTCTTGCATCTTGGGGTCTGGATTTTGGAGCGCCGAGACCAGGTGGCGGTGCGCGACCCAAAGGCGCCGCCGTTCGCGCTCGAACTGGAGGACCCGGATCGCGGCCTTCTGCGACACTTGCCCCAAGGGGGGGATGCGGCTTTGGTCTTTAAGGGAGAGCCCGCGCACCCGCCGCCGGAGGCGCTTCAACAACACTCTGGCGCGGTGGTGGTGGCGTCTATATCCGTAGAAGTCGGCCGCCAGCTGCTCCTTGGTTGGAGGGGTTCTCGGTGCGACCTTGATGTGGTGCTGAACCTTGGCGCTGGCGAGCACGTTGCCCAGGCCGGTTCGCTCCATCACGTTCAATGTGAACCGGACCTTGCCGCCGGAGGTGGCGGTGGGGTCCAGATGGATGGCGTAGGTGAACGCCACTTCGACTTCTTGGCCTTTGGGTGTGAGTTTGATGGCATCCAATCGATTGTGCACGACCACGCCGGGTCTGGTTACGATTCCGGTCACGACCCCTTCGTAGGCACTGACGCTTTTGGCGATGCGCCTCGCGGGTATGTTCTTTTTGTGCACGACGAAAATCGTGTCGCCAGGCTGAACCGACAGCTGGCGACTGCTTTCAACCGTGGGGACGAGGCGCGCATCGATGGCTTTAAGCTGATCGGGACGAAGAGGCTTGGCACCGGCGTTGGGCGTCATTCCTAAACCCACCAGTGCGGCCACCAAACCGCTGGCAACGGGCGCACGGCCCTTGCGCCATGTTCTTTTGCCGCCCGTAAGACGCTCCGTACGTCTCGTGGCTGCGGCGCTGCTTGGGGTGGTCAACGGTCGGGCATCGTAGCAGGGTGTACCCGAGAATGTCTTGAGCTTTTTGGGTCGATCAGGGCTGCCTAGACGCGCGCTGCGGGGGGAGGCATCGTTTCTTGGCCCTGCCTCCTGCTGAAAACCCCCGTCTCCCGACGCTCAGCCTTTTCGTGGGGCAGAGTGAATCTTCTGGAGGTCCCTCTTAGCCAGGATACCCCGCGTTTGCGCCCCAGAGGGGCCCCGCGTCTTGCCGTTTACGGCCAAAAATAGGTGTAGGCCGCCATCTTTGGCGTCCAGGTTGCCCAGAATGGGGCACACGAGCAAGTTCTGTTGACTTAGGGGCATGAGTGCGCTCATGTGCGGTCGCTGAGGTCGTTTGGGGCTAAAGCCCAGGGATAGAGGACCGTTTCGGTTTGAAGCCGGGGGCAGGCGGCTTGACGGTCCGATGGGGATCAGAAGCTCTGAGACCGGTCGTTGGTCGCCTACGAAAGGACTGACCGGGGAGGCAGCGCGACGATGAAGAGGTTTTGTGGGGGAATTCTCGTTTGTTGGTGGGCCCTGGGGCTTGCCGGTCAAGCCCAGGGAAACAGCTCTGCGCCTGAGACCGTGTGGTCGCTGGAGCCCGGATGGAATCTTGTGGCGGTCCCCTCTCTAAGTGTGCCGCGGCTGGGTGCGCGGCCCCTGGCCTCGGGGTCGGTGTGGCCGGCGGTGGCTGGTGAGGGGAGTGAAAGTCCAAGCCGTCATGTGAGAGTCTTGTCAGAAGGCGACCATGGCGAGGGCCTCGCGGCGGGGGCTTACTGGGTGCATAGCGGTGCGCTTCAACAGGTGGCGCTCAAAGGTCTGTCGGTCCGGTCTTCGACCATCTCCTTGCCGGGATGGCGTTTTTTGTGGGTCGCTGAAGAGACGGTCTACCAAGACCCGTACATCCATCCATTGCTCCGTTGGGACTCGGAATCTGCCTCCTATCGTACGGTGTCCGCAGGCGATCTATTGGAACCGGGCGAGGGGTACTTGGGGAACGTGACCCGTTCCGTTGTACCCTTTAAGGCCTCGTGCGCATCGGGGGGCACATCGGCAGCGCCCAGCGAGGCGCTTATCCAAGATTGCGCCTTGTTCAGGGCGTTGTCCAAAGAGCCTGGGCCGGCACCGTTTCCAGATCCGTTTGGCGAAGACGCCACGCGGGAGTCCGAGGCCTTGCGGTCCGAAGCTCTGCTTCCGGCCCCGGTACCCAGACCCGGGGTCTTTGAACCTGCCCGCGGTCTGGATACACCAGCGGGTGCGCTCGCCTTGTCGCGGGCGGCCCTGTCTCCATTTGAGGGTCAAACATGGGCCTATGTCGCGCATGTTCGTCGCGGGAGGCATGACGAAATCTGGGTGTACCGGAGCGACAAAGCCGGTAAACCAGGAAGTTTTACCGCGGCCGCCCCCTTTCGCTCTGGGGGTTCTGTCGTCGAGCTTTCGATTGCAGCCCGCGAGGGCCGGGTCTTTGTGGCCTGGATCTCCGAAGAGTCCGAATCGTTTTCAGGCCCGCATACCCCTTTGGTTCGCCGTCTTTGGGCCGCCGAAAGTACGGATGGGGGTCAGAGCTTTGATCCGCCGATGGTCGTTCGCGAAAATGCGACTTGGAAGCGGGGACTTGATGGGGCGTACGATATCTATCTCAACCACCACTTGGTCTGGGGAGAGGGTCACAAGGCCTACTACCTCAAGAATCTTGCTGGTGTGCCCGAAAACGTTTTTGACGTCAAAACCCGTGCACCCGCGAACGAGGTCGTGAAACATCTCGTAAAATACGATCCCGGCGTGGATGGTCGCTGCGCTTGTCCTGAATGCTGGTGCGAAGAGTCCTATCTTGTGGATCAAGCAGACCCCGCCGATGAAAACAGCGAGGGGGGCTACGTCTACCGCACGGAGGAAAGCCAGGTGTACCAGCCGTCGCTCACCGTGAGCGAAGACGCGGTGACCATCGTGGTCCGGCAGTTTCGCATGTGGGACAATCGGCCGGTCTCCCATCCCGCCTGGAACACCATGGCGTTGAAGCCGGTGTACGCTGATGCGATGACCCCGGGGCTTTATCCCACGCGTTCCGTCGTCGGTTGGAAGAAAGTTTGGAAGCACGCCTACGAATCCGGGGATGAGGCGCTGTATGCGGCCCTCGGCACCCAGTACCAGTATCGCTACGATGGCACCTGGCACGAAGAGGACAAGATCGTGGTTGCCCAACGGCCTCTTTTTCGGGGGGCTTGGTCTGCGGCGAATGCTGCTGGTCCGCAAGATGCCCATCGGCAATCAGATGGGGTGTCCGTTCTGGAGGTGCACTTCACCCCGAATGCCGATCCCAGCGAAAATGCCGAGCCCAACGCGAATGCCGAGCCCCGCGCGAGTGCTGATTCCGGTGCGGAACCACTGGTGGCCGGGTGGCGCAAAGGCACGTGGCACGAGGGGCGCTTTCAGTCCTGGCGGCTGACCACGGTCGCGACCGTGGGGGATAAAAGCGGCAACGATAAGCCTTCCAGCCCACGGGTGGTGCATGCGCCTTGGGGTCTTGCCGTGGTCTATGAGGATGGTCCGTCAGATGACCCCAACGTCTTGGGATTCAACCCAGTACGGGTGCAGACATCGTCGGACGGGGGTCGCTCATGGTCGGCGCCCACCAGCGTGGGAGCGGGTTATGTGCCTGCGATGGGGGTGACCGAGAGTGGCCACATGAGTGTCTTGGCCTACGTGCCTCGAACCGCAAGTGCGGGTGCGGTGGTGGCATTTCACAGCCACGATGGCGGTGAAACCTTCGGTGACGCGTCGACGCTCAACCAAAAGCACGCCAAGCCCGTACACTGGAAGAGCCACGGAACGGGCGCAGATGTCTTGGTCGGTGGTGTTTCGCTTGCAGCCCACGAGGATCTCTTCTTTGCCGCATGGATCGAAAAACACACAGACCTCGGCAAGGGGGACCGCTTGGTGACCTCGCGTGCGTCTTCGGCCTCTGAAGTGGCGTACTTCAGTGTGTCTCTGCCCGAGTACGTGACTGAAGGCCGGCGGTCAAAGGCGGTGGTCACCGCCGAAAATATCTACCACATGCGTGTCCAAAGCGATCAGGTTCTCAGGTTCCGGTCGCGCGATGAGGTGGCCGTGGATGAAAAGACGTCGGCGACCGAGGTGCATGCCGCCGCCGCAACCGAACCTCGCGGTGGGACGACCGCCGACAAGGGCGCAATCGATGCGGTTCACGGCAGCGACTCTTCGAGCCCGGTGGCCGCTCACCCGGGCGTCGTCGGTGATCGCGCCCGGGAGACGCCTGCCGGTCGTGGCTTTTCGACTCAGGGGGGGATCGCTCGCTCGGACGCGGGTGATCACGTGGGTGCAGGTCATGGTGTTGGCGCTGCGGCGGCTCCCCCAAAGTCAGCTGGGGGGCTTGGGCTGGTGTCGCTCAAAGCAGGACAAGCCAGCGTGTGGATTGAACCTTCCGTCCTCCCGCTCCCCACGGATGGAGGAGGGCTGGGTGCAGTGCGGTCTTTATCCTCCGCTTTGTTAGGCCACGGCGAGGGTGACGGGGCCGTTTTGGAGGTTTCTCTGGCCGAAGCGCGACCTTCAGAGCGGGGGGATGGGGTCCCCATGTTTGCGGCTTCGGTCCACGGAAACCTTCAGAAGGCCCTATGGATGAGGAATCGACTGTGGCGGGATGGTGGGCTTTCGGCCGAGGGGCGCCCCGTAGGCTATCAGGTGGAATACCAGGTGGTCGGAGGCGATGCCGCCGACGAAGACGAGGCTCGAGCGTGGCTCGGTGCGCCTGTCGGTGAAGGGCAGGCCACAGATGCTCAGTACCTTGCGGCGTACGAGCGGGTGTGGGCCTACACCCAAGGCATTGCGCTCGCCCAGTACGCGAGGCTGGGAACGCCTCGTTTTGACGCCAAGGCCCAGGCCTTGGCCCGCTATCTTTGTGCGCGCGCAGATCGGGACCGGCGAGGCAAAAAAGGCTTTCGTTCCGTCATTCGCGGTTGGCCGTTTTCTTGGAATACCTCTGGAGACAACTGGAAAGATGCGCGTTTGGTGACGGGCGCGACCGCGTGGGTGATTCATGGTCTGGGGGTGTTTTTGGTCTCGGATGCGTTTAAGGCGCTCTCCGAACAAGAGCAGAGCAAGCAGCGTGACTGCTACGCAGAGGCCCTCGAAGGGCTTGAGGACCACCGCCGCTTCGGGACGACCGAAGACGGTCGAAAGGTCAGCCTGATGACCGCGGGCTGGACCGCGCGGGGACTGGCGTTCGCCCACAATCCGTGGGAGCTCAATCCGAAGCGCAGGCCTCGCTTGGGCGCCATTGGAGAGGCCTGGGACTACTACGATGTGCTTGATGCCATCGGCTATGGCGCGGACGTGGGCACCACGCCGCCCGAGATTCGTCGCCATCTGACGAAGGCGGATGGCTCCACTGTCGACTTGCCCCCACGGGTGCTGTCGAATGCGGACCTGAGTTTCATCCAAGAAACGGTGCAGGCAGGCAATGTGGTGACCGAGCACAATCTCGATGTCTTGAGTGTGCTGAATCATGCGTTGAACCACAGTGATGAACTCGGCATTCGAGACCGCGAGCACCTCGAAGCGTGGCGGAATGAGCTACGAGAGGGCATTTTTCACGTCCTGTGGGACCCAAACGATGTCCACTGGCGCCGCGATCTTGAAAATGCGCGAGATGCCCTCGGAATCCGCCCGGAAAAACGCCGTGAGATTGAAGCGGCGCTCGCGGACGGCGTCTGGGGACGGGTGTCCACCGGGGGAGACATGCGTCCGGGCGGGCAGCAGCCCCCTTCGCCCGGCGTGATCCGCATCGATCGGGGTCTCCTCGGCAGCACAGACTTTGTTCCCAACCGTCGCCACACCGCCATTGACAATTGCAGTTGGCTCTCCTTGTCTGTTGACTACAGAGACCTCGAGGATCCGGCGAAAATCGATGCCCTGGCGCGCTGCCTCTCGTTTACCAGCTTGGCCTTTGGCAAGCACATCGAATTTCGAGGCCATGCATATTATGGAGCCCACTACTTTTTCGATGGCTTCGAGGACCGCTACATCTCGGCGACGGACCGGCAGGAGTTGTCCTTTCATCTCGAAGCCACCACCGGGCTCATCATGGGGCTCTTGAAATTCGTCGCGCATCATCCTTCACATCCGCAATCGCCCGGCTTTCGGCGCGAGGCCGATGCCCTTTGGGCGGGGGTGCAAGACTTTGTGCTCGACCACGGATTTCCGTACTCCAGCCAGCGGATCTTGGATTTGTCGACGCTGTTGACTTCGAGCACAGCCCTCATCTGGTTTATCGACACCCACGAAGCGTTCTATGGGCGTGACCCAGCGTTTTCTCAGGGAGGCCTGTCGTCCGGCGCGGCCTTGAGTGAGGGCCCGCTGTGGAACTTGGGTGGGCTCGAAACTTTGGTGTCCGCTGAGGAGGTGTGTGACCCCGAGCAAACGGTTTCCATTGCGGGCGCCCTCGCGGATGAGGGCGCAGATCTGGTGGGGGTTGAGGTTTGTGGGGAAGACCGGGTCGTGCTTCGGTCCCAATCCCACTCGGTCATCAAGTATCGGGCCAATCCGAAGGCCGCCACGCAGGTGGGTGAAGCGGTGTTGAAACTGAAAAAGGTGCTGGCGGCCCCGCCGGGTGAAGTCAACTTGGTTTCCGAGATCACCAGCATCGTTTTCGGCCTTGGGTTGAGCCTTAGCGCGGGCCAGCAGGTGGTCGAATGGTTGGCGGAAGGGTATGGTTGGCGCGCCCTTCGTTTGTACGACCACCCCCCCGTGGGACCCTGGCGCTCGGTGGGGTTTGCGAAGGTGGATGCGCTCAGTGGCCACACCCAAGACGACGTTTTGGGGGTGGTCGACATCTATGCCCGCAACGAACAGGGTCTTCTCGAGCCGAGCGCAAAGCTGAGCCACGGCCAGATCTACGGGATTGTGGTCCCATCTACGATTGTGCCTTTGGTTCCGCAGCTTCCGTGGCTGGTGGCCGACCCGTCGTTTCCTTATGCCGAGGTCTTTGAATACACCCAGCCCATAGCGCTCGAAGAGCCCCCCTCTTTTGCGCCTGAGACCGGCTTTCTGTTGGGGGACACCAGTGCCCAAGATCTTTCGTCCGACGACCCTTTCATTCTTGGGTATCGAGCATGGGCCAAAGGAGGATGGCTCTTACTGGGTCAGCTCCAACAACAAGGCTGGTTTCAGCGGCTCTCTACGCGGGAGCAGTGGGCCTATCTGGCGTTAATGCTCGATGCCAAGTCGCATCCGTGGTGGCCGGGGCGTTCCTCCAGAGGCGTGGTTCCACCTACGTGGGTTCACTTCGGAGAACCAAGCAATCCATTGTTTGTGGGCGTGGTTTTGAGCGAAAAAGAGGGAGGGCTCATCACCAGAACGTATCTCGAACCCCAGACCTTCGTTGAAGGCACGTGGCATGCGATCGTGCCCGGTGAGCACAAACCTGAGTATTGGTCGGTGAAGACCGAAGACTTGCCCAAACTTCCGGACCATTTCCGGGCGCTTCAGTGGGCAAATGGCCGCTTGCCCACATCGCTTTTGCCAGACGGTTCGCCCCCGGCCTCGGCCGATTCGCTGGGTGCGCGGACATCTATCGGGGCGGAAGCGGTGGGCAACACCAGCGGCTTTTTCCCGGCATACCTTTGGTCTTTTCAGCCACCGGGCGAAAACAAGCCCATCTCGTACGCGTTTGGTACCCAGCACGATGGGTTCGCGCTGGAAAAATCCGATCCCGTGGTGCAGGAAAAGCTTGGGGAAGCTGAGGCTGTCTACACCGAAATCAACCTTGACCTGCACGCCCCAGAAAAGACCGAGAATGTGGCGGAAGACCGCGTCGTTTCCAAGGTTCTGTCCCAAAAGCACTTCGCTAAGCTTCAGCAGATCGCCAAGGCGCTGAACTGGCCGACCAGCGACCTCGCCAACCAGAAGATAGAAACGGTGTGGGCTTGGCTAGCTGCCGGCAATGCGATCCTGGTGCCACAGCTTGATGAAGAGGTTGCCTCTTATGCGGTTACGAAGGGCTCGTATGCCGGTGGTCTTGAGGAGGCCTCTAGTCGGGAGCGCCGCCAGTTCTTCGAAACAGCAAGAACCGCGACTGGTTTGGAGCGCGTGATCGATCGCTATGCCGAAGGGGATATTTCCAAAGCGGCAGAGCTGGCAGGGCTTGAGCTGTTGGAAGGCCATTCACCGGTGGTCTATCAGGCTGGGGTTCTTGATTGGTGGCTAGGTCGGAATCGTGACCTCGAAGTGACCCAAAGACATGTTCAGTGGCTGCCGAAGATCAAAGAGGAGGCCCAGAACAAAAAGCTGTTCTTGGCGGTAGGGCTGGCTCACCTTCTGGGGGATGGAGGGATTATCGCCCGCCTTCGTGACGAAGGGTGGATTGTGAAACTTGTGGACGGACACGAAACCCGCCTGATCGGTCCGGCAGCGGATCTCGAGCGTGGCGTTGCGAATCCTGCGCATGTTTTTCGCCGGCCCGACACCAGCGGTTATGTGTACACGCTTGCGGGTGGTCACAAGATTCATTTACAGCTTCTCAACATTCAAGACCGTAGCTTTGAACTGGTCGTAACCCTGATTGGAGCCGAATCAGGGATCGAAATCTTTCGTGGCGAGGTCAATGATCGGTCGGGGCATCGACAGCTACGGGTGACAAAGTGGGTGCCCGATCCCCCGCCTGCTGCATTAACGGAAGCGGGCGTGGGCTATCTTTTGATGCGGCGTATACTTTCGGTGATTGAGTTTGATGGCACGCCCATCGAGCGCGTGGTGGCAGAGTTCGAGGGGGCAGCGGATCAGTTTGATGCGGATGTCCATTTGGGGCTAGAGCCCAAAAAGGTCCTCAGTTTCGATACGCTTGTCAGGTCTCAGTATTATCTTCCCGCAGGCCGCACGCAGGCACAGTCTACAAACCAACAGGTGTATGAGTCCGGACGGGGAGAATTCTTCGAGGGGCATCTTCAGACGCTCGAGAGCGATCGAAACGCGATCGCCGAGGCATTTACAGAATACAACGCATACGTCTGGCCCCAGAAGGAGCAGCAAGCTCGGCTTGAAGCCCTTGAGCGGTTGTTGGCGAAATGGGCGCATGCCATGCAGTGGATTGAGAACAGTCGTACCGTACCCATGTCCGTTTTGGGCGCGGGCACGATAGATGAAATTGTGGGAGACGTTGCCGTAGGAATTGCGGAATACCACAAGACTTGGCCACATCTTCCGTCAGCGCCGAAAATGAGCGGAACCGGCCAAAAGGTGTATTTCGGACTCCCTTACGACGCCTATGTATCTTCGGTGACCGGCCTCAATCGTGGCGTGCATTTTGTGAGTACGGTCCCGCCGTCACGAATGTTCTCTAAGGGCCGGGGGCTCCAAGGTGAGGGCGAGGACGTTCTGGCTTTCCTCGGTGGGGGGCCAGGTCGCTTCCAACTCTTTCGTCGCGATGCCTTTGTCCCCGCGGACTCCGGAGAGATGAAGTCCGCATTGCTTCATGGAAACGGAGTTGCCTGGATATACACCGCCGAGATGCCGTCCGGCAGCATGGACGTCAACCGCCTGTTCGAGGCCTTGGGGCAGCCCGTGCCACCCTCCTTGGCCAATCGCGTTGTGGTTCCCACGGGAATTGTGGGCGGTACGGTTCGGAGCGCGGTTAAAATAAAAGCGTCATCAGATGGACAGATCACCAAGGGGCCCGTGGAGTTCAACAAAGACTTTGTGCCCGTGGTACAAGACCCTGGCGGTGCGCCGTCCGGGGCATGGAAGGTCCACACGGAGTTGACCGATCAAGGACTTTCCGAGGATTTGGCCAAGGATAAAGTGTTGCTCCCATCGTTGAGTGACGCCAGCTTGGGCCAGTATCAGCGCATGCGTTTGACCGCTGCAGATGTCGTCGTCGTTTGGACGGACAGTGTCGTCTCGCCATGGGGTCAGGACGGTGCCTTCACGGTGGGTATACAGCCATCGGAGGATCCGGTTGACGGGAAATTGGGCTATGTAGATGGCGATCTGCGTATCGAGTCCTATGAGCCCTTCTTCGCCACGCCCTACGGGCCGCGTCTTTTCGTATACTATGTCGCCAACGATGGTCGCGCGCTCAACACGAACACCGAAGCGACCGGACTGGACAGCAGCGAACATCACTTCCCGGGCTTCGTGGCCGCCGAGCAGATCTTGGGTGCACAAGAGTACGTTTGGGACGAATCGGCACACCGATACGCTCCCGGGACCTACCATCCCCGTCCAACCGGACAGAGTGCGGATCAAGACGCGAAGGGTCCAGGGAACTTTGGTACGGATTCGAGCGGGCCCCAGACCTCGTCGCAAATCGAGGAACCAGTCGCCGAAACCATTGCCGAGTTGCGGCGCGCTCTTCTGGGTGGGCTTATGGGTACCAAGTTTCCGGCATCAGGGCCTTCCGACGACGCTGTGGTGGATATAGATACCCTTTTTGGTGAAGATCCGACGCATTTGGACGCGTTCGACGAATTGATCGCGAAGTTCAAGACGTTCCAATCGCTCAAAAGGATCGAAGTCACAATGTATCAGATCGCGCCCCCTGGGGTTCGGCATCTCGGTGACGTGCGTCTTCTGGCCGCAAAGCTCTATTTCCCCGAGAACAAGGTTCAGTTTGCCCAATTTTTGGCCTTTAGCCCGGACGCCAACAGTCCATTCGATCGATTTGCTATGGCCGGTGCTTGGGATCCGGACCTCAATGTTGCGGTGCCCGAAAAAGCGTTTCTCATGCCTACGCCCCATGCTTTTTACGTGGAGCTGGACGAGACCGATCCATTCCAAAAATCGATGGGTGATCTCCTGCGTAAGGCCATCAACCCCACTGGATTCAGAAAACTCACCGGTAAGTTCCGGGGCGAGCTCCAACCGCCGGGCGATGAGGAGTTCAAGGCATTTTTCTTTGGTGCGAAAACGCACGTGCAGCTTTATGGCCCCGCGCGCGTTTGGGGTCGCGACGGGACGGGTCGTGAGGCGATTGAATCTGCGGTGCTCAACAACGCCTTTGCCTACCACCTTGCCGCAAACGCACAAAAAGCCGGCAGTCTTCGGATTCCCGAGCGAACGTACGTCTTCTGGGACGCTAGCCATCTCGAAGGAACTGCGCCCGAAGCGTGGTATCAGCCCCAGAGCGGCCTGATTTTCGCGAAGGCGTTCCCTAGCATTCCTGATGACATGCCCGCGGAGAAGCGGGACAACATCGTTTACACTCAACTTTCTTACGAGCTTCAGCACGCATTCACGTATGGATTTTTCTCCATGATGGACGCCTCCACAACGGGTCAACTCATCAAGGCCGTGGAGCAAGATCCATCTTTCTCCGTGAGTGTGCGGGCGCTGCAGAAGCATCTTGGCCATTGGTGGAATTCTCCGGTCATTCGTTATTCGGAGTCGGTGTCCATGCTTATGCAGTATTGGCTGCTCCTCTTTTCCAACCAGTCAGACCTTATTCCGCTTCGGCCCGGAGAAGGTGCATTCGAGGACCTTGAGGTGTTGATCTTCCACGGGGGCGACCCTATCGCCGAGCGAGCTCATCGGCGGCTCTCGCCCGCCTTGGTTTTCATGTTGGTCAAGACCGGCCATCTGCCAAAAGGCGTGAAAACCATTCTCGAAAAACATGGGTACGACGACACGATGTCTTCGTGGAAAAGCAAAGCGCACCAAAACGAGGTGTGGGCCGAAATCTATGAAGCAAAAAAAGGGTGGCTCGCCGACCGCCGGGCCAAGGAGCAAGATTAAGAGCTCGTCTGGATGGGGACCTTCGATTGGGGTCCTCACTTACAGCTCGGCCCGGGCGACGCGTGGACGCTTCTGGGTTCCGTCACGTGTGGGTGCTCCTTTAGGGCAATTACCGGTGTGAACGCCACCGCTTGGGTCCGACGGTGGGAGACTTGGGCCGCGTGGGTCTAGAAGGCTCGCCCGGGCTCTTGCCAGGGTGCCGAGACCAGTGAATAACGCTCTCGAATGAAGGCGACGCTTTATACAGATGATCTGAGTGAGGCCCCCGTAGAATTGGTGGCGGTGGGTGTGTTTTCGGATGAGCCGGATCGAGGACTGGCCTACGCCCACTTGAACCAGGGACTGGACGGCGCTTTGGAGCGGGCTTGCCGTGATGAGCGCTTCAAGGGTGAGCCCGGCCAGACCGTGGTGTTTAACGCAAACGGCGGGGGGCCACGGCGAATCTTGGTGTACGGCTATGGGGAGCGTTCGGAGTACGGTCCGGAGGCGGCACGGCGTTTCGCTGGGGCGGCGACGCGGCTGGCCCGAAAGGTCCAAGCGAAGTCGTGCGGGGTGCAGCTCACGATCCCGGATGTGCCGGCGCCGGTCCCGGAGGTCTTGGCGCTGATGCAGGCCTTGGCCGAAGGTGCCGTCCTCGGCAACTACCGGTACGACGAATTTAAGAAAAAGGATGAAAAGCAGGTGACCCTCAAGGAGCTGCGGGTTGCCCTGGTCGCCGAGGACGTTCCCGGCGTCAAGGGTGTGGAGCTGAGAGCGGCCCTTCAAAAGGGGCAGACGCTCGGGCGCGCGGCGTGTACCGCCAGAGACCTGGTGAATGCCCCGCCTAACGTTCTCTTTCCGGCCGCGCTGGCAGACCGCGCCCGCAAAGCCGCGAAGGCATCCGAGCTTGACTGCAAGATTCTCACCGCGCGCGATCTTGAAAAACAAGGCATGAACCTTCACCTGGGCGTGGGCAAAGGCAGCGCCCACGAACCCCGGCTCATTCATCTGAGCTACACGCCGCAAAAGTCGACCAAGAACCAAGGGACCATTGCCCTGGTCGGAAAGGGGCTCACCTTCGATGCGGGGGGCCTCTCGCTCAAGACCAGCGAAGGCATGATGGAAATGAAAATCGATATGGGCGGGGGTGCGGCGGTGCTCGGGGCGATGGTCGCTCTTGCCGAGCTCAAACCCAAATGCGTCGTCCATGGAATCATTGGCGCCGCCGAGAATATGCCCGACGGCGGTGCGATTCGGCCGGGGGATGTTCTGGTCTCGAAGAAGGGCATTACGGTTGAGGTCCTGAACACCGACGCCGAAGGACGCCTGGTCTTGGCCGATGCGCTCGCCTACGCGCAGGCTCAAAAACCATCTGAAATCATCGACCTCGCCACCTTGACCGGCGCCTGCATGGTTGCGCTCGGGCGCTCCATTGCGGGTGCCTTCATCAGCGATGAAGACCTGGCCAAGCGGTTGGCGGAGGCCTGGCAGCAAAGCGGCGAAAAATTCTGGAGAATGCCGCTCGATCCTGAACTCAAAGAGCTTCTCAAAAGCGAAGTAGCCGACATCAAGAACATTGGCGAGCGCTGGGGTGGCGCCATCACCGCCGCGCTCTTCTTGCGCGAATTTGTGGACCCCGACATTCCGTGGGCCCACCTCGACATCGCCGGTCCGGTGTTTGCGCACAAAGAATCAGGTCATACGCCCAAAGGCGGAACGGGCTTCGGCGTACGGACCCTCGTCGAATACGTGCTCGCCCGCGGCAGCTGACCCCGATTCGCTTCGGAGAGCACACCTCATGACCTCATTTTCCTGGACCAGGTCCAGGAGTGTGAGGTTACCCAGTTAAGGGTATACTCGGTGATGGCGATTTTGGGGAACTTTCGGGGGAGACTTGTTGTCCATGGAAGAGCGTGTCCCTTTTGTCCCTACGTCCAGCGAGCATGCGGGTCACGCGAAGCGGGCGCGCGCAATCTGTGCCCGGGCCCCGGACGGCTGCCGGTCGGTGCAGTTCGGGTTTGCCGAGGGAAAAGCGCGTTTCGGCCGTGGATGATCTGGCCCTATTGGAACGGGTCGCAAACAAGGACCAAGCGGCTTTTCGGTACCTCGTCGAGCGCTACAAAGACCAAGTCTTGGGGGTCTGCTTTCGCGTGCTTGGAGATCGCCAAGAAGCCGAAGATGTGGCTCAGGATGTATTTATCGTTGTTTATCAAAAGGCTGCCAAGTTTCGGGGTGAAGCGCTTCTCTCCACGTGGCTGTTTCGCATTGCGCGTAATCAGTCCTTGAATCGCGTCAAGTATCTTGAACGGCGTGGTCGCCGCAAGAAGCAGGCGCTTGAGGACGTCAGTGAAGGCCGCCTCGCAGAACTTCAAGGCCCGGTCGCAGATCCTGAGACCAAGCTTGAAGCTCAAGAACGAAACCAACGTGTGCAGCAGGCGATCACCGAGCTTAAACCCACCCACCGCGTGGTGATTGTGTTGCGCGATATCGAAGGCCTGTCCTACGACCAGATTTCTTCGATCACCGGCCTGCGAGTGGGCACGGTCAAGAGTCGGGTTCATCGGGCCCGCACCGCGCTGGCGGCCAAGCTTGAGGGGATTTTGTGATGCGCCACACCACGCAAAACGGGTTCGGATCAATGAGGGTGAGCTTTGGGATGGACCATCGTGGGGGGATGGAATCCGTCGCTTTTGAGGGTATTTTGTGATGAACACTATCCGTTGGAATGATCGTATTCGGGCATGGTTGAGTCCTCATGGACTGGCAGAGCGTCTCATCCAAGAACGCTTGGATGGCGATGCGCGACCGGATGAAGAAACGCGCGATCGCGAAGTCTGGCTTGATAATCACTTGGAGTCTTGTGCACGTTGTCGGCGTTCTTGGACGTCCAAGAGCGCTCTCAAGAGTGCTTTGAGCGCACTGCCGTCCGTCGCTGCTTCTGATGGATTTGTCTCGGACGTTCTTGAGGCGGTGGCGCAAAATGAACCAGCGCTCCCTCGAACATCGACTTTCATGACGCCGCAATGGGGATGGGGACTCGGATTGTCTTCTGCGGTGATGGCTGCGGTTGCGTTGGTTGTGACCTTGAATGCCAGGGTTGATGGAACAAGATCGACAGGAAAAGAAATCGCCGTCAGTGCGGCCGGCGGTCCGCTGCGCGTGGCCGAGAGGGTTCACTTTAGGGTCCGGGTGGTCGGCCTCACGGCGGCGGAAGCGCGATCGAGGGTCACAAGCCTTATCTTACCAGCCGGAGAGATTTTCAAGGATACCGATGAGGCGCTCTATGTGCGCTTTGGGCGGGCGGAGCTGGTACCGATGATGCGCAAATTGGCCACCCAGGGCCGCTACAAGGTGAGCAAGGTTGCGGACCTGACCAAAGATGCGACGGCGGTGGTGATTCGTTTCGACTTGGCGTACTGAACGGCGGGTTTCGGCATGCCCGCGGGTTTGTTCGTGGGCTAGGTTAAAAACGCAAGTAAAATGGCGCCGAGGGCGGCGCCTACGCCGAGGCCCAGACCGAACCCGCGCCAAAAAGCGACAGGCCTCGGCTCTTGGATCGGAGGTCGAACATCGGCGGTGGCTGTGTTGGACAGACCATCCGATGGTTCGAGAAATTCTTGTTCAAAGGCGTTGTTTTCCGGCAAGCGTGCTTCAGCAGCCGGTTCTTCGGTTTTGGCCTTGGGGTACAGCTCTCCCGTGTTTTCGCCACCGGGTTTGCGTTTGACCTGGGAATAGGCACCAAGGCTTTCGGGCCGGGATGCCGGACGGAACGATGGTTGGTGCTCTTCGTCATCATCCTCCGCACCACAGGGCGCCTGTGGCAGCACTTTTGGTGTTTCGGTCGAGACGTTGGGGGCGCCGCCCCCGAAGTCGTCGCCTTTGTAGGCCTCACTGGCCCGCGCGAGGAGTTCGGCGTCGTCTTTTGCCCCCCATACAAAGTCAGGAATTGGGGTCAGGGCTGCAAACGGAGCGCCGTCTTCGAGGTCTTCGAGCTCGGTTCTGAGCTCGGGTGGTAGCGTAAATACGTCGATGCTCTCCGGGCCCAAAAGCCGGTCTATTTCTTCCAGCGTTTGGTCCAAGCTCGGTGGCTTCATGGGAAGCTCTGGAATGGTGCGTTCGCCTTCGGAAATGGCCGCTTCGAGCGCAGGATCCATTTCGGGGACATCGGGATCACCGGAGAACAGACGTCTCAGCTGATATCCGATGGTCGCCGGCGGAATCGCGCCGCCGGCTTTGGCCAGCTCGGTCAATACGTCGGCGGCCATCGCTTCGGCCGTGCGGTATCGCTCTTGGGGATCTTTTTTGAGCGAAAGGCTGAGAATTTTGGCCACCCCGCTGCTCAGGTGCGAGAACTCTTCGCTGAAATCAGGAAGTTCGTTTCGGGCCACCGCAGCCAGTGTTTCTTTGACAGAGACCCGTGCGAAAAGCGCGCGAGAGGTTAAGAGCTCGTAGAATACGGCACCCACGCCGTAGATATCGGCGCGGTTGTTGACCCTCTTTCCGGCCAGAACTTCAGGGGCGACGTATCGTGGCTTGCCCTTGAGAACCCCTTTTCGCAAGCCCCCGTCGCGCGAGGTGACATAACTGATTCCGAAGTCCGTGATTTTGACTTCGCCGAAAAAGGACACCATCACGTTGCTGGGGGTCATGTCTTGGTGAACGACACCGAGCGCGTTGCCATCGTTGTCTTTGAGCCGGTGGACAAAGGCGAGTCCCCGCAGGACCTCCGAGATGACCGACAAAGATAGGGCCAAAGACAAGTCTTCTTGTTGGTGCTGGGCCTGCCGAATGATCTGGTCAAGGTTTCGCCCTCGGACATACTCCATGGCGAGGTAGGGCGTGTTCTCGATGATAGGCTGGTCAAAGACCTTCACAATGTTGGGATGCTCGATGCGAGACATCACCTCTTGCTCGACATCGAACATGGCGATGTGATCGTCGCGTTCGGCATCGGCCCTGAGACGCTTCAGGACCACCAGCTTTTCAAAACCTTTGGTTCCGGTCACCCGGCCCAGGGCGATTTCACCCATGCCCCCGCGATTGACGGTTCGCAGGATTTCGAAACGCCCGCTCTTTTGGCCTGTTTGTGGCATATTGGACTTTGCCGGTTGTGCTTGGCGCAGCCGTTCCATACGTTTGTGGAGTTTCCTCTCAGGCTTCATTCTTACATTGGTTGGGGGGCCGATGTGAGGCGCGCGTCAGCCCCCAAGTGGGCGCGTGCCTACTTGCCCCCCGAAATGATTTGAGGGTATCCTCGGGTTGGAGTCGTGAATTCATCGGCTGTGGGCGCCTCGTTTGCTCGAGGAGGTTCGGCGGCCCTCCGGGCGTCTGCCTCCTTCGGCTGGTTTGTTCTCGAAAGAATCCCATTTGGAGTCCGACGCCGATTCGATGCCTTGGACACGAAGCGCAAAGTTGCTCGGGTTTGAGGCCTGGCGCATGGCTTCCTCGTAGCTGATGATGCCGCTTTTGTAGTGCGACATCAGGGCCTGATCGAAGGTTTGCATGCCGTAGGTGATGGTTCCGTCTGCAAGCGCATCGCCGATCTCTTTGGTGCGGTCCTTGTCTTCAATCAGCTCTCGAATTCGGGGCGTGTTGCGCAATATCTCTAAGGCTGCAACGCGGCCCCGTTCGTCAGAAGTTGGGACGAGGCGTTGGCACACGATGGACGTGAGTGTAGATCCCAGCTGCAACCGAACCTGGCGTTGCTGATGCGGCGGGAACACAGACACAACCCGGGACACGGTTTCGGTGGCGTCCATGGTGTGTAGCGTCGAGAGAACAAGATGCCCGGTTTCGGCTGCGAGCAGAGCGGTCTCTATGGTTTCAAGATCTCTCATTTCGCCCACAAGAATGACATCGGGATCCTGCCTGAGCGCAGATTTGAGCGCCTGTCCGAAGGAAATGGTGTCAACACCGACTTCTCGTTGATTGATGACCGACCGCTTGTCTCGAATCAAAAACTCAATAGGGTCCTCGATGGTCATGATGTGGCAGGTTTTGTGGCTATTGATGTGATCGATCAGTCCGGCCAGGGTCGTGGATTTGCCGGAACCAGTGGTTCCGGTGACCAGAATAAGACCCCGTTCTTCCATGGCGATGGTTTTCATGATGGGGGGCAGCTTCAACTCATCGAGGGACAGCACTTTGAAGGGAATGACACGCAGTACGATGCCTACGGTGCCCCGCTGTTGAAACACATTGACACGAAAACGACCGAGACCCGGAACGCCGTACGCGAGGTCGAGCTCGTTAAACTGCTTAAAACGTTCGCGCTGGAAATTGTTCATGATGGACAGTGCCATCCTGGACATGTCCTCCGGAGAAATACGCTGTCCGTCCTTGAGGGGCACCAGGGAACCGTGGATCCGGAACATCGGTGGGAGGCCTGACTTAAGATGGATGTCAGAAGCGTTGCCTTTCAGCGCAATGGACAAGATGTCGTTCAGCTCCATCACCCCTAAGGGTAGCATGGGGGTGACATCCGGGGTAGGCGCGGGGGCTTTGGGTTTTTGATGCGCTTTTTCAGTGCCCTCGTGAATGTCCAGATACAGAATGGTGGGCTGAGTGGGTGCAGTGTGTCCCTAGGACGGAAGAAGCGGTTTCGGCTGGTTGTTGTCCGGGGGCGGTTTATGTCCGGAGTGGTCGATGGGCCCGCCGCTGGCGATTACGGGTTAACGGCAAAACAAGTTTGCCTTCCCATCTTCGCATGAACCTTTGGTTGCTGCGCGCTTCGCTTGCAGGATCAAGATTTGGGGATCACTTTTGGTGTTTCATTTTGATGACAACCCCGTGAGACCCATGAGACGCGCCCTCCAATCGGGTGAGGTTCGTTTGCCGCTTGGGGTCATTTTTGTTCTCGGGACACTGTCTACAGTGAAAACTTCGCCACCGAACTTCAGCCGCGAAGGCGAGGCACGTTTGGTAGTGCGTGCATTCCATGGAGCGGCACCGTGGGATTTCGTCGTAGTCGAGATAGGCGATGGGCGTAGGACGGGTGCCCAGCGGAAGGTGAACAAGATCGATGACCTCGGCGTCGCTTTGGGTGTCGCGTACAATCGCCAGCGCTGCGTTCGCGCGTTTGTTGGGAGCCCCCACAGTCTTGATAGTCTAGCATACGATGCCGGTCTCGCACCGCCCATTGTCGTCTTCCGATGGAAAACCATTTCGAAAACTGCGTACTTCTGGCATGTGCGGACAAAGATGAGAATGAAGTGTTGACTCTCTGGGCGTTGCCGTGAACGGGCTGCCGAGGGGGAACGTCGCGGCCTTTCAAGCTTGCGCTTTGCGCATGGCTGCGATGCGCGCGAATGGACCGCAATGCCCTGCTTTTAAGGTTCGGTTTGACTGGCCAGTATTTCTCGGATTTCTTGGTTCTCTTTTCCCAGTCGGGTCAGTTCGCCCTCCAGAGCGCTGAGCCGTTCGGCCATCTGACCTTGCATGAGTGCGAGACTTTGAAACTCTTCGAGAACCATTTCGGTGCTGATCTTGGCCGGAGAAGGGCCGGCCGTCCGAACCGGGCTCGCCCGGCGAGGCGGGCGTTTTGGCGCGGGGGCATGACCATTGCCGTCGGTGCGCGCTGGGGGGGGCGGAGGGCCGGCCGTGGGTTTGGGGATTGTGTTGAGCGGCGCCGTAGGCGCGCGCGTGGGTGGAGGCGGTGGTGTTGATTGCTGTCGGCTGCCGGGGCGTGGCGGCGCGCCGCCCGCCAGCTGGGTTTTTCCACCGGCGCGTACATGATTGAAGACTTCGAGCGTGATGTGCCGCAAGGTTTCCAAGACGCCTTGACCTTGCGGTGCGATGGCAGACACTGCTTTTTGTCCCCCGAGGTTCAAGGTTGCGCTGAGTTCTGCCTCTGGAATCAGCTTGGGCAGATCTCTTTTATTCCACTGATAGACCAGTGGCATCTTTTCGAAATCGAGTCCGTTGGCGACGAGGTTTTCCTTGAGGTCCTGAAGAGACTGGCGATTCTCGTCCATCATGTGGTCTTGCGAGTCCGCAACAAAAACCACGCCGTCCGTGCCGCGTAGAACAAGCTTTCGCGTTTGAGAGTAATAGATCTGACCCGGTACGGTGAAAAGACGGACCATAAATTTCATGCCGCCGATCGTGCCGAGGTTGAGCGGCAGCAAGTCGAAATAGATGGTGCGGTCGGTCTCGGTCGCGACCGAGAGCAGTTCGCTTCTGGTGTCCGGGCGCATCTTCGCGTGAATTTGCTGCAAATTTGTGGTCTTGCCGCACCTGCCTGGGCCGTAATAAACGATTTTTGCGATCAGTTCGCGGGACTTGTAGTTGTACGTCGGCATTCGTTTGTTCGTGTGAGGTTTGCAAAGTCTCCAATCCTCCTGAACTCCGGTCAAGGTCGGTGAGGAGGACCCCCTTGTCGTCGGTCAGGGGTGAGGTAGGTCACAGCGCCTGCCCGGCGCACATCGGTCTGGGGTTGCGGGCAGAAACCCTGTGGCGCAAGAATGCCCGGAGCGCGCCCTTAGGCTAGGGGATTGGGGGCCGATCGCGCCTTCGGGCCACCTCGATGAGCGCCATCTGGGCACGCGGGTCTGGGAAAGAAACCAGCGCGCGTGACAAGGCGAGCATCTCAGCGGGCGGCGGTGAGGGCTCTGTGCGATAGGCGGCCATGAGCGCTGGCAGGGTGCGTGGGTCTCGAAGCTGGCTGAGTTTTTCGATCAACTCCAACCGCAGGGGAAGAAGCCCCGGTCTATTGCCGTCGGTCCACGGGTTGGCAGCAAGCATGGTTGCGATGTTGGGACCGGCTTCCATGCCGGAGTCCGCCACCAGGGGAACCACCGCTTTTTGAAGGCGGGCGTCGGGGTGGATGCGGAACATGGTGACCTTGTCCTGGAGGCGATCGGCAAAATACTCGGCCAAAACGCGGCACGCCAGGCCGCGAAGCCGCCCGTCGTTGTTGTTGTCTGCCACGTAACTGAGCATCCGGTCCGGTAGATCCTCGCCGCTGATCTGTCTCAGTGTTTGTCGGGCAACGGCGGCCAGGCGGCGGTCGCTTCCTCGCGCGAGGGCTTGGATCTCGGGCTCGAGCCATGCGGGCGCGGCCATGCCGAGTGCTCTCAGCGCCCGGATTCGCTGGGATTTTTGCGGCGCGGTGAGCCCTTCGCGACCCTCTTGGATTTCTTGGGCGATGCGTGCTTCCGATTTGATGGTCTTGCGTTTTCGGTACTCTTGTCCCAGTTCGCGGGAGCGCTTGTCGCGCAGATGCAGGTATAAGGCTGCGCGCCACGCGGGTGTGTCTTCTGCAAGGAGAAACTCGCGGCCGAGCGCCCCTACGCCCATGGTGCCATCATCGCCCTCGGCGAGACGTTCTTTGGTTCCCGGTAGGGTGACCAGCGCAAAGTCCCACGGGATCTGGGCGGTGCTGAACTGTTCGACTGCGGCCTCAATGCCGATCTGTCCGATCCCTTCTCGTTTTGCCGCCCGTTGCACGACGCGTGGGGAGGCTTCGATGAGGCGCTGGCGATCGCCTTCGGGTTCGAGCGCACGGGTCGATCGCACCGGAGGCCCTTCGTCGGTTTCGTCCGCAAAAATAAAGCCGTGAAGGGTGCACACGTAGCGACCGATGCCCTCGGCATCGATGGTGAGTCGCGCGTTGGGCCCAGACGGTAAGAGCGCCAAGATGTCCAGCTCTCGTTGCATCAGGTCGACGGTGATGTTGCGCGACTGGTAGGTGGGCTCGATTTCATCGAATCCCCGGTGAATCTCGAGTGACCCGTCGCGTCCGTGGGCAAAAGCCCGTGACCCCGTCCACACAGGCGCCCCGTTTCGGGCAATGCCGACCAAGGTCAGCTCCACCGCTTGGTCCGGTGCGGCGCGGACTTCGACCGCAAAGGCGCGTACGCCCGGAAAACCGGGCTGAAAAAGCTGCGAAAGTCCCCTCAGCCCCACGCGTGCGCCCATCAGGCGCTTGAGTGCCAGCTCGGCGCTGGGCGCCAGCGGAGGTCCTTCTCCAACCCCCTCAAGGAGTCTGCCTACCTTGGGGTCCTCGGGTTTCATCGAAAAGCGATGTACTCCAGAGCCCGACGCCGAAAAAGTCGAGAACGAGATTTTCCTGCGTCGTTCGCTGCGCGTGGCTTTCGAATACCCTAGGGTTTACGACCGAACGACACGATTTCGCGCCCACCGGACGCTTTTGAACGCCCGTCGATCTCGGTATCTTGGTGGCAGCTCTGCCCGGGGGCTCCTTCCCGACCATGAATCTACGAACGCGATTTCGAGCTCTCGGGCGATTCATGGGCGATGCGTTGTGGTCTCGGGAAACCCGGAAGATGCCGTTTTGGCATCAGCTCGGGTTTTTGGTGCTCAAGACCCTCTACATTGTGGCGACCGGCGTTCGCCGTGAGCGGCTGAAGTTGCGGGCCGGGGCGTTAACCTACGTGTCTTTGTTGTCTTTGGTTCCCGCGGTGGCGGTGATGTTTTCGGTCTTTGCTGCTTTCGGGGGCATGGAGGAAGTCCGCAAGCGCTTGGCCGAAACCATTGTGGGGGTCATCGCGGTTCGCGATCAGGCCCAGATTCTTGGTTACCTCGAGCAGTTTGTGGGCAATGTCCATGCGGGCAAGCTCGGCGCGGCTGGGGTGGTGATTTTGCTGTTCACCGCTTTGTCGCTGCTCACCAACATTGAGAAGTCGTTTAACGACATCTTTGGTCTCACGGAGGATCGCACGTGGCTTCGGCGGTTCTTGGTCTACTGGGTTTTGCTGACGGTGGGGCCACCGCTTTTGGGGTTCTCCCTGTCGGTGACCACTGCGTTTCTCGCCAGCGACGCGTTGCGGACGTTCTCGTCGGGCTTCAGCTTGTTGTTCGACGTCGGGCCTTCGCTGGTCGTTTGGTCGTTTTTCACGCTCCTTTATTTGATTCTCCCCAACACCCGCGTTTCGGTTCGGGCGGCCGCTGCCGGGGGTTTTGTGGCCGGAGGCTTTTGGCTTGGGGCGCAAAAGCTGTATGCGCTCTATGCGAGCTACGCCGTAGGTTATGCGACCATCTACGGCTCTTTAGGGGCGGTTCCCCTCTTCATCCTGTGGATCTATGTGAGTTGGTTGGTTACCCTTCTTGGGGCCACCTTGACCTACGCCCTTCAGTCGGCTTCGACGTACGAGCCCGAGGGAAAACGGCTGAAGACCTTGGCGCCGCGGGTCGCGGAGTTTGTGGCCGTGCGGCTTATGGCGAGTGTGTGTCGGTCCTATGATGCGGGCCAAGGCCCACGAGGGACGGCGGAGCTTCTGGGAGAAATAGGCGTGGCGCCTAAGAGGGTTCGCCAGTTGCTTCAAGAGTTGGCCGCGGGCGGTTTGTTGGTCGCGGTCGAAGGTCCCGCGGGTCCTACCGGGTACCTGCCGGGAAGGCCGTCTGCCACCATTTTTGTTGGAGACGTTTTGAAGTTGGTGCGGATGGGTCCCCACGGGGCACCGTTTCTTGAGAACCGGGAGGGTGACAAAAGCCCCGTCCTTGAAGTGCTGAATTCGATCGAACGGGCGGTGGCTTCTGAAGGTCAAAAAGTATCCATGGCCCAGCTGGCAACGGCCCTGTCCTCTGAGGACCCTGTGTTGTCTTCGAGCGAGGACGCCGCGGTTCTGCCTGATGCGCTCTAACCCCTCGGCTCGCTTGCGTGGGTTAAGGATGGGCAGCCGACCCGGTTGCGACCGAAGTGAGCCGAGGGACTTCAGCAGAAGTTTGGTTGACGGGGGTCTTCCGACCAAGGTGAGGTCCGCCGCCGATGTTTACGTTCGCCTTGATGTGGATGCTCCAAGGGGCCATCGCCGTGCCCTCTTTGCCCCGGTTTCCAGCCGACGTCGACGATGTCCACGCGCTGACCGCCAACCCCGCAGGTCTGGGCTTCCTACCGGGGGCCGATTTGCGCTTGGCCTACGGGCGACGAGACGCCCGCGATGGTCTGGGGGTCTTGGGCGGTGTTCGTCTGGTCGAGTCGCTCCACAGCGCGTTTTCGGTTGGGGTGCGTTACAGCTACGACCGCGGGCCGAACGAGACCGAGCAGCAGCGTTTGTCTTTGGGGGCCGGGTTTCGGCTAGACCAATTCAGCTTTGGGTTGAGCTGGGATCGAACGTGGCCGTTCTCTGGGGATAGAAAGAGTGTTGTCTCTTTAGGCTTTCAGCACCGGATCTGGTCTTGGCTGTCGATGGGGGCTTTGGTTCGCGATGTCGCCCAGCATGCGGACCGCCGGCGTTATGACCTCGGACTGGCGCTTCGCCCCTTTGGGGACCGCTTTTTGGCCTCCGGTCGGTGGCGGCTTCGACAGAGTCAGCCGGTCAACAAGGATACGCTCGATGTGGCCGTTCGTTTGGCCTACGAGCCGGTGGATGGCCTTCTATTGGGCGTAGAAACCAACCAGGACCTCGATGTGAGTGGCCACGTGATGTTCACCTTTGGCCGGTGGTCGTTGTCCGCCCTGGCGAGCCAGTTCGGTCCCGGGAGCAGTTTTGGGTCGGAACTCGCCTTTTACTCCGATCTGAAGCCCGCGCTTTTTCCGGTGCCGAAGCTGGTCTTGATCGAGCTCGATGGGACATTGGAGACGGCCCCACGCCTGAATCTTGTGCGCCGGGCCTTCGAGGTGGATCGCTATGGCAGTGCGGTTTTGGCGCTCGAAGCGGTGTCGACCTCCGAACAGGTGGCTGGCGTGGTGGTTCGTATTCAAGAGCTGCCCATCGGATGGGGGAAGGCCGAGGAGCTTCGTCGGGGGATCAAGAAGATCATCCATTCGGGGCGAAGAGTAGATTGTCAGCTGCTCGGTTCTGATGATCTCGCCTACTACGTCGCGTCGGCCTGCACCTCGATCATTGTGCCCCCGGCGCTCATGCTGGAGATCGACGGACTGTCGGCGGAGGTTTTGTTTTTCAGGTCGGGGTTGGAGCGCCTGGGTGTACGGGTGTTTGTCGAGCGTCGGGGGCGCTTCAAGAGTGCGCCCGAGGCGTTTACCCACCAGGAAATGAGTGCGCCCCATCGTGAAGCGCTCACCCACTACGTGGACGAGGTGTATCAATCGTTGGTTCGCGGGGTGTCCGAAGGCCGTTCGCTTGCGTCCGAGGCGGTGGAGGCCGTGGTCCGCGAGGGAACCATGACGGCGACCCAAGCGCGCGCCCGAGGTTTTGTCGACCATCTCCTCTACGATGATCAGCTCGAGAAACACCTGGCGAAAATGTATGGTGGTGCCGTTCACTGGGCCTCAGCCGGCGCCCCGCTCAACCCGATGAGGGCTTCATGGTCGGGCCGGCCACGGATCGCGGTCATTCATGTGGATGCGCCGATCACGGGGGGAGAATCGCGCGTGCTTCCGATGGCGCTCGGACAGACAGCGGGCGCAAAAACCATCATGGAGGCGCTCGGGTTGGCCAAGCGCGACCCAAGCATTCGTGCGGTCGTGCTGCGGGTGGATACGCCGGGCGGGGACGCCTTGGCGTCGGATGTGATCGCGCGTGCGGTGCAAGAACTGGACGCGGTCAAGCCGGTCATCGCCAGCTTTGGCGATCTCGCCGCCAGCGGTGGCTATTACGTCGCCGCCCCCACCCGCCGGATTTTCGCGGAGGCCACGACCTTGACCGGATCTATCGGAGTGTTCTCCTTGGGGGTTTCCTTGGAGGGGCTGATGGAACGGCTTGGTGTTTCCATGTCTGAGGTTCGGCGTGGTCCCTTGGCGGGACGTGGTTCTTGGCGTCGTGACCCCAGCCCGCTGGAGCAGGAGGCCACCCGGAGAGGGGTCGATGCGGCCTACGCTCAGTTTTTGCGGGTTGTTGCGCGCGGACGCGGCCAGTCTGTCGCCGCGGTACGCGAGGTCGCGGAGGGAAGGATTTGGAGCGGCCGGGCGGCGCTTGAGCGCGGGGTGGTCGACGAGCTCGGGGGCCTCGTTCAGGCCATCGCCTGGGCCAAAAAAGAGGCCGGTATCGAGGCTCAAGAACGGGTCGAGGTGATTGTGCTGCCCGGAGATCCGCTTCAGGTGCCGGCCCCTATCCGGACCCTCGCGTCGGCGCGCGATTCGGATTCAACGGGTGACTTCCATCACTTGGGATCTCTGTTGGGTGGGGTGGGGCGCTGGGCTCCGGTGTTCTTAGGGCTTTCTCGGGTGGGAGGGTTTGGGCGCCGCGGTCTCGCGTTGTTGCCGTTCCTCCTTCAGATCGACTGAGTGCTCTAGGAGTGTTATGGGTCCGCCACAGCCCGAGACGAGATGCCCCACCGAATCCTCGTTGTTGATGATGAAGAGGCCGTTCGGTCATTGATGAAGGACTACTTGGAGCAGTCCGGGTACGATGTTCTGACTGCCGTCGACGGGCGAGATGCGATACGGGTTTTCGAGCGACAACATCCTCACCTGGCATTGATCGACTTTTTGCTCCCCAAAAAGAACGGGTTTGCGGTTGCCGAGGCGATTCGGAACGACGTGGTACGGCCAGACACGCCCATCATCATGATGAGTGGTGTTTTCCGTAATCCCAAGACGGCGGTTGAGGCTCGTGAGAAATACGGCGTTGTCGATTTTTTATCCAAGCCCCTCAATCTGGAGCATGTCGGCAAGTTGATTCAGACCGTGCTCGCTGACCTCCCGTTTGAGGAGGAGACGGCGGTGCCCGTGGAGCCGTCTCGGTCCCCATCGATTCCGCCCCCGCCCCCGCCGCCGGAACCACCGCGAGCCGAGCCTCCCCCGAAGGCGGTGCCCAAGGACAACGCCAAGCCGAGGAGTAAGACCCGCGGGTTGTTTTACCATGTCCCGCCGTCGGTGGTGAGCAAGCCGGCGGAGGCCGGCGGCAGAACGGGGCCCACCGCATTGGTGGAGCGTCGCGCAGCTTCTTTGTCGTCGCACGGGCGTTCTTCGGGCGGGACCCCGCCGCCTTCGTCCCAGGGGTCGGGGCCATCTCGGGCTTCTACGGGGTCGATGCCATCGGGATCCGCTCAGCATTCGGGGGCATCGCGCAGCCATCCTGCCTCTGCGATCACCGACGAGGGGATTTATCTCGGGCGTCCCTTTCCCCAACTTTCCGAAGAAGGCTCGCTCGAAGATCTGCCTGCCGCCCTGGTTCTGGCGACGATTCGATACAACCAAGAGACCGGCATGTTGGACATGTCAGGCGGGGCCACCCACCGGCGTATTTACATCAAGGGGGGGCGCCCCATCTTCATGCAGTCCAATGCCGAAGGCGAAAATGTGGGCTCGCTGCTTCTTCGCCGCGGGCGTATTACCGAACCCGACTTCCAAAGGTGCCTTCGGTTCATGAAGGACCATAGCCGCACGTTGCAGCAGGCATTGCTGGATTTGAGGCTGGTCAGCGAGGTCGATTTGGCGACGGCCTACAAGCTGCTTGCGGGACAGCTTTTGCCTTTGGCTCTGGGGATGGCCGCGGGGACCTATCGGTGGCGGCTGACCGATGTGTTTGTGGGGCGCGTTCCGGAGGGTGAGTTTGAGCCCATGACGGTCCTTCTGGAGGGCATCAAGCGGCATGTGCACCCGCCCCAAATTTTTAAGTTCTTTGGCGGACGTGAGGATGTGCCGCTTTTGAGGACCACCGAGTTTCCCAAGGTGATGCCTTTCTTTCGGCGAACGTTTTCCGCGATGAACATCGCCAACAAAGTCGATGGCCACAACACGTACCGCACGCTCAGCAGTGAGCCCGGCGCCGACGCGGCTCAGGTGCTGCCGCAGCTTTTCGCGTTGGTGGTGAGCGGCATGGCGGTTCTTCCTGAGCTCGATGAGGGCAACGCGATGCAGGCGGCGGTGAACCTGGCTGCCGCAGAAGCTGTCGGCCCTCAGCCAATTCGGAATCCGGCGCTCGACTCGCAAGTGCTAGAGCTTGAACGCTCTGGGGGTGTGGAGTTTAACCAAGACGATCAGCGCGCGCGCTCGGCCATTGCGACCTATCACGATGATATCATGTCCCAGAACTTCTTTGAGATCTTTGGGGTGGATGCCCGAGCGAACCCTGAGAAGATTCGAACCGCCTATTTCGCCCTCGCAAAAAAGTGGCATTCGGAGGCGTTCGCTTCCGTGAAGCTAGGCTCTCATGAAGCCAAACTCAACGAGATCTTCGAGCGACTCAACGAGGCCTACGAGACCATTACCGATGCGAATCAGCGCGAAGAATACCTCCTGTTCCTCAATCGCAAAGCAAAGGGTCTGCCCACCAATGCACGAGAGATTCTTCGAGGTGAGCAGTTGTTTGACCAAGCGCAGGCCATGATCAAACGCGAAGATTGGTCCGGAGCCCAGCAGGTGCTCAGCGAGGCCATCCAGTTGAATTCGGATGACGCCCTCTATTACGCCACCATGGGGTGGGTGACCTTCCGGCTCGATGAACAGTCTCAGGCCAATGTGACCGAGGCTGTCCAGTTGCTCAAGCGCGCGCTTCAAGAGCAAGGAAATCTGTCCGTCGCCTACCAGTATTTGGGCCAGATCAGTTTTCGCCGAGGCCAGCATCGAGAAGCCCGCAAGTGGTGGAAACGATGTCTTCAGCACGAGCCCAACAACGAGGAAGCCGCGCGCGGGATTCGTCAGCTCAAAGGCTGAGTTCTAGCGTGCCGATGGGTTCCTGGCGATTGTTGGGATGAATCAGTCTTTGATTTTGGGTCCGCCGGCGCCGAAGGGCCGAAACACCGTACGCCGCCGGTGGGTCTTTTTTTGTTCAACCGGCTGAGCGGGGGAGGCGTCTATCAGGCGTATGGTGGTTGGGGGCTCAAGGCCAGGATTCACACGAAAGGGGAGCGATGGCGGTGTTTGCGATGGGTGTGGGGGGGCGCCAAGGCTCGAAAAGGCGCGGGTGATGGGGCTTAGATCGGAGGCGGCGGTCAGGAGCGCAGCATCGACCTCGGCCACCGGCAGGGAACGTGGCGCAAGCGCGGTGGGTGCGAGGACGAAGGTGTGGACCATCAGGCCCGGACCCGCTTGCGCGATTCCGCCAAAAACCACGTGTGTGCATCCTGCGGCCTGGCCTGATTCGCGTGCGGCGTGAATCGATTCGCTCTGTAGTCGGTTTTGGGCAAGGTCACGCGCGAGGCGGGCGGCGGAGGGGCCCGCGGTGAGGGGTGCAAATGAAAGGGTCAAGTCCGTTTTTGTGCCCGCTTTGACGTCTACGACTTGGCGCGTGGGAGCGCGTTTGGGCAAACGTCCTTCCACAAAGTGGGGGCCGGGGACCAGGCGGCGAACTTCCAAAGGGGCCGCGCCCAGAGGACGCCCGTCGAGGACGACGATCGCGCCCGGAGGTTGGCTTTGGATCACGAGGGTGCCTGGGGGTTGGGAAAAAAGGGCGCTCTTTTCGCCGTCGAGCCAGCGCCGGTAAAGGGGCGAAAATTGTTTTGGGTCGATGTTGGCGGGCCCATTCATGCTCGCGATGCGCCGTAGAATGGCTTTGCTCTCGTCGTCTCTTGCGCGCCACATGAGGGCTCGTGCGAGGTGGTGGTGGGCGCTGAGGTACGGGTCGAAACCCACCATGCGCTTAGGGTGTTTTACCATGTCCGCGATGCCGTGCTGGTAGTGCAAGATTGCGGCGTCGAAATCTCTTAGGGTCTCTTTTTGTGCCGCCTCTACCAAGGACTGGTGGTGAGCGGGGGGCTCTTCGGGGGTTTTCGGGGTGTCTCGCCTGACCACCTGGCCGGCCTTACTCAGCTGCTGGTGAACGATGGAGGTCAGGCTTTCGGCTTTTTCCATGGACAGGGCGCCGAAGATGGGCTGATAGCCGAGCAGCAGCACGCAGGCTTCCACTGGCTGTGCTGGTTTTGCGGCGTGCGCTTGTCCGGGGCCCCGCATCGCTGCCCACGCAAAAAAAGTGTGAAAGGCACAAAGAGCGACCAAACTGGGGCGATTCATGGCGCGAACCCATTCGAGCGTCGCGTGCGGACGGGGTCAATCCTTTCCTGCTCCACCGCAGTCGATGGGCTGCATGTCTTTTCCGCCGTAGCGAGCACGTACGCTGGCGAACACGAATGCGACCCACACCGGAACGTGGACGAGGGCGCGAATGGAACCCATGTCGCTCCAGACCCCCTGGCGAAGTTCTATCCATCCGGGATGGTGGAGGAGGGGGGCCAATGCCACCAGCAACAGATAGGGCAGAATGGCTGCGGGACTCTGCCTTGGGTCCAAAGTCCAGGTTCCGGCCTCGAGGGCGCAAAAGGGCAAGATCCACAAAACATACCAAGGATGAAGCGTGGGGCTGAGCAGCAAAAGCGCCAGCAGTAAAAGCCCGGCTCTGGTGGGAATGCGTTCGAGGGGGCTGTTTGGCTTTAATAGCCACCAGGCGTAGCCGACGAACAAAAAACCGGTCATGGCCCTGGCCAACATCTGCTTGGTGATCGTGTGGCCCCAGATGTGGTGCCAGTCACCCCGAAGAATGGATTCGGCTGCCCAGACCAAGATCGAAAAGACGCCGTCTCCGGCTTGCCACCGCTGTCCGTAGGCGAATAGGCCGGTGCTCGCGCGGGTCCCCGCAAAAAGCCACGGAACCGTCAAGAACGAGAGCAGGACCAAGGCATAACCGATGCCGCGGCGTGTGGTTCTGGTGGCCGCAAGCAGGGCCACAAGACCGTTAAGCTTGGCGAGTGCAGCTGTGCTGAAGCCCACGAAGCCGAGGCTGGGTTTGCGGAGACTGAACCCTAGCACGCCGATCGCCAGACCGAGGGCACTCAAACTGTCGGCGTGACCTTCGCGTGCGATTTCTAGGACGGTGAGTGGCGCGAGCCCGAACAGACAGCACGCCGAAAAAGCCGCGCGTGGGTGTTTTTTTGAAAGGGTGCGCGTGAGCAGAAGCCAGGTGATAAGCTCCGCCAAGAGAAGGAAGGCCTTCAAGATCTGGAGGTGATGGCCGCCCAGGAGATCCCCGATTCCGGCCGCCAGAACAAACACGAATTGCGCGAAAGGTGGGTACAGTGTGGGGATGTCGGGATGGTTAATTCGGAGCCAACTTTCGTCGAACAGGGCCGAGGAAACGCCGTGGTCTGGGGCGAATGCAGGGGCGTGGATGAACGGAAAGGCAGGCCCTTTGGACCAGACCACCCTACCTTCGTACACGGTGCGAAATACGTCCTCGGAGAACGCGGGTGGACAGAACCAGGCGCCGAGGCGCGCACACACCCCGATGACAACGACCGCGCGAAAGAACCTCCGACACGGCGCGTGCTTAGTTCCGCAATACAGGATTGTGCCCCAGCCTATGGTGGCGCCCAGCTGCAGAGCCAAAAACGGGCCGTACCGCAATCGCGGGTCGTCGAGAAGGAGCGTTCCCGCCATGCTCAACGCCCAAACAACTAGGGCGAACCAGGGTAGGTGGGTGGATTGGAGAAGCCTACCCGGCATGAGCGTATGTCCCAGGGGTTGTCGCGCCTTCATCGTAGCCCCGGGTGTCCTCTTGGTTTGACAGCTTTTCCGGATCCTGCGATCTATCGGAAAGTCCCGTGATGAATCGGCAATTGGCCACAACGATGATCGCCTTATGGTATGTGCTTGCTGCGCCGGACCCGGCAGTGGCCGGCGAGGTCAGGGGTACGCTGAAGCTGCCTGACGCCAGCGCCGCTCGGCGTACTCTAGGCTATACGCGAACTCTCACAACCGCTCCGGCGGAATCAACCAAAAACCGGAGAACGCAGGTTGCTCTTTTTCTCTCGGTGAAGGAATCACTGCCTATCCGCCAGTCTCAAACTTTGGCCATGCGGCTCTCCGGGCTCCGTTTTTTGCCCGCCGTCGCAGCATGCGCCGTGGATGGGAAGGTCAAGCTGAGCAACGAGGACAACCTTCCAGTGACGGTCAAAGTTGGGGACAAAGTGGTGGCCCGTCTCGACTCGGGGGAGACCACCGACTACGAATGTGTGGCGGGCGGGCCCAAGGAGAATTTTCGCGCTTTGCGCGTGGTGGAATGGCCTCATATTCGGGGGACAGTGTTTGTGGGCGAAGTTGGCGTGGCGGCCCTCCCCAAACCTGACGGTTCATTTTCTCTGAAGGCGCCAAAGGGATTGTACGAACTAAGAGTCGTGGGCGAACATGGCCTTTTGCTACAAAAAGACGTCAAAGTTGATTCGGGTGGCGTCGATATTGGTACCCTGGTTGTTGCTGAAGCGCGCGCGAAGGCAACGCCGGATTCACCGGCGGAGTAGGAATCCAGCGGGATGCATTTTTGGCTACGACATTCATTGATTCTCCTGGTGACAGTGGTCCTTCCTTTTTCGGCGGCCCTCTATGCCGACATCGATTCGGAGCTGGAGAGGGCCCAAAGAATGGGTGCAGCTGCGGCCAAGACGGGCGTCCAGAGCCTCCGCGCGCAGTTGACGCTTGAGGCCCATCACACCGTAGGCCTCGCGATGTCGCTGAGTCAGCACGTGAGTGACCGAGACTTGGTGCGTCGGCTTGATACCCATTCGACAACCAAAAGAGACGTCATCCATGCACAGCTGCAAGCGGTCTTGGAGAAATCATTGCCTGATGGTGGTTTTGCGTTTGTGGCGGGGGAAGATGGCGTGGTTGTCGCCGAAGCCGGTCGGTTCGACACCAAGGATCGACCGGAAAACGTCACCGGGATCCCGCTCTTCCGTGAAACCCAGTTCGGTTATTCTCTGGACGGCGTCTGGAAAGAGGGCACAAAGCTCACGCTCGTAGGCGGTGCTCCTTTGGTCTATCAAGGCCGCGCCGCGGGCGCCGTGATCGTGGCCAAACCCATCGACGTGAAGATGGTGCGTCATCTCTCGAATTCTCTCGACGCGGATCTGACGGTGGTGGCGGGAGGAAAGGTGGTGGGCTCAACGCTTGAGACTGAGTTGGCTCGAGAGATCGCATCGCTTGCGTCTCCGACCCCGACCCAAGGTGGCCGACTGACGACACCGCTTCAGCATGATTTTCTCCCGCTGCTTCCCGTGTTCATTGACCGCAACGCAGAGGGTTTGGCGTATACCTCGATGTTGAGCGCGGCTCCGGGGAGCGCAGATTTCAACTGGGTGGTGTCGGTGCCTTCGGCCGAAAGTCTTCGCGGCGTGGCCTCAAGGCAGGAGATCATTTTGGCGGGTATGGCGGCGGTGCTGATGTTGGCGTTCTTGGTGGGCCTCATCAATCATCGGATTTACGTGCGGCCTATCGCCCATCTTTCGGAGCACCTTTCGGAGATTCAGTTGGGTCGAGGGGAAAGGGAGCTCCCCGAAGCAACCGTCAGTGAGCCGTTTCGGCGTCTCGTGCGCCTGGTCAACATGACCGTTCAAAAGATTCCTGCGCGGCTCTCCACCCTCAATTCGGCCTCGGAGCTTAACGGGTTGGCGGTGGGGTCTCAGCCGATCTCCAGTCGCAGTCTTGCGGCCGGCGGCGCGTCGAGTCGGATGGGTTCGAGTACGCTTGATGTCCTCAACACTTCTACCTTGGGTTCACTCGACAATTTGAGCTCGGTCGACTTGTCGTCCGGGGGCGCCGCACCGGTTCCCGCCGCTTCGGGTTCGCAGCCTATCGATGTGGGTGATGCGTCCCATTCGTTTGGCCGCACGTTACCGAGAACGCAGCCGATTTCACCTTCGTCGACTGGGGACGCTGCTCAGAACTTGCTCGCGGAAGCGCTCAAGTCGATGGGGGCGGAGCCCACGCCGCTTGGGGTTCCCAAAGATGAAACGCCCGGCTCGAAGTCCGATCCCTCGGCTGCCCTCTTCTCTGGGCAAGCCGATGACGCCATCGCCGATGCCATTCATTCGCTTGAGGCTTCGTCTTCCGGGGCGGCTGCACCAATGCCGGCGCAGAAAAAGCGGTCGGCGTCCGAAATCCGCGGGGGCAATCCGATGTCTGCTTCCGAGATTCGTGGAGCGCCCGCGCAAGGCCTACAGGAGGCTTCTCAGGGGGATGACTCACCGTTTCCACCGTCCCAATCCGAGATGCTGCGCCTCGGCGCCCTGTTGCCGTCGAGTCAGGACATACCGGGGGCTGGCACCCCGGATGCTTCAGCGCCCAGGGGAGGCGGGAGTTTGAATTTGGGGTTTGCGGCGCCAAGCTCGCCAGAGCCACAAGCCGGACTGCGGCAAAAGACGGTGGTTGCACCGGTTTCGCCGGACTTGCTGGCGGAGTCCGCGAAGGCGGAAGCTGCGTACCACGATGCCAGTCTCTCGGACTCGACGATCGTCACCAGCGTGCCTCCCAGTCTTCAGTCGTCTCCCAAGGCCAATGGAGACGCAAGTGGCATCGACGCCGAAGACGAGCTTCACTTCAAAGAGGTGTTTAAGCAGTTTGTGAGCCTTCGGGAGCAATGCGGAGAAAACACCGGCACCCTTGTTTACGAGCGCTTTGTCGTCAAATTGATGAAGAACCGAGAATCCCTCATGAAAAAGTACAACTGTCGGACCGTTCGGTTTCAGGTGTACGAAAAAGGCGGCAAGGCTGCTCTCAAAGCGACACCCGTTCGCGCCTGAGCAAACCCACGGCGCATAGCGCGCGCACTCGCATGCGTACGTTTACACCTACGAGACGCGCATACGAATTTCCGTACGCGAATGACGGCCTCATCGCTTTTTTCGTTTCCAGGTTTGGTGGGCCCAGAAGAAGCCGGCGATGGGAAAGACGATGACCGCGATGCCAAGCTTGGACCGGAAGTCTTCGGATTGAAGGTTCTGCCAGGAGAATCCGAGTTTCCAGAACGTGGTGGCCAACGCCCAGAGCAAGGCCATAGGCAGCCCCCATCCGATCATGCCACGGAGGAGCACAAAGCGAACGTACCGTGAGGGTCTTTTCCTTGCTTCGGGCGCGGGGCTTCGCTCGGGTACGTCGGGATGGGGTGGTGAGGTCATGGCTTGCCCGAAGATGGGTCCTTATTGGGTTGGTCTGAAGGGGGAAGCATGGGCCACAGAGGGGGCATGGCCCTCTTTTTGGGCGGCTGCCTGGTCTTGGGTTCGGGCTTTTCTTGGCGTCCGGCGGTGCGTTCTTGGGCTTGGCGTTTTTGCCGGTTGTAGACGGGGGCGGAGTCTCGACGTTCTTGGATGGGCTCACCGGGACGCCGGCCTTGGGTACCCGTGAGGGCGGAAGCGCCGGGGTTTAATATTTGACTGCTCACCAGTGCCGCCCCACTGCCGGGCACTTGCGAGTACACATCCAGTGCGTCGGTTTCTCGGGCCCCGCCCACCCCTCCGGCTCGCTGAAGGCTACCGCGTCCGAAGGTGGCCTGAAGTACAAACAGCGCGGTATGGGTGGTGATGGTTGGGATGGTTGTGCAATCTGGGCCTGGGGGCACCGTCTGGCAGGCCGGATTTCTATTGTCGAGTACCACCCCGTCGGGGTCGGTGTCGCTCCAGCTGAAATTGTAGGTCAAGATGGCGTCGACGGCGAAACCTCGGTCGGTGTACAGCGGCATCGCGAATCCGAGTTCAGCCCCTGCGCTGAGGCTGTTGACCGCAATGGCAGCTTGATTGTTTGCGTTGTTGTCAAAGACAAAACGGTCTCTTTGGAGGCCTTCCGTTCGGTTCACGTTGAACCCGGCGGTGGTGGCCAGCGGTTTGCCAAACACGCGGGTGGCGTGGCTCAGGGTGAGGGCGGCGGAGTCTTCGATGACCGCGGAGGCCCCAAAGGCCCCCACCCCCAGCCTTCGGGCTCCAGTGAGACTGAGGTCCACGGGGTTGAAACGCCGGCGAAGTTGGAAGTCGCCGACCGGCTGGATGCTGGAGTGGAGGGGGAAGAGATCGTCGGGGACGACGCCTGCGCCCAAGGGCCTCTGAAAGAGGTACCCTTGAGCGACGCCTGCGCCCAGAGTGTATTCGAGTTCGGCGGCGGCGATACGCCCGCTGTAAAACACCCGAACGGTTCCGATGGCGGTATCCTTAGAGAGCGCGGCATCGACCAAAGGGAGGCCTTCTTCATCGCTGGCGACGCGAAAGCTTATCGACCCACTCGCTTCGAGGCCAAAACTGCTGAACCGGTCAGGCGTATGCAGGTATTGGAGGGTGAGCGTATTGTTAAGGGTTTCGGGGGGCGGTACGGTGGCGGGAATGATCGTGGTGTCGATGCCGATCACCTGCACATCGTCCTCGGCTTCGAGCGGAATGGAGTAGGTACTTGCGAGGTTGGCGGAGAACGCGTTCCTTCGGTCAAAGCGGGTTCGGTAGGTGGCGCTCGGGGAAAGGGTATGGACGGTCGCGGGGACAAAAGATCCAATGTTTGTGCCCCCGGATTGAGGCTGTCCGACCGTCCCGGCCGAGAGGGAGAACAGCCCGTTTTGGGTGTAGCCGTAGCTTGCGCCGATGGCAAAGTCCCAACGGGGTCGGGTGACCTCCAGTTGAACGTTGGCGCCTAGGTTGTGGGTTTGGTTGTTGATGACAAAACTTCCGACCTGGGCGCCCGGAAGCGATGCGCCCGCGCCGCCACCGCCGCTTTGAATAGAACCGTCGCTGCCCCCGCCAAGCCGGCCGTTCAGATCAAAGCTATAGTTGGCGCCAAACGCGATACCCCACAGGGGCCTAACCAGGCGCCCGAGGTACGCGGTTGTGAGCTGGGCCTGTGAGAGGCGGTCGACCAGCGCTTGGGGGGCCGCGTCAGGGACTCCGACGGGCCAAAGCTGGGTAAAATTGGCGCCGAACACCAGCCCGTGGCTGAGCGTGGAAGTGATGAAGTCTAAAGAGAGCGCGCCGTTGACGGTCGTGCTCAGGGCGATGCCTTCCAGGCGGTTGACCGGATCCGAGGGAAGGTCCTCGGTGTCCCCTGCCGGGACCAGCACATCAAGATTGTTGCCGATGGTGGTCCCCACCGACTGGGTCGCGCCCAACTGGTAACCCACCACCGCGTTTTGGGCCCAAACCGTGTCCAGCGGCAGCGCCGCGAACAGGAACAGAGCCGCCCAGCCCGAACGGGTGGCCACTCGGGATGCCCCCCAAGACTCGTCGCTCCCCATGCGTTTTTTGGTGGTACACGACATCGAGAGGCTCGAACAACTCCGTTTAAGGGCGTTGCTCAGAAAAATGGGCGTTCGGAGTCCGGCGGCAGATTTGATGGTAGGTTCGGGCCGTAAGTTCAGCGGCTTGGGCTCCGCTTCGTTGCTCGGCGCGGGCTCGACCCCTTGTTTGGAGGCTGTGGCGGTGTTTCGGGTCTGATAAGAGGGCCCGGACCGCATCCACCCAGGTCGCCCACGCCCTGGGCTCGAGAAGGATGGCGGCATCGCCCAGGGCCTCTGGCGTGCCTCCGACCCGGGAGGCGATCACAGGGACACCCGCAGCCATGGCTTCCAGGGGTGCAAGGGGGTATGCCTCGGTTCTAGACGGGTGAAGAAGAACATCGAAGGCGGGGAGGAGGGCGCGTGCGTCGATTCTAAAACCGGGGAAGTGGGTTTTGGGTTGTTCTCGAACCAGGCTGGCGTACTCCCCGCTGCCGCTTCCGAGGACCACCAGCTGCAGGCCGTCGATTTGGGCAACGATGCGTGCGGCGTCGAGGGTGCCCTTGAGTGGGGCAATGGAGCCCACGAAGCCTGCGACGAGCGCGTCCGTGGGGAGACCAAGGTGCCTTCGTGCGTCTTCTTTTTTGTAGTAGCCCACGGGCATCACGATGCCATCCGGAATGACGGCGTGTGGAGGCGGGGCGCCGGTTATCGACGCTTTGGCCGTTTCCCAGGCGCTTTGGGATACGGGGATCACGAAGTCTGCTTTGGCGACCCCATAACTTTGCAACAACTTTTTGGCACGTTTGCCATCGTACCGGTTTCGGACGTGGGCAACCCACGGAACCGAGAGCTGCCTTGCGATGCGCCGGGCTGCGGGTGAAGCCGAGAGGCTTGTGGTGGATACCAGGTCTATCTTCTGCTGGCGCGCCTGGGCGATCACCGGGCGAAGATAGCGGTTGCCAAAGAGCCGCGTTGAAAGGGCGCGCGGCGATTTCAGGGATGTTTCGGTCATGACCCGCACATCCATCAGGCGAATGGCGTCGGCGAAAGATCCCGAGCGGGTGGTGACCACCGAAGGTTCAATCCCGTGGCGCCGAAGAAAGGGCAGCTGGGCGAGGAAGGCCTGGGAGGCCCCGTACAGACTGCTCCGGGCGGCGACAAAGAGGACATTGAGCATGGGGGTAGGGGCCTTTGCCTAGGGTCCGGGCATGCTCGGACCATTCAGCACTCCAATGCAAGTCCCATAAACACCTAGTCAAATCAAGATGTTCGACGGGGGTACGTCATTTCCTTGTTTTTGTTCGGGGGCCTCGGTAGTGACATCCTCTTCGGGAGACCAAAGTTGCATACCTATTTTCGCGAGACGACAGACCCAGATCCCCAAGAGACACAGGAGTGGGTTGATTCGCTGGAATCTGTCGTGCGTTTCACCGGTCGCCACCGCGCGATGTACCTCATGAGGCGGTTGATGGAATCGGCCCGTCACCAGCGCGTGGTGCCGGAAGGGCCGCTGATGACCGATTACGTCAATACCATTCCGGTTGAGGAGGAGGCTCCTTTTCCGGGTGACAAAGAGATGGAGGGCCGGATTCGGCGCATCATCCGGTGGAACGCGGCGGCCATGGTGCACCGTGCCAATATCCGTTTTCCCGGTATCGGTGGCCATCTGTCCACCTATGCCTCCAGCGCGAGTCTCTACGAAGTGGGCTTCAACCATTTCTTTCGAGGGAAGGGGACCGGCGGATCAGGGGATCAGATCTACTATCAGGGGCATGCGGCGCCGGGTATCTATGCGCGTTCGTTTCTCGAAGGCCGAATCACCGTGGAGATCATGGAACGGTTTCGGCGCGAGGCAGAGAGGGGCCAGGGGCTTTCTTCTTATCCTCATCCTCGTTTGATGTCGGGCTACTGGGAGTTCCCTACGGTGTCTATGGGGCTGGGGCCGATAGCGGCCATCTACCAAGCACGCTTCAATCGCTATCTTGCGGCGCGTGGGATCTGCGACACGTCTCAGTCGCGGGTGTGGGCTTTTCTCGGCGACGGAGAGACCGACGAACCCGAAGCCCTCGGGAGTTTGTCCATCGCTGCCCGCGAAAAGCTCGACAACCTCACCTTCGTGATCAACTGCAATCTGCAGCGCCTAGACGGTCCGGTTCGGGGAAACGGCAAAATCATTCAGGAGCTTGAGGCCGTATTCCGGGGCGCGGGTTGGCATGTGATCAAGGTGATTTGGGCGCCCGAGTGGGATGACATCATTGCCCGCGACAAAGAGGGCGTCCTTCGAAGACGAATGAACGAAGTGGTCGATGGCCAGTGGCAACGGTACACCACCGCGTCAGGGTCCGAGGTCCGCAATGACTTTTTTGGGACCGACCCTCGTATGCTGGCCATGGTGGAGCACTTGACCGATGAGCAAATTGCGCGTCTTCGCCGGGGTGGGCACAGTTTTCGCAAAATCTACACCGCGTACAAGGCGGCGGTAGAGTATCGGGGTCGGCCGACCGTGATTTTGGCGCACACCGTGAAGGGGTGGGCGTTGGGCGAAGGTTTTGAGGGCAAAAATGTCACCCATCAAAAGAAAAAGTTGGGACGCAAGGAGCTGCGCGCATTTCGTGACAAGCTGAATCTCCCGGTTCCTGACGATAAACTCGATGAGGCACCTTTTTACCACCCGGGGATGAACAGCAGCGAGGTTCAGTATCTTCGCGAACGTCGAGCGGCGCTCGGTGGTTTTATTCCGAGCCGCCGCACCAAGGTGCCGGTGCGGCTTCGCTTTCCGGGAGAGACACTTTACAGCGAGTTTTACAAGGGCATGAAAAAGGGTGAGGCGTCCACCACGATGGTTTTCGCGCGCCTTTTGGCGAAACTCATCCGAGACAAAGAGATCGGGCGGCGGGTGGTTCCGATCATTCCTGACGAGGCTCGAACCTTCGGAATGGACGCGCTGTTTAGCGAGGTCGGGATTTATGCTTCAGCGGGCCAGCTCTACGAGCCCATCGACAAGGGCAAGCTGCTCTATTACCGCGAAAGCAAAGATGGCCAGGTTCTGGAGGAGGGCATCACCGAGGCTGGCTCCATGGCGTCGTTCACGGCCGCCGGGACCGCCCACGCCACCCATGGCGAGCCCATGGTTCCTTTTTACATTTTCTATTCCATGTTTGGTTTTCAAAGAACGGGTGATCAGGCTTGGGCTTTTGGTGACTCGATGGGGCGTGGTTTCATGTTGGGGGCCACCGCGGGTCGAACCACGCTCAACGGCGAAGGTCTTCAGCACGAAGATGGGCACAGCCAGATTTTGGCTTCCACCATTCCGAATGTGGCGGCTTACGATATCGCTTATGGTTATGAGTTGGCGGCGATTATAGAAGATGGCTTGCGACGGATGTACGACGAAGGCGAAAGCATTTTTTACTACATCACGCTGCAAAACGAGTCCTATCGGATGCCCGCGATGCCGGAAGGCGTCAAAGAAGGTGTTCTTCGGGGTTTGTATCGTTACCGTGCGGGGGAGCAGAAACTCGAGCACCACGTGCAGTTGTTTGGCAGCGGTTGTCTGATCCGTGAGGCCTTGCGGGCGCAAGAGATTCTGGCCAAGGATTTTGGTGTTTCGAGTGATGTTTGGTGTGTGACGAGTTACCAGCAGCTTCGCAAGGACGCCCTTGCCTGTGAACGCTTAAACCGGCTTCAACCGGAGTCCGAGCCCAAAGAATCGTATTTGGCTCAGACACTTCGCGGGGTCAAAGGGCCGTTTATTGCGGTAACCGACTACATGAAAGCATTGCCAGAGCAGATCGCGCGTTTCATCGAAGGGCGTTTTGTTCCCTTGGGGACCGACGGGTTTGGGATGAGCGATACCCGAGAGGTCCTTCGGCGGCATTTCGAGGTTGATGCGGAGTGTATTGTCATCGCGGCACTCGACGCGCTTCGGCTCGACCAAAAGATCCCCGCGTCCCAGGTGGCCTCCGCGATCGCTTCGCTCGGTGTGGACCCCAGCAAGATCTCACCCCTTGATGTATAACGCTTATTTTATTTTTGCGAGACACACTTTTTCCGGTCGCTGCACACGTCCGAATCATCGCAGCAGTCATCGTCTGTTTTGCAGCTGACTTCCTCATGGGGTACGCAGCATTTCCCGGACCAACACCAGTCGCCGGAGGAACAACAGTGCCCAGTACTCTGCCTGTCGGGTTGACGGACAGTGTTGCTGGAGATGCTCTTTAAAACAGGCCTAAGGAAAGAATGGCCCCGCCTTCGGTGGGGAGGAGCGCGAGGGAGACCGGAAGCTCGGGTACGTTCCAATTTCGGGTCCAAAAAGCAGTGAGGCCCAAACCGGCGACCATCCCGATGCTGGCCGCGGTGAACAGAGGGGCGGGCTCGACGCTCCCGCCTTGAATGAGCAGATCGACGCCCATGCCCAGCAGGGAGCCGATGATGCCGCCCCCATCGATCACCAGTACGCGGCCACGGGTCATGGGAAAACGGTCAGCCAGCAGCGCGCCGGCAAGGAGACCGGCATCGCTGGCAGCCAGGATGCTTAAGAATATAGGTTTTTCTTTGGCCTCAAATTCAGTTGCGGCGTGAATAAATAGGGTGAGGGCGCCGGCCCAAAACCCGGTGGAGCTTGCGAGGGATATGTCGCCCATGGATGCGCGGGTTGTACGCCAGGCCAGCTCGCCGAGCCCGAGGCCAATGAGTTGACCACCCAAAAACAGGCCGGCGGTGACTTCGGCGTCGCTGGGCTGAGAAGCGCCCGCCAGCGCGCCCCCGTGCCATGCACCCCACAGCATGCCTTGATTGAGGGCTTCGCTGTGACCGGGGGAGATCCCGTTTTGGGTGGCGAGGAAAGACACCGTGAAGCCGAGGCCGCCTCCCAGAAGGAGGGCTCCGCCCCACACCCGCTCATCGTCACACTGGCCGATGACGCAGATTTCGCTGCCGACCGCGATGCCATGCAGGGTCTGAAACACGATGAACTCCGCGCGAGACAAGCTGGTTGGGGGGGTGTCGCGGGTCATTTTGCCGTCCACGAACAGCCTCGGGCCTGTCTTTTGGGCTTCGGCTTGGTGTGGCTGTTCGAGGATCTCCAGCAAGGCTTTGGCGCGGGAGGCCAGCGGGTCGGTGGGGTGTCTTTTGATGAGGGTGTTGAGTTCGGTTTGGGCCGCACGGACGTTCGTTTTGGCTAGGGCCTCGAAGGCCCGGTGGTAAAGTGATTCGGCATTGTCCTCGCTTGGGGCCTCGGCGGGCGCAGGTTCGGCTTTGCGCTCGCTTGGGGCCTCGGCGGGCGCAGGTTCGGCTTTGCGCTCGCTTGGGGCCTCGGCGGGCGCAGGTTCGGCTTTGTTCTCCCTTGAGGTTTCGGCGGATTCCGAGCGTCGGTCGGTCTGGGTTCCGGCAGCAAGCGCCGGGAAGGAACAGAGAAGCCAGAGGGCGGCTCCAACGAGACAGGGAGGCCTCACCGTGAGGCCTTAAGGGGACCGCTTGGCGGAGGTGATGACGGTGTCGCCGAGCTTGAGGCCACTTCCACCCTTGGGCTGACCCTCGAGCGTCACCCCGGTGCTTTTGCTCCTGCCGAGTTTCAGACTCGCGGCGCCGTCCTTGGAGGCGTGCAGTGTGGTTTCGTGGGGGCCGTTGCGTCGACCCATCTTCAGCTTAGCGTCTCCGCCCGGCTCAACCTGTAAGGTGCTGACCGCCTGGTTGTCAGGGCTGGTCAGGGTCAGTCGAACCCGGCCGTTTGCGTGGACACCGAGATTGACCCTCGGCTTGCCCGCTTGATCGTACATCGATAGGCCGGAAAACCCGTTGGACCAGCTTCCTATCTTGATTCGTGTTTTTCCGTTGGGACCCTTGAGCTGGATGTTGTCGCCCAACATCTTGACCGATTTCCCCCCCATGAGAAAACCGCCCAGAATGCATAGGATCAAGACCGATGTCAGGCGGCGGGTGCGGCGATGGGCGCTTTCGAGCGTCTCGAGTCTCGCTTTAAGCTTTGAAACCTCTTCCATGGCGATGGGCCTCCTCTTCCCCAACTCTCACGTAGCGTGTTTGGCGGCAAACTGCTAGACATGGCCGCCCATGGACGAGACCGACCTGTTTCTCCGACTAACCCCCGACTGGGTGATCCGGGCGGTCGAGGCGGGAGGCTTCGAGCCGACCGGCCATTGCTTTGCGCTTCATTGCTTCGAAAATCGGGTCTATGACCTCAAACTCGAAGACGACTCCCATGTGGTGGTGAAGTTTTATCGGCCCGGTCGATGGAGCCGAGAAGCCATTCAGGAAGAGCATCGCTACCTGTTTGCGCTGCAAGACGTGGAGATCCCGGTCTGCGCGCCCCTTCGTTTCGCCGATGGGGACTCCATTCATGAAGTAGAAGGAATCTACTACGCGGTGTGGCCCCGAACCGGGGGCCGCTCCCCCGATGAACTCCACGACGAGGATGTGGCCATCTTGGGAAGACTGGTGGCCCGAATCCACGGCGTGGGGAAGGTGGATTCGTCTTTACATCGTGGGGTGCTGAACGGAGATAGCTATGGGCGCGAGCCGCTTCAGTACCTGGAGTCGAACGGGTTTTTGCCGCCTCAGTGGAAGGCGCGCTACCAGAAGGCGGTGATGGACATCGCCGAGCTGTATGATGCCCGCGCCCGCGGTGTTCCTATGCTTCGCATTCACGGGGATTGCCATCGAGGGAACCTCCTGAAGCGGAACGACAAGTGGTTCTTTCTCGATTTCGATGATTTTCTCGTGGGTCCACCCGTCCAAGATGTGTGGATGCTGGTGCCAAGCTCCGACGAAGACGGACAGCGCCAACGAAAGCTGTTCATCGAAGCCTACCGCGATTTTGGTGACTTTGAGGCGTCATGGCTCGATTTGGTCGAACCGTTGCGGGGGCTGCGTTATGTGCACTACGCGACGTGGATTGCGCGGCGATGGCGAGACCCCGCATTTAAAAACGCGTTCCCTTATTTCAACACCGAAGAATACTGGGAGCGGCAGACCATAGACCTTGAGCAGCAGCTTCGGCAGTGTGGGTCGTCCCGCTGAGGAAACACGAGAGGACGATGGACTTGCTGGCGATCACCCGAAAACTCAACCGCGAACTCCAGCCTCTGGTTTTTGGTCCGCCCGTGACCCACGTGTACAACCCGCTGGAATATGCATGGAAGCCTCACCGTGCGTACCTCGAACGTTATGGGCAAGGGCCAAGGGAAGTCCTGCTCTTGGGGATGAATCCCGGCCCCTGGGGCATGGCCCAGACCGGCGTCCCTTTTGGCGAGATCGAAAGCGTCCGGGGATGGCTGGGCATTGAAGCCAAAGTTGACAAGCCCCAAAAAGAGCACCCGAAACGCCCCATCCAAGGATTTGACTGCCCCAGGAGCGAAGTCAGCGGCCGCCGAATCTGGGGCTGGGCCAAGGACACCTTCGACACCCCCTCCGCGTTTTTTCGCCGGTTTTTTATCGCGAACTATTGCCCGTTGACCTTCATGGAAGAGAGCGGCAAAAACCGCACCCCAGACAAGCTCTCCGCCGATGAGCGGGCGCAAGTCCTCCGCATCTGTGACCGCGCGCTCCGTCGGGTGGCGGAGCACTTCAGGCCTCAATGGGTCGTTGGCGTGGGTGCTTTCGCCGAGGCCCGAGCCCTGGCCAGCCTTGAGGGTCTCGATGTGAAGGTGGCCCGAATCCTACACCCGAGCCCGGCCAACCCCGCGGCCAACCGAGGCTGGGCGGAAGCCGCAACCCAGCAGCTCAATGCGCTGGGCATTTTTCCGTAACCCGCGATCACCGCGTCAGCCGTTGATAGGCGTAGCTTCCACCGTCCATGTGGCTTTGCGGGCCCAGAGCCCGGTCCGAAATGCACGTTATTTCGATTTTTCCCGCGGATATGGATATCCAAATTCATCTATCCGCGAGTAATAGCGAATTCTTCGCGGATAACTGATAGAGAATGGCGTTGTCCGCGAGGTCTTCTGTTCGTTGAAGCTTTAGCGTTGCTGAGTACGGCTTGATAGACTGGGTTTTCAATAAATTGCATGATAATTTCAGATATATAGTCTGTGGTCCGGCACAAGCCCTTCCGCTCGAGCGGGGTTTTTTGGTGACTGGGATGACCCATCTTTGACCCATATTTTTGAGAATCGACCCACAACCTGTTAAGCCATGGCTCATCATGGTTCGTTGTGGGTCACCCTTGGACCCTAGCTGATATGGAGTGACCCTTTGTCAATACTTGTAAGCTGATTTTGGCTCTAAAAGGCCTCCCTTTCTTAGCAGTAAGGTGTAGTTGAAAGAGGGGAAGCGCAAAGGAAGGACGACGTAGGTCTCTTCGACGACGAGTCACTCTGATATCCGCGGATTACCTGGACATAGCCCAAGCAGAGCCTAGCATGACCGTGTTCCGTCGGGAGAGATCGCTGTCTAGTCGCGCGAATCCGGCGCAAGGCCTGTCGCAATGCTAGGTCGCGTGTTTCTCCAATTCGTGCCTTGGTCGTCCGCCCTTCGCGTCTCCCCTCATACTTTTTGTTTAGGTCATCCTGTTGCCCGGGGCAGAGTCCCCGCCGGAGGCACCCGTACGCTTCATCCACGGTCAAAGTCACCGGTGGGCGCAGTGGTGGTCCAGGCCGCGCAGCGCCGAGCATAGCGAGGGCAGCCTGGAGGACCATAAGCACGCTGGTAGACTCTTGAAGATGGGGCGCACGGTTCGTCATGGTTTCAGGCCGCCCGCCTCAGACCCGGCCCAACCTGAGCACTTCTTGGATAGAGAACCGCCCAGAGGAAGCCAACGAGTTCTCTTGCAACCGCGATGGTTGCTTTGTTCACATTTTTGTTTCCGTGCACGAGGCGCCAGTACTTTCGGTGCAAACGAGACTGTGCCTTGTCAGCGTGTCGGACCACATCAGCCGGTTGACCCGTTCGACGCTTCTTTAGACGAGGCCCCACGGTGGGCTTTTTGCGATAGTGCTTGGACGCCTCAACGACAATCCGACGCACATGCCTATTCCCGGTCTTTGTGATCGGCCCCCGTCGGGACTTACCTCCTGAGCTATGCTCGCCCGGTACGAGGCCAAGATAAGACATCAATGCACGTGGTGATTCAAAGCGGCCGAAATCATGGAGCTCAGCTACGATTGTCATGGCAGTCAGCGTATCGATGCCCCGAAAACATCGAAGAAGACCCACCGCTTCAGCGTACGACTCGGTCACCGCCATTCGTTCGATGTTCTCCATGAGGTCCTTCAATCGCTCCTCTATCTGTTCCATCGAACGAAGATAGTCATGGAAGGTGGCGGCGTCCGCTTCATGCTCAAATGAAAGGCCCTTAAGCCAATGCCTATGAGCCAGGCTCCAGTTCTTGGTGCCCGTGAAGGAAAGACCACGACGCAAAAGCCATTTAGATAATCGATGCCGCGCGCGCATTAGATCTTCTTGCGCATCCTCCCGACATCGACATAGATCGCGCACCGCCTCGTCGTCAGCTTGCGGAGGATGAACTTCCGTGAGCAGACAGGCACGGAACAGCTCGGCGAGCTTCCTCGCATCGCGTCTATCCGTCTTGATCCGCTCGCCCGCTTTTCTTGGCACCAGCGCCGGTGCGATCACCTCGCACACCAACCGGCCTTTGCTCAGCGCCTGAAGCGTTCGCTGCAAGGCAAAGCCGCAAACTCCTGCCTCGTAGCAACACCGGATTTCTCCTGGAGCCTCTCTCTCCAGTTTACGCACCAGCCGTTTGAGCGCCTTCGGCTCATTGTTCACTTTCCATTCTTCGGTCGTTTTTCGCCTCGGCAGAAGCATGGCTACGCTGATAAATTTCTTGTGTGCGTCCATTCCAATCCATGTGATACCCTTCGCCATGACCGGCTCCTTTCGTATGCGGCTCTGGCACCGCACGGTGCTAACCCGCGCTCTAAAGTTCCCTGCATTGTAGCAGGGCCTACGATTGCGGGCCGGTCACTCCATAGGGTCTAGAGCACATCTCATAACCTCATTTTCCTGGACCTGGACCTGGACCTGGACCTGGACCTGGACGCATGAACTACCGAAATCTCGAAGTCTACCGGTTGGCCATCGCCTTCCTGCCTCTCGCATCGCAGCTCACGGATCGATTTCCCCCCCGGCTACGCAAGTTTTGCGGACCAAATCCGGCGAGCGTCGTTGTCTGTCCCGCTCAATATCGCGGAAGGCTCTGGAAAGACCAGGCCAACGGACCAAAAACGCTTCTACGCAATCGCCAGAGGCTCCGCTATGGAGTGTGGAGCAATTGTCGACGCCTGTCTTGCTCCTGGCTTTATCGACAAAGCATCGGTTCGGGAGGCTGTTAAGATACTCGACCCGATCGTTCGCATTCTCTCTAAGATGTGCCTTCCCCCTCGAACCCGCCGGTAGGAATCCAGGTCCAAGTCCAGGTCCAGGTCCAGGTCCAGGTCCAGGAAAATGAGGTTATGAGATGCGCTCTAGTCTGATATGGAGTGACCCTTTGTCAATACTCGTAAGCTCATTTTGGCTCTAAAAATCCTCCCGTTCTTCGCAGTGAGGTGCGGGTGAAAGAGGGGAAGCGCAAAGGAAGGACGACGTAGGTCTCTTCGACGACGAGTCACTCTGATATCCGCGGATTACCTGGACGTAGCCCAAGCAGAGCCTAGCATGACCGTGTTCCGTCGGGAGAGGTCGCTGTCTAGTCGCGCGAATCCGGCGCAAGGCCTGTCGCAATGCTAGGTCGCGTGTTTCTCCAATTCGTGCCTTCGTCGTCCGCCCTTCGCGCCTCCCCTCATACTTTTTGTGTAGATCATCCTGTTGCCCGGCGCTGAGTCCCCGCCGGAGGCACCCGTACGCTTCATCCACGGTCAAAGTCACCGGTGGGCGCAGTGGTGGTCCAGGCCGCGCAGCGCCGAGCATAGCGAGGGCAGCCTGGAGGACCATGAGCACGCTGGTAGACTCTTGAGGATGGAGCGCACGGTTCGTCATGGTGTCAAGCAGCCCGCCTCAGACCCGGCCCAACCTGAGCACTTCTTGGATAGAGGACCGCCCAGAGGAAGCCGACGAGTTCTCTTGCAACCGCGATGGTTGCTTTGTTCACATTTTTGTTTCCGTGCACGAGGCGCCAGTACTTTCGGTGCAAACGAGACTGTGCCTTGTCAGCGTGTCGGACCACATCCGCCGGTTGACCCGTTCGACGCTTCTTTAGACGAGGTCCCACCGTGGGCTTTTTGCGATAGTGCTTGGACGCCTCAACGACAATCCGACGCACATGCCTATTCCCGGTCTTTGTGATTGGCCCCCGTCGGGACTTACCTCCTGAGCTATGCTCGCCGGGTACGAGGCCAAGATAAGACATCAACGCACGCGGTGATTCAAAGCGGCCGAAATCATGGAGCTCAGCTACGATTGTCATGGCAGTCAGCGTATCGATGCCCCGAAAACATCGAAGAAGACCCACCGCTTCAGCGTACGACTCGGTCACCGCCATTCGTTCGATGTTCTCCATGAGGTCCTTCAATCGCTCCTCTATCTGTTCCATCGAACGAAGATAGTCATGGAAGGTGGTGGCGTCCGCTTCATTCTCAAATGAAAGTCCCTTAAGCCAATGCCTATGAGCCAGGCTCCAGTTCTTGGTGCCCGTGAAGGAACGGCCACGACGCAAAAGCCATTTAGATAATCGATGCCGTGCGCGCATCAGATCTTCCTGCGCGTCCTCCCGACATCGACATAGATCGCGCACCGCCTCGTCGTCAGCTTGCGGAGGATGGACTTCCGTAAGAAGACAGGCCCGGAACAGCTCAGCGAGCTTCCTCGCATCACGTCTATCCGTCTTGATCCGGTCGCCCGCTTTTCTGGGCACCAGCGCTGGCGCGATCACCTCGCACACCAACCGGCCCTTGCTCAGCGCCTGAAGCGTTCGCTGCAGGGCAAAGCCGCAAACTCCTGCTTCGTAGCAACACCGGATTTCTCCTGGGGCCTCCCTCTCCAGTTTCCGCACCAGCCGTTTGAGCGCCTTCGGCTCATTGTTCACTTTCCATTCCTCGGTCGTTTTTCGCCTCGGCAGCAGCATGGCTACGCTGATAAATTTCTTGTGTGCGTCCATTCCAACCCATGTGATACCCTTCGCCATGACCGGCTCCTTTCGTATGCGGCTCTGGCACCGCTCGGTGCTAACCCGCGCTCTATAGTTCCCTGCATTGTAGCAGGGCCTACGATTGCGGGCCGGTCACTCCATAGGGTCTAGTAGAGGCCGTGCGTATGGCCGGGTCGACATCAAAGGACTCCAACCGACGAATCGTTGGGATTGTTCGGCGCCACCCAGAAGGCGTGAAGATTTGCCGCGCTTCACGCCGAGCTTGCGGGCTTCATGTCGCGGAAAACGCTCTATCGCCGGCTCACCGAGCTCGTGGCGCGCAAAGAGTTGCGAATCAGGGGAGAGGGAAGAGGTCGCCGCTATCTTCCGAAGAGCTCGGAAGATGCTCGAAGCGCCCAGCCGATTGCGGCGGGTTTCGCGGAGCCCTATATTCCTATTTCCGACGAGGGCCGCGAAATCCGAGCGTACATCCGCCGCCAAGAGGCAGGGCGCAAGCCAGTCGGCTATGACGCACAATGGCTTGAAGGCTACAAGCCGAACCAAACCTACTATCTTCCCGAATCATTGCGCTTCCAGCTTGCCGAACTTGGCCGGTCGCCAAGCGCTGAAATGCCGGCGGGTATGGTCATCAAGGAAGCCGCGGCACCGCCCGACCCGTTCCGTCTTCGCTATCGTACTGCCCTCTACGAAGTCGTCAGAGATATCGTTCGCAAACAACAGACGCCATCGGAAGATGTGGTTCGGTTGATGGCGGGCTCACACGTTCCAGACAGTGAATTCGAGCACTTTCAGCAACTGGTGCTCCAAGAGCTTAAACATCTTCATGAAGGAAATATCAGTCGGTACGGGCTTCGGCTGTCTGAATATGAGACGTGGGTGGGTTCTGCCGGTTTGCACCGACCGACCCGAAAACCTTAGGTCGATACGTGTTGTGGGCTAGCCAGGCTGGTCTGGTTTTCGGCGGAGGAGGACGTAGCGGTTGAGGGCGTTGTTTTTGCCGTCGGAAGAAAACTCATGGACGGCGTCGAGGGGGAGGTCTTTGAAAAGGGCTTCGGTCTCGGTTTGGCTGGTGAAGTGGCAGTACCGGACGCGGGAAGGGTCTTCCTTCCAGGGAAGAAGATGGTCGTCGGGTTCGAGTTCGGTGAGGTCGATGGGGTGGGCCTGGGTGCGGTTGTAGTGAGGCCACGGCACAAATCTTTTGGAGAAGCGCTCGAACCGGGCAAATTGCCAGAACGTAGCGCTCAGGAGGCCATGGGGGCGGAGCTGCTGGAGGGCAAAGCGGAGGGTTTGGCGGCGCTGCTCGTGGCTGGGGATGTGATGCATCAGGCCGAACAGGGTTGCGACGTCGTAGGGGGCTTTTGGCAGAGGGGCATCGGCGAGGAGATTGGTGTGAAGGAACGTGGTGTCGATGTTGTGGAGCCGGGCGCGGGCGTCGGCCAGGAGACTCTCGCTTTGGTCGACGCCGGTGTAGGTGAAGGGGCGGTCCAAGTGCTGGGCCAAGAATTCACCGAATCGTCCGTTTCCGCAGCCGAGGTCGAGGACGGTGAGGGGGGTCTTTTGGGGGAATAGTTCGGTGAGCCAGGGTAGAAGCTGAAACCAGCCCGGCCAGGGGGCATTTCGGGTGGCGCTGAAAGACGGGGCTGAGGATTCGTAGAATGCTCGGTTGAGGTCGTTGAGTCTTTGGATTGTCTTGGGCGACATGGACATGTAGGCTCCCGCGGTCGACCACCGTCATGGATCTGGGCAATCGCTATCATTTCAGGCCGGAGCGCTACGAGCAAGAACTCACGAGCATCATTGAGGCTTTGGGGGCGCTCGAAACCATCGATGCCGATGCTTTGATGGGCGTCCTAAAAAAGCACCCCAAGGACGGGTGTGGCATTTTCTCCAAGAGCGAAATTATCCAAGGTGTTCGGCAGTTTGCGGGGCGTTTTGCGTTTGATGCCCACCAGTTGGTGGAAAAGGTTCGGATGAAACCGATCCGGACCGACAGTGGGGTTGCGCCGGTTACCGTATTGACCCAGCCCTATCCCTGCCCGGGAAAGTGTATTTTTTGTCCCAATGATGTGCGCATGCCCAAAAGTTACCTCTCGATGGAGCCCGGGGCTCAGCGGGCGGCGCAGCACCGGTTTGACCCTTATGCCCAGATGCTTTCACGACTTCGGGTATTTCACGCCAACGGGCATTGTGTCGACAAGGTGGAGCTCATCATCTTGGGCGGGACGTGGTCTTTTTACCCGGAGTCGTACCAAATCTGGTTCGTGAGGCGGTGTTTTGACGCGATGAACGGCTTTACGGCCGGTTCGTCGGTGGCCCCCGACGAACGGCACGTCGAGTTTTTGGAGCTTGACGACGCGGTCGATGGTCGCGACCTCACCCGCCCCTACAATGAAACGGTGTCCGCGTTTCTCAAAGACAGAAAAGACGGCGCATTGATGTTCCCTTGGGAGGGCGCCACATGGGCTTCATTGGACGAAGCCCAGCGTCAAAACGAGGGGGCCGCGGTTCGATGTGTGGGGTTGGTGGTCGAGACCCGACCCGACCGGATCTCAGAAGAAGAGGTTTTGCGCATCCGCCGATTGGGCGCGACCAAGGTGCAAATCGGTTATCAGAGTCTGTCGGACGAGGTCTTGAAACTGAACAAGCGAGGGCACGATGTGGCCACAACCCGCCGGGCGATGCGGCTTTTGCGCCAAGCCGCGTTCAAAATTCATGCCCACTGGATGCCCAACCTTTACGGTTCTTCGCCGGACCACGACCGGGCCGATTTCGAAAAGATCTTTTCCGACCCTGATTTTCGCCCAGACGAGTTGAAGCTTTATCCGTGTAGCCTCATCGAAACCGCAGAGCTCATGCAAACCTACGAGGCCGGTTTGTGGTCTCCGTATACCGAAGAAGAACTGATGGGGGTCCTGACCCATTGCATGACCCGTGTGCCCCCGTACTGCCGGTTGACCCGCGTCATCCGCGATATCCCGTCGCACGACATTGTGGTGGGCAACAAAGTGACCAATTTTCGCCAAGTGGCGAGAAAAGAAATCGACAAACAAGGCTGGCCGATGCGCGACATTCGGAGCCGCGAAATCCGAGGGGCGCCGGTGCCCGCGGACTCCCTTGCGCTCGATGAGGAGTCCTACGCGACGAGCATCGGCCGCGAGGTTTTCCTTCAGTTTGTGACCCCTGACGATCGCATTGTGGCCTTCCTCAGGCTGTCGCTTCCTCAGGGTGATTCGTTTGTCCCTGAGCTTCGAGGGCGGGCCCTCATTCGCGAAGTCCACGTCTACGGTGCGGTGGTCGGGCTCGGCCAGCGGAGCCCATCGAAGCCTCAGCACCTAGGCCTCGGCCGGCGCCTTGTCGAGCGCGCCAAAGACATTGCGCTTGAGTGCGGCTACGCTCAGCTTGCGGTCATCTCCGCCGTGGGCACGCGCCATTACTACCGGCATCTCGGCTTCGAGGACGGCGATTTGTACCTCCATATTCGCCTCGGTCCATCACTGACCAAACCCGAGTAGCCCGCCGACGCGAGAATTACGGAAGTACACATCATGAAAAAGAAGAGCATACCAAAATTGAAGTCCGAGGAAGAAGAACGGAACTTTTGGTCATCGACTGATTCCACTGATTATATCGACTGGGAGGGTGCTGAGCGGGTCGTACTTCCCCAGCTGAGCCCCACAACTATCGTTCAGGGGGTAGAAAAGCCTGCGTTTGGGTCAAAGCGTTTGGCGTTTTTTAGTTTTTGGTCCACGTAACGCACGATTCTGATGGAACCGTCCCATTGGTTGTTTTTTGAGCTTCTGAGTTCGGCCAGTTCAAAACTGCCCACAGCGATGGGATCGATGTGCAGGGCGTGGAGCAGTCTTTTGGCGTCGTTCTCGTCTGCGGTCAACAGCCACCGAAGATCGATGGTTCCGTCGGCATTGATGACGTCTTCGGGAAACAGTTCGGGATAGGGCACGCGAGGATCCTGGACTTCCTCGCGAACCCATCGCTTGTCATGCTTCGGACGGGCGAGGACGCCGACACCCGCTGAGATGGATACCGATCTGGACCAGTCCGATACGCGAACAACCGGGGCGGGCGCCACGCTCGCATCCCAGGAGGCTCCAACTTGCCCCTGCAGCCATGTTTGGAACTCGGAATCGTCCGCCTTGACGGGTTTGGATTTGACCAAAGACTCGAGTGGCAAGAGCTTTTCGTATATGATGTAGGGAAACGGCTGCTCGACAATGGGCGCCAACATCACCTTGATGACGCCGAAGTCACCCTTCTCGATCCACATGGTTCCGAACGCGGGAATGAGGTTCTTGAAGCGCTTGGGTCCAACAGAGAGCACCGTGCCAAAAAGATAGGTAAAAATGTTGTCAACCTCGTATTCTGAAGGGGCGCCCAAGCGGTTTTGGACGGGCATCCGCTCCCGCATGCGCTCCAGTTGAGTCAGTGCATCATTGGGAGCGGCAAAGTTGTTGAACGTGCCATCGGCCCGAATGAAGCCCCGTTCGAGAAAGCTCCAGATGAGTTTGACCGCGGCCGCGTGATCTTCGGGGCCGTACGCCTTGTGCTTTTCCGTGACCCCCATGGGCGACAAAATTTCAAACAGTTTCTCCACCGTCAGCTCCACCGGGGTACCTAAGGGCATGGAGGACAAGCTTTTGGGCATAAAACGGTGTTCCTCATCGGCTATCTCAGGCGCTTGTGATGCGGGTGTGTCGGGAACGACCGGATCGAAGAGAACGGGCCCTTGGAGCATGTCTTCTACCATCTCTTGCTGCTCGGCCGAAAGTCGGGACCAATCGATGACCGCGGCCGCCGTGGTGGTCTCGCCCATCCGGGTGAGAGCCCAGATTTCTCGGTCGCCCTTCAGAAGATGGAGATCGCCCCCCGGCTTTTTGAGCAAGAGCACCGGTTTGGCAAAGGTTTCTTGGTTCTTCAGTCGCTGAACGTACCTATCGACCTCAGGCTCTTCAACAAACCTTGGATTGAGGTCCGTCAGGGGGCGTTCGACAAGATCGGTCGCCAGCGCATAGGCGGGGTGTAGCGGGTCCTCGGCCAGGTGGTTGACGTGCAAAAACCCACCGGGCACAAAGCTCCCAAGGACATCGGTCGCTGGAATCTGGTGCAATACGGTCAGCAAAGAACGCTGATCGTATTGGAAGCCCAGCGCAATATCCACGTCCACACCGCCTCTCGGCCGCACCAAAGCCATCCAGCCCTGGGCGAAGTCGTAACCCTCCATCAGCTCGTGCAAGGTGTCCGTGGCGGACGCGGGGGTCTTGTGGGCGGTGAGCCACGCCGATTCGGGCTTCGGAGAAATCGTGAAGGGGTGATCGTACCAAAGGTGATCCCATAGGTCCGTATGTTCGCCTGCCGCTGAAAAGCCTTTACGAAACGCATCAAAAGCCGAGACCTTCGAATTCAAGCGATAGGCAATCTTGTAGTGGACATTCTGGGCGGCTTCAAAAGCGGCTTGGGTCACGCCGTAGGCGGTGCCCGGAGCCAGGTTGGGACTCACCGGCGGTTCATGATGGTCCTCACCATCGAACTCCGGAATCACGAAACGGACCGGAATCTTATCCTCCCCGAGGAGATTCATGGCCGCAAGGCGAATGTGGTCGCGTTCGCGAGCCACGATCTGACCGGTGGTAAGACGGTATACAAGAATTGGATTGCTGAGCGAAAAACCGTGCCGCGCGTACTCTTCCAACACCGTCCGGAGCCAAAGCCCGCCCAAGCGATAGGTGCGATACCGAGGAAGAGACGTTTTCCGATACACATCCCGAATCGGAATCTCTTCGACGTTGTCGGGGTAGTCTTGTTTGCGTGTCACGGGCTGACCGCCGAACATTCTGACGACCCCTTGACCACCGAGGTGGGCGGCCTCTTTTTTGGCGCGGGCGATGGCTGCTTCGTAGTAGGTCGCCTCTATCGCGTCTGAAGCCACGTAGCTTCGCTGTTCGGACTCGTCATAAAAAATCTTGGGCGCCTCGTCGACAAAGCGCACTCGGAGTTCCCCAAATATCAGGGGAAGGATGACTTTCTTTTTGTACTCTGGGTTGGGCACGAAGCGGCCCTCAACCATCCTTTCTTTGGTTGGATCCCACGTAAACGCCTGGGCCCCGATGATCTGGCTGCTCAAAACGCCTTCCGAGAACCAGATCTGCCGTTTTTGCAGAGCGTCGAGAGGCTCAAGGTTGAGGCCGCGACCATCGTTTTCAACAAAATAGAGCCACCGCTCCTGGGTCTTTGAAAGATGCGCATTTTGGTTCTTGACAAGGCCCGCCTGGAGGGCATTTTCCGCATCTTCCCACTTCGTCAAAGTCCTCAGGCCCAAGGTCTTTGGCTGGGGGGAAAGGCCATGCAAAAACGGTCCGGTGGGCTCGTCAGCGCTCTGGGGACCAGGAACAACCACCAACGAAGGCGCGGTGTGGCGGGCCAGATTGACGTCGGCGACGCTCAGCGGCCTTGGGAGGAACGCCGTCTTGGCCGCCCACACATCTGCCATGGCCTGAAGGAATTCGTCATCGATGGCCGTAGCATCGATGTAGCTCTCTTGGGCCTCCCCGTTCGGGGCTTCCAGCGCGGACTCAAACAACACGTGTTCTTCGAAGGGACCGCCGTTCATACCGATGCCGTTGGGACTCATGACCCTCGATAGTGAAAAATGCTCCGGTGGCGCCCCCCAGGGAAGAACCACCAGGTTGGCCCATGCCCGTGGAACGTCGATGCCCAGGGATTTCATCACACTCGGCACATGGATCGCACCCATGGGAGGGCGAAGTTCGTACCGATAGACATCACCCTGACCCGGGGGAAATGTTTTTGGGTCCAAGATGCTGTCGAGGTCGCCCGAGGTGGAGTGAAAGCCACCCCGCCCCGTTGTAAGATACTCGAAAAAGTCCTTGGCAGTCTCGTTTGAGCGGAGGCCGTGACGAAACATATCCGCCGGTGGTCGCCGCGACAGAAACTCGACCCGGCGAGGGACACCCCTGAGGCCGGCGACATACGCTTCATACGGAATACCGAAGTAGGCGACCGGACGAACGGGAGGGAACCCACTGACGTTCGAAACGGGAGGCACGCCGGTGCCATCGCTCGACCCCTTGGGGGTCGGCATGGATTCACCCGGCTTGTAATGTACTTTCGTGTCCGGTGGCGTCTCAGATTCCCCGGGGGCGGGGCCGGACGTTGGCAGGTGGCCGTTTGTCCACTGAAGCGCCCTCAGATGGTCTGGAAGCTTCGTTAAGTCTTCGGTTTTCACCGCCCAATACTCAGGTCTGTGTTCACCGGGCACGATCGCATGCCACGTACCCTCAACGAAATTTTGGGGCTCTATATATGTTCTGGTGATGAGCCCTCCCTCTTTTTCGCTCAAAACCACGCCCACAAACAATGGATTGCTTGGTTCTCCGAAGTGAACCCACGTAGGTGGAACCACGCCTCTGGAGGAACGCCCCGGCCACCACGGATGCGACTTGGGATCGAGCATCAGCGCCAGGTAGGCCCACTGCTCCCGCGTGGAGAGCCGCTGAAACCAGCCTTGTTGTTGGAGTTGACCCAGTAAGAGCCATCCTCCTTTGGCCCATGCTCGATACCCAAGAATGAAAGGGTCGTCGGACGAAAGATCTTGGGCACTGGTGTCCCCCAACAGAAAGCCGGTCTCGGGCGCAAAAGAGGGGGGCTCTTCGAGCGCTATGGGCTGGGTGTATTCAAAGACCTCGGCATAGGGAAACGACGGGTCGACCACCAGCCACGGAAGCTGCGGAACCCAAGGCACAATCGTAGATGGGACCACAATCCCGTAGATCTGGCCGTGGCTCAGCTTTGCGCTCGGCTCGAGAAGACCCTGTTCGTTGCGGGCATAGATGTCGACCACCCCCAAAACGTCGTCTTGGGTGTGGCCACTGAGCGCATCCACCTTCGCAAACCCCACCGAGCGCCAGGGTCCCACGGGGGGGTGGTCGTACAAACGAAGGGCGCGCCAACCATACCCTTCCGCCAACCATTCGACCACCTGCTGGCCCGCGCTAAGGCTCAACCCAAGGCCGAAAACGATGCTGGTGATCTCGGAAAGCAAGTTGACTTCACCCGGCGGGGCCGCCAGCACCTTTTTCAGTTTCAACACCGCTTCACCCACCTGCGTGGCGGCCTTCGGATTGGCCCGATACTTGATGACCGAGTGGGATTGGGACCGAAGCACGACCCGGTCTTCCCCACAAACCTGAACCCCCACCAGATCTGCGCCCTCATCCGCGAGGGCGCCCGCAATGGAAACCGTTTGCTCGGGGTCACATACCTCCTCAGCGGACACCAAAGTTTCGAGCCCACCCAAGTTCCACAGCGGGCCCTCACTCAAGGCCGCGCCGGACGACAGGCCTCCCTGAGAAAACGCTGGGTCACGCCCATAGAATGCTTCGTGGGTGTCGATAAACCAGATGAGGGCTGTGCTTGAAGTCAACAGCGTCGACAAATCCAAGATCCGCTGGCTGGAGTACGGAAATCCGTGGTCGAGCACGAAATCTTGCACCCCCGCCCAAAGGGCATCGACCTCGCGCCGAAAGCCGGGCGATTGCGGATGTGAAGGATGATGCGCGACGAATTTCAAGAGCCCCATGATGAGCCCGGTGGTGGCTTCGAGATGAAAGGACAACTCCTGCCGGTCCGTCGCCGAGATGTAGCGGTCCTCGAAGCCATCGAAAAAGTAGTGGGCTCCATAATATGCATGGCCTCGAAATTCGATGTGCTTGCCAAAGGCCAAGCTGGTAAACGAGAGACAGCGCGCCAGGGCATCGACTTTCGCCGGATCCTCGAGGTCTCTGTAGTCAACAGACAAGGAGAGCCAACTGCAATTGTCAATGGCGGTGTGGCGACGGTTTGGAACAAAGTCTGTGCTGTCGAGGAGACCCCGATCGATGCGGATCACGCCTGGCGAAGGGGGCTGCTGCCCGCCCGGACGCATGTATCCCCCGGTGGACACCCGTCCCCAGACGCCGTCCGTGAGCGCCGCTTCAATCTCAAGACGCTTTTCCGGGCGGATTCCAAATGCATCTCGCGCATTTTCAAGATCGCGGCGCCAGTGGACATCGTTTGGGTCCCACAGGACGTGAAAAATGCCCTCTCGCAGCTCATTCCGCCACGCTTCGAGGTGCTCGCGGTCTCGAATGCCGAGTTCATCACTGTGGTTCAACGCATGATTCAGCACACTCAAGACATCGAGATTGTGCTCGGTCACCACATTGCCTGCCTGCACGGTTTCTTGGATGAAACTCAGGTCCGCATTCGACAGCACCCGTGGGGGCAAGTCGACAGTGGAGCCATCCGCCTTGGTCAGATGGCGACGAATCTCGGGCGGTGTGATGCCCACGTCCGCGCCATAGCCGATGGCATCAAGCACATCGTAGTAGTCCCAGGCCTCTCCAATGGCGCCCAAGCGAGGCCTGCGCTTCGGATTGAGCTCCCACGGATTGTGGGCGAACGCCAGTCCCCGCGCGGTCCAGCCCGCGGTCATCAGGCTGACCTTTCGACCGTCTTCGGTCGTCCCGAAGCGGCGGTGGTCCTCAAGCCCTTCGAGGGCCTCTGCGTAGCAGTCACGCTGCTTGTTCTGCTCTTGTTCGGAGAGCGCCTTAAACGCATCCGAGACCAAAAACACCCCCAGACCATGAATTACCCACGCGGTCGCGCCCGTCACCAAACGCGCATCCTTCCAGTTGTCTCCAGAGGTATTCCAAGAAAACGGCCAACCGCGAATGACGGAACGAAAGCCTTTTTTGCCTCGCCGGTCCCGATCTGCGCGCGCACAAAGATAGCGGGCCAAGGCCTGGGCCTTGGCGTCAAAACGAGGCGTTCCCAGCCTCGCGTACTGGGCGAGCGCAATGCCTTGGGTGTAGGCCCACACCCGCTCGTACGCCGCAAGGTACTGAGCATCTGTGGCCTGCCCTTCACCGGCAGGCGCACCGAGCCACGCTCGAGCCTCGTCTTCGTCGGCGGCGTCGCCTCCGACCACCTGGTATTCCACCTGATAGCCTACGGGGCGCCCCTCGGCCGAAACGCCACCGTCTCGCCAAAGCCGGTCCCTCATCCATTCAGCCTTCTCGCGATTCCCCCGAGGTGATGCCGCAAACACCGGCACCCCTTCTTCTAGGGCCTGTGAACCTTGCGCCTCAGCCAGCGAAACATTCACGATCGCGCCCGCACTTTCGTTGGGGCTCAGCGCCGCTGGCCATGCCGCGGACAGCGCTCCAAGCCGCCCTCCGTTTTTGGGCACCGGTAACACCTCTGGCTCGACCCAGACGGTTGCTTGTCCGCGCTGGAGCGACACCAAATCAAGCCCTCCGGCGTGTCCTTCTTCGCCTGAACCACCACTGCCGCCACCAGCGGCTCCTATGCGCTCGTCGACTGCTCCGTGATGATCGACCGCAACCACCTGGGGTTCTGATGGGGCGTAGGTGGCGGGCTCCGAGGCTGGCGCCACCTCATCCTTAGCCCCATCATCTCGGGTTGCGAAACGAAGAACATGTTCGGCGTTGACGCGCATGTGGTAAATGTTCTCGGCCGTGACCACCACCTTCGATGGCCGGCCTTCGGTGATGTATTCTGGAAGTGACACGCTGAGGTGTGCCACGTCCGATACCGAAGACGCGCGGGATGTCACCAATCGGTCTTTGCCCCCGGGGCCTGGGCTCTTTTCAATCCACGCAGCGAAGAAGAGATTTTCGTGGGTCGCCAAAGAAACACCGCCTGCTAAGGCATCCGCCCCCGCGCCATGACTCTTCCAGTGCACCGGTTTGGCGGGCATAGAGCTAAGCGTGAACGGATCTGAAAACGTGTGGCCACCATCAGGACTGTGAAAGGCCAAAATCGAACCACCGCTTTCCGTTTGGGGCACGTAGGCCAACAAGTTCATGTGGTCGTTTTCAGTGACGCCCGCCACCGGCACATAGCCGGTCCCTACCGTTTTCGGTGCTGACCACGAATGCCCTCCGTCCGTTGAGGTTTGTACTTGAATGGGATTGAAGCCCAATGCATTGGGGTCGTCCGACGTGCCGTTTTCGTAGATCAAGACCAACCCGGTGGGTGTGGATGCAAGGCGTGGATGGGAGGGCGTATTGTCTCCGCTCGCCTGACCGACCACTGCGGCTGAGGACAGGTGCCAACTTTTTGGGCTTTGCTTATCGTTTTCGTTCCAGGCTTCATCCATGCGCGGCGGGCTTGCCGACGTGCCAGAGGCCAAGGGGCGCCTGGCCACTTTGATCTCGTCGACCTCGTGCCACGTTCCACCGTATAGAAACTGATGGTCGAATCCCAGTTTGGCGTAACGGTCTTCGTCTCCCGGCTCGTAAGCTGTTTTCCAAACACTGCGCCAACCCACAACGGGGCGGGTCAGGAACTGACCTTGGACGGGCACTTTTTGGTACACGGGCGACTTGAGCATCGCGCCCCATGCTTGGTTGAGCACCGGTTGGTTGTCCCACATGCGAATCTGCCGGGCCGCGATGGTGATCTGCCTGCCGTCAACACAAAGTGTAGGCTCGACGACGTAGCTTTCCTCCGTGCGATAGCGATCGGAATCAACCCCGCCGTGCTCAGGGGTGTCGGGGGCGACCGAATAGGATTCTTCGCACCAACAATCAGGGCAGTCGCAACGGCCGTTCAGCCTTGGCGTGACTCGACGCAAGTACTTGATGACTTCCGTTGCCGAGACACGTTTTTTGAGATCAAACACGGTTGCCGGCTCGCCGCTGAGGTCTGCGAGATAGTAGACCTTGCCGCCCTCCCCAAAGACGAGGTGGTGCCCCAAGAAGGGGTCGTAGGCCATGTCCAAGCCGCGCTGCCACGACAACCCATCCCGTACCAAGATGGCCGGCGCAAAGGTTCTTCCACCGTCGCGGCTTTGGGTGATCCAAACCTGAGCCACCCCTATTGGGGCTAAGGCTTCCGCTTTTGGCGCGTCCCCCGTTGTCGCCGCCGAGCTGGGCGCGGAAGCTTTGGCGTTTGTCTCGACCCAAGCGATGCTCACCAAGGCATCCCGCGCCGCCACCTCCACCTCGGTGAGAAACCATCCATGTTGGGTCGCTCCGACCAGCTTGGGAACATCAAAGCTACGTGGTTTGCCCGCCTTGGCGCTCCGCCGGTACCAGACGCCATCGCTTTTCGGTCGTTGATGGGCACGAACACCATAGGCCACATGGGCCAAGGTATGGCCGTCGCTTTCGGACAAAGCTACCCTTGGGAGAACAGTGATTCCGTTCGGTTCGTCCACTATGCTTGCGGTTTCGAATGCCCCCGGTCGCGGTGCCGGTTCTTGGCCATGAACATCTACGGGAATGGTCTCGGATTGAGACGGTCTGGAGGGCATGGGCCCAGGCCCTGGATGGGGCCGGACTGCAAGATCAAGAACTTGCTTTTTGCGGCTGTGAACCCAGTACCTGGTCCCTTGAAAAAGCACCTCCAGGGCGGCATCCATTTCGCTGACCGATGGCGTATCTGGTTCCGAGTTTTCCTCCGTCTTCCAGACAAGAATATCGTTGTCGATCCATCTTGTGGGAAGCTCAGCGTCAAACGGGAGGACGAGGAGATTCCACCCCGCCCCGAGCAACACCGGGTGCTCTTTTGTCCGGGCTTCAGCCCATGTTACGCCCCACACCAGAAAACTCAAGCAAAAGGCCACGAGTCCTCGCAAACCCAGGGCGCAACACCAGGACGTATCCCCTAGACGTGCCTTCAACAACGACCTTTCCATGGTCCCCCCCAACAGGCCTTCGCAGACCCAGACGACGAACGGATGGCAACAAACCCTTCACGTTTCGCAACAGGCTTCGAACAAGCGACCAATCCGGTGCTAAGTCAAGCGATGATATCAATAGGTGTTGCACAGAGGTCCAGAAGGGTTGGGGACGACGGACAATCCCCGATTCACCCGGTTTTTCGCCAAGCTTGCCGGTACCGGGATCGTTGACCGGCGAGCCATCGCGTATTCTATGGTCCGGCGGCCTGGGTGTTGGTGGGGGCCTTTCGCTTCTGAGGGTGTTGGCCACGGGTGCCTGACAGCAGCGCCTCGATCAACGCTTCGACTCTTCGGGGGGCATAGCGCCTTTCGGGGCGCAGTAGCCAGATTCCGCGTGGTTGTTGCTTCCAGCTTTTGAGCACTTCTACGAGTTCGCCCGACCTCAGGGCGTCACGAATGAGGAAGTCGGGCAGGTTGACAATGCCCAGGCCGTGGATCGCGCTTTGGACCATGGCGTGGCCACTGTCGGTGATGAGCCGACCGTGAACAGGCACTGAGACCATCTGGCCCTTGTGCGAAAAATGCCACTCTCTTGGTTTGAGTTGTCGTTGGTAGAGGATGCAGGGAAGATCTTTCAGTCCTTCGGGTCTGGCTGGCTTTTTGTGTTGGCGCCAATACGTGGGGCTCGCCGCAACGTGGAGGGTCGACTCGCCCATCTTTTGCGCGCTCAGCGACGAGTCTTGGAGGTGTCCAATACGAATCACCAGGTCGAAGCCCTCCTCAACGACGTCGACGAAGCGGTCCGCGTATTCGACCTGTAGATGGACACCGGGGTGCTTCAGCAGAAACGTTGCAAAAAGGGGAGCCAGATGGGCTTGACCGTAGCCGTTTGGGGCCGAGATGCGAATGTGTCCACGGGGCTCGCTTTGGAGCTCGAGGATCTGGCTGGTGGCGTCTTTGATTTGCTCGAAGGCGGCGCTGCCGCTCTTGTAGAGGACGGCGCCGGCGCTGGTGAGGGAGAGCGACCGGGTGGTTCGCGTGAGCAGTTGAACGCCCAGTTCTCGCTCGAGGGCACGTACTCTTCGACTCACGTAGGATTTCGACAGTCCGAGGCTTTCTGCCGCACCAGTGAAGCTGCCGGTGCTGACGACCACCGTGAACGTTTTGAGGTCATCCAACATATTGTGTACTTATAATACACAGTATTTTGTCTATTAGGGTATTGTTTCAGGATATGCCCGGGGGCTAGGTTGGTTTTTATGAAGATGATCGCAGCCACAACGGGATTCCTTTTTGCGCTTGGTTTTTTGGGGCGCGCCGACGCGAAGACTTGGACCATCGACGCGTCGCACAGTCGGGTGGGTTTTTCGGTGAGCCACATGATGGTGTCTAAGACGAAGGGACGCTTCAAAGGTGTGGAGGGAACTGTCGAGCTTCACGATAAGGATCTGACCAAAAGCCGGATTGAGGTGTCGCTGGATGTCGCAACGCTCGACACCGACAACGAAAAACGCGACGACCATCTCAAGGGCAAAGACTTCTTCGACGTTGCGAAGCACAAACAGATCCGTTTCAAATCGAAGCGGATCACGGCAAACAAAGGTCGCTATCGGGTTTACGGTGATCTCACCATTCGGGGTGTCACCAAACCGGTGACGTTGGATACCAAAATCACCGCCGCGGTGAAATCGCCTTGGGGAGGCTTGGTCCGTGGGGTTCACGCGACAGCGCGCGTGAACCGCCAAGATTTTGGCATTCGTTGGAACAAAGGCTTAGATAAAGGGGGCGTGGTGGTGGGCAACGAAGTCGATATCGAGATCGACGTAGAAATCACGCCGAAGAAATAGGGGCCGTTTCATGAGTCTTCCCATTGTTGCGAACAACCGACCCATCAAAGTCTCACTCGAAAAGGGTTCAGAGTACTACTATTGTACGTGCGGTCGTTCCCAAGGCCAGCCGTTCTGTGATGGATCCCACGTAGGGACCGGATTCTCCCCCCAAAAGGTGGTGGCCCAAGAGACCGAAGACGGCTTCTTTTGTGCCTGCAAACATACGGCCAATGCGCCCTTTTGCGATGGAACCCACAAAAAATTCAAAAGCGAAGATGTAGGCAAAGAGGGGCCCGGGGTGGCGGCGAAGGCCTCTGGCTTGCCGGTGGCAAAGCCCACGCCCGAGGAGCCGACGGTCGCGTTCATTCACCAGTTGGCGAAAGAGGGTCTGAGTACCTTGGGGCATCACGGGCCCATGACGTCCATGGGGGTTCCGCGCTGGGCGCTCCCCCAGTGGGATGATCTCCAGATCATGGCGGCTCAGATGTGGCGAAAGCCGTTGATGGAGGACCAAGCGGTGGGCACCGATTTGGTCATCGGCCCCGAAAGCAAAAAGCCGCTGTCCCTCCAGATCCCTTTGTTTGTCTCAGACATGAGTTTTGGGGCGCTGTCGGAAGAAGCCAAGGTGTCCTTGGCCCAAGGTGCAGAACTTGCCGGGACGGGCATCTGTTCGGGCGAAGGCGGCATGCTGCCCGAGGAGCAGGCGGCGAATTCTCGGTACTTTTATGAATTGGCCAGCGCGCAGTTCGGATACCGTGAAGACCTGCTCAAACGGGTTCAAGCGTTTCATTTTAAGGGGGGCCAAGGCGCTAAGACGGGAACCGGTGGGCACCTTCCGGGAACCAAGAACCGGGGCAAGATCTCTGAGGTTCGAGGCATTGAAGAAGGCACCCCTGCGATTTCACCCCCGACGTTTCAGGGGCTGACCACCGCCCAAGACTTCAAGAAGTTTGGCGACCGAGTACGAGCGCTTACGGGAGGCATTCCCATCGGCTTCAAGCTCAGCGCGAACCACATCGAAAAGGATATGGCTTTTGCCCTGGAGGCGGGTGCGGACTACATCATCTTGGATGGTCGCGGGGGAGGCACGGGCGCGGCGCCCTCCATGTTTCGAGATCACATCAGTGTGCCCACCATTCCGGCGCTGGCACGCGCCCGAAAGTTTTTGGATGATGCTGGAGCCAGCGGCCGGGTCACCCTGATTGTGACCGGCGGACTTCGGGTTCCCATCGATTTTGTCAAAGCCTTGGCGCTCGGCGCGGATGGGGTTGCGGTTTCGAACAGTGCGATGCAGGCGGTCGGTTGCGTGGCGGCGCGCATGTGCAACACCAACAACTGCCCGGCGGGCATCGCGACCCAAAAGCCAGAGCTTCGTGCCAAACTGAACGTTGCGGTTGCGGCCAAGAAGCTACAGCGCTTTTTTGAGGCGTCGACAGAGCTCATGAAGGTCATGGCCCGCGCCTGTGGGCATCGACATCTCAATCAGTTTGCCAAAGAGGATCTCGCCGCCTGGAAGGTCGAGATGGCTCGTTTGACGGGGGTGCGCTACGTGGGGTTGGGCCTCGCTGAATGACGGCGAGAGACGCAAAGTGCCCCGCCCAGGCGAGGCCTGGACGGGGCGGCTCTCTCAGCACAAAAGGAGACGCTTGAAGGTTTGCGTTTTCGCGGGCTATTCGCCAATCCGTCGAACCGCGGTCAGCTCGTCGATGTACATGTCAACCACTTGGGCTTCGGCTTCGAGGTCGTCGTCGTCAACCGCGAACATGATGTGGGTGATGTTGCTGAGATTGATCGTCGAGTCCGAATCGGAGAGCACTTGCCTAAAGTGCCGAGGATCGATTTCAAACTCGAGTCGCTCGTAGGTGTCACCGACCGGCAGCTGCAGAACATGCCGAAACTCACGACCACCGCCTTCGCGGAGCCGCAACGAAATCCTGGATGAACCACGGGCGGCCCGGGCGTAAAAGGCCACTTTTTCGACATCGCTGTAGTCGGTGATTCGGCTGCTGCTCCACAGAATGACCTCGCCCCATCGATCGCCGTCGGTGTACCGGAGGGCGCCGTTTCCCTTGTAGGCGGCTGCGTTCCATGCCGAAGAGATGGACGGCCTTCCCTCGCCGGCGTAGCGCCACGAGCTGGCACCAAAGTCAAAGGAGGCGAGCTCAACTTCTTCTCTTTCGTCTGCTTTGGTTTTCGTTCCGACGACGTCGTCTATGATGTAGTGCACGCGGTCTGGGGCGCTCGGGTGGATGTCGAAGAAAATGAAGTGAATCTCGCTGATCTGGTCGAGATCGAGGGCGAAGTTGCTTTGCCCCGGAACCCGGTCAATCAATGTCAGGCCCGACCGATCCAGAGCAACGTTCACTTTTTGGGCTTCGGTCCGAATGCTCGTGCGCACGGTTTGCGCCCAGACGTCACCGCTCTCTTCTTTGAGCTCAAGCATGACCTCGCCAGACATCGATTCACCGGTGCGGCTCACAAGATAGGAGATCTCAGAGTAGCCGGAAAGGTCGTGGGTGAACTCTCTCACCAGACCACCAAATAGCATCTTATGGCTGTTGGCGTAACCAAGGGCGAGCTTTCCTTCTCCCATCCCGGAAGCGACCGGAGCGGCCTCAGGTGTCCCCGCGCCGAACGCGAACCACGCATCGTGTCCGTCTTCGAAATCGATGAGCATATCTTCATTCGAGGACCGGACTTCGGCATCATTGTCTCGCGCATATATCCTATCTAGGGTGTACAGGACTTCGTTCGGTACGCCCGGCTCATCATCAAAAAACACAAACTGAAGCTCCGCCAGCGCCCCGAGGTCTGGCTTGAGGTTGCCGCCGCCAGGGCCACGGTCGGTGATAATGAAGTTTTCTCTCGCAAGACTGACTTTCACCCGCATCTCTGACAACACATTGGTGTCGTGGGTTCCGGCAATGGCGGTGGGCGTTCGTTGCCGCCAGACCTCACCATCTTGGTCCTTAAACCCAAGCGCAACCCGTCCAGGGATCGAACGATGGGCCCTCACCAAAAAACCGAATTCATCGTACCCCGAGAGGTCTGTGGTAAAAGGCATCCACAAGCCGCCGAATGTACTCATTGCGGTGTTGTGGTAGCCCAAGGAAGTCCGCCCAAGGATTGTACCGAAAAGGGGCTGGGTCCAGCGGACCGATGGGTTTCCGAGTCCGAAGGCTTGCCACGGGGTTGTTCCCCTTTCGAAATCAAACAGTTCGAGGACGCGAACCGGCTGACGCCTCTCGGAATCTGTTTGGGCCACGGTCGAGCTATCGGTGCCAGCGAGGTTTTGGTGGGCAAGCTGGCTATCAGAGGCATCCTCCGCCGCGCAACCGGCAGCGAGAGACAATGGAATCAGTAAAAAAGATGGTTGTATTCTAAAAGCGTTCATTTCGCGTCTCCTTCTTGCGAACGCTATTAGGATACATGGGGTGTACGTCTTGTGTACTTTCCCATCGCGTCAAACTCGTCGCATTTGGCGACAAGCCTGGTCGGCAGAGCCCCTTTTTTCGCCAAGGGCGTCGCCACCTCTCGAAGTTGGCGCCTGCGGTCGAAAGTCTAGCGTACGGTGAGGGGAACGGGCTCGGGGCGAATGAGTTGCTCCGGGAAGACCGGGATGCAGCAGTCGTCTCCGGTGGGGTCGTGGCCTTCGTCGGAACCAAAGTCTCGTTTGTTTTTTGGATCTCGTGCTTCGCTGGTGTTGCTGTGTTTGTACACGTGGATGACACCCTTTTCTTTACCTTTGGTATCATCGTCAAATTGGACGAGTTGGGCGAGGTAAAAGGCATGGGTGTCATCTTTGAGGAGTTCATGAATTTTTCTGTTGAATTCCATGTGAGACCAGTAGAGGTCGTCGTACTCGTTTGCATACCATTTCAGATCTAACCCCGTAGGGTCGGTTTTGGAAACAGCACCCTCGGGCAAAAGATCCTTCAAAACGCTGGCGTCAATCTTTTCTATGTTGCTCCAGTTGGTGACATGTTTCGAGCGTAAGAGGACCCGAGCCACTGCTTTGCCGGGGTCCCTATTGGGACCGCTGTGGTCGAGCCCGGGGGCGAAAAAGATGTCCCAAACGCTCCCTATGCCTTCGCGGATCGTGGACTCGAGTTGTTCGTTGTGTACCAAGGAGCCATTGCCGATCCGTTTGGCGGTTTCGAGATTCACAACATAGTATTTCTCTTGTAATTTGGGGTAGAAATCCTCAAGCTCGCTGAGGTCAATAAAGGGCTCCCAGGATTCGGTAAAAAACGCGAACTTCGCGCCGACGCCCGAATTCTTGGAGGCGTCAACCAGTCGAGCGAGGCCCAGACCTGTGGTGACATCGGTGCGCGCATCATCGTCTAGCATCCGACCAGCCAAGTAGTTGTAGCGCCCGCTGACCAGAGCCGGTCCGAACACGATCCGAAACCAGTTCAAGAACCCCGGGATGGAATCACCCTCGGGCGTGATATGTCTACGGTCCACTCCGTTTGACATTCTGCGGAAAAGGGACTCGAGCGCATCTTGCGTCGGATGACTATTGTCGTCGAGCGGAAGCCCATCGATCAGAGGGTGTGTATCCTCGGCGCCGAAGTGTAACCAAAGCTCCGTGCCCAGCCATTTTCGAATGTTCTCGACAGTGAGGTCGTACTCTTCGCCCAACGGAACGGTGTTGTCTAACAAGGGCTTGTGTTCGACGGGCAGGTTGCCCAGGTTTTCATATTGAATCAACAATACCCCACCGTGGCCGTCGTAGCGCGGGAGAAAAAAGTCATTTTGACCGTCGGGGACAATGTTGCGAAAGGTGTCGGTGACCTTTTTCACCCAAAATCGGTAGGGTATATCGTTGAGCTTCGTTAAGGTGCCAAGCCGGTACGAAAAGTTGTCCGACCACCAATCGAGTTTGAAAGTGTTCCCGTCATCAGACGCGCCTTCAAGGAAGTCCGAGGACAAGCTGGAAGGACGAACAATCTTTCCCGGCCCCCAGTTTTGGGCAGGAGTCACCGCGAGAAGTTCAAAATAGGCGACGCCATTTAACTCAAAGGCTGGCGCAAAATCAAAGTCCCTCCATTCTATCCCGAAACCGATTCGCATGCGGTTCAGGATTTCGTCGTTTGGTTTCTTCAGGAGCGCATCGACCCGACTTTGGGTCCACAAGAATTCTTCTAAGATTTGATCTCTAAGGTCATCTCCGTTCGGCATGGCATCGAGCGTTGTGTCATACTCCGCATAGTGGGCAGAAACTGTCATGGCGGGCGTGTTGTATTGTAGGCGTGGCTCGAAATAGAGAGAATCGGGACCCGTGAGAAAGAGCCGTCCGATGTCCTGGCCAGCGTACAAGCTGTCCTCGCCGTCATTCTCGCGAAGTTCGTCTATGTCTGCGTCTCCGCCGAACATGTAGATCTGGAGTTCTCTATGAAAGGTGTGGTATCGAACATCCCCTTTCGTGTTGGCTTCGTCATCCGTTTTGCCCGCGGCGGTACGGCGCCATGTCTCTTTGAGCAAACTGTGAAATGCCTCGGACGATGCAAGCGGCTTACTGTTGCTCCAAGCGATGTTGTTGAGTCCGATCAAACTTCGAAGTTCTTCGTAACTCAGTTTTCTGGCGGGACCATAGACCCCCGACGCGTCTTTGCCCGAACCAGGACTCGGTGTCGCCTCAATGCTTGAAGCCCCTTCGCTGCCCGTATCTGGTTTGGATGGGGATGGATGGGTTTGTGGGCCGCCGCCGGTGCTCAATTCATGGTAGCTGGCGTAACCTGGCTGGTCGCTCCACCAGAACGGGCGGTCGCCCCGCCCGTTTCTGCCGTGGGCCGGCCAACCTCCTGCGTGTTCGGCCGCATGGGTGTTGAAAAACCAGCCGAGGATCATGCCTTTCATCGACGATAGAAAAAGTCTCCGGGCTCCATCGTCGACAATGTACTGTGCAATCGAGAGAACGCTTTGCCACCAAAGATGGTGCCGGAGAAATTCATCAACAATGGTGGACCGCGTCAGGTCAGAGTCGAGGGCATATACGTGAACTTGCTCATCTCCCTTTGCGATTTTTGGGGCGTCCGGGACCAGTACGAAACCCGGAGACCTCGCGCTGGAATCAGGAAACACGGTGTCCAGAGGCAATAAGTCATCGAGATGCTGGGCGTCGAATCCGTAGATTCGGTCAGGGTCGTATCGGTTCGGTGAACCGTCTTGACCCACAAAAACACCATGGCTTCGAAGGTCGGATTCGCTTTCGAAGCTATAGGTCACACCACTGAAGTCTACCCCGGACAATGGTCCGATCTCGCGCATCACGTCAGTGGCGGCCACCGAACCCACCCGAACCCACGCGCCACTCGGCGCCTCATCAAAGACGACCATGGTGGTCATGTCGGCATCCTGTTTGCCGGTCAACAGCATGCCTGCGGGCAACGTCCATGGGGCAATCCACGCAGCCACATGGGGATCAAAGGAGAGCAGCGTCTTGAGGCTTTGGTACAACCCTTTTTCGGCACCACGAATGCGCTGCAAGGCGCGAAGGCTCGCCTCGTTGAGCTCCGCCACCGGTTTCGGCTGGGCGAAATCTTGGTTCAGATCTTCCGCGAACGCTCCGTCTGGTATCCCGGTGTGTTGGACCCATGTGCGAAATTCATCGAGCCGCCCTGAGTCGGAGCCTGCCTCACGCACGTTGAACCTTGTTCGCCATCCGTTTCGTTCTTGGGCGCCCAGGCCCATGGCGCCCAGGCTCCGAAAGTCTTCCTCGGGGAGGACACCGGTCTTTAAAAGGGTATGCAACCACGCGGGATCGATGCCGATATGCTGCCCCAAAGAAAACAGATCGCCCTCAGCCCAGGTGTTCACGAAACTTCGAAGCGCGTGACTGGTCACCTGGTCTGCATCCGTGCGTGGGTGGCGCGGCGCATGCGCCAATCTGCCGGGAATCACAAAAGAAATATGGGGCCGAAATTCGTCGCTGAGCGACACTCGAAGTGCGACCGAGGCCGGTTTCCAGTAGTGAGGGGAGGCGGGATGAAGGGCTTCGAGCGCGTCGACCGTAGGCAGGGCGAACACCAGCATGGGTCCACGCTCTGGCTCCATCGGTGCGCCATTAAGGTGCCGGTTGATCCCGTCTCGGTTTGCGGCAACGAGCCGGCTGCGAATGGCTTCTTGAACCTCAGCCACGGACGGGTCTGCGAGCGGGGGAGAATGCGGATAGGTACGAAGCAGTTCTGGGCCGGTCCAATGGGGTGCGGCGCCCGGCTGAATGCCAGAAGACGGGGGTTCAGCGTGATCGTCCGATGGCCAGGCCAGCATCTGTTGGGTCACGAGGTCGTTGTGAATCGCGAGGACCAGCTGGTGCATGCCGTGGGTCTCTCCGCCTGGGTCGAGTGCCAGAACCTCGAAGAGTTCGCCCGACGGATAACCCACGCGGGCGCGGATCTGCGGGGGGATGTGGCGCTCCACGACGCGGCACGCGCGTTCGAACCCCGTGGCATCATCCAAAGAAATCCTGGAAGCGCCGACAAGCGTCTGCTCGTGTTCGCAAAAGGAACCGAGTTGGTAGACGGTCTTTTGGACAAGTTCGGCCTTGGGGGCCTCTCGGTACCGGGCCACCCACGTGCTGGGGTCGGCGTGGGATGGTTGGGCGTCGGCGGACAGCGAATCGATGCCAAAACGAAGTCTCAAGAGTTCGCGAAAGAGGATATCGAACCCGTCTCGGGGGTTGTCGGTGGCAAGCAGCGCGGTGAGGACTTCGACGATGCGTTCCGCCAGTCCCGTCTGGAGGGCCATCTGATAGTCCGTATCGGACATCGCTTCAAGGATTTCGAACGAACCTCGTGAAGGTCGCAAGATCACCGCCGGACCGGCATCGACACCCCATGCGCCTCTTGGGGCCTCGAGCAGATTGGCTGCGGCCCCGAGGACGGGATTCGACTCGGTTTCGGTGATGGACGATAGCGCTGAAAGTTGTAAAAGCGCGAGTTCTTCTTCTCTTGGGTCCATGGGGGCCAGGGCCCTACGCACCCATGCTTCTCCGATCAGATTGAGAAAACCCAAGGGGTCTTTCAGCAGACCCGCGACGCGGCTGCCCCGAGACGTGAGCTCTGGGCTTTTGCTCCCAGAACGCGAACGGAGGAAGGCCAGACCATCCAAAAGGCGCTGTGCGTGGTGCCACTCTCCTCGGCTTTGATGGAACAGGGCGCAAAGGGCCAGCGTTTTCGGAGAATCTGCAACCTCATTGACGTTGTTGGCCAAGACGCGTTTGAGTGGCCACTCGAGAACCGGATCCCAGCACAGCGAATGGAGCTTTTGCGCCAATCGGTCGGCCCACCACTCGAACCGGAGGTCTACAGGAACGGCTTGGCGAAGGAGAAAATAGCCAAGCACGCTCTCGTCGGTGTCGACGTGGGTTGTCTCCTCGTCCGAACGGAAAAGACCATCATTCGAGTCCGGGCCACCCACCCAAAAACCCTTGTGTTCGGCCTCTAGGGCAAAAAGCGAGGACGACAGGACGGCCCATCCCTTTTCCCGAAGCTGGGCGTCGTGTTCCGCGGTGTCCGCCCAGACCAGGTAGTGATTCAACGCGTACAGCGTCAAGAGTCTGCTGGCCAGGGCGGCATCGCCATAGGGTGCGCGAGGCGCACCGTTTTGGGCATCGACCGCATAGGGCATGTTGGGCTCCGATTCCATGAGGACACCAAGCAGGCCTTCGGTCAGTTGCGTAGCCCCCTCGGCATCTCGGCGTGAAACCGCGGCCATCAACAGCAGTGCTTGTTCGTGCATGACACTGTAAGGCCCGTCTTCATCGTGGCCGGACACCGCCCAGAGGCCGTCGACCGGGATGGCATCCGCGTAAGAGGAATCGATGAAAGAACGCAGTGAAAAAAGGTCCACGTGGGCTGCATAGTGCTTGAGGGGACGGTCGAAATGGCCGTCCTTCTTCTCGAAGTATTCGTACACGTCCATGAACCAAATGACCGCGGTGCTCGATAACAAGAGCGTGGACAAGTTCGGAATCCTTTGGCTCGAATAAGGGAAGCCGTGGTCTTGGATGAACCTTTGGGCGTCCGCCCACAAGTGCCGCGCTTCCTGTTCGAAGCCTTGGGCGCTCGGATGGTCGGGGTGTGCTTCGACAAAGACCAAAAGACCGAGGATCAAACCCATGGTCGCTTCCAGGTGATAGGAAGACTCCTGAAGGTGACTCGGTGCGATGTAGGGGTCGCGAAAGGCGTTCTGAAAATAGTGCGTGCCGTAGTAGCTGGGGGCGCCGGGGCACCCGGTTGGTTTTGTGGTGTCGCAGAAACTCAGAGGCTTTGCGTACTGAATCAGCGTGTACGTCAGGCAACGATCGAGCCTGGCGACATGCGTGGTGTCGAGCGCCGCGTGGTCCACAGACAGTGAAAGCCAGCTGCAGTTGTCAATGGCCGAGTGTACGCTTTTTTGGCCGACACGATAGGTTGTGGCCGGCGAGTCCTGATTCGCAGCCATCGGGACCAGATCCCCACTGCCGGTGATCACCCGGCCCAGGGCGGTGCCTGCCTTGAGCACTTCGCGCATCTTTTGCGCTTGCGCGCTGTCGGGATGGGCCTTGGCGGTGTCTAGGAACTCTTTTTTCCAACCGGTCTCATCCCACAGACCCACAAAAATCCCGTCCCGCAGGCCGTCTCGCCATTCGACCAAGGCGGCTTGGCCAAGATCGTCGGTTTTTTCGATTCCGAGCGCGTCCCCGTGGTCCAGGGCTTGGTTGAGCACACTCAGCATGTCGAGATTGTGCTCTGTGACGATGTTCATGGCCTCGGTGGTTTCTTTCAGGGCCAGCCAAGTGGGCCGTTTGATTTCGCGCCAGGCCCAAAGACCCTCTTTTTCGGCCGATGCGAGTTCGCACGCGTCGCCTGCGGTGCATACTTTGACCGATGGCGGCTGCTCTTCATCGATGGTGTCGTAGCCGATGACATCCAGGATGGTGTAGTAGCCCCAACGCTCGCTTTCGGCTGCCCCCAGTGCCCCCAAAAGAGCAGGTGTTCCGGCATTCCGTAGACCTTGCGTCGACCAGCCGGCACTCATCAGATAGGCTGAAGTGCCGTCCTCCAGAATCACTTGCCTTCGATGTCGTTTCAAGCCGCGAAGCGCCATCGCGTAACATCGTTGAAACCACGTACGGTCAGCGGTGAGTTCCTCGAATGCCGGTGAGGCCAAAAAGACACCCAGGCCGTGGGTGGCCCACGCGCTGGCTCCGGTGACCAAACGGGCGTCCTTCCAGCTGTCGCCTTCGGTGTTCCACGAGAAGTGCCATCCTTTGATCTCGTTTTCGCGGCGGGGGTCGAGAACCGCTTTTGCGCAGAGGTAGCGGGCAAGGCCACGCGCCCGCTCGAAGCCGTGGGCCCCTTTGGAAGCCTGTGCCAAAGCGATGCCCAGCGTGTAAGCCCATACGCGCTTGTAACTTGCCAAATACTTGGCATCTTCTGCGTCGAGTTGCTCGGCGTGTTCTATGGTTCGTCCCGAGAGGGTGTCGAGGTGATACTCGCTTTGGTAAAGCGCATCGCCGGTGCTCGGGATATACCGCTCCGCGTAGTAGTAGGCTGGCTTGGGCCCCGCGTTTTCGGTGGGGTCCTCCAAAGTCCCTTCGGAACGCAGAACATCGACCGGATGGGTGAGGAGGGTGCGTGCGTTGAGGGCTTTTTTGTAATTGCCCGCGACACTGTTGGCTACTGCCTTGGGCCTTTTGAGGGAAAGGGGCATTGGTTGACCATCGACCAGCACCATCGCACGGGCCAAGACGCCTGACTCAATGGAGACCTCAGCCTGCCCTGCCTGCAGCCACACCGTGTGCCCGAGTCCGGTGCCGAGGGAACTGGGGGCACGGGAGGCGAGGGCGCTGACCGGGAACGATTGTGACTGGGGGACAATCATGGCCTCTTTTGGCTCGTCGTACACCGCGACATCGTCCGCGTTGACGAGACGCAACAGTGCGGAAGCGGACCGACCTTCGGTCAGAGTGCCCTCTTTGATGTTGACCGAAACCCTTCGGACCGTTGTATCCCAAGAAGCCCGGGTTCCCATGAGCCCATCGTGTTCGGCCGCCCCCGAGGCTTGGGTCACAAACGGTACATACACGAGGGTGCCTTGGGCGGCGACCTCGGGAACGGCGTTGTAGCTTGATGCGTAGCGCGGCCGAGGTGAAGCCGGTGAAGGTTCGCTTGGGGACACGCTCGACCAATGCGGGGGCTTGACCGAGTGGACCTGAGGGGTGTGGGTGTCTTCGTTGAGTCGCGTCTCGGCCCAAGGACCACCCACCGTGCCATAGAGCGCCATGAGACTTGTCCTGGATACGGGCACCTGGCTGTCCGCCTTGCCGTACACCACCACCATCTCTCCGTTTGGGGTGGCCGTCGCCCTCGGCATGTACCCGGTTGCGACAGACCCGTCGACCACGATCGGCGCTGGTTTTGACCAATGGTCGCCCCCATCGGAAGACTGGGCCACATACAAAGTGCCCGCGGCATGATGGTTGGCGTCAAAGGCAGGACCCTTTTCGTATACGGTCACAAGCTCCCCCGAGGCGAAGCTTGTCAGACTTGGATACGAGGGTCTGTCTATCCATGCCGGTTCAGAAATGGTGTCAATCACCGAAACCTGCCAACGGATTTCGACCCCGTTCTCCCAATGAGGACGTTTGTTGTCGGATAAAGGCCCGTCCGTCAGAGGACGCCGTGCGACTTTCACGTAGTCGGTTTCGTGCCAGGTGCCTTCATAGTGGTACTGATGTTGGAATCCGAGTTCAGGCCAAAGCGCCTCGTCGCCCACTTGGTATGCGCGTTTCCAGGTTTTTCGCCAGCCAACCGCAAACCGGGTTGGCTTGAGACCTGGGATAATTTCAGGGCTATACACCGGTGCTTGGTACATGACTTCCCACGCTGGATTGATCACCGGCTTGTTGTCCCACGATCGGACTTGGCGCCCAACGATGGCGACCTGATGGTCGTTTACGTGAAGCGCGGGCGCGTATACGTGGGCGTCTTCCCACCAGTGCACGTAGGATTTCTCGGGCGAACCGTCAGGGCCCGGACCGGTGGCTTGGCCTTCTTGATAGGATTCTTCGCACCAGCACCCTTCACAGGTACATTCGCCCCCGACGGGTTTGTACTTTGCGAGGTGTCGAATCGGCCGACTGTCCGTTGTTCTTCGGTGCAGATCAAAAACACCGGCACGGACATCGCTCGGCTGGGGTGAGGATGTTTTTGTCTCGGTTTCAAAGTTTCTTGCGTAGTAGACCTTGGTGCCTTCACTCCAAACCATATGGTGATGGCCAAAACGATCCAAGGCCATCGAAAGATCGTGTTTGGGCTGCGTGCTGACGGTATCGGACCACCGGGCAACGAATGGGCGTCCGTCGCCGTGGGATTCAAGCACCCGGATCTGAAAGCTTGGCGCCGGGGTTCTTGTTTTTTCGATCCAGCCCACCATGACGCGGTCCTTGTGGGCGGCGATGGCCAGATCGACAATTTGACGCGATCGAACCGGGGGGGCGACCGTGATGCGCGTTTCGAAGCTGCCTGGGGCTCCGCCCCGATCGCTTCTCGCGTAGACGATTTCGTGGGTGCCGCCTTTTTTTTGACCATAGACGAGGTGCACCTGTTTCACGCCCCCATGGGTTGTTATGGCTGCTTGGGGCAGCCATGCCCCGCCCACTGTTTTGATGGCGGTTTCGGGCGGCTCGAACGCACCCGGCGAAAGCACGGGTTTTGCTTTTCGCACCGTCTGTTCCACCGGATTGGACAGATCTGATGAGCGGACCGTGCCCGCGCCATCATCAAAAACCGCCCGGATACGATAGCGATAGACACCATACTGCGGAACGTTCTCTCGGATGCTCGTTTCTTGGGTGATGGTGACCGACCCCTCGGAAAGGACGTCCTGGTCATGACCCAAGTGCTCACGATGGACGTGGTAAGAAAGTTGAGGCGTGGCTGGGATTGGGGCGCCGTCTTGAAAGAATTGAGGCGCGGTCCAAGACAAATGCACAACTCTTTCCTGGTGGGTTGCGAACACCTGGGTGGGTGGAAAGGGAGAGGACGATGCGGTCGGGGGCATCGAAGATGTCGTATGGGACAAGTCCGCGTGGGGGTTCTCGACCGAGGTCTCTGCCCAATATCCGAAGCCCGGAACAAGTTCTTGTCCTAAGGGCACTCGAACAAAGTCTTGGGCGATGGCATCCCATCGAAGCAACCGCGTCGTGAGGGGGCCTTTATAAAGGGCAGGCTCAGAAACGCCTATGAAACTAAAGCGGCCTGTCTGTGTTTTCTGGAGCCCTTGAGGATCTGATGCCGGGCGGGTCATCCCCGCAAAATCGATGGCCGTCAATGCATAGATCCAATAGCCCGCGATGCCAGTGGCGTCTTTTGTCAGGCCGACACCGATGGGGGACTGGACCCGGGTGGTCGGGTTCGGGCCCACGGGCCATACTTCGAGAACGTCATGGTGTTGGTGCAGGAAAGTCGCATCTTCTAGGGGGAGGCTCAACAGATTCCAGCCCGGCAGAATTGAGTATTTGGGTGTGGTACGGGTTGTTTCCGGCCCCGCTGAGGCGACAGCTCCTGCGAAAGAGAGCACCCACAACGTGGTTAGAATCGATAGGCAAGTCATGCGGTACATGGGAATTCCTTGTTTTCCCGCACACCATCGACATGGGCCGCGGTGTTGTCAACGCTTTTGCTTGTTGTTTTCGTGCGCAAGATATATGGCGTAAGTGGTCTCCCGGGAGGGTCCCGTACAAAGCCCACTTGTGGACAGTCTGCTGTCCTCTTTTGTCCACCGCGAAAAAAAAGGCGCGGGGTGTGCGTTTGAATGTGTCGCGTTGCGGAGCGGCAAGACCCTGGTGGTGCACGATCGGCCGCAAGAACCCCCGGCGGGGGTCGACCGGCTGGGGTCTATGTTTCGTGGAGCACCTGGTAACGATGACTTTTGGTGTCCAGGAGCAAGAACTCGCACCTTCCGGCGACGCAAGCGCCGCTGTTGAGGTAGAGGAGGTCTTGTTGTTCTACGTGGGCGGCTCGGTGGGTGTGCCCGTTCACAACAATGTCCGCACCCATCTGCTTGCCGACGGTGGCTGCGGCCTTGGCGAGCTCCGCGCTGTTGCTGTCGTGCGGCAACGCTCCGTGGGGGTCGACGAGGGAGGTGATGGGGAGGCCGGCACGCTCCAGCATGCCTCCAAGCCAGATGCCGAATCGACCGACAGGCGCTTGGCCTCGCGCGAGCCAGTCCAGTTGGTGTCCATGGAACAGCACGATGGATACGCCGTCGGCTTTGACGGTGTGAACCTCAGGGGTGCCGTGCCTCTTTTCGGTGATGGCGTCGTGGTTGCCTTGGACGAGCTGGTATGTGGGGTGGTTCACCGCGCGGTCCGCGATTCGAGGATAGGCGGTCATTGCGTTTTGCAGCTCATCGGCCGAGGGCCCCGGGGTTCGGCCCCTCAGCGTCTCGAAGATGTCTCCCAGAAGCACAATGTGGTCGACGGCACGCTCGAGGCGAGTGAGGACCCTCATGAGCCGTTGTTCGGCCTGAGCGTGTCGCCCGAATCGGTCCAACGGATTTTTTGCTCCGAGGTGGAGATCACTCAGGACCGCGATCTGCATGGATCAATCCCCTCCGCCCACGGCAATCAATAGGGTTCGTTCGGGTCTATGCCAGTCAGCCGAGGGTTGAATGCTCCACCGTGATCTGCCGTTTGGCGAGGGCTTTGTCAAAAGCGTCGGGGTCGACTGCTTTTTCGAGCGGGGACGCCCCGGGTGCGATGTGGCCTTGGGCCTGGAATGCGGTGACGATGGCGGCTGAGAACGCGGTGGTTCGCTCCATGGCCGAAAATCCGGTGTCTGGGTCGTAGTGGTCGATGAGGCGGGAGCGATGGTGGATGCGCTTTCCTTCCTGCTGTCCGAAGACGTCGACCTGAAGCACAAGGAGGTCTGGTTCGTCCGGGTGGGTCCAGGCTTGTTCCATCAGGGTGTGGAAGAGTTCGAGTGGCACCACTTCATTGCCCGAGATCGTACACGGCTTGGTGTCCATGAACCCAAGTGACTCAAATAGCTTGATTTTTTCTAGGTGACCCGGATATCGAATCGTCTTGTAGTCGTAACTTTTGAGCTGGCCCGCGTAGGTATAAGGGCACGTGGAGCTCCCGCCACTGGTGGTGAACGCCTCAACGGTCCCGATGGGTTCGGGGAGCTCAAAGGTCTCTTTTTCGGTGAGACACGCAAGTTCTTGCACCTGCCCGTCGCGCAGGACGATCGCCTTACCCCGATACTCATTGGTCAGCCCGCGAATCGAAAACAAAAGTCGATACCCAAGAGGCAGATCTTTGTTCTTGGGCAGGCCGCCACACCGGATGCGCACATGATCTGCTCGCCCCACCCGCGCCATACCCAAAACCGCCAGGGTATTGGCCATGCCGGGGGCGACGCCGCAATCGGGGACGACGCTTACGCCTTGGCTTTTGGCCAATCCATCGAGCGCCAGTTCTTCTTGGACGAGTCCGGTGTGTCCCCCGAGATCGTTGAAATGAACCCCTACTTCGACGGCGGCCCGCGCCAGGCCTGGATTGAGGTGGTAGGGGGCCGCACTGAGGCAAGCATGCATGCCATCCAGCGCTTCACGCACCGCTGTGGTATCACGCGCATCGAGCGACACACCTTTGCTCACCGGACGGGCCGCCAGGCGGTTCACGCGTTTTTTTGCCCGTTCGGCGACCTCGCGGTCCGCGTCGGCGATCACCACTTCGTCGGCGTCGCCAAAACGCGCAAGATCGTAAGCTGCAGCCGTGCCCTGCATGCCCGCGCCGATGACCAGAACTCGAACCCCCATCTGCGGACTAACCCTCCACGAGCGCCGATGTATGTCAAGGCCTTGTCTTTGTTCTGGTGTGTGATGGATCGAAATCGAGAACGTCCGTTGTCAACATCCTCGGCAGACGTGAAAATGAAAGGACGCGGGCGATGGTTTTTGTTCCTTCTAAAAGCGGCGGCATGAGCACCGGCCAAATGGTTGCCGTGCACGACGCCCGTTCGGCCGACGATGCCCAGCGGGTGGTTCGGATGCTCGAGGCCCATGCGATTCCCGCCATGCTGAACGAAGAACTGGGGCAGCAATTCGCGCTTTGGGAGGCGCCGCTGGGCGATGGCACCCATCGGGTGTTGGTCCCCTCGATGATGCTCCCCTCGGCCATCGAGATTTTGCATCACAGTGCGTTTTTGGAGCTGGACGCGGGTCTTCTTCGCGAGACAGAGGCTTGGCCGTCAGAAGACGAAGACGATCGCCCCATTGAACTTGAATTGCCCGCGCCAACCAGCCTTGAGAGGCGTCTCGTTCCGGTGCTTTTGGCCATCGCGGTGTGCGGCATCGTTCAAGGGCTGCTCGGCATGCGTTTTGGCGCCGATCGGGTTGTTGCCCAGCTTGCCGTGCATTTGCCCCTCGGCCCTGAGAGTTGGCGTTTGGTGACCGGCGGTCTTATCCATGCGAACCCGGTTCACTTTTTCGGGAACGCCGCCCTGGGGCTCATGCTGGCCACCGTGCTCTTCGGTACCCATCTTGCGGGCCCCACCATTTTGGTTTGGCTTTTGTCTTCTGGATTCGGATTGGGGGCGGAGGCCCTTCTTTCGGATACCCATGTGCACGTTCTTGGGGCGAGCGCAGGGAATTACGGTTTGGTGGGCTTGTGGGCGCGTGGTCAGCTCGGCCGCGCGGAGGTTTCACTGCTTTCAGGCCGCGAGCGAATGCGGACTGTGGGCCTGTTGCTTCTCTTGGTGCCGATGGCTCTGACCCCGATTACGACGTCTGGGGCAAAGGTTGCGGTTGTGGCCCACCTCGTGGGCTTTTTGGTCGCATTTTTTGCCGGTGGTGTTTTTCGCCGGCGGCTCCTCCCCGAAAATTTCGACGCTGTGGCTCGCCGCGCGCGCGTCGCTTGGGGTTTGGCGGTCTTGTTGATCGGCGGCGCTGTGACGTCAGCTTTGGTCCAAAGCTGGGCTCTGGCCCGCGTGTGAAGGTAAAGTGATGTTGAAGCAAATCGTATCAAGGCCAAACCCGGTCGAACTTGTCCTCTCCTTTTGCTTCGACACCGTCGAAGACTTCGTGGCCGAATATGCAGATTGCATCCAACAAAGCGGTATGCGCATCCGCTCTCACGACGCCAAAACCGAGGGGGCCCACGTCTACCTTCGTTTTGGGCTCCTCGATGGGACGACGCTGGTGGCCGGCATGGGCAAAGTGGTTCGGGTTGAATCCGAGCCTTCGGCCCTTTTTGTCGAATGCCAAGAATTCGATTCCGACGCGCACAACCTTATAGAAGCCATCGTTCGGCGTCGCCAACTGGTCAACGGTTGATCGGTCCCATATCGAAGGGATCCGAGGGATGGATCCCTCAGGGATTTCTTAAATACATCGAGCCCACACGGTACGCATGTCACCTTTGAACCAGGTATCGGTTCCGCCTCCGAACACGTATAGAACGCCGTCGACGATTTTTGCGCCTGGGCTGACCAGCTTCGCCGGCAGGTCGAACGCGCGCCTCCAACGGGTGCCATCGTATCGATAGATGGTGTTTTGTCCGCGAGGTTGGCGTGCGCTGTTGACGCCACTTATGGTCCAGATTTCGTCATCGTGCGTGAACGTCGCCCATTCATGGTGAGAACGTGCCTCCGGGCTTGGTCCCATCTGTGGGGCATATCTTCGGTGGGTGGCACATCTTCGGTGGGTGGCACATCTTCGGTGGGTGGCACATCTTCGGTGGGCGTGGGCGGCGCCCGAGGGGCACGGGCTGTGCGGTGGCCTGCTGAAGTTGTCAGGAGGACGACCTCATGGGGTTCGGCCCTAGGCTAACCCCGGGGTAGAGGCCTGCTTTTCGCTGGACAGAAGGGGCATCGCGTCGGCACTCCCCGAGGCCGTGCGATGGGACGCCTATCAGCGCGCGGCTTTGGGAACAACCCTTGCAACCTACGCGCTCATTGGTATCGGGGGCTTGGTTCGGGCGTCAGGCGCCGGGCTTGGATGTCCGGATTGGCCGAAGTGTTTCGGGCGATGGGTTCCCCCGCTTCATCCAGGAGACGTGCCGTCCCATATTGACCCGGCCCTATTCAACTTTGCCAAGACGTGGACCGAGTACCTCAATCGCTTGGCGGGTGTGGTCGTCGGTTTATTGATTTCATTGTCTTTGCTCCTCGCATGGAAGTACTACCGCCACCAAAAGCGGGTGTTTTATCCGACGCTCTTGGCCTTCATCCTTGTGCTGTTCGAGGGTTGGCTTGGGGGCCAGGTGGTGATCTCCAAGCTGAAGCCCGCGGTGCTGACGGTGCACCTGAGTTTCGCTTTGGTCATTGTGAGTCTCCTGTTGTACGCGACGATGTACGCTTTTCATCCCCCCGGCGGGACGGATTCTCGTCGCCCGCGCCATTCTTGGTTCGGGGGGGCCATCGTCTTGGTCTTGGCGGTGGTCTTGGTGCAAATCGGCATCGGTGCGGCCGTGCGGGGCGAAATCCAGATCCTCAAGGGCGCGCAGGGTCAGGGGTTTTCAGGGGGTGACTGGATATCGAACCTAGGCCAGACCTTTGGTTTCCATCAAAGTTTTGCGGCGATGGTTGTCCTCAGCGTGTTTGCCCTCGCGTGGTTCATTCTCAAAAGTGGCACCGCCCATCGGTGGCTTCGACGGGTGGCGGTGCTGTCGGCGTCCCTGGTTGCGCTCCAAAGCGTTGTGGGATTTGGCCTCGTCCGGTTGGGCCTCTTGCCTCTGCTTCAGGTGGCGCACCTTTGGCTGGGGTCTATTTTACTCGGGGCCCTCACGATTCTTGGCCTGTTGGCGTACCGCCAACCGGGCATCACGCCGTTTGACTCTTCGAAGCTAAATTCAGGGAGCGCATCATGATATCTGTAGATCTGTCTCAAAAGAACGCGTTGGTCACCGGGGTTGCCGACGACGGTGGTTTTGCCTGGGAAATCGCCAAGACGCTCAAAGCTGCGGGCGCCCGCGTGTTTTTGGCCAGCCATCCTCGGGTTTTGGGGATCGTGGAGCGTATCTTGCGTCGGGCGCAGAACAAGGACGCGCGCCAGTTGCCTCACGGTGTGCCGGGCGAGTTTCAGCCCGACGGGCTGTTTGGCTGCGATGTGGAGTTCGATACCCTCGACGGCATCCCCGACGAAAAGAAGACGCAAAAAGGTTATCGCGAGGGGGACGTCAGCATTCAGGGGGCTTTTGCGGCTTATCAGGCGCTCTCCGAAAATGCGCCGCTCGACATTCTCATCCACTCGGTCGCGTTTTCTCCCGAGATTCAAAACAGTCACCTGAACACGAGCCGCAGCGCGTACCTGACCGCCCAGTCGATCAGTGCTTATTCGTTGGTTGCGTTGACCCGGGCGGCGTTGCCGCTGATGCGGGCGCAACAGGGAAGCGTAGTGGGCCTGAGTTATCTTGCGGCCAATCGGGTTGTTCCCGGATATGGTGGGGGGATGGCTTCTGCCAAGGCGTCGCTCGAGTGCGACGCCCGGACCTTGGCCTGGTTTGCAGGCGAACAGGGAGCCCGCGTCAACATCGTCAGCGCTGGCCCGTTCCCGTCTCGTGCGGCGCGTTCCATTGGAGCCGTCGACCAAATGATCTCGGCCTCGGCCCAAAAAAGCCCGCTCCGGCGGCCCATCAATGGGCAAGAGGTTGCGGATGCGACTCTGTTTTTGTGCTCTCCGTTGGCGTCTGCGGTGACGGGTGAAGTGCTCTACGTGGACTGTGGCTTCCACGCCATGAGCCCCATGTAGGCTGCCTACTTGTGCGTTTCGGTTTAGACTACGATGGGTAGGCGTTTTCGGCCCCATCGGCCCGGCTGGTTGGCAAAGCGGCCGGCCAGTGGGTGCCCGCACGCGGGGCACGCGCCGTCTTGGACGTTGTAGGTCAAGATCTCGTACCAGTCGCGCACGATCAACGGGTGGTCACATTGGGCGCAGCGGGTCGTGTCTCCTTCTTCGTGGTGCACGTTTCCGGTGTACACGTGCTTGAGCCCCATTGTGCGGGCGAGCCGTTGGGCCCGGATCAGGGTACTTTTGGGGGTGCTCGGCCGGTCGACCATCTTGAAATCAGGGTGAAATGCCGAAAAGTGGAGGGGCACCTCGGGTCCGATGTGGGCAAGGAGCCACTGGCAGAGGCGTTTGAGTTCTTCGTCGTCGTCGTTCAGGCCGGGGATGAGAAGCGTGGTGATTTCCATCCATACATCGGTTTCGTGACGGACGTATCGCAGCGTGTCCAGCACCGGTTCAAGGTGCCCAGCGGTCACTTTGGCGTAGAAGTTTTCACTAAACGCTTTGAGGTCGATATTGGTCGCGGTCATGTGCCTGAAAAACTCGGGCCTTGCCTCATCCGTGATGTAGCCGGCGGTGACGGCGATGGTCTCGATTTGTCGCTCTCGGCAGGCCCGGGCGACGTCGACGGCATATTCCAAGAAGATGACCGGATCGTTGTAGGTGAAAGCCAAGCTTTGGCAGTGGTGCGCCCTCGAGGCGTCTGCCAGGGCCTCGGGGTCAGCTTGGCTTTGAAGCCGGTCGAAGGCCCGAGACTTCGAGATATCCCAGTTTTGGCAGAACTTGCACGCCAGGTTGCAGCCGGCCGTTCCGAAGGACAACACGCTGGTACCGGGGAAAAAGTGATTGAGGGGCTTTTTTTCGACCGGGTCGATCACAAAACCGCTGCTTCGCCCATAGGTCGTGAGGACGATCTTGTCACCCTCGCGTTTGCGGACAAAACAGAGGCCACGCTGCCCCTCGCGGAGGGCGCATAGGCGCGGACAGACTTGGCATACGATTTGACCTCGGGGGGTGGGCTGCCAGTACCGCCCAGGGAAGTGTGCGTTTGCCCCAGTCATTCTCAAAGCATGCTCTTTTTGGTGCACCAAAAGTCAACGTGGCCAGGGGCTGGCCCTCCAAAACTTGGCCGAAGATGGTATCCAACCCTTGGGTCAGACCCGTGGTAGCCTAAGTCGGTCGATTCCGGTATGCGTTTTTCCGTGAGTCGAACGTCTTCGTCCCTTCACACCGTTTCCAGCGAGGTCCAGAACCTCCCCGAGATGGAGTCGGTGGAGGAAAGCTTTCCCAAATCGCGCAAGGCCTACCACGGTGAGGCGCTTCGTGTGCCCCACCGCGAGATCGCCGTATCGGGGGGCCATCCGCCGGTTTCGGTGTACGACACCACGGGGCCCCAGGGGTACGATCCGCGGCAGGGAATTCCACGACTGAGGCAACCGTGGATCGCGGCCCGAGAAAAAGACGGTATCGAGAATTACTCGCAGATGCATTTTGCGAGAAAGGGCGTCCTGACCGAAGAGATGCGCTTTGTTGCCCTTCGCGAAAACGTCCCGCCCGAGTTTGTGCGGCAGGAACTGGCCGAAGGTCGCGCCATCATTCCGGCCAATAAAAACCACTTGGAGCTCGAGCCGATGATCATTGGCCGCAATTTTTTGGTCAAGGTCAACGCCAACATCGGAAACTCCGCGGTGTCCTCCTCGGTTGAAGAAGAGGTTGAAAAACTGCAGTGGGCCATTCGCTGGGGCGCGGATACGATGATGGACCTCTCGACCGGAGGCAATATTCACGAGACAAGGGAGTGGATACTCCGAAACTCACCGGTGCCCGTGGGGACCGTGCCCATCTACCAGGCGCTCGAGCGTGTGCACGGGAAGGTCGAAGACCTCAACCTCGACCTGTATCTTGAGGTCCTGGAGGAGCAGGCGGAGCAGGGCGTAGACTACTTTACCGTTCATGCCGGGGTGCTCGCGGCGCACGTGCCCTTAACGACTTCGCGGGTGACCGGCATTGTCTCTCGCGGTGGGTCCATTATGGCCAAATGGTGTCTCGCGCACCAAAAAGAGAACTTCTTGTACACGGGCTTTGAACGCATTTGTGAGCTCATGAAAAAATACGACATCAGCTTTTCGCTAGGCGATGGTCTCCGGCCGGGTTGCATTGCCGATGCCAACGACGAGGCGCAGTTCAGTGAGCTGAAGACGCTGGGTGAGCTCACCCAGCGTGCCTGGGCGCATGACGTCCAGGTGATGATCGAGGGTCCTGGGCATGTTCCCATGCACAAAATTAAAGAGAACGTGGACCGTGAACGCGCGCTTTGCCAGGATGCACCGTTTTACACGCTGGGGCCTCTGACGACCGACGTTGCCCCCGGTTACGATCACATCACCTCTGCGATTGGCGCGGCGATGATCGGCTGGCACGGGACCGCCATGCTTTGTTATGTGACCCCCAAAGAGCATTTGGGGCTTCCGAATCGACAAGATGTTAAAGACGGCGTCATCGCCTACAAGATTGCGGCCCATGCTGCGGACTTGGCCAAAGGCCATCCGGGCGCGCAGGTACGAGACGACGCGCTGTCCAAGGCTCGTTTTGAGTTTCGGTGGGAAGATCAATTTAACCTCTCGTTAGATCCGACCACCGCCCGTCGTTACCACGACGAGACGCTGCCTGCAGAGGGCGCCAAGTCTGCGCACTTTTGTTCGATGTGCGGTCCGAAGTTTTGCTCTATGGAACTGACGCAGGAGCTTCGAGCCGCGTCCTCTGCCGAGCCAACAAGCGCCCACAGTCGCCAAAGGTAAGAGCGCAGCCCCCCACATGTGGCGGTGCCCTTACGGGCCGTCGACATGCGGTCATCACCCAGTCGCGAGCTTTTTCAGCCAGTTCTTTTACGCACGTTTCCGCAGGGCCGCGCGTAGGGACAGGTGTCAGGGCCTATGTCGGGGTACGCCTTTTTTAGTCTGCCGGACTCCCCTAGGATTTCTTGCCGTCGAAGCAATCTTCTCTCGACAGACAAAGGAAATCGAATGCACGCATCAAAAGGTATCCGGAGATTCTTAAAACCCCTGCTTTTCGCACCGTTGTGTTTAACATGCTGCTACGGAAGTTTTTCGGCCGTGAAGGGGCTTCATCAGTGGAATGGGCAGGTGAGCCAGAACAAGTTTGTCAACACGCTGCTTTTTTGGGGTTTGGTTATCGTGCCGGTCTATGAGCTTTGGACCCTGGGGGACGCCATCATCTTCAATGTGATCGAGTTTTGGTCAGGTTCTAACCCGGTAGCAGCCGGGCCAGGTTTGGGAACGGGCGCACCGATCGCGATGGCGGATGGCTCCTTTGTGTTTCATCGCGAGGGGAAACAGTATCGGATCACCAGCCGCGGTAGCGAGCGCGCTGCGCTTTTTGTTGATGGAGCGCGGGTGGCCGACGTTGAACGGACGGACGCTGGGGATTTGGTGCTCCTGGACCACAAACATGGTCGGACCCGGATGCTCCACGCAAGCGTTGTTGAGAGCCTCAAGGCGCACTTTGGTCCCACGGAGGAGGGGGCCTCACCGGCCGGCGCGCGCTGAGGCGCAAGCCTGGACTACCGCCGGGGACGGACGCATGCCCGGGGGTCCATCCGTCTACGACGCAAGTGAGGTTAGATGGCCTCTTTGAGGGCTGCGGTTTCCTTGGAGTTGTTTGCGATGGCCTCCATCACCCGTTCTCGTTCGATGGCGATGAACGCGCCGAAGGAGCGAATCATGCCGAAGTGGTCCTCCATGACATCGTAGAGGTCTTCTTTTTCGATGCAAAGGGTGACGGTCGGCGTGAGAACCTCCGCGTCGTAAAGTCTTTCTTCGAACCCGACGGCCGAGTGCCCACCCAATAGGCCTCCCGGCCCGAATGTGGCCACGACCTTGGGGTCAGGGCTCGACACTCTGACCGAACCGTCGGCCACGATGTGAAGTGAGGAGGCCGGATCCTTCTGTCTAAAGATGATGTCCTTTGGGTTCCATCGTTGTTCCTTAGACAGGTTTGCCAGGTTGCTTAGGGCTTCAACCGGAGGGTCATGAAACACCCGGGCGTTATGGAGGACCATCAGTCGTTCGATGGCGTTGAGGCCTTGTTTTCGCCTTATGCAGGGCACAAAGCCGGTGGTGGATTGCTCCTTCAACGATGCAAAAACGCCATAGGGTGCCAGTTGGAGTGCGGTGGTGTGTAGACCCCGATAGGCAAGCTGGGTCACGTCTTTGTTGAACGTGAAGTTTTCCTCCATGATATCGAAATAGTCGCCGGTCTTGATCACAAGGCCTCTGATATCGGTGACGGCGACGAGGGTTCTGGCGTGAGGTCGGCTAAGAATTGCGTCCAAGATCCCGATCATCGAATGCTTTTCGAAACCCCAGGGCTCTTGGCCTGGGGCTTCGAGCCGAACTTCGCCCTCAAGCACAAAGAAAATGGTATCGGGTGGGGTTTCGCGCTCAAAGAGGATGTTTCCGGCGTAGGCGTTAAAGTATTGCATCTTTGAGGCAAACTCTTGCGTGACCCGCACCGGCGGGTTGGTTGAAAAGAAGGAGCGAACGAAAAGCTGGCGTTCCGCGTTGTCGCTGGGGACGTCACGCGCCATGGGGGACCTCTTGGCAGAGTCGCAGCATGTCTGACAGGAGCGTGCGCAAAGAAGGCACCCGATCTTCGTCTTGGGAGACCTGCTCAACTTCTTTGTGGAGCCGTTCAGATCGGAGATCGATGGCATGTTGGGCGGTGACGCCCGCCAGGACTTCATCGTCTTCCCGAAGCAACATGGCGACGGCTTCGTTTCGATTCTTAGGTGGCTCAGCGACAAACTCTCGCGCTCGTGCGAGACGCTCGCGGGGCGGGAGATCATCTACAACGATGCGAAACAGTTCCCGGATTTCGGTGACGGTCGAGTCCAAGGTCAGGGTGTCGAGGAACTCCAGTGCTTGGGTGCGCACTCTGCGATTGGTCGAACCCACGGCGTACCACACACTTCGAATATCTTCGTTTCGGTGCACGATTTGCAAGAGCCGAAACGCGCGTTCGAGTGCCTGTTTCATCTTGTCTTGGAGGAGTCCGCACACCAAGTTTCCGCTCCTCAGTTCGACGCTGGTGGCCCCGTCCAGACTCTCCCGGATGGGGTTCCACAAAGAGAGAAGACGCAGGTTCTCGTAGAGGTTTTCTCGGAGGAGATGTTCGATTTGAAAGCGATCGATGCGAACGGGGTGGTCCACCACCAATCTTCCGAGTCCTCTCAGGATCTTGTACCGTACCAAACCGTATCGTTCGATGACCAATTGCTCGGCGAGCATATCCGCGGCTCGCTGATTGCCGAAGCGGGAAATGGTTCGGGGAATATGCCGTCGAATCCGAGCGTCTACGCCGTCCGAGGTCAGGGCCTTTTGGAGCGTTTCCAGGGCTTCATCCCCCAAGCTGACAATGGCATCGCGCACAAGGTCACGTTCTTCTCGGAATGCGAGGCGTTCGATCAGAATGGGAATAAAACGGGGGTCATGGACCGTGCCCATGGCGAGGGTGGCGGCGCGCACGGCGTCCGGGCTGCCGCTTTTGTGCAGGGCCAGGATAACTTCGACCCAGGTATCGTCTCCGTCCGCTCGGATGGCCTCGAGCAGTCCGATTTGCGCTCGCGTGCCTGCCCTGCCTTGGTCCATTCTCATCACTTGTTGCACAGCCGGTTCCTCGATGGGGGAGACGGTCTCGTTTTTGTGGGCCAGCCAAAAGGCGGCGTGGGCGCGAACAAAGGGGCTGATATCCAAGAGGCGCCCTCTCACCGCATCGGTTCGGCCTGCGCGCGTCAGGGCCCGAAGCGCGGCGACCCGAACATGCTCTTCGGGGTGGCTGAGGAGCCTTTCGCCAAGGGGAATCCAATCTGAGCGGTCGTTGGTGCCGATGATTTCGAGGGCTCTCAGCAGAACTTCTTCGGAATCGTGGTAAAGAATGAGCGCCGGGATCAGTTTTCGCCGATCGCCGCCGGCGAGAAGGTCCATGGACGCGATCACGCGGGTGGAATCGGTGCTTGAGAGCGCATCGACCATGACTTCGACGGCGTTGAGGTCGAGTTCAAGGTGGCGTGTGTTGCTGTCCTTTCGCTGAAGAGCCAACCGGAAGAGATCGAGGTAAGGTCTTCTCAGCCGGAGGGCCACGAGCAGCCAGGCGAGACCAAGGGCGATGATGAGGCCCGCGAGAACTCTCGGTCGGTCGAGGTAGAGCGAAGATAAGAAAAGCAGAACCAAGGCCGTGAATGCCTGCGAAAGCCGGACCACGACCGAGTCCACCAGAGCTTTTCCGCGGACCCGTGCGTCTTCGGGAAGGGGCATCCACAACAGCTCCGTGGATATGCGATGCAAAGAGTGGCGTAGGGAGCCATCGGCGCCCTTCATCAGCAGGATGAGGTTCAGGGAGCCACCAAGAATGATGGTCAGGATGCCGCCCGAAAACAGCAAAAGCGGCAGCACCACCGATGCGTAGATGACGCTGAGACGCTGAACCAGCCACCCGGCGACAAGGAGTTGAATGATAAGAGCGCTCGCGTTCAAGACCGCGTAGTACTGGGCAAAGAACGTCCCGAGTTCTTGAGTACCAAAGCTTTTGGCTGCGGTGTATTTAAAGAGATAGTCGGTGGCGAGTACGGTCGCACTTCCAATGGCGATGACAAAGGTCAAGCGCCCGAAATAGCGGTGCTCTCGGTTCAGTTGTAAAAGGCCGCGCAAGGATGCTTCATGTTTGGCCTTTGCCCTCGAGGGATCTACACCTTGGGGATCATCGGCAGGAATTGTGGTCAAAAAGAACGAGGTCCCCAAGAAGATGGCGGCAGCCCCGAGAATCAGGGTCTCTACCGGGGTGGTGTCTAGGATCCAAACCGCCGTTGAGGCGGCAAACACCGCGCCGAGAACACCGCCGGCAGCCAATAAGCCAAAGAGCCGTTTCCCTTGCTCGAGGTCAAAACTTTGGCCGGCAAACATCCAGAACTGGACGACGGCGATGGTCCCGACAAGCGCGCTCCAAACGTAAAGTCCAAACACAACCATGGGGGAGCTGGGCAAAAGGTACAGGACAGTGGTTCCGTAGCCTGCGGCCATGAGCGTAAAGATCAGTGCATTTCTTCGGCCAAAGCGGAGGACGAAGCGGGTGTTCCATCGGGTCACGACCATGGCCAGACCGGCCACCATGGCGTAGACGAGGGGGAGTCGAGAGGGCGCCAGCGTTCCTAGGAACAGGGCGTCACGGCTGGTTTCCAAGAGCGTATGGGCCGCGATGATAGAAAAAAGGACCCATGTGGTCTTGAGCACGAGCATGCCCTCGCCCCGCCGGACCTCGATGAGAACGCCCATAAACCGAACGTAAATAAGCGTGGCGGAGTCACGCTTCATGGCATGTAGCGCGGAGGGTGTTGGGGGGACCGCGCTCCCCGGTGGCCCGCTACTCTCCCCGTCGTTGAATACGCTTGAATCGCTGCTCGAGAAAGTACCACACAAAACAGGGGTCGAGGCCGCGTCGTTCCCACAGCGGCTCCATGGGGCGTATGAGTTCTGTAAGTAACTGTAATTACCTATTTTTACCGGTGTGGACTCCCTGATCAGATGTTCGCGGGGATGCAGGCTTGCGTTCTGCTTGCCCCGATTGATGCCGCCTGGTTAACCTAAGTTCATGAAGCGGAGTGGCGTTCGCCTGTGCGATGGTGCAAACATCGGAAACCTGGGTCAAAACAAGCGCTTGCGTGTGGCAGCGGTGATTCTCTGTGTGGCTCTGGTGCTGACCACCGTTCTCGTGAAAACCGAGGTCGATCGCCTTTGGCGTCTTGTTTTGGTGCTGCCTTTCTTTTTTGCGTCGCTTGGAGCCTATCAGGGGCTCTACAAGGCCTGAGCGTTTAAATCCGCCAAGGGTTGGCGGGAAACGGACGACCGGGGCGATGAGCGAATCGCCCAACCTGAAGAAGCGAAGGCTGCCCGGCGTCGGGGGAACCTGGTGGTGGGGAATGCCATTGTTTCCGCGCTGTTGGCAACCGGCGTGGTTCTTCTCATTCCCTAAACGACGTCGCCCCAATTCTTAGGTCGCATGCGGTCCAAAGATCGGTTGTTTTTCCGGTGGATCTTTTTGGGGATAGCGCGCAAGCTGCCTTGGCCTACACGAGGTCCAACCCTGATGCTGCGGTTTATGCCCAAGGCGCTTAGGTGCGCATTCGGATGTGCTGCTCTTTTGGCTGCGGTGGGCTGTCAGACGCCCTCTGGACGCGCCGATGGGCCGGGAGCCGTTTCCTCGAAGATGGCGGCGCCCTCACCTGGTTCGGTGCCCACGGTGCGCCCCGCGCCGTTTTCGGGCCCCGGTCTTTCCATGGTTGCGCCCGATTCCTCGTACCGTCAGCGTTTTTTGGCGTCACTGCTTCGGCTGCTGCGCGCGCGCAAGGTCGATGAGCTAACCGGAGCAGGGTCAGGCCATCATTCGGTTCAGGTCTTGCGGATGGCGCCTAAAGTGAAGGGCTACATGCTGGTGACCAGCGTCGGCCAGCGGCCAACCCCGGGGTTGGTGTCCTCGGGTGCTTTGCCGGTCGAGCTCGTGGCCAGCAGCGACAGCTATAGTCCCAGAATCGCAGAAGTTTTGTTTTTGTTGGCCGGCGCCATGCGAAGGGCTGAGTCTCAGAACAAGCCGTGGCGCGCCTACGAAGCGATCGCGCTCCCCGAGCCGATTCACAATCTCCAGTTTTTTGACCTCCGGCCAGGCGGGGAGCTCCGCATGGACAACGGCCACGTTGTTTCGTTGCTTAAGGTGATCCCGCTGACGCCCGAAGAGTTCGAGCGGCAGCGCCATTTCTCGCACGATGACGGTTTTGACCAGGCGGAACAAGAGGTCCTCGCGCGTTGGCGTCCGGTGTTTCCGTAACCACAGTTCCTATTCCGCTTGGCTTTCCCGCGGGCGACCGCTACAAATAGGGGTTCTATGGACCTCAAACGAGTAGACCCTCCTGAAGCCAAGAAGCTGGTCGACGATGATGGATATCAGATCCTCGATGTTCGCTCTATGCCTGAGTATAGCGCCGGCCACCCTGAAGGCGCGTACAACGTGCCCTATTTGCACAAGACGCCTCAGGGCATGATTCCCAACGCAGATTTCGCGCGTATCGTCCGGTTCTTGTTTCCTGACCCCGAAACCAAGATTGTCACTTCTTGCCAGATGGGGGGCCGCTCGGTGCGGGCGGCTGCGGAGCTCGGGAATCTCGGCTACAAAAATGTCGTTGATATGCGCGGTGGATTCGGAAGTGAACGAGATCCCACCGGGACCGTGGTGCATGCCGGGTGGCAGGCGTCGAATCTCCCGGTCGCTTCCGGAGAGCCCGAGGGTCGAAGCTACAAGTCGATCAACAATCAGGCCAACCAAGCGCGCTCGCCCAAAGAAGAAGAATCGGTTTCCCCCGCAAGCGAGCCGACAGAGTCCGGGACCGAGGAAGGGTTCAATCGCTTTGCCAGCAGCAAGCGCACGGTCGACTGCATCCGGTTAAAACGGGCGCTGCCGGGACTCAAACGACGTCCGTTTCCGGGTGCGCTCGGCGAACGGATCTTCAAAGAGATTTCGGCCCTCGCCTGGGATGCCTGGATCGAACACTCAAAAATGATCATCAACGAGTACCGAATCAACACGGCCGACCGGGCAGCGATGAAGCTTTTGCAAGAGCAGTGCGAGGCTTTTTTCTACGGCGACGGCGCTGCTCGCCCCGAAGGTTACGTCCCGGGCGCGCCTTAGCGAGCTCGCTTGCTGGCGATGCTGACAAAGCTCGCCCGGAAATAGCGCGCGCATGAGCACGTCTGCGTTTACGAAACCCGTACACGACGACACGTGTGTGTGCGCCTGCTCGATTTCATGAAGCTTTTCGCCAAGATAAGAAACCGGTTTGAGACCCGTTCCAGTCCCTAGGCTCCCTTTTTTTGCAACCGCATTGGCTGTCGACGTGTGCGGCTTCGGTCACCCCTCGCATCATCTCCGACAGCGGAGTTTTTCTCCGACACCGATCAGCAAGGCAAGGGCCGTTGGACCTCCGGCAGTCCGCTGCTATGCTTTGTCTATCGAAATTGGTCATCTTCGGTGTTCTATTTCTCTCAGTCGGTCTCAGTGTACCGGCTCAGAGTCCAACTGCTACGAAACCCCGCGATCTGGTTGCCGATGGCCAAGACCGCCCTCGGGCTACGTTGAAGGCGGTTGAGTCAGGGGCGAAGAGGCATGGTGTTTTGGGGGGGTATCCGTCCATTACATTGTCGGGAGACGATGGCGGCGATTCTCTGGCGGCTTCGTTGGCAGGCTCCAAGAGGCCTTTTCGTTTTGTGGTTCAGGGGCCCGGGACGGTCTCTCTAAGCGTGTGGAGGGTGCCGGGTGGTCAAAAATCCCATTCCGACCACACTGGTTCCATGACCGTTTTAGAGAACGATGTGCTTCTCCGAGCGGTTGAGACTCAGTGCAACCCGTCTTCGAACCGTATCCTGAGTAAGGCAGACGACGACCGAGTCCTGTGCCAGCGTGAACGCTATGAGCTCGAAGTGAGTCAAAAATTGAGTCAGTTTGTTCTCGAGTTTTCGGACCAAGAAGTTGCAATTCGCTACAGTTTTGACCCCAAGCCCCGTCAAGAAGCACTTGATCTGACCCTTGAGGTGGAGGGTGAATCGTTCTCCGGGAGTGATTTAGAAGAGAACACGGTCCTCACGATTATTCGGTCCAATCCAACACAACGTAAGCACCAACCGTATCATGCACTTGCACTCAAAGCTGGATATACCACGAATCTTGGAGCTGTCTCTTCGGCGTTGGTGCTTCTCGAATATACGCTCAGCCTTCGTTTTATCCATCCTAGCCTGAGCTTGGGGGTAGAAACCGGCTATTACGCCCAGGAGCTGCAACGCACACTCCAGGGCATCGGGGAGCGTGCGACCGTTTCGGTATGGGCGGTTCCCGTCATGGCGCGTGTTGGTTATCGATTTCAGTGGGCCCAGCATTGGGGCGCGTATCTGGGCGCCAAGGTCGGTGCCCACCTGGTGAATGCGGACGTTTCGTCTCCCAGCATCAGTCCCTCTACGACCCGCGCATTTCACTTCGCTTTCGGGGCTTTCGGTGGTGGGGATGTGGCGCTTGGCCCGGGTCGAATTGTCTTGGAGCTTCGTTATACCCGGGCTCAAGTGGACGACTCAGTGATCAACGGAAACTTGGCAGGCTTCGGAGCGGTTTTGGGGTATCAATTTGTTTTCTAGACGGCTGGTTATCTTTTTGCTGCTGGCTCCAGCATGCAAAACACGTGCACCGGAGGCCCCCGTTGTTCAGTCGGTTGAACCTACGGTGGGCAACAATGCCGTTGAGACACATATTCGCATACGCGGAACGCGTTTTTTTGTCGAAGCCCGCTTCGACCTGGCCCAAGATGAGGAGGTTGCTGTCGTTTCGGATTTTTCGGTGACGCTTGGGTCTCAGCCTCTCGTCAACGTCCGATTCGAAAACGCCAATGAGCTGACCGCCACTGTTCCCGCCGGCCTGCGACCCGGAACCTACCCTCTCACTGTCACCGCGCCCTCGGGGAAGACCGGAACGCTGGATTCGGCCTTTACGGTGACCGAGTCCCCGTTGATCATCGCCTCATTCTTGGTTTCACCCTCCGCTCTGAGTGTTGGGCAGCTCGTGAACTTGTCGGTTGTGGTCCAGAACGTCGGTCAGACCGATGTGGTCTCCGCTTCTGTTCCGCCCCCTATTGCGCTCGGAGCGTTTGCGAGTCCGCAGGATGGCACCAGGCCCAATCCGGTACCGCTGCCGGCGGGGGCCCAGCACGCTTTCGAATGGACGTACATTGCCGGGGGCACTGGCGAGCTGAGCTTCTCCGCCATCGCCCGCGGGACGACCTCCTCCACCACCACTGTCACCACATCGCCACCGAAAACTTCCAATGCGGTGGTGGTTAGAGCGCCAGGAAAGCCACGGGTCGCACTGTCGGCAACGCCCGCGGTCCTCACTGAGGGGCAACCCATCACCGTGACCATGCAGGTTTTTAACGATGGCGCTGTAGCCCTCGAAGATGTGACGCCTCGGGACCTCAGGGTCGATGCATCCGGCACTTTAGGGCAGACGCAGGGTGGTCCGGTGCCCTCCTTCATTCCGCGTCTCGAGCCCGGTGCTCAGGGCGTTTTCAATTGGACCTATAGCACCCGAGCGGGCAGCGCGGGGACGGTGACATTTACCGCCGGCCTGACCGCGAAGGACGCGTTGAGCAACATCGAGCAAGTTGCTGCACCCAATTCTTCTTCGGCTCTGGCCATCCAGACTCCGCCTGCGCTTAGACTCCGGGTTTCGGCCCCCGCCAGCGTTGGCCAAGGCCAATCTGGTGTCCTTGTCCGAGTCACCGTCACCAACAGTGGGCAGGCCGATGCGGTGTTGGGCGTAGACAGTGCAGAAATCCAGATTACACCCCAGGCAACAAACTTCGACATCACGCGGGTGGATAACATCGACCGCGTTCCGGGTGGCCAAATCCGTACCTTGACCTTTCGTGTGGACGTTGGCGGCGCGGCGCCCCAGGAAGCGTATACGGTCGATGCACAAGTGGTTGCTCAGGACGCAAATACTGGCAATGATGTCTCTGTCCTCTACGGTGACCCAGCGACGACCAATAGTCGTTGGGTCGTGGTTGGACCAGATGTACCGGCCTCTCTTGCGGTCGCCTTCGAGATCAACGCACCTCAGGGCGCTCGGGACGGAGGCCTTTCCACGGATCAGTCCTTTACAATGGTTGCGGTCGTCGAGAACAGTGGGTCTTGCAACGTTGATGCAACCGGAGAGATCACGTTTGATCTCGGGCAGACGGCAGTTACGACTACGGGCGCGCTGACACGAACGCTTGTTGTGGGTCGTTCCGAAGTCCTCAGTTTGCGGGCACCAAACATGGCGACGGCTTCTGATTCGATCACCGTGACCATCACCGGTGTTCCCACGGACCTTTGTTCTTCGATGCCAGCTGCGGTCGTTGCGGGGACTCGCACCGTTCAGATCGAGACGGTCAAGGCGTCGGACCTATCGATTTCGGCCAGAATAGCGAGCCCGGACGACGCCAAAGATGGCGAAGTATTTGCGGGTGATACCTTTAACGTCGAGGTCGAAGTCATCAACCTTGGGACGGCGGCCGCCCTGGGCGGTGGTGACATCAGCGTCGATCTCGGTGACACGGGTTTGTCCTTGTTGGCACCACAAAGCCTATCGGTTCCCTTTGTAGTGAATACTCCAGTTTTGTTTTCTTTTCGGGCGCCCGATGTCGCAACTTCGAGTGCCTCGGTGACGGCGTCCATTTCGACCAGGCCGGTGGACGAGAACTCGGGACTCCCTGCTCAAACACAGGGCCCCGCGCGCATTTCTTTGGAGACCATTGTCCAATGTGGGAAAGACTGCAGTGCTTGTGGTACCGGTTGCTGTGGTGAAAGCTGTTCGGGCTTTTTTTGTGAACTCAGCTGCCAAGACGCTTGCAATTGTTCCTATGATTGCTCCGGGGCAACCAACTGCGGGGGCTATTGCGAAGCAGTCAGCAACTGTGCGATCGATTGCACGAAGGTAGAAGGGGTATGCGGCCCGCGGTGCGACGATGCTTCGGTATGCAGTGTAGATTGTACTGACGCTTCGAGTTGTAGACCACAGTGCAGAGAGGATGCAAACTGTACCTTTGACTGCACCGAAACCGATGAATGTCATCCGGTTTGTAGCAATCGGTCCACCTGCCGAATTGAATGCAAGGGCTCGTCGGATTGCCGACCCGAGTGCAGAAGATCCGCGGGATGCATCCTCGACTGTACAGGCGCAAAGGGCAAGTGCGAATTCGACGAGTGTGGCCGGGGCGGTGAAATGTCTTGTGCTGCAGATCCCAATATCATTGTGTGCAATGCAGACTGCCCTGAGTTGTGATGGTTTCCACACGGACGCCAGCTCGCAGTGTCTGCATTACAACGCAGCAGTGATCGGTCATGGCGAGTAGCATTTGCATGGCTTCTGGAGGCGTTCCTTCGGCTGGCTGCGCTTCGACAGTGAGGGTCAACCGCTGGAAGCCAACCGGCACTTCCGAAGATACGCAGAGTGTTCCCCGTACATCCAACTCCGCTTTGACTGACACATGCAGGTGTTCTAAAACGATGCCAAGTCTGTCTGCGATGATTCGCATGGTGGAGTTGAAGCAGCCCGCCAGAGCCGCCGCCAGGTAATCTCCTGGATTGGGTCCGTCGTGTGCCCCTCCCACTGCGGAGTGAACAGACAGGGGCGCCACGATGGGCAGGGAGGTGCCAATGAGCAGTTCACCGTGTACGGGATCGGTCCGGTGGAGCGCGTCTTCCACGGTACACGCACCGTCGCGGATCCAGGCCGCCGAGGGGGCTTCTTTGTATAGGCGTATCAATGGCCGCTGGCGGGCGCGCATCATGCCCCCTTTTGGGGCTTGGGGTTCAGAATGGTTCGTGGGTGTGGTCATGGTCGGGTCTTCCTTTCAACCCTATGGGCGCTAGGACCGAACGCGCGATTCGCCAGGCCCGATCTAGCGGGAGGCGAGCGGGCTCTTCAAGGACGCCAGCGAGTCAAAGAGCTTCAGAAAGCGCCCATTCTACGGGGGGTTGAGGTGCGTAGGTGCAATAGAGACCGGTGCGAATACACCGGGTCAGGTGCTCCCCCAGCTCAGGATGAATCTCCGTGATTTTCTTGATGCTTGCCCGAATGCGGGCGGTGACAGCTTTGCGGGCGCGTTCTTTTGGGTCCCTTAAACCGCGTTTTCGGCCTCGAAACCCGACCGCGGATCGCAGCTCTTTACTCAGGGTTTCCAGCTCGTCCTTATGGCGTTCTACGCGTTCCACGCGCCCCATGGCTTCTGCCTCTTGGATGGCGGATTCGAGAGCATGAAGTCTTGCTTTGTATGCTTCGAGGGCCGCCTCATCCAAAACGGGGTCGGCCTCACCGAGCGCGATTCCTTCAGTGCCGGTGAAGAGCGTGCCTACGTGAATCTGTCGTCCGGGTTGGGAGAGCAGGAGCGCGAGATCTGCGAGGCCTCGGGCATTCTTGATATGCACCGAACGTCCCTCGAAGGTTGCTGTCCAAACATCACCGCATCTGTAGAGTGCATTTTCAGAACGCATGGGGGCTTCTGTTGCGCGGTTTTCTTGAGGCGCCGCATTCAGGAACCCAAGCACCGCGTCTCGCACCGCGCCCACGTCTCCCCACCACGGGACGTGGGCGTTGCCCTCGAGGGTCTGAAATGCTGCGTTGGGCAGAGAGGCTGCGAGCACTCGTCCTGCGTCGTGGCGAACGGTTTGGTCTCCTTTACGGTGAAGGACCAGCGCAGGGGCCATGACTGTCGATGCGGTTGCTTCGACGTCTACGTCAAATGTCAGGGAGAGCAGCTCGGCGGCCATTTCTGGGCTCGCTGCGCGGCGATGCTGGCGGGTGACTCGTTTGACCTCGGTTTCCAACAGATCGGGGGCAAAGAGGTTGGTGATCGCGCGCGAACCCATCCCCCAGTGTGCGCGGACCAGACCTTGAATCGCATCTTTGATCTTCGTTGGGCCCACGTCTCGTCCGCGCAGAAAAGAGCCAAAGAAAATGAGTTTCGCTATGCGTTCCGGATGCTGAGCCGCGTATCCCAAAGCGGGTGGTCCAGCACAAGACACCGCAAAAAGAGAAAAGTGCTCCAGAGCCAGGTGGTCGATCAGGGCCGACAAGGTTGCGATTTCATCCTCGAGGACCACCGTATTCCGTCCGCGGTCGCTGAGCCCAGCGCCGGGGCGATCGTAGCGGATGACCGTATGGTGTGTTGCAAGGCCCCCAAAGAGGTCCCGAAATCCAGCGTCTTCCCAGTCTTCTTCAAGATGGCTGACCCACCAGGCCGGGCAGACCAGGGGTGGACCTGAGCCGTGCGTGGCGTAGGCCACGCGCTGTCCTCCGTTCAGATGAAAGAAACGAACACTGGGGCAGGCCAGGGTCACAACGGACTCGAACGTATGGGAAGCGTTTTTTGTTGTCCACCGGGTTTCATCCGTCGAGCTTCGATTCTGGTCTTTATGGCTTTTTACTTCGGTACTCGGCTACAATTTTCCTGATTTTGGCGGCGTCCTTGTGTCTGGGTCGAAGCCGCAAAAATGCTTCAAAGTGTTCCGTGGCCTTTTGTTCGGTGCGCAGCATCGCATAAGCGACCCCCAGTGATTTGTGTGCCATCGCGTGTCTGGGGTCTTGTTCAAGGCACCTGTTGAACGCAGCAATCGCGATGCGTACTTTTCGCTGCTTGAGGTGTTGGATGCCAGTATTGAAATGCGTCGATGCTTCGTCCTTGTCTGAGAACGGAGTTGGGATTTTTGCAGTCGACTTGAGGGGCGGTTTCTGTATGGAAACTCGGTTGTGCCGCTTTGTTGGTGATCGCCTTTTGGGAGCGGAAGCAGCAAGCATCTTGGATGGACGGGCGACTCGCTTACGCCGCCTTCTCTTCGTGTTTGCGGTTGCCGGGCGCGACTGTGATGTTGCCGGTTTTGGCCTGGCTGGGGCGAGGGCGCTCGCGATGCGTTTGGCAGCCCTGGGCTGCGCCCCCAAAGTGGGGTTGATGTCGGTCGCTGGCGATTCATCACGCTCGGCAGGCATCGATGGGACGAGCGGTGGTCCAGCCGTGGTCGCTTGAACTGGAGACGTTCCGGTCCGTTCGACGGTAGGGGCCGTGTGCGGTCCGGATTCCCTGGAGGTCAAAAAAAAGAATGATAATAACCCAAGCGCGAGTGCCGTACCTGCCCCCACACCCACCATTTTTCTGGGGCCAAAGACCGAAAGGCCGACGCTGCTCGGTGAGGATTCGGGGAACGGTTCACTCAGCCCCCGTCGCCCGTCCATCGGATCGCCAAAAAAAGAGGCCTCGATAAGTCTATTTTCGTGGCCGAGTTCGGGTCCGGCCCTTCCGAATGGGCTTGCTGTTGCGTGTATCGGGCTCCAGTGCGCGGCTGCGTCTTTGGAGCCGTCGACTACAGACTGGGGATCGGCCGAAGGCAAGCGGACGATCATGGTTCGAACGTGTCGCTGGTCGACGGAGTCCGACCGTTCGCCGCATGCAGCGCACGTACGGTCTTTCGAGTCCTCGGGTATCGGCCCTTGGCACTTTGGACAGGTGGCTTTCACTGGATGGGCGCCATATGGCTGTCATGTATGATACCCGAACTGACCGACTTTGCCGACCTTGTTCTACTGCCCTCCGACGACACGTACTTCGTCCGAAGTGTAGGGCAAGGTATCCATCTATCCCAGCACCAGAAAGTGGGTCCGCTTGTCTGTGGGTGGTTTTGCACCGGTGGGGCTCCTGATCACTTTTCGCAATCCAGTTCGGGGGGGACGCCCATGGCGACAAGTCCATGGACAAAGTTTCTCAGTTCGCGGACGTTTCCGGGCCAAGAATGGGCGCTCAGTTGCTTGAGCGTCTCATCGGACACAAACTGCGAAACGGGTCCTTGAAGTCCCAGTTTCCTGAGAAACAGCTCTAGCAGAATTGGAATGTCCTCAGAACGTTCTCTGAGAGGTGGTACGTCTAGGCGAATTGCTGCGATCCGGCGGTATAGACCCTGTTCAAAGCTTTGATTGGCAACGCGTTTTTTCAGGTCGCGGTGCGTGGCCGCGATGATCCGCACATCGAGCTCTATTGCCTTGGTCCCGCCCACGCGGCGGAATTTTCTGCGGTTCAGGACTCGCAAGAGTACCGGCTGCAAGCTTTCGGGGAGATCTCCGATTTCGTCCAAAAACAATGTCCCTCCGTTCGCGCGCTCGAAGGCGCCTGCACGGGCTCGCCCTGCACCGGTGAACGCTCCCGCTTCGTGTCCAAAGAGCTCGCTTGCGATATGGGTGGACGTCAATGCGGCGCATTCGACGACTTCGAAAGGCTTTTGGGCTCGTCGGCTGGTGCTGTGGATAGCCCGAGCAATCACGTCTTTGCCGACGCCGGTTTCGCCGCAGGCAAGAACGGATACATCTGAGTCCGCCGCCTTTTTTATCTGGTCGATCAACCCCCGAACGGATGGGGAACGGCCATAAATGCCGAAATAGGGTTCACGACTTAGCGTCGCGGGAGGTGCCCCTACGCGAGCTTGAGCGTGTACATTCGTTGGGTACCCGGGTGGCGGCTTGCGTTTGCGTACATTGGAGGTGCGGTGTTGATAAGTAGGAGAATCTGAGGATGTGTCCATTTCCGTTCGCATATACGCAAAAGATGTACCAGGACCAGACGTCGCGTGCGGACCCTTCCGATGGTGGGTCCTGAACCCGGTTGCGGTCCATTGGGGCTTCTCAGGTGGTGCGTGGAGCGACCACCAAACCCACGGATCCTTGCGCCTCACACATCCCGCAGGCGAACCGGCGGTCGCTTAAGCTGCGGTATTCCTGAAGGGCAAGTTTGAGTCAGTAGCGGATCTGGAAGGTCACGGAGGCTTCACCCGTATCGGGGCGGGGCAGGCGTGCTTTGGCGAAGGCCGTGGTGATGCACATATTGGTGTCGGCTTTTGGCGCATGGACCTGGATTCTTCTTAGCTGTCCCCGAAGGTTGATTTGGCCCTCCACAGAAATTTGGCGCGATCCCTGGGTTGCGGGGCTTCCGGTGTTCAATAGACATTCTCTGACGGAGGGGAGCTGCCGTTCGAGCGCTTTTTTGATGCGCCGAGGGGAAATGCCTCCTTGAACCCGAAGGCTGCGCAGGCGGGGCTCGATGTCGAGTTTGGCCTTCGGCTTCTTGGGATCTGATGGCGGTGGTCGGCTTTTTGTGGCCGAGATGGGCTTTGGAAGCTCGATGGGGTCCTCGCGGGGAGGGCGTATTTGCTTTGTTTTGGCGATCGCAGCTTTTGGCGTTGGTTTGTCCTCGGAGGGAGGCGAGGGATTGTGGTCTGATTTTTGCTCCGCTGGAGTAGGTTGTATCGGCTCCGTGAGGGCTGGCTTTTTGCGGTTCTCATCGGGCTCGTTTTGGATACTTTGGCGGTTTTTCGTTTTGGATACTTTGGCGTTGTCCTTCTTTCGCCGTCTCCGGTGTGCGCGTCGTATTTTGGCCTTGCCTAGATCCCGTCGACGTTTTTTCACCCGCGGTGGCTCCTTCTCTAAAGGCATTTTTGATGCTTGGTCTTCGCCCACGGGAGAAGGCACCGGTGGCGTGGGTACGAGAGGAGGCAGCTTTTTTTCCGGGCCGGGTGGTTCTTGGGTCCCGCCACTGGCCAGGGGGGCCTCCGTTTCTGTGGTGTACACGTGGGCAAGCGCGATGCTCAGCGCGGCTGCGCCCAGGACCAGTCCGATCATCGGCCCCCAGTAGCTGCGTTTTTTTCTCAACCTAGGTGCGGGCATCACCGATTGCGGTTCCAGCGTGCGGAGCATGGCAGGGGGGGCGGCGGCGGTTCTCGTGGTCGGTTCCTCGTCGGACAGATCGGATGCTGTTCTTGGTTCACTCTCGACGGAGGCTTCATCGTGGACGGCGCGTGGGGTTTCGGTCTCGGTTGGAACTGGCGCCGCCTTTTTTCGCGCAAAGAGTGAGTTGGGTGCGAGTGGGGTGGCTTGACGTGAGTGTTCGTCCCGGCAAATGGCCCGCAGTTGGCGGCGCATTTCTCGCATCGACTGAAAACGCTCGTCTGGGTCCTTTTTCATCGCTTTGTGGATGACTTTCACCAGACGAGGGTCAGCGTCGGGGACCAACTTCTCGATGGGTTCAGGCTCCTCGAGGATGTGTTTGACCAGGAGGCCGGCCAGGTTTTCTGCGGCAAAAGGCGGCTGTCCGGCCAGCATCCGGTACAAGATGATGCCTGCGGCGTAGATGTCTGTTCGGGCGTCTACTTGCTTTCCTTGAGCTTGCTCCGGTGACATGTAGGTTGGCGTTCCGAAGATGGAGCCTTCTTTGGTCATCGGTCCGCCTGCTGCGTCTTCGGCGGGTATATCGAGGATTTTCGCAAGCCCAAAATCGCAGACTTTGACGAAGCTAGTGATGTCGCCGGTTTCCCCAGTATGGGGAACCAACATGATGTTGCCAGGCTTGAGATCCCGATGAACAACACCCAGATCGTGTGCCAAAGAGAGCGCGGAAGTGACCTGTGACATGATCGAGGCGGTGTCGAGAGAAGAAAGCGGGCCCCGTTCTCTCAGCTCGGTCTCGAGGTCTTTTCCGTCGAGGAATTCCATGACGATGTAGAGCAGGCGGTCAGAGCCATCCTCTCCGAAGTCCAGGATGCGAATGCTATGAGGGTGATCCAAGCGGCTGGCGGCGCGTGCTTCTGCTTTGAAACGACGGCTGAGACTCGGGTCCTCGCGGTGGGAGGCATTGAGGACTTTGACCGCGACGGTTTTGGCAAGATCCTCGTGGCGGGCACGAAACACACTGCCGCTGGCTCCTTGGCCGAGGTGCTTTTCAAGCTGATATTTGCCACCCAGCGTTCGACCGATGAGTGGGCTCAAGTCACCAGACCCCATGATTCTTATTCTTTCGGGTTCGAGACCTTCGGGTCGCCGAGGGGATTTGCAGAAGGCCGTTTCACCTCATCGTGCATCGGGCGCCATCTTACCTGAGATCGCGCTTCGGGTGCAGGTCGGGTGACAGGCGCGTCGGCCCACACCGTGTGTGTGTGACAGTGGGAGTTCGATGTTGTCTCACCCCTCCCTGCATTCCAGCGAAAGTCACAAGGCGGTATTCTTTAGAAGCCATCAAAGGTTGCCTGCCCGAAGCGGGGGAAAGTGCTTGAGGAGGACGTTGCAAACGAACAGAGACAACTTGGCTGTGGTTTCTGAAACTCAAGACCTTGAGGACTTGGCAGAACAAAAGGGTGAGCTTTCGGTCGAAGTGCTCGAAAATGGACATCTTCGGGTCCCGTCGCGGGTCAAAGCGCAACTGGGTTTGAGGGAGAGCAAGCGTGCCGAGGCGCTCCACACGGGTCCGGGTTGGAGTATTTTTCGGAGCCTTAGTGAAGACTTAGACTCCGCGCCCCGAGGTACGGACAACAACTCGGAAGTCGTCGTAGCGGGGTCGATAGGGGGCGCCGGCCTGTCGGTGATCGATTTTATTGGTTGCTTAGGACCCGGACGCCAAACCGGTGTTCTTACGGCTTCCAAAGGCCGGACGCAGCGTTCGATCTATTTTTACCATGGCGATATCGTGTGGGCTTCGACCTCAGTTCCGGATGAACGCTTGGGGTCTTTTTTGGTTCGTCGAGGAAAGATCACTGAGGAGCAATTGCAGACCGCTCTTTCGGACCGCAATAAACGAGTTGGTCAAGCCTGTGTAGACCGGGGTTTTTTGGCGGCGCACGAACTTTGGGCCATGGTCCAATCGCAACTCACCGACATCTTCGACAAGGTATTGGCGGCCAAGCAGGGTATTTGGACCTTCTCACGCGTTTCGACGGATATTCTCTCGGAGTCTAGAATTCATTTGTCGACGCAAGGCTTATTGATGGACGCTCTGAGTCGTCTGGATGAGATGCAGCTCTACCGCGACGTGGTACCGTCATCTGAGCACATTATTTCCCTTTGTGATTCGGTGACTGAACAGCTCGACGATGACCAGGGTCTTGCACAAATGCTGGAGACCCTCGAGGCGAGGTCAAGAGAAGATGCGGTTCTCATCCTCAAGAGCGTCGGTTCGGGCGCGACGACTCACGATTTGATTCGGGTGCTTGGACGCGGTGAGTTTGAATTGACGCGGGCCCTCTATCACTTGATCCGCGCGAAGCTGGTTACCGTAACCTCAAATAACGAGACCGGGCCCATCGCGCCGCGAAGCATTGATGACAGCATCGTTGACGCGGCTGGTCTGGTGCAGGCGTACTCTCTCGCTATCCGCGAGATGTTCCAAGAACTACAGAGCATTGGAAAACGCGAAGACCTCTACAACGCTTCTTCCACGTTGCTCCGGGAGAACTCCGGTCCGCACGCAGACCTTTTGATGGGCGCCACCATTCTTCCTGAGGGAGGGCTCGACCAGGACGGTATGCTGGTCATGGCGCAGTTTCAGGGGGCCGACGTTCAGAAACTGAATGAGGCCTTGGGTGAGCTTTTGCACTTTGTGCTGTTTCAGGCGGCCGAATATCTTGGCCAGCGCCGGGGCGATGACCTTGGCCGCCGGGTGAAAGCGATTCTGATGCCGCTGGCGCGTTCGGGCGATGCGACCGAAGCGTAGGGCTCCGTAAATACCCTCTTTCTTGCTGCTCTTCGGAGGGTTCCCGTAGACATTGGGTGGAGTTCGGTGTAACCCTGTATCTAATGCGCATCCCGCGGTCGATGACGACGGAGATCGCACCGATTCCCAAAGCCAGCAGCAAGCGGCGATGTCGTTGGCTCAGTCTGGTAAGGCAGACCGGAGCCGAAGGCACCCACAGCTCGGAATACGGTCGCTCCCTAGACGATAAGAAGCTTGTATTGGGTCGGGACCCTGGTCCGGGTGGATATACCCTCTCAGATTCTCGTGCCAGTCGCCGCCATGCGGAGCTGGTGTTTGATGCTGGGGCTCAAAGCTATCGGCTTGTAGATCTCGACAGCCGCAATGGCACCTACCTGAACGGCCACCGGGTCCAAGCTGCGGTGCTCCAGAATGGTTCGGTGTTTCGGATCGGTGATTCGATTTTGGTGTACTCCGAAGCGACCGTGCCCGACGGCCTGAGCGCGCCCGAGCACCGCCCCGGCGTATCCCTTGCGGGGGCCATTGCGAACGCGGCCGCGGACCTGGCGGCCCCAAGCGATCTCCCCCTGCTGATCGCAGGGCCCACGGGCGCGGGCAAAGAGGTGATGGCCAAGCGAATTCACGCGTCGAGCGGGCGGCCAGGGGCTTTGGTCCCCGTCAACTGTGCGACCTTTGGTCGAGACCTGATCGGAAGTGAGCTTTTTGGCCACACTGCTGGCGCATTTTCCGGTGCCAAGGCACCCAGGAGCGGCCTTTTTGTGACCGCCGACGGCGGCACGCTCTTTTTAGACGAGATCGCCGAACTTCCCATCGAACAGCAGCCCGCCTTGCTGCGGGCTTTGCAAGAGGGTGTCATTCGGCCCGTGGGGTCCGACCGCGAAGTTGAGGTGAACGTCCGGGTTGTGGCCGCGACGCATCAGCGCCTGGATGCGCTTGTCACCCAGGGCGCATTTCGCGAAGACCTCTACGCCCGTCTCGCTGGCTTTGTGATCGACTTGCCCGGACTCGTGTTGAGACGAGAGGAGATTCTTCCGTTGTTTCGGAGTTTTGTGGGTGAAGATGCGCCTCCGCTGTCCAGTGACGCCGCAGAGGCGCTGTTGGTCCATGCCTGGCCGCAAAATATCCGAGAGCTCAAGCACGTTGCGGAACGGACGAAGCTTTTCGCACGAAATTTGGATGTCATTGAGTGGTCCGCCTTGCCGTCGCAGGTTCGCGAGTCTGAGGTGTCTACGCCATCGGGGTCGGTGGACCGCACTGCGGGAGGGGGCACCGAGGACCTCGATCTTCCGTCCAAGAGCGAGCTTTTGACTCTCCTCGAAGAACACGGGGGCAACGTGGCTGGAGTTGCCCGGGCGAGAGGGAAACATCGTCAGCAAGTATATCGATGGCTCAAACGCTACGGTATCGATGCCTCATCATTTCGCTCCGATACCCAGACCCCGAGCTCGGGCTCGGAAGTACTTTAGTTTGGAGTTGGCCATGAAAGATATTGATCGATACCGCGATCGACCCATCCTGATGCTTTTGGAGTATTACGTCCGAGACTGCATAAGCCCCTTATCCGGCGAGGATCGGGCGTTGAGCCAGAGGTTGGTTGACCAGATATTCGATGGTCGGGGAGATTGGAAGGAGACGGTGCGAAGTCAGCTTGGTCTTTCCGCTTCTTTGGACGACCAAATCCAGAGCATGTGGTCCGAGAGTGTCACCGTCGCCGAGGACTCGGGGTCGCCCTTGGACCCGGGTGAATTCGCCGAAGCGGTTGTGGAAGAAAACTTCACCGACTTGGTTGAGATGGTCACGGGCGATCTCGAGCGGCAAGAAGAAGACGACGCCTAGTCCCCTGAGTCCGAGATCCCTTGCATGAGGGATGAGCCCGCGAGCGAAACGAGATTCATCAAAGGTTTCTGTGCGCGGCTCAAGATGAGCCATACAAGGGCGAGATCCAGGGAAAGCGAGAGCTGTGCGGCGGTCCGGGCCACAAGGGGCCCTGAGCGTTTCCGGGGTGGCGCCGGCGTGAGCGCTGTGAACCATTGAGACTTTCCCCGGATGCGGAATTGGCGCACCGTAGTCGAAAAACCCTGCTAGGATTGCGGCCATGGAGTACGGAATCCAACGCCGCTCGATCTATCTGATCCCGCCCGACGACGACGCCTTGACCTGGCTGCTCGACCAATTTGAAGTCGAGGAGGTTTGGCAAATGTTTGGTTTTTCGGGACCTGGGCGGATGCGGGTCCTGCGGGCCTTTCGGAATGGCGAGCTTGTCACCGGCATGATTCATCGGGCAAGCGACCAGCAGCGAATCGGCTTTGTGGTGATGTTTGCGCCGACAGATGTTTTCGACTTCTGGGAATTCGGCTACGCGATTCCCGATGTTCGCGATCGAGACGCGTTCAGTGCACTCAACGCGACCGATGCCATGGCCCACTATATGTTTGAGCATCTTCGCGTCGACGCCATGGGATGGCGGACTCGAGCCGATAACCGCGCGGCGGACGCGGTGGTCAGAAGGCTTGGTTACAAGGCCTACGATTCGTGGGAAGTCGATGGCCACATGTACACTTTTTACCGCCTCGATCCTGAGGGTTGGGCAAAACGCCGGGCGCGCCTCGACCGCGGCGAAACAAAGAAGCCGTCGGGGATCGGGGGCACGTTCTTGACGCTCAAGGGGCCGCCTTTTGAGCCCAAAACCGCCTAGCTCTGTGGCGCACTTCGATCGCGTGGTTCGGCCAACTTTTCCCCCTGTGTTTGAAACGACGCTGCTTTCTCGAACGTCTATCCAATCCGGTTCGAAAGGGCGCAGGCGTTTTGTTTATAGACGTACCCCAACCGACGAAGCGCCCTTTTAATGCTAGAGCAGTGCACCCGAAGAGCGCTATCGGTGGGTTTGAGGGGGCGTCGTGAAACCCACTTCGATTGCGTCTGCGTCGTCTTAGTACTCCGCAGTGACGATGGTGTGGATTCCACCTCGGACGTAAAAATCGCCGACCACGGTCATGCTTTGGGGCTCGGCGGCCTTCACGAGATCATCCAAAATTTGGTTGGTCACCGCCTCGTGAAAATGGCCCTCATCGCGGAAGGACCAAAGATACAGCTTGAGAGACTTGAGCTCGATGCAGCGCGCGCGCGGAACGTACCGGATCCGAAAGCTTGCAAAGTCTGGCTGGCCCGTCTTCGGACAAAGGCACGTGAACTCGGGGCACTCAAAGGTGATCTCGTAGGGCCTTTGTGGGTTCGGGTTCGGGAAGGTTTCGAGCTTTTTGGACACGATGCCTCGCTTTACACGGACCTTGCAGGTTCTGCATCCCCGATGGTGTGCTGACCGTGACGCTTCGGGGTGAACGATTAGGGTTTACGCCGAGGTTTTGAGCGGGCAGCTTGGTGGGAAGCTTCGAGGTCGATGGTTTCTTTGATACCGGTCCTTGGGCGTGATGGACCGTATCACCCAGATTTTGTCTCCTTACGTTTCGTCCGAGCGGCGGGCTCGGATCGAGCATACCTTGTCGAACAGAACCCGCGATGTGGCGCTCATTCTTGAAGATGTTTCCTCCGACCACAACGCATCTGCGGTGCTGAGAACGGCGGAGGCCTTAGGGATTGTGGAGGTCCATTCCATCGAGCGCACCCAACCGTTTAGGGTTTCACGAAAGGTGGCGAAAGGCGCCCACAAATGGCTGGAGCTGAGGCGGTATCGCTCGGCTGAAGAAGCGTACGCCCAAGTGAAGTCGGAGGGCTACGAGGTTTGGGCTTCGGCCGTTCGGGGAGCGTCTCGTCCGGTGTCGCGGGTTCCCGTTGACCGAAAGATTGCGCTGGTTTTTGGCAATGAGCACGAGGGGCTCAGCCCCGAGGCGTTTGAACTTGCGGACGGGTGTTTTCACGTTCCTATGGGAGGGTTTGTCGAGAGTCTTAATATCTCGGTGGCGGCGGCGATTTCGATGTATGCGCTCATGACGCGAAAGCAGAAGGCGTCAGGCCTCAGCCCGCTTTCGGACCGGGAGCGCCGGTCGTTTCGTGCGAAGTGGTACGCCCTTTCCGTGCGCGCTGCGCCGCAGCTGTTGGCGCGTGAAGGTTTGACCATGCCCTCCATTGAGGCCTACGACGATGAGGGCGATACCGTGTTTTTCTCTTCTCACCGTGAAGCGTCTGCTTCGCCGTTAGGCAAGGACCAAGGAACGGAACGGTCGGGACATGAGTGAAGACGTTTACATGTCCGAAGATCTGTACGCGGCGCTCGAGCTTGAGCGCGATGCGAGCCCGTCTGAGATCAAGCAGCGCTACCGTGAGCTTGCCCGCCGGTATCATCCTGACCGAAACCCAGGCAACGAAGATGCCGAGTACCGATTCAAGGCCGCGGCCGAAGCATACCGGGTGCTGAGCGATCCCGAGGCCAAGCGCAGGTATGACTTGGGCCCAAGTTGGGGCCAGAAGCGTCGTGATCGCACCCAGCAGCCCTCGGATGTTTTCGAGGAGCTGTTTTTTGGGGGACGTCGCAAGAAACGTGCTTCTGGACGCAAGAGAAGAGCAAGCAGCACCAGTGGATTCCGCGGGCGCGATTTGCGCTACCACCTGGAGTTGAGTTTTGAAGAAGCGGCTTTGGGGGTCAAACGTCGTATCTCGGTTCCGAAGCCTCACCCTTGCGAGGGATGCGGGAGCACCGGAACCAAACCGGGTACCTCGCCCGCGCTGTGCGCGACCTGCGGCGGCTCGGGGACCGCCAAAAAGCGGCAGGGATTTTTTGATGTCGCCTCTAAGTGTCAGGATTGTCGCGGTACGGGGAAGCGGAGTGCCTACGATTGTCCGCGTTGCGAAGGGACCGGTCAGGTCGAAACCCACCGGGCGATCGAAATCCAGATCCCCCATGGGGTCGAGTCGGGCACCCGCCTCAAGGTATCAGGAGAAGGGGAATCTGCGCCGCCGGGCGGGATCCCTGGCGACCTTTTCGTGGTGGTGCACTTCAAACCCCACCCGTTTTTCGAGCGGGAAGAGCAGGATGTGTTTGTGGAGGTGCCCCTTCCGTTTCATGAGGCCATCTTGGGCACCCAACTTGAGGTTCCGACGCTCGAAGGGAAAGTGACGGTTCGGGTCCCCCCTGGCTCTCAGTCGGGTCGCGTCTTTCGGCTCAAGGGAAAGGGCTTCCCGTCGATGGACGGCCGTAGCCGGGGCGATCAGCGGGTGCGCATCGTGGCTGAAATCCCTGATGCCCTCACCGAAGCCCAACGCGCGGCCTTGAGGGCGTACGCTGCGGCGGAGGAAGGCCTCGGGGGCTGCGAACGGTCTCGGGCTTTTCGCGTGCGGATGCAAAAACAGTACGGTCCGTAAACCGGTGGGAAGGGGAGGCTGCTCGCGTCGGCAGTGACTGCGTCTGCGTCCGCGTGAGAGGTCTTGACGTTGTCGCGGGGTGTCGACGTACGTCGAGGTGTTCGCGGTTGGAACGCCCGTCGCCCATTCCTGCACGCGGGTAAACACCTAATGAACCCGTGTGCGGAACATGGAGCCCATTGGGTATGCTCCAAGGTCCCCACATTGACGCGCCCACCGATGCTTGGGATAACCCCCTTACATGAATCCTCCCCAAGAGCTGATCAAGAACGTCTCTCTCTTCCAGAATGCAGCTGAGGATGAGCTGGCCCGCATTGCAAGTCTGATGACGACCCGTGATTGTGCCAAGGATACCCAGATCGTCACCCAAGATGAGCCGGGAGATGCACTGTATGTCATTGCGAAGGGGCGGGTGAAGGTCGTCTTGTACGGCGACAACGGGCGGGAAGTGATTCTGACGACCTTGCGCTCTGGAGAGTTTTTCGGCGAGATGGCGCTGTTGGACGATTTGCCCCGTTCTGCCAACGTCATTGCAAGCGAGGCGTCTACGGTGCTGGTCCTCAAACGCGAGCAGTTCCGGGAGCACATCAAGAACCACTCCGGAACGGCACTGAACGTCATGGCCGAACTGTGTAGCCGGCTCAGACGCGCCGACGAAATCATCGGGAACCTTGCCACCCTCGATGTGTACGGACGGGTGGCCCATATCATGATCGATTTGGCGAAAAAGGATGGTGAAGAAGTCGAGGACGGAATCCTCATTCGGGTACGGCCCACCCAGCAAGACATCGCATCCATGATTGGGACCAGTCGGGAGACCGTGAGTCGGGTTCTGAGCGAGTTCCAAAAGCGAGGTTTCGTGGAAATGCGAGGTCGCGAGATCCTGTTGTCCAGGAAGTTTGCCAGCGAAGCTCTCGGGGGTTCGTTGGAGCAGAAGTCTCAGGCCTCGTAGCGTATCACGAAGCGGACGCGCTATCGCTCAATGGGGGTTGGGTGACGATCCGCGTCATCTTGCTGTGTCTGGTCTTCTGAATCGGGGACGGGCATTCCGGTGGCCACTTCGAGACGTGGGATGGGCTCAGATCCGTTGGTCCGATTTTGGTGCCCCTTGGTTTCAAACTGAAACCGTTCGTTGTCGCGGCCTTGTTCGGGCGAGCGAATGGTGAGGAGGCGGTGTTCGTCCATAGACATGTCAATGATCAGGCGCCCTTCCCCAGCCTTGGCCGACTCCAATCCTTGGTACACGATGGTTCCCAAGTAGGACACGTCAATGATGTCTTCGGCGTCGCCCTCAAACAGATCCAGCTCAAGCGTTTTCTGATTGTCGCGGACGGTGGGAATCATCACCCTTCTCGTGGTGGGAAGTTTGGTGTTCTTGCTGATGATCTGCATGAAGCGCCCGTCTGCCAGGGCCATGCCCACGGACTCTTGCAGGACATCCGTGCGGGGCGTTTTTTCTCGTTTGAGGCTGTCGCCGAGCAATGCGGTCCCCAGCGCGACGGCTTGTTCAGGGGGAATGCTGGTTCGGGGCTTTTTCCCAAAATAGGATTCGGTGCGGCGCCTGAGGAGCGGAATTCTGGTTGCGCCTCCCACCAAGATGATGTCATCGATGTCCGACACTTTGAGGTTTCTGGCCTCGAGCGTTTTCTCGATGGTCTTGATCACCCTCCCAATGGACTTGTTCGCAAGCTCTTCCACGGTGGAGGCCCTAAGACGCAGGCGGCCGATGGTAGGCTCTTTGCCCTCGGTGCTTGGGGCGAGCGGTATTTGTAGGTCGACGGCGCGAACCCGCGAGAGCTCACGTTTGGCGTGCTCGGCGGCGGTGTGCACTTTTTGCAGGAGCAGCGGTTGTTTTCTGAGGTCGGTTTCGTACTTTTGCTCGATGCTGGCTAAGATCCAATCGGCGATTTTGGCGTCAATGTTGCTTCCGCCGAGATAGGGGTCGCCGCCGGTTGCAACCACGTCGAATACGTTGCCAGTGATCTCCATGACCGAGACATCGAGGCGAACACCGCCCATATCGATGATCACAATTCGGGCATCGCCGGTTCGGTTGTAGCCGTACGCGAGGGCGACTGCGGTGGGTTCGTGGACCAACTTTCGAACTTTGAAACCGGCGAGTTTGGCCGCTTCTTTGAGGGCGTTCTTTTGTTCTCGATTGAAATACGCGGGCACTGCGATGGCGCACTGATCGATGCGTTCATTGAGGTGTTTTTCGGCAAGCCTGCGAACCTGGTCGAGAAGGATGCCCGCGACCTCTGGTGCGGTGAGTTCGTGCTTTCCGGCCCGGATCAAGACTTGGTCGTCTTCGCCGCTGACAATTTTAAAGGGTACGCGGATCGCAAGGTCCTTCACCGCCTGGGATTGTGCTTTACGCCCTAAGAGGCGTTTGACGCCCGAGATCGCACAGCTCGGGGACAGGGTGCGCAGCTCAAGCCCGGCGCGGCCCACCAGGGGCTTTCGGCCGTCCTGGAGGGCCACGATCGCCGGCAGAGAGGGTAAGCCGCGATCCATGGGGATAATCTTGGGCGGATCGCGGGTGTCGGGTACGTACGCGGCGACGGCGGAGGTCATACCCAAATCGATGCCCAGGACCCGGCCGTTTCCGGATTTCCCATCATCGCTCCCCACGTCCCGGGCATCGTAGCGCCATTTTTACCCTAGCTACAAAGACAATGCGCCGAAGAATGTGGGGTACGCCAGGAGGAACCCGCCGATTTCGCTCCGGAACAAGGTACGCCCGTACTAGGCTTTTCGGTGGTGACGGCGGAAACGGACGAGTCCCAGGCCAGTTTGTGGGTCGAATTGGCGCGTTCTCCGGTGGAGAGCTTGGGGCGGGGTTTTGTCGATGCTTTCTCCGAGTTGGGCGAAGCGGTGTACCTGGGCTTGAGCGCCCTGACTTGGTTGCTGCGCCCGCCGTTTCGATTCCGCCTGATCTTGGCGCAGTGCGAATTCATCGGAGTAGGGTCTTTGTTCATCGTCTTGGTGACCGGGCTCTTCACGGGTCTGGTTTTTGCGCTCCAATCATCGTTTGCGTTTGCCAAGTTTAACGCGGAATCGCTCGTGGGGGCGACCGTCGTCATATCACTGTGTCGAGAACTGGGACCGGTGTTGACGGGGTTGATGGTGGCTGGGCGGGCAGGCTCCGCCATTGCGACCGAGCTCGGGACGATGCGTGTGACCGAGCAGATCGACGCCCTATCGACGATGGCGGTCTCCCCGGTCCAGTACCTGGTGGTTCCGCGGCTGGTTGCGACTTTCCTGATGATGCCCCTTTTGACCATGCTTTTTAACACCGTGGGCTTCGTGGGGGCCTATATCGTTGGGGTTTTTCAGTCAGGCATCAATGAGGGCACCTTCATGGGACGGATTCACCAGATGGTGGAGCTTTCGGACCTTCTCGGGGGATTGGGCAAGGCCGCGGTCTTCGGTCTTGCGATTGCGCTCATCGGCTGTCAAAAAGGCATGAACGCATCCGGAGGCTCTCGAGGCGTTGGGGTCGCCGCCACCCAAACGGTGGTGAGTGCGTCTATTGCGATTCTTATTCTCGACTACATCCTGACCACCATGATTCTTCTCGTGACGGGCTAAGCCATGACGTCAGATGCCAAGCCCATCATGGCCACTGAGGACCTCCACAAGAGTTTCGACGAGAACCACGTCCTGCGTGGCATTTCGCTCGCATTTCCCGCGGGGACTACGACTGTGATTCTGGGAGGTTCCGGGAGTGGCAAGTCCGTTTTCATGAAACATCTTATTGGCCTGCTTCATCCGGACCGGGGGCGGGTGCTTGTCGACGATCAAGACATCCGAAACCTTGAGGGCGAGGATCTCACCCGGCTCCGATCCAAGTTCGGGATGGTCTTCCAGTGGGCGGCTCTTTTTGACTCCATGAATGTGCTGGAAAACGTAGCATTTCCCCTCCGTGAGCATCGAAAAAACCTCAGCGAGTCAGAGGTTCGGGCTCTGGTCGCCGAGAAACTTGCCTTGTTCGGCCTCGAGGGTATTGAGCAAAAATACCCTGCAGACCTGTCGGGAGGCATGCGAAAGCGTGTAGGGCTTGCCAGAGCGATCATCCTTGACCCATCTATCATTCTCTACGACGAACCGACCACGGGTCTCGACCCGATTACCACCGACTACGTAGACGAGATGATCAAGCGGGCAAAAGAAAAGTTGGGGGTGACCAGCGTGGTGATCAGCCACGATGTGGCCTCCACGTTCAATATCGCCGATTACATTGCTTTTTTGTACGGCGGTGAGATTGTAGCCTACGGGCCACCTGATGTGGTGAAGAGCAGCAAGCACAGTTTTGTTCAGGAGTTTCTCGGTACTTGGTTTCGGAAAAACTAGATGACGAGCAATTCCGAAAAGTTCTTTACACCCTTTAAGGTGGGGCTTCTTGTCATCGCTTCAGCCGGTGCGTTTGTTGTCTTTTTACAGCTGGTCTCTACCCGCGGTTTTTCCCGTGCCGACAGCTATGAGGTCTACGCGCTTTTTGACGATGTGATCGGGCTCGAAAAACGCTCACCGGTGCAGATCGCTGGCATCGATATCGGGCGAATCAAGAAGGTTGAGCTTTTCGATGGCAAGGCCAAAGTCACCATCGAAGTGGATGGACATATCAAAATCTACGACGATGCGTCCATTGACAAGGTTTCGATTTCACTGCTTGGGGATTACAAACTTGCGGTGGAGCCCGGGAGCGCGAAGCGCCCCGTTCTCAAGCCTGGGCAACAAATCAAAAATGTCTCTTCCTTGTCCAACGTAGATGCGGTGATTGCTGAGGTTCGAGATATTTCGCGCGCCATGAGCGAGCTGATAGCCGGCACCGAAGAAGAACCCGCGCCCCTTGAGCGCATCGTAAGCGACGTGCAAAAAACGGCTCACGCCGCGAGGCTTGTGCTGGAGGAAGTCTCAAAGAATATCGGTGACAATACCAGCAAGCTCAACCACATCCTTGAAAACATCGAGGGTTTCACAAAAGACTTGCAGACCATTTCATCCGGGAAAGAGCGCGACATCGAGCTCATCGTCAGAGATGCCCGAGCCATCTCCCAGTCTCTCAGGATTACAGCCGAAAATCTTCAGCAGATCATTGCTGGACAAGACAAACAGGACATTAAGGATTCCGTAAAATCTCTGCGAGAGACGTTGGGCACCATGAATCGTTCTCTCGAGAATGTTGCGTCCATTACCAAGAAAATCGACGACGGTGAGGGCACTGTAGGGAAGTTGGTCAACGATAAAGAAATCCATGAGCAGATCACGGAGGCTGCCGAGGGTATCAATAGCGTCGTGGGTGGCTTGGCGCGCCTCAAGACTTGGGTCAACCTCAGAAGTGAATTTCAGTTTCGGACCGGAGCCACAAAAAACTACGTGCAATTTATTTTGCAACCCAAAGAAGACAAGTATTACATCTTCGAAGTTGTGGATGATCCTCGTGGCGTGCGGGAAACGGTGATCGAGGACGTGGAGAGCACGTCCCCCGAGCTTGGGCGCGCATTTCAGTACCGGGAGCGCAAGACAACGACCAAGGATTCCCTCAATTTCTCGTTGATGTTTGCCAAGAGGTATTACTGGCTGGGGCTTCGTTTTGGCATCATTGAGGGGACCGGGGGCGTGGGGGCGGATCTCCACTTTCTCAAAGACCGGGTAGAGCTGTTCTTCGACCTCAACCGCTTTGGGGAAGAGGCCCGCAGGCCGAGGGTCAAGGGGCTCGCTCTTTTGGAGGTTGTGCCTCATGTCTATCTCCATGGAGGCGTCGATGATCTTCTCAATCCCGGCACCATCGACTACTTTTTGGGCGCTGGCGTGCGGTTTAACGATGAGGACCTGAAAATGCTCTTGGCCCTCACGGGTGGGCCGGGCGCGGTGAGCGGCGGCAACAATTGATTTGGGGTCAGACCGGTCCACTGGGTTCTTCGGGTGGTTGAAAGCCAATGGATGTGTTCGGGGCAAACAGAGCTGGAGGTACCCTCGACGAGGTTGTAGGGTGCGGGGGCATGGTCACTCTGAGGACGCGGTTGTTGTTCGGGTTTTTGCTGATGGCATGGGGATCGGGCTGCGCCAAGGAAACGATTGCGCACAGTCAGGACGAACGGGACGCGAATCGCATGCTGGTTCTTCTCAAGGGCGAGGGCATTGATGCCGCGAAGGTGAAGGACGAGGGTTCGCGTGACCTCAAGTTTAATGTCTTGGTGGGTGCGAGCGATGCCCCTGGGGCTCTTTCGGTCCTCGAAAGTCACAATCTTCCCGAAAACAGACAGGCCGACACCCAACAGATGTTTCAAGAAAGCGGCATGATTCCCACGGCGACCCAAGAACGGGCCAAGCAGGAAGTCGGCAAGACCGGGGATATCATCAACCAGCTGCGGAAGGTGCCTGGAGTCATCGATGTGATGGCTGCGGTTTCTTTGCCAGAGCAGGACCCTTTGCGAGAGATCACCGAAGAGCGGCTCAAGCCCAAGGCCTCGGTCGTGATTCTTTACCGACCAAACGGAACGGAAAATCCGCCGATCTCTCCGGATCAGGTCCAGAAGTTTGTGCAGGCTCGTCTTCCTCAAATCAAACCCGAGGAAGTGAACGTGTTGCTGCTTCCGTCGGGCGAGGCGTCTCAGGGCGGTCCTTCTTTGGCGAGTGCAGACGGTACCGGGGCGAGCGCTTTTGCCGCGATGGGTACTGAGGGTTGTTTACAGAAGGAGCGCGTGATTGGTATCGAAGTTTGTGCTGGCAACAAAAAGCGCATTGTACATCTCATGGTGGGAGCTGCGTTGATCGCAGGCCTACTGTCCACCATGGTTGTGATCGCCGTTCTCCGGGCGATGCGCTATCGCAAGGACCTCACTCGGTTGACAGCACAGTTTGAGCGGGTTCCCAAGTAGCCGCTTGATTGAGGCGGTTCGGTCGAAGATGTTACCCGCTGGTGCAAAAGCAGATTTCTTTTACCCCTTGTCGCCCCGGCTGACGATGCTGCTCACCACGATTTTTACGCAGGGCGGGGCTGATGACCTGCCGCTTGTCGATCTCTTGCCGGAGTCAGAGTCCCAGATTCTCAAGGAAAAAGCCCAAACGCTTCTCGAACTTGATGGTGACAAGAGAGTGGGTACTGTTGTCCGGGAAATGCGGCGCCAGGTGCAATTTGCCGGCCTCGTGGGTTTAGAGGCTCTTGATCCGTCTTGGCTTTTGGCGGCGGTGCGGGGGGAGCAGCCGCTTGCGATTGCGATTATTTTGGCCCAGCTATCAGCAAGCGTACGCAGCCGTATTCTCTCGCTTTTGCCTTCTGCGGTGCGCGCTCGGGTACCCGCGAAAGAAGATTTGAGAAATGTTCCTTTAGAGGTCATGCGTATTGTGCGTCAAAAGTTCGAATCAAGGTTCGAAGTGATGCGTATGCCTCTGGGCGCCGTACAGCAGTTTTACTTTCGTGATCTGAGCACCCTTGAGGGGCGTGAGCTCACCCGTTTGGTGCGCGCGTTGGGGATTGAGGAGCTGGGCTCGGCGTTTCTTACGATCGGCAAAAGAAAACTGGCAGAACTTTGTCACAAACTTGGCCGGGAGTCCGCCGCTGAGCTTTTGGCCGCGGTTCGAGAGACCGATCTACAAGACGCCATGGATGTGGGTGAGGCCAATGTTCTTCTTACAAGAATCTTGGCGGGCCTGAAGCTCGGCGAAGCTCAGAAGCTGAGTCGCCGGGAGCTGGAAGATCGTTTTCAAAGAGCATTGTTCCAAAAAGCGGGGCTTTTTCGGCTGGCCAAGGCGGTCCGTGCCGAAAGGCCCGCGTTTGCGCAGCAGTTGGCCCAGCGCTTGCCCCGAAACGATGGCCGGGTCTTCTTGAGCTACGTCTACCGCATCAACGAGACCAACGAAGTTGACGATACTAAGCTCTGTCGTTTGCAGGACCTTGTGCTGTTGCGCGTGCACAAACTGGCCGAACGGGGCCTCATCAATCCCGGTTTGCTCGAGTTCACATTCCAGTACCACTCTGAACGTCCCCCTACGCCCGGTTCCGCTTCGTATGATGCCGGGGAGCATGACGATCATGAAGGCTGATCTGCAAGCTCGCGTCTGGTTTCAAAGATCGGCACACAGGAGTTTGTGAATTCGAATGCGGCGGCGTGTGTGGAAGCGCACCAAACGCTTTTTTGTCTACGGATGCTTACGCATAGTGGCCTTTTTTTTGTTGTTGATACCACTTCGCCTGGGCCTTTTTTGGGGTCGCCTTTTCGGAACGCTCGCGTTTTATGTGGCGCACGAACCGCGTCAGCGCGCGGTGAGTCAGCTCATGAACGCCCTCAACGTCGAGAAAGAGGCCGCCCGAAAGACCGCTTTGTTGGTATTCAAGAACATAGGAATGGTGATTGTAGAAATTGCATGCCTAGGGCGGATACGCCGCCGGTTTCAGGAATACGTAGAGTTTACAGATGAAGATATTGCCCTGTTGCGAGGAGCACTCAAGAAGGGTCGAGGTGTCATCTTCGTAGCCAGTCATCTTGGCAACTGGGAACTCATGGCCCAGCGGGTCATGCACGAAGGCTTTGAAGGTGCAACGTTGGCCCGCCGAGCAAGCAATCGCTACTTGGGCGACTGGCTGGTTCGAAAGAGGCTCGAAGGCGGACTGGAGACGATCAATCGAAAAGACCCGAGTGCCAGTCGGCGAATGCTTTCAGCACTTCGCGGTGGTCGGCTACTCGGCGTCCTCATTGACCAAGACACACGTGTTTCGTCCGTGCATGTCCCTTTTTTTGGCCGCCCGGCCTCCACTCCGTCCGCCGCCGCCGAACTTGCTCTCAGAAAAGAAGCACCGATCGTCCTAGGAACCATAGGCCGCAAGCAGAAAACCGGGCACCGTTTGCGTTTGACTTTGGTCTCCTGGACCCCTTCCAAAAACGAGTCCAAGCCCGAGCGCGTACGCGCCCTAACCGCACACATGACAAAGCTCATCGAGCGCGACATTCGAAAAAACCCAAGCGAGTGGGTGTGGTTCCACAACCGCTGGAAGACTTAGGGGACAGGCACTATTATTTACCCTCGCCAACCGCCCTGAACGAATTTCGAGCGATTGCGATGAGACTCGCCAAACCCGATCGCCGAATATAGGTTGCATGCCTCGCAGAGCCCGCATTGTGGCACCCGGTATCCCTCATCACGTGACCCAGCGGGGCAATCGTCGCCAGCAGGTGTTCTTTTCAGACGCAGACTATCGAAACTACATCGCCATCTTGACGAAGCATTCCCGAAGTGAGGGCCTTTCGATTTGGTGTTATTGCCTCATGCCAAATCATGTTCATCTTATCGTCGTTCCGAGTACAGAGACTTCCCTTGCAAAAGCAATTGGCCGCACCCACAGCGACTATGCACGAATCATCAATGACCGCGAACGCTGGCAAGGACATCTCTGGCAAGCTCGGTTTGCATCCTTCCCCATGGATGAGGGGCATCTGGTCGCGGCGACTCGGTATGTTCTCCTTAACCCCGTCGTAGCGGGAATAGTACGACGACCCGAAGAATGGAAGTACTCAAGTGCTCGGGCCCATCTCACCAAAAAATCGGATGGACCCACAGACATCAAGCCGCTCGATGACCGAATTGCCAACTGGTCGGATGTGTTTGTGCAGGGTGCGACAGAAAAGGAGCGAACCCTCTTTCGAAAGAGTTCCAAGGCTGGCAGGCCCCTCGGTTCTTCAGCTTTTGTCGAGAGTATCGCACAACGGACAGGCCAGCGATTCTCCAGGAAACCTCGCGGGCGACCGAGGCTGAAGCCAGAGGCGGTATCAGGGTAATAAAGAGTGCCTGTCCCCTTTCTTCTTCTTCAGGCGGAAGTTGTGGTTTCCATAGTGGATGTAGTCGGCCCAGTCGACGTGGCGTCGGATTTTTTGCCGCCCCGCGTGAAGCGCTTGACCAATCGATTCGCCTCGCAGGATGGCGCCGTAAAAAGCTTCAGAGAACTTTTTTGCGGCGGCATCGCTCACCGGCCAATAGGTACCGATAAAGTTGGCTACTCCGCCGCGAAGGAGTGCTTCGGCGGTGCTGACGGCTTCATCGAGTCGTCGGAGGGCCATCGTTCTGCCGGCGGCGGGTTGGTGGCCCCCGCCGGAGCGTCGGACTCTCCCCGACTCGCACGCGTTGAAAAAAACCAAGCTTGGAAGGAGCTCTGCCTTCGCCAGGTCCCGACCGGTGATGACCTCATTACCGTGACAGAGAATCCCACAGCGGGCCCGGTCTTCGGGCTCAAAAAATGCGTGCCCCGCGTAGTGGACAACGTCGAACCGGCCACTGGTGAACGCATCGAGGAGGGCATCGCGAGATGCATGCTTTCCACGCAGGGTCTCAATCACCACGTCGCGTCGACCTCCGAACAACGTGAGCAGACGATCACCTTCCGCCTCGGCGCCGTCGAGATCTTCCGTTGGGTTGACGACCACCAGCACTTTCAGCTGATCGGAGCGGCGTCGGGCTTCAAGCCATTTGGCGACGGATAGGTTCTCGGCAAAGTATAGCCGGGAAAGGCCGCCTTCGAGTGCGGGAGACCAACGGCCGAACGCAATGGTCTCCCAGGGAATTCGCGAGGACGGTGTGTCGTGGGCGATGATGAGGTACCGCTCCTTCGACGCTCGAAGAATTCGCGAAACGTCCTCATGGACGACCAGCTCGCCCAGATCTTTTCCGAGGCCTTTAAGGACAGCGGAGCTGAATGGGTCGTCTTCAAGTCTTTTTAAGAGATTCTCGAGTGTACGCCGGTCGATAGGTATGGTTCTCGAGAGCATGGTCGCCTTTTCGCCAGCCGTGAGTACCGAAGCCCCAAGGTGGATCGTTTCTTGGGTGCGCTCGACTTCGCGCACCAGAAGATACGTAGGACTCGGCTCCTCGAGCATGGTGGGCGGGGCTCTCAGCAGCCTGCGGCGCGATGGACGTGACTCCTCGATGGTCACCTCGATGTCATCGAAAAGCGCGGTCCTCGAGAGATCGAAGATGGCCTCTCGCAGCTCCTCGTAGCGCTCCACATGGTGCTCAACCAGCGTGATACGCCGCACGCGATGCTCGTGATCCCCAAAACCTCGAAAGATTCCTTCGAGGAGCACCCTGACCGTTCGAGCGATCGACCGTCCGGAGCCGACACCCGGTAGGACCGTGGCGCAGTGATCGACAAACGTTTTGGCCAACATTCGCATCGCGTTTTCGGCGGCGATTCGGATCACCTCGTCGCCGAGCTGATCGAATGGCCCTAGGCCAGCGAAGAGTACAACCCTTGCTGGGAGTGCGTGCCGGCCGGCCGGGAGGACGAAGATTTGGCCGACACCCCCGTTGATCATACGGCGCTCGACGAACTCACTGATCGCCCCATCGAGACAGCGATCAATGGCTGTGGCGGCGCCACCAGGCAGTACCTTTTTGTACAGACCGAGAAGATAGGCCTCCGCGTCGACTTCGGTTAGGTCACCGAAGCACAGGTCGATCTCAAGACGCTGCTTGTGCATGCGCGAAACGACGATACGGCGGGCTCGCCGCGAATCGAGCCTGCCAACGGGAACGGAGGGCTCACACTCTGCTTCTGGCTTGGAGAACGTTAGAAATTCGTGGAGCAGACGGCGTTTGCCCTCGAGTCCCGTCGGATCCGTACCCGCAGCACGCGTGAACGCTTGGCTCTCAAGAACCTGGCGGGGGCTTCCGCGCGTGGGCGAAAAGCTGTCGGGAAGCTCATTCGTATCGCCTGACCGCAACAAGTCGATGACCGCGCGGGTCACACGTCCGTTGTTGGGGAGTGAACCATGTGACGCCTTTGTGAAGAAAGTTTTTGTCCCGGGCAATTGAGCCATATCGAGGGGGACCGTTCCGTCACCAGCGTCATTCTCGGTGTACACAAATCCCCGGTCGGCCTTGTGCGCAGAGACTAGGGTGTTTCGGCCGGTTCCCGCAATGAGGTAGAAGCGCTCATCTGCGTCAGCCAGGCGCGCCAGGTTGGTCGAAGCTTGCGTAAGGAGCTCTTGGCTCGGTGCGGGGCCCTCTGGCCAGTCGTTTCGGTCAAAGAGATTCAGGGGTCTGCTTTTCTCTGGGGCCGGAAGAAGTTCGCAAAGGCCGGCGAATGTGCTGAAGACTCGGTCCGCCAACTCTTTGGCGGTGTTCTCATGATCGATGGGGTCGATGATGCGGCGCAGAATACTGTGTGTACCGCGCAGAGCCTCAAGCGCTGCGAATGAACCATGGTTCGGCGTGCCCAGCATGACGACTTTTTTGATGTGGCCGTCTGATCCTTGCGCGAGGCGAAGCGCGGCGCGCACCACAAGTCCACCCATGCTATGGGCTACGAGGTGCACTGCCTCCTCGTCTCGGATCGTGTCGAGAAGTGCTTGCCCTGCTTCGAACAGCGATTTTCTCCAGTCGAAAGGAAAGAGTTGGCACCGAAAGCGGTGAAGCCGGAACGTCAACTTCATCTTCAGGTAGAAGAGCAAGAGCACGCCTGTTGCGTGGTATCGGTTACCATAAGGGAACGCTAGGTTCTCTAGTTTCCCAGCCTCGATGTCGAATGGGTCGATCCAGATGAGATCGTTGTCCGTACCGATTTTAGATCCCATGATTCCGGGGAGCAGGAACACCTTCGGACCGGTTGAACGGATTCGTTTGGTGTTTGCTTCCGTGGCGAGCTCTCGAAGCTCCTTCAAGCGTTCCCTACCCAGATAGAGTTCGAGTCCTGCATCGAGCTCTCCTGAGGCCAGCGCCTGCTCGATCTCCGCGTCGTTGAGCTTTGCCATCCGAGCAAGCAAACGGTTGTTCTGTACGCTCATTGATTCCCCAAGTTGGTACGGTTCAGTCCGTGGCTTCAGTTACACAAAATCCGATCAGAAAAAAAACCACCTTATAGCAGATGGACCGGTGTAGCCTCCTAGGAACAACATGCGCCGGAGCATAGGCCGGTCTTTGCAACCCAAGCAAGCCGGAGCGTTTCTAATCTGGACTCCGTGCGACGCTCAACCCGCTACGGCCCTCTGGTCGAGGTACTTGAGTGCATCGGATGCATGGATACAGTACTGGGAGAACCCGAGAGCGTCGGACCACGACCAAGTCTTGGCGTCTCGAATGATGAATTGTCCATTGATTCTTTATTTGCTTCCGGGGAGAAGTATCACCGCAATGCGTTTTTTGGGGCGATGGGCCGGAGGTTGTCATCAGCGATGACGGCTCGTGCCGAAGAGATCTTCTTTGAAGTGTTCGAGGCTCTGCCGCGACAGGGGCCGGGAAACCTCGCCTGTACCCGCCGGGCGTTCGCGCTGTGCCGTGCGTTGCCGTCCGCGCCGCGTGTATTGGATCTGGGCTGTGGAGCCGGGGCGCAGACCCTCCATCTCGCATCGTTGACCGAGGGATCGATTCTCGCAATTGATTGTCATGCACCGCTTGTCGAGCGTTTGCGGGCCAAGCTCGAAGAATGGGGCCTTTGTGGGCGTGTCGAGGCACAGGTCGGCGATATGACTGCCCTCAGTCTGCCGCCCGAGAGCTTCGACCTCGTTTGGTCGGAAGGCGCGCTCTATAAGCTGGGTCTAAAGAGAGCCCTACCCATGTGCGCCGACCGGCTACGCCCCGGCGGCTATCTCGCCTTCACCGAGGCAATCTGGCGGACATCGGACCCGCCGCTCGAGGTTCGCGAGGCCTTCGCCGACTACCCCACGATGACATCTGTCGAGGGCGTCATCTTGTCTATCGAGGCCAACCGCTACGCGTTTGTGGACCACTTCGAGCTTCCGGATGAAGCCTGGTGGGACGACTTCTACAGCCCGATGGAACATCGGCTCGAGGTGCTCGGTGCGAGGTATGCGCAGGATGCAAAGGCACTCTCCATTCTTGATGAGATTGCCAAAGAGCCGCGGATGCATCGTCGGCACGGAAACCACTACGGCTACGCGTTTTTTGTCGCGCGACGAAAGTGAACCAGTCCGACACGACACCGCCATATTCTCAGAGCGGAATGTCGATCAGTAGAACTCGCAATCCGATCCGAACGCGCGATCGTACTCCAGGACTTGGAAAGAAAGTATGACGCCCAATGAGTTGCCACAGGTACATGATGCGTTTCATCCAAAGACGTGCTGCAAGGGACATACCAGATGCCGAGAATGTGGGCGTTTTGTGGGCTTTGGTGCGCCCACGGACAATGAGATTATAGGGGTTCTCCGCTCGATGGCAGCAAGCTGGCTAGAGGAAATCGCGCCACGAGAAAAAGAAGCTGCGAGGTGTCCAAAACGAGAACCGGTACGCGTCATGGGGTTGTCGGTCGCGTTGACCGACCTATTGAAGTAAGGAGCAACCATGCCTAAGCAGAATTATCTTTGTATCCAGCGCAGCCCGTCGGGGACCTGCGAAAAACCGTCTCCGGCGCAGATGGAGGAGATGTACGCGAAGTTTAACGCCTGGAAGGAAAAATTTAAGGAAAACCTGGTGGACATGGGGGGAAGGCTGGCGGGGGCAGCGAAGGTCGTCACCAACGAGAGGGTGACCGATGGGCCTTTTGTAGAGACCAAGGAGGTGATCGGTGGATACATGGTCGTCGCGGCCGACAGTGTCGAAGAGGCCCTGGCGGTTGTTCGTGAGAGCCCGGGAGTCGCCATGCCTGGTTCCAGCGTTGAAGTCCGAGAGATCTCTAGTCCTTGACGGCACGCAAGCTGGTTGAGCACTTCTTTCGGCACGAATACGGCCGGCTTGTGGCTGTGCTGTCCCGTCGCGTGGGTGTTCAGAACATCGGCGTGGTTGAGGACGCCGTCCAGTCCGCCTTGATGGCGGCGCTGGACGTGTGGGTGCGTAGAGAAGTGCCTGACAACCCGTCGGCTTGGCTGTTCCGGGTTGCGCATAATAACCTGGCGGGCGAATTGCGAAAGCAAGCCGGCCGCCGCCGTATTTTGGATCAACGCGTCCGGGACGGCGCTGCTGCTGAAGAGGTCGGCCACGACGTGTTCCTCGCGGGCGAGGTGAAAGATGATCTCCTCAGGATGCTCTTTGTGTGCTGCGATGAGTCTATCCCAGAGGAATCACAGTTGGTCCTCGCTCTGAAGACCCTATGTGGCTTCAGTACCAGGGAGATTGCGCTTCGCTTGTTTACGAGCGAAGCCAACGTGTACAAGCGCCTCGGCAGAGCTCGCCGCTGTTTGCAAAAACGGCTTGTTTTTCCCACAGAACTGACCAGTATCCAATATACTCCACGGCTCTTTGCTCTCAGAAAAATCTTGTACCTTCTGTTTACCGAGGGGTACCTTTCGACCCATACGAAGGGTGCGATACGACGCGATCTGTGCTTTGAGGCGATACGGTTGACGACCGTTTTGGCCGAGCATTCGTTGGGCCAAACGCCGGAGACATTTGCGCTATTGGCTTTGATGCATCTGCATGCCGCGCGGATGACGGCTCGCCAGGACCGTTCGGGTGGTCTGCTTTTGCTAGAGGAGCAGGACCGAAACCTGTGGGACCAAGGTCGCATTCACACCGGACTTTTTTGGCTGGCCAAGTCTTCAGAGGGTGAGGACTTTTCTCGTTATCACGCAGAGGCTGGGATTGCTGCAGAGCACTGCCTCGCCCCCTCTTTTCAGGAGACGCGGTGGGACAGAGTTGTGGAGTGTTATTCATTTTTGGAACAAGTTGCGCCCTCCGCAATTCACCAACTGAACCGTGCGGTTGCTGTAGCCGAATGGAAAGGCCCAGCCTCGGGGCTGGCGGTGCTCGAGGGCCGAGAGCCTCCGACGTGGTTGGCCGACTCCTATCTTTGGGCCGCGGTCATGGCCGATTTGCATCGGCGTGTGGGAAATTCACACCAAGCCAAGCGCTATCGGGATATGGCGCTTAAGTTGGCCCCCAGCGCGGCGGTCAGTGCGCTGTTGGAGCGTCGCCTCGGTGGCGGGGTTTGATGATCGTAGGCGTTTTCGTGTCTGCTGGCAAAAACCGGTTCTTTTGGAGAGGGCGCCCATGATAAGCCAGCGAAAAGCGGAGGAGACACCGGGTGCGTTCAACGAGATATAGCGATGATGCGGTGATGATAACCACGAATGAATGGGCCCCAACCCGCGGACATCCGCTCGAACAGCTGGGTTCTGTTTCTCCATAGGCTCGGCGGGAGTATGACATGTGCATGTTCAGTCAGGCCGTAGACAGAGTCTCAGATACACGTATTTTCGGCCGGGTATCGGCGGGGCTACAGCAGCTCGTATACGAAATGCGGGTGGCCAGTGTTCACGACCTGGCTATGGTCTTGCCCCTCCCGATTGCACAAATCCCGAGCGAGAGAGCATTTCGATTCATTGACCTTCATGCGTACCCCGAGTTCTTTTCCGATTTGGATTCTTGCTTCCTCAAGCCTCAGGCTCTGTCGACCGGGCCCATTTCGGGTGGCATGATGCGCGGGCTATTGGAAGTAGAACAGATCGGGGCTTACGACGCATCGTTTGTTCCGACACTCCAAGACTTTGATCGGCTTGACCCTCGCTTTCGGCTGCCGCCAGAGGTTTGGTCACAGGTCCCGCACTACAGAAATTACGGATTTGCTGTTTTCAAGATTCGAAAGGGGGACACGCGTGCCCACCCGATGGCTATGGCCTTCGAAACCAGAGACAGCGCACGTCTTTTCTTCCCCACCCTTCATGTTCATGACGGCACTTTGCACCAAAAGGCCCATTTCAATCATGAACTTTTTGCCCAGGGGTCCGCTTCCGCGTTTGAGGATTGGGAGTCTGCGGTGGATCAAGTCAAAGAGGTCATGAAGCTCAAGACAGCGTTCCGAGAAGATCAGAGCAAGGGAATCATCGACGCAGAGGCCCGCGTGTTCAAGTACGTGATCCGCGGCCGCCAGAAGAATCAAGATACCTGGGTAGCGCTCTAAGCACCCACGAGGGGTGAGCGAGAATGGGGCGTTTTTGTGAGATGAGGGGCCCTCAAGGGGGCTATGCGCGCGGTCACGCAGGACTGGAGCGGTTCTGGAAAACCGTTCGCATCGAGACGAAGCGCCCGTTGCCATCTCAGTTGGATAGCTGGCTGGCCAACGGGCCACCGCACGGCCTCGTCCTCGGCGAGTGTGTGACCCCCCGTCGAAGCCTGCTCGCCGGTTGGGCGCATGCCGTTCGACAACAACGATCAGCCGAGGTCGCTTTTGTTCCCGTGAGCCCAGGCTACAGCACGGCGACCGCCCGCGACGTGCTCACCTTGATATACGGATTGTTGCGTCCGAGTGCGAGTGCACCGCTTTCGGCTGGGCGTACCCCGGATGAGCTTCGAAGTGCCATTCAGCTGGCATGCCAAGGCGTGGGTTGGGTGAGCGCATTTCCGAACGAGGAAGATGCTCAGTTGGTGGTGCTTGTCGAGGGTGTCGACGAGTTGATCGATTGTGCCCCCGACGACCTGCTCTTGTTGCACGGGTTGGGTGTGGGTGCGCGCGTCCTCCTGGCTGCCAGGCAGCACATTGGTTTACCATGGCGAAGCGACGAGCATACGGTTTTAAGTCTTGATGGTCTTCCTGAAGCTGGTGACACCCCGGGGTCAGCGCCAAAGGGGTTTGCTGGTCCATCAAATTCGGCGACAGCGGTGGTTGCGGCTCTGGCGGCGCCGGCGACCGCACAAACGCTTGCCTCACTAGGCATAGACCTGCCGGCAGAACTTCCTCCAGCATGCTGCCGCTACCCTGATGACCGAGTTCAGCTCGCGCGCGACGAATTGCGGGTGCAGCACACCACAGCGATGGGGGTGTTCGATCGTCGTGTGGTTGAATTTGGTTTAGACCTTATCGATGCCGACCCAGAAACCCAAGAGGCTATTGCGAAGGACTGTGGATATATCATCGATCATTTGGGTACGCACATGTCGCGCCTAGGAAGCAATGATTGGATGCGGTTGGTCACTCCAGGTTGGTTGCATTGCTGGAAGGCTCGTACAAAAAGTGTCCTCGGGTTTCTCACCGACGTGGGGCGTGCGCGTGCAGCGGCCACCAACAACTGCTTTCGCGCAGAGAACCAAAACCAGCGCGCCCAGTATCTGGTCGAGTTGGTCCGTTGCCAAATCGTGGAGGGGTCCATCCTTTCGCTGGAAGGTGGTCGTCCGTACCGGGGACTGGATGACAACCGGGCCTATCGCCTTCCTTTGGTCGATTGGTCAAAAACAACCGGTGCGGACGATCATCGACGGGCGGCTATAGAAGCGGCCAAGACCGCACTCAGACCCACGCCTGTTGGCGAGTGTTTCTCCTCGGAGCGAGCGGAAAGTGAATGGAAGCGCGCGGAACTGACCGAGGACGTTATGCGTGTTGAGGCTTTTGCTGAGCTTGCCTTGCGGCTTCCGGCCTTCCGACGGCCCGCTGCGGTGGCAGAAGCGATGCACGCATTTTGGGAATTCGGGGACACGAATTGCTGGCGCCCTCTTTACGCGCTCGCGCCTTGGATGTCAGATGCAGATGCGATGAGCCTATTCTCAGGAACCTTTGGCTGTGGCGATCTCGATGAGCGCCTTACCGGTTGGGCTGGGCTTGTCGACGCATACCCACTGCTGTTGCGGTTGGGCGGTAAAGCTGCCGTTCTTGGCGCCGCTCGTGAGGTAGAAGCTGTGGCGTTGTGGTTGCCGTGATCCGAGGTCTATGGGTGGGCCGAATGGAGAGCCGTCTATTCGGAATCCTGGTCGTCTTGGTGATCGGACGCGGTTTGGTTTTGCACGGTCTTGAGTGCGCGCTCGAGACGGATTTCGTCTAGAAGGCCTTCTTGCTCCAAGACGGCGATCACGGACCGGAACATGAGCTGGGCGTTGTCCTCTTCGGGCATAATTCCGGCCACAAAACCCAGAAGCGCCTGCCTGAGTTCATGCCCGGTGGTGATGCCCGCGTTGGGTTCGGGCTCTTCGGGGTCTTGCATCAACACGATTTCACCGGTGTTCAACCCACCGGAAATCGTGCCTGTGGTGTGAGGTGAGTCCGATAGGCCTATATCCAATGGTGGAGGGTCCGCGGAAGGCATGCTGTGGATGGCGTGGTTCGTGCTGTCCACATGAATGGCGTTGTTCGGTGAACTGTCTTCTAGGTCGACTTCGAAAGATTCATTGAATTCATCTGGGCCACGCGGCTCCGGATTCGACACCGCTTCGATGGGCTCGGGTGCGCCGGCCGTGAGCGGTTCTTGGTCTCGCGTCGGACTTGCTTCGAATACGGGTTCGGAGGCCGCTGCGGACTCGTTTGGGCTACCAAAAATGGGTTCTTCGTTTTCTGCTGCGGGTTCGTTTTCTACTGAGATGCCGAGGATGGGTTCTTCATTTTCCGCTGCGGGCTTGTTTTCTACTGAGATGCCGAGGATGGGTTCTTCATTTTCCGCTGCGGGCTTGTTTTCTACTGAGATGCCGAAGATGGGTTCTTCGGCCTCTGATGCGTTTGGGGACTCGTTCAGGGTACCAAAGATGGGTGCTTCGTCTGGGGACTCGCTTAGGGTGCCCAAGTCCGGTGTTTCGGCTTCGTCTTCTTGTGGTGTGCCGAAGATGGGTGCTTCGTCTGGGGGTTCGTTCAGGGTGCCGAAGATCGGTTCATTGGGTGTGCCTTTTTTTGAGTCGCCGAAGACGGGTTCCATCGATGCGGGCATGGCATCGGATGGTGGTCGGGAGGGCGCGGCGTCGGCCGCCTCACCGAATACGGGCGGGGGCTCCTCGGCCACGTCATCGAACAGGAGTTCTTCAGCCGATGTGGAAGCCGAGGCTTGGAGCACGGGGATGGCTTGAGGCGTAGCTTCGATGGGTTGATCACTTTGGTTTGCTGCTGTGGGTTGAGGTTCGCCGGAAAACGCGGAGGCCTCGACGTGTGGAGCTTCGGTAGATTTGGGCTCTGAGTGGGGAGCCACGTTTTGGTTCGACAGAAAATCGGCGTTCTCTCCATCCGCATCTTCGCCGAGGAGCTCGAATACGTCTTCGGATGCGTCCGGGAGATCTTCGCTGACCTCTCTTTCCTGGTGAACGTCATCGGCGGCTTCCGATTCGGCGAGGGCGAGACGGCTTAGGTTGGGGTTGGGCGCTTGGTTGAATTCTGGGTCGTCTGCCGCCGGCGTTGCATCCAGGGGCGCTTCATCGTTGAGTGCCAGGTGGTCTTTCGCGGTGGTTGGGCCAGGCAAATCCGGTGTGGGCTCCCAGCCACCGTCGCCGCCGACCAGATCACCCCAACTTTCGTTGAACCCAGTACCGGATTCTACGGGCGCGGTTTTTGGGCTGGTGTCGCTGCTTTGGATATCTGCGCTGGCCAACAGATCGGCAGTGGGGGGTTTTAAGGTGTCGGTGAGGGACGGCTCCGGCGCGAGCGTGGGGCCTGGTGGCGGCGAGTCTTCCCTCGAATCGGCAGGTTCCACCTCTAGGACATCTTCGAGATCGATGGTCGTTCCGATCGCTGGAATCCGGCCGGTTCCCAGACTTTCGGGCGCCTCAGTGCTTAAACTGGCCGGCTGAAGTTTGGGTTGCTTCTTGCCTAAACGTCTTTCAATACGAGCAGGATCGATGACTGTTGCGACTTCGTGGATGGGTGGGGGCGTCAGTGGGAGGGGTGTAAACGGGGGTGTTCCAGCCGCACTGTCGTCCGGCGCGTCGGAAAGAGGGCTCAAGAAATTGTTCTCGTCGCCGGCGGCCGAAGAGGAAGTCACCGCACTGCTTTGAGGAGAAATCGGTGTAACCGGTGGGCTGGTTGCCGGAGCTTGGAAGACGGGCGGCGGCGTGGGACTGCCGGTTGGTGGCGATGAGGTGAGCGGTGCGACCGGGACGTGTGGACTGGCGCCCGCGGGCGCCGCCACAGAGCCGATTGAACCCCTGCTAGGGCTTTGCACTTGTCCGTACTCTTGCGGGGCCTGTCCCGTTGCCAACCCGGGGATCTGCCAGGGCTCGGGCTGGGAAAGTGGGGGGGGGCCGGGAAACTGCGGATTGGGTGCGATGGTTTCTGGGGACGCCGGCGCAGAAAAGGCAGGTGCCGTCATGGGAGCATGGACCGGTGGGGGCGGTTCCAGGTCCAGATCGAGGGCTGCGTTTCCAGGATCGCCGGACTGATCGGTTGGCACGTCTGCCAGGGGCGCGCCTGCTTCGGCTTCGTGGTTCTCGTCGATGTCCTCACCGATGATGATCTCCTCAAAGGGATCCTCTTCCAACTCTTCGCTTTCGTAGGGTGCGACGGGTTCCAGCAGCATCCGGAAGTCGTTGCTGTCGCTCTTCTTCTTGTCTTTTGGGGTTTCGGTTTCTCCTCCTTGGACATCGCCCGACCCCGACGGATGGCTCCTCTGTGGGGCGGCCGGGGGTGAATTGGGAACGCCCTGAATCACTTGAACATCACTGTTTTGTGTGGATTCTTTGGAAGGGCTTTTCGACGGATGGTTCTTGTAGTGTTCGGCGATTGCAAGCTCGATGTCGGCTGCACCCGCAAGCAGCCACCGAACCCGTACGTAGGTGCCAACCGCCTTTCTCACTGCATCCAAGCAGGCGCGATCGAGAGGATCGGACGTGGCAATGAATATGCACTCGGCGCTCTCTTCTCGTTTGAGCGCCATCGGCACGATCTGATACTCGGTGGCGACGTCGACCGGGATTCTGGACAAGACACGCTCGTGTATCGGGGTGGTCGACGGAGAGCAGACCTCCAGGCCAAGTTGTCGTGAAAGCGCGCGTGTGAGGCGATCTTCGGTGATGATCGCGGCCTCCACGAGGATCTTACCCAGCCGCTTTTTCGAGAACTCTTGGGCTTCTAGGGCGGCTTCCAGCTGCTCGTGGTCAATGAACCCCATTTCGACGAGAAGTGCACCGAGACGCTGCTGGGCAGACATAGCTCGAAAACTCTAGATCTGATCCCGTCTCGTCGCAAACGACCCCGGTCCTACCTAAAACGACAGGCTGCGGTCCCCAGAAACAAAAAGTTGCCTCGCCAGCTTGGGTGCCTATAGTGGGCCGCGCCGTGGGTGGGTTGTTTCGCTATCTGGTTGTGATGGGGGCCCTTATTGGGCTGGTGTGGTGCGCTGTAAGTGTGGAGTTTGCGGGGAAGACACCCTACGGGCACTTGCGGGTGTGGGGAAAGCAACCATGGGTGTTGTCGGCCTCTAAATGGGTTCGAGATTTTGCGGAAGATGCCCACGCCTGGTGGGATAAATGGCGGGCTTCCCTGGATGAACCAGCGGTGGCTGAAGCGCCCCCCAACCGGGCCGTCGAGGCGCCAGCGCCGGAAAACCGCAAGCCAGCTCGCCTGAGGAGGCTCCGCCGTGCGGCAAAAGCCCTGAAACCCGCGGACCGGGGCCAGGGGCGGGCAGGGCGGGTTGAGGAACGTCTCTCACTGGAACAGAAGAAGGCGCTCGACGAACTGGTGACAACCCGCTTAGCCCACGACAGATGATCACTGCGGTACGCCCGCTCGATGAGACTCCCGTCGAGCCCACCAGATGGGGCGCCCCGACGCGCCCGCTTGAAGCGACGCGGGGCCGAAGGCACCGGAGCCTGGATCGGACGTCGTTGAGTTCGGGAGCGCGAGGCCGGTCTACCATGCGCGGAGCCGTCGACTTGATTCGAGCTTCGCTCGCGCTCTTGATGTTCATGATCCTCTTTTGGACGCTCTCCTGGCTTCAAGGGCGTTACGCGGACAGCGATCATCGCAAGGCGACCGCCATGGTGCGAGATTATCGTGCGGAGGAGGGAGGCCCTAGCATTACCGAGGCCATCCTTCAAAAGCATCCGAACCTGAAAGCGCATGACATTTCTTGGAGCAGCTCCATCTTGAGCAGCTGCCTGGGACACGTCCGCGTGCTTGCATACGTCCCTCAACAGGACCAACAACCGGCCGCGAATTATGCTTTTGATGTTCGGCTGACGGCACCGAGTATTCATCCGACAGACCCGGCGACGGTCAAGATTCTTCAATCGTTGACTGCGACAACCACTCCACACCCAGACGCGAAAGCGGTTCCGGACCGAGGGTGAATTTTGCGCCATGATGTCAAAACCTGCCCCAACTGTGGTGCATTGATCACGCCGCAGCTGGCGCGATGTCGGCAGTGCCGCACCTATCTGCACGGCACCAAGCTTGAGGGGTTTTTGGTGGAACACCTGCTGCCGAGCAGCTTTGCGGGTTCGCCGGGTACCGGCCTGATCGTTGTTCTTTTGGTTCTGTACTATGCCTTGATGGTCATGCTCGCAGGAGTGGACTCCCTTTTGGGGTTTTCTTCTTTTAGCCTCCAGCAGCTTGGCGCAACGCATGGACCGAGCATCATCAGAGGTCAGTTTTGGCGTGTGGTCACCGCGAATTTTCTGCACCATGATTTGGCGCACCTTGGTCTTAACGTGTGGGCCCTGATGTATGTGGGCCCTCTTGTCGAGGAGGTCTTCGATCGCAAGAAGATGATCCTCATTTTTATCGTCAGCGGCATCGCTTCGATGATCGCCAGCCATGTGTACTACACGATGCTCAGTGAGGGGCTGCTCGTGACATCGGGTGGGGCTTCCGGTGCGGTTTCTGGGTTGATTGGCGCTGCATTCTTCGTTGCGTGGCGAATGGGCCCTCCGGGCCGAAGTGTCTTCGAGGGGTTGAGGCGCTGGATCATCTTCATGGCCATCATGGGTTTCTTCATGAACGTGAACAACGCTGCCCACCTTGGTGGATTTGTAGTGGGGATTGGGTGCACCTTTTTGGTTCCTTTGGGTTTGACCCAAAGTGTGGTGGGTCAGAAATTTCTGTCTGCTTTTGTGCTTTGCCTATTTGCTTTGGTGCTTTGGTGCTGCGTACTGATGCTTCAGAACCTTCGAGGTTTTCCCGCTCATCTCGATGCGGACTACTTCGGTCGTAGTGTGTTGTTTGTTGACTACGCCGAAGGGCACCCGTGGGACTACTCCTCTCAGGTGATGCTTCAGCAGGCTTGTCTTGATGCCATCGACAACAAAGAAGACCTGACAAAGAAGATAAAACGCTGCGATCTCAACCTTCGCGCAAATCCAAGAAATCCGTCTGCCTATGTGTTGCTCGCCCTCCTGTATGAAGAGGTCGGGCGCATAGAAGAGGCGAAGCGGTTGCGGGTGCTGGCCCTTCGGTTAGGCTATGGGCGAGCCCAGGGCTGACTACGCAAAACGAACGACCCCACTGCCAAAAGACTGCTCAATGCGGTCCATCAGCGTGTCGCTTGGTTCGAGACGATACGATTCAGGAAGTTTCATTTCGACCTCGGCAGTATCAGGAATAGAGACCAGAAGGCGGACAGGGCAGAGTCCTTTATGGTCCTTAAATACCTGGTTGAGTTCGTTGAGACGCTTGTGATCAAGAGCAGACTCTTCGAGCGTAAGAACGATGGCCTTCGTCTTTTCTTGTCGGGCTTCGGTGATCGGACGGGCGCTGACGCACCTTATTCTTAGGCGCTGACGGCCTTCTTCATCGCGGTTGGTTGACACCGCAAGCGTCAGCAGAAGAGGTACGTCAGACTTGAGCACATCTTCAATGTCGGCAAAGTTTTTGGCAGAGACCACCATTTCTGCGGAGCCGGTAAGATCTTCGATGGTGACAAAAGCCATTCTACCGGAGCCGTCTTTGAGGGGGCGTTCGCGGACGGTGGTGACGACCGCCGCAACGACGACTTCGCTTCGACCTGGTTTCTTCTCTAACTGGCCGATGGTGGCGCTGGTCATTCGTTTGAGTTCTTCTTTGTACCGGTCCAGCGGATGTCCCGTAACGTAGAAACCCGTGGTTTCTTTTTCGAGTTTGAGGCGTTCAAGCTCGGGCCATTCGTACAGTGACTCATCGTAGCGCTCGACCGGTTTAACAGACTGAATCAGATCTGGGGAACCAAACAGTGAGGCCTGACCCACCGCGATGTCTCTTTGAGTGGCCTTGGCAGCGTCGATGGCGTTGTCCAGGGCCGCAAACAGTTGAGCCCTCGGTCGCTCGAAACAGTCAAACGCCCCTGAGCGGACCAGCGCTTCCAGCGTTTTTCGGTTGATGTATTTGTGGGGAACCCGCTCGCAAAAATCATACAAAGAAGCGAAGGCTGTGGCATCGGCATCTTTGCGCTCGTCCCGCGCCTTGAGAACGGCCTCCAAAGCGGCCTCTCCAAGTCCCTTGATTGCGCCAAGGCCAAAACGAACTCTCTTTTCTCGCACCGTGAATGAAATATGGGACTCGTTGACCGTCGGAGGAAGAACTTCGATACCCATAGCCTTTGTTTCCGCGATGTATTTCACGATGTTGTCGCTGTTGTTCACCTCGGTGGAGAGTAGGGCCGCCATGAATTCTACGGGGTAGTAGGTTTTCAGGTACGCGGTTTGATAGGTGATGAGCGCGTAGGCGGCGGAGTGGGATTTGTTGAAACCGTACCCGGCAAATTTTTCCATAAGATCAAAGACATTTTTTGCCTCTTCCTCCGGAATGTCTGCGCCAATGCAGCCCTCAACAAACTTGATACGTTCTTTGGCCATCACTTCGGGCTTTTTCTTACCCATGGCCCGACGCAGTAGGTCCGCTCCGCCGAGCGAGTATTTTGCCATTTTCTGCGCCGCTTGCATGACTTGCTCTTGGTAAACAAAACCTCCGTAGGTAGGCTTGAGCACTTCTTCAAGGAGTGGATGAGGATATTTAACCTGTTTTTTGCCGTGCTTGCAGTCGATGAAGTCATCGACCATCCCGGTTTGTAGGGGGCCGGGGCGGTATAAAGCGACCGCCGCCACAATATCTTCGAAGCAATCGGGCTTAAGCCGTTTAAGGAGCTCTTGAAAACCACTGGATTCGAGCTGAAAGACACCCAGTGTCTCTCCTTTGGTGATCAATTTGTAAACTTCGCGATCCTCGAGCGGGAGGCGTGCGCACTGAAGGCTCAAATCGGTTCCTTTTTGCTCGGTATTGAGCCGATCCACAAACAAAGAAGCTTCGGCCATGGCTTCTTTGAATTTAGGTACGGTTTTAAAGGAGCGTTTGATGTGCGGATGCGCCATCAGTGCTTCGACATCTTGGGTTTTGAGCTCTCTTTCGATGCGCTCATTGACATGACGTTCTGCATGATAAATGACGTCGAGCGTCTTTAGACCAAGAAAATCGAACTTGACGAGCCCCGCGTCTTCGACATCGCTCATGGAGAACTGGGTGACGAGCTCGTTGTCATTGCCTCGGAATACGGGAACTACATCCCAAAGATGGGTGTCGGCGATGACGATGCCTGCTGCGTGCATGCCAGCTTGTCGATAGAGACCTTCGAGCTTCTGGGCGATTTCGATAACTTCTTTGTAGACGGGGTTTTCGTCTCGCAACTGCCTGAGCTTGGGTTCGAGCTCTAGGGCCTTCTCGATGGTGATGGGTTTGGCGTTGCCGTTTTCTTTGTATGTGTTTGGGAGCAGCTTCGTAATGGCGTTGACTTCCGAAAAGGGAAGTTCAAGACATCTGGCCACGTCTTTGATGACCGACTTCGCCTTCATTTGAGCAAAAGTTGCGATCTGCCCCACTTGAGATGACCCGTATTTATCGGTCACGTAGTCGATCACTTCGCCGCGTCGCTCTTGGCAGAAGTCGACGTCGAAATCGGGCATGCTCACCCGTTCTGGGTTCAAAAAGCGCTCGAACAGCAGGTTGTACGGAATGGGATCGAGGTCCGTAATTCTTAGAGCGTAGGCCACGATCGAGCCCGCGCCAGAGCCGCGCCCAGGTCCGACCGAAATATCGTTCTCCTTCGCCCAATTGATAAAGTCGGCCACGATCAGGAAGTAGCCAGGAAATTTCATTCCGATGATGATGTCGAGTTCTTCTTGAAGACGTGCTCGATACTCGTCTTGGTCAACAGCGTAGGGGAGCTCAGAGAACCGTCGCTCAAGCCCTTGTTGCGATCGGTGGATGAGGTGGTCTTGAATGTCTGTTCCGTCTTCGGGGACAAAAGTGGGCAACATGGGTTGGCCAAGCTCGAGCTCGAGATTCACCATTTCGTGGACCCGTTGCGTATTGGCGATGGCCTCGGGGCAGTCGCGGAACAAGGCGCTCATTTCTTCTGGAGACCGGATGTAAAAAGCATCGGTCTCATGCCGCTGGCGTTTCGGATCGTTGCGAGATCGGCCGTATTGGATCGCCATCAATACGTCGTGGGCCGCTGCGTCATGGCGCATCTTGTAGTGGCAATCGTTGGTGGCGATCACGGGAACGTCTTCGTCACGCGAAAGCTGTTTGATGTGGCCGTTGGCAGTCTTTTGCTCCTCAAGGCCGTTTTCTTGAAGCTCCAAAAAAAAGTGGCCTGGATCAAAAATAGCCTTGTAGTCGCGTGTGGCCTGTCGGGCTTGGTCGAGCCTTCCGTGCAGGCAGCTGTTGGCCACCTCGCCCCCGAGGCATGCGGTGAGGCCAATCAAACCCTTAGACCGTTCTTTGAGGAGGGCCTTGTCGATTCTTGGCTTGTAGTAAAAGCCTTCTCTATAGCCCATCGACACCAAATACATCAGGTTTTGGTAGCCCTCGCGGTCTTTGGCGAGCAGCACCAGGTGGTGGTTTTTGCGATTGGTCCGATCGAAGCGGTTGTCGGCCGCGACGTAGGCTTCAACCCCCAAGATGGGCTTGATGTTGTGGGCTCGGGCTCGCCGGTAAAAGTCGATGGCGCCAAAGAGGTTTCCATGCTCCGTGACTGCACACGAAGTCATTCCGAGCTCGGCGATGCGCGGGCAGAGATCGGGCATGTGGATCGCGCCGTCGAGAAAACTGTACTGCGTGTGAAGATGCAAATGCGTGAAATCAGCCATATCTTGTGGGTAGGGGTACCAAACACCACAGCCGGTAGCGTTCGATCAAGCAGATCCTCAGGCCTGATTTCGAAATCTATCGAAGTGACCCAAGGGGTTAGGTGCGAAAACGGGGATCCGTCCAGCTGCCGACCGGTTTTACGCCGACTTTCGCGTCCTTCAGGAGCGGCTTGAAGCGGAGGCCGGGGCCCTGCCACCCAAAAATGGTGAGGTTCGTTTTGCCTCCTTTGTCAAAAACGATCCCTTCTGCTTTCAGTCGACGGGCCTGAATGGTGGGCCGGTGGTGGTCTCCCCGAGACGAGATTCGACCTTGCCCATTGATGACGCGGTGCCACGGGACCTCGTCCAGTCGTTCGCGCGGGAGGTCTCGGAGTGCTCTGCCGACGGCCCGCGCGTGCCGCGGGGTGGTCACGTAGGTGGCAACTTGTCCGTAAGTTGCAACTTGTCCGCGGGGAATCATTTTTGTGATCCGATAAACGGCCTCGGGGAACGTGGGCGTAGGCATCGTCTATACTTCTTTGTGGGGAATTGCCCTTCGCGTCAAGTAGGTTGGCATCGGTTGGCCGGTCGCTGCCCTATTTCAACGGGATCGGTGCCACGAAGTGGACGCGCTGCCCAGGTTCGATCCCCAGACGCTGAACTGTTCCGCCGTTGAGCTCGAGAACAAACTGGCTATGGCCAGGAACGGACCGGCTGGTGGTGGTTTTAGGCTCGGCGTTTTCTACGATCCCCAGAATGCGTCTATCCGACCGAATGAAAATCATATCCAAAGGGATGAGCGTATTTTTCATCCAGAAGGAGCGAGGCCCCTCGGACGGAAACAAAAAAAGCATGCCCCGCGATGGGCCCAAAGACTCGCGAAACATGAGGCCTCGGGTTCGCGCCTCGGGCGTATCTGCGATCTCGGCTTCGAAGGTCGCGGCGCCGGATGTGGCTTCGACCCGCACGGGAATGCGGAGGACTTGTCCGGCATCTGGCGTTTCGTTGCTGGCTTGGTTCGCGCAGCACACGATGGTCAAGAGCGCCACGAAGACAGATTCGAAGCACCTTCGAGCGCCTCGTCCTCGGCGTGCGAGCCCATTGGGCGCGTGTTTCATCGCGCGCGCGCTTCTTCTGGGGCGGCCATTCTGCGCGGTAGAAGACCTAGAGAAGTAGGCCTCGGCATGAGGGCCTCTACTCACGACGGGCCAGGCTCTTTGGCTGCGGGCTGTTGCTTGGCGATGAGTGCCTCAACGAGTTTGCTGAAGGTGATTTGGACGCTCTCATCAGGCCACAGAAGCACGACGCCCATGCCCGGCGAGGCGTGGGGGGTCGCGATGCCGCTTTGGCTTGTCCACACGACCCGTCCCTCAAGCTCTAGCGTGGTCGACTCCCCCGGAACATCGAGTTCGAAGTTGAGTCGAGTGCCTACATCGAGTGGGGCATCTGATTTGATGAAAAGCCCACCTTTCGAAATGTTTGCCGTATGGTATGCACGTACGGTTTCGCCCTTTTTGGAGCGCAGCTCGATTTCTATGGCGGCGCGTGGATGAGCCCTGGTCCCCGTTCCCATGGGCGAATCGTAGGAGGCGTGTCCCCGTTCGGCAAGCGAAAGCGCGCCAGAACTTGAAAAGTGGCCCTTCTGAGGGTACGGCCTAGACGAGGCACCCGACGCGCCATGGTCCACCAAGCGGTCCTTCTATGGGTTTTTGGCCTCCACGTTGCGCTTGCGGCGGTGCTGAGCTTTGTGCCGCTTTTTGACGTTCTTGGTTTCGAGAGGGCCTTTGTCACCGGCCTTCTCACCCCAGTCACCAGCGCCTATTTGGGGATTCACATGCTTCGGTCCGCACGCGCGCTGGGCAACCACGGGCTGTGGGGGGTGATGGGACGAAGTTTTGGGCTTAGCATGTGCACGATTTTGCCCACTGTCTTTTTGGGCAAGTTGGTGGAGTTGTTCGGTGAGCCCTGCCATTCGGAGTCGGGTGTCCTTTTTTGGGTCCTCTTGCCTGGGGTGGGTGCCTTTTTTGGGTCCGCGTTGGGGGTGAGTGGGGCTGCCGTCATCCGCCGCTGGTGGGTCAGCATTACGGCGGTTGCCCTGGTTTTTCTGAGCTTCTTGGGTGCGGCCCTGGTTCGTTTGTACACCGAGCCGCAGATCTTCGTGTACAGCATGCCTTTCGGTTTTTGGCCGGGTTCGATTTACGACGAGGCGCTTCAGGTTTCTTCGAGTCTTTGGGCCTTTCGGGCGCTGACGTTGGGCGTTTCGGTGCTCCTTGTTGCCGTGGTGAATATCTTTGTGGTCCCAGAAACGCTTCGCGTCGCACCGCGTCCCCGATCGAAGGGATCGATCGCGATTGCGGGGAGCGTGTTGCTGGTTGTTGTGGTGCTCTTTGTCCGGGGAGATTCTTTTGGATTTGCGCTCGACCGAAGGTCGGTTGAGCGCGCGCTGTCCACCCATGTTCGGACCGAGCATTTTGATATCTATTTGGATGCTTCGGTGAAGCCCGAGATGGTCCACCAGATTCGGTGGGACCACGAGTTTCGATTTTGGCAGTTGGCCAAGTATTTTGGTGAGGTCCCGAAGCATCGGCTCAAGAGCTTTGTGTATAAGGATCGCGCCCAAAAAGCCCGCTTGATGGGGGCTTCGGGGACGCAGATTGCACGCCCTTGGGTTGGTGAGATTCATATTCACGGTTTTCGATATCCCCACCCAGTTCTTAAGCATGAGCTGGCCCATATTTTTGCTGGGGCGTTTGCCCGCGGCTTGTTCAAAGTGCCGACAAGGTTTGGTGTTTTGGTCAATATGGCGCTGGTGGAGGGGATTGCGGTGGCGGCGGACTGGCCTTCCGATGAGCTGACCGTTCACGGGTGGGCCTGTGCCATGCAGGCTTTGGGGCTCGCGCCCGACCTTCGAAAAGCGCTTCACCCCTTCGGCTTTTGGTCCATCGCCTCGGCCCGCGCGTACACCGCGGCGGGGTCATTTGTTCGTTATCTTGTGGAGCAATATGGCATGGACCGGCTCAAACAGGTTTATCGAATCAATGATTTCGACAAGGCCTATGGTGCCTCGGTGTCCGAACTGGTCGGAGAATGGGAGTCATTTCTTAAAGGATTGGCCTTGCCGAACCGAGATTTGTTGGTGGCTGAACATCGCTTTTCGAGACCCAGCATCTTTCAGAAGGTTTGCGCACGGTCGTTGGCCAACGCGCTTAGGCGCGGTCGAAAGCGAGTTCGAACCGGTCATATTCAAGAGGGCATTCTTGATTTGGAGGAGGCCTTTCGCTATCGGCCACAAGACCCGGCGCCGCTGCTCGTCATTGCGCGTGCGCTCGCCCGGGCGGGCCGCCTGGATGAGGCCCGTCGTTATGTGGAGCGTGCGGCGGATGCGCCGGGCGCGACCCGAAAGATGCGAGGGAAGGTGCGCGAGGCTCTGGCCGATCTCGATTGGCGGGAGGGGGCCCTCGAGACCGCACGGCGTGGCTACGGAGAAGTTTTTGAGCTTCATCTTTCTTCGGCCTCCGATCGCACCCAATTTGCCAAGATGGCTGTCCTCGACCAGGCCCGCACCGAAGGACTGTCGCTTCGGGACTATTTTCTTGATCCGCTCCAGGATAAGGAGGCGCTTTTGCTCCTGAAGACCCTGGCCAAAGCCAAGGCCAAGGTCGAGCCGAGCGAGGCCTCTGGTCTGGTGTACTACCTCTACGGCCGGCGTCTTCTGGCGTCTGGTGCCTACGAATCGGCCCGTGAAATGCTGACAACGGCGCTCAAGTTGGGGGTCCAGGACCCGCTTCTGCCCGAGGCACGGTTCCTTCTGGGGCAATCATTCTTGGCTTTGAAGCGCCCACAGGAGGCTCTGGCAGAGTTCAACGGTCTGGCCAAAGGCGCGCCACGGCAAGCCCTGCGTGCGCGGGCGCTCGATTGGGCAGAGCGGGCCCGCTTTCATCAGGAATTTGTGTCGGTTCAGGAATAGAAGTCGACACAGCTTCGTTTCGTGTTTATTGTCCGCTCCGGACGGGAACCACATCTATGAATCACCGAATGCGAAGCGCCGTAGTCTTGCTGGGCATCATCGCGGCGACGGGGTGCGCGCACGGAAAACTCCCTGGAACCGAAGTCGACGACACCGAGGAGAATCGCCAAATTCTGTCCTTGGTTGAAGCGTATCAGAAGGCCATGGAGAGCTTGGACGCCGACGCGGTGTTGGCGTTGGTGAGCCCCAACTACTACGAGGACAATGCCACGGCTTCCACGGAAGACGACTACGACTACCAGATGTTGCACGACAACCTTGTCCGGGACTTTCAACGTACCAAAAAAATGAAGGTTGAATTCCGTGTAGACGACATTCAAGTCGATTCGAACAAAGGTTATGCCGAGTTATACTACCGGATCCGCGCCCAAAATGAGTACCCGTCGGGCAAAAAGTGGGAAGTGACAAGCGATCGCACCCGTCTGTTGTTTGAGATGGTCCGGGGCCGGTGGAAAATCGTCGCGGGCCTTTGAGGCCTTCTCGCCGAAAACCGGGAACGAACTTCCGGCAAGAGGTAAGCCCCGTTTCTTCTAACCGGTTGGTTCGGGCCCGGCGCCCTGGGCGGCCGCTTGCGGTTCGTTTCGGGCGCGTGAGATGAGGGCTTCGGCCCCATCACCTGCCAAGACCCGGAGCCGCTGCATGTAGTGCCGGTAGTCTTTGTAAACCCGCTGCTCCGGCGGAAGGCTCTTGAGCTCGAAATCGATGAGTCTAGAGATGGCAAAGCGCGCGGCGGCGAGGCGAAGCTCGTCGGGCAGAGCGCTCCACTCGGAATCTGCGAGGGGTCGAGTTTGATCGTAGCCCCTGAGGAATGCGCCGACAGGCTCCACCGAAAAATGTCCTGCAGGACCACCTTGTTGTTCGGCGGATGGCTGCCAGCACCAGGCGTTGATCCCGACTGCGATTTCCCAGATGAGGCGCTCGGTTGAAGCCATCTCGAAGTCGATGACGCCGACCAGCTTGCCATTTTTGAATTTGACGTTGTCGACAAACAGGTCCCCATGGACGGTGCCCCGAGGCAGGTCTTCTGTCGCCCGGTCGCGTTGACGGATGAGTTCCGCTTGAAGGATTGCCAGGTCGGGTGCGAACCTTTGAGCCAGTCGTCTTTTGTCGATGGCGTTTTGCAGGCGTGCCAGTTTTTTCTCGAGGGCCGCGAGCGCAAACTCATTTTGCCGCGTGCGGGCGAAGGTGGTCGTGGCCAGATGCATCCGGGCGGCAAAAGCCGCGACGTCTTCTACGTGGCTTGGCCGAACTTCGAAGACCCCCAGTTCTCGGCCTTCCATGTAATGAAACAAGGAGACATATCGCCCACGCGAGGACCACGGGATGAAGGTGCCTTTGGCCACGTTGGGAATCAGTTCGGGAACCGGCAGATCGCTTTCATGGAGTGCTGCCAACAACTCGCGCTCGTAGATCATGTCGGCGATGCGTTTGCGCTCGGTGATGCGAAGGAAGTACCTCTGACCGCCCACTCTTACCCAGTACGCGGTATTGATGGAACCTTCTTGGATGCCCTCAAAGGATTCGGGCTCACCGAGGTGGTAGAGAGAGAGAATGGACGCGATCTGCTCGCGACTGAGGACCACATGGACAGCCAAGCGCCTCACTCTAGCGCCCGTACCCGGCCGGATCTACCTTTTCGTTGGGAAAGTGGCGGTAGCGCTGCATCCCCATTCGGGATTGCGATGGAGTGTAAACCCGAAGTATTCGACCGTCGCCGTTGGGGTTTGTCGGGCGTGGTGTGGGTCTGCTGAGGGGTCGCCCGGTTTACAATGACCCGGAGGATCTTTTGGGGGGGGGGCGGGCAAAACGGATGTGTGCGCTTGGGTTTGTGCTGGCGTCATCGGCCTGGTTCGGGTGCGGTTCAGGCATTGGGCGAAAAAGCCCTGGACCTGGTGACAGCGGGAGGACCGATGATGCCCAGTTGGACGCGGGGAGCCTCGATGGGTCGACCGGGGATGCGGGCTTTGACCTTGATGGCGATGGTCTACCCGATGCCTTCGAAGTCAACGCCGCGCGGCTCGATCTCCTTGATCCCTCTTTGGCCGACACCGATCGTGATGGTATTCCGGATTCGGATGAGGACCCGGATGGCGACGGATTGACCAATCTTGACGAGTACAAACTTGGGCTGATGCAGCCTCGTCCGCAGGATTCGCCGCCGAGTCCCACCCAATTCAGTCTTCTGGTTGAGCTTGATGCCATGCGTGGGCAGAGGCTTTCACCGACGGTCCTTGCCAATGCGGCTGCGGCCTTTCAAGCCTTGGGGGTGCGAACTGGGGGTGTGGGCCTCCATTTTTTTGTGGATGAGGCCGACATCGAGGTACGGGTGCTGAGCGGTTCGGACCGAGAGCCTTTCTTGGCCGAACACGGTGCCGTATTTGCGGCTGAGACCGACCGAAGTTTGCCCTTCGAAGCGATGATTCATGTGGTCGTGGCGACCGAGAGACGCGGCCGGCCTGCTCTTGGCGGCGAGGCCGTTGTCGCTGACCAGGGGGACCCTGAAAGGACGGGTATCTTGATTTATCGGTCCATCATAGAGGGCTTTTTGCCAGACTGTGGTCGCCCCGGGGTGCCCGATTTGTCGGTCGAAGAAGGACTGACGGTCACCTTGGTGCATGAACTTGGACATGCCCTTCAGCTCGGCCACGACACCGATGCCGGTGGTGGCGTGAACTACTGGAATGTCATGTCGGTTCCTGAGTCCTGCGCCCAGCGGCTCATGCGTGCGCGCGGAGAAGGCAATCAGGCATCTTCGCTGGGCAGCACGGAAGGTCTGGCTCAACCCCGGTTCAGTCAGGCGGCCGAGGCCCTCCTCGACTTCGACCGTAAGCTTTCGGTGGACACCGCCGTTCTTGTTGGGGGCGAGGGCAAGCCGATGTGAAATGGGCCCCTTATCATGCTGCCCACAACCCTGCGTAAACCGGGAACCCAGTCCTTTATCATCCGGGCGAACAAGAGCGTCGATACCGCGTTGTCGACGGCGCCGGGGTTCTCGAGCCGACAACAAGCGTCAATATCGGTCTTTATCGCTTTCGGGTGAGATCGCAAATTCCTCGGCGGTGCGATTGTTGATGGTTGTGCCGTTGCTATGAAATGCTGTGACCGCAGCCAGGAACCCGTGGGGATGGAAGCTCTGGTTCGGTGACTGCGTTGAGTTTGGCTTTGATGTCTTCCGGAAGGACCAGGTCGACGGCGGCCAAATTGTCTTCCAGTTGTTCGAGGCGTCGGGCACCGATGATGGTTGAGGTGACCCCTGGCCGGCCTTGGTCCCAACTCAGCGCAATCCGTGCGGGTGTGCTTTGAGCTTGGTCGCCGCGTCCACGGGCCTCACCAGCGCAGACTTAGGCCGCGGGATGGGCGAGGACAAGGTCAGTACATCTGATCCTTGGTCTAAAAGTCGGTGAGACCACCGCTTAGTACAACGTCTGTAATTTCGCGATAAGTTAAACTATTGGTGTCTCTATGGTACGTGCCAAAGAAAGCAATTTGGTACAGGTCGGATTCGTATCTTGGGTGAGGCAATGAGAGGCTGCGCCATGCATCGTTGTCGTAGGCCTTGAGATGATTGGCCGGATCCCTCAGCGATTCGTGTGGTACTTCGTTCCAAGCGTATGTCCGAATCGGAGGCCCGCTCGTGGGGTTGGGTACGAATCCGTTTTCAATCTGAAGCGTCCCCGCTGCTTGCCGACTCGTCCATATCAGCAACCGAAATTTTGCCGAGGCGTCAACAACAAGATCGATAGGCTCTTCGGTTGTCGTAATGCACACGACGTCATTCTCGCGAGAAGTAGCCAATCGAATTGTTTTACGTGGATCACTTCTTCGACCGTAGGATCCGAAAGCAATTAGACTTGCCTTTTCGTTTGAAGAAAAGATGTCGCTGTCGCCTTCCCAGCCCTTCGATCGATAAATGGCTGATGCAGGAAGGCTGCGAATGTCGTAGCCGAAGCCATCTGACACCTGGCGACAGAATTCCACAAGCCACTCTTCATCGCTGCCTCCCATTTGCCCGGCTACGTAAGGAACCGTGCGAGACGGATGATTGGCGAAGTCCACGCTGAGCACCGGCCGGTTGATGTTGAGTATTCCTCGAATCGTGGGACTAAGTGTTCTCGCGGGATCGAGCTCGAAAGCCTGAGCGACCCGGTCGCTGGTTGACTTGGTGACAATGCCCACGAAAACCTCATTCTTTAGGTCGTATTCCCAACCAACAACATCCCAAAAGGCTACGTCGATGCCCCCAGCAAGATTGCTGATCCCCGTTTTTGGATCGAGTTTCAACAAGGAATCATTGGCGCCTGTTGCTACGCGAAGATGAAGGTGACTCTGGTTGCCGCCGAACGCAAGAGCGGTGACGCGATGGTGCGAGGAAAGGTCCGCCAGTTCTTCGAGGTGACCAGTTTCAACATGGACCTTAAACACAAATTCCTGGTGACTGTCATTTTTCAGGCCGTAGACGGTATCGTTCGAAGAGTCATATGCCAACGCTGACAGCTCATGAGCAAGCTCTACTAGGGGCCTAAACTCAGCCTGATCAATGTCGATCGCACCAAGCACGGGGCCCCGAGTCGGGTCACGGGCCGTGGCGAGGAGCATCGTAGACGAATCCAACTGCGGGATGCAGTTTCCGTGACCATCTGGCATGTGTGTAGGGGAGCAATCGTCGCATAGGGCGCCTGCGTATCCTAGGTCACAGAAGCAGTACGGCGGATACGGATCATCCCGGCACTGGGCGTGGTCGCCGCAATCGAGCTCCGCGGCGGCGCAGGTCACAGCGACACACGAATCATTGCCTTCAACATCTTCAAAGCCACCCGCGCATTGGTCGCAATTCTCGCCCGCCCATCCACGGTTACAGACACATTCGGGTGTGCCAGAGCTGTCGTCGCACCTCTCGTTGGCGCCGCACTGGGCTACAAAGGTACCACAACCCTCTTCGCAGGTGTGGTTATCGTCGTTGTCTTGGTAGCCAAGAGCGCAGACTGCACAGGTGTGCCCTTCGTAGCCCTCATCGCACTTGCAAAAATCCATGTTGTCTCCACCGACAACGTCGATACAGAGACCACCCGGTGAACAAATCATTGGGTCCACACGGCAGTTGATCGGGACGAGTGCGCAAGACAGAACTCCGGAGACCAACTCGCGGGTATAACCTCGCTTACAAGCATCACACGCTTCGCCAGCAAAGCCCTCAGGACACACGCAACTAAAGCCGCCTTCAGAATTACGACAAATCTGCTGCGTGGTGCAGCCATGCAAACCGCTGTCACATTCGTTGACGTCGATGCACTCAGTGCCTTCATAGGCGTAGCCGTCTGGGCAATCGCACGCCCATTTCCCTGGCGTATTGACGCATGTGGCAATCGACGGGCATGTATCCGCGTGTTTGCACTCATCGATGTCTTGACAGATCGAACCGTTTCCTACGCGGTCTTCGTACCCTGCGGGGCATCTACAAACGTCCACTTCGTTTTCGCGGGTGCACGTGGCCACAGTATCACAGTGATCGGCAGTGGAACATTCTTCCTTGGGACCTGCCTTGCAGTTCCCAAGGAAACTCACAGTAAGCATAACGAGTAGGCTAGGTCCTAAAAAAATGCGCATCGACGTACGTTGATACTACTTGAGGACTCAAAACGAATACAAGGCGACTGGGTTTTGGTAAACGAACTACAGTCATCGCTTCCTTTGGCTGGGTAAAAGGGGTGTTATGGGGGGGGACGGGCGTTTGGGGCGTTTTGGCAGGAGCGGAGGTGGTTTTCTATTTGGGTTTGGGAAATGGCTTGGGTGAGTTCTTGGTAGCGGCGGAGGAGGGTTTCGACTTCTTTGCAGGAGCCCTGTTTTTTGAGGAGTTCGGCGAGGGGAAGGTAGGGCGAGCGGTAGTATGGGTTGCCTTGGAGGGCGAGGCGTAGTTCGCGTTCGGCTTCTTGGCTTCGGTTTTGTTTGAGGAGCGCGATGGCGAGGTTGTAGTGTCCTTTGGGGTTGGTGTTTGCGTTGAGCGACCGGCTAAAAGCGGAGACTGCGGCCTTGAGCGCTTGAGATGATTCATCCGGTCGGCCGCTGACTTGGTAGATGTCAGCGAGGACGCCGTGGGTCATGCCCAGGTCAGAGAGGGCGGCGGACCGTTCGTCTTTGGCCATGGTGTTTCCGTCAAGGGCGGCGTTGGCGAGATCTTTGGCTCGGGTGAGGGTCTTGATGGCTTCTTCTAGGGCGGTTTTCTTGCTGGGGTTGGTTTGGGCTTCTCGGAAGAGGTCTTGTCCTTTTTGCATGAGGGCGACGCTGTATCCATGCATTGCGCTGTATGCGGTGGGGTGGTCGGCCAGGGTTGTGGACCACAGGGCTTCGTTTGAGGCCCAGGCCGCGTGTCGTTTGATGGTGAGGGTGAGCCAGATGCACGGAACCACGCACGCGAGGGCAAAAAGCGCCTTTTTTGCGAATCGTTGTCGTTTTTTCAAGGCTTGATAGCGTCGGGCGAACAGTGTGGTGAGGGTGAGAAGGATTCCGACGTAGGGGAGGTACAAGAAACGATCGGCCATGAATACGGGAATGGGGACCACATTGGAGACTGGGGCGAGTGCGATGAAAAACCAAAAAACGCCGAAGCTCACAAGCGGGGCACGCCGGATGGATCGAAGAGCCATGCCCAGCACCGAGAGTAAAAGAATAAGTGAGATCCAAAAGCGGCCGTCACCCCATGTGCTTATGGGGGCCACCGAACCTCGGTAGTCGGCGCAAAGAGGGTGGGGTACGATCAACAGACGAAGATCATAGGCCAGGGCAAAGACTCCGGTCGCGAACCCGGTTGCGAATGAACCTCCGGGCCACGTTCCATAGCTTTCCGACGAAGGGAAGATGACAAAACGAAGGACCAAAAACGTGAGCGCAGACAGCGCTCCGGTTGCGAGCTCTGGTGCTCGTTGGCGAACCAAGCCGAATAGGCCGCTTTTGCTATAACGTTCGGTTTTGGGGGCGAGGACCCAGAAGCTAAGGGGTATGAGGAAAACAAACGCAAAACCCGTTTCCTTGGAAAGCTGTGCGAGGGTGAGTAGGGCACCGCCGGCAGCAAGCCTGTAGGGGCGGGTCTTTTGAGAGCCGTAGATCAATACGACGATGGAAGCCAAGCCGAGGGCTGTGGCCAGAAGGTCCTCGCGAAATGATATGTTGTCTACGGCTTCGGTCATGGCGGGGTGAATGGCAAACAAGGCTGCGGTGGGAAGCGCAAGGGAGGCGCCTGCGATCCGAAGATAGAGGAGCCACGCCATGAGCACGCTTAGCAGGTGCCAACCCAGGCTTTGGATGTGAAAAGCAAGGGGTCCGCCGCCTCCGATGCGCCAGTCCAGTATGTAGCTTAGGGTCGTGACCGGCCGGTATGTCGACTCGCCACTTAGGCTAAAATACTCTTTGGAGATAAGTTTCGAAATTTGGCTTGGGGTGGATAGGAGGTAGGATGCGTCCGAGATCACCATGTCGTCGTCGTACGTGAATCCGTTCGGGAGGGAAGGCGCATAGGTGAGCACCGTGAGCGCGCTTAGCGCGAGCGGCGCATATTTCAACCAACGGCTCACGTCGCGCACCATAGGAGCTCGTTTCCATGCGTTCAAGTTCGGTACTTGGTGCCTGGCAGGGGTCAGGTGCGCTCTAGACGTACAGCAGAGTCATGTTCGGCAGCAGGTTTCTCGGCAAACCGGGTGAACGCAAAGGTCGAGACGTTCACCTCAAGGGTCAGGACACCTCCGAGGTCGGTCCCTTGAGAAGCTCAACACGTGCTCGCAGCCAGATCCGCCCATCCGACAACAGCGTACGGGCGAGTCTTTGAGGGGGCGTCTCGACTTTGCGCGTCGAACGCAAGGTGGGATGGGGGCATCGATGATGGGGGTATCGTCTGGGCCGATGGGCAGCGTGCCTGAGCGGCCCTGGAAGCAGCCGTCGGCTTCCGATGGTCGTCAGGGATACCATGGTCTCCGTGGCGGCCGAACGTGCGGTCGAAATGCGGGGGGGCGGCGGGCGTCTGACACGTGCCGGCCCGATCGGAATCGCACCTGAGGCAGCGGGGCTGGGCGGGCGTTCGGTGGGGATCACAGGGTGTTCGAGGGGCTGAATCGCGGATGGACGCCGCCCGGCAGTTGGGTGAATATGATCAACAGAGGTCTCAATGGCAGACGGTGGAGCAGGGGATGGCAGGGGCGCGCACCTGGGCCAGGGTTCTTCGGGCTCGAATGGGGCGCCTGGAGCGCCGTCTTCGGGCCCTCGGGTGGCTCTGACCCCTGACGAGGCGGTCCACGCACTGCGGGTCCTCAAACCGGTATTTGACGAACAGCAGCGTGCGGCGCACCTGCTTCAGAAGATTTTTGAGATGTGTGTCGCCCGTGGCCTGTTCCGTCCCGAAGAATATTTTGAGCGTCTGAAGAACACCCCCGATTGACCAACGCCGTGAGGGGCCCTAGTTTGCCCCTCGGTTGGGCAGAGTGGTCCGAACATTTAAGGATTTGGCGGGCCAGGATAGGCCGGTCGGCAGGCTGCGTGCGCTTTTGACCCAAGACCGGATGCCCCATGCCGTGCTTTTTGTGGGCCCTCCGGGCGTTGGCAAGGCCACCGCGGCCCGGATTCTTGGCCAGCGCCTTCTGTGTATTCACGCCGAGGCGCTTGAGCCTTGCGGCGTGTGCGGATCGTGTGGGAAGGCCGGATCGGGCCTTCACGCTGACTTTCACCATTTGACCACGGAAGGGCGCTCTCTGAAGATCGGGGATCTCCGCGAGATGACGGCGCGACTCCAGCTGCGGCCGGTGGAAGGCACGAAGAAGGTCCTGTTGATTGAGGACAGCGATCGTCTGACCCTCGAGGCCCAAAACGCGCTCCTCAAGACCCTCGAAGAGCCTCCTGGCCAGTCCCATTTGATTCTTACGACGACGCGGCTCAAGGCGCTTTTGCCCACCGTGGTTTCTCGGTGCCCCCAGATCCGTTTCTCGTTGCTGCCCTTGAAGGAACTACAGCGGTTGCTTGAGGACCGGGCGATACCGGCTCCCGAGGCGCTGGTCCTTGCGGGTATGTCGCAGGGGTCACTGGGTCGAGCTTTGTCGTTCGACTATGCGGCCGTCGGAAAGCTCAGAGATGACGTGGTCGCCATCGATTGTGGGCTTTGGCCGAATGCACCCAAGGATGACGCAAGGGCCTTGCTGCATGCCCGTACCCTCTCAGAGGATCGTGAGAAAATGGGTCAGGCACTCGACCTTCTTTTGGTCTGGCTCCGCGATCAGATGCTGGTGGCCAGCTGTGCGTCTTCTTTTGATCTTGCCAATCAAGATCGTCTGGAGGAGCTCAAGAATCTTGCCCAAAAGCGAGGCTTGTTGCCTATTTTGGACCGGGCCCGCGCTGTTTTGGAAACCAAGCGTCGGCTTGAGCTACCCTACAACTTTAACCCCCAAATGCTTGCCGAGGAGCTATGTCTTCACTTGGCCGGACACGTTGCGCTTCGGCCTATCGACCGATAATCGAGATCATCATGAGCAAACGGATTGTAGTCACAGCGGCACTTCCCTACGCGAATGGCAGCATACATATTGGCCATCTGGTTGAGTACCTGATGACCGATATGTACGTGCGCGCACTTCGCATGGCGGGTGATGACCCCCTGTATATATGTGCAACAGACAGCCATGGCACGCCCATCGAGCTCAATGCAAAAAAGGCGGGGGTCTCGCCTGAGGACTTCGTCTCCCGCTTCGCACAAGAGCATGTCCTCGACTTCGAGAGCTTTGGGATCCGTTTTGACAACTACGGTTCAACCAACAGCGAAGAGAATCGTCGCTGGGTGCATGAGATCTACGGAAAGCTCAAAGAAGGGGGTTACATCGTTCGGCGATCCCTCGAGCAGCTATACGACGAAGAGACGGAACGTTTTCTTCCAGACCGTTTCGTCAAGGGCACCTGCCCTCGCTGTCGTACCGAAGATCAATACGGTGACGTCTGCGAAAACTGCGGCGCAACGTACGAGCCCACCGACTTAATAGACCCAAAAAGTGTACTGTCAGGTACGACGCCGTCTCTTCGGGAGTCGGAGCACCTATTTGTCGCCCTACATGAGTTCAAGAACATGCTCTTGGACTGGGCGAACCGCCCAGGTCGCCTTCAGCCCGAGGTCAGAAAGTTTATTCTCGGCTGGCTCGACGGCGGATTGAGAGACTGGTGTGTGTCGAGAGATGCGCCCTACTTCGGATTCGAGATTCCCGACGAGCCGAACAAGTACTTTTATGTTTGGTTGGATGCCCCCGTAGGGTACATTTCTTCGACTGAGCAGTGGGCCAAATCCATTAAAAAGAGGGAGCTTGTTCGAGAAATATGGCGCGACGGCAAAGCCCAAATTGTGCACGTGATCGGAAAAGATATTGTGTACTTTCATACGCTTTTTTGGCCGGCAATGCTTCATGCGGCAGGCCTTTCCACGCCCGACCGGGTGCAGGTGCACGGAATGTTGACCGTAGACGGGGTCAAGATGTCCAAGACTCGTGGGACTTTCATCAAGGCCTCGACTTTTCGGGAGCACCTCGACCCGGTGTACCTCCGCTACTACTATGCTGCCAAACTGGGGCCCTCTGCCGACGACGTAGATCTATCGTTTGATGAATTTGTGAACCGGGTCAACGCGGAACTGGTGAACAATTTTGCCAATTTGGTGGCACGGGGTGCGCCATTTATCAAAAGCAAACTTGGCGGTCGCTACGGTCGTCTTCCAAAAGGGACACAAGCCCACCGCGAAATGGTTGCGGCCAAGGTGGCTGAAGCAAAGACGGCGTACCAAAACTTCGATTTGGCTCAGGCCGTGCGCGCGGGTCTCGACATTGCGAATACGGGGAACAAGCTCTTTCAGGATGGAGCGCCTTGGAAGTTGGTGAAAGAAGATCCCGACGGCGCTCGAGACTTGGTGACGCTATGCCTCAATTTGGCCAGAGCCGCGATTGTGGTTATCGCACCCGCTATCCCGTCGTTTGCTGAGAAAGTCTACAAGGTGCTTGGGTTGCCCGGAGCCCCCGAAAGTTTTAAGGAGGCATCCGCTTTCGATTTGGTGGACCGCCCCATCGGAGAGCCCATGCGCTTGGTAGAGCGCATAGACCGAAAGCAAGTTGACCGTATCGTTGAGGCGTCCAAAGAAGTGCCCAAAAATGAATCGGGTTCCGCGTCTAAAGAAGGCGCCCAAAACGACAAGGGGATAGAGCCTCTCGCTGAAGAAATTTCCATCGATGTTTTCCAAAAAACGGACCTTCGTGTGGGTTTGGTCTTGTCCGCCGAAGCGGTGGAGGGCGCAAAGAAGCTGCTTCGCCTGAAAGTTGACATCGGCGAGGAAACGCCGCGGAATATTTTCGCAGGCATTCGTTCCGCCTACACACCCGAAGACTTGGTGGGAAAGCGGGTGGTTGTTGTGGCCAATCTCAAGCCGCGCAAAATGCGTTTTGGTGTCAGTGAGGGCATGGTCCTCGCTGCGGGGCCCGGCGGAAAGGACCTTTGGCTTGTGGATGTTCCGAAAGATGCGACACCCGGCTCGAGGATTTGCTGATGCACGACTTCGCTCAAGAGGAGTACGATTTGTCGACCGCGCTTAGAGCGGCTGACCCCGAGCAGCGGATGGAAGCGTTGAGGACGCTGGGCGCCCGCCCAGACGACTCTTTGCTTTTGGTGGTCAGTGATCTTTTGGTCGATGAGGTACCTGCTGTTAGGCACCTTGCGGCCGAGGTTGCGAGTTATTTTCTCTCCCGAAGCCTTGGTCAGCAGGAGACGCCCGAGGTTCCCGATTCTTTTGGCCGACGAGTCCTTGATGGCGTTCGCGATGAATACCACATGGTGCGGAGGGAATGCGCGATTCTCTTGGCGTTGCTGCCCGAGTCTGCGTCGCCTTCCATCGAAGAGCGTGCCTCGGCGCTGGAGGTGCTTCTTGCCGATGCGGAACTGAAGGTTCGCCGAGAAGCCGCGGCTGCGGCCACCGATCTCGGTCAGGCGTCTCTCGCCAACGTGTTGAGCCAGGCGGCTCGAGACCCCGACCCCGACCTTCGGTTTGAGGCTGCGTTTGCGTTGGCGACGCTCAAAGACGATCGTGCGCGGCCGGTGCTCGAAGCTTCGTTGAAAGGGCGTCGTTTTTTCGACGCCTGTGAAGGTTTTCGTCGTTTGGGGCATCGTGACGCTGTTCCTGTGCTCCAAAGAGTCGCTGGCCGATTTTTCATGGGTTGGCCCGAGCGACTGACGCTTTGGGCGACGCTTTACGCGTTGGGACAACCCGACGCGTCCGCACAGATTCTAAAGCGGGGCCGCTCGCGAAACCGCGCGGAACGAGCCTATGCGCTGGGGCTTCTTGGTACCCACCGTATTCTTGAGGGTTGTTCGCTATTGGTCGGTGTTGCCCAGGACACCCGGGATCCGCTTCGTGATATCGCTGTTCGCGCGCTCGGCGAAATGGGCGATGGCGCAGGGCTCGAGCCCTTGTTGACCATCGCGCGCAGCGAGGGCTGTGCCGAGGCCCTACGGGTGGATGCAATTCACGCCATTCGGCGTTTGCCTGGTGCAAAACAGGCCCTGAAAGAGTTTAAGAAAAACGAAAACCGTGTCTTGAGCGACGCGGCACTTGGATAGATCTTGATGAGCATCCGATTTGTTGACAGCCATGCCCACCTCGATGGTCCCGAATTTGAAAAGGACTTAGACGCAGTTCGGGAGAGGGCGGCCGCGGTAGGAATCACAGACTTCATCTGCGTGGGGGCCAGCGAGGGCCTGAAGAGCAATCCGCGAACCCTGGCCCTCGTATCAGACAAACCCGGTTTTTTTGCCAGTGTTGGGCTTCACCCCCACGACGCCCATTTGGTGACCGATGAGACCCTCACTCAGATTCGTACGTGGGCTCTGCATCCTAAGGTTGTGGCCATCGGTGAGACCGGTCTTGACTACCACTACGATCGTTCTTTGCGCGAAGTCCAACGCGCGGCGTTTCGGGCGTTTCTGGGTATGGCAAAGGATCTCAAGTTGCCTTGTATCGTCCACACTCGGGAGGCTGAAGAGGACACCATTCAAATCTTGCGTGATGAAGGCGCGCAGGAGATCGGTGGGGTCATTCACTGCTTTACCGGGACTTCGACGCTTGCCCAGGCGGCGCTTGAGCTCGGTTTTTACATCTCCTTTTCCGGCGTGCTGACTTTTCGGAATGCCGCGCCCCTGAGGGCTATTGCCAAAGAGCTCCCCAAGGATCGGGTGTTGGTCGAGACCGACTGCCCCTATCTTGCGCCGGTTCCGATGCGGGGCCAGCGCAACGAGCCGAGTTTTGTGGAGCACACCGTGGCCACCCTGGCCGAACTGTGGAGTATGTCGGTCGACGAGGTGAAGGCGACTACGGGAGAAAACGCCAGACGCTTCTTTTCGCTCCCATAGGTTGAGGCTGGGACGGTGCTCGACTAAAGCGCGAGGGCAGCCTTCAGAGGCTCAACGAGGCTGGTTTTCTCCCAAGCGAAATCCGAGCGGCCAAAATGGCCGTAGCTGGCGGTGCGGCGAAACACCGGCTTTTGGAGATCCAGATGATCGATGATGCCTTGGGGGGTGAGTTTGGCAACTTTGCCGATGGCTTTCGCAATATCGTTTTCGGGGACTTTGCCCGTTCCGAAAGTGTCGACATGGATGGATACCGGCTCCGAAACACCGATGGCGTAGGCCAGTTGGACCTCACAGCGGGTGGCAGCGCCGGTCGCCACGACGTTTTTGGCGAGGTGGCGGGCCATGTATGCTGCCGAGCGGTCCACCTTGCTCGGATCCTTGCCCGAGAATGCGCCTCCGCCGTGGCGGCCCATTCCGCCATAGGTGTCGACAATGATCTTGCGGCCGGTCAGACCCGTGTCTCCGTGGGGGCCCCCGACGACAAAGCGGCCAGTGGGGTTGATGTGAATCACCACGTCTTTGGCGAGCTTGTCGCTTGGAATGACCTTCTTGATCACTTCTTCCATGATGCCGTTGCGAATGTCATCGTTGCTGGCATCGGGTGCATGCTGGGAGGACACCACGATGGTGGTGACTTCTTGTGGTTTACCGTTTTCGTAGCGAATCGTGACCTGGCCTTTGCTGTCCGGTCGAAGGAACGGAAGAATGCCCTCTTTACGCACCGTGGTGAGGCGCTCCATCAGTTTGTGGGAGTAGCTGACGGGCATGGGCATCAACTCGGGAGTCTCGTCGACGGCAAAGCCGAACATCATGCCCTGATCGCCTGCACCCATGTTCTCTTTATTTACGCCCATCGCAATGTCGGGAGACTGCTTGTTGATCGCGTTGAGCACCGCGCAAGATTTGTAGTCAAAACCCATCGCGGAATCGTCGTAGCCGATTTCTTTCACCACGCCCCGAACGAGGTCTTGTACGTCGATCTGGGTCTTAGAGGTTACTTCTCCGCCCACGATGACAAGTCCGGTCATACACATGGTCTCGACGGCGACACGTGAATTGGGATCGCCCTCAATCAATCGATCGAGGATTGCGTCGGAGATCTGGTCGCAGATCTTGTCGGGATGGCCTTCGTTTACGGACTCTGAGGTGAATACGAAGTCGTTGAGTGTCATGAGTTCTCCTTCATTGGTTAAGCGCTTCGGCTACCAGAACCCTGTCCTCGTGGTCAACGCTCTTCCTTGCGCCGACCCCATCTCCCCAGCTACAGTTGGGATATCGTCCCCGACAGCGCCATCCAGGACGCGAAGAAGCTCGTCTGCCGTGCTTTCGCGAGTGTACTGAAGTCCAGCCCGCTCGAGGGCGAAATCGACGCCGAGGCCTTCATGTTGATGATGGAGGCGAATTATCCGTCGTTGTGTCGGGATGGGAAGCTGGAGCTGTTTTTGGTCTGGGAGGCGCTCTCGGTGGAGCATGACCCTGAGCGGCTCTATGGATTCTTTTTGAAACTCCAGGAGGCCGGGGCCGAGCTCGGGGTGCCGGTAGGGTTACCTGAGGCCGTGCAGGGCCTTTCCGAAGGGGAGCGCGCCCGACACATCGATGGTTTTCTCGGTGGCCCAGACGGCCCGGAGGTCCAGGGTCCCGTGACCCTGCCCGACAGCGCCATCCTCGTAGAAGGAGAGCCGGGGCAAGCCCCGTTGGTTCTCGGCACCGGAGACCTGGTTCCCGCCGTGCCGGAGGAACTTAAGCAACGTATCCGAAAAGCAACCCTCGATGCGGTTCAGGCGGCACCAGCGGGTGCGTTGATCGGCACAAAGCAGCTGAACTATCTGGTCGATTCGAACTTCGATCTGCTTTGCGATGGACAGCGCTTCAACTTCGACCCCCTCCTTGAGGGGCTTCGGGAGCGGGCCGAAGACAAAGACATTTACATCGCTTTTGTGCAGCTTCGCGGGAGCCTCAAAGAAATCGGCATCGAAATGGACGAGCCGAGTTTTGATCTCGATACCGCAATCCGTGACCTGCTTATTTCCCAGGCCGTGGGCGGCGCAGTTGGTAACGAAGATCGAGGAGGCTACAAAACCGGCCTGGCGCCGCCACCGTCCAATGCGACCCAAGACCCCAAAAAAGAGGTGGCGCAAGAAAAGCGGTTGAAGACCTGGGGTCTTCATTCGAATCCCCGCACCGCGCGGCTCATTCGGGTTGGGGCGCTTTTGTTTGTGAGCTTGGTGGCGGGCGGCTGGCTTTTCTTAACCCGCCCCAACCGCGTCCTAGATCCGAAAGACCTGTCTGAGGTCTTTCCGTTGGCCACGGCCCAGGTCACCGATGGTTTCTTTGCCGGGGTTGTGGACCAGAAACTTTGGGATCGATTGAAACCCAAGGAGCGCGTCAGAGCCATCAAAGACCTGGAGGCGAATCTCCTCGAACGAGGGTTGGTCGCCAATAGCCAAGTGCGAGACCAAAAAGGTCAGCTGGTGGTTGTTGATACGGGCAAAGGACGCCTGGCCGCCGCGGTGATCTTTGCGGGTGAAGTCGCCGCCAAGCTGCTCGACGCGCAAAACGCGAAAGAGGCTCGGGCCGCCAAACGAAAAGGCGGATCTTCTGCCGCGAAAAAAAAGCCACAACCCCACGCTGAGCGTTGAGCTTGGCACTGTAGCAGAACAGCGCGGTTGCGGTTGAAGTGCGCCGTGGGTTCAAGCTTAGGGCTTCGACAGGAAGGCTTTAAGGGCACCTTGGACGTCCGTCACGGTTGGGAGCTCGGTGACCTTTTTGGCAAGCCCGACGCAGTCTTTGATGGAGAGACGGCGAATCGTTCGTTTGACCACTGGAATGGAAGTCGCGGTCATGGACAGCGAACGAAGTCCGAGGCCGAGGAGGACGGGTACATAGAGCGGGTCCGCGGCCATTTCGCCGCACAGGCTTACGGGAATTTGACTCTCCTCAGCTGCGCGGCACACCGCATCGATCATTCGAAGGACTGCTGGATGTGAAGGTTGGTAAAGATAGGATACGTCCTCGTTCCCTCGGTCGGTGGCGAGACCGTACTGAATCAGGTCGTTGGTTCCGATGGCAAAGAAGTCGGCTTCTTTGGCAAGCTGGTCCGCGATCCAAACTGCGCTCGGCGTTTCGATCATGACCCCCAAAGGAAGATTCTCATTAAAAGGTCGACCGGATTGTCGAAGTTCCTCCTTGGCGCTTTCGAGCAGGTCACGGGATTGCCGGAGTTCATCGAGCTCGGTGACCAGCGGCAGGAGAAGGCGCACTTGCGACTCTTTGCTGACCAGGAGGATGCCCTTGATCTGTTCTCGAAACTCCTTGGTATTCTTGAGGCTGAGGCGAATCCCCCGAAGCCCTAAAGCTGGGTTCAGAGGGGGGGCCGTGTCGCTGACGTCGGTGGTTGTGGCCTGTAGGTCTTTATCGGCCCCAATATCGAAGGTTCGAATGGTGACTTGTCGGTCTTTGAGAAGCTTGGTGACCTTTCGGTACGCTCTTTCATGCTCTTGGGCGTTTGATAGGTCTGTGTGCTCAAGGTGCAGAAACTCGGTTCGATACAGTCCAATGCCTTGACCTCCATATTGGAGGACCGTTGCAATTTCTTGGGCGACTTCGATATTTCCTAAAAGCTCTATTTCGGTACCGTCGACGGTTTGTGCTGGCAGATCTCTATCTTCGAGGAGTGCGGCTTTTTCTTGGCTCCGCTTTCGGGCCAAGCCCCGAAACTGCCCGGACAGGACATCGGTGGGTCGCAGCACCACTTCGCCGGTGCCGCCGTCTACGATGATTTCGTCTCCGGAACCAGCGGATTCAAGTACACCGTGGACTCCGAGCACGCTGGGGATGTTGAGGGCGCGTGCAAAGATTGCGGTATGGGAGGTTGGGCCCCCCGTTTCGGTGACAAACGCTCGTGCCGAATACTTCGCGAGTGCGATCGTGTCGCCCGGAGAAAGATCGTAAGCTACGACAACCGCGTCTTCAGAAATGTGATCCAAAAGGTCGACTTCGGCGCCCACAAGGTTTCGAAGGAGACGGTTGGCCACCGAGTCGACATCACTTTGGCGTTCCTGAAAATATTCTTCGTCCAGGCGCTCGAAGAGTTTCTTGACCTGGTTGACGGTATCGAGAAGCGCCCACTCTGCGTTTTGGCCCTTGAGCACGATGCGGTCTTTGGTGGCGTCAAACAGGGCCTCGTCTCTGAGGAGGGCAGAGTGGGCATCAAGGAGGGTTTCTGCGTGCTGAAGTTTTGCGTCTGAGGCTCGGTCGCGCAACTCTTTGAGTTGCCGTTCTGACTTGGCGACCGACTCTTCGAACCGTTCGACCTCAAAGGCGCGGCGCTTCTCGGGCAGGTGGTAGTGCGGTGCATTGATATGGCGACGGTCCACAATGTGGACTTTGCCGAAAGCAATGCCGGTACAGACTCCCAGGCCGTGGAATCTTTCCGCGTTCAATTTGTCCTTCCTTTTGGTTCACCTTCTTGGTTTTCGTCAAACCCCCTTTGAAAGATAGCCCGGATCTGCTGAAGTCCGTTCTCGGCATCGGTGCCCTCGAGGATCACCAACAACTTTGTGCCCTTGGTGGCTCCGAGTGTCGTTAGGCCGAGCAGACTCTTTGCGTTCACCAGCGCGCCGGGCCTACCGATACGAACGTCAGATGACAGGGAGCTCGCCAGCGCCGCCAGAACGTGTGCGGCTCGAAGGTGCAGCCCTCGTTCGTTGATCACCTCGAGCGTGTCTTCGGCGCGCTGTGGGGTTGCCATCGTTCGATTCTCCATTTGCGGTGGAGGGGTACTCACATCGCACTCGGTGGCTTCTTTGAGCTTGGGTTCAAAGGGGGGCAAAATCCGGGGGTCGTTGGGGAGTGCCTGAACATACACTTCCACTTTGCGCGCCTCGAGCTCTTTGACCTGAGCCAGTTCTTCTTGTCCGAGATACACTGCTGGGTGAAGTTCTCTTCGTCCCTTTCCGGAGGGGACGTGGCCCAGATGGATTGCCGGAATCTTGAGGCCGGCGCTTTGTGCTCGGAGCGCATTGGCCAGCGTCGAAAACAGAACAATGACCCGTTCTTTTTCTCTCAACTGGTTTTGCACCGCGAAGGCGCCTTCTTCCGAGCAGAACTCGACCCGGACCACCTGGCTGGCTGAGAGCTCCAAAATTGTCCGTTTTCGGGGGTCACGCTCCACGATGCCGTCGACAACGATGACCCGTTCGGCGCGCGTGGCTGGAACCCACGCGTTGGTCAATGTCGAGTGTATCAGCCGAGGATCGATGCGATAAAGCCGCAGTCCGCTTGATGGTTCACTATGCGTCATGCTCACGCTCTTTGAGAATTTCACTGGCTACGACGATGTTGCTTTGGCCATAAAACTTGAGGAGCTGAGCCAGCGATACGAGGTCTGTTGCGGTATGAATGGCAGTACTTAACTTCAGCAGCATGGGTAGATTGCACCCAGTGACGATCTCGATGTTGCGCTCTCCGACAATACGAAGCGCTACATTGGCTGCGGTGCCGCCAAACATGTCTGCCAAGATGAGTACGCCCTTGCCTTGGTCAACGCGTTTTGCCGCTTCTCGGATGATGTTGTCGACTTCATCTATGGCTTGTTGTCGGGTGATTTCCAGAGCTTCGGTGAATTCGAAAGGGCCAACGATCTCTGAAGCCGACTCCAAAAGGGCCCCGGCAAGTCCACCGTGACTGACGATCAACAGCCCGAACACAGAGGGGTTCTTTAGCCGTGGGGGTTTGTCGAAACAACAAAATTCTACTGTTCTGATCGCGGCCCGGCCCGGTGGAGGGCAGAGGCGCGGTGGAACCCAAGACCAAGCGATCGTTTGCGCGGATCTGCTATGAGGGCTTCCACAGTTACGGATGTCGTGGCGAGGAAAGGGAGGCCGGAAGTTTGCTGATATCTCGGTGCCGCAACTGGACCGTTCTGCCCTGACCTTCTACCCATTCTGCGATTGTGCGGGCGATGGCAACGGAGCGGTGTCGACCACCCGTACAACCGACCGCGATGGTGAGATAGGCCTTACCCTCGAGTTCGTATTGAGGGAGGAGGAATGCCAGCAGCGGATGGGTGTGGTTCAAAAAGCCGGTGGCTTCTTCTCGCTCGAGGACAAAACGGGCCACGGCTTCGTCTTCTCCGGTTGCGCCTCTGAGCCCATCCACGAAGTAGGGGTTTGGCAAGAAGCGCACATCAAACATGAGGTCGGCCTCTGTGGGAATACCGTACTTGAATCCGAAGGACAGGACCGTGACTGCCAACGGGTGTTTTTTCGCGAGGCCCTCTGGGGTAAAGCACTCTTGCACTTGTCTTTTGAGTTGATGCACTGAAATATGGCTGCTGTCGATGCGCAGTGTCGCCACGCTCTCGAGAGGTTTAAGCACGGTTCGCTCGGCCATAATTCCCGCACGCACCGAACCGTCGGTGCTCAGCGGGTGCCGCCTTCGATTTTCGGAGAAACGGCGCTCGAGGACAGCATTTTCGCTATCTAAGAACAAAAGATCAACGTCATGTCCGGCCCGCCGTGTGGTGTCGAGGGCCTTCGGAAAAAGAACAAGGTCTCCGGTTGCGTCTGAAGTTGGGAGTTGTGCGGTTCGGGCGTCGACAACAATCGCCAGCTTTTCCACTTCGCCTTGCATCCCCCCGAAAAGCTCGATGACTTTGTCGAGCAGCATGATGGGCAAGTTGTCGATGGCGAAAAAACCTAAATCCTCGAGTGCGCTTCGAGCAGTTGATTTGCCAGAGCCGCTGAGGCCGGTGACGACGACAATTCGCACCTATTCCACCTCGTCTTCGATGTGGTCTGTCACTTCGCTTAGTTCGGCCGCGTTTCGGAGGTTTGTTGCTGGGGTGTGGGAGCGTGGGCGCCTGCCTTCCAAAGACAAGATTCTTCGATTGAGTTCTCGCGCGGCATGGTGTCCGCGGACCTGCAGAAGAAAGTTGCGGGCAGCGACCTCTACGATGCTGGCTATGCTTCGCCCTGGCTGGACCGGTATCAACAGAGATCGCACCTTGATGCCAAGAATGTCGTTGAACGTTGCCTCGAGGCCGATGCGGTCGTAGGCCGTGTTGGGTGACCACGCTTCGAGCTCTACGTGAAGCTCTATCCGCTTGTGATCACGGGTTGCGGAGACGCCGTACAGCTCGGCTACGTTGAGAATGCCCAGACCGCGAATTTCGATCAGATTTTGGATAAGCTCGGAGGCTTGGCCCACGAGGTCTTCGCCTCGTCTTCGAATTTCTACGACATCGTCGGCGACGAGGCGGTGACCCCGTAGGACCAGATCGAGCGCAGTTTCGCTCTTGCCGATACCCGAAGAGCCCGTCACCAGGACACCGATACCGTTTACTTCGACGAGCACCCCGTGAATGCTGCACCTGGGCGACAGAAGATCGTCCAGGTAACCCAAAAGCTTACGGATGCACTCTGAAGAGGTCATGCCGGTGACGAACAAGGGGGTGTTGTTGTCGTCGCAAGCGCGGTGAAGCGCTTTGGGGGGACTGAGGCCCTTGGTGATGACGATGCACGCAAGTTCCTGCGTGACCAAACCGGCTATTGCTTCTGCCTGCTCCGTTTTGGTGAGCGTGGCAAGGAACGAAAGCTCGGTTTCTCCCAGAATCTGGACCCGATCATGGTGCAAGAATCTGGTGTACCCCGCGAGCGCGAGCCCCGGCTTTTGGATTCTTGCGGAACTCAGGATGCGCTCAAGACCATCTTTGCCTGCCCACAAGCGAAGGCGAAGCGCTTCTCGTGCGTGCTCGTAGAACGCTTTTACGGTGACCTGGGGCATGGTTATGTGAGCTGCCGATCGTGGGTGGAGATGACTGTCCACAGATCTTGGGGGGCTGCGGCCATGACTTCTTCGCGAAAGATGTTGCTTTTAAGCAGGCGAGAGGCGCGTGCCAGGGCTTTGAGGTGGATCCCGGTTTGGCCTTCGGGAACGACAATTGCGAGGAAGATGTGAGCCGGTTTGCCATCGAGGCAGCCGAAATTGACTCCCTCTCGGCTGCGGGCGAAACATGCCACCGGCTTTTTGAGGCCAGGCAACTTGGCGTGCGGAATCGCGATGCCCGTACCGACGCCGGTGGAGCCAGCTTCTTCTCTTTCGATCAAGACTTGGAGCACCCGCGAAGGGTCCACATCTTCGGCTTTTGCGATTTGCGCCACGAGGGTCTCGAGCGCGGCGTTACGCCCGCTGGCTTTGAGCTCTGGCACCACCAGATCTTCCGACAGGATGTCGACGATCCGCATGCCCGCGGGCATACCTCTCCCTAGACAAAGCTCCAAGGGTTACCTTGGCGCCCAGACCGAAAAACTTGGTCAGGCTACTAAGGGTTGTTCCGGGCACTTCGCCGACGTGGACCCGCGGGTCTACGCTGCCTGGGCCTCGATCACCCCGTATTGTCCGTCGGCCATGCGGTAGACGACGTTGACTCGGTGATTGTCCGCGTTGGTGAAAACCAGGAATTCGCTATCCAACAGGTCGAGCTGCATGACGGCGTCGTCCAGGTTCATTTCGCGGGCGACAATGGTTTCTTGGCGGACGATCTTCGGAGGGGTCAGTTCGACCTGGGGCTCAGCGACCTCGAGGATATGATGGGGCAGGACGCGGCCGTTGCTGCTCGCCTCACGGTGGTCCCGAATTTTGGACCGGTACCGTTTGACCTGGCGGAGAATTTTTTCCACCGCGAGGTCAATAGAGCTGTACATGTCGGCTGACTTTTCGATGCCGCGAAGTCGCAGCGAGCCATCGGTTAAGAGCTCAATGTGCGCGACGTGAAGGTGCTTTTCGACCGACAGGGTGACCTTGGCTTCGCTGCCTCGCTCAATGAGCTTGGAGACCTTTTCGATTTTTTCTGCGGTGTACTGCCGGATCGGGTCACTGGGTTTGAGGTGGCGAAAAGTCACTGTGCATTTCATGAACGATTACCTCACTTCAACAACACAATCTCACGATGGGTACTTTGGGGAATTCCTCAGTATGGGCAAAGGAGACCTGAATCACACACTACAATACTTTCCTCCTCTTGGAAGACGAAAGAATGCCCATCGCTTCTCGGTATTTGGCGACCGTGCGTCGTGCGATTTTGATGCCCTCTTTTTTGAGGGCCACGACGATGGCTTGATCGGACAGGGGGCTTTTGGGGGCTTCGGCTTCGATCAGCTGCTTGATTCGGTGTTTCACCGAGGTGCTGGCGACGTCCTTTCCGTCGGAGCGGCCGATGGAGCTGTTAAAAAAGTACTTCAGTTCGAAGATGCCCTGAGGGGTATGGACGTACTTGTTGGAGGTCACGCGCGAAATGGTGGACTCGTGCATGCCGATGTCTTCGGCAACGTCTCGCAAGATCAGCGGCTTGAGGTGCCCAATGCCTTTTTCGAAGAAATCCCGCTGGAACTTCAAAATCGATTCCATCACTTTGTAGATGGTGCGCTGCCGCTGGTGAATCGACCGGATCAGCCATTGGGCTGAGCGAAGCTTGTCCTGGACGTAGTTGCGTGCTTCGCCGTTCATTCCGTTGGCTAAGGCTGCGCGGTAGTACTTGGATACCCTCAGCATAGGGAGGCCATCTTCGTTCTGGACGATGACAAATTCGTCCCCGATTTTGTGCACGTAGATGTCGGGCGTGATGTAGATGGAATCCTGGGCGCCGAAGTTCCGGGCCGGCCGCGGATCAAGCGTTCGGATCACCTTGAGGGCCGCGGAGACGTCCTCTAGGGTTGTTCCTTCTTTTTTGGCGATGGCCTGAAAGCTTCGCTTTTCGAGCTCTGGCATGTAGTTTTCGATGAGCACCCTGGCGAGAGGGTGGGGGTCATCGAGTCGCTCGAGCTGAATGAGGAGGCATTCCTTCAGATCTCGCGCCGCAATTCCGGTGGGTTCGAGTTCTTGGACCTTGGTGAGGACGCGGGCGACATGGTCGACGCTCACCTCCAAGCGAATCGCGATGTCTTCGCATGGATGGCTGCCGGTCAGAAACCCGTTGTGGTCGAGGGCGCCGACGATCTCGAGGGCGATTTCTCGGTCCGCGTCCACCAGTTGCCGTAAATTGAGTTGCCATATGAGGTGTTCTTGCAGGGTCTCCTGGTTGGCTAAGGTCTGCTCCAGGGTGGGCATTTCTTCGCCTTGTTGGCGAAACCCCCCGCCCGGCGCCGAAGAGTTATAGGAGTCGAGCCATTGCTGCCAGTCGATGTCGTTGGCGTTTTCCTTGTCGCCGGTGACTTCCGTGGGGCGGTCGAGAACCGCGGTTTCCTTCACTTTGGGTTCTTGCCCGGTGAGGGCGCGTTCTTCCTCTAAGTTGGCGACCTCGGGGCGAAGCTCTTCCTCAAGCGCCGGATTTTGTTCCATTTCTGCGTGGATGGCATCGACCAGTTCCAGCCGAGAGAGCTGCAACAGCCGAATGGCCTGTTGCAGCTGGGGTGTCATGACAAGCTGCTGTTGCAGCTTCAGATTGAGCGATTGTTTGAGCTCAAGGAGCATGGGCCTATATTTAGTACCACGTGAGACCAAGCCCGATCAAACCACACTGGTGTGATTGGCCCGATCCATGCAGAAACTTTTTTTTGGCCCGATGTATGCTTGACAAATGAACATTGGCGCCGACAGCAAGGTTTAAAGCGTAAAGGTCTCCCCTAGATAGCGGCTTCGCGCTGTTTCGCTTGCGGCAATGTCTTCCGAGGACCCGTGTTCTAAAACCCGGCCATTGACCAAAATATAGGCGCGGGTGCAGACGCCCAAGGTTTCGCGAACGCTGTGATCGGTGATCAGGACGCCTAGGCCTCGGTCCTTGAGACCGAAGATGAGCTGTTGAAGCTCCTGCACCGCGATGGGATCGATGCCGGCAAAGGGTTCGTCTAGGAGGACAATCTTGGGTTCCATGGCGAGGCAGCGCGCGATTTCCAACCGTCGTCGTTCGCCTCCCGACAGCTGCTCACCCAACGCGTGTCGGACCGTGCCCAGGTCGAATTCATCAATCAATGCGTCCGCTTTGGCCGCCCGGGTCTTTTTGGCTTGGCCGGGGATAAGCTCCAAAACTGCGATGATGTTTTCGCGAACCGTGAGTCTGCGAAACACCGATGTGTCTTGCGGCAGGTAACCGAGGCCTTTTTGCGCCCGCACGTGCATGGGAAACCGGGTGAGATCGTGTCCAAAAAGCACGATTTGGCCCCCTTCGGGCCGTACTGCACCCACCACCATCCGAAAGCAGGTCGTTTTCCCCGCTCCGTTTGGCCCGAGGAGGCCAACGATTTCTTGCGGGCTCACGGTGAACGACACGCGGTCGACGACCCGCCGCGCCCGGTAGGACTTGACCAGATCTCGAGCCTCTAGCCCCAAGCGCGTGCTCATGGCGCTTTTCGCCGGCCCTCGGGTTTTGGCGGACACGCCCGTGCAGGCAGTTTCGGTTGGCTCTTGGGATCAAATCGAAAGCTGCTTTTTTTGCCCTGCACTTCGATTTGATCGCGTGCGATGTCGTACACGATCTCTTGTCCGCTCAAATCGGTTTCCTCGGCCCAAATGCGAGCCTGGCCGGTGAGCGTGATTCGGTCCTGACGCGCTCGGAAAACCGCCACGTCGGCGGTGGCTTTGGTCCCGTCATTTCGGACAATCACCACCCTGCCGCGGCAGGTGACCACCTCGACGACCTTTCCCGAGTACTTTGCGGTGGCTTCGTCGCAGCATACCAAGACATCCTCTCGGCGAATCAGGACATCTCCCTTGGCCGTCCCCGTCTTCTTTTTGAGGTCAATGCTGAGTCCGCCTTGGGCGGTAATGTCCACCGGGAGATCGGGGCGAGACAGCTCGTTCTTGGGGGCCGGCTGTGCCAGTCCAAGCCCAAGGAGCAACAGAGAAGCCCACATGCGCCCTCCACTGGACCGGAAGCCCCAAGACCAGTCAAGCGGCCATCGGGGCTCCGGTAGTTCGAGGGTTTATCGCCGGTCTCATGCGCAGTAGATGGTTCGGCTATGGATGGCGGGTCGGTATCCCATCTTCTCGTACATGCGCCGGGCGGTGTGGTTGCTGTCGTTCACCAAAAGAAATGCCGAGGGCGCGCGAGCGAGCACCCACTGGGTGACGCTGAGGGTGCCCCTGCGGCCAAATCCCTGGTTGCGAAATTTGGGCTCGGTGTAGATGCCTTCGATCTGTCCGCCAATACCTGAGAGGGCGGCGACGTTTGACTTAAAAACCAATTCGCCGCGCTCCGTGGTGTGCACCATATCCCGGCCCCGTTGGACGCGCTGTCGAATGCGGTGTCCAAAGAGCTCGGGGTTGCGCGCATAGGGGTCGTCACCCACTTCTTCTCGCGCCATGGATGCCGATGTGCGTACCAGCTGGTCCAGGTCTTTGGTTCTTGCTGGCCTGAGCTCGAGTGGATCGTCTCCGATCAGCTGTGAACGATGGTCAATGAGATACCCGACCTGGTCACGCACGATGCGTGGGCGAAGGTTGAAGGACGCAAGTTGCCCCCAAATTTCTTGAACCGTCTTGCTCGGTCCAATGAGGACCCGTATGACGTACGCCAGCGACTTGAGAACCCGGGGAAACGATTTGATGGTTTCGGGCGCTCGCAGGATGGGAAGCACGACCCCGGACGCCGATAGGTAGGCGAGACCGGTGAGCGCATCGCGCCGATCGAATTCGCCCAGGAGCCAGGCCTCAGGGGCCTCATCGGAGGCCGAAAGCCCCCCATCGCCAATCCATCCCGCGATCCAAAGGGTGGACTCGGGTTTTGTCTGGCAAAAACGAAGCGCGGCCTTGGCATCTTTGGGCCCAAGCTGAAGCAGTCTTCCCCCCTTGGACATGCGCCGAGCTCACTCCTTATTTTTTGTGGTCTCGTACTTGTCTGCGAAATGCAAGACCGGTTTCCCCCGGGGTTATGGCTGTCCCGCGAAGCCTCCCCGCTGGCGCGTCCCCGCTAGCCCGTCGATCGGCTTCTTGATGGTGCGCGTCTGAGGAGTAAGGAGGCGGCGGTCGCGTCTTCGCCTTTGGCTTTGGCTTCTTCTTCTAGCCCTTGGTAGTAGCTTCGGATGCCGAGGACTTCTTGTTCGATGGCGAAAAAGGCATCGAGCACGGTGGGGTCAAAGTGACGCCCGCGTCCTTCTCTGAGTATACCGAACGATTTTTCAATGGAGAACGCTGGTTTGTAGCATCGCTCCGAGGTCAACGCGTCGAATACGTCTGCCACCGCTACGATTCTGCCCTCGAGGGGGATGTCCTCTCCTTTGAGGCCTTTGGGGTACCCGGAGCCATCGAATTTCTCGTGGTGGGTGAGGGCGATTTGGTGGGCCATCTGGATAAGTTCGTTGTTTGAGCCCGCCAACACTGCGGCACCCTTGGCGGGGTGCCCCTTCATGATCTGGAACTCTTCGGGCGTTAATCGGCCTGGCTTTTTGAGAATCGCGTCCGGGATCCCAATTTTGCCCACGTCATGCATGGGGCTGGCCAGTTTGATGAGATCACAATAACTTTCATCTTTGCCCAGTTTGCGAGCAATCGCAGCCGTGTAGTCGCTCATCCGGTGGATATGAAAGCCGGTTTCGTCGTCCCGATATTCCGCAGCGATGGCGAGACGAAAGATGGTGTCGACGGCCGTACTCTTGAGCTTCGACACCAAAACCGCGTTTCGGACTGCCCCGCCAGCTGGGCCCGCAATGGCGGTCAAGAGCTTGAGGTCATCTTCGCGAAACGCGTGACTGGTACCCACCGTGTCCAGGTATATGACGCCGAGGACGTCCTCGTGGTGGGTCATGGGCGCGCAGATCACAGAGCGTATGTTGAGGTCCGCAATACTGACCCCTTGGTCAAACCGGTCATCGCTTCCGGCGTCGAGGGTGAGGATACCTACCCGCTCTCGGAATGCCCGCCGCGCGATGGTTTGGCTGGCAAGGGCCTCACTTTCATCGTGGCTTGGCTTTGCCGTTCGATGGGCGCGAACGATGAGCTCTTCGCTGTTTTTGTCCTCAGTCATGATCACCGCGCGGTGCGCGGGAAAGGTGTCGAAGAGTGCGTCGAGGATTTTTTCGAACAAGCGTTCTAAGTCGAGCTCAGTGGAGATGATGGCATTGGCAGCCAACAGGGTTTGCAGGTGTCTGCCCGCCCGTTTGAGTTCTGCGACGTCGTTGCGCTCGAAGCTCTGAGATATGGAGTCTTCGTCGACGGGCACCAGGCTGAATCTCGGAGGCGCCTCCATTCGGGGTCTGGTTTCTCGGCGTTCGGACAGTCTCGGAATGGAAGGGACCTCGAGCTTCGAACGGGGAAGAATAGGCTTTTGGTCGCCCAGCTGAAACTCGAGGACAGTGTGACCCAAGGTCACTTGGCTGCCCGGGTTCAGGGGCGTGGGGGCGTTTAGGGGCGCCCCGTTCAGATGGGTTCCCGTCCTGCTGCCAAGGTCGGTGATGACATATCGGTCCTGACGCTTTTCGATGACCGCATGGAATCGAGAGATTCTCTCGTCTTGCAGGCATAGGTCATTTTCGGAACGCCGGCCGAGGGTCAGCCGTTCGCCGACTCGCACCACCACACCGGCATCCGGGCCCTCGATGACTCTCAGCGAGCCGCTGGTTTCGCTGGGGTTGTTGGAGCGGGGCTCCATCGGTTCGACTGTGTCGCTCAGCCCCGGATCCTGTCAATGTGTATCCACTGGCCGCACATGCCGCGGGTTCAGAGGACCGGTTTCAGCTGGTCTCGGGCGCGGGCGGACCCACGATTTTGACCTACCAAGACCTGCATTGCGGTGGCTTGGTCACAATGGAGGACGCTTCCACGGACCGGTTGGGTCGCCCCCTGTGCCTCAACCGGGCACTGGGTTCACGTCTACGTTGAAGCGAAGACGTTCAGGGAGCGCTTGTCAGGAGATCAAACCTCGGCTCTTGAGGTCTTCGGCCACCAGGATGGCTCCGCGTGCGGCGCCCATCTTGGTGTTGTGGGATACGAGCACAAACTTGACGCCGTGATCGCCCAGGACGGCATCTGGTCGTACGCGGCCCACGCTCGTGGTCATGCCGTTGTCTTCGTTCCGGTCTCGCCTGGGCTGGGGGCGAAACGGATCTTCGTGCAAGGTGATCCAATCGCGAGGCGCTGAGGGATGCGTGCTTGGATTGATGTCTTTGCCAAAAGCGCGCATGGCCTGTTTGACCTGGTCCAGATCTGCGCCCTTCTTGAGCGACACGGTGACGGCCTCCGTGTGGCCATCTAGGACCGGTACTCGGGTACAGGTCGCAGAAACCAAAAATTCCGCCGGAGTGATGGACGGTCCGTCCATGGTTCCCAGAAGTTTTTGCGCCTCTGTTTCAACCTTCTCTTCTTCTTTTCGGATGAAGGGCACGACGTTGTCGACGATGTCCATGGAGGACACCCCGGGGGACCGTCCGGCGCCACTGGTGGCCTGCATGGATGTCACCACCACCTTCTCCAGCTGAAATTGGGTGTGCAAGGGTGCCAGGGCGATCGCGAGCCCGGTGGTGGTGCAGTTGGGGATGGGGACCACAAAGCCCTTCCAGTTGCGTTGCTTTTGTTGGGTTCGGATCAGATCGGCATGGGCACCGTTGACTGCGGGGATGATGATGGGGACGTCCTTTTCGTATCGGTACGCGCTGGCGGTCGAGACGACGGGGACATGCTGGGCAAAGCCTGCTTCGAGTGCGCGCGCAGCGTCGGACTCCACCGCGGAGAAGACCAGGTCGATTCCATCCAGTGACATTTGGGACGCGTCTTGAACCACGAGATCTGCGTAGGCTTTGTAGGCCTCTCCTTCGACGTACCAGCCCAGCTGGCCATCGTTTTGGGAGATGGCCTCGGTGTATTTCTTCCCTGCGGACCGGCTGGACGCGGCGAGCAGCGTCACCTCGAAAAAAGGGTGCGTTTCTAGGGCGGCGAGGAATTGTTGTCCGGCGATGCCGGTGGCGCCCACAACGGCGCATCGAATAGCCATTTCGGGCCGAACACTACCATCGTTGGCCGCGATGCGCACCAAATGTTGCGTAGATCTAGGGCGCGGGCTTACCCACCATCGCTTGGTTTTGGGGCATCTCTCATCACCTCGCGGGAGGTTGTGAGGCGCACTCTAAAGAGAAACGCACAAGTCCGGATTCATGTTTTTAACACCCTGCTAGTGCTCGAGATCGGAAGTCCGTTCCGGGTTTTCTGCGATAGGCGTGAGTGTCCAGGGGAAATTCTCCAAGACCATCCTCACCAAGGGCTTAAGATTGTCTCGGAAAGGCGTTCGTTCCCAGCGACCAGAGTAGTTCGCCATGTCAAGGCACCAAAGATGCACCGTGTCACGACGAAGGCGAAAGTGCTTGACGGGATCGCGCTCTGGTCCAGACTCGACGATGACCGCAACGCCATGTTTACGGGCGCGGAGATGCTTGGCGCCCGCGGCGTGTAAAACCTCTTCCACGAGCGTGGCGTCTCTGGACTCAGCTTTGGGTTTGGCGGGCATGATCAGGCACCGACCGACTACGCGGCCAGACGCTGCTCATTTTGTAACTTATCGGTCCTCCATGTCCAGCGAAACGGGTGACCCTCATACCGGTTCCAGTGCTTGATGAAGCCCACCACGCGTTTCGCCTGCACCCGGTGTGAAGAGAAATCGCCATATTTGAGGATGCGTCGGTGCAGGATAGAGAACCAGATCTCGACTTGGTTCATCCAGGACGCGTGCTTTGGGGTATATACGAAGTGAAAACGATGCCCATGCCGGCGGTTGAAAGCCTTCCATCGTTCTGCCCGACCGTCATAGTGCGTATTGAGATTGTCCCACACCACATAAATCTTCTTATCCGAGTATTTGCGGGCCAGTTCGTTCATGAATGAAACGAGGGCATCGGCGCTTCGGTGGGGAACCACACGGCCCAAGACCCGGCCTGTTTTTACGTTGAAGGCAGCCAACAGGCACTGGGTGCCGTGGCGTTTGTACTCGTACTCGTAGCGCACCGAGCCATCAAAGGGATTCCGGTGCGTCGGGCTTTTTCGCTCAAGCACTTGCATGGGTTTTTCGTCTACGCACACCACCACTGCATCCTTTGGAGGACGGAGGTACAGTCGACAAATACGTTTGGCCTTCGCGAGGAAATTCGCGTCGGAGGATTTCAACCATTGGCGAACCCTATGGGGGCGCAGGTTCTCGAACCGGAGAATTCGGCCCACCTCGCTCACACTGATTCGGCAACCCGTAGACGACTCCAGGGCATCTGCCAGCGCTCTATACGTCCAAAGATCTCGAAAAGGCGCTGGATGTTCATCCTCGTCTGGGCGGTGACAAGCGAGTTGGACCAACTGACACCTCATCTCCACTGGGATCTGCGCGGGGCGCCCAGACCGCGCTCCGTCTTGTAGGCTCTCGACGCTGGGGTTTTCGGAGAAACGCCGCTTCCACTTCCTCACGGTTCTTCCCGTGACACTGAGCCGCCTTGCGATCTCCGCCGTGCCCATGCCCTGCCGCGCCATCAACACCATCTGGGCCCGCACAACGACTCCGTGCGGAGCACGTTGGCGACGAACGAGAAACCTCAAATCCCTCCGAACTCGACGTGGGATCACAAGCTTCTTCGCTGCCGGCCCTGGGCTCATGTCTATAAGATCACGCCCGGCCTGATTTTATTCCCGAAACCCGGATCGGACTTCCGGCAAGGGGTACTACGGCCGGCGAAAACCGGGAGCGAACTTCCGGCAAGGGGTACTAGGCCTCTTCGTCTTCTACGGCTTCTTGGTACATCGCTTCGGCGATACGATGCGAAGAGCCTTCGAGACGTTGGAGCGATGCCTTGATTTTGTCTACGTCGTCGCTTTCGTACACTTCTTTGAGGGCTTCGAGGTCTTCTCGAATGTCGGTGATGTCGTCCTCGGACAGAACTGAGGCGTATTCCTCCAACGACTTTTCGGTGGTGTAGACCAGGCCGTCCGCTCGGTTTTTGAGGTCGGCCAGCTCTCGTTTTCGGCGGTCTTCGCTTTGAGAGCTTTCTGCTTCTTGGACCATGCGGTCGATTTCGTCCTCAGACAGGCCCGAGGACGCGATGATCTTGATTTGCTGCTGCTTGCCCGTTCCGAGATCTTTGGCGGCCACATGGACAATGCCGTTGGCATCGATGTCGAAGCTGACCTCAATCTGAGGAACCCCTCTGGGGGCGGGCGGAATACCCACCAACTGAAAGCGACCCAGAGTCTTGTTGTCTTCCGCCATGGGCCTCTCGCCCTGGAGAACGTGGACGTCCACAATGGGTTGGTTGTCTTGGGCGGTGGAGAATACCATCGCCTTTTTGGCCGGAATGGTGGTGTTTCTTTGGATGATGGCAGTGAACACCCCGCCCGCGGTTTCTACACCCAAGGACAAAGGATTCACGTCGAGCAAGAGGACGTCTTTGACTTCGCCTTTGAGTACGCCGCCTTGAATGGCAGCACCGATGGCCACCACCTCGTCGGGGTTGATCTTCTTGTTGGGGGCCTTTCCAAAGAAGTCTTTGACCACTTGCCCGATGCGCGGCATTCGCGTCTGCCCGCCCACGAGAAGGACTTCGTCGATGTCGCTTTTTGCGAGCCCGGAGTCTTTGAGGGCTTGCTCACATGGTTTCAGCGAGCGTTTGATCAGTCCGTCCACGAGTTGCTCGAGTTCTTGGCGGGAGATACTGACGTTCAAGTGCTTGGGGCCGGTTGCGTCGGCCATAATGAACGGAAGGTTCACATCGGTCTCGGTCGAGGACGAAAGCTCATGTTTTGCTTTTTCGGCGGCTTCCTTCAGCCGCTGCAGGGCCATCTTGTCTTGTCTTAGATCCGTCCCGTCGTTTTCTTCTGAGAAGCGATCGGCGAGGAAATTGATCAGTTCTAAGTCGAAGTCGTCGCCGCCAAGGTGGGTATCACCGTTGGTCGCTTTGACTTCAAACACCCCATCACCCAGCTCAAGAATCGAAATATCGAAGGTGCCTCCTCCAAGGTCGTACACCGCGATCTTGGAATGCTCACTCTTATCGAGTCCGTAGGCCAAAGCGGCCGCCGTGGGCTCGTTGATGATTCTTTGAACGTTGAGACCCGCGATTTTTCCGGCATCTTTGGTCGCCTGCCGTTGGGCATCGTTGAAGTATGCGGGAACGGTGATGGCCGCTTCGGTCACATCCTCGCCAAGGTAGTCTTCGGCGGTCTCTTTCATTTTCATGAGGACCATCGCTGAGATTTCTTGGGGTGAGTATGCGCGGTCGCGGATTTGGACCCAGGCTTCGCCGTTGTCGGCCTCGATGACCTCATAGGGGGACTTCGAAATATCGGATTTGACCTCAGGCGACTCGAATTTTCGCCCGATGAACCGTTTCACCGAAGATACGGTGTTGTCGGGGTTGGTGACGGCCTGGCGCTTCGCGATCTGGCCCGCCAGGCGCTCCCCGGATTCGGTGAAGGCCACCATCGAGGGGGTTGTTCTGCTGCCCTCGGAATTCGGGATCACGACCGCTTCGCCGCCGTCCATGACGGCCACGCAGGAGTTGGTCGTGCCAAGGTCAATGCCGATTATTTTGCTCATGGGTTTTGACAGGGCTCACGCTATCCGGTGGAACGGTCCATTTTTTGAGGGTCTGCCCCCGGCGCTTCCGATTGGGTCTCCGGTGCGCCCAGCGAGACCGTGACCAGCGCTGGCCGGAGCAGCCGATCGTTGAGAATAAACCCGCGTTGCATCTCAGATACGATTCGTCCGGCTTCGAGTTCTGCGGGGACCTGTTGGACGGCCTCATGGCGAGTGGGGTCAAAGACCTCGCCCCGGCTCTCAAAGGTTGTGACACCGTGGCGCTCCAGTTGGGCCAGGAATTTCTTGTGGACCAGACGGACTCCGTCCACCAGCGTGCTGAGCGCGGTGCCTTCGCTCGGGGCGGGGCCGATGGCTTCGATGGCCCGCTCGATGTCGTCTACAATGGGCAAAAAATCCTTGAGCAGTTTCTCATTGCCGAATTTGACAACCTCGTCGCGTTCGCGCTGAGCGCGGCGCTTGTAGTTCTCTAAGTCGGCGGCGGACCGCATCCATTTGTCGCGCAGGTGCTCGGTTTCTTTTTGGGTTTGGGCCAAAACGCTTTCCAGCTCGTGTTTGGCTTCTATGATGGCTTCCGTCACGGCTTCTGCGGCTTGTTTGGGGGGGCTTGGGCTTGGTGCTTCAACTTCCACTTCGACTTCTCGCTCCCGTGCTTCCACTGCACGGACCGCATCCCTCATGGCTTCCTCGAGCTGTTGCTCTTTGGGGATTTCTCGCGTTTCCTCGTCCTCTTGATCTTTGCCGTCCGACACGGCGCTACGCTGGCACGTGTGGTCACGGGGTTCAAGACTTTAGGACTTGGGTTTCTTGCCTCCGGAGGGGGGGGCGCGGCTGGGGACCTCGGAGGTGAGCGATTGGGAGACCGCATCGGCGGTCAACTCAACTAGGGGTATCACCCGAGAGTAGTCCATGCGGGTGGGGCCTACGACCCCGACGCGGCCGGCGGGGCCGGCTTCGGAGACGTATGTTGCGGTCACGGCGGCCACATCCTGGAGTTCGCGCACCGAGCTGTCGCTTCCGAGGACCACTTGGGTATCGGAGCTGCGTTGGGCCTCAGCGCCGACTGGGACCAGGGCTGCGGCCTCCAGCATGCGAAGAAGAACCGTTTTTTCCTCGAAAGCCCTGAGAAGCTTGCGCATCTTGTCGATGTCCGCAAATTCGGGCTGGTCGAGGAAGGTGCGTTCCCCTTGGATCAACATTTCTCGGGGGCGCGACTCCGAAAGTGCCTGTCTCCCGAGCAGCAGCGCATTGCGCATGATCTTGTCCGCCGCATTTCGCTCGTCTGCCATCGCTTGTAGGATTTCGCTTCGGATTTCGCGCAGTGTTTTGCCCTCGAGGAGGCCTTGGAGGTAGTTCGACATCCGGATCAGCTCGTCTCGTTCGACGGGGAAGGTGGCATCGATGACCCGGTGTTGGATCAGTCCGCTTTTGGCGACAAAGACGGCGAGCACGGCGTCCTCACGAAGGGGCATGAACTCGATATGGGCGAAGATGACTTCGTCGAGGCTGGGCATGAGCACGAGGGCGGCGTGTTTGGAAATTGTGGAGAGAACCCGGCCCGCTTCTTGAAGGGTTTCAGCGATGTCTTGATGTTCGGTGTGGGCCTCGGTGATCGCCTGAATAAGCTCGCGTTCCCGGGCGGATATCCGTCCCCTTTGGGCCAGTTCTTCTACGTAGAGACGAAAGGCTGCCGGGGTGGGCACCCGCCCCGCGGATGCGTGGGGGGCGGTCAGCAAGCCGCGCGCCTCCAAATCGGACATGGCGTTTCGGACGGTCGCCGGGGACAGCTCGATGGAGCGCCTGCGGGTCAGCGTGCGGGAGCCTACCGGCTCGGCGGTGGCAATGTACTCCTCGATGATCGCCTGGAGAATGCTGCGCTGCCGTTCGGTGAGGCTGATGTCTTGAGGGGCCAAAACGGTGCGATCTAGGGGTTGCTTGGTGTGGTCTTGTCAAGAAAGGCGATCAATCCGGACTTGGTCGGGGCGAAAATCCGTCTGGCACCCTCACGCCGCCGTCGTCTTTGGGTTAGATCGGAGGGTACGCCAGCAGGCGAACCAGCGCATTGTTCATCAGAAAACCCTGATTCGTCGGCCGGAGATGAACCGGGTCGGTATGCAACCAGCCGGCATGCTGGGCCTCTCTGACGGCACTTGCTAGGGTTTCAACGAGCGGCCGCTCGAGGTCTTTGCCGAGCGCCACCAGGTTGATGCCCCAACGGGTGCGAAATCCGGTCATCAGGCGATCCTGGACCACCTCGTCGGTCGAAAGGTGTTCCTCGAACGAGAGGGCCGCGGGGCTCGTGGGTTCGGCCCGGAGATAGGACTCCGGATCACGAACATTTTCACGGCGGGTCGCCTGGCGAAAGTCGGGGGTCGGGAGATGGCTGTGGGCTCCGGCGCCCAGGCCGAGATACGGCGCGCCCACCCAGTAGAGGAGGTTGTGACGGGACACCGCGCCGGGTTTTGCGAAATTTGAAATTTCGTACCGCTGGTAGCCGGCGTTTTCGAACGTGGCGCGCACCGTCTCCATCAGGGCTGCCTGGTCGTCGTCGGGCATGGGGTGGAAACGTCCCAAGCGGGTCTGTCGCCCAAAGACGGTGCCCGGCTCGATGGTGAGGGTGTACGCAGAGAAGTGCTCAGGTTCGAGCGCGAGGGCCCGCGCCAGCGTTTCGTTCAATGTCTTTTCACTTTGGCCGGGCAAGCCGTAGATCAGGTCCATGGAAACCCGAGCGCCGCTCGCTTGGGCCCAACGAACCGCGTCCGCAGATGCGGTGGCCGAATGCAGGCGCCCCAGCTGTTGAAGTTCGTTCGGATCGAAGCTTTGGGCACCGATCGAGAACCGATTGACGCCGGCTTTCCGGTACGCTGCGAAGTTCCATTCGGTGGCGGATTCGGGATTGCACTCGAGGGTAATTTCGAGGTCCTTGGTCCGGGAATCCGTCGCGCGATCTGATTCGGGTAAACACCCGTCAGCGCCGCCCACCACCGTCCCCGTACAGGCCTCTCGAATATGTTCGATGATGATCCCGACTTCGTCGGGGTCCCACAGGTTGGGCGTTCCGCCTCCAAAAAAAATGGAGCGGAGCGGGTAGCCCAACGATTGGAACGCGGGCCCCCGACGTTCGAACTCTCGAAGCACGGCTTCGCGGTAGGCCCGGTGTTCAGGCCGTTTCACATGGCTGTTGAAATCGCAGTAGGGGCACTTTTGGCGCAGTAGGGGTAGTGGATATAGATGCCCCAATCGCGGGCGCTGACCGGTGCGGTCGGGGACGTCGGGTGCGGGGGCCGGGCAGCCGCGCATACGGGTTTGTCGCCAGTCACTGCAGGGCCTCGACCGCATCCAGGTCGAAACCGGGCTCCTCGCCCCGGTCGTCGATGCCGTCGATGCGGATGAACAACGCGCGTTCGATTCCGATCTCGTCGAGGTCATAAAGCGATGTGAGCCCGGACGCACGGGTGGTGAATGCTTCGAAGTTGGCGCCATCGGAGCTCGCGAACACCCGGGCCTCGGCGCCGTCGGCCCCGATTTCGTAGACCCGCAGATCCATGCCCGGACCGTCCGGGATCGCGCGAAAGAACCGGAGCGTGATCCTTGCTCCCACTCCGAGCGCGGTGGTGCGCCCATCAGGAGGCCCGAGCGCGTGGACCGGATCGAGGAATGGCTCACCCGGGTCTAGGGCCGACGGATTCACGTATCTCTCGATAGTCGCGGCATGTCGCCCGGGGATCTCAGCGGGGAAACACGCGCCCAAAATGATGAGGGTGACTGTGGGGAACATTCTTATCCTGGGTCGAGTGATTGACATCGCTTGCAGTTGCGCTAACGTGCCCCGCTGGATGGCACGTAGAACGCGCCGCGAACTCGATATTGCGGACCACCTTTGGGACTGCCTCACTCGCATCGCTGAGGACTGTGGCACGGATCGTCACGCGGTGGTCAACCAGGCGATCTATGAGTTCGCCCGGCGTTTCAATTTTCTGACGCCGATGGCGAAGGAGGTGCCCGCCCCCGAACGGAACGTGGGGCCGGGCAAGCGGGCGGATCACGCGTCCCCGCCGCCGGCTGAGCCCCATCGCCCGCCGCCGGTCCAGTCCAAGCGTCCCACGCCGCCGCCGCCCAAGAAGACCCTCTACGTGGTCAACAGCGCGGGCGATATGCACAAGATCGACAAGGATACCTTTATCGTTGGTCGTAGCCGGACGTGTGATTTGGTGATCGCGTCTTCCAAGGTGTCCCGCCAGCACAGCGGCATTTGCCGCGAGAACGGCGAACATTACATCGAAGACCTTGGCTCGGCGAACGGCGTCTGGAAAGACGGCGTCAAGATTCAAAAAGAAAAGATCCGAGATGGCGACGAGTTCATGATCTCGGAAGAAGTGCTCAAGTTCATTTTTCGGTAGCGGAAAAACCACCGCCGCTTCGGGTATTTCGGGTCCACATCAAAAGGCCCAAGAGCAGCCAGGGGAGTCCGAAAATCCACGCACTGTGGGTTCTGCGCTCCAGGATGGTGTTGGTGCAGCTGCAGCCGCCGTCGGTGTCTTCTGCTCCGGGATCGCACTGGGCGCGGATCCGGTTAAGACTGCCGTTTGAGGGGTAACCGCCCGAGGGCCTTATGCATGTGTTGCTCGGGCCGCCGGCTGGGTACACCTGGCAGAGGGCCGCCCGGTCATCGGTCGCCAGACTGCGTTTGGATGTTTCGCAGGGGGGGGCGGTCTCAAACATGGTCGCATTGGTGAAGGGCGTATGGTCAAAACCGAGAAGGTGGCCGATCTCATGAACCAACGTGTTTCGTACATCGTAGGGACCCTGTTGGGTTGGGGCGCAGGCCGCCTCATTCTGGACGTCGACGAAGTTGAACATCACGGTGTTGAAGACGATATCTGCGTCCACCAATTCGCCGTCGGGCTTGGTGTAGGTGGTGATGGTGATCGCCACTTTTTCCGAGTCTTTCATGCGAAACGCCCGCTCGAGTTCGCTGTCGGTTTGGACCGCGGAAATGACGTTGCGGTTATCTCGGGCGTCGACATCGTTCGTGAACCCGCCAAACATGAACTGCATGTCCGAACAGTTTTCTCGGCCCCATACGTCAAAGCTCGTGTGAACCAGCTGCTGGGCGGCACTGTTTGCCAAGAGGCCGCTGCTGTTGTTGATGAAATACGTCAAGCATCGGGTGTTCCACACCTGCGTGGTGGAGGTGGCCATAAAACAGCCCTCTCCCTCGACTTCGCACGTCGTGCTGCACTCGAAGGCGAGACCGATTCCGGGATTGGTGGTGACGAGCAACAAGGCCAGGACCGCCCAGGAGCTGCGTCTCACGGCCCTCGGCCAAGCGGGAGCCAACCCACGCCCAACTTCTGGGTGTGAACCGATGGCCCCTGACGACAGGTGGGCTGAATGCACTCCGGCGGGAGCCCCATAGGACCGTCTCCGCACTTCATTGGACTCGACGACTTGACTAAAAATCACAGAAAGCGCCTTCGTCAGAAGACCCTAGCCCGGTCTGGAGGCAGCGTCAGCATTGCTGTTCGCCTCGCTTCCGCCTTTCGCCGTGAAACCCCTGGTCCTGTCAGTCTTCGCGCGTGCGCCCGCCGTCGATCCCTTGGGCCAGGGCCTCAAGACGCCTGCGTTTCCAGCGAGCCCGCGCGACCAGCCATCCGCTCAAGGTCGCGCCGACGAGCAGCAGCGCCAGAGCGAAGACCGTCGGAAGGTTTTCGCGGACGTGAAGGCGCCACCGAAGGTTTCGGAGCGTGGTCTGGAGCTCGGGATCTCGCGGATGGAGCGCGGCGGCGTGCTCGATGAGCGTGGCCGCCAAAGGGCCCTGGCTTCGGTCCATCGCCTGTGTCGCCCGGCGAACCAACAGCGCTGCTCGCAGTTTTGGAGGGACCGACGTGGGCTCCATGCGTTCGAGTCTATTCTCGGCTTCCGAGAAGTCGCCGAGCTCGATGAACCCTTGGACGAGCGCGAGGTGTGCTTTTTGAATCATCGAATGTGTGGTTTCTTGAGGTGAAAGCGCCCACGCGCGTTTCAAAATCGGAAGGGCACGATCGTAGTCACCGCGGAGATAGAGGGTCTGGCCCCAAGCGGCCAAAACCTCGCTCGAGGTTTCGCGCGCCGCAGTCAAGATTTGTGGATCCTGCCTTTCGAGGGTGTCAAGGGCGCGGTAAGCGGTTCTTGGCGACCCGTTTTTGTGGCGCTCGACCGCGGCTTGAAGCAGACGGTTTGTGCTTTGGTGTTTGGCCCGTTCTTCTCGGAATCGTCTCAGGAGTCCTTCCAGCGGTTCGCCCAGTACCGGCGTGACCCCTAGGTCTTCGGCCTCTTTACGGATACGGTCCATGTGGGTTGAGCCCAAACGCGCCACAATAGGAAGGAGAACTTCGTGCTCTTTGCCCCCCAACGCTTCGAGGAGCGGGACGATCGCCGCGTCACCGATGGCAAGAAGTGCGCGCTCTGTCGCGTCTTGGGTCTGGGGGTCTGGGGCCGAAATGCGCTTCTTGATGAGTGCCGGCACACTGCTTGCGATTTTCAAACGGCCGAAAAGTTCGATGACCGAAAGGCTAATGGTGGGGTCCGGAATGGACAGCTGGGCCTTCGGGTTCCCACGGTCGAGCACCTGAAGAAGGCGCTTCGCACGCGCCCTGGTGGGTGTCGAATCGTGGTGTGTGGCCAAGATGAGTCCGGGCACTGCGGTATCCTGCATGTTGAGCACCGCGTGTTCGATGCTGTGGACCCAGTTTTGTGCAGCCACCAACGCGAGGCGGGGGGCATTCGGGGGAGAACTTTTCAAAAAGACGGTCCTGAGCCTACTGAAGACCGCCGGCCATGGGGGGGCCTCGAGGACCGGTACGAGCTCGAGGAGGCGCGGGATGCCGGAGCCCCAACGGATCGCGCCCGCGGTGTGAAAGATAAGGCATAGGGTCAAAGCGTGGTCCATCGTGGGGGCTTCCAATGCAGCGTCGAGTTTCTCGGGAAGCACGCTTGTGAGTGCGCTTCGGTGGGCTGGCGTGGCTTCGAAACTGAGGAGCGCAGCATGCTGGTCGCTGGCGTGCGGTGAGCTGAGGAGTGTCAACGCAGTCTCAAGGCTCGGAACCGAGAGCCTGTAGTCTTGGAGCGTGACCCGATAGCTGAGCTCATCCGCAGGGATCACGTTCTTTTTCTGAGGAATTTTGCGCACTACGGTGAAGAATGTGGCGCCGGCTTGTGGGACCTCCCGCTCTGTAAGCTGCGCCAAGAATTGCCACCCGGGAATTGGCGTGGGGTCTTGGCCAGCTTTGGTCGATGAACGCAAGAAAACGATGGAGACGCTGAGGTTCCGAACCGGAACTGGGAGTCGGTTTTCGACTTTGAACTCCACGCGTGCCCGGGTCCATGTTGGGGTTGTGTCCATGTTTTTGGACGGTCCATCTACGGATCCAGAACTCTGGACGATCCGGACAGAAGGTCCACCGTGGTCAAGCGCGAAGGCGTTTGCGGCCAAGCACCAGTAGAAAATTCCCCATACGAGGGCAGGGGGCGTCGAGAAAGCACTAGACTGGCGACAGGTGCCTGCCGAAGAGAAGTCGGGAGAGCCGGGTAGAAGGTGACGACTTCGCAGCCAAAACATCATGGGGTGCTGGTGGTCCTCGAGGGGATCGACGGCAGCGGAAAGTCTAGCCTGGCTTCGTTCTTGGCCCAAGAACTGGCTTCTCGGGGTTACGACGTGGTCTCGACCCGCGAGCCCACCAGCGGTCCTTGGGGTCGCCGGATTCGAGCGTACGCGGAGGGCCGTCGGGGAGATCTCACCCCAGAAGAAGAATTCCAGCTTTTCCACGAAGACCGCAAAGCGCACGTCCACGATCTGGTGTCGCCGTCGCTGGCCCGTGGCGCGGTGGTCATCCAGGACCGGAGTTATTTTTCTACGGTGGCTTATCAGGGGGAGCGCGGTTTGGATCGCGACCGACTCTTGAAACTCAGTCGGTCCATAGCACCCGAGCCGGATCTGCTCTTGTTGTTGGATCTACCGGCCGAGGTGGCACTGGAGCGGATCAAGAAGGGGCGGGGAGGGCGGACGGACGACTTTGAGCACCTGGACGCACTGAAGCGCATACGCGCGCAGTTTCTCTCCTTTTCTGAGGCGCATCGGCTCGACGCAAGACAAGCTCCCGAAGCGTTGGCGGCGTCCGCCCTGCGGCTGGTGAAGCCTCTTTTGCCGCCCGCGCCCTCGCTTTAGCATGGGTGGAGTGTTGGCGAGGGTATCCACGTTAAGTCCGGGGCACGACTGGACCTTCGGGGGGGCGCGCTATATGCCTAAGGGTCCATGCTCAAAGTAGGGGAGCGCTTAGGCAGCTATACCCTACTGAAGCGACTCGGAAAGGGGCGCCTGGGGGAAGTCTTCTTGGCGTCGAAACCTGGCCCGGTCGGTTTCGGTCCAGGGATCGTGCTTCGTGTCTTGCGGGATTCGCTTGCGAAAGACCCTAGTTTTGTTGAGGCCCTGGTTCGTGATGCCAACACATCCATGTTCTTGAACCACCAGAACGTGGTTCCGGTTCTTGATCTGTCGGAGGACCAGGGTCGCTACTACATTGCCAGCGACTACGTGCAGGGCATCAACTTGGCGCAGCTGCTCGACGGTTACGCGTCCAAGGGGGGCGTACTGGCGCTGCCTATTGCGCTGTTTGTGACCACCGAACTGGCCAGAGCGTTGAAATACGCCCACTCCCGGGTGAACTACGCAGGGGAGCCGCTCAACATCGTCCACGGTGACCTCGATCCAAAAAGTGTCTTCCTTTCCGTGCACGGTGACGTGAAACTTGCCGACTTTGGCTTTGGTAGTCTGTTGGCTTCGGGCGGGCATGATGGTTTCGAGGCTGCGAAAGCAAACTCCGATGAGGCGCAGCATTTGTATACGGCCCCAGAAGTGGGGATCAGCGAAAGCCTCGACGCGAGGGCCGACCTATTTTCCCTTGGGGTGCTGCTTTATACCATGGCGGTTGGTTTTCATCCTGCGGCATGGGTGCCTGCCGAGGAGGCCCGACGCCGATTCGCCAATCGCTTGATTGCACCGCCTTCGCAGATCAACCCCGAATTGCCACCCGCTCTGGATGGGGTTGTGATGCGGTGTTTGGAACCCAATCCGACGCACCGTTTTAGTACGGCTGCGGTTTTGGTCGATGCGCTTCAGGACATCGTGTTGAGCGATGTGTCCCTTCGGCAGCAGGTCCAGCACGGTGCGACTGAGCTGGTTGCGGCTCTGAAAACCGTGGCACCAAGCGCTTTTGATCGTCCGGTGAGCGCCCAACTCAAAGAGGAGCTTCTTCAAAAAGCGCAAGCTGAGAGCACCCGCGAGGCTCATGGCTTTCAAGAACCCCGGTCCTCAGAGTCGGTGGAGGTGCCCACTACGGTGACGGAGGCGCCTGACATTTCCTTCGGAGGGGTAGACGTTCACCATGAAGAGGATATCAGCCAAGGTGGGGTGACGGTTGCCGAACCCGTGCCCTTTCTTCGTGACGAAACCAGGGCCTCCTTCGCAATGCCTCTGGCCGTAGATCCCGAGATCACAGAGCCCCCGGATGAGACCCATGGTCATGAACCGGTTACCCAAGATGGGGCTACGTTGCCTCCGACAGAGAAAAGTGCGCCGGCAAACGAGGTCTCAAGCCGCCCGAACGAAGCGTCGCCGGGCCGAGAAGAGCTGCTCGAAGAGCCCGTGCTTCCGGGGGCGGTCCAGGGGCGGCCGCCCAGTGAAGACCAGCGCACCGTGGCCCACTACGAGGGTGACAAAGAGAGTTTTCCGTTTAAGGAGAGCAAAGAGGATCAGAGGACGACGATTGGCTACGGACCGGACAGCGCGGATGCGTCTGCCGACGACGTCCGAGACGAACGGACCATGGCGATGCCCGCGATCGCGGCAGAATTTGAGCAAACGCTTCTCGGCCTAGAAGAACATGGCCCCGCGACTGACGAAGGCCAAAGGCCCGAAGAGTTGTCGGATCCGCACACCCTGGTTCCTACCGGTGAAAAAACGCAGGCCGTTGAAATGACGGTCAACCCAGACGATTGGGCCAACGCGCGTCCCCAAAGTGTGACCCTCTTGCAGGATGCGCAGCGAAAGGAAGCCCTCGGCATTGAGGACGGACATGCCGATGAGCTGGCCCCCTCTTTGAAGCCCGATATCGAGGAGCTTCCGCCCGAGGAACGCACTGCCGCCGGGCCTATCTTGGCGCCCATTCTCGAGAATCCGGTCGTGGAGACGCCCGCCCTGGACATGGACCGGATCGTGATGGACTCGATCGAAAGCGGCCGCCATCGGCTGGTTGATCCGGCCGCGGTCCAGTCGGGGAGCATCGAGATTCCCCACCCTGTGAAAGGTCCCATCCAGATCCCGCTCCAAAAGGGAACGCCGGTAGAAGAACCCGCACCGGATGCGATGGGGCTGACCCAAGCCCACGGTGAAGGTGTGCTTTTGGGTGACACCCTTCCCCCATCGTCGCCGCCGCCGGACTCGGCAGCGGAGGTCAAACATGTTTCTCACCGGGCTCCGGTTAAAGAGCGCGTGCGGATACGGCCCGCCAAGATCCAGGTGGAGCCTGCGCCCAAGGCTCCGGCCATGGGTTTTGGCTCAGAGACGGGGCGCTGGATGGCGGGTCAATTGGATGCGGGCGCGCTTGAATGGTCCGATGATGCCGCGGCGCGTCGGGCCATTGCGACCCGAAACATGGACGACGACGAGGCGGCTTTGCCGACGCCTTCTGTCGTGGTGCCGGGCGGAGATACGACCGGTCCGGGTACGGTTCAGACCGCCGCGCCCCGCAGTTTTGTGGTCTATGCGGCGCCGGTGTTTGCTTTGGTTGCTTTGGGCTTGGTGGTGTACATTTGGGCGTTCACGCCCATGCTGTGGCCACGTTTGAAGCTTGAGTCGACCCCTCCGGCTGCCAAGGTTATGGTCGATGGCAAGCAGCTTCGCCGGCGGACGCCGGTGTCTGTGAGGGTCGCGCCGGACACCAAACACCTGATCGAGTTCAAGCTCAAGGGTTATCGGCCGGAGACCCGGCCGATCAAAGCGGAGATTGCGCGAGGGCGGACCTACATTGTGCGTGCACGGTTGAGTCGCGTTTCCGTTCTCCTGCTTCCCGTAGAAGCCGAGGTGCGCGCCAATGGTATCATCCAAGGCCAAGGAAAGAAGGTTCGATTGGGCAAACTGCCCGCCAAGGGGCCGATCGTGATCAATGTGTTGGCACCGGGCTACGACCCATACGAGCTTGTTTTTGACACCGTGGACGACCTTCCCCCTGTGCTGGATGTCCCCCTCAAGAGATCGTCTCCGTAGCGTCTGACCTTTGGGTCCCGGTCCTTGGGTCCCGGTCCGGCAAAGCCGGCCCACCCATCTTCGCGCACCAGGGTGCGCTGCGCGCGTTTCCGCTTGCGTGGGATCGAGGTGGGGGAGGGGGGAACGTTTGCGGGGGGGCATTGGGTCCCGGTCCGGCAAAGCCGGCCCACCCATCTTCGCGCACCAGGGTGCGCTGCGCGCGTTTCCGCTTGCGTGGGATCGAGGTGGGGGAGGGGGGAACGTTTGCGGGGGGGCATTGGGTCCCGGTCCGGCAAAGCCGGCCCACCCATCTTCGCGCACCAGGGTGCGCTGCGCGCGTTTCCGCTTGCGTGGGATCGAGGAGGGGGAACGTTTGCGTGGGATCGAGGGGGGGGGACGTTTGCGTGGGATCGAGGGGGGGACGCTTGCGGGGGGAGCGCTTGCGAGGGGGAAGGGGCTCTGGGTGTCTTGCGTACGCCCACCCGGTGAACGCGCACCCATAGAGTGCTAGGCTCCGGCTATGGGTGAGCCGTTTCATGGAACCGATTTGTATGAGATCGATGGGTTGCTTTCGGACGAGGAGCGCCTGGTGCGCGACAACGTCGCACGATGGGTGGATGAGCGATATCTACCGGTGGTGAGGGATCACTTTCGGGAAGGAACCTTTCCCGTAGAACTCAAGACCGAGCTGGGCGAGATGGGGCTATTGGGAACCAGCCTCAAGGGCTACGGGTGTCCGGGTTTGTCGAGCGCGATTTATGGGCTGGCTATGCAAGAGCTCGAGCGCGGTGACTCGGGGCTCCGATCGTTTGCGTCGGTTCAGGGTTCATTGGTGATGTATCCGATCTCTGCTTTTGGGAGTGAATTGCTGAAGAACAAGTATTTGCCCAAACTGGCAGCCGGAGAATTGGTGGGCTGTTTTGGGCTCACAGAACCCGATCATGGGTCAGACCCTGGCGGCATGATCACCAAAGCGGTTCCTGATGGCGATACGTATGTGCTCAGCGGGGAGAAACTGTGGATCACCAACGGGTCCATTTCTGACGTTGCCGTCGTTTGGGCAAAGGTTGGGGGTCAAGAACCGGAGCACGTGCGTGGTTTTGTTGTGGAGCGAGGCCTGCCGGGCTTTACGAGCTACGACGTTGAAGGCAAATTCTCGTTGCGTGCGTCGGTCACCAGCGGTTTGGTCTTTGACGAAGTTCGGGTGCCGAAGTCTCATATGTTGGAATCGGCTCGTGGTCTTAGAGGCCCGCTGAGCTGCTTGAACCAAGCGCGTTACGGAATAGCATGGGGCGGCGTGGGGGCGGCGATTGCGTGTTATCGCGCGGCGCTCGACTATGTGAAGGCCCGAACGCAGTTTGGGAGGCCGCTTGCTAGCTTTCAGTTGGTTCAGGCAAAACTTGCCGGAATGCTGTCCGAGATTGTGAAAGCTCAGCTCTTGGTTCTGCAGCTTGGCCGACTCAAGGACCAAGGGCGGGCCACGGCGGTTCAGGTCAGTATGGCGAAGCGCAACAATGTGGATATGGCGCTCACGGCGGCCCGCACGGCGCGCGACATGCTGGGGGCCAACGGGATTGCCGATGAGTATCCGGTGTTTCGGCACATGGTGAATCTCGAGAGTGTGTCGACGTACGAAGGTACCCACGACATCCATACGTTGGTTCTGGGGCGCGCCATCACGGGCCTTTCCGCCTTCTCCTAAGTGCGGGTAGGTCTCGGTGGTTGTTTGCGCCTGCCGCCCCATGGGCGGACGCGATGGAACCCTCTAAAAACGCAGAGCTCGGAGGGAGCGAGTGCGGTCGTGATTCTCTATAGGGTATCCTGCGAATGGGGCGTGGTTCGGGGTCCGAATGGGCGTTTTTTTACGACCTAAGGCTCGAAGATCGCCCATTGTATGGCTCCTGGAGGGGCCCTGCCATTTCGCGGGCCGGCCACCTCGTGTACCTTGCTATGAGTTGTCGACTCTCAAAGATCACGTAGAGAGGCTCCTGGGAGACCCGGGCTCGAGCGAAGCGGCCGACTTGGTCCGCCGAGCGGCGCGCGAGAAGGGAGAGCTGCGGGCCTACGCAGAGGCTTTTTGGGCTCGGGCAGACGGCCTCCGGCGCCAGGGCCAGGCCGATGAGGCCGTGGAATCACTCCTAGAGGTCGCCCTTATCTATGAAGAGGAGTTGGACGACTTTGAGTGGGCGGCCCGGGCTTACCAGCAGATTCTAGATCTTCGGCGCGACCACCGACGGAGCCTGTTTGCCCTGGGGAGAATCCTACACGATCTGGCGCGCTGGGAAGAGCTCGTGGCTTTGTACCGCAGTCGATTGAACCAAACCAAGGACGACGGGGAAGCGACAACCCTGCACATCTATATTTCGGAGCTGCTTAGTGAACGTTTGGATGCGCAGGAGGCCGCGTTCGAAGAGCTTTTGGCTGCGGCCCGTCTTACGCCCCGGAACATTCGAATCATCAGCCGTCTCGAAAAACTGGGCGAGCGCATTGGGCGCACGGATCAGGTGGCGGTGGTCATTGGTGATTTGATCCTCCATCAGGAGGACCCGAGGGTTCGGGCGGCGTTGTCGCTGAGGCTTGCTGAGCTCCATCTCGGTCCGCTCAATGATCCCAAACGAGCGCTCGCGTACCTTCGGGCGGCCCTCGCGGATGACGGCGGGAACCCCGAGGTGTTGTCCGAGGTGGAGGACGTCTTTCGGGAGCGGGCACGCTTTGATGAGTTGGCGGCCATTTTGGAAGATTCGGTGCGCGATCGGCGCACCGGGCCTCACCGGGTGCGACTCGAATGCGAGCTTTCCCGGATCTATGAGCTGGAGCTTGGAGATGGGGTGCGCGCCATGGCGGCGCTGAACCGGGCGCTTGAATGCACGCCTGAGGACCGGGATTTGCTTGATGCCGTCATGCGCCTCGGGTTGAAGACCCAGTCGCTGTCGGAGGTGGCCAAGACCTACGAGCGGGTCTCTACCCAAACGGAAAACCCGCTTCTCAAAACCTACCTGAGGCTGAAACTGGGGCACTTGTACGAGCACGAACTCGGCCGCCGTGACCTGGCCATGCAAACCTATGCCGCTATTTTGGAGGACGAACCGGGGCACCGCGACGCCCGGCGTCGGCTCCTGAGACTGTGTCGCCTTGCGGGCGACCCTCCGGAGTCCCCCGGTGATCTGGTGCCTGAGCCAGACGGTGAGCCTATCGGCGTGGGGCGCGCTTTCGAGATCCTGGAACGCATGGTGGCCCATGGGGCTGAAGAAGTGGGTGACGAACACGAGGCCTTCGAAGTGCTCCTCGGCCTTTGCACGCAGCGACCTACGTTGAAGCGCCTCGAGGCTGCTGCCCACTTGGGACAGCTTGTGGGGGAGCCTTCGGTGCTCGAAGCGGTCGATGACTTGGCCAAATCTGCGCTTCGTGAACCGGATCGTCAGGCATTGGATCGTTTCATCAAGAATATCGGGCGCACCGGCGGGTAGCTCGGGCGACTGCCCCCCCAACGCCCGCTATTTCGAATGAACCTCAGCGTCGCTGAGCCACGCCCCAATACCCAAAGCATCGAGTTCTGGCCGGGCATGGGTCAACAGAACCGCGTCTCGGATGCGTTCGTTGTACGCGGTAATGGCCGCGCGGAAAAGCGTCTTGCTGCGGGCTTTGTGCGTGGGTGAGCGCTCTTGGGAAGGGCATCGCGTGCCCCATCGAACCTGTCTTCGGACCATGGAAAGCGTGTACGGGAACCGTTCGCAGGAGGACGGCCAATTTGGGTAAAGCGCGCATTTGAGCTCGGGTGTGAGGGCTGCGCAGTGACGGTCGGCACCGACCTGGCGCAGAACCGGCAAGATCTGCCACAGTTCGGAGTGTTCGAGTGCCCTCAGCCCGGGGCGTTTGTGCAGAAGCTCAGGAGGAAAAACAGGCTTCTCGCGGGTCATGAGCTCGGTTCGGCCAACGTCGATGAGTGTGGCGACGTCGCAAAGCCGCAAGGAGACGACGTTCTCTAACCCGCGGCAGCAGATGTCCTTGCAGCGTGCGCAGTCGGGAATGGTTCCGGTGGGGACTTTGTTGGAGATTTGCCATGGGGACATCAGATCAATATCGAACCGCGCTCTCAGGCGAAGCTCGGCTCGGACTTTGGGTGAAAGGAGGCGGCGCCACGCGCGTCGATACCGATCCCAAAGTTGGTTGAGCCGGGCCAGGGTCTTGAGATCATAAACGGAAGTCGAACGCACGCCTTGCTGGCCATTGAAGCGGAATCGGAAGACAACCACAAGTCCCCACATCGTAAGGACCGACGCCGGTGGGGGTGATCGTTCGGGCCTTGGTTTCCCAAGAACAGCGGGTTCCGCGGGGCCTGCACTCCACTCGGGGTTTCATCCGCATTGCGTATCGCGTCCGGAGGAGGAAAACATACAGTCACGTGTTGGAACAGGCTCGGTGGTTCACGCGTTTCCTGCTGCTTATTGTCTTTGGCTTTTTCCAAGTCGCTGCAAAGCCGTTTCAAGAGCCTGCGGATTCGGCAAGCGTACTGACGCTTCATGAAGCGATTGCGATTGCGGTCTCGGGTGCCAGAGATATGGTCCGCGCCCGAGCGGATGTGCTCTTGGTCGATGTGGAACGGGCGCGTAGGCTGGCGAGCGTTTTGCCGCGCATCGATTTGACCCTGAGCGCGGGGGGGCGATTTCAAGGGCGTCCCATTCTAGAGGCCCGTCCTCCTAAGTTGTGTGGGGTGACCGGGGACTTTGTGTGTGACTCCGAAGAGATCTCGTCCACAGACTTCAAAGCTGGCCCATTTGCCGATCTCGCCCAGGTCAACAACTCCAGCGCGCCCTTCGTGACCGCCCGGATCGGGGGCCGGCAGCTGATCTTCGATGGCGGCAAATGGTGGGTTTCCCTGAAAAGAGTCAATGACATCGAGACCGAGCGCCGCGCCGCGCTGAAATCTATCGAGAACAATCTGAGGCTTCAGGTGACGAGTCACTTTTACAACCTGGAAAAGGCGCGGCAGGCGGTGGTGGCGTTTCAGGTGCAGATTCAGGCCGACGAAGAGCAGCTTCAGCGGGCCAAGGATCGCCTCTCGGATGGAAGGGGTACCAAAAGCGACGTGGTGACCTCCGAAAGGAATCTCGCGGAGGACCGGGTGACGCTGGCCCGCCGTCGATTTTCTGAGGGGCGGCAAGAAAGGGCTTTGAATCTGGTTCTGGGTAGAGCGCCCACCATAGCCACACGCCTCGTGCTGCCTAGCCATGTTCTGACCTCAACCGCTGGCATCAAACCTGCGGAAGTGAGCGTGGCGGCGTTGAACCCCGAACGTCTGGTTTCGACTGCGCTCAAGAATCGCCCGGAGCTGGTCAGAATGAGAGCGAGCCTAGCGAGAATGGACAAAGACATTCAGATACGAAGTGGTGACTACTGGCCGCGGGTAAGCTTGGGTTTTCAGTACGATCGATTTAGCCGGCGCCCGGATCGGGTGTTTGGGGATCCGACCCGAAACTACAACGCATCGGTTGATCTGCGCCTTCAGTGGAATCTCTTTGCGGGTCTTTCCACCAACGCCCAAGTGGAAGACGCTGAGATCAATCGTACCAAAGTCGTCGCGAGCCTCGCAGATCTGCAACGAAGAATTCGAGGCGAGGTTTACGACCGCGCGGAGAATCTTTTGCTCCTAGCGGAAGTGTATAGACTTGAAAGCAACGCGTTGGTCTCCGCAACCGAGGCCGTTCGCTTGGCGAGGGAGCTCTTTCAGAGCGGGCGTCGCTCCGTGTTGGAACTTCGCGATGCTGAGATTCGTTTTACCCGAGCCAAGCTCGATGCCATCAACGCGCGTCTCGATTTGGAGATCGCGAGAGAGTCGCTCAGAAGAACGGTGGGTGCCCCTGTCGCTCAACCTGCGTTGGAAGCACCAGATATGCGTCGCGGTAGGTCTCAGTAGTTCGAAGCGAAGTTCCTGTAGCCATGGCTTTTACGGTGGGTGGGTCACGCCTGGCCGCTATGCCGGTTTTCGATGCGTCCGCGACTAACTTATTCTAAAGCTGTTGATGACGACTCCCGAAGACTCGAAAACAACGCGCGGCTCTGTACTCACGGTTGATGACGACGCACTCATCCTACGTGGCTATTTGCGTCTTTTGGAGCCAGCCGGTTTTCATGTGGAAACGGCACCGAGCGCGAAGGCGGCTCTGGAGATGATCAGGGTCAAGGATTTTGATGTGGTCTTGAGTGACATCTGGATGCCGGGAATGAATGGCATCGATTTTTTGCGAGAGGTTCGAAGGGCGGACTCAGACTTGCCCGTGGTCATTGCGACCGCCTACCCCGCGGTGGATACTGCCATCAAAGCGGTCGAGTATGGTGCCTTTCGCTATCTTTTGAAGCCTTTTGACGCCAAGGAACTCGAGGCCGTTTTGACTCAGGCGTCGCATTTTAGCAAACTGGCGCGGCTCAAGCGCGAGGCCACTGATTTTCTGAGGACGGCAGATCTTCAGGTTGATGATCGGCGGGCTCTGGAACAGGATTTTATGAGTGCCATTGAGCTCGCGTGGATGGCCTATCAACCCATCGTGTCGACATCAAAAAAGGAGATTCTGGGCTACGAGGCGCTGTTTCGTACCAAAGAACCCAGCATCCCCCATCCAGGCGCCATGCTCGATGCCGCGGAGAAACTGGACCAACTCCATCTGGTTGGTCAAAGGGTCCGCACGCTCATTGCCCGGGATATCGGTTCGGAGTTGCAGTGGGACATATTCGTCAATCTACACCCCAGTGATCTTGTCGACGAAGACCTTTACGCCTCTGATTCGAAGCTTGCGGCAAACGCAGATCGCATTGTTCTCGAGATCACCGAACGCGCTGCGCTTGATGTTGTCAAGGATGTGAGTGCTCGGATTACGGAGCTCAAGGAGATGGGATTTCGGATTGCGGTCGACGACTTAGGCTCTGGCTATGCGGGACTCTCAAGTCTGGCCCAGCTCGACCCCGATGTTGTCAAAATCGATATGTCCATTGTCCGAGATGTACATCTCGAGCCGGTCAAGCAAAAGCTGATCCGGTCGATGGTTCCGCTTTGCAAGGACATGAACGTGATGGTGGTGGTCGAAGGCGTCGAAACCGTAGAAGAAAAAAATGTGCTCGAAGAACTTGGGTGCGATATCATGCAGGGGTACTTTTTCGCCAAACCCGGCGCTCCCTTTCCCGAGGTGGGTTGGGGCTGATCCGCTTTCGCAACCCGGTTCATCTACAGCACGTCTCACAACCTCATGTGAGGTTATGAGATGCGCGCTCTAAACTAAACCTCGAACAAGCGCATAAAGAAATTCACTTCCGGGATTTTCCGGTGACGTGATTTACCTGCGAAAGGTGCTCGCAAATCGATAACGCGTTTTTGACATTGAAAAATCGCGGACCGGGGTCGAGCTCATGGCTGACCTCAATCTTCCAATGGTGTTGCGTTCTGTCTCGGCGGCTTCTGTTAGGTTGAGCACACTGCCCCACCCCAGCTGGGAAACGTAACCCTTTGGATAATGAAAAGCGCCGTTGTCCCCAACGCTTGGGTCCACCAAGAGACCGAACTTTCGATAGTACGTCATCCCTTTGGTTGCGCCCATGGCTGTCATGTGATGAATCCCAACTGCGGGGAGTGCTGCCAACAGAGTCCGAATGATTCTCGCGTAGAGGCCAGCGCGCCGATGCTGAGGATCCACCCATCCTAAGCAGAGATTCGCCAGTCCTTCTTGCGCTCGATGGCGTAATTCGTCGGCAACGCTGGCGCCTAAGGCACAGAACTCGGCCTCGACAGGCCCGCGTAGATCTTGGGAACAACGATAGGCGGCAAGTGCCCCCACTCTTTTGCCCGAGACCGTCTCCGCGCACACAAAATAGAGATCTGGGCTGTCACAACGCAGGCTCATCGAAACCACCCGGTCGATGCCCATACCCGCTAAGGTGCTCGTGTAATGTTGCATGAGCTCGTGTGCAATACGTGGTCTGTTGGCCGCGCAAAAAAAGCGCATGGTGTAGTCAATTGTGTTCAATGTGAGACCCTCCTGGGATGCAAGACCGTTCCTTCTTTGACTCTCTCATAAGGAAACTACGCAACCAGACGGTTTTGGGTCGTACAAAACCAAGCTGTCGCGACGAGATAAAGCAACGCATCTCGTTGGATTACGCTCAGTCGGTCTACAAAATGTGATGTCGCGGTCGCGGTTCCGAAGGGCTACGGGGTAGGTCGCTCATTTGTGAGGGCGCATGAATGCGTACGCCCAGACGAAGAACCCAAAAACTGCTGTGGCCAGCACAACCAGAAATGCGTGCGTGGAAAACGAGAAAATCGATGCTACACCATTTTTGTGCAAGACCCATCCGCGACACGGAATGTTGACGAGATTGAACATCGAAGCAGTTGCCAGCATCAAGACGTTGATGCGCGGATACGCGGCTTCGCGAGTTTTCTCTGAACGATTCCAGTGACGTTTAAACGGAATGCTCAGAATAGACAGCGGCACTTTTCTTATCAAATTCGTCCCCAGAGGAACGAGAATCGCATTGATCACTACCAGAAACCCCAGCGTAAAAAGCTCAGCCTGCCCCCGCTCCCAAGACGCAACCGGACGCCCATCAAAATCGAAACGAATGGCTACCCGTTCGGGCATTTGGCTAAGAGACAGAAGCAAGTACCCAAAGGCACCAAGGAACGTCAACGCCCAAAGGATGGCCGCGAGGTCTCGACGCGGAGGCTTTTCCTGAGACTTCGTGGACATTCTGAGCTCTGCAATCGGCTGTACCACATACGGATGACTCCAAGCCATCACCCTTTGCCGTCGACCCGTAAGGCTTGTTAGAAAGAGATATGGATCTCAATGCCATTTTGGTCTTTGCCAAGGTCGTCGAAGCGGGAAGCTATGTCGGGGCCGCACGACTCACCAACGTGCCCAAGTCGACCATCGCTCGTCGAATCGAAGAGCTCGAGGGTTTCCTTGGTGTCCGATTGTTGCAGCGCAATACGCGCCAGTCGCAGATAACGGAAGAGGGGCGGGCCTTTTATGCCCGTTGCCGTCAAATTCTTGAAGACATCGAGGACGCTACCGCAAGCGTTCAGGCCCAACAAAGAAGACCACATGGTCGGCTTCGGCTGAGCGCGTCGGTGCTTATGGCGGAGACTTTTTTGGGGCCGTGGACCATCGAATATATGAAAAAGTATCCCGAGGTTGATCTCGACATGTATCTGGCCACCCAAAGAGCAGACTTGGTCGCCGATGGCTTTGATCTTGCAATTCGTGTTGGGCGACTCGAGTCATCTAGCCACATTGTTCGCAAGCTGGCGCCTATTTCTCACTATATTTGCGCGAGCCCAAGCTACTTAGAGGCCCATGGCGTGCCGCAGGCGCCTGAAGATTTACGGAAGCATGACTGCGTTATTTTCAGTCCCGACCGAGTTCGAATGCCCTGGGACCTTGAGGACGGGCATGGAAACCGGGTGTCCGTGAATGTCCCTGGACGGATTCTTGTCAACAGCTTTGTGGTGGCTCTTGAGGTTTGTCTCGAGGGTCTGGCCATCGCCCACTTGCCTCCATTTTTGTGTTGTGACGCGCTTCGGTCGGGCGCACTCCTCCGCCTGATGCCAGAGTGGTCAAATCCCTCTACTTGGATCCATGCGCTTTATCCAAGCCGGCGGCATCTTTCGGCAACAGTCCGAACATTCTTAGATTTTGTGGCGGAAAAGCTCAATCCTCCCCCATGGTTACTCGAGGCCCCTCCAGATTAATTCCAGGGATCCGTTGCGTCGGCTGGTGTCTCACGGATCCCCGAGCCCAAGCCGACGCTGGGTTTGGGAAACTGTTTCCCATGGGGATAGATTGTCCCCATAGCCCTGGATCTTACCTTGATTGGAGGAGGTCTACACCATGGTGAGCAACGGATCGAAACGGCCGGCACCGAATATCGCCCGAGAGGCATGGGCACTGCACCCACACTATCCTGAACAGGTATTGCTGCTCGGATCGCACGAAAACTTCCGTCGAATGAACGCGTATCTTTCACAAGAAGCGAAGCGGTCAAAGAATCCGCGGGCCCTAGAAGGGCTTTATCGCCGATGGATTTCAGCGATGCGAAGCCACGAGGCCTACGAAGAGCACAAACTCTATCCCTATCTGGCTCGGCGTTGGGGGGTGTCTTTTGGTGCCGCCGAAGTTGGTCACCGCCTGCTCCACGAAAAGCACGCGTCGGTGCTGCATGCCTTTGGTGTTCTCGAAAAGGAACCGAAGGCAGAGGCTCCAAGGGCGCTCCTGGTGACCGCTTTGACGGAGCACGAAGCGGTGCTTGTTGAGCACTTGCGCGTCGAGGAGGATCTGGTCATTCCGCTGTTACTTGAACTTGATGGCAAAGAGTTTCAGACTTTTTGCAATACTTCAATCCGGAGTCTGTTGCGCACGCTTGAGGAAAGAGAGGGGTCATGGGAAAGCTCGTGAACGGTAGATGGGTCGGTTCCGAAGAACAGACTCGAATTGGGTCGGGTGGCGAGTTCATTCGAGGCGTTACGAAGTTTCGGGGCAGAGTCACATCGGACAATCGTTCTCCGTACGATGCCGGCTCCGGTCGATATCACCTTTGGGTTGCGCACAATTGCCCGTGGGCGCATCGAACAATCATCGTCCGAAACCTCAAAGGTCTCAGCGAGACGATCGGCATGACGGTAGCGCACTATCGAAGGAACGAGGACGGTTGGTGGTTTTCCGAGGGGCTCGACGATTTCGAGGCCGTGGATGGCCGTCTTCCCCTGCATCGACTTTATGCGGCGGCAGATGGCGAGTATTCGGGAAGCGCGACGGTGCCGGTTCTTTGGGACCGGAAGCTACAGACGATTGTGAACAATGAATCTGCAGAGATCATTGAGATTCTCAACAGCGGGTTTGCCGATTATGCAAACCAGCGAGACCTCTATCCCGAACGCTTGCGCGAGGAAATTGATGAAGTCAATGGATGGGTTTACGAAAGGATCAACAACGGTGTTTATCGGTGTGGCTTTGCGCGAACGCAGGAGGCTTACGAAGCGGCCTTTGTTCCCTTGTTCGACGCATTAGACAACGTTGAGGAGCGCCTCAACCGTCACCGATACCTGGTGGGCGATCAGTTGACGCTTGCAGATGTTCGTCTGTTCACCACGCTCATCCGGTTTGATGCGGTGTACCACGGCCACTTTAAGTGCAACCTTCGGAGAATCGTTGACTACCCGAACATGTGGGCGTATTTGCGAGATCTCTTTCAGACCGAGGGGATAGGCGAAACGGTGGATATCGAGCTGTACAAAAAGGGCTACTACGGGCGAAGTCCGGGGATCAACCCAAGGGGCATCATCCCGCTGGGCCCCGCACTTGGTTTGACCGAACCCCACGACCGTTTGGCTCGAAGATACCCGCGGCCATGACGAGTTGATCCGCGGGATTGAACGCGGTCTCAAGCCTCCGGCTCGGAATCGTTCATCGAATGAGGCACTCGATGTGGTGACGGTGTCTTCTACGGGCGCATTTCAACAGCGATGCTTTCTGAGTAGTCGGATAGCCCCGAAATGTTGCTCCGGTATAGGCGATAGTGGTGAACTCGATTTCGAACAAGGCTCTCATCGCAGTCCGTTCGCGAAGTCCCTATTGCGGATTCGATGAGTGAGAAATACGTATTGCCTCCATCATCGGAACGTTCGATTGTTGTTGTTGTGTCGGGAATGGAGTCTTGCTTCCAGCTGAGCTTGACACAAATCCATTTTGGTTCAACCGTTACGCTGGCGGTTAGTTCCGAAGGTGCCGTTGGCAATGGAGGGTAAGTCGTTGCGCGTGTTGCTGCAGGGTCAGATTGGCCTCCAAGGTTATACGCAACGACGCGGTACACGTAGTCCGTGCTGTGCGTTAAGCCTTCGTCTCGATAGGTGACTACGTTTTCAGCGAGGCGCGCGATCTCCATCGGTTCGTTCCCCACGATGAAACGATAGACAATAAAACCATCTTCCGCATCGGAGTCGTACGCCCAGGTCAGAATAACCTCGCTATCTGAGACCACCTCTGCCTGTAGTTGATGGAGACCTTCCGGTGGGTACGGAAACGTCTGAATTTCGATCGTGTTGGTGGGCTGTGATTGACCGCCACCGTTTCGAGCGGTTACGTAGTAGCGATAGAATGTATTGGGTCTCAAGCTGCTATCGGTGAAAACCACTTCGTCTGTGTTCACGCTGCTGGAATCGATTGTCGTGACCCTCGAAAAATGATCGGACAAAGACGATCTCCACAGCTCATAAAACACCGGCTCGTTGATCCCTGATGCGTTGGACCAAACAAGCTCAATTTTCGACGTCGATACGGCGGTGGCTATGAAACTGTTCGAGTCGGGTGTCGGTGGCGGAGGTGGTGGCGGCGTCGACGACCCAGAGGGGCTCGAGGAGCCAGAGGGGCTTGAGGAACCAACGTATCCCGAACCGTTGGTGCAGTTCAAATCGGTACGGGCACAGGTTGTTCCGTCATGATACGAGGGGTTTGCAGTCACTGTTGTTTGGTTGCCAGAAGTGGTCACGGTGCCACCATTCGAAACAACGATGCCATCATCGCCCGTGGGTGTAATGGTCGGGCCGTTTGCATCTGTCTGGCCGTTTGCATCCATCTGGCCATTTGCATCTGTCTGGCCATTTACCGAGGGGTCCTCCGGGCCACTGTCTACGAGTGACCCCATCCCCGATTCGGCGCCTGTTTCGAACTCGGGAGAAGTATCAGAATCTGTTTCTGTGACCTCTGGGAGATTCTTGTCCAAACCGGCAAGCCCCCCGATGACTCAACTCCACCGGGACCGCAGTGGCACAAACCGAGGATACTGACCAGCGCACAACCAGCCGGCAAGTAGGTCCGATGGGTGCTGATGTGTGACATCTTACGATACGTAGTATGGGGATCAACCATGGGTCGATTTGCAGCAATGGGCATGCCAATCAGTCGTTTTACGAAGAGCATCCTATTAAGGAGAGCGGGGGTCTCTTTGCTGCAGGCTCGGCCTTCGTTTCTGGTGATAGAATACCCCATCCATGTATAGTCGGGTTGACACAAAAATCGGCTAGCCTAAGGCAGTTTTCCCATCTTGCCGCTCTGGTAGTCGTGCATTGCAGTTACGATTTCTTGACGGGTGTTCATCACGAACGGCCCGTAGGCAGATACGGGCTCGTTGAGGGGCTCTCCCGCCAAGACCAACACCGCTGCGTCTCTGGTTCCTTGAATGCGCACCAAGTGTGGGTCGTTGCGGTCAAAGATGGCAACGTGCCTCGGAGCGAGGTGTTTGAGGTCCGGGCCGACGGCCACCTCTTTGGTGCGCGCGAAAGCGAGACAAGTCCAGGCTGAGGGCAAATCGATGTCCGCGGGTCCGTCGCGGTCGAATGTGAGGTCCAGTACGGTCATAGGCGTGTGGGTTTTAGCGGGTCCTTCATGGCCACTTAGGCGACCGGCAATGAGACGAGCCTCGGCGGCGCCGATGCGTAGCCGAGGAAAGGTCGAAGAGAGTAAAGCTTGGTACCTTGGTGCTCCCATCTTGTGCTTGGTGGGGAGATTGACCCAAAGCTGTACCATTTCGAATAGGCCGCCGGTTTCGGTGAACCTTTGAGAGTGCATTTCTTCGTGTACGACCCCAGATGCGGCCGTCATCCACTGCACGTCGCCCGGTCCGATGCGGCCACCCGCGCCACTGGAATCTCGGTGTTCGATTTCCCCCGAATAGGCAAAGGTTACGGTTTCAAAGCCGCGGTGGGGGTGTTCGCCGACGCCGCGCCGCATCGTGTGGGCATCAAAGTGGCGGGCTGCCGCATGATCCAATAAGAGATAAGGACTCAACGCTTGGGTGCGCTCCGTCGGCTGAAAGACGGTCCGTACAAAAAACCCGTTGCCTACCCAATGTTCGGGTCCAGGCGCGACGATTTCGTTAAGTCCGCGGGGCTTGTCCCTAGGGCTATCAATCATCTTTTCATTGTCGGACAGGAAGCGCGTTTGCGAAAGAATGTATTCTAAGGGCCCTCCGCTGAAAACTTGTTCCGTATCCCCATGACTCCACCCGCCCAAGGTTTGAAGCTTCCAGGAGACCCGGGGCGGTTCACGCTAAAAAATCTGGGGTTTCAGGGGTGGAGTGCGTTACAACGCCCTCGTGCCTGAGTCCAAGGCCCCGCGGGGCAGGTGGTTCACTGTGTTCCCTGGTATTCTCGTGTTGCTGGGGACGGCCTGTAATCCGCTCAAACTGAAGGTCCCATGCGCGGTTGATGAGGACTGTGTTGATGGCATGCGCTGCCTCGTGAACCAGTGTGTGCGGATCGTGTGCCGCGAAGTGGAAAGTGATTGCGCCGGGGCCGGCGCAGGGGATCACTTGGTCATCAGCGTGTCTTCACAAGATGTTGCCATGTTGGTGTACGACGAGGGCGGTCTTGAGCTCGGTCGCGGAGAACTTGTCGAACGAGAGACTTCCATCTCGCTTCCTGCGGGAAGTTGCCGCATGCCGCTCAACGTGACGACCGTAGCCGCCTTCGAGGGAAAAACAGGCGTTCACTTGAAGAACGAAACCCTGGAAGTGGTGACTTCTCTGCCTTCGCGATTGCTCACGACGCCCATCGCGACTGGGTCCAGGGCGCAACGTTGGAGTGTTGTTGAGTCAGACGTGTCTCGCCTCCAAGCTCGAGATGGTGTGATGGTACGCAGCCGCTTTTCCCGTCAGACTTCCGTGCCTACATCGACGGCTGTTCCCGGCCGCCGTATCGGGCACGGGGTGGCCTACGATCGGGCCCGCGATCGGGTGGTGGTTTTTGGGGGCGTCGTACCGGGTGGTGACGACGGTGTGGACATTCCAGTAGATGATCTTTGGGAGTGGGATGGACGGGATTGGTCTAAGGTGCAGGTTGCTGGGGAGGGCCCAAGCAGGCGGAGCGCCTTCGGAATGGTGTACGACGCCTTTCGTGAAGAAGTCGTGCTCCACGGTGGTGGTCGTTCTTTTGATGGTGGTCGAACACCGGGCGTGCCCTTAGACAGCACATGGGTTTGGCGTGGCGAACGCTGGGAAAAGCGAAACGAACTGAGTCCGCTAGATCTGAGCGCTCGCATCGGCCCTCAGATGGCATACGATTCACGAAATCAGAGGGTACTCTTGTTCGGTGGTGAAACCGGTTCGGTTCCCGATGTGGTTCGGGCCGATGACCTCTGGGCCTGGGACGGACAGACGTGGAGCGCATTGGCCCAAGGGTCGAATCAGAAAAAGCCTCCCGCACGGTCTGAAGCGGGTGTGACCTTTCACGAGCAGACGGGGCAGTTGATGATTTTTGGCGGCCAGGGCCAAGACAACCCTCTTTGGGACCTGTGGCTGTATACCGACGAAGCGGGGTGGACCGAAGTCGGCTTCTCTGAGGATGGATGGCCCGAGTCTGACTGTGACCCCGGTTCGAACGCCCGCAGCCTTCGGGCTTTGAGTTTAGTCTACCAGCCTGCGCTGGCCAAGACCGTTCTTCTTGGGGGCTCAGACGCCGCTTGCGTCCAGTTTGCCAACAGCCAAGAGACCTATTTGTGGGATGGGACCCAATGGGAAAAAGATGCGACGGTTCCTTGTGAAGACTGCCCCGTGGTATCGCCAGGCTTGTTCTATCACTCGGGTGAGGGTCGAACGATGGCTTTTGGCGGGGCCAACGTCCACGGGAGTTTCGTGGGTGAGGTCCTTTGGGTTCGGGGTCAGCGGGGCTGGCGTTTGTGGAACGCGGGCGCGGTTGATGAGGGGCACCCGGGTGTGGTCGTCGGCTTTCGAGCACGGCTTTTGGTTTCGGAGGCGGACACCGTTGAACTGAAGGCTTGGGCGGCGGGTCGGGCCATAGGCTCTGGGAGCGACCCACAGTCTGGAGTCGATCTTAGGCTATGGTCAGCGACCCAGGGGATCTGGGCTGATGAAGAGGGGCTTGTCGAATCGACGCGGTCGGGCCTGACGGAGTTGGAGTGGCGGGCAAGCGGGGACGCTGCTGTCCCTTACTTCAATGCCGGCGGTGAGATTCACGTGCTTCTACGGACTCACACCGCAGGAACCGAAACCTCGGGAGCCGAGGTCGAAGTCGACTGTGTTGAATTGACTATGCGCCGTGGGCCCTGAGTGTGATTTGCTGCGTTGGGAGATGCGGTGACGAAAACCAGTTTTCGGTTAAGGGTCACTTGCAAAGGAAACGTGGGCGACCGATGATTGGGCTACGATTCGCTGGAATTGGTAGGCTGCCTCCGGTCCCGGGGGAAGAGCGTGCTTAAGGCGCGCCGGGATTTGGTCGAGGTGTCGGCGTAGTTCAATCACGGCAAACGTTGCATGGGGTCCGTTGGCATGACCGTGCGCTTCAAGGGCCACTTGAGCGCCCAGCAACAGGCCTGCAGAAAGCCGGGTTGTTGAGCGCTGTCCGGACGTTGCTTCGAGGCGTGCGCTTTCACGGTCAAGGGTGACGCCGCTGGGGGTGGCTTTTTGAACCGGGCCGGTGCGGTAAAAGAGTTTGCAGAAGGTACCGTAGATGGGGCCTGTTTCTCCGTATGAGCGACGAGCGGGATCTCCTACCTGCTCCGCGACGGGCGTGACAAGCAACGTGCTGTTTGCCACGTAGCTGTGGTCCGCCCACGCGGTGGCTGGCCCGAGCAAGCGCAGGAACCACGAGTCTACTCCCAAGTTGCTTTGGCTTTCGTTTGGGTCTTGTTCTTCGTCTTCAGTACAAGGAACAAGCTCGATGGAAGCCGTTCCGAGATACGCTTCCGTGATGGTGAATGTTTCGTTCGGACCGGATAAAACGGTGACGGGGGGCTGGTCGTCCCAAGTCAGTTGGTAACGGATTCTTTGGCCTCGCAGGGTGAGTTTTCCTTCGGCGAAGCTGGGTTGGACATGGGCCAGATCACCGTTGCCGGAACGCTTTGGGGGTTCGCCGCAAGCGGCTTCGAGCAGAGTGCCGATGAAAATGGCCCACGGACCGATGCGCCCGTGGCGTCGAAGAATGCCGCTTCGACGTTGCCCCCTTATGGACAGTCTTGGGGGCAATTGCTTGTGGTTTCCATTGGGTTGCCGCAAAAACCGTCTCCGCAGCACATCGTCGTTTGTTGTGCGGTACAGGCGGGGGGCCCCATACCGCCATTCATGCCGCCGCCGGTCATACCGCCACCGGTCATACCGCCACCGGTCATACCGCCACCGGTCATGCCGCCACCGGTCATGCCCCCACCGGTCATGGTCTCGAGACCGATCGAATCAGAGGGCTCGTCATGGTAGCAACCGAGCACGTAGGGAAACGAGAGGGTGGCGTGATAGGCGTACCCGTCTGCGCCCTGAACGCCGTTGCAGCGGTCGAGATAGACAAAGTCTGTCGCAGAAACATTGGTTTGGGTTCTATCTATGTACTGATGTGTGCACCATGAGTAGTCGAGGAGCACGCAACGTTTCTCTGCGCTTGTTCCGCCGGGCGCGCTTTGGCTGTCAAAAACAGCGTAGGTGCACTTGAAGTCGCAGTTGTTTCCAGAGCAGCAATCTGCGTCGGATGTGCAGGTGATGCCCTCCTTGGAGAGGGCTCCTTGGGTATCTGTTTGGGCTCCCGTCTGCATCGACCAGTCAGCCAGTCCCTTGTAGGCCCATGAACTTCGGGCTCGTTTCAGGGAAGTACATGCGCCGGACATGTCGCGGGTCATACAGACGCAAGGTCCTTTGACCGGATGGCCATCGAAGCTCCAGCCCACGACTGCTGATTCTTGGGTGCAGGTGTCGGTGAGAGAACCAAGAAAGGTCCAGCCGGCGGCGGCGGCGGCGTAGGTGTTTTTCGGAGCGCCCTGGGCGTCTCGCTCAAAACATGCCTCGTTGACGCCATGGTTGTGCATCGAAGACCCGGTGTGCCCTCCGCACAGGTCTAAGGATGCGGCACCGGTGTAGGTGTCGGTTCCAGCATCCGGGTAAAAGAACACGGGGCTTCCATAGGGATCGGGCATGCCGGCCTCGTTGGGGCCGAAGACGGGAACCCCGCTGATCATGGTGGCCGCGGCTCCAAAACACGGCAAGCGATGGGTGTAGCTTCGCCCGCCGACGTCGAGGTCGTCGTATATGTACAGGTTGCTATTGCGGTCCGTAAAGCAAAAGCCCGCGGGCTCGCTGGTGGTCCCGCTGCCTGGGGAGCTGAGGTACTGGTTGTAAGCGTCTACGCAGCCCAGCATACTGCCGGTATCGGTGGCGCCGGCCGGGGTGCCCACCGCGGTTGTGCTCACAGGGATGCGATAGAGCGACGCGACTTCTGCGAGGGCATTCGGAGTCAGAGGCACGTAGTCATAGTGGGGCAGGGTGTTGGTGGCGACGTAGACATAGGTTCCGTCGCACATGGTTTGTATACAAGGTTTCATCGTTGTCCCCTCGTTGTCGATGGTGACTCCGGCCAAATTGAAGAGCGATTGGGCGACTTCGCCTTCTTTGCCGGTGGATGCGCATGCGCGCAACGTTCCGGCGTTGGCGTAGTAGCTTGTGACTGAGGCCCAAATATTCGTACAGACATCCGTGCTCTGGGTCGTGCTCTCACAATGGTCACCGGTGAACCCTGAGGCGCAGGTGCAAGCGTAGCTATTGACTCCATCTTCACAACTGCCCCCGTTCATGCACGGGTTGGGGCTGCAGTCGTCGACGTCTGTTTCGCAAGTTGTGCCGGTGTACCCGGCAGGACATTGACAGGTATAGCTGTTGGTGCCATCCACGCAAGTCCCTCGGGTGCAGGGATTGGATGCGCAATCATCGAGGTTGGTCTCACAGTTCTCCCCTGAGAATCCGGCTCTACACTCACAGCTGTAGTTGTTGACGGCGTCCGTACACGAAGCCCCATTTTGACAGGGGTTGGGATCACAGTCGTTGATGTTGGTTTCGCAGTTGTCTCCGCTGTACCCATCGGGACAGTCGCAAGTGCTTGTATTGAGGCCGTCAACGCACAAACCTGAGTTCATGCAGGATACGCCGGCGCAGTCATCAATGTTCGTCTCGCAATGAAGTCCCTCGAAGCCCATGGGGCAGCCGCATGTGTAGCTCCCCATGGATTCGCTGCAGGTTCCCTGGTTGAGGCAAGGGTTTGGACTACAGCTGGTTGCCTGGCTTTCGCAGTCTTTCCCCCGGAAGCCGATAGGGCATGAACAGGTGTAGTCGTTGATTCCATCTTTGCAGGTGCCCCCGTTCATACAGGGGTTGTTGGCGCAGTCGTTGATGTTGATTTCGCAGTTGTCGCCAGAAAAGCCCATTCGACAACTGCAGGTATAGGCATCTTGTCCGTCGACGCAGGTGCCTCCATTCATACAGGGATTGTTTGCGCAGTCGTCGACGTTGATTTCGCATTCGTTGCCAATAAATCCGGCAGCGCATGAACAGGTGTAGGTGTTGTCTCCGTCAGTGCAACTTCCCCCGTGGGCACAAGGTTGGGATGCGCAGTCATCGATGTTGATTTCGCACGTGTCTCCCGTAAAGCCCGCTGTGCATGCACAGGTATAGCTGACACCTTTGGGGGTACAGCTTGCACCATTTTTACATGGTGCCGCGTCGCAGGCATTGATGGCCATGCAGCTTCCTTGTGAGTCTTCGAAACCATTTTTACAAGGGCAGGCAAAACTCCCGTCGGTGTTGAGACATGAGCTATTTGCTCCACAATTTGCTGTGCCGGCGACGCATTCGTCGACGTCTTCGCATTGCTGGGTGCTTGAGTTTGTGGCGTAGCCCGAATTGCAACTGCATACTTGGGTGGCGCCTTGGAGGACGCAGTTGCCGTGTTGGCCGCACTCTCGTGTACAATCTGTTTGGACGCCGTCGTCGGCCTCGCAGTTAGGGCCGCAATCATTGTTTTCTAGGTTGCATGCATGGAGCAGCGTTAAGGTACAAAGAGAAAAAATGATCCGCTGAAAGAGGGTCCTCATTCTGCGCAAGAAATCACGGAAGAGGGGGGCTCACAACGGGGGCTCTCATCTTTGTTGCGAAGTGGGTGATGAGAAGCGTTTCTTCTTGGCGTGCATGTGGGATGGTGTGCGGGTTGAATGACCAACTACCGGTGGGTGGGATATAAAGGTAGCTATGGGATAGGTATGGGGCCCTGATAGATCACGCCAGGTGACCCTGGCTTGCCTGCTTCACCGGGTTTGCCATCTTTTTCGCTGGGCTCGTTATTCAACTGACCCGCTCCGGGGGCACCGCCGTTCCCACCGTTGGCTTCGAGCTTGACGGTGACGCTTTGCGCGGCGATGCCAATAAAGCCGCCAGAGCCGCCACCCCCACCGCCACCCCCACCACCATTGCCCTGGACCTCTTGGCTATGTTTTCGGCCCTGTTCTCCCTCTTCTCCCTCTCTTCCGTTTGCGGAAATGACACCCTCACCTTCAATCGAGTCCGCCCAAATCAAGATGATGCCGCCGCCGCCGTGCAAGCGTCCAATGTCGCCTCGCGAAGAGCTGCTTCCACCGCCTACGGTGCCTGGGTTTCCGGTGCCTCCATCGGCGCTGTCTCCGCCTCCCTCGCCCCCACCGTCTCCGCCACTGGGTCCTGTCAGCAAGAAGTCTGTTGTGCCCTGAAGGAAGCCGCGCGAGCCTGAGGCGCCGTTGCCGCCCCCACCACCGCCGATACCGGCAAAAATGGAAGATAGGTCTAGGCGCGAACGATTTTCTGAGCCCTGGCCGCCGCCCCCGCCTTCGCCTCCGGTGTTTTCGGTGGTTGCAAAGGTTCCCCCTTGGCCGGGTGCGCCGGCTCCGATGGCTGCGATTGTGGCTAGCTGGACCTCATCGGGGCGAAAGGGAAATAGCCCGTAGCCCCGCCCGGTCATGTCGATGGCACCCCGAACAACCACTTTCCCGGTTGCCTCAAAGGCGACAATGCCCCCGCCCGTGCTCAACGAGAGATTTCGGGCCGTGAGCACCGCGTCCGGCGGAACCACGACATCTTGATATTGCATGATCCGTACAACGTAGGTGCCCCAATCGATCACTGCGGGTGCGCGTGCGTTGTAGGGGCTGGTAAAACCAACAAAGGTTTGTCCTTCTTTTGGGAAGTCAAGTTTGACCTCAGAAACGGTCACAATGGTCCATGCGCCTAGCCCGGGCACGTCCTTCATTTCTTTTGCATTCACGTTGATGAACAGGAGTTTGTGGCCCGGATAGATTTCTGGCTGACCGATAGCTGTCCGTAAAACCGCGTGCCTATCCCCAATCTGGACCGCGCCTTCTAAACCCCAAAATGGGTTCACGACATGAGAGCCCCCGGTAAATACGGGACTTCCGTCCGAGCCGGGCCCGCCGGTGGGCAAAAACTCGAACGCATTGTCGAGTTTGGTTGCGCCTTTGTCGTTGATGATGCTCACCGTAACCGCGCCGCGGCTTGAGGGCGGACTTAAGGTTCTTATCAGGCGATCGTTGACGACAGTGACGGTGCTTGAAGGGACTCCCCCAAAACGAACGCTGACCTCACCGCCACCGGAGAATCCGGAACCATGAATGGACACCGGCGTACCACCGCTATCAAGACCAGAGATTGGGTCGAGAACGGCGATCGAAGGAGGAACGCAACTCGACGCCTGGATGCACTGCGACCATGGACCATCCATCCAATTGCAAGCCGCGTCACAGGTCCGAATTCGGTTTCGCATCCCCGAGCCGCAGGGTCCACATGAGCCTCTTTGGACGATAACGTCGTCAGGCTGGCAGCCAACAGACTCCTCGCAGGTGCTCCATTCGGTCCAAAGGTTCCATCCGCAGGCCTCGTCACACAGTTGCGTGCGGGTCTGTACCCCCGAGCCGCAGGGGCCGCAGCGGCGCTCCTCTCTGTTTTGGGTACCGGGTTCGCAGGCACTTGAGGCGTTGCAGGTACCCCATTCGGTCCAAGGCCCATATTCGCAGTTTGATTGACATGTCCGGCTTCGCTCTTGCTTTTGGTTGCAGTTGTCGCAAAGCTGTTGTTCTGATTGAACGGCATCTGGTGCGCAGACCCCTTCGTCACTGCAGCTCCATTCGCCCCATTCGCAGGTGGCCGTGCAAAAACGAATCTCGAAACCACAGTTGCCACAAGAATCGCCCCGTTCTACATCGCCGGGCGAACACATCCCCGAAAGTTCGCATGTCCCCGAATTGCTCCAGCCGCCATCAGAGTCGCAAACTTGCTCCTGAACGCCGCACATTTCGCAACTGACCTTTCGCGTGTCCCCCGCTGCACATCCACAATCAGTCGGTGCATCGCAGGCATAGGTTTCACCCCGTATGCATCTCGAAATGCCAGAAGCACATGCGCTTTGGCACCCCACTTCTACGACCAGCCCTATATTTTCATCCTGATCATCGCAATCGATTTCAGAGGAAATGCCGTCTTGGTCCGTATCGACGAAGAGCGTGGGGCCGCCGCTTTGCTGTGGGAAGTCTTCGATGGAAATGGACCGCCCAGAGGGGACACACACGCTCCCCAAACAGGTGAGAGGCAACGCACATTCTGCGCTGGTGGTACACGTCTGGCGGCAAACCTCACCCACCACGATGTATCCGTTCTGACAAGGCAAAGCTAGAAAGTCATGGTTGCATGCGCCGAGCACAAAAGACGTCATGAGCAGGAAGATGTGCGTTCGCATTTTCACTTCTGAAGCCCCCGTATCGTCAGAATGGGATTCATTTCGGCCAAGTTTTCGGCCGACGCAATTTCTGGCACCGCCACGACCCTAAGTTCTTCGTCTACCTTCAAGGGGGCATACTTCGGAGCGACGCTACTCGGCAGCGGAGAGACCAATTCGGATACGAACCGGACCTCATCACCAGAAAATACACCAACCGTCACCGCCGGAGTCGTGGTCGGGGAAGCATAAACTACCTTGAGAAACCCGGGAGCCGGGCAGGTACCACTTGTGCGATGGCGCGCCGTTGTATTGCCCTCTTGGTCAAAACACAGAACCTCGATGCTAAGATTCAATGAACGCACAGTACCGCGCGCCGTCCATTCTCCACCCGGCGGGGTCGATGATTGTGGACTCAAAAAAACAAAAAGCAGGGCCACCGTAGATAGGGCTGGTGCCGCGACGTAAAAGAGGCTCCTCCACGAAAATGCCTTCTTGCTCTCCCTTTTTTGAGCCTCGTGAATCACGAGGCCGCGAATCGCAGAAAGTTCACCCTTCGAGACCTTATTCAGGTTTCCGGACAACAGTCGCTGGGCGGTCGAGGCGTCTTCGAAATACTGCCTGCATGACGAACATTGCTCCGTATGGGCGAATAAAGCTGCTCGCTCGCTCGAGGGGAGGCAGGAGTTAAAATAGCGATCTACGGTGTCTTCAAAGTGCGCCATCACTGTAAACCTCATTGAGTTCAAATGTTGTTCTCGCCCGTCTTAAAAAACGGACCATTCGACGGCGGATTGAGTCTTCCGCACGCCTCACCTTTTTTCGACTCCAGCCCAGATGTTTCCCTGCGGCTTCTTGCGATTTATTCTCTTCAAAGCGCAGGGATACCAGCGATCTTTCGTCTTCGCTCAGCGTTTTCAAAAAAGTCACGACTTCTTGCTGTGCTTCCCGTGACTCGATGACTTCATCAGGACTCGGATTTTCATCGGACAAGCGATCAAGTTCTTGCACCCATTTACGCCCGTTGGCATGGCGAATTCGTCGTATCACCGTGTTTCGCGTAATGACAAAAAGGTAACCCTCAAAAGGCTTAATGCCAGAATAGGCTAGGCGTGTCCGTTCTTCGAAGACCTTCAGGAATATTTCGTGTGTTGCGTCATGGATTTGGTCCGCTGAGTCGAATCCGAAGAAGCGAGAAAATGTGCCCTTCGACTGAAATCTAAAACCCCGGCGCAACCATTCGGTGACGCGCTCTGCGTAGTGATCAAATATTCGCTCGTAGGCCTTTGGGCATCCTTCCCGATAACCCTCCAAGAGCTTGCGATCTGTGACAAGCAGCATGGCCTACAACCCCAACGCGTGCAATAAGAAGAGTAAACCCGCGGTTGAACCCAAAGAAATGGCGGTCGCCAAAGCAACATTGCCCCGGGTGTCCCAAGTTTGAATGCGCTGGTTCAGCTGCTGAACCCGAACATTGTCACTTACTACGCTTGAGCGATCACCCTCGATGCTCGAACTTTTTATGAATGATCCCGCGGCTAAGCCTCCGGCTACGACTGCGGCACCGGCGGTCACCCACCCCAGAGTACGAAGCACGCCTGTAGAGGCGTGGGTATGATAGCCCAGATTTCTCAGCTGCTGGGCATGGAGTCCAAGCTCAAAACCCTCCAAGAGTTCGGGGCCGTAGGGAACGGCAAAAAGCCCGAGGCTGTAGGCTTTCCCAATCCCGCTGCCCCGATCACCAATCTTCGACGGACGACCATAGAGGGAGGCCAAATCAATTTCCGAAGATTTCCTCGGTACGGAAAATTCGAGTGACCGCCACTTCACAAAATACTCATTGCCTGGAAGAAGCAGCATGGCGTTCGCATATCCCTTCCCCTTGTTGACGTCTGCGTACCGCCGCCCCGACTGATCTGCAACGCTAATACGACCGGCAACATCTTTGGATAGATACAATTTCTGCGTACGAACGTCGGAAAGGTCGATTACGGCGCGACGACGGTCTTTTTTGGGCGGTGAGACAAAAATCGCACGGTTGGCCCGTGCATGGGTCACTGCGCTCGTGACAGACACCACAAATGCATCGAGCTCTTGATACGACACTTTGGCGTCTCCATCGGCATCTGCGGCGCCGAGCAAGGCTGAACGAACACCATGGGAAAAAACCCCGGCGCCGATCTCGGACCATTCGTGGGTTTGGGCTACTGCGGCCGTTGAGAGAATGGCTCCCGTGTTGGGAAAGCGATTGAGGGTTTGGGCGTCAATAAATTTGTTGGCGTTCTTGTTGAGCACTTCCTCCATTTCGTCTCCGCGGCTCTGGACAAACAGATAGGCGTCGCATGCGTCGATAATGATGTGGTTCACACTGGCCGTCGACTTGGTCAAAATGTCGTCGTAAAAATCGCTTCTGGACATCGTACCGTCCACGAACATCAGGTGGCCCTCGTTGTAGTCGTCGGCGTAGCCATGCCCGCTGTAGACAAAATAGAACTCAGTCTCGAAACCATCCTTGTTGTCTCGGACCATACGGCTAAACATGCTCTCAATTTCTTTAAGGACCCGGGCTTTTGACGGCGTTTTCGCTATTTTTACGGTCTGAGGTGAGAGCTTTTGTGTTTCTTCGTCGAGAACCGAAAACAGTACGGCTCTATTGCCGACAGCTCTGAACAACTCGTAGAAGCGGACGGCATCGTCATCCGCGAAGCGGAGTGTTGCTTGGCTGCTGTTTGCCGGAAGGTTGACTCCGATGACGACGGCATAACGTCGAATGCCCTTTGACGAAGGGCGAGGACTCTTCTCTTTGGTCTTGGCGTCTTCCTTAGAGGCGGTTGCTGCCCAAGAATCGGTTCCAAAAACCGTGCCCGTCAAGGAGAGCGCGAGGAGAAAAACCGACACGGTTCGAAAGAACCGTCCGCAGGGGACGGTCCGCTGGTCTTGAGTTCGGAACATGTCTTAGGTACCGGGGACGCCGTGATCCTCGTAGTTCTGCTCAGTATGCGCAATCGTATAGGCCAAGGCAACCTCTCGTGCTTTGATGATTGGACAAGAAAAACTTCAAAAAGTCCTCCAAAAGGTCATCGAGTTCTGGTGCCCTTACGAAGGTGTTTCTAAAGACCCCCGGCGATGTCGTTTGGCCCCTTTTTTTTTATGGGTGCGGCAAGTATCTAGTGTTCCAAGCGAATTTGATGGGCCCGGTGCGTGTTTCCGAGCGGAGACGCACCCCAAAGCGTCATGCTCTGGGGATGGAAACGCCTGTGGCCGCCTATCGCCGTGACACGACTCACGAACGCTCCATCATCCGCCCAAACCGACGGGGAGCCAAACATGGGGCCTCGTGCCCCCAGTTTCTGGTCGAGGTCATTTTTCGGGGCCATGAAGAACCGCAAGGGGTCCTTGAATATTTGAAAGCCAGTGATGAGCATTTTTGAATGATCAAACGCGGATGGCTGCTTGGAGAATCTAGACCATGAAGAGTGTGGAAAAAAACCGCTATCGACGAACCCAAACGCGCCAGCCCTTGAAGTGGGTGAGCATCGCGGGTGTGGTGTTGAGCATAGGTGTTGGAATGTCGTTTGTGCTCGAGTGGCTTCTCGAAAAGAAGAGGCCGGTTCAACTCGAGCTGAGAATAGACGAGGCTCGAACGGTGGCGGGGGTTTCTCGTCAACACGTGCGAAGAGCAAGCCCGCGCTTTGAGCCGAAGCGGGATCTCGGTGTTCGCTCGGGGCAAAGGGCAGTGCCGAGTCATCAGATTCCCAAGGACGCGATCGATGCGCCTCCTCCTCCGGATGCAGCTATTCAATTGCCGGTGCCTTCACTTAAGCCCAATCCGGCTGTTGCGCGGGCTCCGCTGAGCAATCCGGGGGGCGTGAATGGCGATCGGCCTCAGCGGCCGATTCCGGGTCAAAGGCGGTAACAGCATGAAACACGAAAATGGATCCTCGGCGCCATGCGCCCCCAACAGGGTTAAAGGGCGACAGGTGCGGGCTCGTGATGCGTTGCCTTGGCTCGCCGGAGTCTCTCGGTGGAAAGCGGGCTTGATAGGGGCTATGGTGTTTGGTGGGGCAACACTTGTTGCCCAAGTATTTGGCTTCGCAAAAGAAGGAAATTTGGTGCCTCCTCGTGGGTCAGCGTTGGCCGCCACGCATTTGTCCAAGCCCGTGTCAAAAAGAGCAGTCATCCTAGACTACCGAGAACAGGAGCCCAACAATAGCCTCAAAGATGCACGAAGAATGACGCTCAGCTCCACGGTGGCGTGGACGCTGGCGGGGCGGGTAGGGCCCGGTGACGTTGATGTCTATGGGTTCAAACTCAAAGAAACAAGCGGCCATCGATTGAACGTGCGTCTCGACCCCGCGCCCGATGGGCCTTTGACCTTTGACGTTTTTGCCAAAGAAAAGAGGAAGGCCCACGTGGCGGGTCCGGGTTCGCTGGTCGCCCTTGGTGTAGACGGAACGTTGTACCGCATCGAGGTTCGCCCCGGGTCCTTGGAAGCGAAGCGTACTGTTCGGTACAAGCTTGTGGTCGAGTTGGTTGCCGCCGGACGGGATGTGGAGTCCGAACCGAATGGTGCGCCGGAGCACGCGGGTCCGGTTGCGGTTTTTGGTAAGGACCGCGCTGGTTTTTCGCAAAAACGCAGCAAGGTAAGCTTTGGGAAGGAAATCGCTTGGCATGGCGTTCGGGGCTGGTGGTCGGCCTCGGAAGATGTAGATTGTTTTGAGATTCCGCTCCAAGTCCCGAACGAGGGTGCGCTTATCCAGTTTGAACTTCAACCCCCGCGAAACGCCCTCGCTAGGCTTCAGGTTTTTGATGGGGTTGCGCCGCCCACTGAGCTGATGGCCGCGGTGGGGTCGGCTCCGGGCCAAACGATCGTGGTACCGGCCTTGGGGGCGCGGTCGTGGCAGCACGCGTACAAGGTTTGTGTGTCCGCTCAGGAGGGGTTTCTTTCCGGTGCACCCTATCAATTGGAAGCGCGGCTGATCGTGCCGTCGAGATTGTTTGAGTTTGAGCCCAATCAGGGGGCCAAGACCTCATCGGCGCTGGCGTTGGACGCGGGACTAGACGGCTTTTTGGTTCCCGGCGATGTGGATTGGTTTCGTCTGGGTTCCGCCCGCGGTCTCCTTGAGCTGAGGCTGCCAGAACCCATTCAAGCGAAGGTCGTGTTCTTGGACGCGTCCTCAAAGGAGGTTGTTATGGAACGACACCTGAAACCCGGCGCCCATAGCCTGTCCTTCAAGGGTGCGACCTACGTTCGCATCGCTGAGGTCTCAGGCGGACATAGTACGACGTCTTATCGCGCACAGATACATCGGAGAGGTGTACGATGAAAGCGATGGCGTTACACGTTTCCTTGAGGTCGACCTATGGCGCCCTCGGGCTCCTCGGCGCCGCCATGCTCGGGCGCACCGTGTTTTTGGTCGTTCAAGATGCGCCCATCACCGTCATTTCCGGCGAGGGCGCCATGGTACTCGGACTTGGGTTCATGGCGTTTGCCGCAGCCAAACTCTTGCCTTCGTTTGATCGCTTGAGTCAGATCCTGCTCATCTTGACCCTTATTTTGTTTGGGTTTTCTGTTTTGGCACCCATGTGGCGTTTGGCCTATCCAAAACCAGCCCTGTATCAAGGGGTGCTCGGAGGGCACGTTCGGCATATCCAGACCGAGCCCGCGCCGAGAGCAGGGCGCTATGTCGTCAGCCTGACTCCCGAAAGCGGGGTTTCAGGGGCAGGGGCCTACTCTTTGTTGTTGAACGCGGGCGGTAAGAAGACGACGATGGACGGTCATGGCGGCGGCGCTGGACAGCTCAAGGAGGTGTTCTTGGAGGTGGACCAAACGCTTAGCGTGACGGTGATGCAAAGCCTGGGCTCGCATAGCATTTTGGTGAAGTCTCCCTCGTTCCCCTGGCTGTGGGCACAGATAGGCGCTCTTATGGCCGTGCTTTTTGCGATGGCCGCCGAGATTTTTGCCCGACCCACGCGCCGTCAAGGTCTGTTCACCATGGTGGTTACGGGCCTCGCTTGGTCTACCTCGATGCTGGGTACGGTTGATCTCGTGCGCGCGAGCGACGTGATCGTTGCGGTCATTCTTGGTGTCCTCATAGGTGTCGTGTGCGGTGGCATGACGCTGGGTCTGAGCGGCATACGACAGCGACGAGGCCGCGCACTGGGCTAAGGGGGCCTGACAGTGGCCTACCTGTGGTGCATCGAAGGGATTCCGGTGCCGCTAAGGATCTGCGAGAAGGTCTGAGACTTCGTAGCGGAGGCGAGTCTTGATGTGGCCGGGGGGCCAGGCTTCGCGCGTCAGGGTGAGCTTGAGGCGGGCGCCCGCTTCTCGTTTGCTTTTCCCGAACGGCCAGTGGATGAAGTAACCGCGAATTTCGCTTGCGCCGACGACCGTTTCCACAATGAGGAATAGCTCGCAGGTGGGCATCGCGGCCTGAACCCGCGCGACATCTGCTTGGCTCTTGATCACGCAAATGCCGTCAGGCAGTTCGACGTAGTCGTTAAACTGGGTCAAAAGCCTGATCAGGCTCTCGGGAGAAGATTCGACGACACTTTCATGAGGCGGGGCGATCAATTTGCTATCTGGTAGCATCAAGAGTCGCTCTAGGTAAGCGGCGATACCAGAACCGCGCGTCTTGTCGATGTGCGCTCTCAGTTCTGTGGTCTCTATGAAGCCGTGTAGCCGGAGAACCCGCAGTTTATCTTCCATCGATGACGCCAAATCGGGAAAATCGATGGGCAAAAGATGAAGGAATCGGCGGCCCTTGGATAGTCGGTCCAGCAGCAAAAGATTTTTGTCTTTGGACAGCAATGTGAGTTCGTCTTTGAAGTGACGTCCATAGAAGGAAGCGCCGGGGGAGAGCCGTTTGAGATAGCGAACAAGCCGAGAAATTCCCTCCTCGTCCAGGTGCACTTGAGTGGAAAGCTTGAGTTGCGAGCCAGTGGGCTCCAGGCGCAGGAGGTTGGCAGCAACCAGGGCTGTGACCACCTCGTTTAGGGGACCTATGTTGAGGCCAGTCGTTCGCTTCAATGAGCCCCCGTGTACACCGCCCTTGGTTGCGACCACATCGAGGATCTGGTCGGCGGGTGGCAATGCCAGCGCATGGAGTTGCTGGTATCTGAAAAAGGCCTCCTCGCTCACGGGGTGTTCATCGGCGAGCACCACGTCGAGATAGGCGCCCAGCGATGAACCTGTCTCTTGATCGATGGATAGTGCACCGGTGTCTTTGTCTTGGAGAAGGAGCTCCTCGTCGACCAATTTGGCTACGGTGGCCTCGAGATGAGGGAGTGCCGGAAGCTGGTTTTTGAGCGAGACCAGGGTGGTTTCGGTCCGAGCGGCCACTCGGTTTAATATCAAGACCACGCCGGGCTCAAAGAGAATCTTGAGCTCCTTTTTGGCCAAGGTGATGTCTACATCGTCCCCCGGGAAGAGGTCGCTTAAGAAGTTACGCAGGGATTCGAAGTTTTTCTGCTCGAGGTGTACGATCGATGCGAGCTGCGTTTTCTTGTTGGCTGGGCGCACGGAGACCAGCTTCGCTTGACGCAGACGATCAATGCCCTCAATCGCCCAGCGGCTGTGGTTGTTGGACAACGTCCTTAGGTCTTCCACGGTTTGATCTCCGTACGCGGAGAGTAGGCCAATGCTCTTGAGGGCGATCAGTCCTTGGAGAGCCTGAAGCTCTTCGAATCGATTCATCACTGCATCGGACTCCCAAAGGCCCTTCCTGGTCAGGTCCCGCAAGGGGTAGAGCCACCGCGGCGGAGGATTGTCGGTTGCGTTGAGCCAAAGGGGTACGAGTGTTTCCTTTTTGATAGTCACGATCGTGGACGGGGTTACCGGGGCCATGGGCTTGACCAGGACGGTTTGCAAATCGGCCAAGGCCTGAACGGTTTTCTTGGTGGTTGAGGCTGCTTGACCCGTACCTGAAGCAAGTTGCTGAACCGATTTTGGGCCGAACGTAGCCAGTTGTGAGAGCACGTCCATCGTGCCCGGTTGTTCGATGACCGACTGCAACTCAAGGACCTCAGTACTCGGCGCCGTGTGTCCTTGAGTCTTTGACTGTGCGTCGAGGTTTTTGAATACGATGGCTGGGATGGTTTCTTGCCTTAGAAGCCGCATGGCTACGCTACGATGTAGGCCTTCGTCGAGCAAGTACACGCCGTCAAATTCGATGACAAAGATTGCTTCGCGTCGATCGAAGCCTTTGCGTTTGAGTTCGCGCATGAGCCACGTCACCGTATCCATCAGGCCATGCGCGTTTGGTTTTCGTTCGTATTCGAACACGCCTCGGGAGAACACAATCTTGGATGTCGGTATCTCCTGATATTTCCCTGAACCAACAGTGTTCGGGGGCGGTGGGCCATTGAAACGGCCTACCGGTTTGCCGTTCATGTCTGCAAGCAGTGAGTGTGCCGTATTTTCTAGGCGTCGTAGGTAGGCGGCCTCAGCCCAAATGCGATCGACAAAGAACAGTCGTGGACTGAGAAAAGCGTCGTGCTCGACGATGCGAATCTTCGGTTCATCTTCGGTCCACCAGTGGGGATAGCGGCGTTCAAAATACTCCAGGACCACTTCTACCGGCATCTGAGCCAAGACGGTTTCGGTTTCGTCGACCAGGGCTAAAAACACTTCCAGGACATGGACATCATAGGTTCCGAGAAACGCTGGGTTTGCAACTAGACTGCCGGGGGACTCCACACCGGCGGGGTCTATTCCGACCATGATTCGGTCGTGGGGCACTGAGGTTGGACCCCTTTCGTTGGAAGGCAGCCCACGGCGGTCAAAGACATAGACCCACAGGCCACCGGACACAGCCCGCTCAAGCGCAACGTAAGGATCTTGGGTGTACGCGGCCTGGTCGAAATCTCTGACAAAGCCTTCCTGAAAAGCGTCACTCCTAGACTTCTTCGAAAGATAAAAACCGAGGTCGGATGCTTGGACGGGCGCAGTCTGCTCGGAGGCACCTGAAGAAGAAATGCTTTGCGGCGTCGATGAATGGACGATGGGCCCCCCCGAATTCGGCGGAGCGCCCTTTGGGGCGATGGTCTTTCGGCTGGCGGCGGTGACTGCGGCTTCCGCGGTAAAATACGTGCCGAGCAAGTACGCGCGCATGGTGTTCACCCAAGCGGCCTCGAGGAGGGCGGGGTGGTTTTTGCCGACTTCCAAAAACCATTGCCACGCGGGATTTTCGGACAAGACCTGTTCGGTGATTTCGTGTGCGCTTTCTTCGGTATTGAGAACATAGGTCTTGAGGAGCTCGCCCTCTTCGATGTGGCTGACCAAGCTCGGCAGCACCACGTCCAGCAAACCCGGTTGGTCAAAGCCGGGGATGTCGTTGGCCTCGAAAACCTGCTTTTCGAACAGATAGATACGGTCTTCTTCAAAACCGGTTTTGGTGCTTTCGGTGGAGGCGGAAGTGAAAATGGGCACCTGGGCCCGAATATCGTCTTCGCTTCTCAATCCGTACCAGTCGACCCAGGGCGTTTCTCTCAAGTAGCCGATATTTCCCTGGTCGGTATCGAATACGGAGGCTGCCTCGACCCATCCTACCTGGACCCAAAGCCCTTCCCATTCAGGTGGAAGTGCGTCGACCATGAAGATCGTCTCTACGCCTTGGGTAGGCTCGGTCAAAAAGAGCCCTAACGTCGCGGCCAGGGCACTGCCGATTCCTGCCGTCGCGGGGTCTTGGCGAAGAAGGGCTTCCATGGCTTTGAGCAATCCCTTTTGCACGCGAACTTTGCTGCCGGGGGTAGCGCGTGTGCCTTTGGACCCGGGTGCGGTGATCGCTTTCGGGATGTTAAAGAGACCCATCCCATCGACCTGAACCTGAATGCCGTTGGTCACAAGGGGCGTCACTTCGAAAGCCCACTCTCCCAAGGCGGCATCCAGACTCTGGATACCCGGCTTGTCTGAGAGATTCCCTTCGGAGGTGGCATACACGGGTGGCACCAAAGGGGGGACAGTAAAAAGAACCTGGACGGTCGGATCACCTTCTACCTCCAGCGGGGTTGGTTCGCTGTAGGCCATATTTGCCTCCAGGGGCGCTTCATCATCGTCATCATCCATGCCCTCTTGGCTATTCGAAACCCGAATCGCGATCACATGGTCCGTCGGATGGGTTAACACGTCCTCCATAAGACTATTATCCCGGCCTCCGTCAAACATGTCGCTCGGGATGATAAGCCCTCTTTCGGTTCGCGAGACGGGTTCGTCTTCGTCTTCATGCATCGTGACGCGTCCGTCTTCTCGGGTCATCAGCAATGTGCTTACGGATCGGTCGTGTCCTTCACGGTAAATGCGTATCTCTATCCAATAGCCCGGTTCGGTTTGGTCGAGGTTGACGATGAAAAACTCACCTGATTCTGACAGTGTGCCTTTCACTTTCAGAGTCGTGGGGATTTTGTGGGGCCCGCTCAGATCGAAGAGCGAGGGCCCGGGTTGAAGCGGCAATCGACGAATGAACTGTTCAAGCTCCGAAACGCTGAGTTGAAGCCCAAGCGCGGTCAGTTCAAAAAACACGTTGTGCATGAACCTACTCGTGGGACCGTCCTTTTGGTCAGCCCACTGTGTGATGGTGGGCCATGGCTTCGAAGTCCTTTTCGGATCGAGCATCTCCTTTTTGTACGCAGCCCAAATGTTCCAAACATGCTCGTAAACGGTGGCGGTTCTTTGGCGAACCCGGGCACGGCAGTAAAAGATACGAAGCCAATCCGGAGCGAAACGCAGATTTTCCGGAGTCAATCCGAAGCCTGCCTTCAGGTCTGCGCGGGTGAAATCCACGACGCGAAAACCGGCGTTACCGAGTGCACTGCTGTAGTCGAGGGTATTGCGCCCACTCAGTCGACGCAGAAGTTCCGGATCATCTGAACAATAGAGAGTCAGCATTTCATCTTCTTCGAGGACGCGGCTGGCTTTGATAGGAAATTGCCCGAAGTAAGGATCAAAAGCACCAATTTCTACGTCGATGGGCGCCGAAGCTTCTTCTCGGTATCCGTCGGCAGCCCATCCAACGGGTGAAGAAATATGGGGTTCGCCGGAAATGCGTTCTGCATCAGACAGGTCGAAGGCTTCGAGCGCCGCGAGTTCGACCAGCCATCGCCATTCGGCACGGCGGGCCGGGTCTGGTATTCCATCCACCGACACCACGGCCTCGGTGAAGGGTCCAAGAAAATCACTTTCTAGCCACTCGTCCACAAAAATTGCGACAATTTGTTGTCGCGAAAGGGTTGTGTTCAAGCGATAGACCCCCCAAAAGACGCCCTGGGTAGAGGGAAGCACACTGAGGGCACCCACCGGTGTGTTCACGGGGTTCAGGTTCTCAGCGTGAATGAGATACACCGCATCGTCGTCGAAAGTGTCGGTGGGGCCGGTACGCGGATCAACGGCGTTTGTTTCGACGTAGATGGGAACGGTGTGACGGATTTCTTCCTCGGACCGAAGGTAAGCCTGAGTTGGCTCGGCAATGAGGTCTGATGCGCGCACCGTTCCGACCGGTGTCCATCGCTCGGCATCGGGTGTATTTGCGCGCACGAAGATGGTATCGAGGCCGGAGTCAGGCTGGAAGAAGCCGACCCCAAGGCTTGCTACACCGCCCGCCGCCCAGCCGAACCCTCCGGCCGCGGGAACCACTGAAGCAGCGAGCCATGGCGGGAGCTCAACGAGTTTGTTCAGTCCGAGAAGCGCGCGTCTGGTGAGCCGGCCTGGTGCTTTTTTGGGGAGCAACATACGAAGTCCGCCCGCTTCGGTGACCGGTGTCGGTTCTTCGGGTAGATCCCGGCTCCACAGAACAGAAAGTTCTGCAATCAAAGGTTCGATGTCGTGGATAGGAAGGAGTCCGGCCTCGTCGTCGGGAACCAGCACCAGCGCATCTTTCCACAGAGTCACCGCATCATTGCTGAGTCCCAACGCGCGGACCAGAGTGTCAAAACCGGACTCCGAAAGAATGCCGGTTCGCAACACCCGATGAATTTGCCCCATCCACGCGGCGCGGGTCGCGTAAGTCACGTCGGCAGCGTCGGCCATGGACATGAGCGCCCCGTTCCACTCGGTGTTGATGGCCCGCCTCAAGAAGCGGACGTTGCGGGCTTCTTGGGGTGAAAGCGGGAAGGCCGGCGCCCGGACCGGGCGGGCGCGGACGGCAAAACGAACCTGATCGCGAAATGAGGACGAGAGGGCCAAACGAAGGGCTATGGCATGCGATTGCCAGTATTCCGGGGCCGCCGGATTGAAGACACGAACGGGGTCTATGCCGAGGAGATCGTATACGATGGGCTTCGGCTGGCTCTCGGCTGGCTGGCCGGTCTCCACGCTTTCGGCCGGCGCAAGGGCCTGACGAAAGGGCGCTTCGATGATGGCCGTCATTCGCCCCCGAAGCCCTTGCCTGACTTGTGCGAGCGACGCTTGGGGTGCGATTTCAAGGAGACCAGCCCTATCAAAGGCCAAGGCGGAAGGCGCTACGCCAAAACCCGGTGCACCCTCGGTGCCCAGAACCCGTGCGCCGTCGGTTTGGGGGTGCGGTACTGGAGCCGCCAAGCCAGCGAGCATCCGATGCCGAAACGCGGTCACGGATGGACCTTCGACCAGGGTGACCCAGTGGTCGTCCCCGGTGCTCCCGCGCGCACGAAACAGCGCGTCGACTGCGGACTGAAGGGCGGCACATTCAAGCCCGAAGAACTCCTCAAGGGATACGGTGCCCCGGTGAAGCAAAAGAGACGGATCACAGAGTCGGTGACGGAGTTCGTGTTCTACGCTAAGCATCCATTCTCGCTCGGTGGGGAGCGACTGTCGTCCGAAAATTTGCGCCTCCGCTGCACGAATGCCTACGAGTTCGCGAAACAGCATATCGAACCGGTGTCGCTGGAATTCGGAAGCAACCAGGGCAAACAATCGGTCCAGGGCGCGATGGGCCAGGCGTCGTTCCATCTGGCGCACATCCCGAGAACCGGGGATTTCGGTGGGGTTCACCGCCCAGTCACTCGTTTGCGACCCAAAAGGATCGACGCCAAAGGCACCCCCAGGACGTTCGACCAACAGGGCTGCCAGGGTGTGACCCACCGAAGACCCATCGTCTTGTGCTTTTTCCAGCTTGAGGCCTTGGCGCAATGACTCGAGCATGAATACAGCAATCTCCTCCTGGCGGGGCTCAGATGACGCCAGGGCTCGGCGGGCCAAAATTTCCATAGCGAAATGCGCTTTGAAAGCTCTGGGAAGAAGCGGAGGCATGCTTTGTGGGCGGACGTTTGGGCTTGAGCCGATGCCAAGCTGGTTACCCAGTGCTTGTGCGTCCTGAAGGGTGGCGCCATCAATTCGGCTACGGCCAGAGACTGCGTCCAGCAATTTCGAAGCGGTATCGGGACGGCCCGCGGCTACGGCAAAAAGCGCGCAGCGAGAGAGTGTCCCGGGCCGGTGAGCCTGGACGCGCCTATCTTCGTAAATCTCCGCCACCGGCAGCGAGTCAGAGTCTCCGCCGCACAAGCTGAGCAGCTGGGTTCGCAGTTCTTTCGCCTCTGCAGCCAGGCGCCTGCCATCCAACGTGTTTTCGAGCGCTAGGGATGCGGCCTCCAACGCAAAGAAGGCGTCGATGTTCGTTTCGATCTTCGCCTTGGGCGGCGCCAAGACCAAAGAGGCGGTCTCCCGGTAAAGTCCCGTCAACCCTCCCCGGTCGCCTTCTCGGTAAAGGTCGCTGAGGGTATCGAGGCCCACCACCAGTGTTTCTTGGATCGGATCTTTTAGCGGGGTGTTTGGAAACCGCGCGAGAAAAAGCGCGAGCGCATGGTGGGCGAGCATCTCCGTCGCGAGATCTCGCTGGAGGTGAGCTTCGAAGCCATCGTCTGCGTAGGTCACCCAGGGGAACCGAAGACGATCGTTGCCATCCACCGATTCGTAGACCCGCATCAACAGGAGGTCTGAAGCCCAGGCCTCTGCTGCTTCCGCGTCGCCTTGCGCGGTTCCCACCATCACTGCCATCGCCTGATCCTCGAGCAAGGTATACGGACGACGACCTTCCTCGTCTGAGAGCCCCGAGACGATTCGAGTGGTCCAGTCACGTTGAACCAGCGAGACGCCGACGCCCGCGGTTGGCGCGTGGACGTACCAGTGAAATCTCTGGCCGACGAAAGTTCGCCCCATAAATCCATCGTTGGGGTGCGCAATGAGGGTCTCATCGTGGCCCGCCGGAATGGGGCTGGTGACGGCAATTTCGGCCAGGTCACTCTTTCGAACCAGGCGGGCCAGAGGTATGCCGGTCGCAAGGAGCGCATCCGATGGGAGGTCGGGAAGACGGAGTGAGAAGCTGCCATCTGTTGGGTTGATATCGGCCGAGCCGAGGAGCACTTCCACTGGCGGTGCGCCAAAGGGACGAAACGCCGAGGCGAGGGGTTTTGACCCCGCTTGAAATATCGCGAGGCGTACCACGTGGTTGTCTGGCTCTGCGATATCGGTCGACCCCATCAAGATCAATCGCGTGCTTGTGCCTTCTCCTTCGAGGACCGCACGCACGGAAAGCTCGGCGCTGTTGACCGGGATATAGGCGCGCCGATGTCGACTTGAAAGTGTCACCCCGTAGGCAGGGGCGTCGCTCTGTGTCCCCCAGAGCCGAACCCACTCTTCTCGCGATACCTGGTGTTCGGTGGGCGACGGGAGTTTGACCAAATAGTCATCGGCATGGGCGCCTTCGGGAATGTTCGCACGGCCACCCGCCACAAAGGTTTCGTTTTCACGGGTTTCGGTGAGGGAAGAAGTGATGGTCCAGAGGACCTCGAGACCGGCGTCGGCTTCGTGCCAGGTCTCCGCGCGGCGGCTCCGTATCGCTTGGTAGGCATCCTCAAAGGAAGCGCGGGTAGGAGAGGGGGGCATACCGCTCGCGTAGTGTCGAAGGGGGCGGTCTATCTCGGCTTCCAGCCCGTCGAGATAGTCATGAACATCGATGAACCAAATCGCGGCTGTGCTTGAGGCCAAAAGGGTAGACAGGTCTTGAATTCGCTGGCTCGAATACGGAAATCCTTGATCCCGAACAAAGTGTTGTGCGCCTGCCCACAGCCGACTGGCTTCTTCAGCAAAGGCATGGGCCTCGGGCCGCTCCGGATGGGTTTCCACAAAGCGGAGCAGGCCCAAGATCATGCCCATGGTTGCTTCGAGGTGGTAAGAAGATTCCTGCAGCTCGCTGGGTTCAATGTAGGGATCGCGAAACGCATTTTGGAAGTAGTGGGTGCCTCGGTAGGTCGTTCGGGGCGGGCAGCTGGCCGAAGCGGGCGCACAGCCGTCGTCACCAAAGCTGAGGTCCTTGGCATACTGAAGGACCGTGTACTGAAGGCACTCGGCCAGACGGTCTGTGTATAGCTTGCTTTTTGGGTCGTCTTGGTCAGGAAACGCGCCGTAGTTGACCGAAAGAGAAAGCCAACTGCAGTTGTCGATGGCGCTGTGCCGGCTGGCTTTCCATGCCCAGTTCCCGTGGTTGCCCTGCGATAGCACGCCCCCGGTCACGACTCGGCCGAAGCGGTCGCGCTGAAGCGCCTCTTCAAGCCCCCGCTTTCGGCGTTCTCGGTTTTTCGCTTGGACCGCGGTCAACGCCACATCATCCGGAGCATGAGCCTTCATATCCTCCAGGGCACTTTCGAATTCGGTTCTCCAAGCCACGTCATCCCATAAGGCGTAAAAAATGCCGTCTCTTAACCCATCACGCCAGCGCTCCAGCGAGGCCGGATCCAAAAGGCCCAGCTCACGAGAATGCGCAAGGGCATGATTGAGGACACTGAGCACATCGAGATTGTGCTCAGTCACAACGTTTTGCGCCAAAACGCGCGTCTTTAAGAGATGCCACACGGCTTCGTCCTCGAGCATGTGCTCGGACCAAGCAGATTTCGGTTGACCCTCTTCATAACAGCGAGCGCCTTGGCTGCAGATTCGAATGGGGGTAGGGGAAAAGGTCCGGTACCCAATGGCATCAAGTACACTATAGTAGGCCCAGCGCTCCTCCTTGTCGTGTGTCGGTGCGGCCTCGGGTTTGGAACCAAGGGTCCAAGGAGCTTGGGCGCGCTCAAGCCCCTCAGTTGTCCACCCGGCGGTCATCAAGCTGACTTGCCGTCCGTCCTCAAGGTCTAAAGTTCTTCGGTGGGTTTTGAGTCCCTCTAAAGCCCCAAGGTAGCAATTCTTGAGCGCTTCTTTTTCGTCGTCGTCCTCCCAGGCTTTGAAGGCCTCGGAAGTGAGGAACATGCCCAGCCCGTGTATCGCCCAAGCGTTGGCTCCGGTCACCAAACGCGCGTCTTTCCAAGTATCGTGCATCGTATTCCACGAAAACGGCCATCCGTGGATTAAGAATCCGTCGTCGCCTCTTTCGGCGTGGGCACAAAGGTAGCGAGCCATGCCGCGAGCCTCTCGGGCATAGCTGCCATGTTCTTTGCGAGAGAGTTGCGCGAGTGCGATTCCTTGGGTGTAGGCCCATACCCGCTCAAAGCCCGCCAGATGCCGAGAATCACGGTAGGCGTCGGTGTCAAACAAGGAAACATCGAGCCCTTGGTCGGAGTCGGAGTGGAGAGGCTCATACTCGACCTGATAGTAGACCTCCACGCCGTCCAGGGCGGCGCTTCGCAGCAATGCATCACGGGCGGTGATCGCTTTTCGGTAGTTTCCCTCCACGTTGTCGATCACCAAACGAGATGGCAACACAAGGTCGCCATCCGTACCCTCGCCGGCGAACGCCAGCGCGAGGCGGGCCTCTTCCGAGCCTATGTGGTCCTGGGCTGCGCTCAGTTGCGCAAAGCCGTTCACTTCGGCCCAGGCAAAAGCCAGTCCATGACCCTCGAAAGACGTGGCTGGGTGCGAAGCGTGGACGTGAGAGGGGGGAGCGCTCGTGTCATCTATGAAGTCAACACGTGACACCCGGGCGCCGTTGTGGGGTCGACCCGGTGTGGCGGAGTCAGAGGAGGGCCCATTCAGGCTCACCGAGACGTACTCGTCGACCTGCGTGTGAAATTCGTTTTGAGCAGTCAAAGTGACCGGTGTGCTTTGATAGGTGGCGGGTCCATCAGGGAGCTGAAGATCGATGGGGGCCACCTTGGTTGCGTACGATGCGCGACTGGAGACGATGCGATCGCGGTCATAGGGGCTTTTGGCCTTTTGTACCCAAACGGCAAACAAAAGCTCCTCCAAGGCGCTGAGGGACGGCGCCCCCCGTAGACTGGCTTCGGCCTTGCCGGCCCAGGTGGGGCTCCCAAAAGCCTCGCCATCGACGCGGTGGAAAAACTGAACCGGACCCTGAGTCTTGTTCTCTTGGGGAACGCCACTCGCCACCGCGAGATGGTCTGGGTTCGCAAAAGCCAATTTGGGATGGGCTCCCGGCCCCAGGACCCTTGAGGGTTCAAAAGAAGTCCCGTCGTCAATCGAGGCCGAAACGCGAACGGAGTTTCCCCGCTCGAAGACAGCGATGACCCGACCGCTTGGATCGGTATGCACGTTGGGATGGGCAAGTGTTTCTGCCTTTGATGGAGCCGCCGTTTCTTCCACCAAAGAGACCCGCCACTGTTGCTCGGTATCACCCATCCAGGTGCCTCGACGCCATCCGTCTGTCGAGCCGTTCGATGCGTGCACATGTCCGTTTCGCGCCCACGCACCTTCCCTCAGTGGCCGTTGGGCGATCTTCACCTGATGATTTTCATGCCAGCTGCCCCGGTAACGAAATTGGTATTGTGACCCGAGCTCTTCCCACCGGTCCTCGTCATGAGGCTCGTATGCATCTTTCCAAAATTGGCGCCAACCCACGACCAGCTTCGTCGGTTGTTTTCGTTGCACGATCTGATCGCTATAGATGGGGTCTTTCATCATCGCCTGCCAGGCAGGTTCCAAAACCGCCTTGTTGTCCCACATCCTTCTTTGGACAGCGATGATCGTGATTTTATGGTCGTCGACGTGAAGGGCTGGTTCATATACGTAGGCTTCTTCAACGCGGTAAAGGTAAGGGCCTATGGGGCGGCCACCGTCCTTTGGGTTGGGCTCTTCGCTCAGAGGGTATTCTTCTTCGCACCAGCAAGACGGACAACGGCAGCCGGAGTCCGATGGGTACTGCGCCTTGTATTTCACGCGCTCGGTGGCCGGCTTTCGCTTTTTCAGATCAAACACATTGGAGACTTCACCGTGAAGGTTCTTCACGTAGTAGACTTTGTTTGCCTCGCCCCACACGAGGTGATGGTCCCCTCGGTGATCGTACTGGTGGTCGATTCCCCGCTTTTTGTCACCCTCTTGACCGAGTTCTTGGGGAGGACCAAAGTGCTTGCCCCCATCATCACTTTTCGCCACATAGAGCCGGCTGATAGGGGTGGCTTTACGCGCCCCCACTGCGGTTTCGATCCAAGCCACCGAAACCCGTGACCTCCAGACCGCAAGCGACAAATCGGTGACCTGCCAAGGCGCCTTGGTTTCGGTGACCACTGTACCGGATGCAAAGGTTTGGTCTTGACCCGCGGCCGCGCTGGTCGCCACCTGAATCTGGTCAATGGTCCCGCCGTTGTGGTGGCCCTCAAGGCGGCTCGCCCGCGAAACGTAGGCAACATGGGCATACACGGTGTCTTCCACCCGTGCGAGTCCGGACCGCGGAAAGGTCAAAATGCCTTCACCCTCGGCGACCAGTCCCGGATCTTCGAATACGCCAGGAGTAGACAAAACAGCCGGGGCCCTCGGACGAACGATCGCCGGCTCAGAAGGAACCGACTCCCAAACGCGGTCCTTTCCCGAACGGGTTGTCGCGGTGACAAAATACCGATGGGCCGAGGCCGTGCTTGACACCGTCTCCTTGTAATTGACCGAATCGATTTCCCCCACTTGGAGTCCATCCCGGTACACGCGGTACGAGAGCGTGATGCCCTCCGGAATAGGCGCGCCTCCTTCGAGCAAGCGCGGCCCGCGCCATCTGAGGGTGACCGTCTTCCCTTCGAGATGCCCCGAAAGCCCGCCCGGAGGCATGGGTCGACCGAGGTCCGCGATCTGGGTGCGATAGGTCACATCGATCTTTGCGGTTGCTTCGTTGCCTGCTGCGTCTTTGGCGAAGAACACAAAGGTGTTCGATCCTTCAGCCAGCTTGACCCGCTGTTCAAACACGCCTTCCGAAAGCGAGAGCTGCTGCGCTTCTGCATGGGCCCCCGTGCGCAAAGAAATCACTTCGGGATGAGACTCGGCGAGTACCCCTCGGAGCACGGTGGTATCGCGGTAGACGGTCCGCTGCCTTGGATGGGAAAAAACAAACTCCGGTGCTTGGCCATCAAAGATCACCGTCAGGCGTTTTGTGGTTTGGTTGCCGGCCAAATCTTGGGCGCGCACCAAAAGTTGCGATTCAGATGCATCCACTCGGACCCGGTGCGTAAACGGGCCGGACTGTGTCATCACCACGACACCGTTGACTGTGACCCACTTCAGATGGGTGTCGAAGGCCCGGCCCCACAAGACGTGGTGAGGTCGGTTGGTTACAATCCGGTCTTGGTCGTCGAAGGCCTCCTGGCCCAAAAAGACCGATTCCGCAAACCCAGAAACCATCAAGAGGGGCGCGGATCGATCTTGCTCAAGCGCTTCGCCTGCTGATGACGTGTCGGCCGTCGAGTGGATCTGAGAGGGTGGGGGAGGCTCTCGGACAATGCGCCGCTCTACGATTGTTTTCAAACCCGACCGATCCACGGCACTGGCGATGAGCCGGTTCTCACCGGGTTCCAAGTGAAGGACACGGAAGAAACTGTGGCCCTCCTGCCCCACTTCAAGACCGTTCACATAGATACCCTCAAGATTGGCATCATCCGCTTCGCCCTCAACGCCTATCCAATCGTTTGTTGTGTAAGAAAGGTCTACAGCCGGCGTCAGCACCCGCAAGACCGGGGGCTCTAGATCCGGGGATTCACAATGTTCCATCGAGGTCCTGCCGTTGGAGGAACCTTCGTCCGCTTGCAGACACAGGGGAGCAAGCGATGGCTCCGGCGTAGAGCGGTATGCCCAATACCCCCGCCCGGGTACCAACACATCACCCACTGCCACGGGAACGTAGTGCTGGGCATTTGCATCCCATGCCAGCACGCGCTCGCGCTCTTTGGCCACGTGAACGACCGTCGAAGTGACACTGAACAAGCCCCAGCCGTTCGTCGTCGTCGTCGATGACGACGCCCAGGTGAGGTCATCAGCGGTCCGCGCCGCATCAAGTGCGCCCACTTTGGACCAAATCCAGTAGCCCCGACCGGCTACGATGGACTGAATGGCTTGTCCTTTGTGAACGCCAACCGGGTTGCCTTCGCTAAAACCGATGCCGGGTGGTGGGAGAGCGGTTGCCGGCCAGATGGTCGGCGATGCATTCTCCAAGTGCCGCAAAATCGGCGCCTGATCTCCGATGGGAAAGACCACGAGATCCCATCCGGACTCCGGGTTGGGTTTGGGCTGGTCCTCAGGGCCCGAAGCAGCAATATTTGCGGCACCGAGCAGCAGGCTTCCAATGACAAAGAGTCCTCCCACCGCGGTCCGGCCCTCGCGTTTGCCAACACGATGTTCTGGATCCAACTCGGTTCCGAGTTTGCTGTTGAGCAGCTGGCTGCAATGAACCTTTCGAGACACGGCGCATCTGACGAACCAGGCCCATTGCTGTCAAGACGATTCCCCCAAAGGCGCCCGTACGGCCCGATCTGAGGCCACCCCGCCAGGAGTTCACCTCACTTCCTTTCCCGAGCTGGGCGGGGCGGACACCGGAAAAACCACAATGGCCCTCGCTTCCAGTGTCGTTTGTTCGCAAGAAAAGGCCCTCGCCTAGAACCGTGAACATAAAGATTGAAGAGGTCCGAAGGATCGCCGCGATGACCGCCGTGGCCTCCTAGGGCGTAAGCCACTTGTCGAAATCGACGAGGACTGGCGTACTTTCTCTCGTGGGCCCCAAGTCGGGGGTTTCGGCATATTGGCCGGATGATCGGCGGATGGTCCGAGCGGAAGTCCAAAGCTCAAATTCGCCGCTTTGGAAGCTTCGGAAGAAGTCCCTGGCACTCAGACCTTTCGCTACGCTCGTTTGCGGCCCACTGAGTTCGACGTGGAAAGTTTCTAGGCTTGCGTCTTGGCCCACATCAAATTCAAAGACGATATAATCTTGTGGGCCTTGTGCTCGCTGAGCAACTTTGGCGAAGTAGAGTTCGAGTTTAGGCCGCCAGTAGCCCGACTCAGGGTACCCAAATTCGACATTAAAACTTTTCCAATGTCCAGTCGAACCCATTTTCGGGGGACCGAGGTTGATGGTCATCGGGACGGTTTTGGGTTCAAAGGTGGTCGTTTTGGAAAGACGGTAGTTCGTATTCTTGCCGACCGGCAAATAGGCAAACACGCGCTTCCAACCTGCGGCCATTCTTGGAAGCGCGCCTTTTCCGAATTTTTTCTGCAGGGCCCGGTAGTCTTGGGTATCTCGGTCCTGCATGAGACTAAGGTCGGTTGGCGAATGCTGCAAAAGGGGGTGGATGACACTCACCGAAAAAACACCTGGCTTTTTGGCCAAGGCGCCCATGACTGTTGTAAAATCCCCTGAGAAGGGTCCATCCTCGATACCGGTTCGAAGCGTTTCACCACTGTGTGCACTGATAAGCATCATGAAGTCGTGGGCGGGGGTCTTGGAGGACGAACTGAACAGCCTTTCATCGTATCGAACGAACACCATGTTATCCATGGCTGGATTCAGATCGAAACGAGGCGCCTCCAAGAACGTTATGGATTCCTGTTTCGTGGTTTTTTGATTGTTCTCGATTGGCTCCAAGTGAAAGTACTCTTGGCTTAGTGTTTTCTGTTGCTGTGGATTGAGTGATTCCCATTTGATGACAAGGGCATTGCTGGTTGGGTATCCCAGGGTTTTGAGGGCCAGTGCGCCCGCGCCTCCGGTCAGGATTTGAGGGCCCCCGGATTTGCTCTTGAGGACAACGAGGGGTGAAACGACAGCGCTTTGATCTGCAATCGAATCGGTAAGGAGAGCAATTTCTTTTGGAGAGGAGTTCGGCAACGTAAGCTCAGAGAATGGTTGGCGCACGGCGGAATGGGTCCACTCGGCGACCTTGGGTAACGGGTCTAGCGCATTCGAATTGATGGTCCAGTTCCACTCGCCCTTTTTTGATCCTGCCGTGACTGCTGCAAGCACATCCCGCGGCCGTATGCTGGGAACAGCGGTCTCGTAGGTGTTGATCTCGATGGCACGTTCGATGGAGACGCCGGCCTGGAATCGAACCAAATAGTACGTGGGTTGTTCGCCGTAGTATTGCGGATTCTCCCGGGCTTCCACCAACGCTTCGTCAAAAGTTGAGAAAGCGGTTATCCAGGCGCTGTTTGCGCCTGTATTCCATATGTGGTTCCACAGGTTGATGTCATGTCCGTCCGCGGGCAAGCCCTTTTTGAAAACGTCAACGGGGCCCTTTGGCCCAAGCACATAGTGTGCTTCAACAACGCCTTTGCGAGCCCTTTGCAAATCGAGTTCTGAGACCCCATGGTCATTCGGAGCCCCGGCTTTGTATTCTCCGCGCTCGAGTCGTTGCCACCATAGGTTTGGGTGCCGGAGGAGGCGAACCGGAACCTGAGTTTCGCCCAGAAGATTCATCGCTGCAAGGAGAGGTTGATCCGGGGGCCAGACCACGAGGCCATAGTCTCGAGAGTAGACGTGAATGGGCTTCTCTACGTCGATGCCTGTTTTTGTCAACACGGTGAGCCATTCCTTGAGAGTGCGGCCCCCCTTCACGCGAGGTGTCTCAAATCGTATGTCTTCGCTTCGCAGAATCTCGGAAACGGGGAATTCGGTGACCCCCTTTGGAAATGAAGAAGGAGAAACCTCTTGGCCCTTCAGTAAGCGCCGAACGTTTCCGTTGGCCGAAAACGGCTTGACCGCGTCTCGGTGCTTGACCACCTTGTGATGCTCGCGGGCCAAGATGGGATCGGTGGATAGAAAATATTCGTCGAGCCCATTCACTCGGTAGGTGAACCCATGATCCGGAAATCGAAACTTCTGGCCCGCAGATTGAAGCGAATACCCTCCGAAGAATCGGATCGCAGCCGGATCTCCCTTCACCACCTGGATGTCCCCGGTCGCGAGGCCTTGGTTCCAGACGTCGCTGCTCACGACATCTTGTAGCTTGCTGCCAGAGTAGACAACGAGCTCGTCGGTATCCCCTAAGTGTACTTCGCTCAGCGGGGGAACTTCCTCGATTCGCGGCCCCCCGTCATGGTGCACGACAAATACGTGGGTTGCTTTGACCGCCGATCGGAATGGTCGGTTAAGCTCGGGCTTTTCCTGAACATTCTTTTTCGCGCTTTGTATGGAATCGGACGAGAACTGGGCGCGGGTGAGCAGATGGACGTCCAGGGGTGACAACTGACCGGGGCTTTGAGACCCGGGACTGGGCAATCGCGTTTCTCGCATGATGGTCTCGACGGGTTGGAACGTAGAAAAATCGGTTCTCACTGTTGCTGAAAAACCGACTATGGCGGTGGCTGCGGTGATGGCGACCGGTACGAACCCAGCGTTTTCGAGGATGATGCCCTCATGGGTGAACACCGGTGCGATCCCGGGCGCAAGAAAATCGACCGGGGTTTTCAGTGGGGCCGCAGAGGATGCACTGGTGTTTGGGCTCATGCGGTCCGTCCCCGCGACCGAAAGAAATTGTTTGGTCTTGGCGCCGGCCTCCACGATCGCGTTGCTTAACGTGGCTTCGGGCTCCGCGCCTGAAACAACGATGATGCCTGCCCGAGCGGCTTCCGCGATGACCACTTCGAGACGTCGTTTCATTTCCGATTGAAGTTGGGTCAGCTTCTTGGCTTCAACACCGACAAAATGTTCGTCGAGATTGTAGCGAAGTTTGGGGCTCAAGCTGATCACCATGACGGAGTGGCTTGGTGCCGAATGGATGTTCGCCAGCCGTCGCTCCTCGATACTGGCCCGGATTGCGTTGACGACATCGCCCGGAGTGGCCTTGTCGGGGTCACCGATGTCGTATCCGATGGCGTAGGTGGCGTCTGGGCTCAGGTGGGCCATCCGTGACTGCTTGCCTATTTCGCTCAGAAGAATGGATGCATGGCGAGGCCCTTGGCTCGAATGGGTTTTGAGCGTTTGGACGTCACCGTCGTGGGCGGTGAAGTCATCGACGATGGCCACAGCAATCGAGGGTCCCTCTCCTATCGATCTGGAAAGTTCAATAGGCGTGGGCATGGACTTTGAGCTAGGAAAGACTTGTTCCACCAAGTCTTGGAGGGCGCTATCGGTTTGGTCTTGAGTTCCTAGGGGCGTGTGGACGGTTCCATCGACGCCCACGCCGTAGTGGGTGGTCAATCGGGTCTGTTGATCGGGTCTGAGAGAATTCCAGTCGATTACGGCCGCCGGAACGGTTGCGACGCCTACACCTCTCAGGGCGTGAACATCCAATGGAGAACTCAAAAGGGATAGCCGACCCTTTTGGTTGCGAAGCATCAACAGAGGGGGGGCGTAGCTTCCTTGGTTTCGGAGCTCTTCGGTGGCGAGGGAAATCTGTTCCTTGGGTACTTCAGTTGCGTAGATCTCGAAAAGATTGATCTGAGTCAGGCTCGTTGCCAGCTCATACAAGTCAGACAGAGCTTTGTGGGCGGCCCGGTGAACGGCAAACGTGCCCTTGTTTTTCTCCTTGTGTAAGAATGCACCGAGGACGTTTTTGGGGTTCACCGAGGGCAGGGCGACTCCTTTGCCGGCAAAATCGTAGCCAAGCGCAACGTTGACGTCCAAGCCCCCTTCTGGTCGGACGAAGAAGATCGTCTGAGGGCCATAGACGGGTGTGTGTGAGGTGATGCCTCCCACGTCTTGGACCGCCGGAATCCAAGCGCTCCCATCCGGGTCCATGACATGGGACCACAAATCTTGGTTCGTAGAGAATGGCTCTAGCCCGACCTCGGTTGCCTCCTTCCAGGTGTACTCTTGTTCCACCAACACGGCGTGATGGAGTGATTTTCGCGCCGCCACGAGGGTGCTTTCGGTTGCTGAAGTTTTGGCCACCGATTGATGTTGTGAGTCGGATCTGATCTCTTCCTCTTGCCATTCAAAGGGAGGCAGAACCAAACGAGTCGGTACTTCCGCTTGGTGAAGAAGATTCATCGCCGCAAGAACAGTGTGATCCTTTGGGTGAACGGCGACCCGCCCGCTGGGGAGCGTGTATACCCGAAGTGGTTTTCCGACGTGGATGCCATGGTCCATGAGAGACACCATCGCGGCTCGGAGCAGATCGGCCGCATCTTTTCCTTCGGTCCATCCGATGGGGCGGCTGCGGAAAATCGTCTTCACCAGTCGCTCCGAAACCCCCTCGGGATAGGGGGGCGCATGGCTTGGTGCATCGGGGCCGAACACCCGTTGAATCTTTTTTGAGCCAAGCTCAAAAAGAGCTTGCTCGACCTCTCGCCGGACGGCGTCAAATTGTTCGACTGGAATACCGTCTGTGGATGCGTAGGTGAGCTTCCATGGTGTTTCGGTCCTAAGCTCCGGTTTGGGATTAACCCACCGAACTTTCTGCCCGCGCAACTCCCCGACGTCGTCAGGGTCCCCGATACCGATGCCTCCACCGATGCCCCCGGGGACTCCCGGTGGGCCCCGTCCGTCTCCAAGACCGCTCAGATTCTCCAGGCCGGGCGTGGATGCTGCGCCCGTAATCCGCCGCCTCGCAGCTTCGGTTCGCTCTTTGAAGCTCAGTCGCCCGGGGAGGGCCAGTATGCTCTCCAAAAGCCAGGTGTGTACGACGCGGAGGTAAGCTTCTCGGTGGGTGTCGGAAAGGGTGGTGGCCAGGACATGGCTCTCGTACCACCGGGACCAACCGCCAGGCTGTTTGTGGATCAACGCGGGCGCGGCTTCGCCTGACTGGAGATGAAACACAACGCCCACGGGGGCTCTCCCAGGAAAAATCCAAATTGGATTTGCGGTAGATTTCAACCCCGTCCCACGTCTTCTTGAGAATCACGTTTGAAGGCCAAAGGCCGTGCGCGTAGGACCGAATGTTTTCAGCCGCCTCCGTGCGAAGCTCCGGTTCGATTCCAAACCCCAGCGTGTCGACAATGCCCAGGGAAGCGGCTTCTTCCCACTCAAACGGATGACGCCCCAAAGCCTTTGCGGGCCAGCGATAAAGTTCTTCGGGCGAGCCAGTGAGGAATTCGGGTTCCCAGGCGACAAACTCAAAGTCCGGAGGTACGGTAAAGGGCACATCTTCGTCCACCACCACCACGTTGTGATTCTCTTTCGCGAAAACTTGATCCACGAAAGCATCGATTTCTTCTTCTTGAATGGCGGCGGTTCCGCCGGCAAATGCTGCGATACGGGCGAGCTCGACAAGGGTCAGTCGGAGGGCCTCTCTTGCTCCGAGCTGTTTTGCAAACTCGAGCGCCAAAAGGTTTGTAGCCCATCAACTCAGGTTTGGCGCCAAGGAGCGCCCAAGGGGTCTCGGTGCCCGGTGCGACATCGGGTTCGGCAAAAGCCAACGAAAACCACGCTCCCCATGCATTTGGGTTTCGGTTGTGGTCGGGCTTGGGTTCGAGGCCGACAGGCATCAGCCCACCGGAGTCTGTGCCTTCGGCATTGGGCCCAAAAAGTTTCGACGTCCAATCCGTGATGTGTGCTTCATCGCGAACCACGGTGGAGGTGAGGTGACGAAACGCCCTCGGTTCGATCTCACCGCTTTGGAGCACGTGATGAAGAAAGAGAAGCGAGAACCCGCTCTTTTTTGCCAATTCTGGAAGATGGCCGGCGGCGTAACGGTTGACGAACTGTCGAAACACACGTTGAGTCTTCCACCGCGCTGGACTGATGGGGTCTTCCGGGGTCACGGCGGGCGCGCCCCCGAGCAGCCACATGAATCCGTCCTCGCTTGGTGATTGGTCTTTTGCTTCATGAAAGGCACGAAGTTCGAGGGCCGTTCGCTGCCAATAGTGGGGGGATTCCGGGTGAAGGGCCGCGATGCCATCGACGCCTTGAAGATCATAGTAGGCGGTGGACGGTGTGGACGCGGTTCGAAAAGGCGCAATGGTTTCAGAAACCGCTTGTTTGAGGCGGGCTCTGAGCGCCGTCCGCAGGGCAAAAAGCGTAGGGGTTTCGTTGGGGAACTCGAGTGGGCTTCCCAATACCGGTGCGTACCAAGTCCGCCCTGCGTTGCTCAAAAATCCCGGACTGCCTCCATGTCCGAAAATGGCGTCCTGGGCGGCGTATGCGACCGGTTGCGCCCGATGCCTTTGTGGACGCCCGTCTTCGCCAAGCCACGCGATGAGACGGGTAAGGGCGAGGTGATGCGAAGTCGATGCGCGTCCGTATCGCGAGGTCGACACCAAAACCCCCATGTCGGCGTCTTCCGTTCCACCACGCCGAACGAGGAGGGCCTCAAATGCCCCCACGAAGGTCTCGCATTGGAGACCGACAAGTCTTTCGATGTTGTCTCGTCGGCTTTGGAGAGGGCTTGGTTCTTCACACAGGGTACGGAGTTCGGTGACGGTTTCTCGAACCCGATCCGAGAACAGGCGATGGTGACTGTTGCTTTCGAGGGGCTCAAGCGCATCAATCCACCGCGCCGTAGGCGTGTGGGTTTCGAGCATGTGTTCCGCAAACCGAAACAGCGTAAGCTGAATGATCAGGGCATCGAAGAGATCGGGCAATATCTCGGAAGCCAACAACGCCGCGAGGGTTTCGATGTACGCTGCCTCGAGCCCGACAAGACGCGCCGTCAGGATGCCCGCGGGCACTTGGGAAGGCTCTGAAATGAGAGTCCCTGTGAGGTTTGGACCTGGGTTGGACCCAAAGAAGCCCTGAGGGCTGTGGGCCAAGACAAGGGCCGCGTAGCGCCCAGGGCTTGGAGATTCGGCCTTGGCCAGGGTTGCCACGTGCCTTTCGAACTCCACCAGGGCGATGTCCTCCAGTCGTGGATCCCTGGCTGCAGCTTGTCTCAGGGCCAGAATCCAGAGCGAATGGGACTCGAAAAAACGATGTGCCTGCCCTGGAACCGGCGAAATCTCTTCGAGCTCGGTTTGTGGGCTCGCCTCAGGAGCCAGCGTGCCCGCGTACAGTGACGCTTTCGCTTTGGCTACGTCGCCTGCGGCATAGGCGAACAAGCTGTATAGAGCTCGGGTGCCCCGAGACGGGGCACGCTCTTCAGTGGCTGGGATGGTCGTCCAAGGGTAGAGGCCGGCCTCGTTCCAAAAATAGGTCAAGAGGGTCGCGGACAACGCGCTGGAGTCGACTCCACCTGACGACAAAAGACCGATGTCTTCCGCTTGCCTCAACGTGAAGTAGGCCAAGACTTGATGGATGGCCAGGGCCCGTTTTTCGGTGCCCGTCTCAACGGGGGCCGAGATCCAAGCCTCATTGGATGCACCTCGCTCCACCCGGCGCGCAAGCGACTTCAAGACCTGCCCAAGGGCGTCGTAGATCTCTCCTTGCAAGCGTCCGGACAACGTACGAGGTCCCTCGTCTCTGCCTGGATGGAGGGCATAAAATCGGGCCAAAGCGTACGTCGCCAACATTTCGGCTTCGAGAGAAAACTCGCCCGGAAGCGGGACGCCCGTGCGGGTGTAAACGCTGGCAGGAAATCGCCAATCCTCCTCGTCATGGGGGCCCGACGTACGCACGATGGTGTGGAGCAAACCCGAGGCCCAGAGCCCCGCGGTTTCAAAGTCGTGTCTGCTCACCGCCGCAAGGATCGCAAGCGCCTGATCCTCGATGGATGTGCGCGGTACACCGTCGACCACATCGGTGACGACGAGATGAAGAGAAGCTTGAGCCAAAGCGGCGGTACGAATGGTCTTTTCCTCTGCACCCCGAGCGGTGTGTACGAGGTTGAGCGTGGCGTGTGGCGCAAGCGGCCGGTGGAGCACAAATTGACTGTGCTTGCCCTCATAGACCTCGCGGTCCTTCTCAACGCGCTCGGGCAATACGCTGGTGGCTGCCAAAATTGAAAGCGTATCGCCAGATACCACAAGGCGAGCGATGGGCACCCCTCCTTCCAAAATGCCTACTTCGTGGGGCCACGAAAATAGCCCGGTCTTGGGATCGAGGTTCGCTATGCCAATACGCGTTTCGGTCATCGTGTCTTCGGTGCCATCTCCAGCGTACGCGTTTTTTCCTTCGAGTTTTGAAAGCAGAATATAGGTTTGGCCTGGTTCTTCGAGCGCGGTGACATCGACTGCCCCGCGCACCTGGCCTACGCGTTCTGCTCTCGGCGGTACGCCGGCGCGTCGGGAAAGTCTGAGATCCTCAAAGACCAAACGGATGTCGGTCGCGTTCACGGGCGTGTCCTTCAGGCGCAAAGGGGATTCCTCAGATTCTGGCTCGGAGGGCGTTTCGATGGTGTAGGGCTCTGGGAGCCGCACGGAGTACGCCTTCGGGTCCGCGTCCTGCGGAAGGACGGCGATGCCCGACCACGGACGAACGTGTCCAAACTGGGAGTAGGGCGGATCTACGGCCAGGTAGCCTTCAGGCGAAGGCGCCTCTTCGTAGGTCAGCGCTTTCAGTCGCGTCCATGAAAGCTCGACACCGTCGATGACCGCGCGGGTGTCTACGTGTGCTGCATAGTTCTTGAGAGGACGGTTTTCACCCCCCCCCCCTTGGTTTTCAAGCGCATCGTAGACGTCGAGATACCAGATGGCTGCGGTGCTGGACGCCAGGCGGGTAGACAAATCTTGAATGCGTTGACTTGAATAAGGAAAGCCGTGATCTCTCACGAAGGCCTGCACACCGGTCCAAAGTGCGCGGGCTTGTGCTTCGTAGCGTGCGCCCTGCGCCGGGTGAGCCTCGTAAAACCGATGGAGTCCGAAAATGAGCCCCGTTGTGGCCTCCAGATGATAGGACAATTCTTGGCGGTCATTTTTTTCGATGTACGGGTCCCGGAACGTATTTGGAAAGTAATGAGTTCCGTAGTAACACTGGTTGCCTTCTTCGTAGGGTATGGTGTCGGCAAACTTCTGCACCGTGTAGGTGAGGCACGCTTCAAGCTGGGCGACGTAGTTTTGTGGCAGATTGTCGTAGTCGACCGAAAGCGCGAGCCAACTGCAGTTGTCGATGGCAACATGTGAGCTTGCTACCCACCGTCGGTTTGTGTCAAAGGACCCGCCGGTAATCACGCGCCCCTGCCACTGTATGGTTTTGGTCTCTGGGCGGCAGCTGTTGGGCTGCTTTTCGTCCACCGCATGCCCCCCTTCGGGTGCATCCCACAGCAACGCAAAGATGCCGTCCCGAAGCCCATCACGCCAGGCACGAAGGGCCAGCCTTCGCTCGCTCTGACTGACCTCATCCTCGTTGGGCCAGATCTGGTCCACATGTCCAAGGGCGTGGTTCAGCACACTGAGAACATCTACGTTGTGTTCGGTGACCACATTTTGGGCTTGTGTCCTGACACCCAAAACTTTGAACTGTGACGCATTCAGCGTGAGCGCCTCACGTTCTACCCGACGGCCTTCAGTATCGGTGGCCGTTCTTTTCACTTGTGGCGGCTGGGTGTCGTCATAATTCGGATAGCCCATGGCGTCCAGAACGCTGTAATAAGCCCATTGTTCGCTTCGGTCCTCGGTGAGCCCAAGCTTCCAGGGCACTTCTGAAAACACAAGGCCTTGGGTGGTCCACCCGGCGGTCATCAAATACGCGCAGTCTTTGTCGTTTGCGCACTCCGAAAGATGACCCTTTGTGGTTCCATCAGAGATCTTCACCGCAACGCGATGGGCCTTCAGCCCAGTCAAAGCAGCCTGGTAGCAATGACGAAGATCGGTTTGCTCACGGTCATCGAGGGTCGAAAAGGCCTCCGAAAGCAAGAACGCGCCAAGTCCATGTACCGCCCAAGCGTTGGCGCCCGTCACCAAGCGCGCGTCCGACCAAGTGTCTTCTTTGGTGTTCTTGGAAAACGGCCAGCCCAAGATGACCCCGCCTTCCCAAACCGCATTTTCCTTGTCGCAAAGCCACCGTGCGAGGCCTTGAGCTTCGGCGTTCTCTTTGCGCCGAGCCGCTTGGTGAAGCGCGATGCCTTGCGTATAGACCCAAACTCTTTCAAAGCGAGCAAGAAACTGGGCATCATGGTCGTCTGGGTTTGCGTTGGGGCCCACAGCCTCCTCGGCACCAGATGGTGGGCCTTCCGTCGAGCGCGGCTGGTATTCCGTTTGCACCCAATGGGGGCGAGGGGCTCCGCGAGTCGTAGATTTGCGGAGCGCATCGCGTAGGGCGAGCGCCTTCTTCATGTTGCCTTCCACATTGTCCTGAACGACGTAGGCCGCGCCAGGGCTCTGCAACGTGGCCAACGCCCCTCCGGTGTAGATGCCTGAACCATCGGATGGCCCGTCGATGTTGTCTCGCCAAAGTACTGTTGTCTCTGCCAGCCCGCTCAAACGTTTTCCTTCCAGAATTCCTGTGCTGTCGCCCGACAGGTGAACGGCTTGTTCCCGCGCCCACGGCAGGTTTTCAAAACCTGGTGTGATGTCGCCCGACGGGTGCATGGCCTGCTCGACGGAATTTGTCTCATGGCTGGATAGAGCGTTGCGCTCTAACCAGCTATGAGCATCGCCTCCGGTCGTGTATTCTTCCTCAAAGCTGGGCAGCGCGGTGCGCCCCGACCGTTCGGGAGCATCGCCTCCAGCGGAGTCAATGCCCGCGGTGGTCTGATCCGTCTCACGCCCGACGTCGTCGAACGTTTCTTTGGGCTCTGTTTTGTCCGTCGATGCGAGGAGCTTTGGCATTCCATCGGTTGTGATCGTCGAAGTATCGGCAAAAAAGCGGCTGTTGGCTGCTTGTGCGAGATGGACAAGCCCCGCAGGCCAAGCCGTGATTTTCTCACCTTGAGGGATGTGCGTGGTGCTTCCGAAAGCCCCAAAGCCGTGGATGGTATCGTGCATCGTTCCTAAGGACGCGACCAGCTCCCCGAGGCGAATCACTGCCGGCAGAGGCGGCTGCTTTTGGGCTTCATCGTCTTCTGGCAGGAACCCGAGAGGGGTCTGTTCTAGGTTCGTAAGGTCCAGGGGCGCATAGGTTCCCATCACTGCAATGTGAATCTCTTTGGGAACTGGGTGGGGCATAAAAGCCCCCTCGAAAATTTCCCAACTGCCGGCTTCGTCCTGGGCGATGACAAAGTGGTAGGGAAAGATCGTGGTGCCCCGCTTGAGGAGCCAGAAATCTTCCAGCATCTGTGGAGTTTCGTCTGGGGCGGTTGCGGTGTGGTGCAAGACCAGTCGACTTTTTGTGGCCGATTCATTTTCGGGGTTTCTGGGGGTTCGATGGGTCCACGCCCACCGTGGTACAACGGCGGCTGAGTCTGAGGAAAAGGGACACACCGCGAGAACACGAACCGCGTCGTCCCAAGACCACGTTTCCTTCGGGAGGCAGGTTTCGGCAAAAAAAGCTGCTCCTGGCTCTTCGGTGTACGCAAAATAGGCTACGCCGGGCCGGAGGGTTGTCCCCACAGACAGCGACACATAGGTTTCGTCTTGTGCGTGCCACCGGTACAGGGCTCGAATGGAGGGGTCCTCAAAAGAAGATGTTTCGGCTACTGAGACGACGTTCCACCCTAGGCGCCTCTCGAGCTTGTCCCCGGGCCACAAACGTGATGCGGGAACGAGCGACACTTGCCCAGGACCGTCCGCTCGAAGCCACAGCGGCCCCGCCCCGATTTCGCCGGATATTTGGTGCTTTGTCAGGTGTGAGGTCTCGATTGGCGGGGGGTTTTGTTCCGGTGTCGGGAGGGGCCACAGGTGCACCCCATCTGGAAACGAACCCAGGTCCGATGGCGCGGACAAGGTCACCAGGTTCCACCCCTTTTTCCATGCCAGCTCAAAGCCGAAAGAGGGTGAGCCCGCCAGAAGAAGGGCTCCCGCCACGATAGAGGCAACGCAGGTTTTCGGTCGGCGTGCTTCGGCGCGTCTCAAAGGTTTGTTGGGGGCACTTGCCACGAATCGTTCTCCTTCAAGTTCATGGCCGTCTGGTGGAGCGCAACGCGACAGAGGACAACCGCAAACCGCCCCCCAGCCAGCAACAAACCCCGCTCTTCTAACCGTTTCATTCAGGCAAATCCACGACGAACTCAATTCGTTCGCCATAATGAGAAACCTTGCACCAAGTCGGGCGCCGGCAACGACAATTGCAGCCAGGCGCTGGTGAAGTCGATGCCGTTCAGGGAAAACCAGTGTGTTTGAATTCCTGAAGTGGGCCGTGCCATCGAACGGGCATGATATTTTTCGAAGCCGGGACCGCAACCGTATCGGTGCCTACCGTGTATACGGTGCAAGGAGCACTGTCAAAGTCTAGACGCTTATCGTTCGCACGAACAAGAGCCGTTTGTATGGCTGGGAAATGCTGACCACGAAAGTACACGAGCCCTTGCTGGCGAGATTCCGGAATGACCTTCGCGAAGAACAGTGGCTTGCCGATCGAGCAGCCCAAAAAAAGTTCATACGGGAGGTGGTCCCGAAATACGCTGCTGCAACTCTCGTTTCCTATTCAGTCGTTTGCCTCCTCGAGTACACTCATAACCCCTCAGACCTGGGTGGATGAACCACCGGCCAAAACGCCCTTAGCCACGGGGACCGACTTTCTCACGTGCGCCTCGATTTCAGTTCTGCGTGACTGATTTGGCATGGGATCTGTGACATTTGGCACTTGTGACCATGGGAGATTTTTCGCGGGGGAGGCCAAAAAACCTTTCTCAACCAGAAACATGGTCGAATTCGTTCCCGACGAGTTATTTCTTCTGGTCTCACTTTGGCATACATGGCAAACTTTGTTGTCATTTTAGATCAGCGTCGATCTAAGTGCGTCGAGGAGGACGAATTGCAATGACGTTAACCGAAGGAAAATTGAGCGTTTTTAGGCTTGGGTGGTTGTTGACCCCTTTTGTCGCCCTAGGCTGCAGTCCCGATGCTCCAGTGAGTGAGCAATCGGAGGCGATCATTGGGGGAACAAAAACCGCCATCGAGCAGCATCCCTGGCTGGTGTCGATTCGGGCGCGAAGTTACGTTCGAGGCCCATCCGAACACCAGTGTGGTGGTTCCATTCTCAATGAACACTGGATTGTCACCGCCGCCCACTGCTTTGAGTCTGTAGAGCCCTACTATTGGGTTGCTGCGGGTGTGAGCACGGGCGCAGAGGCCGGCGTGTCCGGCCAACGTCGAGAAATCGAGCGTATCATTGTTCATGAAGACTATCGGGGGCGCGCCTCGGGCGGTCGATTTACGCACGGAGAATACGACATTGCGCTGCTTCGATTGGCATCCCCTCTGGACTTGTCTCAGCCCGGTGTTGCGCCCATCGAGCGTGTCGCACCCGGCGACGACCAAAGACTTACCGCGCCTGGCCTTTGGGCCTCGGTGGCGGGGTGGGGCTCCATAAAAAGAGGGAGCCGGCTTGTCGAGGACGAGCTGTATCAACTTTCGGTGCCGTTTGTTTCGAACGAAGACGCCCAAAAAGCCTTTCCGCTGGCTGCGATCTCACAATTGCAGTTGGCGGCCGGCGAGGTCGGTGTTGAAGGCAAAGGACATTGCATCGGAGACAGTGGTTCTGCTCTTGTTGTTCGTGATCCTCACGACGACAAGCCGAAGATCGCGGGCCTGGTGAGTTGGGGGTACAAGGAGTGCGCCGATGGCCATCATCCCGGAATGTACGCGAGGGTCTCCGCATTTCAAAGCTGGATCGACCAGCACATCGATTCGCCAGCGTTGCCCGAAGGTGGGCTCCGGTTTACGTCGCTTCAAAACGAGCAATTCGTCAACGGACTGGTTCCCGTAGCGGTGACCGCCACGCGCGAAGATGTTTCGCTCGCGCGGGTTGAATTTCACGCCCCAGACCGCGTTCTCAGTGACGCCGAGGCCCCCTTTGAATTTGAATGGAACAGTACAGCGGTTCTGGACGGCAAGCACGCGATTGTTGCCAAGGGCTTTGATGAGAATGGCGTTCAATTGGTCGCCGCTTCTCTTTCGCTCCACGTTGTCAATCAACAGAAAACCGATGGCGTCGTTGTTCTCGAAGACTTTGAGGCGGGCTTTGTTGATTGGACTGCTTATGGATCGCCTCATACCATCGATGGTGAAAAGAAGGTGTCTCCATTTCGCGGTACCGGTTCCGCTTTTCGTGGGAACCGGTCCTTACGCATCGATGTACAGGCTTTTGGCGAATCGTTGATTGCCTACCAGGAGGATTTCCCCAGGCTCGGGCTTCGAGACCTGTCCCGGTACCACCGGTTAAGATTCTGGGCGAAGAAGGAGGGGGCTGGCCGAGCGGAGATCGCCCTCGGCCTTCTCGACCGCGATCATGAACGATGGCTCTCAACACAGAAGTTTGCTTTGACGGATCGCTACCAGGAGTTTGAGGTTGCGGTGGATCCCAATGCCTTTCAGGTCGGTCCCGACAACCAGGTCGAAGACGGTGATGGGCGCATCGATTGGGTTGGCGCAAACATCCGATTCTTCTTTCTGAATGGCAATTCCGAAGAAGCTGTCCCTGTTGTTTTCTATGTCGACGATCTGATTGGTGATTTGATACCAAGGGTCGAGCCGCTCAATGTGGGAGAAGTTCTTTTCGATTTTGAGACCGAAGATAGCAATTGGCGTGCTTTTGGGCACTACGCGCCCAGCGTCAACACGGCCTACAAACCGGGGACGCAGGGCGAAAATCACACCCTGAGGTACCAAAACAACAACTTGGATTCTTTTGGTGGCGTGGTCTACCCCCTTGAGCAGTCGATTGATCTGTCAGAAAAGGAAGAACTCTTTTTTGACGCGAGCTGCGTCCATCGTGACGACTGCAATGTTTCCTTTGGGTTTCAGGACAGTGATGGGGAGTCCTGGGTGACCTCGAGCTTCGTGCTTGATTCGAAGCTTCGGCAGGTCAGAGTGTCTTTGGATCGGGAGAACTTCGCACTTGCCGAGGTTTTGCCGGTAGAAGGCGCGACACGCAACTATCGTCCGGACTTTGACCAAGTCAAGGCCTTCAGCTTTGTGATGAGGGGTACAACAAAAGGGGGCTTTTCGCTTCTCACGCTTGACAACGTTTTTACCCGAGACGCCGATGCGGTTCTTCCCCATGCGTCTCGACCTTGGCAGGTTTCCATTCGTTCCCGCCAAAGTGTACGAGGCGAATCAAGGCATCATTGCGCGGGCGCCATTTTGAACGAATACTGGATTTTGACCAACGCCGGGTGCTTCCAGTCGGTGAGCCCTTACTATTGGGTAGCGGCAGGAGTTGGCAGCAACGAGGATGCCGGTGTTTTTGGACAGCGGCGTGAAATTGCACGTCTGGTCGTTCATGAAGATTATGTGGGGCGCGCATCAGGTGGCCGGTTCACGCACGGCGAGTACGACGTGGCGCTGGTTCGACTGGCTTCACCCCTGGACTTGTCTCAAAGCAACGTATCGGCCATCGAACGTGTTTCGGCCGCATACGATGAAGAAGTCACCAAGGCCGGTCTCATGGCGACCGTCGCTGGTTGGGGTGCATTTGATGGTCCGCTCCCTGAGCTCTCGGTGCCGATCGTTTCGAATGAGCGCGCGAGGGATGCGTATCCGCTCGCCTTGATTTCGGAACGTCAGTTGGCAGCGGGAGACCTCGGAGCCGAAAGCGAAGGACATTGTGTGGGCGATGGCGGTAGCGCTCTACTTGTTCACGATCCCAGTGACCAAAAAATGAAACTGGCCGGACTTCTAAGCTGGGGCTACAAAGATTGTTCCGATCCGCATCACCCCGCCATGTATGCGCGCACCGCTGCCTATCAAGACTGGATTGATGAGCGTATCTCCGATGAGCCACCGGCCAAAACTGGATTCCAGTTCTTGTCCCCCAAAGAGGAGCAATTTGTTGAGGGGCTGGTCAGCATTGATGCGGCAGATGTCGATGGAAACGGCCTAGTACCCCTTGCCGGAAGTCCGATCCGGGTTTCGGGAATAAAATCAGGCCGGGCGTGATCTTATAGACATGAGCCCAGGGCCGGCAGCGAAGAAGCTTGTGATCCCACGTCGAGTTCGGAGGGATTTGAGGTTTCTCGTTCGTCGCCAACGTGCTCCGCACGGAGTCGTTGTGCGGGCCCAGATGGTGTTGATGGCGCGGCAGGGCATGGGCACGGCGGAGATCGCAAGGCGGCTCAGTGTCACGGGAAGAACCGTGAGGAAGTGGAAGCGGCGTTTCTCCGAAAACCCCAGCGTCGAGAGCCTACAAGACGGAGCGCGGTCTGGGCGCCCCGCGCAGATCCCAGTGGAGATGAGGTGTCAGTTGGTCCAACTCGCTTGTCACCGCCCAGACGAGGATGAACATCCAGCGCCTTTTCGAGATCTTTGGACGTATAGAGCGCTGGCAGATGCCCTGGAGTCGTCTACGGGTTGCCGAATCAGTGTGAGCGAGGTGGGCCGAATTCTCCGGTTCGAGAACCTGCGCCCCCATAGGGTTCGCCAATGGTTGAAATCCTCCGACGCGAATTTCCTCGCGAAGGCCAAACGTATTTGTCGACTGTACCTCCGTCCTCCAAAGGATGCAGTGGTGGTGTGCGTAGACGAAAAACCCATGCAAGTGCTTGAGCGAAAAAGCCCGACGCACCGGAATCCCTTTGATGGCTCGGTGCGCTACGAGTACGAGTACAAACGCCACGGCACCCAGTGCCTGTTGGCTGCCTTCAACGTAAAAACAGGCCGGGTCTTGGGCCGTGTGGTTCCCCACCGAAGCGCCGATGCCCTCGTTTCATTCATGAACGAACTGGCCCGCAAATACTCGGATAAGAAGATTTATGTGGTGTGGGACAATCTCAATACGCACTATGACGGTCGGGCAGAACGATGGAAGGCTTTCAACCGCCGGCATGGGCATCGTTTTCACTTCGTATATACCCCAAAGCACGCGTCCTGGATGAACCAAGTCGAGATCTGGTTCTCTATCCTGCACCGACGCATCCTCAAATATGGCGATTTCTCTTCACACCGGGTGCAGGCGAAACGCGTGGTGGGCTTCATCAAGCACTGGAACCGGTATGAGGGTCACCCGTTTCGCTGGACATGGAGGACCGATAAGTTACAAAATGAGCAGCGTCTGGCCGCGTAGTCGGTCGGTGCCTGATCATGCCCGCCAAACCCAAAGCTGAGTCCAGAGACGCCACGCTCGTGGAAGAGGTTTTACACGCCGCGGGCGCCAAGCATCTCCGCGCCCGTAAACATGGCGTTGCGGTCATCGTCGAGTCTGGACCAGAGCGCGATCCCGTCAAGCACTTTCGCCTTCGTCGTGACACGGTGCATCTTTGGTGCCTTGACATGGCGAACTACTCTGGTCGCTGGGAACGAACGCCTTTCCGAGACAATCTTAAGCCCTTGGTGAGGATGGTCTTGGAGAATTTCCCCTGGACACTCACGCCTATCGCAGAAAACCCGGAACGGACTTCCGATCTCGAGCACTAGTTGCACGTGTTGAATTTTTGCTTCCGAATGGACAGGTTGTTGATACAGAAGCACCGTACCAGCTTGAGTGGGATAGCACACAGGTCTTGGACGGAAAGCACAAGGTGATCGCGAAGGCCTTTGATTCCGGCGGGCTTCACCTCAAGACAGTTTCGCTTCCACTGCACGTTGTCAATCAGGGCGGACTCGGTGACACCGTGGTTCTCGAAGACTTCGAAGGAGGATTTGTCGATTGGCGGGTCTCTGGCGGAGCGCATTCGCTTGATGGATCACAAAGAGTTTCGCCGTTTCGAGACGATTTGACAGCCTATCGCGGAAATCGTGCCCTACGACTCGAAGTCGGTGCGTTCGGCGAACAGGTCGTTGTGTACCATGATGATGGCGCTCGGTTCGGTCGGTTTGATCTCTCTCGGTACCAGCAGCTCAGGTTCTGGGCGAAGGCCGAGGGTGACGGACAAGCGGAAATTTCTGTCGCACTCATTGATCGCGACCACGAAGTGTGGAATTCAAATGAGCGGTTCTCTTTGACCGATGTGTACCAGGGGATTCAACTTGAACTTTCGCAAGACAAGTTCCATATGCAAGCTGATGACAATGTGGAAAACGGCGATCGCCAAATCGATTTGATCTCTGCGCATGTGCGGTTCCGGTTTCACAATGTTCGTCCCGAGGGTGCCGAACACATGATTTTCTACGTGGATGATCTTCTTGGAGACCGACGCGCAAGAGTTTCGCCGACGAGTCCCGCGGATGTCCTGTTCGATTTTGAGAACAGCGACGAGAATTGGCAGGCGTTTGGACATTATGTTCCGAGCGTCGACAGCAGTTTCCAAGGACCGGGCGACAACGCAGGTCGAATCCTCAGGTATGAGAACAACAACATGCCTTCCTTTGGAGGGGTGACCTACCGTTTTGAGAACCCAATCGACATTTCCGACAAGGACGAAATTGGTTTCGACGGACACTGTGTGTACCGTGAGGAGTGTTATCTGTCGTTTGGATTCCAGGATGCAGACGGCGAGGTATGGAGTTCCCGAGGCGTGTTTGTTGATTCGCGAGACAGGCAGGTGATGATTGCACTGGACCGGGCAAGCTTTAGCCTTGTGGATCTGGTTGCGGTTGATGGTGTATCCAGGAACTACCGGCCAGATTTCGACGGAGTCAGGGCAATCACATTTGTGGCTCGTCACACCAGCAATGGTGGTTCCATTCGCTTTGGCATTGACAATGTATTTGTTCGCCAAAAGTGAGTAACAACGAAATGCACGTTGCATATTGCCTTTGACCAACAACCCGAGGCGTTGAAGTTGCTGGCGTGATCCTTGGGGCCAGCCGCTTGTTTGAGCGGCTGGCCCATAGGTTTGGATCAGCATTTCGTGAATCGGTAAACCCATTCGGACAGTTGGTTAAGACCTCGTGTCTGAAATTGGGGATGCTCTTTGAGGACGTCCGAAACACTAAGGGGGCTCAGAGTTCCCAGTGGTGTGAGCAGGGACGACAGTTCGCTCGAGGAAACACTGAAAGGCGGCCCGTCCATCTTCGTTTGGTCGTAGTCGAACGTGATGAGCAGGATTTGCCCACCCACAAGCTCTACGCCCAGGACTTGCCGATGTCGGCTCGAGAGCCAGTGCATGTCTCGCGTTTTCCCAGCCAACGGAACCAATACGCGTGCGTCGGGGCCTAAGGGCATCGAGTTTGCGTGGGTGATGAGGTGCGGGTTGATTTTTTCTTGATGAAAACCGATATTTTCTTGTTGCCAACGTGCTTTCCAAAAGTCGTGCTCCACGGTATTGAGAACATAGCCGAAACTGGACACTCCGTCGATGGTTGTGTTCAAAGGCTTCCGTGCCTAAGCCCGGGCAGTCTCTTATCGGAACACTCAATGAGGGTGGGTTGCATAGAGGGGTTAAGGAGTGGCTCGCAGAGCCCGGGGACCGGTTTGAGGTACCGCTTAAGCAGTTTGTGATTGACATTGTTCGAGGTGATCTCCTTATCGAGATTCAGACCGGTTCGATCGGAGCTTTAGGTCCCAAGCTTGACTGCCTCTTGGACGACTACACCATGCGGATCGTAAGACCCATTGCAAGCACAAGATGGTTACAAAGACCGGGTAAAAAGAGGCGCAGGAGTCCCATCCGACAGCACATTTGGAGCATCTTTGACGAATTGGTGAGCATTCCCACATTGCTTGAACATCCGAATCTGGAGCTGCAAGTCCTACTGGTTGAGGAAACGGAGTTTCGGTCCGGGACGGATCGAGTGCGCCGCGGCCGAAGAGGCCGGGTTGTTGAACGACGGTTGGAGGCCGTCGTCGACCACCGGCTCTTTGTCAACGTACGAGAGTTGCTGGGTGTGCTCCCGGAGAATTTGGCTGAACCTTTTGGCACTCTTGAGTTGGCCAAGGCGGCTGGTATCCCCAGAGACTTGGCACAGCGTGTTTGTTATGTGCTTCGCCACGCGCGGCTGATTCGCGAGTTGGCGCGCACACGTTCAGGCACCATGTACCGTCGCGTTTGACCCTTTTGCGATACACGGCCTGCTGCGATATTGTGGGACTGACCTGTAGCCATGAACGCGAAAGAATCTGTTAGCCCCGTGCTCCAAGCCGCTTTCCTAGAGACCAAGTTGGCCTCAGTCCACCCAAAAGTCAGAGAGTGGGTTCCAAAAGATTGCCTCGAACGGAATCTTCAATCGGACCTCGAGGCGTCTATCAAAAAGTGTGCAAATATCGCCTATGCGCAGCGAATGTCCGAGCTCTGTCCCGTCGATGGAGCGCAACCCCAAGACTACTCAACCCAACTCCTTTCTTTCGATAAGCGCCATGCGCTGACCGAGATTCGGTTCAAAGGTATGAGCGTTGACCATCCGTTTGTGCAGATCTCAGGTACGAACTTTGTTCTGGAAGACACGGAGGCTCTATGCGCCCTGACCGAAGAGGTCCGCGCGCGCTACGAAGTGTTCAACCCCAAAATGATGCGTGTCGAGCTGGGCTCCCACCAAGTATTGGAAGCAAGCGATTCTGACCTTCGATTCTCGCGTGACCTGCGTTGTCTCGTAGCCCCTGTCGAGGACCTCCAGCGGTCTTCACCTCCCGCCCATGCGGATGAGATCACCCTTAGACGATGTGAGGATGGAAGCGCTTACGACAACTATCGGCGTACCTACGATCGATTCACAGCGAATACGCCTATCATTGGGAACGAGATTTATGTCCTTGGGCCGAAGGAGTTCGATGAACTTGTGAAGCAGGGCCATACCTACGACGTGTTGGTTGAAAACGAGTGGGCTGGCTTAATCGCTGCCGTGGCGGAACCCTATCTGGGTGTGCCGAGTTTTACCGTCCACGAAGAGATTCTCGATACCGCTTTTAGGGGAAGAGGGCTCGCAGCGGCCACGCAGCGCAAGATGATCGATCTCCTCGATCCCAGAGAGGGACAGTTTGTGTTCGGTACCATTCATGCCCTCAATGCACCTTCAATCGCAACGGCTCAACGCGTAGGTCGGTTCGATGTCGGAGGCTTCTTCTTTTTGGAATTGTCATCGGATCGAGCTACGCCTTAGTCCCTTCGCTCACCCACACCACGCAAGCGGATTCGGATCAACGCAGGTGAGCTCCGCCATAATCTGGTCTAGTCGACCCCTGGATGGGCTTTGTACTTCCTTCGAAGGGGCAATCCCAGAAGTTTCCGCATTTGGTTTTCGCTGAAGCGGCCAGCTTTTTCTCTTGGGGTCGCTTCATTGCCGTCGTGGTCAAAGTCCAAACCAGCCGCTTTACGTTCCTTGTTTGCTTCCATCTGTCATGCCGATGTTCCCGGACGGTTTCTGGTACAGGAGGTTACCGAGGGCGATATCGTGGCCGTGAACTGCTTCGTGGAAAGCGGCAAGGAAGAATAAGCGGTGTGCGTGGAGTATGGCCGTGATGCGGCGAGGGTTTTTCACAGGGTCCTGTCCGGCGTCTCGCAAGGACAGCATTTTGAACTCGAAATGGTATAGGAAAACACAGATGCGTTGAACTCCAAAGCCCGCTGTTTGCAGCGGTATGCGACTCTCCGCTGAGAATCTTTCCCAAATCGGTTCCGCTTGGGGAGTAACCTCCTTTTTCCGAAAAACAGCGCTCTCTGGTTAACAGAGAGCCGCGTTTGAGCCGCCCGAAATCAGGTGGCGTTTTTATTATGAAAATCCAATGCCTTACGCAGCAGCGTTTGCCCTTTCTCAATTTCCGTTCCGCTTGGGGTAGCAAGCGAACCCTGGCACTAACGCCAGCCGTTCCGCTTGGGGGTCCGAGCGAAACGGTTCTCAGTACTGAGATTGGGGCGAGAACGGCGGAGATTGGTTAAAACAAACACCGGGCGCTTTCTCCGCAGAGATTTAAGGTAGCATCATTTGGCCCAAGGTTGTACGCAAGCCACGACCGCGGCCCCGCGTCCGCTTGGAAACCATTCGACAGGCGCCTTTGGCCTTTCGCTTCCTAGTGACGTGCTGTAACGTTCCGTCGCCGTGGCAGAGCATAGCGCCAACCAGCTCTTTCCGCCTGAGTTCACCCGTACCGAACTGGTGATTGGACTTGTCGGACCGGTCGGCACAAACCTTGGCGAGGTAGAAGAGACACTCAGGAGTCGCCTTCAAATCCACTACAAGTACGCCGTCGAAACGGTGAAGCTCAGTTTTCTTCTCCGAGGGATCGGCGGGTTGCAGACCGAGTTGAAGGAAGAAGGCGTGTACGAGCGCTATATGTCCTACATGAATGCCGGGAATGAAGCTCGTCGCAAGGCCTCACGAGGCGACCTCCTCGCGCTGGCAGCAACAAACGAAATCAAAGCAAGACGACCTGAGGGCGAGGCGAGACTGTCGACGGCCCACATTCTTCAATCGCTGAAGCATCCGAGCGAAGTAGACGCGCTGAGAACCATCTATGGTTCGGGGTTCTTTCTAGTCGGAGCATACTCTCCAATTGCCAATAGGCTCCGGTACCTGACTGCCGATCGCGGCGTAGGTTCAGAGAACGCGAAAAGACTGATCGACCGCGATGAAGAGGAAGCTGATACATTCGGCCAGAGAACTCGGGATACATTCGAGAAAGCTGATGCTTTCGTGGCACTCCACCAAGGCGACTGGAAGAAGCAACTCTGGCGCATCCTGGAGCTTCTCTTTGGCAACCCGCACCTCTCACCCACACCCGAAGAACACGCAATGTTCATGGCTTATTCGGCGTCATTGAGGTCGGCGGATCTGTCCCGACAGGTGGGCGCTGTAGTCGCTCGGCCAACTGGAGAGATTGTCGCAACCGGCGCAAACGACGTGCCGGCATTTGGGGGAGGATTGTATTGGCCCGCCTCCGAGGACCGAGGCGACCAGAGAGACCATGTCCGAGGTTACGACTCCAACGCAAAGCGTCGAGACGGGATGGTGTTAGCGGTGATGCGGGCACTCAGGGTTAAAACGGAGGAGCAAACCGATGACGTCCTCCTCAGAGAAGCCAAGAACCACCTCAGGGAAACGGGTTTGTTTGATCTCACCGAGTTCGGGCGTGCCGTGCATGCCGAGATGGAAGCGCTCCTGTCCGCGGCCCGTGTCGGCGTTCCACTGACAGGTTCGACCCTGTATAGCACCACCTTTCCTTGCCATAACTGTGCGAAACACATCGTCGCATCGGGGATCCAGCGGGTGATCTATGTGGAGCCGTACCCGAAAAGCCTAGCTGCAGACCTCCACAGTGACTCGATCGCAATCGATCCCCCGGAGCCTGTGGCAGACCGGGTCACTTTCATGCCGTTTGTGGGAATAGGCCCGCGACGCTTCTTTGACCTCTTCTCAATGCGTCTTAGCAGCGGCCGCGTGGTCAAAACGGAAAGACGAAAAGGGACAAAAGACGGACTGGCACGAAAGTACCGCTACGGTTAGAATCCCCTTGCTTCCAATCTCCTACTTGGAGAGAGAGAAGCTTGCGGCCGGAGAACTGAACCGAACGATGGGAGGCAACAATGACGGATCTGACGAAGCAGAAAAGTGACGCCGACACCAAGCGGTTCTGGGCAAGTGCCGAACAGGCAGCAAAGGAAGTCGCCGGTTGGCCAGCCTGGAAGAGATTACAGCAACAAGCGGACTCGCCAACCGCACGTACGGCCGACACGACTGCGGACACCCATAAATCCAATCACCATAACCCCCGGGGGCTATAGCCCCAGCTGCCTCGGGCTGGCGAAACTCGTCTCGAAGCAAGGCCTTGGAACCATGCTGAAGACGAGGCCACGTGTGTCAACCACGTTTCGCGCTCCGCTCCAACCAAGACAAACTGAGGGAATCAAAGTAGGTATTCGGAAGCGCTATGCGGACTCCCGGAGTATGGCAGAGGTTCCATTGACCTTTGCTGCTCCAGGCTGTGAATGGGCGAGGTCCGGGCGCACGCCGAGGCTCCTTCGCCGCAACACGGTGAACTCGCGGATGCGATCCAAGAGCTGGCAAAAAAGACTTACCAACATCCCACGACCCAGGAACGCCTTCGGTTTTTCGGCTTCGAGCTTGGCGCGATGGTTTTACCTCGCTCTGGGGCACCCCGATGCCCCCCACGGAGCTTCTCTTGTCGCACTGGAACGCCCTCCGCGCTGGTCTGACCTCAGAAGACCACGCCACGAGACGCGCCCCTTATGAGTTGGCGTTTACCGGCAGGTATCCGAAGTGGGTTCTTGATGGCGCGCTCGCAGACCCGGATCTAACGGTTCGCCGGTTGGGCGCGTGGGTGGTGGCAAGGAGTCATCGGTCTGATCGCTTTGACTAATTGCGGCGCTTGTCTACGGACCGGCTGGCGCTGGTACGCCGCATCGCGGTAGACTCACTCGGACGAGAAAAGGGTGTCGCCGCCAAGGAAGTGCTGCTTCAAAGTGCGCTCGATGCAAGTGCCTCCGTACGACAACGGGCCCAACATTACTTGCGCCGGCGTTGAAAAGTGAACGTTCCTCGATTCTACCGGGACGCCTGTCATGTGGATGCACCAGCCCCATCCGAGGTGCTCGGATTGGCGGAGACTGGAAACGCCCAGGATGCCGATCGTCTTGAGGACTTTCTCAGCGATGGGTCCGCAAGCCTCAGACACGCGGCCATTCGTGGGCTCGTCGCCGTGACGCCCGGTACTCACGTTGACGCAATTTGCGCCGCGCTTGGCGATGCAAGTGCGAAGGTGAGCCACGCAGCACGCGATGCCATCCTCACATCGTCTGCACCCTTTCGAATCGCGCATCTCGAGACCCTGGCCAAAAAGGTGGGGTCGTTGCATTCACGAAAGAATGCTCTTCGCGTGTTGGCGCAGACCCCGGGCTGGGACGCTCTGGCGCCCTTGCTCAGTTTTGGACTGCCCCGATGGCGCCGTACAGAAGTTTGGGCTTGCCGTCCTTGCACCTTGGTTGGCACCAGCGTTTTTAGCACCGACCAAGTCTCAGGCCTCGGAGATCGTTTCCGCGTTGGAATCCGTGCGAGCGGTCTCGCCTCACCAAAAACGCAGATACATTGAGTCCGAGCTGGGAAGGTGGCACCGCGATTCAAGTCGAGGGGACCGCGTTTCGTGATGCTTTGACCGGCCCACGCTCTTCGATACCCGTCGACCATGCGCTCGCGGTTCCAAATCTGCCTCCAGTCAAGGAACGAATTCATGGGCTCCGAGGTCTATTCTCCCATCTCGGTCCTGCCCCTCGTAGTCTGTGAAAATCAACGATGTCGGCAGCCCTTGGTCGCGCGCGGGCGAATGTTGGGTCAAGCGAAAATCACCCCGCTCCAGGTCCACAAACTTCGGATCACCGGCAAAACTGCGACTCGCGTCGGTATCTGAATCCACACGAGGGTAGTAGAGATTATTTTCGTGGACGTGGGTCGATTCGTTGATGGCCACGATCCCAGAGAGGGACAGTTTGTGTTCGGTACCATTCATGCCCTCAATGCACCTTCAATCGCAACGGCTCAACGCGTGGGTGGGTTCGATGTTGGAGGCTTCTTTTTTTTGGAATTGTCATCGGATCGAGCTATGCCCTAATCCCTTCGCTCACCCATTTTATGGGTCTTGCGAATACCGCCGTTCGTTCATTCGAATAGCCGCCTTGGGCGGCCCCGATATGCTGAAACACCCGGCTTTGCCGGGGAGGACGTCACTCGACCCCGGGAGGAGCCTTGTACTTCTTTCGCAGGGGCAGTCCCAGAAGTTTCCGCATTTGGTTCTCGCTGAAGCGGCCAGCTTTTTCTCTTGGGGTCGCTTCATTGCCGTCGTGGTCAAAATCCAATCCAACCGCTTTCCGTTCCTTGTTTTCTTGTCCATCTGTCATGCCGATGTTCGCAGACGGTTTCTGGTACGGGAGGTTACCGTGGACGATATCGTGGCCGTGAACTGCTTCGTGGAACAATTCAACGCTTGGAGGAATGAAGTCCGAGGGTGCACCTTCGTCAAGATCCCGATGGGTACGACTGTATGTGATGGTGGCATGGCCGCCACCCGATGGCGTGTGGTCTTTTTGGCGCATGGCGCCAGACTCACCCTGCACCTCCGATGAAAGGACGCGTAAGCGCTGTTCCCGTATCGTGACTCGGTTCCCGTGCGATCTGGCGCGCGCGTCCAGCTCTTTGAGTAAAGCTCCGGTCTTGGGCAACGAGCGCCACGCCTCGAAGTCAGAAAGAACGCGGGCCTTAAATGTTTTGGTGCCTTCAATCTTGACGCTTGAGCCAGACCTGGAATCGATTTTGACACGCTGGGCTCTGTCTCCGTCCGCGGCGACGAGGTTGAGTCGGTCCCGCCTTTGGTAGTAGTAGGTGTCGGCGCCTTCACCGCCGACGTAGGAATCTCGGCCGGAGCCCCCAGCCATGACGTCTTTTCCGCGACCGCCCAATAGCCGATCGCGTCCGCGTCCGCCCATCAGCATATCGTCGCCGTCTCCGCCAGCCACGTCATCGTTCCCATTGCCCCCGTCGACATAGTCGCGGCCCGCCCCGCCGTCCAGCTTGTCGTTGCCACCAAGACCGTAGACCACGTCGCACCCTTCGCCGCCGTGTATGATGTCGGCCCCGCTGCCGCCTTCGATGTAGTCATCGCCCGCCGCTCCGTCGATGCGGTCCTTACCGGCACCCCCATCGATTTCGTCAGCTCCCGATCCGCCCCGCAGGATATCGTCTCCGGTGCCACCTTCGAGCACCAGCTTGTGGGTGACTCGATCTGTTGCTTTGATGGTGTCATTCCCAGCGCCGCCTTGGATGACGATGCCGTGTCTTGCTTTGTCTTTTTTGATGACAACCCGAGCACCGTGACCATCGGTGACCACCACGTCGCCGTTGCGCTTTTGGTCAATCGCAAGTTTGTCATCTCCAGAAGACGCTTGAATCACCGTGCGCCCGCCCTTACGGCGAACCAGAAGCGTGTTGGTGCTCGGGCCACCCTGGGCACCACCGTTTGCGTGTACCACCGCACGCCGCGAAGAAAGGTCGGCCGCGAGCCCGGGTTTTGCCTCGGGGGGCTTTGTCTTCGGGGGCGCCCGCCAGGCCGACCCTGGAGGCAGAGCGGGTGCCTCGCGGCGTTTTCGAGGCGGGCTTTGGGGTTGGCTCGCTTCGGGGATTCTACCGTTGAAATCAAGCGGCGGGAGGCGACGCGGAGGTATTCGCATTTTGAGGCCCTTCTTATCAATCTCCGTGCCAGCCCCATCATCGAGCCCGATGGGCGAAAATTCACCGCCTTAAGATTGCAGGGTTGTTGTCGATGGCGCTGCACCCAGCGTCACAGTGTCACCGCGTACCGTCACAGGGTTCGAAGTCGGCTCCAGCGAAAGTGTCGTCTGATGAGGTGGGGGGAGGTCGGGATGTTCGTGAACCCCTTGACGCGCACAACGGTGCGCCGATACGCGGTTCTTCGCCAGATTCGTCGCGGCGAGGTCCCGAAGCACGTTGATGGAATGTGGGTGTGATGTTTTCGAATTTGAGAACCTATCTATTTGACCTCGATGGAACCTTGGTGGACTCGGTCGATTTGATCCTCGACAGCTTTCGCCATGCGTACCAGCGTGTATTAAAAACCACGCCGGATGAGCGGCTTTGGCGGGCCAGCATCGGGCGGCCTCTAAGAGAACAATTTGCAGAGATCAGCCCTTCCTCCGATGGGGTTGAGCATATGATCGAGGCTTACCGAGAATTCTACATTCAACATCACGACGCCCGCGTAAAGGCCTTCCCCAGGGCCCGGGAAATCCTGGTTGCACTCCGTGACGCGGGGGCCCTGGTCGGGCTTGTGACCAGTAAGAGTCGCGTGGGAACCGACCGAACCTTTCGTGCTTGTCATCTTGGCGGATTGTTTGATGCTGTGGTCACCGCCGATGACGTTGATCAGGGGAAGCCTCATCCGGAGCCGGTTCATCTGGCCCTCGAACAACTGGGTGTGCCCGCAAAGACCGCGGTGTTCATCGGAGATTCGCCCCACGATGTGGCCGCCGGACGGGAAGCCGGGGTGCGCACCGTCGCGGTTCTTTGGGGTATCGCATCTCCCGCAGCCCTAGAAAACGAACGCCCCGACGGCATCATGTCCGATCTATCCGAGCTTTGGGGACTGGTCCCCAACACATAAGTTCCTGCTCGGCTCGATGCGACAGTCGTTGGTTACCCGTCTTTGTCCAAGAAGAAATCCGGGAGCAAAGAAGCGCCGGGTTTAAACGCGTACACATCGAAATCAGTCGTGCCGTGGTTTCGCAAAATTTCTTCATCGATGAAGAAGTTTCCGGTGCACTGTTTGCTGTCTTGGGTGAGAACGGTGTAGGCCGCATCTGCCATGATTTCTGGCTTGCGGCACCGCTCGAATGCATCTGGCCCTCCGAGCATGGCCATGGCCGCCGTCGCGATGGCGGTCTTTGGCCACAAGGCATTGACCGCAATGCCGTGCTCTCTCCATTCTTCGGCCATCCCTAAAACACACATGCTCATCCCGTATTTAGATATAGTATAGGCCACATGATTTTGGAACCACTTGGGTTTGAGGCTGATGGGTGGAGCGTTGTTGAGAATATGCGGGTTCTCGGATTTCATGAGATGGGGTAGGCACTTTTGGGTGCAAGCGAAAGTTCCCCGGACGTTGACTTGGTGCATCAGGTCGAAGCGCTTCAAAGGCGTGTGTGTGGTGTCGGTGAGGCTGATGGCACTGGCGTTGTTGACCAAGATGTCGATCCCGCCGAACGTTTTGACCGTCTCGTCTACGGCGGCTTCAATTTGGTCTTCGAAACGAATGTCGCATACGAGGGCCAAGGCTTGTCCGCCCTTCTTCTCGATTTCTTCCTTGGCGGTGTAGATGGTTCCCGGCAGCCGCGGGTGGGGATCTTTCGTTTTGGCAGCGACCGCAATGCGAGCGCCGTCTTCGGCCGCGCGGAGCGCGATGGCCTTGCCGATGCCCCGGCTGGCGCCGGAGATAAAAAGTGTTTTGTCTTTGAGGTTGGTCATTGATGGTCCGATGTTGCGTCTGACGAGAGACTAACATGCCTCTCGATGAAGTCGAACGTGTCTCGCCAGCAGCGCCTGGCGGCCGATCTCCACATCAGAGTTTGAAAGGCATGCGGCTCTCCCTCATAGATTTGTGATTCGACAGGAACGCCAAGTTTCGATAGCGCGCTCACCATGCGCTTGGTGTCGTCCAGAAGCGGGTCTTTTTCGCCAACCGGAAGAAAAAAAGGCGGAAGGGTACGAGGCGGTGGTACGTCTTGTTCTAAGAAAAGCAGCGGGTCTGCGAGATCCAGTGATTCCGTTTTGCCGCGGGAAGGGCGGGGAAGGTAGGAAGCCGTGATTTCCGTGATTCTGTCCATGATCACTCTTGGGACTTTGGTCCCGAGTCGCTCCGGATTCGAAACTTGAAACAGTCCGCACGCGGCAACGACCGCGCGGATGGCGGGCCGAGCCAGATGAAGGTCGCGCGTATAGGTTTCGGGCCGCGGGTAAGCCATGATGATCGCCAGGGCGGCAACCAGGTTGGCTCCGGCAGACTCCCCAGCGAGCACAAGTCGACCCGGATCCCCGCCCCATGAGTGGGCGTGTTCGATGACATACAGAAGGGCGTGGCAGGCGTCTTCAAGGGCAGCCGGAAAGCGATGTTTTGGCGCCAGGCGGTAGTTGATACAGGCAACGAGGTAGCCCTGTTTGGCCATGAGGGCGCCGATCGGCCAGTGGCTGTTCTTGGAGAACCGTGTGAAGCCCCCACCGTGGATGTAAAGCACCACCGGGAGCCTTTGGGTCTCGTCGCGTAGACCTCGGTTTGGCCGGTAGAGGTCCAGCGCTTGCGTGTCTGTTGCGCTGGCGGTGTAGTACACGTTCGTTCGCTGATGGATGTTGAGGGCCCGATACAGAAGCGGCATTTGACTGGGGGCGCCCACGATGGCGGACGCGCCCTGTTCGAGGGTTCGCACGCCGGCACGATTCAAGATGGTGCGGAGGCCAGTTTTTTCTGTGGGGTATTCCCGATTTTGGCGAAAGGTTGTTTGCGCCCGCGGAGCTTTCGGGCATGGTATATCCTTTATGCCTTTCCATTCAGACGACATTGTTCTCGGTTCATGCGTAGACGCTACGGTTTCAGCGATCAAGGACGACCACATTCTCTTTGATTTCGACGAAGGGCACGTCGGCTTTTTGCCGGGTGCCGATTCTGGTCGAAAACAAAAGCCCGAGGTCGCGGTGGGCGACGTGCTTCGGCTGTTTGTCGATCACAAAAGCGCACAATCGGGGCACTACGTGCTGTCCAAGGACAAAGCGGATCGGCTTGGGCTCCTCGATACCTTGGAGCGGGCGTATCGGGACGGGGCGCCGGTTGAGGGTGAGGTTGTGGCCGACATGGAGGGTGGATTTTCCGTCGACATCGGTCTTAAGGCGTTTTTGCCGTCCTCTCAATTTGCCCTCCGGCCGGTCCGAGACGTGGACGGCATTTTGGGTCAGCGCTTTCAGTTTCGGATCATTCGCTTTCACCCGCGGCGCAACAACATCGTGCTTTCGAGGCGGGTTCTTTTGGAAGAAGACAAGGACCGTGCCCTCAAGACCATCAGAACTGGAGCCATCATCGAAGGGACTGTAACCAGTCTCACAGACTACGGTGCTTTCGTGGATATTGACGGCGCCGAAGGCTTGCTTCATGTCAATGACATCAGTTGGAGCCGCGTCAAAGATGTGTCGAGCGTGTTGACCCAAGGCCAAAAACTGACGGTGAAGGTTCTCAAGTTTGACAAAAAAGGTGGTCGTCTTTCGTTGGGGCTCAAGCAGCTCGAGGACGACCCTTGGTTCAAGGCCGAAAGCAAGTATCCAGTGGGCAGCAAGGCGAAGGGTGTGGTCGTGAGTCGGACCGACTACGGGTACTTTATCGAGGTCGAGTCTGGGCTCGAGGGTTTGCTGCTTGCGGGGAAGGACGCGCGGCTGCCGGCTTCTGAGGCCAAGGTCAGCCTCAAAAACGTGGAAATCGGCCAGGAGATTGAGGTCGAGGTTCTTGGCGTTGATCGGGCAACCCGACGGATGTCCCTCGGTCCCGTGGGTTCGTAAATGCACAAAGCGCTGGTTTCGATCGCGAAAAGTGGTGGGTTTTTGGGATCTTGGGCTCGGGCTGCACTTCTCAGCTGAATAAGATGGCACAATGGGGTGCACACGGGTATTCTGCGGTCCGACATGCGGGTGTGTCCAAGGTGTCGCTCGAGCTACTCGGGCCGAGCCCAGTTTTGCGGTATCGACGGCAACCGTCTCGTAGACCGCAAGGACGACCCCCTTATTGGTCAACTGGTCGGTCGATACCGCGTGGTGGCCAAGATCGGTCAGGGGGCCTCGGGTTGTGTGTACAAGGCGATACACAACGAGCTTGAGACCGAGTTTGCGCTCAAAGTTCTGTTTGGTGATCTCGGATCCGACGAACGGGTTGTGGGGCGCTTTCGTCGAGAGGCGCAGACGGCGAGCAAGATTCGAAGCCCCCATGTGGTGTCCGTCGTCGACTTCGGAACGACCGATGCAGGCCTCAGCTACCTCGCCATGGAGTACGCTGAAGGAAGGACCTTGAAACAGGTTATTGCGCGCGAGGGCGCTTTGCCGCCGGTCAAGGTTGCCCGAATACTAAGCCATGTCTCCTTAGGGCTCGCAGCCGCTCACCGGAAGGGGCTTGTCCATCGAGACGTAAAGCCCTCCAACATCGTGGTGTTGAGCAACGAGCGAAGAACATTCGCGAAGCTCCTTGATTTTGGTATCGTCCGCCTCGCGGGAACCGAGGATCGCACCAAACTCACCCAGGTGGGGCTGGTGATCGGTACGCCGGCTTACATGGCGCCGGAGCAATCTAAATCTTCTGAAGTGACCCACGCGGCCGACCTGTACTCTTTGGGCGTGGTCTTGTTCGAAATGTTGGCGGGGCAAAAGCCGTTTCGCGCCGACACGGTCGCCTCGGTTTTGATGATGCATGCCGAGCAAGGGCCGCCCCCTTTGCCGCCAAGCGGTGGCCTAGAAGGTGTGTGTTATCACCTTCTAGAAAAGCGTCCCGATCAACGCCCGGCCAGCGCGGCAATCGTCGCCGAGGAGGCTCTTCGCATTGAAGCCCATCTTCGAGGCGATGCAGGTTCCCTCGGCGATCGTTCCTCCCGGATTGAACCCGTCTTGGGTCTAAGGAGCAGTGAAGTGGGCCGTGCGGCGGCCTCGTCCGAGGAGCTCTTCTTGAGCGAGGGTGGCGAAAACCGCCCCACGAGCAGCATGGGCGCGTTGGGCTCTACCGGAGAAGCCGTTGCCGGTCGCGGCTCGTCAGATCTGATGGACGTTCGGGGCTTGCGCCCCTCCAAGGGCCCATCGCCGGCGATGACCGAAGCCTTGATGGCGTCTTCAACCCTTGCCACCCAGCATGTGGATGGCACCGTATCCAACCCGGTGCGTCCTTCCCGCCTCTGGATTCCCACCGCGGTCGGCGTGCTCGGACTTTTGGCCGCATTCTTGGCCTTTGTCGTGTTGCCCAAGATGAGCGGCGAAGAGGAGCTTGGGCCCCGCGGCCAATCCGCGCCACGGTTCGATTCCGGGGGCGCTGAGTCTGCCCTCAAAGAAGAGCTTAAGGGCGTCCTTGGGGCTCGAGGCCTCAGGCTCGACGATGTGGGTGATCTTGCCGGTGGTGGCCCACTTTTGACCCGCTGGAAAGATTCACTCAAAGCGGGCGAAAACGATCACGCGATTCGCGCGCTTAGGGCTCTGATCGAGGTATCGAGGGTCGCCCCCATTTCACCCCCGCTTCTCAGAAACAAGCTCGAACGTTTGGATGGCCGGCTCGCTTCTCTTCGGTCAAAACTCCCCCAGGACGAGATGAAGGAACTGGAGCGAAGATACCTACAGCTTTACCAGCAGATCGCTCAAGGTACGGATCAAGTTGCATTTGATGCGATTGCGCGCAAGGTGAAGCGTTTTGAAGACCGCCTGCGCAGCCTCAGAGTCCGAAAACACGCACCGCTGAACAACTTCTGAGCGCCCGTTGCCCCGTGGGAGCAGGCGTCAGCTTAGGCGTCCGGGAAGATGACGGGCACGAGGAGATCGAGTGCCGCAAGTTTCGAGCCGTTGGCCTTCGGGACAAACGAGAGCATCATGGACTTCTACTCGCCCTGGTTGTGTTTCCCCACGCGCCGAGGTTTCGCTGTTGTCCGTTATTTTGCGATTCGTTCTGGAAATCAGCCGCGTCCTCAGCTGCGTCAATGCCCGGCGAAAGGGGCCTTTGGGGATCCGTATTGAAGCTCGGATAGTGGCCGGCCGGAGAGCTCAGGTAGTAGTTTTGGGTATCCACGAAATGGGGGTCGAGTCCGACGATGTTCCCATTCATGTCATGGAGGCACTGGGTGGCCTCAAGGTTGGTACAGTCTGTTTCGTTGCCAAAAAACAGATTGTACTGAACGCTGGACTCATTATCCACGGTGTCCACGATTCCGGTCCTATTATTGGCTATGATGTTGTTGCGAATGTCCAAGCCGCTGTCGGCTGGGTCAATCAGGATTCCAGTGGCAGTGTTTCCTTCGATGGTATTGTTCAGGATCAGGCCGCTTGCCCTCACGGCAGATATCCCATGGACTCCGCGGTAGATGCGGTTGTTGCTGATCTCCGCAGCGGCAAACAGCTGGACTCCGTTGACATTTCCTTCGAGATCGTTTCCGCGAATGATTCCTTGCCCTCCAGCACGAATATTAATTCCCGCTCGCGGTGACGAGACGATGCGATTTCCTTGTATGAGTACTTGTCTTCCCTGTCCGATGATAATGCCTCCGGCACGCAGGCTGAGCAGGCTGTTGCCCTCAAGAATATGATTGCTCCCGGACTGAACGAAAATAGCCGCATCCTCCACGCCTTGTACGCTACATGACCGAATAGTCACATCCTCGGCTGGATCGAGAACAGCAAAACCGATTTTTTGCCCGCCCGCGATCGCAAGCCCATCGACAACAACGTTTGAGCCCCGAATCGTGACTGAATCACCCGGAGACCTGCTTGTGTTGATTCTCGGAGTACCCGTTTCAGGCCAGGGGCGTACGAACAATTGCTGAGTGGGCTCGCACATGCGATCTAGGACTATAGGCTCGGCAAAGGTCCCTCCGTGCAAGAGAATGGTGTCACCACATGCCGCGATGAGGGCCGCGTGATTGGGGGTCTGACAGGGACTTTCGATGTTTAGACAATCATTTAGGGTGTCGGTTCCGGTATCGCCGTCAACGTACCGAGCTGTACCCGATATGTTGAAGCCGAGGCTTTCAGCAGACATCAAGCCCCGGGCTGACGCGAACAGTGTCATGTCTGTTCTGTTACCAGGCAACACGGCTAGACCGGGAAACGCGGCCACCCCCGACACTGCGAATACGGACGTCTTTCCGTAAATAAAGGCATCTGCCTGAGATGTTTCGATGTCTATCCGGCCGCTGAAGTCCGTAACGCGCCCGTCGGACTCGTCCAAGGCAGCAACCTCAATGGGGCCAAGGAAGGAGTCTCCGACCAACAGATCATGAGGCTGGGACAAAAAGGACAGCTTGACGGCCTTCCCTGAGGGTGTGACTTCGAATACTTGGCTCAGGGCTGAACGCGCGCAATCCGAAATGATTTCCAATCGCAAGCCGTCACCCGACCGACTCACGGAAAGAACGCTGAACTTTGCCACACCCTCAGTCGCCACGGTGCTAGTCGTTCCCAGGAGCGAGGATTCACCCATTGGATCGACAAGGCGTAGTTTCACGGTTTCCGAGAACAGAGGGTCCCGCTTTCCTTCCAAGTCTTCGACAGCGATTTCAATCGCGAAGCCCTCTGTCGCGATGGCATCGCTGGGTTGAGAAAGGAAGACAAGCTGGCGCGACGCCGGGTCAGCGCACACGGCCTCTTCTTCAATCGAATCGGGCAAGAAGAGCACCGAACAGCCCGTGATTAAGCATACTGAACCGAGGAACGAAACGAAGCGACAAGCCTGTCCACCGACACCCACCATACGAGCCTGTAACGGCCCCTCATGAATTCTTGAGGTACTGTAGAGACAAAAAACTAGCCGAAAGAGCGCATAACACGGGAGGCAAGCAAGCACTTCTGTCCACCATCATAGAGGTCTGGGATTCAAACTCATAGGGCTGCCCGGGTAAAAACTCCAATCATGGCCACAGGGGAATATGAAAGGATGGCTCTGTGGACTCCAAGAACGATTCTGCCAAACGAAGCTGAGCATCGGTCGCGGCTGGTTTCGGGGGCGCGGCGACGAGAGGGTTAAAACCAACGTAAAACCCCCGGTGCGCAATGGAGTGCTTTTGGTTGACGATGTAGGGAATCATCATCCCAGAGTTCTGTTCTCGAGCGTACGCGTAATATAAGGCCTACAAATCCCTCCCGTTTCTCGTGGCGAAGTGCGGGTGACAAGGGGGTCCTGAGTACGCCTTGGATAGAGGACCGAACAGAGCAAGCCAACGAGTTCTCTCGCAACCACGATGGCTGCTTTGTTCATTTGGAAAGTCGGTGCCGCGCGCGCATCAGACCATCTTGCGCGTCCTCTTGACATCGGCATAGATCGCGTACCGCCTCTTGTCGTACAAGGGCAGATGAACAGTTGAGCAGTCGTAGATTGCTGATTTGCTTCTTAGTTGGAGATCCGACGATTGTGTGCCTACCCTGTGTAGGCAGTGTCGGAGCGAGTGAAAAAGAGCGTGTTGCGCGTGGCGCCTAAAACGAAGGCTCGCACTGTAAGGTCTCGCCGAGTTCGTACGGCAAGCTTTGAGCCGGGGGCCTTTCGGGCGCGTTTGGCGCATCGCGCTCAGGGGCCCCTGAAGGCTTCCGTGGAAGACCTGTCAGTGCATGGTGTTTGTTTGCATGTAGTGGCGCAGGACGATGCCGATGGTCTGCTTCTGACAGGCGATCGGATTGATTCTTTTGCCCTCTCGTATGGAAGCACAGAACTCTACAACGGCGTGTGCGTCGTCCGGTATGTGGATACGCTCGAAGGTGCTCTCCGCGTTGGGGTTGAAGTTCCAGAGCTCATTGACCTACCTAGTTTGTATCGTGATTCCGCGCGTGCCGACTTTTCAGCACGATGGGCGGAGGCGAATGATGCGAGCGAGATGAATGCTATTTCCGATGAGTTTAAGAGTGCAGTTGTAGATATCCGGGCGTATCTTGAAAAAACGAAGCGGCTTCTAGATCAAGAAGATGCAGCACTTGCGAAAGAAGACCGTCTGACTCGTGACCAGTTGACCTCGGAATACATTGATCAGGCACTTCCGGGTTTTGTTGCAGCGATGGCCGAGTTTGCGCAAATACTTTTCCGCGCGCTTACGGAAATTCCGAGTACGTATCATCCGGCTTTTCGCACTTTTTGCCAAAGCAATCTTCTGCGACTTTTTATGGCGTCGCCCTTGATGCAGAGGGCCTATGGAAAGCCTCTTTCGCACCCGGGTGACTTTGAAGTCATGAATATGTTTTACCGAGATCACGCAGAAGGTGAGACGCTGTTCGGTAAGCTCGTAAACTTGTACCTCTGCCAGGAGGCGGCGACTCGAGCTAATATCAATCGACTTGACTATTTGGATGGTGTTCTTCGTCGCGCGATCCATGCATCGATTGAGCCTGTTGTACATATCGCAAGCATAGGCTGTGGTCCTGCTCGAGAGATTGGTTCGCTCTTGGAGCGCTCTCCTGAGTTAGGGCGCCGCCTTGACGTGACTTTGCTGGATCAAGAAGAAAAAGCTATACGCTATTGTGAAAAAACACTGACACCGTTTGTAAAGTCAACTGGTGTTCGTATACATTTTGTACAGGAGTCCGTTAGACGACTTTTGGCTACACGCCGCCTGCCGCATGTTTTGCGCCAGAGTGAGTTGGTCTACAGTGCTGGTCTATTTGATTATTTGCACGATCGTACGTTCTCCGTATTGGCTCAAATTCTCTATGATTCCGTCCGTCCCGACGGTACTCTGGTAATCGGGAACGTTTCCCCGCAGAATCCATCCCGAGGGGTTATGGAGTTCTTGCTTGAATGGTTTTTGATTCACCGCACTTCCGACGAACTTCGGACACTCATCGCTGATCTTAGTCCCGCTCCCTCTTCAATTGTGATTGAGAGCGAGCCACTAGGGCTGAATGGGTTCCTGCGCATCGGACGATGAAGAAGAACGAATATCTCGCTGGATTTGCCCTCCACCGAGCTCGTTTGAACCTGAATGGGGCTCGTATTGCGGCGATTTTGGGTACCGTACTTCTTCCCGCTGGTTTTTCTCTTGATTTCCTCACGCACCCGGAGTCCGTTGCTGAATTTCTTGTCTATCGTTTCGCGGCCGCGGGTCTCATGCTTGGCGTGTTTGCTTTGACGCGGCTTCCTGGTGCTATCCGCTACGCGTATTTGCTTGGTCTCTTACCGGAATTGATCGCCGCCGTTGTGATCGAGGTCATGATTGAGCGTCTCGAGGGCTATGCCTCGCCCTACTACGCTGGCCTGAATCTTTGTATTTTGGCTTTTGGGGTTCTCTTTTATTGGAGGGCTCGGGAGGCCGTTGTGGCCTGCGTACTTGTTATTGGTGTGTGGCTAGTGCCAAGTCTTCTGACGGGCCCAACCATTGAAATTGCCTTGTTCTCAAACAATCTCTACTTCCTCCTTCTCACCGCTGTCATTGCAGTGGCCTCGAACGTCAGTCGGTACAAGCTCACACGCAACGAGTACGAAGCTCGGGCAAAATTGCAGGAGCTCGATACTCTCAAAAGTGATTTCTTTGCGAACGTTTCTCATGAACTCCGTACTCCCCTAACTCTGTCTATCGGGCCTGTCGAGGCGCTGATCGCCGAGGAGTCGAATGAACAGCGAAACCAGAAATTGTCGATGGTTCGACGCAATCAGCTGCGACTCCTAAACTTGATCAACGATCTTTTGGATTTCTCCAAGTTGGAGGCTGGGAAGCTTCAGGCAACCTTTACTTTAACAAACCTAGACCAATGGCTTGGTTCTCTCGTAGAGACCGCTAAGGTTGCGATCGAGGGCAAAGGTGTAGCCCTGAAGGCACTGATGCCTCCGAATGCTGTCATGGCTTACGTCGATCGCGAGAAGTTTGAGAAAATGGTGATGAATCTCGTCTCCAATGCTTTCAAGTTTACGGAGCCTGGAGGTCGTATCACCGTTCAACTCACTGTAGTGGAGGATCAGGCCGAGATCCGCGTGGCTGATACAGGCATCGGGATTCCAAGAGATAAACAAGTTGCAATCTTCGATCGTTTTTCTCAAGTGGATGCCTCGACGACCAGGAAGTACGCTGGTACGGGAATTGGGTTGGCGATGGTTAAGGAGTATGCAGAGCTCCATCGAGGCTCTATTTCCGTGGAGAGCAAGGAGGGTGAGGGCTCCGTCTTCACCCTTAGGATTCCTCTTGGTTCTGCGCATCTCAACCCAGATACTGTGGTTCGGCGGCCAGAGGAAAGAATTCGCCGGAATGTGCCTGTAACCTTTGATATTCCGGATGTTTCGGTTGGCGATTCGGACCCGAAAAGATGTTTGACGAAGAAGGCAGACTACACCCCGCGGCATTTTTCTAAACAAGGAAAGATCAGAATCGAGGCCGCAATAAAGGCCCTCGGTGATTCCCCCACGGTTCTTGTCGTCGACGACACTCCGGATATGAGGAGCTATGTCAGGTCAATTCTAGAGCCGAAGTATGAGGTCATTTTAGCGAAAGACGGCGAAGAGGGGCTCGATTTGGCCAAGTCGGTGGAGCCCGACATCATCGTTTCTGATGTCATGATGCCGAACATGAGCGGGGAAGAGCTGTGCAAAATCATTAAGCAAGACAAAGGTCTTTTAGGGCGTACTCCGGTCATCCTTGTCACCGCTCGAGCGGATACCGGCATGAAGCTCCTTGGTCTAGAGCAGGGAGCTGACGACTACCTGCTTAAGCCCTTCAATGCGTCTGAGCTTCTTTTGAGGGTTCGCAATATGGTCAGGCAGAGGCGACAAGAGCTTGTACTGTTTCAAGTTCACCAGCAGCTTGACGGAGATCTTCGCTCAGCGGGGAGGTTTCAGAAGACGCTCATTTCTGCTGTTCCGGAGATTCCGTGGTTGCAAATTGGACTTGCATTCAAACCCCTGGATGTTGTGAGCGGGGATTTTTATGATCTGGTTCTTGTCAGAGAGAACAAACTTCGAGTGCTTCTTGTTGATGTCGTCGGACATGGCGTCCAAGCTGCCGTAAGAACGGCCACCATCAAAGCGGAGTATGATCGCTTAAGAGACTCTGCTCTCTCGCCTGGAGTATTGCTAGGGCAGTTTAGCGATGTGTTGCGCGAACGATACCCAAAAGAGGGCCCTTTCGGAGGCACCACTGTAGGGTGCGATGCTGTATGTGCGGACATTATTCTTGAGCCTGAAGGTGTAACCGTGCGTTTGGCTGGAAGTGGATGCGAACCGCCAACCCTTGTACACAAGGGCAAGGCGGAACACCTTCATCTCCAGGGGCCGGGACTTGGTTATGTCGAACGACCCGTGTACGATGAGCTAGAAATTTCTCTAGGGAAGGGTGAGCGGCTGTATCTCTATACCGATGGGTTTTCTGAACAGAAGGATTCCGGCAAAACGATGTTTGGCGACAAAGAACTTCTTGAGCGCTTGGAGAGCATCCAGGGGACCGAGGCCCAAGCAGGAGTAGATCGTCTCATGGATGCCTGGGATTCTTTTCGTGGAGAAGTTGCTGTTGTCGATGACGTGACCGTGTTGGTTTTCGAGGGGCGGACTTGAATTATGCTGTACGATGATTTTGGTGCTCGCATTTCCATAGAGCGCACCGACGCTCGTTGCGTCGTTAGATGCTCCGGTGAAAGCATGTGGCTTGAAGATTTTGACGAAGATGATGCCTTTCCGAGTTTCGTGGCAGAATTCTTGGGTAGTCTCGCTTCCTCTCAAGAAATTGAGATGCATCTTGAAGACCTAGTGTCTTCGAACTCAAGCACGCTGGGGTATATGACTGACATGATAGGCAAGCCGCTGCTTCTCGGTTGCGCAGTGGATGTGTACTACAACTCGAATAGCTCATTTCAGAAACGCTTCTTGACTACCCTCGAGTTGCGGCTCGATAGCGCTTGCAGATCGAGGTTTCGGCTTTTGGACGCCGGTTCGTGCAACTGAGGAGGTCTAGGATGCGATTTCGGGAACTTGGCGACGAAATCTACGCAGCTCGCTTTCTTAAATTGGCGCGAGCTCGTGAAACGATGGAACGGATGCGGCGCTCGATCTATGAAGGAACAGGGCTCTTGCTTCGTGCGCCAGCAATTCGTGAGGCTTTCGATCTCGCATACATGGAGCTCGTGGGCAATGTCATGCGTCACGCAGACTGGGCGCATGAGCGATCGCCTACTCTTGAAGTGCGGTGCTGGGAGCAGCCGCGAATCCAATTGACCACTACAAACATGACTTCTGGAGAAAACAGATCCGAATTCCAGACCGTGATGGCGATCTTGAGCAGTCCGGAGGCCGTCCGTAAGGCTTATGCGGATCGGATCCAAGATCGATTGAGCACAGAGGTTCCACCAAAATCCTTTGGCTTGGGTTTGCTCCGAATACCCTGTGAGGTGTACTCAGGTGTAAGCGGTGAGATAAGTTCATCTGGGCTTGTCACGGTCAACGCCATCGTTGGTGCTGAAGAGATGATTACAAGAGCCAAGGAAGCGAACGCAGCAAAAGAGTCGGTTGCGGCGTCATAGCCGATGATTGTTATAGCGGACGATGACCCGAGAATGCGAAGTTTGCTTCGCAGTACACTCACGCTCGGTAAATACAATATTAGGGAAGCCGAAAGCGGCAGCGCGCTGTTGCAGGCTCTTGAGCATGAGACTCCCGAGCTGGTCTTGATGGATGTTCAGATGCCCAACATGAGTGGGCTTGAAGCCTTAAAGCGGCTTCGAGTAACCATTCCTGCGTTTGAGTTGCCCGTGATTATGGTGTCGGGATTAGAGGATCAGGACACTATTTTAAAGAGTCTTGATCACGGTGCTGACGACTTTATCGTAAAGCCTTTTGTCCCTGCAATCTTGCTTGCCAAGGTGCGTGCTGTACTGAGAGGGCGAAGATCCAGAAGCGCTTTTGGAAGAACGCTTCTTCCGGGGATTGTTTTTGACCGTCGATACGAAATCAAGAGTGAACTGGGACAGGGCGGCATGGCCATTGTCTATCGCGCTCGGGATCAGACGACGAATCGGGATGTTGCTCTCAAAGTTCAAAACCTCAAAAACAAGAAGGCCCGGGAGTATGCCCAACGCTTCCGGCGTGAAGTTGAGGCCATGACGCGGATTGACCATGAACATGTCGTCCGGATCTACAATGCTGGTTCTTATAGGGATCAGCAGTACTACACCATGGAGCTTTCTCCTGGACTTTCACTTCGAGGCAGGCTGGAAGTCGACTCGAGACTACCTCCAGCAGAAAGTTTTCGTATTGTGGCACAGGTCGCGGAAGGGCTTCACGCGGTCCACCAAGCGGGCTTTATTCATCGAGACGTGAAGCCGGACAATATGTTCTTGAGTTCGAAAAACACCGCCCGAATCGGTGACCTTGGGGTTGTTCTGCCCATTGCGGCGGATCAGACTCGCCTTACCATGGACCAAGCGTTAGTAGGAACCACGGGATATATGGCGCCCGAGCAGCTTGTGGGCCAGGATGTGGGACCGGAAAGCGATATTTACAGCCTGGGTGCGGTCCTCTTCGAGGTTTTGACAGGCACCACAATGAGGGACCGCGATTGCTCTCCCGCGGCGCTTCTCGCGCAGGTCATTCAGTCGCCGCGATCACCTTTGTCTGTCGATCCCGTGCTGCCAAAGGTCGCGGAAACGCTTTGCCAAAAGGCCTGCGCTCCGGAACCCGAGAATCGGTTTAGAAGTGCGGCTGAGTTCGCGCAGGAGTTGTGGGATGCATCAAACAGGCACGGGTGAGGGGGAGGCTGTCTCACTTGGGTGACGTCGCTAACGGCGGTTGCCCTGGCTTGATGCGTACTCGACGTAGTAAATCAGGCCCCAGATTTGTTCTCGCGAAAGCTTGTTGCCCCAGGCGGGCATTTTTGAGCGTTTGCCTCCCTTGGGGCGGCCGCCATAAAAAATCGAACGGAAGGCTTGTCGGTGACTGAGGATGCGGTCGTAGAAGGGGCCTTCGGTTTGTCCCCAGCCCATTTCGGGTGGGGGGATGTTTGGGGCATCCTCAATGCGACGACGGCCTCCGTGGCACTCGTTGCAAAGGCCTCGGAAGATACTGGCCACTTCGATGGCCAGCTGGTCGTCCCAGAAACGATCGGTGGGGGGGCCTTCGTCGGTGATTTCTTCATCCCGCAGGGCGGCTTGGTCGGCGGTCAGGCCGAGTTCGGCTGCCCGAAAAGCATACCAACTTTCACCGGGGTGGATTTCGATGCGTACCGGTGCTTGGCGGGGAGGGGTCTTACTCGGGGCGCGGGCGGGCTGGGTGTCGTCTGAGTCTGTGGAGGCCTCTTGTACGGCCGCACAGTGGACGGCATGGGTGAGCGGAATCAGGACCAAGGCCGCTCTCGAGAGCTGGCCCAACAGGAAGGCATGGGTCGGGCGCCATGCGCTATGTGGTATTAAACTCTGCGGTGTTTGCTCGGGGCGCTCCGTGTGTGCTCGGCGAGCGCGTTGGGGCCGGCTTTGCCGAAAATGGGGCTTGGAACCCAGGCGTTCCTGTTTACGCTTGAACATGTTCATGGAAAGGATAGAGGTGTCCACTTGGCTCGGGGATTCGGCGGGCTGAACCTATTCGTAAGAACGATAGGCTTGGCCGTGTTTGTTTTTGTGCCGCCGTCGTTTCTCTTTTTTCAGGGTGAAATCGAGGTTGGCGGTCCCTGATCCGACGGTCACCCAGCGGGTCTCGAGTTTGGCGCCCGGTGCCCACGCCACAATCTTGCGCTTTCCGCGGGGAACATTGTCTAAAGTGAAGGTGCCGTCGGCGCCTGTTTCGGTGTAGAGGTGGTTAGGAACGACCAGCACAGAGGCCTGCATTTTCTCGTGCATGTTGCAGTGTATGCGGACCAGGCCCGGAACATTGAAGCTGTGACCTTTGACCGCATCGCCTGCGCGGTAGATGCCGAGATCAAAATTGGCGGGTTGGCTTCGAGAAAACACATTGTGATAAGTGGGATCTAAATTCGGAAAGTCTACCCGCGTTCCTTTTTGAACCACCAGGTGTTGCGGTCTGAATTGCTTGTTGATCTGCTTGATCTGAAGGGTTCGGCCGCGCACCAAACGCCCACGGACGTTTTGTACATAAACATAGGCTGTCTTGCCACCTCCGGGGATGCTCACAGACCCGCTGACGCGTCCGGTTTTGCTGCGCGACCGTGAGGGTGCGGTTTTGCGCGAGACTTTGGTTGCCCTCGCGGATCGTGTTGAACTGGGAAGTGTGCGAGAAACGGCTTGGCCACCGAGCGCTTGACTCAGAAGGGCGGTGCGCTGCTGGTCGAGCTCAAGAAGCTGGCCCAGAACCTCACGAAGCTCGCTGACCTCGGACTGCAGCGCTTTGATATCCTTACCAGCACCGTATCCGTTCTGCCAGGCATCCTTGCAGTCTTCCTCGGCGTGCGCGGCGTTCGCGTGGGCGAAGAGGAGGGCCATGCCAAGGCCGAAGGTCCAGGCCTTGAATCGGCTCGCCGAAGGCCTAGACGTGTCTGCTTGAATTCCAATCCTCATGCTTTCCTCATTTCTTTTGCTACAGTTCACTGCCGTGTTCCCCCGTTTTTCCGCCTAGTCCTGTTAGTAGTGAAGAACCAGGGAGCTGGTAAAGACATCATTTTGGAATTCGGGCACCTCGCCGAACTCGCCGTTTTTGAGGTACTCCGCCTTGAGGACGACGTGGCGTCCGAGGACCGCGCGTGCCCCGACGGTGAGGCGCCACGACTTGGTCAGATAGGCCCGCGTATCCCCAAGGCCCACAAATGCGTTGCGCAAACCGCCCCGCAACAGTGCGCCCAAATAGGGGAGAAACATCCAATTTAGTTCCACGTACCCGGAGTCTTTGAGGTCGAGCTCCCAGGCGTCGTCGATGGTGCGTCCGGGCGCTTCGCCGCGTATCCATTGGCCTTTCAGGGCAAAGTTGGCTCGCTTGTATTCGAGATCAACCGAGAGGAACCACAGATCACCGGCGTTGTCGCGCGCGCGGTCTTGTGGGCCCCACTCTCCCGAAAATCCTACCTCGAGGGTGTCGCCGGCCAGTGCGGCGATGAGTTCGCCGACGGGGATCCGAAAGGCTAGGCGACCGCTCAATGTTTTGCCGGAGTTGGTGTCGATTTCGTTAAAGAAGTGGAACTGCTCCGTCGTAGAAGATCCGTTGGTGAGGGCAGCCGCGATGATGATCCAGTCGTTCAGGAGCTTGCTTCTGACTTTGAGTCCGAGCTGCGTTCCTGAATTGTACCGCTGGACCAGCGAAGGCGTAATGCCGAAGCGTCGGTTCGCCTTTCGGTCTTTGTACTCTACGCCGATGACGGGTTCCACCTTTCCGACAAAAAATGATGTGCCGTGAAGCGCGGGGACCACCCACTCAAGCTCGGCAATGTCGAGCTCAATGAAGTCTCCGAGGGCGAAGTCGTTTCCCGTACGGGGCACCACGTTGAAACCGCTGTTCACCATCAGGCCGTATCCCAGATCTGCCTCGACCTGCAGGTTGACCTCGTTCACGATGAAGCCCGGGGCACCACCGGACGAGACGCTGTCGAAGCGGTCGGAAGAACCGGGCGCATCCCCGAGGTCGGCTGCTTCGCCACGGGTGTTGATCGTTGTGGACAGAATATCACCCAAAAACACCCAGCCATACTGACCGGCAAAGCGCGGTACGGCTTGATTCCCAAAGTCTTGTATCCAGCCGACACCGTTGTTGCGGGGCACAAAGTAGCCAAAATCGACGTAGCCATGAAGGGAGACTTTGATCGCCTCCCTTTGGTTCTCCTGCATGTTGTCTAAACGCTGCTGAAGGTCGATTAACTTTTCCTCGAGGTCTACAATGCGTTCTTCGGGCGTGAGCTCGGGTTCGGGTTCGGCTTCTTCGACGATCGCGTCTTCGACTTCTTCTTCGACTGGGGGCAAGGAAGGGGCGCGGACGATGTCATCATCATCGTCATCATCATCATCGTCGTCGGCCGCCTCCGGCGGAAGTCCAGGCGCGCCTTCGTCCTGTGCGTAAGCACTCCACGGCAGGGCAGCCAGGGCAATGACAATGGGGCCGACGAAACGGGCCACGGACCGACTTCGCATGAGTTCCGTTTTCCTACGAGACAAGGAGGAACTTTCGCAAGCGAGGAGTGCTTTTGGTGTGACGTCACCGGTGACGACCAGGCGCAAATGGCCCTCCGGATGCCGAAACGGGTAAAATCAGGAGGTTAAGCTAGATGACGCCACTGTGGCTGTGACACATGGTGGAGGCCTCCGTGGGAAAGATGGAGATTGATGCTCCTGTTTCCAGGTGCTTACACGTGCTCTCGGTGTTGGCACACGCCTTGTATTAATCTTTCCCTATCAACCCTGACGAACAAATTCCCGTACCGTTCCGGCCTTCGGTGTGAACTTTTTAATCGCCCTGACCCTTCCCCTTTCACCACACCGTAGGCCGGGCGGGCCGGGAAGATAGAGGCTTTGCCCGCCATTTTTTACGCGCAAACCGAACGGGGACTGACCCCGCGAGCGGTTATTCTTCCTTTTTTCCGCTGAAACAAAGCACTTTGTTGCCCTCTCCTTTGGCTTTCGAGAGCGCATTTTCGACCGCATCTCTCAGCACGGTGCTGTTGGTGGTGTCCGCGGGCATGCCGGCCACGCCGACGCTCGTGGTCAGGCGGAACTTGTTGCCCTCTTCTTGGGCTTCAATTTCGCTGAAGGCCGTTTGGGATAGGGCTTCCCGGATTCGATTCATGACCACCGCACCGTCTTGCTTTTGGGTCTCCGGGAAGATGAAAAGAAACTCGCCGCCCTGTTTTCTTGCGACGAAATCAACGTCTCGAACCATGCCTGAGAACACGCCCGCGATACCCCGGAGGGTGCCGTCGGCGGTGGCCCTGCCAAAGCGCTCGATGACGTCCTCGAGGCCGTCGATGCTGGCCAATGCCACGCAGAGCGGGCGGTCATAGCGGAGCGCGCGCGCCGTTTCGCGGCGAAACCTTTGGTATGCCGTTTTTCGGTTCGGCAATCCCGTGAGGGGATCGGTTCCGGCGATGGTGTCGATGTCGATGTCGTCGGTATCGATGATAGGGCCACCGAGCTCGGCCTCGGTTTCTCGATTCACCAGGTCTTGGGTCTGTGCGTAGAGCAGTCGCACAAGGTCGTCGCGGTCCCGCTCAGCGCGGGCCTTGGACACCGCACTTTGGACTTTCAGGCTCACCAGTTGCAGGTTCTCAATCGGCTTGGGGAGGTAAGCGAGCGCGCCCGCCTCCAGGGCTTTGATGGCAAAGCCTTCGCTGGTGTCGTGGGACAGGATCAAACCTTCGAAGGGTTTACTTTTTTCCTTGAGCTCAGCCAGCAGCTCCAGGCCAGAACCATCGCCCAGATCTTGGTCGGTAATGATGACATCGACCGCTTCGCGTTGGGTTGCCTCGAGTGCGGCTTCGCGACCTTCGGTGACGATGATGTCGTGTCCCTCGCGTGCCAAACGAACTTCAAGTTTGCGGGTGATATCGAGGTCGGAACCAATGATCAGAACCTTGCCCGCCGGAGGTCTGGTCCACATGTTGTAGACCCCGGCCACAGCCTTTTCTGGGTGGAGCGCGCCCTCCGGTAGACTCAGAGGTTTGGCGGAGTCATCGGACTCGGAGGTCATTGGGCGGTTCCTGGTTTCAGCGGTGCTGTTGGCCGGTGGATCATGATTTTCTCTGAGGACATGGGCTTTGCGAAATTCTTCCACGCCCATGATGCACATACCAGGACCGTTGTGGCCACCCCGAGGTCCCCGTTTCCGGCGGGACGTTTGCAGACAATTTGGATAAAAATGCAGTTATTTCAATTATATATGAAATAATAGGGGATACCACTGAGGTTCGCTGTGGGCCAAAACCCGTGTAAAATTGGGGGCATCCGTGATACGCTTGAATTCTGGGTGTGTGTACGCTGTTGTCCCATAAATCAGGTATTTTGCGTATCAACCCGCGAGGCTGGATTGCGCCCTGGTTTGTAGCGCTGGTGTTCGCGGGGACCCTCTTGGTCCCTGATGACGGGTTCGCACTGCCTCCTTCGGGGTCTACTGAGCGCTTGGTCAGCTCCGAGGCCTACTATCACGCGATGCGCGCCGAGCTTGCTCGGGCGAAAGACGACTTGTCGGCCGCACGCGATGCGCTGCAGTTGGCTTTGGTCTATGACTCCGGTTCGACCTATCTGCACGTCGAGTTGGCCAAAGTGGCGATGCGCACCGCGCGCCCCGATCGGGCGGCGTGGCACCTAGAGCGGGCATTAACCCTCAATCCGGATCATGTTTCTGCGCGATTGTTGCGCGCAAAATTGCTCGAAGAACAAGGACAGTTGTCGCGCGCGGAGGCCGCGCTTCGTCGGGCGATTGCGTCTGCGCCCGATTCCGCGGTGCCGGCGGTTTCTCTGGCCGCGTTGTGGGAGCGCCAAGGCCGAACCGACGACGCCTTTCAGCTGCTGAAAGATACGCTCGTGAGGGTTCCGGGAGCCGCAGAGCCCTACGCCGCAATCGCTCGCATCGAAGAATCGCGCCGCCGTTTCGCGCGGGCGGCAGAGGCGCTCGAGCGGGCGCGGGACCGCGCGCCGGGCAACATTCGCCTGGTCATCGATCTGACCCGCATTTACGAGCGGCAAGGACGCCTCGAAGACGCGGCAAAAAGTTGGCGTCTGTTTGGCGAATACAACCCCGGACACTTTGAGGGTTTGCTGTACGCGGCGCAGGCGGAATTTGCGGTGGGGCGCGACGAGGTGGGCGACCGACACCTGGAGCTTCTTCGGGGGCGGGGTTTCGCGCCGGCCCTGGAGGCGCGCATTGGCATGATGTTGTTGCAAGAGGGGCGTTTTGAGCGCAGCGCCTGGGCACTGAAAGAAGTTGTTCGCGCTGCGCCCTCTACCGAAGCCCACCGGTATTGGTTGGCGGTGGCTTTATCCAAGATGGGTCGAGACGATGAGGCGCTGGCCGAGTTTGAACACATCAGTCCGAAAAGCACGTTTTACGAAGATGCTCGTCTTCGTGTCGCGCGCATTTTGATGGCCTCAGGGCGCCCCGATCGCGCTGCGCTCGCGCTTGGGACCGGCATCGAGCGAAGTCCAGAATCCGTTGCGATGATCGGCGAGCTCGCAGTCGTCGAAGCCCGAAGTCGGCGGGTCAAGGAGGCTTTGGACCTGATCCGCGATGCACGACGCCAGCAGGACTCTCCTCGTCTGGCGGCGGTCGAGGCGACGATTCTGCTTCGATACGCCAAGCCTTCGAAGGCGCTCGATCGCGTACGACGCTATCTGATCAAGACGGCGGAACTGGGGAGCGAAGACGCCGCGTTTCATTTGGCCCAAATATTCACGGAGGCGCGCGCCCACGACGAAGCAGCGTTGGTGGCGGCTCGTGGTTTGGAGCGCCACCCCGAATCGGTCAGGCTTTTGAGGTTTTTGACGTTCCTGTATGCAGAACGTGGTGAGCAGCTCGAACACGCTGCGGAGCTCGGTCTTCGGGCGCTTAGACTCGAACCGCGCTCGGGCGAGGTCATGCACGCACTTGGCTTTGTGTATTTTCGCTTGGGCCGCTTTGATGACGCCGAGCGAATCCTGCAGCGGGCCGCGCGTTTTGCTCCGGACCACCCATCGGTGGCTGAACGCCTCGGTGATACCCGGGTGACGCAGGGTGATACCAAAGGGGCAGAGGCGGCCTATGGGGTCAGCCATCGTCTGTATCAGAGGCTGGAAAGGGCGCGAGCTCCCGGGGCTGAACGAGACGTCCAACGGGTGAAAGGGAAGCTTTTGGCCTTGACCCGTCCATCGGGCTCCTAAAAAGGTTGCATTCTTGGTCCGTTTGGCCGCGACACGATTGCCGTGCCTGACGGGCCGGAGGGGGACGATTGCCCTAGGGTGCCTGCTGGCTGGATTCATCGAGGGGTGTCGCACGGTGCCGCGAGGTCCGGCTGCGCCCCTGCCGAGTCCAAAAGAGGCGTGGGCTCGGCTTCAAGAAGACCGCCCCATGCATCGCAGTCTCAGGGCCTCGGGGCGGGTCACCTATTTCGGCGAGAAGGGTCGGGTGCGGGTCAAAGTTGTTCTTTTGGCCGAGAGACCCGAGTCGTTTCGACTGGAGACGGTGTCTCCGTTTGAGCAGCCCCTCGATGTGATGGCCAGCGATGGCGCTCGCTTGTGGCTTCTGTCCAAGGGCGTGCTTCGTGAAGGGCCAGCGACACCAGAAAATCTTACCCGCCTCTTGCCCCTACGTATGACCCCCCGCGCCCTTGTGGACACGCTTCTTGGGGGTTTGCCGAGCGCGCAAGATTGGGAACCCCAGTCCATCGCGTGGTCAGAGGCGAACGATCGGTGGGTTTTGGCATTGGCCAACCCCGAGGGGAACGAGGCGGTGATGCATGTCGATCCCGAGAAAAAACGGGTGGAAGGTCTTCTTATTCGAGGGCCAGGTGGGCAGAGCAGGGTGTCTATGGTCTTTAGTAGGTTCAAAGCCCTCGAAACCGGCGCGTTTTTCCCGAGGGGCATCAAGATCCAGGTCCCAGGCCAAGATCATCAGGTCGATATGCGACTCAAAGAAGTCGAAGTGGATGTGGACCTGGCAGCGACCCTTTTCCGGCTGGAAGCTGGCCCCGGCACGCGTCCGTTGCCTATGGATTCTCCGCCCGCGCGATCTCCATAGAAGGGCCTTTCAGTGATTGGCATCTGGTGAGCGCATGTCCTACCTTAGGCGTGGCGAACTTCGGAGGGAAAGCTGCGGTGACCCCTGCTCGAAAGCGCGGTAGAGTTTTTTGTGGGGCAGGGAAACGTAGGTGGCCGTACGAATTAAGCTAGGAGAGCTTTTGGTGCGCGCCGGGGTGCTCGACGAGTTCAAACTCAAGGCCGCTCTGGTCGAGCAGAAACGCTGGAATGAGCGGCTTGGCAAAATCCTTGTCGATATGAACTTCATATCCGAAGGGATCTTGGTCAAGGCGCTTTCGAAGCAGCTTGGTATTCCCCGGGCGACATTTTCCAATATGAATGTGTCTCAAGAAATCGTGGGCAAGGTCGATGTAGAGTTTGCGCGCGCCCACGGTCTTTGTCCTGAGCACTATGACTCCGAAAGAAAAGTGCTTACGGTGGCCATGGCCGATCCCGGGAATATGCGTGCCATCGATGAGCTGCGCTTCAAGACCGGTATGAAGATCAAGACGACGATCGCCGGCGAACGTCAAATCGCGACCGCGATCACTCGATTTTTAGCCGGGGGATTCAGTGAGGACAGCCTAGAGCTCGGGCGTTCTGGGCCTCGGTTTCATGCGACCCAACCTCAATTTTCCGAGGCTCGGCTGTCTTCGAGCCCAGACGACGGTCGGGGGCAAACGGGTGCTCCGCGCTCCCGCGCAGCCCCTCCGCCGCCGCCAGGGGTTGCGCGTTCGGTGGGGCAGCAGGCGCGTCCCATGACCCCTTCCCAACCACCGGTGCCCCATGTCGGTGGTGCTGCCAAGGCAGACGCGACTGTTTCTTCTGCCGCTTCGAGCCAGGCGATTGAGATGGCTCAGGCCCTCGACGGTGCCCAACGCCAACAGTCCAAGGCGATCCGCGTCATGGTCGATCTTCTCGTAGAAAAAGGAATCTTCTCGCAGGATGAGTTCTTGGCGTTGTTGAATAAGCGATGAGCGAGGACAGGTCGAAGGGAGGTTTGCCGGGGTTGGGCAGCATGGGCGCATTGCTCCTGGAAATGAAATTCCTCGATGCAGAAACTCTTGGGGCCGCACTTCTTGCGCATCGGAGCGCTGGCTGTCGTCTACAAACCATATTTGCGGAGTACGGTGGTTCAGATGAAGGTCATCTTGCCGACCTGATGGCCCAGCATTTAGGGCTCGAGCGGGTACAGGTGTCCGATATACATGTAGCAAGCGAGTTGCTCGAGCTCGTGCCCCGGGAGCTCGCGGTCAAGTATGGTGTGTTGCCGGTGGCGGTGCGAAGGACCAGCGAGGCCGAATATATCCACGTCGCGATGTCAGATCCGCTGGATCTTGTTGCTCTTGAAGAACTGGGGCGTACCAGCGGTCGTAGGGTGCGAATTCTTGTGGCTGGAGCGACTCAGCTGGATCGGGCCATTTTGTCCTTTTATGGGCCGAGTGTACATACGCCGCCGCCCGCCTCAGAAAAGAAAACAGATGATATCCCTGAGCTGGCGCGGTTGCATCAGCCCGCTCCTAGGGCCTCTTCTAGGAAGGATGGGAAAGATCTTTTCGATCAGGACGAGACCGGACGTCTGCCCATGCGTTCGGCCCCAGGTACCGCGGGTGGCGTGTCCGTACAGGCCGCCAGCGGCATGAGCGGCCAAGACGGGAAGACGATACGCATTACGCGCTCTAAGAAAAGTGCGGTAGCAGAAGCCCGTGCGCCCATCCGCTCACCCAAAGTGCAGGTGGGAGAGCATAGCGTTCCGAAGGAACGTGGGCCGTCGGTGGCGTCACCCCGGCGCGGGGTGGCGACCCTTCCGCAGTCCCTTTCTGAGCACCCCGATCGCGAGCGAACGTTGGCCATGCTTTCGGCGGCCGCCTCTGCTCAGGAAAGTGCTCGTTCGAGCATGACCACCGAATACCAAGGCGTGGCCTCATACGCTGGCCTGTCCCGGCGAAAGTCCTCCTCGAATTCTGAGGATACCGAAGGGGTGACGATGTTGGCGTCCAAGGCAGCGGGCCTTCGCTCCGCACGTGCGGGGTCCGGGCCTTTGGAGCTTCCGGTGGTTCCGGAGGACTCGGTTCATCCTTTTGAGGAGCCGCGGGATCTTTCGATTCCGGTTGGCCTTGAACGTACTGACCTCATTCCGGTGCCCGAGTTGGACGGTCGTTTCATTCCGCCCGAGCCAGACCAACATTTGGTGCCCCCAAGCACGCAGGCCTTGGTGGGAACGAGTGATATTCCAGAGTCCGAGAGTGCTGCGCGGGCGCGCGCTTTGGATCCGTCGGAAAGTCAGAACAGCCCGGTTTCGGAACCGAGTTCTGAGGTTGACCACATGGCTGCCACGCCGCTGCCGGACATTGTCCCTGGCGCACCCATGTTGGAGGAATCGACTGGGCGTCTCGCATCCAGGCCCGTGGCTCTTGGTTCTGGCGATCCAGAAAAGCGGCGGGGCGAGACTGAGGGCGCCGAAGAGCCAACGAATCCAAACATGACCGCTCCGAGTCTCTCCGAGCTCGACCCCAAAACGGAAGTGAGTCGGCCTCGCGGTACTCACCCACGCTCGGGGTCGGACACCCATCCTTTAGAAGCCTCACGTGCCGAGGTTCTTTCAGCTTTGGAGGAACCCGTGCAGGTTCAGGGCGAAGAGGAAGGCTTCGGTGAGATTGTCTTTTTGGAAGACGCGGCCGCCGCATTGGTTCAATCTTTGATGAATCGCGAGCCGGTTTCTCACACCGAGCGCGGCCAATTGATTTTGGCCGTTGCGCGCCTCCTGCTCAAGAAAGGCATCTTGACCGAGAGCGAACTTGTTGACGAATTGAATCGCGGCTCTGCCCCGCGAGGATCTTCGTAGAATGGGCAGTGATCGAAACTACCCGCGTCGGCTGTCGACGGTTTAAACAGGAACTTGTGCGTTCCTGTTTAGTAGCTTCCTGGGCGGCAGTTAATGACCAGGTTGCTCGGTTGATCGGCGGGGCAACCGGAGATGCCATCTTTGACTGTGCCTTTCGCATCCGGGTCAGGGGCAGCGCTCGACTGAAAGGCAAAGCCGCCGTAGCGGCCATCTTCGTCAAGGTCAGCGCGACAGCCCGCGGCGAATGCGGTCCCCTCTTTGTTCGCCGGTGCGCGGTACTGGTAGCGAACGTGGCCGGCAGGCCTAAAACCGATGCAGCTGAATTGGTTGCAGCTGTGGCTATGTGTGTTGCACGCCTTGTCGCAGGGTTGGTTGGACCAGGGCATGGGGGGGGCGCCAACCACCGAACCTTCAGTGTTGTGGACATGGGCGAAGCGGCCTCGCACGGCCTTGAAGCCTCGTTGGTGGGTGTGGATGAGGGCCAGATTGCTGCGGCATTCTGAGGTGAGCGAGCGCCGTCTGGCTTCTTGGAGGCCAGGCACTGCAGTGCCCACGGCAATCGCGATGATCGATACGAGCACCATCCATTCGATAAAGGTTGTTTTCGACTTGGATTCGATCACGGGTATTTCCTCTGGCCTTTTGGTGGTCATGAGAAGAAAAATAAAACGCGCGCGCCTTTTGGGGGCGCGCGCGTTTGCTACAAGCGGTCAAGAGACACCAAAGGTGGTCTTGTTGCCGCCTCTGTCAGGAGCTCATGGTTGCTCCGCGATTCCTAGAAATCACCTGGCGCACAGTCGACCACCTGCCCGGCGCGGGTTGTCGCTGGTGGGCAACCAGCTGCCACCGGGGCGGCGATGATGCCGAACTGGTTGGTCGCCTGATTGTTGGAGAGCAGCGAAAAGCCGCCCGTCGGGGCGACACCATCGAGTTCGCCGACTGCTCCAATGCCATATTCGGTGGCGGGCGCGGCGTTGACGTTGATGCCGTAACTGTAGAAGACCGGCCCGGCCGACTGGAAGCCAATGCAGGCGTAGGTGTTACAGTTGGCGATGGCAGCGGCGTTGCAGGTCGCTGGGCATACCGTGGCGGCGAGGGGCCATGGGCGTTTGGTAGGCAGGGCCGGTAGGGCGGGCTGGGCTGCCAGGCCGACATACTGATCGAACTCCGCGGAGAACGCCTCCAGGTTGGTCTTAATGGCTCCCAGGTTGACTTTGGCTTCCGCTGTCTTAGATTTCAGCTGGTAGCGCAGGAAGGCGGGGATGGCGATGGCCGCCAGTATTCCGATGATGGCTACCACAATCATCAACTCGATGAGCGTGAAGCCCTTTTTGTTTGCTAGGCTAAACTTTTTCACTTTCAAAACCTCTCTCGTGACTTGTGGCAACGGGCGTTTGTGTCCTTCGGTGCTACCACTCGTGTGGATGCGTTCATATTAGCACGCAGTATGCCACTTACCTATGAGGGAGGGTCCCCTCGGGAATGGGCACGATTCAAGGGTTTTTAACCTATCTTCTCCGAGCTTTGAACACCACTCGAGTGCACTGTGCCCCGATGCTGGTGCATGGTGGGCACAATCTGCTGGTGACTGGAGCCACCATCCGGGGATGAGAAAACACCCCGTCAGCCTGAGACCTGTCGGGTTAAAACCAATGTGTATACCCTGTGTCGATGTCCCTGTAGATCGCCTGATTGGGCTCGGTCTGGTCGAGCCTCGAACGCTTTTGGTGGGCTCGCTGTCTAAGGCGGTTGGACGGGGTTCTCACCCGCGGTAGGCTGGGGCGCCGTCTTTCGTTCTGGACGTTGGGGCACCGTTGAAAGACCAAATCATATCAAGGGGTTCAGGTATAGATTCTGCTGGCATGGACACCGGCCAGGCGGGGGCTGGACTGAGCCCCGAACGGGATTCAACGCCCCCGGCGGCGGGACCCAGAGGCCCATCCCGATCCGACCCGGCCCGAGACCGTGAGGATGCCGCGCTGATGGAGCGGTTCAAAAAAGGCGACACGAAGGCCTTTGAGGAGCTCCTCCGCCGCCACCGAAAACCGGTTTTTAACTTTTGTTTCCGTATGCTTGGCAACCGGACCGCGGCAGAGGACGCTCTTCAGGAGGTTTTCTTACGGGTGGTTCGGGGTGCCAAGAAGTGGGAGCGCACCGCCAAGTTTCGGACCTGGCTGTATACCATCGCACGGAATCACTGTATCGATGCCCTGAGGAAAGCGAAGTTCAGAAAGACCGCTTCTTTAGATCAACCGTTAGGAAAAGAAGAGGACGGTGGTGAGACGCTTCAGGACAAACTGGAGGACGAGAGCGCGGTTTCCCCCGATCGAGGTGCCGCACAGGGCCACCTGCGCGACCAGCTCCGGTTGGCGCTGGCCGCGATTCCCGAGGCGCAACGCGAAGTGTTCATTCTTCGAGAAATGGGCGGTATCCCCTTTAAGGAAATTGCAGTCGTTGTGGGCGTGTCGGAGAACACCGTGAAAAGTCGGATGCGATACGCGCTCGAACGATTGCGATCGTTCCTGCAGGCGCAAGGCATCGAGCCTGGCACAGGATGAGGCGGACAAGGTGAGTCGATCCAAGGATAAGCCCATCGTCGATTTCCTGTACGGCGAGCTCAGCGAAGACGAACGCGCGGCATTTCAGGGCGCCTGCGGTGAAGATGAAGAGCTCGAGGCTGAGGTTCAAGCGCTCGAGGGTGTGCTTGGCTTTGTGAGGCGAGTGCCAGATGAGGAGCCTCCCCTTCACTTAGACGCTAAGATTCTTGCGTATGCGGAAGAGGCTGCCCGTGCCCACAAAAAAGTGAGTTGGCTGGAGCGTATCTTTGGACATCCTTGGCTTACGATGGGTGCGGCGACCGCGGCCGCCGTGTTTGCTTTGATGGTTGTTCGCCCATTTTTCACGACCCGAGAAGGCTCGCCGCCGCCGATGCTCGCCATGGCCCCAGAAGGTGTCGCCTCTCGGGAGCTTGAACCAGAACTGCTGCGCGCGGCGCCCGATGTTCTTTCCAAAAAGAAGCCGCGGTTGGCCCGTGCACCGGGTGCCCAAGGTGTGTCCAATGCCTCCTCCGGTCGCCAGGGTGAAAAAAGAGACACGCTCCGCGATGCGCCAGAAGAGTTCGAAGAAATACACGCGGCCTTGGGAAAAGAACAGTTGGCTGAGGCGTTTGCCCGGACCGAAGTGGGTGGATGGGATGGTCAAAAAAGAGAGCGGAAGGAAGGCGCAGTTGCCCGAAAGGACTTTCGCTGGGAGGAACAGAAGGACAAGCTTGGTTCTGTGAGAAGTGGAGGTGGGGCTTCAGATTTGTCGGTAGCCATCGAAAGAGACGGGGACGCACCGAGACCAAAAGCTGGAAAAAGGAAGGCTCGCCGGGCGCGCCCCCGCCGGGCCAAGGCGAGGGCCGTTCCCGCAGAACAACGCTCTTCTCCCAGGGCCTTGGCCAACAAACCGACTTCGATGGGGGATCGTGCGGGGCCTGAAGCGAAGCAGCCGAAAGACGCTCTGCCCTCGCCCCCGGCGGCCGCCCCAGCTCAGTCTCGGCGCGCTCAAAGTCGCGCCGAGACTGACTTGAGGTCGCGCCTTTTGCAAAAGAGACAAGAGGTACGAGGCACGCCCGATTATGGAGCGTTGTCTCTTCGCCTTGCTGAGCTCGAGACCCGTGCCAAGCGGTATCGAGAGGCGCTTCAATACGCGAAAGAAGCGGCGCTCAGCCGGGGCTTCCGAGAGCGAAAGAAGGCACTTGCGCTTGCGCTTCGCTTGGCCAAGAAGCTGTCCCTTCCGAAAGAAGTCAAATGGGTTCGAGCTCGTCAAGCTGAGCTTAAGGAGCGCTAGCTAAGACAAGGTGAGATCGAGGGTACTGCTCTCGATGCGTGAGGGGCCGTACTCGGCGATGACCGTCTTGAGGAACTCGACCAATTCGCTGAAGGATGAAGGCTTGACCTTGAAGGCGTGGGCACCAAAGCTGAAGCTGTTGGCGATGTCGTCTTGGTTTTGGGATGTGGTCAGCATGACCACTGGAATGTCTCTGTGCTTGGGGTCCGCGCGCAGCGCCTCAAGAGCTTCGACACCGTTCATCCGTGGCATGTTGATGTCCATCAGGACAACGTCGGGATGAATGGGACCACCGCCACCGTACGATCCTTGCTGCTGCAAGCAATCGACCAACTCCTGACCGTCCCTGACGACGTGGTACCGACCGTCAAACCCGATCTCTTGGAAGGCGTCTTCAATCAGCGTCCGGTCGTCTGGGTCGTCTTCGGCGATAAGAATGGTGAAGACTTCTATGTTTTGCCCCTCGCGCATGACATTCCCCCCATGATCCCAGTCTAGCCACCGCTGTGGGTGGCCGTCGAGTCCTGTCTGTGGGTGGCGCTCCTACGCTCAAAAGGCGCCTGCCGCCTTGCCCGCCCTAGGTATTACCCCTGCCCGGTCTTCGGATTCGGCCTGGTTGCTGGGCTTGGGCACGTTCAGATTGCTGGCATGGCGCTGACTCGACCCCGTGGTGGAGCCCGCCTCTCTGCGGATCGGCAGACGGACCGCAAACTCGGTCCCTCGTCCGCTGGCGGCCTCCGGGTAAATGGTGCCCCCGTGGTTGAGAACAATGCGTTGGCAAACCGCCAGACCGAGGCCTGTCCCCTTCTGTTTGGTGGTAAAAAAAGGAATAAAGATGTGGTCGAGGTCCTGTTCGGGGATCCCGGTTCCGTGGTCGCGAACCCGCAGTTCGATACACCCGTACTCCGGAAGGTGGCGGGTGGTGATCACCACCGGCTGTTGTTCTTGGGCACTTGCTTCGATGGCGTTCCACATCAGGTTCAAAATGACCTGTTTGATCTGCTCGCTATCCGCTTCGATGCTTGGCATGGCGTCACCCAGGTGGAGCTCAAGGGAAACGGGTGTTTCGGTTTTTCTCGCCTGCGCCAACTTGGCTGTTTTTCGCACGATATCGTTGACGTCTGTTGGTTGGAACTTCGGGCGGAATGGACGTGCGTAGTCTAAGAACTGTGAAACAACCGTGTTCAAACGATTTGTTTCGTCAATGATGACTTGAAGAAACTCGCCCTTTTCTCCAGCGAAACTCGCAGGATCAAGGTATTCGGCGGCCCCTTTGATAGCGCCCAGAGGGTTGCGGATCTCATGGGCCATGCCGGCGGCCATGGCGCCGATGACAGCGAGGCGCTCGCGTTCTCGAAGGCGCTCGGCAAGCTTAGAGTTCCAGATGACGGTGGCCGCCGTCTCTGCGATTTTCATGAGGTGGGCGATTTCGGCGGTGGCGTATGGCTCTGGGGTCCGATCGTCTCGAAGGGCCAAAAAACCCAAAACGGTTTCGCCCGAGACAAAGGGGCACAAGATGTCCGCGCTCAAAGAATGAAGCGCTTCGATGAGATCTCGTTTTGTGGGTTGGTCCTGGCCGCCTTTTTCGGCCACGGTCAGCTGCTCCATCAACAGAGGTGCTCGATTCTGTTGAATAGCGTGCCAAACCGCCGGAAAAGCATGCGCATTGACACGCGGTGCGGGTTCTGGGCCACGAAATGAATGGAGCACGAAACCTTGTCCCAGGGCTTCTAACTGATAGATGGCTACATGGGTTGCTCTTCTGGCATCATATAGCGTGTCCACAACGATGGTCGCCATTTGATCGGGGTCAATCACCCCATGCTGCATTCGTCTACGCAAGCCCTCAAGAGTCTCGGTAAATCGGTGTCGCTCCCTGAAGAAGAGCTCGGAGAGTTTCGATTCGAGTCGGACCTTAAGGGGTTCATAGAGGGTGAGAAGAATCGCCACACCCACGACGGCGTTGAAAAGACGTGAAGACGCATTGGTTCCGAGGCCTACGAGAAGGGCAATGATCGCTGCAAAGAGAACAGCCAAGATCCCAAGAACCAACATTCGGCCTAGGAATTCATTGAGGTCCAATAGCCGATCCCTAAGGATGACCTGCGAGAGAAAGAACACGTAAAGCATGACCGCAAGATGGCCTACCGATGCGGCTCCAAGTTGCGGGATCTCACCCAAAATAGCCAGAATGGTAACCAGGGCTGCGCCGATCGCAGCGTAACGTCTTTGAGCGTACTCTACGGTTCCGATGGTCAAATCTGTTTGCTGCATCATGAGGCGTGATGCGAGAAGAATGACAAAGCCCACATAGGTCCCGGTAAAAATCTGAACGGCGGGCAGGTTTCCAAGCGGAGAAATCGCAGCGACCGCAACAATGCCCGAGATGGGATACGAAGCGCTCATGAGCTTGCGTCCTCGCGATAGACCCATTGGGACGAGTTCGGCCACAAGCTTGATGACCGCGGCCGGAACCAAGGATGCGGTAGCCAGCGCCACGCGGAGCCATGGATCTGGACCGTACGTGCCGTGCAAAAAAGTAGCCAAAAACCAGATGACAAGAAGCGTGGCCAAAACCGCAAACAGTGCGTCGGTACGGCGGCGGCGGCGGCGAAGTAAAAGACCGCCGGTGACAGCGACCGTAACCAGGGCCCCGATCAGGGCGCTTTGGACATCTGCGTCCACGGGCCCACAGTATGCCCGGCTGTTCTCAGAACCGGAAGGCGATACCGACCGAGGTGCGCAAATCTTTGGTCACGACCGACACATCTTCGAGGCGTCCCGTCTCGTTGTCTGGGTGTTGACGGCTGGGAACGCCGTCGAAGCCAATGCTGTCCAGACCGAAATGCATGTCGATGGCAACGGCCACGCTGTCTGAAACCCAGATTCGCCCCCCAATGTCGGTGCCGAGGGTGATTCCGCCGCCGTTGTTCCCGCTGGCGGTTGGGCTTTCGCTGTAACTCAATATCAAGCCGACCTCTACGCCGAGGTTCAGTTCAAAAGTCTTGTTGATGGGCCAGCGAAGCACCGTCCCCCCGACGATGGCACTGAGGGTGCTGGATAAGATGGCATTTCCCGGGTGCTCGTTGACCCTGGAAAGACTGAAGCGGGTCCCCAGGGTCGGGATGAGTCGGATGGCGTCCCTTCCAGAGCCCGCGAAAAAGAAGGACCAGCCAAGGGCGAAACGGGCGTCGAGTAGCATGCCTGCGGGCTCCAGATCCCTTTCCCCTTGCCCGGCAAACTCGACGGCGTACTTCAGGGGCCGGTAGGCGGTATTGGCCCTGATGGTGACCGGGGTTTGGGGGACAGTGATTTCCAGGTCCGCTTGGATCAGGCTAATGGGGCTGAGTCGATGCGAGAGCGCTGAGCTGCTCACCGATTGTGAAGAAAGGTCATAGGTGTGCACAAGGCCGGCGCCACCGCTGATACTGAACCGAATGACCTCAAGATCATCAGCCCGTTTTCTTTTGGTTTGGACTTGCGCGGTGACCGGCTCGTCTTGTTCTTGCGCCGGTTCGCGGGCCGGTGCCCGGCTGCGCGTTTCCCTGGGTGGGTCGCGCTCAGCGCGTACCGCAGGCTCTTCGTCCCGTAGATCCGGCTCCGGATCTTGGGGCTCGGCTGGCGTGGGCTCGGCCAGTTCTTCATCTTCGGGTTCGATTCCTTGCGGATCCTCGGGCTCTTCGGCGGCGAGCTCGTCTTCGGTTTCGTCGATGGTTGGTTCGGGCTCTGGCTCTGGCTCAGGTTCAGCAATCGGTGGGGGGGGGGCTTCTTCAGGCTCTTCGGCAAAAGGGGCCGGACCATCCTGCAGCAAGATGTCGAGTTTTTCGATGGTTTTTCGGCCGATACGGAAACCTCGATCTTTGGCTTCTGATCTGGGCTTGAAATAGTCAGAACGAAAGTTCATTTGGATCTCAGCCGTCTCGGCGTTGATGAGAATGGCCCGGGCAGAATACCGCCACCCCTTCTTGGTGATTTCGACCGACAGCACATACTGCGCGCCAATTCGTTCGGCTGCGGCCGCCAACCCTTCTGGGGACCGGGCTCTTTTTCCGCGAAGCCGAAGTTTTCGCTGGGCACGTTTGAGTTTCGCGCTCGGCACGAGGGGGCCGACCGCCTGGGAAAGGGTCTTGCGCAACGAGCGGGTGAGCTTACGGCCACCCCATGCCGGTTTTCCCCGAGCATTGGGGATGACGACCTTGAGGCCTTCGACCGAGGATGGCCACTCGCCGTCTGCTTGGCTCCAGGCTGGGGTGGGCCCGAGTAAGACGAATAGGCCGACTAAAAAGCCCCCCAGATGCCCAAGTAAAACACCCGGGCTCCGTGGGTTGCGTAAAAACCCAAAGGTCGGGCGCGCAAGCTGCCTGCGTCCAATCAATGTTACCCAAGCATAACCAAAGTGGGGGCGAACCTCACCTCTGGAATGTGTATTGAAAAAACTTACATTCGTTTTTCCCTATATAGCCCCCATCGCGGGTCGGTGGCGCCGGTGTTCTTGGAGGGCGCGCGGGACATGCTATTTCGGACAGCGATGGGATCGGATAGGCGCTGGGCCGCGGTTCTGATGGGGGCCGGAGTAGGGGTTTTCGGATTCGTTTTGTGGCTGGTGATCCAAAGGCCTCCGTCGCCAGAGGTTCCGGCTACGGGGGCCATTGGGGTTCTCGAAGTCTACGGTCAATTGCCTCAGGGGCCGGTGCGTCTTCAGCCCGATCGCCGGCGGACTTTGCCGCGACCCCAATACATTGCGTTTGTGCTGAATGCAGAAGGCACTGGACCCCGGCTGGTGCGGGTCGATCTCGAAGTTAACGGTGTGCGACAAGTCGTGCATGAGGAGACCATCGTGGCTCCCGCTTCGAGTTATGGACTCGACTACGTGCTTCGTTTGGACGACTCCGCAGCAGATGAGCTTGCGGTGGTGGTGAGCGTGGAGTCCCCCCACGCTGGACATGCGGAATCTCGGTTCATGGTGCGCTTGGGTGGGAGGGAAGCATCGGCCCCTAAGTGACTCTGAGTGCGTTACAATGGCGTATTGCGCGCGATTGAGCCCAATTTGAGACCGTCGCCGAGTGACGCTCCAACGAGTCGGTTGTCGCAGCCTGCCCAAAAAATGGAGTCGCTTGTGGGCGCGGTGCTGGATGGGTGTTATTCCATCCAGGAACCCATCAGTCGGAGCTCCACGGGCACGACGTATCGCGCTTTTTCGCTTCAGGACAATCGGGAGGTCGCGGTCAAAACTGTGAGCCCGAACACAGTGCGTGACGAAGAGCGCTTCCAGAAGGAAGCCGAGTTGATTCTTCGGCTTCAACACCCCAATACGCTTGCGTGGCTCGATTCTGGCCATACACCCCATGGCACGCTGTATTTCGTCACCGAACTTCTTTTTGGAGAGTCCCTAGAGGACATTCTGTTGCGCGGCCCCATCGATCCGTTGCGAACTGTGCGTCTGCTCTCTCAGGTCGCGGGTTCCTTGGCCGAGGCCCACAGCAAGGGGTTGATTCACCGAGACCTTAGGCCTGGAAACATTTTTATCGAACAGCGTGATGACACCGAAGTGGTTAAGGTGGTTGGATTTGGGGTGGCGGCATCCCCAAGCGACATGGCCGTACAAGACAGTCGTCTCGCGCGGGCAGGAGACCTCTCTGGATCTCCTGCGTATATGTCTCCCGAGCAAGTCCAGAACAGCAACATCGATAGCCGGAGCGATCTTTATAGCCTCGGCGTCGTCGCCTATCAGTGTTTGTGTTGTGAGCTGCCCTTCGATGGCGCCTCTCTGTATTCGTTGATGTTGAAGCGTCTTACCCATCAGCCGAGGCCATTGTCTTCGGTGATGCTGGCTGCGGTGCTGCCGGCTGCCTTGGAGCGCCTGGTGATGGGGCTTTTGGCTCGTCAGCCTGAGAGTCGTTTGCAAAGTGCGGACCATCTTCAAACCGAGCTTTCCAGTTTGGAGCGTCAGTTTGCGGAGGATCGCTTGCGTGCACCGGTTCACGAGTCCCAAGAGGTCAAGGTGGCTGACCCCGATGCCTTGGCCTCCACTTTTTCGGAGCTCAGCGAGGTGCATCTGCCCATTCCTGCCCGGCCTCGGTTCGCTGGGCGAAAATGGGCCATCGGGTTTGCATGTTTAATCGGCAGCGCATTTTTGTGGTCGGTGGTCAAAAGCAGGGTCTTTGGACTTTTTTCTACGCCCGCGCGCGTCCCCGTCCGGTTGGAGGTGGGTCCTACGCCCTCCGGTGCGCCGAGCCGCCCGCCGCATCGTCATCCCGCCGGGCAGCCAAAAGCCCCAGAATAGGGGGGGGTGACCAAAGGGGGTCAAGTTGGTTATGGGCTCTCTCTTATGGGTGGGTCGTTGCCGAGTTCTTCCCCCATTGAAGAGGGCTTTGAGGGGCGGGTGCGGTTGCGGTGGGCAAAGGGGGCAAGAACGCTCTGGCTCGGCGCTTTTTGGGGGCCGCGGCTTTGGCTCGGTCTTTTGTTTTTCTGTGCCATGCTGGTTTTTGGAGTGCACCAGCTTGACGAGCGTGGCCAGATCACCGCTTTTTACGCCCTAAAGATGGGAGCGCAACCGGAGGCGCATATGCCCTGGGAGTACGCGGCTCGCATGAGGCCCTGGTTGCAGCCCGCGGTTTACTATGTGCTCCTTTGGCCGCTTCACGCGATCATCGGTTTTGATTTTTTGGTTTTTGAGCGGCTGTCGTATCTTGTTCAGCCGGTTTTGGCGTTTTTTGTTGTTCCGGGTTTTGTGCGTCTTTTGACGGAGGACAATGGGGCGCCAGCATCGGACTCTCTTGCGCGCTGGGGGCTCCGGTATCTCGCGTGCCTCTGGTTTGTCCCCGGGATGTTGGTTCGACACGCTTCGGAGGCCTGGTGTGCACTCTTTTTTGCCGGAAGTTTGTATGCGTGGTGGCGGGTGGAAAAAAGTGCGGGACGCGATTCTCGCTCGGCGTTTCTCAGCGGTCTTTTGGCCGGTCTGGGCTTTTGGAGCCGGTTTCATCTCGGCCTGTTTGTCGCTGGCTTTTGGTTGTGCCGTTTGGCATGTCTAGTTCGTCAGGGCCCGAGGCGTGAATGGAAACCGCATCTTTTGAACCTCGCAAATTTTGCCCTGGCTATTGTTTTGGTCTCGGGGGTTTGTGTCGCGCTCGACACCTGGGGTTACGGGCGCTTCACATTTTCTCCTTGGGCCTATTTTGAGCAAAATGTTCTGTTGAGCCGCGCGGCTTCCTTTGGCGTTCGGCCTTGGCACCATTACCTCGTTCAGGGAATGGCGCTTTCGCTCAACCCCCTGATCTGGGTTTGGTTGATTCTCGCCGTCATCGCGACCCGCAAGGACCCGTTTTGCTTGGCCATCTCGGTGGGGACTTTTTGTTTTTTGGTCCCCCACTTCTTGATGGGGCACAAAGAGCCCCGGTTCTTGTTTCCTCTGTTGCCCGCCTTGGCGGTGCTCCTGATGCGTTTGTTCTCACGCCCCCTCAGGTTTTCTTTACCGTTCAAGAACATGGGGCTTTGGCCTGGCTACCTCAAGGCCCTTGCGGCGGTTCATGCGGCCTCTTTTGTGGGCTACTGTCTTTTCGGTTTGGTGAGCGACCGAGGCCGCGTGGAGCGGGCGCTTTGGGCCCTTCCACCAGGTCAGACGGTGATCACCGCCACATCGATGTATGCCCTTTTTGGCTATTCTTTTGAGGAACGGGCCCGACGTGGTCGGTCTGGCTGGTTTCCCGCGGATGCCACGCCGTTGCGGGAAAACCTGCATACTATCGATGGGGTGAAGTTGCGGCACGCATTTCTGTTTGCTAAACCGCCCCAGGTTGAGATGATAGTGGCACCCGCCGGAAAGATACCCGACTTGTGCGGGGAATTTCCGGAGGCAGTGGCCTTACTTACCAGCAAGCAGGTCGGCGAAGACGCGCGTCCGAATCTACGTCTGATGGAATTGGATGATGTCGCGCCGATTTCGGAGTTCCCTCCAGCTTGGCTCCGAAGCAAGGCCGGGTGGTACCGCCGGATGTGGCGCTTCAAGTTGACCCGTTGTGCTGAGCTTCTGCGATCCTCCGCCAGGCTTCCCGCGGAGCGGGGGGCGGGCTGAAGATGGGCCGGTAACGAGGTCAGGCGCCAAGAGGTCCCCGTAGGGTGACCAGTTGGTGCCACGGATGGAGACGCTATGGAAAGCCCAAACGCCCCAGATCTCACCATTGTGGTGCCCACTTTTCGTGAGGCCGCCAGTCTGCCCCATCTCATCGACCGCGTCGCGCGACTACGTGACCAAAATGGGCTCGGTATTGAGCTTCTGGTGGTGGACGACAACAGTCGCGACGGGACGGAAGGGGTGCTGGCTGCTCGGTCCGAGCCCTGGGTTCGCCTGATCGTTCGGACGGAAGAACGCGGGTTGAGCGGCGCAGTTCTGAGAGGGCTCGACGAGGCACGCGGTGAGATCTTGGTGGTCATGGACGCCGATTTGAGCCACCCCCCAGAGGTTGTTCCGCAAATGTTGCGCGCGCTGGATTCTGGTAGCGATTTTGTGGTGGGCTCTCGGTACGTAGACGGAGGCAGTATCGCCGGAGGTTGGGGCTGGCTGAGACGGCTCAACAGCTACGGAGCCACCCTGCTTGCTCGTCCGTTTACGAAAGTGAGGGATCCGATGAGTGGCTTTTTCGCGCTCCGTCGGGAGACCTACGGTCGTGCTCGTTCGTTGAATCCGATTGGGTACAAGATCGGTTTAGAGCTGATGGTCAAATGCGACTGCAAGGCAGTGAGCGAAGTTCCGATTCATTTTGAGGAGCGACGTTTTGGCGAAAGCAAGTTGTCGTTCAACGAGCAGCTCAAGTACCTTCAACACATTCGTCGTTTGGCTTGTTTCAAGTTTGGCGTTTGGGCTGAGCTTGGACACTTTTTGTTGGTTGGTGGCCTGGGAACCATTGTCAACTTGGTGGTGCTGACGCTGCTTCTGTGGTTTGGGTTAGGGCAACGGGCGGCGATCGCTACGGCCATTGTTGTTGCGATGAGCTTTAACTTTGTACTCAACCGCCGGTTCAGTTTTTCGCACGCCCGAGAAGGCTCTATCGTCAAGCAATACTTCGGTTTTGTCGCAACCTGTTCTGTAGGTGCTCTGGTCAACTACAGGACGAGCCTGTTTATTCTTGGACTTTACGAAAATATTCCAACCCAGATTGCCGCGCTCGCGGGCATCGCGGTGGGGACGACTTTCAACTTTTGTTTGAGCCGTTTGTTGGTGTTTCGTCGGGCGAGGCCTGTTTCGAGCAACAGTGAAGCGACCTCAAGCCTTTCTCATGGGCTCAGGGTACGCGAGTAGAACGCTCTCCATAGGCCCTCCGGTCATGGGCGAAATCGAAAACCGATGATGCCGATCTGGGCCACCCAATGCCCGTATTTACCCTGGTGTCGTTCTTTCTTGACCCTTCCAACCCAGGAAGGCACGGGCATTCTTTTTGGGTAGAGCATGGCGCTTCAGGACAAAGCACAACAGACGCCGCCCGGGTTGAAGGCCTCTGTGGCGCCCCTCGTAGCCGTGGTTCTTCTGCTGATCGGCGCGAGATTCATTCGTCTGGGTGTCAAAGCCTACACCGTTTTTCCGGTAGGCGATGTGGTTGCCGTCTTGGAAATGTGGGCGCGCTACTGGGTTGGTTTTGTGCTGATCGGTGCGGCTTTGGTTCCCCAGCTCACCCCTCACATCGCGTCCGTCTTGGTGCGCATTCGCTTGACGTCGCTTCTTGAAGTGCTCCAGCCCGTCATCGCTTGGAGCGCTCGCCACCAGATCAAGCGCTGGGTATTTCGCGGTCTTCCGGTCTTCGTCTCCATTTGGGTCATCGGGACTTGTGCGGTTGCGGCCCACCATCGGTGGTCAGATTACGAGTATACCGGCTCCGATGGCATCCTCTTTTCCCAGTATGCCGTGGAGCTCTTGTTGAATGGCGAGAATCCTTACAGCCACAGCATGAGTCCCATTCGAGAGCGATCTGGTCACGAGGCACGCGTGCTCGTCACCCATCGCATCGACGGAAGCACCGTCGATGCGCTCTCTTACCCTGCGCTGTCTTTTCTCTTGTTTGTGCCCCAAGCGCTCCTAAGCGGGAACACCTCGGCATTTGATCTGACGTCGGTCTTTGTTCTCTGTCTTGTCTTGCTCTATTTGGTTTGGCGTTCGCCTCCCTTTTTGTGCTGGGTTCCGCTTGTGCTCACGTGGATCGACCCTGACCTCGTCAATTTCAGCAAAGGCGGCGTCTTCGATATCCTGTGGTTGCCATTTTTACTTTGGGCGATGGATTCCTGGCGCACACGGCGGATATTCCTTTCGGGCGTTTTCTTTGGGTTGGCCGCCTGCGTGAAGCAGACCCCCTGGCTCGTGGGGCCCTTTTTGATCATGTGGCTTCTCACCGAGAGCCGTCCATGGCCGAAGAAATTTTCGCATTCTTTTGCCCTCGGCACCGGATTCCTCGTGGCGTTTATCGTGCCCAATCTCTATTTCATCGTGGACGATCCAAACGCATGGACACAGGGGGTGCTGACGCCTATTTGGGGCCAGCATGCGCCCCTTGTGCAACAAGGTGTAGGGGCGGTCTTTTTGTCTTCTTCGGGTCTTTTGACCTTACCGAAGTCTTTTTGGGCTCTGGTGTTCGGCGGGGCCATCACGCTTTTGCTTCTCATCTACTTCAGTTTCTTCAAGAACCTCCGCTGGCTTGCTTGGGTCATCCCCATGTTTGCGCTGTGGTTTAACTATCGGTCACTTCAATCCTATTTCAGCTTTTTCAGTCCTGTCGCCTATTACGTGCTGCTCCACGCCCATGAGTTGGCACCGAGGTACCACAAAGTCCTGAGTTTTGACGGCCTCCAAGAACCATCACGAGGTCCACTACGGGGCTTTTTTACGCCCTGGCGTGTCGTGACCGCAGCGACCGCAGCGCTCGTGGTCCTATTGTTTACCAACTTTGAGGCGCACCACGCCAAAACCAAACTCTCGGCAGACGCCCAACTCATCTCCGCCGCTGATCCTTCAGGACTCGGGCATGCCTCTGAGCTTCAGCTTCACTTAAAAAACCGAGAGGATTCTCCCCTGAGGCCCGTTTTCAGCGGGATACACGGCGCTCATCAGACCCGCTTTTATTGGAATACTTTGTGGGGGCCGAAAGTGTTGGCGCCTGGGCAGTCCGCAACCTACCGAATCCAAGCCCCTTGCCCACAAGCGACGATTCCGGTGCATGAACCGGCGATGTTCGCAGTCAACGATGCCGGAAAGGAGACTCAACAAGCCATCGCCCACGGGCGTCTGCCTCCGATTTTTTTGCCTTTCGCACCCAGTGGCATCCCGAACCCCCGCTTCGAATTCTGGACGCGCCATGACGGAAACCGTCAAGCCACACCTTATCTATGGAGACTTTCAAGCGATCGCCATACAGAAAAAGCGCGTTGGTCTTTGAAACGCGTACCCAATGGACTTTATCTTTCGATTACCGCGGAAGCACCCCGACGACGCGGCCCATGGAGGCACATCGGTGTGTCTCGCTCTACGGTCTTCCCAGAGGTCATTCACATAGACGCAACACCCTCGCGCTTGATTCCTGCCGGCTACGGGCGTCCCGGAAACCCCGCGGGACTCGAGCTGTCGTCAGAGCGCCATAGAATCTGGATTTTGTTCAGCTCCGAGCCAGAGATTCTGGTTCGATTCGCAGAACTCGGCCGTTTGTCCTACGCCTTCATTTATGTGCCCGCAAAAGCCAACGAACGAAAAGCGGTCACCATCGACCTACACAAGGTTCTAGGCCAGCACTATGCCGAGCGCTTTCGGCGCGAAAAGAATGGCCTACTTCTATTTGTAGCGGTGTATCCCAACTCCTACGAGCGCGAATCCGCAATTACCTTTCACGAAGTCTCTCAACCTAAAGGCCCGCGCGACGTGAATGGCGCACAGGTTTCGCAATAAGCTACCTGAAAAGGTGGACGTCCGAGTAGTCTACTGCAATGTACGTGACGAGCCACAAGGCGATGGATAGAATCACGCGGCGGTCCTTGAGTAGAATCCTGTCCGGCTCCTCGCCATCCATTTTTACCAAGACGATGCTCTTGTAGTGCAGGATGGCATAGTAGACGATCGGTAGGGTGAGAATCAGCGTATGGTTCTTGTCTGCGGCTACCGTGAACAATGCGTAGGACATGATTGTGAGTGTCGCGGCGCTGTTAAGAAGGCTGTCTAGGTAACTTACGGAATACTTGGAAAGGACCGGCCGCTGATGCTTCCCGGAGTCTTTTCGTGAGCTCAACTCAGCTCGTCGCTTGGCAAAACCCAAAAAGACAGCCATAAAGAAGGTGCACAGGCTGATCCATGCGGTGGGCACCTCTCCAACCGCATAGATCCCCCCCACCAGCCGCAGCACGAATCCGACGGCAATACCGAGAACATCAAGCAAAGCGAGATGCTTGAGCAGCGTCGAATAGACCATGCCGTTGGTCACGTATAGGAGCAAGCTGATGAAGACGTTCGGATGCAGGAACCAAGCGCCAACAAACGCCCCAGCGGCCAGGAGAAGAACGAGGACAGAGGCAAGCAAAACGCCGATTTCACCGGACGCAATCGGACGAGTGCGCTTTTTAGGATGCTTTCGATCCAGTTCGCGGTCCAAAATATCGTTGACAATATAAACGGCCGATGAGCCCAAAGAGAACACCCCGGCGGTGGCGAAAGCAGCGAAGAGCGCTTCCTTATTGGCAAAGTTCCCGCTGAAAATCACACCCGCGAGGCAAAGGCCATTTTTGGTCCATTGGTGCGGCCGGATAAGTTTCGTGATGGCCTTCAGCATGGGCGTGCGACCATGTATATCCCGCCCAGAATCAAGGCAATCCCGAGAATGCGCAACGGCGTAAGTTGCTCACCCAAAAGCAACCGCGACGCCACCGCCAACAAAGCGAAACCCAACCCCGCGAGTACGGGATAGGCTACCGATACGTCCAGATGAGTCAGGGCCTTTGCAAAGAGGATCACATTGATTCCGTAAAACCCAAGCCCCCCAATGAACCAAGGTGACAGAATGAGGCCGAACAAACCGCCATCTGACGACGCAAGCGTCGACTTTTTCAGCATGAGGTTCCCGATGCATGAATTGAGGCCCGCAGACGCAACGAGAAGCCAGGACATTGTTGAGCTTGTCATAGAAACCATTGAACCGTTCTTAGAACGCCCTGTTTTACACCGCGCCGATGGTGGCTTCTGTCTTTTGCCCCCGAGAAGACTTCGCCGCGATTCTTGAGATACCAGTCGTAGCTATCTGCAAACATCTCGTCGTTGGAGTACTTAGGTTTCCATCCCAAAGACGACACCGTCTTGGAGATATCAAAGTACATAGAGCGGCCATACATGAGCGCGTGGTATGCGCCGAGGGGCGACAAGCCCAAGCGACTGGTCACGTTCATTCCGAAAACAGCCAATGCCTGGGGTACCTCGCGGACGCGCGCCTCAGTTCCTGCGTGTCGGATCAGGCCCTCGAGGGCTTGCCGCATGCTGCCATAACGATCCGTCCCGCAATTGAAGCTATCAGAACCACTTCGTTCGCCAGCAAGAATGCAGGCGGCCGCCAAGTCATCTGCGTGGACAAACTGGTACACATTGTCTCCACGCCCCAGGACCGGAACGTTTTTACCCTGTCGAATCCACTCAAAAAGAATCTGGAAGATGCCCAAACGTCCATGGCCCAAGATGGTTCTCGGCCTCACAATCGATACATCAAGGCCGTCTCTGATGAACCGGCGACACAGGTCCTCGCCCTTCAGCTTGGCCAGTCCGTAAGCCTCTCGCGGGCAAGGCGCGGTATCCTCGGTGACGGGATTCGAAGCAGGTACTCCGTACACCGCGCTTGACGACGTATAAACGACTTTCTTGCACCCTGCGTCTTTTGCGGACCGGAGGAGGTTTTCGGTACCAAGGACATTCACGCTCTCAAAAAGCTCACGGTCCTTCGCCAGCGGAACCTGCGCGACATTGTGGTGGACCACATCCACGCCCTCACATGCCGCTCGAACCGCTTCGTAGTTTCGAATATCGCCTCGCCGAAAATCGACCGTCTTTGGTCGATCGTCTGCATCGTTCACATCCAGAACGCGGCACTCGTAGCCGTGTTCGATCAGCCGCCGCAGAAGAAGCGACCCAAAGTATCCAGATCCGCCAGTCACCAACGCTCTACTCGCCATTTGAAGGCTCTCCTTGTTCTGCCGGGACCGAGTCGGAGGCCCTGCTCAAAACGAAATCGCGGACCAGTATCTCTGCGCCGCCGTGATACCATATGCGAAACTCCAAAGGACCACTGACCTCGCCTGACTCAAGTGAGAAAGCCAGCGTTAATTTCTGGCGCTGCCCCCGAGATACCAGCACTTTTTCACGTACAACGACCTTACGGTTCTCTGTGACGTCGAGAATCGCGATTTCTTCTGCCTCTTCATCGATTTTAGACAGCTGGAGGCTCCAGGTAGTCGTATAACGCCCACTCGGCAAAGACACATAGGGTCCGTAGATTTGGATGCCTCTCTTGGTATTTTTCGTGATTCGAACCCCCTCGGGCTCACGGCTGACCGACCCAGATTTAAGCGTCAATGCATCAAGCAGCCCCTCGACGGGCCTCAGCTCTGCCTTCCATGCAGGCTGGGCTCCGATATCACGACGCGAACGGAGCCGAACCGGTGAGCGACCCACCCGATAGGACAACGAATAATCCGAATGCAGAGTTTCTTGTAAAACCTGCCGTGTGGACAAGCCTGATTTGAAGTACACCACGGTATCGACCTCCGGAGGGATGGGACCTCCGGAATACACTTCATCTGGCTTCAAGCAATCTAGGGTCAGTGCGGCCACGGAGTGGTCGACAAGCACGCGGCCCAGGGCCTCTTTGTCTTGACAAAAAGTGCCTGCGAACGTGCGCACCGCGTCGCTATCCCTCGAGTGGGCCCACGCCATGCTCCGAAAAAGCTTACGAACAGAAACAGGTTTGGAGGCGAAGGCACCCAAGGTAGAGCTAAGAGATATGGCGAGAAAAGTAAGCAGGACTTTGTCTCGGACCGACGCCAATCGACCACTCTCATCCCATCGCATGGCCCCAACAAGGAGCACCCAAAACAAGCTCGTTACGAATACAAAACCCGTATAGATCGAAAACACGGCTTTCAGTTCTTGAACCGCGAGGAAATTGACAGCCAACCAGGGCGCGTAGGCAAGCCAACCCAAGATAAAGCGTGCGTCGCGGAAGAGCAGGGCTGCGAGAGCCGTTCCGATGAATGGCCCGTAAATGAATTGACACTCTCGCAGGAAATTCAAACTCCGTTCGATGAGGATTGTTCCGCTCAAGTGCGAAAATGCTGGCGAGCCGATGTACTCCTCGACAAAAAGACTGTGTCCGTTGAAGATGAGCTTTTGCGTTGCAAAGGCACAGAGGCTTGCCAGGAAACTGAACCCCAACATCCAGGGTAAACTCCGCCGCCAAGCCGGCTTGGCCTTCATCAGCCACACGGGGACGCCAAGAACAAAGAGGGCCGCAAAAGCGTGAAATCCTGCGTCTTCACGAACGCCCACGGTCAACGCCAAAGCGACCCAAGCCATTCGGTGGTGCCCGGCGACCAGCGAAGCAAGGACAACACTCAACAGCGCCGGAGCCGCAACCTCAAAATGAGGATAGCCGGCACACATGAGCACTTGCCCGCTGAATGCGAAGGCGATCGCAACAGATGATCCGAGGGCCAGATTCAGTCCTGACGGCCGCGGGAACAGCTTTCGGAAAATGATAAACGGTCCGAGCGGTAAAAGCCCGTAGAGCACACCCTGAAAAAATGCGTACCAAGTGATGCGGTCGACCGGAACCAGATAGCTGAGCAAAGAGAACGAACTGACAAGGGGCGATACGTGAAGGTCATAGTAATGGGTGACGCTATGGGCCACGGCGGGATTCTTGGGGAACAACCCATTGTGGTAAATGATCGCCGAATACCAGCCTGAGTCGAGCAGGTATCCACCCCGCTCAAAGAAATGGTTGTGGATGAAATGCCACTGCGACAGAAACGCGACCACCACCGGCAGGACACCCACCAACAAGATCGTGGGGGTTTGTTTGGCCCGCGCCTCAGGCTCAGAAACCAACGCCCCAGACGTACTGTCTGGGCGCTCGTTGGACCTCGCCGTTGCTGCCACCTGCATGCCAAGCTTAGATCTCATCACGATGTGGGGACCGCCGACTGCCTCGAAAATCCAGAAGTTTGACCCGTAGGCGCATCGCGTTCATGGGCTCTGCCAAACAACTCTGCCAAGCTTCTTCTCATGCCTTCCTCCAGTGCGATCGTTGGTCGATAGCCTAGGTCGCGTTCGGCTTTCTCTACGGAGCAGGCGATGGTCTTGTTCATCTCCGACAGCACGTGAATCTTCTGGTGATAGAGTCCGCAGGCCTGAAGCAAATAGTCACACAACCAAGCAACTTCGCTAGCAAGACCAGGGAGACGAAGTCGGGTTCGCTTGCATTTTTGGTCAAACTCGGTTTCGAGAAGGCGTTCGATGGTGTCAATGATTTCGTTCATCGTGTAGGGGCGCTTGTCGGCGATCCAGTAGGTTTCACCGTTGGCCTCAGGAACCGCGGCAGCGAGGAGCAAGCCCTGTACGAGGTTGTCGATGTAGGCCATTGAACGTCGGTTTTCTCCGCCCCCTACGATTGGACCCTTGCCATCTCGTATCATCTCGAAGAACAGCTTCTGCCTTGGTGGCTGATGGGGGCCGTAGAACCAGGGCGCGCGAATAATGACGGTTTCAAGCTGAGTTTGGGCCTGTACCGACTTCACATGCTGTTCCATGCGCATCTTCGATCGCCCGTATCCCATGTATGGGTGATAGGGAGACTGCTCATCAAAGAGATGATTGACATGGGGATTGCACCCGAGCGGCGAGTTGGATGACATCACGACCGCCCGCCGAACACCGTTTTTTGAGGCCGCCTCGAGGATGTTCTGTGTGCCCATGAGGTTGACACCATCGAATTCACTCACACGGCGCGGATGAATCACTCCGGCGACATGGAAAAGGACGGCCCCCTCGCCCCCTTGGCAGAGCGCGTCACAGGCTGTGCGATCGGTCAGATCACCTTCCACAAGCTCGATGTTTGGGGACATGGACCGAAGTCCTTTGTCTTGGCCGGGTAAGATCAGAGCTTTTAAGTCGAGCGGGCCAGGACTTTTGAATCGATCGCAATCGGGCAAACCGTGAACCAGTGCATGGACCAAACCTTGCCCCAGCCACCCGGCTGCGCCCGTTAAAAGAACTTTCTGGGTGCCAAACTCGTTTTGTTCCATTTCCATACCTCCGCGGGTCAGGCGACCCCTAGAAATCTTTGTGCGTTTCGACGAACCAATGCCATGAGCGTCCCTTGGGGGTTGACCCCCAAGGCCCCGCCAAAAAGCGATGCGTCCGCGACATACAAGTTCTCGTATCCATGAACCTTTCCGAACGAGTTGACGGCACATCTTTCGGCCTGCTCTCCAAGGGGCGCGCTGGCCATAAGATGAATGCTCATGAGATTCGTTCGATCCGCCGGCAACGGCCGGGGGATTCGGCTCAGGTCCTGTTCGTTGTGGAGAACCGGGTGCCCTGTGACGCTGGGGTACAAGGCCTCAGCGCCCGAGGCGAAAAGCGCCCGGCATAACTGCCGAAGCGCATCAGAAAGGTCGTAGAGATCGGCTTTGTCCAACTGATAGCGGACCAAGGGATCTCGAAACAACGGGACCGATCGTATTGTTCCTCGCCCACCCATGATCATGGCGTAGTAAATCGCCATATTGGGCCAACTCGCGAGGACCTCGTGGCGAGACTGAGGATGATCGACCATGGCAAGCGCCAAATAGGGGGGTGCGCTGATGGAGCACCCAAAGCTGTAGCGTGGCGCGAATTCTTTGACCTGATGAACGGGAACGCCCATGCCCAGCGTATTCACGCAGTCCGGGAAGCGCGCTACAACTTTGACTGTGGCGTGGACCCTGAGACTCTCACCAATGTTCTTTTTGATGCCGCTTCGGCGCAACAAGGCAGGTGTTTGGACCGCCCCACAAGAAACAAAAGCGGTATCGGCTTCGATCTCTACGCGGGTCTTTTGGCCGGCGTCGCTTCGGTGGGTGCCATCGATAATCCAGGTGCCTCTCTTTTTGAGCAGCCTGTGAATTTTGGTATTCGGGAGCAGACGCCCGCCAGCGTTGAGGAATCTTGGTATGTACGACGCCGTCATCGACATCCGCTGTCCTTGCCGCTTTTCGGTTCCTTCGTCTTTGGCGTAAGCAAACCACCTGGGGACTTCGACCGATTTCCAACCTAAAGCCTCAGCCCCATGATGGAGTTTCAAAGAAGCGGGGGATGCGGGCCCTGGTAAATAGGACACGCACAAGTCTTTTTCCGATTGTGTGAAATGGGGCTCCAAATCGGCTTGGGTGAGTTCTTCCACGTTGTAGTTTGAACGCCATGCTTCAAGAACTTCAGGCGGCGTTCGGTGATAGAGCCCGCTGTTGATCTCACTGCCGCCCCCTACGCATCGCCCCTCGACGTACGCGACCTTGGGACGCCCCATCGCAACCGTCGCGCCACCAGAACGATATTTCTGGACCATCTCCTCCTGGCTGAAAGACCGACACGAATCCAAGCCGAGATAGGGGCCTTCTTCAAGGAGAACGACGTCTTTGCCGGCCTCTGCGAGCAAGGCGGCGGTGATTGCACCGCCGGGACCCGAGCCGATCACGACTGCTTGCACATGCAGACGCTTCGGAGCCTGAGACAAGACGCCCGCGTGCTGGCTATGGTTGGGCTCTTGAGCCACCTTGGCGAACATGCTCCTCGTACTCCGCGTACCAGCCGAAAACTGCGAGGCTTTCGTAGAATCTGATGAGATCGCGCAGGGGGGTCCAGCGAGACGAACGCCAAGCTTGAATGCGCTCCACGCGTCGCGCATGCGACAAGCGGTGGAAACATCTCAGGCTCCTCAAAAACACCCAAAGATGAAAACCGAACGTTGCGACGGCCAAACCCCAACGCAAATAATCAGGCATCCGGCGGTGTTGTGCGACGACAAAGCGGGTGACCGTCCCGTCTGGCAAAGGGATGGCAACACTGTCCACCGGACAGCGTTCTTTCACGAGGGTCCGGACCAAAGCCGAAACCGTGTTTCCGCCGCAAAGCATCATTTCCCAGGGCTGGAAGATGAGGGACTCGTTCGTGAAGCCCGATGCTCATCCAAGCTGCGCCGGCTGCGTGTTTTCCATAATTCGCTAGGACTGGCAAGGATTGGCTGGGCCGTAGCCACCTTCAGCAGGAAAGGGTGCGGTTTTGGTGGCGCACTAGGCATAACCCGAGGGTTGGCCGCAAGGCTGGCCAAGAACGGCCACCCGGGGCGAACGGGTGGCCCGGCCCGATGGCATCAGGGAATATCCGTAAGCGGGCGCCGCATCATCGGCCACCTTTGAGATGTCTGGGGCCTTGGAAAATGGGTGGTTTCGTCCAGACAAAGATGCCAAGCCACCCCCGTGGCTTATGTGATTGCACCGGCGATCGCTTGGCTTGTCGCCGGCGGTCTGAAGTTCCTCATCAACTCCCTTCGACTCGGCAAGCCCGCGTTTGGGCAGATCGGTCTCGGGCGGCTTCCCAGCACGCACACCACCATCGTCAGCACCGTGGCGGCGTTGGTGGCCCTGCGCGAAGGTCTCGGCACACCCTACTTCGGAATTGCCCTCGCGCTGGTCACGGTCGTGGTGATTGACGCCCTGGATTTAAGGCGTCGAATCGAAAAGCAGGCCATTGCCATCAACCAGCTTGGTCATAGCAAAGAGGCCTGGGAGCCTCTTCGGGAACGCATCGGACACCGTCCCCATGAGATTCTCGCGGGCGTGTGTTTGGGATGCGTTTGTGCCCTAGGCCTGAACGCGCTCCCCTTGGATTGATCCCTCGGCTCACTTCGATATGCCAAGTGTCAGCGGTCGACGCGCGTGGCTTCGGTTCTTGAAGGGGGGTGTGGCGTTTGGCCTGGGGGAGAAAAGCGCGCAGGAGAGAAGGGCGATGGGTCGACGGCGGGGGTGTGGTCGTGGACCAGGTCGGCGACGATTTTGGCGGTGGCTGGGGCTTGGAGAATGCCGTTTCGGTAGTGGCCGGTGGCGAGGTAGAGGCCGCGCGTCGTGGGTACCCGACCGATGATCGGTTGTCCGTCTTTGGGGAACGGGCGCAGCCCCGACCACGTTCGAACCAGTTGGGCGTGTTTGAGGACCGGGAGTGTTCGCACCGCGGTTTCGAGAAGCTTTTGGACCGCGCCCGCGGTGACCTGTTTGTCGTAACCCACGCGCTCTACCGTAGACCCCACCAGGACCTGGCCATTTTTTCGGGGAACGATGTAACCGTCTTCGGTACTGAGGAACGGACGGGTCGGGGGCGTCCCGGCATCGAGAAGGATCATCTGACCGCGGGCCGGCTCGATTGCGTCTGGGGTCAGAGGGAGCCCTGGAATGAGGTTTGTCCAGGCCCCGGCGGCGACGATCACCCGATCCGCATGAATCCATGAATCCAACAGTTCGACACCGACGGCGTCGCCGCTCGTGGGTCGGATGGCGGTGACGGGGTGTCCGGTACGTTGATCCACGCCTACTTTTTGGGTGGCGATGGCCAGCGCCTGCATCAGCCTCCGTGGATCTACCTGGGCTTCCTCGGGAAAGGATAGGCCGCCGACGACAGCCCGGTCGATGCCCGGGATACGTTGATGGATTTTTTGCCGTCTGATGACTTCAATGGGCAGGTTTTGGGTGCGCTGCCATCGGTAGCGTTCCCAAGCCTGGTCGAGCGCGGCTTCTCGGGTGAAGGTGGTGATGCTCCCCTCTTGAACAAAATCGACGCGCATTCCGGAAAGGGTTTCGAGCTCCCGAACCCAGGAGGGATAGAGCTGGTGGCTGTAGTGGCCCAGGTCGAAGCCGGCACCCGGTCGGGGCCAATCCATCTGGGGGGAGAGCATTCCGGCTGCGGCCGAGGACGATTCGGCTCCAATGACCGCTTTTTCGAGGAGAATGACGGAGGCGCCACGCTTTTTCAGCTCGAGCGCGATGGACGAGCCGATGATACCCGCTCCAATAATGATGAAATCCGCCACCGCTTTCGTCTACCATACAGCGTGGATACGCACCTATGATCGGTTTGAAGTTTGTGGCCATCGGCTTGGCCCTAGCGGCGGTCCCTCGACCCACCTGGACCAAGGCCGAGGTGAAGACCCTGCTGGGCCGGGCTCAGCAGGCGGGGCGGTCCCCCAGTGTGGCCCACAAGGACCTGGCGTTGGTGCGGGCGGCGGGTGCCGCCTATCGGCTTGCGGCCCAGGCGAACGAGGGTGTTGAGGGTTATGCCAAGCGCATCTTGAAGCAACAAGACGCAAAACACGTCAACGTCTCCGAAGGTCAATGGCTGACGGCCCTGATGCGCCATTTTTACAAGGACCTGGCGGTCAGGAGTCAAGAACTGGCTCGTTTCGAGACCGACCGAAAAGATAGAAGTTTTTTTGAACGTGTTTCCAAAGAAGCCGCTGCCGCCGCGGATGCTTTAGGCAGGACTTTACGCATTTCGGTTGAGGGCCTCGAAGGTTTGGTCCAGCCTCTTCCCGTCTACGGGGGGGATGAACCCAAGGCTGTTGGGGCATTTTTAGAGGTCAAGGGGGGTGCCGTTTTTGTGGAGCGGGTGGAACGGGTCAAGTTCAAAAACGACCGGCCGCCCAAGGGGGCGCCCCGAACGGGCAAGGGTGCGCTGAGAGAGGTCTACTCGGCACTCAAGCAATACAACATGAGCGCAAAAATGTTTGCACAGTTTGATCGGAAGCGGCGTAAACATGTGGGCCATGTTCGGGCTGTGGTGCCCGCGGCGATGCCTGCCCTCTACCTGAACGAGATCGTACGCGCAGCCAAGCAGGCCAAGACCCATACCGTGCATGTCATGACCCTATCGAAGGAAGGTGAGTTGCGAGAGTTGCCCTTTCGGGTGCTCAAGCCCAAAAGGCGGAGAAAGGCCAAAAAAAAACAAGAGTGGGTCCAACTCGGCTGCAAAGATGAGCAACCCATGAGCCTGTGCGTTCGCCGTCTGGCGCACGCCCGGGCCCAGGGACACGTCCTATACAAGCTGGAGTAGGAAGCGTAGCATTCCATTCAACAGGAGGATGCGGCCATCAGCGCTTTTCGCACCGTCGATTCTCGCGAACGCACGCAACTGATCCGTGAGTCTAATAGCGGAAGGCGGAAGAGAGGAATAAGAAGATGAAGATTTGGTCGAGTTCGATTTTTTCGAACTCGGTTTGTCGGCCGAGTGCTTGGAGTCCCGCATAGCGAGGAACGACATCGGTTCCATTCCCATAAGAAAAAGTTGCGCCGATCCGCGTCAGGGTGTGTTCTCCGAAAATCCCGACGACAAAAGAACCACCAAAAGAGTTGATGTGGGGGAGCTTGTCCTCGTCGAAGACTTCACCGACCGGCCCGGGGATAGGCGGTGCGGAACTGAAGTTGCTGAAAAATCCCAACGCCAAAGAAAGCGGGTCAGTGACCAACCACTCCGCGCCGAGATTGATGTTTGCGGTGGTTCTTCGCCTGATGTCGGTCACGATGGTGACTGCATCACGGAGATCGGTTCTTTCACTTGGGAACTCGAGGAGTTGGTATCGAGTCGGGGCGTGGAGGCTGATGTCGAGGGCAAAAGTAGCCTTTCGGTCGATGACGTACGCGCCCCCGAGTCTCAGTGAGGTCGGGATTTTGGTGTGTGCCTTGAGGTTGTTGACATCTTCGAAAAAGAAATCAGACCTTTGGGTTTGAGGATCGGCGGAGCTCCGTTCGACCCGAATGGATGCGAAGTCAAAGAGTTGCATACTTGGGGTTGTGACGGTTGCGCCGAAGGAGAACTCATTGCTGAGTTTGGCCTTGATGCCGAAGGACATAAAGCTTGCACCGACCGCCATTCGCAGGGTGTTTTGGGCGTTGGCGAACGAAGTCGATTCTGGTGTCCCTTCCGTAAAACACGAGGTCTTCTCTTGGTCCCTCACAGTTCGATAGGCGACAAAAGCGCTGGCCCCGATGCTCCAGGTTTCATCGAGGCGGTAGGCCAGCATCGCGCCAAAATGAAAGCTCCGGTCAAGAAGGGACCTCTCGTAGGCCAGTCGGCTGCAGCTGGCAAAGCGGTCCTCCGGTCCGAGATTGCTCAGGTTTTGGACGTTGAGACTGCGGAAGGAGGGCACCGATGCGCCGAGGCCGTAGACAAAGGTGGGCTTTTCGCCCTCCGTGTCTCCGAAGCTGGAGATGAAACTGGCCGTGGTCGGGATGACGTTCACTTCTGCGAACACCGTGTCAAGGGCTCCCACTTCCTCGACTTCGGCGAACAGGCTGTCGGATATCTCGAGGCCGTACAAGTTGGTGGAGATTTGGACGGTGCTCTTGGAGGTATCCACAGTGCCGCTTGGATTGTAGAAGATTCCGCTCGGATCACTGGAAAGGGCGGTAAAAGCTCCACCGAGTCCGACGGCGCGCCCTCCGAGGGGGTAATCTTGGTAGTGCGTATCGTCCGCAAGAGCAGGGAGGCCGTGCATCCCAAGGAGGACCACCAAGGCGCCCCGTCGGGGATAGGAGAGCAGCACGCGCCCGAGGTTAAACCCACGAATCAGTGGCGTCGACCCCTTGTGCCTCACGAATCCCGCGGCCCCAGTGAAGGCCGGTTCGGCCTTACGGGGCGCGGTCCGAAAACCGATTCGGATCCGTGCAGCAGGCGCTCCGGGCTTAGTCGGTCTGGTCTGGGGTGTCGTTTTCGCCGGGCTGTGACGGGAGTCTGACCCCCAGGTAGGGATCCAGTTCTCCTTGGAACTCTGCGGCTCGGGCTTCAAGCTTGCGGATAAGCGCTACGACCGACTTTCGTTCGTCATCCGACAAGTCGATGAATTTGAGTCCCATGCCCGCGGGTTTGGTTGAGGTCGGGTCGTAGGGCACGACGCGAACCACTTTGGCTTTGACCTCGAACAGGGTATCGCCAGCGGGGTCGAGGGGGGTGACGGTGACGACCGTGCCCGAAGGGAGGGGCAAGGCGGTTTTGAGGAACAAGCCGCCCTCCGAAACGTCTGCCACCATTCCGGCATTGAACGTGTTGCCGTCGTCGTAGACGAGTTTGAATCGGACCTTGTGTCGTTCTGCCTGTCGCTCTTCCTGGACCATAACTACCTCCATGCTAGCCATGCTCGAATATCCCAGCAAGGTCCCCAAAGGGGAAATCAGTGCGATTCGGCAAGATAGCCGAGGCCAACGTATACCGTATGTCGGGCGAAGTGAACGTTGTTGCTGTTAAACTGGTTCCGAAAGAACGCGTAGCGAAGCTCCAGGCGCAGATGGGTGGTCACGTGGCGGGCCAGTTGGAGCTCGACGCTGTTTTGGGCCTCATCGTCCTCCTGGAGCAGCCGGTTCTGGGTCACCGAGACCCCTTGGCTGAACTGAATTTGCCCCAGAAGACTCAAACTTAGCTTCAATGGGAGCCACAAGCTGATGAATGCGGAGGCCCGGTGTCGGTCAATATCCTCCAGGTTTGAGGTGGAGCGCTGGACCATCAAAAGGTAGTCCGCGCCTACGATAAATCCGCCTTGGTACACGATTCCCAGTTTGTACCGGAGCTCTTGGTCGTCTCTTTCGATGGGGGTGCAGGTCAGACCCTCTAGGGGATCATCGCAGAAGGTGAGCACCGCTTCCTCTGTGTTTTCCACGATTCGGGTGCCCACGACGAGGGCGTTGCCGCGGTAGTCGCGGCGAATGACCTCCAGGCCGCCTTGGAGCTGGAGTTTGGGGGTGGGGTTGAAGCTGATGGTCCCCCCGAATTCCGGACCTCGGTAGGCGAACCGCTGCTCGGGGGCAAAGCTGAAGTTTTGAAAGCCGCCGTGGAGCATGAATCGGAGTGTTTTTATGGGCTGGTAGCGCCACTCGGCACCGATATGAAACAGGTCGTAGTCTCGAAGCCCGCTTTTGATTCGGTTGCTTCGAAAACTCGAAAACAAAGACGCGGTCATCCCGGTGGTCAAACGATGGGTTGTTGTCCCCCGGAGATCGTGCACCCAAAGGTCTTCGCTGGATTCGGTGAAAAAGCGTTTGGCGCCAAGGACGTAGCCTAGATCCAGCCAGTGGGCGCCGCCGATTTCCACGCTTCCGGCGAGGTCCAGGACCAGGCGGCTGAGGCCGTCTTGGGTCAGGTTGGCGGTGTCGGAGAGGGCCCTTTTGGCGTTGGTGTCCCATTCGGCGCCGAGGGTTGCCCTGACGCGTCCATCGGTGCGGATGGCGTGGGGTTTCGAGTCGACGGCCGGCTGGGTCAGAATGGCCAGGGCGGCGGTCAGCAGGGGGCGCGCGCTCAACATCACCTCATCCCGTGGGGCAAGTCCTCTGAGTTCGTCGGCTCACGGTTTTTCTTCGGCCTCGAGTTTTTGGGCCCTTTGGCGGATCTGCTTGGCTTGTTTGCTCAACAACCGCTCCAGTCGCTCGAGATCGTTGATCATGCGTCCGAGGTCGCGTTCGTCCAGGTTTTGGTGACGAAGGGATTCGATTTTGATGTTCAGAAGGCGTTCTGGGTTGAGGGTGCGGCCCTGGCGGTCATTTTGTGCTCGTTTGGGTGCCGGGCCGCTCTGGATGCGGGTCACGGTGTTGTTTTCTTCGGCCCCGCCACCGGTACTGCCTGTCCCGGAGTCGCGCTGAGCGTTCGGAGGGGGTGCGGCTTCGCTGGTGGTGAATCCGGTGGTTGAATCTTCGGCGACCGGTGTGGCGACCTGATCGGACGACGGTGCTGCTTGTGGGCTTGCGTTTGGGGTGGCTGCGGTGCCCCGTGGTGCATCGCTGGCTTCTGCCGAGCCTTGGCTTCGGGTTCTGCCTTTGAGAACCCGCTGGCCGCGAACGCGCTCGTCGAAGTGTCGCACATCGCGGGTGAAGGATCGGGTGACTTCGCGGAGTTTTCGATCTTCTTGAAGTTCAGTCAGCATGGCGATGAGAGCCAGGCGTTTTTTTTCGAACTTGTCTTTGGTGTCTTCAACAAAGTCGGCCTTTTCTCGGAGCTCGCCCGGGCCATCGAGGTCGTTGACTTTCACCTGATAGCGGCTCCAGGTCTTGGCCAAGGGATCTTGTTTTTGAGTTTCGGCGAACCACTGGCGAAGTTGGGTGCGCCTTTTTCGTAGCCATTGGATCTCGTGTGCGATCTTTTTTTGTTTTGAAGGGGCTCCGGCCTTCATCGAAGGAAGCAACGACCGAATGTGGGCATCGGTGCTGCGAACCGCGGACCGTATGGCACCCTGCAACGCGTCCCGTTCACTGCGGACCACGTCGAGCTGGAGTTCGAGCATCCGCTCTTGTTCGACCGATTGTTGAAGAAGGCGTTCGAGTTCTCGTGGGCGGAGTAACGGGCGGTGGCTTCGTTGTTCTTTGAGGCGTGCGATTTTTTTGCTGAGGGTTTTTTGCTCGAGACGGGTGGCTTCGGCCGTTCGTCTTGCGGCCCAAAAGACGTCTCGTTGGGCGAAGACCGTGGCCATGTGTCGCTCCACCTCGGGCACTGCGGCTGAAAGCGTACGTGGACCCAGGGCTGTACAAAACACCACGGATAAGAGAAGGCTGGCGGCCAGGGTTCGCACGGTCCCCCGGATAGTGAGCAAGTCCCGTTCCTCTCGGATCCTCTCGATTTCTTGGCGTTTTTGCCGGCTTGCCCCCTCAGAAGTCTGAGGGGTGAGCGGATCCGCACTCAGTTTTTCTTGGCGGCGCCTGAGCCGTAATGCCTCACCCCCCCGGCAAATGTCCCACTTGTGGCACAAAGTCACTCGGTTTTCGGGTGGCGGCGCCCACCCATCTTTTTGTGCCCTGACGCGCGCTGGGGGGGCCAAAGCCGGCTCGGGCCCGCATCGGGTGGGGAATGATGCGGGATAACGCCACATCAATCCTCTCCGAGCTTTCGGCCTCCGACCGACCCTATGCCGTACTTTTCGAGCTTGTAATAGAGCGCACTCGTTTTGATTTTCAGCCGGCGGGCGGCCTCGGTCTTGATGCCGCCTGCCGCTTCGTATGCGGCCAAGAGCATTTGACGCTCGGCCGCTTCAAGGAAGTCGTTGAGGCCCATTTCGCCCATCGGAAGCTGCATGGTGTTTGCTTTCGGTTTGGTGCCTGAGACCTGGGGCGGGAGGTCCTCCACTTGAATGTGAGGCTGAGTCGCAAAGACCAAAGCTTGCTCAATGATGTTTTCGAGTTCGCGGACGTTTCCCGGGTAGTGGTAGCCCAAAAGATGGGCTTCGGCCTCGGGGCTCAGCCCTTCGATACCCGGGTTGGTTCGGGCGCGGAGCTTGTTCACAAAAAAGCGCGCGAGCGGGACGATATCGTCGGTGCGTTCTCGAAGCGGAGGCAGAACAATGGGCACGACGTGCAGCCGGTAGAACAGATCCTCGCGGAATCGACCCTCTTCTACGTCTTTTTGCAGGTCTCGGTTGGTGGCCGAGATGACCCGGGCGTTGACCGCAACCGGGTGCTCTCCGCCCACGCGGTCGAGCTCCTTTTCTTGAAGAACGCGGAGCAGTTTGACCTGCATCGAGACCGGAAGTTCGGCGACCTCATCGAGAAAAATGGTCCCCTGGTCTGCGAGTTCGAATCGCCCGAGTTTTCGCTTGTTGGCACCGGTAAACGACCCCTTTTCGTGCCCGAAAAGCTCGCTCTCGATAAGGGTTTCGGGAATCGCCCCGCAGTTGACCGTGATCCGAGGCCCCGAGCGGCGCGCTGAAAGGTCATGAATGGCTCTGGCGATGAGTTCTTTTCCGGTTCCTGATTCACCGGCGATGTGGACATTGACGTCGGTCGCGGCAACCTTTCGCACTTTGGTGAACACGTCCTGCATGTGTTTGCTGGGGCCGATCATCCCGGGAAGGTTTCCGTCGGTAGGCCCCTGTGTTTTGTGGTCTCGGTCCCGGGCGCCACTCAAAAGCTCGTGGGCGGCTTCGAGTTGGTCGCTTTTGGCTTTGAGGGCTCGCCACTCAAGGGCTCGGCTAACTTTGACTTTGAGCGCTCCGGTCGACACGGGCTTTTCGATGTAATCGAACGCGCCGAGCTTGATGGCTTCGACTGCGCTCTCGATGGACGCGTGGGCGGTGATCAGCATGACGGCAATATCGGGATCGTGGGTTTTGACTTCCTTCACTACGCCGATTCCATCGAGGCCGTCCATCTTGAGATCGGTGAGCACCAGGTCCACCGGGGTCTCTTTCAGCCTGAGAAGACCCTCGTGTCCGGAAGGGGCGTCTAAAACTCGGTGGTTCAGCCGCGTACAAACGAGCGCGATGCCTTCGCGAATCGTGTCGTTGTCATCGATGACGAGAATCGTTGCCAAGTCGAAGGTAGCGTATCCGGAAGCGGTACGGAAGCCAAGGCTTGCCCGGTTGGCTCACCCGGGCTAGCCTCCCGCCGCTCGCCTCGGAATGTTTCGGTGCGAACACAACCAATAGGAGACAGACAGAATGGGAAATGCCGTCGGCTGGTTCAGCATCCAAGGCAAGGACAGCGATGAACTCGTACAGTTTTACCGCAAGGTATTCGATTGGAAGATGGGGCCTAGCCCCGACGGGGGCAAAATGGTCGCGCCCGAGGAGGGCGGTATTCCGGGCGGGGTGGGACCATCCAGAGACGGAAAGCCTCACGTGTCCGTCTACGTGGCGGTCAAGAGCGTCACCCGGTTTCTCACCAAGGTCACCAAAATGGGTGGCCAATCGGCCATGCCCAAGACGAAGCTTCCGGACAATATGGGCTTCATTGCTGGGTTTATCGATCCTGCTGGCAATTGGGTGGGCCTTTGGGAGCCGAGTCAATCCGGGGCGGGCGCGGCCAAACCTAAGGCGACCAAACGTAAGGCGACCAAACGCAAGGCGGCCAAAAAACGCGTGGTCAAGAAGCGTACCGCTTCCAAAAAAACGGGTTCGCAAAAGGCCAAGCCGAGCAAGCGAGCAACCTCTAAGAAGGCGGGTTCCCGGAAAACAAAATCCAGTAAGCGGGCGACCTCAAAAAAATCGGCTTCTCGGAAAACGAAGTCGAGCAAGCGAACGGCTTCGAAGAAATCAGGTCCAGGCAAAAAACGGGCGTCCAAGAAACGAGGGCGGTCCAAAGCAACCGCGTGACGCGCACCGCGGTGGTTGGTGAGAACTAGGCCTCACGCAACACCCGCAACGTCGGTGTGACGCCACAGTCCCGCGGAAACGCCCCCTGATTGGGTTGAAACACCTGGGGCTGTCGTTGGCCCGAAACTTGCTCATTGAGAGCGCGTTGTGGCGACGATCAAGAAAAGCACCTTCACCAAGACCCTCGGCCAGGACGGAGGTCGCATCGATACCCATCGAATGAGCCCCGAACTGAAGAAAAGCCTGAAGAAAAACGGGGTCAAAGAGGCTGATCTGAAGAAGATCGCCGGCCAGGATGGGATCATCCGAGGCAAAAAAGAGCTGAAACAGCTCTTCAAGGTGGTGGACGGCTTTGACCAGAACGGTTCTCGGTCATCGATTGCCACCGAAAAAGGCGGCACCAGCACCAAGGCGGGCGAGCTGTACAAAGCGCTCAAGGGGGAAACCGATCGCAGCCGCGAGGCCGCAGCCAAACGAGGTGGACTCCGCTTTGCTGGCGACAAGACCCTCGACAAAGTCGCAGACGGAAAAAAGATTCTCAAACGAGGCTCCAAAGGGGAAGGCGTCAAGAAGGTCCAGCAGAGCCTCATCGACATGGGGTACAAGCTCGAAAAAGGGGCTACTGGCACCTACGACAAAGACACGGCCCGGGCCGTCAGCCAATTCCAGGCCGAAACCGGCATCGGCAAAGATGGCAAAGTGGGCAAAGTGGGCAAAGAGACCCTCGGCGCACTGAAGCAAACGGCGCCAGCACCGGGGAAAAAGCTGGTCCGATCTGCGGAGTACGACAAGTTGTACGCCGACGGGCGCCTGGACATGACCGTGGCCGTCGGCTTCGACGAAGACGGCGCCCACAAGAGTGAGACCCGTGATGTACTCAAGGGATTCAAAAAGGATGGTTATAAGCCCGTCGATGTCAGCAAGCTGACCGATGCCGAGAAAACCAAGCTGGGACTCACCAAGGACCGATTCGATCCCAATGCCCAGTACTTTCATAAGTCATTCAAAGATCCCAAAACGGGCAAAGACATCGACTCTGTGATTCGGCTCATCACACCGGACTCAGGTGGCAAGACGGCTCGAGATAGCTTCAAGAAAGCCATGGAACAAGATGAAGTGGTCCTCTACAACGGCCACGCGCGATACGGAACCGGACCCGACTTCGACCACAAATACAAAGGCGAAGGAAATTTTGTCATCGACGAAAAAGGCAACAAAAAACACGACAAACCACCGGCGAAGTTGAAAAAATCCATCAAAGGACGGGGTTCGGACCTTGACGAGCTCAAGACGAAGCCCAAGTATCAGCTGCTCATCATGAATGGCTGTTCCACGGAGGAGTATCACCACAACCTGCGAAACGGAGACAAATTCGAGGGGCGTGACCAAGGCAACACCGATATCATCGGCACCACACAGCCCACCTGGGTGGGCACCGGTGCAGAGCATACGCTCCAATTCGTCAACGACGTGACCAACCGCCGGTCCAACCGCGAAATGCTCGACAAGCACGACCGCATCGAGATGGACTACAGCAAATCGATCGGCGAAGATCCAAAGGACGGACAGCACGCTTACATGTCCGACGGCTTCCTACGAAACAAGGAAAACCGAGAGGTTCCCAAGTGAAAGAAATCTCTTCCTCCATGCTGAAAGCCATGCAGTTGGCCGCAGTCGGCTACGCGGGATGCGTCAGTCCAGAAGCGGGCGCGAAGCCGCCCGGCTCCAAGGAGCACCGCGCACCCGAATTCAGCCCGGAAGTGAAGAAACAACTTTCCATTCTTCGACACCTCCAGGGAAACAAGGCTGAACGAGCCGCCGCCGCCGACCAGCTGGGAAAGCTCGGTGACCCATCGGCGGTAGGCCCCTTGATCCTCGTTCGCCGAAACCTCGACGACGAACTGAGGGCCCACGTCGCCAAAGCCCTTGAAAAGCTCAAAGCCACAGAAGTCCTCACGAAGACCCTCGGTGACCCCAATCCAGAAATTCGCAAGGAGTCCGCGGCCTTGCTCGAAGCCTGGGCCGACCCAAAGGCCTCTACTGCGCTACGCAGCGCACTCAAAGACCCCGACGCCACAGTTCGAGAAGCCGTGACTGCAGCACTCGGCAACTGCGGCGGCAAAGAAGACGTCCCCCACCTGATCGAACGTCTCGAAAAAGACACCGAGTCCGACGTACGAAGCGCCGCAGCCCAAGCACTCGGCTCGATGGCAGATCCGCGGGCCGAGCAAGCCCTTCAAAAAGCCAAAGAAACCGAATCTGACGGCTTCGTCAAAACCTTCATCAACATGGCGCTCCAAGAACACGCCGCACGCCGCTCCAAATAGCACCTGGGCATCGGCCGTTGAGGTGTTGCCTGAGGTTGATGGGGCAGCGAGGCGGACTCGCTGCCCCATCCATCGGGAGGTTCGTTGAGGTGCTGCCTGAGTTTATTCTGGGGCTTGTCTGGTGATGGTCAGGGTCCCGAAGCGGACCTCAAAATCACCGCCTCGGAGGCGTGATATGCCCTCTTTGGGCATGGTGTCGCTGTCGGGGGACGTGAAGGTGGCGCCGCTGTCTGAGCCCGCATCGTAAGCAAACAAGTCGATGGTCACTTCGTCTACCCACGAACCGTCCGGCTTTTGAAGCGAGACACTGTTCACCCCGACAAACCAATCGGGGCTGGGCGCGATCATGGACGTCACGCTGAGCCAAGGGAACTCGGTTGTGGTGGTAAACACGTCGGATGCGGAGCCGGTGCCCGTTCCGATGCCTGAGCCCCGTACCAAGCTCAGGGCGTCACCCGCATCCATCAGGACCGCGATCTCGGCCTGCAAAGGACCCGAGGCGCCGGTTTCGGCCATGGTTTCGATTCCGGGGCTGGCGATTTGGCTCGCCATCCATAGATGGACGCCGGCCCGGTGGGTGGCGCCGGTCAGCGGCGAAAAATGAGCGTTGCTCGGGTAGTCGGTGGGATGAGAGCTCGCCGTCCACATGGCCTGAAAGACGACCCTAAAGGTGGCGCTTTCTGATATGGGAAGCTCGCACGCGTCGTACCCACGGGGGAGTCCAAAAGCCGGGCCGTTGTTGTCTCCGCAGACGAGTTCACCCTCGCATTGGGTGTCGGCGTCGCAATCGCCTTGGCCCAGCGAGCAAGGAAACGCGGCGCTACAGAAATCTGGACTCCCCGGTGGAAGGCTTTCAGGGCGCGAACACGCCCCACATTCTCCGCCGCAATCGATGCCGGTCTCGCCTTCATCTTGCTCGTTGTTTGTGCAATGATCGGCTACGCACGCATCGGTCGTCGGACTGAAACCAAATCGAGGTCCGTTGTCTGTGCCACACACAAGGCCTTCTTGACACTCTTCGTCGCCGTCGCAATCGCCTTGTCCCGCTTCGCACACGAAGTCCTCTTGGCTGCAAAAGTCTCGGTGACCCAACGGCAGGGTAGGCTTCGGTGGTTCGCAGGCGTCGTACCCACGCGGCAGCCCGAAAACGGGGCCATTGTTGTCTCCGCAAACGAGTTCGCCCTCGCACTGTACATCGGCGTCGCAGTCGCCTTCGCCTAAGGCACAAGGAAAGGCTTCACTACAAAAATCAGGACTGCCCGAAACCAGCGTGGCGGGGCGCGTACAGGACCCGCACACCGGACCACAGTCCGTCCCTTCTTCGGTTTCGTCCATGATGCCGTTGGTGCAATGCCCCGGGACGCATGCATCTGTGGTTGGGCTGAACCCAAACCGAGGGCCATTGTCCACAGCGCAATGGAGTCCTTCTACACACTCGTTTGCATCGCAGTCGCCTTCTCCAACGTCGCACAAAAAGGTGCCTTGGCTGCAGTAATCGGAGTCACCAAGTGAACCCGAGCTCTTTGAAATGAATGAGATCCTCTCGTCGAGTTCTCTTGGTTCGCCCTCAGCCTCTGTGTTTTGCCCGCAGGCAGCCGCGGCGAGCACGGCCCACGAGAACACAAGCCCCCGCTTGCTCAAATATCCGGTCTTTTTGTTCGAAACCACAATCGATCTATTCGGTCTGGGCATAGCCCCTCCTTTTGATGGGTGATGAAAAGAGGTATCCCGGTGATCGCATTCGGTTACCGCAAAAAAACCCTGATAGGGAGGCGCCTCGTTTTGCGAGTGTGGGCACCATCGCTGGACCAGGAACCATAACGGGTGATTTTGAAGGAGAGGTGAGCGTCGCTGAATCACCGGGACCGTCGACTTCAACGAGACGGGTCTGGGTACTCAGTACGGTATCGTTTTACGGCTTCTTCGATAACCCGCCGGGACATCTCTGGACCACTAAACTCTTCGACGACGACTTCCTTGCCTTCGAGTTGCTTGTAGTCCTGGAAGAAGGTCCGCAGTTCTCTCATTCGGTGGGCCGGTAGGTTTACGGTTGCGTGATAATCGGAATACTCGGGATCGTCGAGGTGGACGGCAATGATTTTCTCATCCCCCTGACCTTCGTCTAGCATTTGCAGTAAACCTATAGGCCGAACTCGCAGCAGGCTCAGTGGTTGAACGGGTTCCTGCATCAAGACGAGAACGTCCAATGGATCATTGTCCTCGCCGAGCGTCTGAGGAATGAATCCATAGTTGGCGGGGTACATCACCGACGAGTAGAGTATTCGGTCTACGGCGAGGAGCCCGGTATCTTTGTCCAGCTCGTACTTGACCTTGCTTCCCTTCGGAATCTCAATGACAGCGCGAATCGCGTTTGGTGTTTCGGGGCCAATGGCCACGTCATGCCAAGGATGCATGGACCGGAGCATGCCCGATGAGAAAGCCGCGGACCACCAGACGGTGGGATGATCGCTATGTGGTCGTAAATACTGACGTATAACTCTGTGGTCCCGTTCCTGATCGACCTCAGCTCCCGCGCAACGCTCGTGTCCATCCGTGTGCAACGCAAGTGAGCTCACCCCACCGGCGAAGGCGCGAAGAGCACATTTTTGCCTTCAGGGTTCTTGGCGAGAACGGACTGCCAATGCGTCCGTCAGCGCCAAGACGCCCTTTACAGGCTCAGTCCGGACCGTGGAAGCCTACATTTCGGTTCGGAGGGCACGAGAAAGCGCCTTGCGGAGCGTAATAAATTTGTGGATGAGGGCAAGTCCGATTGTGGAACGAACGAGGCGTTATCGGAAGGCGACATCAAATTCAGCTGGGGCCCTTGACAGTATAGGCCAGCCATCATTTGGTCTCTCGCGCCCGCCAAGACCGGTCAGGTCCTGGGCGTAGGGCTTTGACAAGAGAACTCCCGCGGGGGAGCTCAAACACGTTATTGGCGTCACCTTTTGGTGCGCGCGGTGGGGGACATGATGGGTGGGCTTGTTCGCTTCGTAATCGTCTTAACCTTGGTGCTGTGGTCCGAGACGCCGGCGTTTTCTACCGCTTCGGCAGCGCCCGAGTCGGTTTCGCTGGAACCCGGCTGGAATCTTGTGGTGGCGCCCCCAGGCGGCGGCGAATTGTCTTCCAGGCTGCCCGACGACGTTGTCGTATGGGAGGCCGGTTTGGCCGAACGCCGAGAGGCGGCGACCTCGGTTGTCGGTGGTGAGGCGTATTGGGTCCACACCCACGGTGGACAAACGATAGGCGCGGCACGGCCCACCCCGGCGGCACCGTTGGTGATGGAGCCGGGGTGGCAGTTTTTTCAGGCCGCTTCGGGACGCATTCCAGGGGGTACTCGCGTGGACCGGGTGCTTGCCTGGGACCCGGTCAAGCAAGATTACGCGTCGGTCTCCCCGGGCCATTCGCTTCAGGCGGGCCTACGCTATTGGGCTCATGTTCGGGTCATCGAGCCTTATGCGCCGTCCGCGCTTTCGGCGGTGCCCCACGGGCAAAGTGTTGCTTTGTATTGGCGTGCGCCGTCCATTTTCGCCGACGGTCGTGCGATTCCGCCGGGCGTGGACTTGACCTATCACGTGTATCGCGACGGGCTCGTCACGCACGCGTTTGTGGATTCACAGGCGTTCGAAGATGTTGTCCCCGCTCGGGGGCGAACCTACAGCTATGCGGTGGCTGCGGTTGTCCGGGATCCGGACGGGAACGTTTTTGAGTCCATAGCCTCGGAACCGGTTCCGGTTGAAGTGCGGCCACTCCAGCCTGCCCGAGACGCCGGTGCTTTTGAAGCCGCTGGGGTGCTGGCTGAACCGAGCGGTTCGGCCGCCCTTCCGGGTGCGGCCTTGTCTTCAAGTGGGGGTGAGATTTTTGCCCATGTTGTTCACGTGGTCCGCGGCCAAAAGGCCGGAGATGTGCTTTTGTATGCGCGAAGCGCGAAGGCGGGCAAGCCGGGAAGTTTTTCTGACAGCCGTGTTTTGGAGCGCCGTCCCGGTGGTTGGACGGTGGCGGAGCTCGTCGTGGCCGCAAGGGGGCTGCGTGTGGGGGTTTCTTGGGTTGAAGCGCCTCGGGCGGTCGACACGGACGAGACCGGAAGCCGCCTTTGGGTGGTCGAAAGCAGCGACGGTGGGTTGTCCTTCTCGCCGCCCCGGCAGGTTGGCGATGGCGCCTCGTTCAAGCGTGGTTTGGACATGGACTACGATCGCTTATCGAACCAGCACCTGGTATGGGGCGCGGGTGGAAAGGTGCACTACCTGAAGAATCTCGAAGGCCCGATCTCTAACGTATTTGACCTCAAAAGGCGCGAAAATGCGACCGAGGAAGTGAGGTACCTGGTGAAGATTGACCCTGAAGACGATTCCTGTACGGGTTCGGATTGTTGGCGAGAAGAGCGCGCTCCCCTCAGCGATGAGGCGAACGCGCAGGTCGAATGGACAGAAGAGCGCTACATGATCCAACCGTCGCTGGCCATCGACGATGACCAAGTCACCATCGCAGGGCGTCAAATACGCATGTGGGACAATCGGCCGGTCGTGAACCCCGCGTGGCGTGCGATGCTTGCGGAGCCGATCTACAGCGAAGATGTCGTTCAACGAAGTGTGCCGGTACGCTTTGTGGCGGGTTGGCGGACAACCTGGAAAAAGGCCTACGAGCCAGGCGATGAGGCGTTGCTTGATGGGCTCGGTTTTCAGCACCAATATCTTTACGAAGGAACCTGGCACGAGCAAGACCAGATTCGGATCGCCCAAAGGCCCCTGACGGAGGACGCGTGGCAGGGGACGCCACGTCAGGGATGGAAGCAGGGCACCTGGCAGGATGGGGCGTTTTTAGCGTGGCGGGTGTCGTCGGTGGCCACGGTCGGCGAGGGTGGAGGCGACGGAATGCCGTCCTACCCCCGAATGGTGTCCGCGCCCTACGGTTTGGTTCTCGTTTATGAAGATGGAACATCAGACGACCCCAATCGCGAGGGCTTCAACAAGATTCAGCTCCAGGCTTCGGGTGACGGAGGCGACAGCTGGTCCGAGCCGCGGACTGTGGGTTTGGGCTACGTTCCCCAGGTGGCGGCGACCGATGCCGGTAGCCTGATGGTTCTCGCTTACTCGCCAGACAATGTCCAATCTGGGGCTATCGAAGTGAGGCGGAGTACCGATGGCGGTTCCTCCTTCATCGGGGAACGGATCCGGTCGGGGCGGCTTCGACCGGTACACTGGAAGACCCACGGTAGGGGCGCCGATGCGCTCAGGGGTCGGGTTGCGCTGGCTGCCCACGAAAATCTGTTTTTCGCGGTGTGGATTGAGGCGAAGAACAGCATCGAAGGAGATCGCATTGTCACGTCGCGTGCATCCTATCTGACGGACGTTGCGCAATACGACGTTGCATTGCCGCAACTTCTCACGGGAAATCAAGCGGCGCGCGTCACGGTGACCGCTCAGAATACGTACCACATGAGGGTGCATGCTTCGGGCAGCGTCCGGTTGACGGGACCGGGGACCGGGCATGTCCTCGGCGGGCAGGGCGGCCCTCTTGTGGGGGCTTCTTCGGTCGTCGGTTCTGCGACCGGCGTGTCAGGTGGAACTTCTGGCGCCGGTTCTGCGACCGATGTTTCGACGGGAGGTTTTGGGGCGGGTTCCGCCACTGGTGTGTCAGGCGGAGGTTCCGGGGCTGGTTCGGCGACGGGGCATTCGCCCGGGGCTTCTGGGTCGTGGGGTCCCGCCTCCGCAGGTTCGGGCCAGCTGCCAGCGATTGGACAGAGCTTGTTGGGCTCGAGTGGAGGCCTTGCGCTTACGCTTTCTGGCGGCCAGGCCGAAGCTTGGATTTCGCCGGTGGGCTTGAGCGTAGTCACCGATCGCGGTGTGGTTCACCTGGCTGAGGTCGAAGCCTCGTCAAACGGGCCGCACCCAGCGACGCTTCAGGGCGAAGCATCGGTATCCTATATTGGCAGCGACATTCCGCACTTTGAGGCCAGTGCGCTCGGCAACTATCGAAAGGCCCAGTGGATGAGTGACCGCTTGTTCAACTATGTCCGCCACGATTTGACGGAACCCACATCGGTTGCGTATCAGATCGAATACGCACCCTCCGAGGACGATCCCCTGGTTCGAATTGGGGCTTCCAACTGGCTTTCGGAGTCGTTTGGGGAAGGCCGAGACCACGACAGCAGGTACCTTGCGGGCTTTGAGCGGGTATGGGCTTACACGCAAGGCATTGCACTGGCTACGCTTTCTCGTGACGAGGGGTCGAGTTCGGCCGAAGCGTTGGCACGCTATCTTTGCGGCCGCGCCGAATGGGGTCGAGTTGACGGAAACTTGGTGTCCAAGGGCTGGCCTTTTTCTTGGAATACCAAGGGCGACGATTGGAAAGATTCCCGCCTGGTGACGGGCGCAACCGCATGGGTCATCCATGGTCTCGGGGTCTTTTTGACATCCTCTGCTTTTCGAAATTTAGAAGGCAAGCTTGAGCGCGAGGAAATTGAAGGCTGTTATCGCGCCGCCCTTGAGGGCCTTGAGGTTCATCGTCGCTCCGGCATCACCGAAGACGGGCGCCCAGTGAGTCTGATGACGGCGGGGTACACGACCCAAGGTCTCGACCAAGCAGCTACACCGTGGAATATCAAGGGTGAGGACGGCCAGCGCTTGGCTCTCGCGCGTGAGGTTTGGGACTACTACGATGTGCTTGACGCCATCGGGTACGACACCTTCGATGAAGAACGGCCGCCGATCATCGGTCGTCAGTTCGAATCGGGTGGTCCGAAGCCGGGCGAGGGTCCACTTGGACCCGGTGCACCCAAGACGCTGACTGAGGCCGAATTTGTCGTTCTGAAGGAGGAAGTTCGCGCCAAGAACGTGGTGACCGAACACAACCTCGACGTTCTCAGCGTGTTGAACCACGCGATCAATCACGCCGAAGAGCTTGAGCTCGATGAGGCGCACCTGACCGCGTGGCGTGATGAGCTCCGCGAGGGGATTTTTCGCGTGCTTTGGGATGAAGAAGACCGATTGTGGCGTAAGGACCTCGAGGGGGCGCGGGCGAGCGCGCCGTTCGGATCTTTGAAGCGGTCGCAGATTGAAGCCGCGCTCGACGAGAACGATTGGGGACGGGTGTCTACGGGTGGGATGATCATTGATCCCTCGGATGTAGAGGCCGTTCAAACCGGCCAAATGCTTTCTCGAGACGGGTTTTTGGGTGCGATTGATTCGGTCTCGGGCGTGCAAACGGTCGAGATCCAATCCGGATCACGGACCATTCATTTTGTTCGCTCAGAACACGTCGCCATCGACAACTGCAGTTGGTTGTCTTTGTCGGTGGACTACGACGACTTGACCCACGCTGAGGACGTCGATCGCCTAGGGCGGTGCCTCGAGTTTACGACGTTGGCATTCGCCAAAGAAATAGAGGTCGGAAACAAACGGTACTACGGAACGCACTACTTTTTCGATGAGTTTGAGGATCGGTACATTTCTGCCAGCGCTCGCCAAGAGCGATCGTTTCATCTGGAAGCGACCACCGGGCTCATCCTCGGTCTTTTCAAGTTCGCGGAGCATCACCCTGAGCACCCCAAGTCGTCATTTTTTAAGAAGGAAGCGCATGCGCTGTGGGCTGGCGTTCAGGCTTTTGTGATCGATCACGGCTTTCCGTATTCGAGCCAGCGCATTCAAGATTTGTCGACCCTCCTGACTTCGAGCACGGCCCTCATTTGGTTTATCGATGTCTACGAATACCTCGAGGGACAAGCCAAAGACCTCCAGTTTCCGGTGCGTTCTTATGCGGAGGGTGTGAGCGACTGGGCAAACGCTCGGCACGTCGTCGAGAGTTATGCGCGACTCCAGACGCTGACCTCCACCCACACCGGTCTCATTCGTTCCAGCGGTCCTGATGGCGTCCCTTTTACCCGTGTCGATGAGCAAGCGCTGGCGGTGATGATCGCCACCCATCGTCAAGACTGGCCCACCGCGGATGGGTGGTTGAAGGGGCTCTTGCGAGTCCGGGCGCGGACCGGCGGGACCGATGCGGAGGGCGTTGCGTTTGACTACCCTGAGTTTTTGTCGGTCGTCGACACGGAAACAGGCCGTCCACTGCCCATTGGGAGCTATCACCACACGGGGGTGCAGATGATGGCGTACTATGCGCTGGGACGGTATCTCGAGGCGTTGGACAAACGCGCTGAGCTCAAGGACCCAGAGCTGGAAGCCTCTGCTCGGGAGGCCCTTGAGGACGGCCTCGCCGCGATGCTGGCGCTCTACTGGGAGCCGTTTGAAGAGGATCGTGCTCACTACCATATGTTTCTGGTCGGCGCCCCGATCTTTGAGCAACCCTGGTTTCTTACAGGTGACAACGTTCTTGCCTATTTCGCTTACCAGCAGGCTGAAAAAGTAGGCATCCTTTCCATCCCGCGGGGAGAGACGCCGAAATGGCTGGAACGATTGCAAGAAAATGTGAATGAGTACTGCCGGCGGGGGGCTGTCTCCATGCTCTCGGACCGAGCGATCGGAAACCCGGTGGCTTCAGATGCGGGGACAGTGTGGCCTTCTTTGGGCCCCTGTTTCGCCTACTTCGCCCATACCCGCCATTTCCGTGAAGCCATGAGCAATATGCAATATGTGCTGCCTCGTGAGAAGCGCCACGATTTTCTGGTAGAGCGTCCACTCGGTCGCACCCCTCCGAAAGAGACGTTTCCTCTTTTGGAGACAGAGAACCTTCTGCTGACAGATGAGACCGAGGCGTGGCTGCATTTTACCGAGCTCGAGCATGTGACGACGCCCTTCTTGTGGTGGACCTTGATCCAAGAGGGTCTCGGCCGCCGCGCGCTGGCGGCCATAGATCCCCGCCAAGAAGAACTCGCGCTCGATGAGTTTTCGTGGCTTCGCTCGCTCTGGGGAGACAGCGCTTTTTACCATCTTGCGGGCTTGTTGCTGTACGACCCCCAAGGCGCGTTTGGGGTTGAGGCCGGGCCGCTTTTCTTGGTTCCAGATTGGCCTGAACCTCCGCTTGAGGAGTCGGACCTCGTGGGCTTCGAGAGGCTGAGGCTTGATGCGATTCGAACACTCTTGATCAGCGATTTTTCGCCCGCCCGCTTCGATACCCTCTTCGATCGAATTGCGGCGCTTCTTTTTATCCAAGACCAAGCCGAAAGTGGCCGCTCCCCCAGCCAATGGGACTCGTTCGTTCTTTTACGCGACGAGTTTTGGCTCCGTGCCGACGCGTTTCTCACTCACCTTTGTGACCAGCAGCTTTCGTACGACATGATTACTACGGCCGACGGATACTTCGGGTTGTCCTGCGACCAGTTGGAGGCGCTCTACGCGGCCCTAAAAATCGAGCGGTTCGGGACCGCCGCCGATGTTCTCCTGTCCCTGGGTGGCCCCACTGAGCCGCGTGTGGTTCATCAGCTCTTGGGTGAGCTGGATATTCTTCGGGACGGGGACTGGGACTTCTATTCGCCTAAGCGCAACATTGTAGACGAAGCTGGGGTGTGCGAAACCTGCATCCTCGAGTTGGATCCCATTCGCTTTGACGATGACCCTTCATGGAGTCAGCTGCAGAAACGAATGCGGCAAGAGCTGGCGACGGAATATGATTACCGCCTTCGCCGCAACGCACCTATGGGCGGGCGCACCTATCGCTTCAGTCTGCGGGGCATTGATGCCATCGATGCCCTCAATCCGAGTGCACCGAACTTTTGGAGTGAGCGCGCTCTTTTGTTCCGTGGTATGTTGGAGCACTGGAATGCCGCATCGTTTTCCCCGCCGATTTCTTTCGAGGCGCTTGGGCTGCCTCTCAGTGCGCAAGCGGCGGCCGATGTGCGACGTCTTCGCGAGCGCATCAACCGAGACTGGCACGGGAGTCTTGTTGATGCGGCGGCTGCGGAGGGTGTGCTTCCCGGTGCCCTCCATCGGGCGCTTCAGACCGGTGTCCTCGTGGGGCGCGATCAGCCTTTGGGCTTGAAGAAGCCCGCGCGGGTGGGGTTGAAGATCGCCGGCGCCACTGAAAGAGGTGCCCTGCGCGTCGAGCCAAATGGCTGTCGCCGCTTCGAGCTCTACAACGATCGTCGAGATCTCCTGGAGTGGAACGTGGTGGCCACAGCGTTGCCCGATGGGGTGGCGGCTCAGGTGGTCGTCGACGACCTTCGTCACCGAAGGCTCGCCCGGGGAGAGACCGGGAGCTTTCGGGTGTGTCTCCAAGCGGATGTTGAAGACGTTTTGCGGCTCACTCGCCGTAGGTCTTATGGCCGTGATGTGGGTTGGCTGGTTCGGGTCCAATGGAACGATGGGCTCGAAGAGGAGGCCTTTTCGGTAGAGCTGACCGGCGGCGCGTTCGCTGATTCTGTTGGTGAGATCGAGGTCGTGGGGGCCTTTCGCAATCGGCTTCGGATGCCGAGCGGGGGGTGCCGTCGGTTTGAGGTCATCAATCGGACTTCTGAGGAAATCCCAAGGGGTTTTTTCGCCGAGCCCGAGCAGGGCGAAGATCCACCGGTAGGCTCCAGTTGGCTCACGGTACAAGAAGAAGGGTATCGGATGATTCCACCCCATGGACGGGGCTTTTTCACGGCCTGCCACCAGGAGGGGGAGCGGGGATACAAGGGTGGAGGGGTCTACAACAGCGGATGGGGGATCGCGGCCGAGAGGGACTCGGACGGTGATGGTGAATGGTTTGAGGTTGATGTTGTCGTCGACGGATTGGCGGGGCACTGGTCCTTCGACGGCCACGGGATGGACCGCACCACTGTCGGTTCTCGGTATGCTATCGAATCTGAAGCGCCGGGGGCAGCGCCGGTTTGGGCGCAAGGGTGGATGGATCAGGCGCTGCGCGGCGGAAGCATCGTCGATCTTCCGTTGATGGATAGCGTGTATACCTATGGCTACAGCCTGCTTGAAACGTCCGAACCCTTCTCTATTGCTTTTTGGTTGGCGAGACCGGCCCGTGTGGGCGCTTCCCCCCTACCCATCGTCGGAAATCGGGGTCCAGATGGTCTCGACGACGGGTGGTCTTTGACCTTGGACGCAGAAGACCGACTGGTGTTCGAATGGATGCCGGGTCCGGGCGCACGATTCACGGCATCTTCCCGTGCTCCGGTGGTGTGGAGCCGATCCGGGCAAGCCGACGCCGACGGGTCTTCCGACCTGTGGGCCCACATTGCGGTGACCTGGGATGGCAAGGACACCGTTCAGATGTTTGTGGATGGGCAAGCGGTGGGTACCCGGGGAAGCGCGGATGCGGGCTTTGGTCCGCTCCCCATGCCCCACACCTACCCGGTTCGGGTGGGGTGGCCCGAGGCCGGTCTCGACCCGGACGCCCCCGGTGCGCTCGACGACCTTCGCTTTTACCGAGGCGCGCTCTCGCGGGTCCAGATCCAGGAGTTGGCGGCGGTGCAATACGCGGCCGCGGCCGAAGTCTTGCCGGAAGGCGCTGAAGTCCTCTTCGATTTCGAGGTGCGTTCGCTTGAACCCCAATTTTCAGGGTGGAGTCGGTCGGTCACTGGGGTTCGGGCTGAATCGGTTCTGGTAGAGGGGCGCCGGGGCTACTTGTTCGATCATCCCGCGGTGGTTTCCAAAGTCCATACCGAAAGCACGGATGGGTCGGAATACAGCAACCTTAAGAACGGCGACCGGTGGATCATGACTGAGCTGAATCCCCCTCGGACGGGTATTCAGGCGCTTTCGTTGGAAGTGACCACTCTTGAGCCTTCGGCTCTTGGGCACTTCGTCCAGGTTCGTCTGGGCGATGATGTGTATGAAGAAACCTATTGGTCGGGTGAGATCGCCCTAGAGGCCCGCTGTACGCGGGTGGTGGTTCCGGTCCGCGATGTGGTCCAAAACATATTCTTCGTATTCACGGCCCCGGAGGGTACGGGGCCTGAAGGGGTTGCGGGCCGGTACGTCGTAGACAATGTCACGCTCTATCACGATTGGGCGCCTGAGATTCCTTCGTCAGGAGGCTCCTGCGTTGCGTTTCCGCCGGTCGAAACCCAGCGTCGAGGACTCTGGCTGGCCAGTCCTTTTTCCCAACTTGTTTGGAAACATCGTGCCGCCGGTCTCATGCGTTTTTTCGGCGTGGCGGGCGAACGGTTTGATCGTCGAATTCGCTTGCGTATTTACAATGATATCGAGCAGGAGGGCCGTTACCGTATTTCTTCGAGTTCTCCAAGTGTCCAGGTACGGGCGGTGCCGGCGCCAAAGGTTGCACCCCGCTCGGCCGATGTCGATGATGTTGGAGGTCTAGAGGGCCGCATTCCCAAGGCTACCGGAGATCAGTTCGGCGTCGTCGACATCGAAGTGGGGATCGATGGAGAAGCGCTGGCTGGCCGCGCGGAAGAAGTGCTGCTCGAAGAATCCTTGGAGATTGGTGTGGAGTTACCCGAGGGGCGTTCGGAATTCGGATCTGGGGTCTCGACCAAATGGAACGTAGAGTATGCAGTCGAGATTGGGTTTGTGCAGCCATCGCCACAGGGCGCCGACTTTACGCTTGCGGCGCGGGGTCAGTCCTGCAGCGATGCTTGCGAAATGGTGGGACGTACCTGCAGCGGTTTCGCAAGCGTGGGGTTGGCTTGTGGATTTCACACCGCCGAGCCCGCTTGCAATAAGGAGACATCAAATCTCTATCAATTGGAGTCGCCCGAAGGGTCGCCGGAACGTACCCAATGCAAGTCGGGCGGGCAAGGATGCGAGTCTGTGCCGCACAGCGATACAGGATACTGCTGTCGCTGCGGCGAACGCGTGGATGGGCGGATGCCGGAGTCGGGACGGTCCTTTTTGACTCCAGAAGATGTTGCGTTCTGCAATCGGGCTAAGGATGTTCCCGGAGTTGAGTGCGAGACTTTGGTTTCGTTGTACCGGGGAATGCGCGGGGAAAGTTGGAAACCGGTCAGTGAGTCCGAACGCGTGCCGTGGATGACGTCAGAGCACATCTGCCGGTGGGAGGGCGTTTACTGTACGGATTCTCGGGTCACCGAGCTCCATCTTTCCGCCCGCGGACTCGAAAATGGAGGCTTTCTACCCGATCTCCGTGCCCTTAAGATGCTTCGGAGCCTGGACCTCAGTGGCAACCAATTGAGCGGGTTCCCATCGGCATGGGGCTCTCTGCAGAAACTTCGGAGGCTCGATCTTCGGAACACGGATTTGGATTCGTTCCCATCCTGGATTAGCGAGTCACCGATGCTTGAGGACCTGTCCCTCGATCACAACCGCATTGACGATCCCATTCCACCAGAGTTTGGGCAGCTCACGTCTCTCAAGAACCTGGACCTGAGCCACAACAACATACCCGGCGTCGTTCCCCCTGAGGTTTGGGAGCTGGACTTGCTCAACATCAACTTGGCCAACAACATGCTGGAAGGACCACTTGTGCCGCCCAGCACCGTGATTGCGTACGATGAGAACGATGTTCGTACACACGCGCTTTGGCTCCGCGGAACCTATTCGGAGCTCACCGGTCCCCAGCGTGGGTTTTTTATTGAGAACAATCGCGATCACGAAGTGCTTTTCAAAATCGAGCGCGACCGTCCCCATGTTATCCTCAGGTTTCGAGCCTCCGACGATCGTGTCTTTCTCGAGGGTGAGGCTGAAGTCGACCGCCTTCAAACCTATGTGACGGTGCCCGCCAGAGGGTATGTTTCGGTGGGTATCGATTTCGATATCGGTCATGGGGGCCGCCTTACCGGTGACGATTTTCGATTCGTCGATACCGAGCAGCGCAAAACCTTCCACCGGGCGCTTTTCGTCACCCCACTCGTCGAAGAGAGCGACGATCAGGCCCAACCGGCCTCAGAGCCCGGGAGCAGTGCAGCGCCGGGCAGTGGTCCCGGAAGTGGTGGCAACGGTGGGCCGGCTCCCGCCGATCGATAAATCGGGCAACGTTGCGCGCCTGTACTCCACATCCCTTCGAGCGAAGGCTAAACTAGAGCGCATCTCATAACCTCATTTTCCTGGACCTGGACCTGGACTTGGACCTGGATTCCTACCGGCGGGTTCGAGGGGGAAGGCACATCTTGGAGAGAATGCGAACGATCGGGTCGAGTATCTTAACAGCCTCCCGAACCGATGCTTTGTCGATAAAGCCAGGAGCAAAACAGGCGTCGACAATTGCTCCACACTCCATAGCGGAGCCTCTGGCGATTGCGTAGAAGCGTTTTTGGTCCGTTGGCCTGGTCTTTCCAGAGCCTTCCGCGATATTGAGCGGGACAGACAACGACGCTCGCCGGATTTGGTCCGCAAAACTTGCGTAGCCGGGGGGAAATCGATCCGTGAGCTGCGATGCGAGAGGCAGGAAGGCGATGGCCAACCGGTAGACTTCGAGATTTCGGTAGTTCATGCGTCCAGGTCCAGGTCCAGGTCCAGGTCCAGGTCCAGGTCCAGGAAAATGAGGTTATGAGATGTGCTCTAGCATAGATTCGTACCGTACGCGCAAGAATGTTTGCGTTCCAAAGGCAGCCTTGTGTTTTAGGTCACATGGTGATCGCGTTGACCGCCACATCTGAGGGCTCATACACTTAAAAACAGTGAGTTCAAAGCTTCGTCGATATTTCGCTTCTTTTCTCGCCGCCTTAGGGATCGGCGGTGTACTGTATGCTGATCAACGATCTCGATGCAAAAATGGTTCTCTTGCACGCACGTGCTTTATTGTCAGCTTCATGGACGTGATGTTCGGCTCCCGCGCTGTTGCGAAGCAAATAAGCGCCAATTTGTGTGAGAACCACCCGGACAAGGAGTATTCGCTCCAAGCATGCATGAATTGGGGTACGATTGAGCAAGGCGATTCAAACTTCGAACTCGCCGAGGACTTGTATAAGTACAGCTGCAAGGAAGGGCTTCGGGTGAGCTGCATCAACCTCGCCGCGTTGCGATCTGAAATGGTGGCATCTGGAGATGACGGCCATTCGTCCATTCTAGACGTTCGATCTACGATCTCTGAACTCCAAGCGAACGCACTTCATCACCAAAAGAAGTTTGATCCTCGTATCTTCACCACGAATCCATTCCTGAGCGGATTCCGGTTGGGCTTGGCCCTGACCGACGAAACGGTTCAACAGTGTTGTCCCGATTGTCGCGTCGACGACACCGCGTATCGATACATGGCGTACCGGCGTGAGGCTGGCATTCTGGACTATTGGATCTTAGACGAACAAGGTCGGATGGAACACTTCGCGACCATCATCGGTTGTGAAAAGGCGGCCCGTAGAATCGTACTCGGCGAAACGGTCAGCAAACCCATCCGACAGCGCCTGAAATTAGGCCACCTAGGCCAAAAAATCGAACAGCACCGCAAAGTATCGGAAGTCTTCCTAGACATTCATTATGCGATGGAAGCGTTTCTCCTCGATTTCGGACGTTATCCGCCTGTGCTGCAGACGACCTCAGCTCCGGGGACCGAACCCTGCCCAAGCAGTTGTGACCGAAGCAGCTTGGAGAATTGCGACCGATTTTCATGTATTGGTTTCAAACCTACGAATCACACGAACCATCGATACGCCTGTCAAAGTCTAACCGATGACCGGGAGGTTTCAAACTACACGTGCGTCGCGGTCGTAGATCTCGACGGTGTTTCCAACGTCTTTGTCTATGGTACAAACATGCTCGGTGGAGGCACAATTGTGGCACCGATCCCCAGCATTGTGCCGACTGGCGATTGCACGGCGGGAAAAACAAAGTCTGGCGAAGTCGTCCACTGCAATGTTGACCTCTAGCTCTTTCTTTACGTAGCGCATGGCGTCGTAGTACAGCTTCAATCATCGGTTACCGGGGCGGGTGGTGTTTCTGCACAAAGGAGATGGCCTGGTTGCGATCGAGTTTCACGCCGAAACCTCCTTTTCTCTCGTTGGTGGAGGACGCCGAAAACAAAAGATGATACTGTGTTCGGTGGGCCGCTCTGATTTCCAAGGTTTATGACCTCGACGCCCAACTCTGCCGAATCTGGCAAGAGCCACTTCGGCCCGTCGAAGTTCTTCGTCCTACTACGGATTGGTCCCTGACCTGGGCGCTCGGGAGTACAGCCGATAAGCTCCTCACAATCAGACCCGCTCCGCGTCTATAACGCACGCGATGACTAAGGTTGCTTCCGACCTCAATCTACCGAGGCCCCTCGCTGCCCGAGTTGGGTAAGGGGTGGTCGTTGCGAATGCGACGAATAATTTGATTGAGGTAAGAACGCGTAATCTTCGCGTCTACGGCAGCCCAGCTCACGTTTCCTCGTCGACTGAGCAGGAGTCGGTTGACATAGAGTCGCTCGAAGTCTCGCAAGACCGCTTCCCGCGCTTCCTTGAATGGAACCGACGTACCCGGCACGGAGATCGTAGTGGGCACCAGTATTTCTTGGGTGCTTGCGTCCGGATCGGCAGCCTGAGTGACCGGCGATGAGGAGGGTGCCTCAGGCGGCAACGATGGCAAAGCAGTATCGGCTTCTGAGGATTTTTCCTCCCAAAGCATGATTGTTGTCTCTCCGATCTCGAAGCTCGAGCCGACAGAGAGTAAAGCGCGCTGGACCAGAATGCCGTCAAGGAACACGCCGTTGGTCGTCCCGAGGTTGATGACGAAGGTCTTTCGGTCTCGCTCCCATATTTGGACGTGTTTTCTCGAAACCGTAGGGTCCGTCAGAACCAAATCATTCTCCGTGCTCCGGCCGATGCTCATGGTGTCTCGAGAAAGTTCCATTCGCTGACCACAGTCTGGTCCGGCAACAACGCAGACGACTAGAGTTGATGGGGTCGAAGACTTTCGATTCTTTTGAGAATGGGGGTTTGTTTCAGACATGTGACTTCTCTCCGCTCGGCAGGCTGCTGAGATGGAAAAGATTATGGCAAGGCCCATGCCGCCATCTAAATCCTTAAAATAGGGTTTTGTGGTCCCGCCGCAATGTGCACTTCTCGGCCACAAGACACCATTTGTTGATGGCTCTTCAGGGGGCGCCATCGCCCGTTCGGAAGGGTTTCTTGAGTTTGGTGGTTCATAAGTCCGCCAAGATCGGCTGGGTTTAGACGAGTGTCAGGCGTTCTGACGTGAGCTGGCGCATGGAAGGAGGCCCGCAGTCGACTCCATTGGATGGGCAAACGCCGGTCGCATAACTTGGTCATCAAGGGACCCGGGATAGCGGCTTGTTGAGATTTGAAATACTTCGCTCGGATTTCGCGTCCCGAGAGCCTCGTGCGGAGGTCGATGCATGAGATTAAGTTCGACCGAAGTTTGGCTGAATGGAACTGCTCGCCGTCCATTTGAGGTGCCCTGCCCTAAAAGAGGATGCTGCGCCACGAACCAATTGCTCTTTTGGTGTTCTATATATTTTTCGGAGAGAACACAATACTTCGTGTGACTGTCCTGTATGACTGGCCACTATGTCTCCGATTTCATCCCGCTGGGCCGGTACTCGGTTGGAATACGATGCTTTGCTTAGAGTCAGATACAAATAACATTGTTGACGCGTATGCGAAGTATACGCAAGTTTGACTGCGTTGTTGGCTTGGGTTGATGAGCATCAAGAGTCCGAAGGGTTCAACATCCCGACCAGGTGGTACGGGGCGAAAGTGACCGGAAGCCTTCTTCGGTTGCGGGCGATCCAGGCGGACGACTTCTTTGAGGGAAGCCTTCTTGGGAAGGGAGCACAGAGGTTCACTTGCCCTTTTCTTCTTGGTCCGGCGCTCCGCACTGCGAATGCGGACAGCGTAAAACTGTCCACGCATTTTCCCTTTGCTGCCCCTCCTCCATAAAACGGTCCTAAATTTTCCGGCGGACCAATACCGATGAGCAAGTTGGTCGACGCGGACCCGCCTCATCCTCCGTCCAGCACTCGGGTAGATAGAGCTGAGCATCTAAGCAAAGCCCTAAATCATCCGATAGCGCGTGCATCGTTACGATGATTTGACAATTGTCGATCTTTCCTCGCGTCCCCGAGTATTGCCTTTGGACCCCTACAGAACGCTCGCCTTTCTTGGCGATCCCTAATTAAGTAGTGCTAATCGAAAAAACTGTAGGCGCCTACGGTGCTCAGTTCAACCGGAGCGGGCGGTTCGTCGCAGCGCTCCTTAAGATCTTTCTGAAAGGCTTTGAACGCGGCGCTTTCCGCCAAGGGATTGCGCCCGTCCTCCGTTTCGATGGAAGCGAGGTGAAAGAAGGTCGCCCCATCCTGAAAGAAGGTCGCCCCATCCTGAGCGCAAAAGGTCGAGTACCTAAAGCCCGGCGGCGCCTTCTCTTTGAGCTCAGCGTAAACCGCATCGACGAGCCTTTTGTTCTCATCGGATTTTTCGGGCTTCACTTTGTAGCGGACAAGGATGCGTTTCATGCATCTGGTTTCCCGTCACGCACCCGTAGATGTCAAGAGGGGTCGAACCGAGCCAGGGCGCTCTTGATTCCGCGCCCCCGGCTTTGGTATTTCCCCGGCCTGCAGCAGCAGGCTCTGGGCCTCCGCTGCCTTGCGCCATTGTGGGCTTTCGTGGGCGAGGAGGGCCTTGTCTAGTTTTGGGTATGATTGCGCCTGCTCCCATTTTGGCAGATCAGGCGCGGCGGTGAGCATCATCTTAAGCAGAAAGGTCAAGGTTCCGAGCTTTGTCCCCACCCTGAGGCCTGAGGCGATGAGCTCGGGATTTGCCACATACCTTCGTACGGTTGTTTCAAAGTCTTCGGCGGGAGTGCCGGTCACAAGCTCCACATGATCGGTGGGTGCACCCACAGCATAGGTGCCTTCGCGTAGCTCTTCCGCGTAGTACCTGAGGTTTGCGATCTCAAAGACGCCGAAGCCCATGGCGGTCGCGGCCTTCGCAAACATTTTGAAGGGGGCGTTCGTGTACTTCACCTTGCGACCCAAGACATGGCCCACGACGTTCGCGATGTCCGATGGCGACAGGAGTTTTGGTCCGGTGGGCCGGTAGCACTTTCCAATGTGGTCTTTGGGCTGCGCCAGTATGCCCGCGGCGACCCGACCGATGTCTTCGTTCGATGGCGGCGCGTTCAACCCTTCTCCAAAGGGCGCCATCAGCATGCCCAAGTTTGCCATAACGGGTAGACTGACCAGGTACACAAAAGCAAATAGCCCAGGGTTCAGATGAACCACATCTACGCTGGGCATGAGACGATAAACATTGTTCGCGATCCAATGCTCGCGCGTAACCATCGACGGATGTGCTGGATGGGGATTCCATCCACTCATTAGCGCCACCACTTCGAGTCTGGCCTCCTCCGCGGCCAGAGCGAAGAGCATGGCGTTGTGTAGAAGGTTCGGTGCGAAAGGCGGGCAGTGATAAGCTCGCTGTACCCCCACCATGGCGGCACGTAAATCTCGAAAGTCGTAAAGGTTCCCCACAAAAACCTCCGCGCCTTCATTGCGAAGACGAGCGGCTCGCGCGTCATTGCTTCGAACGAAGGCTCGGACCGGAAAACCGCGTTGAAGCAATTCGGATGCGGCTATGGTGCCGGTCCGACCGGCGGCGGAAGTGACCAAAATTCTAGGCTTTCTGTAGTTAGGCATTGTTTCGCTCCTTAGTCTGCGCACACATCCAGCATACGTTGATACGCGGGTCGGTTTCGGGTGCGCGTAACCCATGTCGCGCCATCGATTCAAACAAAATGTCATCGTCGTTTACCAGCGCGGGAACCTTTCCCAACGGATGGATTTTTCGATACTCGTCGGTCTTGTGCTCTTTGTCCCGCAACCGCACTTTGACTCGCGTGTACGGGATCTCGAGCTCTTCGAGAAGCCAGAGTGGGCGAGTGGATCGTGTCTTTGGATGAAAATACAACTTCATTGGTTTTCCTCTCTAATCTCGTACTTAACTACCAAATCGTCGGGCATGGGCTTGGGATACGAAAGATCAGGCCTTGGATACTCCGTCTTACCTACAGCGGCCTGAACAAGAATAGTGGGTTTCGTCATGGATGATGGCTCTTGTTTGGTAGTTGTATATACAATTCAGAATGCAAAAAATTCACCCGTCCGGCCAAATGTCAGCCGATCGCCTCGTGCTGCTGGGCACGCACCGAGGCTCGCATAATGGCGTCACTCGCCCGCTTCCCTGTCATCGACACGACTTCGTCCTGGGCTTTACGCCAAAGGGGACCGGCCTTCGCAACCAGCCTCCGACCGGCTGGGGTGATGCGCAACTGAAGCCGGTGACCGGACTCAGCGGGCTGACTATTGATCCAGCCTCGAGCCTCAAGAAGGCGAAGATTCCGGCTAAGCGTAGACTTTTCGAAGCCAAGAAGCGCCGCGACTTGATGGGGGGCGATCGGGCCGCGTTCCGTCACCAACACTAAGATATTCATTTGCGAAAACTTAATCCCTAGCGGACGGAGTTGTTGGTCATAGATTCGCGAGACGATCCTGCTTAGCATGCGGAGGCGTGCGCCAATGCATTCCACGAAAATCTCCTGGCTCATCGTCCGAGCTCCACCCATACCTTCGCTCGTGCTCATTCTCTAATGGTTGTATATGCAACATGATCCCTTGTCAACCCTAGCCGATCGGGCCACCCTGGGTCGCGACCTGTGGATTGACCGAAACTATCGCACGGATGGCTGTGGATTTAAGAAGTACAGCCAACCAATGTTGTTCGAAAGGCGCGCATACGCGCCCATTCGTAACCCCATTCCGACAAAGGCCACGCTCTCCACTTCCCCGTCGAGATCGATTTCAACCGGTTCGTCCTGTCCATTGGTCGCGAAGCTCTGCAAGTGAGTGACATATCTATGGTTGTCATTGAGGCGATCAACCATACCATGCACTACACCATCGTAACTGATCGAAACCAATGGCAGTATTTTACGCAACATGGTATGGCTTGTCCCTGCCGGTTCGAAATCGCCGTATGAACCACAGGAAATCGTGCCGTCCTTGTTGCCAAAGCACATGGTTTCGGCGTGAGGTCCGACCGCCAAGACTCTCAAGCCCGTCTCTTGGTACTCTTTGAATACGTCGAATGAAGTCGTTGCGGGTGTCCTGAGATTATCGATCGACAGCTCGAGAATTTGCAAAAGCTCACCTTCTGCCAGCAAGACTTTGTCTCCGAAAGGCGAGGCCCACAGTCCAGGAAGGCGATAGTAGCGATCGTCAAGCTGCGAGTCTTCGCTAAGAAGGGTACCCTCTTTGGCATCGAATACCTGCCCTCGGTTGCTCACCAGGACAGGCCGTCCGCCCGCTCGTGTCCACATCATCTTAAAAAACACACAATTGAAACAATGATCAAACAACGGTTGGTCATATCTGCGAATGATTTCCAAGGTAGCGGCATCAATGACAACAATGCGTTCCAGATCCTCGTCGACGACGAAGAGCTCCGTACCATCGCCGTTGATCGTGATAGCTCCGAGCTCAATTCCCTCATGCAGAGTCTCTAGAAGCGCCCCGGAGACAGCGTCGTAAAGCTCAATGGTCTTTTCTCGCTTGAGGTATATCCAGGGCATAACGGGATTTGCGAGTAGAACAGGACGGTCGCTAAAGTCTTTTCTGATTTGAAAGCGCAGAGTTTCCGTGCTCGTTTCACCGATGCGGAGACCTACGCGGATTTTTGGCGGGGCGCCTCCTCGAGAAAGGGTCACGGTCCCGAAATGGTCACCTGGGGCGAGACCGCCCGGGTCGGCCTGGATAGTCAGTTTGGCCGGGGTCTCCGTCTGGTCGAGTTCCAACTTGATCCACGGGGTGTTGGTATCCGCCGAGACCTTGAGGGAAGCTTCGGCGCGGCTACGTATCTTGACCACACCCACGAGGCGCTCAAGCTCCGGTACCTTGATTAAAGACACGCCTTCCGCCGAAAGCAGGAGTCGATTGGCTTCCACGTTCATTACCACCGCAACGTCTTGCGCCTCTGCTCCATCAGTCGCAACGGAGAGCGTCGCAGAATGAACGCCAGGACCCAAGTCTTTTGGGTCCACGGAGAGCTCGATTTTCGTTGGCCCCACGCCCGAGGCGGGCTCCGCTTGGAGCCACTCCTTGTCCGGGACAGCAGTCCAGCTTCCACGTGTGCCGAATATTGATACTTTTTGTGTCGGAGGACTGGGGGAACCGGAAACCGTATGAAACGTCAATCTCTGTGGCGTAGTCTTCAGCTGTTCTTTCAGACTGTACTGAACGAGAACGTCACGAAACCCTAACAACTGACGAGGACGGCCAATCGGGTTGTTCACGTGAGCGATGCGGACAATCTGTGAATAGTCACCCGGGTCAATGCGGGTACTCAAGATCCTCACTTCAACCGCTCCCGGAAAGGGACCAGGCGGATCACTGGCACGCAACGTCAGCCAAGATGCGAGGTCGCCCGTAGGGACGCCTGCTTGCAACTCGTCTCCGTAGAATGTGACGTAGAAGCTCTTTGTCTTGGGAGTAACGGCCCCAAACGCTGCCGAAAATGTCAGTGCCTCAGGCTCAACTTTCGGGGGGGAACCCTCCGTGTGAAGTTCGGGATCCCCGGTCTGTGTGTTCAAGATCTCTTCCGGTTTGCCCGGGTTGTTGCTCCCCTCGCAACCACCGACAAGCGAAGCCAAAAACGCAACAAATGGAACAACGACATGGTACCCCGGTTCGTATCTCGAGTTTTCGGGCAAAGACATCTTGTATATTCTAATCCGGATCGTATGAGTTCCAAGACCAGTTGTTAGACAAAGACCGGCTCGCGGGTGCTCAAAGAGCACACAGACGAAGGTGTAAGCAATCACGACCGAGTCGAGTCACAAATCGGACTCGCACGCGCGGGCGTCGCCCAGAAGGGTTCTCAGGGACCAGGCCCCTCCAGCCGGAAGACGTTGTCGGTGCACGCTGGGTGATCCGGTTTGCAACTCCCGACGCCTACGCAGTGATCTGGATGTGAGAGTCGTCGTTACATTACGCGTTGTGGCAAGCTATCTCTGTTCTACCATTGCACTCATCCTTTCGAAGATGAAGGACGGCTTTTCCTTCGTTGATTTTGGCTCGTTCGCGTCCGAACTACCAAATATTGCTATTCCCGCAAGAACGCCCAGGCCGATCGGATTCGTGAAGTATGCTGGGATGAGGGCTGTGCTCGGTGCAAGCCCAGCCAGCATTGCGTCACTGTGATATAAGAGAATACGTGTTTGCATCCCGCAAGCTATTCAAGAGTAATGAATGGAACGAATCCAGCGCGATGATTTCGATAAGGCGCGATCAACAGAGAATGCGTCCCAGTGGCGGCACTTCCCGCGGATCTGGCTAAGAGGCCTACTTTGGGCCAAGTAAACGACCACGTGTGGGTTCCCTCATCATTGGAAGGATCGGCATCGATCAAATGTATCTCCCCGTATTGAGGGAAGCGACCATCCCCAATGGGGTAGTAATTCCCGTCTTTATCCGAAAGTTTGATCTCCCATACTGTATCTACACCAAAACCAGTAGACTCCCAGGTGATGACTTCGTTCGTCTGTCCCCTAGTATAGGTATGCCCCATCGCCGGCCGTAAGATCGACATCCACTGCGGGATTTTTGGAGCGGGCATCGGAACATTGTCTTGCACCAAACCAAAAATTCCTTGTGACCGACCATCTTTTGCACTGCTCGGAGCCGCTCGTCCGCCTAAGGTTCGACCGAACTTCTCCATCAACATTTGATTCGTCTTCTCGAAATACTCTCCGTATTGATCTATGTAGTCAGCAATGAAACTCTGCTTTTTTTGTACGAGGTAAGGCGGATCATTCAAACGAAATGGGATCGAACCCGCAGCCTGCTCATAGTAATACAGTCGTTTTCCATTATAGTAAATTTCATCGAGTGCCACGTGATTCTTGAACTCTTCAACAACGGAGCCTCCACCCGCAATGGCTGTGCGTTTCAGCTGCGTCATCATGTAAACATCATATTGCGTGGCGCCATTGAGGGCTTTCGAACTCAATGGCAGGTTGACAATCCCTGAGGCGTGTACTTTGCGCCCATAGTAGACTTTTTCATCCGCGATGCCTGCGTCCTGTGGTGTCAAAATTCGCATATTGATAATGTTGCGTAGGCTCAGGTCTTTGAATCCGGTGTCTCCGCCACTTGTCGCCTGAATTCCAATCGTAAAGCCCTCGATGTTGATGTTCTCATAACGTACATCATGTACATTGCCGTTGGTTGAAATTCCTCTTCCCGTCAAACCTTCCTCTTCTCCGGCCCAAGCAATGGGCTCGGAAAGTTCCTTCGAACTCAGAGCAAGGGGATTATTCACATCGCCGAGAACAACTCCGTCGCGAAAGATCATGCCTGAGGCATACCCCACCGCAATGCCTTTGTACGCGACGTTCCAAACTTGAAAGTCTTCAATGACATCACCGCCTTTGCCTGAAAGTGGCGTGTCAGGGCGCCTCCGCCACCGAATTGCATAGCCTACGCCACTACCAAAGGCGTGGTTGCCTCGAATGGTATCCAGCGGTACTTTTTCGGCCTTGATCTTGTTTCCTCGAACACCGCCGTAGGCGTGGGTCACTACGCCAGGGATCACGTTTTGTAGTTCAAATTCGTAGTGACTTCGATCCTTGGGCCGAAACGTTCCATGAAAAAAGTAGCCTTCTTGGCCGTGACCTGACGCGATGTTGTCGATCAATTTGACGCCCGGAGATTGCATCCAAAATCCATGTCCTTCCGACCCAAAACCGTTCCCTTTGTCTTGGTCGGAACCGCCAAACCCTATCGCTCGAGTGCTAATTTTGGAGCGCACTGAAAGATTCCGGACAAAGCTTCCGATCTCATTGCCATTTTCTGTTGCGAACCCAGAACCCACAGTGTCATAGGCTATATTGTCTTCAAAGATGACGCTGCTGTCATGGTTTACGTAACCCCACCCTGGATTATGTTCCACGACACAGCCCTTCACAAGTACTGCGGCTTTGTTGATATCGGTTCGGTGAAAGTGAACCGCGTAACGTCCACGGGGATTGGTTCCCGTGCTCGCGATGAGATGCCCATCCGCGTCTAATTTGGGGTCGGTGGTCGGAATATTCTTATTGTTTCGACCCATATGATGGAAGCGAGCATACTGCAATGTTACTTGGTTGCTGTGCATGAACATGACATGCCCCGCACGCGTGGGGTCCGATTTGTTTTCGGATTCAAAAATTACGTTCCGGCTCATGTTTGCCACTGGGACTTTTTGTAGATCCTGACGAGGAACGGAGTGATCATAACGGAGCGCCCGACTAAGAGTCACGGTTGTGCCTTGAATAGACTCGATTGCAACAATCTCGTCTTCGTCATGGATTGCGGTCGGTTTACGTACCCCCGGGATTAGCACTCGATCTCCTTTCTTCCAGTTTGTTGGGGCCCGGCTTAGCGCCAAGGCTTTGTCTCCGGCCTTCGGATCCCGATCTACGATGACGAAACTGGTCTTGGGTGCACCAACGATTGAAGATTTTCCGTGAGTCATGATTCCACGGCTTAGCAACAAGGGATCCCAAGTCGTATCGATTGGCCCTCGATCGGTGATCACTATTCGCGCCACGCGACCGGATTGAATCGGGGCGTCGAGCGTTCCGATTTCTAGGAGGCCGTCGGCATTCACAATGAGAGAATCAACCTGCATGAGGGTGTTCTGATGGGGATCGAAGCGAAGCGTTCCATCCACCCGCACGCTGAGAAAACGACTTGAATCTTGGTGTGCGAAGGTTACACTCATGTCTTCTGGAATCCAGACCCGAGCATTGTGATCTGGGGTGGTACCGTTATGCCATGTGCTCGTAAGGTCCCAGTCACCGCTATTGATGGCGATGTGCGTGGCGTTCTCATGATGCACAAGGTCGAACAACGCCAAATGCTCCCTTTGCTTATCCGGGTGATCACCGTGTGGATCTGTTTCACCATGGTCATGATTGTCTTCATGCGTTACGTTGATCATAAGGACTGAAGATGTGGCGCTGGCATTTGCGTTATCGACTACGGTTAAGCGGACTGGATACTGACCATGCTCCAAGTAGGTGTGGCTTGGGTTGGTCTCGTGGCTTGTGGCACCATCACCAAAGTCCCATCGGTAAGAGGTGATCACTCCGTCGGGGTCTGAAGAGCCCGAGCCATCGAATCGGACTACGAGGGGGGCATGGCCCGAGGTTACGTTTGCGTGGGCCAACGCCAAGGGAGTTTTGTTGGGGGAGGGACTGGGCTCATGGTTTGAGTCTGCCAGCGATTGAATTTCCTGACCAGACAACGGTCGTTCATACACTCTTACATCCTTGACTTCGCCCTTCCAGGGTCGGGCGGTAGCGTCCGGAGGATTGCCTCCAATCCAACACGGGATCTTGGGGTTCGTCGTTATGTTTCCTGACTTGGATAGACGGCCAACCTCGACGCCATCCATGAAAAGCTGCATCGTGGTTCCGTTGTACACAGCCGCAACATGAGTCCATCGATTCTCCACAACGTCACCGGAATGAGCAATCAAAGTCGATGTTGCGCCGTCAGTCTTGAGTCGAAAACGTAGCCTGGTATGTTCGTTCCTCCTGATTGTGCTGACCATAAAATAGTGATCTGATGAGGAGACACCCGTGGACTTGGAGATAATCCGGCAATCCCATGAGGAGCAGTTTTGTAGATCTTTGGATTTGAACCAGGCGGTCATGGTCAAGACGTTTCCAGCGAGATCCAGGTTGCCAACGTCGATGTGATCGTTTACGCCATCAAGATTTAGCGTTGATTTATCAGACCAGGCTGGACCATTGATGAGGGTCCCTGTATTGCCATGCCCCGTGATGTCCTCAGTCGTTCTGCCTGCACCCTCGTCGATTGGCCAGTGCGCAATCAAACCGGCATTCGATACATCGAGTGCATCTTCAAATGTAGCTACGGAATTCGCGTCCGACTGGACACAGCCGAAGCCTGCCGCAACGATGCAAAGACAACCTAAGCTCGCGATCCTGGGGCGATACGCAAATGGGTGTTGCATTGAGTCTTTCTCCTTTTTCTGTATGCATCGCGCACACTGTGATGCAATCAGGAGCAAGAGGTGGGCCAGTCGGGGGCAACTCCTTAAGGAGGAGACAACTGAAAGACAAACGGTTGAAGTACACGCGAGTATTCGTCGAAGCACTTCGCCTACCACATCGTCATATACAGGTAATCGCGTGTGACCGATGTCATCAGGCTGCTCAGCAAACTATACAGTTTGGTGCGTTGGCCTCTGACAGGAGGACTAACAATCACACACCTATTCGATTCCTCCGCGTTGGATCGTCTCACCTTGTTGGGCTCAGGGGCGAATTCAAAGGGTCTCAAAACAGGATTTTCGGGCGATTTCCTCGTATGCGAGGTCCGATCGATGGGTCTTCCAGAACCGCTCCGCTGGGTTTTTTCCGGCCTCCAGGTAGGGATCTAAGAATTGCGGGTGCTCGGAGAACCATTTCCCGCGTGCTTCCTTGAATACGCTGATGTCTCGAGTGCAGGTTGCCCACGCGGGGAGCGTGTGTGGATAGGCGCTTTTTCCGAGCCAGACGACAACGTTCCCAGAGCTCTTGCTGGCGTCGACCCTTCCCTCTGGGTCCATCGATATCGAGCCGCTGGCAGGCTGATGATACGCAACAAAAACATTATTCCTTAGTTCTAGTCCCAAGTTAAGTTCAGGATCGCCGTCCCATTTAAAAAAACCAACGTGTGCCGGCAAAGGGCTGCCGGGCTCGTCGACCCGCCCTCGGCCTCGATATGTCGCATACTGAGGCGTCAGGCGAACTACGGAGTCTTCAATTGCGAGCGTGTTTGCCGATGCTCCCAGAAGGGAGTCTTCATCTGAGGATCGAGCTCGCATGCCAAAGCCCATGAACGCGCCGTCAATCAGGACGCGTTGAACAAGTCCGGATGCCAGCCAGTCATTTTCGATGGCGTCATCTCCGGCCCGTTGAATATACACGTCACGAATTGTAAAGTGACGTTTGTCGTCCGCAGGGTTGGATGGCATGAAGAAGTCGTATTGCACGAGTGAAATTCCGTCGGATGCATTTCGGATGTGCACGAACTCGATGACCGGTAGAAAATGAAGGCTGTTGCTATCGCCCCGGACGCGGAGTGTATTGGTGTGATAGTATTCTTCCCAATAGTCGTGAGCCTCGCTTTCGCTCCATGTAGAAAAGTTGAGTGTTTCGATATCCTCGGGGGCGACAATACCACCATCAATGATGGCAGGTTCGGTCGGTGTACCCGAACTCGTCAAGCAAACGGCATCGCTGTCTGCCTCAACTTTAAACACACCGATGTACTGCTGCCCATTTTGGTTGATGAGTGTGCCGTCGTAGCTGTCTCTTGTGCACGCTGGCAGATAGGTTTTGCCCTCGGGACATGATCCGCAGTCTATCGTGCATGTGTCACAACGCTCATCGGCATCGCATGCGCCATTGCCGCAGGTCTTCTCGTCAATAACCTCGGTGCTGCACTCGGCAAGATGTGTTTCATTGTTGTTTAGAAGGCCTACGATCGATACGGAAACACTTCCCGCGTTTTTGATGGCTTCGTCACTCTGAAGAGCTAGCTTCCCACGACGATCAGTTCTTGTCTCCAAGGAAAAGCTTTGCTGAGTGGCCCGCACGTCAATTCGTACCTCCATACGTCGACCGAGCCCGCTTCCCTGAACGCTTAGAAAGTCCCCTGTCGATGCGGGTCGGGGTGAGATTGTGCAATTTGCTGTCTTGTTTTTGGCTGCGGACGTCCAATCGTGAGCCGGAGGAGCGTCATTACCAAGGCAGCCGCAGAGTGTCGTCAAAACGGTGCAACTTAGTACCCAAATGGGGCCAGTGTAGTATTTTTCGTGAGACCTCAACATCATGTCCTCCGCTACCAGCGGAAGCAAAAAACGAACCACGGCATTGCGGGCTGTGTTGGGCCCAAAGTGCCACAACTGTCCTACCTAAGAAGGGGTACAAGGACTCATGACTTTTCGAGACTTGTGCATGTTGCTTGGCATGACGTGGTGAGTCTGGTCATCAGAATGAAGGTATCGTTTTGGCGAATGTCCGTGCGGCGATGGGACCGAAGGTCCATCCGTATCGAGTAGCCTGAGGAAGATGGCTTGTCGCGGTAGCCCCAGGCCATTATTTTACCCGCCGTTGACGGGGTAGAAGTACATGGTCACACCCAAAACGTCTGGACCGTCCTGGAATAAGCAGCGATGATTCGAAAAATCGCCTTCACCTTGGTACGCGCCGATGTTTGGCGCAAAGACGCAGGCTTCATGGGACTCGCAAAGGCTATCGTCGTCACCGATAAAGTCGTGAAGAATCTCGATGGCGTTGGCCAGAAACACGTTGGGTTGAGGTGTACAAGCGTCACCGCTGTCGCAAATCTCATCACCGCCGATTTCGACCTCGTGGATGTCCCGGAGAACCCGCCCAGTACCGTTGGCCGCGCCGTGGACCGAATCTGGGCAGGGAGCGCCGAGAGACGCTGTGCCATGGATACCGCGGAGTCGCTGGTCTTGTTGAGCGAGTCTAAAATCCCAGATCTGGCAAGTAATATTGTCCGAGCACTGTCTTCGGGTACTATTGTCGAAAGTGGAGGCCGCGACGCCCCATAGCCGAAAAGAATTCTCGAACTGAGATGCGCCGGTCGCCGTGATCAGGCTTCCCAGAATGGGGCCTTGGTTGTCCGCGGGGTTTTCGGCGTCATTGGTGACGGGCCCGACAAAAGCCGAAGCCAGGTCGGTGACGAGCTGAAGTGTAGCGGTGTTTTCTCCCTGGTTGGCACAGCTGTCACTTAAACCCCGGGTCGGCGAAGTGCTAGGCCCTCCGCAATTTCCTAGCGTATGCTCACCCAGCAGCAAGTGCCCAGAGAAAATATTTTGGCTGGTATCACCACCAGCAAATTCGAAACCCAATCTGGACGACGCTGCTGCCGCCAGATGCGCAAGCTGTGCGTTTGAATTGATACGGAATCCAGAATCCTCGGTATTAAACACCAGCACATTGCTCACCGAATAGCCAGCGCTGTTCAAACGAAAGCTGCGGTTGCCGTCTGCACTCGAATCGATATTGGCCACGGTGATATGGTGAAGGGTGGCCGAGCCCCTGCCTATGAATGGACCATTGGTGTACCCGGCAATTAGGGTTGAGCTGTAGGTATTCAGACGAGAAGTCCCGCGCTGCCAGATCGACTCGTGGGGGCCATTGGAGATGCGAAAATTATGAAAGACGTTGTTTTGTGCGGAGAGCGTCAACCCGTACACACCGCGGCCCTGGGCGATCGCAATATCGTCGAATAGGTTCTCACTCGCATCGCGGGGATACAGACCAGACCCCCCGGACTCAAAGATCCGAAGATTACGAATACGAGAATCTCGAACCCGATCAAGACTGACCGCGCCGGCGGCGCTTGAAACGACATTGACGCGGGTGCGTCGGGCATCCACGTGTCGCAGTGTCAACCTTCGGCCTTCTGCGAGGTAAACACTGATATCCGCAATGTCGGCGCCATCAAAGGTGCCTTCGATCCAGCTGAAATCGAAACCGGATGACTGAACCAAGCAAGTTTCTGCGTCCCGACAGGCGGCAACACCGTTTCCATCCCAGGTGAGTGAGACATCCTCCGGCATGATGAGCGCCTGACCGGAAGCTCCAAAACGAATTGCTGGCGTACTACGTGACGAATCGACGTGATAGATAACTCCGGCGATCGAATCAAGGGTACCGCCGCCCGTCGGCAAAGGGGCGATCGGATTGGACCACCACGCGGCGAGCGGCGTCTGTAGGGTGGCGCCCTCAATGTTGATCGTGACTCGGTTTCGTCGAAATACGTTTTCTTGAGGCACGACAAGCTGAGATAGTCGTATGTCTTCTTTTAGAGAGACGGAAATGACGGCTGCTTGCCCATCGATAAGTACGCAAATCCACCGAAAATAACCAAGCGCATCGTGGGCGGTGACGTCTTCACAGTCGGTCATGCCCGGAAGTAAGATTTTTCGAAACTCACCGCCGTGAAGACAGTTTTGATAGCCGCGGTGGGTGGCCAGACAAGGCACATCCGGCTGGGTCTGGATCGGTGAGGCTCGATCGTAGGCCACCCAGTCATTCCAGTTTGCTCCATTCTTAGAAAACAAGGCTTCGACGGTCAAAAGCGGGCTTGCTGCTTGTTCCTCGTTTTGGCGCTCACCAGACGACTTTTGAAACCCCCATCGTCCGCAGCTGAAAACGCCAATCAGCATAAATCCGGCAAAGAGCCCGGAAACGACGCCAAATTGTCCCGACGTCATATTCAAAGTCTACCATAGCGTTTTCACGGTCGTTACACACATCGTGCGACGCGGCCGGGCGCCGACACAGGTGTTCGAATTAGGCGAAACGGGGTCGAAGGTGGTTCCCGTATGCGGCGAGGTCGCATAGCTATTGGGATGCAAGCCAAGATAACGGAAAAGCGCACACCCATGTATCCCGTGGCCTCCTAAGGGCGACGATCGCGCTACACTAAACTCTCAAGCTGGGGTTTCTCATTCACGTTGACACGTTCCGCAACCGGGCGCTTCGGGTCTACGGAAGCAGGGGCGTGAGCGAAATGTCGGAAAAACCACTCGTTTCCTTTTGCTCAGGTTGAAACGAGTCGCTTTGCTGCCAAGTTCCCGACACATAAAATCCGTCAACACATTGACGTTGTCTCTGGCAGGTGGCCGACTGATTGACCATAAATATCTCGGCGTGCGAGGGCAGCCAAGAAGGGTCGAGACTTACGATCGCAAACACCACTTGGGAGGAAAAAAATGACAAGAAGCCATTCTTTGAAACTGGCGTCCCTAGCCACTTACTTCTTAGCCGTGTTCTCATGGCTTACCCCAGAGTCTTCTTTTGCTTTTCCATCATTTCTTACAGACTGGCAAACCAGATACCCTGGCTCTCTTAGTGACGACAACGTCGGAGGGAGTGGCTGCGCACTTTGCCACGGGTCCGATACGGTGGCAGCAGGCAGTGCGACCTGGAATGGCTATGGCTGGGCCCTGCGGCAAGAGACCCAAGGCGGCACCGCGATTGCTGATGCGTTTGCCTTGGTTGAGGCCCTAAATTCTGACGGTGATCCAGACAGTGTCAGTGATCTCGACGAGATCAATGCCAATACGCAACCTGGTTGGACCGAGGGTGCGAACAACACGATCTTTATGGCGGACGGAAGCAGCGCCTCCAATCAATCGGCCCCCGGAGGAATCGGTGCGCTCGACCCTGCGGCTGCTGGTGACTGCAACCTACAAGCCGGCCCGAGTCCTACCGTCTTTGGTATCGTGGAAGTGGGAGAAACAGAAGCTCGAACCGTGGTGCTCAGCAATACGGGGAATGCGGATTGTGAAATCAGCAGCCTGAGTTTGGCAGGGAGCGCCAATTTTGCGCTGGGCGCTGGAGCGCCAGCGGGCAGCTTTTCGATTTCGGCCGGTGGGTCCGAGGACATTCCGGTAGACTACGCGCCGAACGCGGTGACGCTCAGCGAGGCCGGCACGTTGACGGTCGCCAGCAATGACCCAGATGAGCCAAGTATCTCCGTAGACTTGGAGGGTGCCGCCACTGTAACGCTTCCACCGGTGGTCGTGGAGTATGATCTGAGAAACGGCACACTCATCCAGGACACGGGTTTTGCGTATGGTGATCCAGCGAACGCTCCCGGATCTGCAACCGACAAGTTTTTCTCGAACGATATCTCCGTTATGGCGGCACCTTTCATTGACGTCGGTTACACCCAGCCTATCGAAGTTCACTTTGTCGATTCAACCGATCCGTGTGAGAACTTAGGCAGTGTGGACCAACGGATCGAGCTGGTTCACCTCATTGGATTTCCTTTTCCTGAGTCCTTCAACACAGAGGAAGTTGTCGTTGGACCCGGCAACCATAATGTTCATGGACCAGGACTCATTGTGGGAGAATCCGCTGCGGCGTATACCTCGGCCTCCGCGGACCTCAGCGTGAGCCTACTGGATCCCATCATTGTCCCCAATGGAGAGATCACGGAGTTTGAAACCGCATGCGTCCTGAGCAACGGGAGGTGTGAGTCTGCGTCTCTAGATCCGAGCTCAGATCCACCACACAACCCCGATCTCACGGACAACCAGATCTCGTTTGGTGGCTTTACCATGACTGTTCGAAATACAGCCCCCATCGGCCTCACCGCTGATTTCATTCAGTTCAATCTCATCGCTGGCGGTGAGATCAACGTGGACTCTGGAGTCACCGATGTTGCCATCGATATTAAGCCTGGCACGAGTAAAAATCCCATCAACCCAGGGCGCTCCGATGCAGTTTCGGTGGTCATCTTGAGCTCCTCCAGCTTTGACGCCCTGAGTGTCGATCCCGAGACGGTTTGTCTTCTCGGAGCGGGTGTGAAGGAGACCCGTAAGGGTCTTTTGTGTCGAGAAAAGGATGCGAATCACGACGACCTTGTGGATCTGGTCTGCAAAATGAGTGGTAAGGACTTTGTCGTAGATCCCGGCGAAGACTTCGGCTTGCTGGTCGGTGAAACCTTCGGTGGAGCGCGCATCAACGGCGAGGACGCGATCACGATTGTGCCCTAGGGCCTGAACGCGAGGCTCATGCTCGTCAGGAGTCGTCCACTGATTCTGACGAGCAGGCCGTGAGACATCAAAGAAGTCTTTCTCTCTCGTTCCCCAGCTGCGTCTTTTTTTCTTGCGGTCGAGACACATGGCCGTGAGGTGCCAAAGGCTATTTTCATCCCCCGCGGCGTCCTTAGCGGCGTCTTACCCACTCGGGATCCAACCAGGCTGACAAACCATCATTCCCCTCCAGTGCCTTCAGGCCGCAATTCGTTGTGGGCCGCGGACGCCATCGGATGCTGGGCGCAGAAACCCACAAATGATCACACAGATCCATTTTTCTTCATGGCCGGTGAAATCCAGGGATTCGGTTCGGGCAAAACGAAAGAAAAGAAGAAAGCTCAAGACAAGGAACAGTCGGAGAAAGCCCCGGAGGGACACCAATCCAAGCCCCCAAAAACCGACGAAGACCAAGAAAAAGACCCAAATCAGGCCAAAGAACCATCGAAAAAAGAACAAGAAGGGCAAGAGGACCAAGAAGATGCAGAAGACGAGAGCAGTGCCATCGGCGGCGGTGGTTTTGGGTTTTGAGGTCCACGTACAGTTCAACGGCGTCAAGCTGACCGATGGTCGCTTGGGAACAGATCCACCCCAGGCATGCGTGACATCCCCGGAAGTGGAGAGTTTTGCACTGTCATGTAGTGCAACGCAAAACTTCGTCCAGAGATGTTCAAAACCCAAATGAACCTACCGTTTCTGTTCAACTCAGTCCCTTAGCGAGCGGAGAGAATGCCCATTCTGAAGTTTCCGGGGTCCGTGGGCAAATTCACTGCAATGTCGTCTCGTCCGTTGCCATCAACGTCTCCGATGCCAACAACCGGGAACACGCCCGACGCAGCCCTGTCGGAGGAGAATCCATCGTGAACAATGCGATCGCCGGTGATGGCTAGGACGCGGTACATGGGTACTCCGCGATCACGAGCGCTCAAGACAATATCGTGTACACCATCACCGTCAAAGTCCCCAACGCTCGCAACGGTAAGTCCCAACACACTATGTTCTGACTGACCACGAATCGTGCGAATGATGGAGAAATCTCGACCCGAGTAAAGATAGATCATGCCTTGCTGTCCATCTCCTCCTCTTTTTGTGTTCATCATCGGCGCGGAGACGACAAAATCAGCGTGGTCGTCACCATCTATGTCACCTACGCCCGCGGTCGCCGCCCCTAACCACACATCGTGGTCGTTGGCGTGCAGGGGGGCACCGTATTGGTCGAGAAGAATGGAGCCGTCTTTGCCCGAGAAGACCATAAAACGCCCGGAACCACGTCCTTCTTCATCCTTGGCACGTATGAACCCAAGAGCCAAATCGTCGAAGCCATCGTTGTTGACGTCTCCGATTTTCGATGTACGTCCCCCGCGAATACCGTTGAGCACATATCCAAATGGAAACGAAATCTCCCTGTGCATGAGGAGCTCTCCTGTGAGTCCGGCCACGACCCGAAGCTCAACAATGGACACACCATTGTCAAAGCGTGTCTCAAGGGCGCCATAGAGATCATCAAAGCCGTCGCCATTCACATCTCCGGGGGATGCACACAGCCATGCGTGTTCCGCAGTAAAGATGCGCGCCAGATCAGTCCCCGAATACACCTCTGTGGTTCCGTTGTACGGCGTAAGGCAGAAATCTCCTACCCCGTCACCATCGAAATCAAAGCCGGCGTTCATCGTAGAAACGTCGTCGCGCTGCAGCAACGTTTCCCCGGTCCGACCGGAATAGATGGCCATGTCTCCCGCCCTGTGATTGGTCATGTAGTCGGCGTGCCCGTCCCCGTTGATATCCCCAAGGCCATACATTCCATAGGCCTGATCGTAGGCAGAAATCTCCACAACATCGAGCTGAGCCTTCGTTCGGTCTCGTCGCAATGAATCTTGTGAGTCAAAACTCTGCGCACCATGATACGACTCGGCCCCACATGCGGTCAGAACGGGTAAAACGGATAAAATGAGCATCTTTTTCATGTCGAAGAAACAGTCAGCAAAAAGCGGGCCATCCCTAGAACGCCAATAGTTCCGGAGGAAGGCCGTTGGGGAGTGTTCTCTCAACTGAACGCAAGCGGGGAGACTTCTCTCCCCCCGTCAAGACATTTTGCTCATGGCGGCCACTCACTTTGTGAAAGTGTATGCAGCACGGTGTCGCGAAGCCTCCTCAACCTTCCCGTTTGGGCCAACCCAGTCGATTCGCTCCCGCGTCGTGCCGTGGCCTCCTTCTTTCTCGTTGGTGGAGAGGACGCCGAAAACGGAGGATCGCCAGATGCTCGTGCCGTTTGGGGCATCGCTAGCCCGCGTACCACTCGACGGGTCCGGCGCGCGATTCACAGCGTCTTCTCGTGCTCCGGTCGTGTGGAGCCGATCTCCGTTGGCCCTGTGCTCGATTTTTGGGCTCCCACGACCGTGGAAGGCGAACGTACCCGTAACGACTACAAATGCCGACATGTTTCTTTTGAGTTCGAACCGTGGTTCAGCCTCGCCCCGAGTCGAAAGTCGGGGCCCACTAAAGCGTTATCTTGCGTCATCGAGTTCCGAAACGTTCGGCTGGGTATTGTCTTCGAGCGGTGGTTTTGTTGTCCACTGCCAAATCATGAACTTGCCGCTTTCGTAGCGAACTAAAAGCTCAACTGAGGTGACAACTTTGTAGTCCAATGCCTTGCCCCTATAGATGTTGAAAGGGAGTGGTTCATCGCGCCAGATCTGATCAAACACGATCTTGTAGTCTTTCATTGTCAGGCCATGAAAATGGCGAAAGTGCGACTCGATTGTCTTCGGAATATTGACCATGAATTCGCTTCGGCCCCTTGGATCGAGGGGAAAGGTCGGCATGATTGTATCGAGACCGCGAACCGGATAGCCCGTGTTGTTGGTGCGAATATTGGCCTGGAGGTCACTAGAGCTGAAGGGTTGGTCCATCCATTGATCGTATTCGGGAGATTCGATATATCGATCATACATCATCGCTTTTTGGCTTTGAACCAGCCGGTCTTGGTCGGGGGTGCTTGCGTGGTTCCAGAAATCTCGCTGTTGCTTGCCGGACATGAAATTGAATTGCTTTGCTGCTTGCTCGGGTGAGCCCCCGGGCAGATACCCAGGGGGCCACCAAGCAAGGACAAGCGGGGGGCCAGCTTTGAAGTTTACCGTAGCCTCGACGGTGTAGGATGCAGCGTACGGGGGTTCGACATCGAATAACCCGAAAGAAATTGGGTCCAAAAGAGCGACGTGGATGTCCAAGTGCCCGTCGGCTTTCCTAGCGACAGTGTCGCTACGGTTTAGGGTCGCCTCGACCCACTGCGGAAACTCCCCTCGGAAATAGTGTCTTCGTTTCGTCAAATCGGACGGGACGTCGGGCAACTGATGGTCTGTCAAGTGAAGCGACTCTGGCTTGGATTTCACCCATGCTTTGATGTAGGCCGGTGGGGGGGCCCGATCCCAGTCTTTGTTGTGCGCAGTCAGTTTCTGGGTGGCCCTGTGTTCCGCTACGGTCTGTAGACGTTCTTTCAGGTTGATGTCGGCTGTTTCCCACCAGCTCGCTTTTTCGGTGGAGGACAGCCGCGAATAGCTTTCTAAAAGCTCCGTATCCGACATCGCTTTGAAGTGGGCGAACGAAGAATGAGCGGGGCTTTCGGGGAATTGCCACTGCACAACCAACCGTGTGCCGTCGGTGAACGACCAGACTCGGTTGAGGCCAGTCACGATAGCGTGATTCGTTTCGCGTGACGTCCATCGGTCGAAGGTGCGATATGCGATCATTTGGACTTGCTTCCCATGACGTTTAAAGTGCCCAGCGAGCACTTTGTCATGATCGGTTGTCTGATAAAATGCATCTTGTTTGTTTGGATCCGTCGGCATGGATGCAACCTCAAACCAACTCATGTCGATACCTGGCTCGACCACGATGATGCCGGGCACGGTTTCTGGCAGGGGAGCCCAACCCTGTTTCTTTCGGTGGGCCTTATAGTGCGTAAACGTGACTTCTTCTATGGCTCGTTGGACCCGGACTTTCTCTTCTGTAGACGCACCGTCGGCCCACTCTGTGAATTGAGGAGAATGTACGAGCCAGCGCTGATTGCGCACGATGTCCCATACGGTGGTTCCTGGTATCACGTTGGGCTCCCACCAGAAGTATTCAAGCTCTGGGGGGCCAGCATCGTCGTCGAATTCGATCTTGAGATTGACCGCAGTGACGATACGTTGTTCGCTTTCGAGAAGCTTCCAGCCATCTATGATGGACCACGCCTTCTTTTTGATTCTGCGCCCTGCCTCCAGTTCGTTCTTAGACCATTGGTCAAGTTTTCGAAAATCACCTTGCTGCTTTTTAGGCTCGAGCGACAGGCTGGGCACGACGAGGTTGTAGTAGCGAAGAACGCTGTAGGAACCATCACTTCTTGTGCGTAGACGGCCCTTGAGCTGTTTGGGTGGCGGTGGCAGCCCGCGGGACAGGCGCCACTCCGCAAACGCCCGTAGGTTGGGGTCGAGGGATACGTCCAGTAGGCGTTCGGAGTTGCTCTTCGGGAGCTTTGCCGGCACCGATCTTGTTGTGACCTCGAAGTCCTTGTCGGCTGGCAACTTTGTGACGCCCTCCTCAGAGGGCACAGACGTGTCCGCGGGGCCCTCTTCACCGGGGAGTGAACCTTCGTAGACGAGACGCCTGAGCAAATTCTTCCGCGCGGCGGCCCAGTCTCCAGCCGAAGGCTTTCGGGTGAGAGTATCGAAAATCCATTGGTCGACAGCCCGAATATGGGCATCTCGAAGCGCGCTCGGTATGCTGGGATCTGAGACCTGATCGACGTACCAGCTATGCCATAACCCGACCGGATGCGTATAGACTACCCGCGGAACACCCGGGTTTGAATCGAGCCACATCACGGTACCTTGCGGGCTTTCAAGGCGGAAGTCTTCAATCCACCGTGGGGCGCGATAAATGTCTACACTTTGACCTGTCTTGTGCAGGACAACGTCTTGGGACAACTTGTGGTGCCACCATAGCCGAAGCTGTTGGCGATACTCCGCTTTCGCGGCGTCCGGTAGAGAAAAAGCCAGATTGTCGATCAGGTTTTGGGAGAACTCGTTTTCAAGTCCTTCTCCATGGGAGGCCAGGGCCGTCGGAATCCACGCGTAAAGTGCTTCGGGTGTTTTGGCGGGTAGTTCAGGGACAGAACCGACGTATTCATAGGGAGCCGATGGCGCGTCGAATGGTACCTCAGCCTCCACCACCAACACGTTCGGACGCGCTTGGCTCACCAGGATTTCGACCCACGTGTTGATTTCAGACTCATCGATGGCGGTGCTTACGCCTGCCTGAGTTGCGAGGCCAGCCATGCCAGTCAGAATTGCCTTCAGGGCCTCTCTACCCCCGGCCGCGGTCGCGGCTTCAAAAAGAAGGAGCCCGTTGTACTGAACAAGTTCAGGTCGTGCGACAAAAAGGGCGGACGGAAAGTGTGCTGGGTAGAGGACCGAAGGGACACTTTGTGATCGAATGCTGTCCATATAGTGATCGTGCACATCCACAAACCAGATCGCGGCGGTACTGGATTCGAGGGCAGTCATTAGATCTTGAATGCGGCGACTTGAGTACGGAAAGCCGTTGTCTCGGACAAACCGGTTCATCTGTCCAAACAAGAGGTCCGCTTGCTCCGTCAAGGCCACAGCGGCTATTTCTTGACCGCAATATCATCGACGACCTGATCCCGCCTGAGTATGGGCAACTGGCCTCACTGAGGTACCTGGACCTTAGTCACAACCGCATTTTTTTTGGCGATGATCTTCGGTTCACCGACACCCAGCAAAGTAAGACCATGGTTCGAACGCTCGTTGTCATCGTCGAAGACGACGACCCGTCCGAACCGGCCTCGACGGCAGAGAATGCTCAGGTCGAGAGCGGGAGCAGGGCAGCGCCAGGAAGTGGACCCGGAAGTGGCTCGAACGGAGCTTCGGGTGGTTCCGAACCACGGTGAGCTTTGCGTTTTTTGGGCAACACGACGAGGCCGACCTTATCCGACAATCCCGAGACTCAGAATCTTGGTGAGCTTCGAGCCGCCTTCCGTGGTTTCGTCCGAGTCGTTGCACCAAGGGGGTGCGGGCTGGACTTTGGAGTCTAGCCGGGGTTGAAACGTTAGCGGCGGGGGGCTTCTGGGTTGGATTTGGGTGCGGGGCTGGCTCGCCTTTTGGGCTTGGTGGGGATGGTCATTTTTTGCCAGATGCCGCCGGTGGAAAAACATGCCCAGCCCCAGCGCAGCCATCGAAGCATCATGGCGGCGAGCCACATGGCCCAGGCAAGCATGGCGATGCGGTAGACGACGAGCGGGAAAGAGAACACAGTGGCTTGGGGTAAGAGTGTGCCCGAGCGGTCTTGGTACCATTTGAGGAGGTGGGCGCTCGAGGCGTTGCCGAGGATTTGCATTTCGGGCAGGCCGAGCAGTCCTCGGCGGATGGAACCGAAGAGGCAAGCCATGGCGATGAGGGTGAGGAGAACCAGGCCCATTTGCTGGAGGTTGAAGCGGATGGGGCCCCCGCGGTTTGGGCGTTTTTTTCTTTCGCCCAGAATGAGGAACCAGGCGACGACGGGTGCGGCGACCCACACGGAGCCCTGGGTGAGACCCAGGCCGAGGAGCAACCAGTGAAACCATCGAAGGGGTGTCGACCGGATTTGTCCCAATCCCAAAGACACCAAAGAGAAGACAAGAAGGAGGCTCCAAAACAGGACGGCGGGGCCTATCCCAGGAGCGCTCACCCACAGGGGCCAGCGGCTTCGGCCGAGCTCGATGTGGGTTTCGACGTTGACTGAGTCTCGGCCGATGTCGACTTTGGGGGACACAAAATAGGTTTTGATGCCCCCTGGCTGGGTCCAGGAAAGTGCGATGGATTGTTTGCCGGGCGCGATGGACAGCACGACGGAGCGGCCCTCTTGCTGGATGGGCTGTACCCGGTTGTCTATGGAAAGCGATTCGAGCGTACCTTCTTCGGGGAGGATGATGGCGTGTTGGATGCCGCGGCTGCTGCGGGCCGTCAGCGACAGGGCTGCGCGGGTTGACCGGATCCCTGGGGTGACAATGAGTTTTGCTCGGTCGATGGTTAAGGTTTGGCCGCCAGCGCCTCCGGGACGGGAAAAACGCAAACTGAGCTGCTCGCTTGGCCAGGGCTGCCATTCTCGGATACGGGCCTCGGCGGAGATTTTTTGGTGAATAGGTGGCGCCCCTTGGGTTTCGACGTGCCACAGGGGGCTGACGTCCAAACGCCAAACCTCGGTCGAATACATGGTTTCTGGGGCGCGTAGGGTGAGCTCGGTTTGCTCTTTGATGACCGAGCTCCATTCCACGGTGGTATCGTCAGGAGGCATGTTGACCAGCATGCGGCCATTAACCACGTGGGTGTTGGCCGTGGTGACGGACTCCCCAGCGAGCAACGGAATCTCGAGGACCACCGGAACCCCCGGTGGGGTCTGTCGAACGATGCGCGTGTGGATTCGCCACGAAAGGCCGAAGCGAAGGGTTCGCTCTACCCGAACAAAGGGGGGAAGGGCATCTTGAGGCGACGGATTCTCTTGTCCGTCCGGCCCGGTCGCCGGCTGGATTCGCGTGAGCTGCAGGTGGTCATCGGCGATGCCGTCGTTGTGAAGACCCTCGATGCGCCATCCGGGCGCGTGAACTTCGACACGGTGGGGCTTAAGTGGCAACGAAAATTGCAACGTCTCGCTGTCTGGCTCGGGCCCGCGGAACAGAATCGTGTGAACCCCGGGCGATAGCCATAGCCACAGCTGCCCATCATTATTTCTCACCAGTCCTTTGGCCTCTTGTGCGTCGAGCAGCACTTCTGATGGGGTCCAGGGAACCGGGAGCGTGGGCAGGGGGATGGTCGTTTCCGATGCAGCGGAAACGGACATGCGCCCGAGGATGACTCCTCTCTCCACGGTGATCTTGAGGGCTGAGCTGGCAGCGCACTCTGGGTGGCACTCCGGTTTGGCCAGCAACCTTGTTTGCAAATCTTGCAACAGACCCGAAGAAGGGAACTCGGCCCTTGCGGGTGCGGGGAGCAAAAGCGAGACGATGAACAGTAGGGCTGAGGCTGCCCTGGCTGGGGTGTCGCTTGGTTCCATTTTTTTTCGAAAGGTACGCAACGTGTGAATTCCGCCCAAGAACCCGAGGATGAGGAGCAGCACCAAAAAGACCCGAATGAATCCGAGTACCAGGTTCATGGTGGGCGACAAGAGCGCCAAGTGAACCTCTTGGCTCTTGCTGACCGGGCCTTGCCAGCTGAGATGGGCGATGTTCCAGCTCCAGTCGGTGAGGCCGGCCCCTGTAGAGACCAGGGCGTTCGGATCTGGACCATAAAAGTACGGTCCGCTTTGGGAGCGGCTTAGGATGGAGGAGGACTGCTTTGGCGCTTTTTTCTTTCGCGGTCGCTGCTCGGATGCTTGTGGAGGGGGTGCGGCCGGGGCCTCTTCGTGGGCGGCGCCCTTCATCTGGGCGACCTCGAAATCCTCGTTTCCATCAAAAAAGCCGCCCTGTGCATTTCGGGCCGACTCAAAGGTCGTCCCCGAGTGCATAAGCCCTTGGTAGGGGCGTTCAAGTGCCGGATGGAGGGCGAGGCGTGCCTCGCGGATCATGAAAGGAATGGCGAGGAGGATCAGGATGGCCAAAAACACATACCGTGCGCCCTGGCAGGCTTTATGGATGCGGCCTTCGGGGAGGACGCGCCGGAGTGCTTCCAGGCCGGCGACAAACAGCCACGACCATCGGGGCGCCTCCGGCTCCAAGTAGGTGAGGGCCAAGGTTGCAAACGCGACCAGGCCCCAACGCCAGCCCCATAGTTTGGCGGTTGCAAGGGTGAAGATGAGGACCAAGAAAAGATCAAGAAGGGTCCAACGCTCGACCCAGCTCGGTGAAGCCTGGTCGACCCCGGTGGCATGAATAAGTGTCCATCCCGGTGGCAAGTGAATTTTTGCCGAGACTTTTTGAAAATCATGGTTCCAGCCGACTGCGGAGAAGCGGTTGCTAATGTTTTTCATTCGGCTGTCCGCTTTGAGTTGAATGGCGCCATGGCGGATTTCAACGCCTTGAGGGCCATCCTCGGTAAGTTCGGTGACAAATTGGTCGACCCCCATCACCGAGACCCGTCCGAGGTCGGTGGATGCACCCATTTCGAGGCGCCAGCTTTGTGAGAGGCTGCCGGTGACGCGATCGTGCACGGTATAACCACGCCCGTCGAAATCGAGCCACAGCGTTCGGTCAAGCTCGAGTTTGTCCGGGCTCGGCGGATCATTGCCTCGTCGATTCTCGGAGAAGTTCATGGTGTTGCCCCCTCGGACAAGATACGCGGGGAAGCGCTTCCACTCTTCAGGGAGCGTGGTCTGGAGGGGATCGATGGCCGGTACGCCCGTGATATCTACGAGGCGAAGGGCTGGCCGTGCGTCGAATACCCAGACCTCTTCTGTGTCCCAGGGGGTGGTGGGTGATGGCGCCTTGAGCACCGTGACCGGGCCGCTTTGGCGGGCTTCAACTTCGACAATCCAGGTTCCCGGCCGTACCTGGATGATGAGTTCGCCTTCGGATTCGATTCGTGCCGGTAAGGGGCTCAAGATGGCCATGGGGACCGTGCCTTCGGGAAGGGTATGGGCGAGCTCTACTTGACGGTTCTTGCCGGAAACTCTGAGTTCGATGTGGGTCACGATCAGCAAGGGCACTTCGTCCACCAGTTTGCGGTGCACCACGACCTCAAGGCTATCGGAGGTTGTGTCTTGGCCGTCGATCGTGCCTTCGAGCCATAGGCGGCCTTCTTTGTCCCAGTTGGGTGCGGATTCTTCCTTTCCGTTCAGTTCGAGGCTCAGAAGGCCTGTCGTTTTGGGGACCGGGAGCATTTCGGGCAGTTGGGTCCATCTAAACTGGCCGCGGACGGTGTGTTGGCCTTGGCTGAGATACACGCTTGCAGAGCCGTTTCGTTCGAGGACAACAGCCGATTTGCCGTCTACGGTGACCTCATGGGGCCACAACTCTTCGTTCCCGGGAAGGGCGACCCACGATGCGATGTGCACCAACCATTCTTGCGAGAAGCGTCCTCCTTTTTCATCGAGCGTGAAGTGAAGCCGAGACGGCCAAATGCATTGCCTGCGGATGTCGTTGCCAAAAAAAGATGGGCACTGGCTGTCTTCGTGCCCGTATAACACCCACTCGGCCCAAGGCTTGAGCGGCGATGGGATTTTAGGCTGTGAGGGTGGTGTTCCGCTGGCCGTGCTTGCGACCAAAAAAACGAACCATGCCACCAAGCTTAAAGCTTTTTGTGCCACAAGATTGACTACGGTGAAGCCCCGGGTTTGGGCAACCGAAGAACGGAGCGAAACCACAAAATGGGGTCGAGGTCATCGGATTTTTGACAACGAAGTGGTCCGTGAACCGCACGCAAGCGCGTTTTCCTGACGTCCCTTTGCCCCTTGCGCTTCTTAAACAAACTGGTTCCCTCGGGAAAGTCCTGATACGCGCCGGTTGAGCGATCGCAACTCTCCATGCGCGAGATACCGAACAACGGTGGCGCGAGAGGGCAAAGCCGCGCCGTCCTCGAGCTCCGACTCCTCGGCCCGAGGCGCCCTGTGTACTCCCGGGCATTCGCCCGAAGGCGCGTCGTTCAGGTCGTTTTCATGGAGTGAAACAAAAGCGACAGGGGTGTGATGCCACACTTGTCGTACCTTGCATGCAGGGCCCTCACAAGCCTCGATCTTGCGTTTGTTGCAGTGTGAGCGGGCTCGAGTCACAATCGTGGGACGCTTTGCTTGCACCTAGACTGTACATCTCCTCATGCCCCCCTCTTCGTGATCCCAAAGGTCTATACCTGGTGGTGACGCTCAAGAAGATGGGGTTCCGTGTGGAGTGGCCTCGCGAGCCGCTTTCGGCCACCTTGCTGCCGACGGTGCTCGGCGCATGCGATGCAGTGGTAGCAATAGCCAATGAGGCCTGGCTTGTTTCGTCAGCCAAAGATGTGGAGCTTTCGAGCGCGAAGGCGCACGGTCTTCCGGTGTTTGTTTTTCCCAGGCCAGGCTGGGATGACAGCCTCTTGCCGGGCCATGATTGGGTGGTTCTTGACGGTGGCGTGACCGCAGCATCTCGTATGATTTCGGGTGTGATCGAAAAACTCAAGATGGCTGCGCAACGCACAGCCTGATGTTTTGGGTCGGTCTAGGGAGATGACGCGTGGGATATCGAAGTGAGGCGTGGGTTTAATCCGTCGTGCAGTCCGCCTGGCTGGAAACGGGTGCGTACCGCACGTAATCAAATTGGGCGTCGAGGTCCGGAGTGTTGGTGAACGTGTAGGCTATGGGACCGGCCTGCAGGACGTTGGGGAGATCTGGACGGACATAGGTGGTCGCGTGGGACCACGTGTTGCTTCCAATGGGGCGATCGTAGAGGTAGAAATTCGACCCAACTCTGCAAATGCGCAATTCCGCATCGCCGGAGGGCCATCGAGGCCCCAATACGTAGCTGGTGTCGTCGACGGTGGTCTTGGTTTCGGCTGCCTGATAGTTTCCACGCCAACCGACCACGCTGAAAACGTAGTTCTCGGGAGACGATGTTCCTTGAGACGAGGGGTCGCGAGCGATAATACCACCGAACTGGAAGCCCGAGTCGACAGGCTTGTCGGGATCTGAAGCCTTGCGCGCGCGGACTCGTGTGGTGATCCGGAAGTCCCCGGACACCAGCTGAACAAGACCGGGTCCCTCGTCTTCTTTAAACCAAACAGTGTTTTCGGTGGGCACCATTCTCAGGTTGCCGTTCGGAAAGTCGATGGACACGGTGGGGCCGTTGAGGACCTCCCAGAAGTCGCTGAGGTCGGAGCTTCCGAACTCATCACTGGCAGGGTCTTTCCTTGAACCGCAGCCGGTTTGTTCCAAGACACCGCAGCCGCAGACGCCAGGAGCGGTTTTCGAGATATCTTGAGGGCATCCATCGTTGCAGTCTGGGGTTCCATCTCGGTCGCTGTCTCTGTCCGATTCGTCGCAGCCGCAGATTCCCGCCGATGTCTTCAATGCATCCCGAGGACAGCTGTCGTTGCAGTCTGGGGTGCCGTCCCGGTCGGTGTCCGTGTCGGACACGCCACATCCACAAACACCTGGATTAGATTTGGCCCCATCCATTGGGCAGTCATCATCGCAGTCGAGTGACCCATCCTTGTCAGAGTCTGTGTCGGTTGCGCCACAACCACAAACCCCGGGTACCGTCTTCGCGGGGTCTCGCGGGCAGCGGTCCTCGCAATCTGATGCTCCATCGCGGTCGCTGTCCGCGTCCGATTCGCCGCAGCCGCAGATTCCTGCCGATGTCTTCAATGCATCCCGAGGACAGCTGTCGTTGCAGTCTGGGGTGCCGTCCCGGTCGGTGTCCGTGTCGGACACGCCACATCCACAAACACCTGGATTAGATTTGGCCCCATCCATTGGGCAGTCATCATCGCAGTCGAGTGACCCATCCTTGTCAGAGTCTGTGTCGGCTGCGCCACAACCACAAACCCCGGGTGCCGTCTTCGCGGGGTCTCGCGGGCAGCGGTCCTCGCAATCTGATGCTCCATCGCGGTCGCTGTCCGCGTCCGATACGCCGCAGCCGCAGATTCCCGCCGATGTCTTCAATGCATCCCGAGGACAGCTGTCGTTGCAGTCTGGGGTGCCGTCCCGGTCGGTGTCCGTGTCGGACACGCCACAACCACAGAGCCCAGGCGACGATTTAGTCTCGTCGCTTGGACAAGTATCGTTACAGTCCGCCCGTCCATCGCCATCTTGATCTTGGTCGGGCATGTTGCAGCCGCATGCTCCCTCAGATGTTTTTGAGGAATCGTTTGGGCAGCTATCGTTGCAATCCGGAGTCCCATCTTGGTCGGTATCGACGTCGGACACACCGCAGCCGCATGCTCCCTCAGATGTTTTTGAGGAATCGTTTGGGCAGCTATCGTTGCAATCCGGAGCCTCATCTTGGTCGGTATCGACGTCGGATACACCGCAGCCGCAGGCGCCAGGAGAGGATTTGGAAGCGTCTTCGGGGCACTCATCTATGCAATCGGCGACGCCGTCTTGGTCTGTATCGGTGTCTGCTTCGTCGCAACCACACTGCCCTGGTGTGGCTTTTTCAGCATTGCTGGAACACTCATCCTCGCAATCGAAGACGCCGTCGCCGTCTTCGTCGGCATCGGGCATTCCGCAGCCACAGACGCCCGGTTCCGTTTTGCTTCCGTCTTCACTGCAGGCATCACAAGCGTCGCCTCGACCATCTTCATCGCGGTCGTCCTGGAGTGGGTTCGTGAGCTCCGCGCAGTTGTCACAAGCGTCACCAAAGCCATCCCCGTCGCCGTCGGCTTGTTCCGCATTTGGGATCCGGGGACAGTTGTCGACTTCGTCGGTGATCAGGTCTTTGTCAGCATCGCCCTGACAGGGATCACCGGTCCCATCTTCATCTTGATCCTGCTGGTCACTATTGGCATCGAAAGGGCAGTTGTCGCAGGGGTCGCCGACACCGTCCTGGTCACTATCCATTTGGTCGATGTTCGCGACGTCGTTGCAGTTGTCACAACGATCTCCGAACCCATCCTGGTCTTGGTCCTCTTGGCCTTGGTTGAGTGTGCCAGGACAATTGTCACAGGCATCACCAACGCCATCGTTGTCTGCATCGGTTTGTGTGGCGTTGGGGGTATTTGGGCAATTGTCCGCTTCATCTAAAACGCTGTCGTCGTCAATGTCGGAAACAGCGCCTCCGGCGCCTTGGCCGGGAATACTCAAGCCCTCTACGGGTTCGATGGACGTTCCGCAATGGGCCACAAGACAGGCCAAGACAAATAGGATCCATGTTTGCTTGGCCGGCACCATGACTCGTCCCTCAAGTTCATGTCGCGTGCGAGGATCGAACAGCGAGGTCATGCCTAGGGCGCCACAGCCCGCTATGGCTCGGTCTCGAGTACACCTCTCTCACAGACATGGGCGAAGAGTACCATGCCATCTTTTTGCGAGGATGGCCATCGTGTCTTGAAGCCTCGGGACGTAGGATGCGCCGCCCCTACGTACAAGGGCGGGTGTCAAATTCAGGACAACCGTTTCAGGGTGGTACCACCTACCTATACTGAGGCTGTTGGGCTGATGAAGGTGTGTGGTTCGATGCACGCGACTGTCGGTGGGCGGCGCAGTCTCTCACAACTCTGAATGGCGCTGCTTTGAACCCCGCGCGCCTTTGTGGCCCAGAGGCGACGAGCAAGCAGAATCTGAACGGGAACGCACTCTAAGGCACGCGCCCATCAGTCGCAGTTTGTCCCCGTTTCAGCACAAGCCCGAGCAGCTCGTGCGGCTTCGAGCTCTTGCTCGGTCGGGGCAGGGAGAAAGGTGCTCAAACCGTCTCCAGGAATATCTCCGTCATAGGTGAGCACGTCGAGAGGATTAAACTCTCGTCCCAGTTCGCTCAAAAAGTTTTGCTCCATGAAAGGGGTCTCTTTGGGTGAAAAATTCTGCTGAATGGTGCTCAACGCTTCGTTGCGGTCCCGGCGCAGTCTTTCCGCTTCGAGACCCGTTTTCCCGATGGTGATGGTGTTGTTGACGCCTTCGATCATCTGAAGCGGAACCGCGATCTTCGTGAGGCCGCGGGTCACCGCGCCCGGCATCGACCACTTCTTCCGGGCCTCGTTAGCCAGCTTGCCGTGTTGTCTCTTCAGCCTCGACCCCACCTCTCCATTGGGGCGTACGCGAAACACTTGGCCGCCGCCTGAAACCCAAAACTTCTTCGTTCCTTCTTTGCCAAGGGACACAACCTTGCCCTCTGAAGCCAACGCTTCTGTGTTCAGAAACACGGCCTCCTCGGGTGCGAAGGTATCCGCAAAATCTTTGACCTTTGTTCCTAGCTTCTTCGCAGTACTGAGATCCTTTCCAACTTCCACGATATTCGAAAATGTTGAAGGTTCGGCGCCCTGTGACGGGCTTCTTGAAGTTGTTCCCAGCGGGTCGACGAAGGTTCGGGGGTTGTTGTGCGCGTAGGTGTACAGGTTTGGTCCGTCGCGGTAGCCTACCGGGTCTCGCTGAAGGAAACGCCCTATGTGGTCGCTGTAGACCCGGCTTCTGAAGTACCAAAGCGCTAGGCCATGATCGGTGTCGAGACGACGACCAGTAAACCCATAGGGATTGCCGAAGGCAGTTGCCCGACGCGTTTCGCCGGTCTGTGGATCAAACACGCTGATGTGCCCGAAGGCACCATAGTTGTAGGTTTCGACCAGTTCTCCGGCCTCATCGCTGAGAGCCAAAATGCTCCCGGTGCGGTCTCGCAGATAGTAGTATCGACGACCCGATGTCTCCATCATTAGGGGCTGGTCGAGGCCATCTGCGAAAACGTAGCTACGAACCTCTGGAGCGCTTGCTGGAGCGCTCTTCCGCTCTTCGATGACCTGGTCGCCCCAGTAGATGTAGCGGGTTGTGACGTCGTTGATCGTCTTCGTCACCCGGCGCCCGAAGGCGTCGTAAGTAAAAGTGCCACGGCTTTGGGTTGTTTCGCCTTCGATGGGTGAGTCGATGAATTTTATGCGGTGTGCCCAGTCATAGTGCAGGGTGTGACCCAGCAACTGCTCGAGGTTGCCACGCGGGTTGTGGGCGAGGCCTGCGCCTCGATATTCGTTGTCCTTGTGGGGTTTCGGCTGCATGGCCTTCCCGGCCACGTTGTTTTGGTTGGTACGAACCCAGCTCCCCATGACGTTGTGCTCCCAGAAAACATCGGTTTCTTCCTTGTCCCCACGGTGCTGCAAGATCATTCGATCACGAGCGTCATAGCTGTACACGAACGAGGTCGGTTCCGGCGTCCACGGGCCAGACCGATGTTCGGTCAAAACGTTGCCATTTTCATCATAGCTCGTTTCTATAGCTCCATGGCCCGAGTAGTTTCGAAGGGATTCTCGTCCTTGCGGGTCATATTCAATTCCAAGGACAACGCCATTACCCAACGATCGAGAGGATAGGCGAGCTTGAGCGTCATGCTGATTCCACGCGATCAAGCCGTGTTGGTCGCTCACGGACTCGGCCTGGTTTCGGGCATCACGTGTCATGTGGAGGAGGCGACCGGAGCCGCCATCATCTGCTGGATAGTCCAGTCGGACGAGACCGCCGCTTGGATTGTAGTGAGCGGTGACAACCACGCCGTCCTGGACGGACCGGGTGAGGCGGCCAAAGCTGTCATAATCGCGCGTAACCACATGGGAACCTCGTGTCCCATTGTGATCTGTGGCCCGTGTGACGCGGCCGTGATGATCGTATTCGAATTCCTGTAGGGTGGTTTCGTTCGAGTTGACGACTTTCGTCAGACGGTTATGAGCGTCGTATATTCGCCCGATCAAGACGCCGTCTTGAAATACCTGCGCTTGTTCGTTCCCATTTGGGTCGTACCTGAACTCCTGAAAGCTGCCGTCGGCATCTATGCTTTGAAACACCCGGTTCATTCGGTCGTAGTGAAATTTGAGATCGGTGCCCCCTGGGGTCATGACGCGGTTCACGTTGCCATTTTCATCAAAGGAGAATGTGGTTTGTGCCTGCTCCAGCTCTCCCATTGCCTCGGTTCTCTCGTTGAGCCGTCCGAATCCGTCGTAGCCAAAATGTGTTTTGGTATTGCGTGGATTAACAATGAGAACCACACGGCCACTTTCATCGTATTCCCTCGTTTCGATTTCTCTTTCGGGTTCTGTCGCGGTCGGACGTTTCGTGACCGTGAGATGGTTGGCGCCATCATATTGGTACACCGCTTTTCGCCCATCAGGATATACAATTTCTGCAACATTCCCGCTTGCATTGTAGCTCTGGGTCGTTGCAAATCCTAAAGCATCAATCCCAGCGACCAAACGACCGTCCTCATCGTAATCAAGTTTCTCGGTGTAGCCACGGGCGTCTATTCGCTTTGTGAGCTGACCCAACGCATCGTATTCCGAATGCGTAACCAGACTAGATGTCCCCTTTTTACAGCCATCGGCCGTTCGAATCTGCGTGGTGACGCGGCTCATTGCATCGTATTCCAAACATGTTGTCATCGACTCAGGGGTGCCCTCGGCGCGTATTTCGAGGGTGCGGTTACCAGCTTCATCGTACTGATATCGATGAACTGTTTCGTCCTCGGTCCCCAGTGCCAAGACTTCTAGGGTTCGCTGCCCGAAAACATCGTGCTCAAAGCGAGACGAAATGTTACGGGCGTCAATGCGCTCTGTCAGGCGACCCGCTGCATCATAGTAGCTTTGCGTTGAATCTCCATTGGCATCGCGAACGGTTTGTGGCTGGCTATAGTCATTGAATTCAGTTTCGGTTGCAAAATAGGGTTCATCAGCGGCGTGGCCCCGGGGATCTATAGTGGCTTTCAGTCGGCCGAGTTTGTCATAGACAAAGCTGGTGACATAGGTGCGGCGTTTCTCGAACGTATGAGCTTCCGTTTCTCGAATTCTAATGTTCTCATTGGCCTCGTTGTATTCAAACTCCGTGGTTTCTCCGCTCGCGAGAATCACCCTCCGCACGTTCCCATTGGCGTCGTACTCGGTCAATTCAACGTGGCCGAGCGCATTTTCCGTGGCATGTTGGCGATCGAGTCGGTCGTATGCGTGATGGGTTTCATTCCCATCCGGATCGGTGACCTTGATGAGGTTGCCATTTCTATCGTAACCAAAAATCGTCTTTCTGCCGCTTGCGCTTGTCGTGGATACCCGTCGATTTTGTAAATCGTAGTGATGCTTTGTGGTCTGTCCTAGCGCATTTGTCGTTGAAAGCAGATTGCCCGCGGGGTCATAGCTTCGAGTCGTTTCGTTTTTGAGGGCATCGATGGTCTTCGTAAGGCGACCCAGTCCGTCGTATTCATACGTTGTTTGATAAGTGCCTTGTCTTGGGTCAATCTCGGCCTCTAAAAGGTCCCGGTTGTTGAAGTCGCGATGCACGTGGCGCTGCAGTACTTTGTCTTGATCGTACCAATATTGGTCGGTTCGGTTACCGTTTTCATCATACTCGTAGACTTGGTGGTGTTTGAGCCCGTTGCTGATTCGTGTGAGGCGACCAAGGCCATTGTAGGATCGCGTTGTCTTCCGGGCGTCTGGGGCACCCACATTGACAACCTGTTGGGCGATTTGACCGCGAAAATCCAACTCCGTTTGTGTGACAACACCTTCCGCGTTCGTTTGCATGACAACCCGGTGTCTTTGAGGTCGTGCGCGGTGGTCGACGGTATCAAGGAAAGGGCCGTTGCTGGTTCCATAGGATGTCTCCGTGATCCGATCCACGGGATTTCCGTCCAAATCCGTCACGTATTGTCTCTTGAGCGTCTCACGGTTGAGCGGGTCGTAGCGTATATCAACCGTGTTTCCGAGGGCATCGATGGTTCTTATGAGATTCCCGGCGGCATCGTAGTCGCGCCACGTGATGTGCCCCTCCGGGTCGACTGTCTCGATCACCCGACCGGCGGCATCATAGTCCCACCGTGTGACGTTGCCGTTGCGGTCGGTGCTCTCGACTCTTCGTCCCAGGGCATCGTACGCAAAAGTCGTGCGGTACCCAAGCGGGTCGATTTCGGTTGCCAGCTGCGAACCAAGAACCACGTCGCGGGCCGGATGATACTGGTACTTGGTGACCGCTCCGGTGGCCTCCGTCTTTTTGATCAGATTGTTCGGTTGCGTTGCGTGGTCGTCAGAAGGTGGGATGGTGTCGTAGTCAAATATCGTTTCTTTGCCCTCCGGCTCCGTCATTCGGACGATTTGCCCATAGTCATTGTATTCGTAGGTGGTTTCGTTCTGCCCTGGATCTACCCTGCGTGTGACCCGACCCACTGCATCGCAGAAAAAGCTTGTGGTAAAGCCCTTCGCATTTTTCTCCCAGGTCTGACACACATCAGTGCCCTTATAGTGGCGTCGCATTTCGGATAGTCGACGATGAGAAGATGCTGAATATGGCCCATCGCCTTCAGACCTTGTTCGTGCCGTCAGTCGTCCCAAATCATCGTATTTGAACTCGGTTGTCATCTGCGACTCTGCCCTGAGCGGCACATGGCCTCCATTCCTCAAGGTGTCCAATTCTTCGCTCGAAAATGAATCCGGCAACGATAGGGCTTGGATCACGCGTTCGAGATTTCCGTCCTCCAGGTACCGATAGAGTTTGATGTAGCCCAAAACATCCTTTTCGTAGACTACACGATTGAATTTGGGTTCAAACAGCTGTTGGGTGACATGGCCCAACGGGTTTATGGTCTCAATGCGATTTCTTCTGTCATCGTACGAATAGGTTGTCGTATGGCCATTCGCATTTGTGAACGAGATCATGTTGTGATGAGCATCGTACCCCATTTGCTCGATGCTTCCATCGGCGGTTGTACGACGGATGACGTTGTGGTGCTGATCGTAGTCAATTTTTTGATAGTGCCCAGATTCATTCCATGTTTCGGTGTATCTATTCTTCCAGCTGTATTGAAAATGAAACGTTTGGCTAGGACGGTCCTTGGTCCGACGATTCCGGTGGTGACTCACGGTATCATTGGGATAGTAGAATATCTCTAACCAATCTGATGCTGGCTCTTCCTTGTTCTCTTCAGCCTGTCGTTTACGAGGCGGCAATATATATTTCGACATGTTGTGGTTGTTGAGGGGGTTGTGCTGGTTTTGCAAATACTCATAGCGAGTCTCGTTTTTCTCCAGATCCGTGAAAATTCGTAAGTTTTCGGGGCCTCCTTTGGCGTCGTTTTCAGATCCGAAGGCGTAGGATACAAATCGGCCCGTAAAATCGGTCGCCTTGTGGGCTTTGCCATTTTTGAGCTCGATTCGGATCCAGCGTGATGCGATGTTGCGATCGCTTAAGGTGACGCTATCCTCGGAGTAGCTAAGCTTGATGCCATGGCCAGCGTGGTTCATTTTTTCTACCAAACGGCCATCGGCGTTGAACCTTCTTTGAAAGCCTGATTTTTCACGGAGAACATAACCGGCGATGACTCCGGTGTTTTGGTTTTTCAGTTCCTGCAGGCGATACGATGCCCCAGGTGGATAATCGAACGTATTGTCCGGGTTGCGTTCGATGATATGGGACCGCTGCTGTGAATCACGGTAGTCGATGTGCACCAGACCGGGAGTGTCTTCGTCGGGTTTCGGAAGAATGAGCTCGCTGTGGTTCCAGGTCCATCCGTGGCCGAACGGCCCGTTGTAGAGCGCGCGACTTCGATAGCGGCGCGTCAAGGCCAGGGTCGTGCCGATAGACTCAAGGGCGATGTCGGGTCGCTCCTCGGTGTAGAATTCTCCCGTCACGACGTTGACAGGATCGCCCACTGGATACGTTGTTGCGAAAACGGTGTTTCGCGGTTCACTGGCCGTAACCGGGACTCCATTGAGGATGACGGAGACTTCGTTCCTGATTTTCGGAGGACGCGATACAAAGAGATCTCTGGCCGGCTGATGCTGCTTGTGGGGTTTGTCGAATATGTCCCAAAAACCCCTGCCGCCATTCGTCACCGAGGCCGTATCTCGCGCGGCAAATGCGTGTGCGATTCCCTTTTTGGAGTGAGAGTACCAGGCTTCTGCTGACAACAGTACTTTGCCATTTGGGTCGGTGATATTGACGACGCGAGTTGGCGTAATGATGGTTGCCCCCCTTTTGAGGTCCGCAAGCAAGGTGTCTACGACCAGCTTCCGAAGGCTGTGAGGGTCTGAGGGGTTGTGTTCTAAGAATCTTTCGGTCCCTGTCGAATCCCAATAGCGTATCCTGCCGTCCACGAGATTGGTGGTGTCGGGATCATCGGTGTTGATGAGCGTGAGCAACGGTATGCCTTGTTCAACGGCCTGATGGAATACCGCCGTAGTGCTGAGCGCCGGCGTACCAAGCCATTTTTCGTAGATCTGTGATTCATTCAATGAGGCCGTAAACCCCGAGATGTCATCGGTGTATCTACGAAAGGGGCTTTGGAGCGGTATGGACTTGTCGCCAATGGTTGCGGAGCCCACATTGCTTCGGCTATCAGTGCTCCACCCGGGATGGGCAAGAAAGGTGCTTTCAGCGAGCTCGGCACCGGAATTCCATTCTGGATAGGTTACGAGTGTTGTTGCGCCCAAACGTCCATAGTCCCCATAGGTTCGATTGAGATGAAGAAGGCTATCCGCGCGCTCCCCAGTGGTCATTTTTCGGAAACGAAAGGTTGTCGCCAACAAGGCGCCCATTCGGCCTAGGAACCCCTCGCGAATCTCTGCGTTTTGGCTGCTGGCGTCTGAGGGCTTGGTGATCGCTGGATTTGAGAGCTCCCTTTCGTATCGGAGAAGCATTTCCTGAGACGTGGAGAGGGCATCATAGACCATGACTGCGAGTGCGCCTGGCCTGAGGGTCTCGGTCTGACGAGGAGTCGATCCTTGTTGTTCGGGTCGACTCGACATAGAGGACTCGATGACGATTTCTCTGCCGGCCTGAGGATGGGCTACCCCCACTACGACGCCGTCGACTCGAACAGTGACCGTCGGGTTTGCGGTGTTGCTGCTGTAGTCGAGCGTAAGGCGCTTTCCAGCAATGTTCACCAGTTCAAAGCGCTGGCGAAAGATTTCTGAGTAAGAACCGGCATCGTAGCCAGAGCCGACTCGGTGGAGAACCGAAACGCTTACCCAGCCTTTTTCGAGTGCGGAATCACTCTGAACGTAGGTCGAACGCGCCGATAGCTTGCGAGGGGGCCTGAGCGTTGCAGGGAGCGATGTTGGCAAATACGAAAGGTAACGGGGGACAATGTGCTGTTTGAGAGGCACATCCTTGATGCTCTTTGTGGGATGATGTTTGTTCAAATAGGCCTGAAGCTTCTCCTCAAAAAACTCGACGGAGCTTTTGCTTCGGTGCTCGATCCAAAGATCGGGATCGGTCAACTCAGGCGCAAGGTACTCGTCCGTTACATGGGCCAGTTCCGGGGGTATTTCATCCAGGTTGTCGACAACAGACGGTCGAAACACAGCAAAACCTCGTGACAGTACTTGATATCTTTTGTGCCAAGGCACGAGCGGTATCCAGGCCCTACCGGATGGATTGAGTCCGCGGGTCATTGCGCCTTGAGGCTCGGAGGGATTTAGCCAGGCTTGGACATAAACGAGGCGATCATGTGGTATGTTATAGGTTTCACGTTTCGGGTCGTCAGCGAACTCGTTGACGACCACCTGATTGTATCCATGGTCGGCGGATACGTATCGAGCCGGAACGCCACACATGCGGAGCAGTGCGATCAAAAGAGATGATTGGTCCCAGGCATTTCCTTTCTTAGTATAGAAAGTATGCAGCGCGCCCTTCCGCGTACCCTCGTATGATTGGAACTCGATGTTGTTGTAAACCCAATTGAAGACCTTAACGGGATCATATTTGAGTTTCTGCACCAGAGCCGCCAAAGGCCGGGTAAATGGCGTGTCAGGATGCGGCGAAAGACTCTCGACGACGGGGCCAAAGGACAGAGGGTTTGGGCCGGGCTTGCTCGCATTGTCCCAGGCGTTTGTGTCAGCCAGATACTCAATGATGTCCGCTGAGCCATCCCCGTCGGAGTCCGTGCTCCTGCTGGCGGCAGGGAGGCTCAGCGCCTGCATCAATTTTTCGGGGTTGCTGGAGGCTACCGCCAAATTTGAACCGGCCAGCCACTCCTGGAGATCCGAAAAGCCGTCCTTGTCTTGGTCCAACTCTGGCTGGGTAATAAGTTCTTCCAGTTTCTCCCGGTACGCGGCGTCTAATGAGGAATAATCAGGTCTGGCGTTGATGCCCCTCGGTGGCTGCAAGGATTGCGCTTGCACGGACGTGGTCGTGAACAAGCCTGAAAGCAGACAGAAAATGTGCTTATAAAGTTTCATCGATGGTTCCTCGGAGATCTTGGGTTGACGCTCATCTTCTTCTATTTCAGGCCGGAGGCCATGCCTTCGTGCAGCCGAATATCATCGAAGAGAACATGACCGACTGCTTGCAATTCTTCGACCCGGAGGAGTGTCTCGCCGGCCAGAACGTCTCTCAGGTCCTTTTGCAGGTCGCGGGTAATGGTGACCCATTCCGTATCGCTCTGAACGCCAAGTCCATGTTCGATCAATGTTCCCGCCACGGCGTCGATTCGTTGGGGATCCATTTCCTTCGGTAGGTATTTGAGAAGGCGCGGTCCAGCATCGGTTTGAACCGGAATCGCGACAACGAAGTCGGACTTTGCTTGCATGCGCCAACTGATGAATTTTCGCTGCGTGTCCCTCCACGGCGGCGTTGTCTTGAAAGCGCTGTCCAACGGACCCTTTTTGGGATGAGGACTGGGTGTGAGCTCGATTGCGTAGTCGTAGGCCTTACCGTCTCGTTTTAGAAGAACCCTATTGATAGATGCATCACTCGGTGTGTTTTCTAATGTTGTCCAGCCGGCCAAAATCACCGACGGGTCACCTTTCGCATCTTCGTACACCACACTTGTCTGGAGGGCCTCCAAGCAGAGCGCAGTCAAAAAGGGGTCGTCCGACCAGCTGCCGTTTTTGTCCTGGTGTTCTTGGAGGTACTGTCGCGCTTTTTGGCGGTCTATTTCCTGAAACCCATTTGGCCAAAGAAGCGCGGATGCCACCGCTTGCACACTGGCGCCGATGCCACCGGTATTCGAATTTTGAGGATATCTGTGAAGCGCTGCCGTGTTCCAGTCTCGAAGCGAATGCAGGACCAATGCGTGGGCGTAGTAGTCCGCGACGCCACTCGAAATCCAACCGTATCGCCCGGCGGCGGCGGCATGGAGGTTCGCCCCGATTTCCGCCACGGAGGTGTCCAGGGCGTGCTCCGTCCCATGCGCCTTTAGGGCAATCCAGCCAAGGGCCGTCCGGATTGGGTCTGCTCGAAAATCGGAAGTGATCCCCCAGCCTAGGATCGTTGAACCCCCTCCCTCCCGGTCGGCGCCCTGTTCGAGTGCGAAGACCAGACGAGGACTTCTGATCCTAAACTTTGCGAACAGCCATAGAACGCGCGCGAGGTCGTCATTGTTTTGGGGATGTTCACCTTTGAGTCGGTGAAGCGCTTGCGCAATGCCGTGGTCGTAGCTGTTGTTCTTGGCGGGGGAGGATCTGCTTTGGGCTTGGAGCGCGCCGAGGACCTGCGTGGTCACCCGAATGCGTTCGCCCTGGGATTGGCCCCAATACCCGTTCGTAAGCTGCTGCGCACGCAACCAGTGATCGGCACGTTTTCGAGCAGTCTGTAGATCCGGGATCTCAAGGTCAACATTTTGGAGGTTGATGGCAAAAAAGATGGGCGCGCCGTTATCCTTCGTTCCTTTGAGTGCCGCGATGCTTTCTCTACGGTCCGTGGATACCGCGGTCACGGTGTACCAATATCTGGACCCTGGAACGATGGTGGAGTCGTTGAAATTTGACTGAGAAACTCCATCCCCCTTTTTGAGACGCAGATGCTCTGGAGGCGGGACTTGTCCGCGGACACTGTCCACAAGAAGACTGTGTTCATACAGGTTTTTTGCGCGGTACACATGATACTTGAGCCCTGGTCGTCCTTGCCAAATAACGCGAATGAGCTGATCCGTCGGGCGATGCTTCACCACAAGTCCGTCAACCGGGGCCGGAGCTGGAAACACGTAGTTTATGGTCTGTAGCGACTCCCGGTTGCCATGGATATCCACGCTAAAGAATTTCAAGGAAGTGCTCCGAAATATGGGAATGCCCACGGCCGAAGGGGGATCGGGGATCACGACAGGCGTGCTGCCGTCCATGCTGTAGTACACGGTTGCAGGTTCAACATCGGTTGCGAGAAGATCGACGGTGAAGGGCTTTGTGTGCTTTGTGGTGAGTTCGCTTGCCTTGGTCACCGGCACAGTGGCATCGATGTGATAGGTTAGTGAGAACTTCTTCTCGTGTCTGGGGTCGTTCGGATAGACAACGAGGACGTACCTAAGCGACGCTGTTTTGGGCGTTCCGAGATCGATTTCAATGCCGCTCACCGTTGAGTTGGGAATGCTCAGTCGAGCCTCGGTGACATCGCGCCGGCCTCCACTATCAAAAATCTTGACCTGTTCTTTGGGGACAACCTGGGAAAGCATCACTGTGGCAATGAATCGTCCGCCTTGCGTCGGTATGCGCCCTACGAAATCGAGGGTGGGATTCCCTCGAATGAGTTGGACGTCTCCGGGCCCAGAAACGTCACCCAAGACCGGAGAAAGGATCTCAATACTCTGCGTTTCTCTCGAAGACTCGTTTTCGCTTTTTTTGCACCCGACATTCGTTGTCAGAGTCATCAGACCCAAGATGCATGCACCCATGGTCCGATAAGGTCTTTTTGCGGAAGAAGCGTTTGCCACCAGGGTGGGATTGTTCTGGCGGTTTCCTATTATTCGATGATGCATTGTCAGTAGTTCCTTCATGCGCTGGGTGTCGCCTAATCAATTGGGTATTCGAACTCAAAAGCGCCGAGGTCAGGCTTGCCGTCCGCCGAGTCTAAAGACGAGGGGTCGAAGACAAGAATGTCAGAATCACGAAAGAAGCTGGCATCGCGAAAGGTATCGAGGCCTCTATCGATACCAAAGCTCGCGGGGGCCAAGTGATAGGTCTTCGGGTCAAGCACGAGCTTTTTGTCATTGAAGTTGCTGCCTTTCGACCATTCCACCGAGTCGACTATGCCTTCGTTTTTGCCATCAAACAGCGTGAAGCCTAAGAAACCCTTCTCCTTGACATGTTTCACCGCAGCGACCGTTTGGCCGGTGATGATGGAATTGAGCACGATGGTATGCTCTCCGCCGGTGACCCCAACCTTACCTCCAACGATGGTGTTGTTGACGATATACATGGGCTCTTTCATGCCTGGAGCTCCCCCCAGGTTTTGGACGGTTCTCATTTCGGGCATACAACCAATGCCTGCTTCGCCACTATCGACGATAAGGTTGCGAAAGAGCCTAACCGTTCGCGTATTGTCGTTCGGAAGCAGAATTTCCAGGTCCCCGATGCTTGTCGCTGCGTCGACAAACTGGATACCGTCTTCGCCAGAACCAAGAATCTTGTTGTGATGAATGTCGTAGCGCATGTGAGGCGCTTTTGCACTCCCGGGATTTCGTGCAAAAAAGCCAACTTTAATACCATCATCTTTGGCGCCGGTGATGATATTGTTGGTGATCTTTATGAATGCGAGGTTATGTTTGGCGGAAGTGTCAACATCGATGGCATCATCTTTGGACGACTCAAATGTATTACAATGCGCCCAGCCGTAGGCGGCCGGCTCGAAACTGAGTTGGTCCCGGCCGCCCACCAGTCGCGAATCCATCAGGTCAACTCGATCGTTGGCCACAATCAGTCTTGTGTCGTACCCGAGAAAGGTCAAACCGATGAATCGGACGATGCCCTCGTTCGCTGTGGTTACGATGGGGCGGCGTAGGTGGAGGCGGGTAGCCCCAATGTGTTCTGGATTTCCGTCTAGAAAGTACTCTGACGCGATGTTGACGCTTGTGGGAATGTTCAGCTGGTCGGTAATCTCATAGTCTCCTTCTCCCAGGATGATGAGGACTTCTTCGGTCGCTTCTGTTGCCTCCAACAATGCTGCTTCCAGCGTTTCGAATTCTAGTTTGTTGTCGTGTGGCTTGGCGTTTGGCTGCCCGACTTTTCCAACGTGCATGGTTATTCTTTCGATTTCTCCACGAGGATCGAGATACCTATCGGATGACCACGCGCAGGGACCTGACGGGGGGCATTCGCCACAGTCGGTGGGGCAGGTTAGGCAGTTCTCGGTGATGGAGCACTCGCGATCACCGCAAGTGGAGGGCGCCGGTGTCGGCGTTGGACTATCATAAGTGATGTGAAGGGTCGGAGCCTCATCGGGATTGCCGTCGTAGGCGCTTGCCACCCGCGTGCCGCGTCCCCCGATCATGAATGCCATGGCCTGTCTGCTTCTCCAGCCATCGCGATCAATGATTTCTTGCACAATCGGTGCAAGATCCGGAGTCGCTTGCTCCCTGCCCGCATCTGAGGGGGTGTTCCACGGCGAAGGGGGCCAATAGACCGAGGCCATGGTCCTCTCTCGGCGAGAAATATTCCGAGGGGCGCTGATGAAGGGGTAAGCGTGATCAGTCGCCTCACCATGAAGAGACAACTGGGCATCCTCCGAATGGATGTCCTCGACCCTTAGTTGGCTAAAGACCGTAAACTGGATGTGAGCTTTCTGAATCTGGGCGCCGCGGGGGATGGCAAGTGAAGGAAACCGTAAGCCCACGACTTGTCTACCCCCCTTTTCGGCCATCTCAAGATCGCGGCTGCGGACGCTTACTCGGCCGGAGTTGTCCAGGTTTTCCTCCGCGTCATCGGAACTCGTGGCGATTTGGCGTTTTAATTGGGTTCCATTGAGAAGCCCGTCTGATTGGAAGGCGTCACTGGGGTTGAGTTCTTCGGCGCAGCCGCTGGCGAGCAGTATGGTTCCCGCCAGCGGAAGGAAAAACGGAGAGGTGAAAATTTTGGCTCGTATCATGGGGGGCTCCTTGGCGGATTGGGGTGAGTGCAAGCTTGATGGCGTATAAAGCAATGTATATGCCAGACGGGGGAAATGTAGTTTGTGGGAACATTGATACGTGGAGTGACCACACGATGCTCTGTGCCCGGTCAAACAGGGCCGTTCAGGCACCGGTTTGGTGAGGGGGATTGGGGCAATCGAGTGGCTATTGGGTTCGCGGTGGCGATCAGATCTGGGCCACGAGCGCGATCACCATTCGGCGAATTTCGTGAGGCATGCTGCTGGAGTGGAGCCTAGGGCTATCGAAGCAGGTCACCGGTCCAAAACGTAAAGGATGTCCCAGGTTGCACACTGCGACTGTGACTACGATTACGACTTCGTATCAGATCTGCGATCATGGGGCCTATTCGAGATTGATCAGGGGTCAGAATGGTCAGACCTCGAATGCCCAGCCTGGGTTTTGAGGCGCATCCGAGGGTGCGCATTCGAATTTTGACGCATCGACGTGGCAACAGGCTCAGGCTGGCGCAGATTTCGAATCAAGACAATGCCTCACGCCCTCAAAGTCGAGCTGATAAAACGCGTAGCCCGTGAGAAAAAACAAGAAGTGCCCGGCTATAGTTACCACGATGAGAGCGCGAATGACACGCAGGCCAACCACTCCAGAAGCTCCATCCGCAACATAGGCAAGGTTCTTGGCCCAAGCCACCACCAAGGCATCACCTGGTGGGTCGTATGTAGCAATCCCATTCGGGGCTGTAGGAACGGCAACGTCGATGAGGTGTAGCCGGGCTCTGTCTCGCCACATCCTGAGGTGTCTCCGTGGGGGCTTATTTAGCCACAAATTGACATTTGTTGATTTTTGGCTATCATTGGCCACAATGCGCTTTGTCGGACGGAGAGAGGAACTCCGCATCCTGGATGAGCTCCGCGAGAAAAGGTCTGCGTCTTTGGTGGTGTTACGAGGGCGTCGGCGTATTGGGAAAAGCCGCCTCTGTGAGGAGTTCGGATCCTCCTTTCCGAAGGCGCTATATTTCTCGGGAGTCCCGCCCGAACGAGGCGTGACCGCGCAAGTGCAGCGAAATGAGTTTGCCCTTCGGCTGGAAGACCGACTCGGGACGCGGCCAGAAAAATCCGACGACTGGAGTCCGCTACTATGGCACCTAGCGCGCTCGGTCCGCAAGGGACCAACGCTCGTCGTCCTAGACGAACTCACCTGGCTCGGAGCTAAAGATCCGACTTTCCTGGGCAAGCTAAAAAATGCTTGGGACCTGGAGTTCAAAAAGAACCCGAACCTGGTCCTGATCTTGTCAGGATCCCTGTCAGCCTGGATCGAGCGCAATGTGCTAAGCAGCACCGGTTTTTTGGGTCGGGTCTCCTTAGATCTTCGGCTCGATGAGCTGAAGCTCCACGAGTGTCGTCAATTTTGGCCAAAGCGACTCAAGATCGATGCTTTCGAGATTCTGAAAGTCCTTGCGGTCACGGGCGGCGTACCCCGCTACTTGGAGGAGATCCTCCCAAGCCAAAACGCCGAACAAAACATGGCCCGCATGTGCTTTAGACGCGAAGGCCTCCTATTCAATGAGTTTGCCCGTATTTTCGCAGACCTGTTCCAGCGAAGAGCAGCATTCTACACCGAAATCACTCAGGGTCTGGCGGATGGGCCTAAGGACGCAGAGCAAATCAGAAAGACTCTCCAAACAACCCCGGGGGGACGGATGTCTGACAGTCTCGACGAGCTGGTCGAAACCGGATACCTTGCCCGGGACTACACTTGGCGGGTCGGTGCCGCCCGCGAGAGCAAATTGAGTCAATATCGTCTCGCCGATAATTACGTGCGCTTCTATCTAAAGTACATTGCCCCAAACCGAGAGCGTGTTCTAAAGGGAAGCTATCGAGGCCCGCCCGCGTGGCCTACCATTTTTGGACTGCAGATCGAAAATCTGGTTCTGAACAGCCGAGAGAGCCTGCATGGAGCCTTAAGGCTCGAACCCGGAGAAATCGTTCACGCCAATCCTTTCTTCCAACGGCCGACCAAACGTCAACCGGGCTGTCAAATCGACTATCTCATCGAAACCCGGCATCGAACTTTGCTTGCGTGCGAACTGAAGTTTCAGAAGGACCCAATCGGTCGAACGATCATTCGAGAAATGCAAGATCGTCTAGAACGCCTGAGAATTCCGCGGGGGTTCTCGGTTCGACCGGTGTTGGTGCACGTCAATGGGGTCCGCGATACCGTGCTTGAGCAGGAGTACTTTACTCACATCGTCGACCTACGAACATTGCTCGATCTCGGTTAAGTGGGACACCTCATCTCTCTGTGCCAATGAACGTGAGACAGCAACCTGTTCCGCAATGAGAGAGTCAGTTGTCCGACCAAGGCCGTACGCCCTGCCACGTCAGGCGTCGATTACGGTGGCTTGAGCGTGCACGCTGCGGTGAGCGTTCCTGCTCAGGACAAGAAGAGAAGGATTCAGCTGTGCCGCTATGTCGCAAGGCCCCCGTTTGCGGAAGACCAACTTCTGGAAACGGACGACGGGCGCATTGCCCTTATGCTACGACGAAAAACCAAAAGCGGACAGTCGACTGTTCTTTTCGAGCCTGTCCGGCTCCTCCGAAGATTGGCGTGGCTCATTCCACCGCCAAGACAACATCAAATCCGCTTTCATGGCGTGTTTGCACCGGCGGCAAAATGGAGAAGCGCCATCGTCCCCAAGCCACCGTTCAAGCTTTAGCTGGCGTTCCCTTTGGAAAATATGCTCCCAGAGAGAATGTTGTACCGAATTGCATGGGCAAAATTTCTTGCGCGGGTCTACGACATTGACGCTGAGAAGTGTCCCCAGTGCGGCGGAAAAGTCCGAGCGGTGGGTGCCATCACTGATCCTCGGGAAGCCCAACTGGGGCTCGATTCCCGCCGGGGCAGTTGCTGATACCCGCGGCCTCCGCCATTTTTCGGGTACTCCAATGGGTTCGTCCCTTCGGCTTTTCTTCGAGCGTCTTGACGATCACGGCCTCGACATCATCGTCTGAAATTTTGCGCGGCGCACCGGGCCTTGGCTCATCGTAAAGATTCGCAACCCGCCCATCGATAAAGCGGCGGCGCCATTTTCCAGCGGTCACATTTGAGCAACGGAGCTTCGCCGCGACATCTAGGTTCGACGCTCCAGCTGCGCAGGCGAGCACAATTTTGGCCTCAGTGCGATATTCCGATTCAGTCTGGCGCGGCGGCCAAGACGCTCAAGCGCCATGCGTTCATCGGCGGTCCCTCGCTCTACGCTGGGAGGGATCCCTCATCAAGACTACGGAGCCCATACGTCCATATCAAAAGAGCTGTCCCACTTCCCGGGGGTCATAGCGCGAACCTCATAGGTGCCCGGACGGACCGGAACGCCCTTGATAAACGCGAACCCCGTCGACCCTGGGGCAAACCACGAACCATGCGGAGAATAGACCAAAATGCTTGGATTGATTCTGGGGTCGGCAGAGGTCACATGGGCGTCGAGGGTTCCCGTTGCCGTCACCTCGACTTCAACAATGACATTACCCTTATTCTGCGCGAAATCCCAGCGCTCGCGAAAAAAATGATGAACTTTTGGGGTTCCTGGATCGGGAGAGATCACGGGTGTCGGATACTCGAAAACGAGATCAAAAGGTACACGTGAGCTGCGTTCACCTGATTCGATAACATTATTAAAGGAAATAAAATGGGTCAGGCCCGCCTTTTCGACCGGAAACAGGGTTGAAAAGGGTGTCGCGCCCTCCGCGTCATAGACGACGGTCTTCTCGTAGGCACCGTCCGTTCTGACCGTCCTGAACATCAACGAATCGCTTCCTGGGGCGTGGAAATCCATCTTGACCTCACCTACCGCGGGGAAGAAGCTCATCGTCCGTCGTCCTTTGCCTTTCGCAAAGACGTCCGACCATTCAACACGGGTCGGCGTGACTTCGTCGCCCACGGAAAACACGGGTCGACCAAGACGCCATTGGGCCTCGTCTACCGCAACCTGCGTGGCCTCAACGCCGCCGCAGGCCAGGAGGCCGCAGGCCGTTAGGGTGTATAGAGTCGATTGAAATGGAGTGATTGAAGTACGCATGCAGAAATTCAATGCAAGTCTGGTGCCACTCACGCACTTCTGAATTATTTATCGAGCTTTGAAATCGCTGCGCCCAAATCTGTATCGTCAGATTAACACGTGAAGACTTTGTCACCACCACAACAAAAGAATGTAGCATCTCTCACCGCTTGTGGCTGCGCCACTTCTTAAGAACACGGGAGAGCGTGAAAGGTAGTGTAGCTTTTCTTCTGTAAGTTCAGCGGAGCCCCTAAAAATAGGGGTTGATGGCTGATTCGCCGGGTGTTCTCGAACTGTCGCCGCTCAAGCGGGATGATGGGAAGTCGCTCAGGCTATTCGATAGCAAAGAAAAGAGGGCTTTCCCCTTCCGTCAGGTGCACTCAGGTCTCGCGTCCGCTTCGAGTACGTGGGCCAAGAGCTCTCGGTCCACGATGAGGAGTTTTCTCCGCACCGCTCTTTCAAGCGGTGGGCACCCCTCGTCCACGCAACAACATGATGCGCCTGCTCCAATGGAATCCCCCTCCAGTTTCTCCGCCGTGTCGCATGGTTGATTCCACCCAAAAAACGACCGCAACTCACATACAACGGAGTGCTCGCCGCAGCTTCTGCTTTGGGCGCGCAGATCATACCGAAGGCCCCCATAGAGCTTAAAACTTCGACCAAACACTTCCGACTTATGCGAATCGATAACCACACCTTTAACACGTCGTATCTCCTGGGCTCGACTCTTGGCGCGTGTCTGGGATTTGGACGCCCTGGTTTGCCGATGTGGGGGTCGACTGAAACCCACCGCCGTGAGCATTGCTCGAAATACGATTCGCACGCTGCTTAACCACGTCGGTCTTTCATCTGAGCGACCCACTTTGGCATCCGCAAGGGCGCCATCTTCCTGATGGAAATGTACAAGATCATGACTGGTCAAATCGCAGCGCGCGCTCTGCATCGGCACCCGTTCAATTTGAGTGAACAAACTTGACATGACAAGACTGAAATCGGTTTCTCAGGACCGATACTCCTACGATAATTATCCCGTACTCAAGTCGATAGGTTTGCATTTTCCTGCCCTCGAAATTCCTACACTCGTTGATACTTGTCTGCCATGCGTTCGCGCTTCCTATTCTGCGTTGCAAGTGCGCGCGATAAGTGCAGAATGTTTGGCGTCGCAGCAGCGGTGAGTGGCTTACAACAATGATTCTTCCTACTTTAGGCACCTCGCTTGTTTCCGAACCAGGGATAGGCCCGTCACTTGATCTCTTGCAGTGGATGAGTTTGACCACGCATCATCGGCCCTTACTTCTAATGGACGCCTGAACAGAATTCCCGGGTGCGGATACATTTCCGGCTCGATCGACGGCGACCAAATGGTAGGCATAGGTCGCCCCGGATGTCGTCCGCGTATCGGTGAAACTGGTACCTGTAGTGTCAGCCAACAATGTATTATTTCTCATGATTCGATAGTGGCTCAATCCGGAACCACCGAAATCTGACACTGAACTCCAACTCAAAACGACGCGCGAGCGGCCTTTCACCGTGGCGCCCAAGTCATTGGGCGTCTCGGGCGGCGTAGTATCTGGTGATACTGCCTGAAGCGTCCTGGCACTGTCGGTGTTCGAATAAGCGGAGTTTCCGGTACTGTTGTATGCTCGCGTCCGGTAATAAAAAGTCGTATCCGGTAATAGTCCCGTGTCGCTGTATTTGTTGGCATTGGCCGAAAGCGAGGCAATAATCGACCAGGTGGATTGGTCCAAGGAACGCTCCACGGAGAATCCGTCTTCGTCGGTGGCGTTGTCATTCCAGCTGAGATTGATTTGGCTCTCGGAGACTGTTGTTGCAATGACATTGGAGGGCGCTATGGGCGGAGAGGGGGTCGGTCCGAGGGTGCGAAAGGTGGCCACGGTGGGGGCAGTTTGGTTGATCGAACGGGCATTATCCGCCGCGTTTACGGGATCGATCTCGTAGGCAATTCCGGTTGGAATCCCATTCCAGCTGACATTTGGATTGGAAAAATGGAGAACACGGCTGGCTCCGGAGCAAGAGTATCCCATAATGGTGCGAAATCCGGTCCCGTCGGTTTCACAACGGCGGTAGCCGTAGGAGTACGGATAGATTGCCGGGCCATAAGCACTTTCACGATTATGGCCGCTCCCCATATTGTGTCCGACCTCGTGGGCGAGCGCTTGAAAGGGTAAACAACTGGAACTTACGACATTGAACGCAACCGTAGCGTAGTTTACAGAATTTTCGCTCATGAGCCATCCAACACCACAGTAATCAAGATCTTCGGTGATCATTGAAACAACGTCTGCACCGTAACTATCCCTCCACTCATGGACCTCATCGATGCGTCCATCACTAAGGCTGCTCACGGCACTTAGGCTGATGCGGGCCTCTCCGGTTTCAATATAATTAATCTCACTTGTATGCACTAGGTTGAACTGCGCCGATATTCCGCTGTTGATTGTGGCTTGATTCATAGAATCCACCGCATTAAGAATCATCCCTTCCAGAACATCTTGACCATATCGTTCCCGGGCGGCCGGGGTATAAACAATCATTATATCGATTACGGTTCCGCTATCCGCGGCGATGACCGGAGTGTCTCCATGGAGCAAATCATTGCTGCCATCTCCCTGAATCGCATCCCCGTGGGCATGAGCTGTTTCTTCGCAATCGTGGGGATGAGCGGCTTCATCGACTTGAAAGAACAATGTTGTTCCGTCGTTATTCTCCGTGATGACATATGTGTTTGTTCCAAAGCTTATCGTGCCCACAACGGTACCGTTGTTTTTGGTCAGAGCCACCAAGCTCCCTGGGTATCCGAAAACTTCGCCGACCCAACTTTTCGACTTCTCTTTCCGTTCGACGATACGTTTTCGTTCCGCAACAAGAGTTTCTCCATCGAACAACTCAATTCCCAACTCGCTTTGGGTAAAGGCTCGAGGATTGAGTCGAACTTTCTGGACACGATTCGCTAGGGCTCTCTCGGGGAGCTCCTGCATCACTGGTGTCTCCCGTGCATCAAACAGAGACATCAGATGCTGGCGTCCTGTAACTGCCGAAACCGAAGCATCTTCTTCACTGAAACTCTGACAGGCGCCAAGTCCCGTCACACCGATCCAAATCAAGAGAAATAGGGTAAGTGGGTGTACGCAGACATCTTCCCCTTGCAGCCAACGAAGTCGTAGGGGGCGACACGAGGCCTTTCCGTGATTTGTCGATGTTCGAATTGGGCTCATCCTGAGCTAGAAGAGCAAGGAACGAGCCAACGTCTTGTATTTCATTCTTATTAATGAAACTTCGTCTTTTTTCTGAGGGGTCTTCTTCCCTTTTGCTGAGTTTGGTTCACACCCCGGGGTGGTGACGGGAATGGCACCCGCGCCTATACCGATCGGTTTCTTTTTCGGGCACTACGCTCGTTGACGTCTCTGGAGCCCATCCCCTAAGTGTTGCCGACCATGCCAAGCAGTGGCCTCGTCACCAGGTAGGATGATGGACATCTTGACATGGTAAGTTGATGAGGTCCCATGAGTTCGAGACCAGCGAATGCCAACAAGACGTGGTGAAGCTTAGGCTTCGGGCGACGCGTCGGCTTTTGTGACTTCGTTGACGAGGTCGCGATCGACTTGCGACATCTTTCGAGGGCCTTGGCGTCCCCCAACGCCCGGACGATCACCGATACGGGTGTGTGCTCCTTGGCAATAGCCACGATCAGCGCTCGCTGCTCCTCTGTGAGGCTCCGCGCGAATTCCGCTTGCGTACGGCCGGGCTTGAGCCCGTCTAGACCGTGTGCGCGAAAGGCGTAGTACCAGCGTTCCAACGCTTGGTGATTTCGCCCCCGGGTGGTCGAAAAGAGGTACGGCTGAGTGCTTCCAGCTCGCGGCGCAGCTCGCCGCGCCCCAACTCACGGGCAGTGAGCGCGCCAATGATCTTCGCGCGAAATATTGCCACGCGCTCGGCGTGATCCTTCGGTTTGAGTTTGTCAGGCATGACGGTTCCTTCCTGACCGCCGGCGCTTCATGCCGGTCGGTCGAGCGGACCCTCGTCCCTGGCCACGCCCTTGAGGACGGAGCCGCGTCGGTGGGCGAGGTCATGCCTCGTGCGCCCGAAGAAACACCTCGTCGATCTGGTGACCCGCACCAAAGAGTGCGACGGTGCAAGAATTGAGGAAAGCCGTCAGCGCACAAAAGCAATGTCGTCAACGTAGATGGTGCTTTGACTCGTATCGCAAAAAAGCACAACAAAGGTGCCCATTCTGCTCGTGTCGAAATCCACTTCAAGAAGGCTCAAAGGAATGGTCACGGTTTGCCATTGGGCTGATGGGGGTCCAAAGGCATGCTGATTTCACCCGGACCCGCCAGAAACGAAATCTATCTTTGGAAAGACGCTTCGTCGTGAGCCAGAATCCCTGACCACTATAAACCAAAATCCGAACCATGGTACCAGTGCAATTTCGGTACTCTTGCAGCCTGGCCCTCCAGAGTTCTCGCGCCAGGCAAGCCTTCCCCATTTGGTGGACTCGTCCCACATTGGAGGTCTCTGTAAGTTTGGCACCCGACACACAGAGATAGGGCGGTTCTTCTTAGTGCGAGACTTGTTCCAACCCGGAAACCCTGCGAGCGTGCTTTATATGACCAGAAGAAAACGCCTCGTCAGCAGCCGAGCCCACGTGAGCCCAGGTGCATATCTTCTTCTGTTCGGTGTGGCGTCGACCGTGAACTCTGCCTGCATAGAGTCTGCCTCTGAAACAACGAACTGTATCAGCAAGAAATGTGACGCCCTTGCCACTTGCGATAGCAAGGAGGGGGACCTAGTGTGCACCTGCCCGGACGGCTATCACGATACCCGAGGCGACGGAACCAACTGCGTCGACTGGAACGAGTGTGATGGCGAAAACGGGGGACACACCTGCGATCCGATAACCTGTCGGAACACACCAGGCGCATTCGCCTGCGATGCCTGTCCAGCGGGCTACGACGATGCGAACGGAGACGGGACGCTCTGCATCGACTGTTCGACCCCCACGGCCCCCTCCCTCACCGCCGTCACGCCTGTTTCCAGCAACCAGATTGACCTGGAGTGGAGCTCGGCCACGGCCTGTGTGGCAGTGACAGGCTACAACGTCTACGAAAACGGATCCCTTGTGGGCACCGCGACTTCCGGGCCAGTGTACGCGCGTGACGGTCTGAGCGCCGGCACCCAATATTGTTATGTGATCACCGCAGAAAATGCGGTCGGAAGCGAGTCCGAGGGCAGCCCAGAAGTCTGCGCGAGCACGGCCATGCTGGTCGACGCCACGCCGCTGCATCCAAAGAACGGAGTCAATCTACTGGACTACACTCAAAACGATGGTGCCGATCTCTTCAGCGGCTCGGACACCGCCTGCGTGGGTACGGAGTCAGGCAAGTACAATACAGATTGCGTGCATACCGGTCTCATGCGCACCTTTGATACGGGGCTGACAGATTGCGGCGGACTCACGGCCACCGACTCGCTGGGGGCCTTCACGTGGGCGTGCACAGGCATCGGTGGTGCGGCCAAGATGGTCTCCGTCGACTTCGCTGAAGGAAAGGGCTACGCGATTTCATTGATTTCGATAACCAATCGTTTTGGCCGATTCAGGTGGAGATTTGGCTCGATGGTACGCTTCACGGCCGTTCCATCCCATCCGAGTGGTGGAGCAATCCGATTGTACTCGATACTGTGGGGGGCTCCCTGAATGCAAGCGGGACGATCTATCTTTATCGAGCGCTCCCGGCTGCGCTCCCCGCTACGGGCGCGGATCGCATTGCGATCCTGTTTGAGGAGGGCGCCATCCTGGCAAAGCCGCCAGAAAATCAGCTCACACTCGAAAGAATAACTTTTAGCGTGGCTCGCGACTACTACGTTGCGGGTTTCGATACGGATGCGAATGGCCCCGATACCGTCAGCTTGCAGTACAGCACCAATGGCGCGGACTTCGTCGATATCGGCACGGCAAAGGCAGTGCCCGCGAGCGACCTCGAACAAAGTCCGGTCGAAATCGATCTGAGTGCCATCGGCCCTCAGACCGATACGGTCACACTGCGTCTGTTCGGCTATGGAACCACCGGGACCGGAGAGCACCTATGTCTTTCGAACGCTGACAGTGCTTCCTCTGACTATGCGGCCGTCGGCGCGAATCTCGTCGTTCGTGGCACTACATTCGAGACCACGAAGCCGGGTTCAGAGCTCGCAATGTATGATATCGCAGGCAACACAACCACGGTGGGCGTGTCGTCTCTGGCCGCGAGTTCGACGACAACTGTCATTGCATCGAGCATTACCCTTGGGCCCGGAATCGAAGCGGGGACGGGGCGGAAAACTTCCATTTCTGGCCTTAAGAGCGTCAACGGCGGCAGTCTCTGCGCCAAGGGGTTTTCGAACGGGTCCACGCCATCAAGGGACGAGTACTTCCAAATCGAGATTACCCCGCCGACTGTTGGTCCAACGGGCAACACTTTCGTAACGCTTGCCCACAACTTTGGTTGGTTCGAGGGCAGTCTCGACGCGACACGCACAAATGTGGGCGTGATTCTATTGGACGCACGGCATAGCGTGGTGAGAAATTCAATGGTCATTCACGCAGAAAACGATGCATTTCGTGTCACTCGTGCGGACAGCAACCGGCTCGAAAACATATCAGGCTTCGACTCCGGCTACGGCGGGCTTTACATGAACAGCAGTCAGGAGAATACGATCCGCAATTTCCATTCGGTTCGCGCCGGGACCTTTGGGCTCGCACTCAGAAGCAATGCCAATGACAACCTCATCCATGATTTCAGGATCGACCGCACTCACGGTGACGGCGGTTTCGTTATGGGGTTGTCGGTGGCGGGCGTCCAGAACAACGTCTTCTCGAACTTCTTGACGTCCAACAGTCGCCACAGCGGTATCGACATTCAGCCAAATTCTCATAACAACGTCTTCGCCCAATTCTACACCGTCAATAACGGCAACGGGGGATTGAACGGGGGTTATAGTACTGACCCAGTCAATGGCGTCCTGGTTATGGCTGGAACAAGCGCCAACCACTACACCACTGGATACAAGTACTATTGGATGGACAAACTGTCGATGCTCGACTGCTTAGCGACCAACAATAACCGGGACAATGTTCGCTTCGAAGTATCTTCCGACGTGAGGGTGAACGACCTCGTTTCGACACACTCTGGAGAATACGGCGTGCACAACAGATTTTCTGAGGACGTCGTGTACAGTGGAATCTTAAAGCTTGGTCAAAATGCCGACGGCGCGTGTTGGGACGACGGGAGCGTCAGCAATCCTGGCTTCGTGAGTGGCACGTGTGTGCCTCAGGGCTCCTCCACAGCCTCGGTCTCGCTGGGCCTTTCGTCAGAAGCGTCATTCTTGGGCAAGCTCACCCACGACGATGCCCTGAACACCTCAGACACAGATGGGACTGCGTCCTTTTCCGAAGATATAGAGTGGGCGAAATTCGAAACGGAACCTCGAAGTTGGGGACCTGACGGGATGCCCTTTCCCGATACGAGTCATCGTGGGTGGTGCAACGACGGCACCTGCCGTATTTGGGATTGGGCGCTCACGAGCGGCGACAGCGTTGCTTTGAACGTACATGATGTGCTTCCTACCGGAAACGAAACGCGAACGCACACCTGGAGTGATGATACCACTACGGTATTCCTCGACAATGCGATGGAGCTTATCGCTGATGGGGTTGGAAATGACAACGCGCTATGCGAGAGCAATGAAACTTGTGTCTTCCTGCCTAACGTCGGGACGTACCAAGGTCATGGACAGCTGGTCAGCACCGGTCCTTTCGTCGACGGAACCCTCATAAACATTCGTTTGCTGAGGTATGAGCACAACGGGCGATAGAATTTGCTCGCCGTAGGCGGATGGTTCAGCTCGAAACGCACCAGGACTCCGCGAGTTGTAGCTAGATTACGACCTGATCACTTTCCCCGTGCCTTTTTCTGCATTTTTTTCGTCGGAAACCGCCCCTTGATACGAGCAACGAAGAATGCCCCTTTCGACTCGGCGTGCATAAACTCTTGGAAATGGCGTGGTTCTACAGCATTGTAGCGATAGATTGCGCGGCTCTTGAATCGAATATAGAGCGTGTGTGCTTCGTCGTCATAGGCAAGCGTGGTGACGCAGGTAGAGTTGATGGTCTCCGGTTGAATCATAGTTGCTCCGTACCCACGAGATCTCGCCTACGGCTTCCACAGAGTTGCTGTCCTATTGACTAAAGACACCGACGAGTATTGTGAGCATCGATCGAAAGTGGTGTTCGCAGCCGAATGTTCCGAAACGCTTTGATTTATGTGCTTCGAAATTGCGCCAATCATGCGTACCATGGCTCAAACTCCAAACCTGGCTGTTACGTTTCGGTTGGAAACGACACGGATTGATCGCATGCACAGACCTACCCGCGAGAGCCTAAGCCTCAAGCACGCGCATACAGAAAACCGCCCCCTCCTTGCCTTCATTCTTTCTCCTACTTCGTTGCTGACGGCCTCAACATGCGCTCACATGCACCATTTCTCCACACGCAAAGGACGTTCTCGGCCCTCGAAAGATGTACGACATATCGATGCCACAACGCGCGAGCCACTCCGATCCAGGGTATTTCCACGACTCGAACTATGCTAGAATTTTGCCCGATCGACGGTATGCAATGTTCTGTGCTGAGTGCGATCAAGAACTTCCGAAACACGCCGCCGAGTGCCCGGTTCATGACGACCCCAACATTGAGAATTGGGCGTCGGCCGAGGGTGTGACGACTGATCTGTCTGGCGAGTCTTTCGAAGACCGCTACTTACTGATCAAGCGATTAGGTCGCGGGGGTATGGGTTCGGTCTACCAGGCGCGACAGCTGAACCTGGATAGGACCGTAGCCGTCAAAGTCATGCGATCAGAGATTGCTGCACGTGCCGATTTTGTGTCGCGTTTCCGAAGCGAAGCAAAAATCGTCTCTCTTCTTCGACATCCCAACACCCTAAAACTGTTCGATTACGGTCAAACCTCAGACGGTCGACTCTTTATTGTGACAGAACTGCTAAACGGTAAATCGCTCGACGAGGTGATTGCGGATGGGCCGCTTGATCCCCGAAGGGCACTTACAATCCTGAAACAAGTTTGCCTGTCGTTTGACGAGGCTCACCGCCGCGGCGTAGTCCATCGCGATCTCAAGCCGGCCAATATTTTTTTGGAGACGGTGGGTTCCCAGGAGGTCACCAAAGTCCTCGACTTTGGACTTGCTAAGTTGCTTCCGCAGAGTCTCCTCGCCAAGCACGCCGGTCGGGACGGCAGGCAAACATCTCCGGAAGCTGTGCTCGGCACCCCCACCTACACCTCACCCGAGCAGGCCATGGCCCAACCCGTAGAGCCTCGGAGCGATCTTTACAGCCTGGGCGTGGTTGCTTATGAGTGTTTCACGGGATTTGCGCCTTTCTCTGGCAACCCGGGCTTGCAGCTGGCCAAGCACATCACCGAAGACCCGATGCCCATGTACCAACTCTCACCTTCGCTCAAGCTGCCCAATCGTGCTCATGATCTCGTGTCCCGGCTTCTGAGCAAGCAGATCGATGAGCGTCCTCCAAGCGCCTCGGCCGTGGCAGAGGAGATTGACGCAATTCTTCGCACCATGGACTCGAGTGAAGCGAAGTCGTGGTTTCGTGTTGGGAACGGTCACGCGATCGGGGTTTCAATCATCGCGCTTGCACTCGGCATCTTTTTTTTATCCGACTTTGGAAAAAGCGAGGCGCGCCAGGCGCTCACCAATCCGTTGCTGCAAACAAAGAAACTGCAGAAGTTGTCTCCGGAGGATGTCCTAACCGATGTATTGGTACTCACAACCCCGCCTGCGGCGGAGGTTAAAGATAATAGGGGAAAAGTGTTGGGCAGAACTCCGCTGACTGTTCAGGTCGAAGCGAAGACCCCTCGCGAATTGTCAGTCGGCCTTGAAGGCTACGCGGCTAGAACGTTTCGCCTGATGGGTAACGAAGTGAAATATTCAGTAACTCTTGCATCATTGCCAAAACCACCGACTAAGGATACGATGCCCAAAAAGAGAGTTTTCAGGGGAAGCTTGCTTGTGGAGGCTTGGACAACGGGAGGACGATCAGTGCCAGCTGTCGTTCGGATCGATGGCAAAGAGATGGCGGGGCGGACGCCGATGACCGTGCGAGTGCCCACCGGAAAGCGGAGAATCGAAATTAAGGCTGCGGACTATCCTGTCAAAATCAAGAACATCAACAAGACGACCAAACACGAGGAAGTGACTGTCGTAGTGGACATGGAATAGAGCACCCAAAGTGAGGTTGTTCTCATCGCTTCTGGTTTTAGTGCTATTGCTCTTCGGAGCGTCGGCCCGGGCAGATGTGTCGGAGACAAATACCAAGCTCATCCAGGCGATCGTGGCGTTTGGTCGCGGAGATGTGGAAAAGGCACGGCGCATCCTTCAGGAAGCCGCGTCGACGACATTCTTCCTAGCCGCTTACGACTATGGAACCCGAGAAGGGCACAGTACCGTTGTCGTTGTACAACTGCTTCGGTCTGTTCGACTTATCGAAGCTTCGGCTCCTGGCCGCGGCTGGCGTGCCAGAAGGCCAGGACTTCCACGAGCTCGCCATCGTTCACGATTCGAAAATACACGTAGTAGCGAATTCGCTTTATCAAGAGGCGCCGTCGATCGTGATTTCTCTGCCCTGTCCCAAGCGATTGGGGCTTTGACTCTAGCTTTTCCAACAGTGCTTCGAGCTCTTCATCGAATGCCTCGGGCGCTTTGTCCCGATTGTCCAGCCACCATTGACGGGCGCGAACGATCTCCTTTGCGGCGCGCCGGGAAAGCTCAATGGTTGGAATCGGTTCGTTCCTCGCGACGTAGTTCGGCGAAGAAATCACGAGCGCCGATTTTTTCCCCCCTATCGCACTCAGCCTCTCGTTCGAGCAGTTCGCGCTCCTCAGTCTCGGTTAGATCAAAGGCGTCGCCCCGGATTTCTTGCAGAGCCTGTTTGGCCAGGTCCCATTCTGTCTCCTCCAGGTCTTCAACTAACGCGTGAAGCGCATCCCTCGTCGTCATACTCATAGTCTATCGTGATTGTTTGCCCCAAGCCAATGGTTCAGTGTCTCTTCTGCTAGATGAAAAATGTCATTTTTAACAGCAACTTATACGATGATGGGTTGCTGTGCGTCAGTGGTTTTGCCGACGGAGGTGTTTTGAGAAGAGCCTGGTCCTTTCCCGGTTTGAACCTCTACCTGTGGCCAGCGTTCGCTTCATCGGACCAGGTACGCACAGAATTGCTGTATGTGTGCAGATTTTGTCCGCAATCTCCAGAACGAGCTTAGGATCCATCGTGCTGGTTGGGGGGCTGGGATGGACGGGAATCTCGGGAGAATCGTATCAGTTCGATGCGGTCAAATCGGTGTCGAAAAGCCTCTGCCTCTTCACGAATAGCCGCGAGTGCCATTGTCGATGAAAAGCCTCCGCTGCCGGCACCCAATATGGGTAAGGCTACCGTTCGTGCTCCAAGCCAGTGCGCCAAACGAAGAGAGGCCTGAGTTGCCTTACGGATCGACTGCTCCGAGGCGCGCCACGCCATATTGATTGCGTCGGCGTGGATGATCCATTTTGCTGGAAGGGTGCCAGCCTCCGTTTCCACGGCACCGCCCAACGGCAAGGGTCCCGATCGGCCCACTGAGCGAATTGAACTTTGGCCACCAGCCTTGCGAAGAGATCTCGACACCCCCTGGGGCAAAAGAAGCCAGGAGGGGACGATGTTTCGGTTCCATGCGTTCACAATGGCATCAACTTCTCGATTTGCGATGTCTGCCGTGATCTCGGCGAGTTGACCTTGATTCTCATGGGCTGGTGTGGGGGTTGAGAGGCGATCGGCAAGCCACAGTAGATACTCGTGATGCTGCAAGGACGCTCGCCATTCCTCGGGGAGGGACTGGTAGCCCGTCTGAGCGCCGATGCACGCGCCTACGATGGCCCCGATGCTGTCGGTGTCACCTCCGGATCCTGTCCATGGCCATCCTGGAAGAGCTCGATGAAGTAGAGCAGGACGTCGCTCATCGGGCGGCACGGCTCTATCGGTTTAACGAGCGAGAGTATAAGAAACTCGCGAAGGCAGGCTTTGATTTTCAGGTGTGAGGAAGGGGAGAAACGTGCCTAACCCAACGATGCGTGCCCTGGTGAAAGATGGCGGAGAAGTCGGCTTTGTGAGATCTACACGCCTGTCGTACAGCGACCCGATGATGTCCTTGTTCGGGTGAACATGGCAGGCATCTGCCGTACGGATATCTACGTGGCACAAGGGCAAATCGCTTCCGCAAATCCGGTGGTGTTGGGGCATGAATTCTCGGGCACTGTTGTCAAATGCGGTGATGAGGTGAGCCATGTGACTTCGGGCGACCACGTCACGGCCAACCCGATTCTCGCGTGCCGGCATTGCCGAACTCACGACGCGGAAGGCGAGTGCTTCGCTCCAAAGTTCCTCGGTGTGCACGAGCATGGTGTGTTTGCCGAGTATGTTTGTCTGCCCGCCGCAAATTTGTACCAGCTGCCGAAGGGGCTTGATGCGCGGGCTGCTGCTTACGCGGAACCCGTTGCAGCGACGCTGGCCATTTTAAAGGAGGACATCAAGCCGGACCAACGTGGCCTGATATACGGGACTAGCCGCTTGTCTGACCGATTGCGTCAATCACGTTGGAACAGAGCCAAAAACTCGCCCCAGTTCAGACCAAAGGACTGACGCGTCAGACCATCGGCCTCGTCACGCAGTTCTTGGAACGTGGTACCGTCTGTTTCGAGGTCACCCGGCCGAATTCCAGATTTTAGGTACTTTTGGGCCCGACCAAAAAGCCTCAGATTATACCGCACCTCCTTGGGGTCTTCGGTTTCTTGTCGAATTTCCCTTTCCAAGACACCGGGTGCGGTACCTTCGAGCAGACGATTCATATACGGAATCGCTTGGTAGATATCGAGTTTGTCCCGCATGTCTTCCAACTTTTCTCTTTTCTCCTTCGACAACTTGCTTAGCATCACCATCAGTTCGGTGGGCGTTCTTGGGGCACGGAACTTTTTTTCAAGATATTCAACGATCAGTCGACCGCCATCTTTCAGGTTGATGGCATGGCGATATTCGGTTGCCATAAACTCGGGGGGACGATTTTTGGGAACAGTCCACGCGTTGACCGGAAACATTTCGTGCTCGAGCTCTCCCTTTTTATCTCGCTTCAGTTCTAGATGGCCATCAAAGGCCTTCTCCACGACGGACGGCAGCGCCCTAAGCTCTAGATGCTGCTGGAGCGGATGCGTCGACAAGCCGGGAAGAGACACGCCCTCAAACGTCTTGTTGCTGTCTTCCACGTAAAATGTGGGATAGACCTTGTCTGGGGGCACACCGGCCCCGTGAGAGATGCGGTACTTCACGTAGGCCTCCCACGCATCCTCCATCAGAATCTTGTGCACGGCGTCTTCGGCCGCCTCTCTTTCTGGGTCGGGCACCTCTTCATATAGGGCGGCCAAGGCTTCCTCCGAAAGGTCGGCCACCCGCCGGGCGATCTCGAGTTCCGTTTCTCCCAAAACGGAAAAGAATGTTTCCCGAAGATCAACGGGCTCGGTGTCCTCGTCGGCGTGACCCGATGCCTCGCGCTTGTCATCCGATGTCCCCGCGTTTGTCGTCCCTCTAGTGATGGGGGCGACACCCGAGGATGGGACTGACGCTGTCTCTTTTCTGGCTTTGGGCGACGAAGCCGGGAGTCCGCGCGCTTGCCCGGCGCGAACCGGGTTGGTGAACCCAGTCAAAATCCATTGACTTAGGTACTCCTCCAGCAAGCCTCGCTGATTGGGCTCGGGGGCGCTCAAAATCCACGCGCGGATCAAGTCTGGGAGCCGAAGCAAGGCCGCAAGCTCGACCGGGCTCAAATCGGCCGAAACTGCCGATGTTTCGCCCCTGTGCCGGTCGATCACCTGTAGGCCGTGATCGTCGACTTGTACGACATAGCCTCCTACACCCGAGGTTCGGGGGGCGTAGTACAACGAGACATCCTCTGGGCCCTCCACCAGCAGAATGTCGGTCTCCAGGTTGCCCAATAGCGCAAGGTCAACCAAGGGCCTTGTCTGCAACGGGCTCTGACCCCACGTTTCAGGCGCCGACCAGTTGATGGGTCCAAGCTCCAATTCCGCAAGCAGGGCCTTCTCCAAAACAGACATACTTTCGACCGCGCCAGGCTCAGAAAACGCATCGGTGAAAATCGCATGAAACCCATGGGGGATCTCGACCGCGGTCTCGCTTCTCCATATGTAGATGTTGTGCACCGTAGGCCAGGCGTTTTCGTTCACAAACGCCAAGAGCGCCTTCGACGCCTCGGCTCCGAGAATCGTCCCCCCAAGCGCAGTTACGATCAGTTCCCCCCAGATCAGCTGACTCACACTCTTGCCACCTTCGGCTTTCAAAACCTGTTGCGCCCCCTTCTTGACGCTCTCTTTGACGATTATTCTCATCGGTTCCTTGGTCAACTGCGGACCAGCCAACTGCGAAAACCACCTTAGGACCGAGAGCTGAACCACCTGCGGAGAGCCTGCATCCAGCGACAAGTTCTGGGCTCCCAACAGAAAAGCCGGGCCCGGAGGCATGATGACCGTGGCACCCATCGCGTCTGCTGAACCCGCAACATCGTCCTCTTTGGGGCCGAGCCCCGACAAGCCTGCACCTCGCATCGCCCTATAGGCATCGATGAACCAGATGAGGGCCGTGCTCGACGTCAACAACGTCGACAGATCGATGATGCGTTGACTCGAGTACGGAAAATCGTGATCGAGCACAAATGCTTGCATGCCCTGCCACAAGCTATCCGCTTCGCGAAGAAAATAGTCCGACCGAGGATGTCTTGGATGATGTTTGGCGAAGGCCAAAAGCCCCATCACCAGACCCGCCGTCGCTTCCAAATGATAGGAGCGTTCCTGCCGGTCGGTTGCGGCGATGTACGGATCCTCAAAACCATCAAAGAAGTAGTGCGCGCCGTAGTACGATTTTCCTTCAAACATGATGTTTTTGCCAAAAGCAAGCGCCGTAAACTCGAGACAGCGTGCCAAAGATTCGATGTCGTCCCTGTCGGTCAGGGCTTCGTAGTCGACCGACAAAGATAGCCAACTGCAGTTGTCTATGGCCGTGTGCTTCTTGTTGGGAACAAAACCATAAACCTCGGCTTCCTCCCTTCCGCCTACAAGTTCTCCTCCGGTCACCACCCGGCCCCACGTCCCTCGAGAAAGCGCGTCGCGAATCTCGGCCTCTTTGCTAGGAGTCGAAACACTGTGATCAAGCGCAGCTTCGAGCTCCCGCCTCCACTCCACGTCGTCTCGATCCCAAAGGACCTGAAAGATGCCGTTCCGCAGGTCGTCACGCCACTCGGACAGATGCGCAGTATTCTCAAGCCCCAGCTGAGGCGCGTATCTGAGCGCGTGGTTCAGAACACTGAGAACATCCAGATTGTGTTCGGTCACCACGTTCTCGGCCTGGACCACTTGCCCTAGTACCGATAGCTCAGGCTCGGTCAGCACCCGAGGAGAGAGCACCTCCGGCTCCGCACCAACCGCAGACGGCCCCTCGAAGACCCGGCCGACCACCGTCTCGGCCTTCGGATCTAGGGTGTCGTAACCGATGGCGTCGAGGATATCGTAGTAATCCCACTGCTCCCCCTGGTCAGCCAGAGGCTGGCCGTCAGGCCCTTGAAGTCGCCACGGCTGTCCGGCGTTTCTCAGACCCTTTGTCGTCCACCCCGCCGTCATTAGACTGTAGCGACGACCATCACCCGCCGACACCGCTCGGCGATGGATTTCCAGTCCACGGAGGGCTTCGTGATAGCAGCCTCGCTGCAACCGTTTTTCGGCCGGTTCCAGCGACTGAAAAGCCTCGGAGACCAAGTAGACCCCAAGACCATGGACCACCCAGGCGGTCGCGCCGGTCACCAAGCGAGCGTCCTTCCATGAATCTTCCAGCGTGTTCCATGAAAAAGGCCAACCGCGAATCACGGACCCGTCTTCCCCCGAGACGCCCTCACGCACCGCCCGCGCGCACATATAGCGGGCCAATGCGTGCGCTCGTTGTTCCATCAGAGGGTCCCCGGCTCGGGCGTACTGCGCCAAAGTGATGCCTTGGGTGTACGCCCATACCCGTTCGTTCTTCGCCAACACTTTGGAGTCTTGGCTCTTGCCCTCCCATTGGCTAAGCCCTGACTCGGGCTGCGTCTCAAACCCCGGCTCATCAGAGGCTACGGCCTGGTACTCGACCTGGTAACCGACCGGCTCGCCGGACGTCCCGGAGCCACCCTGCACTTCGCGCCACAACCGATCTCGCATCCATTTGGCCTTCGCATAGTTTCCCCGAGAGGAGGCTGAAAACTGTAGCGTCGGCGACCCCGAAGCCCCCTCCACCAGCACGGCGCCTTCGGTGACAGGCGTGGCAGACAACTGCGCCAAGCCCGACCGACCCAGGATCTGCAGATCGGTCGGATCTGCCCAAAAGCTTACTTGGCCCGCTTTTAGCGAAACCTGAAACCCCGAGCCCTGAAGACCGTCGGCCAAAGTCTCATCGTCCTGGCTGCTTCTCGGCAGAGATGAGCCGCCTTGGGCACCCAACATCGAGGTTACCTGAAGCACTTCGTCGCTATGCACGCGCATGTGGTATCGGTTGTGTGCGGTCACCGTGACTTTGGCCTGGGCGCCCTGCGTCAAATGCGACGGGAGCTCAACGCTGTAGCCCACGCCTTCGTCCACGAAAGAGGCCCGCGACGTGGCGATCTGGTCTCGGCCGTTCACCTGTTCAATCCAGGCAGCCAAGAACAATCCTCTGTGGGTTGCCAACGAAACGCCGCCTTCGAGCGCATCCGAATCTGCGCCGTGCCCCTTGAAGTGAATCGGCTTCGCCGGCTTTGAACCGATGCGACTGGCGGTCCCCGGTACCGGTCGAGACACCACAACGCCTTCTTGCGCTGACGTAGGCTCATAGTAGAGAACCCGAACCGCACCGGAAAAAAGAATCCCCACCGCCGGTACGTAGCCGCTCCCCACCGTTTCGGCAGAAGACCAAGACTGCCCCCTATCCTTTGAGCTTTGAAAGCGTATGGCGTTGTGACCCAGCCGATTCGGATCGTCCGAAACGCCATCTTCGTACACCAGGACCAACCTTCCGGCTCCACCCGCCAACTGGGGATAGGAGGGCTTGTCGTCACCGTCCCCCGCGCCTACCGAAGCCACCGTCGAAATGCGCCACGGGGAGGTCGATAGCTTTTCGGCTACACCGCCGCTCGGCGTGAGCGGCCGCTGAGCGAGCGTGATTTCGTCGGACTCATACCAGGTACCGGAATAGCGGTATTGATAATGTGCACCCAGCGTAGCCCACATCGCTTCATCGCCCGGCTCGTAGGCGGTCTTCCACACTCTCCGCCAACCTGTCGGCCACCGAATTTGGCGACCACCGAGGTCCACCACTTCATCGCGGTAGCGAGGAGACGCCATCGTCGCCACCCACGGTGGGTGGACCACCGGACGAGGATCCCACGCACGGATTTGCCGAACCGCAATGCTAACCATGTCATCTCCTATGTGGAGCGAAGGTTGGACGACATGTCGGGTGAGACGATACCCGCGGGAGCCACCGGTCTGTGCATCACCATCCACCGCCCGCTCATCCACCACGTACGATTCTTCGCACCAGCACTCGATGCAGGTACAGCCTTGGGCGGAATCCTCGCGCGCAAGGTACTTGACTTCTTCCGGCGAAGTATGGAGCCGCTCCCCATCGAAAACGTTCGATGGGGAGCCGGCTAAATCTTTAAGGTAGTAGGCTTTGTTTGCCTCTCCCCACACCAAGTGGTGGGCCAGACGCGCGTCGTAGGCCATATCGAGACCCCGCTTCCACACTCCGTTTGAACGCACCACCGTTTCAGGCCCGAACGAGCGACCCCCATCCTCGCTTTGAACCACAACGACCCGCACCTCTGAAACCTTGTTAGCTGCGTGAGTGATTGCGCCGTCCCGCAACCCCGGTTCGCCCACACGTACAATCCAGCCCAGGGCCACGCGATTCGCCTCGGCCGCCATCGCGAAGTCACCCACCGAGCCACCAACCGAGAACCTGAGTGAATGGGAAAAGCTTCCCGCTTTGCCCGCCTTTTCACTGCGGAGGTAGCGAATCTCGTCAGCTTGATGCGTGTCTTTCCCGCGAACCACGTACGCCACATGAGCCAGAACGCGCCCCGAAACCTCCGACAGTTCAGCACGAGCCAAAAAAGCGGGGCCACCAGCCACCTCGAGCCACCCCGGCGGTTCGAACTGCCCAAGCGTCCCCATGGGGGTGGCTGCAGGGGGCGCATCCGCCGCGACCGCGAGCGCGCTGGTTTGGTTGACTTCCGCCCCTTCGTCGTCTGTTTGCGCGTGACCCGCTGCGGATTTGCTCAAGTCGACGAGGTAACCCGACCCAGGCTGGAGAATATCACCTTCAGCAACCGGCACATAGGCCGACACGGCTCTGTCCCAACGAAGCAGCCGACCTCCGCCGGACCGGATCAGATCTTTTTGCTGCGTCGCTCCAACAATAGACCATCCTCGATCCAGATCCGATGCGGGCAATGGCATCGACATCGTCTCCTGGTCCTTGCGAAACTCGAAGGTCTTGGTCGCGTTGGCATGAACCCAATAGACCCCTCGGGGAAGCCAAGGCGAACTCGGTTTATGGTCGGAGTCCCGATCTCTTAGGCTCAAAACCTCAACCGATGTGCCGACCGCCGGAACCGCCCACACGCGTACGCCACTTTCGGCCCAGTGCGCAGGAATTGTCGTCCGGGTAAAAGACAGCTCCACAAGATTCCAGCCGGGACCCAGCAACCCAGAGAGCGCATCTTCTTGTGCGTGTACGCCTGTGGTATGCGCGGCCGAAATACCCAGCGTGAGAACCACCGTCCAAACCAAATGGGGTCGCAATGTACATCCTCCCTGCAGCGGGGCAAGCAATCGCTTTGACGCGAACAGCGCCATAAAGAACCGCCCCCCCTGTTCAAGGTCGTCACCAAATACTCTGCGAGTCCGCCAGTCAATGACAATTGCCTGTTCAACCCGGTGGGCGTTCGGTTGAATTGCCCGCTGCCTTGCTGTTTCGCCCAGACTATCGACCACGTCCACGTCTGACCCGAATACCCATCATTTTGCGTCATGGGGCCTGGAATGCGGCCTTCGCAGCCTTCGCTCCAGCGACGGGTGTAGACGCTACGTGGACGTAGCCGAAAACCTTTCCCCAGATCTGAGGCTCCGATGGGACCGAACGACTCCCGGTGTCACCGGAGGTCCCCGACCACTCTGCAGAAAACCCTATATCTCAACGACCTGGGTGGCGGGGAACGCGCGACAGTCGTCGATGGCTGCGCATGTCAGTGCCCAAAAAGGGCACCTTCCATGCTGGCACCGACCAAGGCCGTACGCCCTGCTACGTCAGGCGTCGATTACGGTGGTTTGAGCGTGCACGCTGCGGTGAGCGTTCCTGCTCAGGACAAGAAGAGAAGGATTTAGCTGTGCCGCCACGTTGCAAGGCCCCCGTTTGCGGAAGACCAACTTCGGGAAACGGACGACGGGCACATTGCCTTTATGCTACGACGAAAAACCAAAAGCGGACAGTCGACTGTTCTTCTCGAGCCGACCCGCATGAGGCCCAGCGGTTTCTCGATTCCTTCCGCGGCACAGTCGGTGCGCGTGGACCGCCCCACCAACTCGCGCTTCCCTTTTCAGCCGCCTCGGCCTGATCAACCTTCCACTCCGCGACGCTTTCAGCACGCCAAGGCACCGCCTTGCCGTGCATGCCCCTGGCCGGAGCCCGCCCCCGAGAAACCCATACTGCCATGGCGAACTCGCCTCCGATTCCAAATGCTGTCCTTGCGAGACGCCGGACCGGACCCTGCGAAAAACCCTCGCCGCATCACGGCCATACTCCACGCACACCGCTTATTCTTCCTAGCCGCTTCCAGGGCGAATGAGGCAAGAAGTTGTGTTGTACTGTTAGGCGAAGGACGGCCAGTCGTCTCGACGCCGACTCAACCGAAAATCATCGATCCTCGAAAAAGTCTTTCCGAAATTTTGGGACCCAGCGGGCGCTGATTGTGGCCGATGAAGAGTCGGTGAGTCCAACGATCGAGCGCGTGTGCGATTGAATCATCGTCACCGCCAGGGGCTTCTTCCATCTCGCCGCAAAGAGGGTAGTTTGTCCCAGATTGGGGATTTCCTATCTACGGAATAGGCTCGGAACGACATGGTGCTCTTCGAGCGAAAACCGATAAAAGCCGTCTTCTTGAGCCATGCCACGGTGGCTTGAAGTCTTTCGGAGGGGCCAGGTGGGAGTGGCTTTGGACGCAAGCCGAACAATTGGCGGCGCCGAGGGTTGGACGGCCAGAATCAGATTGCGTTTTTAGCCAACGCAAGCGTACTTCCGTAACTTGATTGGCCTTGAAGCTATGCGAAAAAGACTGAGGGGGAAGGATAGCGTGAACCATCAGAAGGGTAGGGGGCTTTTGGGTCTCTTTATGGCATTGGGGCTGTGTGCCGCGTCGGATCCGCAACGACCTGAGCAGAACATGGTGCCAGAAGTGGTCTGGGAGGCTGGCTGGAATCTGGTGACCATGGACCGGGCTTGCGCTGGATCGGACGCATCGCTTGATGGGGCCGCGGATCTGCATGACTTGGGTTCTTCGGGGGTGGTTGGTTCTTCGGGCTTTCATCGAGCTCTCGAGAAGTTTGACGGTTTGGCGTCGGTATGGGGGTCGCGGCCGCTTTCGCTCGGTGGGGTGGTCTGGGAGCCCCTCGACGCTTCTTTGCCCTCGGAGTCTTCACCAGACGTTGAGGATTTTTCGAAGGCGTATTGGGTGTTTTCTGAGAGCCGCCAAGGGCTTTCATTTCCGTGCGGCGTTTTGACGGGACCCATGCTCGAGGGTGGGGCTCGCTGGGACGCAGAAAAGCAAGGGTATTTGACCTCTACGAGCACCGTGAATGCCCCTTTGGCGCTGGCCCGTCTCGGCCCGCCGCAAGGGTTTCAAGCGGTGGCGGATGGACGGGATGCGAAGTTTCAATGGAAGGCATCCGAACGTTTTATGGATGGCTCGCCCATTCCCGAATGGGCATCGATTCGGTACCGGGTGTATCGTGACGGTGCTCCCGTCTTTGAGGGTCAAGACCGGCGTTTCGAAGACAGGCTTCCGAGCGATGGCCCGCACCGATACTACGTCACGGCGGGCCTCGTCGAGGCTACAGGGGCTTGGTCGGAATCGGAGCGCTCGGAAGACATCGATATGGTGTCGGTGGCCTCCTCGCCCCTTAAAGCGCGCGGTGCATTCGAGGTGCCGGTCGCGGTGACCGAGGTCGCGGGCGCTTCGCTGCCCCAGCTGGCGTTTGTGGAGTTTGGGGGTCATCTGGTTGCGCACTTGGCGTTTGTGGTTCGGGACCGGGTCAGTGGTCTGGGCGATCAAGTCCAATATGTACGGAGTATGTCCGGTGGGCGACGGGGCTCTTGGGGTCTGCCTCTTTCCCTGAAAAGCGGGAATGCCGGCGAAATTTCAGATATGAGTATCTCAAGTCATCGTTCTCAGGTTGTGCTGGCGTGGATTGAGAAGGATTCGAGCTTGGGAGGAGGGGGGCGCGCGAGTCGGGTCTATGTCCTCAAAAGCGATGACGGGGGGCTGACGTGGCCAAGGTCGCCCCGCGAGGTTCGTAGCAACGACGATTGGAAGCGCGGTCTAGACCTGGCGCATGATGTATTGGGCGCGTTACACGCAGTGTGGGGTGAAGCGGGCAAGGTGTACTACGTAAAAGATTTTAGGGGTGAGCCGAGCAATGTGTTTGATGTCCGTCGTCGCAAGTTTGCTGATGAAATCGTGAAGTACCAGGCACAGTACGAAGAGGGCGCCTCTGGTTGTCGTTGCGCGGATTGCTGGTGTGAAGAGTCGTATGTGCTCGGTGACGAGGGCGATGCTTATGTGCATTGGGTGGAAGAGTACATGATGCATGAGCCTTCTCTTCACGTCGACAAGCGCGGAATTCACATCATGGCTCGGAGGAGCGCGATGTGGGACAACGTGCCGGTATCGAATCCTGCCTGGGATGCGATGCACGCTTTGAAGCCGATCTACAGCCGTGAGGTCGTGTACGGCGAGCGGGTTACCCGGCCGGTGGTGGGTTGGCGCAAGACTTGGAAGCATTCGGCAGAATCTAACGACGAGGCCGAGCTTTCGAACCTTGGTGTGTCGTTTCAGTATTTGTATTCGGGAAGTTGGCACCGGGAAGGTGGTATCATGCTTGCGCAGCGTCCTCTTGTGGAGGGGCCGTGGTCCGACGCTGAGGCTGCGCCCGGTTCTGACGCAGGCTCGAATGGCGTGGTTGTCCAAGCGTCCGGCTCCGATGGGGATCCGAGGGCGGAGTGGCAAGAGGGCGAGTGGGTTGGCGGTGTGTTGCAGGCGTGGCGGATCACGACGTTGGATGTTGAGGGAGATGCGGAGGGGGATCTTTTGGCGCATCCACACATCGGAAGCGGTCCTGAGGGTAGACTGTATGCGGCCTACGAGCGGGGTCCGTCCAAAGACCCGAATGTCTTGGACCACAATGTCCTTATGCTGACGCATTCGGATGATGGGGGGCGGAGTTGGTCGGCGGGGATGGCCGTAGGACATGGATATATGCCGAAGCTCGCTTCGACTTCGAATGCCATCGCCGTGCTTTCGTATGCGCCTTATCGGGGCGATGGCGGTCCTCAAAAAACGCTTGGGGGTGTGATTCAGGTTGCACGAACGTCTGACGGTCGTACCTTTTCGCACGAAACCGTCAACGTGTTTTGGAATCGAGCGCGGAGCGATAACGAAGTTGCGGTTGCAGGGGTGGTTCATGGTCGCACGCATGGTGCGGGCGCTGACGGGCTTGAGGGGGTGCCTTTTTTGGTGGCCCATGAGGATTTGTTGGCCGCGGCTTGGGTGGGTGCTCCACAGGGCGCGTTGGGAGGCCAAGACGTGATGGTGGCTCGAGCTTCGCTGCTCGAGCCTGACGACGTTGAAACCCGTGTTGTTGTTTCGTCTACGGGCCCTTTGGTGTCAGGGAGGGCTTCTTCCTTTCGAGTCCAGGTTGAAAACCAGTATCACGTGACGGTTCCCGAGTCGCTCGGGACCCTTCGTTTCGTCGAGGGCGACGCACAGACGTTTTCGGTTAAGAGTGGTTTGGGAAAGAACGATTCGGGATCATCTTCGTTTGTGGGGCAGGGGGGTTCACCGTTGGCGGCATCGCTCGCAAACACGTATACCTTCGGAGGCTCTACGGCTACGCTTTGGCGGGCGTTCGACGGCGCGGAGGGTCAGGTTGCGCTTTCGGTTCAAAGTGATCGCCACATTGGGGCGGGGCTTCAGCCTACGCCGATTTCTTCCGGTTCGACGGATGGAAACTATGCGCGGGCAGTGGAGTTGCGGGACGGGCGTTACAACTCTGCCAACGGGGCTCAGCGGGAATTTTTGCCGGACGAAGGGAACGAAGACACGGCCAAGTTGGCGGAGTACGAGCGGGTGTGGGTGTACACGCAGGGCATTGCGTTGGCTCAGGCTTCGCGTCGGGGCGAAGAGAACGCGGGTGCGTTGGCACGGTGGCTTTGCGACCATGCGGTTCGTGACCCAGCGGACGCCAGCGTAATTTTGGGGTGGCATTTTTCGCACAACACGGCGGGGGATCAGTGGAAAGACTTTCGGTTGGTGACGGGGGCGAATGCGTGGGCGGTCCACGGTTTGGGCGTTTTTGTGACTACGATGGGGAGAGACGCGTCGTTTGCCCGGGCGTGTTATCAGGCCTCGCTTCGTGGGCTATTGCGCGCCCAGACGGATTCAGGGTTGTTTACCGCAGGCTATACGTCCTCTGAACTCGAGGCGGCCGACAGTGGGGAAGCGTATTACCGCGTCCTTGACCGCCTTGGGTACGACGAAGAGACACCCCGGGTGCGGGCGATGAACGTGGTGACGGAGCACAACGTAGACGCACTTCAGGTGCTCAACCATGCACTTCAGCACCAAGGCCTGGCGGGTGTGCCTGAAAGTGAACTGAGGCGCGCGAAAGAGGCCTTGAAGCAAGCTATTTTTAGCCATCTTTGGGATCCGGATGAAAAACGGATCATCACGGGCGGGCGGTTCGATCGAACGGAGTTTTTTGTGCCCAGCGAGTTTTCGGCTGTGGACAACTGCAGTTGGCTTTCGTTGTCAGTGGACTACGCATCGCTTGCGGATGAGGAAGTGAACAAGATTGCGGCTTGCCTTCAGTACACCATTGATGCATTTGTCAAAGAGCTTCCTTTTGATGATGACCCGCAAGACCGTCTTTATCTCGGTACCCACTACTTTCCTTCAGACTTTCGCGACCCGTACATCGACCTGGGTGTCGAGGAGCAAACCAAACAGCCGAAGTCGTACCATCTCGAAGCGACGGCAGGGGTCATTTTGGGGCTGTGGCGTTTCGCCGACGAGACGAACCACGCGGCGGGTGCCGGCTTTCACCGGAAGGCGAACGATCTTTGGGCAAAGATGCAGCGCTTTGTGCGGGACCACGACTTTCCGTACTCCAGCCAGCGCATTCACAATCTGTCGACCCAGCTCCAATCGAGCACGGCGGCCATTTGGTTCATCGATGTATATGACCATCAGCAGGGTGCCCAGGACGATCTGGACCGGCCTTTGAAGAGCTATGCCCGGTTGGGTCCGGCTTCGGACTCGGGACCGGTTCAGGTTTCCCTCGAAGGCGGACAAAGCGTAGAATCTAGGCCTCAGCGGGCCATTACCGCAAAGATGGTTCGAGAGCACCTCATTGCTTCTGAAGAGGGGCTGGATAGGGCGGTTTCGGCGGAGGTTTCTCAAATAGCAGACCAGGGCATTTGGAACCCCGAGAATCTTGAAGTCTTCAAGTATCGCGCCAACTACCACAATGACGGTCAGTACGATCCAGCCCATTTCGACGTGGATATCGACTTGCCAGAGGCGTGGTCCATCGTACCCGACGCGGGAGATTTTGTGGTTGCGGTCATTGACTCGGGTGGGCGACGTACGGATCCCCTCCTCAACTATTGGACCAACCCTCGCGAGATCCCCGATGACCACATCGACAATGACAACAATGGGTATGTCGACGATACCTGGGGCTGGGACTTTGTGGATGACGACAACGATCCTAAGCATACATTTTCTCATGGGAGCACGGTTGCTCGGTGGCTGGCCCAGGTACCGAGCTCGGGTGCGGTGGGCGTGGCCCCTGGCGCACAGGTGATTGCGTTACGGGCACTTGAAGAACCAAAATTTATGTTGCACGCTCCGTTGAACGACGTGTTTGGCTTTTATCGCTCACCTACTCAACGAATTGTCGATGCGATGGACTATGCCATTGATTTGAAGCTGCGCCATGAACGTGGCGAGGGTGGAGCTGATGTACGGGTGATCAACATGAGCCTGTCGGTACGATCTCCGGCGTGGGGCCTCATCCACCCGCTGGGTATCATCGACCACGAAGCACGAAAGGCGTCGCTTGCCGGCGCTATTGACCGGGCAAACGCAGCGGGCATCATGGTAGTGGCTGCGGGCGCCAACGAGCGGGACGTCATCGCGTATCCTTCCGAGCTTTTTGCGGACAACCTCCTTGGCGTGGTGTCAAGCGGCACAAACGATGAGGTGAGACACTACTCCGATCGTGGGAGAAATCTTGAACTGGCGGCGCCGCTTTATTACTACGACTACTACAGCACCATCTCGGAGGACCGGGACATACCGCTGGAGGGGCTGATGAGGGGGAACAGCCTCGCAACGCCGATGGTATCCGGTGCGGCGCTGTTGATGTGGCGCTTGGCTCCTGAGGCACCGCCTGAGCAGATTCGACAGGCGCTGATGTATGGCGTTGATCGGCGTCCGTCGTTGGCCGGTGTGACGGTCTCCGGTGGACGTTTAAACGTCATGAGGGCGATGCAGCACCTGCGGTTGGCTCAGCTAAAGGTCGGAAGTCCCGGAGAACGGCGGTCTTCGGCCATCGAGGACAAGATTGAGGAAGCGGGTACCGAGATTCACTACCATGTCCACCTGCCAGAGGGCGTGCCGCTTCGGGTTGAGGTCGAGCCGCTTTGGCTCAATGCGGACACGGCACCTACGCTTTGGCCATCGCTTAAGATTGTCGAACCCAATGGAAAAAGGCAGCAAGTGGACGCCGAGGATTTGGGCGCGTCGCTGGAGCTTGGCCCGCTGGCGACCATCCGTTATTACGGTGATGACCACTACCGTTTCATCATCACCGGTTTGTCAGACACCACCGGTCCCTTTCGCCTTCGGCTGACGCTTGGTGATGGGGAGACGGAGGCTTTATCGGCCAGCACCGGCCGGGGGTTGACGACAGAGGACCATGCGATAAGAGCGCTGGCTTGGCTGTCTTTAGGGCGCATCGACGATGCCAAAAACTCAGTGGCTGAAATTTTGGCAGACCTCGGTGAGGTGGACCCTTTCGACCCTTTGATGGATTCCGAGAACGTTGAGGTTGAGCCGTCGGCCACGTCGAGGACGGTGGAGGAGACTGCTTTGGGGCTTTATGGACTGCTGCAGTATACATCGCACCAATTGGATGGGGCTGGTGCGGCGTGGTTGCCGCTTGTGGGGCGGCGACTTCCCAACGTGGCTACGCGGGCCTTGGCCGAAGCGCCCGATTCTGCGGCGCCCATTGCTTCGCTGGTCTACGTGTATTTTGCTCTCGATCTGGCGCTGTCCATATTAGAAGACGAGGTTGCGTTGAGAGACAGTCTCGAGCTTGACGTGCTGCCGTTGTTCTTTTTGGAAGATGGTCAGTCCCTCGATACGCTTAGGACGTTGATGGAGCGGGTTGCGAGCCGATTGAACGGTGACCTTTGGAACGAAGTAAAGGGTCAACCTTTTGGACGTTTTTCATCTTCCGGCGGGATGGGTGAAGCCTCCCGGGGAGACATGGTGTTGTACGGCCTCTTTTCGCTTCATCGCGGGGAGCTGGCGAAGGCACAGCGAGCGCTTCGAGCCCTCGAAGATGGCGAGGGCATGGGCGACCAAGGGGCGTCTACAGTGAGTGGTGCCCAGCGCTTCTTTGAAAGCCAAGAGGCGCTGATTTTGTTTTTGCGTGCGGCGAGTCCCCTTGACCCGCGGCTTGAAGAGTTGGCGTTGGCTCGACTTTTGGCGTTGCCATCCACCTTGGATAGCACCCGTTTGGCATCCCGGATTTTGGCCCAACGACCGGAGGGGGTGTTTGGGATTCGGGTCGGGCCCAGTACATGGATGCGTGATGTCGACGACCGAAATCCGGCCCATGGCGTCGGTCTTCACTTCTTTGGACTTTCTTTACAGCTGTTGCCTCTGTTTCGGGACGGCCTTTACGCGCTTTTGGCCTCGGGGTTTGAGCCCCATGTGTTTGACTATTGGGTCCAAAGGTTGGACCACATTCGTTTCGCCTACCAGAGTGCGGATGACGAGCGTTGGCCGTACCAATGGGTTGAAGCTTTCGAGAGCCGCAATCGAGAAGTCACCCTGAACGAAACGTTGTGGGACTTGGCGCATCTTTGCGACCTGCCCATGATGAACATGAGATCGGATCACTACACGTTTTTGGAGTATCTGGGGATTTCGTGTGCGCTCGCGAGCGAAGCTTTTTCCGAGCGGCTTGAAGCGCGTTTGGGGGGCGCGCCTTCGTCCGATCTGGCAGTGCTGATGACCCGTGACGGGAGTGAGACCTTGCGTTTTTCTCAGTTGGTTGGGTCGTTGCATACGCCGCTTCCGCGCACCATTGAGCTTCACGACGGCCCACCGGGGCTGACCTTTGGAACGCTCGAGGGGCACGCGGCGGACTTTGACAGCTATTTGTTTCCCATTATGCTCACTCACTTTCGTTGGACCTGTTTCGATAGTTGGTCCCGGCCGAATCCGAATCCCCCTTCGTATTGCGAACCACCGGCGGACGATGCGAGCGCGGAAGAGGTACAAGAGTTCCTCCGGACCCTTCGGTCTCAAGTCCTCAAGCGGGTGCTTTCGGAGGGTGAAGAAAAAGGGCATCCGGTGGCTTTTCAGTTGTGGGCTATCGATGGTCTGGAGGCGTTGAACCCAGGGTCTCCGATTTACTGGGCGCCGACGAGCATCGAGTATCGGGCGATGCTCGATTGGGGTGGCGAGGTTCAGTGGTGGTTCTTGGATGTCCCGGTGGAATCCGTGGAGCTGCCCAAAAGCTCGGACGAGGTGGGCAACGGGTTGTGGCTTCGCCGGCTGATCAATCAAGAGGCGAATGGTGATGTGCTGCGGGTGGCATCTTTAGTGGGACGTACACCGGGAACGGTTCATCAATGGCTCTCGGGCGACACGCTGAACGAAGGGTGGTTCTTGGCCTTAGATCGTGGTCTCGGCCTGGGAGATCGAGCCCAGGGCTGGCGTGCGCGTTTTCGGTTATCGCCCGATGGCTCCACGGCGCTCGACGGGCTGGGGACTGGGGGGCAGGCGGCGGGTCTTCTGTTTGCCACCAGCGTGGACGCTTCGGAATCGTCTTGGGGAGCCGGGTCTGGTCGCGGCGCGTTGGCGGTTGCGAATGACGTGGGGCCGTTTGCGGAGAACTTGGCCCCAGGTGCTGCGAACGGCCCGGAGTTCGATTTTGCGTCCATGGCGCCGCCGTCGGTGCCCGACTTGGCGAAGGCCCTCGGAACGATGGTGGGTGGCTTGACAACGGGACAATTTCAGGACGCGCCGCCTGCGGTGGTGGCACAGTGGGGCGCGCATCTTTTGTTGGCACCGAGTCGTTTGGCGTCTCGTTTCGGAGTGCCGGCGACGCGTTGGTTGGATGAGGTGGCGAAGTTGCCCAAAGACTTGGTGTTGAGTGCGGGGGTGGGTCTGAATGCGGCGGCCTATTTGTCGAGCGGGCAGGTGGATGCCGGTCTCGAAACGATATTGGTGTCCGACCGGGCGCCGACCTCAGCGCTTTGGGAGCGTGTGGGGGTGGTGTCTTCCGAAGCGGTGGTGGTGCAGCCTTCGGGATCACACTTCAAAAACGAAGAGGTGCTTCGGGCGGAAGTGTTGATTCACCCCGAGGGCCCGGTCCTAGAAAACCCCCTTTTGAATCCCGGATTGCGGTTCGACGAGCACGGTGTGTACCTGATTCAGGTCGATTGGCTCGGTCTCGAAGCCCCTATGGGTCACTTTGGTCTACTGACGCCCAGCGCCGATTCCTTGTGGCCGGTCTTCAAGCTGAAGACTTCGCGTTCTCGCTCGGAGCTTCTCGAATCCTTTGTAAGCAGTCACAAGTTCCGGCAACACATCGCGCCCTTCGCCGACACGCTTGCGGCCCAAGAGCGCGTCGCTTTTTTGTACATCTTGGAGCTCATGATTCGCGGGGAGTTTGATCGGGCGAGCGCCGAGCGCTTCGCCAACCAGAGCAAGGCCTACTCCGGGTTCAGTACCGCTGCCCCTTTTACCTTAGAGGTCGAGGGTTATAGTGCCGAAACCCATGTTATTGAGATGAAAGGCTCCAGACAGCTCGATGATGACGAACTCCTCGTATTATACTGCGCCAAAGACCCGAGGTTATTAGAGCGGCTCTCAGCCAACTGGTTGAAAGAAGTTATTCACGGAGAGCGGGGGGTGTCCATCACTGTCTCCACGCTCTGGCCGGGGGATCCTCTGAGCATCACTGCTTCCATGCTTGGAATGGGGCCAGGAAACTATAAGGGCTTTTATTGTCGGTACGCGATTCGATCCCGGGAAGAGGCCAACAGGGCCGCATTTATCGAAGTGATGCGGGCATTCAAGCACCACTTGAAGTCCGCGAGTTTAGACCCCACGCGCCTCGGCAAGACTGATGTTCGTCAGATGCTCTCCGCTTGGCTCGAGACGCTGCCATTGAACATCTTCGTAAGCGCACAATCCGCGCTGGCTTTTGCAGAGCAAGAGGGCTGGTTTTCATACTTGTCGGGAAAACCGCTCGACCCACCCCCACCCGTTTCTTCCCCGATCATGGGCCCTTTCGAGTTCCCGATTCAGCAGAATCTTCTTCGGGCCCGGTATGACAGCGAGACGAAGCGCATACACATCTTGCTTGAGACAAAACCTCGCCCAGGAAGCTACATCACCCTTTGGATCCATCGGATGCTCAATGGCCAATCCAAAGAGGTGTTGTTCCTCGGCCAAGACGACTACGAGCTCGAAGATGATGAGTTGGCGTTTGATGATCCAGATGAGGCCTCTACCTTGGATCGTACTTTCCAAGAGATTATTGCCGAGCTCGCACCCGAAGAAACGCTATCAGTCGAAGTCGAAGTCTCAGCCGGTTTTGATGACGACAAGCTCTCTACCTACGGCCCCTACACCGTAACCAATGACGTGCCTCTAGAGGGCCTTCCCTTCCGCATCACAAGAGACTAAGAACGGTCGCCGGTCCCATGAGCTGGGCACCGTGATGTTCACGGCCCCAACCGAGACCGAAGCACAGACCCGACACCCACTCGTTCACCGGAGGCCTTCTCCATCCACGCCAAAACGGCGATTCGGTCCGGGGACAAAACTGCCAGAGAACGCCTTTGCCGGTACGCAGCAAGACCCCCGTTTGCTGCAGATGCGATCTCTATCGCACCGAGTGGAAGGGTCAGAGTACAACTCAAGCAAGAGTGAGGCACAGGCGCAATACACATTGAGCTCGACCCGTGTAGAGCGTCAGTTTGGGCATTGGTCTCTAAAGCAAGAGATATCCTGGATATCACAGTCGATGGTGCAAGAATTTGCTTCCACCGCGCGTGTGGGTGCCCTCTTAGAACTCAGTGTAATACATCCAAACGCGGGTCCAGCCGCTTTTGGGTGAGGGGCTCTCGAAGGTCACCTTAAAGAATGAGCCCCACAGGCTGACAGAGTTCCATGGCCCCAGGTTCCCGAGCCCGAGCTGCCAATTTCCGGGCGGTTGCAGGCGGAAGACTCGCCCTTCTATGAGTTTGTTCTCGATGCGCTTCTCGACCAGGAAGATGAGCTCGTCGTCTTGTAGCTCGAGCCAATGCGTACCGAGCTCGTCAAGCGCGCGAAAATCTTCGACCAGGAACCATTTCTGTTGGATTTGCCGTAGGTTGTCGTTATTCGCAAAAAGCTTGTACGCTGAAGACGGCCTCTTCTCCATCATCGTTTCCAAAAGTGGAGCCTCTGGAAGAGCGCGCCACTTGATTTCTCGAATCGAGGGTGGGAGTTTTTCTCGTATCGCCTGAACGTCTTCTTGGTAGGCGACAAAGGTGCTATCACTCAAAGAGGTTTCGAGTTCGATGTTGAGCCCACCATTGTAGTACCGTACATATCCTCCGCGAATCATGCGGGCGTAAGGCATGCTCACCCAGCTCGCGTCGACCTGTGTCAATAGCCATTGAACAAACGAACGCTCTTCTTCTTCCGTGTTGTTGCCTGCGGCGCCAAGAAAGACCGTCTCTGTGTCAGCATAGGGGCGCCGGTCGCGTCCGCCGCGTGGGTTGAAAACGAAGTAGACGTCTTCGTTGTGTTCGCCTGCGCGCTCGCGTCGAACCTGAATCAGCACGCCGTTAGGCGCGAGTCTAGTTTGCGCCTCTTGCAGCTCGGCATCCGTAAGAGGCACCGGCTGCCGGTAGAACCCAGTCGCATCAAATCTTTCGAGAAGGGGCTTGCTGAGGATCTCTGGCGTTTTGGCAAAGGCCAGCTCTGCTTCCTCGACTCGCTGTTGGTAGGCGGCCAGGGGGTCGCTTGACCAGTGGTCATCGGCGAGGGCTACCCAGCGGGCTTTTCGATTGTAGAACCGAACGGTTCCATCAGGCATGGGAACACGAACGTATTGGATATGCGTTAGCTTCTTGAAGACGTGATCCATTCGTTCGTTTTGCCTATTTTTGGCGGTAACCCCCGGGTAGCTGACCAAAACCGTGTCCGGGCCCCAGGCCGTGATTTTCCCCCACATTTTTTCATCCTCTCGGTGGAAGGCTGCATAGCCCCTTTGGGGGTGATACGCGAGAATGGCCACCTTTCCGCCGAAGACTCGAAGTTTGGCGTGGAAGAGAGCGCGGTCGGACATGGGGGTTGCCGCTAGTCTGACCGGCGAACTTTTGTAACTTGTTTTCACGAACTCATCGAAAACACTCGGGCCTCCGTCTTTGAGCCCAAAGGCCTCCATGATGTCAGTTCCATCAAATGCATCTGCCTCGTACATGGCGATGCGGGTCCAGCCCGCCAGTTCGGCGGGTGTGAGATGGAAGCGCGTGTATTTGAAGTTGGTGACCTCGGGCATGGAGAAGCTTCGACCGGTGAATTCGCCCTTCGGATCTTTCCGATCGACGATAAAGACCATCTTAGTTTTCAAGCGAAGCTCACCTGCACTTTCTAGGGCCTCAACGTTCTCGAGCATGACGAACTCGGGAAAAATTTTCCTGAAACCGGCGGGTGTGCTCATCGCCTCGGCCGTTTTTTCCGGGGACATCCTTTGGTATTGGTCGCCTACATACTTCCAGCGCAGATCAGCGGGCAGGCTTCCTGATTCGCTTTCGGCGGCGCCGCGGGGTTCTGCAATGTTGTTACTGTGCGATTCAAGCGTGGTCTCTTTTTTGGGGTTCAGGCCCATGCTGGATGCAGCGTCGGGCCGCTTCGGGTCGGGTGAAGGTTCAATGTTTGAATCGTCTGTTTCATCTACGCTCCCAGCGGCAGAGATTCCCGATCTCTTTTCATTGAGATTGGCGAATCCCGCTGTAGCTTTCCACCAGTCAGGGGCCGTTTCGATTCGCCTGAGACGTTGGGGAATGCCAGCTGCGAGTTCAGCGGCGGGTGCGTCGAAGAACCATCCGAGGAGGAAACCTCGCGAGGCGTTGAGGAGGCCGTTGCGGAAGGTGTCATTCGGGATGTGTTCCGCGATGTTCAGGAGGTTCTGCCACCAGGCGTGATGACGCAAGAAGGTATCGATGACTTCGTCTCGAGATTTTTCGGTGTCTAGGATCCACACTTGGATTCGCTCGTTCTGCCCGATAACCTGAGGGGAGTCGGGAAAGAACGTACCGAGCATCGAGTCTTTGGGCGCGGTCAATTCGGGGGGAATCAGGTCTGGAATGTGGCTTGTATCGAAACCGTAGATGAGGTCCGTTCTAAAGATTTTGGAGATCCCGCCCGTCGTTTGGTAGGTTTGGTGAGCTCGGATTTCGGCCTCATCCTTGTAAAAAAGCGCGACACCGGATTGATATTCGTGGTGTTCGATTTCTTGGATGATCTTGTCAGCGGCGATGCTACCCGCGGGGCGCCACCCGGCGCCGGGCGCTTTGTTAAAGGCGACCATGGTAGTGAGACCAGAATCTAAATCGCCGGTCATGGCGGTGATGGGGAGAACAAAAGGAACGGCGGCGGCCGCAAAAGCGGGGTCTGCTTTAACGAGCTCCCTAAAGGCGCCAAAAAGGGAACGTCCGGGTTTGCGAATGACGCCTTTGAGGGCTTGGGTGTTGGCCTGGTGAAGACCGCCCTCTCCAATGACGATTTTGTCGTTGTCCACAACCTGGAGCAGGAAATCGACCACTCGGTTCTCCGCCAACGTAGGGAGCCCGGCGGACCGCGACGGACAACCAATGCCAAACCGGTCCCTGCATGAAGGATGCGCCGCAAGCCACGGATTGTTCTCGGTGACCGCGGGCCCCAGCCGCTCGAATTGTTCGTACACGTCGATGAACCAGATCAGGGCGGTACTCGAAGTCAGCAGGGTAGATAAATTGACAATGCGTTGGCTCGAGTACGGAAAGCCATGATCCAGGACAAATGCCTGAACGCCTGCCCATAATGCGTAGGCTTCACGAACGAAAAAATCTCTCTTTGGGTGCTCTGGGTGTGCCTCGACAAACGCGAGTAAGCCTAAGATGAGCCCCGTCGTGGCCTCAAGATGAAACGATTGTTCCTGGCGGCTTGTACCTTCGATGTACTTGTCCTCAAATCCATCGAAGAAATAGTGTGCGCCGTAGTACCGCTTGCCCTCAAACTCGATCTCCTTGGCAAAAGCCAAGGTGGTAAACTCCAGACACCGGGCCAGGCGCTCAACCTCATCAGCATTCGTGAGATCATCGAAGTCAACCGATAACGAGAGCCAACTACAATTGTCGATGGCCGTGTGACGCCGATTGGGGATCACGTTGAGGCTCCCTCGAAACGGGCCATCGTCTACAAATACTGCGTCTACTTCCTCAGAGCGCTTCGGACCGCGGACCAGCCGCCCTCCGGTCGCCACCCGGCCCCAATCCCCCCGTTCCAATGCCGCTTCGATCTCCTCTCGTTTCTGCGCTCCAGCACCCGGCGATTGAGCCGCTCTTTCGAGATCGCGACGCCAGTGCCGATCTTGGTCATCCCACAGCACATGGAAAATCCCCGCCCGCAACTCGTCCCGCAAGGTCTCCATCTCACTTAATACCAGCGGACCCCGCGCGTCGAAGGCCAAGGCCTCCGAATGATTTAGGGCATGGTTGAGTACACTGAGAACGTCGAGATTATGCTCAGTGACAATATTGGTGGCCTTTCCCTCTTCTTTGAGACGATCAAAATCTTTTTTTGTGAGAACCAGAGGCGGAAGGGTCGACTGAGACCCTACCCCTTCGATCGTTCGGCGAATGGTCGGCGCCGAGTCTTCATCGAAATCATTGTAGCCGAGGGCATCAAGCACGTCGTAGTAATTCCAAGATTCACCCGCTACCCCATACATTGCACCGCTCGGCCCCGGGCGTCGAAGGGCCGAAGGATTGTCGGCCACGGCCAGGCCAAGCCTCGTCCAGCCCGCCGTCACCAGGCTGACCCTTCGCCCCTCATCCGTCTCTCCCGCACGCTGGTGACGCATCAAACCGTGAAGTGCCTGGTGATAGCACGACCGAATACGATCTTGATCTTCATCGGGAAGACCCGAAAACGCGTTCGAGATTACAAAAACACCGAGGCCGTGCGTAACCCATGCCGTCGCGCCGGTCACCAAACGAACATCTCGCCAATCATCCCCCAAGGTGTTCCAAGAAAAAGACCAACCCCGGATGAAGGTACCAGCGCCCCGTCTTCCCCACGCGCCTTTTTCCGCCTGCGAACACAAGTAACGAGCCAAGCCTTGAGCACGAAGCTCGGACTCCGGAGTTCCTTGCCTTGCATACTGCGCCAAGGCAATTCCTTGGGTATACGCCCAAACCCGTTCATACCCCGCCAATGGCACCGAATCGATAACTTTGCCTGCACTGCTTGCCGGTCCTGCGCCGTCAATGGCGGCTTCATACTCAACCTGGAACCCCACCGAAGAATGGCCTTCGGTGCTCTGACGCCAAAGCTTGTCCCGCAACCATAGCGCCTTTTTGTAGTTGCCATGCACCGAAGCCGCAAAAGCAGGCACCACCGAAGCTTCAACATTGTCCCTCTCGACATCACCGCTCAGGCCAGAACCCGGCGCGCCCGCCACCGCAAACGAAACCATGCCCCCATCGCCGAGCGTCAGAGCATCAAACAAGTGGACCGACAGCGTTGCTTCACCCTCAACCAACGAAACCGTACGGGCGGAAGCAGCCGAAGCACCCAAAGCGCCCGGGGTAGACCAACTCACCACCATGGGTGAGGGGGCCGAGCCGCTGGACGCGACCCGCATGTGATACACATTCTCGGCCGTCACCCGAACCTGAGACGCCCGACCCTCAGTCACATACTCGGGGAGGTCGACGCCATAGTGCACAACATCAGAAGCCCGCGACGCACGCGAAAAAACGATCTGGTCACCAGCATCAGACTTCTCGATCCACGCGACGAAAAACAAATCTTCAAATACTGCCGTCGAGGCCCCGCCCACCAGAGCATCGGAAGTACGCCCATGACTCTTCCAATGAATGGGCTTCGCCGGATCAATATTCAGCCGAAATGGCGCACCAAAACTCGTTGCATCATCGTTACTGTGCACAACCGATACAGTGCCCCCAACCGCAGATCCGGGTTCGTAGCTCGAAACCACTGCACGGCCATCGCGAGAAATCGCGAGCGATGCCATGTAGCCCGTAGCCACCCGGCGAGGCTCAGACCAAGAACGGCCCCCATCAACAGAGGCACAAAACTGAATAGCATTAAAGCCCTCCCTGTTTGGGTCATCGGAGGGTCCGTCCTCGTAAACCACCGCCAAGCCCCAAGGAGCCTCAGCAATCGCAGGATGGGAAGGCGTATCGTTCCCTTCATCCACGCCGACTACAGCCAGCGTCGACATGCGCCAAGAATGAAAAGTATCGCTCCGCCACGAATCTTCGCGCCAAGCCTCCGCACCTTGTGCACCCTCTGCCGTGGCTGCCGAAACCGTCCACGAACCCGAGACAAGAGGACGCTGGGCGAGTCGAATTTCATCTTGTTCGTACCAAGTGCCCCGATACCGATATTGATGCTGAATGCCTAGACCGTCAAAAAGGAACTCGTCCCCCGGTTCGTAAGACTCTTTCCACGTAGACTTCCAGCCCACCACGAGCCGCGTGGGGCGAAGTCCTTGCACAACTGTTTCATCGTAGACCGGCGCGAGGAGCATCGCATCCCAAGCGGCATGCCCGACCGGCTGGTTGTCCCACATACGCCTTTGACGCGCGACGACACTCACGGCCGTGTCCCCCACGTGAAGCGAAGGCTCATATACATAGCTTTCTTCGGTTCGAAACACGTAAGCCGTAACCGCATCGCTGTTCTTTGACGGATCGCGTTCTCCGCTTACCACGTACGACTCCTCACACCAGCATTCCGGGCAGCCGCACTGTCCCTTCTTGTCGGGCTCGTACTCCGCCAGGTACTTAACGACCTCCGTTGCTGGGCTGCGTTTCAAAACATCAAACACATTCGAGGCTTCGCCCGATAGGTTGCGCAGGTAATAAATCTTGTTCGCTTCACCCCACACCAAGTGGTGGCCGAGCGACGCGTCGTAGCCAACGTCCACCCCGCGTTTCCATGCGTCATTCGCGCGCACAGTCTTGATCGGCCCAAACGAAGCTCCCGCATCATGGCTTTCAGCCACCAAAACCCGAAAAGGGCCCTCGCCAGTAGGCGCCCCTTCTGGCGCCCTTTGCTGCTCCACCCAGGCAACCGATAATCGGTGATCACGAGCCGCAATCGCAACCGATATGACCGAAGACGAAGACCCGAGATCCATCAACGACTGAGCTGATTCAAAAGTACCGGGCTTCCCGGCTTTTTCGCTACGATGGTACAGAATCTGATCGCCTTCTCCTCCTTTTTGGCCCCGGACCAGATGTACGAGGTGCGCGTAGATTCGGCCGCCAAACGCTGACAATGAGACGTCAACCTGGGCGGCGGGTCCAGACGGAGAAAACAAGACCTCTGAAGGTCCAAAAGCCCCCGGCGAGCGGCCAACGCCACGTGGAGCAACCTCTACAGAAACCTTCTCGACGGCACTCGTCTCTAGGGCCAGATCCGCACGATCGTCGGTCATAATGCCCCCCGCATCACCATCCTTGCTCCCAATCTCAGAAATCGGGCTCCCCCCGTACCCGAAGTATCCAACGTCTGGTTCGAGCACATCGCCAACCACCAAGGGCACATACCCAGCCTTTAGACCGTCCCACCGATAAACCCGGGAGAACCGTAGATCCTCATACGGCGTCGACTCCGCCACCGAAAGAAACTGCCACCCCCCAGAAGCGGTCGTAGATGAATCTACCCACCAGGATTCTACCGCACGGTCGGCGTCTGCATAAACCCAGTAGCCTCTATTCTTCACCACCGGAGTGTCGTTTGGCAGGGGTTGAGCCGATGCGTCTGGATCGTGTACGCCATCCAAAGGCATGGCCATCAGGTTCCATCCGGGAGAAAGAGACCCGTTGTCCGCCTTCGTTCCCTCCTGTCCTGCGGCAGCACCCACCGGATGAAAGGCAAATACAGACCAGAACACCCAGAACCCGAAATCGCAATCACGCCACATGCTGTTCTCCTGACCAAGACGGTTGACAGAACCTGCACACCCCTACACCCTGGACCGGTTGCAAAGTCAATAGACACTGCTGTCAAAAAAGAGACCTCGGCTCTTATCTTTGCATGGCTATCGTCGCTGCCTCACGCGCTTGCGTCCATTTTTACGCTGTTGGCCTCGTTTGTCTGCCGTGAGGCAGTCAGGACATTCACCGATCAGTTGTAACTCGGGTGTTTCCAAGGAGCGATGCCAGCGGTGTCCGACCGGACCTGTCAACTTGGCCTCTGGCAAACAATTGACCGAGCCACACTTGCGACATGACCCGTCACCCTTCGGACGCTGGCCCCCCATATCTCGGGTGCTCTTGTAGGTGCCGAGATCTAGCGAGCAAAGGGCTGGACAATGAGTCAAGAGTGCATCCACGAGTGGATTGAGGCCCGGACCGACCAAACCCACGGAGCCGATGTCGAGTCGCTTTAGGTTTCCTCAGACACCTCGACTCAACTATTAGAATTTGGAGGAAAACATGGGAAATCAAACGTACACGGTCGAGTTCATGAGGAGGGAGTACGGCAAGTTTTGGAACGAGGTTGTTCGGTCAAAAAAGGTCAGGCCACCGCCTGAGATCTGGAAGATGACTACTTGGTCGATGAGGACTCGATACTGTTCTGGATAGAGACTCCAAGCGAGGACACCAAAGAGAAACAGGCCGCCTTTGAGGGGGGAAGATAGAATAATTTCGGACTACGTAGACTGGACGACACCGCGTCCAGCGCTAGGAGGAGTCCCAGAGTTTAACTTGGCTGTAAAACTTGGCTACAGAGCCGATGAGAGGCCGTCTATTGGTTGCAGTCGCTGCCCCTGGATACGCAATATTGAACCGTTGCAGTGATGACTTCTGGGCTGCATGTGGTGTGACTGACTGTAAGTAGAGCATCCGTCGGTGAGCTCTCGAAGCTGGTTCTGAACACTGCGATCGAGTGTTTGTCTTCTTCCGCTTGCCTTCGGCTGAGGTCGACATCCCAACTGAAAATCGAGTACCTCCGATGGCGTGGAAGAGGTCCCGTCGAACCTATAACTTATTCCCCCTCCTTGGAGTATATACACGCTGTCTTTGTGGGTTGGCTGCACTACGCCTTGCATATCGGTGATAACAAAGTCCGCTTGGACGGTGTCGCTGCAACTGATTTCGTGAAATATTGCATGACAGCTCTTATCGCTGTTCATCGTCATGACTATGTCGGCCCCGTCGTAGAGAGGAGCGCAATCGCCCTCCCACGTGAGCGCAAGTCCGGGGCACGGCCCAGACTTCTTTGTGCGCGGCTAGGGTAGGAGCTCCCACATGATCTTTTGTAGGGTCATAGGACTCGGTTGCTATTCTGCGCAGTTGTCCAAAATTGACTCAGCATCATCGTCGTTGCAGTCGAATGGTGCGTACACACCGTCTTCGTCATTGTCTACGGCACAACCAAATCTGATATCGTCGATCATGAAAACAAAGTGGCCCTCATGCGCCATTCCAAACTGCAATCCAAACACACCATTGTACGCGCTCGGGGTTGTAATGACCCCCGACCGTCTCTCGTAGCGCTCCGCGGGGGGGACAAACTCATCTAGCAAAACCCATTGGGCGCTGTTGAAGAATCGAACACCCAGCGTAGCAGCCTTGAGGCCTATGTTCTTTCTTGTCCCGTAGTAGATCCAGAACATTGCTTCGCATTGAGTGGTATCGAACCGTATCGTTTCGAGGACGTCAGACGGTCTTGAAAAGGAGGCTGAGAATTGACTTGAGCGAGCGCCTCCGTTCGACAACGATGCGCTGTTTTTGCTCCAAACTGCGCCGTTTCGTCCCGCGGGGTCGAAACTGTCAAAAAAGGCGTCATGGCCATCGCAGTTTTGGTCGATTCCATCCACCGCAACGTCTTGTGCACCCTTGTGGATTTGCGGGTCCGTGTCGTCACAGTCGAAAACGGAGAGCACGCCATCTGCATCCTGATCCTCTTTCGCCACGCAACCGAATGCGATGTCGTCCACCAACACTCTAGGCTGAGTCTCCAAATCAGACCTTACACCGATTCGAATCGCAAACCGTTCGTGAAAGGAAGATTGCTCTACAATTGCACCAAAACGCTCTCGATAGCCTACAGTTTGATTCGACCAAGAATCGGAGGTGGCCCAGGTCCCCTTGCTGGTATAGAACTCCACCTTGACTTCATCTTCGGCCTTCAGTATGCGCGGATACCCCCGATAGGACCACGCGATGGCCTCGCACGAACGGGTGTCGAAGTGTTTTGTGGCCAACCATTCTGGCTGCAAGAATGTGAGATGCGTCTCTCCCGAAAATGCGCCCCCTCCGGTCGACAAAGTCACCTTTGTTGAGTTTTCCCATAGGGAATTGGGCTCCCATTGAGGCCATGACGACGCGTCTTCAAGATCCTCACGAAAAAGAACAAGACCGTCCACGTTGTCACAGTTTTGGTCGATACCGTCTGTGCTGGTATCCGGCGACCGGGGATTGATCGTTTTGTCTGCGTCATCGCAATCTTCACCGCTCATGATGCCTTGCTTGTACGCATCGCATCCGGTGCGAAACCCATCGTCGTCATCGTCGCGGCAGGTGTCGCAGCTCGACCACACCAACTTATCGCCATTGTCGCAGTCCGGACCTGTGAGGGTCACATAGGCGTCGCAGCCCGCATGAACGCCATCCCCATCCTGGTCTTGACAGTCATCGCACGAGACCCAAACGTTCTCATTGTCGTCATTACAGTCCTTCGTCGTTTCGTACCGGTCGCACCCGACAAACTTACCGTCTTTGTCTGCATCCACGCAGGTGGAACAGGAAAACCAATTATTCAGATCGGAATCGTCGCAATCGAAAGCCACCGGCGCGCCATCCTGATCGACGTCCTGAGTATCGTCGAAACACGCGAAGCCAAATTTATCAATGATGAACGCAAAGTCCCTAGATCCAGTCAGGCGCATGGCAAAAGATCGATTTTTCCACGCATCGCCGGACAGTGTGCCCAAGACCTCCCCCGTATGCACCTTGTGGTCGACCGTCCATTCATTCACAGCCATCCAGCGGTTCCCATTGAAGTACTCCAGCACAAGTGTGCGTGACCTACGGAATTGGTCAAAGAGACTTCTCCCTTGATACATCCAACCTAGATTCTGGCAATGCGTGGTGTCTACAGCACGCGTGGTTGCAACGGGTTCAGCCGCCCCTGACCCGACTAGCAAGTTGCCGTTTTTACGCAGGCTCTCGGCCCAAAGTTTGTTGGTGTCGGGGCCCTCGAAGTCATCAAACAACACACGTCCATCGAAGCCATCACAGTTTTCGTCAACGCCGTCTGCCCATAGATCCCGACTGCCAGCATTTATCGACGGGTCGTCATCGTTGCAGTCAACCTCAGGGGGCAATGTTACATAGGCATCGCATCCAGCAAAAAAGCCGTCCTGGTCTGCGTCTCCGCATTGGGCGCACGATTTCCATATGTTGGCGTCTCGCCGATCGCAATCTTCACTATCGGGGGCGAGATCGTCGTCTTCATTCTCCAGGTCGCCGATGCAACCAAATACAATGTCATCTATGGTAAACTGGCTTCCATAAATAGAGTTACCGTCGTACGCGAGTTTCAGTCGAAAGCCGTCATGGAATGCCGAGGGATCTTCTATCCGGCCGAGTCGCCGGGCAAAGCCTTTCGATTTTTTGCCTGACCAGCGGTCGATTTCTTTCCAACCATTGGCAGTCAAATAGCTTGCGACCATGAAATTGTCATCGTCGGGAAGAAGAGTGTTTGTGTGCAAGCTCCAAAAAATCGAACCACATTGAGTGAAGTCGAATCCGTGCGAAGTCAAGTGTTGTCCTGGTGAACTAAGCTCTATCGAATAGTTTCCTGAATGGAAGCGCGACCCGTTGATGCGCTCAAAGACCGCCTCTGACCATAGACTGGAATCTGGTGCCTCGAGTTCAAAACGATCTTTAACCGCCGTCGATCCGTCGCAGTTTTGGTCGATTGTATCGAAGTGGGTGTCCGGCGCGGAAGGGTGTATGGACGCATCGTGATCATTACAGTCTGCTGGAATGGGGTATCCATCGGCATCCCGGTCGATCGTGGGAATGCATTGCAGGAAGATATCATCGATAACGTAGAACTCAGGCTCGAGAAATTGGTTGTTGTAGTAGAAACGTAACGCGAATTCTTCGTGAAACGCCTCTTTTGCGGTCAGCGTTCCAAAGTAGTGCTCGAATTCTTGGTCAAAGCGTTTGTTGCCTTTCCAGCTCTTGACGTTCTTCCATTGTGTCCCATCGAAGTACTGGATCAAGGTCTCAGAAAGAAAACCGGGGGCATCTCCGTGGTTTGGATGTCCACGGCGACCGTAAAAAGACCAAAGAATGCTCTTGCAATCCGAGGTGTCGAAGGTACGCGTAGTTGCATGCGCGATCCCCGGTTGGAGCTCCAATGATTGCCTCCCGGAAAATGCAAGGTCATCAATAAGGACCGCATTCGTAAAAGAAACCCAATTTGTGCTTTGAAAATCATCAACTTCAAAGTTGTCAAATAGGAGCGGCGCACCGTCCAGGCCATCACAGTTTTCATCAACGTCATCAAAATACGGGTCGCTTGAGGCGTGGCCATCGGGACAGGTTGCACAAATGTATCCTGGTACCAAATTCGTACAGAGAGTGTTGGGGTCGCAGCCACCATTGTTGTTGGCGCATTCGTCGATGTCCACGCAGCCCAGCATCCCGTCTCCCTCGTAGCCCTTTGGACAATCGGAGCACGACCGCCCGGGATTGAGGTTCGTGCACTCCGTGAGGGGGTCGCAGCCGCCATTGTTGTGGGCGCATTCATCGATGTCTACGCAGCCCAGAACCCCGTCTCCTACGTAGCCCTTTGGACAATCGGAGCACGACCGCCCGGGATTGAGGTTCGTGCACTCCGTGAGGGGGTCGCAGCCGCCATTGTTGTGGGCGCATTCATCGATGTCTACGCAGCCCAGAACCCCGTCTCCTACGTAGCCCTTTGGACAATCGGAGCACGACCGCCCGGGATTGAGGTTCGTGCACTCCGTGAGGGGGTCGCAGCCGCCATTGTTGTGGGCGCATTCATCGATGTCTACGCAGCCCAGAACCCCGTCTCCTACGTAGCCCTTTGGACAATCGGAGCACGACCGCCCGGGATTGAGGTTCGTGCACTCTGTAAGGGGGTCGCAGCCACCATTGTTGTGGGCGCATTCATCGATGTCTACGCAGCCCAGCATCCCGTCTCCCTCGTATCCCTCTGGACAAGCGGAGCACGAGCGTCCCGGACTGAGGTTCGTGCACTCTGTAAGGAGGTCGCAGCCGCCATTGTTGTGGGCGCATTCATCGATGTCTACGCAGCCCAGCATCCCGTCTCCCTCGTATCCCTCTGGACAAGCGGAGCACGAGCGTCCCGGATTGAGGTTCGTGCATACCGTGAGGGGATCGCAGCCCCCATTGTTGCTGGCGCATTCGTCCAATAAGTCGCAGAGGTCACCCACACCGTTGCCGTTCGCATCTCCTTGGTTGGGGTTGGCTACGGTTCTGCAATTATCATTGTCGTCAGAAACCCCATCCCGATCGGCATCCATCACTGAGTGAAGCTGCGGGATGTCAACCGACCCCGCCAATTCCTCGATGTGTTGTTCCAGGCGCTTAACAAGAAGAGCGGGATCAAGCGTGGACTCGGCGATGCGAAGTTCTGTTGTCGTGGCATCACGAAGAGCACCATCTTCACGGAGATCGACTGCGACGTTCTTTGTGATTTCTTTCAGGTTTTCCTCAAGAGAGCCAGGTCTCATCTTTGCAGCGCTGGCCAGCGTAGAGCTCAACAAGAACAGATAGGCGTTTTCTCGAGAGTTTCCAGTGAGCAGGCTGATCTGGCTTCCGGAGACGGTCGCTTGAAAACCGCTAGGACCCAATCCCAAAGCATCAATAAGTTCCCTTTCGGCCTGCGCAATTGCACTCGAGATAGACATTCCGGCCGAGGTAAGAAATTGCGCTCGGTCGTAGCTAAGATGAGTAATCAGATTGACAGACACTCTTTGCTCTGGTTCGGCCGACGCATCATAGAATGCACTCAGCACAATAGGAACGTCTGAAATCCGGCCAGCAACTTCGTTAAAATATACCCCGACCGCCCTGATTGAAACCGGCCCCGCATGGGGCAATCGCACCCTAAAGTCACCCAGATGGCTCAACGTATGGGTGCTGTACGTTTGACCTTTTGGCTTACCTGCTTGGTCAACGATGGAGATCGACACGCTGGATCCGCTCACAAGAGGGAGCCGCCCTGGAGGTGTACCTCTTGGTTGGGGGAAACGTTTCCCGCTGAGCACGCCATCGATAGGCTAACCGCGATGGTTGTGAAGACAAGATGATGAGGGTGGTTCATTTCGTTCTCTTGGTGCCAAGATTTCGTTTTCTCTGTGTGGAGATTGCCGAAGCCGGGCCTTCACAGAGCTCATACGTTTTGGGAGCAGATTTGGGCCGAAGAAATGCGCCAGATTGTCCGATGGCGCACCTGCGTCGCCATGGAACCAGCGGTGAGCCTGGTTTCGCGGACAGACTACAGGCATCGACTGACATCCGGCCCTCATCGGCCCACATTCCGTTTCACATCGTATATTTTGGCGACATCTGGGAGCTCGCCTGCCAACCTCGTCCACGGTCCACACGCGTCTGTAGCGTCGCGTTCCGATGCGAAGCGTACTCGAAGCGATCGCGTCGTCCGTGACCTGCCTCACAAGCAATCGCGATCACACGTCTGGTCGTCACCAACTTTTTGAGCCGGAGTGATCCAACTATCCCGGGTGCTCCGTGTACTTGTCGAGCATGTCGGTGGGCGTGCCGACGACACATCACACTTTTGAGAAATGATTGAAGGTACGAAATGAAGAGCACCAAATTTTACCGACCAAAGCGATTCCGATCACCCACGATGATGCTACTGGCGTTCGTGAGCTCAGTCGGCCCTGCCAGCGTTGCATTTGCGGGCGAGAACTTCGGAGCCACGCTCGGTCCTTACATCCGGTTGCAAGTCGGCGATTGGATGAGCTCTCTAAATGGCAGATACATCGCCAAACTCTACCCCGACGGCAACTTCAAAATTGAGGAAGTTCGAGCGGGCGCCAATCGTATCGTTAGAGAGTTTGGCAAAGACCCCAACCCACCGAGCCCTACGTTCTCCCGCTACTACGTCTTCAATGACCTGGGACTCACCGTGCTCCGGGAGACCGACACGAACGACGACATGAACTATGGATCGGCGGTGGTCGTATCGGCGGCCAGTTGTGCTTGGAGCTCGATCCACTTGACTGACGAGGGCGCCCTCCAATGTGTGTCCGACGACCGTGTGCTCTGGAACCTCGGGAGGAACCGCGGAAGCTATCTCGACCATAATCAGAGATTGGAGGAGAACGATTGGCTCAGTTCTCCGAACGGGCGGTTTATGGCCAAGCTCTATCCCAACGGGAGATTCAAGATTGAGGAAACGCGAGGGGCGGGACGTCTGTTCCGCACCGTTCAGGTCGTGGGGGAAGATCTCGCACCTGACTCTACCGAGACCGAATACTACCTCGCCAACTCCTTAGGGCCAAAGCTCCAGCTGTACCGCCGCTCGAGGCGCACCCCCAGCGCCAGCGGCACCCTGGTGTGGGAGAGTGCGGACGCAGAAGCATCGGCTCAACGAAAGAATGCGACCGGCTCCTGTCGGTTCTACCTGAACGATGCGGGCGCCCTCCAATGCACGCCTCTCGGCGATGGGGGGGGGGGCGATCTGGTCTTCGGGTCGAGACTTCGGCAGTGACCTCGCGTTCGGACAGCAGCTTCAAGTCAACGATTGGTTGAGTTCCCCGACCCGGAAATACGTCGCCAAGCTTTATCCGGATGGGCAGTTTAAGATCGAACCGACAAACAACGTCGCCCGATTCGGTATCGCCAGTCAGACCGATGCCATTTCGGGCGCGTCGGCATCGCGTGCCATCGACGGCAATACCGATGGCAATTGGTCGAGCGGCACCATTACCCACACCTCGAAAACCGAGAGCCCTTTTTGGGAGGTCGACCTGGGGTCCGACCAGTACGTCGGCACGATTAGACTCCACAACCGAACCGACTGCTGCTACGACCGACTGGCGCACTTCGATGTCTCGGTTCGAAACAGTGCGGGCAGGCAGGTGTATTCGGATTACCAAAGGGCGCCGGTGGGTGACGCCCCTGGCGTGTTCTTTGCCGATGTCACTGGGCGGCACGTAAGGGTAGAGCTCAGGAGGGTCGATTTCCTCTCCCTTGCAGAAGTGGAGATCGAAGGACTCACCGGGACCCTCCTCTACACGTGGGGCGGCGACCACGAAGGCAACCGGGACGGCCACGACTACGTGATCCGGAACGACATCGGGGGGCTGATGTTGCTCCGTGATCCGACTGCTGCCTCGGACAACGCCGTCTGGTACGATGCCGATGGCAACGGACACGACGGGGATGGCGGTGAGCCCTACACGCAGTGCAGCTCCTTCCACCTCGACGACCACGGGAGCGTTTCGTGCATCAAACCCGAAGGATGGGTCTCAACTGGGAGAGATCTCGGAGAGGAGCTTGCCGCTGGCGACAAGTTGTACGTGGGTGATTTCTTGAGTTCCGAGAAAGGCAAGTACATCGCCAAGCTCTTTGCTGACGGCAACTTCAAGATTCAGGAGCTCCCAGACGCGGGCGCGACGACAAACATCGCTCGGTTTGGGACCGCGACCCAGTCAAGCGACCTCTACGGGCAGGCCTCCCTCGGCATCGACGGCGAGCTCGGTCAGGCCACGCACACGGATCGCGATGACCAGGCGTGGTGGCAGGTCGATCTCGGCTCCGATCGTCAAATCAAAGACATCAAGGTCTACAACCGCATCGATTGTTGCATGGATCGACTGAGCGATTTCGATGTTTCGGTGACCAATAGCAGTGGCACCGTGGTTTGGACCGAACACCACCTCTCTGCGGTCGGCCATACGCCGGCCACGTTTTTTGCGAATGTGACCGGGCAGTACGTCAAAGTGCAGCTACGGGGAAACAACTATCTCAGTGTCAAGGAGGTTGAGGTCTTTGGGGTCCCAGCGCCTCGCACCGTGCAGGAATGGGGACGAGATCCCGCGCCGAGGAACAATGACCATGAGTATTTCATCACCAGCGAGACGGGCCCCAAGCTCCAGCTCTTCCGGGATTCCGCGGCCCATCTCGAGAATCTCGTATGGGAGGAGACGGAGCCCACCTTGGACGCCAAGCGGTACGGAACGTCGAGCCGATGCACCTTCAAGTTGAGCGACCAAGGGGCGTTGCGGTGCCTCGCCGACGACCTGACCCTTTGGTCCTCCGGAAGGAACCTGGGCAGTGTACTCGCCGCCGGTGAGCACATGTTTGAGAACGATTGGCTGTCGTCTCCAAGCGGCCGGTACATCGCCCGGCTTTATCGCGACGGGAACCTCAAAGTTCAACAGGCCCTGAAGGGTGGACGTCCCACCCGGACGCTCTACGAAACCGGAAAGGATCCACGGCCCAACGCAGCCCCCGGCCGCAACGACTACTACGTCAAGAACGAGGCCAGCGGTCTGATCCTGGTCCGGGGCACGGTGCGAAACGTCCTCAACATCGTTTGGCGTGTGGGTGGCGTAGTAGAGAGCGAGGAGAATGCGTGCGACTTTTCGCTCGATGACCACGGAAGACTCGTGTGCAAGGTGGGAGACGCGATCCATTGGACCTCTGGGATGAACCGCGGAACGGGTTTTTCGCACGGACAGAGGATCTATCGGAACGATTGGCTGGCCTCACCGAACAAGAAGTACACGGCCAAGCTCCATGGCGATGGGAACTTCAAAATTGAACGAACCCGCAACCTCGCCCGGTTCGGTACGGCGACCCAATCGTCAACCGCCTTCGGCGGGTCGGCATCGCGTGCCATCGATGGAAACACGAACGGCGTCTGGAACAAACGTTCGGTCACCCATACCGAAAAGCAAAGCCAACCGTGGTGGAAAGTCGATCTCGGCGCGGAGCAGCACATCGACGAAATCAAGATCTATAACCGAACCCACTGCTGTATGGATCGCCTTCGTGACTTCGATATCTATGTCCTCAACCAGCGGGGCGATTTGGTGCGCTCGATGCACCACGCCGCTGCGGTAGGTATGGCCCCAGCGGTGTTTTCGACGAACGCCAAGGGACGGTTCGTCAAAATTAGCTTACGCGGGAAAACGTCCTGTCTTTGGCCGAAGTCGAGGTACTCGGCCGTCCCCGCGTGATCAAGGAATGGGGCGCAGACATGCAGCCGGATGTCGCAGTCGATGGCTACTACGTCATGAATCACTCCGGGCCGAAACTCATCATGTCTCGGGGGCGCCACGGGGCGGGTTACAACGCGAAGAATTTCTTCAATTCGGACTGGGGCGCCGAACATGCTGCACGGCGACTCGGGATGCCGGCGACTTGCGTTTTCAGTCTGAGCAATCAGGGTGCCCTTCGGTGCATGTCCGGCAGTACAGAGGTCTGGTCCACGGGGAGGGATCTCGGAAGTGTGCTGCCTTATCGAGGGCGTATGTACAGCGACGACTTTCTGAGCTCCAGGAATGGTCGATACATCGCCAAGCTCTATGAGGGCGGGAAGTTCAAGATCCAGGAGGTCAAGGACGGCGCGGTAACACGGACCCTCAATTCGCTCGTGGGCGGTTTAGAGACCGATGCGCAGGGATATCTCGTCGTGAACGAGGAGGGGCCGAAACTCGCCATGTACCGAGGTCGTTCCCAGGACATCGAAAACCTAGCCTGGCATAGCCTAAGGATAGAGTTTTATGCTCTTTTGAAGGGTCTACCGAAGCGGTGTAGCTTCGAGCTCCGCAATGACGGATCCCTAGTCTGCCAGGCCGGTAACCGGCAGGTATACTCCTACGGGCGAGACCTTGGCAGCGAGCGAGGGCCCGGTCCATGGGGTCTTCATGATTTCATGACCTCCCCGGATGGAAGATTCATCGCAAAGTTCTACCCGAGCCACTTTCTCCAGATCGAGCGTGTGGAGGACGGACGGGTCAAGGAGACTCTCCAGAGGTGGGATCTTGGGCCGGGTTTCGACGTCTCGCGGATGGGCGCGCCACGAACCTGCGACTTCAATCTGGACTCTCGGGGCGTGCTTCGGTGTGAGTTTCAGGGCACAGAGGTCTGGTCGTCGCTTTGTACGGGAAGCACCGGTTGTAACCTGGGCAACACGTACGTCGAGGTCACGAATGGCAGCAAGCATACCGTCTACGCTCTGGTGACTGCCCAACAGAAAGATCATGTTTTAGGTGGCTATAGCTACAGATCGTGGTCAGAGGATATCGCCCCCGGACAAACGGTGCGGATGGCGGGTACTCCGAAAGGAAGCCGGGACTACCGATGGGGTCAAGTTCTGCTCTTTGAAAGCAACGGCAAGCGGAGAGATTTCGACGTAGGTCGACATGTCAAGGACCTCGCAGATTTTGTGAAGGATGCGCTCAAGCCGGAGTTGGCCGAGATCATCGCCGACATCATGAAGATGGCGCTGGAAGACCAAATCGCCGCCGCAGCCAGAGTCGGAGAGCCACTCTATCCCGGGTTGGTCGCCGGTGGTCGCGTAGGGGACCGATACTACGATGGCATCCATGCGCTTTGCCACCCGAGCAAGGTGAAAAACGGCAGCTGTCCGGCCCCCCCAAAAAGAGAGTCCTTCAATGGTACGTACTACGGCTCGCGAGGTCGGGTGGACCTTCAGCAGGTTGGGATGGCGATCACCGGTCGCTTCTGGAGCTCGCAGGGGCACTTCCTCGGAACCGTCTCCGGGTGGGCGACCGAAAATGTCATTGATGCCCGGTTCAGCTATACGAATGTGAGTCTGGAAGGTGCGATGCGCTGGCGGGTCGGGGAACAGGGTTCGCTGGTCGGAAGATGGGCTGTGACGTATGAGGATGGCCCACGGTCCGGCGATTGGGTTCTCCATCCCGTAGGTCTCGGGTGCGATTTGACCAAAGCCGATTTGAGTTCGTGTCTGTAGCAGGGGTTTGACCAAGCTGAATCGCCGGTGCCAGGGAATACTTCTTCCTAGGCGGCTATGACCACGCTCACAACCGGCCTCGTCGACGAGCCCTGGCCTGCGCGCACGGAGAGGGTGGGAGGCCCATCTGCGTTCGAGACTCGCTACCGCAAAACGAGCGGTCGCGCGATGGCCATTGCCGTCTGGGGTTCAAGTTCAATGTGGGTGGCTCCAGTGGTTCGTGGTCGCTTGAGTGCAACCCGAATCCTGCCGTTTTCGGTTATGGAAACGGCGTTTTCGCACAACGGTGGCCTGGCTGCGTACCGGCAGATGCGTTCTCTTGCCGCTGCATCGTGGGCCGGCACCATGGTGTTTGCCTCAACGGAAAAAGCGTTTGGGTCTCAACGACAGCTTTCATCCAAGCGCTCCCGGGCGGGCGTCGATGCACCATCATCGTGGACGGCAATGAAGCCGGCTCTTTCGTGTGTAACAAAGAGCTTCGAAAATTTTGCAAAGACATCTGGTTTGGCACCCAGCAAAGCCGCCAGCGGCCAGTGCGGAGCCACAACCCATGGTCTCAGTTGAACCTTAGGCAGAACTCTATCCACCAGATGCGTTGCAATGTCATACATTCGTCTGCTCGCACAGGAGGGGCATGCGCTTGTGGATTTGCAGGAGAACGGCAAGACTGAGGACGCAGAACTGGCGTTTGCCCTGTGGTTGGCTGACAACGAAACTGAACTCGACGGAAGTTTGACCGGCTTTGGTGGGCGACCTGACCAGGTGACCGATAAATCCCCTAGACCTTTCAGCTGGGAGCCCAGTCACCCGTGAGCCTCAACTTGCAGTGATTCTTGCTGATACCGCAATCACGTGCGTTTTGGCGACAGCAGTGTTTACGCGCGCCACCGAAAAACGTGGATTTCTCGCTAGATCGACCGGCAAAGAAGCAGTAAGAAACCGCGAACGTCGCGTCGAGAGCGAGCGGGAAACCTCGCTCAAGGAAAAGTCCCAAAGGCCTATGAATACACCCCGTCTCAAAGCATGCCGCATCCAGGACCGAGAGCGAGCGGCTGCCCGCTGTGTCCAACCCCAAACACGCATCCGCCGCAACGTGTATCCCTCAGTGGTGTATGCATCCATGCTGACCGTAACGTTGGTTTCGATTCTCTCAATCACACCCGCATTGGCCTCCGAAATCGCTTGGCAACGGGGATGGAATCTGCTCATGATCCCTGCCTCTTGGGACCGGGCCGAATTTCCTGAAGACGTACGCCTCTGGCGTTTCCAAGACCGACCCCTCGTCGGCCAACCAAAGACCGTCCAGACGGTCATCGAAAGGGTCTCGCCGGGCGAAGGAAACAGGGATGGCCTAACCGGCGGAGAACCGAAACCGGCCTTGATGTGGCTCCACGGAAATCATGGGGGCCAAATCACAATCCCAGATCCCGGCCCCAGCGCCATACGTCGTCAACGCCCGGGCCAGCATGGGCTGACCACATCAATCCCCGCTCGCCACCCAGATCTGCGGGCCGGTTTTCTCGATCTAGAGGCCGGTTTTCTCGCTGACTGGGATGCCGGTTCTCAGCGCTACGTCCGGGTTCTCGGGAATCAAGTTTCAGGGCCGAACCGTGAGTGGGTTGAGAATCATATCGAGGGCAATCTCAAAAAAGCTCTGGAGCTGAGAGCCGCACTCTTGAAACCCGCATCCTCGGATTCGGGACAGTGGGTGCAGGCCGAATACGAACAACCCACCGAAGCGCCACCGGTCACCTCCGGTGCCAACACCACGCAGAATTCGACCGGAGACCTTACCTACAGGGATGCTCAGGTTCTGGCGGGCTTCGATAGGGTCTGGGTCTATACCCAGGGCATCGCCCTTCACCAAAGAGCGCGCCGGCACGAAAACGAACCCGCGAAGGGCTTGGCCCGGTGGCTTTGTGATCCGGCGCAAGCGGTGTGGGACGGCGACCAGATCCTCGGTTGGGCCTTTTCCAAAAACACCAACAAAGACCATTGGCGGGACGTCCGTTTGGTCACCGGCGCCAGCGCCTGGGCCATTCATGGTCTCGGGGCGTTTTTGGGTTCGGACGCTTTTTTTGAACTCGAGGCCGTAGAACAAACCCACTTTCGTCGCTGCTACCTCGCAGCCCTTCGCGGCCTGGAACGTCACCGGGTGCGGGTTGATTTGTCGAGTGGCCTCAAGGGCCCCGGGGTCGATGGATGCGAAGCCAACGCCTGCGGAACGTTGATGACCGCGGGATGGACCACCCAAGGCTTATTGCATCGGGACCAACCGTGGATCTTGGGACTGACCGACGATTCAACCGAACGCTTCGCCTACTACGATGTCCTCGATGCCCTGGGATACGATGGCTTTGAGGCTGAAAGACCGCCCACCATCCGAAGGACCCAGCAAACGAAAGAAGGCCTGATGCCCGTTGCGGACCCCTTTGTGCCAACCTTGTCCCAATTCGAAACCCTCAAAAAGCGTGTCCCTGCCTAAAACGTGGTCACCGAGCACAACCTAGACGTCTTAAGCGTACTCAACCACGCGCTGCGGGAAGAAGCGCAACTGTGGCCCGGGCTTGAGGGCACCGAACGAAAGACGCGGCGCGCCTGGCTGAAGGCTTGGCGTGACGAGCTCCGAACCGGCATCTTCGAGCTCCTTTGGGAATCCCCAAAGGAGGGACACACCGAGATGAAACCGCCCAACGGGTGTCGAAGCGAACCCAAGACCATCGTGCAGCAAGGCCGGGTGATCACCGGCGGAACCTTTGAGGACGATGGACGATTCTTGCCCAGTCAAGAAGTCGCCATCGACAACTGCAGTTGGCTGGCTCTGTCCGTGGACTACGGCTCCCTGCCGAGCCACCGGGTCAACCAGCTCCAAACGTGCCTCGAATACACGCTGAACAAGTTTGCCGACGACATTCCTTACGGCGCAAGCGATCAGTGCTATTACGGCACCCACTATTTCCCCAGCAGTTTCCGAGATCCGTACATTGAACAAAGCGATCTGCAAGAGCGCGTCTATCACCTTGAAGCCACGGCCGGTTTGATCCTGGGGCTGTTCCGGTTTGCCCAGGCTCACCCCAACCACGGTGCAGCCTTCGAGACCGAGGCCTACACGCTGTGGGCGGGCGTCCAAAGCTTTGTCCACGACCATGGCTTTTTGTACGCGAGCGAACGCATCCAAGACCTGTTCGCCTCGCTACCGTCCAGCACGGCAGCCATTTGGTATCTCGATGTGTACGACGCGCTCGAGGGGCCGGGCGTGGATGAGGACCGCTCCCTCGAAGCCAGCGTGGCCTGGTTCACCCCAGCTTTTGCTGAAACCGAAGTGGCCCAAGACAGCCTCGGAACCTGGGGCCCAACCCTCTGGGCTGCAGGCCCCAACGCAAGCGGATTCTTGGTCGCTGGTCTGGAGCTTGCCAAACAGATCGGGGCCAAAGAAGCCTTCAAACTGTTTGTCTTCAACATCATGAACGGACTGGCCATGAGTGGCATCGTGGGGACGATGAACCGCGAAGAGATCGAGGCCCTTGCCGACCACGTGTTTGTGGATGAACGGCACAACGTGCTGGTTGTGGATGAAGGCGTGCCCTTTTTGGTCCCGCCCGACTATGCCCTTGTCGGTTGGGCCGCCGACGTTCCATTCGAGCACCGGGCAAGCCTCTATCACTGGCCCCGCGACGCGATCGCCGAACATCCCAGTTGGTGGGGTGAAGCGCTGTCCTTGAGCGTCGTCGACACGCTCGGTTTCGGGGTCCGGCCGGAGGCCCGGGCCGAGGCCGCCCAAGCCATCCGCGCGTGGGTTCAAGGCTACGTTCCCCAAAACGTGATCCTCAAAAGAACGGGGGATGGGGTGGAGATCTATCGAAAGCTCAACCTCGATTTGGGGTGGGAAGCACCCCGGGGCATCGTGCTCCACCTCGGGCCCGATGAACCGACGCCCCGATTGATCCACCGGCAGCCGGGTTCTTGGAGCACTTGGTATGAAGACCATGTCCTGACCAATCAGCTTTCGGACGCCCATCGAGAAGCGTACATCCGCGCCATCAATGATTGGCTCCTGGACAACCTTCTGGCGCGCCCCGAAAGACTCAGCTTCAAGGAACAAAGCGAAGCGGCCAAAAGACGAATCACCGGCCAAGACCCAACTTCAACGTCGGTCACGACACCGAACACGCCCCCACCCCCGGGCGGCCCCACCGGCGGCCTGGGTGATGACACCATAACCTGGCGCAAAAAACAGGTGCGCTGGGTCGACCCCGGTCCAGAGCTCGTCACCGAAGGTCTTTGGTCCTTGGTCTTTTCATCCACGGATGGCCTTCTTGTCGAAAACGCGGACCAGATTCGTGCGCACGCAACCACCCTCAGCCATGCGCGGGTTCGGCGCTTCTACAAAGGACGAGAACTGACCGACGAAGCCCAATATCCATCCGGCATCTCAGAGTGGAAAGTAAAGAACATCTTCCGCAGCCAGCCGGTGGGGGCGCTGGACGCGCACCAGGGGACAACCGACCTCGAGCGCGAAATGGACGCGCTGGTGCGAACGGGGCTGAACCTTGGCCGTCCCCTTCGCCTCTACCCCCTCCCGAGCGGGCGCGTGGCCATTCACCCGGACGACCACGTCACCCTCGCGGCCTTCAACCTCCTCAAGCAGGACTCGGTCCCCGTTCGCTTGGGGCTTCCACCCTACGAGTGGAGCGAAGCCCAAAACGGAAACCGGGCGCCCGAGCAGCGTCCGCGAACCCCGACCGGAGCCACTCCCGCCGCTTTGAAAAACGCGGAGCAGCAAGTCTATCAAACCACCTTCCTCGAGTTCAAAAGCGCCCCCAAGGAGCTCTTCAAGAACGTGGGACTCATGGCAGATGGCTCCAATTCCAGCCTGTGGGCCCATTTGTGGAAAGAGTCGTCGAGCGCGTGGATCCACAGCACCCACGATGTGTCCACCCTGGGTTGGGCCACCGGACAGTCGGTGGACAAGACCATCTTTCTCGTCCAGCCCGAAGGAGGACTCAACCTCAACGTGGCTCTCGGCCATGACTTCAAAAACGGTGCAGTCGTCTTCCCTACGGTCTCATCCAACAACGTCCTCGGCGCCTTTGTGCCCAAAAGCACCGATTTCGAAGACATCGACGCCGGGACCTTCACCATCAATGAGACCGCCCACCAACGTCTCCCGTGGGCGTATGGCCTCGCCACCGGGCTGGCTCAGCTGGACCTTTGGGACCTCGAGGTTCTGACCGCCCCAGAAACTGCGGTCGCCTCTTTGGTCCGCGAACTTCACGAGGCCAAAAAGTTCGTCCCGCCCCTTTTGGTGGTCCACAGACCCGACGGGGGACGGTCGGTGCTCAGCAGTCCGCTGGAGGTGCACGCGCTTCGAGAACTCGGCGTACGAACCACGCCCGCGCTGATCATTTCTTGGGCCAAGCTCAACGCTCCGGACAAAAAGCAGCTCAAGGCCGCCTATGGCCTCGACGCCGAAGGACGCCTTTTGGGGTTCCGGCAAGAGCTCCATATCAACCCCGAGTCAGCCCTCTTTCCGCAAGAAAAAGAGCCGATCAAGATCATCGCATTCAACCCAGTGCGAGGTTTTCTGGGAAGTCGAACCAGCGCGGCCGTCATCGACGACTTCAGCCAGGGTGGGAGCACACTTCAACCGCTTCCAAAAGGCGCCAGTCAGGGCCTCAAACACGCCCACGTCCTGTGGAATGAGTTTTCGCGGCAAGCAACAAACGAAGGGCTCGACCGACACCGTGCACGGGTCCTGGGGCTGGATGTCGGTCCGGCCGAAAAAACCACGCCGAATGACGTGGTACGGGCCATCCGCCGCAGCATTCAAGAGCGGCGATCCTCGGTTTTTGGACCCGGCAAATACACCGTGGTGGTCATCAGCATCAGTCCCCAACTGCGCTACGACCTGGAGGCCGCGTTTCCGAGTGCCGACCGCCAACGCTTGGCCGCATTGAAAAAGCAGCTCCACCAAACGCTGTCCGAAGCCATCGCCGACGCGGGGCGAGCCCAGATGCTGGTCTTTGCGGGTGCGGCCCCGGGCGCAAGCCTCAGCGAAGCGATCGTTGAAGCCGGACAGGGTCAGGACCACTTTTTTGTGGTCGCCGGCACCGAAAAAATGATCCCCGGAAAGAGGACCGTCCCCAAAACATCGGTCCCCGCGCACACCGACTTTCTGGCGCCCGGGCGGGCGCCCCTGCTCACCCAAGACGGTGTGGTGATCGCGAAGGAAGACTACGTTCCCTTGGCCCTGTCTTCCGCTGCTGCCATCGTCAGTCACGTGAAGTTTTTCAGCATGGAACGGAGTTTCGACATGGTCCCGAGCATCATTCGGCAAACGTTGGTGCCCATCTTTGGTTCCGCCGAAGAGATCAAGCATCTGTCACCCGAACACCTCCACAGGGTGACCCGCATGGTGCGCGAAGACCACGTCAGCCTGGGGCCGGCCGTCCGAAACACCGACCCAACATCGTTCGGGGGCCGCGTCCATTCCACGGTGTCGGTGGACCAGGCCGTGGTGATCCAGGACCCGGGAAGTCTGTCGGTCCAGATCTTTTCCTCCATGAAGGACATCGTCGTCAAGGACGGCGGTGAGATCGCCCTGTTTCTCGACGGCAACCTTCAGGGCATTGTCGCGGGCTCGGTTTGGAATCAGGCGCTCCGCAACGGCGACATCCGCATTCGATCCGGAAGCCCCGACAAGCTCACCTATTTCGGGGGCCGAGCCCTCCACGAAGCCGGCCAGAAACTTCGCTTTTTGGACCATGACGCAAAGCGTGAAGATACGGAGGACGGGCCTTGGATCACCACCGATGCCATTGTGGCCTCGGAGTACAAGAGCCTCATCACCCACCGCGATGAGGCCCTGAAAAACATGGGCCGACCACGCGTCCGCCGGCACCGAGGAAATCAAGAGGTCGCCCCAAACAACTATCCGAAGGGTGTATTCGAAGTCGACATCAAGACCCTCTTCCGAACCCAGGGGGTGCACGCCGACAAGAGCACTGTCCGAGACACGCCCTCGGTGAAAGCCTGGTTGTCCACCCTAACCAAGGATGGCCTGGACGTCGACAACCCAGTCCACGTCTCTTTGCTCGGGGACCGGCTGCTGGTCTGGCCAAGCGACCACGATCTTCTCGCCGCGTTGAATCTTCTCCAAGAGAGCAAGGTGCCGGTCCGCTTGGTCCCACACTTTGAGGGGTGGCATGTGGATTTCGTCGGAAGGAACCCACAGTCGAACCCTGAAACCCCATACGGAATCTCTAAATCGGTCTTGGACGCCATCCAGCCCCAAGTCACCCAAGCCCACTACATCGAGGGACCTTCCGATCCGCAAACTGCGTTCCAGGCCGGTATTCAAGCCGAAGGCACAGATCCCGACCTCTTACGACACATCTGGAATACGGGTGCCAACAGTGCATGGGTCACCGGCTACGACGATCTTCCGTTTGAACGGGTTTTTAAGGAGCCCAAGTTCAAGGACCCACCCATCACCGTTTACCTCGTGCGTTTTAGGGGTGGACTAACGCTTTCTGAGGAACCCAGGGTCGTCGGGGGATCTGAGACCGCCGTGCCCAGTATTCGTGCACGCGACGTCCTCGCCGCGGTGACCTGGTCGGGCAAGAAAACCTCTTGGATCATCAACCCCCATGCAGAGCGCCCGCTTCCCGACTTCGCGCAATGGACCGACCGGACAACAACGTACCAACTTCTCGACGGGCTGGACCTCACCGCTTACGATCGTTCCGAAGTGTCCATGCTCACGAATGCCGTCGTGGAGGACAACTTGGTTCTCGAACCGCTGGTGGTCCTCAAAAAGGACCGAGATACTTACCTTCTTGCGGGGAAAGAGCGCGCGGTAGCCCTGCGCAGCCTGGGACAGACTTCGATGTCGGCTCTTATCCTCGATTGGGCGCGGTTGAGCGTGGATCAAAAATCCGATTTGGTTCGGGCCTTTCCGGAAGTGGGGGCCGTCAGTTCCAAACCCACTCCGGACGAAGGCCCTTCAGAGGCTTTCACGGAAGAACCACCGTCCATCCCCAAGGCACCCCGCCTCGGCCCCAGTCACACCATCGGAAACAAGGTCCGAATTCGCTTCGATGAGAGCTTGGCTCCCCAGTACAAACTTGGTTTTTCGGGAGACATTCTGCTCGTCAGCACACCCGATGTGTCTCTGCTCGCGTCGAACCTCGGGTCGGGAACGTTTTTTGGCGACTTCACGGAAGTCTTGAGAGCCTTGGGCAAAAAGCCGGGGCTTTTTTCCATCGATGTTCTCGACCACCGTTCCCGGTCCGGGAACGTGGATTTGAGCGACATGCTCAGGCCGCACAACCCTTGGTACCCAACGTTCCGCAAACGCTTTGGGGCCAATGCATTCCCGGGACCACCGGCAGGGTGGAAGCGTCATATCGCTTATCTGTTCATGGGCCAGGAGGGTGGACGAGTCTCCAATACCGTCGAGTTCACGCCAAAAACGGTCTCCGTCCCCGTGACCCTTTTGCCTCCCAAGATCGGACCGAGCGGAGATTGGCAAAACTTCGATGTTCATTTCTCCTACTACGAGGACAATTACGACCCCCTAGACGCCGAACTCTACTTCGCCAAAGTTTCTTCCACGAACGTTGCTCAGGGCCCTATCGACTTCATCGTTTTCGACCTCCGTTCACTCCGTCGAGGAGCCTCCTCCTCCCAACACAACATCCCGGTGGGTACGCGCCAAAAGAGCGTGCGCGACAACCTGAGCCTCCCCAAGTTTGTCCAGAGCATCCAGGCCACGGACGCCTTCGACCTATGGGTCTCCGTGCGCTTCCGTGCATACGGGTGGGGGATACATCTTTTGGGGCCTTCTCGCGAGAGTCAGCCGATCAAGGTTGACCTCAAACAATGGCCCTTCGGTAGCCTTCTCAGACCCTAGACCGATCCCCACAACAGATTCCCAAATCGAAATTCGTTCATGGCGATTGGTCAGGGTAAATAGGAGTGCCTGTCCCCTTCTGCGTCGTCCCTTAGAGGATGCGGATACGTTTGTTCGATCTCGACCCCCAACTGAGCTTGGCTGTCTATACGTCGATGATGGACGATTCATTCAGCCCTCTCCCGAGGAACGCCCCCAAACACACTACGGGCGCCCGGGGGGTATTTTACCAAAAATCGGCTCTGGCCCCTCCCCGGTGAACTAAACAGGATCTCATTGACCTCCGGCACTTCGGGCTGCCGATGCATCTACGTGGTCTTCTGCGGTTCCGCAATGCGTTTCGAAGCAGCCGAAAAAGACGACCGCAGGTGGCCAACCGCGGTCCTCAATGAGCGAGTTCATCAGATCCCGCGCATAGGAACCTACGCGCATGATCCACGATAGCGGAAGCCGAGGAGCGATATGGGTGTCTGCTCAGCGCGGGTTACAGGACGACTCTTAGTCCGGCAGCGACGCCCACCGTGAGGTCGCGGGTGAGAAGGTTGACTTGGGTGAAGATCTTGACTGGACCGAGGTGAAGTTGGAGACCGCCAAGAACGCGGAACAGCACCGAATCCGCACCGCCGGATTCTTGAGCGCTGATGATGGCGGTGCCGAGCTCGGAGATGCCCAGGCTTTCAAGATTGTTCACGGACAGAGAGCTTTGTAAGTCCAGATCGGTGGTGGCCTTGCCGAGTGGGATGTCGATGCCGAAGCCGGCGTAGAGGCTGAAGAGATACAGAAAACGCACGTCGGTGGTGACTTCGAGGGGGATCGTCAAGGCGCTTTGGGTCAGTTTGAGTCTTCCCGTCGATCGGGTCAGGAGGTCGATACCTTGGCCCACCGGCGACTCCGTATTGAACGTACCTTCCAGCGACAGGGACATGCGAGACAGCTCCAAGCCCGAAGTGAGGGCGATGCCCCCCCACTGGACAAGGGTGCTTGTGCCCATGGGCTCGAAGGGGCGGTATTGGGCGTGGAGTCCGAAGTTTGAGAAGGTGCCCTTCAACTGCGAGACGCTCAGTGGGTAATAGAGAGCATTGGCGAACAGCGTCCATTGGGGGAGGTCGAACCTTTGCAAGTTGTATCCGGCCATGAGGGACACCTGGGCGCTGCCTACGGGTATCGCGCGTTCGATGTTTTCTGGGTTGACGTTGCTCAGGGCTTCCAGATCTGAGCGGCCGGCGTCGGTGGCGGCGTTGATGGCGAGGCCGAAAACAAAACTATCTGGATGGGAAGCGTAGTCGACCCCCAAACCCTTGTTGGATAGATTTTGTGCGTTGGCCGACAAGCGCACAAACTCCGGCACATTGGCCAAGCCATAGAGGGCCAGAATCTGTTCCCGGATCAGGGGTGTGACTGCGTCGGGGGTGAGCCCGAGCTCTTGGCTCAGCAGCCGTTGGGTGTTCTCGTTAAGGGTGATGTCGATGGTTTGGCCCCGGGCGAGCCCTGGGAGTGCAGTCACGGCAAGCGCGACGACGGTTCCGACAAGTCTGGTTGGTCGTCCCACCCCTTCACTGTGGCGGGAGCTCGGATTGGGCGCCAGCTCTTTTTGGGGACGAGGTCTGGCCAGGGCTAAACCCCGACATAAGCCTATGAAATCAGAGGCGTTAGGCCTCATGTACGGTCATCTGGCCGGTGGAAGGGGACCATGCCTCGATGTGTGGGGCTTGGCCCAGAAAAAGGTCGTCGTTCGCCTGGTGGGGAACACATTCTTTATTGGGGCTTTGTTCCGGGGAGGGTAGAGTGCCGCCTTATTGTGTCTTCGAAGTTGCCCATTGTTCAGGCTGAGCCTTCTGAGGTCCAGGGGGGACCCGCCAACCGTTCGTATCCGCCTTCGTTTCCTCATCGTCGGGTGTATATCGATACCTTTGGCTGTCAGATGAACCAGCATGATTCCGAGCGGATGTTTGGTCTCATGGCGCAAGAAGGGTACATGCCTACCGCAGATCCCGAGGACGCCGATCTGATCGTTTTGAATAGTTGCAGCATTCGGGACAAAGCCGAGCACAAAGTGCTCTCTCGTGCGGGGGCGTTTCGCACGTTGAAGAGTCGCCGGCCCGATCTTGTTCTGGCTATTGGGGGTTGTGTCGCCCAGCAAGAAGGGGAACGCCTGCTTAAGAAGGTTCGGCATGCCGATCTAGTTTTTGGGCCCGACCACATCGCCAATCTTCCGGAGCTCGTGGACCGGGCGCGACGGCAGCCCAATCCGGTGCTTGAGACGTCCTTTCTTTTGGCGCAAGAACATGAGTTTCCGCCCTTTTTGACGGCGGGGGCGAGCAAGCCCAGCGCGTTTGTGAGTGTGATGAAGGGCTGCGACAAGTATTGCAGCTTTTGCGTCGTACCCTTTACCCGGGGCCGCGAAGTGAGCCGGTCCGCGTCTGAGATTCTTGAAGAAGTGCGGCGTTTGGCGGATGCCGGTACCAAGGAGGTGATCCTTCTTGGCCAGACCGTCAACAGCTACGGGCGCAAGAAGCAAGATGGCCAAATGCCGTTTCATGAACTCTTGGCAAAGACGGCACAAGTTCGTGGCATCGAGCGGGTTCGTTTTACTTCCCCGCACCCATCGGAGTTCAAAGAAGAGCAAATCACGGCTTTTCGTGACATACCCGAACTTTGTCCTCATATGCATTTACCGGTTCAGTCGGGGAGTTCAGCGGTTCTGAAGGCCATGCGGCGGGGATACACGCGTGAGGCATACATAGAGATCGTACAGCGCCTGAAGTCGGTGGCTCCAGATGTGGCATTGACCACCGACATCATCGTTGGTTTTCCGGGTGAGACCGCTTCCGATTTTGAGGAGACCCTGAGCCTCATGGAGGAGGTTCAGTTTCATGGCTCGTTTTCGTTTGCATACAGTGAACGTCAGGGCACGCGCGCGGCGGATATGGGTGACAGTGTGCCCGAAGGGGAGCGCCTCGAGCGTCTGTACGCCCTTCAGGCCCTCCAAGATCGCATCACCGCTTCTTGGCTCACCAAGTCCATCGGAAAGAGCGATAGGGTATTGATCGAGGGGCCATCCAAGCTCAATCCGTCGCGGAGTACCGGTCGAAATGGCCAGAATCGGCCGGTGCACGTAGAAGGCGAATATCCACCCGGTCGTTTGCTCGATGTTGAAATTGTCGAAGCCTTCAAGCATTCGCTTTTGGGCCGTGCCTTAAGCTGATCCCTCACCTCACTTGGGTGGTGAGGGTCGATGTCGTGTTTGAGGTGATGCCTGGGCTAGGGTGTGTCTCTTGGAAGTGGCAGACTTACTGGCTTCAATTGTCACCAGTGGTGATGACAGTCCTCATGGGGCATCGAAGTTCTTGATTGCGTTTTCCTCGCGCGCCGATAGGACATCCACGTTGGCCCCGAGGGCTCTGTACTGGCGGTTCTGCGACACAGTTCTTCAAGGGCAAGATATCTTGTCGTGTCGCTTCTGACGATTGTTTACTTCGAGTCTTTCCCACACTGTTTTGAAAACGCGCATGGGACGTCTGTGGCACGGATAGTGCGTTCGTGGCGCGCCGTGGATAGTACATATTCTAAGACACAACCATTCTTACGTGTGGCGCTCTGTGCCCCCATGCTGTACGCATGTGGGTCGAGTGTCGGCTCTGTGGACGATACTGGGCATGCGGTCCTCGCCGTAGAGACACAAATGGGTCACCCTGTGGACTACAAAGATATCCACGCCGCTTCCCGGGGGACCCTACCCAAGAGTACCTACCGACTGCGAAAGAACGAACAGTTTCGCTTCGGGCCCACGTCCTTTTGGCACAAAGAAGAAGCCAGAGGACCAAGCCACATCGACTTTTTTCTCATGCACACCATCGGTGGTGGCGTATGCAATCAGGATTACGATGACTTTGTGAACTATGAGTTTTTTTTGGCGCCCGGCAAGACAAAAAACTTTGAGCGTATTGGGACGCAAGTCGGGGAAGAAGCGCCTCAATGGACCAACGGAAGTCGCCTGTTTACGGTGAGCGGGTGCCTCGACCCAAGAGGTATCTTCGCATACCAGATTACGATACCGGCCTCAGGGGGCGTACTTGTGGCGTGCGCAACCGGACAGAAAACCTACTGCGCAGCCTATGAGGTCGACCCTTGGATAGATCCTTCGGAGGAACCAAAGGAAGAGCCACCGGCAACCGAAGAACCACCCGCGACTGAAGAACCACCCGCGACCGAAGAACCACCCGCGACCGAAGAACCACCCGCGACCGAAGAGCCACCGGCGACCGAAGAACCGCCGGCGACTGAAGAACCACCCGCGACCGAAGAACCACCCGCGACTGAAGAACCACCCGCGACCGAAGAGCCGCCCGCGACCGAGGTGCCGCCGCCGCCGTTGACTGGGAACTGTCCTGACGGGCCCGTGCCGAGCTTTGCGCTCGGGACGGCAGAAGGCGACTACAGCTTTGTGAGTTGCTTAGAGATCCGCAACGACACCAGCGTCAAAAGAAACCACGAAGTGGCGTACTCCGCGGTTCCCTTGAGGCGTAGTCTTCGAGACACAAGCCAGCTCATGGTTGTTGGCCCCAATGAGACCATTGTTCCCGCTCAGTTCGATGTCATCGGGCGATGGAATGCAACTTCGGACGATGAAAGCGCACCCATTCAGTGGCTCCAGGTCAGTGTGCCCATCGCCCTCGAGTCGGGTGAGGTTGCTCGATACGCGCTCAGAGAATACGCCGGCACTGTGACGCGGGATTCCGGGCTCAGTGTGCAGGCGGATGGCGGCGAGTTGATTGTCAATACCGGTGCGGCGACTTTTGTGCTTGATCCGGCGGATCCGGTGCTGTTCCAAAAAATCGATGTTCGGGGCGCCTCCGGTTCGCTCACGTCCGTGTACCGTCGAGCCGATGGCGGGGGGCCTCGTCTGACGCTGGTCGGCGGTCGTATTTTAGATGCCGGATCCGCGGGTACGGTCACGGTCGATCCTGGTGGGTTCGAAGTCGTGGAGTCCGGGCCGGTGAAGGCGGTCATGATGCAAAAAGGCCACTTTGTGGGCTCCTCGGCCCTAACCCAATGTCCAACCGGCGGTTATGAGCGTTTTGGTTTTACCACGATCGTGACGTTTTTTAGGGGCCGTGGCGATGTTCAGCTTCAGTTTCAGTTTCGAAACGAATGCGGAGATGCAGGGGGACGAAGCTACACCGATGAGGCGACCACCGTTGGCGAGGTCAGTTGGTCATTGCCGCTCAGCTTGTCGGGCGCGACGGTGCGGTATGCGGCCATGGGGGCCATCACCACGCCAAGTGCACAACCGGATCAATTGACGGTCACCCAAGCCAAAGGAGGCGGTTCTCCGTGGGTGAGAAGAGCGCATGTCAAAGCTGACGGCAGAACGCTGAACAGCGGCGAGGCTTTGGTACAGCCGGTCATCTCCCTTGGCAACAACGAGCTTTATGCGTCGATTCAAATGCCATGGATGTCTAGACGAGAGCCTCAGGCTCTTCGAAAGAGTGGTTCGGCCTTGGATTTCGTGTTTGTGAGCGAGCCTCTTATCATCGGAGAGGCTGTCGGGATCTGGAACATGGGTCGTGTCAATCTTAGGCCGGCCCCAAGCGCGAGCACGGAAGAGCAGATACGACGCGAAACCGCAATGGCGATGGAGCGGGGTCTCCTGGTGCGGGCGCCCCTTGAAGACCTCAATGCGAGCGGCCTGTTTCCAAGTATGGGCACGGGCGCTGCCTCTGTGCTCAAGAGCGAGTACGTTAGAATCTTGAGCACTCTGCATCAGGATACGGTCTCCTCAGGGGGCCAATGGGATCGGGCCAAGACCTTCGGAACACAGCTTTGGCCCGATACGGTGTTCGATCGGTACGCGGTTGATTTTTCGTCCCCCTATGCGAACCCCTCAAAGATGAACTACTGGGACCCAGCAGGCCTTGAGCTTCGCGAATTTATGCGCTCGGGGGACCCCAAATGGGTTTGGGATATGGCTTTGCCCGCCAGTTGGCTCCAGATGTATTCAGCCTACTACAACATGGGCGACCATGATCACGGCATTCTTAACGGTTTTGCCGTCACCTCCGGGGGCACTGGAGAGGGCCAGTGGCACCGAAATGCTTTTGGCTCTTCTGATTACGGCTACAACCAAGGCATGTACTTGGCGTACCTCATTCGCCCTTCACCGGCCATGCGTGAGCGTTTTCGGCAGGCGGGCAAAACGACGGTGAATCGTTACCGAATACCTCGGTCCAGAGCGCACGAACGGGTGCGCTATGTGAGCGAAGTTCGGCCCACACGCCAAGTCCTGCAGCACTTCGAGATGCTGATGAACTGTGCCCAGTTTGTTCCCGGATCCGATGGGACTCTTTGTCTGAGTCGGTTGCGTGATATTCTTGAAGAGCTCGTAGAAGAGAACCTCCGTCACGGCGTTCTTTGTGCGGAGGATACGCCCAATTCATCGAGCTGCAGTGCGCCGCAGCAGTTCATGATCAACTCCATGCATTATGAGTTCTTTCACCGGTATTTGAGAACCTTTGAAAATACGAGCGGACAACTCAAAAGCGGACTGGCGGACTTGGGTGCGCTTTACTATCGCTATGGGCTTAACAAAAAGAGTGATGGCCAAGCCATCAACGTGACCAGCGGTTTTGCGTCGCGCTTGGTTTGCAACTTTGATTCTGCGGGCGGAGTGGAACAATGTTATGCTGGCTCTGACGGGGACAACCGCACCAGTCTTTGGTCGGCGAACAAGCCCCATACGCTCTCACTGCTGTTCCAGGCACACCAGCTTAACCCCGCGCTCGGGCTCTGCGAAATCACAAAGGAGGCCTACAATGAATCTGAGCTGTATGGTTATCTCGACCAGTGGGTTCGGCCTGGATCTGGCTACTGGAAGGGAGCCAGTCAGATGCTTCAAGGCATGATCTATGCGGTAGGGGCCTACGATACTTGTCGAGATTAAACACATTCCGGGAATCGACCTCGATTTGAAAGTCTGATCTATGGTCGCGGGTGGGCCGGTGACTTCGGCCCACCCGTGGACTTCGGTCGCTTGCGCCTTGACAGCTTCCACCGGTTGGACCATGGCAAAAAAGAGGAGGTGAGGGCGATGTCGGATGTGGTTGTGACCGGAGCGAACAGGGGCATTGGCCTCGAGCTTTGTCGGGCGTATTTGCGTCGGGGCGATACCGTTTTTGCTGCGTGTCGGCGGGCATCGTCGGAGCTTGAGGCCTCCGGTGCCAACGTTGTTGAGAATGTTGATGTCGTGACTCCGGGGGGCGTAGCGCGCCTGCGTGAGGTTGTAGGCACACGACACATCGACGTGCTGGTGAACAACGCCGGCATTTTTAAAAACGAGTCGTTGGAAGCGATGGACTATGAGTCCATACGCGAGCAGTTCGAAGTGAACACGCTTGGCCCCATACGCGTGATCATGGGACTTTTACCCTGTTTGGGAGAGGGTTCGAAGGTTGCGATTGTCACTTCTCGAATGGGTTCTATTCAAGACAACTCGTCAGGAGCATACTACGGCTACCGCATGTCCAAGTGTGCGGTGAACATGGCCGGGGTGTCGTTTGCGCACGATCTGCGATCACGGGGTATTTCGGTCGCCATCTTACACCCAGGTTTTGTACGCACCGAGCTCACCCAGGGTGCCGGCCACATTGACCCGGACGCGTCGGCGGCAGGCCTCATTGATCGCATCGACGAATTGACGCTCAAGACCAGCGGAAGCTTTTGGCACTATGCGGGCGAAGTGTTGCCCTGGTAGATTCTTACAGACCCACCACATCGCTATGTTGTTTGATTGTGTATCCTAGGGTGAGCTCTTCTTGGCTGTAAGGCTTGAGTGTCAGCGTCCAGCGAACAAAACCATCCTTGTCCGGTTTGGTCTGTCCGGTTGTTTTGCGGGGTTCGAGCTCGACCCGAACTTTCTCAACTTCCGAGACTGGGACACATTCAAGCACGTTCATGGACAGCGGTGTGGCTCCGATATTGCTGATGCGCGTGGTGATGTGGTGATGCTTTTTTGACCACTGGCTGAGCATCTTGGTCTCCTCGGCGAATGTCCTTAGGTCGCGATGCACCCGGAGCGAAAGCTCCGGCCCCCACCCAAGTTCAAAGCGCTCTCCGGAGGCGACAAACAGGACGGAGGTTCGGCCCACAAGGCCGTTTTTGCGAATGAGGTCCACCGGCCCGGCCAAGATGGGGCCCGTGCCGTTGTTTGCTTGTTCCGATCGCCAAAACACGGCGGCGCTACGCTCGGGAACCAGACGAAGCTCCGTCGAGGCTTCGCTTTTGAACGCGCTGAGGCGCACACGATAGGGTCGCCCGTCAGAGGGAACCGTTGCTGGCGATGGCGCCTTGAGACACAGCGGATCTCCTCCATCGTCGATTCCGGGCAGCTCCGAAGACGCTTTGGGTGAAGCGCCCAGCCCCGAGCTATAGATCTCTTGCTCGCGGGCTTCAACGTGAATGGTCGCATCCGTCTTGTGGGCGGCGAGCAGATCTTCGGACAGAAGGGGTGGCTCTTTGCCCAAGGAGGGGCGCTCGGTGGAAAACAGGAGGGTCACCCCATCCCATGACTCGCCTGTGTTTTGCCACACGCAAGCGTCGGTTGCGAAAAGAACCTGGTTCCCTTCGATTTTGTCTTCAACAAGTTGGGCCGTGTGCTGCGGCCGCCAGCATGCACCTGGAACCACATACTCGATTTGAAGTTCGATTTCGTTCGGAGCATCGGCCGAGAGTTTCACTTCGATGTCCGAAACTTCATTCGAACCCGCGTCTTGAGCCGCGCGACGGCGCGCCTCGAGGTCTCGTCGTTTTTTGGCCAAATCCGAGATTTGCTCCTCAAGAGCAACGGCTTGCTCAATCAAGGTCATCTCAGTTTCTGTGAATCGGTGGATGTCTTCTTCTTTGCCCTCAAGGCCGGTGTTCCACGCGCAATCCTCAACCAGCTCCTTGACTGTGAGGCCTTGCGCTTCTCGAACCAGAATCCCATCGGAACGGGTGCGCTCAAGTTCCGCCCCCAGGCGTGCTTCATCCCGTTTGAGGTTGACAAGTGCGTCGTCGATGACGCGTAGCTGTTCGGGTTTGTCGGTATCAAGATGGATGTGGCGTCGAGTGACCACGGTGTTGATCACGCTCGCTTGACCGCCCCGAACGCTGACCGCGAGCGTCTTTTCTACAATCGCCGGTGAAGCGGACCGAATCCAGAGGCTGGTGGTACCCGAGGGGAGGGGCTGACGACCCCGCCGGATCACGTGGGCGCGATCTTCCATCAGGGTTGCTTCCACCACGGGGGCTGTCAGTTCTTGTGTACAGTCCGTCATGGCCTTACCACTCCCTTCGATTTCCCCCATCAAGCTCATGCTTGGAGGGGATTCGAACCACATATGCGGCGCTGAGGACCTTTTTTTCGCCTGGCTCAAGAGAGACCATCCAGCGCCGCCCGCCCTGAATCGGGCGATCCTCTTGTTTCCACACCTCCCACGGGGGCTGATCTTTGATCACCAGAACCTCCACGTCTTTGTCTCCTTCTGACCTCACAGGGATACGTTCTCGAATCTCAACCTGGGCTGGAATACTCCGGTGATTGGCAAGTTCAATGTCGACTTCGTGCTTGAGCTCTAGGCTGCCTCGAATGAGACCAGCCGTGTCTTCCCGAAAACGTGTGTTGCGTGACACTTTGATACGAGGTTCGATGCCCAGTCCGAGCTTGAGCTCACCCGCGGCCGGCGTCTCCCTGAGCTGACTGGTCATGAGATATCGCCCGGCCACGTATACATCTACGGGGCCGGGGAGTAGCGGTGCCTCTAGAGGATTCTTGAGGACAACCGTGCGGAACACATCCTGCGACTCTCGAGGCACACTGATGAACCGCGGCTTGGCGTTCCCCTCTCGTTCCATGAGGGTCAAGCCGTGAAAAGCGCCGTCGGACGGAATATCGATGCGTGGCTCGGCCACAAAGGTGTAGTCGAACCCGTGATCGTTTGGATAGCGATGGCCAGGCGGAGGGCCCAGGGCCTCAACCCCGGCGGCCTTTTGGGTGGCTATTCGAATGGCTTCCGCCAAGTGAAACTGGAGGTTGGTTTTTTCGGTTCCTAGCCATTCCAAATAAAGCGCATTCGACGAAGCGCGCACCAGACTGCCTCGGCCCACTTCGTGGGCTGCTGCGAGGCGCAGGGCACTGTAGTCCAAAAACGTAGCGTCGAGTGCGAGACCAGGCTCGGGCTCTGGTGCTTTTGAGCCTCTCTTGGGCAATGCTGCTGCACCAAGAGGGGGTAGGGACATGCTCCGCCTGGACCTGCTCTTTTTTGGGGAACGCATGGCCCGCGATTCAGACTGGGGTGGAAATTCTAAGGGGTTGATCATGGCGCCGGCTATGGGCGTTGCTTTTGAGGCCTCGCTGAGTTGTTCGAGCGAGACTTCATCGGCACCCACCTCCATGGCCTCGCCTCCAAAAAGCACGGAGTGAGGGCCGGTTGGTTCTTCTTCTTCACTTGCGATGGGCTCTTGAATGGGTTGAGGCGCTGGGGCAGCCGGAGGCACAGAACGACGCGCGAGCACGGAAAGGTGCGCGAAATCACGTTGGGGTTCAGGGGGTCCGAACGCACAGTCGCGGTCCTGATACAGCTCCTTTGTTCCGATGGGAGGCGGCCGCCATCCAAGCTTGGGTACCGGTCGCTGTCGTCGACCAATGCGAACCGAGTGGAGCTCTGGAATTTCGGCCCAGGCCAACGCATTGGCCGTCGAGAGCTTCAGGGTCACGCCATGCCAATCCTCTCCGGTACTTTGAACCACTGAGGCCCGCACCTGGAGTTGGGCTCGCCGCATCTCTTCATCCAGACGGACGGAATAGGCTGGTGCCCATCGAGCTCCAGGCACAGTGTATTCTATGGCAAGCTGGGCCACACAGGGCCTGCCCGAGGTCTCTAATCGAACGACCAATGATTTGCGGACTTCATGCTCGCGGGTCTGCCGGTCTTGGGTCGATTGCTCAAAGCGCTGCTCAAGCTCTCGTCGGTGGGCCGTGGCTTCTCGAATCTGGACTCCAAGCTTGTCTATTTCTTCGCCCAGACGGCAGAGACGCTCGTTTCGAATACGGATCAAGGCCACCCGCCCGATCGTAGGCGATGGAATAGGCGCCTTCCCTTCTTCAGGCTCTGGTCGTACCGGCATGGCGACAGAAGAAAAAAGATGAAGCTCTGCATGGAGGGCATCTTGTTTGCGTTTCAGCGTCGTTTCCTTCGTCCGGGCGGCAACAAGCTCTTTGTCATCGGGAGGTGGACGGGTTTGATCCTCGGGCGGAACCGCAACCACAACTTTCACGTCGGCGGCCACGGGAAGATGCTCGCCGTTGCCCACAACTTCAGCACGCACCGAAGAATCAACCAAACCAAGAGGGAGCCCAGGCATTGAAACGCGGTCCACATGTCCTTCCAGCTGAAGAGGGGCAACTCGACGCACGTAAGCCCCCCGCTGAAAGACCGTGACCGACTCAATCTGAGACTGCAAAGACATCATGGTGATGGATTCGCGTAAACCCTAGTGCCCTTAATGGCAATGGTTATTTTGTTCAAAAATCCCGTTCATCATAGAACGGCTCAAGTAAAAACACATTCTGAGCGCCCTCTTGCCAGTCAAGAAGGCATCAACCGCCGACGGTCGAAGACACTTCGTCCTTCTGACCCAGAGCAAACGGGATGGTGAGAGCCATTGGCTCGGCACGGGCAACGGAGAAAGCGGACTCCGGCAATCTGTTACAGCAACAAGAGTGTCTGTAGGCAAGAAGACCGGTGTCGCTGTAAGCCAGCACGTTGGCGCCCGTGCTGGCTTATGAGCGCTTTATTCGGTTGAACGACTCGGAAGGAAATTGCTATGGTCCGCAGCCTCCTGGGCCTTCTAGTCTGAGGAAGTCATCACTGCATGTTGGGTGGTTGGGATCGCAGATACCGGAGACCCATGCCTCCAGTTGGATCACGGAGCTGTCATTGCAGACATGACCACCGACGTGGTCCAACGAGGGCGGGTTAAGGGGTACGATGCCGCCCGGGTTTGGCTTGTAGAACGTTCCGCATGCGCACCCGACAAGCGCCTTGTACCTCTTCCATGGGTTCAGTCCGGCTTCCGTCTGCTGTACCGTCGTCGGTCCGGCCACATCCACCCAACCGGTGGAGCGAGAGTCGCAGGGTTCCATGCTCGGATCTGAGGGTATACCGCCCCAGTTGCCATTGCTGGCCAGTTTGCTGTTTTGGTTGGTGAATATCTTGGAGTCGTCTCCGAGGGTGCACTCCAGTCTCTGGCGGTACTGTACTTCGGTGCCCGTATGGTCGTAGAAGTCGTCGGTGGATATGTTTCCGGGCCAAAACGCAGGCTTTTTGGACATAAGAAAGTCCGCTTTGGCCCGCCATTGTCCGGAACAGCCGCAGTTCGGTTGGGTGTTGTGGAGGTTGCAAAGATTGTCACAGTCGGTGAATCCACTTGTGGCGGGTGGGCAGGGCAAGGGGTCGGTCATGATGGCATCGATTTCCATCGGGGCATTTTCGGAACTGTGGTCGCCGAGACAGACAAGCACAAATCGAGAAGTTGGTGGAACGTCGAACGCGTAAGTTTGGAATTCTGTCGTGAGAAGTTGCTGGTCCGAAGTCTTCTTGAACTTACTGAAGTCAGTGGTTGTTTTGGGGGTATGAGGCACGGCGTGAAAAACCCAGAAATCCATTTGCTTGTTACATTTCTCCTCGTTGTAGGGAATACAATTGAGTGCCCCGGAGCAGAGGTTGTTTCTTTGTCGAGCTCGAACGTAGACTTTGCCAGAAAATCCTTCCGCAAACTCTGCCTGTACGCATTGGCTCATTTTGAGGCCGGCTACGTTGACTTTGTTCGGCCGCCCAAATCGGCCATGGACGCCGGCCGTGATGCCATTGCCCATTTCATTCCAGTTGACGCCATTAACTGTGGGAACGCAACCATCGGCGCTGCCTCGAAGTCTTGTGGCATCGGGACTTCCGAGTTGCGGAGGGGGTGTGCCAGACAAGTTTTCGGTCCACGCCATCAACTCGCTCTGCTGGTTGGCTCCCATGGACGACCAGTTAAAGACAGCTTGCTCTGAAAAATGGGGCACCAAGAGACGAACCGCGGCCTGTTCAGCCGCGTGGATTTCCACATGCGGTTCGCGAATATCGTCCACGAGAACCGTGGCATACTCTCCATCAGAGGACTGAGCGCCTAACAGATCGAGCCCGAGGGTCATCTCCAATGGCTCCCCAAACACCATGGATGGCTCCATGTGAATCACTTGGACCAGCCCCTCTTGGTAGATGGTTTGGTCTCGGATCTGCACCTTCGCGAGGTCCTCTGCGAAGGTAAAAGTCACGGGTGTGTCATCAGAAATGGCGTTCATGGGCACATCGATCTTGAAACCGGCACAAGGCTCAACCACGGTGCCGGGAGAAAGCACAACATCCAATGGGCGGCCTTTTTCGCACTGTGTCGGGTTTGGCGTCGTGAGCTCTTCGCAGGTGACCTCGATCCCGCATTGCCCTCCAGAGCAAACGGGACTTGCGCATCCGAGGCCACATTCAGTCTCGGAAGACGCGCCGGGTCTGCAGCTTGGACGTACAGCAAGAAGGGCTATTTGGGTGTCTTGGATGGCTATGTCATAGATTCGGACGTCGTCGATGTCCCCCTCGAAATGAAGTTTGTTTCGAGCGCCGTTGAAACGGGTGGCCTCAGAGCCATCGCCGATGAAACCAAAGCGTGTCACGCCGGTCCCAAGGGGCTCTTTGGCGTGCGCGTTGAGGACCACGGAATCTTCTCGACCATCAACATAGAGGCGCTTGTCCGAACCATCGTAAACGGCACACAGGTGATGCCAATTACCGTCATTGATTCTCTTATCGCCAAACATGTCGTGGGTGGTCGATGCTTGAGACGAGAAAGCAGCGCGACCGCTACGCCCATCGACGTAGAGATTGAAGTATTCACTTCGGTCGAAGTCGATGATCGACCAGTTCGACCAGTCAGAGCCAGAAAACGAGGTCCGAACCCAAGCGCAAAGCGAGATTTCCTGAACTTTGTGTGCATACGCGCTTTGTAGAGCGATTACATCGCTGGTTCCGTTGAAGTGTCTCGCTTTGCCAAATACGCCATCAATGACCGTCGTTCCGCTTACGATGTTGTCCTGCGCACGGGTAACATTTTGTGGACCTTCGTCTAAGGGGAAATAGTCCACGAGACCCACCGCCCTGGCTGGCAAGAGTTCCTCGATTTCGCTCACGCCGATCGCGTCGTTATAGATGCGTACGTCGTCGATGTCGCCGTCAAAGTGGAATTTGTTGCGAGCCCCGTTGAAAGTACTTGCCTCTGAGCCATCTCCAATGAAACCGAAACGAACAACGCCGGTGCCGAGTGGTTGCCCATGATGAGCATTGGTGACCACGCCGTCGTTGTGGCCGTCTACGAATAGGCGTTTGTCGACACCGTCGTAGACCGCGCAGACGTGATGCCAAAGACCATCGTTGATCTTCGTTTCACCAAACATGTCGTGGATGGTTTTTGCCCGAGACGAAAACCCGGCGCGCCCACTGGGGCCGTCCACAAAAAGGTTAAAATACTCGCTTCGGTCAAAGTCAATGATTGACCAGTTGGACATTGGTGGACCCGCGAACGAAGTTCGAACCCAGGCGCAAAGCGAGATCTTGGGGACGGTACCAGAGTAAGATGTGCGAAGAGCGATGACATCACTGGTGCCGTTGAATCGGCGCGCCTTTTCAAAAACCCCGTCTATGACGGTGGTTCCGCGCAACACATTTTCTTGTGGACGGACCAAATTCTCGCCACCTTGATCCAAGGGGAAATGATCGACAAGCGTGAGTTCCGACCGCATGAGACCCTGGATTTCAGACCGGTTGAGCGTACCGCTGTAGATGCGAACGTCGTCGATTGCACCCTCAAAGTAGTATTCATTTCGACCGCCATTGAAGGAGGTGGCCTCAGAACCGTCTCCCAAAAAGCCATAACGTCGCGCGCCTGTGCCTAACGGGCGACCCTGATGAAGGTTTACGCCAAGTCCGTCTTGCACACCGTCGACATATATGCGGGTGTCTTTTCCATCGTAGGTGCCACAGACAAAGTGCCACTGATCGTCATTGACGGGTCGGTGCCCGTATGTGTCTCGGAAGCCTGCTGTCGTCGCGGTTGAAAACCCAATGACACCGGTTCCCCCGTGGACGTAAAGGTTATAATATTCGGAGCGGTCGAAATCTACAATCGACCAGTTGGAAAACTCGTTTCCGCCGGTGGCCGATGTCTTGATCCAGGCGCACACCGATAGCTGCGGAATCGTGCCTTGATAGAAGCTTTGAATCGCAACGTAGTCGTTTGTTCCATTGAACGAAAGCCCCTGATCGATTACGGCCTCGACCGAAGATATCCTAGTTGCGAAATTCTGTTGGTTTCGCATTGTATTCGCGACGGTCCCGTCGAGCGGGAAGTGATCGACAAGGGTTGCTTGAAGTTGCGCACGGTCGATGTGTTGGTCGCCAGAGTTCTCGACGCAATGCATGCCCAGCATCGATAGCGCTAGAAGTCCCAAGATGGACCACGAGTCGGTCGGGGGTCTATGAGGTGGAATACGGGTGGTTGTTGTGTGCAACATGTTTGTCCTTGTTCCGTCCCCGGGTCGACGGGGCGAAGCTTGTTGGTTTTCTGGTTCACGTTCTGGGTAGCAAGATGGCGGCCATCGTCGGTAACCTTTGGGAAGAACTCCAAGTGTCTGCATTTGGGCTCTTTTTGCTTGCGCGGCGTCCGGGGTGCCGAGGAGGGGTCGCTCATACGACGAAAAGCACTGTCTGCTTCAGCCTCCAAGTGGCTCTGTGGGTTCCCTCTGGCAGGGCGCCGAAAAGCATCCTGTATTAGTAATTAGTCTAGGTGCTATCGTGCCTCGAGGTGAGGCGTCGGTAGTACGCGGAAGAGCTTCGGCCGAGTCCTTGTCTTAGATTCAAGATTGCGGATCGTTCTTTGTGATCGGCTTCGCTGAGCGCTACGATTTCTGCCCATCCCACGTGGGATCGGAAGCCTGATGGATAGTTGACCAGTCCGTGCTCTCCGACCGTTGGATCAACGACTACCCCAAATTCTCGGTAGTAGCGCATTCCTTTGGTGGATCCGACCGCGGTGATGACGCGAACACCCAAGAATGGGAGTAGGGCAATAGCCACTCGAATGATCTGGCGGTACAGTCCAGCATGCCGGTGGGCTGGGGCAACCCAGCCAAGACACAAAAAGGCCAAACCTTGGCGAGTATTGTTGTTGAAAGTTGACGCTGCAGAGGCGTCCAGCGCGCAAAACTGCCTCTCTACGGGTCCGCCGTCTCTGGAACAAACGTATATGCCCAGGGCGCCAAGGTTTAGGCCTGCATCGTTTCTCGCGCGAACGAAATGCAACCTTGAACTCCGGGGAGAAATGTCCATAGACATGACGTGCTGAATGCCGGTCTTACGGATTTCCGATGTGTATGTCGCGATGAGGTTTGCCGACAAGATCGGCCTATCCCGTGCGCAGAAGAATTGTATCGTATGGTCTATTGCCTCGGTCATAACGCTCCTTTTTTGTGCCTCGTTGCACAGAGGCGAATAGTGCAATTGGAGGGCCAGCCATGGGCCCAAAGAGAAAGAAGGTTGAGCTTGATGGCACCTTGTCTGACTCAGCCGACAACTGGGTTCTCGGGCCGCACTGGGATCGCTGAGCGCACACGTGTTGTGATTTTCAGACGTGCTCGAACCCAGAAACCACACAAAATAGGGCCCCTACAAATGGACTGCCGTTTGCAAGTGCGAGGACCAAGGAGAAGTACTTTGTTCAAGAGACGTTGGCATTTGTTTGAGTTTGGTGACCAATCGTGGGTCCGGGGTTGGCTTCGAGAGATCTATAACGATGCCCTCAACCTGGGGCAGCGGGTTGGCGGTCACTATCGTAGGATGGCTCCCGTATTTTCAAGATGGGCAGAACGCTCACCGAGTAGCGAAGTGTTGGAACTTGCCTCGGGAGGTGGAGCGCCGCTTACGACGATGTTGAAAGCGGCGGAAGAAAAGAAGCTTCCCATGCCCCTGGTGATTTGTTCCGATTTATATCCTGACAAAAAGAGACTTACCCGCCTTCGACAGCGCTATGGCTCAAAGCGCATCGACTACGTTCAGTCTTCGGTGTCAGCGCTCGCGGTTCCCAAAAAACTACCCCGTTTTCGATGTATGTTCTCGGCACTGCATCATTTTCGCCCGAAGCAGGCTGCTCGCGTCATTGAGGATGCGGTTTTGCGTGGGCATGGAATCTTTATCTTGGAGCCGTTTCAGCGAGACCTTCGTCATCTGGCGGTTCTTCTGGCTGCGGGCCCATGGCTTTATATGTTCACGCCCTTTTTCTCAAAATCCTTTACATTTCGCTCCTTCTTGTTCTGCACCGTTTTTCCGGTGGTACCCTTCATGCTGTTTTGGGATGGTTTGGTGAGTGTGTTGCGAATCCATACGGTTGAAGAAATCGAGCAAATGATTCCCCCGTCCTGTCGTGCCCACGTTGACGTTGCGTCTGGATTCTCAAGCTATAGGCTTGGATGTAAGTCGATGTACGTGGCTCTCACCCGTCGAGATTCGCACGCCAGCTGTTGACGCGCGACGTGCACCGACAGCCAGCGCAGTTGCAAAAGACGTGAACCAAGGGACTAAACCTGTCGGCGAGATACGGCTTGGAGTCTGGTTCCGGTCCGTTTGAGGCGGCGACCAAAACGCCAAAACAAAGGCGGCAAAAGGATGAACCAGAAGGCGACCCGCAGAGGCTCTTGGGTTGTGCACCGACATCCGAAGTCCGAGGCTACCCGGTTCCCAGTATTTGCGGTCGAGGTGTTGGCGTGTGGCGTTGGCTGAGCCCCCGCATCCGGGGTGGGGCTACCCGCATCGGTTGCCGCGTCCGGGTTGGCGCCCGCGTCACCCCCCGGACCTGAATCGGGAGGGACATTCGCATCTGGTGGATCGACTGGTTGTCCAGCATCGCTTGGCCCCGTGTCAGCTGGTCCTGCGTCTTGTCCCCCGCCGGGGTTCGGGTTTCCGGACGCGAGATCTTTGATGTTGAGTGAGAGTTGCCATCCCGGATTGCGCCCATCGTTGCCGTAGGCGCCACGAAACCCGTCCAGGCGCGGTTGGCCGTTAAAATCGCGGTCCACATCTTGATAAGACGCATAGGACGAAAGCGTGGCTATCGGAGCGCCCCCTAGAGCGCCATCGTTGGGATAGAAGTCGGCACGGGTGAGTTCTATCGAGGGCTCGGCGACGTACTGGCCTGCACTGCCAAAGGTGTCGCTCACATTTTGGTTGAGCTCAACCTGATTCGCGACTTGGAACGGTTGCTGCGCAAAGACGGCGTTGCCAAAGACCCGTTGCGTGAAGCGCGTATCGACCCCGGAAACGTGGATTCCCGTCCCACTTACGTACACGGTGTTGTGGAAAACGCTGACTCCTTTTGAGTTATCGTGATGCTTGACGAAGAAGGCGCCAGAACCAAAGCTATTGATGAGGACGTTGTCGTGAAAGGACACATGGCCCTCTCCTTGGAACAGACCTTCGGAGCCGCTTTGGTTCTGATAAAGCAGATTTCCATAGATCTCGTAGCGGTCCGCGTTCCCGCTGCCGCTTTTGGGAAAGTGACCGACCAGGAGATTGGGTCGCGCCAGGTTTCCCTTGGAGGCGTTGTTCGCTTTTGCAAAAACGTTGTGTCGGATGCGGGTGACGGCATCTTCTGTGGGCATTCCGATGTTGGTGGGCCTTGTGTTTTGGTGTTTGATTTGCATCGCGTAGCCGATGGGGTCGACCACCAAGTTGTGTTCTATGATGCCCCGTACAAAAGGGGCATTGCCGTCCGAATTGCCAAGGTAAAGGCCCGTTCCCGCGCCGCGAATCGTATTGTGGCGGATGACCCAGTCCCAAGCCGGGCACTTGCTGCTGATGCCTACGACTTGTTGATTGGAACCAAAACTATGCAGATCCAGGTGTTCGAGAGTGATGTGATGGACCGAGGTAGAATTGCTCTCAGCTTTGACGCCGTCGACCACCTGCCCCTGAACGTCTACTTCGAGGTGACGGAGTATGAGATAACTGGAGTTTCTGAGGCTGATCGTGTTGCAGCAGCTCCTCCCTTTGATGATCGCCCGCGCACCTGATTCAGGCCCAAAGATGACAATGGGTGCGGACGCATTTCCGTGAATATTGAACAGGGTCAGACCATCGTAGGAACCCGCTTTGAGCGATACCTGGTCTCCTGGTTTGAGAGACGAATCAATGACAGTTTTGTAACTTCCCGGGTCAACTTCGTATTCGGCTCCAGCAACCAGGACGGGGTGCAGGCAGACCGTGAGCCCGGCGGCGATTGGCGCGAAGCGGTGCATAGACTACCTTGGAGAGTGCCAGTGCGTGCATAGGGGTGCAAGACGGTGCGGTCCGGCATGCGGTCTTCGGTTGTGGGTCTAGAGCCCTACGCGCCGACAGCTTCCTACACCTTCGAGGCCGCCGCCTTTGACTGGGCACTTGCCTTCGTCGGACCGATCGGGCAGTCAGCGACTGAGCTGACGCTTAGAGGAGGTCTTCGTGCGTATTTCACTGTGTTGGGTGCCTATTGTGGGTTTGGCTTGTGCTTCTTCAACGGCCGTTCGAGAGCCCCCCCCAAAGGCGGCCTCGCAGGCCATCCACGGTGAGCCGGTGAACTACGAATCGAGGGGTGTTTCGCTAAAAGGGTATGTCGCGTGGGATCAAAACAAAAAAGGTCCTCGCCCTGGGGTGCTGGTGGTGCACGAATGGTGGGGCCATAACGAGTACGCCCGCGAGCGCACCCGGATGCTTGCGAAAATGGGTTACACCGCCTTGGCCGTCGACATGTATGGCGATGGAAAACAAGCGAATCATCCCGATGATGCGAAAGCCTTCATGATGGAGGTCCTCGGGAACATGGAGGCCGGCCAGCAACGCTTTGCTGCCGCCTACAACCTACTCAAGCGTCACCCCACGACCTCGCCCGACCATATGGCGGCCATCGGCTACTGCTTTGGGGGTGGCGTTGTCCTGCACATGGCACGCGCAGGCCTCGATCTGGATGGCGTAGCCAGTTTTCACGGCAGCCTCGCGACCGAGAGGCCCGCACAAGCGGGTGCCGTCAAAGCGAAAGTCCTTGTTCTTCATGGTGGTCGCGACAAGTTTGTCTCCCAAGAGGACGTTGCCAAGTTCAAGAAGGAAATGGCGGATGCCCACGTGGACCTTCGTTTTGTGACCTACCCCGAAGCGGCCCACTCCTTCAGCAACCCCGGCTCATCCGCCGTCGGTCAAAAATTTGGCCTCCCCTTGGCCTACAACCAGGATGCGGATGCCAAGAGCTGGCAGGAGCTCGAGCAGTTTCTCAGCGCCCTTTTCGCCGAAACCCACGCACCATAGTCGTCGGGCGTTGTGGTTCCCGTAGGGGTTTCGCGGGCGGCCCGCGCGCGGTATTCTTAGGGAGGGCGTAAGCGTTCACCGGGGTTCCTGGTGGGCGTGCGCAGCGCATGTGCGTGCGCGACGTGGACTGGACCGGCTCTTGTCGGACCAGGACCCAAAGGACTGAATCTGCTTGGATGGCTTCATCGGAGAAAGATTGGACGAAGACGGCTGGACGGTTACGGGATGAGCGAAGGTATGGTTGAGCTGGCTGAAAATGTGATGGGCACCGATGGCTTCGAGTTTGTGGAGTATGCGGCGCCAGACCCTGATGCGTTGGGTGCGCTCTTCGAGCGAATGGGGTTTTTGCGAACCGCGCGCCACCGATCCAAAAACGTCACGTTGTACCGTCAAGGAGACATTCACTTCATCATCAATGCCGAACCAGGCAGTTTTGGGCAGTCCTTCGCGCGGGTGCATGGTCCCTGTATCTGTGCCGTGGCCTTTCGCGTCAAAGATGCGGCCTTTGCGTTTCAGCGTGCGGTGGATTTGGGTGCGTGGGGCGTAGAGCCTCACGTGGGCCCGATGGAGCTCAATATTCCGGCGATCAAAGGCGTTGGGGATAGCCTGATCTATCTGGTCGATCGTTATGGCCCCCAGGGGAGCATTTATGATGTTGATTTTGTGCCTACGGAGGCGTCCTCAGACCTCGATCCCGGGGGACTGACCTACCTCGACCACCTGACGCACAACGTGCACCGCGGTCGAATGTCGGAGTGGGCGGAGTTTTACGAACGTTTGTTCAATTTCCGCGAGATTCGGTATTTCGACATCGAGGGTACCCATACGGGGCTGCACAGCCGGGCGATGACCAGTCCCTGCGGCAAGATTCGCATTCCGATCAACGAGTCGGCGGACGACCGTTCACAAATTCAGGAATACCTCGATGCCTATCGGGGGGAGGGCATTCAGCACATTGCTCTGGGAACCCAAGACATCCACCGCACGGTTGATGCGCTCCGGGCGCGGGGCATCGTCTTCTTGGACACCCCAGGGAGCTATTACGATGCGATTGATGCGCGCGTTCCGGGTCATGGTGAAAACCTTTCGCGGCTGCGAGAACAGAACGTGTTGATCGATGGCGCTCCCGAAGCAGGCAAGGGCATACTGCTTCAAATCTTCACCGAGAACGTGATCGGGCCGATCTTCTTTGAAATCATCCAACGTAAGGGCAACGACGGGTTTGGTGAGGGGAACTTTCAGGCGCTTTTTGAGGCCATCGAGCGGGATCAGATTCGTCGCGGGGTCATCAAGGAATGAAAAAGTGGATTCATTTTCCTCGCGTCGAAGGGACCGTCTCTCGCCAAGCCCACGCGGACCTACCGGCCGGAACGTACGAGCGCGAGATCGGAAGGGATGGTTTTTTTGGTCCCGCGACCCATATGTACCATGCCCATCCGCCCACCAGTTGGTCCTCTTTCGAGGGGTCTCAGCGCCCGCGGGCTTTTGATGCCACGCGGCTTTCGGCGACGTCGACTTGCCCGTGGCGGGCGGTGCCTCTCCTGGCAAATGCGCATCTTCAGATCCGCTGGTGGGTGTGTGATGCGCCCATGGATCACCTGGTCCGCAATGCGGATGGCGATGAGCTTTTGTTTGTCCATGAGGGGACCGGATCGTTTTATACCGACTACGGGCATTTGGTGTTGGCTGAGGGGGACTATGTTTGCCTCCCAAGAGGAACATTGTGGCGTGTGGCGCCTGAGGCTTCGATGAAGCTGTTGCTTATCGAGTCTACCCAGGCGGCTTATCGTCTTCCCGACCGAGGAAGCTTGGGCGAGCATGCGGTGTTTGACCCCGCGCTTTTGGATACGCCGCGGCTGGACGCGCGGTTCAAGGCCCAACAGGACGAACGCCCGTGGAAAATTCTCGTGAAGGCCCGCGATGCCCTAAGCACCATCACCTATCCCTACAACCCACTGGACGCCGTGGGCTGGAAGGGCACCTTGGCGCCGGTCCGCATCAACTGGCGAAACATCAGGCCCGTCATGAGTGCGCGTTATCATTTGCCGCCATCAGCGCATACGACTTTTGTCAGTGACCGTTTTGTGGTCTGTACCTTCTGTCCACGCCCGCTTGAAACCGACCCAAAAGCGCTCAAAGTGCCCTTTTACCACTCCAACGACGACTACGACGAGGTGCTATTTTACCACCGGGGGCAATTTTTCAGTCGCGACAACATTCACCCGGGCATGCTGACGTATCATCCTTTTGGGTTCACGCATGGCCCTCATCCGAAGGCGCTTGAATCCAGCGTGCGGGCGCCGAAAACCGCGACCGACGAGGTGGCGGTCATGGTCGATGCCCGCGACTCACTGAAGGTCACCGATGAGGCCCAAGGGGTGGAGTGGCGAGAATATGTCGACTCATGGAGGACGACATGAAACTCGCCTCCCTTCGCGGGGGGCGAGACGGCCGACTGGCCGTCGTCAGTCGGGATTTGTCGCGTGCCGTTCTCGCCCAAGAAGTGGTGCCGACGCTTCAGGCCGCGCTCGACGACTGGGCCCACGTTGCGCCCGAACTTGAGGCCCTTTCGGACGACTTAGCAAGATCCAGTCGTGAGGATGAATTTCCTTTTGTTCCCGAACAGGTCCTTGCCCCTCTCCCGCGAGCCTATCAGTGGTTGGACGGAAGTGCCTACGTGAATCACGTGGAGTTGGTTCGGAAGGCACGGGGCGCTTCCATGCCCGAGCGTTTTTGGACCGAGCCTTTGATGTACCAAGGAGGTTCGGACATCTTTTTGGGGCCAAGAGAGGATATCTGTGTCGCCGACGAGGCCTGGGGCATCGATCTCGAAGGAGAAATCGCGGTCGTGACCGACGATGTGCCCACGGGCGTATCGCCGGATGAAGCCGAGAATCATATCTTGCTGCTGATGTTGGCCAACGACGTATCCCTCAGAAACTTGATCCCCGAGGAGCTCAAAAAAGGGTTTGGGTTTCTCCAGAGCAAACCTCCCACCGCGTTTTCGCCGGTTGCGGTGACCCCCGATGAGCTGGGCCCAGCCTGGGATGGCCGAAAGCTCCATCGCCCGGTTCAGACTTTTGTGAACGACGCGCTGCTGGGCGCCCCCCACGCCGGTGTGGACATGGTGTTTGACTTCCCAACCCTGCTGGCCCACGCCGCGCGAACGCGCCCCCTGTCCGCGGGGACCATCCTCGGTTCCGGCACCGTCTCGAACCAAGATCGGAGCCTTGGGTCCGCCTGCCTTGCAGAAAAACGGATGCTCGAGCAGATGGAATCCGGGCAGGCGAAGACGCCGTTTCTTCGTTTTGGCGACCGCATTCGCCTCGATGTGCACGACGCGCGAGGTCGCTCCATTTTTGGTGCGATTGAACAGACCATCCGCCGGACTCAGGGCACCAGTGCCCTGACCGGGTGATTTTGACCCTTCTCGCCGGCCCTCTTGGCCCAGGGCACTAGATGAGGCTGAATTTCCAACGACCGGTTGGGGCGTGATGTGCGGATACGCGGAGCGTCAATTCATCACCAAGGCGGAGGGCCAGCGCTTGGTTTTCGCCCAAAAACAGGGTGTTTTTGCCCTTGTCGTAGGCGAGGCTCTCGCCTGTTTCTTCTTCGAGGTCTGGGCCGTACAGCTTGAGTTCAAGGGGCGGGTCGTCGAGCTCGACGTATATTCGGTCGCGCCGTATGCCGATAATGGTTGCAGGGTAGGTCGCGCGGGAGGCGACCGGGTGGCCGAGGTCTTCGGAAAGGATTTGATCCACCAAGAGTTTGTGTGCGGCTTTTTCGATGCGGCGCTGTCGCCGGTTGGCTTCGTTGGCGGCGTCAATGACTTGGGTCCGAAGCGCTTCGTCTTCACTTGCGTCTTCAGGGGGTTCGGACACGCCGAGGTGTTCGAAAAGCTCTTTGTGGGTGAAGATCCCGACGATTTCCCGCATGGGGGCCGAAAGGCGTGCGTACTGGTCGGCGCCCACGCCGTGATGTCGACCGGGTAGGGACGTGAACGAGGAGCCCAGGTTGGTATAGAGCGCTTGGCGATGAAGGGCTTTGCTGAGGCGTGCGTGGGGGCCGGTCCATGGAAGACGGGCCAGGTAGTCGGCCAAGCTTTCCCGGTTGCGTCCGTCTTTGGGCTGCCGGTGCCAACGCCAAATGCTGGGGTCCAAGCCCTTTGCATCAACGAGCGCCTCGATTTGCTTTTCAAGACGTCCGATGCGGTCGCGGGGTGGAGAGGGATGAACCCGAAAGATGGGCTGGACCTCTTTTTTGGGAACGCCAGACTTTAAGAAGCGGGCGCCCTCCATATTGGTCAGCAGCGAGACGTGGGCGTTCCACTCTTCGACGGCGACGCGTTTTCGTTCTTGCGTTTGAAGCTTGTAGCCGTCGTCCTTGGCCAGCTCGACCTCCAGTTCTTGCCGCCGAAATTCCACCACGTCTCGGGCTTCGCTCAGAGCGATTCGCCGCCGCCCGACTTCCCTCAGAAGACCCAGTGACTCTGCAAATGGTGCGTTTCGGAAGGGGCCGTCATCGGGTGCATCCAAGTGCTGTTGGACGTCGGTATAGGCGAGTTTTTGCCGGCTTCTGATGCGCGCGCGCACAAAGCCCATCCCCGCAGCTTCGCCATCTTGGTCGAGGTCGATTTGGACCACGAGCGCGCGTCGCTCGACGTTGGGGTTCAGCGAAATCACGCCTTCACAAAGCGATCGGGGCAACATCGGCACCGAAAAACCGGGAAGGTAGTAGCTTACGCCACGCTTGAGCGCCTCGGCAAAAAGAGCCGTGCCGGGTTTCACGTAGTACGAAGCGTCAGCGAGTGCGTAAAACACGGTGAAGCCGGATGATTCTTTACGGTGGCAAACATACACCGCCTGGTCCAGATCCCTTGAGTCCCGGTGGTCGATGGTCACAAACGGCAAGTCGGTGAGATCTTCAAGGTCGGGGGCATCGATGCCGGGTGCCTCCAGAATCGCTTCGACCTCCTCGGCCACTTCGCGTGGGAAAGCAGGACTCAGGTTTTGTTCCTGCATGGTTTGGTAGAGTTTTTCGACCGCGGGGCTGGTTCTTGCCGGTTGCCCGGCCGGAATGGCCACTTGGCGCGTCTCTTCAACTTCAACCGCGAGCCAGTCCCCGGCCTTGAGGCGCCCGCCGCCTTCGATAGGAAGCGTGCAGCGCTCGCCAGACGCAAGGGTGACGTCAACACTCGGTCGCCCAGAGGCAAAGACGATAGGGGTCATTCGGCCAGACATCGCTGTGGTTCACGTTTCGTTTCGGGGGTGGGTTGGCGATTGTATCGGTCCATTGTTCGAGTTTGGGGTATTAGAGCCAAGCCTTCACATGAAGTCCATATCGCCGAGGCCTTGCGAAGGCCCGAGCGCGTGTGCTGTCTGTCGGGCTACCCATTTGGCCCAGGCAGGGGTAGTGCGGTGGTGTACTTCTTCTGCTTGAGCACAAAGCTGGTATTGACCGTTTGTACGCCGGGAAGGCGGAGCAGCTTCTTGGTCAGAAACGACTCGTATTCGTCCATGCCCTGGGTGACGATTTTGATCAGGTAGTCGTACTGACCGCTGAGTGAACAGCATTCGAGGACCTCGTCACAGTTTTCCATCAGGGTGTCGAAGGCGGTGACCGTTTCCGGATGGTGGTTCTCCAAAGAGATGTGTCCATAGGCGATGATCCGGAGCCCGAGTTTCTCTCGGGAAAGAAGACCCACAAAGGCCTGGATGAGACCCTCGGCTTCAAGCCGTTTCACCCGGCGCCAGCACGGAGAGGGCGACAGGCCGACGGCATCGGCAAGGGCTTGATTGCTCAGCCGCCCGTCCCGTTGAAGGACACCCAGGATGCGGATATCGGTGGGATCAAGTGAAAGCAATAAAATCTCAAGTAAGTGAATTTATAGGGTAGTTTATTGCCCAATAGAACCAAATATAGAGCAGAATATCATAAATATGTCTCGAGATTAGGCGTATCATATCTATAGCACACGAAGGGGACTTTCGAGCCACACATGGGACAGGGGATAACCTACAAGGCGCACCGGCCCGATCACACGGGGTTCATCCACTACTCCGACGCGGAGAACCGGGTCTGGGCTCAGCTCGTTCACCGTCAAAAGGAGGTGATGCCGGGCCGCGCCGCGGACGCTTACCTGAAGATGCATGCGTCCTTGGGTCTTGCCGAGCACCGTGTGCCGCAACTCAAGGAGGTGTCGGCGAGGCTTCAGGGGTTGACCGGTTGGGAAGTCGTTCCCGTCCCGGCGCTCATTCCGATGGGTGTTTTTTTGGAGCTCCTCAGCAACAAGAAGTTTCCGGCGGCTTCGTTCGTGCGCGATGCGGCTGAGTTCGATTATCTGGAGGAGCCCGACCTCTTTCATGAATTGTTCGGGCATGCGCCACACCTGACCGATCCGAGGTTCGCAGAGTTTACGGTTGCGTACGCGAGGAAGAGCCTAGAACTTGGCGAGGCCGCATGGGATGTGCTTGCCCGTTTGTACTGGCTCACCATCGAGTTCGGATTGGTCCGCGAAGGGGATGCCGTTCGCGCCTACGGGGCGGGGGTCTGTTCTTCGCCCGGTGAGACGGTCTACGCCATCGAAAGTGAAATCCCTTTGCGCAAGGTTTTTGACCCCGTGGAGGTCCTTCGCACTTCCTATCGCATCGATAGGTACCAGCCCGTCTACTTTGTGCTCGACAGCTTCGACCAGCTTTTTGATCTTGCAAGTGCCGACTTTGGTCGGCTCATGCGGGAGGCTGAGAGCCTTGGGGATCTGCCTCCGAGGTATCCTCCGAAATCGCAAGAAGCGGTGTAGGGGCTTCGGGCGAAAACAGGCGCTCGGGGACGCCCATCTTGAGCAACGGCTCTCGAAGGTCGCTTGGAATAGGGGCCCTCAACGTCAGTGGAGCTTGTCGACCAGGATGCACGAATTTGAGCGTCGAGGCGTGCAGCGCGAGACGGTGCAGTCCGAAGCGCTGGCGAAAAAGCCGATTGTGGGTGCCTTGGCCGTAACGAACGTCACCAATGATGGGGTGGCTGATGTGTTTCAGATGTCTGCGGATTTGGTGAAATCGCCCGGTCTCGGGGGCCACGTGGAGGAAGGCGTAGCGCTCGAAGGTGTAACAGCGTCGAAAGTGGGTCACAGCGTCGATTCGTTGCTGATTGCGGCCATTGGGCACGGGGTGGTCGATGGTCCCCTGTTCGCTGGGTATCCCACGAACCAACGTCCAGTAGCTTTTTTTCACTTCTTGGGCAGCAAAGGAGCGACCGAGGGCCCCCGCAACTTGGGCGCTTAAGGCAAACAGAAGGACTCCGCTTGTGGCTCGGTCGAGGCGGTGTGCCGGATAAACCTTAAGGCCGATTTGCCGCCTGAGCTCGTGAACCGCGAAGCGAAGGTCGTTGGCCAGCCCTCGGTGAACGGCAAGGCCGGACGGCTTGTTGATGGCCACCACATCCGAGTCTTCGTAGATGATTTCCAGCATCTTGACGTTGCCCAGCCCTGGTCGTAGTCGATGCTCACAAAAACGTCCAGCGCCATTCCGTAGTGCGATCGGGTGTTTCTGTGCGGTCGGATGTCTCTTTGCGATGGGCATCCCTTTGCGACGAGGCGTCCCTTGGCGATGTGGTGTCCCTTTTGCCATCGGGTGTCTTGTGGTAACGCCTCACGGGAGCCGTGATGATCAACAGAGATAGCTTTAAGGTGACAACTTTGGGAGAGCCTCGGTTTGAATCTCCTCTTCGCTTGTCCGACACTCCGGGGGACGGCATTGCGAACTACGTGGACGATGAGACTCGGGTTTTGTACCAGGTGTGCGCCGGTCCTCGAGACTTTGATCCCGACATCTGGATGGACCGAGCCGGTCCTCGGCGAAAGTTGTTTTTCGACCCCAAAAAGACGCGCGCGGCCATCACGACCTGCGGCGGTCTTTCTCCGGGCCTCAACAATGTTATTCGGTCCGTTTTCCTTGAGCTTCACTACCGGTATCGGGTGTCTGAGGTCTGGGGCTTTCGGTATGGGTATCGGGGTATCAATCAGGCCCACGGGAATGTGCCGATCCGGATGACACCCGGTTTTGTGCGTACGATTCACCACGAAGGGGGCTCGGTATTGGGGTCATCCAGGGGCGCGGAGAAGTCGTCGGTCATTGTTGACCAGTTGGTCGAAATGGGCATCGACATTCTGTTTTGCGTTGGGGGCGATGGCACCTTGCGAGGTGCCCACGATATTGCGCTTGAAGTTGCGAAACGCAACCACCCCATCGCGGTGGTCGGGATTCCGAAGACCATCGATAACGACATTCCCTTCGTATACAAAACCTTTGGTTTTGATACGGCCGTCGAGGTGATTCGGCAAGCCATCGATGGTGCTCACGTAGAAGCGGTGGGGGCGCCAAACGGTATCGGTTTGGTCAAAGTGATGGGCAGGGACTCTGGTTTTTTGGCTGCCTACGGGTCTTTGGCGAGCATGGAGGTCAACTTCTGTTTGATTCCGGAGCTGCCCTTTAAGCTTCGCGGACAAGGTGGCTTTTTAGAGCGTCTCCAAGATCGCCTTGTTCGGCGGGGGCACGTGGTGGTTGTTGTGGCCGAAGGCGCAGGACAGGATCTTTTTGACCAACAAAGTGGCGAAACCGATCTTTCTGGGAACAAGCGCTACAACAACATCGGCCTTCTGCTCAAGGATGAGATCGGTGCCTACCTCAAAGAACGCAGCATCCCACACAACCTCAAATACATCGATCCGAGTTATATGATTCGTAGCGGCAAAGCCAACGCAAGCGACGCGATTTTTTGCGACAATCTCGCACGAAACGCCGTTCACGCAGGCATGGCTGGTGCTACGGACGTGGTCATTGGGTTATGGCATGGCACCTATGTGCATTTGCCTATCGGATTGGTTACCAAGAAACGCAAATCGATTCATCCAGAGAGTTTTTTGTGGCGCAATGTTGTCGGAGCAACCGGTCAGCCGCGGCGCATGGATGGCTCTGATTTTTAATCCCTCGGCTCACTTGCGTGGGCCAGAGATTGACTACCTGACTTGCGCGTGAGCCGAGGGTCCACGGGTGGGCCGAATTTACTTCGAACCGGGCCCCGTAAGGCCGAATGGGCGGTGACTGAAGCTACGCGCATCAACAGCTGACGCGTGGCAAATTGAAGGCATAAACCCCCTGGAGCAATCTGTGGGCCTTAAGGAACAACATTGTGGTGACTGTGATCACGTGTCACCAAATGTTTAAGAATAAGTTTCTAAAGACAACGCTTTGTTTTTCAGCCAAACCTTTGAAGACACTGACGCAACAGTGCACATTTGACCAAAAGCAACGCAGATTGACAGTGTTCTCTGCTTCGTGGTTCGATTGTAGTCACAGGACACACATGGTGCGCGCTGCTCGCTGAGCCGGCCGTAAGTGTGACCCACATTACAGGAGTGACCATGATGAACAACCGACATACACCATGGGCTTTTTTGTCCGCTTTGATTTTGGGTGGCGGCGGCGTGTGCAATCACGCTTGGGCGCAGCAAAACGATGTGACCCAAACGCCAAACACCGAAAACGCGGGTATTCAAAAGTCTTTTGAAACCGAGGTGGGCGCTGGGCGCGGAGATATCCATACGCCGGACTCATCGGCCTTCATCATTCAGCGTGACCCATTTCGCGCGATTTCAAGGGGCCAGAAACTTTTTCAGCGCAAGTTTACTTTTGCGCAAGGTCTTGGCCCACGAACCGGTGACGGCATCGGTGATATCGAAAAGGACGGTTCGCTCGGAGCGGGTCTTGTAGACTCGTGCGCCGGATGCCACGGTCGTCCGAGAGAATCTGCGGGCGTGGGTGGCAACGTGTTTACCCGGCCCGATAGCCGAGACGCGCCGCACCTTTTTGGGCTGGGACTGCAAGAAATGCTTGCCGATGAAATCACCCACAGGCTCAGGCGCGTACGGAGAAGAACCATCAAAGAGGCCAAGCGGCTCGGCAAAGCGGTGACCCACGATTTGGTCGCCAAGGGAATCCGTTACGGGTCTATCACGGCCCAGCCTGACGGCACCCTCGATACCTCGAAAGTCGAAGGCGTGGATCACGACCTTCGGGTGCGGCCGTTTTTTGCTGAGGGCACCACCATTTCGATTCGTGAGTTTACGGTCGGCGCACTGAACGCCGAAATGGGCCTTGAGGCCAACGATCCCGATCTTTTGGCCGCGGTCGCGGGTGCCAGCATTGTAACACCTTCAGGCATGCGTCTTGACGGGAAGAAGGATCGCATTGAAGGCCCGCCGGTGACTTGTGAAGACGACGATATCGATGGTGATGGTGTGGTCAATGAGATTCCAACCAGTGCGGTCGATTTCATGGAGTTTTATCTTCTGAACTACTTCAAGCCCGCCACGTACAAACAAGACGTACGGACTTTGCTCGGAAAGATCACGTTTAAAAAGATGGGTTGTGCCCACTGCCATGTTCCGAACCTCTTGATCAAACACGACCGCCGCGTTGCCGATGTGGAAACTGCCTTTGATGCCGAAAGGGGTGTATTTAATCGACTTTTTGCGGAGGCCACCCCGCTGTTTGACGAAACCGACGATGGCTCGGGTCTTCCCAAAATCAAAACGCCGTCCGGAAAGCCGTTTCTCGTACGCGGTATCTACACCGACTTCAAACGTCACGATCTGGGGCCCAATTTCCATGAGCGAAATTTTGATGGAACCTTCCAGCGTGAATTCATGACCGAGCCGCTTTGGGGCGTGGGAACCACCGCACCCTATGGCCATGATGGCCGCAGCATCAACCTCCGCGAAGTCATCTTGCGACATGGCGGCGAAGCGCAGGCATCACGGGATTCCTTCAAGCGGGCACCCCGCTGGAAGCAAGAGTGGGTGATCGGCTTTCTTGAGAGCTTGGTTCTTTTCGGACCGCCCGATACTGCATCCAACCTGAATCCGGGGGATCCGTCGCATCCTGACTTCCCGCAACGGGGTCACGGAAGCATCGACATCTCGGTGCTGTTCAACGACCCCGCCGACAAGGAGTAGTCCCTGGCGTGGTGATGCTGGCAAGGGAGAGACCATAGGACATGGAAACGACCAGTAGAAATCGGCGCCGCATGTGGCTCCCAATCGTCTTGTGTGTCAGTTTTGGGGCGACCCCAGTGGTTGTGGGCCTTGTGGACCAAGGCCCACGGTCACGAGTTGCCGCACGGCCGTACGACGCGGGTGACTTTACGGAAGGTATGGGGCGCTCAGGCGCCCATGTGGTCCGAAACGAAGAAAAGAACCGGACCTCTGTACCCTCGGAGCCGCGCACCCCAGACTCCTTCGCCCTGAAGCGGGAGCTGGCGCCCGCGCTTTTTGGGTCGAACCCCGCCCCCAGCCAACTTGACCACGACACGCGAAGACGTGAACTTTTCCGCGCGTTGTTTGAGCGGGATGCCGAGGATGCACTGCATTTGACGGTACAGGCCATGGCAAACAGCCCGTTGGCCCCAGAAGACAATCGTGAATGGTCTTTTGCCCAAAAGGAGATGGCCACGCTCTTCAAAGACCGCAAACTATTTGCGTCCGCGAAAGATGCTTTATTGACGTCTCGCAATCCAAAAGCCAAACGGTTCATTGCTGGGGCACTTTTTCAGTATGCACAACAAGCCAAAGACTTGAGCGCGCACAAAAGAAGCGGTCTGGCGATGGATATGATCGACGTGTATTTTGCTACAAACAGCGACGCGCTCAAAAAGGACATCGAATCCCAAATGGGGCCTGCATTTGGCGAAGAGCTTGCGGTGGCGCTTACCGCTCAGCCCAGCGATGGTTCCGCGGTGAGCTCCGCTGCGGAACGGCAGGCTCTGGCCAGAGGCGCGGCACTCGTTGCGTCTGAAGAAACCCTTTCGCTTGAGGAGTTTAAGATGCTCGTGGACTTTCTCAAACGGTCCGATCCAAGGGCACTGCTTGATCTCGACGATGCCGCAACCCTTGGCGCCCATCCTTCGGCGCGCGCCTATCTCGAAGCTTCTATTGCAGCCGCACCCTAAGGTTCTTTTTGTGAGGGGAGGAAGAGCTCCTCGAGCCCCTGAATGAGCTGTTCCCAATGGTGCCAATTGAGCCGGTAGTCCCAATTCTCGTCTCGCTCGACAAGCTGGTAAGATGCGCTCCAGTACATGTATTTTTCGTCGAACTCGTCTTCTTGAGAGGCGATGTAGTCCAAGACCTCGGCGCGCGAGACGGTGTAGCCCGATAGAAGTAGGCTAAGCATATGGCGTCGCTCCTTGAGATCCATTATGAAATCAAGTTCACTGGCTACGAAATTAAAGACCTCATCGGCCCTTCGATCGAACGAGGGGGCGTTCGGTGCGGCGTTGCCACCGTAGAGAGCACCTACTTCCCGCATGGCTTTGATAAACAACGACCATCCTTCCTGGTCGACGCGGTAGGAAGGTGATTCCTGCCCGTTTGTGGCTTGTTCGATAAGCGATGCTGCGTGTAGACGTTCCACTACATCGTCTATCCATGTCGAGTTAGTGCCCGATGACCACAAGATTTCTTGGTCTTTCAATTCGTCAAGCGTGAGGGGGGGTGAGGCGAGGAGGAGTTGTTCCAAGAATTTTTCCGCATGGGGGACCTTGAAGATCCGTGAAAGGCTCTCAAGGTGATCCATCAGGGCCATGGCCTTGGGCGCCACGTGAAGAGTGCGTTTTTCCAAGGACGGTTTGCTGTGATCTCCAAATTTCGCAAAATGCTTGATGTATGCGGCCCGAGGAGAACCACTGAGCTTGGTTTCGCCCACTGTGGCGTTGAGATCGTTTGTATAGTGGAGAACATGGTCTTCTTTAACCACCCGGATGTAAGGAGGATGGACGCCCATTTGTCGGAGTTGGTTAAAAAGATGTCGCACGTTCTCCTTCTCTGTTTTGGGGCTCCGCTGTCCCGTCATGCTGAGAGGAACGACATGATCGACCGGGCGGTTGGTTCCTAGGCCGTAGATCGGAGAATCGAAGGAGTTCCAATAGTCGCTATCGCGAACCCCAAAGATCGCGTAGCGGTCTTCCGGATTTTCATCGTTGCCGGCAAGCAAGAGCTGGACGACTGGCCCTTTACGGATGATTTCCCGGCTTGTCTTGAGCAACATCGCATCGGAAAACATCATCGAACCTACGTAGTTCTTGTAGTATGAGCTATAGCCAAAGAAGTCTTGCAGCGGTACTTTGAGTCCAGGGGTTTGGTCCTCAAACTTGGGTTCTGCCTGGGCGGAACCTGTCTTGAGAGCTTCTAGCGGTGTGTCTGACAGAGGTTCGTCGTGTGTCACGTGCTCCAAGTCTCGACGGTAGTATCGGACCAGGGGTTTGTCGTTTTCACTGTTGATGACCCGCATGTAGTCTTGGTCGGTGTTTTCAAAGGCCCAGGACACATTGGTCGTTTCTCCGAGCTGCGATTTGCTTCCGGTCAGCGTTACGATGGTGGTGATGCCTGCCCACTGGGTCTTGACGAGGCGCCAACCCGGATGATTCCCACCCGCGCCTTTAATGGGAAAGGCCGCATAGCCATGCTTGGGGTTGAAGACCAACGCCAGGTTGAGGCCGCCAAAGGCCTCGTTCCGGAGTTTCAAGAGTGTGGTGTCGCCGAGCGGGTCGTTGCCAACCCAGATTCCATTGGCCGAGAATCCGTAGGTGGCCCTCACGGCGGCAAGACCCGTGAGTCCTTGCTGCTGGATGTCTTCTTCTTGTTCAGTGTTCGCCTTGATTTTGATCGGCTTTTTCGACCCGTAGGGCACAAAATCTGGATTGACCAAAAAAGCGCCGGGAACAAGCTTCCCGGTTGATGGGTCTTTTTTGTATTCCAGGGCGCCCGCGATCTGCTGAGAAAGAATGCCCTGGGGAAAGAGAACATCACCGGGATTATGGGCCCGGTGAATGGCCTCAAGGTTGAGACCCCGGCCGTCGTTTTCGATCACATAGAGGTACGTGGCGGCCTCGGAATGGGGTTGTCTCTCTTGAAGGGAGAGGTCCGTGTCATCTAAGCCCAATTTCGCAAGCACGATCTGTTGGTGGGCGCCTGGCTTGATGCCGGCTTCGAACACCACCGTGGCCTCCTTTCTGTCGGATGGACCTGTCGGATTCACCCAAAGGACCAGGTTGGGCATCGTGGTTCTTGCACGGTTCACGTCTACCATGGTGACTTTCTCTGGGCCTACGATATCGCCCGGCTGGAGGATTTCGTTCAGTGCCTTGGTTTGGGCGCGAAGCGCGGCGGCGGAAACGGACCGCTTATCGAGATAGGATGTCGCGACCAGATCTGGACCCACGATTTTGGTTGGTTGTACGTATTTGGGGTTCTTGACCTCAGTACCCTTGATGATGCGTCCGTGTTTGTTGACTTGGTGGGCGGAATGGATGTGGCGCGTATTCAGCTTCGACCAAGGGACGACGACTTTGTCTTTGAGCGTCTTTGGAACTTCGAGTTCGAGTCCCGTCAACACCGTCTTGACCAACAGGCTTCCCTCGGGTGCGCGCAGCGAGTAGACCCATGCGCTCTGGGTTTGCGGGTCGAGCGCATCGGTCAGCTCCCTGTCTTTGCCGTTTTGGAAAGTTGCGTCCGTCGAGAGGGTGATGAATTGGCCGCCGTTGCCATGAAGGTAGTCAAAGAAGTCGCCTCCCTGTCCAGGGACATCCCAGCCATGGGTGAACATCGTGGTGGGTGGCTGATTGCTGACCCAATGAATGGTTCCTTCGAGTTCGCGAACCGCAGGATGGTATGCTTTGAACGGGATGCCATAGTACGTTTCGCTTCTTTTTCTTCCGGCACTGTAGTGCTCGGGCGGTGCTCCAGCTGGCGGTTTTTCAAGGGCCTTTGGGGGTTGGATGAGCTCCGTTTGGGTGGGAGATCCCGGGGCATAGGTTGCCGCGGCTTGGGTGAGCACACAGCGGCCGGGCAGGTTACCGGACCCTGGCACCCAGCCCACCTGGGCTCCGGGGAAGCGGGACACATAAGCGGGACCGAGCGTGTGGCAAGTGTTTTCGTCGAGGCGGCTCAGGTCGTTTTGCAGTGCGTCCCACAGGGGCCCTGAAGACTGCGGGACGACGTATTGGGGCAAGAGCACCGTCCAGTAGTACACGGAGGCCCGAAAGGCTTCCGGCACTTGGTCGAGCCAGGCGGTCCCCAAGGGAGGCTCAGGAATGATGGCTTGGGCATCGTGAGAATCCGGTGCGGCCCCTTGGTTTTCGAGGGTGTGGATGAGCTCGGCGAGGTCGATTTGATGGAAGTCGGGCGTGAGGGCCAGGGCTCTGAGTTCGCGGAAGAGGTCGGCGGTGAAGCCGGGCTCGTTCGGGGCGGGGTCGGCGCTTGGCTTGAGCCACGGAACCTGTTGGTCGAGGACCGCATCGACGATCGCTTCAGGGCTGAGTTCGGTGTCGAGCCGATACACGGAGATAGGCTCGCCAGTGGGGAGGCCCAGGCGGTAGAGGTCTTTGAGCATGCCTTCGCTCGGGCCGTAGACTTCTTTCACCAGCCCATAGATGGCATCGGCTTCAAATTCGACGGTTGAAGTAGCAAACCCCCCTTGGACATGGCTCTGCTGGATGCGTGTATGGCGAATGAGGGCTTCGTCTTTGAAAAACAGCCCCAAAAAGGTGACTTCATCTTCGGGGACGGTGCCGACAAAGGTCCAAGGCTCCGTGTGTACGTTGGGGGCTTGGTTCAAGTGAATGAGGGTGGTCCACGTCTCGACCTGTCCGGTGGACAAGGCGACGATGCTGGCCAACGCAGTCCCTGCGGCCAGGAGCTGACTGGTTGCGAACGAGGTGCCTGGGCTGAACTCATCTATCGACGCTGCACCCTTTTTGATGACGTTGGCCAGGACCGTGCCGGGTTTGGTGGCGCGTGCGCCTGGGCCAAAGGTGCTTTGAGCCTCCGGGTAGATGGGCCCCACCGAGTCGTCCGACCGAGGGGCCTTGGTATCGACCCAGGTTGCTCCGCTTTGGCTTTGGAAGCCGACGAAGGCTTCGTGGCCTCCGTACAGTCCCAGCGAAACCACGTTCTTATGAGCCAAAGAGGACGCGGCCAAGCGCTCGGGATCCCACACGCGCCCGGTGCCGACTATCCCCCTGAGTCCCGCCCAGTCCTGGTTGAGTTCGCGGTAGACATCGATGAACCAGATGGCCGCCGTACTGGAAGCCAGGCGCGTGGATAGATCCTGGATCCGCTGGCTGGAGTAACGAAACCCGTGATCTTTCACAAAAAGCTGGACACCGTTCCAGAGGGCGCGGGTTTGGTCCGCAAAATGTCCAGCGTCGGGATGTTCGGGATAGGCGCGGGCAAAACGGGCGAGGCCCAAGATGAGGCCGGTGGTCGCTTCGAGATGATACGAGGACTCCTGAAGGGCGCTGGGAGAAATGTAGGGGTCGCGGAACGTGTTCTGAAAATAGTGGGCGCCGAGGTAGGTTCTTCCGGCAAAGGGGAGAGGCTTAACGAACTGAAGCTCGGTGTATCGCAGGCATCGGGCCAATCGTTCGATGTATTCAGGCTGCTCGGGCAAAAGGCCATGGTCCACGGACAGAGAAAGCCAGCTGCAGTTGTCGATGGCGACGTGGTTGCTGGCCGAAAAATGTAAATCCTCTCCCGTTCCCGAGAAGTGGCCCCCGGTTACGATGCGTCCGAGGTCCTGCGTTTCGAGGGCTTCCTCAAGCGCTGGTCTTCGCGGGTCGTCGGGTCCGGTTTGCCGCAGGGTGTAGGCGAGGTCCTGGGTGTATTCTTGGTCGTCCCAAAGAAGCACAAAAATACCGTCGCGCAGTTCGTCTCTAAACACCTCGAGTTCGGTGAAATCTTGAAGACCGATTTTTTCTTGGTGCTTCAGGGCGTGATTCAACACGCTCAGCACATCCAGGTTGTGCTCGGTGACCACATTGCTGGCCAAGACACGGGTTTTGAGGCGCTGGTGATCCTCCTCGGTCAGCACGCGGGGCGCGAGCTTGGTGCGCGGGGCTCCCGGTGTGTGTCGAAAGCGCGCAACCTCGGGCGCACGGTCTTCGGTGAACGCTTCGTAACCGATGGCGTCGAGTACACTGTAATACCCCCATTGAACCGACTCCTCCTCTTCTCTGAAGAGCGCGGAGGGGTTTTCGGCTACGGTGAGGCCTCGGGCGGTCCACCCGGCGGTCACGAGACTGACCGTTTGATCTGTGCCCGGGGCGGCAAGTCGTTGCCGGTGGACGAGGAGCCCTCGAATGGCCTCTTCGTAACAACCCCGGATCGCACGTTGTTCTTTGTCGCTCAGGCTGTCAAAGGCCTTCGACACGACAAAGGCTCCGAGTCCGTGAATGGCCCACGCGTTGGCGCCGGTGACCAGCCTTCGGTCCTTCCAGTTGTCTCCCGCAGTGTTCCAGGAAAAAGGCCACCCGAGAATCACGGTTCGACCTTCGTGGTGGCCTTTTTCGGCGTGGGCACACAGATAACGCGCCATGCCCTGGGCCGCCGCCTGGGACACCGTGTCTTGTTGTTTCGAGAGCTGAGCCACCGCGATGCCTTGGGTGTAGACCCAAACCCGTTCGAAGCTTGCCAGGTATTTCGCATCGGATGCCGTCCCTGGTTCCTCAAGTGGCGATGCAAGGCCGGTCGTTTCGTCACCCGGTTGTGGACTTGCCTCGGGCGGGTATTCAACCTGAAACACCCAGGTTTGTTGGGTCGCTTCGTCGACGACGGTGCGCATCATTCGATCTCTTGCTTCGATCGCCCTTTGGTAGTTGCCCGCGGCCCCCGAGGCATAGGCCAAGAGCGTCGTGGCCGAAGCGCGACCGGTCGGGTTCTCTTCGCTTTGGACCAAAAGGGTGGTGTCGGTTTCGGTGGTCAGCCTGACGAAGGTGGCTTGCCCGTTTTGGAGTTGAACGGTGGCCGGTGGGCTCCTTCCTTCGACCAAGGCCAGCGCTTGGGCGTTCTCGGAGCCGAACGTTGGGTTCGCGGCGTTCTCGGACCTGAACGTTGGGTTCGCGGCGTTCTCGGACCTGAATGTTGGGTTCGCGGCGTTCTCGGACCTGAACGCTGGATCCTCTGTCTCCCCATGGGTGAGCGCCTGGTCTATGGGCCCTCCCTTCGGCCGTACCTGACCGAGGGGGCTTAGGTCTGGGACCGCTTGGTCTACGGCTTCTCGACCAGGGCGTAATGGGCTGGTGCCTTCATGCGGACTCCCTTGGTTGGTGCCTGCATGCGGGCTCCCTTGGTTGGTGCCTGCATGCGGGCTCCTTTGGCTGATGCCGCCTGGACCGCGCGATGCTACGCCGAGATGCACTTTGCCGTCGTCGTGGACACGCATGTCGTACGCATTGACCGCCGTGATGGTGAACTGGGTGCTTTGGCCGACGGTGAGGGGACCCGCGTGGGTGATTTCGTAGCGGCGCGTTTCGGGGGCGCGGGCGGCACGCGTGGTCACAATGCGGGTTCCCTTTTGCGGGTCGATTTCGCTACGCACCCAGGTTGCGACGAAGAGCGCTTGGTGGCCACTGAGGGCGGGGACGCCGATGGGATCGTCGAATAGGTCGGGGTGATGGGCTCCGTTTTCGTGATGGGTTCTGTGAATGGGTATTGGAGGATAAAGATTCAGCGTGTCTCGCTCCCAGACCTGTAGGTCTCGGGTGCGCAACATGTCGATTTTCGGCGCCGGCGGGGTCGCGCGGCCCGGCGCCCCGAGGTGATAGACGAGAAGCCCAACTTCTCCGTCGTGGGTGGCGGCGGCGTCGGGGAGATATCCGTGGGCGACCTGGATGCCCCGAGACCAGGTGATGCCCCCGTCGAGGGATTGGGTGACGAAGATGGGGTTCTGGCCCGGTATGTGGGCGTTGCTTGAGGGACCGTCGCTGTAGACCGCGACCAGATGGCCTTGCTTTTTGACCGCGAGTTTGGGCGCGTCGTGTCGCCCTTCATGGAGGGGGCTTTCAAGCTGTGCGACGACGGCATGGCGCCAGTCTTGCCGGACCCCATTTTGGAAGGTGCCCACTTTGAAGCCCTCTTCGACGGGGACATCGGCGGTCTTCCATTCGAGGAGCCCCTCACGCATCGGCCACACCGGGACGTCGCGCGCGCCGGTCGATGGCTCGGACCATGCGTCTTCGACCAGCGGCCTTTGCGCGATGCGGATTTGGTCTTCTTCGTGCCAGGTCCCATCGTAGAGGTATTGGTGGCGCGCTTTGTTGCTGGCGGTGTCAGACCCCGCGCCCTCGTGGATGGGATTCTGGCCCGGAATATGGGCGTTGCTTGAGGGGGTGTCAGACCCCGCGCCCTCGTGGATGGGATTCTGGCCCGGAATATGGGCGTTGCTTGAGGGACCGTCGCTGTAGACCGCGACCAGACGGCCTTGCGGCCCGCTTGGGTGGTTGTCCGGCGTTTCTTCGGGGTGCCTTTGGGGTTCAAGGTCGTGGGCTCTCCGTTGCCAAACTTCCTGAAATCCTGCTTGCGCGATGCGCGTGCCGGGTTTGGGGCAAATTCCCCCCGCTTCGTCCGGCGCGACGTTTTTTTCGAAGGGCCAGTCCGGATTGGGAACCGTTCGGTTGTCCCACATGCGGTCTTGGTGGGCGATGATGCTGACCGCGTCGTCGTCGATGGTAAGCGAAGGGTTGTAGACAAAGGCCTCTTCGGTCCGGGTCCGGTAGGGCCCGAACGCCTCACCGGTTTTGGGATTGGTTTCGAGCGCGTAGCTGTAAGCTTCCTGAGACCATTCGACGCAGCCACACGGGGCCACCGGCTTGTGGCAAAGAGGATTTTGGTGGGCCAGGGCGTAGGAAACCACAAGGTCGTTTTTCTCACGAACCACGACGTCAAAAACGTTCTCGGGTTCTTTGGTGAGGTCTTTTAAGTAGTAGGCCTTGTGGGCCTCACCCCACACCAGGTGAAGGTGACCGAAGCGGTCGTATCCCAAACTGAGCCCTCGCTTCCAGGCGTCGTTTTTGCGCACAGTCTTGGGCGCAAGAAAGTGAGCCCCGCGATTATGGCTTTCGGCTACGCGGATGAGGCTTTGTTTCGGTTGTGTTTTCGGGCCGGTTTGGGTCTGGGTCCACGCGACCGAAACCTTGTCGCCGCGCGCCGCAATGGCCAGATCGGTGATGGCCCAACCGTCGCCGGGAGCGGCGAGCGTTTTGGTGGTCTCGAAACTTTGGTCTTGGGCTGCCCTTTTGCTGCGACGATAGGCCACTTCGAAGTTTTGCGACCGACCCGGTCGAGCTACATGGACCAAGTGGGCCCAAGTGCGGTCGTCGTGGGCGACAAGCGCGACTTTGGGAAGCGCGACAAACAGTCCTCTCGGACTGACTGCGGCCGGCGCTTCGAAAGTGCCCGGATCCGGCGGGGGTCGGGCGGCAACGCCTGGGCCAAAAAACCGCCGCTGAAGCGCGTCGATGAGAGGCATCCATGCGCTGCTCCCACGCTCGTCCCAGACGACGCCCTCGATGGGCGAAAAACGTTCGCTCAGTTCGGCGATGAGTTCGGCCACGCGGAGGACGGCACCTTTTTGCGGCAGGTCGGTATTCGCTTCGGACAGCGATGTGTCCGAGCCTTGTGGGGACTCGTCGATGTGAATGCGAAGAAGCGGCGGAAGCTGAGCGCCAAGCGGCTGGTTTTCGATGATGTTCCAGGCTCCTGAGGCCGTTTGGGTCACGGTAAAATGGGCCGAACTTTCTGGCGCGATGGACCCTTGGTCGTGCCTGGCGCCTCGAGCGGTCGAATCTTCGGTGGTGGGCTCAAGAACGATGTGGGTAGGCAACGCCGGGTCCAAGGGCCGAGGCGCGGGCCCATTCGGGGTGGGGCTAGAGAATGGACAGGTCTCGATGAGCGCCCGCGCGGTCTCGAGGGACCACTTGGAGCCAAGACAATCGTCTTGAAAGGGCGCGCCCGCCTCTTCAAGGAACGCAAGGTAGCCATAGCCAGCCTCGAGGGCATCCCCCAGGCGAATCCTTTTGTACCGCTGTGCCTGTGCATCCCATCGCGAGATTCGAAGGATGTTGGGATCCGCATAGACCGTCTCTTCGGGGACGGCGAGCATGTTCCAGCCGGCAGGTACCCAAGCGGCCGCCGCCGATGCGACTATGGGAAGCTCCAGATCGCTCCTTGCGAAAACCCACACGACTCGGGTCTCGTCACTCGGCTCGCTTGCACGTGCCGTCGGGTCGAGGCTTTCTGGTTTGCAAGAAATCTGTTCGGATCGTTCAATCCCGCCTGCGCCAGGGTCCCCCTCGGATGGCCTGCCTGTCGCCCACAGGGTGAGCCCCAGCCCCGTCCACGCGCACCGGTGTTCGGGATGCGAGGGCGCAGCCACAAGGTTCCAACCGGCTCGAATCTGGACCGACCCTTGGACCTCGGCATGAGCCAAGGGCGTCAGACCACATCCAAGAATCCATGCGACGAAACCCATTACCTGACGGCGATATCTTGCTTGATGCGTCATTTTTTCCCCGTCCCGCGTAGACAGCGCTCCCCCCAGGACTGTCCGGCCCGGCATCGAAACGAGATTCGATAGGGTGAGTCAACGATTTGTTCGCATATTAACTTGCTCTCGCTGGCCCCGGACCGGGACAACCTGGACCTGGACCTGGACCTGGACCTGGACCTGGACGATCTCTCTGAAAGCAGCCGCTCCCTCCGCAATCTATCGGAGGGAGGACCGCATTCGCGCGCCCGACTCCGTTGTCAACAACACAGCGAAGGGGGGCAGGAGAGTCCCGGTTTCTCTACCAACACCTTGTCTCGAACGATGTGAATCTGATCCATCCCCTGCATCTCTCTCCCGAATCCGCCGCACTCGGCAAAGGCGACGAAGCTCCCGGGTTTACCCGATGGGGTGGGTCAATTTTTCGAGCGCGATGCGGATCCGTTTCTTCGCGCGGCGTACCGGTCGGGGTCAGCGCGACTTTTTGGCCTGGCGGAGGGCCTTGTTCCATTCCGCGCGCACCGTATGGAGGACTTTGATACGTGCGAAGTATTTGTCTTCGGCTTCGACCAGCGTCCACGGTGCGGATGGGGTGCTGGTCCTTTCCACCATTTCTTTGGCCGCCGCTTCGTATTGGTTGAACTTCTTTCGGTTGCGGTAGTCTTCGTCCGTGATTTTGTGTTGCTTCCAAGGCGTGGCTTCTCGCTCCTTGAAACGCCGCAGTTGTTCATCGCGGCTGATGTGGAGCCAGAATTTGATCACCACGATCCCGTGGTCTTTCAACTGTGCCTCAAACTCGTTGATTTCTCGGTACGCGCGATTCCACTCCGCGTCCGAGGCGAAGCCTTCGACGCGTTCCACGAGGACCCGTCCGTACCAGCTTCGGTCATAGACGGTGATGGCTCCGTCCTCGGGCAGGTGTCGCCAGAAGCGCCAAAGATAGTGCTGTGACTTTTCTTCGTCGTTGGGGGCGCTGACGGGAATGACTCGGTATTGACGGGCATCGATGGCTCCAATGAGGCGGCGGATGGCGCCCCCTTTGCCGGCAGCGTCCCAGCCCTCAAACACGATGATGGAAGCGATGCCTTGCTTTTTGAGCTTGCGGCTTAGTCGGTTCAGGTCGCTCTGGGTTTGCTCCAGCTCTTCGTCGTAATCTTTCTTGGCGAGCTTCTGCGACAGATCGAGAGTGTCAAAAACGGTGGTCGGATCGGGTATGGGCGCTTCGGGCCTGCCGCCGGTTTTGGTTTTGAATTTGAAGCGGTCCCTCAGTCGTTCGAGCATCAGCTGGGCTATGGCAAGATTGCGAAAGCGGGGGTCTTCGCTTTCAACGAGGGTCCAGGGCGCCTCGTCTGAGCTCGTTTGGGCAAGCAAGTGTTCGGCCGCTTTTTTGAACTTCTTGTATTTTTTTGCGTCCTTAAGGTCTTGGTCGGTGACCCTCCACTCGGTTTCTGGTTTGGCCCGAAGTTCTTTGAAGCGGGACCGTTGTTCGTCCTCTCGGATGTGGAGCCAGAATTTGAGGATGAGCGCACCGTCGTTGACCAGAGCCAATTCGAAGGCGTTGATGCGCTGAAGTGCGCGATCAAAGGTTTCTGGAGAAATCTTGCGGTATGCACGGCTGCGAAGGGATTGGCTGTACCAAGATTCCGAAAAGATGGAGATGCGCCCCTTCGGTGGGAGCTCCATCCAGAATCGCTTGTAGGGGTGCTCGCGGTGTTGTTTTTTGTTGAGGGGTTCGAGGGCCGGGGTGGTCAAAAAGCGAGCGTCTAGCCATTTCCCCAAAAGATTGACCGCGTTTCCTTTGCCGGACCCCGCGGTTCCACCGATGACGACGATGACTGGAAAGTCTTTGTCCTTCAGTTCGTGTTGCGCTCTGAGGAGATGAGAGCGCAAAAGGGGCGCCCTTTCGGCGTATTCGCGTTTGGAGAGCTTGAGGCCGAGCTCGGCGGTTTCAAACATGCTCTCCCCCTACCATAAAAACGCGGGCGCCTGGTTTCTTCGTTTTACCCTGCAACGCGGTGGTCACGGGTGGGCCAGAGGTAGGATGCGGTGTGCGGATGTCCCAGGTTCGCCTTGTGCAATAAAGTCAGGGCCTCTAGAACGAGAATGTGGACAGGCGCGCTCCAAAACGTTTGGTGGTCCTGAGGCAGCTCGCCAAACGTTGGCATCGCTATCGTGTCCTTCGGGTGCTGACCATGGCTTTGACCCTGGGGGCCTTGGTGCTGGTTCCCACCCTTGGCATCGCTCGTTTTGATGTCTTTGGTGCCGAACATCGGGCCTTGGGTAAACCTGCGGACGCTCTTCATGGTCTCATCGCAGTCTTGGTTGCCATTTTTTTGTCGTACCTCGTGACCTTTCAAGTCAACTTGGTGGCGGGTCGCATGTTCTGTGGCTGGGGCTGTCCGATAGGGCAGCTCAATCGTCTGAGCGACGCCTTCGATTCTGCTCGAAAGAGAAAAGAAAAACTCCTTTGGGGTGCGACCTTTGTTCTTTTTGCGGTCGCTCTATCCGTTTCGCTGCTCTTGTGGTGGATGCCTGTCCACGCCTTTTGGACCCCCCCGGGTGGCTGGCTTGCGGTGGGTACGCTCGGTCTTGCAACGGCGGGTGCGCTTGCTTTCGGGAAGGGTGTGGGTTGGACCTTTTGTCGAAAGGCGTGCCCGATCGGGCTCTATTACTCGGTGGTCCAGCAAAAGCGACCTTTAGGGATTCTCTACGAAGAGGACGCCTGCCTGGACGAGGGCGTCTGCCAGACCGCCTGCCCGGTCGATCTTGATCCGCGCAACCTACCCGGCCTCAAGAACGGTATCGGTGGTCTGGCCATCGACGGTTTGACCGCACACAGCCACTGTCTTCGATGCGGCGCTTGCGTAGAGGCCTGCGAACTGGTCACCACCAAGCTGGAGCGTCCGGCACTGCTCTTCGGACGCACCGAAGGTCGATTGAGCGCTGGTGCAAACCCAGGGACAATGGGGTCATCCTCAGAGCTGGTTCCGATGCCCCGTGTCCAACATCCGCCACGCGCCGAAGGTCCAGGTCCAGGTCCAGGTCCAGGTGTGGAGAGGCCTGCCTTGCCGGCCCAGGCTGCTTCTGGAACACGGCCCAGCAGAGAAAAAGGAGGGTGGGCGCGGTTTTTTCGAACGGCGGATCACGGGATTTGGGGCTCAGGTCTTTCTCCATTTCTCGTTCTCCTGAGTTCGTTTGGGTCCGTGACCGTCTTTTTGCTGTTTGACGGTTGGCTGGGGGCTCGGGCGACCGGTGAGTCTCATGTCGCTCGCTTTGTGGCGGCGGCGGTGAGCGCTTCGTTCTTGGTCTTCATCACGCTCCTCGTCACCAAACGTTTGACCGTTTCGCGGTGGGTTGTGGCCCTCGGGATGGTTTTGGCCGCGGTGTTTGCCCTGGTGGTGCCGTTGTTTGTGGTTTTGTCGCCGGGTTCCGCGTCTCAATACCAACCGGCTCGGCCCTGGGAGGTGAAAAAGAGCGAGTCGGCTCCGAAGCCTCGGCGTCGTCGTTACCGTTCGGCTACAGGCCCGTTCCCATTCGGCACGGTGCAAGGAAGGGTCACCCATAAAGGTCAGGGGGTGCCGGGCGCTTGGGTCTACCTTGAAACGCCCCCGCCGGGTCGACGCCTGGGGCCTTCAATGAAGCTCGAATTGGTGATGCGCGCCACTGGTTTTTCGTCCCCATTGTACGTCGCCCGCCAGGGCAGCGTGTTCCGGATTCGTAACGACGATGACACCTTGCATACGTTGGAGTTTCGCTTTGGTAACCGTGTGGTGCGCAACGTTCCCCTGCCTCCGAGTCAAGGGCCGCGAAAAGTGCCATGGCCTGCACCTCGTCTTTACGATCTCGGATGTGCATCTCATCCGTCAGAACGGGCGCGGCTTTTGGTGCTCGACCACCCTTACAGCGTTCAAACCGATCTGGACGGTGCCTTTAAGTTGACTCATGTGCCCGTTGGCGTCATGCACGCAGCGGCCGTATCAGGCGACTTGGGAACAGAAACGCAACAGATCGATGTATTGTCCGAGCAGTCTGTTAACGTGGGGTTTGTGCTCGAATCCCACGCCCCATAAAAGGACGACTCCCCGAGGGTCACGGGTGGGCCGAATTGGCTTCGGAACGGGCCCCGTAAGGTCGAGTGGGCGGTGACTGAGGCTATGCACGTCGGCAGTTGACGCGGTTGCGATCGAAGTGAATCAAGGGACGAATTTCTGGTTACAGGAGTTAAGCGCATGAAAACCTCGATGCTGTGTGTGTGGTCTTTGAGCCTGCTTTTTGCTGGATGCAAACCGCAGGATTGGGGCCCCGAAAAGTTGGGCCAAGGGAAGAGCTCCAGGCACCTCGAAACTTTGAAGCGTGGGCGGGACGTATACGCGAGCTACTGTGCGGGCTGCCACGGTGAACAAGGCGACGGAAACGGCAAAGCAGCGCGCTTTTTGGACCCCAAGCCTCGAGATTTTCGCACCGGACGTCTCAAGTTTGCCGCCGTCGAGGCCGGGCAGTCTCCGAGAGACGAGGACTATCTTCGGATCATCGACAAGGGGCTTTCGGGGACAGCGATGCCTCAATTTAATCTTCTTTCGCTTGAAGACAAACGGGCGGTGGTGGCGTTCATCAAGAGCTTTTACAGCGACTGGGACGAAGACCCACCTGGCGCCGGCGTGACTGCGGGCCAGGACCCATGGGTGGGCGAAGAGGCCGATGCGCTTGTGGCCGGTCGTGATGCCTACCACGGTATTGCGAAGTGCTGGTCATGCCATCCGGCTTACGAGACCCGGAAGGTGATCCGCGCGATTCACGAAGAAAACGAACTGCCGCTTCCGGGGCTGCGTCCGAACCTTTATGCCTCCGAAACCAAGGACAGCCAGTGGGGTGTCCCCATTCGAGCGCCCGATTTTCTGAGGGATCGCATCAAGACGGGCTTTGAGGTGACGGACATCGCTCGGGTTATCGCCGCGGGTGTGGGGGGAACGGCCATGCCCACCTGGGCGGGCAGCCTCGAGGAAGAACAGCTTTGGGGCTTGGCCTACTACATCAACAGTTTGGCGCTGATGCGCGGCACTCCAAAAGGTTTTGAACTGAAAAAGAAACTTCTCCAAGCGCCGGCTCTTTGATCACAGGAGGTAACGATGCAAGCGCAAGCAGTCTTGAAAGGACCAGAACTGGTCAATCGTTCGGCGATCAAGGCCCACATGGCGGTGGGTTATGTGTTCTTCTTGGTCGCTCTTTTTGCCGGCCTTCTGTACGCTTTGCAGCTGACCCGGCTCTATCCTTTTCCCGGAATCGAGGTTTTGTCTCCCGGCCGAATTCGCATGCTCCACACCAATGCCGTTGCCTTTGGTTTCTTGCTGAACCTGTTTATGGCGGTCCTTTATTGGGTGATACCGAGGTTGACGGGGCATCGTGTTCTTTCCGTCAAGTTGACGTGGCTTATTTTTTTCGCGTGGCAGGCGATTGTTCTGGCTGCGGCTTTGGGCATCTTGACCGGTCATGCTCAGGCCATCGAATGGGGTGAGACACCTACGTGGGCGGACCATGCCGTGGTCGTTGGGGTCGCTCTGTTGATCGTGAATGTGGCGACCCCTTTGTTCAAGACTCGAGGCCGAAGGCTCTACGTGTCGCTTTGGTATCTGAGTGCGATGCTGATTTGGACGCCCCTCGTCTATATTATGGGCAACTACCTTCCACAGTATTTCGTTCCGGGCGCGGGTGGCGCGGCGGTGACCGGGCTTTATATTCACGACCTGGTGGGGCTCTCGGTGACGCCTCTCGGATGGGGCATGATGTACTATTTTGTTCCCGTCCTTCTGCAGAAGCCCATTTGGAGCCATACCCTATCGATTTTGGGGTTTTGGGGTCTGGCGTTTTTCTACCCTCTCAATGGCGTGCATCACTTTTTCTTCAGCCCGATTCCCATGTACGCTCAGTACGGCGCCGTCGTTTCGACCATAGCGGTCGAGCTCGTGGTGTTCACGGTGATCGTCAATTTCTTCCTGACCCTTCGGGGAAGGGGGGATCTGTTGCGTACCAACTTATCGGTGCGCTGGTTTTTTGTCGGCATGGTGTTTTATTTCGTGACCTGCTTTCAGTGTGCTTTTCACACCACGCTTTCGTTTCAGAAGATCATCCACTTTACGGATTGGGTTGTGGGGCACGCGCATCTGGTGATGTTTGGCGTCTTCGGTTTTTGGCTTATCGGAGGTGTCACCTACATGTGGCCGCGCGTGGTGGGTCGGGACTGGTGGAGCCACAGGCTCAACGCTTGGAATTTTTGGCTGGCGTCTATCGGCCTGGTTTTCATGTTTCTCGATCTGACCGGAGCTGGGCTCGTCCAGGGCTATCTTTGGAAGGGGCTCGCCCAATGGGAAGAGTCCATCGTGTCTTCGATGCCTTTTTGGCATGGTCGAACCATTGCGGGGACCATGATCATTGTCGGGCAATTGCTGCAGGCCTTCAACATGTGGATGACCGCCAGGGTGCCCGTTTCGAATCCGGTACCGAGTCCGGTGTCTGGCGGCGTAAGCCCCGCCGTCGGTTAGGAGTTCATCGTGGAAAGACTTGGAACCATTATGTTGCTTGCCGGCCTTGGCTGCTTTGCCCTGGCAGGGTTGCTTGCCGGCTATCTTCCGGTTGCGCACCTTTCCAAGGTCGAGTTCAAGACCTTAGATCAGGTCGCTCCTTTTCCGTCTCTCGATTTTCAGGACCTCGCGCGCCGCTATCCCGAACAATTCAAGAAGTACTATGGCGAACCCACAAAAGAGAAATTCCACGAGGCCCTGCGGCTCGGCCGAGATCGTTATATCAGTGAGGCTTGTTGGCACTGCCACTCGCAGTTTGTTCGCCCGGTATCGAACGAAGACTTGCGTTTTGGCAAAGTTTCTTGGGCTGAGGAGTATCGAAACGAGATGTTCTTGCCCCATCTTTTTGGGACCCGGCGCGTGGGGCCCGATCTGATTCGGGAGTCTGGGCGCCACGGGAACGATTGGCACGTTGCACATTTTTACGATCCGACCTTGGTGGCACCAGAGTCGGTGATGCCTCGCTATTCGTGGTTCTTCGATGGTGACAAGCCCAACAAGGTCGGCATTGCGATGGTGACCTATATGCAGTGGTTAGGGAGTTGGGCGACACCGGAGGCCCTGGCCCGCGAGGCCAAGGAGCAGTCTTCGGCTCAAGAGGCCAAAGATGAAAGCTGAACGGGGTCGGTTTCGTCGCGCCTTGACCGCGACGCATCCTTACGATCGTCCGGCTCGCCTGGTGATCATTTGGTCTATGGCCATCGGCCTGGTTCTGGCTGGGGCTGCTTTTGCCTACAAAGTGGCCGAGTTCATTTTTACGATGTCCAGCGAGGATATCCGCGGAGCCTTCGATGTACCGATCATTGTATATTTTGCGGTGGCCGGTGGTTGGCTCAGTCTATTGCTTTGGTGTTTCATGACGGGGAAGTTCAAAGAAATGGAACAAGCCAAGTACGACATGCTTGCGCAAGAGGAAGAATATGAACGCCAAGGAATCTGAAGCCCCTCAGCGTGATGACAATCAGCCGGAGCCCGTGCCTCCTTTTGTGGAGGGGAACCATGAAACCTTGATGACCTACGACAAGGGGGGTGTTCCTCTTTACGTGGCCGTTATCTGGGTTGCGTTTTTGGCTGCTTATGTCCTCTACATGATTGTTTACGGTTTGCCCGACTTTGCCGCATGGAGCGAGTAGCCTGTTTTCGTGGTGGTGAGCCAAGTGATCGTTCCTCGGCTCTCTTGTGTCCCATGCGGATGGGCTACCCGAATAGCGTGTGAGCCGAGGTCCCCGGGTGGGCTGAATTTACTTCGGACCGGGCCCCCTAAGGCCGAATGGGCGGTGACTGAAACCACGCGCACAGGCAGCCGAAAACGTGGAGGAGCGAAGTGAGCCAAGGGACTGCTCGCGGTGGTTGCGTCCATTGTGGGTTACCGGCCCGTCAAGGGACCCGTTACTGCTGCTACGGTTGTGAGTTGGCGGCCCAGATTCTTTGTGAGGCCGAGGCGGACCATGCGCCTTTGAAGAACACCCTCACTTTTTCGTTGCTGCTCACCATGTCGGTGATGATGCTTTCACTTTTTTTGTACGCGGGAGATTTGTATGAGGGCGCCGAAGAGGGCGGCCTTCTTTGGCTTCGGGCCTTCTATCGTTTTTTCTCGTGGTTTTTGGCCACTCCGGTGATGGTTCTCGCTGGCCTGCCTTTGACCAAACGCGCATTCACGGATTTAGGGCGGGGGCACCTGTCGATGTCTTTGTTGATCGCCTTTGGCGCATGGGCCGCCTACGGTTTATCGGTGTATGCGCTTGTTGACGGTCGGGCGGCGATTTACTTCGATAGTGCCACGGCGGCCGTGGTGTTGGCCACTTTGGGGCGCTACTTGGAGGCCACGGCCCGTTCCAAAGCCAGCGGTCTTTTGGGGTCTTCGGTGGATTCCAATCCGAAATCGGTTTTGGCCCACGACGAACAGGGTCGCGACCTGGGAATGCTTTCGCCGGTTGAGCTTGAACCCGGGATGCGCATTCGGGTGCCCGCGGAGGCGGTGGTTCCGGTCGATATGTGTTTACAAAGTACCGGGGCCTTCAATTTGGCCGTGCTGAGTGGCGAATCTCAGCCGGTGACCCTTGGTCCTGGTGACGCTGTCAGTGCGGGCGCCGTTCCGGTTTCGGTTGCGGCCGAGGGGGTGGTACTGCGTAGGGCGAAGGACTCGGCGCTTGAGCGTCTTGGCGAGTTGGCCCGGGGCCTGCTCGAACAGCCTTCAAAGCTTTTTCGGACCGCCGATCGTTTTGCATCGTGGTTGACACCGGTTGTGGGGTGCGTGGCCGGGGCGAGCCTTCTATACGGGTGGGCGACCTTTGGTCTGGAGGACGGTGTGGTTCGGGCGCTCTCGGTGGCGCTGGTTGCCTGCCCTTGTGCTTACGCCATTGCTGCGCCGCTCGTTCACTGGATCGCCATGCGTCGTGCGCTTTTCGCGGGGGTGGTGGTGAGACGGAGTCACGTCTTTGAGAAGCTGGCGGCTTTGGACACGGTTGCGTTTGACAAGACCGGCACCCTGACCTACCCGCACCTTGAGGTTTACCACTTGGAGCTTGTGGGTCCTTCGTCTCGCCAACAGGTCCTTTCTTGGGTGCACGCGCTTGAGCAAGAGAGCTGCCACCCGGTGGGCCAAGCGTTATTGCGATATGCCACTCATGTGAGACCTGCCCTTCTTGAGGGTGAATGTTCGGTGGTGCCGGGATGGGGGGTCACCGGGAAAGATATGGAGGGCCACACCCTATCGCTTGGCAAGGACGCATCTATTGGCGGAAGCGGTGTGGTTTTCTGTCGCGATGGAGCGTGCCTTGCTCGATTTTCCTTGCGAGAGCAAATTCGCAAGGAAGCCTACAAGGCGATCTCTGCCCTCAAACAGCAGGGGATTGATGTCCTGATCTTGAGCGGGGATGCGGAGCGCCCGGCTCGGCTTGTCTCTGAGGCCCTCGGCGTGCGCTTGCAGGCAAACTCAGGGGCAGAAGACAAACTCCGGCACCTCTTTTCGCTCGGATCTCGCGCAGCGATGGTTGGAGACGGTCTGAACGACGTGCCCTCGCTGGCTGGGGGGATCACGGGTTTCGCCATGGGCGAAGGCGCGGGTCTTGCCCGGGGCGTCGCCGACATCGTACTCCAAAAGAATGATTTGGGGCTGGTGCCGTGGACGATTCGTTTTGCGCGTATCGTGCAATCGAGATTGCGATATCTTCTGGCGGCTTCTACGCTCTACAACATCGTATTTTTGGCGATGGCCGCCGGTGGTTATCTGAAGCCGGCCTGGGCTGGTCTCAGCATGATGTTTTCGTCGCTGCTCACCCTTCTTGCCTCGGAGAGTCTGGTGATGGCCAAGGGGCCGACCGAACCTCCGGCAAGGGGTGCTCGCCCCCCATCCGGGGCTCGGTTGATCTCGCAGCTGGAGCATATCCCGTGATCCCGATTCGGTTCGGTCTTGGCGCGGGACCTTTTTTGCGTCAGGGGAACTGGTCATGGGTCTGGTAATGGCGGCCCTTGGCTTGGGCTTTTTGGGGAGCGTGCACTGCACTTTGATGTGTGGACCTCTGGTGGTGGCCGGGTGCCAGCGCCAAGGGTGCGTGTCAGCAAGGGATACGCTTGGCTACGTGTTTGGCCGGCTGTTTGGTTATGCGTTCTGTGGAGCCTTGGCCGGACATGTGGGCCAGTTAGGCCTTGCCCGTCTTCCGATGGTAGAACTCCAGCGGACGGTCCTCGCCTTTGTCGCCGTCGGTGCTTTTGTCCATGGCCTCACCCTTTTTTTGCGAGCCAATAACCATACGGACTTGGTTGGGATAGGGAGCCCATCACGCTATCGCCGGGTGTCTCGCTGGATCGTTGGTATGGTCCCCAAGCGGGGGTTGGGACTTGGCCTGGTCACGGCAGTGCTGCCGTGTGGCCTTTTGGTTTCGGCATGGGCACTGGCGGCGGCGAGCGCTTCATCGCTTCGCGGCGCATTCATCATGGTGGTGTTTTCGGTGGCAACGCTACCTGGCTTGGCCATTCCTCTGATGGGTAGAATGTTTCTTGCCAAGCTTTTTCGGCGGGTTTCGGTGCGTTGGTACGCAGGGGGATGGTGTTTCTTGGGGTTGTGGCTAGGTCTTAGGCCCGTGGTCCACATGCTTTGGGGGCATCACTGAATGGCTCGGCGGCACATTGCGTTTCGACTGCCCGGGCACGATTGGAAGAGGGCCGTCTTCGAAACCGACTATGCTTTTCGGGGTGGCTGTCTTCGGGTCGAGGGAAAGGCGTTGCTTGAGTTCGAAAACAAAGAGGCGCTCTTTCGAGGTTCTTCAGCGATGCTTTGGGGGCGCTCGGTGTTTGCGTCTTTGGTTGAGCGCCGCGGTGTACCTCGCATCGAGATCACGGTTGATGGTGCTTTGGCGGTTCCAGAAGATCACTTGCGCGCACCGATCGCGGGTTCAGCAAAAATTCACGCCTGGATTGCGCTTTTGGCCTCATTTTTTGGTTTTGTGGCCAGCTACCTTTATCTTGGACGTGCCGAATCATTCCAGGATCCGTGGTCGCTCAAGATGGCTATGCACATGGCCGGTTGGCACCTTCTTTTGACACTGACGCTTTTTCCCGCATCTTTTTGGGGGCAACGCCTCGGCATTCGTGTAGTCCAGGGTGTGAGCCTGGGGTTCTTTTTCATTCATCTGGGTATTGCTGTCGCCAATATGTGGCCGCAAGGGGGGCCTTCGGATGGGCCATGGATTGCGGTCTTGAACGCCCTCAGCGGGCTCTTTTTTTTGGCGGCGACGGTGTACGGGCAAAAGGCCCACCGCGACATGAACCCTTTGACCGCGCTCTCAGCCCAGTAGCTTGCGGCGCAGTGGGCTGGCCGGGTGTAGGATTGTTGCCCCCGTTTGAATGCGGCCCGGGGTGCTCTATGGTTGGCTTCATCTGTTCATGGCGATGACCAACACCTATGGTTCGATGCCGCTCGTTGTCGCTCTCGATCCCTTGGGATGGGTCGGATAATGTCAAAGCCCCGCTCGGGTTCGGATCGTCCACCCCTTTTGTGTCAGATTCACGGCTTCATCGACGAAGAGGCGCGCAGGGCCCGACTGGAGATGTTGAAGCTCCACGAAAATGACGAATCGTTGGGCCAATGTCTCCAAGAAGAGGTGATTCGCCCGAACCTGACTTGGATCGTGAGCGAGTTTTATCGTTTTATGCAGGACGTGCCTCAGATGGCGCCTTTTCTTAAGGGTCCAGGTGTTCTTCTTCAGTTGAAAAAAACCCAGGAACGGTATCTTTTGAGTCTCGGCGTGGACTTTGGCAGCGCGCAGTACTTCGAGGAGCGACTGCGTGTGGGTGTTGTCCACCGTCGTATCGGGCTTCCGAGCAGCCAATACATTGCCGCCTATGCCGAACTTGGGCAATTGGTGGCGGCCGCGGTATGGCAGAAGTATCAGGGCCACGTGCGGAAAGGCCTCGCGCTCACGTCGTTTCTGTCGAGGGTCATCGCGTTGGATATGTCCTTGACCCTCGATACCTACCACCTCACGACGCTTCGCCAGATCGAACGAAAGAAGAAGGACACCTGAGGTCACCTGGACTTTTCTGGCCGCGCCGTGCGGGCAAATCATCGTTTGACCCATAAAGGGATCCATCCGGTGACCGAGGTCCTTGTGCGCCAGGAGGGGCGCCATTTTGACGGCGAAGTTCTGAAATGGAAAGAATTTCAAGCGTTCTTTGGTTGGCACGACTTTGGATCTGGTGGAAACTCAAGACTCACAAAGTTCAATAACGGGCCCACCTGCTTGGGAAAGAGCTGGGGCTCAAAGACGAAAGTGTCCAATTTGTGGTGACGCGGCGCTGCGGTCGGACATATGTGAAAGGCGAGACGGCAACGTTCAAGGGCGGCTACGCCAGGTCCAACCCGAGAACGATGGACGTCCGCGTTTGGTCGTACGGCGAGATGTCGCCAAGGGAAGAGTTTCATGTCTCATTCATCAGAGTTGAGTCACCTCCAAGAGCACGAGCTGGTGCGTGTCGATGCGGCGCTTTGTGAGGTGCCTCGCGAACACCTTGAACGCCCATTTGGCTTTCGTGCCATCCGCCGAGGGACTTATCTTTGTCGTGCCGGTCGAAATTATCCGACCATCATGGGTCTTTATAGCCGTGGGTCAGGCACCGCCCATCTGTACGAGGGTGCGTTTTCGGGGTTTCTTGGGCTGCAAGCGCCGGAGACCATGCTCCCCAAGTTTCCGATTCTCTGTTTGGTCGGTTGCAGTTTGACTCAGGACGAGGCCTTGTTTGGGTTGTGGGCCGACTTTGTGGGGGGCGCGGTGGTGTCGCCTTCTCAAGTGCTGCTTCTCGAAAAAGAAATCGTTGAGAACGCGCTGGCCTTTAGCTTTTCTGGACTCAAAATTCGGCTCGAGCTTTTGCCCAGCGGACTTGATTTCGCCCTTGGGTACGCAGCTTTTCTGTGTTTTCCCACTCACCTCAAAAAGGGATCACCGAAGTTGTACGAGTTCTTCTTGCGAGAGGTCTTTGGTCAAACGCCCGCCCTGGGTAGTCATGAACGCTCAGGTTCAGAGCCGGCTCGGGTCTGAACAAGGGCGCTTAAGCGCCGCGCCTTTGAATATCGCCGAAAGGATTTGAGAGGCTATGAGATGCGTTCTCGTCCTTCGGGCGCGGGACGGCAGGCGGGAACCGGGCCGGGTCGGCCGGGTCTGGATGGGCTCGGTACCTACTTGGGTGTGGGTCGGTGTGTTCTCGATGGAACACCGTGAGCGAATTCGAGCGGTTAGCATCGGAACCACAAAAACCGTGAATACCCGTGGTTGCCGGATAGGGTGTTTGTTGAATGCAATGGAGGTATGCAGCTTTTCAAGGTCTCGTCCTCTGTGTTTGTCGGTTTGGCTCTGGTGTCGCTGGGCGCTGGTGTTCAAGCTCGCGGTTCGGAGGACCGGCCGCTTGCGGCTTATCGGGCCGGGGACATCGACCAGGCCAAGGCGCTTTACCGAGAAGAGCTCGAGCGTGCCAAAAAATCCGGTTCGACCACGGCCAAGTGGACGGCGTTGTTTCGCAGCGCGTGGTTTTATCACGAGCTCGGCGATGGCAAAAAAGCGCTGGCGTTGTCGAACGAGGCGTTGGTCTATGCCCGAAGGACAAGAGACCCGTTTCGAATTGGGCGGACCCTATCGTGGATCGGGTGGTCCTACGCATCGATGGGTGCCTATCCTTTGGCGATCAAGTTCTATGAGGAGGCCATTCGGCTTGGCGCTCCGAAGGGCAAAGTGGTGATTCCTGCGGTGTGGGGGTTGGCGACCCAGGAGCTCGGCGCGGTGTATCTTCGTATGGGGGACAAGGAGGCGGCGCGCCGCCATTTGAATGCGACCGTAGACTTTGCGATGAAACACGGGATCTTGACGGGTGTGGCCGAAGGCGGGGCGCATCTCGCGGAGCTCTACTTGCTCGAGGGCAACTACGGATTGGCGGATACCTGGGCGCGCAGGGCGGTGGAGGCTGCCGTTCAGTGTGATTGCAGTCCAAACAACATCAGCCGGGCAAAAACAGCCTTGGCTCGGGTGATGCTTGACAAAGCAAGAGTTGATCCGGCCTCGAAATGGAAGGCCAAGGGCGCCATCGAGGAGAGTCTACGGTTCGCCAAGGCCGCCAAAAATCTTCGTTACGTCGCCGAGTCGGAGCTCCTTCTTAGCCGCGTTCTTCCGGAAACGGATTTTTCTTAAAAGCTCGCACTGGCTTCAAGCGCATCACAGACGCTCAGCGACCTGGAAAGTGAGTGGGTTGGCGCGGCAGACGTTCAGCTCGGCCGCCTATACCAGAAGGCCGACCACAAGCGACTTGCTCGATTTTATCTCAAGAGCGGACTTCGAATCCACGAGAGCATGTTTCAGAGGGTTCATGCGGCTTACGTGATGGCGGACCTTGCTGATTTGGAGCATCTTCGAGATGACGATAGAGCGAAGCTCGAGCAGCTGGTGGCTGCGACGGATCTGGCCCTGAGTGCGGGGGCTTTGGCGCTGGTGATGCGCAACCAGATGTCGCTTTCCGACGGGTTTTTAGACGCGGGTTACGAACGGATGTCGCTTTACTGGACACGACAGGCGCTCGAAACGTTGGGCGGTCTTTTGAAGCAAGAAACCGACAGTCTGGCCCGTGAGAAGCTCCACAAAGACCAGTACAAATTGAGTGAACGTGCGGCCCAGCTGTTGCTCAAGTTGTCTGGGAGCGAAAAGCAAGCTCCGTATTCTAGGCCGCGGTCACCCAAGAGTTCCTGAGGACTCCGTCTCAGCCAATCGGCTTGGCGGGCGGCCGGGTCAATCGCCCGAGGTGGTCATGATGTTCGAATATCGTTTGACCATTCGCGCTGGGCTTCCAGGGTAAGGCCAGCGGAAACGCGGGAAAACACGATTGTCAAACACACTGTGCACATGGCGCGGCCAGTTGAAAGTCGACGATTCGGGAAAAACCATTTGAGTTGGCCCGTGGCCCGCGTTTTCCTAAGGGCAGTCCTCATTGCGGGGGTGTTTTGTCCTTGGTGCGCTGAAGGGGTTTAGTGTAGGCTCAAATCAGCAGGCCTATGCAACCTGGCTTGTCCATCAATCACAATAGAGTAGCAGTGATCCTGGTCACATAGGGCCAGATGGGCACAGCGAGCGAAGGCTTTGAGGCAAAGGATTTTTTTGCAGGAAACACTCATGAGAACACTCATTGCAACCACGATATGTTGGTCGTTTATTGCGGCCTGTTCTGGCGGTGGCCCTCACGATACCGGCACTCAAGGAGAAAAGCCGCACAAAGGGTATGCGGGATATCAACAACAGTCCCTCCTCAGCATGCCCCTCCCGGTTCTGGTTGGGGGGCAAGCGACGCTCAGTCCTGGGATGCCATCTTACGTGGATGTGGACCGGGCTTTGTCTCCGTTTTCAGCCCTGAAACTGGATCTGAAAAATCTTCAGGCGCATCCGGTTTCGTTCCGGATCCGCTTGGGTTCGGCGCGGTCCCACAAAGAGGTCGTGTCTCGGGTGCTCGAGCTCCCCGGCCATGCCGAGGCCGAGTTCATGCTGGGCTTAGATGCCAATGCGGATTTCGAGGTTGTCAGCACCGAGCTCAACGTGGCCCGATTCAATGAAGATCCAGGCAGCCTGACCCTAGACTTGGACGTGGACCAGATCGGCTTTTTGCTGCCGACCCCCGGAACCCGTATTGAAGTCCAAAACATTTTTGGACTCAAGGGCGTGAAGCCTGCCAATCCAGACGAAGACTTCCCTTATGGCTTTTCCCGCGGACTGCGCGGACTGCGCAAGTTCGGTGTTTTCGAAATGCGTGTTTCTCAGGGCGCACTCCGCGTTCAGGGCGACATTGACCGCCGTCCGGCCATCTTGGTGTTCCCGACGGCGAAGGACTTGTCTCGATTCGAAAGCCTTCGGGTTGTGGTTCACGATGAGCTGGGTGCTGCCGGAACGAAGGTTCGCCTCCTCCTGAAAGAGGACGATGCCGAGCCCGGCGCGTCTGACTTTGGGCGCGGGGACGCGTGGGGTTCCGAACTGGTGGACCTCAAAGAGGGCGCCCACAGCTATGAGTTTTTGCTCGATGCGGGGCGCTTTGAGCGCTCCTCAGAGCCAGAAGATCAGGGCGGCAATGGGGTGTTCGAAGCCAGCCGTGTTCGTTTTGCAGCCCTGGTGTTCTTTTCCGGGGCCTTTGGTGGCGGCACTGGGCGTAGCTCTGTGGCTTTGGCCATAGACGATTTCGATGTCGCAGGTGGTTTGGCGGTGACTGCCGACTGTGGGATCAACCACGGAGGTTGTGATCCCTCGGTGGAGTGTAAGAATACATCTGAAGGACCTGAGTGTGGTCCGTGTCCGACGGGGACTGTACTCGGTGGCCGCGGGCGGTGCATTCGTGAAGTTCCGGAGCCCATTCTCGACCTGGCCGACGCGGCTCGCATCGAGGGGGATTCCGCGATCGGCACTTGGGAGGTCAATCGAGACCTTTCCAGGTTTGCCCGCTTCCATGTGAGGGTACGCAACCCGCAGGACACCCCTGCTCGATTTCGCGTGGAGCTGGAGCCCAAACAGAGCGGTATCCACCGGTTTGCGCAGTCGCGAGAGGTCACCTTGGATGCTCACCAAGAGCGAGCCTTTGTATTTGAATTGGACAGCCGAGACTTCCCCCTGTGGAACGACCGGCCCGCGGTGGATGCGGAAGGATTGGTCATGGACCTCGACCTGGCACGCCTTCACGTCCGGGTGTTTGACGGCGCGGTTGATGTTTTTGGCTTTGACGTTTCCGGGACGTCGACACCGGCTGGAAACGACGGCGCCACCTTTGCCTTCGAAAGAGGCGCGTCGGGTGTGTTGGCGTTTGGCGCCGCCATTGACGACCGCGGCCTAGGGATTGAGGGCGGTCGCATCCGATATGTCACCAAGGCTGTGGGCGCTGGTGGGACGCCCGCAACCCATGGCCTGGTCTTCTTTCGACTCGACCAAAACCTCAACCACTACGATGCCATCGAGATTCGCGCGCTGGAGGAAGGTGCGGGCAAAAACGCTTCCTTCTCGGTCATTCTCAAAGAGTCTGAAGCTTCGGGGATTGCCGGGGAGCTGGGCCGTGGGGACGGATGGGTGTCTAAGAAGTGGAAACTGGACTACAAGTCCAAGTCCTTCTCTATTCCATTGAACAGCCAAACCTTCAACCAAGACCCAGACCACGAGGGCGGAAACGGTCAGCTCGAGCTCAAGAAGGTGCGTTGGATTGGGGTTTTGTTCGATGGGTTTGACCCGGACCATCCAGGGCGAACGCTGCTGGTCGAGCATTTGAATTTGGTGGCCAATCCCTTGGCCCAGGCGGGTGTTCTTTCGGAGGAAGGGGCGCCTGTTTTTTCCGCTGACCGGAGCGACGTTTTGGTGGCCTATCCTTCGGGAGAGCTTGCGATTCGGCACCTCAATCAGGGTGACATTGCTCGGGCCCGAGAAATTCTCAAGCCGGCCGTTCGGGCCATTCGCCTCGGCCGCGGCCGTATGCCGAGGCGGTATGACGCGGCGGGTGAACCCCAGACTACGGATGCCACCAATGGGGATTCATCCGTCATGTCCATTGCCCTTGCGCGCTATGTGAACAGCGTTCCCGCTACGGACGCTTTTCGGAGTGCGGCCGCTGATGCCAACGTGCTCTTGCAGGCGTGGTTGGCAGGTCGCGAAACCTCTCAGCCCCTCAGTGACGGCAGCGTCGTTCGCATCAAGTCGCCGCTTCTGCGAAGAGGGTTATTTCGCCCGGTACGAGAGGGAGAAAGTGGTGGTATTTCGACCGAGAACGAGGTTCGTCGAGCCATATCGATGTGGTTCACAGCCCAGTCTTCGTCGGATAGGCGTGCCGGGGAAGAGGAGGCTAGGGCGCTGCTCAGAGCCATCGCTTCCGACGTTTGGGATCCCTCGGCCGCGGTGTTTCGGTCCAACGTTCGTGGGGAAGCGAGCGCGGAAGACACCCACGACGAGTGTGCCCGCGATGCCCTTTCGTTGTTGGTTTTGGCCGCCGACGGCATGGGGCTCAAGGACGAACTCAAAGATGACCTCCTAGAGGCCGCTGAGCAGCCACCGTGTTATACGTCGTCTGAAGATCAAGCGTGGTTTGGCTATACAGGCTCGGGTGCGATTCCTGAGTTCATGTTTCTGGACGCTACGGCGATGGCGGTTTTGGGACTCGACGATCTGGCGCGTAAGACCGAAGTCGCCGCGGAGCGCTTGTCGGTCTCGATCCAGTTCGGTTACAGCACCACCAGCCCCCGCGAAGCTTCCGCAATCACCTTGATTATGCGGGGTGATGCTCGGGCGCCGGCCACGAACCCCTATTTTGGCACGACCTCAAGCCTGTAACGGACTGTGACGTCACACCCTGGTCCATGAAGGGTGACATCACTGGAACCGAATCACTTAACATACTGTAATAACTTACGATTACTGATGTCCAGGTATTGGATCGGTGCTTGCAGATTTAACGGGCACCATGTCTTCAACACGCATTTCACAGCGACAGTTCCGACGAAACATTCAGCCCGCTACGCTTGAACAGATCAAGCAGAGGGCGACCCAAAACGGGGTGGATTTAAGCCCTGAACAAGAACAGGCGCTTCGGGACTCGGACTTGGACGGCAATGGCGTGATTGGGGACTCCGACCGAGAGGTTCTCGAAGCGTGGCGAAACATCGATGGCCTCGATACCAACGGGTCTTCGCGGTCGGTCGACTACCGACGGGGTGGCGGCTTCGATGTGGCTCGGGCGTTGGCCAATAACGCAAATCCACGCGCGAACGCCCGCCGTGATCGCCAGTGGGCGCAGGACTTCCGTTCGGACCTGCCTTCACGCCTGGGCAGCACTTCTCTCACGGCCGATGAGCGTACCCGGATTCAGGACCGAACGCAGGGACTCTCGGGTTCCGACTTGCTTCAAGAGACCAGGCAACTGGATCAAGCCATGCGGAGCCCAAATCCCGAGCGTGCTCTGTTGCAGCATGACCTGAATCAAGACAGCAATTTTCAGAGTCTCTCGGTAGGCGTTCGCGCGGATGCGCAAACGGCCCTTTCGCGTCACGCTTCCGACCCCGCGGCGAGGCAGTCCATACGGGCGTTGTCAACCGCGCCTGGGTTTCAGGGGCTGTCTGACGCCGAGCAGTCACGTCTGGTACAGCATGCCGGCCAGCGGGGCAGTGATGTGGGGGCTTTTACCCGCGATGGGGCCACAACCCTGATGAATTCACCCGCGTACCAGTCCGCGGATACGGCGGGGCAGACGCGTCAGCTTCGAACGCTGCTGGACCGATCTACGAATAGGGCTGCCCTGGCCGCAGACCCCAATGTACGTCGCCTCAACGCCGATACCCGTCGTCAGGTGATGACGCAGATGGACGGCCATGTCGCCGACCCTGCTGCGCGTGCCAATTTGCGACAGGTGGCCACGGACCCGAGCTTTGGCCGACTGTCTCGAGCACACCAAAGACAAACGCTTGGAATCCTTGCCCGCCGGCCGCAAGACGCGGCCCTTACGAGAAATCTCCGCGACATCACGGGCAGTGCGAATTTTAGAGGGATGAGCGACGCCAACAAGACTCGGGTCTTAGGCATGGTGTCTCGGCACCGAACCAATGCAACCTACGGCCGTGACCTGTCCCGATTGGTGCGGCATCGGAACTTCTCAGCGCTTTCGACCCGCGACCAACAACGTACCTTAAATGTGTTCCAGAACACCACTCCGGCGGGCCGGCGCGCTCTTCAAAGCGTGATGGGGCGCCAGGTGAATGGACAACCGGCGCTCACCAGCCGCGGGTACGGTCGGACGGGAACGTTGATTTCTCAGCTTGACCGGCTTTCTCGTGGGTCCATCGACGGCCGACTGACGCAGCAAAACGGGACGGCCATTCCGAGAAGCGCGGTCACGGAGCAGCTCCTTCAGGAGGTTGCGAACCCGGATGCCCAGATCAATCAACACAATCGTGGTACCTGCACGGTCACCAGCATGAGCCACAGCTTGGCCCAGCGAAACCCGGCCGAGTATGCGCGTTTGGTGACGGACCTCGCGACAACAGGGCGCTCTCGCTTGGCCAATGGTGATCAGATAAACGTTCCGGCTCAAGGGGGGGCCTGGCAGCAGGACAACAGCAATCGCACGCACGGTGAACGGCTGTTGCAGTCGGCCTTGATGGACTATGCTCGACCTGGTTCCAACTACCAAAACTGGAACGCCGGTGCCGACGGCACACGCAATACCGCTGACGATGGCTTCCCAGATCCAACAAATCCCGCGCTTCGTTCCATCGACGGCTACGCGGATCGCAACGGTTCGGGACTGATTCCTTCCGAGCAGGTTCGTGTGCTTGAGGGGCTCCACGGGCGCGACTACGAAAGCTACACGGGCTCCTTCAATTTCCGCGACGACCAGCGGGACATGACGGACCGCGTGCAGTCCGAACTTCGCAGTACCGGCGCGCCGGTTCATGTGGATGTGGCTTGGGGCAACGGGGGTTCGCATGCCCTCGAGGTGCTCAGGGTCCAAAACGGCCGGGTGTTCTTTCGCAATCCGTGGGGTGGGGGTAACGTCGGCGCCACCGGAAGCACGAACGGCACGGCAGCCAACAACACCGGTGCCGGCCCGACGCGGCAGGTCGCCAACGGAGCCAATGGTGTAGAATCAATGACCATGCAGGATTTCCGAAGACATATCCAGCGCGTCTATGTACAAGACTAAGGCGTGATGGCACCAAGTCAATACGGTCTGTTCGTGGGGGTTAAACACGAACGCACAAGTTCGAAGCCAGGTGCCAGGCAAAGCCGGGCCCGAGGGGCTCGTGGAGCGTACACGGATGTACGCGAGCCGGCACCAGAGAGTTCAATGCCGCATCGTGCCTGGATCCGGACTTGTGCGTTTCTGTTGAGTGTGGCTTTCCTGCTGTCGCCTTCTCCCGTGCAGGCCGCCAATACCAAAACAAAGGAAAAAAAGATGGATCATGAGATGATCGCGACGCCTGGCGGAGATTTCAAGATGGGGATCTCCAAAGAGCAGGCTCAGCAAGTGGTTTCTGGGTACTATGCCAGCACGGCTATGGTCTCTCCTTACATGTATTATCGGGAAGCGCCTATTCATACCGTCAAGGTCAAGCCGTTCAAGATTTCGAAGTTCGAGGTGACCAACCAAGAGTACAAGGCGTTTGTGGACTCCGGAGGTTACCAGAACAAAGCGTATTGGGACGCGCTCATCGAGCCAGTAGAGCTGAATACCGACCTCATGGGCTGGGACCGAATCGCACTTCTTGTTGACGCTACGAAAAAGCCCGGTCCAAGTACGTGGCGCGATGGAAGTTATGCAAGCGGCACCGCACGGCACCCTGTCGAGGGTGTTTCTTGGTACGAGGCGGTGGCTTATTGCACTTGGAAGAAGATGAGACTGCCGACCGAAGCGGAGTGGGAATATGCGGCCCGCGGAATGGATGGGAGAAAATACCCCTGGGGCGATGACGCAGGTGTTATTCTGCGTCATTCCAAAAAAAGTCCTTCTGGGCATTCTTCGGCGGTGGGTACTTTTGTCGAAGACAAGAGCCCCTTTGGGGTTATGGGTCTTGCAAGTAATGTTGCGGAATGGGTGTTTGATAGATGGCATTACTATCCAGACGCACCCCTAGATCCCGAGAAGCCTGAAGATCGGTTTGGTATCATCCGAGGTGGGCATTACAGCTCTCTCCTCATCGAAATGCGCACCACCCACCGCCTGAAGAAAGACCGTCTGGAAAGGAACGCACCCTACGGGTTTCGGTGCGTTCAGTAGTGGCTTCTTCTGTCAGGTTACCAATTCACCTGTTGTAAGAACCAGACGGTGTAGCCAGAGGTACGTTTTGGTGCCGCGTTCGGCCTATTCTTTGTATCCCATGAAATACAGTGACGTTTTCGGGACCTCCATTTTCGGCCATCGGATGGCACGGGCATTGCTCAAGGACAAAGCAACGGCTCTTGCTGAACAAAGGGCCCACCAATGCTTTACGAGGTCACCATGGAAACGCCAAATTTCAAAGAAGACACGCATAGGACGCCCACCGACAGTGGTCGGCCCACGACACGCGTCATCCTACAGCTTTTAATGCGATACACAGAGTCCGCAGCCCCCTCAATCGGGACTCTTGCCAAGCACTTAGACATCAGCATTCGAACTCTTCAGAGGCGATTGCGCAAAGAGGGGGTCACGCACCTAGAGCTCCTCGAGCGGGTTCGCAGGGAGAAAGCCGAAGGCTATCTGCGCGACACCCACATGTCAGTGAAAGAGATTTCAGTCCTTCTTGGATTTTCTGATCAAAGTTCGTTTTGTCGTGCATTCAAGCGATGGACAGGGTCTACGCCCTCTCGTTTTCGCCGCCGAGCGCGAACGACTGCCCACGCCGTGGTTCGGCGCCCAGACTCTCGTTCTTCGGTGGTTACCCACAGCGAGCTCGGGGCTTCTTCCGACGATTCTTCGTGGTTTCTTCGCTGCGCCTAGTACACCACCCCACACGAAGACCTCGGCCGGCGCGCTTTAGAGGATCCCCGGCCAACCATAGGTTGGAACTTCTTGTAGGCACGGAGCGCACTCCTTCCCTCAAGGGAGTGCGCTTGGCCGATGCCATTCGCTCAAGAGTCGGTGGCGCGGTGAGTTCGATTTCAGGAAGTGTTTCATCTACAATGGTAGGCGAGGATGGTCGTTGTAGCGTAGATGGAGCGATCAACTGGGCTCGGGGGCCGATTTCTCAATCTCGTCGACTGGTTTGTTCCTGAATCTGCCGGTTCTTCAGGCGACTCCCAACATCGAGCAAGACTCACTGTATCTTTCGCCATGGCGGGGGCCCTATGGGCGCCACTGCTGGCGGTTTGTCATTGGATCTTGGGAGCCGTGGAGAGCGCGTGGATCATCACCGCGGGTTCTCTTCTCGGCTTATATTCCTTGTTTATCGTTCGAGAGATGCGCTCGCAGGTTGCGGCTGCACATTGGCTCGTCTTTCAACTTTGGGCCATCGTTGCGTCTGTCTCCTGCTTCTCTGGTGGGATGAAGTCGCCGGCCCTGCCGTGGCTCAGTGTGGTTCCAATGGCGGCGGCTTTTCTGGCCGGACGACGTGCCGCCCGTTTTTGGGCCTTGATGTCCCTTTTGTGTGTGGTGGGGATGTACGCTGGTTTGCGCCTTGGTGTTGGGTTTGGCAACACTCTAAGTGAGCGTGGAAATCATATTGTTCTCTTGGTGAGTCTTTCTTCTCTGGTGACTTTGGTGCTCATGCTTTCGTTCATTGCTGAAACTATGAACCGCCTGGCCACTGCAGGTTTGAAAGAAGCTAAAGAAGTTGCAGAAGAAGAAGCTGAATCCAAAGGCCGGCTCTTGAGTGCCATGTGTCACGAAATTCGCGCATCCATGGAGGGCATCATGGGTGCCGGCTCGCTCCTCGAGTCTACGTCATTAAGCGCTGAGCAGCACCGCTTCCTTAAGCTTAGCCAGACCTCGAGTCAGAACTTGTTGTCTTTGGCCGATGGGTTCTTGAGCCTCTCCAAGGTTGAGACCGGAAGGACTCAACTGGACGTCGGCCGTTTTGGGCTTCGCCGATTGGTGAAGGACTGTATGCAGGTTGCGACTATTGATGCGAAACAAAAGGGGCTTGAGCTATCGTGCTCCATTGGTAAGAGCGTTCCCGCTTGGGTGGCAGGGGATTCACAGAAGCTTTCCCAAGTGATGGGCCATCTTCTCAGCAATGCGGTCAAGTATACTCGCAAGGGAAGCATCAAAGTCATCGTACGGCATCCACGCGATGAAGATCTCCGGAGCGCTGGCTTTGTTGAGTTTCTCGTCAAAGACAGTGGGCCCGGAGTTGCTGAGCACCATAAGTCGCAGCTATTTGAACCATTTTTCCACCGTGAAGAGTCCAATGGCTGTCGTTCGGGTCTCGGCCTGGGTTTGGCCATGAGCCGAGAGCTGGTGACCTTGATGGGGGGAAAGATCGGTGTGGACAGCGTGTTCGGAGAGGGCAGCACCTTTTGGTTTCGAGTTCGCCTGACGGAGAGTGCAGCGCCGACCGAAGATCTCAGTTGGCGAACGCAATCCATTGCTGCGATCGAAGAAAAGAGGCCCGGCGAGCCCTCGAGGGTGCTTTTGGTTGAAGACGACCCATGTCACCGGGAGATCGCGAGCCAAATGCTGGTGACGTTGGGCTGCCGTGTCGAACTCGCGAGCAACGGCAAGGAAGCGGTTGCTGCGGCCGAAAATCGTTTCTTTGATCTTATCTTGATGGACTGCCGCATGCCAAGAATGGATGGGTTCGCGGCGTGCAAACACATCCGCGAGCTTCCACAGCATCTTAAGACCCCTATTGTGGCTTTGACGGCAAATACCATGAAAGGTGAAGAATCGAGATGTCGGGCCGCTGGCATGAATGACCACGTTCCGAAGCCAGTACGATGGAAGGCTATCAACGACGTGGTCGAACAATGGTGCCCCTTACCGGAGAGTTCAGATCTTACTGAAGCTCAGCCGGATGCTATGAGACACGAGCTCGAGAATGGACTCGAGAATGCAGAGGATCCGGAGGCGGCAGGAGTCAGCGATGACTTGAGCGTTTCAGCCGACGGACAGGCGCAAAAAACGGAAGAACAACCAAAAAGGGAAGAGGAACAGAGCAATGAATCAGAGCAAGCTTCGCGTCCGGAAGGGCGTATCGCACTCAAAGGATCCCGGTACGGCAGCTCGAGAGCTGTATGATGCCATTTATCAACCCGACGCGGCTCTGACGCTGTTCTATTGTTCGTCTGACTACGATCTCGACCAGCTTGGCGCATCTTTGAGTCAATGTTTTAAAGACGCAAACCTACTGGGGTGCACGACGGCCGGAGAAATCACGCCTGTGGGTTACTTGAGTGGGGCCCTGACCGGAGTCAGCATTGCATCGGACCATTTCACTGCTGTGACGGCGAGGGTCAACGACCTAAAGACATTCAGGTTTGGTGACGGCGAGTCCTTGGCGCGTGACCTAGCCAGTCGCTTGGAGGCTCGGGGTTTTTCTCCCAACGGTCGCAACACTTTTGGCTATCTGCTTATCGACGGACTATCCATGCAAGAAGAAGGTGTGGTGAGTGCCATTCACCGCGGAATGGGCGATATTCAGCTCTTTGGGGGCTCCGCCGGAGACGGTACACGGTTCGAAAGTGCACACATTTATCATGAGGGAGCGTTTCATACCGATGCTGCCGTGTTTACGCTTGTGCACACCCTCCATAAGTTCAAGGTCTTTAAGACCCAACATTTCGAGTCGTCGTCCGAGAAGATGGTGGTCACCGAGGCTGACCCCGGTCGTAGAATCGTCACGGAGATCAATGGAGAATCAGCGGGCAAAGAATATGCTCGGGTCGTGGGTCTCGACATCAAAAAGCTCACGCCCATGATCTTTGCGACCCATCCGGTTGTGGTCAAAGTAGGCGGTAACTACTACGTTCGCTCCATTCAGAAGGTCAACGAAGATGGTAGCCTTACCTTCTTTTGCGCCATTGACGAAGGAATCGTACTTACCGTTGCCAGCGGAGTGGACCTCATTGAAAATCTTAACGAGTTATTCTTAGGAATATCTCGGGATATTGGTGATCCGCAGCTGGTGCTTGGATGCGACTGTATTCTTCGGCACCTCGAGATCAAAGACCGGGGCATCAGAGAAACGGTGGGTGATATTTTGGCCAAGAACAATGTGATCGGATTCGCTACCTATGGAGAGCAGTTCAACGCCATGCATGTGAACCAGACCTTCACCGGAGTCGCGATAGCGGCAGAAGAACAGAGCGTTTGAGGGCACTATGGAAGCGTTGGATCATAAGCAGCGGTGTGAGCAACTCGAACAAGAGTTGGCTAAGCTGAAAAAAGTCAATCGGGTGCTCATGGCCCGCGTCGAGCGCGATATGGATCGCCAAGATACGGCTTTTTCTCTATTCCAGACAGCGATTGTTCTCGAAAACAAAGTGCGTCAAAGAACTTCTGCTCTCGAGAAAACACTACGCGAACTGGAACGCTCCAACGCGGAGCTGACGACCGCAAAAAACGCCGCAGACTCTGCCAACACTGCCAAATCCGAGTTCTTGGCCAACATGAGCCATGAAATACGGACACCCATGAATGGTGTCCTCGGAATGATCGAACTTCTGCTTGGAACCGAGCTTACACCTCGTCAAGAAAGTCTTGCGGGGGCCATTCAGGAGTCTGGTCATTCGCTGTTGGCGATCATCAACAGTATTCTAGATTTCTCAAAGATTGAGGCCCGCAAGCTTGAGCTGGAGTCCATAGACTTTGATTTGCGAGAGGCTGTCGAGCAAACGATTGTTCTCGTGGCTGGCAGAGCTTACGGCAAAGGGCTTGAGTTGGTTTGCCACCTCGAGCCCAGTGTTCCTTCGACGGTTCGTGGGGACCCCGTCCGACTTCGGCAGATCATTACGAACCTGGTGGTCAACGCAATCAAATTTACCGAGCAGGGTGAGGTGACTTTGCGGGCTAAGGTGGCCGAAGACCGCGAGTCCCACGTGTTGGTTCGTTTTGAAGTCAAAGATACCGGCATCGGCTTGTCTACCGAAGCCTGTAAACATGTATTTGGATCTTTTAGGCAAGCCGATGGGTCTACTACCCGTCGTTATGGCGGAACTGGGCTTGGATTGGCCATTGCCAAACAACTTGCTGAGATGATGGGCGGTGAGATTGGTGCCGAGAGTCAAGAGGGCAAAGGTTCGAGGTTCTGGTTCTCTGCCCTCTTTGAGAAGAGAGCCGATCAAACTCCGGATCTTTGGACCTGCAGTGTGTTTACCCATCTTCGCGCTCTGGTTGTAGATGGCAATGCCACCGTCAGGCAGTTTTTGGGCGAAGAGCTTGGCGAAACCGGAATGAAGGTGACGTACGCGCTCAGTGGGCATGCGGCCATGGACTATCTTCAAAGAACAACCCCTGAATCGCGACCCAACGTGGTTATTGTGGACGAGCATGTCCCCGGAACCGAAGGCGGAAAATTGTGGAGTCAGATCACGAGTGACCCCGAGTTCGGTGGCTTGCCGATACTCATCCTCACTTCGGTGGGTAGCCAGGAGTTGACAGAGGGCACAGTGGGTTCTTGCCGCCATCGTCTATTGAATAAACCCGTTTGCCGGGCGCCTTTGCTTCATGCGGTAGAATCGCTAACGAGTATCGACGGATACGTACCGGAACGATATCCCTTGGACGAAGAACGGATGGTGCCGGCACTTCCTGACTTCAACACAAGGGTCTTGTTGGCGGAGGACAACCCGATCAATCAAGAAGTCGCGGTGGGCATGCTCGATCTGTTTGGTTGCTCAGTGTCTTGCGTGAAAGACGGTCAGCAGGCTCTTGATGCGTATACCCACGGTACCTATGATTTGGTGCTCATGGACTGCCAGATGCCCGAGAAGGACGGCTATGAGGCGACACGGGCAATACGAAACCTCGAAAGAAAAAAGGGCCGCAAGCGGACGCCCATCGTGGCGCTGACCGCAAATGCGATGGCAGAAGACCGCCGGAAGTGCCTCGATGTGGGCATGGATGATTTTGTAAGTAAACCTTTTGATGTGAAGCGGATCGGTGAAGTTTTGCAGACCTGGTGTGAGGCCAAGCTTACGGAAGGTCCTGCTCCGCCGAGTCCAAAAGACGAGGCGCAGGCGAGCATTGATGAAGCTGTGTTTGACCGTATTCGCGCTCTAGAGCGGCCCGGAGCGACCGGCATTTTGGCTCGGGTCATTGGGCTTTATCTGGAGAAAGCGCCCCAGTATCTGAAAAAGGTCGACGAATACACGCAGGCCGCCGATTGGAGCAATGCCCAAGAAGCTGCACACACCTTGAAGGGTGCATCTGCGGGCCTGGGGGCGGTTCGGGTCTATGAGCTTTGCCAGGAGTTCGAGTCGCACGCGAAGCGCCACGAGTGGTCTCGCTGCGTTGCGGTTCTGGATGCTCTGCGTGTGGAGTCGGCGCTGGTTGAGACTGAGCTCGCACGAAGAGCCGAGCAGTAGGTGTATGCCTCGAGTGCACCTAGACCGACACCAAGTAAGGAAATATCGCACAGGGGTTGCGTTTTTCGAGCCATCGCTTTTTCGCTCACGCTTTCTTTCTGAGGCAGAATGGCTGAGGTGGGATCTGTCATGCGCACGGGTTCTGTTTCTCTTCTCGGCCTGCCCGGGGTTGCCATCTCGGTGTCCTTCTCGTTCGCCTGTTCGGATCTGAAGCCCGTAGAGAGCAACCTTTGTGGCAACAACGTTGTGGAGTCTGGTGAGGCCTGTGATGGTCCGAGCCGGGGCGGGGCGAATACAGAGTGCGGCCGCCCGAGCGGTGCCCATCCTTGCGCTTTTGTCTGTGGAATCCAAGATGTACGCTGTCCGAGCGGTTGGCGCTGTGGTGGTGATGGCCGCTGCCGCTTGGCTCGGGGGCTTTTTACCCAGGAGGCGAAAAGCTTTGCGTTTGGGGCAAGTGACTTGCATGTCGCTGATCTGGATGGAGACCGTATTTCGGACCTCGCTGGCTACGGGAACGGCATTTTGTCGGTCCGATACGGCTCCGCTTCGTCGGGGTTCGGCGCGGGGCTTGACCTGACCGTGCCGGTGCCCTTTGGCCCGTTTGGTTTCGATGACCTGACCGGCGAGGGCATCAGCGATTTGGTGTACCCATTTCGCTTTGGTGCGGTGGCCTTAACCGGGCAGCGAGACCGCGCTCTTCGTACCGTTTTGCCGTCACTTCCGATTGAATCGAGCGATTCGGTTCTTGGGGCTGTTTCTTTGAAGGGGTATACGTTGATTCAGGAGCGACTGGTTCTGGTCGGGGGGGCGTCGCTTCATCTTTATCCTGATGGGCCCGTATTGCCCCTTCCGGGAGCGATTGATCGTGTTCCTTCGCGTATTCCCACGCAAAACCTAGACCCATTGCTTCGCAATCACGCAGGCGAGGAGTTTGCGCTCATCGTGGGACAGACGGCGTACGTCTATGCCCTCGAGGCAGGCCAAGAGGGCGCGCTGGCCTTTGTTTGCGCTGAGACCGTGTCGGTGCCCGAGGGGACGAGCAGCGTGTTCTTCGCAGACCTGATGGGCGATAACCGACCGGATCTGATCGCGGTGTTCGATGGGGGGATTGCGGTGGCCGAAGGCCAATCGCCGGGGCTTGGACGGCCGCGCTGCGAAAGCGGGTCTTCCAGCCGGTATTTCGAGTCTGAGGCCACGCCCATTGTTGCGCGGGTTCTTGGGGCCCTTGGGGCTTGTTCTTCGCTTTCATCATTGCTGTCCATTCAGGGTGGGGTCGCGGGCGGGGATTTAAGAGTTTTTACTCAGAGGGGGCCTTACCGGCCACTCGTGGCGATTCGATGTCCCGGAGCCGACTTGAGTTTTGTCGCCGGCGAGGTACCGCCAATATGGTCGTGGACGGGGGCGGAGGCCGGGGATTTTAACCGAGATGGCCACACGGACTTTCTCAGTTGGACGGACCAATCTGAATCGCTGTTCCTTCATTTTGGAGACGGACAGGGCCGCTACAATGCGCAAATTGTGCCCCTTTCGGGCGCTCCCAGCCATGTCCAGGTTGGAGATTTCGACGGCGACTTCGTCGACGACGTGGCGGTGGTGACCTCGGGGCCTTCCCAAAGTGGACTCTGGGTGTCCTTCGGTCGCCCCTTCGGCCCATTTGATGCACCAACTTTCATCGGAGCCTTTTCGCGTGTCCTTCATTTGGAGGCTCTGTTTTCGCAGGGTGTACCCGATTTGCGCACCGACCTTCTGGTGCTGACAGAAGAAGGAGGCGAGTTTCGGTTCGCAACCCTATTCGGTAACGGAAGTCGCACCATTGTTGCGCCCTTGGTGGTTCCTGGCTCGGCAGAGAGCCTGCAATCGGTTGGGTCTCATGCGCTGACAGGCCGCTTCTTGGTGCCTTCTGATGGCACGGATGGCCGGGCGTTGTCTCAAAAAGATGTCTTGCTTTGGACGCGGTCGGCCGTTGAGGATTCTCTGTTGTGGCTTTTCCCATCCGGTGGAGAAGAGGCGCAGGCCCCGCAACGCCTAGTCCCGCCTCCAGGCACAGTGCCCACCTGCTTGCTAAGCGCCGCCGCTGATGTCAATGGAGATGGCATCGATGAGGTGGTCACCGTAAACAACAGCGTAGGTTGCCCGACCATCCCTCTTGAGCTCCGCGTGGGGATGATCTCAGACACAACAAATCCAGTGCTCCTCTTGCTGGACTTTTTGCCCGACAACGTTGCAGCTTCTCAGCTTTTGGCCGAAGACCTCAATGGTGATGGTGCCGTGGATTTGGTGGTGTCCTTTACGGGCGCTTCGGCCGTCGGCCAATCTGGTGTGGCCGTCTTGTGGAATGAAGATGGGCGTGTTCAACGTGGACGAAATAGCGTGTTGTTGTCGCCCGTCCCCGGGGGGTTTACGCAGGTGGCACTTGGCCCGTTTGATGAACGTAACCCACAGCCTGAGCTTGTGGTCTTGAGCGTGGGGGGCGGTGAAGAGAGCCTTGATGCCCACAGCGAGTTTCATTTGGTTCGTTATGACCGTGATTTGAGTACCTACGGCCCGTTAGAGCTTGTCCACCATTTCTCGGGCCGTGCTCTTCAGGTGGTTGCGGTTGACGCCGATGTCGATGGTCTCGTTGATCTGGCCTGGAACGACGGAACTCAAGCCCACATCCTCGAGGCCCAAGAACCCTAAAAGTCTTGGGCGATGCCGAGGCCCGCGGACCCCACGCCGAAGAGCCGGGTTTTGGGGGGAGACTGGGGCTGCCCCAGTTCAGGACGGGTGGAGGGATTTACGGGGTGATCCCATAGATAGAGCCACGCTCCTGTCAGGCCAAGGGCGGCGCCGACCGCTCCAAAGATATAAGCAAGATTGCGTTGACTGTTTCTTCGCCCAAGCTTGCGGTGGTAGTCTGCCAGCTCGGCGGTGTCTAGGCCCTCGGCCTGCCGCTTGTTTTCAAGTCCGGAGGCCTTCGAATCAGAATAAACAGACAGTCCGGCGAAGGCACCACCGGTCACGAGACTTGCGCCGCTGGCGGCCAACATCACCAGCGCGAAAGCTCTTTGCGGTGTGCTTCGAAGTTTGGCATCGACGTGGACTTGTTGCCCTGGTCCGATGTGTATGTTTTGTGACCAGGGATGTTTTCCTGATGCCAACAGGACAAGATGGTGCGAGCCCGGCGGCACTTCGAAGGTACGACTCGGCCCGAGCTTCCCCTTGGTTTTGTGATCCACGACGATGGTTGTGTCTTCTGGTGGGCCCTCGATGTGCACCTCGCCGTGTTTGAGGTTGAGGGCGATGTCGAGTGCGACCAGTCTTTTGGCAACAGCGAGAATACGCCTTTGTTCCGGATGGTGGCCTTCGGCTTGTATCCGAACGGTGTGCCTACCCGGCTTGACCACCCGCAGAAGAGGGAGTGGTTCGAGCCCCGAACCATCTATAGAAGCAGAGGCGTTGGGTGCCAAGGAGGTGATCAGGAGCTCGGTCCGAGGGATGCGGTGCCGGTCGCGGCGTTCTTTTTTGGGCGGCTTTGCCCTACGCTTTTTTTTACTCTTGGGACTTTGGGCCAAAAGCATCGGCGTGATCTCAGAAAGAAAGGCGGCGGCGTCAGCCCTCCTTGGACCTTTTGGCCGTTCCTTTAAGTATACCCGATAGAGGTCTTGTGCCCGTATTAAACGATACCAGTGGCCATCGATGAAGTACTGTATTCGGTGCGCTTGAGCCAAAGAGAAGGCGATTTCCGGAAGCGGTGTGGCCCGGTAAGCGGCCTCGAGCGCTTTTGCGGCAACGTCGTGCCTTCCGGCCTTAAACGCTCTTTCTCCGGCCAAGAAGAGTTCTTCGGCCTGGGATCTGTTTTTGGCGGTTTGAGGCTGGGCATGAAGACGGTTGCCACCAGTGGGCATGATGCCTGTGAGACTGACAACGAGGACTCCAAGTTTTTGCCGGAGTCTCTTCATGGTTCATGGCCCCCTTCGTGACTTGGCTCCCCCGTGTTAAACGGATTTTCCAGTCCGTGGCGGTCCAAAGTAGGATTGGGTGGGGGGGCCCTTTTCATGGATACGTTGAGCACCTGTTGGGTGTTGGGTGTGATTTCTTTTTGCACCGTGACAAAGCCCGCGGCTTTGAATCGAAGTTGCATAGTACCTTGTTTGTTCGGCAAGCTCAGGACTCCTGGGACCACGCCAATGAGCCCGCTCGCGCCATAGACTTGTGTGCCCGGTGGGGGCCCCACAACCCTTAGGTTTCGTTTCCCAGGTGGGGTGACCCGATTGCTCGGGGAGAAGACTTTTTTTCGCCAGATCAACCCTCCTGCACCGGCGGCGAGCAGACCCAGGAGCCCGCGGCGAGTCCATGGGTTGCGCTGTTTTCCCGTTTGAGGGTCTCGGTGTTCGATGGGGTTTGAGATCTCTGAAGCGACCGAATGGGTCAGGATGATGGCGGACTTTCCGTGACGATGGCGCTTGGTTTCTGGCTTATCGGGATGGCTAGATTCTTGTTGCCGGTCCTGCGAGGGGTGTTTTTCGAGGGCCATGGTGACCGGGACCTTGACGGTTTGCCTCGAAGTCATGATGTCGTTTTGGGCACGCGCCACGATTTTGGCGAGGTCGTCGGTGGACGCGAGGCCGCCAACTTTCGGCGCGACGTGTTGCAGGGCATCGGCGAAGTCGTTGGCGCAGCGGTAGCGGTCCTCCATTTTTGGGGCCAGGGCTTGGGCGAGCACGTTGTCGAGCTCAGGTGGTAAGTTTGGGTGAATCTTGGAAGGGGGGTTCCACTCGGGTTGCTCGGCTCGGGCCAGGGTTGCCGCAGGGCCTCCTCTCCCTAAGTATGGCGTTGAGACCAGCAGCTCGAAAAGGACCAGGCCGGTTGCGTACACGTCGGTTGTACGGTCCACCGCGCCGTCGGTGGCTTGTTCTGGTGCGAGGTAGCGAAGCTTGCCTTTGATGTGGCCCGACAAGGTGTCGTTCACCAGGCGGTCTTTGGACCAAGCAATGCCAAAGTCCATGAGTTTGACAATGCCTGCGACCGTGATCATGACATTGCTGGGGCTGACGTCTCGATGCACCACACAGAGTGGTCGGCCGTTTGCATCGGTTTGGTTGTGGGCATGTTCCAAGGCGCGGCACAGGTCGAACGCAATTTTCAGCGCGATGCTGGGTTCTGCCGGATACCCGGAAGCGATTTTTCGGATTTGGGCGAGGCTGAGCCCGTCGAGCCACTCCATGACCAGGATGGGTTGCCCTTCGATGGTCTGGTAGTCGATGATTTGCACGATGTTGGGGTGATGCAGCATGGCCCCCAGCCGCGCCTCATCGGCAAACATGCTGCGTTGATCATCGACGCAATCGTGTTGGGCCATTTTTTTGAGGGCAACCCTGCGTTGAAAGCCATCTGGTCCGTGAACGGTGGCTTCAAACACCTCGGCCATGCCCCCTCGCCCGATGCGTTTGCCAAGCATGTATGGACCGAAGGCTCGGTCTCCCATCGTCCTTTGATTGTGACATCCGCTGGGCGCCCGAGCCACCGGCCCCGACGATCCGTCGTATTAAGGGTTTATTCGGACACACATCTCATCACCTACCATCTCTTGAAAGCCTATGGCATCGAAGGCCTGATATGGGCGTCTGCGATGGTCGCAAGCGAAATCGACTTGAGCCTCGAACGGTTTCTTTCGGTCTGCGTCTGAGCGCCACGGGGCGAGCAGCCCACGACAGCCGTGGGCTCGGTGTGGATGAAAGCCTTGCGTCGGTCGCTGGCATTCTCTAACCTCCGGCGGCGGGTGGGGCTCTTCGGGGAAGCCACGCTTGATAACACGGGCCAGGGCTTCGGTGTTCATGGGGTCCCGACTACGGGAGCACGCCGAGCCTTTGAGGTGGGTGGAGGTTTCTCTGCGCGTGAACATTGCCACTGGCGCAACTTTTGTCGCCGACCAGCAAAGTCTGGCGGAAAACGTGGAGCGTACGGGAGTCAATCCTCCCCCAGCACCGCTGTCTGAACCGATGGATCTGCTCCGTCGACTTGGTGCTGCTCGTATCACGAAGCCCAAGCCAACGCTGGTTCGGCCCTCTGGGGCCCGGTCCGAAGTGAATTCGGTCCGCCCGTTCCTCTCCGCTTACCCTCACTACGCAGACCCGTTCGGAACAATGCCGGTGAGCACGAGGATGAATTGTCGCAAGCTAACATGCGAAATAGACATTGACGTTCCGGATGAAATCGCGTTTTATGCCGGGGTTTTCCAGCCGGATTTTTCGGTGGCGGCTGGGGTTTCTTGTTCAGGAGGGAACATGGGCAGGACACATCTTGTGGAACGGGACGTAAGCGCCGTGGCCACTTCATCAGGGTTTCGACCGGCCTCGCGGTATGAAACGGCTGCTTGCGGGGGTCGCTTCGCCTTCGGGAAGAAGATTTTACAGATATGCTCTTTCGTGATCGCGTTTGTGGTGGCGGGTCTCGGACCTTCGCGCATTGCATGGGCGAGCTCCGCTCGGTCTGTTCTGAAGCTTGAGGCTGGCTGGAACCTGGTTCCGAACCCGAAGGACGACGATGGTTCTCTTTTTCGGATGTACAAAGCCCATGGACTGACCCTTTGGCGCGCAACCGTTTTGGATGGGCCCGGGGAGGTGACCGTTCCCCATGCCGGAGCATCGACCGAGCTCGAGGCCTTCGACGGACAAGGTGGGGTGTGGGCCTTTGCGCCAAACCCGGTTGAGCTTGTTCAGCCCGAGAACCCCACGCCCTCTGTGCACCCTGCCGGCTGGAGTGTGTTGCGGGTGGCCCAAGACATCCAGCTCACGGATCCCAACATCGAACGTGTGTTTCACTGGGATCGCGTTCACCAGGCCTACAGGCCGGTGGGCGCCGGTGATGGATTGCGACAAGGGGAGGGCTACTGGATAGAATTGCGGCAAGCGAGTGTTCCTTTCGAGGTTGTAGACTTTTTGCCGCCGGCCCTCGTCGTGTACACACCTTCTTCCGAGCGGAGCCGCCGAGTGCGTCCCTGGGTGGCGGTCGGCGGTGAGGTTTTCGACGATCACCTCCAAGGGCTTTACTTGAATGGCGTGCAGATTGCGGACGTGAGCACCAGCTTCAATGAAATTCTTGCCCTCGAGCCCGGAGCCAATCGATTCGACCTTGTGGCTACGGATGCGGCGGGAAACCAAACCTCGGTGTCAAAGACCGTCGTCAGAGACCTACCAGACTCTGCATCCAACGAATCGAGCGACGACGGCACGCTGGTGGCTTCCCGTGAAAACCCACAGGAGCCAAAAGTCGGTGTACTCGGCGACGACGATGCTTCGCCCGAACTCCTTGTCCATTCTCCGAATGCGGGACTGATCTACTCCAATGACCGCAACTGGGTGGTCAAAGCGCAGGCCGTAGATGAAGATCTTTTGTCTGTCAGCATCAACGGCGTGGTTGTGTCCACATCGAATACACCTTTTTCCCATGCGGTTCGGCTTGCGGGTGAGCGTACGGTGCTCACCCTGGTCGCTCGAGACCGAGCGGAACATCGTACCGAGAAAAGCTTCGAGATCCGCTACGACGACACCCCACCGGTCTTGAGCTTGGGGCACGCGCAAGCGCAAACGGTCTACGCGCCCTCGTACCGCCTTCATGGTCGGGTGACGGACGCGCACCTCGAGTCGCTCCAACTGGTGAATTTTACGACCGGTGAAGCCTATCCCCAGACTCTGACTGAAGATGGGCATTTCTCACACGAAGTCGCGCTCGCAGAAGGGGCCAATTCTTTTACCGTGGTCGCGACCGATGCTGCGCAGAACCAAAGCTCGCGCGCTGTTGTTTTGACGTACGCGCCTGAATGGGAGGATGCCCGGCCGCCGAGGGCTCCGTCGCGTTTTTCGGCCACGTCGCGTGGCGACGTCGTCGTCTTGTCATGGGCGGCGCCGACGCGCCTTCAGGATGGAACGGCGATCCCCGCGGGGGTGGACCTGCGTTATTCCGTCACGCGGGATGGTGCCCAAGTCGGACAAAGCGCCGACGTGGTCTTTCACGACGTGGTGCCTGAAATGGACCGCGTGTACCGGTATGAGGTCCACGCGGTTCTGAAGACCGGCACGGGGCCCGGACTCGAATCGCCTCCCTCGGACACCATTTCATTGGCGCTCGCCGCTTCCGGCGACGAGCCCTTGCCAGGCACTTTTGAGGCCCCGAGCATCGTTCCCGATGAAGGTCTTTTGGTGGCGTTGCCGAAAGTGGTGCTTTCTCAGCACGAGGCTCGGACCCTGGCGCACCTCGCGTATGTGGCCCGCGCCCCCCAAACAGGGGGCACCGAACTTCGGTACCGCTTAAGTTCTAAGGCCGCAAGAGCCCAAAGCTTTGAGGCCCCCCGGCGTGTCGCCTCATTGTCTTCTGGCTGGCAAATCACCGATCTGAGCATGGCCGCGCTCGAAGAGAAGCTATCGATCGCCTGGATTCAGCAGCGTGACCTCAATGGCGAACGGCAAAGTGAGATTTGGGCTGCCGAAAGCGAAAACGCCGGCGGCCATTTCAGAGATCCGAAGAGGGTGCGGACCAACGCATCGTACAAACGCGGTCTTGACGTGGGCTATGATCACCAGGGGCACCACCATCTGGTGTGGGGAGAGGCGAACAAGGTCTATTACGTCAGGGACCTCGGAGAAGACATCGAAAACGTTTTCGATGTGGTGGTCCGTGAGAAAAACGACATCGTGGTCAGCTACCGCAGGCTCTACAAAAAAGCGTGTGACCAATTCGAGGATCCTTGTGGGTGTTTTGAATCTGCCGAAGAACAGTATACGTACGCACTCGAAGAGGATTCAGACTCCGGTGAGCAGATAGGCCCCTACCGATACCGGCTGGAAGAGGCCTGGGTCTACAACCCCTCGCTCAAAATAGATGCCGAGAAAGTCAGCATCGTGGCGCGGCAGGACCGCATGTGGGATAATCGTCCTGTCCGCAATCCAAATTGGCGTGGCGCGTATGGTCCCGTGGTTCCGCCCCGTCCGCCTTCCACTGAGGTAGAGGGCGCCTGGTGTGATGAAGAGGGCTCTCGCCGCAGCCAGATGGGCTTCATGCATGTTTGGTCGTACCGGTCCGGTCGCCCCGCCCCCTATCCTTCGGCCCACGTCACCGCTGAAGAACATGCACGTCGGCTTTCCCAAGAAGAAGACCCCGCTGCGGCGTTTGCCTATTACTATGGCGAGGGCGAACAAAACTTCGTGTCCTACGATCCTCGCGCGGCACACGACAAAGATTGGTACTTCTATCTTCACGATGGCACCTGGCACGAGCAAGACAAAATCCGCGTCGCCCAGCGACCTTTGGCTTCGCGTGCCTGGTCCAAGACGGCGACCACCTCCGTCGACGTTCCGGTCTGGCCCATCGACAGAGGGCTCCTGACGTGGACCCATGAGACGTTGTCGGTTGAGGAGGGTTGGCGCCGAGGAAGTTGGAAAGGTGATCGCTATCAGAATTGGCGGTTTTCGGTGGTGTCTTCCGAAGTGGGAAGTGCCGACAACGACGGCCATGTGGTTCGACCTCAGCTGGTGGGGAACGAAGAGGGTCTTTTGGTTGCGGTCTACGAGGATGGGGCTTCAGACGATCCGAATCAACCCGGTCATAACGCCATTAAGGTCAGTGTATCGAAGGATGGCGGGGTGCTGTGGTCTCGGCCCACGGTGGTTGGGCGAGGATACATGCCAGATGTCTCCCTTCTCGCCGACGGCGAGTTGGCGATCGTGTACTACGAGGCCCTCCATTCAGATGACGGCTTTTCCCGGATTCAGCTCGCCCGAAGCCACGACCTCCAACATTGGCGCCGTTCCACCCTCAATGGGCAGGCCCCGCGGGCCATTCACTGGAAGACCCATGGAACGTCGGTCGATGCCCTGGTCGGCGTGCCTTCCCTCGCCGCCCACGACGACTTGATCGTGGCCTCCTGGGTCCAGCAAGCCAAGGGCGCGCTCGGAAGCGACGCCATCGTGACCACGCGCGCATCCAAGGACACCGAGGCCAGCCACTTTGATCTGTCGCACAACGGCGATTTGACCGTGGGCAAGAGCACTCGTTTTACGGTCACCGCGGTCAACAAGTACGACATGCGGGTGAACGCGGAGGGCGCGGTGAGGGTGGCCGTGGGTCACGGGTTGGTCTCCAGCGGAGCCTCCCACGCAGGGTCCGCAGTTTCTGGTTCTTCGATCGGAGGGTCGCGTGCATCGGACTCTTCCTCAGGAGCTTCCGTTTCTTCCTCGGGAGGTTCCGTTTCTTCCTCGGGAAGCTCAGGTTCTTCCTCGGGAGGCTCGGGTTCTTCTGCGGGTGCCTTGAGCGGATCGAGCGGCAGCCACGGTGGAGCCGGCGGTTCGTTGGCGGCTCAGGGTTCGGGTCCACACGGCGGGCCTTTTGGGGCGTCCGTGGTTCCATCTCACGTCCACAGTGCCGAGGGACTCCCCGGCTCGGCCCTTGCATCCTCGCAGGCGGTCTATCTCGAGGGGGGCGAGGCCCAGCTTTGGATGGTGGTGGATGAAAAAGAGAGCACGCTTTGGGTTCAAGATCTCGATGGGGCTCAAAGCGCGACCTCGAAAACGTTGGTGGCTTTTGGGACGGACGCTCTGGGCAACTACGACAAAGCGCTTCGCGCGCGGGATGCGCTTCTTCGTTTTGACCAAGAGAAGAAATGGGCCTATCAAGTCGAATACGCGCCCGACTACGCAAACCCGGACGTTGCTGCCGACGTTGCGCGCCATCTCGAACCGACCGAATGGGCGGACGGCCATCTCCAAGACGCGCGTCATTTGGCAGGTTTCGAACGGGTGTGGGTCTACACCCAAGGCATTGCTTTGGCGCAGTTTTCGTTGAAAGGCGATGCACATTCCATCGAGATTGCGCAAGGCATGGCCCGCTACCTTTGTGACCATGCGCGCCCGGGCGTATTTGAGGGTGAGTCGATCATTCGGGGTTGGCCGTTTTCCTGGAATACGCTTGACGATACCTGGGAAGACGCTCGTCTGGTCACCGGTGCGAATTCGTGGGCGATTCATGGCCTGGGTACGTTTGTCGCTTCCGAGGCCCACCAGCAGCTCGGCGAAGCCGATCGGCTGGCCATCCAGTCCTGCTACCACCGGGCGCTTCGTGGCCTGAAAGAACATCGGCGGTCGGTCCGGTCACCCGCCACGGGTGAGACGGTGAGCTTGATGACCGCGGGCTGGACGGCCCTCGGTCTTCAGCGCGCATCCACTCCGGCTTCGCTGCCTCAGCCCTTCCAGGAGGCTGAAGATGCAACGTGGGCTTACTACAGTGTGCTCGATGCCATTGGGTACGATGGCTTTGATGAAACCCAGCCGCCGTATATCAAAAGATGGCAAGGGGGCCATTCCATCGAGCCCTTGGCGCTGACGAGTGAGGGACAACTTGTCCTCAAACGGCCGGTCTTGGCCGAAAACATCGTCACCGAGCACAATTTGGACGTTCTCAGTGTGCTGAATCATGCCCTTTTGCACCATGAAAAAACTGGGCTCACCGATGTGGAAGAGCTGCGGGCTTGGCGCGATGAGCTCCGGGCCGGCATTTTTGAAGTCCTTTGGGATGACCGCGACTGGAAAGAGGATCTCCTCGGCACCCTCGGCAGCGAGGGTGTCAGTGCTGAGCGCCGAGCGCACATCGAGCGTGTCCTCCAGGAGGATGCCCTTGGACGGGTCATTACGGGAGGCGAGCTCGAAGGCAACGCCGAGCCCAAGACTTTTGCAGCGAGTCCACATGTGGCCATCGACAACTGCAGCTGGCTTTCGCTTTCGGTTGATTTTGAAGAACTCTCGGAGGTGTATGTCGACCGTCTCGCGCGTTGTTTAGAGTTTACGGAGCTTCATTTTGCCAAAGACTTGCGTTTCGGATCTCAGAGCTACTACGGAACCCACTATTTTCAGAACGCGTTTCGTGATCCGTATATCGATGAGAGTGAGCTTCAAGAGTCGTCCTTTCACCTTGAGGCCACCACCGGTCTGATTCTTGGTCTTCACCGGTTTGCTCAGGCGCATCCATCCCACGAAAAAGCTGGATGGTTCCGTGCTCGGGCCAACTTGCTTTGGGACGGCGTCCAGTCTTTTGTGACCGATCACGGCTTCCCTTATTCAAGTCAGCGCATCCAAGATCTGTCTACCCTCTTGTCATCGAGCACTGCGGTCATTTGGTTTATCGACGTTTACCAAGCACTCGGCGATCACGGCGATTTGGATCGACCCCTCAAAAACTACGCGTCACACATCGATTTTAACCGGTTGGCCGTCTTTATGCACGAGGCGTACCCGGCGCTTCGGGCCAAAGAAGTCCAGCCACCGGAGGGCGTGAACCCGTCGGATACGGGCCTCATTCGTTCCATGACCGAGCCCACTTCTGGCGAGCCGTTGACCCTTGTGGAGGATCAGGCCCTGGCGGTCATGGCCGCGGTCAACGAGGGTGACTTCGACACCGCGGCTGACTGGGTCCAAGGTCTTCTCGATACGCAACAAATCAGTTCTAGGACCCAGACGGAGGAGGGCGCCGCCGAAGACCCAGATTTTTCGGGTTTCGATTTCGAGTTCCCGAGCGGTGTGAAAACGTGGAGCAAGACAGCCCTCAATCCAACGCGAAACACCGGTACCCAGCTCTTGGCGTATTACGCCTTGGCTTGGTTTATCGGGCGGGTCGAGGGCGACTATCCGACCATCAAGGCCGCGGCAGAGGAGGCCCTCGAAAACGGCCTTCGCACGATGTCCGCCAAGTACTACCAACACGAAGACGTCAACACGTCGGGCTTATTCTTGGCGGGCCTGGCACGCCCCGGACGGGTCTTCCGCTATGCCAAAGTCGAGGACAACGTGCTCGCGTACTTCACGCTATCTGAAGTTGCCTCCGCGATGGCCTCCGGCCCGGACGACCTCCGGGATCTGGTCCTCGAAGCCAGGTCCCAGCTCGAAAGCCGCCTCCCGGATCTGTGCTGGGACCCCAAGATGGGTGGTCCCCGCGCCCACGTCCAAGAAAGCGCCTCGCCCCAGTTCGAATCCGGTGGCCCCACCGACGACCTGGGCGTGATCTCTCTTTGTGCGTTGTTTTCAGCCCATACCGGCAACACCAAGGTCGCGTGGACGCTTATGGACATGCTCAATGCCACCCACGGCGCTTTGGATGCCTTAGAGCCGTCAGGTGTTCACTTTGGAGACGGAGAAGACAGCTACCCGTCTTCGGGTTTGGTGGACCGAGCGGTGGCCGGCATCCACGAAGTGGGTCTTCCTGCAGTCCTGATCCCATCCCTGCCACAAGCCAGAGTGATCAGACTGGCCATCTTCTATACACCAGACGTGCTTCCTGCGGCCGAAGAGGGGGCAAGCAGTGATGCAGGGGCAAGGCTGGACGAGGACACAGCTAGAGGAAAGCTAGAGGATATGCTTTCTGAGGCCATAAAGCGCGCAAACAAGGTTTTGGCCCAAAGTGAAGTTCCTTACGTGCTGGAGGTGCACGTTTCGGGGCCGATCGCACTTGAACCGGAGATTCGTAACACCAGCGGGCTCACCGATCTCAAGGAATTTTTGTCCGAAGCGGACACGGGGTCAATATATCTCCGACACAAAACTTTCCGTGATCTTCTCAGAACGGAGCGAATCGATGTGGTGATGATCGTCGATGGGTCTACGGCGAGTGTGTTCGACGCCAATTGGAGTGGTGTCGAGGGCAACCTTGTTTGGAAGCCCGGAAGTGGTTCCTTCGCTGGCGGGGCTTACGTTCCTGAGGACCTAAGCGCGGTGGGTCTTGTTTCAAAAGAAGATCTTTTGGCGCGGCATCTCATCGTGCGTAGCTTGGGTATCCAGCTTGGCTGCAAGCCAACTCAGCGGTTCCAGTCTTGGGAGCCCATAACCGGTTTCGTTTCGAGGCAGCTTGAACGTTTTGGTCTGTCGCTTCCGGTGATTGACGACCTCTTCGAAGATGATTGCCGCGACAAGATGATGACTGGTCTCGCAGGACTGACGACGATCGACGGTCGCATGCGCTACGCCCAACCGGTGTCGCCGCTCGTTTTGGCGGTCGATGGACGGTACGAAGACTTCGTGGTTCGTGGCCCACCCTTCACGGCGCTTGAGAAGACCTATACGTTGACCAACAACTCGGACAAGCCTATCGAATGGGCGGCCGGGGTTTATGACTATCAAAACCGCCGGCGGGATGCCGCATTCTTGAGCCTGTCTGAAACAAGCGGCCGGCTTGAGCCCCGCGCTTCTACACGCATCACCGTCCGCTTGGATGAAACGCGTATCAGCGCCTGGGGATCTCGAGAAAAGCCCTATTTCGGAGAAGTGAGCGCCGTTGTTATCGAAGACGGTAAGGAGATTGTTGAAACCTACCAGGGCTTCGACGTGGTGGTCTACGTGGAGGGTCCCAGTGCACCGTCACCCCAACAGACGGTCCATACCCCCGAGACCTCGGGGCTCTCCTTTGTCTCTTTGGATGCTCCCACGAGTCACGCCGCGTTTTCGTCTGGATCGGATTCGTCTGTGGCGGATATTCACAAGACGAGGCTTTTGGTTGCTTCCGGGACGGCGGGAAGCTCAGCTCCATCGGACAAAACAGAAATTGATATATTGGTCTTGTATACGCCAAGTACGCTGCCTTCGTTTGAGGACGAAGTTACAAACGGTGATCCCGAAGCGGAGGCAGCGTTTATTCAGAAGAAACAAGCCGCGAGAAACGAGCTCTACGCTCTTTTGCAGAGCGCCAGGTCTGAAACGAACAAGATCCTGGCCGAAAGTGGCTTGCCCTATGTACTGCATGCGACCCTCATGAAGGTCGATTTCGGAGACCAAAAACCTGAGCTTGGCACCATCGCTAAGATGAAGCAGTTTCTTGCCGAGACCCACGGCGATCCGCTGCGATCCCGGCATGTGGATGCGGTCATGGTTGTGGATGGGTCTATGGTGTCTGTCTTGGATGCGGACTGGGCCACCGACGGCGCTGCTGCCATGTGGATGCCAGGAAACGGTGCATTCGCGGCCGGGGATTTTTATTCGCCCGAAGATCGTGATGTACTGGGTTTGGTCTCGAAAAAAGACCTCGTGGCGCGCCACCTGGTCTTGCGTAGTCTCGGCATTCAACTTGGCTGCGAGCCGAAAAAGCGCCCTTCCGAGAGCTCCGGTGGTTTACCGTCGACACTCCTCATGAAAGAACTTCTTAAGCTTGGGGAAGCAGTCGGAGCTGTTGTTCCGACGGTGGATGATTTTTTCAAGCCGGGTTGCCGCGAAAAGATGGCCAGTGGTTTGGCGCATCTCGCCAAGGTTGACGGTAGGATGGAGTCCATTCGCGCTTCGCGAACGCTCGAGTTGTCGGTCAATGAGAGATATGAAAACTTCGCCGTATATGGCCCACCGTTCACCTCGCTTGAGAAGACCTACACGCTGACAAACAACTCGGACCGACCGGTTCAGTGGGCTGCTGGCGTCTATGACTATCAGAGTCGCGGTTCGGAGGACGCATTTTTGAGTCTGTCCGAACGAAGTGGCCAGCTCAATGCGGGTGCTTCGACAGACATAACTGTCCGCCTCGATGAAGCTCATCTCAACACCTGGGTGCCCCGCGAAGATCCGTACTTTGGCGAAGTATCGGTGGTGGTGGTCGAGGACGGCAAAGAACGGGTCGAGACGTACGAAGGTTTCGACGTGATGGTCCACGTGGAGCGTCAAAGCGCACCAGTCCAAGAGACCATCTACACGCCCGGGTCCTCGGGCCTCTCGAATGTTTCTCTTCAACTTCCTACGAGCAACGAATTGCTCCGGTCCAAGAGGGCTCGTCGGTCTCGTTCGAGCGGACTTTTTGGCCAAGGGCGTTGGGCTCAGTGGATCGGCGAAGCTCTGGCACGGAGGTCATCTTCCTTTGTCGACCCCCGGCAGGAGGATTTGGCGGTGCTGGCCCTCGACGCTATGCGGGAGGCATCTTTGGCCTCGCCGCTTTCGGTGTCGGGACTTGCAGCGGCACTGCTTCTTCATCGTCCCGATGGTTTCTTGGGCGCCGAGGTGGGCCCCCTTCTCGGGATGCCGAGTGCGCACGACGACACGGGGTATGGTCGCATCACAGACGGCTTTCAATCGGCCTTGGACGAACCGCGTGTCCCGCTTGAGGCCCGTCTGTCCGAGATGCACCAGGATGTATTGCGAGCGCTCTTGATTTCCCCTTATCGTCCCGATCGCTTCGATGCGCTCTTTGGTCGTCTGACGATGCTGCGTTTTGCCCTGGGCGAGGCCCAGTCGCAAACTCCGCTTCGCGCATGGCCAGTGGGATTGAACCGAGTCTATTCCGATGTGGTGCACGGGACCGATGCCGCTCTCCAAGATCTATGTGGCGACCATCTGTCCACTTCGCCCCTTGGCCCCCATGCACAATCCTTTGGCGCCTTCTTCGGTCTCGCCTGTGACGAAGCAAGCCATCTTTACGCCCAGCTTCGGACCGCCCGATTTGGCGATCATGCCCAGGACCTTGAGCGCATTCTTGCCCAGCCGGGTCTTGGCGAATGGATCGTCTTGCTCCGAAGCCTCGCGCTCGATAGCCGAGGCTCCGCCCCCGGTCATGTCAAACGGGCGTCTGGTTTTGGCTGCTTGACCTGCGCCCAAGGCCTTGCCCCGCCAACCCTTTCCCCCGACCTCAGCATGGCTCAGGTTCAAAGTGCGCTTCAGCAGGCCCTGAATGAGAGCCTCACGCGCGCGCTTCAACGCGACCCGAACGGCCCCCTCCTCCTGTCGGGCGTAGATCCCGTGTCTGCGTTTCATCCTGAATCCCCTGACTACTGGACCCTTCGCGCAATCATTTTTAGGCTCGCGGCCGGCCGCAACGCCGTACATTTCGGTCGCCTCAACTTCGTCAACCACATCGACTACCCCCGAACGCCCGAGGCCGCGCAAAACGTACGCGCCCTTAGGCGAATGCTGAACCACGGGTACGCCGGTTCGCTCGGCGACTCCGATCTGTCCCCCTTTGGTCTGCCCCAAATCCAAACGATGCTCAAAACAGGCATCGTGCATGCGTCCACCTTCGATCTGTTGGTCCGTGCCCAAGCGCTGAGCGACGAAGCCCGAGCGCAATGGGCATCTGAGTTTGCATTCTTCCCCGAACTCAGTCCGGCCGCCGAGGCCGATGCTTCGCAACTTAACGGTCCGGCCATGATGCCGTGGGTCCAAAACCAGCCGCAGATTGCTCTGGCGCTGGCCCCCACCACGTACGGCGCCTCGGGATTAGAGGATCTTCACCTTTCGTTGGCTGGCGAACCCGTGGATTCCATGCTGGCCACATGGGTCGATTTGCCGTTGCAGAATGTGGCCAAATGGGGTCAGCCATGGCGAGTTGTCTATGTGGCGCCCTCCTCTCCCGCCGACGATGCTTCCGACGTGGTGCCTTCGTCGCTCGCCAAAGATCCCGTGACTGTACCCCTTGTAACCCCGGGCGACTCACCTCTCGGAACGTTGGAGAACCCTTTCCCGACCGTGGAATCCGTGATGTTTCCTCCTGATTTTTCACACTCCGGAGCAATCTCTATTTCCCCGCTCCATCCGTTGATTGTTGTTCAGAAGGGCTTTACGCATCAGCTCTTTCGGCCGCGCCATTCTTTGGCTGTACCGACTGACGTCTATCTTGTCGATTCACTTCCTAGCGGCACCCCGCCTGCACCGACCCGTTTTGAAATGGATCCGCTGACTCTTGAAGAGATCTCAGTTGTCGTGGAGCACCCCACGCCTGCGGACAGCATCTACGTAGCGTGTTCGTTTGACAGGACTCTTTTTTCACCACAGTTGATGACAGTTGAGAACGCACCAACGAGGTTTTCCGAAAACTTTTGGATCTCTAGAGTAGATATTGACCGGACCAGCGGAAGCGGTGACGATAACGAAGGAGATGCCTTACTCTCGTCTGGTTCGTTCAGCATCAGGGAGCTATCCAGCGGACAATTGTTCGACCGTCTAGACTTCTTTTCCGGCCCGCTTTACTGTGGCGCTTTTGTCGCAAACGGGGTGTCAGAACGCCTCTCGCTACTGGGTTCCCCCCCGTTGAGAATGGTTTCGTTGCTTTCCCCGCTTCAAGAGCTCAATCTGCCTCGCACTGATCTTGGGTTGGAGGTCACTGCCGAACGTCAGACCGATGGGCGGGGCGTTCGGTCTACGCGCGTTCAGGTTGTGGTTCGGAGTTTTGAGCGTCCGCATCTCCTGACTTCGGACTGGGGAAAGCGGATTGAGCTTACGCTTTCGAAGCGTAGCCACGACGGTATCTTGGTTGATGTTCTCCCACACCGCGCTGCATTCTGGATCGAGGAAAAACCCGATGGGGCTTGGGGCTACACAGCCACCCAATTTAGCCCCAGCCAGTTTTATGGATACGATCTCAACGCCTTCTTTGACACCCTTCGGCCCGAGGAAGAAATTAGGGCTGCGCTGCTGATTCGGCCGCTTTTCACGCTCGACGAATCGGAGAGAGGTGTATACAGACTCTCAGAGTCCGTCGAGGTGCCGGTCATCGAGGGCGCATGGGACGAGGTATCGCCCACCGAGACCAATTTAGTTGACGAAACGGGGGCGGTTTCTGGCTTTTCCGTTGAGCCTTCAGCCAACTTGCTTCTGACCCCGGCGCTCTTGGGGGGCTACTCGAAGGCAACGTACCAGCTGGCGAACCCTTCTGGCGAGCCGGTGGTGGTCGAGATTTCGTCGTCTGAGACGTATCTTAAGGTTGAACCGACGAGCGTGACCCTTGATCCTTATTCCCAGGACAGCGCGGTTGAGATTTCGGTGAATGAGCAGGCGTTTTTGGAGTCGAGTGAAGCGTTGGCGGAGCTCACCTTTGAGGCTGATGGTTTGGGTGTCGAATCGCGCCTCGTGCAGGTTTTGCCGCGGAGCGTTCCGAATGGTTCGCTTTTGTCCTTTGGTATTGGGGACTCGGGTCATTCGTATATGGCGATGTCTGATGACGAAGTGAGCGGTGCGGTGGATGTGGCGGACTTTGACTACACCGAGTTTGTGAAGCCGGAGGAGAAGGGGCTTGTTGCCCTGTTGTCCCGCTTTGTGCCGAATCCGGGAGTGGTGTTGTCTACGGCGATCAAGCAGGGGGTGCGATCCGGTTCGGACGACGTCGTGCGCGGGGGCTCGGGCGCGGCTCGGGTCGGCATGAGCGAATTCATTGTTGCGGGTACGGTGCTTTCAACGGCGGTCACCTTTGCGAGCGGGGACGCAGAAAACTGGACCACCCTCGTGCAGTTGAATCGTGCGCCCAATCCCACGACTGAACCCTGGGAGTTTGTGGGTTATGTCCAAGAGCATGAAGTGGTGATTGGACCGGCGTTTCAGGACGAGGATATCATTCGGGACAACGTGCGGATCACGCAGAGCCACGTTGAGGGAGGCTTTTCAACCTCCACCCTCGCGTTTGATCCCAACGAGACGTACGGGTTGGTCAAAGAGGTTCACTCGCTTGATCGCATGGTCGCTTTTGGTCCGGACTGGGTGATTCCGAACGGTGAGCCCATTGCGGTGTATCGCCTTCAGACCGACCTTACACCTGACCAAGTGTTGGAGGAGGCTGTAGAAATTCAATACAACTGGAGCTGGGTCGAGTCTGCGGCCGACGCCTGGACGGGCGGCGATGCCCAGGTCGCTGAAGTTCTCGCGAGCATCAAAGACTTTGCCCTGGTTCCACGGTATGGGCCCAGTACCGACTTTTCCTTCGCGGTGAATGGCGGTGAGGCTGGAAACTCGGGTGCCCCGATTGTCGTCCCGATCTTGACGGCAAAGACTTCCGTGGAAGAAATCGACCAGATTCCCGCGCCACCAGGGCTCGTCGACGCCGGGGTGACGGACGTGGATGTGACGGAATCCATAGACCCCGGCTGGCATGCCAAGGTCTATCAGCATTACGACGAAATCAAGGAAGGTGACATCGCCTACCTCCAATACGACCCCAAGTGTGTGCTCAAAGAAACCGATGAAGAGCGGCGGGATCGATTGAGCGTGAACGGGTTTGACAGCGCAAAAAGAAAACCAGGCTGCTTCAAGCTGAAGGTCTGTAGGGGTAACCTGCTGGAGTGCTTGCGTATTCTTCAGCAACAGTCCGCGGAGAATCACCATGCGATGATTCTCCCACCCAATCTTGGTTTTTCGTCGCTGTACGTACCGTTTGAAGACTTCCTCGCCGAGGCCAAGAGGCTTGGCTCAACCGAAGACGGTGCCTCTCCCCTGGAGCATGCCGCGGAAAAACTGTTCGAGCGATTCTATGAGGAACTGTCCTCAAAGTATGGCATTTCGAAGCATGATTTCCTGACCTGGTATCGAGCCCATGTGGTGCTGACGCCCGATGTGGGCATTCGCGCCGGTAAGGGTTTGGAACTTTTGAAGCCCAAGGACGACACAGAAATCGGCCCCGACGAAGTCATTGAGCTCGAAGATGTCAACGAAACCTACGGTTCCCAGCGCACCAAGTTTGTGGTCACCCTGGCATTGGTCCCCTTCAACTTTGAAGAAGAGACGGTCGAAGCCCAGATCAAGTACAAGGCGCTTCACGACATCTTTCAGGGCCACTTTCGCAACTTCTGGGTCACGATGCGGGTCAACTACGGTGCCGATGGTGGGTACATGGCCACTCCGCTCCCCGCGTGGGACTTAAACAACCCCGACAACCTCAGTGTACCTCTTGTCAAAGTGTCTCCACCCAAAGGCTCGCTCAAACGGGGTAGCGACAAGGTCTATGGCGCCGCCGGGACCGTCAGCAAGCTGGTGAGTTACGCGAAAAGCAGGATCAAGGAGAAGATCAAAAAGCGCGCCGAAGCGAAGGCCGCCGCCGCCCAGGAGAAGAGGACCCTGGAGTAGGTACTCGAATGTGTCGCAGTCCGGTCGTTTGGTGATGGATCGGTAAAAACCCGAACTGACGCGTGGAGTGATGCGGGTCGGCCTATCCACTTGCAACGGCGAGCCCCGCGTGTGGGCGAATTCCTCCGTGATTTCAGCCGCATCGAATTTCTCCCGTCCCTGAGTCTGAAGCTCGCGATATACCCTAGGCAGCTCGAACCGGCTCGAATGAAGTCGATGTTGGTTTTGTTATGGCTCCATAAGCTGATTTATAGTGAGCCATAATTTATCGACTAGAAAGTTATGGCCTGTTATAAATCGTCTTATAGAGCCATAGCTCTGGACGCTGTCCATGTTACCAGTGATCGGAAGAAAGGCGGAGATTCAGACACTCGACTCCGTTTGGAAGTCTCGGGCTCCGGAGCTCGTTGCCCTCTACGGTCGACGAAGAATCGGTAAGACATATCTCGTTCGCCAAGTGCTCGGAAAGCGAGGCCTGTTCATCGAAGCAACGGGCATCAAGAATGCCAGCATGCGGGTCCAAATCGCTAACTTCACGAAGATCATTTCAGATGTGTTTGCCGGTGGGCTTCCTCTCGAAGCCCCAAGCTCCTGGTCGAATGCGCTGGCACTCCTTACGCGCGAACTTAAGAAACTGCCCAAGTCCAAGAAAGCCATACTCTTTCTGGACGAACTCCCATGGATGGCAACCCGGCGATCTGGCCTCATTCAAGCCTTAGATTACTACTGGAATACACAGTGGTCTCGGATTCCCAACCTTAAAGTCATCTTGTGCGGTTCTGCTGCCTCTTGGATCCTCGATAACTTGGTTAATGCCAAAGGCGGACTTCATAATCGCCTTACGCGGATCATACATCTTGCTCCGTTTGATCTGAGGGAAACAAAGCTCTTTCTTGAGGCTCGCGGCGTTAAGATGAAAGAAAGGCAAATTGTGGATGTCTTTTTGGTTACCGGAGGAGTTCCGTATTATCTGGAGCAGATTCGACGCTCCCGATCAGCAGTTCAGAACATTGATGCTCTTTGCTTTCGGCCAAGCGGAATACTGTACAGCGAGTTCCCCCGGATTTTTCGAGCATTGTTCGAGCAGGCAGAAACGAACCTCAGAATCGTCAAGGAGATTGCGCGCTATCGTTACGGTCTAGATCGGAACAGACTCTTGGCTGCCCTTAAAATGAAGTCGGGGGGCAGCTTTAACAAACGAATCGCTGAACTTGAAGCGGCAGGGTTCATTAGAGCCTTTAGACCTTACGGCAAAGCGACAAGAGACACTTCCTACCGAGTTATCGATGAGTACTCTCTATTCTACTTGCGCTGGATCGAACCAGAGATCCATTCAGGCTTTGAGTTTTCAAGAGCGCACTGGAAAAAGGTAACAAACTCTCCCGCCTGGTTTAGTTGGGCAGGGTATGCTTTTGAGGACCTATGCTTAAAACACACCCAACAGATTTGCAACGCCCTAGAAATAGGCGAGATTCGGAGTCGAGCCGCAGTTTGGCGACATGTTCCGAAGAAGGGTAAATCGGACCAAGGCGCACAGATCGACTTACTTTTTGATCGGGATGACGACACCATCACAATCTGTGCAATCAAGTATTCAACGGCGCCTTTTGTGATCGATAAGTCCTATGCCGAAGTACTCATGAAAAAAGTTCGAGTCTTTGAAGAGAAGACTCGGACAAAGAAGCAGCTCCTGATCGCAATGATTACCGCCGGCGGGCTGAAGCCGAACCTATGGGCAAAGGAGCTTATAGATCATCATATCGATTTGACGGACCTTTTCCAATGAATCATGTGTTTACGAACACTCCGATAGCCGCCTCCGAGAACGGGTTGTCCGTGAAGGTGTACGGGAAAGCACGAATAGCGACAGCGCGCGATAGGCGATGGGAGAAGCGTCTATGGGAGCCTTGGCCCAAGCGGGTATGCCTATCGACTCAAGCAATCCACTGAGCCCATAAGTAGACTGGTCGATCAAGCATTGCACGCCCATAGGTTTCGATCGTAGATGATACGCCCCATGGAGGTGCGTTTATGGAAACCACTCAGCACGGTTGGACCGTTGTGGACCGAGAGGCGGGCGTCCTCGTCTATGAGTACGCGTTCACCGAAGGCGCCACCGCAAACGCATTTGCCGCTCGGATAAAAGATGAGTCTCTGCTGCTCATCAGTCCACCCTGCGGTGTGTCCGACGAAATCTACGACGATTTGACGGCCTTCGGGAAAGTGACTGCGGTTGTTGCCAACAACGGATTCCACTATCTCGGACAGGCCGCCTGCAAAAGACGCTTCCCCGACGCGCAGTTCTTTGCGGCCCCCGAAACCGTCCGGCGGATACAAAAAAAAAGCCAAGACCTCCCGGAGTTTAGGCCCATAGAATCGGCTCAGAGCATGCTTGGTGAAGACGTCGGGCTCATCGAAGTCACTGCGACCAAGTGCGGGGAAACATGGGCCTGGGTGAAAGCAGCAAGCGGAACCATCTGGTTTTGCTCAGACACACTCTCCAACATTCCAGCGTTTCCAAAGAACTTCTTCATCCGTACGCTCTTCAAAATGACGGGCACCAAAACTGGTTTTGGCGTTTTCCATACCGCCCTAAAGTTCCTCGTCAAAGACACAAAAAGGACCCTTGCCCAACTTTCCGACGAAATGAAGACCCATCCCCCCGCGGTGATCGTCCCTGGGCATGGCCGGATCCTCGCCGACCAAGACCTGGCCAAGAGAACTCGCGAGCTTATCGCCGCAGCCCTCTAGGTTGGGGGGGCGGCAACTTCCCTTTCGAAGTAACACGCGGTCCACGAGGTTCGAAGGGAGGTCGAACGCTCAATGCATGGCGTGAGTGCTAGACAAGGCGTTTGCGCTGGTGTTAGAGCCAAGGAGATGATTGCTCGGTGTGCAACCATTTGTCGGCAAACAACCGAGGATACGGATGTGCTCGATATTACCGAAGATGTGCGTGAGGTGGTTCGTGCAACTGGGGCCGCCAACGGTTTGGTGTCCGTGTCCGTGGCGGGGTCAACAGCAAGCATTACGACGATCGAGTTTGAGCCGGGTGCCATTGAGGATCTCAAAGCTGCCATAGCGCGGATAGCACCTACGGTATTGCACTATCACCATGACGCTCGCTGGGGGGATGGTAATGGCTATTCGCATGTGCGAGCGGCGCTGTTGGGGCCCTCGATTTGCATGCCACTATGCAACACCACAGTCATGCTTGGGAAGTGGCAACAAATTGTCCTATGCGATTTCGACAACCGTTCACGGACGCGCGAAGTATTGATTTCGGTGTTAGGTCAGTGAGGTACGCTTGCTCTCTCAGTTTGAGAACCTAAAAAGGATCCCATTGACCTCCGGACATTGAGTCAGCCGGGGAGTGAAATTCTGATTTAGATTCCCCGCTTCCTTTCCCACGTTTCTCTGAACTCGCGTGAGATTTTTGAGCCGCCTTACCTATTGTGAGGTGATGGAGACCGGGGAGGTTCGGCCGTGGTCATAGAGGTGGCATCGGACGGTTTGGTCTTGGATTTGGATGAGGGGAGGGGGTTCGGTGCGGCAGCGGGCTTCGACCAAGGGGCAGCGGGTGTGAAAATGGCAGCCTGACGGGGGATTGATGGGACTTGGGACGTCGCCTGGCAAGATGACCCGCTTTTTTCGATGTTTGGGGTTGGCGTGGGGGACGGCCGAAAGGAGGGCTTGGGTGTAAGGGTGGAGTGCTTTTTCGAAAAGGTCGTCGCGGGAGGCTTGTTCGACGATCTTGCCAAGGTACATCACGGCGATTTGGTTGGAGATGTGCCGCACCACCGAGAGGTCGTGGGCAATGAAGATGTAGCTGAGCCCGTACTCGTCTTTGAGGTCGAGCAGGAGGTTGATGATTTGGGCCTGAACGCTGACGTCAAGGGCAGAAACCGCTTCGTCGCAGATGATGAAGTCCGGTTTGACGGCTACGGCGCGAGCGATTCCGATACGCTGGCGTTGGCCGCCCGAAAATTCGTGTGGGTACCGGGCGGCGTAGCTGGCTTGGAGACCAACCCGTTCGAGCAAGTCTTTGGACTGATCTTCAGCTTCTCGTCGATTGGCAAGTCCGTGAAGCACCAAAGGACCGCTGATGATTTCGCCCACGGTTTGTCTCGGATTGAGGCTGGAGTAGGGGTCTTGAAAAATGATCTGCATGTGGCGCCGCATGCCTCGCAGTGCTTCGCGAGATAGACTCAAGAGATCTTGATCTCGAAAGACCACCCGCCCAGAGTCGGGCTCGATGAGTCGGAGAATCGATCGCCCCGCAGTCGTTTTGCCGCAACCGCTCTCTCCCACCAAGGCGAGCGTTTCTTCCGCGTGAAGGGTGACCGAAAGATCATCCACCGCTTTGACGGATCCGACTCGGCGTTGGAACAAGCCCTTGAGCACCGGAAAATAGGTGCGCAACTGTTCCACTTGAACCAAAGGCGTCTTCAAGGGAGTCTCCCCTGCGGGTGGTGGCACCACGCTTGATGGCCCTCGCCCAGCTCGACCAGTGGGGGCGGGGTCTCGCAGACCCCGTCGGCAAAGGGACAACGGTTTCGGAAGCGACAACCCGATGGAAATGCAAGGGGGCTTGGGACCGACCCCGGAATGGTGGGCAACCTTTGCCCCGGTTCGGCGCGGTCGGGGAGGGAAGCCAGAAGGCCCAGGGTATAGGGGTGTGTGGGGTTGTCGAAGAGGGCCTGGGTATCGCCGGTTTCAGCGACCCGGCCGGCGTACATGACGACGACGCGCTTGCATACCTCGGCCACCACCGCGAGATCGTGGGTGATCAACATGACCGCCATGCCGTGGTTCTTTTGGATACGCGCCAAGAGCTCGAGGATTTGCGCTTGGATGGTGACGTCGAGGGCCGTCGTCGGTTCGTCGGCAATGAGGAGCTCGGGGTTGCACGATAAGGCCATGGCGATCATCACCCGCTGCTTCATGCCCCCGCTCATTTGGTGCGGGTATTCGTCGATTCGCGTCGCGGGCGCGGGAATGCCGACTTCTTCCAGCATCTGGATGGCCAGTTCTCGGGCTTCGTCTGCGGTCTTGTGCTGGTGAAGGGTGATGGCTTCCACAATTTGGTTGCCCACCGTGTATACGGGGTTCAACGAGGTCATGGGCTCCTGGAAGATCATGGCGATGTCGTTGCCGCGAATCTGTCGCATGTCTTGGTTCGACATTTCGACCAGATTTTGCCCCTTAAACAAGATTTTGCCCCCTACAATTTTGCCGGGGGGCTGGGGGATGAGCCGGAGAATACTCATCGCAGTCACCGATTTTCCACATCCGCTTTCTCCGACGACGCCTACCGTTTCACCCTGTTCAATGTGAAAACTGATGCCATCGACGGACGGCAGTTCGCCCGCATCGGTGAAAAAATGAGTCTTCAGGTCTTGGATTTCGAGGAGGGAGGTCATGGGTTGTGCATCACTGTCGTAGTTTGGGATCGAGTGCGTCGCGCAGCCCCTCACCCAGGAGATTTAAAAGACTGACGGTGACAAAAATTGCGAAACCTGGGGCCAAAATGAGGGTCCACATGCCCGTGGTGCGCCCGGTGTTGAGCACTTGGCCCCAGCTGGGCACGGTGATGTCGCCGAGCCCAAGGAAACTCATCGTGGACTCCACCAAAATGGAAGAAGCCACCCCAAAGGTTGCGGTCACCAGCACGGGACCAATGGCGTTGGGCAAGATTTGCTTGAAGATGATGTTGGCCTCCCCAAAGCCAGAGGCCCTGGCCGCAAACACAAAGTCAAGATTCCTAAGCTTCAAAAACTCGGCACGGACCAGGCGGGCCGGTGTCGTCCAGCTGACGGCCGCAATGATGCCCATGATATGAAAAATCGAGCGCTTTTCGATGAACGCCGCCACCGTCAGGATCAGGAACAAGCCAGGAATCGAGATGACCACCTCGATGATCCTGAGGATCAAGATGTCGATTTTCCCGCCGTAGTAGCCGGCTACAGCCCCGACGGCAGTTCCGAAGGTAATGTACAGAAGCACCGCAAAAATGCCGACGGTCAAAGAAATGCGGGTTCCGTACAACAGACGCGTGAACACATCTCGACCGGCGTTGTCGGTGCCGAGCGGATGCTTCAGGGAGATGGGCTTTCGTACCGCTCGAAGGTCGATGTCCCGAAATGAGTAGGGCAGGGGAGGATAGACTGCGAGGACTTTTTTGCCCTCTTGCGTGAGCTCCTTTTCGAGGAGCGGGTAAACCGTTTTGGCCTGGGAGCCCGAAAGGCCGAGGATGGTGACAAAGGAAATCAACACCAGCCCGGCTGCGGCCAGGGCGGCCCTTCGCCGGAGCTTTCTTCGCCGTCGTCGGGCCTCGTTTCGGACCCGGAGCCACCACCACGTCAACGGAGCAAGGAGGAGCGTCCCGGGAAGGAGGAGGGTGTTGAACAAGATATCCAAGGAGCTTTCGAAGAAGTTTCGGTCAAAAAGACTCGCGAGCCAGGGGCTGGTCCAGGGGCCATCGTCCACCCGCCACACAAAAGGCTTGTTGCTTGCGACGAGCGGCGTATAGATGGCAATGAGGACCAACAAGAGCGCGCCCCATAGTGATGCATAGGCGAGGTTGCGCTTTTTGAACTGGGTCCACACGATGTCCCAAAAGGTGGGATCGTTCACGCGGCCCGCGGTTTCTTTATTCCGTTGGATGGCCTCAGTCAAAGCTGATCCTCGGGTCGGCGACGGCATAAGAAAGGTCAGAAACGAGGATACCGAGCAGGGTCAGGATGCTGGCCATGACCAAAACGCCCATCACCGCGTTGTAGTCCCTAAGGTTGATGGCATCATACAAAAACAGCCCCATGCCCGGGATGTTGAAAATAACTTCAATGACTACGCTCCCCGATACGAGAGCCGGAAGAAGGCTTCCGAGCAGGGTCAAGATCGGGATCATGCCATTTCGCGCCGCGTGCTTGATCACCACCACCATTTCGTGGAGCCCCTTGGCACGGGCGGTGCGAATGTAGTCGGCGCGAATCACGTCGATGATGCCGGAGCGCGCGTAGCGAGACAGGGCGGCAAGGCTGACGGAGGTGTAGGTGGCAATGGGAAGAACCAAGTGCCCCGCGATGTCCTTAAGCCGACCCAAGGTCGTGAGTTTGTCGGCATCCAACGACTCGTAGCCCCCCGTCGGAAACCACGCCACCGGGTCTCCCTCGGTCAGAAGCCGGAGAAGGACCGTACCCGTGAAAAAGGTGGGAAGACTGTACAGGACAAAGAGCCCGAGGGTGATGGTGCTGTCAGAAAAGTGGCCTTGCCGGGTGGCGCTGAAGATGCCGATGGGCACGGCAATCAAGTACGCCAAAATCACGGAGACCAGCGTAAGACTCAAACTGTACCGAAGTTTGGAGACGATGGCCGGAAGCACCGGGCGTCGGTCGACGGTCGAAAGACCAAAGTCGAGACGAAGGAGGTTCGACCAGTATCGGTAAAAGCGGGTGTCTACAAAAAATGCCCGGACCGACTCCCCGGCACCAAATTCGAAGTCTTCGCGATTGTTGGACCACCATGTTTCCCACGCCTTCTTGATGGCCTCTTTTTCGCTCTCTTGGGCATCGGGCTTCCAGTAGAGCGACTTGATCCGCTCGTTCCTTTTTTGAATTTCGCGGTTCTTCTCTCGAGCGCTCGGGTCCCTCCCATGTTCGCGGACGAAGGCAATCTGGGCCGCTTGAGCAAGTTGGCGCGCTGCCAACCTTTGGATGAGGGGGTCAGGGTCCTCGTTCAAGAGGCCCATGAGATGCCGCACGAGATAGTTTCCTAGGTCTTCGAGTTCGTTTTTGGCTTGAATCTGCTCGCCCGACTTCCGTTTTTGGTCAACGTTGTGGGCTACGGTCAGCAGGTTTCGTACGGTATCTCGTTTGAGCTGGGTTCGGAGGTTGAACAAAATGGGTTTGTCCAGATTGAACTGCTCTTTGAAGATTCGATAGCTATCCTGTTCTTGTGACTTCTTTTGCTCCCCTTGCATCTGTGCTTGTTCCCCCGGGCGGCCGGGGGCAATGTTGAGCACGAAAAAAATGGCCAACGAAACCAAGAAAAAGGTTGGCGGGATAAGCAGAAGTCGCTTTGCGGCGTATTGGAGCATCAGGAACTAGGGGCGTTTTTCTTTGAATGATTGGTAGCGTATATCCTGCCAAGGCCAGATCAGGGAGTGTTCGAGTTTGTTGAGATAGTCCCAATAAAGAATTGCCGACTCACGCTGATAGATAAAGGTGTAGGGCTGTTCCTCATGGAGGAGCTGATGAAACTCGTGGCAGAGCGCAGCCCGTTTGGTCATGTCAAACTCACGTCTCAGCTGTTCGGCGATCTCATCCGCGCGTTTGTTGCGAAAGCCCACACGGTTAGAGGACTTGGGGCGATCGGCTTCGGACGAATGCCAAAGTTGGAACAGATCCGTATCCCAGTCTAAGACCCAGCCCCCAGAAAAGGCGCCGAACTCCTTTTCATCAAGTTTCTTGAGCATGGTGGACCACTCGAGGGGGCGAGGGTTCATGCGGACTCCAATCTGCAGCAAGGCCTCCCGGTAGATGTTGGAAATCGTCTGGTATTCGGTCGAAGACCCGTAGGTGACGAAGGAAAATTCGAAGGGCACCGTTTCACCTTTCACCGTTTTTTCGCGAATTCCGTCCTTGTTGGTATCTCGCCACCCGGCTTCTTCCAGCTTGCTGGCCGCAGCCCGTAGGTCATAGGGCCATGGCTTCACACTCTTGTCGTAGCAGGGGCTCTGCTGGGCAAAAGGTCCGGTGTGTAGCTTCCCAAGTCCGTAAAACACATTGTCAATGATGCTCTTGCGGTCGAGGGCCATGGTCATCGCTTGCCGCACCCTTTTGTCGCCAAACATCGGTGAATCCATGTTCCACCCAATGTAAAAATAACCCAGCGAAGGTTGGATAATGAGGTTGATATCCTTGTGTCCGAGAATGGGTCCCTTACGTTCCAAAACAATGGTTCGGTATTGTTCGGGGGCTAGGCCCGAGTAGTCGATGGCTCCGGCCTTGAGTCGGCGAGGGGGGGCGTTTTGGTCTTTGAGAATGAGGGTCACAACCCGGTCGAAGGCGGGCGCTTCTCCCCAATAGGCCTCGTTTCGCGCGAGTTCGATTTTCACACCCGGTTTCCATTCCACAAAACGGTAGGGCCCCGTTCCGATCATCTTCTGGTTATACCAATGCTCGTTGAGCTTGAGGCCCCATGTGGCGTCATCGAACTTTCGGCCGTCCTCGTCATACATGTAAAGCCACCGCGGCATCGGCGAGAGGTCGAGCATGGAGGCGAGGTTGGTAAAAAGTTTTTCTTTCCAGAAGACTTTGAAGCGATAGCGATCGAGCACTTCGTATCGGTCGAAAGCTTCGTAGTAGTTCCTTAAGGCTGAGACTCGGCCGCTGGTTTGGGCGTTTTTTAGGATGTCAAAGACAAAGGCGAAGTCGTCGCTGGTCAGTTCATGGTCGCCCTTGAGCCAGTCGAAGCGGCCGGATTCCCAGTCGACAACCGGCTTTTGCCATTTCACCCCTTTGCGAAGGGTGATGGTGTAGCTCGCCCCGCCGTCTTCGGTGGTCACCTTGATCGCCAGCTCCGGAGACCAAACGTCGGGATCCTCCTTTTGGCGGGTCGCGAGGTGATTGCCCATGTACCGTTCGAGCGCCCCGAGATCGGCCGCATTGTGAGAGACGTAAGGATTGAGTCCCGGCGGGTCGGAGCTGGTCGCTTTTCGGAGCGTGCCACCCCGAGCAACCTTTTGGGCCACAACCAGAGGGCGGGGGTTCGGCTTGAGGATGTTGTTCGGGTCTTGAAGCGCGTCCCGCTCTTCGGAACTGGAGCCAACGACATTCTGGTGGGATCCAGTGTGTGACTGTGTGGGTACACCACGTTCCCTGAGGGCCTCAATCGCCCGCTGGTTTTCCAGCACATGTTGCTCGATATGGTCGTTTTGGCAGGTTTGGATAACCGAAAGGACCAGGAGCAGCGCGAGCGCCATCAGCGCAAAACCGGATTGGAGCAATGGCTTCACTCAAGCCGGGACCATAGTCGAGTCCCAGGCGCAACGCCACGGGGGGCCTGTATCGAGGGGTTTTCCGGATCCGGCACGATTTGGGCTGGCCAATCGAACAGAAATCCCGTCGTATGCGTCCTAAGACGCATGGGAAGCATGTTTGTGGGTGGGCCATTGTTGGCGGCGCTGTTTTTGGCCCCCGCTTCGACGAAACCGGCCGCCCTGGCGTCGCTCCCCCCGTTGCTCAAGCCCGAGCTCCTCGGCGACGAATCCTACGGGGAGTCCTTTGTCGCTTTCGCGGACCTTGAGGACGGCACCTACGTGAAGGCTCAGCTTGCCATTTCGAACGTGGGGCCGGGTGACGGCCGGGCCGCCTGTCGCATCTTGGTGGCCGGTCCGGGGCGTCCGGCCTTGACGGCGGGCACCGTCGTGGATCGGGCCGCATGGCGCCACAAGGACTCACCCAGTCCTCGGCTCACCGTCGGGGCTTGTTGGATTGTCGCCAAGGAGCATCTGACCTTCCACGCCGAAGGCGAGGGCATTCAACTGAATATTCGGCTGAACGCATCACCCGCGAAGGTGCGGGCGCGTACCGACACCGTGAAGGTTAAAGATGCCTTCTACGAGCTGGAAGTCCTGGTGCCTTGGGCCAAGGCCGAAGTCCGTCTCACCACGCCGGGCAAAGAGGCTCGAAAACTCAAGGGCTATGGGTATGCCGATCACTCCCGTTCAACCGTACTCCCCGGCAAGCTGGCCAGGCAGTGGGTCCGTTTTCGGGCTGTGCAGAGCCAAGACTCGAAACTGTTCCTGATTCGTTTCCCCCCGCACGCTCGTCGAGCTACCGGCTGGCACTGGGCCGAGGGCGCCACCGGTCGGGTGTCGGTGGCGCGGGCCCGCACCCAATCAAGAAAGTCAAAAGATGGAACCCGCGGATGGCGGGTCCTCGTGAACACCGAAGGCGGAGGTGCTTGGCGTTTGACTTCGAAAAAACTCTTGTACCGTTACGCGCCCGTAGAGGAGCGCGGTCTCCTCGGTTCTATTGTCGGCACCCTCATCGGCAACCCCGTCACCTACACCTATACCGGTGTGCTCGAGCAGAAAAAAAGCGCCACAAAAATCCGCGGAATTTTCGAAATCACCCTGGCCGACGAATCCAAGTAAAAAGAACGTATACCTGCCTCAAGACCGCTGAGCGGCTTCGCATAGCCCACGAAAATGCGCAAGGCGCGGGTCGTCGGCACTGACCAAGGCCTCTGACTGAGTCTTCAGGTAGGCGTAGTCAAGCTTGTCACCCTGAAGCGCAAATAGGCGCTCCAAATCGGCGTGGTCCTTGGTCCGCCCAAAGAGCATCTTAAGAAGCGCAATATCTTCCGCACTCACGATCCAAACGTCTGCTTGCCCAAATGGAACCCGTACCACGTTGACACCGACATCAATGTCAACGGTGGCCCGCGGCGTGGCCCAAAAACCGAGGGCAATGGCCCCGCCAAGCGCATACTCGAACCCCGCATTCTCAAGGATTTGGACCAAGACCACAACCGTGTCGGTGAGTGAAGTCGTCACGTGTGTTTTCCTGATGTCTTGAGTTTTTCGAGGAGGGTCTTGCTCTCTTCAGAAAGGGGATCCTGGTATGCGAGCCACCGTTCCCGCTCAGGATGGTTCTCAAGCGACAGGAATGCGAGTGCACATGCATCCGCAAACGCCTGATAGTGCGCTTCTTTGCTTTTTCCTTTGAAGGCCCGCGCTTCCTCCAGGGCATCCGCCCAGCTGCTCCGCGCTTCGAACCGCACCATGGTCACCCATTGTCACACCAATGGCCCCAGTGTATCAACTATTTCCCCCTCATTTTCGGATAGATTCTGGGTCCGGACCCTTGTGGCGCGATCAAGCCTACAGCCCAGGCTCAGTTGCGTCGACTCCATCTGCCTCACGAATTCAATTCTGCCGCCCAAGTTGAACGCTGGAGACTATGCAAATCCAAGGTCCGTTGTTTGGGCGCTGGACTGAAGAATGTGTAAGAGCGTGCTCTCGGTAACAATTCCAACCAAACGACCTTGTTCGTCGGAGACGGGAAGTCTTCGAACGCCTCGGTTCCGCGTCTGCTTCAGGCAGTCTTCTAGGGTGTTGTGAGGGCGTGCAATGAGGAGCGGACTGGACATGATATCTGAGGCCAAGAATGATTTGTGACCGTTCTCGCCCGTCTGCGCAATCAGTTTGAGGATATCTCCTTGGCTCACGATTCCGATGGGCCTCGGCCCCGCACACACCACAACACAGGAAACGTTCTCTTTCCCCATCAAGGAGATCACCCGGTCTATCTTGCAGTCGGGGCTCACGGTGTGGACGGCCGTCGACATAAACTCTCCGACCAAAGGACCCTCGGAGACAAGCTTGGGTCTGTGGTGTTCAATGTTGATCCGCCTTCGTTGCTCAGCGAGGTCGCGAAGATACGAGACCAATGGCGGGTACCGTTCATGGAGGACGTTGAAGTCCTCCGTCAGGAATCTTAGGACAATACTCGGACGTGTCGTTCGCACGGGAAAGTAAACGGGCCGGTTTTCAAGCAAGGACGCCTCACCAAAGAAATCACCATCGCCAAGCGCGGCCAGCGCTTTGTACGGACGCACAGGATTCAGGATCTCGGCTTGGCCATCCAGGATGATGTAGAGGGCGGTGGGCTCCTGGTCTTTCACAAGGATGAATTCACCTTGGCTGAACCGGACGGTTTCGCTTGCGGCCAGGATGTCCTCGTGTGCTTTTTCGCCCAAAGTTTGGAAGAGGGGGGATATCGCGAGCAGGTTGGCGACCATTCGATCTCGGTAGCAGGCGATGAGCAGTTTTTCGACCTCCGCCGAACTCTTGAGAACGTGCTTCAAAGTGGTTCTGGAGACTTCGTAGATGAGCGCGGGGCTTTCAACCACAAAATCAGCATTCCGCCGTCTTCCGCTCCAGAGGGCGATTTCTCCGAAAAATGCACCTTCCTGAAGATGAACCACAATGCGCTTTTTGGGGTCATTGGGGTTTTTGGTCATGCGGACGGAACCTTCCGCGACCAAAAAGAGGGACTCTGCCGGTTCGCCAAAACGGCAGACGGTGTCTCCCGGGGCAAAGATGTGAACCGTCATGGCTTCCGCCAGGCGTACAAAATTCTCCCGTGACATCCGCGAGAAGAGGGGAATCGAAGCCAAGCCGCTGGGTGCTCCGTCTTCACTTTGGGACAAAGAAGAGTGAGTCGTGTACAGGTCCGCGAGGAGCGACCGAGCGGTTTGATTGTTTTCTTTTAGGACTAGGATCTCTCGACAAACGGCAATGGCCCTCAGCGTTCGACCGGAAAGGGAGAAGTCTTGAGCCGCCTGAGCCAACACTGGAATCGAATCTTCCGCGTAGCCAGAATCGGCGAGGATTTGTCCGCTGGCCCAAAGGGCGTCAGCGTCGGAACGCACATCCAAAATGGAATGATAAAGGGACAACGCCGTATCGAGATCACCCTGTTGGCGTAGATCGCGGGCCTTGGCTTTGGATCGATCCGTTCGCGCGATCAAGTCTTCTGTGCTCAATTCCGCTTCTGAGCTCACCGTTTCTCCTCCGGGCGGTTTTCGACCGCCGCAGCATAGGACCAGAGTGCCTCAGCCATCGCGACCGCACTCGAAAAGCGTTGCGCTGGATCCTTATGGATCGATCGGGCAGCGAGTAGGGAGAGCTCTGGGGCAATGCCCTGGACGATCTCGTGTAGCAGAGGCGTAGGCTGATGGACGACGTTGTGAAAGACCTGACCGGGATCATCGCCGGTGTGGGGGTAGCGTCCAGACAGGCACCAAAATAAGGACACGCCTAGCGCATAGACATCTGCGCTCACGCCGTAATCCTTAGAGCCACTCACATATTCGGGTGGAAGGTAAAACGGACTCCCCATCAGCTGCCCGCTTGTGGTCAGTTGAGTCTCTGCCCCAAACACCTTGGCGATTCCGAAATCAATGAGGTACGGTTTGGTTTTCCCGTCGAGCAGAATATTGGACGGCTTGATATCCCGGTGAAGAATACGATTGGCATGGCAGTGCTCCACGGCCTCCGCTATTTGAGCAAGGACCTCCACGGTTTTGAGCTGGGAAACTTGTTTATTCTTGACCCCATCGAGCAAACTGGTGCCCTCGATGTGAGCCATGGTGTAATACGGCACGTTGCCTACTTGACCGACGTCGTACACCGTAACGATATTGGGGTGCCTGAGCGAAGCGATGGTCTGGGCCTCTCGCTGAAAACGCAGGTAGCCTTCCTCACGATAGGCCTTCGTCTCGGGCGCCTCAGGTAGATGAAGGACCTTCAAAGAGACAATGCGGCCAAGGCCTTTTTGACGTGCTTTGTAGACAATCCCCATGCCTCCTCGCGCCGTCTCTTCGATGATTTCATAGCCGCCAAACTTGGGTTGTCCAAAAGCGCGCCTAAAAACCGAGCGGGCTCGACCCCACAGGTTTTCGTCACTACCCATGTCGCTGGTCGCCCCTTCATCAAACTGTGAAACGGCCTCCAGTCTCTTCTGTTTGAGCACGCCCTCTCGGAGCAGGACGTCAGCGAGCTCAATCACGTTCCCGGACTCTGCCTCCTCCTTTTGAATGAACAGGCATCGGTCCAAGTCTTCTCGATTGACGACCCCCGTTTCAACCAAGAGCCGGACCATGGCAGACTCCGATGACGGCTCAAGGCTTTGCGTGATCTCGGCTCGCCGAGCCAGGCGACGACGACGAAGGTGAACGCGAACACGCGTGAGGAATTCGTCTCGTCGAAATGGCCGTGACAGAAACTCGTCGGCCCCGCTGCCGAGCGCTTGCTCTCTGAGGGCGGGATCATGTCCCAGGACCACGACGGGCAGTGCGGCAGCGGCAGGCTTTTGCTTGAGCTCAGTGATTCGCTCAATCTCTGAGGCTTGGCTGAGACTCAGCACGACCAGGGTGGGTTCGGACTTTTCGATCGCATCGTCCAGTTCTCTCCAGTCCCGGGAGAAATGAATGTTGCAATTGAGCGCACCTCTCAAGAGTCCGCCTTCGTATCGAGCCAGGGTGGGATTTGGCTCGAGCAGAAGCAGGCAGTCCGGCGGCGCCATTCCGTTTGCTACCACGATGCTATTACTTAGCCACAGATCGCCGTAGCGCGCACCCAGTCCAATATGTTTGCTTATGTACTCAAGACCTCACAGTTTATGCTGAAGAATGACAAGCACACAGATTGTCCCAGATCATGCGCTCTGTGAACACCAAACCCTATCGGTCGTTGACCTTGTCTCCTAAACACAAACGCACAAGTCAGGATCCAGGCACGATGCGGCATTGGACCCTGCGGTGCCGGCTCACGTACTTCCGTGTACCCTCCACGGACTCAGGGGACCAACACCTGGCTTCGAACTTGTGCGGTCCTGTTTAGCTCGACCCACTCCCGGGGCGTGTTGGCATTCTGAAACTGAGAGTCATCCCCTTCGGCCAATATGCGGCCAAGGCCACCTGTTTGTTGGATCGCCTTCAACAGCCTTCTCACCGAAAGTCCCGATCCTTGTGTGGTCGAGTTCACATACAGATGGAGCAGGTTCTTCAGATCCTCGGTGACTCGGCATGCAACAGGGAGTTCAAAGTCCTTGTAGTGCGTGATGTGAACGGTAGGCCGGATTTTCGTGAGCAGTCCCTCGAGCGTTGGAGCTTTGAGGCGAGGCATGTCGACGGGGACTACGATCAAGAAGCGCTCGGGTGCATATTTGTTTTCAAGAGCTTGTACAACTGAATGGAGTCCCCCCAAGGGCCCCCGACCGGGTACGAGATCCGGAATGCATGTATAGTTCTCCAATTGTCCGCTCAAATAGACGTGTTGAACCGCATGCGGACGACGAATCTTTTTGAGGAGCCCAACCATATGCTCAACCAGGGGGTGCCCACCATAGTTGAGGAGCGCCTTGTTGTGGCCCATCCTTTTGGACCGGCCTCCACACAGGACGACACCAAATACTTCTGTTGAACCCGTTCGTTGCATGTCGGCCACAGGTTTAGATCGTACGTTTGGCCGCTGCACCTACGTGCGCACAGCCCTTGAGCCACTCGCTGTCGCCGTCTTCGTAAAACTCTTTTTTCCAAATGGGGGCCCGGCGTTTGAGCTCCTCAATGATGTACCGACTCGCGTCGTAGGCCTCATGACGGTGAGCGGCGCTTACGCCAATACCTACGCTGATCTCACCGACCTCGAGTCGGCCGACGCGATGAATTGTGATGATTCGGGCTTCTTGATCGTATCGAGCGCCGGCTTCTTGACAGATGGATTGGAGAGTGCGCTCAGCCAAAGAGGCATGGGCATCATATTCGAGGGCCCTAACTCTTCGGCCATGGTTGGTCTTTCGTACGGTTCCGAAGAAGAGGACCTGTGCACCACACGCAGGATCATTGAGGTGTTTCAACAGCTGTTCGGCCACAATGGGCCGCTGGACCAGTTTCGCAATGAGGGCCGACACGATGGAATACTCCTTTTGGGTGGTTGGCTAACCACCGCTGACCGGGGGCAGCACCGCGATCTTGGACAATCCTTCGACGGGTTCCGCATTGGACAGAATACGTTCGTCGGTTCCGATGGCCGATGCGTTGAGCAGGGCTTCGTTGAACGAGCCCAGTCGACGCTCCAGGGCTGACTGAATTTCTGAACGCGCGTCTTGGATTGTTCCGTGAATCGGGACCTCTACCAGGAGGTGAGGCTCGCTCAGAATCCCCCGAAACGCTCCAAAGAAATCAACATTTAGGGTTACGGTATTCGCCATCTCACGACCTCCTACGCATCCAACCCCACATGGGAAAAGAGTCGACACTCGACGTATTCGCCTGCCTTGATCACCTCTTTCCCTTCAGGAAGAATAGCCCACGCATGAGCCTCAAGAGACGGACGAAGCATGAATGACTGCTGGCGAGCTGGAACGCAAATTGTCCATTTTCCGTTGTCGAGGCTCAGTTCTCCGAAGACGAACGTGCGAAGAGAGGCCCGTTTTTTGATGTCTCGTGTGACCTCAGCAAAGAGTGGGCGAGCTTCCTTGAGACCCAGGCGCAGGGCGAGATAGGGCTGGATGAAAAATGCCCACCCCACAGCCGAGCTGATAGGATTGCCGGGGAGACCGAAAAAGGCCACTTCGTTGCCAGACTTGGCTTTTACGGTCGCAAAGAGAATGGGCTTCCCTGGCCGGATGCGAGCCTTGTGAAAATGAATGGTGGCGCCCAAATCACGGAGAGCCTGAGGAATAAAGTCATAGCGTCCCATAGAAACCGCGCCAGTCGTGATGATGCCATCCAAGGAAGCCCCTAGGGCTTTGTCCATCAGGACGAAGAAATCCTCGGGCCGGTCGGGTGCAATGCCATACGAAATCGCCTCCGCACCCGTGCGCTCAAGAACGGACTTGAGAAAGGGTTGGGTAGAATTGAAAATCTTGCCCGCGGGCAAGGCTGCGCTTACGCATGATCCGACTTCAACAAGTTCGCGTCCAGTGGCCAAAAGCCCCATCCGCGGTCGAACCCTTACACGGAGCGTGGGACGGCCGATGGCGGCGAGCGCCATAACATCTTGAGGGCGAATGCGACGCCCCGCCGAAACAAGTTTCTGTCCGGATTCGAAGTCTTCGCCAATGAGGCGAACGTTTTCCTGAGGGGCGTACGGTTGGGAGACTTCGATGATGCGCGCCCCTGACTTCGGGTTGTCAACCGGTCGTACGTCCTCAACCCGTGCGACGGTGTCGAAGGGTTCAGGAAGATACGCGCCCGTCATGATTTCCACTGCGGTGGGGAGGATGTGGTCTTTTAGGCCTACTCCAAAAATGGGCTCTCTGCCCGCTGCAGTGGCTCCAACCACCGCAAAATGCTTGGGACTCGTTTTGTTGATATCGGCCGTTTGCTGAGCGATCAAGGCGTATCCGTCCATGGCGGAGTTTCGAAAGCTAGGGTTTGGAAGATCAGCAACAATATCTTCCGCTGCTACGCGACCGACGGCGGCATGGAGTTCAACTCGCTCCGTTGGCAGTTTGTTACGCGCACGAGATTGGACGAGTTGAAGCGCGTCAACATACGGGATCATGGTCGGCTCACTTTCAAGGTTGTTTGATGTCGCCGGTAAAACGCAAGTTCAAGCGCGGCGCCCACCAAAAGTGTCCACAGTAGATTTTGAGTCAAGAGGGTTACACCCGCCATGACAACCAGGACGCCACATTTATGGCGACCGACCCAGCTTGGCTGAGCCAGCCCCATATGGAACACCCCGATCGCTATGAGAAGAGGGCTGAGCAATACCGAGGGATATTTCACCGCAAGAGAGCCTCCCATCCAAGGGAACAACGATAGAGCGAGCAGGCCACAACCGATGAACAGGTTCATGGACCAGTCTCGAGCCCCTCCCCGAACGTGCGCGGTCAGCCCTCCAGACCCGTGGCAGAAGGGAAGCCCGCCGATGGCAGAAAACAAGACGTTTCCAATCGAGATCGATCCCAAAAGCGATCTGGGTGTGACCCGATGGGCACGCGCACCAAAATACCGGCGGGCTGCATCGTCCGTCGCCACGACCGAGTTGGCAAGTGTCAAAGCGATTTGCGGGAGGACAAGAGAAACAATGAGAAGAGGTCGAACAGATAAAGATGAAGAGGAGAGGTTTGAGTGAAGCGCAAGCGCCGACGCGCCTGCCCCGAGTCTCAAAGAAAAAACCATGCCCACCACCGAGATAAGCCCCAAAATGGGAAGGCGCGTGTGACGCTCGCCCACGATTGTGGCATAGGCGATGACACATATCGCACATACGCCAACCAGGTTCGGCGACGATGCCACAGCGATTTGAAAGCCACGCGTCACAAGAATCACCCCCAGACCAAGCTGCACACCGTGGACGAGATGCCTGGGCACTTTGCGGCTCAGCAGGTTTGTGTCGACGAACAGGAAGGTCGCACACAAGATCCCAACAAGAATTCCAGCAATCCGAATTTCGTCGAAGGTCGCCCCGATGGCGATGGCACCCATGGTCAGGGCCTTGAGTGGTTGAACCGCCATGGGAATTCGAAAAAAGAAGCCAGCAGCGATGTAGGTGATGCCGGCTGTAGTGAGAAGCATCGCCGCTGAGTATCCCCCCTTGAGGACGAGCAGAGTAAGAATGGGAAAAAGAATGGCGCCATCGGATACCGCGCCGAGACCGTTACCCATGACTTTGCGCGGGAACGGACGACTATCGTCCATGTCCTCCTCCGTTCTTGGCAATGCACAGCGCGTGCGGAAGGATCGGCCCCAACGCATTGAGGCCTTCCTGTACGGCTTTTTTGCTTCCCGGCAATGAAATCACCAGCGTCCGCCCGCAGAGTCCTGACACCGACCGGCTCAACGAAGCAAACTTGGTGTAAATGAGTCCTTGGGAGCGAAGAAGCTCTCCGAAGCCCGGTACGCGGCGGTCACAGACTTTCTCGACCGCCTCGGGCGTCACGTCGCGGGGGCTGAGACCGGTACCGCCCGTCGTGATAACCAAATCTACCGCTTGTTCGTGCGCGAAGCGTTCCACGGCTTGCGCAATATGCTCTTCTTCGTCTGGAACGACGCTCTGGTCGACCAACAGCGCACCGCTTGATTGCAAGAAAGTGATCAACAGGTCGCCTGAACCATCTGGCATCGCCTTTTCGAAAACGCGATCACTGATGGTGAGTACCGCAGCGCGAAAGCCGGCAAGGGAGACGGGCTCTGAATCACCAACGATTCGACCAATGAGCTTGGCATGGCCGGCCTCTGAGCAGTCAGGGTGGACCCAAAGCCCCCTTTTTCCGCCTCTTTTGACGATGAGACGCACATCGGAAATGGTGAGGGCGGGACAGACTCCTTTGACCAAATCGTAGACCGACAAAAGGGCGCCCTGAACACCAGCAAGCGCTTCCATTTCCACCCCCGTTTTGGCCGTAGCGCCGACCTCACAAAGCACTGCGATCGAGCAGGTGCGCTGGTTCAGTTCAAAAGACACGTTTACGTAGTCCAGCGCCAGAGGATGGCAAAGGGGAATTGCCGATGATGCATTTTTGGCGGCAAGCACCCCAGCAACCTCCGCCAGGGCAAGAACATTCCCTTTGGGCAAGCGATGCTCCTTGACTGCTTCGAAGGCGATATCGTCGAGTTGAATCCGTCCCTCAGCCACCGCGATCCGACGCGTGGCTCTTTTTTCGCTTACATCGATCATATGAAGCTGCGCGTCGTACATTTTTAGCCTCCGATCACCGAAAGGTTGTGTGTTGTTCCCGAATGCCCACTGTGCAGTGCGTGTGCTTCGGCCTTTTTCGAAAGGAGTTCGCCGATGGTGCCCTGAAGAAGACTCTTTTGCTCGGGTCGCTGCAGAAGGTGCCTGAGTGAATGCTGGGTATTGCCGAAGAGGCACAATTTTAGGGCGCCCCGGGCGGTCACGCGTAGCCGGTTACATGTGGTGCAAAAATCCCTTCCGTAGGGCATGATAAGCCCCAAAGAACCGACGGAGTCGGGGTGCTCAAACTCCACGGCTGGTCCGTCGGTGTTTGTTCGGGCACGAGCCACCCAGCCGGAGCGCTCCATCTTTTTTCGTAGGTCGAAACAAGAAGCGTGCTTTTTCAAAAAAAAGAGACGGTTGTCTCCGGTCTGCATCAGCTCGATAAAACGCACCGTCACGGGGCGCGTGCGCACGAAAGAGAAGAAGCGTTCGAGATCTTCACTGTCCATGTCCTTCAGCAACACGGTATTGATCTTGACCCAAGGGAAACCAGCCTCAAGCGCACAGTCGATTCCCCGAAGAACGTCGTCGAGACGGTCTACGCCCGTTACCTGAGAAAACCGCGTGGGGTTTAGGCTGTCGACGCTCACGTTGAGGTGTGTGAGCCCCGACCTTCGAAGCTTCGAAGCGATGTGCTGGAGACGAAACCCGTTTGTTGTAAGGCCTATCTGAGTGATATCGCGTAAACTGGAGACGGACTCGATGATCGCCAGGAGATCCCGGCGCAGAGTCGGCTCTCCTCCGGTGAGTCGAATCTTCGAAATTCCGAGCTCTGAAAAGGCCTTGACCAAGTGGCTGATTTCACGAAGACCGAGCTCCCTTTGGCGAGGCTGGGATGGCCGATAGCCGCCCGGAAGACAATAGTTGCAGCGAAAATTACACCGCTCGGTGAGAGAGAGTCGGAGGTACCTGAACACTCGACCAGAGGGGTCCTTGAGCTGGGTCGCCGGGTCTTGTCTCGTCAATGCAGCTCCGCTTCTGTCCGGGTTCGAAAAATATCGAAAAGGAACGTAACGGCAGAACCTACAGCAATTCTCATTCCAACAAGCCCAGACCCTCATTGACTTTCCAAAGCCCCTTTGCTCTGACTGGTGCAAACAATGGCCGATCTACCAGAGCCTCCAAAGGCCTATCAGTCGTTCATCAAGGCGTTTCCTAAACTTGGGGCAGCCTGGGATTTGGTTCACGAAGCAGGCAACGTAGGCCCTTTGGACGGCAAAGCGCAGCGACTTATCAAGCTGGGGATTGCAATCGGCGCACTCCGAGAGGGGGCCATTCGTGCTTCGGTGCGCAAAGCTGTCCGGCAGGGCATTACTGAGGATGAACTTCAACAAGTGGTGGGCCTAGCCGCAGGCACGCTCGGGTTTCCAGCTACTGTGGCGGTGTACTCTTGGATCAAGAAGGTTCTTGAAGAGCACTGAACATTCGAACAAAACTGTCACTCTTTCGTAATGCTCATGTTCTAAAATGTAACCAACTCGAAATCACGATCATGGCCAATGGAGGCCCCACGCCCCACAGGTTGGGCGGAAGACCGCGAAGCCGAAGCCCGGCCCAAGGCTGGCACGAACCCTGCTTGGTGTTTCATGGCGTCGGACCGGGAAGCCATGAGCGAATTAGAAAAAGCGTCCGCAGCACAACCCGGTCTTTGTGTCGACGATTCCGCGCCGGGGCTGCGTCCAGTCAATCCTCAGTGGCTCAGGACCAACATTCCATGTCGGGCGGCTTGTCCGGTGGGGACCCACGCCGGCGGTTACGTCTCTTTGATTGCCCAAGGCGCCCACGAAGAGGCTTATCTGCTCGCACGTCGGCCCAATCCATTTGCTTCGGTTTGCGGCCGGATCTGTGCGCACCCCTGCGAGGCTGCATGTCGCCGCCAACACATTGACGCGCCCATTCACATTCGTGCGCTGAAGCGATTTGTGACCGAACGCTACGGCGTAGAAAGCACGCGGGACTTCAGCAGAATTCTTAACGTGGTTGAAAGACCTCGACCGCCGACGAGCAAGCCCGGCCGAGTCGCCATCGTCGGCGCGGGTCCCGCGGGACTGGCCTGTGCCCACGACCTGGCCCTCATGGGTCACAAGGTCGTGGTGTTCGATGCGGCTCGGGTTGCGGGTGGGATGATGCGCGTCGGTATTCCCGAGTACCGTCTGCCTCGCGACCTCATTCAGCGAGAGGTCGATTTCATCGAACATTTGGGGGTTGAGATTCGGCTGGGGGTCGAAATTGGCCCTTCGCTGAGCTTCAGCACTTTGCGCCGGGACTACGACGCACTTTTTTTGGCCCCTGGGTGTCGCAAGGGCCGAGGGCTCCCATTGCCAGGCATGGATTTGAGCGGGGTACTCACGGCCATCGATTTCCTGGTTGAGGTCAATCTCGGACATCCGGTGGTGCTCGGAGACGAGGTTGTGGTCCTGGGCGGTGGAAATGTTGCGTTCGATGTAGCCCGAACGGCTCGTCGTTTTGGCGGCACCTCAGAGCCCGATGAGTCGCATCACAACCTCATGATAGATACCGCAAGGGTTGTGGCCCGGACGCTCAACAAGAAGGTCACCTTGGTTTCGCTCGAGGATCGACACGAGTTGCCTGCCGCGGCCGACGAGATTGAAGAAGGCGCCAATGAGGGTGTTTCTTTCCTCCATCGGCGTGGCCCCAAAGCGGTCATAGGAACAGCAGGCAAGGTTTCCGCCCTCGAGACCCTTGACGTGAGCCGTGTATTTGATGCCTCGGGTCGTTTCGCTCCGGAGTTTGTCAAGGGAAGCGAACGACAGATTCCATGCGATACGGTCATTTTTGCGGTGGGCCAGGTCGCAGATCTGTCGTTTTTGGGTGAAGACCATGGCCTGGCGGTGTCTCCAAGAAACACGATCGACGTGGACCGAGAAACCCTCGCCACGTCTTTGCCAGGTATCTATGCCGGAGGTGATGTGGCTTTTGGTCCCCGCATTGTCATCGAAGCGGTGGCCGATGGCCGACGCGCCGCCAAAGCGATGGATAGCTATCTCACCAATCGGGTAGACGAGGCCCCAAGACTTGCGCTTCGAGTGTTTGATAGCTTTGGATACGAGCACCCCTTTTCGGTAGGCGATTACGAACATCTCGGCCGCCGTGAAGTTCCGATGCGTCCGGTCATGGAGCGGACCGAGACCGGTCAGGTAGAGGTCGGCTTTGACGAAGCCAGCGCCCGGCGAGAGGGGGCTCGCTGCCTTCACTGCTGGATCAACACCGTTTTCGATTCCCAAGCGTTGAGTGGCTCGGAGTGCATCCAATGCGCCGGATGTGTTGATGTGTGTCCGGTCGACTGCATCGATCTTGTGAGTCTTATCCGAATCGCCGCGGACCCCAACAATAGAGCCCATCTACGACTGTCTGACGGATCCCCCATTCAGTATGCAGGGCGAGACGGGGCGGCCCTCATTAAAGATGAAACAGCGTGCATTCGGTGCGGCCTATGTGCGCGTCGATGTCCGGTATCGTGTATCACAATGCAAGGCTTTTACCTGACTGATGAAATGGATGTGCTCGCTGGGTGCGAGCGGAGTCTTTGAGGAGCAAGCATGGGTCTCGTGAACGATTTGATTGCTCCGACCTCGGACGAAGAGCTCACCCGTCGCAAAGCGTTGGGAAGTCTTTCGGCCGCTGCGCTCGGAATCTCTGGGCTCGGCACCATGATTACAACGGTTCGCTACTTGAAACCGAATGTGCTCTTTGAGCCGGCGACCCGATTCAAGGTGGGGCGCCCCGAAGAAATAGCCGTGGGTACACTGCTCGTACTTCCTGACCAGAAACTCTATATTCTCCACGCAGAAGAGGGATTTTTGGCCCTCTCTGCCGAATGCACCCATCTCGGTTGCATGACCCGATACGATCCGGCTGCACAGCGAATCATCTGTCCCTGTCACGGGAGTATTTTTGGCAAAAGAGGCACGGTCCAAGAGGGTCCTGCACCAAAACCCTTGGTCCGATTATCCATGGAGTTGGAACAAGGCCACTTGGTCGTCGATAGCCGAAAGCCCGTCGATGAACATTTCGTATTGAAGGTGTGAACGTGACGGAAGTAAGCAGAGCGTCTAAGGTACTTCGTTCGGTCGTTCGTCATGGGTTTCCGGACACCAACCGGAACCGGGCCCTGGCGGTCTTCACCAACTTTGTTTTGCACATTCATCCGGTCAAGGTGCGACTCAAAGCCATTGCGTTTCGCCGGACCTACTACCTGGGCGGTTTTTCCGCAGCCACCTTTTTCATCCTCATAGCGACCGGTCTTCTTTTGATGTTCTACTATCGGCCATCGGTTCCTCGTGCGTATCACGACATGAAGGATCTTGAGTTTGTTGTGACCGCAGGCATTTTTCTTCGAAACGTGCATCGGTGGTCCGCCCACGCGATGGTTGCCCTCGTCTTTCTTCACATGATCCGTGTCTTTTTCGCAGGTGCCTACCGGCCCCCTCGTGAATTCAACTGGGTTCTCGGTGTTGTGCTCCTCGTTTTGACCGTGCTCATGAGCTACACCGGCTATCTTTTGCCTTGGGATCAGCTGGCGTACTGGGGCGTGACGGTTGGAACCAATATGGCCAAAGCGGTCCCGATCGTCGGTAGTGAAATCTCCTTTCTCTTATTGGGGGGGCACACGGTCGATGAGAACACCTTGGTTCGCTTCTACGTGCTCCACTGTGCTGTCATTCCCAGCATACTGGCCTTTGTCATCGGTCTTCATATCTGGCGAGTGCGAAAGGACGGAGGCATCTATATCCCGCCTGAGGAGCGCAACACCGTGCTCAGACAAATAGAGAATAAAGGAGAAAAAGAGGCATGACGTCCACTGGTTTCGAAGTTGTGCCCGGGGACGATGCGCAGCAAGATCCTGTTCGTCTGCTTGTTGTCCAAGAAGAGGCCCGACCCCAGGTCGATCTTCACGACGAAGATCTCGTCATGACCTTCCCGCACTTGGTTGTGCGGGAGCTTATCGCGGTCATCGCAGTCTCACTATTCATCGTTGGGGTGTCGCTGTTTTTTGACGCCCCGCTTGAGGAACTGGCGAATCCTGAGACGACACCCAATCCGGCCAAGGCGCCCTGGTATTTTCTTGGCCTGCAGGAACTCCTTCACTACTATCCCCCACTGGTCAGCGGTGTTGTTATCCCCGGGCTGGTGCTCGTCGCTCTGGTGGTCATTCCTTATTTTGAGGTCAACCTACGGCGAGAGCCGTTTTGGCAAAAGTGGCGCAGTCTCAAGGTGGTGGCCGTAGTAGCCGTCGTCCTAAGCGTGACGGCCTTTTTCTATCTCACGGGCGCCCACCCAGTATGGCCGCTCATCGGCCCCACCGTTTTTGTGGGGCTTGTGATGTTGGTGCCGGGCGTATTCGAAAAGAAACATGGCCGACTTTTGACCTGGCTTGGAACCAGAAGTCTCCCGTTTTGGGTTTTTCTGTGGTTCCTCCTTGCGGGTATCGTGTTGACCGCGATCGGCGTTTTTTTCCGCGGTCCCGGGTGGCGTTTCATTCTTCCGTGGGTGGATGGGATCTATTACTAAGATGCATACCGACCGAGAACAAGCTGTCGCCAAGGACCTCTACCGGAATCTCAAGTTGCTGGCCTTCCTCACCTTGCTGTTCCTCGGTCTTTTGGCGATCGCACCGGCCAAAGCCCACTTCACCGAGTGGCGGAGCATCCAAGAGGAATACAACCGACGCGCGCGAACCCAAAACCAATCCGCGATGGCAATAGGTATCCAACAAATTTGGCGACCAGAGATCGACCTCACGGATCGTTGTTCGAGTTGTCACGTGGGTATGGGCGCAGCCCCACCGCTCAAAGATGGCGGGCCTCTGTTTGGCAGGCACACCAACGTCCATCACGAGGTGGCCTCCATGGGGTGTACGGTCTGTCACGCCGGCCAAGGGAGGGCCACCAAAAAAGCCAGCGCCCACGGTCACGTTCGCTATTGGGAAGAGCCGATGTTGGCGCGGCCCTACCTTCAAGCTTCATGCGGGCGGTGCCACGGTGATGCCGCCCGGGTGCCCGCCTTGGCAACGGTTCAAAAAGGCCAATACCTTTTTGAGTTCCATGGTTGTCAGGCTTGTCATCTCGTAGACGGCAAAGGTGGAACCGTCGGTCCGGATTTGTCTGGCGTCGCCCTCAAAGGCTACGATCGACAGTGGCAGATCCGTCACCTGCGAGATCCTGTGGACGCTGTGGAGGGGTCTCGGATGATGTCCTTCGGTCATCTATCGAACCAAGAGGTGGATGCCGTAGTCACCTACTTGGAGACGCTTGTTGGAGCCCCCAAACTGATGCGGGGCAAGTCGATTGCTGTCGAACTTGGCTGCCGTGGTTGTCACAAAATCGGTGGAGTGGGCGGAGATCAGGGCCCAGATCTCAGCAACGTCGGAGCTAAAACAGCAGTCCATCTCGACTTCAGTCACGTCGATGGACCGAAGACGACCGAGAATTGGCACCGCGCTCATCTACGCAATCCACAGAAGGTTGCCCCTGGCTCCAAGATGCCAGCTTATCGATTGAGCGACGAAGACGAAGAGGCCCTTGTTACGTACGTTTTGTCGTTGACGGAGGGCAAGACGCCCTTAGATCAACTTCCGCGCTTGACCATCTTAACACGCCTTCAGGAGCGGCGTGACTTTGCTCGAGATGGACAGACGCTGTACCAGACTTTCTGCAGTGTGTGCCACGGACCAGACGGAAAAGGGATGCCCTTTTCATCTTTGGGGGTCACGGTGCCCGCGGTCGCAAACCCAGATCTGCTGTCCATTGCCTCAGAGGACTATCTGAGAAATTCGATTGAGCATGGCCGTCCCGGCCGCGACATGCCAGGATGGGGTCAATCGGGTGCCGGTCTTCTTCGCTCAGAACTCGAAGCCATTATCGCCCACCTGAGGAGCAAACAGGCTTCACCGCCACCCTTTGATGAGGTGCGGGGTGCACAAGCTGACTTCAGACTGGGGCAGACCGTTTTTGGCTACGACTGCGCAGGTTGCCACGGACTCGATGGTCAAGGAACGGTGATCGCGCCCAGTCTGGTCAATCCTGAATTTCTTTTCGTCGCGTCGGACCAATTTTTGTACGAAACGATTACCCGTGGGCGGGCCAATACTGCCATGCCAGCGTTTGCCGAGTACGATGCATCCACTGTCGCAGGGTTACTGAAGTGGATAAGGCGCAGCCAACCATCCCCTTCCGCTCACCGCATCAACAAGATGACGCAAACCGTTCGTGAGGTTCTTCACGTTGATCGCTTGGATGCCTATCGGGCAACCGGCTCACCCGTCTACGGACGTGTTCTTTATGAGTCCATGTGCTTGGGTTGCCACGGGCCAAAGGGATACGGGGGTCTCGGTAGTGCCATCGCGAACCGCGATTTTCTAAGAAGTGCATCCGACGGCTTTATCGCCGGATCCATCCTGCTCGGCCGGGGCGATCGGGCGATGCGGCCCTTTGGCCCCGGTGGTTTGGCCAACATCCGGGCGCGCGAAGTGGGGGACCTCATTGTCTATCTACGGGACGTGGCACAGGAGCCCACCGAGACACCCCGAGGGCGAAGGGTCCAGGGCAACCAGAAGCAAGGCCAGATTCTCTTTGGCCAGCTATGCTCTGCCTGCCACGGGCAAGAGGGCCAAGGTCAAAGCGCCCCGGCACTTAACAATTCCGGTTTTCTAACGGCGGCAACCGACGGCTTTTTGCAAGCCACGATCGTCCGCGGGCGCCGCGGTACGGCCATGCGCGGCTTCGCCTACGGGGGCTTCGGAGTCGCTGAGATCAAGCCCGAAGAAATCAACGATGTGGTCGCGTACATCCGCAGCTGGCAACCCCAGCTGTGAAGAAGCGAAGAAGAGAGGAATGACGTTATGTCCGGTCACAATCGCCGCAATTTCTTGAAGGTCTCCGCGGGGGGGACTCTCGCCCTTTCGAGTTTGGTTGCATGCAAAGGCGAAAAACGCGACGAATTGATGCGGGCTCCGTCCGCCAACACCGCATCGAAAGATGACACCGGACGGCAAGAGCTTGCAGCCCAGTGCCCCTACTGCGGTGTCGGGTGCGCAACCATGATTCAGGCTGAAAACGGAAAGATTGTGGGTATGGTGCCCGACCAGCAAAGCCCTGTGAACCGGGGCGTACAATGCATCAAGGGATTGACCGCCTGGGAGCCGACCTATACCGACCGATTGACGGCGTGTTTGGTCCGAAAGGACATGAGTGATCCTCTAACGGGCCATGTATCCAGCACAAAGGGTCGATTTGATGCCGATGTGTTTCGAGAAACCAGTTATGACGAAGCGTCTCATCTCGTGGCTGAGAAGATCGCAGCCATCGTAAAAAAAGATGGTGGTAACTCGGTAGGCCTCTACGGCAGTGGGCAACTGACCTTGGAAGGTCAGTATCTTGAAAACAAGTTCATGAAGGGGGTCTTGGGGTCCAACACGATGGAAGCCAATGCCCGTATGTGTATGACCTCCGCCGTCACGGGCTACATCAAGTCATTAGGCTCTGACACCCCACCTGGCTGCTACGAAGACATCGAACTTTGTGACTTTATCTCGTTTTGGGGCCACAACCCACGAGAGGCCCATCCGATCGTCTTTTGGCGGGCTGCAGATCACAAAAAGGCCAAAGACATTCCCACGCTGGTCGTCGACCCAAGGCGGACGGCGACCGTGCAGGGGTTCGAGGCCGTCAACCCCCAAAACAGCTACCACGCGCCCGTCATCAACGCCGACATCGCGCTTCTCAACAGCATCGCCTACGTGCTCATCAAGGAGCATCCCGATGTCATCGCTTACGAGTTTCTCAAAAAATATGTCAGCGGCTGGCAGGACTACATCGCAGGCATCAAGGCGCGCTACAGTCCCGAAAAGACCAAAAGCATGACCGGCATCGAGCCGAAGTTTGTACGCACCATTGCCCGGCACTGGGCCGACGCCACGCGCAAGGGCAATGCGCGCGGTAGCGGGGGTGTCGTGACCTACTGGGGTATCGGCTACAACCAGTCGATGCATGGCCAGCACAATACGTGGAGCATCGTGAACCTCCATCTCCTCACGGGGAACATTGGCCGTCCGGGTGCATGCCCCTTTTCACAAACAGGGCAACCCAATGCGATGGGAGAACGCCTCACGGGAGGCCTGACCGGACGCCTCCCCTTCAATATCGGACTCAATGACGAAAAACATCGGGCATGGATGGCCAAGCAGTGGAGTATACCGAAGACAGACTTGGACAACGTCGCCTCGCAGACCAATCCTGGATACGCAGTGGGCATGATGGAGCGCGCGCTGAAGGGGGACGTGAAAGCCTTCTTCTTGATCTATGCGACCCATATCGATCTTCCGGAAACGAAGACTCTGGTGCGCCCAGCTTTGACACCCACTTTTGTCGTCTCTCAAGAAATTTATCGACATGCGCCCAACCTCCTCTACTCGGACGTCATTTTTCCGGCTGCCACCTGGGGTGAGTGGGCCGGGGGCGTGTACATCAACTCGGAGCGACGCCTCTACGTTGTGGATGGCATGCAAAAAGCGCCCTATATGACCGTCAACGGCGAGACCATGACCGACAAGGGCGGGCAGCCCATGATGTGCAAACCCGACATGGATATCGTCATCGATAAAGGCATCGAAATTGCGGAACTTCTCGGCAAGGATGGCCATAAGTTGTTCCCTTACAAAAAGCTCAAAAGCGGAATGGTTGATGGAGAGGAAGTCTTTCGTGAATTCATTCGGGCCTCCAAGGGTACCGACGCCGACCTCACCGGAATTTTGGAAGTTGAGGAAAAAGAAAAAAAGACTCCGTACGAGCAAATCCGCAATCTTCGCGGAATTTATTGGCCGGCGCCGACTATGGAGCTCGCCCAAAAGGGCGGCGTCAAGCGGCGATACATGTACCAAGAAAAAGGCTGGGAAGAGCGGCCCTACGGCGCCTTTCGTACCCGTACGGGCAAGGCCCAGATGAAGCTCTGCGAGCAAGACTATACCAACCGGGAAAAGTATATCGCCCGACTCCGTGACTATGGCGTGAAACCAGGGGTATTCACGATTGACCACATTAAAGACATGGTTGCCATCCGAGATCGGGGCCTCACGCCAGAACTGCCAGACTTTGAGTGGGCCTCAAAACCGGGTGCTCTGGTTCCCGACGGAAAGTATCCGTTTTGGCTTCTCCTTGGAGTCGTCTATGAGCATTTCCACACCGCAAAAACAATCCGCGGGGCGACGACTCGCAAGCTCCTTCCAGAACAGTACGTCGAAATGCATCCAAGAGATGCCAAGAACTATGGCATTCGCGATGGCGACTGGGTTCGGGTGGTCACAAGGCGAGGCACCTTCGAGGGAAGGGCACAGATAGATGGGGCTCGCAGTAAGATACGGCCAGCTCGCAACAATGTTCAGCCGGGCATGATTTTTAGTCCGTGGAATCTTTCGGTTGCGGACTCAGCGGATCCTAAAAAGAACAAATGGTTGGTGAACGAGACCTCACACCGCGGTTGGGACCCGGTGAGCGGGCAAGCCGATTTCAAAAAGCTTGCCGCTCGAATTGAAAGAGTTCGCCGCGCTTGACAACGAAAACACCACCGACGGGAGGCAAAAGCTCACCAGCGGATTGACCCATGAAGCCGAAGTTACAAAAAGATGCCAGCCGCCCACCACCGGCTGAAGAGGGTCACACGCGACGCGAAACGCTTAAGAGTGCAGGCGTGATCGCGTCCCTCGCCCTTTTTGTCAGGGCTCGGATGGGTCAGCCCCAAGGCCACGTATCGGTTGCAACCCAAGGAGGCATGGCTTTTACCAGGCCGCCCGGCGCCATCGATGAAGCGGAGTTTGTTCGCCGATGTATTCGATGCCACAAATGCGGAGAAAACTGTACCAATTCGTGCATTCGTTTTGTGGGCCCCGAGGGACCGCCTGAAGCCCGCGGAACGCCGTACATTGTGCCACGAGAAAAGGCGTGTATCCTGTGCGCAAAATGCAACAACAACTGCCCTTCGGGTGCTCTTCAGCCCATTGACCCCGAACATCCTCGACCGTGGGAGGTCGTCGATATGGGAACGGCGGAGCTCGATACCAACATTTGCCACTCGTACCAAGGTTATGTCTGCGGAATTTGTGTTCGCGCGTGTCCTCTCGGAGGAAAAGCGCTTGTGGCGTTGAACTGGGAAAAACCCAAGGTGAATCCGGATTATTGCGTGGGGTGCGGACTGTGTGAACAGGCTTGTGTTCATATGCCGCAGGCGATTCGAATTCGGCCTTCACTGCGCCGTGGGAGTAAGACGACATGAGGAAAGCATGGAGGGCGTTGTGGCGAGGCCACCGCCGTCGCTTCCCGGGCGCTCACCGCGCGCTTCAGGTTGTGCGTCGGACCTGTCAGCTGCTCGTTTTCTTTCTTCTTGTTGCGATTCCCTCGCTGTCTCTTTACGACACCTTGCGAAATCAAAGAGATGAGGCGCAAATCGCGCGCCGCTGGGATACCCGCGTCATCCACGCGTGGGTCGAAGGTATGGCACAGCCTAAAACCTGGACTCAGTCTGTTCGGGGCTCCGTCTGGACCTTCAAAGTGGGGGACTGGGTTGTTTCAGACCCGTTGGCCGCAGTCGATTTTGCTACAGCCTCCCGAGATCTGATTGATCCGTTCTTGTTGACGGCGCTCATTCCCTTGATCTTGACTTTTTTTCTTGGCCGGTTTTTTTGTGGCTGGATCTGTCCTGCGGACCTCATTTTCGAACTGGGCAGCAAGCTGAGGACGCTGGTTGGCATCGAGCGAAACGTCGTTTTTGCCCGGGAGCTCAAGTACGCGGTATTGGGATTCGGGGCGCTTGTAGGCGTGATTTTTGGCGTTCAAGTATTCGCCGAAATCTACCCCCCGCGCATCGTAAGCGGTGAGCTTTACCTTTGGATCAGCTTTTTTGCCTTCGGGGCGGGCGCTTGGTTCATGCTGGCGATTGTCGCCTTCGAGATCTTCGTCTCCAAGCGTTTTTGGTGTCGCTATGTTTGCCCCGGTGGAGCCCTCTATTCTCTGATTGGGCGCTACCGAGTGGTGCGGCTGGAGGTGAAGGAGAGTCGCTGCACGCAGTGCGAAAAATGCCTTCCCGTTTGCGAGTTTGGCCTCGATCCCATGAACGGCAGAGTGGGCCAAGAATGCAACAACTGCGGACTGTGCCTTCGAGCCTGTGCGCCTTCCGCGCTGACATTCCAACTCAGTCGCCCTTCTAGGCGTGGTTTGGAGGTTCTGCCGTGACCGACAAGAAGACCGGAGAGTAGGCATGTTCCACCCGCTTTACATGCCCCGAGCCGCCTTCCGGGTGCTCACTGTGTGTGGGCTCACTTGCCTGGCGTGCTATTCGTCTACCGCCGAGGCTCATCACATTCTTGGTATTCCTCACTACAAGTACAGTGAAGAGTATCCTCAAATTCCCTTCGTGGAAATCATGGCGCAAACTGGGCCCCACGATCTTCACTTCACGTATTTTCCCGGAACCCCACAGCCAGGCGAAGCGATCCGGTTCAAACTCTACGCAAAGAACCGCGCTTCCGGGGAGCCGTTTCGTGAACCTCTGGCCATAGAAGTCCGAAAAACTCGATTTCTTGCACAAAGTACCCTCATTTCCGAAAAGGAGATCCGAACAGGGATCGGCCCGGAGGCCAATGACTACAAGTTCTTTTTAACCTTCGAGGAGGCCGAAGCTTATGAAGTGCACCTCAAGTTTCCGAACGGAGAAGGCCTTGAGAATATCCCTTTTCCGGTCACCATCGGAAAGACTGACGATCGTCCGTTGTTTTTTGGGGCCGCCGCTTTGTTGCTGTTGTCAATATTTGTGGTGGCGGTTGTGAAACGTGTGCGGCCACCGTCGAGTCACCGGCAAAAGCCACGGGGGGCGTTCGCATGACTCCGGCAGAAGCAATGGCATTGCCTTCGGCCGATATGATGCACCACACCATGGAAGGGCTCCCATCCTGGGTGTTCTATCTCTCCTTGGCGGCCATGGTTGTCATGACGATCGCAATCCAGCGCGCACGAGACCAGGATCGCGATGGGCGTGGGTGGCGGTTCGAGCTGACGGCCTTGGCGCCAATTCGATGGTTGCTGAGCAAGAGGCCCTTTCAATTTGCACTCCAAGTCCCGTTGGTGCTGGCGCTGACGCTTATCCTCTATGCGGGTTTCTTTGGGACCAGGGTTCCGGAACGCAACATCGCCACCATACTCACGTGGACGATATGGTGGACCTTGCTGATCGTCGATATCGTTCTCCTCGGAAGAATGTGGTGCCTGGTCTGTCCCTGGGAAGCGCTGGCGGCCTGGACACGGCGGCTCGCGTTCTGGCGAAGAACGGATGAGGCTCTTTCCCTCGAACTCAAGTGGCCCCGAGTTCTGTCAAACATCTACCCAGCAACCTTTCTCTTTGTTGGTCTCACGTGGTTGGAGCTTGGTTACGGTGTGACGATGAGTCCTCGGGCCACCGCCGTTTTGGGCTTAGGAATGGTCCTTTTGGCGGTCGTGCCCGCGCTCTTTTTTGAGCGCCGTTCCTTTTGCAAATATGGATGTTTGATCGGCCGGATCTGCGGCCTTTACAGTATGCTTGCTCCGGTGGAAGTTCGCGCCCGGAATCAAGCCGTGTGCAAAAGCTGTGCGTCCAAAGATTGTCTTCATGGTAACGAGCGAGGCTATCCGTGTCCAACCGGGCAATATTTGGGAACCATGAACCAGAATACGTACTGCACGGTGTGTACCGAATGCGTGAAGAGCTGTCCCCACGACAACGTGGCCCTCCATATCAGGCCCTGGGGTGCTGATCTTAAGACACTGTCCCGGCCCAAGCGTGATGAAGCCCTTTTGGCCTTGGTTCTGCTGTCTCTCACTTCTTTTCACGGGTTCACCATGACCCCTACGTGGACAAACGGGGTTGCGTGGTTTCAGACACGCACAGGTCTCGGTTGGTTGGCTTCGTTCAGCATGGGCATGGGGCTCATTCTTGTGGTTCCAGGCGCACTCTTTTTCACCCTGAGCGCCGTTGCGGCTCGGGGCATCATGAAACCGAAACCCCTTCGAATTCTATCAAGGCGCCCGTTTTCCAGAGTCGCCGTAACTTACGCCTACGCGGTCATACCCATCGCTCTGATGTATCATCTCGCGCACAACGCTGGTCACTTTTTGACCGAAGTTGGGAAAATCATACCCGTTCTTTCTGACCCTCTGGGTCGAGGATCCGACTTTTTCAATACACGGACCTTACACGTGGGCCCTTTGGTTTCTCAGACAACCATTTGGATCCTGATGGTTTTATTGGTCCTTGTGGGTCACCTGTGGTCCATGCGTACGCTGGCGCGCGCCCACGATCGGGTCGCCAAGGCGGGTGGCCAAATTCGGGTTCCGAGGAGCGCTCGTTTCGCGGTGTCTGCTTTTGTGCTCTTGGCCAGTGCGACCAACTTGTGGCTCTTGGCGCAACCCATGGAAATGCGGACCGGAATGTAGAGCATGACAACCTTAACGCGTCGACAACTCTTCGCGCCTTGGCGCCTTTTCCAAAGCTTGCCAGATTTGCCTCCGTCTCCCGCTTCCGAGCTGCTCCGCCCATTTCTTCGCCCGCCGGGCGCGCTCGAGGAGCCTCAGTTTCTCCAGTCATGTGAGCGATGCCATCGATGCATGGAGGCCTGCCCACCCGGGGCTATCCGCCTTCTCAGTCCAGCCTACGGTGACAAATTTGATACCCCCGCCATTCTCCCGCGAGACGAGGCATGTCGTCTTTGTGATGATCTGCATTGTGCCCAGGCGTGTCCAAGTGGTGCGCTTCGACCGCTTCCCATCGCCGAGGTTAAAATGGGGCACGCAAATCTGAATGCCGACCAATGTTGGTCGGTTCAAGGCCAACCCTGCGACTACTGCGTGTCCGCATGTCCGCTTCCTACCAAAGCTTTGGCTTTGGAGAACGGCCTTCCGGCCATCGACCTCGAACGATGTGTCGGCTGTGGCCTGTGCGAGTACATGTGCACGGCGACGCCCTCCGCCATCGAAGTACGACCGGGGCCAAGAGGCGACGTGGAGGGTGTATTGGCTTTCGGCTTCCGGCCTTAGCCTCGCGTGCTTCTTGGCTTCGGGACGTGCCAGATGGAGTCAGTCGATGCCACTTTGGGCACCGCCGTGGTTCGGTGGGCGTTTGGGGACGCAGGAAAAGCAGCCCTTCGGGTCAAGGTCCATCACGCCGGTGGTCATCAAAAGCGCCGAGACGCGGGTTCAGGTGGAGGCACCATGATGCGTCGATGGAGCGTCTTTTTGCTTGCGAGCGTGGCCGGTGTTTTCTTTTTGGTGATGGTCGTCCGTGCGCCTCGAGAGCCCGGCTCCAAGGTGGGCGAGAGGGTTTTGGAAGAGGGCGCACCCGATGCGTTCACAACTTCACACCCCGGTGACGCCAACCAGAAGGCATCGAGCCTCGTCTCTGGTACAAGAAGCGAGGGGCTCTCAGCGCGTCAAATGCTGTCAGCGGTGTCGGCCCCCGGCGCCGCCCTTTCGGACCGGACCATCTGGGAAGCCGCGGAACGGCTTTGTCAAGAACCTCAGCTGGCCGAGTCCTCGCGGGCGTGGCCCTCGCGCCAGGTACCAACCCTTTTTGGCTTCGACACGGGATGCCCGTCCGGAGGTTCGCCAGGCGGCCACCCGCGGTCTCAGGCACTTCCACGATCCCGAAGTCGCCTCTCGGCTTGCAAGCATGGTGCGGGATGTCCACGCGACGGTGCAACGGTCGGCGCTTCGAGGGCTGTCGCAGCAAGAAGATCTTCCTGACGACGCTCTGGAATCTCTTCATGCCGCCGTCGATACCGAGCGTCTCGACCGGCTCAATGCGCCCCTTTTGGTGACCGTGCTCGTTCGCCACGTCGGTCAACCCGTAGCCCGAGCCACCATGCAGTCTCTCCTCCACTTTGCCCACGACGACGCAAAGCTCCGGGCCCGAATTCGCTCCGTGCTCCGTCGCGGCGGATAACACCGATAGACCTCAGTGGGCGCAACGCGAGGGTTACGCGCTGGCACTTGACCTCACAAGATTCAGGGGGGTATCGGCCGACCATGCAGTTCTTTGAGACCGATGTCCACGGGGCCTTTCGAGTCGCCCTCAATTGCCGAGAAGACGATCGTGGTTTCTTCGCGCGGTTTTTCTGCGTAGAAGAGCTCAAGAAGGCGGGCATTGACGCCCGCTTTGTCCAGGCCAACAACTCCCTGAGCGTACGGAAGGGCACGCTTCGAGGCCTTCACTATCAGTTGGCGCCCAAAGCGGAGGGGAAGCTTGTCCGTTGCCTGTCCGGCGCCCTGTTTGATGTGGTCCTTGACCTTCGGCCTGACTCGCCCACGTACAAATCATGGGCTGGGGCCACGCTCACCGCCGACAATCGGGAGATGCTCTGGGTGCCTCCGGGCTGTGCGCACGGGTTTTTGACTCTAGAACCGAGGACCGAGATCTTGTACCTCGTGACCGAACCATATGCCCCAGAGCTGGAGCGTGGGGTACGTTTTGATGATCCCGCCTTCAAGATCGCGTGGCCCATACGGCCCGAAGTGGTCTCCGACAAGGATCGCGCCCACGCGGACTATCAAGCTTCTGGTTCTGTCTAGACGCCGAGTGCGCCGCCCTTGTCGGCGATCCACGAGGCCAGTGAGCGCCGGCGGTTCTGATCGAGACCCATGTGTTCGGTCATCGACAGCGCGCCACTCAGAAGGTGGTCGCCCACGGAGTGACCGAAGGAGGTGCGCGCAGAGGTCGACTCCTCTCGGCTGCCCGCGTTCATCCAGGCCCACATCATCCCTTTTCTGTGGGCAAAGGCTGTTGCGAACTGAAGCAAACGGCAGAAGTTTTTGTCTTGGGGATGACGGGCGCCGTATTCTTTTGCGTAGTCTGACAGAATTTGCGTTCGCAGATTGATGGCTTCGCCGCCCTGAAACAAACGCGAGGCTTGGGCGTCATGTTGCCTGACGTTGAGCAAGGTTTCGGCGATGATGGCGACATCGGATCGTTCGGCGAGCCGCATGAGCATGACCAGGTCGCCCCAGTTGAGTGAAATCTCCTGATCAAAGGGATGCGCTTTGAGGATGCCGGCACGAAATACAACGCTTTGGAGCGTCAGGGGGTTTCGGCCGCTGAGCATCAAGGCGCGGATGTATCGGCGTCCGGTCCAAAGCTCGGTTTTGTGAAGGCGCTCTCGGACGCTGGTGACGGCATCGTTCAGGTTGATGTAAGCGTAGTTGCAGCCAGAAAACCCTGCCGATGGGTACCGGTCCAGAACCTCGATGCTTCGAGCAATGAAGTCCTCTCGCAAGACATCGTCGTCGTGGCAGTAGGCAATGTACTCGCCGGTGGCTTCATGAACCCCACGATTGAAGTTGGTGAACATGGGGAGCCGATCGTCGACCCGTAGAACCCTGACCCTCGAGTCCTCTTCGGCCCACCGGTTGAACAAGGGGCGGGCGTTTTCGGGCGAGGCGTTGTCGAGGACCAAAATCTCCAAGTTTTTGTGAGATTGTCGCTCTATCGAGCGTCGCGTCGCGTCGAGGAACTCGATGCGACCAATGGTCGGGACGCAGAGGGTTACGCGGGTGTCGGTCATGAGCTTGGCTTCTCCTTGGCGAGTTCTTCTTTCCACCATGCCACGACGTGGCCGACCCCCCTCGAAAGATCAAAAGCGGGGGTGAAGCCCAGGGCCTGGCTCAGCCGATGGGTATCGGCGCACACGAACATCGACTCATCGGCCCGGTAGGGAAGCGCACCGAATTCGACGAGATGTTCGTTGCCACACGCCTTGGCGATGGTCTTCACCAGGGTTTTGACCGTGATGGGGACGCCCGAGGCGACGTTGACGGGGCCGGTGAGGTCGCTCTGGGCGACCCGGCACAAGGCGTCCGCGGCATCGTTGACATGGAGGAAATCCCGAATTTGGTCCCCGGGGCTGCATCGTGATGGAGAACCCTCAAGTAGGGACCGTATGACGGAGGGGACCAGTCGCCCCTTCGACTCGTGGGGTCCGTACAGATAGAAGAGGCGCGGCCAGACGAGGCGCGTGTCTGTGGATTCCAACGCTCTTGAAAGGACCCGGAACAGTGAGGCCTTGCTTTCCCCGTACAAGGTTGGGGGCGAAAGAGGCGTGTCCTCTCGGAGGTAACCTTGGTGGGTGTCGTACTCAAAGCAGCTCCCCACCACCATCAAGCGCCCGCAGCGATGCTCGGCCAAGGCTTGGGCCATGGCGAGGCTGCCCTGCATCGCCGACAGATTGAGGGTGGAGCTGAGGTAGCCCGGCTGAATGGGCCAGGCCAGGTGGATGGCCAGCTCCGGGCGGGTTTCAGCCACGATCGCCGAAAGGCGGGCGCCGTCATACAGGGACGCCTCATGCGTGATGGTTTCTTTGGCGTGGGTCTGCAGGGTCTTTTTCCGTGGCGACTCCGGCCTCACGACGGCGTGAAGCTCGTGACCCTGTTCTCGGAGCTTCAGAAGCACAGGTAAACCGACGAAGCCAGTGGCTCCCGTGATCAATATTCGCATCGTATTTCGTACGGCTCCCCAGCCGATGGAGTGCGGGCTAGCACGCGCTTTCCTTGACCGTCAATGACTTGCCGGGGCCCGCCTTGACAGGATCGCGGCGCCTCAGGCAAGAACCGCCCCGAAGAGAGGTCTTGGCTTGTGAAGACAGTGATTTTGGCAGGTGGACTGGGGACCCGACTCGCTGAGGAAACAGCGGTCAAACCCAAACCGATGATCGAAATCGGCGGAAAGCCGATCCTTTGGCACATCATGAAGGGCTATGCCGCCCACGGGCTGAGCGATTTCATCATCTGCCTTGGCTACAAGGGCTACGTCATCAAGGAGTACTTCGCGAACTACTTCCTCCATACCTCGGACGTGACGGTCAACTTGGCTGAAAACTCGATGGAAGTGCACAACAGCGCCGCCGAGCCCTGGAAGGTCACCCTGGTCCAGACGGGTGAGCACACCATGACCGGGGGGCGCCTCAAGCGCATCGGATCGTACCTCGATCCCAGCGAGCCTTTTTGCATGACCTACGGGGATGGGGTGGCCGATGTGAATGTTCGGGCTCTGATCGACTTCGCCAAGTCGTCGGGGACTCAGGCCACGGTGACGGCCGTGCGGCCACCCGGTCGCTTTGGTGCCCTTTCGCTCGACGGCCATCTCATCAAGGCGTTTCAAGAAAAGCCTGAGGGAGACGGGGACTGGATCAACGGCGGCTTCTTTGTGCTTCGCCCCGAGGTCCTGGAGTACATCAAGGGGGATTCCACCATTTGGGAGCGGGATCCGATGGAGCGCCTCGCCAGCACCAACCAGCTCTCTGCCTTTATGCACCATGGGTTTTGGCAGCCCGTAGACACCCTCCGAGAAAAACGCATTCTCGAGGACCGCTGGGCAAAAGGCGATGCCCCGTGGAAAGTATGGGATTAAACCATCTGTGAACCAGCTGAAGTCGGCCACCGACGTACTCACGACAGACTTTGATAGGATGACCCGAGCCCTCTCTGAGGAGCTCAAGGTGATGCAGGGCAAGTCGCTGCTCCTCACGGGCGGCGCGGGCTTTTTAGGCTACTATTTGACCCAGACCATCACCCACTACAACGCGTCTTTGGCGCCAAGCGATCGGGTTCGTCTGACCGTTTTCGACAATTTTATTCGCGGGACGCCCGCGTGGCTTCAGGCAAAAAGCGACGAGGGTGCGCTTGGGCTTTCGGTCCACGATGTGCGCATGCCGTTGCCCAAGGATATGGGGGCTTACAGTTTCATCATCCATGCAGCCTCTATTGCGTCGCCCATCTACTATCGGAAGTACCCCATTGAAACCATGGATGCCAACGTTCATGGTCTGCGGTCGCTTCTTGACTACGCTTTGGAGCGTGCCACCACCGATGTTCCGGTGGAAGGGTTTCTCTTTTTCTCCAGCAGCGAGATTTACGGTGACCCGACCCCTGACATGATCCCGACGCCGGAGGACTATCGGGGTTTTGTGTCATGCACGGGTCCTCGGGCGTGCTATGACGAATCGAAGCGCTACGGCGAGACCCTCTGCGTGAACTTCGCCCAGCAGCACGGCGTGCCGGTTCGGGTGGCCCGGCCATTCAACAACTATGGGCCGGGGTTGAAGATCACCGACCGTCGCGTCTTGCCGGACTTTGCCCGGGACGTGCTGGCCGGTCGGGACATCGTTCTTCTGTCGGACGGATCACCCATGCGGACGTTTTGCTACGTTGCGGACGCGGTGGTTGGTTATTTGAAGATCCTGGTCCGCGGCCGCTCCGGTGAGGCGTACAACATCGGAATCGACAAACCTGAGATCAATATGCGGACTTTGGCAGACAAGGTGTGCGAGACGGCGCGGACCTTGTGGGACTATCAGGGTCAAGTGGTGTTCCAATCGAGTCAGGATGCCGCCTACCTTACAGACAATCCCAATCGACGATGCCCGGTCATCGACAAGGCCCGGGCGGAGCTCGGTTACGCGCCGAAAGTGGGCATCGATGAGGGGCTGTTGCGGTCTTTGCTTTGGTACCGAGAGAACAAAGAAGGAGCGGATGCCTGATGCGAATTTCGGTGGTAGGGACTGGCTACGTCGGACTGGTTTCGGGCGCGTGCCTTGCAGAAAAGGGTCACCAGGTCACTTGCGTCGACTTGGACGCAGACAAGGTCGCCCGCATCAATCGAGGGGACCCTCCGATCTACGAGCCGGGCCTTGAAGAGATTCTCAAGCGTCGCATTCAGGATCGCCTGAAGGCGACCACCGATCTTCAGGCTGCCATCGCCGAGACCGAGATCTCGATCGTGGCGGTGGGTACCCCGTTTTCCGGGTCTGAAATCGATCTGGGCTTTGTTCGTCAGGTGGCCAAAGACATCGGCGCCGCCCTCAAAAACAAGTCGCAATACCACGTGGTGGTGGTGAAGAGTACGGTGGTTCCCGGGACCACCGACGACGTTGTCGGCCCCCTGTTGGAAGAGAGCGCACAAAAGCGCATTGGCGATGGCCTGGGCCTTGGGATGAATCCTGAGTTTCTTCGCGAGGGCTGCGCCGTTTCTGACTTCATGGATCCCGACCGCATTGTCGTCGGGGGCTCTGACGCCCGAACTCAAAGTGCCATTGCGGAGCTGTACTCGGTTTTTAAGGGCGTGGATGTGGTGCTCACCAACAACCGCACCGCCGAGATGATCAAGTACACCGCCAACTCCTTGTTGGCGACAGCGATCTCTTTTTCCAATGAGATCGCCAACCTGTGCTCGGGGCTCGGTGGCATCGACGTCCAAGAAGTGATGCACGGCGTCCACCTGGACAAGCGTCTCAGCCCCCTTTTGGACGGGCAGCGTGTGCGACCTGGTTTCTTGTCCTATCTCGCTTGCGGCTGTGGATTCGGTGGCAGCTGTTTTCCCAAAGATGTGAAGGCCTTGGTGGCCCACGGGCGCAGCGCCCATGTCCCCATGCGCATTTTGGAATCGGTTCTCGAGGTCAATGCACAGCAGCCCCTGAAGGTGGTGGATCTTCTGACCCGAGACTTGGGGTCTCTCGCCTCCAAGCAAATTGCCATTTTAGGGCTGGCCTTCAAGCCCGACACCGACGACATCCGCGAGTCCCCGGCCATCCCCGTGATCCAAGCGCTGCTCAAACAGCGAGCCCAGATCCGCGCCTACGATCCCATCGCCATGGAGGAGGCCAAGGAGTTCTTCAAGGAGCCCGCGATCGCCTACCAGTCCTCCATCGAAGCCTGCGTCCAAGACGCGGATGCCGTCGTGGTTTTGACCGCTTGGCCCCAGTTCAAGTCATTGCCGAAGGTGCTCGAGGGGACCAAGAACCCACCCCTGGTGGTGGATGGTCGTCGGATCTACGAGAAAGGGCACTTTTTGCGATATACGGGGATCGGGCTCTAAACAGGAACGCACAAGTTCGAAGCCAGGTGCTAGGCAAAGTCGGGCCCGAGGAGCCAAGGGAGCGTACACGGAAGTACGTGAGCCGGCACCGCAGGGTCCAATGCCGCATAGTGCCTGGATCCGGACTTGTGCGTTCCTGTTTAGAGCCGCTACCCAGAGGCGTTTTCGTGGCCAAAGGCATCGCTCAGTCGCCAGGCTGCGCGTCACGTGCAAAAGTTTCCACGGTGGCTTGGATTCGCAGGTCGTCCTTCTGGTCACTCGAGAAAATAAACAAGGCTTGTCCTTAGCATCACGAACCAGCAGCCCAGCAGGCGTGCTCTCGAGGCGGCACGAACTCCAAGGAATCGTCCGGTGATGCAATAATCCGCGCAGCTCGATGCTGTCGGCGCTGACCGCAGCGTTCGGACGCACTGCGCACGCAAAAAGCGATAGCGACACACAGACCAACCCTAGGCTGATCGCAATGTTACTCGCCGTTGGCCCGTATCGAAAGAACGCTCCTAGTCACAGGAGCGCATAGCGCCTTGGCGCGTGCGGCCTATTCACATGTCCATCACGATGACTGGGGGATGTTTCTCGTTTGTCCCGCTGGCGTGAACGAGAAAATGTCCGAGAGAAACGCCCGCGAGGGCCGTTTCAATGACCAAATGAATTGCGTGTATGGGGATATGGTATCTATCCTAAGATGAGGAGTCGTTTTGCAAGGATTTATGCGCCAGCTCACATTCAACGCCAGCCTTGGCGCCATTACACTTTTGGCGTGCGGTGCTCCTAACCAAGATGAGACCCGTGTCAACTCCGTTAGCGTGCGTGCGGTTGTGGTGGATGCGCTCAAAGTTGAACCCCTGCTTGTTGCGAGCATGGTCAGGCAGAATACGATCCAGCTTTTTCCAGATGCCAAACAACCAGTGGAAACAGAGATCCGCGCCTCTGTCCGCTATCCCGGTTTTCCGCCTCAAGCGACCGAACCAGGCTGCCAGCTGTCGGACGCTTTGGAGTTCGTGACCCAAGATAGTTATTATCGGTCCACGACCGGAACCGGCGATTTTTCTTACTGCGAGACCCGCGGTGGCCCCGTCGATCTGTTTGCTCCCGGGGAATACGTGGTCCTCAGCTACCGCTTTGAAGGTATTCAGGGCCTGTCGCGCCAGTTTTTGGTGACAACATCGATCACGCAAACCAGTCCACAGAGCAATCTGACGTGGGAGCTTCAAATATCTCCCGACGGGAATGGCTTTCGGTCATGTGGAGCCTTTACCACAGTCAACGAAACGGAGTGGGTCAAGATCCACGACCAAGTTCTGTCTTGTCCCGAAGTCGTGAGTCACGACGATGACAGCGTGTACCTTAAGCTCCAGCTCTTGTCGGGCTCGCCCGGTTTGGCGGGCCTTCGCCGGGTTAGCCTTTTCGCCCAGAGGTCCTTTGACTTGGTTGCGACACATACTGCGTTTGATGGGGCAACGAGCAGCGTGGCACTCGCGCTGTCGGACGACGCGACCGATCAAAGTCGCAGTACCTATCATGGTGCGCTGCCCGTTCGGTTGCCGTCAGATGGGACTGCGCCTCAGATGTTTCGGATAGAGGCCCGGTCCCAAAAGGATGGGGCGGTTCTCGCTCAGACATCCACAACCGTAGCCCACGGCGTCGCCTGCTCAGAACTGATCGCAGGCTGGAATGCGCCAGAGGCGGACCAGATCAACCTTGTCTTTTCAGGAATCGGCTATTCCATGGAGGAAACGAGAAATCTCGCGCTCGAAATTGTGAATGACCCTGAAGGCTTATTCTCTTACGTTCCGTTTCAAGGAAACAAAACGAAGTTCAACTTTTGGCTCGCCCCGCCTTCCGAGCTCCCCGCATTCCCAGATCAGGCCGCAATCCACAAGCAAGCGGCGACCCATGTCAATACGTGTCCGTTCGAACAGCGCTACGGACAGGTTTTTGTCAACAGTACCAAGATCGGGACCCGGGCGGGAACGGGTCCAAAGAGTACGACGGTCTTCCGATCCTACAAAAACCCGTCTCACCGTCTTCGGGTCGCGGTCCACGAGATCGGCCACAGTGTGGGGCGCCTCATGGACGAGTACTACAGCTCGCGGGGTTTCACGACCGCGCCTCGAGCCCATCGAAATGGGCTGAGTGGGGGCCCAGACCTTATCGGCAATGCGGAGACATTTTCGTATTGCGAGGAAATGGCGCCGTGGCGAACCATGCTTGGCGCGGGTTGCGGGGATCCGGAACAAGTCGATTGTATCGAAGGTTTTCAGTTCACGCCTTACATGTGGGTTGCCAACTATGATTTTAAGGAACTCCCATATATGCGCATGAATCCCGAGTTCTGGGTCGAGCGCGGCAGAGATCTAGGCGTCACCAACCCGGTTGGCAAGAAAATCGAACTTCCGTCAGTCTCATGCAGCTACCATCGTCCCCAAGATTGCGTTTTGGATTTCCAGGGTTTCAAAATCAATCTGCTATATCCCCAAGTCAATCTCGTTGCGCTTCGGGATGCGCCTAGCATTGACTTGTCCGATCTTGGGTTCTCCTGGGTTCCGGACCGAAACGGCGAACTTCGTGTGCAGCATACTGGGCTTCGCCTTGGTGCGGTCCCCCGAGCTTATTATCGTTCCCCCGCGCCCACCGGTGGTCTTGGAGACTACGCCGAGATCATTCTCTCGCAACCGCGAGACATCGTATGTCGGCCCGGTTACGAGGGCCAGTGTGATTACGAGGTTGCGTGTATTCCTGGAGGCTCCTCAGAACACAATGCCTGGCGGGCTCACTGGCGAAGCCTTATGTCGACGACCTTTGTTCCCACGCCTTTCGGTCACCACAATGAGCATTTGATTCGCCTTGTTCTGGATGAATATGCCGGTCGAGCATCGTCTCGGGTTTTTCACCCCGCCGACCGTGACACCGATGGCCGAATCTCGATGTTTGAGCTCCTGGGTGCGGGCGGACCGGTCGCCGAAGTGGCCCAAGTCGGGGCCGATGGGGGCGGGTACTGCTTCGCCCCCGCGTTGACACCGGCGCCCGGGGATTCGAGTGCGCAAACAGACACGAGCTCAACATCGAGCTGTTCTCAAGCGTTTTTTCATCCCGCCGACACCGATTTCGACCACCGTATCTCTCTTCCCGAGAGCGCCGTTTTTGTTGAGCCCCTTGCGGACACCGCTCAATCGGGGGCTGACAACGGCCGGTACTGCTGGGAAGGCGGGCCGATATTTGTCCTCGGAGACCCCGGGTGTCCTCACCCTGTCGAGTGAATTGGTGGCCCGCCTTTACCTGGAGGCGGGGTACAAACAAGCATTGGGCGCCACTTCAAAGCGGGGCCCGGATCCAGCCAAAAAGGGCCCAACCCAATAGGACATTGAGGTTTCTTCGAGAGCATTGCCTTCTCCGAAGCGAACCCAATAGCCGCGTTCGGTCATCGTCCGCCCGTACACCCGATAAACCTGCTCTGGGAAGCCTCCGCCCTGGCTCGCCCGGCCCACCCAAGTGTAGCCGACACCGGCGTGCACCTCAGCGCCGGGCGACCCCGTGACAAAGCTCATGGTGGTCGTACCATTGCCTTGTATTGGGCTTGATACCGGGCGCTGATGCTCAGCTGCGAGCCCGGCGCCCCCCGACGCAGACGCGCCTCCAACATATGAAGCCCCTCCAAAGCTTTCGATTCTGCCGCTGTTGTGGTGGAAGTCGAGAGAAACCGACAGCCCCGTCCCGGTGGAGAATCCTCGAGCGTGACTCATCACCGGATAGCTAGAACCACCACCGTCGGTGGCGAGCCCCCCACTGGCCGAAGCGTACTGTCCGCCACCAGCCGCGACCACAGTTACGGTGATGGCGGTCACCCCGCTACGTGGGAGCTCGTAGGACGTTTGCCACTGCTCGTCGGGCAAACTGGGATCACCGTGGCCCCCGCGGTCAAAACCGTCGCTGGAATCACCCGCGTCCTGGGAGTGAGAGACATAGCCGTCATCGTATCCTGCACCGTTTCCGTAGCCGTCTCCCGATGACCACGCAGGACCGTCGCCCCCTGAGCCGTCTGGGTCTTGATCGTGTCCGGAGCGATCGACGAAAATCGATGCGGCCTCCATGTCGCAGTGACCCACGCAGTCTCCATCATCGTAGTCCGGATCGGTCTCTTGAAACCCGGTCGGGTCTACGAGCGTCAGCGGAGCGTTCAGAACGTAGCTGTAGCGATTGAAGCTGGGGCCGAAGTACGGTCGATGGACAAAAGGGTCTGGCGTGAGAAAGCGGCGCGTGTTCGGATCGTAGATGCGTCCACCCATGTTGACAAACCCGGTCTCCGCATCGTGGCGGTGTCCGGTGAAGCCGCCGCGATAGTCTTCAAGCCCGGAAGCCCCCCGGCGAATCATCGTGCCAAACGGAGTGTAGTCTCTCTCTTCTAGGACGCGACCGTCGGCATCAGTGATGACGCGTGGCGAGCCAATGGCATCGCGGTGAAAATAACGCATCGAGGGTTCGCCATCTGTGCGCACAATTTCGGCGATGACCTGAGACTCCGCCCAGATGAAGTAGCTTTCTTCTGTTGCCCCATCCAGGGAACGCCGCTCAAACAGGCCATCCATCGAGACCACCTCGCCTCGATTGGTCTTGGTGCGAATTCTCTGGCCACCCACGGCATAGTCGTACTCAACAGTTCCTCGTGCACCTTCAATACGCTTTGGAAGATCGAAAGGGGTGTACTCGACGCTCTCGGTGGCCGTTTCCACGCGTCGACCCAAAGCGTCGTACCGAATGGGCTGGCCATCGACGGCGGTCACCGAGTGCGGTCCAGCGCCGTCGCCATGGGAATAGTACTTTTCGCCATCCATGCCCCGGGACCAGGTCATGTTCCCGATTCCGTCGTAGGCGTATCCGAAGGTCTGACTTTCCTCGGCGGTACGTGTCGTCCACCCTGTGAGCCGAACCAGCTCATCGTAGCTGTATTCGTTGGCCACCCCGTGGATGTCATTTGTTTCCGAACGGACATGCCCTGTGGGATGGTACTGGTACGAAAGATGCATCACCGAATCTTCTGGTGAGCCTGGTTCGAAGGTGCGGATTTGTGTCAGACGCCCCGTGCGCCCATCGAACGCTCTATTCGTTTGGAGTTTCTCTCCTAGCTCCACGCGGTCTGCGTGCCCGAAGGCATCGCGGTGGGCGGACTGCCATATCTTGGAGCCATCGGGACCGATCACCGTATTGAGCAATCCATCTGCGTCGTAGCGATAGGACACCGAAAACGGCTCCGCCCCGTCTCTCGGATAGGTCACAGCGTCCACTCGACCTTGGGTATCAAACGTTCGGCCCAAGCTGTAGCTTTGACCTTCGACCTCAACCGTGCGCTTCGTCTGACGTCCTAGGTCGTCGTATTCGTAGTGTAGTGCGACGCCGTCGGGACTCACCGTGCGTGACACACGATTGCGCAGCATGGCCCCCGATGGTCCATAGGCCGCATCCCAAGCGATCTCTGAAATGCCGCTGCCATCGTCGATGCGGTAGATTCGTCCGAGCCGATCGCGTTCAAAAAAGCGTGCCCCGCCATCGCCATCGTGTTCTGCCGTCACCTCCCCGAAAACATTGTAGGTGGTGGTACGGACACCCGCGTTCGCATCCTCGATGCGGACTCTTCGGCCCAGCGGGTCGTAGGTTGCGCTCATCACCAGCCCCGAAGGTCCGTAGACTCGCTGTAGTCGACCGTGGGGCCCGTACTCATACCGGTGGGTGATTTCGCGATCCTCGATTCGGTTCGTGCTCGCCTCAACCTGTCCGTCACTGCCGAAATTAATCCGCGCGTAGTTGCCGCCCGTATCCCAAAAGTGAATTGCGCTCGGACTGTACGCGCGGCGGGTCGAAGTGCCGTTCGGATATTGTATTTCGAGCAAGCGTCCTGCGCCGTCGTAGTTTCGGCGCACGAAATGGACGACATCTCCTTGGAAATGCGGGAGGGACTTTGCTGTGACCCGCCCCGCCAGATCGTATGCCCAGTGAACCTCGGCCCAGGTGCCCTGGGCCTGTTGCCCCACACGAACGCGGCGACCCAAGCGATCGTATTCCACCCGAATCGAAGACCCCGCGTTGGTGTGACTGATTCGGTCAAAGGTCCCATCGATTTTTTCCTGAAAGTGATGGGTCGTTTCCCGGCCATTCGGCTCTTTTTGGCTCACAAGCCGCCCGAACCCGTCGTACTTATAGACGGTTATGGCCTTGTTTTCGTCTTCCTCTACCGCCCGAACCCCAAAACCCGGGTGGACTGCAGTTCGTCGGATGTGCCCCTCTGCGTTCTCAACCCAGCTTGTGTAGATGCCTTCGGCGTCCCATCCGATCCGAGTTCGGCGGACGGGCCCCACCACACCGACCTGTTCGACCTCGACAACCTGTCCCGTGGGCCGGCGGCGGAGGGTAGTCATCAGCGTGCGCGAAGAATCCTCCGGTTCGAGGATGGTCTTCGTAAGACGACCCTGCGTGTCATAGTTGGCGACCCGTTCGGTCGAGGCTTCCGCGCCGTCCGCAGCCGTACTCCGGATGATCTCCCGCTTGACCTGACCGATCAGCCAAGGCTCTTCGTTGTTTTCAACCTCCATTGAACGTTCTCGGGATTCACCTCCGGGTATGGAGGCCCGCTCGTAAATCAAGTTGGCGAACCGATCGTAGCGTCTGTGGATCTCGACCTGGGCTTGTGGCATCCACGCATCCACCATCGAGTGCAGACCCTCGTCCATGTCGGGAACAACCAGTCCGCCCACGTTGAGCAACGCGTACCGGCTCCGGACTTCTTCGGTTACTCGGGTGAAGAAAACTCGACCCCCAAAACTTTGGGTTGTACTCAATCTTCTGTTCCGGATAACGACGAGCGCCTCATCGTCGTCGGCCATTGTCACCGACACGATCTTGACCGGAACTCCGACTCGAGTGTGGTAACGGTCGGTGCGCGCTGCGAGGTCGTAGTGGGTCTCGGTGATCCGGTTTTGTGCTCGATCCATGCGGCGAACCCGCTCGAACCCTAAAAATCCAGATCCGCGGACGTTGGCGCGGGCTCCCCGGTACCCATACAGCGACTCACGGACCCCGCTGCCGCCATCTCGAAGCAAACGTTTGACCACCGGCCGGCGACGCATGTCACAGCGCTGAGGATAGGCGCAAGGAGAACCCGATTGGTAGACGTGTTCATCGGTCGTCGACGCGTACTCGATGTAGTCTTTTTGCTTAAGGCCGTTTTGAACCGAGACGATGAAGTCTGAGCGTCCTTGTTTTCGGCGGTGCAGCCTCAGCTGTCGCCCACGGACCAAGATGTCGACGGACCCATTGCCATCGACATCCAGCCATTGGTGGCGAAATGCGGGCTCGTCCTCGGGAATATCGTCGTCATACAATTCCTCGGGGCGAAGGAGGACCCGCTTGTCAAAGTGTTTCCCTAAAGACAAATAGAGGACGACGCCTTCCTTTCGGGACGTGACCGAGAAGTCGCCTCTGCCGTCAGCGTTGAAGTCGCCCGATTGCACCCCCCAGTCTTGGATCAGGGAGGTGTCGGTCGTTTGTTCCGTCGGAACGTAACTGTTTCCCGACCGAGGATCGATGATCGGATGCCAGTCCAAAAACCCCTGTCCGGTGTTAAGCCGAGCTCGTCCGGCCCAGGCATCTACGACGTCATCAAGACCATCGCCGTTGATATCAATCATATACTCGGCGGGATCGGGTTTGTGATTCACCAGTTCAACCCGAGTTTCCCCGCCGTGCGTCGCATGAATCGCGAAGGTCTGACCGCTCACCCGAGTCATCAGCGAGGTCCGGCCCGGAACTTGATAGCGCAAGGCTCGAGTCAGCGACGGTGCCCCGAAGAAACCTGGGTCGTGCCAGTTGGGTGCGACACCCGTCGCCCTGGCGGTCGCAAACGGCAGGCCCCAGCGAGCCGCATTCGACCACTGGATCCATTGCCCGTTCTCTGACCGCACAATGTTTGGTCGACCGTCCCCGTCTAGGTCGGCGGCAAATAGCCATGGATCAAGGGTGGGGTCCTCAGTATGAGGTCCAAGCTTCTGAACAAGCCGATCAAATGCACCGGACTCCGATAAACGCAGGACCTGAAGCCCATCGTCCTCCTCGACCACAATTTCGGTACCCGGTTCACCGTCGACATCCATAGCAGCTTTGATGTCAGCCGACAGCCCAGTCGTAACCCACGGTTTGAGCCCGGACCGGGTGCCCAGGCGAAGAAACCAAGGCGACGAGCTGTTGGACTTCTGGAGCAAATCGTCGCGGCCGTCCCCGTTGAAATCACCGATATGCACGTTTCGCCCCGAAATCTCGAGCGCCGAAGATGGGATCCACTCGGGTTCTTCAGACACCAAGGCCGGAACCCTATCGAGGTCGATCGCCTCGAAGTCGTGATCCGTTTCACTCCACTCAAAGGTTGTGGGCGGCAAGCAAACCTGGTCTCGGTCGCAGAGCTTGAGCTGGTTGAGCAGGCTCCGATGCGTGCTCGGGCTCATCTTGTAGCTCAATTCATAGCTTCGTAACAAAGAAACCTCACCAGTCCCGTCTGGCGCATACACCCGGATGGTATTCAGTCGATATGCGATCCTGAGGTGGAACCCCGAGATGTAGCGGTCAACGATGTCTGAGCGCGGTGCGGGATCTTGATAGTTGAAGCCGATCTCACGGAGGCCCTCTTCGTCGTCCGCGAAGGAGTACCGGAGCCGAAGGGGGTAGTAGCTGAAAACAGATTCATCTAACGGATCTGTCCGAAACAACCAGTCCATCTCGATACGGTTCCCTGACCGGTCCTCGCTGTGCGAAAGCCCCCAACCGTAGATCGATCGGTCCGGATCGGGCTTCACGGGAAGCAATGGATTATGGATACCAACCCGGTGAGCGGCAAAGAGCGTCGCATACACCGAGACCCGTCCATCTTTGTAGAACACGCGAAACTGCCTGGGGCTGTTTTTCTCTCGCCCCTCAGAAAGCACACGCACCGCCGGCGTCTTCTCCAGCCGGTATTCGGCGCCATCGGCCCCGTAGACGCCCCGAACGACCAATAGAGGCTCACCGTCCAGGCACAACCGATCGGTGTCGTCGAACGTGATGGGCCTCACTCCGCCTTCGCGGGCAAAGCTGCTGTAACATCGGGTGATGACCGAGGGCCCAACGAGCGACCACCCGACCCCCAACAGGCCGTTGGGCCCACCGTTCGCGTATTGAAGGCGCAAATGCGGTGAAAACCGGTTTGGGCCTTCGGGGAGATCCAGGGGAACGGTGTACCGCGCCCGGCCCAAAGGGTCGACGGATAGTCGCCCCGGTAAGGTGCCCACAGGCCGGCCCGCCTGGATTGTGTCAGCAGGAATGGCGAGCGGGGGAACGTCTTCTTCCGCAAACGCGGACGGAGTCCCGACCAGAATCCCGAGAAAGATCCAAACGAACAAGGGGCGTTGGCCGTGCACCGAGGGGAATACGAGTCTGGAGTGGGTCGGAAGTTCGGCCGCTTTTGTCATGGAAAATGAATAGCACCGCAGCGGGAGCCGGCGTAACGGCAAATATTTTTGCAGCTAGGCCTTACATCGATCGCGGCCGGATATTCGAGCGGGGTCACACAACATCAATCTGCGATACGCCCAAGAAAATCTCGTGCGCTTCACCGCCTTCTATACATCAGTGAATACATGAATCGGCCTGGGTGTGGCCACTCCTGCCAGCCAACTGGCAAACCGCGCTCGAAGATTTCCTTCGCGAGAATAACCTTCAGAACTCCACACCCGCTGTACATTGAGCGCAGACCTCAACGTTACACCATGAAGTGGGCCTGACCAGACGCCTCAAAAAGAACCGTTACGCTAGAATGCGCCAGAGGCGGCCCCCGTCGACCGTGACACCGATGGCCGAATCTCGATGTTTGAGCTCCTGGGTGAGGCGGACCGGTCGCCGAAGCTGGCTAAGTGGGGGCCGATGGGGGCCGGTACTGCTGGGAAGGCGGACCGATGCTTGTCTTCGGAGGGCGACGCTCCAAAGCAGGCCCCGGATTCAGCTCCCAAGGGCCCAATCCAAATAGGACATCAAGGTTTCTCGCGAGCGTTGCGCTCTCTGAGGCGAACCCAGTAGCGGCGCTCGGTCATCGTTCGCCCGTACGCCATCTGCACACACGGACGGAGTCCCCGACCGGCGGGATCCGCAGAAAAACCCAAGCGAACAAGGGAGTTGGCTGCGCATTGAGGGGAATACGGGTCTGGCGTGGTCGGAATTTCGGCCGCTTTGTCACCGGAAATGAATAGCACCGCAGCGGGAGCCGACGTAGCGGCAAATATCTTTGCAGCGATTTCGAGGTAGCCTGACTTCTTTCGCTTCGGTAACTAGAGGTTGTGCAGACCGAACTCGACATCGTTGCGGACGTCAGCAACCGCCTGGAGAAATCGGAAATTCCCTTTATGCTGACCGGGTCGATGGCCATGAATTTCTATGCGACGCCGCGAATGACTCGGGACATCGACATCGTCCTCGCGTTGGCACCCACTGATGTGACCGAATTCGTTTCGACTTTTTCGCCCGACTACGTCGTGTCGCTTGAGGTCGTACGGGAGGCAATCCGCCACCAAGCGATGTTCAACCTCATCCATAGCGAGAGTGTTATCAAAGTTGATTTCGTCGTGCGCAAGAATTCGACATTTCGCAGAATGGAGTTTGAGCGTCGGCGGCAGGTGAAGATCAATGGATTCAAGACCTGGATAGTTAGCCTTGAGGACTTGATTCTTTCGAAGCTCGTATGGGCTCAGGACTCGCATTCTGAATATCAACTCAAGGACGTGAGGAATTTGCTTCTCGCCGGACCAGATGCAACTTATATTGAGTATTGGGCCCAGGAGCTTAACGTCAGTCGTTTACTTGAGGAGTGTCGAGGTGAATGACACATCGCCCGAAATCGAAAAACTCTATCGAGAGATGCTGATGAAGCGTTCGGGCGAAGAGCGTTTCCTGATGGGCTGCTCAATGTTTGAAACCGCACGAACGATGGTTTTGGCATCTCTTCCCAGTCACTTGTCTGAGGATGAACGACGCCGGCAGCTTTGTATTCGGTTATACGGCCGGGATCTCCTTTCTCTCGACTCTGAGGATCGTTGACCCAAGAGAGAGAGCCGGCATCCAGATTTTGGACTGACCCAGTAACCTTGTTGCTCCGTACACCGGCGCCAAGAACCCACCGTCTATACATCAGCGAATACATGAACCGGCCTGGTATCAGGTGTGGCCACTTTGAGTGATGGCGCCTTACCTCAAACGGGCCAGCTAAATATACGAAATCAGGTCAAAAAACGCCAATCAGAGAAAGGCAACGAGGGAGTGCCAGCTTGCCCGACCCGTCCCAATTCACCAGTTCACTTGGATGGAACAAAAATTGCCAAAGTCATCAGCAATGCAAATTTTTTTTAATGGTCTAGATCCCATGAATCGCCCCAAGAAGAATCTAAACGCCCTCCTCTACCTTATGCTGTGCCGAACGGCGACCTGGTCAGCGGCCGTCAAGCTAGGGACGGTTTTCCCGTTGGTTGTCGCTGCGAGTTGCGGTCCCGGTTTGGATGCACTTAGGGATCAAAGCGACGACGAGTCTGCACTGATGACGCGTTCGTACGCCAATACCCCGGGTGATATGACCAGCACGGTCTTCAGTATGACGGCCGGTGGCGAAAGCATCCGCGTGATCGAGTCCGTACAGAAAGGGACTGTTCACTATGCACGCTTTTCGGCCTCTGGCAAAGTAGACTTCTCAATCACCGCGCCCGATACCATTACCAGCCATACGATTCATCCCAAGAGCAAGAACATCCCGTCCGTAGTAAACGGAAAGACTCTGACTTTTTCTTACGACACCCAACCTGGCTACTTTGTGATCGAGATCAATGCCCTCGAAAAACTCCTCATCTTTATGGACCCGTTAGAAACGAATCCACCAAAGGCAAATGACACCAATGTCGTGAGGACCAGCAAATACGTCACAGATCTCACCGGCTCCACGCTTGTCACCTCAGAGATTTTACAGGCCGCCAACGAAGTACGAAGAGATGCTACAAAGAATGTCCTATTCTTCGACAACGGCACCTACCTGATAGAACACCTTATATTCGAAAATTTCGACAACATGACGATTTACCTGGACGACGGTGTCTTACTCAAACACGTTTCAACGTACAATCCAGATAGCTTCGAGCCCACCAGCCCTAACTCCGCCGCGATGTTCATGTTGAGGAATTGTTCCAACGTGGCACTCAAAGGCCGTGGCGTCCTAGACTTCCAAGGCTACGAGTATGTCCACCTGAACCGCAATCCACTCGGGCCGCCCTATTTTCAAACTTTGCAGATCCTTTCCTCCAACGACATCAAAGTTCGAGGCATTACCTTGAGAAATGGCCGCGGCTTTCAGACCTATGTGTATCGAGCGACCAATTTCCTGATGGATAACACCAAAGCGCTGTCCGTTAAGCGCCACAACACCGATGGGTTCCATGTCAGAGCCGGGGATGGAATTGTTTTCCGAAATTCCTTCACCTTTGGCGGCGACGACAGTCTGCCGTTGTCGAGCGAGCATGCAGGCCCGATCAATGAGGTTCTTTACGACAACAATTTTGGTTGGATCGACGGTGGCGAGTCAGGAAGCTTTGGCAATCCAATCCGAATTGGCTATGGACACTTCGATGACTTGATTTCCAACATCAAGATCAAAAATTCGGATTTTTACCGCGGGGGTTCCGGTGGTGCTCCGAAGAACATCCTGATTCATCCGCAACATGGCGGCAGGTATGAGAATATAGAAATCAGCGATTCCCATTTTGATGGAAACGTGGCAACGGCCAACGTCAGTCTTTCACCGGGAGAGGCCATAGGCGGCGAGTTTCTTTTAGCGAACCTAACTTTTAGTCGTGCTCTTTTGTCACAAATCTTAGGAAGGGATGAGTCAGCGCCCGTCGAGCGACTTACGATTAAGAATTGGTCTATGGCAGGCAGAAGACGTGTCGGTTTTTCGGATGCCCAAATCACCACTCACAACGTCAAGACCGCAAGTTTTGACGCCCCCGAGCTGAAGCCTCATGACAGTCCTAAAAGCACTTGGTCGGCTTCCCTCGATTTTGGTGGCACGCAGGGGGAGAATCAGTGGAGCTACCAGGAGTATGGCGGTGCGTACCACGATATGACCTGGCGTGCGGGCAATTCAACTTGGAAAGGCAATGCGACCTATTCATTGGTTTGGGCCGGCGGGCAACACCCCGACGGAGGCAGATGGTCTGTTCGCAAATGGGTATGCCCACCAGGGTACAGCAACGCCGCGTTCTCGATTAAGGGAACCGCCAGTCACAAGAGTCTAGAAGGCGATGGGGTTCGGGTTAGAATTCTGAAAAATGGAACGGTGATTTGGGGAGAGCACACCATAAAGAACTCTTCTCAAAGCCACAATCTCGAAGAAGTCTTGAATAGTGGCGATGCCGTCTATTTTCAGGTTCACCAAAACGGTACAGCCTCCCACGACGCGACCGGTTGGAGCCCTTCGATCGTCCCTCGTTGAAGTGCTCGAAGCTCCGGGTTTGGGCCTCTCTTTGGCTTATGCCGATCGGCGAATCAGCGTCAGAGCGGGCGAGTCCGGTCGCATGCGGTGGGGGAGGCTCAGGGTTTTTTGACGAAGGTCATCGATGTTTTCAGGCAACTGGACCAAAAACCGGGCGGCGTGTTCCCGAAGAACGTGTTGGGCCCGTTCGTGGCAGGTTTTTCGTTCGGTTTCGAGCGTGTCCATGAGCGCTTTTCTCTGTTGGGTCGCGCCGGCTTTCTGGGCTGCGCGCAGAATTCGAGGGGTTCTGAGGAACGCGAGCAGATCACACAGGTCGTTGAGGTCTCCGAGCGCCGATTGGCTGACAAAGCATGCGCCCACAACTTCTGCCAGCCGAAGCTCGGGGAGCCCGTGGTCCAGGAGTTCGGAAGCGTAGCGCAGCCGCTTGATATGAATTCTGAGGTCGTGGTGCTCGTCGATGGCTCCAGGGTCGGCCATCGAAGGGACCAGGTTTCGAATTTTTTGAACTTGGCGGTCGAGGTGGCAGAGGCCGAGGCTACCGAGGCTTCGCACCTTCTTCTTTTTTGGTCGCATGGCCAAAGCCAAGACCTCAAGGCCTTGGTTCAAAAGCTCGGCGTTTTCATAGTTTGTCGCCAATATCCGGGCGGCGCGTCTTTGGCGAACCTCAACCAGCGCGACGCATTGGCTCAAGAAACGCTCAAGCGGGGCGTCGCCCGGCTGGTGGAGCGCCTTCAATTGGCCCCGGATCACGTCCGCAGTACGGCGGCGACCGAGGTTGCGGCCCAATTCCCGCAGATGGGATAGGGCGTTTCGGAGAGGCTCTGATGCGAGGAGCGGGCCTGCGATCTCGAGGGCGATGCGCAGTTTTCGGGTGCTCACGCGAACCGATTTTGTCAGCCGTTTGGCGATAATTCGTTCGCCCGACGGCGTCCGGTAGACCTGTCGGATTCGTGGCACCAGCAGCCTGATGAGTCCTTCTTCGATGCCATCGGCGCGGGTAAACGGTCTTATGGGTTCAGGGCCTCGGCCGAGCAGGATCCGCTTGTACTTGATGGCGCCCGAGGCCGTCAGTTGTCCCTTCTTGAGGGCGGAATCGAGTTGGGCCAGTGTCTTGCGTAAACCATAGGGTGTGCGATGGAGCTCGATGCGGGGCGGTTTGCCGGGGTGGAGGAGGGCAAAAGAGGGGCGTGGATCTCCGCGTTTTTTGTTGCCCACCGAGCCCACGTTGACGAACAGCTGTCCGTGGATGCGTTGGACCCCGGGCTCTTCGCTGCTGCCGTATGCAATCACGTCGACGGTTTCGGGACTTGGCCCAGGGGTTTGGCCGCTGTTTGCGTCATTTTCGACGGGGGGTCGACAGACGAGCCGCATGCTGATCCCCTCGAGATGGACGATTTTTTCCGTAGGGGCTGCTTGGAGGCGGTCCCGGGTGATGTCGTTTGCGAGCGTCCGGTTCAATTCGGTCCACTCTCTTCTTCGGGGTCGGCCGTCCCACCCCGGTTCGCCGAGGAACCAGCCGTCCCATGGTCCGCGAATGAACTCGACGCCATGGTCTACGAGGAGTTCGATCACCGAACAGGGCGCGGGGCCTCGGCCCACGAGGTCACCCATCGCGAAGATTCTCTCGACATTCATTTCGTGAATGCGTTTCAAGACGGCGTGGAGTGCGGCATGATTGCCGTGAATCCCTGCGAGAAGAGCGATCGTCAACAGACAAAGAATACCGGTAAGCCCCATTTTTTTGAATCATTAGCGTCTCTGTGTGCTTGTCGGCTGGGGTCATGAAGCGGGAGGGTGGGTGTGTGAAACTGCGTGTCATCAGTGTAGGGCGGAGTCGGTCGGATCCTATTTCCAGGGCGGTCGATGACTACGCTGAAAGGCTCTCTCACTACGTTTTTGTCGAGCAGATTGTGGTCAAAGAGGAGCCAGAGGGCTCCAAGACGCCGAAAGCTCAAATTCTTGGGGCGGAGGCGGGGCGCATCCAGAAGGCCGTTCCCCCAAAAAGCTGTGTTGTGGCGCTGGACGAGCGAGGGACGCCGTGGAGTTCGCAACAGCTGGCCGAGCAACTGGGGCGCTGGATGGGAGACGGGCGAGCCCAGTGGGTTGTTCTGGTCATTGGCGGGCCGAGCGGGCTCTCGCCAAGCCTTCTCAAGGGGGCGAACCACCAGTGGTCGTTGTCTCAACTCACACTTCCTCACCGTTTGGCGCGCTTGGTGGTGTTCGAGCAGCTCTATCGGGCGTGCACGATCTTGCGTGGGGAGCGTTATCATCGTGCATAGGCGCGATCGATGGGGTGCCGTCGGCCGGGATGGGTCATCGTCGCTGGCGCGCTTTTGCGATCACGCGTTGAACCTGTTGTATCCCCCGCTGTGCACCGCGTGTCTTCATGTAGGACGTGCACCCTTTTGTCTTGGTTGTCAGGCGTTTGTGGAGTCTTCAGGTCCCTTTTTGGTGCACGGGGCCCGATCAGCGGTTGCCCTTTGGGTGTACGGCGGGCCTCTTAGGGAGGCCATCTACCGAATGAAGTATGGGGGGCGTCCGGAGTTGGCCTACAGCTTGGGGAGAGCGATGCGTGACGGGCTGCGTCATTTGCCCAAAGTCGATGTGGTGGTGCCGGTCCCCCTGTCAAAAACAAAGCTTCGCCAGCGGGGCTACAATCAGGCCCGTGAGCTTGCTCGGGGGCTCGATTTGCCGGTGGACCCATCTGGTCTTGTTCGGTTGCCAGGTCGACAACAACAAGTTGGGCTTGCTCGGAAAGCGCGCGCCTCGAATATCGCCTTTGCTTTTCGCGCTTCAAAACGGCTTTTTGGAAGGCAGGTGTTGGTGGTCGACGATGTTGTGACCACGGGGGCTACGGTGCGAAGTGCCGCCGAGGCCCTCCAACACGTGGGTGTGAAGGCTGTGGACGTACTCAGCTTAGCGAGAACAGAAGCACACACATAAACTTAAGCTTATGAAATTACAGAGATAATTTGTGTGAGGGGCGGCTCGCTTGATCACCGGTGGCCCCAAGAGAGCGGTCTTGGGGGGCAACATGGATGCATGAACGCCAGCTACCGGTTGTTTGTCGTCACGTGTTCGTCTCAAGAGCGGCTCTGGGCACTCGAAATTTTTTTTTCTTTTTTTTCTTTTTTTTTTCGAAGGCAGATCACCATCCGTTCTAAGCCGTCTTTGCATGTGCGGATGGGCGTCAGGATGCACCAAGCCACCTACATCCGGATCCATCAACAACAGCCATTGTTACGCCTTCGTTGGGTTGTGTGGCTGAGTCGTCGCCGACGGTCGTTTTGCCTAAAAAACAGGGCATAAAGTGTGCTCATGGAGTTGGCTTTGATGGCTGAACGAGCGTCAACTGCGAGCGTCTAGGCATGGGTTGGTCTCCAAGATGGGGTGTCATTGAGTGGGCTTATTTTGGACCCCCCGGCGGTTGCGGCCGCGGTCGATTTTGAGTCGTATTTGATGTCTGAAGTGGCTTGATGACGTGCTCAGGGGTGTCTTCCTTGTTTCCTGTTGTTGACATCGTCTCTTTGCGTTCGTACATTTCATCCATCTTTCGCCTCAACCAGAGGTAAAGAGAGGTTTACGGATGGCAGCTAGAAAGAAAACAACCAGAAAGAAGTCGACCAAAAAGAGGGCCGCAAAGAAGACGACCACGAAGCGGAAGACCACGAAACGGAAGGCTACAGCCAAGAAGACTGCAGCGAAGAAAACAACCAAACGTAAGGCAACCAAGCGCAAGGCCACGAAGCGTAAGGCCACCAAGCGTAAGACAACCAAACGCAAGGCCACCAAACGCAAGGCCACCAAGCGTAAGACAACCAAGCGTAAGACAACCAAGCGCAAAGCCACCAAACGGAAGGCGACCAAGCGTAAGACAACCAAACGCAAGGCCACCAAGCGCAAGGCCACCAAGCGTAAGACGACCAAGCGCAAGGCCACCAAACGCAAAGGGGCTCGGCGCAAAAAGAAGGCCTAGGGTCTTTTTTAGAATCGATCGTATATGTTCACGGCCCGCCCTCTTCGGAGGTGCGGGCCGTTCTCGTTTTGGAGCCTCGTGAGGCCCTTGTGACCCTGAATCGTCAATCACTTCAGGAAGTTGTAACGGAGCTTCAGTGCGTCCTTGGAGGGCGGATTCAGCGCGTCGACGTGGTTTACGAGGCCGAGTGGGTGCTGAGCATACGTTTCCCTGGCCGGACGCTTTACCTCCTTGTATGTGCTCGCCCCGGACTTGGTCGGGTTCATTTGGTCCAGAAGAGACCCAAACGTCACGTGGACGGAGGGCTCCTCCAAAAACGCCTTCGGGAGCTCTTTGAGGGGCAGCCGCTGGTTGCGCTTGGCGTCCAAGGGCAAACGTTGACCATGGCCATTCCTCGCGGAACCGCCTTCATCCAGCTGACGGGGGGAAAAAGGCTCCTTCGATTCGTTTCGGAGCCCGTCGAGGTGGGGTTTTTGGCTGAGGGCGTGGGGGCTCATTCGCTTCCACGCGCGTTTTCGGTTTCTGAACGAATTGCAGCGCGCTATCAGCAGCAGCGCAGCGGGCTTCTTCATGAAGAAGCCCGGGCCCAATGGCGACGCAGGCTGTTGGCAAAGAAGCGGAAGCGGGATCGCCTCTTACAAAATCTCAAACAGGATCGAGCCAGGCTCCAAAAAATGGACGATGAAGCCCGCTACGGAGAGGCATTGAAAGCGGTCTTGGGGCAGGTGGTGCGGGGCCAAAACGTTGCCGAGGCGACGGATTGGGCGACTGGCCAGGCCATCTCGATTCCTCTCGATCCCTCTCTTTCACCGAAGAAAAACATGGTTCGATTCTTTGAGCGTTCCAAAAAAGCGAAACGCGGATTGCCGCGGGTAGAAGCGCGCTGCGCCCGCGTCCAAGAGGAGGTGGATCAGATCGCGCAGCTTATGGGATCGCTAGAATCGGTGGAGGCCGCTGACTTTTTGGCTTTGGAGCCGACCCTTCAGCGTGCGGTTGGCCCCTTGGCGATGGACGGTTTGCCGCGTGCAGGTCGCGCCCAGCTGCCCATGCACAAGCGATCGCCCCTCGATCGATGGTCGCGGCGTTTTGTTGCCGCCGATGGCTCCGAGATTCGGGTTGGCAGGGGCGCGCGCGAGAATGATCGATTGACGAGTGCCGCCCGTGGCCACGATATTTGGCTCCATGTTCGCGGTGTGCAGGGGGCCCATGTGATCCTGCGCATGGAAAAAGGCGCTTCTCCTGATCCGGGCGCCCTCTTGGATGCGGCCCACCTTGCGATTTTTTATTCCTCCCAAAAGGGAGAGTCCCATGCCGAGGTGCTCTACGCCCAGGCGAGATACGTGCGTAAGACGAAGGGCGCCCCGCCCGGACAGGTTGGCGTGTCTCGCAGCCGAACGATGTCGGTCACCGTCGATGGCCGGCGGTACGAGCGATTGCTTGGCACCCACCCGAAGGTCTAAGCTTGGACGCCTTACTGGAGTTGGTTCGAGAGTCGCCAGGCTGGCCGGCGTTGATGGCCATCTTGTTTGGCGCCGCGCTTGAGTATCTCTTCCCCCCTTTTCCCGGCGATACGGTTGTTCTGGCCGGTTCCCTGTTGGTCCTGGCGGGTCAGTACTCCTTTTTCAGCGTTTTTTTGGTCGCGTCCGTTGGCGGTTTGGCGGGGGCGGGCCTGCATTACTATTTGGGAACGCTCCTTCGTCGCCGGGGCATGCCCCGTTGGGCAGAAAGGTTTCTCGGTCAGGGGTCGCTCGAGAGGGCGTTTGCCACTTTCGAACGCTGGGGGCTTTGGGTGATCGCTTTCAATCGGGCGTTGCCGGGCGTGCGGGCGGTGGTTTTCTTGGCGGCAGGGAGCGCTCGTTTGCCACTCGTTCCTACCTTTTTACTCGGCTTAGGTTCCAATCTTGCCTGGACTTTTGGGCTCTTGAGCCTCGGGACATGGGTGGGCGGAAGCTGGGAGAAGATTTTAGAGGCCTATGACGTCTATGGTGTCGTGTTTTACTGGGTTGCTGGCGCGTTTTTAGTGGCCTATCTCGTAACCATCGTGGTCGGTCGGCAAAAGGGAGTGCGTAAATGAATGGTTGTCTCTTCCGGGCCGGCGCTTGCCTGGTGCCCGCGATGGTCTTGCTGGTGCCTGGTAAGGGTTTATCGGCGCCGGCGGCCCAAAAAAAAGCGTCGGCGGCGCCAAAGCGGAGCGAACACTGGTTCAACTTCTCCTTCCAAGGAACCAAAGTGGGTTTTCTCTACGCCCGAGATGAGCCCGATACCCTCGATGGACGACCCGTGCTCCGCGCACACCGTCGGTCGGTGATGACCGTCAGGCGGCAGGCCCAAGTGATCCGTATGGAGTCCACAACGGACTCGTGGTTTGGGGACAAGGGACAGCCCATTCGTTTTAGGCATCGCCGACACGAGGGTGATGAGGTCCGTACGGTGCGAGGCGACCGCAAGGGTCAAGCCATGCAGGTGGTCATGAATCTCGGCGGTCGGGAGGTGAAAAAATCCATTCCTCTCGGCAAGGGCGTGTATTTGGCTTCCAGCTTGGATGTGTTGTTCAACCAGGGGCTCAGGCCCAAGAAAAAGATGCGGGGGCACGCCATCTTAGAAGAAGAGGGTGAACGCAAGGCCTTTCTCGTCGAAGTGCGCGGCCAAGAAAAGACCGACCAAGGCCTTGCCTATGTGATCCACAGCGAGGTGGCGGGGCTTCAGAGCCGCTCGTTGGTCACGGCGAAGGGGCGGGTCCTGCGGGTGAGCTTGCCACTCCTTGGGGCCGAGTTTGTGGCGACCACGCGGGCCGAGGCGCTTCAGGTCGAAAAACCGCTCGATATTTTCAGCTCAGCCCTCTTTTCGGTGCCCGAAGCGCTCCCTGCGGGCGATGCGCTCCGCGAGTTGGTGGTCAGGCTCGCCGGCCGATCCGGCCGTACCCCCACCCACGTTCGTGACCAGCGACAACGGGCCAAAACCCTGGGCAAGGGGGTGGTGGAGCTTCGCATTGGGCGAGATCGGCCCCCTTCAAGAGGGGCGCTGTTGCCCATTCGTAAGCCTGAAGTTCAGGCTTTCTTGCAAGAAACACCTTACGAAGCGCTCAAGGACCCGCGGTTGGTTCGTGCCGCATCCAAGGTGGTCGGCAAGAACAAAAACGCGTGGGATGCGGCTCGGGCGATCAACGCTTTTGTCCACCGCCACATCACCAACAAAAGTTTGGCCCGCGCTTTTGCCACTGCAGCAGAAGCTCTTGAGTCAAAAGAAGGCGATTGTACCGAACATTCGGTCCTCTTTTCCGCTTTGGCGAAGATCTCCGGTATTCCGACAAGGTTGGTGACCGGCCTCGTTTACGTGGGCGGTTCTAAGAACGTCTTCGGGTATCACGAATGGGTTGAGGTTTGGCTGGGGCAGGCATGGGTGGCGATGGATCCAACCTTTGGACAAGATGTTGCGGATCCGACCCACATTAAGCTGACCCAGGGGCAGTCCGATGCCGATGGGCTCCGCGATGCGGGGATGGTCGCCGCTTCTCTTATTGGAGATCTCGAGCTTGAGGTTGTGGAATACACGACCCGCAAGGGAAAGAAGCAGGTTCTCAAGTGACTCGTGATCAGCCCGACTCCACCTGTTTTGTTCTGGTTGGAGACCATTTCAGGCTCTTACCGGGCATCTTGCGGGCGCTGTTTGAAGACGGGTGGGTTGCGAGTTACCAAGTCGGGTTTGGCCCCCCCTTGGTGCGTTCGTCCGAGACCTTGATTCGACGTCTTAAAGGTGCCCGTTCGGTGCTCGAGAAGCTCGATGTGTATCTCAAGGTTTGCTACCTGGATGCAGGCGAGCGTGCCCGGCTCGCGCAGCTACACCGTCGGCTCACCGTCCGCCGACGCGGTCCGGTGGAGGCCGAGGAGCTCAGTGCGCTGTGCAAGGATGTTTTGGACTTGGTGATTCGGCTGTATGCGCCCGAGGGTGCGCCGGCTGCCGTCCGGGAAGAGATGGAGACCGAAGGCGTTGATTTCTCCAACACCTATTCGGGCCAAGGCCCCGAGGCGCTCAGCGGCAGAATTCTTGTACGTTTGGCCGATCCGAAAAACGAACGCCTCCTCCACATCGACAAGGTCCAGGCTGCAGCCAAAGATCCTGAGCACTCGTTTGCCATCGACCTTCGGGCGTCGGTCGTTTCCCAAAAGCTGTGGTGGTATTGGCTCAAGCGCATGGGCTCCCGAGGTCTTTTCACGCCGGTCTACCTTGGGGACCCAGTTTCGCACGCTCGGGTCAAACGAGACGGCCGCTCTGCCTAAGGCGCCCTGGAACACCACAGGCCGGACCGCGGTCTGTCTTCCATTTGTTCTGGCCATATACCCTTAAGGCAGATCTGCCCGCTACGTTACCGGAGCTATTTTGGGCCAAGAAACTTTGTTTTTTTTTGGCCTGGCGTCGTCTTGTTTCTCTTGTGACCACAGATAGCGGACATGGCTGCGAAAACTCGTGCAGATGCTTCGGAAGATCGTGTTGGCTTTTACAGGGACTGTGAGCAAGGCAACACAATGCATGACCGGTAGCAATAGAGCATTGCAATTCGAATGACGAGCCAACTACTATTCGTTTATGCAATATGGATTGCAATTGGTCCTTGGGGTACTGGTTGTTCTCTTGGGCTGCGGACCGAGAAGAACAGACCATCAAGTACCTTCGCGTGCTGTGGCGGGGGAAGAGTTACAAGGTGTAGGGATGTACTCGGTCAAAGACTTCCTGACGTGTTCAGGCGTGCTTCTAAGACACGGCCTTTTTGTAACCGGGAAACACTGCTTCTGGAAACATCCTAAATCCAATCACGATGGTCCGGACTGGACCGAATCTATCGCGCGATCTGATTTGAGGTCTGGTGCGTTGCACTTCAGTATTGGTGCTACCTTGGAAGGTGCGACCGGTTTCACGGTACATCCCATTTGGGATATCATCGCCGACGGTCCAGGAAACAATATCGCGTACGTGACCTACGACCCAAAGTTGACTTTCGGCAAAATTGAGCCAGTGCGCGTTCCCATCGTTTCGGAATATCCCGTTCCTGGTACTGGGCTGCGCATTGCGGGCTTTCGCAGAAGGTTTGATCCGTGGGCATCATGGCACGAACGCATCGTTGGACAGCACTGCCAAACGATTGACCATTCTGACTACATGCCTGGGCTAGGCGAGAGTAACTTCGATGACGTGGGCTATGATGGCCTGCTGTTCGATACCAATTGCCCTACAGCTTTTGATGCGACAGGGGGGCCTGTGTTTGAGGTTGACCCCCAGGGTAGGATTTCGAGGCTGGCTGGAATCTTGGGGGGGACCTTCAAGAACGGGAAGGATGGCTCTCCAATTCAAACTCGGCTCGCTGAAGATGAGCTAGGCGGCTACCTTTTTCTGAGCGCGAACTTTTCGTCGTTTGCGAGCGCCCACCAGGTCGATCAGGTCTTTCACTCCAAGATCGCGAAGCCCAATTACCCGGTACGGTCTGGTCAGGAGCTGCTATTCGGAAATAACCTCCTTGTCGTGTCTGGGAGAGACTTCCGTGGAGATGGCTCCCAACAGGATGAATTGCTTCGCGAACTACCTGCTTTGCTGAAGAAACCTCACAGAGATTTTGACCTCATTGGTTCGGCCTCTTTGTTCAGAGATTCGCCGAATTCAGGCACTTGTGGAGTCGCTCTGGCCATCAAGAATATTTCCAAGTGGGCAAATTGTGATATCAAAGCGAACGGGATTTGCCTCGTTGACGAGGATGGCAACAAAGCCTGTCAACGATATTCAACTCTTGTCGGTTCCATAGGTGCCCATGCCGAGTTCGGATACTATCAAAACGGGTGTCTTTCGCCAGGTGAAACGGGTCGTGTGGTTATCGAGACCGAATGTGAGTACCATGACACAGTGCAAGCTGTTGTGGACAATATCTCGTACCGTGAATTCGACGTGGTTGCGCCGCCCGCGCGCGTCGCGCTCAAGTACTATCAACTGGTTTTCAAGTCCAACTCAACCAGCCTTTACGTTGATATAGAGAACCAGGGCAGCGAAGCCGTTGAGCTTGGGCTTTCTGACTATTTCGTTCTCGATAGCGATCGACGAGTTATCGGCCGAGGTGCATTCAGTTTTGAGCCCCAGGCTATTGAACCAGGCCAAGTTGATTCACTTGTTGACCAATGGTTCGCCTGGGATTCACGGGCTGCAGAGATCGAAGTCCGGGTTGATATTCTTGCTCCGTTGAACTAGCCGGGTTGCTGGAAAAGTCGCGAAGCGACGTTTTAGTTGCCTACTCTCGTACGCGCGTTTTTGCTCTTGCGGAGGAAGTGGCTTTGTCCTCCTTGGGCACGTGCATAGGCGAGGGCACGCGCAGGGGAGAAGCCTTTTCAATACCTTGCTAGCTTCCTAAACGCAGGTTTACTTGGTTTGACGATTCAAGCGTACGTCGACGACCGCCTCCGCGCGCAGCTCATCGATCCAAGCTTTGAGCTGTCGCTCGAGCTCTACGGCGTAGAGTTCTTGATGGATCTTGTTTTTGAGGGACTCGAAGCTGGTGGGTTGTTTCATTCTGCGGCTCTCTAGGCGAACGATGTGCACGCCGTTGCCGGTTTCAATCGGCGTGGTGATTGTGCCCGGCTTGGCATTCTCGATACCCTTGGCGAGCTCGGGAAGCAGGCTCTTTTTGGCCAGTTCGCCTAGTCCTCCTCCGGCCGAGGCGGTGGGGCCTTGGCTGAGTTCTTTGGCTACGGTTTCGAAGTCTTCACCGTCGACGACGCGCTTTCTTGCGGCTTGCGCCGCTTGTAACACCCGCTCCCGTTCGGTTGGGTCTGGCGATTCGCCGAAACGAAAAAAGATGTGGCGGATGGTGACAAGTTCTTCCTTTGTTTCTCCGGCCACGCGTTTTTTGTACTCCGCGCGCATGTCAGATTCGGGGATGACAACTTTGGCGCCGACCTTTTGTCGAACGAGTGTTTGGCGGAGAAGTTGAGTTTTGAGCTGCTCCCGGTACTGACCCATCGACATGCCCCGGCTTCGCACGGCTTGCTCCAGCTGCTCTTGGGTGATGTTGTTGGGTTTCAGAATTTGATCTTCGATGGCGCGGTCGAGCTGGTCTTTGCTTAGGCTGATATCCGACGCTTTGATCTGCTCTTCGAGAAGGTCGTCGGCAATCAGCTGGTCAAGAACGTCCTTGTAGAGTCTTTCTTTTTTTTCGGGTGTATTGTTTTTGGCGAGGAATGGTTCTGCGGCGGTTTCGAGCTGTGAGAGGGTGATCACACGATCGTTGACCACGGCCACGATTCGATCAACCAGCTGCCTTTGGGGGGCGCCCGTTAGGGTGAGAAGACCTGCGATAAGAATGGCGTTCGGCATAGGGTTACATCAGTTTCTGTGCGGTTTCGTTTTGGTAAATGATCGTGACCTGATTCCGAAGCCGACTGAGATATTCGGCTTGAGCTTGCCGCTGCCGCTCTTCGGTTAACTGCTTCAAAAGCGTGGGTCGAATCTCTTCGAAACGAAGCTCACGGGCTTCTTCTCTTTCGATGACCTTGAATATGTGAAAACCGTAGTCTGAAGGGGTGATGGCCGACAGTTTGCCGGGCTTCAGTTGAAAACACGTTTCATCAAAGATTTTGGGCATCACTTTGGGTTCAAACCAACCGAGTTCTCCCCCCGTGCGTCCTTCGGGTGCGATGCTTTTTTGCCTCGCCAGCGTCGCAAAATCGGCCTTTTTGTTGAGTGCACGAAGCACTTCTTTGGCTTCGTCCCGGGTTCTAAGAACGATTTGGGCTGCACGCACTCTTGGGGCACGCATCTTGTCCTCTTCGCTCATTTTTCGCCAAGCGCGAAGGATGTCTTCAGGGGTGACGATAACCTTCTTGAAAACCTCTTGTTGAAGAAGCATGTGTTTTCTTAGGCGTTGGGTGAGGGCTTGTCGGATTTCGCTTTCAGTCTGGTAGGTTTCGACCAACCGCTCTTCAAAGGCGCCTTGAGGTAGGCCGTCACGCAGGCTGAGCATTTCTTTGTCGACCGCGGTCGTGGACGGGCGGACGCCCAGCCGGTCCGCTTCTCGGTTGAGGAGGCGCTCATTGATCAGCTCGTCCAGGATGAACTTCTTGAGGGGCTTGGGGAGTGGCTTTGCGTTGAGGGTATCTTCCCGTTCAAACCGCACTCTTGCGAGGGCCCGCCGATAATCTTTTAACGATATGACACTGGCTTGGGATGCTTCGTCATTCTCTTTGGGCACAATTCGGACGACGGATTCCTGAGGGCTGGTTTCTTGGCTCTTACAGCCGAGTACGATGACGCCGGCGCCCAAGGCGAGGGCCAAGGGGATGGGCCGGAGCAACCCGCGTCGACAGCCGCCGTGGGTGCGAAAGAGGTCAGCCGTGGGGGGATGACTTGGCGCACTTGCATTGCGCCCCCAGAGGTCAGCCGTGGGATTAAGGTTGTTCATGGATGTCCATCATTGAGTTTTTGGAGGATGGAGGCATGGAGTACCCCGTTGGATACGATTGCGCATCCAGAATCCAGTGAAACGTCTCCCTTGAAGTCGCTGAATCGCCCCCCTGCTTCGCGGATGAGAATGCTTGAAGGTGCCAAGTCCCACGTCTGAACTCCGCCTTCGACCCACGCATCGGCGAGGCCGTCGAGAACCATCGCCAGACCAGCGCCGTCGCCGTAACATCGGGTCGAGTCCGCACTGTCGATCAGCCGGAGGATCCCCGCCTGGTGAGGGGAGCGCATCAGCGGGCCCATTTCGCCCACGCTCAGAGTTGCGCTGGACCACGTATCCACCTTGGAGACCTGGAGTTTTTCTCCGTCGCGGTAGGCGCCGCGGCCGAGGGCGGCCCAGTAGCACACCGGCAGTGCCGGAAGGTACATGGTTCCCGCGACAATGTCGCCCCGGTGGGCCAGGGCGACCAGGGGGCCCCAGAAGGTGGCTCCCCGAATAAAGCCCTTGGTTCCGTCTAAGGGGTCGACAATCCAGCAAAAGTCAGGATCCCCTTCGAGGCTGCCCGACTCCTCGGTCAGCAGGCTGTGTGTTGGGAACGCGGAGCGGATGTGGCCCACAATGGCGCGTTCCGAAGCCTGATCTGCCAGTGTGACTGGGGAATCGTCGGTTTTGGTTTGAACTTGAAGGGGCGTGCGATGGTAAGCCAGGGCGGCTTGGCCCCCCGCCTTGGCGGCCCCGATCGCGACCTCCAGCGCCAGATCTAGATCGAGCGACACCGCCGGGACTCTACCAAAAAGAAATCCTAGGTGATTCGCGATTTTTTGGTTTTTGTGGTTTGGGGCGGTTATGTTTTGCCCATCCGGTCTATTTTCTCCCGCGCCAGCCCCGAGAAGCTGGCTTGAGGACCAAAGGACGCCTTCCTGAGCCGTGCGACGCACCATCATTTCCCATATCGTTTTCCCGCGACCGGATCGCGTCCGACCGGTTCCTGAGTTTGTGTGGAGCGCCATCGAAGCGCTGTCCGGAACCGGTGACCTCGATGTCGAGGTCCTCATGCCGGTTCCTTCGAGACGTTTGGCTACGGTTCATCACGCCTACCGGCAAGCCCGTGGACGGGCCACCTGGACCCAAGAGGCCGAAGCCGAACTGGGTCGGCTTGAGCCGAAACCTACGCTGATCCGCTATGTGCCGCTCCCTTGGCGGTCGACCGAATCGGCCACCGCGGCCCTCGCGGCGGCGATGTTGAAGCGGCCCAGCGCCTCGCGTCCGGCGTTGGTACAGGGCTCTTTTCTCGACGAATCAGGCTTTGCGGCGACGCGGGTTGCTCGGGTGGTTGGGTGTCCGTCGGTGGTGGTGACCCACGGAACCGACCTCAGGGTTGCTCGCGGAATGGCAGATCCCGGCCACGCGCGAAAGAAAAGAGCACAAAGCGCCCTCGAAGCAGCGACGCGGGTTCTCGCGGTTTGTCACGAGCTCGCCCAAGAGGTTGCCCTTCTCGGACGCCGCGCTGAAGTGCTGCCATTTACCGCCTGGGCGTCACATTTTTCGGCGACACCCTTGCCCCCGGGGCCGCCCAATGTACTTTTTGTGGGGCGAATCTGCCGCGAAAAGGGTGTTGACGTGTTGCTCGAGGCGTTTGCGAAGTCTCGACATACCGAGGCCACGCTGTCTTTTGTGGGCCAGGTCCGAGGAGACGTGGACGTTGCGGCCCGGGCTCGAGCCTTGGGCATCCCTGATCGGGTGACGATGCACGGACAACTTCCGCAGGCGTCCCTTCCCCCGCTCTACGCAGCGAGCACGTGTCTGGCCCTGCCGTCCTATTCCGAAGGTTTACCCTGTGTGGCGGTAGAATCTCTTCTGAGCGGACGCCCGGTGGTGGCGACCGACGTGGGGGGGCTTCATGAGTTTGTGGACGCGCGGGTTGGCGCATTGGTTCCCAAGGGGGACGCGCGGGCGTTGACCGATGCGCTGGACCAAGTGCTCGAGAAGGCGCGGGCCAGACTTTTTGATCCAGCCGAGCTGCGCAAGCGCGCGTTGCCGATGGCCTGGGAGAACGCGGGGCCGCGCCTTGCGGAGTTGACGCGGTCGCTTCTTCGGACCCGGTGATTTTTTTTCATAAAGCTTGGTCACAAGTTAGACCTGGACCTCAACCTCCGCTAAGATCCACGTCCGTGAAGTGTGTCGTCTGGGTTCAAAGTGTTCGACTTTGATCCCAGCATCGATGCCCCTGACTCCACCCGAGGACACCAATGAGGCACTTCGACCCGTGGAATTGATCAGAGATTCGGAACCAATGGGTTCATACCCCCTGCCAGACGTTGATGATCTCAACCCGCGCACCCTCGACGGCTTGGTACGGGTGTGGAACGCCCGCGGCGCAGCGTTGCCGGTGGCGGTGGTGGCGTCCATCTTCGACGACGTGTTGGAGGATAGCCAATGGGGTGACGGTTCGTCCGGCTCGCTTCCCCCGTCCGGTGGTGAGGACATTTACATCGACTACACCGGTTTTGCCCATTGCGGGCAACGAGACCCGAGCCTTCTGGGCCTTGTCTCCATCCTTGAACGAGCGCTCGGGGATGGCACCGGTGAATTCGCGGTGCCGCCGCTCGCCCGGGTGCTGCTCGAACGGCTCACCAGTGAGGAACCCTCGGACCGACCGCGCGACGCCGAGGAATTACGGTCTTGGTTGCGCGATGCCTTGGGAAGTCCCGCCTCGAGGGATGAAGTTTTGGCCTGCGTGGATGCGGCCACCCGCGATCTGCTCCCTCTTGCCGAAACGGACGACGACGATTCCGAAGCGAACGATGACGATTCCGAAGCGGAGACGCTCATTCCGGCCCATCGAAGCGCTGCCGCGGCCCCGGTCGCACCTTCGCTCAGCGCCGACGCCGCCGTGTCTCAGCCCCCGTCCGAACCGGTCGCCCTGGATTCGCAAACGGTGCGCTCGGATGCGCCCAAGCCTCAGGAGCCTGGTCCGGCCAGTGCCAAGCGGTCCCGCAAGTCCAAGAAAAAGGGGCCATCGGAGTGGACAGAGCTTTTGTACTACGCCCCTTTGGTCCAGGCATCCTCCACTTCGGTGGCCATGACGCCCCCTTCTTTAGGCACCGCTTCGCCCGAAGACGCGATGCCCGACGCTTCTGGTGACCGTCCACCGCAAGACGAGCCGCGCGAGGATGCGGAAGCGGACGGTTTGTCTTTGGGCTCGAGCGAGGATCCGGATTCGGCGGCGGATGGTTTGGCCGAGGACGGTTCTGTGCCGAGCGCGGTCGTCGAGGGCTCGCCTTCGACCCATCCGTCTCCATCTTCCGATAGGCAGTTTGCGGATGCCGTTGTGGAGAGCCTGACGCCCAGCGACCAACTTGAAGACTCGAACAAAAACGATGCGGCGCGCGATGCCCCTAAGGTGGTTTCGCAGGGGCCTTTTGTAGACGAGGTTGCGGGCGGTTTGTCCTCCGGCGGGTCGTTTGAGGACTCGGTTGCGGACGCGTGGTTTCAGGGTGGGGCGCCGTCTGGCGTGGATGTTCCGGCGAGTGAGGATTCCGCGCAGGAGCCGCCGCCAGAGATCGGGGAGCCCGATTCTCCTGCAGCGTTTCCCGACAGCGGCGCGCCCGAGGGCGGCCTGCCCGTGGGCGCGTTGGCGCAAGACGCTGGGGTCGACGACTCCGGCATCGAGTTTGTGAGCGCAACGTCGGGCATGGATTTCGCGGGTCACGGTGGCGAGTTCCTGCCGATGCCCGAACCGGTTTCAAGCGTTGTGGAGCATGCAGATGCCGCGAACGAGGCAGATGACCCAGACGCCTATGGCGCAGGTCTCGCTGAATTGCCTCCTGAGCGCGCCCCGGAGCCCGGCTCGTTTGTCTCATACCCTTCGTTTTCACCGCCTGTGGTTCGCCATTCCTTCCCGCGCCCGGAGCGCCCGGTCGCTGTACAGGCGGCGCCAGCGGCTCGCCGAAGCGCTCGGGTGACGACCACCGGTGCCGACAGCCTGATCATGCCCCATGAACGCCATTTTTGGAGCGTTTGGGGCCTGATTGCGGTCGCGGCCTTGGTGGCGACGTTCCTGTTTTTCTACTGACCCACGCCCGGGTACCCCTTACTCGGAAGGAAGGCGTGCACTGGGCCCGCCTTTGGTCCCGCTTCCAAGAGCCACCGCGGTGGTGGCGCCCAGAAGAATGGCACCACTGATGGCGACCCAGAACCACCATTTCTCGTCTGTCCGCGCCGCGCGGTGGGGTGCCTCGGTCTCGGACAGGGCGAGGTCGACGATGGTGACCTGGTTGGGCCTCACCAGAATGGTTTGGGTCAGGTGGGTTCCGTTGGCCCGTTCAATGCGCAAGGTGTGACTGCCTGCTAGGCCGGTCCACGTGAGTTCACCGTCCGACTGACGCTCTAAAGATTCCCCATCCAGGGTGGCCATTCGAATACGACGGGCGTGGGTTTCTTTGATCAAGAGCGTACCAAAGCGGATCTCATCTTCGGTTTCTTCCAGGCTTGGTGGGGGCTCTTCGTCTTCGTCCCAGGCGCCATCAAACTCGGACCCCTCTTCGGGGGCGGGGCTCGCACGGGGTTGGGGGGCCAGTTCGTGCTCCAAAGTGGGGTCCACAGATTCTCGGGTTGGGTCTTCGGCATGGACCGCGGTCTGTTCGGCCTCGGCCTCACCGGGTGAAGGCGCGGTCTCGGCGTCGCCATCCTCTTCTTGGTGGGTCAGTGCGTAGATGAGGTTTCGGGCCGCCGAACCGGCCTTTTGTGCGGGTGGGGCGTCAACCAGGTTCATGGACGACCGGATCCGGGTGATTCGCTTCCCGGTCTCCACGTCGAGAACCACAATGGTGATGAGCTCGGCGCCCACCGCGCCCGCGATCAGCACTTCAGCGCCGAGGGTGCTTCCAATTTCACGGAGACAGGTGCTGCGGAAGCCGCATTCCGCCGCCTGTTCCCTTGCGGGGCCGATCAAAAAGTCGTGTCGGGCGTCTTGTAACTCCATGGAGAGCGCCAGCTTGATTTGGGCGCCCTCGACGGCGGTGGTGATGGCTTTCCAGACCATGAGGGCGTCGGCGAGACGGACATTTTCTTGGTTGCCAAACGGAAGTATGACCACCCGAGGTTTCTTTGGCTCCTGGGCCAGCGCACCCAAGGTTGTGGCCCAACAACCCCAAACCACAGCCCACAAGAGCAGCCGTTTTGGCTGTCTACCGGTCAAGCAGGGCACGAGAAATACTCTAAAGGAAGACCCAAGCCACCACTCCCCAAACGGGCAACAAAATCCCGAACGACCACGCCATGTAGCCAAAAAACGAGGGCGTTGTGAAACCGGCTTCGTCGCAAATGGATTTGACCATGAAATTGGGGCCGTTGCCGATATAGGTGTTTGCACCCATAAAAACGGCCCCTAGACTGATTCCCACCAGGATGGTTTCCCGGATTCCAGCCACGAGCACCTCTGGTTCTCCTCCGAGGGATTGGGCCACGGTAAAGAAAGTGGCGTAGGTCGGTGCGTTGTCAAGAAAGCTCGACAACAGACCGGTCGCCCAAAAGAACTGACCCGGCGTGGTCAGGCCCATCTTGGGTCCCATTTCTTGGAGCAGGGCCAGCGCCGGTTGCATGGTGATGAAAATGCCAAAAAACAGGATCGCGACCTCGGTGATGGGGTGGTAGGTGAAGCCGTTTTCTGAGCGAAGCGTTTTGTTTGTGGTCAAGAGGGACAGACCCGTAGACACCGCCATGCCGAGCTCGCGCCAACCGAGGTCCAAGAACGCAGCGCTGGCCACGATGCCCGCCAAGAACACGAGGTTGTGGCCCCCCTGCAACCGGACCGGGCTTCGTTCGAACTCTGCAGCCTTGCCGCGAGATTTGGATAGACGGAAGTCGAGGACAAAAAACAACCCGATCACGAGCGTGTTGACGAAAAGCCACTCCGGAAACAGCTTAAGCGTCCAGGTAAAGGGTACGCCGCGCAAAAAGCCGAGGAACAAAGGGGGGTCTCCCAGAGGCGTGAGCAGCCCCCCTGCGTTCGAAACCGTGAATATGAAAAAGATCGGGATGTGGCGTGTGTAGTCCCGAACCCGATTTGCTCTGAGAAAGGGGCGAATCAAAAGCATGGACGCGCCGGTGGTCCCAATGATGCTCGCAAGCACGGATCCGAGGGCAAGGAGGCCGGAATTGACAAAGGGGCTGGACTTGAGTTCACCGCGGAGGACGATGCCTCCGGACACGATGTAGAGGCTTCCGAGGAGGGCGATGAAGGGGACGTATTCTTCGGCCGCGTGAAGCAGCATATGGGCGTCGAGAAACCCGAGGTAGGCTGCGGTGGGAATGCTGATCAACCCCGTGAAGATGGCTCGGTTTCGGTTGTTCTCCCACCAATGGTGGGCGACCAACGGCAAGATGGCGATTCCCAGAAGGATAACCACAAACGGGGCGACGGCCGCCCAGGGGATTGGGCCATGGGCGCTCATGCTCTTCGCTGGTTGTAGTCTCTTGGATCTGCTGTCCGTTCAAGAAGTTTTCTTGGGGGCCGCGCTTTCTCGGGAGAAGCCTGCGCCCGGGGCTCACGGTACCGGTCCGCACCTCGCGTGAAACCCTAAAACGGGCCTCGGAGAGCCCGATGTACAGTCAGTTTTTCGCCCAAGGCGGGGGTTTGTCGATGAACCGGAAGACTTCTCCCTCGCGAAAAACCGCTCCATCCTCTTCGAGTTTTTCAAGATGGGCCAGGCAGGCCCGCTCCGCAAAGGGATAAAGCTGCTTGGGGGTGTCGCTGTACGCGCTCGGGAGGAGGTCGCGTGGGGTGCCCTGCTGGCGTTCTTTGAGGGCTTCCCAGATCTGGCGTTCGCGGTTTGCGCGGTGCCGGAGGTAGTTCTCGAGTTTTTGGTGTCCGTCCACGATGGGTGGACCGTGGGCGGGGAAGAGCACTTTTTGCGGAAGCTCCCGGAGGCGGGCGAGAGACGCCAAGTAGTTCTTCATGTTTCCCTCTGGGGGGTCGACGATGATCGTTCCGATTCCAGCGACCATGTCCCCCACGATCATGGCCGGCGAGCCTTCCCGCTTATCGACGAGCACGATGTGTCCTGGTGCGTGGCCGGGCGTGAAGATCACTTTGAGCTCGAACGGGCGCCCCCGTCGGTCGAGCCCCAGATCAATCGTTTGCCCATCCTCGAGACTGCGGTCGATTTTGAGGGTGTCTCGAAGGATCGCTTGTGTTTCCCGGTGGGCCGCAATGGGCACCTGGAGTTTTTCGGACAACCAAGCCGCGGCTCCGGTGTGGTCTGGGTGGTGGTGGGTAAGGAGAATGTGGTCGACGACCCGCCCCTCGGCACGGTGCGCTTCGAGGTACGCCAAAAGTTTCGTACGCACTTCGGGTTCGTAGCTCGCCGGGTCTACGACCATGAGTTTTTGGTCTCCGACCACGTAGCTGTTTGTATGGGTTGCGGGCGGAAGCGTCGGCGACTTTAGGGGAAGCAGGCGGATGCCGGAGACAGCCTCGAATGCAAGTAGACCTTCGTCTTGGGCTCTGGGCAGCACCGACAATCTACGGGCGGCATCGGACAGACCACTTTGCAAGACCTGCAGGGCAAGCATTGTTGGCGGAGAAAGCAAGATGCCGAAGTCTTCAAAATCTTCCAAAATGGCCGTGGCGGAAGCGAAGCGCGCCCACGAAAACTCGCTCGGGTCGGCGGTGACTTCGCAGTCGTCATCGACTTCGATAAAAAAGAAATGGGTGTCGAAGCGGCTCGGCGAGTACTTCGGGGTGATCCACCGTCCTGCGAACTCGAGACGATGAAAAGGTAGGCTGGCGCCCATCGTTTTGACAATCTCGGGAAATGGAGCGCCCTGGAGGGCATGCGGGATCGAACGGGCGCGGCCACCGTCGACGATGACGCCCGTTTCTTCCGCCAGCTCTCGAAATGCGGCGAGCTTGAAAACCCCGTCTTCGGTATTTTTTGGGATGAGGCCATCCAGGTTTTGGTGATCTTCGGGGTCGATTCGGCCGCCGGGAAAAACGAGAAAGCCCCCAAGAAACCCTAAAGAATCACTCCGTTTGCCGACCAAGACCCGCCCGTCGCGGGTGGTCATCACAAGAACAGCAGCCTGGGCGGGTTGTGCCATACAGAGGTGGCGTGGCTTCAGCGAAGGCCAGCGTGCCCCTCCAGCTTGAGTCCGAAAATCCTATAGGTCCGGTCTACGGTCCCTTCCAGCGATTCGATGGCGCGATTCACCATGTGATTGTCCTCCAGGGTCCAGCCGATTTCCCCCCCCGAACATCCTTTTTTTCGGGCGCGTACGATGGTTTCGACAAACATGAGGGATTCGAGTCCTCGCTTCCGGTACTGGGAGACGACACCCAGGGTGTACAGCCTCATATGTTTGGTTTTTTTGAGGCGGGTCAAGAGCTTCCACCAGCCGAAGGGAAAGAGCCTTCCGTTTTTGGGCATGGCCTCGTTGATATTCGGGAGCGTGGCACTGAAACCCACCGGCTTCCCATCGACTTCCACAAACAGGACCATCTCGGGGATGACGATGCGGCGCAGATCGTCCATGACCCAATCGAACTCCTTACGGGATACGGGCACAAATCCCCAGTTTTTTTGCCATGCTTCCACATAGATTCGGTACACGTGCTCAATTTCTTCTTCGACTTTCGCCATGTTCAGATGGCGGACGCTGACCCCTTCACGTTTGCGGATGCGGTCTGCGATTCGAGCGACGCGGGCGCGCTTTTTGGACTCGAGCCCATCGGTGATGTCCATCCACCAGACCAGCAAGTCTTTGGCCTTGCCGAAGCCAAAGGAGGTCAGAAGATTTTCGTAATAGGGTGGGTTGTACGTTTCTTCGATGAAGGGAGGGCGGTCGAAATTTTCGACCAACAGGCCAATCTGATGATTGGAGTTGAAATTCATGGGGCCGAAGAGTTCGTCGACTTTCTGTGACAGGAGCCAGTCGACGCCCGCTTGGAGCATGGCGTGGGCCACCTGCTGGTCGTCGATGCACTCAAAAAAGCCGAAAAAGCCCGCGCGGGTGTTGTGGCACGCGTTGTAGGCATGGTCGATATGCACGCTGAGGCGGCCTACTGGCTTGTGGTCTTTGACTGCGATGCACGGGCGGACCGTGAGGGTTTCAAACGCGGGGTTGTCGCCTGGGTCGAGGAACTTCAGCATCGTTCCCCGAAGCGGTGCGATATAGTTTGGATCGCTTGCATAAACTTCTTTGGGCATATCCAAAAAACGACGGCGGTCTCGCTTCTTGTTGAAGTCCAAAAAGACCAACTTCACCCCGGTCGTATCGACCTGCCTTTGCCTCATTGTTGCACTGAGGGTCGGGAGATTCTCTGGGGGTCTGCCCAGGCCGTAATCCTCGTTGCTTTCTCTGCCGACGGACACCACGTTTGATTCTCCTACAGCCATCCTTGGTCTTTGTACCAAGCGAACGCCCGAAAGACGCCTTCATTTAAGGGGACAGTGGGCTTGTATCCAAAGTCACGTTTTGCGGATTCATGCGTGCAGGTCCACGCTTTTTGTTTTCCCATGATGGCTTTTTGGCGGTTGAGTATGCGGGCTTTGCCATCTACGCGAGAAAGGCATTCGCCAGCGACGGCCGCCAAGGGGACAAAAAATTCCGGAAGGTTCAATTCCTTGACCTTGCGCCCGCTTGCCTTGGCGATCTCTGACTGAAAGCCCCCCCACGAAATGGGGTTTCCGTCGCAGATAAAATAGCCTTGGCGCACGGTATGTTCCGAAGTGGCTGCTCGGACGATGGCTTCGACGAGGTCGTCTACGTACACCACGGACATGGTACGGTCTCGATTGCCGTAAAACAGGCTCCAGCCCCGAGCCGCCAGTTTGAAGATCTGAAAGTAGTCGATGTCGCCTGGCCCATAGACACCCCCGGGGCGGATGATGGTCCACGGCAACGAGGATGCTTCTACTTTTCGCTCGGCCTCCAGCTTGCTTCGGCCGTAGTACTCCACCGGTTCTCTGGGGCGGGTTTCGTCGAGCGGTCCTGGGGTGGGGGTGGGCCCATATGAGGCCAAAGAAGAAACGTGGACAAAACGGCGGATCGGCCGATCCTTGAGGACGGTCAGTAGGTTTTCCGTGGGCATGACGTTGGCCTCGTAAAAATCGCCTTTGGTCACCCCCTTGGTCGCCCCGGCCACATGAAAAACGTAGTCGGGCGCCACTTCTTCCACCGCTTGCGCCAATGAATCCAGGTCTTTGTAGTTGACTTGGTACCAGTCTTCGCCCTTGGGTTTGGGAGAGTGGGCGCGTTTGAGCGAAACCACTTGGGTACCCTCCGCGCGGAGGTGCGCCTGAAGCCGGCCTCCGATAAAGCCGCTTGCGCCGGTGATGAGCGCCAAACCCTTAGGTGACCCGTCAGGCATCCCTGTTTGTCTCCATGTTCGCTCAGCTTGGCAACGCGGATCTTGGCGAAGTTGACCGATGGGCTCGGCTTGTCACCGTCTGTGGCCCCAGAATCGCTTGCGATTTTCGTTCGCGCGTACTAGCTTGCGCGTCCCTTTGGGCGCTCTGGTCGCCAGGGCCCTCAGCAAAAGCACGGAGTGAGCGATGAACGATAAGACGGCGAAACTTATTCGAAAGTACGCTAATCGGACCGAGGAAGACCAGCGGGCTCTCACCCGTCGGTGGCTGGAAATGACCCAAGATCAGCGCCGCCGGTTCAGGCAGCGGATGTTGGTGCGGATCAACAAGGAAGAGACCGAAGCCACCTCCAACTAGCGAAACCGGGGCTAGACCACCGAGTTTACCTCTAGGGCCGGAGTAGGCCGCCCATGCCGTGAGCCGCCGCGATGTACGCCATTTCCTGGCGGTTCGTGGGCCCTCGTTGACCGATCGCTGCCGGATCAGTCAGTCCATTCTTCTCATCCAGTCCCCGTTGGGCCATGCCGCGGCGCACCAGTTGGCGATCCTTTGGAGCAAGGCCTGACTGACGCCCACCGACTTGAGTCTCGGGAGAAGTCGGTAGTAGGCGTCTGCATGATTGTAGCTTGGTTGATCAAACAAGTCCCCACTTCCCGTCCAATCTGCGGGTCGATGGTCGGCGCCCTCCAGTTTCCACCAGCGTCCACTTGAGTCGCCGGGGGCGCGTCGGGGCCATTGGGTGAGATCGTACTCTGGTTTGGTCTCGAGGGTATCCATGGCAGCAGACGTGATGGCTTCGAAGACTTCGACCCACAATCCGGGCCGAATATCATCCAACGCGGCATGGAGCGTTCGGTCCCCGCGGTCGTCGCTGTACAGTTGCCAGGGGTGGAGGAAACGGTGTTGCCAGCCGTAGTTCACGGGACCGTGGCCGTTGTCTCGGGCTTGGTAGGCTTTGATCTTCGATTGAAAGAACCGTAGAGATTGCGGTTGCCCACTTTTTTCTGCCAGCAGTCGTATGAAGCGAAAGTGGTATGACCAATCGACGGGGCGTGTATCCCAGCCGAGTCGCATGCCAGAATTGAGCAGCATCTGGAGCTGGTACCAGACGCTGCTCTGAAACAAGCCCACCACTTCGCTTTGACCCGCATAATTTCGTTTATTGTCGGCTGTCATGTGTGGGGCATTGGCCCATACGCTTTGCCCATCAGAGGGCCAACCAAGCGCTTCTCCGTATTGGATGCCGCGTATTGGGGGGGCAACGACGCTGGGAAGCTGTTCGAGGCCGTATTCTTGGATCAGCTCCCAGTGTTTGACGCCGAGCCATTTAGCCAAACCGAGTTTGGCTTGCTCGCGAGACAGGCCCGGCGCGATGGTGTCTATGGTGGCGCCATCGCGGGTTCGCCAGTTTCCGCCGCCGGTGTCGTCGGTCCGGCCGCGACTGATGAATTGGCGGGCGCCGTCATCTAAGTTTCCCACCGATGTGATGAGCGCCGCGGTGGGCTCCGCGACGAGGGCAGGCAGGTTTTTGCGCAAAGCCTGATATTTGGCGTGGGCCACCCCCCCGGTGAAGTGGGATCCCCAGGCATCCAATGGGTGGACATGGGGTAACCAGGCGTTCCAATCTGGCAGTTGAACGGCAATGGGCATCTGGCGCAGGTTGAGGGTCTGTTCGGTGTGGGCAACTTCGCTCCACGAGGTACCAGGCGGCTTAAGATAGGGGAACATGTCTTGGTCTCGTTCAAGGACGGCCGAGAGTCCCGCACCTGCGGCCCATGCCTCCTTGGGTTGCGCATCCATCCCCGGCCCTGGCTGGTACGGTGGATTCCACGGACGGGCGCGGGCGGGCGAGGGCACATCCAGGGTCCGGATGTAACTGGCAATGCTGGCCCCCTGCTTTAGGCTCAGGCCGTGGAACACGGAGCGTTGGATGATCGATTCATTGGAATAGTTGAAGTACTTGAGGTCCCGGCCATCTTGGGCGTGGCAGTCGGCGCAGGCGGTCGATAGAGGGTCTCCGTTTGGGAGCTTCAAGAGGTCTCTTTGGTGCCACCAGCGCTCCCCTGCTTCGATGTCAGATGATACGGTGCTCGGGCTCTCCCAGTTTCGGGGATCGTCATCGTAAAACCGGGACGCTGCGAGCACCGGGTGGCCTCCCCTCAAGAAATTCAAGGCCAGTATTCGGTACCCTGAGGTGATTTGGTCGGTTCCGTTAAAGCGAAACACCAGGGTGTTCACTCCTGCTCGAATTCCACGCACTGGAATGGTGAATCGCACCGTATGGTAGCCACCGCCGATGCCTCCGTAGCTTCGCTCGGGCTCATGGAGATCCACGGTATCGTTGGTGATGGGGAGCCAAGGGTGCTCGTTTATCTTGACACTCGCCTTGGCCTCCCCGACCCGATCGCTTAGGCCTTCTTCGTAACCGATACGATGTGCCTGCAAGAAAAGCGTGTCGACGCCGGTGGCGTCGACGATGTCAATCGATATTTCTACGCTGGATAGGCCCGAGCCGAAGACTTCTATCGGAAGACGTATTCGGTCCTCGAGGGGCCGATCTTTAGGCCCGCAAGGAGGTGTGCATTCGCAATCGGATACGCAACAGTTGCAGTCTTCGGAGTAGGAGGTCTGGCTGTCACTCTGGTGAGGGGGCTCTGCCTCTGCGTCCGGTCCCTCGGTTTCTATCGCCTCCGGGCTGCCGATTCCCGCCCCACATCCGGCTACAAGGATGAAGAACAGGGGCGGCAGCGGCGCAGGGGTCATTGGGCTTTCGCTCAAGCAAATCGTGTGCCAGGACAATCGTTCGTGTCGGCTCATGCGAATGGGTGCTCCCATGGGTCGGTTTGGACCTATGCAGGCGGAAGATGAGTGGGGCTTCAAAGACCCACCGGTCTCCACGAAAACCCAGGCCGTCGACGTTGACCGTCCACCGACTCACCATGGGTTTCGGTAGAATGACCTCTAGGGCCGGAGTAGGTCCGGCAAGACCTCAAAACCGAGTGCGTCTGCGGCAGAGGCCAGTTGGTGTCGGCTTTTGGAGCTCGCGACGCCCGCGGTCGCCAAGACCACCGCCAACGTGGCTAAGGTCACCAGGCCCGCGATGCGAAAGTTCCGTTGGGTCGCGGGAGACTTGAGGCTTCCTTTGAGTGTGGTCCACACCGCGGCCGGCAGGGCACCCAAAAACAGCACCCAGCCGGCGAACCACAACGATTCGAGTGCCCGTGGCGCCAGTACGACGATCGGCGGGATACCGACGATCGCCGCCAATGCCGGGAGCACGAAGCTTGCGATGGTCCGTGGGATTTTAGGGTCCTTCGGCTTTTCGGCAAAATCGCATGCCAGGCGCAGGGCTTCGAAGACCACGACCGAGCCGAGGGCCATAGCCGCATAGAGCAGCAACCAGCGTTCATCGATACGAAGTTGGTTCAAGGTGGTGACAAAGCGAGGCCACCTGACGACCATGAACAAGACCGAACTTGCGGCGACGATGCCCAATATGGCTTCGGGGAGTCCTGCGCCCACTTTCCTAACGGCCATCAAGCGAAGTCCGGGGAACAACCCAAGGAGGACCCGCGTGGTGGGCGAGGGACGCCATCTTGTCGGGCGGGGGCGCCGCGGCGTATAAAGAGGCTGGCTTCGCCCCTTGTGGTTCATGACCCCGCTGGATGAGCGCGCGGGCTTTTCGTCCGCTTGGTTTTTCATCGTGCCCCTCGGCGAACGTAGGGCTAGGACCGCAACCCTCACCGAATTCTTCTCCCGTGCTTCTCGCCCCGGCGCACTTGAAGTGCGCTGCCCCGCGCCCACGGGGACCCCGGTGCGCGCTTAACCCCAGAGCTCACCGATCCGTGGGCTTAGGTACTGCCGAGGGGTCTCGTTCGTCAATTGTCGATCATGAAGAACTCGTCGCTTCTCGCTTCGCCATCTCGGGCGGCATACTCCTTGGGCTCTTTGCCTTCCCGAAAGGCCTCCTCGACGGCTCCCGGGGTGGAGCGATGGGCCAACTTGCCGGTTTTAGGGTCGATACGGACCATCACGATGCCTTCGGGGGGCTCGAATTCACCGGTCTTCTTTTTGATGGCGCCCTTCATGTAGTCGACCCATAAGGGCAGCGCCGCCCGCCCACCCTGCTCGTAGCGGCCCATGGGGGTCACATAGTCGTCGTAGCCCACCCAGACGGCTGTCGTGATGTCTCGGCTGAATCCCACAAACCAGGCGTCAAAGGAATCGTTGGTGGTGCCGGTCTTCCCTGCCACCGGTACGCCGACTTTTTTCGCGCCCATGCCGGTGCCTTCGGTGACCACATTGCGCATGAGTTTGGTGATGAGAAATCCAGTCTGGCGATCGATCACTTGTTCGGTGGGTTTGCTGCTCCGTCGGAGTGCCCGTTGAATCTTGAGGGCGATGTCGCTCCACGGGTCTTGGTAGTAGCCTTGATCTAGAAGCACTTTCCCCTGAGCGTCGACGATGCGCGTGATCGCCCGCCTTTTGACCTTCGCCCCATAGTTGGAGAAAAGCTGGTAGACCTCGGTGAGCTCGCCCATCGTGACGCACGATGAGCCCAGGGCCAGGCCAAGTTCTTCACGCAGTTGCGACTTGATCCCGAGCTTCTTCGCGTACGCGATGCCGTGTTTGAGCCGCACGGCTTTGAGGATGCGAATGGCGGGCACGTTCATGGAGTTTTTGAGCGCGGTCCTCAGCGTGACTTCACCCTCAAACTGGACGTTGAAGTTGTTGGGTTTCCACCGCCGGGCGGCTGAGGGATCATCGAAGGTCATGGGGGCATCAAGTATTTTGGTCGACGCCGTCCACCCTCTGAGGTCGAGTGCCGCCGTATAGACAATGGGTTTGAAGGCAGATCCCGGCTGCCTGCACGCCTGCAACGCTCGGTTGAACTCACTGCGATCGTAAGAATAGCCCCCGAGCATTGCGAGGATGTAACCGCTTTTCGACTCCACCGAGATGAGGGCCGTTTCTAAGTTGGGTTCTTGCTCGAGGGCTACGAGGGGGCGGTCGCGGTCTTTGGGAATGCTGCGAAGGTAGCTTAAAGCAAATCGGTCCTTCCTCAGATTCTTAAGATTGGTCCTGCGTACGAGCAGCGCGTCTCCACGTTTGAAGTTTGCGGGAATCTTTTTAAGGAGCCCCCGCTCAAACCAGACTTGAGGGTCGACCTTGCGCGCCCACCGCATGGCGGCGAGCGGAAGAATAGCCTTGTGGGGCCCCACCTGGAGCGAAATATTGTGGTTTTTGCGATCAATGCCCGTGATGACACCGACATAGAGTTCGCCCAGTTTGAGTTCCGAAAAACGCTCCGTTCTCAAGAGTTCTTTTTCATAAGCTTTGAGAAAATCGTTGACGGCTTTTTGGGTTTGGAGGCGGGCCAAGGGGCCTCTGTACCCCTGTCTTTTGTCGACCATGCGCAGCCGCTTGTACGCGGCGTCTTCCGCCAGGCGGTAACGCTCAACGTCTACGGTGGTCTCCACCGTGAGTCCGCCTCGGAGCAGGCGCTCTTCACCGAAGCGTTCGATCAAGGCGCGTCGAACGTGCTCGGTAAAGTAAGGCGCGACTTCTTTGGCAACATTGGGTACGCGGTAGATGACGATTTCGGTGCTTTTGGCTTCTTGGACCTCCGCCTCTGAAATGAACCCGCCGGCCAGCATCCGGCTGAGGACGTACTCGCGGCGTTTTCGCGCGCGCTCGGGGTGGGCAAAAGGAGAGTACCGAGAAGGCGCTTGCGGTAGGCCGGCAAGGAGAGCCATTTCAGCGAGGTTGAGGTTTCGAACCGGTTTGCGAAAGTAGTTCTGGGCGGCGGCAGCGACTCCATACGCGTTGTTCCCGAGGAAGATTTGGTTCAAGTAGATGGTGAGAATGTCTTTTTTGGTGAGCTTTTGTTCCAGGCGGCGCGCCAAAATGGCTTCCTTGATCTTGCGGGAGAGTTTCTTGGCGGTTCCCTCTCGGTAGCCCTCGGCCGATATCAGAAGCGATTTTGCCACCTGCTGGGTGATGGTGGAGCCCCCTTGCACCACCCGACCCGCCCTGAGATTGGCCATGGCTGCGCGCGCGATGCCCCAGTAGTCGATGCCGCCGTGTTCGAAAAACCTCGCGTCCTCGGAGGCGGTGAATGCCTGAATCAGCCGTGGCGGGAGCTCGTGATAAGGGAGCACCGTCCGCCGTTCTTCATAAAACTCACCCAACAATTGCCCCGCTTGGCTGTAGACCGACGTGATGCCCTTGGGCTGGTAGTCTTCGAGTGATTGGAAGTCGGGCACCTCGCGGGCGAAAAACGCGTAGACGATGGCCCCGACCATACAGGCGCCGACTGCGGACACGCTCGCCAGAAACAGGACGACCCGCACTCCCCGACGGCGCCAGGATCCCTTAGGGATTTCCCCTTCGTACGTAACCAGACCCATGTTGCCGGTGGGTGGGAGCATGCGCGGACCATCGCGGCTACGCAAGGTTTCTTCAGGCCCAATGGTCCATGAAGAGGGAGAAAGTTTGTCCGTATAAACCCGTATATGCGTTTGACGTCCAGACCACGCAATGCCGCCGGAATGACCCTATGTGGCCGCGGACCGCCCGCGGCCCGGATGGGGCAGTGGGGGAGATCTCCGGGCGGTGGATCTCCCCCCCACGCGAACTCACATTGATCGAGAATTGTCGCGGGGTTAGCGTCTTAGTTCTGTGCCCAAAAGCGCGTTCATCGTTGACGAAAACCGTGAGTTTGCACTCACGGTTGCGGTCGCCCTGAGGAGCGACGCGCTCAAGGTCTCTATTGCGGAAGGCAAAAGAGATCCTTTGGAGGATATTCGGAGCGAATGGCCGGATCTGGTTCTGATGCGCGCCGACGGGGTGCAGGAATCTGGTTTTGCACTGTGCAGTCGGATCAAGAAAAACAAAAAGCTGCGATCGATTCCGGTCCTGTTGTACACCACCGACGCCAACAGCCAGGCCATTACCGCCCATCGCAGCCAAAAGCACCCCGCGGACGATTACCTGACCTTTCCCGATGGGCCGCCTTACCCCTTTGATGAACTTCGTTCGTCGGTCGACGCGCTTTTGTTGAAGTCCACGGGCCTGGACAGCAAACCGCCTCCCTTGCCGGGCCAAGACGCCAAACCCATCACCGAAGAGGACACCGCTTTTATCGAGAAGGTCATGGGATCCTTGTCTCAGCGGGGCGATGGGGAGACACCGTCTCAGCCTCCTCGGCGTGACTCCGCGACCGGACGTCGCACCACTGCGGACGCGAAGCTCGACATGTTGCGGAGCAAGCTCCGCCAGCGCGAAGCAGAGCTCAGTCGAGTGATGGAAATGTACCGCGCAAAAGAGCGTGAGTACCACCTGTGGAACGAGAAGCTGGTCGAGAAGGATGTGGAGGCCCAGTCGCTTCGCATGACCATCGAGGAGCTCGGGCAATCTCTCGAAGAAACACGCCACGAGCTTGAGCGCCGGACCGGCGAGTTCAACCAGTCTTTCCAGCGGGTGCTGGAGGAGAAGGCGCGGCGCGAACGAGATGACACGGAAGCGCTCGAAATCAAGGATGGCCTGATCGGCCAAGCCCACGAAAAGATAGAGTCCCTCGAGGGCTCGCTCGCCGAAGCTGAGGCGCAACTCCGAGAAGAGTTGACGAAGCTGACCGACGCGAAGTCTCAGGCCGAGACCCAGGTTGGTGAGCTCGAGCGCACGCTCGAAGAGCGGGATCTCGCGGTAGGCGAACTCGAGCGCGAACTGGAAGAAGTCTGCGAGCGGGTTCGACTTCTTGAAAAAGAACGAGACGAGCACAAAGAAAGCCTCGGCCGCAGCGGTTCTCAGGTGGTCGAGCTGGAGGCCAAGCTTGTCGAGCTTCGAGAGGATCTCGTGGCTTCGCGCGAAGCTTATGAGGCGGTCGAAGCGCGTGAGCACGCGGAGCTCGAGAGCCGGACTCGTGTCATTGAAGACCTCGGGGGCGACGTCGAACGACTTGAACTCGAGCTGAAGCGCCAAGAAGAGGCGCTCCAAGAGAAGCTCGATGAAGCCACCGGTACGCTGAACGAGCGGTCGGATGCGCTCGAGTCGGTGAGTGCCGAAAAAGAACGTCTCGAGGGTGAGTTGACTGCGCTCAAGGCCGATGCCGAAGCGCGGCAAAGCGAGCTCGAAGAGCGCGCCAAGGCGCTCAGTGACGAGCTGGACTCGGTGCGTATCGCCCGTCTTGAGGCCGAGGACTCCCTTAAAACCGAGCTCAGAGAACTGGAGGCAACCCTCGAGGCCAAGCTCGCCGAGAAAACGGCATGGGCAGAACAGCTGGAGCAGGAGCGGGAGACGCTGCAAGCCGAAGTTGCCAAAACCAACGAAGCCCTCCAAAGCGAAAAAGACGCGTTTCAAAAGCTGCGCGAAGAACTCGACAACTCAGAGGGCGCACGAATCTCTGCTGAGCACGCCCTCGACGATCGCGAGGCCGAGTTTCGGGAGAAGTCCCTTGAGCACAGTCGCTTGCTTGAGGAGCGTGAAAACGAGCTCCATGAGCTCAAAGCCAGTCTCGCAGAAGTTCGAGGGGAGCTGGTTGCTCGGCGAGAGCAAGGCGAGACCCTGGAAAAGCAACTCAGCGAACAGAGCAATCGCTACGAGGAGCTTACGCGACAAACGTCTGCGAAAGAGGCCGAGCTCAACACTCGGCTCGAAGACCGAGGCGAGGCGCTCCAAACGGCCCGTGTCGATGTGGAGCGTCTGACGGAATCGCTTTCGACGCAAAAAGAGGCATTGGCCGAGGCGAATGGCCGACTGACTGAAATGGAGCGGGTGCTCGAGCAGGAGCGCCTCGCCGTGGGGCAGCGCGAAGGGGAGCTCGAGGCTTTGCGCTCCGACCTCGACGCGCGCATGGCCGAACTTGGTCAGCTCCACACCAAGGCGGACACCCTTGAAGACCGCGCTTCGCGGATGGATAGCGAGTTGGCCGAGAAGAACACCGCGCTTCAGGCGGCCCAAGAAGCGTTGTCCTCGCGCGAATCCGACTTGGCGGTGGCCCGAGCGCAGGCTGAGGAGCGGGCTAACCAAATATCTGAGAACCGCGGGCTGTTTGAGGAGAATCAAAAAGAGCTTGCGGAGTTGAAGAACCAGTGGTCCTCCCTCAACGCGGAGCGGGAGCATTTGAACACCGAGCGGGACCGCTTGGCGCGTGAACTCTCGACAAGCCAAGCCCGCCAAGACGAACTGGGTGTGGAGTGTGAAGCTCTTCGCGACCAAAGCAATGAGCTTGAGGCAGAGACCGAGGGGGTTCGGCGGCAGGTCGAGCTTTTGAAGCACGATCTGGAGGCTTCACAAGCGAACCATGCCAAAGCCGACGAGGAACGCTTGCACCTCAATGGTCTCATCGCTCGCGCGGAAGAGGCGAAGGCCACCATCGACCAAGAATGGGCAAGGGCCCGTGGGGAGTGGTCTGAGAACGAAGAGCGGCTGCGCGGTGAGCGAGAGAAGCTGAGCACACGCATCGATAGGCTGGGCGAGGAGCTTCGCGCCAAAGATGGGGCCATCGCCGAGGCCGAACAGGATCTGACAGAGCTCAGAGCTCAGGCACAGGCCCAAAAAGACGCCGAGGCCAGAGCGCTTGTGGCGCAAAACGAACTTCAAGAAACCATCGCTCGCCTCGAGAACGAGCTTCAAGAGGCCTCCCAGGAGGGCAAGGGTGAAAAGACGCGGCTCGAGGAAGAGCTGAGTAAGGTTCGCGAGGAGCATGACTCCTTGGTCTTTTCCGCTGAACAAGAGCGTGCAGATCTGGAGCGCGAAGTAGAACAGCTCAACGCGCAGTTGGAAGATGTGCGCCAGGAGTTCCAATCGGAGGCGGAAAAACGCGCGCGTGATGAGCAGAGTTTTGCCGAGGAGCGCGAGCGTTTTCAACAGCGGCTTGATGAGGCCGCCTCGCGGGCTTCCCTGTTGGCTTCCGAAAAGAGCGAAGTCGAAGCCAACAAACAGGTCGAACGTGACGAAATCGAGAGCCGGTACATCAAAGAGCTTGAGGAAGCGCATGAGCAGTATCGCCAGACGGCATCGGAAAAAGACAAACAGCATGCATCCGAGGTCGAAGAGCTTAGGGCCGGGACTCTCGATGCCAAGCGGCAGCTTAAAGCGGCGGAGCTTGAAGTCCAAAGGCTGAAAGATCGCGTGAAGAAGCTCGAGGGCGGCCGGTCAAAAAGCCGCGCCGAGGCGAATTACGAATCTTTCATGGCGCAGCTTGATAAGCCCAAGGTTGGCGTGTCGGTGACTTCGACGCCCTCGACCATCCCCCCGGGGATTGACGACTTGAATCTTTCGAATGAGCCGAAATCAGAACGACGGGCTACGCCCGCAAGCCGGGCTCGCGCGGCTACCCGCCGCGACCCCATGAAAACGGTCGAGTTCGATGCTGAAAAAGCTTTGGCGGCAGCGCGCGCAAAGAAAAATGGAACCTCTCGAGGCGGGTCCGTAGACGCGGAAAGTCTCAGCGAAGAAGCCGGTCTGCCGACGCCAGAGCTCGCCAGGGAAGACGTGACAGCAGTAAGTACCCTGGATAAACCGTCTGCTGCTGATGAGGTCTCCAAGGCCAAACGGCGGTTGCCGCCACGCAAGGGGACTCGATCTCGTCGGGTGCCCTCACCCCCGGGGCCAAAGACCGCAAAAAACAAAGTGGAGTCGCCCAAAAAGAAGAAAAGCGAAGACGATCTCGACGCGTTTATGGCCGAGTTCGACGGCAGCATCAAAGACTAGGGGTGTCCCGCGTCAATCTCGAATGGAGCGCCTGACCCATGATGGGTCGCAGATCCCACACGCAGCCGTAATCGTCGTCGTTTCGTCGTCGTCATCGTCTTCGTCATGGTCGTCGTGGTCGTCGTGGTCGTCGTGGTCGTCGTGGTCGTGGTCGTGGTCGTGGTCGTGGTCGTCGTCGTGGTCGACGCCTGCAGCACGGAGCCCGCTGGGTCGGCGGTGAGGCTGGCGTAGGCCTTGACGCGGATGCCTGCGCTCCTTGCTATTTTTGTTGGAGCTTATGCGCTGCTCTGTGGCAAGGTGGGTGCGTGTTTCGAGCAAAAATTGCGCTTTTTTCGGTGTTGGTCCTTGCCCTCTCGGGTTTGGGTTCTTGCGCGTCTACCCGTTCCGCCGATGACGCGCCCGAAGAGGAGCAGGACAAGGCCGCCGAAGACGCCTTTGATCCCGCCAATTTCTCCAATTTGGCTCCCGGAGAAAGTGTTCCTTCGGTTCGCTTCAAGCGGACGGTTGAGGCCAACTGGAAAGAAGCTGAGGAGGCTTTCGAGGATGAAGACTATTTGGCCGCGCAGCGCTACTACACGTACATCCGATCGAAGTTTCCGTATTCGATCTACTCGGCCCTGTCTGCGGTGCGGTTAGGGGACTGCCTGTTTGAGCGGGGCCGCTTTATCGAGGCCATCGACGGCTACCAAAACTTCGTGCGAATGCACCCGAAACACGCCCGGATCCCCTATGCCCTGTTTCGAACGGCGCTTTCTTATTACGAGCAGATCCCCACCGATTGGTTTATTCTTCCACCCTCCGAGGAAAAAGACCAAGGCGCGGTCCAAGATGCACACGTTGCGTTCGGTGAGTATCTTCGGCGTTTCCCAAACGATGAGCACAGCGAAGAGGCTCGCAAGCTCGAAAAGCGGGTTCGCGAACGGCTGATCGCCCACGAGCGTTACGCCGCGGACTTTTATCGCAAGCTCGGAAAAGATCTCGCCTATGTCGGTCGTTTGGAGGTCATCCGCACCCGTTTCCCTGAAATCGGTGTTGACGACAAGCTCTTGTTGGAGATTGCCGAGATCTATTCGAGGCTGGGGCATCGCGCCAAGCTACGAGAAGTGCTGGCGGAGATGGAGCGGCGTTTTCCGCAGTCTTCAAGATTGAGCCGAACGCGGAAGCTGCTCAAGAAGTAACCAGGAACGCATAAGTTCGAAGCCAGGTACGCGTTTGTCTAGGCCCCGGTCCAGGTCGTCTCGGTCCAGGTCCCGGCACGCCAGCCACATCAGGTGGGACGGCCGACGTGCGTGATGGGAATCAGCGTTGTTTGTTGGCGATGCGGTTGAGGGCAAAAACTGCAAAAAGGCCGAGTGCGAAGAGGGCAAAGGGGGAGAGGGCTGGTCCGGTGTAGAGCTCGTCGCCTGGCCAGATGTTTCGGGTTGCATGGAGTGTTTTGCCGGCGATGGTGACGGGGTTGGAGAGCTCAATCTTATAGGGCCAAATTTTTCTTAGAGACCCGATCATGAGTCCGGCCAAAGCGGCCAAGGTGGTGGACGGGTAGGTCAAAAACAGCCACCGGAGCAGTCGGGAAAAGAGGAGAAGCCCGGTACCCATGCCGGCGACGAAGACGGCAATGATCGGAAGGTTGAGGTCGCGTACTGCCGAAAGCATGAATTTGTACTGGCCCAAAATCAACAACAAGAAAGAGCCGCTGACGCCGGGAAGCAGCATCGCCGAAACCGCCAATCCACCCGAGGCGAAGAGAAAAACCATGTTGCCAGGCAGGTTGAGCGCGCCGAGACCCGTGAACCAATAGGCGCTAAGCGCAGTCACCGAGAAGGCGATAAGCTCTTTGACACCTCGCTTTTCCATCATCTGGTAGGGCATCCAGACTGAGGCGAGAATCAGGCCGAAGAAAAAGCCGTTCATTTCGGCTGGGTGTTTTTCGAGAAGGTACGGAATAATTCGGGCAAGGGAAAGAAAAGAGAGGACGATGCCCACGCCGAGTGCGGCCAAAAAGAAGATGTCTCTTTCACCCAAAAAACGGACCAGATCTGCTTTGGCCTGTTTTCGGTCTTTGGCCCTCAAGAACGCGAGAAAGGCCTTGGGGACCTCGAGATTCAGCTGGCTGAGAGCGTGGATGAACTTGGGGTAGATACCCACAATGAGGGCGATGGTTCCGCCGCTTACGCCCGGGATGACATCGGCTGCGCCCATGAGGGCCCCACGAAGTGAGATTGCCCAGTAGGGCATGTTCGGTTGCGACAGTTCGCCTTCGTTTTGCATGGTGGAGACACTCATGTTTGCGTCCACTGGTGTCCCGGGTCTAAGGCATCGATCCCGCCAGGATCAGTGGCCGCGGAGCCTAGGGCGTCTGAGCTGATTAATCAAGCGTGGCCCGGCCACTGGGGTCAAAAGGTCGAACCGATCTGAAAATAAACCCCCGCGGCGCCGTCTCGGTCTCGGTCGCGTGACTTCGGGACCAGGGCCGGGTAGGCGTAGCCGAGGCGCAGGCGCAAAGGGGTTGCGTAGGCGATGAGGACGTCCGCGCGGAGTTCTCCTCCCACGCCCAGGGCGAATTCACCGAGGAAGTCGTCGGAAATGGCGGTCTCGTTCAGCTCGTCGAACACGCGTCCGAAATCTGCAAAGACGGCCAAGTGCAAGACCCGTACATTAAAGGGGAAAGTACCAAGCCCGCGGTCGATACGAAGGATGGGGGCGCGATATTCGACCGCGCCGGAGACGATCGCAGTGCCGGCCAGCGCCGAGGTTGCGATGCCCCGCAGCGGGTAGAAGTCTTCGGTGGTGGTGGTGAGGGCGCTTTGTCCGGCTACTCCACCCAGTCTAAACAGTTCGGCGCGGTCTGGCCCCCCGCTGACGCCGAGCGCCAAACGGGTTGCAAGGACGTGGTTTCGGAGCCACTTTTTCCTCCACGGCATGGACAGGTACCAGCGACCCTCGGTGGTGGCGACGACTTCTTCGAAGTCGCTTCCTAGACCCTTGGATAGGGCTTCGAGACCGATTGAAAACGAGGGGCCGCGTTCCAGTGAAATAGAAAAAGGGAATGAACGCACATTGCTGTAGGCATAGCCGAGGCGTACCCGGGCAAAGTTTCCGGAGCGGGGCAGGGCGGACAAGAGTGTGCCGGTTGGGAGCGATTCGAGGGCCTGACGTTTTTCGAAGATGTACGAAACGGAGATAAAGTGACGCTGTTTCAGGGGCAATCCGATGGATAGCGAGGCTCCCAGTCTGCGTTCTTTGTAGACGCCGTCTTGGGTACCAAAACAGAAGCGGCGTCCATTGTCGAAATCGACCTGTCCACCGAGCGGACAGCTTTCCTGAGGGTTGCTTTCAATGAATTGCGTTCGGCCGAAGGTGACGGCATCGGCCGAAGCCGCCACGCTGAACGTGGGCTCGAGTTCGTCGAAGCTGTACCGAACGCCGCCGCCGACAAAGTTGGTGAATGTGCCGTAGGTCAAACTTGCGGCGTAGCTATGGGTTCCCAAGGCATCTTGGCCAAAATGGGTCAAAGATCCAAAAATCTCGCGTTCGTTGGCGACAAAAGCGGGGAAAAGGTTCCAGTTGTCGTTAAACGGAAGGATGGTATCGAGCGCGGAGTACTTGTGAATGGACCAACCCTTGGGGAGTTTTGAGGGCAGTGGGGTGTTGTGGCGTTTGGCGGGCGGCGGCAGCGGTGGGGCACCCGCGTTTCGCGGGGGGTGTTTTCGAGGGGTGGTGTCAAACAAGGCGCGGGGTTCAGGCTTGATCTGGACGGGTGTTCCCTGTTCGGGATCAAAAGGAAGACGGTACACGTCGAATCCGTCCGCAGAGTATCCCCGGTAAATGATGGTTTGGGAGTCGGGGGAGATGCTTGGTTGGTAGGCGCCGGTGATGAGGTTGGTGAGCTGTTTGAAGACGCCTTGCTCAAGATCGTAAGCATAAAGATTGTAGATGCCCGTACGGTCCGAGGAGAAGACCAACCAGCGGCCATCCAGCGACCACGTGGGATCGGTGTCTTGAGCGCGATCTTGGGTGAGTTCTTGATGGACCTGGCCGTGGAGGTCGTAAAGAACGATGTCTCGGCGCCCTCCCTTGAATCGGGATACCGCAATCAAACGTCCGTCCGGTGAGAATCGAGGATTGGAGAACTGCACGTCGGGCTGGGCGTCGACCAAGATTCTCGGGTGGATGGTCAACTTGTCTGACTCGAGCCACGCGATGACCAGGCGGTTGGCACCTGCCGGTGTTTGCACAAAGACGATCCGTTTGCCGTCGAAGGATACATCTGGATCGCGGGCCCTCAGGGAGCCTGAAGGTGCCAAGAAGTCTTTTTTTGCACTGGGGTCCACTTTGAGTCGGGTCAGCGTGTTTTTGGCGAGGTCGTAGCGAAGGATGCTGTTGTGCCTGTAGAAACGCTGATTGATTTCGGTTTGCTGAAAATAAAAAGACTGACCGTCGGGCGCAAAACTGATCGCTTGGCTCAGGGTGTCTTCGAAGAGGACGGTGTCTTGTTTTCCGCCCAGGCTCATGCGGCGGACTCGGGGGCCGTCCACGGGAGAGTTGGTGGAATAGACAATGTGTTTTCCGTCGGGCGTGACGCGGGGGCCCACGGACTCGCCACCATGCGTGCTTAGTCTGACCGGGCGACTGAGGCCGACGCTCGACGTTTGGACTTTGATGAACGCTTCTTGGGCTTGTTTTTCCGCATCTTCACGAAATTCGTCCCAGAGGGATTCGAGACTTTGGCCGAACTTCAATTTGGCCGGCATGTACGTGATGTACGGGATTGGGTTTGAGGCGTAGGCGCGATGGTAGGCCAAAAGGGTCTCTTCGCCGAAGCGTTCCTTGAGCCACAGTTGAAAACGGCCGCCAAAGAAGTAGGCGATATTCGAGTAGGGCCAGTGCGGATAACCACGATAGGCCTGGTCGATTGACGGGAAACGTTTGGCCAGGGCGGCCGCCCGAATCACCATATCGACGTAGGTGCTGCGGCCGCGACCGGAGCCCGACGAAACAGTTTCCTCGAAGACGGCGAGGCCTTCGGTGACCCAGCCTGGATTGTACGCATTCATCGATGCGTACTTCCCGAAGATGAATCGCCCGAGCCAGGGGATCCCGTAGGCCATGTCCAGATGCCATATGTGGGACATCTCATGGACGATGAGGGTTTGGAGCCAGTCGTCGTAGTCTTCGAGGCCAGAGATGCGGGTGGGGGCGTTCACAAAGACGGTGATGATTTTCGACGGAATGACGGTTGCGCTGCCGTTGGCGAAATCGGTTTGGTCGTTGATGATGATGCTGATGCGGTCTTTGGGCTCCCAGCCGTAGCGCGCGTTGAGGTAGGGGCGTGTGTCTTCCGCAATCCGGGCGGTTCTTAAGGCGAGGTGCCCGTAGCCTTCGGGAAACATGACGTAGAAGTGGGGGGTCTTGAGTGTTTGGTACGGGGTTTCGGGGTCGTAGGGGCCAGCGGCGAATGCGATGGGGGCCGAGCCCAAAAAGAGCAGCACCAAGGCGAGCAAGGGGGCGTACCGACGGGCCGGCGGCATGCTTTTGGGCGCATGCTTGGGTCGAGGATGAGCAACCAAGGGTGTGTGTTTCTATGGCGCTAAGCGTCTGCGCGAATCAGCGCCTTGAAAGTCTTTTGTACTTCCTCGGGGGGCACGACATAAGTCTCACCGCATAAATCGCAGTCTATTTGTGCGGATATTCCCTCTTGAATCATCTCCGCGAGCTCCGCGGGGTCGAGCATTCGGAGGGCGCGTAGTGCCCGGTCGTATGAGCACCGGCATTTCCATACAATCTCGGAGGGGTCCTCGACGACCACCGCGTTTGGTGCGAGGTCGCTGAGAATGGCGCTTGCCTCTTGGTGGGTTTGCAAGGCTTCCACCAAGGCACCGCCGGCGATGTGTTTCTTGAGCGTTTCGAGTGTTTGTCGGTTTCCGTCGGGGAGCGCCTGAATCATGATGCCGCCCGCTCTGATGACGTCGCCGTCTTTGTCGACCAGCGCATCGCAGCAGAGGGCCGTAGGAATTTGATCGGATTGCTCCAAAAAGTGCTCGATGTCGGTATCGATTTCTCCGGTGGTCAATGCGCTGCTGCTTTGGGTGTAGGCGCCGCTCTCCGAGAGGCGCACCACGGAGAGCACCCCGGGCAACAAAGCCGGGGCCAAGGAGCGGCGGCCGAGGATGCTTTCGCCGGCAAAGAGAGGAAAGTTCAAGTTCGAATTTCCGGCAAATCCGCGTACGTGGCCCTCTTGGGTGACGTCGGCGTACAGTTGTTTCAGGGTGGTTTTGGTCAGAATTTGGAAGCTTGGATTGCCGGCGTTTTTCCAGCTTTTCGCAACCAGGACGGCGGCGGTAAGAAGTCGGCTAAGGGCGATGGCGGAGCTGCTTTTCAGGTGGTGGGCTTTTTGCGCTTGGCGGCACGTTTGGGTGGTGATCGCGACCCGGACGTCGAGGCGAGCACTGCGGATGGCCGCGGATAGGGACAGGTCGCTCAATCTTTTTTGAGGATATCATTGATTTGTTGAGAGAGGGACGCAACCAGCGCCGGCGGACCGCTTTGGCTTTGGGTTCGAAACCAGGTTCTCTCGTACGCAAAGTTCTCGGTCGCCACGCATCCGTGCTGGGCTTCGATGATGGCGACCGCAGCTCGTACGTCTAGCTCGGTGGTCAGGGCGGTCACGATGTCTTCGGTCAGATCCTCTTGGAGGATGAGCCTCCGGCTCAGGGCCTCGACCAGGTGGGCAATGCGGACCAGGCCAGGCACCCGTGCCTTCGGCACAAAACCTAGGCCCACGGTTCCTCGGGCGGGCATCAAGTGGTGGGGACACGTGAAGAGGACCGGAATCTTGGTGGCCACCACCTGCTGGTCGCTTTCGGTCGGAAAACCCTGTCCGATCGCGTCGGAGGGGCTGGTGGCATATCCCGAGGTGAGGGCCATGAAGGCGTCGACCATCCTTCGGGGCGTGTCCGAAAGGCCCGGGTCCTCTGGCGCAAATCCCATGGCGACCAGAAGCGCTCGGGCGGCGGCTTCGGCGGCTTCACGGTTGGGCGGGGTCTGGGGGGACACGCGGTTCATGGCGATCCCCATAAGCGGATTGGGTGTGGATGGGGGACGCTTTTTTTGGCCGGTGGTCGATTTTTTGAAGATTTTCGCGTCCCCAACCGTTTGTCCTGGGGGATGGTTTGGTGTCAGGGGAAACGGCGATCCCGGCGTGGGTACCATTTGACAGACCCAGTGCGGTTCCCTAGCGTTCGGGCCTCCTTGGCCCAGCAGGAAGGCGGGATGTTTGACCCATGATATTGCCATCGAGAGTGCACCCCCAAGTGCCCGAAGAACTGGTTGTTTCCCGCTATTCCGAAACCAGCATTCCCACCGAGTACGGCGTGGCCCGGATGGTCGTGTTTCGCGAGCCCTGCCGCGCTGGACCGGTGGCCTACCGGGAACACGTAGCCCTGGTTTTCGGAGCGCCGGAGGCTTCCGCCGATGAGGTGCTGGTGCGGGTACACAGCGAGTGCCTAACTTCTGAAGTGTTCGGTTCGCTGAAGTGTGACTGCCGCCAGCAGCTTGAGGCGGCGCTGTCTCGGATGAGCGCCAAGGGGTGCGGGGTTCTTATCTACCTGCGCCAAGAAGGCCGCGGCATCGGTCTGGGCAACAAGATCCGCGCCTATGCGCTTCAAGCGGAGGGTGCGGATACCGTTGAAGCCAACGAGCGTCTGGGTTTCGAAGTTGATCTGCGCAGTTACGGGGTCGCTGCGGCCATGCTGCAAGACTTAAGGGTCACCCGGGTGGCGCTTTTGACCAACAACCCACGCAAGATTCGCGGTCTCAAGGAGCATGGCATCTTGGTCGAGCGACGCGCGCCGATCACCGTGGAGCCCACCCTCCATAGTGAGGGTTACCTCCATACCAAGCGGGAAAAGCTGGGGCACATGCTCGAGCTTGCGGGCCAAGGTCCAGATCCCGAAGACCGGTAGTTCCATTCCATGGCGATGATCACCGCAAGCGGTGAGGGCGTCCAGGCGGCCACCTTCGATGGGGTGGTTGTTCGCGGTGGGTTTCGTGAGGGGGATGCGTCCGATGGATATGACTGAGATTCCTACCCCTTGTTACGTATGTGATCTGGATAGGCTGGCCGGAAACCTTCAGACACTGGAGGCCCTTCAAAAAGACAGCGGTGCCGCGGTTCTATTGGCGCTGAAGGCTTTTTCGATGTTCAGCGTTTTTGAGCCCCTCAGGCAGGTCTTGGCGGGCACGACCGCCTCTTCTCTTCACGAGGCCCGCCTCGGTTTTGAGGAGTTCAAACGCCCGGTCCACGTCTACTGCCCGGCCTACGACGAAGAAGAGTTTGGCCAGTTGGCAAGCTATGCCAGCCATTTGGTGTTCAACTCGCTGTCCCAGTTGGAGAGATTTCGGCCGCTTGTGGGTGGGCTTGCGAGACCCCCTCGGATGGGGCTCCGCATCAATCCTGAATGTTCACTGGTGGAGCACGCGGTTTACGACCCGTGTGTAGCCCATTCCCGGCTTGGCGTTCGCGCCTCTGAGCTTCGCGACGCCAGTTTCGAGGGGGTGACGGGCCTTCATTTTCATAGTTTGTGTGGAGCTCAGTTTCCCAAGCTGGAACAGACGCTCGAAGCGGTGGAGTCATCGTTTGGTCCGTGGCTTCGGCGCGTCGAATGGGTGAACTTTGGCGGAGGCCACGCGCTCACCGACCCCGCCTATGATCGCAAAGGCTTGTGCCGGTTGATACGCCGCCTAAAAGAAACCTACGGCGTCGAGGTATTTCTTGAGCCCGGGGAAGCGGTGGTCCTCAATGCGGGGGTTTTGGTCGCGCGGGTTTTGGATATTGTCGACAACGGGCTGAAGATCGCCATCTTGAATACCTCCGCATCGGCCCATATGCCCGACGTGTTAGAGATGCCCTATCGACCAGAGGTGGTGGGCGCCCAAGCTGCCGATGTTTTGCCTCACACCTATCGTTTAGGGGGGGTGACCTGTCTGGCAGGAGACATCATCGGAGACTACTCGTTTTCGGAGCCTTTGAGGGTGGGCTCTCGCGTGGTGTTTGAAGACATGCTTCCGTACACCATGGTGAAAAATACGTTGTTCAACGGAGTGCGTCTCCCATCGATCGGTACCTGGTCCAAGGCGTCGGGTTTTCGATTGGTTCGCACCTTTGGGTACGAGGATTACAAGGGAAGGCTTTCTTGACGTAGAGTGCGGGCTGGGCTTTCGAAGGTGGCGTTATGGCAAGAGTTTTGATCATCGGGGCAGGCGGCGTGGGCAGTGTGGTCGCCCACAAGTGTGTACAACAAAAGGATATTTTTTCGTCGGTGCATCTGGCGAGCCGGCGTGTTGAAAGCTGCGAACGGGTGAAGGCGTCGATTGGTGGGCCGCTCGAAATTTCGCAGCTGGATGCTTCGTCAAGCGCTGCGGTCGTGAAAACGATTCAAGAAGCCGGTGCGGACTTGGTGATCAACGTGGCCCTTCCGTACCAGGACCTCCCGATCATGGATGCCTGCCTCGAAACCGGGTGTGATTATCTGGATACCGCGGTGTCGGAGAAAAGAGAGATCAACAGCGAAGATCCTTCGGATGAATTTTGGTATCAGCCTCAGTGGGACTATCGCAAGCGCTTCGCGGATCGGGGTTTGACGGCGGTTTTGGGGATGGGCTTTGACCCTGGTGTAGTCAATGTTTTTTGCGCACATGCCCGCGATGCGCTGTTTGACCGGGTAACACGAATAGACATTCTCGACGTGAATGCCGGGAAACACGGATATCCTTTTGCCACCAATTTTGATCCGGTGATCAATTTGCGTGAAGTCCAGAACCCTTCGCACTATTGGTCCAAAGGGCAATGGGTTCGGGTGGCCGCGCACCAAAGGTCACGGACCTTCGATTTTCCGGTTGTGGGAACGCATCGGATCTATTCCATGGATCATGACGAACTCCATTCTTTGTGCCGGGCGATGCCGGACATTGAACATTTGGAGTTTTGGATGGGATTCAGTGAGCAGTACATCCAGCACGTGAACGCATTTCGGAACGTCGGGTTCTTGTCTGTAGATCCGGTATCGGTCGAGGCCCATGATGGGCAAGCGGTGAAAGTTGTGCCCCTCGAGTTTTTGGGCAAGTTGCTCCCCGATCCAGGGTCGATGGCCGAAAACTACGAGGGCAAGATCTGCATTGGGGCGCTCGTGACGGGAGAAATTGACGGCGTTCAGAAGCGTAAGTTTGTGTATTCAACCTTGGATCATGTTGCTGCGTTTCGAGAAGTGGGGTCGCAAGCGATTTCGTACTCGACCGGCGTGCCGGTGGTCACGGCCGCGGCGTTGGTGGCCGGTGGTGCTTGGCGTAAGCCGGGTGTTCACAATGCGGAAGATCTCCGTCCGGGGCCTTTTCTTGAGTTGATGCCCGAGTACGGCATCCAATGGTCGGTCATGGACGACGCTCAGCCGTTGCAGTCCGTAGCGTAAAGGCTACTCGCGAACGCCGTTCGCGGGGAAGACTTTGCCGGGGTTCAGAATACCCAGCGGGTCGAAGCAGCGCTTGAGGGCTCGCTGAAGACTGAGCATCTTGTTGCTTTGTTCGAGCGGCATGAAGTCTCGTTTAAGAAGGCCGATGCCATGTTCGCCGGAAATGGTGCCTCCGAGGCCAATGGTTGCCTCCATGATCTGATAGACGACTTTGAGCGCGCTTTCGCGCTCGTGGTCTTCGAAGAGGATGTTGACATGGAGGTTGCCGTCGCCCGCATGGCCGTAGGTGGCGGCGCGAATGCGGTGTTGTTTGGCGATGGCATAAACTTTGCCTAACATGGAGGGGATCTGGGATCGGGGAACCGAGATATCTTCAGAGATCTTGTGGGGTGCCGACTCGGTCAACGTGGTGGACAAAATGCGGCGAGGTTCCCAGATTTTGGCTCGCTGGGCTTCACTTTGGGCAACACGAACGTCAAGGCCTCCCGCGTCGAGACAAGCGGAAGCGGCGCGTTCGAGATCTTTGAATGCGTCTTCGTCTCGGTTGCTGTCGGTCTCGAGAATGATGAGGGCTCCGGCGTTGTCTGGGAAGCGTCCGGGTGTTTTGCTGCGAACGGCCTGAAGCGCTTGCTCATCCAAGAGTTCGAGCGTGCGTGGGGTGACGCCGGTTTCGAAGATCCGGGTGACGGCGCCGGCAGCATCTTCGACGGAGGCGAACGACAGCAGCGCGGTTTCCACGCTTCGGGGTTTGGGCACCAATCGGGTGGTCACTTCGGTGATCACTCCGAGGGTGCCCTCTGAACCGACGATGAGCGCGCTGAGGTCGTAGCCCGTGACGTGTTTGATGGTACGTTTGCCTACATCGAGCACCTCTCCGGTAGGCAGGACAACCTTGAGTCCAAGAATGTAGTTCTTGGTCACCCCATACTTAAGCGCGCGGGGTCCGCCGGCGTTGCAGGCCACGTTCCCCCCGATGGAGCACATGTTCAGGCTGTTGGGATCTGGTGGGTAGAAGAGGCCTTCTTCCTCGACGCGGTTCATCAGGTCGAGGGTGATGGTCCCGGCGCCGGAGACTGCGAGCATATCGGCGTGATTGACCTCGCGAATGGTGTTCATTTTCTCGGTCGAAAGCACGATACCGCCGTAGATCGGGAGGGCGCCCCCGGATTTGCCCGACCCAAGGCCGCGCGGCGTGACCGGAATTCGGTGTTCGGAGGCGGCACGCAAGACGGTTTGTACATCTTCGGTGGATTCGGCGCGGACCACCGCGTCTGGCGGGTATTGACCGGCGCCCGAGGCGTCTTCGGCATAGGCTTGTAACCGATCCGGGTCGGTGATCAGCTGGTCTTGCTTGAGCGTGCGATCCAGTGCGCGAAGCGTAGCGTGAAGAGCGGCAGGAGCCGGGCGTTCTGACACCGTCATGGTGGCACTTGGGCTCAGTCGCAGCGGGGGCGTTCGGCTTCCATGTCCAAACGAAGAGCGATGTTTTCGTAGGAGCGTGAGAGTCCGAAGCGGCGTCCATTGACGTAGATGGTGGGTGTCGACACGATGCCTGCCGATTTTCCGAGCTTGCGGTCGTGAAGAACGATCGCTTTGTGGGTACGCGCGGTCAGGGCGGCTTTGAGGGCGGCCAGATTCAGGCCCGCCTTTTGGGCGTATTTCATGATGTCTTCGGTTTTGAGGTTGTGCTGGTTTCGGAACAGCAGGGTGGCCATTTCCCAGAATTTGCCTTGGACGCGGGCCTCTTCGGCGGCTTCGGCCGCCATCTGAGACTCACTGTCGGGGGCGCCGAGCGGGAAATAGTAGTATTTGAGGCGTACATTTTTCCGTTCTTTTAGGATTCTTTCGAGGACCTCGAAGGTGGCGGCGCAGTGCGGGCACCGAAAGTCGGCGAACTCAGCCAGGGTGATCGGGGCATCCTTGGGGCCCTTGGCGGGCTGGTCATTGTCTACAAAGGGTATGGGCTTGCCGGTGAAGCCTTCGGAAAAGCCTTGGAGCAGCTCGATTTCGACGTCTTCGGTGGAGGCCCCGCTCTTGTATTCCCGCATGATGAAGTTTGCCATCCGCTCCGAACAGCGTACGCAGGAGCAGTCGGCCCGATTGGCGAGGCAGGCCGCGATCGTCCGGGCACAACCGCAGTAGCAGTAGGTTTCGTTGAGGAGGCGCAGGGCATCGGCGCGAAAGCTGGGCTCGATGGATCGGAGGTCTATGCCCGCGATTTGGGTGACGGCCGGCGGAATGCCCCTATTCGGGGGCGGTGCGGCCGGGGCGGGGGAAGCTTCGCTTCCTTCCCGCTGGTCCTGCGACGGCTCGTTTCCCTTGCAGGTGGCGCCGGAAGCGGCGATTGCGAGGAGGACTGATAGAAAAATAGGGCGCTTGGCCATCGCGTTGTCTCGTATCTAGGAGTCTGGGAGGACGTCAATGAGTCAGCAGAACCCATAGCGTGTTCTCCCACCCCCTTCCAGATTGGCGCGATCGTGCGAAGAGGTAGGTGGGCGGTGACACGCCGGCTAGGCAGGAATTACCAAGCCTTAGACCGGCTGCGCCCGGGACCGGCCTTCGGGGTGGTGTAGAAGGGGGTTCATCGCGTAGGATTCGAAGGGAGTACGATGGCTTACGACGACCCCGCGGATGCGCTGGACCATGGCGATGACGACCGCACCATGGTTCAGCAGATCGCCCCGCTGGAAAATGTGGGGCCGAACTCCAGGTCCGCAGCGCTCATATGTATCAGTGGACGCTCTATCGGGCAGATGTTTCTCATCACCCGGGACGAGACGCTTATCGGCCGGGCGCCCGAGTGTGACGTCTTTTTGGACGACGAGGGTGTCTCTCGCCACCATGCCAAGATCATTCGGCAGGACGACGTCCTTATCTTGATGGATTTGGGATCGACCAACGGCTCCTATTTCGACGGCGAGCGCATTCAAGTTTTGACGCTCACTGATGGCTGCAAGGTTCAGGTGGGGACGGCAACCATTCTTCAGTTTCGGTATCAGGACCAGCGTGAAGTTCAGTTTCATGCCTTGATGCAGAATTTCAAAACCCACGATCCCATGACCGAGGCCTACAACAAGCGGGCCTTCATGATGGAGATCGAAAAAGAAGCAGGGTTTGCCAAGCGCCACGACCAACCGCTGACGATGGTGATGTTCGATCTCGATCACTTCAAGCGGGTCAACGACACCTATGGTCACCAGGCCGGAGACCTCGTGATTCGATCGGTTGCGCAGCGGGTGTCAGAGGTTATTCGAAAAGAAGATATCTTTGCGCGGTATGGCGGCGAAGAGTTTGCGCTGCTTCTGCGAAACACCAACTTGGAGAATGCATTCATTCTCGCCGAACGGGTCCGCCGCGCGATCGAGGATCTGGAGGTCACGCACAACGGTCGCCGGATTCCGTGTACCGTTTCTTTGGGTGTCTCTCGGCTCGAGGAATCGATGTCTCGCCCCGCCGAACTGATCGAGGCTGCCGACCAACGGCTCTACAACGCCAAGCGAAAAGGCCGCAATCGAACCGAGGCTCCCCTTTTCGACTAAGGTGATTGAATTCGCCAGACTCGATGCACGTTTTTGTTTCGGTAGTCGAGGGGGACCGTGGTCGCCGTGATTTCTTGGCAATCGGCTTCGTTGAGTTTTTGAGCACCCGTTTTGGCCCTTGTTTGCGTTGGCTTGGTACCTTTATGCGGGCGGAAGTGAGGTTCAAAGCGCTGATGGTTGGTCGAAAAGTAGAGTATGCCGCCGGGGTTCATCAACAAGAGCGTCTGTTCAAGCAGCGCAACATGATCACGTTGGATATCAAAGTCAGCACTCCCTTCTCCTACCGTTGAAAACGAAGGTGGGTCCAGAACACAAAGGCCAAAGCGATGGCGTTTTGAGCGGGCTTTATCCAAAAAATGCCACACGTTTTCCTGGGCAAACTGATGCTGAGAACCGGTATGTCCCGCGAGTCGCATGTTGTCGCGGGCCCACTCGAGGTAGGTACGGGATAGGTCGACGGTGATGGTTGTTTTTGCGCCTCCCTTCGCGGCGTAGCAAGTAAACGCGCCGGTGTACCCAAAAAGGTTGAGAAAGTGCGCCCCTTGGCTTTCGCCCTTTACCATCGCGCGGGTGTTGCGGTGGTCTGGGAATAGGCCGGTATCCACGTAGTCATCGAGGTTGACCCAAAACTCAAAATCGCCCTCGCGTACTTTCATACGCCGCCCGGTCTGCCTGAGTTTGGCGTACCGCGATCCGCGCGATGGACGTGTGCGTCGCCTCTTCAGGTGAATTCGGTCATGAGGGACCCCGATGGCGTTTGCCGCCGCGCGCCCCATGGTTTCGAGCCACTCGGGAACGGAAGCCGTTTGAAGGCGGACGTATTCGCTGACGACCAGATGCCCTTCGTAGTAGTCCACCACCACTCTGACCTCTGGAATATCTCGATCGTAGAGTCGGTACGCGCCAATGTTTTTGCGCGCAAAGCTGTCTTTGAGCCGCCGGCTGTTTTTCTTGACCCGATTCGCGAGCATCTCGGCGTGGCGCTCGAGGTCTTGTACATCGTAGGCTCTCACGGGGCTGACCCTGCCGGGCGAAGACCGGCGGAGTCTACGGCAAATCGACGCGTCCAGATCCTCGCCCTATGACTTGCCCCAACACGTCAGCGCATGCGTTCCTGCCGACGATGGGCCTAAAGGGCAATGGTTCGCCGCAGTCGGGTGTGGCCGATCCAGCGAAGGGTTGCGTAGATGACTTTGCCGTGCGCGGGGTCGGCGCGGATGTGCTGGGTAACCCCGTCCGATTGGACAATCGCAATGCTTTGCGCCTTAGGGCTGAGCTCAGCGTACGCGACGTGTTTGATCTGGTCGTACAAGATGGGGTGATCGTTTTCCAAGACAAGGCCACGCTCGTAAAAGCGTACATTTCCGGTGTGGGTTTTCAGGGCCCCGGCGAAGGGCCCCAAAACGTGGTCTTCGTCGTATCCGGTCTCGCAAGCGACCTGGTCTTGTACTTCAAGCCTCCGAATCTTCGAGCGAATGAAGTGGTCGATGGATTTCATGCGGGGCCCCCGAGGCCCAGAATATCCCAGCCCTGGCGAGCTTTGTCGTCCAAAATGTCGTCTCCATCCCTCGGCCCCGCTATGCTCAAACCCGCGTGATCTCTCTCAAGACCGTGACGGGCGAGGAGCTGGTCCCGCTTGAGGAATTCGAGCGCCGGGTTCGAGCGGGACTCGTTGGCCCTTCCACGCTGGTGTGTTTCCCCTTGCTGACCGGGGATGCGTGGGTGGAAGCACGCGACCTGGAGCTTTTTCGCCGCTTGCATCGTCCGGAGCATGCCCGGTTTGCCCGGCGCTTCAGTCTCGGACATGTTCCTTGGGTGACGATCCTCTTTTGCGGCGTGCAGCTCGGTGTGTACTTGTTGCTCGGCGGATTCAGGTGGTCGGTGCCGCTCGACACCCTTCTTGAGGCGGGCGCGAAGATCCGGCCCAACATTGTTGAGCTGGGTGAAACCTGGCGGCTTCTGAGCGCAAATTTCTTGCACCGAGATGTGCTCCATCTCTTTTTCAACACCTTCTTTCTCTTTAACCTGGGCGCAAGTCTCGAAAACACCTTTCGCGTACAGGACTATGTGCTCATCTTGGTTTTATCGGCCCTCGCCAGCACGGGCACGTCCACGCTGCTGTCGAGCCTTCCGTCCGTCGGATCCAGCGGTGTGGTTTTGGGCCTGGTCGGAAGCGCCGTCGTTTTCGGCTACCGGTACGGTGCATTGTTGCCCCCACGCTATCGGCGCTATTTCGGGACCGCCGTTTTGCCCTATGGGCTTTTTATCGTCTACACCGGCTTGGTTTCTACCGGAACCGACAACTGGGGCCATTTGGGTGGCTTGTTTGCCGGCGCCCTGGTGACCATTCGCTTGCGCCCGAGTCTTTTGCACCCGAGCCTCACTCGCTCAGGACCGCGCCGAGGTTTTTGGCTGGAGAATGGGTCGATGCTTACGGTGGTTTTGTTGGGTCTGCTGCTCTGGATAGCCGGCCCCGCCCTGAGGTCCTTTGGCCCCATCATGGGGATCCACGTCGACCGGACCTTCGGAATTCGCATGGCCGCACCGAAAAGCTGGAAACCATCCACCAACCACCTGGGCTACCGTTCGTATGAGAACAGCATCGGCGTAAGCATCGGTTTTCAGTATTTGAAAGAAAAGAAGGGCCCGCGCTTTCGCCCCTCTTTGAAGTCCCATTTTCTCGACGCCGAGCTTCGCGCCAAAGAAGCGGCCGGCGAAATGACCGGCCTTCAGATCATCGCCGAGCGTGCTTTCGACATCGAGGGCGGAACCGCCTCCATCGTGCAAGCCAACCTCAACACGCGGGCCGGCTTGATCACCACCGACAATCTCCTCATCGAACGAGGCTACTACACTTACCGCATCGTCCTGTCCGCCCCAGCCCTTCGCTACCCAGACTACGCCCCCCTCTTCGGTCGGCTCATCTTCCAGGTACGCCTTATCGAGCCCCAATCCCTCCTCGATCACCGCAAACGACTTCGTGTCTTCCCCGGCATGTCGAGCGCACAAATCCTCTACGCCCAGTCCCTCGCAGCCATCGGCAACGTCCCCGAAGCCCGCCTCGCTTACGAGACCGTTCTCACCCACATTCCCCACGACCCCAGCGCCCAACTCGGCTTCGCCAGACTTACCCTCGACTACGGCGGCGACCACCAAAAAGCCGAACACCTGGCCCATGCCGCCTACACCGAAACCCATACCCCCGAGTCCGCCTTAGTCCTCGCCGCCCTCCGCGCCCGCCTCCAAAACCCCCGCGGCGCCTGCCAAATCCTCCGCCAGTCCCTCGACCGCGAACCCCCTCCCTCCCCCCAACCCCACCGCCTCTCCCCCCACCCCCCAAACCGCACCCTCAGCCCCCTGAGAACCCTCGCCCACGACCTCAGATGCTGGCAGCACCCCGCCCTAAACCCTGAACACCCGTAACCCCAAACCCCATCTTGACATACCCCTCTACCCGGCTACACTCCCCGCACCCAACCCACACAAACAACAAGATCCGGAATAGCTCAGTTGGTAGAGCGGGTGGCTGTTAACCACTAGGTCGGGGGTTCGAGTCCCTCTTCCGGAGTTTTTGATTACAGGTACTTACGAGCCTGTGATCCTTCTCTAGAACAAACCGGGGCCATTCGAGCCTCGAATCGCTCTGGGACTAATTTCTGGCAAAGTGGATGTGGCACTTGCCGGAGCACAAAGCCCAAAAGCCGTCATGCTTATTGGACTGTGGCGAGTCGGCCGGTCAAACACAGAGGGAAGTGGCGTATCCGCTGGATGGATGCCGATGGCCAACGCCAGAGCGAAGTTCACGATCGCGTATGGTCAAAATATTGTGGCATCTTCCAAGGTCAAGATCAGGCTGCGTTCCGATGATAGAACTTGAGCATGCCGCCAAGTCGCTCGCTGCATTCGATCTTTGCGTCTTGCTGTCCGATCCGCTGGGCATGCAATGCCAGGGCCCTGACAGACATGTGTCGGTGCCGGTCACCGGTGACCATATCTTTGATCTCTCGAACCTCGTGGCGAGTGAGGCGCCCCGGTGTTGAATATGGACAGCTTGGTTGGTTCTCGAGCTGATAACTGTCAGCTGCTCGAGTCCAGGTGTGATATCGAGAAGCAGAGGGCCGTAGTATCTTGAGGACAAGGGCAAGATTGTCTTCACGTTGGCGATGGCGCTGAGGAGAATTCGCTTGTTTGCTTCACCCGGGATACGTTGCGCTTCGATTTGAAATTGCGAAAACGCGACCCGTTGTCTAAGTTTGAACTCGCGGCCTTAGTCTGGCTCGATGCTCACGACATTGGGCACGCCGCGATGGAGTCAGGACCGCGTTGTGGACCGTGGAATTCCAAGCTCAGGAAAAAGTTGCGGATTGCCCGTTCGGACGATGGCGTCCCTGATGCGGTGGTCGTACACTCCTTCGAGGGCTGGCATTCATCGCTGGGGTGAACTACGCCAAAGGTGCGTTCGCCGCAATTTGGAGGTCAGGACGGCTGACCGAAGGAAAAACAGAGCAATTCCATGGCTGTTGCAAATGCGCGATAGGTGCAGAATGTTTGGCTTCGTAGCAGGGCGGTACGGTTGAGAACCTTCTCGAAATCGCCCGCTTTTCGCCGATCCCGCCGGTTATTTGTACTTTTTGCGGGTCCTACACCTCGCTAGAGGGGCCACACTTGGCGAGCCAGACGAAAGGCTATAGACTTCGTCGCCGTGACAAGCGGTATCCTAGGTCTCTTTTGTGTGGTCCAAGCGATTTCCGGGCCGGATTATGCGCTTATTGAAGTCCAAAGGGCCGAGGACCCACGGTTCGACATCGTCGTGCGGGCGAATGGTCGCCTACTCAAGATGAAAGTAAAGAGTCCTCAGCGTGTTGCTATCCACCGGGACCAAGTAGACGAGATCGAAGTTACTACAATTATTAATCGTGAATTCGTCAAGAAGAATCTCCACCATGCTAGGCTCCGGGCCGGCGCCACATATGTCTTGTTCGAAAGCCCCAACTGCGGCGGGATTGAAATGTGCGTTAAGAGTGAAAAGCCAAACAAATGGCTCCCCTGCGTGCGACAGATCGATGGCCGCTTTCGCTATGGCTCTAAAAAAGCCGGCAAGTGGAAATCTTGGCAGTCACTTGGGCCAGGTCGATCGGCAATGTGCCAGAATCCTCCCGTTGGACTTGATTATCAAGGAGTACGTGGAAGCTTCATCTTTCTGCACGGCGAGCGACTCAATGCCCTCCACAACGAGGCCAAACGGAAGTTCGAGTTCTCCGTTGTTCCTTCAGCCAGCAAATAGAGTTTTTGATGAACATATGCCGTCCTGTGCCGAAACTCGGTCGGCCGGTTACGGAGCAACGGAGGGCACCTCAGTGGAGCTGTTTTGGCTGTTGGCCCGCCGGGCGTCGACGCAATTGAGGCCTCTGAGCGAGAGCTCAAAGAGCAAAGAACGTTGTGTCGGACGCTGGGTAAGCATCGATTGCGGTGAACTATTTTGGGCGCTTCCTTCCGCTTGGCTTGGTCTAGGCGGCTTCGCGATGGCAGTAGCGAAGCAAGCGCTGAGCCGCTCTCGATATATAATAGCGCCGTCGGTCTGGGCAGCGGTATCGTCCGGCTCGATAATTCGATCGTCGAGACCTTGGTGAGGGCGTTCCCTGTGATAATGTGCCACATACTGGGAAACAGCCTTTCGAAGATGCGCCTCACCGAGCGGAACTATTCGGTCGATGCACTCAGACTTGATGGACAGAACAAAGCGTTCAGCATAGGCGTTGAGATTGGGAGATCGAGCAGGTAGGCGCACAGGCCTCACACCGCGATCTGTGAGCATCCTGCGAAATGCCTCCTTGTAGAGGGGATCTCGATCGAGGATAATGTGCGTCTTGTTTAGCAGGAAACGGTCGATGGCATCGGTGAGGTTCCGAGCCACTTGCATCATCCATCGTTCATTGGGGTCCGAGGTGACCCCAGCGATGTGGACGCGACGCGTGTTCAACTCGATCACGAAGAATACCGAGTATCGGACGATTCCATGTAGGCACAGCACTTCCGACGTGAAAAAGTCCGCTGCGACAAGGCCGTCCCAATGAGCACCAAGAAAGGCCTTCCAAGATTGGCGCTTTCTACGTTCCGGCGCAGGTACAATCCCATGGTCCTTGAGGATTCGTTTTATTGTTATCCGCCCGATCGTGAGTCCAACATTGGCAAGCACAGTCCTCAACCTGGTATATCCCCAGCTAGGATTCTCATTGGACATCTTCACGATAAGCAAGGCTTTCTCATTTGCGGTTTTGGGGCGACCAGGAGCACGATTTTTGCTCCCATCGTACTTTTGGGCAACAAGCTTCCTGTACCAGCATAGGATGGTGTCTGGCGTGACGATGCCCGCGACACCATTCAAAGCTTTGCGGCCGACAGCCCTGCCTTTTCGGGCGAGGCGAACTCGTTCCTCATTGGCTAGACGAGGAGATCGACCGAGGTGCTTGCGGAGGATGCGATTCTCTTCTTTGAGATAGTCTATGATGTCTTGCTGTTGGCGATTGACCCATCCAGCGAACACGAGGAGGACAAACCGAAGGTGTTCCATTGAGGCTGGTTTTATACCAGTTTGTGCCTGACTTTCGGCCGACAATATCGTCCGGGAACCGTCGCCAAGTGCCCGAATTTATGATGAGTTCGGCAGGCGGAGTTTGGTTAGTGGCATTGGAGGCATCGCGGACTGCTGACGGACCGCATGGCGTGCACGTTGTCTACAAGCCACTGTCCAGATAGAGTTGGTCAGGTGAAACTTGTGGTTTGGCTCAAGGAAATAGCTCACAACATCGCGGGGTTTTGCGGTGAGTAAACACCCAAAAAAACATGTGGACAGCTTGACCGAGCTTGTCTTTCGCCGACTGAATTTCAGTCGTTACTGCTGGGGTATTGAGCTTATTCTCTATTCCGACCAAATCCTGTCGAGAGTGACGCACCTCGAAACGAGACGCCGAATCGATAGCAGCGGGCCCTACCGCAACCGTGGCGAGCTTGAATCCGTTGCTCTCAACATCGTTTCTGAATCGGTTAGGGCGCTTGTTGTAGTCCCCTGAAAGACCGGCCCCCTCGAAAGAGGTGTTAAGAATGGCATTTGATCTCCACATTGCAAAGGAACGGGCCCAAGCGGAAAGGTCGATGCCCGTCCTATCTCTTGAGTATGAGGAACACGCGCGTCTATTTCTGGGGGCTGAATTTGAGAACGGACTGTTTCCACTCATGGAGCGTTTGTGGGACTACTACCGAGACGCGCACTTCGGGACGAGTGAACTTTCGGCATTGGCCTCGGAACTGAATCAGTTCTTTGAGCTGCGCCGCGATGATCCCGAGATACAGATCGTTTTGGTGAACTTGCTTTCAGTATGCGGAGAGGCTGAGACCCGCGGAGAGGACCTGTGGGGCTTCTGCGATTGACTGCAGGCCTATTTGCGCGAGCAAAAGCTGTGTGCTAGGAGCTTGAGCTCGTCGTTTAGTTCCGACTCCGAGGGTGTCTCACCGAGTTCCTCTAGGTCAAAAGTGCGATGGCACTCACGACACCAAGCGTAAGGGCTTCCTTTCGGTGAGCGAAGGGAAGAGACAAACCGAAGGTCGGTGTCGGGCTTATGGCACCGTGGGCAGGAAGCGTTTGTCTTGCGGTAGGAAAACTCTGCAAGCTCAAGAGCCTCCTGAACCGGCTCCCTAAGCTGGGGCTCCGGCCATTCGTACCCGCACCCCCGACAACCCAGCTCCGACTCGGATTTAAAGCAGCCCCCTGAATCACGCTGTCGTCGTCCAGCGCTCCTTGTGTCAGGGGCAATCCGTAGACGATGGGAAAAAGAATGGCGCCGCATTGCGGGCAATTCGCAGGACCGTTCTGGCGCGAGCGATCAAGCATCTTACATCCTAGGCTGTTTGCCTCGTCCTCCTCGAATCCCCAAGACCAGACGCTCCTGACAACTAAGGAGGCGACGAACGGCGGACTCACTTTTGTTCGATTCGACACAGTCGATTTCGTTTACTGAGTTCTTTGGCTGGTTGTCCCACAGTTCGATGTAAGACAAGTGTATACCTCTGCCGTGGCTTCTGGGGGCGGCGTTTGAGGGCTTGTCTTGTTTGCGCGCTTAGTAGAGTTTGTCCGCCAAGTTGCAGTGTTCGGTTCTGGTAGGAAGGGCTATTCGTAGGATTTCGAGAAGGCTCGCTTCAGATGAATAAAATTCCCAGAAAGCCCCATCGATGCACGCAAGATAGATGAGTGCGTTGTTCGCGATCCACTCCCGGCTAGTGTCGATGTCCTCACGTTCACATGGCGGCGGATAGGGAAGTGCAAGGAGGCTGTCCCAGTCGCCATATAGAAACGGAGCCAGATTGATGAGATGCCCTGGTTTGCACCATGCCACCTCGCAGATCGACGGACCCGAATCCCAAGCTGGGTCGCCATCATCGCTAACGACGGGCACGCCCGGTCTTAGTTCAAAGGCACCTCTCAGCGTTTCGTCGGGGATGCCTGAGAAGAAGGCATCCTCTAGTGCCCAGCATAACTGCTGGACGGCGGGCCAAATCGGGCGAAGTATTCCATCTAGCGAGTCCCTATACCCTAATAGCCTAAATCCCTTCATCAATCCCCCATAGGACAATTCAACACCTTCTCGATTTGGTCTCCAGACGCAATCTCCGGCTCACCAAGGCAATCACGGGTCAATGCGAGGGCCACGGAACTCGTCTCTTGGTCGTCCCCACCTATTTGGTTCGCCAGATCGAGAGGGTCTCCATCGAACGTCTACATCCAAGAAACCCCGTCACGATATCCGAGAAGATTGCAGAGGTTGGCTGTTTGAGCAAGTCTGGGTTCGACTGTGGAGAATCCTTCCCAAAGTGGTTCCCATCGGGGAGTCATTTACGGCGGTCCACCAAGAGGTGGGCCGCCGCCAGTTCACAGAAGCCCCGGTCGGAAACGCCCGGGGCTTTTTCTTGAATCCCCCAGTCTTCGCAGGCTTCTACGCGTTCCGTGACGGTGGCGATGGTCTCGGAAGCGAGCTCGCAGAGATCACGCGCGGGCACGCGGACGGCGGTCTCGGGACGTTCTGGGCTCTCCGTCTCGGAGATCCGGGAGAGAGCGCGGGGGCCTGGTTTACAGCGTGGCCCGTTTCGTCGGCGGTGGTTCGAAGGCGGGTTTACGGCGCGATGGGGACACGGTTTCCGTTACCGCAGAGCCTTCGGCCCGAAGTACTCCACGTCAACGGTGTCTGGCTTCTTGCCAACGGTCGCGCGCACCACATCCCGGCGTGGGCGCTTCAGGGCCCTCACGAGGGATCCGAGCGGCTCAAACGACGGCGTCAGCACGTGCCCGCCCCCGTTGACGGCTTCCACCACCACATGCTCACCAACGTCTGGTGGTTCACCGGCCCAGTTCACCCGCAACCGCTGCGTCTCGCGGCTCCACTTGCGACGGTCGCCCTTCGCCTCGCCCTCGCAGAAGTGCAGCCAGGCATGACGACTCTGGGACGTCGGCCAGGCCTCGTCAGCATGAAACGCCTCGACCTCATCGGACCCCAGCCACATCATCAGCCCGGCACGATCCTCGAACGTGGCACCCGTCGACCTGACCGCCTCGAACGCTGCCTCTCTCGAATTCAAGCCAGCTCGGAGGAGCGCGATCACGCTCTTGTCGCAGCTCCCGGCCTCCACGGCGAGCGCGGCCAACCCGGTGATGGTATCCGCTCCTTCGCAGGAGACTGCACTTGCGTGCACGCGGACGGCTTCCATCGCCCAAGGAAGCCTGTACGTCAGCGCTTCCTGCAGGAGGTCGACCCCGTCGTCATCACAGATGCCGATGACATCGGCCGATGACTTGCCACGCATCCAGGCGTCCAGCGCCTCGGTCCACTTGGCGGGCAGGTCCTTGGGCGCGCGGAACGGGGCCGTCTGAAAGACGAGCTCTGCGAAGGCGACCACCGCGAAAGACGCGTCATCGATATTGCGTTCTGAAATCGCGGCTTCAGCGCTACCGAGAAGCTCCACGAGCCTCCGCAAGTTGGCATCGAGGAACTGCCCCGCCGTCAATCCGATGCCCGCAGCGTGATAGCCCCTGCGCTGCAGTTCGGCGGTCTGCGCCCATACCCGAGCGGCCCTCGCCGTTACGAACCCACGAATCAGCGTCTGCTCGGCCTCCTGATACTGCTCCACCTGCCGGGCAAAGAGCGAGCCGGCCAGCGCTTGGTCCAAGCTGCTCGCGAGTTCGGCCTCGTCGGTGCCCGCGTCCAAGAGCGCCAGTATTGCGGCATCGAGCGACGCCAGATCGCGGTCCCAGTCTGCGGCAGATACCTCCAGCTTCTCTGCCGCCGCGTCGTTGAAATCCCAGGCGCTGGAGTTGCCCATGACGTACTCGACGAGTTCCGCGACAGGGACTCCAGCTACCTCCGCGATTCGCCCGTAGATGTTCAGCGAGAGTTTCAGGATCCCGCTCTGCACCAACGGCGCCTTGGCCTCGTCGACGAGTTTCTCCCACTTGCGAACGACCTGGTTGGTCTTGCGTGTGGTCCTCTCCCAGACGACGTGCAGCACCAACCCCTCGACGTCAACGAAGGCCCGGCCTGCACGCCCCGCGACGTTAGCGAACTCCGCGGTCGGAATGATCTCCCGATTACGCCAGATGGAAGGCACCAGAAGCACGCTCGCAGAGAGGTTGAGTCCTTGTGCCAGCGTCGGCGACGCCACCGTCAATCGGCAGTCGTCCGATCGCAGCAGGCGCTCCACCTCGGTGAGGAACGGACGCGGAAGCCCGCCGTGGTGCAACGCGACACCATGCTGCAGGCACTGAACCGCTGGATGATCCTCGCCCAGCCACTCGGCCCCGGTGGCCATGGCATTCCGGATGCGCTCGTTGGGAGCGGCAAGCGGCACAAGAACCTCGTGCTCGATGCACTTGAGGATCAGCCGCCCCAGGGTTTCAACTGACTTTCGCAGCGAGCAGTAGATGAGGACGTCCTTTTCCTGGGCCACGAAGCGCCACGCTGTGGCCAGCGTCAGCTCGTTCTTGTCGGACGGGAATGCCTTGCGTCGCCGGGACCCCTCGGGCGGATCGGAGGCCTCGATGAAGCGTGGCACAAATGGGCTCTCGTCCTCGACCTTCACGTCGAGTCGGGCGGCGTCCGACATCCAGCGCAGCACTCCGAAACGCTGTCTCGTCGGTCGCCACATCGAATGCACGGGATCACCAGGGTCGTCCTGGCGGATCCACGCCACCAGGTCACTCATCTCTTCCGGAGTCGGGAACAAAGCAGACAAGCAGACGATTCGCCGACCGTCTGCGTCGTCCCGGCGCAGCAGTCGCTGCACGAGAGCCTCGTAGCGAACCTCGCGCTCGTTCGGCCCGAGCATGTGACCCTCATCGAGCACGATGAGACCGACATCGTCGATGATCGAGTTGTCGTTGCGAAGCGCGAAGTCGAGCTTCTCCGGGGTGGACACCACGATCTTGCCCTCGCGGAGGGTCTCTGCGTCGCCACTCTCGACGCCAGCAGAGCCATACAGGGATGATACCGAGAAGCCGAGCGGAGCAAAGGTCTCTGAGAGGTCGCGCTCGACCTGAGCCGAGAGCGCCCGTAAGGGGGTCACGTACACGACACGCTGATCGAAAGCGAGCGTGCGCAGAATACAGAGTTCGGCGATCCGCGTCTTGCCGGCACTCGTCGGGAGAGCGACCACGAGGTCGTCGGTCGGATCCACGGCCCGTCCCACTGCCTCCAGCTGCGAGGGCCACAGATCGATCGCCGATCGTTTCCCCGCGCGGAGTCTCTGAACGTAGCTTTGCCGGAGGTCGCTCCATCGCTCTGCATCGTCATGGTCAGGAGGTAGCAGCGGAACCTGTTGGTGCAGGCTCAATCCCCAGAGTTCATCGAGGAGATGAAGCGCAAGGGTTGTCGTCCACCAGTGGCTGACGGCGTGCACATCGCGGGCTGTGTCAGCTGCATGCTGAAGGAGCTCCCTCGCTGCTACCGCCGACGCGTCCTCGCCAGTCGTGACCGCGTGGTCGAAGAGGGCCAGCGCGCGCATGAAGGCCGAAACGATCACTTCGCCGCAGGCGTCCGCCGCGTCGAAGTCTTCGTCATCGCGCAGACGTTCGGCGATTCGGTCATCCGAGTGCCCCACATCGAGGAGCCAACCGGCGTAGAGCTGATGTAGCTCGTCGAGCTTGCGACGCAGAAGCTGCACGAGCGCGGTCTCGGTCGGGGCAAGGTTCGTCGCTCCAGCCCCGGTCGGAAGCATCGAGTACGCCCTCGCGGAGTACCGCGCGAGATGAAAGGCCACCGCCGCACTAACACGATGGAAGCCTCCCTCATTCCCATCGGCCCCGCGGTGAACGGCTGCTTCGATCGCTTCGCCCGCTACCAGAAACGGGCGCTCCAGGTTCGCCTCTACGTTCTGCGATCGAAGCCGTAGCGCCATGTTCAGGACGGTGTGAGCATAGTCGAGCAAGTCCTCCGTCAGACTGTCCGGAAAGGCGGGCGAACCCGGCGGCATGACGCCGTCACGCCAGATCATACCGCGGGCAAGCCCCTTGTCGAGAAGGCGTTTCCTGAAGCCCGGCCGCGTTGCTGCGCCCAGACGCTCAGTGAGGCGTTCGACCGACTCTGCCATCTACAGCCCCCCGAACAGGAGTTCGATGAACTTCGCGTGGTCCTTGATACGAACGCCGATGGCGTGCCGGAGCCGCTTCTTCTTCGCGGCGTCATTCAAGTGGCGTTCAAGCAGTTTCTTCGGCGGACCACCGGTAAGGACGAACAACATGTGGGCGACCGGAGTCCCACGGAAACTCCCGAGGGCTGCCTTTTCGAGTTCCACTGCGAGGCGATCCTCACCGCGCTCCCAAAGCCGCTCAGCGACAAAGAGCACGGAGTGCCGCGTTGGTCGGCCACGATCCCGGTCCAACGCGTCGCTCGCCTCATCCAACACAGCCGCAGAGAGATTCGCACGGCTCTTGGACTCTCCCTTCAAGAGCAGGAGCTTGTCCTTGCTGTCGCGTGCGACGCCAATGATGTCGTCACCGCGCAGCGCCATTTCTCGATCGTCCTTCCATTGAAGCCGGCGGATCGGAACATCGTACTTTAGCTCTTGCTCTGCGAGTTCCGTGGCCAGAATCTCCCCCAGGTCCCCCGAGCGCGATGTCTTCCCCTGCGGGACATGCTCACGGAGCAGCGCCGCTGTCTGGACTGCTCCGAGCGAAGCCACGCGTTTGGCAACGATCTTCGGGTCAACATAATGCCCGCGAACCAGCTCGCGAAGGTCGTCCAAAATCGAAGAGCGGCTGCCGTCACGTTCCGCGAGGACCCGGAGCGAATGGCGACCAACCGCGGATGTGCTGACGTCCAACCACTGCGAAACGGGATGAGCCGGCGTGGGTGCCTTGGGCTCCGCGGGCGCTTTCTTTGCCTTCGTTTTGGTCTTCGCCCGAACCACGCACTCACCTTCCTGGCCTTCGAATCAGGATGCCTGCTCATGCTCCGAGAGCTGGCTCCTCACCGAGGATCGCTCCCGTCCTTCTGCTAGCCGGAGACCTGGCGCTCGATCCACGCATCGATGTCCGAGCGCCGGAATCGCCACTGGCCGCGGACCTTAAAGCACGGAATTTCAGTGCGTTGCGCCATCGTGTACACGGTCTTCTCGGCGACCTTCAGCAGCTCGGCCACTTCGGCCACGGTTAGGATCTCATCCGGCATGGGTACTCCGCCCGCCTCCGGTCAGTCGTTGGCAAAGGATTGCAACAGCTGCCATCATACGGCTGAGAATAGCTTCGGCGCAATGGCCCATGAGAGGGGCATGCGCCGACAAGCCTGTTAAACGATCTCGGGCGGTTACGCCGCGGCGGCGAGGGCTCGCCACTCGGCCCGCTGCGCGCCCCAGTCCCCTGTGTAGATCACCGTTCGCAGGTCGCGCTCACTCATCGGCTCCCGGCCGTCGGCCTGGTCGCGGAAGTCGCCCCGCTCGATGGCGGCTCCGAGCCCGTGGGCGAAGGCGAGCATCTGGGCCACCCGGTCCGGGCGTCGCACGGGTTCGTGGACGGGCTTCGGCTCCGGAGGCTTCTCGGTGAAGACGTAGCCTCGGCCGCGGCGCTTGCGGAAGAGGTGGCCCTTGAACACGAGCGTGTCGCCAGGCGGGCGCTGAGGCGGCAGGATTTGTACTAAGAAGTGAGCTCGGACTCGCCTGTAAGGCGAGCCGCAACCTGCGAATGCTGGAATCAGAGACCAGTGCCTTACCACTTGGCTACGCCTCATTGACCGGGAGGGATTCGAATCCCCACAGGTGGCTTCAAAGGCCACCGTCCTGCCGTTAGACGACCGGTCAGCATGGGGCCGACAGGAATCGCCCTAAGAAGTGAGCTCGCGAACTTCGTGAGCTCGGACTCGCCTGTAAGGCGAGCCGCAACCTGCGTTTAGACGGATTGAAAGTCCGCTGCAAAGCCAGCGTTTGCTACAACCCCGTGAGTCCCCCCTGAAGGAATCGAACCTTCAACCACCAAAACAGATATTCTCATCTTGGACGACTTTGGACTCCGTGCCCACCTCCACGAGGAGGCAACCGCGCTCGTCGATATCTTGGAAGAGAGATACCAAAAGGGGGCGACCATCATCACTTCACAGGTCGACATTCCTGGATGGAAGAAGCTCTTCGAGGATGCAGACATTGCCGAGGCCATCATCGACCGGATGAAGAATCCTTCTCAAAAAACCGTCTTGAAGGGGGGCTCCTATCGGGTGCGGATTCACTGACGGCGACGACAAGAAAGGAGGTTGCCCATCAGGGAAAATAGTGGATAGGAAAATACCGTAAAACAAAAGCGTCGCTCACGCTCCGCTGGATGTCGATCAGACCCACCTAGGGTGGTCAACTTCAGCCAAAACGGTGGTCAACTTCGCTGCAAAACGAGCACCCACATGTGGGTACTCGACAACACGCTCTGATAGGACGACCTTCGCAATGCGCGCGTCTTCCTCCCGCTGTAGTGACCAGGGTGTTCGAGTCAGCGTGAACCAAATCTCCTTTTGGCTCGGATGCCAACTGAGGTCAGTAACCTTGGTCTCATAGAACAGCCCCGGACCTGAGATGCCCAGAATCGAGGCGGTCAGCCGAACGAAGCGTTGTCCGTCGACGCTGACCGCGCATAAACTCGTCGCAGGAAGGCCTGTCGCTCGTTCGGCTTCAACTACAGCCTCGTTCGGTCTAAACGGTCCGGCGAATGCGATCCATTTGCGGTCTGGTGATAGCGCAACTACGTTCGAAGACATTCTGGCCTACCGGCGGGGCAATTGCACCGGCCTAGAAATCACAGGTGAATGTCCGACCTCATCAACCGTCGGGTCCGGTCGGCAGAGATCGCAGGTTACCCCTCGATTGGTCTCAATGCGTTGGGTTCTTGCGACCCGCTGCTCGCTTCTGCGTTTGTTGGCGAGTTGAGGGGCCGTCCCAAAGTACACTTCATCAGGCGTTCGGTCGTTGAAAGCACTATGGGGCATGACGGCGTTGTGTTGGTCGACGTAGAACTGGACCAACTTCTGCACTGATTCCTTGCTATCAAGTTGATTCAGGTACAACCACTGATGCTTGAGCGAAGGCCACAAGGATTCGACGATCGAGTTTGAGTAGGCGGCTTCGTCTGGCCGCCTGAAGAATTGTCAGGCCGCAGAGTCGAACGCAGCTCTGCCGTTCGCAGATTGGCAGGACGGGCATACCCATAGGGCGTCATGAAGACTTGGAGCCGGAGGATCGTAGAATCTGCGTATGGGAGATCGATTACAGCTCGTCCTGACGAGCGGAATGGGCGCTTGTATAGTGTTGAGTTGTGTTCTTTCAGTGGTGGAGGGAGACTCCATCATTTCGAATGTTTCCCCTGCCGACGGAATTCGTTTCTCCGTGTTTTGCCTAGGATGGGCTTTTGCGGGGCGCTGCTTGTGCGCGCGTTTGCAATCCTGGGTTGGAGCCTGATCTCGCTATCCGTGCTTGGTGTTGTGGCGGGCCCCTCTTACACGTGGGGTAGCGCCCGCGTGTCTACCATATTCCGCCACTCGCGCGTCATGCCCCGGGTCGGACTCGAACCGACAAAATCTCTCGCTTCTAAGGCGAGCGGCTTCACCAAATTTGCCCACCGAGGCTTTGATGGTCGCGGAAGGACTCGAACCTCCATAAAACGCTGTGTAAGAGCGGTGCCTTACCTTTCGGCATCACGACCAAGTACAGGACCCCGGAATCGAACCGGGCGTCGCGGCTTATGAGACCGCAGCCTTCACCTTGCTGGCCCGTCCTGTAGATAAGCGGAAGAAGAGATTCGAACTCTCACGAAGAGCTTGGAAGGCTCGCATGCTACCGTTACATCACATCCGCAAAGAAACAGGGTGGGAGGGACTCGAACCCCCGTAGGCAGGTTTGGAATCTGCTGTCCTAGCCGCTGAACGACCACCCCATGAGTTGATCTGGTTAAAGCTCTTGAGATGCTTGCAGCAACTCAACGGTACATCTGAAAGAATCGAAATCGTTTCGGCCATTCGGGGCGAGGGCTGAAGGCCAAGGCTATTTCCTCGGCATCTAGTCTCGACTCGGTGATCGCGACGAAGTCGCCAGCCTCCTTGGCTTTCTCGAATTCCGCGCCATTGACGCGGCAGACCACCTTGTAGAATGGTCCAGAAAGCCATTCACTGACGTCTGGTTGGTCGTGATATTCGAGATATGCTTTGAGCGAGGCATGCGCAGCCGCGACGATGGCATAGCCTATTGGAATCGAGTCCTTGATTAGGATGTACATCTTCATTCGTCTATTCCTCCCATGCTCCCGGCAAGATTCGCACTAAGAGCTGAGCTTGCGAGGCTCGTGAACTCGGACGCGCCTGGAAGGGCGCGCCGCAACCCCCATTCTCGATTAGAAGATCGATGTCCTTCCATTGAACGACAAGAGCAAAGTACCCGCTGAGGGGTTCGAACCCCCAACCCCTTGGTTCGAAGCCAAGTACTCTTCCAGTTGAGCTAAGCGGGCGTACAAGATACCGACGAGAGGATTTGCACTAAGAGGTGAGCCTCCTAACCTCGTGAACTCGGAGACGCCTGGCAAGGCGTCCCGCTACCTCTGACCTCTTCCTTCGCAGGGAAGCGTCCTTCCACTGAACCACGCCGGTGTTGATGGAGCCGATCGGGATCGAACCGACAACCTCCTGAGTGCAAACCAGGCGCTCTCCCAATTGAGCTACGGTCCCAAAGTTGTGATGGACATGGCGAGAGCCTCCGGCCTGCGACACCGGCGCTCTCCCAATTGAGCTACAGCCCCAAAGTGCATCTGCAAGGGATCGCTCCAAGAGGTGAGCTTGCGAAGCTCGTGAACTCGGAGGCGCCTGGCAAGGTGCCCCGCAACCGGCGTTCTCTCGGCTGACAACCGAGGGTCCACTCCAGACTGGACCGATGAGGCAAAAAGGCCTGCCCGCTCCACTTTGGCCCTTCGGGCTTGGGCGCGTTCTTGAAACCCGATGGCCGCTCTGTCTCCTCCCTCACTCGGGTTCAGGCGAGGGTTAGGAGGCCGTATGACCGGACTTGAACCGGCTTTCACCAGTTCCACAGACTGGCGGCTCGACCACTTCGCCTTCATACAGCATACAAGCAAATGATCGGATTCGAACCGACAACCTCTTCGATGGCAACGAAGCTCTCTACCAGTTGAGATACACCTGCATGGTCCGAGGCGGAGGAATCGAACCTCGAAGGCTCGTGCGTCGCAGTGTAGAAGACTGCCGCCAGCAACCAGCCAGCCACACCTCAGAATCCGCGCACGAGGAATTGAACCTCGACTTCTCGTTTATCAGACGAGTGTCCACACCAGTAGACGATACGCGGGGAATAGGGCGGTTTTGGGTCGGACCGAGTCCCCAACCAGATGCCGCTAGACGTCCCGCCCCAAGACGTCCGCGTGGACACGAGGTATGTGTTCCAGAACTCGATTGATGACATGCTTTTTGTGCATAGTCGGGATGACTGGAATCGCACTAAGAAGTGAGCTTGCGAACTTCGTGAATTCGGAGCCACTTGGAAGGTGGCCTGCAACCAGCGACCTCCTGCTTCCAAGGCAGGCTCGCTTCCAAGCTGCGCTACATTCCGTAAATTTGCGCCCGAGTGATGGAATCGTTTTGAATCTTCTTCAGCGTGAAATTCTGCTGCCTCTACCATTTGGGCTATTCCGGCACAGACGCTGGAAGTCGGACTCGAACCGACAACAATCAATTGTGCGTGTATGGCTACATCTGTTGGGCGCAATCAAACTGGCTGGATTGGCACTAAGGAGTGAGCTTGCGAACTCCGTGAACTCGTCAAGCGCGGAGCGCGCAGCCGCCACCAGCGGCCTCCTGTTCCCCAGACAGGCGTCCACTCCAAACTGGAACACAGCTTGTTAAAAAGGCGGGGGTGGGATTTGAACCACACGATCTCCTGGTTATGAGCCAGGTGAGGACGACCAGACTCCTCTACCCCGCGAGTACTCCTGGCGGGACTCGAACCCGCTATTGTCCAGGGTGAAAACCTGGCCGCGCGAACCACTTTGCGTTCAGGAGCATGAAAGGTGACGGCCAGACTCGAACTGGCGCTCGTCGATTTTGCAGACCGATGCCTTACCAACTTGGCTACGTCACCAACGACCCTGCGGAGACTCGAACTCCGGTTTCAGCCTTGAGAGGGCTGCGTCCTTGGCCAGCTATACGACAGGGACCTGGACGGATGGTGAGGGATTCGCTCTAAGAGGTGAGCCTGCGAACCTCGTGAACTCGGAGCCGCCTGTATAGGCGGGCCGCAACCTCAACCTTCTCCGTGCGGAAGCGACGCTCACCCGATTGAGCCACACAGGCGCGAGTTGATGATCGGAGTCGAACCGATGACCCCCTCCGTACGAAGGAAGTGCTCTTCCGACTGAGCTACATCGGCATGCTGAAACTCCACGGGCAGGGGTCGAACCTGCAACTTCCCGATTAACAGTCGGGCGCTACTACCCATTGAGCTACCGTGGAAGCCCACCGACGGAATCGAACCGTCACCTTTCGCTTACAAGGCGAACGCTCAGCCATTGAGCCAGGCGGGCGCTGGGGCGGCAGGGGTCGCACTAAGAAGTGAGCTCGCGAACTTCGTGAACTCGGACTCGGCTGTAAGGCGAGCCGCAACCTGCGTCTAGACGGACTAAAAGTACGCTGCAAAGCCAGCGTTTCTACAACCCCGCGAGTCCCCCCTGAAGGAATCGAACCTTCAACCTTCCGGTTAAGAGCCGGCTGCTCTGCCTGATTGAGCTAAGGAGGGAAGGGTGGCCTGGTCAGGACCACCGAGATACCCATATTCGGTTTTCATAGATCGACTGTCATGACCGGCTCCGTTTCCGGCTTAGCGAGAGGTGCGAGTAAACTCGTCTTCCATTACCTCCGAGTCGGTCTTTCAGTTCGAAAGCACAGGGCTCCTGAACCGATGGAGTGGGAGGGATTCGAACCCCCAAGACGCATCGCGAACCCGGGTTACAGCCGGGTACCAGCACCAATTCTGGAGTCCACTCCGTGTATGTTCGTGGCCAAAAGGCGCACGGGTTCCGTTTCGCTTGGTCGCGATTTCAAGAACGTCCAGATGCCCCTGGCGTTGGTTTCAAGTTGTGCGTTTCAGATGCCCCTGAAACGAAAAAAGGCCGGGTTCCTTGCGGGCCCGGCCTTGAATCTTTCCCTTGTTAGGTCAAGATCTTACGGGCCGAGTCCCTTGGTCCCATACCCGGCTCCACTTGCGGGATTAAGCCGAATACCCCACGCTGACAAACGTGGTACGACGCTATGCAGAAGTGTGCCTCTGCCGCCTGTCGCTATCAGTTTTTGCATGCGCGTGTTCATTTGAAGTTTGAAGAGCGTGGCACAAAACGATGGAAAAATCAAGGCTAACATGGACGCGGGGTTTCGCGCGGAAGCCGATTGCAATTCCATGACCTCTGAACGGAGCCGCTGATGATCGCGGTCACGCTTCCATCTGAGAAAGACGACACTCTCACGCTCGCTAAAAATCAGACCACGATTGCGGAACTTACGCCCCAGCCCTACACGTACGTCACCGTCGACGTCAGCTTGGGTGCCGACTGAGACGCATCCGTCGTTTGCCATGCTGTCGGAAACCTATCGGTCTCTGCTACGCAGCCTCGCGGTCATAGTAGTTGAGGAGGCCGCTAAGCCTCCGCTGGCATCGAATCGGTCCATTGGGTTCATTGTCGGTCGACGGATGCGTCGCGCCAATGAGCTGACCGCTCAACCCCTGATGATACCTTTCGAGCAGGTAGTGCTTCATGTACTCACCGATCATGTATCGGAAGTGCTCCTCACCGAAAAATGCGAAGTGATTGAGACATTCGTACTTTATGGACTTCACAAAGCGCTCTGCGAACGGATTGCAGTTCGGACTTTTGGCCCGAATCTTCACGGCTTCTATTCCGCTCGTCGGCACGCAGGCAAAAGTAGGCCCGCGGCTTGTAGAAAGACAAGCTGCAAAACCACAGAAAATCGTGAAACAATTGAGCTCGGTGAGTTTCTGTACAGCACGCCAAAAGACCGCAATGAAAATCGCAGGGGAGTAGCAAGAGCTTGTGTTAGAGTGCAGCGAATGGGCCTCGGAAGACTGCGGAATGTTCTTTGGCCTCGACCAAAGCCACCAACGGAAATGCTACCTGACGACGCTGTCGAGGTTCCACCCTACCGCCTCCTCGCACCTTACTGGCGATCTCCAGAGCAATTTCTGCCCGAGTATTCTGAGTTGGTTCCGCTGCTGCTGGACAAATACAATCTGCACCCAAGATCCGTGCTTTCGCTGGCCTGCGGCACAGGGGAAGAAGTGGCCTATTGGGCCGAGCGAAGCGAGCGGGTGATGGGCCTTGATCTCTCAGCGGACATGCTGGAAGAAGCGAGGCGCCGACACCCTGGTATTCTAGAGCGATGCTGGGTCCGGGCGGATTTTAGATCGTTCCATTTAGATACGGGCTTCGACTTGGTCATTTGCGGCGGAGACTCCCTCAACTATGTGCGTGACTCCGATGAACTCCGTAGTGTTTTCGGCTGCGTTTCGCGTCATCTGCACTCCAAGGGTCTTTTTGTGTTCGACGCTGTGACAGCGCTTCAAATGAAACGGATGTCCTCGAGCATCGCGGTTGTCGGAAACAGAACGTCACGCTTCTTCTTTAACGAAGTGGCGAACCGAGAGGAATCCATAACGATTTCGGGACCGGAGTTCGAAAGACATTTTCGCGTTCCCATCGAGATTCAAGAAGTAGAGTCAGAGGCCAGACGCACTGGCCTAGCCGTGAAGGAGTACTTCTCGACCGATCGAATTGAAGGGCCTCCGTACCCCATTCCACTCGACATGCCGCGAGTCTACTACGTGTTGTCGAAGGGCAAGAAGTGACGTGGGTATCGATTGCACGGCGAGAACAAGAGTTTCGAGATGCGGAACGCGCAGATTTACTCGAGCTACGAGGCGCTCAGCGTGCGGCGTATCGAGACAAAGCCTTTCGCTTGGCCGGGGTCGCCCTGCTTGTGCTGGGCCTGGCGACGTTCATCTTCTTTCTAGTAGGGCTGTTCGTCTACGGCCGGTCTCCGATTGATTGGTCGTCCTTGTTTTAGGCTGGGAATTGTGGATGTGTATCCCATCTTGACCACGCGCTTTGAGACATTCTTTGATTCCAAATACTTAGGTCAGGTCTGCGGGTACAAATATTCTTCCCCGACTCGGCTAAGTAGCCGATCTGTGGTTGGTAGCCCGTGCTTGAACCTATGGTTTTCTTGTACTGGAGCGTCCGTCGGGAGCGTTTTGGAGTGTTCGAACTGGCCGCCAGAATCTTGGTCATGTGGCGTTCATTCACCGCTTACGCTTACGTCCCCGGACGTATCAACGAGGGCCGCCTCGAAAGTGCGTCTTCACTTGGAACGTCCCAGCAAATGCTCCCATTGCGATGAAGTGCCTGGCTGCGTGAAACTTCTTACCAGGAAATGGAGACTGCCGACCCACAACGTTGTGCGAGCTGCGGCTGGCGGGGTGTCACGGTGGGCCAGTGGCTGCACGCCGCAAACTTTGCGCTCTACATTCTGATCTCACTTGGGGTTGTAGTCTATCTTGAGGTCACCGACAAGGAGTTCCGCGACATACTGAGCTTGCCGGCAATGATTGCGTTCACGATTGTGATGCTCGCCTTGTACTATGGGGGCCCGCACCTGACGCGACGCTTGGACCGGTGCAAACAATGTGGCGCTTATCTCGGGTGAGTCTCTTCGCCTGGAGTCGAAAATATGAAGCCGGAGGAACAGACGGAACGCGACCAACCCCTATGCTCGCGCCCCTTCAGCCGCATGAAAGGCCGCAGGTTCGCTCTTGGGCACGACTCCCTTTCCAAGGGATAGTGAGAGAAGCCAATGGCTGAATCCAAGGGGACCAGATCGGATGACGGGGTTTTGGAGCCCACTGGACTTGGCTACCAGCTCTTCATGATCCCCTGCCTTGTCCTCAGCATGGGGCTCGGTTCCGTGGTCGCCGGCGAGTCCAATTGGACCGAACTGTTGTGGGTCGTGGGCGCGAACATCGTTTTGGTAGCAATCTGGTTCTTTGGCTTTCGCCGCAAGCATTTTCGCATCGATGCTTGGACAATTGGCCCCGTGATCGCTTTCTTGGTTGGCCTGTCCGGCGGAGTTGCCATTGAAGTACTCGGCGCAGCGACAGTGCGAGACGTTTTTTGAAGGGCCGTAACGAATGCTGCTGATTCCTCGAATTCGACGTTCATGAACATGACCGCTGTGCACGTTCGAGCACGGCGCTCATCGAAGGCTGTCTGACTACGCCATGATCGATATGTGCCTTTTTTTGTTGTCGCAGCATAGGTTGCTTGTGTTGATCGTAGGAGCTTCAAGTCGCGGTAGAGTGCGTGGGCGAGGACCTCCCCGAGCGGAACCGATTTGGGAAAGATTCTCTGGAGGAGTTCCAACAAACGCCAAGAAACTACGATGTCGAGGGTTACTGGGAAGGGGGGGCGGGTTTTGCCAATGACATCGAGGCGCTCGTAGGTTCTCAATGTTCTTAACTACGGAGCCGGGGAGGGGAGGAAGGCGGGGCGAGTTCTCGTCCGTCAGGGCCAGAGTCCGCGAATGGATGGCCCCGGACGAGGTTTCTTTGGGGACCGGGGAACAAGTCTCCGGTGAGATGGCCTGACGGCGAGACAGGCGCGGACTGCGAGAGTTCACTGCGACGGCCAGTGGCCGTTGTACTCGTGAGGTTCTCGTGCTGGCGGTGCGCCGAACACGCGGTAAGCTTGGAACCATCGTGGTTCTGTTTCGGCCAGGCATTCTGATGTGCTACTGTGTGCTCCTAGGATGTGGAGCTTTTGTGGCTGCCAACAAGTGCTCACTCATTCGGTGAGCTGCATCGACACCTGAGGCTATGAGGGTGGAAAAGAAATGGTCCGCGTCCGAGTGACAAGTCTGTAGCAGTATCAATAGATCATCGGACCATGGCCAGTCCAGCCCGCGCCACGACATGTTCTTCGAGATCCCTTTTCGCTTTGCATCTTCGGCGCATTTAGAGATTAACGCGCTCGCACCATAGCCGGACTCCGGATCGAGTCCGTTGAAAAGTGTAGTTGCGCTAAGACTATATGGATCATGTACGAAATGGTTTCGCACTGCGTATGACCACGCGATCGGCCACCCGTACAGGCCAAGCAAAGAAAAAGATCCTGGAAAGGTCTTTCCAGCCTGCTTTGCCCAATTGGCGTGAACCAGAGCATTTGACCTTGTGTTCTTCCAATTTGCCCACAGCAGCGCATTTGAGGCCTCCCACAGCATGTCGTACGTCGCCCACGTGCAGGCTACATATCCCTGGAAGGCTAAATGCCTCGCCAACGCGAATTGCTGGGGCGCTCCTTCGATTTCTACGACCAACGGATCATTTTCATCCTGGCTCGCTGTGCGAAGCCGTTCCGTTCTCTTAAGGGCGTGGTCTCGTGCCTCTGTTGCGAGCGCTATGCCTTCCAATAGTTGGACGGTTTGACGGAATTGGTGGACAGCTTGGGTTACATTGTTATGCAAAGCAAGGCCTTCCGTGCCTCTTCTAAGCTCCTTGGTGATTTCCGTCAGTTCTTTTCGAGAATGAACGATCGACAAAGTGAGGGCTGGCTTATTCATTGCGCTCTTCCTCCAGCTCTCCCTTCGCCCTTTCCAGATTCCACTTGGCGACCGAGAGCCGATGTTCCCAGTATCCTTTGAGGCTCGCCTCCGACTCGCTGACGAGTTTTTCTTCGTACCGAGTGACGGCGTCTTGCCAGCGAGGGTGCAGTTCTCCAGCAACGCCTGACCAGCTCTCAACTCCTTGCTCACTAAGCTCGGTGTACAGGGCTTTCAGGTCGTCCGTGGACAGCTCGCGGGCGACGCGACACACAGCCCCTGCGATTTTCCTCCAAGAGGCGCCGTCTTCGGGAAAGTATCCGGCCACTCGCGCCCACGGCCAGAGCTCCTTCCTGACTGCTCGTACCCCGGAGAGGCGTTTGGCGACAAGGTCTGGAACCAGAGTGCCGCCTGTGTCTATTTGGTGGGCGACAATTGGAATCCAATAGGAGTAGGGCCATTCAGAGCTCAACTTGCCGATAAGTTCCTCGACAGCCGCCACATCGGACTGAATGCCAGCTTGTGGTTGCTCGTACCACTGTTCCAATCGAAAGCTGTGGGGGACGACGGAGCCCTCAGTCGCATCATTTTTGTCGGTGGCGATCCTGTGAAGACGTGCCTGATAGCGTTTCGCTAAATCCACGAACCTGAATTTGCGTTGGTGCTTCGCAAACTCATTGAGATGCCACTCAGAATTACCACTCAACCGGTCCAGATCGGGCAGTTTCCAAATCATGTCGACCAACCGACTCCAGGCCGTCGAGCTGAGTTGAACGTTCTGTTCTCGTGCGCTCCACGTTGCGTGAGCGAGACCCTCAACAAATCTACTGAGCGCGTCACTCCTCTGGTCTGAAAGCAGTTGCGTCCATGCGTTCTCAAAAAGATTAAAGACATGGATCTCGTCAACGGCCAAGAAATGCCCGAGTCCCTGCCAGACCCGAGCGCCGAATGTGGCGCAAATTGGCTCCAGGTTTTGCTCGTAGATCAGAAGATCTCGTGGACCAGCATCCTGCGCGGGGTAGCTAACATAGAGTTTTTCGAGCAGCTCACTTCGGTGGGGTGCATCCAGGTTTTCCAATATAGAGCGAAGTACCTCGTTCGCTTCCTTCGCCATATCCTGCTTACGAAGCGCAAAGATCTCTCCGCGTACTCCAGCTAAGACGATCGCCTCGAGTGCTCCCTCGTTTTTCGTGCTTTTGTGCAGACTCGAAAATCTTCGAGCGTTGGGATTAGCCGTCGTTGCGAGAGAACCGACAGTTCCGGCGATAAGTGCAGCAGTGTGCAAGTAGTAGTCCTCGGCGCTGCTACTGACGAACGCTGCTAGATCTTTCAGTGCCTCCAAGAGTTTTGCATCGTCTAGCGCCACCAAATCCTTAGCGAAGTGTCGCTGTTGATCTATCTGCGTCTTACTGTCCGATTTTCGCAGCATGAGGGTCATTATGGAGGAGAAACCATCGATTGACCTGAACTCCTTCTCGCAGTTCTCTGCCTGCTGTCTCACGTCTTGCCGTTGTTCGCTTAAAAGGTGCTCCCAGAGTTTTCTGACCGCAAGCGCTTCGGCTAGGTTTGGCCGGCTTCTCCTGAGGAAACTTAGCGCGCGTTGAAGCGTCGCAATGATTTCCGGCGATTCGCCACCTCTGCGACCAGCGTTGCGAAGCAAACTCCAGCAGAAAATCCTGGCCGCCTGGCTGGCGTTGTCGCGCTCTAGAACCTCCCAGATCTTTTCGATTAACTTTGTCCGTGTCGTCTCTTGGAAGCCGTCAGGAGAGATTTCTGAAAGCTCATGAACGACTTGGTTGCCTTCGATCCAGCTTTCATGGCGTTCCACTTTCAACAGGGGCGCTACAACACTTCGTATCCTCTCCGCGCTTGTTTCAGTGATGCCGTCGCTCTCAAGCTCTTGAATGAAATCAAGAGCAAGTCTTCGGGCCTCTCGGTAGAAGTCTGTCGTAACTTCCTTGTTCCCCGTTACCAGTCTCGCTACCAGGGAGGTTGCACGCCTCCCATCATTTGGAAGATCTCCGGACGTGAAATCATGCTCTGCCTCCACGAGTTCTGTCAACTCCTTGAGGACCGCTGTGCGATCTGGTGCTCTTATTGTCGCGGTGCCCGCAAGGAACAGGGGCCACGAAATGCTCATTACAACATCGCTATGGCGAACGGTTCGTTCTCCAAGGACAGTTTCGGCAACAAAGTCGGAAAATGTTCTAGTTCGTATTAGGCTGGCTAGTCTTGCAAACTCTAGTGGGCGAAATCTTCCAAGGGGACTGGCGGCTTGCAAAATGCTCTGCGCGTCACCAGCATGACTGGCATCAGCCAACCGCTGCTTTAGAGTCGCAATGCACTGTGAAAGGAGATCAACCTGTCCGTTTGTAAGAAATTCGATAACCCATAAGCGCCTCAGCACACGTTGAACCTTTGGTAACTCCAGGACGCCTGAAGCATAGTTCTCAAGTAGGCTAAGCAGCTGCACGGCCTCCTCCCTGAGTTCCCAGCGTGGCGGTACGGCTGTCGGGTCTTTGAATGCTAGCCAGTCTAGGAGAATATGCTCGCGTATGACATCGGGCTTAAGCTCGAAAATACGTTGTCTCCAGCCGCTGCGCACAACTGCACGACGTTCTGTGAACGAAGAAAGGTCGTGTCGGAACGCTTGAGTGCTGATTCCGGCCTGCTCGACGGCAAAGTCGGCCTCGGTGTCTTCGATATTCAACGGCTGCAACAAGCAGAGCCATCTGAGAACATTCTTGCGCCGCTCCTTCGAGGTTGGGTCGGGAGCTCCCTCATTGATGATCTCATTGACGTACAGCGATGCTATTGCTGACATCGTCACCAGCTCGGATAGATTCCTTCCTTTTGCTATCAAACGGCAAGCGAGCATGAGCCACACGGGATGGCCAGCTGCAATCTTCGCCAAACGGCAGAGGAAATCGTTTCTTGGTGTCTTTGTGCCAAGGCTCTCGAGGTTTGCTTTTGCGAGTGCGATGCTCTCTGGCTCAGACAATGGGGCGACGGAGAGCTCTTCGGCAGCAAGCGTTCCGTCTTTGTTCTTCAGCGACTCGATTATCGGATCCTTTGGACGTCGGACTGCAACGATGACTTTCCATGCCGGTGCTCGTGTTTGTGTTTCGATTCGTATTCGTCGTACTAGCGCCGGATCGTCGGGCTCATCGAGGAGTAAAAGGATGTTGCGTTCGGGGATGATGTTGGCATACCAGTTCGAGTTGGCCTGCAGGTTTGGAATCGAAGCCCAGTAGGCATCCTGGACCGTACCGTTCGTCAGGGCCGCCAGCGCGGCTTCGTATAGAATTCGGGTTTTTCCAATTCCTCCAGGCCCTTGAACGAGCAGCCATTGCCCGCTGCCTTCGAGAAAACGCTTAATGTCAGCAAGTTCAGCCGGTCTTCCCTGAAGCGGAACGAGCGCTTGTCCCTCCTCCAAACCGTCTTCATGACGCAAGAGCCTTTCAGCTTCTGCAAGGCTTAAGAATACGCGATTCTCGCCGTCAAAGTACGCACGAATGAGATGTGGATATTTTAGAGCGCGCGCTTCGATTTGTTCTGCGGAGCACAATTCCGCAACGATCCCCTCTTTCACGAAGGACGGCGCGATTTCATCGTTCCATTGGCGAGCATCTTTTGCGTTCACGGTGACATTCGTAATGAGCACCCAACGCTTCACTGCCTTCCATGAGGCGTAGTTTGCATGCCCCTTGGTGCGGTACTTGCGGATTCTACGCAACTCGGTGTTGGCATCGGAGCGTAGATGGTTCGAACGTCCGTCCTTGTGAAATTTGGACTGGAATACTGTCTTCCCATCATTGGATATCGCGTCGATGGCCCCATCTGGTCCGCCGCGGCCAAATCCACGAACGGAAGGATCTTCATGGCTCAATAGCGAATTTACGAATGCTTGAAAGGTCTCACCGTTTCGAATTTTTGCCCAATCGATTGACATCACACTATGCCCGGCACTTACCAACCTATCATAGTTTCGACGCTTGAGGTGATGTGTCCGTTTTCTCGTTGTTGCGTGTGGATGGAACCACTGGCTGTTTGCGCGTGAAGAACCACAAAGGCGCCTCGGCTAGTTGGCGAACGGTCAACCGAAGCGTGGGTCACGCACGGGCCGGATGGCCAGCGGCGATCCCCCGATGAGAGTTGTTTGCGCCTCCCGTAGGCCGCGTTGTTTCTGAGACGTGCGAAGGTTGATGACTGGGCGACCTCACAGAACTGCTTACTCTCCAAGAGTGTGCCCGGAACCCGGCGCCAGGTTCCAGGCACGCCACAATCAGTCACCGCTCTCCAGCTCGCCGTGCATGTACACAACTGAGCGGAGATAGTTGCGCCACTGCTCCGGTACTCGCTCCCGGGTGAATGTCAGCCGAAGGGTCTCGGGCAGGTACTTTGGCCTCTCTGGCCGCGTGGTGAGCCACATTCCAGCCTGCTCAGGCGTCCTGCCACCCTTTCTCTGATTGCACGGCACACACGCAATGACGATGTTGGTCCACCGCGTCAGACCACCCTGGGCCCTGGGCTTGACGTGGTCGTACCTCGCCTCGGGTCGGGTGACCTTCTTGCGGCAGTACTGACAGCGTCCCTTGTCACGCGTGTACACATTCTCACGTGAGAACCGAACGCCACGACGTCGCCCCGTCTTTTCAGCCGATATGTGTCTACGCCTACGTCCACACTGTTTAAGGTCGATGCCCTGCGTATCCCAGGCCAAGAACACTAAGCGCTGGGCGAACTCTGAAATCGTCGACCCCGAGCTCGCCAAGTCGGAAGAATATCGTGCTGTGCTTCTTGCGGAACGCGGACTGAAAGAGCAAGCCGAACTGGGAACCTCGACCACCCGGATGGCGATGGTGGCAACGGACCTCGAAACCGAGTGCTGGCCCTGCGCGCGTTGCAACGGCGACGAGAAGCCCAAACGATCGTGGCAAGAGTTTTTCGTGGAGGCCTAGAAAAAGGTGCTAAGAGGCTCGCCCGCATTGAGGCAAGGGTGGCACTCCACGAACCGCGCCCTGTCCAAACCTCTCCAACTGTGCCAAGGCGCGTCGTGAAGCCGAGCGGCTCATCGATGACTTTCATGCCGCCTGCACCAAGCTCAGGGAGGCGTTGAGCGAGAAGTGATCCTGGGGTTGAGACTGCTGAGCCCGACGTCGGGCCTGAACTAATCGGCAGTGCCGAGGCTCAATACTCCATCGGCGCTCTGCTTCCCCTCATCTAGTCTCGCCCGCTGAAAATCACCCGTGTTGAAGTCGGCGCAATCGAAGTCTTGCGCTACCCAAAAGCGAGAGAGAAGCAATGCCGTCGGTTCCGACAGACTCGAACGTTGTTGAAGTCCCCAAAGGACCGGCCCTTGCGGTTCCTCCGCTAGCGGGCTGTAGAGGCAATCGAAGCCGCTATCCGAGAGTAGGAGCTGTAGTTCGGCACCAAAAATCCACCTCCCTTCAACACCAGGTAGAGGTTCCGCGAAGCGGGGAAGTGGAATCTGCATCTCCGGCGGAAGTTGTACATCCGCGGCATTCATGGTCAGGGGGGGGCGGCGAGGCCTCCCTTTTCTTCTAAAAACGTCTAGCAGCGTCATAAGATCGGCCTTATACGCAAAGCGGGCTCAGATCAAACCGGTAGCATGGCCAAACTTCACTGTGAGAGCGATCACAGACATTCCTCCAGTATATTTGCGACTCCTGATAGGAAGAGTCGTCCGGTTGCAGCAACTTTGTGCTGTGCGCTTCCCAACCGCTGGGCGTGATTGGATTCAATTTCTGTTAGCGATGAGAGACCTGCGCCCGGTGCAATTCCACCGGGCGCCTAGTGCTTTCGCGACGTCTTTTTCGTGATATGGCACCGACAGCAAAATGCGACCGTTGCTCATAGTTTCAGATTCGAGCGCATGTTGACATCCGGAGATGCATCACAACCGTCCAAACGATTTGGCGCGAAAGATTGCCGGTCCGACAGTGCAGGCGTGACTGGACCACCTAGCCAGTCGCTCGGATCTCGACCGCCTGCCCCTCACGCTCAAAGACTTCCCACAAACCAGCCGTGTCACGGCTCAACGACCGCACTGCATTGACCCCGGCCATGAATTCGTTCGCGGCCCAACGTTGGCCGGAGGATAGCGCCAGGTCTGCGTGTGCCCCTATGGTGGCGCCGAGAGAGGGCATTGGCGCCTCAACCCCCGTCCATGTTGTTTCGCCAACGACGGCGACGTTCAGCTCGTGCTGCTTCCTCAGCGCATTGAGATCGTCGACGCATTCAGGGCGCATCAGGTCGAAGATGATCTCGTAGGTGCAGCGGGGGTCCTCGGCGATTTGGGCGAGCAAACAGACGATGCGGGCTTCGCCGTATGTGATCGTGCCCGAAACCGCGGCCACCGTGGGGTCTCGACCAATTTGGGCAATACCGGCGTCCGTCTCACGCACGATCATCGACACAACCCCATCCGCCCGCCGAGCGGGAATCATCTGCCCGGGTGCGAGGCCGTCCCTGAAGCCTTTGTACTGTTCCGGCAGTCCGCTGCTAGCGACGCGCGGTTTCGGTTTTCGAAAAAAGCTGAAGAGTCCCATCGTCATCTATCCTTTCACCGCACGAAGCTTGGCAACGTCGCGTGGAACCTCCTCGATGGCGCCGCCCGCGGCGGCGACCAGGTTTTCGATGAGGTCAAATTCGTCTGACACCAGATCGCCGAAGACCCCCGGCGACCAAACTCTATCTGAGGGGGCGAGACCTACGACCCACCGCCAGCCAAGATCCACTAGCAGGCGCTCGACGAGCTCTTTCGTGTCGAGGCTGCCCATGACCCGACCGAGGGCCGCCGCCCGACAAGCCTTTCGACGACTGGCCTCGGCACGGTTCGGCTGGGCATGGCCGAGGGCATCCCTGACCGCGTCGTCGAATGCCGCACGGAGTGCGCGCAACGGGTGGGTTGGTGCCAACACGGTTTCGGGGTCTATCTCGGCGGGCAGCGACACTGTGTTGATGGGCGCCCCGCGGTGAACCATCTCTCCACAGTGCGCAGCGGGGTCGGCTGTCTCGCCGATGGTCTCAAGGGTGTCCTGTGGGATATCTGCTTCCACGCCGGGAAGCCTCCCGAGGTGTCGCCTTAGGATCTGGGCTGGACTCTTCTCTCCGCGCTCGATGGCGTCGAGGTCGGCCTCAAGCGCGGCGGTGTACATCTTGTCCAAACGGGGCAGCGAGGGATCTGCAAGTGCATCGAGTAGCACGCGGCCGGCCTCGGTCACCCGAAACAGGCCGGCATCATCGAGAGATAGCCACCCAAGGCCCACGCATTCAAACATTGCCTCGACATGTCTCGCGTACGTGGATGGGCGCCCGACCTGTTCGTCATTCATGACCCGAATGAGATCCGCAACGCCGAGCGGTCCAGCTCCGTCGACCGTGGTTTCGATGACATCCACGCCTTCGATGGCGAGTGGGCCAGTGGCCAACGCCTCCAGCAAGCTCGGGTCCTCGGGCAACTCGCGGCTCAGCGTGGCTTCTTCTTCCGGGTAAAGCTCGGCCCAGCCCGGTTCGACTTGACGCTTGCCCCTCGCCTGCGCCGTATGGTTCTCGCAGCTGGCGACGAGTGACACGACATCAAAGACCGTCGGCCGCATCTTCGAGGCTAAATCGGCCGTGCGCAGCAGCTCCCATACGGCCGCGTGTTCCTTTGAGTAGAACCTCTCGATATCCTCTCTGGTCAGTGAGATATCGACGACCGTGATGTTGGAGTGGGCGCTAGACATGTTGGGTTCGTGCCTTTCTTCTGGCTTCCCGACCATCAAGAATATCGACCTCTTCAGCTAAAACGGAGGCAAGCAGCGCATCGCAGGTGTCGAAGACCTCACGGGCGTTGCCAGTGACCATGCTCCGCCGCTCAAAGCGGCCCGACGCTGCGACCCGCACAAATAGCTCGTCTTGCCATTGCCCGTACAGCGTGTCGTCGCCGCGCTCTTCCACGAGTTCGTTGGCCTCAAACACGTCCAGCCGACCGAACTCATCCTCGCGGGATATGCCAATGCCGTAGAAAGTAAGGCCGTCGTAGCCCGTTCCGTTTGCTACTTTAAAAAATTCCACCATTGTGGGCGCAAACATCAGGCCAAGTTCCCCACCGCGTTTTCGCAGACTGTCAAGCTCGCGAGCGGTCGCGGAGGGAGGTGCTTTGCCCTTCCGTTCCTGGGCGTATTCTAAGTAGCGAGCTAGCAGGCTTCGCCAACCCATATCTATTTGCGTCGTGGCCATAGCTTTACCTCCTGAGGCTGCAGCAGCGCCGCGGGTGGATAGATGGCGTAGCCGCAGTCGCTGCAGGGAACCGGGTAGTCCACACGGACCGACTCGTTGACGTCGAGGTCTTTCGCAAAGGCGTTCTGGTATGCGGTTAGCGCGGTGTGCTCGCACGACTTGCGGATCAGGATGAGGTTGTCGAAAGTGTTGGTTCCGCCATCGTCCAGAGGAAGGATGTGATGGACCTCATACCTACCTGGGACTTCACCGTCGAGCATTCCTTCCACGTCGGCCTCAGTCAGACCGCCGTCGAGAAGCTCCGTGCGGCGGTGCGTTGCGAGATCTTCCAGAAAGTCCGATCGGACGGTCCTGTTGAACTCCTTGCGGAGCTCGAGCCGTTCGGGCTCTGGTCGCTTGCGAAACTCGATACTGCAAAACTCCCACCCCAGGTACTTCAGGATTTTCTTGGCACCTTTTCGAGGCAGAAAAAGCGCATTGCCCCGTTGAAACGCACCATGGATGAACGTCACGCCATCGACGCGTGGATACGTGATGTCACCCACCGCCGTTGCCACTTCCTGCCGCCCCGCTCACTGCTTTGCGGTTGCCCTCATAGAGGTCCTGCAAGATGCGCGAGGTCTCGCGGGGTCGAAGGCCTAGCTGCTCCCATGCGGCGACGAGAACCTCGGCCGTGCCAGCAGGGGTTGCGTGCCCAAGCGTGAACGTGCGCTCTTGAAGCTCTGGCTGCACGGAGCCCGCCGCCTCAAAGGCCTCTGCCACACGCCGCGCCTCCGCTTCGTTGGCAAACCGAGTCCCCGGTGCATCGACACCACCGGACTCCGTTACCCATAGCGAAGCTCGGGACTCGTCTTGTCTGGCTCGGATACGCACACACCAACTCTGCGTAGGGCCATCAGAGTTGTGCTCGTGCTCGTCGATCAGTTGAAGTAGGGCGGCGCGAACGCGACCGATGCCGTGATTCCAATTCTGGCCCTTCTGCGTCATACGGTCGCGAACGGCTTCTGACATGATCTTCCCGATGGCCTTGTCGATTACACAACGTGTGACAGCAGCCTGCGCGCGGTGACTTCGCTCCCAGGGCACGCGCGCTGCGAAGCCCTGCTTCAATGCGCTGTCGGTTACCTCGTGAAAGATCATCCTGGTGACGCTGAGGCCATCGAGTGCGCAATGACCACGCAGCTCCTCCACTACGTGCCAGCCAATCGCATCCCCCTCCCGGTCGTCGTCGGTGGCGATGACCAGCTCGTCCATATCGACGAGCAACTCAGAAAGACGCGAGACGATGGCCTGTTTGGTCGCATCCACCCGCCAACGAACGTGACCAGTCGACGGGTTCAGATCCTCGATCTCTCGAAAATGACCCTCTGTCGCTACCACAACACAGTCTCTCCCCAGCGCCGCCTGCACGTGCTGCACCTTGCCTGGGCTTTCGACGACAACGACGCGGCGAGGATAGAGACGCTGCCCAAACTTCTTCATGTACCGCCCGAGCACCGCGCTCGGTTTGCAGTTGCCTGGGGGTTCGGCCCGCTTGGAAAAGAAAAGCCCGGGATGCCCAAAGAGAACGAAGGTATCTTTGGCCCTCGATATCGCCACATTGAGCATGTCGGGATTGGCGTCCATAAACGGTGAGCCACCATCGTCCGGGGTGTTGGTTGCCGAGAAGAGCACAAGCGGTCGCTCAGCGCCCTGAAGCTTGTGCACTGTGCCCAACTTCATGCGAGCCAAGACGTCAGACGCGTCGGCATGGCCACGTTGCTGCAGTTCTGAACGCAGGCTGCGCGCCAGGTGACGGCACTGCTCTGAAAACGGTGCCACAATACCAACGAGGTCACCGAGGTCACGATAGCCCTCATCTGTCGGTCGGAGTCGCTCGTCCCCCTTGCAGTTGTAGTACGCCTCGATAGCTACCTGGTTGTCCAAGAGCCAAGTGATCAGTTCGTCCGCTTCAATGCGATTGACTACGCTGCCGTTCTCCCGAGACGCTCGGCCGTCGCATTCCACGTAGGACATCGGGTGAAACATCCTGCGTGGGTCTTCGGGGATCATGGGAATCAACGGCCGCAGGCTGTCGTATACGAGCCGGTTGCAGAATTCGATGATGGTTGGTCTGCAACGGTAGTGACGCACCAGTGTGATGCCGCGGCCATCGGTGTCGGAGTACGCAGACGCCTTTTGGGCCGCGGCCATCGCGCTCCCGGTGCTCGCTCGAATCCCGCCCTCCGACAGGTAGTCTGCTTGCGTGTGCAGGCCGGTTCGTTGCAAGAAGCCCATGTCTTGAGGTGCTCCGACTCGCCAAATGGGTTTGAGCTGCTCCACGTCGCCAACGACAATAGCCCGTTTCGCGAGTGCGAATAGCCCCACAGACACCGAGGGGTCGGCCTGCCCGGCTTCATCGATGATCAGCAGATCGGCGCTGGAGAGTGCCAGTTCCGAAGACGTCTCCTTGAACAGGGACGGAAGAGTGTAGACTGTCCCCACGACCACGGGCGCAAGCATGCATTGCCTGTACAGGCCTGCTGCGCGGCTTTCGTTCTTGCCATTTGCCCGCTCGGTTTCAACCAGCCACCGTCCTTCCCAATACCTTGCGGCGATATCGAACGCCCGACGCCGCAACGTGCGGTCGAGCAGCTGGTCCAAGAAATCATACGCGGAGGCAGCTGCCTCACTGCCACCTGTAGCGATGGCTGCGCCTAGCTTGGCCCCTTGTTCCCGGTCGAATGACCCGCCTGCGGCCTCGCCACTAAGCCCTGTGTGCAGACCGTCGGCCCACCGCACCGCGTTTTCGGCTGTGAGGAAGGAAGCCACCAACGCTTCATACCAGGCGAGTAGCGCTTCTAGTTCCGCGACATCGGCCGCCAGGCTCGTCGCGCGATTGATCCACTTGCCCTCGGCGGCATTGATTTGTGCGACGCGCCCGTCAAGCCGCTGCCGCTTGGACTCAATAGTAGCAAGCTCAACCCTCCACGAAGATAGGGCTTGGTCCGCTGACTTGAGCAATCCAAAGTCATCTGCGGGTAGCTCGGCTACCCCGGTGCTCGGCTCAAGGAGCGCGACCAGGGACCGCCGTTGCTGTTTGACAATCTGCCTGCGGATCCAGGCCACGAACCGGGCGATCAGGCTGGTTGGTGCCACAAGTTGCCCGGATCCACGAACACGCAGGGCTAACTGTGTTCCACGGCGTTCGCTTTGCTTAAGGGCGTCTGCCTGGCGAGACAGCTCTGCGCGCCTTTGGGCAATTCGCTTATCCCGGCGAGCCTTTTTCTCGAGTCTCGTTCGCGCGGCCCGCCGCTCGGCAAGGCCCCCCGAACGCAGTAACGTTTCCACGCGCTTCGCGGTATGCAGCGCCTCGGGGAGCGTGAACGCTGCCGGGTGCCCTGGTTGGCTGCGATAGGTTGCCAGCAGGCGTAATTCGGACAAGAGGACACCACATGCCTCCGTCAGGCCCGCCACTCCAGCGTGCTCGGAGTACACGTGGCGGAACGCCCGCAGATATGCTCCGCGCAGCGACTGAACGGCGTGCTCTTGTTCCAGGCGCTCGCCGAGACCTGCGGCAGCGCCTGAGAACTCCCACGTGTTGCCGCGGCCTCGGCCAAGGATCTGATAGCTCTGGAACTCCTCCTTCTCGGCGGCGCTACGAGACGCGAAATACCAGCCGTAGGATTGAACCAATGGCAACCACCGGGACCCGATGGTGTGCTCGCCGCTGCTGTCTGCGATGTCGCCAAAAGCCTTGATGATGTTCGTGACAGCCTGATTCGTTGCCGACGACGCCACGACTACGGGTGGTGTGGGGTGCTCCCCCTCGAGGGTGGCATTCACCAGCGTGGTGGCGATGATACCTTGAAGGCAGGCTGTCTTACCTGTCCCCGGCGGGCCGCTTACCGCCAGCGCCTTACCTTCCGGAGTTGCGAGAAGGTGCTGCAGACCTTCACGCTGGCTTGGATCAAGCCCAAAGGTGGAGCTCATGTGACCTGTGTGTTTTAGGGCAAGCCGACGCCTTTCCTCTCGTGGCAGTGGTGGCTGTGGCTCTTTGCGCGCGCAGATCGACGAATACAGCGCTGCCGCTTTGGCACCCGAGTCCAGCGTCAACTGGTTGTAGAGCGCCTTGAGATGCAGCACCATGGCGTCGTTGCGCTCATAGGGAACGGCCCACACCGAGAATGGCTTGCCTCGTTCCGTCGCATACTCGCGAAGGTTGGTATGGTCCTCGTTGAGCGCCGCAAAGAAATCGTTTGTCGCCTCCCAGATGGTCGTCCAGGATCCATCGTCGGGCCAATCCAGCGTTGCCTGCACCTCGTGGAGGCCTTCCAGCGATCCGAGGATGGGTGACCTGGGCTGGTCTTGAGGCTCGAAATAGGCCTCGTTGATAACGGGAGGTATATCGGGCGCGGCCACCAGGCGTCCGTCTCGCTGCAACAGCGCGGGCAGCACCAGCACAACGCCGCGTTTATCGCTCTTACGAGCTGAGGGGAATCCACACGCCAGGAAAATTCCAACAGTCGGCTCTGGCTCTTTTGTTTCGTCCTTCGCATCGGTCGTGTCGGCCGGCTCAAGCGGAAACGGCGACGCATCTTGCAGCTCCTTCGCCTCGTCCCAAAAGGCCTCCAAGACCTTGGTCTCCCGCTGGAGCTTACCCGACTCGATCTCATCAAATGTGAGATTCTCCAGGCGCAGCTTGTTGTTGCCCATCTCATCGGGGCTCGCCTGCTCGAGTAGGCTCAGGTAGTAGCGAGCAACCTTTGCCGGCAGCCCCTTCGGCGGCGCGTGGCGAGGGAGCTCGGAGATAGGCAACCACTGGCGAAACTTGCGCCAGTCCATTTCGGTGGGGACCCACCACCTCCTATTCTCCCAGTCCCAACGCGCTCCGAGCGCCTTGGCGTCGTCTTTCTCCCACCTGGGCGTCTCCAAATAGAGCACACCGTTCTTGAAGCATGCGTGCAGCGGCTTTGGGAGATGCTTCGGCGGTTTTGCCTTGGTGTCGCGGGGCAGCGGGTATCTGTTGCCTCGGCCCTTGTTCGTTGGCTCAAGTCCCGTCTGCTGGTGCCTGGTCACGAGTTTCCCTCCACACTAACCATCACATCGAGACCCGCAGTGAGCGCAACACGCCGCGGCCAATCAGCGGACTTCGTGGTCATGTTTGCCCGCGCGGAGTAGGATAGCGGCCGCTCAGTGGTCCTATAATGTTCGAGAGCGCGCACGGGGGGTGGGAGATGAGGGGCCGCGTGATAGACCGTTGGAATGTTACCGCTAGAGTGCGGAATCCCAGCCACAAAGTCACGCTTGATGCGTCTGCGCTCGAGAAAGTTGGCGGCGCGGTACTCTTCGTCGATGTTCTCGAGAAACGCTACGGCGCTGGGGCCTATGCATAGTGCAAAGGCTTTCGCGTCGTACTCCGAGATTTGTCCGGACGCGTTAAGAGCTTTTTGCGCTTTCCTGACAAATTTCTCTCTATCTAGGGTCACGATACAGTGCTAGATCAGACAGGGGAACTGTCACAAATCAAGTCTTATCTGCTCGATTGGCTGGGAAGCTGACCACCCATTTGGCACGATGTTGACCAGGGTCTTTGCTCGAAGTTGACGACCCATTTGGCATGAAGTTGACCAGGTGTTTGCCCTTGAGGGCCACGTCTGCAATTCGAAGAAGGTCGGTCTCCGAATTGAGCATTAAGCGGGTGAGCGGACCGAGTTGGACTATGCGGATGGTGTTTCCATTGTCGACCGGAGAACGGGAAAAGTGACGAAAACGCTTTTTTTGCGGTATGTTGGCGTTTTCTGGACACACATTCGGCGAATTTGTATTGAACCAGACCGAGGTTCTCGGTCGCGAACCTCCGACCAGCTCACCACCACGCTTCCGGATCACCTCCAAACTCACCTCGCGGGACGGCTCTGATCGCCTGCACGACCGAAGGCCACAGCCGCACCCAACGCAGGTAGTTCACTGCATCGGTGATCAGCACCTCGATGTCCTCCGCCAGCTGGGAGGCAATCCGGAGATCGGGCTTGTTGTCCTTGGTCCATTTCACGCCCCACGCGCGCGAGCCTGGCTCCATGCCCTCGGCCCAAGCACTCATTAGGGTACGCTGTTCTTCCTCAGTTGCCCCGGCCACTTTGCCAAACGCTTCGCAAGCCCCAGATCTCACCGTTCCGTGGATCCAGTGGTATGCGAAGGAACCCCTCATCTTCTTATCACCCCAAACGTCCCTGAGCACCGTGATCCGGTCCATCGCCACACTGCGCAGATTCTTTCGCAACCGAGCCTCGTCGTGGATCCCGCGGCCGCCTCGGGCCTTGTTGATTTCATCCGCCAGGATTCCCCGGGTCTCCCCGCGCCAGCTGGCCTCACGAAGCGTATCCCAGGTGGTCTCCCCGGATGCTTTGACATCGATCCGCCTCAGTTTGAGCGGCCACGTTTCGACTTCTTTCGTACCGTTCTTAAGTCTGACCTTGGGCGCAGTGATCCACGCGTCCATGATGGCGCCGTACAGAAGCTGGGGAAGGTAGGTGCCGAGAGTATACTTATGGAAGGCGTTCCACCCGGTTCGGTATTTGACGACCGGGTTATCGTCGTCGCGAACGTGGAGCGGTCCATTTTTGCCCATTGTAGTCACCTTCGCGAACGCCGTCAGCTCCCTGTGAAGGGCGTAGCGGAGATGATCGTCGATGTACATGACCCCAAGGTTGAAATTGCTGAACGGCGGAACGTCGAGGATCACCGCATCACTCAAGTACAGCAAGCCCCCAGATATCACAGCGGTCGGCGGAGCCCCCCACCGCACCATCTGCTCAGGTTCAAAGAATTGCTGCTGCAAGTCAGGAACGAAGGACGTGTTGGCGGCCAGCTCCCAGAGGCTTTCGTCCTCGGTAGCTCTTTGGACGGCCTCTGCTCCCTTCTCGAGGCTTAGCGCGGGCTGCGGCCGCGTGGCGGAGAACCTAGCCCAGCAATTCAGGTCTTTCTCATCGTCCTTGTCTTCGTAGCCCACAGAGAGCATCGTTGACCAGATGTTTCTACCATCGCCATGGTCCTTCACGTTCTTGATCTGAGCAGCGACCGCTTTCTTCAGAAGTTTATAGCAGGCGTTTTTGTCGTCGGGTGGAAGAAGAACATCCTCATCCAGGCGGAAGACGGGCACACCACTCCCGAGAAGCCGCAGTCGGAGCACGGCATCGATGATCTTCGGCGAGTCGTACTTCACGGTTTCGCGGTCGCCCAGCAGGAAGGCCCCCAGTTCGTGGACATTCGACATCTCACCGAGAAGATCAACTAGATCGAAGGCGGTAAGGAGCGTGGCTTTCGGGAAGCTACTTACGTGTGATGCGAGGTCCTTGAGCCAGGCCCCACGTTTTTTGTGGTCCTTCCCGGCGATGGTGACCGTGTAGTGCTTGCCCTCCAGCTTCTTCTTCCGCTTCTTGCGGAGTTCTTGCGAGCCCACCTGCCGGAAGTCCGCGGGGCTCAAATTCCCCAGCACCTCCGACTCGAAGGCATCGAACCAGAGAACGAGATGGCCTTCCGGGTCCGTCAGGATCGTCTCCAGATGCTCGGCGTAGAGTGCGTCAATCCTCTTTGCAATCAGGGACTCCTCCGCGCTGGTACTGTTCAAATCTTCTTTCCTGGGCGGAATGTGACAGAACAGGATGAAGGCGGGCTTCTTTGGGGTCTTCTCATTCTCTGGTTGCTTCTGCTGCTCGGACATCGATGCCTCCTTTGGGTTGGATCCGGCAAGCGTAGCAGGCGCCGGTTGCTTCCGCAGCAAAAGTTTTCATTGCTCGCTTGGCTGGAAGTTGACCACCCATTTGGCACGAAGTTGACTAGGGTCTTTGCTCGAAGTCGACCACCCATTTGGCTCGAAGTTGACCAAGTGTTTGCCTTGAGTTGAACGCCTTCAACGAAGGGTTAGCCAGGGCATCTGACAAAGTGGCGACGCACGAAATCGCTCATGTTTGCAATGAGGGTTGTTATGAGAAGAGCGAGGACGAGTGTGCGTATGCAATCAGAAATCAAGAGGTTGTCGGTGGCGGGTTATTCGATTCGAACGATAGCGTTGGCGCGGAACATCTCACGCCGGACGGTCCGAAAAGCACCTTTTTGAAATTTCCCCTAAGGAGAGCGCCGTTCTCATGACCGGACCTGAACAACGACCATTTTTCGATCACGCCTACTTTCTTGGAGCGCGCTCGAGTTCAACAACTTGAGTGTGGACGGGCGTAGGCCCAGTCGTGGAGTCTCCTTCCGGCTATTTTCGCGATTTCGGTGAATTATGTCAGACCTGTCAGATTTACATGACTCATTTTTGTGAGATCGACGCCGCCGGTGCAAAGAGCTGTCAGCAACACGGGTTGGTGGGGCCTACTTTTTAGTGAGGCACGATTGGAATGCCAAAGATTTCAGTAGTGCCCGTGCCTGCGAGGATGACAAGTGAACCGAGGAGAATAAGAAGAACCCCGAAGGACCGGTAGAAAAAGAGTGGGCTATGTATGATGTATCGGCGCTTTCCTTTCGCAAAAAAACTCCCGTAAGAATCATTTCATAGTACATTTCGTGAGATCATTCACCGCCCTGCGACTCGGGCTTCCTTTGAGTTCGAGTGAAGGCATCCAGCTCGGGCCAGAACCCCCGCTCAATACAATGAAGAGCGTCTTTTGCTTCTTCGCTCACAGCCCACATTCCGGTGGCTATGGCGTCATCGCGGCGTGCTAGCTTCCGTAGCCGGGGTACGGCGACTCGTGCGTTGAGGGAGCCCACGGCAAAGACAGCCCAGAACCTCACGTCCGTGTTGGAATCGTTTAAACAGGGAAGTAGGACTTCAACGGCCCGTCTCCACTCCCGACGACGTCGATCTGAACCGCTGAGGTGATTCGCCAATCCCTCGGCGGCTTGTGACCTGACGCGAGGGTCCTCCTCGAGATCGCCCACCAATCTACGAAATATTTTCGTGTCGATCTTTTCAGACAAGAACGCGAGTCCGGCACAGGCTTCTGCTCGAATAGATGGGTCTATGCTGCTGTTCTCGACGACTTTGCTGAGTCCACTGACTACTCGTTTACCGCCGATCACGCCGAGTGCCCGGCCAGCCCCACAGCGAACCGACAGGGAGCTGTCGTTCACGAGAACCTCCAAGAGCCTCGGTCCTGCGCTTCGCTTTTCTAATCGCTCAAGAACCCAAACGACAGTGCTTCGATCCGCCTCTGATAGGTATGAAAGACCATCAAGTAGGTTTTCATACGTCCTAATGCCCTGCCGTTGGAGTTCTTCAAGTTCGGGCGTGATCTGCTGCTGTTGCTCCTCAGTCATTTTCTTCACGACGCCCCGAAACAGCTCAACGAGGGGAAGGGTTTTTTTGCGGCGTTTGGATTTTACCTTTCGGCCCAACGGATCCAGTCCTTCTCACAGCGTTTGGTATCCACGCTGTTTCGAGACTTATACTACCACACGCGTGCACCTTTTTGAAAACGATAGTCGACGGTATGGGTTAGGACGTGCAGCCGTGCGGAGGCACATCGATTCGGTTTGTTCTTGGGCGCAGAGCAGCGGGCTTGTTTCCAAAAAGGCGCCGCGCAACTTGCAGCTTACGGTTTAGGAGACCGTCGCGCTTATTGAAGGTTGTGATATATTGAGAAACCGTGTTTCGAAGTTGCGTCTCACCGAGTCGAAGGGTTCGCCGCGTCATCATGCATCCGGGGGTCTTCCATAAGGTCCTCCAATTTGAGCTCAAGTACGTCACGTAGAAAATCCCGCGGCATTAGGACGCGGTAGTGGACCTCAGCAATCGTTGGTGCCCTACAGTGTTGCTCGAGGCTGCCCAAGGTCGACCCTTGTTTGTCGGCCGGGTCGAAGGTGGAGTGGTCACGTGCAGTCGAATCTGATAGCGTTGTTTAGCTTCCTATGGACAGGAGATATCGCACAAGAAGGGCAAAGATGGTTGTCTTGTTGACGCTTACCGTCGGGGCTCTTTGGGTGTGCTCTTTCATACTTCTACGGACTACGGGTGCTTTGTACTATGAGGAGCGGATTGCCAATTGTCATAGGGGCGTGGGAGGTGGACCTCGACGAACGGTAGTCCTTGTCGATGAAAACGGAGACTCCGCAACGACGTTTTGGATCTTGGGGATGATTGACGTCGCATTCTTCGATCCGATTGTAGAGCGGCTTAGCGCCGACGATCTCTCATGTGGCTAGGTGGCGATTGAGAGAGAGTATGCTGGCTCCAGACGAACTACGCGAGTTGCGCTCTATTTTTGAGCTTGGCAGTGGCTCATGGGGTGCGATGGCAATGGACGGCTCGTTCGACGCTACAGCATTTTCGAATTTCCGTTGGTTCGGGCTCGATGCATTCACCGCAAGTGCATGGTTCTTCACGCCTTGTCTGCGGTTTTTTACTCAGGCGCGCGCACGATGCCACAACTGAACGGTCGCGGTCCGGTGCAAGATGGAGAGCCCTAGACGTATTCGGATTTCACTTGAGCGTGGGAAACGAACGCCTTTGGTCTGTCCGTACTTTTTTGCCTCCGAGTGGGCTCGGAGTTTGGATGTAGGGAACCCAAAAGCCATTGGTCGCGAGGCGGGGGCTTGTCTGGCCTCAGCGTTGTTGCGTCCTGCGTGGGTATGGACTGGTGATCCGCTTGGGGGTGGACGACGGCTGAACCGTATGGTTGCTTTAGAACAAGAGGCGGAATGAAAGACAAAAAGCAAACTGCCTGGCGAAAAAGTCGGAAATTTGGGGATGTCCATGGCGGTAGGAACTATCCCAAGGTTCCCGATCGTACTTTTTATCGAGCTCACTCGTTGGAAAAACCGAGCCCAGAGCAGAAGCTGCCCATCTTGACATTCCCGGGGCATAACTCATCTTTGGCTTCGACGGCCCAGTGCCTCCGATCGGCGTCAAGGGCTCAATCTGGCTGAATTTATCTGCGGAGGTGGGGTTCGACTCATTGTACTTTATCCGTGGAGGGTTGATCGGCGGCTATGCCTGGGCCGGAGGGCCCCCGAGCCCAAGTGGGCAAAAACCTATTCTTCCTTTGGTGCGCCACCATTTCGGGAACGAGGATGGTGGTATGTAGAGTTTACCGAGAATGAGCTGCGACGCTTCTTTGTACAGCATCTTCTGTACCACGAGGTTGGTCATCACGTTGACTGGTACCGACGGAATTGGACTGAAGCAAATCGAAAAAAGGGGGAGGAGTTCGCTGATCAGTATGCGGTGCAGTTCTCGCGTACAGCCGCTCACGTGTTAAATCGGCTTAACAAGAAGTAACTCATCGAAATACTTGTCATTCCATCGAGCAATGGTCTTCGCAAATGGCACCCGGGAAAGCACTCAGGATTTCCTGACACCTTTGTTCTGGGGCGCTGGGTTTCAGTATTTTGGTTGTATAACCAAAGTATTCCAATCATCCTAGAACGATGCGCGAAATCAAAGAGGATCCAGCCCGGGAAGAAGTCTGGGTGGCGATGGCGGACCACTTTTTAGATACGGAAACTCGGCATGATATCCCGCTTACAGCGATGCGCTGCGTTGAGGTGGGGTTATCCGTCTCTGGCGCACGCAAAATTTGGTGCTACGAGGTCTCGCGCGCGGTTGGATTCAACGCTTGGGGCGTGGCCGGCGAGTGGGCAGGCTGGGATCGTGATTGGCTCATCCAGAGAATCGAACGGCTGCGCAGTCGATGGGACAATGCGCCAGGAACCGCAAGATGGCTACGTTACCGATTTCGGGTACATCTTATGCATAGAATCTGGATTGCTATCGGACGCTGTATGAAGGTCATACAGAGCTTCCACAAGCCTGGCGACCAAAAACAGGTGTCCATCGAATTGGCCTCACTCGCCCGTCACCTCTTCGATTTCTCTCCAGACGACTATGGCGCGCTCCGTGGAGAAGAGGCGGCCCGTCTCAGCGAGCTCTATCCGGAACCATTTTGGTATGCTCTAGAGCCGGCACTTGCCCCCGGTGAGGCCGCCCTCGCGCATCGGCGTGTCCAAACTGCGCTTGCTCGATCGGTTCAGGAAAAGCGAATACTCGTGGGAAAACGCGCACCTTTGGAAGCAAAACGAATATTTTGCGCCAAAGAAGACCCTTCGCGCTGAGCGTGACATAGCTGTCGCGAAACTCTTCGCTGAAGGCTCGAGAGCGATCACAACTGAATGAGCTTCTATGTCAGTGGGGTGAGAAACCAAACTGTTTTTTGAACGCGCGTGCGAGCGCCAGTTTGCTACGATAGCCGGTGAGCGTGGCTGCTTCTTGAAGGGAGCGCTTTTCCCGCTCCATGTATAGCCAGGCTTTATTCATTCGAACTCGATGAATGTAGTCCATTGGCGAGATTCCGTACGTAGAGAGGAATCGCTTCGCCAATGCACCCTCGGAGAGCCCGACACTTTGGCCGAGGGATGCGGTCGTCCAGGGTTTGTTGGGCTGTTGTTGAACCTGTTTTGTGACTTGACCGACTATGTCGTCAGATAGAACCGTGCTCAAAGCACCTTGTGGAAGGTCGAGGGATAGGCCGTTGAGAAAGAGGTACTCCCCCAAAGTTTCAACCAGGAGCGCTTCGGCGAGTTTGTCGACCACCGGCTGGTCTCCGCCCCTGCCTCTGACTTGAAGCTTGAGCAATTCTTCAGCCAATGGAATGAAGTGATTCGAATCTCCCTTCTCGATCTCCTTGTTTGGCAGAACGATCAGATCAGGTAGGTGGTCAAACAGAGGTTCGCGCCGAGTTCGAAGCAAGGAGAAATGACCGCAAATGAGCTCTGCAGTCGGTTCGGCTGGGCTTGCGTGCGATCCCCGGTATCTCCCCCGACCGTTTCCATCGACCTTGATTTGAGACATGATGGCGGGCCCCGGAAGGACGGTCGCATTGAGATCAGAAATCAGGTCATGGGTAGAGCCATGAGGAAACATGACCAAATCCCCTTTTTGAAGATGGATGACTCTTTCTCCCCACTTGAGTATGAGTTTTCCTTCCGTCACGATGTGAAAATTGGCAAACTCGGTGGAAGGAATTCTCATACCCCAAGGGGGTTCGAACTTGGCCCGAAAGTAGACGGTTCCTCTTAGTTCCAAGTTTCGAAGAACATCACTGACGGTTTTCGAGCCCGTATCCGTGTTGTCTCGAACTGCAGGTTTGTGTGGGGGCGACTTCTTTGTTTCCGATCTTGGATGGGCACTGTGACCGCTGACTTCCAAGCGGATACCGTCTTTTTGTGCTTGCGGCTGCCGAGACGAAAGCAGCAACGTGCCAAGCATGAGAATTGCGACCAAAGCGCCCCCCGCAGCAAGGCCAAGGCGCGCCCTGCGCAACGATGGCCGCTTGCTATTCGTCGCTTCTTGGAGCAGCCGCGTTTGTGATGAATTCTCAACTGTGGCCCCGGCATCTGTAGGCCCATCTGCAAGTGTCGCTTTGGTGTGCAAAATCTGCCTGTTTTCGTGACGGGAAATAGGAATCCCATCGAGGAGTCTAAGCAGCGTTTGCGCATCCTTGGGCCTTCCTTCCGGATCCTTGCTGAGCATGGACATGATCAAGTCGTGAAGTGCTGGGTGCTCAGTCGCGGATGGCCAAGCTTCGCTGAGATTTTTCGGAGGTCGGGTCGTACGTGAAACCGCCATCTCGAGTGCTGAGGTGGCTTGAAACGGTAGGTCCCCACTCAAGCACTCGTAGGCAACAATGCCGAGGCTGTAGAGGTCACTTCGTCCATCGAGTGAGTGGCACAAAGCCTGTTCCGGCGAAAGATAGGCCGGCGTGCCGCAAAGATGTCCTGCCGTCGTGCGAAGTGAACTCTCTTCAAACTTGGCGACACCAAAGTCGAGTACCTTCGCGATGACATCACCGCGAATATTCTGCATGTAGATGTTGGCTGGTTTGAGATCTCGATGAACCACACCATGCGCATGCGCCTCCGCCAGTGCACCTGCGACTTCTTTGAGCAAGACGATGGTTTGCCGGACGCTGAGCGGACCACGACTCAGTGACTCTTCGAGAGTCTCTCCCTCCAAGAGTTCGCTCACGACGTATAGGCGGCCGTCCTCAAGGCGACCGGTATCAATAAGTGTCATGGTGTTCGGATGGGCAAGTCTCCGGACGATGTCGACTTCGGTCTCAAACCGCTTTGCGATCGTCGCATGACATGCCGCACTGTGGTTGAGTACCTTAATGGCGACTTCTCTTCCGACCCGAAGTTGCTTTGCCCGGTAAACGTCACCCATTGCCCCAGCCCCCAACACACCTTCGATGCGATAGAGGTTCTCGATCTTGGTGCCAAAAGGGATACCGAACTCGGATGCGGTACGGCTGTTTTCATCGTTGGTATTGTTCATTGTTGGATGCATCCACGAGCGATAAGAAATAACTGTACCCGAGCGCTAAACCACCGCCAAGACTGGGGAAGAAGATGTGTCCTACAGAGCCCGGCTCTGGGCACAGGACATGACCGTTGCATACGGGTATTGAAATCAGCGCCATTTGTGCGCAAGAAGAATTGATCTTGCGGCCTCCGTCTTTTCTTGGTGGCAACTCGCAATGGGTTACCGCCGCGGCAATGACCTACACTTTATTATCGTGGAGTTGTCGCAAACCTGTCCTTACAACGAATGTGCACGGAACTTGGGGAATAGCTCGCCAACACCATCTCGGTACCCTAGAGCTTTGGGATGCCGGCGGAGGCTTACTCGCGTTTTGTTGTGATTTTTAGGGTATGATATGGGCACACTTGGTCTCTTTCTACCGGGCATCTCGCCTTTTGGAGTAGTGGACATGCACATACACGAAGCAATTCTTGGAGCCATTCCAAAGACTCGAAGCTCTGGCTTGAGCAGGAACGATTTGCTCGGTAGGCGGCCTTTGCGGTCGCTTTGCGGGGGGCGTCGTCTGACCCCATTTGGAGAGGACGATTAGCTGGAGCCGGGTTTCGGAAACATTCAGTCGATCAATTCGTCAGTCACACGTGGCGGCTCCGTTGTTCCCGAGGCAAGAAGTACACTCTTTATTGAGGCGAAGGGCAAGGGCCTCTGTTTCGCAGGCGGGAAGGATGGGGTTGAAGCTGATCTCCAGGGAGTCTCCGATCGAAGTAAGATTCTCCAGTCCGACCAGGCTCGTGAGCATGGGATTACCACGAATGCTCAGCTGCGCCCCGATGGTGGTGACGCCCTTGAGACCTCGGAGGTCGCTGAGACCACGATTGCCCCGAATCAGCAAGCCTTCCCCCACGGAGGTGATGTTCTCGAGCCCTGCGAGGCTGGTGAGTCCATCGTTTCTCTGAACGCTCAACTCTGTCCCAACGGCGCGGAGCTGCTTCAACCCTTTCAGGCTGATGAAGCCGTTGCCCGCGATGCTTAGACGCCCTCCGATGGAGGTGAGGCATTCGACGCCTACTAGATCGGCCAAATCACACCCTTCGATGCGTAGGTCCCCCTCGAGGAACGAGCAGTTTCTCAAGTTCAAGAGATCTCCGGCACTGGTTGGGGTTCGATTGCCGCTACAGGCAGCGGCTCCCGTGCAGTCGATGTCACAGTTCACGCCATGAAAACCTTCTGGGCAGGCACAATCGGCTGCCCCCGGGGGACAGCCATTGATGCCCCCGGTTTGGCTTTGGACGTTGTTTTGGTCGTGGAGCCCGGGGGCATCGCCGCAAGCTGCTGCCGCCATGACCAGAACCAAAACCAGAATCCGTAAGATCATGTTCTACTCTCCCTCCCGTTTCGCTTGAACCCCTGCAAAACAGTACTGCAGGGTATTGGCAAGCTATTACGGAGTGTGGTCGACCGAGGCAGCCAGATCGCAGGAAGACCCACCGGATATAGGAGTCAAGACACTGACACCGCCCCAAAAGGCTATGTAGGAAATCCGAGAAGGAGCCAGCTGACTACGAGGGTCGCTGTGAAAGAAGCGAGCGCTCGGGCACGCTGCTTTATTGGGTCCCAGAGGGTGAGCGCAAGGCCCACGATAAGAATCATGTCGATGGTCCACGAAAAGTCGTGCTGAATGAGGGTCCAGGCAAAGCGCGCCTTTGAAAACGGCCAGAGAATGGGTACCGGCCACCGCGCACAAAGATCCAAAACGACGTGGAGGCACCAACCCATGAGAGCGACTTTTAGGCGCTCTTGCCATGGTGCAAACTGAAATGGCCACGCGGACAAGGCCACCGGTACCCAGAGGAGGCCGACCACGGAATGGGTGACCACCTGATGCCATTCGGCCCAGACTTCTGGGCCCATGAGAGCGAGAGGCGCGTCTATGTCCGGCGAAAATCCTGCTGCCGCGCCAAAAATGGCAAAAGCAACCCAGTGATCGCCCGATGGTCGAACGGCACGCCCGAGGAGCGCGCCAGCGGCGATGTGAGCGAAGACATCCATCTAGGAGGACGGTGCATTACGTAAATTGCGCAGGATCTCCAGCGCGAGTGGTTGTTGCGCAAGGGGTCGCTTGTTGGGAGAGCGGCTTGTCATCGTTCGAAACAGCATCTGAACTGTGTGCCAGGGCAGATTCCTGAGGAAGGTGGCGCGTTGCCGAGCGATAGAAGTCCTGAAGTGCTCAGGCACCTCAGCAAGTGAAAGTTTTTGCGGCACAAGACGATACTTTGCAAGATATGCGAGTCCCTCAAGGTGCTGCTTATGGAGATTGGCCGGCTGGAAACCGACAAGAATCTGTACAAACGATCCGCGAGGCGTAGGCAATGAAGCACCGCCGGGCGCCACGCCGGACGTTAGACCCAGAGTTTGTGGTTCGGTACCGGGGTCTGATTCGAAGACGGAAACCAAATCGAAGAACACTTGCGAAGGAATCGTGCCTGTTTTGTATACGAGTCCGTAGCTTCTTTCGTCTCTGCTGAGAAAGGAGGAAACGTGCGCGGGGGGGCTTAGATATGCGGTGTAGTTCGGGCCTCGAAGGAATCCCAAGGTTTCGAACTGTTGTTCCAGCTTTTGAACCTCCGGATCGTCACTGGCTTTTGCGACCTCCATCCGCAGACTCGCCGGTAGGTTGCCCAAGACGACAAGCGCGATGAACCCGACAAGGAGTAAGCCCCCTCCGACGACGCCGAGGACGACATTTCCAGAGTGCACGATGAAAATGCCTATCGTTGTGCCAACAGCAATTGGTAGATATTTGCCCATGCGAGACCAAGTATGGGTTTATTTGTTTGATGGAGCCAGGTGTTCAAATTTGGCACACGTTCCCTCGAACCAGCCGAAACGCCTTCCAGATCTTTTCCTGGATTTATCGGCTCGGGCGAGTTATTGTCTTGTGCATCTAGGAGCCCGTTATGTCTGTCATCTCCCATAGGCGATGGCGCCATGCCTCGGCTCTATTGTCGTTGTAAATCGCCCAGCTTGACACCAAAGCGCGCGAGATATTTTCGGACCCGGTCGGAGTCATTGGGGTTCTTTTTCTTCGTCCGGGACTCGGAGAATAGCACTTTCCCAGCCTCGGCCAGGGTTCTCGATTGTTCGCATACGGTGAGGACGTCTTCAAGCTGAACGCGATCAAACCGGTCGATTGGTTTTGCCTCGGCACTGAGGTATCTCGTGACGCGACTGTCCGCAGAAGCAGCGGATGAGTCCGAGTGGGCGCCCCATGAGGCTCGAAGTCGGTCACATTCCTCATCAACATCTTTGCGTGAAATCCGGTCGCTGCTGCATAGGGTCGCCATGCGTCTCATGGCACTGTTGAGGTCTCGAAAGTTCCCTTTCCAAACGGCACGCTTGTTTCGCCCAAAGTCCAAAAAGCGGTTTTTTGCCTCGCGTGTCATCGTGATATTGCGCCCAAGGCTCTGCCTGCACTGCTCCAGTTCAAATTCGAGGTTGGGTTCGATGTCCTCTGGGCGTTGAGAGAGGCCTGGAAGTTGATAGGTCCACAGATTGATTCGGGCCAAGAGGTCCTCTCGAAATCGCCCCTCCTGCACCGACGCAATGAGGTCTCGATTGGTACCAGCGATGAGGAGGAAGTCACTTTGGGTCTGCTTGTCAGCGCCTACCGGATAGAACACCTTTTCTTCGATGGCCCGGAGCAGCATGGGTTGTTCATCGAGCCCGAGCTCGCCGATTTCATCCAGAAAGAGCACGCCGCCGTCCGCCTGTTTCAGGTGCCCCGCGCGGGTGGTCAGAGCACCGGTGAATGCTCCTTTCACATGCCCAAACAGCGCTGACATTGCGCCATCGCCGCGAAGCGTTGCGCAGTTGACGTCCACGAATGAGCCCGTAATCTGTTGTCTGCTCTTTTTTAGGTCGTAGATTCGCTGGGCCAGCTTCGACTTGCCGGCACCCGTCGGGCCTGTAAGCAAGATGGGATCCTTCGACTGGATGGCGACTCTTTCGATCTGTTCGATCATCTTGTTGAACCCCTTGTTCTTGGTATCGATGCCGGCCTTTAAGAATGACAGACCCTCTTTTTGCTCACGCCGAAAGCGCTGAGCGATGCGGTCGTACTTCGACAGATCGAGGTCGATGATGCGGTAGGTTCCAGGGCCGCCCATGCTCCGCTTCGCTGGAGGCGACGTCTGCAGAATGCGTGCCGGAAAGTAGCGAGCCTCGGTCAACAAGAACGATGAGATCTGTGCGATGTGTGTACCCGTGGTGATATGAATAAGGTAGTCCTCTCGCGCGGGCCTGAAGTTGTAGGCCTTGGCGAAGTCGTGGAGCGCTCCGTAGACCTGCTCAAGGTCCCACGGATCCTCAAACTCGATTCGGTGGGGATTGATTTTGGTTTCAGGTGAGACCTCGCCGATGTCCTTGGTCACCGTTGAAAGCAGAGTTTGGAATTTCTCCTGGTATAGGAGTTCGATTCGGGAAATGAGGAGGTCATCGTGGCAAGACATGGCCACGGTAGGTCGCCATTTCTCCCATCGTTTGGGGCCTTTGCCAGAATCTAAGGTGGGTCCGAGGATCCCAATGACCACGGTCGCTTTTCGCAACATATCTGTTCATATATACCTCTATACTAGATGATACTCCAGCATGCCCCACCAAAACCCGTCTCCGATGGTGCTGCTGGACCCGATCCGCGATCAAACGTTGCGCATTCTTGAGTTGTGCACCCGCCGGACAGACGACGCGTCGCTCAGCCAGGCCGGTGATTTCGCCGTCGCCAACGTGGCCAAACAGGTGTCCCGTTTCTTCCTTGTGGGAGCGCCACTTCGGGGACGGCGTGGCACCCAAATTTTCCGCTTGAAATCTCTCGGGGCTTCGGTATTCTACTCTACTTGCTTTTTGGGTTGGTGCCGATCGGGTGCCTTTCGAAGGTTTGGAGTAGGGTTGGACCGGTGCGGGTCTGAAGTGGGGTGTTGACATGACGGTGAAGCGTTTTAAATTGCATGAAGACAGTGTCGTCTTGCCGAAAGGCACGCGGGTTGTACTTCGCGTGGACGTGGTGGGCGAAGACGAATACCTTCACAAGGCGTCGTCCCTTGCCGTCGTTCGGGACGTGACCCACCATACTTATGCCTTGGAAACGCCCACCGGGCGGAGGCTTACTGCGCAGCGCGACCAAATCACGATGCAGCGGGCTGATTTGCTTGGTGATCTTGGCCGACGACAGTGGGACTTCAGAAAGTTGAAAGACGAGGTCATCTACTCTGCTGTTGTGGGAAGTCAGGCCTGGGGTCTTGCGAACGCCGATTCCGACGAAGATGTACGTGGCTGCTTTGTCGCGCCTTTTGAGGCATCGAGCGGTCTTTGGGAGATGCCCGACACACTCCAGGACCCCGCGGGAGAATCTTCCTACTGGGAAGTGGCTAAGCTCGTCGAACAGGGACTTAGGGGAGATGCGAACACTTTGGAGACGCTTTGGTCGCCTCTGCACAAGCATGTTGCGCCCCTAGGGCAGCGTCTTCTTGATGCCCGACGGATGTTTGTTTCGATGAACATCCTCGGTAGTTTCGGGAGGTACGCGCAAAGCCAGTTTAAGAAGATGGCCCGCTCGCTCGAACGAGACGAGGCGGTGCGCGCGCTTATCCATAAGATTGGCCAAGGGAAGGTCGAGGATGCGGTTCAGGCGTCTACATTTTTGCGAGGCGCGGGTCTAGGATTCTCGGAAGCTTTGGCCAAAAAAGAAGTTCATGCTCTGTGTCGTTCGCTGTTTGACCGTGGTCTTTTGCCGGGTGCGGACTTCTCTCACTTTCGCGCGACGGTTGTCGATGGAAACGGTGCGCGGCTCGAGCCTTCATCCTATCGGCCGAAGAATGCATACAATCTTCTGAGACTGCTCTATTCTTGTGTCTCTTGGCTTCGAACCGGCGAGCCCCTGATCGAAGTTGAAGGGCCCTTACGGGAGCGTCTATTAGAAATCAAGGCGCAGAAAGTGCCCATGGAAGAGGTAGTGGCTGAGGCCAAAGCAATAGCCGATACACTTGATGAAGAGGCAGCGGATTCACGATTGCCGAAACGCCCCGACTACCGCGCTGCAGATGAATTCCTCAAGTTGTGCCGTCGTGAGCAGGCTAGGCGTGTGTTTTGTTTGCCGTCGGGCGTGGAGGAAAAGCGCACGGAAGCGGCCTCAGTCCTCGGGGATGAGTGGACCGTAGAGCTTATCCCGGACGCGCTTCCTCCGGATGTCGATGCGTCAGCGGTCAAGCGGTTTCTCCGGCGATACACGGACCCGTCGAGCGACAGCCATAGCCAGGTGTTGTGGGTCGCATTGACGGGGGCGCATGCCTACGGCTTCCCGTCCCCCGATAGCGACCTTGACCTCAAAGGATGCTTTGTCGCACCCGCCAGCGTACTGCTCGGGCTCGGGGAGCCTAAACTCAGTATCGACTTTCTTGCCGACTGGGAGGGGAGGGAAACGGATCTCACGCTCAACGAGCTGGGTAAGTGCGCGAGTCTTCTTGTCTCGGGTAACGGCAACCTTGTTGAACGATTTTTGGGGCCGCTTCAAGTGTTGACGACACCGTTGGGGCACCGCCTTGCCGACTTCGCCCAAGGTGCTCTGTCGCAGCGCGTCGCCCGACATTACCAAGGTTTCTTCCGAGGGATGCGTCGGGAGTCGGAGGTGGAGTCGAAAGCCGGAGGCAGAACCGCGAAACGAATGCTGTATGCTTATCGCGTGTCCCTTACGGGGGCGCACCTGCTTCGCACCGGCCGAGTCGTTACCAACGTTCGCTTTCTCGCGGATGAGTACGGATTCAGTCGGGTGCCCGAGCTGATCAAAATCAAGGAGGAGGCCGAGAAACAGACCGTGACTGAATCTGATGCGGCCCCCTCATTGATAGATTTCGAACGCCTTGAGGCCCTGCTGCAGGACGCGCTCGAGAACAGCGTTTTGCCAGAGGACCCGCCTAACGTCGATGCGTTGAGTTCGTTTATTGTAGAGCAGCGCCTACGCTTGATGGGCTGAGGGGTCCCCCTCTGTCATAGGCTCCACTCTTCAAAAAGTTTTTGATGAAGTGCTTGGAGTTCTTTGGGGCGAACCGATGGGAGCAGTGCCATTTCGGTGATTTTCCGGTCCATTTCTGCGAGACGGGCGCACAGCACCCGGGCGATGTTGCAGAAAACTTTGAGTGTTGCGGGGTTGTTTTCGGACATCTGTTTTTCGAGAACTTGGTACGTTGCGTGAACCACATGGACTTCGGTGACCGTTTGGGCGCTGGCGGTTCTGGGGGCTTTGGTCAGAAATTCCATCTCTCCGAGGACGGCGGGCGCGGTTACGCGAGCGATTTCGTGCTCCCCGCCGTTTGCTTCCACGAAAATTCGGAGGCTGCCGGAAACAACCAAATAGACACGGTCCCCGTGGGTGCCCTGAACAATGAGTGTTTCTTCTGGTCGAAGCACGGAGGCTTCGCACGTGGACAGAAAACTGATTCGCTCGCTTTCCTCGAGGCCTTTGAAGAGTGGAAAATCCTGCAAGTCTTTCATTTCATAATCCTCGCAGGACGGTTGCTTTGCCGACCTCGCGTACCGCCACGACAAAAGCTGCCGTTCTTAGATCTAAAGCCTTGCCTTGAGCGAGTCCCGTGATTTCATCGTAGGCCTTGCGAAGCAGTTTTTCGAGCTTCAGATTGACCTCCTCTTCGTCCCAATAGAAGCGTTGGGCATTTTGAACCCACTCAAAATAGCTTACGATGACCCCCCCGGCATTGGCGAGAATATCGGGGATGATCTCCACGCCGCGTTTGAGCAGAATCTTGTGGGCTGAGGGGACCGTGGGCGCATTCGCTCCTTCTACGATGGCGCGTGCTCGCACGTTCTTGGCCACATCGTCGGTGATCACGCCACCGAGGGCGGCGGGGATCAGGATATCGACGTCTTCCGCAAACAAATCTTCAAATGAACTCGCGTCGGCGCCCGGGAACCCTTTGACGGATCGTTCGGGGCTCTTGCGCACATGGGAGGTGAGTGCATCGACATCGAAGCCGTCTGGGTTCCGCAGGTAGGCCCCGTGGTCGCCCACAGCCACAAGTTTGGCACCGAAGTTCGCAAGGGTCTTGGCGGCCCAGCTGCCCACGTTCCCAAAACCCTGGATGGCGAAACGCGCGTTTTCGATTGAGCGCCCTAGGTTTTCGGTGGCCCACCTTGCGAGGAGGGCTACGCCGCGCCCGGTGGCCCCCTCTCGGCCTTGTGAACCGTAAAGTTCTACTGGTTTTCCGGTCACCACACCCGGTTCGAAGCCGTGGTACTTGGAGTACTGGTCCGCAATCCAGGCCATCGTTTGGGCGTTGGTGTTCATGTCTGGGGCCGGAATGTCCGTATTGGGACCCATGAGCCAGTGAATCTCGTCGATGAATTTTCGGGTCATGCGCTGGAGTTCTCCGTGGCTAAGCGCCCGAGGGTCGACGCGCACGCCTCCTTTTGCACCCCCGTAAGGAATGCCCACCACAGCGGTCTTCCAGCTCATCAGGCTTGCCAGCGCTTTCACCTCATCTTCGTCTGCAGCGGGGTGATACCGAATCCCGCCCTTAAACGGACCGCGTGCGCCATTGTGCTGAATTCGATAGGCCTCAAAAACTTCGACGTTTCCGTTGTCGAGCTCGATGGCGACGTGCACCTTGACCTGACGGACAGGGGTCGCCAGCAGCTTTTCGATGTTTCGGCCGACATCCATGAGGCGGGCGGCATTGGTGAAATACTCGAAGACATGTTCCGAATGCGCACCCATGATTCGCTCCTCGCCAATCCTATATAGGGGACTTGACGCGCTTTGTCGACGCGACCTGGGGGGGGCCACCGATTTTTCATAAGCGCGTGACCTGAGGAGGAAAGGCTCCCCTCGGCTCATTGTGCCGTTTGTGGGGGAGGCCCGGCTTGGGTTTCTTGCGATATCACCAGGCGTTTAGGGTGGGGCGTGAGCGAAACGGTCGTGAACTTCTTCACTCCGCCTGCTGGTGGTGGCGTAGGAGAATATCATTGACCTCACAGGAGGCTTGGGCGGTGACGGCAAAAAGCGCCGCGTCGGCGATGGCTTTGGGCTCGAGCGCCGATACCCTGTCCCAGTGCGCTCTAGCCTTGTCTTTGTCACCTAGACTCACTTCAGCAAACTCGGTTTCAACCCAGCCCGGGCTCAGAAGTGTTAACTTTGCAAGACATCCATCTCGCCGGAGTTGACGACGAAGCGACTCCACCAAGATTCGTAGCCCCGTTTTCGAAGCCGCATACATACCGCCCCCGGTCGTCAAGCGGTGCGCACTCATGCTACTGGTAAACAAGATGTGCGGACTTTTTTGTCGGGATAGAAGCTCCCGCGTCATCACCATGGGTGCGAGCAAGTTGGTTTCCAGTATTTGTCGCCAGTCTTCGGTGTCGCCGTCTGTCAACGGAACCATTTTGCCGAGGCCCGCGTTGTTGACCAGGATGTCGATGCGACCGGCGCGCGCCAGGACTTCGTCGAGGGTTTTCTTGACATTCGATTCATTTGTCACATCGGTCACAAAGGCCTTTGCCCCATGACCTAGGTCCTGGGCGATGGCTTCGAGTCGTGCCTCACGCCGTGCCACCAAAGCGACTTTGGCCCCCTCCTCAGAAAAACGGCGCGCAATCGCTTCACCGATCCCGCTGCTCGCACCCGTAACGACCGCGACTTGACCCTCCAGGCGTCTCATGGGTGCCACCCTACTTCGGCGCGTTCGCTTCGTCCAGGGCGTGCCTCATCACGTGAGGCTCTGGGCGAGCGATTTTGCCGTCAGGTTATCGAAGGAGGAGGGTGCATATCCTCTTTGGCCTATCGTTTTGTCAGTGGCCTCTTGGCGTGGTGTGAGGCATGCTCCGGCCATGGAGCGGTTCAGTACCCGGGTGAGCGACGATCTGTGTCTCCCGGAAGCTGGTGTAAGCAGCGTTTTGGCTCTTTTGGAGGACGGCCACACCGTTCCCTTTATTGCCCGCTATCGTAAAGAGGCCACCGGAAGCATCAACGAGGTCCAAATACGGCAAATTCAGGAGCGTCACCAGTATCTCCGCGATCTGGAGGCGCGCCGAAGCACGGTCCTTCATTCTATTACCGAACAAGGAAAGCTCACAGAGGTCCTTCGAGAACGAATTGCAAAGGCTACAACCAAGACGGAACTGGAGGACCTGTATCTTCCCTACAAACCGAAGCGACGAACTCGGGGCACCATCGCAAGAACACGTGGCCTCTCTTTGCTGGCAGAGAGAATTCTTGCGCAACCGAGTACCGGGGATGCACTGCGAGAAGCCGAAGCGTTTGTCGATGTAAAAAAGGAAGTTCCAGATGCATCTTCAGCGCTGACCGGGGCCAAGGATATCGTTGCCGAGACCATTGCCGAAAACATGGAGATCCGGTCACAATTGAGGAAGGCCTTTCGAACTGGCGTTTTGGTCTCGAAACCCTCATCTAAGAAGAAACGCGAAGAGCGCACAAAATTCGAACAATATTACGACTTTCGCGAGCCTGTGGCCAAGATCCCCTCCCACCGCTACTTGGCGATGCGGCGCGGGGAGGGCGAAGGCGTACTTAAGATATCCATCGAAACGGATGTCGAAAGAAGCATTCGAACGATCTTAAGACATATGGGCCACCGAAGCGGAACGCCCTTCGCGGATCAGTTGGCAGAAGCGGCTCATGACAGTCACCGGCGCCTTGTGGGGCCCAGCCTCAAGTCAGAGCTACTGGCCGAATTGAAGGAACGTTCCGACGTCACCGCGGTTGAAGTCTTTGCAGACAATCTCAGAAGCCTGCTTTTGGCCGCTCCCCTTGGAGCCAAAGCCGTGGTGGGCATTGATCCCGGGCTTCGTACTGGCTGTAAGTGCGCAAGCATAGATGCGACCGGAAAGTTTTTGGACCATCTCACAATCTTTCTTACCCGCGGCGAAGATGGCGTTCGTCGGGCTCAGAAGGCTCTCACAGATTTTTTGGTACGTCACAAACCGGTCGCCATCGCTATTGGAAATGGTACCGGAGGAAGAGAAGCCGAAGCGTTTGTTCGAAAGCTCCTGTCAGAACAAAAGGCGGACTCACCGTTTGTTGTTTCGGTGAACGAAGCGGGAGCCAGCGTCTATAGCGCATCAGATATCGCTCGAGAAGAATTTCCTGATTTGGATTTGACAGTTCGTGGCGCGATTTCCATTGCTCGGAGGCTCCAAGACCCGCTCGCAGAACTCGTAAAAATTGAGCCAAAGTCCATCGGCGTAGGCCAATACCAGCATGATGTACATCAGCCGCTCCTAAAAAGAAAATTGGCCGACGTCGTGGAAAGCAGCGTCAATCACGTGGGTGTCGAGATCAATACAGCCAGCGCTGCCCTCCTCTCATACGTGGCAGGCATCGGCCCCAAGCTCGCAAAAAAAGTTGTGGACCACCGAGACCGCACCGGCCCATTTCGCACCCGAAAGGCCATTCTCAAAGTTGCTGGCCTAGGACCTCGTGTTTTTGAACAGTCCGCTGGGTTTCTCAGGATTTCAGCGGGCGACAATCCTTTGGACGGGTCGGGCGTTCATCCCGAGCGGTATGGCTTGGTTGAACGCATGGCCAAAGACCTGAAAACCGATGTCCTAGGTTTGTTGCAAGATCCTGGAATTATTGACCGTATTGAGCTATCAAACTATGAAGAAGGCGAAATCGGGAGGCCCACCCTTACGGATATCGTGGCTGAATTGAAAAGACCCGGAAGGGATCCGCGGGCAAGTTTTGAGCCTCCAAAGTTCCGTGCGGATGTCCATAGTCTTTCTGACTTAAAGGTCGATATGGTTCTTGAAGGCGTAGTCACCAACGTGGTCGCGTTTGGCGCTTTTGTTGACATTGGTGTGCATCAGGATGGTTTGGTCCATATCTCCGAGATGAGTGACCGCTATGTCAGTGACCCCAAGAAGGTCGTACAGACCGGACAGAGGGTTCGGGTGAGGGTCATAAACATCGATGCCGAGAGGAACCGGATATCGCTCTCCATCCGGGGTGGCTAGCACCGGGCTTCGAATTTGTGCGTTTCTGTTTGAGAGGTGCCCTATTCGAATTGCTTGGGACGACATCGATGAAGCCCTACCATTCGATGCGTGCTCCGCTCGATTTGGCGTAGCGCCGAGCTTGTTCCTGGCGTTTTAGATCTGCGACAAAAAGAATAGGTCGTCGCCGGTTGCGGACTTCTATTGTCCGGATGGGAGGGACGGGATTGAAGCCCCACCAGGGGCGCTCAATGGCAATGACTTGGGACCAAGGAATGACGGTCTCGGTGGAGCTCTGAGACAGACAAAGCCCTCGGGCGTCCATCCAGACGCGCTGGATCGGCAGAACCATTCGCACAAAAGACCAGACCGCCAAGAGGAGCATTCCACCTGCCCCTGCACCAATCCATACTTCCCCGTCTTGCACCGCAGCCACCACGATGGAAGTGGCTGCAACCACCAACAGGGCGAACAAGACGTAATACGAAATCGTGTACAAATAGTGCCACGTCGAATGGTATGCCGGTACCGGTTCGTTGCTCATGGAGAAGTTCCTTGCCTCAGGCTAGGCCGTCCGATAGCCGGTAGCCCAGCGAAATGTGCGTCCATTCACTTCTTGCTCTTGAACGGGCTTTCTAGGCACACGCCAAGGGTGACGGCTTTGACGCCGCCTTTCACGCAAGCCTCCTTCTTTCCGTCGCCATCTTGGTCCCGAATCCCAATCGAACCCTCTAGGCCTACGCCTACCGAAAAACCAACGGTCGCGCTGTTGCCGCGGAGGCTGGCTGTGCCCTCCACCCCAACAACTGCGGCCCCAACACCGGCATTGGCGCCCTTGGAGCCATCGGAATTGTGGATTCCAGCACCTGCCTTCGCTGTGAACACTTCACCCCCGATTCGATGGGCACCATCGTCACTGGAGGCGCCGATCCGAGCCATACCCACCTGAACCTCGTTTTGGGCGCCGGCCTGCGCTGAGCCCGAAAACACGTCGACTTCGATGCCCGTTTTTGGGTCTCGACTTTGGTTCATAGCAAACCCCGCATAAACGGAGTCCCCCGAGGATGTCTTTCCCGCGCTGGCGTGTGGACCAATTTTTGTTCGAGCGGCCGTGCGGTCCGCGTGCTTGTGGGCCAACGGGGCTTTTCGAGAAGAGCCACGCGGAGGACTTGCGCTCTTGTTCCCGGGTCCTTCAAAGGTGTCCTTGTAGTATCCACCCTTTTCTTGGCAACTGTGTTGCTTTGACGTTGTTTGGGGCGGTACCGGAAGGCTTTGGTTGGGAACAAAAATCTTGTCCCCCTCGCGGATGCAGTTGGGATCTTTGACGTGGGGATTGGCCGCAACCACCTTCGAAAGTGGAATGCCGTTTTTTTGGGCGATTCCAGAGAGTGTTTCGCCCCATCGCGCAATATGAGTCCTCGTGCCATCCATTTTTGAGGCCGATGTTGGGTTTCGGTAGTGATCGCATGCTACTTTGCGTCCACGAACTTGCTTCATGATTGTCCTCCTCGACTGTTGTCGACAACAAGGGGGTTCATATTTCGTGCCAGAACGATGGAGCGACCGCGGGTCCGACTCCGGCTTTTTGCTCCAATGGTCTATGCTAGAAGAAATATTGGGTTTTTTTCCGCGACCCAGGGCTCGATCATGAGACTCCATCTTCTGACAGGTGATCTCGCTTACACAAATTTGTCCGGATTTGTCCGGATCGATGTCCGCCCGTCTAGCGGAAGGCTGGCAAACGATGGACGGTGATCACCGCGTAGACCGTAAGGGATATGCCGTCCATGTTGCCATCCAGTTTCTTTGAGGCTTCTGGGCAAAGCTTCGTCAAGCGCGTAGCGTGCGCCTAGGGACCGCATTCTCCCGGTCCCTCAAGCCGCAACACGTTGTCAGAGCATGTAGGATGGTTCTCATCACATACTCCGGACACCCAGGCTTCCAGTTGGATTTGCGAGTCGTCGTTGCATAGATGGCCGCCGTCGTCGGTATACGATTCTGGCTGTAAAGGAAGGAGTCCCAACGGATTCGGTTTGTAGGGGGTGGGGCACTCGCACCCGAGTACGCCCTTGTACCGTTTCCAAGGATTCAACCCAGCTTCTGAGCTTTGCACGGTACTTGGGCCAGTCACATTCTGCCATCCGGTGCTTCGGAAAAGGCACTCTTCCATAGACGAATCCGAAGGAATGGCTCCGTCGTTGGCTTGGCTTGCCTTCTTGTTGTTCTGATGGGTGAAGGCTTTGGTGCCGTCGCCTAAAGTGCACTCCAGTCTCTCCCAGTATCGGGCTTCGGTCCCGGTGTGGTCGTAGAAGTTGTCGGTCGAAATTCCTGCGGGCCAGAAGGCGGGCTTTTTTGCCACAACAAAGTCTGACTTCGCCTTCCACTGGCCGCTGCATCCGCAATTGGGAACGCGATTGGCCATGTCGCAGAATGAATCACAGGCGTCAAAGCCGCTGGATGCCGGAGGGCACGGCGGTGGGCCCCCTAGGATTGCGTCGATTTCCAAAGCACTGCGGGTTGCTGAGCCGCTCCACCTGCATACCCTGAGCGCTTTGGCTGTCTTTGGCACGTCAAAAGAGAGTGTTTCGTATTCGGGGGACGCATAGCTTCCGGGAAGGAGACCTTGAAGCTCTCTTTCACCCGAAAACTTGAAGTTCTTGCGATCGAAGCTGTAGAAGACCTGTATCCGTGGTTTAGACAAACACTTGTCAGGCTCAAGAGGAGAGCAATTTCCGATGCCGCAGCTATGGACGATGGTTGCTCGGGCTCGCACCAGAGCCGTGCCTGTGGGAAAGCTTGGGAATGTTGCGTCCACACATGCGGTGACCACATGGCCGTCGATTTGGTATTCACTTCCCTTTCTCGCGAGGCCAATGGAACTTCCGCCGATTGCCGCCGCTTCGGCGGACGCGTTGCACGACAGCTTGCCCGTTGAGGTATAGGTGTCAAGGGGGGGAGCCATGTTGTCTGAGAGCGTATCCATCCACGCCGCCAGCCCATCTTGATCGGCGGTGGTCATCTGAGACCAGTTAAAAAGAACGCTTTGACTGAAATGAGGAACGAGAAGGTCAAAACTCGATTCTCCTGACATATCAAGTTGCAGACCCGGCGCGTGTTTGTCATCGACCAAGACTGCGAAGGTCTCGGAGTTGGGGAGGCCACCGCCGATGAGTCCGAGGGGTACCGAGATCTTGAGGGGATGCGAAAATTCGAGGGGAGGGCCGAACTGAAAAACAGCGCCCAGGCCCGCTTGATAAACCGGGTTTCCTTTGATCATGGTCTTATGGGGATCTGCCTCGATTTTCACTGTGATCTTGGCATCACCGGCTAAGGGAACTCCGTCAGGTGTACTTGCGACCCAGTTTCGAGGGGGGGTGATCACCAGACCTTTACAGGGCTCGGCCCTTTGACCGGGGAGAAGCGACAGCTCCATGATTTTCCCGGGTTCACATTCGGAGATTTCGGAGCCTTTGGCGGCGATGGATTCGATCGCGATGCGATCACGGAGCTTTCCGGAGGCGTACCTGCAGACTCGGAAATGTTGGAAGGGTTCTGGGATGTCCAGGGTGTGGACCGAGGGTTCTCGAGTGAGATCAACGGTACTGTGATAATGGTAGCTGATTCCGTCGGTGCTATAAAAAGTGCTCGCAGGTACGAGCGAGCCGCAGTGGCTCCCTTCGCACGATACCCCACACGCATCTTTTGTGGTGCGAGCGACCATGGCGACGGCTCCGCTTATGGGCTGTGCGAAGCTTGCGTCCATACAGATCGAGACCTTTTGACCGGCGACTCTTATGAATCCATTTTCGGTGACGCTCAGTTCGGCGATGTCGCCGTCGTTGTATTGCACATTTTCGGGGTTACAGACCTTGGAGCCGTCTGAGCCGGGCCCCTCGGAGGTTGAGGCTGGGAACTGATCAAATCCGTCAGGCAGCGATGGGTTGTCTTCTTGCGCGTTTCGACGCGCCGCGATGGATTCAATTGCGATGCGATCACGAAGCTTTCCGGCCGCGTACCTGCAGATTCGAAAATATTGGAAGGGTTCAGGGATGTCCAGCGTGTGCACCGAAGACTCCCGAGTGAGCTCCACGGTCCGATGATAACGATAGGTGATTCCGTCGGAGCTGTAAAAGGTGCTCGCAGGCACAGGGGAACCGCAGTAGCTTCCTTCGCACGATACGCCACAGGCCTCTTTCGCGGTCCGAGCGACCATGGCAATGGCGCCGCTTAGAACGGGTTTTGTGAAGCCTGCGTCCATGCAGATGGAGACCTTTTGGCCTGCAACCCTCGTGAACCCATTTTCAGTGACGCTTAGTTCGGCGATGTTATGGTCTTTGTTTTTCACGTTTTCGGGGTCACAGACTTTGGAGCCATTTGCACCGGGGCCCTCGGAGGCCAAAGTCGGGTACACATCAAAGCCGTCGGGGAGCGATGGGCGGTCTTCTTGGCCATTTCGAAGTGCGGCGATGGACTCCACCGCGAGGCGATCACGGAGCATCCCGGCTGCGTACCTGCAGACTCGGATGTGTTGGAATGGTTCTGGGATGTCGAGGGTGTGGACCGAGGGCTCCCGGGTGAGTTCGACGGTACTGTGGTAACGATAGTTGACTCCGTCGGCGCTGTAAAAGGTGCTTGCAGGCACCATGGAGCCACAGTAGCTCCCTTCGCACGACACCCCACAGGCCTCTTTTGCGGTACGAGCGACCATGGCGATGGCGCCGCTTAGAACGGGCTGTGAAAAGCTTGCGTCCATGCAGATGGAGACCTTTTGACCGGCAACTCTTGTAAAACCGTTTTCGGTGACGCTCAGTTCAGCGATGTTGCGATCGTCGTTTCGCGCGTTCTCGGGAGTACATACTTTGGAGCCATTCGAACCGGGCCCGCTTGAAGCCGAAGCCGGGAATACGTCAAAGCCGCTTGGAAGCAAAGAAGGGCTCTTAGTGTCGCCGGTTTCCGAAGCGTCTTGAGCGGACTGGGCCCGGTGAATAGAGCGGTTGTCCGTTTGGGGTTGGCAGCCGAAGAAACAAAGGCCGAGGCCGATCGCTTGGTACCATGAGCTGAACCCCATGGAGGTGCGGCACGTATCGTATCCCGGACTATTCTGCCTGTATTTCATACAAGACGGACCTCGCAATGAACATGCCAAACCCAGGGACTCTTAAAGTTCTTGGACGGAATCTACGGTGCGCTGTCTGACCCGCTCCTCAACTGTGAACCTTCGGAGCCCACCTGATACAGTTCTTCGGCGGTCGTGTGATGTGGGTCTCAAACAGCATGTCCGAATTGTGGCGATGCCGACAAAGCTCCCTCAGAAATCGCTGGCGCACGCGCGTGAGCACGTGATCCGTCGCGATGAAGTTCGCGCTGTGATTGATGCCGTCCTGGCAGTCCCACGGCTTGTTCAGACCACCGGCGCCGATGGCACAGTTGTCGTACATTCGTGTCACAAAGCCGTTGGTCAGCGCATCGTCCACCCGAGGCATGGTGTCAACGTGGGGGTTAGTCCTCCAACGTTACCCAGTCGGGATCAAACTCGATTTGCGACGATTTTCCGTGGATGGTGATGCCCTTTTCTTGGTCTTCGACTTTGATGGTCACGAAAATGCCATCGGTCTTTTTGAGCCCAGAGAGGAGCGCATGAATCGCGTCATCGCCCCAATCGTCGTCATTCCAGCGGGCTTTGCTGTCAAAGCCCTTGTGTTCACGTGAGAAAACCACATCGGGTACCCCGGTCTTGAGATCGGCGCGATAGATGTAAACGAACGCCCTTTGGGGAGTCATCTGATACCTGTGCTGGAAGTGTTCGCGGTTCATGGAGAAGCGTGTCTTGAGCGTGATGTGTACTCTGTTTTGTTCGTGAGTATGGAGGTTGAAATCTCCGTAGATGCCAAAAAGGGCTTCTTCTACAATCGGGGTGTATTCAAAAACAGCGGAACCTGGGCTCTGTATGGGTCTTCCATCGTCGGTGGCCCAAATCTCGTGTGCGGTGAGGTACAGTTTTTTTCCGGGGATGGGACCGTATCGCGATTCGAAATCGATGGGCCCTAGCAACACATCGATGGGAAATCCTTTTTCTTTGATCATCGATAGGGCGGGTTTGGGTATCGTTCGTGAATAAAGCACATCGGGCTCAACACGGTTGGCGTTTGGTGGGGCCTTGCCTGCGGCAAGGGACTGAATGATGCTGTCTTGATGAGAGGCTAGAATCACAATACCCTCGAAGAACGGGGTGTTGCTGTGCGACAAGTGTAGCTTTGGTGTGTTGGTCTTGTTTGGGGGGCCAAAAGCCACGTTGTGGGGCGCGGGGATGCTTTTCGAACGAAGAAACTCATCGACAGCAACGCCGCCTTTGCCGTCATTGCGATACTGGCGGAGCCACTCTGATGCGCTGTGGGGTCCAGAAAGAATGGGCAGGTTTTTCTCGCTGACGGTTTGAATCGGGATCTTGCCTTCGCCCAGGCCGTTGAACAAGGCCACAGCCGCGTGACCGTCTTCTTTGAGGACCAATTCCCCATTGTCCTGCTTTTCGACCGACACCGGGTAAGCAAGGAAAAACCCATCGCGGATCATCTTTCCGGCTGGCCCAACGAACAGGGTGCGTTCTTCCCTCGGTGGAGGGTGGGGGACTGGCGAGGTCCTCAAAATCGCTTGCAGCGGAGCTTCTGCAACGCCCGGCGGATAGTCTTCGGGGTTGTGGAGTTCGACCCCAAGCCACATGCGGCGTATCTTTTTGCCGTGAAGAACCGTAAAGAAGGTCGTTATCGACGAATAATCTTCGATGTAGAAGGCGTCGGTGGCCCAAGCGAGTCTTCCGTTGGCCAAGAGTTTCACTTCCACAGTGTTGTCCTGCAGCCGGATCAAGTGGGCCCCGTACTCGCGAACGTTGTTGAGATGCGTCCACATTGGTTCCCATGTGGCGGCCACCACCGGGCCGTCACGTTGAGCGACTCGGATTTCATAGCTGGTGATGATCTCCAGGCCAGAACTCGAGGTCCACTTGTCAAGCACATGCTCCGTGGGGGGGGCCCAGCCCGCTTCGGGAGAGAAGGTTCGTCTGAATAAGTCCAGGGTGTAGCGCCGGAAGGCCTTTTGGTTCGATGGGTGGTGCGGCATCGCTGGCAACACCATGTCCTTGGAGTCGTGACCAAGGTAACCGGGCACAATTCCTGGCAGGAGCGATAGCTTTGGCCGGTTTTTGCGGTCACGGATAAATTCCTGAAATGCAGCCTCCTCCTTGCTTGAGACGTTGGGCCCAGAAACGTTGGGATCGAAGAGCCATGAAGCCCACTTGAGATCCTGCAACATCGGATCTGCTTGTCGATCCAGTTTTTGCTGTGTTTTAGCCATATTATCCGCGCGCTTTTTTGCTTCTTCGTCGACTGCCTCAAAGACGCGGAGGTGGCCTCCCGTGTTTGAGATGCGATAGCGCCCGTCGTAGTTAGAATTGGGTATGAAAGGACCTTCGACCTGCTTCTTTGCGACCGGGTCCCACCGAAACTCTTGGGCGCCGATGATTTGTTCCGGTTTCACATGACCGGGAAAGACATATTCCGACTCCGGCGCTTTGCGTTTGAGACTTAGGTTGAGGGCCCGCCCGTCGTTTTCGATGTAGTATATCCAAGAGGCGTCGATCACGGTGTTGTCTTCGGCTTCGGCGGGGGTGGCGCGCCCTACAGGCTGCGCCTGGTTGTCCTCAATGAATCGCTCAAACTCACCACCCGTCGTTTTACCCAAAGGCGGGTAGGTCGAGTGGACCAAATGTTCAAATGCTCCGGCATAGACGTAGGCTGACGGCTTCGTTTTGTCGGGTCCAGTCCGATAACCGGGCCTGATGGAATGGGTGAATAAGCCTCCGGGCCCTGAAGGCGCAGTGGTTCTCGCCGACATCAAGACCGAAGGCACCGACGTCCGGGCGCTATCAATCTCTTCGACTGTCCATTGGTCTTTTTGCTCAAAGGTTCCGATCAGTTCGCGCTGGACTTCGATCAGCTGTTTTTGGAGGTCCGCCTCTTGGAGGGGCGATGAATCCACATACGTGGGCGTATGGGCCTGGACGGTCGAACCCCAAGCCTCGAATTCGTCGTTCTTTTCGTCGGTCCCCGGGATCATGACCCCATCGGCGTCTACTTGATGATGGCTATGGATGTACTCTCGCGTGACGTAGGGCACCACGATCAGCGACTTAAACTCCGGTGGTACCTGGACACCCATGGCCCGATAGGCGCTGGCCACGTGAATCGACCCCGGTGGCGGAGCAATGCTGAGCACGGTCGCCCGCCCTTCGACGAGCGTAGAAGCCAGCGGTGCGTGGGTGGTGGTCGCGTCTGTGGTCAGGACGCGTGTATACGTAGAGACCGTATGAGGCTTAACGTTTTTCGGAAGCACCCAGTGCACGAGGTCGGGCACGCCCTTGACGCCTGCCCGGTCGGCGTCAAACGGAAGACCGCCGTAGACTGGGCTGTCGGTCATGATGAGTGACAAGGGCACCATGGCACCATCGAGGGCGCCCTCGATACCTCCCGAGCCTGGAACCTTATCCGGCACGTCGGTGTTTTTGGTCTCGTCGGTGGGCTGCGGGTGAACGTCCGGTGGGGGTGTCCTCTTGTCGTCGCCGGGGTCTTTGGCGCCGGCGCCGGCCCGAACGGCGTAGCGCTCGGCCGCCTTCTGGTTGAAGTCGCTTCTGATGGCCAATTCGACCAGGTAGAGCCACGCAACCCGCACCGGTTCGGGCCATCGCTCGGCTTGGGGCGCCACCCGCTTCCAAAAGATGTGGTTGCGAATGAAGTCCTCCAAGATCTGGGCGCGCGGGCGATTTGTCCGAAGGGCAAACACTGGCCAAAGCGATGTACTGCTCGGCGTGAGGAAGCCCAGCTTGCCAAGCGGGGTCTCCACACCCAACCACTCCATCTCAATGAAGTAGATCTGGTCCTCTTGAAAAAAGAGGGGCAGATTTTCGAGAGGATTGGCCAGAATGGGGCCCTCCGGAAAAATGGACAACGTGCGACGGATTTCTACTTCCGGGCGAAAGAAACTGCCCATCGGTTGGACCACCGCGTCTTCGGATACCACCACACCTTGTCGCTCCCACAAATCGGGGCTGGGCCCCACGGCGCCGGTCAAGATCGTTTCCAAGCCAAGGTCAATTTCTGCCGACGAACCCAGATAGGCTGCGCTATTGGCGCTCACAAGGGAGGTCAGGAGCAAAGCCGGAGGAAGCTGAACGAAGTCATCCAGTAAGGTGACGGCACGTTGCCCAAACTTGGACAGCAACTTTCCTCGGACTGTGATCAGCTTCAGCCCGAACTGATGAAGCGTATCCTGAGGAATGGTGGCGGCCTCCGGAGAGCGGAGAAGGTCGCCGAGTTCAAATACGGCCGCGGCCATGTCTTCAAACGGTACCTCCCGGTCTGTGTAGCCCACATCGAGACCATCGAGGAACATTTGGGTCTGTTCATCTGCGGCCCCGACTGGTGTTGTGCCGACGTTCTCTGTCGCGACGGAGGCAGATTCGGTGGCGGTGGATGCTTGTAAGTACGCGTACACGTCGATAAACCAAATGGCGGCGGTGCTCGACTGCAGCAGCGTGGACAAGTTGTGGATGCGTTCGCTTGAATAAGGAAAGCCCCACTCTGATACGTAGTCCTGCATGTCCGACCATAGCTTGTGGGCTTCCTTTCGAAAGGAGGGCGACGCGTTATGGTTGGGGTAGGCGTCGGCAAACCGAAGGAGCCCCAGGATCAATCCCGCGGTTGCTTCCAAATGGTACGACTTTTCTTGAAGTGGACTCTCTTCGATATAGGGATCTCTAAACGTATTCTTGAAGTAGTGGGTTCCGTAGTAAACTTTCTCTTCAAATCGCAAGTCTTTGGCGAAAACCAAGATTGTATAATGAAGGCACTTCGCCAATTTCTCCCGGTGTTGTTCTTCCAGGTCGACAAAGTTGACCGAAAGCGAAAGCCAGCTGCAGTTGTCAATGGCTACGTGGGAACTCGGGTGAAAGCTCTGGACGGTCCATCGGGTGCTTTCGGTATCTTGTCTCGCATTCTCTTTAAAGGATCCGCCGGTGACAATACGCCCCAGATCTCTGCTCTTGAGCGCGTCTTGATGTTCATCCAGATCTTCTTGCCAGGTCTTGTCGTCCCAAAGGTGAAAAAAGATACCCTCACGCAGGCTATTTCGCCACCCGAGTAGCATGGTGACCCATGCCGCGTTCTCGTCTGGGTCTTGAGGTCCCATGGCTTGCGGGTGGTGAAGCGCATGGTTCAGGACGGCCAAGACATCGAGGTTGTGTTCGGTCACCACATTTGTTGCCCGAACGCGTTGTCTGAGGTGTACCCAGTCTTCTTGAGTCAGCGCAATCGTGCGGCCATAGGTTTTGTCGCTCGGCGCGTTTTCCGACTGAAGCCGATAGGTTCGAACCTGGGGCCGTTTGCTCTTTTCTTCGGGGAAGTTTGCGTACCCGAGTGCATCGAGGATTTCGTAGTACGCCCATTTTTCGTTTGGATCGGTGGGATAGGCGGGCATCGCGGAGGGGAGGTCTTGGGGCGAGCCCGCGTTTACCAGTCCTTGGGTCGTCCAACCCGCGGTCATGATGCTCGTCCCATCGCTCAGGTTCCGACGATGTTCGGCAAGACCGCGAAGTCCGCGGTGATAGCATTGTTTCAGGGCGTCTTGGTGTTGGCCGGAAAGGTCTTCGTACGCACGCGATACCAAGAAGACACCAAGACCGTGAACGACCCAGGCGTTGGCTCCAGTGACCAAGCGGGCGTCACGCCAGTTGTCGCCTTGGGTGTTTATTGAAAAAGGCCAACCCTTGATCAGCAGCTCCCGAGGACCATCCTCGGGCATTCCTGTTTGCGCGTGGTCGCATAACCATCGTGCAATGCCTTGGGCCCAGACACGCTCCTCAGGCTCGTCGCTTTTGGCATACTGGGCCAGGGCGATGCCTTGGGTGTAGACCCACACCCGTTCGGCTTTGGCAAGATACTGGGTGTCGAGGGCGTGCACACCAGGGTCCGATTTGTACTCTACCTGAACCGCTCGGAGTGCTCCGTCTTCATGTGGTTTCTCGCGCATTTGCCGATTCCGTAAGCGACGGGCTTCGAGTGCGTTCCCCGACGCGTTGGCGGAAACCACAAAAACCTCCTCTTCAATCTCGAGACTCTCCACACCCTCTTCCCTGGAGCGCACCAAAAATGTCGCCGGACTTTCGCCAGCGCCGACTTCGTCTAGCAGCGCCGTAAACTGGAGCGTGGCCTGTCCGTGAACCAGCGCCAACGCCACGGGCGGGTCTATGCCGGTGGCGGCCTTACGGGGTGAAAGAGCCTGGGGCTCGGAGTCCGGCCAATCGTGCGCTGTTTGTTTGCGGGACACTTCTACTTTGTGATGTGCGTTGACCTGGAAGTGGAATTTGTCCTCGAGGGTTACGGTCATGGAGCCCATTTGGTTCTCGACCAAGGGTGAAATCTCCAAGGAGAGGCGACGAACCTCATTGGCCCCCCGAGCGCGGGTTACGGCAATCCGGTCTTGCTCAAACCCATCGTCCGCAGGATGAACCCATGCCGCAAAAAACATTTCTTCGAAGGCTGCCAAGCGCGGCGCACCCCACAAGCGCTCAGCGCCTTGACCGTGTTCCGTGAAATGGATGGGTCTTGCAGGCCTCCGGTTGAGGGTGGCGTCCGGGAGCACGTCTTTTGTGCCTATCCAAGTCAGGTGGACGGAACCCTGCGGACGTTCGGAGGATAAGACCGGTGTGTAGTAAAGGACACCCACACGACCTTCCGAACTGGCTCCGACGGTCGGCATGTATCCTCGACCCAGCTCTTCAGGCAAAGACCAGTGCTGTCCACCGTCGCTGGACAAAGAAAACATGATCGCATTGGCTGCAGGATTGTTCGGATTCGACGAACGTCCTTTTTCGTATACCGCCAACAATTGGCCTTCAGGTCCGCTGGATACCTCCGCGTAAATCGGCCCAGTGGGTCCATGGGCCTGATTGGGTGAGGCCTCGGCGCAATGCTGAAAGGTGTCTGCTCGAGCCGCCTCAAATTGATCTACGGTGCTGATGCGCCATCGGGTAAGGGTCTCCTCAAACCCACGGCCATCGTGGAAAAGCTGCTCTGGGTCGAATGACGAATGCTGCCACGCATCTCGCTCAAAGCCCGTCTCGACCGGTTCTTCGACTTCGCTCAGAACGACCTTGTCATCCACAACCCGAGAAATAAGGCGTTTTTCGGTGCGGCGGTCCGACCACGCTCCGGCGATGAGAGGGCGCTGCGCGACTTTGACCAGATCCTTTTCATGCCAGCGCCCGCCGAACGCATATTGGTACCACGCCCGCGGGTGCCCCCGCCGTCCATCATAGGCGTAAAAATCATCTTTGGCCCATCCCTGGGTTCTTCGGGGATCGGCATCGCGCAAGATCAGATCGGAGACATCCGCGGGGACCGAGGGCGGGCAGGCGTATTGGTCTGTTTTCCAGCTTTGGCGAAAGCCTTGTTGGAACGCCGTCGCACCGACTGTGCACCAGGCTGGTCGTCCTTCAGAATCGGGATGAGAAGATGGAACCATGGGCCCCAAGAAACGCTGCAGATGACCGTTCCACGTGCGGTTGGGGTAGGAAAAGTTGTCGTACATCCTCAACTGGTGCGCGATGATGGTGATGGCTTGCTCATCCACGTGGATGGATGGATTTTCTACGTAGGTTTCTTCGGTGCGGTGGGTGTACGGGCCAAAAAGGGCACACGCATTTTCGTCTTGTGCGCAGTCCTTGGGGTTTTGGACGTCAAGGGCTAAGCCGTAGGCGCCCTCGTGGTAGATTTTGCAGCACTCGCCTCCGCTTGGGCAAGTCTGGGCTTCGGTCCGGCCGTAGTGCACAACAAGTTGATTGGGCGTGCGCTTTTTCTCATCAAACACGTTGAGGAGTTCGCCCCTTGGGTCGTACTCGCCCTGAAGGTCTTTGAGGTAGTAGACCTTGCTCGACTCGCCCCATACCAGGTGGTGATGGCCCATCGGATCGTAGGCGAGTCCCAGGCCGCGTTTCCAGTTCGCATTGCGGCGCACCAGCTGGCCCTCGACAGGGCTTGTGGGCCAAAGGGCCGCGTGGCGATGCTCCAAAACCCGGACCTCGGTGAGCGGCTCTTCGCCTTCCCCGGCATTCTTGGAAATCCAGGCAATCGACAGCATCTCTTGGTTTGCAGCGAGGGCGACATCGAGAATTTTTTGGGCGTGCTTCGGCTGCCCGATCTGCACTGGCTCGGCCCAAGATCCCGCCCGTCCCGCTTTTGGGCTTCGGCGATACGCGATCCGGTCCCCCTGTTTCTCAGTCCCTGGAATCACGTAAACCAAATGGACGGAGATCTCGTCTTGGACTTTTGCGATGGCCACCCTGGGTAAGATGGCACCACGGCGGCCGTCGGTCGCAAAGCTTGGGGCTTCAAAAACCCCTGGAGGCACCCCGAGTTCTGATGGTTTGGGTTCGAAGTCCAGAATAGGAGATCGTTCGGAGACCTGCTCGTGCCCGTCGGTACCGCGGAAAAGCGACACCACATAGTAGGAAATGCGTTCGTCTTGAAGAAGGACCTCCTGCCAGGTGGTCTGGTCGGTTTTTGCGATCACGCGAAACGGGTCCCCAGCTCGATTGCGTCGATAGATCTGGTAGCGCAACCCTGCTTCATCTTGAAGAGGCGCGCCCCCGTCAAAGGCGCTCGGTGGCTTCCACGATAGGCCCACTCTTCGGCCCTCAAGAGTCCCTCGCACGTTGTTCGGAGGTGCGGGGCTCTTGCGCTTCGGATCCTTGTGCAGTGCCCAGTACCCAATTCCGCGGATAACGGCATCACCTTCTCCCAGGGGTGTGTATGCGCTGGATACCGGGTCCCACCGAAACAGGCGATCGAAGCGTTCGCCGTCGTAACGGTGGGTCTGGTTGACCCCGATTACGGACCAGCCCCGGGTGACGTCGGTACCTTCTAAGGCGGAGGCAACGCGCCCTTCCCCCATCGGGAGGGATCGAACTTCGGGTGCGTAGACCCAATACCCTCTTCCCGGGTTTAGCTGTGTCACGCGCTTTGTTCCCAAAAGCCCGAGGGAAGCCAAAGACCCAAAATCCGAGGCCTCAAATGCGTACATTTCAGTCCAGTCAGGGCCGAGTGGGAACGCTTCGGTATCCTCAGGCATATGGATGAGGTTCCATCCGCCGAGGAGTGAAATCGTTTCTGTATCTGGGCCGAGAGTCTCGGCGCTCAGCCTTCTGTAGCGATCGCACCCCAAGCTGCGGCCATCAATGCAATGCGCCACGAGGAAGCAGAACGTTTGACCCCCACCGTCGGTCCGCGTTCACGCATCACGGGAGTGGGTCCGTATCGGGATCGGAAACGGTCGCGCGTCCCCCGCCGCTTTTCATCGCGGTCCAGGGCAGAAACTCGAATCCATTGCCCTCTACAGCTTTTGTTCACGCTCCCCCCCATTTTCGAGCACACTCATATTGCCGGCAGACCGCGGGGTCCCCATTCATCGTCGAGTTTGCTCTTAGCCAGTCGTATCCTGCGGCCACAAGGACCGTGTCAACGAGCACTTACAAATTTGCGCGCCAGAATAGCCTTCGCCTCTCTCTGCGACGCCCACGAGCAAGGTACGGGCCGCGAAAGCCGACAACCCCAGCAGCTCGAGACGGGCAAGAAGGTCGCGATTCTCACAACCCCCTCGTCTAGTGACCCCATGGACCTTCTCGGGGGAAACGCCCTTAGTGCCAACCCATCTGTGCTCTACGCGTTCGTGCACCGAGGGGAGAGCGCCGAGATCAAGCGTGGGCAGAAACGAACGGTGAGGATCGGCACGATCAGGCCGCGGACGAATCATCGACGCAAGACGCAGTCGGCACAAGAGTGCGCGAAGTTCGAAACCAACGGTGCCGAGCGACTCAACCTGGGCTGGGCGAAATCACCGACAAGAACGTTTTCGGAAGGGGCAAACTGGTTCTCGGCGTTCCGAGTGACAGTCTTGCTGCGATGATCTTGTGGGGCACTTTGGCTACGGCTTAAGCAAGCTCTTTTCACTTGGGCTTTGGGGATTCGTGAGGCACTAGGGGCGACGCAGCGGATCCATGGGTTTAATCCCGCGGCTCACGTGCAGGTGGTCCATCCCTAGGCCACGAAAGTGAGCCAAGGTCTCATCCCTTGGCCCACTTCCGGTTCGATGGGCACGCGGTTGATCGTCTTGATGCGTGCTGGTGCGCTTAGGGGGACTGACCCGCGGTGATCCCGAGCCCAAGACCGACGAATGCAGAGACGGTATTGAGGGGCTCGTGGCTCGGCTTGTAGAATAGAGCGGTGCGAACCCGCATATCGAGTCCGACGTACTTGGACTTTAGGACGCTTAGCCCGGCAGAGAGGCTCGCGCCGATGCCGTCACCTCCACCGGGGCCGCCGTCGGCATTGTGCAGCAGCGCGTGCCCAAACCCGACACCCGCATCAACCCGAAAGCGCTCCATAAACCAGTACCGGAAAGCCGGACCGACATAGGCGACCCGATGACGATCACCCTGGCTAAAAAATCCTTCGACCAGGATCGCGCTTTGGGTCCCTAAAAACACACCGACGAACAACTCAGGGAGCAAGAAAGTCTTGGCTTCGCAATGCCCATCGCACCAACGGTTCGGCTGAACATGCCCAATCCCCAGTGCGCCTCCTCCGAAGAAGTTTCCCCGGGTCCGGGACGGCCCGATTGCCCAAACCTGGGTGGAGGTGGCGACCAGCCACGTCACCATGAGGCCTCCAAGCAAGGACTTTCTGAGAGGCCTGGCGAGCTTTCTCACGTGGTCAGGACCCATGCCCGAATAGACCACAAACAACAACAGAAATGAAATGCCTATCAGAGCTCAGCGCATCCTCTAAGCGTAGGAAGCAGAGATACGCAACCGTTGTGTGTAAATATCCATGGTTGCCACGCGGAATCGATGCTGTGATGCTCGAGCGCATGCTCGGAGTCGTGTCGTTTTCCGGTGTCCTTCGTTCGGCTTTCATGATGGTTTGTCTACTGGTCTCGGTCGGTTGCGAGTCCGCATCCAATGTAGAGAATTTGGCCAAAGCCCCAGGGGGCTTCCGGGTCGAAAAGGACAACCGGGTTTTGGCAGGGACGTCGAGTGTCGCGTGCGCACAACTACAAGACGAAGCCGGGCGCGCTATCGTGGGTTTTTGCCCTGAACGGAGTGTAGATCTCACCGATTTGCGGCTGGGGCGCAGCGCGGAAGCCTCTTTTGCCCACTTTGGAGACGTCTCCCATCTCCGGGAGCGAATCGCTTTGTATGTCCCCTGCAGCGCGGACAAAAATGCCGTCAAAGTATGCCCAGGCGCGACTTCTCTCAGGGAGGTGTATCTCGACTGCCGGGGGCCAGACCTTTTGACCGCGAGAAATCCGAGTGCGGGTGGCTACCGGTTCGACAACGCTCAGGTGCGGCAAGGCGACGAGGATTGCCAGATTAGTGCCCCGGTCGATGCCTTCAGCACGGGTGCGCTCTCAGCGAGGGTGAGTATTGGCGGGCCGGTCGACATCTTGTTCGTCGTGGACAACTCTGGGTCCATGGCGGACGAGCAAGTGCGCCTCGCTCAAGGCTTTGAACGATTTGTGGACGCCATGCCCGACGACAGTGATTACCGCATCGCGGTGGTGACCACCGATCAGAACAACGAGCTTGAACAGACCGGGCAGCGCCAGTTCGAGCATTCACCCGAGTGGCCCTACGAGATTTTGGGTACCGCCCAAGCGCAATGCACACCTGAGGAAGGCACGTCGCGCGCCTGTTTCCGAGGTCGAGTGGACTCCAAAATTGTGGACTCCCTGACCATGGATGTCAAAACGCAGGTGGATGTCTTTGCCGAGAACGTTCAAGTGGGGACTTGCGGCAATGGCTCGGAAGAACAGGGGCTCAATGCCATGATGTCCGCGCTCACGCAGACAAAGAATGCTTGCAACGATGGATTTCTACGCGAGGAGGCCAAACTCGCCGTCATTTTTGTTTCGGACGAGGATGATGGCTCGTGTGATACCCTTCCCTGTGAACCGGGCCCGGCGGGGACGACCCCATTGACCCCTGTTGATTCCTTTGTTGAGCGCCTCTTAGATTTCAAACCCTACTCTCAGATCCGTATAGCGGCCATTGTCGCTTCCGCGGACGGCAAAGCAGTGAATTGTAGCGAAGGCCGAAGCGGAGATTGCGGACGTTCTCTTTGCGAGGCCGCGTCATCGCTCCAAGGCAGTCGTTCGCCGTGCTCCCGAGAAGAAGTTTGCCCTGACAACGAGCGATGTTTTGAGGGCGAGTGCCGAAGGGCGGGCGCCGTATACCTCAGCCCAGTGACTTGCGCTTCTTGCGCTTGGTATCAGGTTGAAGACTGTTGCTCAGCGATTGCGGGCCGACGATACGTCGACTTTGCTCAGAAAATGGAGCAAAAGATTCTCGCAGACAACCCCACGCTTTCACCTACCGGCTGCCAGGGCCACGGACCGGGCGCCTGTGTCATCGATTCCATTTGCCAGACGGATTTCGGAGACACGCTGGCCCGTATTGCGAGGATCATGCTCTGAGCTTCAAAGATAAGCCGGGCAGAGCAATATGCACGTGAAGGCACGTGCTCGATCATTCCTCCAGTCGAAACTGCATGATGAAACCGTCGTCTTGATCAAGGCTCTTGAAGCTTTGGTTCCCAAGGGTCAGTGTGTCTCGCAGGGTTCCGGCCACCGCAAGACCAGAACCTGCTGCTGAAACGGCCCAGGCGATGTCGTCGTCTGGGCCGGTGAAACTCATTGACCAGCGGTGCGAGCCGTCTGATCCGAAGCTGGCAACATAAGGGTCGTTTTGTTCGCCGTGAGGAATCATGCCGCCGCCAAAATTGAGTGGGGCATTGAGATAACCCACGACAAAGAGATTGCCGTTGGTGTTGGTTGAGATTCCGAAGGCGCGGGTACGGGTATCTGTCGCGCCGAACGATTTGGCCCACAGGCCTTTGCCTTTGGCATCGAAACTCGCAAGAAACATGCTCGCCAAACCCTGGTTGGAGACGGTGGCCCCTTCAAAGTCGACGTTGTCACTGAAGTACGAACCCGTGATGCTCACTTGTCCCTCCGGGCTCACCGACAGAGCTCGAACCTGTTCCGTATCGCCTCCACCCAAGCCCTTGGACCATCGATGCGTTCCGTCGCTTGCCTTGTAGCTGGCGAGGAAGATGTCTTCGAAGCCCTGCGTGTCAAGATTGTCGCCTCCGACGTTGGTGGTGCCCTCGAACTCTCCGGTCAAGTACACGTTTCCTAGGGTATCGGTGGCGATTCTTGGGCTGTCTTCGTCGCTTGAACCGCCAATGACCTTTGACCATCGGTGGGTGCCGAGTGAATCATAGCTGGCCATGAAGATATCTGCCCGACCTTCACTCGTGAGTGGTCCGTTTCCCAGATCGATGGACTTTTCGAAGGTTCCGGTGAAATATGTGTTTCCCGTTGCGTCGACCGCGACGCTTGTGGCTCCAATGCTGAAACTCGTGGTGGCGCCGAAGCCCATCGACGACCGATGGACGCCGTCGGCGGAGAAGCGGGCCACAAAAACACTGCCAAGGGTATCGGTTGAAATCTCGCCGCCCCCAAAGTCTACTGCGTCCTTGAATTCGCCAACAACCACGATGTCTCCGCCCGGCCCAACGGCTACGCTGCGTGCGACATCGGCGCCTCCGCCTCCGATGCTTTTGGCCCAGCGAAACCCAGAAGAATCACCATGAATGAGGAAGATGTCGCTGCTTCCTTGGGTGTCGATGGTGGGTGTGCCCTGGGCGTCGAGGGTGTTGAAGAAAGAGCCCACGAGGAAAAATCCTCCGGTGTGGTCCATGGCGACGCCGTGTACGGAGCTTTCGATGCCACCCGCGATGGTGCTGGACCAGGTGAGGACGGCGGGGGGCACAAATTGAGCACGAACGGTGTGTTCTTCTATCAAGCGTACCGTACATTTCGGCGTGGTCCCGCAAGAGGGCGTGGACCAACGCTTGAACACCATCGATGGGCCGGCGCTTGCGGTGAGGGTGACTTGATCACCGAACTTGTACTGGTCGTCTTGGCATTGATCAACACAGTTGATGCGATCATCATCAGACAATACGCTTCCAGTGCCTTCTACGGTGATTGAAAGAGAAATCGGTTTGATCCGGAATTCAGCGCGGACCGTGGTGTTTTTGTCTAGATGAATGTTACACGGGCCGGTACCCGCACATGCTCCGGTCCATCCGACGAAGTCTGAGTCCGGCATGGCCTTTGGGGTGAGGACCATGTCGAGATCCTGGTCTTCTTCGTGGGTGCATTGATCGGGACAGGTGATGGCCGTTGGATTCGAAGTTACGGAACCCCGTCCGTCACCGAAAACTTCTACCGACAGGGTTCTTGGCACTGGCGGTGCGAGGGGGTCGCAACCGGCCGTAGAGAAAACCGCAGCGGAAAAAAGTACCAGAGGCCAGTCCTCTAGGAGGTGTTTTGGAGGGGTCGAGCGTCCAGCTGGGGGAGGCATTCCGTGCATATCCCGTTTGCTATTCGCATAACGCGTAAGAATTCTCCACGGAATCCCGGAGCGTAGATCCCGATTACGGTGTGCGCGTTGTCAAACCAGGCGCATGGAATCAGGCAGCAACCAAACGGCTTGAAAACGCTGGCTTCGTCTGCTATCCTTCAGCTTCTCTTTAGGAGAGTGCCATGATGATTCGCCATTTCAGCTAGCCCTACTTCCCCAACTTACAACTTCCATCTCTTTCTTTGGACGGTGTTGTCCGTTCCGTTGCCGAGCCTCGCGCTCGGCGACGGTCCGGCCTGATTTCCTCGATCCTCGGAATCAGTGCGCGGAGTGCGACTTCGGCCAAGGGCGGGGTTTTGAGCGGCCCACACCGTGATTTCCGCTGATGCACTGCGATCAGCGTGCGGGGTTCGTGCGCCGGTGGGGAGGATTTTGGAGGCCCGGACGGTTCTGGGGATGGGGAGGTACGTCATGAAATTCAGTTCAAAACCGCTTTTGGAGCACCAAGAGGTTCCGCTCGCTGACAACGGGCGTTTGGAGGACCTCGTGGCGCATTGGAAGCTGCGAGAGACGCCCAGGAAGAAGACGCTCGGTGGCGTCAATTTTTGTTATGTGGTGTCCCTCACCTTGGAGAGCGACTCTCAACAGCCCGGAGCCCGATTGGACGAGATACTGGCTTTGGTGAAGGCTCAGGGGGACGAGGTTGTTGGCCACGAGGCCTTGCACGTGCGTCGAGTCGATCCCCGTACGCTTCTCGGGCGTGGTTCCTGTGAGGACATTGCTCGGCGGGCAAGGAGCACATTTTTGGACCCTAGACCGCTGATCGAGGGTGCAGCCTTACACATCAATGCCCCCGGAGGTCGGCCACTGTTTCGGGAGCTTGATCTTCATATTGGTCGCGATAAGGTCGCGCTTGTCGGCCGCAATGGCGTAAAGCTTGAAGGCGTGGCCAGGGGCGATGGTTATCGCCAGCCACGACCGAGAATTTCTTGATGAGGTTGGCGCCGACCGTCTCCTTGTTTTGGATGGTCAAGGTGGGCACAAGCTTGTTCGGGGTTCAGCCGCAAAGGTCGATGGTCAGGCATGCTCTCGCATGGCATCGACCAGCCGCCTTAGTCCGGGCGCGGCAAACCCGGCCGTCTTTCGGGGGGCAAACGCGCCCAAGACCAGGGCCCCAATGACAAATGCGAGAACGGCACCCGCCTCCTGGGGAGAGAATTGATCACCGGAGCGTCCCTGGATGGCGGCAATTTCGGTATCGATGAGGCGACGAATTTGAGCAAAGAGTATGGGTGTTCTGATCGCTTCCGCAAAGACGCCGACCCAGCAGCGTGCGGCGGTGAGGTCCGCGCCTTCGTCTAGCTTGAGCGCAGCGTCGACGTAGGCGATAAGGGGATCTCCCGCCCCGTTGCGTTGGTTGAGCCGACTTCGGAACCGATGAACGAGATTGGTGACGAGGCAGCTTAACATTTCGCCCTTACTCTCAAAGTGGTGGTGGACGAGTCCAGGAGCGACCCCAGCTTCGAGTGCAACAGCCGAGATTGTCGCACCCGCGAACCCGTGGTGAGCCAAGACCCGTTCGAATGCGTCTAGGATCTGTCGGCGCCGCTGTGGGCGATTGCTGGGTCGTCCCATAACTTGGTTGTATAACCAAGATACTCCAATCATGCTAGGGTATGCTCGACAGTCAAGACAACCCGAACCTCAGTGCGCTCTGGATGCGGTTCAACGACGCACTTGATGATATCGGGACGACCAAGCGTTCGACGGCGATAGGCCCCAGATCTGTGGTCTTCGAAGAGCTCGTGGTGCGGTACGGTGAGCCCCATCGCCATTATCACACACTTTGTCACGTGGAAGCATCTCTTGCATGGCTTGAACGGTGTCTGGGTGATGCGGACCGGCCAGCGGAGGTTGCGCTTGCCCTTTGGTTTCACGATGCGATCTACAATCCGCGAGCCTGTGACAACGAACAGAAGAGCGCCGATTTGGCTGAGAAGCATCTCAAAGATCTCAACGTTGACCCAAAAGCCATACAGCGCATCAAAACCCACATCCTCGCGACCCGCGATCATGGTGGTCGACCGGGAGACTCTCGCTTGGTTATCGACCTCGACCTCGCTGTTTTGGGGGCCAGCCCCGCTAAGTTTGGTGACTTTGAGCAGTGTATCCGGCGGGAGTATGCCCATGTTCCAGATCTCATTTTTCGGATGGGGCGCTGCCGGATTCTTCGGCGATTCCTTAGACGAGAAGAGATCTATTGCGTGGACACGCTTCGAGAGCGTCTTGAAGCCAAGGCGCGGGCCAACCTTAAAGGACGTATCTGGCAGCTTTTTCGCGGGCGCGTCGAAGGCTCAACCGTGACTGAGGGGGACCGGGATGACGACGGAGATGGCGACCGTCCGGCTTCGAGCACTGGAGGCTCGATACGAGTGCCGTTGGTCGCCAAGAAAGGCGAGCACATCCCCTCTTTTTACGAGAAAGGATTCGCCTGATACCTGGACCGTCATCTCTCCAGCCATCGTCATCAAATACTCCTTTGTGCCGGTTAGGTGTGGATGGCCGAGCATGGTTGTGCCCGGTTGGAGCTCAAAACGATCGATTTCGAGGCCTTTGATCTTGTCCGGGAGAAGCTTGTGAATGGTGGCGTTGCCTCGGCTTCTTCTTTCGACTGGAACCTCGCTGGCGGGGATGAATGACACGGCAGATCGGGGCCTGGACAGGAGTTCTTCGATGCCTACGCCGAGGGCCCCCGAAATCCGGCTCAAGTTTTTGAGCGAAGGATTGCCCATACCAGACTCCATGTGGGTGAGCGTTGAGCGCGGAATCTGCGCGCGCGTGGCCAGTTGGTCTTGGCTGAAGCCCTTCTTTTTTCTGAGGTTTTGAATGTTGTCTGCCAGGTATGCAGAAATGGGGTTTGAGTCTTCCATCTTGGACAGTCTGCCAAGAAGTTAGCCTTTGGGCAATGTATTGGCCATTCAGATGATATCCGAACATTTGTCTCATAACCTCTTTGAAGCCAAAGGAGGTACGATAAATGAAAACGAATGTGGACTACTGGAAAGGCAAAAACGTGCTGATCACCGGCGGAAGCTCCGGGCTTGGTAAAGCTATGGCCATCTTGCTCGAGGGTCGCGGGGCTCGTGTCTGTGTGGTCGCAAGGCGTGTCGGGCCCATTGATGCGTTGATCGGCGAGTATCCCAACATTGTTGGCATCCAAGGTGATGTCTCCGACAAAGAGGCGATTCTTGCGATCGCCGGGGAAGCCCATGCGCGTTTAGGCGATGTGGATGTTCTCGTCAATGCTGCGAGTTACTTGGGCCCCACGCCGCTTCGTCTGCTGATCGACACGGAGTGTGAAGCGTTTGAAGAGGTTCTCCAGACCAATCTTTTGGGGCCCTTTCGGCTGACCAAAGCGTTGTTGCCGGCGATGTTGCTCAATGGATCGGGTTTGGTGATCAACATCAGCAGTGACGCGGCCGTCCAGGCTTACGCCCGTTGGGGGGCCTACAGCGTATCAAAAGCGGGCCTTGATCACCTGAGTCGAGTCTTCGAGGCAGAGCTGGCAGAAAGGGGCATACGTTTTTGGTCTGTAGATCCTACCGACATGAGTACACCCATGCATTTTGCTGCGGTTCCCGATGCGAATCCGGACGACCTTTGTAAACCTGAGGTAGCGGCTTGCCGTATTGTGGATCTGGTTTCACAGCAAGACTTTGAGAAAGTGAGGTGTGCATCATGAATCCCGCGATCACAAGCACGCGAAAGCTGGGAGCCACAAGACTCATGGTGGTCGGCCAAGGGGGCTATGTAGAACATGCCCGATTCGAACAACTTCGAGACTTTCTTGAATGTGGGGACTTGATTGTCGTCAACCGCTCGGGAACCCTCCCCTCAAGTTTTTTTGGCACAATCGAGCGAAGTGGTGAGACCGTGGAGCTCCGGCTCGCTGCGTTTCAGGGGCCAAACAGGATGCCGCCCGAATCAATGGCTCTTGATCTGTCGGGATGGCTTGCGGTGGCCTTCGGAAGTGGAACGTGGGAATTGCCGACCGAGAAACGAGGCGTGCCGCCGGTTCTCAAAACGGGTGACCGCATTCGTTTTGGCGACGATCTGGGTGCGAGCGTTGAAGAGGTCGATGCCTTGACCCACCGGTTGCTACGGATTCGATTCGAGAGCAAGCGCCTGGAGCAATCGCTGTACCGGCATGGGCGCCCGATTCAGTACTCGTATCTCAAAGAGCAACTGCATGTGTGGGACCAGCAAACGCTGTTTTCTGGGCCACCCATCTCGGTGGAGCCCCCAAGTGCGGCTTTTGCCCTGACTTGGGATCACGCGCTTGCCCTTCAAGACTCTGGTATTGGCGTGGTTTCGATTCTTCATGGTGCCGGAATTTCGGCAACGGGTGAGGATGCATTGGACCGCCGGCTTCCCCTAGCGGAGTATTTTTACATTCCGTTTGGGTCGCGGTCTCGAATCAACGAGGCCCTGGATGCAGGAAGACGGGTTATCGCGCTGGGCACGACTGTGGTGAGGGCGCTGGAGTCTGCGGCGGAGCACGGGACTATCAAAAGGCGTTATGGCCTGACGACCTTGCGTGTTCAATCCGGGCAACGACTCCAAGTTGTCAAAGGACTCATTTCCGGAATGCATGAACCAGGCACCAGCCACTTTGAGCTCCAAACTGCCTTCCGCAAGGCTTCGTTGTTGAAGCGCGGCTACGAAGAGGCGGCGACCAGACACTACCTCACGCATGAGTTTGGAGACCTCTCTTTTCTCGTCTAATCCCTTGGCTTACTTCGCGATGCCACGCGTAGGCGGCCGGCGCGCGGCGGGCAGTTGACCGCGCCCGCCGGCGTGTTTCGGGGGAGAGAGTTCGCATGCACTTGGTTTTCAACGAGAAACCCCGTGAATACGCCATGTAAGCGGTCGCCCCTCCTATTGTACAGAGTCGGAGGTCGACAGATTTGTAGCCCGCTCGACACGCATGCGTCGACGGAAGCAGGGGGGTGTGATGGCTTTTCAGAAGGGGGTTTCGAGAATGGTTCTGCTTGTGGATGACAATGCAAGGGGTCGCTTCGCCATGCGTCGGGTGTTGCAGGGCGAAGGATTCTCAGTGGCGGAGGCGGCGACGGCACGCGAGGCGTGGGCTTGTCTCAACAGTCAAACCTTCGAAGCCATGGTTCTCGATTATAGGCTACCGGACAAAAACGGTGATGAGCTTTTGGAGCAAGTGCGCGCCTCGTTTCCCACCCTAAAGGTTTTTGTATGGTCCGGTGACTTGACCGCGCAGCGTCGGGCGATGCTTATCGAAAAGGGTGCCAAAGCATGCATCGACAAATCACGGGGCGCGTCCATCGTTTTGAGAGCGCTCCAAATGTGGTCCGGGGTGCCCTGATCAAGTTGTGGTAGGCTGATGGGCACAGTGAAGGGGCGCTGGGAACAGATCAAATTGCTCGCTTTGGTGGGGGTCCTTTTGACGGGGGGCTGGTGGTGGATGCGAGATCCGCCGGTGGTGGTCGGGCCGGACCCGGGGCCCCAAAGCCGGATTCTTATTCTCCTGCATGGGCACGGTGCTTCCAAGAACGATCTCCAATTCTTGGCAGAGCAGCTCGTGGAGGGGGTTTCGGGGCTCACGGTGGTGATGCCTTCGGCGCCCCATCGCGCCGGGCCAGGGCGCACGTGGTATCCAAGCTTCAGGGTGGAGTCCAAGGCCCTCGTCGAGGTCAAACTGCGGGCGCTCCGAGAACAGGCGCGTGCGGTAGTCTTCGACCTCGTCGAGGGACTCAAGAATGATGGCGTTTCAGCCGCACAGATTCTTGTGGGTGGCTTTTCACAAGGCGGGACCGTGGCCCTCGACGTTGTCATGGGTGAGGGCGCCGGTTCACAGCTCGGAGGCTTGGTTTCCTTATCGGCGGGAGGGCCGTCACTTGATTTGACCCCCCTGGATGCGCGCGACCGGATGCCCGCTTTCGTGAGTCACGGCGAATCAGATTCAGTGGTTCCCATGGCCAGCTCCAGAAAATTGGTACGTGCCCTTGAGGCGGGTGGGCACGAGGTCACTTTTGTTGATTTTCCTGGTGGCCACACCGTGCCTGAATCCGTCATTCGAGCGCTCGGGGTTTTTTTGTCGGAGCTCTTCTCTGAGCTTGCTTGACAAGCGCTTGCAGGGCTTTCTTGCCTACAAGGATGCACAGCAGCCGGTCGCTCTGCTCTCTTTGGCCTCCGTATCTTCAAGCAGGAGGTAGATTTCCCACTTGAATCCGTCGGGGTCGGTAACCCAGAATTTGTCCTGATTGGCGTAGCAGCAGACGGAAGTCTCCCTTTTGGCGGTGATGAGGCCCGCTTTTTCGAGGCGAGCATGGGTTTTTTCAAGAATTTTGCGATTGGGCACCTCCAGTCCGAGGTGAATGTCTCGAAGACCGCCGGCGCCGCCCGCATTTTCGTGGAAGGAAATGTTGATGTCGGACTCCGCGGGAAGAAACTTGGCGTAGTCGCCCTTGATCTTGACCGGCTCTGTGTCGAACAATACCCGATAGAATTCGAGGGTATCGTGCAAGTTTTTGACGGGAAGATTGGTGTGAAATCGCATAGTTGTCTCCTTTTTGCCCAGCGCTGTGCTGGGGGGTTGCAGGGAAGACGTGTGGGTCCGGCCCGGGACGCAACTTGGGGTCATTTGCGTCCTATGGGGTCTTGGAGCGTCTCCCTCATATGAAGGCCATTCAACCCGCCGATGACGACGTGCCACCTCCAGCAGATACGGGGCGCTTGTGGCAGCAGTTTCACGGCGAGCTCTACGCTTTTTTGCGCGCGCGCGGCCACTCGGAGGACGCGGCTCAAGATTTGCTCCAGGCCGCATTTTTGCGCGCCCATAAGCACTTGGTTGGCGGGTGTGTGCCGGAGCGCCCGCGGGCGTGGCTTTACCAAATTGTACGAAATCTTGCCATTGACGCCCACCGGTACACAGAAAAGCAAAAAAACCTACGTGAGGCCTTCGCGAGCGAGCCCACCCAAACCTCCGATTCAGTGGTTGACGAACGAGAGGTGTTTACCGTTGTGGCCAAAGCGCTTCCGATGTTTGTCAATTCACTTGCGCCTGCATATCAAGACGCGTTGAAGATGACCGAGCTTGAGGGTTTAACGCAGGCTGAGGCTGCGAAGCGAGCCGGCATCAGCCTTTCCGGCATGAAGTCGCGTGTTCAGCGCGGCCGCAAGCATCTGCTCAAAGCACTTCGCAACTGTTGCAGCTTTGAGCTCGATGCTCGCGGACGCATGATGGCTTGCTCCGGGCGCGCCGACTCAGATCCATGCTGTTCGTAGCGGTGGCAAACGTGGAACAACCGGGTTTTTTGGGCTGCTGCTCATGGGGTTGCGCCTACTCCGCCTGGAGCTCGACCATACAGCTGGAACAACGGCCTAACCAATTTCCCGCCGTTTCTGAATGTGTGAGCGCTGTATTCCCTTCCCACGGTCAACCCGTCGGAAAAGATGACAGAGCCCGCCAAACGGTAGGGGTTGAACGGGAGGATCGCATTGAAACCGGTGATATTGGGGACCGCATCATAGGGATGGGCAAAGAAATCTATAATGTCGACCCCCATACGAGAAAATAGAACCTTGGTTGAGAATTCGTTCACGGCCGCAGCCCCCATGCTGACCGTGAGCCCGGTCATCTTTTGTCCTGCTGCACGAGCCATGACCAATGCGTTTCGGGTAATGATCCCGCCTTGGCTATGGGTGAAGATGTGAGACTTGGTGAGGTCTGCATGTTTAAGAATACTGGCAATGCCTTTCGACACAGGGGTTTGTCCGGAAACTTTCCCGAGCATGGACTCGATGGTATCTAGACGTCCCCCTGCGGTTGGGTTGTGGAGCATGTAGAATTCGTCTACGCGCCCCCAGTTGTACCCAAGACGTGCGGCTTTTGCGATGTCGTTGGATTGACCGTTGATAAAGCCCACTATCCCTTGACCTTCGATTTCGCTGGCGGGAATGTTTCGGCGAATCAGGGTGAAGTTCTCGGTCCTTGTGGTGTGCGTGAGCTCGACTTCCATCTTTGAAGCCGGCGTCAGTGTGCGGTATATGGTCTGCAATGCGGCGGCGGTGAGAAACGATGTGGCTGCGGAACTCAAGGCCCCCTTTAGACCGAATTTGAGTGCGCTGCCGAGGCCTTCGCCGTTGAGAACCGCTCCGCTAAACCCGCCCACAAATCCAGAGACGAAACCGGAAAACGCGGCGGATGCGAGGGCACTCAGTTTCAAGGAGGCGGCGATCGCCAGAGCCCATCCGGCGGTAACAATTGAAAGTACGCCGGCGATGATGGTGACCAGGTGCTTCTTGATAAACTTGACCAGTTTTTTCAAGAAGAACCCGCTGGGGTCCACGTTCACCAGGGGGTTGTTGAGGACATAGGTATATCGATTGAGGTTCTGGGGGTCGAAACGGTCCTGCACAAAAGGATCAGGACTGATAAACCGCCCGATACTCGGATCGTATATGCGCCCATTCATATGGATGAGGCCGATTGCATCCAGCATTTCGTGCCCGGTGTAGCCCCGATCGGCGAACCCGTAGTCGGTCCAGTGGGGCCCGCTCTGTGTTTGGGTGTAGGGCGCCGCGGTTTCGGGGTTTCGTCGTCGTCCCCACGCGTCGTAGTCAAATTCTTCGGTGATGGCACCGGCCGTGTCGGTACGAGCGATGACGGACCCTAGATGATTGGTATAGTAGTAAGAACGTTCACCATCGTGGGGGCCTTTGAGGGCGATATGTCCCACTGGGCCGTTCGGACCACCTACATGAATCACCCAGGCGTCGTGGGTCCAGTTGACGGTGCAATCTTCGTTTGCGGTGCATACTTTTTCATATAGATTGGTTCCTTCAAAATCCGTGAAGTAGTACGTCTTTTCCTTCACGCGTACGAAGTGTGACGCCAAGCTCTTGGGGGTGCGCTCTACGGTTTCTTGGAAGATACGATTGCGTTCGGCATCGTACTCAAAACGGCTGTTTATTCGGGCTTTGCCGAGAACCGCTTGGGCGGTCCCCATCCAGCTGGGTTTGTTGAATGAGGTCCACTCAAACCCGATGTTTCCACGTTGTATGACGTTTCCATTGCGGTCGTATGAATACTGAACGGTTCCGGCCTGCGTGACGGCGTGAGGTCGCGGACCGTCGTAGTGAAGGGTCGTGTCCGATTCGACAAGCTTGACGTCTTGGAATCGTTCTTGTCGGCTTGTTACATTCCCCAGGGCATCATAGTTTGTCTTGAGCCAAGGGCCATTCGGGCCGAAGGATGCAGACTTGAGTCGCTGCAACCGGTCGTAACGAAAGGTCTCTTTTCGATTTCTGATGCCGTTGGTGATGGAGGTCATGCTCCCGATCGAATTGTATCCCATCGTGAGATCGACCTCTGTCTTGCTCCCCCGTTTGGCAAAGATGTGCTCGAGCGCACGGGTTTTCGGGTTACGTTCCTGGACAATAATGGCTCCTGCGCCGTTTTTGTACTCAGAGACGCTTCCATTTCGATCATAGCGGGCCTCGGAATACCAGCTCTTCCCATCGCTTCCCGAAACGCCGGTAAGAAAGCCTCGAGCATCGTAGTTGTTGGTGAGCGTATAGAGTTCCTTCCCGCCGACGATGTAGCTTCGTTTATCTACTCGGCCGGCCGAATCATAGCCGTGGCGTATTCTGGCGAATCGGCCATCGACGTTCATCTGAACATCAAAGATACGTCCCAGTTCATCGTAGTAGTACTTGCGCACTGCAGTAAATCCTGTGGAAGGCCCAATTTCGGCGACAATTTTGCCAGGAGCCCGTTCTTTGTCGAGCTCATCGTAGACCCATGTGCTGGTTCCTTCTGGACTGATTCGCTTCGTCATGCGACCGAGTGGGTCGTATTTCATGGTCGTCTGGTTTCCTTTGGCATCCTCTTGGTAGGTCAAACGGCCTCGACGGTCGTATCGGTATAACCAGGTTCCCAAGTCGGGATCTTCGAGCCTTGTGCGATGTCCGGCGGCGTTGTACTTGACGCGCGTAACCACGTCATTGCGGCCTGGTACGTGGACTCGAGTCTCTTCTACGTTACCATCGACATCATAGACAAAGGACATCGATGTGTCTTCTTCGTCCGTGATGAGGACTTCGCGGCCTTGCGCATCAGTCAAAGTGGTCTTTGTCAGTCGGCGATTGCCTGCATCCCTGATGATGGTCTTTTCTCTTCCGTCGAACCGGTATTCGGTGGCAACGCCGTTTGGTGCGATGAGACGGGTCAATCGACCCAAAGCGTCGTAAGCCGATACCGACCACTGTGGCGTTTCGTATTGAACGCCATCAGCCAGCGTGACGTGAGGCTCGGACTGCTTTGTGACGCGTCCCGTCTTGTCGTAACGCACAAGCGTTCGAATTTTCATTTGAGGCCCGGAATTCGGGGCCTGGCCGTCCTGAACGGTGGCGATTTCGCGACCCAGGCGGTCGAAGGTTTTCCATATTCTTGGTGCGCCGGTGGTCTTGGTCAACGTCCGGTACCGAGCCCGCTTTCCTTGGGGATCGAAGGGTACAAACTCAAAAGAACTTTCGGTGCCGTCGGGCCGAATCTCCAGAGTTTTCTCACCGAAGACATCGTGTTTAAAGATTGTGGCTGGTGCTCCTGCCAACTTGTTTGTGTCAAACTCGCAGGAAGTGATGCCGAGATTCGCCATTTCGTTGGCGTCTATCGCCTTGGTGGTGACGCCAAAGCTTGGGTGGCGCTTGCGATACTCGATGTGTCCGACTGCGTTCATCGAGCAATAGGGGAACTGGCCCTTTTGGTCGTAGAAGTGGGTGTTGATCGTCCGCATGGTCGAAAAGCCGACCTTCTTCTCGACGGGGTTTCCAAACACATCGTACTCATGCACAGTGGCGAGCTCTTGCGGAGTGCCCACAAGTTTTCGTTCCAGTCGGACCTTGGTCTTGTGGTATTTATATTCAGAAACCTGTTGGCTTTGCCCCTTGCTGTTTCTGAGCCACGTTGTTTCGCGGAACATTCGACCTGGGTTCCAGGTTTTTCCCTTGGTGTTATAGTTGTACTCACGCTTGGTCTTGGTCCAGCTGTCATCGATGAGGGTTCTCTCTTGGGTCAATTGGTTGCCGAGTCCGTCGAAGGTGCGTGTGGTTTCGGTGACATCTGTGGGATCGCGGTTTGATCCGAGCTCCCATCGGCGCTCGGTTTCCACGCCAGCGAAGGTGAAGATCGTCGCATCGCGGAGGGCGTCCTCAGGCGCACGGAAACAATCGTGGACCTCTGGAGGGGCCTGGGTTGCGGGGTCTTCTTGGGTGAAGATGTATCGATTCTTGAACCATATTTCCCGAACTTGTTGCTCCTGCTTTGTGCCGGCACGCACGATGAAGGTTCGATACCGGAGCATGCCTGTGCAAGGGGCTGCTTGTGCGTAGCCTTCGTTGACCTTGGTTTTTCGGGTCACATCGTGGGTCGTCATCAGCTCGAAACCCAAAAAGCCTCGTCCAGCAAGGTGCTCCCTTCCGTTCTTGTAGGTGTAGATGGTCTCATTGCGTGATTCTTCGGACTCTGCGGCGTTTGTAGCATTGTCGGTAATGAGTTTACGGACCACAACCATTGCGCCGGTTACGGCCCGGTAGGGGTACTTGGGGGGGATATTGCTGAACATGTCGAAGGTGCCCTTATCATAGATCTTGGGGTTTCGAAGGCGTCCGTAGCGAACAGAAGTTTTGCTCCCAAGCCCGTTTTTGATTTCGGAGACCTCGTCAACCACCGCGGCGTTGGAGCTGGACATCCAGAATTTTCTCGGGGTTGGAATGGTCCCAAAAGGACTTACTGCAGCGGTTAGCAAATCTGCGTCCCCATCCCCATCGAGGTCTCCTACCGCCTGGATTCGATGATAGATTGCACCCACTTGTACCTTGCGTGGGACAAACTTAAAGCCGTTGAAGACATGCAATATGCCTCCCTTGCTTGCCTGGCGGTCCGCATACCCGAGCGGTGGGACGTACCCCAAAGCGGGCGGTTTGATTGCTCCCGTGACGAGAATATCGGCGCGCCCATCACCACTGAAATCACCGACCGCAGCGATGCGTTTTCTGCTGTCTCCAATATTAAACTTCGCTGAGCCCCACTTTGTAATGGCGCCGTCTCCCTTAGACGCGTAAATGAAAGTCCCGGTGTTTTCTGATATCAACACATCGCTCAGGCCATCCCCATTGAAGTCCGCGAAGGCTTTCACCTTGGCCCAGTGGCCGAACACATTGGTGTGTTGCTTGAAGCTGTTGTTCTTGTCGGTCACAAAACGAAACAAGTTTGTGAGGTGATTCTTTTTCCCAGCGCTGAACTCAGCCATGATGTCCGAACGACCATCTCCGTTGAACTCGCCGACGTAAACTTTGCGTACATCCTTCAGGGTTCCTCCAAACATCGTGTGTCGCCGGGCGTCGAAGCCCGGTGTTTCAGACCCAGGATCTCGCCCGTAGAGGATACAGTCTTCGAGCAGGATGTCGGATACCCGATTGCCGTCAAAGTCACCAGTTCCTCGAACCTTCCAAGTACAGGTCACCGATGGGTCGATGTCGAATTCAAGTTTGCTGAAACCTGAGGCGTCTTTGGGGTTTGCTCGATAGAGGACCTTCTTGATCCCGGGATCTGCCGTAACTTTATTGTTGACGTCCGCAACCACAAAATCGGTCATTGCGTCGCCGTCAAAGTCACCAGAGGCCAATATGGTTCGTTTGAAGCCAGGGTGAGCCGAGCGCGGGATATGGTGAAGTTGGATTTCCTGCCCAACGTGTTTTTTGGATGATTTGTGTACGCTCAGATGTGTGGCGCTGTCCGAGATACGAAGAGCCGGGTCGGACGCGTCCATCCCGGCGGTGATAAAGTCCAGCTGGCCGTCGCCATCAAAATCACCCTGCGCGTGTACGCGGATTCCGCCCTTGACCTGACTGTTTGGGGCCACAGATTTGATGAAAGGCTGACCGGACATGCCTAGCTTTTTGGTTGCGCCCCACTTGAATTCTGTTGCAGGCCGAGCACTCGACAACGGGGCTGTGCCTTCTAACCCCGCAACTTCTTGGATGGATGTAAGCTGGCTGACCCCACTGATCGGACTTTTTCTGTATTTTATTCGGTACTCTCGCACGTGTTTTCCGTTTGCTTTCACCACGATCTTAACGAGTCGTTTGTCCGAACGCCTGACGGCGAGGCCGGCGGCGTATGTGAGTTGCACGTCGGGGCGAGATGCGTACCGAAAATTAACAATATTGTATGGCTTGAGGTTTGCTTGGCTGTTGCCCGTGTATTTGATACTTCGGAGGAGGTTGTCTCGGTACTCGTAGCGCATATAGTTTCCGAATCGGTCTGTGACCGTATCCAAGTACCAGCCGAAAGTTCGATTGTCGTCGTGCCCGAGGCGCGCATCTTCTCTTCGTCCGAATCTCAAAACTCTTCCGGATTTGGTCTCGACGGTGAACCAAAGCGGCTGACCTTCCGGGTCGAGGTGGCTTACGATTCTCGAGGAACTATCGTGCTTGGTCTGGTATTGGTTTCGGGCGCGCCCATTGACGGGAGAGAGGGCTCGGATTTTTCGGAGTCGCTGCCCATCTAGACTGAATTGATCGTCTTTATCAAACTCGATCGGGGCTATGAACCCATCATCCAACATGGTGGCGGGAGAACGGGAGATCATTGAGGGTCCGGTGAGCTCGAAGCCCTGACCGAGAATGCTGTTGGCAGATCCATTGCTCTGATAAGAGAGCGATAGCTCGGGTGACATGCCCCCTGTGCCGGGGGGCACCGTCAGAGGCACTTGATAGTTCACCCTACCAAACTGGTTGACCACGGCGGTGCCTTTGAGGGTGCCTACGACAATCTTGTCCGGGTCTGGGTCTGGCTTCGGGTCAAACTCGAACGGACTTGCCGGTTTCTTGGGACAAAAGAACCGAACCGCGTAGTCTTTGCATAGGCTGCCTTCCTGTTTTGCATTTTCGCATATGAGGCCGTCTTTCGGGTTGCACGTGATTTTTTGCGAGCCTCGATCGCTGCACTCGATGTGTGTGGGGTGTTCGCACGGAAGATGTCCTTCGAGGTGGTGTTGATATCGAGACTCTGAATCTCCGGTGCCTGAGGGTGTGTCGCGGCTCAGCCATGGGGTCCAAGTGCCGTCCGGTAGGGCTGACGAGGATGATTCTCCGGTGCCTTCACCCTCGCAGGCAATTCCGCATGTTGATAGCAGGAGAATCAGCATTCCCCAATGGTAGTCGGATGTTCGATTCATGTTCTATTCTCGTTCCTCTTTTGTCGTCGGGATGCCCGCGTCTCGACACACCCGTGACGACTTGACCCTTGTCGGGTACCGAAGGCTCGAGCGACGTCGAGCCCTGTGGTCGCCCACAACTTTCTGTTGCGCTGGTGGCTGATGAAGCGAACGGGGTTTCACGCTTTTCTCTCTCCACCATGTGCGGTGAACTCCATCGCAAGTTGCGGGCCATGTTGGTCCGCGTGTGCATTTCAGGCGAACGAACGGAAAAGCTTGTTTGTTGTGGAGGCTTAACGGCGAAAGCGTTGGTTTGGGTGGCGATGTACAAATTGGGCCATTCCTTACCGGGGGCGACGTTCTTGTTGTCTGCGGCAGACGCTTTTGTCCGCGAGGGTGTACAGATTTGCGCGACAGGCCTCATGGGGTTGCCGACCGCGGCCGACCCACAGAACTCGGCTCAGGCAACCAAGGGGGTTGTTGGGATCCCATCCAGGTGATCCGCGGTGTAGACCGGAGTTTCGTGTGCCGAATGCGTCCGAAAGTTGGACTACTCGGACAAATGACACTGGGACTCAGGCGTCTGGTTCTTGATCGGCGCGCCGCGACCAACGCCGCTTGACCGCGTGCCACCTCGTTGCCTGCTTCGCGGGGCGTCTCTTTGGAGCGAGACGCGATGACCCTGCTGAGGGGTGGCGGCGATGTGCATCCTCGATTCTCAAAGATCCAAGACGACAAAACGAGCGGCTGGCACCGGCACCTCCTCAGGCTCTCCGGGTCTAGTTTACAGACGGGCTTAACAAATCGCCACAGCGGTCGATTGTGTCAATGACTGTTTGATGTCTAAGACGCGATTTACATCGATGGCCTGTCACGCGCGCGTCTCAGTGTCACGGTGTGACGTCCGCGCGAGGCCTTTTGGCGCTTTCTTTTCGAGTTAATCGTAGGCATTTGCCCGTTCTGAAGGCGGCACATCTTTTGCTGACGGTCTTTCAAACGATTCTTTTGGGTTTGGAAAGGAAAGAGCTCGATGTTCATTCGAATGGCTACTCTTGGGTTCATTGTTTTTTCTATCGCGTGCGGGGGGTCCGGTTTGGAACAGGATGAAGATGTTCGTTCCGACTCCGTACGACGGATGCCACAGCACACGAAGAATGACGATGACGAGACGGGTCCAAAGCCGCTATTGCTTATGGGAAATCCGGTTCTCAGAGCTGCGATTATCGACCAACTCAACCAAGGACAATCGCCGGCAGAGCGAAGGTCAAAGATTGTATCTCAATTGGTGAGCGATCGGTCCGCGAAGCGAGCGGCTTCTGAAGATGGTCAGGGACCAACCGAGTCGGCTTGGGTCCACGTGCCCGCAAGCGACCAGGCCATCTATGTGGAGCACGGCAGTGATACAAATACGAGTTTTCTAGATCCAAGCGTACCTCATTGGGTTGTCCGCTATGCATGTTGTGATGGCTTGATGCTCTTTCAGGATCCGATCGATCCCCTGCTCACCAATGGGACTGTGGAGGCTGGTGAGCTCTTGAGGGTCCACGAGATCACACCGGGGCAAGAGCTTCTTCCGAAACTCTCCTTTGCGAGCGAGCATACCATCTTGCCCGACTTGCTCGATCCAAGGGATGAGGTGTATTGGGCCCGAGTGGAGGCTCCTAACAGCGGCGGCCGGGAGGGCTGGGTCCCTCTATACTCCTTGGTTCTCACCCCGCTTGAGGTTGAATTCGACGATGTTCAGGTTGATTTGAGTTACGGCAAGATCGCCCGAGAGCTCAATACGGTGTGGACCGATATCTTTTCCCCTCAAGGCTGCGAGGAGACGCGGTGGTACGAGGAGGTCGAGGTTGAAGCGGGGGAATGTTTTTATGTGGAGCAGCCTCAGTACTGCGACGGCGAAATTTGCTACGAAACCTGTGATGAGACGGATGAACTGTACGAGAAGTGGGAGGATTGGGCGAACGACTCATCGGCTGAGTGTGTCCCACAAATCCTGGATGACGGAACCACGACCACCGACTGCAAGTACATTTTTGACAGAATGTTTGCCACGCCTGGAGAAAAACTCTGGTATCCCAGGTACGATGGCTACGAGTGTGGAGAGTACCCCTTTGGAACGACGCATTGGAATCATAAGGAGCGCCCAGGGGACAAGAAGCTGCATGAGTTTGAACTTTGGGGTGAGCAAGTCGTCGTCAAAATGGATCGTTTCGATGGGCAGAACGCTTCTGAATTCGACGTGAAAAGCCTCTCTCATCACGGGGGTCTGTACACGGTTGCCCAAGATAAAAAAATCACCGCGGCGAAGCTTTGGCTGGGATTCAGTCCCCATGAAGCAACCGATGATGTACCGGCAGGCTACACAGAGTTCAAGGTGTGTGCGTACATGCCGGGCGGTCGTTTCTGGGTGCCCAAAGTTGATTTCGACAACAAGAAAACGCCGAAGAACGCTGTGGATTGGATAGGATTCGGAACGCTGGACGTAGGGCAGGTGCAAGGATGTCTGTACGGCGAAGTCCACCTAGATGACAATTGGCAGCCACAAATAGTTTGGACCGAGACTGACAACTGGTGGATTCAGGACTACGACTTGAGCAAGGTCGGCTTTGACTCCGCGGGTTGGATCAAGGCGGTGGCCGCCGCGGGCTCGTTCATCTTTCCTGCTCTTGGAGGGGTGCTGGGCGCTGCTTTGGCGGTTATCATGGATGCTGTGGTTTTGGGCGCCGACGTCATCGTGCCATCCGTCCTCAACAATGTTCCCGACAACGAGCTTTCAAGGCAATTCCTTGTGTACGCGGCCGAAGCAAAGCTGTCTGGCTTCATGCTGAAGTGGCTTAACGAGGCTACAACCGAAGCCATCAGCGCCGCGATTCCCCCGTTCAGACCCATGGCACAAGACGCGTGTGATGCCGTCTGTGGTCCGTCTTCTCTCATTCCCGGCGATCCCATGCAGCCCTTCTGCCAAAGATGCGATGCGTTCGCCGCCGGCCCCGCGCCCATCGCGTTTGTACGGGACCCAGGGGCACGAGACAAGGGTTGCTACGATGTTCACTCGCTCTTCACGCCTTCGGGAAAAGTTGGACTCAGCACGTCACCTTGGTGGTATGACTACAGAGGCTTTGGGTGGGCCAGCGGCGACTACGGGGACGACAAGGGTTGCAAACTGGGCATCAAGGTTCCTGCGGTTCTAGAGAAGAAGAACTGGGAGCTCGCAAAATGCGCCATGTGGCGAGCCAACACGCTCTTGAACCGTGACCAAACGATCTCAGCGGGGTCATTGAGGGACGAGATTCGAACCCACTGTCAAGATGTTGGACGAGAAATGCTCCGGCTTTACTATGGCACAGGCGAAGACTTCGAAGCTCTGATGAGAGGCAAATTTTTGGACATCGAGAGCAGCTACATCAACCCGAACAACCCTTCGATCGCCGAACCCGAGCCGTTTGAGTTCACCACCGTCAAAGATGTGCGCCTCTCCCCGAGCGCCATCCAAGCCGACGCCATCGCCCAGTTCCCCGGCCTTATCGAGGGTTGGATATTCGACCCAGATACCCTGGCACCGGCGCCCATCGAAAAACAAAACCCAACGCAGAACCGCCGAAGCGACTGAGACAACCGAGGCTACAGAGCGTGTGTCACAACCATCTCGGTCAATGCGCACCCAAAGAAAACAAAGCCTGCCCCGGTTTTCCGAACACCGGTGACTGGGTTCGCGCATTCATCACCATCGCGCGAAATGGGTTCGGGTCGATTGGAGAGGGTAAATAATAGTGCCTGTCCCCATTCGGGGAAAAAGCGGGACACGAGACTCGAACTCGCGACTTCGACCTTGGGAAGGTCGCACTCTACCAACTGAGTTAGTCCCGCGAACGCAAACAGGACGGCTGTTAGCATTCTGCCTCGGTGTGGTCAACGCCCCGGTGTCGTAGGCTGGTGTCGTTTTTAGAGTCCCTTGTGTTTCCCCGAAGCAGATTTACCATGGCTCCAGCGACCCTTTCGCGGTTTCTCGGCATCTATACCGGCGTGGATGGCTTGGGGGGTCATCGGTGCGCCAAGCGGCCAGCGACGGCCGGGACCTTGGTGCACGTGTGCTTTTTGGAGCAGGTCCCAGTCGCTCGGGCGAAGACTGAGGTGCGCGTTCCGTTGGACGGAGTCGCAAAGTTGCTCAAGAAGCGGCGGCCAAGTCGAATGCGGCAGATCCGTAGCGGAACGAACTTTTGGGGAAAGCTCCAGGAATTCTATTCCTCTTCGTTGAAGGGGTCTCTTGGTGCTCTCGCGGGGCGGCTGGTTCGCGTTGGAGGTGGGTGACAGTGAGGACACCGTTGTTGTGAAGGCTTGATTCTCTGGCCATACCCAGCCGAGAATACGCAACAGCAAGATGTTTCTTTACTATGTGACGTGGGCGTTCAAGATCTGGATGGTGGTGGACGCGGCTCAAAGGCGCGCCGACTACTATTGGTTTTTTATCATCTTCCTCGTTCCATTTGGTGAAGTCGTTTATTTTGTCGTTGTCAAACTTCCGGAGTATCGGAACCGCAATTTTCCTCTAGGCACGCCTTCCTTTCTGAAAAAGAGGCCGTCGCTGAGTCAGGCGAGGCACCAAGCGAAGGAAACGCCAAGTATTGAAAAGCGATTGGCTCTTGCGGATGCTTTGTTTTTCCACAAGCAGTATGACGAGGCGCTGCCGCTTTACGACGAATTGGTTACCCATGATTGGGGCAACAAAAGGGCGCTTTATAGTCTTGCCCTCACGCAACTGGCGTTGGGGAAATTTTCTGACGCCGTCGAAATACTGGAGCGGTTGATCGAGATTGACAAATCCTACATGGACTATGCTGCGTATCGTGCGTTTATCGACGCCCTTTGGAAGTGCGAAAGGCAACAAGAGGCGCTTTCACATGCCCGTGCGTTGGCGAAAGGTGGGACCCGCATTGATCACCGTGTACTGCTTGGGGAGTATCTTTATAAGACTTCGGCCCTCGAGGAGGCCGAGGCCATCCTTGTTGATGTGTTGAGCGACTTCAAACATTCGCCACGCTATGTGAAAAGGATGGGGTACAAGGCCTATCGTCAAGCCAAACGGATGCTCAAAAAGCCTCCGCGTCCTTCAGTAGACTGAAAGATTCTCCGGCTGCCTCGGTAGCGAAGCCGGCCGAATGGTTCGGTACGCATGCTCGAATGCCTACCTCGGGTCTGTGGAGGGTACATTCAGAACAGAGGTGCTTTTTCGATTGTTTCCACCGTTTGGGCGAGGGGGCAAGAGGCCTCAGGTTCTTGGGGCATCGCCCCCAAATTTGTCGTTCTGGGGCAAAAAGTGTAGTGCCCAGCAGTTGTGTACATCTTGCAGGGATGTCTTGCTGTTGGCTACTCGGGAGATACGAATCGGAGCGATACTCTGCGCCAGTGTGGTTGCCTGTGAGCCACTCTCCGGCAGCCGTTTGGGGCCGACGGATGGGGTCCAGGGAAGGTCCGGCACCGAATCTCAAAATGGCTCGCCCGATGCTCCGTCCGGGTCGAGTGAAACGCACTTGTGCGCAGGTGTTGAGCAAGAAAAGATTGCGCAACAGCTGAGGCGATTGACGCAAGTCCAGTACAAGAACACCATTGAGGCGGCTTTTGGGGCTGTCCCCGAAGGCGACCTGCCAAACTTTTCGGATGACAATCCGACCATCGGACTGGCCAACGATCCGAGCAAGCTTCGTATTACGGCGGTGAGTATCGACTCTGTCTATGCTTCGGCACAAGCGATCGCAAACCACGCTACCACCCGAAGCGCTCCGGTTGCAGACTGTGTGGCCGCGTCGGGAAATGGCTGTTTTGAAGGCGTAATCGACGAGATGGCCCGGGCGCTTTGGAGGCGTCCCGTTGCCGCCGAGGAAAAACAAGATCTGATGGACGGCCTCCGGGCAGTGATTGAATCCGGTGGTACGCGCCTGCAGCAGATGGAGTTTTTGCTCCAGGCCATGCTGATGTCGCCGAACACGCTCTATCGGACCGAGCTGGGAAGCGGTGGTGACGCGCTTTTGCCTTATGAGATTGCGAGCCTTCTCTCGTACGCTTTTTGGGACAGTCCGCCGGACGCTGCGTTGATGGCCAAGGCCGACACCGGTGAAATCATGGACCCAGGGGTTCGGCTTGCTGAGGTGCGCCGTATGATTCAGGACCCTCGTTTTGCTGATACCTTGGCCAGCTTCTTTTGGGATTACCTCAAACTCGAGGACATCTACAGCGTCCCGAAAGATACGCGCTTTGGGCTCGATGCCGCGGCACGGGAGGCCCTGGCGACGAGCGCTCGGGCCACGCTGGTATCGAAGTTTAGATCGGTGGATTCTGGTTTTATGGATGTCTTCCGCGGCCAGGACTTCCAGGTCAACGCGGGGTCGGCTCCATTTTTTGGCATCAGCGAGGAGGGACTTTCGGGTGAGTCTGTTGCGATGACGATGGGTGATGGTGAACGGGAAGGTCTGTTGAGCCATCCTGCCTTTTTGGCGGTGCATGCGGGCCAAGCGAGTACGAGCATCGTCAAACGAGGCGTGTTTGCTTTGGAGCAGCTGCTCGGGTTTCAGTTGCCCGAGCCGCCGGAAGATATCATGGGGGTTGATCCGGACGATCTGCCAGAGTTTGATCCCGAAACGACATCGTCCCGTGAGCTACTGCAGTTGACACATAGCGGCCAGCCGCGGTGTGCGGGGTGCCACCAGTTTATCGATCCGGCCGGGTTTGGGTTCGAAAACTTCGATGCCGTCGGTCGATTCAGAACCACCGAAAAAGAGAACGTCTCCATCGATGCTTCTGGTGAAGTTACGATTGCCGAAGAGAGCATTCGTTTCCAGGATGGCCCCGACTACTTCAAGGCGCTTGCCGACTCCGCAACCATGCGAAAAACGGTGCTGAAAAACTACTACGCGTATGTCCTCGGCCAGGTGGGCAATGGCTGCGAAGTTGAGCGCTTGAGCGAACGGGTCGAGGCTTTGAACGATACGGCCGGTGGTCTTGCCGAAAGCATCGCAGAGCTGGAAGGGTTCGTACGCCGGCGACAGGGGGAGCAATAGTCATGGCACGAAAGCGTGATGGTCTTACGCGTCGCAATTTTCTGAAGGGGCTCGGCGCTGGGGTTGGTCTGGCGGGCGGGATTGTGAACTCCCGTGTTGCTTTTGGACAGAGCAATGCCAAAGCTCCTGTGCGTCTGTTGCTTGTTCCGCTTCAGCACGGGTGGGGCAGAGACCGAGAGTACGGGAACTTCAGCGGCACCGAAACCAACTTCACCATACCCGCTCCGCTGACCCCATTTGAAGCGATTCGGGACCAATGTGTTTTTGTGGATGGGTTGCGGGGAACGTTGTGGGGAAACGCGCACGATGTTTCTTACTCGGACATTTTAACCGCCGCCGTCCCTTGGGGCGAGGGATCCTCGTCGCAGCTCGGTGCCCATTTTCCCGAGCCTATGGGACCGTCCATCGATTGGTTGATCGCAAACCAGCTCGGGGTGAAGGTCTTGCGGCTGACGGCTGGATTTCGGTCTTGGGGCAAAGCGTGGAATCCAACGTGCTTTGACGCCAATGCGCAAGACCAAGCCTTCTATACCAGCGCGCGCCAGGCCTACGATGCCATCATTGACCCGCTCAATCAGAGGGCGGAGGGCCAGATGCCAGACCGGGGTCGTGAGGCTGTAAGGGATCAGCTGTTTCGCTTTCTTGGGCGGGACACCAATCGGATGCTGGGTAAGGTGACTGGATCCGAGCGGCTCAAGATGGAGGGCTACCTCAGCGCGATGAACGATCTGGGCAATCGCTTGCCTACGGGGACCGGCGGCGGTATCAGCCTCGACCAGATTCCTGCGCGCCCTGACTCCCGTCAGGACATCGAACAAGAGATTGATGACTATCTAGAACTCATTCGACTTTCTTTTATGGCCGATACCCACCGGATTGCGGTCCTCGGGCTCGGCCAACAGAAGCAAGACTGGTCATGGACCGATAGCATGGGGACCCAGCGTGTCGGGAACATATATGGTTCCGATTTTCATCACGAGGTCGCGCACTACGACTCGGCGGATACCCGATTGGCCTTCGAAGGGTGGGCCGCATGGTACGCACAAAAAATTGTCTCGTTTGTACAAACGCTGGCGAACACCGACGATGTGGATGGAAAAAAGCTGATAGACAACACCATCATTGTTTTGACTGGCGAGGTCGAGACCGGAGGGCATGACACCCGAAGCAAGCTCCATACCGTCATTGGCGGAGGAGGTGGCATTCGTCGAGGCCGTTGGTTAGATCTGCCCGATGTAGAGCCTCGGAATCGTCAGGGTGTTTTCATTGGTGGTCGCGAGCGCAACGGCAACGTGGTCGAGTCAGGAATTAACTACGGTGATACTTTTGGGCGGCACCACCACGCCGACCTGTGGGTGAGCATTGCCAACCTTTGCGGCGTTCCGATCAATTCCTTTGGGTTTCAGGAAAACAACCACCAACCGATTCAACTGACCTGACGGAGGTTACTGCGCAGCGTCGCGGGCGAATGATGCCTGCACGTTGATTCGTTCTGCGGCGGTTCCGGCGACCCAGTCAGGCGGTGCGCTTTCGCCGTCTGTTCGCCGAATGATCTGTCTCATTCGTCGAGCCAACATTGACAAACGGCCGCGGTTGAGCGCGTGTCCTGCCGTATCGACCCAAAAGCCCAAGATGACCTTGAACAGGTTGTTGAGGCCCGCCGAGTTGGCGGTCATGTCCCCCGCCGGGAAGGGCTCTGGGTCGAGGGTGTCCACATCGGTGCCGAGGCCGGTCAACATCGTTTGAATACAAAGGGTCTGGTGGGAGGCGCACGGCCGCGTCAGGTACAGGCGCTCGGCGCCATCCGGAGGGGGAAGTCCAGGTTGGTCGGTGCCGCCCGAATTGGCCACCAGTAGATCCGGGACACCATCACCGTCGACGTCGCCCCACTCGGCGTTGGTGCTCCGGCCATCGCGCTCATCGGCCCGCGGAAAGGTCAAGTCGCTAAAGTGCCCGTCACCATCGTTGATGAGCACGGTGTTGCGGTCCCCCAAAAAGCCGTGGCCCCCCACGAAGTCGCCCACGTTGGTGATGTAGGCATCGAGGTCACCGTCGCCGTCCAGATCGAGCGCATCAACATCCGTGGTGGTATCGAGTCGAGCCGGCATTGCGTCCATGGCCTCGGTGAATACGCCATCACCGTCGTTGAGAAAAAGCCGGTTTTGTTCGTTGCGGCTGTTTCCGACCATGAGGTCCAAATCGTCATCGCTGTCGAAATCGGCGAGCACGCCCTTGCGCGACGAACTGTCGTTTGCGGGGAGCCTCATGGCGGTTTCGTCTGTGAAAAACCCCAGGCCGTTGTTGATAAGCACGTTGTTGGAACCCACATTGATTTGAACCAGGTCTTGGTCGCCGTCGCCATCGATGTCGCCGGCGACGTAACCTGACGTTTGGTCGATGCGGAACGGCAACCGGCCGGCACTTTCGGTGAATGCTCCGCTCCCATCGTTCATCAGCAAACGGTTGACGTCGCCGGGAGGCCCGAACGGGAATGGGTTTTCGTTTGAAACGAGCAGGTCGGGATCACCGTCGCCATCGACGTCCACAAAAACGGCCTCGGCGCTGACCTCGATGAAAAAGGGCGGAAAGGGAACCGCAAAACCAGGCGGACCGGGAGGCGTAGCTTGCGGGAGATTGGCGCTGCCATCCGAAAATACGCCACTGCCGTTGTTCACCAAGAGCTGGTTTGCTCCGAGGTTCGAGACGACGGCGTCGAGATCGCCATCATTGTCGATATCCGCGAAGTCGACTTCGGTGCTGTTGGCCGGGGGGCCAGGGGGAAGACGCGCTGCCGTTTCGTCTGCGAAGTTCCCGGAACCATCGTTGATGAGCAGCTGGTTGGCAAACGGCGCCGCTGAGGCAGAACCTTCGACGACAAAGATATCGAGGTCGCCATCGCCGTCGACATCGGCAAAGTCGATGTCGAGGGTGTCTTTGGTATTCGCGCCTGGATCAACAGGCAAACGCTCCGTTGCGTCGATAAGAATAAAATCGCTGCCGTTCGACCCGGCGAGTAGCCCAACCATCAGTACAAAGTGCATGTGAGATCCACCTCCGTGGCGCCCATGCCTCGTACACATCAGTACCGGTGTCAAGCGGCCGAAAAACGGACTGCTTTTCGCCGGTCAGGCGGCCTTGGAGTTGGGCTTGCTTGCGCCCTGAGGCGGGCGTTGCCCAAGGTGAGATTCGGTCGCTGCGGCGCGAAGCGCTACGTAGGTCGCGCGGCACCCAAAAAGGTAGGGTGCGTAACCGGTTTCGATCTCGACCTGCTCTCGGATAGATTCGGGAATCATGGCGACAATTTCTTGAGTCGTATGGATTCGGAGGACGCTCACGACCCCGTCCCAAAAGATCATAAACGGAACGATTGGAATGAGCGTGCATAACAACAGCTGAAGCAGAGAAAATCGCTCGGAAAAGAACGGCGCCCATAGATATATCCATGGGCCGGCCAAGAGCAACATCGCGAGGTGACGAAAGTTGCGTTCGAAGGGCTCCATAACAAATAGGCCGCCACCATCTTTGAGTGTATTCTCAATGATGCGCGCTGCATCCTCTTCGCGAAAATGGTGTAGGGCGGAGCAAATACTTCGCATTTTTGGCAAGTCGGGGGGAACGTCCAACGCAGAAACCGGCAAGGGCAGATGGTCAATCGCCGCGGTCCCAAATTGTGACGAAAGGCGCCTCAGCCGCTCTAGGTCTGGATGCAGGTCCGAACAAACGAGCTTGGGCATGGAGGGTTCGTGTTCCCTGGCGCTTTCCATCATACACTTCAGTGGAGCAGCGCCTCCAGAAGCGAGATCGAGAACCAGCCCGGATGGGTGTCCGGAGGCCCAGCGCGCAAAGGCCGGAGCCATACGTCGGTAATGCCCACCGACCGTTTGCCCAAAGTTGAGGGCTTCGTTGTACACCTCCCGAAACCGTCCTCGAATCCAAGTTTGATCACCAAACTCAAACCAATGTCGACGATGCTTCAACACCATTGTACCTCCTTGCATCCGCGTCCGTGTTATGACGGCGGGGTCGCTCCCCGAAGAAGCAAATCCCGTGCCATGGTGAGAACTTGAAGGGGTTTGCATAAAATGCTGGCAGCATGGGCACTCCGACCTCGATTGTGGGGTGTCGCTTAGGCCCCAAAAGTAGGGTCTCATTCGCCCGAATGGTTCCCACGCCGGGGTCATGTTCCTATTCGGCCGCTCGTCCAAGCATCGGCGATGCGCTCGCTTTTTGTGGTGGGGACAACGGGCCCCGAGGACTCTTTTGCGTGGCACGAAGGTTGCTCTTTAGCGTGGCGCATCGATGAACCCGGCCAACGCAAGCGGCGGTTCAAGAGCAAGAACCACAAACCCATACACGTAGGAGAACATCAGGATGGCATATCAAACATACATTTTTCGGGCCGAGACCGAACCCGACCTGGCTCGAGAACTGATCAACCGATATCGGGGAACTCTTGAAAAAACGGGCATCTCGCATGTGATGTCCCCCGACATTCCGCCGAACAGCCCGAATTTGTATTTTGTGGGCGCGAAAGCTGAAGACGGACGCTGCGTGGGTGCCATGGGCATGTACGTTTGTTCGCCCAACGGCGGCCCCCTTGAAGACGCTTTTTGTTCCATCGATGATGCGATTGGTCCGCGGTTTCGCGCGGCCGCCAAAGACGGCCTAGCCAAGCTGTGTCTTGGCTTTGTTGAGCCGGAGCACCGAAGCGCGGGCCTGTATACCCATATCATCAGAGTGGTCATTGCTGTGTTGCCCTCCTTGGGTGTACGGCACGTGACCGCCGTGGGTTCTCGCGAAGGCATTCGCTACTATCAGCATCGGGGGTTGCGCAAAGATACGTCTATCGGTGAAGTGGCTTACCCTCCCGGAGGTTTTGTATCATACGTAGGTTGGGCGGACATAGCATTCCTTCCCGATGCGAGTGCTCAAGAACGCCAGGCCGTTCACGAGATGAGAGGCGTTCTGTGTTCGGAGCCGCATTCGAAAAAACCAGCGCCGCGGCGGCGCACTTCGGTTCTGCGAACGAGGGCTCGCGAGCTACGGTTTAAGGTGGCCTGAGAACTGGAGCGAGCGGGGCGGGCGCCCAGTCCAATTTCCGCGTACGAATCGATGGTTTCGCTTATGGTAGGCCGAATTCATCCTGCCCAACCCTGTGGCGTCTTCGGGGGTGGTGGTTTAAGGCGTTTGCGACGAATCGCGGCCGTAGATGGCGGGTGCCGGACTCTGCATGGCGTTGGACTCTGCCGTCGTCATGTAGTCGCTTTTCGAGAGGGTTGGTTGAATCGCGTCGTACGTTTGGAACTTTGGTTGCCAGGTTTTGACGTGTACGTCGCCCTCCGGATATTCCAGGCTGAAGCCTTTGAACAGGTCTGTTTCTGGCGCTCCAAATAGGTAGAGTGCACCGCTTGCAAAAACGCCATGGAGTCTCCAAGGCGCGATGTTGATCATGTCGGTCCAGCTCGGAAGGGTATCAATGCCTCCCCGTCCTCCGTGGGAGTGAAATAGGACGCTCTTGTGGGTCCCAGTGAGGTCCTCGGGCAACTCGAGGCTATTGGTGACCCCAAGATCGCCGACGCTCAGCCCCCAAACGGCGTACTTTGGAAGAAAAAACAGGGCAAACTCGCGATTGGCGGATGCGTGAAGACGGGACATCTCGGTGGGCAGCAGTGGGTGGTCGACAAACAGTACGTCACGGACCGTTTGGCCATCGATGGTTCCCCAGAAGCGATCAAAGTGACCCTGGACCGAGATGTCGATGGCGTCGTCGGCGGTGTAGACATTGCCCACTCGATCACTCACGGGCTTCGCTCGGCCGTTGTTGCGGACGAGTTCGCCCCTTTCGTTCATGGCCCCGATTTCGAAGAGGTAACGGTGGGCATCCCGGGAACTTTTTGGGCCATTCTGTTCAAAGCGGAGGACAAAGGCCTCGCTGTCTTCAAGCGGTGGACTTTGGGGGATGGGTACAATGTCAGGGGGGACGTGGACGGCCAGAGGATCAGAGCGCCCTCCGTAGCGGGAGAATTGCTTGGACTTCCACGCGTTCCACGAGAGCCGTCCCGGCACGTGGGTGATGTGGTCGAAAACCCACTGGTCCACGGCTTGCACATGGACGTCGATCCACTCCTGCGGTACTTGGCTGCTGCTGATCTCGTCGCGATACCATTGGTGCCAGAATCCGACCGGATGGGTGTACACCACCCGCGGTTCGCCCGCATCAGGACCAAGCTGGATGACCGTGCCGAGCGGTGCTTCAAATGTGTAGGGCTCGAGCCAGCGCACAGCCCGGTAGATCTCTACGCCGTTCGAGGTTTTGCGAAGAACAACATCGTAGGGGATTTTGTTGGTAAACAGGGCCCGGAGCTTTTGGGCCCACTCCTCTTTGACTGCCGAACCTGCGTAGAAACCCAGATTGCTGAGGAGATTGGTGCTGAGCCGGTAGTCAAGGCCTTGGCTATGCTTGGCGAGCGCACCCGGCACCCATTTGTAGATCTCTTCGGGGCCACCTGCGGGCAGCCGGTCGACGGTGGCAGTGTACTCGAAGGCCCCCAAGGGCACCTCGAAGTCGACTTCGGGCTCCACCACGATGATGTTGGGCCGCGAGCCCCCCATGATGGTTTCGACCATGATGTCGACTTCGGCATCGCTGACGGCCGTTGCGACGCCGAGGTGGACGCCGATGGCGATCACATTGACCAGCAGAATCTTGAGAGCTTCTCTGCCGGCGGTGAGGGTGGCCGCTTCGAGAAGCACAAGGGCGTTGTATTGGACCAGTTCGGGGCGCGCGATGTTTGCGGCCGAAGGGAACAATGAAACGACGTTGACCGGTGCTTCGGAGGTTCCGAGGCCTTCCTCTGCGCCGTAGGCGCGAAAACTTGTTGACCAGTCGTAGGCCAACAAGGCCGCCAACGAGGTCGCGGCCGTCCCGACCGGTGAGCCCACCGGAGGCGGGGGCTGATCGACGCTGTTGGCGTTTAAGGTGCCCTTTTGGTACACCTCTACGGGACCGACGGTCACTGAGCCTCCGTAAATATCTTCGCCGGCAATCTGTATATCGATGGCCAAGCTTGCATAGAGCTCTTCTTCGGCGTCCATCTCTGAAAGAAAGGTCTCAAGATCTTTCCCCAGCAAACTATCGCTCGGTGAGAACTCGTGGACCCCATCTTTTTTGGCGTTTCTTATCTCAATGTCAAAGGTGTGCACGATTTGATCCTTAGGGGCCTGGCGTTGAAGGTCCCCGGGGCGCATCTTGAATATCGTCACGTAGCCTCGAACGGCGTAGTCGCCTTCGAGGAGGAAACCGGAGGGCGCGTTGAAATCGATCTGTATCTTGCGCTTGCGCAGAAAGGTTCGTGGTTTCTTTCCAAGGAACGCTCGGAAGCCGAGGCTGCGGGGGTCCCATGTGGGAGGTTCGATGGTAAAAGCCGTTCGACTGTCCACGTTCTCTTTTTCGAGCTCAGAGAGCGCAATACAATACAAAGTGAGGCCCGGAATGGGCCGAACATCTTTTTTGAAATTCACTTTGATCCCCTTTTTGGGGGTGAGCTCATCGGAGGCGTTCATTCTTCGGAGGTCGCGGTAAACGGAGATCCACTCTGGCGAAAGTGCGGTCCGCCAATCGAGATGAAATGCGTCACGGCCGTTCTTGAGCCATTTTCTGATCAACGCTCTGACCTCTTGGCCGGTGAGGTCGACGAGTTCTGGATCGTGACTACACAAATACCCGTCGGGGGTGGCTTCGCGCTCGGCACTGCTGACTTCGATCAGCCCCACGCGGTTGGCTTCGCCTAGAACCACATCCCCGCTGCCCTCATGGTCGCTCCCCTCGGACGCGCTGTCGGCGCGCACGATCAGGTCCACAAAGTCGCCACGAATGCGTGGATAAACGCGGCCACCGGCAAACAGTGCGCCCTGCTCCACAATGATCGCGGGTTTCCAAGGACTGTAGAACCACAGCGCGTCAAGGGCTTCCTGAAGGCTCCCCACGATGGGGATAAGCGCCGGTGTGTCGAGGCCGGGCGAATGCCCAAAGGCTGGCTTGGGCGGCGGGCCGACGCGGGCACACAAGACCGTATAGGTCTCTCCATCGCCCAGCAAATCTGCGGTCTCGAGCCCGCATGGATCCCCGGAAAAGGGATCGACGATGCCGGTTTCCACGGGGCCATCGTTGGGTCCAGAAGGTGCGTTTGGCGCGATGACCGGGACCAGGGCGACGAGGATTTCTTTCACGAGTTGTTGCCATGCGGGGTTTGTTGCGGGGCCGACGGTGAGACTATAGAGCATCCCCGCTGCGGTTCTGGGGACGTAGATCGGCGTGGGGCCTGGGGGCGCGGGAAATGCGTCGCGAAGCGCTTGGGCCTTGCGCTCGCTGTGGCTGTAGGGTGCAGTGATGGCTTCTAAGAAACCCGCGGAACTCACGCCGGTTCTGAGCACCTGATGGAGGATGTCTACGGAGAGGCCGCTGTCCTCCGCCAAACGTGCGAGCTGGCCCTCTGCGTGCTGGTGCACGAAACGCCGGAGTGCGCGCTGGGTTCGGAGGCGGTCTCCTCCAAGGGGTTGGTCTGGAGCCGGTGTGGACGTTCCCTCCACTTGATAGTCGATGGATGGGGCAAATGCCTGGGCAACGCGAAGCTCCAGCGCGGGGCGGCTGAAAAACACAGGTGACTCCGGATGAAACACCGCGATGGGATCAAGCCCGTCGAGGGCGAACTCTACGCGATCCCCTTGCTCGGTGGTCTGACGGATTCCGGCCCAAATGGCCTCTTTGAGTCGGGTCTTCACGGCGGACCGAATCTCATCGCGGGTCGCATTGTCCGGGACAAGCGGGTCTGGTGCCTGGGCTAACAACGCCCAGGTATCGAGGCTATCATCCGGTTTTGTCTTCGGAAACACGGTGAGGCCGATGGGTCGAGGGTTCGTGACCTGGGCAAGGTGTGCTTGCCAAAGGCTCGCTTGGTCATCTTCGCTGAGGATCACCCCCAACGCTTCGAGGCGACCCAAGTCATGGCCCGCGATGCCTCGGTCCCACAGGCGGTCCGAAAACGCCCGGCTGATGGTTTCGCACGTCAGACCGAGGTACTGACCGAGCGCATGTTGAGTGTTTTTGTCTAGTGCGCAGACCCGGAGCAACTCCGACACCACCCGCATCGGAAGTTCTTGGCCAAAACGCCCGCCCGCCTGGCGCAGCCATGCCCTGGGGTCCACGCCACGGTCGACGCCATCTTGGAGAAAACGAATCTGAACGAGGGCCGTCACCGCGTGGTCGAACAGGTGGGTGTGGTCCGGCGACATCAACAAGCCCCCCACGGTCTCTGCGTAGGCCTTGGTCAGGGCGATGCGGGTGCCTGCCAAATTTCTGGTGTCGAACGCGGTCGGTTCGTTTTTCTGACCCAAGAAACCGGGAACCCGGCCCGACACCAGGGCACCGAGGCGAGCCGATAAGCCGAGTGATGCGGTTTTTGCGATGCGAAATTGTTTCAGGGTGGCGATTCGGCCGCTCCGGGGGTCAAAGGGGGTCAAGGACCGGTGGGCAAACAACGAGGCCACGCCGGATTCAAGCCATGGTCGGTCGATCGGGTGCGGCTTAGGCGTCAACGCCCATGGGCTGGGCCGAGTGGGTGGGAGGTCGTCGAAGAAGCGGGTGCCCACGAGCGCCGCCTCGGCTTTGACGCGGTCGCCGAGAGAAGCCGCAAAAGCGGCGTAAAGGGCCATCGCTCGGTGGGCGCCTTCGCCTTGTCCTTCGGCTGACGGCGGAAACGCTATTCGGGGGCGACCGGCCTCCTCGTCCCATAACAGGGACTGAAGCGCGTTTTGCAACCGGAGTGCGTTTTGGGCGTATCGATCCTTGAGATCCAACTTGCCGGCGTGCTCGAAGGCCAGGGACGCCTCTTTGAGGGCGAAGTAGGCCAAGACGTTGTCTTCGGTTCGGGCTAGCTCTGGCTCCCCGTACAAATTTGCTCCGTCGGTTGTTTGTCCCTGGTCGTAAAACACCTCGAGGGTCAAAAGAACCCCCTCGAGCACGTCTTGCAGTCTGAGAGCGAGCGCCTCAGGCAAGCCAGGATGCCGGCCCAAAACCCACGCCAGCGCATACGTGGCGATCGCCTGTGTGCCGATATTGAGGGCGCCATCCACACTTGCCCTCGACTCCATCTTCACCTTGCTCGGGAAATACCAAAGCGAGGCACTCGAAGCGCCGTCGGTGGGGGCCGCCACCGACAATAGGGCCTCGGCTGCAAGAAGGGCATCGTCTAGGCGCCCTTCGCTGGTTGTGGCGATGACCGCTAGGGCTTGGTCTTCGATAAGGGTGTAGGAAGTCCCCTCGTGCGTTTCGGACGACACGAGGTGCCCGGCCGAGGACTCGGTGTTCCCCACGGAGGGGGTGGGCGCTTGGGGCGCAAGGAAGGCCTCATCCAGGACCTCTTCGGCCCACTGATCCAGAGCAGCCTCGTCGACATCGTGTGCGTAGTCGTAAAGCGGCCGGTCGAGGGTAGACCATCCTGAATGCAGATGATCACGAATATCGATAAACCAGATGATTGCGGTGCTCGACGATAGGCGTGTCGATAGATCTTGGATGCGCTGGCTGGAATAAGGAAATCCGTGATCTCGAACAAAGGCCTGAACGCCGGCCCACAAACGCAGGGCTTCGTCTCGAAATTGCTCCGCTCTTGGGTCTTGAGGTCTGGCTTCGGCAAAGTAAAGAAGGCCCAAGATGAGGCCAGTGGTTGCTTCCAGATGGAAGGACGCCTCCTGAAGCTCGCTGGGATCGATGTAGGGATCCCGAAACGCGTTCTGAAAGTAATGGGTTCCGTAGTAGCGCTTGGATTCGAACTCCAAGGACTTGGCAAACTGGAGTCTCGTATATTCGAGGCAGGTTGAAAGGCGCTGTTCAAATTCGTTGGACAGACTTGCGTAATCTACTGAAAGCGCGAGCCAACTGCAGTTGTCGATGGCTACGTGCCCACTCGGTGTGAACGAAAAAGCGTCCCCCTCTGGTGTAAGTGATCCCCCCGTAATCATTCGGCCGAGATCTTGGGCTGAGAGTGCATCTTTGATCCGTGTCTTTTTTTCAGCGCTGAGGGCATGTTCTCGGAGGGCCTTTTCGAGGTCCTGTGACCAACCGGTGGCGTCCCAAAGAAGCGTAAAGATTCCATTCCGTAGGCTGTTCCGCCAGGCCTCAAGCTCTTTTGCATTGTCAAGACCGAGCGTGTCTTTGTTTTGAAGCGCATGGTTGAGGACGCTCAGCGTATCGAGGTTGTGCTCGGTGACAACATTGTTCGCTTTGGTGCGAGCCTTAAGCCAGGAAAGGAGTTCAGCATTTTCGATGATCAGGGGCGCCATGGGTGTTCGTGTGCCGTCGGCCCCTTGTTCTCGGAATCGATCGATCTGAGGCAGCTGGTCTTCCTTCAAGGTGTCGTAACCCACCGCATCGAGTACTGAGTAGTATGACCAGCGCTCCCCTTCTTCCGTTGTTGCGTTTTGGCTCTGGCCCCCAAAGCGCTTTGCCGGGTCTGCTGCAGCCTGAAGCCCCTTTACGGTCCACCCCGCGGTCATCAGTGTGAATACACGACCGTCCTGTCCGATAACCTCACGTTGGTGCTCCGCCAACCCTTGGAGCGCTTGGGCGTAACACTGGCGAAGCGCCTTCATTTCTTCTTGGGGCACCCCGTCGATGGCCTCCGACGCCAAAAAGATTCCGAGTCCTTGCACGGCCCATGCGTTGGCCCCGGTCACCAGTCGAGCGTCCCGCCAGTCATCACCATCGGTGTTCCAGGAAAACGGCCACCCCTTGATGATCGGGGCTCCAGTTTCGCTTGGTCCACGCTCCGCGCGATCGCACAAAAAGTGCGCCAACCCTGGAGCCCGTGCCCGGTCTTCCTGCTTGGGGGACCGAGCCAGTTGCGCGAGGGCAATGCCTTGGGTGTAGGCCCAGACGCGGTCAAAGCCCGCGAGATGCTTGGCGTCCTTGTATAGGGGCTCCTCCCACAACCTTGGAGCCAGGAGGCGTTCCCTGCTGGCCAGTGCCGTCCGATTGCTTTCGTCGAGGGTGTACTCCAATTGGCGAACGTGCGTGTGGCCAGTGGCCTCGTCGAAGGACTCCACCAGCATCTGATCGCGCGCGGTCAGCGCCCGGTCGTAGTTCCCGCGCACATTGCCTGGGAGCAGTTTGATGGGCGTTTCCGGGTCCTCTGCCTCCTTGCTCGGGTTCCCGATGGTCAAAGCAATGCCATCGCCTTCCCACGACGCCCAAAAAGTTCCTTGGCCCGAGGTGAGCGCCAGCGCAGAGGGCGCTGCGTTGAAAGACGCCCCGTGCGAAGATGCGGTGTGAGGGGGTGTTGGGCTCGAAGGTGAACTTGGAGGCGTCGCCTTTAAGGATGATGGATTTGAAGACGGCGAGTTTGAAGATGGAGTATGGGCGTTTGCCGGACTCAACGAGTTCGTGGGTTCCGAAGCGGTGGTGTCAAGGTGTTTCGTTCGCGAAGCGCGGTTGGAGAAGGGCGTTGTTGGGTTGGAGGCTTTTACGGCCGAGATGGCAACCGATTCGTCGGTATTGACCACCATGCTGTATTTGTTGACCGCTGTGACCGAATACTGCGTGCTTTGGGCGGAGACAACGACCTGAGGCGTGGTCACGTGATATCGGTCCACTTCTTCAAGCAGCGAGGCGCGGGCGATCACAATGCGCTCGCGCTCGACGATGGAATCGGAGGCTTGGACCCAAGCGGCGATATGGAGCTCTTCGTGCGTGGACAGGGCAGGTACCCCGATGAGGGGGCCTCTGTTTTGTCCATGCGTTTTCCAGTGCACGGGGGCTGGGGTCGCACGATTCAGCTTTTCTGATGCGCGCCACGACCCGGCTGGACCTGGGCTTCGAACCATCCGGATGGCGCCTTCGCCGTTTGGTTCTGCCGAGTAGTGCACCAGGGCGCGCTCCCCTCCGTCGGTGACGGCGAGTTGGGGCATGTATCCCGCACCCACCGCTTCGGGTTCGGACCAGGCAACCCCACCGTCGATTGAGTTTCGTACATACAGAACGTTGTGTCCCGGCAGGTTCGGGTTGTCCGAGGTTCCGTGTTCGTAGGCGACCACCAGGCGGCCTTCGCGGTCTGAAAAAATAGACGGATGAGCGGGCCCTTGATCGGAGGCTTGGGCCACCTGAGAAATGCGCCACTGCTGGTGCGCCCCATCGACCCAAGCGCCTTCGGTCCACCCCTGGGCGGACCATGCCCCAGGCACAACCGGTCTTTGTGCGACCTGGATGACATCGGTCTCGTGCCACTGTCCGTGGTAGCGGTATTGTACGTCAACGCCGAGGCCTGCCCACTTGGACTCGTCGCCTCGCTCAAAGCTATGCTTCCATACCGCACGCCATCCCACGGGGAGCCGAACGCGATTCCCGTTGCGAATGATGCTCTTTTGGGGGCCGACGTAGATGGGATCGATCATCATTTCGGCCCAGAATGGATTTTCGACCGGGTTGTTGTCCCACATGCGATCCCGGCGTGCGACGATACTCACCGCACGCGCGTCGATATGGAGCCGAGGCTCGTAAACGTAGCTTTCTTCGACGCGGACCACGTAGGGACCTAAGGGTTGGTCTGGGTTTTCGGGGTCTGGCTCCTCGCTCAGCGGATAAGACTCGTTGCACCAGCAACCTTCGCAAGGACAAGCACCGTCCACTTTGTCGTAGAAAACCTTGTAAGGTGCCGAGCCTGTAGCCGGTTTTCTGAACTCGGCGTCAAAAACATTGGATGGCTCACCCTTGAGGTTTTTCAAGTAATAGATTTTGTTGCTTTCACCCAGACAAGATGATGCCCTCCTTGGGGGTCATAGCCCAAATCCAATCCGCGCTTCCACTGGGGGCCTGAACGGACTGTCTGGGCTTCAGAAAAATGAGCCCCCCCATCATCGCTCAGTCGAACAAGCAAACGGCTTTCGCTTCCGGATGAAGAAA
>CBDCWQ010000022.1:0-1349314 GCA_965223435.1 Myxococcota bacterium
CTTGAAAACATGGCCCACGCCCTCGAGTCCGAACCCAAGGCCCAAGCACTCCTGGCCGCGGGCGTCGACACGGTGGCCTTCAGCGGCGACAAACTTCTGGGCGGACCGCAGGCCGGAATCTTGGCCGGCCGCACGCGCACGCTCAGCGTGGTCCGGCGCCACCCCCTCACCCGGGCGCTTCGCCTCGACAAATGCACCCTGGCCGCCCTAGAGGCCACGTTGCAGCTCTATCGAGATGGGCACGCGCGCAAAGTCCCGGCGGTGGCAGCCCTGGTTGCCGGAATCCCCGAAATCGAAGCCCGCGCCCGAAAGATCCAGGACGAAATTCGGAGCCATTCCGACTTGTCCGCGGACATCATCGATTGCGCGTCCGCGGTGGGCGGCGGCTGCCTACCGCTCTTAGAGCTTCCCTCCCGCGCGGTGGTGGTGGGCGAGACCGGCGCCGAGGGTCGCATGCTGGCGGAGAACCTCCGGAAAACCCGTATCCCACTCCTCACTCGGACCCTGAACGACCGAACCGGCATCGATGCACGCACAATTGAAGATAAGGAGGTTCCCTTGATTGGTGGTCTGTTACACAATGTACAGAGGGAAGCCACTTTGCGCGCGACAGACGAGGCCATCGCCGAGGGGCGTGGCCAGCGGTGAAGGGGACGGATCCGACGGGATTGAATTCATGAGTGTGCTCGACTCCAGCGTCCTCGTTCTCAACCGCATCTACCAGCCGGTGAACGTCACCACCGTGCGGCGCGCCTTCTCCCTCCTGTACCAAGGGTCGGCTCGGGCCATAGACAAAGAATTCCAAACCTTCGATTTCGAATCCTGGGCGGCCCTGGCGGCCGAAGTCCACGGCCATGACGTCATTCACACCGTGGCCCGCAGCTTCAGGGTCCCACGGGTCATCATCCTTCAGGTCTATGACCGGCTACCCCGCATCCACGTCCGGTTCTCGAGACAAAATATCTATCTACGCGACCACAGCACCTGCCAATACTGCGCACGGGAAGCTCCCGCGGAGCGAACTCAACCTGGACCACGTCGTGCCCCGATCGCGAGGCGGCAGAACCACCTGGGAAAATGTGGTTTGTAGCTGCATCCCGTGCAACCTCAGAAAAGGCGGAAGAACCCCTGCAGAAGCCAATATGAAGCTCCTGAGACTCCCGGCCCCGACCCCGATGGTCGCCTTTTGAAGGCGACAACCGAAAGGCCTACGAAGACTGGCGGCCATTTCTCAACATCACCGACGCGTCCTACTGGAATACCGAGCTGGTCGACGACGACAGCTGAAAAGCACCCATCAAACCCAAGCAATCAAGAGGTCAAAGACCATGGGCAGAAGCAGAAACCGCCGCTCGCGAAGCCGCGCCAGATCGGGCAACCCGGATGGCACCGGACAACTGGAAATGGATGACATCGGTTCCGAGACCAAGGCTCACCATGAAGACCAGGGATCGTCCACGGGCAACCCCCCCCGGGCCACGGGCCCCCAAGAGGAGGCCAGTGCCGCCCAAACCGCTCCCACGGAGGGCGGCGGTGAACACACCCCTGAGCCCTCAGACACAGCCCCCGCCGGCGAATCGGACCACACGCCGGCCCAAAACCCCGACCCCCAAGACCACCAGAAAACACCCGATCCCACCGGCGTCCAGGCCAGAGGCCCGGGACCCGACTCGGCATCCCCCACCCGGGGGCGAACCCAAAACAAGCGGAAAAAACTACGATGCATTCAGCGGCCCCATCCTCAAGCAGCTTCGTGAGGAACAGGGCATCACGCTCAAAGAAATCTCGAAACGGACAAAAATTGGGGTCACCACGCTCGTCGCCCTCGAAGAAGAACGTTTCGACGACGTTCCGGGGGCCAGGGTCTACGTTCGGGGCTTCGTGCGCTGCCTGGCGAACGAACTGGGTCTCGACCAAGACGAGGTCAGCCGCAGCTATGTGCCTCGCTGGGAGGGCTGGCATGCCGCGAGGTAAGAGTTTGTCTTACCCAAAAGCGGGGTAAAAACGGACAAGCCCACGCTCCAGAGGGCTGCCCAGTTGACGAAAATCGCGTATTCCTGAACAACAGACTGAGAAACCCGCGACCAGACCGCGACGGGCGAAAGGGAGACACGATTGGCCCTCATCGATAAGCCAGAAGCAGCCATGCGCCTTGCGCGCGCCATCGCAAGCGACATCTCGCTCTACAACCAAGAGAAGATCGTCAAAGGAATTCAACAAGACAACCTCTTCGACGTCCTCCTCGGCAGAACTGGACGAAGGTATGAACCTTTATAAAAGCCGAGTGAACCCGAAGCTTTTGGACGATACCAATTTCTACTACCGAGCTGTGGTCGACATCATCGTCAAGAGTAAGGCCCACGTGAAGACAAACATCTGGTGACCGAAGCCCAACAAACCTCGATCGTAGAGTTTGTTGTCACCGAAACCCACGATGGGCACAGACTTGATCAAGCGCTGCGCATGCAAGCGCCACAACGCTCCAGAACCGCCATTCAGCGTGATATCGCGCTGGGCCTCGTCAGGCTCGACGGGGAAGCCCCCAAGCGGGGCGCAAAATCGGTCGTTCGGGCCGGGATGCGGGTGCGATACACGCCCTCTCCTCCCGAGGTTTTCGACCTTTCCCCCGAGAACATTCCCCTCGACATCCTCTTCGAAGACGACTTCGTCGTGGTGCTCAACAAGCAGGCCGGGCTCGTCACCCACCCCGCCAAGGGGCACCCCAAGGGTACGCTGGCCAACGCCGTCCTTTACCACCTGAACCGCACTTCGGGCCCCAGCCGCCCCTGGCATCGTTCACCGCCTAGACAAAGACACCACCGGGGTCATGGTTGTCGCCAAAACAGAAAAAAGCCACGAGCACCTCGTCGAGCAGTTTCAGGCGCGGACGATCAAAAAAAAGTACGTGGCCGTCACCCGGGGTGTCCCAAACCCCAAAGAGCAAACCCTCGATACGCTGTACGGCCGGGATCCGCGGCACCGCAAAAAGTTTAGCTCACGGGTACAAGAAGGCAAACGGGCACTCACCCACTTCAGGGTCGAAGAAGTCTACCCCGGCGCAGCCTACCTTTCAGTTCGGATCGAGACCGGAAGAACCCACCAGATTCGGGTTCACCTCAAAGACATCGGCCATCCGTTGGTGGGTGATTCAACCTACGGCAACACGCGCAAGCCACGAGACCCCCGAATCCGAGCGCTCCTGACCGAATTCCCGCGACCGGCGCTGCATTCCGCCAGTCTTCGATTTCGGCACCCCGAGCACGGAAAATCGATCCAGTGTGTGGCCCCGTGGCCCAAAGACCTCCTGACCTTGATCACCCAACTTAGAGCACTCGAATGATCCTCAAGAGCCCACGCTTAAGCAAGATACGAGGTATCCGACACGGATTTGCCACCAGACTCGGCGGGGTCTCCTCAGGCCATGCCGCGACCCTTGATTTTTCGGATCGAGAATCGGGCCACGAAAACCGAAAACGGGTTCTTCAGATGATCGGCTGCGCGGCAGACTCGGTCCTCGCGGAGGTCACCCAGGTGCACCACAACCAGGTCGTCGCCCCCGGGATTCCCGAGCAAGAGGCAGACGGCCTGGTCACCGATCGGCCCGGCACCGCGCTTGGAATCCGTACCGCGGACTGTGCGCCCATCATTGCCGTCGCGGCGCAGGACGGCCAAGCCCAAGCGGTCGCTGCGCTCCACGCCGGGTGGCGAGGCGCGACCCTAGGAATCGTCGAACAAGGCGTCCAGGCGCTTGAAGCCCTCGGGGGGCGCCGCGCCCACATCCATGTGGCGATCGGCCCATCGATCGGACCCTCCCGTTTCGAAGTCGGGCAAGAGGTGGTGGAGGCCGCCACCCGAATCCTCAAAGACCAAGCGGCGCCGATTTCCAAGGGACCAAACGGAAGAGCCTTTTTCGACCTCAGAGCCTTTGTGGCCATGCTCTTCCTCAACGAGGGCGTTCCGAGAACATCGATTGACCTGGTGGGCGGGTGCACGTACGAAAACGCTGCGATGTTCTTCTCACACCGAAGAACAAAAGGCCTTACCGGGCGTCACCTGTCGCTCGTTGAAATGAGTGAACCCATCTCATGATCGACGAATCGGTCATCGAGAGCCTTGCGTTTGGCGAACTCACCAACGAACTTCGTCACTTCGCCAACCATACCCACAAACTCGTTCGCGCAAGCCAAAAACACCGGGCACTCCTCGAGGAGGCCTCCCGTTTCAGTGGGGGCAAAGCGCCCCTAGACAAGGCCCCCGAGAGCCCGTGGAAGGCGATGCAGACTATGGACGCCTTCGCCCGAAGCCAAGGAGAAGATCCTCTCCACGTATTCGGCGCCTACTTTGCCCATCACCACCTTCGCGACCAGGCAGAGATGGCCATGGAGCTCTTCCGCGAGCGGACCAACGTCGATCCGGAGCAGCGCATTGCAACTTGTCACCGGATCTACGAACAAGCTGAGATGCTCAGACGAGAGTGGGTCTCCTCTTTGCTCCACCTCACCATCGGCGTGGCCGCCAGCGACCTCAGTCGAAAAGACTATGCCGCTTTCAACGTAGGCGCACTCACGGACCACGAAGATGTCGATCTCGCCATTGTGGTTTCCAGCGTCCGCGCGCAGCAAGCCATGAACGCGGCCCTCGCGACGGTGACCAAGACTTTCCTCAAATATGCCTCCAAGATTCAGCTCTTTTTGACCGAAGAACTCCAAACCGCGAGAAGCGGCGCCCTCATCAGCGAAATAGAAGAGGTTCTGAGGCGTCCTACGCAACGTGTGGTTTCGGTGATGCAGCTTCTTGGCGCGCAGTACCTTTGCGGAAATCCCGCGCTCGCGCGCTCACTCGAAGATCGGGTGACCCGTCAATGTTATGCCGGACAAGGAAACCCCATCGTTCACGAGGGCTTCCTTCGGGCGGTGATGGCCGAGCTTCGGCACTACCTACAGCCCCAAAACAAACCCGGAACCCTGTCTCCGAAGTCCGAAGTGTACGTACCCGCAAAACTCGCGACGAGCGCCATTCGTGTGATCCATGGTGTCCAAGCGGTCAGCGTACCCTACGCACTTCGAATGCTCGCGACCAAAGACTCTGAGCATCACGAAGACTACATGACTTTGGCCGATGCCTTCGTTCAAAACGAAGTCCTGCGCTCTCTCATGTTTCTCTACGTCGTACCCGGAAATGTATTTGATCTGAATGAGCCTTACATCCGCGATGCCTCGCACCGCGTCGCACAACTGCTTGGCCTGGGAAAGTCTGCGCGAAGGAGCCCAGAAAACCGCCTGAGCGGCGCCTATAGCGATATCCGAACACGAGCCATCCGAAGCGTCTCCCGGTTATCAAACAAGATTGAGCAACACCTCGAACGGGTCTCCACGTTCAGGCGACTGGTAGAAGCGCACTCCCGCACAGCGGCGCCCTCAGACAATCTGGTGCTTCTCCTGTTGCGCTCACTAAAAAGCTACCGGGGAAGCGTCTTTTGGGAAGAAGTGATCAAGCTCTTGAACACCCAAAGAAACCAAGAGCGATTCCTCGCCGACTTCGAAAAACTTGGAGACAACAAGTACCGCGCAATTACCGGCGAGTACATCGACATGATGTGCGAACATGCCGCGTGCCTGGTCGAGTTCCTCATTCTTCTTGCACCCCAGGAGCCACCGGCTGCAGCGTCACATGAGTTCGCCGCCAACGGTCTACAGCCCACAAGCCGTGATTCGAAAGGCGGCGCGAGCGGCAGCCCCCAGTCAGCCATCGAGAAAAGAAACGAACTTTGGCAGAGCCTCATGGACTACGTGTCGTCAAACGACACGGCCCTCACGAGCCTGATAGAGGGTCTAGACGCAAACACCAGCAACGAAGCGCTCTTTCGGCTCGCCAGCGCCTATACCCCAAGCCAGTTGGCCGCCTTAGCCGACCTGATAGAAAACCACGATCCCTCAACACGCGGCTCACGCGTGACGAGAAACATACGCGCGGTCATCGTACTCGTGCATCATCGCTCCAACGCGATCGGGAGAATGACCGACCGCGTTCTGTCGCGCGCACCCCAGTTTCTCAAAACGCTTGGCGACGAACGAAGTCTCAAAGAACTGGCCGCAAAAATTCGTACCCGAGCAGCAGAGGAGCCCATCCCACAGCGTCAGGTTAAACTCATCGGACACGCTTTTGATGTGGTTGCCTTAAGTGCAGCGTTGGTAGCCATCCTCGAGGGTGCTCCGGCGGAGCGCGACGCGCAATTCACGGATGCCGTTGATCAATACGTTCGGGACCTCTTTAAGGCATGCTTTCGCGAAGTGCGTCAGGGGTCACCCATGCTGTCCAGCTACCGCCCGGGTACAGGAATCGCCCTATTTGCGACCGGTGGGTACGGTCGAGGCGAGGCCTTCGGAGGTGACTGGGACTATTTCGCGGTCACTTCTGAACACGACCGAGGGTTGAAAAAATTCTTCGGGAAGGTCCTCCAAAGGCTTTCATCCGCACTCACTCGCCACGGCCTACTCCCTCACAACAGATTTGCAGTCCATTTTAATGCATACGTAGCAAGCATCCCAGAGCTGAGCACCCACCTCTCGGAACGCACAGATGAAACTTTTATTGACGAAGCAGAGGTTCTGGAGGCCAGATTTCTCATCGGCGATCCCTCGGTCGCCAAACGCTTCGATGAAGAGATCCGGCATCGCCTATACACGACCAACCGAATCCCGTTCATTCGTGACATCCTCAATGAGCTCAATGACCGAAGGAGCATCCCGCCCCGAAACCTAGATTTGAAGTCCGCGCCCGGTGGACTCCGTGAGATTCACCTGATGTGGCTGGCTATTCGCACCTTCGCAAAATTGCCTGGCCCCTTGACGCCCGATCTGTTGCCTGCCGCCTCAGAGGCACTCCCCATGTGTCAGTCGGACATTCGTTTCCTGTTGGTCGCAGCTGCAGAATTGAGGCGCTCTCGTGACCTCTACCGCCTTTTGGTGGCCTTCAGCGACAACTTCGACCCCCTGGCACTGGCCCTTGCGGCAGAAGATCTCGCCCCCATACGAGAAGCCGGCATTCACCGAGAACTGGGAAGGGACCTCGAAAAGATGCTCAAGATCTCAACCGAAAGAATCGACCGCGTAGCCCACACAATGACCGAACAAATTGGCACTTAATCCCTTTGCGCACTTCGATATCCCACGAGTCGACACAACCGTCATGGGTTTCATGCGAGTTGCCTTGAGCGAAACGAGAGACTACTGTGCCCCACGTGAAAGACGAGCATCGACGACGTTCTGTGCGCCATCTTCTTGGCCAAGACGCCGAGGTGCACGTGGGCCCGGTGACCGTATCCGCAAGCGTAAGGGATGTATCTCAGCACGGAATGGGCTTGGAGTTTCCTCAAGACACGCCCATCGATGTCGGCCAACTTATTTGGATTTTGGTGGAGTCTGTTGCCTCTTATGCGATCACCGCCACGGTGATTCGGGTCGAAGACACCGGAATTGTAGGGGTCGAGTTTGAAGAGATTCTTGCCGGCGAAGCGTTGGAAATCATCGAAAGCCTACCTCTGTCAGGCACGGATGCGGCGGTGCTCGAAGAAGAAGACCCGCCCCAAGCCGAGTGAACGCGGGTTCAGGCCACAGCGGCGTCGCGGCGCGCCAAGAGCTCTCGGGCCAGCGCCAAGTAGCTCTGCGAGCCACGGCTCGCCATATCGTAAAGAATACACGGTTGACCGAAGCTCGGAGCCTCCGACAACCGAATGTTGCGCGGAATCATGGTCTCGAAGACTTGGTGGGTGAAATATCCGCGTACTTCGTTGACCACCTGATGGGACAAGTTGTTGCGGCGGTCGTACATGGTGAACAGAATGCCCTCGATCTCGAGGGTCGTATTCAGGGTGTCTTTGACCATCTCGACGGTGCCGAGCAGCTTGGACAGACCTTCCATGGCGTAGTACTCGCACTGCACCGGAATCAGGACCGAGTCGGCTGCCACCAAGGCATTGACCGTCAGCAAGTCGAGGGAAGGCGGGCAATCGATGACGATGTGCTCAAATACGGCACGCATCGGCTCCAGCAATCGCCGCAAGCGCGTTCGGCCGTCGTCCAGGTTGGCGAGCTCTAAGGAGGCGCCGGCCAAATCACGATTGGCGGGGGCAATGGAAAGATTCTCAAGGGCGACCGGCCTGGTGATCTCGTCCAGCTCCCGATGACCGATCAGGGCGTGGTAGAGCCCTTCTTCGACTTCGGCGTGAGACACCCCCACTCCGCTCGAGGCATTGCCCTGGGGATCGGAGTCGACGATCAGCACCCGGTGACCATCAGCCGCCAAGGATGCCCCCAGGTTCACGGCGGTGGTCGTTTTGCCCACGCCGCCCTTTTGGTTCGCAACCGCGATAATTCGACCCCGCTCAGACACCCCAAAACCCTACTTTTCCCGGGTCGTACCCTGGGTCCACCGTCGCGCATTTCGCTACGGTAGAGCCGAGGGGTTACTCCCGGGTGATTGCCGAGTGACAAGGTGCGTCGTAGAGTCGCCGTGGTCAAGGGTTTCGTGGCGACCCGCGCCATGAAACAGGGCCAACATCCGACAGGAGGCGCCGAAAAACATGAAGATTCTGGTCACCATCAAGCGCGTGAGCGACTACGAGCGAAAAGTCAAAATCGCGCCAGACGGGTCACAGCTCGTCACTGAAGGCATGAACTTCGTCCCCAACCCTTTTGATGAAATTGCCGTCGAGGAAGCCCTGAGGCTCACCAAGACCCATGGGGGCGAAGTGGTCCTCGTCAGCATCGGGCCCAAAGAAGCGACCCAGCAGATCCGCCAGGGACTGGCCATGGGGGCCGACCGAGGCATTCAAGTATTGGCGCCAGAGCTCGACCCGGACGCGGTCGCACAGGTGCTGGTCAAGCTCGTCGAAACGGAAAAACCCGACATTGTTCTCATGGGGAAGCAAGCCACCGACGACGACGCCAACCAAGTGGGCCAGCTCCTCGCGGGCTACTTGGGGTGGGGTCAAGCCACCTTCGCATCCAAGGTTGAGGGACTCGACTCCGATGCCGAAAAAAGCCAAAAGCCGGGAATCCAGATCGCGGATGGCCGGGCCACCGTCATTCGGGAAGTCGACGGGGGGCTGGAAACCCTCGAACTGCAAATGCCGGCGGTGATCACCACCGACCTCAGGCTCAATCACCCCCGCTTTGCGTCTTTGCCGGGCATCATGAAGGCCAAGAAAAAAGAGGTCAAAGAGATCCCCGTCGACAGCCTTGGACTGGATCTAAGCCCCAAACTCAAGACGCTCAAGTACGCCGAACCCGACGCACGAAGCGCCGGAGCCATCGTCGCTGGGGTGGACGAACTCATCGAAAAACTCAAGGGCGAAGCCAAAGTTCTGTAGGAGGGACACACAGATGCCGAACGTACTGGTCGTCGCCGAGACGGCAAACAACCAACTCAAAAAAGCGTCTCTCACCGCGACCACCTTCGCCAAAGAGGCCGCAGCTCGAATCGGGGCAAAAGTGCACGCGGTCGTCATAGGCGAGGGCGTATCGGACATTGCGCAAGAATTCGCCAAATTTGTCGACGTCGTCCACGTCGCCGACAAGCCAGAGCTCAAAGCGCCACTGGCAGAGACCTACGCCCAGGCGATCAAGGCAGCCGCGGCCGCCGCGGATGCCAACGTCGTGTGTATGGCCGCCACTTCCCACGGAAAAGACGTACTACCGCGGGCAGCCGCGTTGCTCGGGGCCGGGATGGCCTCCGACGTTCTGGGTTTTGCCCAAGAAGACGGCCTTTCCGTTCGCCGTCCGGTGCAGGCCGGAAATGTCATCGCAACCGTCGAAATCACCACCGAGACCAAGGTCCTTTCCACACGCCCCACCGAATTCGAAGCGGCGGCCCCGAACCCAAGTCCGGGGGAAGTTCAGCCCCTTGATGTCGCTCTTGAGGCCCCCAAGACCCAATACCTCAAGTTCGACAAAGTCGCGTCGGAACGCCCCGAGCTCAGCGACGCCCGCGTCGTCATATCCGGCGGACGGGGCCTCAAAGAATCCGCCAACTTCCAAAAACTGATCGAGCCGCTCGCCGACAAGTTGGGGGCCGCCATCGGAGCCAGCCGCGCAGTGGTCGACGCGGGATGGGTCCCCAACGACATGCAGATCGGGCAAACCGGAAAAGTGGTTGCACCCGAGCTTTACATCGCCATCGGGATTTCCGGAGCCATTCAGCATGTCGCGGGCATGAAGGGGTCGAAGACCATCGTGGCCATCAACAAAGATCCGGAAGCACCGATTTTTCAGATTGCCGACTACGGACTCGTCGCCGACCTCTTCAAGGTGGTCCCCGAACTCATGGAAAAACTCTAGTATCCGTAGCGACTTAGCCCTCTGGGCACCGCATTGCCCAATGAACGCCCCATTCTCGTAGCCATCTTGCTCCCTCACTGACGCCGCCTTCCACCCACCGGACCATGGCGGTTGCAACCCACGTGATCCCGGGTATAAACCAGCCCGGCAGACCTATGAACGTGTTCAACCTCGCCCTTCACCTATGGAAAACCGGAGGGCAACGTGCAGGTGCCCGCTGACGAATCAGGAGATCCGACAACCCCTGTGGCTCAAGTTGTAGAGCCCCCCGAACCGGCACGGCAGGTGAGCTCCACCCTCCTCATCAACCGATCCTACGGTGAAACCCGGGTTGCCATGATCGAGGACCAAAAACTGTGCGAACTGCTCATCGAAACCGAGGAGGAAACGGGGATTGTGGGCAACATCTACAAGGGCCGCGTAACCCGGGTCCTTCCCGGGCTGCAGGCCGCATTTGTAGACATTGGCCTCAAACGCGCAGCCTTCCTCCATGCCAAAGACATCATCGATCCCAACCCCAAGCCCCCTCGCCACGAATCGAAACCTCCGGGCTCCGAACCCACCAAAGAGAACGAGCGCCCAAACCCACCACGCGAAATGCCCCGGATAGAAACCCGTATCAAAGCGCGACAAGAAATCCTGGTTCAGGTCAGCAAAGAACCCCCCGGAAACAAGGGGCCGCGCATCACCGAATACATTTCCATTCCCGGAAGACGCTTGGTGTTGATGCCCAACCAAAAAAAAGTGGGCGTATCAAGACGCATCGAAGATGCAGATGAGAAAAACCGACTACGGGAACTCGTCCAAACCCTAAGCGATGAATGCGGCCTAGGCATCATTGCACGAACCGTCTGCGAAAACGAAGACGAAGAAAAACTAAGGCAAGATCTGGCCTTCGTATGCACCATCTGGGACGAGGTCTCTCTCAAAGCGGCCTCCACGCGCGGACCGGCTCTCGTCTACTCCGAACTCGATATCGTCTTGCGGGCCGCACGCGACCTCGCTCACGATAACGTATCCAGAATAGTCGTCGACGACCCCACCGACTTTGCCCGACTCAAAACAATGCTCCAAACGAACACACCGCACCTGGTCGACCGATGTGAACTTTGGTCTGAGGCAGAGCCACTGTTTGACCACTACCGAATAGAGCAAACCATCGATCGCGCGCTCGAACGAGAAACATCGCTCTCGAACGGTGCCAGCATCGTCATCGATGAAACCGAAGCGTTCACCGCCATCGACGTCAACACCGGGCGTTTTGTAGGTTCGCAGGATCTCGAGACAACCATCCTGGAGACCAACCTGGCCGCGGCAGCCGAAATCGCAGCCCAAATACGCCTTCGTAACCTCGGCGGTATCATCGTCGCGGATTTCATCGATATGGAGCAACAAGAGAATCGCGCCAAGGTTTACGACGCTTTCCTCGCCGCGCTGACCCGGGATCGCGCCAAGACCCAGGTCGCGCCTATGAGCGAACTCGGCCTTATCGAACTGACTCGAAAACGCGTCCGGCCATCACTGGCCCACGTTCTCACAACGCCCTGTCCCTATTGCGAGGGCCGAGCCCGGCTCCGTTCCAAACGAACCGTCTGTTATCAACTTTTTCGCGAACTGGACCGCGAATCGCTCAAGCAGCCCGCCGGCAGCCTGGTTGTGACCACGACCCCTGAAATCGCCCATATGCTCGCACACAGCGAGCACCATCGCCTTTCAGCCATCGAACTCGAGCTTGGACGCTCCATCGTCGTGGAACCCAACCCAGACCTACACCAAGAAGCATTCAGCGTCTCCGTGCGTCCTGAGCCCTCATCGCCGCAATAGGGCGAGCCCATCGCTCAGAATGAATACACCGGCAATGAAACACGTCGATTCCGGGGGAGCGCTCGAACCATTGTTTCAGAACAGGCGAGTTTTGAGCCGGATTCTGCTGGTGCTCGTCGGGGTCATCATCGGCGAAGGCCTGTACGTTTCGCATGCACAGGCGCAAACAACCCTAACCAGCACCGAGACCCCTTCGCTCGAGGAGCAAAACGAAGGATGGATTTCGGTTGAAGAAGATGCCGATGCCCGCGAAGAAAGTACAGACTCTCTGTTTCGACGAAATCCAATCTTTATTGAAGGCATCGAAATACTCGGAAACGACAAAACTGAAGCTTCCGTCATTCTTCGACGCATATTGGTCAGAGTTGGTGATCTGATCGATGACGACCTTCTCGAGGAATCACGCCTTCGTCTGTTGAACTCTGGCTTCTTCGAAGCTGTGGAATTCAGTTTGAAACGGGGTTCCAAGCGGGGTCGAGCCCTTCTGGTCGTCGAACTGTTGGAGCGGAACACCATCTTGGTCGATGAGTTCTATCTCGGGTTTTCGTCTATCGTGCCGATATACAGCGGGCTCGGCGTTGCCGAAACGAATTTTTTGGGCCGAGGCGTCACCGTCCGCGGTGGATTTGTCGGCGGAGAGGACCGTCGCGCGCTTGACCTCGGGCTCTTTGTCCCCAACCTCGGAAACACTCGCCTTCAGCTTCTGAGCTCACTCATCGCCCTCGAAGGCGCAGAGCTCGTCGAAGACCAAAATCCAGATGCGGCGCAACTCAAGTACAAACGCTTTGGGGGGACTCTAGGGCTAGGATTCAGTGCTGGTGCCGCCCAAAGAATTGCCCTGGTATACCGCCTCGAATCCATAGATGTAGACCGTCTACCCAACCTTAGCCCTAGAGTGCTCCGGGGCGCACCATCCATTCAGTTCGACGATTCGGTGTTGTCCTCAGTGTCTCTGTCTTATGAACGCGACACCAGAGACGATCCCTTTGTTGCTACCCAGGGCAGTCGTACCGCGCTCAGCGTTGAGGTTGGAAGCACGCTTTTGGGCTCAAGCTACGAATACAGCAAATACACCGCTGAGATCGAAATGGCCTTCCTTGCTTTCAAAAAACACAGCCTTCTCTTGCATCTTGCGGGTGGCATGGTTCAAGGGCAAACACCTTTTTTCAATCAGTTTTTTGTGAGTGACTATTCCTACTTTAGCTTTGGACGTGACGCCCTCCCTCGAGCGGCTGAACTCAACTTCTCGGAGTCCAACGACTACGACGATCTCATTATCAGCGCCGGCGCGGACTACAGCATCCCCATTCAAAGAGGACACATCCCTCTTTACCGCACGTACGTTTACGGAGCAATCGACGTTTCGGTCACTGCATCCTTAGACGAACTGCAAGAAGACCCTACCGGGCGCGGTGTAGGCGATCGGATCCCCGTTACTTTTGATGCGGGGGTCAAATTCGATACCTGGATCGGAAACTTTAAGTTCTCCATTTCTTACGTTCTCGACCTGGTGTTTTGAGGCATGCGCGGTTCTAGTACCCAGTTGGAGACCCCTCGGCTCTGCGGGGGAGGCACCCGGAGTTTGACACTTCCGGGAGTCGTTCGGTCCGCTCGGAGACGTCAATCTGGGGAAACGCTTTCGACCACGACCACGACCACGACCACGTCTACGTCTACGTCTACGTCTACGTGGTCGTGGTCGTGGTCGTGGTCGAAACCGAATCGAGGCATTTGCGCGTTTTGCGATTGTAAACGCGTCGGCCGTCGAGGCGCATCGGTCGGCAAAATGGCGCTGCTGGCGCTCACGTTTGCCTTGGTGATGCTCTATCACGGGCCCTCTTTTGCAAAGTGGTCGGAGTCTGGTGAAAAAGTTCCGGTGCGTTGGGCGCTCAAATACAGACGCGTCCACGTATCATTTGATGTCACCAACGCCTTTACGGAGCGCTTTCGCAAACGACTCAGCGGCGGCCTCACAAGCCGCGTGGTCATTGACCTAAGTCTCCGCAATGACCAAAAAGAAGAAGTCTTCCAATCTTTCCGAAAGTGTGAACTGCGCCTCGACATCTGGGACGACGTGCTCCTCTTGAGAATCCGGGAGGAGTCCCGTGTCCTTCGCAAGACTTTCATTGCCATCGACGATGCGCTCCAGGCCTGTGGAAAAGTGCAAAACTTCTCGGTAGGCCCGCAGGCTCTTCTTTCAGGCAAGGGGAATCACAAGCTCTATCTGAGGCTCTCGCTCAACCCAGTCTCTTCCGAACTCAAACAACGGACCCGCGAGTTCATGTCCAACCCGCGTGGGAACACCGGCGGGCGACCACGCGCGTTTTTTGGCGCCGTATCTCAGCTCTTCACCTCGGGAGCGCGTTCTGGCGGCGAGACTTTCTACTTTCATTCAAATGTTCTCAGTCTACCAAAGCGAGGAACTCCGTAGTGGCCCTCAAGATTTCACGCTTCGAGCGCCGGATCATTGTTGCCATTTTGTTTTGTGCGCTCACGCCTTTTTTGATCTCGAGCTTTCTCGTCCCGCTTATCATTGAATCGCGTTTGACGCTCGCGATGCATTCCAAAGTGCTCGAGCAACTCGAAGCCTCCGCGGTGTTCTATAAGGAGTTTTTCGGCGCCAAGAAGGGCGAATATTCGGCACGCGCCGAGGCCATTGCTCGAGACCCAGTCCTCATTCGAGCCGCCCGCGACGAGTCCAAGGTGGATGTCGAAGATCGCCTGCGTCAAATCCTTGCCGATACGCCCGAAATTCGCAGCCTCCGGGTCTATGCCGCAAACAAAATGCCCCTGACCATCGCCGATGGGGACCCCAGTCGACAGGGTCCAGATTTCGCGCCCAAAACGGTGGTTCTCCCGCTCGGTCTTGGAGACGCCCCACACATTGAGGTCGATTTCATCTTATCCAAAAAGTATCTGGACGATCGGGCACACGCAGAAGAAATCGCAACCCTCTACGAGGCTTCTTTGGAATCGGCCGAACAAGAAGCAGCCAACAAGTTTTTAGCCTACATCATGATCACAGCCTTTGTAGTCATCTTTGCCAGTGCAATCGGATATGTTGTCGCCAGGCGGGTCACGAGCCGTGTGGCTCGCCTCGCGATCGCCACGGAGCGCGTCGCGCGCGGTGAAACTGGATTTCAGATTCCCGTGCGCGGCAACGATGAAATCACAGAACTCAGCGACCGCTTCAACCGCATGATTCACGAAGTCGCAGACGCGCGAGATCGCATCGTTTATCTAGAGAAAGTCTCCGGGTGGCAGGAATTTGCCCGGAGGTTGGCCCACGAAATCAAAAACCCTCTCACCCCGATCAGGCTCGCCATTCAAGAGCTCCGCAAAAGGGCCCCCCAAGAAGACGCGCGGTTTAAGCGCCTTGTCGATGACGCCGCCGATGTCGTCGAAGAAGAGATCGGCGCCCTCACCCGACTGGTCGGAGAATTTTCGCAGTTCGCACGCCTCCCTGAAGTGATACCGAGTCGCGTATCCGTCGGTGTATTTCTCAAAGAGTTTTTGGCCGCCTACAACCAATTTGAACCCGACGCTCAAGTTCACCTCAAGACCCCCACGATGCCGGTATTTGCCATGATCGATCGGGTACTGATGCGACGGGTTCTCGCCAATCTCGTCGAAAACGCGATCCAGGCAAGCCGCGAAACACCCGCAAAAATCATATTGAGTGCCGCAGCCGACCCGGCGAGCCATCGCATCGTGATCAACGTCAAAGACAACGGGCCTGGCATCCCCAGCGACCAAGCCCGTAAGATTTTCGACCCTTACTTCACCACCAAAAACGAAGGCACCGGCCTCGGGCTGGCCATCGTCAAAAAGATAGTTCTTCAGCATCAAGGCACGATCAACGTCGAGCCCACCGACACCGGCGCATCCTTTCTCATCATGCTCCCAAGCGGACCGTGAGCCCCCATCGAAAACACGTATCTTCCAGTGGAAGCGCCACTGAGAGAAATCCAGCAATTCCATTGCTCGAAAACCCAGGAACACCTAAGCTCAAAGCTTGCGTATTCGAAGGGCAACCGCCGTCAATCTTCTTTTGTGCCTTGAAGCCTGCGCAACACCCCCGAGGCCACAAACCCCAACGACATCCACGCCTCCAGCAAAACCGCGCACAGGCAGAGCAGAACTCGGCGAGCCGGAGCTTCAGCGTGCGATGTCCCTAGCCCGAAAGGACGACCTCGATGGCGCCATCCTTTGGTCCCAAAAGGCGCTCGAGCTGAACCCCACTCTTGAGAAGGCCTACCTGCTGCTCGCCAGCTCCTGTGCCATGAAACAAGCCAGCTGCGAAAAAGAAGCCTATCGGCGCGGCCTCGCAGCCCACCCTCAGTCTGCCGAGCTCCACAACGGACGCGGCCTCTATGCGCTCCAGTCGGGACACCCCGCTGAGGCCATCAAGGACCTGGCCCGGGCAAACCAACTGGCGGGCGGGAACAATCCCGAATTCCTCTCAGACCTCGCCTACGCGCATGTTTTCTCTGGCACCCTGGCCGAGGCTTACCGGTTCTCAAGAAAGGCGCAAGCACTCGATCCTACATGCTTTTTGTGCGTCATGGTCTTTGGCCAGATCCTTTTGGCAGACAAGAAGTACGAAAAAGCCATTGACGCCTACCGCCGCGCACTGAAACTCAGTCCTAAGGAGGGAGGCGCCCGGCTGAAGCTTGCCCAAGCATACTATCTCAACCGTCAGTACAAGGATGCCCTAGCCCTCTACCAGGCGCTCATCGCACAAACGCCGCGTCGGGCAAAACTCCGTGTACAAGCGGCGCAGGTCTTGCTCGGACTCCACCGACCAAAGGAGGCCATCAAGCAAATCAAAATGGCGCTCGCCGAAAAGCCCGGAAGGCTGCGAACCCTCGAGCTCCTCCTCAAAGCCCAAAAGATGGCAGGGGATCGAAAAGGCCAGAAGGAAACGACCCACCAATTAAGGAAGTTAAGGAAGTAACAATCATGAGTGAACCAAAAAGCGGCGCAGGCAAGGCCTCCTTGCAAGTCAAAATCGAACTGGACCCCACTACGGCGCAAGGAACGTACGTCAACATGGCCATGGTCAACCACAACGAGACCGAATTCACCCTGGACTTCATCTATGTCCAACCCCAAGAGGCCAAAGGCAAAGTTCGGGCACGCATCATCAGCAGCCCCAAACACACCAAAAGGCTCCTCCTCGCGCTCCAGGACTCCATCGCCGGCTACGAGCGCAAATTCGGCCCCATCGAAATCAGCGGCGCCATCCCCACCCCATCAGGCCAATTTCTGAACTAAACAGGAACACATAGCGCTATCCGCTCCTCGGGTTGGGACATCACGACCTGAGTTGGCTGAGCAAGCGCTCCAATTGTTCGACCAAGTATAGCGGCAGACCAAGCAATCTGTAGCTTACGTCTTCTGTTTTTGTTCCGACCCGCACTGGGTGTTGTAGATCTTGCAGCGAAGGTTGTCCCAGATCGAAGCGAACTGCGAGTGCGGATGACTTGGCGCGAACGAATTGATGAAGTGATCTCAGACTACCGGTTCGACCTGCCTTGACTTCGATAGGAACAACCCGCCCACCATGGGCTATCACGTAATCCACTTCAGCGTTGTTGGCTTTACCCTCACGCAACCAGTAGTGCAGGTTTGGTTCGCGATTGGGCTCCCCCCGATAGAAAAGATGCTGACCTACAAATTGCTCAGCGAGGCCTCCCTCGTTAATAAGAGAGCGTTCATCCCACGAGCGAATCACTCGCTCATCAAGCCCTAACAATCGGTTCATCAAACCGACGTCGAGAAATAGACACTTATAGACCGCCAGATTCTTTTGTGACTCAAGGAGCAACCCAGAACAATCGCTATGATAAACCGACAGAATGACCCTCGCGAGACTCAAAAGATGTATCGCAGCCTTCAACTCTCGGGAGCGGTCCTCTCGGGAAATGCTGGTGTATTTGATCTTGCTGCCAATCGCACCAGGCACATAGTGAAACACAGTGGAGAGCCGCACTTGGACGGCATCTCCCCTTGCGTATTTATTGAAGTCATCCTTGTACGTCGAAAGAATCGATTGCTGCACATCACCGACCAAGACCATGCTGCCCGTCCGTGCGTATTCTGCCACCGCTTCCGGCATACCACCAACTAGTAGAAATTGCCGCTGGAGCGCGAGCAACTTCTCATGCATTGCTTGAGGAAGTGCCTCCCCAGCTTCTACTTCAGAGAGTCGATCTGCCAGTACATGCTTCCCCAATGCGAATAAGAACTCTCCGAAACTCATTGGTCCCATATGGAGATATTCCACTCGCCCAACGGGCATAGAGAAAGCATAATCTTTGAGAGTGAACTCAAGAAGTGAGCCCGCTGCGATCACCGGCACGGATGGGTACTGTTCGTACAGATATCGCAATGCGGCGAGAGCTGGGGGCGTTGCCTGGATTTCATCTAAGAAGACCAATACATCGGTATCAACACGAACCTCCGCAATCGCTTCAAGCTCGGCGATGATTTGCCTCGGGTCGAGTTTCACGAACACACGGCTGAGTTCGCGGTGCTGTTCTAAGTTCACCTCCAGAAGAGAGAGCTTGTTGTGTTGGGCAAAACGGCGGACCAGCGTCGATTTGCCAACCTGTCTTGCTCCACGAATAACGAGTGGCTTGCGTTTCTTCTTCGCAAACCACCGAGCGAGAAATTGCTCGTAGCGTCTATATAGACCCGACATTCGACCAAATAATGGCTGATAAAGAGGTCTTTTTCAATCACAATAAGGCAATATTTAGGGTTAACCGACTCCTGGTCTGCTGGCGAAAGGGGGGGTACTCCGCAAAAACCAGCACCCGCAACCCGTGGAGCTTAAACATAGTCCAGCGGCTCACTTGCGCGGCAGACAGGCAGACACCTGACTTGCGCAGCCGAGGGACACGGATGGGCTGGTCGCTTTGGACCTGGCCCCGCAAGGACGAACCAGCATGGGCTTAGGCGGCACAAGATCGACGCCAAAGAATCCGTGGGACCAATCAGGTTGGCTACGCACGGAGGAACCTCCGTCAAGCACAAAGACGTGATCATCCTGGACGCCGTTTGTAGCCCTTTCCCATCGCGGCTTGACGGCCAAGAAGACGTTTTTACTCCTGCCATATCGGCGGGTACGCACCAAGGGCGACTCGCGGCTTGGAGGACAATGAAATGACGAAAAAAAAAGTGATCGGCATAGACCTCGGAACGACCAACTCTGTGGTTGCGGTTATGGAGTCAGGGGAGCCCAAAGTGATCGTAAACGAAGAAGGCGCGCGCACCACACCTTCGGTGGTCGCATGGACCGACAAAAACGAAGTGCTTGTCGGTCAGGTGGCCCGGCGGCAGGCAGTCACCAACCCACAGCACACCGTGGGCTCAGCCAAGCGTTTGATCGGTATGAAATTCGACCAGCTTCAAGACAACGTCAACCACCTCCCTTACAAAGTGACTCAAGCCAAAAACGGAGATTCGCAGGTAGAAATCAAAGGCAAGCAGTACTCTCCTCCTGAGATCTCTGCCAAAGTGCTGCAAAAACTAAAGCGCGCGGCACAGAGCCAGCTCGGCTATGAGGTCACCGACGCGGTGATTACCGTGCCCGCCTACTTCAATGACGCCCAGAGGCAAGCCACCAAGGACGCCGGGCGCATCGCGGGCCTGAACGTAGAGCGCATCATCAATGAACCGACGGCGGCGGCGCTCGCTTACGGCCTTGACAAAAAGTCCGAGGAAAAAATAGCCGTCTACGACTTCGGCGGTGGCACGTTTGATATCTCGGTGCTCGAAGTGGGCGACGGCGTGGTCGAAGTCGTAGCCACCAACGGAAATACCCACCTGGGCGGAGACGACTTTGATACCCGCATCGTGAATTGGCTCCAAGATGAATTCAAAAAAGAGACCGGCATGGATGTCTCCGATGACAAGATGGTGACGCAACGCCTCCGCGACGCCGCAGAAAAGGCGAAGATCGAACTTTCGAGTGCATTCGAGACCGAGATCAATCTTCCTTTCTTAACCGCGGACCGTTCGGGGCCCAAACACCTGCAGATCACCCTCTCTCGTGCCAAGTTTGAGGCATTGGTGACCGATCTGGTCGAACAATCGTTTGAAGCCGTCAAGCGGTGCCTATCCGATGCCAAGCAACGTGCCTCTGACATCGATGAGATTGTTCTGGTAGGCGGTTCTACACGCGTGCCTCTGATTCAAGAGCACGTGAAGAAGTTTTTCGGCCAAGAACCGAATCGAAGTGTCAATCCGGACGAGGTCGTCGCCGTAGGCGCCGCTGTGCAGGGAGGCATTCTTACGGGCGAGGCCAAGGACGTCGTTCTTCTGGACGTGACCCCTCTTTCCTTGGGTATCGAAACCCTTGGAGGTGTCTTCACATCACTCATCGACCGAAATAGCACCATTCCCACGCGAAAGTCTGAGACGTTCTCGACCGCAGCGGATGGGCAGCCCCAAGTCGAGGTGCACGTCCTTCAGGGCGAACGCAAGATGGCCGAAGCCAACAAGACATTGGGTAGATTTGTGCTAGACGGAATTCCCCCCGCGCCTCGGGGTACCCCAGAAATCGAGGTCACCTTCGACATCGATGCGAACGGAATCGTGCATGTATCGGCCAAAGATAAGGCGTCGGGCCGGGAGCAGTCCATCAAGATTCAATCATCCTCCGGACTTTCCGAGGAAGACATTCATCGAATGGTGGAAGAAGCCAAAAGCCACGAAGCCGAGGACAACAATCGTCGGGAGCAGGTCGAAGCAAAAAACAAGCTCGATCAGTTTGTCTATCAAGTCGAAAGGACCATGCGGGAATCAAGCGACAAACTCCCGGTACAGCTTGGCCAAGAGGTCGCCCAGGCCCTAGAGGGTGCAAAAACGGCCCTCAAGAGCGATAGCCCTGCGGACTGGCGCAAGGCGGAAGAGACACTTTTCGAAGCATCCAAAAAGATGACGGAGCACCTCTATCAAGCCAACAGCGAGAGCCCCAACACGACCAGGCCGTCGACGGCGGAGAGTGGAATCCCCCCCGATGAAGACGACAACATCATCGATGCAGAGTGGAAGCAGGCCAGCTAGACGGGAACGCACAAGTTCGAAGTCAGCTGCTAGACAAAGCCGGCCCAAAGCGCCAAGGAGGCATCCATAGAGTACCTATGTTGAGCGTCGGACAACGTTTCGCTATGTTCTTGCTTCATGACCGGTAAGCGAGCACCGACTCAAAAAGAAGCGAAAACTGTGGTTGCCCTGGTATCGACCGGTGGCACCATAGAAAAAACGTACGATGAGATGTCCGGTGTTTTGGCCAATCAAGTCTCCGTGTTGGACGTCATGCTGGCGAGTCTTGACCTTCGAGGCGTGAAAATTGTCCGCGTGCCGCTGATGAACAAAGACAGTCGTGACATGACGGACGCAGACCACAACCAGATCGCTCAGGTGGCTCTTCGTCACGCACAATCGATGGATGGCGTCGTTGTTGTTCATGGGACAGATCGACTATCCGTCACCGGCGAGCGCATTTCCGATCTCGGAGACCCTGGCTCTGCAATCGTGTTGACCGGTGCCATGCGCCCCTATGAGTTGAGGAAAACGGATGCGCTCCAAAACATGACTGAAGCATTGCTGGCCGTTCAGCTGTTGCCATCAGGAGTCTATGTGGCCATGCAAAACCGCGTACTGAAGTTTCCGGGAGTCATCAAAGATAACAAACGAGGAATGTTTGTCCGGCACCCCGGCGCCTAGCACGGACAAACTGGCGCCCAATTCTTCGCGGGCGCAGACACGGGTGGCTCAATTCGCGTAGGTCTGCACATCTCTTGAATGAACGGACAAACCCCTGTTCGTGTGCGATCGTCTCGGAAAAACCGGAAAATGCGACCTTTTTCCCAGCTGTGCGCCGGGAATTTTGACTGTTAGGCAGTCATTTTTTGGATTTAGTCGGGCTTTGCGAACAAAATGCCAGTCCTGCGTTCGATTCGCCAGACTGTGAACAACTGATGAAGGGAAACGAGTCCGAGGCTATCCCGGTCGGCTACCAGGCGCTTCTGCACCACTCCGAGCTCGCCGGAAGAATCGCCGTGACTTTCGATTACGTCTACGTCGTCAGCAACTCTTTTCGCGGGGGTGTCATCATTGAAGCATTTGAGCCTGCTCAAGGACAGCGAGTCTTTGCCGCCACCGTAGGAACGGGCCGTCTCACAGGCGATATCGGAATTGCTGCGGACGTCCTATACATGGGACAAGACTGTGGCTGCATTCATGCGGTTGCGGCGCATACCGGAGAGCTTCTGCACTCAGTGAAACTCGGCGGCAACCGAGTGTCGGCCCTCGCAATCGCGATGGGCCGAGTCTATGTTGCCAACGCTGTGTCCGTGTTCGCACTTGGCCTAGACCTGGACTAGGTAGCCGCTCGGCATGATGCAACGCAACCTTCAAGCACAACGTTTAGAAGAATGCTTCGCGGTGCTGGTCACGAACGTGGGCAAGGTTGCGATGTCGCGGCCCTTCCGTGTCCGAAATCCGCCCGGCTCCCACCTCTGTGGCCCAGACCTAAGGGCGACCGGGCGAATCACTCGTTAAGAATCGAAAAAGGTCACGGTGATAGTCTTCCAAAGACGTGGACCCCAAGTGATAGGTCGCCGTACGACCGCGCACCCTCTTCTCTAGGAGCCCTGTATTCTCAAGGCTTCTCAGGGCCGACCTCGGAGGCGTTTGGCCCTCTTCAAAAATATCTTCGAGCTGCTGGGACGAGAGCGCACCGTATTGCCGGACGAGGTACAACATCGCCTTCGCAACACCCGAAGTGAGCGTAGTCGCAACCGGGGTCCATTGTCCAACCAGTTTTTCTAACAATTGCGCGCGCTCCGTAGAGGTGACCGGTGTATCAAAGCTTGCGGGACGCGAGGAGCGGTCTCCAAAGAAAAGCTCAATCTCACGAAGGTACACTTCTTGGAGCGCCCGATCCGCGGTGCTGGATATGATGCTGGACGTTCCCGGCTTGCGCACCACACTCACGAGGCCATGGCCTTCGAGTTCTGCGATCCATTTTGAAACCGTCCTCTCGTAAAAACTGATTTCAGAGTGGAGCTCTGATCGATGTTTCGAGCCTGCACCATACAGAAAGAGAAGGACTTGTCGCCTTCCCTGTGTCTGCCAGTGTACCGCCAGAGGATCCTCCTTGAGCAAAGCCGCAATCACAGCTTGGTCTTCAAGTGAAACCTCAAGGGTTTTGACCGGCACTTCCGGCATCGTGCCCCGAATCGAAGGATCCCGGAACAAGAACTGATGCCAATCTCGATGGTAACGAAAAAGTCGGTCAAGGTCGGCCTCATAGGCGCCCGCGACCGCCGAAGACGGATGAACGAGTTCAGCCTTCGACAAGACCCGCATCGCTTCTTCTACTTCCTCCACCGAGACCCCTATCCAGTCCGCCAGCTCCGTCGGTGTTCGAGCGCCGTACCTCTGAAGAATGTAAACGGAGACTTGTTCGAGTGGTTGAGAAAGAGCGACCATAACCTCGTTCCAATAGCCACTGAGTCGCCAGGCATTCAACTCGCGTTCACGCCGGTCCGTGAAAGTTGGGCCCCACGCCTGCTCGATGCCCGGATAGTCATGCCAAAAGAAGTCAACTTCGTTGGCATGAGGAGTATTAAGCTTCTGCGGAATGATCGTGTAGCGGACCACACCCTCTACAGACTGCGATGACGCGACCCCCTCTTTGACCAATCCATGCAAGCGCCCCGCAATCGTTCCTTCTGGTTGGCCGGGTATGTTGTAGTCCCCTTGCTTGGAGGTCCCAAAATGATACGCCCATATCGCCATGGTCCTTTGGACGGGGTCCCGCATCCATCGGGGTTTGGCTTGGGAGCTCGACGCCCCTATGGTTTTCAACTTCGCATCGAGAAACTGTCGGTCCCCAGATGTGAGTTGGTTCCGGTGGGTGGGCTCTTTCGCCAGCACCGTCGGGCCTGTCGGGTCGAGCGTGGGGCGCTGAGAGGACGGAATGTAGGGTCTGGACATGAACTGATATAGATCCTTGTGGTACGCTTTCAACACGGTCTCGTTGAGGCCCCACTCTGGCGGACGCGAAGAGCCGGTTTGCGTGACGAGATTCGCGGCGAGCAGATACCGAAATTCGCGGTCAAACCCTTCGGCAATCGTAGCCTCTTTCAGCTTCCCTTTGGTCATCGGACCGGCCACCTTCAGCACGTAGAGCATGGCGCGCCGAGCGTCAGAAGCAAGCGCCTGAGCCACACTCTTCCACGCATGAGCCAATCGTTCAGACAGCACCACAGCGGCCTGGGGCGCCGACGGGCTTTCGCCAAAGAGCGAGCCTAGATCCGTGTCAGCGCCCCAAAACAGTTGAAGCTCCTCGTAGCCGTATTGGTGAAAGTAGGCCACATCCGGCACCAAGAGGGTGCTTGGAGAGCCATTCACTTTGACCGTAAAAGCAACCTCTCTCACGGCAGAAAATGCGTCCTGCCCTAAGCCAAGCGACTCTTTGAGCGCTTGCGGGCTCAAAGCGCCCTGCCGGTAAAGCGACAAGATCACGCGCCGTGCTCTCACCCCAAACCACCATTCAGCCGTCGAATTGCGGGCCAAAAGCGCCCACACCGGTTCCATTTGAAGGCTCAAGAGCCGATCCGCCGCGTGCCCCACGACTCCGTCGGCCGGCTTCGCCCCGAGCTCGCCTTGCAGGCTGCCAGCACCCTTTTTGGGCGCTTCGCTTGAATCAGCGTACAGCTCCGTCTTGGCACCAAGCGACGGACTCTGAGAAACCTGACTGGGGTTCTCGGCGCGGCCAAGCGCCTCGTTTCGACGCTCGAACTCCAAAAGCTTTGTGGTACGCCACATCAATCGATAGACCTCATGGGTGTACTGGAAGAGCCGCTCCGTGTTTAGGTGTAAAAGCTTGTCATCCCCAGCCTCTTCACTCGCCACCAGCCCAGCACCCAACAACGCGATGTACCCTTTCTCGAGCTCCTCTGGAGGCAGACCTGTCAGGCGAGCAAGCCCCGACAAAGTAACCGGTCCTCGCGGCTGAAGGAGGCGAACCATGGCGCGCGCCACCGAGAGGTTGAGCGCCTCGATGGTTTCGTGCCAGTCGTCTGCCCACCGTTTTTTGTAACCCTCAGACGTGGTGTGGGCAACCGGGGCCTGCGCAAAGGCCGCATCAAGCCCGGAAGCATCGTTCCAAAAGAACTCCAGATCCGCTTGTCGACGCTGGTGCAGCGCTGGGGCAACAATGCTATACGCGTCCACCCCCTTGACTGTCCTGACTTCGACGAGGCCCTCGTCCACCAGCCGCGTGAGAAGCTCTTTGGTGTTCGAGACTCGGGTCTCTTGCCAGACCTTCGTCACGGTCAGTGGCCGACTCGACATATACAGCGCTATGAGCACCGAACGCGTTGATCTGCCCGCCCAAGCGTCATCGATGGGGTGGCCTGGTTCCTCGAGCAGACGCCCTACGCGTTTGCGCTCCTCAGCAGTGAGCCCATCCAGAACGCCGACCGACGGCGTGATGGGCACCCTCATTCGCCACAGAAATTGCTGCCGTTCGCGGTGGTACTGCGCCAAAACCCCGTGATTCAAATGGTAAATCTTGTGGCCACGAGGTCCGGAGCTGCCAATGAGACCCGACTCCACCATCCCGAGCGCCACCTGCCGGAAAGTCGCAGTGGTCATCCCTAGTACGTCCTTCATCTCAGCAAACGTACGCGGACCGGCCAGAAGAACCCCTACCAGCATCTTCTTCTCCCTAGAATCCAAACTAGAGGCCACCGCATCCCAGCGCCCGACCAGGAGGTCCCCAAGAGCGCCCCGCTCCGGGATCGAAGGTGCTTCGGAAAGAAAGTACGACTCGAAGTTGGGGACACCGCCCCAAAAGAAAGCCATCTCCATCTTGTGCCAGGCATGGATACGCTCGGAGGATAGTCGGTAGTCAGATCCGTCCTTTTCTACTAGACCCTGCTTGAATAGCTTTTGAATGCCGGCCGCAACCGTAGTACGTGGATGCCCAAAGTGATCTACAATCTGGGTTTCGGTCGCCCGGTCGACCTGATACAAAAACACAAGGATGCGTCTCGTCATTTTGGCTGCCCACGCATCCCCCATGGTTTTGTTCTTAGGCTTGGCTAGCGCGGTCAAATCTCGTTTCTGTTGCTGCGACAGCGAAGCCGCCGTTTTTTGCCGAGGCGAGTGAGGGAGCACCTTCAAGCCTTGAGCAGGTTCTTCGACTGTTTGGCTGGTTTCAAAAGCGGGCAAAGTTTAGGAAGAACAATTCGATCTACGCCGCCCTCAACGGCCGAGCCTGTAAGAAGCGATAGGCCCTGTCGCTTGTACAGGAAACGGTGAAGATCGAGATAGAACTGAAAGAGTACCCAGTGCCGCAAAGTATAGACCGGCACATTTCCCTCGGCCAGCCGGCTATAGACAAGGCCAGCGTTCTCCATCGACCGGAGCGTTGTCCGGACATAATTCGGAGAGATGCCCAGCGCCCTAGCCATCTGTGACTGCCCTAAAGAACCGTAGTAAAGAAGCATGTAGGTACACGCCTGAACCCGTCGCAGGGTCAAGACCGCCGCAACCGGCGTCCACGCGGTCTCGAGACGCCGCAATAGGATCTGACGCTCAGCCGGATCTTGTGATGGCACCCCAAGCGCCGCATCGAGGCCTTCCGCGTCTTTCCAAAACAGGCCTAGGTCGCGGACCAAGGGCTGGTGGAGGATCTCCGGGTCCATCGTGTACCGCTTGCGGTTCGTCAGCCCCGACCCGGTCACGACGCCGTCCTTCGCGAATCCAAGAAGCACCTGCGACGCAGTATTTGGCAACATGCCAGGGGCCAGGAGTTCTTGGCGCGACGCCTGTTCGCGGCCGTATAGGCGGAGTAGAATCGAACGCTTCTGCTCACTCTGGCCCCACGGAAAAACGCTTCCTTTCTGGGACGCCAACTTCTGCACAAGCGTCTTGTCGGCGCTTGTGAGAGGAACGTCCGCCCGAATATCGGACACTGTTCCCCGAAGAGACACCTCAGGGACCGACACCACCACCGCTGCGCCCTGGCCATCTCGGCCCGCGAGAATCGCACTGGGATGCCCTTCGGAGCCGGGCTCGACCGTGAAAAACGGCGCGTGGGGCCGCACATCGATTCCCCGGTTGTCATTCGAACCTGTGCCATCGGCCACAAGCTTCTTCTTGAAGGCGTAGCGCTCGGCCTCATCGCGCCCGAATTCTCCGCGAACCATAAGCTCCAAAAGGAACAGGAAGGCTTCTTGCTGTTCATCAGGAAGACCTTCGGCATAGGGCGCAAAATGTTGCCAAAACCGGTGGTTGTGGACAAAGGCCTCGATAATTTCGGAACGCGGACGATCGGCCCTCAGTCGGTACACGGGCCACCACGCATCTTTTTTGGGCGTCAGCACTCCGAAATGTCCGATAGGCAATTCAAGACCCAACCAATCCACTTGGATGAGGTACACGCTGTCATCTTCGAAGGATATGGACGGCGAGGGCAGCGGATTCACCGCGATGGCGACATCTCGGTAGAAACTTTGCTGGCGAATCTCCGATTCGTGCCGCAACGGTGTTCCGGCCGGTTGCACTGCGATGGATTCGGAAGGAACCACCCCCACGCGCTCCCACAAGTCGTCGTTCGGAGCCTCAGACGACACCAAGATCGTTTCTAGACCAACATCTATCTCGGCGCTGAGTACGTACGCGGCTGCGCTTGTCCCGACGGCTATCCCCATCGACCATTCTGGAGGAAGGCGAGCAACCTCATCCATCCACCGCGCGGTGCGATGGCCCCATCGGGTAGCCAGCTTGCTGGGAAGCAGAACCAGCCGACCACCAAACTCCAGTACGAGGTCGTCCGAAGCGCCGAACTGCCCAAAATGCCCCCCCTTCAACCCATCGACCATGGCAGAGAAAGCGCGGCCGAGGTTGTCTAGGACAGGCACGGGAAGTTCTTGGTTTATCGAGAAGTCTTGGGTGCCCAATTTTTGGACCAAGGAGGTTGTCTTGGACGAAAGCGCAGCTTGACTCGGAATCAGGTGCGTCAATGCACTTGCTTCCAAAAAGACGCTGCGCCAGGCACCAAAGTCCAAATCATTCAGACTCCATTCCTGGGTGAATGCCTCGAAGGTCCGGTCGGACACCGCACCCGTCCTCAACGCTCGGTTCGCTGCGGTTAGCCACCGGGTTGTGGTCTCGAGTGAAAGCCCGTGAAGGGCGGCCATATGAAGGACACGCCCGTCCGCCCGCGCGTGGATGTCCCGTCGAAGGGATGCCGTATTCTCAGCCGCGGCTTCCTCCAAGAGGAACAGTACGGGCGAAATCGAGTGCCCCCTCACCAGGAAGGCCACGTAGTCTTGCGCATGAGCCTGCGAAGCCAAACGAAGTTCAACCGAGGCCCGGCGCCAATAGTTCGGCGATTCCCGATGAAAAGCATCTTGCAACACGGCCTGACCCACAACCAGCTGCACCGCGGCCTTTCCGTCCACCAAACGGCCGCTCGCGCCTGCCGATAAACGCCCGTCTGCCAGCGACGCCGCCTTTGCCGGGGAGGCCGCATTTGCTGATGCGCGCATGTCTTCAGATGGGGCCGCGCCTTCGGATGGAAGCGCGCTTGCCTGAGAAATCGTCCCCTCCAGGGCCACACGGACAATAGTGGTGAGCCGCTCTTGGAGCATCTTCTGTGCATCTTTGAGCGTAAGGGACAAGGAAGCGACCTGGCCAGGGATCGCCTGAGCCACATCGAAAGTCGTTTGAACCCCGAAGGGACGGCCTCTGAGATCGCCCAATCGCAGGGCCGCCACGGACGAGCTCAAGTCCACACCGGATGGGCCATCCGAAAGAGACCACGCCAGCAAATGCCGAAAAGCATCCGGGTCTTCGTCGTCGAGAAGCAACGCCACGAGCCCCGGTTCTCGGGCGCCTCGAGCGTCAAACAAGCGATCGACCAGGGCAGCGGCCACCGCGCAATCCATACCGAGGTAGGCCGACAACGAAACTTGACCCTGGTAAACCAAAAGGTCCTTGCCGCATAGATCCCGCCGGAGTTCTCGCTCCACGACGTCGACCCACTCTGAACGAGACAGCTGTGAAAACCGATCGTCCTGGATCGATGCGTCAACACGCCGTATCCGCACCAACTCCGAGAACAATGCATCAAAGCGATAGGGTTGAAACTCAGCGGCCAAAAGGGCCCCCAATACGTCCAAAAAGCGATGGGCCAGCCGCATGCGAGCCGAGTCCAAATTCTGGGGGACCGAACCCCTATGCATGTTGTCCCCTGGCCCGCGCTCGGCCGGCGAACGCTCGACAAGCCCGAAGGCCTTCCCCAGTGTGGGTGCACCGCTTTCGAGACCGAAGGTGGTGCCGGGCATGTCCGCCAAGAGGAGCGCAAACGCCGCATGATCGGACGGCGGGGGCGCATCCAAAGAGGCGGCCAAAACAACCGCCGCCACTTCCGCCTGCCGGGCGTCCAGAGGCGCAAGCGCACGTCTCGCCATCACCGGCAGCGCATCAGCCCAAAACACGCTGGGCGCACCGGGGGTCCCTGCAAGCGCAGGGTCTTTGGGAGCAGAGGGAAAATGGGCTGTGGCCTCCAAAATGTCCAAGGCCGGGCCGTAGGCGCCTGTATGGGCAAAAAACAACGCGCACAACGCATAGTCGTCGTGATCGAATGAAAGCTCGGGCGGACGATCGCTGAAGACCAAGGACCACGGCGGTGCCTGCGCAAAAGAACCACAAAGGTTTTCGACGCTGTAACGAACGCGTTCGGCCAGCCCAAACATTTCTTGGCTCAACTCGGGATCTCTTAACGTTCGCCCAGCACCATCCAGGGCAAAAAAAGCAAACACGTTGTCAGCCAGGGCTGCCTGCGATGCATCGCCGGGCGCAACCGTAGGCCGCCGAAATAGATCGGTCACATCACCGCCGCCGGCCTCGAACACATCTTGAGTGAGCGTCCTCAACCCGAGACCGAGCGCTTCTCGGACCTCTTGGGTCAACGGGTCCTCTTCTTTGACGCCACTCAGGAACTGGGTCCACGCATAGTATACGAGCAGTTCGACGGCCGTTTTCTTGCTGCTCTTTTCGGAAGGAAAGGACAGCCGATGGGGAACTCCGTCGCGATCGGCTTCAGCCAAGCCAAGGAGTGCCTGGGCCCGTGACCGAGCCCAAGCCCCATCACCTCGAGCAGAAGCGACCATCAACTCCAAGGCATAGGTCTCCAGGGTGAAGACCACATCCACCGGAGACACCGAAACCGCAGAAGCGATCTCGCGCGAATGGTCGATCATGGTCGTCATCCACGCGGTTTCGATTTCGCTGTCACCGATTCCATGGGTATAGGGCTCAAGCGGCCTATCCAGATCTCGATCCAGGTCTCGAAACGCATCGTGAACATCGATGAACCAAAGAACCGCGGTGCTCGACCAAAGACGAGTCGACAGGTTGACAATACGTTGGCTCGAATAAGGGAACCCGTGATCACGGACAAAAGCTTGGACTCCGGCCCATAAGAATCGCGCCTCCGCCATCAAGTCCATGGCATCGGAACGTGCGGGGTAGGCTTGAGCGAAACGGACGAGCCCTAAGATGAGGCCCAACGTCGCTTCAAGATGGTATGACGAGGCCTGCCGCGCGCTCGGCGCAATGTATGGGTCTCGAAAGGCGTTCTGAAAATAGTGGGCTCCGGGATAGGTTTTTTGCGAAGCGCAACGGTCTTGGACTGGCCCGCACCCGTCGCCAAACCCAAGGTGCTTCACATAGCGAAGGACTGTGTATTGAAGACACTGCCCCAGTCGTGCCTCATACTCTGCCGAATGCGTCACATCTTCTGCGAGATCGTCGTAGTCGACGGAAAGGGAAAGCCAACTGCAGTTATCGATGGCTGAGTGGGTGCTTCTTTCGAGAACGTAGGCGTTTACGCCATTTGCGTGCAGCGATCCACCGGTGACCACCCGGCCAAGGGTGCCCAATTCGAGGGCCACTGCCATGGCTTCCTTTCGTTTCTCGCTCGGGTCGGTTTCGGCAGCCAGCCGAAACTCCTCTTTCCAACCCTCGTCATCCCAGAGACCATAAAAAACGCCCGCTCGAACTTCATCACGCCAGGCTTTGAGGGCTTCCGGCGACAATCCATCCGCCTCCGAGAGTTCGAGTGAGGCTGCGTGATCAAGCGCGTGGTTCAGTACCGCCAGGACGTCGACGTTGTGCTCCGTGACCACGTGGTCTACGCGCGTCCGCTTTCGAAGACCTTTCCACAGCGCCTCAGACTCGAAACGCACGCGGGTCCAAGCGGCGTCGGTGGTCGGCTTGAGCTCGCATGCCTCACCCAGAACGCACACCAAGACCTGAAAGGGAGAAAAGGTATCGTAACCGATGGCGTCGAGAACGCTGTAATACGCCCACCGTTCATCTTCGTGCGCACGATAGGACCCGCCCTCGCTCCCCAAAAGCTCGCCGGGGCGGCTCGCCATCTCGAGCCCCCGCGCCGTCCACCCCGCAGTCATCAGACTGACCCGGTCGCCGTTCTCAAGGTGCACCGCACGGCGATGTTCGAGAAGACCCAACAGGGCCGCCCGGTAGCACGATGCAAGCTGCGTCCGTTCCCCAGAATCAGTCAGCGCCCCGTAGGCCCGTGAAGTGAGAAACACACCAAGTCCATGAACCACCCATGCGGTGGCCCCCGTCACCAGACGCCGATCTTTCCATCCGTCGGTCGTGTTCCAGGAAAAGGGCCAACCCAAGATCTTGCTCCGATCTGGGCTCCACTCGGCGTGCGCACAAAGATACCGAGCCAAGCCCTGCGCCTCTTGGACAAACCCGCTGGGCTGCCGCGAATACTGCGCCAACGCGATACCTTGGGTGTAGGCCCACACCCGTTCGTGGCCCGCAAGAAACCTCGCGTCCTCTCCGTCTTGAGCGTCCTGACTGCCTTCCGAGTACGCGGCCTCCGAGCCACCATCCACTTGAGGCGGAAGGTATTCCACTTGGTAGGCCACTCCCGCCCCGCCTTCGTTTCTCAAGAGCGCATCACGCACCCGAAGCGCGTCTTCGTAGTTTTGGCGCACAGCGCTCCCGTGCTCAGGCAAGCGGATCTTGGCCGAAGCCAACCCCACTTGGCCGGCTCCGAGCACCCGAAAAGATAGATCCTCGCCCCCGAGCGTCGAAAGTTCAGAGACATCCATCCACACCGTCGCCTCCCCGTTGCTGAGCGCCAAGGCAACATCCACCGGTAGCCCTCCCGCAGCAGTCGGCTCGGCCGTGCTGCTCCATTCCGGCTGCTCCGTGAAACGAGGCGGATCACTTTTGGGTCCGCGGGGCAAATCCTGCGGCTGCTCCGAAGAACCCGACGACGGCCCACCCAAAAAACGGACCGTTTCCGATTCGGCCACCCGCATCGAGTAGCGATTCTCAAGCGTGACCCGGGCCGCCACCGTCCCGCGCTTTGGGACCTCAGCTGGGAGGCGAATCTCGACGTGGTCGCCCCCGGACGAATTTGTCGCCCGGGCGCCTACCAGTCGCATGGGGTCACCCTCCCGATCGGGAGCTTCAGCCCACACTGCGAAAAACAAGCTCTCATAGGCCCAAAGCGCTGGTACCCCCCTCGAGCGAATCAACGTCGACACCGTGGCTCTTCCAGTGCACGGCGCGCGGCGGACGCTCGCTGAGAGATTGTGGTGAGGACCATGTCCCCCTCACCAACCTTCTGAGTGGCCACGATTTGAGGCCCCCCATCGTGGGCGGGCGCATAGTACAGGGTCCGCCAGGTATCCTCAGTGATCGCCCCGATCTGTGGCATGTACCCATGCCCAACGGGCACACCCGACACCGACCAAGTCTGTCCCCCATCGTCTGAAATCGCGGCATGGATCTGGTTGTGTCCGGGCGTATTGGGGTTTGAAGATGGCCCCTTTTCATACACCGCGATCATCTGACCACTAGGGCGGGCCGCCAACGCCGGGTGCGAAGGCCTATCCGATACAGTCTCGCCGAAATCCGCATCGACGGTAGACAGCCGCCAACGTGTCTGTGTTTTCGAAACCCCCAACAACGGCGCCTGAGACCAGACCCCTTCATGAAGGGGCTTTTGGGCGACGACAATCCGGTTCGTATCGTGCATGGTCCCCGCGTAGCGGTATTGGTATTGGAACCCCAAAAGAGGCCATCGCTGCTCGTCCCCAGGGTCATAGGCACTCTTCCAAGTTTGGCGCCAGCCCACCACAAATCGGACCGGCCTTTGCTGCTGCACAATCCGGTCTTGGTACCGCGGGTGATCGAGCATCGCAGTCCAAGCAGGGTTGACGACCGGCGTGTTGTTCCAGACCCTCGTCTGACGCGCAATCACCGTCACCACATCGCTGCCAACATGAAGCGAAGGCTCCTGGACGTACGCCTCGATCTCGTGGTTTCGATCGTTCGACGACACGTCTGGACTGTTGCTTTCACCCAAAAGATAGCTTTCTTCGCACCAGCAGTCTCTGCAGGCGCACGGCGCACCGTCTGTAGACGGATAGTGCGCCTTGTACCGGACTCGCTCCGCGGTCCTCGGGGGCCCCTGAACATCAAACACACTCGATGGGGTGCCTGACCCGTTCTTGAGATAGAGCGCCTTCCTGCCCTCCCCCCAAACCATGTGTAGATCCCCATACGCATCAAAACCCACCGACACGTTCCGTTTCCCCGGACCGTCCCCACGAATCATCCGCGGTACAGAAAAAGAAACACCCGCATCGTGACTTTCAGCCGCAAAGAGGCGACTTGAGCCAGAATCTGAGTCTCGAGGCGATTCGACCCATGCCACCAACACCCGCTCCCTCTGTGCGGCGATAGCCACATCAACAATGGCTTCCCCGCCAGGCGATGGTCCGAGGGTTCGCAGCAAACCAAAGCTCCCCGGTCTTCCGGCTTGATCGCTCCGAAGATATTGGAGCTTGTCGTTTTCACGACCCAATCCGCGTGCCGCGTACGCCACGTGGGCGTACACCACGCCGCCGCGCTCGGTCACAGCCGCCTTGGGCAATGCCAGGGGATGATGACTCTGAAACAACACACCCGGAGTTTCGAACGCGCCGAGCACCGGGGGCGACCACGAATCGGGAGCAGCCACCACCACCGGTCCCGCCGCCACGGACTCCGAAGCGGTACCGGTGGGCTCGGACACCAAAGCGGTCACACTGTAACGAACCGTCCCCTCGAGCTCGAAAGCCCGATCCACATAAGTATGGGTTTTTGTCTCAGCCAAGGCCACGCCATCCCGGTACACAACAAAGCGCATCGAAACTTGATCCTCCACGACCCTTCGGTCCGCGTACAGGACGGGTGGGCGCCAAGTGAGACGCGCCGACCCCGCTGTCGCCGTCACCGTCAAAGCCTTCGGAGGCATCAACCGGAGGACGTCGCCCACCGCAGTGGAGGCGTTTTTCGCATCTTGAAGTTCCGTGGACGGCACACGCAGCCATACCCAGTAGCCCTCGCCGGGCGCGGCCAACCCCTCCCCCGAGACCGAGACGTAGTCTTGCTTCTCGGCATCCCATCGCCAGATCCGCCGCAAGCCGAGCTCCGCAGGCAGCCCCAGCCCGTCTCGGGTGTCCAACCTTCGAGCTTCTCCACCCACGGCCCATGGCTCCTCCTCCTGAGACCCCAGTACGCCTTGTCCCTCGGTCCGCGAAACCGAAAGCGTCATCGCCGAATCGGTCCAAACCCAAAGTGAATCTTGCCCTCCGCCCGACGGATCACCGGACTGCCATTCGGTCCAACGGCTCTTCGCTCCCAGTTCAAGCCCAGAGGCCGGCTGCCTGGGTTTGGCCCCAAATCCACCTGGTCGCCGTTCGCCTCCGGCGTCCACGGCCACGGCCACCAACCCCGCAGTGGGTCCCAACACGAAAATCTTCAGTCCCAAACCCGCTACACTGTGGAGTGGAGCAGCGACGGTTGCAGACCGAGTGGCAGCCGACACCGTGGACCCCAAGCGACGCCAAGACCGCACGCTGGTTCTCGGCGAATGAACGAGATTCCAACCCGGCCTCAGCGAAATCACGGACGATGCGTGGACAGACTCCGAAGCCTGTGCACGCCCTCCTGACAGGCGCCCCAAAACCACCAAGGCCACTGCAACCGTCACGATTGGTGCCCAAAAGCCTCGTCTCCACTGGTTTTTCCTCAACAAATCCCCCACTTTGATGCCTGTTACCGGGCAAGAGAAGACATCAGTCAAGCAGAATTGCGAAGCAAGGGCATATGCTGAAACCGCCATCGGCCCGAACCGGGAAAACCCCCAAATATGGGAGCCGAAGGCCAGTTTCACGCTGTCAACAAATCGAACACAGAAGACATGGCTGAAAGCCGCCGAGAGCGCGAAATGTGGGTCGGCTAAGCAGATACGGGGTGTGGCTTGGGTCGCGAGACCTCAAATGGGTTCGCCCCACGAGGCACGAGACGGAGTCGATTCCAGTGCTCTTTGAGAGAAGCGCATTTAACAACGGAAGTTGCGTCCATGTTTTCGGCCAAACAGAAATGGCTTTGTCAATCGTTTCATGAACTATCTGCGTCAAGACCCTCGCGTTGAGTCTCGCCCTATCCGCCAACAGTCTGAACCTATCCATGTCGACGTTAACAAGTCTCCGAGTACCCACAAAGCGGAGGACAAGCCTTCCGTCTTTTTCCGGGCTTCGGCCGAATCAAACGAATTCCAGCAGCGAGCCCGGAGGACGCCGCTCAGCCCATTTCGTTTTTTTCACCTTCGAGGATCAGCCCGTGGGGATCGATGTCAAATTCCAAGGCTTGGCATTGCGTCTTGTGGGCGAGTTCAAGGGCCACCTCTCGGTGGGTCGACCACACGATCGCGATATCTCCGCCGCCGGCGCCGCTGGGTTTCGCCGCAGCCTTGGCTTCTGATGCGAGCCGAATGATGGCATCGAGCTGTTCGGTGACAATGGGAACACCGGCGTCCTTTCCAAGGCTGGCCATGGCCCGCGCATATCTTGCGGTGGCGGACAGAAAGGCGGGCGACTTTTGCCACTGATAGGCGCGGACGCCCTCGTCGGCAAGGGCTTTCATCACGGCCATCCACTTGGGCCATGAGGGGGCTTTTTGGCAACGACTCACAAACTCAGCGGTGTTTGCGCTGTGTCCGGTAAACAGCAGCGTCCATTGCAGCCCCGGCAACCGCGAAGGAAGAGGCGTGACGGGGCCCGGTTGTCGCCGGGCTGCGAGTACACCGCCATAAAAGGACGCGGCCACATCCACCCCGCTCCCCGCGCCATCCGCGGCCCGCCGATGACCCCTCACCGCCAAATCGAGGGTGGTTTCGTCGCCCGCTTGGGTGATGAGGGCTGAGGCGACCACCGCGGCGGAGGACGATGAGCCCAGTCCAAGCTTGTGGCCGCTTGGGTCCTGAAATGTGGAGGTGTCGATGTGAAGTCCCTGGGGATAGTCGAAGCCAAGGGTGGCGCCCTCCACCCGAAGTGCCGTCAACAAGGGCGATGCGACCTTGGGCGCCCGCACGATTTCGCCGGACGCTCGGCAGCTGACCGCTGTCACCAAAGCCAGACCGTCCTCGACGACCGCGTACTCCCCAAGGAGCATCGCCTTTCCTGGGGCCGAGGCTTTCATGGATCGGTGGACAGGGGCTCCAGGTTGGTAGGCAGCGCTTCCACGATGTGGGCACCACTCCCGGCGTGAGAGATTGTAACCGAACCCAGATCGGCATGTTGGGACAGGCGTTCGGCAACCTCGGGTGCGCTATCTGGCGACACAAAGGCAACCAGATGAGGGCCCGCATCCACCGTAAAAAACACAGGCAAGCCGGAAGCCCGGAGTCTTCGCACCTCACCCATAGCCCAAAAGGTTGCCGCGTTGAAATACACGATGCTTGGCCGAGCCGCGAGTGCACATGCGTGCATCGCCAGGCAGTTGCCCTCAACCAAGGTCGCCAGCTGCTCCACATCTTGGGACGCCAAAGCCCGCTCCACATCGACCAGATCGCGGTCAACTTGCTCTAGCCAAGACGCGTAGTAGGGACTGGAGCGCCGCGTTTGCTCCATACCGTCCGTGGAACCAATTTCTTTTGTACCCGCCTTGGCTACGACCAGCACCGCCGCAAGCTCCATAGAGACCTCAAGCGGCTCGGCAAAAGCATCAACACCATCAGCGCTCGAACCCGCGTGCATCCGCACAAAGCGGCCAAACACAGAACGCGCTGCACTCCCCGATCCAAGACGAGCCAAAATCGACAGTTCACGCTTTGACAGCTTGAGACCATAGGCATCCGCAGCCGCCACCGCCAACGCCGCAAAGGCGGACGCGCTGGATGCAAGCCCGGCGGCCGTAGGAAAAGTATTGTGAGAGCGGACCCGCGCGCGCTCGTTGCGCCCCGCCTGCATGCGCACCAGATCTAAAAACCTACAAACGCGTAAAAGGGGACGGCCGCCCTGCTCGACTCCGCTCAACACCAGCTGATCACGATCGGAGTCAACGAGTTCGACTTCGGTCCAAGTCTGAAGAGCATCCAAGGTGAGAGAGAGGCTCCCCGCCGCAGGAATGTTTTTCTCCAGATCCCGCTTTCCCCAGTACTTAACCAACGCAATGTTGGCGTTCGCGCGCGCAACGGACACACCGCGCTGCTATCAGCTCGCTCAATACCTCGCCAAGGACAAATGCCCCCTCTGTGGAGAATCTTTTGACGTCATTCCCCGACAACCTCCTCTAGGGGGTGTCCCGAGTACGTCCTGAATTCCAGATTTTTTCGTGGTCGTGGTTGTGGTCGTGGTCGTAGTCGTGGTCGAAACCATTTTCGAATGCTTTCATCGTGACTTACGTCCTCGCTCGCGACACAGTTGCTTGGTGCTCAGCTTCAAGAAACTCGACGTCTATCGATGTTCGATTGATTTTCTTGCCCTGGCAACCGAACTCGTTGAGCAGTTCCCTCGAGGTCAATCAAAGCTGTCAGACCAATTCGATCGTGCGTCAATGTCCATTGCTTTGAATATTGCAGAAGGGGTCGGTCGAACGACGAAACGCGACCAGGCCAAGCACTACGCAATCGCACGAGGTTCAGCCATGGAATGCGCGGCGATCCTTGAGGTGTGTCAGATTCGCACGCTTGTCCCGCCAACCAAAGCCAACGAAGGTGAGCAACTGCTCTACAGGATTGTGCAAATGCTCTCCCGACTTGCCTACAACCCCGTTTCGACCACGTAGACGACCACGACCACGACCACGACCACGACCACGATTAACTCAGGGTACACCTAAGAGGCCAGCGTGCGTTTGGGGCGGAGATTGCATGCGAGCTGCTTTTTTCGGAAGCGAATCGCAGTGGGTGTGACCTCGACCAGCTCATCTTCATCGATGTATTCGATGGCTTGCTCCAAGGAGAATACGGTCGCCGGGGTCAGTATTTGGGCTTCGTCTTTGCCTGCCGCCCGGATGTTGGTCAGCTTTTTCTCGCGACAGATGTTGACGTCTAAGTCATTCTCGCGGGCGTTCTCGCCGACGATCATGCCCTCGTAGACCTCGGTTCCTGGGGGAACAAACAAGCGGCCCCGAGGCTGTAGATTGAAGATCGCATAGGTCGTGGTCTGACCTGCGCGATCGGACACCAAGGCGCCATTGGGACGACGGGTGACCGCGCCCATATGAGGCGCCCAGCCGTCAAAGAGGGTACTGAGAATACCGGTCCCCCGGGTGTCGGTCAGAAATTCGGAACGGTATCCGATCAAACCCCGAGACGGGATACGAAATTCCAATCGGACCCGCCCTCCGCCGATGGGGTCCATTTTGCGCATCTGACCCTTGCGAGGGCCAAGCTTTTCGGTCACGACCCCGATGAACTCTTCGGGAACATCGATGATCAAGACCTCCATGGGTTCAGAGAGAACACCGTCGATTTCTTGGGTCACCACTTCGGGCTTGGATAACTGAAGTTCGTACAGCTCGCGCCGCATGGTCTCCACCAGCACCGCCAACTGAAGCTCGCCCCGTCCGGCCACTTCAAACTGCTCTGGAGAAGCACCGTCGCGAATACGAATCGAAACATTTTGCTCTGCGGCCTTGAGCAGGCGCTCCCGAATCTGCCGCGAAGTGACGTATTTCCCCTCGCGGCCCGAAAAGGGCGAGTTGTTGACCATGAAGGTCATGCGAAGCGTAGGTGGGTCTACGTCGATTCGCGGAAGCGCTTCGGTTTCTTCGCTGTCCGCCAAGGTATCGCCGATGGCCACATCGCTCATGCCCGCAACGGCCACAATGTCGCCCGAAGAGGCTTTTTCGATCTCGATTCTTTTGAGTCCCTCGAAGCCATACAGACGCATCACCCGCCCGGAAGTACGTGTGTCTCCCTGACCGATGACCGTGAGCTGCTGCCCCCCACTGATGGTCCCGGCGATGATTCTTCCGACCCCGACCCGCCCCACGTAGTCGTCGTACTCGGTGTTGGCGATCAACAACTGAAGGGGGTCTCGGGTACGGTCCTCGGGCGCGGGGAGGTGCTCTACGATGGCGTCAAACAGCGGCTTCAGCGTTTGAGACTCATCTTCGAGCGATCGTTTGGCAATACCATCACGACCAACCGCGTAGATGACGGGAAAATCGAGCGCGTCTTCGTCGGTGCCGAGATCGATAAACAGATCATAAACCTCGTCTAAGACCTCTTCCGCGCGCGCATCACCACGATCAATCTTATTGATCACCACGATGGGCTTCAGCCCCTTTTCAATCGCCTTGCTCAAAACAAAGCGTGTCTGAGGCAAAGGCCCCTCGGCCGCGTCCACGAGCAAAAGAACGCCGTCGGCGAGCGTCAGGACCCGCTCAACCTCCCCACCAAAATCGGCATGCCCGGGCGTATCCAAGACGTTGAACTTTGTGCCGCAGTAGTCGATTGCGGTATTTTTCGCGAGAATGGTGATGCCACGCTCCCGCTCTTGGTCCTCGCTGTCCATCACGCGGTCGGTAGGCACCTCGTGTTTTCTGAACACACCAGACTGCGTCAGCATGGCATCTACGAGCGTGGTTTTACCGTGATCAATATGTGCGATGATCGCGAAATTCCTAATGTCGTCACGGAGCTTTGGTTGACTCATTGCTTCCCATTCATTCTAGAGGAGACCGAAGCGCCTCCGGATCCACCATTCGAATCCCGCAAGGGCCAAGAGCACAAAAAATGCCGTAAATCCATCCCAAATAGGGATCCGGCGAGTTCGATCCACTTCAATTCGGCGGGCATCCCGGATTCGAAACCGTGGGAGGGACCGCGAAACATCTACATAGGCTCCATCCGAGCCTTCTGCAAGCGCTTCGAGGACTTCCGGACGAGGAAGGGGCGCCTGAAACTCAACATCGGCGGCTTCGACGATGACGGGTTCCTCCGCATGCCCTATCCGCTCGCCGCCCCCCGTGGCCTCAGCGCGCATCATGTAAGTGCCTGGTTCTACGCCGTCAAACACCACCACCGCCTTCCCCCCCTCCTGGGTCTTGAGCTCCCGCAAAAGGGGTTTCTCGTCTTGGGCCGCATCAATACCTGACAACGTCACGGTCACCTCGGCCCCCACCAGCCCCTCGTAGTCCGGGCCAAAGACCCGGACCTCGGCGCTGACCGGATCCCCCTTCAGATGAACCGAACGCTCCACCCGGAGCCGAACCCTGGCCAGCTCGGGATCCCGAATCAGCCAGCGCAGGCCGTTGCTCCAGAATCGATCAAATTCGCGACCCGCGCCACCTTCGGCCACCGCCCGAAAGCGCCAGAACCAAAGGGAGTCAGAAGTCACCGCCATCGTACGACCCGCACCCACCTCGCGCACCGAGACCACCGGCGGGTTCTGAGGCAACCCAGGGTGCACCAACAACGCCTGGGCGCCAGGCATCAAACCCAAAGAAACGTTCATCCCCGCCAACGGTGGAAGCCTTCGGTAGACCGCGTGAGGAGGTTCTCCGGGTTCCCCGATACGCGTGATGGGGTGCCGCCGCCCCTCCTTGGTCAAACGCGGCCGAAATTCACTCGCGTCCCAGGGGGTTGCCCCGCCTAGGGTCACCGGCAAGACCTCGGCGATGGGTGTTCCTGCGTACCAACCATCTTCGAAGGAATTGTCGCCTCCGATCATGAGAAAACTTCCGCCTCGGAGGACGTAGTCACGCACGTTTCGAAGGTAGTGGGCCATTCGGTAAGGGCGATAGCTAAAGTTCTGATAGATCACGACATCAAAGCTATTGAGTTCAGTCGTGAACAGATCGTTCACCGGAAAAGGGATCAAAGCCAATTCCTCTTGCGGCGCTTTTTGCAAATCGGTGGTGGACCGCAAGATGAAAAAGGAAATCAAGTCTACGTTGGGATTGCGCTTCAGAAATTCTCTCAAAAAACGTTCGTCCCACGATGGCCGCCCGGCCACTTGAAGCACCCGAATTCGATCTCGAATCACCTTGAGGACAATGCTTTTCTCATTGTTTCCATCAACGTTCTCACCAGCCTGCACCGGTACGGACACCTGATAAACCTGCTTGCCTATGTGTCTTGGTTTGAACTCGAAAGTCACTCTGGAGCGCCCATCCGTGAAAAAAGCCTCCTTGTTTTGAAGGACTGTTCCATCGCGCTTGAGCGTGACCATGACCGAAGGGGCACTCAAGCCACGTTGCTCTAAAACAGCGTCGAGCTTCACCGTGTTGTGCACAAAAGCAAACTCATCGGCCACCACTCGGCGAACCGCAAGGTCTGGCGCGGATGTTTCCCTCGAAAACCCGATCGTATAGATCGGAACCCCGAGCGCGGCCGCCTTGCGTTTTGCCATGCCTGCGGTCAAGCCCTCCGTGTCTGCCCCATCAGAGTAGACCACCACTGCACCCAGCTCTCTGCCGGATGATTGCCAAGAGACCTCGTTCAGAGCCCGAGCAAGGTCCGTCTTCGGCTCCTGAACGACCAAAGGATCTGGCAACTGCTCAACATGGTAACTTCGTTCCCCAAACATCGAGAACTCGACGTGCGCTTGTCTACGTACTTCATTCCACCGGCCCGCATGATCTTGGATGTGTTTGAGAGCCACCTCGGCCCGCGTGCCCCCTTGGGTCGCGAGGCTCATGGACTTGGAGATATCCACGAGCACCGCAACCCGAGTCCGAACTCTGGAGACGGCGCGAAGCTCCACCGCCGGCTTGAGCAACAAGACCAATACCCAGGCCGCAACCAATAGACGAAGTCCGATGAGCACCAAACGCCGCCGAGGGAACAGCCGCCGGAGCCCCAGGCTGCTGACCACGACCAAGACCAGCAAAAGCACACCCACGAAAATGAGTGTGGGCCGGCTCCACGTCGACGTGGCGACAAGCTGCCAATCGTTGAAAGCGCCCTGACCCGCATCAGGCGCCAGCGAACGAACGATGAAGCCCACCGGGTCCAGCATGATGCCCTACTGTCTCCTAGCGCCTTCGCCGGAGAATGAACGGAGTGTGTACAAGGTCATCTTTGTAGTCCAAGCACAGGGCGTACATCACCATGTTGATGCCCAGTCGAAAGGCCATTTCGCGCTGCCGCTCCCCGCCCGGTGTGACCTCGTACTCCCACCGCCCGAACGGATCCCGAGCCCATGCCCCCGCCAAATCGTTCTGGCTATAAAGCACACAAAACCGTTTCTCAATCTGAAGGCCCTCGACGTAAGGCGACCGAATGATTCTGCCTGCCTGTCTGTCCACCAAATAAAAGGTCTTGTACAAAACATGGTTCGAAGGGACCTCAACAAACTTCGGTCGCGGCAAAATCTTGGCAAGCTCTTGGCGCACCCTGCTGTCGAATCCCCCCCCAGGCTCCGCGTCCGCGGAGTCAATGAGAAGCGTTCCTCCGAAGGTCAAGTGCCTCCTGAGGGCCTTTTCGGCAGCCTCACCAAAGGGGGAAAAGTCACCAGATCCAGCGAGGTACAAGAATGGGTATTCAAAGATCTCGGGGGCACCGGGTTCGAGCGGATGAGGCTCCAGATCAACCTCGATGCTGGTCCGCTGCGCCACCTCCCAAAGCAACCGCCGGAGCGCATTGGGCCTGGGATTCCACTGCCCAGTGGTCTTAAGATGCCCGATCCGTAGGTCGGACCGACCGGCCGCGCCACAAAGCAAGGAGCCAGCGCCCGCCATGCCAAGCAGTTGCTTGACCAGCGCTCGTCGGGTCCACAACGCCTCTGACGAAACGATGTCCGCTCCCTTCCGGCCTACTCTGTTTCCCACCCTCAGACCTCCTGTCAAAGCTGCGCCGAGACCGGCCCAACCTTGGTGCGCCGGCCTCCCCCGAGACGCCAGCCAACCCCCGGTTCGATAGACAGTGGATCAAAATGTCCTAAAACCCAACAATCGCGTGGATTTTCTCGGCCTGGCCTCTGCAACCGATAGGTTCGACAATGAGAGGGACTAGCCTGCTGGGGTAAATACGATGGGATAGGCGACAAATACGCTGCCACCTTCGGGCTTGGGAAATCGCCAGAACTGCGCCCTTCGCCGAATGCATTTTTCGACAGCGGCGCTGCCCAAGCTCACGTTTTCGAACTCGATCGAGGAAGTACGCCCGTTCTCAAGAATCTCGAAACGGATCACCAACTTGCCCTTGAGCGACCGATCCCGCTTGAGCGCGCGCTCGTAACACGAACGGAGCGCTTTCAGCTGCCGCTTCATGACCCGAGCAATTTCTTTTTGGCTCAGCTCACCATCGACCTCAGGCGTCTCCGCCCGTGCCGCGCCCTGAACTTCGGCCTCTTGTTTGACGCCGGTCGCCACTTTGCCGCCGCCTTTGGTCGCCAGGTCACCAATGCCAACCCCTCGCCCAGAACCGCCGCCTCGGGTACCGGACTGGCCGGAAGAAGACGCAATATCCACACCCTGGATCCCCGAAAACGCGTCCCCCAAAGTACCGTCGCCTCCACCCTCTTGGAACACGTCCGCGAGCGAGTCTTTGCCGGCGGCGCCCCCTCGGCGGGCACCGAGGACTTTCAGAAGACCGCGGCCAGCCACCTTCTGCTTGATGGCCGCTTTGCGCGCCGCACGGGCGCTGGCATCCGCGCGTTTGGGACCACCCGCATTTTGCTTGGCCTTCTTTTTAGGCTTTTTGGCCTGCTGCTTCTTTTTCTGATCTTTTTCGGCCTTGGCCTTTTTGGCCGCTTTTTCCTGAGCACCCGGCTTCGTCTGTTGCTTGTCTGCGATTCGCGGCGGCTCTGGCAGCCGATCGGGCATGATCAGCCTCTGGAACTGCTCCCCAACCTGCTCAATGCTCGTGGGCTCGATATACGGCTGACTCCGCGCGTAGGCCACAATAGAAATCTGAAGCGCGGCCACCAAGAAGAAGATGACCGCAAACTGCGCATCCACATTCTCGAGCACCGAGCCTCGAACCTGCGCGGGAAGGTACGGCCGTGGCCCCGCCACCAGCGACGTCTTGAACTGAAACAAGACCGTCACATCACCGATCACCACCTTGCCGCGGTTGTCGTCGGCCAGCTGCACCGAGTCCTCGCCCTTGCGAGTTTTGACCGTGCCCGCTCGCCGACAAGCCTCAAAGTCAAGCACCTTGTTGCCTTGAAGCTGGATGCGACCGTCCATGTTGGACGTAAAGCGCAAGTGGTACGCAGAACCGTCGTAGTCAAACAAGTCGAAGGACTTCGGGAGATCCTCAGACGAAACCTGAAAAGTCGCTTTGGGACCGGTTCCCACCGAGACCGTTTCGCGCCGCTTCAGTTCCCGTTCTTCAATGATCTTGCCCCTCTGGACGATTCCGATCCGAAGGACCCGGAGTCCCGTCTTGTCCGAGTTTTTGGAGCTCATAGTTTGTTCGTCACCCGTATCGTGGATTTGGTTCCCTTGATGGTTTTAGAACGGGCCTTTTTCGACGGACTTCACGACTTTCGACAAGAAGCTGCTCTTCAAGTGAAGGCCCCTGAAATTCAGATTGGAGCGCTGAAGTATGTAAAAAGCCTGGGGTTTTTGAATTCGACCCTCAATCCTCGTCTCGGTGATCTGAATGACACGCCGACCCTTTTTCTGCGCCCACGACGGACTGGCGGTGAACGCCAACCCCGTGAGCAAAGCCCCTGATATCCACAGTCGAGTCGAAAATGATTTCGTCATCGCTCTGAAACCTCTCAAGTAACCGGCCACCATCCTACGCCAATCGCAATCCGATTTCGCGCCCGGGAAATGACGACCGAACAATTTTTTTTCTCTGTAACCCTAGCCCCGTCAAAGGCCCACCCACCCTCACTCCTTGAGCGCACCCTCGGGTGCTTTTGCGTCCGGGGAACCCCCCTCAGAGGACCCCGCAGAGTCACCGCCGCCGTCCGACCCATCGGGTGCAGGTGGGTTTTCGGGCGCGGCTTCCTGGGTCTGCTCGGCTTCCGGTTGCTGATCTTCCGGTTGCTGGGCTTCTTCCTGCGCCTTTTTCTCTGCCTCCTGTCGCTTGGCCTCTTCTTTCGCCTTCTTTTTCGCCGCGCGAAGCTTGCGACGCTCGTCGGCCTCCATCTTTCGCTTTTCCCGTTTGCGGCCGCGCTCGGCCTCCTTGACGAACCCTTCGACCCGTTTTCGCTCCTCGGTCGCCAGGCCACTGGCGTCGGTTGCGTACTTTTCGAGATACTCCTTCGCCCGGTCCCACCGTTCGAGAGGCCCCACCCCCGGCAATCGATTGTCCAGGTGTAATACCCCTAAGTTGTAGAGCACCACCGCTTCCTCGGGGGCCAGCGAAGCGGCCTTTTTATAGGCATCTTCGGATTCCTTGTATTGGCGATTCCCTTTGTAGGCGTTCCCGAGATTGACGTAGGCATTGGCAAAGTCGGGGTATAGCGCGATCGCCCGCTGCAGCGACTTGATGGCAGCCTCGTAATCGTGGGTCTCAATGAACAACGCGCCCAGGTTGTTGTGCGCCTCCGGGAGATCATCACGAAGTTCGGTGGCCCGCTTAAAAGCCTCAACCGCCTCAGACTTTTTGTCTTGGGCCAGATACACAAAGCCCAGGTTGCTCCAGACTTCCGCCTCATTCGGGTTGATCTCTCGCGCGCGGTCCAAAACGCTGGTGGCCAACTCGTGCTGGCCCCGGCGAAAAAACACCACCGCGAGGTTCAGTAAGGCACCGGTATTGCGTTCATCGGCCTTGAGGATCTTCTTCGCTTCCTGCTCCGCAGCATCGATTTTGTTGGCCGCCAACCACACCGAGCTAAGTCGATTCCTGAGACCCAACTCACCTGGTTGAAGCCGAATATGCTCAAGAAGCAGAGCCTCTGCCTTGGCGGTATCACCCTGACGAACCGCAAGATTGGCCAGGTTTTGAATCGCCGCAAAATACTTGGGGTTGGCATCGATGGCCGCCTGGTACCGCTGCCCCGCCTCGCGGTAACGCCCCATTCGTTCGTACATCACCCCCGCGTTGTAGTGCGCCGCAGAAAACCCTGAAGACGCACTGGCCGCGAGCTCAAAACGCTTCAGCGCCGCCTGCGGGTTGTTGTTGGCCATTCGAATGCCTTCATCCAAAAGCCCCTTGGCCTTGGAAGACGGCGGCGCCGCGCCCGCAGCAACAGAACCATCGGGCCCTCGAAGCCCACCCGACGACGAAGCCGCCGTGGCGCCCTCACCAGCCTGTGCGCCTTTAAGACTGTCTTGGTTTTCCGCGCCCGCCACCAGGGCCTCGCGCGGGAGATCGGGTGTCGAATCGCCCCCCACAACAGTCGGGCTGGTCCCTTGTTTCGGCGCCTGCTTGCCCGCACATCCCAAGGCACCCACTAAGGCCGCAAGGCCCAAAAAGCCGAGGGCTCGCCAGCCGTCCTCAAACCTTGGTGCGATCCAATCCATTGAAGAAACACGCCTGCTTCGATCCGCGATCATGTTGTTCTATTCCCCCGAGGTCGCTGTCCTGCGCTCGCCCTGCCCCTCTTGGAAGGCGCCCGGTTTGTCCGGGTTTGGGGCGGGGCGAAGATTATCAAGACCGTGGCCGCTGATCGTGAATGTCTGCATCAGCGCCCGCCCACTTTTTTGCACCGGAAACTCCTGGGGCGAGTACTTGTTGAGCCCCTCGAGAATCCGTCGTGTCCATAAATTGGTCACCCGTGTCCGTTTCGCTTCGTCGTAAGCCTTACGATAGGCGCCTTCTGCCTTTCGCTCCAGCACCGCAGCCTTGTCTTCAAGTTGTGCCTTGTATTCGGATTCGTATTCGTCTCGGCCACGAAACTCCTTGGGAATCGGAGCTGAGAACAACGCTTCCGCAAAACGCTCGTAACTGTGCCCAATCCGGTACGAAGCCGCCAAAGTGGTTTCCACCCTCTTATACTGAAACACCGAGGTATACGCCTTCTCGACGTTACGCTGCATTCGGGCCTTTTTGGTGAGCGCCCGCACCTGCTGTCGGCTGCTTCCCTTGATCTTGGCGTTGTCGTAGGTCCGGAACTTGGCCTCGGCAATCTCGAAAGCACATTGACCCGCATGGGCACCCGCACGACTTTCCACTCGCAGCTTACGTTTCCGGAAAGTGTTCAAACAGGTCCCGTAAGCCTTCAAGGCCCTGCGCTCGTTGCCGCGTTTCAGATACGCATCACCGATCTTCTTGTGCGCTTCCACGATACGCTCTCGCTGGCTGAATGCGCGATTGTACTGCTTGATGAAGGCGTTGAGGGTACTGACCATCGCCTTCCAATCTTTCATTTTCTCGTAGACCAATGCCGCTCTGAAAAAGATTTGCCCCGCGTCCTCTCGTTTGGGGAAAGCTTGCGCATAGCGCTTAAACGCCTGGGCGGCCTCCTTGTACTCCTGCTTGTGCTCAAGAACCACGGCAACGTTGTACATGGCGTCGGCACGATGGGACGAATCAGGATAACGGTTCACCAACCTTGTGTACGCAGCAATGGCCGCAGGGAAGACAAAACCTTTCTCGGCGTTGATTCCCTCGCGAAACAGCGCGCGGGGTGCGAGCTCTGACTTGGGGTACTGCTCGTAAATTCGCTTGTAGATACCGGAAGCCGTATCGAAACGCTTCACTTTCTCGTACGCGAGGGCTGCATTAAATAGTGCCTTGTCCGCAAACTCATGTTCGGCATTTTCGTCGACCAGTCGCACATAGGTATCCGCAGCCGCCTCGTAGTTGCCTTCAGAGTCAAACTTTTCGGCCTGCTTGAACTGCGCGCCAACCCGAAAACCCTTCAGGTTGCTAATGAACTGCGCGCCGCCCTTGCCATCTTCGCCGGCTTCCGCAATCTCGATGAGCTTCTGCGACCATTTCTCTACGTTGTCCCAGTCTTGGGCTGCCAAATAGCTCTCAATGATGAGGTTGGAGGCATACTGCGCCACTTCGGTGGACGGATACTTGGCCACCACTTCCTGAAAACGGCGGCGTGCTTCCTCAAATTGGTCGTGTTTGTAGTACACCTCGCCCGCGCGGTATGCGACCGCGGGCGCGCGCTCACTGCGAGGAAGAAGCCTTAAAAAGCGATCTGACGCATCGATGAGGCGTTTGCGCGCGGCTGCGATTTTCCGAGGCCGGATGGCCTTGCCCTTCCGTTGGGCCGCCGTCCGCATACGAATCTTGGGCACCCGCCCGGACTTTTCCATTTGTTCAACGAGTTTCTCGTAGGTAATGACCGAAGAAAGCGCCGCGGCCTCAAGGTGCTTGTTGTCCACGGTGCTGTCGCGGACTTTATCGTACTGGGTCGCAGCCCGCTGATAACTTCCGGAATAGTACAAACACTCCGCGAGGAAGAACTCAAAGTCATAGGCATTCTTCGAACCAGGAAACCGCTCAAGGTATTGTTCATAGGCCCCGGCCGCAGCCACATAGGAGTGCTTGGCCTCCGGAATCCGATTCGCAGCCTTGTGGGCTTGCGCCTGCTGATGGCGAAAGATGGCCGCGGTGTACAGCGAGCGCTCGGTCAGCTTCTGCGCGTTGGCGATAACCGGCCGATTGTCTTCGTTGGCTTTGTACCATTTCGAACCTTCAGAGTAGTCACGAACCAAGACCTCACGCGCCCGAGTCGCACCGTCGAAATCACGAAGCTGCTCGTACCCCCGAACAATCTTCTCCTGGGCCTCGGGATTGTGAGGCGCAGTGGGATGCTTTTTGATGGTGTACCGAAGCACCTCGATGGCCTGAGCATAACGGGTCTGATCAAAGAGAATCTCGCCGTACCGCTTCCACAGCTCGCCTGCGTACTCTTTATCGCTGAGCGGATTGAGAATCTTCTTCGCTCGACGCAAACCGCCCCATTCTTCGTCCGCGAGCGAAATCGCCACATACTGGATGGCCTCACTTCGAAGCTCAGAGCCGCTGACCCCCGTAACCCGCTTGCGTTCATCCGCGTAGTTGACGAGATCGATAAAAGAAGCGACGGCTTCGGAAAACCGGTCGAGGCGGTAGTACGTCCACGCAATCTTGTAGAGTGCTTTGTCGTAGTAGGGGCTGTCCGGGAAACTTCGAACCTTCCCATAAGCATGGAGCGCTTTTTCGAGCGACGAACGCTCGTTGCCATCGAAATAGATCTCGCCGATTCGGGTCCAGACTTCCGGGAGAAAACGGCTCTCGGGGTGGTTCTCAACCAGCGCGATGTAGACCTCTAACGAACGCTCGGGCTGGTTCTGCTCGCCGTAGCAGTAGCCCAAAAGGTAACGCGCCGCGTCCGCAAGACGGTAGCCTGGGAACCGCTCTAACAGATCCTTGTGCAAGCCAATGGTGCGATCATAGCGCGGTTCGGGGGCCTCGGGTTCGTTGGCACGTTCTCCGCGCTCAAACGCAACCAATTCTTGCTCATACTGCTGGCTCCGCTGAAGGTAGTCGTCGCTGGCCTTTTCAAAATAGAGCTCAGCCAGTCGGAACATCGCGTCCGGTGTGTAGTCGGTGTCGCTTGGGTATCGGCGGACAAACTCCTCAAAACGAGCGATCGCCTCCCACCTTCTTTGGCGTTCACCGCGTTCCATTTCATCGATCGCTTGGTCGTATTGCCCCGCCAACTGCTCACGTTGAGCGCTGAACTCTAAGCGAATCAACTCTTTCAGATCGTCGGCATGGGTGTCTGCACCCGCCCGAAAGTAGTTGAGCTCACGCTCCATAACTTCGATCTCTTCGTCGAAGTTATCGGCCTCCACCTGAAGGGCGGTGGGGGGCCGCGGCGGAGATGCATCCGCTTCCGAAATCAGCGACCCCGGCCCAAACTCGGGACGGTCAAGGCTGTCTTCGGACTGCGCCGTACTGGAGGTCTTAGAGGCGCCCAATTTCTTGGCGTCAACGCCCTTGGTGTCGCCAGGCCTTGCAGATGGTTTAGAAGACTTGGGCTTGTTGTCCTGGGCACCGGCCGCCGAGGGCAAGCCGCAAAGCAAGCACACCGCCAAGAAGGGTCCACCGAGGGGACCACAATGTTTCAACTGGGATAAAAGATGTCGCATGCGTGTTTGCCCCTTGTCGCTCAGTCTTCAAGAACACCCTCAAGCTCGTTCTCAAGCTCTCGGGTCTGTTCTTGCTGTTCCTTCACGAGGCCGTTGATTTTCGCAGTCTCCGCAAGCTTGCGGGTCCAGGCCACATCGATGATGCCCACGTCGGCCTGCAAAACCAGCTGCCGAAACTCCTGCCCCACAGCGTTAAGTGCTTGCGCGGCAACCGGGCCTAAGGCGTGGTCCGTGACTGCGGCAATTTCGTCGTGCTCGGTGTGGTACGAAGCAAGCCGCTGGGATTCCTGTGAGAGGAGGGTCCTCAGTGTCTCTGAGCGCGTACTCACCGTTCGATCGAGCTCGGCTTGGAGCGCTACCGCGTCCCGCTCCAGCTCCCCGCTCACACGCTGTCGCTGGGCGTCAATGCGTGCGAGAACAGGCTGATACCCGGATGGAACCCGGCTTCTTGATTCCCTCAGCAGCGCCAACTCGGTTGCTGCGATTTCGGTGAACTGGTCATGAATGCGCCCGGCTCCCGACGCGCCCGTAGCCAACGCCTTCGCCCGACTCAAATCGGTGTGGAGGTCCTCGAAATCCCCTTCAATGGTGTCGATCTGATTCTGAACCACCGCCAAGCGTTCTTCGACCAAGTCGACTTCGCCTGGACTCAAACGTTCGCGGTTCTGGTTGAGCCAGGTTTCGACGGCAGCGATTTCCGAGCGCATTGTGGCGATCCGCGACGACCGTCTAAAGGCCTCCATGTCCACTTCTTTGTACGAAGCCTCAATGGTACGACGAGAGTCGACAAGCTGGACCTCGCTTTTGGGGAGCGCGCGAATCTCGGCCTCGAGCGCACTCCGCCCGGCACTGGCACGGGTGATCGCGCGGCGGGCCCGCTCTGAAGCATAGGGCCACGTGATTCTGCGCTCCAGCTCCAAAAGTTGCCGACGAAGCTCTATGAGCTCGTTTTCGGCAGCCACAACCATTCCCCGCGAACGCGAGAGGCCGGGGATAAGGGCATATTTGCGCTCGCCGGCCAGAGCGTCCTCTAAGGTCTTGATCAGTTTTCTGCTCTCTTCGAGATAGGCTTGACCGTCCGCGAGTTGCTGCTGCATCGCCACGGCCCGCTCCATCGATTTTTGCTCAAAAGCCCACTCCACGGCCAAAGGAGGAATAATGCTGTTCGAACCCACCTTGGACAAATCTGCGGCCACCAGTTGATCAAAAAACTGCTTGAGGTCGGTGGTTTCACGCAGAACCTTCTGGAGCTTTGCCCGGGCACCGCCATACCGATCAACGATGGTCTGGAAGGTTTCATATGCGGTTTCAGGCCCCCCGAGACGGATTTCGAGATTGCCCTGCAACAACCGGGCCTCGGGAAACAAACGAGGACCCGGCGAGGTGGCCATCAGAACCTCGGTCGCTTTCAGTGCTTTTTGGTACTTTTCCTTCTGAACGTCCTCGTCGTCGGCCTCGTTGGCGGAGTGCACATGGGCCCACGCCATTTCGAACAGCGCTTCGCCATAATAAGGAGAGTCACGGGCGACTTTCTGATAAGCCTCTACGCTTTCATCAAACTTGTTGAGTTCTTGGTACACACGGCCCAATGACAAATGCGTCAGGTTGCGCAGCGTCTTTCCTTCGGGTGTCGAGGGCAGCAGATCCAAAGTCACCTGAAACTGCGCCGAAGCCTCCGACAAACGGCCCTCCCGAACCAAGACCACCGCGCCATAATAACTGGCCTGTGCGCCTACCTTCTCTTTGGGAGGCACGCGCTGGAAGGCCTGGTAAGCCTCTCGTAGCCGGGCCGCATCGCTACCCGCACCCTTGAACAGCATCTTGCCGTAGATATAGTCCACGTCGGGCCGCGAAAGAGAGCCCGCGTCTCTGAGGTGGCCGATATAGCGATCCACCGAGTCGTAGCTTCTGGTCTCGGCCGCTACCTCGAGCAAACCGAGCACCACATCGTTCATCCGATCACCCTGTGCCCGCTCGAGCAGTTCCTCATAGTATCGCCTCGCACCCGTATAGTTCTTGGTCTGCACCAAGGCCGAGGCCAAGAGGAACAGGCATTCGTCGTAGAGAGGATGGGAGCGAGTCGCCGGGCTCTCGATCACGTCGATGAGGTGGATTGCGGCGCGCTCATACTCTTTGGACGCAAGCTGGTGCTTGGCGTGATAAAGCCGGCGCTCAACCTCCGCAACCTCCTGGGGCGCGATCCCACGAAAATCTTGCGAAATGGCCTGCAACTGGGAACGAACCCGGGAAATCGCTCGGTCCATGGAATTGGCCCAGTGGCCAGCTTCCTCGATGGTGATCGGCTTGGGCTCCGCCGCCATCAACCCCGCCGCCGGGGCAAAAAAAGCCGCGAACAAGACGACAGCGCCCGCTCGTGAACCAAACGGTCGCCTCAGGTCGGTGATTGCTCCGTAAAGCTTTGTAACTTCGGTATTCGACATGCGTGGGCTCCAGTCAGTGCAACTCATTCAACAGAGCTTTATTCGTCCATGGTCATGGGCATCGAGTCTTGCCTCACTTCAACGTCGTAACGAATGTTGGGCCGATCCTGCAGGTCAGTCGTAAAACCCCCCTTTTCGAAGGCCGTGATGCTCAAACTGGTGACCTTCCCTTCCTCGGCCGTAAACGCGTAGCTGGAGCGAAGCTTGAACTCATACCCTTCGACGTAGCTGAAGATCCCGAAACCCGCGCCGCGAAAGCGCATAAAAACAGAGATGTTGTGGTTTCCTGGAACAATGCTCCCGTTAAACAGCTCCACCTCGTTCCCCACCTTGCCCCCTTCTTCTGGGGTCTTGCTGAACAGCGGCGCCCCGTCTAACGAATAGCTGACCTCCTCCAAAACAAAGCTTGAACCCATGGTGTTGTGATGGGTGATGACCGCCTTCGCACCACTGATGGCCCCACTCAGAACCGTTTCTCTGAGGAGCATAAGCCGCGCCTTGCTCTTGAAAATCTTTTCTTTGATGCCGTTGACCTGCTCTTCGAGGCTTCGAAGCCGAATCGCCGACTCACTGTCCTCGATATAGGTCTTTTGGGCGGCCTCCGCGGCACCATCTTGGGACTCCAGTCGAGCAGCCTCACCCGCTTCGGTTGACGGAGAAGCCTTCTGGTCTGCCGCGGAAGCGGCCTCCTCGGTCTCCGGCGCAGCCGACTCCGGGGCCGCCTGTGCAGCACCATCCGGAGGGGGCGCCTCGGGCGAGGTAGGCTCACCAGCTTCCGCTCCGCCCGATGCAACACACGTCAGGAAGCATGCGAGCAGGTGACCTGGGTAAACGGATGACTTCTCTGTCTTTCTCATACCTGGTGGGTCCCCACTGCCAGTGTTCGGGGATACGGTCAATCTATGGACCTCATCTGCCGCGGAAACACTGCAAAAACTGGCCATTCGGCCGTTCAGGACCCAGACACGAGAACCTCTAATATTTGAGGTCCAAGGACTTCTACCCGCCATGTGCCCATCCCATCGACCGCACGAAGCGACTCAAGACTGCGAGGTTGGGCGCGCACCAGCCGTTCCAGGAGCGGCTTCGCCAGCAAGAAGCCCTCATCGAGCCCGAGACGCTCCGCCCAAAGCGCCCGTGAGGCCCGAAGTTTCTGCACCCGCGCTTTGTCGCCCGGCGCCGGCAACTTGGCGGTGGAAACCTTCGGAATTCGGGAGGCTTCGGTGGCCTTGCCCGAAGCCATCGCGCGCTCGATGAATCGCCGAAGGCCCCCAAAATCCATCGACCGAGGCAAGAATGGGAGCCGGCGAAGCGACGGCAAGGCACCCCAGCCGGTCTTGTCGACTTCCAGGGCGAGACGGATCAGAACTTCGTTCCGGAGGACCCGAAACGGCGCGCGATCCAGTTTCTGGGCCCGGTCTTCCCGCCACAAATACGCGCCATACAACACATGAATGCCATCGGATTGGAGCTGTTTGGCGCCCTTGATCTTACGCCATCCGTGCTCATCAAAGGTGCGTGTAGAGGGCACAAGATGCCGGATGCGCTCACATTCTTCTCGCACCCAGCCGGCGCGATTTTGGGCCTCGAGCTTGGATCGGAGGGCCTCCGCCAGCGGCAGTAGATGGCGGGTATCCTCCTGAGCGTAGAACAACTGGGCCGGGGACAGCGGCCTCTGAGCCCAATCCGAACGCTGCTGTGCCTTCGAAATGGAAAGCCCCAACTCGGCTTCGAGCAGTGCCTTGAGACCCAGCGTCTTGAGGCCCAGCACCTGAGCCGCAACCGAAGTGTCACAAATACGTCCCAGCTTCAGCTCGAAGGACGCCTGCAAAGACCGAACGTCACTCTCTGCCCCATGCAAAACCCAGGTTCGCGTCGAAGAGGTCAGCAAATCCCGCAAAGCGGGTGGCATTCCGTGGCACAGCGGATCAAACAGATAGTGATCACGCGAGGATGAAATCTGGATCAGGCAGACCTTGGGGTAATAGCGGTGAAAACTGTCGGATTCCAGATCCAGGGCTAGCGTGTCCTCTTCGTGGAGGCTATCCCAGGCACGAGAGGACTCGGTGTCGTCGGGAATCAAAAATCGAGGGGCTTCATCGATTGGCATGTTTGCCCGATCTGTCCCGACCCACAAAAGCACCCCCCAAGCAATGAGACAAGCCGTCAATCCCGTAAAAGTTGCCCTTTTTGCCTGCCTCACCACCGCCGCCATCCCTCCCACCGAAGTGGCCCGGGGGAAAAAGGGGGTGGTCGTAAGCGCACACCCAAAAGCCTCTGAGGCCGGCGTCGAAATCCTTCGTGCTGGAGGGAACGCTATGGATGCTGCGGTGGCTACGGCCTACGCCCTCGCCGTCGTGGAGCCGTTTTCTGCCGGCCTCGGCGGCGGTGGATTTCTGCTGTATTTCGACGCGCAAAGCCAAAAGACGAGCGTCGTTGACTACCGAGAATTCGCTCCGGGGCGGGCGCACCCCAAACTGTATTTTCGGAAGGGCGCCGCGCAGCCCGAATTGTCAGCCCGAGGCATCCTGAGCGTCGCCGTTCCCGGCATGGTTCCCGGCCTGGCGGCAGCCCAGAAACGTTTTGGCCGCTTGAACACGCGAGATGTCTTGGAGCCAGCCATTCGGCTCGCTCAGGAAGGGTTCTTGGTGACCCCCCGCTTTCACGCCGCAAGCGAGTGGTCACTCAAGATGCTGCAAGACAACCCTGCGGCAAACGCAGCTTTTCTAAAGAAGGGCGCACCCTACCCTGTCGGCGAACGGCTGTTTCAGCCCGACCTCGCCCAAACGCTGTACTTACTCAAACGCCAGGGCCCTCGGTTGTTCACCCACGGCCAGATGGCCCAAGCCATGGCCAAAGAGAGCCAAAGGCTTGGGGGGATTCTTCGGCTTCAAGACCTGCAAAGCTTCAAAGCAAGGTTCCTGAAACCGCTGATGGGGCAAGCCTTGGGACATACGGTGCTCACCATGCCTCCACCGTCTTCGGGCGGCACCCATCTTTTGCAGATGCTCGGCATGCTCCAAATGACTCCGAAGCCCCCCCAAAAGACCGGCAACGAATCACCGACGAGGCAACGACACTTTTTGATCGAAGTCATGCGAAGAGCTTACGCCGACCGGGCCGAATACATGGGGGATCCGCGCTTCGTCACCGTCCCAGTGGACGGACTCCTCGAACCCGCTTACCTCCGTGATCGGTTCCGCACCATAGACTTCGACCGGGCTTCGCTGTCCAAAACCACGCCAGCAGGCAAACCCAAAGGCCGCACGCCCCGCGCACGCCCCAAAGGAGCGCCCCCAGAATCAAAAGACACCACCCACCTCACGGTGATCGACAAAGACGGCAATGTGGTGAGCCTGACTCAGACCGTAAACGGTCCCTTCGGTTCAGGCGTCGTGGTCCCCGGTACGGGCATCTTGCTCAACAACGAAATGGATGACTTTGCCATCGCCCCCGGCGTGCCCAACATCTACGGCCTCGTAGGCGGAAAAGCCAACCAGGTCGAAGCCCACAAGATTCCCTTGTCGTCCATGACCCCGACCATCGTCCTCAAGAACGGACGCGTGCGACTTGCGGTCGGCGCCCCCGGAGGCCCCACCATCATCACCACCGTGCTCCAGGTGATCCTCGGTGTGCTCCGAGACGGCATGGATGTCGCCCACGCCGTAACCGCCCCAAGAATTCATATGCAGTGGCTGCCCGATGAGGTTCATGTGGAGCCCACCGCACTCGACGCCAAAGCCAAAGGGGCGCTCGAAGACCTCGGCCACGTCCTTCGCACCCGGGCCCCATGGGGCAATGCCATGGCCATCGAAGTCCTCCCCGACAACACCCGCGTAGGCGCCGCCGACCCAAGAGGCGATGGTGCCGCCGACGCCCAGTAGAAGTCGCCCTCTTCACCGACTAGGTTCCGGTCCACAATAGATAAGATCCGACTTGCCCGGTCCTGGTCCCGGTCCGTCGTCCCGGTCCCGATAGCTTAGGGTTGTGAGCTTCCTACAGAAAAGTAGACACGGGTTACGCTGCTTTCTTCATGTCTCCTAGCTCGTACTCCACCGGTGACATGTAATCGAGTGTGGAATGCAAGCGCTGACGGTTGTAGAAAATCTCGATGTATTCAAATAGGGCGGATTTTACTCGCTGATGACTGTTCCAGAGTTTGTCTGGGAGCAGTTCCGTCTTCAGTGAATCGAAGAAGCTCTCCACCGGGGCGTTGTCCCAGCAATTTCCCCTTCGACTCATGCTTTGTTCTATCCCGTGCAGTTTGAGAGTGCGCCGAAAAGCATGTGAGGCATATTGAACGCCTTGGTCACTGTGGAAAAGCCTCGGAGCTTCTCCGCGGTGCGTGAGTGCCATAGAAAGGGCATCTATCGCTAGATCTTCACCAAGATGTTCGGCCACGCACCAGCCTACAACGCGCCGAGAATAGAGGTCCAGAATAACACAAAGATAGAGCCACCCTTGGTGAGTCCGGAGATAAGTAATATCCGACGCCCAAACCTCATTGCACTGCTTTCGGATAAACTCTCGATTAAGGATATTGGGAGCCCTCCGAAGATTATGATTGGACTGAGTCGTCTTCCGAAATGACCGTCTCTTCTTAGCTCTGAGGCCGTCTTTACGCATCATTCGCTCCACCCGAGGCCGGCTCACTTGGACACCCTGCGCCCGGAGTACGCGATGAATTCGGGGACTGCCATAAACGCCACGATTCTCTGTAAAGGCCTGACGGATGCGTTTCATTAGTTGCCTGTTTTCATGGGATCGCGCTGAAGGTCGGTGCTTCAACCACTTGTAGTAACCGCTTCGAGAGACCTCGAGCACTCGACACAAAAGATTGACTGGATAGCAGGCCTTCTCCACCTGGATAAATCGGTATTTCACTGACTTTCCTTGGCAAAGAAGGCCGCGGCTTTTTTTAGAATTTCCTTCTCCATTTGAAGCTCGCGGACCTCTTTACGCAAACGCTTGAGTTCTTCTTCCGGGGTCTCAACCTCGCCTACGACCTCAGTCGCAGTCTCTTTTCCTTCTGCCATCGTCCACCATTTCCACAGGGTTGTATGCCCTATGCCAAGCTCTTGTGCGATCGCCTTAAGCGTCTTGTCACTTTCTCTTACGAGCTCAACGGCTTGGGCCTTAAAATCTGATGTAAATCTTCGTGTTTTCCCGCGGCTTCGGGCCATCTTGTACACTCTCCTGGAGGAAAGGCCTCCCATTAAGTGTCTACTTTTCTGAGGAGGGCCATTACGGCAGTCATTCGGGACCGGGACGACGGACCGGGACCAGGACCGGGGGAGATTCGGGTTCGGGGTGAAGGAAGGACCGCTGAAGCCAAGGAGAGGCATTGCGCCCGATACCCTACTGTGATCCACCCTAAGCATGGAAGCGACCAAGGTTCGACTCACCAAGAATGAGAAACGTCGACTTCAAAGGGAACTGAAACGCCCAAGGCTTGCGCCCCGAGAGCGGATTCGAGCTCGTATCCTTCTGATGAGCCACAAAGGATTCGCCCGACGGGAAATCATGAGGGGTTTAGAAAGATCAACGCCGACAATCCGCACGAGGACGTATGCCGGTGGATTCACTGGTTGGGGGGGTGTTTTTGCAGCTTGCGCTGAAGCGATCGGCGGTGAAGCCCAAGGCACCGTGCCGCCTCCGAGATGTTGCCACCGCAATCTGCCAGAACACGATTGATGTGCTCCCATTCTGCTCGAGCCAGCGATGGAGGCCGAAGGTCCTGAGATGTGCGTTTGTGAAGGGGCTCGGTGCCCGGCAGGAACGCAGCAAGAATATCGTCCACGTCAGCCGGTTTCTGAAGGTAATTCGTCGCCCCCAAACGCACGGCCTCGACCGCCGTTGCGATGCTGCTGTAACCGGTCAACACCACTATCTTCGTCGAGGGGTCCAGTTCAACCAGAAGCCCCACCAATTCGAGGCCCGACCGACCGGGCATACGAAGGTCGACCACCGCCAGCTCCGGCGACCATACACGCGCAATGGTCAAGGCTTCTTCACTGTTCTCGGCAACTTTGACTTCGAAACCACGAGCCTCGAAGGCTCGGCACAAACGATGGCGAAGCACCTCGTCGTCGTCCACGATGAGGAGCCTTTGGCCCGGCTCCCAGGAAACGTCCGCTCTCGGGCTACCCACGGGGCCTATGAATTCCTGACTGCAGGGGTTCCGTCAACCCCTAAGCCCGCCAAGACCAAGACATGAGCGATAGAGTCCTCGGCCAGGGGTGCATGCCCCCGCCGGCCGTCGTATAAGTCACGGCATTGGCCCGTGAGCAAGCAGTTCGGCAAAAAGCTTGGGAACTTCATGTTGAAAGAATGCCTTGATCGACGTCCAAAGTCTTTCATCCATGCCTACTGGAAAGACGGGCTCACGCTCGGCGTCATCAAAAAAGGTGAGTGATCGAACCACATGGTACAGATCGGACTCCTTGGTTCCAAACCGTTGTGCGTAGGCCTTGGCAATAGTCTTGAGCGTTGTGCCAGCAGAATGGATCGCAAACAAATCCCAAAAGTCTCGTTTGAGCCCCCGCCGCGCCACCGCAGAAAACTTATTGGTCCCAAGGTCGCAAAGACCGGCCACGGGCACCCGGGTTGGCCCGCGGGAAAAAGGCTCGAGTGACGGATAAGGATACGACACGAAGTCTACAGGGACAGAATCGATCTGGATGCGAAGAGCGACCTCGGTTTCAGACAGCACCCGCACTTTGGACAACTTCGACAGGATTTGCGCCTTGACCGCAAAAAGATCCGTCTTTTCTTCGCTAAATAGATCAAGATCCATCGAGCGGCGATGTTTCAAGTGCCACGCGATTCCACTTCCACCTGCGAGGTAAAATGGGTGCAGATCCGCGACGGTTTCTAGTTGATCCAGGGCGCGACACTGCTCAGTCGTTGGCGACGTCGATTCGTCCATTCTTCCTCCGAGGCACCGAGCACCGTTTTCCAGAACTGGACGGTGCGAGGGCTAAGCTCTGGGTGCCCGGTTTCCTTCAGGAAGCGGTGAATTCCTCCTTGACCATACTGCGCGATCGCCCACCGGACTTCGTTGAGTCCGCCCGATTCCAAGATTCGAGGCAAAATGTACCCCGCGTGTTTTTCGGTATCGAGGGTAGCCGGATCAACGTCCCAGAAAACCCAGGCAAATGTTTCCGGTACGCACGCCACGAGTTCGATGATAGCCTATTTTTGACCTTCAAAGCCGGGAATCAGAGCAAGCGACCGCGCAAACATCGTCTAGGGTAAACTCGCAAAAGATCTCGCTCCTGGGCTCCCCAGAAACAATCCCATTTTGGGCCGATGCCACCTACGCGTTCTTGACTGCGGGGGTTCCGTCAACCCCTAAGCCCGTCAGAACCGAGGCCGACCAGCCCGAAGAAGGGTTCCCGGGATCTGGCGCTGCGGTTGACGCCGAAAGACCGGCGAGCTGAATGGCAACAGGGATGCAAAGATGCACCGTTGTACCGCTTCCTTGAACCGAATCGATATCCAAAGAGCCGCCCAATCGCTCGAGGAAAATCCGCGCCAAAAACAAGCCGAGGCCCATGCCTCGGCCGGGCTCTTTGGTTGTGAAAAAGGGCTCTCCAACGCGCGCGAGAACATCTTGAGACATGCCCTCACCGCAATCCTCCACGGTGAAATGCCAATGGTTCTTGTCGCTGTTGACCTTGAGCTTCACGGCACGCCCCGGTGACGCCTGTAGGGCATTCTTGAGAACAGCGCCCAGTGTTTGACCCAACGCGCGGCACGGAAGCCGGGCAGCAATACTGGGCCCCAAGTCTGGCGAACAAAGCTCAACCCGATTCGCCTCCTTGAGCCCTTTCATCGAAGCCTGGACAACATCCGTGGGCCGGCACAGGACCATGCTTTCAACAGGACTCCCGCCGGCGTCGGCCGTCATTTGGTCCAAAATCTCTCGACAGCGCCGCACCTCCTGGCGAACCAAGTTTGCGTCCTCTAGGAGCTCCGAAAGATGAGAAGGCAAAGCTGGGTCACCCTTGTCCGCCAACGATCGCTGCCAGGATTCGAGACGACGCTGAAGTTCGTTCGCCACCACCGCAATCGTCGACAGAGGCGTCGCCAACTCATGGGCGGCTCCCGCCGCCAAAGTCGCCAAAGACGCCAGCCGTTGGCTCTTTGCGCTGATTTCACGAGTTGCTGCCAGCTCTTGCTCCCGTTTGGCCAGCGCCGAAGTGACACGCTGAACAAAATACACAATAAAAGCAGCCGCAACCCCAAAGGCCAACCACATGCCTTCCAGGTGAAGACGCATGTGATCATGATGGGCCCCGCCAAAATCTTTGCGAACCACAAACAACCCCCCAAAACATGCAAGCGACAAGGCCGCGAGGGCCCATGTCTGCTTGGGTTTGAGCACCACCGCCGCCAGCGCAATGTTGACCAAATAAAGAGAACTGAATGGGTTAAAAGGACCGCCGGACAACTGAAGTAAGCCGGTAAGAAGGCCCACATCCAGGGCCATCAAAATCAAAGCGACCCGCTGACCCGCTCCGCGGCCCATCTTCAACCAATAGACCGCAGCCGCATTGGACGAAAAACCGAGCGCCACCAGACACAGCAAACCAAAGAGCTCCAGCCGAATGCCAAAGAAAAAATGGGTCACCCCAATGATCAAAAGCTGCCCGATGCCGGCGCCCCAGCGCAATCGCAAGAGCCAGTACAGGTTGATGGCGTGCCGATCTCCAGGCATGCCCCAGTCCATGCCACAAATGGCCTCACCCTGTCACGCCCGGCGATGGGGATATTGCGGCTACTACCGAGGCGAAAAACACCAGAGGCATGGAAGATTCACAATGAGCCGAAGGCGCTCAAACGGCTGGTGCAGAAACTGGAGGCTCTACTAGGGCGTCCGCCCGGAGACGATGGGTGCCGTTGTCGTTCATATCAAAGGTCCAAGCGTATTCGAAGGGTGCCTCGGTGTCGGTGAATACAGATACATCATCGATGAAAAATGTCACGCTGCGCACCCTCACATCGTCGCTCGCCGAGGCCACCACGGTCAGCGTGTCCGGGACCGTGGCGGTGGTGCCGTCGAGGGGGCGGATGATGGCCACGGTCGGTGGGGTAACATCGGGCGCGGCGATCACATCGGCTTCACAGGTCGTTAACATCGATTCGCGCTTACGCTCGACGTACACCACACTGAAGCGAGCCCGTCCTTCGTTTTCTAGCGCTCGACACCGGATCGGCCGCTTTTCTCATGCAGACTTCCGGTGGAACTCGCCGCGAAGTTTCGGAAGCACCTGGGCGTGTGGGAGCGCATTGGAGAATACCCTGATTCATTCAAAGTGGCGTCTGCCCCCTGTCCTTCGACGCTGAACCTGGAAGCTCATCGGAAAGGACTCTGTCCCGCGGGCGCCGATCGGCTTTCTGCTTTCGGCTTTCTGCTTTCGGCTTTCGGCTTTCGGCTTTCGGCTTTCGGCTTTCGGCTTCTGTCTTGGGCGCCTCCGATGACATCTGTGGCCGGGTTCCCTCGCCCGTTCATGGTCCCCCACCAGAGTCAATCCATATTGCTATCAATAAGCAGACATAGGGACAAATATGTTGACAGATGGGCGTATTGGAAGTGGTATGCGCCGATTCTGAAAGCCCGGGTTTCGGTCCTCCAGAGTTGGACCGGGGACGAGGGCAAAAAGACTGTCCTAGGAGGACGAACGTGAAGCGAATGACAACTGGTGCGGTTCTTCTTCTTACTGTGCTTACGCGTGTCGCGTGGGCAAGCGAGACCCCGAGGGCGCCAACCGGTCGCCTGTTTGCTGGCTGGAACCTCGTTGCGCTTCCCTCTGGCGTTGACGAATGGCCGCCCGAGTGGCAGGCGCTCGGGCTTGAAGCGTGGGTAGCCCCCGACTTCCTTGAATCCGGAGAACCGGGAAGCTTCGCCGGTTCTTCACCAGTCAAGAGTCTTGTCGGAGGCGTAGGCTATTGGGTGCACAGCGATCGGGAGCTGCTGTATGCCTTGAGTGTCCACGATACTCCTCGGACAAGTTCATCGACGGTGGCGGAGGGCTGGCATGTGTTAAGCCCCAACGCGGGTGATGTCTACGCCGACCCCAACATCGATCGCGTGCTTGAGTGGGACGCGCAGGCGGGGGCCTATAGACCCCTTCGAGTCGGCGACGGCCTAGAACTGGGACGGGGCTACTGGGGGCATGTACGCAACGAGACAACTCCACTCGTGGAGTCTTGTTTTCTCAGCGAATGGAGCTTTTCCGCCGCAAGAACACTGATTGACACCTGTCCTATTTCCTCGGGGGCTGGCCGGGTCGTTTCGCGGGCGGAGTGGAGCATGCGTCGCCCAGTGTCTCAAGACGAGGTCGCGAGCACCAGCATCATCGTTGTCGATCATACCAAGACCAAGGCGGCCCATTCCGTGGCTCTTTTCGAAGACCGGGCGATGCTCCACGAAAAGAAGGGTGACCTCGACCATCATTTTATTATCTCGACCGACCATGAGGGCGGTTGGCAGATTTTCGAAGGCCGGGCCTTTCCGACTTCGGCGTCCGGCGAGACCGGGCTGCCGCGCGAAATTCGTGTCGCCGTGATGGGTACGTATGAACCCGTTCGGGTGGGCGATCTGGAGGAAACACAGTTCGGGCCTTCGAAAGATGCGCCCGAAGCCCTCAGACAACCGGCACGCTCGGCGGTGCTTCGATTGTTCGAACTGGTGGCCTACCTTTCAGCGCGTTACCCTGAGATTATCGACATTGTGCCCTATGCACAGGGAAGTCGTGCCGCATATCCCGGACAGGGGCTGAGCCCGGGGCACGGGATGCTCCACCTTTTTGCGCCGCTGAGAGCCCGGTTCTTCAAAGCTGAAAACAGAGGAGAGGCCGTATCGGCCACGCCCCGGTTCGATGCCGCAGACTCAGATCGCGTGGCACCAGTCCTGCTTGTGACCGAGCCCGCACGGGCTCTGACAACGACCCGAGAGCACTGGGTGCTGCTCGGAGGTGAGGTATGGGATGCCCACCTCGAGGGGCTCTACCTGAACGGGGTTCGAGTGGCCGATCGCAATACGAGTTTCTCCGAGGTCTACTACCTGGACGAAGGGCTCAACACCGTTGAGCTCAGTGCGGTTGACCATTCAGGTAACCAAAGGGCGGTCACGAGAAGGATCCTTCGGGACCAGGAAGTACCTGTCATTCATGTCACTTCGGTGGTCGCCTCAGATGAGGTCCGGCTGGACGTAGACATTGACGAAGACAATCTTGCCCGGGTTCTTCTCAATGGTCGCTCGCTTTCCCGGATGAACGTCTTTTCTTATCATGTCGCCACCGAGAAACTTGCCGAAGGCAAAAATGACTTTTCGTTTCGGGTTTTTGACGAAGCAGGAAATGGCAGAGAGCACACCGTTACGCTGAACAAGGACGCATCGGGGCAGGTGACCGCCTTTCAGGACGCTTCTTTGGCCTTAAGCTCCAGGCCTAAGGCCCCTCTCCAAGCAACATCGGTTTCTGCAGACATCGCACCACCGGTCGTGACGGTGGCATCGCCGGTGTCTTCGCTTGTGTACTCGAACCATCCTTCCTGGACCTTTCGGGGCACGGTGCAAGACCCGAATCTTTCCCGCGTGACCCTCAACGGAGTTCCGGTTGCCGCAACGAGCGGTTCTTTTGCGCAGCCTTTAGGACTCCTGGCGGAGCGAACCGACTTTCGGCTGATCGCCGCCGATGACGCAGGCAACCGGGATGAACAGCGCTTCACGATTGTCCTCGATGAAGCCGCGCCCTCCGTAGAGGTTTTTGGTGCGAAATCACGAGTGGTACACACCCCTGAGTTCACGCTACGAGGCTTCATTGAGGACGCAAACCTGCGTGCGGCGGTCTTGTTGCGGGATGACGGCTCGACGGTCGCTTCTCTGGATGCGGGTCGTTTTACTCAAAAGCTGAGCCTGGTTGAAGGGTTCAACATCTTCGTGATCAAGGCCGAAGACCATGCCCTGAACCAATCGTCGGTGACGCTCGAATTGCGCTATCAAGCGGGACTCTCCGTCGCACAAACGCCCCGGGCCCCTGATGGGTTTTCAGCCACGGTGCACAAAAATACCGCATCGATGTCGTGGCGCGCGCCTCGACTCTTTGACGATGGGGGTGAGATTCCAGCGGGCGTTGAACTCGTCTATTACCTCTACCGCAATGATGAACGTGTGGGTGAAGCACTGAAGGGTTCTTCGACCCAGGATGTCGTTCCGAGCACGAGCCAAGCCTACCGATATCATGTAAGCGCTGTGGTTCTAGATCGAGCAGGAAACGGGCTCGAGTCGGAGCCCTCTGAACGCATTCATGTTGATTTTTCACCCGCAAAGCCGGTGACGGCACCCGGTCGCTTTGAGGCGCCGGTTCCGCTCGATGACTCAGGCTTGCCGGCGGCTTTGCCTCAGACCGCGCTTTCCAAGTGGGGCGGAAAAACGTTGGCCCATGTAGCTTATGCCAGCCGGCGTAGCGCGGCTGAGGGTGATCGCATCGTGTACCAGCGGAGCGAAAAAGCAGGGAAGCCCGGGAGTTTTGAGGCCCCGCAACATCTGGCCGACCCTGGCCCCGGTTGGACCATCTCGGACGTTGCGCTCGCATCCCGTGACGAGCGCGTATCGGTGGCCTGGATTCAGAAAAACACCGAACAAGAGGCTACGTCCTCAGAGGCCCAAAGCGAACTCTACGTCGTCGAAAGTCAAGACGGTGGGCAGTCCTTTGGTCCTCAGAAGCTTATTAGAGGTGGTCCCGAGTGGAAACGAGGCTTGGACATGGGCTACGACCGTTTCTTCGATCACCACCTGGTTTGGGGGCAAAAAAGCAAAGCGTATTACCTTAAGAATCTGGAGGGTACGCCCGAAAACGTCTTTGACGTTGAAAAACGGGAAAAGAACACCATCGTGGTGGACTACCACAATTTGTACAAGACCGAGTGCCCAGAAGATCCAGAATGCGGTTGCACCGAATTTCCCCACGAAGAATACAGCTACGCGTTAGACCGCGACCCGGATACCGGCAAGAGAATCGGTCCCTATCTTCATCGAACAGAGATTGCTTGGGTATACAACCCATCGCTTGAACTTGATGACGACAAGATTTCGATTTCTGTTCGCCAAGATCGAATGTGGGATGATCGTCCGATCCGAAACCCTTCTTGGCGAGGCGAGTACGGCCCTATTGTTCCACCGCGAGAGCTGAACGGCACCCGTTGGTGCGGCCAAGAGAACGCTCGAAGCCATCAACAGGGATTCATGGAGGTCTTCGAACGAAGGTCCGGTCGTGAAGGGTTGGCTCAGCGCAAGGTATTGTCGAAGAGTGAAGTTGAATTTCGGTCGAGCCAAGAGCGCTCTGACGAGGTCGCCTACGCCTACTACCATGGCGAGGGGAACAAGACTTTTTACGCGTACGATGAGGGTGTTGCCCACGACAAGGACTGGTATTTCTTTTTGGCCGATGGGACTTGGCATGAAAAGGACGAGATCAAGATTGCCCAGCGTCCTTTGGTGACCGGGGCCTGGTCCGACGTGCGTACCGGCAAAAAAGAGGTTCCGGTTTGGCCTATTGAAAGTGGTCTTTTGGAGTGGACCGAAGAGCAAGGCTCCATCGAGCATGGTTTTCGCCAGGGCGCCTGGGTGGATGGCGTCAAGACCGAGTGGAGAATCCTGACGGCAGCCAGCCCGACCCAAAACGGTTCACAGGGCAAATTGGCGCATCCACAGTTGGTGAGTGCAGCCGATGGTCATTGGGCCTTGGTGTATGAGGACGGCGATTCCGAGGACCCCAATGCCTCAGGCTTCAACCCGATTCAGTATCGAAGCTCGGTCGACGGTGGACTGAGCTGGTCCATTCCCCAGACGTTGGCGACCGGCTATCTTCCGCAACTGGGTGTGACAAAGAGTGGGACGGGCACCTTGATGTACTACACGCCTTCTTCTCAGTCCTCCGGGTCCATCGAAGTTGTCGAGATCGCCGATCGTGGCCAGGGGCTTTCGGACGCTACGCCCATCAACGCCTTCCCTGCCAAACCGGTGCATTGGCAAAGCCATGGTTCGGGTGCCGACTCCCTTTCCGGGGTGCCTTCACTGGTCGCCCTCGATGAGCTTGTTTTTGCCGCATGGGTTGAGCAAAAAGACGGACGAGATCGGGTTGTCACCGCTCGCGCTTCTACCGATGCTCGCGTTGCGGGGTACGACGTGGAGCTCCCAACCTACGTCACGAGCAGCAAAAGCGGTCGCATTCGGGTCACCGCAGAAAACACTTACCACATGCGGGTGAGCTCAAACGAAACCGTGACCCTAAGCGACGACGGTGTGGTCAGAGGCGGCGGCATTGAGTCCGCGTCTTTGGCGATGAGCATTCCCTTTTCCTCGTTTGAAGTGCAGCTTTCTGAGGGGCAAAGCACCGCATGGACGGAGCTGACTTCAAGCCCCACTTCTCCTTCGGGGAATGCGTTTGTGGCTGCGGCCGCTTTGAGCACCGCGGACTCCGGACCGCTGGTAGGAGCTCTGCCAAAAGAGTTCGAAGGCCAGGATACCTACCTTGCCATTCGTCGCGCTCGCCCTCCTCCAGGCGGCCAACGTCACACTCCGACCTTCGCCCCCACCAGTCACGGGAACTACCAAAAGGCGAAGTACCTCCGAAATCGTCTCCTCCGCTTTCAAGGCGTGAAGGAGGAGGGCCAGGTCGATTTCTACCAGGTCGAGTATGCGCTTGATGACCCCGAGTCGGGCGCGGCTGAGCGGTGGCTGGGTGAAGAACTTTGGAACGAGGGTGGTCTGTACAAAGACGCAAAACACTTGGCTGGGTTTGAGCGAGTGTGGGCCTACACGCAGGGCATTGCCCTTTCCCAGTTCGCGCGCCAGCGAGACCCGAGTTATCACAAGAAGGCCCAGGGGCTTGCGCGTTACCTTTGTCGACATGCCGTTCGGGGCGCGGGTCCAGAAGGCGAGCCGGCGGTCTTGGGGTGGCACTTTTCGTGGAACACGGACGGCGACGACTGGAAAGACGCTCGCTTGGTGACGGGCGCGACCGCCTGGGTGATTCATGGCCTCGGCGAATTTTTAACCTCTGAGGCTTACGCAACGCTACCCACCGAGGACCAGGCAGATCTCAAGGGCTGCTACGAACAGGCCCTTGTGGGTTTGACGTGGCACCGTGTTCAGCGGACGGAGGCTTCGGGAGCGAAGGTCTCTTTGGTCACCGCCGGCTGGACGGTGCGTGGATTGGTGTCCGCGCAGCATCCAGAGCTGATGTTCGATTTCGCCGAATCGGAGCACTGGGGCTACTACAGTGTGCTCGATGCTGTGGGTTACGACACCTACAACGAGGAACAGCCGCCCGAAGTGACCCGTTGGTACAAACGCGGCCACGCCATTGCCGGCAACGATGAGGTCAACATTCCGCCGCGCGTCCTCACCGCCGAAGAACTCGAGGTTCTGAAAGCCCGCGTACTGGCCCGCAACGTGGTGACGGAACACAGTTTGGACGTACTGAGTGTCCTCAACCATGCCCTCGAGCATGCCGATGAGATCGGTCTTTCCGATCCCGGTTATCTGAAGACGTGGCGCGATGAGCTTCGAGACGGCATTTTCTTGGAGCTTTGGGATGACGAGGGATGGCGAGCAGATCTGGAAGCGATCGCAAACGACTCGACCATGCCTGGCGATCGAAAGGCGTTGAGTCAAGGTGCGCTTTCGTCCGGCGATATGGGCCGAGTCATTACCGGTGGGCGGCTTTTGTCTTCAGACGCGGCGTCAAAAGGCACAGTCGATAGACCGGCGAGCGCCGGATGGTCGGTGGCCAATCCGTCAACAGACTCCAACAGCTTCGTTTTGGAGCCGAGCCGCCATGTGGCCATCGACAACTGCAGCTGGTTGTCTTTGTCGGTCGACTACGCCTCCTTGGGCGATCAGCCAGAGTATGTGGAAAAGCTCGCGCGTTGTTTGGAGTTCACGGTCCTCCGCTTTTCGCGGGACATCGACTATGAGGGGAAGAGCTACTACGGCACCCATTACTTCCAGAACAGTTTTCGAGATCCCTACATCGAGCCCAGCGAATTGCAGGAATCGTCGTTTCACTTGGAGGCAACCACTGGGCTGATTCAAGGCCTCTTGGAGTTTGCAAAGGCCCATCCCGAGCATCCGAAGGCCGCGTACCTCCAGCTGGAAGCCAAACGCTTATGGGCGGGCGTACAAGCCTTTGTGGCCGACCACGGGTTTCCGTACTCCAGCCAGCGGATCCAAGACCTGTCCACTCGGTTGTCCTCTAGCACCGCAATCATCTGGTTCATCGATGTGTACGAAGACCTCGGCGCCACATTCATCGGTCGAGGGCCACAGTCCCCATTGCGAAATTACGCAAGTGGGGTTGATCTCAAGGACACCGGTCGGTTCGTCACCGAGAGCTACTTGAGCCTCCAAGAACAAATGGTAGAGGGAGGACAAACCGCCGAAGGGGACCCTATTCGCTTCATCCGTACCACGCCATCGACAGCCGCCGGTGCGCATACGCGGCTCGACAACCAAGCACTGGCGCTCATCGTGGCCGTGAATCGGCGAGATTGGGAGAATGCCGAAGCCCTGGCGGACGGAATTTTGAGCACCCGCTCGGCCTACGTATGGACCGACGCCCAAGGGATTGTCACCGAGGTGGAGGAGTTTCCTGCGGTCGTGGACTCCACGACCGGTGTAGCCGTTTTCCCCTACCGAGATACCGGCATGCAGATGATGGCTTACTACGCGCTGGCCTGGTTTCTCGATGCCGACTCTCGGCACTCCTGGATCCCAAGGCGGTCCGGTCTCAGGGAGCGCGTACGACAAGGACTCAGAGGACTGAGAACGATGTTCACCCACTATTACGTGGACGCCACCGAGGACTCTCATTTGGTTCAGCGTTTTGTCGCTGGCGATGCGGTGCTTGGTCCGCCCTCCGACGACGGCACCGCCCCCATGGGACGCGTCGACACCGCCGACAATATTTTGGCTTATTTTGCGATTCGACAGGCTGCGCGGCTTGATGCACGTGCCCAAGCAGAAAACGATGCGCTCGGTGCGGATCAATTATTCGTACCTACTCGATACGGTTCACAGTGGCTCGAACAATTTGAACATCGGCTGCTTGACATGTGTGCGGGAGGCCTGAACCCCATATTGTTCAAGCAAGAAGACGGAACGGAGCATGCATCTTTTCGGGCCAGCACGCGCAGCCTTTGTGTCCTCTTTTTGTCCGACGCCGGTTACATCGAAGCGGCTCAATACGTTCTTGCCGGCCTAGGCTTGGAGCAAAGCCCCCCATCAAGCGAGGGAGGTCTCGACTACGTACCGGGTCGTTTACCGAGGGCGATATTGAACGCACTTGCTTCCGAAGGAGAACGCCCCGGACTTGGGGATGCATTTCCGTTGGAGCTTTTGCGAAGCCGTTTTCGGCAAAAGCTGAAGGTGGAGGTGGAAGAGTCATGGGGTGAGAAGCTTGGCATCCGGTGGGACGCCTCAGAGGACGAAGACGCCCTGCCTCAGGCCGTTCTCGACGCCATGAATGAGGACGACGCATTCCACACCGAGGCCGTGTCATTGGCCATGGGGCTCTGGATAGAGTGGGTCGACGAGAACCGAGATGACGAGACGCCCGAAGCCGATCAGGCTCCTCAAGCATTGACCGACTCTGAGAAGTGGCGAACCTTCCAACGTGATTTTGTGGATCTATCTACGCCTTGGCTTCACGAGTTTGGCGAGGCTTTGGCTCGGCGTGCATTGGCGCACATCGATTGGCGCCAAGATCAGCTGGCGCTCGAAGCCCTCGATCGGTTGCGCAACCACTCCGGGCTTGCCACGCATACCCAAGCCGCCATTGTGCTGCTCCACAACCCGGATGGTGAGTTTGGTTTCTTCCATAGCAAGAACAATGGTGCTTTTGGGGTCAAACGCGGTCCCCTCTTCATGTTGAACGATGGCGCCGATCCCACGGGTAAACGGGCTCTTGGGAATCCATCGAGTCGGCTTGGTACCAAAGATGCCCTGAAGTCTACGCTTGGTGCCTTGTTTCTCAGCGACTTCACAGCTTTTGGTTTCGATTTTCACCTGAGTCGAATCGCGCGTTTGCTCGCCTGGCTCAATATGCATGACCTTGAGATTCCACCGGCCGAATGGGATGCACTGTTCGATCGAGAACGCACAGACCGGTTGGAACGGGCCGATCATGAGCTCTCCAATCTGTGTCATACGGAAGCTTTTGAACTCGCGTTCCTCGGGCTCGAGTGCGATCGGCTGACCCAGATCTATCTAGAGCTCCGAGCCAATCGAGTGGGCGGTTTCGCCGGGAGTATCGCGCCACACATCGCATGGTCAGACCCCCTTGAATCCAATGAACTCCGTGGTTTCGTGTATGCCCACCATACCGGATATCCCTTCCTCTATCGCAACCGCTTGGGCGTCGCGAACCGTCCGAGACTTCGTGAACCGGACTTGGCCCCCGAAGCGACTGTGCAACAAATGCAGGCCTACCTTCGGCAGGGGATGAAAAACGCGTTTCGGGACAAGGTGCAAGATGGGCTCTCAACGGAGGGTATTCACCAGTACAATTTTTCCGATCTCGATGTGATCGATGCGTTGAATCCCGCGGCCCCGATGTATTGGAGCGGTCCCGCCCTGCGATTCCGCACCGTTCTGGATCTACAGGGGAGCATGACTTTTGCGGACAAACAGGCTTTGCCGCAACTTGATTTACCGCTTGAGCCATCGCGCGCTGAGAACGTTCGAACCCTTCGTGCCGGCATCAATGAATCGTGGGATGGAGACTTGGTCGCCGCCGCCTGGTCTGCTGGTTATTCGCCAGGCGTTCTGCACGACGCTCTTAGAACCGGCATTGTGCCCCCTGAGTTGTTGACGACTCTTGTCGAGACGACGTTGGGAGCCGGCGGCGGTTTGGCCTTCACAGACATGAATACCAATGCGTTTTGGCCCTTTGAGACGCCGGACTTTATCAAGGATACCCAAGGAAGTGACGAGGGTATTGGTACAAATGCGCTCGATCCCGCATCGACGGCGGCGTATGTTCTCTATGAAACCAAAGATCCAGACGCCTGCGTTTCCATCTACCGCTATGATGCGGCGGCCCATAGCCTCGAGCATTTTCTGGCGATCGGCGCTCTGGCGGCGGGTCCGTATATTGTCCTCGACGAGCTATGCGGAAAGTCTGTCTTCGAAGACAAGACGATCATCGACGCCTACCGGGCTCATGCAGGCGAGGACTATCACCCGACCTACGTAGTGCTGAGCAACGATGGCAGTGGATGGCCTGGGGTGGTGGTCAAAGGGCAGGTCGTTTTGCCTCAGAATCCCTATTCCGGCGCCGGTGCTCAAGTTGCACTCTTGGCGGGTACATCGAAGGACGACGTCTTTGAACAGGTGGATGGGGCTCAGCTTCTGGTCGAGCTTCTGAGTGGAGATTGGCGCAGCGTTCAAGCGTTTGGCGCCGAACAGGCTCTCCTCCCCGCCGGGACTGGACCTTTGGTCGCCATCGAACCCGAGCAGCTGACGCTATACCCGACCGAAGACGGGGGCCTCCGTCCGGGAGTCTTCACGATCAGTAATTTGGGGGCGGAGCCGCGGATGTACGATGTATCAAGCCCGGACTCGTTTTTGCTTATCGATATGCCCTACGTCACGATCAACCCCTTTACGGCGCCCGGCACGATTACGGTGAGCGTCGAAAGAGGGGCGCTGATCGCGGCCGGCTTCAGTGGTGATGCATGGGCCACGCTCGAGTTCAAAGATCCCGCCTCGGGCCATTCGGTCACCCGCCGCGTGTATATTCCCTCCGCCCAGGCCACCACCAACGAGGTGGTGTCTTTTGTGCAAGACGACGCCGGTTGGGTTCATATTGGCCTCCAAGACCAGGACGGTTCAGTCTTGGTCGATGGTCGAGAGCTGGACGCCGATTTTTGGAAAGATATTAATGAAAACACCCCACTCCAACAGGTATTCCGGCCGCTGATCCAGCAAGGAGGCAAAGTCCTCAGCAATCAGCTCACCCGATTGATCCCTCCGCTCGCAGGGAAACCAGCGCAGCTCGGCTATGGGGAGGCCATGATCTCTGCCACCGGTCTTGCGGCGGCGGTGAGTATGGCTACGGGCAGCGTCGAATCATGGTCGACTCTGGTGAACCTTCAATCGCATCCTCTGCCCCACGAACCGTGGACCCAGGTTGGTTACGTATACGAAGCAGAAGTCACGCACTTGGGCGGCTTCGGCTTCCAAGACGAATCGTTCATTCGAGGCAACGTGCGAATCCTCCAGTCCCATGTCAAAGGCGGCTTCACCACCACAACACTCGAGTTTGAGAAAAACACCATTTACGGCCTGGTCAAGGAAGTACACCGGCCCATCGAAGGAGGCCCAGGCTTCCTCGTTCCCAGCTCTGATCTTTTGGCGGTCTACCGACTCGACACCGAACTTACACCCGACGAAGTCCTCGACAACTTCGTAGAGACGCAGTTCGGCTGGAGCCAAATAGAGGCGACTGTTTCACACTTTTTGCCAGACCAAGAGCTTTCGGCGCCGAAAGACTTTCTGAAAGGCTGGTTTGGTCCAAACACCGACTTCGACCGGGTCGTGCACGTGGGTCCGGTGGGTGATGTGCAAGATAAGATCGTGTCAGCCGAAGATGACATGCTCATTCACCAAATTTGGGATGCCCCTCCCCATCTAGATAATCCAGGTTTTGACCCGGCGACCCATGGTCAGTTCATCCGGACCCAAAGCCAGGGCACCGAGCCTCTCGATCTGGGGGACGGCTATATTCTCTACTGGGTCTACAACCCCAAGTGTAAGCCAATGGGTCCCCTCGACCCCCAATTTCGCGGCGACGCGCAAGAGGGGCCAAAGGAACTGGTTACGAAGCGGGAAGAAGGACCGTGTTGGGAGGTCGTACGATGCGATGCGAAGGCCGATCTGATGGGATGCCTCAGAAAGCTTCGCCAATCATACCTTACGAATGAGCGCCCGTTCCAGAGTCTTACCATTCCACCAACCTTGGGTCTTTCTTCGTTGTACATGCCGGTCGATGCCTTCACCGACAGCGCATTTCAAAATGAGAAGTACAAGGACCAAGATGAGCCAGCCATGACGCTTTGGATGGAAGACCACATGGAGCTATTCTTCCGCCAGCTTCAAGAGAAGTACGGTGTGACGCGCGAGCAGCTCGAGAGCGAGTACTACGTAGAACACGTGATCACCACAAATCTCGGTTTGCTTGACCCCACCGAACGAGATCAAGTCGACGATCTAGAGGAGGTTCCAGAGGAAAGTGTTACCGAGTGGGACAAGGCAAAAAAAGATCCAGACGACATCTATCAAAAGGGATTGGACGCAGCCTGGAAGCCGAGATACAAAATCAAAAAGCCTGGTTTGGTTGTCACCATCACGCTCGTTCCTCGGGACCCAAAGCTTCGGGAAACGACGATGGATACGTCCATGCTGAGGGCCTACAAAGACAACCACTTGTACGGCACCAGTCTTTCGGATTTTCTAAAGAAATGGCGGGGCTTTGGCGGACACAGTGGAGATTACCTTCCGAAGCTATTTAAGCAGACCAGCTCATCCGAACAGGTTCGGGTCAGGGTCATCAAAATTCACTACCCGCCTCCCCAGGAAAACACCGTCAATAAGGTCATCAAAAAGATCAAAGTGAAGGTCGGCAGAAAACCAAAGCAAGAGCTCAAAGTCTCGGTTCCCTATCAGGGCAACGCCGCCAAACAAGCCAACTGATATCATCGCTGTTTCGTATGTATCAATCCTTCCGTGGCGCTCGGTTGTGGCTGCAGAGCACATCGTCCAAAAACTCGGCTTGAGCTCGGAGGAACCGAAGGTTTTGGCCTCGGTGAGAGCTGAAAAGGGTACAAAGTCGCTGAAGGCTTCCTCAAGACTCCAAGCGACTGATTCAGATTCAGCCATGATGAGGCTTAAAAAGGCCAGCCTAACGAATGCGATTTTGGGTCAAGGCATCCTTGATCGCGCTCGCTTCAGCTTTTTTGGGCGTGTCCCCAAATCCTCGACCCAAAATCTGGCCTGAAGCACGAACTTCGCACATATACTGGCCACCAAAAGGAGAAGTCTCATACTTGGGTGCCACCCCCCACTTGTTCTGAGACCACTCTGTCAGCTTATCTTTCGCCGAGCTCGACTTCAAAGATGTGAGGGACTTTTCGTCGGACCCTGGCTTTTCTTCGGGCAATGGCTTTGGTTTCGGGGATGAGGCGGGCGAAGAAGGGCCCACGCTCGAGGGCAAAACTTGAGTATCGGGGGCCTTGGTGCCAGAGAACCACATATGGGGCGCAAAAGACCGTTTTATCAAAGGCAGCCCATATTGCCAAAACAACGCCCCCACGATCCGGTTCAGGGTCAATAGATTGGACTGCCCCTTCGGAAAGGTCTGGACCAGCGCGGATAAGCCCAATGCTTCTGCGATACGCTTGATGCTGGGTCTGGTCTTGGACATCCATTGCGTGAGCTCCGCCTCGCGGGCATGAGGAAACTGTTTGATGGCCAGTTCGGCAAACAGCAACTTAAAAATGGGGCGCCCGAGAAACTCCAAAAGGGCTACGTACTCAAGCCCCACCTTGAAAGACAAGGCGTAGGCTACGGTATCGGGGGCATCAAAGTCACGCCTCAGGCGATCAAGGACCATGTGCGCTTCCTTGCTCGGATGCCAACCCGAACGCGGAGGGAAAAGAACCGGGCGCGGTAAGGGAGCCGTGGTGTGGATCGTTCGTTGTTTCCAGAGGCGGCCAAGCTCTTTGTTCTGGTCAATCGCTTTCGTAAGCGCGTTGGACACGGCCTTCTCGTGGGTGGGCCCGCGCGCCGTGCCCCAAACCTCGTCGCCGAGACCCACCTGTGCCTTGTAGTCCGTACGCTTCGTGAGGGTCACCTCGACATCCGGAAATGCGTTGTGGGTCTTCAAGCTCCAGCCCGCAACCACTTCCCAGCGAGGCTCTTGTTTAGGGAGAGCGGTCTCAAGCGCGTGCCACAGAATGTTCAGCGTCGTCTCAGGGCTGGCATCTTGATGAAGCGCCCAAGCGAACGCTTCAAACGCTTCTTCAAGCAAGGCCTCTTGATCCCGCAGTTCGGTATCCCCCGCACGCAGCACCCGATCGAGACCGATCGCTGACGCGGCCGCCGCCAAAAAAGACGTCGAGACGAGGTCGCTTCGAATGGCGCCAATCTTTTCTTCTGGGTGCCCCCATGGCCGATGGGTCGCAAGCCCCCAGGTGGCCGCCAGACCAACCACGGCGTCTCCGCCGAACTCAAAACGCTGAAAATCAGGATTCTCCTTGAAGGCGGGAACCGTAATGGCTTTGAGCAACAAGCTCGGATCTGAAAACGTGTAGCCAATCTTATCCATGAACGCGAGCGGAGAGAGGGTCGCCCCCCCCTTGAGTAGCGCAAGTTCCTTGGACACGTCTTCGGGCACTCTCTCCCCCGGGGACCCCGATTTGGGCAGGATTTGTGAGGTGCCCAAAACATGCGACTCAACCCAGGCCGGTGCGCTGTTTGGGCCCTCGAGGATTCGGCCGGTGACCTTGTCGGCAAAAACAACCGGTGCGGTTTTGGCACCGAGGCCATTCAACACGGCCAAGGTGTGGTGCCCATCATGAAGAAGAGAAAGGGTGCCATCGGGGTGTTGTTTCACCTCGATAGGCCCCATGAGGTAGAAGCCATTGTCCCGCAGGCTTTTTGCCAGGCCAAAGATATCCCTATCCCAGTCGGTGCCACCTGCTTCGGTCCAAACGACGCGGCCAATCTCGGAGATGGGCACTTCAACCACCCCCGGGGGATAGTCCTTGGTCTCCTCGAGCTTTTGTCCGTCATAGATCCGGGCGATGTCCTGAGGACCCCGTTCTTCAAAAAAACGGGCTACGGAATTGAAGTGATGCACTTCAATGATGTCGGTAAACGCTATGCCGTTATAGCTACTGCCCAACGCGGTCTTCGCGCCATCATTCATTAACTTCACGAGAAAATGAGATTGCTCGCGCACCCGGTTGGGATGCGCCACCGCCGGGTCCCAGTCTCCTACAACCACGCGACCGTCTTTGTGTTCCACGCGAATTTGGTAATGAAGGACAATCGGGGGACCCGAAGGGGGGTGCCAAACGTCGACCATCCTCTCCTCGGGGTCGCCCCATCCTTCACTGGCCAAGAAGGTGTTTTTGAAGAGCTTGTTGGCGAACTCCCGAAAGAACAACTGGTTTCGCGGGTGGTGAGGCATTGCGGGCATCACCGACAACTTCGAAGAGCCGTTTAGGCGACCGGGGACCAGCATCGGCAACACGTTCTGCCCTTCGTTTTCGAGATGGACCTGGAAGGCGCGGTAGGCTTCGTGTCCGCCCGGAACATCTGGAACCTCTTCATCTCGGTCGACATCCACATCGAGAAGCCAAGAAGCCCATTTCAGGTCCTGCATCAGAGGATCGTCCCAGCTTACACCGTGCTCAAGAGCCCAAACCGCCGCTGGGTTCTTCGCTTCTTCCACTGGAGCTTGCACCTCGGGTTCGAGCGATGCATACCGGCCTTTGTAGTGTGGGTTGGGAATGAACGCGCTCTCCCACGTCTCCATTTTGTCGGTGTCCCAGCGGTATTCCTTGGCGCCGATAACTTGCTCGGGGGAGACGTACTCAGGGAACGCGTACTCTCCGTTGCCGCTGTTTTTCTTGAGGCCAAAGTTCAACGCGCGCCCATCGTTTTCGATGTAATATATCCACGCAACGTTGATCAAATCGTGGTCCTCCAACCGGTCAGGGAGGACTTCGCCTTCAGATCGTTCCCAATATTCCTCCCGAATCCGGGGGTACTGGGTCTCCATCGAGCCTGCGAGGGGCAGGTAGAAGTCTGCAGATTCGGTTAGGGTAGTTGCATAAATATACGCGTTTCCTTTGGACCGATTTGAAAAGTCATCGAAGCTCGTACCCGGACGCATCTGGTTGGTGAACAGGCCTGACGCCCCATGGGGCGAGCCAAGGCGCGCGCTCACCAACACGGTCGGTGCCGAAGTACGCGCGGCATCGAGCTCCGCCGGCGTCCATTTTGCGGTTTTGTACTCTGGGCTCCCTTCCTGTGTGCCTTTTTGGATGCGGTGGATTCGATCGACCTGCGTCTGCAAATCGACGTCGCTGAGAGGGGTTTCGTCCACCCAGGTCTCACTTCGCAGCTGGTTCGGCGCCTTTGCGGTGGGTGAGAAATGTTTGTTCAAAAGGACCGTACCGGGAATGACGTTCCCGGCTCTGTCGACTTGATGTCGGCTCCACACCTGTAGGTTCAGTAAAAAAGGAATCACAACCCCCGATTCAGTGCCCGGCGGCGGAAAAAAACCCATTTCTTCATAGGCGCTGGCCACGCGTATCGAACCGGGAGGCGCAACCACGGTGATCACCCAGGCCTTCCCGTCCACCAGCGCGTCCTGGAGCTGCGGATCTTGGCCTTCGTTGAATCGCGGGTCTTCGGACGCAAGAAGGGGCTCGTAGCTGGCCATCGTGCCTTGGAGGTCATGGCCCCGCGGAAGGACCCAATACACCAACTCCGGCGCGTCCTTCACGCCCTTTTTGTAGGCCTCAAACGGAAGCCCGCGGTACACGGTCTTTCCGGTGGATAGGGGTAAAAGGGCCGCGGCCGCGGCGTCGTGCCCCTGGTTCGGGGCGATGCCAGGCATGATGCTTGGATCCGACCACTCGCCATCTTTGGTGAAAAAGGGTGCGTGGGGACCATGGGCAACCTTCGGTCCGTCCTCGGCATTCTCACCGCTCGAGGCCTGGGCACCTCGCACGTAGCGCTCGGCTGCGGGACGGTCAAAATCGCTCCGAATGGCCAACTCGAGAAGATAGAGCCACGCCACCTGCAGAGGATCTGGCAGCCGCTCCGCATGGGGGGCCAATTTTTTGAACAAGGCGTGGTTTCGGATGAAGTCCTCCATCACTTCGAATCGCGAGCGATCACTTTTCAGTTCATACACCGACCAAAACGCCCCGTTTCCTGGTGTGAGAACGCCAATTTTGCCCGCGGGGGTGTCGAGCCCGAACCACTCCATGTCAATGAAATAGATTCGCTCGGAATCAAAGAAGGCCGGTGGGTTCTTGAGAGGATTGCTTAGATCTGGGCCTTTTGGATAAATGGCCACACCGTTTCGAATCTCGGCCTCGGACCGAAAATAGCCTGCCGCGGGCTGCACCACAACCGTCTCCGCCAAAACCAGACCCTTTTCCTCCCAATACTCAAAAGGCGGCGCGCCAGACCCCGCGAGCAGGGTTTCGAGACCCAGGTCCACGCTGCCGGTTCCACCAAGATAAGCCGCCGCGTTCACCCCCACCACGGCCGCGGACGCCAAACCGGGCGGCAGCTTCAAAACATCGTCCACCATCGTCACCACCCTCGTTCCAAATTTGGAAACCAACTTGCCGCGGGCCATCAGGAGCCGAAGGGCAAAATGGTTGACCGCCTCTCTTTCGAGCATCGCACTTTCGGGGCGCTGCATCAGGTTGCCAAGTTCAAACAACGCGCCCGCAATGTCTTCGTACCGCACCTCAACCGGCTTCGAGTGATCGCTGTCTTCCAGATAGTCGTGGACATCCATGAACCAAATGACGGCCGTGCTGGATGACAAACGGGTCGACAAGTCTTGGATGCGCTGACTGGAATACGGAAAGCCCCATTCGTACACGTATTCCTGCATGCCCGCCCAAAGGGCTCGCGCCTCTTGTTGAAATAGAGGCACACGGGCGTGCTCCGGATAGGCATCGGCAAACACATGAAGACCGAGCACAAGGCCCGCGGTGGCTTCGAGGTGATACGACTTCTCTTGGAGCGGGCTCTCATCGATGTACGGATCCTTGAAGTCGTTTTTGAAGTAGTGGGTGCCGTAGTAGGTCTTGTCTTCGAAGCTGAGTTCTTTGGCAAAGACCGCAATGGTGTAGCGCAAGCACTTAGCCAGTTTTTCGCGGTCGACGCGCTCAAGGGTTTCATAGTCGACAGACAGCGCAAGCCAACTGCAATTGTCGATGGCGACATGGGAACTTGGCGAAAAATGTGCAGAACTCAACACCCCATCGGCAAAGTCAAGGCGCCCTCCCGTCACAAAACGGCCTAAGTCTTCGCCCTTGAGATGGGCGTGGGTGTCGTCCAAATCTTTCTGCCAATCTTTTTCGTCCCACAGAAGCTCAAAAATGCCACGGCGAAGGCTTTCTTTCCAAGACGCAAGCTCGGCAATCCAAATCGCCCTTCTGTCTTGTTCCTCGGGGCCCAGCCTTACTGGGTAGGCCAACGCGTGATTCAAAACCGCGAGCACATCGAGATTGTGCTCAGTCACCACATTCTGCGCCTTGACCCTTTGTTTGAGCACGTTCCAGTCGGTTTCCGTCACCACAATGAGGCGACCCGCAGTTTGGGCTCCAGAATCTTCCAAAGACCGGTCAGGCAGATAGGCACGAATGGTGCTGCGCTTGGCTTCGTCGTCCACAAAACGGTCGTACCCTATCGCTTCCAGAACATCGTAATACGCCCACGTTTCCTCACGGCCAGCGGGGAAAGCCGGCATGGATGGATCGAGGCGGTGAGGGGTCGCGGCATGGGCCAGCCCAAGGGTCGTCCAACCCGCGGTCATCAAACTCAGCGTGTCGCTGAGTACCCTACGGTGCTCAAAGAGTCCCGCCAACGCCTGGTGATAGCAGGCCACTATGGTGCGTTGCTCAAGGACCGGGAGCTCGGCAAAGGCCGGTGAAACAATCCAGATGCCCAAACCATGAATGGCCCAGGCGCTGGCGCCGGTCACCAAACGCGCATCCTTCCAATCGTCACCCTTTGTATTTCGGGAAAAATGCCACCCCTTGATCACCTTGGGCTGGCCCAAACCAAGGCTGGAGGGCACGGAAGATTCCGGCGTCCCACGTTCAGCATAGTCGCACAACCAACGCGCCATACCCCGGGCTAAGGTCGCATCTTCGGGATCGTCGCCGCGGGCCCTCTGCGCCAGCGCGATGCCTTGGGTGTACACCCATGTCCGCTCCGCCTCCGAGAGGTACCGTGTGTCGCCCACATCGACCGAGGGGTCCGGAAGATACTCGACCTGGTACACACGCTCCGCTGAATCACCTTCGCCGCTTGCTTCTTTTCGGACTTGTAAATCCCTTAGCGTCTTCGCCAGCGCGTAGTGACCACCTACGTTTCTTGCGATCGTAGAAGCGTCCCATTCCGCTTCTATGGGAGCAGACTCTGCGCCTTTTAACTGGACGCGTATCGTGGGTTCGAAGGCGGAGCCTGCAATGCTCTGTGCGGCAGCGGCACTCAGCTGCAAGGAGGCCACACCTTCGACAAGATGAACTTCGGCCCGAGACCCACTGTCATCGAGCGCCCACGGGCCGGGCGAAAAAAACTCAACCGTGTGGGCTTCATCGACCCGAAAGTGGAACTTATCTTCCATTTGAACAACCACCGATGCCGTTTGATGCCCCGCTGAGGGGGAATCATCAAAAAGCAATGCGAGTTGCCGAACATCATTCCCTTCACGGGCGCGCGTCAAGACAATGGCATCGGATTCGAGCGGCCTCCGTCCCGGACGAACCCACGCCGCGATCAACAAGTCCTCAAAGGACGTCAGCACCGGAACGCTTGACGGGCGTACCGAGCTCATTTCTTTTTTCCAGCCCATCGACACAAGTGGGCCCTCCAAGGCATTCCACCCAAACTGAACCGACGCCAATGCGGCTCTACTTTGCTCGGACGGCGCGGGCGAGACGCGGTACAGAACGCCGCTTCGACCCGATGCGGTCGTCCCCCCGACCGGCCGATGCCCCGCCCCCAACAAGACCGGCGGCGACCAATGACGGCCACCATCCGTGGAAAAAGACTGCAACAATGCAGGATCGCGGCCTCGGTCGCGATCCTGCTCGGGCCCTTTTTCGTATACCGCAGTCAACCCGCCCTCAGGCGAGCTGTAGACCATGGCGTGGGCGGGGGCCGCTTCACCCCGAGCTTGGTGAGACGGCAAATCCTCGCAACCCTGAATCTCGTGCTCTCGGACGGCATCAAAACGATGCACATCACTCATCCTCCATCGCAACCGGGTCTCTTCGAAATCGGTATTCTCTTGTGAGCCAAAGACCGCATGCGGGGGGCTCCGCTTCCAAGCCCCTTGGCGAAAGCCCGATTCGACTTCTTCGTCGACCTCGACCAATTCGACCGCCTCACCCACGACTTGCGCCACCGGACGGCGCAGCATCTTCGTCTTGGACCACGCGCCGGCAACAATGGGCCGCTGGGCCACCTTGATCACGTCTTCTTCATGCCATCGGCCGTGGAATGTGTATTGGTACCAGTCGCGCGTGTGCCCCCGACGACCGTCGTAGGCGTAAAAGTCGTTTCTGGCCCAGCCTTGGGTGTGCATGGGCTGAACATCGAAGCGCATGAGGTCCACCGCGTCCGAGGGGATCGGCCGGCTGCATGCGTATTGGTTCGCTTTCCATGCATGGCGAAATCCTTGCTGAAAAAGAAACCCACCCTGGGCGCACCACTCGGGAGATCCGCCAGGATTCGGCGCTGGCGAAGGGACCATGGGCCCAAAAAACGGCTCTTTTAGACCACGCCAGTCCGGATTTGGATACGAGAAGTTGTCGAACATGCGCGTCTGCCGCGCGATGATCGAGATTCGCTCATCGTCTACGTGGAGGAATGGGCTTTCTACGTAGGCTTCCTCGACGCGGTGAAGATAAGGGCCCACCAAGGCGCATCCACTTTCTTCGGCCGCGCAGGGTATGTGGCCATCAACCTCGAGGGCCAGACTGTACGCCTTGTCCTCGCGTACCTCGCAGCAATCTTGACCATCGTCACACGCCGCTTGGGCATGGACTTCGGCGTACCGAACCTGCGCCCGATTCACCCACCGTTTTTCTTCGTCAAAGACGTTAACCAAGTTACCGCGGGCGTCACGCTCTCCTTCGAAGTTCCGCAGGTAAAAAACTTTGTTCGCTTCACCCCACATCAGGTGATGGTGCATAAAACGATCGTAAGCGAGCCCAAGACCGCGCTTCCACTGGTGGTTGTGGCGAACCATTCGCTCGCCGACCTTTGCCGAAGACCACGCGCCGCCCTCATGGTCTTCCAACACGTGCACCCGACTTTGGCCCTCGAGGCCCCCCACGCCCTCGCTGATCCAAGCAACCGACACCCTCGCCCCTCGGGCCGCAAGCGCGAGGTCCGTGATTCGCCATCCGGGGTGGGGCGGAACCAAAGGCATGGGTGACGTCCAAGAACCGGCTTGTCCGGCCCGCGTACTCTTGAGGTAACGAAGTTGGTCTCCCCCTTCGGCGGCGCCCGGCGCGATATACACCAGATGGGCCACAACCTGATTTCGGAACCGGGTGATCGCCACTTTGGGCAAGGCCATGCGGGTGTCGCGCGCGGGCACCATGCTCGGGGCCTCAAATGCGCCGGGGGCCACCACCGCGGGTTCGGCGTCGAGGTCAAACGGAAGGAGCAACGATCGCCCCGAGACCCACTCAACCTGCCCGCTCTGAACCACCGCCTGCACGTAGTAAACAACGTGTGCGGTCTCTGGAAGAAACTCGTCGGTCCACGTCGTTTGTTCAGTCGATTGAACAAACGAAAACGAACCCTCGATGCCGGTCCGTCGATATACGCGATAGACCGGATGAACACCGTTCGGTAACAAACGACCGTCTTCGAACCCTTCGGTGGCCAACCAATGAAGGCGAACCGAATCACCCATCCGCACTCCAGATATTTGCCCAGGAGGAACCGGCTTCGGTCCGGCAGCAGTCTCAGCAGCACCGCGAACCCAATACCCAACCCCAGGGGCCAAAACGTCGCCAACCCGGACCTGAACGAAAGCCCCGCTTGACGAATCCCACCGGAGCACCTGGTGACCCGCAGCCCCTCCATACACCCTGGACATCGCGACCCCGGCCACTTGCCAACCAAGCGAATCAGCGCCGTAAGAGCCCGCCCCCATATCGAGCGCCTCCGACGAAGTCTGAGTCGGGTCCACCGAGGCGGGCGTCCAATGATCGAGCGCTGACCTAGAGCTTACCGATGCAGTCTGACTCCATTCGAACGGTCCGAGGTCCGGCTCCCACACCAATGGCTCTCGGGTATATATCCAGTAAGCTTCGCCCGAACGAAGGCGAGACGCTGAATTTGAGTCCACCGAAACCGCACCCGGAGGCCCCGACAAGGCGTCCGTAACGCGCATGACCGTCAAGCGCATGCCATCGGATCCCGTCGGATGAGACGCGCTCCTGCCCAAGGCGACCAAGTTCCAGCCCGCGTCCAACGCCAGCGCAAAACCATTGCTTGCACCACCAGACTCAGCGCGCGCACCGCGGAGCACAACGATCCCCCATGCCAATCCGAGACAGGTGAACCCCAACTGCCTCAGCCACCGTTTTGTAAGCCAGTCACCCATCGTCCCCCCGATCGCCCCGCAGAAAACCCAGAGCGGCGGCCCTACCAGATCCCAGCAAAACCAAACTGTCAATGTGTTTTGCATTTTCCAGCCACCAGAGAACCAAGCCGGCCGTCCCCCCCGCGACGACCTAAACCCGCTCAGCCAAGTAAATACCCATCTTACTCACCCACCCGGGGGAACAATCGGGCAAAATGAACCATTTGTGCCGCAGAGGGCAGTAAAAACCAACATTGGGCCCAAAGGTAGACCCCGTCCACCGTGACCGCACCACAACAGGTTCACCGCCGCCACAAACAAAGACGCTCGGCGCGACATCGCACGCCAAGCTCCCACCCAACGCTATGGGAAGATGCGCTGGCCCTGTTTATCCCAGACCGTTTCTTGGCCGGAGTACTCTTTGATAATGAGGGCGTTGTGGTAGTAGGGCCCGTATTGGAGGGCACGTCTCTTTTTTTGATTCGTAGCGGTGGCCGCCGTCAGCAAGTAGACAACTTCAACGGGGCCACTTGCTTCTGAGAACGCACCCTCACTCAGGCTTGCGGGAAAGACGGAATAGAAATCGTCTTGCGGGTGATAGACTTTCATCATGTCGGCCTGGTTCAAGGCCAACGATGCTTCCGCGATATCTTTGTCAGACGGTTCCTTCCTCCCGACGTACATCCCAGTCGTGATCCAGAGGGTCGGACCTTTGCCCGATTGAGGTTTTCGCATGACCGGATAAATGAGGCGACCTTCGCCATTCGCAAATATCGGCAAACGTGGTTGACCGGTTTGGATTCCGCCCAAGACCTTGATGTAGTCTTGCTTCTTTCCGAAGTGTGGCTCCAACTCCTTCGCGAGCCGAGCGCCGGCCTGCTCGGTGTCGCTTGATCCGTGCACAGCGAATAGGATCGAGTGGGGACCCTTGCCTTCAATCAAAGGCCACAGCTCCGTCTGTTTCGTGGGTACGGTTACATAGTGATGGCTCCGCTGAAGATGGACGACAACCAACGAACTTTTGGTGAGCTTCGCTCTTTCTTGAACCACGTTCTCTTCTGGCGGTTCGGTTCCGCGGTACAGCAGATCGGATAGCCACTCGCGGTCTTGCACCGCTTCGGGCACGATATCGATGCTCGGGAATATTTCTTGGCCGTCTTTGTTCCAGAACTTGGTGACCCCGCGATCGCGAGTCTTGACGTAAGGAAGCTTGGGGTTGCCCGCAAGAAATGCTTTTGCAATCTCCGATCCCAATCCGTTGACGTGCGCAATGAAAACGTCTTTAAAGCGAGCACTCAGCAAACCTCGTGCTTGTTTCCACGCGCTCAAAGGAAACACGAAGGATCCCCCGAACTGAGAAGCCATGGTCGCCTGGACAAGACTGATGCCTTCTCGCTCGGCTTGTCGTGCCAGGTCCGGTTCGAGCTCCGGTTTTGGTGACCACGATCGGAAGACTTCGTTGTCTGGCAAATCGACTTCGGGAATGACATCGGCCTCCGTCTGGAGTCCCGCTGCTTTTGGGGCCGCATCCGACGCCTCTGAGAAGGCAGCGCTTAAAGAGCGCTCCCGAAGCACCACCTCCTTTACACCCTCGCCCTCCGGAAGATGTCCTTCAAACGGATAGGCAGCACGGCGTTGATAGGTGCTGTTTTTGGCTACGGTCACCGTCACATTATCGTAGGCATGGAGCGCCATGAGCACCGGAGCTTGATCTCGCTTGATGAGGTAGTAGGCATTGTCATCCTGCCTTCGCGCTTGCACAAATTGGAAACCTACAGTGTCGTACGTCGCCTGGAGACCTTCTTGGTCTAGAGGCCGCCGTCCCACACGTAAAATCGACTTTCCATTTGGAAAGCTTATCTTGGCATCCAGGCCGTAGTAGTTGCTATAGTCGCGGTTTGAGATCACGACCTCGATAGACTCTTGCGTGGAAGAAAGATACGAACGAATCTTGCGAACCGCTCCGATCGCCGATTCAATCGGCTGTGAGATGTATTCAACAAAGTAGCCAGCCCCCAAAAAGGCCTTGTTAAGGTAGAACTCGGCAAGATGGGCCGGCATGAGATAGTAGGTCCGAGCACGCGTTCGAACCTGCATCAGAGGGTAGTCAGAGGTTTTCGCGACTTCGCGGAAGGAGGCCTTCGTATGTCCTTCAGCACCCAAGAATATAACCTCACCTTGAACACCGAAGGGTCGGTAGTTTTTGGATTCGAGTCTGCGAGCCTTGCGATCAAAATCGAGTACTTCGTCCAGGGAAACAAGAATGCGAACAGGGTAGACACGATGCGAAGGGATAGCAACGATGGTCCTGGCGACCTTTCCGGCGTGGGTGACGTTGTCCTTTCCGCTCTCCTCTGCGGTGGCAGTGGCCAACTCAAAGGAAAAGTTTTCGGGATCGACCTTCCCCAAGTCACGTAACGGCACGATCGAATAGCCCTGTGGTCTTTTTGTTGCGCCCAAAACCGCGGGTCCCGCGAACCCGTTGGCCCTCTGCCACAGGGTCATCGACTCAGGACGCTCTTTCATCCATCCGGTCCGAACCGGGTCGTATGCTCCGTCTGGATCTACGTAATAAGGTTCCTTTTGAGGGTGCCAAACCAAGAAAGTCGTCTGACCTTCCGGCTTAAGCTCGCCGAGGCTCTTCATGGCACGATGGGCGGTACGAGACGGGTCCTGACTGGTCAGGGCGTACACCGTGTACTCTCCTTGTCCAATGTTCCCCTGATTGAGGGCGTAACCTATAGCGCTTGCCTGGCCCGCCAGATACAAACCCATTTTGGGCACATGAATCTGAAACGCAGCTTCTTCGTGGCTGAAAAGCTTAAACAGGGCGGGGGCATCGATGGGTCTTACACCAACCACCACCTCGATGCTTGTCGCCCTGCCGTCTGCCCGATGATACAAGGATGCTTTGCTTTCGTTCCAAAGGATAGGCAAAGTGGCCCAGGTATGAGCTGAATGCTTGGCAACCTCCTGGCCCGTCATGGCAACTCTTCTGAGACTGGCTTCCCCTGGGTGGCCCGCCGCGGTGGCCATCTTGGGCTCAAACTGACCCTTATCAATATGCTGAAGGTCGCGAACGCGGACGACCGCATGGCCTTCAGGGTTGTGAGACAACCCGTACACGACGGGACCACCGTGGTCTGCCGCTTGTCGGAGTAGAAAAGCTCTGCTTGGTGCCTGAGGCAGCCACCCATGGCGGAGCGGATCGAAGTCACCTTGAGTATCGACGAAATAGGATGGAAATATCGGATTCGCGACTTCGACCCACGGAGCGAGCGGAGCGTCAGGCCAGTTTGTCCGAATGGATTCGAGCGTCCTATGCGCAGTGCGACCACCGTCGCTCGAAGTCACCGCAACGATCTGGTACGATCCCGGATAGGCCATCACCTGCGCTTTTATGGTGGCGATCGAACCCATAAAAAAGAGCCGACTTCCCTTTTCGTAAATCACAATCCAATGACGCGAACCTTTGTTCGCCAAGAGTTCATCGGACTCGATGTAATCCGTACGGGCGGCAAGACCAAATTTTGCGACAACGTGTCCCTCGCGGTCGTAGGGCCGAATGGTGTTGTCGTCGACCAGCAAGGGAAGATGCACCAAATGGGATGCGTGATCCAATATTGCGCCGACCACCACCGTCAGGTCGGCCGTTCCGCCTGGCCGCACCCCCTGAGTAGCAAGTTTAACCTTGAAGTTCTCACGATCTGCGTTCGAAAGTTCAGCGCGCGGGATCACTGAATGACCTGGCGGATCTGCGGTTTCACCCCACACGACAACCATATTGTATTCTTTCGCCTTCGCCCACATTTGCTTGGGTGTGGGTGCCTGAGGAGACCATCCGGTGCGCACCGCATCCCAGGCACCGCCGGGGTCCACGAAATAGACGGGAAAAGCGGGGTTGGCTACCTCAACGGAGGTCTGGTGTTGGGGCCAGATGGGAGCCAAGGCTTTGAGAGCGGTAGTGGCCGTGCGTTTGCGTTCCTTGCTCCTCACCGACCGAAAACGATAGGCCTTCGCGGCAAGACCGGAATCTTTTACGAAACGGATGTGCTGGCTCGCAGTGCCCAGAAGAAACACCTGGAGGTCGATGAGCTCCAGTTGCGCCAAGTGCGGCATGTCGCTTTCAATCAAAGCGTTCCGGTCAAACTTCGTTAAGGCCACTCTGACCAACGTGTTTTCCGCCAACGTTCCGTCGCGGTGAAAAAGACGAACCTGCTTCTTGTCGAGCAGAACTGGGAGAAGACCCGCACCTTTGGTCCGCTGGTCTCTCAGCGCTCTCGCGAGCCGGTGCGCGTCCCGAAGGTTCGACCCATGACTCGGGCGATCCGAAGCAGTGGCCAGGCGCGCCTCAAAACCCTGGGGTTCAAGCAACGCGACTTCATCCGCGGGCACAATGGCTTGTCCTGGTGGATTCTGCGTCGTACCCCAAACTGCAGGGGCGCCAAACTCGGCAGCTTTGGCCCACATCTCTTTTGCTGTGGGCCTTTTTTCTTGAAGGAATTCAGGAGGCAACGTTTTTTGGACTTGGATCGATTCCGGATCAACCGAAGACTCCAGGGAAGCGATCTCATCTTTTTCAAAATAGAAAAACGGCGCCACTGGGTTTTTGGCAGCCAAGTCTCGGTCGACTTCACCCGAAGAAACACGCCCAAGACCGCTCCCTTTCGCAAGCGTCTCGGCCGCATCGAGCGTGAAAACGCTCCGAATGGCAAGCGCGACGATCTCAAGCCACGCTTCGCGAAAACTCTCTGGAACCGCGCGGGTGATCTCTTCCGCCGATTTCCAAAGAAGATGGTGTTTGACAAAAGTATCCACCAGCGTGTGTCGTGAGTGTGAAGTATCGAGCGAGAACACCTCCCACAGAGATCCGTCTTGCGGGGCCAAGACGCTGTAGTCGCCGAACTCCCGACTATGGAGCTCCAGGGTCTCGGCCTTGATGTAGTAGATCGCGTCGTCTTCAAACGAGATCACCTGGTCGAGACTCGGATTGTCGAACGGGCCCGCGGCGTAGATAGGCGCGCGGCCGCGAATCTCTGCTTCGTCCAGAAAATAGGTCTTGGAAAATACCAGGACATCTTCGGGAACCACAACGCCCGCGCGCGACCAAAGCTCAGACTGCGGTTCCTCAGAACCGACAAAAAGGGTCTCGAGGCCGGCGTCGTACTCAAAGCTCGCGAAAAACGCAGCACCGGTACTTGCCGCAATGGAAGCCGCGGCAAGCTCCGGCGGGAGTTTGAGCAGCTCGGTTACCAGTTTCGAGGCTCTCCTTCCACCTTGAGATACCAGCTTGCCTACGCTGATCGTGCCTTTCGACGGCTTGAGTCGGGCCTGTTCGACCATCACCCCTGAACCCGATACCCACTCGGTCAACGCGGTTTCCAAGAAGTTCTCGCCGCCAGCTACAGCAAGAGCCGCACCCCAACCTGCCTCATCGTTTTTGAGTCCCGGGTCCAAAGCGCCATCCCGTTCTCGAAGTCGGTCGTACACGTCGATAAACCAAATGATCGCTGTGCTCGACTCCAAGACCGCAGAGAGGTCTTGAATACGTTGACTCGAATACAGAAATCCATGATCATGGACAAAAGCTTGGGCCCCAGCCCAAAGTCGCAGGGCCTCGTCCCGAAACGCTTTCGAAGACGGCCGCTTAGGATGGGCGCGGGCAAACTCAAGAAGGCCCCCGATGAGCCCCATGGTGGCCTCGAGATGGTACGAAGACTCCTGCAGCGCACTCGGCAAAATATAGGGATCTTCGAAAGTATTCTGGAAATAATGTGCGCCGTAGTAGCGTACTTGTCCCGGACAGGCATCACGACTTGAATCACAAGAAGGCGTTCCGTACCCTAATTCCTTTGCAAATCGAATAACGGTGTAGCGTAGACATTGCTCAAGGCGCATGACGTAGTTCGAGTCGACGTTTTTCTCTTTGAGTTCGTCGTGGTTGACGGAAAGCGCAAGCCAGCTGCAATTGTCGATGGCGGTATGCGGGCTCGCTTGAAAGCCACCACGGTGGTCAAGCACACCCCCGGTCACGACCCGACCGAACGATCGATCGCCCTCCTTTTTCGTGGCTTCTTGTATCCACTGGCGCTTTCGTGAATCGAGGGTTCGGACCGCTTCGGGGCGGGCATCGTCCTCCTCAAGCGCCTTTTCGATCTCTTCTCGGGCGTCATCTTGGTCCCAAAGCGCGAAAAAAACCGCGTCACGAACCTCGTTGCGCCACGCTTCGAGCCCGCTTTTCTCTTCAAGAAGCCCCAGCTCTTCGCTGTGACGCAAGGCGTGGTTCAGCACGCTGAGCGTATCAAGTAAATGTTCGGTCACAACGTTGTCGGCCTTGGAGGGCCGTCTGAGGGCAGTCCATGTTTTTTCGTCAATGGTACGGGGCACCCATACTTCACCGAAGCTCGGGTGGGAGGCGCAAGATCCGCCCTCTCGTTGAATGCAAACCTTGATCTGGGGTGGGACACCGAAGGTAGAGTATCCAATGGCGTCGAGAACATCGTAATAGGCCCACCGTTCTTGGCCTTCGTGCACCCCAGCTCCTTGGGTGTTGCGGAAGAGGCGATGGGGCTCGGCGGCGTACTTGAGCCCCTCAGTGGTCCACCCCGCGGTCATGAAGCTCACGGTCCGGCCGCCTTCCATGGTCACGGATCTGCGGTGTTCCTGAAGGCCGAGAAGCGCACCGCGATAGCACTGCTTGAACCAAGTCTTCTCCTTATTGGAAGGCAGAGCCCGAAAGGCTTCAGAAGTCATGAAGCTACCCACGCCATGGAGGGCCCAAGCGCTGGCGCCGGTGACCAGGCGCGCATCGCGCCAGTTATCCTGATCGGTGTTCCACGAAAAATGCCACCCCCGAAGCTTGTCTGGATCCTCGGAATCTACCACCGCATGGGCACACAGGTATCGTGCCAGATCTTGCGTCCAAATGTGATGTGCCCTCGCATCCCCCACGGATCCTTGCTGTCGAGTTGCTTGCAAAAGCGCAATGCCAAGCGTATACGCCCACACGCGCTCGAAGCCCGCGAGGTGCTTGGCATCTCGTTCGGAAGCGCTTGTTGAAGGGCCCGAAGCCCCAGTGGGAGCCTGGTATTCAACCTGATAGGCCCCGTTGGGGCTGAGCGGTGGGTTATGGTCGGCGTAGAAGTATGGTGCACCTTCGCTCAAACCCAAGGTCGTCCTACGGGTTAGCGCAGCTCTTGCGGCCAACGCCTTTTCGTAGTTGCCTCGCTCGTTGGCAGAATAAGCAGCGGCGCGGGTGACCGGCTCCGTGTTCGCCCCTCGAGCGTACGCAAGCTCAATCTGCGTAACGTCCAAGAACCCCTCAACCCAATACCCCCGGCCTGGCACCAAGATGTCGTCCTCGTTGAGCGATCGATACGTACCGTCATCGGGAAACCACTCAAGAACCCGTTTGTAATGAAGTTGTGCGCGCGCCATCTTCCGATGGACCTCGATGACCCGCCAACTGGAGTCATCCATGAGAATCGAAGTCGGCCATTCGCCCCACACCGAGCCGCTGGACCGTCCCGGAGTCTCCTCGCCCGCATACACCCATGTCGGTGCGCGATGGATGCTTACATTTGCGTTGGGAGCAATCCCATCAGCCTGAACACCCGTGGCCGACATGAACCCGCCGCGAGCTCGGAGCACAGCCCCAACCCCTTCGCTACGCTCAAACGGAAAGGCGATCAGGTTCCAGCCGGCTTCCCGTACCGCTGCAGAATCATCCGGCCGGGGCACCAGCTGATAGACATGAGTCTGGGTCGCCTGGGCTCGGGCATAGCCACCCCACAACCCCAGAACAGACAACACACCCCATCCAACGAAGGGCGACAGATTTCGTCGCCCGTTGTTTCTCTCGGGGCGCACCTTGACCAGCTTGGTTGACATCGATACGCCAAAACGCATTGCGATTTCGGCAATACGGGAGCAAAGAACGTGGGCAATCGCGTAGGCCAAGCTGCGATCCATTTGCGAGCCAAACGCATAGCATGGTCTTGAAGATAGGGGCCAACATCTTTCGCCGCTTCGGTTGCGACTGCGCCAAAACCCCTCCAAAGATGACCAGACATGCCGCCCTATTTTCACGGCCCTGCAGTAGCCTCAGGTGCTCTCGGCCGGCGCACCGCGGACAAACCCTCGTAATTCCTCTGGAGGCAATGGGTCTTCACCCCCGGCGCTCTTCGATACGCGTCTACGATGCGTTCGTAGTTCAATTGTCCCACGAGCACGTCTACGGAACTCCCGAAGAGGAGCGTGCATCAATGGCCGGGCTCTCCTGGATACTGCGTACCGTTTCCTCCGCGTCCTTGCGCTGTCGCTCTTGTCCACGACGTTGAATTTTCCAGGGCGGGTCTGAGCCTTTGGCGGTTATTCGGCACCGCGTAGATCCCACGTTTCATACAGGCCACCTCGGTGACCGTCGGGTTCGGATCGCGAGTCTACGGACTGGGTGCCAGATTCGGCCAACGCTGTTGGCCGAATCTCGGCTCCGTCCGATATGGCCAACGGTGTTGGCCGTTTGTCGCCTCCGCCCGACTCGGCCGGCAGAGAGGAGCCGTCCGGGTAGGTCAGGTAGAACTGCCGAATGCGTCGCAGCGAGCGGACGCTGAAGCCCCGTCCAAAGCGCTTACTCAGCCGCCCGGCGAGATTCTCGATGATCTGCTCACCGTAGGCCGCGCGGTCCTGGCCTCGCTGTTCAATCTCCACGATCTCCCGGCCGATGAGCCAGTACGCCTGGGCCATCGCCGTGTTGACCGTGCGCGCCACGTGACCCCGCGCGGCTTCGATGATCCCGGCGACCCGCTCGTAGAGCGCCATTTCTGTGGGGGGAAAGATGCTCGCTCATCGGATTCTCTGAAGGGGCGCCTTATACGCCATTTCAGCGGCGCATAACAAGAGATTTTGGCGGATAGGAGGTTGGTACACGGACGCGTACCCCTGTGTTCCTTCCTGTACGACGACAACGGCGGTTGGTTCGCCGTTCCACGGGGCGTTCTTGCGAGGATTTGTGGTTTCGCCTTCCGATTGTGCCCACATTTGGGATACTAGCAGCTCCATGGTCCGAGCTGAAACCCCCTCACCCGCTGCAGGAGTTCCGGATCCCTCTTCCGAGGCATTGGACAAGCTGACCGAGCTTGCCCACGGTAAGACGCGATCCATCGAACCATCGTTGATCGCCCGACACGTTCTGAGGGTCGCGGAGGGGGGCGACTGGCCACTTCGGCGGGGAGCTCTCGAGGCTTTGCTGCGGCGGTTTCAGTCGATCGAATCCGAGGAGCTGGTCATCGCCGCACGACCGACTGGGCGTCAGATCTTCGGACTCTATCAGACCCGAAGAAAGGGACGGCGAAACGGAGCACGTCCCTATTCCACGCTCCTTCGCAGGATCGATCCGCTCAGCGGCAGTTGTGACTGCCCAGACTACCAGAAGAGTTCGCTTGGCCTCTGCAAACACCTGCTCTGTGTCCTCGATGATCTATTCCGTCGGCCACAGAAGCGCATCCAGGCCGTGAAGCAGCAGGAGAAGTTCGACCCGCCGGTCGTTCAGTTGTGGTGGGACCCAGTGCGAGATCTGACCGGTCCCGGCGATTGGCTGGACCAGATACATCTAGAACGAAACAACGGTACATCAACTCTCCCAGCATCGCTCCGGCGTCTCGAGCAGTGGTTTGGCAAGAACGGCACCGCAAGCACTCTGAGGTCAATGGCTGCCAATCAGCCGAAGAAGCGCCTACACGTGGTAGAGGGGCTTCGCGAAGCGATGAGCTCAGCTGCTTACCGGCGCATCGACCCGCATCCAGACCCGGCGCTCGGTCCGCTTCTCGAGCAAGAACGCAACGCCCTCCGCCGCAAGCTTCGAGACCTGACAAAGTCGAAGAAGATCGATCAGGAGCTAAAGAGTCTGAAGCACAAACTCTATCCATATCAGATCGAAGGCGTGAAGAAGTTCCTGGGTTCCGGTCGCATCTTGCTCGCCGACGACATGGGTCTTGGAAAAACGGCCCAGGCCATCGCCATGGCCCACATCGTTTCCAAGCGCGGCGCCGCAAAACGCGGCCTCGTGATCGTTCCGGCAAGTTTGAAACACCAATGGAAGCGAGAGTGGACGCGTTTTTCTGATGTGCCCGTGACTGTGCTGGATGGAGGGCCATCGGAACGACACGATCTCTATGAGCAGACCAAGCGTGGCTTCCTGGTCGCCAACTACGAGCTCGTCTTGCGTGACCTCCGACAGATGCGGGAGTTCGGGCCAGAGATGATCATTCTGGATGAGGCGCAACGAATCAAGAACTGGGCCACCAAGACCGCAACCTATGTGAAGACATTCAACGTGCCCTACCGCGTAGTATTGACCGGAACCCCGATGGAGAACCGGCTCGACGAACTTGGCTCGATCATGGACTGGGTGGATGAACGGGCCATCGAGCCGAAATGGCGGCTTGGTCCATGGCACACCGCCCACAGTGGAGATGCCGCGGGCGGTATTGCTTCGGCACGAAACCTCGACACTCTTCGAACACGCCTCGACGGGACGATGCTGCGGCGGATTCGGCAAGACGTTCTCAAGCAGTTGCCAAAGAAAACGGATACGCGGGTTCCCGTCGAAATGACCGGCGAGCAGGCAGTCGCGCACGATGAACTCGAGATGCCGATTGCGCAGTTGCTTCGAATCAGGAGGAAGCGTCCGCTGCTCCGCAGAGAGTTTTTGCGCCTGATGCAGCTTCTGACAACGCAGCGGATTATTTCGAATGGTATGGCTCAGCTCGAGTTCGAAGACGTATGGCCGACCTTAGCGCGGGAATCTCGCCCCACTCGCAACCTGCTCGAAGGACTCCGCAGCCCCAAGCTCATTGAGCTCAGGAATCTCATCGAGAGTATCGTGCTCGACCAGGGGCGAAAGGTGGTGATCTTCAGCCAGTGGAGACGGATGCTTCGCCTCGCCAACTGGGCGATTCAGGACCTCTTACGGAAAGCTGATGCGCGTTCCGTGTTCTTCACCGGGGCGGAATCTGCGCGCCTGCGTGACAAGAGCCTGGTCGAGTTTCACGACGACCCACAAACAATGGCTATGTTCCTGAGCGACGCCGGAGGTGTGGGACTCAATCTCCAAAAGGCCGCAACTTGTTGCATCAACCTCGAGCTCCCATGGAATCCAGCCGTGCTTGAGCAGCGAATCGGCCGCATCTACCGGCTCGGGCAGAAGCACCCGATCGACGTCTACAATCTGATGACCGAAACCGGCATTGAGACCCGCATTGCCAGAACGGTGGCCGGTAAGCAGGCCTTGTTCAAGGGCCTCTTTGACGGGACTTCAGATGAAATCGCCTTTGAGTCGGGTGGATCGTTCCTCGACACATTCGAACAGATCTTCGAGGCTCCGGTCGAAATCGACGAGATTGCTGCCCAAGAAAGCAGCGCACCGGATGAGGTTCCGATCACGGAGCGGGAACTCGACGAACTTGTCGATGCGGCCGACGAATCGCGAGACCTGGAGCCCAGCAAATCTGGGACAGACAAGCCAGTGGTTGCCCGACCGGAAGACGGGGCGAGCCATCCTACCAATGGCGATGGTGCAGCCCTTGGAGAACTCTTTGCGCAAATGCGCGTGGAGAAGACGGCTTCGGGTGGGCTCCGGATCGAAACTCCGGCTGAGGCGGCTTCCGTTCTAGCGGGCGCATTTGAGGGAATGGCCAAGTTGCTGCGAGCGCAAGGTTCATAGCAGGCTGTCGACAGAAGATGACGACCGAATCGAATCCATACTGCGAGGCGCTTGGTATCAGGGTTCCCAACCTCGCGAGGGCCAAGGAGAGTCGCGACGCCAACACCTACGCACTCCTGATCGTCGTGCTACTGGAACGAGGACACCCCGTCACTCTACTGCAGGCAGCAGAGCGCTTCGAAGAGGCGGGTGTAGCGCCTGCCAATGCAGCGCTTGCATCGCTCAAGCGCTGCAGGCCAGGCCGCAGTCCAATCTACCGCGACGGGGATTTCTACGCGCTCGATCCGAATGATGCGGAAGCCGACCTCTGGGCGTTTCGCCTCGGCCTACGTCCCCCCAAGGCAGCCGCACTGCGTGTGGTGCGAAAAGCCCCCGAACCACTGCCGTCGGTCGATGCACCACTGACCGTGGCACACCTCGATGAGGCGTGGCGGGACGGCGTGCCGAGCAACTCCTCAGCGCAGCGTGTCGCGCTCTGCGTCCTGGATGTACATGGCGAGGCCATGAGACCAGCCGATGTGATCTCGTTCGTGTCGGCCCGAAGCCAGTGCAGTCCGTTATCGGTGGAATCCGCGAAGTACTGGAGGCGCGGTACGGCCGTACAAGTGAGGGCAGATGGTCTGTGGGAGCTCAACCCCGACCACGATGCGCTTCGCTCGGCAAGGCAGGCGGTGATCGACAAGATGGAGACTGCTCGGCGCTGGGCCACATGCGTACTGACCCCGCGGTTGCCGCCGCCAACCGCAAGCATTTCGAAGGAAAGCGCCGGGCCCATGCCGAGGAGCTCGCCGGCATGCGCCGTGCCTTGATTCACGCCTTCCCGCCGAAGAAGCCCGAGATCGTTGCGCTGGTCGACGTTGCAGAGCGCCAGTTGGCGACCTTCATTGGCGACGAGATTGCGGACGCCAAGAAGAACCTTGCCGACTACGACATCATCGCTGCCACAAACGTGCGACAACTGCTGCGGGAGTTGGACTTCGAACCCGGAAACTGCCGTCTAGGGGAACTTGGACCGCCGCAGAAGACGAAGACCCTCAACAAGCGAGGACGAACTCTCAAGATTACCGCGAGCCTGCTCGTCCAGGGTTCGTGCGGCATCAGCCAGCCATTCGGCGACGAGAAAAAGATGCGGCAGTATCTCCAGGAAGGTAACCTGACGAAGCTGCGTCGGCGGCTCGAAGCAGATGCCAAGTCGCTCTACGCGCTGTATCAATACGGACGTCTACACGGGTCAGTGAGACTACGCTGGGGCTTTCTCGACGAGCACCTCCCAGCTCCCTGGGTGCATCGCGACGAGGTGATGCTCTACAGCCTCAAGGACGAGGCCTACCAACGCGGTGTCCCACTCGAGATCGTGGTGGGCAGCGCCCCTGGATGGGCGGACCCGTGGTCACGGTTGCGGCGGGTCCACGTGGAGAAAGAGCCGGATGGGTGGCGGTCGTGGCTGGTCGGCGACGACGGCTACGTGGTCGACGAGGATGAGATTCAGCTGGCCCGACTGTCTGGGGAATGACAAAGCGGCTACGCGCCCGTGGGTGCGTCACATTGGCACCGGTTCAGCGTGACCTCCGCTCGCCAGACGGCGCAGATGAGCATGGCCTGGTTCCTCATACCTCGACCAGGCCGACAATGCTCGTTTTGCAGCGAAGTTGACCACCGTTTTGGCTGAAGTTGACCACCCTAAGTGGGTCTGATCGACATCCAGCGGAGCGTAAGCGACGCTTTTGTTTTACGGTATTTTCCTATCCACTATTTTCCCTGATGGGCAACCTCCTTTCTTGTCGTCGGCGTCAGTGAATGCGCGCTCGATAGGAGCCCCCCTTCAAATCGAGCATTCATGACAATGCTCAAGTCCCCCCCGCACCATAACCGGTCCCTTGCAACTCTGATACCCCGAACTGCTGACAAGAACCCCGAAACAGCGCGGCATAAGCTCCTCGGCGACAATTCAGCGCCCAGAAAGGAGGTTTCGCGATGAGCAACTTACTCCGGCGTGTCGCCGCGTCGCCGGACGTCAAGCGGGCCGTGGTCTGCCTGGCCGTCGCTGTGGTGAGCGCGGTTGCTCGCAGAATTTGAAGAATAACACCGAAGCCGGGTTTCGGTCCGGCTTCAACTTCGCGAATCCATGAAGCGTAGGCGCTGACTCAGAAGGTATGTATTCATCTCGTCGGCGTTCCGCGCAACGCAAGTGAGCTGAGGTACAATCCGATGGCTACGGCATTTTGACCGTACTCGGAATGTCTTTGGTATACCGATCCTCGACTCGAGCTTTGATCGTAGACACCGCCAGCGGAATTCCACCGGTGGGCGCTTGTTCCTCCGAAGACAACATCGGCCGATGAAGCGCAAACAGACGAGCGGGCGCGACAATGTCGATCGGAAGTCTCACCAACCGCCGACCCATTGCCGCAAAGTCGAGGAGCACCGAAAGCATGCCTCCCTTCTCGCAGACCTCGAGCGCCTGATCGTCATGCTGCACGACCATACCCACCTGTCGAGGGAGGTGCTCAGGCCATCCATCCACGGTCTTGCGCGCAGGATCGGGCCACGTCGTGACAAATAGGTGCTCGGCCAAATCTGTAGGCGATACGCTTCGTACCTTTGCGAGGGGATGCTCCTCAGCCGCGTAGATCCCGCGTTTCATACAGGCCACCTCGGTGACCATAAGACGGGGATGACGGACCGGATGCTCCACAAAGGCAATATCCAAGTCGCCTCTCAAAAGGCCCATGTTGATTTCACTCTCCGGGAACAATCGATGGTGGGCGATCAAGCGGTTGTGCTCCCGGTGAAGCTTGATGAGTTCGGGCAGAACCAACATCGCACTCCAGGGCGGCGCGCTTGAAACCTGAATGGGGCCCACCATGCTCTGCCCCCGGGCCTCGTTGACCGCCTCGTGAATCAGCCGCATCGCGTCGCGAACCGCCGCCAAAAACCGCTCGCCCGTTGAATTCAACTCGATCCGCCGGCCGGAACGCTGAAACAGAGCCTGACCCAACTCCTCTTCAAGGAGACTCACGCTGCGAGACAGGGCGGAAGCGCTCACGCTCATTCGGTCCGCCGCCGTCGGTAAGTGCTCGGTTTCAGCCACCGCCCGGAACGCCGGGAGACGCGACCAAAGGTCCGCAATCGTACGGAAAGGGGCAATCATTGCATCAAACACAATAGGGTGTTTCAAATATTCTAACAAGTAGAATGTTGCCAAAGTGGGTCCGCCTCCGCACCCATAGAGGGAGCGATCCACACGGACGAAAGGAAAAGGAATGCGAAAACTCACCATAGGAATCCTGGCCATCCTGCTCTGCCACTGCGGAGAAGACGACGAGAACAACCGCCAGACACTCACCTTAGGATTTCAAGGCCTCGAACCCCTGGGCCAAGACTACGTCTACGAGGGCTGGCTCATCGTGGGTGGTGCCCCAGTGAGCACCGGTAGATTTTCCATCAATGCGAGTGGGGATCCAGAACCTGGCTCCTTCGAAATCGACGCAAACACAGCGCAAAACGGGAGCCCCTTTGTCCTCACCATCGAGCCCGTAGACAACGATCCGCCAGAGCCCGCAAAAACACACGTCCTCGCCGGCAACGTCGCCAATGGCGAAGCCCAACTTTCGGTCTCGCACACCATGGCACTGGGAACAGATTTCGCAAGCGCGTCGGGCGCGTTCATCCTGGCGACGCCTTCGAGCGCAGACCCCAACGATGGCACCCAAGGCATCTGGTGGCTCGACCCCACACAGGGCCCAGGACCCTCGCTCGTCTTGCCCGCCCTTCCTGAAGGCTGGGCCTACGAAGGCTGGGTCGTCGGCGCCAACGGCCCGACGTCCACCGGACGATTTCGAACCGCCGCGGGCGCGGACAGCGACGGCGTGGGCCCTGACGGGGGCACGGACATGTGCACCACGGACGACTCCTGCCCACCCTTCCCTGGACAGGACTTCATCACGCCGCCGCTTGATTTGGTCGGCCTGACTGCGGTCATCAGCGTGGAGCCCGATCCCGACGATAGTGATGCACCCTTTGCACTGAAGCCCTTGGTGGACGCGTCGATCGAAAACGTCGCACCACCCATGACCCAGTCGATGGCCAACCAATCCGCCACCAACAACCCCTCCGGCACGGTGAAGATTGAATAACCACTCAGCTCTGAACGGCGCCCCCCTCCCGGGGGGGCAAGGCCCGCACCCCCTAGGGCCCAAAGCCCCGATGTCTCGGGCGCAAAACCCGCTTCGTTGGGTGCAAAACCTGAGTTTGAGTCCTCCGGCACAAAAGCCCCCATCTTCTTGAGGGCGCCAAAACCTCGAAGGAGGGACGGAGGCCCTTCGGGGGCCTTGGAGCGCATACCGAAAGCAGAGGATCCGGAGCCGGTCGCCCTCTTTCTTAGGCGCTAAATTGATGTGATGTAAAGCACCTGAGATGTGGGAAATACGCACCGGCTGAAAGGTCATGGAGGGGAAGAACATGATGAAGTTGACCCTGGAAGGGGGACACCAAATGGATTCATCCAAAGTTTCCGCGCGTCCGCAAGCGTGCAGCCATAAGGCTGCAAGCCAGGAGGGCACACGAGGACGCGTGGAAACCCCAGACCATGCCGCAGCCCGAAGCCTCGTGGGTGCAGTCGTGATGGCTGTGGGGATCCTCGCGGTCGGTTGCGGGCCGCACTTTGAGGATTTCCGACCCTCCAATGATATCAACGGCATGGGCGCCAAAGATGCGTCGGGAGGCTCTCAGGATGGGAGCATGTCTGGAACCCAGGACGGCGGCATGTCTGGAACCCAGGACGGCGGCATGTCTGGAACCCAAGACGGTGGCATGTCTGGAACCCAAGACGGAAGCACCCCCAACACCCCTACCCTTGTGGCTCGAGGCCCTTTCGTGGGCCGAAGCGGGTACACCGGGGAAGGAATGGCTGAGCTCTATCAACGGGCGGACGGCACGGTCGAGCTCCGCTTTGACGCGGCCTTCAGAACTTCGGGGGTTCCCGGTCCGGTTGTGATTCTGAGCGAAAGAGACAGCATCGGGGGGACCAGGGCGCGACCCGATCTCGGAGACATCGCTTTCGGTACGTTGAAGTCCACCCAGGGCGCCCAAAGCTACTCTGCCCCCGGGTCCGCAGCACAAAAACGCCACGCCTGGATTTATTGTGATCCCTTCGCCATAGAAATAGCCGTGGCCACGTTGGAGACTGTCCCATGAAGACCTTCATCAAAATAGGATTGGGGCTGTGTTTGTTCATGACCTCAGAGGCCGCCTCCGCAAACCCCTGGACTCGAAACCAGGGGCAATTTTACATCGACACCACATTCAGCACCCTTTCCGCCAACACCCTGTACGGCCCGGATTTTGAAAAAATCACGCTCGGAGATCGCTATTCGCAGTACCTCCTGAGTCTATACGCAGAAGTGGGCGTGATCGACCGGTGGCTCACCTTGGTCCTTAAAAACACAGCGCTTCGACGCTCCAGCATCGACGGCCAGGGCGCAATCACTGGGGTTGGGGACTCCAGCATCGGGGCCTGGTCCGGGCTTTTGGTCGCCCCCTTCCATCTGGCTGCGGGTGTCAACGTCGGTATTCCCACCGGCGAGGACCGACCGAGCGTGAGCGAAAACGCGGCCCCCGGCGCCGATCTGATCGCTGCTTCCTTGCCGACCGGAGATGACGAGGTTGACGTAGAATTTCAACTGGCTGCCGGCCACAGTATCCGCGCCGGACCTTCATGGCCCCTAGAACACTATGCGCTGGTTCGCTTCGGCTACTGGCTTCGCACCCGAGGGTTCGCGGATGCCATCAATTGGCACACCGAGCTCGGAACCAGAATCCCGTGGAAGGCACTTAAGCGTTTCTGGTTCATTGGGCGGGTCTACGGGAGTGAATCTTTCGCCAGTTCGGCCGACGCCGCTCGCGGGACTTCGGGGCTGGGCAATGGAATCACCCATCGCTCCTTTGGTTTTGAGTTCACGGCGCGTGTGTGGCGCAAACTCGGACTTGCAGTCGGCGTCGACGGAGCGTTCTCGGCGCGAAGCTTGCCGGCGGCAGCCCAGTGGAAGTTTACGCTCAGCTACGAAAACTAGGATAGAGCAAAGAGGATTGCCTCCGTTCGTTGAACGCTTCTTCCGCGGGGCGAAAGCTCTCCAAAATTTCCTGCACGGGTACACCGGCCTCCATCTGGAGCCTCGGTTTGTCTGAACCAAAAAGAAGATCGATGGCCAGAAGGTGGCTTACAAACTCGTAGGGTTCGGTCCGCCAGGCAAAATCGTCCGGAGCGAGGCGCCGGGCCGTAGTCAAAAGCGCAATCGAGAGCGCCAAGGAACGTGCTTCTTTTTTTCTCCGGACGTGAATCTCGAGCGCGCCGCAAAGTTGACGTGCGTGTTTTTGGAATGTCGGGCAGATCACGGTGGGGCGGACCAAAAAAGAGGCATCGAGCAGGGGACGGAGCGCGTCGGCCCACCGGTGGCCATCCAAAAAGGGGGCACCGCACAACTCGAAGGGTTTGGTGGTACCACGACCTTCACTGAGGTTGGTGCCCTCGAGGAGACACTGCCCGGGGTAGATGCGAGCGGTGTCGATCGTGGGCATGTTGGGCGAAGGCATCACCCAAGGAAGACCGGTATCCTCGAAGTGCATCGAACGATCCCAGCCCTCCATGGGCACCACTTCAAGCTCCACATCGATGGGAACCTGCTTTTGAATGTACCGCGCATACTCACCCATGGTCAGTCCGTGGCGGACCGCGAGATCGTACGCACCCACAAGAGAGCGAAAAGCCGGATCGAGGCCGGGGCCCTCGATGTCTTCGCCACGGCCCCCCAAAGGGTTCGGGCGATCCAAAATCACCACGCGAAGCCCAACGCGAGCGGCGGTCTCCAGGGCATATCCCATGGTCGCCGCATAGGTGTAATAGCGGGTACCCACGTCCTGGAGGTCAACGACCAACACATCGAGGCCCTCGAACATGGCCTCGGTCGGTGTCAACGAGGACTCGGTGTCGCCGTAGAGCGAGTAGATGGTCGCACCCGTCAGCCGGTCTCGCCCCTCCCCATCTACACTTTCCATATCTTGGCGGGCACCGAGAAGTCCGTGCTCCGGGCCAAAGAGCTTGGCCACCCGCACGCCGCTCGCGTGCATCAGGGCCACCGTCGAGCGGAGTGCGCGGTCCACCGACGCTTGGTGAACCAACAAACCCACTCGGAGTCCCTGGAGGGGGCGAAACCCCTCCGCGCTCCATTGCTCCAACCCTGTTTTGACCGCCGTCACCACCGCAGAGTCTAAACCTGGTCTTCAGAAGTTGCGACCCGTTTTTCCCCACCATGGGGCTCCTTATCAAACCGTTGACCTCGAATGGCCATCGCGTAAAGAGGCCCCATGAGTTCACGAGGCCTGGTTATTGACGGCAAGAAAATCGCCCAAGAGGTAAGACGCGAAGTCAAAGGCAAAGTCGATGCGCTGACGGCTTCGGGGAAGCCGAGCCCTCATTTGGCGGTCGTACTCGCCAGCGACGACCCGGCCAGCGCGGTCTACGTGCGAAACAAGGGTAAGGCGGCCAAAGAGGTGGGTATTCGCACCACCCAACACACGCTCCCCGCGACCACCCCCAAAAAAGAGCTCTTGGGGCTGGTCCGGACCCTCAACGATGACGACGATGTCGACGGCATCCTCGTTCAACTCCCCCTACCCGAGCAGCACCACGTCGAAGAAGTCATCGCGGCCATCAGCCCTGAAAAAGACGTAGACGGACTTCATCCGGTCAATGCTGGGCGTCTCGCCCGGGGCGACGAGGGCGGGCTGATTCCTTGTACCCCGAGAGGGGCCATTCGCCTCATCGAAGCTTCGGGACTCAACATCGAAGGCCAACAGGCCGTGGTTCTTGGACGCTCCCGCCTTGTCGGTCGACCGGTGGCAGACCTTTTGCTCAATCGGCATGCGACGGTCACCGTGTGCCATTCGCGAACCCAAGCCCTCCCAGAACGGGTGGGCGCAGCAGATATCGTTATCGCCGCCATCGGAAAGGGCGAGTTTGTCCGAGGCAGCTGGATTCGCTTCGGCGCAACGGTCATCGACGTGGGCATCAACCGCAACGCTGAAGGCAAACTTGTGGGCGATGTCGCTTTCGCCGCGGCGCAAGAACGGGCCCGTGCCATCACGCCCGTCCCGGGCGGGGCAGGTCCTATGACCATCGCCTTTTTGCTCGACAACACCGCCTTAGCCCACACCCGAAGACGAGGGACACCATGACCACCGAGCTCCAGAGGACTGCCCTGTTTTCGAAACACGAGGCCCTCGGGGCGAAGATGGTGCCCTTCTCCGGCTACCTCATGCCCGTCCAGTACTCGGGCATCGTCGACGAACACAAGACCGTTCGCCAACAGGTCGGCCTGTTCGACGTTTCCCACATGGGCGAAGTGACGTTTCGGGGTCCCGCGGCCCTCGAAGCCGCCAACCACATCGTCACCAACGATCTTTGTCGACTCAACGACGGCCAGGCCTGTTACACGATGATGTGCCGCCCCGATGGTGGCATCCTCGATGACCTCATCGTGTACCGACATTCTTCGGAACACCTGATGATTTGCGTCAACGCCGGCAATCGACAAAAAGATTTCGAGTGGATGCAAGCGCACGCCCAGGGCCAGTGTACCGTCGTCGATGAAAGCGACGAGTACGCTCAGATCGCGGTGCAAGGCCCCATGGCACCCGCATTGGTGAACCGACTGCAGAACCAACAAGGGCCCCTACCCGCCCGCTACCATTTTGAAACGACAAAGCTCGCGGGCCGATCGGTCCTCTTGGCCCGTACGGGATACACCGGCGAAGACGGATTCGAGCTGTACCTGCCCGCCCACGAAGCCGCATCTCTTTGGGATGCCCTTTTGGACCAAGGCGCCGATCTGGGGGTCAAGCCCGCAGGGCTCGGCGCCCGCGACTCGCTTCGCCTAGAAATGCGGTACCCGCTGTATGGACAAGACATCGACGAATCAACCGATCCATACAAGGCCGGGCTCGGCTGGACCGTAAAACTCACCAAAGACAGCTTCATCGCCAAGGCTGCGCTTTCACAAATCCGAGAGCAGGGCCCAGGCCAAAAACTGGTGGGCTTCATCGTGAAGGGACGGGGGATCGCACGACACGGATACCCGATCCTCGATGCGGCCGGCGTCCAAGAAATCGGCCGGGTCAGCAGCGGGACCATGGGCCCCAGCGTGGGCCGGGCCATCGGGATGGGCTATGTCCCAAAACCCCTCAGCCAGCCCGGAACCGACCTTCAGGTTCAGATCCGCGGGAAAACGGTGCCCATCGAAGTCGTGAAAACGCCATTTTACCGCGGCAGCCCACAGACATAGAGCTTGACCGAAATGGTGGGATTCATATCTATCAGCGACCTGGAGTCAGGCGATGGCAATGGACAAACACTTCCCAGAGAATCTCGGCTACACCAAGGACCATGAATGGTGCCGGATCCAGGATGGCGTCGCCACCATCGGCATCACCTGGCACGCGCAGGACGCGCTCGGAGATGTGGTGTACTGCGAGTTCCCGGCGGTGGGCGAATCCGTCCACGCCGGCCAAGTTTTTGGTGTGGTGGAGTCGGTCAAAGCGGTCTCCGACCTGTACTCACCGATTTCGGGGGTTGTCACCGAAAGAAACGAACACATCATCGAGTCCCCAGAAGAATTGAACGCCGACACCTACGATGACGGGTGGATGATTCGGGTCTCGATGAGCAATATGGACGAGGTTGCAACCTTGATGTCCAAAAAAGAGTACGAAGCCTTCCTCGACGAAAACGAGTAACGAAGCCAGCCAAAAGCTGTACCCAGCCAAAGCCTACTTGAAAATCTGAAGAGGGCTTGAAGCCCGCATCGTCACCACAAACTGAAAATTGAAACGGATGTTGCCGTCCTCGTCAGCGATGCCTGCTGGGGGATTCGGAAACGGTTCGGCCAAATTGAAGGCTTTGACGGCAACGTCATCGAGGAACCGTACGCCGCTGGTCTCTTTCACCCGAATGCGACCGATCCGCCCCTCGCGGGTCAGTTGAATGTTGAGCAAGGTTGCGCGGTCTCGACCACCATAAATGTTGCCGGTGGGGTCGCGACGACGGTACTCGGAGACCGCCAAGTCCTCCCAGTAACCGGCGACGCTGTCTCGAACGCGAAAAAAGAAGGTCGCGTACTTGAACTCTTTGGTATTGAGAAACGTGCCATCTCCCTCGGGCAAGCCCTCCACATGATCGCGGGAGGGTGAGCCGTCGGCGGATGCCGAGGCCCCCAGCGCAGGCGCGAGCGCCGAGAGTGTGGGCAAGCCATTGAGCCCCCCCTTGCCACCCGATGCGCCCTCTTCGTCGTCTTGGTCCTTGGCTCCAGACTCGAGACGAAAACGGTTTGAGTTCCCTTTGAGGGCCTGAGACTCGGTGCGATTGGCCACACTTGGCCCCAGCCCCGGCAGATCCGAGAGTTTGAGCTGCACCGAGTCTCGTCTTTTCAAATCCGGCACCTCAAGAGAAAATCGCGATCCCGACTTGCCCGGAATCTGCCGCTGTTTCTTCTTTTTGGCTTTTTTCTTTTTGGGTTTCGCCTTGGCGGCCCCCGTGCCCTCCACCGAAAGGCCCGGTGTCAACACCGCACCCCGGGCAGGGCTCGGACGCCGACGGGTTTCGAGCTTGTTGGACACCCGTTTCATCGCGGGGTTCCGCTCCTCGAGGCGCGCGACGGTTTCCTTGTCGACGTGGGCATTGTACTTCGACAGGTATTTGGCGTCGGGATTGGGCGAAGAATCTTGGGTAGGAGGCACTTCAACCACCTGACCCGTAAGCCGCTCCTGCTTGGGCTTGGGGGCCTTCGGCTTGGGCGGTTGAGGCGGCAAGGTCTCGCTGGCCGCGGCCTCTGTCCGGGCCTTTTGACCCACCTGGCGAGCTGCTTCGAGACTGGCCCGCCAGGCTGAAGGCGACAGCCGAACCACCCGAACCTCGGACGGCTTAGAACCCCCACCCGCGGCAAAATAGGCCTCGACCCAATCCATCAGGGGATTCGCTAGCAGTAGATGCACCAATCCCGAGACGGCAAAACTCCCGCCCAGAACCCATGCGTTCCGCTGATGTTTCCGACGGCGTCTCATTTCCTCCGCCTCCGAAAAAATTAGCATCTGTGTAGGCATTCCGGCAACTCGATCGCCTCACTTCCGTGTCCCATAAAACCGCCTAAATTCGGGCACCTCCCTGGAACCCGCTGAAAATCGACCTCGCCACGGCCAAAAGAACCCCCTTTTTCCTCACCAAAAACCTTGACCCTAGGGAAAGCTCTTCCCTACAGTGCGCCTCTTGAGCGCCTCCTGAAACGTCGCGGCGCCCACCCCGAAAATCGTGGTGAGCCAACCCGGCGAGGGCGCAGGGAGTACGAGCAAATGCATAGGATGGGACTCATCGGCCGAAAGATCGGCATGACCCAACTTTTCGAAGATGGTCAATGCATCCCCGTCACCGTGGTCGAACTCGGCCCGTGCACGGTGGTTCAACGCAAGTCCAACGAAAGCAAAGATGGCTACGGCGCCATCCAACTCGGCTTTCGGGACAAAGAGCACCGTAAGGTCAACAAACCGATGACCGGTCACTTTAAGCGCGCTGACGTGAAACCCAAGTGGATTCTGAGAGAAATTCGAATTCGCGACGAGAAGAAGCTCGCGGAATTTGAACAGGGCACCGAAATCAAAGCCGACATCTTTCAGGCCGGCCAAGACATCGACGTCACCGGGATCTCTAAGGGCAAGGGGTTTCAGGGTGTCATGCGCAGGCACAACATGAAGGGCGCCAAACAAAAGACCCATGGTACCCACGAGCAATTCCGCCACGTAGGCTCCATCGGCTGCCGCAGTACGCCGGGCGAGGTCCACAAAGGCAAGCGACTCCCCGGGCAGATGGGCAACAAGCGGGTGACCGTGCAAAACCTGAAGGTTCAGCGTGTCGATGCCGAAAAGAACCTCATGCTCGTTCGAGGCTCTATACCCGGACCCAAAAACGGCTACATCATGGTGCACCACGCCATCAAAAAGGGCGGCACCGACGCCGCCAAAACCGGCTAACCCATGACCCCGCGAGCTCTGGCCAGCAGCGTACCCACCTACGGGAAGCACCGAGCAAGCAACGGCCCCACCTTCGCGAGCTGACCATTCATGTTGCTTTTCCCTCTCCCCTCACCGCGTCAAGTGGTGCACTGGATGACCCACGAACTCAGCGCCCAGGTGCTGGAAGCCGTGCGTATCCGCCCAGCCCAAAAATCAAGATCTGAAGAAGACTTCCCGAACGATGCGGTCCGGCCGCAGCCGTCGAAAGCGACCTTCCGTCGCCCGGTTGGCGCCAAAGACGGGTGAGGCACGCGCGCCGTGGCTGCCAGATACCAACGACAAGACCGCTTCTTCCGACAGGCCAAAAAGGATGCCTTCGTCGCTCGGTCGGTCTACAAGCTGCAAGAGCTGGACAAGCGTTTTTCGTTGTTTCGTCGGGGTGACGTGGTCCTCGACCTCGGCTGCGCCCCTGGTTCTTGGCTTCAGTACATCGCGCGCGCGGTCGGGAAAAAGGGTCTGGTCCTGGGGTATGACATCGCCGAACCCTCGATCTCGCTCAGCCCGCATGTGCGCGCCTTTCAGGAGGATGTCGCTCTACTCACGTCCGAAGGAATCGAAGCACAAAGACTCGAAGCAGAGCAAGCCAGCGGGCTCAAGGGCTCAAGACGTTTTGATGTGGTGGCCTCCGATATGGCACCCAAACTGACCGGCATCCGTGATGCCGATCAGGCAAAATCGATCGCCCTGGCCACCCACGCCCTGAACCTTGCCGAAGATTTGCTTCCGGAGGGCAAAGCTTTCATCGCAAAGGTTTTCCAAGGAAGAGACACCGACGCATTCTTGAACCGGATTCGCGCACGCTTTGGGCCGGTGAAACTCATTCGGCCCGAGGCCACCCGCGAGGGGAGTAGAGAGGCTTTCGTATTCAGCCGCAGGCGCGCATAGCTGAGCTCCGGGATCGCTTGATCCCACGGTTCAGTGCCCGACATTGACAGGCATGAGATTGTCGCCCATGTCATTGGCTTTGGACCCAATCTCATCGCGCGTAAGTCCGTTGCCAAGCCCTCAACGCCTACGAGCGTCCGAGATCGAAATCAAGTTGGTTGACGGTCACTTCAGCAGTTGTCGCCCAGTTGGTACGCAAAAAGAACTTGGCCACACAAAGCTTCGTCCGCGCCCTGGGACGCCTCTTGACACACCACTTGGTCGTCGGCTGGAAGACCCCTGCAACAAGCGGCAAGTTGGCTACAGCGATCGTCGGCGTCGGTCACGACGGCGCCGCCACCACCTCCGCCGTTGCCCGTAATTCCGCCAGCTCCATTTGAATCGTCATCACCACCACAGGCCGCCAGGGCACCAAAAAGCACCAACACCGCTACGCGCACGATTGTTCGTTTCATTGTTTTCTCCTCCGGCCGCTCTTCAGGACTCACCGTTGGTCGGTATTCACAGCCGAACGCATTCCCAGTCGAATGGGGACACAAAACACCGGTATCGACAGTGCCCCCTCACCGTCCCAACAGAGAGGGAGGCTACCGGTTTAGACCAAACTGCGCAACCTATATTGTGCCCCAGAGAAATGCGGTGACCGAGCGCACAGCTCGCCAGAGCGGCGGGCAACCAAGATACCCCAACTGTACCGCCTGCGCCATGGGAGTTCGCCCGGGTCCTTTCAAGCCTTAGCGGAGACAACTCCACGAAGGCCTGAAAGGCGCGGGTACAGAAAACTCAGCGCACAAAAGCGATGTCGTCAAGATAGATGGTGTTTTCACCCGCTTCCCGGAACAGCACCACGAAGGTCCCCATCTTGCTCATGTCAAAGTCGGCCCCCAAAAGACCCAATGGAATGGTCACGGTTTGCCACTGGTCCGTAACCCCACCCGGCAAGAAGTCTCCGATGGCGCCCACCAAGCGGGAGACGTCCTGCTGCTGGTCGTTCTCGTCGGCCAAGCGGATCTCAAATTCCTCCTGGCCTGCGGAACCTCTGACTCTGAAAGACAAGGCCCCAAAGCCAGATACATCCAAGATGTCGTCGATGGGGTTCATACGGCTGTAGTAGCCACAAAAGCCACCCTCCGCCTGCTCGACGCTCAGGTGCAGGACTTCACCCGTCAAAACAGACTCCGAAATGCGATTGGCCGTACATTGAGAACCACCTCCCGAGAAAACACTGTTCGCCTGACCAAGCCGGTTCAGTGGACCCAACTCAAAGTCATCCACCAAGAAGTGCGATGCGTTGCCGCCCTCACTGATCTCTTTGCCGGGCTCATTCACAAATTGAAGGTCGTCCAGATAGACTGAACCCTCGGCGACATGCCGAACCTCGAGCACCACGCTCCCCATTTGGGTTAGGTCGAGTTCTTCTGCGAATGGTGCAAGCGAAATGCGGACAGTCTGCCATTCGGTCGAGACCCCTTGCGGCAAGAAAGCTTCCACATCTCCAACCGCCAACGAAGTCTCTTTCTCCTGGTGAGCCAGATCCGCAAACCTGATTTGAAAGCGTTCACCACCAACTTCCCCTCGCACCCGAAACGAAAGGGAGCCGTGTTTCGACACATCTAGGCCATCGTTGTCCACAGCATTCAGACGGCTGTAGTAGCCACAAAATCCGTCCGCTTTGCGATCATAGTCAAAGCGTAAGGTTGAATCAGACCCGTCCGAGGACATGGGGTCGGGCACCCTGGACGCCGAACACAAAGAAGGTGCACGCGTAAACGCACCCCTAAGATGGCCGAGTGTATTCGTTTCGAGCTCGGAAAAGTCATCTACGACAATCGTGGGGATCTCTGGCTCCTCAGGCACAGCCACAAACTTAAACTCATCAAGGTAGACGATACCGCTCCCCGTGGAGTGGAAATCAACGACCAACGTTGCCAGTCTTTCAAGATCAACCTGGCCAGATCTCGCCAAAGAGGTGAGGGGCGCGACCACAGTCTGCCATTCGTCGGTGACACCACCCTCAACGAGATCTGTGATATCCGCGACCGGCACTGAAATTCCTTCGGCGTCATGCTCGGTGTCGGCGATCTTCAACTGAAACCGTTCACCTCCCAAAGCACCCTTCACTCGAAACGAAACCGCGTTGTACTCAGACAACCGAAGGGGCTCTCCGCCCACGGCGCTCAACCGAGAATAATACCCACACCAGCCTTCCGTAGCCCTCGAGTAGTTGACTTGAAGCATCTTATCTGTGCCAACCACATCTTTTTCGTCTTGGGGCTTTTCCAGTCGAGTTGCCGTACAAAGTGAGGGGAGATTGTTGTAGACACCCGTAATTTGCCCGAGCAGATTCTGATCGCTGTAGTTAAAGTCGTCGATATGCAAGGCGGGCAGATCATCCTTTGGAGCAAAATCCAAGTCTTGCAGAAAACGAAGCCCACGGATCCAAAAAGTGCCTTCGCCTTCGTCCGAAAAGTTGAAAATGAGAGAAACCATTCTTGAAAAATCGAGCCCGCGAAAATCGGCCAAGGGAATGCGCACAAGCTGCCACTCCTCGTTGATGCCATTTTCGAGATAGCGATGGATAGAGCCTCCGATAACGCCGTCTTGCCGATTGTCCGCTATGATGTCCAAAAGACCAATATCAAAGGTGTGCGACGAACCGTCGCCTCGAATGAAGAACTCCACACCGTTAAACGGCCGTAGATCCCGTGAAACGCCGATGAAAGTACCAGCAACAGAGGCGGGATCGCCCACCTTCTTGTAATCGATTTGGTAAAGGCTTACACCCGCCTCACGTATCTCGACTGTGCTTGGCTCAATCTCGTCCGATAGCACGTAAGCGTACGCGCCAATGTCGCCGGGCTGGAGCCGCCGTTCAAGATCGGACTCGTCATCGAAATTGACAATTCTGTTGGCACCAGGGTCTACCTCGGGACCGACACGCTCGTCGACCAATGCCCACTCGCCCTTTTTGAACTTGATATCGTCCACCATGATGGTGCCCTCAAAGTCCTGGCTGAGTTCGAAAAGAAGGCCTCCTACCTCTGTGAGGTCGATTTTGGTGGTACCAACCTCCCTGAGCGCCGCAAGAGGTACAATCACCTCTTTCCATTCAGTCGACACACCGCCTTCCAAGAACAGGCCGACCAGACCAAGGTCGACGCCTCCGATGTCGTACTGAACTCTGGTTTGATCCGTCAGCCCAATGGAAAAGGTCTCGCCGCCTTCTTTGCCTTTCACCAAGAAACTCAATACGTCAAAGTCAGAAATGTCGATTCCTCCTAAGAGGGTATAATAACCGGCCCACCCCGCAGACGTGACATCGTAGTTGAGTTTCAATGCAAGCCCAGTCTCGTCTCCGGCCTCATTCCGGGTATTGACCTTGACCATGTCGACAAAATTGGGACGATGGGAAAAAGTCCCATGGAAAACCGTGGTGAGACCCAACTCACGGCTCAAGGAAGTGGTTCGTTCATTGGGCGTGGTCCGCACCAGACCTTCATCAAAGTCATCCACCAGTCGCTCCTCGCTGGCCACGAAGCGAAGTCTGCGCCGGCTGGCATCGTCTTCTGTGCTTGGTACGTCAAGACCATATTCCGCCGCACCTTCGTAGGGCACTTTTTCTACTTCCTTATCCGAGAAGTCTGGATCAAAAGGATTAAATCCATGGTTTGCGAAGTAAAGCCAGGCCACGCCCGCAATCGAAGGATCGTGACTGAGATCATCTTGAACCGCGTTCCAGGTCGCGTATGACACACCACCATTTTCATCTTGGTATCGGTTCATCAGATCGAGCAGTTTGTCAGCGTCGTATGAGACGCCATACCGTTCGAACCGCTCCTGCTTACCGGTCGCATCCTCCACAAATTGCATGGCCATGATCATGCCCAGGGTGCCTTCGGTCCAAACGAGCTGGTGGGCACCGTCCAAGATATCTTGACCTTGATTGAAGTGATCGAAAAAGCCAGGCAGCGCCGAAATCCTCACACCCTTGGAGGTCACCCGCGTGAGCGCGCCCATAGGCTCAAAGAAATTGTTGTAGTTGAATTGCAGGCCCCTCGCGTATCGCTCGAGGAAGGCAGCGTCGTGACCCATGCTGAGGATGCCCCAGCTCTGGGGATCCATAAATATGTCCGTTGTGTTGGGCCCATCGGTGTTGCCATGACCTGGATAGAACCGCCCACTGGTCTCATCCCACATGCTCTGTACAAAGCTTCGAATGCCCGCTGCTCGCTCGTCATATTTAGAATCGCCGGTGATCTTCGAGACCATTCGAAAGACTGCGTACGCATCCAAATTGTGCTCCACCGCAACCGTTCTCGATTCATCCCACTCTCCGGTGGAAGCGCGATCGCCGTCCTGAAACCTCAGAGGTTTTGACACAAAACCAGCATATTCCAGATCAATCAAGTTTCGCTCGAGGTACGCGACCGAACGAAACAAGGCGTCATCGTAGGTCGTATCTTCAGGATACTTGAGACGGTACGAAGCCAGGGCCATTGCGGCCCACGCGATGGCACCGCTCACTCGACGATCGCTGTAATCGTAGCGGTCCCAGACGCCGTTGGTGTGCCAGGATGCGGCCAGAGGGTAAATGGTCCGACCGTCCGGGTCATAGGAGAAGTACCACGAGCCATCCTTGTGACCCCCATCGCTTCCATCGATCTGCAGATACTTCAACGCGTCCAGAAGACTCTGGGCGTGTTTCTGCTCGCCTGCGTGCACAAAAGCCATAATGCCAAGGGCGATGTCGTATAGATACACTTGGTCATGGTGATCGTAGCTTCGAAGGAACCGAGCTCCCGGAGGTGCGTCCGGGTCTGGCGCAATCTCTCTGCTGTTTGTGGGGGTCCCCCGGTACCGAATCCGGGTGTTCGAGATACGCCTTTCTAGGAACGCAAGCTGTGGATCAACTTGGTCCGAGCTTTCTTCAAGTGCAAATGAGACAAAGGCCAAAGAGTCGGTATCGTTGATCTCGAGGGGTACGCGTGCCTTCGAGTTGTAGAAGAAATCGAATACGCCCGTACATTGCCCCGGGACCGGTGGAACCCGCCATGGATTCTGACAGTGTTCCTCGTCATCGGGGTCGACGTCTTCCCGAACGAGGTGCAGAACGAGCCGATCCACCTCGGGACCAGGCTTCGCCGTGAAAACAAATCGACCGTCTTCTTGAAGTGGAAAGACATGATTTTGGCCGACGGGATAATATACATCCTCGTGAAAGTAGGCCGCTACTTTGAAACCACTGGGATCCGATATGTTTTCGGCTCGCCCTCGAACAACAATGCGATCATTTTGCGGCAACACTTCTGAAAGAACGAGGCGCTTCCGGATGGGTGAAACGGGCAAACGGAAAAGTCGCTCCTCTATGACCGTTTTGCCTCTTGTCACCGAAAAGCGCACCCGATCTACACCCGCGAAATCGCTCGCAGGCACGTAGCCCACACGCTGACCTTCTCCGAGAATTGTTCCGTGCTCTGCGTGCCACTCAATCGTGTCCGTTGATGCTGGGGGATCGTCGAGATGGGCGGTCAGAACCGTGGGTTCTCCCGCTCGAATGCGCACGGTACCCACGTCCTGGGTCAGGGGAACCAGTCGACCCCGGCCCTCGTTGTCTGGCGTTTGCCAGGCGTAGCAGACTTGGGCGGTGCAGGGGCCTGGACCTGAGCCACATTCACCACATCGGCTCATGGTTATCCGTCCCAAAGCGGCCTCACCCACCAAGGATCCGTCGGTCTCTGTTCGCAAACGATAAGGCAGCGCCGGAACGGGGGCTCCGTCTGCTTTGAAGTACGTCACCACGCCCGCAGGAATATCCAGTGTGTCTTGGTAAAGCGGATTGCCCCGATCCGGTACCATAAGAAGAATGTTTGTCGTCTCGGGCGCTCCGAATGCCTCTCGGTTGTTCTCGCGCCACGCGTAAAGCAATGGAGGAGCAAAATCACCCTGAATGAAATCGCGAACTAAGCTGGTAAGCTCACTCGTTGCGCTCGGCAAGACCACAAGCAGGCCTTTGCCTCGATGACCGTTGGCCGCCACCCATTCGTAGGTCAGATCTGGAATGAGCGCTTGCTGGAAGCGAACTTCCTCCCCATTGGCCAACTCTACCGACGGATGGGGATCTCGCGAGTCTACGCGTGTCAGACGCAAGGTTGCTTCGTCCGCCGTCGCAACGACCTGGGTCTCATCACCATCTCTTTGTACAGACAGCGAATAAGGTAGATCTGGAATCGGGTCGCCAAAGGCTGTCAGGGCCGTCGTTTGGTTGGCCAAAAAAAGCCCGACACCGTCCAGCGCACTTTGGGCGCGAACCAAAACCTGGCTCATGGTACTCGATTCTAAGCTGCGAACCACAACTTCTCGGCCTTCAGGCATCGGAATGGAGGCACTCGACACCACAATCTGAGGCTCGAAATACTCTGTCAGGCGAACGGATCGCGGGCCTGCGTCGATGCGCACCGCATTTTCACGTTCGCGCGAGGGCGCGGACTCGGCGCAGCCAATCGATGTGCCCACGGCCAATACCGTAAACCACTGTTTTAAGGAAAAACCCATTTCGAACCTCCTGGCCCTAAGCCAATCTCACGCCGCCATTGTTGCCGGATCATGCCCCCTTATGGACTCTCGTGACCCAACGACGGCGATACTCTCTGTCTCCAGTCTGCGACGTACCGCCGGGTGCATTCGGTCATCACGCGGCCCGCAGTCCGCTGGCGACGCCAGGAATGCAATGCAAATCCGAGACCAGTCACGCAAGTTGCCATGCGTCTACGCCTAGTGCATCGGGTGATGCATAAGTGCACCATCTCGGAGACAGCATCTCCTCTTTGTGACACCTAGGCAGTGCAACACCGTGTGCTTCTTTAGGACCTACGGTTCAGTCTCCGGACTCGGTCGGTTTTGAGGCCATATATTCGAAAAATTTGGAAACATTCGGCGTTGTCGCCGGCGGCCCGATACCTACGAGTTTCAGGCCGAAGGGCGTGTGTTCCGCATGTTGTGACGTAGCCCACCAAGGAGTGCACACCAGCCACGATACGCTTGGGTCTCGGGAAGCCCCATATCGCACGGGTCCCCTAGGGTCTGGCTCTCACAAGGTGGGGTTGCAAACACCATCCACGACACGCCACTCGTTGCCGGTGGACACGGCCCGCCACTCAGTTGACAAACCATAAACAAGTGTATCGATTCACCCCATTTCGCTGTTGGATTTCCAACCGCGGTGCGCTACACGAAAGCCCGCCTTTTCTGACTTTTTCGGTAACCTGTCAGGACGGCAGCTGGTTCTATGCGTTGTCTTTCCTTGATCGCTCAGATACCGTCGTGAGACGAGCAAGGGTGTTATAGGGCGCAAACGAAGGTACGGGACACCACCTCAACCGTCGATTTGCTTTAGACCAAGGAGAACTTTGTGAACCGCGAGAATACCTCATTTTTCAAAACCATTTGGGTTTTGATCTGCTTCCTATTGGCGAGCGTCACCACTGCGTCGGGGTGCGGAGAATCACCCGAGAACGAAGGCAGTAAGGGCTCCGACCTCCGAGGAAAGCTTCACGGCGAACCCAAGCTTTTGAACACCTACGCCCCGGTGAATCTCCAGTTGCTTTTGGGCCTCGCCTCGACTGCACTGGGAGAACCGCTAGACCTTGAGGTCAAGCACGGAGTCGTGGTGTACAAAATTGGGTACGAAACCATCGATGCAACGGGAAACCCGACCACCGCTTCAGGCGCCGTAGCCGTCCCCACCGAGAACGGCCAACCCTTAACGACTCCACTGCCCGTCATCAGCTACCAACACGGCACGCTCCTCTTAAAGAACGAGGCCCCATCCAGAGGCGTCTCTATTTCGACCTCGGGCGCTTTCGAAGCGTCCGAAATCCTGGTCGGTATCGCCCTCGCCTCGACAGGTTACATTGCGGTCATGCCAGACTATGTCGGTCTGGGCGATTCTCCCGGACGGCACCCATACGTGCATGCCGCGTCCGAGGCTTCCGCCGTCATCGATATGCTGCGGGCAACCCGGGCTCTGGCCAAAGAAAACGGCTTCTCCGAAAGCGGTCAACTTTTCTTGATGGGCTATTCTCAGGGTGGGCATGCCACGTTGGCGGCGCAGCAAGAGATCGAACGAAATCACGCTGATGAATTTGAGGTCACCGCCTCCGCCGCAGGCGCCGGGCCCTACGACCTGTCCGGTTCCATGGTAGACGTCATGTTGGCCGAAGAACCCTACCCCCGGCCTTTCTATTTGCCGTACGTTCTCCTCGCGTACAACGACACCTACGATATCGGTACCGGACAGACGGGTTTGTTCAAAACCAATGCCCCCACCCCTGAACGGCCCTACTCTGACATCATCCCTGCTCTTTTTGATGGTAAAAATGACGCCACAACCGTCAACAAGGAGCTTCCGCCCATCCCCATTCAAGTCCTAACCGATGCCTTCGTCCAGGGGGTACGAGACGACGCGAATCATCCGCTTCGAAGAGCCCTGGCCGAAAATGATCTGTACGACTGGGCGCCCAAAGCACCCATCCGACTCTACCATTGCTCGGGTGATGTAACCGTCTCCGTGTGCAATTCCGCCCAGGCATTTAAGCAACTGCGAATCAATGGCGGTTCGGTAGAACTCATTGATCCTTTTCGAGTAGACGCTTCAATCGACGATTTTGATGCCGCATGCAGCGCCGAGACTCCATCGGGCGGTGACCACAGCTCTTGCGCCCTCCCCAGTCTTCTTGGGTCGAAATTGTGGATCGACAGCCTGGTCCAATAGACCATCTAGGGGGCCAAATGCAACAAAGTCGCTGTCGAAAGCCCTCTTTCGCCCAAAACGTAGCGCAGAGCAGTCCTTCGTCTGGTTTACGGGCAACCTAGCGAATAGGGGCCGTCATCAAATGTACATCACGCCTTTGGCGTGTGGTTCGAGTACAGTATACCCGCCAGAGCGAGGCGTCCTCGTCCAACAGCGGGAACATCGCGCCATTGCAGGGCTTTGGAACCGAATAGACTTCTCGGGCACTGTACTTTGTGGGTTCCGAAACTGGAGCGATCCGCAGATAGCTTCTTAGACTGTCCCAACTGCGCCCCTCACGGGTGACGAAGATCATGCGGCCGCCAGAAAGAACAACCGGAGACCCGTGAAACGTAAGCTTCTCCTGAGCGAGAACAGGCCTTGCCCGATTGACTGGCCTAACTTGCGTAAACTCAGGCCCTACAGCCAGCGCAATATCTCTCTGTCCGAAGCCGTCTGTGTTGTACCAAATATGCCAGGCATCCCCAGTCCACAAGACACCAGCCGGCAGTACCTCATCCCCACCACGATCTTCCGTGTTCTTTATCGCAACGCCCTTTTCCTCAAAGACGATACCGTCTCTCGAAGTTGCGATATGCACATCGTTCTTGATGGAATCCGAGCTAACGGCCGATTTTGCCGCATAGAACATGTAAAAAACGCCATCGCGAAACTGGACGACGGGCGTACTTGCCCCCTCTTCTTCAGGGTTCAAGTCATGGCGTCGAGATTTGTAGGTCATGATGGGGTTCCTTCGATTCTTCTTAAAGTGAACCCCATCACAGCTGGTAGCGACACCGATGGCTCGCTTTGCCGGACCACCATCGCGACGCTCATGGGCTGCACCCGCGTAGTACATAAAATAAGTAGGACCTGAACACTCGTCGCGCAACACCCGCGCTTGAACAATGCTGTGCACGCCAAACCCATCCGGTCCAAACGCGTCCCACTCACCTTGATTGCCCTGAGTAAGCACCACGCCGTGCGAAACCCATTCTCTGGATTCAGGAAACACGGTCGCACTGCTGACTGAATGCGCTTCGCTGGTTTCTCCGCGGTCGCTGCCTTCTTCCCGTTCATTCGAGTCTTCTCGGTCACTCGACTCTTCTCGCCCACTGGACTCTTCTCGGTCACTCGACTCTTCTCGCCCACTGGACTCTTCTCGGTCACTGGACTCTTCTACATCACCGGACTCTTCTCGGTCACTCGACTCTTCTCGGTCATTCGAGTCTTCCTGGTCATTCGATTCATCCGGGTCGCTCGATTCTTCCGGGTCACTCGATTCATCCGGGTCGCTCGATTCATCCGGGTCGCTCGATTCTTCCGGGTCGCTCGATTCTTCCGGGTCACTCGATTCTTCCGGGCCATTCGGATCTTCTCGATCACTCGAGTCTTCCTGGTCATTCGAGTCTTCCTGGTCATTCGAGTCTTCTCGGTCACCCGACTCTTCCCGGTCATTGGAGTCTTCCCGGTTACTCGAGTCTTCCCGGTCGCTCGGTTCTTTCTGTTCTTCGGCTATTTCATCCTCGCCCTGCTTGACCTGGCCGACAAAAACAAAACGCACATGCCGTGTTTGGTCGTTGCCGTTTACCCAAGCTCGGCTTGCGCGACCCTCGACCACCTGGTCATCCCCAAGAACCGCTTTCACGCTCAGGGATCGAGGCATGGGGTCAATGTCGTTCCATCCGAGGCTGGTCGCACTCTGGCGTGGGCGAAGTCCGCCACCGGAGAATGCAAGTGTAACCTCTTGGGACTTCTTCTTGTCGTTGTTGCCACCCAGCCTTGGAGTGACATCAAACTGTCTTGTTGAACGAAATACGTCAAAGCGGGCTCCTGAATCCACAGTAAGGACAAGCTGCTTCAGCTTCGAAGAGGAAGACAGATTTCGAATTTTGAGCAAAAAGCCGCTCCATTTGTCCGTGGTCTGTAAGGTAACCGATAGCTTCGACGCGTGTGTCCCCAAGCTTGAGATATATGTTCTTTCATCTGAATCTCCGCCACACGAGGCCTGAACCCCAGCAGTGAGCGCGATAAGTATTCCTGTCAGCCCAATCTGGCCATAAACAATTGTTCGCATCAATCTTCGCCTTTCGTACTCGAAATACCGAGCGCGGTCTGTGCCACACGGCGCTGCGGGAAGAACGAAGAGAGCTCCCAAGCGACCTGAAGCTGTCAATCTCAGCGACAGAGTAAATAGGCCCCAAAAACAATTCGGCCAATCGGTCATCTGTCCATTGGGAGAACCGAAAGGGACTTCACCATAAATTTGCAACGAGGACCCGATAACGCCGCAAGATCGCTATGGAGCCATCATGCAACATTTTGGGCCACCGGACCCCCGCTTTATCATTTCGGGCCACGCGGTCGATTCGCAACCGTCACCAGCTTTACAGTTTGAGCGCAAAGTTTAGATGCTCTCGGACACAAAGCGAAAAGCATTGGTTTATCAGATTGTACCGTTAGAGCACGAAGTCTTGGTACTCTTAGACCAGTGAATGTACAGGTCGTTGTGTATTCCTTCATAAACACATACCGCTGTCTTTGTTGCTGTCACCTGGAAAAGAAACGAAGCTCGGGCAAAAAAGATCGGAGCAACGGAACGAAGCGGTAAGGGGTCATACCTTCGTAGGAAAAAGGGGTTGGCGCAGGAGATTCAAAACAGGCCAGGGGAAAAAACACAAAGTGTCATCGATGGGACCCCCAATGAATCATAGCATGGCTCCAAGATCGGAGCCGGTGCGGGAAGGGCCTCGCAACACGTCTGGAACCGGTCTCAAAATCGGTTTCTTTTCTTGATGAAAAGCCTCATGAAATCGCGCACGCGCACCCGCACGTGAAATCGTGCACGCGTGAGGCCCGAGGGCATCGATCTATTTTCCCCGACGTGATACCTGCGTAAGTCGCACAGATCGTGGGGAAGGCGTTTTGTCACACGATGCAAAGACTGAAAGGAAATAGGGCGATGTTGAAACCCGCATTCTTAGCAATACTGGTCACAAGCTGCGCAGATATGGGTCCCGAAAATGTCGGCGTAAGGCACTCGGCGCTCGCTACGCCTCAGGACCTCACCGGACAGGTGTTGGCCGACTCTCCTGCATGTACCCAAAACGAATTGGCAAGCACGCTGCCGCGCGCGTGCGCCGCAGGCGTCCGCACAACCCCTATTCAAGCCGAAACCCTTGAGGGCGGTGAGCCGGCACAAGTCGAGGTTGGTCGAGTCTACGGGGTTCGACTGAAAGCGATCGGCCAAGAGAACGTCGGGACGATCGCGTTTTCACCACCCTCCACGGACCAATATGTTGTCTATCTCGGTACCCCAAACATACCATTTCACGCAGAAGACACCGCCCCCACTTGCTCGAGGTACCTTTCCGAGGACCGAGTCAAGGCAATATCCGGCGGCACATGCGAGGCATTTCGCGGAGCCTACGTGCTTCCAACGGTAGACGCCGGAACCGAAGTGCGTATTCGGCTGGGTCCGATCCAACCCCAAATGTGGGTCCGAGTCCTGGTGATGCCCCGAAACTCGGTCACCCATTGGGCGCAGGGAGGTAGATCCCCAAGGAAAAGCGCATTCAACCCTCATGAAACGATCCTAACGGCAGATTCCGTGGCAGATCTGCAAGTCCTATGGTCGGCAGAAACCGGGAACTTTCGCGACCAGGTGACCGGTTTGATACAGCAAGGTGACCGTCTTTTTGTAAACGCGTTTGATATGGTGGCATTTGATCGCCACACAGGCACAGAACTCTGGAGGGGAGATCCCTTTGGCGTAACCGGAACCCCCGCGTACGCGGGCAAAAGAGTGTACGCCAAAGGCGAGAACTCTTTCGCCGGCGTACTTGCATCCACCGGTCGCCAGACGCTCCGTGGAGGAGCACCAGAAATGGACTTCTTTGTATCCAATCCGCTGACAGCCTCGTTGTCTGGAACGACTGCTCTTTATTTCATGGCCCAGCTCCCCCATGAGCAACCCGAGGAGCTCGCTTTCCTATGTGGAAACACCGTCAGACGCCGCCTATTCTGCATCGATTTGCCGTTTTCAGAAGTGAACGATGTTGCCGGAGCCAACGAAACGGTCTTCGTATCCGGAGGCGGACTGGCACTCGCTTTGGACGGGGAAACCGGTCTGGAGAAATGGCGAAGCGCTGTCGACACCTGGGATCCGATTCGCAACGGATTCGGACCTGCCGTACTCAAGGGCAAAGTGTTCGTCCCAAATAACCACGGCGTGTCTGCGCTGAACGAACATACGGGAGAGGTTCTCTGGACAAAAACCACCAAAGGAGACATCGCCGGAAGGATTGCGGTGACTTTCAACTACGTCTACCTGGCAACACATGCGCCAGAGGGCGGCATGGTTCTCGAGGCGCTTAACGTGACCGATGGAGAACAAGCCTTTGCGGTCCCCGTCGGACAAGGCAAGCTCACCGGAGACCTCAGCATTGCTGCCGACGTGGTGTACCTAGGTCAAGACGACGGCCGTCTTTACGCAGTCCAGGCGTTAACGGGGTCCGTCCTGCACGTTGTTGAGCTCGGAGGCACCCATGTATCCACGGCCGCAATCGCCATGGGACGGGTCTATATCGCCACCGACGGCACCGTGTTCTCTTTGGGGCTCCTTGACAGGGGCGAAGAGTCACTCTAAAAAATGTCCAAGGGTTCCTGGCTAGAGGGCACAAAACGGTAACGCGCCATGCAAGCGAAAGGCGAGCAATGGGCGCGATGAGTCGCTGACCCGCAAGGCCGCATGGCGATGGCCCTTTGCCTGAAGTGTTAGATCGCTCACAAACGCGCAATCACACGGGTGGCTCGGCCTTTTGAACACGCTGAATGAGGTACGCCCCCTCCTGCCCCAAATCGGGAGTCCTGGAGCCTAATTGGGTGAGTCGATCGCACCCCGACCCCACACCGTCGCGTTCGTTCGAGGCCAAAAACCAAACCTTTTCGCGGGGAACTTCTCGTCAACATACATGGCATACGCGTTGCTCTTTTGACGACAATCTGAATGGCGTGTTCGGCCAAGCAGGTGAGGAGGAAGTTTTCAATGAAACGGAATAGACACAATCGGTCCGACATTCCTGTCGGCAACAACAAAACTGGGCTTCATCAGTCCAACCCAACTCGCGTAGGCGAGCTCTCGCTCCTCAAGGATGCGAAACGCACCGCTCATAACCTCATTTTCCTGGACCTGGACCTGGACCTGGACCTGGACCTGGACCTGGACGCATGAACTACCGAAATCTCGAAGTCTACCGGTTGGCCATCGCCTTCCTGCCTCTCGCATCGCAGCTCACGGATCGATTTCCCCCCGGCTACGCAAGTTTTGCGGACCAAATCCGGCGAGCGTCGTTGTCTGTCCCGCTCAATATCGCGGAAGGCTCTGGAAAGACCAGGCCAACGGACCAAAAACGCTTCTACGCAATCGCCAGAGGCTCCGCTATGGAGTGTGGAGCAATTGTCGACGCCTGTTTTGCTCCTGGCTTTATCGACAAAGCATCGGTTCGGGAGGCTGTTAAGATACTCGACCCGATCGTTCGCATTCTCTCCAAGATGTGCCTTCCCCCTCGAACCCGCCGGTAGGAATCCAGGTCCAGGTCCAGGTCCAGGTCCAGGTCCAGGAAAATGAGGTTATGAGATGCGCTCTAGACTTGTCTCCTGGCGCTTTTGTAGAGACAGATTTTTTCCCTACTGGCATCCCACCCAACAGGAAAATCGATTTCAATGCGGTCGGTGGTTTTGATTTCGTATTCGTAGAGAAGTTCTCTTCCGACGCTGCCGAGGTCTACATTGACGACGTCGTCGTCGACGCCTATGACCCCGAAGGGGCTCCGACCAAGACTGCTGGGGGCGTGTCTATGAAGACGCGGAAGACCGCACAACAGATGGCTGGCGCATCCACGATGACAAATCACGCGGACCGGCTGCCATAACCAACGTGTTCGACGAAGCTCTGCAAAGCCGAGTCATCGAACTTAGCCCAGGAGGGAGCAATCCCATTGCAGACGGATTCGCCTTCGAATCTGACTCGGGTGAACTTTGGAACAATCGTAACCAACGGGTGGCAGAGTGGTCCATGAACGTGACATCGCCGCGGTTCCTCATCTATTTCCATGTAGAAACGACAGCGGGAACCCGGTACATCTACTACAACGAAAGCACAAACAGCCGCCCTCACTATGATTCGCGCTACATCCATATTGGACTTGGGGCAGCCAACGATGGCACGTGGCGGACGTTTGCCCGGGATCTCCAAGCAGACCTGCAGACCGACTCTCAGAATACAGGTGAGGAGATTCTACGAGTCGAGCGGATTTTAGTTCGGGCCAAAGGGCGATTTGACAACATCAGATTGATGGACGCCATGCCTGCATCACCATCTGAAATGGTTTACGAAGATGCAGAGGATGGGGCCGCAAAAGGCTGGCGTGTATTTGACAACCGTTCAGGCAAAGCGCGCATCGGCAACGTATATGACGAAGTCCTCGACAGCCAGGTAATCAAAGTCACTCCAGGGGGAACAAACTTGACCGCAGATGGTTTTGTTCTCGAAAGGGATACGGGAACTTTGTGGCAAAACCGTACCCACTTCGTTGCCCAATGGACCATGAAGATCACGTCGCCTCGGTTCAAGGTCTACTTCTTGGTACGAACCACCAAAGGATTTCGCTACATCTACTATAACGAATCAAAAACCAACAGCCACAACAAATCGCCTCAGTATGCGCACATTGGCCTGGGTACCGTAAACGATGGCGTCTGGCGAACGTTTACCAGAGACCTACAGGCAGATTTGATGAGTGATCCGCAAAATGCCGACGAAGAAATCCTGTCGGTTGAACGGTTTTTGGTCCGGGGCCAGGGCCGATTTGACAACATTGGCTTACTTAAGACCTTCCCCCCGGCGCCGCCGGAGACGGTCTACGAAGATGCCGAAGACTGGTCGACCAAGGGATGGCGCATCTACGCCAATCGCTCGAAGGCCGCGAGCTTTGGAAACGTCTACGATGATGATCGAATGAGCAGAGTCATTGAACTGAGACCAGGAGGCGAAAACCTGAGCAGCGATGGCTTCCTTCTTGAGACCGATACGGGTGTTCTTTGGAACAATCGTCAGCAGTTTGTTGCACAGTGGGATATGAGCGTGACTTCACCCGAGTTCATGGTTTCGGTGCTGGTTAAAACCACCGCGGGATTTCGGTACATCTACTACGATGGAGCCGAGTCCAATACCCACCGCAAAGACCCTCGCTACATTCACATCGGTCTGGGCGCCGTCAACGATGGAGACTGGCACACGTTCAAGCGCGACCTCGAGGCAGACCTACAAACCGATCCCGATAACGAAGGAGAGACCATCCTATCGGTCAATCGGTTTTTGGTTCGAGGAAAAGGCCGATTTGACGACATCAAACTTCGTTCTGAACTGGACGACTGATTCCAAAGCTCAGCAGCACTAAAAACGAATCCGGAGCGCACATGCGTTGATACGAGCCCCTTCGCGTGGCATGAGCGGAGCGAAACGGGTGGGCCGCCACTTCGGCCCACCCGTCAGGCCGGACCAGCGCGCGTTTGGCCTCCGGGATCCTGAGAGGCCAGGAACAAAGCCCAAAGTGCGGGGCTTTTATACGCAAGATTTCTTGTCACAACTCGATAAAAATATGCATACTGTTCCCTACCTTCACTCACCTCCCCAGGGAAACCCGTATGACAATATCGATTGCGCCCGCTATTCCGAGCCGTAACAAGCCCTCCTGGACCACCTCAAAACCCACTCTCTTGGTTTTTGCATCCCTCGTTTGCCTCAATGCATGCAGCAATCTTCCCCCCGAAGCAACGACCCACAACCAAGACGCCATCCTCGGCGGCAGCAACGCCGCGATCACCGAGCACCCGTGGCACGTATCGATCCAGTTTAGGGATCATTTTTGCGGAGGGGCTATCATCGATCCTTATTGGGTCTTGACCGCCGCACACTGCCTGGTCCGCTTCAAAGACTCTTCGGGACTTGAGGTCGTTGCCGGCATGGAGGTGCTCACCGCAAAGGAGAGCGCGCAAACTCGACAAGTGGAGGCCATGATCCTCCACGAACAGTACAAACGCAGGGACGAAGACCACGATGTTGCCCTCCTGCGTCTCAGCAGTCCGCTGGTCTTGGGAGAGCGTGTCCAAACCATTCGCATGGTGACAGATGGAGAACTGGAGCTCACAGCGCCAGGGGTAGACGCCACAGCCACAGGTTGGGGAAGCCTGGTGGAAAACGGGGAGTACGCCACAACGCTCCAGGAAGTCACCGTGCCTCTTTTGTCGATGGCAGACGCCATTGGCTCTTACGGCGAACATCTTGTCAGCGAGGGTATGCTTGCGGCCGGTTTCCTCAAAGACGGAGGCAAAGACGCGTGCCAGGGAGACAGCGGCGGTCCCCTCACGGTTCGGGACCCATCCTCCGGCGAAGCGCTTTTGGCGGGTATTGTGAGTTGGGGAGAGGGCTGTGGACGCGCCCATCGTCCCGGTATGTACACCCGCGTATCCCACTATCATCGGTGGGTCGAAAACGTCATCGGTTTACCAAAACTGGCGTTTTCCTCGCCTCTTCCCCTCTCCACCGTCGACCGAGAATCCCTCTTCCAAATTGAGTTGCTGAGAGACTACAAAGATAAGCTTCACAAAGTCGTCTTTCACTTTCCCGACCACACCACCCAAGAGGATCTGGTCGCCCCCTTTTCGGTCATTTGGGACGGCAGCCAAACCCCGAATGGCCCCGTGACGGTCCGGGCCGAAGCCATTGGTGCAGACGGCGCGGTGCTCAGCGAGACATTCATCGACCTTGTCGTTTCCCACGTTGAGGGTTGTGAAGTGGTCACATCCATGGCGAACGGGCTTCCAGCAAGCATCCCCGACGCCTCGGTCGCAGGAATCACCGCACCCCTTGAGATAACCCAGGTAGGCACCGTACAAGAAGCCCGCCTCAGCTTCGACATTGAACATCGACGCTCCGTGGAACTCAAAATTCGGCTGGTCGCCCCCAGCCAAAACAAATTTGTCCTCCAGGAACATCCCGATGGTGCGCCTCCAAACCCACGCCTCACCAACGAACCTATCGATGAGGCCAAAGGAGAGCCAGCGCAAGGCACGTGGCAGCTCGAAGTTTTGGACCTAAGCCCCTTCATCAGCGGAACACTCAAACACTGGTCGCTCGAGCTTACGATTTGCGGGCCAAGCGAAGAACCCCCGTCCGACGAACCACCGTCCGACGAACCGCCATCCGACGAACCACCATCCGACGAACCCCCGTCCGACGAACCACCGTCCGACGAACCACCGTCCGACGAACCACCGTCCGACGAACCGCCGTCCGACGAACCACCATCCGACGTCCCCCCCAACGAGGAGGAGCCACCAACAGTCGAGCCTCCCACGGCGGGCGCCCTGTTCGACTTCGAGAACACAGATGGGGGATGGGTGCATTTCGGCCACGGTGGCCCAAGCCTCAACACCCGTGATCCCGAGGCTGCCTACTTCGGCGTCGGTGGACTAAGCTACACCAACCCCGCCATGCGCTCTTTTGGGGGCGTCGTCCATCGGCTGGAAAGCCCCTTGGACCTGAGCGACTTCAAACAGCTCCGCCTGTACGCAAAAACGGCAGGAGGAACGGGAAGCTTGGCCATCAGCTTTCATGACGCCGACGGCGAAATATGGTCGCAGGTGACCACCACACCTATCCATGCCGAAGACTTTAAGGAGGTCCGTGTCGCGCTCGATGCGACCCAGTTCCACTTGGTAGACTTTGAACAAAAAGACTCGTCTTCAAGAAACTGGCAGCCCGACTTTAACCGTATTCACGCTTGGGCCATCGTCTTCTTCGACGCCAATCCCGAGGAAGAAGACAATATGCGCTTCTTCGTCGATCACATCACCGTAGAAAAGGCCCTCACGGACTTGGGCCGAATCCGGAACAATGGTTTAGACACCCGCACCCCCAATGGCTTTGTGGTCATCAAAGAACACCTTGAGACCCTCGGCTCTCACGGCTTTGTCACCGAATTGGACCAAACCATACTTCTCCAAAAACACGTCTCCAAAAGCGATCCCGATTCATTTCAGTGGGGTGTACGGCTTCCCCAGACCATCCAAAACCGGGAAGATCACGAGATGATCATCGTATTTGATGGTCCGCGCGACTTCGCCCCTCCTTACGTTGCGCAACTCTACGAATTTGGAAGCTCGGCAGACCCCTGGGGCGACGATCTGCTCCGCCTTGACATCGCGCGCTACGACGACAACGCCCCCTCGGTGGCCGTAGGCTTCACGGGCAGCACCGCACTCGAGGCAAGCATTCGACCGTTTTCGCTCATGGCAGCGTACCCTGTCGATACGCCCCTTTTCGACGGCGCCACACTGAGGGTCCGCGTGATGACAAGAAAGGCGCCCTAACGGGGACCACAACCGTCCGCATGGACAGCCACCGAAGATACGCGCATCAACAGATGGCGCGCGGGGTATCAAGGTTCGCTGGCTTTGGCCCCACCCTTTGGCGGAATGTAAACTCGCTTGGTTGGGAACCGGATGGAGTATGGTTGCCCCGGCCCATCGCCGCTGACGAGGGTGAGTACCTTGATGCAGTAGTAGTGGTCCCACTGGAGCCTATCCTTGGTGCTTTTTCCGTACTCAAATTTGTAGAACTTCTTCTTCCTCCAACCCCTAGGGGCGCTGAAAACCACATTTCTTAGGCCCTCCTCTTCGTCGCCAGTGGGACCGCAATCAAAGATTGAAAGAGCATGGGCTATAGGAGGGGCACCTTCCGGAATGGAGTCTAAGGTCGACACGATGTCCTGTCCCAGGTTTTCCGCGATGGGGACCTCAATGACGGGGCTCCCCCTCGTAGATGAAATCTTAGCTGTCCAATCTCGCCACAGCTTAAGCGGAAAGGTCACGGCCTCACTCCATCCACCGGTTTTGCCTCGCACCCAAAGCCTGCATTTCAGCGTCTCATTTTCCCTGGGCCCGGGAAACGGAAGATTGGGCCCAAAGTAAGGCACATTGACGCGCTTTTTCGGTAAGAAGTTGATGAACTTCAGGAGGGCATCCTTAACAGGATCCCCAGTCTTCTTGTTTTCATCAAGATTGTAGGGAGAAGCGATAGGCTGCCCGGTGCGTCTTATGATACCGTCGTCGGTTTCGAAGGGCTGTTTTCGGAGCTTTCCTTCGTCGGGGCTGCATTCCAGCACGGCTTCTTCCATCTCCTTTGGAAAGTCATCTATGTTGCCAGGAATAAATTCGATGCGAATCTGGGTGCCCCGGGTGGCGTCGTGCTCCCACCCGATCTCCAGGAGTTCCGGCTGCCCAACATCAGCCGCGAGGGACTCCGGACGCGTATGTAATCCGGTCGACCCGTGGACAAATGCTTCGGCGTCCGAACGACCAAACTCCGACCGCACTGTAAGTTCAACCAGCGAGAGCCATGGGCCTCGAATGGGGTCTGGCATCCAGGACGAGCTGGCCTGCGCACTTACCCACCGCGGATGGGTTGTGACAAAGGTGTCGAGGATACGCTCTCTCTTTTGGTCCGCCCTGAGCGCGTACACCTCCCATTCGGCATCGGGCTCGGGGTCAAGAAAACGAAAGCCTCCCACGGGGCTCTCATCGATACCGATTCGATCGACCAAAAAGTAGTAGACTAGCTCATCATCAAAGTTCATCGCAGGATTCGCCCGCGCAACCAAGGAGGGAGGCTCTCGGTACAAGGGCACATCCCTCCGGATCTCCATCTCGTCGCGGACGTACGTCCCGAGTGGTTCAGCTAAGATGTCTTGCGCCATAATGAAGCCCGCAGGTTCCCAGTATTCTGCTGATGGGGCATCACCGCCCAAAAAAATTGTTTCGAGGCCCGGATCGACTTCGGTGAACCCACTCGAGATGTGGCCAGCAGCAACCATGCTGCTCATGGCTGCCGCCGCCAGGGGGGCGGGGACGGTCATGAGCTCATCAACCGCTTTGACCGCGGCCTGCATGAGTTTGGTTCGTGCTTTTCCATTGATGAATACGGTCTTCGTACCCAACTGGATAGGCTCCGCCCACTGGTTGCCCGATACCTTGGACCAAATGGCATCCAGCCGACCGACGAGGCCCTGAAACTCGACCAATGTGGCTTCGTTCGCAAGCCGGTCCACAAGATCGACCGTCACAAACCTTGTAGCCCAAATTTCACCGGTTTTCGCTTCTCGGAAGGACACTTGGTCTTCAAAGAGGCCCGCGGGGTAACCAACAAGGGCGTCTTGGTTCACAGACACCTTCACATCGCGCCATCGTGGCGTGTGGTCGTCACCGTTCGTTAGCCCGGTTCCACCAAGGCTAAACTGAGAGGGTTCGACGCGTAGGTAAGGACTAAGGTGCTCAACTTGGAGTTCGATGGGATCCGCATGATCGTTGTACACCCGGTAGGTCCACGTGCTGGGTGTGGCCGCGTACGCACCCACTTCGAAGTGCACGGGTCCGTCAGGGTGTACGTTCCCATCATCCCCGAAGGTAAGCACATGGATGCCCCCTACAGCCGTATCGAGCCCTGACACATCTTCGTGTGCATACGCGTAGAATTCGCTGGCGGAATAAAAAGCAGCACTGGCATCCGAGTCATCGCCGTAGGCCTGACCTTCGGATCCTTTGGGTGGGATGTAGATCTGTTTTTCCGGGATCCTGATGGAGAAGTCTTCGGAGCCTTTGCCCTCTACTTGGGTCAACATGCCAATGCAGTAGTAGTGGTCCCACTTGAAATACGGTTTCCCATCCGACTTGGTGTGGATCCTCATGTATCTGTTTTTCTTACCGGAAAAAGACGAGGGGGAGTTAGAAACCACGACTATCCCCAACGTTACTTTTTCATCCCCGGTCGGCCCACAATCATAAATGGACGCAGCGTTCAAATAGATTTTGGACGCCGAGGGAATCGCGTCCAAAACCGAAGCGACACCCTCGTCCATATTTCGACCAACGGGAACATCGATGTACGGATAGCCGTCCAAGTCCCCGATCACGGGCGTCCAATCGCGCCACAGGCGCAGAGAAAAATCAGCCGCCTCGCTCCATTCGCCATGCCGCTGCTTGACCCAAAGCTTGCAGCGAAGGTCTTTGTCCCTCGGTGGGAATCCGACGCCATCGCCAAAGAAGCTTGCCGAAACCATCCAGTTGGGAATCTTGTTGAATCGTTTTGTCTGCTCTTCAAGATCCTTGGTGCTGGCGACCACTTGACCGATCTCAAAACGCCGTGGTGTGCCTTCTCGGCGAATGATGTCCACATCGCGTTGATAGGGCTTCGATGATAAATTCTTCTGGTTATAACTGCACTCGATAACGGCCTCGTGAAACTCTCTTCCAAAATCGTGACCGGAACCAGGCGTAAACTCCACTGTGAACTGGGTGCCGTGTTTTGCGTCTGAGTGCCACTTGATTTCTTCAATGTCGGGTCGTGCAATGCCGGCAGCAGCAGAAGGATCGAACGGGGTGTCTGCAAACGGTGCGTCCAGACCAAACTCTTGGGCAGCAATCGTCCCAAATTCGGAACGCACGGAAATCTCTACCAACGACAGCCACACAGACTGCACCGATTCTGGAAGCCAAGAGACGGCAGCCTGCGCCTTTTTCCAACGCGGGTGGGCCTGAACAAACGCATTCAGAATATCGTATCGCCCGTGTGAGGACTTCAGGGCGTACACAGGCCACACCGCACCCGGGCTCGGGAGCAAAACCCGAAAATCGCCGAGGGGGCTTTCATCGATGCCTTGCCGACCGACTTGGAAATAGTAGATGCGGTCGTCGTCAAATGCCACCGCGAGATTGTCTTGGGAAATCACGGTAGGTGCGTCTCGGTACAACGGCACAAAAGCCCGAATTTCGGACTCGTCTCGGACGTAGGTTCTGAGAGGCTGGGCAAGAATGTCCTCGGCAACGATGAAACCCGCTGGTTCCCAGTACTCGCCTGGGGGGGCTTCGCCACCCAAAAAGATGGTCTCAAGGCCGGGGTCGATCTCGGTAAAGCCGCTTGAGAGATGGCCCGCTGCAACCATACTGCTCATCGCTGCAGCCGCGAGGGGAGCTGGAATTCTAAGGAGCTCATCAACCATTTTGACGACTGATTGTAGGCCTTTGGTTCGTACTTTTCCGTTGATGAACGTCGTTTTTGCCCCCAGACGGACCGCACCATGCTCGGTACCATCCACACCCGACCAGAGAATTTGGAGTTGTTCGACGAGTTGTGGGACATCGGGCTCGGGCGTCCGCAACGTGAGAGTCGGATCGATGTTTTCTGCGAAATACGTGTAGACATCGATGAACCATACCAGCGCGGTGCTGGACTCCAGACGGGCCGAAAGGTCCTGGATGCGTTGGCTGGAGTAGAGAAAACCGTGATCATCTACAAACGATTGCGCCCCGCCCCAAAGCTGATGGGCCTCCTCAAGGAAGGCGGCGGCGCTCGGGTCGCCGGGGTGGGCTTGTGCAAACTTAAGCAGTCCTAAGATCAAACCCATCGTGGCTTCGAGGTGGTAGGACGATTCCTGCAGCAAACTGGGCTCGATGTAGGGGTCCTTAAAGGCGTTTTGAAAGTAGTGGGTACCGCGATAGGTACGTCGGGGCGGGCAACGCGCTCTTGTGGGGTCGCAGTCTTCGTCGCCCGCGCTCAGGTCTTTGACAAACTGAATCACCGTGTACTCTAAACAGCGCCCCAGACGTTCGGCGTAAAAGCCATCGAGGTCATCCTCCACAGACAGGGCCAACCAGCTGCAGTTGTCGATGGCGGTGTGCGGGCTGGCCTCGAAGCGAACCCCCTGTGCATCGTGATGGATTGTCCCCCCGGTGATCACCCGACCGAGGGAGCCTCCGTCAAGAGCACTTTGCATAGCTTGCATTCGAAGCGCCCGCCGGTGGGCCTGCGCCGCCGTGAGGGGGACCACGGGCTTTTCGCTTTCAAGGTGAGCGAGGGTGTCGATAAACTCGTCCCGCCAACCATCACCATCCCAAAGCAAGAAGAATACACCGTCGCGGAGTTCGTTTCGCCAACTCGCAAGTTTCTGAGTCCAAGCACGCCTGGATTCTGGGTTTTGGGGCCCTAAAGAGTCGGAATGTTTCAGCGCGTGTTTCAACACCTGAAGAACGTCGAGGCTGTGCTCGGTGACCACATTTTGAGCGGGTACCCGAGCCTTGAGCGCCGCCCATTCAGCCTCTTGACTGACGGCGCGCACCTGCCAAGCAGCGCTGTGGAAAGGCTGGCCACCGCAGTCATCGCCCAGCGCACAAATTCTGATTTCGGTAGGGCTGAAGGCCCCGTATCCGATGGCATCGAGAACACTGTAGTACGAAAATCGATGGTCCAAATCGACATCCTTAAACAAACCGGCGTTCTCATCGCGCAATCGATGAGGAGACCCGACGCTCTCTAAGCCCCGCGTGGTCCATCCGGCCGACATCAAACTGCCCATTCGGCTTTCGTCAATGGGTAGCCGCCGGCGATGCTCCTGGAGACCGTCGAGGCCGTTTTGGTAGCAAGCCATCAGCATCTTTTGGTCTTCAGGGGGCGCTTCCCGGTACGCATCTGAGGTCAAGAACACTCCGAGCCCATGGATCACCCAAGCGTTGGCCCCGGTCACCAGTCGGGCGTCGGCCCAGTCGTCATCCTTGGTATTCCACGAAAAGGGCCACCCCATGATGATTCCATTCGGTTTTCTGACGGCGTGGTGGCAAAGGTACCGTGCCAGGCCGATGGCCTTCGGCCCGTAGCTGCCAGAACTGGTGGCGAGCTGAGCCAAAGTGATGCCTTGGGTGTAAGCCCACACCCGCTCGAAACCCGCAAGATGATGGGCGTCTTGGGCAGATAGTCTCTCAGAAGGTTCGGTGGCCGGATCTTGGGCCTCAAAGCCATCATGGGGAACGCCCGGAAGGTACTCCACCTGGTAGTAAAATTGAGCAGGTTCTTCCATGTCCGGAGGGTGCCTAAGCAGACGGTCCCGGGCGCCAATGGCTTCGGCATAACGCCCCCCACCGCCGTCTTTTCCGGTGACGTGGCGGAGAGCACTGCTGTCGATACCGTGTTGTGGGTTTGTGAAGCGCATGGAAACAGTGGCGTCACCAGGCGCGAGGCCTTCCTGAGGCTCGACAACGGGCAAGATCAGCTCGCCGACACCCGACTGGAGCTCAAAACGCAAAGCCAAAGGAGCGACCTCGGCCAAAGACACAACGTTGGGCGACCCGTCAAAACGGGCTGGGCTCGTCGCCGAGCGAGATACCTCAACGGCTCCCCCCGTATCGACCGGCATAAAGTACTTATTTACGGCCCGCACGGTCATCGCCACACTTTGAACGGGCGCCGCCTCCTTTTTGACCTCAACGTCCAGGTGAGAAAACGCGGACACGCGCGCGGCCCGTGCGGTCACGATCTGGTCGTGGGACCGGCCGATCGCGCCTTTTCGCACCCATGCAGCCAAAAAGAGTTCGGCGTGGGCGCTGAGAGATGGCGCGCCGAACGCCACGCCTATATTTTCTCCTCGGGGTCCGCGCCGAACGGACAGAACGGGGGCTCGGCTTAGCGTGACTACGGGGCCAAAGCCTTGCCCCTGTTGCCCGTACACCCAGCGAATCGCCCCCGGCGACGAGCTGGTTTCCGGCGCAAAGAAGAGGATGCCAGTTTCCCCCGGGGCTGAGATGGCCAGCTGGGGCGCCTGCCCAACCCCAACGCGATCGTAGGCTGACCAGCTCAAACCACCATCCTTGGAGCTGGCCACGTTAAAGGTTGTCAGGGCATTTGCCTCCGCAGCTTGGGAAGGCACCAATGCGCTTTGTTCGAACACCGCCGTCAAGACGCCTTCGGACGACGTATAAACCTGAGGGTAGGCGGGCGTGTGTTGCCAGTCAGTCGCCACTCTGCCCGAGGCCACTGTCGAAATTCGCCACTCGGTCACAGTTCGGTGAGTTTTGCCCCATGCACCAGGCGTAAGTGGGCGTTGCGCAACTTTGATTTGAGGTTCGTCGTGCCACGAGCCGCTATACAAATACTGGTGTTGATAACCGATGCCGGGCACGAGATCGCGATCGCCCTCGGCAAAAGCTGTTTTCCACACGCTCCGCCAACCAACAAGCAGCCGTGTGGGTTGTTGCCGTTGCACGACAACATCGCTGTAAATGGGGCGCTGGACCATGTCGACCCACGCCGGATTCAAAACCGGCTTGTTGTCCCACATCCGTGACTGACGCGCCACAATGCTGAGCGTATCGCCGTCGATATGCAAGGATGGTTCATGCACATCGCTTTCTTCGATACGCTCAACGAAAGCGACCCCGGGCCCAACGGTCCCCGAAGGGGTTGGAGGCGATTGCCAGACCCCGGAATCGGCCTGCCCGCCTTGGCTCGGAGGGTCGCGCAAAAGATAGGACTCTTCGCACCAACAATCTTTGCAAGTGCATGGTGTGTTTTCGAAAGGTGCGTAATAGGCCATGTATTGCAGCTTTTCGGTGGCAACTTCCCGCTTGCGCACATCGAAGACACTCGAAGGTACGCCTTCCAAGTTTTTGAGGTAGTACACCTTGTGAGCCTCGCCCCACACCAAGTGGTGACGTCCGAAGCGGTCGTATCCGACGTTTGGATTATGTTTCCATGCGGTGTTGCGCCTCACCGATTGCGGGGGACCAAAACTTCGACCCCCATCTTGGCTCTGCACCACGTAGATTTCGCTTTGACCTCCTCGCGACTCATTGACTTCCTCCACCCACGCAAGGGAGACCTGGTGCGCATGGGCGGCAAGCGCGAGAAAACTCACTCGTCGGCTTTCGGCCAGGGTTGAGACAAGCCGCGCCGGGCCGAAGCTTCCGGCCACTCCGGCTTTTTCACTTTGGGCGTACCGTATGTTGCTCTTCTTTCCGCCAGCGCTCCAGGTGACATAAGCAACGTGGGCGTAGGTTTTGCCGTTTTGAGTGCTCAGCGCCGTCTTGGGCATGCCCGCTCGTTCACGCCCATCGGTCAAGGATGCCGGGGTCTCAAAGTCGCCCGGCGGGGGTGGGGCCCCTGGAGCAAGAATGGCAACATGGATGGGCTGCGACCGAATGGATTCCAGTCCTACTCCCTCCGGGTTCTCGACAACCGCTGAAACTTGGTATTTGTAGGGACGGACCCGTGCCGCGACCGCTTCTTCATGCTCCGTCGCGTGTACATCCGTAACCGGTTCACCGTCGCGAAACACACGAAACGATAGGGCCAAGCCCGGGGGAATCCGAGCGCCATCATCAAAGTGGGTGGGCGCCTTCCACCACAATTGGACCAGGCCCCCTGAAGCCGTTGCCCCGACGTCGCGCGGGGAGAGGCTACGCCGCATGAGACGCGCAAGCCTCCCGCTTTGGGGACCGCCGACCTCTGGTTCCTGCACGCGAAGCGCTTCATCCTCGGTTCGAAGGGCCATGTCCCCGGTAGCCGGACGCACCCAATAGCCATGTCCTGGCAAAAGCAAATGCTCCGTCTCTACCGACTGAAAGTTCTGGTCGTGGGCATTCCAAACAAACGCCTCCTCAAGATTCAGTGCCTCGAACGGCGTTGCGTCTGTGACCCCCAAGAACCGCCACCTGGATGCCGTCGAGGTCGCGACCAGACCGGTCTCTGTTTGGCCATCCCAGGGCAACGAAAGCGTTTTCGCAGACCAAACCCAATAACCGACACCCGCTTGGGCCACCGACGGACGAATCGGGGAACGCGGCGCGTCCGGGGTGCGCAATGAGAGTGGCCACAACTCAAACCCTTCGGCCTCGAGCGCATCCCGCGCCAGCGCAGACTCGGGAAAGTGCAAAAGATTCCACCCTGGCTGGAGGGCATATGAATCCGACGCTGTTTGCACGTCGGACGCCAACGTCGGCGTCGAAAGAAGGAACGAAGTGCTCAAAAGGGCGCTTCGCAAAATGCAATGCTGCCTGGCAGCCAAAAGCAACACCCCCAAATGGCTGCCCTTGATGTTAGGGTTCAAACCCACCTCCCCACGGCAAAGAGGACGTCCGCGCCTCAAGTACTCTTCAGACACACGTCCCAAGCCTCGCCTACGCCCACCGAGCACCGTAGTCAACGCATTTTGCTGAGGAAAGCCCCCAGACCTGCGACCGCAATGTCCTCGTGCAAATGGGATTGCAAATACGGACCGGATTGTCTGAGGACCCTTACCCGGCAAACCCTGGTTGCCGTGCTTGCCTCAGCGGCCGCCGAGGGGCTGATCAGTCAAACGGCTCATCGCGGGGCTTCATCACTGCCGTATGGGCGGCCAAAACTCTTCAGCCGGTAGTCGGTGTTCGAAATATAAGCATTGGCCGCATCATTGAGAGACCGATGTTGTGTAACCAAAGCTTGCAAATGCTACCGCCGGCGCAATGGCATCGACGATAGCGATGACCGCACCCACAATGGCCGAAACAAACCCGATAAATGACCGGCCGCTGGGATCGACCAAACTGAACGGTCGGTTGAGAACGTAGCTGTAACGGTTATGGTTCTGGAGATCGAGTTCGGCCTGGATGAGCGCCGACCTTGTGCCTCACGTGTCGAGGAGCCCACCAACGCTGTTCGGCCTTAGGGCGCCGGTCCCGAGGTGATCCAGGAGGTTATGGGACGTGCTTCAGTCCTGGGGGGGAACAACAACGAGCCGATGGATGTCCAGCGCGGTATTCTCCAGGGGGCCGGGGTTTGAGGATAGAGCCTCAGCGCTGAGCCACGCTTCAAGCCTTTTTCGTGAGATGCTTTCACGCGAAAACACAGCCACAATGACGATGGGACCGAGGGGGAGGGGGAGACCAACGGCTTCGGGAATTTCTTGACGAGCGACGTCGGACGCGATGGCGATGCTGGTGGCGACATCGAGCGTTTTGGCAGAAGGATGAAACCAATGGAATTGGCCTCGGCTATCGCGGCCGACGACGGTCAAGTGTTTCAGCCCCGCAGGGTGGAGGTTGCTATAAGAAAAGAGCAAACGTTCTCCGGCAATCAATTTTTCGTGAACCCGCACCGGGCGCGGGCTGGTCGGGCCAATGCGAAAAATACGAATGCCGACCATGCTTGATTCGAGGCCATTTTTGGGCGTGTGCTGCGGGCCACGCGCTTGAAAGCCGCTATCCCCGTTGATGTCTGAAGGTGCACGTACAAAGAGCACCACGCCCAACGCCACGGCTAGAGCTCCGCCGGCAAGACCGAGGGCCATGGGGAAAGATGGGCGCCAAGAATTTTCGTTTTTTGCGGCCTCTTCGTTTTTCACGACCTCTTGATCGGCAAAAACCAGGTCCAAGATTTGGCTTCGACGTTGTGAACTTGCGAGCTCCGGCGGCACGGATGCGACGGCTTCGATGGCACGCTTGAAATCGTCGACCTGACGGGCGCAATTTGGACAGTCTTGCAGGTGCGATGTGAGCGCGTCGGCCGCTGGCCTTGGCATGTCGTCTTCTGCGAACCGAAGGAGGTCTTGGGAATCAGGGCACGTCAACGTTTGAGCTCCAAAAGTTCTGGCTGAAGTTGCTTCAGCGCTCGATGCACACGATTGCGCAAGGTGCCCTCGGGGCGCCTCAGGATCTGCCCCATCTCGGCGTAGCTCAAGTCGGAGAAAAACCTCAAAAGGACCGCCTCTTTTTGTCGCCTGGGAAGATTGGCCACAGCCTTTTCCACGACCCGCGTGCGCTCGGCGTGCAAAAGCTCATGTTCGGAGCTTGGTTCTGGGTCCGCGCCACCCAGTCGTGCCCACCGCACCAAGAAGGTACTGCGCCGCCGCGCACTCCGTGTCGTCTCTCGACAAACATTGAGGCACAGATGAACCAAAAAAGCGCGAAATCGGCCGCGCGCCTCGTAAGCTCTGCGGGTCTTCCATAGGCGCAGGAATGTTGTTTGGCACGCATCATCTGCCAGCGCACGGTCACCAAGGTACTTGGCCGCAAACCCCACGACTCTGAGCTCATGACGCTCTAAGAGTACACGAAACGCCCCCTGGTGGTCCTGCTTGAGCAAGGCCATCAGAGCGTCGTCACTGTGCTCTGAGAGTGCCCCTCGTTCTTCCCCTTTGTCCCTGTGTGAAGGTATACACCCGCTGTTACCGTTTGCGTACCAGCTTGTCCAATCGCAAAGCGCGCTGGAATAAAGATCGAGAGATCTCGTGGACTCTAGACACCCATTTTGGCACATAACCCAAGGGCCCAAGAGTCGGGCGAAAGACCCATGAAAGCGTTTGGTATTGGCACTGTGCTTGCCGTAGCCCTGGCGGCGGGATGTGGCCGCGACTTTGAGGCCTACCGTATGGGCAATCGCGGGACAGAGGCTCCCATTTTGCTGGCAACCGATCCTCCTCTGGTCACCGACGAAGATACGGTCGACCTGATCGGCAGCGCACCGGCGGGAACCACCGTGCAGCTCTATCTCGATCCAGAATGCGCGGTGCGCGTGGGACCATCGGGCGTGAGCAACGCAGACAACGTCTTCCGGATCACCGTGTCGGGCATTCGACAAAACGAAACACTGATTTTGTACGTCCGGGCGCAAAGCCCTGTGGTCTCTGCATGTTCGGCGACCGGATTCCGAGTCCGCCAGAACCGAGATGGTCCGAAAGTCCCCGTCATCGTCGGGCCGGATTCCACTCAGAGCGTGTTTGTACGAATGCGAGGCGAGGCTGAGGATGGTCAGATCGTGCGAATTTATCGTAACAGCCTCTGTGATTCTCGTTTCCTCATGGGGGAAGGCACCGCCTCAGATTTTAATGAATTCGGGATATTGCTAAGCCAAAACTTGGACCCTGGGCGCACCACACTCCTGTACACCCAAGCGAGCGACAGCGCCGAAAACAGGTCCCGGTGCAGCCCGAGCGGTTTCCTCATCACCCATCAAATGCCCACGGCTTGTCGGGTCGTCCTCATCGAGAGCACGCGACGCATATTTTGCGCGGTTCAGGGTGTCAACGGACCTGGTATTGACGGAGACGAGCACTGTGCTTCGATGGGGCTGCGCTGCACCGGAGTTCCGAGAATTACGGCCGGCACCAGTCCATATGACGTATGCCATGCCTTCCATCCAGAGGCGGAGCGCACCTCCAGTGACAGCGGCTCCCATAGCGTCTTTTATTGCAGCGGCGCCGACGAGGGTCTTGCTTGCCCGGGAAACGTTCCTGCCTGCCACGACTGTCCGCCATGCACGACCACCTTCGATTGCAACGAGAGTCGGTCGATGTTCTTCGGAGAGTGGTACGCCGAGTGTGCACCCTGAGCTTGCCGGAAGTTCATTCCGCAGCATGATCACTCGCCGAAGGGTCCGCAAACCACAACTCATAAACGAGGGCCGCAAGGGCGGTGGTGGCGGCAAGCGTCCAAGACGCAATGGCGAGCCGATCCCACCGTTCGGTGCTCGACTCTAAACGCGCCTGCTCCGACGCCGATGCGCGTTGAAAGGCCCCAAACTGATTGTTCGCATGAATGCGAAAAGCGACCCCAAGGCCGGCAAAGGCCGCTGAAGCACCGAGACCAATCCACGTTAAGGGCCTCGGCCGCGCGACGGAAACACGGCTCTCGAGAGCGATTCGTTTTTGGGCCAAAGTCTTGCGATCGAGAAAAGAGCCAATATGTGGAAGCTGTGCCAAAACCTGCTGGTCAAAGGGCGTCCCAAACAGCTTTCCAAAAGCCTCGTGGGCAGCTCCGCGCGTGGCCATGGTAGGCGCCCGGGCCCGGAGACGACTGAGGAGGAGGAGCGGCTCAGCCGGGAGCAAATACTCCAGCGCGTCGTCCACGTTTTGCAGAAAAACGGTATCGCGCATAGGCAAAATCACTTGTGCTTTTTGTGGTCCGAGATGCAAATCGAGCAGGCGAATGCCATCCGCACCTTCAGCCAAAAGTCTGCCCGGCTTGTGGGTATCCAAAACAACCCGACGCCCGGACGCAACGGTGAGGTCCACCAAGGGCGCATCGCTTTCGGGCGGAACAGCAAGGAAATCTGGCCGATACTTTTCGTTGGGGATGCTTTTGTTGGCCGAATACACAAAAGCGGCAAGCTCCTGGTAAGACACCTGTCCATCAAGGTTGAGATCCGCACCACCTCGCAGTCCCGAACGCACCTCGTGACTAAAAACACCCGCCTGGTACTGCTCCCATTCGTGGCTGTTTTTTGCCGCGGAGGTCGACAAAAAAAGGCCGGTGTTGGGCCGTTTCACCAACTCCTCATCATCGAAACGTTGGTGGTAGGCCTCTCGTGTTTCATCCTCTCCACGATCAAAAACGAGGAAATAGGACTTACACGCATCTATGATAACGTGGTTGATATCCGCATAGGACCGACCCAATACCCGTTTGTAAAAATGGTCCCGGGTAATGGCTCCGTCCTTGAGCGCAATGCGGCCCTCCCCCCGTTTGACGTCTCCGTGCCCGGCGTACACGAAGTAAAACACGGTCTTCTCCCCAAGTGCCTTGGCGTCTCGTACTTCGCGGCCAATGGCGGTCAGTGCATCATCGAGGGCGCCCCGCGTCGGGGCCCCTTCCGGGCGAAGATAGGGGTACAAGTTGCGGCTGGCTTCATCGAATTCTACAAGAAGATGCGTGGTGCTTCCGAGCTGCCCAAAAAAATTCGCATATTGAGCAGCGTCGTCGTCGGCATATCGAAGCGCAGGCGTATTTTGGCCCAGACTCGCATTGTTTCCAATGATGAGCGCAAAAGTCCGTGCCCCTTCTGCCCGAGGCACAATGGCCAGCGAGAAAAGGAGAACCAAGAATAAACGAGATGCATACCTCGTGGTCATCCATGACCTCACACAAACATGAACGCGCACAAACGCTCCCTAACCCCTCTGCCCGGGTCGCGTCCAGAGCCTGCCGAGGGCCAGCCGAACCCTCGGGGCTCCGGACATGACGGCTTACGCCTCCTGATCGGATTGGGCCTCTAGGTGAATCACCTTGAGAAGAATGCAAGCACGATGGGTCGCAGCCTCTCTCGCCTCCGGATCTGCATCCAGGGCGCTCAGAAGGTCCGTCACACCTTCCTCCATACGCCCCAACGAGAGGCGAACCTCGCCCCGGTTTGCCAGTGCCGTGGGGAAATGAGGGTTGATCTCAAGCGCCCGCGTGTACTTCTTGTCGGCCTCCTCGAGCGCGTCTTGTCGCTGGGCGATGCTTCCGAGTGCCGCGTGAAAGTACGCATCGTAGGGGTCCAGTGCGACAAGACCATCGAATACTTGCTTCGCATCCTCCAGTCGGCCTTCGTTCAGGCATCGAAAACCAGACTCGGCCATGTCGTATTGGGCCTCTTTGCCGATTCCTTCAAGCTCACCAAGAGAAATGTGGCCTTGCAAAAACTCAGCCAGCCGCTCGGGGCTGTAGGTGAGCAGTTTGCCATCTAGGCCACTCGGGACGGGCGGCATGGAAGTGTGTAAATCTAAGTGTTCGTTTTTCATGATATCCTCCAAGAAAGGCCCAGGCGGCCTTCATCTATCGACTCGCTGCGTTGCACCCGTTTTCACGAGTTGAGGTAAGAAAGAATTCCTAGTTTCGCGACGTCGGCCAACTTCTCATGCCGAGACAGCACACACCCGCACCCATGAAGCGCACTCACGGTGTTTGCCCAGTCTGGGAATGCCATCGGAAGCCCGCCCCACGGTGAAGTCAATGCGTTTTGACTCAAAAAGTGATCCGCGAAGAGAAACGAACCCACAGTTTTCGCAAAAGGACGGTTCCCGGTGAGACCCGCGACGTCAGCCACTTGAGCCCTCAACTGGTTCCCCCACGCGGGGCTTCCCAGTGCTGGGCGCAGTTCTTTGCTCACCCAGTAGGGCGTCTTTTTGTAAAGATGCTGCTCGTATTGCTGCGTCTTTGCATTGTAGCTCGAACCGTCAACGCGCCCCTGAATGCGGCCGTGTCGTTCCTTGAACCAATGTACGTACTTTTTATCTCCCCCCAGCCGGTACGTATCCACTCCGCGATTTTTTGCGGTGTGCTCCGCGCGCCACTCGTAGCCGTCCTGCTTGATCTCTCCCACCTTGGGCTGGTTGATGTCGATGCCGCTGATGTTCACCCGGTCTGCGCCGTTGGTGATGGTTAGGGCTTTGGAGATGGAGGCACCCGTTTCCGAAGTCGTCTTTGCGTGAATGCGGGTTCCATCGGGGAGCACAAAATTGCTGCTCTTCGTGAAATCCCAGTTGGTTCCATCTTTTTCGTTGACGTGTGGATCTCCCCAAATGTGGGTGTGGGCGTTGTCCGTGGGCTTTTGCCCCGGCGCGTAGATGCTCCACGCGTTGCGGGCCCCGTGGGCAACAATGGTATAGCCCCCCGCTGTTCGTATCGATCCCTTGGGCCAGCTTTTCGGGTTTTTTGTCAGCCCCTTTCCCGCCGGGGCGCCCGAAAGCTGCACGCGGGGTCTCGGAAAACAAGCGCAGGGAGGTGCCCGATGTCCAAATTTTTGTTCGAAGGCCTGCGCTCTTGCCAGCAAATGGGGCGCTTGACTCAAAAGCTGTATGGCCCCCGACAACGCCTGACTGCTCTTGGCCTTATGGGTGAATGGACTTCGAATGGATAGATGCGCAAGCCGAACCTGCATTTGAATGGGAAAAGTCATTTTCGTCTCCTCTTTGTGCGCCCCTTGGGACGTTTGGTCGTGGCTGCTTGGCAATTCAAGTTGTGTGCCAAGGCCAGGCGCATCAAGAATAGGTCAGTGGTTTGGCCAAGGACCGCGGACATTCAAAGCGTTTGAAATTTTTGTTTTTCTTAGTAATTTTAATATCTTATATACATGTGTCGGTGTGGCGTAACCGTGACACTTCACCGTAAACGGATGGAACGAGCAATCTTGCACATCCGCATGCCCGAGAGGCGACCCGTTCTCAAATTTGGGCGGAATCAGCTCACCGGTTGTTTGCGTCTGCCGCAAGGGGAGCCGGGGGACGGGAAGAAAAGACCGGGTTGAAGGGGTTGAACCCGTGGCGGGCGAAATAGAGCCAGGCGGTGCCCGATACGCTCGAGCCTACGGTGAAGTCTCCCTTCACTCGGTTGTTGCTGGCGTAGGCCAGACCACCGTACACGTCTTGCATGGTCACCATGGAGCGGAGAAGATCGTCGCGGCTGTAGGTCAAACCGTGTGCGGTGCACGAAAAGTCTCGTTGGAGTGCTCTTTTCGCGACGTCTAGGGCAGCGACCACGCTGAGGGTCCCCTCAGTCCACACAAACCCGCGTTCCGGAGCGTAGGGATCAAAGTTCGTTGGGCGGGAATCGAAGTACCCCTGGAAGGAGGCATTGCTCTGCCGGGTATGGCCCGCGGGCTCAAAGAACAGCTCGCAGATGCTTTGAAGCCCCGGCGCGTAAAGTTTGATGTGCGGTTGGGAGTGGCTGAAGGCCAAAAGGCTCCAGCTATGCGGATCCTTGTATATCTCTTCGGTATTTGCGACAACCCCATCGTCCAAGAGGCGATAGCCAGGATAAAAGAGCGCTTGGTCTGGGCGCCAGAGGCTTTCTAAAAAGAGTTTGATGCGCTCTGCCTGCTCTCCAAAATGCTCATTTTGGGTGATAACGGCGTAGTGTCTAAAAGCAGAGTAGGCATCGAGATTATGCTCGATGGAGAGGATGGTTCGTTCGTCCCACGGGGTTGCCGGCCGATCACTCTGCATAAAACGAACGGCACGCGCCTGGTGGCCATTCAGCGAGACCGAAACCGTTGTCCGATCAAGATAGGCCATAACCCGGTGCCATGTGTCGTCGTACTGCGTATCGTCGAACCGGAGACGGTATGCGTTGAGGGCCATCGCCACCCACGCAATGGCACCGGTTATTCGGACGTCCCCCATCTTGTGTCCATTGGGTGTGCCGTCAAAGTCGAAATCAGGGGCATGGGGATAGATGCTCTTTCCGTCCGAATCGTAAGAGAAATACCAGGAGCCATCCTTGTGGGTATCATCTTTGAGTTGCAGAAAGCGGAGGGCATCAAGAATTCTCTTCGCAGGCTCCTGTAGTCCTGCGTGCGAGAAGACAAGGATCGCCAAGGCTTGATCGTAAAGGGTCAGTTGATCGTAGGTCAGAAAACTCCGTATCAAGCGGGCCGACTCGGATGCCCCAACAATCGCGTGTTTTGAAAAGCGATTGATCAGATTATGCACCTGGGGATCGGGGTGACGCTCTGTTCCCATGAAGTGATGGACCGCAAAAGCCAAAGAGCGTTCACCGTCGAGTTTGAGGGGGACACGAGATTTCGTGGGCACATGATAATCGAAAAACCCCGTGCACTGGCCCGCCTGTGGCTTGTCGGCCCATGGGTTTTGACAGCCACCCGGAGCGTCCGGGTCCAGGCCCTTACGGATAAGATGAACAACCATGCGGTCAATTTTTGGTCCCACGTGAGCGCGAAACGAGAACTCAGCGTTCTCGTTCAACGGGAAAATATGGCGCTTTCTCAAACGATAGTAGACATCGCTGTGCAGATAGACGGCGACGGCATAATTCTCAGGCCTTTTTAAGCCCTCAACCTGTCCACGCACCAACCGAAAGCCTTTGGCTCTCTTGATGACTTCTTGAATGATCACCGTGGGATCTCGCGGGTGCACATCCAGGGATACCGTTTGGCGGCAGAGCAGGCGATCGTCTTTCGCCGCCATGAACATCACCTTCGCCCGGCCCGAAAAATCTTTGTGGGGGCGGAACACCACACGACCGCCCGAGCCGCGGATGTGCCCGTCCGGACTTTGCCATCGATACCGGGCGCCCTCTGGAAACTCTGCCCAGACCGTCAGGACAGCCGCCTGATCCGCGCGAATCGACTCCGGATAAACCTGTGTGTGGGTCACGGCCAAGCTCGGCGCACCCTTGGGGAACGGTTTGTCAGGGTGCAGGATAGCTCGCGATTCTGGGCGGAAGAGCGCACAGCTGAAGAAAGTGAACAGCAGTAAAACGGATACCAGCCGGCCTTGGTTCGACATAGGCCCAAGGTACCAAGGCCGAATCAAGGTCGTCGAGGAGGCGCGCTAGAATCTGTGGTCGGGAAGCAACCACACGGCAAGACAACTGTTCTATTCGTCAACGAAAGCGTCAACCAGAGAATCTTCGGCTTCGAATTTCGCGGTAGCTGTCAGTTAACTAACTACTTAGATAGGCTCGAGCTCCAAGGCAATGCGGCCAGAGAAGGCGTGCTGGCGTTTTTCTTGGAGCGGATGGTAGGGGGCCGCCTGTACGTCCCGCATCAAGCGCTCGATGCCCGCCTTTCGGAAAAAAGCGCCTCCACCGCCGAGCTCCATGGCTTTTTGAACGGTCTTGATACAGGCGTTGGCCAAAGCTGTCTTCGCCTGGACGCTCTGGTTGGCCCTTTCGAGCGTGGGGGCAAAATCGTATTCAGCGGCGTTGTCGACATGGGCACGCCACAGGGCGCGCACTTCAAATAGAGCGTTGGAGAGCTCGCCGGCGAGGTACTGTACGTTCACGTCGTCGCGACGCCTCCTTGCTTGCTGAATGGCCAGAGTGCTTGCACGTTCGGCAACACCCACATAGGCACTCATCAAGATCGGCAACGCAATGGTCGCGATCACATTGAAGGCGGGGTGCCAAGGTCCTCGCGGTCGCTTCAGGGCAATGCTTTCTTCGGGAATGAACGCATCCTGGATGTCGATGGTGTTTGAACCGGTGCCCCGCATACCCAAGGTGTCCCAATCATCGCCTCGGCGCACCCCCTCTGCGTCGAGTGATAGGGGAAAATGGAGGACCATGGGGCCACTGTCCGGGTCTTCGTAGCGACCGCTGGTGATCATCAGATTGCCCATGGGGCTTCCGCTTCCGAAGGGCTTTTTCGAGGTGTACCGGTAGCCACCTTCGACCTTGGTCATGGACCCGTTGGACTCGAGCCAATCGCCAGCGCCCGTGCTGACCAGCACCAAATTCTCGGCCGCCACCTTCTTGAGGAGCTTTTCTCCGGGTTGTCCCTTCCGCACCTTCCATACGGAAGCCGCGACCAAGTGGGAGTGCATGGAATACGCCAAGGCGGTAGAGCCACAGTAGTTTCCAAGTGTCCGTATGAACTCGCAGATTTCACCCAGGCCGGCGCCCATACCCCCCAATTCTTTCGGAACCAAGGCCTTGAAAAACCCGTCCTCCAGCAAAGCCTCGTAACTCTCCCGGACAAAACTTCCGTCTTCATCATGACGGGCTGCGTGCTCTGCGAGCTCCGGGCCCAGCCGCTCGGCCTTATCGATCCACTCTTTTTTTGACACCACTGCCTCCTCTTTCTGGCCGCTCGCGCAGACCCTCGATGGTGTGAATATGGGCCAGGCCGGCTCCGGTGACCATGACCCGGGCTCCAAAGTTCTTGGCAGAACGTCCAAGACGCTGAAATATGGCGATGATGGATGCGCTCTCGGACGTTTTGCAGACCATCCAGCTCTCTGGGGTGGTTTTTCTCCGTGCGCACCTCGGCGGAGCCTACGGGGTCTCCATGCCCCCACCCACCCTCTCTCATCCCAGCTTGAAGCCCAAAACGAAGGAGCATCGGCTGGTGATGTTTCACATTGTTCGTGAAGGGGAAGGCTATGTAGAAGTCGAAGGCTTTGAGCCTCGAAAAATGAATACCGGAGATCTGATCATCATTTTTGACGATCTGTACCACTCGGTGGTGGATACGCCCGGTCGCCCAACCGTTCCGAGCGAAGACCTGGTGCTCGATCGCACGCGCTCTTCAGCACCCCCGGCGGTGCGCGTAGGTGAGGGCATGAGAAGCTTGGCGCTCGTATGTGGCATGCTTCAATTCGTGGAGCGCGGCATCAACCCCATTTTTAGCGCCCTCCCACCCTTTCTCCATATCGCATGCCAAAAGGGCCCCTCCACGACTTGGCTTCAGGCAAGCGTCACCCACATCATCGCTGAAGCCGAAGCCAGCCGTCCGGGCAGTGAGACCTTGCTCCGCCGGCTGACAGAACTGCTCTTTGTCGAGACCATTCGCCAGTACTTGCAGAACCTCTCTGAAGGCGAGCGAGGGTGGCTGGCCGCGCTCAAGGACCCTGCGGTCGGGAAAGCCATCCAACTCATGCACAACACACCCGAAAGAAGTTGGACGGTCGCAGAACTGGCAAAGCAGGTGGGCACATCGCGGTCCGCTTTTTCAGCGCGGTTTTCGGAGCTTCTCGATACGTCGCCCATCGCGTATCTCACGCGGTGGCGTATCCGCCTCGCCACAAACTTGCTTGGAGAGACCGACCACTCGATCTGCACCATTGCCGGACACGTAGGTTATGAATCCGAGTCCGCTTTCAGTCGCGCCTTTAAACGAGAAATGGGCGTCTCCCCGGCAAGTTGGCGTAAGAACGTAAACCCCGTGCATCATTCCTAAGGACCCCGCTCAACCCTCGTCGAGGACCAATCGTTAATGGCGAAAAGTTCGTGGCAAGGCCACGTCTGAGGCTTCCTTTTCGAGTTTTCGAAGGCTCGCCTCGAGTTCGCCTTTATGGGCCTTGAGTTCTTGAAGCTTCTCTTCTTCCACAAGGTTGATGCCAGGTCGCTCCAGGGCTCGTATCTTTTGTCGCACGCCCTCGATCTTGTTCCGCAGGACACGAAACTTGGAACGCCAAGCCTTCGCAGTGAGAACACCGTAGCGAACATGCTCCGGTCTCGAGGCCTTCGTTTTCAGGGCACCAGACAAACGATCTCGTTTTTCGGCTTGAGGTCGCTCCCGAGACGTGGCCGGGTTGGCCACAGTGGCCGGCGTGATCGCCTGAACATCCTTGATATGTGATGGCGGCGGCGTGTTCGTGAGCTGGCGGACACCGGCGTCGTCCACCCATTGATAGATGGTCCCGGGCGGTTGCCGGGCACGCGCGCTAGATTCATCAGGAGCAGGCACACGTTCTTTAGGTTCAACCCGATCGTGGGGTCTTTCTGGTTTCCGATGATCGTCAAGCCCCTTCGAAGGCTCGTTTGTGCCCGCCTCCCTGCTCCACCAGGGCAGCCAAGCGGGCACCGCTTCAACCCCCTTTTGCGCTCCGAGCGCCGCGAGCCCGCCCACAAACAACACCAAGAGAAGGACAAAACCAACACCCACAACGCGCCCGCAAGAAACCACTTTTGTGCCTGCCAAATAGTCGTGCAGGCATCTCCGTTGCTGGCCAACGATGGGCAAAAGGGTAAGCAACCCAACGTAGGGCCCCACGACCGGAATCGACGCAACAAGGCCAAGTACGAAGGAAAACACCCACACGCGCAACAAGACGCCGCGAACAAATCCAATTCTGGCACCATCGTGACGGACAATCTTGACCCCAAAGAGACGCTTTCCAATGGTTTGGCCGCGGGTGGAAATCAAAAACCACTGATAAACCGCGAGCATCAGCGTCAAAAGCGAGCCTGCCGCCAAAATGAACAAGGCGACGCCCCCGACGACCCCCGCGCCCAAAGTGTCAAGCAGCCGTTCAAAATCAAAGGCTTCTGCGGCTTGGGCCAACACCAGGCCAGACCCGACCAAAGACACCATCGCAACCGCCGCAAGACCCAGAGGCAGCACCAACAAAATTTGATCCACGCATTGCGCACCGAGTCGGAGCGTCCGACTGGCCAGCCGTTGAGCATCTTCTGCCGACAATTCAGAACCCGAAGGCCACTCGGCAAGAAACGGTACCCATTTGACCTAATTGCGCTTCTGTGACGCCAACCGTTTTTGGGCTGCGCGCTCAAAGGCGCGTTTTATTTCCTTTTGCCTCTCTATTTTCGCCGCCTCTAAAGCCTCAGGCGATTGGACTCCTGGATTCCATTCCTCAATCTTCGGTGGGTCGGGAAGCGAAATGTCGACCTTGACCCCCGGCAGCGTTGGCAAAGAAGGCGTGGGACGAGCTGCTGACTCTTCAATGGAGGCTCGGTCGCGTTTTGCCGTCGCGCGGGCAATTTGAATTTCGTTGGCGATCATCATGGCGAGTCCGTGTTGGGCATCGTCCGCGGGAACGCCTCGGAGAAGGTCAGCGACTGCATCAAAATCCTCGTGCCGGTAGGTGACATCACCGGTTCGGGCCATAGTCTCTTCCAGAGCAGCGTTGGCCCGGGCAAAAGCAGCGTTAGACTTCTCTTTCTTGCAGCCGGCCAACAGAATCGGGCTAAGGGCAAGCAGCAATACCAGCGTCCAGGAGTTCATGGATTCGAATGCTACCAGTTGGAAGTACTCGAAGAAAGACTCGTGCAGGAACGCCTTCAATCACTTCGATAGGCCCCACGTCAGCTGTTGACAGGTGTAGCTTCGGTCAACGCCCATTCGGCCTTACGGGGGCCAGTCGCTTCGGACCGATTCCGTACATGCGCGCACAGCCTGGCGCCATACCCATAACCCTGAGCTACGGGGCCTCAAACTCTTCCGACCGCCAATCAGGACACGCCAAGGCCCAGCTTCTACCTGCCGTGGCCGGTGAGTCCGCGCCGGACCCCGGCACTCCGAATTCATACGCGTAGTTGCCGGTTTTTGGGTAAATGAGTGACGTTCTGTGTCCCCCCTCGTGACCATGATCGACGAAGAATTGATGGCGACCGAGCAAAAACGCGTAATCACCAGGACTCGGCAGGGGCGAAGCCCGCCGATCAACGTGCATGTGACCCAACAACTCGGCATGCGGCTCTCGCTTTGCGTCCAAGAGTTCCTCGAAGCCCCCAAACGAAACGCCATCCCACTCTCCAGAGGTCACAAGCAAATAACCCTGCTCCTCACAGCGATCGTTCCCGCTCGTTTTGAATACAGCCACCTCATGATGCGCCAGCGACTGGAGCACCGAAAGCGGAATCGGTTGACGCGAATACTGCGTAACGGACAGGCCATCCAAACACTCAGGCACAGGGTCCCAGCCATCCCATCGCGCATCGTGGGCAAGGTACTCATACCCGGCCAGCCCAGGATGTTTGATACCCAACGCAAACATCTCGGCACCTGCAGTCACGATCAGCGTGTCGCCGGCATTGCTTTCTTCCCAGCTAACATTGTTCGGTGCAATACAATGGCTCACCCCCCCTTCACCTGGGTTGATTGATTGAGCCGGCGGGTGATCAACGGCCATCGCTTCGGAGTGGCAGTCCCAGATCCCGAATTCTTCATGAACGTTGACGTCTTTGATGCTACAGTCCGCAATAGACTTGTAACAATCCGAATTCTCAGCGTGCCGAAGGGCCGCAGCCGTCAATTCATAGCCAATGTTTTGCCCGCGGTGGTTGTTGTGAACCACCAGATCCTCAATGTGGCACACGTTCCGTCCGTTATGAATAAACTTGGGTTCGATCAGGAGGGTCACTGCCCCAATAACCTGTTCGCCCCGCACCGCAACCAAAATCACATGATTCGGATTCTTGCGAATTCGTTCAAACACCCTCAAAGCCGCTTCAAGTGTCAAGGTACTCGTGAGGCCCAGCGAATCGAGAACTCTCAAGTAACCATTGTCGAGATCGCGCTCTTCGAGTCTGCGAATGATCAAACCGACGGGCAAATCGCGTTGTTTGAGTTTCCAGGAATCCTTGGGGTGGTCAAAACGCAGTCCCACACCCGTACACCCGAAACCAAGATGTCCGTAAAACCCCAGCAGCTTTTCTTCGCAATTGAGCACGGTTTTGGAGCACTTCGCGTCTTGCGCATAGCTCATCGATGCTCTCATCAGTTTTGATCCGATCTTTTTTGACTGATGATCCTCATGTATCGCCACGTCCTCAATATGACAAACGGTTCCACCTTCGAGCGCAAGCTTAGGCTCCATCAATAAAGTTGTTGCACCGATCACTTTGTCATCTTGGACGACGACCAAGATGACATGGTTGGGGTCCGACTGGATCCTCTCAAAAACTTCGATTGCTTTTTCCTCCGTCATGCCGCTGGCACTGCTCAACGAATCTAGGGTCAGCAAATACCCGTTGAAGAGGTCCTCTACCCGTATGGGCCTAATGGAAATGCTACCCACTCCCGAATCATTTTTTGCGGCAGGATCTGGGTGTAAATGAAAACGGATGGCCGACGGGCCGAAAGCGTCTTCAATCAGATCGATGACGCGCTGTGGTGCATAATATACGACCGGGCCATCGGCACGAACCGACTCGAGCAAGGACACGAGATAGGCCATGAGTCCATCAAGTTGGACCTTGTTGCCTTCATGTTCTTCGGAATCCTTGCGAATCGATGCCCGGAGAATCTCATCCACGATGGTTTGAATGGTATCCTTGGGGGCGCCGAGTACTTCACCACCAGGATTGTAGACCTCGTAGTTGTACATGTTGTTTCGAAGCAAAAGTAGGTATGCCGCTTTGGGGAGATGATCTATCTTGACCGTGAGCCAAGAGGGGTCCGCTTTGTCATTGCTTTTGGGCTGACCTATCTCGGGAACACGGCTGCCGTGGTCCTCGTCGACCATGAACGCAATAGTCGGATCCAAGTGCCGTGCAATATCGTTGGCAATCATTCTATGCTGGGCCTCCATCACTGAGCTTCGGCCGACAGAGCCTTCTTGAATCCCAGTGTCAGTCCAAAAGCCATTCCGCCACTGTACGCCATTCAAAAACTTGCGCACGTAAAACTCAACAAGCTCGCGATTCACGGTGAGTCGGTGGGCCGGCATAGACCTCGGGTCCTGTTCCAGCCGTACCAGTGACGCTCGGATCATCGCATCCGACACCGACTGGTCCGGGTACAGAGACTCGGCCCGAAAGTCGAACCATGGATCCATGGCGCTGGCATGCGCGTTAAGCTTCTCTGAAACACGATAAAATGCCTGCAGCGGCGCCTCAAGATGTTTGGGAACATCCACTTCTCCGCCTTGCGGATAGGCCCGAAGGGCCTCCTCAACCCGGGATATTTGCCTTTCGACCTCCACCAGCGCCAGTCCAGCCAGGGCGCTTTCGTCCAAGTCACGAGTCTCGAAGCCTCTTTGATTCTTGGATTCTCCATAGAGCTCAGCAGCCGTATCGTTGAGCAAAACAAAGTCGTTGAACAAAGAGACCAGGGTCTCTTTGTTCAGCATAAACAAACGCCAATAGCGGAAGTACATCCGGTATCGTCTCAGGGTCCAAAGCGCCAACCGGCTTGAAGAAGAATCGAGCGATGGCAGATAGACATTCGCAAACCACGACCTCATCGCTTCGCGCAGCTTTTCGTCGGCCAGCGGGTCCAATGGAACCCCCTCTGGGAGTGGTGTACCGGCGGGCGCCGCCCACTTGGCACCACGATAGTCCTCGGCAGAGACTTTGATGGCTCGTTCATAGCGATAAACAGCAACCAGATCATCCGGCGTGAGACCTAAAAAGATAGGTAGATCAGGGTACGGGACCGGCATGCCTTGATGCGGTTGGACGAGCCCATACATCACACCTTTGCGAAATGTGGACACAGACTTTCCTTGAGCATCCACAATCTCGTGCAGTCGAATATCGGGTTCCGTCTGCCAAAAAACGTCACGCATTCGAAGATAGCCTTGTTTGCTCCATACCGTTGAGTGTTCTGGCGGCGTCTCAAGCAACATTCGCATGGTGTTCATGCGTCGGTCCCCCATCACGGCGTAGACCGGCTCCAGGTCACCCTGCTCCATGGCCTCCCACAAGATGCCGACGACCGACGCCAGCCCAACACCACCGGCGGTCCCTCCCCCTGCCCCTTGAGGCATCAGCGTTCTGGTCGTCTGGGATAGAACCTGACCGGCGAGGGCCATCCGCGCCGAAGCCGCGTAACCGAGTCGGGTGAGGACGCTCGGTTTGTCCGATGGGGGCATCAGCACAAAACCATCGCCACACGAACCCCTATTTTCTACGGTCCATCCCGCAACCGTCTGCGTACCGACATCAGAGGGGGAAGCATCCAAGACTTCGCCGGCGCTGCAGGAAGGCGCACCATTGACTTCATCGGTAAAGGGTACCTTCAGGTCTTCGAGCGATAGACCGGGCGAAAAACCCAAGGTTTGGAGCCTCATCGTGCGCGCCTCGTCGAGCAAGCCCAAACCAGGATCGGCGGTACGCAAAGCGTCGTGCGCGTCAACAAACCAAATCATCGCGGTACTCGAGGGAAGGAGAGTAGAAAGGTTTTGGATTCGCTGGCTTGAGTACGGAAAACCGTGGTCCTGGACAAAATGCTGTGCCTCCGCCCAAAGATTCGATGCCTCTTCCTCGAAGGCCGCAGATTCAGGATGGGCTGGATAGGCCTCAGCAAACGCTTGAAGCCCCATAATGAGGCCCATCGTGGCTTCCAAATGATAAGACGACTCCTGAAGCTCACTGGGCGCGATGTACGGGTCTTCGAAGGCGTTTTGAAAATAGTGGGCGCCCAGGTACTTCGATTTGAATGGGCAGCTGGAAAGTGACGTATCACAGTCAACATCGTCAAAGCCAAGATGCCGAACGTAGCGAAGCACTGTATACTTTAGGCATTGGGCCAGACGAGGCACATAAGATGAATCGAGTGAATCGGCCTCTTCATGACCCGAAAGGGACTGATAATCGACGGACAAGGAAAGCCAACTGCAATTGTCAATAGCACTATGGGTACTCTGGTCGAAGTGAAGCGCTCCGGACGCATCCTTTCGAAAGGCACCTCCCGTGACAATACGCCCGAAATCTTCATCTCGCAGGGCCTCCAGCATACCTTGCTCACGCATCCGCTCCCGAGCCACCTGGTATCGGGAGAATGAAACCTGCTCTGCTTTCGCTTTGGGCGCCAGGCGCCTCAACTCATCCCGAAACTCGGCCTTCCATCCATCGGCGTCCCAAAGTCCATAGAATATTCCATCTCTCAGTCGATCCCGCCAGGTTTCGAGTTCGAGTCCTTCGGAAAGACCGAGTACCTCTTGGTGTTCAATCGCGTGATTCAACACGGCCAATACGTCGAGGTTGTGCTCGGTCACGACGTTCTCAGCCTTGACCCGTTTCCTCAGCGCCCTCCAGACGGATTCACTGATCTCCTTTTCTTGCCAGGCCGCTCCTGAAAAAGGTTGTGCGTAGCAGTCTATGCCCTGTTGCTGACGACAGACCTGAATCGTGGGTGGCGTACCGTAAGTATCGTAGCCAATGGCATCTAGAATGCTGTAGTAGGCAAAACGTTCCTTTGGATCTACCGTGACCGGTTCGCCGCTTTCTGTCCTCAGTTTGAAGGGCTCCGCCGCATGCACGAGCCCTTGAGTCGTCCAGCCCGCGGTCATCAACAAAGCCTTTCGACCGTCGTCCAAGAGAAACGAACGTTGGTGTGGGATGAGTCCCGTGAGCGTGTCTCGATAGCAGCTCAAGAGCGCACCTTTGTCCTTGTCCGAAGGTAGGGCATCGTAGGCAGGCGACGTGATGAACCGGCCAAGACCATGCACGGCCCACGCGTTGGCACCGGTTACCAGCCGGACATCCTTCCAATCATCGCCGTCCGTGTTCCAAGAAAATGGCCACCCCTGGGGTGTCCCAGAACCCGGCGCGAACGCTCGTTTACGGCAAAGGTACCGCGCCAAGGCCTGCGCCGACCGTCTATCTTGTTGCGTTTGACCTCGAGAAAACTGCGCAAGAGCAATGCCCTGGGTATAGACCCACACGCGTTCGAATCCAGCAAGATGCTTGGAGTCGGTGTAGATCTCTGGCCCCCCCCGACTCACAGCCAGACCGCCCCCATTGTGATGGTCGCCACCACCATCAAGCGCTTTTTCGTATTCGATTTGATACCCCCGCTCTTCGCCCGAATCTTGAGTTTCGAACGAGAAAAGCTGCGCCTTCGCCAAAAGCGCGCGCTCGTAGTTGTCCTTGACCATGCTTGAGACAAGGGCCCTCTTTGGTTCAAACGGCTCCGATGCCCAACTCACCCGCGGAGGCTCGTCTTCGAGGGTCCCCGCGTCGAGAGAAACAACAACGGGATTCGGGGCCCATAGCCACATGGGTTGCTGCGCTTCAATGAACCCATCTTCGCGACGCTGACGAGTCCAGGCTTGGTTCCCCGCCGAATGCGCCCACGTATTTGTCGTCCAGACATGGACGCCGGCCGACGCAAAAGCCCCAAACTGCGAGCCCCCGATGGCCAAGGCAAAGCGGCGAAAGTTCCAACCCGGCGCAAGCGACACTTCTGCGGCGGCCACACCCGCCCCCGCTCCGAACACGCGATCGGAATGCGAGCACCAAAGACCTATCACCAGGCCCGCGCAAAAAAGCGCGGGCGAGATCGCGGAAGAAGGCCGGTAAGAACGCATGATGCGTTTGTGCCGAGCGGCTCTTGGAAATCTGCGTCCGGATGGAAGACCCCGCGTAGAGATGATGGAGACCAGAATCGGTGTCGGTGAGCTCATATGATATAGAGCTCTATAGCACTCTGCCTACCTGACCTTGTATCCTGCTGAAAACCCTCGTATTTATCGTTCTACGCCAAGAGAGAAACCGGACTCTATCGTGTCCGGCCAACCTTGATCGTCCAAGCACCCCGGTCCCGCTCCACGCTGATACCCACATCCAAGAACTCCTGAATGATCGCGCGATGCGTGTTGGTGTGGCCCGTGGGGAGTACCGTCCGAAACGATCCTCCACCCGCGAGGGCGACCCAAAGAAGCAACTGATCGGCGAGGTAGGGCCCCACGGGCACGTCTGCCGCAAGGTAAGCCTCAACTTCCTTCGCAACCTTCTTGGCCACCCGTTCTGCTGAAACGCCCTTTCTTCCGAAACCCGTAAACACTTCGGTCACCGTTTGGCTTTTGATGGAAACGGTCACGATGTTACCCGGCCCAGTAGAATCATCGAGCCGTTCCACGGTGCCGGTGGAGCGCTCCCAACTCAGATGTTCCGCAACCGTCGTCACTTCGCGCGCCGCAATACTGGAAGGCAAATTGGCGACATAGGCACAGATTGCGCGCTCTTCAATGGGGCCTCGTTCCAACATGTGTACGCTCTTCAACCGTTCAACCGGAACCACTCGATAGCGCGCGTGACCGCCCCCAGAGGGATAGAAGCCTGGCCGATGCAAGACCCCTTCAATCTTCGGCCCCATTTCACCCAAGACCGGAAAAAGCGTCCGCGTCAGAAAATCGAAGGGGGGTGAGTGCGGGTTGTGGGTTCCACCCTTGATGTCCACGCTGGAGGGCCCATCGGCCAACGCCAGAGCAGGCAAGATCGTTTGAAGCACCAAACCAGTACTGCCCGCCGTGCCTATCGAGAATGCGTATTCACCGGCCCGAATGTCCACCGGCACAAACGTAATCTGGTCGCTGCCAAGCGTATCGCCTTCAACGGAGGCCAAACCCACCTCCCTTGCGGCGCTGACCGCCGTCAAATGCTGTCGGAGCAGTCCAGGTCGCGAGCGACCTCCCCGAATATTCTTGATGCGAAATGGCTTCTTCGTCAGCAAAGACAAACAAAGCGACGACCGGAGGACCTGCCCCCCGCCTTCTCCAAACGCACCGTCGATTTCGATCATAGCCTATCCCCTCCAAAGCCAGCATACCTCGGCGCTCGTGCTCCCGTTTACCGGCTGGCACGGGCCTTGAGGTACTTCTTGAGGTCGACCTCCATACACCCATTCACGCCACCAAAATCAAAGAATCCACCCTTCCTGGCCAGCTCCCGTTTGAGCGCGAGCGAGACCCGGGGATCGTCGAAACCAACCAACTGCTCCACGTACCACTTGCGTGTTTCGCATCGATTGTCCGCTGTGGCCTTGAGGTCCTTGAGAAGAATCGGGAGGGCGTCGGCATGGTCTTCGGCCCCCAGCCTGACGAGCCCCCGGTAGGCTCTTCTTCGAATTCGCCGATCGGGGCCAGAATGAACCATCTCCTGCAAAAACGAAGAGGCCTCGGGACCACCGTGAAGGGAAATACTTCGTACCAGACGATAGCCCGCTTTTGGCTTGGTCCCCACAAGCTTTTTCGTGTTCGCAAGCAACTCTGGATCGGCCCCGGCCGCCCCCTCTAGCTTCATCGCTATCGAATAAGCTTCTTCGGCATCGGCGTAGTCTCGGTTCAAAAACGCGATGTGTCCGCGTAGAAGGTGCACACGTTCGTCCCGCGGACTCTTAGTTGCAAGAGCCTCGGCCTGCTTTTGGGCTTCATCAAGCTTACCCAAGATCATGGCCGTTCGAATATTCCGGTAGCGAACAGAAAACAGAATTTCAGGCGCCATCACCAGCGCCAAAGAAAAAAACAAACCCAAAGCACCCATGATCGCCAAACGCGGGTGGCGCCGCACACCGTCCACACCAGAGCGAAACATCCCTCTTTTTGCGAAACCAGGGAGGACGGACGAAGGGACATCAACCGAAGCCCGGGTAGGCAAAGGCGCGCGAAACGCGCTTTCTGGCAGGCTCGCCTGAAAATCCTCGGCGCTCTCATAACGATCTTCTTTGGCTTTGGCCAGCGCGCGCTTCAGAATCGCATCCAAATACGCCGCGTCCGAACCGAGGTGGCTCGTCACCAGCGGCGGCTCCTTCACCATTTGCGCTTTGAGCACTTCGAGCGCCGACTGCCCGGTGAACGGAGGCTCGCCCACGAGCATTTCGTATAAAACAATCCCCAGCGCGTAGAGGTCCGTCCGCGCATCCACGGCTTCGGCAGCCGCCTGCTCAGGCGCCATGTATCTCGGCGTCCCGAATACCATGCCGGGCCGGGTTAGCTGAGACTCGTCGTGGGTGTCCCTCGTCAGACGTGCCAAACCGAAGTCCAATACCTTCACCGTGAGGCCGTGATCACCCTCGACCAACATGATGTTTTCCGGCTTGAGGTCACGGTGCAAGATACCTCGGCGATGGGCATGCGCCAAAGCGACCAAGAGCTGGTCCACAATCCCAAGCGCCTCTCCCACCGAAAGCCTTTGACGAGATGCGATATGCGCTTTCAGGGACGTGCCGAGGACAAGCTCCATCGTCAAGAACAAAAGGCCATCGGCAGCTCCAAAATCTGTCACTCTCACGATGTGCGGGCTGTCTAGCTGGGCCACCGCCTGAGCCTCACGCTCAAACCGCTTCGTAATCTCAGGATTCGTTGCCAGCTCCGGATGAATAACCTTCATCGCAAGCATCTTGGCCATCGCAATGTGCTCCACCCGGTAAACGGCCCCCATGCCGCCCACTGCGATAAACTCCACAACCCGGTAGCGCTCAGCGATGATCTGGCCCTCGTCCAGTCGAACTTCCGCGCCCATCCCTACGAAGTGACACGCTATTCCGCCCAAAACAAGCTCCCGATCACCCCCCAGCGGGGCGTACCATCCACGGTAGGCCTTCCACGTCGCACCCTGACGCACCTCTCCCGGCCTCTTTGCTTCCCTATTTGAATCGGACGCGCATGAGTCCGATTTTTGTGCTGCTCCCAGTGTGTCGCGCACTTGCTTTCGTGTGTTTCCCTTCCTTCGTCTTACATGGAAAGGGCGAAAACGACTGAAAGCGGGCTCCTTCTCAGCAGGCTGGACTCCGACCGCATACGTGCACAAAAAACCGCTTCACGAAGTGGACATGACGTTGCAATCGTTCACGCTATGGGGTCAGGCGGGTCTTGCTCCATCGAAACCTTGGGCACACCGATAGTGCAAGAAGTTGTTCTCTGAACTATCGCCGCAAACGATGACGCCCTTCGCGAAAGCCAAACCGTCATAGCCAAAACGCATCGTTCGCATAAACTCCACAAAGAGGCCAAATCGCTTGCCCTACTCATGACGAAGCGAGAAAACTAAATGAGTTGTTCGGGTTGTCGAGTTTGATGCGAGCGACCTGCCAAATTGTGCCGTCAATCCTTAGCAACGTCGCACATGTTTTCCAAACGGTGGCACCCAGCGGTTTGGGAAGTGGCTCGCTGCCGGCGTCCATGACTTTGCCCGCCCGGGAAGAGACTCCATCTACGCAGAATCTTTTTAAATTCAAACACTTGAGTTTGTTTCATTTGCGGGACATACCCTACATACAGCAAGTTCTATTAAGTTTATCAATTTTGGATAAACTGGATACAAGTTGTTATAGGGGGGCCGTGAACCCTATTGATAATCCGTATACACCTGGAGCCGGGGCCCGTCCTCCCGCACTGGCGGGTCGCGAACAACAGCTTAGATCATTCCGCGTGCTTCTCGCTCGTCTCAAAGGGGGCCGGCCCGAGAAAAGCATGCTCATCACCGCCCTCTGTGCCAACGAACGTGAGACAGTAACCTGTTCCGAAATTAGAGAGTCAGTTGTCGTTGTCGTAGACGACCTACTCGTCCGCACCCGTGTGATCCATAGCACATCGTGAACCTCCAGGAGGTGGTGGGGGTGCGGGGGAGGAGGAGACTACAAACCTGTGACCAGGTTGTTGGTGACCTGTGGAGAGCGGAGATGAGATTGTGAAATGCAGATGGCAATCAAGAAGAATGGTAAAGCCGATCCGGAAGTTTTAGAGCGGCCGAAACGTCGGACCTTCACGGCCGAGTACAAGATGAAGATTCTCAGGGAGATCGATGGGTGCAAGGAAGCCGGTGAGATCGGCGCTCTCCTTCGGAGGGAGGGGCTCTACTCATCGACGATCACCCATTGGCGTAAACAGCGGGACAACGGTGCTTTCGTCGGGCTTGGACCCAAGAAGCGGGGCCGTAAGCCAGGGCGACGAAAGGACCCGATGGTGGTCGAAAATGATCGGCTCCGTCGGGAAAATGCTCGGCTTCAGCAGAAGCTTGGACAGGCTGAGGCGATCATCGAGATCCAAAAAAAAGTCTCGCAGGTTCTGGGGATTCCGCTGAAGACGATCGACGAAGAAGGGAGCGAATCATGAACGCAGCCACCGAGTTTACCAAGGGCAACTCAATCGCCAAAGCCCCGCTGTGCGCAGCACTCGCGATTCCCCGGGCAACCCTCTACCGTCGCCTCAATCCAAAGGTGACAGTTGAGCGACCTCGGCCCACTCCTGCGCGAGCCCTTCGTCCTGAAGAGCGACAGTCTGTGCTCGCTGTTCTTCATAGCGATCGGTTTGTCGATAAGGCGCCAACAGAGGTATATGCCACGCTTTTAGATGAAAGAAAGTACCTGTGCTCGGTCCGAACGATGTATCGGATTCTCGCCGCGAACGAGGAGGTGCGCGAACGCCGCGATCAGCTTCGTCATCCGGCGTATGCCAAGCCGGAGCTGCTTGCCACGTCGCCCAACGAACTATGGTCGTGGGACATAACCAAGCTGCTCGGCCCCGAGAAATGGACCTACTACTACCTGTACGTCATGCTCGACGTGTACAGTCGATACGTGGTCGGCTGGATGGTGGCAAATCGTGAATCGGGTACACTGGCCAAGCGTTTTATCAAGGAGACCCTGCAAAAGCAGATGATCGAACCAAACCAACTCACTATTCACGCTGATCGGGGCACGTCCATGCGCAGCAAGCCAGTCGCCCTACTCATGGCCGATCTTGGCGTCACGAAGACACATAGTCGTCCGTACACCTCCACGGACAATCCGTTCTCGGAGGCGCACTTCAAAACGATGAAGTACCGACCGGAGTTTCCGGAGCGTTTCGGGTGCCTGGAAGACGCCAGGCTTTTCTGCCGCACATTCTTTGCCTGGTACAATGACGAACACCGTCACTCGGGTCTGGCTCTTCTCACGCCCAGCGACATTCACCACGGTCGCACAGACACCGTGCTCAACGTGCGCCAGAAGGCGCTACTTAAGGCCTACGAAGCGAAGCCAGAACGCTTTGTTCATGGCCCACCACGCGTGGCACATCCGCCGCAAGAGGTCTGGATCAACAACCCAGCACTCGCGGCCTCACATCAAAAACCAACCGAGCAGTCGCAAGAGGAGGTGCTACACTAAATTCAAACAGGGACTGTCTCAAACTCGTTGACACGTTCCGCCGGGCTTCGCGGGGTGGGCAAGACGGTGTTGCTGAACACGCTTCAAGATATCGCCGAGAGTGAGGGCTTCAAAGTGGCGGCCAGCGAAATCACACACGGGATGGACTTCAAGAAACGGCTAGCGATTCTGATTCGCAGAGTGTTGTTGGATATAAGCCCGCTCACCAAACTTACAAACCGCGCACAGCGCGCGCTCGGTATACTCAAGTCATTCACGCTCACCTTGCCAGAAGGACATCAGCTAAAACTTGATGTCGAAGCCATCGTCGGGTTGGGTGACTCTGGAGACCTAAGCCAAGATCTGTGCGATATCTTCGTCAACCTCGGTGAAACAGCCAAGGAGCACAAAACCGGCGTTGTCTTCTCCTTTGACGAAGTCCAATTCCTGGAGAAAGAGTTCCTTGAGGCCATCATCGCCGCCCTTCACAAGACAACTCAAGCGTCCTTGCCCATCACCCTCGTTGGCGCCGGCCTTCCCCAACTCCCCGAACTTGCTACTCGCGCAAAGTCCTACGCTGAGCGGTTGTTCAATTTCCCGCGCATCGGCTCCCTGGGGCCAGAGTCGGCACGCGTCGCGCTGTGCCAGCCGGCTGAGAAATTGGGGGTTCGTATCGAGGAAAAAGGCGTAGATGGGGTACTCGACTTCACCCTTGGATACCCCTATTTCCTACAAGAATATGGGAAGCACGCATGGAACATTTCGGAAGGCCCGGTCATAAAAGCCAGCGAAGTTGAGGCCGCGAAAGCGGGGGTCATCTCCCAACTCGATACCCATTTTTTTGGTACCCGCACCGCTCGTTGTACGGCCAGCGAGCTGGCATATCTTCAGGCGATGGCTCGCCTGGGAGAAGGGCCATACCGTTCAGGCGAGATTGCCGGTGAACTCGGAAAAGCGGGTGCGCAACGGGTGGCGCCGATCCGGTCGAACCTCATTCACAAGGGGTTGGTATTCAGTCCAAGCTATGGACTCAATGAATTCACCGTGCCTCGTTTCGCTGATTTCATGAGGCGAAGCTTTGACGACTCAGCCGAATCCTGAGCGACAGCCAGAGGACCGCATCATTGGCTGCCTCGTTCAGATCGGCGTCTAGCGCAGCTGGATGCCGCATCTAGTTGTTCGGCCCGTCCCAGGCCGGAGGTGCGGATAACAGCAAACCCGCTTGACATGGTCGACCGCAGTCGTGAGAGAAACTTCGCTTTACGTTGCAGCGTAACGAGCAAGAATGAGTAGGTTCGAGGCGATAATTGATACGTGGATGTATGCCTTAAACGACTGTAGGGTTCGCCAAGTGCATCGATACAAACCAAAGACTCTCTTGAGAAATGAGATGGTGCCTTCTATGCCTGCGCGTGCAGTGAACCGTTTGTTGGTCGTGAAGGGGGCAGTGAACCGAGGCGGAGCCAAAAAACTCATGTTTTCATTCATGGTCGTTTTTCTCTTGACGGCTTTTTTGCCTCGGACACGCGCTTGTCAGCGACGAATAAGGGGCCGTGCACCATTTTCCATTGTCCTGTTCGTTTTGTTGCGTCCTATCCTCGTTTTCGCGTTCTCATGGGCCGGGAGAGTTGAGACCTCGGTCGCAACCAAGTCGGCTCAAAAAATAGGCGTGTTAGGCTGTTTTGCATGGCCCCAGTCGAAGCATGCACGCCTTTTGTACCCATAAGCTTGCCATGGGCGAACATGAAGCATTCGACAAGATCCGAGCCGCACGGGCTGCCCGTCAATTCCCACAAATCTTGGAGAAGATCGCCAACGGAAAATTGCACGTTACAGGCGTTCGGGTCCTGGCGCCCGCGTTAACGCACCAGAACTGTGCGAAACTCCTTTCGGAGGCCGAGGGAAAGTCTACCGATGCCTTGAAGGAAATCGTGGCCGCACTGCGCCCGAAGGCGGATGTCGCCTTGAGCATTCGGAGATTGCCAACACCACCCGCCCATCCCAAGACTCCCAAGCCGACCCGTCCCTCGCAGAAGAACCCTCAATCTACTCGGTTTGAACCGTCTCCTTCCCGGGAAACACCGGCTCCTGCCATCGCGCCCGCTCAAAAGACCAACCGACCCCATTTCGAACCAACCGCAAGGGAACGATATGCCTTCCGATTTGCGGCTGGAAAAACCTTCCGAAACAAGTACGAGGAGGCTCGAGCCCTTTTGAGTCATGCCATTCCCGGTGGGGACCCAGAATCAATTCTAGAACGAGCGCTGGATCTATTGATCGCAGACACCAAGAAGAAGCGCTTCGGCCTGGGGGCTCGCTCCAAGAAAGCTCAGGAAACTGAAGAAAACCAGAAACCTGTTTCGCGTACTATTCCGGTCGCCACCCGCAGAGCAATCGCCGAAAGAGATGACTTGCGATGCACATTCGTAGGAGCCGATGGGACCCCATGTGGGAGCCAAGCTTTTCTCGAGATTCATCACTGGAAAGATTTTGCTTTGGGGGGCGATCACACCCTTGCCAACACAGGGCTCTTATGCCGAGCCCACAACCAGTACCTCGCCCATAGAACCTGGGGCCAAAAGAAGATCCAACAGCAAAGGGATAAATGCCGAAAAAAATCAGCGCACACGTAGCAACGTCAAAGGATGGCGCTAACAAAAGGCAGAAGAACTTGCTTCGGGGCTTGGCCGAGGCTTTGGAGGGACCTCCCGCCCCAAAGTCGGAAACACAATCGCCTGTTCTTGTATGGGCGCAATCAATATCGCCTCAAGAAAATACCGGCCCCACACAGGCTAACAGACTGAAATGATCTCGCTTTTCGGTCTCGGGACGGACCCTAAAACTAAAGGCCGTCGGGTCATTCTCAGCCATGGTCGTTGGGCAGCAAGAAGAGCGGTCCGTAACGGAAACCTAGGCAGTTTATGTTGCATTCTCAGTGTGCTACAATCGACCGCAGATGACCACGCTTTCCCTCCTCTCCAAATGCCTAGGCCTCGGGAGTCTTCTCCAGGAGCTCCAAAGGGAGTTCGGTGGCTACGAGTTACTCGATCATTGGCAGCAGGGTGAATTCCACCACGACCTCATCCTGCGGATTTCGAACGCCAAGCCCTTGCTGCCCGGAGTCTTTCTGGTGGTGGCGACCAACTGCAACGGCGGCGTCAAGGAAATACTCTGTCTCGATCACGAGCCCGACCGTGGAGCGCTTTGGCACCACCGGTGTCCGGACAATCCAGAATTCGCGGGAACGTTGCCGCCGGTACTCGGTAGAGAGCAGACCGTTCATTGGTTTGATCCATGTGCGCTTCTCGAGCCAGATGCCCGCAGCGAGTACAGGCCTGAATGTAGAGAACGCCAGCCAGGTGGTGGATGGCGGCTCAAGGACTCGTGCAAGTCATCGCGGGAGCTGCCCAACAAGCCCTAGAAAAGTCGGTATTTTTCACGTTTGCGCTCAAGGTGGGAAAGCGTTCTTTCGCGCCGCTCTGCGACGGTGAACTCCACAAAGAGGCCAAAACGCTTGCCCTACTCATGACGAAGCGAAAAAACTGAATTAGTTGGTCGGGTTGTCGAGTTTGATTCGGGCAACCTGCCAGCTTGTGCCATCGATGTGCTCGAAGGCCGGCCCGGGGGTCTTGGGCCCATGCGATGCAGGGTTGCTAATAATCTCGATACCTTCATGGGTTCGGTAAACGGCGTATTTGATATGCGGTACACCTTCGATGTCGGCAAGCACCTGCTGGGTCGTTGTGGGGCGGGTGCTAAGGTAGAATTTCTCCTTCGGTTGCACCGGGACATCAAAAGCTTTGTACGGAGTGAGCTTGCCATCGGCGACCGAAAAGAACGCCGTGGGCTCGTCGTACGGCTGGGTCATGTAGTGAGCGACGAGATCCGCGTCGCGTTTGTCGGGGCCGAACTGCCCTCGCTTGATCGAGCCCATGATGTCCGTTTCGAGGGTTAAGGCCCGAACCATCCGATCAAGGCCCATATCTTCAGCGAGCTCAACGGGGTTGCGCATGCGCGAACGCAGATTTTCGGTCATCTCAGCATCATCCTTTTGCTTGGCGACGTCGAAGAGCGCGGTCACGCCGGGGACCGCATCGGGTGGGAAAAACTTCGTTTGCTCGGCGAGGACATGTTCAAAGCCGGTCAAAAAGTCGTTTTCCTTCGCCTGCCAGCCGAGCATGGTGGCCAGGTAGTCCTTTTTTTGGTCGTCACTCAGGTATGGACTCGCATGGAAAATGTCCGTGTGAAGTTCCGCAAAGAATTTCTTGCCTTGCTCCACAAATTCACCAAACGGCTTGTTCATGAAGGCATTTCCGAGGTCTGCAATGACCAACGTCCGTGCCAACAGCGATGATTGCGGCGTCAGATTGGGATGGGAGATTTTCGATCCATCGACTTGGATCACGGTCGCAAGAATGGCGTTTTCGACCTCCTGAATGTCTGTTTCTGAGTAGACTTCGACGATCTCATTCTTGTTGGCTTTTTCCATGAATTCGCGCGCATGCTTTGCGCTGCCCACTTCATTTGGGCCGCTGTGATCGACCCGTTGTCCCGTCGAAGAATCATGGTGGCTCTCCTTTATGACATCATGAAAGGAAGCAGCGATCTTGTACAGCAGGGCGTAACTTTCAGTCACCGTCTTTGGCGCATGGGGCCTCACGGCGTCGAGGAGTTTGGCGCCATTTTGGATCACATCACTGGTATGTGAGCCGTCATGGAAAGTTAGATTGTCTCGGGGGGATTTGGCCTGCGCGTTTCGAACTTTGATGTGTAACAGACCTTCCTCGCGCGCTTGGTCTGCATACTTTTTCCGAAGGGCTAAGACCTCGGCCGATGTCTGTTCGTCTGGGAACTTCGCTTTTGCGGGCTTGGGACCACTCGAGAGCCTCCCGTCCTGTGAAAACGTTGATTCATAGACGGGCTCCTTTTGGGGCGGGTAGGCGGTTGCAAACACCGCGAAAGAAGACTCGCCGCTGAGATGGGGTTCAATGGCCTTTTGCACTCGGAGCTCGTGCTCCCGCGCGTCGTTCGCCAAAGCTGGGTTGTTGAACACAAAAAACGCGTAGTCAGTGACAGAGAATGGATGCGCGAGCGCCGTCCGGGCCCGGCTCAGATCGGAGGCACGAATGAGGGCAAACCGGTCCGACGCGCCGCCCGTGCCTTTGATCTGGACCATGTCATGGGCCGAATCCGCCTCGGAAAGCTCAAAGATCTTGTCGGTCTCGAACGGTTGCTGGCTGGTGAAGAGCCACCCGCTCAAGAGCTGTTTGTCGGCGCTAAAAACGAGCGTACGTTGGTCGTAGGCATTCGACGATTTAAGAGGGTTTGCGGGGGTCACGCTGAGCCCCGCAGTCTTGCTGATCTTGCGCCCGCTCAGTTGGTCGACGCTATCGAGCACCAATTCCAACGAGGAGCGGGTATCACTGTCAGCCTGGTAAGCGGCGATTCCGATGTACTCAAAGTCTTCATCGAGTCGACGGAGCTCTTCACCTCGAATCGCACGAGGGCCATCAGGAAAGTAGGTTGCGTAGAAGGTGTTCACCTCCGGTGCGTACAAAAGAACAATGTCCCGCTGGTGCCGAATCGCCTTTTTGCGCAGCTGAGCTTGGGAGAGCTTCGCCTTACCGTGATAGAGCATGTACTGGGGTGGAAGGTTTTTGGTGGCGAGCAGACCGTTTTCTTCATACCAGGCAAGGTTTTGGAACTTGTCGATGATCTTGATAAAAAGTTGGCTGTCGGAGGCTTCTTTGAGCAGACTCTGGACAAAAGCATCCACCGGGCCATCTTCGACGTGGACGGCTTGTTCGATGTGAAGGCCCTTCTTGCCGCTATTGAGCGAGGCCAAGAGCTCACCGGGAACCACCACGCGTGGTGAGAGCGCGAATTCGCCGTGAAGGACCACCAAATTTTTCCCAAGCCTGAGGGCGTTTTTGTGGAGACTACCTTCCGAAATATCGTCTCGAAGTTCGACCGGGTAGCTGTCAAGACTGGTCGGGAGATCAACTTCTTGGCTGCCGTTTTGGACCAACCCGAGCTTGGCTGGTAGGCCGGTTTCCCGGACTGGTTTGCTGATCTCGGTGGCTCCGGTAGCCTGTGGGTCCTCAGCCGACCATCGGATCACGATTTCGCCATCGGTGAAGACGGCCTTCCACTGCATCTCGGTTGCCACACCCAAATACGTTTGCACGTGGTCCGGTCGGTAGTCCTTGACCCAAGTTCTTCTCGCGTCAACAAAGACGCCTGCTGCCGGCTTTTTAAGAAAAATTTCCGACCACTCAGGTAGATTCTTGTGCGCCCAGTCTTCTTGCTCGGTGGGATAGAGCATCATGTTTGGAGGGTTGGAGACCGAGCGGGGGGTAGTATTCTTGACGACCCGTGGCTTGATGACTGAAGGGGGCTCTTCCGTGTGGGTTTTGTGCCACTCTACAAGGAATTCTTTCCAAACGAAACGCCCCTCCGCCTCGCGCACTCTTTGGAACTCAGCCTGACTGTGATTGTCACGGTATAACTCTGAAAGGACCCCCGACAGTGAGGCGTAGTTGGCGACGATCTCTTCGTCGGTGGTGCCAGCAACAACCCCAGGCGCCCACAGCGCTTGGGACCCCGACGACACCAACGACACCGACTCGATGGGGACCCTCGGGCCGACGGCAGTAGGTTCTTCCTCCCAAACAACCTCCGCCTTCTTCCCATTCTCAAGCTTGAGCGTCCACAGAAGCCCCGTTGCGAGTCCCATGTTGAACCCCTGAGGCCGCCAGTACTCGATCCAATGAGTGGTGGGGTCGGGAAGAGTATTACGACCACCAAGCGCATTGAGAATCTTCTCTTCCCATTTTTTGAACGCTTCATGTCCTGCATCCCCGAATCGCCAGCGCTCTTGAAGAATGGGTGTCGTGGGCATGTTTGGTACGGGCGGAATGGTGATGCCAAGTTGATTGGTTTTGACCCGCCCGGTGACAAACGCTTTCGGCGCCTCTCGACCAATGGCTTTGCGGTAGGCGAGGTATTGCTCCTGGAACACGCGCTCTTGGGCTTCACGCACCCGATGCCATTCGTCCGGGGTCGCGCTGTGACGATAGCTTTCGGCCAGGGTCCCCTGGAGTGATTGTTCATTCTTGACGATCTCATGGTCGGACAAGCCGGCCATAATCCCCGGTGCCCACAACTGGTCGCTATCGGACCACTCGATGCGGACGCCGGAGGGGTTTGCCTCCTTCCAGTGAATGGATACCACGTGCCCGTCTTCGTAGGTGCCGGTGAGCTCAAGCTTCGAGGTGATGCCCAAGCCGTACCGAGAGTGGAGTCGCCACGATTCGAGCTGTTCTATCGTTTGCGAAGCCGGCCCGTGTCCTTTGAGGTTCAGAACATGCTGCTCTGACCACTCTGGGAGCCCGGACCAAAACGCGGCCTGTTCGAGCGGGTTCATAGAAAGTTTGGGCGGCACGGTTCCGTCGGGAAGCACGTCTGCCTTGGACCCGTTGATAAAAATTTCGGGTTTGAGCGACGCAGGCGGAGCCCCCCGACCAATCAACTTGCGGTAAGCTTCGTACGATTTCGATACCACCAAAGACTCCGCATTCAGCAGCGCTCTTTGGTCCTCTCTTGTCACCGTCTTCGACCACTCTTTCTGCTCCTTTGCAGTCATCCCGAAATGATACTGATGAAGTACTTCTTCGGCCGTGTTTCCAGGAATGCCTTGAGGCGCAACAAAACTTTGTAGAACAACCGGGTCTTTCGGCTGTTGTGCCCCGTGGTTATCACCCACCGCGCCGGAGCCTGGCTCACCCACGGCGACCGTCAACGTCGTATAGTTGAAGTCGACGTGACGATCTTTGAAAGGGGCCATATTCAGGGTGATGGGCGGAACCGACGGCGAATCGTATACATTCAAGGACACATTCTCTAACCGCGCTTCGCCCAAGGTAAGATGCGCGTAGGTCACACTTTTGGGGTCCCCGTCAGGAAATCGCTCGACCTGTTTAGACTCTGTTTGCTCGAACGTGCCAAGATTGATTTCGTTGAATGGCCCCGTGATTTGAAGTTTGGCTTCCAGGGTCGTGGGGTATCCCGGGACACCCACATCGATGATGATTTTGTCGTTTCTTGCGATAAAAGGAGTCGATCTTGTGTCCTTAGGGAGCGGCGGGAGTCCAGGCGCGGTAAAGTGAACGCTCCTTTTGTCGGACGCGACTCGAATGATGAAGCCTCCAAGCAGGTCGGCGCCCAAAACCACTCCAGAGCCAGGGACGTCCGGAAGGTCAACAACCATAGCTTTAGGCTCCATGGGGTAGGGACCCACCTGGATACCGCGAATGGAGACGACCCTTCGACTGGTCTCGATGCCCGCTGTGTCCACCGTTGTGGCTCGACCGAATTCGCCGACCCATGGCTCGAAGAGTCCACCCTTGGGGGTATTCTTTTGGGCCTGGAGCGTGAGGGCCTCAACCAGGCCCGGAGTGACAATCGATATCGGAGCCTTGGAATCGAGGACGACTTCGAGCCTCAGGTCCTGGAACATGACGGGAACGAGCAGCTCACCGTTTTTACCAACACGGGATGGGAGCGTGAACGATACGTTGGGAAGCGGCTTTTGGGGAATAGGCCGTCCGCGAGAGCGCGAAACCAGGTGGTGGGTTTGGGTGATGTTGCTTAAGACTTCGGCTCCGTAGGGCTCGGTAAAGGCAAGGGTCCCCGATTCGGTACCGGCGGGAGCCTCGGCCTCTCCGATGAAGATGCCATTTTCGTAGTCCACAATGATTCGGCGATCCTTGAGAATGTTCATGCCCATGATCATCGCCGGACTGTCCTTGGTGGCGAACATCTCGTAGGTTGGGGAGTCCACAACGACCGCCGAGGGGTTTTTGAAGACCGTTTGCCCAAGCCGAATCTCATCGAACGTTCTGACGTTGTACAGCTGGTCCGTAGACGGTGCGAGATTCGCGGCTTTGGTGTTCATGAAAGAAAACGGGCTGCCGGTATCAAAGAGGCCTGCGATCTGCTTGCCTGACAGCTTCGGGAACACTTTGGTTTGACCACTGAACAGCTTGAGACGCGCCTCGGCGAGGTCTTGGTAGTCCGGCGTCTGCGTGGTGTCTCGTGGGTAGAAGACAACAGCCTCCTCGTTGGGCTTGATCTCGGTGACAAAGTTCTGAAGAAAGTCCGCCCCGAGGTAACCATCGATATCGGGCGGCAGCACATCGTCTACAAGAAGCAAAGAAAGCTCAAACCGTGATGTGGCCATTTCGACCCAGTTGAGATGTACAACGGTGGTCTTCGTAAGCTTTTCCTTTTTGGGGACAAACGATGACCCTCTCTTTCGCGCGCCTTCTTCTAAACGCTTAACCGCATCTTCGCTGATCATCGACACCGAGCGGCCGGTGCTGAGCGCGAGCCGCACCGGTTGGCCGTCAAAAATGAACGGAACCACCAAGTGACCGCTTTCTGTTTTCAGCAACGCCGAGCTCATGTCTCTGCCCAAAAAATGGTGCCGAGGAAAACGGTTGCCGGCCCTGTTGGCTGCAATATTCGGCGTGACCCACCACCACTTGCCTCGGGGCACTGAGTAGGGCTTAAACGGGCCACTTGGTGGAGGGCCCGACATCACGATGAGACCCTTGATGTCTTGCAAGAAGCCGAGGCGACCGACCTCGTCCATGCTCTTGGTTTGCTCCAAAGCCCACTGCCAAATCGGGTGTTGGCCGTAAAATACTTCGAACTCTTGGTCTTTATCGACGGTCAGCTCGTACACCGGCACCATGTCATTCGGCCGGAGGAGATGACTCGGAACATCAAAGGGAATAGAGGCCAAGCCCCCGTCGAGTTTGGGTAAGAGCAGACCGTAAAGTTTGTCTTCCTCGAAGCGCACACTCCCTGTTTTGAGCCCGTCCTTGATCCAAGTCACCGAAAAGCCCTTGTCTCGAATGGCCGCCTCGTTTGCGGGGATGGGACCAAGCGCCAGAACGTCAGAGGGCGAAATGTAGCCCTTGAGCTCCCAAAATTGGGGATCTGGGGTGTGATAGAGGCGCGCGATACCCGTCCAGGGTTGGTGTTCGAATGTGAGCCAAGCCGCTATGGCACTGACGGTCACGCCCCCGACAACAGCCCCCGTATATTCCGGTCCGATGCTCAGCGCCGTTTTAAGGCCGGGGAACAGCTTGACCAAATCATCCCAGACCTGACGAAGACCCGAACGCGCCGCGTGGATAGCTACTTGAGCCCCGCCAAGTCGCACGAGGGCGTCCGTTCCGAGCACAGGCGTGGTCACGCCTTCAGGGTGGAGGGTGATCGCTTCTTCGGCTCCGTCAAACACCAAAGACGCGCGAACGTTGGCGCCCTCAGGGTTCAAGTAATCGTACACATCGATAAACCAAATGGCGGCAGTGCTCGACAACAACAGCGTAGAAAGGTCTTGGATGCGCTGACTCGAGTACGGAAACCCATGGTCGCGAACAAAGGCTTGAACACCGCCCCACAGCGCAAGCGCCTGGTCACGAAAGAGGCCAGACTTGGCGTGGTCGGGTCGAGCATCGGCAAACTTGAGCAGGCCGAGAATGAGCCCGGTGGTGGCTTCAAGATGAAACGAACTTTCTTGAAGCTCGCTTGGCTCGATGTAGGGATCCCGAAAGGCATTCTGAAAGTAGTGGGTACCGTAGTAGTACCTGGTGCCAAACTGAAGCATTTTGGCAAACTGAAGTTCGGTGTACTCGAGACACCGCGCCAACTTGTCCTCGAAGGCCGGGCTGAACGCTGGGTCGTCATAATTCACCGAAAGCGAGAGCCAGCTGCAGTTGTCGATGGCCACATGTCGGCTGGCGGCAAAGGCGTGGGCCTGTTCGCCGGGGAGGAGCGTGCCCCCGGTGATGACCCGCCCTAGGTTTTCTGATTCAAGGGCCGCTTCGATGCGCCAGCGTTTTTGGGGATCCACACCAGAGTGCCCAAGCGCAGCACGGAGATCCTCTTTTTCGCCCAGGTCGTCCCATAGAAGGGTGAAAATGCCAGCTTGGAGTTCATCGCGCCAGGCAATGAGTGCCTCGGGTTCATCGATCTGGAGGGTGTGCACGTGGATGATCGCGTGGTTGAGAACACTCAGCACATCCAGGTTGTGTTCGGTCACGATATTGGTTGCGGCCACACGTTCTTGGAGTACGCGGTGCTCGGAAGCGGTGAGGGTGTGGGCTTCCATGGAGACGCATGTGGCCCCACTTCGACGGCAGCGCTCAACGGTAGGCACCCGGTCCTCCGGAAAATCGTCGTAACCGATGGCGTCGAGAATGCTGTAGTACCGCCATTCTTCCTCGGGATCTGTGGTGAGCGGCTGCCCATCGGCTTCTAGGGTATGGGGCGCACCGGCGTTCCGCAGCCCTTTTGTGGTCCACCCCGCGGTCATCAGGGTATGAACCTTGCCCTCTACGTCCTGCACCGCACGCCGGTGATCCTTAAGGCCTCGAAGACTGCGATGGTAGCACGAAAGCAAACCTGGTTGCTCTTTTGCTTCCAGGCGTTGGTACGCGCCAGACACGAGAAATTGCCCCAGACCATGCAGGGCCCACGCATTGGCCCCGGTGACCAGGCGTGCATCCTTCCAGTTGTCGCCGTCCGTGTTCCAAGAAAAAGGCCAACCTAGAATGGTGTCGTCATGACCCACAACCGCGTGGGCGCACAGCGACCGAGCCAGGCCTTGGGCCCGTGCGATGTCGGTCGGGTCGGTGCTTCGGGAAAACTGCGCCAGCGCAATGCCCTGCGTATAAGCCCAGGCCCGTTTGAACCCGGCCAGGTGCCGGGCGTCTTGGTATTCTTCTTCACGAAAAATCTGTTCGTCGGGGGCATCGGCGTTCTCCGGATCACCCTCGTACTCGATTTGAAGAAGTCCTTCCCCATCGTTGCCCACCGATTCCGGTCGCAGAAGGCGATCTCGCGCGGCTTTCGCCCGCCCGTAGTTGCCACTGGCATCCCCGGAAATCGTAGAAGCCACGAGCGTGGCGCCCCCGGGGCCTTTGGGGTCGAGTGAGGTGACCGCAAGCGCCACGGATGAGTCGTAAAAAGGCGTCCAAAGCGTGGCTTGGCCCTGGTCCAGCTCCAGATCCACCACACCAGCCAGCCCCTTGTCTGAACCCACGCTTGACTGAGGGTCCAAGCCGCCAGCGAAAGCGCTTTGCCGCTCGTCGGATTCAAGGTCTGAGCCGCCGGCGAAAGTGCTTTTTTGCTCGTCGGACTCAAGGTCTAAGCCGCCGGCGAGGGTGCTTTTTTGCTCGTCGGACGCCACACCGAGGCCGCTGGCGGACGCGTTCTGTTTCCCGCCAGACTCCACGTCCAAGGCTCCGAGCGGAATGCTTTGGCGCAATGTCTCCGACTCGATGCCCGACTGTCCGCCACCACCGCCTTGCGTGCTCACGCGAACCGTCCCCTCCGCGGCAACACGCATGTCGTATTTGTTCTTTGCGGTGACCGTCAAAGCGGTGGTCCGACCTTGCACGATCTCTTCAGGCAGATCCACGCTCAGCTTGACAGCTTGATCGTCTTTGGAGGCTCGACTGGTGACCCAAGTGGGGCCGTGTCTCTCATCGGCGCGAAGCCACGCCGCAACAAAGAGGGTCTCGTGGGCAATGAACGTAGGCGTGTAAAGAGGGGTCGGCGGGTCGCTTTCAGTCGACCCCTGGTAAATGGGTCGCGGCGTTTTTTGGCTGATGGCCGTGGTTTCGAAGAGGCCTTCACCGAGCGCGCGGGCCACGCGGATTTGTGCGGGGTCGGCCCCGTAAAACAGAATGGCGAGATCACCGTCGGAGGATTGCGCAGGCGTTGGCAGGTGACCCATGGCGATCTTTTGCGGGGAACCGAAGTGATGTCCGTCTACGGCCTGGGCAAGGTAAATGGGGTTTGGGTCGGTCACCGTAGAGCTGAGGCGAGCCTCGTAGACAAGGCTCAAACCGTCCGGCCCCGACGTCAGGCGGGGAACGATCGGCCCTCGACCATGGCTCGGAAGGGGTGGCAGACTGAGAATTCGCCACGACGCGTAGGTCTCACCGATCCACGCATCTTGTCGCCACCCGGCTTCAACTTGGGTTTCGACGGGCGTCCACTCGAGCAGCCCACGCTCGATGGGCCACACCGGTTTAAGCACCTCTTGGGTCGTGGCTCTAGACCAAGCGCCAGCGACCAAAGGACGCTGGGCAATTTTGATCTGGTCCTCTTCGTGCCAACGGCCGTCGTGAAGATAGTAGTACCAGTCCTTGTCGTGTTCGACGGTCCCGTCGTACGCGTAAAAACGACCCTTGCCCTCGCCGTGATAGTAACGATGAGCCCGCTCGGGCTGTGATTCTTCGGCCCGCCGGCGCAGGACTTCGTTCTCGTCGAGTGGAGTACGCTTCGGCCGGGTTCGATGGGGCTGCCAAACCTCCAAGAAGCCTTCTTTTTTTTGGTGGGCATGGGCCTCGGGACACCAGCTGAGTTCTCCTTGGTCTGTCGGTTTGGGGGAAGCTGGAGGGACCAGGGGGCCCAACGCACCACGCCAATTTGGATTGCGAACCGGTTGGTTATCCCAAAGGCGGTCTTGGAAGACAGCAATCGAGATTTTGTGGTCATCTATTTCGAGTGAGGGATTGTAGACCCACGCTTCTTCCTGGCGATACCAGTATGGGCCCATGGGCTCGTCGCTGCCCGGAGCGGGATCGAGTGCTCGGCTATACCGCTCAAGAGGGCGATCGGTGCAATAACCGCAAGCCGAAACCTCGTCTTGACAATCGGTGATATACACCCGGCGCTGCTCGACCACATCGGTATTTTTCGCACGTTTTTGGACATCAAAAACATTCTCGGGTGATCCCTCGAGATTCTTCAGGTAGTAAACCTTATGGGCCTCACCCCAGACGAGGTGCGACTGCAAGAGGCGATCGAAACCAACGTCTAGCCCTCGTTTCCATGAGGTACTGCTTGCGATCATTTGGGCAGGCTTAAAGCTCTGACCTTCGTTGTGGCTTTCACGAACCCACAACTCGCTCAAAGGCTCTTCTGTATCCTCAGTTTGCTTCTGAATCCAAGACACGAGGACACGGTGCGCCCGGGCCGCAACTGCAACTTCGTTCACCACCCATCCTGAATCGGGCCGCGCCAGGACCTGGGCGGGTTCGAAACTGCCCACCGCGCCCGCTTGTTCGCTTCGATGGTATCGAACTTCGTCCCCCTCATGGTCGGCGGCAAAGGCTGCGTGCGCCAGCGTTCGGTCGCCCGCCGAAACCAGCACGATGGCTGGCGAAGCCTGCGCCCGCCCCAGCCGCGCCACCACCCCGGGCGTTTCAAAATCGCCTGGGCGGGTCTCGAAAGGCGCATTTCTTCTTACGTGAATGGCCTCAGATGGAACCGACGGTGCGCTCTCCCCTTCTGGATGTTGAACCGTGGCGACGACAAAATAAGTCACGCGTTCGTCCGGAGCCACCGGACCGTCTTCGAATACCCGCCGGTCGCCCTCGACGGTGCCCAATACCTCTCCATTCCGAAAGATGCGGTAACGAAACCCGCTCCCCGAGGGAATGGATGCCCCGTCTTCGAACAGCAACGGGGCTTCCCAGCTCAAGGTCACCTGATCACCTCGCATGGCGGCTGAGAAAGCACGAGGGGGCCTAGGGTCCTGAGAAGGAGCGCTCTCTTCGCAAGGCGTCCGAAACGGCGCTCCGGTCTTCTCCATGTGGACAAAAAAGCCCGGGCCCTCCGGGAAACTTTGCCCGACGGGGATGGACGCGTATGCCTGCGCCGACGCATTCCAGGCCACCGCCCGGTCGAGCCCTGCCCCCCAGCAGGCTGTTGCGGTCGACCCCGACACGAAACTCCAGCCCTCGGGGAGTTCTGCCGGCGCGAGCGGCTCGTTCACGGGTCCGCGCGTCACAAACTCAACAGCTTCTTTTGTGTAGACCCAATAGCCCTTTTGGTCGTCTATATTTTCAGCCGCTCGATATTCGGCCTTGGTTGGGCGAACGGGGGCGCGCCCGCTTTGGACCTCAAAGATCTTAAGCCCACGCGCACGGAACACCGAATCGTCCAGGCCATGGGGAAAAGTCGCCAGGTTCCATCCGGGCAAGAAACGGTGGTGGTGCGTTTCGAGCGCGTCGGCACGTGTCGGGTCTCGAGCCTCGTCCTGGGCCAAACCTTGGGCGGACCACAACATCCACCACCCGAACCACCAAACAAATTGTCCTGATCTTCGGCCCATGCTCACCGCTTACCCTCCTGTGTCGATCCGCGCCCCTGCGAACCACCGCCAAACCAATGGGTTCAGTGCACCCCGAAGGTTGGTAAGCCCCCGACATACCGAACCCCCCGCCACGCGCCCATACGGGCGCCAACGAGCTTGCGGTCATGCCTAAACACATGAAAACAAACTGTCAAGCAACCGACGATTGGGTCCAAAAGAGAACGTCAAAGATCATGTACCGTTTTGGGTGCCTTGCTTCTCCCGCCGCCACTTCGGAGAGAATGGACTCCTTCGACCGCAGGTTTTCCGCCTGGTCGACATCGGGTTATTCCCCCCACTCGACCCCAAAGGTGGACATCACGCTTTCTCCCCCGCATCTCGATACCAGCCAGAAACTCTTCGTCTCTGGTCAAAGTCGTCGGCCGACTGAAGCGCGTATTCGGCGTCCTCGCGACCGAAAACGAGTCAAGGGCGTGCGAAAGCTTCGTGGCAATTCCGTTCTATCAGGGGCAAAAAGATCGATGGCGATCCCATAGATTTCGTGATGCCATGGTGCGGATGATCCATGTTCCCACTGAGGCTGTCATTTTTGATCTCGGCGGAGTCCTCATTGACTGGAATCCTCGCTATCTATACCAGAAACTGCTCCAAGATGACGAGGCCATCGAGTTCTTTTTGGCAACGGTTTGCCATCAACAATGGAACGAGAAGCAAGATGCAGGCCGCCCTTTTCAGGTAGCCATTGAAGAGCGCGTCACAAAATATCCCGAACACAAAGTGCTCATCGAAAGCTACTTCTCCCGGTGGGATGAAATGCTAGGAGGCGCCATTCAGGGGACCGTACGAATTCTCGAGACGCTTCGCGCAAGCGGCATACCACTCTTCGTGATCAGCAACTGGTCCGCCGAAACCTTCCACCACGCAACGAACCGTTTCTCTTTCTTCAACAGCTTTCAAGACATGGTGATCTCAGGGGAGGTCGGTCTCACCAAGCCTGACCCTCGTATCTTTTCTCTGGCGTTGAAACGCTTTCAATTGCGTGCTGAACGAGCCCTATTCATCGACGACATGCCCCACAACGTCCGCGCGGCAGAGGCATGCGGTCTACAGGCCCTCCACTTCCGCGATTCAGACGAGCTCGCCTGTCAGCTTCAAAGCAGAGGCATTTTGGCCAAAGACAAGACGACCAAGGGTACGCAGTAGCCCTCAGCGGTTAAGGGCAGGTGGTCCGTGCTTCAGAAGTGCACACTTGGACGGACTCGGGGCTCACCTCAGACTGCCCCGCCGCAAAAAGATTCACAAAATTTTGCTGGGCGTCATGATTGAAGATGTATTTGTACGCAAAATCTCCGCTGAGAGCGACCGGGGCCACGGTGATGAAATGCTGTCCGCCATCATTAAACATAGGCGCAAGCAACGGCCGCAGCTTGAACGACGATTGGTCCATCGGGAAATAGCCTGTCCATCTCACAAAATCGACGGCCGAACTGCCTTGCACCGCCGCCGTACCTGGCCCTGAGATCTCCATCTTCCAAAGGTGTCTCGGGTTGTTTGCTGGAGTCCAGACCACACCGAGGTTGTCGATTTCGGATACGGGCAGCGCCGAGTTGTTGGCCGGTTGAATGATGGTCGTCGGCAATGCGGGCACCGCAGCCACGACCGGTCCTCCCGTCACGCGCGTGAGACTCACTTGTTCGTCATGGAACTGACCGGTTGAAAGTTCGACGTAGCCTTTGAGCGATGGCGGAGCGCGGGTGATCACACTGGCCGTTTCGGGGAATTCGATGGGACCCTCATCGAGATAGGCTGTGAACTCAAAACGATAGCCGTCGGGAAACTCCAAAAGACTCTGGACGCGCCCAAGGATGGTGCCGTTCTCAAAGTGGGAGGCCTCGATGGGAACTGTATCAAAGGTCACCGCCATCGCGGGGTCCGCAAAATCGAGGACGATAGATTGCCGGTTGTCACCGATGGTCACTTGGGCTGCCGCTGCTGCCAAGTAGTCATCCACCCAGGTCCGCTTGCCGTTTGTCAACGTCACCATCGAACTCTGGGTTCGAATGTACGCCACCAAAGCGTAGTCGCCCGGAACGGCACCAAAGGCCTCAGAGTGGGTACCCGCCTGACGCGGACCGGAGGCCACCGGAATAACATGATGCCCATAGGGGGGCATTTGAACGAACAACGAATAGTCTTTGGGAATGTCTGGAACGTTCCTTATCCGAACGTCCACTCTGCTGGTACTGCCTCCTCCAAGGGTACGGAAAGGCGGTTGGTCATCGGCAGACACCACGATGCCCACCTGCTTGTTGGTCGGTGGCTCAAAGAAATAGACCGACGAAGCCAAGCGCCCAAACCTATGGTTTCCGTATTCGTCTCTGACCAACGCTTCCATTTGGGCGGTCGCGGTGAATGCGCCCGTGACCCCCTGAAAAGTAACCTCACCCTCTGGGTTGGTGCTTTGGGTGAGAATGCCCCCCACATGCTCCACGGTGACCGATGCGGCAAACGTATCGGGGCTGTTTTGCGTAGGATCCTCTCCGTCGAAGAACACCTTCACGTCGATATGGCCGTCCGGGTAGGGGCGCTCCACAATCAGCGCCGTCTCCACCGCGGGGAGAATCCTAAAATCCTCCGTGGTGGAGGTGACGAACCCCGGCCCAAGGTCGGACGCAGTCACCCTGTAGTCACCCGGCTCAAGCTCCGCCACAAAGAAGGAGCCGTCAGAGTTGGATCTCATCGTTTTGTCGGTGGGGGCCGTAGAGGGACCCGTGATCTTCAGCGGAACCGAAATGCCGACGCCTTTGTCGCGAACAACACCCGACACCCCGCCCACCAGCGGAACGGTGAAGACAACGTCACCGTAATCCGTCACCCCATTGGGAACCGCCATCTGGGTCTTGGATAGATTCAGCGCGCCGGTACGCACCTGAGTTGTGAATTCCAACCCCACAAGGGGCGGCGTCAGTTCGAGGACTGCGATGTCGTCCATCGCAAAAGTACCATCTGCTTCGGTCTTGGTATGTTCGCCAATGTCGGCAAAGACGTCTACACCCTCTAGGGGCTCACCCGCCTGATTCAAGACCCTTCCCCTCAGTGATGTTGGCGCCATCGGTGGCGGCGGCGGGCCGTGCCAGCCCCCCTTGGAAATCACCCCAAAGGCTTCAATAAATTCTCCGTTGGGCCCGGTCACCCGACCGAACGCGCTCCGATCTCCGGGGTCGTGCTCTTCAGAACGATTCACCCAAGACTCGGTGTCGTGATCAAAGGAAAAGATCGGAATATCCTTGGTCCCGGGAGCCAAGCCCCGGGTGTTAGGAATTTTGAGGTCCAAAGGCGGATCAAAGCTCGCATTCGGCGGTTGAATGGATACAAAGTCGGCGCCGGCGCCACGCAGTCCCCCTACCGAGGGCAAAGTCATGGGCAAATGCGCCATCGGAACCGGTACGGCGACCACCTCCACCATCGAGCTCCCCGGCATCCCATCGATCAAGATCGTCGTGCCTGGGGAAATGGTCAATTCGGTATCACCGTCTGGACTGCCCACCACAACCCCCTCCCCCGTGGCGCCCGACATATCAACAAGGACGGTGGCGGCGGCCGCCTCAGGGTTGTTGAGATTGGGCATGATCACAACCTGTTCCAGCGAGGCCTGCGGAAGCGGACCCACTTCAGCCATGACCATCAGGGTTCCGTACCGAGTGGATGCGTCACCGGTGGCCGTGGTCCCGTCGATGGCCACCACGTAAGACCCCGCAACAAGCTCCGGGACCATAAAACGGCCCGCCTGGTCAGTGATCGCCACCTTTTCGGTGCCTTCAATGTGGATGGTTGCACCCATCAAGCCGTTCCCCGTGGATTGTTTGATGATGCCACTCAGCGTAGAGCGCCCCGTCGGACTGCTCCCAGAAAAGACCTCTCGCACGCAGGCCCCTGACACACACTCGGGTGTATCGCCCGAACACGTGCCACAACTGCCTCCGCAGCCATCGTTGCCGCACGAGGCACTGCTGCAATCTGGCGTGCAACTGGACTCACACACGCCGGCATTGCAAAAAGGAGTCGAAGCATCACACTGCCCACAACTCCCATTGCATCCGTCGTCGCCACATATCCGGGTCCCGCAGTCGGGAACACAGACGGCCCCACAAACCCCCGCGTTGCAAAAAGGCGTGGCGCTGTCACAGGTTCCGCAGCTGCCACCACAGCCATCGTTGCCACAAACGGCAGATCCGCAGCTCGGAATGCACGTGTTGGATGGCTGCGAGTTGCCGGGCTGCGAGTCTCCCTTAGAGCCACATCCAGCAAGCAAAAGCGCCAACCAAGACAAAAGTGTACAGGGGAGCGCGATGGCCTTTTTCTGCATGGTCACCCCCTACCGCAATCTGAACCTTGAGCGGACCCTCAGAACCGGTGTCCAAACCGGCTGGGAACAAGGGCATCATAAGCCCCCCACACGACCAGACAGCACCCTACGGACGGAGCAATGCACACACGCCGCAGGCTTCGCCATCGATCATGTCGTTGTGCACCGATACCAAGACTCGTACTGCGCCCACTCCTAAAAGTGATCGCCAAAGTCCGCTTCCGAGCCGACTCCGAGCTCGACGCCGTCCACCGTACCGGTGTGAGGGTTGCTCCGATGGTCCTTGAGCTCCGAGTGCATGAGGCCAGTCAACAACGCTCCAACGCAGGGTAACGTCCATACAAGCATGTACTGGAGTCGCTTTTGCTTGGGACTCGCGGCTGACGTCTTGTGCACTTTCAGGGTCGCCCAAATGTTCATCCCCGCAAGCCCAATCATCAGGCCCCATGAAAGCACTGCAATCACGTTTCCATGATAGCGAGTACGACCCGCCAATAGTAGGTATTGTACCCCCCGCTTCGCGGGTGAGACCCACCAGGGGTCAGCAGAAACAGACGATCACGGTTGGCAAGGATGGTCTTCGGTGCCAAGGTTTTGTGGGCGGTCATCGCCCGAAGTGAGAGTGTACAATGCCTGTGGGTCTAGCAACCTCCGATCCTGGCAAGCTGGCGGAAGCCGAAGCGGCAACTTTGGGCTCAGCGCGGAGGCCATACGGAATTTTTGCGCGAATGTTATTCGGAACTATGGATCTGATTTATGGGACCCGCAGAAGCTATTCGAAGTTTAAGGTGCTGGAAGTCGTGGCGCGGGTTCCCTATCAGGCGTGGGAGCAAGTCGCCTACGTGGCGCTCACCCACAAACATGGCGAACCGTCCTTTGCCCGGAGAATTTTTGAATTCGTCGAGGAGGCAAGGCACCAGCAAGACAACGAACAGTGGCACTTATTGATTTTAGAAGAGCTCGTTCAGAAAAAGGGCATTCGCGAAGGCTTTCTTCGCTTTCGGTTGTTCCCCCAAGTGCTCGCTTTTACATACTATCATTTGAGCTGGTTGCTCTACGTGATCCGCCCCGCGCTCAGTTACCGTCTGAATGCAGACTTTGAAGATCATGCAGAGCATGAGTACATGGCCTTTGTCGCCGAGAACCCATCTTTCAACCAAGAACCATGGGAAAGTGACTTCAAAGCGGACTACGGGCAGCATGCTTCCCTCGCAGATCTCTTTCGTCAGATTGGCCTCGACGAGCGTCAACACAAAGAAGAAAGTCTCCAGCACATGGAAAGCCCACGTTTCGGTTAAAACGCTGTGGATCCAGTGACGCAAGGCGCGCTTGGCGCCGCTGTCACTTTGGCAGCCCTGCAAGACCGAAGTCCCATTTCCACCCCGGCACTGGCCCTCATGGGATGGGCGGGAGGCATGGCGGCCGACCTTGATATCCTCATTCGTTCGTCCTCCGACCCTCTTCTCGCCATCGAGTATCATCGGCATTTCACCCACGCGCTCTGCTTCATTCCAGTGGGCGGATTCGTGACCGCTCTCCCCTTCTTCTTCAAACGCGCGTGGCGGGCCGTTTTTTGGTGGGTGGTCGTTGCCACAACCATCGGATACGCTACCCACGGTCTTCTCGACGCCTGCACCACCTATGGCACGCAGCTGTACTGGCCCTTTTCCACCCACCGCGTAAGCCTACGTTTCGTTTCGGTCATCGATCCGCTGGTCACAGTCCCCCTCCTCATCGGGGTGCTATGGGCGGTACGAAAGCGCCAACGATACGGTGCGCGCCTCGCCACCGCCTGGGTCATCGCGATCCTTTCACTCGGTGCACTTCAACACCACCGAGCCTTTCGTGCCCAAAAGGCTATGGCGACGGCCCGCGGCCATGAACCCCGTCAAAGCGCAGTCTTTCCCATGTTTGCCAACAACATGGCTTGGCGCTCAGTGTATCGACATGGGGACCAGTATTTTGTGGATAAAATTCGGGCGCCGTGGTTGGGCAAACCTTGTGTCACCCCAGGGACTCAAGTCCCGGTTCTTTCCCAGTCACAGCTTTCAGAAATCGCCGGAGACAGCCCAAAAACCCAGCGCGCCGTGCGCCTTATCGCTTGGTTTTCTTCAGGCTACGTCACCAAAGATCCCGAAGATCCCAAAACCCTGGGCGACCTCCGCTATTCTTTTAGCCCCCAAGAAGCGCAGCCGATCTGGGGCATACAAGTCGAACCGAAGACGGAAACCGTACGCTGGATCAACAACCGACACAAACGTGCCTTGAGCTGGCATACCTTCGCCGAACTGGTCGCCGTCGACGGGACCCACGCCCGCTGCTTCTAAACAGAAACGATCGGGTCGCCGGGGAAATTGCTCTCCCCTAGCACCCACACCATCGTGCGTACCGTTCGATTCACGGCGGTTCATGTAAGAGAGCGAGTTGCCGGTGCCGATTAGTCGAGTTCACGAGGTACACTCCATCTACGATCCAAGTGGACCGAACCGGGAACCAACTTGGTACTCACCGATTTGAGCGACGGACTGGCTCCGAGATTCAGTCCGACATTTACCCGGGAGTAGCGTCGGGGTACCGTGCGATATCTTCCTGGAACCGAGTGAAGTGAATAGAGAGCTTTATAAGGAAGAGGTAGAACGCGTGTTGGTTCAGCGTAAACAGTTGAGACTTTTCTACCTCGAGGAAGTCAGGCAGCGGATGCGTATGGATGTCATCGAGGCGGATGATGGACTCGTCATGTCCGCCAGGCATCGACGGCAGATAAAAGATAGAAGAGGCTCGTTGGCGTCGAATACCTTCGAGGATTGAGTCGACCTGCTGCTGGTCTTTCGTTTGACGTAGGCGCTCGGCGTATCGCTCAACTCGAACCATGGGCGCAAAAAGCACGTTCGTTTGCACGGCCCATTGGTTCGCATTGCTGACGTCACAAGAGTTAGATAGAACGACTCCCGAGACAGTTTTTCGGTTGCTGGTTTGGAAGTCTAGGACGACGAAGCCCCGCCAACCGTCCCCTTGCAGCAACTCCTCCTGGAGCTTCGATGAATCGAGATAATATGTGAAGCGCTCAGGGAACTTGCGTAGCTCAGAGTACAGTTCTTGCTGCTGACTCGGGGTCAAATACTTTGGCAGAAAGACTCTGGCCTGCTCTAGAAGTTCGTCGGTCACTCGTAGAGGTCCCAGGCGTTCTCGTACAGGGCTCGACGTGCGTCCTCGTCAAGCACAAGTGGGTTCGAGACGAGCTCATCATAGATGCGATGGACCTCCTGAAGTACCATCGTTTCGGAGACTACCCCTCGAGTCTCCACCTCGTCCGGCGTTCCCTGGGTGGCATCTTGGGCTATCTGGGTATACTGCGCTGGCTCGAACGCGCCCGGAGCTAACTGAAACTGCGCAGTCAGCAAGAGGATGGTCAACGCAGTGTTCACGCCGGGCTTACAAGCCGAAGTGCCCTCCGCCTCCAGCTTCGTCTCATGCCTCGCTGTGAAATCAGTATGCTCAGCCATTCGCAGCCCCCCATTCTGGGTCCATAGACTCGATCGTGGACTTCTTCAGCAAGGCGAAGAACGCCTCTTTGCCGATACGATGTCCTTCCTCGAGAAGCTGGTCCCGCATTGTCCAGAAGTCTTCATTCTCGGCCAGCGGCCGCAAGGTGTCGACATCCACAAGGATGCCTTCACGAGTCTCGCCGGATGGCAGCTTTGCGGTGGCGCCGGCCTTGATTTGCACTACCGAGAGAAAATGTCCGTTGGGGATCTCCGCACGCAGCTGAAATCCGTGCTCGGGCACCCTCTTTCCAAGAATCTCCAGCTTCGTTTCGAGCAAGTCGAGCTGGTTCTCTTTCCCAGCCGGTACGAGGTTGACGTACCGGAAGGCCGAACGCTCCACGCGCTTGGTTAGATTGCTCTTTCGAACGGATTCAAGAACCTCGGTCGCGGCGGCGCGGAAGCCGGCCCAGCCTGGATAAGGTAGCCCGAATGCGAGAGTGGCCACCCGGTTGCCGACGTCGAGTCGGAAGCCTTTGCCGACCATCCGGTGATGGGACTGATGTCGGAGGTTGGGGTCGTTCTCTCGAAGCTCTTGCGGAATACTCGCCATCGGGAGCTGCTCCACATTAGAAAACTTTAGACCCAGCATTTGATAGAGCATGCCTGGCAGCAAGTCCCCGGCCGATGGAATGGCCGGCTCGAAGCGGATCTCAAAGATCGCATCGACGACAGGCGGTTTTCCAAGTCGGCTTGGCAGCATACGTTCCTCGACCTTCGACCAGACCACCAGCGTTTGGCAGCCCAAGGGATAACGAGTATCCCCCTGAGAACATTCCTTGCATGAATGGATCACAGGCTCAAGTAAGGCCAGCAACCGCAATGCATATCGGTCTGACTACAGGCTGGTGGCGGCGGGAAATGGCTCCGCAAGCTCACACAGGGTCCCCCCGTCGGCTCTCGCCTAGTCCCCGAGAACGGCCCGGCTCCGAGGTCCCGCCGGGGTCGTATAGGAGGGCATGTACCCATTGGGTTGTTCTTACATGTTGTACAGCCATGCTTCTTGTTCACTTGGAAAGCACGGGCACAAACCCAGAGGGTGGCTTGGGGCGCCTGGACTGGGCCGGAACCGGCTTTTGACCGGCCCGCATCGGGCGGGATCGGCGCCGCTTGGTCGGACTCGCCTTCGTTCGGCGGGTAGGGCGCCCTTGTTGCCTGCGCGTCTCGCTTTGTCGCCTCTTAGAATCGACCCGGGGCGCTTGGGGCGGTGGGCTCAATGCTGGGCCTTGAGGCCGCACCGTAACCGGCGGGGACAAAAGAGCGGACTCTGTTTCTTTGGGCCGCGCCCGAAAGATGGACCACGCCAACGCTCCTCCGATGGCGAGCAGGCTGGCAAGGAACAACGCAGTCCGCAAACGCGACGGCCGAAACCCAGCCAAAACGCGAGAACCGGAAGTGGCCGGGGGGTAGGGCGCGGTTGCGTCCAGGGTGTCGTTCTGGAGGACGGAAGACCCCATCTCACGCTCAGGGGCCGTTGCGAGCCGTCTCTCTATCGCTTCCACGCGATCTCGGACCTCGGCCGCATCCTTGGGGCGTCTGTTTCGATCCTTTTCGAGGAGCCCCATCACCAAGGCGGCGAGCTCCGGGTCGAGCCCGGGCCTCAACAAGCTCAGGGGCGGCGCTGGGTCGTTGACGTGTTTCATCAACAGACCCACGGGCGTTTTCGCCTCAAAGGGTGGTCGTCCGGCCAGACACCGGTAGGCCACAACGCCTAAAGCGTAGAGGTCGGTGCGCGGATCTAGGTCTTCGTCCTTGGCTTGCTCCGGAGACATATACCCGGGCGAGCCCCAAATACGTCCCGTAGAAGTGCCTACCGATCGCTCTCCCAGCTTCGCAATCCCGAAGTCGAGAATTTTCACGACGTCCCGCTCCGCGATTCGGTGGAGGAAGACGTTGGCGGGTTTGAGGTCTCGATGCAAAATCCCCAATTCATGGGCCTCAAAAAGGGCTTCCGCCATCTGCCGAACGATTCGAAGGGTATGGAGTGCCGTGAGCGTTCCTTGGCCCAGTCTTTCGGACAAGGATGTCCCGACCAAAAAGTCGGTCACAATATAGAGTCGCCCGTCTTGGGTCCGACCGAAGTCGATGAGCCTCAGGGAGTTCGGATGATGGAGCTTCGAGATGATGTGCGCCTCGTGTTCAAAACGCCGGACAAACTGACCGTCCGTCGCCAGGTCCGACCGAATCAACTTGATGGCGACGTTTCGATCGACACTGAGTTGGCGGGCTCGGTAGACAGAGCCCATCGAACCACGGCCGACATGCTCCACGATGCGATAGCGCCCCTCGAGGACGGTTCCGAGCACGCTGTCGACAACGCCGGACATACCCGGCGCCATGATACCGGAATGGGGCTAGAATGGGTCCTGTGATTCGTGTTCGAGGAATACCCGATATCGTTATTCGAGCATCCATCGCTGATGATCGTGGTGATCACAGACCGAAATGACGACGTTGCCCTCGGGACTCAAACCCTGCCCCTCAAGACACGTCCCGCTGAATCTGTTGACCAATTCATAGACGCCGGCCGCCACTCTATCAAGCCTCCATTCTTGGCTATCTTGGACGCGGCAGACCCATTGGGTGACGTTCGCGTCATCCGCCGCGTTCCAGCCGGCATCGACACATTTTCCGCTGTGCCCTGCCACAAGCGCATAGAATCCGTCGGAGGTGGCGCGAAGTGACCATTTTTGGCTGTTGTGGTCGCCGCAAGGCTTTTGCTGGATGTTCGCCTGGTCTTCTCTGCTGGACGCCCGTACGTCTAGGCATGCCCGACTGTGGAGGACTTGAAGGCGATTTTCGACCGGAATGCAATCGGCGCTGTCGCAAACGGTGTTTTCTTTGCAGTCTCGCTGCGAGTAACATTCCTGAGGTTCCAAGCTCGAAATGCACGCGGGGGCACTCAGGCCCATGCTCAATCCCCACGCCGTCCACTTTCTGACAGACACGATCAGAACCGCCCACCGAACGAGATTTGATCGCCCACGTATTGCACGGAGAGTCCAGCTTCGGCGGGAGGGGATGACTCCAGCAAGTAAAGAATCAAGCCCGTTGCCACACCTACCGTGGCCACCCCGAATCCGGCCCATGTGAAAAACCGATGACGCCGTAGCCGCGCATCGACAGGCTCCAAGGCGGTGCCCGGGATCTCCCCGGCAATCGCTTGTTCTCTGCGATCGACCAGAGTTGCCCGGTCGCCAAGCGCCAAGCCATAAAAGATTGCCCCGGTCACCAACCCCGCCCCCCCGATGCCAAAACTGATCCACATGGGCGTACGATTCGGGGGTTCGGCCGATTCCGCGCGTGCGGTCAAGCCCTCGGCAGACGGCGATGGCGTCGGCGCGCTCTTGGGGTCGCCGGGGCCCACCACAATCGAAAGGGTTCTTTGTTCTTGAGGTTCAACAAAGAACCGACGACGTATGGGGGGCCGCTGGCCCATTCCCACCTCCAGCACGTGTCGACCTGGCGTCATGGTGGAGGTACGCGGTGATAAGCCAAGCAGTACGCCATCCACCACAACCTTCAGTCCCGCAGGCTCGGTCGCCACGGTCACCGTTCCTCGGCAACGGCGCTGGGCCTGGCTCAGCTTTTCTCGTGCCGCATCAGAAAAAGCACAGGCGGGGCAAATCCTTAAGTACGCCTCGAAAGCTCCAATGGTTTCGACACAGTGATCCGTCCACTTGTCGTACGCCAAAGCGACATTAAACAGATATCCAGGGTCTGGAACCAGCGAATGGGCGTGTTTCAGCGCACCGATTCCCTCACACAGCGCACCCCGCCTCAGATGCTCAAAGGCATTGTATTCATGCTCGAGCGCAAGGGCTCGAGCATCCAAATCGCGCCTCGTTGCCGACATCGGTGGCGCCAACGTCACGGTGCGTTTGCTTTTTGGCGCCACACAGAAAATCTGCTCTGTGCCCGGTGCCGCACCGCGGATAGAGGCGGTGTGGGTACCAGCCCAGAGCTTGACGGACAACGGCAACCGGCCGGCAGCCTTGCCATCAATGTCGACCTGCAGTCCCCGACGGGGCCCCTTGATTTCAACACGACCGCTACAGACCTCGGTCAACCTCGCCAGCTGAGCGGCGACCGCGTCGTGCTTTTGGGCGCAGTCTGGACAAGCCCGCAAAAAGCGTTCCCTGGCCACTTTCGCTTCGGCGCAGTGCCCTGTCCATAGGCCATACACCGACGCCAGGTCCAAGAGCAGCCAGCGATCGGCCGCAGCCTCATACGCTTCCTCCAGGTGTAAAACGGCCGCCGCCAGATCCCCTTGCTGAACCAGGTGCGCAGCCGGACCCCCGACCGGCCGGGTGTTCGGTGCACCCACCATGCTCAACGCAACCGACAAGAACATGTTTGTGCCCACATCACCCATTGTGCGTTCATGAACTCCGAGACGGGCCCTTGATTCCGTAGCGCTTGAGTTTGTCCATGAACGCTCGAAGCGAAACTTGCAGAGACTTCGCAGCCTTCGTGCGATTCCAGCCGGTCGCCTCAAGCTCTTCGAGAATGAGGGCTCGCTCGTAGGCGGCGAGGGCGGCGCGAAGCGGACGCGTCTCTTCACGAACCACCGGATTTTTGACATCCGCCGTGTCTGGAACCGCTGCAACCTCGTGAGGCAGATGCATCACATCTAGGCTCTCCCCGTCGTCAGCAAGGATGCATGCTTGCTCCACAATATGAGCCAGTTCTCGGACATTCCCTGGAAAGGCATACGATTCGAGCACCGCAGAAAATGCCGCGGTTGGAGGCTGGAGCAATTTCCTGCGTGCTTCTGGGTTTTGCTCAAAAAAATGCTGCACCAAGGCGGGCAGGTCCTCTTTGCGCGACCGCAACGCCGGAAGCTTGATGGGAAAGACTTTGAGTCTAAAGAACAAATCGGCGCGAAACCGGCCACCATCGACTTCGGCCGAGAGATCGCGATGGGTCGCAGCAACAAGACGAACGTCTACCAAACGAGTCCGCCCGCTCCCCAGTGGCAAGATTTCACCGGTATCCAACACCCGAAGGACTTTGGCCTGGGCGGCAAGCGGCAGTTCTCCGATTTCGTCTAAAAACACCGTACCACCGTGAGCGGCCTCGAAGATGCCACGGCGGTCTTCGCTCGCCCCACTAAAAGCCCCTTTGCGGTGCCCAAAAAGCTCGCTTTCCACCAAGGCCTCAGGAAGCGCGGCGCAATTTAGGGCAAAAAATGGCGCCTTGTGGCGCAAACTTCTTTGATGGACCTCGCGCGCAACCAGCTCCTTGCCCGCACCCGTTTCGCCGGTCACCAGGACGGTCGTCCCGGTCGGTGCAACCTTGGAGATAGACGAAGCCAAAGCGCGCATGGGCGGACTGGTCCCCACCAGTCGGCCAAAACCCCCTCGGCGTTCGATGTCACGCAGAAGCTCAAGGCGCTCGGTCCTTAAGGCTTCGGTGCGTTCGACACGGGCCAACACCGGACCGGCGACGTGGGCCAAGACGGCAGCAAAAGCCACATCGTCCGGCCCGAAAGGGGGACCGCCCGAGGCCCTCTGTGCGTAGACCACCCCATCGGAAGCAGCCCCAAGGCACGCCGCCAAAGCGGGTGGGCTGGCCATGGCCACCGCACCTCCGTTCTCTTGCGCCCGGCGGAGGAACGCTCGCCCGATATTTTGGATCGGGCGTCCCGCGGCGGCCAAGTTGTGACCGGCTTCACCTTGAAGCTCCACCACACAAGCACCCTCGGCCGATACGCCCTCGAGAAGGGTGCGGGCAATCACCGACCTCACCTCGGCCATGGAGTCCTTTTGGCTGAGCTGCCGAATCATGTCTGCCATACGCCCAAGTTGGGCGGATTGATTCTCCACCTCGACACGAGACAGTTCCAGTGTCGGTCCGTCGAATGACCCCTCTGAAAAGGAAAGAGCCTCGTTGCTTACAACGTCAAACAAGACGGTGATGGGGCCCAGCTCGAGACGGGCGCCGGGCACAAGAGACGTCGGTGCGCCCAGGAGCGAACCGTCCAAACGGACCTCGTTCCGCCCCTCCGTCTCTACCCGCCACCCATCTCCATCCGACTCCAAACGAAGCTGCCGCCGCGAAATAAAGGGAAAGTTGAGCACCAGGTTCACCGTTGGATCACGGCCCAAGACGAAGGGAGATTCATGAACTTCGTATTCCACAGCCGGCCGTCCCGGAGCCAGCACCGTCAAAACAGGGGGCACGGTCGAACCGTACCATAGAGCGAAACCATGGGTAGCCATACGATGCGTTCGGTTATCTTGACTAGAGCACATCTCATAACCTCATTTTCCTGGACCTGGACCTGGACCTGGACCTGGACGCATGAACTACCGAAATCTCGAAGTCTACCGGTTGGACACTTTGGATCACAAGTGAGGTCCCTAATCAAGTAGTGCTAGAGCACATCTCATAACCTCATTTTCCTGGACCTGGACCTGGACCTGGACCTGGACGCATGAACTACCGAAATCTCGAAGTCTACCGGTTGGCCATCGCCTTCCTGCCTCTCGCATCGCAGCTCACGGATCGATTTCCCCCCGGCTACGCAAGTTTTGCGGACCAAATCCGGCGAGCGTCGTTGTCTGTCCCGCTCAATATCGCGGAAGGCTCTGGAAAGACCAGGCCAACGGACCAAAAACGCTTCTACGCAATCGCCAGAGGCTCCGCTATGGAGTGTGGAGCAATTGTCGACGCCTGTCTTGCTCCTGGCTTTATCGACAAAGCATCGGTTCGGGAGGCTGTTAAGATACTCGACCCGATCGTTCGCATTCTCTCTAAGATGTGCCTTCCCCCTCGAACCCGCCGGTAGGAATCCAGGTCCAAGTCCAGGTCCAGGTCCAGGTCCAGGTCCAGGAAAATGAGGTTATGAGATGCGCTCTAGAGCAATCCCCGGGCCAAGCCTGCGCTCCCCCCCACTGACCCTGGCCTGTTTCTATCCGATCGTACCGAGGCGGCTTTCGTGCCAGCGGCGACTCCCGCTCAGGACGGGGTCCATCATGCTGTTGGCCGCACACCATGAGTCAAAGCGCGTGCAGATTTCTGCATGATCTCCCTCGGGCCAGCGAGCCCCCCAACAAATCAATGCATTCCAGTCGCACGGCTCACTTCTTTTGCAACCGCGTCGGCTGTCTACGCGTGTTGCTTCGGCCACTTCCCATTCGGCCCTGGGGGGCCCGGTCCGAAGTAACCGGCCCACCCGAGGACCTCGGCTCACGGCAAACAAGGCGCAGGCCTCGCCAACCACCGAAGACACGACGCTGGATGTGCGTTGGCCGCTCCTTTGCAAGAGCAATCGGAATGGAGGTACAAAAAATGATTCGACGTGTTGTTCTCGGATTCGCTTTTCCGATCTTGTGGGCTGGCCCTGTTTTCGCGGGTTCATCGATCATGGTGGGCACAATTCCGGTTGTTCCCAACCAAACGATTGGCCAAGGGGTTTTGCCCACAGCGCCCCCACTTCTCCATGTCGCGTTGTCGCGGAGCCTTTTTGTGCAGTCCGCTGAGGAGCGGGGCGCGGATTTGGACCGCGATGGACTGGTGGATTTCTTAGAAGACGAAATCGCAAACGCGGTACGTCCTTACGCCGCCTTCGACAGCGAAGAGGGTGCCCTCAATGCACTCTCCAAGCAGCAGTTCGAGCCTCTGACCCTGTACCAGGTACGGGAGACGGAGCCGGACCGGCTTTCGGTTCAGCCGCGCCAGAGTCATAGAGGCACCGAGCACATTCAAGCCGAAACCGATAGATACAAACAAAAGCCGTCCTTACACCGCAGCTTCAAAAAAGGTGATGTAGACCGAATCACCATTCGCTGGGTTTTTCTGTTTGGGCTAGACGATGGCTATATTTCTGGCGGGTTTTGCGACATGGACGATCACCTCGGTGACGCCGAAGACGCACTCTTTGAGCTCGAATCGAGGGACGGCGGCATCACCTGGAGGGTTGTCCGAGTCTTTCTATCTTCCTGGGGTCCAGGCCCCGAATGGCCTACCCGAAGCCGTCTCGAGGTACGCGAATGGACCCATCCCGTCATCTATTTTTCCGCAGACAAACACCACTTGCATCTCACAACCGATGGCGATGACGAAGACTCCCCTTACTCCAAATGGGGTTGCAACGACAATGTGGATGGGCAGGGTGTGCAATTTTTGGTGGATCTGAAATCCGTGCGAGGGACCGGGAACAACGTTGGAGAACCGGAGCATCATCCGTCGAACCGATTTGTGAACAGCCTGCATTCCTTCTACCCGACCAACTGGTTCACTCGTTTTTCACCTTCGGCCTGGGGGCCACAAAACTTCTACGCGGTTGGTCCGATCCGCGACAAATGGCTGGATTGGCCCCTCCCCCAAGATCTCGACGGCGACAGCTGTGATGCCGCAACCCCCATGAACACCTATGCATACTCAAGTATCAACAGACCCGGCGATCGCGACGATTTCAGAATTCGGGTTCCGTTTAGGGGGCAGCTCACGCTACAAACCACGCAATCCATCACCGATACCGTCGGCGTGCTCCGAGACCACCGGTGTACACAGCTCGATTTCGATGACGATTCCAGTTCCGGGAGAAACTTTCAGATTGTTCGCACCCTTGAAGCCGGCGATTACTTCGTATCCGTTTCGCATGCCAGCCAAGCCTACGGGGTGGGTGACTACACGCTCTACTCCATCTTCTTGCCCGATGCAGACGACCACGCCAACGCTTTCATGGGGGCGACCGTGCTTTCACCCACACACTTCACCGGTGGTGTACTCGACTACGAGAGCGACAAGGACTACTTTCAGGTCGATATCCCAACGGGTGGAGTCCTGACAGTGAGTGCCACCGGGGACGTGGACACTGTGGGCACGCTGTACGAAAACGCAAGCGGAATCATCGCCTCGGACGACCAAAGTGGCTTGGGGTCCAATTTCAAAATCGAACAGCCAGTGGGGCCCGGCCGGTACTACATTGCCGTCACCGGCTACAACGCAGCTGCAGTGGGAGCGTACCAACTCTGGTTGACGCATACGACAACCGAGGATCACGCCAACGATTGCGCATCGGCGACAAAAGTCTCCCTGTTCAGTCAAACGCCAGGGGCCATCGGCATTCCCGGCGATGTAGACGTGTTCTCCTTCGAGGTGCCCATCGATCGCCAATTGACCGTTTCTTCGAGCGGTGGCCTCGACACCCACGGTACGCTCCTCGACGCAAATTGCTCGTTTGTGGCCGACGACGATGACTCGGGCGCCGACAAAAACTTTCGCATTCAACGGTGGGTGAGTCGAGGGCGATACCACGTGAAGGTCAAAGAAAAAGCAGGAACCGAAACCGGGATCTACAACCTGAACCTCAACCCCATCAACTAGAGCACGCCCCTTTTTTGTGGTCATCACTAGGGTTAGGCGCTACGCTTCCTACCCCATGAGGCCAACCCGTTTGCTGTCCCGACATACCCAACTCGCCGCGGTATTGCTTTTGGCATGGGGATGCCGAAGCGCGCCGTCCGGCCGTCCCTCGGCGCAGCTTTATCCAGGGTTCGAGGGGTACCATCGCGCGATTTCGACCGAGTCGGCCGAAGCGCAACAGTGGTTCGATCAGGGGATGCAGTTGCTCTACGGCTTCAACCACGACGAAGCCATCCGAACGTTCCACAAGGCGGCGGAGCAAGATCCCACGTCCGCCATGCCCTGGTGGGGCATCGCCTACGCGCATGGCATCAACATCAATGATCCGGAAATGACCGAGACGCGGTCCAAGGCGGCGCGCGAAGCGGCCGATGAAGCGGTGGCGCGCGTAGAAGCCGGTTCGCCGGTGGAAGCCGCCCTCGTCCGCGCGGTTTCGGCCCGCTACGCGTGGCCTGCGCCCAAAGATCGCAAACCCCTTGACGAAGCCTACGCCGATGCGATGGGCGCCGCCTTTCGTTCGTTCCCCAGCGACGCGGACGTTGCCGCCTTGTACGCCGAGTCACTGATGAACCTGCAACCCTGGGACTACTGGGACAACGCGGGAAAGCCCAAAGGACGCATCGCCGAGATTCTCAGTGTTCTGGAGGGCACGCTCCGCGCCCATCCCCAACATCCGGGCGCCAATCATTTCTACATCCACGCGGTAGAGGCCTCTGGCGATCCGGACCGTGCGGTCCCATCGGCGGACCGGTTGCGGACTTTGGTACCGGGGGCGGGGCACTTGGTTCACATGCCATCCCATATCTATGTCCGCGTCGGCCGGTACGCCGACGCGGTCGACTCGAACGTGCACGCCGTAAAGGCCGACCACGCCTATTTCAAGGTGGCGCCCAAGCCTAAAATGTACGCGATCTACTACGCGCACAACCTCCACTTTCTCGCCTATGCGGCCATGATGTCCGGCCGGTACAAAGACGCCCTCGCAGCCGCACGCGACCTGGAAGAGAAAATGCCGAAGGACGCGCTTCGAGCCTACGCGGCCCTCATAGAAGGGATCATGCCCACAACCTTTCACGTCCTCATCCGCTTCGGAAAATGGCAGCAAATCCTTGAAGAACCAGACTACCGAGAGCACCGCCTCGTCAGTCGGGCGGTACGCCGGTATGCGCGCTCCATCGCCTTATCTGCGCTCGGCCGAACCCGCGAAGCCCGGGCAGAAATGGAGGCCTTTGAGGCAGCCGTCGCCCTGGTCCCCAAGGATTGGTTTATCTTCAACAACCGGGTCGACACCGTACTTCCGATAGCCCGATCCATGATCAAAGGTGAGCTCCTTTTTAGGGAGGGCAAGCGAGTCGAGGCCTTTGCCGTACTCCGCCAAGGCATTGAGGCCGAAGACGCGCTCGTTTACGACGAGCCCCCCGGATGGATGCTTCCCGTGCGTCACGCCCTCGGTGCGCTGTTGATGGCCGAAGGCCGTTTCAAAGAGGCCGAGAAGGTCTACCGCACCGACCTCACCCGGAACCGAAAGAACGGCTGGAGCCTCCTGGGGCTGCAGCAATCCCTGGGTGCACAAAACAAGTCTGACGAGGCCGATGCCCTGTCGCCATCGTTGGCTGAGGCCTGGGCCACCGCCGACGTCACACCGCAGTCTTCTTGCTACTGCGAGTACAAACGCTAAGGTTTGGTCCCTTCGAGATAAACCGCATCCATCGGCATGTCCGGGACGGGCTCTACCACACACCGATCGACGACAAACTGAGCCTCTTTGGCCCATGCCGCGACCTCATCTTTTGTGTAGCGGAGCGCCACAACATCAGACTTTCCACCGTAGTCAATGGCCCCCGACCCCTCCCAAGTCGCGACAACCAGCTGACCTTTGGACCGAAGGACCCGATACGATTCTCGAAGCGCATCCAAGACGCCACGAGGGTCGAGATGGTGAAACGCAAAAAAGTTCACCACGGCTGCGGTGGCACCTGATTCCACGCCCGCCAAGTCGCGCATGTCACCCGCACGGACCTCAGCCTTGTCACCCAGTCTTTCGCCCGCAATACGGACCATGCTTGGCGACAAATCGATCCCCACGAGGGGGCGTTTGGCATCGAACTCGTCGCGAAGCTTCTCGAGCATGTGCCCGGAACCACACGACGGATCTAGAACGGCACCGGGAATCGTCGTGATCCGTTCTGCCAAGCGTCCGAGCACATCGGTATAGAGTGGAAGGTCGATCTCCTTGTCCATCATGCTGCTGTACGAATCCGCAAATGCTTCATACATGCCGCGAACTTCTGCCAACGGTGATGTTTTGACGCTGCTCAAGGTGTCCATCCCTCCGGTGTAGTGAGCGGAAGGCAAAAAGAGGTACGCAAATTCCTCGGCATCGAAGTGAGCCGAGGTATGATCTACCGCTCTACCAAGCGAATGATGCCACACGCCGCCCGGGAACCGCCCGCACATCCCGCCTGCTCGCCGTCGGGACAAAAAGTGTCCTCCAGGTCGTGAATGATGAAGGCGCTCCCGTCGTCATCAAACAGACTGAGTGGGCCTGGCGACAAAGTCACCCGCGTGGTCTTGGCGCGCAGGCGCCCCTTGCCGTTCTTTTTGACCTTGATGTTCACCAGGTCCCCCGAGTGAAAGGGGTGATTTCCATCGGGACTGGTAAATCCGTGGGGGCCCGGATCAAAGTGTCCTCCGGCCGCACCGCAAGGCTCACACGCAGCGGTTTCGTGGATGTGAACCGCGTGCATTCCGGAGCTCAAACCCTTCACCCGGATTTCAACTTTCACCACCTTGATGCCTTGGGTGGACGGCTTTTCGATCAGGATCGCATGACCAAGGTTTCCCTCACCGCGACAACCCACGATCTCTGCGGTCGCCACTACGGCATGGGGTTTGTTTTTTCTGCCCATCACGTGGTGGGCCGAGGTCAACCCCAACACCACCGGAAGCCCCACGACCAAGCTCTTCAATAAGAACCGCTTTGTTGATGATTGCATCTCTTTGGCCCTCCACTTTTTGTTCGTTCATTTGATCCACCGTCCCGCTGTCAAGCCAATGACATTCATGTCCAGAACGTGCAGTGGCCCCACCGTATACGCAATAGACACACACGTTGGCAACCGGGGGAGCAGAAGGCTACTCTTCAGCGGCTCCGTGAACGCCCAAGACCGTCGGCGGCGTACGAAAAATGGCTGCGGCCGGATCAAACGGGTGCATCACGATGACGCTCACAAGATACTCCGACTTGCCGCGAAGGCGTTCCGCGACGGAGGCACTCTGACCGCGAAGAAAAACACGCACGCCATCGGATCCACGGCGGTAAACGGCCGAATACGCCTCACTGAATCCGTCCTTACGCATAACGCTCAAGTCAACCCTCTCGAGCCCCCATGAATCGCTTTCGAGCTGCGCGGTATGAACCAAATCGAACAGTATCTGGCCCCCTTGCACGATGATCTCCACCGGCCGGGCTTCGTTGGCCTCGTACAAGAGCACGGCAATTTGGAGATCGATCTGCTCTAGAGAGTCAGCTGAAGCCTCGATCCCGAACGCGTTCTTGAGCGCCTCCTTGAGACGATGTGGATCGGTCTTCAACACCAATTCCCCGTCTGGGCTGAGATGCGCCTCCAACTCCAAATCGTGAATCCGTGCGACCCCTTCGGACAACGTGAAAGGAAACGGGTCGGAAGCTCGAGACTCGATGTTGCGTGGTTCGTTCGACCGCTTGTCCAAGTAACCATGCTCTAGAAGAAACACCCACCGCGCCAACAAATCAAAGGCCTCTACCAGCTCGTCTGGAACATCGTTAGCCTTGTTGTACTTAAACCGGCCAAACTCCGCCCAGAGATCTGCGGGGATAGCCGCAGGAGTCAATCGCCAAGCACGTAAGGCGGCCAGAAAGGCTGGAGGCGCATCCTGGTTCCACACTTGATTCAGCAGCCAATAAAAATAGGCATCGGTGACGACCACCGTACGACAAATCCCCCCGATGTCGCCTTCATTCCTCACCTGGATACCCCATTCATTCTCCGAAAAGCCCGTCGCCGGCGCCGCAAAAATTCGTACTTTGCCAGGAAATTCCAGGATACTTCGAAGCCCATCCAAATCAAGGGGATTCAATGCGCCAATGATCCCTTCATCACCGCATACCCACAACACCGTGCCGTCAACGGGCGCGTTGAGACGAACGACGAGTCGGTCTCGAGCATGCATGGACCGCGCAATATACGATACGTCGGGCGGGTAGGCGGCCAAATCCCCTTCCCCTCGCATTTCCGTCTCGGACTCTTCCCACATCCGAGCGACGTCCACCGGTGCGTGGGCAGGTGAGTGCATGGTGTTGTGATAGTGGACGATTTCAACCGCACCGACAAGGCCGTGCTCATCCGCCTTATCGAGTCGCACCAGCTCAACGTCAATACGATCGTCCTCATCAGTCAACTCAAGCACCGACGTGCCGGAACGCAAATGCTCCATCCACTTAGCCAAGTCTATGGTCCCATCCGGCAAAACGGCATCAGCAGGAACTCTTGCTTCGACCGGATTGACCACCAAGCGTTGCCAACTCTGGTCATACTTCGAGTGCAAATTGTATCGAAGCTCTGGTTTCGATTCTTTTTCCCCTCGAACTTCAACGGCAACATGCCAGCCTTCTCCGAATGTCTTCGCAAGAGCATCTTTGGTCGCCCGGTCCTCTGCATCAAAACGCCCATCAAACCGATTGAGGAGACCACGAAACGAAGGCATCGACACGTTTGTGGGGAACTCGCTATTGGCGTAAATCTCGGCAAGTTTGTGCTGAGACATCTTCCATTCGGCCACGGCCATCCGCGCACGCATCTCCTCGGAGGAAAGCACGAAAATGGCGTAATAGTCCTTGCCAACAATCGGCGCCATCCGAATCTCGGGCTGACCCTCTGAGTCTTCCTGAATCCACATTTCGGCCAGGCTGATGCTTGGCTCCTTCCTGGAGCCAGAAGTCAGTGCCTCGCCGAACGCGATTTCGAAGACGTTGCGTTGCGGAAACAACGTCGAGTTCTTGAAAGGCCCTATGGGGTTGCCGTGAATGTCGATGGTACCGTCCTGGACCCATTGCCAAATCCGACGCACAAGCATCTGGTAAGCGCCTTCAGTGAGCGAACCATTGGCCCCGAGCGGCAACCCAGCAAAGAGCTCGTTCTCAGTCAACATTTTTGACGCACTATAACTATAGTTCACTCGAAAGGCCGTTCCCTGAAAAGCACGAACCACGGCCGCATCAAGCCTCTTGCTTGGCTTGACAACCGTCGGCACAACGAGGCCCCCGTTTTGGTACACAATCTCAGGACCAGACTCGAGCGTAAACATGACAAGGCGCACCCGTCCTTGACCAACAAAGTCACCGACAAACAAACTGTTGTGCCCGTTCTCCACCCTCTCCTGAAAAGCCTGCGTGGAAGCGGCCACAACCTCGTCGGAATGAAGCAAAAGCTCTTCCGCGCTCTCGCCAGACGGGGTGAACGTCTTGACGAACCAGTTGAGGTCTAGATACTTGCCGTCCTTGATCGCCTTCTTCGGTAGGCCGATAATCTTGGTCACATCCACGACGGACGCGTTCCATTGATGAAGCGCACCCGGATCCTTCATAACGGGTTTGACAAATCGCTGAAAACGGACCCGCCCGCCTACGCGTCCCATGGGCACAAACATCGCGTGCTCAACCAGAGAACCAAAAGCCTTCAAACTATCGGCCTCGATCTTGCGATTCTGGGCAAGAAAATTCGCACCGTATGAAACCTCCAACTCTTTGCCGCTCTTCAGTAAGCGATGAGACCGACCGCCGAGCGGGTTGTAGCTGGCAACGGGAATCACAGGCACCTCCCAGTCGTTTCGATAGGCCACCCAGATTTGAGGATCGTCCTCTGGGCCCGTCACGGTCCCGCGCGCCAAAGATGGTGGGTAAGCCACCTTGTGGGTGATATCGACAGGCGTTTTCTGCCGGTCAACAAGGACCTCGCTGTAGTCCACAAACAGAGAGTCTCCGAACCCGATCCGAGCAAAAAGATTGCTCACAACATCTCCGCCCTGACGGTTTCCGTGAACATCCCAGCGTGACCCGGGTGCATAGACCGCCTGCCAAGCTTGGCGAACTTTGTCCCGAAAAGCGGCTTCGGCACCTTCTTGCCCGGGCATCAATTCAGGAGGCAAATGCTCAACACCCACCACACGATACAGCTCCTCCAAGGTCAATTTTTGTGCACCCCCAAACGCCCCGCCCACATCGACCGGGGGATTGGGGGGAGCCGGAGCACCGGCCATAGGCACTTGTGTACCTGTGGCTTCCCCCTCAAACGCTTTGATCGTTGAGGTGTGATGGCCGCGATCCGGTTCAGGAGCTCCGCTTTGCGTTGGGTTGGCCCCGGTGGCTTGGGTGAGCACACAGCGGCCGGGCACGTTACCAGATCCTGGCACCCAGCCCACCTGGGCTCCAGGGAAGCGGGAAACGTACACGGGACCGAGCGTGCGGCAAGTGTCTTCATCGAGGCGGCTCAGGTCGTTTTGCAGTGCGTCCCACAGAGGTCCTGAAGACTGCGGGGCGACGTACTGGGGCAAGAGCACCGTCCAGTAGTACACGGAGGCCCGAAAGGCTTCCGGCACTTGGTCGAGCCAGGCAGTCCCTAAGGGAGACTCAGGAATGATGGCTTGGGCATCGTGAGAATCCGGTGCGGCCCCTTGGTTTTCGAGGGTGTGGATGAGCTCGGCGAGGTCGATTTGATGGAAGTCGGGCGTGAGGGCTAGGGCTTTGAGTTCGCGGAAGAGGTCGGCGGTGAAGTCGGGCTCGTTCGGGGCGGGGTCGGCGCTTGGCTTGAGCCACGGAACCTGTTGGTCGAGGACCGCATCGACGATCGCTTCAGGGCTGAGTTCGGTGTCGAGCCGATACACGGAGATAGGCTCGCCAGTGGGGAGGCCCAGGCGGTAGAGGTCTTTGAGCATGCCTTCGCTCGGGCCGTAGACTTCTTTCACCAGCCCATAGATGGCATCGGCTTCAAATTCGACCGTTGAAGTGGCAAACCCCCCTTGGACATGGCTCTGCTGGATGCGTGTATGGCGAATGAGGGCTTCGTCTTTGAAAAACAGCCCCAAAAAGGTGACTTCATCTTCGGGGACGGTGCCGACAAAGGTCCAAGGCTCCGTGTGTACGTTGGGGGCTTGGTTCAAGTGAATGAGGGTGGTCCACGTCTCGACCTGTCCGGTGGACAAGGCGACGATGCTGGCCAAGGCAGTCCCTGCGGCCAGGAGCTGACTGGTTGCGAACGAGGTGCCTGGGCTGAACTCATCTATCGACGCTGCACCCTTTTTGATGACGTTGGCCAGGACCGTGCCGGGTTTGGTGGCGCGTGCGCCTGGGCCAAAGGTGCTTTGAGCCTCCGGGTAGATGGGCCCCACCGAGTCGTCCGACCGAGGGGCCTTGGTATCGACCCAGGTTGCTCCACTTTGGCTTTGGAAGCCGACGAAGGCTTCGTGGCCTCCGTACAGTCCCAGCGAAACCACGTTCTTATGAGCCAAAGAGGACGCGGCCAAGCGCTCGGGATCCCACACGCGCCCGGTGCCGACTATCCCCCTGAGTCCCGCCCAGTCCTGGTTGAGTTCGCGGTAGACATCGATGAACCAGATGGCCGCCGTACTGGAAGCCAGGCGCGTGGATAGATCCTGGATCCGCTGGCTGGAGTAACGAAACCCGTGATCTTTCACAAAAAGCTGGACACCGTTCCAGAGGGCGCGGGTTTGGTCCGCAAAATGTCCAGCGTCGGGATGTTCGGGATAGGCGCGGGCAAAACGGGCGAGGCCCAAGATGAGGCCGGTGGTCGCTTCGAGATGATACGAGGACTCCTGAAGGGCGCTGGGAGAAATGTAGGGGTCGCGGAACGTGTTCTGAAAATAGTGGGCGCCGAGGTAGGTTCTTCCGGCAAAGGGGAGAGGCTTAACGAACTGAAGCTCGGTGTATCGCAGGCATCGGGCCAATCGTTCGATGTATTCAGGCTGCTCGGGCAAAAGGCCATGGTCCACGGACAGGGAGAGCCAGCTGCAGTTGTCGATGGCGACGTGGTTGCTGGCCGAAAAATGTAAATCCTCTCCCGTTCCCGAGAAGTGGCCACCGGTCACGATGCGTCCGAGGTCCTGCGCCTCGAGGGCTTCCTCAAGCGCCAGTCTTCGCGGGTCGTCCGGTCCGATTTGCCGCAGGGTGTAGGCGAGGTCCTGGGTGTATTCTTGGTCGTCCCAAAGAAGCACAAAAATACCGTCGCGCAGTTCGTCTCTAAACACCTCGAGTTCGGCGAAATCTTGAAGACCGATTTTTTCTTGGTGCCTCAGAGCGTGATTCAAAACGCTCAACACATCCAGGTTGTGTTCGGTGACCACATTGTTGGCCAAGACGCGGGTTTTGAGGCGCTGGTGATCCTCCTCGGTCAGCACGCGTGGCTCGAGCTTGGTGGGCGGGGCTCCCGGTGTGTGTCGAAAGCGCGCAACCTCGGGCGCGCGGTCTTCGGTGAACGCTTCGTAACCGATGGCGTCGAGTACGCTGTAATACCCCCATTGAACCGACTCCTCCTCTTCTGTGAAGAGCGCGGAGGGGTTTTCGGCTACGGTGAGGCCTCGGGCGGTCCACCCGGCGGTCACGAGACTGACCGTTTGGTCTGTACCCGGGGCCACGAGCCGTCGCCGGTGGACGAGGAGCCCTCGAATGGCCTCTTCGTAACAACCCCGGATCGCACGTTGTTCTTTGTCGCTCAGGCTGTCAAAGGCCTTCGACACGACAAAGGCTCCGAGTCCGTGAACGGCCCACGCGTTGGCGCCGGTGACCAGCCTTCGGTCCTTCCAGTTGTCTCCCGCAGTGTTCCAAGAAAAGGGCCACCCGAGAATCACGGTTCGACCTTCGTGGTGGCCTTTTTCGGCGTGGGCACACAGATAACGCGCCATGCCCTGGGCCGCCGCCTGGGACACCGTGTCTTGTTGTTTCGAGAGCTGAGCCACCGCGATGCCTTGGGTGTAGACCCAAACCCGTTCGAAGCTTGCCAGGTATCTCGCGTCGGATGCCATCCCTGATTCCTCAAGTGGCGATGCAAGGCCGGTCGTTTCGTCACCCGGTTGTGGACTTGCCTCGGGTGCGTATTCAACCTGAAACACCCAGGTTTGTTGGGTCGCTTCGTCGACGACGGTGCGCATCATTCGATCTCTTGCTTCGATCGCCCTTTGGTAGTTGCCCGCGGCCCCCGAGGCATAGGCCAAGAGCGTCGTGGCCGAAGCCCGACCGGTCGGGTTCTCTTCGCTTTGGACCAAAAGGGTGGTGTCGGTTTCGGTGGTCAGCCTGACGAAGGTGGCTTGCCCGTTTTGGAGTTGAACGGTGGCCGGTGGGCTCCTTCCTTCGACCAAGGCCAGCGCTTGGGCGTTCTCGGACCTGAATGTTGGGTTCGCGGCTGGGCTGGTGCCTTCATGCGGGCTCCCTTGGTTGGTGCCTGCATGCGGACTCCCTTGGTTGGTGCCTGCATGCGGGCTCCTTTGGCTGATGCCGCCTGGACCGCGCGATGCTACGCCGAGATGCACTTTGCCGTCGTCGTGGACACGCATGTCATACGCATTGACCGCGGTGATGGTGAACTGGGTGCTTTGGCCGACGGTGAGGGGACCCGTGTGGGTGATTTCGTAGCGGCGCGTTTCGGGGGCGCGGGCGGCACGCGTGGTCACAATGCGGGTTCCCTTTTGCGGGTCGATTTCGCTACGCACCCAGGTTGCGACGAAGAGCGCTTGGTGGCCGCTGAGGGCGGGGACGCCGATGGGATCGTCGAATAGGTCGGGGTGATGGGCTCCGTTTTCGTGATGGATTCTATGAATGGGTGTTGGAGGATAAAGATTCAGCGTGTCTCGCTCCCAGACCTGTAGGTCTCGGGTGCGCAACATGTCGATTTTCGGAGCCGGCGGGGTCGCGTGGCCCGGCGCCCCGAGGCGATAGACCAGAAGGCCCACTTCTCCGTCGTGGGTGGCGGCGGCGTCGGGGAGATATCCGTGGGCGACCTGGATGCCCCGAGACCAGGTGATGCCTCCATCGAGGGATTGGGTGACGAAGATGGGGTTCTGGCTTGGAATATGGGCCTTGCCTGAGGGGCCATCGCTGTAGACCGCGACCAGATGGCCTGGCTTTTTGAGCGCCAGTTTGGGGGCATCGTGCCGACCTTCATGAAGGGGGCTTTGAAGCTGTGCGACGACGGCATGGCGCCAGTCTTGCCGGACCCCATTTTGGAAGGTGCCCACTTTGAAGCCCTCTTCGACGGGGACTTCGGCGGTTTTCCATTCGAGGAGCCCCTCACGCATCGGCCACACCGGGACGTCGCGCATGCCGGTCGATGGCTCGGACCATGTGTCTTCGACCAGCGGCCTTTGCGCGATGCGGATTTGGTCTTCTTCGTGCCAGGTCCCATCGTAGAGGTACTGGTGGTGCGTTTTGTTGTCGAGGGTGTCAGACCCGGCGCCCTCTTGGGGCCCGCTTGGGTTGGTTCCCGGCGTTTCTTCGGGGTGCCTTTGGGGTTCTAGGTCGTGGGCTCTCTTTTGCCAAATTTTTTGAAATCCAGCTTGCGCGATGCGCGTGCCGGGTTTGGGGCAAGTTCCCCCGGCTTCTTCCGGAGTCACGTTTTTCTCGAGGGGCCAGTCCGGATTGGGAACCGCTCGGTTGTCCCACATGCGGTCTTGGTGGGCGATGATACTGACCGCGTCGTCGTCGATGGTAAGCGACGGATTGTAGACAAAGGCCTCTTCGGTTCGGGTCCGGTAGGGCCCGAACGCCTCACCGGTTTTAGGGTTGGTTTCGAGCGCGTAGCTGTAAGCTTCGTGAGACCATTCGATGCAGCCGCATGGGGCCATGGGCTTGCGGCAAAGAGGGTTTTTGTGGGCGAGCGCGTAGGAAACCACAAGGTCGTTTTTCTCACGAACCACGACGTCAAAAACGTTCTCGGGTTCTTTGGTGAAGTCTTTTAAGTAGTAGGCCTTGTGGGCCTCACCCCACACCAGGTGAAGGTGACCGAAGCGGTCGTATCCCAAACTGAGCCCTCGCTTCCAGGCGTCGTTTTTGCGCACAGTCTTGGGCGCAAGAAAGTGTGCCCCGCGATCGTGGCTTTCGGTCACGCCGATGAGGCTTTGTTTCGGTTGTGTTTTCGGACCGGTTTGGGTCTGGGTCCACGCCACCGAAACCTTGTCGCCGCGCGCCGCAATGGCCAGATCGGTGATAGCCCAACCGTCCCCCGGGGCGGCGAGCGTTTTGGTGGTCTCGAAACTTCGGTCTTGGGCGGCTTTCTTGCTGCGACGATAGGCCACTTCGAAGTTTTGGGACCGACCCGGTCGAAGCACGTGGACCAAGTGTGCCCAAGTGCGGTCGTCGTGGGTGACAAGCGCGACTTTGGGAAGCGCGACAAACAGCCCTCTTCGGCTGACCGCGGCCGGCGCTTCGAAAGCGCCAGGTTCCGTCGGGGGCCGGGCGGCAACGCCTGGGCCAAAAAACCGTCGCTGAAGGGCGTCGATGAGGGACATCCATGCGCCGCTCCCACGTTCGTCCCAGACAACGCCCTCAATGGGCGAAAAGCGTTCGCTCAGTTCGGCGATGAGTTCGGCCACGCGGAGGACGGCGCCTTTTTGCGGCAGTTCGGGGTTTATTTCGGACAGCGATGCGTCCGAGCCTTGTGGGCGGTCGTGGATGTGAATGCGCAGAAGCGGCGGAAGCTGAGCGCCAGGCGGCTGGTTTTCGATGATATTCCAGGCTCCTGAGGCCGTTTGGGTCACGGTAAAATGGGCCGAATTTTTGAAGTCTGGCGCGACGGACCCTGGGTCGTGCCTGGCGCCCCGAGCGGTCGAATCTTCGGTGGCGGGTTCAAGGACGATGTGGGTAGGCAACGCCGGGTCCAAGGGCCGAGGCGCAGGCCCATTCGGGGTGGGGCCAGAGAATGGACAGGTCTCGATGAGCGTCCGCGCGGTCTCGAGGGTCCACTTGGAGCCAAGACAATCGTCTTGAAAGGGCGCGCCCGCCTTTTCAAGGAACGCAAGGTAGCCATAGCCAACCTTGAGGGTGCCCCCAAGGCGAACCTTTTTGTATCCTTGGGTCTGTGCTTCCCATCGCGAGATCCGAAGGATATTGGGATCCCCATAGATCGTCTCTTCGGAGACGGCGAGCATATTCCAGCCAGCAGGCACCCAAGCGGCCGATGGCGATCCGGCTATGGGAAGCTCCAGCTCGTTTCTTGCGAAAACCCACACGACTCGGGCCTCGTCGCTCGGCTCGCTTGCACGTGCCGTCGGGTCGAGGCTTTCTGGTTTGCAAGAAATCTGTTCGGATCGTTCAATCCCGCCTGCGCCAGCCCACAGGGTGAGCCCCAGCCCCGTCCACGCGCACCGGTGTTCGGGATTGGCGGGCGCGGCCACAAGGTTCCAGCCGGCCTGAATCTGGACCGACCCCTGGACCTCGGCTTGGGCCAAGGGCGTCAGACCGAGTCCAAGAATCCATGCGACGAAACCCATCACCTGACGGTGATGTTTTCCTTGAAGCTTCATTTTCCCCCCATCCCGTGTCGGCAGCGCTGTTCCCAGGGCTGTCCCGCGCGGCATCCAAACGAGATTCGATAGGGTGAGTCAACGATTTGTTCGCAGATTAACTTGCTCTCGCTGGGCTGGCCTGGACGACACGGCCCTGGGCTGTCCGGGGCCGTTCGCCACAAGGACCGTATCGGGTTCAACTGGGGTAAGCGCTAGCAAAGAACCTTGGTTTGGTACACCAGCATTTGGGCTACCGAGCGCAACCCAACCGTCCTCATCCGATGCTTCAAAGGGTAGGGGTTGCAGGTTGCCCGGAGCGAGCATCTTGCTTCGGTCCCGCCGGGCCATAGCTTCCCCGAGAGCCTGTGCAGTGTTGGGTCGGTCGTAGAGATCATGTTTGCAAGGTGGGCCGACGGGGAGCGGCTTGGGAGAGTCATGGAAGATGCGCTTGTCCGGATACCCATTTGGGACTCGGACGTTCCGGAGCTTCGGTCGCACAAACCGAGCCCTGGTGCTCCAAGAACGCGAATGAGAATCGGCCTATGATGATCCGTGCATGGTTGGCACACTTCTTGATGCAGGCTACAGGGAGGGAGATTCAAGCATGACCACAGCCATCACTTCTGGATTGGACACCGCACATCCCCGCGCCGCGCAGTCTGCGGCCGCGGGTTTCTGGATTCGAGTAGGCGCGACCCTCCTCGACATGCTGGTGTTGTCGCCCGTCCTCGCTCCGATTTGGTACAATCGAACCCACTGGAAGAGCCTCGGCCTGGAACTGATGATGACCGTCGGAGTCCTCCTTTATTGCATCGGGATGGAGGCCACGTTTGGCGGGACCGTTGGCAAAATGATGGCTGGTGTCAGGGTTGTGGATAGCAGTGGGGAACGCATTTCTTGGTGGCAGGCAGCACTCCGCCACAGCCCCACCCTGGCATCCACGGCGCTGTCGATTCCGGCTATCCTGTTCCTCTACGGAAACCCCGAGTTCTACACAACCACTGACCTCTTCAGGACTCAAGAAATCGCAGACTCGGCACAGCAGTTCCCATCGTTGAGTCTGATACTTTCTTTGGTCATGCTGATTGACGTTCTGGTCGTTCCGCTCAGCCTTCGAAAACGAGCGCTCCACGATTTGCTCGCCGGCACATACTGTATTCGGTCCTAGTGCCCTGACCGGGTGATTCTGACCCTTTCTCGCCGGCCCTCTTGGCCCCTGCTGATATCGCCGCTTCGCTCTCGTTGGTTGAATATCATCACCTCTCAAATCCTGGACCTGGACCTGGACCTGGACCTGGACCTGGACCTGGACGGTTATTGGACGACCCGGTTTGGCCAACACATTTTGGAAAGCACGCAAACAATGGAGTCGAGAAGGGTAAGGGCCTCACGGCCCTCGGGAACATCGACAAATCCCAGAGCCATACTGACCATTCGAACCACAAATTCGGACAACTTCGATGCCAATGCGCCACGATATTCGGGTTATCGATCAATTGCGAAAGCCCCCCAAATATCGTCTTTTCGCAACCAACAAGAATCACTTACCCGAAGCGCAAGATCCATCTTTTGTTCACCTTCAGTCCATAAAGGGCACCGGCTGGCAACAGCCCGTGTTTACTCCATGCGTTTCTCCCGATTTGTTCTCGCAGTATCCGCACTCGCCTTCTTGGCGTTTGGCCTCGCATACGTCGTCTCACCTGTGAAAATGGCAGCGTTGACGCTCGTTGAGGCGACCACCCCGGTCGGAGTCACCGATATTCGGGCCGTATATGGTGGACTTCAGATCGGTATAGCGATGTTCCTTGCGCCAGTAAGGTCCGATCCACAGCGCGTTCGAGCGCAACTCGCGGCGGTGGCTTGGATCTGCGCCAGCGTTGCGATCTGCCGCTTCATTGGGCTGATCGCTGATTCGAGTCTACACGGAGTTCACGTTTTGGGGTTTGCCTTCGAAATACCACTCGCGGCGCTCAGTGGCTGGGCGCTGAGGAGACATCGCGCCGCGGGTATATCGAAGTGATCCAGGGGATTAGAGCGTACCGTGTCGAAGCAAGGCACCCATCACGGGGATCCACTCTGGAAGACCTGCCTCACTTCGCTGTCGTTCAGCGCCCGATCATAGACTCGAACATCGTCGAGCCTGCCGTCAAAGAAATAGGCTTGGCCACGTCTTGAACCGAGGTGCACCGGGTTTTTGTTCGCATCAATCGGACCCGGCTGGGCTCTCTTCCCCACGAACTCGCCGTTGACATAGAGGCGCATCGTTTGGCCATCGTATGTCGCTACGGCATGTGTCCAACCAGAATTCGGAAGCGCTTGTGGCGTTCGCAGCGTAAAGCCCGCACCGCGCACAAAAATGTTAAACGTCATCCTCTTGTTGGTATGGACATACAGCCGGTAAGCCCCTCGCTTTGAGATGAGATGGGGCCAACTCTGTCCACCCGCCAGATCATCCGGTTTAAACCAAAGGGACAAAGTCAACGCGGACTTGAGGCCTAAGCTCTCCGAATGATTCGCCCGCGCCGTATCATTGTGGCCGTCAAACCTCAGTGACCTCTCGCCAATCCTCCCTGTGGAAGACCGTGCACCCTCAATGGTCAAGTCGTGCTGATTTCCGGAAATGTCCGTCCCGGAGAAACCGTCGATGTCCTCCATGGTCCAGTGGGCGGCAGGAGCTTCAAGGTCCGGGGTAGGCCCTGGCCGGACCGGTTGGGGCTGGGGAACCACGGGGTTGAAGGCGGAGCGCGTACTGAGCGCAATGGTGTCCCAAACCACGCCATCTTCCCTTGCCTTTATCCTAAGCCTCCAAACACCCGCTTCCGTCTGGAACTTTCCATCGATGCGCTCCCATCGATACTTGTCGTCACCCTCAACGGTCTCGTCGTCGCGCGTTCTTGTACTGCCATCGAAGGTGACGGTCAGCGAATTGCTGGAGGTGTCTCGCCCCTTCATCCGTACCCAGACTGAAAGAGAGACGTCCCGATTGACCGTCTTGACAAGGTAGTCTGCGAAGGCATGGGTGCCTCGCTTGTCAAGACTCATGACCGCAAGATTGCCCTCGGCCTGAACATCGCTCACAACCGTAGCTGTCCCGTAAAGATATGAATAATCTTCAGCGTTCACGAATAGGTCCCCATCGAGGGTATGGACATCGCCGCTGCCGTCGCTCACATAATGCACGGTGACATGATCGTGCGCCTCTAGGCTTCCATCGTGGGCGCTGAGCCGCAGTTCGTACACGCCCATTCGTGAGAAAGTCACAGTGGTATCCTCTTCGCTGGGCGAAGAAAACAGCACCGAAGCTGGGCCACTGACCATGCTCCACGACTTGTTCAGCCTATTTTGGGGAAGGCCGTCGTCATTCACCCGACCATGGAGGTCTACGCTTGTCGCAGGAACGCGCAAAACCTTGTCGAGGCCGGCGCTCACCTCGGGCGGACTGTTGGAAGGCTCGACGGGAACATCGGGCTCATCAGGAGCTGAACCGAATTCGGCTTCGAACGCACCAAGATCCGGGGCAGGGCCGCGAAACGCTCCATCCGGAAGATCCAGTACGTCAACGTCTCGATGACGGTACAACGCGATCCCTCGGTCTATACTAAAACTGCCGGACAAGAGCTGATAGCTGCTCGCAGCGTATCCCGGGTCCCTGTTTTTGAAATTGCGTCCACCTTCGGTGCTCCTGAAAAGGTGCTCACCGTTGTTGTGAAACAGACTGTAGTCGACGATCCCACGACCGCCAACATGCGCAATTCCGCGGACCGAATTGTCCTTGATGATGGTGTTAAGAACCACCATGTTGGCCCCACCCGAGATCCCATAGCGGTTTTCCACAATTGTATTGTTGGTTACGAAGACGGGCTCGTCCATGTCGGGGGCCCCACCAAAGTTCTCAATGGTGTCCTGCTCAGGCATGCAACCAATTCCGGCGTCCCCGCTGTTTTTAATCAAGTTGTTGGCAATGTAGAAAACTCTGCTGTTGTCATTCCTTGTGGACCTTGCGTCGATGAGTTGAATGCCATCCTCGTCAGAATGTGTGATGATGTTGTTTTCAATTGTATAGGGCATGATGGGGCCAGAAGACCGGCGATAGAGGCGGATCTCGATACCATCGTCGCCACAATTTGCGATCGTGTTGTTGCTTATCTCGATGAACGCATCAGCCACCTTGGCCGCAGAATCCGAATCGACCGCATCATCGCGGGAATTTTCGAATACCGAGCGCGTGACGCGCCCAAACGATTGGGTTTCGAAGCTCACTTGGTCGGCCCCCCCTGAAAAGCGACAGTCCCGAACGTCGAGTTGGCTGTTGCCCACAATAAATTTTTCTTTACCCGTGAAACTCAGGCCAACAAATTCTACCAATCCGGTGCCCTCCACGGTCTCAAAGGTGTTCTCGCGACTGCCGCTGTCTATTTGGGTTTTGACGATGTGATCCCTGTTTCCATCTGTTAAAAACTTGGAGGCGACGACAAGCGATTTATCGACTTTGATCGAACCCTCCTTATACGTTCCGTCAGATATCAGAATCGTATCTCCATCCTCGGCCGCGTTTACGGCCTCCCGGATGGTCGCATAGGTGCCTGGCACCCGACGTGTCGCGCCAGAAGCGAAGCCGGAGACACTTAAACACCCAACGAAGGTATGAATCATGATGATCTTTATTTTCGACATCGGCGGCGTCCCTACCCAAATTCGTTCAAGGAGAAAAGCACGGAGTATGGCGAGTACGTCGACTGCCCGATGGGTATCGAGTTGTGGCAACAAATACAGGACAGTTTAGCCGGCCGGAAAGCCAGCCTCAGCAAGAGCTCAACCCTAGAAGAGTGTTTAGGAACACCTCCGCAAGTTATCCTTGCGCTATCGGTCTTTGAAAAATCATGTTCGAGATCGGGCGCAACCGGGACGCGAAGCGCGCCGAAGACCTGTAGAATCGAGCACGCGCAACGCGTCACGTTGGCATGACCGCCACCGAGCGCGCGTTGACCAAAGCGGCCACACGGGAGCCCCCCCACGTATCAGGGTCGTCAAGGGTTTTTGCCCCCGGGGCGATTCATCGTCGTAAGGCGCATGGGAATAACCCTCAGCAATGGGGTTCAAGCGCGGTCTTGGCCAGCCATAATGAACGTTCAACGGAGCACCTGACAACCCTATGGGTGGCGTCGGAAGTCGCAATATAACTTGTCATCACCACAAACACGCGTCAGGGGAACTTGTCCTGGACAAGGGGACGACGGCTCCAATAAAACACTCATCGCCTGAAAGCCCCCAAGGACAGGATAGGAGTTCAACAACGTGTGCATCAACACGAACAGCTATTCACAGGAAGTAAAAGGATGGCTGAAAAAGTCGTCCCTGGACGCATCAGACGCCCATAGAAGCGCTTCATCGCTCTCATCAAGACCAGCTTGGTCACCCGCACCCGGAATCCGCAAATGAACATGAACGATTCGACGCAGAAACAACGATTTGGCTTGGCCCATGAACGGCTCGCCAACCCCGGCCGCATGACCCGTCGGTTGCGGGCCAAAGGCGCCCGTCGCTACGTACCCATCGCTTTGAGTTTGGGTCTCCTGGCGGCCGCTTGCGGCAAGTCTACGGACCCTTCCACGGGCAACCCCCTCCGCCAAGGCAGCACCGCAGCGGCGTTGACCGAAGGGTGGAATCTCGTTTCGACGAAGGCATCGACGGCAGTGGACTTTCTGCAAAGTCTTCCGGACAGCCAATGGGCGGCCTGGGGCATCGATCATGCCTTTGACAACCACACCGGCCGGGTGACGACCAGCTATCACCAAGCGGCGAAGCTCAACCGCAATCAAAGTTACTGGGTTTACCTCGCACCCCAGGGGGCCATCGCCGACGCCAGCGAGCTCATCCCCCCAACCCTGCCGGTAGGGCCGACCTCGTGGGGGCAGGTTCTTGACCCCACCGCCCCACTCAGCCGAAGCCCGGCGGAGGCTCGAGAGGTCCTGACCTGGGACGCCCTGGCCCAAACCCTGGTACCCGTGGAGGGTAAACTTGAGCCGGGCCAAGCCTACTGGATTGTCCGCGAAGCGCTTTGCACACCGGGGAAGTGGAGCTTCCAAGACGCCACCGATTTGATCGCCGGATGTCCCCTCGAGGGCTCGTCTGCAAGAGTCCTGGCCCTTCCCGAAAGCCCCCATCAAGGGGGCGCTTCTTGGTCTTTGGACGTACCCCAAACAAGCGCCACGCGGGTCGTGCTTCATCAAACCGGAACAGATGGCAGTCTTGGGGTCCAGTCGCTCGCCGAAAAGAAGGGCCATCCCGATACCCCCGATTTTCACTTCGTTGTCGCCAAAGACGACACCGGATCGTGGCAGATCTACGCGGGCGTACCGGTCGCCGAGGATGCAACCGATCTTCACATTGCCATCGCGGGAACCTACGAGCCCAAAAGCGAAGCGCATCCCGAGGAAACGGAATTTGGCTACCTGAGCAACGCCGAAGAACGAGACCAACAACCCGAGCCCGGGGCCGTCATTCGTCTCCTCCAGCTCCACTCGGCACTCTTTTCTCAAAACGAAACACTCACATCCGTCGTCCCCTACGGTCAGGGCGTAGAGGCCATGAGCCCTGGTGCTTCTCTCAGCCCCGGCCGCGCAACCCTACATCTGGTGGGCGCGCTCAAGCATCGATTCGCCCCAAGCGGAACAACCGAGAGCCCCCAAAAGACCGAGGCAGACCTTTTTGCGCAGGCGGATCTCAAAGCCGCCGTCAACGAAGCGATTTCTACGCCCGTCGATTCCCGAGCGCCTATGTTGTTTGTCGCCACACCCAATCGGGAAAACACGTACACCGAAGCGGAGTCTTTTTTGGTCAGCGGCGAAGTCTACGACGAAGACCTGACCGAACTTTCCGTCAACGGTGTGGTCATCGCCTACCGCAGCCAAAGCTTCAGTGCCCCCATTTGGCTGGAGCCCGGCCAAAACATCGTGACCCTGGTGGCCCAAGACGCTGCGGGCCAAAGGACCGAGGTGGTTCGCCGTATTGTTCTCGACGATGGCCCTCCCCTCATCGAAGTATCGCTGCCAGGGGCCACCGAACTGGCTGAAGACGACACCATCCGAGTGTTTGGGCGGGTGGTCGAAGACCACCTTGAAAGCTTCACCATCAATGGCCAGCCCATCGACCTGATCGGGGGGCGTTTTGAGCGCGCGTTTTCGAAAAAAACACTGACTGAGGGGCTCTATCCGCTGGAGCTTCAAGCCACCGACGCGCTGGGGCATCAAAGCACGCAATCCTTGGGGCTTCTGGTCGATGAGAACGGACCGGTTTTTCTCCCAGACCTCGATGGTCTAGACGCGTCTTCTAGGCCATCCACAGACGAAAGCCCCATTGGCTTTTTTGTAGACGTGGTTGCAACCGAGGCGGATACCGACGCCGCCATTGTGGTGACCGACGGGGCGGGACAAACCGAAACTCTTCCCTTGTCTTCGCTCCTCGAAAACGGCGCCTCACCCGAATGGAAACGGGCGTACGTCTTTTTTGAAGAGCTCAAAAACGTAAAGACAGAGGATATCGACAGCATCGAGGTTGAAGGCGTCACCCCTGAGTCCAGCGAGCTTTCATGGAAAATCACGCGATTCAGCGCAAAAGACGCCCCGAGGGCCCCGGGGTCGGACCCCATCATGCCCGTCTTATGGGTTGAGGAACCGGGCCAAGAAACCCGCTTCACAAACCGGCCTATCATCAAGGTCAGCGGCCTCGTCGACGACACCCACTTTGTTTCGCTTCGCGTCAATCAAGTGGTGGTGGCCACATCCACCGGGGCCTTCCAAGGATTCATGAAGCTCACCGCTGGTGAGAACCAGCTGACCTTCGTCGCCCGCGACCACAGCGAAAACGAAGTCCAGGTCACCCGAACCGTGGTTTTGGATCGCGTCTCCCCGACAATCACTTTTGACCAGGGGCTTGAAGCGACGGTCTACGCATCTGAAATCAAGCTGACCGGCTTTATCGACGACGCCCACTTCAGCCACGCGGTGCTCACCAACGAAGCCACCTCCAAAGAAAAGAGGGTGGACGCCACCGACGGCCGCTTTGGCGTTTTGGTCTCGCTCACCGAGGGCCTTAACCGCTTCAAGCTGGTGGCCTTTGATTTGGCGGGCAACGCTACCTCCGCATCCCTCGAGCTTCAGTATCGCACCACACCCTTCGAAAGCACCCAGCCTACCCTTGCGCCCCGCGATTTTGTGGCCTGGGCCGAAAGGGATACGGTGCACCTTCGGTGGAAAGCGCCCACGCGGTTGGTGGACGGCGGCCCCATCCCCAGCGGCGTCGAGCTGAGTTATCGCATTTTTCGTAACGGTGAACCGGTCGAGGACGTGTACGAACCCCGCTACGAAGGAACCGGCCTGCCCGTTCCCGGAACCTACAGCTTCCACGTGACAGCCTTGATTGCAGGCAAAGAGGGCACCGAGCACAGCTCTGAACGCTCGAGCCAAGCCCATCTCGAACTGAAAGTTGATGCCCCCATCGTACCCAAAGATGGCTTTGAACCGCCGAGCGCGGTAAGCCCCCTCGGAACCAACACCAGACTGCCCGTCATGGCCACCAGTCACCAGGGTCTGAACGTCTACACCCACTTGGCCTATGCTGCCCACGAAGCCCATCCGAGCGGGGGCGATGAGGTCCGCATTGTTCGGAGCGACAAATTGGCCAAGAACAATTCGTGGAGCGACGGTCTTTCACTCACCCAGGACGGTGGCTGGACCGTCACCGATCTTTCCCTCACCGCCCAAGGCCGCTGGGTTTTGGCGGCATGGATCGAAGCCAAAAAAGACGGGGCTCCCCACCAAAGCCGGGTGCAGGTCGCAGTCAGCGCGGACGGCGGGCTGAGCTTTGGTGCGCCAAAGCCCATTCGAGAAAACGAAAGCTGGAAGCATGGCATCGACATCGACATCGATCGTTTTGGGGCAAGCCATCTGGTGTGGGGCGAGTCGGGCAAAGCATACTATCTGAAAAACCTCAGCGGCGAACCTGCCAGCGTCTTTGACATCCGCAGACGCGCGCTCGCCGCCGAACGCGTGAAGTACAAGGCTTTGTACGAGCCTCGGGCGGACGGTTCTTGTGACTGCCCCGATTGCTGGTGCGAAGAATCCTATTCGGTCCTCGAAAACCCAGCGGAAGGTCACGAAGCACAAGGCAAGTATCTGGTCCGAACCGAAGAAGCGCATGTCCTCCAGCCGTCGCTGCACGTCGACCAAAACGCCCTCACCATCATCGCCCACCAAAAACGGGTCTGGGACAACAACCTGGTCCCCCACCCAGCCTGGTTCGACATGTACGAAACCCCGGTCTACAGCGACACCATTGTCCAGCGGCGGCTCCCCACGCGGCTGGTGGTCGGCTGGCGCAACACTTGGAAAAAAGCCTATGAGCCCGGCGACGAGTCTCTTTGGGCGCAACTTGGCATCCAGTATCAGTACCGGTACCAAGGTACCTGGCACGAGAATGATCAAATTCGCGTGGCCCAGCGCCCACTGGCCGAGGGTGCCTGGGCGAGTCACGACCTCCCAGAGGGCCAGGTTTGGCGCCAGGGCGAATGGAAGGATGACGTCGAACAAGCGTGGCGCATTTCCGTGGTCCACGAACGCGCCGAAGCCGATCGGCAGGCACCGGCCCGCCCCAAGGTGTTTACGGCGCCAAGCGGCCAAATGGTGGCCGTCTTCGAAAAAGGCGCATCCACTGACCCCAATCAGCAGGGTTCAAACGCCATCCATGTTTCATATTCGGACGATGGAGGCCTTCGCTGGACGCCATCCACCCACATAGCGACCGGCTACGTGCCCGACTTGGCCATCAGTTCCAATGGCACCATGGGCGTCGTCTACTACGCCGCCCATGAGGATCCCAAGGACGCCAAAATTGAAGTGGTCCGAAACCGAGACGGCCAAGAATGGGACCTACACACGAGCGTCCACGCCCATCCGCCGGAGATCGTGCATTGGAAAAACCACGGTCCCGAAGGGGGAACGCTTCGCAATGTTCCGTCCCTGGTCAGCCACGACGCGTTGATGATGGCCGCCTGGGTTCGAGCCGCGGTCGACGAGAGCGACGGTGTCCGGGTGGTCACCACCCGGGGCGGAACCCCAGCCACCGAATCAAAGGCCGTCCACGTCACCACCCCGTCGGTGGTGTCTGCCCATCAAAGCGCCCCCGTCGAAATCGAGTGTGTCAACCAGTTCTATATGCAGACCGACGGGTGCACCGATCAGCGCCCGGTTCAGCTTTTGTCCGCCAGCAGCATCGCGCCCGAGGCGCTTGACGACCTCGAACGCAGCCGCACCGTGTGGACTGAATTCAAACCCCAAGGGTCAAGCCACACCGCGCTGGCAACTGGTTCAAATCGCCAAAGCGCTGCCATACCGTCGACCTTGGAGCCGGCGAGCGCAAGCGAACCCGCGAACCCTGAGGCAACCCACGAGGCTCATCCGCACGCAACCGGCGAGGTCCACCTCGCAAGCGATACCGCACAGGCACCGCACCAAGAATCCGCCCTGTTGTCCGGAGCCCCGTTGACCACAGCCGAAGGCTCCATCGAAATCCCCGACGTTCTACCCGGAGAAATCGAGGGCAACTACCTGAAGGCGAAACTGCTCATCGACAAACTCTACGACCCCGGCCTCGGCGCGCAGCGAGAGTACGACGGGGATCCAGGAGACGCAGACTATGCATCCCTCGTGCGTTTCGGTCGAGTCTGGGCCTACACCCAGGGCATCGCCCTCGCGCAGTTCGCCCGCCACAACGATCCGCGCGCCCCCATGCTCGCCAACTTCATATGCGACACCGCCCGCCCCGCGGGAGCCGGAAACGCAACCGGATGGCCATTTTCGTGGAACACCGACGGCGACAATTGGAAAGACGCTCGCATGGTGACCGGCGCCAACTCATGGGTGGTGCACGGACTCGGCGTCTTCATGACCTCCTCGCAGTTTAGCGACTACGCCTCCAGCGAAAAGCTGCGCTACCACGAATGTTACGACGGCGCGCTGGGCGGCGTCGGTCTCCACTTCGATCGAGAGATTCATCTGGTCACCGCCGGCACCACCGCGGCGGGTCTGAGAAACGCCAACCAACCAAGCAAGCTCATACCCCTCGAAAACCCGAACGAGGCATGGGCCTACTACGGCATTCTCGATGCCATCGGCTACGAGGACTTTGACTCCGAGAACCCGCCCCTCATTCAAACCTTCGAAAGCCCGGGCGGGATAAAGGGCCGTGTCCACACCCTGACCGAAAGCGAGTTTCATGCCCTCAAAGAGCCCCAAAAAGCGCTCAACATCGTGACCGAGCACAATCTCGATGCCCTGAGCGTTCTGAACCACCACTTGGCGCACTTTCAAGCCCTTGGCGGCGCCGAACGGGATCTGGAGCAAGGTCTAGACGCGCGTCAGGACTCCGCCGAGCGCAAAGAGCTGTGGAGTGAACTCAGAAACAACCTCAACAACGCAATCTTCACCCACCTATGGGACGACACCGAAGGCCGCGTGGTCACCGGAGGCACCATCACCGGTCAGGGAGGCATTGAACCCAGCCACCACACCGCAATCGACAACTGCAGTTGGCTTTCGCTCTCCGTGAACTACGCCGAGCTGTCCGACGACCATCGCGACAAGTTGAGCCGCTGTCTCGACTACACCATTCGACATTTTGTGAAGATGCTCGAGTTTTCCGGCAAACTCTATTACGGCACCCACTACTTTCCCCAAGCCTTCAAAGACCCCTACATCGAAGAAAACCCGAACAACGAACGGCTCTACCACCTCGAAGCCACCACGGGCATGATCTTGGGCCTCCTCCGCTTCGCCGACGCCAACCCCAAAGATCCAAGAACCAAGAACTTCCGTGACGAAGCCAACAAGATGTGGCGCCACATGCAAGTCTTCGTCCGTGATCACGGCTTCCCGTACTCGACCTACAAGATTCAAGACCTGATGACCCAGCTCGATTCAAGCACCGCGGCCATCTGGTTCATCGACGTCTACGACTACTACGCCAGCCACGAACTCGACCTCGACCGCCCCCTCAAAAACTACGCCCAAGACCTCGACCTTCAGGAGCTTGCCAAAGACGTTCAGCACTCCGCTTCCACCCTGAAGCTCGGTGGGTCCGTAGACCAAGCGCAGACACTCATCCTCCACGCAACCGGGCAGCCCAAAGCCGAAGGCCAGACTCCGGGCAGACCTCGGGGCGAAGTCGCTAAAAGCCTTCTTCTCGACGGCGAAGCCTTCAGCGATTACGAGGTCCGGTTGCTCATGGGCCCAGACCGCCGGGCCGAATACAGTCTTGACGAACAGACGTGGGATACGGTTCCAGTCAACGCCGCGAACATCACCCTCGACATTGATAGGGTCCGCCGTCACGGAGGAGGTCTCTTAGACGACTTCACAGACTACTTCTGGCCTACCGTCACGGTGTTTAGGGGGAGCATCTCCGCGTGGAGTTTCTTGGGGGAGCCAAGCAACTACCGTGTTCTCTTGTCCATCGTCCGAGGAGAGGAAGAGCGCCTTCGCAGTGTAGTGGAGCCCCGGGCAACCCAAAACGGCAAATGGATGTTCTCAGGGGCAGCGAAAGCAATCGATGCTGATCATTTCGTGGCCCGTTTGGCGACCGTCGATGCCAAGACCGGGACCTACACCCTTTTGGCCGCCACCGGCGAACCGGTGCAGCAGCCGAACAACACAATCTACACCGGCCACGTCGGTGAGTGGTCCTTTCATCGACCGTACCCTGATGGATTTCATGTCTACCAACTCATCCAAAAGAGTACCGGTGAGGTCGTTGATCAAATAGACGAGACCCAGCTTTCCCAAGGCCTGGTCCTCTCAGCCGAAATACCATTACCTCAAACAGAAGAGGGAATGTTGCCTTCGGTCCGCGCAACATTCGTTCACGATCAGGCTTTAGCCATTCTTGCGGCCTTGAGTGCTGGCGATGTCCCTCTAGCCGAGAACCGGGCAGACGCACTGACAAATTTGGTCCAGTGGGAAACCAACCCCGAATTGGCGCGCACGCTGGCCGAGCAGGGTCTGGCCTCTGACCTGACGCTCGCGCAGTTCCCATTTGCAGTCTACACCGGCTCGGGTCAAATCATGGCCTCCTATTTTCAGACTGGATCTCAGCTCCTCGCGATCTACGCCCTGGCTCAGCTCGTACCGCACACCACGCGCGAGCGCCAAGACTTCATCCTCAGACTGTGCAGCGAGGTTCTGGAGTCGATCCAGATCATTTACCGAAACCCCGATGGTCCGTTCCTCTACAGCGGTTCCGGGGACCCCGGCATTCTCACGCTCTTGGTTCCCAACCTCCCGGCCCCCGAAGAGCCTTTGCCAGATACATCCGTCTCCTTTTTGGCCCTGCCCAAGTTTCCGGTGGCCAGCCTGGAAGACCACGTCTACGGATACTTCGCCGCGAATGCCCTGTCTTCTCAGTTTGTCGGTGGGGAACTCAGAATAGATGCCGCGCAACTCGCAAGCTCCATCCGCTTCGCAAATGCGATCCAACAGTTTTGGCACGAGGGGCAGCCACGACCCTTTGTTGCCCTTTTGGATTCCGGCCCCAGTCCCTCTGGGAGCAGTCTCCGGGCGGCGGCGCTCTACACCTTGTATGCGCTCCACCATCGAACCCCCTTCGCAAACCAAGACGACGAGTCAGTTGGCGAGTTCATCGATGCAGCCAAAGCGAAACGCTCGATTGAAATTCTAGGTCTTCTAGACAGCGGCGATCAACCCAAGGCCATCCACACGGGGCTGCCAGACTTGGCTTTGGTGGCATTGGCACGTCGTCGGGCATCCGTGCTCGATCCAAGGCTCGAAGCATTGGCTTGGTACGACTTGCAGAAATTGATCGTGCTCAAAAAGGGTTATGAAAGCCACGCCGAAAATATGGGCTCTCTTGCTGGGCACGTTCTCGTCGACGAGCCTGCAGGCTTTTTGGGCGTACAATCCAGCTCGTTTTTGGAACTCGGACAAGACCCACAAGAAGATCTGCTCGCCCCACTTATGGACCTGCGACTCGACACGGCCTACTACGATGCGCTGTGGGTGCTGCTCGCCGCCGACTTTCGACCGCACACCTTTGAATCTTTGCTGGGGCAAATATCGCGAATTCGATATTTGGTGGATGCCATTCGAAACGAAGTTCCGCGATCAGAATGGCGCAACCAATATGCGAACCTGCCGTACAGCGATCGCATCGTAGCAACCATCTATGAACTGACCCATCTCTGCGAGGGTAATACGAGCGTTGTGGGCGGATTTCGCGACGATATTCAGGCCAAGCTTGGGGTGTCGTGCAGCGCCGTCAGCGCCCATGCCCAAGATTGGGTAGACCGATGGACTCAAGGCGACGACCCCAACTTGGTCGCGAATCAGATTGAGCACGCCGATGATATGTTTCTTCTGACGGAACTGATTCAGCAAGTCACTGTGACGCAGAGGTCACCCGAAAACGCGACCCACGATGCATTTTTCGGTTTTCCCACGGACACCGAACACAGCCTGACCATATACGATACCCTCGGGGCGTCGCCATGCCGGCCTCGAGCGCCGGTTCGGACCGGCTGCGAAGCAACTTCCGAACCCGCGGCGAGGATTTCGTCAGAGAACTTGGGCTCCAGCTGTCGCTTGAGCGCATCAAGCTCCAGTACGAACTCTACGGGGTCGATTTGGTTTCCCTGGAAAACCCCGCCGCGCCCGAATACTGGAGCCGGCAGGCCTTCGAATTGAGGCAGCTCAAGCGATACAAGGGCAACCTATGGTTTTCAGCCGGCGGCCAGCGGATCCTGCTCAAGGGCGCGGACATGTTTTACACCGGGCGTGAGGATACACTCTCTGACAAAAACCGGCAGCACAACGCAGGCATCATCGACGCCCTCTTGCCCGATGGGGACAAGACCCAGGTTGCATTCGAAGTCATGGAAGCCATCGGGGCCGGAGAAATTCTTCACGTCGGAGCCGTACTCAGCGGAAAAATTCGCCCCCACGAGTTCGAGCGTATCGCAAACCACTTCGAGATCCCTGAAGCCGCGCGAGAAGAGGCTCGGAACAACCTGGTGTTCATGACCTCGGTCGAACGCGGAAACATGGGCGAAAATGTGCGTCAGCTCCGTCGCCTGATCAATCGCTACGGTTCGGGGAAAGTTCCGGAAGTGGCGTGGAACGCCGGACTGACGCCAGCCCACATCCATACCATGATGTGGACCGGCAAACTCACCGAGACGGACTTCGACAAAATCGCCAAGGGCCTTGGACTCCATGTCGACGAACAAAAGCAGTGGAAGACCCAGTTTCACTTCTCGCTGGCAGAAAACGGCCATCGCGGCGTAGACCCCATCGATCCGGATGACGAAGCGTGGGCGCAAAGCAATGTCCTCGCCATCCACGCCGAGATGGCCCAAAACCAAGAATACGCCGAGACCGGCGTGGACGAGCTCACGGGCTTCACCCAAACCGCGGGCCTCGCCGCCGAGATTTACTTTTACCCGACTACCCTCGTGCAAACCTCGCTCGAAGACGGCGCCGAAGAGTCATCGGGCGCAACGTGTTACGACATCTACCGTTTCGACGAGAACGAACTGGGCGAAACAGAATTCGAAGCGCTGAGCGATGAGGATGCAGAGCACCTCCTGATCGCGCCCTGCTTCAGTGGTCTCTTCCCGTTCCGTGATTTCAAGGTCAGCGAGTTTTACACTCAACCAGGGCCGCAAACCGATCAAAGGCGACCAAGGTACGCGGTGCGGCGGCGCCAAGCCACAAGGCAGGGGGACGTTGGAAGGAAAAAGCTCCGGGGCCGCGGGTTTGCGTACATTCCGAAACTGCCCGGCCTCACGCGAACGGAATTCACCACGCCTTTGGTGGGCACGGCCCGCGGGCCCCAAAGCATTCTTCAAACCCCGGACGGCGTCGCCATCAACTTCGACGGCCAGACCATCAATATTCATTTCGACGAGCGCCTCGACTGCCGACCCATGCTCAAGCTGATGATGGTCGACGATTCGCCCGTGAGCATTTTCAACCTCGATCCCGCCTATGTGAAGCAGCGCGTGGAGAATCCATGCTTCAAAGGCGACCACTACCAAGAAACGCTGTTCCTCAACACGGACAACGGGGCCTACGCAGACGGTGAACATGTCGCCTTCGTTTTCCTCGACTCCGACGTCAACCTCGCCACCGACCTCGACCACTGGCCAGAGCTCCTGCTTTCTGGCAAGGCGATCGTCGCAGCCGCGGCCCCCGCTACCCGCAAAGTCGAGGAGTTTGTAGCCGATGCGCCCTTTTTGGTCATATCGTCAGACCCGCGCGGCGACCGCACGACCTTGGCGCCCGGCGAGTGCCACGACCTGTTGATCAGGAACAGACTCAACGACCCCATCGGGTGGGGTTTCGAGTCTTCTCATCGATGGCTCACCTTCCAAGAGCATGAAACCACCTGCGCCGTTGAACACTGTGAAGAACCCCACCAGTCCTGGGCGACGCTGATCCCCCCCAACATGTCCACCCGAGTTTCGATTTGCGTCGATGCAGACCTCGACTTTGCGGGCGTACAAGACACGGTGGGTTCGATGCGCTTTTTCCAAATTCAGAGCGACCACGAAGAGACCTTCTACGTAGAGCTGTCAAACAAACCCACCCAAGCCAGCGACTCTGGCTTCGCTGAGCCGGCCCTCGTCGGACACTGGACCTTTGACCAATCGGCGCTCGGCGAAGATTCGAGCGACTACGACCACCATGGGGTCCCCATGCCCCCAGAACAACAAAGGTCGACCGGCCGCTACGACCAAGCGCTCACCCAGAGCATACGCATCGAAAACGCGGCCGCCCTTGCTTTCGGAGAAAAGGACCGCGTCTTGGTGGGCGCCTGGATATGGCCAAACGCCCCCACCCAAGCCGGCGAGACCAGCGTGATCATCGGCAATATCGGACAGAGCGAAACCGATGCTGACGACGAGGACGCCCCTGAAGGCTGGGAGCTTTGGATGAAATCGAAGACGGGCAAGTTTGGGCCCGAGCTTACATTCGGGTACAGCCTCCACGACGGTTTGACCAAGAAAAAGACCGTCGCGAGCCTTGAGCCCGAAACATGGTCCCACGTGGCCATGCTCATTCAAGCGGGCGTCGCACGGTTCTATCTCAATGGCCAACTCGTACCCAAGGACGAACCGAACCAGCAACAAATCACGCTCAGCGGAGACCTCGACGGCGGCGAACCCATTGTCGTGGGCGCGCGCGCGCGCATCGAAGGCGAACGAAGCCATGGTTTTGACGGCGCCATCGACGATGTTCGGATGTACCGTGGGTTGTTCAATAGCAACCATGTACACGCCCTCTGGCTCGGCTTAGATATTCTGGGTTCGATCGGCGCCGAAGCTTTCGACCAAAGTGGACAAGAATCGGCGCGGGGCCTCGTCGTCCTCGGAAATGGGGATCTCAATTCGATGATCGTTCAAGACGGGGACCTGGTCGATGGAGCCAAACGCTGCAAACTCTACACCGTCGCCAACGCAACCCCCGACAGCATCCTGACGTGGAGCGTCTACAGCCCAAACGAATGGGTATCCATTGAGGCACTCGACCTGAACACATTCAATAGCCGCCTGACCGGCAATCTCGGGCCCGGTGGGTTGGAGGATGTCAACGTCTGCATCAATCTCCCCTACGCGCGGGATCTAACAGCCGGTCAGACCCATCACGAAACCATCGCCTTCGAAGTCACGCGAGGCTTCGATACAGCGAGCATTATTCGAAATGTCAACTTGGATGTCGCCTACGCCAAGGGCCCCCGCGGTCTTGTGGGCGAATGGGGCTTTGACGATACCCTTCACGACTCGACAACTTTCGCCAACCACGGAACTCCGCATGGCGACTGGGCTTACGCAGATGGCATCATCGATCGGGCCATCATGTTCGACAGAAGCACCCAATCGGTCCACATCGACGCCGATGAAGTGCTCAATTTCGCCCTCAAGGACCGCTTCGCCATCAGCGTATGGCTCAAGCCCGACGACATCAAACGCGAAGCCTTTGTCCTCGGAAACAGCATCGATGGCCCCGGATGGCATGTGTTCATCGATGAATCCGGACACGTCCGCTTCACTGTCAGGGGCGCCGACGGTTCACGGCATCACTCTACGGTTTCGCCGCTTCCGCTGGAGCCAGGCTGGAACCACGTCGTCGCCTTCTGGGACGGCAGCGCTCCCTCCTCCGTCGCCAAGCTCCGTGTCGAAATCAACGGCCAACGCTCTGGTGGTACCCAAGGGTCTGACGTCTCTGGCACCTTCAATATCGAGAACCCCGGCCCCGTCGTCATCGGCCATCTGCCGTCCGTTCGGAATGGACGGCCCCTGTTGCCCTATCTAGGCGCTATCGATCAGCTGCGCCTCTACCGCGGCAAACTCAGCGACGACCAAATCCGCGACCTGCGCCAAGAGCCCCCGAACAACCGCGCACCACAACTGCGCATCGTCTCCGACGACTACGTCTATGCGACCGTGGGAGAACCGATCACCGTTTCGGCCGAATGGAGCGACGACGGCCGTCCCCAAGATGGCAACGTGACCTTCGAGTGGTTCACACCAACAGATGGCGCCACTTTCAGCGATCCCACCGCAAGCACCACCCAAATCACCTTCAACAACGATCGCAGCCATTGGATCTACGCCCGCGTCTTCGACGGCGAGCTCACCTCCATCGAACGCCTCTATGTCACGGTCCAGGAGTCTCCCGATGCCGAAACCATCCCCACCAGCGGGGCCTGGGATGGCTTTGGCCTCCAGACCCTCGGATCTGGTTTCGAGGGCTTCAACCTCGATGATTTTGAAATCCCATCCCAAACCCTGGCCCTTCTTGGAGATGTCGAGAATCTACCCCAAACCTGGGTCTTTGATTTCGGCCACTTCCGCGACCCCATCGCGTTTGTTCTAAAAAAAGCCGAGCACCGAAATGGTGAGCTCAGCGTTGCCGGCGAGCTTCAGTTTTGTAAAAACACCTGCACCGGCACCCGCATTCCGATGACCAGCCTGGTGACCGCTGGCCTTCTCGACGCCCTCGCCGAAATTCCCCGGACCACTCTTGGAAGCGTGCTTTCCACCCAAGAGGGCGGCCTCATCAATTTCCAAGGGCCGTCCAGCGACGCCATCAAGCACATAAAGGTGCCACCAGCGTGGGGCGGCGACCCAGGCCCAACGTGGGGCGGAGGACACCGCCTCGGAAACCGGGAAAGAGCGGGGTTCCTGGCACTGTACCTAACGGGTTGGGCCCTCGCATTCTTTGATGACTCGCCAATGTGGGATGATCAAACCTTGCAGTGGCTTACACATATCGCCGTGACCTACGGAATCGGTTTCGCCGCTGCGTTCACGACCAAGGGACACAACTTCTGGCCCGCTGCGTCCGTGTCCTCCATCGTGATCGGTGCTGCCCTGTACTCCAATGCGTTTGAAGACGGTGGGTTTTTTGACATCACCTCCACCCCCGATGGCGCAACTTTTTCTATCACCCTGCCGGACGCTCTCATGACCCCCAGCGACGAGTCGTTCGCGCTGCTTGCGAGCGCCACCAACACCGACGAGCAACTCTCAGCGATTGAGGACTGGATCAACACCCAGCGAAACTCGGTTTCCTCCGACGTACCGGTCACCCCAACACGCACGAGCGGTGCGAACGGCGATGGGTGGCCTTTGTTGGGTTCGCGGCCGGTTTCAATGGTACTGAGCGCGGCAGCGGCGTCGTCGGCGACGGCGGCGGGTTTTCAGGCGAACTACGATGGTTTCGGGCTGGTGGAGATTCTGGCGCCGGCATCGCTTGAGGGAAGCCGGGTCTATCGGGTGCCTTCGGATGGCTTGTCTTTGAATGAAGTCCGGCAGCTTTCGACACAAGCGCTTCAGAAGTATCAGATTCTTCCGGCAGTGGTGGGGCCTCAGCTCATCGACGATGTGGCCTTGCTCAAGAAGAGTCCGGTGGCCGCGCTGGCGCTTGGGCGCGAACCGGTGGCACCGAGCACATCCTTGACGTACTTTTTCTTGGCGCCAGAGGCCAACATTCAAGATCTGAAGAGCGAAGGGGCTCGAGGGGTCACCACCGTGGAGCTCAATTTTTGGGGAGACAACTCTGGCGGCGCGAAAGAAGCGTTTGCGAAGATGCTTCCGGAGCGCATCGGTTTTGAGTTCGACAAGGATGAGCGCATGGAGGTGACCTGGACCATCAGCAACACAGAGTCCCAGGCGGCGTTCTTTTCCCTTGAACATACTGGCGGCGACTGGGTTCAAGTTCAGGGAGGTCGCGATCTTTTTGAAGTCCCGGCCAAGGGGTCGGCGGTCTTTAAGGTTGAAGTGTTTGCCGATGCCCTTCGCGCAGTCGGGGGCAAGGCCGACGAAGTTGCGGTCAGGTATCGCGAGATCAAGACCGGTGCGACCGGACAATTCAGAGTGTATGCAAGCTTTGCAGGCGACCAGGGCAACACGGTCGGCACCGACAAGCCCAAACCGGAACCCGAAAAAAGCGTTCCCGAGAAACCGGAGACCCCGACCGAAGACATCGTTTTCACCCCCAGGGCCTATGCCTTCGTCAACCAAGAGACCGGTGTGACACCGGCCTGGATTGGTGTCATCAATGAAGGGGGTACCGACGGAACCTTCGACATCAGCACCCAGAGCCCGTTCATGCGTGCGGCAGGGGTCGTACGCATCGACGCCAAGCCCAGACCTTTTTCGGTCACCGTCGACAACGCATCCGCCGTTGCTCAGGGCCAAAAGCAGCTGGAGGGGCGCATCCAGCTCAAAAGTCACAAGACCCAAAAGACCCAGGAAGTCATCGTACAGGTCAACGTCAGCGTCCAGCCCTCGGTCAAGCCGCCTGCCTCGACCCCAACCTCTCCGGGGACCACCGGCATGCCTGAGACCAGCGCCAGCTTCAAGAACCCACCCGGCGACGACGTCTTTTTGCCCAACCTGTACACCTTGACCCTGCTTGCTTCCGGCAAAGTCAAAGCAACCGCCACTGAGTCGATCACCAGCCACGCCCAGTCCTCAACCCGGTACACCCTCCAAAGCGAACTCGGTTACTTCAGCGTCCAGACCGGCATGACCGTATACGCGGGCTCAACCGGCCTCACCATTCAGTCGAAACCCCAGGCCTGGGCCGCCACCGAAAGCGGCGCCATCGTGGACCGCTTGGTATTTGTCAATAACGACACCAGAAGCCAAGGCTGGGTTGCGGTCATCATCAAACGCCCCGGTCAGAAGACCCCGGTGATCAACCTTCCTGATGCCCTCCGAGCCCCCGAACCGGTCGCCACCCCCAAACCGGTGGACGTACCCCAAGCGCCCTCGCCAGAGCCCCAACCTTCGATCGGTGGGCAAGCAGGAAGCCTCCTTTTTAACGGCTTTGCATCGGGCGGAAACTGGAAGGTATGGCCAGAACCCAAAAAGTACTCCAGCCGCGTAAGAGCCTACGTGGAGGACGGCGTCCTCAACTACACGAACTACAACGTTCCGGAAGAAAGCAAACGCCGCGGCATTGCCATGTACACCACCCTCAACGCCGACCTCTCCGCATACGGCGGCCTGAGCGTCACCGCACAGACGTTGTTAGGCCCAAGCCAAGGACGAAAGCTACGCATTCGGCTGGTCGAAAAAGACAAAGCTGCGTTCCTCTCAAAAGCAGTCACCATGACCGACGGGCGGCCCCTCGAGTTTGATTTTGCCAGTTTTGACTACGACGGTCTCGAGCAAGGAAAGAACGAAAATTTCGCGGGCAATCGCACGCTCGATCTCAACCAAATCGACACCATCTCCTTCAACGTAGAATTCACCTCACCCGTCACGCCCAAAGAGATCCATATCACCCTGGATGACCTGAGGGGCATCGGCTCACCCAGTATCCGCGCTCCATCAACCCCAGCCCCGACCACTCCACGCGGCTCGAGCTCCTATCAGCCCTACACCCCCATCGACGGCTGTCCGCAAGACAATCTGTTCCTTGAAAGCAACGAGTGGGCGTACGCCCTCGAACCCAACGTCGTGAAAAGCGACGGCAGCGAAACCATGGTGCTCAAAGTGATGACCCAAGCAACCGACTTTAGCTCCATCAAGACATACATGACCAAGGAGCTTCAGTACGAGGGGCCGGAGCGTTTTGTGGATATATTGGATGGGCTTCAAACCATTGAGCTCAACGACGACGGTGAGGGGCCCGATCTTTTCAGTGGTGATGGCGTATTCACCGCCGGTCCCTTCCGATACATAGGCGCTGCGAACATTGGCCCCTACGGCGGAGACCCGAGCAGCCCTGCCGGAATCGATGCCCGCACCTTTGGTGTCCCGTTCCGCACCACATACGGTGGCGTATCCCTGAAATTCATTCAGCCGCCCGTTTTTGGCCTGGTCAACCCGGGTCGTTCCGTCGCCGTCGAAACCCTGAGCGATCAGGTGCGCATCTCGGAGCACTTCGCCAACGTGTGCTCCGGCTATGGAGCCGCGGGCCGCATGGTAAGCACCTGGTCAGAACATGGCGTGGGAGACCTCGACGCGCGCACCGAACAAGACCTGTTCACCCTAAGCCGTACGTTGTCTGAAGCCACCGGTCTGGATACGGATTTCGGCGTGGTCCTCCCAGCCTACTTTGTTCAGGCATTGGGTCAAAGCGTCCCGGTTGACCCACGTAACCCCCTCGCGGCGACGGAAACCAAGTTCGTTTACGGAGCGATGTATCGCGCACCACTTTACGGAGACCGCGCCGGTTTGCCGAACGCAGGGTGGCTCGCACTCGGCAACATGGTGATGGGCCTCAACTCCGAAATCTTCGTGCACGAACTCCTCCACCACTGGGCTGCCCCACTCTTGCTCGCAGACTTGGGCCTCTCGCCGGACAACGCCCACTACTCCCCCTTGTCCAACGTGGGCAGCGCGCCCCCCCTTGGAGGATTTCCTTGGAAGCCGCAGCTCCCCGACGGCACGTACGAACGAGACTGCGACGCTTACCTGAGGGGCTCCACGGAGGCTGCAGCGCTCGACCTTTACGCAATGGGCATCATTGACGAGTCGGAAGTCCCACCCATTCTCTTTGCGCCTCAAGACACCGTGCAACAGGAAAACCCACACGTCTGCCAAGAAAAGGTCCTTGGGGTTGTTGAGGTCTACACGACCGCCGACATCCGGCAAGACTACCGAGACAGCGTCAATAACGTTGTGACGCCAAGCGAAATCTATTTGGGCTTCACCGGCGAAAGTCTCGGGCGCCTGATGACCAACACCGAAATGACCTACTTCGAGATCCTCGCCGAACACGCCACCAAGACCCAGCGCTCTGGCGCAGCGCCCCACCTCACGCGCCTAAACTGGGTCCCCATCGAGCGCTACTTCCGAAACGCCATCGACTTCAAATCTGAGGTCTCGAGCCGCCGCTAATATGAGTTGCGGACGAACAATCAGCTGATCGCGGGTACGCCAAATTCAGGACAGTCTCCGGAAAGATACAGCCTACGGGGTTTGGGCGTTCTGTCTCCATCCCGGGAACAACTACGATGCCTCACGCCATCCGCTTCCGGACCGTTCGTAGCGAGTTTTACGGAAACGTTTTGGCTTTGCTTTGGAGCCCGCCTTATCAAGCCCATAATCGCTGATAGGTTTATCGTTGAGCGCCATAAACCGAATCAGTTTTTCAGTCGCAAGCTTGATAGTTTCCGGGGCGGATTCACTCTCCCAGCGCGAGACATGCTCGGGCAATTACCCCAGAAACTCGGCAAAATCCTTGCCGGAGTAACCGAGATGTTTGCGCAAAAACCACCTCCGCAATCACCTAAAGACATTTAGGTCTAATTTGACATTTACGTAATACTATATCAATATGTCTATGTTAGAGCACAAACATGACGCAAGTGCCGAACTTTACAGAGGATGGAGTTCTGCCTCCTGGAGACTATGAGCTCACTGTCCATGAACTTCGTGAGTCCATTCTGGTAACGGGACCAAGAGACGGGAGCCCAAACTGGGACTCGTTCTGGAGGGCAAAGTTGGTCGACAACCTTGAAAGTCTCGTCAAACAACTTTGGCAGGTAGGCGTAAGCGACATTTTTGTCGATGGCTCATTCGTCGAGGACAAGGATCATCCGAACGACATCGACGGCTATTTCGTCTGCAAACTCCAGGAGCTCGCAACGGGAGATCTCCAAAAGAAGCTCAATCTACTCGACGCGCATAAGATCTGGACGTGGGATCCCCGAGATCGTCGTCCGTACCGAGGCTATCCGAAAAAACAACTGCCGATGTGGCACAAATACCGAGTGGAACTCTACCCACATTTTGGTCAGGGGAGTGGAATTCGTGATCGCTATGGAAATGAACTCGAGTTTCCGTCGGCTTTTCGGTTGTCTCGTCGAAACGGCGAGCCAAGAGGCATTGTCAAGATCGGAGGAACACCATGATCCGTAACGAAAGTGAATATCAAGAAGCACTCAATCGCTTGAAGGAAGAAAAATGTCGACTGGCGGAGCATCAGGAGAGGCTTAAACAAACCGGTCTGAGTGCCAAAGAAGTTAAACGTGCGCTGGACCCACTTCGATCGTTTCACCTTCAGCTCGAAGAAGAAGTTGAGAGCTACGAACGCCTAAAGCGGGGCGATCTTGGGGAACTCAAGAACCTGCATGGCCTCGGGCGCACGTTGATCGCTTTGCGCATTGCTTTAGGCCTTACCCAGCGCGAGCTCGCTGAGCGGATCGGCGTTCATGAATCGCAAGTCTCACGAGACGAACGAAATGAATATCATGGCATTACAGTTGATCGAGCGAGTCGGCTTCTCGATACCCTCGGCGTAGATCTGAAAAGCTCCTTCGAAGAGCCCGTAATCGCCGCTAAGCCCAACGCATCACCACCACCAAAACGAGCTCTTGCCAACGGCTGATCCGAATAGATTCGGCCCACCCGTGGACCTCGGCTCACACCAACCAAGGGGGCTCCTTCGGATACAATGCAAGTGAGCCGAGGCACAATTGCCCTCGCGCCTTCACACGTTGGCAAGCCGGGCTCAAAGCCATTGGTGTAGGTATGGCTGCGCCCGGAGTCGCTAAAACACCCCGAACCGCGCGTGATAAACTGCCTTCGGCATGAAAGAACTTATCCTGGCAGTCATGGCTGGGCTGGCGGTTTATTATCTTTTTTTCTCCGACACGAGGACTTTCCAAGTCACGCCCTCTGAAAACCCAGTCACGGAGGCCACCGAAAACGCCGATGGCCTCAACGAGCGACAAAGGCGACAAAAGAAGATCCTGGACAGGATTGAGGCCGACGAATAGCCACAACCTCAAAAACGGACCCGAACCTGAAGGCCGGTGGTCTTGAGTCCCCCTTGAGAAGGCGCCCCCACCGAAACCAGGGCAGCGTCTGAGGGCGCATCGAGCCACCAAAACACCAACGCGGCGACGACACCGAGTGCCCCCACACCAAAGCCGAGGTGGGCGATGAGAAACTCTCTATCCGCCTGGCGCCTCAACGCGCGAATTTCGCTGAGCGGCCGAGGACTCGAGCCTTCACGCGCAGCCTCTTCTTCGTTGAGCGTACCTTGGCCAAGAAGGACAAAGGCGGTGCCCACGACCAGGCCGGCCACGCCAGCGCCCGCACACCACCAGCTGGCCTTCGGAATGCGCCCGAGACCCGTTTGGGCCGGCGCATTCGCGCCGGCCGCCGGGTGCAAAGGCCCTGCATCGGGCGCATCACCGGGTTCTCGTCGGCCTGAGGGGTCTACGGTCTGCCCCGGGGGGTGCCCAGAAGATGGCGAAGGCGCTTGCGGCCTGGCAGCTTCACCACGCTCGGAGCATTTCTTGCGAATCTCGGCCGCGAAGCGCTCCCCCTCGGCACGATTTTGGCAATCGCTGCAGCCATCGAAGAATCGCTCTAGGTACGAAAGGGCCACTTGGCAGCGGTGCGGCTGGGCATCGTAGCAAACGGCAATCCCCAGCAAAAAGTCAGGATCTGGTACCAAAGAATAGGCACGCTTCAGAAAATCGACGCAGCGAAGGTAGTCACCGTCCTGAAAGGCCCGCCTCGCCCTTTCGCCCCAAACCTTCGCCTTGGCATCCTCCCTCGCCTCGCCATAGTCGATGCTCCCCTGCCCTACCGTTTGGGCCTCCGGGGCCTTCTTGTTCTCGATGCGTCCCGGATGTTGCGAAGGCACCTCCGCCATGGCCCCCGTCGAGGCCAGCGCCTGAATCACAACCACCAGGGCGAGGAGCGCATTTCGAGCGTCAGCTGGTGCTCTACGGGCCACAACTCGGTCTATAACAGGTTGCCGGGCAGCCCAACCGTCCCGTATCCTTGGCCTCCAAACCCAAAGGGCTTGCCCATCGAGGGCAGACAAACGAACCCCACGGGATTTCGGTGCAGCTATGCACGAGCGCAACCCCCAAAACCCAGGCCTTGAGGGGCAGACCCTGGATGGCCGCTATGAGGTGCACGCATTGATCGGCTCTGGGGCGATGGGACAGGTTTACCGCGCCCATCAGTTGGCCGTGGGCCGAGACGTGGCCATCAAGGTCATGCATCCCCATGCGGGCAACGACGAGACCTGGGCGGCACGCTTCGAGACCGAAGTTCGGGCGATCGCCGGGTTAACCCATCCGAACAGCCTGAGGCTCTTTGACGTGGGGCACCTCACGGATGGACGGCTCTACGTGGTCACCGAGCTCCTTGAGGGACGCTCTTTGTCCGAAGCGCTGAAAGACGGACCGATGACACCCCTTCTTGTGGTCCGCATTCTCTCGCAGGTCGCGCAGGCTCTGGCTGAGGCGCACCTCAAGGGCATCGTTCATCGAGATCTGAAACCCCACAACCTATTCCTGCAGGCGCATGAGGGACAAGAAACCGTCAAGATTCTTGATTTTGGGATAGCCAAGTTGCTCGAGGATGGCACCCTCACCGCGAAGGGATCGGTGCTCGGAACGCCCGCTTATATGTCGCCCGAGCAAGCAGAAGGGCTTCCCATCGACGAACGAAGCGATCTGTACAGCCTTGGACTCATTGGCTACCGGTGCTTGGCGGGTCGGGATGTGTTCTCGGCCCAAAGCCCGCTCGCATTGATGGCGATGCACGTCAACGACCGCCCTACGCCTCTAAGCCAGCATTCCCAAGTCCCGCCCCCGCTCGAGCACCTGGTCGACAAGCTCTTAGAAAAAAAACCAGAAGACCGATACGCCAATGCCTCCGCCTTGTTGGACGACTTGGAGGCTCTTGAACACCAACTCGCACACGAAACCCAAAACCCAGGGGGGCCGCAATCGAATTTCAGCGAGTGGACGGAGACCATTCCCCCAAACCTCGACCCCTGGCCGCGACGGCCCACGTGGCCCCGAATCCGCACAGCTGCTTTGATTGCCGGACTGGCCCTCATCACCTTTTTGGGGTTCAGAATGCTCACACAAAACGCGCAGAAGAAATTCACACCTCCAAGACAGACCGCCCACCAGGAACCATTCGCGCCTCCGCGCCCGCCGACCTCCCGAGAACAGTCCATGCCTAAAAAGCAAATCACGCCTCAAAGGCAAGCGCCCCCTCAAGGGCGATCTAGATCTCAACACCCGTTGGCCCCCCGAGAGAAGTTCACGCCTGAAGAAAACGCCACGCGCCCAAAAAAAAAGCCAGCCCCCAACCATCGTAAACGCCGGGTACGCAAGGCACCAAAATCTCAAAAATGGGCCCATGAACGGCAAAAAGAAGCACCCACAAAGCCAGACAAAAAGATAAACAAAGACAGGCGGGGCGGACTGCCAGACTTCAACCTGGACGACTGAGACAACAACCATTGACCAGCGATCAACGATGAGCTTGACGCCACAACATGACCGGATTCCATTCGGCAGACCGCCCTCACGGTCGGTCCGTGTGCAATTCAGCCGAATGACCGTAGAAGACCGAGCTAAGAATGGAAACTGACCTCCGTCGATGCCCGTTTTGCCGCGAAAAAACTGCGAACAGACAGTGCAACATTCATGGGATCGCCACGATCGGGCCCGAAGTGTTTCGAGGCCCAAGAGAACCCATTCAGACGGGACACACGATTTGTGGGCGCTATAAAGTGGGTCGCTGCATCGGGCAAGGCGCTTCTGGCACCGTATACGAGGCCGTTGATGAAAAAGGCCAAAAAGAGATCGCGCTCAAACTTCTGAGTCATCCCCCCGCCTCGATGGACAAGGCTATTCTCCGGTTTTTTCGGGAGGCGATCATCGCCCGCCGCCTGGTGCACCCCAACATCGCTGCCGTCTATGACGTCGGCGTCGACCTGCACTCAAGAACGGCGTTTATGGCGCAAACACTCGCGCGGGGCCCAAGCCTCGCCCAATATGTAGAAGAATGTGGACCGGTATCCCTCTGCCAGGCATGGGCCTGGATCGCAGACATCGCCAAAGGGCTCAGCCACGCGCACCATCAAGGCATTGTTCACCGGGACTTAAAACCCGGCAATGTCATGATCACGGACCGCGACCAGAACCAAACCCATCGACCGGGTGGGACCGCCGGTCATCCTGGCCCGGGCAACAACATCGGCTTGGCCCAAATCGTCGATTTCGGCTTAGCCCAAATTGCAGACGGGTCGGACGATCGGGCAGAACTCACCGTGCCGGGCGAGCTTTTGGGTACACCCCATTTCGCCAGCCCCGAACAATGCCTGGGCCAAGCCGTCAACACGCGCACCGACCTTTACAGCCTTGGCTGCATTCTGTACGCCATGCTTGTCGGAAGGCCGCCCTTTGCCGGCACCCCTCAAGCGGTCGTGAGGCAACATCAATGCGAACGGCCCCCCAACCTTCCTCTCGATGCCTCCCAAGAACCGAAGGCCGAGGCCACCCAAGCGCTCTACCAAAGCCTCATGGCAAAGGCCCCCGCAGCCCGTCCATCGGATGCATCGAATGTGGCTCGGTTCACCGAGGCGCTGCTTCGAAACCAAACGCCAGATATTTCACTGCTTCGTGGGCAAAGTCCTGAAGCCCCAGGGCTCATGGCCACGACCCATCAAGCCTTGCCCCCTGCCCCCCGCCGCGCCTCTTTGCCGGTTTACCCCGCGGTCAAGCGTCGCGGGCGAACACAAGACCGCGATTAATCCCACGGATCGGTTGCCAATCGGGGTCTATTTGGCGGTGATGGAGCGGTGGGATCGTTGCTGGACCAAGAAACGCGAGAACCTCCCCAAGCGGCGTCGACGCCAAAGGACCGGGCGGTCATCGCACTGACCGTTGTCCACCACCCTGACTTGACGCGCGTGGGCCAAAAGGCGCTCCTTCAGGAGCTCCGGCCGCAGCCTCTGTCGAGGCTCTCACCGTTGTTTTCCACAGACGGAACGCCAACCGATGCCGAACCTCTGGCAGATCCGTTTTTGTCCCGCAAGGCGGTTGACATCGAGTGCACACGCGATGGCGGAGTCCGGGTGACCAACCCGCAAAATATTGCCATCTTGGTTGATGGCCAATCGGTGGTGGGCGATACCGCAATTTCGGCTGACGGGGTCAACGGCGGCGTTGTTTTAGAGCTGAATGGACGTGTGGTGTTGGTTCTCCATCGTACCTCCCTCGATTTTCTGGCGGCGGATGACATGGGCCTCATGGGCAATGGAGAAGCCATCAACACCATCCGAAACGATATACTGCGCGTGGCCGAATCAGATCTGCCTGTCATGATTCGCGGCGAAACAGGTAGCGGCAAAGAATTGATCGCAAGCGCGATCCACAAACACAGCCCCCGCAAAGAAGCGCCCTACATCGCCGTCAACATGGCGGCAATCCCTCCCAGTGTTGCCGGTTCAGAGCTTTTTGGTCACAAGCAAGGTGCCTTTACTGGTGCGGACAAGGATCGTGACGGTTTATTCGTTCGTGCAGACGGCGGGACACTCTTCCTCGACGAAATTGGAGAAATGCCCGTTGAGGTCCAAGTGATGCTTCTGAGAACACTCGAAACCCAACGGGTGACACCCCTTGGCGCCAGCAAGGAGCAAACCGTCAACGTGAGGCTGGTCAGCGCCACCGACCGCGACCTCAGCACCGCCGTTCGCACCAAAGACTTTAGGCCGGCCCTCTTCCATCGACTTGCCGGATACGAGATCCACGTTCCACCGCTTTGTGCGCGGCGAGAAGATATCGGTTCTTTGGTCCACCACTTTTTCCAACCGAACGGTTCGAAAACAAAGCCCGATGAGGCGCCCGCCAAACCCAAAGAAGACCCGCCCAAGCTTTTTGCCTCAGTCATGGCTCGCCTTGCGCGCTATACATGGCCCGGAAACGTGCGACAGCTTCGGAACGTGTGCCAACAGCTCTCCATCGTACACGATGAGCCTGAAGACAAACTGCATGAACGCCTTGCTCAACTTCTCCACACCGACCCTGAGCCGCCTTCAACCCCAACAACCGAGCGCCCAGTCGCCCCACCCCAAAAACCCAGAGACATCGAACCTGACCGGGTCTTTGAAACCATGCGGAACCACCAGTGGCGCCTAGAACCCGCCGCCCGTGCCCTCGGCGTCAGCCGAGCCTCACTCTATCGCTTGATCCGGGCCCACCCACGCCTGCGTACCGCCAAAGATCTGAGCATCCAAGAGCTTCAGCAATGCCATGCCTCCATGAAGGGAGACTTGGATAAGATGTCCGAAGCGCTTCTGGTATCCAAATCCGGGATTCGCCTGCGGCTGCGCGAGCTCAACAAGCAGCCCTAAGCCCAAAACGTTCTACAATAAGCCGTGAAACGGCCTGCTTGGGGTGGTATAGGTCTTGCTTGGTCTGGTGGCAATGACTCAAAACATGTGGCGCAGCCTTTCGGCTGCAGCGTGGTTGATGCCCCTCGCTTGCTTCCCAGACTGGGCAAACATTGAGTGCGGCGTCGACGGCGACTGCGGGTCGGGAGAGTCTTGCGCGTCGGGCCTCTGCCAGAAACTGAGTGCAAAGGAGCCGGGCGACAGCTCCGGATCCTGTACTCAAGAACCCTGCAACTGCGGTTCGTCCCCGGCTTGTCCACTGGGGACCCGATGCGCGCTCAATCAGTGCATCCCCAATGCCAGCTGCCCCCAGGGCACACCCCATGGATGCGGGCTTCGCTTTTTAGCCGGCGGCACTTTTAACATGGGCACGGCCTGCGAAGTGCCAGACAGTGTGTCCTGTCAACCCAACACCGAAGTCCGGGCGTTCTGGCTTGACGCGTACGAGGTCACCGTGGGGCGTTTTCGACATTTTGTGGAGGCCGGACTCCCCCTGCCACCAGGGTCTGTGCCCTACCCCAGCGGTCCATTGGCCACCGGCTTGACCCGAGGCAGCGTGTCCGCCCCTGAGATGAACCAGAGCTGCCCGTATACCTCCGAACGGGGAACGCAAGAAAACCACCCCGTGGCCTGCGTCAACTGGATGACGGCGCTTGCTTTTTGCGTGTTCCAAGGAGGCAGACTGCCCACCGAGGCGGAGTGGGAATGGGCTGCACGTGGGCGAACCGTAGACGGCGAGTCCCTCAATACGGGGCGGACTTTTCCCTGGGGTGATGCGCTTCCAGAGGGCGCAGAATTTGGGCAGACGGGATGCGACCGAGCACAATTCAACCGGTGTCCGAGCGGGAGCCCGCTGCCCACCCGCATCGTCGGGAGCTTCGCGGCCACCGGCGGTATTTACGACCTCGCCGGGAACGTTTTTGAATGGGTCGCCGACGCGTTTTCCGACTTCGGAAGCGTGTGCTGGAGAGGCGAAGGGGGCCTCGTCAACCCCCTGTGCCAGCAAGGCGACGACGTCGCCTTGCGCACCATCCGAGGGGGGGGCTGGGCATCGCTGGGCGCCGACCGAATACAAGCCACGGCGCGCCTCCCCCAATCCACGGCCACCGACGCCACCGGCTTTCGCTGCGCATACGATATCCGTCCACCGGGGTCATAAGGAGCACAATCGAGTGTCTACAACCAACACGAAATCGCTGTTCCCCCTAGCCATCGCGCTGATGCTGCCCGTCAGTCAGGCCCGAGCGCAAGTGGCGGTCGAAGTCATCCTCCAAGAAGACGAGGTTGTGCCCGGGACCCAAGGGAAAACAGTCTCATCTTTACACAGTCCTTTTCTCAACCGTGCCGACCAAGTGGGCACAACCGGCAAACTTGACGGCGGTAACGACTTTTTGTGGATCAACCGCGGCGTCGTATCCCAAAACGTGGACGCTCCGTTCACCGTCCAATTGCCAAACGGGCTGGGCCACGGCGTCACCAAAGACGGCGCACCGGCTTGGATCGCGGTCGTTCGCTTCGACTTCACCACTTGGGGCCTTTGGACCCACAACGGGATATTGGCCAGAACCGGCACAGTAGCACCCCACGCGGGGGGGCAGGCCTTCAAAGAATTCGACCGGGTGTCGATGGCTCAAGAACAAGAAACCCACATTCTCGCCACCCTTCTTGACGGTTCGAATATTCTGTATCGACTCCCCGACGGAACCCTCGACAACGCCACGCCCGTCTTGAGAAGCGGGGACACCAGAAGTGGTTTCACCATCAGCCGCCTTTCCAAGAACTTTCAATTCTCCAAGGATGGCAGCCACCATATCGTGGCCGCCCATTCAGGAACCACCCAGCTTGTGGTGGTCAACGGCGCCGCCGTCGCCCAATCGGGAAAGCCAAGCGGACTCGAAGGCGACTGGGAAAGCTTCACGCGCGTTGCCATCAATAACCAAGGGCACTATCTTTTCGCCGGCAAAATCGACGCCGACAGCAACCGGGATTCTGCGATTGCCATAGGCGGAGCCGTCGCCCTCAGAGAAGGGGATGCGGTGGCGGACACCGTCCTGAAAAGCCCGGCCGAACTGACCGCCCTCTCTATCAACAACCAAGGACATGTAGCCTACACGTGGAACCTTAACGCCGGTCCCGCACTCTTTTTTGCCTGCGATGCCCAAAACCTCAAGGCAACCAGCAGGCTGGTTTTCAAAAGGGGCGACGAAGTCGACATAGACGGTCAACCGGGCGCCGACGCAACCATTCAAGGATTCAAAATCCAATCCAACAACGCCAACGCTTTAGCCCTCACCGAGGATTTTCACGTTTTCATCATCGTCACCCTTCGGGGCATCGATTCGGGCCTCAACCAAACCACCCTGGTCCGTGTTCCCGTCACCTGCTGCGGCGACGGAATCGTCTCTGATACCGAAGACTGCGACGACGCTGGGGCATCTTCAGAATGCAATATCGACTGTTCGTGGTCATCCTGCGGCGATCAAAAAATCAACACGGAGGACGACGAAGTTTGTGACGATGGTGCCGAATCGAAGACCTGCAACGAGGACTGTACACCGTCTGAGTGCGGTGACGGAAAGATCAACTCAACCGACGATGAAGTCTGCGACGACAAAGGCGAATCCCCCCAATGCAATCATGACTGTACCCTCCGCGAATGCGGCGATGGAAAGATCAACCGAAGCGCAAAGGAGGAGTGCGATGCCAATGGCATCGAGACCGAACTCTGTGACGTCGATTGCACTCTCCCGCGCTGTGGAGATGGCGTGCTCAATGTCAAGGCAGGCGAGCTATGTGATGAAGGTGACGAATCGAAAGACTGCAACCACAACTGTACGCCTTCTCGCTGCGGCGACGGGATTCTCAACCGCGCCGCCGATGAAGAATGTGACGATGGCGGCCAAAACTCTATCGGCTGTGACGCCGACTGCACCTACGCCTGGTGCGGGGATGGTACCCTGAATGAATTGGCCGACGAAGAGTGCGACGACGGCAACCGGATGGACCAAGACGGGTGTTCCAAACGATGCACCACCGAGTTCGCCTCCGCCGGTGGCGACCCCCTAAACCCTCCGGGCTCCGGTGGCCAAACCCCCGGGCCAAGCAATGACAATGGGACAGCCAAAAGCTGCCAATCCACCAAGAGCGTGACCGAAAACCATGCGCCCCCCGTGGGAGCCCTCTTTTTGCTGCTTTGGACTCTCTCAGCAGCCCTCAGCCCCCGGACCAACCCAACCGGAAACCGACGCTGTCATTCGAAACGGAACAGTCCATAAACTGTCCATGCACAGTTCAAAACCACCGGCAAAAGTCGTAACCGGGGGCCGCAAACGAATGCACCCGCGTTTTCGCTTCCCACCGAAAAGCGCGTGTCATCGCTCCATCATCCTGGCCACGGAGCGACCCTCGGCGCCAAGCCGAAAAAACCAACCCTCCCCGCGAACCATCCAGGGACCGATTTGAAAATCATTCCGTAAGCCCCTCTTCTGGGCCACCTCCACAGCTCTTTGTACACAGCGAAAAGACGAGCATTCTCGGCACCCTTACCGATGGTTATGGCCCCAAGCATCGGGTCCTCGACCTACATAGCGCACAACACGGCACACGCAACCCATATTGACGATACATCTTCACCAGCGGGACACTCGAAGACTCTTTCATGTTTCTAGAATCGACCTATTCATTAAAAAACCGCACGATTTCATGGTTTACACATTTCATGTGCGCAACGCTATCGGTCAGCGCGTGTGGACCGCTTCGCCCCGACGCACAGAACCAAAACCCAACCAACCTGCCCTCAAACACCGGCCAGATCCGCAATGATCAGTCGTCGGACACGGGCCAGACCAAATCCCCCCTCGTCGCCCCATTTTTCGACGGAATCACGGGTTTTGTCGAGATACCAGATCACGACGCCTATTCGGTAGGCCCGAATTCGACCCTCACCATTGAAGCTTGGATTCGTCCAGACGCCCTGACCATGCCACGCCAAAAAGGAAGCGGCTATGTCAACTGGCTCGGCAAAGGTGCCGAAGAAGAACATGAATGGGTCTTCCGATTCCACAACGCGGGGAGCACCGAAGGCCGTGACCATCGCATGTCCTTCATCGCTTTCAATCCTGACGGGCTGGCGAGCGTCGGCAGCTACTACCAAGACGAGCTCACCGCAGGACAATGGATCCACGTCGTGGGCCAGATCAGCCAGGCAGCCACGGCGATTCACCGAGACGGCACGTTCCGAGATTCAGATCTTTTGACCGATGGCAGCCCCGAGGTTGTCCCCGCCAACCGAGCAGCCCCTATCCGCATCGCAACCCGAAACTTTGGGAGCTACTTTCAGGGTGCCATAAGCCACCTCGCCATCTACTCTGAAACCCTCGATGACACCAAGATACAAGCACACCACCAGGCCGGGCGAAAAGCCGGCTACCGTGACCTCATCCTCGCCGAGCCCTCCCTTGTGGGGTACTGGCCTTTGAACGAAACCTCCGGCACCACCGCCTTCGACCTCAAGAACGACAACCATGGCGCATACCATGATCACGTCATCCTCGGCGCCGCGCAGTGGAGCGAATGAACCCCACTCTGCGCACCAGCCGAGAATACAAACGGGGAACCGAGATCAGGTGGTCAACCTGGGGGATTGGCAGTCTTCTTGGAACGTGGTCGAGGTATGTTATCGGTCGCACTCACCACCAATCATGTTGATAGAACCAAAAGTCGGCACCACATCCGCCAGCATCGTGCCTTCGATGAGCGTCGCCACCGAAGAGGTCATCGCCCAACACGGCGGACGTACGCGAATTTTCCACGGCTTCCCACCGCCGGTAGACACCAAATAAAATCCAAGCTCGCCGTTCGCGCCTTCTACGTAAGCGTAGGACTCGCCCTTGGGCACCTGGATACCATCGATGATGATCTTGAAGTGGTTCATCAGCTCTTCAATTGCCGTGTGAACTCTCTTTTTGTCGGGAAGCTTGATTCGCGGATCGACCACCAAGATTTGTGGGTCCGTGTCCTCGATCTGATCGAGGCATTGAAGGAGCATTTTTCGAGATTCACGGAGCTCTTGCAGCCGAACCAGATAACGATCGTAGTTGTCTCCATTGGACCCCACCGGAACATCAAAATCGAGTCGATCGTAGATATGGTAAGGCGCAGCCCTACGAACATCGTAGGCGACGCCAGTAGACCGAAGACAAGGCCCCGTCCACCCCCAATTGATCGCTTCTTCTGCGGACATCGCACCGACGTCTTTCATGCGATCAATAAAAATTCGATTTCTCGTCAACAGCGTGTCGGTGTCATCAATGAGTTTTGCCACGCGGTCGAGCCGCGTGCGAAGCGTGCTGGCAAAATCGCGCGGGAGATCTGCAACAACGCCGCCGATGCGTGCATAAGAGACCGTAAGCCGGGCTCCGCACAAATCTTCGACGGAGTCCCAAATGGTGTCGCGTGCTTCGATCAAATACAACATCCCGGTGAACGCGCCGAGCTCCATCGTGGTGGCCGCAATACACGTAAGATGATCTGACATTCTCGAAAGCTCAGCAGCGATGGCACGGCAATATTTCGCACGCTCGGGCACATCGAGATCAAACAACTTCTCGACCGCCAGAGCATAAGCATTGTTGTTGATGAGCGGCGAAACGTAGTTCAAACGATCGGTATACGGGAAGACCATCGTCCAGGTCGCATTTTCGCAGCTTTTCTCAAAGCCCCGATGCAAGTAACCCACATCCACGTCGCAGCGCTCCACGGTCTCGCCGTCGAGGAGCACCCGCATTTTGACCGTGCCATGCATCGCCGGATGCGAGGGGCCAAGCTCTACGATCATCTTGCTTGACCCGTCCGGTGGATCTGCGACCGGTCCTATGCCGCTCAGCTTGGTCGGCGTGATGTTCTTCGGTACCGGGATACCGCGCTCGGCTCGAGCATCCATAAACGGACCATTGAATGGCAGACCCCCAGAGTCAATCACAGTGGCCTAAAAAGTTCGCCCACAAACTCCAGACCCGAACCGTCAACAGGGTGTCTCCTTGGCCAACTTTCGCCGAATCCGGCGGGTCCGGGCACGCATGTCTTTGGCCTCGCCCGGTTCGGCGTGGTCGTACCCAAGCAAATGGAGCGTCCCATGAACCGCCAGGAGCTCAAGCTCGTCCGCCAGGGGGCGCCGACGCATAGAGGCTTGCGCCATCGCTCGCTCAACACTGATCACCACGTCCCCAAGAATCGGGCCGACGTCTCCGTCAGGTGCCTCATCGAGCGCAAAGGCCAAAACATCCGTGGGACGATCCACCCCTCGGTATTCCTTGTTGAGCGCATGAATCTCACGGTCGTCGGTCAATAACACCGACGCCTCTCTCTCCGAAGCCCCCTCCATCGCCAGGGTAAGCTCGACGGCACGCCGAACGCGCCGCATCTGCCCCCCTCGCGCGCCCTTTCGCCGGCGACGAGTCATCAACACCGGCATCAGTTGGGCTCGCCGCGCATCGGAGGCCGGACGATTTGCGCACTGGACACAAGCGGCAGCGTGGACAGAGTGGGTCGCCCCGGTCTCACCAGCCTTTCCTCAAGCACATCACTGAAAGCCCTGGTCACCGACTCGAGATCGCGCAAAGTAAGCTCACACCGATCCAGTTGACCGTCGTTCAACAGCTCGTGAATTCCGGTCCGAACCACCGACTCAATGCGTTCTCGACTCAGGTCGACCAGCCCCACAAGCCCCCTGGTCATCGCCTCAACAACGTCAGCCAAAAGAACCAAGGCGGCCTCGGTACTCACCGGTTTGGGCCCCGCATAGCCAAAATCGTTGACACTCACAGACTCCGGAAGCCGCGACGCCCTCTCGTATTGGGTGCGAACCACGCCCGTCCCATGATGCTGAACAATGATATCGGTCACCGATTGCCCAAGACGGTGCTTCACGGCCAGTTCAATGCCATCGGCCACATGTTTTTTGAGTTCCTTCGCCGCTTCTCTCGGGGAGATGCCAGCCAGATTTTCTGGGGTGTTCTCGTCGAAGATTCGTGGATTCCTGATCTTTCCGATGTCGTGGTAGTAGGCTCCCACTCGGGACAAAAGTGGGTTCGCACCCACAGACTTCGCAGCCGATTCGGCCAGTTTACCGACAAGAATCGAGTGGTGGTAGGTCCCTGGCGCCTCCACCAACAGCTCACGAAGCAGCGGATGGTTGAGGTTCGCTAGATCCAACAACTTCATCGAGGTGGTGTACCCGAACAAGACCTCAACCAAAGGAACCGACAAGGTGGCCATCGCCGCCGCCAGAAGACCAGAAATGATGGCTCCGGAAACATCAAGAAGCGTTTCTCGAAAAGCAAACTCAGACCCAAGCAACGCCAAAGAAATGACCACCAGCGCCTGGGCAAGAGAGGCTCGGCCCCCTGCATAAAAAAGCATCGCCCGCGGCCGCTCCGATTCGGCAGCCGATGCCGCCGCCACCGACCCCAAAAAGGTATACGCCGCAAAGGAAAGGCTGGAGTCCATCATCCACCCTGCGGTCAGTCCCGCCAGCGCCGCAAACGCGGCGGCCGTTTCGGCCCCAACGACAAAACGGATCAACATGGTTCCGGCACAAAGCGGCATCGCATAGCGATAAGCCGATATGCCGGCCAGCGGGAATTCTTCGCTGAGCCAAAGAACCGCCTTGTACCCCGTCCACGTCAAGAGCAGCATCGCAATGTAAGAAGACGCCAAGAACGCAAGGTCGCGATGACTCGGACGGAAACCACGATAGCTGCGGTTCGTAAACCGGTACATCACGATAACCAAAAGTACGATCAAGACCGCACTTCCGAGGGCCGCCTGAACCCGGCTTTCACCCGAAAGCTCTTCTTCGATCCCTTGGAGAATAAACCGATGACGCTCGGTGACACGCTCTCCCGCGCGAAGGACCGCCTCCCCCGGGTTGATCGGAATCACCACCGTTTTGATCGCACGCTCCGCGGCCTCTCTTCTTCTTTCGGTCTCGAGCGGGTTTTCTATGAGATTCGGCTTCAGCAGGCGCTTGACCAAAATCGCCACCGCTCTTCGATACGAAAGCTCCAAGCGAACGAGGCGCCTGGCTACGATCTCGTCGACCCGCGCCCGCGCCTCGTCAACACCCATGACGCTGGCATAGTCCAGCACCCGGACTTCTCGGTCTGAAGCGCCGCGCTGGTTCAACATACGTACCGCCACGCCCTCGGGAGCCTGGAGCATCAACAGCGCCTTATCTTCCACGATGCGGGCTTGGTAGATGCTCTGCACAATCATGATGGCGGCATCGCGAAGCTCATCCGCGTGCGGTGCGCGGGTAAGCGGCAACAATGAATCCGGGTGCAGATTGCTCCCCAGCGCCAAAATGAAGCGGCGCTCCCGCTCGGGAGGCGTTTCATCCAGATCCGCGATGCTCCGAAAGGCGGCCTCGATGCGCCGCTTGCTCCGACCACCAAGATCCGCTGCCAAGTCGTATGTAGGGAGTACCCTAGATCTAGCCTCCCGCTGCAACCGCCCAGTGGTCTCAAAATCTTCAATGATAAAACCACGAGGGCTCTTCACCGTGCGGGGCGCGATCTCGCCCGTTTTCAGCTCCGGCAACCCGAGCAGCCCATCGTCTAACCCGGGCAACAGAAGAAGAGCGGCCCCCGCAGCCGTGACCAACAGCAACGCTAAGATATTAAGATCCCTAAGGAATCTCCCCGGGCGCTGCCAACGGCGTTTCCGCGGGAGCCGCCGGTCGGACCGCGGCCTTTGCGCCCCATCGGGAAAGATCGGTGGCGAAAACTCACTCACGTCCCGACGAGAGTGCCGAAGTCGCCAACAAGGAGCAAGCCAGGACCACCAGCCTGCGCTTTATCTTGGCCGCCCCTCGTGTGTATGGACGCTCTGTGAAATCGTGGACATACCGAGACTCGGCAGAACTTTACAATGTGGCCGGCTGGAGCAATGGGTACTTTGACGTCAACAGCGAGGGCAACGTAGCCCTTCGCCCCGATGGAAACGACGACCTCGAAATCGATCTCAAGCGTGTGGTCGATGACCTCGTGCGCCGCGGCTTGTCGCTGCCCATACTCTTGCGTTTCAACGACATCCTACGAAAACGCCTAGAGGAACTGTCACGAGCCTTCCAAGACAAGATCCAAGAATACAACTATAAAAACCGCTACCAGCTGGTCATGCCCATCAAGGTGAATCAGCAACGGCACGTGGTTCAAGAGCTCCTTGCGTACGGCCGACCTTACGGACTGGGACTCGAGGCCGGCAGCAAACCCGAACTCCTCATCGCCATCGCACTCATGGACCAACGAGACGGCCTTATCGTGTGCAATGGATACAAAGATACCGCATACATCGAGACGGCACTCCTCGCACAGCGTTTGGGCCGAAAACCATTGATCATCGTCGACCGTTTTCTCGAACTTGATTTGGTGATTCGCGCCGCCAATCGCTTGGGACTCAAACCCAACATCGGCGTACGCGCAAAATTGGCAAGCAAGGGCAGCGGACGATGGGCAGAAACCGGGGGCGACCGTTCTAAGTTTGGGCTATCGGCGAGCGAGCTGGTCGAGGCCGTGCAAAGGCTCAAACAGGAGAATATGCTGGACCGCTTGGTGTGTTTACATTTTCACATTGGCTCTCAAATTTCTGCCATCCGCCCGGTGAAAGATGCCTTGAGCGAGGCCGTGCGAATCTTTGTCGACCTGTACAAGATGGGCGCGCCTTTATCATACATGGACGTCGGAGGCGGCCTGGCCGTAGACTACGATGGCTCTCGCACCACGTTCCATGCATCCAAAAATTATAGTCTAGAAGAATACGCAGCGGACATCGTGCACGCGCTGGGAAGCACACTCGAGGAAGAAAACATTCCACACCCCACGATTTTATCGGAATCAGGCCGCGCGCTGGTCGCCCACCATGCAGTACTCGTATTCAATGTACTCGGCAAAACTCAAGATCCGCCTACCCAAGATTCGCCTACTCAAGATCCGCCCACCCACACCCCAGACGCCAACGAATCCACAATAAAGGCCAAACATCCCTTGGTCGAGGAAATACACGAAGTCTCGCAAACGGTGACCCGAAAAAATTACCAAGAGGCCTACCACGACGCGCTGCAACTCAAAGAAGATGCACTTTCCCTTTACCGTCATGGCATCCTGAACCTTCGTGAGCGAGCCCAAGTCGAACAACTCTTCTGGGCAGCAGCACACAAGATCTGGAAAATCGTAAGAGAACTGGACTACATCCCAGAAGACTTGAGCACGCTAGGACGCCAAATTTGCGACACGTACTTTTGCAATTTCTCTGTTTTTCAGAGCGTTCCTGATGCATGGGCGGTCAAACACCTGTTTCCGGTCATGCCCATTCATCGGCTCAACGAGCAACCTATGCGTCACGGAATCTTAGCGGACCTGACGTGTGACAGCGACGGAAAAATTGACCAGTTCATCGATGTCCATGACGTGAAAAGCACACTTGAGCTCCACGACCTCGAGCCCGAGGAGCCCTACGTCCTAGGCATTTTCCTGGTGGGCGCATACCAGGAGATCCTCGGAGATCTGCACAATCTGTTTGGCGACGTACACGCAGTCCATATCGCCCGCGATGAGGAAGGCGGATATTCGGTGCACCACATCGAAGAAGGAGACACCGTCAAAGAGGTGCTTTCCTATGTCGCCTACGACCAAAGAACGCTCGTGGAATGCCTGCGAAAATCCATCGAAACCGCCATCAGCCAGGGGCGAATGAGCTTCGAAGAGAGTGCGGTCCTCATGAAGCATTTCGAAGCGGGCCTTGCCAGCTACACGTACCTCGAAACCGGGGAGCTCCTGAACTCATGGTTAAGCTCGATCGTCCCCCGGCCCAACCTCAGTGTGGTCCCGGAAGCTGGATAGACATATGACGACAAACATTCCCCTCTTGGAGACGACCGTGGTACGCCTTATAGGCACGATGTTTAGGGCCCCAGTACCCCCTAGGAAACCTTGCAACGACACAGGAGGACCCATGTCTTTTGCGCGCGTCTCTAAAAAGAGCCTACTTGACCCCATCACCCTCTTCATCGCGATGGCCGCGTTCCTCGCGCCTTTGGGCTGTGGTGACTCTGGTGCCATCCCGCCAGAGAAAAACGAAATCAGCCTGCTTGGCGGAGCCGCAACAGGCCGGACCGACGGAACGCTTACGTTCCAAGTAGAGCACGCGGTCACCACGACTCGACAAATTTTCGCACAACTCCTCGATCCCACCCTTCCGAGCGGCCAGCACAACGTTTTTGGCGAAACAAGCAAGCTGGTCTTCGGCACGGGCACCGCCGAGCTGGTTCTTACGGTGACCGGCAACCCTGGTTCCGGCAACCAATATGTGCTCACCGTTCAACTGCGAGACGGAACCACCGTCCTCACGACCGCAACCCAAAACGTAACCCTCGAGGCTGCTGACCCTTCGATCATCGCAACTTTCGATACGGATTTAAGATCTAACGGATTTGGAGGCGTGAACGCCATTTCTGTTGACAACGAAGGTCCCTGCGGAGCGTCGGACACAGAAGCCGAGGCAATCCATCGCGAGTCTGGGGGGGTCAACAATTCGGGATTTGCCGAATTCAACTACGATGTCAGGGACAATAGCGATCCCGACTGCGGCGACTTCGCGGCTTTCGGTATGCCCACCGCCAACAACCAAACCAGAGACCTTGGGGCCTTCGAAGGCATTCGCTTCTCGGTCATGAGCAATGCTGATTCGGCGGGGAAGGATTTTGTGGTCACCCTTCGAGACCAAGATTGTCCCTCAGAAGGCCTTATCAATCGGTCCGAGGCCATTGTAACCGCCCCAAGCACACCGGGCGAGTGGGTACAAAAGGCGGTCCTATTTCCATCATTCGAGGCCCAAACCAATGGCTGTCCCAACTCCACAGATGGCTTCAGGCAGGTTCTCAGTCTCAGCTTTGTGGTCAACAGGGTGGGAGAAACAGGAATACTTTCATTTGATGAGGTCTTTTTGGTGCCCGTCGGTGAACTCCTGGCCGAGAGTAACGGATCGCTTCCGGTTCTCTCGAACTTTGATCGGGACAACGTCAACAATGCGTTTGGGGGAACCAACGGCGTTTCACTCGACAACGAAGGGTCTTGCGGAAGTTCGAACACCAGTGCGTCCGCAACCCATGAGCTCACCGGGGGCGTAGATAATTCTCCCCACGTTCGCTTCAATTACTCGGTGGACCGAAACAGCAACATAGACTGCGGGAATTTCGCAGCTTTTGGCATGGCTTCGCCCCCACCCCGTGTCACCCGCGATCTAAGCGCCTACAAAGGCGTACGCTACTACGTGAAAAGCGAGGTATCGAGCCGGAGACAAAGCTTCATCGTGTCCATCCGAGATCACGAGTGCGCTTCCCCCAGTGCGATCAACCGCTCGGAGGCCACCCGGATCGCACCCGATTCAGACCAGTGGGTTCAGCAAACCATACTCTTCAGCGAGTTTACCGCCCAGGCAAGAGCATGCCCCGACCCCGACGACGACTTCCGAGAGGCACTAAGCCTGTCGTTTGTCATCACGGAAGTGGGTGCATCCGGCGCACTGCTTTTCGACAAAGTCGAATTCATTCCCGACGACGAATAGCGAAAAGGTCCTCGTCCCCTGAGTCCGTCATTCCTTGCATAAGTCGGTTGGCAATTTTTTGCCCCAGCTCAACCGTTTTCTGTAGTTGAAGGGAAAAGCTCGGTGAGCACCCGCTCCAGGCTGCGGGCATTGACCGGTTTTCTGAGCTCGCCGCGGGGAAAGAGCCCGTCTCTCGCGAGGTCTTCCAGGTCATGCTCGAAACTCGTAAGCACCAAAAAAGGGACCGCTAGAGCGCACTTTGCGGCCTCTCTTAGAACGTCTTTGCCATTCAAACGCGGAAGGTTGAGGTCCAAAAGCACCAGGTCCGGTGCTTTTATCCCAAAGCGCACCTCGTGTGACGTGGGCTTGGGCTCCGCAATTCGTGAGGCACAAGATCGACCCGATTGATCCCTGGGTCTACCGCGTGCAAAGCTTCCTGAGCGAACAAGGTAGTCGAGCGCATCTTGGCCATCACCGACATGCGCTATCGTACAGGCACGCGCACAATCTTGGACAGCCCAACTCACGAACTCCACACAATCGGGATCATCTTCAACCAAGAGGATGTGTAGTGCCGAACCCATGGGCGAACTATTTTGGTTTCGGAAGGCTCACGTGAAAAACAGCACCACCGTCGGTGGGTGCTTCAGCCCATATCTGCCCGCGTTGGCGCTCCACAATCCGTTTGCAAACCGCGAGCCCCACGCCCAACCCCGGGTACTCTGAACGCCCATGCAAGCGATGAAACATCCGGAAAATACGATCCGCGTGTTGAGGCTCAAACCCAATGCCGTTGTCTCGAATAGATATCACCCGATGGCTCTCATCCTCGCGCGCGTCGATATCGATTCTTAGAGGAGACGGGCCTCTGAATTTGATCGCATTGCCGATGATATGCTGAATCAGCAGCTTCATCTGGAGCGGGTCTGCCTTCACAGCGGGAAGCGACTTCACCAGCACTTGCGCCCCCACCGATCTCAGTTCAGGCGTGAAATCGTTGAGGACCTCATAGACGAGAGCCTCCGAACCGAACTCTTCCGAAGGTCCGCCCCGTGTTGCCAGACGCGAGTACTGAAGCAATGCTAGAATGGTATCTTGTAGACGTCCACAACCACTCAAAACACGCTCCAAAGAAGCTTGTTTTTCGGAGGTGTTTCCTTCGTCGCCGCGCTCATCTTCAGAAAGCCGTTTTGCGTAGCTCACGATGGTGCGAAGCGGCGCACTGAGCTCGTGGCCCACCATATACGCAAACTCATCGGTCTCACGACTGAGGCGGGAGAGATCTTGCATCGCCTTTTCCAGCATTTCTTCTGCTTCTTCAAGGCCTGGTGGTTCTTTGGAGACCAGGGCGCCCCCCAAGAATACGCCATCATCACGCGTGACTGGCAGTGCCCTGACTCGAACAAAACCACTATTTTTCCCGCGCAACATCACCGAATCCAAAACCTGGCTGGCCCTGAGCTGCTCCAGAAGTCCAAAAGCATCTGTCTTCGGGGAGTCGCCGCCGAGGAGTTGAAAGAGTCTCTTGTCAGCGATTCCGCTGATCGATTCGTCTAGGAGTTGGGCAGCCTGAGAACTCAGGTGAGTCACCGCGCCATCAGGATCAACAAGAACTATAAAATCAGATGAGGAACTCAGAATCGTACGCAAAAAGTGATCCGCGACGAAACTTACCGATGGACCAACAGCATTAGAACTCAAATCCCCTCCACATCTGGCACGCCCTTCGCGAAAGAAGCATCGGGGTCCTTGATCCGCAAATCATCTCGACGTTGACCGCCACACTCGAGGCCAAACTTCTGAATCCGGTAGCGCACCTGATCGCGGCTGATGCCCAGCAACCTTGCTGCTCTACTGTGATTTCCACCAGAACGCTTCAGGGCTTGAATGACCAAGTTGCGTTCAAGATCCCTGAGATTAATGCCACCCGTAGGAATCTGGAAATCCTCCGAGATTCTCGGCTTGGGGCCAAGCACCGGGAAATCGTCAGGCTCGAGAACATCCCTTTCGGTGAGTAAGGTCGCCCGCTCGAGCACATTTCGAAGTTCGCGAATATTGCCCGGCCACCGGTAGGCTTCAAGGAGAGTCACCGCCCGCGAACTGACGCCGCGCACCAACTTCTGAAACTGACGATTGAAGTGATGGATGTAGTGCCCCACAAGCAGCCATAAATCGGCCCCCCGATCTCGGAGCGGGGGCAGACGTACATTCAAGACCCTCAGCCTGTAGTACAGATCCTCGCGGAATTCTCCGGCAAAAACGGCGGCCTCTAGATCTCGGTTGGTCGCAGCCACCACCCGCACATCAACGCGAATATCGGAGGTACCCCCGACCCGCATGAACGTCTTTTCCTCCAAAAAGCGGAGGAGTTTGGCTTGCAGCGGCGCGGCCATTTCCCCAATCTCGTCAAAGAAAACCGTTCCTCCGTTCGCCCGCTCAAGGAGGCCTTCCTTCGGTGCCCTGGCATCGGTAAAAGCTCCACGTTCGTATCCGAAAAGTTCACTCTCCAGGAGGTTGTCGGGCAGCGCGCTGCAGGTGATGTGAATAAAGGGACGATCCTTGCGCGCGCTATGAAAGTGGATGGCCTTCGCGGCCAGGTCTTTTCCCGTCCCGCTTTCACCATCGAGCAACACGGTCGAGTGCTGGCTGGAAGCCAACTTTTTTAGGAGCCCGCGCAGCTCCCGCATCACCGGAGAGTCCCCAATGATGTGAGGAAAAGAATCATGACCGTCCGGAGCCCCTGGTCCCCGGCATCGCCATGGCTGAGTCGCTTGAAGCCCCTCCTTGACCACCGCGACCAGTTCTTCCAGATCTTGGGGTTTTTCCACGAAATGAAGCGCCCCGTTTTTCATCGCCGACACCGCCGTACTGACGCTCGAAAACGCAGACATGATGATGACCGGTAAATAGGGCTGTGCTTCACGGATCTCTTCGAGCAACGACACCCCGTCCCCATCCGGAAGAAGGTTATCGAGGAGCACCAAATCGACGTCTTCAGCGCAGCGCTCGAGGGCCTGGAGACGACAATCGGCCTCCACCACGCGGCAGCCGGACGCTTCTAGGCGCTCCCGAAGGAAGCGCCGGATGGAAACTTCGTCGTCGACGACAAGGATGCCTGGAGAGAGGTTGTGTAGACCGGCGGTCAGTGCATTCATACGATTGGGAAACCGGAGCGGAGGCTAGCACCGCAGGGCCTTTCCTCGCACGTAAGGAATGGGCCTTAACTGAAGTTTTTCACCCCCAAAAACCCATGACTCGGCTCGGGGAAAACGGTAGGTTATCGGGGAAAGGTGGCCTTATGTTGTGCTCTGGGGCCAGAGCTGCTATAGCTCTAGTGGACTACCTTGCGCATAACTGACTGGTTTTACTTGACTTTCCAGTTTGCCGGAAGACGCTAAGGCCGATTCCACAAAGCGACCGAGAAGATGCGCCCCAGGCCCCATGGAATGGTTTATTGAAACGTTAAGGGTTTTGCGGGAAGTCCGGGATTGGGCTGGGGGGCGGCAGCCGTCGTCGGCATTGGGGCAAAACACCCAAATGCGGATCGAAAACGCCACCGAGGCCCTCCAGGATTTTGCCCGAGCCCGCGCCCAACCGTTGGGTCCCGCGCGCACCTATGCGGGTCCGGACCAGAAACCGCGTAGACCGCGGAAGAAACCCCGAGGTACCCGTCAGAAAACCCCGCAGCCCCGGGGCGACCAGGCCATCCCCATCGACCTGATTGACCGAAATGCGCTGTCCGCCCTGAGGCGTCTTCACCGTTTTGGCTACAAAGCCTATTTGGTCGGCGGTTGCGTCCGCGACCTTCTCCTCGATCTTCCCCCCAAAGACTTCGATGTGGTCACCAATGCTCGCCCGGAGGATGTGCGCTCGGTATTCCGGAACAGCCGTATCATCGGCCGCCGATTTCGGCTCGCCCACCTCTACTACCACGACGGAAAAATCATTGAGGTGTCTACCTTCCGGGCCCAAGCGCCACCGCCAAGCGAAGACGGCGAAGAAAAAGCCGACCTCCTTATCCGCAGAGACAATGTCTTCGGCACCGAAGAAGAGGACGCCCGAAGGCGAGATTTCACCATCAACGGCCTATTTTACGACCTGGCCGCGGGGCGAATCATCGACCATGTAGGCGGCCTAAAAGACATCAAGGAGCGGCATTTGCGAATGATCGGTGACCCCGAAATCCGGCTCCAAGAGGATCCCATTCGTATTCTGCGTGCGCTCAGGTTCCAGGCCCGCGCGAACCTGACCATCGATCCGGAACTGCTGGCCTCGATGAAACGCTACAAGACTGATGTGAAGCGATGCGCCCCGGCGAGGGTTCTGGAAGAGACCCTGAAGCTTCTGCGAACCGGCCATGCCGAACGAACCGTTTCTGCAATGGCGCAAACCGGTATTCTTGAGGTCCTCATGCCGGACATCGATGCGTTTCTCAAGGCATCGAAAAAGAAGCCAGCCGATACCGCTTCAAGCGACCTCTTCGCCCACCTCAAAGCGCTCGATCAGTGCACCCAAAAAAGACCGGTATCCGACGCCGTGGTGCTCGGAGCCTTGCTTTACGTTCCCGCCAGCCTTTGTGCACCACAAGCCAAAGGCCCAGAGCGACAGCGCCAACACCATCAGTATCTCGCCCACGTATCGGAATGCTTGGGCCTGACCCGCCGCATCAGCGAAGAACTCAAACAAGCCCTTTCATTGCAGAGGCACTTCGGTCCCACCGCACTCGAAGAACGCAGCCGTCGACGAAAGCTTTCTCCTAAGGCGCTGATGCGCCGCGCCGCGTTCGAAGACGCGCTTGACCTATACGAAATTCACGCACTCGCACGAGCTCACCAGCCGGAAAACGTCGAGCAATGGCGGGCCAAGAGCGAAGTCCGGTCAAGCAACAACGATGACCGATCAAGAAAAACAAACGGACAGGTTCGGGGCCGAACGCCAAAGCAAAACACCCGACGGCGGAGCCGCAGCCGAACGCCCCGACCATCGGGTCCCCAAAAACAACAATCCTAAAGCCCTAGCAGGGTGCTAGGCCTTCTTGAGTTCGGCTACGCGGGCCTTTTCTTGCTTCTTGCGGCGACGGTGCTTGATGCGACGCTTCATGCGCTCGCGCTTATGTTTGCTCTTTGAGTTCATGGGGGAGCCATAGACTACGCCGTTCAAACCCGAGTCAAGCGCGACGGCGGGCTTCGATACGCTGAAGCAGGTTGCGAAGGACCACGATCTGCCGCTGGGCGGCGGGTGAGCGCGAGCCAACATCACTGATCTCAACCACTTGGGCCGGCGCTTGCTCCTCAGCGGCCTGCGCCGGGAAGGCGCTGGACGGGGGGGACTGCGAGGGCCCGGATGTCGCCAGCCCTGGTGCCTTCGAACCCTCAAGCTCGCGGGCCAGCTCGAGTGCCTGCTTACGGATGCCCTCGTTGTTGGGATCCCGGGCTAAGGCCGCTCGCAGAAGTTGAAGCCCCTCCGCGCGCCGCCCCGCATCGATATAGGCGTTGGCGTAGCGCAAGGGCTCCGCCTGAATGCGCGCTAAGGTCTGCCGTCGCTGGCGAATGAGGAGATCGAGCTGCTGCACCCGGCGCATCAGCGCCTGGTCGCTCGGTTGGAGCTCGAGCAGAGAAACCAGCGTCTCTCGCGCCCCGTTGAGATCTCCTTGCCGAAGCTCGCCCAAAGCTTTGCGTTCGAGATCGATTGTCTCAGTCACTAGACCAGGGTCTACTGGTAACCGACCCGCAGGACAAGGGTCTTGAGGTAATCCCCCCGGTCATCGTCGGGGCTATCCGCCGCCACCGGGTGGTCCCAGTCGGGCAACCCCGTTCGATGGAGAAGCTCCCCGGTGCGCCCGGCCGCCGCTAAGGTTCCCCGCAGCACCTCCACCAAGGAGCCCCAGCGCACGGCCCGAAGGTGTGTCGAGAAAACCAGAACGCCGGAATCCTTCAGCTGAAGGGCCGCCCCGCGCACGAGATCGGGTAAATCGCGAGCTAAGGAAAACGCGCGACCCGACCCGTGACCGAAGACCGGCGGATCTACGACCACGAGGTCGTAGTGCGGGGTGCGCGCAGGCTTCAAGTGTTTGCGCACATCGTCCGCGAACCACCGATGCCGATTGGGGTCGAGCGAACTCAACGTCATGTTCTTGCGCCCCCACTGGAGCGCCTTCTTGGAAACATCCACGCTGGTCACCTGGACCGCCTGAGCCAAAGCAGCGTGCACCGAAAACGAGCAGGTGTAGGCAAAAAGGTTCAGAACCCTTGATCCTGGAGAATACCGGCGAACCAGATACCGTGCGTCGCGGTGATCGAGGTAGAGGCCCGTGCTTCTTCCCTCGCAGAGCTCGCACAAAAACACTGCATCCCCTTCGCGAACCTCGATGCTGGATGGCCTTTCACCGAAGGCCAGCCAGTTTTCCTGCTTCGTGTTTGGGCCTGGCAGCGTCTTCACCACCAGCCCCTGAGGCCGAAGGACCTCCCAAGCCGCCCGACACCACCGTTCGACCTGGACCCGGTCCAAGTTGGGCCGAACACATTGCAAGAGCCAAGGGCCATACCAGTCGAGCGTCAACCCTGGGGGGGCCCCATCACCCGCGCCATTCAGAACTCGCCACGCGTCGAGGGGCCGAGGCGGCATACCCTCGACCCGCCTCGAATGCGCCAATGAAACCACGTCTTCAGGCTCGAGCACGGCGATCGTTCCGGATTTTGAGCTCCTAGCTGGTCCCACAGATGAAAGGCAAGTGGCCCAAGTGCCCTATCGCAGAATCAAGACACGAGATCGCGACCTCGAACGGTCATGGGGCGATATTCACGCACCGCCTCTCCGCATTCCCGACAGCGCTCGACATCGGGCTTGCAGGGGGTTTTGCACGATGGACAACAATCTGGACTGCCGGAAGCTTTCGCCAAAATGGCTCGGCAACCGGGGCAACGGCAACAACGGGCATCGGTGATGGTCACCGAACACCGCGGGCATCGGCGGACAGACCCCAGCTCCGGTACCGCCTTGGCTTCCGGCAATCCCGCCACCCTTTCAGGCCCTTGAATCCGCTTGCCTTTGATTACGCTCAAGGACACGACCTCGCCTTGGGCGCTCGGAACCGTTCGCATCGGAGTCCGAACTTGGCCCGTGCGGACCGATTTTCTTTGCGAGGTTGAAGAAGGTACTTGCGCACCCCTATTCCACGACGTGGGGGCTGTGGGCACCGTGCTCCTCGGCGCGGCTGAAGGCTGAGTGCGCGCTGGAGGTGTTTGCACATGAAAGAATGCGAAGCAGTGAACACACCTGTTGTTCTCAATGAAACCCAGACCGCACAAGGAGCAATACATCTTTCATTATTGTGCTTCTTTTTGGGTGAACTGCATAGGTGCGATTCGTAGAAAAAGCTAATAAAATCGAGCACGTGACCGGACTCACAAGCCTGTTCCATCGTCCAGTCCACTTCATCACAAAGAGCTTCGGGATCAATCAACACGCTCTACCTGGCGGTTGAACTTACGCACGATATTGATGAACCCAACTTTGCTCCGAAGCGTTTCTCTATCACGCTCGTGCGCATCACAGGCGTCTTCACGGCTGGCAAAACGCAACCCTGGTCCCACCAAGCCAGACGCTTCAGGATCCCCACAAGCCCCCAACGAGCGTTCCCACTCTTCCTTCAAGAACCGGTCTGCGTCGGACAAAAGATTGCTGCCCACGCTCCAGTTCCTAAATCGACCGCTTGCTCGATGAAAGGTGTCGCCATAGTAGACCCGAAATTCTTGGCCCAGACCCTCCCGCGGCTCTGGTGGGATAACCGGCGCACGATAGACAATAAAGGTCTCCGGATCCCGAAACTCCACGATCGGAAGACCGTCCGGATATCGGATATCTTCCGGGGTGCCTCGAATCGAAATCTGGGTAAATCGATGAAACTCAGGCGCGTAATCGTTAATCGACGACCAGTGGGCCAGCCCATACAGGAGCGCGTAAAAACGTAAGCTATAAGACCAAGCAGGTTCAATGCCCGGCAAATCTTCGATGGAGCGCCGAACCGCCCTCACCACACACCGCCTATTGCCCCCCGGACCCACCCCTCGACACACGCTTCCCGGATAAAGCGTGCATTCGTCCGCGGTATTACACGACCCGTACTGCTGCTCTTCATCAAAAAAAGGCATATAGCGAACGCGCTTTTGCCCCGAAGCCGCGTCGGTCAACACCCGGGAGCGGTACCCTTCATGGTTACCTTCGATCAGCGCCGCAAAACGTTGAAGCATGGGGTCCAAATAGACTCTCGGGTATCCCAGCGAAAAAGCCCGGATATCGAAAAAGTCCGATAGGTCCCGAACGAAAATCCCAGATGACGTCGTCATTTGATGAATCACAGCAAGCTTGTCGTAAAATGCCCCTAAACGATTTGCTTTGTAAAAATACTCGTTGGTCCAACTTGTATCGAGAAATCGTCCCGCCCCAAAACCCAGCCCAACATCAAATCGCTCTTCACAACTCGATTCACCATCCCAAAGGGTATACAGGTTCTTTACGGCATCGAGGCAATAAGCGCCAGGTTCCGGCGCCTGAATCACACGCTCCATGAAGTTCAGACCTTCATACGCTGCCTCTGCCCAAGACTCATACACGGGCGCATCCAGACGCCGCGTACGCGTGAAGAGAAAAAACCGAAAAACATTGCTCATGTGAAATAGACGCCGGCTCTGGAATCTCGCCATGTAGGCACGAGGACTGTACCATCCGCCGATCGGGTACGCGTCCCGGCGAAAGTGGTCGAACACATAGTCGCGGTCGTACCGGTTGATATGATTCCGAGTCGCCTCCAAAAAGTCCCAACCGCTGTCCCATCGCTGACAAAAAGGATTCACAAAACCCGCGTATAGATCCGAGCAGTACGCGTATTCTACGCGGTGCATATAACGCGACCAGTCCAGACCACGGTCGTCCGCCACCCCGTCCCCGTCGTCGTCGACGCCGTCGACAGATTCATCGACAGCGGTGTCCGGATTGTCCGCCTCGGGCCGATTGCGCAGAACTTCCAACTCCTGGGCCACAAAGTCGGCGACCGGAATCATCATCCGAGCCTCTGAGATATTGCGGTGGCCTTTTCCATCCTGCGGATTGCCCAAAAATGCGGCCGGTTCCGTTCGAAAGCCATCCACCTGATCCAAGAGCCAACTTTGGTCATTGATGCTCAAAAAACACCCCGGGACGCCCTCCGATTGACTGTTGGCCTCGATGCGCGTGACGTACTGGCGCATCACCGTATCAAACTTCGTGTCACAAGCTGGGTTCTGTTCATAGTCGAAGTCATCTTCCGTGTCTGCCAGTCCGTCAGGCCCCAAACGGCATAGCGTTTCATTCCGAGGAACGGGGCTCGACGAAAACAGTTTTGGCAAGGCCTCCGGCCCCATCAAGAAACGCAACTCACCCAGAAAAGGGAACCGAGAGGATTGCCCAAAAGAACCCGAGCGGGTTCCACACAATCGGGAATAGTCGCCAAATTTTCTTGGATCTGGAATCGAAACTTTTCGCGGATTCCACACATCGATCAGTTCACCGTACATAAACCGAATCGCCGCTCCATCGTACGGTCCAATCCCGTGGAGTCCTTCAAGCGGAATATCAAACGCGTAGTCCATCAAAGAAGCGTACTTGAATTCGTTTCCCCGGTGCCGATCCTCCTCGCTTGGTGCCTCTCTCCAGTATTGGCGCTCTCCCTCGTCCGTTTCATGCGACCAAAACTCTTTTCGGTAATTGAGCGGATCCATCGAAGCCTCAAAATTGTGACGAAGTCCCAACGTATGCCCCACTTCATGCCCTTGCACCGCCGCATAAAGTTCTGAGCGAAGAAACTGAAAAATCTCTTCACGGGACGCCCCCTGAAAACTCTCCGCCAAACCAGAAGAGTTGGGATCAAAAAAGTCAGCCATATCGAAACCGAGACGGCCAAACTCATAAGCCGCCTCCATAAAAGGGTTGCTCTCGGCGCTCATCCCCCAGCTCAGCGGCGAGGCTAAAGACCGCACTGTGCTGCCGCCCGAACCCGGCGGGAACAAGCTTGCGTCCTGCTGGAACGCCGTCTGCCCTGGCGTCGGCAGCGCACTGAAGGGCTGATAGAGCTCCGGCCCTCGAAAGCCGCGAAAAATATCCCCGGTTGGGAGAAAATCTTCTTCGAGCGTACTCCCTTCCAAAAGTTGGCGGACTCTCTGCTCTTCGTCGCCGGCCCGCGTTGGACTCAACAGGTCGGCTCCAAGATCGGCAACCAGATCCCGTTCGTAGGCCATAAGACTCCCGCGCACCTCGGACCGAATGCTTGTACCTTCGTGAACCAACCTCGAAACCACCGTTCGCCGAGAGACATCCCCACGAAACAGTTCTTCTTCATCGAGATCACCATTAAGCCACTGAATCACATCCACATGCCGCTGCGAGATGGCATCGCCGGCATCACCGAAGTAGTTGGCCACATTGGATACAAACTCGCCCGTTTCTGGATCCTGGCCAAACTGAGCGATGCCCCAGGGCCCACGCGGCTGAATGGGATCTACGTAATTTTGGAAGTTGTATCTGAGATCACCCAGACGCTGCCAATGGAAGGCCATCGGCAGCCCCTCTTGAGCGGCTCTTTTGGGGTCGAGCGTCTTGCCGTTGTTGAGTTCCCAAAACTGCACCGCCGCGCAAACCCTCCGAACGTTTCCGCGAGCCACGAGGTCCATCCCTCCGACGATGCGCTCCACAATCGCTTCATGCCCCTGTGCTTTCACATAGTCCCGGATGTTCTTTATGTTGCAATCGTTTTGCCGAAACTGGAACATCTGTGCTCCCATCTCAGTCTCTAGGCCTGCCACATCGGGCCTGCCGATCGTCGTACACCGCTGATCGCCACATGAGCCCGTACACGGAATCGACTGACCCTCGTCAGAAACACACTTGTTTTGCAAAAAGGCGACCGTTTCCGCCAACGGGTGATTCCATGCGTCCGCGATCTTCTTCGCCGCCGGAATCAATTCTTGAGGAAAGTCTACATTGCCGTAGTAGACAATAGGCTTTGCACGTCGCTCTTCGTAGTCCCTGTAGGTCTCGGTCAACTCGTCATAGGAGTCCTCCCAAAGATCAAACCGCCCAGCCATGTAGATGCGCCCGGTACGCGTCAAGAGCCGCTCTTTGTCAAAAGCGACCCGCAGCGTACGAAAGTTTCCGAACGCCGCATCATAGGGGAAGGTTTCGACCCGACAGCTCCCTGGATCTTCAGCCTTAGACGGGCTGGTCGTCACCCGCGATTCCGTGCAAGGCTTTCCTCCTTCTCCAAAAATGAGGGCGTTGCCTTCCTCGTCTTTGATCTCTTTCGAATCCGGATAGTGGAGCGGCTGATAGTCATCGTTCGGGTCGATTTTAGAAAAAGAAAGCCGAACCCGAACATCGCCCGCGCCACAACGGGGGACATCGTTAAACAGCAGCATCATGCTGCAGTAGTAAGGGTCAGGCGTAATATGATAGACGTTTGTCACATCAAAGTAATCTTCTGTGAAGATCGGTCGATCTGGATCGGTCTCCACATGACCCTGGATGTAAAACCTAGACAAGGACTGGCCGCTGAGAAATCCATCAGGAAAGCTGGTCCAGCCCGTTTGAAAACGGGTCGGGGTCCCCACCACGTTCTGCGACCAATCAACCCTCATGTACCTTCGAAGATGCCAAGGCCGATCCGTATCATTTTCAACGATGACATTGTTCTCAACGCCCGTCGTCCGGCTATAGTCCCGCTGGATGTCGAAGTGCTTTTCTATTTTGAAGGCGACCACCGGTGCCCCAAAAAAGTCTCGACCTTCGTCGGTGAGCCCCTCCGCATAAGGTACAAACTCGTAGCTCCGATACCCCGTCAACAGGCCTTCCCTGATCTCAAATCGAAGTTTCTCTAGATTTGACGCCGTGCCCGTCAAATGGCCAGATTCCGGGTCTGAACTGGTGATGGTGGCACGGTGGTACCAGATTCCATCAAAAAGTCGTTTATCCAAAGCGTTCGGTTGAGTGCGATCGATGCTCGAAACACCGGGCGAACAAGCAGCAGCCACCAACACGCCGCAAGATAAAACACCTAAGCTAAGCAGGAACACGCGTGTTCGAAGCCAGGAGCCAAGGGACCCGACGCGGAAGCACGTGAGCCGGCACCAGAGGGTCCAATGCCCCATAGTTCCTAGATCCGGACTTGTGCATTCCTGTTTAAGGTCCAACTTCATCACGGAGGTTCACCTACTCGTTCTGGAAAATCTGGTAGAGCAACCGAGCGTACTCCAGCCGTTCGACCCACTGGCGCCAGGTATCGCGATCTGCTGGGCTTTGACCTTCGTCTTCATAGCGAAAGCGAGCAGCCTCCGCTCCCGCGACGAGCGAACAACCAGGACTGCTCTTTTCGGCCACGATGTTGATGCTTCGGTATTCGATGCGGCTAAATGAATCGAGCGTACGGCAAAAACAAGGGACATTTGACCCTCCGTCGTCACACTCGGGCAGCGACGCCCAGTCAACAAAATCGTCGTAGGCCCCCAGTGCAAACACCTTGTACGACTTTCCCATGTCCAGCTGGGTATCGAGGTCAGAAGAAAAAAGAGCGTGCGCGGCCAACATCCCGGTAAACGGGATACTCGCAAAAAACCTAGGATAAACGTACGACGGTCGGTCGCAATCGGGCGGCGGTCCAGGCAAAGATTCATTGCGCTCAGGATCGATCAAGGCTCTAGGCTCAAAATATCCGCGGCTGGCATCATCCGGGTGCTCCGGGTCTCGGCACCAATACGACCCCAAAGCCATTGCGGTTTCCTGACTTCTAATCGAAAGGTCGGTTCCGGAGTCTATGGTCGCTATTCGGTCATAGAGATCACGAAGCTCGGGCTCAAAAAGCCGGTATAGGCCGATAGAGTAGTTGCGAAGGTCTAGATCGTAGTTGAATCGAAACAGGGTTGGTCTCGTGATACCCAACCGCAAAATCGTATTACTCTTGTCAAAAAAAGAGCCCACAAAACTCCATGACCAATCTTCGTAGTCTTCCGTAAATCCCACGCCCGCCGGTCTGCTTTGCCCCAACGGAACTTGGATCGCCTCAAGCGCCCGCGCTTCCTCACCGGCAAGTGACAAATCTGGATCGCAATCCAGTTCGTCGTCGTCTATCAAAAACCAGGGGACGTAGATCTTCGGCTGATATTCACCCTCGGTTTCTCCTCCCACGTTGGGCACCGGACACATTCGGTCTGGCTCAGGGGTAGAAAGGATTTCAGACGCCATATTGAGGCCCATAGCCACGGTGGCGTGCATATCGCGATAGAGGTTTGTTGCTTCAAAACCGGGCTCTGTAACGCGGTAATAATACAACCACTGCGCAACCGTATCGATGTAGCTCATCGCAAAGTTTGCTGGAATCGTAGCTCTAGACGGGTTCCAAGAGATCGGTACCAGACGGTCTCGCACGAAATTATTAAAGAAAAAATAGTTCGACCACATCGAGTGGTAGTTGGCAAAAACCTCCCGTAGATTTGATCCATAGTCGAAAGTTGAGCAAAACGGTGTACGCCGGTCGTAGTAATTGTCGCAAAAGAGAAACGGAACTTCTCGTTTGGGCGGGTTTTGGGGGTCAAAAGTCACCCAAGTTCGTTTACGAATCGCGTCTTTTGCGACCTGGCCCGCGCAGATGGTATCACCCGGGGCGCATCTCGCTGCACAACCAGAGGCTCCACAAAGGTGTTCCGGAATCTCCCGATAGTCATTGCGGTAGCGCCATGCTCGTAGATCTTGCCCGCCTTCAAGTTCTGATCCTGCGGCGTCGGCCTCAAAAACGGCAACCTGTCCTGCATATGCAAAACGAATGGCTGCCTCATCGTATTTACCCAAAAAATCGGCAAAAGCACCTTTTGCGGCCAAGTACTCCATCACGGTCGTGTGCCGAAATTCGTCGATGCGTCCCGCCAGCTGTTCGTCTTGCCCCTTAAAAAACAGGTCCCAGAAGCGATCGTCGTAATTCATCGCGTCATAGGAGCCCTCGAAATTATGGGTAAGCCCGACATTGTGACCGATTTCATGCAGCATCACGTGCTTGACCAAGCGATTGATCACGATCTCGTACCGCTCGTCGCGTGTGTACGGCTCGCCATTCGGTTTTTCTTTGAACGCAAGCGCCAAACCAACCCAATGGGGGTCGAAGTCCTGTTTCAGAAAACAAAACCCCGAATCTCCTAAACGAGCCCGCGCATCGGCCAGGGCCTGAGACAAATGGTCTTGCTGGCGAAAACGGCCGGCCGGGGAGGCAAGGTCTTGAAGACCGTCCGGCACGGGTTCTCCCGGTCGCCACGCCCCTTGAGCAGCCATCATGAGCCATTCGTTGGTGATCAAAGGAGCCTCAGCCCGAGTCCCCCGAATCCGATCTAACCGAGACAACTGTTGGTCTGGGCTTGGAAGCTCTCGTAAGAGCGAATCCTTCGAAGCCCCAAGCCGACGAAAGCGCCTCTCCATCCGAGCAAGATAGTGCGGACTGACCTCGGTTTCCGATAACGACTGTTGCCGTTTAACGGACCGCGCAACCTGCTTGCGTATATCCTGTCCATGAATGATTTCTTCCGGGCTTTTCTCGTCATTGATGAGCTCAATGTAGTCCACAATATTGGCCGCCGAGACTTCTTGCGCAAACCCACGAATGAAGGCGCTCGCACTTACGGTCTCGCCGGTTCGAGCGTCACCGTGCATCGGACCGTACCCACCCCATCCGGACTGCTGGGGGTTTTGAAGCCAAACGACCATGTTGTACCGCACGTCTCCTACACGCTGCCATTCGAAGCGGCTCTGGCCGGTTTCAAGGTCCAGGGTTGCCGCTTCCAGCGAAGTGCATACCGTCCGAAGGTTTCCGACCGCCAAACGCTCAGCCACGTCCTCGACGCCGGACACACAGTCGGGTTTGTCGCGACACACCGCTCGCCGGACCGCACCCAGCATATCGGGATGGGCTTCGACAAACGCTACGATGTTGTCCACACGACAATCGTTGGGCCGAATCTCAAACATGCGCGGGACATTATCTGTGCTCCGCTCGGTGAGATCTTTCACCAGCGAGCTGAAGATACGGTTGTACTCATCAGCAACCTCGCTGGCCGCAGCTCGGTACTGTTCGGGATACTCCGCGTTTAAGTAGTAGACAATGGGTCTCGGCGTTCGCTCTGAGAACGGGAGTGACCGCCCCTGTTCGTCCGTGCTGCGCTCCCAAATGTCAAAAAGATTGGCGCGAAAGAGCCGTCCGGACTCGGTCGTTTCGTATCCTCGATCGTAGGTAGGTGTACTCACTCTGAAAATCCCAAACCGATCGTAGATCGGTTCACGCAACACCTCGCCGGTCTGATCGTCGTAAATCGGCTTGCCCGATTCATTGGTGCGCACAACCGAATCGGGATAAATACGCGGCTCATAGTCAGAAACCTGCGCGATGCGCTTAAAGCTGTGCCGTACCTTGGCCTCACCGAACCCACATTGCGAATAGCCCGCACGAAAAAATCCGACAAAGGCGGCACACGTGATCAGATCCATGGACAGGATCGCATGGTGGGTCACCTCGACATAGTCGTCAGAAAAACGAGACGCGTAGGGATCGGTTGGTGTCGTCTGAAGATCGCTCCACCGCGCAAAACTCGACACGTAGTTGACCGGAAAACCAGATCCACTTCGGTCTGCAAACAGGCTCCCGGCGATCTGATTGGCCGCCCAATCAACGCGCATAAACGTGCGCTCATGCCAAGCACGGTCCAGCGTGTTCTCCTGAATGCTGTTCGTCTCGTTCCCCGTCGGTGCGTTGTAGTTGCGGATTCGATCGAAGTGCGACAGAATCGGCCAGGACGCGACAACGGCCCCCTCAAAACTGTCATTCCCTTCGGCAACATCATCCTCACTGCCGGCGATCGATGCGTACGGTTTATAAGCAACAAGAACCTTCTCTTCGATTCTGAATCGAACGCGGTCGAGCATAATGTCGCCCTGGCCTTCGACGATGTACGCGTTTGTTGTTTCTGACTTGACGATCGTGCGCCGGTAGTACCATTCGCTATCTGATTGAAAAATGGCCTTCCGCACAAAACCAGGCTGCACGGTGGTAATGTCATCAGCCCGAGGCCCACAAGCCCCGGTCATGCCAAAAAGAGCCCAGCAGGCCCACAAAGACGCATCACGCCGGCGCCCCAAGGCACGCAAAAACTGCACAGACCATGCAATACCGGTCAGACGACGGCGGAACAAGCCCGCCCTCTGACCACCTAGTACCCCTTGCCGGAAGTTCGTTCCGCGTTTTCGCCGAGTCATCGTTTTTCCTGGTGGTGGCGCGAGGAGGGCGCATAGTCTGCCTATGCAACCGAGGAGAGCGAAGCGGCGACGCCAGCAGGGAGGACGAGGGCCGGCGAAAACCGGGAGCGAACTTCCGGCAAGGGGTACTAGGAGCCCGTTCAGACTGCTCCGCACACACCGGAGACCAGTCCCCTGGATCCGTGATTCCTCACCGCTTCACTCAAAAGGCCAAAGATGTCATCGAAGGTAGGCCAAAAACCGATAGGCTGCTTGCCAGAAGACACACACCCAGCAGACACTCCGGCCAGTCCCAACGCGCGATAAACCGCTAACACGGAGCCTCGGACTTGCACCCAGCCCACAGAAATGCCCATCTCCGAACCCATGATACCCGCGTTGTGTTTGCTTGGACTGGCCCTGGGGACGTCTTCTTGCAGTAAACGCACCAAAGGTGCGCATCAAGACCCAAACCGGCACGCCCTGCCAGAAACGATCATCCGGCGGCGGCAAACAACCATCACCATCGACGGCAGACTCGACGAAAAAGACTGGTCCAAAGCGAAACCTCTCAGATTCAAAGACACGATGGTGCCCACAAGGGCCCTGGAACACCGCACCACGCTCAAGCTCTTGTACGACGACACGATGCTCTATGTGGCCTTTCAGTGCGAAGATAGCGACATCACCGACCGATACCAGCATCGAGATGACCCGATCTACGAACACGAAGCGGTGGAGCTGTTTCTTATGCCGGGTACAAAGCCACCTGAGGTAGGCCCCTATGTAGAACTTCAAGCCTCTCCCAAAGGGGTCATCTTCGATGCAGCCTTTTCTGGGCCCCGGACGGGAATGGATGTCGACTTTAATGCGGGTCAAACCATCGGAACGATCCTAGACGGAACCTTGAACAAACAAGATCGAGACCGAGGTTGGGTCAGCGAATGGGCGGTTCCTTGGGTCAAGATCCGTGGCATCAAGCACCCTCCCAAACCCGGGGAACGCTGGAGAATGAACGCCTTTCGTATTGATCGATTCCGAAAAGGTGGCCAGCTTCGGGCCGAATACACCGCCTGGTCGCCCCCATTGGTGGGGGACTTTCATGAGCTTAGCCGGTTTGGAACCATCGGTTTTGGGAAGAACTGAATATGACAACACGCCTCTTTGCACGCCACGGTTTCAAGAAGCTGGTGCTATGCACCGGAACTGCCATTGCCGCGGGCTGCGCCACGGCCCGAGTCGTGGGCACCCTACCTAAAGCAAAGACGCCGCCAGGCGCCCAAACCGAGCCATTGAACCCGGTCACGCAAGGGGAGCTTCCCTGGTGGCATGGTATAAGCCCGGGGGTCTATTATTTTCGCGGTCGAATTGTAGTCCTTGCGGTTGGAGAATCAAAAAATCACCACCACGTCTTAGAAGGCTATCAATCGGCCCGAGCCAACGCCCGGGTTTTGGTGCGCAAAGCGAGCGAACCTATCGTGTTCGCCGGGCCAATCCCTGAACCCGAACTTTTTGATCTGTTCATGACCCGGAAAAGCCACTTTTTCGCCCTGTACATGATCGGCGTTCCCCAGGACACCAAAATAGACTTCTCGGCGGTACCGCTAGAAACGCCAAGTTTTCTTCTGCGGCCGGCGCGCCGCCGAGTCGGGCGGCACGTGTTTGAAGCCGATCGGCACCTGTTCTTGGAATGCGACATCGAAGGCCCCATTGCCAATCCCCACTGGGGCCTGTCACGAGCCACAGCCGAGCGCAATCACTTTCGAAAGACCCACAGTCGTGGGCACACTGGAGGACGGCTGTGAAAAGGCTCGGTCTTTTGCTCATCGTGTTGAGCTCAGCTTGCGGTCCCCCCAAGGCAATCAAAATGGATGATCTGCTGGGAAACCTGCCCGCGTATCTCGGCAAGCGAATCGTTGTCAAAGGCCGATTCCGTTCGGGGGCGAGATGCAAACTGGATGAACAATCAGGCTGGGTAACCTACTGCAAGGACTGCCAGTACTGTCGAGGGCCATTGGTCGCCGAGTCTGCACTGACCCCAAAAAAAGAAGGACTCGACGACTGGCCGCTCATCTTGGCCGGAACTTGGGAAGGCCAGGATCTGCGGTGCAAAGGGCCGCTCAACGAAGTGTCCTGCGGTCCGCTGGAGCCCGGGAAACTGTATGTCATCAGGGGCCGAATCGAGCGGCATCGTCCGCCCAAACTCTTCGTGGACAAGGTTTGGACGCTGGACGAGGAACCGAGCTCAAAGCCTCAAGCTGATGCTCAAGATCGGCCCACTGACATCTAGGGTTTCATCCGCAACCACGAAGCGACGGATCATCCAGCCGGCTTGCAAACTGAAGGACTTGGCTGGATCCCCGAGAAAAAAGCCCAATCCTGCCCCGTAAAGCCATCCCGAAAAATCCGGTTCGAAACGACGCCCGGCCTCCCCCATGATGAATGGGGTGAGATAGAGGCGTAGGGGAGGGGTCAGCGTAAGCGTACCAACCAGCTCTCCGCCTACGCCATCGCCCATCAGGACCAGTCCTCTGACCCCAGGCATGACGCCAGTCAGCACGGCATAGCCCGCCCCCACACCCACGACGAACTGGTTACCCGACTCCCTGAAACTCCCTCCAAGAAATCCTTGAAGACTGAGGGCGCCTTGGGGGTGCCGATAGCCACGGTCCCCGTCATCATCCACATCCTCCGCACCCAGCGAAGAACCACTCATTGCAAGCCACAGACCGACAGCCGCCAACGATACCCGGCAAAGATGGGAGTCGCACACGGACCGCACCTTTTCAGAATGGACCCACGGGGACAACCATCACCGAAGCGGTGCGCCCCTCGGGTTGAAACCCTCGATGGGGGACCCTGCATCAACAATAAGCAATGAGAATTGCAGCTCGAGACCAAAACCCTGTAGATACCCCCATTGTAATGCGCTCACCGTTTGTAGCAGGCTCTAAAGAACGATGCTGCTCTTCGCCCTTGTCCTGAGCCTTGGGCTTCTGCTCGAAGGTTCCACCAGCGTGGCTGCACCCTGCACCCTGAGGCAGGTCAAAAAGAGCCAAGGTGCAGACCTGCAGGTCTACTTCACGAAGTTTCGCAAAGAGGATCAAACCCAAACCAAGTATCGCGGTTGCCGAATCGTAACCAGGGACCAGGCCGGCACTAAGAGGTTCTATGTCACCCTATTCAGGCACGACGCCAACGTGGTCGTCCACCGATCGAACTGGCCCGCGCGCTGAAGTCCACGCGCTGAAACCGCGCAAGCCTTCTTAGCGCGTTCCTCGCTTGAGCTCCTGGAACACCAGCTTGGCGATTTCTTTCAGGGTATCGAACACACCAAAGCCGTTGGTGGCGGTGGCAAGAAACTCTGGGCGCTTCTCGGGGTTGAGCAAGCGCGTCAGATCTTCGGTGGGGGCTGCGTTGGGGAGGTCTCTTTTGTTGTACTGAATGACCACCGGCATCTTGTTGATGTCGTAGCCATGCTCTTTCAGGTTATCGCCCAAGTTCTCAAGAGACTCCTGATTCGCCTCCATGCGCTCAATTTGACTGTCGGCCACAAAAACCACCCCGTCGACACCCTTGAGAATCAACTTGCGACTTGCGTCGTAAAACACCTGTCCCGGGACGGTGTAGAGATGAAAACGGGTCTTGAACCCCCGAATTTCGCCCAAGGACAATGGGAGAAAGTCGAAGAAGAGCGTTCTTTCCGTCTCGGTTGCCAAAGAGATCATCTTGCCTTTGGCAGACGGATTGGTCTTCTGGAAAATGTATTGCAAATTGGTCGTCTTTCCACACAGACCAGGCCCGTAGTAGACGATTTTGCAGTTAATCTCGCGAGATGAATAGTTAATGAAGGACACTGCCGCCCGCTCTTACACCGAGAAAAGGTTGTCGATGTCTTCGTCAGTAATTTCGGCAAACGGAGACTGTTTGGTTGACTCAGAACGTTCAAGAAGCGCCTCAAAAATCTTTTCGAGCTGCTCCGCACACTTTTTTACCCTCAGTCGGACCAGGCCCAGACTGGATCTATTGTCGAATATCACCACCAGTATTACCCGACTCGCAACAAGCGAGATATGTAGGTTGTCGCGGGCACCTTCGTGAAACAGAGTGCTGAACTCTTTTTCGCCCACAAGTTTCGCCAAGCCGCCGGTCGCGGCAATCTCACCAGCGACCAAAGAGGCCAACGATGTACTGTCAAGACGTTCCGCTTCGCCACTCGAGGCCATCAACTGACCGTTCTTGTCGATAACGAATACGACTCTCGCGTTTGCGTCCCGACAGAGTTTGTCGCACACCGCAGTGATACGACGAAACTCCTCATCGTACATGACCATTTGAGAGACCATCCTAGTGCCTCCCCTCTGCCCGATGGCAGCCGCCGGATTCAACAATCGAACGCAATGAAGCTCCCTGTTCGGACGGCATCGTAGCACGCCTTCGACGCCACGCAACCTGGTGGGAGAACGAAGCCAACCGCGGTCGGGCGGCGACTCGAACCCACCCGGGCCGCAATCGCCAAAGCAGCGTTCCACGATGGTTCCACAGGAGATTTTGCCTTCCGCAAGCCCCAAAAGCGTCCCGGACACCCGTTTGGCCGCACCACCCGCGATCGCCTCGGCCCGGGGGCCAAGCCCCAAGCAAGGGCCCTTCGGGCCCAGAATTCGAGCACCCGGTGCCCAAACACCCACCCTGGCTTACTGCCATCACCCTCACCTCTTAGCCTCAGCAATGGGAACGTCGACGGTCACCGGTCCCCCTACGTGGATCGGGAACTTCAGCGCGGAGAGCGCGTGCGCAAGGCAGTCCCTCAAAATCGTTTGCCCTTTTTGGGTAGCTTTGAGAACCCCCACCTTGGGCTGAGCGCCGTCGGGAGGAATCGTCATCCGAAATACGTAGCCCGAAAGAGGCGTATCCTGAATGTTGAAACGTTCATTCCGGTAGCAAGTGGCATAAGCCTCACGGCCGTGCTGAATCAACTGCCCAGCCTCTTGGACCGTAAGCGGCTTTTGCCGAACCCCATCGACATAAAGCGGGGGCTCCGCCCGCACCGACTGTTCGGTGGCACAGCCCGCAAGAACCCAAGAAATAGTGACCCAGCCTAGAGCCACACGTACTCTGGTCGAACCCAACGCCATCGGAGCTCCAGGTGCTTAGCAGATGTCCGGAGGGAATCCAAAACAAGCCCCCGACATTAGGTATTTACCCGAGACTCGAGCTCTGACATAGGGAGAAAGTGTGACGCCCAAGCCGGCCACCCTGACCCCCACGCGGGCGCGGCGCCTGCGAAGGGCACTGCTGGACTGGTATCTGAAATCGCGCCGCGATCTCCCGTGGCGACAGAACCGGGACCCCTATCGAATTTGGGTCTCCGAGATCATGCTGCAACAGACGCGGGTGGACACCGTCATCCCATTTTTTTTGCGCTTCGTGGCCAAGTGGCCCACGGTCTTCGCGCTGGCCAAGGCCGATCCCGAGCAGGTTCGTGCCCTCTGGTCTGGGCTTGGATACTACCGACGGGCCCAGCTCATGCTGTCCGCAGCAAAAGTCATCGCCCACGACTACGGGGGCGAAATGCCCCAAACTCTGGTGGGACTTCGAACCCTACCCGGCGTCGGACGCTACACTGCAGGTGCCATCGCTTCCATCGCCTATGAGCTGGAAACGGGAGCAGTTGACGGCAATGTGGCTCGCGTCCTGACGCGAATCATCGCCCTACGAACGGAGGATCCGAGGGGTGACAAACTCTGGGCGTTGGCCGATCAACTGTCCAAGGGTCCGAGCCCAAGCCAGTTCAACCAGGCTTTGATCGAACTGGGTGCCCTGATATGCACGGCCAAAAAGCCCGCCTGCGACCGTTGTCCGGCACGCCCCCACTGCGAGGCACACCGGCAACAGATTGTGGACCAACTTCCCCGACCCAAAAAGCGTCCAAAACGAAGCCGCCTTGAACTTACGGCACTGATGTCGCTCAAAAAACCGCACCACGCGTTTTTGCAGCAACGCAGCAAAGACGGCCTATTCCCCGGCCTGTGGTGCCCGCCCATGTTTGATGGCCACCTCACCAGGCACGAACTGGCGGCACGATGCCAAAAAACCGACAGGTGGGCGCTCAAGAACCTGGAGGAAGTCGGGGAAATCAAACACGTTCTCACCCACCGGGACATTTTCATGCGGGTCTACCGGACGCGCACCCCCATGCCCGCAGCATCATCGGGACGCTATGTAGACCTCCAAAAGCTCGCGGATCATGGGGTGCCCGCCATCACGGCCAAAGCGCTGAAAGCGACGGTCCCCGAAGCGTGGCAAGCACGGGTGCACGTCCCTGGGCGGAAGCCAAGCCGCACAGCGCCCACCAAGCCAACCCTCGCGAACCGCAAGTGACCCAAATCCCGGAGCTCGCCCGCATGGGTCCGAATCGGTTTGCGCGGTGTGAACCCGTGGGCCTAGGGCAGGCCCGAGGACTCAAGCGCCCCGCCTGCGTTTGCGCATTTACGATCTGAGGCCATGTCTGCCACATTAAACCCATGGATCCGTTGCGTAGACCTTGTGCCTCACGCATTCCCCAGCCCGATCCGACGCTGGTTCAGGCTTACTGGGCCCGGGCCGAAGAGAATTCGGCCCACCCGTTCCCTTCCGCTCACGCACACGGGTTCGGATCCATGCGGGTGCGCTCCGGGATCACATAGACTTGGCTGCACCGGGACAGGTCGTCGGCGAGTATCGGCTCCTCCACCCCCTAGGGGATGGCCCCACCGGAAGCGTGTGGATGGCGGCCATCGTCGGGCGGCCGGAGCGAGCCACAGTGAAGCTCTTTCAACCATCGGTCTTTCCGCCTTCCAGAGCGACCCCGGCTTTCCGCAAACTGGTCCATGCCCTCACAAAACATGGCCGACAAGAGCACGCGATCCTTCCGCGGGTCCTTGGTGCGGCCAGCGTCCCGGACGACAAAATCTTCGGCCTGGCCACCGAATATCTGGCTGGCGACACCCTCGCAGCCGCCATATCCGCAATGCAGCAAAAAGGGTTGAGTGCGCTCGTCGTCACCTGCAACACCCTCAAGCTCATCAGATCACTGGCGTCCGGGCTGGCGTGGCTGCACCAAACAGGGACTGTGCACGGCAACATCAAGCCGGGCAACATCCTCATCACTGAAAGCGATCCACCCGCCATCAAGCTCCTCGACCTTTGCTGGGCGCGGGCAGGCCTACATCTCGAGGCAACGCTTCAGCCCATGCAAGGGCCTCCCGAGGATTCCGCGCCCGCACCGCGCAGCGACCAATGGGCTGTAGCCCACCTGATGGAAGAAAGCCTTACTGAAGCCAACATCCGAATCCCAACCCGGCTTCGTAAAGCACTCGCCAAAGCCAAAGCTGAGGATCCAAACAATCGCTTTGAGGACATGGGCGCTTTCTTCGACGCCCTCACCGTGGTTCGTGACGAGCTGAACTATAGGCTCCAGCGCGAAAAGGAAACCGGCCAACAAATATCAACTTTCGTCGGCCCAAACGATAAAGCAAATAGAGGCCCTTCCCCCGCTGCCGAGACCGCCGAAGCAGACAAAACGTTGGTGCCACACCCCCTTGTCGTCAAAAAACCCCAAGAAGAACGCACCGAAGATCTCCCCTCGAGCCAAGACGACACGCAAAACATCGAGGGAAGCACGGACGCATCACTGGAAGAGGCCACCCAAGATCTTGAGGCCTCCAAAGGCGACACCGACCAAACGCGGATCCTCCCGGCCCTCTCCGCCAACAACCACCGTGACACCCAACTCGTGTCCAGACCCGCGAAGCCGTCCTCCGATGACCTTCGCCAAGACACCACAGACACGAAGCTCACCCCCACGAAACCCCGAAAACCGCCCATCCGAGACATCCTCACGGAAGACATTCCCGAAAGCTTCCAACGAAGAACAACCCCCTCCTTCGTCAAGTACCTTCCAATCGCTGCCGCAGTCATGGCGGTCGCTTTGGTCGTCGCTTTCGCGACCCTCTTTAAGACCGCCCCGCAGCAACCGCCTCCCCCAACACCCGTAAAACAATCCAAAGTCCTACCCCACCCGCAGCGCCCTGAGCCACGCCCGGCCCCTTCCGAAAAAGAGGCCAGCTCCCTTGAAATGACTGAAAGCCAACACCATCGCTCCGAATGCCAGCAAGGCATCGCTGCCGCCTGCATGGCCCTTGCCGACCTACAACGAACCCAAGACGATCTCCCCAACGCCCAGCATCTTGCAACCCAAAACTACGAAAAAGCCTGCGCCCTGAAACACATCGCCGGATGCATCAAAGCCGCCGATCGATTCATGCAACAAAAGCCGCACCCCGCCCACCGCAAGGCGCGCAGACTCTACGAAAAAGCCTGTGATGCCCGGAGCGCATCCGCCTGTCACCAACTCGCAAACCTCTGGAAACAAGGACTCGGGGGCGCACGAAACCAGCGAACGGCCACCGCCTTCCTCCGCCGAGCCTGTAAACTCGGACATCAAAAAAGCTGCCCCTAACTGCGAGCATCCCATCACCCTGGAACTCTAGGGTTTACACTCGATTATGTCCCGCGAGGCGTGACCCAGGGGAACCGGATCGGTATCGTGTAGGAACGTGGCCGAAAGCGGCGCGCATCAACAGTTGGCACGTGGGGTTTCGAAGTGATCCGAGGGCATAAAATGAGAGACCGGAAACTGAGCCTCCTTTTGATGACGGGGCTGACGGTAGCAACCGATGGAGGTTGCGGCAGCAACTCCGAAAACGACCCGGGACTCCAGTTCTTGAACGTGCGGGTCGAGGAAATCGGCGCCCGTCGGGCGGTGGTCCGCTTTGATACAAGTCGTCCAACGACCTGCGAAGTGGAATACGGCACATCGAAAACAAATCTGAATGCCACCGCCACCGATCCCACAATGGATGAAGGAGAGTTTGCCACCGAGCACAACGTACCGCTTGAAGACTTGCGTTCACAAAGCACATACCACTTTCGCACTCGCGCCACCGACAACGCTGGGCGTACGTATTTCTCCGAAGTCAGCCGCTTCTCCACCACCGCCACCTCCGGTGTCGAACCTTCGAGCATGATCAACATTGCCACACGGGCACAAGGGGCGAGCATAAGGATGGTCAGCAGCAATTTCGGCGGCGGTGGCAACGACAGCTTCTGGGGAGCCGACAAAGCCATCGACGGACTCATGGGTACCGAATGGTCTTCGCACGGTGACGGAGACAACGCGTTTGTCACAATCGACCTCGGTCAGATGCGCACGATTCAGGCTTTGAGTTTTCGGAGTCGCAAAATGACCGACGGAAGTTCGATCATTCGCAGCATTCGCCTTATCTTTGACGACAATCCTTCAACGGCCACCGAGGTCTACCCGACACCAGATCCAGATCAAGTCTATACGTTCTCATTCAACGCCCCTATCAGCGCCCGCACGGTCACCGTCGAGGCGGTGGAGACCACCGGGGGCAACACCGGTGTCAAAGAAATCCAGCTGCTCAGCGACTCGAGATAGTCTCGCGCACTTGAGTCCGCCCAGATCCCAGTGCGCCGATCCGCAAAGCGCATAGCCATGAAACCATGTCGAGCAAAACGCATGTGGGATGCAGAGGTGGGCGGCATGAGACGATATCCACCTGCGGCCCACGGCCCGCCTACAGGCGGGGCAATGGGCCCTGTCGGAATCGAACCGACGACCTTGGGATTAAAAATCCCCTGCTCTACCAACTGAGCTAAAGGCCCTGCGCGGCTCCTATTCCGGGCACATCGCAGCGTCAAGCATGTTTGGGCGGTGCTCGGAGTTACCCCCAACGAAGGAACGCGTGAAAGGGCCACCGAAGCCAACAGTCGCGTGATTCTCGTACGCCCGGACAAATCATAGTAAGGGGTACGGGCGAATCCAGGACCGACTTCGTGCGAGCAGGCGCCAAACCGATAGCTTGGGCGGGACCCATGTTTCTTGCCTTCAGTTTTGGCTGTCCCCCTCGCGAAAAACCCCAAGAACAACACCCCCCCCAACCGGGGACCACAAGTGGTCCAAAGACCCAGACCTCAACCCAAGCCAAACCAGAAAAACCACCGCCAAAACGCATCGCCACGCAAGAAGAAATGAAACGAACCCTCAAGACCCTACGCCAAGGCGTCAAGAAGGGCGCACGCGATGCGAACAATCCGTGGGCTTTGGCCCACGGCCTTCTCGCTTTTGGCAAAGAGCTTCGGGCCTCGAACGGTGAGCTGGCCACCGACACCGCCATGGCGTTCCTCGAAAAAAGCAACGTAGACGGAAAGACGGTGTGGGCGTTTCCCCAGCGAACCAAAGACCATGTTCCCGTCGAACCCCACCGAAACTCCATCGTCCTCTCGCTGCTCAGCGCCGGTGTTCCACTTGACCACAGCTTCCGCCTCCCCTCGACAGCCCGCGTGACCCTGAAAAGCGTGCTCAACGATTCGTGGCGTTATCTCAGTCAACCAGACCAAGAGAATGACTGGAAAAACCACGCGTGGACCCTTTCCTCGTTTCTCGTTGCGAACCGCGCGATGCCCTCTGCTTTTTCGAAACGACACAAGACTCTCAAAACCATTTCCGCCCGCACGCTCGATGAACTCAGCGTGCGCCAGGCGTTTTTGGCGAAACGGATGAAAGCGAACGAGCCCGAGAAAGTTGAAAAGCGCAAGCAGGGAATCTACGGCCACACCTGCGGTGGCCTTCACTTCGTTCAGGCCGCGGTCATGAGTGCGGCCTACCTCAACACGCCCGAGGCCCAAAAGAAAATACAAAAGCAACTCCAAATCACGCTTTTTCGCTGGGAAGCGGAACGCCGCATCTACCAGTCGGTTCTGAAGGCCCAACCACGCTACAAATGGCTGATCCTCGTTCAAGAGCTCAAATTTTACGGGCATGTTCTCGAGACGTTCGCGCTGGCCCACCAATGGGGCGTCCTGAAAAGCAATGAGGACCTCAAGACAAAGCTGGGGCAAGTCGCGCACGATCTGGGCAAAACCGTGGCGGCACTCAAGCCAGCCTATCAAAAGCAGGAGTCGATTCGAGATACCACCAATCAAACGTACCTAGACATGATCGGCGATGGTTGCCACGCTATTCGTGGCCTTGAAGGCGTTCTTGTGGCATTCTTCTAGGCGGGACAATGTCTAAGCCCAGAATCCGCGTCGTAGCCGCTCAAATCGAGCAGGGTGGCAGGTTTCTCATCACGCAGCGGAAGCCGACCAGCTCACTGCCGCTCCTTTGGGAGTTCCCCGGCGGGCGCGTTGAAGACGGAGAAACCGATCAGGCAGCACTCGCACGGGAGTTGCGAGAAGACATGGCTGCCGAGATCGAAGTCATCGAGGCGTCCGTTTCTGTCACGCACGAGTACCCAGACTACCTCATTGATTTCCACGTCTTTCGGTGCGCGATCCAAACGCCTGACGAGCACATCCAAAAACGGGGCATTCATGATTTTCGGTGGGTGACCTCCGAAGAGCTCGACAGCTATGAATTCCCTGGCGCAGACCAAGCCACCATCGAAGCGCTCCTCAAAGAGGGCTGATGATGCCAGAGCACACGTCGGTTGCTCCGAATCCGTTTGCATTGTGGGGGGTAAGGACCCGAGCGGCCCCCGGTCCCCCATCGTTCGACCAGATCGAACGGTCCACTGCTCAAAAACCTGATTGATCGAGCCCCATGACCTCTCGATAGACTCCCGAGGGGTGGCGTGATATGCGCCAGCTTGGGCACGGTAACACGCATTCGCGATGACCCAGTCCCTCTGCGCTTCTTGAGGAGGCCATAGACCCTTTGGGTCGTGGGTTGAAACGGAGGTTGGTCGCGCATAACTTTACCCTATCTCTTTGCATTGCCCTGGCGGCCGGAGTCATCTTGGTCATTGCTGGCCAGCGGCTCAAGGTCCCATTCATTGTCCTGTTGCTCGTTGGCGGCGTCGTCCTTGGGCCGGAGGTCTTGGGGTGGGTCGACCCGGCGTCCCTGGGCGAGGGCCTCGAGACCATCATCTCGTTGGCGGTGGCCGTCATCCTCTTTGAGGGCGGGCTCACCCTCGACCTGGAGGGCTACCGGCGTTCGTCCGGGGCCATCAAGCGCTTGCTCACTGTGGGCCCGATCGTCACCTGGTTGGGGGCCAGCAGCGCAGTGTTCGTCCTTTTCGATCTCCAGCCTGAGATGGCCTTGATGACCGGCAGCCTGGTCGTCGTGACCGGACCCACCGTTGTCTCCCCACTGCTGAGAAGGCTCAACATCCAAGAGAGGCTGCATCATATCCTGTATTGGGAAGGCGTGCTGGTTGACGCGGTCGGAGCCTTTATTGCCGTGCTCTGCTATGAGTGGCTCACGCCCGACGAAACGAATCCCATGATGCAACCGCTTGCGAGATTCGGGCTTCGAATTCTTGTGGGTGCTGGGCTCGGCGTGGGCGCAGGCCTCACCGTATCGAACGTGCTCAAAAGATCATGGGTACCGGAAGATCAGGTCAACATCTTCGTCCTGGCGAGTGCATTGCTCACCTTTGCCGGAGCCCACGTCGTTCTTGTTGAGTCCGGTATTCTCGCGGTTATTGTGGCAGGCCTCGTGGTGGGTCTGCAGGCTCCCCCGCAACTCAAGTATGTCAAACGATTCAAGCTCCAGCTCACCGACCTTGGTATTGGCACCCTTTTCATTATTTTGTCTGCGAAACTGGAGTTGTCACGATTTACCGGATGGAGGTTGCCCGCACTCCTCGCGATCATTATTCTCGTACTTCGACCGATCGTCATTTGGCTTTCAACTTCTGGTCAGGGGTTCAACCTGCGAGAGAAGGCCTTTCTTTCGTGGATCGCCCCGCGAGGCATCGTCGCGGCAGCGATGGCGTCTCTTTTTTCGATTCGGCTGCAAGAGATCGGCTACCCGGAAGCAACCCACCTCGAGACCATCACTTACGCAGTCATCGCAGTGACCGTAACCGTACAAGGCCTGTCCGCGCCTTGGGTCGCCAAGGTTCTTGGTTTGGAACTTCCGGATCATCGAAGCTGGGTGCTTCTGGGTGACAGCGTGCTCGTTGAATCGCTTGGCCGTGGCCTACGCCGTGCCGGCGTGCCGGCGGTCGAGCTTGCAAACCCCTTGGCGCTACACGAAACACTCGATGCCGAGGATCCACGTTTTGCCGACGCAGGGGCAGTCCTTTGTGCAGAAACGAGCACGCTCCAGAACATCTGGGCCGCTCGCCAATGGGGCGTTAAGATCTGTGAAAACGCATGCTTTCGCTGGGCGACCCCCGAAGCGGAGTCCAAAGACCTCCACAGCAAAGGGGATCCAGCTGGACAAGTGGTGTGGGCAGGCACCGCCAATGCGGCAGCGGCGGCGTCCGGCCTGGCCGATGGAACCCAAGCGATCGATGTTGTAGAAACCGGTCAGCAAGGCGACGAACAAGGCCGCTTTGGGCCGAGCGTCCTCCCTCTTTTTTGGGTAAAAGACGGGCGAGCCCACATCATTTCAGATCCGCTGGACCCCGGGCCCCCCAAAGGGGATCTGGCGGTCGTCCTCCGCCGCCGCGTAGCAGGACTGCGAGAACTCATCACCCATGTGGAATTCATCGCCGACGCAGATACCTCGTTCAAGGTCATCCTTGAAAAGCTCTCAAAAGCCGCAACGCGACAGCACCCCGAATTGCCTATGGAGGCGGTCATTCACGGAATCTTCGAGAGACGTCAGACCATGCCCGTGGCCGTCGGAGAGGGCATCGCCATCCCTCACGCTTACTGCCACGGGCTTTTGCGTAGTCGTTGCTTCCTGGCCGTCGTGCCGCAGGGGGTATCCGACCTGACCACCCCGGACGACAAGCCCGTGCGCTTGATGTTTCTCGTGGTGTCGCCCGTCGGAAAAGCCGCAGAGCACCTGGAAAGCCTCGCCGCCCTGGCGTCCCTCGCCCAGGACCCAGCCTTCATCGACCTTCTAAGCCGACAACGGGTACCGGAACGCCTTGCTCGGCTTATCGCGGAGCGCGCGTAAGAACTTCCAGAAGCGATGCGAATATGCCCAGACCCGCTACGAAAACAGCTCCGAACGCGCAGTCTCGCAGATCGCGGCCACGCCCGGGTGACGCACGCGACGCTCCATGGAAATGGCGTAAAAGTTCTCCGTAATATCCTGAGTCTTTCCGAAACTGTGGACATGGTACTGCTGCGCCACCTGCCCCTCGATCACCGTGGGGATCGCAAAAAAACCGACCCCCTCTTGGCCGAAGGCTTTGAGCAAAGCGCTGTCTTCGAACTCGGCAACGACGCTGGGTCGAACCTCGCTGGTGCGAAACCATCGATCCAGTTCTCCCCGAAGAACGGCATCCTCCGTGGGGAGAAGCACCGGAGCCCGGTCGAGCGATCGCGGGAATCCACCTCGAAGGCGGTTCGCAAGACCCGGAGCCGCCATGAAGCTCACACCGCAGCGCCCGAGATGATGATTGTAGGCTCGGATGCTCGCCCTAGGGGGAAGAGACGCATCCGACAGCACCACGTCCACTTGGTGACCGGCGAGTTCGGCCAGCAGCTTCTCGGTTGGGCCCTCCCGACAGACGATCCGCACCGGTCGATCGAGCCTCAGGGTCGGCTCGATGAGACTGTGTACGATAAGCTTCGGCAACACGCTGGCTACCCCGATGACCAACCGGAGAGGGCGCTCCGAGGGCTGCCCCCGAAGGGTCTCAAGCAGCTCCTGACCCACCGAGAAAATATCCTCAGCGTATCGCAACGCCAGCGCACCCACATCGGTCAGGATCAAACGTCGGCCGGCTCGGGTAAACAACTTCTCACCGAGCGCCAATTCCAAATCGCGAATCTGGGTGCTGACCGTCTGAGGGGTGAGATTCAACTCTCGGCTCGCCCGGGTGAGATTACCCTCGCGGGCAACAGCCCAAAAAAGGCGTAGGTGATGGTAGTTCAGCGGTTCCAAAGTGAGGGTTGTCCTTCGATATTTTCTTAACGAATACCATATTTAATCGAATAGACCGAACGAGAGTTGCATAGTACAAACCTCCGCGTTGAGCCCCATCTCAAGGAATGGGGAGATACGCGGCGAAGGAGCAAACCGATGAAAACTGCCCCCCCTTTGCTTGCCACTTTGAAATCGGACCTCCCGGCGTCCGTCGTCGTCTTCTTGGTGGCGCTTCCTCTGTGCCTGGGCATCGCGCTGGCATCAGGCGCGCCCCTCATTTCGGGAATTGTGGCGGGGATCGTTGGTGGTGTGGTCGTGGGATCCATCAGTGGATCACCGCTCGGCGTAGCCGGCCCCGCTGCGGGCCTCGCGGTCATCGTCTTAAATGCCATCCAGGAGCTGGGCGCGTTTGATATATTCCTGGTCGCAGTCATTCTCGCGGGTCTTATCCAAGTGGCCCTCGGCTTCGGCAAAGCGGGCGTCATCGCCTACTACTTCCCCGCGTCGGTCATCAAGGGCATGCTCGCAGGGATTGGGATCATCATCTTCCTCAAGCAAATCCCGCACGCGTTGGGCTACGACGCCGATCCCGAAGGCGATTTTTCGTTTCAACAAATCGACGGAAACACCACGCTCACTGAGTTGGTCACCGCCTTAGACTACTTGAGCCAAGGGCCCCTGATCATCGCAGTGATCTCGCTTGCGATTCTCATTTTGTGGGAAACGAAGTGGTTCAAGGGCAACAAGATCTTGGCACGCATCCCCGCACCGCTGCTCGCGGTCGTGACCGGATCCGTGCTGGGCCTTGCGTTTCGCTCGACCCCCGACTTGGCCCTCAACCCAACCCAGCTGGTAAGTATTCCCGTCGCCGACGGATTGGGCGACCTGGCCAACCTGGTCATGTTCCCAGATTTCTCAGCGCTGGGAAAAGGTGCGGTCTATAAAACCGCAATCGTCTTGGCCATCGTAGCCAGTCTGGAGACGCTGCTTTGTGTAGAAGCCACCGATAAGCTTGATACGCTAAAAAGAGTCACCCCCACCAATCGAGAGCTGATCGCCCAAGGCGTGGGCAACATGGTTTCCGGAACGCTCGGCGGCCTCCCGGTCACCCAAGTGATCGTTCGCAGCTCAGCCAACATTCAAGCGGGCGGCCAAAGCAAAGTCTCGGCCATCGTCCATGGCTTCCTCCTCCTTATAAGCCTCCTCGCCCTACCCAACATCGTCAACATGATACCGCTGGCAACGCTCGCAGCCATTCTTCTGGTCGTGGGTTACAAGCTGGCCAAACCGGCACTCTTCAAGAAAATGTTTCTCGAAGGGCGTGCGCAATTCATCCCCTTCGTCGTCACCATCGCTGGGATCGTTTTCACCGATCTCCTGGTAGGCGTAGGCATCGGAGTCATGGTCGCCGTTGTCGGCCTTCTCATTGAGAATTTCCGGCTGCCCTTCCAGATTCACCACCTGCCTCAAGAAAAGGGCGAAAGCGTTCGAATCGTCTTAGCCCAGCAAGTCTCTTTCCTCAACAAGGCCAGCGTGCTTCAGTCACTGAATGCTATCCCCAACGAAGCATCGGTCGAAATCGATGCAACCCAGTCCGTTTACGTGCACGCTGATGTGGTTGAGATCATCGATGACTTCGCGCACGCCGCAAAAGCGAGAAACATAAAAGTCACCGTGAACGGGCTCGACCACCACCAAAAAGGACTCCCCATGGGAGGTGCAGACATCACCGTCACACCACCGTCGACCGGCGAAAACATAGAGGTGAAATCATGAAGACACAAACCAAAGAAACGCAAGAGGCGATGACCCCCCAGGAAGCCCTGCGGCTCCTTAAGGCGGGAAACACACGCTTTCAGGAAAACCTGAGAGCCAACCGCAACCTATCGGAGCAGGCGAACATCACTTCCAATGGGCAATTCCCATTTGCGGTCATCGTGAGCTGTATCGACTCTCGCACCTCAGCCGAGCTTATCTTCGATCAAGGACTTGGCGATATCTTCAGCGCTCGGGTGGCCGGAAACGTCGTCAACGAAGACATCCTTGGTTCACTCGAATTCTCCTGCAAACTTGCCGGCACCAGATTGCTTGTTGTCTTGGGACACTCGTCCTGCGGGGCCGTAAAAGGTGCCTGTGATGGCGCCACCCTGGGAAACCTCACGGGCCTACTCCAGAAGATCCAACCTGCCGTCGACGCCGTACGGCAAAGCGGCGAGCTCCCCCGCGACCAATTCGTGCAGCAGGTGGCCGAAACAAATGTCAACAACGCGGTACAGCAGATCCGAGAAAAAAGTCCGGTCCTCGAAGAGATGATCGCCGGGGGCCAAATCGGCATCGTTGGCGCCATGCATTTTTTGCACTCCGGCGAAGTTCGGTTCCAAGATTTGATCTCGGGCCAAAGCGCTCAATAGAACGCTCACGAGGTCAATACGCAATCCATAGGCTGTTGTTCGATGCCGCGTGCGTCGGAACCCACAGCCGCACAATCTTCAAACTACAAGTTGACCGGAAGACGAACCGTAAAACGAGTGCCCCTTCCGGGAACACTTTGGTAGTCCACTGAGCCCATGTGCTCTTCAGCAATCTGGCGGACCATAGCGAGGCCTAGGCCCGTGCCGCCAACCTTCCCAGCAGTGGCAAAAGGCTCAAATAGCCGGCCTTCAAGTTCGGTCGGAATACCACCACCGGTGTCTTCAAAAACGATCTCCAAGAAGTCCTCCATCTTATCGACGGCTATTGTAAACTCCCCACCACCAGGCATGGCCTCTCTTGCATTTCGAGCGATGTTCTGAAACAAGCGCCGTAGCTTGGTTTCATCGAGACGGGCGGCCCCCCTATAATTGGTCACGACCCGTAGCTTGACATTGGAGCTGGCGAATTCTCGCTCCAAAGACTCCAGAATATCTGACATGAATGCGGTGACATGAATTTTGCGGATCAGGACAGAGCGCTCTCCGCGTGCAAAAGCGAGAAGTTCTTTGGTCATTGAAGATAAGACATCGATTTGCCGGTTGACCCGGTGGGCAAATTCGGAACGCTCGTGCCGACTCTCCGAGTCGGTCATCATTTCCGTATAACCAGAGATCAGGGTTAGGGGCGTTCGTATGTCATGCATGACGCCGGAAAGCATCTGACCGATTGCCGTAAGTCGTTCGGACCGTTCTCGTTCCTGCCGTCTCTTTTCAGCATTGATGGCTCTACCCGCCTGAGAGCCCACCACCGTAAGCGCTTTGATATCCGAATCATCGAAGTCAGCACCTTCGGTTTTGTTGAGCAGCTCCAAAACCCCGATGATACCAACGTCCTTGATCTGAATGGGAACCACAACACTGCTTGCTACCTTGAGGCGGCCGCGTCGTTCACCGACCGATTCATTGTAGCAAACCGGATCTCCGCTTCGAAGTACGTCGCCAACCACCCCTTGAGCACTGCCCATGGTCAATGACTTGAAGGAGGCCATCTTCGGGCCTCGAGAAGCCACAGGGTCCAAACACGACCTTTGATCGTCCAAGACGTAGGCGGCTCCCGCTTCAGCGCTCATAGCCCGCAGCGCCGTCCCCACAATGCGTCCCAACATTTCTTGAAGGTTTGATGATTCGGAAATCGCTCGCTCGGTGTCAAACAACAACATCAGCTCGCGTCGCGCCTTCTCAAGCTTGTCGTTTCGATCGACAGCTTCACCGTATAGGGCCGCAACCTCCAGTGCGACACCAATCTCTGAAGCAATCGCTTCCAATAGTCGCTCGTCGGTTCCATCAAATCCCCCGCGCCTCTTATTCAAGACCTGAATCACTCCGATGATCTCAGTGCCGTGGGGCCTTTTCACTGGCCAAACCAACATCGAGCGGGTTCGATATCCGGAACGCTTGTCTACGTCGGGATTGAACCGATGGTCTTCATAGGCATCCCGCACGTGCTGAGGTTCTCCGCGCTCGGCTACCCAGCCGGCGATCCCCACCCCAAAGCCAAGCCGAATCTCCTTGAGTTCACTACCCTCAAGCACTTTTGACCAAAGCTCACGCTTTGGCCTGTCCACCAAAAAAAGCGTTGAGCGGTCGGCTTCTAAAAGGCGGGTGCTACAAGATACGATTTCGAGCAGCAAAGAATCGAGCTCCAAGTTGGACCCCAAAGCCCGCCCGATTTGTTTCATTGCCTCCACCCGCCGCTCGGACCGCTCGAGACCATGCCGCAAATCCGAAATCTCGTTTTCAAGCTCACGAATTCGGGCGCCGGAAGTCGAATCAAGGCCTCCCGCCGACGTCTTTGAGTCTTCATCCCTACGTGCCACCTGGTGTTCTTTCACCGAGGCGGTACGGCTCTTGGCTGTTTGGCCGCGGGCCGCCTTAGCCTTGGACCGAACAGCTTTTTTGCTTGCCTTCGTCTCACTCTTCGTCGTGCGAACTCGTGTGGACTTGCTCTTGGGCCGAGCAACCTTTTTTCCTGCCTTCGTGCCGCTCTTCGCCGTGCGAACTCGAACGGCCTTAACCTTGGGCCGAGTCGCCTTAGTCTTGACTCCCTTGGCCGCACCGCGGCGTGCCTTGCTCTTGGGCACTAGTGGGCCTCATCCCAATTCGAGCCCATAGAGGCCTCAGCGACAAGGGGTACTTTGAGTGGAAAAACGTGCTCCATTTCCCGCTTGACCATTGCCGCCACCGCCTCTGCTTCGCCTTCGTTCGCCTCTAAGAGAAGCTCATCGTGCACTTGGAGCAAGAGTTTCGCCCGCGGGAAAGACTCTGCCAAGACCGCGTCCACGCGAATCATGGCCAACTTGATGAGATCGGCAGCGCTGCCCTGGATAGGTGTATTGACTGCGATTCGCTCAGCCGCAGCTCTTGAGCCACGGTTTTTCGAATTGATGTCGTGAATCAGCCGCCTTCGGCCTAGTAGAGTCTTCACCATGCCCCGCTCCCTGGCCTCGGACAAACACGAATCGATAAAAGCCCGTACCCCACTTTGCCGTTCAAAGTAGTCCTTTACAAACTGGGAAGCCGTCCTCCGCGGGATCTTGAGCTCTCGAGCTAACCGCACGGGCCCCATTCCATAGAGCACACCAAAGTTAACGGCTTTGGCCTGCGTCCGCTGTTCTCTTGTGACCTGCTCGGCTGGCGTTTCGAATAGAACGGATGCCGTTCTGGTGTGAACATCCGCGCCATCTTGAAACGCTTTTGCCAGCACCGCATCCTCCGAAAAATGCGCAAGAACCCGCAGCTCAATTTGCGAATAGTCTACCGAAATGAGTTTGTTGCCGGGCTCCACAACAAAGACTTGTCGAAGTCGCCGACCGAGTTCCGTGCGAATGGGGATATTCTGGAGGTTGGGGTCGTTCGACGAGAGGCGACCCGTAGCCGCGGTCGTTTGCCCAAAAACCGTATGCACTCGGCCCGTCGCCTCCGAGACCATAGTAGGCAAGGTATCAACGTATGTGGACTTCAGCTTCTGTACCTGACGGTAGTCCAAAACGGCCTTCGGAAGAGGATGCGAATCCGATAGCGCTTCCAAAACAGAATGATCTGTAGAAGGACCGGTTTTTGTTCGTTTGATAATCTTGAGTCCAAGCTCCTCGAAGAAGAGCTCCCGAAGCTGCTTTGGAGACGAAATATTGAACTCACGACCGGCGATCTCGAAGCAGACCGCCTCTAAGCGAGACAATTCTTCGGCAAAAGTCCCCGACATCTCCTGCAATCGTTTAACGTCAACACGAATTCCGGTCATTTCCATCTTGGCGAGAACCGGAAGCAGCGGCAACTCGACATCGGTCAGAACGTGAAGAAGGTCGTTCTTTTCGAGATGGGGCTTCAATATTCCAGAGGCAACAAATGCAATGTCGGCTCGCTCGGCCACGTAGATTGCAGCCTCGATCTTGGGGACCTGATCAAAACTTCGCCGTTTGCGATTCTCTTTGAGCAGCTCTTCACGTACGATGGCTTGATGCCCCAAAAAACGACGAGCCACCGACTCGTCGCCATGGGCACTTTCGTCGGGATCCAAAAGGTAGCTTGCCACAGTGGTATCCATCGACAAACCTGCGATTTGAACTCCAAATCTCAAGAAAAATGCGTACGCCAGTTTTGTATCGGAACTTATCTTTTTGATATTCTCGTTCACAAAAATGGGCCTCAACGCATCAACGACCGTATCAAGCTCTAGCCCTTCTCGTTCCTTGGACGGTTCAGCAATAGGGATATACGAAACCTCGCCCTTTTTGCTGGCAATCGCAATTCCGTAGACTTTCGCATCAACCGCACGCCGCGACTCGAGCTCGACGCTGAACGCAATTTCTTTTGCATTCGTCCATTCCTCAGCCAGTCTCTTTAGTTCTTCGGGTTCGGTGACCCGTTTGTACCCCTTATGAGAGATCTGTTCACTCGCTGTTGTGCTCCCGTTTTTGCTCGAAGTCTTTTTGGGCAGCAAGCGCCTAAACTCCAACTCTTCAAATAGCCTGTGAAGCTCTCCTTTGTCTGGTCCTGAAAAGGCGAGCTCATCAATCTTCGAAACATCGAGTTCTATGCGATCGTCGAGGGCAACCAACCGACGAGAAAGCCGCGCGTCTTCCTCGGAATTTACAAGCGTCTGGCCCTGCTTGCCTTTAACGCCTCCGTCACGGGCCGCGCTGAGCACACCTTCAAGATCCCCGTGGTTGCCGAGCAACTTGGCAGCCGTCTTCATTCCGATGCCTCGAACACCCGGTATGTTGTCACTGGCGTCGCCCGCTAGGGCCAACGCGTCAGCCATCTGTTCGGGGCGAACACCGTACTTTTCCACAACCTCCTCGATGCCGTAACGCTGCCCACGCATGGGCTCGTACAGCCGAACGCGCTCGCCAACCAGCTGCATCAAGTCCTTGTCTCCAGTAATGATCTGGACATCAAAGCCACTTTCTAGCGCCATTCGTGTAAGCGTCGCGATCACATCATCGGCTTCGCAGCCTTGGACCACCAGCTTACGAAGTGAAAAGGCGGAAACGACTTCATGTATGCGCGAAATCTGGACCGCCAGATCTTCCGGCGGCGGGGGACGGTTCGCCTTGTACTCCGAGTACATGTCCTTTCGAAAATTCGGCCCGCCGGCATCAAAGGTGATCGCGATGAACTTGGGCTCCTCCTCGCGGAGCGTTTTTTCGAGCATTGTGCTGAACCCGTAAACGGCGTTGGTCGGTTCTCCAGACGCCGTGCTCAAAGGCCGTATGGCGTAGTAGGCTCTGAATATGTAACCCGAGCCGTCGATCAGGTGTAGGACAGGGCGCGACACCCGTAGAGCCCATATCTCTCCCAACTCCTTGTGGCCAAGCGATCGTCCATCGAGCTGAGGGTTGGCTGTTTTCCCCAGTCCGCAAGGGCCCTCGTTGGGCCATCGCATGCAGGGTAATCTCCATATCCTCCACGCTCCCGATGGGGCGACGGACCCCGCATCGTTGTAGACTGGCCGCAAAGACTCCGAAAATGGGAGACACCACCGCACAAAGATTCGGTCCTTACGTGATCCTTGACCGGATCGGCGACGGCGGGATGGCAGAAATCTTCCTGGCCAAAGTCCAGGGGTACTCTGGGTTCGAAAAGCTTATCGCGCTGAAAAAAATCCTTCCGCGATACAGCCGCAGCACAACCTTCGCCCAAATGCTCATTCATGAGGCCAAGCTCGCAGCACAGTTGCAGCACCACAATGTTGTACAAGTCATGGACCTTGGTGAAATTGAAGGCCAGGTCTATATCGCAATGGAGTACGTCCGAGGGCGAGATCTGGCGGGCGTTCTGTCCAACACTTATCGGAGAAAAGAGCTTCTTCCCGTGGAGCTGGCGCTCTGCATCGCAACGGAGTTCCTGACGGGGCTGGACTATGCCCATCGAGTTCAAGACACGGACGGAAGAGCCCTCGGACTGATTCATCGCGACATATCACCCCAAAACATCCTGATATCTTACGAGGGCGAGGTCAAAGTCACCGATTTCGGCATCGCGCGGGCCTTATCGGAAAAGGAGGGGTTCAAGCTTCCCGGCAAGCTACACGGGAAGTTCGGGTACATGTCTCCAGAGCAGGTCCTCGGACACGAAATAGACCAACGATCCGATATCTTCAGTGCGGGTGTCGTCTTGTACGAGATGCTCACCGGACGTCGACTCTTCCGAGGCAAAGACCACAAAGACACGATCCGGATGATCGCCTCACACCCTCTGAACCCACCTTCGACCATCAACGCAAACGTCACTCCCGAAATAGATCGCATCTGCGTCACGGCCCTCGCCCGAGACCGAGGCGTCCGCTATCAAACGATGGGCGCGCTTCTGGGGCACCTATCCCGGGTCGCCGACGCGCTCCCCAGGCGAGCCGCAACCCGAGATCTGAGTGTGTACATGCGGCGACAGTTTGGCAACGCTGCCCGACGTCAAAATTCTCGGCGAGGAAGCCGGGGCGCAACAGTTGGAACATCATCAGCGACCAACAATGGCCCTGTCGTGCGCAAAAGCCAGAGTCTGTCGCTTTCTGGTAACCATCGCGTCCCGCTCGGCACCATTTTGCTCGAGCAAAACGCCATCAGCCCCGATGATCTCGAAATTGCACTGGCGGAGCAACGCGCGCGCGGAGGCCGCATCGGCGAACTCCTGTTGGCCTCAGGAACCACGACTGAGGAAGAGCTCATACAAGCACTTTCTACCCAAACCATGCTGCCGATCATCTCCGAAGACGATCTGCTTTCGAGCGATGTTCCCCCGGAGCTTCTTCAGCGTTTTCCACGAGAAGCTGCTGAGTCGACCCTCATCGTCCCGGTGTCGATGAACGACGCCCAACGATCGGTAGATCTCGTCGTCAACGACCCTTTCGATGATGTAGGGATCCTTGAATGCCGGGTGCTCCTCGGCGTGAATGATGTGGTCCCCATCCTCGCAAAACGCTCGTCCATTCGCGCGGCCATTGACATGTTTTATGGGCATTCGGGAACCGACAAGACACTGATGGGTGCGGTTTTTGACCGAACCGAGCCCCAGCCTGAGCGCATACCCACCGTGTTGATCGCCGACGGCGAAGAATCTGCTATTCGGGAGCTCGTAAGCCGGCTCGAAGAAGAAAACTGCAATGTTCTTGTGGCACACGACGGTCGACAAGCGCGCAAATTTTGCCAAGAGCACCAGCCCGCAGTAGCCATTTTAGACGCGTCGCTTCCCGGCATCGATGGCTACAACCTCCTTTTGGAAGTGAGATCAAAAAATGAGGACATGGCCGTATTCATCAGCTCAAACCGCGGCAATGAATTTCGGCAATCAAAGGCTCTGGAACTCGGAGCCGACGACTTTTTCGTCAAGCCGTTCAGTTTGGAAATCACCACTTCTAAGGTCCGACGAGAACTCCAAAAACGCGGCGGAGGCTCGCGCCTATCGCCCCCAAGCGCACAGCATCCCGGTGTCTCTGGTTCCCTTCTGGAAATGACGGTTTTGGACATCGTACAGAGCATGGAACTCGGACTGAAAACCGCCCACGTTGTCATCCAGTACCAAGACGGACGAAGCGGCGTCCTGGCCATTGCACAAGGTCGCATCGTCGGCTCTGTGTGCGACGACCTCTCGGGCGAGGAGGCCCTCTATGCCATGATGCGTCCCGGAGACGGCCTGTTTCGAATCGAATACCGCGACTCCCCCATCGCCCCAAACATCACCAGGCCCAACACTTTTCTTCTCATGGAAGCCATGCGTCTTTACGACGAGGAGCTCATCGACAACTCACCGCAGCGAACCCCTGTGGTCCACACCCGGCATAGTTTCGCCCACGAGCCACCGACCCCACCAAACACAGACAATACGGACGAAAGTAAATTCGATGCAGTGATGTCTCCGGCCTCCAAGCCATTAACGGTCATCGGCGACTCGGTCAAAGTAAGCAACCGGCACGATGAAGATGAAAGCTAGCGAGCCTCCGGCAAAGGCTGCCGCTAAAGAACCACACACATACCCGCGTCTAGCCCACCGAGCTCTCGCCCTCGGGCCATACGAACAACACGATTCCCTGCGCCATCGTGGTCGGCCAGATTTCGAATCGCTGTCCCTTTGATGGCATTTCCGTCGGCATCGCGCACAACCTTAACCCACGGTTTTTCGAAGAACTTTGGATCATGAGAATTGTGGTACACAACGGCGATTTCTCCGCTGTCCAATCGAACGGCGCTCCCGAGTGGATAGAGGCCCATGAGGTTGACCAGCACGCGCACGACCAACGGATCAAACTTTTGCCCCGAATCCCGGAGCAAAATATTGAGCGCCTCGTCGGCTGTATACCCCTCCCGCCAAGGACGCCTGGTTGTTAACGCATCAAATGCATCTGCCACCGCAACAACGCGGGAGAAAATGTGTATCTTGGCGACTTTCTTGGTTTCCGGGTCTCGATAGGGCTTGTGATGTTCATAAGCCACAATCACGCGGCGAATCATCGCATCGTTGAGTTTTCCTCGCCCAATAATGCTTCGAATCTGGCGAATCATCGCCTCGTGGAGCTCAACCCTTTCTTTTGGGCTTAGCTCCGCATCTTGCGCCGCCATGTCACTGGATACGAGCGCAAATCCAACGTCCGCCAAAAGAGCGGCGGTCCCAAGATCCACCAAGTCAACACGCCCAATATTAAGTGCACGGCCAAGAATAATGGACAAGACGCAGGTATTCGCCGCGTGATTGAAATCGTAATCGAAGGCTTGCTTGATGGCTGAAAGCTTCAGAAGGAAGTTCACCCGCTCCGTAGCAATATCTACAAGATCTTGCACGATTCTCGTCAACGGAAGCTTACCGGCCATGGGATCATTGCCGTCGCGAATCGCATGAACAAATTCCCGAGTCGCGATAATAGCCTTGGAGTAAGTCTGGACGGCAAAGGTCTTACGATCAATCCGCAACTCGGAATCTTCGCTTTCGCCATCACTAAACTCCTTCGGACCCAAAAGCTCTAAGGCAAGCTCCTTGAACTCCTCGAGAGAACGCCGCATGGACTCGACATCTTTTTGAGACTCGATTGGCCTTACGAAGGCCAAGATAAAATTGCGCAAAGTCACGCTGTCAACCGGCCGAGAAAAAGCCAAACCGCCCATCTCGCGAACCTCAAACTCGCGCTGGAGAAACAAGACCTGGTCACGAATTGTGAATTCGAGACGAAGCCTCATGTCGTTGAGGTAAACAACGCCCTCCACGAACTGGATCTGAACCACTCCGTCAAGAGAAGCCCATAAGGTGTTGATCGTGTCTCGAAGATTCTCCGTAGCAATCAGAAGAGCCTTGTTGGTCGGGTCGTGGATACGCATGGTCCTCAAGACCATGTGGAGTTGGAGTACAAGCCGACGCCCCAAGAGCTGGCGCTTGGGAGTCATCACCAGTCTACTCTGCGGCTCACTCATACGTATCCAAAAACTCAGACCGCTGAATCTGAGTCATCAAGCAATCCTTCCAACCAAGGGGGGGCCCCCTTAGAAGACTCAGGCTCTTCGGCAGGCAGCTCGCTCAGGGCAGAGCCCGAAAGCGGCTTAGGTAACGCGGCACTGGACAACGGACTAGAAGCCTGCGGTCCGAGATCAATTCCAACCCCCAAAGGTGGGTTCGACCTTGAAGGAAAGTTTGGGGGGAGCGCGATACGCTCGAGGTCGTCTGACTTTCGGTGGGTCATGGACCGGGGTCCATGCCTTACCAGTTCTGTTGGCTCACGTTCGGCGAGCTTCTTCTTCGCAATGATTGAGGTGTCGAACGAGGCTCCATCTTCCAAGTCTTTTGTAATTTGATTGGAGTCGTTGTCTGCCTCCAGGTCCAAATCGACTGTGCTTTGCTTCGTTTTGGGACGCCGACTCTGCTTGCGGCGAGAATCCTGCTGCAACGCCCTTTTACAAGCGTCCCTAACCTTCGGATTCAGTGTCCGCGAACCCTTCTGGAGCGCCATGACTGCCGCCTCAGTACCGATGGTAGCAAGCGCAAAAGCGGCGGCGGTCTGCGCCTCGGGGATCTTGAGCGCAGCAAAAAAACCAGGATTGAGAATCTGGTCAAGAGCAGTCACACCTTTGGGACCGGCGATCGATGCGTACGCCATCATCAACAGCTTAAGTTCCCGCTCCGAACGCTCCCCGAAGTCTTTGCTCGAAAGGATTTCTTCAATGCCCGCCATGGCCTCGGCACTGCGCCTCGCGGCTGACACGCGGATAGCCATCAAACGAACCTCCGCATCCTCATCATTGATATGAGTCGCCAAGAAGCTGTCTGCAATTCCCTTTTTGTACCCGCGGAGCAAACCTACAGCGTGTGCACGAATCTTGGGGTGTTTGTGATCAAGCGCTCTTTTAACCAAAGCTGAGATATCTTCTGGGGGATGGTGTTGCGCAATGGTCAAAATGTCTCGAATCACAAACCACTTGGCCGTGATCATTCTTTCCAACAAGGCCGCGGGCTCTGGCACACCAAATTCTACGATTAAGTCACAGATGAGACGACGGTGCGCTGGCGAATTGAGGGTCTCTAGCGAAGAAAGGAGGATCGGCGCAATCGTGAATCCCAAAGACCGCAGAAACTCCACCATATCGTTGATCGAAGAGGCGCGTCGGCTGTCATTAAAAGCGCTCAGTACAGGTGCAACCCGAGACTCGGAGGCAAACATCTTGAGAAGATGCCTGGCAATATGCATCCGCTTGAGGTCCTCGTCGTGCTCCACCGTCTGTTTGAGAAGCTCGAGCAGATCCCTTGCGTACACATAGCGATGTGAGAGCACCATGGTATCGAACAGCTGCTGGAGAAGACCAATGGTATGGGAAGCCTCACCTGCAGATTGCTCGACAAACGCGATCTTGACCAGAATCTCCATCATCCTTCTAAGGAGATCCTCCCGTATTTCCCCATCAAGCTCCGTTTTAATCCGTTCAAGCTCCTCTTCTGGGATATTGGTGATGGCCCGATGCGTGACTCGATCGTCTAAGTCAAGCTCTTCGATGCTGTCCTCGCGAACGCTCCTGAGGGCCTCCAAATCTTCCTTCGTAATCGATAACCCCTTGACGAGTTCCTCTTCCGACGCTCCGGTCTGGTAAATCCGAGCGACGATGCCCTCAATGTCCACCTGAATCCGCTCCAGGTCGTCACGTTCCTCGCTGGTTTTCGCGTTGCTCGCCTCGATGGTAAGCGCATCGATGGTCAGGTACCGAAAGTGCGGCAAGGCAAGCCGCCATAAGAGCGTGACGAGGTCCTCGCCGGCGTACTCGTAACCTCCACAATCCGTCGCCACCGCCTTCATGAGGCCAGTCAGCTCCTCCTCCGACATTCCTCGAACGAAGGTGATCCGGCGAAAGGCATTCCGGTAGAACAAAAATGGAAGCCCCTCCTCGCGGTCGCTGTTGATGTGCACTGTGTCCTTTTCATACAGGAAACGGTCCTCCCGCACGGCCAGCGTAATTTCGGGAATCTCTTCTAAGAGCGCTTCCAGACCAGCGTAGGCGTCGCTCACATATTTGCGGAGCATCTCATTGTTTTCGGCATAGACCCTGAGACCTCGCATCGCCCGTGCAAGATGGTTCAACCACAAATAAAGGTTCTTTGAATGTTCGCCACTAAGTTCGATGCCTTCTTGCAATTGCAGCAAGGTGGACGCGCGGTAAGGATCGGTCTGAGAATCGGGCACCCGGCAAGCCGAGCCTGTCCCTTCCGAAGCCTCCGGAGCCGGAGGATTGGTTCTCTCACTTTCGGACACCGTACACACAGGATCGCGACTTGCTACAGCCCGGTCAACGTGACCGTGCTTACACTGAATCCTGGAGCCCGAAGGCCCCAGATTTCACGACCTTGCGTACCCATCGCGTCCCACAAACGCCTACCAGAACACACAAGAATCGGAGTCCATCCCCCTTCCAACCAAGAAAAAGTGTCTCCGGGCGCACAAAGTGAGAGGCCAAGAAGCACCGTGGCCCAGACAGTGTGGAGCCCAACTCGAACCAATCAGGGGGCCCTCAGGGCACCCACCTCAAGCCGGGTCGGCTGCACCCGGCGAGATGCGGCCATCGTTGGTCCCTGCGTATCCTTGGTACTCAAGAAACGGCGCGCCCAAAGTTCAAACATGAGAATAGACCAAAAGACAGTCGCATGATTGGCCAGACCCAATTGGTGTTCGTACCACATGCGTCTGAGGCCTTCGTTGTGGAGCAACCCGCTGCTGCCACCCTGGCTATCAAAAAACACGGACTGAGCTCGATCCCGAAGACCCCCACGAAACCATTCGGGCAAAGGAATTGAAAAACCCATCTTCTTGCGATCAAAAATGGAAGACGGAAGCAATTCTCGGGCGACGTGTTTTAACACAATCTTCGTCTCGGAGTCTCGGAGCTTCAAGCAAGAGGGCATACGTGCTGCCCAATCAACGATTCGGTGGTCCAAAATGGGGACCCGAACCTCAAGCGCATGCGCCATCGACGCTCGGTCCACCTTCACGAGGATGTCATCACAAAGGTAGGTTTTCAGATCGACGTATTGCAGACGAGACAGAGGATCGCTGGTCCGGCAAGAGGATAGATGGTGTTCAAAATGCTGGTAGGGATCGTATCCTTTCACACCCCGAAGAAAACCTGGCGCCAAAAAGCGCGGATAGGTTTTCTGGGTGAGCGAAAGAAAATAAGCAAACTCGAGCGTCTCACTCATGTTCTGGAGCGTCGACTTCGCACGAAGATAGCGAGGCAAATAATCGGCCTTGGGGTACACTGACGCCAACCGCCCAAAAAGATTCCGGCGGACCACCCCAGGAACTTTACGCCGCACCTGATCTTCAAACATGGCAAAAACATAGCGGCGATAGCCGGCGAAATTCTCGTCACCGCCATCTCCTGACAGCGCAACGGTTACCTTTTCTCGAGTCGCGCCCGACAAATAGTAAGTGGGTACGGCCGATGAATCGCCAAAAGGCTCGTCATAGTACCAGGACAGCCGCTCTACAACGTCAAGCGCGTCCACGCTCACGAGTTTTTCGCTATGCTCCGTGTGGTAAAGCTCGGCAGTTTCACGAGCGTGAGCACGCTCGTCGTAACCATCTTCAGAAAAACCGATCGTGTGGGTCTTGATCGCAGCCTTGACCTGGCGAGCCATCAAAGCCACTACCAAACTTGAATCGATGCCACCGGACAAAAAAGCGCCGAGGGGCACATCAGACCGCAGGCGAAGCCGAACCGCGTCGTCCAAAAGAGCCGCCAACTGATCGCCTGAGGTTGTCAAATCGATGGATGAATGCGGCGAGCTAAAGTCCACATCCCAATACTTCCGCTGACGAACAGAGCCATCCTTCAACAACATGGAATGCCCCGCGGGGAGCTTCTCGATGCCACGCAACATGGTTCCCGGCCCGGGAACATAGTTAAACGCAAAAAAATCGACGGCGGCATGGGGGTCGAGAACCCGGGGCACATCGGGGTCGAGGAGAATCGACTTCAGCTCCGACGCAAAGATGACGCGGCGGTGGTCGGTGTAGAAATAAAGAGGCTTCTTTCCCAGCCGGTCTCGTGCCAAAAAAACGGAATATTCATTGCGGTCAAACAGTGCAAAGGCAAACATCCCAACAAAACGCTCGGTGCAGGCCGTACCCCACTGTCGGTAGCTATTGATAACCACCTCCGTGTCTGAATTTGTCTCGAAACGGTGCCCCTTGCTGACGAGCTCCTTCCTAAGCTCGCGGTAGTTGTAGATCTCTCCGTTGTAGACAATAGCAAGCCGACCCTCCAGGTCCCACATGGGCTGGTTGCCCCCGTCTACGTCAATGATCGCCAACCGCCGGTGCCCAAGCCCCACCCCCGGCTCGACATAAGCACCACCATAGTCCGGACCACGATGCGCAATCGCATCCGTCTGCCGAAGGAGAAGACTCCGATCAACGGGGTGTTTGCGATCAAAATGATAGATTCCAACGATGCCACACATATTTTGGCCTTCCAGCGGGCGCTAAGGAATGCGCCGGGAAATCAATGGACCGACCCACTTGCTCACCTCGACGGGCAGCTTTTGCCAGGTCTGAATCGCTTTTTCATACTTGGCGTTGGTGGGGTTCACGTTGGGCATCTCTTCGCACGATACAAGGTCATATTGATACTCCAGAGATTGCTCTGTCATTCCGAAGTGCCTTTTGAAACGATATGCACCCGTACCCCGTTTGCTCCGCCCAAAATCAAAGACGCGATAGCCACGGGACCGACCCGATTCGAGCATCGCCCAATAAAGGTAATTGTTGATTCCCACGTCGCGTGCCTCCGGCAGCGCACCGGCAAAAAAAGGCAGCATGGTTTCCTTGTAGTAGAAGTTCAGCACCGCCCCCACAATGCGGCCCATCTGGCGGACCACGAGGATGTCAGATCGCCTTGGAAACTCCTCCAAGGCCGCCTCGAAAAGCATCTTGGGGAACATCGGCGTGCCGAGATTCCTTAGGGAGAGCGCGTAGAGATCATAAAACGAGTCCAGATCCGCGCGGTTGAATTCCGCCCGAAGCCGAGCACGCTCCGCTTCACGGATGATGGCGCGCGTTTTGCGCGGAATCGCGCCAAGCTGCTCTTCTCTGTCTCGGAACAGCTCCTGACGAAAAGTGACATACAGATCTGCCTTCGTCGGAAGATGCATGAAACAGCGCTTCTCCGACTTGAGCTCGACGTAGGAAAGGCGCTTTCGTTCGGCCACCGCTCGCGCGCCCCCGAGCAAAAAGGCCGCCACCTGTTCGTCATCGGCTAAGACGCCGCCACTGACCCCAACCGGGACCGAGACCAGAGCGCGACTGAACGGACGCCCCCCCGATGCGAACAACGGAACCACGCCCACCAGGGCTCCGGCTCGCTCCGCATAAAGATAATGCGGTTCCAGGGAAAACGCCCGTTCTATCACCCGCTTCCATCCGTGGAGGTGAAAGAAACTCCCCTGGTCGTGCCCTTCCACATACCGATCCCAGCGGGGATCAAACTGGTCCAAAGTGCGTAGAACAAGCGGAGGAGCACTCACGGTCAGGGGACGTTAGTCACGAACCAGTTCCGAATCCAGCGCTTTCGGCTGCCGCGCGGCTCACGACATCCAAGTCAGGTTATAGGTGTCTGCAATTGCACGTACTTTTGGGGCTTCGGCCTTCATCCAGGCCGAATTCACTTCGAACCGGGCCCCCGGGGCCCCGTAGGACGGTGAACTGAAGCTGCGCGCATCAACGGCTGAAGCCTCGGATGCCGGAGTGATCCATGGGGTTAGTCGGCGTCAAAGTGAAACCCAAGCTCTACATCCGGCCCTAAGGTGTCGAGAAGATGGACCTTAAGGCGCTTGCGAAGACCCGAAACGATCTGCCCCATACGCTGTTTGGTGACGCCAAAGCGTTTGCCCAAAGAAGAGAGCGATTCCGGATCTTCGGCTAAAAGATGCTTGGCCCAGGCTTCTTTTTCTCGCTCGTCGGTCAGTTTGCTCCCGAAGGATTCGAGCGCAGTGCTCACGTCGTCGGCGAACGCTTTTCGAAAGGCCTCCGCCTCTGGGCTTTGGCCCGGAGCCGACATTCCGTCTAGGACGGTTCCCCCGCCTTCTTCCAGACCCACCGGCGCATCTAGCCACACCTCCGGCTGGTCCATATGTTTGACCACCTCGTCGAGCTCCGCAGCATCGACGTTCAGTTTTTCAGCCAAAAGCTTGGGACCGGGCTCGATACCTTGGGCCCGAAGCTTCTCGCGCTCCCGGGACAGCCGAAAAAAAAGCTTACGACCCACACGGGTCCGCGAGATGCGGACCATTCGGCTGTGCTCGAGCAAATACCGAAGAATATACGCTCGTATCCAAAACGTCGCGTAGGTAGAAAAACGCGCGCCCTTCAACGGATCATATCGACGGACCGCCTCGAGCAAACCCACGTTTCCCTCTTGAATCAGGTCAAGCACATTGGCCCACGTTCTTCGATATTTGTAGGCCATCTTGACCACCAGTCGAAGGTTGTGAACCACCAGCTTTCGCGCCGCGATCGGGTCACGATCTCGGTGAACCTTGGCAGTCAATTCCCGTTCTTCCTCGAGGGTAAGAAGCGGATAGCGCCCCATCTCGGACAGAAACCGCTCCAACGCCCGGGCGCGCTGTACACCCGCACGGGATCGAACCGCAGGGACCGATGCACGGCTGACGGGCACCGGCAGCGAGGCAACGGTGTTCCCTACGTCGACCACCACATCGGACCCTTCACTTGGGCCGTCGGCTGCGCTGTCGTCGCGTGCGAGAACCTCCGGGCGCGGGGCCTCTTTCCGCCGAGTCCTTGCTCGGGATGCCGTGTCCCGCTTTGTCCGCTTTCGTGGCGTCGGAACGGGGTCCTTGACCCGGTCGGCTTCACCAGAAGCCCCGGCGGCAGGCAGAGCTGGACCCGCTCCCTCGTCCTCGGCACCTTCTTGTGCCCGTGGTCCGATGCTTTTTCGTCTCGGCTTCTCGGCCACAGAGTCACCCAAAACGCACCCCTATCGGGCACGGGACCCAGCTGACGTCGACGCCACCTTGGAGATGCATTCCTGGTTAGATAGACGCACTGAACTGCAGGGTAAAGCTGACGTCAAAACGCAGCTGCACCGGACCCCGATCCGCCTCCCCGCGGATTCGAAACGGAATCACTTCGGTGCTCTTGAAAATTCGTCGGTTGAGCATGTCCTGAGTTTCAGTGGGTATTTCGAGATCAAATCCACTGCCAACCACAACCGGTACATCGTTCCATTTGGCAATATTGATCCATGAGGCCCCATCCTCACTTCGCACATCCACTGAACCCTTCACAAACTCAGCACATTCCAAACAAACTCCTGCTGCGTCGTTATCGGGATCGACACAGCTTGGACACTGCCCATTGATACAGGCTTGGCAGCCGCCACCCCCAGAGCACTTGTTGCAGTCCACGCCGGTGATTTTGACACGAATGTTTTGAACGTGCCCGGCATCGATGCTGCTGCGGTGCTTACTGACGTCCGGATTGGCGTTGGGGTCAACTTCGACGATGTCGTCGAACACGGTCTCATCGTCGTCCCCGCTGATACTCACGCTGACGGTAATGGTTCCATCGAAGTCTTTGGAGATCAGGCCGCACCCTGGTGTAAGCGCCAGGCATCCGGCCAAGCCCCAAAAAACGAGCGCTGAGCGAAGCCAAGAACGAACGGCAGAACGTGAAAGCTGCATAGCAGGTATTAGTGCTCAAACAGACCAGTTTACGCAAGCGCAACAGGCAGCGCGACCGGCCTGGACCGCCTTGGGCCCAAACGAAGCATACACGACCGGCTTTGCCCCTACTTTTGCTTGTCCAGCTTGTGGCCCAGTTGGGCTTTAAACAGGTCCCCAAGGGTGCCCAACCCAGACCCTTTGGTGGAAGCGTTGTTCATGTATCCCGCAAACTCGCGGCGTTCTTCAGCTTCTTTGACCGCGCGAATAGAAAGGCGAATCTTGCCAGACTTCGAATCGCGGTCCCGCACGGTCACTTTGACCGTTTCGCCGGGTTTAAACACCTTCTTGAGGTCGGAACCGCGCTCGGTCCCGGTCTCTGCGGCCGGAACCAAACCCCGGGCCCCGCTTGGAAGCTTCACAAAAAGCCCAAACGACTCAATGCGATCGATTGTGCCCTCGATCACATCGCCTTCGCTCAACTCGTTGGCGAGCTCTTGCCGGGTCTTGACCAACGAAAGGCCAATGCGCTGGCGCTCCCAGTCGACGGTCACGATGGTCGCCTCGACTTCTTCGCCTTCTTTGACGATTTCACGCGGATCTTTGACCCGTTTGCCAAGTGCCATGTTGGATACGTGAATCATGCCGTCGACGCCGGGGCTGATCTCCACAAAAGCCCCAAAGGACTGGATTCTCAGAACCTTCCCTTTGACTTTTTGCCCCTCTCGAAGCGAATCGCGCGCCGCGTCCCACGGATTCACTTCCAGCGCTTTGATGGAAAGGCTGATTTTTTTGGTCTCATCCTTTCCGTTTTGAAGCTTCAGGACCTTCACCCGAATCTCCTGGCCCTCCTTGAGAAGGTCGGAGGCCTTGGACAAGTGACCATGCGAAATCTCGGAGAGATGGACCAGACCCTCGACGCCTCCAAGATCCACGAAGGCTCCGTAGTCTTTCAAGGAAGTCACTTTACCCGTCACTTCGGATCCCACGGTCAGGGTCTTGAGGGTCTCTTCAGCTTTCTTGCGCTGCTCTGCCAACAACAGAACCCGCCGGGAAACGACGATATTGCGTCCGCCATCTTTGAGCTCGGTGATCCGGAATTCGTACTGCTGCCCGATATGGGATGAGCCCTTAGTGGGCCGCAAGTCCATCTGCGATGCGGGACAAAATGCACGTAAGCCGGAAATGTCTACGTCAAACCCACCCTTGTTTTGCGCGGTGACCTTCCCCTTGATTGGAATCTCAGTGCGAAAGGACTCCTGTATCAGCTCTTTGTTCCGGAGACTCTGGTGGGGCAGAGTGCGCGTAAGGTTGATGGAGCCACCATCAAAGTTTCTCACCCGGGCTTCGACCCGGTCGCCCTCTTTGATCGTCAGATTGCCTTCTTCATCAAGGAGTTCGGACTTGGCGATCACACCCTCGGCTTTGGCACCCACATCGAGGAACACCGAGTCGTGCGAAATGCCAACTACCCGCGCGTACACGATCTTGCCTGGCGAAATGTTGGACCCGACCGTTTCCCGAAATTTTTTCTTTTTGTCGGCGGACTGCTTCTCCGCCAACTCGAACATTTCAGCGAAGGACATCTCTTCGACCGGAAGCTCAGGGGCGTTCGATTTTGGGGGCCCATCGCTCCCGGAAGCTTTCTCCGATTTGGCTTCGGCCGAAGAAGACGCTTCTGGGCTCGGCGCGGCATCAGCTCCAGCGACGGCTGACGCAGCCGGTGCTGCTTCTGCCGGTGGAGCCTCCACGGACGCCGGGTCATCGGACTTTTTGTCTTGAGGCTGGGGTGTAGGGATTTCGTCGACTTCCGCCATAGGAAACTCGTGGTTGAACAGCCCCTTTAAGGGATCTGGAGCGCGATGTCACGAAGGAGCTCGCAGTACCGCGATCCGTGAGGCTCGAGCACAACCCGACGACCTTCGCGACCGTCAAATGCCATTCGAACATCCAAGCGCCGGCGGGGCAAGGACTGGGGAATCCGATCAGCCCATTCGACGATGGTCACACCCGGGCCGAAAAAGTCGTCTCGGTAGCCGATTTCTTCGAGATCTTGAATGGTTTCAAGCCGATATAAGTCATAGTGACGGATGCTGAGGCCCCCGTCGTACCGGTGGACGATCGCAAAGCTTGGAGAGCAAACCTGGTCGGCTTGCCGCGGTTCGAGCGCCCCCACCAGCGCTCGCGTGAAGGCCGTCTTGCCCGCACCCAACGGACCGTAGAGTGCGATAAACACGGACTCCCCTGACGGAACAAGGTGACCCGCTCCTTCAAGGGCGGGGTCCTCCCCCAAAACCGCGGCCCGGACGCGGGTGCCGATGAGGCCTGCCAGCATTTCAGTGTGCTGAAGCGTGGGCGCCCGATGGGCATGGTTCACGAGCGATGGTCTCCGAGCGCCAGAGTCGTCGCCAACGCGGGAATCAAACGAGAAGCCGTCAGACCCTCTTCTCCCCAACGAGCGCAGGCACGGTCTCCGGCACGGGCATGCAGCAAGGCGCCGGCGCGCGCCGCGACCTCCGCGCTTACGCCACGCGCCAAAAGCCCGCCGATGACGCCGGTCAGAACGTCGCCGGAACCCGCAGTCGCCATGCCCGGATTCCCCTCAGTGACAACACCCAGCCGCCCGCCAGCCGCCACCACCGTAGACGCGCCCTTCAGCACCACCACCGTGTGGGTGCTATCCGACAACCTCCGCGCCAAAGACCACCGAGAACGCTGGACCTCCTGAGAAGAACACCCCAGTAGGCGCCCCATCTCGCCGGGGTGCGGTGTCAGCACGGTGGCCGCCTGACGCGCTTTGAGCCAAGCGAGGTCGTCTCCGAGGGCACTCAAAGCCCCCGCGTCCAGCACCACCGGAACCGTGGTCGATTCGAGAACGGACCTCACAAGCGTCCTGGTCGCCCCATCAGGCGGTAGCCCCGGTCCAAGGGCGACGGCGCCCATTCGAACGGCCGCTGCCTGGGCCTGCTTGGGGTCGATGCGCTTAGCCCCCAAACGCATGCCCATCAGCTCCACAAAGCCTGGGCTTGTACGGGCGATGGTGTCTTCATCGCTGGCGAGGGTAACCAGCCCAGTACCGGAACCCAGGGCGGCGCGCCCCGTGAGCAAGAGAGCCCCCGGACTGTCTGGGCTCCCGGCAATGACCAGCAGGTGACCAAAACGCCCTTTGTGGGTGTCGGGCGTTCTGGGCGAAAACGCGGAAGCCAATACCTCAGACGCCAACGTCTCGGCGCTCGGCTTCACACCAGCCGCTTCAACCGGGGGCAACCCGATATCGACGACCGCGAGTACCCCCGAGTGGGCGCGGCCAGGGTACAGCCAATGACCATTCTTCGCGTACTGAAAGGCCACGGTGTGGGTCGCCCGAATGGCAGCGCCCAATACCTGCCCGGTATTTGCATCGATACCGGAGGGAATGTCGACGGCGACAACCGGAACCACGGCTGAAGCAAGGATCTCGATGACCTCACGAAAGACCCCTGCGACCGGCCGACTTAGTCCCGTTCCGAACAGCCCATCGATCACCAAGGGACTCTCGTCCACCCACCGCCGGAGATCCTCCAAACCGCTTTGGTCCGTCACCGCGTGCGGCGCGAAGCCCATCCGTTCGAGGATTTGGTGCTGAAGACGGCAATCGGCCGACATGCGTTCCGGGTTTCCGACAACAACAGGCCGAACGGGGTAGCCCCGGTGAAAGAGGGCGCGCGAAACCACCAAAGCGTCGCCGCCGTTGTTGCCCACCCCGGCCAGCGCCAGCACGGGACCGCATTTGGGCCCCACAAGTCCGGACGCCACATCGGCGACGTGGCGCCCCGCCGATTCCATAAGGGACGCGGCCGGCACCCCCAGCTGGTCGATGGCGAACCCGTCCAGCAACCGAATTTCTTCCCGGCTCAGGATAGGAGCCATGGTGAACGACCTTCCTTCAGAGAGCCCGGCGAACGGGCCCACGCCCTTGAGGCCGCATCAGCTGCGGTAGACGTCCATGACCTTTGTGAGAAGATCGACGCCTTCGGCCTTGGCGCGCTGAAAGCTATTTCGGCCCATGATCGACCCGAAGCCCCCGCCAGCGTTGATCTCTTTCACCTCGGAAAGGATCTCTTGCTCGCTCTTAGCGGCACCGCCCGAAAAGATCACAATGCGCCGACCGTTGAACGAAGATTGAACGACGTGGCGAATACGATCGGTCAGCGTGTCGACCTTGATGCCCTGTGCTTCGTACACCTTCTTGGCCGCAGCCTGCTCGATGCGCGCCGTCGGCGGCTTCACCTTCACGATCTGGGCACCCAGCTGACAGGCGATGTGGGCGGCGTAAGCTACGACATCCACCGCGAGTTCTCCCTCTTTCGAAAGTTGGCTCCCGCGCGGATACGACCAAATCACCGTGGGAATGCCTACCGAGCGTGCTTCCAGCGAGATTTCTCGAATCTGCTGATACATCTCGTTGCGCGCCTTCGAACCCGGATAGATGGTAAATCCGATTGCGGTACACCCAAGTCTAAGGGCGTCTTTGACCGATCCGGTGACCGCCGGGCAAGGGTCCTCCACCGAGAAGAGAGAGTCTGAGTTGTTGAGCTTCAAGATGGTCGGGATGCGTCCGGCAAACTCCGCCGCCCCCGCTTCGAGGAACCCGAGGGGAGCCGCATAGGCGTTGCAGCCAGACTCAATGCCGAGCTCAAAGTGATACCGGGGGTCATAGCCTGCGGGGTTGGGGCCAAAGGTTCGCCCAGGTCCATGCTCGCACCCCTGGTCTACGGGCAAGATCACCAACTTGCCGGTGCCCGCCAAGCGCCCCGTATTCAACAGCTTGGCCAGATTGTTAAGAACTCCGGGGGTTTCTGAGGCATACCAGCTCAGAATCTCACGTACTCGATCCGTCATCTATTCCTCCAAAGGCCGCGGAACTACCACGGTGATCTCACAAGATCGAACGAAAAAGACATCATCGGATTCGACCATGGCCGCGACCACGTCGACGTCCAAGGTAGGCCTCTAACGTCAGCGCCCACAGCGACGCGCCCGCGCGTCGAGGTCCGCGACGCGACCCCTCCCACCACGTAGACGTAGCCGTCGACATGAATCGCCGACAAACCCCCTAAAGGGCTGAGGAAATGTCTATGAGAGTCCCGCGGCAGAGCCGCCGTACCCCCGTAGGCTAGGATTTGCCGTCTGCGGGCGGCGCCGGAGGCGGCGTCCGACGGGGCCCGGAGGACGGATCCGACATCTTGCAGCTTCCATCGAAGATCACCCCTTTTTCAATGAGGAGGGCCGGCGTGGTCACGTTGCCACGCAGACGGCCGGGGGTTTTGATCTCCACTGAGCTTTTGGCCACGACGTCGCCCTCGACGCTGCCATTAATAATAATACTGCCGACTTGGAGCTTGGCCTTGACCTCGGCGCTCGGCCCCACGAGCAGCAAATCATCGGTGAAAATCTCGCCCTCGAAGTGGCCGTCGATGCGAACAGCCCCTCCAAAGGTGAGTTTCCCCGAGAACTTGGCCTCACGACCAAGGATCGTATGGGCATCGGCGGGATTCACCCGCGACTGGATATGAGATTCTTCGCGCTTGACAAGCTTCGGCATGAGCTACCCCTACCACGACCCCTTTAATTGAGAAATCAATCGATTGAGTTCATCGGGAGAGGCAAAGTCGATCTCAATCCGCCCGCGCCGACCTTTGGGCACAATCCGTACCCGGGTACCAAGAACCCGCATCAGATCATCACCCGCCTGCTTTACAGCGGGCGCTCCGCCCGGCAACTGGGCGTAGTCGTCCCCTTTGAGGGCGTTTTTGGCTTGGGTTCGCTCCGCTCGGACCAGTCGCTCCACCTCTCGGACGGACAGGCCCCTTTTCACGACCTCGCGGCCAGTCTTGATCATGTTTTCTCGAGACTCCAGCGCCAACAGCGCCCGAGCGTGGCCCATCGAAAGCGCACCCGCGATGACTTGCCGGCGAACCTCGTCCGGAAGCTTCAGCAACCTCAATGCATTGGCAATGGTCGACCGATCCTTGCTCACCCGTACCGCCAGCTGCTCCTGGGTGAGCTTCCCCAGGTCGAGCAGACGGCGGTAGGCTTCGGCCTCCTCGATGGGATTGAGATCCTCCCTTTGGATGTTTTCGATCAATGCCCATTCAAAGACCGCACTGTCGGCCAGGTCTTTGACGATGACATCGATGGTCTTGAGTCCCGCTTTTTGGCAGGCGCGCCAACGGCGCTCGCCCGCGATGATTTCGAAGCCGCTTCCTTGAGTTCGCACCAGAATGGGTTGGATCAACCCATGTTCGCGAACCGAGTCGGCCAGCTCGGCTAAGGCCGCATCGTCGAATGTTTTTCGAGGCTGAAACCGGTTCGGGTGAACCTCCTCAATGGCCACCGAGAGCGCCCCTTTTTCAGGCTTCTCAGTCCCTTTGCCGGACGAACGTTGGGGTATGAGCGCACCGAGACCCTTGCCCAGGGCCTGTCGCTTATTGCCGGGGGGCACCATGAAGAGTCACGAACCCTATCGAATTCGGGCCTCTTCAGCAAAGCGTTTTGGACTTTGGGGATCAGGGCTCGGCTGCGAGGCGCTTTCGGCAGTTGGCGCAGAACGTCGAGCCCTTCTTATCGGTGTCCTGAATGGTGGCTGAGAGAAACATGACGCAGCGGTTGTTTGGACACTGCGCGAGCCCCCGAAGCAAGCCCACCTGATGAATGGACTCAGACACCAGGCGTTTTTGCAGCAGCTCTCGACGCACATCAGGGGTTCCCGACTCTGCCCTCAACCGAGTCAAGCTGATCACCGCAGAGCGTGTACTTCGATCGGCCTCACCGAAGATAAACTGAACTTCGGGCACAAAAAGGTCCACATTGGCCACCCCGACGGCTGCATCCCATTCTGGCTTTCTTAGGGTCTCCACCCGTTTCAAGATCGCCGCCGAGTGATACTGCTCCCGGGTGGGATTGTACGCATATTTGGGCAGCGGGAGGGGGACTATGGACCGAAGTCGGCCTTCGGAACATCTCCTCGAGGACCGGGGAGATGGTCTCAAAGATCTCATCTGCCACCTGGCCGATGGGAATAAGTACAATGGGCGCATTCACCCTCGTCCGAGCGGGCTTGGGCTCCTCCGCCCCCGAAGGGAGCGGATCCGCAGGGAGGTGGGTGCTACTTGCCGGACCCGTACCCGGAAATTGACGCCGACGCGAAGAGTCGTTCGAAGACATAATCGACCGATTGGACACAAATCCTTACATCGGGTCAGGCCCCTGGCAACAACAAATAACTCAGGCTACTCTTTGAATCGGGCGTATGCTTCCCGGGTTCAATCATAACCTCCGTCACAAGGGTCGGGTCTTCCACGTACAAACCGAGGACAGCGGAATGGACCACCCGCATGTGATCACGCAGGTTTTCATGGATGGCCAAATCGTTGCCGCCGAGAAAACGACCTACAGCAAAGACATCGAAGAAGGCCTGGACCAACAAGTACTGAATCGGCGCATCCGGGCCAAAATGCAGGACCAACACAAACGGCTCATGAAAGAGCTCATCCGGGGAGAATACGACAGCCGTATCCACTTGGAAGAACCATCCAGCCAAGCTCAACGCCACCCGGACGTGCCCGCCGGCCTTCTGGCCCAGGCCGAAGATCTCCCCAGCGCCCCCATCGAAGCCGAGACTTCTCTGGGCGAAGCCACCAAGGCCCCAGCCGAAAGCGCACCGGCCGAGCCCCAAGCGAAAAGCCCGGCCGAAGCCGAAGCCCAAGCCAAAGCCCAAGCCGAAGCCGAAGCCGAAGCCGAAGCCAAAGCCCAAGCCGAAGCCCAAGCCAAAGCCAAGGCCGAAGCCCAAGCCCAAGTCGAAGCCCAAGCCGCGGCGGAGGCCACCTCTGTGGAGCCAGAGGATAGTTGGTGGGCATCAGACCCCAACCGAAACCAAGGAGGCCCCAAACCCGCCCCGCGCCAAAGTCGAAACCGAGTCGCTCACCGAAACCTTGCCCCCGTCGGCCGAAAGAACCGCGACCGATATTGGAATGCTGAGCGAGGACGACCCCACCGAGCATGAAAGCGATGACCTTGGTTCCCGCGCAGAAACGGGAGACCTGGTCGTCACGAGGCGCCTCGAGGCCACCCCCAAGACCGAAGACCTTCCCGGTAACATGTACGGCAAACAAGGCCTGGTTGCGCCCCCACTTCCCCATTTCGAAAACGAAGAAGGCCCGACCGAGAATCTGCCGCGTCTTCTCCCGGCCGATCAAGCGATCACGCAGCCCGATATGGAGCTGATCCAAAGCGAATCAGAGGAAGAAAGGATCGCCCTATTGGCGGAGCGCCGCGAGATGCTCCGAGCGGCGGTCGAGACGCAAAAAGAACGACGCCTAGAGCAAGAACGCAACGCGCGTTCTTCCTCCGTTCATGAGGCCAAAACGGAACTGATCACCGCTCCCAGAGAACTTCGCAGGCGGGACATACCACCCCCGACAGACACCCTCCTCGACTTCAAACTCCCAGGGTCTCTTGCAGCAAGCGGCCAAGCACCCGATCCCCTTCCAACCGTAACCTGCATCGATCCTCCTCGTCCCGATCCCAGTGAGATCAATGCCCGCAAAGACCGACGTAGGCTGGAGGCCAAAAACCCTCCCGTAAAGCCGAAGGACAAGAAGATCGCGGAGTCCAACATCGTCGTCGTCGAGCGATCGCTGGACGAAGTCTTGCTCAGCTATCTCGACGATCAAGAATAGGCAGAGACGGAAGGTGACCGACGCTTCCGGCTATGTCTGCGAATTGTGGAAGCGAACAGCGTCACCGTCAACGGCGCGGATCGCACTGACGGCCGGCGCAGAAACGATCGCGTGATCTTCGGCAGTGCCAAACTCGACAATCGCAAGCTCACCTGCTTCGAGACGTTTTGCCACTTCTTGAGAGACAAACATTTTGCCCACACGCTGGTTCCGCAGCACAAAATGAAACGACACCTCTCCGCTGGTATCGTCGCGCAAACGATGCTTCTCAACCGCCTGGCAGATCTTCAGCTTGCCCGGATCTTTAAGATCCAACATGCGAGGAACGGCGCCGCTCTTGGCGCGCCGTTCCTCGGCCTGGGGCCCCGCTTGGGCGCCTGCCAGCGCGGCACCGGCGTTTTGTGCGTTGCGGCGCACAGCGCCCGAACGCCGGGGCCGCTTACGCCCCCTTTTGGGACCGCTTTTCGCGCGCGCAAACTGTTCTTCGGTGATGAGACCTGCCTTCAGAAGCTGGTCGCTTAGGGACTGCATTTCGCGGGAAATGACAGGAAGTCCGGCGTGGTGCAACCAGATTTTTGAAGGGAAATCGATCCACGATCCTGGTAATTACCCTAAATCGCACTCCGGCTCACTTGGATTGCGTCTAAACGAGCCACCTTGGTTGCCATAAGCCACCTCCAAACCGGCGCCACGAACCTGGTGGTCTACCGACGTGGGCGTGGGCCCTGAACCCGCTCCAAGGTGCTTATAATCTCCCGAACCCATGGATAACGCCGTCGAGCGTCCGGCTCGAGCGCCTTGAGGATCACGGGGTCAAGTCGCCGGTCCAGCGAACGGTTTTTGTGCGACGGCTCGCGGTAGCGCCCGAGCGGAAGCTCCCCGGTCACCATTTCGTACAAAAGAACACCATAGGAAAAAACATCAGCCCGCTGATCGACCCGACCGGCATCTTGACGCTGTTCGGGCGCCATATAGTTGACGGTCCCCATGGATATCCGGCTTCCGGTCAGGTTCACGTACGAACGATCGCTGTACAGAATGTCAGCCAACCCAAAATCACAGATCTTGGCCACATGCCCGTCGTGGCCGTCATCGGCCAAAAGCACATTCTCTGGCTTGAGGTCCCGATGAACGACACCCTTACCGTGGGCGTAGTCGAGCCCTCGCCCAATCTGAAGCGCAAGATCAATCGCCAAATCTAGGGTCAGAGCACGCCGAGCCAAAAGACGCCGAAGCGTGGGGCCATCGACGTACTCCATGACAAAAAACCAGTGCGCATCCACATTGCCTTGATCGATGATGGACACCACATGGTTGTGCGCCAACGCCGCCAAAGCGGCCGCCTCTCGGCGAAACCGAAGAACAAACTCGGGCTGATTGACCAGATCCGTGCTCATGACCTTCACCGCGACCGGCCGGTCCAAAGAAAGTTGCCGGCCCCGATAAACCGTGCCCATCGCGCCGCGACCCAGCACCGAACCAACCTCGTAGCCACCAAGCACCGTACCCGCCGGAATATCATTGACGGCAACACGCTTTTGTTTGGGAGGAGGGGGCCGAGGCGCATTTTTCGCCCCCAAGGGTTTATCCGCGCCATCCTTGGGCCGATCCGGCGGTTGGCCGCGCGCGCCGGAGCCCATCTGCGTGTCGGTTCTCTCAACCGCAAACTTGATTCCGCACCGGCGACAACGGACCTTCTGGCCCGAAACGTAGATCCCTACGTCGTATTTGGCAGCGCAATTGGGACAGCGCTGTACAACTTGCTTCCGCACCAAGCCTTCAGCTTTCCTTCGCTGAGCGTTGGTGGGAGGCGACTCGAAGCGCCTCGTAGACTCCAACCTCGTGCTCCTTCCCCTTAACCTGCCGAGTGCCCAAAAATCTTGCCTCAATGCGATTTCCCACAGCGCGGAAAGTCGCGTCTGAAATCAATACCTGATCACCCTGAGCCACACCGCAAAGACGAGAAGCCGTGTTCACCGTGTCCCCAACAACCGTATACTCTAGCCGGCGCTTCGAGCCCATGTACCCGGCGACCAACCGGCCTGTGTTCACCCCAACTCCCATGCGTATCGGCTCCAGCCCTTCTTGGCCCCGCCGAGCATTGAGCTCGCGTATCGTGTCGCGAAACTCAAGGGCCGCGGCCACACAGTTGAACGCAGGATCGAGATCGCCCTCCAACGTACCCCAGGAAGCCATCAGGGCATCCCCGATAAATTTGTCGAGGACCCCGTCGCGGCGAAACACGACTTCAGACAATCGCTCGAAATACTCGTTGAGAAGGTCGACGACCTCCTGCGGCCCGGCGTTTTCAGAAAGGGATGTAAAACCGCGGATGTCGCAAAACACCACCGACGCTTCCAGCTCGCGGCCTCCCTTTTTGATGGGCTCGCCCTTGCCCTGAACCATGGCCTCAACCACGTGGGGCGGAAGAAACCGGCTCAGCTGACCGCGGGTTTTTGCCTCGTCCTCGATCTGCCGGACCAGGCGGGTATTTTCAATGGCCACCGCGGTCTGCCCAGCGATGGCGTTCAGGAGCTGTAAGTCCTTTTCGGTAAACGCACCGACCCGCTCCCGCGAGTCGATATGCATGATTCCAAGGACTTTGCGATGGGCGACCAGAGGCACACACATGGCGGATCGAATGCCTTGGGCAATGATGGACTGCGAACCAGAAAACCGCGGATCGATGAACGCGTCTGAAGAAAGGACCGAAGACCGGTCGTGGAGCACCTGATTCACAATGGTGGACGATAGGACAATCTCCCGTTTCCCGTTGGTATCGCGCTGGCGAAGCGTATGGGGAACCAACGTGTTTGTTTCTTCGTCCACCAGCATGATGACCGCGGCATCGGCAGCCAACATGGAAAACACAACATCGAGTGTCTTCGACAACAAGACCGAGAGGTCAGTGGTCAGACCAATTCTTGAGAGCTCATGCGTAAGCCTCAGCTTCTCATAGTCCCGCTTGACGACCTCCAGATCTTCAACCTCAGACACAGGCTTGAAATCGAGCTCTTCGTTCTTGAGCTTCGCATGAATGTGGGTCGCGCCCGCGGGTTCTTGAGGCAAAATGGTGACCAGATCGCGCGCCGAATCCTGATCTTCGCCGTCCCGGACCAAGGAGAAGATCAACTTCATTGAGCCGAGTAGAACTTCGTCCCCATTTTTGAGGAGGACCTCGCTTACCCGACGACCATTCACGTATGTGCCGTTCGACGACTCCAAATCGGATAGCCAAAAATCGTGTTCACGACGCTCGATCACCGCGTGTTCTTTAGAAATTTCACGATCATTGAGACGGACGTTGTTTTTCGGGTGCCTCCCCACCGAAGTACGATCCCCAAGGACAAATTCGGTCTCCATGCCGTCCGGACTCCGATAGATGACCTTTGCCACATTTCCGTCCTGTCCCGGTTGCGGTCGCCCCTTGGGCACAATCACTTCGGTCGCCGAAGGTTCCGCAGGCACCACACCAGGGCTGGTGGGGGTGGGCGTTGGTGTCAGGGCGTTATAGCGGGGCATCCCGGAAGTCGGAGTCGAGGTGGTCGCGGCCGGCCGTCTCAGCGCCCGTGGCCGCGCATCTTGGCCGCCCTGAAGCGCAGCCGCACCAAACGGCTTTCGACAGTGCCGGCAATACACAATCGCGGTCGTGGGGGGACGCGCGAACTCATTCTGAGCCCCGCAGTGCGGACACCAAGCTCGCATGGCTCCAGGCCGAAGAATGAACCGTACCACGCGGGTTGGGTCACCGCCAGTGCTGAGCGCGCCCGAGAACAAAAACTGGGTATATTGATACTATTAGGGTAAACGCAAAACCGCGGAACCCAGGTGATCGAGGGGACGACCCCACCGTAGACCAACCCGACCGCTGGGATCCCGTTCCGGTCAGGCGGGTGGATGAGTACTGGGGCTTTTACCTAGCTGGCCCTCTTTCCGAAAAACCGGGTATTCAGTCGAAACGCCCCCTTAAGGGCAATCAAGCGGAGCGCCAAACTTGGCTACCTCTTTAGCCACACCCAAGGATGGTCCAGAGCGCGGAATCTTAGGGGCCATCCTCAGCCTGTGGTTCAAAAAAGTCCGGCTGGAGGCAGACGATCGACAGCGATTGATCTGCGCAGATCGGGACGGCATCGTCATTCATACCTTCCGCACCCGGCGAGTCACCGACCCCCTCTACCTTCTGCACGCACTGGAGTCCCTCGGCCTCAAAAAACCCCAATGGATGCACGACCATCGTGCCTCCGCGCGCCCCGCAAACTCAGAGGCGCTCGCCGAATCGATCGAAACCGAGCAACCCGCCCTTTTGTTTTTGCGCCGGCCGCGCACGCTGATGAACCCCCATTCTTCGTACGCCGAGGCCCATGTAGAAAAACTGGTGGCGCTCCAACGAGAACAAGAGCAACCCATACTCTTCCTGCCTGAAGCCCTCCTGACCACCAAACGTGCGGCTGGCCTCCGGCGAGGCCTCATCGATGCTGTGTTCGGTGACCGCGAAGCACCAGGCACCATTCGAGAGTTCTTAGGGTTGTTGCTCAATTCGGACGACCTTCGGTTTCACGTGGGCGCACCCATCAACCTTAAGGCGTTTCTCGAACAACAACCCGCAACCAAAAACCATATCGTGGCCAAAAAAAATTCGCTGGACCATACTCCAGCACCTTTCAAGGGAAGAAAAACTTCGCACCGGCCCAATCCATCGATCCGCGTCCCGAACGCGACAACTGGTGCTGAACGACCCCACCGTGCGCCAATACTTCCATTCAAAGGCAGGCCAGCGCGAACGTCTCGAGGCAGAAAGGCAGGGGTCCCTGCAAAGACTCCTCGCTGGAGCACGAAGCCTGTTTTCTCTAAAAAAGGCAGCGCCACAAAACGAACTCGAAAAAAAGGCGGACCGAATCCTCCAAGCCATGGCCTCAGACATTCGTGTGAGCTGGCTTCGTTTTATCGACGTCATCGTCGAAGCAGTCTGGAACCGTATCTACGACGGCATCATGGTTGATGAAGACGGGCTGAAAGAGGTACGTAAAGCGGCAAGACAAGGACCGATCGTACTTGTTCCGAGCCACAAGAGCCACGTGGACTATCTTGTACTCTCGCAAGTCTTTTTCAAGAATGGCCTTATGCCACCGCACATCGCGGCGGGCGACAACCTCAACTTTCCACCCATCGGTCCGATTTTCAGACGAGAGGAGGCGCATTTTTCATCCGCCGCAGTTTTCGAGGAGACAGACTGTATGCACTTCTTCTTGCTGCCTACTTGAGGCGACTGCTCAAAGAGGGGCACCCCATCGAGTTTTTCATCGAAGGTGGCCGGAGCCGAACCGGCAAATTGTCACCCCCAAAAATGGGAATGCTAGGCATGTGCGTAGATCCTGTTTTGGAAGGCGCCATCTCCGACCTCTCTTTCATTCCCGTCTCAATCAACTACGAGAAAATCGTAGAAGCCACCTCCTACGTCAAAGAGCTTGAAGGCGAAAAGAAGAAAAAGGAAGACGTGACGGCCCTCCTGTCCTCTACACGAGTCTTGCGCTCTAGGTATGGCCGCGTGTACGTCGACTTCGGAACACCCATTTCCCTCAGACGATTCTCGACCACCCGTGGTTTTGACATCGCTTCCATGAGTCCCCAAAAACGTAGCGGCCCGATAACCCAACCAACACGTCCGCACACAAGCGAAAAGGACGAACGAACCAGCCAACGCGCGCAGCTCATCTCGCAGCTTGGACATCGAATCGTCTACGGCATCAACCAGGCGACTCGGGTCACACCCACCAGTTTGGTCGCCCTGGTACTCTTGTCTCGACCGAACACCAAAACGCCTGAGTCCCTTCTATATCAGAGCGCAGACATCGCCGTCCGGGGCCTCGAAGAAGTCGGCGCTCGGTTGTCTTCTACGCTGAGCGCGCCCCTCAGGCAAAACGCACTCAGGGAAGCGATTGGAAGACTCGCGGTGGACGGAATCGTACAAATGCATCCCGACACTGGCGGAGAAACCTTACTCCTTGTCGATGCGAATGGCCGTCGAGCGCTCGACTACTATAAAAACTGCATACTCCACTTTCTGATCCCCACGGCTGTCGTCGTCACCGCCGTGCGGGCCTACGGCCCAAAGCAGGTCAAAAAGGACGACGTCTCGAGTATGGCGCAGCGCATCTCGCACTTCCTCAAGTTCGAATTTTCTTTTAGAGCCGATCAAAGCTTTCGTGAGAATTTCCAACAAGCCGCCGATGGCCTCATCCGGCGAGGATTCATTTTCCGGAATGTGCAAGAAAACGAAGAGTACTGGTCTCTTGCCCCCCAGGGCCTCAAACAAGGCGAAAGCCTGTTTAATCTACTCGCTGTCTTTTTGGAGGCCTACCGCTTTGTGACCGAATATGCGGGAGAATGCCTGAAACAACCGACAGACCGGAATACCTTTGTCAAACAAACCCTTGACCGCGCCACCCACGAGGCGAGCAAGGGCACCCTCCTTCGTCCTGAAGGTCTGTCAAAACTGAGCATTGAAAATGCCGTCAAACTCCTTTTGGCGGACGGAATCATCGAGCGCGATGAAGAAAAACTTTGTGTAGCACACGAGGAGCAACGAATCGCCCTACGGACGCAACTCGATCAACTTTTGAACGGAGGCTAACCCACTTGTTCCGTTACGAAGCCGGCGCTTCTATCCCACGGCCCCACCCGTTCCCCCACACCACGCGCTGTAATCGGTTCAATGTAAGAAAGATCTCAGATAGGCCTCTGCGTACCACTTGTCCCAGTCCCTGGGCCCCACAATATGTCCTATGCTTTTCCCATTGACCAACACATAGGTCTCAGGAAACTTTTCCGTCCCGTACTGGCGCGCAATGTGTCCTCCCTTGTCCAGAAGAACGCGGAACTGGATTTTTTCGTCACCAAAAAACTTTCGCACGGGCTCCCACGCATCATCCGCACTGACTGCGAGCATCACAAAATCGGGGTGCTTCAGCTTCTCAGAGAGCCGCTTCATCGACGGCATCTCTTCGATGCAAGGGGGACACCAAGTGGCCCAAAAGTTTACAAAGACGATCTTGTTGGCGTAGTCCTCAAGGGCGGCCTGGCCGCCCTCCATGGCCGGAAGAGTCCAGTTCGGCGGGCTTCCCGACATGGCCTTCACCCGGAGCAGCTTCTGAGAAAGCGGGCCCATACCGAGCTTGCCGGCCTCTACGCCGCTGACAACGAAGTAGGTAAATGGAGCCAATGTTGCCACAAAAAAAAGCAGCACCAAGGCCGGAGGGGGTACCCAGCCGGTATCGGTTGCCGACGCCATTTCGGAATCCCCGTGCAGGGTAGACCTGGTTCTCGTAAGCTTCCTTTTGAACTCGGCCTCGGACATCTGCCCCTTGAAGGCTTTTCGGCCATTGATCAACACAACCGGTACCTCATCCCCGTAACGTCGAGTCAAATCGACATCATCCGTGATGTCGACCGTCTCGAGCTCAAAATCCTGCTTCCGCTGAACCTCCTTGGCGATCTGTAGCAGGGGGCCACACAGTGAGCACCCGGCCCTCACATAGACCGTCACGCGAATCGGCTGTGCCACCCCAGAATCATGGACCAGGAGCTTGCCTAGAGACAAGGATAAGGTATTGAGCATAGAGAGGATGGGGCACTTCTCGGGCGAGCTTTCCTTGATGCCTCTGGCAGATGTGCTCCTGTGGCTCTCCCACAGGGGGGTAGACGGCCTCCTCTCGATTGAACAAGGGACCACCAAAAAAGAATTCCTCATCCAAGATGGCGCGACCACGCGCGCATCCTCTAACGACCCGCGGGAGTACTTCGGACAGTTCCTGGTTCATCATGGCCTGCTGACCGAGGAGCAACTCGAGCGCGCCTTTGTCACCCAGCGCGACACCAAGGTGCTCTTAGGACGAATCCTGGTGATGATCGGCATCGTCCCTGAAGAACAGGTCATTCAATTGCTTAGGGTCAAAATCAGCGAATCCATGCTCGAGATCTTTGAGTGGACCAACGGAAGCTTTACTTTCATCGAAAACCAAGAGCCCGATCCTCGGCCAGAGATTGGTGTTTCCATCCCTCTCCTTGAAATCTATCGAGAAGCAAAAAACCGAAAGACCCTCTGGAAAGACTTCGACATCACGTTCCCCAACCTCGACATCACACTCGCGGTGCAAAACCAGCAGCTTCCCGAAGGTGCAAATCCGGACACACTAGACGGGAAAATTATCGCCCTGGCGCATCACGGTCTCACCATGGAGCAGATCATCAGCGAAGTCCGCGCGACAGAATACCAAGTCCGTCTTCACCTCTTTGAACTTCACCAACAAGGCATTCTTGCGCCTCGGGCACCTCCGATGGCTGGGAGGCCCGAAAGCAGTCCAAGCATCCCACGGTCCCCCACGCCCGCGGGTACGCCGGCGCCGATGAGCGGAAGCCAAGACCTGATCGCAGACCTCACTGATGCGACGGCACAGGGTCAAACGCTACCCCATTTACCCTCACGAGATGCCATTCCCCTGCTGGCCACCCAAATCGATGACGAAAGCCGCCGCCGAATGAGCGTGAAGCAGCGTTATGTTTTGGCGCGGATCGACGGAAGACACTCCATCCAGGCCATCATCCAAGTCAGCCCCATGCACGACACCGAAGCGCTGGAAATCATCCAATACTTCGAACGCGAAGGCATCGTGCGCTTCTGATGCACGACAACGCCTCTTCCAAAACCAAAAATCAAGGCTCCTCGGGCTCTGTCGCTATAGCCAAGTTGGTCAAGCCAGCAGCCCGGGCGGTCTCCATCACCTCAACCACGCGTTTATGAATCGCTTCTTCGTCGGCCTGTACCAAAACAAGTTGGCTTTGGTCGCGCGCTGCTTCTTGGGCAAACAAGTCTTTGAGCTCTTCGAGGGAAAGCGCCTGTCCCCGGGCAACAATCTCCCCTGTACGGAGCACAGCAACCACAAGCTCATTGCTGATGCTTGTCACCTCTTCGGCTTTAGAACCCGAAGGCAAGTTGACACGGATTCCCGTTCCTCGACCAGCGCTGCTGGGGGCCAGCATCGCGGTGCTACCCGCCATCAAGATGACCAAGAGCACGAGCATGATGTCGACCAGGGGTACGATGTTGATCTCGGTAAACGCCCCTTGCTCAACCACTTCTGGGTCGTCGAGAGAAGGCTCTCGCTGTGTGCCACCATGTCCGGCCAAAGTCAGCTCTCACTGGGTGCGAAAGGCACGTCGGTACTCGAACCTTCGGGCTGAAGTTCGAGTGAAGATGGCGGTCGATGACGACCACTCTCTTCTCTTGGAAAATCCTGAAGCTGCTCCAAAAACTCATCCAGGAGCAATTTGATCTCAGTGGTCGCGTGATTTCCTCGAGTCTGAAAGTAGTTGTAAAAGACGACCGCAATGAGCGCGACCAAGATTCCACCAGCTGTTGCCCCGAGGGCTTCGGAAACACCAGCAGCCACCACCGAAAAGCCACCGGTCCCGGACGCTGCAATGTCAGAAAAGGATCGAATAATCCCGAGAACAGTACCAAACAACCCTACAAAAGGCGCCAACGCACCGATGGTCCCGATCATCCACAAACGCCGTTTCATCCAAAGGAGGAATCGCTGCCGTTCCCGTTCGGCCGCCTTGTGGGTCGACAGCCCGGATCGCCTCACTTTGTTCAAAGCTGCGATAAAAATGTCGGCAACCGGCGAAGAACTTCGCTCACATACGGTCCTTGCAGCCTGGAGATCACGCTCGTAGAGCGCTTTGCCGACGTCAGAACTGAGCGCCCGGGCCTTCTGTACCAGTCCCCAAAACGTATAGAACTGCTCGAGAGCAAGCGCAAACACAATGCCTGAACCGACCAGGACCACCGTGAAAGCGACTGGCCCAATTTCGAACACTTTTGCAACATCAGGGTTCATTGCTCGAGAGGCTCCTTTAGGTGTTGTGAAGCATCTGATGTGCCTTGGTCGTGGTGGGCTGCGTCCCACCGCCAGACCTGCGTCGCGACAAACATCGCAAGGGCAACCACCGAAAACTCAAGAGGAAGGGCCAGGGCCCCAGAGTCGCTTCGCCCGACAGCCCAAAGGCCCCCAACCAGAATCAAGATCCCCAAAAAAAGGCCGGCCCAAAGACCGCGCCGCCCCACTGAAAACCGAGAGCTTTTTTTGGACACCTTCGATCAATCTCCCTCAAACGCATCACGAATGCGATCGAACCAACCACCGGCTCGCTTTTTTCGTTTTCTCGTTTCCCGCTGACCGGAGTCCACCGGGAGGACCTTGGGCTCAAACGAGACCACCTTGTCGAGCTCGGCCAGCGCCGCCTGCTGCTTATCGCTCAGTTTCTCCGGCACACGAATCGTAAGATGGACCAGCAAATCTCCCGAGCCCCGTCCGCCCAGATGAGGAAGACCGGACCCGTCGACTCGAATCACATCACCGGGCTGAGTACCGGGGGGAACCGTGACAGAGATTTCATTGCCACCCAGTTCTTGGAGGCTGGCTTCACCGCCTCGACACGCAAAAGGAAAAGAAACGCAAAGCTGACAGTGCAAATCTGTGTCGTCGCGGACAAAAAAAGTATGAGGTTCAACCCCGATGAATACGTATAGGTCTCCCGGAGGCCCCCCATACGAACCCGCGTCCCCCTCACCCTGGAGCCGAAGCCGAACACCGGTATCCACGCCCGGCGGAATCTTAACCTCTAAGTTCTTGGACTCGCCAATGTGGCCGTCGCCGCCACACTCTTGGCAAGCATCTGCGGGTGAACTCCCGGCACCACCACACGCCCGGCATGTGGTGGCAATCATGAAGCCACCACGACCCTGAACAACTTGACCACGGCCACCGCATACCTGGCAGGCCGCGAGCTCTCCGTTTTTCGCACCCGTGCCCGCGCAAGGCACACACCCAACATGCCTAGCCACCTCAATTTTACGTGAGACTCCGGATTTGGCTTCTTCAAGGGTGATCACCAAATCGTGCCTCAGATCTGCACCTACGGCCGCGCGCGGCCCCCTCTGTCCAAAGCCGCCCCCAAAACCACCAAAGCCACCGCCCCCGAAAAACTCCGCGAACAGATCCCCAAACTGAGAGAAGATGTCGTTGGCATCAGAAAACCCGTGGACTCCACCCCGTGACTTCAGGCCTTCGAACCCCGCTCGATCGTAGATCGCACGCTTGTCGTCGTCTGAGAGCACCTCGTAGGCCTCGGCTGCCTCTTTGAAGCGTTCGTCGGCGGTTGGGTCGTCAGGGTTTCGATCAGGGTGATATTTCAGCGCCATTTTCCGGTATGCGCTCTTAATGGTCTTTGAATCTGCATCTCGGGGAACTCCGAGAACTTCGTAATAATCGCGTTTTGCCGCCATCCGTCCCTCCTTGTTAGGCACATCGGCGAGAGAGTCAAACGTCCGCACCGACGATGATTACACGCGTGATCTCAGTATGTTAGGTGTATCCTCGACACCCACACGGCCCCATAGACGTTGCGGGTCCTCGTTCCACCGAGGGTATATACCAGTCAACAACTTTCAGCACGCTATGCTCGATTAGGGTTCCGTCGCGGCACCCACTCCCCTAATAACGGCCTGAAAACGCATCGAATGACGCACTTTGGTCCCCCTCACTCCCATCGGCCCCCCCGAAAGCGGAACCACCACTGCCATCAGGCTGCGGAGGTGGACTTTCGGGCGCGATTCGTCAAGTGGCCATGGTGGGGCCTCGGACTCCTTTTTGTGGGTGGCTGCGCGCACAGCCCATTGGGCTCGAGCAAAGACACATCCGTCGCGAACCTGGTGTTGGTTTCGGGTCGCGTCCTCGACCTCGAACGCTCCGATCCGGTTGCGACCGCCATCGCCATTCACAAAGGCAGAATCATCGACCTCGGCGACGACCAGACCATTCGCACCTATGTGGGTGAAGACTCAAAGGTGGTAGACCTCAAAGGGAAAACAGTGCTCCCCGGTCTGGTCGACAGCCACATCGACCTCGCAGAACTTGCCGTGCGTCGCTCCGGCATCGACCTCGTGGGCACCCGATCGATCCGTGAGGTCCAAAGCCGTATCAAAAAAGCCGTCGCCAAAACCCCGCGCGGGACATGGATTCGTGGAAGAGGATGGGACGAGAGAGACTGGACCCCAGAGGCCGAACCCACTGCACGAGACCTGGACGAAATCGCACCCCATCACCCCGTGGTGTTGACACGCATCCATGGTGAAACCATCTGGGTCAACACCGCCGCAATGAAACGGGCTCGGAGCTCAGAATTCGGTCGATGGCGGGGCCAGGGCGCCATTATCAAGCGACGAGGACGTCCGAGTGGACTTTTCAGAGGCGACGCCAAACTCCTTATCCTTGACCACGTCCCAAGACTGGTAGGCAGCCAACTAGAAAACGCACTCCTTCGGGCCCAAAAAGAATGCCTCGCCGCCGGACTGACGCAGGTGCACGCAATGGGCATCAGTCGCGAAACCCGCCGCGCCCTGGAAGCCCTCGATAAACAGCGCACCCTCATCATCCGAACGTACGCTTTCCTCAACGGAAACACCGAAGACCTCGGAGCCCTGATTGCGCCCGGACCCAAACTCATACCACCGGGTGATCCCAGTCGACTCACGATTCGGGGTGTTGCCTTTTTTCTCGACGGAGGCTTTGAGACCCGCGGTGCCGCGCTTCTCGCGCCCTACAACGACCGCCCCAAGAACTACGGTGAGCTCGCCATCAGCCCGAACCTCCTCGAGGCACGCATCCGGACAGTGACCACCCGAGGTTTCCAGGTCGCCACCACAGCCGTAGGAGATCGCGCCACCCGAGTATCCTTGGATATCTACGAACGCGCTCTCGGCGACAACATCAGAACCCTACGTCCCCGCATCGAACATGTCCGTATGATTCATCCACAAGATATTGCCCGGTTCGGGAAACTGGGCACCATCGCGTCCATTCAACCGGCACACGCCGTCACCGACCGTCGCTGGGTCAAAAGCCGGCTTGGCCAGGACCGCCTGCTGGGCGTACACCCCTGGCAATCCCTCCTCAGAAGCCACACCCTGGTGACCGCCGGAAGCGATGCCCCAAACCGTGATGTCTCGCCCATGCTGGGCCTCTACACGGCCATCACCCGCAAAGACATGTTCGGGCTCCCCAAAAAAGGGTGGCAGCCTCGAGAACGCATGACCCGTACCCAGGCCGTCAGAGCCCTCACCTCCGCCGGCGCCTACGCCTCCTTTAGGGAATCCGTCGCCGGTAGAATCAAAAAAGGCTACGTAGCCGACCTCACCGTCGTCGACCGCGACCCCCTGACCGCGACCGAAGCCCAACTTGCATCCGCCCAAATCCACCTCACCATTGTCGACGGAAAAATTGAATTCACCCGCCCTGAACACGCAGCGCCTTGACCCTACCTGGTTGATGCTCCAGAACCCCCTGCCGCCACCAATCTTGCGAAATCAAGACCGCTGACGATGCCCTGGATTCCGCCGTCATTGACCGCCACAACCCCACGAGCCCGGGTCGCCAACGCCACCCGCGCCGCACGATGTATCGGCATCTTGCTTGGCAAGCACACCACCCTCGGGTCCATCCATTCTTCAACGGTTCCATCCGATGGCGCCCCTTGGGCCGCCAAGGCCCGGGTCTTCGAAAACAGCCCAATAGGCCAACCCCCATCGGCAACCACAAAGCAAGACATCGGCGCCTCGGCCAACCCCTGGACCACGGGCCCAATAGGATCCTGTAGCTCCACGGTCATCACCGGCGTAGACATCAATTCCACCACCGGAATACCGATACGCGCCCGAACAACCGCCCGCATCAACTCGCGGGTACTCACCACACCCGAAAGCCGCCCCTCCACCACAACGAACAAACGATGAAACCGGTGTTCCACCATCCGTATCGCCGCATCTTTGAGGGTGCTCTCGGGCCCCACCAGACCCACCGCAGGCCGCATGATCTCCTCTATGGGTATCTCCGGGAGCTTCAACCTCCGCTCTCCCTCTTCGACTTGAATGCGGCTCGCTTTCAGGAGATCGGTCCGACCCACCACCCCAACCACACGGCCTCCACGACCGAGGGCCGGCAAAACCGAAATGTCGTGGGCAACCATCCGATCCTTAGCGACCGATAATTGCTCACCGGCATCTACCGCATGAACCGGGCAAACCATTTCGTTACCGACGCTGCTCTCAAACGCTTCCATCATCCCTCCCGACCAGCCCTGGGGCCGAGTGGGCATCCTAGCGCCGCATATCTCCCAACCTCAATAAGTTACCGAAAACAGACGTTGCCCGGCGTTTCCCTTGACTCGAGTGACACCAATAAGTGCCCCACCCCGCGGCCTCAGATCCGCGCCAGGGGAGTAGCAAAAGCAGCCCAGGCGAGATCTGAAGACCTCACATGCGACTCAAAGATGAGCGACTTCACGGTGGTATAGCTCTTGCTCTTACCCAGGCGCGCCCCACGCAGGGGCGCACTCTGTTCTTGGGAGGATCAGAAAATGAGTACAAAACCTAACGAGCTCGTCACACCATCAAACGCACCAGATGCCTTTGAATTGAACCCACCCGCGACCAAAGCCATGGAATGGGGCCGGACATTGAGGAGGATACTCCCCGGACGAGCGCATAGAATGGGCTTTTCGGTGGCTATCTGCTCCTTGCTGCTAGGCTCAGCATGCGGAGGCATCGATGAGCACGTCGATAAGCTTGAAGTCGACTCTGTCGATGCTGTCAAAGGCAATCCGCACCCTACGTTTTTCACGCTCCGCGCTAAAATCGTGGATATCGTCACAGGATTTCCTGTTGCCCGCGTCGACGTAAGAGTCTGCGCGCACGCGAAACAGCCGGCGGCAGAATGCAAGAAACGTTTCATACATGGAAGATCAAACGCCGACGGCATCGTAGAAATACGAGGCCTTCGCCGTAGCGCACTCTGGCACAGAATCCTTGTGTCAGTGCCGAACTTCAAAGCGCGAACGGTCAACTTTGCGAGGCCATCAGCCGCCTTCGAGAAAAAGGCTCTAGACATCGTGATGACTCAAAATCAAACGGTCACCGTCGTCGGACGCGTCTTCGACAAGACCTCCCGGAAGCCCATCCAAGGCGCTCGTGTAACAATCTACGCGAGGCAGAAGCTCGGTCCAAACCCCACCACGAAATATCTGTTCAGAAACGTAACAGCGACAACCGATGGTAACGGAAGCTACAAGCTCTCTCACATCCCAAAAACGAACCACAGGTACAAACTCCGGATCACTCATCGGTCCTACTTCCCACGGGACCTCAGTGTTGCCGCTCCTGGGGTATCGGTCAAAAGACCCCCCGGCTCCTACCTGACCCGGAACCCCAACACGTTTCGGGATCCCGACGCGCCCCGCAAAGAAGGCGAATTCAGCTACTATGATTGATCTCCGAATGACCAATGGTCGCAGGAGCGGGTAGCCCTAGCAGGCCGCTGAAACGTCGCTTCGCGACTTTTTCAGCACCCTGCTGCTAGGGCATTTGCCCAAGTGAATTCGGACCAACCGTTTCCCTCCGCTCACCCACGCCACACGAACGTGTTCGGATCAATGCTGGTGAAGTCGGCGCTTAGTGGCCGCGGGCTTCTCCCCAGAGAAACTTGTGGATCTGGAGATTGAGACGGGCTTCGAGGCCGGAATCAAGGAGCCACTTTGCCAGGGTTTGGGGTGGAAGCTGCTGGTAGGCTGGGGAGACCAAAAGCGGAACGCGCTGAGCCAGGGCGTGCTGGTCCACCACCTGGAGCATCCAGTCAAAGTCTCGGCGATCGGTGATGACGAACTTGACCTCGTCACCCGGTCGGAGCTTGGGGACGTTGTCCCATCGGTTGCGCGCCTCCTCACCACTCCCGGGCGGCTTGAAGTCGACGACCCTTAGGACGCCGGCGGGCAGAAGATTGATGTCTCGTTCGCCACTGGTCTCACACATCACGATGTAGCCGAGGTCAAGCAGCCGAGAAGCGAGCACCGGTGCTCCACGCTGAAGGAGAGGTTCACCACCGGTCAATTCGACCCTTTTGCCGGGGAACGCTTCGATGCGGGCCAGGCATTCGTCCACCGAAAGCAACTGCCCTCCCTCAAAGCTGTATTCCGTGTCGCACCAAGTACAACGCAGATTGCAACCGGTGAGTCTCACAAAAACACACGGCAAACCCATGTGTGAGGACTCCCCCTGGATAGAGAAGAAAATCTCCGTGACGCGCAAGCGCTCATCCGCAATGGGGAGGTGGGAAAGAGCATTCATCGTATCGTTCCGCCGAGCGGCAACAACCGCCACTGTATGCTGCACTCTGTCTGGAAACGCACCTACGCTTCAAGTGTTTTCACATCACGCACCCGAAGCTCCAAAGACTCGAGACCCGCGAACTCGTTTTGCTCAAGATGTACAGCAAGTTCAATGGACCGGCCCGGAACCAGGGCGGGCTCCAAGTCGGCACGCTTGAAGGCAATGGCTTTGAGTCCCCCGTGCGCGCCCTCAAAAAGCCGCAGTTTGAGGTGTTCGCGGCCTACAATGCGCGTGGCCCGAACGCGAACATTGGGAAGCCTAAACAAAGGCTCTGGGTTCCCCGCACCAAAGGGCTGAAGACGATTGAGCTCTTCCCAGCAGGCATTGTCGATTTCTTCGGGCCGAATCTCGTCGTCATAGACAAGCTCCGATATACTGGTTTCACCGGTGGCACGCTGGGCGGCCACCCGCTGTATCAGCGCCTCCCGAAAAGGCGCAATTTGGTCAGACGAAATGCGAAGCCCCGCAGCCGCCCGGTGCCCCCCAAACTTGGTGAGGTAACCCGATACTTCATTGAGGGCATTGTAAAGGTGAATACCGCGGGCCGTTCTCGCACTGCCCCGTCCCCCCTGACCGATCAAGACCGCGGGCCGATCGTAGCGTTCCACCAGCTTGGACGCGACGATTCCCACCACGCCCGGATGCCACGATGGATCGGCCAACACGATGGCCTCAGGAAGGGCATCCATCTGTTCAACCTGGAGCGCCGCGGATCGAAATACGTCACCGTCTATTTGTCGCCGTGCTGAGTTGGCGGCATCCAAAGATGCCGCCAAGTTTCTTGCTTCATCCAAGTCTTCGCTCAGGAGCAAACGAACACCAACACTGGCGTCATCAAGCCGACCTGCGGCGTTGATGCGCGGGCCCAGGCGAAACCCGAGATCGGAGCTCGACAAACGGCCGGGACGGACTCGAGACACCTCCATCAGCGCCCGAATGCCGATGCGCCTCGCTTTTTTAAGCTCTGAAACACCGTAGGTGGTGAGAACACGATTGACGCCCGTCAGCGGCACCATATCGGCCACAGTCCCGAGGGCCACCAAATCTAAGAATGCACGGAGATTGGGTTCTTCCATGCCCCTGGCCCGATACCAACCCTCGTCCCGGAGGACCTTTCGCAAGGCGATGACCAAATTGAAGCAGACCCCAACCGCAGCCAAAACCTTATCCGGGTAGCGACAATCGTCTTGATGAGGGTTTAGCGTCGCAAACGCCGGGGGAAGCGCCGGAGGGCACCGGTGGTGATCCACAACGATGCAATCGATTGCCCGGGTGTTCGCCCTGGCAATTTCATCGGCCGCGGTAATACCACAATCCAGCGTGACCAGGACCTCTGTACCCTCGTCGGCCAGGCTCTCGACCGCATCCCCATTGAGCCCGTAACCTTCAGTCAGTCGCTTCGGGATGTACACGCGAGGGACGACACCGTGACCGCGCAAAAAAGCGGAAAGCAGCGTACTCGAAGTGACGCCATCCACGTCATAATCGCCATAGAGCGCGATCTTTTCCCCGCGAACAATGGCCTTAAACAATCGGCGAGCCCCCGCCTCAATGCCTTTCATCAAGAAGGGATCGGGTAGATCCGCCAGCTTGGGATTCAAGAATCGATCGGCTTGGGCTTCGTCCGTGATGCCCCGCGCCACCAACAAACGGGCGGCACGGGGGCTAACCCCCAGCACTCCGCTCAGACGAGAAACATCTTGTTCTTCAACCTGGCCCCGAACCCATGTCCGGCTGGCTTCGTGCCCGGCCATGCGCTAAGCACCCGCGCGCGCACGCTCACCGGCCTCGGAAATCTTTGAACTCACAATTTGCCGAGGCCCAAAACGGGTTCTGAGAAAAAGAAAGATGGGCGACGCAACGTAGATGGAGGAGTACGTCCCGATAAAAATACCCACCGTCATGATCAAACCGAAGGAAGCAAGCACCGTTCCCTTCCCGAAGACCATCAAGCACACACACGCCACAAAGGTTGAAAGGCTGGTCATCAGGGTTCGACCAAGGGTCTCGTTGATGGCTCGGTTGAGCACGTCTTTGACCGGAGCCCCTTGAGTCTTTCCAATCGTTTCTCGAATTCGGTCAAAAACGACGATCGTGTCATTGATCGAGTAACCGACAAGAGTCAAAAGCCCAGCGATGGTTGCCAGCGAAAATTCCTCACCGATGAGCGCCAGAACCGCTACCGTAATGATCGCATCGTGAAACAAGCAAATAATGGCGCCCGGCGAGTAAAAAAGGTCAAAACGAAAGGCGACGTAAATCAGAATGCACAAGAGGGCATAAAGGACGGCCAACACGCCGTCATCTCGAAGCTGCTTTCCGACGGTCGGGCCCACAAATTCGATTCGTGCGGCCTCGACTGCTGGATCTAGGGCCTGCATGTCGGCCACAACCGTGACATCGATGCCTCTCAGAACAATGGCATAGCGAGGACGATCTGGTCGTCCAACGGGTCTGACCAAGCGGACCTCGTGCTTCGTGGAAGCAACCGCTTTTGAAAGCGCGGCGTCCGACAAATCTGCCGCTTTGGTTGCCCCCTCGGTGAACTCAACCTCGACGACATCGCCTGCATCGGCATTGTAACGTAGGTCTTTGAACTTGTCGCCATACTGATCTTTGAAGGCCTTGTTGAGCGCCGCAATCTCCTGCTCCCCAAAGGTCTCCGGTCGCTCGATACGAACCAGATGGAAAGTCTTGGTGCTCGTGGGGACCTCAAACGACTGAACCGAGGTATCTACCGTCGGAAACCGATCCGAAAGCCGAGACCGGACTTCTTTCACCCCAACCGGCTTTTCAAAGGCCAGCAAGATCTCGTGACCACCAGAAAAGTCGAGGCCGGGATTGACTCCAACGGCAAAAATGACCCCAACCGCGAGCAAAAACGCAACGATCGAAACTTTGCTGAAAATGGGGGCCTTGCTCAGAAAATCGAATTTCGTCCCCGGCGGAATAATATGAATGATGCCCATGACGCGCCCGCTCCTTTTTGTCTCGCCAAGCCCTAAATGCTGAGTTGCTGAACGCGGCGGCCGCGAGTGAGATAGTCAAGGAAGAGCCGCGGAACAACCACCGCCGTAAAAGTGTTGATCACAACGCCGATACCCAGCGTGGTCGCAAAACCACGAATAGGTCCAGACCCATACTGGTACAGAACGATCGCCGCCAAGAGCGTCGTCACGTTGGCATCGAAAATCGCAGAAAACGCCTTATCGAAGCCGGCATCCACCGCCGCTCGGGCATTCTTACCCCCCGAAAGCTCCTCACGAATCCGCTCGAACTGAATGATGTTCGCGTCCACCGCCATGCCCACGGTCAGAGCCAACCCGGCAATGCCCGGCAGGGTCAAAGTGGCGCCAAATGCGGATAAGGTGGCGAACAAGAAGAGGATGTTCATGGAAAGGGCGATCACGCCGATAACCCCGCTGAGCTTGTAGTAAACCACCATCAAGAAAACGATAAAAACCAACGCAAAGGATACTGCGGCTTTACCCTTTTCGACCGCATCGTCACCCAAGGTCGCCCCTACGGTACGCTCTTCTTGAGGGTAGACCGGCGCCGGCAATGCACCGGCCTTGAGAACAATCGAAAGCGCCTTCGCGTCTGCCAGAATCTCTTCTTGGCTCTTAAAGCCACCAAGGGTGATTCGTGCATTGCCATTGGGAATCCGCCCCTGGATCACCGGAGCGGAGTCCACCGTATCGTCGAGCACGATGGCCATCTTTCGTTTGACGTTCTCCCCAGTCAGCTTCTCAAAGGCCACGGCTCCCCGACGATCAAATTTCATCGCCACGTTGTACATTCGCTCATCGCTGTCGAAAGAGACAAAGGCGTCCACCAGGGCGTCGCCGGTCAGGGGCGTGCGGCGCTCGAGAAGCCATGTTTGCCACATGCCCTTCTCTTCATTTTTGCCTTTGATCTCCTGGTAGCGAACCACGCGATCGGAGGGCGGGGGATACTTGGTGACAAAGGCCTCGAGCGCTTGTCGATCCCGAGACTGAAGAAAATTGCGGGTCACCAACGCATCGTTTGGCCCCTGGTAGGCTTCGGAGGTCACCTCGATGGACTCAGGCTTGTCGCTCTTCCCTCCAATATCTGCAAAATAGGTGTTTTGATCGTCGACGATCTTGAACTCGAGCTGCGCGGTCTTCCCAATGATGTCTTCTTTGACTGAGCGTTCCTGATCGGCGGTGAGCCCAGCAATTTGAATCATCACCGAGCTTGTACCCCGTTTCCTCACCTCAGGCTCCGTCACACCATACTTGTCGATTCGCCTTCGCAGCGTCTTGAGGGCCTGATCCACGGCATCGGTTCGAAGCGTGGTCTCGTAGTCTTCCTTGATGGCAAAGGACACCACCCGCCCACTCCGGGATCGTTGCTCCCATCGCTCACCTTGCTCCTCAAGGATCTCCTTGAGGGCCCCCCACTGCTTCTCATCTTTCATGGTGATTTCAAGGACCGGCGCGTCGCCCGGGCGCGTGACCCGCTCGAGGGCTTGGTCTTTGTCTTTCATCGCTTCGATGATCTCGTCGCCCGCCCGGTCGGCGCGATCCTGCACCGCTTTTTCGGTGTCCACGCCCATCACCAAGTGGAGCCCACCCTGGAGATCGATTCCAAGGTTGGCACGGCTCTTGGGGAGCCATTCCGGGATAAGCTTTTTGAGCGCCTCTTTAGACCGCCGAACGTCGGGCTCGGCCCCAAAATAGAGCGCCGAGGGCGCGACATAAAAAATGCCCAATCCTAAAAGCCCGACGATAAGCAGCAATCGCCAATACCAACTACGTTCCATGATTATGACTCACCCGCGCGCACAGGTGACCTGCGGCGCTAACTCTTGGAGGCCTTCGAAGCAGTCGCCCCTTCAATGCCTTGTTCCGCCTTCGACTGAAGCTCAGCCGTCTTTTTCGCCACGGCACTCTTGAGGACGCGAATTTTCACATTCCGAGCAACTTCCAGGGTCACGATGGTTTCACTCATGTCAGAGATGGTTCCGATGACACCGCTCGACGTCACGATCTCATCCCCACGTTTGAGAGAGTCCAACATGGCCCGACGCTTCTTCCGCTCCTTTGCACCTGGAAGGAAGACTAGGAAGTAAAAGATCCCGAGGCAAATCATCAACGGTAGGAGGAACCCCGTAGCCTGGGGTTTCTGGCCTTCGCTCTGCGCCATCACCAGGGCACCAATGGCATGGAAATCCGGGAACATTAGGGCTCCGATTACCCCCCGCCACAATGTCTGGCAAGAAGGATGTTGCCCCGCCCGTCAAAGAGGAACCAGGAATGGGCCCAACTTACAGTTGTTTCAGCGAGTTACGAAATTTCTGTCCGGCGGGGTCAAAGGGCCATCCGGCCCGATACAAAAAAGCAGTTGGCCGAAGACCCTTCATGAGGGATATGTACCATAGGGACAGGTCGGGATTGCCACATGTATGCCATCGTGACCTGCCTTGCCGGCCTAAGGGTAACCTGCGGGGATGGCTACAAGATTCGGTCCGTACAAACTTGGCGTAACCACGAGGACACATTGGACACCCCGTACCGTAGGCAAACATGAGTCAAACGCCGCTCGATATTCTCTGGGTCACCGTCGCGGCGGCCCTTGTTTTCGTGATGCAAGCTGGCTTTCTATGCCTAGAGTCAGGCCTCACGCGTACGAAAAACAACATCAATGTCGCCATCAAGAACCTCACCGACGTCGGCATTTCGACCGTCCTTTTTTGGGCATTCGGCTACGCCCTCATGTTCGGCAACTCCGTGCTCGGACTGGCTGGGGGCACACATTTCCTTTTCTCGGATACAAGCGCCCAAACGATTGTATTTTTTGTGTACCAGATGATGTTTTGCAGCACCGCGGTCACCATCGTGTCTGGCGCGGTAGCCGAGCGAATGCGCTTTAACGGATATGTGGGCGTCAGCATCGTCGTCTCCGGCCTCATCTATCCGATCTTTGGCCATTGGGCCTGGAATGCAAACGGCTGGCTCTCCAAAATGGGTTTCATCGATTTCGCTGGCTCCACGGTTGTGCACAGCGTAGGCGGTTGGATTGCCCTCGCGGGGGTCCTGGTTGTAGGCCCCCGCACCGGCCGTTTCACCGAGGATGGTCAAGCGAGACAAATCCCGCACTCCAATCTGCCGATAGCCATTATGGGGGTGCTCATCCTTTGGTTCGGTTGGATGGGATTCAACGGCGGCGGCACCCTCGCCATGAACGACAAGGTGCCCAGCCTCGTGGCGAACACGCTCTTAGCGGGCTCTGGGGGCCTGGTGTCCTCATTGGTTTTTGGCGCGCTGTGGTACAAACGGACAAACGTCTTCTTGGTGATCAACAGTTCATTGGCCGGTTTGGTCTCCATCACCGCCAATTGCCACGTCGTGTCCACATCCTCCGCGCTCCTCATCGGTGCGATTGGCGGTCTGGTGAGTTTGGGAACCCACAGACTCCTCGAACGATTTCGCATTGACGATGTTGTGGGTGCCATTCCAGTTCACTTAGGGGGCGGCATTTGGGGCACAATCGCGGTGGCGCTCTTCGCCAACCAAGACCAGCTGGCAACCCCGGACCGCCTGACCCAGTTCGGAGCCCAGATGCTCGGTATTGGCGCCTGTTTCGCATGGATTTTTGGCCTCAGCTATCTGATGTTGCTCGGCATCAATCGCGTGAGTCCTCTCAGGGTGACGGCCGAAGATGAGTTTCGAGGGCTCAATGTGTCGGAGCACCAAGCAAGCAGCGAGCTCGTTGATCTGTTACGCGTCATGGACGAGCACTCCCAAAGCCGCGACCCCCGGCACCGAGCACCCGTCGAACCATTTACGGTTATCGGTCAAATCGCGGGCCACTACAACCGGGTGATGGATGCAGTGCAAGAGGCTATGGCCAGAACCGCGGCCATTGTCGCAACCGCAAAAGACGCGATCATTACATTCTCTAAAGACTCCCTCACGATCACCACCTGCAACCCGGCGGCCGAGTCCATTTTTGGCTACTCAGAAGCCGAACTCCGCGGGCAACAGATGGCTCGCTTTATTGGTCCGCAGGAAAACACTAAGGACCAAGGAGAAGACCGGGCAACGAATCGGGAGGCCGAATCCCTTACCTCGGGAGAGCTCTTCATGGACAACATCCTTCTCTCCGGCCTCATCGAACGTGGCGGGTCAAGAGAGGTCCTGGGCGTGCGCCGAGACGGCTCTACCTTTCCCATGGAGTTCATGGTGGCTGAGACCACCACCAATCACCAAAGTTTCTACACAGGGACCTTCAGAGACATCACCGATCGCAAACGCACTCAACAGCTGACCATTCAGCGCGAGGCGCTCATACGCAGCAACAAAGAACTGGAACAATTCGCATACATCGCTTCCCATGACCTGCAGGAACCACTCCGAAAAGTGCGAGCATTCGGAGAACGCTTGCAACAAACCGCAGGCCGCGCGTTAGACGAACGCTCTTCCGACTACCTGGCCCGAATGCGGGCCTCCGTAACACGCATGCAAACGTTGATCAGTGATCTCTTGCTCCTGTCCCGTGTCGCTCATCGTTCCAAACCCTTTTTGCCGGTTGACTTGAATGAAATCGTCAAAGAGGTTGCTTCCGACCTTGAGACTTTGGTGGCCCGGACCCAGGGGAAAATCAACCACAATAAACTCGCAGTCATCCACGCCGATCCGACCCAAATGAGGCAATTGCTTCAAAACCTGATTGGAAATGGCCTCAAGTTTCATCGCGAAAATACGCCACCCGTGATCACCATCCGATCTCGTCCTCTTTCCAACGGTCGTGACGTACAGATCGTAGTAGAAGACAACGGGATCGGCTTCAAGAGTGAATTCTCTGAGCGCATTTTCGGCGCGTTTCAAAGACTTCATGGCCGAGAAGCCTACGATGGAACCGGAATTGGCCTGGCCGTATGCCGCAAGATTGTCGAGCGGCACGAAGGAAATATCGTAGCCGAAAGCGAGGCAGGCAAAGGGTCGAAGTTCATCGTCACCTTGCCGACCACACAGGGAGCCTCTGCAGACCCCACCCGCAACGAGAATCTGCGGCTTAACGACACCATTGCTATGGACGCGTGGGAAGGTGCAAACCCCGCATGAATCCGCTCGAACTCAAGGTCTTGCTCGTCGATGACGATGAAGACGACTACATCATGACCCGCGATCTGCTGATGGCCTGCCATATGATCGAGATCGAACTCGACTGGAGCAGTACTTACGAAGACGGATACGAGGCTGTCGGCCGACGGGACCACGATGTCTACCTTTTTGACTATCAACTGGGCGCCAAGACCGGTCTTGAGCTCCTTCGTTCATCCATTGACAGCGGCTTACGAGCACCCATCATCTTACTAACCGGTCGAGGCGATCGTGAAACAGATCTGATGGCCCTCAAAGCTGGTGCCGCAGACTACCTCAACAAAGACTCGCTGGGCGCGCAGCTGCTTGAACGCTCCATTCGCTACGCAGTTGAGCGTTTTCGCGCGGCCGAGCGCATGACTTACCTCGCGCGATACGACCAATTGACCGGTCTCATGAACCGCAGCCATTTTCGCGAATGCCTTGACCGGGCCTGCGGCCGCGCCCAATCCACGCAAGAACGGGTAGCACTGATGGTGGTCAACCTCGACCGTTTCAAGGCAATCAACGACACCATCGGCCATCGTGCCGGTGATCTTTTGTTGCAAGATGCCGCGGAGCGCCTCAAGAGTGTGGTCCAAGCGTCCGACACCGTCGCTCGGCTGGGTGGCGATGAATTCATCGTCCTCCTAGGCGAAGTCCAAAACCCTGACCAAGCCACACAAATGGCCGAGCGCATCCTCGGTACGCTCGACGACCCTTTTAAGCTCGGTGACCAGGATGCCTTTGTCAGCGCGAGCATAGGCATCACGTTTTATCCTGACGATACACCGAACCCCGAGCAGCTCTTGAAACAAGCGGATGTGGCCGTGTTCCGAGCCAAAAGGGACGGTCGCAACACCTATCGATTTTTCAGCGCCGAGGTCCATGAGCGCGCGCGCCGAAGGATGGTTATTCAGCGCAGTCTTCGAACGGCCATAGAGCGCCACGAGTTTTCGCTCCACTACCAACCTATTTTTGGGGGCGAGAAACGAGAGATGATCGGTGCCGAGGCCCTTCTTCGATGGACTCATCCGACTCTGGGCCGCCTGCAGCCGGCAGAATTCATCCCAGTCTTGGAAGAAACCGGCCTGATCATTCGCCTAGGGTCTTGGGTTTTGCGAACGGTATGTAAGCAAATTCGGACCTGGCTGGATGCGGGTTTTAGCGTCCCCCGTATTTCTGTCAATTTGTCGCCAATGCAAATTCAGCACCCCAAGGTTATTTCCGGTATCGCACAGTGCCTAGAGGATTCCGCGATCGATCCTTCTTGTTTGACTCTGGAGCTTACCGAGGGCCTACTGGTAGAGCGAACGGAGACCGGTCGCAAAGTTCTCGCGGATCTCAAAGCCATGGGCGTTCAAATCTGCATCGATGACTTCGGAACAGGCTACGCCTCTTTGAACTACCTTCGCCGGTTTCCCGTCGATATCCTCAAAATAGACCGAGCCTTCCTTGAGGGTGTGCCCGCAAACACCGATGATGCGGCCATCATTTCGGTGATCATTGCTCTCGCGCATCGCCTCGAGATTCGCGTTGTCGCAGAAGGTGTCGAAACTCAGGAGCAACTCTCATTTCTGATGGAACAGGGTTGCGACGGACTTCAAGGATTCCTTTTAGGGAAGCCAGAACCCGTGCAAACCTTTCAAAAACGATTCCAGAGAGTCGCTTCGACCTCGGAAGATCAAGACTAAGCACTCGGGAATGAGGACTGGCATGTCTAGAGCAGTGATCGTTCACGGCCATTTTTATCAGCCCCCGCGCGAGAACCCGTGGACTTTAGAGGTGGATCGTGAGGAAAGCGCCGAACCCTTTCACGACTGGAACGAACGCGTCTTTCAAGAATGCTACCGAGCCAACGCCTGGGCGCGTGTCCTAGATGACTCCGGATACATCGAGTCCATCATCAACAACTACGAACACATCAGTTTCAATTTCGGCCCGACCCTCCTTACCTGGATCGAAAGACACCATCCACGAAGCTACCAACGCATCATTGCGGCAGACCAAGAAAGCCAGCGCCACCGAGGGGGCCACGGCAACGCCATCGCTCAGGCCTACAATCACACCATCCTTCCCCTATGCAACGATCGGGATCGCGAAACCCAGATCCTGTGGGGCATGGCCGATTTTGAACATCGTTTTGGACGAGTCCCCGAAGCCATGTGGCTTCCGGAGACCGCCTGCAACGATGAAACCCTCAACGCGCTCATCGAGGCCGGGCTGAAGTTTACGATTCTTTCGCCTTATCAGGCACGCAGAATTCGTCCCATCGGAGGCAACGACTGGACCGACGCCAGTCACGGCCACATCGACACCGGGCGACCCTATCGGTTCTTTCATCGAGATGGTTCTGGTCGCTCCATCGATATCTTTTTTTACGATGGGCCCCGCTCCCGCGCCATCGCATTCGAGAACGCGCTGATCTCAAGCCAGCGCTTTATTGATATTCTGATGCCCCATAACGACAACGGCCGAGTCGTCTCCATCGCCACCGATGGAGAAAGTTATGGCCACCACACCCATTTTGGTGATCGTTCCTTAGCCCATGCGATGGTTGTTGAGGCCAAAGCCCGCGGGATCAAGCTCACGAACTACGGAGAATTTCTCGCCGAAAATGCCCCCACCCACGAAGTGGAAATCTCTTTAGGAGATGACGGCCTGGGCACTTCATGGAGCTGCGAGCACGGTATTGGCCGATGGTTTCGAGACTGCGGATGCCAAACGGGCGCCCGGGAGGGCTGGAACCAGGCCTGGCGAAGCCCCCTTAGAACGGCCTTGGATTTTCTGCGCAACAAAGCCGCAGAATGCTTCGAGGAGGAAACCCGCCTTTTCCCCGATCCCTGGGCCGCAAGAAACGCCTACATCCGGGTCATTCTAGATCCGGAGCGACAGCGTCGCTCCTTTCTTCTCGAGAACACACGACCCGGACTCGGCACCGAAGATCAAGTACGGGCTCTGTCCCTCTTGGATATGCAGCACAATGCGCAGTTGATGTACACGAGTTGCGGGTGGTTTTTCTCCGACATCTCGGGGATCGAAACGATACAGATCTTGAAGTATGCCGGCCGCGTCATCGACAGCATGCAGGAGCTGGGCTACGCTTCGGTCGAAGACACCTTTCTCGAAACCTTGGCCAACGCCAAAAGCAACCGCCGAGAAGCCGGAAACGGTGCCGACTTGTACCGCCGCTGGGTCGACTCCGCCCGGGTTACACCAAGCCGAGTGGCGGCCCATCTCGCCATGACCACCCTGGTCGATGACCACGCGGAGTCCGGAACGATCGCCGGCTTCCGATTTGTGCGACGGAGTCTCAAGAAGAGACAACACGGAAAGCTCTCCTTGTGTACCGAACGGGTCTCAATGACCAACCGAATCACCGGTCGGGTTCGTGAAAAGTCAGTCTCGGCGATGCACTTTGGCGGCATCGACTTTTTCTGCGTCGTGAGCGACTTCACAGGCATTGAGTCCTTCAAAACCGCTGCATCCAAGTTATGGAGCTTATTTCCTACCGGGTCGCTGCCCTCTCTTCTGCGTTTGGCCTCCGAAGAGTTTGGCCCAGAAGAGTACGGTCTTGAGCACGTCTTGCCCGATGGACGGGAACGGATCTCAGAGATCATCTTCGGAACGTTGCTCCAACGATTTTTGTCTCGCTACGCGATGCTCTACGAAGACAACCAACGAACCTTGGACATGCTCCAGTCCACCGGCTTTCCCGTGCCCCGAGAGCTTCGCGCCGCCGCCGAGTTCACCCTCGGTCGCAAATTCGAGGACGAGATCCGTCACCAACAACAAAGCCACAACGCAGCGTCCTACAAACGCGCCATCGAAATCGCTGAAGAAGTCGCCGAACGCGGATTTCAAATAGACCGAAGCTTCGCAAGCAAAGCCTTCGGCTCTTTGATCACCAACCGCGTATACATCGCGCTCGAACAACCCACGACCGAGAACATCGATGCCGCCAACGCGCTCCTGGAAGTATCTGGCCGCCTCTCCCTTACGCCCAACCTCGATATCGCCCAAGAGGCCGTCCACGACGCGGTCAAGCGCCTGACCATCCCCCCCCGCGAAGAATTCCGACGCCTCGTCGCCCTCCTTCGCATCTCCCCCAAAGCTCTATCCGACTAAGACACGCCCTTCAAGGGCTGCATTCGGCTGACCTACCTCCCACCCTATTGGCCGCCCATAAGAGCAGCCTCCGTGGCTGGCTCCCAGAAGAGGCAAGGACGTTTGTCCAGGAGTTGACTATGGATTGAAGCGATTTCGCTCAGCTTTTTTCGCTTCGCGTTGTTTGATCACCCAAACCTCGTAAGACAACAGCGTGCACGCGTAAAACTGCTCAAAATCTACTCTGCCGTGCGATCCTTCAAGAAAGTCAGACATCCGATAACATTGGTCTTTATGCTCGTTGAGCAAGACCAGACAGTCTTTTGAGACTGCGTTGTCCAGATGGCACCGCTTCAAAAACAGGCGCTCCGCTTCCCGTCTTTCTTTGGAGCGCTCGTGATCAAACCAAACAAGCCAGAAAATGATGAGGAAGGCGACGGCCAGTAACCAAACTCGAGAGAATTTGCCACCGAAGAAAGAACCGAGCATAGCCCCTCGGAATTCAAAGGTGTTCTTGAATGGCTTCCACGGGGAGCCCATTGACCCATGATAACACATGCACATCATGCACGAGGAGGAACTCGGTTTCCCAAATCCCGGAGCTCACCTGCATTGATCCGAACTCTTGTTTCGGTGTTGGTGAGCGGACAGGAACCGGTGTGCCGGGTGACTTCGATGCGGGCCGCACAGCCGAATCGGTGTTGGCTTGGACCGAGGTGTAGCGCACAAGGTCGACGCAACGGATCCGTGGGTTTAATAGCGCGAATGCCGCGTGTTATGCTGCCGCCCGTGGACGAGTCAGCTAGGTTACGATCGCTCCAGCCACTGAAGCCGAAAGCGATCGGTATCGTTGGCACAAAGCTCTTAAGCGTCTATGCCAATTGGGACCGATTCGAAGTGCGGACCAGCTCGGACGGTATCTTGTATCAAAGCCCGGATCGAGATCGTTATCTGTACCACAGTTTCTTCTTCGGGAATCCAAATAGCGCCAGTTTTTGTTGCTCATGCAACGACGGCAATGGATATATTGTTGATGTCCGTACACAAAAATGCCGCCAAATCGGCGACGTTTGCGCCGCGATATTTGAGAGCCCAGCAGCACTCATAATCGTCGGCCATCAAGGCATTCGCCGCATTCCGGTCTAAGATGCACGCATCTGGGCTTTGAATGACCCGCCTGACGGTAGCAGGGGCGGCGGCTTACCTTGCGCCGCCACGCCGCGGCAAGACAACCCATCGAGCAGCTTTTGCCACTCGACGGCAGAACGCTCCCTTCCGCTTCTCCCCTACAACCAATCCATGAGCGGGCTCTTGAGGAAGGGGATCAAACACCACAGACTGCTTTAGACCACGAACCAGCTTTACCTCAAATTCAACCAAACCAAATCCATCGTGATCCTTGAGCGCGCGCTCCTTATCAGCTCCCTTCTCAACAATCATCACTGACATGGGACCTCCATCAGGATCATTCTCAAAGGCCGCCGAAGACGGTCGCGGCTTGTCGCCTTTCTCGACGAAATGCCACGGCGGAATTCTGCGCCATAGCCTCCAGTTGTTTGGGATGCGCTCGTCGTCTTCGTATGATCTGTCGCCCACGGCTACGACAGCTCTTTACGGAACCGACACCAATTTCTCAATCTGCTCTAGAATTGACGAAATGTTGGTACGATCCACTTCGTCTTCAAAGAAGTCGCCATTCGATTCATCTTCGTAAGCAAGCATCAACCGGTCTTTGCTAAGAACTTCAATTTCTAGTTCGCGGCCTTCACGATACCACTCAAACTGAACACCACCCTTAGCTGTAGGAACAACACTAGGGGCAGGCGCACCTCCACGCAAAAGCTCCGCAACCAAGTAAAGACCAGCCAGAACCAGATCTGCTCGTGGCTTCAGAGCACCATAAGAGTCCCATCCAGGCTTCAGCTGAAGAATGGATAGGCATGAGTCAATTACGGGTCTTAAGGTCGAAAGCTGATCCACCGACTCGAGATCGAGATACGGTTCTCTGCTCACAAGAGCCGGGTCTAAATCCCAAGGTGGCTTATCCTTCGTAAGGTAAGCGCTAGCAAAAGTATCTTTGTGGTGGTCATGCTGTGCGACCACAGATTCGGTATCAATCACTCTGGAGCCCCCAAATGCCATGCATCGTTTTTGTTGTTATTGACCTGAAAGCATTAACAAGAAAATCATGGCCAAGATCCATTGCAGTTAAAACCGAATCGAGTTCATGTTTCGTGCCAACAATTGTTCGAGCAGTGAGATCTGCACGAAACAGCTCCTTCCCATCGGTCAGTCGTAGCACTGGTCGAACCGCAACGTGAAGGCGACCGGTCGGCGAGCCATCAGCCCCTGGGATAACGAAACGAAGATTCAGATCAACCCCTTCCGGTTCTGGAAGGAAATCATCGCTAAGTTCTCCGCCATACGAACAAAACACCTTGGCAAGTTCGTTGTGTTTTTCCCAGCCATGCCCGCTCTCGATATGGTTCACGTAGGTAACCTCACACAGTCTAGGCACAGCCTCGATGTCAGCTTCGGCCTTTAAGAACCGTGCGAAGTGCTCAAAGGCCTGGGAGAATTTCTTCCGAACCGCTGGGTATCGCGGATAGACGACACTTGGGTTCCCATACTTGCGCCAATTGTATAAAAACCGATCATGCTGCACCTGAATAAGGTGTGTCTTGTTGGTTTCCTCAAACATCGATCTCGCAATGGGCGGTTTTCCGAAATTCACTCGCACCGCGGGAACGGGCCCTCCGAACGTCTCAACAATTGATGGAAGCGGTGCTTCCTGCGTCCACGTCGGAAATGCATTATTCTGGCCGGAACGAATACTCTCCCAATAACGGGCCATATGAGCGACAGATAACCCTACCAAAGGCAAATGCACACCAAGTACGACCTCGACCACTGGAGGCGCTTCAAAACTGGGCCCGCTACTCAAAGAACACACTCCTGCAGTCCAGGCTGCTCCTTGGATACCTCCTAACCATGTACGTTTAGCGTAAGTCTGAACGATGGTCTTGGTCTAGCTTCGGCAGATCGGCCATAGGTAAAACGTTAGCAGACATCACCCTACACGCAATCCAAGTCTCTGTACCAAAGACGGCGATCGAAAATGAAGGTGCTTCAGCTTCGTCGACGTTCTGCCCAATAGCTCAAGGGCCGGATTTTTTGGGTTCGTTTTTGCGAGCCATGACGGAGGCGATGATGCCTACGCCGAGAATGCCGAGGATGATGAGCAAGGAGAAAGCGGCCGGAATGTGAAAATGGTGGGAGGCAATCATCTTTCCGCCGACGTAGGCCAAAACGAAAACGAGGCTTTCTTTGAGGTAGCGAAACTGCGCCAGAAGACTTGCAAGTGCAAAATACAGAGAACGGAGACCGAGGATCGCAAAGATGTTGGACGTGAAAACGATGAAAGGATCTTTGGTGATGGCGAAAATGGCGGGGATGGAGTCTACGGCAAAAATCACGTCAGAACTCTCGACCACGAGGAGGACCAAAAAAAGAGGCGTGATGGCACGCTGTCCGTCGACTTGGGTCAAAAAACGGTTTCCTTCGAAGTCGTCGCTCACCCGGAAAATACGGCGGGCGACCTTCACCAGGATGTTGTCTTCGGGGTGGAGCTCATCGTGCTGGGCGAGCAGCATCTTGATCGCTGTGAAAATGAGGAAGCCACCGAACAAGTAAATCGTCCAACTGAAGTTGGCGATAAGCGCGGCGCCCGCAGCCACCATGATTCCGCGCATCAGAAGTGCTCCGATCACACCCCAAAAAAGCACACGGTGCTGGTACTCGGCGGGCACGCGGAAGTAGCCAAAAATCAGGGCTATGACAAAAATGTTGTCGAGGCTGAGAGATTTTTCGATCACGTAGCCCGTAAAAAACTGAAGCGCGGCTTCCTGGCCCGTCAGTTGGTCAGGCCCCAATCCCACGCCAAGCCATCGGTTTTCGTAGATGAAGTACAGAGCAGCGTTGAAACACAACGCCAAAACCACCCAAACGGCCGTCCATGTAAGCGCTTCGCGGGTACCGACAACGTGATCCTCACGATGAAAAACGCCCAGGTCGAGCGCCAACATCATGAGAACGATGACAATGAAACCGCCCCACAGCCACAAACTCATGAGCCACCTCGCGGCCCGAGAACAACCGACAGCTGATCGCAACAACCTACGCTGTGTGAAGCTGTATTCTTCACGCTCAGCGACACAAAGGGCTTCCGAAGATTTCGGAACGCTTGCGGCCCAGGAGGGGCGAAATCACTCACCTTCGCCGGGCCCAGCCTTCTTCGCGCTGATCATCATTTCGGGGCGGACGTGGGTGTCGAACTCTTCGCCACTCAGATACTCCAACGCAACGATCGCCTCGCGGAGGGTTAGGCCCTCTTGGTAGGCTTTTTTGGCGGCCTTGGCGGCCTTGTCGTAGCCGATATGGGGGTTCAGTGCCGTAACCAACATCAAAGACTGATGGAGAAGCTCGTCGATTCGCTCGCGGTTCGGCTCCAGGCCCTCCAGACAGTTTTTTCTAAAAGAGCGACAGCCGTCGGCCATGAGCCGTATGGACTGGAGAATCGCGTGGGCAATGACCGGTTTGTAGACGTTGAGCTCAAAGTTGCCTTGCGAACCTGCCAAGCCAACCACCGCGTCGTTTCCGATGACCCGCGCACACACCATGGTCAGTGCCTCGGACTGGGTGGGGTTCACTTTACCGGGCATGATGGAGCTTCCGGGTTCATTTTCGGGGATCCGGAGCTCACCCAAACCGCAGCGGGGCCCGCTGGCCAGCCACCGGACGTCGTTGGCAACCTTGGTTGATGCACAAGCAAGCTGCTTCAACGCACCACTCAGACCCACCAAAGCATCGTGGGCCGCAAGCGCAGCGAATTTGTTGGACGCGGTCACAAAAGGGAGATTTGTCCGAATCGCGATCGCCTGGGCAACGGCCTTATCGTATCCCTCGATCGTATTCAAACCCGTGCCGACCGCAGTCCCGCCCATCGCCAGTTCGAGGACCTGGGGCATCGCGGCCTCAATCGCACGCTTGGCCTGCATAAACTGACTGGCCCAGCCAGAAATTTCTTGGCCGAGAGAGAGAGGCGTCGCGTCCTGAAGATGCGTACGGCCGATTTTCACGATATCGCGAAAGGACGCTGCCTTGTCGTCCAACACCTTGGTGGACGCAGCCAGCTCGGGAAGGAGCTCCTCCTGGACGCTTAGAGCGGCCGCAACGTGCATGGCCGTCGGGAAGCTGTCGTTCGTCGACTGGGCCCGATTGACATGATCATTGGGGTGCACACCCGTTTTGTCACCAAGCGAAAGACCCAAAATCTCGTTGGCCCGATTGGCGATGACCTCGTTGACGTTCATATTCGTCTGGGTCCCGCTCCCGGTCTGCCACACAACCAACGGAAAATGGTCGTCGAGTTCGCCGTCGATCACCTCTTGGGCCGCCTGTTGAATCGCCGAAGCCTTGTCCTCCGGAAGCGTTCCTTGTTGGGCGTTCACCTCAGCGGCGGCTTGCTTCACGATGCCATAAGCCCGAACAAAAACACGGGGAAAACGTTCGTCTCCGATACGAAAATTCATCAGCGATCGTTGAGTTTGGGCCCCCCAGTACCGGTTTTTGGGAACTTCGATGGCACCAAAGCTATCGCTTTCGGTTCGGGTTTCTTGTTGAGCCACAACAACCTCCTCGTAAAAAACAAGGGCCTTTTTGGCCCGACAGCCAGATCCGCCATCGGGGGCGCCGGAAACAGACCCTGCCCCGTCAAACAGCCTGGTGGCACCTCTCAGGTCAACGCCAAAAATACACCCGCAGCCCCCCGGTCAGTGCGAGGCCCGTCGCAATCAGCCGATCGACTGTCCGATTGGTTTCCTCGATGGGCCCCGTTCGATTCTCAACATCCTGGGAGGCGTTGTGCGCCGCTCCACCAAGCTCAAAGAAGAACGCAAAGGCATGCGCCCGATAAGCATCCCCCGAAAAAAATTCGACCCCCACGGCACCGTAAAAGCCAATACCCACCCGCGTGGTACTGAGACGGCTTGGCAAGAACAAGAAGCTCGGTCCCAAAGTGGCATACAGGCGACCGGAAGCCACAGCCAGCCTACTTGAAAAATCGATCAACGCTCGAGCATGCCCGTACAGGGACCACGCACCGAAGTCCTGATCGTCAGTGGAGGTCGGAAGTGCCCGCAAATCCGGATACCACCCAGGCCCAAACACAACGGTCAGGGCCAAGCGATCCTCGAGGAATCGGGGCGTCGAAACGCTCACGCTCAAACCGAACTCATCCTGGAGGCGCTGCACCCCCACCCCCACGCAGAGCCCCGAGTGAGGGGCCAAGGCAGTGTCAATCTCAGGGTCGTAAGCGCCGAGCACCAACGCCCCGGCGGCGATCGCTATCGTAGGGTCCACAGAATAATGACCGCCACTGAAATCACGAGTATCGCCGCGTAAGATTGAACGTTGCCGGTCTGGAAGCGGCGCAACAACTTGCCCGCACCCAAGATGGTGTACCCTGTACCTTTCACCACAATACCGTCAATCACGTAAGGATCTACGATGACCGAAAAGAAGGAGGACACCAGCCGGAGCGGACCGATCAGCACGGCCTGATAGGTCTCATCGATAAAATACTTCCCATAGACGAAGGCATGCGCCCATCGCATGGGTCCGGTTCGAGTCATGTTGGTCAGTGCCTCGGAAGGACCTCGACGGTACAAGGCAGTCCCCAAAAGGATCCAAAAAAGGACCCACAGGGTGGAAGCCCCCATCAATGCAAGCTCGGTCGGTCCATCCATGGTCAAGGCTTTGGTCGGCCCCGTCGAGGACTGAAGAAGATGGTCCAGCCATCCGATGGGAAGAGACAGACCGTGCGGGACGATATGGGGCAAATTCAGAACCCCGGCAAAAACCGCGAGAATCGCCAGGATCCGAAGTGGCCACTTCATAGGCGAAGTGGGCCGATGGACATGAACCACATCCCCGTTAGAGTCCTTCAAGCGAAGTTCAGATCCGAAGGTGAGCCACATCAGTCGCGTCATATAAAATGCGGTCAGGCCGGCGCCGAGAAAACCAAGCCAAAAGAGGAGCCGGTTCTCTTGCCACGCCATGGCCAAAATCGCGTCCTTCGAGAAAAATCCCGAAAAGGGAAACAACCCCGCAAGAGCGGCTGTCGACAGCAAGAAGGTCCAAAAGACGACGGGCAAACGCTTTCGCAGCCCACCCATCTTTCGCATATCTTGTTCGCCCCCGAGCGCATGAATCACCGCGCCCGACCCCAAAAACAAGCAGGCCTTAAAAAATGCGTGGGTCACCAGGTGAAAAACCGCAGCGCCGTAGGCTCCCAAACCTGCAGCCAAAAACATGTATCCCAACTGCGAAACCGTCGAATAAGCCAAGACGCGCTTGATGTCGTTTTGCGCCAGCCCGATGCTGGCCGCAAAAACAGCCGTCACCGCCCCCACCGACGCCACGACCAACTGGGCAACCGGCGCCATCTCGAAAAGGAAAAAGAGACGCGCCACCAGATAGACACCCGCGGTCACCATCGTGGCCGCGTGGATCAGGGCCGATACGGGCGTGGGACCAGCCATCGCGTCGGGAAGCCAAACGTAAAGGGGAACTTGTGCGCTCTTACCGGATGCCCCGACAAAAAGCGCCAGGCACGCGATGGTCACGACCGTCCGAATGTCGAGCCCTTCAAAAATACCGGTCCCCAGGCGGACATAGGGATCGGTGATGGCCAGCGCGTGGCGACGCAGCTCCACGAAATCGGCGGTTCCGAACAAGCTGACCAAAATCATGATGCCCACCAGGAATCCAAAATCGCCCACTCGGTTGGTGATGAACGCTTTTTTTCCGGCACGCGCTTTTTCGGTATCGGAGTACCAAAAGCCGATGAGCAAATAGGATGCCAGCCCTACCCCCTCCCAGCCAATGAACATCACCGGGAGCGAGCGCCCGAGAACCAGCACGCTCATGGCAAAGATAAAAAAGTTGAGGCACGCAAAAAAGCGCCAGTAGGCGGGATCATCATGCATGTACCCCACCGAGTACAGATGGATAAGGAACCCAACGCCGGTCACCACCAGCATCAAAACTGCGCTGAGGCTGTCGAGACCAAGCGCCATATCGAAGCGGTAGCGGCCCACGGCAATCCACGACCACAGGTGGTTCTCGAGCGGCATCAGCATCAGGTTGTCGACCCCGATCGCCAGACGGTAAGAGGTCCAAGTCGCCACCACGGTCACGACGAAAGCGCCGGCCACCGTCGACAGGGCAACCACCGTGATCAGGCCCCGCTCGAGACGGCTTCCGAACAACGTCAGCACCGCCGCCCCCATCAGGGGAAGCAACGGAATGAGATAGAGCAGGCTATAGCTCTCCATGAGGCGGCGCGAGCGTAGGACCGCCCCCTGAAGGGGTCAAGGTGAAGCTCGCTATTTCCACCCCATCGTAATAGGCTTCTTTGCGTGCTTGCGACGCCACTAAGGCGAGCGATCGCCGGTAGCATCGCGCTACGGGAGGAAAGTCCGAGCTCCACAGGGCAGGGTGCTGGTTAACGGCCAGTCGAGGCGACTTGCAGGACAGTGCCACAGAAAAGACACCGCCCATCAGCCGATCTCTTGGAGGTCGGGGACGGGGTAAGGGCGAACCGGTGCGGTAAGAGCGCACCGCGCCTCCGGTGACGGAGGCGGCACGGTAAACCCCACCTGGAGCAAGGCCGAATAGGGGTCCACGCAGCTCGTCAGAGATGCATCGGATTGCCCGTCCGAGAGGCCCGGGTAAGGCTGCTTGAGCGCACTGGCAACAGGGCGCCTAGAGGAATGATCGCTGCTTTTCGGGCAACCGAAAAGAACAGAACTCGGCTTATAGCCTCAGTGGCGGCGCGGCACACTTTCCCGCTGTTTACGGCGGAATCGATAGACATTTTGGAGAACACACGAACCGGGGCCGCGTGTTTCGACGACATCGGTGCTCAGGTGGTTTCGCGCGGGGCTTCTTGGGCGGCGTCGGCCTTCAAGAGCTCTTCGTGGACCAAGACACGATTGCACAGTGGACATTGCTCAATCGAGGTATATCGGAGGATCTCGACCACAAGCTGGGGGCGCAATTTGACGTTGCACCCAGCACAGGCACCGCCTTCAACCAGGGCCACCGCGATTCCATTGCGCCGGGCGCGAATCTGCTCGAATTTGCGAGCCAGGCTTTTCGGCAGCTGGTCGAGGATCTCTCGACGGCCGCTGCGAATCTTCTCAGCGTCCCGCGCGATCTCCTCCAGCGACGACTTGAGGGTCCCTACCCGGTCGCCCACCTCGGACTCACATTGCTTGAGCGCGGTCGACTTGGTGTCGATGAGCTTCTCTTTCTCTTCGAGCTCGGCCATGAGCTCCATGACCGAATCTTCGAAACGGCGAACTTGTCTTTCCCCCAGCTCGATTTCGCGGGAGAGGGCTTGGAACTCTCGAGGGGCTTTGATCTCATTGAGACGACGCTTCCACTGACGGTGTTTGTTGGTCTCTTCGCTGGCTTGCGCCTCGAGCTCCCGTTGCTCGGTGCGCTTTTCGTCGGCTTCGGCCCGCATTTGCCCAAGCTCGCTGCGCAAAACCTCGACGCTGGCCTCCAGCTCCTGGATTTCTTGAGGAATCGCTTTGCCACTGCGCTCCAGCTCCAGGGCTTGGCTTTCGATCCGCTGAAGCTCATAAAGAGCAAGGAGCTTGTCGCGCACTAGGAATGCCTCCGGCAGGGGGTTGACGACTGGCGAAACATATTTGCCAGCAACCGAAATCGAAGTGGATTGCGTCGCATCAAACTAAGCCATGGCTGAAGAGCCAACAATCATCGTCTCCCATGGGCCCACCTGGATTCGAACCAGGGACCTATCGGTTATGAGCCGACAGCTCTAACCGCTGAGCTATGGGCCCTCCGTTTCCTTCGGTCGGGAGTCCTACGCGCCTCTGCATGGTGCGTCAAGGCCTTAACCCACTGGGGGCGAGACCCGCGACGCCGTAACCATATGCGCGGCCATCCGAAGCGCCCGCACCATGCTCTTTGGTGAGGCGAGCCCGCGGCCAGCAATGTTGTAGGCCGTGCCATGATCGACGCTGGTTCGAATGATGGGAAGCCCAAGCGTGACATTGACGGCCGAATCGAAGTCCAAGAGTTTCACCGGAATCAGCGCTTGGTCGTGGTACATGCCGAGAACCACGTCAAAAGCCCCACCCGCAGCCTCCCGGTAGACCGAGTCCGGCGGAAACGGACCGAAGAGCCGGACCCCCTGCGCCTCCGCCAAAGCCATGGCCGGCTTGATGATGGTTTCTTCCTCTTCCCCGAGAATCCCCCCGTCTCCAGCATGGGGGTTCAATCCGGCAACCGCCACCCGCGGCTGGGACGTATCAAACCAACGCTGGAGCGACCGATAGACCACGCGTGCGGCGTTCGCGATCCGCTGAGGCGTGAGAGCCGTGGCCACCGAACCCAAAGGGATATGGGTCGTCACCGGAACCACCTTGAGGCTCGGTCCGGCCAGCATCATCACCGGAGCGGGGCTACCACTAAGCTCAGCCAGCATTTCGGTATGGCCCGGCCAAGGAACCCCCGCACGAGCCAGGCTTTGCTTGCTGATGGGCCCGGTCACCATCGCGTCCAAACGACCGCCTTGAACCGCCCGAAAGGCAGCCTCCACAAACGTGATCTGGGCGCGATCGCCGTCCGATCGCGGAACCCCCCAAAAAGCCCCCTCTTTGACCGGGAGTTCTGTCAGCGGGGCGACCGGCACCTGGCCGGGCTCCCAATCCGCCGGCGACACAACCGGGGTTTCGACGGACACCAAGGTTCCGGGAATTCCGCAATCCTGTTGAGCCCGACGGAGCACCCCGAGGTCTCCAAAAACAACCGGGTCTAGAACCGACACCAAATCAGGCGTCGACAAGGCCTTGAGGACAACCTCCGGACCGATTCCCACGGGATCCCCCATCGAGATGGCGATCCGAGGACGATTGGTGGTCAACGGTCTTTCTCGGCCTCGCGAATCATCTGCCGGACCCGATTCGCATCCGGCGCCTTCGGCGACAGAATGAGGTACTTCTTGTAGTGCCGTAGTGCTTTCGGGAAATCGTCGCTTTGTGCATAAAGAACGCCCAGATTCCGGTGACATTCCCCTAAGGTCGGATCACTCTTCACACACTCCTTGAGCAGGCGCTCAGCTGAAGCCATATCCCCCTGCAGCAAGGCTCGGCGTCCTTTAAAGGCAAGTTGTTTTGCAACCTTACGCTTGGAACGTACTGCTCGCACCGGCTTTTTGGGTGTACCCGGTCGCCGAATATCGACCAAATCGGGTTGGGGCGGCTGGCCACCGGGCGCAGCCGTCTCATCCGGGACCGGCTTCTTCACGGGACGCCCGTCCGGGGTCGGTGCACGCATCATTTCCAACCGGACCTCGGCCCGGCCACACAAGCGTCCGGCACGCACTTTATCCGCAAACTGGCCTTGGTACTGATCGCAGAGCTCGACAACCTGCTCGTACTTTCGATCTTTGTAGAACGTTTCGAGGGCTTCATCCATCGCCGCGGACGGTTTCTTCGAAAGTCCGAAGTACGCAAGCACCGGAATCAACAACACCCCGATCAAGGCCACCAGAAGCATCGGGCTCTTTGAACGCTTGGGCTCTGGCCGTTCATGGATCAACTTGGTGGTGTGGTCGGTGTCGGTCGATCCGGGAACGGGAGAAGCGCCAAGAACACCCTCTGGCGGGTTCGACCGCAGATCCCGCGCGGTCTTGGCCTCTTCGGAGGATGGGGTCGGAACGGGAGGTGGCGCCGACGATGGCTGCGGCCGATACGAAGGAACCATCGCCGGCTCATGGGTGTCTGGAATGGGAGGTGGCTGACTGAGAGGCATCCGGTCCGGCCCCAAAGCCACCGTGTCCGAATCGTCTGAAATCGGCACCGAAGTGGGCACAAAGCTCTCCTCGGTATCGGTGTCGGTCAGCGCACTCAGGGGCGTATCGGTCACCGTCTGTGCCGTACTGGGATCAAAGTCGGAGACCGTACGGTCTCGACTGGGAGAGGGGGCCGTCGGTGGCGCCAAGGGAGAACCGGCGATAGGAAGATGCGCGAGGTTGGCCATGTCCACGCTTTGGGGCTCGAGCCCCGCCGAACGCATCTCCAGGACCTCTTCGTCGGTCGGCACAAACGATTCGCCTTTGGCGACAAACCTGAATTTGACGTGCCCCAATTCGATCAGATCGCCGTGGCGAAGATCGGTCATCGCGTATTCTTCGCCGTTCACGAGAATCCCGTTGGCGCTCTGAAGATCGATGATCTTGTGGCCCCGGCCGTCGAACAAAATCTTGGCATGACTACGGGAAACCGATCGGTGTTCGATCACCACGTCGTTGTCGTCGACCCGCCCAATGATCAATTCGGCGCGCTCCAGGGAAAACGCTTTTCCCGCATACATGGTGCTGACGCAAATGATCCGTGGGACGCCGGCAACCACCGCGGGCCCTGGTTTCAGATCGCCGGTCACAAAAGGTTCGTCTTTGAGCGGCTCGCCCCCAGGAACGGGCGCAGGTTGCCCACTCCACGACGCAGAGACGAGCATCGTGGGATCCACGTTGGCGAGGCGGGCCGGAAACGGCGGCAGCCCGCTCACGGAATCCTCAGTTTTGGTCTCAGAGGAAGGCTTTTCAGGGACGGGCGGGGTGACGTCGGGCGCAGGGGCCGCCACCGTCGGTTCATCACCGGTCAGCGCGTCTTCAGACGGGACCGCCGAAGGGGTCTCGAGCAAGCTCGGCGCACCATCTCTGGCGTTCTCGGGCAAACGCATGTCGGGAACCGTGCCCGCCTGCGACCACTCTTCGCCACTGTCCGGCCGCCCTTCGGCGGAATGCTCTCGGGACTCTGCCGTCTCAAGCTGGGCGTAGTGTAATGCCAGATGGTAATCGCCAATTTCGACCAGGTCGCCTTCGGTCACTTCGTAGCGGCCGTTGATGCGCTCGCCATTGATGCGAATGCCGTTGTAACTGTCGAGGTCTTCGATGAGAACGGCCCCGTTTTGACGCATCAAACGCGCGTGCCGGCGCGACACGTTGCGCTCCATGAGGCGGATGGTGTTACCCTCTTTCCGCCCGATGGAGAGCTCGTTCTCGGCAAGAGGATAGACCGTCGTCTTGCCCTCGTCGTCCTCGATAATAAGCTTGAAGATCTTGGTCACTGGGCCCTCTAAGAGCCTGAATGGATGTGGATACCATGCCCCATCGGTGTGGTAAAGACTAGGCTGGAGCGCGCCGATCTCTGCCCCGATCGACCTTATTTTCGGGGTGCGAACCCGCCATACTCCGCGGCCCCATTCGGGAGATGTCTGGGCCCTCGGGATACACCGTCAGCGGCCACGATTTGACCTCATCGCAACGCTATCGGGAGATCGCCCCATGCGGCGGGGGCCGTTGCCCCAGGAGACGGAGCGCCGCCGCCAATTGGGCATCATGGGTCCCTAGGGCATCCGATCGATCGTGCCGAGAACGCGCGCGCCAGATCGGACTCGAACTCTGTGGCACCCGCACATCAGGCGTCATTCCCGTACCTGCGATGGAGCGGCGATGTGGCGTGTAGTATTTGGCGACGGTAAGCCGCAAAGCGGACCGATCCTCCAGCTCTATGATCGTTTGCACTGATCCCTTCCCGAAGGTCTGCGTCCCTAAGAGAATGGCCCGACCGTGGTCCTGAAGTGCACCCGCGACAATTTCGGCCGCTGACGCTGTACCGCCGTTGACGAGCACCACAATCGGATAACTGGGCTCGGTTCCCTTGGGATGTGCGAGCTCCAGTTCAGGACGTCGGTGCCGACCTTCGGTCGAAACGATCACCCCTTCCCGCAACCAGACGTCCGCAACCCGGACCGCCTCTTCGAGCAGACCACCAGGGTTGTCACGCAAATCAAGGACCAAATCGCGAAAAGGGGCCTTGCGCTTGAGATCGGCCAAAGCCTCCTTCACATGTTGCCCGGTCATGGCGGTAAACGATCGAATGCGAACATAGGCATGCCCACCATCCAGCCTTCGCCAATCGACAGAAGCGATCCGAATGCGTTGCCGAACCAGGACGACACGCCGTTTCTTTTTATCGGTCGGACGGCGCACCAGCATGGTGAGCCGGGATCCAGGCGGCCCCTTAATGTCTTGCACCACCTCCCATAACTTCCGGCCTTTCGTGGACCGCCCACTGACCGCCAGCAGGACATCGCCTAGCTCAAGCCCCGCCTCAGCGGCGGGACCGTCGGCGTAGACCCGCTCAACAACCACTTGTGCGTCGCGCCGAAGCAACTGGACCCCGATCCCACCAAATGCAGCCCGTGCCTGACTCTGAACCGCAGCAAACTCCTCGGGCGACATGAAACGGCTGTGCGGATCGAGGGTGGCCAACATGCCGCGGATGGCCCCATCGATGAGTCCCTTGGTGTCGACCGGGCGCACGTAGTTGTTTTCTACATAGCTCAGCACCCGAGCAAAGATCGCCAGCTTTCGATAACCTTCGTCTTCTTTCGCTTCAGAACCCGAGGCCAACGCCAGAGCCGGCATGATCCCCAACACCCATCCCCAAAAGAACCCCCTGTGCACATATCCTGGGAAGAACACGGGCACAGCATAGGCCAAAACCGAGATCAGGGCGCCAGCCAAAGCGAAGGATCAAGCGGAACCGCACCTCGACGAATCTCGAAGTAGAGGTAGGCGCCTTTTGGCGAATCGGTATCGCCTACATGGCCAACAACCTGGTGCTGCCGAACCGACTGCCCCTTACGGACTCCCACCGATTCAAGATGGGCGGATACCGTGAAGTAGCCCTCTCCGTGTTCGAGAATCAGCAACTGACCGAGACCGAAGAACGGCCCAGAATACGCGACCTTGCCCCCAAAAACGGCACGCACCGGCGTGAGGAGCGGCGCCCGAATGTCGAGACCGTTTTGCGCCAAAACCATTTTGGACTCGACCTCGACCTTTTTGCCAAAAGCGAGTTCCACCCGGCCGGGCACCGGCCACGGCAAACGTCCCCGCTGCGCCGAAAAACCCCCAAGAGCCGGTGCGGGCGCGGCCTCACGTCCGTGCGTCACACCCAGTTCGCGAACCAACTGCTCGGCCGCCCTCCGAAGCTCGGTGGCCAGCTGCTCAGCCGAGCGTCGCTCCTCGCGCACTGCGCGCAGAAGCTGAGTGCGATCATCTTGAAGCCGGCGCGACGCCATCGCTTGGGCGCGAAGTTCGTCGGCCGCTTGGTCAAGATGGGCTTCTTTGACCTCAAGCGCGCCTAGAAGCGCTTGCTTTTTGTGCCGCTTTTGTTTCGCCGTCGCAAGCAAGGAGGCATCGTAGTCCATGACAAAATGCAACCGATCCCGAAGAATCCTTGCTTGATGTTTGTCGGCGGCACGCTCGCTCAATGCACGAATCGGAACTCGACGAAGGCGATGCATGGCCGCCAACCGCTGCCCTATTTGGTGCCGGGTGGCGCCGAGTTCGATGTCGGTGTCCACCAATTCTTCACTCAAGCTCTCGGCTTCGAGCTCCAGACGATCGCGGTGTTGCGAAAGCTTGCGCAAGGCCCCCCGGGTATTGCGGAGAACCCTCTCAAGGCTCTGAATACCCCTAAGAATCGAGTGCTCTTCGCGCCGAAGGTTTCCCATACGGGCCCGGTCACGCGACAGGCGCTCTCGGAGCGCCACCCATTCCGGAGGCGAAACCTCGGGCCCCTTTTGCATCGGCAACGCGAGCGCCAAGATCAATACGGGACACGGGGGCAACATCACCTCGATCAGACCCGCAAGAACTTACCCACCGCCAAGGTGCTGCCCAACAAACCCAAGAAGGCGCCACCGGCCAACAGCGCACCAAGGAAGCTGAGCGGTACAAACTCCAAGGAAATGGCGCCGAACGCATAACTCAAGGTATCTTCGATGCCCGCCACCAGAATACGCTGAAGCGCAACCAAGCCCAGCGCCGCAAGAGCCCCCCCAAGAACCCCCTGAATCGCACCTTCGAGAACAAACGGGGCCTGGATGAAGCCGTCCGTCGCGCCCACGAGACTCATGATCTCAATTTCGTCGCGGCGGGCATACACCGTCAAACGGATGGTGTTCGACACGATCAGGACGGTGGCAAAACAAAGTGCAGCCCCCAAAACCAAAGCGACAATTCTCGAGAATCCCAAAAACGCACTCACGCGCTCGATATCCCCTTGGCCAAAGCGAACGTCGGAGACCACAGGGCGACTCGAGATTCGCTGACTGAGAACGCCCGTATCATCTGCGGTCCATTTGCCCGGAACCAGAAGCAACTCAATGGATGGCGGAAGGAGATCCTGGGGGAGCCCTTCGAGCAGCACTGCGTCCTCCCCAAGGCTGGTACGAAAGTCCTGAAAAGCAGCCGCTGGAGAGAGAAACTGCGCGCTCTGAATCACACCCCAGCTCTCGAGCTCTTTGGCCAAGGCCACCGCTTCTTCGGTGGAAACGCCGCGGTCGAGATACACCGACATGCGAACGTCCTCGCCCAGTTCATGGGCAAGCGAAGACAGGTTGCTCACCACCACAAAAAAAGTGGCGAGCACCGCGAGGGCTATACCTATGGTGAGCACCGACAGCAGAGTGACGCCGAGCGACCGCGCCAGGGCCGAAAACGCAAGCTTGCAAGAAAAACGAAGTCGAGGAAACACCGCGACAACCCCCCAGGCTCCGGCCTACAAAATAACGAAGCGGAGGAGAATGAACAGAATGAGCGGCACCAACACAAAGGCGGCAAAAATGATGGCATAGCCGCCAAACATGCTGACCAGCGGCGGGCTGTCTTTGCCCCGAAGACCATAGGGTCCGACATCGAGGGGCTCACCTTGTGGGGTCAAATCGGGCCCCGGCTGCACTTCAGCACCATTCATGGGGCGCACCCTAGGGCGAGAGAACACGCTGTGTCAGCGGAAAAACGCCGGAACGAAACCCAGGAATCCGTGGCGTCAACCAATTCTATAAACCCCAAGGAAAATGCAGAGGAACGCGAGATTCCGTGGTACGGGTACCCCGTGCCAACGGTTCGCACTATGGCCGCGCTCGGGCATCCGACCGCTGAGTTCGCACGAGGGGCCCGAAACGACTTTCGGGACACCCGGGCAAAGCCCGCATGCGTCGTCCTCGCGCTCGCCCTGTCAACCCTGCTCCAGTTCGGGTGCCAGGGGCCGTGTGAGTCACTGGCGGATCGCATCTGCGGCTGTGAACCGAATCGCCTGGAACGCGACGCATGCCAACAGCAGATCCGCTCCGCGGGGAACCCAGACATCACCCCTCAGGAAAATGAAGTGTGCGAGACCCTTCTTGATACCTGCACCTGCGACGCACTCGAACGCGAAGACATCCAGGCGTGCGGCCTTTCCAAAACGTGAATCGCCCGCCGAGGGTCGGAGAAACCCATGCCAAGCATCAGCCTTCAGCCCTTTCTGGATAAACCCACTGGCGATCAAGAGTCTCGGGGTTTCTCGAAACTCGCCCGCGCTTTACCCGGAAGCGACATTCTTCGCATCGCCGATGAGGTCCGGGCGCGCCTCGCGCGCAATGAACCCATTCTGAATCTCACCGTGGGTGATTTCGACAGCCGTTTTTTTCCCATTCCACTGAAGTTGACCAACGAGGCCGCGGCCGCGGTTCAGGGGGGCCAGACCCACTACAGTCCCGCGGCGGGCGTGATGGCGTGTCGGACGGCCGTCCAAGAACTCTTCGAATCACGCTTGGGCCTAAGCTACCCCATCGAATCGGTCGTCATCACCGGTGGGACGCGGCCGGCGATTGCCAGCACTTTCCTTGCGCTTTTGGACCCCGGAGACGTTGTGGCCTACAGCGTACCCTCTTGGAACAACCATTACTACGCAACCTTGGTTGGCGCGAACGCCCACGAGCTCCAAACTACGGCAGAGAACCACTTTTTTCCAAGCGCAAAAGACAGCGCGGAGGCCATCAAGACCGCGCGACTCCTGTGCATCAACACGCCCCAGAATCCGACCGGCACCATGATGGCCGAAGACGAACTCACCGCCATCGGCCACAGCATCGTTCAAGAAAACGACAAACGCATACGCAGCCGGAAACCTCCGGTCTATCTTCTATTTGATCAGGTCTACTGGATGCTTGCTTTGGGCCGTAAGGAGCACGTCAATCCGGTATCCCTCGTTCCCCAAATGGCACCGTTCACGATCTTTGCCGACGGAATTTCCAAAGGCTTTGCTGCCACCGGCCTTCGGGTAGGGTGGGCGGTGGGCCCTCCAGACATCATCCGGAAAATCACCGCGCTTTCCACCCACCTCGGATCCTGGGCGCCAAGGCCGGAGCAAATCGCCACCGCCGAAACCCTCCGAGACACGGCGGGCACAAACGCCTATCTCACCCGATTCCGCCAAGCCGTAGCGGAAAGACTCAACAGACTGAAAAGCGCTATCGATGCCCTGGCGCAAGAAGGTCACCCGGTGGAAGCCATTGCCCCCCAAGGTGCCATCTATCTATCACTCAGACTCTCCCTTGTAGGGAGAAAGACACCAGAGGGCACACACATACAAAGCGACGAAGACACACGCCGGTTTCTCCTCGAACACGCTAAAATCGCCCTTGTGCCTTTTTCGTGCTTCGGCGTTCCGGGCGAAAGCGGCTGGTTCCGAGCCAGCGTCGGTGCAATTTCGCCCGAAGATGGCCGCAATTTCGGGCCTCGCCTCAAAGAGGCGCTGGAGCGGCTGAAGTAAGCCTCAGGCTCACAAGCTTGAAGTGACCACGGTGGGTTTCGAATTCGTGAGGGAGGCATGGTACGGTACGCCGGTGGGAAAGGCTCGTGAAGAGCGTCCTCGGAGACGGCGCCGGGTCCGGAGGATCAAATTTGATCTTCACCGTGCGATGTTTGTTCTCCCGAATCTCTTCACGGTCTCCAGTATCTTTTGCGGCTTCTACGCCATCACCCTCTGTGGTGATGATCCCGAACCCATCCACCTTTATCGGGCGGCCATTGCGATCTTCTTCGGCATCTTCTTTGACATGTTTGATGGTCGAGTCGCACGCCTGACCAAGACCCAAAGTGAGTTTGGCGTACAGCTGGACTCCTTAGCCGACCTCATTTCCTTCGGCTGCGCACCCGCCATACTTCTCTATCGCTGGTCTTTGAGCAGCCTCGAGTTCTTGGGGTTGATGGTCGCCTTTTTGTACGTTGCCTGCGGGGCCCTGAGGTTGGCAAGGTTCAATGTCTTGGCGAGCCGAGAACCAGGACCGTCGAAGCACTTTCTCGGTCTCCCCATTCCTTTGGCCGCGGGCACAGTGGTCGCGCTCGTGATGGCCAGCTACCCCTTTGACCGCCCTGCCCTGGGCGGCACCGCAGGCGTGGCTACCGTGACCATCCTTTTGGCCGCACTGATGGTCTCAAACGTTCGCTACCGAAGCTTCAAAGACCTCCGCCCCTCTCGGAAGTCTGTCACCTTCGTCTTCGTGCTTCTTTTGGTGTTTGCGGCCGTTTCGGCACAGCTCAAACCCACAATCGCATTGGCGGCGCTGTTCTTGGGCTACATCAGTTTGGGGCTTGCCGAAGAGGCCGTGTTCTTTCGAACCCGAAGACACAAAGCCGCCGCGCGAGAAGAAACCATCGTCCCCAGGCACGACGAGCCCGAAGAAGCGGAAGAAGAGTTTCTCGATGTCGACGACGACGAGGACGAGGCGTCAGACGAGTCGTGCGCCCCCTACCCCAAAGACGCCTAGTCAGTTCGCCTGGGGTAGCCCATTGATGCGCCGTTTGGTGGCACGCTGAAGGGCTTCGTAACTCGATTTGGAATGGTCTCCCAAGAGGAAGAACGAGCGGAGTGCGCGCACGGGATCTAAGGCCTGGTGCAGTACGTCGATTCGTTTGCTGAAGGTCGAAGGATCAAACTGGGATACCCCATTGCGGTCGATGTAAATCTCATGGCCAGCCTCTCCGTGGGTGAGCCATGGGGCTGCGAGGTTGACTCTGGGAATGAGGTCTAGGCCGTGGACTGTTCGGAAGAGTCCCCTTCCATAGTCTTCTAGATTCTGTTTGATTCCTGCGAGAAGTGTCTCATCTCCTACCGGCGGTTGGCCTACCGTGTAGGTGGATACCACTGGGTTCTTGCGATGCAGACGATGCGCGGTAAACAGCATCGCGTTGGCACCTCCTAGGCTATGACCCGCAACAACAACCTTGACCGGGTCCGAACTCAGTTGATCATAGCTTGCGAGATTTTCTTCAACCTGGTCGACAAGCGAAAGAAACTGAGTGAGGAACCCGGCATGCACTTTGCCCTCGCCAAAAAGAGGGTCGGCGTCGACCACGGGTCCCGCGAGGTCGATAGCGAGATCGACCGCACTGGCCGTACCTCGGAAGGCAACCAACGCTGCGTTGGTTTTTGGGTCATATGCGGTGAAGGCTTGGCCGTCGGTCCATGTCGTTTCGATGGGGCGTACTTTCTCAAAGCCGAGCGCTTCGGTCCCTTGAATGATTTTCAAAGGGCTGTTGTAGGCAATGGCCGATGCTTTTGCAGCCAAGGCGGCGTTGACGGGGTTGAAGCTGGAATCGCCTGGATGCCAGGCCACATGGCGGTTTTTGTACAGATCGCGTCCTTGGGGTCCTGAAAAGTCAGGCGACGCGTCGTTGAGCGGGCGGGCGGTGAGACCGGAGGGATCGAGTGCATCGAGCGGACGATTGTGCACGTACGTGTACAGGTTAACGCCGTCAACAAACCCGGCGGGATCCCTTTGGAGGAAACGCCCGAGCGTGGACTTGTAGTCTCGATTTCGGTAGTGCCATAGGCCGGCTTCGGCATCCCATCTTCGCCCGGTGAAGCCGTAGGGGTTGCCGAGAGGGCTTTTGTTGGCGCTACTTAAGGGGGCACCCGAAAAGACGCGCATCTGACCGAAGGCCTGGTACTGATAATATTCCGCCACTGAGCCGTCCGCGCGCACGAGCGCGATGGGGCTAAAGCGGTGGTCCTTGACGTAAAAGTATCGCTTCCCAGAGCGCTCCATCATAAGCAGATCGTCAATGTATGTACCATAAACAAAGCTTCGTTCTATTTCGCCGGAATAGCTGCGCTCCTGGATGACACGACCTCCGTGGTAAATGAACTTGGTTGTCTTTTCTTCCTGTCCCTTGTCCACCTGTGTCCTCAGGACCCGCCGGCTGAGCGCATCGTAGCCATATCGAATGGTGGTCGTGGGTCTTGTGACTTGCACGAGGCGATTGGCCCAGTCGTAGGTGTAGGTCGTGTTGCCGTGCCGCGTAAGGTTCCCTCGAGCGTCATATCCGACGTTGGTTTGCATGATGTGATCTTGGGGTGTGTATGCGGTTGTCTTGACCGTACCCGATTCGTTTGTTTCGGTTCGGTTGCCAGACTTGTCATAAGCCCAATAGCGTTCTGTTGAGCCATCGCGACCGTCGTCTTGGCTTGTGAGGCGGTTGAGGTCATCATAATCATACCCGCGAAGGCCCGCGATAGGAACACTGTCGGAGGTATTGCTTTGGAGTTCCTCGGACTCGATGCTCCCCGAGGCGCTGTACCGTATCTGCTGGGTCATGAGGCGGTTGAGGAGAGTGCCCGTTTTGACGCCAACTTCTCGTCTGGTTTGTCTTCCGGACGCCGCATACTGGATGCTGGTTTGAATGGCGGGGCTGCCGCCCAGCGTTTCTTGGAAAACTCGACCGACCCTGTTTGCTTCGAAGGAAGCGATGTGCCCGTGTTGATCGTGTACCGTCTTGAGGAGGTCACCGGCACCAAACTCCAAGCTTAATTGTAGACCCTCAGTATCGATTGCATCTGGGTACTTGATAGACGTGACATGCCCCACTGCGTCGTACCCTATGCGCACGTGTTCACCGTCTTGGATTTCTGCGGTGACTCGGTCGAGATCGTCATATTCAAGGCGAAGCTCGTGGGGTGTGTCCCCGTCTGTTCGGTCTATCGCCAAGGTAAGACGTGATACCGCATCGTATTCGAACTCCTGCACAACTTTTTTGGCAACGGTGACCGCCGTTAATCTGCCCAGGGCATCGTGAGTTCGTTCTATCGCGACTCCTCCGGGGAGCGTTGTGGATTTAGGCTTGCCGAAGACATGGTAGGTGTGGCCTATCGGCGCGGCGCCCGACCCCTGGGGTACGCTGGTGAGTCTGCCCAGCTTGTCGTACAAGAACGAAAGTGTTTCTCCGCGCGGTGTTGTGACTTCACTGATCTCACCAAAAACGTTGTGCGTGGAAATGGTTGTCGTGCCCATGGGTGCGGTTTTGGTTGTCGTGCGTCCATTGGGACTGTATTGCGTTTTGGTTTTCAGTCCGTTGGCCTCGATGCTTTGTGTCAGTCTACCAAGGTTGTCGTATGCTAGGCCTTGCAAAAGACCATTTTCGTCGCTGATGGCAGTGAGGTTGGAAGCCAGATCATAGTCATAATAGGTAGCGTCCCCAGCGGGGTCTTCAGACGTGATTTTTCGATTCATCGCGTCGTAGTAGGAACGCCAATGTTCGCCACGCGCATCTATTTGTGCGCTTACATTTCCATTCTGGTCGTACAGGATCCCGCGCCGGTTGCCGATCGGATCAATGGATGCACTGAGCTCACCGTCTTGATTGTAGGTGAAGGTTCTTGAGTGACCGTTTGCGTCGATCTTTTCAATCAGGCGACCCATGCTGTCATGCCGCCACTCGGTTCGGCGGGAAAGCGCATCCGTTTTCGCTGTCATTCGACCGGAGCCGTCGTATTCGTATCGGGTTGTATTACCCAGGGCGTCGGTCTCTTTGGTCATCCTCCGGAGTGCATCGTAGGCGAAAGCACGGTGACTAAGGACGTTGCCCCCAGGTTCAGTCATGACGACCAGATCGACATTGTTATTCCCATCGTATCGTGCCCACTTGACGGTTCCAGTCGGGCCGATTTCCTTGGTTTGTCGACCCCGATCGTCGTAGAAATATCGGCGGATTCGCTTGAGTTGGGGTTCGGAGCTGTGGTGCGTAGACTCCAGGACCAATAGGCCTCGGGAGTCCCATTCACGCCTTTCGACCAGTTCGTGTACCTTCGTGATTTTGATTCGACGGCGGTGGATGAGCTTGCCTGTGCTGTCCACGATGTTTCTATGTGGCCTAGTCGGTTCTAGGGGATCGAAGTAGTTGTGAGACGTTGCCGTCGAATGTGCATTGATTTGGCGTGTGAGTCGTCCTAGACCGTCGTAGTTATACACGGTTTGGGCTCCAGCGGCATTGGTCTGCGCAATCAGTTGGCCTACACCGTCGAAGTCTCGGTACTCCGTGCCACCAAGAGGGTCAGTGGTGCTTGTGGAGCGGCCCATTGCGTCGAGGGTGTGCTCGACTCGGTGGCCTTTGGCATCGATGGACAAGGTGAGCCGGCCGGAAGGGTCGTAGGCAAATCGCTCAGTCCTTCCGCTGGGACTGATGCGGGCCTTGAGTTTGGCCCCCGCCACGATGTCTCTCGCGGTGTAGTATTCAAACTTCCACACCCCACCGTCGGGATCGATCCGGGTTTTGATGCTGCCGTCTTTGCGGAAGTTGGTGCGGGTTTGCGCGCCTTCGGAATCAACGACGAGTGTGCGCTGGTCATTCCAGTTGTAACCAAATTGCGTTCGATTTCCAGCGGGGTCGGTTTTGGAAACGAGTCGCCCAAGCCAGTCATAGACAAAAAGAGTGGTGTGCCCCCCAGTGGTTTCTCTCAGCGGCAGTCGCCCCGTGTCGTCATATTCGATGGTCGTGAATTGCGTGTTGAGGTCTGCGGTGTTTGTTTTCTTGGTCAAGTTTCCGTAGGTGTCGTAAAAGTAGTTCCGCTTGATTTGTCGAACGACACGCTTAGGGTTGCCCGGGACCTTGACCGGTCTCCCTTCTTCTAGGATGAATCGTTCGCCTTGGTTTACGGATACAGGCGCGAGGGACAGGTCCCTCAGCGATTCGGTGAGATTTCCTTTGGCATCGTAGGAGAACTGGGTGGGGTAGCCGAGGTTGTCGACTCTCTTGGTGACCCGATTTTTCGCGTCGTACGCCCACTTCATTTGGGTGACGAGGGGGCCGCCCTTGGTAATTTGTCTTTTGATCTGGGTTAGGTTTCGACGCCGTCCAGGGGTGGTCGTAGGTTCGTATTCAAAAAGGGTTTGGTATCCGTTTTCGTCAATTTGAACCATCAAGTTGTGAAAATCGTCGTACTTTTGGGTCTGAACAGAGCCATCAGCGTTTTCACGGCGAATGATATCGTTTCGGGCGTTCCAGAATACTTTTTGGCGGTAACCGGATTCGTCCCAGGTTTCCGCGTACCGGTTTATGGGGCTATAGAGAAAATGGAAGCGACCTCCTTGTCTGTTGACATGAAAGGACACCCGATCGTTTTTGAAGTACCTGATCTTTAACCAGTCCCCGGTCGGAAGGGTATATTGACTCATGTTGTGGTTGTTGAGCGGGTTCTCTTGCCCACTAAGATACTGGTACTGCGTCGGATGCCCCAACAAATTGGTGTAGGTGATCAAATCTTGACCGTCGTAAGCGTAGTGAACGCTCCGACCCGTGAAGTCGGTAATGCGGATGACCTTTCCTTGAGACCCGTAAGAAAAGGCCAGATGTTCTCCTGAGGCGCTTCGAATCCTGGCCAGCCTTCCCTTGAGGTTGTAGCCGAAACGAAGACTGTTCCCATTGGGATCTGTCTTCTGAAGAAGCTGCCCACCGCGCGCCATGAACTTTGCGGTAGAACCGTCGCGATAGCGCATGACGTACACATCGCCTTGGCGTCGCAGGCGGAATAGAACACCAGGGGGATACGTATATGCTCCTGCTCCGTCGTCAACCAGGCGGTAGGGCGTTCGGTCTGCGTCATAGTAGATGACGTGCGTTTTCGCGCCATCTTGCTCAAAGAGCAGAGACTCGGAATGGTTCCACGCCCAGCCGTAACCAAAAAGGCCATCGTACACCAGTCGACTTCGATAGGTCCTTTTGATCGAAAGGTCAGGCCCTCGCGAGCGGATTGTTATGTCTGGTCGCTCGTCGACATAAAACTCGCCGGAAATAAGGTTGACGGGGTCGCCCGCGAGTTCAGGTTGTGCTCCCACGTGTTCGGGCGGCGGTGCGTTGTGGACGCGCTCGTCGCTGCCGACGCTTTCTACAACCGCTTCGGCCAAATTGCTGTTTGGGGGCGGTTCGAAGGAAACATGTTCAGAGCTTGCCTCAGTGACAATCAAGTCATCGCGTACAACTTTGTTTGAATCGGCAAAAGCCTCCGGGGGAACCGTCACCGGGCTTTGCCCCTGTGCGGTGACTTTGGGCGGTCCGGCGGACTGATTAAAACGTACATCGACCATGGACCCCTCAATGCTGAGTTCTGGGCTGAGCGGGAGCCTTGATGTGGACACCGAGACGATTTGTCGGTTCTTCACCGTAAACACAATTTGCCACGCGCTCTTGGTGACCAGACCCTCCTGGGCAGCACCAATGGGTGTGGTGTGCATTCCGTTGTGATCACCGACCTGGAGAACGGCGGGGTGATCGCCGACAATGGTGACCGTTCCGGTGCCTTGCGGATCGAGCTTTTGGTTGACTTGTGCGCTTTCGCTCATGAGCCAGACGTCTTTGCCTTTGAGGGGGAATCGGGTTGTGTCCGAACCCTGCGAACCACCAGAGAAACTGGATAGCGGAATGGGCACCGCGCTTGAGCCGACGTGGCGGTCAATGCCCGCGTCGGTTGAGACCACGTCGCTACCGCTGCCCCCATTGTCGGTGCCCAGCCAATACCAATTGCCTTTTTTGCTTTGAGTAAGAAGAACAAAGTGCTTTCGACCGTCGGCGCTCGATAGCTTCTTGACCGGTAGAATAACGCTCAGAACATGGCTTTGTTTGAGCTCCTTTATGATGGATGAGACCCGGTTGGAAAGGCTGGCGTCACTTTGGTCTTGGTCGAAATAGACCGGTGTATGACCCGGCCCGGTCCGGTAAAACAGTCTCCCCTGGCCATCGATGTTGGCACGGGTCAAGGTGACGATCTCAATGTCTTCTCGTTTGGCCTGAAAGAGTCCCGCGATGGTACTCATCGCAGGTGAGAAGGTCCAGTCTTCGAGAGCTTCGGACTCTTGGAAAGACCCATTGTAGTGGATGAGATCCTTGTGGAATTGGAAAAAGTCCGACTCCCAGTCGACAAGGTGTGGGGTACCTTCCCAGGGGTGATGTTTGTTTTTCCATAGGTGCCATGATCCCCCCATCGCATGAACTCTAAAGCGGGGGACAATCAAAAACGGGCTTTCGGAATCAAATGAGATGGAGGTGTTGTCCGAGGCGCCCGTCAATACGTTCGAAACCATGAACACGGTGGTGGAACGGCTCCCAAATCCCTGCTCGGTGTGCAACAAAGCTCGCACTTGCTCGGCGTCTGACCGAAATCGGTCAAGATACTGGCCGGCAAGCAAGGTCCCAAATGCACCCAAAAAGTCCGCTCTTGGGGCGAGCGCGCTGTTGGCGACTGCGGCGATGGATGCGACTCGGAGTTTGTTTTCGTGCCGTCTCGAAACGCTTTTGTTGTGGGATAGGGCGTCAAGCCCAATCGCCACAATCGAACCGACCTCGAGGTGGGTCAGGGGATGGTTCCAACGGGCCTGATAGGCGTTCTCTTCGGGTGATTTGTACTGAAGTGTCGCGGTTGCCCCCAGTGTAAGCGATTCAGTTGCTCGGGCAACGATGTGGTCATCGATACGAAGCCTAGGCGACGATCCGGTGGCGTTGTTGGATGTGATTCCGCAATCAAGGACGAAGCTCCGCCCAGAAATTTCTGGAAGGTAGGCTCGATACTCGAGGAGTTTCTTCTTGTCCCCGTCACGAACGAGTAAAAAATCAAACCAGGACCGCTCCGAGACATGCACCTCATCGCTTCGCTCGACTCTGCCTACTGAGGGATGACTGGTACCCCAGTAGTCGGACCAGTTTTGCCAGGTTCGGGCTCCGGGTAACGAACGGGGGAGGAGGCGGGAACGCCTGGTCACAATATGTTCTTTTTTGGGAAGCGAGTTCAGCGAGTCCATCGGTAAGCCGGCGCCTTTGATGTACGTCTTGATTCGACTCTTCAGATACTCGACCGTGGTCAGTGTTCTCGGTTTGGAACGGTAGTCTTCCAAAAGGGTGCTAAGCGCTTCGGGTACTTTGGGTTGCTGCGTTTCTGCATCCATAAAAATGTCAAAGCCTTCGAACGCGACGTGCGTTTCTTTGACCCACGGCGCCAAAGGTACCCAAAGGCCGGCGTCGGCGGGCGCCAGACCAATTCCGCTGCCGGAGCGGTAGAACCCGTTTGAAACCCAAACTTCGGCGTAGACGCCGGGGTATATACCCGCACGGTCACGTTGTGACGGACTCACCCAGTTGCGAAAACCAGCACGTCGGTAGCGAGCAGGAACGCCCGAAAGACGCATCAGCGTGATCAACAATGAGGTCTGATCCCATTCATTGCCTCTCTTAGTTTGGTAGGTGACAAGCGCGCCTTTGCGTGACCAGTAGTAGGGTTCATACTCGATATGATTGTGGACCCAGTTGTAAATCCTCGCGGGGTTGTAGTTAAGTTTTCGGACAAGTGCAGCCATCTCTTTCGTAAACCGAACCTCGATCGACTCTCCCAGGTGCGGAAGTATTGGCTTTTTGGGACCCAGCGTTTCTTTGGGATAGATATTGTTGTGGTTTGGTGAATAGCCCGTGAGGTATTCGTGTAGGTCCGTATATCCATCTTTGTCGGAATCGAGGCCAGGGTTTTTGAAGTACAGCCTTTTTTGTGGGCTCAGGGTATAGATGGGGCCGGCCTCGGTCGTGGAAGCGGTCGACGGCGTGCCTGCGCTGAACTCCTTCTTGCTAGAGGATGCACCTCGACCGCACGCCAAAACGGAGGCTACCGCGATGCACATACAAATGTTGCTGTGATTGGGAATAAGGGATCGCTGTCTTTTCATTTTTGAGTCCTTCTGGTGCTGCTGGTCCTAGATACGGTGCTTGGGTCTCACTCCTTAAGCGGCGATGCGGTATAGATTGCTTTCACTTCGTCGTTTGTGAGTGCCCTACCGTATAGGCGCACATCGTCGACAATGCCCTTGTACGCGTTTGAACCCACGATTGATTGGCCGACACTGAGGTGTTTAAACAGGGTTCCCGCGTTGGAGGGCGACAGTTTCTCGGTCTGTTGTTCGATGCCGTTGACGTAATTCCTCAAGAATCGTCCGTCGTACCGCACCGCCAAATTCACCCAGCGCGTGGTACCTAAGTCTTCAAGCCGTCCGTGTTGACCGAAGTACAGGCTGTGCGCTCGCGCGTTGATGCGATACACGTCGATCCCTTTTTGGTCTACACCTTCGTTGTCGTTGAAGGTTGTCTCGAATCGAATTTGATTGTCCCACTCGAGCATGTACATCAGGCGCCGTTCAGTCAGGGCCCACTTTGTATTTGTTGCTTTGGCCCAAAACGAAATCGTGTACCGCGGAAGTTCGGCGGCGAAATCGTCTTTGAATCGAAACCTCACACCACCAAGGCCTCCGCCGAGTTGAAGGGCATGGTTGCCATCCACTCCGGTGGCGACCAGCGCGGGCTGGCCGACGATGGTTCCCTGTCGCCCATTCTCGCTAAGGTCGGGTATGGTTGCGTCTTCTTGGCGGTCGAAACTCCAGTGTACAAGAAGTTCTTCGTTCAAATCCGGGGTGACGCGAACGTGTACTTGGTCGCGTGTGATGGCACCGCCAACGGTGGCCGCGAGCTCAAAAATGTACTCTCCGGCCTGAGGGAGATCAACAAAAGTTGATGCCAACGATGGGCTTCGGATGACGGCGGTTTTGGTTGGGGTGAGATCTGTCCACTCGAGAACCACGTCGGTGGCGGGGTCGATTCCGTACGGGACGAACACAAAACCGCGCAAGTTCAGCCGGGTTGCTCCGTTTGACGCCCTGCCCACCATCCGGTTCTCGCCGGCGTCCACAAACACCTTGGTTTGGTCTGGATATGATTCGCTCTTGTTTTTAACAAATACCACGTGTTCTTGATAGATTGCGCCCATGTTGTGCCGGTCGGTTCGTCGAATGACGTAGCGTCCCGGATGGTGGAATCTGAGCGCCTGCGACTTTTCGTTTCGGGGGAGCATGAAGTTCACGCCCGCGTGCCCATAGGCCATTGTCCAGCGGCCTTGTGCGCCTTGCGGTGTACTTTGGTCTTCTAGGATAAGCTCTGCGATGCCGGCGCTTTCACCATGTTTACTGTCATCGAGCGTAAGTTTTTCAATGTTCGCCATGGGTACCACAGACCGACTCGGAAGGACCTCGATTTGGACAAAAACGGACTCTTGAACCCCGTCGCCTTTTGCGGTGAGCGCAAGTACGTATTTGCCCACGGTCCGCAAGGTGGCCGATGTTTGGGCCTTGTTCGGGAACTCAAACTCTGGTGGGACCCCAGGGTGTTCCTTCGTTGTCCACTGGACGGATAGGTTTGGTATGGTCTTGTCTAGAACTGTACCATGAAGGTCAACCAAGGCTTCGCCTTCCGGGTCTAGTGCGATCTGCATCGTGTCGCGTTCGACTCGGATGATACGCGGACCAGGTCCGACGATAATTCGATGGGTCTCGGCCACTGCTTTGTTGCCTACTTGGGCTTCAACCTTGAGATGGTACTCGCCGGGCGTATGAATTCGGAGCTTGGTATCTAGGCTCTTTGGGTTCAGCACTTCGATTCCGTTTTCAGGGCCAGACGCGACGGTCCAGGCGACCTCAGCTTCCGGTGGAAGCGTCGACAGACTCCCGACTCGTCCGGACAGCGTTTCTGTCGCGAAGCCGTCTGTGTTGGACGCCGCAGCGTAAAGATGGGTCTTTTGGAGCGTGCCATCGGGTTGCACGGCAGGGAGAAGAGCTTCGAGGACGAAGGCCGTGAGATAGGGGTCGTCTTTCCAGCTGCCGTTCATTTTTTGTGTCTTTCGGAGCCATGCTTTTGCCAAAGCCAAACGCTGAGGGCCCAAGTTGAGGGCCAATACCGCGGCAGCGGTATCCATGATATTGCCCCCAAAGGAGCCACAGAGATCCGAGCTTGTTTCGAGGTTCTGCCTTCCTTGTGCCCAGGCTGCTGCTTCGAGAGTGGCACCGGGCACGTAGTTTCTGAGCGTTTGGGTAAGAAGTGACGTCGCGTACACGCTGCGAATCGACTTTGCGCCCCATCCAAATCCATTTTTGGAGCCCACGGTGTTGATGATTCGCCATGGGCCTGCCAACGGGAGCCCCATCTTGAGATCGATTCCCTCCGGGATGGTAAGAAGATGGGCGTTTGATGAATCGAAGTCGGCTCGAATCAGCTCTTCAAGACCGCGTGCGGTGTTCACTGCGTCTGGTAGGCTTTTGGGGTCAACCCCGAACCCGAGTATCCGTTCTTCTTGGAAGGATGCCCTGCCCAGTAGACGTATGCTGAGCGCATCGGTGTTGATGCCATGGGCGCGGAGCGCCGCTATCTTGTGTGTTAGGCTATCCGTGTCTTCGGCACGCTGACTCCTTAGGAATGACAGCGCCCGTCTACTGCCCAGACTTTTGTCCTTAAGTTTCGCCATAGCCTTCAAAACCTGACTGGTTGCAATGAGGCGCATGCCCGGGCTCCCCCAGTGTCCGGTTTTGTCTTGGGTCGCCTTCAGCCAGGCCAAGGCCCGTTTTTGGGCATCACCCGACTTGTGTTGGGCGTGTGGGGGGAGGTCGATGGGTATCAGCGGACTTAGGATGGTTTCTTGTCCGTCCTGGACGGCCGCCAAGCCGTACCAGGTCGTCAAGCCTCCCGCGAAAATGGTCTGGGTCCCTTGGAGGGGTGAGCCGGAGTCGGACCCACCGCTGAGTGGATTTGCTAGCCGGACGATGTGTGCTCTTAGAACGCGTGGTGCAGGATAGCCCCCTTGACGGCTGTCTTCGAGCAGTTTCCGGTCATGAGGGGTGAGGGCTTGGTAAACGTGGTAGGTGGCATCCTCGGTGTTTGTTGCCTTCCACCGGAACTCTACTTTTCGATGACCGCCCGCTTCGCTAAGGACCGCGCTAAACTGTGGGCTTTCAAGAGTTCGAGGGTGATGAAACAGATAGACTTTCTTTCGTATGGGCTCACGATTGCCGGCACCATCGACCGCAAAGAACTGAAAAATGGTATCTTGGGTGAACTCCAAAGTGAATGGCGTCTTGGCCTTCACCGTTTGGAGCTTCGTATTGGGCGCCCCTATGGCCGGCGGATACCCATCCGTCGAGTAGTAGATCTGTCCGTTTTCGCTCGACTGGACATTGACCGTCAAAGACTCACGGTGAATGGTCGCTGAGTCACGGCTTACGCTCGTCACCGGGGAGGTGGCGTCAACGCGGAAGGACAACATCCGCTGAGTCTTTATGCCCGTTTGGTCTTCAATCGTCAGTGTGTACCGGTGATCGCCGTGTACGGCGTTGTCGATATTGAGCTCGATGCTATTTGGCAGGACGCGGGCTCGGCTTGTCAGGTCGTTTCCGTGTTCATCTACAAGTAGAACGGACTTCGGCTTCGATGGAAGATCATCGACATACACGCCGATGACCTGAAGCGGGCGCCCGACAGTTGCCACGGTTGTCCCTTGAAAGGGGAAGCTTGCGATAATCGTAGGGGGTTTTGGGGTTTCGGATGGTGTGGAGAGATCTTGCACCTTAAAGCGACAGGTTTGCCTTTGTGGAGGGCACACCGCGCTCGTACCACTGCAGATCTCAGGCTCGTCTTGGCATTGACCGACGGCGGGTTGACACACCTTGCCCGCAAGATGGAACTGGCAGCTTTTCAAGTCACAGCAGTTTCCTTTTTCACACTGCTCCCATGAATCAAGGATTCCGTTGCCGCAGGATGGTAGAACTTGGACAACAATAGATGTTTTGGCAGTGTATCCGTCTGTTCCTACAACCTCCACTCCGATCGTATAGTCTCCCGGTGGATGCGTTTCGCCCGGAGTCCATTTCAGGCGAGCGCGGTGCGTCCCTGTTTCTTCCAGGTACGCGCCCTCTGGGGATTCGTTGATGCTCATGGAAAGTTGTTTGGCGTCGGTGAGCTCCGGAACCTTCACTTGCTCGAGAGGTTCCAGTTCTACGAGGAGTGGCTGCCCACGAATGGTTGTTTGAGGGGCGACGCTCCAGGTTTCATCGACTTTGACTTCGATCTCAAGGGTATGCTGTCGCTCTTCTCCAGAGAGATTGTGGACCGCCTTCAGTCGAATGGAGTGGGTACCTTCGGTGGCATTTGCACCAGGCGTCCATTGAACCTCGGCGGTTGTTGGGCCCGTCTTGACAATAGAGACTCCAGTCGGCGCGTCGACCAGCAAAAACCGAAGATCGCCGGCCGCTTCCGAATGGACGCTCAGTGGAACTTTGGTCTGGCGACCCCTGAGCGCCACTACGGCCCCTACGGGATCAAAGTGCATTGAATGGTCGCGGTGGTGAAGGAACAGAGCTCCATCGCTGTACGTGACTACGGCTCGGTCTTGGGATAGGAGTATTTTTGTACCGAGGCCCGACGCCGTTTTGGTCGATAGGTTGACAACCCGAAGCGGGGCTTCGGGTGAGCCGCCGCTCCCAATGCGGTAAGCATCGACGGCCCCTCGAGTGGCCCCTGCCTTGGGGATCCCCACCAACAAGTGCTCCTGGTTCGCTGCGACCGCTCCGCCGAACTTTGCGTTGGAGGCGAGAGCAGATGTGCCTGGCTCGATGGTTTCCACACTCCAAGTGTCTGGTTCTTTACTGGCATCGATAGCGTACCGGAAAACCAAGTTCTGTTTTGGGTCACCGATGAACGCTGAATCTTCTGACAGGGCCATGGACAGCCCAGAGCCCTGATCTCCCAAAAGGTATGCATCGTACGGAGCAGGACGGGTGAGCACCGTCGCTTTTTGGGCCCACAGTTTATCCGCGCCGCGATGAAACACAACGATTGCCCCAGCCTGTTTACGTACGTTCGTCGTTTTCGGATTGTGGCGATTGGGGGCTCTTGCCAGAAGCCAATCACCTCTAAGGGCGATTCGATCCGCAAACCCAACGCCGAGGTTCGTTCCGGCAAAAGTTTGCTGTGGTTCGTGTGAAGCATTCTCGGTTGTGGGTGCGGTCCCCCATTTTCCATCGGCGCCCCTTCGATAAATGTATAGTGTGCCGGAATCTGGCGCGGCTTCTCCGACCGCCAACGTCGTTCCGTCAAGGGCTAGGCTGGCGCCAAACTGGTAAGCGTTTTTGGTATATAGTTTTTGTACGAGGCCCCATCCGCTTTCTGTTGATCTCTTGTAGACATAGACGGCTGGATTATTCGATGGGGAGGCGACGGCCGCAGTGTCATCGAAGATGGCCACCTTTGTCCCGAAGCTTTGGTCTCGCCAACCATCCGGGGCAACAAGGGTCTGCTCAACAACCCATTGGTTGTTCTTCAGCGTGTAGACCGTAACCGTACGCGGGTTCTTGATATCGTGCGGGCCACTGACGATCGCCCGAGTGAGTCCGTCTCCTGAGATCGTTAGGGCGGCATCGCCGCCACTGATCTCAACAGCAAAGTCCTGAAACCAAGCTTTTTTAGAAGCCGTGGCCGCCTCTGCATGGTCTTGTCTGGCCTGTGTGGTCTCAATATTTGAGGTACACGCGAAGACCGCCAGCGAAGCCAGCATAAAGAAGGGCAAGGTCCTCAGGTGATGTTTTCGAACGTGCCGAAACGGACCGAATACAGACGCACTCTGAGAGGACGCAGTCGCGTGACGAACATAGCCCTGGCTCTTCGCTTTCCTGAGCGCGCCGGCCCACGTTTTTGAAAACGTACGCGGATCACTTTCTATGACATTCTTGGCGCGCTCGTCCAATGCCTTGACATAAGCAGCCTCCGGTTTGATAATTAAGGCGTATACGTTTTTCTTGATGCAGTTCTTCGCCATGCTGGGCGGTCTTCAATGCAGTTTGCGTTCCACTACGCTGGAAGAGCGTGCGCCCGAATAGTTTTCGCCGCTTTGATCGCGAGCATATTTTGGGCTGTGTACGCTAAGCACAACAATTGATGTCTAATGCGGACGTCACAGGAACGGGACGGCTGGCGCACGGACGTTTTCAGTCCACCTTTTGTTGACACTTTAGCCGCGCTACTTCACTGAGGTCTCGCAGCGGCAAAAAGGGCCGGAGAATACGAAAATCCGTACCAACTTGTCGGTGGACCTCCAGGTAGTGCCTTGATGATGAGTCCGCTCCTTATTCATGCTTCGAAGAAGCTTTCGAGCAGTTCTAGGCGCCGAGTGTTGCACCATCTGTTCGGGCCGGCACAACCCGCGTTCCCTGTAGAATGGTTCCGTTGGTAAACGAAGCTATTCCTAAAGTTCGATCGGCTGGCAACCGTGGATAGCCATACACGTTTCAAACGGGCACGCGTTTCGAAGCTACCATCTCGGTGCACGGAGAAGGCCAGAACTTCTACGAAGGAGAAAGAAGATGAAGAGACTCAGGAGGATGAAAAGAGTTGCGTTTGCCGATCCTTGTTGAAGAGGTAAACAACGGCAACCGCCGATTTCATCCGGCGGTTGGTAGCTTAGCTTTGAGCACTGCGAGCTCCCGACGGAATTGTGGGCACAGACTTCTATTTCTACTTCAACGCCCGGATCGAGATGAAGTAGTTCTTTCTTTGAAGCCGATTGTGTTTCGCCATTCCATCGATACGGGATGTTAGTCGATACATGGGTGCCAACCTTCACCGAATAGTATGTTTCTCCCACGATGTTCTCAGGACCGTCCCAAGCCAACATGACTCTCCAAAAATCGGCAAATGGTCCGCAACTGTCTGTATCACCTTCTTTGAATTCGGCGGATGTGACGCGGAGGTTTGATGGTTTGGAAGGAATTTCTATGGACTCGTTTTCACCGGTTTCGAACATGAAACTTTCTGACCACCCGTATTGATGGTCATGGGGCCAAGACATATCTACTTCGAATTGTGTGTTCGCTGGCAACTCCGCGTCAGGTTTGAACACGAAGCGACCCGGTACCCTGCCCGACCGCATGAGACTCCCCTTAAACCCGCGACCGTCGGTTGATGTTAATACGAGCTCCAGCTGGCTCAATCCGATTGGATTCGGGTAAGCGAAAGAGAACGACAGGTTCGTGGGCTGGTTGGTGGCTCCGTTGAAGGGATAAAACTGTGCCGGCGCCAAGGGTAGAGGACTGCAGGGCATCGCAGTCTTGGCGGCCCCTACGGTAAATGTGCCAACGATCGCGGATAATATCCATCGGGTGTAACTCATGCGTGTCTCCTCATACGAAGAATAACAGCAATCACTGTGCCACACGTGCTCTCCTCGGAGGCAAGTGTTTATCGGCCAACACGATGCCGGTTTTTTGAGGGGGTGACGAATTTCCAAGGTTGTTCTCCTTGTTGGTATCGCAAGTATTCATGGAGTACTGGGCACGCGCCGCAACCGCAAGCTCAGTTTATCCAGGCCAGGCTTGATGACCGGCAACATCGGCCACAAACTTGAATGCTTATCGTACGCACTACCATTTCTGATTGGACTCCGAGCACCCTATGGAACTGACCGCAGGCAGGTCAAAACAGGAGCACTTACGGCTGTTTGCAATTTTATTTGCTCATATTAAGCTTTGGGCGTGTTGATCTTATTGTTGGCCTAAAGAAGCCTATGAACCTATTGGACCCGTGGAGAGCCATGCACACATTCGCGATGAAACCCGGCCAGATGAAGCGTGAGCGCTGAAGGAGATGGCGCATGGATCGACTATCGGACGACGATGGGCTCTTCTTCGCCCGGTTTTGATGGCTCTACTACTTTCTTTGCGGGCCTCGGGATGCGTTTTGAAAGGCTATCGAACAAATCCCTGATCGAATCGGACAGTCCACCAAAGTAGCCCCCTCCTCCTCCTCCGCCGCCGCCGTACTTGCCATTATGGCGTCTGCGGGTCACGATGAACTCAAACATCTTGCCAGAAAACATGTCCACCTCGACGCGGTAGGTCCCGATTCCATGTATGGCGCGCATCTTACGCACGAACTCGCGATGCGTTCCGGTGTAAAGGGCTTCTAGCTGAGCGCGGCTCAACCGCTCGACGACCTCCTTCTCGTATTCGTCGGCGAAGGCGAGCTTGTATTCGGACGTGATCACAAAGTTCCCGGTCGCCGGATCGCGTATGATCTCTGGCCATGATGCAGTGCGGTTCATCCGGCTGGCCCGCCGATCGCTCCAGCCATATAGGGACTTGAGTTCGGCCTTTCGAGCGACCTCAAACTGGATGAGTCGGTGGTAGGCGGCGACAGCAAACTGCCGTTTGTCGATTGGCTTGTTGCGCCCTTCGGGGTATTTTGAGAAGTATCGACCGCGTATGTCGTTCAGGTAAATGTCTAGATCGACGGTGGTCGTCAAGCCGAGATTTGGAGGAAGGATGATGCCCTCCGAGTCCTTCACCTTGGTCTGCTTTCTCAGGATCTCGAGGCAACCGAGCAAGTCTTTGGTGCACGCGTAGAGAATCCAGCCGCGACCGGGTTCGTATATCAGAATGTAGATTGCGCCGATTTCTCCCCCGCGGTCTTGGCTCCGGTTGTACTGCCATTCCGGATCGATATACGGATTCTCGTCGACGGTCCGTTCATACTTGAATTCTCCGATCTCGGTCAGCAGTGGCTGTTTGGCGTCGAGGATGCCGTCCGGCACATCATTCGTCCGATAGAATTCCACCTGAAGTCCTTGATCATTCAGGTCGGCCTTCTTGCGGTACACGGTCATCTGCTCCCGGTAGGGTTGTTCGGTCTCCCGAAACCGAACGACGTAGAACTCGTAGGCATGAAGGTCGAAGGGGTCGACAAAACTTCGATGAAGCCACTCGCCAAGATGGTCCCCGTCGTTGGTCTGGGCTGCGACGTCGTCCCAGAAAATGAGGTCGGCCCCGAAGAGGCTCATCTTCTCGAACTCAGGGCCCGTAGGCGCTACGTCGACGAAGGTAAAGGGCGCGCTGGGCGTCAGACCGGGGATAACGACGATGGGCATGGGCAATACCGTCGAGATGCCCGTCGCCGCGTTTCGACTGAGGGACAAGAGGTTGAGCTGGACGGCGTAAAGCCCAGTAACGCTATAGCTTGCACCTAGGACGTGAAGAGACCCTGTCTGATCGCGAGCGACAAGGGGGTGGGCGCTGAGTCCGGGGAACTCGAAAGCAAGAGGGGAGTCGGAACTGGCGAAGGCAGCACTGAAAGGCCAGGGGACGGAGACAGAGGGCTCGGGCGCTGGGCGAATGATGTAGGCCACTTGGGTTTCGGCGCTCGGGTTGTCGAGGTAGCGTCCGGTGGTTTCGCAAGACTCGATGAGGTGGACGGCTCGGTCGCTCTTCGAAAAACGGTAGACCTCGTGGCAGGCGCCCGTCTCGTTTTCATAGAACAGTTCGACCGCGCCGTCGGCGTGGAGGCTTGCCGTAACCCTGGCGGATTTGCCAAATTCACCCGTTGTGGCCTTTGACACAAAGGCGGCGTCGTGGGTGGTGCTGAGGCCGAGGGGCGAGAAGCTTTGGCTTTCGGGGAGGAATGCGCCCTCGAAGGGAGGCACCGCCGCAGCGGACTCCGAGCTTGTTTCGTTGTGTCGTTCGAACTGTTTGTAGGTATCAATAAACCAAATGATGGCCGTGCTGGAATTCAAGAGGGTCGAAAGATCGATGATGCGTTGGCTTGAGTAGGGAAAATCGTGATCGATGACAAAGTCTTGTACGCCAGCCCACAGGGCAAGGGCTTCTTGGTCAAAAAAGTCCGACTTTGGATGTTCCGGGTGGTGCTCAGCAAATGCGCGCAGGCCCATAATGAGGCCGGCGGTGGCCTCTAAGTGGAAGGATTCTTCTTGTCGGTTGGTGGCATCAATGTACTGATCTTCAAAGCCATCAAAAAAGTAGTGGGCGCCGTAGTAGGTCTTGCCTTGGAAGGCGATGTCTTTACCAAAGGCGAGGGCGGTAAACTCAAGACACCGGGCCAGGGCGTCGATGTCTCTTTCGCTGGTAAGGTCTTCATAGTCGACGGAAAGGGAGAGCCAGCTGCAGTTGTCTATGGCGGTATTGTTCCGGTTAGGGATGAAGTCAAAGGTGGCTTCTGGTCTCTCTTCGGTACGTAGGCGTAATTCACCGCCGGTGACGACGCGACCCCAGTCCCCGGTTGAAATCGCGTTACTGATATCGATTTGTTTGTCGATGTTCGACCTATTCTTGCTAAGCGCGCCTTCGAGCTCGGCCTTCCACCGGATGTGATCCTGGTCCCAAAGAACCTGAAAAATACCGTTTCTTACATCATTGCGCCACGCAGTAAGATGGGCAACATCGTCAAGCCCAAGGGCCGATGCATGGTTTAAGGCGTGGTTGAGCACACTGAGGACGTCGAGATTGTGTTCGGTGACGACGTTCTCGGCCCGAACGGTTTTCTTGAGCAGCAGAATCTCGTACTCGGTCAATACTCTTGGCAGGAGGGTTCGCTTTTCGCCGGTTGTCGGGTCTTGTTCGGTGCGGGCCACTTGAACGAGGTTGTCGGGATTGAAATCGTCATAGCCAATGGCGTCGAGGACATCGTAGTAGTCCCAAGCTTCGCCTTCCGTGGCCATGGGAGCTCCGCTCGGGCCTTTGATTTTCCATGGGCTTCGGGCATGCACAAGGCCTTGGGCGGTCCATCCCGCGGTCATGAGATTAAATCGGCGGCCGTCTTCCATGACGACGACCCTTCGATGGGCCTCGAGCCCGGCCAAGGATTCCCGGTAGCAGGCTCGTTGGGCCTCCTGTTCCTTGACACTCAGGGATTGAAACGCCTCGGACACCAAGAAGAGCCCGATGCCGTGCACCACCCAGGCGGTGGCCCCCGTCACCAGGCGGGCATCTCTCCAGTCGTCCTCGAGCGTGTTCCATGAAAACGGCCACCCTCGAATGACAAAAGCTTGGCGCTCCGCATCGAAGGTACGTACGGCTCGAGCGCACAAGGTTCGGGCCAAGGCTTGAGCTCGAGCCGCTGCTTCTGGGGTACCGACCTGCGCGTATTGGGCCAGGGCGATGCCCTGAGTGTACGCCCACACGCGCTCGTACTGGGCCAAGAACGAGGCGTCTTCGGCCTTGCCGTCGTTTTCTGCCGAGCGGGTCATTCGATGTCCAGCGTCGCCGCCTTCTTCCACGGGCTCGTACTCGACTTGGTATCCGGTGGGCGTGCCGTCTACAGAGAGGGGCCCATCCCGCCAAAGTTGGTCCCTCAACCACTTCGCCTTTTCGTAGTTGCCATCTACAGTGGCGGCAAACTGTGGTTTTGGAGCCCCGGACGCGCCTTCTAAGACCGTGAGCCCTTCGGCGAGCGATGTGGGTGCAAGCAGGACCGTTGCCGCCGCGCCTGAGATTTGGAGGTTGCTTGGGTTGGCCCAAAAGGCCGCCTGGCCCTGATACATGGATACCGCGAACCCGGACTCGCTTTCGCCGACCTCGTTTTCGGTGGCGGAGCCCCCGTGGTTCGAAGGGCTAACGGTCTTCACCCGCAGCATATCATCGGTGTCCACGCGCATGTGGTACTCGTTTACGGCGGTGACGGTGATCTGGCTATTCTGGCCTTGGGTCATACGCTCAGGGAGCTCTACGCTGTACCCTACTGCCTCCGAGGTACGGGCCGCGCGCGCCGTGACGATCCGGTCTTGGCCGTCGGCTTGCTCAATCCACGCGGCAAAAAACAGACCGGCGTAGGCGGCAACGGAGACGCCCCCTTCGAGGCCATCCGAATGGTCTCCGTGGCTTTTCCAGTGAATGGGTTTGGCTTCGTGGGCATTGACGCGGGTGGGCTCGCCCCAGGGGCTTTGGCCGTCATCGCGAGATCGTGAAACGATCGTGCCCTTCTGGGCAGAATCCGGTTCGTAGAAGAGTACCTGAATGTCGCCGGCTTCTGACACCTCCACCGTCGGTACGTAGCCAGTTCCCAGTGTTTCTTGGGCTGCCCAAGATTGCCCGCCATCTATGGAGAACTGAAAGTGAATGGCGTTGTGGCCGCTTTGATTCGGATTGGCAGAGACGCCGTCCTCGTAGACCAGCACCAACCCCCAAGGGGCCTCTGCGAGCTTCGGATAGGAAGGCATGTTGTCGCCGTCCCCCACGCCGACCGACGCGACCGACGCAACTGTCCAGGCCCCGAGGTCTCTATTCTTAGGGGTGTTTTGTTGACCGCTGATCTCCGGCGCCTTTTCTGGCCCCGGCTGAGGCGTGAGGGGACGCCGGGCCAGCATGATCTTGTCTCCTTCTTGCCAAGCCCCTGCGTAGCGGTATTGGAATTGGCCGCCCAACGCATCCCACAGCGCTTCGTCTCCGGGCTCATAGGCGGTTTTCCACACCTTCCGCCAGCCCACGACCTTTCGGATAGAGTGGCCTCCATGCTGAACGACCTTGTCGTCGTAGCGGGGAGAAGCATGCGTTCCGGTCCACGTGGGCTCTGCGACGGGCCGAGGGTCCCAGGCTCGTGTTTGTCGAACGACAATGCTCACGGTGTCGTCTCCGACATGAATCGACGGTTGCCGGACCTGTCGCCTGAATCGATACGCATGAGAACTACGGATCGCTGCAGTCTCATCTGCGCCCCCCAGTACTTCGGTTTCTTCGCACCAACAATCGATGCAGACACAAGCCTTATCCCCGATGGGTTGCTCCTTGACGAGGTACTTGGCCTCTTCGCGAAGGGGGATGTATTGTTCGTCGTCAAAAACGTTTACCGGCGTTCCCTCCAAGTTTTTGAGATAGTAGGCCTTGTTTGCTTCTCCCCACACCAGATGGTGATTCAAGGAGGCATCATAGGCGATATCGAGCCCGCGCTTCCAATCCTCGTTCGCGCGCACGACGGCTTCCCGCCCAAAAGATTGTCCACCGTCTTGGCTTTGCACAACCACCAGCTTCGAGTCTCGTCCCGCCTCACTGCCAGAGCTCGGCTCCCCTCCATAGACAATCCAGGCGATGCTGACCTGAGCGCCCCTCGCCGTCAGCGCCAGATCTCGTACCGTCGCGCCGAGATTGGGAAGCAACCATACTTGCGGTTCTGAGAAGCTCCCCGGCTTGCCTGCTTGTTCGCTTCGTTGATATCGAACTTGATCGGCTCGGCGTTTGCCGTCGCCGCGAACCAAATAGGCAACATGAGCCAGGAGGTCTTCGGAAGTCTCGGATAGTGCCGACCGGGCCAAGAGCCCGGGGCCATGGGTGACCGCAACCGACGCAGGGGGTTCGAATTGCCCGGACGGTGTAGATGATTTAGACGTTGCTCCCGCCGCTTGAGACTTCGCCGTATTCGAGACCGTCGACACGGAGCCGTCTACGTCTCGATATCCAAAATAGCCGGAGCCAGGGTTGGTGTCGTCGCCGGTGACGGGGACATAGGCCGAGGTACTCGGGTCCCAGCGGACAACCCTGTTTAGGTTTGAACCGGACGATGTCGCAAGGAACTGCCACCCCTGTTCGGCAGCTGAGGGAGGCTCCGCGCGCGCGCGCTGCACTTCCTGAATCTCGAACGCTTGCGGAGCGTTGGTGTAGACCCAGTACCCCCCTTGACGTAGCCAGGGTTGTTGAGGCGTCGCACTGGCGGTCAGATCTAGTCGGATTGCGGGCGTATCTTGGGAAGAAGCAGGCCAAACACCGAGGTCCCCTTCGATCCACGGCTCAGGCACTTCAGCTCGATGGAACGGTACTGCTACGAGGTTCCAGCCGGGTTCCAGCGAGCCTGAAGAGGTATGGGCGTCTTCTGTGGCCCCCGCAGCCCCCGAAACCGAGGCCCCATGGACCAACATTATCGATAGAATCGTGCGACTTCGCATCATTCCTTCTCCTGTGCCGCCAGAGTTGCATGCTTGCGTGGGGCCTAATCGAACCCCACCTACCTCATTCAGACAAAGTAGGCACCACAATACGCCGCGGAAGGAAGTCAATGACTATTGCTCTTGCCTGAGAAAATGGACCTCTCCAGCGGGGCGTGGAACCCTCTGGAGAGCTAGGTCTTCCCATACGGGTTCTCCGTAGGTCAAAACAGTTGTTGTAAGTAGAAAGATATGCTGCTCTGATCTCCTAACAGGGCGCGATCAGTAGAGCATGGGGGCGAATGTCTGACTGATCACGCCGAGAGATGGGACCTGACGAATTAGGGGTTGTCGTCGGACACACAGTCGAAGGGTTTTGACCACGCCCAGGCTTATTAATAGATTCTCGACCACCAAAGAAGTCATCGAGGCCCCACGGTCAGAATGAATATTGAGTTGCGATTTTTTGAATCGCCCCCTTACCCCAAAGACGCCTGGCTATCGAAAAGCGAAACGTCCCACGATGGGGACGTGGTCCGACAAACCATGCCAGCGGCCAGGCGTTCCGAAAGGGTGAGTGTCTTCGAGATCGAGGCAACGCAGTCCCGGGCCCGCAAAAATGTGGTCGAGGCGCATGCGCAAGTGCATGAACCCCGCCGTGGGCCACGATTGCCGTAGCTCTTCTGGGGGCGTACCCGTCTTCTCTACGGTGCAATCTACCATGCCGAGGTGCTCCAAGAGACGCTGGTACGCAGGTGATGCGGGAAGAGAGTTGAAGTCCCCAACCACCAGGTAGCGGTCGGAGCTTCGGGACGCATTGATGAAAGCCGCAAGCGCATCGACCTCGTGCTGCTGATTGAGGCCGTAGCCCATCCGACCGCCAGACTTAAACATGGTGCGCGACACAAACGCCGGGAGCGAAAGATGGGTGTTGAAGACCTCCATCGTCTCGCCGCCGCATCGAACCTTGACCCAGGCGCAGACTCTTGCCTGCTTGATCCGCTTGTACATCCCGGACCGGCGGTGGGTAATATCGCAAGGCGCATCCGCATTGTGGTCTTCAAGCTCCACATCGTTGCGCAGCAATACCGCAAGCCCCGTGGTGTAAAAACGGGCGCTGCTGAGGCTGTACGCATGGGCCGGAAAATAATGCGCCCGATAAGTGGCCCCGCAGTCTCGGAGCGTAAGGGCGCGGGCCATCGATTGCATCACGGCCTCAAGCTGGGTTTCATCGCGAGAACCCTTGGTATGGCTCAGGGTAGACCGGATGGATCGGGCCTCGACCTCCTGTAAACAAACCACATGAGGCAAGGTTTCGAGGCCGGCGATGGCTTCGGTGATCCCGTCGATGCCCCTGCGGGTCGAGGCCGCGCCCCGAACCAGCGCCGGATGGGCAAAGTACCGAACATTGTAGGTCATGACCCGAATCACGCGCTGAATGCCCCTCTCTCAAGGCTATCACAGGGCCCTCAATGGGCTCACGGGGGACCCAGGGCCCAAACCGCCTCATTTTCTTCGAAAAAGTGTGGTCAGCTTCCGACCCGTCGGTAGGTGGGCATACCTTCGTAGAAACGACCAGTTATCGAAAACCGTCTGGAAAGTCGGGCGCTTGCGGGCAACCCGAAGGCTCAAAACAAGATTGACCGCACCGCCCAGCAGGCCTTATCACACCATTCACTGATCAACTGAATCATCATTCATTCCCGGCGAACCATCCCACCCCTCCGACATTGAGGAGCCGGATATGAAGGGTCCACCCAGCATGAAGCAAAACCGCGCCACCACATTGCTCGATGTGCTCGACAACGCACAAACCAAAGACGACAAAGGCTATACCTTTGTCGACGATCGGTTGAAGCCCAAGACCCTCTCGTTTGCCGAGATCGCCCATGAGGCCACCCGCCGCAGTCACTACTTCCGATCCTTGGGACTCAAACGTGGCGATCGGCTGGCGTTGATCGTCCCAGAAGGCCGAGATTTTGTGTTGGCCTTTTACGGCGCCATCCGCGCCGGCATCATCCCCGTACCCATGTATCCGCCGCTCGCGCTCGGGCGCTTGGACGCCTATATCGATTCGGCGAAGAAGATTCTGCAAACGAGTGGCGCCAAAATGTTGCTGACTTCCCCTGAGGTCGCACCGGTACTTTGGTCCTTGGTCTCCGACGTCCAGAGCTTAGAGACGCTGGTTTTGACCGACCGGGTGTCCACCGAAAGCGAGCGGGCCTCAACCAACCCCAACGACGAAGACATGCGGCCAGAAGATCCGTGTTTTTTGCAGTTTACATCAGGATCAACCTCAAACCCCAAAGGGGTGGTGGTGACCCATCGAAGCCTGGTGGCCAACGCCAAAGCGATCATGTTCGATGGTCTTCAGTCGAATCCCGAACGCGACCGCGGCGTCAGCTGGCTCCCGCTGTATCACGATATGGGACTCATTGGCTTCGCCATCGCGCCCTTTTTGGCAGAAGTCCCCGTGGTCTTCTTACCGACAACCAGCTTCGTCAAACGACCCAGCGTATGGATGGAAACGGTCAGCAAATACAAGGGGACCATCACCTTCGCGCCCAACTTCGCTTACGGGCTTGCCGCCAAGCGGGCGCCCCAAAACAGCGCTGGCCTCGACCTCAGTTCTCTTAGGGTTTTGGGCTGCGGCGCAGAACCCATCAATCCTAAAACCCTCGATCGATTCGTAGACGTTTTTCGTCCACATGGACTTGATCCGAAAGCGATCATGCCTTGCTACGGTATGGCGGAAGCTACGCTGGCCATCTCGTTTTCGAAGGTCGACGAACACTACGAGACCATCGCCATCGACCGAGAATTGTACGAGTCCGACCACGTCGCCCAGCCGACAACCAACGAGGATCCGTCGGAGGCGCTCGAGCTCGTATCCTGCGGAACAACCTTTGCGGACCACGAGGTTGGCATCATGCGAGAAGACGGAAGCCTAGCCAACGAGGGCGAAGTCGGAGAGATCGTTTTCCAAGGCCCCAGTTTGTCTCAGGGTTATTTCGAAAACAGCCGCGCCACCAAGAGCCTTTTCAAATATGGGTGGCTCCATACCGGTGATTTGGGGTTCATGCTCGATGCCAAAGTATTCGTTTCCGGCCGCAAAAAAGACCTGATTATTCTGAATGGCCGCAACTACTACCCTCAGTCCATCGAATGGGCGGTTGAGCAAATCAGCGGCATTCGACCGGGGAACGTGGTGGCTTTTGCGGTCCGCGGCCACAACACCGAAGAGCTGGTCATCGCCGCCGAATCCAAACAAAAAGACCACGCAGCGCTCATAGACAAGGTCCGTCAGCACCTTCGCAGTACACTCGGTCTCTCGGCGAGCAAGATCGTCATTTTGCCCGCGGGCGCCTTGCCAAAAACCTCGAGTGGCAAACTGAAAAGACAGGACACCAAAAGTCGCTACGAAAAAGGCATTCTTGAAGACAACAAGAGCCGCTCGGTCCGCGGGAGCGCAAACCGCCTCATGCTCGCGCGGCACCTTAGCTTGTCGGCGCTTGCGCGACTCAAGCATGCCGTCACCAAGCCGAACAGCGAAACGTCGTTGCGGCCCAAAAGAGAAAAAGAAGCCAGGAGCCCAGGCCGGGCAGAAAGCAGGTAACCCGAATGGGATCGACACAACAAGACGTTCAAGTTTCTTACGACGTTTCGAATGAATTTTTTCGCCTTTGGCTCGATGAGCGCATGAACTACACGTGCGGCGTCTTCGACGGCACCGACCATCTCGAAGAAGCCCAGGTTAAGAAGCTCAATATCATCCACGATTTCGCACACATTGATCCCGACAAGCGGGTTCTGGACATCGGGTGCGGATGGGGCGCCAACATCGAATTTCTTGCGCTCGACAAAGGCGTCAAAAACGTGCACGGCGTGACCTTGTCGCCAGCCCAATTCGAAGAGATCAAACGGCGAAACACCCCGGGTGTCACCGCGCACTGTATCGACTTCTTTGACTATCAGCCCGAAGAGAAGTTCGACGCGCTCACCTCCATCTGCATGATCGAGCACGTATCGTCGCCCAAAGAAGCCCGAGAGGGAAAAGCGGTCGACCTTTATCGCCGATACTTCAGAAGAGCCTGGGAGCTCACCAACAAAGGCGCCTGGTTCGGCCTCCAGAGCATCCTCCGAAATTTTGTGCCGCGCACGCCCAAAGATATTCGCGACGTGGGTTGGGTGACCTACGAAATTTTCCCCGGTGGAATAACCCCACGCATGGAAGAAATCGTGCAGGCCGTGAACCCCTACTTCGAAATCATGGAAGTACGAACGCGCCGCCAAGACTACCAAAAGACATGCTGGCACTGGCGAGATCGCCTAAGGAAAAATGAAGAGACAATCCGCACAAAATGGGGGAACAAGGTCTTTGACGACTACGATCGATACCTCTCCACGTGTGTGACGGGTTTCGACAAACACTACCAATCACTTGCGCAGTGGTCACTTCGGCGCATCGACTGAAACGGACTTGGCCCCAAGATGGCTAAGGCCCCCATGAAGGAAAGGCAGGCGGCACAAATCATGACTACGGAATCAGAAATCATCCAACTCTTTCGCGAAGCGGTCAAAGATGTAGAAAACAAAGAGCTCGGTGACGTGAGCACCAACACTGAGATTGCAGGACTCGGCTTGGATTCGGTGGCCACCATGGAGGTCATCGGTGTTCTCGAAGAAAAACTCAACGTTCGCTTTCCGGACGAAGATCTCGCAACCCTCAAGAATATCGGCGATTTGACCAAGCTGGTACAGCGACTAGGCTAAAGAACCCAAGCGCTGAGACGGGACAAACGGATGGCAATCAGTAACCAACATCGCGAAGCCCTGTACCGTGAGTACATGGAATTTTTCGAGCGGGCGGAGAGAAACCGTCGCTGGAACGTGTTTAACGATGTTCCCTGGGAGAAACTCGACCCGGCAACCTATTCCGAAGATTCCGCCCTTTGTGCCGAAACCTTCGTCGGGGTTGAAAGCTATCTGCCGGACTATGTTTCCAGCGGAATCAACATCGTCAGAGAGGCTTTCGGGCGGGCCTGGTTCGCCGCCAATTGGGCCTACGAAGAATCCAAGCATGCGCTGTCGTTGCGAGAGTACCTGACGCGCTCGGGGCAACGCACCGAAGCCCAAATGTTTGATTACGAAGAAGCGATTTTTCGTAACCGCTGGCAATTGCCGTTTGAGACCGCGCGACAAATGACGTTCTACGGTGCCATTCAAGAGCAGGCGACGCTGATGATGTACAAACATCAGCTGGGTCTGGCTCGCCAACGACAGGACAAAGTCCTTGAAGTCATCTATGCGTTCATCGCCAAAGATGAAGCGGCCCACGCAGACTTTTATCGCAAGGTGATGGCGCTTGAAATAGAAGAGGCGCGCGACGACTCCATTCTCGACATGGCACTGGTATTCAGCAAATTCCGCATGCCAGGGGTCGGGCTGGTCCCAGACTACGATTCCCGCACGGACGTGATGCGAAAAAGCGGTGGCGTAGATCGCGGTGTATTTTTTAAGGAAGTTTGGTTTCCAACACTTAAAAAGCTGGGCGTTTCCCGAGAAGAAGTGACCCAAGCACAAAAGGCACTCCGTCAGAGGAATGCCGCATAGCGCAAAGAGCCTGATATGGGAGAACACGCGTCAAAGGGACCTGATTCAGGGGCCATTGCCATCGTAGGTGTGGGAAGTCGATTTCCCAAGGCGAAAAACACGCATGCGTTTTGGGAGAACATCGCCCAAGGCCGAGCGTGTTTTTCTGAGGTCCCGAGGGATCGCTGGGACAACCGTTTCTTCCACAACCCGAACCAACGGGCGGTCGACAAGACTTGGACCCAGTCCGGCTCGTTTATCGAAAATATCCGCGAATTTCCCGCGCTCCACTTCGGAATCGCGCCGCGCCGATTGGAGGTCATGGATCCACAGCATCGATTGTTGATCGAAGCGACGCGGTGGGCTCTTCAAGACGCCGGATACGAAAAGCGCGCTTTTGATAGAGATCGCACCGGGGTTTTTATCGGCATATCGGTGAGCGAGTTCAAAAACATGGTGCAGACTCAGCTTCACACCATGCGCATGGCCTCCGGGAACTTCGGGCGAGGGGTTGAGTCCCAAGAAGAATGGGACCTCTTGATGCAAATGACGGGCAAAGTCCCGCCCATCCGCGCTTTTTCCCTAAGCGGCTCGCTGACCGCCCTGGCGGCAGCGTCGGTATCACAAACCTTTGATCTGGGTGGTCCTGCCTACAGCATCGATGCCGCTTGCGCGTCGGCCCTGGTGTCGGTCAACGATGCGGTCGTGCAGCTGCGCGCCGGCTTGGTCGACCATGCCATCGCCGGGGGTGTGTATGTGAATCTGTCGCCGGACAACCTGGTATGTTTCACCCGAATCGGCGCGATAAGCCCCAGTGGCGTTTGCCGGCCGTTCGATGCCAGGTCCAATGGCTTTGTTCAAAGCGATGGCGTCGGCATTGTGGTCCTCAAAAGACTCGAGGACGCACAACGAGACAACGATCGCATTTATGCCCTTATTCGCGGCAGTGGGTGCAACAACGACGGACGGGGCAAGGGCCCCATGGCGCCTCAGGTTCAAGGTCAACTCCGGGTTCTCAAAAAAGCGTACAAAGATGCGGGCTGTTCGCCGGCAAGCGTCGCCTACTTCGAGGCCCACGGGACCGCAACCAGTGTCGGGGATCCAGTCGAAGTCGAGGCCCTTGGCACGCTCCTTAAAGAGGCGGACGTGCCGCACTCCGACAGACGACTGCTCGGATCGGTCAAAGGCAACATCGGCCATGCCATGGCCGCCGCCGGAATCGCGGGGCTGATCAAGGCGATCAAAGTGCTCGAACATCGGGTCGCTCCCCCCATGGTCGATTTTGTCGAACCCAACCCTGCCCTCCAGCTTGACAAGTGGCCACTGAAAATCGCGAGCGAGGCCAGTCCGCTCGCCCCGCAAAACCAAGAGCCCCTGCGTGTAGGCGTCAGCTCTTTCGGATTTGGGGGCACCAATGCCCACATCGTTCTTGAAGAACCGCCTTCTCGGTCTTCGTCTGGCGTTCAAGTCCGCGTAGACGCGGCGCTTGAGACCCACAGCACTTTGCCAGAGGCCGTGGTCGTCACCGCTGCCTCGGTACCCCTTCTGAAGACCCATCTTCGAGAGCTTGCCGACGAAATCGAAGAGGGTCCGCTCAAAGACGTGGGCCTTGAGTCGCTGGCGTACACCCTCAACGCGCGGCGCAGTTTCGAACGGATTCGGGCGGTTGTAGGCGCCAAGACCCGGCAAGACCTGATCCTCAAGTTGCGAGAAACCGAGCGCCTGCTCGATGACGGGGTGGCCCATTCGCCAGAAGCGGCCCAATTTCCTCAAAGACTGTTGCCAAACGCGCTGGTCTATGACGTTGGACCCGAAGTCCGCCGCCCCAAGTTGGTTTTTCTCTTTCCCGGGCAAGGCGCCCAAAAGCTGGGAAGCTTAGGCGCCATTCGAGAACGGTTCTCGACCTTTCGAAAGACCTTCCAGAGCCTGGACAAAAGTTGCCAAGAAATTGTGCCCCGGTCACTATCGAAGGCCCTCTATCCAGACGAAAAGAGCGCCTCGACTGGTCGCGCCGCCTTGGAGAAAAAACTTCAAGCCACCGAGCTTTGCCAACCAGCCATGGCCGCACTCGGCCTTTCGATGGCAGAGCTTCTCAAGAGCGTGGGGGTCACGGCCGATGTTTCCCTCGGGCATAGCCTCGGTGAGTTCATTGCCCTGGCCAATGCCGGCTCCATCCAAAAAGAGGATGCGGTGAGACTTGTAGCCAAGCGCGGAGCCGCCATGGCGAAGCTGGACCTGGCAGATCCAGGCACAATGATCGCCGCAGCCACCGACCGAGCCAGTGCCCAAGCAGCGATAGAGGGACTTGAAGATGTATGGCTTGCCAACGTCAATCACCCAAAACAGGTCACTCTATCGGGAACCAAAGAGGGCATACAGGCAGCCATCAAACGCCTTCGTGAGCAAGGTATCGACGCTCGCCCTTTGAAAGTCTCCCATGCGTTCCACTCGCCGCTCCTCGCGCCGGTACGCAAAAAAATTGGCAAACTGCTACAAAAAATAGACATCGAGGCCCCCACGCATGTCGTTGCTTCGTGTATCCAAGATCAGCCCTATACGCCGCAAGGGCAAGACGACATACGCCTCACACTCAAGGCCCACGCCACCGCACCCGTTGAATTTGTTCGCGGTATCACGCGGGCCCAAGAAGCCGGTGGGGAGGTTTTTGTTCAGGTGGGCTCGAGCAATACGTTGCTCAGCTTTTGTCAAAAAACGCTGGGCCGAGATGCCCATCCATGCGTCGCGCTGTCCTTGCGAGATGACGACCAAGGATACGAATTCCTCAAGGGGCTCTGCACCCTTGCTGCTTTAGGCGCACCCGTGGACTTCGACGCAGTGTACGAAGGCGAAAACCGACGCGTGGTCAGCTTACCCGAAACCCCAGTCGAACGAAGCGAATATTGGCTGCTCAAAGACGCCCCTCAACCCAGACCAACCCCTGAACAGGAGCTGCCCAGATCGGCCCCCAAGATGACGGAACAAAACGGTTCTCAAAAAAGCCCCGAGCTCGTTGCTCTATTCTCGGCTCAGGCGAAGATCCTGAGCAGCCATGCCGAGATCATCGCGCTCCAAAACAAGCTCTTGCTCGGGCACCATTCCAAGGAGAATCGAGCGGCGATTGAAACCAAGATCTCTGAGATCATGGCCGAAACGACCAGAGCCGAGCCTCCATCCGCAAAAGCCGCGGTGGCGACCGCACCGACCCCACCAAGCGAGCCGGCCAAACCAGCGGTCGTCGACGGTCCGAAAGCGCAAAACATCAAACCAACCGAACCCGTCGTTCCGGTCACCCCCGAACCGGCGGTCAAAACGTTCGCCATTCGAGAAAAAATCCTGGAGATCGTGGCCCGCGTAAGCGCATTCCCGAAGGATCAGTTGAGAGACGAGCAAGCGCTTGTCGACGAACTGGGTTTCGATTCTTTGATGGTGGCCGATCTGAGCGGGGCCATTGAACAGGCTTTTCCCAACCTCGGAGGCATCCCACCGGGGCTGTTCAGCATGGACACCACGGTTGGCGATCTTGCCAACCACGTCTTCAACACGGTCGGTGATGGCGAAAACCAAGAACCGACTCCAAAGGGCGACACCGAGCCAAGTACCGAATCGTCGCCCATCACCCACTACCGAGTCGTGGCCGAAGAAACCGTGGCAAGCGCCCCATCCGACAAGAGCCTGAAGGGGGAAACGTGGCTGGTCACAGAGGACGCCTCCGAGCTTTCGCTTCAAATCAGTCAGAGACTCGAGGAACAAGGCGCACGGCTCATCAGGGTTCGATGCACCAAAGAAGGGGTTGCAGCCCCCGATCGAATCGCGTTTGGTCCCGTCAATCTTTGGCCGGAGGTTTTTCTCGATGGGCTCCCCAAAGCATTGTCCAGCGCGGGCATCGTTCTTGATGGTTTTGTCCACGCAAGCAACGTTTCGAACCACGGCCGGGCTTTGAACCCGGTGCTGACCTTGCACCCCATCGTCTCCAACCTTCGCGTTCCTCGATGTTTTATTATCACGGCGCTCGGGGGAAAGATGGGTCTCGAGGCGGCGTCGCTGGTGCCAGAAAATATCCTTCAGGCCACCCTTTCAGGTTATACCAAGTCGCTGGCCAAAGAGCGCCCCCACGATATCATTCGGGCGCTCGACATCGATCCCCGCCAGTCTCCCGAAAACAACGCGGACTGGATCGCTCAAGAGCTGGTGTCTTTGGACACGCCACCAGAGCTGGGCCTTTGGCAGGGCCGGCGCTTTATCCCAGAACTTCAGCCCGTTGAAGCCTCTGCGACCCACCAGACGCGAACACTGAACAAAGAGGACGTCGTTCTCATCACCGGCGGAAGTGGTCAAATCGGGCAATGGGTCGCGGAACATCTGGGCGCACAAAAGCCCAAAGCGCTGGTCCTGATGGGCACAAGGCAAGAAGACGAGCCCATCAGCGCCTGCCTTGAGACACTCCAGTCCTATGGGGTCTCCGCAACCTATGTCGCGGCCAAGATCCAAGATGCAGACTCGTTTGGGCAAGTGTTGGAGCGGGTGCAAGCCCAAACTGGGCGCATCACTGTGGCCATCCACGCAGCCGGGCTGGTAGACGATGCCCCCGCAGCCCGAAAAAGTGCGGCCAGCATCGAGCGCGTGATGAAGGTTAAGCTCGTGGGCGCTCAAACCCTCCTCGCGAAGCTCCCAGCCCTCAAGGATCTGATCCTGTTTTCATCCTGGGCGGGCAGGTTCGGAAACGCCGGACAAACAGACTATGCGGCAGCCAATCAGTTCCTCGATTGCCTTGCTCTTTCGAGCAGTGCCCGGCCGCGGGTGGCATCCATCGCCTTCCCCCCCTGGGCCTCGACCCGCATGGTTGCAGGAATCCCCGCGAACATCCAATCCGCCATGAAGGCTGAAGGGGTATGCTTTCTTTCCAATCAGGAAGGCGTGCAGGCCTTTGATGCAGTCTTCTCAGGCAACCGGTCCGGCATCGACTTGGTGGGGCGAAAAATGCCCCGACGGGAACTGCGAGCGAAACAAGATACCTTGTTTAGCCGTGTCCAGCACCCCTACCTTGAGGACCATCAACTGAAGGGGCGACCCGTAGTTCCCTTGGCTTCGGCGGTCGACCTCGCGGCCTGGACCTATACCGAGACGGCCCAAGCGCCGGGCGCCCTGGTCATCACAGAATTTGAGCTTCGCCGAGGTATTTTTGGTGAAGAATCGGTGCGCACCGAACTCCAAGGCCAAGAAGGCCTGGATGGCACCACCAAAGTGGCCAGCAAGCTCACCGTTCAGGACTCGGCCAGCGGGCGAAAAACGCTGGCATACAAGGCGCAGTTTTCGAACCAAGCTCTGGGCAAGCTCGAACGGACCGTGACGCTAGGCGGTACCGAGGAATCCAACCACGTAGATCTAGACAAATTTTATCGAGATCATACCTTTCATGGCCCGATGCTTCGGGGCATCGAACGCATCGACCGAATCACCTCTCAGGGAATTCAAGGACTGGTACGAACCTCCAAACTTCAAGAATGGATTCCACTGTCGTCTCGAAGTGGGTGGACCATCGACCCTCTGGTGCTGGATGGCAGCTTCCAATTGGCAGCTTGCTGGGTGCATCTTCACCACGGGAAAGCTGGATATCCGATCGGCTTTGATCGCCTCACCCTTCTTCGTCCATTCCAAGACCGACCGGTTCGGGCAACCGTGCTCCTGAAGGACTTTGACGACAAGACCTTTGCCGGAGACATCCTTTACGAAGACGAAGAAGGCCAGGCGTATGGGCTCCTCGAGAACGTTCGCGGTTTGTTTCAGGAAGTCCAAAGCAGCGCCGAAACACGACCCGCTGGCCCCGTATCTACGCCGGCCAACGGGCGCGCAAACGGCCATAAGAACGGCACGGAGCAAAAGACAGCCGACATTCCGAAGGAACACTGGGAGATCGAGCACTTTCCTGAGGTCGAAACGTTAGGCCAGCGATTCCAGATGGCCGAGCTCATGGGCCTCGGGAATCCCTTTTTCCACGTGCACGAGGGTACAGCCAAAAACACCAGCCGGGTAAACGGTGCGGAGCTCCTCAACTACTCGAGCTACAACTACCTCGGCTTTTCGGGCCACCCCGAAGTTGTGGCCGCGGCGCAAGAAGCAACCGAGCGTTTTGGGACATCCGTGTCCGCGAGCCGAATTGCCTCCGGTGAGCGCCCCATTCACCGCCAACTCGAAAAGGGCCTCGCCGAGCACATTGGCGTCGACGATGCCATCGTTTTTGTGAGCGGCCATGCCACCAACGTCACCACCATCGGCCATCTTTTTGACCAAAAAGACCTCATTATTCACGACTCCCTGATTCATGACAGCATCCTCCAGGGCATCTACCTGTCGGGCGCAACCCGACGCCCCTACCCACACGGCAACCTCGATGCGCTCGTAGACACCCTTGAGCAGCTCCGAAACCGCTATCGGCGGGTCCTGATTTGTGCTGAAGGCATCTATTCGATGGATGGCGATCTGTGTGATCTTCCTCGCCTCATCGAAATCAAAAAGCGGTTCAAAGCCCTCCTTCTGATCGACGAAGCCCACTCCATCGGCGTGCTCGGTCCCAAAGGACAGGGCGTAGCGCATCACTTCAGCGGGTTAGATCCTCGCGATGTGGACCTGTGGATGGGCACCTTGTCGAAGTCCTTTGCCAGCTGCGGCGGCTACATTGCCGGGCAAAGCGCCTTGGTGCGATACCTCAAATATACGGCTCCCGGTTTTGTGTATTCCGCCGGTATCACCCCCGCAAACTGTGCCGCGGCACTCAAGTCCCTCGAACTGATGCATCGACAGCCCGAAGTCGTTGAGCAGCTTCGCGCCCGATCCCGCTTCTTCCTCGACCTCGCAAAAGCGAAAGGCATCGACACCGGGCTCGCCATGGGGGCCGCCGTGGTTCCGGCCATCGTGGGCAACTCCTTGGAGTGCATGCAACTCAGTGAGCGCCTAGCCGCCCGCGGCATCAACGTTCAGCCCATCGTGTACCCCGCCGTCGAAGACAATGCATCACGCCTACGTTTCTTTATCAGCGCGCTCCACACCGAAGATCAACTTCGTCACACCGTCGATGTTTTGGTAGAAGAGCTCGCCAAGGTTCGAAGCAACTCCGGCACCGACGCCCCAGCCATATCCGTTTGATCGAGCATCGTGCTCCGATCAATCCCCTGGGTGCGCATGACGGCCTACTGTTGAGCAGCAGCCGCATCCAGGAAAACGAATAGGTCCGCTCCTCGGCAAGCACGGTTGGGGTCAGTCGCTATTTCGATGTAACCAACGCGCCAGTCCGCCTGCGGCGACAGCCCCCAAAAGCGGCGCGACCCAGAACAACCAGAGCTGCGCCAACGCCCAGCCACCCACAAACAGCGCGGGGCCGGTGCTGCGCGCCGGATTCACAGAGAGATTCGTGATGGGGATGCCCACCAGGTGGACCAAGCAAAGCGTCAACCCAATCGCGATGCCCGCGAAACCCGCCGGGGCGTGTTTCGAAGTGACGCCAAGAATCACCGTCAGGAAGATAAACGTCAGGATCATTCGTGCGGTTTCTTCTCCGAGGGATTTGTTCGGCTCGTATGCGGCGACTGCACCGACGATTTTTTCTTGCCGTTCTCTTGCAAATCCAGAGGGGCATGCCCCTCCTGTGCGAGCAGACGAATGTATGACATCGCGGCGCATCTGGTGGATAGCGTTCTGCCTAAGGTTCAACTGAGACAATGGGTTTTGGCTCCGCCCTGGCCCTTGGCGGCTTTGCTGGGTGCCAAACCAGATGTCTTTGCAAAATTTTCGAAGCTCTTTGTTCGAACCGTCTTTCGTTCTATGAAAAAGCGAGCAAAGAAGCTCGGTATTCCGGGTACAAAATGCGGCGCTATCAATTTCTTTCAGCGGCACACATCGTCTTTGCTCCTTTTTCCTCATAATCATCTCATCGCTTTAGATGGCGTGTACGACGTGAAGGATGCCGAGGTCCCCGTTTTCCATCCCTTGCCGGCACCCGATAACGAAGACATCGCATGGGTTACGAATGCGTTCACCCATCGAATGCTTAGCTTCCTAAAGGACAAAGGCTTTGTGCGCGGCTTCGACGATGGCACAGATGTAGCCCGGACGCCTCTTGAAAGGTGGTATTGGGCCGCGACACACGAAAGAGCCGGCTTCATTGTCGCCCACGATGATGGTGCATCGACGCCCGCCCGAGGGCGAGGCTTGGATGAAAGCCGTAGTCGAAACCCAAACGCTTTTTCCGTTGAGGCAAACACCCTCTGCATCGGCACCCGTTCAACTTGAGTGAACAAACTTGACATGACAAGACTGAAATTGGTCTTTCAGGACGGAGACTCCTACGATAATTCTCCCATACATCAACTCCATAGGTTCGCATTTTCCTACCCTCGAAATTCCTACACTCGTTGTCGCCACCGACATCGAAGGGTGCCATTTCCACCGGCATCACCGGTACCCTTGAGCCCAATCGGTGGTGGCGCTCGAAGGCTCTCCAAAGGCGATACTGGCGCTGTGCTCGACCGCCTCAAGGGCCAGCTGCGCTGTCCGCTGCGCGGCTCCACCCTGGACTCGGTCTCCGCGCACCGCTTCAAGACGACCGCGAGAGCGTATCGAAACTAAAACACGTTCAACCTTGTAGACAAGTAGTCAAATCCCGGTGGGTCCCGGTCCCCGGTGATGTTGGTGGAAATGGGACCCTATGAGGCCGGAGGTGACACACTCGTTGATACTTGTCTACCATGCGTTCGCGTTTTCTCACCATTGAGCCTTCGCGGTAGCTCACAAACCAATCTTTTTGATCCTCCCAAACAAAGGTCACGCGACGTTTGGGCTCAAGTTCTCCGAAGGCGTTACCCGTGTATGCGATGTGGAGAGGGTAGTGCGCTCCGTTTTCGCGATCTCGAAGATAACTTACTTCAAGATGATGGCCGTGGAGGTCTTGAATCCGATCGATCTATTCCCGCTCGGCAAGTGTCGTGCCAGATTGTCGCACGAGGAAGGCGCATATTCTCTATATGCAACTGACGAAAGCCGAAGGCGGTGCGGGAAACTGGTGCGACAATCGCCAGCGAAAATGGGTCAATATCACGCTGGCCCGGTACTAGGGTGGTGAATTTTCCGAGTGAGAGCTGTCCCCTTTTTCGGGGAGGGTCAAGGGGAAGTCCAGTTCTCTATTCTGCGCAACTCCCCTTGGTTTCTTCGTTTTCGGAGCAATCACAAACCTCTCCTAGGCGATTTGCTAGGGCTTGTGCCTTGCATGCGGGGAGTTTTCCATTCTTTTGGATGGTCATTGCTCCCTCGACGAAGGTGAGTTTGTCGAGTCCAGCCAGGCTGGTCAGGGCGCCGTTAGATCTGATGTCCAGGGCTCCTTCAATGGAGGTGAGTTTGTCGAGTCCGGCCAGGCTGGTCAGGGCGCCGTTAGACCGGATGCTCAACCACCCCTCGATGGAGGTGAGGTGTTGGAGTCCAGTGAGGCTTGTGAGGGCGCCATTGAACCGGATGTCCACGTCATCCTCGATGGAGGTGAGGTTTTCAAGTCCCGTGAGGCTGGTCAGGGCGTCGTTTTGCCAGAGACCTAAGCCCCCAACGGAGGTGAGACTCTTGAGACCCGCAAGGCTTAGCAGGGCGTGGTTTTGAACGATGTTCAATGTTCCTTTGATGGAGTGGATGCATTTAAGTTTACCAAGATCGGTCACATTTGTATTAGTAATCATCAGATCACCATCGAGGGACGAACAGTGTATCAAAGCATCTAGGTCGTCGGCGTTCTCTATGGTGCGATCATCCGTGCAGGCGATGGTCCCGGGACAATCGATATCGCAATTCGGCCCATGGAATCCTTTGGCGCAAGAAGCGCAGTTGTCGGCTGCGTCCCACCCTTCGTTGCAGGCACAGTCGACTTCTTCCGAAGAATCGTCACACCATCCACGCCCAGCACAGGTATTGCCCGAACAGGTGGTACAAGCTCCACTGTTATTGGAACAACGACACTCCTTGTTCAGGCGAGCGGCAAAGCCCTCTGCTTCACACGCAGGGAGGGCATCGTTGTCTTCGATGTTTAGGTCTCCATTGATGGAGGTAAGCTTTGTGAGTCCAGAGAGGCTCGTCATGGCAGAATTATCCCAGATGTCCAAATCCCGGCCGATGGAGGTGAGGTGCCCGAGGCCCGTGAGGTTGGTCAGGACGTCGTTAGACCAGCTAACCAAAGCCCCCCGGATGGAAGTGAGCTTGTCGAGACCAGCGAGACTTTTGAGGGCGTCATTGAACCAAACGACCATGTTCCCTCGAATGAAGGAGAGCCCGTTGAGGCCCGTTAGGTTGGGTAGGACGCGGTTACGATCGATATACAAGTCCCCATCGATGGAAGTGAGGTGCTCGAGCCCTGTGAGGCTCGTCAGGGCAGCATTATTGGCGATGACCAAGTCCCCCCCAATGCCGGTGAGCTTCTGGAGTCCCGTTAGGTTGATGAGAGCTTCGTTGCCAATGACGGTCACGGTACTCGTAACCGAGGTGAGATTCTTGAGACCCTCAGGGCTGATCAGGCCAGCGTTATAGTTGATGACCAAGTCCCCCCCAATGGAGGTGAGGCGCTCGAGTCCCGTTAGGCTGGTAAGAGCACTGTTGCTCGTGATACACACAGTGCTGGTAATCGAGGAGAGGCATTCGAGACCCTCAAGGCTGGTCACATTCGTACTTTGGACGATGAGTGAGCCCTCAAGGAAAGAGCAAGATCTCAAATCACGGAGGTCTTTGGCGTTTTCTATGATGCGATCACCGCTGCAATCATCGGCCGCGGTGCAATCGATATCGCAGTTTGGGCCATAGAATCCTTCAGCGCAGGTGGCGCAGTTGTCGTCTGGATTCCACCCTAGTTGGCATTCGCAGACAGGTTTCCCGGAGGTATCATCACACCTTCCATGCCCAGCGCAACTGTTGCTTCTACAGGTTGAGTTCTTGATGCAGTAGGGTTCGTGGAATCCTTCAGCGCAGGTGGCGCAGTTGTCGTCTGGATTCCACCCTAGTTGGCATTCGCAGACAGGTTTCCCAGAGGTGTCATCGCATCTTCCATGCCCAGCGCAACTGTTGCTGGTACAAGGCTTGCATGGTTCGCCTGCGGTGTTCTCCAAGCAGGTGCACCTTTGATCCTCCAGGCGAGCTAATATGGACCGGTCTGCCGAATCTCCGAGGTTGACGTTATCAACGACATACCAGTCCTCTCCAACGCAGGTGAGATTCTTGAGATCGTCAAGGCTGGTGAGGGTAGCGTTATTTGTGATGAGCACCCACCCGATGGAGGCGAGATTCTCAAGGCCAGCGAGGTTTTCAAGGGAGTCGTTATTTTCGATGAAAAGGCCCCCGCCAATGGAGGTAAGCTTCTCGAGTCCTCTGAAGCTCTCGAGGGCGTAGTTATTCTCGATGTACACTCCCCAGCTGACGGAAGTGAGGTTCTCAAGCCCTTTGAGACTCTTCAGGACGGGGTTACTGTCGATGACCAAGTGTCCCCCAATGGAGGCGAGGTTCTTGAGGCCCGTGAGGTTGGTCAAGGTCGCGTTGCCCAAGATGCTTACGGTGCTTGTAATCGATGTGAGGCACTCGAGACCCGTGAGATGGGTCACAGACGTGTTTTCGATTCGCAAGCCCCCCTCGAGGGAGGAACAGTCTCTCATCTTTAGGAGGTCCTTGGCGCTGGTCACGGTGCGATCGCCAGCGCAGGCGGTGGTCTCCGTGCAATCTCCCTTCCGTTTAAACTCGGCACCAACGCTTTTTGGCCCATCCATGTGGAGTGTGCACGCAGCCACGTGGTTTGTCGAATCGACGCAGTCTCCGGTCCAACGCACGAACCGGTGACCCGGAGCTGGTACGGCAATCAACTCAACCCCAGCCCCGGGCGCCACGGTGGTCGTGCAGACCAAACCACAATGGATGCGATCGTCCCGCGTTTGAATCGCACCGGCGGAGGAGGCAGTCGGCGGTTGAACAGCTAAAACGAAAGGGGATGAATCCGCATCGATTTCCGACGGTCTGTCTGGACCACCACTGTCTGCATGACCTAAGTCGCGGTGTGGTTGGCACGATGCAGTAGAAAAGAGCGTGGTGGAAGTGAGCACCATCGCACCAAGTCGAAGGTACGTTGCTCTTTGGGATTTAGGACGCATCATTGCAAACTCCAAGGAAATTTGTGCTGCCACTGTGGTCGTTTCGGCATGGATCGCGCGTAGGATGGTCTTTATCGAAGTTGATAATGCACACGAACCTCCATATAGTCGAGAGCCACCTCTGCCGGACTGTTCTCCCTGTCCGTCTCGTCCCCTTGAGGCCGGCATTGAAAGGTTATTTGTCGGTCCCGCTCGAGGAAGAAATTTTGGGCTTCTTCGGCGTTATTCTCTGCTTCTCTCCAGTCGAGGAGGTGATCACTGCTGCCTTCGAGCCACGGTATGCCAGCATCGTTCGACTCAAGCAGTAGCCAACTTCCGGGTGGGTTACCTACGCCGCCCCCAGCCCAGCCCATGAGGGTAGCGCCAGGCCCAGCCGGGCGTTTCCCGCCGCAATACGCGCGAACGCGCAGGCCTTGAATGTGGCTTTGGTTCATGTCGACCGGCAGCATCGAAGCCATCTGGAAAGCTGGTCGTCCGGTTGCATACGCCCATGTGGCGACTTTACCGAGTAAGATGACCTGGCCCCGGGCTCTATCGTAGGCCATCGCAGGATTACTAGCTGGGCGCGGACTTTTATCTTGAGGCGTGACGCTCTTCCATGTGGCGCCGTCCCACTCCCACGTATCATCAAGGCTCGGGCGCAAATCGTTCGAGCCCCCGAACAGGACGACCCGACCCCGCTCGCCATCGTAGGCCATGGCATGGCCCTCTCGGGGGCTTGGACTTTCACCCTCATTCTCAGGCGTGACGTTTGCCCATGTGGTCCCGTCCCACGTCCACGTGTCGCCGAGTCTCCGCCGGCCATCCGAGCCCCCGAACAAGACGACCTGCCCTTGTGCGCTGTCGTAGGCCATGGCATGGCCCTCCCGGGGACTTGGACTTTCACCCTCATTCTCAGGCGTGACGTTTGCCCATGTGCTTCCGTTCCACGCCCGGGTGTCGCGGAGTCTCCGCTGGCCGTCCGAGCCCCCGAACAAGACGACCCGCTCATGCGCACTGTCGTAGACCATCGCATGGCCTATTCGGGGGTTTGGACTGTCAACCTTGGGCGTGACGTTCGTCCATTTTGTACCATCCCATTCCCACGTGTCACCGAACGGAGAGGAACCGGGCATGCCCCCAAACAAGACGATTCGACTCTTGGAACCATCGTAGGTCATCGCATGGCCCGTTCGAGGACTTGGCCCCTTGCCCTCTGGTATGTAAACGTCCTTCCATTTCAATCCGTTCCAGGTCCAGGTATTGCCGAGCGTCGGGGTTTCAGATTCCGAGATGTCACCTGCCCCCCCGAACAAGACGACCTCCTTGTTTGCGTTGTCGTAGGCCATCGCATGGCGTTGCCGAGGGTCTGGGCCTTCAGGGTCCGTCCAAGTGGTTCCATCCCAGACCCAAGTGTCGCCGAGGAACTCCTCGCCGTCCCAGCCCCCAAATAGAACGATCCTCTCATGCGCGCTGTCGTAGACCATCGCATGCCGCAGTCGACGCCATATGCGGATATCTGGGGGCGTGACGTTCTTCCACCTCTTTGAGTTGCCATCCCCCTTTCGTGTCTCTCCTCCGCCGTCCCACTTCCAAGTGTCGCGGAGTATTTCGTCGCCGTCCCAGCCCCCAAACGTGATCAGACTGCCCTGTGCGCTGTCGTATGTCATTGCGTGTTCCATTACGCCTAGTGGTTCGCCTTCCAAATCCTCCCAGGTTTTCGTGTTGCCATCCCACGCCCAGGTATCATTGAAAGGAGGGCCAGAATATTGTGAGCCTCCGGACAAGACGACTCGACCCTGGGTGATATCGTAGGCCATCGCATGTTGAGATCGACCATCCGGCCTCCTACCTTCGGTGGGCATAACTTCCTCCCAGATTTTGCCGTCCCATTCCCACGTATCGGCCAATTTGGATGAGTTCTTGTCCAAGCCCCCGAACAAAACCACTCGGCCCCGAGCGCTATCGTAGGCCATCGCATGCTCGCTTCGGGGCGGGGGACTAGCACTCCTGGCGGGCGTGACATCGATCCAGTTTGTGCCGTTCCACTCCCACGTATCACCGGCGCTTAATTCGCCAAAGCCTCCGAACAATACGACTCGGCCCCGAGCGCTATCGTACACCATTGCATGGTCTTCTCGTGGGCTTGGGCTGGCACCTTGCCGGGGTGTAACGTTCGTCCAGGCCGTGCCGCTCCACTCCCAAATATCGTTGAGCAGTCGGTTCCCGTCCCAGCCCCCGAACAACACGACTCGGCCTCGAGCGCTATCATATGCCAACGCATGACCCGCTCGAGGGCTTGGACCCAAGCTTGGCGCAGCCGCTTCTTCTGTCCATACTCTTGAGGCTCGCGAGATCAATGCCTGGCCATTGGGTTCGGCAGTGATCGATCTTTCTTCGAAAGAACCAGCATAGGGTTGGATAAGTGTTTCCTTCACCCGGCCGACACCCGTGAGCACATGGGGGCTGGTGCCAAAGGCGGGCCATCCGGATGTGGCCACAAACCAGGCATGATCAAGGCGGACGCGCTGGGACTCATTGCCAGCGGCGTCCACGCCCGAGACGAAGACGGTGGGGACATCTAGCTTAGGAAGCCTGAGTTGAGCACGAGGCCAATCACCCTCGCTATTGGGCTGCGCAGATCGCAAAAGATTGTTCCGTCGCTGATCTTCCCAGATACGAATCTGGGCTGGCTGCTGTTGGCCTTCCAGCAAGAATGTCCCCTGCCTCACCGTTGCCGTATTCTCCAAGCTGTCCTTAGGCGCCAACGCAAAATAGGGGCCGTCCGGAACCGTGAAGGATCCTAGGTGTTCCTTCTTCGCGTTCCCCAAGGGTGAGCGGACGTAACTTACCGCATCTTGGTCCACGGTGAGCACCGGTTCTCGGGTGGTGACAACAATTTGGGGATCGGAGAAGGTGGCTTGCTCGTTGACATTCCCCACGAGGTCAGCAAGGTGTAAGAGGGGCGTGTACACTCCCTCGGTGTGCGTGGCCGTGACCGTGGCCTCAAAGTCTACCCTCGTTTCGCTGAGCTTAACCCGCCTGAAAACCAGCGTAGAGACTCCGTGGCTCGCAATCATCGTTGGGGGCTTCGATAGGGTGCTCATCGCCTCGTTGGTGTTAGCGGAGACCACGATGGTTGTCCCCACGGTTGCTTTCGTGGGGAGGGGCAACGGATTTTCTGGCCCCCCTTTGTAGCTGATCGCCGCCAAAGTTACTTCAGGAGCCATGGTGTCGAGGTTGACCGCCACTTCGACCGGGTCCGAATTGAAATCCCCATTGAGGCCACGCAGGACAACCCGGCGGAGGCCCTCACACGAGATCTGAGCGCAATCCACATTTTCATTGAGGTCATACGCAAACTTGAACACCTTGTATCCGTTTTCTTCGGCCTCTTTAGTTTCTGCATTCTCGCCTTCCACAAATAATTTGGCAGCCTCATCATATGTTTTCCTTCCCACCGAGAAAGCGATATCCTGGGCCACCTCAAACTTTTGGACGCTGCGCGCGCGGACTTGGAAGTGCACTTTGGAGTTCGAAACGCGTCCGAACTTTGTACCGATGACTTCGACAGGGGCCTGAATGCGGTCCCCGATGCCGCCCCCGATTTTAGGGCCCCACTCCAAGACCGCCCGAACCGTAGTGCTCGTGCCGGCCTGGAGATTGAAGTGATCGGAGCGGCCAATGTACCACGGTGATCCCGTTAGCTCCAGATCATCTAAGGGATACATCGCAACAACCACAAAGAGGTCATTGTGGTTGGGGACCTGGGGGAAGGGGAGTTCCATTCCGGGTTCGTATGCAACCGTAGCCGTTGTTGTAGCGGAGACCGAGCCTTGTTCGTTGGTGACCTCCCCGCGAACTTGAAGCGTTCCCGGATCGGGCGGCTTGAGTTTACCCCAGTCAAACTCGACAGCAAAGCGCCCTGGGTCCGGCGAGCACCCAACGACAAACAGTAAAACGAAGAAAAACGTTGTTCTGCGCACCAAAACGTCGTGCCTCTTGTACCCTTCCATTGGAGCGTGAACTCCAACCAATCGAATCGATTCGAATGTTGTAGTGGTTAGAGTCCCGGAGAACGATCATTTTTTCTGCGTCGCCATAGCTGGTCTCTTGGACAGGGTCAGCGCAGCGCCTGAAGAGCCGCCGGTTGAGAGCTTCATTCTTGAACAGATCGTTGAAGGGCAGCGGGATAATCTCTATCAAAGGGAACCTCAAGGATGGATCGGTCTAACTTTTGGATGTATGCGACCGCTGACCCTTTGGCGTGATAAAAACCCTTGTCACGGCTCAAGGCCCACGGTGCGGATTCCTGAGGATGGTCAGGTCTTCAGTACGACATGCCAAACGAGTCAGATTAATGCGGCTCCCTGTGCTGTTGTATTGCACGCTACTTAAAGTGATCGAATCAGGTCGACGACCGCACTTCGGCCCTGAGCTTGACCGCGTTTTTGCGGTCGACCTAGCCTCGGTGAGGCGGGATGTTAAGAGGAGAGTGATGCGAACACACACGGGGTGGCTTGTTTTGGCTTTGGGGTTGCCAGCGCAAAGCGCGGATGCCAATGAGTTGACGGTCCTTGTCTTGGATCTTGCGACTGAAGGCGTTTCAGAGGCGATGGGGCGAATCGCGAGCGCTCATTTGGTCGGTGCGGTGGCCCGGCAAAAAGGGCTGCGAGTGGTTGCTCAAAAAGAACTGCGTGAGCAACTTGATCATGAGAAAACGAAAGCAATCTTAGGCTGCGAACAGGACGAGATATGCATTGCCGATCTCATGAGCCGTGATCAAATTGACCGGGTGGTTTCAGGGACCATTGGCAAAGTTGGAAAAAGCTTGATTCTCAATCTTTCTCTGATTGATCGAGCGAATGCGAACGTTTTGTCCAGAAGCGGTCGGCCGTTCGCAACGATAGAAGATATGCCGTCGACCGTCGACAAGCTGGTTGTCGAGTTATTTGGGGGTAAAGTTGGCAGAAGCGCGGAGTTCCAGCTCCCGGAAGGGCGAGAGTCGAGTTTTGTGGTCTTAGATCTCCAGGGTGCTGGGGTATCCGCCGAAATCGCACGTAACCTGACGCAAGTTCTCACCAATGAAATAAAGCGCGTGGAGGGCGTCAGAGTCATCAATCGAGATGATGTGGTTGCGCTGGTCGGCGCCGAAAAAATGCAGCGCATCTTTGATGAAGACTGCGACAACAAGTGCCTTATGGAGATCGGTGGGGCGCTTGACACGAACTATCTGATCATCGGTCAGATCGGAAAGCTGAAAGACACCTTCTTGATCAGTCTTACTCTTCTTGACCAACGATCCATTGAGCCGGGGGATAGTATCCGAGTCACGGAGTCTTTTCGGGGAAGTGAAGATGAATTGCTCCGGGCTGTGCGCCACGCAGGACGGCGGCTGTTGGGCATAGAAAATCAGAAGCTCCTGGGCGCAATCGCGGTCTCGGGTCCGGTGGCGGACGCCGAAGTAATTATTGACAGCAAATCCATCGGTCTTCTTCCTCTTCCGCCCAAGAATGAATTCAAGAGTGGAAGACATTCGGTCCGTACGGCCAAGGACGGGTATTTTAGCTGGGAGTCCGACGTCTACGTGAACCCGGGAGAAACCACTGCAATTTGGGCAGAACTGGTGGAACAGCCCGCCCCTTGGTTTAGCAAGTGGTGGGTGTGGACCCTTGTGGGGGGAGCCGTGGTGGGCGGCACGACAGCTGCGGTGTTGGCCACTCAGTCTACCCCAGGTACCGGAACTGGAGTGGTGACGATTCAATAGATCTTGTCGGGCAGTGCTCGTTCGTTGTGCCTAGGGGCACAAAAAGGTGATCGGCTTTGTGGTTGCGTTGCACACATTTCACATGGGCGTTCAAACCAAAGTAGGTCACCTATGAACGCGTGGAGGTCCATGCCCGTCGACGCGCCCTTGCCACTTACCCAGGGCAATTCGGCCGGCCTCTCTTTGGGCTCGCCGTCGTGCTGGGACCAACCGAAAACACCGTGCGGAATCTGCATTGCCGGGCGATATCGTATCGAGTCGCTCATTTCGCATGGTGGCCAGGCTGCGGTCTATCGAGGCCATCAGATTGGTCTTGGTAGAGACGTAGCAATTAAGCTGATCCGAAGACAACGTGACCAGATTGAGGTCTGCCGCTTCATGGCTGAGGCACAGATTACGTCTCAGCTTAAACATCCAAACATATTGAAGCTCTTCGATTTCGGTGAAACAAGCGATGGCTTACTGTATTTCGTAACGGAGCTTCTGGAAGGCGAAACTCTCCGGGAACGACTCCTTCGTGGCCCGCTCTCGGTTGTTCAGGCGCTTGGGGTTATGCGGCAAGTATGTGCGGCCCTGCAAGCGGCCCATGCGTTGGGGGTGACCCACCGGGACGTCAAACCTGCTAACATTTTTATCTCATGCGTTGGCAGAAGTGAACACATTCAGCTCTTAGATTTTGGTATTGCAAAGGTTACTGAAATCCATGCGCACGCACTTACCCAGCTGGATCATGCTCCTTTTACATCACAGAGTATGATCATTGGCACACCTGGTTACATCGCTCCGGAGATCGTAAAAGGTGAAGAAGCCTCGGCGTCCAGCGATATATACAGCCTCGGCGTGGTTGGCTACGAGTGCCTCGCTGGTCGGCAACTCTTCAAAGGCTCTAGTCCTCAAAGGATGATCGCAGCGGTGACGGAAAGCCCAACTCGCTTTATGGATCTCGATTCTCAGATCTACGTTGACCCCCGGGTGGAGGCTTTCGTGATGGGCTTACTTACGAAGACACCGGGACTGCGGCCCCGCGACTGTTTCGAGGTCATCGAGTCTATTGACCTGTTGATCGCTCAACACCGGATGGAGGAAAATACTTCGACAACTTCCATCACCAAGAATGAAAGAAACCATGGTCTCACGCCCAAGGAGCCATTGTCGGTCGCCGCGAAGCCGGACGTAGAGACCGGCCTATTCGTGGGCACCCTGAGCGACAGAATATTGGACTTGCCCACCGTTTGGCTGGTTGGTGCCGTCACAATCTTTGTTGTTTGTTTGCTGTTGGGCATCATTGCACTGTCAAGAACACCAAGATGGAGAGCAGAGGAGCCCCCCTCAGAAATTCAGTCTGTGGGAACGAGCGAGAGGCGTTCGCCAGGTGACTTTTTGCCCATAGTCCTCAAGCTTGAGCCTCCCGAGCAAACCATTCGCATTGACGGCATTCGTGTTTTTTTTGAGAATGAAAAACGAGTCATGCTCAAGCGCGGCATGCATGTTCTCAATGCTTGGCATCCTGGCTATAGGCCTCTTGAGAAGTCTTTTCGGGTCACGGATGGCCGATCGGCGATCGTCGAGGTTCGCCTCGATCGAATTGAGAAATCTAAGCGCCAGAAAAAACCCGTACGTCTCTTCGGATTTGAGGTTCTCGAGGGTGGGTACACTATTGCGCAGGTGAAAAGAACCATCCGATTTATGGAGGACGTTCTTATCAGTTGCTACCACGAAGTCACTTCGAACCGCCGATTCCTGATCGAGTTCACACGGAGAGGTGATACGACCGACGTTTCGGTGATGCCATCAAGCCCCCTTGGTGAAGCTTATCTCGAGTGTATTCGACCTCAGGCCACCCTGTTCGTATGGCCGCCGCACCAAGGGTCGTTGGCGGTTACCCGGGTCAAGGTTGGACGTTGACCTGCACGTAGCGGTGGCGATCGACAGAGATGGCAGAAAAAAGAGGCTATGCCCCCCCTGGCCAAAGGAGCACTTCAATCCTCGGCGGACGACGTCTAGTACCGGGCCAGTGTACGCTAGCCCGGTACTCGGTTCTGGGGACAGGTCGTTGAAATCTATGGGTCAGGGGTGGAGTTTCGAGGGAAGGAATGGACTGGACAGGTGTTCCATAGAGGAGCAGACTGCGCTTGCCTCACGAAAAGTGATCGATTGCAGAGTGTCAACTCACTGAAGGAAAGTCGTGGCGATCAAACCTGACGAAGTTCGTCTGTTGGCCGAAGCGTTTGAAGGGAATCTCGTGGCCCAGCGCAAAGTCTTTGATCGGTGGCTTCCCTTGGTGCTCGCTTGGGCAACGCGGCTTGGCGGAAACCGCATCGACGCTGAAGACGTCACCCATGAGGTTTTTATTGTTGTACTCACGCGGTTCGAGACGCTTCGCGACCTCCACGCGTTTCAGGGCTGGTTGTATGGTATTACAGTGAAGACCGTCGCCAAGTATCGTCGACGTGCTTGGCTGAAACGATGGGTAGGTGCGCCCGAAAGAGAGATCGAAGATCAGGCCACGAGTCCACTCGCGGACTACGAACGAGCGGAGCTGTGCCAACAGGTGCAAAACTTGCTGGAGACTCTCCCCACCAAGCAACGAGAAGTGCTGATACTGTGTGACGTTGAGGAACGTACCAATCGCGAGGTTGCAGAGCTCCTTGGCATTCCCGTGGGCACGGTCGCCAGCCGACTTCGCTTGGCGCGCAAGCGTTTCGGACGGGTGGCACACCAGCGTCAACTTGAGCCCTTGGCCTACGGAGGCGTTTCATGACTGAGGCAACAACGCGTCGGCTGTTGAAGCATCTTCGGGATGAGACGGAGCCTTCTGAAGAAGCGACGGCTCGTGTGCGCAAACAGATCTTGTCGACGCTCTGCGCTCATCGAGAAAGCAGATTCCTGTTGAAGGGACTACCTCGGGGCGACGGCGAAGCCGTCGAACGGGTCCGGCAGCGACTGGATTCGCACAGAGAAGGCAAGAGAATAGGCGTCTTCCATTGGTCTTTTGTTGCTGCGCCTCTTTGTGTCATCATGTTCCTTCTTGTTCTTTTTTGGGTGCGCGGCATGGCCACTTCTCCCGTGAAAACTGGGAACGAAGGGCCAAGAACCTATGCGGTCCCTACAAAGCCTAGGCCGGGGCTGAAGCGTGTAGAACCTTCACTAGGGCTGGAACGCATGAATCGTTCACCGGGGCGCTTGACTTCACGCAAGTCACCCGAGCTGAGTCCTCAATCGACTCCCAAATCCAAGTCACATCTTGCGATTCGCGAAGTGAAGGCTTTTGGTGCGGTTACCCCCCACGACGCACAAGGCATCGTCAAAAAGCTCAAGTCCGTACTCGAGCGCTGCTATCGCAGAACCCAGACCGGTGGTCTCCGAGGTCGCAGTCTAGAGGTCACCTTGGCCCTGGGCGCTTCGCGGCAGCCAGGTATCACGGTACGCGGCTCAGGGGGCACACAAGATGGATCGTCCCGTGCGTTCGAGTCCTGCGTGAGAGCGCGATCTTCGATTCTTCTAGAGAACGTGGAGCCGTTTTCTGGGATAACAGCTTCTCCGGGGCAGCAGCTTCCCGTGTCCATCGTCAAACTTAGAATCGGCCGAAGCCGCCCCTAGCGACAGGTAGAACAGAGATGCGACGGCATGAGTATCAACGCCCCAAATTCATTCACCTCTCTTGCTTCGCGGTTTTGGGCGTTTTGTTCTTGTTTTGTTGGCCGTTTCAGGCCCATGGCCTTCCAACGCAGGCCGATGGACTACCGGTAGAGTGCCAGCGCTTGAATTCAAAGGAAAAGAAGCGAGCCTCATCAACTTCTATTGATTTTGGCTCTTTTGAACAACACGCGTTTGGTCATCGTCGTATCGCGGTTCTTCTTGATGAATATGTCGATGGCCAAAGACAAGTCTCATCGGGTACGGCAACAGCGTTAGTTAAGGCTCTTGGTCGGGCTGGGGTTCGAACCGTGGATGTCGCGCAGGCGCAAAAACTCCGAGCTCAGGCTAGCGGGAAAGACTTCATGGAGGGCAGGGCTCGCCAGCTTGTCACGAGTCTCGAGGCAGATTTCATCTTGGCTGGGGTGATTCAGGCCCGTACGTTCGCAATAAAAGGAATCGATCTTGCTGCCTTCAACTTGACCGCCGACATTAGGCTGATCGCCGCCGACTCTAGCGAGCTCACTACCTTCTCTGCCTCGAAAATGGGGCAGAGCAGCAGTGGCAGCTTATCCGCAATTCAGGTAGGGAGTCGCAGGGTTGCCGAGGATGTCGCTCTTAAGCTGCTCTGCCAAACGGCCGCTGCGGTCCCAGTCATTGATCTCCTTATTTCGTCTGATGTCCCCTTGGGTATGGCTGCGGCGCAACGAATCCTTCTGGCGCTTCGGGCTTTTCCCGAAATTAAAGAGGCGAAGATGCTTCATAAGGACGGCAAGCTCCTCAAAATAGAGATTCGGGGTGGTGGCACATCGCAAGACATCGCGTTGGCGCTGGATGAAACCCGTCCGTCAGGTATCCGAGTGTATGGGGCTTCGGCTCGTAGCATCAAGGCCAAATATTCGCCCACGGCAGGCAGGCGGGCGCGACTCCTTATCGGCATGGCCGAAGGAAAGAAAGTCCGAAATCAAAGTTACGCCAGAGCTCTTTCTCGGACGGTCGGTTCCGCCCTCACTTCGTGTAACTGTGTCGATCTCGGACAAAATGCAGTTGTTTTTGATTTGCGGTCTAAGAGAAAACGCAAAGCGGCTCTTAAGGCGGTAGACGCGCAGGCGAGACATTCATTATTCTTGCGAACAAGCTACGAAGATCTCGGAAAGGACGTGAGCATATACGCCCGTGTTTTCACGCCCCGAAGAGGCACCGCGGTTGTTTCCCGTCAAGCTACTTGCGAAAAGGAGCGCCTTGGCCAGTGTGCTGCCGAGCTCGGCCAAGGCATGGCCAAACCTCTCAGGGCATGGCTCGCAGACATGGGGCAGGTCGTGCCCCGAAGAAGTGAAAAGCCGCTCGAGCTGGTTAGAGCAGATGTAGGAGACATCTACCCCTCTCGACTCATGCGTTACGCCGCCATTCGTCGCGGTGCCGGACGACTGCGCTTCAAGAATACTGGTCGCGAGACCCTGACCGGATTGCGCCTCACCGCTCGTATTGAGGGCTACACGAAGTCAGCCGTCGATATTCCTTTGACCGCCCTCAAACCTGGTGCCGCCATTGACGCAAATATTGCCCTAGTCCTCGATCGAGAGAAACTCATCCATCAGGATGAGTTTCGAACTGCGGTCCTCCATGTGAAAGCGAATTACAAGGAGGGTGACTATCAAATCGCTCAGGTATTTAGATCTCCAGTCATTGTTCATTCACGGAATGCGATGAGTTGGCGCTTTACCGACGATAAGCACTTTCCGTTGGCATCGTTTGTTGATCCGAGCCCAGCTGCTATCGAAAAACTCAAAGATCAAGCGGTCGATTCGATACCTTCAGAGTACGTCCAAGATCCATTGTCCATACCCATCGCGCTGTTTCAGATCCTGAAGGGTCTCAGGTACTCGCCTGACAAGGTGCACCCATTCCGAAGTCAGCAACTGGACTACGTCCAGTACCCCCTCCAGACGCTGGCCCGTGGTCGAGGTGATTGTGACGACCTTGCTGTTCTTTATGCCACGCTCCTTGAGGCGTCCGGGCGGAGCACGATGCTGATCGTGACTCAGGGGCATGCGCTTGTTGCTTTTGAAACCGCTGTTCCTTCCTACGCGGCCCATATCGTTGTTCCAGAGGGCTATGAGTTTATTGCAAGAGGGGGGGTGGTCTGGATTCCCGTTGAGTCTACGGCCATGCGCAAAGGATTTAGAGGCGCTTGGTCGGCGGCGTCTGCCGAAATCGATCGGGCAAAGAAGGTCGGTGGTCCTGTCATGATTCCTATTCACGCGGCGTGGAAGCAGTACCCAGGTGTCAATTTGGCCGGTGAAGTCGAGTGGGCTGCACCCATCATTCGACGCGAAGATGTTCGAAAAGAGATGGTGACCATCCGGCCGAAGCATCCTCGCCTTCGTCAAGAGGTTGCGCGCTTTTCTAAAGCCCCGAAAACAGCGCACAATCTTGACCTACGGGGTGTTGTGTACGCCAAACTTGGCGAACTCCACCAGGCGCGCTCGGACTTCGAGCAAAGTCTGAATGAGAGTCCAGGCTTCGCGCCGGCCATTGGGCATCTCGGAAACCTGGAGCTTATGGGGGGGCACTTTCAAGCGGCTCGGCACCGATATGAACAAGCGCTGAAGAGCGACCCGAGTTTTTACAAGGCTTGCTTCAATGCTGTTCTGGCTTCACGTTTGCTCGCTGATAATGATGGTATCGCGCGTTTTGCTTCGCTGTGTAACGCACAACCAGAATTCACGACGCTGTCGGACTACCTAGGGCGCCTTCGCGAACTACCTGCTGGCCAGCAAGACCCCAAGTTCTTCCCATTTTGGTGACGCCTGCGTTTTCACGCTTACGTGAGCGCGAGTGCGCGACGGTGCGTCGTCTTGTTCGAGGTCAGAAACGGCCTGCCCGCCGCCTTCTCTCTCTCCTCTTAGGGTAAAGCCCGGTGGTTGCGCCAGCATGTCGCCAGGTTCAAACAGTCTGATCGCTGGATCGGCTCAGGGCACTTACCGCTCGGGTGCCGCTCACGTTTGAACTCCGTTGCTTTCCCGATGGATTGGAATTTTTCACTGTTTCATCTTAGCCAGGGACACGTAAAGTTGGTCGAGTGAAAGATAGGACCCACTCGCTCTTTTTCGTTTTGCTCACTCTTGGGTGTGTCCCAATCCCGGGGCCGGAAGTGGCGCCAGCGCCTGCATACAGGGCTCACAGCAACGAAGTTGCGGCTACCGCGCGGACGGACGGACTCGAATCCAACCTAGATTCGAAGCCCCCGAGGCGCGATCTTGGCTCCAAGGCGCCCTGTTTTCGCCTGCCCGTGGCAAATCCCGAGGTGTCTGGTTATGAGTACATCGACGTTCGCGCTCTGACGGCGGCAAAGGGAGAGCACCGGAAGACGCTGGTCCTTAACTTTTCTGCGTCTTGGTGCAAGCCTTGTCGAAAAGAACTCGCAGACTTCAAGCAGCGGGCCAAGGCGCTTTTCAGGCGAAGTGCGCTATTGGTGATTGTCGTGGTCGACAAGACAGACGCGGGAAGAACAGAGATGCTGCGCTATCTAATGGAGACCTTGAAGGTTCCTTTCCCTATTATCGTCGACAAGCACCATCTCGTAGCCAGCCGGTTCGGGATCGATAGCCTACCGGTGAACGTTGTACTCGACGACAAGGCGCAGTTCTATTGGCAGAGCGAAGGTTACCTGGAGGGAACTTTTGGCCAGTTGCTTCGGGCGATTGATGATCTTGCGGGCAAAGAGCGCAAACGCCGCCAGTGACCAAGAGTGGGCCGACTGGAAGGTTCCGAATCGATACTTTATCAGGCGGTTGGATGGTGCTGAATACCATGCTGGTACGGGGTTTGATGCCGGAACTCAATCTCCATCGCGACAAGTTTGTGGACGCTCGCAATCTAGGGCTGCTAACGGAAAGGCCCATCCAGTGGAGGACCGATGAACATTCACTACCTAGAAGTTGTGGCGGAAGATGTCGATAGTATCTGAGCCATGTATGAAGAGATGCACGAGGGTGTCCTTTGGTCCAAAGCAGGCAGAAGGTGTGCAACACGGTCTTTGGCAGCCCTAGGTGCACCGGCTCCAAACCACCGAAAAGGTGGAGCGAGAACTTCGTTTTCTGGTGCGTTGCGTCGATGCGCCTGAGCCGGGCTGTTTTCACTCTGCCGCTAGGGCTTGGATTTCCTCTGAACTTAGCGGTCGACCGTATAGTCTTAGCTCGTCAATCAAACCGTCGGTTGCGTTGTCGAACTCGCTACTATTTGCGTCTCCACCAATCACGAGATCGGTCCCGTCGAAGTCAACGGTATCGTCGTGGCTGTCGACTTCGACGCCATCTACATAGAAGCGACTGGTGGTCCCATCAAATGTTCCGGCCAAGTGATACCAATCATTGGCCTCGATCGCCATGCTGCCACTGAGCCGGGCACACTGAGGTGAACATGTGTAGTAGTACGGCCGAGATAACGAATCCGTGCAAAGAGACCATGAGTTACCTTCGCCGGGGCCGTGGGGTTTCGTAAAGATGCAGGTAATGCGACCCAGCGTACGATGAAGCACCCACCCAGCTACTGTGAACCCGCTTGCCATGACAAAAGCACTCTCGTAGGGAACGCGTAGGTGGGCGGGCCCCCCAACCATGGACAGGGCTGACCCCAGGCGCCCGCCGGACTCGATCGAGGGACAACCGCCCTCACACACTGCGTCGCGTTGACCGATCCATCCGTCTTGGTCGGGGGTCTCATCGAAGGGATAGTAGGCAACAAGACCGAGGGTGAGCAGGTTTGTGTGAATGACCCACTGAGAGAAATCGTGCGTGACTCCCACGTCGTGCTCGAGGTCGTAGGCCATGGCTGTACCTTGAATCGGGAGGTGTCTGGCGCCCTGCCAGCGCCAGTTTCCGTTTGAGGCGCCCAACCCAGGCGCGATGCTGGGATCGATGGCGTGTCCCGAAGGCGCCTCGTTGGTGCCCGCGATTTCCAAGGTCGGTGACGCAAAGCTATAAATGACTCGGTGGCGGTACAACTCCGCCAGTAAGCCGTCGACGACGTTTGTTGGTAGCTGATTGCTCGTAAAGTCAAGACGGCGAATAGAACGAATGCTGGAGAGCCAAGTGAAGTCAGTGAACGAAACTTGGTTGAATGAAAAATTAAGTTCGTTGAGGTTCTTGAGCTCAGTGAGGGCCGCGTCTATCGGCCCGACAACATTGTTGGCGGGAAGAGAAAGATGTGTCACCTGCCCCCGCTCGCAGCTGACGCCAAACCACGAACAAGGATTGGGTGTCTCCATCCAGTTCGTCCGCGTGGTCCAGTTCGACCCGTTTGCGGTGATATACAGAGATTCAAGCGCCCTACATTCAGAAATAGAGACTTCTTGCTGACGTTCACATACGTGGCAAGCATCGCAGTCACCACCGCAGTCAATTCGCTCCTCTCGGCCATTGAGGACACCGTCACGACAGTTCGGGGCAGCGCAAAGCAAGGCGTCGCAGACCAGACTGGCGCAATCTCCGTCATCCTGGCATCTTTGCCCAGCGGTGCAGCCGGTGCCGCAGTGTTCACCACAATCGATGTCGGCTTCGTTGTCGCTCAAGAGACCGTCCGAGCACAAGTCAGAAACAACGGGAGTAACCGTGGCTCGTGGGCCACCGTCGGACCCGGTGGTAACATCGTTGGGAATCGCGTTGAAGCCAGTGCGACCGCACTGAACTAGAAACAGCGACATGAGCATCCAACGCCCTCTTGTTGCCACGAAAAATCTTGACTTCATGTCGGTCTAAGCGCCGTACGCTGGTCCATTGTGGCAGAAATCTCGCTCGCTTTCGCGAAAAAATGGAGCATTACGGTAGGGCCACAGAGGCGATGAGGATGAGAAATACTACATGCGTATACCAGGATGTACCGTGACCGGACGAAACGATGCCTTTTGTTGCGTAGACCTATCTCTTGTGGCGTCAGATACCAAGACTCCCGCCTTTCCCCACGGGGCGGACGGAACTGCGACATCATCGGACATCGTAGGCAGGCCATCGACCACTGAAAGTCAGGCGACTGGGTTATGCGCCTCGCAGCCTCGCTAGACCTTCCGAAGTTAAACGCGAAGCCGGGCCGGTCTTTCAATATATACGCAAAAGCATGCCGGGTCACGTTTCGGCAGGACTTCGTAGAGATATTCGTAGGGATTGGCAAACGACTTGGTAGGCTCCGTCACATACGAGTTCCGTCGTCATCATCATATTTCATGGCCGCCGCGATCCAAAACCTTGGTGGCCGCGATCGTGAACCCAAAAGCTTTCCGATTCTTGGCTGGTTGGATCTTGATCGCCTATTTGACTAGCGAGGGTTCAGTCTACCTGGACGACATTCAATTCGTCAGTGAGCCCGGCAAGGAGCTCACTCTCTGGCCACACTTGGGCGCTGCGCTTTGCCCCCTTAAACACCTTCGCCCGATGCAAGACTTCCGGGCTCATGACCTTCGCAAAGGCTTCGGTCGCAACAAAGAGGGCGGATCCGGGTCCGGGCAAGCTAAGGGATGTTCAGCGCCGTTTCGCAGGTGAAGGCCGTGTCATTTCCCGAACCGCCGTCGCAGATATCGGCTCCGTCTTCACCGAGAAGGATGTCGTCTCCAAGGCCTCCGCTCAACGTATCGTTCCCGGCGCCGCCCCGGAGGGTGTCGTCGCCATCACCGCCCGACAGCGTATCGTTGCCTTCACCGCCATCAAGGTCGAGGGCGATGAGGCCCATAAGGCCCACCGAGCCTTCGACCATGTCGTTGCCGCCCTGCCCGTTCACATCCAAATCCTCGGTGGTGCCGACGTCTAAGGCGAACAGACCCAGGTTGTTGCGCTGAAAGCGGACCCGAGAGCCGTTCGGGGCAATGGAAAAGTCGTCTCCGGCGCCGTCAGCACCATTCACCTGCACGGTGTCGTCGTCTGCGCCGCCTTCCATGAGGTCACTGCCATCGCCATTGTTCCAGATCAACAGGTCGCGGCCGTCCTCGCCCAGCTTGACATCGTTTCCGCGGCCGCCAATCAAGGTGTCGTTGCCGGCACCGCCCCGGAGCGTGTCGACGCCATCGCCCCCGATGAGAAGATCGTTTCCCTCGCCACCGTCCAAGTCCAGCTCGATAAGACCCACCAAACCCGCCGAACCGGCTATGCGATCGTCGCCCCCTTGGCCGTTCACATCCAAATCCTCGGTCGTACCCACATCAAGCGCAAATAGGCCTAGATTGTTGCGCTGAAAGCGAACCCGAGAACCGTTTGGATCGATCGAAAAATCATCTCCGGCGCCGTCAGCACCATTCACTTGCACGGTGTCGTTGTCCGCGCCACCTTCCATGAGGTCACTGCCATCGCCATTGTTCCACACCAGTAGATCGTCACCCGCCTCACCTAACTTCACGTCGTTTCCGAGGCCACCGATCAACGTGTCGTTGCCCGCGCCTCCCCGGAGCGTGTCGACGCCATCGCTCCCGATGAGAAGATCGTTCCCTTCACCCCCATCCAGATCCAACTCGATAGAGCCCACAAGACCCACCGAGCCCACGATGGTGTCGTCGCCCCCTTGGCCGTTCACGTCAAGGTCCTCCGTCGCTCCAATGTCCAAAACGAACAGACCGAGGTTGTTGCGCTGAAAACGAATCCGAGAACCGTTCGGGTCGATAGAAAAATCGTCTCCGGCGCCATCGGCGCCGTTCACCTGTACCGTATCGTCGTCCTCGCCACCCTCCATCAAGTCGCTGCCATCGCCATTGTTCCAGATCAAGAGGTCTCGGCCGTCCTCGCCTCGCTTGATGTCGTTTCCTCGCCCGCCGATCAGCGTATCGTTTCCGGGACCACCGAAGAGCTCGTCCACCTCATCGCCGCCGATAAGGAGATCGTTTCCGACACCACCCTGCATAGTATCACCCAAAGATCCGCCAACGAGGGTGTCGTTGCCTCGACCACCTTCCATGTCCGCACCCGGAAGCGGACCTCCCGCCTCATCAAGTCTAAGATTGTCGTCTCCTGCCAAGCCTTCCACAACGATAAGGTTCGTATTCGCCACCGTGGGTACGCCACCCGCGATGGGAACCGCCCCATCATTCACCACAATGCTGTCGCCAGCCCGACCCACGCGAATGACGTCAGGTAAAGGGGTACCCAACACAAAAAGCGTCGTTCCCACGAGCTCCGCCGTGATCTGCCCGGCTCCGTCCTCAAGAATGCAGTCGGCGCTGCAACCATCCCCCGGCATCGTGTTGCCATCATCACATGTTTCTCCGGGGTCGATCGTGTCATCCCCGCATTCACCGCAGTCACACAGCCCTTGGCCCAAAGCAGGATCGACCGACACCGCGTCAACGGCGGCTCCCCCCGGACACTCGGCCGACTGGCCACACACTGAGACGTATACCGGGAATACAAGGCGGGCCGCATTCGGCGTCGAACCCTCCGTCACCATCACCGTCAACTCGTATCGGCCAGCGACAACCGCCGCGAAGGCCGCCCTGGGCCCGTCCGGCAACAAGCAGAAGCTGCTTTCGTCCGCACCGGCGGGTAAGCTTGTGACCTCCCACTCGTGGGTTGCGCCACTTGCGGCATCCCCCGCGGTGAGGGTCATGGTGGTGGCCTCGCCGGTGCAGACAAATTTGCTGGGATCAAACACCAACTCCTCGATGAACGGGGTCTCGTCAAAAACCAAAACCGTATCCAGCGCGCCGCTGGCCTCACGCTGGCAAACCGAGACCAAGATAAGCTCGGTGGTCACCGTCGGCATCACTTGAACGCCCTCATCCGCAACCGGGCCGCAGTTCTCGGAAGGCTCCGCCGGGTCCATCGACCGAAGAGGGGTCGCAGCAACCCGATAGCTGCCCGGATTGAGAACCACAAACCAGTCTGCAAACAAATGGCCTGCCAAATCGGGGTCCACAGCCTCCGGAAGCCGCTCGGACTCTAAAGGAACAATCTTCGCCTGGGATTCACCGTCGGCGTTCGTGACCTCAAACCGCACCGCCACCACATCGAGCTCCATGGGCGGAACCGCGAGGTTCAGGCCCATGGTCCCAAGCGCTTCGCTATCCCCCTCGGGCCGCTCGGAACAAGAGAGCACGGTAGCCCCCATCGTGAATAGGGCAGCGATTGAGACCGTTAAAAAGCGCATAACCTTCTCCTTTGGCGAGCAGAAGAGCAACCTTCACCCAGGCGCCCCTCTGTCAAACGACTCGTCTCGTAACGCTTGCGCACGAACCGTGTCCACACCCAGCCAAGTGCCCGGAATAGCGAGTGACGTTTCGTTGACACCTCCTTGCCCTGGCAAAGTGATACAGCTGGGTGTCTGCACGACGACGGGTAGAGGCACCTGGAAAAAATCGATGCATAAAACTGAGTTTTCCACGGGCCAGAGCCTGCTCGTTCCCTCAATTCGTATTGGCCCACTGTGCCCTGATTACGACCGCAATTCTCGAAAACAGATCATATATGAAGCGCCCAACTGCGGGGTGCGTTTCTGTTTATACCCCGGCTCACTTGCGTGGCCCTTGTTCGGACCACCAGATGTGCGCGTGAGCCGAGGGTCCCCGGGTGGGCCGAATTCATTTCGGACCGGGCCCCGTAAGGCCGAATGGGCAGTGACTGAAGCTACGCCTTAGAACCGCTGACGCGTGGGGTACTGAAGTGAGCCGGGGGTCTAGATCCTGCTTAGGTTCGGCGAGAAGAGCCTGGCAGAGGTTGGATGAGGGTGGGGCCGGCACCGTCGGTGTCTGTCTCGAAGGCGGGCACCAGCGTCTTGGTGGGCGTAGACTCGGGAGAAGAAGTCTCTTTGGCACCACGAAGCGCCCCCTGAAGCGCGGTCCGAAAAGCGGAGGCTGACTGAAAGCGGTCAGCTGGATTCTTTTGGGTGGCCTTTTGAAGAACATCGTCCACGTCGGGCGGTAAGCCTGCGCGACAAACCCCGGCACGGGGCAAGGGATCTCGCGAAATGCGCCGGAGAATGGAAATATGGTTGTTTGCGTCGGGGTGGGTGCCCAAAGAGCAGTTGAAAACCAACGGCCGATCTCGTGCGTCACGCGCCCATGCTCGCCTTCCCGACAACATTTCAAAAACGATGGACCCGAGTGCAAAGATATCTGTGCGGGCATCAACTTCGGAGCCGGAAATCTGCTCGGGAGACATGTAGAGCACAGAGCCAAGGACACGGCCTTTGGTCGTCGTCTCGCTTTCGCCACCATGAAGGATCTTCGCCACTCCAAAATCGAGAACCTTCAAAAACGAAGCGTCACCTTCCTCGTACACGATGACATTCTTGGGCTTGAGATCCCGATGAACCACACCCCGGCTGTGGGCATAGGCCAGGGTCGAACAGAGCCTATCGCAGACCCAAAGAATCTCGCTCAGCTGAAGGGGTGCGCCGTCTCGCGCGCGCCGCCGAAGCAAGGTGTACATTGTTTCTCCGGGCACGAGCTCCATGGCAAAGAAGGGTTGTGACCCTTCAGCATCCCACGCGAGGAGACGCGCGACATTGGGGTGCTGAAAGTCGGCCAAGAGCGAGATTTCTTGCTGAAACCGTTGGAGCACATCGGCGCGAAACCGCAAGCGTTCTAGCATGATCTTCAGGGCGACCGGTGCATGGGGGGCCTCTCGGTCATGCGCTTTCCATACCGTTCCAAATGCGCCACGGCCCAAGACACGGTCCAAAACAAACCGCCCCGCAACCAGCATTTCTTTTTCTGTGGGCCGATCTGGAATCTTCACGGGCGATCTTTCGAGGCCCATTGGGCTCTGTTTGTGTCAAATTTTTTTCCCAAAAAGGCAATCCACGAAATGCCCGATGCTTCGCGTACAACCCCGCCGACATCAGTAGATCCGATTATTTGGGCCCGCGAAAAAAGCGAGGTATAGCCCGAGCGATGGGGGCACGCGCACTCACCCGCGAGCGAACCGTTCAGATCAAACTCGACCGGCAAGGTGAGCCAAAAGAGATCGGCGAATATACGATTCTCAACCTTCTTGGCCGCGGAGGCATGGGGGTTGTTTACGAAGCCTCAGACACGCAAAAAGACCGCCGGGTCGCGCTGAAAACCATCGAGACCGGGTTCCTCAAGCTGTCAGACAGCCACGCGGAAAGGCGTTTTAATCAAGAGATCGACGCCCTGTCGCGCCTTCATCATCCGGGCGTGGTGCGTCTGTTTGAGGCGGGCATCGCATCGCACCCACTCAACTATCGCATGGCGTTCTTCGTCATGGAAAAGCTTGAAGGAAAAACACTCAAGTCCCTGCTTCTAGACGAGCGCGGGCTGCCGAGCTACGAAGCCCTGCGCATTGCTTTGGCCCTAGCAGAAACCCTAGTCTATCTTCACAAACACGACGTGGCCCACCGGGACATCAAGCCTTCCAACATTGTGCTCGAAAACGATGGCCGCGTGGTGCTGATGGATTTCGGCCTGGCAACCTCCATCGACTCCACCCGACTGACCCGGACCGGGCATATCCTGGGAAGCCGAACCTACCTATCTCCCGACCGCTTGTGTGGTTCGCACGAAAGTGCCGTTGACGTTTGGGCACTGGGCGTCGTGTTCTACCAGATGTTCGTAGGCGGTTTTCCTTTCGGAAATAGTGGAAGACTGACCATCCTCGAAACCCCAGACATTCTGTGGCCCCAAAACTTCCAAAATGGCTGGCGCGCGGAAGTGCGGTCCCTCATCGAGTATATGCTGGTGCTCGACCCCAGCTTGAGAATTACACCGGGGGCCTTGTTGCGCAGACTCCGGTCCCTCAAGCGCCGTTCTGCATCGTTGTCCCGGCCAGAAGCCCTGCCATCTCGCCCCATCAGCCCCGTTTCCCGAGGCGGAGCTCTTCACGGTCTTGCGAAGGCAGACGAGATTCCGAACACCCTCAGCGAGATCCAAAGGCATCGGGCCCGACTCAGGGAAACAGCCCGAAAATCCATGGCATTCTTCTCCGATCCCGCGTTGACGTCCCTCCCGCGAAAAACCTGGATGCAGCTCGGAGCGCTTTTTTGTGTGCTGTGGTTCTGCTCCTTCGGCGTGGGCATCTGCGTCGGCTACATGCTCAAACGCGAACCCATCGTGATTCCCTCCCACGCCGCGCCGACCGTGGTGCCCAAAAGAGCCGTGGGCACTCGGCCACGACGCCCTGTTTCGGACCATCCCGAAGCGCTCAGCGAGCGCACCGCGAAACTATATCTCCCGTAGCACGTACTGAGGTCGTTGTTGACGACCCAGAGCCAGAGAACTAAACAGATCACAGCGGTGTAACTTGCAAAATCCTTTCCAAAGTGAATCCACCTCCGAACGAAGCCCCTTGCCGGCAACCGTTGTCATTTTTGGCGCAAGCGGTGATCTGACGAGAAGAAAACTCCTTCCGGCGATCTACAAACTGAGTGCCGAAAGGCTGATTCCACGCATCAAAATCCTCGGCACCTCGCGCACAGCCTTGAGCGATGATGCTTTTCGTGCGCATCTTCAAGAAAGCCTGCGCCAACACGGCCACGCCGACGACGAAGCGTTATGGTCGTCTTTTGCCCAAGACATTCACTACCAAAAAATCGACTACGAAGATCCCCAGACCTTCGATGCCCTCGCCAAACGCATTCGTGCCCTCGACGAAAAGAGCGGCCTCCCGCCAAACCGGCTTTTTTACCTGTCCACGCCTCCGACAACATTCTTACCTATCATCCAAAACTTAGGCCGAGTGGGCCTGACCGAAGACAGCTCGTCTTCCTTTGCCCGGGTTGTCGTCGAAAAACCTTTTGGCGTGAGCCTAGAGACCGCACAAACACTGAATCGAGAGATTCAATCCATCCTCCGAGAAGACCAGATCTACCGAATCGATCACTACCTCGGGAAAGAGACGGTGCAGAACCTGTTGGTGTTTCGTTTCGCCAACGGAATTTTCGAACCCCTGTGGAACAACAAACACATCGATCATGTACAGATTATTGGCGCCGAAACCCTCGGAATTGGCACACGCGGCGCCTATTTTGATCGCGCGGGCATTCTGCGCGACATGGTGCAAAACCATCTGATGCAAGTCCTATGTCTGGCAGCGATGGAGCCCCCGGTATCCTTCGAAGCAGAAGCGGTCAGAAACGAAAAGGTCAAGGTTCTTCGCGCCCTTCGCCCCATCGAAGAGGCCGAGCTCACACACCATGTCATCAGAGCGCAGTACACCAAAGGGAGCGTGCTCGGCCGCATCGTGCCAGCCTACCGCGAAGAGCAGGGCGTGGCCCACGACTCGCAGACCGAAACCTTCGTCGCTTTGAAGCTGGCCATCGACAATTGGCGGTGGGCCGGCGTGCCCTTTTATCTTCGTAGCGGCAAGCGCATGCCCAAACGCGTGACCGAAATCGCCATCCATTTCAAACAAGCACCCCATCGTATTTTTCCGAACTTGAGCATGGCCGACACGCCGAGCAACATCTTGTCGGTTCGCATCCAGCCAGACGAAGGCATCAGTCTCTCCATCGGCTCTAAGGTTCCGGGGCCATCGATGGAGATTGCCAAAGTGATGATGGAGTTTCGGTACGCTTCCAGTTTTGGGGTCGAACCGCCCGGCGCTTACGAGCGCCTGCTTTTGGATGCACTCATTGGAGACGGTACCCTGTTCACGCGGGGCGATGAAGCCGAAGCCAGTTGGGCGCTCATCTCTCCCATTCACCAAGCCTGGAGCGCCAGCGAAACCATGGCGATGAGCTATGAGGCCGGCTCGTGGGGGCCCGAAGAAGCAAAAAAACTGGTCGAAAGCGACGGACGGGTCTGGAGGCGGCCCTAGTGCAGCGACATCAACTAGAACAGTTCGTGAGCAATGCGTGTCTGGCCGTAGACCCAGACAGCATCGAACGGGGTTTGGCCGAACTGTGGCGAGAGGCAGGCAAATCAAGCGTTCGTGGGCAGCCGGTCACCCGAGCCTGCCTGTGGAACGTGGTGGTTCACCTCGATGAGCGCTTTGACGACCCAAGCGACATGACCACCGAATTTCAGCAAGCACTCAGCGGGCTCCCTCGCTATCTCGCCAACCGAACCATTGTCCTCAAGACCCGAAAACATGTCGAAGGCGAGCGAGAGCTCACGAGTTGGATTTCCGCCAACTGCATTCCGGCCGGCCTCGGCAAAAAGCTCGTCTGCAGCGAAGAGATCACCCTGGCGGCCAGGGGAGAAGGGCTCAGCCATCTTCCAAGCCTCGTAGAAAGCCTTAAGGTTTCAGACCTTCCGATCGCCCTCGTCCTCGGATCTCGGCAATCCGAGCAAGACGAGTGGCTGGCGAGAATCGCGCGTTCGGCGGACCGAGTCATTTACGATTCGGATCAAGCCAAAGCACCCGCGCCCCCACCCATCTGCCAAAGACCTGGTCCAATGGGGCGTTCGATGGATCTGGGCTGGGTTCGTACCTCCGACTTCCGTGCCTCCGTCCAAGAACTCGGCGGCCCACCCATCGGTCCAGATGACATAAACCGCCTGAAGCGGATTGTGGTGGGATGCCCCCCAAACAAACAAGCGTCCGGCTGTCTACTCTTGGCCTGGATGGGCTCAGCCCTCGGCGGAACCCGAGTGCATTCAGGCTCTCAAACGACGTGGCATATGGCGCGCGATGGTCTTCCCAGCATTGAGCTGGTTCAAAGGGTCGAATCATCTTTTGAAAACTTCGAAGTATCGCTCATCACCCCTGCGACCACTCAGCCATGGGGCATCACAACCGAGGGCGATGCCTATCGTGTATCGATACCAGGCACAGAAGACCGACTGATGCCCGTGGAGCCCAAAGATGCCGCTTCGTGTTTGGCACGAAGCATAAGAAGTCGCACCGAAGACCAGGCCCTCACCTCAGCGCTTCGAATTGCGGAGCAGTTCTGAGGTGAATTCGCCGCCGTCCAAAGAGCTTTTTTCGGGAACGCAGTCTGCCGCTTTCGGGAACCTTCTTTTGGTACAGGAGGCTGACGCCGAAAAAGCAGCCTATCGGGCCGCGCGGCTCGTAAAACAGATTGGCCAAAGTCGAATCACGGCCAAGGGGAGATTCAGCTTAGCCCTGGCGGGCGGCCGAACTCCGAGGGCCTTTCACGGAGCGCTTGCGGACCCATCGACGGGCCATTTGGACTGGGCTAAGGTGCACATTCTGTTTTCAGACGAACGGGCGGTCCCCATGAACCACCGGGACAGCAACTTCAACATGGCCCGAGAAACACTGCTGGAGCATGTGCCCATCAACTCAAAACAGGTACACCCCATCGCCTTTGAGGGTCTCAGTCACCAAGAAGCATGTGATCGTTACGAGGAGCGGGTTTTGGCGGTCACGCAAAACACCGGTGTCGTTGATTTCACGATGCTGGGAATGGGCAACGATGGACACACCGCCAGTCTGTTTCCAGGGGCGGATGGCGCTTCAAAAGAAAATGCAAATCGGTTGATGGTGGCCACGCTTGCTCCAAGTTCAAGCAGCATCCGCAAGCGAGCCAGTTTTTCTTATGAAATGCTCCAGCGAACGGCCCTTCTCGCTCTTATTGTCGTCGGAGAACAAAAGTCCGCACGGCTTAAGGAAGTTCTGTTTCAAAAAGGGGCCCTCCCCATACAACATGTCCTGCATGGCAGAAAAAACCCCAGCTACATCTTTGTAGACCATCAGGCGGGAGCTGCATCTTTATCAGAGGCCCAGGCGGTACAGGCTTCGTGAACGGAGAATCTATGAATCATCAAGCAATCAATGAATGGGGCATCGTCGGGTTAGGCGTGATGGGTTCAAACATCGCCCTCAATATCGAAGAAAAAGGCTTCCCGATATCGGTATACAACCGGTCTCGCGAAAAAACCGACCGCTTTGTCGAAGCATCTCGAGGCAAAAAAGTCACGGCAACGTACAGCCTCGAAGAGTTTGCGGCGACCCTTACAAGACCGCGCAAAATTCTCATCATGGTCAAAGCCGGGCAGCCAGTAGATGCCACCATCGAGGCTCTTCTTCCCTATCTCAACCGTGAAGATGTTGTCATCGACGGCGGCAACGAGTTTTATGAACGCACTCAAGACCGGCAAAAGCGGCTTGAGCCTCAGGGCATCTCGTTCATAGGCATGGGCGTAAGCGGCGGAGAGGAGGGCGCGCGCCACGGCCCGAGCATCATGCCAAGCGGCGACCGATCGGCCTATCAGAAGATTGAAGAAGTCCTTCAAAAAATTGCGGCCCAAGTCGATGACGGACCTTGTGTAACCTATATCGGACCGGGGGGGTCGGGGCACTTCGTCAAGATGGTGCATAACGGTATCGAATACGGGGATATGCAGCTCATTGCCGAAACCTATGATATTTTGAGAAGAATCGGTGGGCTTAGCAATGGAGAATTGGCCGATGTCTTCGCCAAATGGAACGAAGGAGAGCTCGAAAGTTTTCTCATCGAGATTACCTCTCAGATCTTTCGACAAAAAGATGATCTCGGCGAGGGTGATCTCATCGACGCCATTTTAGACACCGCCAAAATGAAAGGCACGGGGAGTTGGACCGTGCAACAAGGTGCAGAACTCGCCTCCGCGATTCCAACCATTGCAAGCTCGGTCGACGCACGCATGCTCAGCGCCCTCAAATCGTTGCGAAAAGTCGGTGCACAAGCGCTGAACGGCCCTAGTCCCAAGCTTTCGTCGGCACAAAAAGCCGAAATGGTAGAAGATGCTCGGCAAGCGTTGTATTCGGCCAAAACCTGTAGCTACGCCCAAGGCATTGATCTTTTGGGGCGGGCATCCGTCGCCCACAAATGGGCGTTGCCTTTGGCCAACATCGCAAGAATCTGGAAGGGTGGTTGCATCATTCGAGCCAGTTTCCTCGGTCGAATCCAAAGCGCGTTTTCAAACAATCCTACGCTCGCAAACCTCCTCTTTGACGATCGATTCGGTGAAGAACTGAGCGTACGGCAAAAAGGATGGAGGAGGACGATGGTTCGTGCAATTGAAGCGGGTGTTGCCATTCCGAGTCTAAGCGCGTCGCTCAGCTACTACGACAGCCTTCGCACCGAACGGCTGCCCGCAAACCTCGTGCAGGCGCAACGAGACTTCTTTGGCGCCCACACTTATCAAAGATTGGATCGCGAGGGAACCTTCCACACCGAGTGGACGAACTGAGGACCCAATCAGATGCTTCCGAAAAAAGACGACGCATTCCCTTGGTTCACTTCTCTTGCGACCGCGTCGACTGTCGACACGCCTAGCTTCGATCGCCGGAGGGGCCCGGCACGAAATCCATTCAGCCCACCCGTTCCCTCCGCTCACGAACACCAGACGAACCGGTTCGGCAAAATGTATGTGAGCTCTGAGAGTAAGCTTTGCGTGCGCCCCTAACACAGCTGGCCGTGGTCGTTGCGGAGCCTGCGGGATGTTTTTGAGTGCACAGTGGGTCCTGCGGGTCGCGGTGGCCCTAGAATTTGCGGGCCATGGAACCTTGGCCATCATGCAGAAGGCATCATGGATTCCCTTTGTCACCTACTTTGGCTTCTCGCAGGATAGCGCCCAGGTTCTGATGCCCCTTGTCGGCACCCTGGATATCGCACTCGCCGTTCTGGTTCTCATCCGCCCCATTCCCGTTTTGCTGGCCTGGATGACTTTCTGGGGGCTTTTTACCGCGGCACTTCGCCCCCTTACCGGACATTCGATTTTAGACTTCGTGGAACGCGGCCCCAATTGGGGGGCCCCTTTGGCACTTTTGCTTCTGGTGCTCCAAACGAAGAAAAGCTGCACCCAGCGCTGATTTTCGTCGTTGCCTTTCGAATCGACCCTAGGTTAGTCCCTCGCTCTTCAGCAAGGACGCAGATGAAACAGGGTACGGAACAAAGCCGAGCGGTCCAAAAGGCCATGAAACAAGAGCTTCAGCGCTCAATGCGGGGCCTTCACCTTCGAGGACATCCACGACCCTACTATATCTCTTACCTGCTGCACACCATCGAAGGGCTTGATATTTGGGGTCGATATGGTTCGATATTCAACTCAGAACCCCTTCAAGGTTGTGACCTCTATTCCGAGGTTCGAGTCGGATCGTACAAACTTGACCACACTGTAGATGGTAGCCTGAACACCGATTTTTCAGACCGGGAATCCTACAATTGGTTGGTGGGCCCCAAAGATCTCAATCCCGAGGCGGTCCGCTATGCATTTTGGAAGCTTACCCAGCTCAAATACTGGGAGTCGCTTCAAGAGTACTACGACAAAAAGAAGATTCTGGTCGAACAACACTTGCGTCAAGATGCGCCCAACTTTAGCCGCGAAAAAAAGCTGGTTCACAACGAAATATTGAAGCAGCCCAAATTTTCAGCCAAACGGTGGGAAGACTTCCTTCGTACAAGCTCCGATCTGTTCAAGAAACATCGCAATCTTGTGGACCCCTATGTTCGCATTCGGGGCGCAACCCGCTCGCGTATTTTTGTCAATTCTGAGGGCTCAGAGTTTGTCTGCCAAGAGAGCTTCTACGAAGTGATCGTCAACGCCTGGCTCTTGACCAAAGACGGTGTCTATCTGAATTCTTCCCGTCTCTTTCACGGCCGGGAGCAAAAAGAACTTCCGAGTATGAGTGAAGTGGAAGAAGCCATTGAGTTTGTGGCAAAAGACCTCCACAGCCTGGCCAAAGCTCGGCCCATGGAGCCCTACGCGGGGCCTTCGCTGCTCGCGGGCGGCGCCACTGGCCTGATGTTTCACGAAGCCATCGGACATCGACTTGAGGGCGAGCGCATGCTCTCCCGAAGCGAAGGTCATACCTTCGCCGCAAAAATTGGCAAACGAATTTTGCCCGAGGGTGTCGACCTCATTGACGACCCCAGCCTCAGCCACTGGGATGGACAATCGCTCTTCGGACACTACGCCATCGACGACGAAGGCGTTCCTGCGCAAAGGGTCATGCTTGTTGAAGACGGTATACTTAAATCTTTTCTGATGAGCCGTGCTTGCATCAAAGGATTCAAGCAATCCAATGGGCATGGGCGGCACGAGCGCTACCAAGATCCGATGGCGAGGATGGCCAACACCATCGTAGAAGCCGAAAAGATGCACAGCTGGGGAGAACTCAAGGAGATGCTGCTTCGCGAAGTGAGAGACCGCAACCTCCCGCACGGCATCATCATCAAACGGGTCTCGAGTGGTGAAACGCGAACCGATCACTACGACTTTCAGGCCTTCAAAGGGGTTCCGACTGAAGTGTACACCGTAGATCCCAAAACCGGGAAAGAGCTTCGAGTGCGTGACGTCAACTTCATCGGTACGCCGCTTGCTGCCATCCAGCGCATCAAAGCCTTTGGCGGAGAACACGAGGTGGACAACAGCTACTGCTTCGCCGAAAGCGGCTCGGTCCCCGTCGCCACCATCGCACCCGCCATGCTCGTCGAAGAGCTCGAGCTTCAGCGGTCGACCACGCGTTACTACCGCCCCCCCGTGCTATCGGCTCCCCTCCCCCGCCGCCAAAAGCCCCGGCGCCGCTAAGTCTCCACCTCATACCGTGACCACGCGTAGTCCCTTGACCTAAACACACGTTCAGCTATAGTCAACGCGGAGTGTCCAAGTATGCCGGTGCGCGCGCGGCGCTTCGCACGATCTCCAACCCGCCCAATCCCTGGGAGAGCACCTCTGTAGATTGGCTTGGCGAGCCACCGAAAGCAAAACTCTCAATCTTCGAAGACCACACACGATCGATACTGAGCAAAAACGAAAGCCCTGACCTCGGCTTCAAATACAGCGTCAATCCTTATCGAGGATGCTATCATGCTTGCGCTTACTGTTATGCCCGCCGAAGCCATCAGTTTCTTGGCTTTGGGGCGGGGACCGACTTCGAGCGCAAGCTTATTCTTAAAGCTCACGCGGCCAAACTTCTTAGGAAAGCCTTCGAACGGAGGGCCTGGGCCGGAGACTTGGTTTTGTTCTCGGGCAACACGGACTGCTATCAACCTCTTGAAGCAACCCATGGGTTAACGCGGGCGTGCTTAAAGGTGTGTCTCGACTTTAGAAATCCGGTAGGCATCATCACCAAAGGCACACTCATCGAGCGCGACATCGACCTCCTACGGGACCTCCATAAAAACGCATTTTGCCAGGTGATGATCAGTATCCCTTTTAGCCAAACCGACAATGCTCGCGTCGTCGAGCCTCACGTAGCATCTCCGTCGAGGCGCTTTGAGACCATTCGAAGACTCGCGGGTGAGGGTATCGAAGTGGGGGTCATGGTCGCGCCGATCATCCCGGGGCTCAATGATCAAGACATCCCAGAGATCCTCGAAAAAGCCCGAGCGGCGGGTGCCCGTTTTTGCAACAAGACCCTGCTGCGGTTAAGTGGCGAAGTCGAAGACGTGTTTGTGGAGCGCCTCACAAAAGCGTTGCCCCTTCGCGCGAAACGAGTCCTTCACCAGATTGAAGCATGCCGTCAAGGCAGCCGAAGCGATGCCCGCTTTGGGCACCGCATGTCGGGCACCGGTCCCCGCTGGCACATCATCGAGAACCTGTTTCGAAAGGCCACCCAACGTCTGGGCTACGAAAGGGCACGACCCGTTCCCGATCCAAGTCCCTTTGTGCGTGCCCCATCAAAAAACAGCACGATGCTGTTGCCCGGGTTCGAGCACTCCGCGGGCCACAGAGGGTGAGCGGAGGGGACTGCGAACGGGGCAGAAAGAGGATGTGGCCTGCGCTGCAAACACCGCATCGAGCGAAATTCGAACATGCATTCACCGCTGGCCTCGGGTTATCTGTGGGTAGCCTTGGCGATGGCAAGCATTCGATGCCAAGCACACCAGAATTGTGACCGGCGGCCGATTCAAAACTTCAGATCTTTGGATGTTCATTGGAATGTAGGGCGTTCGAAGACATGGAGCGTGCGGTGTTCACATATGAGTCTATTGTAGGCAGTCGTCGCCCCCATGGGCGTACTGTCGTCGGATGGAGGAGACAGCCCCGATCTAGGCGCATAGACGGTGACGACGATCGCAACCGCAATTTTGTTGGCCCAAAGCGGGAATCCGGCCGTAGGTGGCTGTTATACGATGCGGTCGGACTTCTGACCTCGTTGAAGTGAATGTGGCTCTCGAGAATGACACCGTTGCCGAACGTCAGAGACGAGCCCTTGAAAAGACCGGAGGAACAACATGAAAAACTTATTCTTTGCCCTAACCCTCGCTTTTGTATCCCTGAGCGGGAGCACAAGCCAGGCCGTGGCCAATCACCAAATTCCGATGGGGAAATACAAAATCAAGCAAATCGCAGTCTACAATGACAAGACCTTCGTCATTGTCTACTTGGACCGAGACATGGACACAAGAGACCACGACAATTGTAGCATCAAAAGCCAAGTCATCATCTCGACCAAGAACGTAGATCACAAGAGCATGATCTCCGTACTCACCGCAGCCTACCTCACAAAGAAAAACGTAGGCTTCGGAATCAAAGGCGGATGCTTTGCGGCGGGCACTAACACCTACCCTCTCGTCTATCGAGTCAACGTGGGCGAATAACGACATCGCCACTTAATCATGCCCATTCGAGTCAAGAACTGGCGCAAGAATGTGGCAAACGGAACAGAGTTATCGCACGCGCCGAGCCAAGTCTGGGCTCGAGCACAGGGAAGATCGTCATGTCACATAAGCCCACGTTGGAGAGTCTTGTACTTCTTTTTACATTTTCTGCTGTCACCGCGTGCAACCCAGGAGTCGAAGAAGGCGGGACTCTGGCGGCCGAAGCGACGGGGACCGTCAGCAGCAGCGGAATGACCGTCCTCGACCTCATGGATGCAGTACAAGTCGCAAATCAACAGGAGCACCCAAATGAATGTACTGAGGGAGCATGTTGTGAAGATGGGCGTTTTCTTCCCGCGGACCACGCCTGCCGCGTCGCGGACAGCACCCAAAGCTGCGACGTCACCGAATACTGTACCGGCATTTCATCGGAATGCCCCGAAGATGGGTATGCGTCACCAACCCAGGAATGCCGACCGGCGTACCCAGGTGACAAATGTGACGTCCCGGAGTTTTGCTCGGGAGACTCTCCCGCTTGCCCACCGGATAGCTTCGCCCCTCCGACGCAGGTTTGCCGGCCGATGCTGGTGGGCACCGGATGCGATGAGGCGGAATATTGCTCCGGAAGCTCGCCCTCGTGTCCACCGGACACCTTTGCGTCTGTTCTCCAGGAATGCCGACCCAAAGATGATGCCAACAGCTGCGACGTCGCTGAGTTCTGCTCGGGAGACTCTCTTTTTTGCCCCGACGATACTCCGTCGACGGTCGGCGTAGGCGCATGCCAACCGGGTCCCTTTGATTTAGGCCTCCACGACGTCGGCATCGCAGACTACACGTCGTTGATGTTTGGAGCGGATGTGGCGGCCTTAGACTTTGTGACCAGCCCTCGGCTTGCGGGAAGCGGAGCCGCGAGACTCATGTCCGGACGAAATGGAATCACGCAGGGGTGGGGCATCGGTGGTCGCTTCACGTTCCCCGAAGCCAAAAACATGGACAACTTCACACGCATTTCCTACGAAATCCAAAGCAATCAAGCCAGCCCAAACATCAGAGTCGCACTCGAAATCCTCATCGACGCCGGTGGCGAAAACGAAAGTGTGTGGAGGCAAAGATCTTCGACCCAGCTGCGCTTGTCGGACGTCGCCGGGCAGTTCGAAACCGTAGTTCTGAATCTCAACCCCGATGACTTTGAGCGTTCCGATGGTGGTCCCACGACCACGATGGACACCAGGCGCGTCTCAGCGGTCCAATTTCTTATGCTTATCGAGCCCAATACTTCGGGTGCGAGGCAGCAAACCATGTTGTACATCGACGAAATTCGATTTCAAGATCGGTGGATGCTCTCCGAGTATGAAACCCATCGACCCCCAACTTCGGTCGCAAACGCGAGCCCCGCGACTGTGGACCAGTTCGATGTGGGCGGCACTGAGCGCCTGGCGGTCCTGGTGACCGACAGCGCCGACCAGTGGCTGGGTGTCGCGCACGGCATGAAGGTGCTCGGGGTTCCATTTCGCATGACCACCGATCCCGCGGAGGCCCTCAAGCACAAAGTCGTTGTCGTATTTCCCTCAATACCGAACGATGCCTCACTCGTGGCCGCCTTGCGCAAACACGTTCAAGAAGGTGGGACACTCATGGCGCAGGTCATGAATACAGCGCTCAATGATGTCTTTGGCCTCCAAAGTGTCGAGTTCGTGCCCGGTTCTCAGCGATTCCATCAAGGCCAAGAGATAACGAGTGTCCATTTCACCCATGACCACCCGGCCCTAACGGCGAGCCTCAACCACGCCCGCGAGCAACGGGTTCCGATCCATCGACGCGAACTCGGTATCAACCTTCCAACGTGGCGCTACGGCGGCACCGCCCATCCGGCGGTCGCGGTATACGACGGGGCTACGGGGGAACGCCCATCCAAGGCCCACGACAACGTGGCCATCAGCTACAACCGCTTCGGTACCGGTAAGGCCTACGCCTTGGGCCTGAACTTAGGCCGTTACGCCCTGCAAAACTTTAACGGCTTTGGCGGGGGGCTCGGTCGAGACTACATCAATGCTTTTGAGCCCGGGGTCGACGTATTGTTTAGGCTTATCCGAGACATCTATGTCGAGGACCAAGGCACAACCGTCGGCCTAGCAACCCTTCCCAACGACGAGTCGTTGGCGGTCATGCTAACCCACGATATCGACACCGCCGAGTCTGTCAACAACGCCCTGGAGTACGCCAAACTCGAACAGTCAGAAGGTGTTCCCGGAACGTACTTCATCCAAACCAAATACGTAAGCGACGCCCAAGAATCGGCATTCAGGGGCGTGGGTGCCATGCAAGCACTGGCGAAAGTCCAGACCATGGGCATGGAAGTGGCCAGCCATTCGGTGGCCCATGCCCGAAACTTCAACACCTTCAGCCTGGGTCTTGGAACGGAGCAGTTTCAATCCTACCGGCCCGTCAACGTAGAGGGCGCGTCAGAACTCGAAGCCATAGGCGGCACAATCTTGGGCGACCTTCGGGTCAGCCGATTCCTTCTCGAGGACTTCGTCCACGACGTACGGGTTGTTTCGTTTAGGCCCGGGCACCTTCGACATCCGAAGGCACTCTCTCAAGCCATGGAGGCTGTAGGCTATCGATACGGATCTATTGCGCCCGCCGCCGACAACCTGACCCATCTTCCTCACCGAATGACGCATGGCCGTGGTTTTGACGCCGAAACAGGGGTGTTTGACTTCCCCGTGACCATCGAAGACGAGCGGGAGGACTCTCCCATCGTGACGGGTCGCATGGAAGATGCGCTGAATATCGCCGAACACATCAGCGGGCGAGGCGGAATCTTTGTCATGCTCGTTCATCCCAACTTCCTCGGCGAAAAACTCGGCTTCATCGAAGACTTTATCAAAGCCACCAAGGACAAGTACATGTTCACGACCGTAGGTGAGTTCGGTCGGTGGTGGGCCAGACGAGACCAGGTACAAATTCATACCCAAGAAATCAAGGACCTCCTTCGGGTCACGATCGACATTCCCCAGCCCATTTCAGGATTGACCCTCGAACTCCCGCCAAACCGCACCCTCTCCCAAATGGGCAACGGCATCGAAGCCGTCGAAATACCCGAAAAATCAAGGCTGGTGATCACCAGCGAAGTGTCAGGGCGCCTGGAGCTCTACCTACGGAAAAAGTAGACCACCTAGGCATTTCGACATCATCGAGAACCTGTTTCGAAAGGCCACCCAACGTCTGGGCTACGAAAGGGCACGACCCGTTCCCGATCCAAGTCCCTTTGTGCGTGCCGGCCGGTAGACACACGAACCAGAGAGGCAAAAACAAGCGTCGGTATACGATTCGCAATGTGGTGGACTTGACGCAAATAGTCAAGCTGGGATGAAGAGTTCAATTCCTATTGCCGGTGCTGAGACCTGTCGCGCTTTCGGCTCGGCGGGGATTGCCCGAGCTCCGCCCGCTTCCGCCGGCGGAGTGCGGGTTTGGAACATGCGCTTGTTATCGGAATCGGTAGATATACGTCATCTCGCTTGACATGGTCACACTCGTATTGTTTCGAGTGAATGTGGGTTTCAAATCGGCGTTGAACGAATGGCCAAGCGATCAAGAGGATGTGGCCTGCGCTGCAAACACCGCATCGAGCGAAATTCGAACATGCATTCACCGCTGGCCTCGGGTTATCTGTGGGTGGCCTTGGTTTTTGGTTCTCTTGTTCGGTCTTAGCCTGGGATGCGACACCTCGAAGTTGCGTTCGGGTGAAGGAAACGAGCATCAGAGAGGACAGCGCGTTTTTGGGTTAAACGAAGGCTGGGTTCTGGTGTCGGGATCGGATGCAGGAGACTTCACGGAGTCCATTCCTGGTCATCGATGGCAAGCATTCGATGCCAAACACACCACCAAGCTGGTTCGAGGGGATGTCTCGGCCCTCGAACAGTCGACCAGGGTTTTGGCTCCGGACACCCACTATTGGATCTATGTGTTCCCCGACGATAACCGGTCGAAGGCCACGCCTCAACTTCCAGCGTCGGTTGGCCAGCTGGTGCTTGAAGGCGCCCAACTTGTGTATTCAACGCAAGAGGCCAACATCCCGGACCGTCCTGATGCCCGCGTGTACACGTGGGATATTCACACGCAGGCAGCTGTAGAAAGGGCGCTTCATACGCTTTCAGAGGGCGAGCCCTATTGGGTGCTGACCGTCACCGAGCCTCCGCAAGCACGATCGCTTCCTGCGGCACCCAGTTCTGACGAAATCACCGCAGCCGATGCCCAAACGAACTATGCCAACGCAGGCAACTTACGTGAGAGTCTCTATGATCCGCGATCTGGAGCCCAAAGAGAATACGCGGGCGACCCGAGCAACCAAGACTCCGCCCACCTTTCGAAGTTCGAACGGGTGTGGACCTATACTCAAGGCATTGCCCTCGCGCAGTATGCTCGGCAAGATGACGGACGTGCGGCCGTCATGGCAAACTTTCTTTGCGAGCATGCGGTCAGCGATGTAGACGACCAGGGCAAGAAAACGATACTTGGATGGCCATTTTCGTGGAACACCTATGAAGACGACTGGGCCGATGCGCGTCTGGTGACCGGTGCCAACGCTTGGGCCATCCATGGCCTCGGTAGTTACATCGTTTCGAGTGCTTTTAGGCATAGACCCTCAGAAGAAAAGCGGCCCATTCTCGACTGTTATTTGGCCGCGCTTCGCGGCCTACGCCCTCACCGAAGGGCCGGTCTGATGACTGCTGGATACACCACCCTCGGGCTTCAGAATGCAACACAGCCTAGCCGTCTTTCGCTCGAAAGTGACAGCACCGTCGAATGGTCATACTACGATATTCTCGATGCCATCGGATACGACAGCTGGAACGCCGATGCCACTCCGCCTACGGTACGAAGACTGCGGCGAACAAGCGCCCACGAACCGAGCGTCATCGGAAAAAAAACGCTCGACGCGGATGTGTTTCGCAGACTCCGGGAACGGGTCAAAGCAAATAATGTGGTGACCGAGCACAACCTCGATGTGCTGAGCGTGCTGAATCATGCGATCTCGCATTGGCCCGTCCTTTCGGCCGGCATGTCCACAGAGGACCAGCGCCTCATTCAAGAACTCGCCGCGTGGCGAGACCACCTGCACACCACGATTTTCGACAAACTTTGGGATCCCACACAAGGCCGATTCATCACTGGCGGCCACTTTGTCGATGGCGTATTCGAAGCAAATGCGGTCACGGCCATCGACAACTGTACGTGGCTGACCCTCTCGGTCGAACACCAGGGCCTCGGCGACAACGACACCGAGAAGCTTGCTCAGTGTCTGGAGTACACCCTCGATCGCTTTGTCAAAGAGCTGTGGGTGGACAGTGAGCGCTACTGGGGTGCTTTTTATTTCCCCAACAGTTTTTCCGACCCCTACGTCAACCGAAGTGACGCGCAAGAAGAGCTCTATCATTTGGAGGCCACTGCGGGCCTTATTCTGGCTCTTTGGAAATTCGCGGATGCCCACAAGGGCCACGACCAGGCCGCCGAATTGCGGGCCCACGGGCAGACGCTCTTTTGGCACATGAACCGCTTTGTACGGGACCACGGCTTCCCGTATTCAAGCCGGCGCATCCAAGACCTCATGACCGAACTCCAGTCGAGTACCGCTGCCATTTGGTTTGTGGATACCCACGACTACTACCTTCACGAACCACTCGACCCGGACCGACCCCTTCTTGACTACCACATAGAAACCGACTTTGAAGCCGCCCGGGCGCACATCCACCAAAGCTGGGAGGCGCTGCGGGCTCGTGCCCATGGTTTTGAGAACTCGAATGGGATTGAGGCCATTCTTGGCGAACGCGACGCCCATGGTCTCCGCGGACCATCCTACGGTTTTGTTGATTCTACAGGCGCCGCCCAAAACCTCAGGGTGCGCCTTTACCTCATCGAAGACGGAAAAGAACGCCTTGCGACAAACATCATTCGATCCGTCCCTGGGGCCCCTCCACCTCCGGTCACTGAGATCACGGATTCGCCGCTCAACAGAGCCTGGATCGAAGTCTATGCCCGGGCAGAGAAGCGCCCTCCCGACGACCTCCGAGCGCTCATCAACCCGTTCGGCATCTTTGATGAGATCCACTTCGAGTTTCACGGTCACGTGATCATCCCCGAAAACGTGAACAGCCACCGCGTCATGTTGTCAGCCTTTATCGACGGCGAAGAATGGTTCATCGCTGAACCCGATATCGAAGAAAATGGAACCTTTCGCTTCTCATACAGGGAAGGCGACGCTGGCTACCCGCACCCGAAAGCCTACCGAGCCGAGCTCCTCATTCCTTCGGTGATGATGCTCGATACTGAGCCAGTAGCCCGCCTCATAGACAGCGACGGACAGGTGGTTGCAGTGTCGATGCCGCCTACGGTGAAACTCACCGCGTCCATGTCGAAGATTTCTAGAGCGTTCCCACCCAATTGGGGGGTGGCAGCCCACGCCTGGGCCTTTCATGGACGCCATGGAGGCCAACATCGCATCGAAGTGGTCGACGTATCCGGGGCGGTCCCCAAATCCGTCGCTTCTTTGCACGAAAATGACCTCCCAAGCGGTTTTGTCGTTTCTAGGACCATAGGGACAGGTTCTCAACAGCGCTCCGTGACGCTCATTGAAGACCAAGCACTTGCAATTCTGGCTGCTTCCAAACAAGTTTCCCCTTTGGGGCCGGGTCATCGCGTACTGAGGCATGAAGATGAGTGGCTTCGTGCTCTCTTGTCAACGGTGCAGTCCGTTACAACCGAAGCGGGCGAAAATTTTGTCCTGTTTCCCTACGCCGTAGACTCCGAGACCGGAGAACCTCTGGGAGACTACTATCCACTCAGTGCCCAACTCTGGGCTCTGTATGCTTTGGCGAAGCTCCACTCCGATGGGGTCTACCGGAAACGCACCAGAGATGCGCTCGTGGCCGATGTATTTTGGGCCGTCACAGAGCTATACGGCCGTGACCGATTGCGCCCCTTGCTGAGTGCGGTCGGCAACCCGATACCCATCGCCCAAATCTTTGACGACGGTGTAAACGTCCTGACGAGCGCCCCTGAAAGTACATTGATCAGCACAGTTTTACGCCCAGTTCGGCCGTTTTTTGCGCTTGAGGACCACCTGGTCTGCGATTTCGCAGTCCGGGAGCTGAGCCGAACCTTTGGCGGCGACCACGGACTCGGAAACCGCTGCGAGCGCGCGATAGAAGAACACTTCTGGGATTCAAGCGATCGTGGCCACCCGATAGCTTACTTGCGCCTTCAGGAAGACGGAAGCCTGAAGCCCCCTAAAGAGGGCGCCGATCCATCGAAGAGCGCGGCTCTGTATCACTTGTTTGCTCGAAACCAGCTTTCGGAGACGATGGAGGCACGCTCGGGTCGTTCACTTGAACTTTTGGCGAACTACGCGGACGGTCCCCACGCGCAACGATCTTTGGGCAACTTTTCAGCTTTCGCGGACAGCCCTCTTCTCGGCGCCCTTTCATTGCGAGCGGGAACTCATTACGACCCCAGACTGGACGCGCTCGCGTGGAACGAAGCCAAACGCCTGCTACAAACGCGGCCCCTAGGCGCCGGCGAACTCGCAGGATTGCAGCTTCTCGAATTGCCAGAGGCCCTCTTGAATTATGATTATCGCGGGCCCCTCGTGATGGCCTTGGGCAGGTCCGCATTCAGGCCCGAGTTCGATTTCGCCGAATTCGCGAGAACGCCTTCGCGGACGGAGGTATGGAACCGACTCCGGCTCCACTATTTTGATGCCTTCGGAGCCCTCCTTATGTCAGATGTCCGGCCCCATGCGTTCGACATACTCCTTCGACGTATGGTCCAGCTCCGATTTGTCTGGGATCAGGTTCGTTCGTTTGTGCCGCCAGCCCAATGGCCACGGCGCTTCTTAGAACAAGGCTATGAATCGCGGCTTACGGCCCACCTTGAAGAGCTCAAAGGTTTGTGCCAAGGCTTTGTCTTTCTTGATGGTGACGAACTTTCGGAGCAGTTTCTTGGTCTTCCGTGCACACACGCAGTGCAGGCACTCGAAAAACGGATAAAAGGGCGCACCAAAGATTCAGATATTCGTAAACTCGCATTGGGTGCCGACGCTCGAGCCGATGCTGCAGAATTTGTCAGGTGGGCGCAACTCGTGAGCCTGCAGCCAGCAGTCATTTCCTACCCCGGCGGCGATGAGCTTCTCGTAGACGAAGACCTAGACGCCCCTTCTGAAGAACACGAGGTCGCCCGGAGTGCGCTGGTGAGTCTCCTTGGAGAAAAAGTCCAGTTTGGGAGCCTTGATAGACAACTATGGAGCCCCGGGCTCAACACATCATACCGATACTTGGAGTCCGTTGAGCAACCACTCGACCTCGAACAAAGTCCGGAGCTTTTACGTGATGCATGGGTGAACGCAGTGACCCAAGCACAAAACGAAGATGATGTTTGGATGGACTATGTCTTCCACGGCATCGATCTCATCGATGCCGACAATCCAGCCGCGCCCGAATACTGGACCCGACCCGCCATTGAATTTCGAACGCTTTTGACCCTGGACACTTTTTTGGGCTTCGAATTTGGCGGAATCCGAAGCCACCAACAACCCTCGGAATGGCTTTATGCAAACCCCGAAGACCAACGCGAAACTGAAGTGCCCAAGCGTTCAGCGCCCGCGCCCGTGAAGCGGAGTGACCGGAAAAATAACGTGCGCGCGCTTCGACGTTTTCTCAACGCACACGCCAAGGGAGACCTCTTTGTAGCGGCAAGAGCAGCAGAGCTCCATCCGCTGAAAATTCACATCATGATGCGGTCCGGGCAGATTACGGAAAACACATTCGCAAAACTGGCGACGGGACTCAACTTGAGTCGCGAAGCACGCGAGGCCAGCAAGGCCCCGTTTGTTTTTGCGTCCGAGCACAGACCCTCCCCGTCTACGGGCGAAGACTTGCGATGGGATTTGTTCACCCACCACCTCAAGATGGCGAGCGAAGACGGTCTAAGCACAAACTCCGTAGGCTTGGCGGCTCCACCTAAACCGAACAACACCAACGGCCAGACACTTCACATCGATGCGAGCTTGTCCACCCCACATAGCCCCAGCCTGTCTGGCGCCCATACCTTTCGCCTGACGCCGGACTTCAGTCCACCAGGTCACCCGAAATATCGATTCTTTGAACGCCCCATCCCTGGGCTGATCGCGCACGCAAACGCTCTCAGCCTGGGCGCTGACAAAGATTCCAACATTGGGTCACTGGCGGTCGTTCGTCATGAGGGCACCCCTCATCTGGTTACCGGCTTGACCCAAAGCGCCGCACTACCCGCAACCCAGCTCAACCTTCTCACACTTTCGAGGAATCTCGCCACGGGAGTACGAAGCTTCGTTCCGACACCAGTGGCGGTGATTCCCAGCCTGACGCCTCGTTCGTCCTACGTTTTTGTCAACGAGCCGCCTTCAGGCACCGATTTTGAGGCGGTCACAATTTGGGGCATGGAGCCCTTGTACTGGGACCAGGTACTCGCTCAAAGCAACGACGGTGAGCATCTCGGCGAGTGGCTGCATCAAAGCTTCATCGACCCATTTGATCTCAACCCCTACTCGTTTGTCATCCATCGCACCTACAACGTCAACGAACCGTATCGCGAGCAGGTTGCTATCTACCGGACGGTCGCGGACTCCGAAAACCAAGCGGAAAACACCGGGGGCGACCACAACCCCAACGCCGCCGGACTGAAGCACGCGGAGGAACCCAACCTCCAAGAGCTCGGACCCATTGAGGAGGAACAACCGGACAACGAGAACCCAACCTTCGATGCCGCATGGCAATACGCGCGAAGCCAAGAGTACGAAAGCGTGGCCGGGACCATCTACATTCTGATCTATGAGCCAGGCAGAGGTTGGGTCCTCTTTGCTTGTACCCACGACCTTTTCGGTTGCCTCGAATTGCTGAGACAACAAACAAAGACCAAGTTTTCCGAAAGCATCGTGTTACCGCCCACTCTTGAACTCACATCGATCATCAGCCTGGATGCCTACATGGCTCAGGTCAAAGACATGTACCAAAGGACACGATCCGAAAGCAAAGGTCCCGTGGAGCGAATGCAATGGGTTTTGGACCACCGCGAGTGGGTCTTTTTCGATCAGCAACTGAGGCCGGAACTCAGGGCCAGGGGGTGGTTAAACAAACGCCGGGAGATACTGGTTCATTCAGCACTTCGCCTGGCTATTGTCCGGGATCCGATCACAAAAGAACTCGTGGTTTCGTCGCAGTTTCGGATGGCTTTATCGGATGAGCGCGCCAATGAAGTGGTCGTGAGTGGCCTTACGCTCGAGCAAATAGAGGCGCTCTACGACGAAACCCACTCCAAATTTTTGCAGAAAATGCGATCCCAATACGGTCCTGGAGATTACGCCATTGTGTTCGACACGCAGTCCGGACCAGATATTCTTTTTCAAATCTACCGGTCGCTCGGCGACCCCAGTATGTCAGCCGATCGCAATCCACCCGCCTATGTGCCCTCTGATGTGGAGCGCATGGGCGTCCCTACAACCGACTTAAACAATACCGGCATTCTTGCCTATCAGAAACGGACGATTTGGATTCCAGGCATCTACTCAAAAACCCGCCGCTGGTACTGTGGACCCATTTCAGGCCCAGCCAGTGTTCGCCGAGAACAGACCGAGAGAATCAAAAGAGTTGCGTACCACCAAAACTGTAAATACCTCAAAGAAAGCACCGACTCCAATGATGATACGGCACTCGAAGCCGCCGATGACTACTGCATCGAGTGCGAACAAGTGACGACTTTGGGAAGCGTCGTCGAGACCAATAAATCTCTGGGGACCATCACCCTCCCGCGCGACATTGATCTCGAGTGAATCGACTCAGTTGTATCTTACAACCGACACAAAGAGGCCCACTCGAGGCAAACGAGCGGGACCACCAGATCCGAGCCATGGCCAATCAGAACGGGAACGCTTAGGGTGTTGTTGCTTTCAATATCTTCGAGAACGCGATTTTCTCCATCCACAATGACATGAATGTACATTTGGCCATCACCCCCATGGCTATAGAGCTTCTGTTGAAAACATGCCGCGGCAGCCAATGCGGGAACCGGGTACGTCCCAAAGGTGAGATCATCCAATTCTGGGCCAATCGCACCTTCGTCGAATTCCCGGCTATACATGAACGCGGACAGCGTCGTGGGCAGGCTGTCCACGCCGCCCTGGTTACAGACCTCGACCGTTGCCTCGAAAAAAGGTGCTGTTGCGTGTGGTGCATCAATTCCGCTCACAACAAGATCCGCCTCCTGCGAGACCACAGCGCCAAGGCCGCACTGTCCGTCGGCATCAAGATCATTGGGGCTATCGCTCGGGCATAGATCTTGTTCGTCACACAGCGAGTCTTCGTCTGCATCCAGCACACATTCGCTCAGAGTGGTCATGCGCCATGCGATCCGTTCATGGCCAAGACCGTCCCGATCGAGTTGGAGGCCGAAGTGCCCCATCGCCCCTTCAATACCGACGGTATGAATACCACCGTCAGATTCAATCCGCAGGTGTCGAATCTCAATCTGGTGAGTGCCCTGGAAGAGCACAATTTGGAATGTGGCCAGTCGGCTGCCGTCGTTCGCGTGAGGGACATCGGTAAACTGGGCAATCCACTGAGATTGCCCAGGAACGCCGACTTGCTGCACGTAAACGGCTCCGCCCGCTCCAAGGTCGAGGTCCGTCCAGTAGCCGGCAACAACAGCATTGATCCCGTCAGAGGCAGGAATGATTCCCCCCTCGCAGCAGCCTGTTGGATCTTGCGCTGTGGGGCGTGCCATCCGAGACAGGAACTGACCTCGAGCGGCCAAGAGTCCTCGGAGCTCGAACGGGGGCGACAGCACCCACTGACGAAGAGGAAGGCACGGGTCCAAGACGACCGGTCGGCAGGCAGCGGTTCGTCTTTTTGTCCCTGGTCAATGACTTCGAGCGTGTGTGGCGCTTTCGGGGTCGACGATTTTTCGGCAGATCAACGCCCAAAGTTCGGCAAGAGAGCACCTGAGTTCACAGGTCTGGGGCCATTTTCCCAATGATCCCAACGCCCCTTCGATCGGTACATAGATTGCTCGCTTTTCGTTCTGTGAATACTCCCCGAGTTATGCCCGTCACGCTTCTTACATTCATTGCGTTTGGATGCCAGAGTACCGAAAGGGAAGAGGCCGACCGACCGGCAGTGTCGCATCTTTCAAGCGACAATGGCTCGTGGGGCAATGGCTCATGGGGCAATGGCTCGTGGGGCAATGGCTCGTGGGGCAATGGCTCATGGGGTAACGGAACCTGGGGCAATGGTTCATGGGGCAACGGGACCTGGGGAAATGGTTCATGGGGCAACGGAACTTGGGGAAACGGAACCTGGGGAAACGGGACTTGGGGAAACGGGACTTGGGGAAACGGGACTTGGGGCAATGGGACTTGGGGAAACGGAACTTGGGGCAATGGGACTTGGGGCAATGGGACTTGGGGGAACGGAACTTGGGGGAATGGCATGCTCTTTGGCACCCTAAGCGTTGGTGACCTCGACATCTCCAGTCTGGTGGATGCCTCACTCGTTGGCGAAGCCTGCGACCCCAGCCCTAACACCAGCGCCTCCATGACCGAACTGATGGTCTATGTAGCCGCCATTCAATGCGCCCTTCCTGCCCCGTGTGCGGAAAATGACGAAGTTTGCATGAGCCAAATCGATTGCGGGTCAAATTCTGACTGCCGGACGCTCACCGATTGCCAAGGAAACGAACTCTATGTCGCCGGACGACACGGCCTGGGTACCAATCAAGGCGACCCGGCAATCGTCGCTGCTGTCGATGCGTGCATCGACGCGACTCTAGAAGAGCTCAACGCTGATTTTCGGGCTTACGCCGACAACCTCAATAACTACGCAGCTTCTTGCGCTCTGCCAGAGTCGAGCGGCGGGAGCTGTAGCTCTGACCCTGGCTGCATAGAAGTCACATACCAGCTCTATCCCAGCGGGACCGAGACCAAACAATATTACGGAGGCATCGGACTCTCTCCCAGCTGGAAGAACAATCCGGACTTTGATCAGGACCCAGAAGGACAGCGACGCGTGTCTGCCTGCCTCGCTGCACGCACCAATCCCCACCGAAAGAAGGTCCAACTGTCGATTCGCGGAATGGGTATTCCAACCACCAGTACCGAGCTTGCAACCTACGGCCACCATGAGGGCGCCTTTTGGGGCAACATGTTCGATGCGAACCCTCTTGTCTACAGCTGCTCGGTCAATGGCGGAGGACCTTCGGGACGCATTTGCACAGGAGGGCAGTGCAGTTTTATCGACGCGGGCCCATGTGACATCGCTTGTGCGCAACAAGACGTGGATGGGAACTACACCGAATGCGGCACGGAAAGCTCCACAAACGTCATCAACACGTTTCTTCCGCTCGAGAACAACATCGCATCCGGGTGGCGGCACACCTGCATCCGCAAAGCAGATGGCACCGTTTGGTGTTGGGGCTACAACGCTGAGTACCAGTTAGGCGATGGCACAAAGGTCGACAGCTTGGACGCGGTACAGGTACCCGGGATCGAAGATACGCAGCAGGTCATGGCGACTCCCTATAATTCTTGCGTCACTCTGAAAGACGGCTCGCTCAAATGCTGGGGTCGAGGCTCATCCGGGGTATTGGGACATGGTTCGACCTCGTGGTCATCCGTGCCGGTCCAACCATTGGGGTATGTCGGTGCCAATGCAGCGCAAATCAACGGCTTGTTCCACATGTGCGGCATCGCCACCGATGGGTCTCTGTGGTGTTGGGGCACCAATGATTTTGGCCAGCTTGGCGATGGAACGATGGAGAATCAGCACGCCCCAGTCCAGGTCCTTGGGCTTCAGGGCGTCGTCAAAGTCTCGATGGGCCGCAATCATAGCTGCAGCTTGCAAATCGGCAGTGAGGTACACTGCTGGGGCAAAAGTGACTATGGCGCCCTAGGACAAGGTGTGCTCGCCGATCAGACATCGACCGCTCTTGTGGTCAGCCTCCCTGAGACGACCGTCGACATCAGTTTGGGCTACTTTTTCTCTTGCGCCCTTTCAGACGTCGGCAACATTTGGTGCTGGGGACGCAATGACTACGGCCAACTCGGTGACGGGACGCTGCAAGACCAGGCCGTCCCGACCATGACCCAAGGACTTCCTGCCCCCGCACGGGCGGTGGCCACGGCCGATAACCATGCTTGCGCGCTGCTGGAGGATGACACCGTATGGTGCTGGGGTCACAATAGCCTCGGCCAACTTGGCGATGGTACGATGTCTTACCGGAGCACCGTCCCTGTGTATGCGCAAAACAATGTAAGCGAAATCACGACTGGTGAAAATTTCACCTGTGCGTTTTCAAATGATGGAGCGGCTTATTGTTGGGGCGAAAACGGATTCGGCCAACTTGGGGACGGCACGATTCAAAATCGAGGAGCCCCTACCCGCGTCGATCGCTTCATCGACCACGGCGATGGTGTATGCGACTTCGGAGAGACCGTGTCGGAACAGCCCATAGACTGTGATGCCAACTGGACCTGCCAACCAGCCAAAGCGGTTTGTTCCAGCAACGTCGAATGTTGCAGCGGGCATTGCAAAGGCAATGGTCAGTGCAAGTAACGATAGTCGGTTGCCAACCATACTCTGACCAATCTCTGAGATCTCGCAGGCATCCGCTCCTTGACCGGAGGTGGCTGGTTCTCTTGGCCGACCGCGCGGCTTACTCACACACCGGCGTGAAATCGAATGCGTTGCGAGCGTGGAAGTAAAAGAGACAGGGCATGCCGTCGGTGCAGGCGGTCACATGAACCGCCCCTGAGGGCACGCGCCAATAGCTTCCGGTGGTCAGGGTGGGGGGCGATCTATCGAGGTTGAAAGGGTTTGTGAGCTCACCGCGAATCACAATGCCGTAGTATTCTTCTGCATGCACATGCAAGGGGGAGGCGGCGCCTTCATTGAAGAGGCCGAAGGTACCGTGCGCTGATGCCTGCATATCACCCCACGCCGGAGCAAATTGGACAAAGGAACCTGGCTCTCCTGCGAATTCGAGGTCCACTTCTGGTTTGAGTATTGCATCTGGGTGGGGCGTCCCCAGGCTTAGGCCTGGCTCCAGGGCGCCTGTGGCGTCTACTATTGGGGAAAAGTCAAAGGCGGCCTCTGCGTGGAAATAGAACCAGCAAGGCTCGGGCCCCACGCAGGTGGTGGTATGCTGAGACCCCCTTGGTACTACCCAAAAAGCTCCTGGGCCAAGGCGAACTTGGCCGTGGTTGTTGTTTGGATCTCCATCGAGAAATACTTCGAGATCGGTCCCGAAGGGATTGGTCATTTGCCCCCGCAGGACAACTCCGTAGTAGGTCTCGGAGTGGGTATGGAGCGGCGCAGCAAACCCAGGAGGGAATACGCCGAGGGTCCCGTGGGCCGCGCTGCTTCGATCGCCCCACGCGTCGACCATCAGCGGGCCAGGTAGGCTTGCAGCGTCGCTCGGGTCATAAACCCGCGGATCTTGAGGGTCAAAGGCGTTCCGGAATTCGAAAACGCCCAGAGGAATGGCTTCTCCCTCTTTGGTCAGGTCCGGATTCTCCACGCACGCGGGTGTTTGGGTCCCGCTGGTTTCGGAGTCGTCGTCACTGCAGGCTGTCGCGAGGGTGATCCCCAGGCTGACAGCAACGATTCGTGTTTTTGGGCTCATGGTTCTCCAGCCTAAAACACAAGGTTCCCCAAAGAACATGCTCCAGACGCCGGAAGTTATGCTCAAACGTCTTGGAGGATGAACACGCCCTACAGGGCCCTTTCTTACGATACTCCATCTTGCTCTCCTCATGTCCCGGAGTGAGGGCGTGACGGTGGGGTATGAACGAAAGACTTATATCGCAAGCCGTTGGGCGTTTACAGATACGAAAGATCATGGAGGTCGATAGGCGAAATAAGCAATGCGGCCAGGGGTATCAGGTTCTTTGGATAGAGTTTCCTCATGGAGGGTGTTGGGGACAAGCGCATTAGAACCTGTGGTGTAGGCATGAATAAGTCCTTGGGTATGAACTTTTGTCGGCAGAGGAGATAGGTTCCGGGACCTCCAAGCAGAAGGAGGCATTTCGGTACCGTGTGGCACCGCGGTTGAGTCATGGTTCAGGCCGATATGCCTTGGAACGGAAGCGAGAGTTGATGGGGCGGTCCACGAGCACGGATGGAGTCCATGACCCAACCAAGCAATCTTCGCGCCTCACGCGGTTCGTTGACGGCCCCGACCGGTCGCACGTGACCACCGCACTTCGGACATCGTTCGGCGTCTATGTCGTAGACCCGCGCAAGCACAACAGATCTACAATACAAGCCGAACCCGATTCTTGCGGGTTCACTACCCCTTTCATCCGCTCTTCGGACGAGAACTGGAGATCACCCGAGAAAAAAAAGATTGCCATTGGGACCAGTGACGGTGAGTATCAATGCCGCTGTCCGGAAGACGAGAACGGTCGCAACCTATGTATCCCCCTCTGGATGTTTGATGAGACGATTTGCAGGCGAATAAGGGTGCTGGAAGACTGCACGCTGCCCTGGGAAACGCTGTCAGACCTCCGGGCATTGCTCGCCTCTTCCGCTCGGACTCATCACCGTTCCGAGAGAAAAAAACGTCGAGGACGATCACATGCAGGTGCGGGTGTACAGTGAGGGTCTTGGTGAATCTTTGCAGGAATGTAACGGCTCCACATCGGGTGTCTTTCAGGCCCTGAGACGTGGCCCAGCTCTTCATCTGTTTGAAAATCTCATCTACAAAGATGCGTGCCATCCGAGACAGGACCTGACCTCGAGCGGCCAAGAGGCCTCGGAGCTCGAACGGGGGCGACAGCACCCACTGACGAAGAGGAACGTCGGGCAACACGTGCTCGACCAGGTGGGCAGCCGTGTCTTCCCTTCGACGGGTGGCGCAAGATGGACAGATCGCCCGGCCCTTACAGGAGAAGGGTAGCGCATGCTCATGCTGACATTTTTCGCACCGAAGTTTGATGAAGCCAAACTCTGGTCGACCGCAAGTCAGGTAAGCTCTGAATTCTTTTTCGACGAAGTTAGGAATTCCGGCCTCGGGTCATCAGGGTCGCGAAAGCTCTCGATCAGCTCATCGAGGTGATGCTCCACCACACGATAGAGGAGAGACTCTTGCGGACGCCGTGGTCGGTATTGCCGGATGCGGTGAGCACACCAGGCTTTCTGTTAGCAATTTCTGTGACCGTTTCCATGTGCCTAAAATCACGCCGCTCGGCAAGGCCGCACCACCGATTTTCGGACGTCGTACGAAATCCGGAGACCTCGATAGCAGCTCCGGGCCCGCCCGCACCTTGAATGTGGCCAATCCTGAGTTTCCTCGCTTGGACGCGGTGGTTCCCAGCTCTTTTTACCCGGGGACGACGACGGAGCTCTTGCTGAGGGGCGCCAATCTCGATGACCTCACCGCGGTGATGGTCGAGCCGCCGGAGGCCTCAGTCGAGCTTGTCGGGCCGAGCGGCTTCGACTACCGCGTGCGGGTGACGGTCCCCCTAGAGATTCCCACGCAGTCGGCGGTGATCGTGCGGTCACCAAGCACGATGAAGCGGCCCGTGCGCTGAAGCGCGGCATGCTTGTTCTCGGTGAAGACGCAAATGCGCGCGCACCGCCTCGCGCCATAGACGCCCCTCGAAACCATAGAGATGAAGCGTCGTCCGTTACGCCTACGGGCGGTGTTTCAGCTCGAGTCTTGAGGCGCGCGGCCGCTTTGTGGTCATGGGAAATGGGTTTTGTCACGGTGTGACTCGGTATATGTTTCCCAGGCTTCTCAAGCTCAAACTTGCGGCGTTGCCGTCTAGCCAGACCCCAACACTCGGCACATCCTCGGAGGACACCCTTTCGAAGAGAGGCGTCTCGCTCACAGTCTCGACGCGCTTGTTGCGAACGCGCAGGCGCGTCGAATACGCCAAATCCCTCGTGTTGCCACCCACATAGTACGTGGCCTGGATCGTGACGTAGCCTTCGTTGTGGTAGCGGTAATACGTATGGGAAGTATAGGAAGAGAAGCCATTGTTCGGAGTGCTTACCGTGTGAAAAAGCGTAAGCGCGTCGGATTCGAGCAGTTCGGTGTCACCCTCAACGGCTTCGCGGACCTGCTCATCGGTCCACGCATAGAGTCCATGTTCCGACTCCCGAAGGCCATCTATGACGATGGTGCCATGGCGCGGCGCAGGCCCGATCCGCCCAAAAACCAACGGCTCGCGAAGCACCAGATCCACGTACTGCCCGGGCCCAAGATAGCGTATTTCGCCGCCCTCCTTGACCAAGTAGGTTCCCTCTGATCCCTCATCCATACCGCCGGATACGATGAGGTGCTCGTCCACAAAAACAGCCGACAACACGGACCGAAACGGCTGCAAGACTTCGACGGTGTCCCGCCCCATGACAATGCCCTCTTTAGAAGTCCACACGTTCCGCTTCTCGTCTTCGATGGAGAAGCCTCGATATCGGACCGCGATGCGCCCCGAGGGTGAAACATCCATGATCGAAATAGAACCAAGCAAGTCAGGAATAGAGAACTCCAGCACCGTTTGACGGTCACGAGGCCTTCCCGTAGAGGGCGCGATGGGGGCCGCAGAAACCGAAAAAACAGACGGCATCCCGTCATCCTCTCTATCCTGATCGGAGAGAGCCTCTGTATAGTACACGGAGCCGTGATGGAAGTCGTCTCCGTCGGAGACCAACGCAGGGCGGCAGTCCAACACGCGGTGCGGAGCAAACAACGTAAATCCCGACACGTCAATCTCCGGCGTGCAAGACGACGTCGTCGTGACGGGCAATTCATCCTCCAGCCGCACGTCGGATGACCCTTCCGAATCAGAACCGTTTCTCTGGCCTGCGTCCGTCGACGCCTCGAGGACAATACCGTCGCCCACGGCTTCTTCTGCACTGGAGGGTGCGGCTCGATCCGGATGGGAGTGTTCCGTCTTGCTATCCGAGTTCGGTTGTCCGCAATGGACAATGACAAGAGCGAACCAGATCCAGATCCTCTGCGGGCGCATCACAACTGTTAACAAGCAACTTTCGTGCCCATCGAGGCTTTGGGCCTACGTTGCCCATTCTTTTTGGGGCTACAAGCTTCCAAGCGCCTCCGTTGGGGGCACTCATCCCCACTTCAGGGACCGTAGACCTCATCGTTCGAAGGATCCGACCCATGCGATCGTAGTGCCGGTGGATCCCGGGCGCATTCGCACCCCACACCGCATGGTGACCCACCCCACGCATCAGTGTCATGGAACCATCGAAACGGCGGTCACCGCGCTCAAGATGAGGAGCGTTCGAGTTCCTCTGCAAACCGATCTCGGATTTGGATGCCGCGATGCGGTGCATCGAATCTGCGGCGCGCCACAAGAAGCTCCGTGATCTCAATTCCTCACTCCAATCCAGGCTCGATGCCCATGGTCCCGGCACCCGCCTCATTGGGAACGCGAAGTGCATGGTTCAGGTGCGCGGTCTGATCGACAATATCGCCAAGTCTTCGTCGACCGTGCCGATCATCGGCGAGAGTGGCACCGGCAAAGAACTCGCCGCGAGATCACTTCATGCCAACAGCCCACGGTGTAAAGCGCCATTTGTCACCACCAATTGTGCTGCGATCAGCACAACGCTCATCGAAAGCGAGTTGTTCGGACACCAGCGTGGCGCTTTCACCAGCGCCATCGCTGCTCGCAAGGGCCTCGTCGAAGCCGCTGACGGAGGGACCCTGTTCCTAGATGAAATCGGCGACGTCCCTATGGAAGTACAGGTGAATCTGCTACGGGTCTTGCAGGAGGGCGAGATTCGCCCGGTGGGCGCAACGAAAAGCCGCAAGGTGGACGTACGTGTCGTAGCGGCGACGAACGTTGATCTAGACAAAGCCATGCAATCTCGCGCTTTTAGAAGCGATTTATACTATCGTCTCAGCACATTTAAGCTGGTTCTTCCACCTTGAGGGAACTCGTCTACAATAGGCTCTGGCAAGCGAGGAGGAAAGCAAGCGCTGATCACCGGAAAAGAGAAGGCCCTAGCCGCAGCCACTGCGGCCCAAGATCGCAAAGGCCAAAGCCTCACTATTATTCAAACCGAGGGGAACTGTTCGTACACCGACTTTTTGGTCATTGTCACCGCGTACAGCGACCGGCAGACGAGCGCCATCGCCGACGGCGTGGTCGACGACCTCAAGCGCGGACACAACGAAAGGCCGCTGGCCCGCGAGGGTCAAGGCAGCTGGACGCTCCTCGACTACGGCGACGTCATCGTCCACGTGTTTCACGAAGACGTCCGCGCCCACCCAACGCACCGACTACGCACCGTCCACCCGCGCGACGACTACTTGACTTTCGCCAACAGGCGGGGCCGGCGGTGCTCCGCTCCCAACATCTCGGAAGCGGAGCACCAGCCAGGCTGACTCCAGCGATAGCCTCAGCGAGCGAAGGGGAAGTCTAGGGACCGCTCGAGGTCCGAGTCTTCCCGCGTTCCAGTCCTAAGGTATAGGCGCCACAAATGCCGAAACGTTGTCGGTACACGTCGCGTGATCGAACTCACAGACGCCTGTGCGAAAGGCCTGAATTTGTAAGAACGTGTCGTCGTTGCAAACGTGTCCCCCATCGCCCGTCACACTGGCTGGGTACGTTGCATGAATTGGACTGGCCAAATCGACGGCCGCTATGATCGACCCAATGGGAAAGATGGGATCCTCGAACCCCCCTGGCACGACTGGATTGGGGGCAAAGTTTGAGGCGCACTCACAACTCGCTGCGCCAAACCACCGATCGGCTGGCTCCAACGCTGGACTTTCGCGTTGGACGCCATAAGGTCCTGGTACGTCCTCCCACCCCGTCACCTCAAACCCGATCAGATCCATATCTTCGTCGTTAGGAACGCCACCATGGTTTCCATTCTCGCTAAACTGCGTGCTCTTATTAAGATAAGCCGCAGCCCCGCTTTCAGGCGTGCAAAGCAGTCGCTCCTCGTAATAAACATCGGTTCCACTATGGTCGTAGAAATCTTTCAGCGCTGCCTTGTCGACATCGTACTTCGTCGGCCAAAAGGCGGGTTTGCGTCCCACGCGCAGGCGTGCTCGCGCCTGCCACTGCGCGGTACATCCGCAGGCGGGCGCGATATTCGATGCGCTGCACAGATCATCGCAGGCCCTCTCACCTGTTGAGGCTGGCGGACACGGGGACGGGTCGGTCATGATCGCATCTATTTGCACGGGGGAGAAGTGTCCCCCAACGTTCTCTCGGCAGACAAGCACGTGCCGTGAGGTCGCGGGAACACGGTAGTGGAACGTCTCAAACTCGGTCGTGAGGGCCTGCTTGTCCCCAACCTTTTTATAGAGGTTGTTGGTGTAGTTGCTGTTGTTGTAGTCGTGCACCGACGAGTGAAACACCCAAAAATGTATCGGCGTGGCACACTGCTCGGCGGTTCCGGAGCAGTAAAGGGCTTCACCGCAAGCGTGGTGGTTCTGCCGCGCTCTTACAAAAACGCTGCCGCTAAAGGATTCGTCGAACTCAACATGCATACATTGAATGATGTCGATGCCATCGATTTTCTCCGTTCTATCCCTGCCATGCCGTGCGTGCAACCCGGCAGTGACCCCGTTGCCTATCGCGTTCCAATGAACCCCGTTAACCGTGGGCACACAACCGTCATTGACGCCGCGAGATTCGCTGTAAATAGAAGGTCCGAGCGGTTTGGTTGCACCAGGTATTGGCCTGGGAGGGGGCGTCGTGTAAAAGGCCGCGGTCCAATCCCAAAGATCGGTTTGAGCTTCTGTGGCCATCGAAGACCAGTCAAAGATGGCTTGCTGGGAAAAATGGGGTACCGTAAATTGAACGGTTGAACCCATCATGGCCTCAATTTCAGTTTGAGGTTCACGAACTTCATCCACCAGGAAGGCTAGGTAGTTGTTTCCGTTGGACTGTGATCCGAGAAGATCCTTGGGTAGCGTAACAAGCAAGGGTTCGTTGAACTCCATCGAAGGCTCCATATGAATCAGCTGAACAAGCCCGGCTTGGAAGATTGGACTATCATTGATCGTTCCGCCCTTAGGTTCTGGATCGAATTCGAATGTGACGGGCGTATTCGAGGACACGGCCCCCTCGGGCACGTCAATCATGAAACCCGCACACGGTTCAATCAGAGCTCCTGGAGAAAGAACGGCATGCATGACGACGCCCGCAACACACGGTGGCGCTGGCGGGTCCTCAGGGGAAAGATCTTCCAACGTTAACGCGTTCAGCATAGGAACCAAACGGCTTGAATCCGACTTCTTGATGCGTACATTGAGCACATCACCATCGGTCACGGCCTCAAAGAGCTTCGTGTACACAACCCCTATGTTGTTGCCCGGGCGCGAACCATGGTCATGTAGATCAAGGCCAGACAGGATCGGTTCGTCATCCACAGATACATCCATGAGCCGAGCGTCATCCGTTCCCGCCGCGCTGACTTCGTGCCACATGAGTTGGAGTTTGTAGCGGTGTCTAGCCTTGAGTCCTCCCAGCTGTATGGTCGCCTCGGAACCGCCGCCGGCTTGATATCGAACGAAACGCATGGTGTCTTGTTCGAAAATGTTGTCTTCTGCGCTTGCCCCGTATTCGGGCTTGACCCCAATCTTCCACGCACTGCTGAACGATTGGCTAAAGTCTGAACCCGCGTGGGCGTCCGTGGTAAAGTCGGCGTCCCGAATTTTGGCCCCTAACGTTCCGCCCATGTTGACTGCGTGAACAAAGTCCCCATCCAAGTCCAGGCCTTCCGCTCTACCGGTCCCGGTGAAGGTCCCCACGGAAGGGGTCAAGTCCTCCAGGGTCAATGCGCTCAGCATCGGTGGGAGCTTGCTCGAGGCCGCTCTTGCGATTCGGACATCAAGTACGTTGTCTTCAGCTTTCGCATCGAAAAATGCGGTTGCGACCACACCTATGCTGTTGCCCGGTTTCGAGCCAAAGTCATGCAAGTCAAGGCCAAGTAGAAGAGGCGTCTCGCCCACAAACACATCCATGATCCGAGCGTTGTCTATTCCCGCGGCGCTGACCTCATGCCACAGGAGCTGGAGTTTATAGCGGTGCCCAGGTTCCAATCCCCTCATCTGTATGGTGCCCTCAGCACTGCTGCCCGTTTGGTAGCGAACGACGCGGATCGTATCTTCTTCCAAGGCGTCATCTTCCGGGCTTGCCCCGTACTCCGGCCTGAGGCCCTGGTTCCAGGCCTTGCTGAAGGATTGGCTAAAACCACTTCCGGCACCGGAGTCTGAAGTAAAAGTAGCATCGCGAATGGTGGAGCCTATTGTTCCCCCCATATTGATCGCGTAGACAAAGTGACCATCCAAATCCAAGCCTTCTGTTGCGCCCGCGCCGGTGAATGGTTTTGCGGGAGGCGAGACGTCCTCTAGGGTCAGCGCGCTCAGCATCGGTGGCAGACGACTCGACGCTGCTCTTGCAATCCGGACATGGAGCACATCGTTTTCTTGGTCGGCATCAAAAAATGCGGTCACCACGACACCCCTGTTGTTTCTGGGACTCGAACCATAGTCGTGCAAATCAAGGTCCGACACAACAAGTTTGCCATCCACAAATACATCCATGATCCGAGCATCGTCCGTCCCTGCGCCGCTGACCTCATGCCACAGGAGCTGGAGCTTGTAGCGATGCCCGCTCTTCAGTTCACCCATTTGCACGGTACCCTCGGCATTGCTGCCGGTTTGATAGCGAACGACCCGGATCGTGTCTTCTTCCAAAGCGTCATCTTCTGGGCTTGTCCCATACTCGGGTCTAAGACCCAAGTTCCAGACGCTGCTGAAAGATTGGCTAAAACCACTTCCGGCATCGGAATCTGGAGTAAAAGTCGCGTCGCGGATCGTTGAGCCCAGTGTTCCGCCCATGTTCACTGCGTAGACGAAGTCACCATCCAAATCCAAACCTTGTGTTGCGCTGGCGCCAGTGAATGGTTTTGCGGCAGGTGTGACGTCTTCCAGAGTCAGCGCGCTCAGCATCGGCGGCAGGCGGCTCGACGCTGCTCTTGCAATCCGAACATTGAGCACATCATCTTCTGATTGGGCTGAAAAGAACTTGGTCAAGACGACACCGGTGCCGTTTCCGGCAACCGAACCGTGGTCGTAAAGATCCAATTCGCCCACGATAAGTTCATCATCCACGAACACATCCATGAGTCGAGCATCGTCTATTCATGCGGTGCTGACCTCATGCCACAGGAGCTGAAGCTTGTAACGGTGCCCACCCTTTAGCCCGCCCATTTGCACGGTCCCATGGGTCGTGGTTCCGGTTTGATATCGAACGATACGCATCGCATCTTGTTCAAAGCCATTGTCTTCTGTGCTCGTCCCGTACTCAGGCTTGATGCCCAGGTTCCAGACGTTGCTGAATGATTGGGTAAAGCCTGGACCGGCCTCGGCCTCGGTACTAAAGTTCGCGTCACGAATCGCGGCACCTACCGCTCCGCCCATGTTGACCGCATAGACAAACACACCGTCAAGGTCGAGCCCCCCTCCGATGTCAGTGCTGGCAAAAGTTTCGATCTGGGTGTCCGTAGACTCAAGATTCTCCGCGGCTTCTCGACCGACCGGGTTTGGACTGCAGCTCGCTTTGGCTAAAAGCAAGACGACCAACGGAAAGTAATAGCGATTTCTCTTCATTATTGGCTCCATGCAGCGACTGGTATCGCGCAGTGTTAAAGGGGCATCGGTGGGTTCTTTATCGTTTGAGCAAGTGCCATGCCGGAGCGGATACGACCTGTTTTGACACTTCCGAGCGGGACTTGTACGGCGTTTCGGACCCTATTTTGGGTAGTAAGGCGGAAGACGTATGCGCAATTCGTGCCAAACGTTGCACGGTCAGAGCCCGCCCACGATCACGACTCGTTTTTTGCCCGTCACAGGCCTTAGGCGTTTGTTTAGCGCGTCGACCAGAGCTGGTCTAACGTAACCATCCCGTGAACCGGTGTTTACAACTGGGCCCGTTTCGTCTGTGTCGGATAGGGGGCCGGGTCATGAGGCGAGTGGGGGTGGGATCGTGAGTCGACCGAGCTCTCGGCTCATCTCGATTGTGTCGAGGCGAGCGCGGGTGGATTTCCAGCAATGAGGGACGCTGATTAGGACGGATTGAAGACCTCCGTGTAGGTACTCGAGGCTTCTAGATGGTGAACCAGAGGGCTTCGGTACGGTGCTTGGCCTTATTCATCGCTGAGCAAGGTAGAGCTGATGGGCTCGAGATGTCGAAGAGCCGAGCATGACCGCCCGAGGATGCGCGTGTGGGTGAGCTTGAGACATACCGGTATCCCGGCGCCGGTGTCGGACGCGTGGGACAATCGATGGAGCGCGTAAAGCGAGGGGTAGAACTTAGGCTGGGTCAGGTGGGGCACGCGCCATGTGCGTTTCTCCGAGAACAGCAATACCATCTCTCAGCTCTTCCCTCGCCTGCTTGGCGTCGGTGACCGCACTCATCGGCTTGAGGGCTCCCCCACAGTCTATGCATACCTGGGCGGCCACATCGTATACCCGTGCAAGCAATTTCGCCCACGGGACTCGGTAAGAACTTCTCTCGGGGTGCATGTTTTCGAGCGGAAATGCGAGCTGCAGTTTGAACGGAGGCTTAGCGACGACACGGCTTCTGTCCTTGGCGGCAGGCGCAAGAATTCCATGAAATCGAACTTGATGTTGGCGAGCAGGAGGAATCAACCAGGCCAGGCGACGAAGTTGACGGACGGGCTCGAGGAGAATCACGCTTTGCCCGCTTTTAGCCTTTCGTCTCAGGGTGAGTGCAATACGACCATCCTCGGTCGCGCGAAGTTGGTCTTCGGCGAACGGAGGGCGGGCCACATAGCGGCACAGCTCGATTCTTCTCTTCTTGTCGTGGGCGGGGACAGTCACGCGGCGTGCACACTGAACCCACCAAGCTCGATGCCCGAAGAGGGCGTTTCGTGGACTTGGGTGGGTGCCAGCATCGACGGCTCTCTTTGAGCGCTCATAGACCACCGGTCCAGCGGAGAGACTTGCGTATCATCCCCGTTTTGACTCAAGAAGCCCCGTTTCGTAAGAAATCGCTTCATTCGTAAGAAGACGTTTCTCGCGACCTCCAAAAGGTCCCTTGGGCTTGGCGGTGGACACGGGTAAAACTCAGGCTCGGACTCATCACCGTTCCGAGGCTATGGCGGCTAACGGAGTCGGAGGGAATAGCTTCCTTCGAAGTTGGCGGCGACGTTCTCATCGGAATCGAATTCGATCGCCACACGGATCTTGTCCCTTTTTCCTCGGCCTGCTCGCTCCAACTCGGAATAGATGAAGTCTGTGATCTCCTCGTGAATACCTTGACGCTTCGCTTCCTCCACGTGCCGGCGCTTCCTAAAAAACAGGTAAGCACGAAAATCCACATCTCGTTGAGCCAAGATAAACACCCTGTAGAGTGGGCAACGTCCGACAAACCGCTGGCGTATCTGCTCCGAAACCTCATCAAGGTTGCGGGACTTGTTCTTCATGATTCGAGAGGCTCGCTCAATTTCCTCTTTCGTCGGAATTGACTTGCTCATCGAACGGCCCTCCAAAGGCCATCCTCCTCTACAAAACGGTAAAGATCCTCCTCGAGGAAGTCAATTTCCCGCTGCTAGAGCGGGGGTTATGGGGCAAGATCATCTCTGTACCTTCTTCGATTTGTTGCCGCAGAAAGGTACCGCCGCCCCTTCCAGGCGCGTGTCGTAGCCAAAAATCGAATCAGGGTAACCCGCGTCCCATGGACGCCCTGCGCAGAGTCCGGCGCTCAGGTGTTAGCCTAGACAAGGGCCATGACACACCTTTCGTTCACGAAGAAACAGCCAAACCCAACTTTCTTGCTCGCGAGCGGGCTCGCCCTCGTGGTCGCCTGCTCGGGCATCGAGTCCGAGCCAGGCACGGGCGCAGACGGGGGGAGTCAAAATGACGGGGGGACCCAAGGGGACGGAGGCACCCATGAGGGTTCGGGGTACGACGTGTCCTTCGGCCAGTCGGCCTACTTCATTGATACGCCACCGGGCATGCCTCTCCAGATCGCGGCCACCGGGACATCTACAACAGTTCTTTTGCCCTTCGAGTTTGAGTTTTTTGGAGAAGCACTTCCGGTCGGAACGCCTCTGCACGTAAGTTCGTCGGGTCTCGTCGCGCTGGAGGAGGCCCCCATCGAGGGTGACAACAACGAATGGCCCCGTCCGGACACCAAAAACGGACTCATCGCCGCCTTTTGGGACGACTTCGAATACCCAACAGGGCGGGTCTACGCCCACGTGACCCCGGAAACGTTGATCATTTCTTGGTTCGGCGCAAAATCTCGCACCACCGAAGCCACCATGGAAATCCAATTGCTTCTTCTGGCTGCGCACAACCTCATCGAAATCAGAACATTCTCGGTTGAGGGCACCGACGGATTGTCAGGCACGGTGGGGCTCCAGGGGCCTGGCGGACAGCGCTTCCCTGCCCTGTCTTGCACACCAAACTGCCAACAAAGCGATGTCCCTACGGGAAGCGTGGTTCTCTTTCGTCCCGCGAACAAGCCCATCGCCGGCTTCGACCTCGCGTTCTCAACAAAAATGGTGACGCTCCCTGAGGTGTTCGAACAAGGCAAGCCGATCAACCTCGACGTCACCGTGACGAACAAGGGCACCATCGAAAGCGGGGCTGGTCCACTGGGCGGAACGGCCAGACTCATTCTATCAAAGACCGAATCCTTCGCGATCGACGCATCCAACGGGCTCCTGCCCATCACAGCCTCGGCCAACTTGCCTGATATCCAACCCAGCAGTACAGCTGAGCTGAACCTTTTTGGAACCATACGCGTCGAACCCGGTCGATACCACGCCGCTCTGTGGATCCAGGAGGACGACACCGAAATTGACCGAAGCAACAACCTTTTGCGCCTTGGCGCAGTCGACGTGATCGCACCGCGGGTCATCAAGATCACCACCACCTCTCTTGATTCGGGGCTCGTCAGCGAGCCCTACAGCGTACAGCTCGAACACACGGGTGCCTCCGAACCCTCCTTTTTTACACACAGTCCATTGCCTTCAGGCTTCTCGCTTTTTCCTAGCGGCCGGCTCGAAGGCACGCCAACTGAACCCTTTGAAGGTCAGCTGACCATCACTGCGACCCAAGCGGAGCACGAGCCGGACACGGTCGTGCTCGCCCTCAGCGTCAAAGAAGACACTTTGGGTGGACATGGATACGAACTCGACGTGCAGCGCACCGTGAATCGCACCCCGAGGGCCTTTGGCCCCGGACTTTCGATCGGCAGCCGAGACACGATGGCCCCTGTGGCCTTACCATTCGATTTTCCGTTTTTTGGGGAGACCATTCCCATGGGCACGGAGATCAACGTAACCTCGAATGGGACCATCTACCTCGGCGAGGGCACCGTAGATTCCAGCAACACCCTTTTGCCCAGAGCATCAGCCCCCTACGGCGTGATCGCCGGCTTTTGGGACCGGTACATCCGATCCTTCGACGACACCCATTTGACGATGGGCCCTGAGTCGATCTTGCTTACGTGGTCCTCCGCGGTTGCAGCACAAGATACGAAAGGCACGGCCACTTACACCGTGAGTCTCTTCAGCAACGGCATCATTGAAATGCGCATGCATACGATCACCTCCCCGGGCCTGGCCGCAACAGTCGGCATCGGGGATCCGAGCGGCCAAAGAGCGGTCCAGCTTTCTTGTTCACCCAACTGCGACGCCGACAGCGTGCCGAGAGGGTCCATCATCACCTTCCGGCCGACCGGGGCTGAGCGGCAAGGACCAGATCTCGTGGTCACACTCTTGGACGAAGTGCCCCGCACCATTTCTAGCTCCGACAGCCTCGCCCTCAAGTTCCGCGTGACCAACGTCGGCAACGCTCCATACTTTGGCCACTTCGGCGTCCATCTATTTGCCGGCGACACTCCCTATTTCCCCGTCTTCCCACCGATCAGAGATCCAACCGCGGGTACCCAGCTCGCCAGCGCAGGCAACCCGCAAGACGAGCGCAACCTTGCCGCCGGAGCTGTTTTTGAAGGCACGATGATAATGGACTCCGTCCCGAAAGAGCGCCAGACCGCCCATCTCGGTCTTTGGATTGAGCCCTTTGAGCACGACGCAAACCTCGGCAACAACTACCTCCCCCTCGGTATGGTGGAGATTGTAGACTAGCTTGATCCCTCGAACCCCGCCATTTCGTACGCCAGCTTCGTTGCTTCGGATACAAACCCGTCGCGATTCCGAACGCATGCCAAAAACTCCGAGAAGTCGTGTGATCCTGGCAACAGGGCGTTTCGTCTGAGCTCGCCGAGGCCATCGCAAGCGCCAAAAGCGGCGACGTGCTTGTGCTCAAACCCGGAACACATACGTTATAGTCGCCCATTCAAACAGCTTCACGCTCAGCGAACCGACATACGTCAGCGCGAAAACATCGGGCGCCGGCACGCTGCTCTATCTCAAAGAACAAGCCGGCATTTGTCATTGTCGCTGTTCAGGCCGCCTCGGTCCGAAGCCTTGTGGGGGAATTTGACTCCAAGGCGGCGTGTCGCACCCACATTTGGGGTTTCGAACTCGCTATATTGTGCAAGACTTGAGAATGGCACACTGTTTGCTTCCTTCTCTGACTTGACCATCCAAGTCGCGCGCGCCCACCCCCTACTTCTCGGCCTTCTCATTTTGAACGCATGCAGTTCCGCCGATGCGGAGGTAGAAGATCCGTGCGTCTTGGGTCTCTGCGCCGAGCCGACCTGCGCAGACGGTCTCCCAAATGGCGACGAAACCGATGTCGATTGCGGGGGCAGCAGTTGTGGTCCCTGCATCGGGGGAAAGCTCTGCCAGGACCATGCGGATTGTATCTCAGGCGCTTGTGAACAGCGCTGTCAGAGCTCAGCCCTCAGCATCAGGCCCCCGCGGCACGACTTTGGTGCCGTGGACGCAGATGGGGACGACGCCCACGCGTTCCTCGTCGAGAATTCGGGTCGTTTAGCGGCGAAGGTAAGCGAGCTTCGCCTGGACGCCGCCGAGACCGTCTTCGAAATCGTAAACGACACCTGCAGTCAGCAGTCTCTCGAACCAGGTGAAAATTGTCGCTTTTCGATTCGATTTGCGCCCGACTCGGAGGCCTCGTTTCAGGCCCAGCTGACGCTTACCCAGGGTGATGGCACCAAGGCTCTGCTCGAGCTCAAGGGGCATGGGCAAGCGTTGCCCAAGATCGAGCTCGGCGCTCCGGCACTGAACCTGGGGTCAACCTACGTAGACGCCTCGACCCCGGAACAGGCACTCAAGATTTACAATCGAAGCGATCGTGCCACGCGGACACTCTCGACTCGAGTCATCGGGAACGGAACGCCTGGACGAATGGAGGGGCCCTTCATCGTTCGGGACGACTGCCCATCCAGGCGCGTTCCGCGTGGTCTCGTCAAGCTGTGCTGAGCTGAACCCCGCGGCCCGAGACTGCACCGTGCAAGTTGAATTTGATCCTCAAACCTTGGGAAACAAGACGGCCGTGCTCCAGGTGTCCAGCGAGACCGGTCTGACTGCGACCAGTACCCTCGTAGGACGGACACCCGCCCTTCGGGTTGGCGAGGCCTTCACTTTCGCAACCATTGACTACGGAGACACGCGGGAGACTGACGTCCAGGTTGCGCGCCCGAGCGGCTATGAGCTTTCCGTAGATCTAACAGGCACACGCGCAAGTTCGTTTTCACTTGTAGGCCCCCTGACCTGTGCCTTGCCTGAACTTTGCACACAGCGAGTTCGCTATTCGCCTCAAGAAGGCGGAAAAGTCTGGGCAGATATTCGTTTCTCGACCCCTTCGGGACAGAGTGCCACCGCCGGGGGTTCAGCGTTTGCACCCGTTTTCCGCGTCACGCCGAACGGCTTCAACTTTGGGGAGACACCCTTGGGTCAAACGAAGACCCAGGCTTTCAGCGTCGAGAACATGCTCAAAGGTGATCCACTGCCTGAGGTGAGCCTCCGAGCGAGCGGCTTCGCGTTTCAATTCGAGGGCCATGACTGCCCCAGCACTATTATCACCGGACAGAAGTGCACGGTGAATCTGTCGTATCGGCCCATCAATTTTTCTCAGCTCACCTTGACGGGATTTTCGATAAGCTACAATTCGAATCCGACAGCGTCTCAGGCGGTGTCGGTCCAAGGCCATAGCGCCAACTCCGAAGAAACGAGCATCTCGCCGACAGAACATGATTTTGGCACCATCGCTGTCGGCGCCATGAGCCCGTCCAAGCGCTTTACCCTCAAGAACATCGGTGCCTTTCCTCTGCGCTATTTGAGAACAAGCTTGTCCAATTCGACCGGAGCGTTTCAGCTCTTGTCCTCCACCTGCCACCAGATCACGCTCGATCCGAATGAAAGCTGCGAGATAAGCATCACGTTTTCTCCAACTCATTCCACGCAGCGGGCGCAAGAGGCGGTCACAATTTTGAGCCTCGAAGGCCGCGGTGTCTTGGTTCTCTTAGAGGGGCGCACTGAGTGATGGGTGGACGATAAAGGTTGCGGTAGGCGCGGTCGATTCAAGACGGCCGTGTGACCAACCGACACGGATCCGAAACAACAAGTAGGGCGCCTTTCACCTGTCGATTTGAGGCACGATTCGCCCACCCAATCTTGAGTCCACAGCGCTTGGCCACCGATCCATGGGCTATTCCCTCAGTGTCGATGCATGCTTATCCCATACCATCCAAGGTAGCTCTTCCTTCAGAAAACTGGAACATCCATTGCATTAAAACACCTATATAGCCGCGGGATAGCGTATCCCGCAGGAGTCAAGGATTAAGCACTCGAGGAGAATGCACATGAAGTACACCGTCAACATTTTTCGCGCTGAAAGCAACCCCACACTCGCAAAGAACCTCATAGGTCAGTACCGGAGCTCGCTGGCACAAATGGGTGTTTCTCATGTCATGTCTCTTGACATTCCGCCCAACAGCCCCAACCTCTATTTCGCTGCCGCACGGACCAGTGATGGCAACCATGTCGGGGCGATGGGAGCGTACATCTGCTCTCCAGCAGGAGGCGACCTAGAAAACGCATTTTGTCAGATGGCACCGGGCATCACCGAACGATTTCGTGAGCAAGCCCACGAAGGTCTTGCAAACCTTTGTCTTGGCTTTGTCGATCCCAGACATCGAAACGGCGGCCTTTACGCCCACGTCATTCGAGTGGTTGTGGCTATGCTTCCCTCGATGGGAATACGATATATCACCGCCGCTGGGGCCACCAAGGGCATTCGGTACTACGGCAAATTCGGTATGCTCATGGACGAATCGGTCGGCGATAACGGAAAATTCATGTACCCTCCTGGTATCTGTTCCAACCTAGGTTGGGGAGACCTCTTGAATCCCCCCATGTCCGCCGCCGATGAACAGTTTGTGATCCAAGAAATGAGACAAGTACTTTGTGCCCGACAGCCCGATCGCCCCCGACCCAGGCGGCACACATCAGTCCTCAATCGTCGTGCTCAAGATCTGTCATTCACCGCACGCCCGTCCAAACATGGTCAACGATAGGCCGACATAGACGAGGAGCTCGACATAGCACTCGGCTTCGCCGCCCACGCTAGCCAAAAGTCCTGGTGTCCCGCGCCAAAACAGAACAGCCAATGATTTCCGGCCATTGAAGAAACCGCGGGGTCAGGGCCCCCGAGGATCTAAAATCGAGATATGCTCGCCATCCTCCAGCTTTTTCTCACCGGCCTGCGAAACCTCATTCAGACCAGAAGCAGTCTAGTAGTCGAGAATCTTGCTCTTCGTCAGCAGCTCGCCGTCTTCAAGGGACAGAAGGCCCGTCCGCAGCTCAGTCGTGGTGACCGCTTGTTTTGGGTCCTACTTCGCTACGTCTGGACCGGATGGGCCGACGCTTTGATCCTCGTCAAGCCCGAGACGGTGATTCGCTGGCATCGACAGGGCTTCCGCTTTTACTGGCGATGGAAGTCTCGAAAACAGGGCAGAGCTCGCATCAGCACCGAGCTTCGGCACCTCATCAAACAAATGGCTACAGAGAATGAGTGGGGAGCACCGCGTATTCACGGTGAGCTTCTCAAGCTTGGCTTTGGCGTTTCGGAGCGAACGATTTCTAGGTACTTGCCGAAGGCTCGGCGAAGTAGGCCCGACGCGGTCCACAAATGGAAGACCTTTCTCCGCAATCATCGACATGAAATTGTGGCCATGGACTTTTTGACGGTGCCCACAGTCTCGTTTCGGGTCCTTCACGTGCTCTTCATCATCCACCACAGCAGGCGGCAGATTATCCATACCAACGTTACCGAGAATCCAACGTCGGGGTGGGTGGCTCAGCAACTCAGGGAGGCATTTCCATACGAACGTGCGCCAAAGTATCTTGTCTTTGACAACGATTCGAAGTCAAGGGCGATGCAGCTCGCACGTTGGATAGCATGAGTATCGGGCCTGTTCGCACGACATTTCGATCGCCCTGGCAAAATGGCGTCGCCGAACGCTGGGTGCTTTCATGTCGACGTGAATTGTTGGATCACGTGGTTGTATTCCATGAAGAACATCTTCGTCGTCTGCTGAAATCCTATATTACGTATTACAATGAAGATCGCTGCCACATCTCGGTAGACAAGAACGCACCGGCTCGTCGGGATGCCGAGCTTAGACCGTCGTCAAACGCGACGGTTGTTGCGCTGCCACGCGTTGGTGGCATCCATCACCGGTAATACGTGGCGCGACGCAGCCTGATGCTCAAGGCCGACGCCCCTTTCCTGTTCCGCGGATTTTTTCCGACGTGGACTCTGTTGCCCGCGCACTTTTGGAACGTCAGGATATTGGCCAAATCGACGCCGACATCTAGACGCCGAGGTTGGGCGGCGTTCGTCGACCTTTCATGGATGTCGCGATTTGTGTTTTGGCGAACCACACTCGGCGGAAACTTCACCCCCATCGGCTCCGCTTCAACCCTAGTCGCAGTCGCCATTGTGCAACGAAACAAGCTCCCCATCAATTTCGGCAGCTTCGTCAAAACCGCAGCTCCTTTTGCGGTCCTCCATGTGCTCTTAGCGTCGGTCTATGTACTCGTCGTTTTTTGAAACGAGAAGACTCGAGTCTTGTTGAGCTGGTCCTCAGCCCAATTGTCACGGGATGTTGCTGCCCTGGAGCTTCGTCACAAGAGCCCTGCAGCCCGTAAAGCGCGCACGACGCGGCGCTCCACCTCCTCGAAGTGGGGTACGGCCCCTGGAACGTGTTCGGCGAGTTCACTGTGCCACCGCTTCTTGTACTGCGCCTTTCGAACGCTGTACTTAGCATGAAAATCAGCGGGAGCAAGTCCTCGGTATGCACAACGTGTTCGTCATCCGCAAGGTCCAGCTTGATCCTTCGTTCCCGACCCAAAGGACCCACATACGCTATTTTCGGAGGGTCGTCACCTGTGACGCTCATTTGAGGACCTGTGTCGCTGCTCGGTTGCTGGAGCGCTTTCGAAATCAGAGTCAGCGCCTCCTCTTTTGTTCCATTCAAGATAGAGAAATCGAGATCAGCCGAGTAGCGGTAATCTTGAAAATGAATCAGGCGCAAAGCGGTTCCTCCCTTGAAGGCGAGCTTATCTTGCATATCGTATCCGACAATGGCAGCGATGGCGTGGGTCAGGACGTAGTCACGCTCGACAGTCTTAGCCGAAACACCGTCGGAAGATGCGCGTCGCGTAATGTGTGCCTTTGTTATGGTCACTGGTGCACGACCCCTTCGAGCTCTTCCGGCGTGAGCGGCCATCGGACGCGCCAACGCTTATCGCGCCATTCGGTTTCGGCCATGCCTGGATCAAGTTTGATGTCGCCTTTCGGCTCGAGGACGGGTCTGAGTAAACCCGACAGATTTCGGATTTCCAATTTGTCTGCAATGGAAGCCAGGCGTCGAAGCGACGCCGACCATCCAAGCTGACCAGCGTAGCCCTGCAGCCGTTCAGCTTGGACCTGCCCGCTGGAGGCGAGAAGGGCCTCAGCAAGCACTGCTGCGCCTCCAACCAGTTCCGGACGGGCGCCGGCGTCAAGCAGGGCCCGCTCGAGATCGGAGACGTTCGATATGCCCTGGGACGTGGCGCCAATCATGATAGTCTGGGCTGGCTCGAGAACGACTCGAAGGGGCCGGTCGGAAACCACGTGCGAACGAACTCTTCGCGAAACAGCCACCTGAATAGTACGCGAGGGATGTGAAAGCAGGTCGTGGGCATCCAAAGCGGAACGATAGGCAATGCGATGCCGTTGCCCGGTAAAGGCCGCGCCTACAGCGAGCGCAGTATCTTCTGCTGCAGCCGAGGTACCGAGTACGCCGAGATGGCGAACAGCATAGTGTCCCCGACGGACACGATCGACTAAACCACGCTGGACCATGCGTCGAAGTAGGTTAGCCGTTGCCGTACGAGATCGCCCGGCCCGCTTTACCGCGTCCTCAAACGTAAATGAGACAATCCCGTCGGCCACGAGATCGTCGATCAGAGCAAGACCGTCGTATTGGTTTCTATATCCCATTATTCACGAGATAATTGATTATCTGGCATTCTCTACCCCATCTTTATTGGTGTCAAGGTCCAATTATTCATGATTCTCGTGAATAGCGAGTCTCCATTTACGAGCGAAGCCAGGGGCCGCCCAAATGACAAACAGACCCCGTTTGGGGGCATTATTCCACCTGCCACGGACAGTTTTGCCCTCCGATTCGGGCAACACCATGAAATCATTATGCTTCTACAACCCGCTCTTCTCGATACGCGGCCCACTCCCCACGGTCTACGACCCTTGGGTGCGATTCCGACGAGTTTGACACCCTGCGCTCGAGCCGCGTCGACCTTTCCGGGCTGTGACCACCTCGGTCGTATTTCAAACTGAAAAGAAGTGAATCGTGGCGTCTATCGCTGTTCCTTTGCTTCCCGGGCCCGTACTCCGCGAAAACTCGATCGTGACAAAAAGGGCTACAAAAAATGGAAGCCCTTCTTTTGGTCGCATGCAATGGAAGGCGCTGTCGGTTTCTTGATTTGGGGCTGATCCAACTCTCACCGTTCATTCGGCACGAAACGATGCCGCTCCGAAACTTTGGTTGGCAGTACCCGGAGACGGTTTCTTCGAATGGTGCCAAACCTAGGCGGCTCGACGGTAGTCATGGTGGAGGCCACCGAGGACAGGCCGACCAACAATTTTGGTTCTGTTTGACATCTTGGAGTTCCGGGTAGGGTACAGGAATTGCGTCGGTGGCTTGCGAAGGTCTCGCCCTGTTGTAGTATTGTAACTGTTCTTTCTGGGGCGCCTAGGCGAGCGTGATCGCATGCAGCATGCTCGGGACATGAGCGAATCCTACTTCACAAAGGCGGATGGCAAGGCGCTTGTTTCTGAATGGCGAAGAAGCGGGTTGAGCAAGGGAGAATTTTGTCGAGTTCGAGGTGTGTCGAAACCGAAGCTGGTGTACTGGACGAAGCAGGTCGGGGTCTCGCCGAGCTTCATTGAAGTCACAGTACCGTCCCGTAACAAGAGGAGAGAATCTGACAGCCTCGGTTTTGAGGAATCCGTCGAGGTCTTGATTGGAGATGCCTTCGTTCGCTTTCCGAGTCAGCCGGGGGTTGTGGGGGAGATCCTTGGTATACTTATGGGTGGCGACCGTTGATCCCTTCCGGTACTCGGGTCTTTTTCGCAGTCGAGCCGGTTGATCTTCGTCGTTCTTTCGACGGACTGGCAGCAACTGCGCTTCAAGACTTAAAGATTGATCCGCGCCACGGAGGCCTGTTTGTGTTCCTTAACAAGCGATGCAACCAAGTGCGCGTGCTCTTTCATGATCCGCACGGCTGGTGCATTCTTGCGAAGCGACTCGACCGAGGACGATTTCGTCGTCCCCGGTTCGAAGATGGTCGGTTCTGTTGGGAAATGGACACGAAATCTATGCTTCGTTTTTTAGATGACATCGACCTTTCGTCGATGAAACGAGGACGGAGAACACAAACATCGCCGACGCTGAAGCTTTTGCAAACTTAGCGTTTTCTGCTTGCCTCGTAAGCTTTGAGCTTGTAACTCCAATTCATCTCGAAGACGCGTATCAAGAAGACGACTACCGAGCTGGTCAACTTCACGGACCTCATCGAAGTCCTTTCGAACAAGGACGGCGAAATGCCCTCAAAAGAGGCGCTTGCGGCCGTTCTTCAGACCGCTCAGAAGGTCATCGAAGATCAGGCTGTCGAGATCCACCATCTACAAAAGCAGTTGTTCGGACGGCGCTCGGAGAAGGCGCTTTGTGGCCAGCAGAGTCTCTTTGTCGACACGCTCGAAGCTGTAGCCTTGCGAACGCCGGAGCCTGAGCCAGAAGAAAAGGAAACGCCCGGGCCAAAGAAACGAAAAAGGAAGAAGCGGCGCGCTCCCCTCAAGCCCACACGCACCGAGAAGCTCTGTGTTGCTGACGATGACCGGCCCTGCCCTCAGTGCGGTGAGTCTCGGTGCACCATCGGTCACAACCGGAGTCTCGTTGTCGAGTATACACCACCGAAGTTTGAGGTCATCGAATACCTACGTGAAACCATCGCGTGCAGGTTGTGCGAAGGCGAAGTGAAAAAAGCTCCAGCGCCCTCAACCCATGCCCGGGACGGCGCTTGGCCGGGGCCAAGGCTTCTCGCTGCTCTGATAACAAACAAGACGGTGGACGGGCTACCACTTCGTCGTACGCAGAAGATTTTCAGACGCGCCGGTGGCGATTTCGCAATCTCCACGCTCAGCCGTTGGGAAAGCTTTGGGCACGAAATCCTCAAGCCGCTCTGTCATCGTATCACCGAGCTCGTCCGCAAGTCCGATATGATTCATCTCGATGATACATCGATTCGCGTCCGAGACCGAGACGTCGAGGGCGGCGTGGTGAACGGGAAGATGTGGGTATTCGTGGGGCGGTACTTCGATCCCGGAGGCGACCTTTCGAAGACTTTGACCTATGTGGCTTACCAATACGCGCCCACGTGGGAGGCAGAGCATCCCGAGAAGTGGCTTCGTGACTCCAAAGCAATGCTTCAGGGCGATGCCTATCGCGGCTACGAACGGATCGCCGACGCGAACAGGGGTGATAAGGTTGGACGACTGCTCGCGGGATGCTGTATGCACGCACGTCGACCGTTCGTTCAAGCGCTCGAATTCGGAGATACCGCGGCGCGTCCTTTTGTCGATGCATTCCAGCGTATCTATCGAATTGAAGCACAGTGCAAAGAACATGCTTTGCTTGCGCCTCAGCGGCTTGAGCGACGGCGCACCCAGAGTCTCCCCATTATGGAGGAAATCCTCGAGCACGCTGAGGCACTCAAGGCTATGCCTCTGCTCAAGCCTATGAAGCAAGGGGTGACCTATTTTATCAATCAGTGGGACAAGCTCAGGCTTCCCTTTGCGATAGACGGCCGCCTCGAGATTGATAACGGGGAGGCAGAACGACGACTCCGTCGCATTGCCGTTTTGGTTTCATTATGCGGTACCTCCTTAAATACCTGGAATCTCTAAAGTTCGATCGTCACGGGAAATTCGACACGGGCGCCCTGCGCGCCTTTGCCGGTTCTTGAGGGCCTCTTGTACCTCGGGTTTTTCAAGATCAGTTGCCTGTATCTGCCAGGGAGCATCGAAGACGTGTTGCTTTGCGGGGAGAATTTTCTCCTGAATAAGCTTTCTGACCGCATGGGCACTGACCCCTAGTTTCTCAGCAGTTTCTGACATCGTGAGGCATTTTCCGTCCTTGATGGCGGATTCGTATCCTGGAATGCCTTTGCTGCGACGGAATTGAGATACCCTTCGTGCGTTCCAGGTGTGGCCGTACGGAGTCTTCGTCCCCATTCGGTTCAGTGTGGCTGCGATATGATCATCGGACCACCGGGTGCCCATCTGCCGAATGGTTTCCTCCACTTCAGGAGAATTTCGCATGGTGTGCTCTCCCGGTTTCGGTTTACGGACACGAAGCTCCGAATGCCTTCCGCCACGCCAGTGAATAACAAGGACAATCTCCCTTGTGGAGTCATCGACGTCTACTAAGATCTCTTCGATGAGCGTTCGTATAAGTCTCTGTTTAGTGCGCTGCTCCGTAGTTGGTGCGGTCCACACTTTTTGAAGCTCATCGGCGAGCTTTAGGAGTTCCTCGCGTTTTGGTGGCACTATCGTTTGAGAACGCTTCTCGGTGATCTTTGCCTCGCACGAACGCAGTTTTTCGATCGCCGTATTCCATCGCGCCTCAAGCTCGGATGCGACAAGTCGATTGTCTGGATCTACGGATTGATAACGACGCGCGGCGAGTCTCTCTTCGTATTCTGCTTGCTGGCGTTCCAGCTCATATGCTCGATGCCTCTCTTGGATTTGGAGCTCCGCATTCTGCTCGGCCATGATGGCCGCTTCTATCGCGAGTGGCTGGACCACGGCAAGGATCTCAGATCCCACTGCGAGATCCGGGCGACTGGCCCCAAATGTAATGCACGGCTTAAGTCCCTGCATTTCGTTTCCACGCCGGCATGAGTAGCGGGGCTTGGGGATGCCTCTGCCTCCGTAGGAGACCTGGAGCATGCGACCGCAGCGGCGGCAGCGAAGGAGACCGGCCATAAGTGCCAACCCGCCACGGGCGGATTTTGCGGCACCGGAAGACTTCGAAAAACTGTTCTGAGATAGCCTCTTCTGAATTCCTTCATGCTGCTCCCAGGAAACGTAGCCTTCGTGGTGGTCCCGAATAATGATCCAGTCTTCACGGGAGCGGGCCCGGCCGTATGACTTTCGGACCTGTCCATCCACGATTCTGGTCTGCACCTGAGATTTTCCGTACGCATACGCGCCAGCATAGAACGGATTCTGGAGCACCGAGATTACGTTGCGGTAGCACGGAGCGCGCCACGTCAAACGAGTGAGTTGCTTTGCGTCTGCGGGGCGAGGAAACACGATCCCCTCCTTGCGCATGTGGAGCAAGACTTGTCGCGCACTACCGTGACGCTCAAACAGTCGGAAAACGGTTCGAATGACCTCCTGCACTCTTTGATCCGGATCCATAACCAGACCAGTGTCTCGCGGCCAAAGATACCCAACAGGAACAGGCATTCGCAGTTCACCGCGTCGAGCCTTGGCCCTCGCAGCATCAAGAAGCCGACGTCGGAGCACCGTGAGTTCGAACTCACTCATCGTTCCTTTCAGTCCGAGGAGCAGCCGATCGTTGGGCATCTTTGGATTATAAACCCCGTCGGCATCGATGACGCGGGCATCAACGAGCGCACATAGTTCCATCAAGTGATGCCAATCGCGTCCATTGCGAGCCAAACGCGAAGCTTCGAGGCAGAACACTGCGCCGACGATGCCTTCGCAAATTTGGCCCACCAAATTTCGAAAACCAGGGCGCTCTACGGTGCCGCTGGCAGAGACACCGAGATCGGCATCGATGACAGCAACGTCCTTAAAACCATAGCTTTTTGCCAAGTCGACCAGCTCGTACTGCCTACGTTGGCTCTCGAGATTTTCGCTGACCTGAATACTGGTTGATTGCCGCACATAGACGATTGCTCGACGTCGAACGACATCCGAGGGAAGTTCACGAGGCTTCATTGCGCACCTCCGCTCTTACTTTGAATCCGCTGGCCTCCAGCAAGAGCCTCGCCAGAACTTCGACCGTCATCTTTTGGTATGCGAAATCCAGATTTTCGATAGGGATCGTGGTGTTGAACAGCGGAAGCTGTGTTACTTTGTTCCCCGCATGATTCGCGGTGGGTTGATTCGGCATTGGAGTCCTCCTTCGGTGGATTCTTGCTCCCTGCCGTTCCCGGATCGAGTCTTACGGCCGACACCAGCTTCTCTAGCTCCAGCAACGCGACCAGCGAGGCCTGGCGCCTCCCTAGCTTCATCCCCTCGCAGGTCGCTACCTCGAACATCCAGCGCGGAATCACCACTCCAGAGTCGTCTGGAAGGAAGCAGACGTAAACTCTCTCTCCTCGCCGTACCTCCTCGTAGGCAACGTCAACTTCATTGCCGAACATTGGGTGCCACGGGTACGTGACACGTGCTCTAAATCCGATATGGGCACAATGGCCTTGGACCTGCTTCCGGAAGAAAGTCCTGGCTCTTTGCTGGCTCCAGGGGAGGCGCCGAGCGATTCGCCGATGTCCTTTCGGTTGTCTCCACCGCCGACGCGGCAGGCGTCGATTGTGGAAAGTACCTTCCTAGCATCATCGCCAACATCGACACTTGGCCGAACCGGGAGCTCGATCAGCTCTTGCCAGCCAACTGGCAAACCGCGCTCGAAGATTTCCTTCGCGAGAATAACCTTCAGAACTCCACACCTGCTGCACATTGGGCGCAGACCTCAACGTTACACCATGAAGCGGGCCCGGCTAGACGCCCCAAAAAGAACAGTTACCTTTTTGATCAGAAGAGGCTGGACCCAAAGCCCTCGGGCATGGGCATCGGCCACAGCCCCGGTCTGGTAAGCTGGATCACCATCGGGTTCTTGGTACTCGAAACTCATGTAGTTGCCGGAAACGTCGGTGACCTTGGACACGCCCCAGGCCAAGATCCAAGGCGGGTTGGAGGCGCCGGCCACGGCGTCGAGCGAGCGTCCATAGTCGAAGGTGAGACGCGATTTGGTATGGGCTTGAACCCAAGTCGGCCCGCGACTCCAGCCCTTGAGAACCCGAATCCGGGAGAAGGTATCGACCTCCGTACGATACTCAGAGCGCACAGCACCATATCGACCGGAAACAAGCTGCAGGCGTTGCCCGTCCAGCGTCATTCGATCGAGATGGTCAAAGTCCACAGCATCAATAGTCCCGTCATGGAGTCGAGTCGATGGGGACCGAAGGATGGTCGAAAGCCCCTCCAGTCGGAACCCCTGTCCCAAAACCCCATTCTTCGCCTGGCTGCTGTACACGATTCGAAGCTTGGGTTCGACGCCCTTTCTGCCCGGCGGGACCTGAATAGGCATCTGGTAAGTCGCGGCGCCTTGACTGTTCACCTTCAATTCACCCGGCGAGGCTCCCACCAACGCCTCTCCCGCCGGCTCCCAACTCCTGGGGTCGTCGAAGTGCGCGCCATCGATCCGCGTGACCTGTCCTTCACCCGAGTCAGAACTACAGGCCAAAGTCGCCGAGAGTCCGCCGAAAGAAAAAAGAACCGTTAGCGCGCGACCCATCAAGGCTCGCGCCGCCCTCCGGTGCTTCGTGGGAGACTCGGTCTCGGTCTCAAGGAGATTGTGGGGGGGGCTTGGGTGCTCCAAGAAGAAGTTTTTCTCCGCATTGGCTTGGACAAATGCAAGACAAGGGCCACCCAAGTAAGTCCCGTGTACGCCTGCGATATTGAGCCGTCAGATATTGCGCCGCCGGACCCAACGGGATCGATCAGAGCCCAAGTGGGCTGAGATCAGCCCACCGCGGTGGCCTAGGAGCCCCCTGGATCGCAATGGCATGGTGAGGGTCGCTGACCAGAGTCTGATTTCGAAACTTCTCACCTCCCTCGGCAAGAACTCAGATTCGTCATCAACACGCCCACGCCTCTTACGCTTTCTCTTTTGCTTGAACAGGCCATTTTGCTTCATAAGCGTGTCACGGTGGTGTACGACGGTAACGGCAAGAGCTCCGATTGTTTTTCGGACTGGGCCACCAAGTTGTCGTAATGAAGTTGGTAGCTCCAACGCGGATGGTGCTGGTGTGGCTTGCGTAAAACCTGTTCCACCGCAACCGAGACTGAAGATTGCTTACCCGTGTGAGAGGGGACTTTGCGAGCTAAACAAGCTCTCATTGAGCTCTGGACATTGAGTGCAACCAAGAGTCGTCGGTCGTGGCACGAATTCCCTGCTCCCTGTTTGGGGATGATCGCAGATCTCATTCTCGAGAATCTTGCCCTACGGCAGCAGCTCACAGTCTAAGGAGAAAATCCAGCTCGGATGTACGCATTGACAACGTATGCGGTGTAATCCTCCGGCCACTGCCCCGAGGAACGATTGCGCACGACTTCCAGAAAAGCCTCCAGACTTTCAATTTTGCCCAGTGAGGCGTGGTAGCTGGCAACACTGCGTTCCGGCTCTGGCCAGTTCGGATCAAACATGTCGCCGATACCTCCGCCCCAGTCGTACTGAATGTTGCTGATATAATTCACGTCTGACTTATCGGCGATTCCCTTCTTAATGCCATCCTCCAAGCGATGGGCAACGATGTTTCTTTCCACGGTAAACACGCCAGAATCGGTCACCCCAATGCCCAGACCATATACGGCAGCGGTTTGTGGATTTGTGTCATCATCGGGATCCATCCGCTTGCCCTCCAGAATTACATTGTTGCGCGCATGGGCGAAGACCCCCGCGGGCAACGGGTTGCTCCCCCCGATCAAGAGTCCGATCGTATTTCGGACAAAAAGATTGTTTTCAAACAGCCCCCCAGATCGCCCCTGAAGCCCATGACTCGCGGCCCGAGTAAACATATTCCCTCGAACAATCGTGTTCTTGCCATCTTGGCCAGACTGAAGATAGATGTTGTGGCCGTACATGCCTGCACCGGCGTCCACCACTTCCTCATTCCATCCATTGTGATCAAAAACATTTTCCTCGATGAGCAACCCATCACGAATTCCACTCGCGTAGAGTCCCTGGGCCTTACCCGTCTTGCTGTGGGAAGAGTTGGGGGCCCATGCATCCAGCACAATGTTGCGTCGCAATCGAATGTTCGAATAGTGAAATCCGTTGTGACTCTGAACAGTCAATTGCATATAGCGAAATTTATTGTCCTCGATCAGAATATTACTGCCACCACCTACCAACCGCAGCCCCCTCAGGACAGCCGAGCCATGAAACGCGGGATCGTGCGGATCCATGCCCGCCGCAATCAGCGACAGTCCAACCACTGCAATATGAGAACGCGCCTGACTCCCGTGACCAATGAAGGCTTCCAACAACTTGATGTGGGGCCGACGAGTAGAGGAGCCATAGCTCGCAATCACGATGGGGTGGTCTTTGTCCCGCCCGGACTTGAATTTACTCAAACCTGAGTTCAGTTCAGTGCCCCACACATCGCCGCGCTTTAAGAGCAAGAAATCATGGTAGCCGTGTCGGACCAGACTCGCACCCTTGGTAATCGTCTTGACGGGCCGGTCCGGCGATCGACCATCATTGTTGTCATCGCCGTCTGAGCTGCTCACGTAAATGATCAAGCTGTCGTTGCTGGGCTCGAAGACCGTCCAACCATTGTCGATCGCCATAGCTGCCGGATTGCCCTCGGTGTTGTCTTCAGCGCTGTAGCAACCCATATCGTATTGCCAATCCACGAGCCCATCGCCGTCATTGTCGATGCCGTCGTTGCATTGGCCGCTTGGCGCGACGCAACCTTTCGTATCAAAACGACACTCGCCGTCGCACATCAGTTCGCCACCAGAAAAGCCGAGTGTACGGCAGTCGGTGCCCGACGGAAGAATAATGTCGCAGTCTTCGCCGGCTTCGATCACGCCGTTGGCGCATTCCGATGGATTCGAAGGTGGAGGGGGAGGCGGGCGCGAAGGTGGTTCAGCCTCGGTAGACGCCAACTGCGCGATCTCATCTTCGGTGACCGCTCGGTTGTAGATCCGAACGTCGTCGATCTCACCACGCCACGGTGCCGATGTCGCAGCCGGTGGATTTCCACCTATCCAGCAAGAAAGGCCGCTGCGAAACGTCAAGTTTCCGCTCTTTGAGGTCTGACCCACCAAAGTACCATTTTGGTAAAGACGCATCGATGACCCATCGTACACCGCTGCCACGTGTACCCACTCATTTTCAGTTACTTCCCCCGACGATGCGATCAGCGTCTTTGTAGCCCCCTCGGTACGGAGACGAAACCGAAGACGCGTTTGGTCACCGCTTTTGAGCGTACTCACCATGAAATCATGATCTTGTTCACTCTTGCCCCCGGCCTGAGAGACAATCCGACAGTCATGGTACTTCGTTGAGCAGTTTGCAAGATCTACCGAACGGAACGACGCAGACAAAGTCAGCGCTTCGCCGGAAAATTCCAACGATCCCACATTCACATGATCGTCTACACCATCCATTGATATTCCCCGGTCTGACCAAACCGCCCCATTCTTTAGAAGGCCGGTCTGACCATTGCCGGTGGTGTCCGCAGTGGTCTGCCCAGTCCCCTCGTCCATCGGCCAATGCGCTACCAAGCTCGGATCGACCGTCGGGTGTACGGTAATCGAAACGCGGGCCCGGGCGGTTCCTCCCCAGCTATCATCCACTTCAAACTCAAAGCTGTCGGAGCCGCTGAAATGAACGTCTGCCGTATAGATTTGTTCAGGCCCTTGACCGGCCAGCCGACCATGGGCGGGTGCCGACACAATGCGGTAGATCAATGGGTCACCGTCAGCGTCGGTGGCTTTTAACACCACGGACGTGGCCATGCCCGCCTCGACTTCCACCGATGCATCATGGGCGACCGGTGCCTGGTTGGGCGGTGGCACAACACCCGACGCAAGCGTTTTGATCTCTTCGGCGCCCAGCGCTCGCCGATAGATTCGGACGTCGTCAATCGCACCATTCCACGGACGCGTGCTGCCACTGGGCGGGTTTCCGCCGATCCATAGTGGCGCCGCCGCTTGGAACGTGAGTAATCCGCTCTTGGCGGCCTGTCCCACCAATACGCCGTCTTGGTAGAGACGCATCGATAAACCGTCATACACCGCCGCCGCATGTACCCACCGACCTTCGGCAATCGTTCCGGAAGAAGCCACCAACGTGCCGGTTGTCCCCCCGGCCTTGAGACGAAACCGAAGCCCGGTCCGACGGCTCTTTTTGAAGGTGCTGAGCATTAAGTCATGGGATTGCTCTTGCGTACCCATTGCCTTAGAAAAAATCCGGCAATCGTCGTATCTTGAACCGCAGTTGGCCAGATCATCAGACCGAAACCATGCCGATAAGCTTAGTTGTTCACCCGTGATCGTCCACGCACCCAGATCGACGTAGTCGTCCACACCGTCGAATGTCAGCCCCCGATCACCCCACTCGGGACCGTTCACCAAAGTGCCCACGTGCCCGTGTCCCGATGCATCCACGGTGGTGTCGCCCGTTCCCTCATCCATGGGCCAGTGCGCCACCAACTCGGCCGACAAAGGATCGACGCCCAGAGCCCGGGTCCCTTCCATCTGACACGCCGAAAGGCCGAGGGCACTACACCACACCATGTAAGCCATTGAGTGACACAAGCTCCGAGTTCTCATCCCCTTGGTGGAAGCAAGAATTATTCCAATCCATCTAGAGCAAACTTCGCGTGACAATTGGTCCGAAAAGTCGACAAATACGTTGTGTAATGGTGGAAGGGGTCATCACCTGCTTCTGCCCGGTGCAAGAGCATAAATGTATGATGAGGTGTTCGTCGTAATCCGCGATAAGTCCGAGACTATCGAGATCACTGTCATTCTCGACCACGTACAATGGTCCTACGTTCGAATGGGTGCATCGGAGCCCTTGTCACCAACACTTGGTTGTCCGTAGCGGTTGTAGCCCCAGCACCACACGTGGCCGAGTCGATTCCTGCCGGGCCTCGCGCTGCGGCTCGAAGGCAACTACAGCCGCGGCCGGGCCCTCGCCAATCGCGGTTTGACCCAAGGGCCGATCTCTTTGCCCCACCGTCCAGCTATGTCCTCTTCGGCGCGGGTGTCAGCACAGAGATGGCCCTTAGTCGCCCGGACCCACAGCGCCTCCGCATCTCGATCGAAGCCTCGAACCTTCTCAACGCACGCTACCATGATTACACCAGTCTCCTCCGCTACTTTGCAGACGAGCCCGGCCGTCAGATCACATGGCTTCCTTGCGGAAACTTTCGATGGTGGCGACGAACATAATCACAAGTCCTCCCCGCGTCCTGATGCTTGGCTAGAAACGAAAAGCGTTGGTCAAGATCGCGGACATACGCGTCCATCTGTACCGGTCCCCAGTGCTCCAAAGTAAATCTAGCGATCTCAAGCATATCAAGCTCGGCTTGACGCGTGAGGTGAAATTCGGTCATTTGTGCTCCGGTAGCTTGGCCTTCGAAATGATACGTTTTACGCGGTAATCTGTCGCTGGTCCGCTGGCCTCGCCCTCCTCCAGCGCATTGCGGAGCGCAGCCAATCGGGTTTCACGATCCTGGAGCAACCGCAACGCGGTGCGGACGACCTCACTGGCGGTGCTGTAGCGGCCGCTCGCAACCTCCTGCTCAAGAAAAGCGTCGAAGTGAGATCCAAGGGAAAAGCTAGTATTTCTCATGTATTGACTGAGGCCCAGCAAGGCGAGGGGTTTCACCCATCCCCGAGCGGGCGCGAGCCGTTGACTTAGCGTGGGGAGATGGAATTCTTGAGCTACATACCACCCGCGGACGAAGCGCCGTAGGACCCCAATTTCCTCCAGGCGCTTGAGCCTACGTACGAAGGCAGAGGGATGAGGCTCACCAAGGGCGGTTTGAAGGTCAGGCTTGGAGAAGACGCCGCGCTGGGGGCACGAAAGCCCTTGTATCAATATGATATCATGACTTGTTTTCATATTGACATAAAATATACGTTTTTATTGTTTTTCCGTTAATATGAATAAACAGACAGGGTGGTTCTTCGTTGCCACCTCTACCAGTGGCGAGCTGTTGGATCTCCTCGTTCGTAAGGACTCGATCGTAGATGCGCACATCTTTGATGGTTCCGGTCCATGGCTGGTCATTGGAGCCCGGGGGGCGGGTGGCTTGTCCCTCGGTAACCACAGGACCGACCCACCTGCGTGCGGGGGCTATCGTCGGGGACTGGTGCAGTGGTCGGAGTCTACGCCGTCTTAACCGAGGCAGAAGCCACTGGCTGTGTTGTTCTCCTCGTTGGACTCCATGACCTCTTCATTGGCATCAACCTCGATGGTGAAGAAACAATCGGGAATGAAGCACGACGAAGGAAACGGGAAGGGGCCCACATCGTCACGCATGCCCGAAGCTCGAGGCCCGGTCGTCTCTAAGACCTCTACGTCCCCGTTGCTCGTGGAGAATGTGACACGGACCGTGGATGGGCCTGCGTCCCCGGCACCGGGATTGCCCACCCGTACCGAAAGCCCACCCCCGTCGTCGAACCGGCAGAAGCCGATGGGGCCCGGGACGCCTTCCAGGGGCATGGGAATAAGGTCTGGAAGTTCCGCGCTTGTGCCGCAATCAGAAACGTACACTGGGAACGTTAGCGTTTCGCTTCCCGAGGTGCTTGCCGCCGTCAACTGGAGGGTATATTGGCCCGAAACGGTAGCCGAGAACTGAGCAGTGCCACCAGCCGTGGATGCCAGTGTGAAGCTGTCTTGTGAAGCTCCTTCAGGGAGGCCAATCACTTCAAAATTCAATGCGACGTCTCCATTTGTGGGGTCGCTTGCGGTTGCCGTGAGCACGACAACTTCTTCGGTGCAAACAAATTTGCTGGGTTCAAGGCGAAGGTTGTCGATCAGTGGAAACGGTTTGAGAACCAAGATGGTGTCGAGTGCACCATTGGCTGCGCCGCCGCAGCGCGAGACCAAGATCAGTTCCTCGGTCATACCCGCCTGAACGTCCGCCTCGCCTGTGGCTTCGCCACACACTTCGGACGGGACACCGTCGCTGCTTAATGGGACAGCACGAACCCGATAGACTCCCGGCGGGAGCACGACGAACCAGTCTGCAAAACGGAGACCCTCCAGATCGGGATCGACAACCGCCGGGAGTCCCTCTGTTTCGAGGGCGACTGTGGCAGACTTACTCATGCCCATCCCCGTGACTTCGAAGAGAACAGCTTCGACATCAAAGGACTCAGCCAAGGCTACGGTCAGCCCCAATCTTGTTTCTCCTAGCTCAAAGGTTTCACTTGAGCCGCACCCCGCCAACAGAACGAGGGGTAGGGCCAGTGATGGCATTTTTTTTGTGGTTCTCATCATCAACCTCCAAGGAACTGCGTGACGCACGGTTGCGTTTTGCCGGTTCCTCACGCTGTAGTCATTTGACTGGTCGTGTAGATCAGCTCAAAGCGGAAGGTCAATTGGTCAAGAATTTGAACTCACAGGTGGCCGTTCCGAATGGAACGAGAGCCGCTAGGCCTTCGTTGACAAACGGTAACGCATGACGTTCGGTCACCGTTGCCTGTCGTGCTTCCGGGTGGTGGCAGAAGGGCATCAAGACCTGGGCATTACCCATACCATCCATCCCTTGTCGCTTGATGGCCTCTGACGGACCATCCTGGTGAAAAGCTGTATGTAGATGGCTCTTTGGCGTGCGGTCGCGCCCGCTCGAAAGGGTTTTCTGAGCTCAGTGGCTTCCAGGTCCACCAAGGTCAAGTTTGCCGTTCCCCGGAAAAAGTGGACTCTTAAGGAAAGTCTTGTCAGGCACATGGCCACCGTGCGTGCAAACATCTGCTCCTTGCTCATTGTACTCGGGGGCCCGCTCCCTGCCTACGCCGAATCCCAAGGTCCTCCCAAGCCCGAATCCAAAGTCGACACGTGGCATCGGAAGAGGCATCAGATGGTGAAGGCCCAGATCGAGGCTCGAGGTGTGTCTGATCCCCGAATCTTGGCCGCAATGAGAACGGTTCCCCGGCACCTGTTTGTCCCAACTCGCTTTCGGGCACACGCGTACGAGGATCGTCCACTGCCCATCGGACACAAGCAGACGATCTCACAGCCTTACATTGTGGCTGTCATGACCGAGCTCCTGCGACCCAGCCCAGAAGATCGAATTCTCGAGATAGGAACGGGGTCTGGGTACCAAGCCGCCGTGCTCGCCAAACTGGTCAAGGAGGTTCATAGCATCGAGTTACTGCCGGAGCTCGCGGTACAAGCCCGAGCGACGTTGAGCGCACGGGGTGTAAAGAACGTCAGGGTCGTCACCGGGAATGGTTATCGTGGGCTCCCGGACAAAGCACCTTTCGATGGGATCATTGTGACGGCTGCGCCCAAAGAAGTGCCCAAGACTCTGGTTAAACAATTGAAACTGGGTGCCCGAATGGTAATTCCTACGGGGCATGTGCGTCAGCGCTTGAAGGTGCTGACCCGCACCAAGGATGGGGTCAAGACCATCGACACGTTTGGGGTACGCTTCGTTCCGATGCTCAAGTCGATTCCACCTGACTCCAAGCCCTGAATCCGAGTTGCTTCACGTAAGCTTTGAGTGCTTGCTGTCTAGTCCCCTGTGTCCGTGATTCCTAGTCCAAAGTTCCTCTACCGAAAACACGGGCGCATCGGGGTCATCTGACCCCGATGCGCCCGTAGGCTCGACATTGCTCCGGACGGCCGTCGGTCACACGCGCCAGCACTACCCCACCGGCACCTTCGCCCCAACAGAGTTCCTCGATACCGGGATAGCCAAACTCGTGCACATTGGAGGCATAACATCGCCCCACGGGCGCTTCCAGGTCCAGATGCAAGGTCGCGGGAAGCGTGCCTGGCAGCTCAGCGCTCAGCGGTTGGCTCAAACATCCCGCAGACCGAACCCCAAATGGGGGTCGCACCATCTTGCTGGCATGCTCCGGTCCACGAAGAGAACACTGGGACGCCACCAACGTGAAGAGCGGTGGGTGCCAACGAGTGCGTGAGGATCTTGTTCGTGGTCTGCAGAGCGTCAGCGCTTTTTTCGTTCGGTAGCACGAGTCTTTCTGCCGCGCCGTCGTCAGCACAGCCTTCAGCTCCTTGGCAAGCTGTATTGATGTGCTAATCGTCGGCGTTTTCTGTGATGGTAATTTCTACCGATGTGGCTCTTCGGCCAGCAAGATTGCCGACGGTAAGAAAAACAAGTTGACGTATTTTGTGGCCAACACCCGAACGGTACGCGCGCAGTCTTTGTATTGGGTTCCGATGGGAACGCCACCAAAACGGACATCTGGGTTGGAAAAAAGTGGGAGCCGGACCCGATGCTCCATCCCCTCCGCGCTGATGTCCCTGAGGTCATCCATGATGGTTGAATAGGGTTTTTGGTTTACATAAAAAGAATGCCACCAGCCGTAGTCATTGATGAAAGGCATCACCCCGCTGACGGTAGGGGCTAGTGCGCTTTGACATCCAAAGGCGTACCCAAAGGCCCTCGCCAAGTTGGCGTCTTCAGTCCTCGTGAAGAAGAGGTTATTGGGCGCTGACCAATCAAGCGGAAGGCCCATCGACGTATGGTCTGACATGACGGAATTGATGACCACCATCACCAGATCGGCGCCGCTTTGCTCGTAGATGTCCTTGATCGCATCGTTGCCAGTTTCACGGATGCGGCTGAAGTCAGCTTGCAGGTCATAGCTGGTATTAAGACCGCGCACACTGCCGATATGCACAGGAACGAGCTCGACCGGAATCTTGCTGGCCCAAAAAACCTTGTTGACATAGGCGAGCTTTGCCCAGCCAGCCTCTTCGATGGAAGAATACAAGCTTTTCGGTCTCGGTGGCGAACTGAGCGCTGCTCTCGAATAGGACCGCGACGCCCACCATGGTGAGCTCGGGTGGTTTGGCCACCGTTCCGAAGGTGAATCGACTGTCTGCGCCGGTTTTCTCGGTCGGGCGTCGATTGCCTTGCGTGAATGTGATGGGCCACAACGCACGCCGTTGAACGCTGACGGTGACCAGCGCGGTGGTCCCGGAATCGACAACCGTGAAGCGGAGCTCGTCGGAGACAGGCTCTTCGGTTTGCGGAAATTTGCTGGGATCGATTCGAACACCAACCCACGCGGACTCTTCACGGTCCATTGTGAAGCGAAAGGGAGCACCGATGGCGTCTTCTGGTTCCGGCGAGACGGACCAACCCATTGGCGATGAAATCTCGATCATCACAAAGGGTTCGTCGTGCTGAAGCTCAAGCTCGATCGGCTGAGTCCCTGTGTTCGTGATACGAGAATACCGCCAACGACTCATCAAAGGCGCTTCGAGATTCTCATCGAGGTCGAACTGGAGTGTGCTCCGGTTCAGCTTGAGGGGTTCCAAGAGGTTGTTCTTGTCCGGTCCGGGTTCGGAAGCCATCGTGCGGAGAGCCTCAGCAAACGCCTCGTCATCTACGTGTTCGTGTTTTGTCCAGGGTTCTTGGCTGAGTGTGTCGTCCTGGTCGACACGGCTCCAGTGGGAATAGTAATTCTTTCCCTTGAGTTTGTGACTCACCCATGACTCAGCCAGTTGGCTGATCTGTTCCGGAGGCACCTGATTGCTGAGTTCGTCAATCAGCTTCCGATCGAGGTGGCCCCCATGGGTCATGTCGAACAGTTGCATCCAGAACTCGGTACCCGTCATCGAAACGTCGGTCCAGGAGTCGGTGACGGCGCGAGCCCAAGCAAGGGTTTTGAGATCAACCTTGGACTCGTCTACGGAGAACGAAAGCACAATCTTGTCGACCAGGTCAGGCTTTCCTGAGAGTTCATTGATCTCCGCCAAGTGGCCCCTCAGGGAGGCTTCATCGATCGGCACATCCCGGTATTTTTCGATCACGAGCGATTTGAATATGGGCCCGTCACACTTGTCTTCAAGGCAGGAGATTTTGATCTTGCCCTCCAGTTCATGGGTACCCGTTTCCAGCATCCGCAGAATGACATCCCGCCAGGCTGGGGGTACAATCTGCAAGGTTGTCCTGTCGGGTAGGCGTTCGATCGTCCGCACAGTGATGCCGTCGATTCCCTCGAAATCGAGGGTGTAGGTCCAGTCATCCCGGGAAAGATTCGGGTGAAGGACGGTGAAGCTGGCGTCCGACGAATCAATGGTGGAGCTATGTGGGTAGAGCAACAAAATAGAAGGATCTGTGTGGGCGAACTTTAGCTCCGGGCGCACAAACGTTTGACCCAACTTGTCCTCCAAAGCCTTTCGGACCTTGGGATCAAGTGCTCCGGTTTGGATGGCACGATGGACCATGCCCGGATTGACCCCGATGGTGTGTGCAACCTGCGTGAGGTTGCCGTCCCAGTGCGTGTTAAGCAGGGCACGGAGGGTGCGTACGTTTTCGCGAGCGGTGGCACTCAAGGGTAAGTGGAGGGCATCGAGGTGCGATTCGGGTGCGTAGGTCTGGTTGAATATGCCGTCTTGGTACTGGACCACGGTTCTGAACACAATGGCATCTTGGCTCCAGTACCGAGGAGCGTGGGGATTGAAGGCATCGATGGCATCCACTCTGCGGAAGTGATACTTAAACGGACCACGGTACCGCCCCTCGATGTGCTCTTCGACTCGCTCCGCGTATGCGTGGGCGATGGCTTGTTGCAGCCGGCGTTGCAGAAGGGGGACTGAGGGTTCGGGGGGGGGGCAGTTTGATCGTTGATGGGTACGTAGCTGTCGAGTACGTAGGGGTACTCCGGGTCGATGTCGTCATAGTCGTAGTGATACAGAGATCGGGTGGTGTAAGACCAGGAGAGGTCCTTGATGAGTTCATGCACGACCCATACGTCGGGAGGCTCGACCACCGTCGGGAGGTCGGATGCGGCGAACCCCAGCCGCTCCGTTCGGAGCGCGGAATAGAGCGCGGTCAGCTGTTCGCACGGGAGCCCAAAAAATTCCTCGTATGTGTCGTAACCGCCGGTAGGGAGGAAAAAGAGGAAATCGTGGGCGCACACGTAAGATAACACCGTATCCGTGCGCTGTAGCCAGTCCGCGTGTTCTTTTTGGAACAATTCGCTCCAAAAGCCCGGATCGAGGTTTTCCGTTCGTTTCTGGCGTAAGAAATACAACAGCGAGAGGCGATTCATGAGTGCATCAAACGAGCCTTGCGAGAACGGTGTCACCAAAAGTGTGCGAATGGTATCCCGGAACATTTTCTGGAGTTGCAGGTCACTGGTTTCGAACCACGGATGGCCAATGGAAGCACGAATCGCGAAAGCCAAACGGGGTGCATTCGTCACTCGCCCTTGTGTGGGTTACGTCAAAGTGTCCAAGGATGGCCGCCTCGAGAAGAATCCCGATCAACGCGTACAGCGCGCCATCACGCTCCTCTTCTCCAAGGCCCTGGAAGTAGGCAGCGCGCACGGGGCGATGACCTGGTTTATCGAACAAGGGCTTCAAATCCCCGTCGGGAACGCCAATGGAGAAGTCTATACGGTCGAAGACAGAGCACCACGGGTTCACCCGTGGGTGAATGAGTCCGGCGCCGGTGTACTCCTGGAGTGGAAACGTTTAAGGGTGCCCATTGCGTATACCGGCTTCAATACCATGTCGTATGGGTTTGCAAATACCGGCGTCGGATCCTGAATCCTGAGCTTTGTAGCTACATCCGTCGTGTACTGCCGAAGCTGTTGCGAAGTATGCCGGGCGTGCGGCTTGAGACGATTGGCTTTGATTCAGATCATCTCCACATGGTGATGGTGATCCCACCGAAGTACAGCATCTCGGAGGTGATGGGTCGGCTAAAAAGCCAATCGGCGGCTCGGTTGCAAAAAGCATTCGCATGGCTCTCCCGGGTCTATTGGAAAGAAAACGTTGTGTGGTCGCCCGGTTACTTCGTCAGCAGCGTAGGCGTGGATGAACAGGCTATCCGACGATACGTAGAACACCAAGGTCAGCAGGATTCAGGTCAGCTCCTCCTGGAGCTGTGATAGTAAGTACCCCGGGCTTGCCCGGGGAATCTATTGGCGCTCTCCGGATTACACCCAGGTCCTTCGGACGCTTCGGAATCCAACGTATGCAGGTGCCTACGTGTACGGTCGCCGAAAAACGGTCAACCGTCTGGAAGACGGCAAATTGAAGAAGGATTTTCAACGCGTGCCACAAGAAGAATGGCTGTCATTGCACTACGACCATCATGAGGCCTATATCACTCGCGAAAACTTCGAGAGGCTTGGCAAGATGATCGATAAAAACAGGCAAAACAGTGTCGGGGCTGTGAAAAAAGGCGCCGCACTCTTGAATGGGCTCCTTCGCTGTAAACGCTGCGGACGAAAATTGGGTATCCAGTACCAATCCCGCAAGCGGGGTCCCGCCGTGCATCGCTACACGTGCGGAAAGGCAGCTCAGTTTGGAAAGCCGCTGTGTCTGGGCTTCAGCGGCGTGGACATAGATGCACGTATCTCGGAGCTCTTACTAGACGCTGTAAAACCGGCCGCCATGGAGGCCTCCCTTTCCGCCTTTGAGGCCCAGGAGGACGAACGAAAATCGGTTCTCAGAAGCTTGGAAACGGAGCTAACTGCGGCACGCTACGAGGCGGACCGCGCCCGCCGTCAATTTGATGCATCCGACCCCGAGAACCGACTGGTGACCGGCGAGTTGGAGCGCCGCTGGGAGATAGCGCTGTCCAAGGTCTCCGAAACTGAGCAGAGGAAAAAGGCGGAGGAATCACGGCTGTCTGACACTACACCCATCGACAAAGAGAGCTTTGTCGAGCTGGGATGCAACTTGTCCACAGTGTGGAATGCGCCGCGTGCGGATGTCCGGTTCAAGAAGCGCATTGCGCGCACGCTCATACAGGAAATTGTAGTCAGCACTTCGGAAGACAACCGCGCAGTTGAGTTTCTTGTGCACTGGAAAGGCGGAGTCCACACCCGGCATTCCCTCAAGAAACACCCAACTGGACGCAAGCGAAGCGCCGTCAGGCTGGAAGTTGTCACTGCGATCAAAGAACTTGCCCATGTCTGCGACGATACCGATATCGCGAAGCATTTGAACAGCGACGGTTACCGACGACCCAGCGGTGACCCGTGGACACGCGCTGCGATTCGCTCCCTTCGCTCCAAGCACGATATCGCTTGCCATTCTCGTGGCGATCGCCAAGCTGCAGGTTACTTGATCCTTGAAGAGGCCAGCAGGCTGGCTGAAGTTTCTGTAACCACTCTTCGGAAGTGCGCGCGGCGGAATGAACTTCCTGCGCTTCATCCACTGCCACACGGTCCGTGGATTTTCCGCGCAAAAGATGTCACCGTTTGGGCAACCCTGCGTGCAGAAAGAAAATCGAAGCCAGCAGAACTCAATTCAAAACAACTAAGCCTAGAGATTTCGGGCATGTACCAAGGAGGTGCAGTGTGAGACACGCTTCAGCAATTTCGCCCACGGGACTCGGTAAGAACTTCTCTCGGGGTGCATGTTTTCGAGCGGAAATGCGAGCTGCAGTTTGAACGGAGGCTTGGCGACGACACGGCTTCTGTCCTTGGCGGCAGGCGCAAGAATTCCATGAAATCGAACTTGATGTTGGCGAGCAGGAGGAATCAACCAGGCCAGGCGACGAAGTTGACGGACGGGCTCGAGGAGAATCACGCTTTGCCCGCTTTGAGCCTTTCGTCTCAGGGTGAATGCAATACGACCATCCTCGGTCGCGCGAAGTTGGTCTTCGGCGAACGGAGGGCGGGTCACATAGCGGCACAGCTCGATTCTTCTCTTCTTGTCGTGGGCGGGGACAGTCACCGCGGCGTGCACACTGAACCCACCAAGCTCGATGCCCGAAGAGGGCGTTTCGTGGACTTGGGTGGGTGCGAGCATCGACGGCTCTCTTTGAGTGCTCATAGACCACCGGTCGAGCGGAGAGACTTGCGTATCATCCCCGTTTTGACTCAAGAAGCCCCATTTCTTAAGAAATCGCTTCATTCGTAAGAAGACGTTTCTCGCGACCTCCAAAAGGTCCCTTGGGCTTGGCGGTGGACACGGGTAAAACTCAGGCTCGGACTCATCACCGTTCCGAGAGAAAAAAACGTCGGGTGTACAGTGAGGGTCTTGGTGAATCTTTGCAGGAATGTAAGGGCTCCACATCGGGTGTCTTTCAGGCCCTGAGACGTGGCCCAGCTCTTCATCTGTTTGAAAATCTCATCTACAAAGATGCGTGCCATCCGAGACAGGACCTGACCTCGAGCGGCCAAGAGTCCTCGGAGCTCGAACGGGGGCGACAGCACCCACTGACGAAGAGGAACGTCGGGCAACACGTGCTCGACCAGGTGGGCAGCCGTGTCTTCCCTTCGACGGGTGGCGCAGGATGGACAGATCGCCCGGCCCTTACAGGAGAAGGGTAGCGCATGCTCATGCTGACATTTTTCGCACCGAAGTTTGATGAAGCCAAACTCTGGTCGACCGCAAGTCAGGTAAGCTCTGAATTCTTTTTCGACGAAGTTAGGAATTCCGGCCTCGGGTCATCAGGGTCGCGAAAGCTCTCGATCAGCTCATCGAGGTGATGTTCCACCACACGATAGAGGAGAGACTCTTGCGGACGCCGTGGTCGGTATTGCCGGATGCGGTGAGCACACCAGGCTTTCTGTTAGCAATTTCTGTGACCGTCTCCATGTGCCTAAAATCACGCCGCTCGGCAAGGCCGCACCACCGATTTTCGGACGTCGTACGAAATCCGGAGACCTCGATGAGTGGGGCTAGCCCGATGAAGATACGACTCGCGTCATCAGCGCGCGTTGTGCCACCAAGCGCGAAGTCACGCTTTATCAACGCCGGGCGAAAGGTGAACTATGAGTGACATTCCGGAAAATCCTCTTCCTGCGATTCGAATCGAAGAATATCTTCCAGAAGAAAACGTCGGTGACCTCAGGCGGTTTTTACGCACGGAATCTGACTGGAATCGGCCCACCGTTTTACGCTGGTAAGGCCGACCGCAAGTCGGGCCGCCACCTGACGCGTCGTAAGCAGTCTTCGACCTTATTGCTCATATCGCAATTTTTACTACTTTGCTGGGCAATAGCCGGTGAAGTGGAGGGGCTTGGCAGGTCGCATCTTGTTTCCCACTCGATTGAACGCCGTCGGTGTCACGGCAACGATCTCCCACAGGGAAGAGGTTTCGACCCACTCAGGTATGGTTCGCCTCGATGAGGGTGTGTATCGCGCAGGTGATGCCGTCACCGTCACTTTGGAAGACGCCGATCAACAAGAAAAGGCTTCTTCCGCGAACCGGACAAGCGTTCGAAGACGGCCCCCTTCAAAGCGACGACTGACGAGGTACAGACCCACGCGATCACCCACAAGAGCTCGAAGCTGTCGGTGGTCCTTTTTTACGAACAAGACGCAGTCACCGTCGTAAGGATTTGCGCCTAAGCGATACGCTTCGCCGAGAAGCCCGTTGAGCTGCTTACGAAAGTCCACGCGGTGCTGAGCCATGAAGACCCGCCGAATTGCGACCGGCAACATATTAAGAGACTCCGTTGTCGGATCGTCGAAGGGCCACCGACCAGCCTTGGAGACGGAGCTCCAATACCGGAGGGGCATCGCTCTTCACCGAAATGTCGTCGTCATCCACGACGCTAAACATGCGCGCCGCTACCCTCCGCGTCTCGGCTTTCATTGCGCCAGCCTCGTCGTTCGGGTCCAGTTTCGGACGAGCCACAGTGAAAATCGGACATCTGGGCGACCGGTCCACAGATTGTCTGAGATTCGGGTAACCATGCAGTTGGCATGCCTTCTGATTCCATCAACGGCCGTGTGCAAAGCCATTTCTGCTGCCGATGTAAAAGTTTACCGCGGACGAAGCCGCGCGATTGTGTAAGAGCTCCCTGCGTTTTTCGTTCAAAAACGTCGTCCAGGCAAAGCGACACAGGCTTCGACGAGATCGTCGCTGTCGAGGTGCTCCGAACGCCTCCTGGACTTCCTTAGGACGGCGTAAACGGAGAAGAGCCTGGCCTACAGAGGACATCGGATGAGAGGGTTCTTGCCAGAGGCCAGGGATAGTCGTCTGCGTCGCCACAGCGTGTTGACGGCGTTGCACGTCGGTGGGCAACTCGCATGCACCTGCAGGAAACGTGATCTGAAGGCCCGTTTTTCGGTCAAAGTGTGGTGCGCCTGCGCATGCTAGAGCGCATCTCATAACCTCATTTTCCTGGACCTGGACCTGGACCTGGACTTGGACCTGGATTCCTACCGGCGGGTTCGAGGGGGAAGGCACATCTTGGAGAGAATGCGAACGATCGGGTCGAGTATCTTAACAGCCTCCCGAACCGATGCTTTGTCGATAAAGCCAAGAGCAAAACAGGCGTCGACAATTGCTCCACACTCCATAGCGGAGCCTCTGGCGATTGCGTAGAAGCGTTTTTGGTCCGTTGGCCTGGTCTTTCCAGAGCCTTCCGCGATATTGAGCGGGACAGACAACGACGCTCGCCGGATTTGGTCCGCAAAACTTGGGTAGCCGGGGGGAAATCGATCCGTGAGCTGCGATGCGAGAGGCAGGAAGGCGATGGCCAACCTGTAGACTTCGAGATTTCGGTAGTTCATGCGCCCAGGTCCAGGTCCAGGTCCAGGTCCAGGCTATACTCGCGCCAACGGATAGCGCAAAGAAGTAGAACTTGCGCAACGATTTTCAGTTCGTTTCACCCCGGACGAGGTCAATATAAATTTCGTAGAAGGATAACAATGCATCCAAGATGTAGAAGGCCGAGAAAATTGTCCGATTTGTATTCCCAGCGAATGGAAAGCCGGCGAAACTGCTTGAGCCAAGCGAAAAGCCTCTCGACTTTCCATCGGCGCGTGTAACGTCGGAAAGAGCGGCCATCCTGCTTTCTCTTACTCGGCCTTTGCCCTCCGCGTTTTGGCGCTATAAGCTCAATTCCTCTTCCGCTTTTGAGTTCACCCTGTAGCTTTCTGCTATCCCAGGCCTTGTCGCCGATGAGCTTATTGGGAAGCTCATCGACAAACGCAGCGTCGAGCACTCTTTGAGTGAGAACAATGTCGTGTCGGGAGCCCTCTGCAATAACCACAGATAGTGGAAGACCATTGCTGTCTGCAATGGCCATCACTTTCCTCGCATTCCCGGCACGACACTTCCCGACACATGTTCCTTTTTTTTGCCTCTACGTACGTGCCATCTATCAAGGCCTCGGCATCCTCGCTCGTCGCCAAAGTTTTCCTAAGTCCAACGAGGACTTTCTCAAACACGCCCTTTCTTACCCAGATCTGAAATCGACGATGGCAGGTCTGATAGGGGGGATAGCGACGCGGAAGATCTGACCAGGGCACCCCTGCTCGGAGAAACCATAACACTCCATTCAGAGCACCTCGCGGTTCTCGCCATGGCCGCCCTCCCTTGATGCCTGTCTTACGCTTTTCAGTTGTAGGAAAGTGCTTCCGAATAGCCTTCCACTGATCATCCGTGACGTCCATCGACCACGGTAGATCAAATCCTCGAACCCATGTCGATCCCCCTTTGGCGAGGTTATGAGATGCGCTCTAGTCTAGCTGATATGGAGTGACCCTTTGTCAATACTCGTAAGCTCATTTTGGCTCTAAAAATCCTCCCGTTCTTCGCAGTGAGGTGCGGGTGAAAGAGGGGAAGCGCAAAGGAAGGACGACGTAGGTCTCTTCGACGACGAGTCACTCTGATATCCGCGGATTACCTGGACGTAGCCCAAGCAGAGCCTAGCATGACCGTGTTCCGTCGGGAGAGGTCGCTGTCTAGTCGCGCGAATCCGGCGCAAGGCCTGTCGCAATGCTAGGTCGCGTGTTTCTCCAATTCGTGCCTTCGTCGTCCGCCCTTCGCGCCTCCCCTCATACTTTTTGTGTAGATCATCCTGTTGCCCGGCGCTGAGTCCCCGCCGGAGGCACCCGTACGCTTCATCCACGGTCAAAGTCACCGGTGGGCGCAGTGGTGGTCCAGGCCGCGCAGCGCCGAGCATAGCGAGGGCAGCCTGGAGGACCATGAGCACGCTGGTAGACTCTTGAGGATGGAGCGCACGGTTCGTCATGGTGTCAAGCAGCCCGCCTCAGACCCGGCCCAACCTGAGCACTTCTTGGATAGAGGACCGCCCAGAGGAAGCCGACGAGTTCTCTTGCAACCGCGATGGTTGCTTTGTTCACATTTTTGTTTCCGTGCACGAGGCGCCAGTACTTTCGGTGCAAACGAGACTGTGCCTTGTCAGCGTGTCGGACCACATCCGCCGGTTGACCCGTTCGACGCTTCTTTAGACGAGGTCCCACCGTGGGCTTTTTGCGATAGTGCTTGGACGCCTCAACGACAATCCGACGCACATGCCTATTCCCGGTCTTTGTGATTGGCCCCCGTCGGGACTTACCTCCTGAGCTATGCTCGCCGGGTACGAGGCCAAGATAAGACATCAACGCACGCGGTGATTCAAAGCGGCCGAAATCATGGAGCTCAGCTACGATTGTCATGGCAGTCAGCGTATCGATGCCCCGAAAACATCGAAGAAGACCCACCGCTTCAGCGTACGACTCGGTCACCGCCATTCGTTCGATGTTCTCCATGAGGTCCTTCAATCGCTCCTCTATCTGTTCCATCGAACGAAGATAGTCATGGAAGGTGGTGGCGTCCGCTTCATTCTCAAATGAAAGTCCCTTAAGCCAATGCCTATGAGCCAGGCTCCAGTTCTTGGTGCCCGTGAAGGAACGGCCACGACGCAAAAGCCATTTAGATAATCGATGCCGTGCGCGCATCAGATCTTCCTGCGCGTCCTCCCGACATCGACATAGATCGCGCACCGCCTCGTCGTCAGCTTGCGGAGGATGGACTTCCGTAAGAAGACAGGCCCGGAACAGCTCAGCGAGCTTCCTCGCATCACGTCTATCCGTCTTGATCCGGTCGCCCGCTTTTCTGGGCACCAGCGCTGGCGCGATCACCTCGCACACCAACCGGCCCTTGCTCAGCGCCTGAAGCGTTCGCTGCAGGGCAAAGCCGCAAACTCCTGCTTCGTAGCAACACCGGATTTCTCCTGGGGCCTCCCTCTCCAGTTTCCGCACCAGCCGTTTGAGCGCCTTCGGCTCATTGTTCACTTTCCATTCCTCGGTCGTTTTTCGCCTCGGCAGCAGCATGGCTACGCTGATAAATTTCTTGTGTGCGTCCATTCCAACCCATGTGATACCCTTCGCCATGACCGGCTCCTTTCGTATGCGGCTCTGGCACCGCTCGGTGCTAACCCGCGCTCTATAGTTCCCTGCATTGTAGCAGGGCCTACGATTGCGGGCCGGTCACTCCATAGGGTCTAGTCTAGCTAGTCTAGGCCAATGCTAATTTAGCTCGGTGCGGCCTCTTCGATGATCTTGTTCCTCGGAACGGCTCCTGCCGAGTGCTTCGCCTCGCTTGTGGCCTGAGGCAACCCGCCCGCCTGCGCCCGATGACCGAAATACCCGACGCCAGGTTGGAGTACATCGCCGTCCCCCAACAGGACATCGTTGGCCCTTGAGTCGTCCCAGCGGTACATGCGCGAAAACCGCAGTTCCCCGTAGAAGGTGGCTCGCGCCACCGAGAAGAACTGCCACCCGGCCGGGCTGCGGTAGAGGAGTCTACTGACCACGATTCAATCTCGCGGCCAAGAATCGAGGAGCCGGCAGCGCCGGACGGCGCCCCGTCTACGTAAATCCACGCGCCTCGACTCTTTCGCATCGGCGTGGTCGCCGGTTCGAGATCAGCCGAGTTGGCTGGAAGGTGCGCTTCCTCTACGGGCGCAGCGACAAGGTTCGATCCGGAATGCGGTGCGGGTTAAGCTTTCGCCTCCTGGCCGAGGGCTGAGCCTCCCGAAGAGAGAACGAAGAAGAGCCAGAGCGGCCCGAATTCCTTGTGAACATTCCGCATTTTTTTCTCCAAGACCGACAATCGAAACGGGCACTTAGACCTGGTGCCCATCTTAACCTTCAGCACACCTGCTGTATATTGAGCGCAGACCTCAACGTTACACTGTGAAGCGGGCCTGACCACCAGACGCCCAAAAAAGAATAGTTACGATGGTACGTTCAGCGTGAAGGGAGCATCTCCCATGGGCTGGCGGAGTGCGCTTTGTGCAACATCGGCATGTTGACTTGCCAGATCGGCAACAATAGTTGCCGATCTGGCTTTTCCTGAGACGGGCGGTATCCAACAAATACAGGGGGGGGCGAAGTGGTACATCCTTTGCAGTCTACAACAAGGGAAACAGGGCGTACTCCCAAGGAAAGAAGGGCAGGGGCCCTTCTAGGGGCGAACAATCGTTATACGTCTTTTCTTCACTAATAGAAGAAGAAATCACAGGAAGAACAATGAAAAAAGAACTAAGCCTACTCTTTCGTAAAGGACTCCTTGTCAGTGCTCTATCACTAGTTGGGACGACCTTCACTTCTGAAGCGCGTGCCGAATGCAACAGAAATATATGTAAAGGTGAAATCAAGCAACTATTTCAAAACTCAAGTATCCTCTACATCTTGCCCGATGGAGATTTGACCCAATTGAACTGCGAGCCTAGATACGACAAGTACATCATCATACGTAAGTCTGAGCCACACTTTAAGGAAGTGTATACGATGGTGATGGCTGCGTTGCTAACAAAGAAAAAGGCGGGCGTCAGAATTCACGAGACCCCAGGTGAAGTCTGCAAGGTTATGTACACGACAATTGAATAGCTGGCTGCACGACGGGAGCCAACAACACCTCACTATGAGGTTACCAGAGCCTGGAGAAGTCAATGAGACCACGAACACAGAAAAAACATATACTCCTATCGGGCGCTTTCCTGATTTCGCTGAGCTGTGGCGCAGATCGTGAGGAGCGTGTGGTTGTCGAAGACGCCGTAGAGAATGATAGCTCGGATGCATTGAGCATTCTCGATCCTGTGCTTATCCAGGCGGTGCGAGTGGCAATCGGGCGCGGTGGCGGAGGTGGCGCGTCGGACTGCTATTGGGAAGCGAAGTCTGATTTCATTGTGGGCCGAAAGCCAGCGTTTTGGCCCACAGGCGTTTCCACCGAAGCATTCTATGACCACACAGGGACCGAGGTTCGATATTGGGAGCGTCGAGTTTGCGTGAACGATGGTCAGGAGACAATTTCAGACTCAAAATTTCAGTTCAGGCTGAACTCCAACGAGGGCGCTTCCCCGGGAGAGCCGGGGATGTTGGATTGTGCGTTTCTATCCACGGGTTGGCAACGCGTTGTCGGTCCACGACGGGAACAACTTGAGGAGTCTGGCAGAAATCCCGCGAAACGATACGTTGCGGCTGAAGGTTGTCATTGCGACACGGACTATCGTCCAAATCCATTTGGTTTGGTTCCTGGATATCCCGCCAACTCGAGCGTCTTTGGCACAGGCGGGCATGTATGCAACGACGACACTGTTATTCAGTTCACTGCCTGGGAGTTGGCGGAACCCTGTCAAACTAGCGATCTCACGTGCAGAGATGGTACGCTGCGCAGACAGTTTCCGTTCGAGATCGTACGTCAGAGCCTCGTCCCGACGGTTGAGATTTTCCCAGGATGCCAATGATCTGCTGGACTGCAAGAACCGGCAGGATGCCCAAGCCCTTGGGGACAAGTTGTATAAGGGGGGGGACGAGCCACGAACTGCGGATTGCGCAATTCTGGGCGCTCGACCCCTCTGTGCCAATGAACGTGAGGCAGTAACCTGTACCGAAATTAGAGAGTCAGTTGTCGTTGTCGTAGATGATCGCACTGTCCAATCAACCAGGGACGCCATCATGGACGATGTTGTTGGGCAACAATGTTGCTATACGGACGGACTTGACAATGGTTCTGCTTGACACCACCGGAACGGCCGCAGGCTTTTTGCCGTTCAGGGACAAGTGCCGTCTTACGGCGAGTCTCAGGCGTGTGGGAAAACACTGTTTGGACGACGTGGAGCCGGTCTGCAGCGAACTTGAGGTTACAGAGAACGGGCGATGTGCTTGCATGAAAGGGTGTCGTCTATACGATAGAGAATGCAGCCCTCGTTCCCCGCTCGCTCGCATATTCGACTGAAATCGGGCTAGGTTAAATATTATTGAGCGCGGAGGTCTCGGTACCGACCGAACGGGTATCGCGGTGGCAAGCTCAATTGAGTAGATTACACAGGGGTAAAGTCGCCGCGCCGCAATATTCTTGGAGCGTGGGCGGTGCTTCGGGATGACCTCGGCTACTTGGGAGGCTATTCTTCCGACGACGCGTGTTTGGGCTTGGCCTGCGCCAACGATTTCAGGTGCGCAGTCAAAGCGATGCGTTTTGTGGTGTCTATATAAAAAACGTTCTGGGCATCTCGCTTAATCAGGCCGGCATCAAAGAGTTCGTCTAGTCTCTTGTCCATGGTGTCTTTCCACCAGGGAAAGTCGGTCTTAAGACTGTCGAGGTCTGACGGGACATTCCGTAGGCGCTCGATGACCATGATTTTTTCGATGGATGCAAATTGTGCCGCTTGTTGTCTGGGGTCATCGCTATTTAATTCCGATATCTCCCCCGGGTAGGTATCCTCTAGCAGGCTGCTGAAAAAGTCACGAAGCGACATTCAGCAAGCCTGCTCCCGTGCGCGTGCCCTTGCCCGTGCGCGTGCCCGCTTTGGAGTCCATCGCTTCAATCGCCAGGGAATACGGGACTTTTCCGAAAAAGGGCGTGCAACAAATGACCTGCGTCGAGTTCGGGTACGCGCACGGGCAAGGGCACGCGTACGGGAGCAGGGTGTTTTTCAACGTAACTGTTCTTTCTGGGGCGCCTAGGCGAGCGTGATCGCATGCAGCATGCTCGGGACATGAGCGAATCCTACTTCACAAAGGCGGATGGCAAGGCGCTTGTTTCTGAATGGCGAAGAAGCGGGTTGAGCAAGGGAGAATTTTGTCGAGTTCGAGGTGTGTCGAAACCGAAGCTGGTGTACTGGACGAAGCAGGTCGGGGTCTCGCCGAGCTTCATTGAAGTCACAGTACCGTCCCGTAACAAGAGGAGAGAATCTGACAGCCTCGGTTTTGAGGAATCCGTCGAGGTCTTGATTGGAGATGCCTTCGTTCGCTTTCCGAGTCAGCCAGGGGTTGTGGGGGAGATCCTTGGTATACTTATGGGTGGCGACCGTTGATCCCTTCCGGTACTCGGGTCTTTTTCGCAGTCGAGCCGGTTGATCTTCGTCGTTCTTTCGACGGATTGGCAGCAACTGCGCTTCAAGACTTAAAGATTGATCCGCGCCACGGAGGCCTGTTTGTGTTCCTTAACAAGCGATGCAACCAAGTGCGCGTGCTCTTTCATGATCCGCACGGCTGGTGCATTCTTGCGAAGCGACTCGACCGAGGACGATTTCGTCGTCCCCGATTCGAAGATGGTCGGTTCTGCTGGGAAATGGACACGAAATCGATGCTTTGTTTTTTAGATGACATCGACTTTTCGTCGATGAAACGAGGACGGAGAACACAAACATCGCCGACGCTGAAGCTTTTGGAAACTTAGCGTTTTCTGCTTGCCTCGTAAGCTTTGAGCTTGTAACTCCAATTCATCTCGAAGACGCGTATCAAGAAGACGGCTACCGAACTGGTCAACTTCACGGACCTCATCGAAGTCCTTTCGAACAAGGACGGCGAAATGCCCTCAAAAGAGGCGCTTGCGGCCGTTCTTCAGACCGCTCAGAAGGTCATCGAAGATCAGGCTGTCGAGATCCACCATCTACAAAAGCAGTTGTTCGGACGGCGCTCGGAGAAGGTGCTTTGTGGCCAGCAGAGTCTCTTTGTCGACACGCTCGAAGCTGTAGCCTTGCGAACGCCGGAGCCTGAGCCAGAAGAAAAGGAAACGCCCGGGCCAAAGAAACGAAAAAGGAAGAAGCGGCGCGCCCCCCTCAAGCCCACACGCACCGAGAAGCTCTGTGTTGCTGACAATGACCGGCCCTGCCCTCAGTGCGGTGAGTCTCGGTGCACCATCGGTCACAACCGGAGTCTCGTTGTCGAGTATACACCACCGAAGTTTGAGGTCATCGAATACTTGCGTGAAACCATCGCGTGCAGGCTGTGCGAAGGCGAAGTGAAAAAAGCTCCTGCGCCCTCAACCCATGCCCGGGACGGCGCTTGGCCGGGACCAAAGCTTCTCGCTGCTCTGATAACGAACAAGACGGTGGACGGGCTTCCACTTCGTCGTACGCAGAAGATTTTCAGACGTGCCGGGGGCGATTTCGCAATCTCCACGCTCAGCCGATCGGAAAGCTTTGGGCACGAAATCCTCAAGCCGCTCTGTTACCGTATCACCGAGCTCGTTCGCAAGTCCGATATGATTCATCTCGATGATACATCTATTCGCGTCCGAGACCGAGACGTCGAGGGCGGCGTGGTGAACGGGAAGATGTGGGTATTCGTGGGGCGGTACTTCGATCCCGGAGGCGACCTTTCGAAGACTTTGACCTATGTGGCTTACCAATACGCGCCCACGTGGGAGGCAGAGCACCCCGAGAAGTGGCTTCGTGACTCCAAAGCAGTGCTTCAGGGTGATGCCTATCGCGGCTACGAACGGATCGCCGACGCGAACAGGGGTGATAAGGTTGGACGACTGCTCGCGGGATGCTGTATGCACGCACGTCGACCGTTCGTTCAAGCGCTCGAATTCGGAGATACCGCGGCGCGTCCTTTTGTCGATGCATTCCAGCGTATCTATCGAATCGAAGCACAGTGCAAAGAACATGCTTTGCTTGCGCCTCAGCGGCTTGAGCGACGGCGCACCCAGAGTCTCCCCATTATGGAGGAAATCCTCGAGCGCGCTGAGGCACTCAAGGCTATGCCTCTGCTCAAGCCTATGAAGCAAGGGGTGACCTATTTTATCAATCAGTGGGACAAGCTCAGGCTTCCCTTTGCGATAGACGGTCGCCTCGAGATTGATAACGGGGAGGCAGAACGACGACTCCGTCGCATTGCGGTTTTGGTTTCATTGTGCACTCCTTCTTCAAATACCTGGAATCTCAAGAGTTCGATTGTCGTTATCATTTCGACACGGGCGCCCCTTTCGCAGACGTCGGCGATGTATCGCGTCCCGCACCATCGGTTTTTCGAGATCCGTGGCGTAGATCTGCCACGGAGCATCAAAGACATGCTGTTTCGCTGGCAGAACGCCATCGGCGATCAATTTGCGGATGACGTGAGCAGTTACGCCGAGTTTCTCGGCCGCTTCTGACATGGTGAGGCATTTTCCATCTTTGACTGCAGACTCGTATCCCGCAATGCCTTTGGTTCGACGATACTGTGAGACACGCCGTGCGTTCCAGGTATGCCCATAAGGTGTTGTTTTGCCCATGCGGTTGAGGGTGGCCGCAATCTGCTCATCGGGCCAGCGGGCTCCCATTTGGCGCACGGTTTCCTCGACCTCGGGAGGATTCTGCATCATATGTTCACCCGGTTTTGGTTTGCGAACCCGCACCTCCGAATGCTGCCCACCCCGCCAATGAATGATAAGTACAACTTCCCTTGTTGAGTCATCTACGTCGACCACGATCTCCTCAATGAGCGTTCGGATGAGACGTTGCTTCATTCGCTGGTCTGTTGTTGAAGCGTTCCAGACGGACGAAAGATCGCTCGCTAGTCCAAGAAGCGCATCGCGGTCAGGCGCTGAAGGCACTCTGGGACTTTCTCGACCAAGTCTGGCCTCGCATTTGCGAAGATTCTCCAAAGCCACGTTCCAGCGCGCTTCCAACTCGGAAGCAACAAGACGGTTATCAGGATCAACAGAATGATAACGGCGTGCGGCAACTCTTTCTTCGTAGCCAGCCTGCTCTAGCTCCAGTTCGTACGCACGTTGGCGTTCGTCGAGTTGATTCTTCGCATCCCGCTCAGCCACAATCGCGGCTTCTATCGCGAGTGGCTGGACGGCGGCAAGGACTTCAGAAGAAATGATGAGATCAGGCCGCCGTGCACCAAAGGAGATACAAGGTTCAAGACCGTGCATCGTATGACCGCGTCGGCAACAATAACGTGGTTGGGGGATGCCTCGGCCCCCATATTGTATCTGAAGCATTCGGCCACATCGTCGACATCGAAGAAGTCCTGCCATCAGGGCGAGGCCACCTCGTGCCGACTTTGCACCGCCGGCCGTCTTTGAAAAACTATTCTGAGATAGCCTCTCTTGGATTCTTTCATGCCGCTTCCATGAAACGTAGGCTTCATGGTGATCACGAATAATGAGCCATTCGTCTCTTGAGCGTACTCTTCCGTATATTTTTCGGACTTGACCGTCTACGATCGTTGTTTGGACTTTCGATTTTCCGTACGCGTAGGCACCAGCGTAGAAGGGGTTCCGCAATACGGAAATGATATTTCGGTAACAAGGTGCTCTCCAAATGAGTCGGACTAACTGCTTGGCGTCCGCGGGCCGAGGAAACAGAATTCCTTCTTTCCGCATGTGCAGTAAGACTTGTCGAGCACTGCCATGACGTTCGAAAAGTCGAAAAACGATTCGAATTGATTCCTGCACTCTCCGATCGGGATCCATGGTCAAGCCGGTATCCTTAGGCCAAAGATATCCAACGGGCACCGGCATGCGTAGCTCACCACGTTGTGCTTTCGCCTGAGCTGCGTCCAGAAGCCGACGCCTCAATACCGTTAGCTCGAACTCACTCATTGTACCCTTAAGTCCGAGAAGCAGTCGGTCATTGGGCATCTTCGGATCGTAGATGCCATCGGTGTCAATAACACGCGCGTCAACAAGAGCACACAACTCCACGAGATGATGCCAGTCGCGCCCATTGCGAGCCAAACGCGAGGCCTCAAGACAGAATACGGCACCGACTACACCTTCGCAGATCTGGCCAACCAAACTCCGAAAACCTGGACGTTCCACGGTGCCACTCGCCGTGACGCCGAGGTCGTCATCAATGATAGCAACGTCTTTGAAGCCATAGCTCTTGGCTAGGTCTGAAAGCTCATACTGCCGGCGCTGGCTTTCAAGGTTCTCAGTCACCTGCATACCGGTTGACTGTCTTACATATACAATCGCTCGACGTTGAATGACACTACCAGGAATCTCACAAGGCCTCATCGCGCTCCCCCTCTTCGCCTTCGTCGGCGAGACTGAACCCGGTCGCCTTGAGCAAAAGTTGAGCCAGGAGCTCGACCGCTGTTGTGCGCACTTGGGATCTAGAGTCGAGAGATGGATCGGGCTCTGAAACAGTCGAAGCTGTGCTACCAGTTTCGGCTTGCGGGCTTGATTCGGCATTGGCGTCCTCCTTGAGACGACTCTTGCCTACTGTCGAAGACTGATCGAGCTCTACTTCTGCGAGGATTCTCTTTAGTTCCTCCAACGCGCAAACGGACACCCGGGGCGGCCCGAGCTTCATATGACTACATGCCCCCGAATCGAACATCCAAGCGGGTATAGCTGCGCCAGAATCGTTCGATAGGAAACAGATGTACACTCGTTCTGCTCCGCGCGCCTCTTCATAAGCGACATCAACTTTCTTGCCAAACAACGGATGCCATGGATACGCAATACGAGCACTAAATTCGGCATGGGCAGAATGAGCTTGGGCTTGCTTCCGGAAGAAAGTCCTGGCTCTTTGCTGGCTCCAGGGGAGGCGCCGAGCGATTCGCCGATGTCCTTTCGGTTGTCTCCACCGCCGACGCGGCAGGCGTCGATTGTGGAAAGTACCTTCCTAGCATCATCGCCAACATCGACACTTGGCCGAACCGGGATCTCGATCAGCTCTTGCCAGCCAACTGGCAAACCGCGTTCGAAGATTTCCTTCGCGAGAATAACATTCAGAACTCCACACCTGCTGTACATTGAGCGCAGACCTCAACGTTACACCATGAAGCGGGCCCGGCTAGACGCCCCAAAAAGAACAGTTACCTTCGACCAACAGCGTGTCGAGCTGTCACTCTGCCTCTGAGTTACAGATGCGAATCAGGCCAGCATTCCCACCCTGTGCTCGTTTTGCAGCGAAGTTGACCACCGTTTTGGCTGAAGTTGACCACCCTAAGTGGGTCTGATCGACATCCAGCGGAGCGTAAGCGACGCTTTTATTTTACGGTATTTTCCTATCCACTATTTTCCCTGATGGGCAACCTCCTTTCTTGTCGTCGGCGTCAGTGAATGCGCGCTCGATAGGAGCCCCCCTTCAAAACGGTTTTTTGAGAAGGATTCTTCATCCTGTCGATGATGGCCTCGGCAATGACTGGATCTTCGAAGAGCTTCTTCCATCCAGGAATGTCGACCTGTGAAGTGATGATGGTCGCCCCCTTTTAGTATCTCTCCTCCAAGATATCGACGAGCGCGGTTGCCTCCTCGTGGAGGTAGGCACGGAGTCCAAAGTCGTCCAAGATGAGAATATCTGTTTTGGTGAGCTTTCGTACGAAGGCAAGATATTTTCACTCCGCTTGTAGTTGAGCCGAGGCTTGTTGAAGAGAAGCGCCTGGGCCGCCGCATACTCCAAAGAGCGGGGACTTACACGATTCGATTGGGCCAGGCGAAGGATACCTTGGATTCTCCGCAAGTATCGAAGGGGATAGCTTGAAGAGATCAGACTCTCTACCAGCTCAGTGGTCTTGGGCCCGATTTTCTCCGCGTCCTGTTGGGCGTGTTTCAGTTCAAAACGACGCACACCCTGTTGCTCTTGGGGGTAGTGCCTCAGGTCCGTGGAGAATCGACCTTTCCCGAGGATTCGGGCGTGCACAGCAGTCGGCTCACCATCCTTGGAAAAGATTTCAACCAACTTTTCCGTAATGCGCACGCGAACGACCTGACCCACGTTTTGATAGGGAACCGAGTAGAAGTTTCGGTGCACTTGGATGTGGCAGTCCGGATGGACTTTCGCTGTTTTGCGCTCACTGAATTCGAACGGGCCCTTCGGGCCGCTTTTCAGGAGCCGGACCTCGCTCATAAAACGTTCTTTGCGCGATACGCCATAGTCCTTCATGACAGCGGCGTTCAGACGCTTGAGGTACACCGAAAAGGCCGCATTCAACTCAGACAATGAGTAGAATTCTCGGTTTCGAACGTCCTGGTAGAATTGACGCTGTATGACCGAAATGGTCACTTCCACCACAGCTTTGTCTTTGGGCTTGTAGGGCCGAGCCGGAAGAACAGCAAATCCTGCGTGGGCTGCGTAGTCGCAGTAGGTCGGATTGACGTCCGGGTCGTAGCGGTGAGCCCGCTTCACCCCAGATTTTAAATTGTCGATCACCACGTACGGCGTGACCCCACCAAAGTAGGGCCACATCCGCTCCTGAGACCGAATGAATGACGGTAGTTTCTGATTCAAGAAAAACTCGCCGAACGTGTATCCAGAGAACGGAAGTACACCACAGAATAGATGCGTCTTCGTCAACTCCCCCGTGCGCCGATCGACAAGCGAGATCCCGTCCGCGTAATCGTTCTCCGTACGCTCACCGGGAGCGTGCTCGCGGCGAAGACCTCACAGCCTTGGTCCTCGGCATACGGTCCCGCAGGTTTCTCCAAAAAACTCCAATACGTGACCTCAGGCGCGTACTCCGAATGCAGATGCGTCACCGAAACACCTCTTTGGGACGTACGGCAGATTTCTTCCCAATCCAAACGCCCCTGCCAGCCCGTACCTTCGCTATTGTCACCGGGCCCGGATCGTGGCTCCGCGGTCTCCTGAAACTTTCGGACCGTTTGGCGCGAAACGCGCAGGGCCTTCGCTATCTTTCGTATCGAGTAGCCCTCTCTCGAAAGCCGCTGAATCTCTTCTTGCATACGCATACTCGTCCTCGCTTTGCTCATCACTGCTCCTTCGCAGCCCTGAGCCGAATACGCGTCGCCTAACCTCTCTACAGATGTCGGGATTCCCCCAGGTCGACTTCACCCCATTGGGTGGTCACCCTCGAGCCAAATGGGTGGTCAACCTCGATCCAATTGGGTGGTCAACCTCGATCCAATCGGGCACACCCTGCCGGCGAAGGGCGCCAAGACCGCCACCTCGATGCCCTTGGCGACATCAAAGCGTGCGCCCGGTCGGGCATGACCGAGCAGGTGCGATCGGGATGGAGTCGAGGGGGTTCGAACCCCTCACTTCTCTCTGCCAGACAGACGCTCTTCCGATTGAGCTACAACCCCAAGATGGCTCAGCTGTTGATGATCGCCTGAAAGCGCCCAAATCTGGACCGGCCGGCCGATTCTATCCAATGGTCCTACTTCGTGAATCTACTTCTTGTTCTTCCTCTACTTCCCCGATGGGTGAGCGGAGTCAAAAAAATCGCATGCTCGGGATGAGCATGCGATCTCTTCATTGGGCGGTGAAAGCGAGCGCCCCCCCTGGATCGTTTTGCGGCGAGACGGGGACGCTCCCAATCGGACGCCTCGTAGGACGAGACACCATGACTCGTCCCACAGCCTAAGGCTCGCGTCCAGGTTTCTGCCCGCGAGGGCTCCTAGGCGTGGACGATTCCCATCGGTTGGCTTTGTGCGCGGAGCCGGCGTGCCGGCAACCATTTTCCGTTTGTCGGCGGTGTGATCGGGGGCAGCGATATTGTTCACGCCGCTGCCGATTACAGGCTCGAAGAGAAAGCCTCCGGGAGTCCGGACGGAGACACCCAAAAAGTCCGGAGGGCCGCCGCGATCACGCCGACCGACAGCGGCGGTATCGCGAAAAAGTGACGCATCAGGGTCAAAGAAAACTTGTGATTTCCCTAGACCGTGTTCCGTCCGAATCGCGGACCCACGAGGGAGAAAATGCAGGAAACGTTCAACGATGTATCGGCTGTGGCCGTCTGGCTCGGGGTTTTCGCCGAGAATTTGTTCATCAGATTCGGAAAAAGCGGTGGGGCGTGCTTCGGCGAAGCGCGCGCGCTCCCCCGGAGCGGACGTGAGCGATGACGCCCGAGCTCTTCGCTAAGATTCGTCGGCTCTATTTCGGTGAACACTGGAAGGTCGGTACCATCGCCACCGAACTCGGTATCCATAAAGATACCGTCCGACGCGGTATCGAAGCCGATCGGTTTGTCGTCCGGGGCGCGGTCGTACGCCCGTCTCTGCTCGACCCGTACAAGGCCATCATCCAATCGACGCTGGAAAAACATCCCAGGCTTCGTGCCACCCGTCTCTTCGAGATGATCGCTAAGAATATTGCGCATCGAGCGGTGCTTGCCGGTCATTCGGTCGCCTTCTTTACAGCCAGCGAGCTCCTCCTTGACCTTCAAAAACGTGACTCAGCCCGAAGTCTTGAACTTCGCCTTAAGCATCTCGAGAAAATCGGACTTTTGGTCGTCGATGAGCTCGGATACCTCGCTTATGATGACCGCGCCGCGGATCTGCTCTTCCAAATCGTCAACCGGCGCTACGAAAAAAAGAGTCTCCTCATCACGACAAATCTCGCTTTCTCGGACTGGCCCACGATCTTTCCCAATGCGACCTCAGCCACAGCACTCATTGACCGGGTGATTCACTACGCAGACATCGCCAGCGTGGCCGGTGAAAGCTACCGAAAACGCGAAGCCCAACTCCATCAGAAGAAAAGAGCCGCCGCCCGAAAGGCGCTCTCGGACAACAAGTCTGCGCGAAAGCCTCAGAAGTGAGCCCCAAAGAACGACCTCCCCCTATTCGACCGGACCGGACCCGCAAGATCGCCGGACAATCCTTCGCATTCATACCTCATCGCTTCCTCCGAGAGGGCTTCTTCGTCTCATGCTCTAAAAATGAGCGCTGTCTGTACTTCTTTCTGGTCCTCGCTGCGGACCGAAACGGCGTGAGCTTCTATGCCTACGACCGGATCTGCTCCACGTTGGAGCTCTCCCTCGAAGAGTATATCGATGCCCGCAACGGTCTCATCCACAAGAACCTCATCGTCTTTGATGGCAAACGATTCTAGGTCCTCGCACTTCCACAGCATGCCGTCGTCGCGCGTCCGCCCGCCGAGCTCCAAACTGCTGAGGACTTCGAGCGGGAAGACTCGGCCACGATCCGATCCGGTATTCTTCAGGCCCTTGATGTTTAACCCAGCCCGAAATCAAGCCGGTTCAAAAAAGGCGTTTCCTCAGGTCCGACAACACTCAGCTCCGAGTCGAACGGAGATCTTCGGTTCTTCAAACCGCCGCTTGTACCGCATAAGCTACCGAGCCATGACGCCCCATGCCGGATTCGAACCGGCGATCTATCGGCTGACAAAGCGTCCACTCCAGACTGGACCGATGAGGCGAGAGACCTGCCCGCTACACTTTGGCCCTTCGGGCTTGGGCGCATACTTGAAACCCGATGGCCACTCTGTCGCGCCCTCCTCACTCAGGTTCAGACGAGGATTAGGAGGCCGCATGACCGGACTCGAACCGGCTTTCACCAGTTCCACAAACTGGCGGCTCGACCACTTCGCCTTCATGCGGCATCAAGCAGGTGATCGGACTCGATCCGACAACCTCTTCGTTGGCAACGAAGCTCTCTACCCAATTGAGATACACCTGCATGGTCCGAGGAGGAGGAATCGAACCTCGAAGGCTCGTTTGTCGCAGCTTATAAGACTGCCGCTAGCAACCAGCCAGCCACACCTCGGAATCCGCGCACAAGGAATCGAACCTCGACTTCTCGTTTATCAGACGAGTGTCCACACCAGTAGACGATACGCGGGGAATAGGACGGCGATGGTCGGACCGAGCTCTCTACCGGATGCCGCTGAACGTCCCGTCCCAAGGCGTTCGCGTGGACACGACGTCGTGTTCCAGAACTCGGATGACATGCTTTTTGTGCATAGTCGGGATGACTGGAATCGAACCAGCGACCTCCTGCTTCCAAGGCAGGCGCGCTTCCAAGCTGCGCTACATCCCGCAAATTTGCGCCCGAGTGACGGAATCGTTCTTTGAACTTTGGCAGAGTACGATTCTGATGCTCTACCGTTGAGCTACCCCAGCACGGAAAGCTGGGGGCCGGATTCGAACCGGCAACAATCAAATAGGTGCGTGTATGACCACATCTGTTGGGCGCAATCGAGCTGGCTGGATTTGAACCAACGGCCTCCTGTCCCCCAGACAGGCGTCCACTCCAAACTGGACCACAGCTCGAAAGAAGGCGGGGGTGGGATTCGAACCACACGATCTCCTGGTTATGAGCCAGGTGAGGACAACCAGACTCCTCTACCCCGCGAGTACTCCTGGCGGGACTCGAACCCGCTATTGTCCAGGGTGAAAACCTGGCCGCGCGAACCACTTTGCGTTCAGGAGCATAAAAGGTGACGGCTGGACTTGAACCAGCGGTTGTCGATTTTGCAGACGGATGCCTTACCAACTTGGCTACGTCACCGACGTCCCTGCGGGGATTTGAACCCCGGTTTCAGCCTTGAGAGGACCGCGTCCTTGGCCGGCTAGACGACAGGGACCTGGACGGATAGTGAGGGATTCGAACCCCCGCGACCTTTCGGTCGTCCACCGGGTAGCAACCGGGACCTTTTCCAACTCGGGCAACCATCCAAAGCCTGCGAAGGGATTCGAACCCTCAACCTTCTCTGTACGAAAGAGACGCTCATCCAATTGAGCCCCACAGGCATAAACTCCACGGGCAGGAGTCGAACCTGCAACGCCCCGGTTAACAGCCGGTGCTCTGCCAATTGAGCTACCGTGGAAGCCCACCGACGGAATCGAACCGTCACCTTTCGCTTACAAGGCGAACGCTCGGCCATTGAGCCAGGCGGGCGCTGAGGCGGCAGGGGTCGAACCTGCGATTCCTGGGGTCAGAGTCCAGTGCCTTACCACTTGGCTACGCCTCATTAACCGGGAGGGATTCGAACCCCCACAGGTGGCTTCAAAGGCCACCGTCCTACCTTTAGACGACCGGTCAGCATTCTGAGGCCGACAGGAATCGCACTAAAAAGTGAGCTCGCGAACTTCGTGAACTCGGCCTCGCCGCAACCTGCGTTTAGACGGACTAAAAGTCCGCTACAAAGCCAGCGTTTGCTACAATCCCAGGAGTCCCCCCTGAAGGAATCGAACCTTCAACCTTCCGGTTAAGAGCCGGCTGCTCTGCCTGATTGAGCCAAGGAGGGAAAGGTGGTCTGGTCAGGACCACCGAGATACCCATATTCGGTTTTCATAGAGCGACTGTCATGACCGGCTCCGTTTCCGGCTTAGCGAGAGGTGCGAGCAAGCTCGTCTTCCATTACCTCCGAGTCGGTCTTTCAGCTCGAAAGCAAAGAGCCTTCGATCCGATGGAGTGGGAGGGATTCGAACCCCCAAGACGCATCGCGAACCCGGGTTACAGCCAGGCACCAGCACCAATTCTGGAGTCCACTCCGTGTATGTTCGTGGCCAAAGGGCGCACGGGTTCCGTTTCGCTTGGCAGCGATTTCGAAAACGTCCAGATGCCCCCGGCGTTGTGTTCAAATTGTGCGTTTCAGATGCCCCTGAAACGAAAAAAGGCCGGGTTCCTTGTGGGGCCCGGCCTTGATCTTTCCCTTGTTAGGCCAAGATCTTACGGGCCCAGCCCCTTCGTCTCAAATCCGGCTTCACTTGTGGGATTAAGCCGAATACCCCACGCTGAAAAACGTGGCGCGACGCTATGCAGAAGTGTTCCTCTGCCGCCTGTCGCTATCAGTTTTTGCATGCGCGTGTTCATTTGAAGTTCAAAGAGCGTGGCACAAAACGAACGAAAAATCAAGCTCGTATTCATCTGCTGGAAGGCGCCACCCACTTGGTGAGTACGGAACGCCGACCTTAGGGCCCACCGAACGGCAACTTGGCGGTTAGTAGACCGGGGCTGTCGGGTCACCGTGAACCATAGTTCCTCTCCTCCTGGATGCGGCGGTCGGAGAATTTCGTGGGCAAAGCCTTCCCTGCGGCTGAGGGTCGAGATCGGAAAATCTCCTCCTGCGCTTGAAAATCTTCCGGGTGCGCTGAGGCGACAATCCGTACACCGCTTTTTGGGTCACGACCACGCTTAGGAGCTTGGCCCCCGGCCCCACGCACCCTCGCGCGCATGGGTCGAAGGCGCCGGCGCTAGTGACACGCACGCTTATCGAGATGGCATGCGCGCGCTCGTAACGCCTGAGCATCGCCCTCGACCTTAGCGCGGATGAAGCCCCGGTCGATAAACTCGGCGAGTCGCGCGCACGACCGACCGACTCGACCCTCACTGCATTCTTTTCGAATAGCCGAAAGGCAGCCCGATAGTAGGCTTCCGCCCTCTCCAAATTCCCCTCCTCGTGTTGTTTCTCGGCAAGTCGCACGCAGGCGTGTGGATTTTCACCGTCGCAGCTCTTTTGGTACAGACGCTTTGCGAAAGCCTGGTTGGCGCGTACGCCAATGCCGTTCTCATGGTAGGTTGCAAGCTGCCGGCAGGCGTGCATGTTCCCGGAGTCGCAGCTTCGTTTTACCAAATCGAGGCCCCGCTTCCTGTCCTTCCGTACGCCCCAGCCCTTGACCAAACGGTTGCCTGCGTCTGCGCACGCATGACGATAGTCGAGCTCACATGCCTTCAGGTAAAGCCGGGCGGCCTTTGCATCGTTCTCCTTTTCGAACCAACCCTCGGCGTAAGTCAGGCCGAGTTCGAAGCAGGTGGCGCCATCGTTACTCTGGCAAGCAGACCGGAAGACAGATCTCGCGCGGGCGCGATCAATCTTGGTGCCCAAACCCCGCGCGAGGAAACGACCCAGGGTCACACACGTCCCCTTCTCCTCAAGCTCGCAGGCACGAGACAAGGCAGGAATAGCATCAGCGTATCGCTTGACTTTGATGTAAGACCTGGCAGCGGAGCTACAGGCGAACTGAGAAATACCACAAAGCTGCATGGCCCGGTCACCTTCGCTTGAGCGGGCCGCAGAGAAGGCCTTCGAGGTACGTCGCGTCGCGGGAGAAGGGTTCTGAGCTGAAGACAAGGCAGCAGGAAGTGTCTCAGTGCGGGGTGCAGTTGCGGGCGTCTTGACCGCAGACTCAGCCTGTCGTCCCGGCGCAGAGATGGTCGGTACGGGTGGACTCGCGGCACAACAGAGGCAACTGAATGTCAGAAGGCCGAGTGAGATCGAGTGTTCAACACCGCGCAGCCGATCAAGATTCATGGGTGCAGACTTAACTTACGTCTCCGCACTAGTACCCCTTGCCGGAAGTCCGATCCGGGTTTCGGGAATAAAATCAGGCCGGGCGTGATCTTATAGACATGAGCCCAGGGCCGGCAGCGAAGAAGCTTGTGATCCCACGTCGAGTTCGGAGGGATTTGAGGTTTCTCGTTCGTCGCCAACGTGCTCCGCACGGAGTCGTTGTGCGGGCCCAGATGGTGTTGATGGCGCGGCAGGGCATGGGCACGGCGGAGATCGCAAGGCGGCTCAGTGTCACGGGAAGAACCGTGAGGAAGTGGAAGCGGCGTTTCTCCGAAAACCCCAGCGTCGAGAGCCTACAAGACGGAGCGCGGTCTGGGCGCCCCGCGCAGATCCCAGTGGAGATGAGGTGTCAGTTGGTCCAACTCGCTTGTCACCGCCCAGACGAGGATGAACATCCAGCGCCTTTTCGAGATCTTTGGACGTATAGAGCGCTGGCAGATGCCCTGGAGTCGTCTACGGGTTGCCGAATCAGTGTGAGCGAGGTGGGCCGAATTCTCCGGTTCGAGAACCTGCGCCCCCATAGGGTTCGCCAATGGTTGAAATCCTCCGACGCGAATTTCCTCGCGAAGGCCAAACGTATTTGTCGACTGTACCTCCGTCCTCCAAAGGATGCAGTGGTGGTGTGCGTAGACGAAAAACCCATGCAAGTGCTCGAGCGAAAAAGCCCGACGCACCGGAATCCCTTTGATGGCTCGGTGCGCTACGAGTACGAGTACAAACGCCACGGCACCCAGTGCCTGTTGGCTGCCTTCAACGTAAAAACAGGCCGGGTCTTGGGCCGTGTGGTTCCCCACCGAAGCGCCGATGCCCTCGTTTCATTCATGAACGAACTGGCCCGCAAATACTCGGATAAGAAGATTTATGTGGTGTGGGACAATCTCAATACGCACTATGACGGTCGGGCAGAACGATGGAAGGCTTTCAACCGCCGGCATGGGCATCGTTTTCACTTCGTATATACCCCAAAGCACGCGTCCTGGATGAACCAAGTCGAGATCTGGTTCTCTATCCTGCACCGACGCATCCTCAAATATGGCGATTTCTCTTCACACCGGGTGCAGGCGAAACGCGTGGTGGGCTTCATCAAGCACTGGAACCGGTATGAGGGTCACCCGTTTCGCTGGACATGGAGGACCGATAAGTTACAAAATGAGCAGCGTCTGGCCGCGTAGTCGGTCGGTGCCTGATCATGCCCGCCAAACCCAAAGCTGAGTCCAGAGACGCCACGCTCGTGGAAGAGGTTTTACACGCCGCGGGCGCCAAGCATCTCCGCGCCCGTAAACATGGCGTTGCGGTCATCGTCGAGTCTGGACCAGAGCGCGATCCCGTCAAGCACTTTCGCCTTCGTCGTGACACGGTGCATCTTTGGTGCCTTGACATGGCGAACTACTCTGGTCGCTGGGAACGAACGCCTTTCCGAGACAATCTTAAGCCCTTGGTGAGGATGGTCTTGGAGAATTTCCCCTGGACACTCACGCCTATCGCAGAAAACCCGGAACGGACTTCCGATCTCGAGCACTAGGTCCACTCGATTCGTAGGAGTCTAATGAACGGAATGAATTTCGCAGGTTCGCTCTTACAGAAACTGCTCCTAGCATCCTGAACCCGCACCTGGCTTCGGAAGCCCAAAGATTCCAAGAGAGAAGTCGGCAGGGAAATGCGAATTCGAAAAACGTTCAACTTTCGAAGAGGCCCCTGCGAGATCCCCGGTGAATCTCCGACTCAGCGCAACGACGGGGACGTCATCTTGCAGCGCGACGGCGACTTGGCCGGAATCCAGATCGACCAAACTCTCGTCAATCCAAACACCGCCCGCGTTGGTGCTGTAACGCGCGATGTCGTGGGCCGCGGTCGGCACCGCTTCCAAATAAGCAATATGTACCCATCCACCAGAATCAACGACAAGACGAGGATGGTTACCCGTGTCCACAGTTGCTGAACCAAAGGGGTGCTAGCACCCAAGATCCCGATGCATTGGTCGCGTACACCCCGCGCGTTCGTCCTCGGTATGCGACATGCAGCGTTCCATCTAATGCTACCGCTAAGTCAGGCGTCTGTGTTTGTTCCGAATCCGCGTTGGGGATCTCGCTGACGGTCCAAACACCGTCAACGAGACGCGCAATCCTGAGGACGTGTGTCCCACTTCGGCGATCAGCGCATATAGGGTGCTGTCCGGACCGGATCGGAGAGCTACGATTCGACCACCTGTAGTAGGGCTATCAATGGCCATCCATGCAGAATCCAACGCATCGGGGTTGATGGCGGCATCCTGATCGTCGCAGTCTAGCCCTCCGCAGGCCGCATCCGCAAAGCCGTCACCATCCGCATCATGGCAATCGTTTTCTTCGACACTTTCATCAGTCGTGTTTTCTTCGGCTCCTTCATCCGGAGCCCTCTGTCACCACCGACCTCGTTGGGTCCCATTTCCACCAACATCACCGGGGCCCGGGTCCGGCGAGATCTGGTTGATCCGAGGACCGTCGTCGTAGTGGTCGATGCTGGGTGACGACACGACGTAGCCCTTGGACGCAGGGGCTGGCTCGATTCTCCCGGAGGGGGGTCTGGGGGGAGACTCGAATCCTGTGAATCCCTGTGGATGGATTGTGGAATGTAAATCTTCCAAAAAGTGGCGGGCGATTTTGGAATAGGGAATCGTCTCGTGAGGTGGATGAGACGGGTGACCCGGTCTGTAGCCAGGTCACCCTCGGCGAGTGGAGCCGTAGATCTCGATGTGATCATGTTCGAGGTCGTGCTCCCTGTCCAGTCTTTGTCCGTTGGAGGAGAGTGGAGCTCCGAATTCGATTTTGCCGATGGTGTTTTTTACCATTCGCCATCCACCGCAAGTGTGATCGTGGACAACGGTACTGCGCCCGTAAATGCTCGGAACCATCCTCACCAAGGGCTTAAGATTGTCTCGGAAAGGCGTTCGTTCCCAGCGACCAGAGTAGTTCGCCATGTCAAGGCACCAAAGATGCACCGTGTCACGACGAAGGCGAAAGTGCTTGACGGGATCGCGCTCTGGTCCAGACTCGACGATGACCGCAACGCCATGTTTACGGGCGCGGAGATGCTTGGCGCCCGCGGCGTGTAAAACCTCTTCCACGAGCGTGGCGTCTCTGGACTCAGCTTTGGGTTTGGCGGGCATGATCAGGCACCGACCGACTACGCGGCCAGACGCTGCTCATTTTGTAACTTATCGGTCCTCCATGTCCAGCGAAACGGGTGACCCTCATACCGGTTCCAGTGCTTGATGAAGCCCACCACGCGTTTCGCCTGCACCCGGTGTGAAGAGAAATCGCCATATTTGAGGATGCGTCGGTGCAGGATAGAGAACCAGATCTCGACTTGGTTCATCCAGGACGCGTGCTTTGGGGTATATACGGAGTGAAAACGATGCCCATGCCGGCGGTTGAAAGCCTTCCATCGTTCTGCCCGACCGTCATAGTGCGTATTGAGATTGTCCCACACCACATAAATCTTCTTATCCGAGTATTTGCGGGCCAGTTCGTTCATGAATGAAACGAGGGCATCGGCGCTTCGGTGGGGAACCACACGGCCCAAGACCCGGCCTGTTTTTACGTTGAAGGCAGCCAACAGGCACTGGGTGCCGTGGCGTTTGTACTCGTACTCGTAGCGCACCGAGCCATCAAAGGGATTCCGGTGCGTCGGGCTTTTTCGCTCAAGCACTTGCATGGGTTTTTCGTCTACGCACACCACCACTGCATCCTTTGGAGGACGGAGGTACAGTCGACAAATACGTTTGGCCTTCGCGAGGAAATTCGCGTCGGAGGATTTCAACCATTGGCGAACCCTATGGGGGCGCAGGTTCTCGAACCGGAGAATTCGGCCCACCTCGCTCACACTGATTCGGCAACCCGTAGACGACTCCAGGGCATCTGCCAGCGCTCTATACGTCCAAAGATCTCGAAAAGGCGCTGGATGTTCATCCTCGTCTGGGCGGTGACAAGCGAGTTGGACCAACTGACACCTCATCTCCACTGGGATCTGCGCGGGGCGCCCAGACCGCGCTCCGTCTTGTAGGCTCTCGACGCTGGGGTTTTCGGAGAAACGCCGCTTCCACTTCCTCACGGTTCTTCCCGTGACACTGAGCCGCCTTGCGATCTCCGCCGTGCCCATGCCCTGCCGCGCCATCAACACCATCTGGGCCCGCACAACGACTCCGTGCGGAGCACGTTGGCGACGAACGAGAAACCTCAAATCCCTCCGAACTCGACGTGGGATCACAAGCTTCTTCGCTGCCGGCCCTGGGCTCATGTCTATAAGATCACGCCCGGCCTGATTTTATTCCCGAAACCCGGATCGGACTTCCGGCAAGGGGTACTAGTGATTAATCTAATTAGTATCTCGCCTGATTCCGATTCTCTTTAAGGACTTGATATGCGTCGCGGGCGTTGTGACGACCGGGTTATCGATCGATGGCGAATGACAGGACACATGGGTGGGTTTTTCCTCTATCTCCCTCGCAGTTTAACGATTGCCATGTCGCCCTCTAGACTTCCCCCAAAGTAGAGATCATCTGTGGCTTGATCAACAGTGAGCGCCCACAATCCGTCGCCGGAAAAAAACACACCTTTGATACTCCCGAACTGACGGCTACAACCGCGTGCCAATAATAATGGTGTCCTGCCCTGGTCGCCAAACCCAATATCTACCGTACCGTCTACGTTCAAGCGAGTGACGCGAAAAACCTGCTCCTGCACCCCGCTCACAACCACACGGTCATTACTGTCCACCGCCAGCAGGTTGGGCCAAACTCCGATGATTTGGGGCATCACAAGGCCATTGTTACCAAAATTCGCATCGAGTCTTCCATCAGACAAAAATCGCAAAACGATCGTCGCAGCTTGGTCCCGGTGGGTTGCGGTCAGCACATAGCGGCCCTGAGAATCACATCGTATCCGTGCCGGGCCGAGCCCAACCTTAGATAAGGGCTCTTCTTCCCAGATTACCTGACCGCCGCTTCCAAAGGAAAGATCTACTGACCCGGTGCTATCAAAGCGATCTAAACGAAGCGCGGGCGGCACTTCATTGTCGTCGGTGGCGGCCACCGCAATGAGAGAACCATCGGGACACATGGCTATGTCGCTGTATGCCCAGCCCAAAAAATTGTTAGGCATCGCTGAATGCAGAGGGTCGCCGTCCGCACCGACATGAAGTACCTCGTTCGAATATAACAAGAACAGGCTATCGTTCGATCCCACCAAAGCGCCACGGGGCTCTTCAGACTCTCCGGGGTCTCGACTTATCGTTTTCGTCCCACCTCCTGCAAAAGTGGTATCTAAAGTCGCTGACACAGTGTAGCGGGATACGCCGCCTTCAAAAACAACCAACATCCGATCTTGAGAGTCAGTGCGTACAAAGTTCTCGTGATAAAAGGGAACACCCGCCTCTGGAATCGTGAGAGCCTCGCCACCATTGAAACTGCTGTCAATCGACCCATCAGGATTGAGTCGGATCAGTATCAAGACCCGATCGTACTGCTGTTCCGCACGCGCTATCATAACGTGTCGCCCCACAGAGTCTACAGTGAAGTCCAAAATTTCGTGGCCCGTATGCCCCAAAGGAGAGATGAAAAGCCCGTTGGTGGCGAAGGCTGTATCGACCATACCATCGGCACTAAACTTCATCACAGCAAAGTCGCTTCGGTTAGGGTCGAGCTCCCGAGTGATCGAGCCAGAAAGAAAGAAATCGTTTCCGATGGTGTCTATGCTCTGTATCTCAAAAGTACGACTGCCCACGAGTCTGGCGAATCCAGAAGCGGCGTTGTCAGAAAAATCTGGATCTACAACACCTGAGGCATCAACTCGGCACCAATCTGACGGACTCATTGCCGATATCCGAGATAGGTGAATCGAGTGCCCGGTGCTTTGGACCGCAAAATGGCCATGAGTAGCTAACCCGCAAGCTGTTTGTGTGGACACTATGGATGCCGAACGACCATCTGAGTCGATTCTCAATAACTCATAATCTGCGCCACGGTTTGGTGAACCGTGGATGTAGTGACGACGGTCGTCACCGAGACGATAGATCATCCGCCATTGGGGACGGCTGTAGAGCAAAGAAAAATGAGAATCGCTATCGAAATCCAAAAGCCCGACGTGTGTGCCAACCGATGATAAGCGTACGGCTACGGTCGGCCGGTTGTCGGCGTTGAGGGATAGACCAAAAATATTTGTTACATCTTCACCTCCAGCAAGTCCTCCAAACTTAAACCCGGATTGAAATCCAGATCCAGTGCTTCCATTGTCAAAGCTGGGGTCGATAAGGCCATTCTCATCGAGTCGCAAAATTTGATTAGACTCGTCCGCAGCAAGATAAGCTCGACCAAGGTTATCGACCTCCAAATAGAAATTGAAGAGCGACGAACTCAGTGGAAGTTCAATCTGACCCCCGAACCCAAACGTCTCATCGAGTTCACCACTTGCTCGCAATCGCATTACGTTGATGGGGTTAGGATTTGCGCTGTAGCTCCATTCAGGCGTCGCGAGCCAGATCCGATTGTCGCGCCCCAGCCGTACCCGATGGTTGCCCTCATCTATGCACACCGGCGACGCTAAGCGTCCGCCGTCTCCAAAAGCGGTCACCAGTTGCCCACTGCTATCAAGGCGGGCCAATGCGACCCGGGCTCCACTACTGACACGCGCTTCGCCGGCAATCAACACGCCACCGGTGTCATCGGCTTTCATGACCGACGTCGCCCCTGAGGATGGCCACACCGGATCAGGAGAAAGCCGAGTCCATCCGCTGCTTCCAAAGCCAGGATCTGGCGCACCCACTTGGGGTTGTGCACCCACGTCAAGGTTGATAGTCAAAACGGCGACGTTGGAATGGCCTATGCCATCACCGGCCTTTACAGTCATTTGATCGGAACCACTTTGCTCATCGTAGGGCGTGTAGATGAACGCTCCGGTGCCATCGTTGAAGAAACGTAATCTTCCCAGCGCCCCTTGTTCGACAACCCCAAAAACTACAAGGTCGTGGTCGACATCGACCCAGGACACAGAGGCGACCAATGGAGAACCTGGCTGTGTTGTATAAATTGTGTCACGAAGGACCGGAGCATCGTTGATCGGCGTCACTTCAACCGTCACTTCAGCCGGCGTGGACTCTCGCTGGGGATCATTTGGATCATAGACGAGAAAAGTAAAACGATCAGATCCCGTGAAGTCTTGGGCCGGCCGGTACTCGAACTCTCCATCTTCTTGCACGTCTCCGTCGTTGATGTCTCCATTCATTGGATGGTCAACGATGCGAAATGCCAACGCGACTTGAGGCGCCCTAGGATCGGTTCCGCCCAGAGTAAAAGATGTAGGCATGTCCTCTGTCAGTGTCAGCGAACGAGGGGTGGCCACAGGATTGTTGTTGATCGTGTCGGCGGGTGTTGTTGTCGCAGTTGGGTTCTGGTTGTTTTCCCCTCTGTTTTCAGAAGGCGAGTGGCTGCCACAGGCCCATAGAAAGCAGATGGCCATCAGCACCCACCTTTTGGATAAATTCATGGGCACTTCTCTCTACTCCATGGACATAGCAAACATCGCGTCTGTGTTCCTCGTCTACATGGGTACACTTTTTCCTTCACTTCAGCTAAGTCCCCTCTGCAATTGAGCAAACCCCGGGCCAAAAGAAGAGCGTCTCATTTCAGACGAAATCGCCCTCTACATGGAGACGAATCCCTCCATCACTGCGCACCGAAGTTGACACTATCTATCCAAAGCTCATTCATTACCGACACCCTTGCGGGGTCATTCCGAGTGATACCTGAGTACATTTACTGAAGCTGGGACGCACTGTAGACTTGCATCTATATAGCTCAGAGACCTCGCCGCATTCCGGGACTACGTTCGACCACCCCTCGCCTGGTTCGCATGCCTGTGAGCAGTTAAGGCGGTTTGACCATTGGTGCTCCTGAGTGCCATCGCCGTTCCAATCATAGTCTATCACGACTTCAGCCAGATAAGACGTCCGAACGGCCACTCGAAATCAGAGCGTCGGAGTCTGGGTCGCCACCGATATACCCAACCCGACCCGCGTACGAACCAGCGACCAAAAATCGTGATGGTCCCGAGGCCACGATGGACGTGACTCCACCGGAGTCAATGCGGTGAGCCGTGTCTTTGACCGGGACCGTAGGCCCGAGGCCTCCCCAGACAGGCCTTCCGTTAGATCCATAGGCGATCAAATAGCCACTATTTCCGTATCCAACCGAGAGTGTAACCTCTCGTCTTTCGGGAGTTCGAATGGCGTTCACGCCTTCTAACTCGATAGGAATCCCCCATTTGAAAACCCCAGGCGAGCCGTAGGTGGAGACTGCATACGCAGGCGTTTCTGATGCCAGCCGGAATTCGGTAGGCCGACCTAAGTCGAAGATGATATTCCCAGAAAAAGACATCACAAGGACAGAAGAACCATCGTCGCCACGTGCAAATGACGAAAGTTTATCGCTCTGGGCTCCGCCTGCATGTGACACCCACAGCACGCGGGGGCATGGACTCGTATTCGCTGAGTTGGACTCTGTATCCACATCTTCTGTAGGCGGTGTCGCGGGTGATGAATTTTTTACATGCCGCGAAACACCGACCAGTAAACCAAGCACCAATGCATTCGTTGGGTTTCGCGCTGCGCCACAGTGTCTGATGCTTTAAGTGTATGGGACTCAAACCATTTTCAAAACAAGATCAGAATCTTCTTCATCTGCGCAGTGATTCGGCATGGTTGAGTCTGTAGGCTCAAGTAGCATAAAGGAGTTTGTCGTCACGGAGGTTGCGCTTGAAACAGCTTAAGGACGTCTCGTCTTTCGCAGGGCACTTCGTCACAGACAGAAACACCGTCCACTCTTTCGGGGGAAGCCCAACCTGTTGTCACGGATCTAGCAGTATGATCATAGACAATATCGGGCGGCCCACCTGGTGTAAGGCTTGTTGGGGCTCAGTGAGAGAATTATGCTTTATCTTCGTGGTTAGATTTACTCGTTTGTGGCGAATCGGGGCATTTGGCCTCGTACTACTGGGTTGCTCAAATGAATCAAACGGAGAAAAGGAGAAGAGGGAAAGCAACGCATGCACCGATAACAGTCCGATCTCGGGTTTGGGTGAGTTAAACGATCCTTATCGTATCTGTGCGGTGGGACAGCTTCGACGCATCGGGAACGAATTGGATCAAGCGGGGCACTATCTGATCGATCGCGATCTAGATTGGAATGACTATGCCGGAGATCCATTCCAGATCGGTCATTTTGAGGGCACGCTGGATGGCGGTGGCCATCGCCTTTTTAACCTTTCTTTGACAAGCGTCGATGGAAAGGGCGGACTGATTCGGCGACTTGAGGGCGCGACGATTCAAAATCTTTCGGTGTTTGGGGCGAGTGCTACTGCGGGTGAGTTCGGAGCGGTTATCGCGGCAGAAGCTTGGGGTCTCGACGAAATCCGCATCCGCGATGTCATCCTCGAGGACGTCCAAGTCGTTTCCGGTCGTTTTGGCGCCGCTGTCGTCGCTAGCGCGAGTGGGACGCTACGATTAGAGCGGGTAGTTGTAAAAAGCGCGACGATTACAGCAGATGGTGATCAGGCGCGGGCCGGGGGACTGGTGGCGAGCACTACGAGCCCTGGCGCGACTATCAGTGACTGCAGTATGGATGGGTCCGTGCGTGGTACGGAGTACGCAGGCGGCATTCTTGGACATTGCGGAGGGGATTGCATTTTGGAGGAATCGACTTCTTCAGCCACGGTTGAATCAGATACGAGGGCCGGTGGCTTGGTGGGAAGCATGGCGGGGGAGATGTCAAATTGTTCGGCTTCCGGAAGCGTTCGCGGCCACAATGCAGGAGGGCTCATTGGAATACTGCACGGAACGGTGGTCGATTCTTTTAGCACTGGGGCGGTACGTGGGAGTAGAGCGGGGGGGCTGGTCGGAGCGGCGTTGGGTGTGTTAAGCCAGCCGGAAATCCGACGATCCTTCGCAACGGGGTCGGTTCAAGGGGTTTCAGCTGCCGGGGGACTTTTAGGTTGGGCGGATCCGTTCGAAGGTGTTACCGTGCGTGACTGCTACGCGACGGGGCTAGTCACTGCTATGAATTCCTCGCTTACGACGAATGATGCCGGCGGTTTAGTGGGTGAGCTTCTCGGCCCCAGTATCGTTGAACGTTGTTATTCTTCGTCGCCCAAAGTAAGCGGTCAATTCGCCGGGGGTTTAGTCGGAAGCATGCGCATTTCCGCCACCCTCCGCGACTCTTTTGCTTCCACGGAGGTGGCGGGTTCATCTCTCGGTGGTGTTCTCGGCGATGCAAATACTTTGAGTCCCACGCCGATCGATCGAGTCTACTGGGATGAGAGCCTTGGTCTGGTTTCTGTCTGCATCGGCGGAACGCCATCTAACCAACCCGCGTCGTGCCTGGGTCTGAATATTGATGGAATATCCCCCCAAGTTTTTCAGAGTATGACGGAGCCACCGCTTGATATGTGGGATTTCGTTAATGTTTGGCAAGCCAAAGCGGGGGAGTTTCCGAGGTTGCGGTCCGTGCCCTAAGAGCCAATTCTGAACATCATGGTATTGGCGTCATTCTTAGCGTATACGGGCCCCCGTCGATGACGGTTTCAACGACCCCTTGCGGCGACGCGTCTTTTTCGACATCCACCGAGGTTGCTGGTTTCACCGGTGCCGATTTCGCAATTTCATTTTTGTTCGTCACATGAGGTTTCGGGCCCGATCGGACGATTCAAGGTAACAGATGGGATGAAGTGGCGAGCTTCCATCCTAGCCAACGAGCAATTCTGTCGAGCAGGCAAAGCTTGAAATGCCGTTTGCGCCAGCCCGCCAAGGATTTGGCGAACTGGCTGACTCCAGCTCGGGGTCTGGAATGGGTCGACGGAGGGAGGGGGCTTGGCAGGTTCCCGCAATCGAAAATCCGACGGAGGCTGCAAGCAATCCCCTTTTGGAGCGGGACCCGAGTGAGATTTTTCGCGCAACGACGGGGGCCCGTAACATCCTCTCGATTTCGTTGCTGGTGATGGGCACAGCCCCATTGGACAAAAAGACCTGCAGTTCATACCACCGGTTTTCGAGATATTTGATCGCCTTTGCGATCAACGTGGACCCGAGTGCGCGAACGGTCCCTGCGAGTCTTCCAATTTCAGCCACGACGGGCTTTGCGCCGCGACGCGGCGCCCCAAACAAGCCGATGAAAGTTCGGTTCGCGAAATTGATCGTACATCTGTTGTTGAGGTCGATAGCTGCCTCCGTCATCCCCATTTCGGAGGTTTTTCGGCCAAACTCGACCGCTTCTCGCAAGCGTACACAGACGCCGTCCAGCTCGTCCTTGCTCGGCTGCCCTCCGAATGGCAGCTTTCTTGACCGCTTGGCGAGCACCCACAGAACACGGTTTCCGAATCCGTTTGCCACCTCGGTCGCTCGCAACTGGCGTCGTAGTTCCAAGTCGGTGATGTGGCCTACCAAGGAGATATGTGCCCCCGTCGCCACGGCTGGAGTATTCTTGGTGAGCGTCCTGAGGTTTCCCGTATCCCAGCACTGACGCAACGTGGGGGACAACGTGTTGCCTTCTCGCGCCATCACTTTGAGTACGCTGGCAAACTCAGATTCATAGGTGAGCAATCGCTTGTCGTATACGCCCTCCACGAACTCTTCCCGTCCACGCTTTTCAACAACCTGCTCGTCCCTGACCGCCCAAACCACCCCTTCGCCAGAAGCTAGGCCAGATTTCACCCGCTCATTCTTCCAGTCATCAAACTCTTCAAACAGGGCGATCACTCGATCGTAGGATGTTCCTTTGCGGGCCTTGGACGTCGCACCGACGACCACACAAAACAGATTCAAATAGTGCTGCGTTCCCTCGACCACAAAATGAGGCGACCGCCCCACAACGTTGCCGAAGGCGGTGAGAAGCTGGAAGATCAGCGCTGCAGGATCAGCTTCAGTATGCGGTTCAAGACATTCAAGAATGTCCCCTAGCAATCCAATCCGTGCATCGTCGTGCAAGTGGGGCCAATCACGCGCCGATTCGACTTCAAATTTCGGTTTCGCTGTCTCGACCTTACCAGCGCCAAGCTGCATCAATTCATCAGCAAGATCATCGCCTACAAACGCCCGGCCCACTGACGTATCAACCCACTCGCGGAGCCGCCAGGTTTGGCCACATGCGTGACAAAACAGTGCACCACCCGCAAAGAAAACCACTGCAGAGGGATTCTCGTCGTCGTGGAAAGGACAACAGACATTGATGCCTTTACTCGAACGACTCGCTCCATCACTACTCTCAACCGCACCGAGAATGCGGTCAAAAACGCCGCCGCTATCAGACCGCCCTGAAGATTCTTCGACTGGTTCATCCGAATCCTCGATTCGCGTCAGTGCCTTCTTCAATTGCTCGGGTGATGCCCCCTTTTCTGACGCAGCTCCCAAGAACTCTTCCAACGTCAGTGCGCAACCACCGTGGAAGATGATGGTCCGCCCGTCTTCAACGTCGGGTGCAAAGTAAGGAAGCCACAATCCGTTTCCGAATCCATCGCCTTCGTGATCCTGTTTCGGGAAAACCTCCGTCTTCTCAGGAAGGCCGGCCTTTTTTCGAACGTATTGCAGGAATTTTCGCACATCCGGCGCAGGCACGGGTTCGTCAAGAAACACGATCACCCGAGTTCCTGGTGCAGACTTCGTGTGTTCTACAAAGCACTCGATCTCAAAATCAGATAGGATCTCGACGCACCTCGCGGCATCGCCGACGGGATCGTTCCTCCGATGAGGGCCATGCGCATCGATGTCGATCGCTCCTACTTTCACCAACCCATCTTGCAAAATGAATACACCACATCTCTGCTCGCCCAAAAGGTGAGAGACGACCTTCTTGGCGAACGTTGTGGCACGTATCTTTATTGTCCGCACTCGACCACTTCCCGACGCAACGGCAAGTCGAGCATTCTCACGCGCACCGTAGAGATGTGTCAGTTGATTTGCTTGTCTTGCGTTCCCCTCAGAGCCAAAATTGCCAGGTTCGCCGTATTCCACGGATGAGTGGCCACCCAAAACACCCGTCGCGGAGGAAACGACGAAATCATCACACAAGTCTTTTGAATCGGTCATGGCACTATCCAGCCATGCTTGCCACCCACCTCGTAAGTAACGCGTCTCGTTGAGTTCGAGCCTTGCTCCTAAGACACGTACTCACTGAGCGCCGTTGGGAATAATCCCCTCGCAGGTAGCCTGGCCACGCGCGAGAGTCCGACTTTCCGAATGCTGAAAATGAACTTCTGGAGTGCGCCAGCCAGTAGAAACAGAACCTGCTTGACAAGGTTTGCGCTTCTTGCCCATTCTACTCTTGAGTTCCGGCCATAGGGGCCAGCGCTCAGTAACAAGGCGACGGAAGCCCCATCGCCCAAAAAAAGGAGTAACGGATGCCTAAATCCGCAACAACTAAGTCTTTTTCTTTCCAACTCAAAACCGATCAATACCGAGCACTTCCAATTCCTAACTCTCAAGGAAGACTCGGAGAGTGCTTCGTGCCCGTAACGGACCTTCCCGAAGAACTCTCTGACTTCATGGAGGTCAACCCCCGCGTACCATCACGAACTACCAAGGGAGTTCTCGCTGGTTCTGTCATCAAAGGAATCAAAGAGACTCTCGAAGACTATCCTCAAGACATGGCCATCAAGAACCAAGGGATCTACCTTCTGGTAGCTAACGCCGAGCACAAGAAAGAAAGCGGTGGCATGGGTGTGCTGACAATATCACTCGAAGACCCGTCTCAGCACGGCATTGTTAATGGTGGGCACACGTTTGCGGCTATCAGGGACACGATAGAAAAAGCTGACGAAAGCCAGCTCGAAAGCCTAGAAACCGCCTATGTGCGAATCCACATCCTCTTAGGTATCGAGAAAGAGAAAGTCCCGGAAATTGCTGATGGCCTAAATCGCAGCAAGCAGGTTGATGATCCATCCTTGGACAACCTCCGCGGGCATTTCGAAAAGATCAAGAACGCCATGAAGAACAAGCCCGGTGCTGATCAAATTGCCTACAATCAGGGAGCGGATGGGGATGTGTACGTAACTGAGGTAATAGCTTTTCTTGAGCTATTCAATACGGACCGTTTCGACAACAAGCGACATCCGCACAATCTCTTCTCGCGGAAAAAGACCGCCCTTCAGTTTTTCACCGCGGATTTGGACAAGGCAGGCTCACCCATCACGCTCATCACGGAAAATACGTTCGAGATTCTGTCCTTGGCAGACAATATTCGTAGAGCCGTTCCATCTGCAGCAAACAAGGTGGGGTTTCAATTCGGAAGGATGAAGGAAAGGCAAAACGCGAAATCGGTTGCAAAGCAACCAAGCCCTATTCCTCTTCATTTTTTGGGTGGCACATCGGACTACCGTGTGCCGCGGGGGTGGCTCTATCCACTCCTCGCTGCGTTCCGAGCCAATATTGTTTTGGTTGAATCCAAGCGTGCCTTTGGGTGGGGAATGCCAGTCGATGAGCTGATCGAAGCGGTCTTGCCGGAGTTGGTTGAGGTTTGCGTAAAGGAACACCGTGACAACGGAATGAAGCCGGATCAAGTCGGAAAGCGCGAGTCGGTATACAGCCAGTGCTACGATAAGGTCTTGCTTCATCTTCTCAGAAGCCGGGTTGCTTCAGAAAAACAGTAACATCGATTCACCCTCGCCACTCGATTCCCAGATGATCTTTGGTCGTAACGTCGTAAAACGACGGGAACGTTCGATACTCGCTATGCAGCCAATGCCATCACGGCGGTTCTAAACTCGTATACATAGGCCCGCCATTCTTTATTTTCACGCATTTCGCTGAGTATCCGAAACGGCTTCTTCAAGTCGTCTTTCGGGTACATCAGTCATTTTGGCCGTCTACGATGAAAGGACGGCAAAGGCCAGAGGTCCTAGCGTCCGGAAAGACGGATCGGCGAGATCCGAAATCTGCGATCCAGAGGCTCTGTCCAAGCAATCATACGCCAATTGCCATCACCGCGGTCCTACATTCGTCTACGTGAGTTCGGCCGTGCTTGCAGTGGGGCAGGGAGCGACTCAATTGAGTCCCGTCGGCACTCGCCACCGATCGGGAAGATCAATAGGGTTCTATGCTCCCATCCTGGAAGAGCTTGACGTTCAGGAGCAATTGAATCGTCCCGGCCGAGACCCAAGCCTCCCGAATCAGTCCGTACGGGAGAGCGACGGCGGTCCCAGGGGGATCAATCTTCAAGTGGAAGGTCTCTTGGCCGACTTTGGACAACGTGAGTTCTACGTTTTCAGGCGCCCTTTGACTCGTGTTCCCGATCCTTTGCCACAAACGGCCAGCCAGCTGAACCTCCAAAGTATCCGCGCCAGAAATCTCGTGAGTTGCGGCAATAAGGGCCAGCTTTGCGCCTCTTGAACCATCCATCAAATGCCTCTCCGCCTCATCGGGATTCATCCAATCCTTTCCATAACTTGTTCGCCGCACATACTCTATCACGTGCTGCTTGTCCTTCTTCTGCGAGACGACAGCCACCAGATGACGACTCGCTGGAACATTGACACACACGACGACCTTCTTATCCCCCAAGGGGACGATCTCGATATCCGCAGTCAACGTACTGGGCACAAGGTAAAGACTCTTCACTTCTTCCAATTTCGCCCTAACACCGTCCGCGTTATCAACGCCAATCACATCCTTCGCAACTTTGATCCCTTCACAATTCTTTTTCTCGGAGACTCCAAAGAGAAGACAGCCGCCGATCGCGTTCGCAAACGCTGCTATGTCTCTGCATGCTTCCATGTGCTTTTCGCGTTTTTTCTCACTCTTGCTGTCCGTCGGAAACTCTTGCTTGAAGTCCAGCACGAGGGACTCAGGTGTCTCGTCCAATTTCACCACATCGCAAAAGTGCGTCTTGGTATGAATGAACTTCGGTTCTGGCATGGTCACCTCACCACGAGTCCATAGACGGGAGGCTTGGTCAAGAATCCAAGCGAGTTTCTTATCCAAGTTGAAAGATTCAGACCGGACGTGGTGACTGCGACACTCTCGTAGCTTCGTTCTGGGCTAGGGGCGGGAAACCGGTTCGGTGGAGCTATGCGAACAACTCAAGTAACCTTCGAGCCGACTGCGGCAATCCTTGATTCTTGAGGGTCTCCAGCACCTCACGGACCGACATCGGTGGACTCTTGAGGGACGAGGCCTGTTCTGAGACCACCTGCGCGATTCGGCCTGGACTCAAATCGATGGAATCAAGGACAAAGTCATCGGGATGCTGGGTCGATAGGCGAAATAAGCAATGCGGCCAGGGGTATCAGGTTCTTTGGATAGGGTTTCCTCATGGAGGGTGTTGGGGACAAGCGCATTAGAACCTGTGGTGTAGGCATGAATAAGTCCTTGGGTATGAGGCTTTTGTCGGCAGAGGAGATAGGTTCCGGGACCTCCAAGCAGAAGGAGGCATTTCGGTGCCGTGTGGCACCGCGGTTGAGTCATGGTTCAGGCCGATATGCCTTGGAAAGGAAGCGAGAGTTGATGGGGCGGTCCACGAGCACGGATGGAGTCCATGGCCCAACCAAGCGATCTTCGCTCCTCACGCGGTTCGTTGACGGCCCCGACCGGTCGCACGTGACCACCGCACTTCGGACATCGTTCGGCGTCTATGTCGTAGACCCGCGCAAACACAACAGATCTACAATACAAGCCGAACCCGCTTTTTGCGGGTTCACTACCCCTTTCATCCACTCTTTGGACAAGAACTGGAGATCATCCGAGAAAGAAAGGACGCCATTGGGACCAGTGACGGTGAGTACCAATGCCGCCGTCCGGAAGACAAAGACGGTCGCAGCCTGTGCATCCCCCGCTGGATGTTTGATGAGACGATTTGCAGGCGAATGAAGGTGCTGGAAGACTGCACGCCGCCCTGGAAAACTCTGTCAGACCTCCGGACATTGCTCGCCTCTTCCGGGTGCATGCGTGGTGCGGCAGGCGCCCCTGTGCTGTCTTTCAGTGATGAAGAGGTTGAAAAGACAGGTAACGGGTCGGCAGCTCTGCCTTCCGGAGCAGGGGCAGCAGGCACCCAATTGGGGTTCCATCCCGACAAGAATACAGGAGCAAGTGAAGACACATCTTTGCGGCCTCATTTTGAGAGCTGCGCGGCTTCAGGCAGAGGAACCTCGGCATGAGCGATAAAATTGGAGCCCGCCATTTGTCGCGGAAGGCGCTGGTCTATGTGCGCCAGTCTACTCCGCGACAGTTGAGTGCAAACACCGAAAGCCGCCAGCTGCAGTACCGTATGCGGGAGCAGCTCCTGGATTTGGGATTCAAAACCGTGGAGGTGATCGATGAAGACTTGGGTCGTTCTGCGAGCGGAACCGTGACGCGCACCGGATTTGAACGGATGCTTGCGGAGGTTTCTTTGGGAGACATCGGCGTCGTCGCTGCCCGCGAGTTGTCGCGATTCTCGAGAAACAACCGAGAGTGGCAACAACTCGTAGAGGTGTGCCGGTTTGTAGATACGCTGCTGTTGGACCAGGATACAGTCTACGACCCAAGAAGTGGCAACGACCGCCTTCTTCTCGGGCTGAAAGGCAACTTGAGTGAGTATGAGCTGGAGCTCTTGCGCGTTCGGGCCGCGGAAGCGCGAATCGCGAAGGCCAAACGGGGTGCATTCGTCACTCGTCCTTGTGTGGGTTACATCAAAGTCTCCAGGGATGGCCGTCTCGAGAAGAATCCCGATCAACGCATACAGCGTGCAATCACGCTCCTCTTCTCCAAGGCCCTGGAGCTAGGCAGCGCGCACGGGGCCATGACCTGGTTTATCGAGCAAGGACTTCAAATCCCCGTCGGGAAGGCCAACGGAGAAGTCAATTGGCGCTCTCCGGATTACACCCAGGTCCTCCGAATGCTTCGCAATCCAACGTATGCAGGTGCCTACGTGTACGGTCGTCGGAAGACAACCAACCGTCTAAAAAATGGCAAATTGAAGAAGGGTTTCCAACGGGTACCACAAGAAGAATGGCTGTCATTGCACTACGACCATCATGAGGCCTATATCACTCGCGAAGACTTCGAGAGGCTTGGCAAGATGATCGATAAGAACAGGCAAAACAGTGCCGGGGCCGTGAAAAAGGGCGCCGCACTTTTGAATGGGCTCCTTCGCTGTAAACGCTGCGGACGAAAATTGGGTATCCAGTACCAATCCCGCAAGCGGGGCCCAGCAGTGCATCGCTACATCTGCGGAAAGGCGGCTCAGTTCGGAAAGCCGATGTGCCTAGGCTTCAGCGGCGTGGACATAGATGCACGTATCTCGGAGCTCTTACTAGACGCTGTAAAACCTGCCGCAATAGAGGCCTCCCTTTCTGCCTTTGAGGCTCAGAAGGACGAGCGAAAATCTGTTCTCAGAAGCTTCGAATCGGAGCTGACTGCAGCACGCTACGAGGCGGATCGCGCCCGCCGTCAATTTGATGCGTCCGACCCCGAGAACCGACTGGTGACCGGCGAGTTGGAGCGCCGCTGGGAGATAGCGCTATCCAAGGTCTCCGAAACCGAGCAGAGGAAGAAGGCGGAGGAATCACGGCTGTCTGACACTACACCCATCGACAAAGAGAGCTTTGTCGAGCTGGGACGCAACTTGTCCAAAGTGTGGAATGCGCCGCGTGTGGATGCCCGGCTCAAGAAGCGCATTGCGCGAACGCTTATACAGGAAATCGTGGTCAGCACTTCGGAAGACAACCGCGCAATTGAGTTTCTTGTGCACTGGAAAGGTGGCGTCCACACCCAGCATTCCGTCAAGAAACACCCAGCTGGACGCAAACGAAGCGCCGTCAGGCTGGAAGTTATCACTGCGATCAAAGAACTTGCCCATGTCTGCGACGACACCGATATCGCGAAGCATTTGAACAGCGACGGTTACCGACGACCCGGCGGTGACCCGTGGACACGCGCTGCGATTCGCTCCCTTCGATCCAAGCACCAGATCGCCTGCCATTCGCGTGGTGAGCGCCAAGCGGCGGGTTACTTGATCCTTGAAGAGGCCAGCCAGCTGGCTGGCGTTTCTGTAACCACTCTTCGGAAGTGCGCGCGGCGGAATGAACTTCCTGCGCTTCATCCGCTGCCACACGGTCCGTGGATTTTCCGCGCAAAAGATGTCACCGTTTGGGCAACCCTGCATGCAGAAAAAAAATCGAAGCCAGCAGAACCCAATTCAAAACAACTAAGCCTAGAGATTTCGGGCATGTACCAAGGAGGTGCAGTGTGAGACACGCTTCAGAAGTTTTGCCCATGCAATTCGGTATGACATTCTCTCGGGGAGCATATTTTCCAAAGGAAACGCCAGCTGAAGCTTGAACGGTGGCTTGGGGACGATGGCGCTTCTCCATTTTGCCGCCGGCGCGAGCACACCATGGAAGCGGACTTGATGCTGACGGGGCGGAGGTATGAGCCAGGCTAATCGCCGGAGGAACCGGACCGGCTCGAGAAAAACAACCGACTGTCCACTTTTGGCTTTTCGCCGTAGCGTAAGGGCGACGCGACCGTCGTCCGTTTCCCGAAGTTGGTCTTCCGCAAACGGAGGCCTTGCGACGTAGCGACACAGCTGAGTCCTTCTCTTCTTGTCGTGGGCGGGAATGTTCACCGCAGCGTGAACGCTAAAGCCACCATGCTCGACGCCTGCCGTTGCAGGCAGAACAGCCTTGGTCGATGTGAGCATGGAAGGTGCTCTTTGGGCGCCGAGATACCACCGGTCCAGGGAGGTGACCTCCTTATCCTCGGCATCTTGGCCGACAAAGCCTTGCCTTTCGAGGAAGCTCTGCATACGCTGAAAGACATTCCTGGCAACTTCCATGAGGTCTCGTTGGATTGTCGGGAGGCATTGGTGAAACTTCGGCTCGGCCTCGTCATCGCCTCGAGTGAAGACGCCATCGATGACGATCAGGTGCAGGTGCGGGTGCACGGTCAGTGTCTTCGTGAATCGTTGGATGAACGTGACCGCACCGCACTGGACATTTTCGAGCCCCTGAGACTTCGCCCATGATTTCATCTGCCGAAAAACTTCGTCGACGAAGATGCGAGCCATCTTGGATAGGACCTCTCCGCGGGCGGCCAACAGCCCCCTGAGCTCGAATGGTGGGGAGAGAACCCATTGCCGCAAAGACACGTTGAGCAATACGTGGTCAACGAGGTGAGCGGTTGTCTCTTCCATTCGCCGTGCCGAGCAGGATGGGCAGATCGCTCGACCCTTGCAGGAGAATGGGAGAGGGTGCTCGTACTGACATTGCTCGCAGCGGAGTTTGATGAACCCGAACTCGGGCCGCCCGCAGGTCAAGTAGGTCCGGAATTCCTTCTCGACGAAGGCAGGGATGCCGCTCTCGGGGTTGTCGGGGTCGCGGAAGCTCTCGAGAAGCTCATCGAGGTGCCTTTCGACCAATCGGTAGAGGAGCGACTCTTGAGCCCATCTGGGACGGTATTCTCGAAGGACGTGGGCACACCGACCCTGGTGATGGCGAATCTCGTGCCAGTATCGATGCCCGTGGAATCACTCCTCTTGCCAGGCTGGTGGCCGTCGGTTTTCGGACGTCCGTACGAAATCCGAACTTGCTCGAGTTGAGGTCGCCGTAAGACCCGGCTTCTGTGCGCGGCCCCGTCCGAGTTCGTGTCGAACCCCTGGGGAACCCCGTGGGGCATCTATCGCTCCGATGAGAGAAGTTGCCGTTCATGCCGACATTCAAGGAGCCCGTGGTGGCTCGGGCTGGTCGAGGCTAAGCAAGGAGTTGTGAAATGCGTCGTGGGTGTGTGCGCGCATGTTGATGAGCCCGAGGACTGCATTTTATACATGGACTGAAGGGGTCAACCCCTGTCCGATATTCATTGCTCACATGCGGCAAGCTGTCGCTGGATGGGTAATTGAGATATGGTAGCTAGCGGTTGATGTTCTGCTCCGTGACGTTTTTTCGTTTTTCACGGCCCCGTCGGCCCGGCCATTTATCTGTGGCTGTTCCAAGATCTCGATGGCTTCTCCCTCGAAGACTACAAGCCATTCGCCAACGTCGAGGCGGGTTTTGACCGCGTCGTTCAGTTTCTCTGCGCGGCCATGTCGGAGAAGGGCCAGCAGGTCAAATGGCTCGACAAGAACACTTTCGCCATCCTCTCCCCCGACGACAAATCGGAGGTCACATTCACGACCGATCGCGATCTCGCCCGGGCGGAAGAGGGCCTTGAGTTGATGGGTCTCGACCACCCGCTGATGCTCGAAGCGCTGAAGCGATGGCAGGGGCTCGACCCCGAGATCTTCGGCGTTGCCGTCGATGGCATCGAGGGCCCCGCCGTGCTGTCGTGGTGGTTGATCCACACGCAGGGAAAGAACGGCGAGCACCGCTCCTTCGTCCAGCCCCTCGCCGTCGGTACCGACGGCAAGCGCGTCCCGAAACTGGAGCGCAAAGGTATAGATCTACTCAAGCGCCAGCCCGGGCCACCGGCTCTTTCCACGGACCAGCGACGGGAGATCCTCCACGACACGTTGGAGCCCATGATTCAGCGAGAGCTACACCACCGCGGCCTGGTTCCCAAGAACGGCGGCTACTCGTCGAAGCTGATCGGCTGGGTTGAAGTCGGTGGCGAGTCGGCTGGAAACGGAGCTAGCCCATGAGCACCGCACACCCGCAACCGATGATGCTGAAGAATCTCACTGCTGGTGTTGTCGTCCGCTCGGTGAGCGAGGACGCCAAGTCCCGACGTTTGCCCGGGCTGACTGACCGGATCGGATCCACTGGGGAGGACGCATGAGCTACGATCGCGCACGCGCTCTCGAACTACTCCGAGTGGGGTCTGGCGTCTCCGGTGCAACGTTCCGCGACGACCAGGAAGAGGCCATCCAACACGTCGTCGAAGGACGAGGACGTTTGCTCGTTGTTCAGCGAACCGGATGGGGCAAGAGCTTCGTATACTTCATCGCGACGAAGCTCGTTCGCGAGGCCGGCGGTGGTCCGGCCTTGCTCGTCTCGCCTTTGTTGGCGCTCATGCGAAATCAGCTGGAGGCAGCAGAACGTATGGGCGTACGAGCTGCGACAATCAATTCCAGCAATCAATCCGAGTGGGATGCCGTTGAAAAGGCGCTCCAGGACGATGACATCGACATCTTGCTCATCTCACCGGAACGCCTTGCCAACGAGTATTTTCGGACGAATGTACTCGCTAGTATTGCCGCACGCATCTCGATCCTCGTGGTTGATGAAGCACATTGCATCTCAGACTGGGGACACGATTTCCGGCCTCATTACCGTTTGCTTGAGCGCGCAGCGCGTGCCCTGCCTTCCACCGTTCGGCTGCTGGCCACTACTGCCACGGCGAACGACCGCGTCATGGACGACCTCCGGGTCGTGCTTGGCCCGGACCTACAGGTCTCGAGGGGCGATCTCAATCGAACTTCGCTCACCCTTCAGACCATTAGGCTGCCCGGTCAAGCTGAGCGACTTGCGTGGCTCGCAGAGCAGTTACCGCGGCTCTCCGGAAGCGGAATCGTCTACACCCTCACGGTCCGCGATGCCGACCAAGTGGCCGCCTGGCTGAAATCCGACGGGCTTGATGTCGAAGCGTACTCGGGGAAAGTAGAGGGGCGGGCTGAACTGGAACAGGCACTGCTGGAAAACCAGGTAAAGGCCTTGGTCGGCACGACAGCGCTGGGGATGGGCTTCGACAAGCCGGATCTTTCCTTTGTAATCCACTATCAGACGCCCGGGTCAGTGGTGGCGTACTACCAACAGGTTGGACGTGCTGGACGCGCCCTGCCAGCGGCCTATGGCGTACTCCTGAGCGGCGACGAAGAAACGGACATCACCAACTTCTTCATCGAGAGCGCCTTTCCTACGCGGGAAGAGGTCGAGGCCGTTTTGGGGGCGCTGCAAGCTAATGCAACCGGGCTATCGGTTCCCGAACTGCTGGGAGAGGTTAACATCAGCAAGGGGCGCATCGACAAGACTATCGAGCTTCTCGCTCTTGAATCGCCTGCACCACTAGCAAAGCAAGGAACGAAGTGGCAGCTGACCGCGGCCGATCTGGGCGAGGACTTCTGGACTCGCGCGGCGCGACTCACAGATCTGCGACGGGCTGAGCGAGATCAGATGCAGGAGTACGTGGACCTACGGTCCGGGCATATGGCTTTCCTGCTGTCGGCACTGGACAGCGATCCAAGCAACGTATCTCCACCATCGCTGCCCCTGTTGCCGACTACCACTAGCCAACCGGTCACCCAGCGTGCCACCGCATTCCTGCGTAGAACCAGTCTTCCGATCGAGCCCCGCAAGAGGTGGCCCGCTGGAGGACTTCCACAATACGGCGTAACGGGAACGATCGCTCAAAACGACCGTGCAGAGGCCGGCAAGGCACTTTGCGTGTGGGGAGACGCGGGTTGGGGCCAGCTCGTGCGACAGGGCAAGTACAGCGACGACCGCTTTTCCGATGAACTGGTGGCGGCCTGCAAACAGCTCGTCGAAGAATGGGCTCCGGATCCCGCCCCTACTTGGGTGACCTACGTGCCGTCACTGCGGCGTCCTACATTGGTTCAGGACTTCGCCGCACGCCTAGCCACCTCCCTTAACCTGCCGTTTCACGTCGCCCTCACAAAGACCGACAACCGCCCCGAGCAGAAGACGATGGCGAACAGTACGCAGCAAGCGCGCAACATCGACGGATCGCTCGCAATGTCTGGGGACTCGATTCCGGCAGGTCCCGTGTTGTTGGTGGACGACATGGTCGATTCGCGATGGACATTGACGGTCTCAGCATGGCTTCTAGCACAAGCCGGAGTACCAAATGTTTGGCCATTGGCCCTAGCAATGACGGGAGGGGGCCAATGAACGCATCCCTTTCACCCAACACACAGGCGATCCTTCTTCTGACTGCGCCGTTGATGGTCGGCCGACGTGGTTCTCCAGCCAAGCTGTTGACGCCGGGCGAGTACAAGCGGCTCGCTCGTCACCTGCGCGATATGAAACAGCAACCCGCAGACTTGCTCTCGCAACACGCAGAAGACGTTCTCGCGGGCTGCCAACCGATTGCAGACAAGGAGCGTATTCGAAGCCTCCTTGAGCGCGGTTTTCTTCTGAGCCAGGCAATAGAACGATGGAGTTCACGTGCCATCTGGGTGGTGAGTCGCGCAGATCCTACCTATCCTCGACGGCTGAAGAGCGTAATGAAGGAGGAGGCCCCAGCCGTGCTTTATGGTTGCGGGGAGAAGCAAATCCTCGACACCGGGGGACTTGCAGTTGTCGGATCGCGGCATGTTGATGACGATCTTGTGCAGTACACCGAGGGTGTAGGCCGGCTTGCTGCACAGGCGCACCGAACGCTGGTGTCGGGTGGAGCTCGTGGCATCGACCAAGCAGCGATGCGTGGCGCACTGCAAGCAGGCGGCAAAGTAACTGGCGTCATGGCGAACGGCCTGGAGCAAGCGTCCATGAATCGCGAGAATCGAAGCCACCTCATGGGAGGCAGCCTTGTGTTGGTGTCCCCCTATGACCCGGGAGCTGGTTTCAACGTCGGCAATGCGATGCAGCGCAACAAACTGATCTATGCGTTCTCCAATGCCGCCTTGGTGGTGAACTCGGACGTGAACAAAGGCGGAACTTGGGCTGGCGCGACAGAGCAGCTCAACAAGCTGCACTTTGTTCCTGTGTACGTGCGCTCAACCGGTGAGGCCACCAAAGGGCTGGAGGCTCTCCAGAAGAAAGGGGCCAAGCCATGGCCAAACCCCAAGACCCCTGAAGAACTCGTCGATGTACTTCATCGGGCGCCGGCACCATCAAGCCAGGAACCAGCCCAAGAGACTCTGCCGCTGTTGAGCAGCTCTCCAAATCTGGTCGAAGCATCGCGAATTGAGCCGCCGCAACCTTCGGCGATCCGAGAAGCTCCAACTCAACCCGGTGACACCGAGCACGCCAGCCCATCCGAAGCTCTGTTTTCCAAGGTGCGGGAGCTGCTGTTGGACTTTCTCGAGTCCCCTAAGAGAGAGGCGGAGGTAGCATCAGCACTGGACGTGACATCAACTCAGGCCAGAACGTGGCTGAAACGTTTGATCGCGGATGGATTGATTACACGCAGGTCGAAACCTGTTTCCTATGTGGCCAATAACGGCGACGCTCAGTCTGGCTTGGCCCAGGCAACGGCAACGGCTCCCCAAGACGAAGAGAAAAAGGGAGACACGCCAAAGGGGCATTCCCAGTCGGAGACGAACGATATCCCGAGTGATTTTGGGACGAAGAGGACGCAAGCATGACCGAGCAGGGGCGCCAGGATCTGAAGTTCGATGAGATCGGCTATTGGTCCGAGGTCAAGCTCGACATCATCAAGAAGTATGCGGAGGCATACACGACCATTCTCTTGAGGAAGAGGAAGTTCTCCTTCAGCTACATCGACGGATTTGCTGGTACAGGCGTTCACGTCACCAAGAATACTGGCGACTACGTCGCGGGCAGCCCGCTCAACGCCCTCAAGATCCACCCTCCGTTCAATGAGTATTTTCTGGTCGACCTCGACGGCGACAAGGTCGACCAGCTCAGGAGCTTCCCGCAGGTGCGAGGACGCTCCGAGGTCCATGTTATCAATGGCGACTGCAACAAGGTCCTGCTGGATGAGGTGTTCCCCAAGGTTAGATACGAGGATTACAAGCGCGGACTGTGCCTGCTGGACCCCTACGGGCTGCATCTAAACTGGGAGGTGATGCAGAGGGCCGGCGAGATGCGGTCGCTGGAGATCTTTCTCAACTTCCCGATCATGGACATGAACCGAAACGCGCTTTGGCACGATCCCGAGAAAGCCAGTGCCGAGGGGATAGCCAGGATGACGGCCTTCTGGGGCGACGAAACCTGGAAAGCGATCGCGTACACGGAGAACCCACAGATGGGTCTCTTCGGCAAGCTGGCACCCAAGAAATCGAGCAACGACGCAGTGGTGACCGCGTTTCGCAAACGTCTGAAAGATGTGGCCGGCTTCGCGCACGTTCTCGAGCCCATGCCTATGCGGAACTCCAGAAACGCGGTCGTTTACTACCTGTTTTTTGCCAGCCAACAACCGGTCGCCGCGCAGATTGTCCGAGAGATCTTCGCCAGCCATCAGAATAGGAGTGGGTGAGATGGCGAAGTCGACCATTGAATGGACTGAGTCAACCTGGAACCCCGTGACCGGCTGCACGAAGATCAGCCCGGGCTGCAAGCACTGCTACGCGGAGCGCATGGCCAAGCGCCTTCAGGCCATGGGCCAGGCGAACTACGTCAACGGCTTCGAGCTGACGCTACAGCCGCACATGCTCGAGCTGCCCCTTGGCTGGAAGAAGCCACAGACCATCTTCGTCAACTCGATGAGCGATCTGTTCCACAAGGAGGTGCCACTAGCGTACGTCCAGCAGGTTTTCGACGTCATGCGGCGTGCGCATTGGCATCGATTCCAGGTGTTGACCAAACGCGCCGGCCGTCTGGCACAACTCAGCTCCAAGCTCGAATGGGCACCGAACATTTGGATGGGAGTCAGCGTCGAGACCGAGAAGTACCGGTCGCGTATCGATGATCTGCGAGCGACCGGAGCGCAGGTCAAATTTCTATCTCTTGAACCCCTGCTGGGGCCGCTGCCCGACCTCGACCTAACCGGCATGGACTGGGTCATCGTCGGTGGAGAGTCCGGCCCGAAAGCGCGGCCCATGGACGAGGACTGGGTGACCGACCTCCGCGACCAATGCCGGCGCGCTAGGGTTCCGTTCTTCTTCAAACAGTGGGGAGGGAAGAACAAGAAGAAGGCTGGCCGACTCCTCGAAGGCAGGACGTGGGACCAGATGCCCAGCGAGCCACGCACGAGCGGGCCACGTTGCCGTCGTGAGACCTCCTTGGCGGTGGTCCAATGATTTGGGCATATGACCGGGCCCTTGACTGGGCCCCGGACTGGGCCCCTGAACCAGTGGGGCACAGCCCGGGAAGTGCCGGGGAAGTTGGGACCAAGGGGGTCCAAGTCTGGGGAGGCCCATGACGGGGCCCATGATGAGGCCCATGAACGGGCTGTGCGGCCCACGTAGCCACCGTGGGAGCCGCACCACTGCCATCCGACCGCGGGTTGGCCTCACGCAATCCGGGCGCGACACGGGGGCACACGGTGCGAACCCTTGTTAACCAGAGAGGAAAAGGGCATTTTCCGCCCAGCCGATTCTCTGTGGAGTAACCTCTTTTTTCCGAAAACAGCGCTCTCTGGTTAACAGAGAGCCGCCCGAAATTGGATGCCGATTTTGTCCCGAAATTCCGATGTCTTACGCAGCAGCGTTTGCCCTTTCTCCGTTTCCGTTCCGCTTCGGGTAGCAAGCGAACCTCGGCACTAACCCCGCCCGTTCCGCTTGGGCGCCCAAGCGGAACCGTCGTCAGCACCGAGATTGGGGCGAGAACGGAGATTGGTTAACACAAACTCCCGCAGCAATTACAGATATTTATGGTTTTTCGCAATTCGTGTTGCGAATGAGTCTCCGTTTTCTCCGCAGCGATTTAAGGCCGTCCCTAGGAGGCCAAAGAAACAATCCGTGTGCTGGACCAAGTTGACCACGGATTTCACGAAACGAAGTTATTCCAGGAACTTGTGAGTGTTGTGTAGATACAATCGTGGGGTATTAGCCCAGAGATTCCTGATCCTATTTGGGCGCCGTGTTCATGTTGGGACAGGTGTCGTCGTGGGCTCAGGCAGACGACACATTTGCTGCTAGCTGATCTGAATTGAATTCGTGCCGCGAATGGACCGTAGGGGCCGCTGGAAGGCGTTCTGCGGTCTTCCATACAACGAATGAATTTTTGGCGGTCTGGCGCATTTTCCAAGCGCGCCCCTCAAGCCTTGATCACCTCCGATTGGGGGCTCCGCGATATTTCCGTGCGCGCGTCGACGCACACTTTTGGACAGGACGCGTGTGATAAGAGGGTTGCGTGCGGTCGCGCCTTGCACTGATCGTTTCAGTTACGCTCATTGTCGCATGTGAGGAACCGCTCCCCCAAACGTCGAGAAGTCGGCGGGAGCAGCCCACGCAGGCACGAGACGCTGTGGCTAGGGAAAAGTCGTCAACAAAAGCACTGAACTGCCTGGCCGAACCACCGGAGGACCTCGAGACCTTTGAGCGCAAAGCAGCCCGGAAGACCGTGAAGTCATATCACGAAGCCCTCACCGCCGCGGGCTTGACGCCGATTCCCCTCGACCTGCGGACTCGCAAGTTGTCCACCCATGGTTCCACCATGGGCTCACTACCAAAGATAAAGCCGAAGGGTATGCGGGAGGTTGAGGAAACCGTCGTGGGCGGAGCGGTTAGCCAAAGGACGAGGGTTCAGCTCTTCGTCGGGAAGAACAAGAGGCTCCTCGTGTTCTGGGGCGACGACCACAAGGGCATCGCCGAGTTGCCGAGGCTGGTCAAGAGCAGAGAGGGCGATGTGTATCGCATCGCGACAGCGCCCGAGTACAAAACGACTCTGAGCTTGACGATGTGCGGTTGCCAGCAACAGAATCGCAGCCCCGGAAAAGGAACCCACCCCGTGTGGATGAGCGAATCATTTGATGTGCCCACGACCTACCGAGGCGTCTTCGTGCTCAAGCCCACAGAATATCATGTCAATAAGCGTTACCTTCAAGGCGCCTGTCGAAGCCCGTACCCGCCGGTCCCTTGATCCCACCCCGCATAGTAGAGTCGGCGAAGACCAAACAATTGGAGGGACGAATGGGGGAAGCCGCTAGGGCGAACAAAGGGAGTCGCTAGCCGCTAGGGCGAACAAAGGGGAGCGAACAAGGGGGATCGGTGGAGTATAGTCGGTGGTGCGGATTGGGTTTTTAATGAATCTGACATGGGTTTGGAGGGGGGCTATCCGTAGTCAGAGACCATTCGGTCTTTTCGTATAGGTTTTGCGGAAGGCAGCGCTCGGTGAGGTGTTCGCTGGGCAAGGCAGCGCGATTGGGTGCCGAAGCACCATGGCATCGATGGTTGATCAAGCTGACGTGACTGAAAAGGGAAGCGTGAGTTGGTAAGGTGGTCCGCGGGCATGGGAGATGTAGCCGCGGTGGGAATCGAGCCACAGTTGGGCTTCCCGAGGATCAGTGATGGCACCCACCGCTCGGACTTTTCCGCCGCACCGGGGACACTTCTCAGCGTCCATGTCGTAGACCCGCGCAAGCAATTTCGCCCACGGGACTCGATAAGAACTTCTCTCGGGGTGCATGTTTTCGAGCGGAAATGCGAGCTGCAGTTTGAACGGAGGCTTAGCGACGACACGGCTTCTGTCCTTGGCGGCAGGCGCAAGAATTCCATGAAATCGAACTTGATGTTGGCGAGCAGGAGGAATCAACCAGGCCAGGCGACAAAGTTGACGGACGGGCTCGAGGAGAATCACGCTTTCCCGCTTTTAGCCTTTCGTCTCAGGGTGAGTGCAATACGACCATCCTCGGTCGCGCGAAGTTGGTCTTCGGCGAACGGAGGGCGGGCCACATAGCGGCACAGCTCGATTCTTCTCTTCTTGTCGTGGGCGGGGACAGTCACCGCGGCGTGCACACTGAACCCACCAAGCTCGATGCCCGAAGAGGGCGTTTCGTAGACTTGGGTGGGTGCCAGCATCGACGGCGCTCTTTGAGCGCTCATAGACCACCGGTCGAGCGGAGAGACTTGCGTATCATCCCCGTTTTGACTCAAGAAGCCCCGTTTCGTAAGAAATCGCTTCATTCGTAAGAAGACGTTTCTCGCGACCTCCAAAAGGTCCCTTGGGCTTGGCGGTGGACACGGGTAAAACTCAGGCTCGGACTCATCACCGTTCCGAGAGAAAAAAACGTCGAGGACGATCACATGCAGGTGCGGGTGTACAGTGAGGGTCTTGGTGAATCTTTGCAGGAAGGTAACGGCTCCACATCGGGTGTCTTTCAGGCCCTGAGACGTGGCCCAGCTCTTCATCTGTTTGAAAATCTCATCTACAAAGATGCGTGCCATCCGAGACAGGAACTGACCTCGAGCGGCCAAGAGGCCTCGGAGCTCGAACGGGGGCGACAGCACCCACTGACGAAGAGAAACGTCGGGCAACACGTGCTCGACCAGGTGGGCAGCCGTGTCTTCCCTTCGACGGATGGCGCAAGATGGACAGATCGCCCGGCCCTTACAGGAGAAGGGTAGCGCATGCTCATGCTGACATTTTTCGCACCGAAGTTTGATGAAGCCAAACTCTGGTCGACCACAAGTCAGGTAAGCTCTGAATTCTTTTTCGACGAAGTTAGGAATTCCGGCCTCGGGGTCATCAGGGTCGCGAAAGCTCTCGATCAGCTCATCGAGGTGATGCTCCACCACACGATAGAGGAGAGACTCTTGTGGACGCCGTGGTCGGTATTGCCGGATGCGGTGAGCACACCAGGCTTTCTGTTAGCAATTTCTGTGACCGTTTCCATGTGCCTAAAATCACGCCGCTCGGCAAGGCCGCACCACCGATTTTCGGACGTCGTACGAAATCCGGAGACCTCAATGAGTGGGGCTAGCCCGATGAAGATACGACTCGCGTCATCAGCGCGCGTTGTGCCACCAAGCACGAAGTCACGCTTTATCAGCGCTGGGCGAAAGGTGAACTATGAGTGACATTCCCGAAAATCCTCTTCCTGCGATTCGAATCGAAGAATATCTTCCAGAAGAAAACGTCGGTGACCTCAGGCGGTTTTTACGCACGGAACTGACTGGAATCGGCCCACCGTTTTACGCTGGTAAGGCCGACCGCAAGTCGGGCCGCCACCTGACGCGTCGTAAGCAGTCTTCGACCTTATTGCTCATATCGCAATTTTTGCTACTTTCCTGGGCAATAGCCGGTGAAGTGGAGGGGCTTGGCAGGTCGCATCTTGTTTCCCACTCGATTGAACGCCGTCGGTGTCACGGCAACGATCTCCCACAGGGAAGAGGTTTCGACCCACTCAGGTATGGTTCGCCTCGATGAGGGTGTGTATCGCGCAGGTGATGCCGTCACCGTCACTTTGGAAGACGCCGATCAACAAGAACAACCCAAGTTTGCGAGTGGTCGTCCGGCTATGCGCTCGAAAAGATTTTGGGTGGACGGATATGAGAGCATCGAGCTTGCATTGTCGCTTGACAGTCGAGCCTTCTCACTTTGGAATGGGACGCCTGCGACGCGATCCGACGCGTTGGTGATGGACTTCGACCTCGAATATCTCGAAATTGAGCTTCAAACTGACTACGCCTGGGGAGATGAGCAACTCGAAGTACAGGCCATTGACGTTTCGGGCAGCACGAAGAGAAGGGCGACCGTCGATTTTCCCTACACGTTTCTCCGGGGCGTGTCGGGTGCGCTCGCTTTTGGGCGAGCGCTCGACAAGCGAGGCCTCGAGCTCGCCAACGGCCACGTTCGGTATGCGGCTAAGAAAGTTGAGCCAGAGTCGGCGAATTCGGGGCACTTCGCGGCTGTGGCCTTTCCGACCGAACAGAACCTTGCGACACGCACTCGATTGAGTGTTCGCGTTCAAACAGAGAGTCTTGGCCAGGACAATGGTTCCATGGTGATGATCCTAAGGGAAGACGACGGCACGGGCGATTGGGGGGACATGCCGTACGGAGATGGTTGGGCATCAAGACCTATTCCTTTGGCGAGCGAGATGAAAACGTACCATGTTTCGCTCGAATCCGAGCAATTCGAGCTGTCGCCTGAGTTCCTCAATGGCAACGGTCGATTGGAGTTTGACCGCGTACGATGGGTCCAGATCATGTTTGTAGATTTTCGTTCAGCTTCGTCGGAGCGGGTCTTCAGCCTAGAGTCTTTGAAGCTTTCCGGCTTCCGCCCGGACGCGTTCCCTGTGTTCTCGGAGGATGGTATTCCCACACTGTCATCGTCGGAGCCGGATGGCCTGGTGGCGTACCCCTCGGCGGAGCTTGCGATTCGTTATATCAATGATGGTGACTTTCACTCTGCGAGAAAGATCCTCATGCCGGCTGCGCGTGCGGCGTGGAAGGGTCGTGGCCGATTGCCGCGGCGCTACGATCATCTCGGCAATCCAAAGATGGATGACGCCACCAACGGCGATGCTTCGGTGATGTCTATCGCTTTTTCTCGTTATCTTAGGGCCTTTCCACGTCCCGTGCCCCCCTGGGAAGCACAGTTTTTCTCGGAAGCGGAGGATGCCGAAAAGCTCCTGCAGGGATGGTTGAACGGTCAGAGTTCGGTTCAAACCTCCAATCATGGCGTTGTCTCAATCGACTCGCCGCTCCCACTTGTTCCGGATGTAGGTTCGGGTGTTTTTCGGCTCATCCGGCCGGACAGCGTGGACATCTCCGCTGAAAACGAGACGCGCCGTGCCATTGCTTTATGGTTTCTGAATCCAGAGGAGGGGAAAGCTCTGATCGAGGCCATTGTGGCTGAAACCTGGGATGCCGAGAACGCGCAATTCCGCTCCAATATTGGCGGTGAAGGGGAATGTGCACGCGATGCACTCTCACTCTTGATTCTCGCCGCGGATGGGATGGGACTGATGCCCGAGCTGTCGGCGCGTTTGACCGAGGCCGCGCGGCAAATGCCCTGCTACGCAGTAGATAGTGATGATAGGCATGTGGGTGCACAACCATGGTTTGGCTATCTGGATGACGCCATCCCGGAGTTCATGTATTTGGATGCGGCGGCGCTGGCCCGGCTGGGCCTCCAAGAACTGGCCATGGAGACTGTCAAGAGCGCGGACAGCCTCACGTCGGCCATCAACTACGGTTACAGTACAAAAAGCGTCGAGGAGCCCTCAGCCATGACGATTATCATGGCTTGGGATGACCAACGGCTCGATCTGAATCCGTATTTTGGTCGCTAGGGACGCAGGCCCACCTTGAAAGCGTTGTCGGTTCCGACCGCGCCCATAACGAAGGGCCTCATCGGGGCCCCTCTCACATTCATACTCCATGTGCGGGACCAGTCCTTCAAGTGCCCTCTAAGCTTGGGGTACAATCATGGTCATGAAAGTTGTCGTAGGCCATAGTGCTGACCCAGATACACCTTTGGCCGTTTCGGAAGTCGTGAGACAGTGCCGGGAGAAACTGGGAGATGTGCCGCCTCGTTGTGGCATTGTGTTTGCCTGCATGGAGGCTGATCACAAGCAGATGTTGGTCGACATCAGACAGGCATTCCCGGGTCTGCCGATCGTGGGTTGTAGCACCGATGGAGAGCTGTCCTCAATCCTACGTTTTCAGGAGGACTCGATAGCGCTCATGATCTTGGGGGGAGAGAAGCTGCAGGCCAGTGTTGGCGTAGGCCGAGGCGTAAGCGAAAGTCCGAAGCAAGCGGCCGTTGCGGCCATTGAGGAGGCCCGCCGAGGACTGAGTGGACCCGCGGTTTTGTGTGTCGCGTTTCCCGAGAGCCTAACGGCAAGTGGCGTGTCGATTGTCAGAGCGCTCAGTGATGCTCTGGGTCCAGAGGTCCTATTGACGGGCGGGACGTCCGGCGATCAGTGGTGCTTTAAAGGCACCCACCAGTTTTTTGGCGAGGAAGTATTGGCCGACGCGGTTCCTGTCCTTCTCTTAGGCGGAGATGTGGTTGCGTCGGTCGGTATCGCCTCCGGCTGGCGGCCTATGGGACGGCGGGCGACTGTGACCCGCGCCAAGGAAAACAGGGTCTACGAAATCGACGGCGTGCCGGCCCTTGCGTTCTACAAGAGTTTTCTTGGAGACCATGTGGTCCCAAATCCCGAGTATCCACTCGGAGTCTACGAGGGAGAGGCGAGTCAATTCTATCTGCGTGCTCCTCTCTCCTATGATCAAAGCGATGGAAGCATCACTTTTGCCGGAGATATTCCTGAGAACGCCGCGATACAGATCACCGAAGCAGCGAGAGCCGACATGTTGAGTGCCTGCGAAGATTCGGTGGCTTCAGCCCGAGAACAACTCGGTGAGGTTCAGCCTTCCGGTGCCCTTGTCGTGTCTTGTGCGGCTCGAAAACAACTCCTCGGGACTCGAACCGAACTGGAGTACAATGCCCTTTGTAGTCATCTCTCACCCGAGGTTCCTGTTCTGGGGTTCTACAGTTATGGTGAGATCGCGCCTATTGATGGGCGTGTGGTAGCGGACTTTCACAATGAGACCTTCGTGACCGTTCTTTTTGGGAGCAGGGAGCCGTGAGTGATGTCCGTTCCGAGTTGGAGAAGGCTGAAAAAGAGAATCGTATCCTGCGACGGCGGCTCGCTCGGTGCGAGCACAATCGCCGACAGCTAGAAGACTACAAAGAACGGAGCGATGCGTTCCATCGTCGGATTATCGCCAATATGCACGATACGCAGGAGCGTCTTAAGGAGTCCGAGTCTAAGGCCCTGCAGGCTAGCAGAGCCAAGTCGCAGTTTCTGGCCAACATGAGTCACGAGATCAGGACTCCGATGAACGGTGTATTGGGGATGGCTCAGCTCCTATTACGAACGAGTTTGAGCTCAGAACAGGAGCATCTTGCAGAAACGTTGACCAAGTCGGCGCAGTCTCTCCTCGCGCTTATCGACGACATCTTGGACGTCTCCAAGATAGAGGCGGGTCGCCTCGAACTCGAGCACATTGAGTTTGACCCTCGTGCGGTTGCGGAAGATGCGGTGGAATTGATGGCCGAACGCGCCCACGGGAAGGGTTTGGGACTGATCTGCGATGTGCCGTTCGATATTCCGGAACGGTTGATGGGTGATCCCGGTCGCGTGCGGCAGATATTAGTCAATCTTCTCGGAAATGCGGTGAAATTCACTGGTTCCGGACAGGTCATGTTGTGCGTCCGAGTTTCGAAGGAAGAACCGGGCGTTCTGCAAATTGCGGTATCGGACACAGGCATTGGACTGGGTCCCGATGCCCTGGAACGCATTTTCGATACGTTTCGGCAAGCGGATAGTTCAACGACCCGGAGGTACGGAGGGACCGGTCTCGGGCTCGCGATTGTTCGGAGTTTGGTCGAGGGTATGGGGGGGACGATCAATGTGGAAAGCCAGCTGGGCCAAGGGGCTTGCTTTTCCGTACGCCTCCCGCTCCAGTTGCCGCCGCCAACTGGTTGTACAAAGGACTTGCCTCGCGCGTGTTTTTCAGGCTCCGCCCTTTTGATTGAGAACAACAGGGGCCAAGCCGACGTACTGAAGCGGGACCTTGAGGGACTGGGTGTTCGAGTATGGGTCGTGAGGAATGAGCATCAAGCCTTGGAGTTGCTTCATCAACGTGAGGCCGATGTTGACTTCGTGCTGCTCGATTCAAGTATTTCTGAAGAAAACACGTCTTGTCGTCTTCAGAGCGCACTCAAGGCCAACACCGGGGGCCATCCCATTCCCGTTGTTATGCTCTCACCTTGGTCGTACAATCGTTCAGGGGCTGGTGAAGCTCATGCCTCCTTGTCAAAACCAATCCGCCGCTCAAGTTTGATTCGCGTCGTGGAATCCGTGCTTGAGCGGTCCGGTGATCCGAATACAGGGCCCTCGGACTCATCGGCTACGGGTACGACCCGTTTGATGGGGCTGCGTGTCCTACTCGCTGAAGACAATCCTATCAACAAAGAAGTTGCGCTCGCATGCCTTGCGTTCCTGGGGTGTCAGGTTCAAGCAGTCGGAGACGGCCTAGAGGCAGTCGATGTATTGAGGGAGAAGGATTTCGACATTGTGCTGATGGACTGCCACATGCCCAGAATGGATGGCTTAAGGGCCACGGCGGAGATTCGCGGACTTCAGCGGGGATCGATCTCCCGGATACCCATTGTCGCTTTGACCGCCAGCGCGTTGGCCGACGACCGCGATCGTGCACTCGCGGCAGGCATGGATGACTTTCTGAGCAAGCCGTTTAGCCTGGAGCAGATCCAGACGATGCTGGAGCAATGGTCCTTGAAGGCCCGACCCGTTGCCAGCCCCTGAGGGGCGTAGCACTCAACACGACCCCAAAGGCTTTGGCTTTGGTGCATACCATCGGTTTAAAATAGGTTCGAGTGCCATAACCGCGGCGACTCCCACCGCGGTGGCGACGGCTACGGTCCATGTGGGCACCTGGGTCATGGCTGCGATGGCCCCGGTCACAACGACGGCCGGTCGAACGAGTGTGAGGGGGCCGAAGACGGCGACGGCCGTCGAGGTCCGGACATCGCTGTTCGCGTAGAAATATGGAAGAAAGGCGCAAAGAACCACGCTGGCGTAGGTACCGTAGACCCAAACCATGGCGTCGGCCCCCGCGACCAGTTGCTCGTACGTCGCCTCGCTGTCTGGACCCCAAAGAACAAGACCGAGGATAAGCAGGGCTGCGCAGGCGATGAGTGACTGGCCTACGATGAGGCCGCGGAGGATCGCCTTTGTGTAGTAGCGCTGCTTGAAGATTCTCGGATTGCGGCCCGCCGCTGCTCGGAATCCAGAGAACAGACTGTCCGTAGACGCCAAGACCCACAGGAGAAACGGGCTCACTGAAACGCCTCGATCCGGCGCGTGAGGGTCCCGAGCTCTGAAGAGAAGGGTTCCAAGATCTCGGGTCTTATTCCGATGATCGGGCGAAGCACTCGGACCAGGAGGTGGCCGACGTGGTTGATTTTCGCAAAAGAATATTTGAACCCTGGAGCACCTCTTTTTGCGTGTGACGTCAAGGTGGCTTTGGAATGAGCCCGTTTGGCGGAGAGTACTCCGTCATGACGGGATAACTGTTCTCGCATGCGGGCTGCGTGGAACATCCAAGCGCCAATCGGACTTATACAAGATGGGAGGATGTCGAAGTGAAAGAAGGCCTGAGTTGTCGCGCGAGCCTGCATGGCAAAGAATGTGGTGAGTTCTGCGCCCCGGAAGTGATGAATGACGCCCGTCGAAATGAAAATCGTGCCCGGTTCTTGGAGGGCAAAAGCATTCTGCGTGAGGAATCGACACTTCAGATTTTCCTCTTCAGCCAATCGATTTGCGACGGACACCAAGGCTTTATTGTAGTCGCACCCCACAAGTTCCACGTCTTCGCCTAGATTCCCTAGCGCGGCTAACCAGCGAACGACATATCCGAGCCCACAACCGACATCAACGACTCGGATCGGTTTGGGCACCTTGGTCTGCCGGAGGCACGCGATGCATGGGGCAAGCATGCGAAGAACGCGGCGGCCTTGCTGAAATTCCTCGGATAGGCGTTGGAGCTCCGTATGCACACGAACAAGAAGGGTGTCGATGGTGTTTGGATCGAGGGCTCCGTCCACGGTCTCCGGTAGATCCTCGACAATTCGAACAGCTCGCCGCATATCGAAGTGCGAGAGCCTCGCGATGACGTCCGATTTTTTGACAGGCCGGCGTGCCAATGTGTCGACGTCGTAGTCGACTATCAGATCTGATATCTCGGGCCGATCTTCGAGCATCACGCAACAGACTAGGGGGATGACGCGTGAGAGTCCACTTTCGACGCGGCCGGCGCAGCTCCGCCACGATGGTTCGCTGCGTTCGGTTCGAAAAGTGGAATACATTGGGCGGCTTGATCCTCATGAATCGGTGCGTCCGGACGAAATCGGACTTCTTCCGAACAAAGGCCTTCGACTAACCAAGATTCTGAATGAATTTTCTATAGGCATGCATCTTGAATTCGATGGGACTTATGAGTGTATGGGTCCCAACGAAGTCCCATGTCTCTTCTGCGGAGGTTCCCAAGTCCAGCGCGAAGACCGCGCCCGTCGGTCCGGCCAAGGCCTCGCTCAAGGCTCCCAAAGTGGAGTCCGACCGTTTTGAGTCTGGCGCAGGAAACCGGGTGCAGGGGCGGACCGGCCCCGGCGAGGGCGTCACGACCGGGGGGATCAAGATAAGGGGAACCGGGTCTGCGGCCAGCGGGGATGCGGTTGCGAAACATATACGAGCGCAGCTTGATGGGGCGGTCCATGCGAGCAAGACGGCGGGCTCAAAGACCCAGATTCACCGAAAGGGCGGTCGGGTCACCGTTTTCACCGGCTATGGGGACGACAAGGTGCGTGTCCAGAATCACAAGAACGGCGGACTGCGGGTCACGGTGAACGGTGCGCATCACGATTTTTCGGCCAAGGAGTCCCAGGATCTTAACATTCGTACAGAGGAAGGTCACGACACAGTCAAGGTGGACGCCGACGTCAAACAGCGCATTCCGCGTATACGGCGGTGATGGTGATGACAAGATCACGGGCGGTGCAGGGAACGACAAGCTTTTTGGCGGAAAGGGTGCCGACACGATCAAGGGTGGGGCAGGCGATGATCTCATTGAAGGGAATGACGGGGACGACTTCTTAGAAGGTGGTCGGGGCAGAGACGTTCTCTATGGTTTAGACGGGAACGACAGCTTGCATGGGGGTGAGGGGCGTGACTATCTCGATGGTGGTGAGGGCGATGATTTTGCGCGCGGAGGCCAGGGCAACGACACCGTGATGGAAGGCCGTGGAAATGATACATTAGGCGGCGATGATGGAGAAGACGTGCTTGCCGGCGGACACGGCCAAGACTTCTATCATGGTGGTCAGGGGCGAGACCGGATCGTGCATGAGCAGGGAGAACAGATGGTACGGGATGATGCGGATCGACGGGTCGTGGTAGATATAAAAAGGGACCCAGGACGGAAGGTGGAAGTCGATAGCAAGGACAAGGACTTTCACAAGCGGGCCCAGTCTGATCTTGACGCACTGCGTTCTGTCCCGGAGGGTCGCAAAATTCTTCGTCGGATCGACCAGAAGCCGGGCAAGGTCATCGTCCACCGATATCGCGATGAGGAAGTGGGTAGCTTTGCGGGTAGAATAACGGGTCCGACCGGTGACGCCCACGTTTTTTATGAACCCAAACGCACCGATTCTCTAGATGGCCGCGAACGAAATCTGAAAAAGCAAGGAGTCGACCTCGACAAGGAACGCAGGCACGACACGCAGTCCCCGCCGGTTGTGAGTCTGGGTCACGAACTTGTGCACGGCCTCCACACAAAAGAAGGCAATCGCGCAAGGGGCAGGTACGATGGCACAGCGAAGGGTGCGAGAAATGAAGAACTGAGGACGACTGGACTTCGCTACGACCACGACAACGATCCGAAGACCGACCCCAAGGCCACCCGTGATGTCAACGAAAACGAACTCCGTAAGGGGCTTGGTCTTCCTCCCCGAAAAAAGTATCACTTTGGTGAGGCGATTGGGGACGGGCAACTTCCTGAACACCCGGGCCACTTTCACAAATGAACCGGGTAGCCATCTCTTCTTTGTTTCTTGTCGTGGTCGCCTGTCACGGCGGCGGTGCTGGCTCTCAAGTGGTCACACCCTTGTCGACGCCCCCGTTGGCCCCGCCGTCGTGGATCGATGAGGGTGACCGCTTGGAGCTTCACGGACAGGCTCGTATCTTTGGTGTGGGTATGGGTCCAAGCGCCCGCGCGGCCGAATCCCACGCCCGGCGAACCGCTCTCGCCCGCCTCGAGGTCTTTGTGGTCTACATGGGTGCGCAGAGCGAGGCCGAGAGCATGATGCGACTGGGGCCGGAGATTAACGAGCCATCGCTTGCTCGAGTGCTCGAACGCTATCGGCAATCGATCGCGAATCGCATCGCCACAGACCGTACTTACCACGACGGTCATCAATGGTACGCTCGCGCCCGCATCCAGTGGGATCTGGTAGACTTTGACGCCTTTCTTTCCGAGATGTCGGCTGAGGCGGCTCAGTATCGAAGGCACGCCAGAAGAAGGCATTCAGGGATTTGGCCGATCCCTAGTGCTTCCACTTCATTAAAGGCAGTGGGAAAAATGAAATGTTCGGTCGACGCCCAGTGCGCCACTGCCGGCACGGATGGTGTAAAGACCCTCGGTGTCCCACAACGGCCCGCCTGCAACGATGGTTGTTTGGTAGGAACGATCTTGCCTCGGCTGTAGCTGAGCGACGGCGACCAGTTGGCCGTCTGGAGCGGTCACGCGAATGGTGACCGCTTCCTGCTGGTTCTCTTCGGGCACGATCCCTTCGATACCGACATTGTCTTCTTGACAGTACGAAATCCGATCGGTTTCCACGCGAAACGGTTGCGATTCCTGTTCGCAGTCGCAGCGACCAAAAAGAGTTACGTTCTGGCTCGATTTGAACGCCTCGGGGATGGCATCTCCGGGGCAACCCCCGGGTGGGCTCGATGCGCCGCCACAGACTGAGGATACAAAGAGCGGGATGCTCAAACCATTTTCTTGGCTGCTTTGTCCTGCAGAGCCGAAGATTCGAGCTCCGAGATCGTAGGCGCCAGGCTGATTTGCGGCGAACATGATTTGTCCACTCTTTGAGACAAGGCAAACGTTCTCGGTATTAACTCCGTCCGGTGCGTTTCGGACTGTCCACTCCCAAACGAGAGGCTCTTCGGTTGCCTGGCGTGCCTCGACAGTCAGGTCTTCCGCCTCGTTTGGACAACTTATGTTGCTTCCGTCTCTGAAAGTGATCGATTCGACCAAGATGCCACTCTTGAGAACGGTGACAAGATCTAACACGCCCGCGGGCGCGCCGCATTGCGATTCCAAAGTCAGTGGCGTGCTCGCACCCTCCGAAATTCTGGTAGTTGCAGCGGCCGAGTGACAAATTTGCGATGCTTTCCCTCCTCCACTCGTTAAGGGTTGGGCTTCGACTAAGTATTCGCCCGTGGGCACAATGAGGACCCAGTTCGCAAACCGATTCCCCGCAAGTCCCTCATGCTTCTCTGGCGGGAGAGGATCTTGGCTAAGTGGCACGGTCGTGGAGAAAGACACTCCATCGGGGGCCTGGTCTTCGAGCCTGGTGACCACAAAACGAACATGGGAGACGTCGAAACGTTCTCCGGAGATGGATAGGCCAATCAGAACTCGTCCCTGATTCGCAGGAAGCTTGTCTTTCGGCGTGCGTTGTCCACACCCGAAAGCGAGGAACAAGATGCCGCATGTCAGCCATGAAGTCTTATTGTGAGTGTCAATATCTCGGCGCATAGCATGGAGCTCCTTCGTTATGTTGACCCAGCGGTAGCGATTATGCAACACACCTTCTCCCGTATGAGCCAAAAAGAATGTTCGCCACTGTGGTCGAATCCAAGAGGGTCTTCGACCGCTCTCACTGCGGTTGTTGCTGCGTTCTTTTTTTTGGGCGGGCGTATGAGCTATGCGGCGAACGCGAACCTCTTTGTTTCGGGAGAGAATTCTCAGTTTGATAACTACATGGCGGGTGCTCAGGTTATTGAAGTGGTCGTTATTGATTCCGACATCAAGGAAACCGACCATGCGCAAGGGGAGCCCGACGTTACGATCAACGGCGAAACATTGCGAATGAGTCAGGCAGTCGATGGGAATTGGTATGGCTATTTCGCAGACCTGGAATCCGTTGTTTTGGCGGATGCGATGGTGGTTGCACCGGGAACCAGTCTCGATTTCGGTCGTATTTGTGGTCCCGACACGAACTTGAGTGCGGCGGGACAAGCGCCTTTGGGTCTGCTCGCTCCGGCGGCCATTGCTGTGCCTGGAGCCACCGGAGGTTTGGAGGACTTAGCCACCTTGCCTCACGTTCCTGTCTGCGAGATCACGGCCGACAAGCACATGAACGTCCTTCAGGGATTCAAGTCCCTGAACTTAAGTCCCACGGTTTCGCCGGGGCAGATCGGATTGAATCCCAGTGCCTGGCCGTTCATTCAGCTCTACAGTTTGCATCGAACAGCTAATGTTGTCGTTCAGTATTCGAGAGGCGGAGGCATTCAAACAACGACCTTAACTTTTGACTCCGTGGAGCCCTTTATCAGCATCGAAAAGGACCGGCTGATCTATCCACGGGGTGCTGACGTCCAGTTGGCCATCACCGATCCTGCTCTCAACATTGATCCAACTCAAGCCGATTCTTGGACCTTTGCAACCGCCACAGAGGAACAAGCCGGAATCTATTACCGCCTGTTTGATCGTCTCGGCAATCAGGCAGCGGACAAAGTAGACAACGGAACCGTGGACGTACGGGATTTCTTTTCTGAACTCGAGCTTGTAGACCGACGTCTCATTGTTAATAGGCAGGTTGTAGGCGAGCAAAGCGCAGTTACGCTCCGCGATAACAACATTGCGGCCATTCGGTCGGACGACTTAGAAGATGCGGCCCAATATTCAACCGATGGAGGCAAGGGGATCGTGGATGGCGTTCCACAAGAAGATCCAGTGGTGGGTGCTCTTTGCGCACCGAGCCAGCCACTGACGTTCCTGGAACTGGGACCCAACAGCGGTGTGTTTCGAAGCTTCGATAGCAACAATCAGTCGGGCATTCGAACCATCATGGAAAGAAGACCAGATCCGGACCGCGCCCATGGGATCGTCATCACACCTAGGCGTGGCAGTTCGGCGCTCGTGGATTACGCAGAGGAATCTGAGACGCTCTTTATTGGGTTTACCGATGCGGCGCTTGCGTTGACCGGGGATTCGGGGGACTCCGGACCATGGCCCGCCGGTCAACGGAGGGACTTTCGGTTGTTTGACAACGACCTCAACAAGAATAGCCTGGAAGATGAAGACTTGGATGTCTTTAATCCCCGCGTTGATTCCATCCCCGTGATCCAAGTCGGGAATCCGTTTACGCTGTCTGGCACGAAGCGGGCTTCGTTGGGGCCGCTTGATCTTCATGTGGAAGTCCAGCCCCTGAGCCAGCGCGCTCTTTTGACTCATTTCGGTACGGAACTCTTGGAGGTTGTTTCGGGAACGGAGCTGCAGCTTGAGCATCAGTTGGTGGACCATTTGCACGAGTCACTTTATGGCTCAGCTGAATTTGTTGGCCTCCAGTACTTACATTTTGACTTCCGCTCGCTTCGAAGGCTGTGGCCTGAAGTGGAAGGAATGGACATCGCTGTGTCTGACGGCATGAACTCGGTCATTTTGGCTTCTCGGGATCGTTCCTCTTGGTTCGGGCTCGAGAAGATAGAACGTGATGCGCTGTTGGCCCTTGAGGGAGCGGAGGCGCTCACCATCGGTGTTACTTTGCACCTACGAAGGCCCGTGGTGCTCCGTCCTGGGCAGGTCCTTCCGATTGTTCTGGATATTTTCTCTTTCGGCTTCGTGACAGATGATGGTGGTTCGCCGAGGTTCGTCAACGATCAACTTGCTCGGTTTGAAGCGGAGGAGTCGGGTGATAATACCGGCGTCTTTGAGGCTGAACCGCGGTATTTCACGCTCAATCAGCTTACGGCATTTGATGAACAGACTTACACGTCGGATCCTTCTTTTATCGAAGATCGGCCGGACGTCATCCTCGGTGCTCCTCTGAGGGGAGCGGATGCTTTGTCGATTCGTTACGTCGATCTGAACGCCGCCGGTGTCACGGCAACGATCTCCCACAGCGAAGAGGTCTCGACCCATTCAGGTATGGTTCGCCTCGATGAGGGTGTGTATCGCGCGGGTGATGCCGTCACCGTCACTTTGGAAGACGCCGACCTAAATCAAAGTCGAGAGCTCTTTGAGGTCTTCGGGGTGGTTGACCCCGAAATAGATGACCCCGCATCTGGGACTATCGGCCAGTCGGGGCATCCGACAGTCGCACCCTTTGGGAGCATGGGGATCCTCATGACGGTGTCGTTTGATGGTCAGCTTTGGCGGTCAGATGCGGCCTGTGGAGGTACCATTCTGGGAGCAGACGGACTGGCAGAATCGGGTTTCGTGCTCATTGAGACCGACAAAGCTTCAGGTGTTTTTGAATCAGAGTTTGTTGTCCCCGAAACATTTTGTCACGGCGCCACTGGTGAAATTCGGAGTACGGCGGGGACTGAGCTCCGTGTAGAGTATCGGGACTTCCTGGATAAGGACGGAACCTACCAGGTTGTCGTGGCTCGTGCCATCGTGGCTGCTCAGGCCAAGATCGGACTTTCTGACTTACGCGTTATTGACTCATCTGGAAGTCGGCTGAAGGAAGCTCGGGTTGAGGAGGAAGTACAGATCTCTGCTCGCCTACAAAACGATGGTCCGGAAGAACAAAGTTTTGCTTACATCGTCCAGATCGAAAACATTTCGGGGGTCATTGGAAGCGTGAATTGGCTATCGGGAAAGCTGTTGCCTGGTGCAAGCGTTGACGTTGTGCTTCCGTGGGTGCCGAAAGCAGAGGGTATCTCTGTGATCCGAGTTTTCATCTGGGACCGAGTGCTCGGCTCTCCGGTCGAGGTCCTCTCGCCACCGTTTGTTTTCGGTATTCCCGTTCGATAGGTTGCGAAGAAGCTGCAGCCCGAAAAGGTCTGCTGTCGATGGCGCCGAGCGAGAAGATCCGGCCGTATGGCTTTTTGGTCAGGACGAAGCGTTTGGGGCTTCGTTGGGGTCGAGCAACAGCGTTCGACCGGTGAGATCATTTTTCCCGCTGACGAAGGGCCTTAGGCTAGCCCAGATGGCCGGCGGAAGACGTGTCTCGAGGTACTCGAGGGCGAAACCGCGGAGGGGCTCCTGGGTACTGTGAAGCGCTCTTAATGCCCAATGCAGGGGTCCGGCATCTTCGGTGAGCGCGAGGAGCGCAAATACGTATTCCAAGCGAGCATGGATGTTCTGTCGCGTGCGTTCATCAAGAAATGGAGAATGATCGTCTTGAGGGCGTATGAGTTGGGTGGGGGCTGTCCATTGGGTGCTGTCAAGCCCGAGTTCGTACTGAACCGCCCGACAGATTTCGTTGGCGTCGAGGTTGATCGTTTCCGATAGCCTAATTCGTGCAAGGACCTGACTGGCCCAGTACCGGACCGGAAACCGAGAGCTTCTGAGGGCCAGGAGCATGCCTCGTGCAGCCAGTTCGGCTGAGCCGAACGCAAGAACCGATGCGAGGGTAGGGAGTGTCTCGTACGGTGTGTCCTCCCTCATAAACGCATCGATGAGGGCGCCGGTAGCCCGAGAGGAGACTTTTCGTAAGGCTCGCTTGGCCTCTTTTTGAGTCCTGGCATCGCGAAGAGCATCCACCATGAGGGGGGCCCATTTGGGGTCGAGCTGCTCGTTTGTTACCTCCCACGCTATTCTGGGGATGATTTCTCATCCCATTCTGTGCTGACCTGAGACTTGATTCTCACTTTATTTCCGTTGGTGGCTGACTTGGATTGATGTCCGATCCGGCAAATGAACGAGCCCGCCTGCTCTGCGTGGGGAGTTTCCATTCCGGCTGGCCGATGGGTGTGGGTGCTCCATTGGGGGAGCTCCGCCGGGGCGAGCCTTTTTGGGGGCTCGCTTTTCCCGGCTCCGCTTGAGGGGGCCAGCCTTTGCCGGTGCGTCTGAGCAGGCCGGTGAGGGATGCGACGTGTTAAGCGACCTCAGCGATCGCCGTTTCGACGTGTTCGGCGGTGACCATTTTGGCCCGCGCAGCGGCTGCGGCATTCAGTGCGTGATGAGCCAGCCCATTGACTTTTCGGGGTCGCCCCCCGGTCGCTTGGAAAATCGCGGAGGTGGCAGCGTCATCGAAAAGCGTTACTTCCGCCCCGGCCAATCGAAGCAAATGCGTGAGGTAAGCACTCAGCTCGTCGGGCTGAAGACCACCGACGTGATGCCGGACCACAATCCGCTGCGACAAGGACTCGTGTACCGCCATGGAGAGTCGTCGTCTCAGTTCTGCCTGCCCGACCAGCACCAAGGTCAATCTGTTTTCTGAATCCATCTTGAAGTTGGTGAGAAGTCTGAGCTCCTCAAGGACATCGCTTCTCAGACTTTGCGCCTCATCTACGACCAGAATCGGTCGAAGTTTAGATTCCAAGCAGAGTCGGGAAACCTCGTCGCGAATACATTTGTAGAGGGCGGCTCGGCTTCGCTCGGTAGGGAGTCCAAACTCCCAGGCGATGGTCTTGTACAGATCCATCGCATTCCCCGTAGAAAGGGGCACATAAAAGACTCGGTAAAGACCTTGATGAAGTCCGCTGGTTACTCTTCGGGTGACGGTGGTTTTGCCGGTCCCCACATCACCGGTGACCAGTCCAATGCCCCGAAGCTCAAAGAGATATTGAAGTCGGGCTTCAAGGTCCCGGGTCGCAACAGACAAATAGAGGTCATCGACCTCGATTTCGTTGTTAAACACGTGCTTCGTAAGACCAAAATGTTTCCGGTACATTATCGTTCCTCCCCACTGTTCTCCGCCAGCTCTGAGAATTTCACCCCGGGCGTGTTACGTTTTACAAAGCAGTTTTGGTGCAGGTCGACGGGCTTGGCATCCGCATAGCGCTGCCCCTGGAAGACGACCTGAATCGTTTTGCGGCGATGAGGGTCAAAACGAAGCGTGACCTTTTCTCCCACCAAGATGGCTTCGACCTCGTAGGCGGTGCCGTCGAGGCTCACGGTCCGGTCGGTCCTGACTTTCCGATGCGCCTCAAACAAAAAGAGGTCATCCAAGTCGAGATGATCCGCGTACCGGACTTCATCCACCACCTGCGCCCATCGATCTAAAGGGGCTTGTCTTTCCAGACCGCGATGTGGCGCGTGGTGATATTCTCCCTCCACATAGGCCCAAAAACGACGATTGAGTGCCTCCAGACTCGAAAGCTCTTCTTCACCGAGGCGTACCAACAACTGTGTTCGCACCGTGCGAAACCAGCGTTCGATTTTTCCCTTGGCTTGAGGATGTCGGACGCGAGCGTGGATCAGTGTGACGCCCAGTTTGGCCATCACCAATTCCAAATGATGAGAGCGATAGGCAGATCCATTGTCCACAAACAAGCGTTTGGGAAGACCGCGTCTTAAGATCGCCTGTTTGAGGGTCGGCAGAAAATCGATATTGCCCTCGGAAAAGGCAAAGGCGGCGTAGGGAGTGACGCGGGTCGCGTCATCGAGGAAGGCGATGAGGTAAGTCTTCTGTTTCTTCCTGCCCTTGGTGAATACGGATGGGCCATGCATGACATCGCTCATCCAAAAGTCGCCAGCCTTCTCGAAGCTGAAGCGACGACGATCCTTTTCTTCGCCTTCCTCCTTCGCTTTTTTCCGCATTAAACCGTGTCGGCTGAGGAGCCGGTACACAGTAGATGGAGGCAATTCCACTTGGAGGCCGACGATGTCCACTTTCCTCGCCTCTTCGATGACCAGATTCACGGAATAGTCGGGTCGCTCTTCCTTGATGGTCAGTAGGACATCTTGGATCGGCCCGGGAATGGCATGAGACGAGCCCTGGTCGGCGCGTGGTTTGGGGAGCAGTCCCTCGAAGCCATGCTTTCGATAAAGTTTGAGCCAACTCCGAATAGTTTCTGTCGCCAGTGTGGTTCCTGTTGTGCCTGGGATGTCGTACACCCGCGTGGCTTTCTCCTGCATTCGAGCGCAGATGCCCTTCGTCCCCGGCGGCAGATGGCTCAAGTCCGCGATCACGCCATACCGAAACAACGCGACCTTCTGTCTTTGCTCTTCATAGTCATCATTCATCGAAAAAGACCTCCTTAAAAGTGTGGCGGCGCACACTTTCTGAAGAGCTACGTCTTTTTCCGCAGGCACACCGGCCCCATCGATTGTTGGGGACCATCGCGCACCCGCAAAGTAGAGCCCCACCGGGGGGAGAAACCGAGTGGAGAAGGAAGATGGCGTAGAAGTCCGTCAAGCACCGCGCGGAGACGAGACAAGACACCGGGCTCCCGACCCTGGACCTGGCGAAACGCAAAAAGAGTGGGCGTTGTCCCAGCGAGCGATTCCGGAAAAAGACCTCGGGCGAGGGTCAGCGCTTGCCGGACATGATTCACGCGACGCCGGAGCCACCGTACCGCGCCCGGAAGCTCGATTTCGGACCGAAGCGTTTCAGACGCCGACTCGACACTCTTTCCGCTTTCGGCAGCCGCCACCACCGACTCCAACTCGACCAGCGTGCCCCGAAGTCGGGAGGCCAAACAGTCCGGCAGAAGACTGAGCGTGACCCGCCCTTTTCTGCAGTAAAATCGGGCCACTCGAGCGCCTTCGGGCGTCTTCTGGGCGGAGGTGCCATGCCTGGCGAAACCGCATCCGCCTCGGGGATGAAGCGGACAGCGCGGAAGCGTTGCCTTCTCCCAGACCTTCTCGCTAACATATCGCTCGTAACCAGTGCATTGAGAGGCATCCTCGAAAACTCTTAGCGCGATGGGCTCCGGCGCCATCTGAGACCCAACAGTCTACCGGCTTCGAAGGTGCATGTGGAGCGACGAGATGCCTGGGTAGCTGGGCTCAGATGGGTTGCGCGAGGCCAGGTTTGCAAGCCTGAGTGGGTGTCGTCGGTCCACGCGTCGGATTCCCGGTTTTCTACTTTGTGCCTGGCTGAGGTCAAGGCCGTGTGGATCTGGCGGTGGTTTGCCGGTCGTGGTGCTTTGCGAAGATTCGGTCGGCTCAGGATGGGAGACTACGACGTTTCTTTCGGTTTGCGACAACTCCAAGCGAGGGGTGTATAACGTTCCGGATACTTGGCAACTAACCCAGGATCCGTTTTCATGACATCAACAAGGTACGCGTGAACCGGAACTCTGGCCGCAACCGAAGTTTGTACAATAGTGCGTAGTATATCAAGGACAATGCGTCCCTCTGTCGTCCTGCGAAAGAGGGAACTTTTCTCAATCAGTTTCTCGATTCGGAGGAGGCGTTCTCGAAGGTTGTTCGTTGCCTCGAGCCTTGGGTTGCGAAGATACGCGGTAAGTTTTTCAAAGTGCTTGATGATGTACCTTGCAGCCGTCCCGAGGGGTGTCGCCTTGGACCAAATGGTTGCGATCTGTTGTGCGAGCACCTTCATATGTTCCCAGACTTCCCGACTATCATTGCTTCTTACTGCGGAAACATTATCGTAATTGCGGCCGTAAAGGTCGAGCAAATGCTCGTGCAAAGCGAGCTCCCTGAAAAGATGGAGCATATAGGCTGCGTGTGTGGGGTCGTGATCTTCGTATTGAGCAAAGGGGCGTCTGGCATGAGCAGAGCATCCAGCATAGTCGATGTCGAAGTTTTCGGTGAATTTCTTCTCTCTAACGAAGTTCGAGCTGCTGAGGTCAGCTTGTACGGTGAGTTGACGCGCATCGGGGTTCCTTATTTCGAAAAGCATAGCCAGCAGGTCTCCGAAACTTCCGAAGTGGGTTCGGTAGAACGTGATCATACTTTCCGGGCGCTCAGGGTCAGTTCGACCCGTCGCGACCGTAACATGCAGTCCCTCTTTTGAATTTTTTCCGTCGCGCTTCATCGATTCGAACGCAAGCATCCGGCCGACCAGAACACAAAGGGATGGCTCCGTGAGTGGTCTGCGCTTAGCGGCTCGGTCGCCCTCTGCTCTGTGTTCGAGAATTCTATCCCTGTCTTTCATGCATTCGGCATAACTGTTTTCGGCATCCTCTGTTGTGCGATAACCTGCCCATGGAGGCGATGTTCCCCTTCCGCCCTTTCGCTTCGAAAAGTACGATGAAACCTCAAGTACGCGGCATGAAGTGTCGTCGCCCGCCAGAATTTCGCAGTCCGCAAGTTGTTTGGCGAGTTCCAAATAGATCGGAACAAAACGCTTAGCAATATAATGGGCCATGCGACCCAGGCCTCCAGCCGTGAACCGTTTCGCATTCGTCGTCAGCATCCGGGCAAGTCGGTTGAGAGGCGTTGCGTACTGGGCAATCATCACAGCCAATGTCGCCAGTGCCTGCCAGGTTGCGGCATAACGCGGCGGACCGATGTCAGCCGTTGAGGCAGAAACGACTTTACGGTCACCGCTCTTTGTAACTACGATCTTCTTCTCTATCTCGAGTTCGACCCGAGTGACCGCCACAGAGAAATCGTAGCGCACCCGGGACTCGTTGATTGTGTCTATTACGCGCTCCGCATCGCCATTCGGCAGAAATTCAACCGGTAGGGTGCGTTGTTCAACACTCGGTGACACGAGGCTGGTGTTCATCAGCGTTTCGGTAGACGATTTCAACGCAGGCTCGTCTTCGCCGCCGACCTCTAAGTGCTCGATGAGAGCAGTGGCCTCGGACTTCGATTCAGCCTTTTCTTCATCGGAAAGCTCGATCTCCTCGACCGGTACGCCCGATTTTAACGCGCTCACGATTTCCGTACTTGGCCATTCTTCAGCGAGATTAGACAATTTTTTCTTCAGTTTCTTGGCATTGGACATGTGCTTTCTCCTGAGTGCTTTGTGGCGTTCCGCCAACGCCTCGGCACGGTCATGCAATTGCAAAAGCCGCTCCCGTTTACTCAACGCATCAGGCTTAGGCGTCGACTTGACCCCCTTGAGAGGGTCCCCGCTCGGACGTTTTTCACTCGACGGAACGATTCCCAACGCACGCCCGAGCTCTCGTGAATACCGGCTATACTTTCTCTGGGACCCGCAACCCGAAATCAGATCCTTCAAAACCGTACTCAGGAACCGTTGCAGGGCCGCAGGCGCTGTCTCTACGGTGCGGCCAAGCCACTCAATAGCCACCTTACGCTGAGCATCACTGAGCTTGCCGACGTCACCAAGCTCCATCGCAAGCTTAAGATCGTGCCGGGATCTCCGTGTCAACGCCTTTTTTTTGGAACGCCGAATGCTCCTTCTCGCTGGGCAAGCACCTGCGGGCACGCTTGTGAACTGTGAAAGTCGCGCCCTCAAGAAGCAGCGACAGCTCCGCCGTCGATATTGATGGTCGTGAAGGCTCCTCCGCGAAACGCAGTAGAGTGCGGAGGCGACCTCCTCCTTCAAAACGTCGACTCACCAAGTACAGGCCCACGCTGTCTCCCACGATAGCTCGAAGCTGTGTATGGTCTTTCTTCACAAACAGTACGCAGTCGCCAAGATATGGATCTGCGCCTAGGCGATAGGATTCACCGAGAAGACCGTTCATCTGCTTACGAAAGTCCACCCGGTGCTGCGCCATGAAGACGCGACGAATCGTAACCGGAATCATACTACGCGAACCGTTCGTCGATCCGTCGAAGCGTAACCGACCAGCCGTAGAGTCGAAGCTCTAACAGATCGGTCCTTCCTTTCTCGACCGGAATTTCGTCGCTGCGGTCCAAGGAGAATATACGCGCATCGTTCTGAACGCCCTTCGAATCAAGCGCCCCTTCTTCATCTTGCTTTTCCCACACATCGAGCTGCTGCGATGACACACTACAAACACGCCGGACCTTTGTCCGGCCTGCACCCTGTCGAATCGCTTGCACGACCGATCTTCGAAGTTCGTCTGGAATTCGCGTCCGGGGACGATGCGTGTTCCGAAACGCCGCGAACTGTTCTCGCAGCGCTTGCAAATAGTCTTCAACATCTGGACGACCCTTGGACCGGCGAGCTGGCCCCTCCGAATAACGTGATGATTCTTTTCTCATTGCTCTCTGCCTCCTTGCCGGCGGTCACGCCGTGCGAGGCAAATATGGCGCCGGTCATCAGGCTTGTCGTGGGCCCGTCTATGCACTGCTTACCCACTCCCCACGGTCTACGACCCTTGGGTGCGATTCCGACGAGTTTGACACCCTTTGCTCGAGCCGCGTCGACCTTTCCGGGCTGTGACCACCTCAGTCGTATTTCAAACTGAAAAGAAGTGAATCGTGGCGTCTATCGCCGTTCCTTTGCTTCCCGGGCCCGTACTCCGCGAAAACTCGATCGTGACAAAAAGGGCTACAAAAAATGGAAGCCCTTCTTTTGGTCGCATGCAATGGAAGGCGCTGTCGGTTTCTTGATTTGGGGCTGATCCAACTCTCACCGTTCATTCGGCACGAAACGATGCCGATCCGAAACTTTGGTTGGCAGTACCCGGAGACGGTTTCTTCGAATGGTGCCAAACCTAGGCGGCTCGACGGTAGTCATGGTGGAGGCCACCGAGGACAGGCCGACCAACAATTTTGGTTCTGTTTGACATCTTGGAGTTCCGGGTAGGGTACAGGAATTGCGTCGGTGGCTTGCGAAGGTCTCGCCCTGTTGTAGTATTCAAGATATTCGTGAATCACTCGGCGGATGTGCGCGTCGTTCAAGAAAATGAAGTGGTTCAATGCTTCTCTTCGTAGAGTGCGATTGAATCTCTCAAGCCGCGCGTTCGTATTTGGCGCGCCGTACGGAATAGGGATGCCTCGGATACTCATAGCTTCGGACAGCCATTGATCAAGATGCGACCGGAATGGCCGTCGATGTCCAAGCCCTTGACCATGTGTCCGCAACTGGCCAAAGATGCCATCGTTGTCGTGTATGAAAAACTTGGGTGTGCTTCCGAATGGGGTGGCCTCTCGAATCTGTTGCTTGACCCAGGCGAGAGATGGATTCGTGGTGACATTGGAGTGGATGATGCGCCGTGACCTCAGTTCCATGACAACAAAGATGTATACGACGTTGAAAAAGGCTGTGTGTTGGGTGAGGAAGTCGCATGCGAAGGTGTCTTTCCCGTGATTTTTGATGAATGTTTTCCAAGTTTGGCTAGGGCTGGGGCTGGAAGTGCGCACCATGTACTTCCTGATCGTGCTCGTCGAATGCCGTATGCCAAATTTGATGGACAGTTCGAGGGCGATTTTGTCCTCGCCCCATTCCGGATGCTCGAAGCTCATTCGACGGATGAACTTTAGGTGAAGCGCGGGTATCGTAGGTCGTCCAAGGGGCCTGGATTTTCTCCCCCAGAAGAGCCGGAATCCCTTCCGATGCCATGCGATGACCGTCTCAAGTTTGACGATGACCAATGTCGCCTTCCATCGCTTCCAACGCCTCGCGACCAGCAGCCAGAACACTCGGTCCGTGTTTCGAACTCTGGTCTTTGGCATGTACGGATGTAGACGGTGAGCTGCTGCCGTAGGGCAAGATTCTCGAGAATGAGATCACTTCTGGACCTGAGGGCAGTCCGTGGGACCGTGAGAAGAAGGGCGAGCCAAGAAAACATAGGACCATCGTACGCCGTCGAGAATGACAGTGATTTCGATAGTTTTGGACTTATCGCGGACTATGGGTGCTTAAGCGCACACAACAGGTAGGGCCGAGGGGAATTTTCCTAGCGGTGTGCGCGATTTCTCAAGGGTCTGCGCCCGCGCGATGCTCGAACTCGCGGGCGATAAAGACTGTTTCACCCGCGGAAGGCAGACGGGTGCCCGCCGAAGTTCGAGTTCGGAAATGGAAGGGCCAACGATTGAGTGGGGGGGTTGGCGCTCAGTTCCATTCGGGCGGCCCCCCGGGCGGGTGAGAGGACGGGCCTTTTCGTGGTTAGGTCGACCGCGTCGAGAATCTTTTCGGATCACCGGGGATCGATTTCCCAAACAAGCTTCAGGAGCTTAGCCCAAGGAATGTAGTTTCCAAACTTCAGGTTGGGGGCTTCGATGAGGTCCTCCACGGAAGACCGCAGGTTGAGCTCGACCTCGGGAAGGGGGAACACCGCGTGGCGCAACTTCGCCGCGGGGGCTAAAATGCCCGAGTAGGTTACTACTCGTTCGAATAACCGTTATGGATTTCCATGATCCCAGGTCGCTAAACTGTGGGATATGAATTATGGGTGAGAGTAGTCGTTATGTACGTTGCTCGCGGTCCTGTACGTGGGGTCGATCGCAGGAATATCGGCTTGTTTGCCTACGAACTCTGATGAATTTCAGAATTCTGACTGTCAAGATGGGATAACAGAGACCCGTGTCCGGTACCACTCTGCTTCGGTGCCAAGGCAAGAGACATGCAACGGGGAGAATCAAACCAGGATGTGTATGGGTCGAGTTTGGGGCGAATGGAGTGGAATGTTTGTAGAGCCCAGCTGCGAACAAACGACGACCGAAGATGACGAGTGGGTCCCCGACCCTCCATTGTGTGCCAACACAGATTGCATGGTTGAAAATGAGTCTTTGGTTGAGAATGGGCCCACTTGTAGCGTGCGCGGCACCACCTGCGAAGGTCATGAGCTCGTGACCTGCAGGAAGGTTTCCTCGGGCAGACTTGTAGAAGAGCGAAGGTCATGTCAGACGACGTGTGATTTCGAATCATCGGTTGCTTATTGTGATGTCTCGGCCTCGTTAAAGAGATTAACCGACGCGGGCGACCCCCTCCACGGTGATGTTGGTGGAAATGGGACCCAACGAGGTCGGTGGTGACAATTTCCACAAACGGCCAACGATTCACGGTCCATTCCAACGAAAAAGCTTAGGCGCGGACGTCGATATCGGAAACTTGGGACCGGGGTGGGGAACTTTGTGGCTGATCGATAGGCAATCGGGCGAAATAGAACCAATCAGTGTAGATGCTGACGAGGCTCCAATCATCACCCTTTCGGGCGTAATTTTCAGGCGATGGTCGCTATGCCGCGTATGTCGACAACAAAACTGTGACGGGGCCCATGAACGTACCGCTTGAAAGGTCGCGCCCCCGGGACCGGCTTAAACTGATTCTTCACCCAAATCAGAATAAGCTATCACTGAGAAGTTCAGCATCAACCAGCTCGACGCAGTAACGATTATTCTTCACGCCATGGGTGGTGAGAAGAACAAGGTGAACGGATTTTCTCGTTTTGGATACGCGTTTGAAAATTTTGATCTTTTCTCTAAGTTCCTCTGCGTATTTCATGTCGATCGTGAAAACATCGCTCGAGAATTTCATCTCGACCAGACTAATCACTCCGTCCGCCCGGTCGATGAGCAAGTCTACTTGTGCGCCTCGCTTACTGTCGCCCTTCTCTGGAACGTAGCGCCAGGTCGTATCAATGGTACTAACCGCGCCAATGCCGATCGCATCCTTTATCCGATCGACGTGTTTAAGGGCTAGAGCCTCAAAGGCAAAGCCCGACCATGCTCGCCAGTTGGGTGATGCGCATTTTTTGATCCAATAGTTCTTTGCCCCGCTCTTCAGTAGGTTCCGAGGTGCATTTTGCATCCATTTGGCATGAAAGAGAACAAACTCATCGACGACGCGGTACAACGTGCCACTCTTTCTTTTCATAAACGGAATCGTGGATGCGATGAATCCCGCTTCTTCGAGATTACGAAGGATTTGGTTAGCGCCCCCGCCTGAGGAAAGCCCAGAGCGACTCAAGAGCTCGTCGCGGGACACGCCACCGGGGTTTCGAACAAGGACCGCAATCACGACTTCGTAAATGCTCCGGTCGCCGAACAGTGATGCAAACAACCTATCATACTCCTTGTATAAGACCCCTGATGACGAAAAGCATAGATGATCGATAATCTGGGGGACGGACAAGCCTCGTTCAATATGTCTCAGATAGTAAGGAACCCCTCCTACCGCCATATAAAGCTCTAGGATCTGTCTGTCTGTAAGTTGTATGCCACGTGACCGGAGGTACTCACGTGTCTCACTCAAACTAAATGGCTCGAGTCGAATCGTGTCTGTCAATCGATTGTGTAGACCCCCCTTAGCCTCCACGATTTTCTGAAGCATCCAAGACGCCGCCGATCCACAAACGATAAGTATCAGGTCGGAACGTTTGCTGAGCCAAGAATTCCAAAAATGCTCTAATGCCTCGAGGCAACGCGATCGCGGCGTTGCGAGCCAGGGCAGCTCGTCAAAGAAGAGGACCTTTTTCTTCTTAGAACCTCGACGAGACAACGGCTTCTTGAGCATTTGAAAAGCCTCTGACCAAGACGTGGGGGTCTGCGGCGTGGCGCTATCATAAAAGGCATCCCCAAGGGCAATCGCAAAGGCTCGCAACTGATCATGCATGTTGCCCTCCCGGTTTCCGGTCACGTCGAAGACGAGTCTCTTGCCGACAAATTGTCGGACCAAGAAGGTCTTGCCCACACGCCTTCTTCCATAGATCGCGATGAACTCTGGTTCTTGCGATTCTAAAGCTTTTCTTAGCCTTGCCTGTTCAGGATGCCGAGCGATCAGCTGGTTACCGGTTGCCAAGATCGATATCCCCTGGTGGGTAGCCTACAACTATATTTCGCCAAAATGAATAATAATTACTCTATTTCGGCGGAATATGATATGCCTATATTCCGCCAAAACTGTTAGAATTCGTTCCATTTGGCGGAATATCTTCATTTCAATTCAATAAAAACAATAAGTTAGACTGATCGACGGGTGTAGTCTCATTGTCCCGACCGAGAGAGTGATGGCGCCGGTCGTCAGTCCCGTTGGGGGTATCCACCGGGGACGCCAGCGCATTGGCTCGGATCGCACCCGTCCTCCCTACATCGGATGACAGAAGGGTTCTTCGATGAGTGCGCTCAGCCTCAGCCGACCGCCACAGGCACATTGAAGTGGATCGATTTCCCAAACAAGCTTCAGCAATTTCGCCCACGGGACTCGGTAAGAACTTCTCTCGGGGTGCATGTTTTCGAGCGGAAATGCGAGCTGCAGTTTGAACGGAGGCTTGGCGACGACACGGCTTCTGTCCTTGGCGGCAGGCGCAAGAATTCCATGAAATCGAACTTGATGTTGGCGAGCAGGAGGAATCAACCAGGCCAGGCGACGAAGTCGACGGACGGGCTCGAGGAGAATCACGCTTTGCCCGCTTTTAGCCTTTCGTCTCAGGGTGAGTGCAATACGACCATCCTCGGTCGCGCGAAGTTGGTCTTCGGCGAACGGAGGGCAGGCCACATAGCGGCACAGCTCGATTCTTCTCTTCTTGTCGTGGGCGGGGACAGTCACCGCGGCGTGCACACTGAACCCACCAAGCTCGATGCCCGAAGAGGGCGTTTCGTGGACTTGGGTGGGTGCCAGCATCGACGGCTCTCTTTGAGCGCTCATAGACCACCGGTCCAGCGGAGAGACTTGCGTATCATCCCCGTTTTGACTCAAGAAGCCCCGTTTCTTGAGAAATCGCTTCATTCGTAAGAAGACGTTTCTCGCGACCTCCAAAAGGTCCCTTGGGCTTGGCGGTGGACACGGGTAAAACTCAGGCTCGGACTCATCACCGTTCCGAGAGAAAAAAACGTCGAGGACGATCACATGCAGGTGCGGGTGTACAGTGAGGGTCTGGGTGAATCTTTGCAGGAATGTAACGGCTCCACATCGGGTGTCTTTCAGGCCCTGAGACGTGGCCCAGCTCTTCATCTGTTTGAAAATCTCATCTACAAAAATGCGTGCCATCCGAGACAGGACCTGACCTCGAGCGGCCAAGAGGCCTCGGAGCTCGAACGGGGGCGACAGCACCCACTGACGAAGAGGAACGTCGGGCAACACGTGCTCGACCAGGTGGGCAGCCGTGTCCTCCCTTCGACGGGTGGCGCAAGATGGACAGATCGCCCGGCCCTTACAGGAGAAGGGTAGCGCATGCTCATGCTGACATTTTTCGCACCGAAGTTTGATGAAGCCAAACTCTGGTCGACCGCAAGTCAGGTAAGCTCTGAATTCTTTTTCGACGAAGTTAGGAATTCCGGCCTCGGGGTCATCAGGGTCGCGAAAGCTCTCGATCAGCTCATCGAGGTGATGCTCCACCACACGATAGAGGAGAGACTCTTGCGGACGCCGTGGTCGGTATTGCCGGATGCGGTGAGCACACCAGGCTTTCTGTTAGCAATTTCTGTGACCGTTTCCATGTGCCTAAAATCACGCCGCTCGGCAAGGCCGCACCACCGATTTTCGGACGTCGTACGAAATCCGGAGACCTCGATGAGTGGGGCTAGCTCGATGAAGATACGACTCGCGTCATCAGCGCGCGTTGTGCCACCAAGCGCGAAGTCACGCTTTATCAGCGCTGGGCGAAGAGCGGCCCTACGGCGCCTTTCGTACCCGTACGGGCAAGGCCCAGATGAAGCTCTGCGAGCAAGACTATACCAACCGGGAAAAGTATATCGCCCGACTCCGTGACTATGGCGTGAAACCAGGGGTATTCACGATTGACCACATTAAAGACATGGTTGCCATCCGAGATCGGGGCCTCACGCCAGAACTGCCAGACTTTGAGTGGGCCTCAAAACCGGGTGCTCTGGTTCCCGACGGAAAGTATCCGTTTTGGCTTCTCCTTGGAGTCGTCTATGAGCATTTCCACACTGCAAAAAACAATCCGCGGGGCGACGACTCGCAAGCTCCTTCCAGAACAGTACGTCGAAATGCATCTAAGAGATGCCAAGAACTATGGCATTCGCGATGGCGACTGGGTTCGGGTGGTCACAAGGCGAGCGCAAAAATTCAACAAGAACGGGTCAATCAGATCTCGGGAGGCTGTAGCAAAATCGACTGCGGCCAACGGGTCTGAAACAACCCAGTCCCCCACTTTGAAGGTCCAGACGGAGCCCCGAACAGACTGAGTCCAGGTTTTAGGCTGTGCCATACCTTCGACCCACGCGTGGATGACGCGGGTATTCCAGCGGTGCGCGATTTGCGCCTCATCTCTTTGATTTCACAAGGTGTCGTAAAGAGACAGCGAGGGAATCGCAACAAGAAGAAAGAAAACGAGCAGCTGACAGGTCCGACGCACAACCTGAAGCGCGCGGTGAGCGCCCGGGAAGCGACGGCGGTGGCCTCGCCACAACGCCCTCCATGCTTTCCTCATGTCGTCTTACTCCCACGGCGCAGTGAAGGCCGAATTCGAATCGCCTGCGGCATATGAACACAAGCCTGTTCACACAGTCCGCACCCCACGCAATAATCCGGATTCACCTTGGGTTTTTCCCAGTTCAACGCCACAAGCGCTTTTCCTCCGAGAGGACACGCGCGAACACAAATTCCGCAGACATAACCTTGGTACGAGTGGCAAATGTTGGTATCGAGCTCCGCCGTTCCCATATCGACGACCTCCCACGGTCGAGGATGTTCGGGGTCAATGGGCTGAAGAGCACCCGAAGGGCAGTTGTTGTTGCATTTTGCGCACAGGATACACGCCTTTTCTCGTGGCACAATGTACGGCGTTCCGCGGGCTTCAGGCGGTCCCTCGGGGCCCACAAAACGAATGCACGAATTGGTACAGTTTTCTCCGCATTTGTGGCATCGAATACATCGGCGAACAAACTCCGCTTCATCGATGGCGCCGGGCGGCCTGGTAAAAGCCATGCCTCCTTGGGTTGCAACCGATACGTGGCCTTGGGGTTGACCCATCCGAGCCCTGACAAAAAGGGCGAGGGACGCGATCACGCCTGCACTCTTAAGCGTTTCGCGTCGCGTGTGACCCTCTTCAGCCGGTGGTGGGCGGCTGGCATCTTTTTGTGACTTCGGCTTCATGGGTCAATCCGCTGGTGAGCTTTTGCCTCCCGTCGGTGGTGTTTTCGTTGTCAAGCGCGGCGAACTCTTTCAATTCGAGCGGCAAGCTTTTTGAAATCGGCTTGCCCGCTCACCGGGTCCCAACCGCGGTGTGAGGTCTCGTTCACCAACCATTTGTTCTTTTTAGGATCCGCTGAGTCCGCAACCGAAAGATTCGACGGACTAAAAATCATGCCCGGCTGAACATTGTTGCGAGCTGGCCGTATCTTACTGCGAGCCCCATCTATCTGTGCCCTTCCCTCGAAAGTGCCCATGCGGAAAAAATCTTGGGAGAGGCGCAGTCCTTCTTGGACTACTATATAGGCTTTCCTGCTTCTTGTGGCGTTGTGCAAAAGAGCGCCCAAAACCTTCTGGATGCTCGCCAGGGGCGCACCGCAGGGTCGTTATTCGAAACACTCAGGTACGATGAAAATGCGGAAGCGTTGGCCTTCGATGTGCTGATCAAGAGCCTCGACATATCTTCTGGCCCCTATATGCTAACCGGGCAAAAGGACAACACCGGCAGCGCCTCCGATCTACCGCACCAGATGCGCATGGAAGCCCCACTGACCGAATGGCCTCCTCACGCCTCCATGACCGAGGTGAAAGAATTGATCCGTCAAAGACTCAAAAGCGCGGTGAGGTCAGGCATTCAGAACCAGACAGGCCAGCTTGCCTACGAACTCGAGGGTATCGACTCGATTGCAGCGTTTCATCCCGAATCACCGGGTTACTGGCGATTCGTATCGATCGCTCTACGCACGGCCATGGCAGTCGCATTCCGAGCCGACATCACCTTCACCGCTGGCGGGGCTCCCACCGCCCTGCTTTCGGGTTTCTTGGCAAGAGCGGAGGCAGCTCGGCAACGGGCGTTGCGTCAATTCATCAACGAATTTGGGGACGGTCATCTGCCAAAAGTCGCCAGCCGCGCGAGTATGCAGCCCGCTTGGCTGCATCGCCTTCTTCGTACGGGTCATCTTACGGCCACCGATTTCAAACGGCTGCTCGGTGGTCGCAGCGGATGGCCCGAAGGGATGCGTACGCATTGGCTTGACCGCCTCGCTCCAGCGTCTGATCAGCCGCCGGGTTCGGAATCGACGGGTCGGCTTTCTGACTTCCCGGCCCACCCCTTTGCCTTTGCTGCACCGAGTGGCGGTCCACGCGAAATCCTTGAAACCGCAGCAGTGTCGGAAGACACGCTCAGTGCGCCCCTAGGCGATGGCGTAAACGTGCCCGAAAACGGAGGCAAGTCGGTCTTCGCGGTGCTCGTAGACGACGAACGACAGCCCGTCATGAGCACCGATGCGAAGGCGGCCGCGAAATCCACGCTGATTCAATTCACGCTTGAAGAATCAGGCGTGCGTACGGCCGCAAACCTTCTTTTGGTTTACAGCCGAAGCAAGTCACGCTTGAAGAATCAGGCGTGCGTACGGCCGCAAACCTTCTTTTGGTTACAGCCGAAGCAAGGAACCCAAGGAAATCAAGATCGAGCACACCCACTCTTTTGTGCAAATCGATTCAACCGTGACCATCTCTGGCGACCCAGAGGGTGAAACGACAGCCGCGGAGGAGCTACGGGTTGAGCTGAATCCGGCATTGATCCCCAAAAACCTTGGTGACGAAATTTATGATGTTATCCACTTCAAAGATGCAGTGACGGGCGAGACCCTCGACCGGGTTCTCGTGAGGACCACCATCCGAACCCTTGCGCCTATCGAAATGCCCACCGTAACGCCCGAGGTCCTGGACTTTGAGATCCCAGATTCGGGAAATGAACCTATCTGTCGCTCCTTCTCTGTGTTTGGGAAATCGCTGTCGGCCATCTCCTGGCGCACCCATGAGGGCTTTGTCTTCCACGCTCAGCACGCCCAACTGTTCGATGACAAGGCAATCTACGGCTTCGACATTCGTCACATGCCGGATCTGGTGCCCATCAACGCACTGTTCCCAAAAGGTGGGACTGGGGCTGCAGGTTTTGCGAAGCCCGATCTACCCAAATATGCGGGCGAGAACGGACGTGTGAAAATCTTTGTTTTGGATACCGATCGGAGCCTTGATGAAAATCGTCGACACGTTTCTCATGCATCACAATTTGTGGCAAGGTATCTTGTCGATCGCCAACTACTTCCCGCATGATGCAGCCCGGGCCGAGTGGCTTCGAACGATGGAGGGATTTTTGCTCGGCTGGTTCTTCAACACAACTGCAGCAGAGCTGGCGGCGGGTATTCATGTCGAAAGCCACACGGTCTTTGGGTTTCCGTCGTGGTGGGTCGCAAGCCCGCGCGATTCCCTAGACGTAGGGGGCCTCCAGGTGAGTCCGCGGGAGACAATCCATCCCATCGGACCTCTGCCCACCGTTGCCGGATCGAACCCTCGCGATGACGAGGTCCCCCCCCCGCTCAAAGACAATAGAAAGAAAGGATCAAAGCAGAAACCCCGAGGGGTTCCAGCGGGTGTCGTCGATTTGCTGCCAACTTCTGATGAAGACGATGTGTGGCCTTGCATCGCAGATGCCCGTCGTCACCGCCGAGAGCTGATCCGTGAAGGCTACTTCTACGAAAAGAAGATCGATGCCTGGAAAGGCCTGCGTCACCCCACAAAGCTATTCGAGAACAAAGACAAACTATCGAGTGACCACATCAAGACCCTGTACAAAGACTATCAGAAGTCGCTGGCATGCGTACATACTTACTATTACGTTCACGACTACGGCGGTTGGATGGAACGGTGGTTCAGTCACTCAGAAAAGCACTACGCCCTGGACGCAGCCAACGACTTGTTCGACTTTGAGAACGCTCTTGCAAAAGACGGATATGCAAATCCTCCGCACAACACGGAAGACAAAGATAGCGTGTGGCATGCGCTGGTCGCTGCACGCATGGCGGAAAACGAACTCACCGAGAATAGCTACTTCTATCGCAAAAAAGTGAAAATTTGGTTCGGTCTACGAAACCCGGTCCGTGACTTCGTGAACCCAGAGGTGCTCGAGGTACGTGTCATGAGGAAAGTTCATGACCAATACTTGTCGGCGCTTGAAATCCTTCGAAAGTACCGAAATGAGCACTCCCGCGACCAGTACCTGGTCATGATCCCGGTTTCAACAGGCAAGGCCACCGTTATGGTCCCGACTTGGCATGATAGCCGTACCGAAAACAATCTGATTCTGAATATCAGCGGCGACCTCTTAGATGCGAACAGCAAGGCTCTAAAAAATATGCAAAAGAACGAAAAAGAAGAAATAGTTTCCGCTTATGGCGTAGATGAGCGGAGGGGAACGAGTGTACCAGCAAAAGGGGCAGGTCAATGGGGAATGCTTGGCGTCGCGGAAACGCGTTGAGTCTATTCGCATCGATGAGTCGTCGACGATTGGAAGTCGCTTTTAGTTGAGGTTGTGTCGTCTAATAAGATCGATAAGGTATCTTCGACTCACCTGCCCAACCCGGGAAGCTTCAGATACGTTGCCGCGTGTGCGCTCCAGGAGCGCGCGAAGATAATACGCCTCGAACTCCCTGAGGACCTGAGCACGGCCGTCCTTATATGTCCCTCGGGCGAGCTCAAGCAGTGGGATGCGCTCTCCGTCGGGCGCTGCGGAAGGCGGGGAGAGTGTCCATGCACCCTCTTCACCCAGCGCCAGCAGTGAGTCTACCGCGTTGCGAAGCTCACGTACGTTCCCGGGCCATGAGTGGCTAGCCATTCGAGCGAGGGCATCAGGGGAGACAACTTCTTCCATGGGCCCATTGTGTCCGGACTCTCTAAGGAAATGTTCAATGAGAATCGGAATATCCTCGACACGTTCTCGGAGCCTCGGGATGTCGATGTGAGTGACCGCGAGACGGTAGTAGAGATCTTCTCGGAAGGAGCGGTTGTTGACGGCGCCACGGAGATCGCGGTGCGTGGCTGCGAGTACACGCACATCAACCCGGATTGTCTCCGCGCCACCCACCCGACGAATTGATCGCCGTTCCAGGACACCGAGGAGGGCAACCTGAAGGTCGCTGGGGAGGTCGCCGATCTCATCGAGGAAGAGGGTGCCGCCCTCAGCTCTTTCGAATGCACCGATGCGCTTGCTTTCGGCACCTGTGAATGCACCGGGCTCATGACCGAAGAGTTCACTGGCCACGAGGGATGGTACGAGAGCTGCACAGTCTACGATTTCAAAAGGATGAGCGGAACGAAGGCTTGCGCGATGAACCGCGTGGGCGACGACCTCTTTTCCGACGCCAGTTTCCCCGCGGAGCAGCACCGAAACATCGGATTTTGCAATACGCTCAACCCGTTTCATCAGTCGACGCATGGCCTGGGAGCGGCCCAAGATCCCGTGGAAGGATTCCTCAGTATGGGCGTCGAGTGACAGGGTGTCTCCGTCGAGAATCTGGATGGCGCTGTGGCCGAGGTCGACGCTTGTCCCTGGCTGAAGCCGGGCCTTTTCAACAAAGACGTTCCCGATGCGAGTGCCATTCGTAGAGCCTAGGTCCGTCACAATGAGATCGCCCATCGTTTGACAAAGTTCCATGTGATATCGAGAAACGGTCGGGTCCGTTAGAACGAGACTGTTGTCCGAGGCGGTTCCAATGGAGATTGTCTCCGCGTCTGCGATGGCCTGGAGTCCAACGTCCTGGCCTCGGGTGACCCTTACGCAGAGTGCTTTGATCTGGGGTGGTTGCTTGCTTACGCGCTCCGTACAGGCCTGTGCGTTCACGCATCAAGGGTAGCACCCTGACGAGAAGCGCGATAGCGTCGGATTCTGAAGTGAGTTGTGGACGGAGCCGTGACCGGTGGCTTGTACCAGGTGGGTGGTGAGGGCACATAGGGCCCCGGGATCTTCTACAGTACGACATTGGCCGTAATGACGCTGAAGTGTGAATATTCGTGAACTCGAATGAAGAATCTCGGCCCGGAGAAACGGTCTACCCCGCGAAGAGCTCTGCGTTCCCATGGGAACGGGGTGCTTATGTGGGGTCTCGTTCTTTTCGCGTGCCAAAAGGATCCCGCGACGGTTCTGTTCGTCGAGGATCCTTTCGACCTTGCGCGCGGCTCTGAGACTTTGGTGATTTTCGATGCGTTTCGGGCAGAGCCTGTCGCTCATGCGTCGATTCGAGGGCTCAGTTTTCCTTTTGACTTGGCTTTGGTTCAGGAGCGTGAAGGACCAAGAACCTTTGTTCTGGAGGCCCGACGGGGCACCCCAGGCGAGGTTCTAGCCCGGGGTGTTGTGGCGGTCGAGTTCCACGACAATGACTTTGGAGTCGTAACCGCGCGTTTAGGACCAGCCTGTGTCCATTTTTTGTGCGAGTCTGGTCGAGTTCCGGTGTGTGTGCCTGAGCGGGATCATGGGCATTGTGGGGCGCCCGATAAGCGGCGCTACTGCGATATGAATCAGGGTTGTCAAGATCGTCCTGCGTGCGATTTTGATTTGGATGGCATGGAGGATATCGATGATCGGAATCCGTGTACCGTAGACGCGTGCTCGGCAGAAGAAGCGGTGTTGAATCTCCCTCGCTCTGACGGGGAGGCGTGCGCCGACGCAGACATTGTTGACGGAGAATGCGTCGATGGGGTCTGCCAACTGAGGCGGCCCAAGCCCCCACCGATCGTTTTTCGAGATCCGAAGACCAAGAGTCCCAATATCGCGCAGAGTTTTACCGTCGATCTTGAACATCTGGGGCCCCTATCGGACGACTTGAGCTTCCATCTTTCGGAGACTTCGACGACTCCTCCGGGAGCCGGGGATCCTTCGTGGGTCGAAGAGCTCCCAAAATCGTTCATGTTTAGTCCGGGCGAAGGTACCAAGACTGCATACTTGTGGGTCAGAAATGCCTTTGGGGTGCCAAGTACTGCTCCTTCGGTGGCATCCATTCTTTTGTCTCCGGATGTCATTCGTATTGGTGCGGAGCCAACGGGGTGTCCGATCGTCGATCGCGGACCATGCAGCCATGTATGGCCCTCCCATTCTGAACAGCTGACTATTGCAACCCCGTCGAACAATGTGCTCCAAGACGCCATCGACGGAGCTTCACCTGGTGCAGTGATTTGGCTTTATCCTGCGCCGAATGGGGAGGTCTACGTAGGGCGCGTTCAAGTAACGAAGTCATTGATCATTCAGGGGGCGCCCGAAAGTGACGCAGCTTCGATTCGGCTCCAGGCGCCCAATGATACTGTGGGACCGGTGTTTCATCTGAAGGCGGACAACGTCACTTTGCGTCGTTTCACTATCGTTGGGCGGGTTGCTCCTGATGTGGCGATCAGTGCAGTCGGCAACAGTAACGCCGGGGCTAAGGAAGAGGGGTGGACGGGGGGACATCTTGTCGAGCAGATGTTTTTCGATGGACGAAGTAGTAAGCCACCTTTCCGAGGCTTTTCATTCGCAATTGTGCCCGGGGATCGAAGTACGATTCGCAACAACTGGTTCTATGGTTGGTGGCGGGGCATTGCCGATGCCAGCGGGCGCTCAGACCGTCGTCTCCGGGGGACACGAGTTCTGCACAACACCATAGTTTCGCCGCGCCCCTTTGAGGCCATCGAGGTGATGGACTCGGAGGATGTGGTGGTTCGCAACAACGTTCTCATGACCTTGGACGAACGGACAGATCGCGCCGCAATACGCGCGGATCAGGATACACGGGGTCTTAAGGTTGAGGGGAATTTGATAGCGGGATGGGGCCGAGTCGTGAGCGATCTTGTTGGTCCCTTGCCTTCGGAGCTTCAGCTTGGGTACCCCGGACTCGTCCATATGGGAGATCCGAGACCCGCCGAAGGGGGCGCGGCGATCGATCAGGCCGTTCTAGACGACGCCCGTGGCCGGTTTGATCTTTATGGAAACGATCGACTGGTGGGCCAACGGCCGGATGTAGGGGCCGTGGAGGCGCCTTCTGGCCTACGGCTTGCGCGTCTTCCTGAGGTCATCAAAGTGGGGCTTGAGTCTTCGAGTTGTCCGGCGCCCGACGGGGTTTGCGATTTTTTTAGCGGTTCGTCTGACGAGGTGCTGCCGATAGTTCAGGCTTTGGCGGCCGCCCGCCCGGGTTCGACCGTCGAGCTCTACGATGACGCTGGGGCGCCGGTGATCTATCCCTTCGAATCGATGATTATCGACCGAAGGGTCCACTTGCGGCGTGCTCCGGGGGTGGCGGACGGAGGAGTGATCATCGAGTTTCCGGCGGACTCTCAGGGCGCAATTCGGGTAGTCCAGGCAGATGACGTGAGGATTTCGGGTCTGACGATCCGCTGCTTCAAGTGCATTCGGGTCATTGTCTTTGACCTGGGCGAGAACAGCGAGCCAGGGAGTGAGCTTGCCGCGGAGCGGGGGATTATCGAAGGCATTCGGGTCTTCGGGGACGGAGGCTTCGGCTTTGAGCCTGGACATGGAGGCGTTCTTCGGTCCAGTCTTTTCCACGGGAGACCTTCGAAGTCGGGTTTGGGTCCCTGCAACCTGATCCGCACGGCTGCTCATGGGGCGCAGGCAATCAACAACACGATGTACTCAGAAGACTACCTGTCCGATATGTGCGTGCCCTTTGCGCTCGAGGGGGCCCGAGATTTTCTCGCCGCAAACAATCTGGTGGCGTTGACGGCGAGGGGGCCTGATCCACTTCGCGCAGCCTCTGGAAACGAGGGTACGATAGGTGAAGTCTTTGTAAACAACCATTTCTATGGCCTGGATTCGCTTGGGGCACAGCACGTCAGTATTACCGAAGAAGCAAACTGCGCGAGTCAAAGCCCGAGCGCGGATCTTAAGTGCCCCGGAGCGCAGCCTATGTTTGTTGGCCCGGTAAACGGATTGGACGCAAATTTGCGACTCGGGTCGAACTCGCCCGCCATCGATGCGGGTGATGCTGCCGGACTCCCTGTAGGACCTTCCGACTTCTATGGTGGTGCCCGAGAGCAGTCGATCGCCATCGACGTGGGGGCTCACGAACGGGGTTCCGAGGATCCATAAAGTCTGAAGTTTAGCGGACTCGAAGAGTCCCTACGTCCGTGTGGGGAATGGCGTCACGGGTCGCTACATATCCGGCGACTCCAGAAGCGGTGACAATGGCACCCAACACAACCCAGAACCACACCCTTTCGTAGATCGCGCTGGCTTCAATTTGGCCTGCGGAGACTCGGATGTTCATTGGACTCGTTGGATCGCCCTCGGTTATCAATGGGGCGCCTGCTTGGTCGCGGGTGACGAGATAGAACAGTACATGTATTCCCTGAGTGTTCGCGGTCCAGCTGGCGGGAATCTGAGCTCGCCATACACCGGTCGCATCTGCTTGCAGCGCAAGAGAAGAATAGGCGGGATCACTCGCGCGCCGATACCATACCTCTAGTGCGTCTACGATGCCCCTTGGATCCCGCAGACGATAGCTGAAGAAAATGGGTTTCCCCCCTGGCGACCGCTTTGGGTGGGTTCCGCTCAGCGCCAGCTCGGCGATCTGTCGTTGTCGGGTGAGCGCGTGCGTTTGTGCAAGGATGGCCTTCTCTTCGACCTGTACCTTGCGAAATACCGCAAGAATCTTGTGGGGCGTGTCTTGAGGAAGGTCGAAATCAGGTTTGACGCGTAGTACGAAGCGAAACGCCTTCTCTGCATCAAACACACGGCCCACGATGGATAAACAGTTCGCGTACATGATGTTGAGCCGGATTTTGCTATCGGTATCCAAGTGGTCGGAATCGACAAGGACGGCCTCGATGACCTCGAGTGCTAGGTCGTAGTCTAGTTGCCGGTAAAGGGACTCCGCGCGTTCGATCGAGCGGTCGATGGCACGCGGGCTCGATAGCGCTGTTAGTACTACTGTTAGGATTGCGGGGCTGCTCAGCAAGGTGCACCAAGCATACCGTTTTCGTGAACGAGTCCGAAGCAACGCCTCAGTGTAGGATGGGGTGGTGCGGGGGAGCTGTAGGTGTATGTCGTCTTCCCGGATGACGGTGATTCCATTGCAAATGCCTGTTACAACGAGGCAAGCGCGTGGGGTTGGTGCTCAACAAGTACGAAGTGCTTCGACGGCTGGCGGTCGGTGGCATGGGGGAGGTTTTTCTTGCGCGTCAACGGGCCCCTGCCGGAATGGACCGGCTGGTTGTACTGAAGACTATGCTTCCGGAATACGCGCGATCCGAGGAATTTGTTCGACAGTTTTTCGACGAGGCCCGGGTAGCGGCCAGTTTGAGTCATCCAAATGTGGTTGCAATCTATGAAGCTGGTTCTTGGCGTGGAACTGCGGTCATCGCCATGGAGTTCATTAATGGCGAGACAGTCGCCAGCATGCTCCATCGCTTTGTGCTCGAGGGCATCAATCCTCCTTTGGGCTTGGCGGCTTGGATCATCCGTGATGCAGCGAGGGCCTTAGACTACGCTCACAGCGCTGTCGGTGCCGATGGTCAGGCGCTGATGGTGGTTCATCGTGATGTGAGCCCCGACAATATCATGGTGCGAAAAGATGGCATTGTAAAGGTAGTGGATTTTGGCATAGCGACTGCGTCCCATCGGGAAACACGGACAGCAACAGGCGTGGTTAAGGGCAAGTTCCGTTACATGGCACCGGAGCAATTACGAGGTGGTGTTGTAACTGCCTTGAGTGACCAGTTTTCGCTGGGGGTGGTGTTCTGGGAGCTTCTAACTCAAGGCCGCCTTTTTCGCCGGGCCGCGGGGGAAGCCGAAGTCCTTCAGTTTTTCGAGAAGCGAGAGTCAGTGCCTCCACCGTCTACTCAGAACGGGAGGGTGCCTGAAGAATTCGATGCCGTGGTCGTAAGAATGATGCAGGTGGACGCAAGAAACAGGTATCCAAGCTGTGGCATGGTGGCTGAAGTTCTAGAGAACCTGATTTCCGTTCACGGAGTGAGTTTTTCCCAGAAGTCGCTCGCTCAGTTTGTGGATCAGAACCTGGGCACGGATTCTTTAGGCGGAGGACTCGAAGCCCTTATGAACGCCCGCACCAATAGTTGGACGGATACGTTTGGAGCTGACCACGATCTACGAAATGGCTATGATAAATATGGAACGCGACCCCACAGACCCAAGGCCCGTGCAAGGAAATGGGCTCGGAGCCGGTTCTTCTCGGGTGCTATGGCTTTTTCTGCCGTGTTGAGTGTGTTCGTGGCGGGGACTGTATTGTTTTCGCAGAGGCCTAAGTCGGGGGCACCGGTCGGCGTTCAAGATGCAGTGAGCGTTTCGAGCGCACTTCATGTGGATGGAACAACTGATGGTGAGTCGGTCGCTCCGTCGTCACAAGGCCACAGTGACTTAGGCGCGCTGATATTGAGCAGCGACCCACCGGGCGCCGTGGTCTATGTAGACGGTGCGATCATGGGTAGAACCTCAACTTCCGTGTTGAGTCTTGAGCCCCTCGTTTCGCACAAGGTCGTTTTCAAGAAGGCGGGATATCAAATCAAGCTCATGCCGATCACGCTCCAGGCAAGCGAAGAGCGGCAAGTCCATGCGGTTTTGAAACGCGCGAGGCGGCGGCGCCGCGGGGAGAGTGCATCGCGTTCTGGTATGCTGCACGGAGGCTTCGGTCAGGTTACAGTACGGACCACACCGTGGACGGAGGTGTGGCTGGGAGGGCGCCTCTTAGGCACCACACCTCTGTTCCAGGTGAAGTTGCCTGCGGGGGTACACATGTTTCGTTTTAAAAACCCAAAGATGGGTATCAACATGTTGAAAAAGGTGAAAGTGCGTACAGAAAAGACAACAAAACTTGATATAGATCTCCCACGTTCAAGGTAAGTGTACTTCTTACGTGTTTTTCTCCGGCCCGACTGGCTACGGAGTGGTTCGCAGGACGACTATCCAATCTCGGTAGTTGCATCGATATTCATGCTTCGAATTTTCTCGAATGTCGCAGCGAGTCCGTTTATTGCCCGTAGCCGGTCCTCGGAACGTTCGGCGCGAAGCTGCTGAAGGAGTGATCCGAGTAGTCGGCTTTCCTCAGATTGTGCAAGTTTAAGAGCCTGAGGTTCAGTCTCGAGTTCTTGACTGGTTTTGCCCGTAAGCATTTGGAGGAGCATAGTACCCACTGCGTAAAAATCCGAGGCAGGGCTTTGTTTTCCGGAAACCAGGACCTCCGGAGCGCAGTAGTTGTGTGCGGTGCGTGGTGGCTTTGCGTGTCCTGCGTAATCGAGATCAAATGCGCTCATGCGCACGGTCTCGCGTCCAAGATTCTCGGAGACGACGAACCGCCCTGGATGGAGATGCCCGGCGATGTGGCCACGACGATGGAACTCTCGAAGAATAGCCGAGATTTGCTGCCCAATCTGGATCACTCGAGGCACAGGAAACGGTGCTTCCTCGGACATGACTTCTTCCAAGTTTGTGCCTGTCATTTCCTCTAAGACAAAATAGACCCTCCCGGATTTAGTGGTACCGGCCTTGAGCAGAGGGATGACTCCGGGGTGGACGACTTCTTGGGCCGCCTGCGCCCACGCCATGAGATGGGTCCGGAATTCGGGCAATAACCGGTCGGTGCAAATTTGTACTACGAGAGGATGATCCTTCCCCACGACTGATGCGGCGAAGGTTGCGCCCCTGAGTCCGGACACACAGGCGCCAAGGACAAAGCCTTCGAAGCGTCTTCCTTCCATTTTGGCCAGATCGTCTGCTTTGTCGCTCGGTGGTTCGGGGTGTGACGGATTGGCACCATCCTCGGTGGCGCGCTGGATCACTTGGGTACGGTGAGCGTTGGTCGGAGCACGCTCTGTGTCAACCAGGTGGTGAATCAGATCGGGACTGAAGAGCTTTTTTGGGGTCTTCTCCCGTGACGAGCTCATCTTTCGAATATGAGATAGCCATCGTCGAAGAAGAACCTGCGGGGCCCGAGCGTTTCGTTGGATAAGCGCCGACCAACAGGCCTCCAACATTTCTTCGGCATCTCTATAGCGATCTTTGGTCAAGGATCTACACGCCCGGCTAACGATCTGATAAATATCGTGGGGAAGGCGTTTTGTTGGTGCATGAACATCGCCAAGGATCAAGGCCTTGAGAATTAGGCCCAGGGCGAAGAGGTCGGTTCTTGGGTCGACAAGGCCTCCTTGGGTTTGCTCGGGGGCCATATAGGCGACGGTTCCTATCGCAACATTTACGTCGGTCTTTGTTGCTTTCGAGTAGGCTTGGGCTGCACCGAAATCAACGAGGCAAACTTCTCCGGACCAGGATATGAGGATGTTGTTGGGGTTCAGATCCCGGTGGATCACACCCAAGTTTTGGCCGTCGTCGTCGGTTGCCGAGTGAATATAGGCCAGACCCTCGGCGATACGAACTGTGAGGTATAGGGCGAGCTCTGCTTTGATTGGTGATTTTAGTTGGATGGCTGTACGCAAGAGCGTATCGAGGCTCGCACCATCCATGTAGGCCATAACCACGAGCGGCCCGGGCGCTTCGTTTGTGAGGTCGATGACCTGAATGACTTGGGTATGGTTTAGCCGACTAAGAATCTTCATCTCGTCGAGAAAGCTTGCTCGAACCAATGGAATCTGCCGGACATGGGGTCTCAGTCTTTTGATCAATACTCTGCGGGGAAAGTGTATGCTGCATATCTCAGCGATGACAATTTCAGTTGTTTCACCCTGGTGAAGAGCGCCCACGATGTTGTAGCGGGTGCGCCCGACTTCAATGTGCTCGCTTTCCATGTCTATGACTCGCTGACGGGTATTCCAAAAGCCCCTTATCTGTTGTGGCCCGAGGAGGTCTCGGCGTCAACTACGCCCCCAGTCTGAATGGGGCCACCGGGGTTCGTCCTGGTTCCTCCTCTTGCAGTAAAGTTAACGTAGCTAGATAGGCTACCGAAATACCCCTAGTTCGCCGAAGACTTGGGGTCTTTGGTTTACAACAACCTGTGCACCCGAGCTCTCACAATGGAGCGAGTAGACTTCGAGGGGCCGTGGCACGTGCCTTGCTTTACCTTCGTTCGTGATAACAACAGACGCAAGCCAAATATGTCGTCCCGCAATCGCTATTCTTGTGGGGTGCATGCTCACCCATTGCCTTGGCCAGGTTGACCAAGATCACGCCTCCAGTGCAGCCGTAGCCAAGGCGTGGATCATTGACACTGGGATTTTGGGAAATCAGACACTCTCCGAGCCTTGGTCTATCGACCCCGAAGGTCGAGTGATCGGCTTTGGTACCAGCGAAAACGGTGTAACTCGGACCTTCACCTGGATGGATCGTGTGAGTACGGATCTAGGAGCCCTGCACAATGTTCACACGGTCGTTAAGCCAACTGCCACCAGTGACGACGGCCGATTTATCGCCGGTCTGTCCGGGATTCGAGAGGGTGAACAACAGGGCTTTGTATGGCGTAAAGATCGACCCTCCTCCATGAGGGCTCTGCCCAAAACGGAATACGAAGGGCACCCGGAGCTCATCAACAACAAGGGGCACGTGGTCATCTCCTTTTTAGACAAAGATGACAGACCACGGGCATTTCTGTGGAACGGAAGAAGCCAAATTGATCTCAAAGACATCGGTGGTACAGACGTCATTGCGTACGACATCAATAATCATAGTGTTGCTGTCGGAACCGCGAGAACCAAAACCGGTGAATTTCACGCGGTGGCCTGGCTGCCCAGAAAACCAGCCATCGATCTCACTTTGGAGCTTCCGAAGGGCGCAACGCGAGCAAAAGCCACTCACGTCAACGATGCCAACCAAGTTGTCGTGAGTTATCAGCTCAATGCGTCGGGCGCGCGCGGAGCATTTCTTTGGGACCTCCGAACTGCGACAAGGACCGAGCTTCAGTCGGTTGGAGGAAGCAGCTCAATTCCTACCCACCTTACAAGGGATGGCCGGGTTTTCGGAGTAAGCACAAACGTTGAAGGGCAAAAGCGGCTTGTCCTATGGGAGGCCGGTCAAGTTTTCAATCTTGGCGCCCCAGCGGAGTACGACGAGTGGTCGATCGTGGCGGTCAATGATTCTGGCCAATGGGCAGGTTCTGCGCATCATACTCGATCCGACATCTGGGTACCTGTGTTCGGCGTCGGATCGACTGTCCTTAATATTGCTGAGGCAGCGCAAAAACAAGGGTGGTCTGTCCATGACATACATGGCCTCAATGACTCCGGTCAGATCCTAGCCTCTGGTAAACGCAACTCAGAAGCACTTCGGTCCATCATCATCGAAACTGGGCGGTGGACAAACTTCGTCTCTCCCCCTCGGCTGTATTGTCGCATGTCGGCGCCATCATTCGATGAACTCGAATCCGGCTTGGTGACCGTCCCCGTGGTCTACGGAAATGGCACAGCGCACGATGTACCGATCAAGGGCGGGCTGAGACTCACGATTCCCAAGGGAACGACCTATGTTGCTGCCACTGAAGGTGGCGTTCTTTCAGGGGCCACAGCATTTTGGCCGCTAGACCGATTACCGTCGAGCGCTCGCTATAGAATGGCAGCCCTCAAGCTCAAATTGGATTCCGACTTCAGCGGTTCGCTTTCACTCAAATGCAGTCTTTTTGGGCAAAACGGAAAAATATCTTCGCCCAAATCGCCACCGGTACCCAAACCACAGCCCGAGCATGAGCAAGATCTTATTGAAATCCAGATGCTTACCGACGCCAGCCCTCTGACCATCAAAGAAGGACAGCAAGTTTCATTTTCTCTTCGACTGAGTCGAGCACCGCCAACACCGACCGCGTTGAGCCTTGTATGGAAAACAAAGGCCTCAGGTGTGACCCTTGTGGGCGCCCTTCCTCGGTTTACTGCTTCCAACTGGGACCAGGCACAGCGCATTACGTTGCTCGCGGAGGAGGATCAGGACACACAGAACAATCAGCTTCAATTCACGTTGTCGGGCAAGCAACTCCGTAGCCAAGAGTTTAGTCTTACTACTCTCGACAACGATCCCCAGATCGTTGTCGACACGCACACTGTGCAGGTCCCAGAAGGCCAACATTCTAGCTTCAGTATCGCACTTACTAAACCGCCTACTGAGGACTTTCTTGTTCGGATTCGGCGACGGGAGGGTGACCCATCCTTAACCATCACCAACAATGCACCCATTACGTTCACCGCGCAAAATTGGTCGAAGCCACAGTCTGTGCGTATTGCAGCAGAAAAAGATGACGATTCTATCGACGGGCACGCCGTCTTTTCGGTGGTCGGGCCTTTTCGTCCTACGATTACAGTTCATGCCATAGAAAACGACGCGAGCCTCCAGCTGACCATGAACGAAGTCCCCGGTGGCTCCGCATTTCCTTCAGGCGTTACCAGCTGGGCGAAGGGTGCCCTCATTCGAGTTCGAGCGACACCGTCTCCGGGCTACGCGTTTGACCGATGGGTTGGCACCATAACGCCGGACGATCGCAAATCGCCAAGCGCAAGACTTAAAATCGAAAATGATCTCTTTCTTTCGCCACGTTTTGTATCCAAGGACGACCAAGACAGAGACGGAATGCCTGATGCGTGGGAAACACGCCACTTTGGGAACACCCAGTCAAACCCCAAAGAAGATCCCGATGGCGACGGATTTACCAACATTCAAGAAGCCCAACACCAAACCGACCCTACGAAGAGCACTGTCACAGTGCAGTTTGTGAATAATCTATCCACCGCAACCCAAGATGACACCATCCCAGTTGTTCTTAAGCTTTCTGGGCCTTCCGAGGCGCCGGTTTCACTGACTCTAGATGTACGCGAAGAAGGCGCTAAGCTAGGCACGGATTACACAATTGACGGAACGTTTCCAAGAAAACTCGTCTTCTCCCCCGGGGAAACGGAAAAGAGATTTGGGCTTCATGCCATGACTGAAGGAAACTCAGCCGAGGAAGTCGGCGTGACTTTTTGGTTTTCGGATCTTGTTGGGGCTCAGCCTGGCGATCAAAGTACACGCGAGTGCTCCTGCAATATCTCCCCCTAAGGCCAACCATGGTCTCACAGCCCACAGTATCGAGAAGAGGACTACCCATGCCAACGACAACGACCCGTCATGGTCCAAAACATGTTCACTGGAGCATCGGACTTATTCTTAGCCACGTAGCAGCAGGCTGCCAAGGCCCGTCCACAGAAGGCTTTCAAAGAAGCAAGCTGGTGACGAATATTACAGAACTTGCAAGAGCAGTAGATAGCGCAGAAGCAGGCACAACAATCAGCATTCAAGGGGGACACTACAAGCTGTCCAAACCCATCGAAATAGACAAACCACTCACTATTGTAGGCACGGGTGGGATGTTCGAAACACGGGTTGAAGCACCAGGACTGCGAGCTGCTTTCCGTATTCTTCCAGACGGACGAGGCACCAAGATCGAAGGGCTAGACATCGAAAGCCCCGAAGGAACAGGAATCGAAATTGTCGGGACACAATCGACCATGGTCGAAGACGTGTCAGTGGAACATTGCCGCTTCATGAACAACAAGGTGGGCATAAACCTCCGTTGGGCAAAGGCCAAAGTGCATCACAACCTATTCGTGGACAACAAAAAATTCGCAGTCTTGGCAAACCGTTACTTGGCGGGTGAACTCTACAATAATACAAGCGTTGGGTCGGGCTTCTCAGCCATCGTAGGTCAAGGCGTGGATGTTCATCACAACATCATCGTCAATCGCAAGAACGTCAAGATCAACTACGCTATAACTCTTGTTGGTCTCCAAAGCGGGTACAAGATGCACGACAACCTTGCGTCAGGCACCTTTTCGCGCCGGCGATTTCGTACTGCGGGAAAGGCCTCAGACAAGGATCAAACACACAGCAATCTGGCCTGGGAACCAAGCGCGGGGTTTAGGGATCCGGAATACGTACCAATGAGGGAGGAATTTAGGGGTTTCGGATACCGTGAGCCGAAGTTGATCACCGTAAACGCAGTTGGCGACAACGATCCGATGACCCTTGCACGCGCCATTGAGGAAGCCACAGCGGGAGATACAATCACGATGCGTGACGGCGTCTATCGAATATTTGAGCCTGTCATCCTCAACAAGCCACTTAGAATCGTTTCCGAGGGTGGAATGTTTCGAACGAAGATCGAAGGGTCCAGTCTTCGGCACGCGATACTCATCGAGCCTTCAGCCAGCGGCACGGAACTTCGTGGCTTGACAGTCAAGAACACTGGTGGCGTTGGGCTCCAGGTGCGTGGAAAGAAAGGGAGCATCGTTAAGGATGTCTATGTCCACCGATGTCGGTTCTTAGAAAATGTCTCGGCGATAGATGCGCATTGGTTTAGCGGAGAGATGAAACACAACTTGATGGTAGGCAACGGTAAGATTGCTCTTCGGGCGTTCCACTTTCAGGGAGGCAGCATCCACCACAATACGGTCGTTGATGGCGGTGGTATTCTTGGTAGCTTAACTTCCCAGGCCAGCATCCACCACAACCTCATCGTCAACAAGAATGAAGCTGAAGCACAATATGCTCTCCTCCTGAACGGTCTTGAGGCTGGCTTTTCCATGCACAACAATGTCGCCTACGGGACCTTTACTCGAGGTTCTTTCCGGGTGGGCGGTCTCCCCGCTGCAAAGAATAGATATCATGGTAACGTTACACTTGATCCGGGCGCTAGTTTCCGTGCGCCCCGCTACACCTCTCAAGACCCCTCACTCCTTGGCGTGGGCTACTTCCGCCCGGGGTTTCTAACCTGTGAAGAAGGTCAAGCTCAACGCTGTACACCAAAGCCGTTTGTCCAACACACGGTGCGGGTCAAGAAACGATTGGGTCGGCACATCGATGGCAATCTCGATGGGCTACCTGATTCGTGGCAACGTTCGGTGGTCGACAGAGACCCCTTCGATGCTGTCGAGGGTCTGGGTGATGTTGCTCCGGATGCCGATCCAGATGGCGATGGGCTGACCAATGTTGAAGAACATGCACTCGATTTAGACCCTCTTGTCAGGTCTGAGATCTCACCCGGCATCCGGCGGCGACTACAAGCCCACACCTTTGGACCCTAGCAGCTACGCAATGTCTCTCAATACCTAGCGGTATCGGGCGCGCGATGGAGATTAATCCGTGCACCGAGATCGGGTCGAAGGCTTCAGTACAAGTATCTACATGACAATTATCGCAGGCAAACGTGCGCGAAAAAAGGATCTCCTATGAATCGACATCTCTTCTTGCAGTACAGACGAACCCGTGTATCGAAACCCTCGGGAATATTGATCACCCTTGTGGCCACTGCATGTGGTGGCCAGAATACCGACCATGCCAAAAAAACGGCTGTCGCTACCTCCCCGGGAGTGGCCAGCTACAACTACGCACCACATCAATATATACCCCCGGCGTTGCGTGACTACTACAACAACGTTTTGTCCGCGGCCATCCGTGCCGAGATTGCCTCTCATTCTCCGTATCCAGCTGACCTCCTCCCTAGCGCGGAAGGGTGGTACGGGAACTGGAAGCACGCCTTTTATCCCAATGCACCCCAGATCGACCTCATAGCTCCTCACGAGCGGTCCACTCTTGATGATCATCGTATCGGAACGTATCGAATCGAACCAGGGCTTCGCTGGAATGACGTTAACAAAAATCGATTGTGGGACCCGGAGGAAGATATTTGGAACGAACTGGGTCAAAGCTGCCCAATCGGGAACAGTTTTCAGTACGATGAGAGCAAGGACCAGCAGGTTTATGCCGGCGCTGCATGGGAAACGGAAGACTGCGCATATTCTCATACCAAGGGTCCTGATGCCCAAACCGTCATGCTCCTGTACAACGATCTTGACCGGAACAAGGGCCGCAATCCTGGGGAACCTCTGTGGCTCGTTGGACCCAACACGAAGGGGCAAAACGACAAGATCTACTACCGGGACGCCAATGGCGATGGTCAGTGGTCCGGGGGCGAAGATATTTGGATCGATGTTGCTGATGATGGGGTGTACAATGCTGGGGTTGATTCCCAGGTTCATGTTCCTGGTAGTTGGAGCACACCCGACGGAGCCTGGGGAAAACAAAAAGGTGTCTACTATCATGTCAACAGCCAAGGTGACTTTAATATCTGGAAGGATTCGTCTACGGATACCCACCAGCTATTCGACACCATGAGGTTTGAGGTCAACGCTCTGCGGCTGGCTGCTGGCCAGCCTGTACTTCAGTGGACACACGTACCCGCTCGAACAGTAACGCCGCCCGTGTCCTCGGTTTCCGTTTCTCCCGCCGGGCCATGGGACTTTTCGTTTTCAAACGCGATTCGTCCTCGCTTCAATGGGGTGATCTTCAAGGAACACTTTGTAGAAATCGCTAACGCGCTCGGCGCTTCCGCGCCGCCCGCTGTGGATGTGCCGTTCGCCTCCAGAGAGGCTATGCTCAACAATTTTCCTGACACAGATAGAGATGACCTTGTAGATTTGGCGGTTGATCTCGATGCTCCGGAAAACGAAACTGGTGCGATTGTCTTTGAACCTGAGTGGAAGCGTCCCCAGGTCTATCTACCGTTGTGGTCTACCCAGGGGGGCACAACCAACGTTCACGCTTACGTCCACCAAGGAGGTCTTGAGAACGGGCGCTCAACCCACAAAACTCATCCAGACGCTGACGAGCATGGTATCTGGCAAGTGTGGAGTCTAGACACACGAGCTCGCGTCGGCATCGTTCTCACTGAAGCTGGGGAGCACATCAAACGAATTGAGGTTATTCGCCCTCGAGGGAACGTTGTTGTCTTCGACTTTCCTTGGCTGGCTGCTACATCGCAGTTCAGTGAGGTCGGCTTTCCCATCGGCATCAACGAAAGACGTACCTATGTCTTGAGAGACCGTTCTCCCGACAGAGACCTCGACTTGGATTACGATCTCTGGTTTGAATCAGGAATTGTGCATCGTTTCGATGGTCGAAGTGGCGCCCTCCAAAATGTTGTGTCGGGTTTTGGAGCGCTGATCTCTTTGTCCAAGCCAAAAGCGCAGAAATATGACGCAGAATTGGTGTGGAAGAATGGACGAATTGATGAAATTCGATACCGTGGACTCAAAGATCCATCTGCAGCCAAAACAACCAAACTGGTTTACGATGGCATTGGCGCCGACGCACTTATCCAAGAACTCGACAAAGCCGACTCGGACGTCTCGATGGCTGTCGACGACCCCAAAACGGGATCTACTATCACCTGGGGATCGGGGGTGACAATGACCCGCAGTGGTTCAAGTGTGACTCGGAATGTACCCGGGATTGGCACCATCAAGGTTACGACCATACTCGACGCCGATCGATTTCTTGTTGAGCAGAAGAGGGAAGTGAACGGCGGCACTTCGATCCTGCGTTATCAGAGATCCGCCGACTTTACGCGAACGCCTTCGGGGCTGCCTCGATGGGGAAAGACTACGAGAATCGAATACCCAGACGGAACGTGGAGCGTTCGGGAGTATGATCCTACGTCGGGTTGGCTTACGAAAGTCGTACGTCCGTTTAAAGACGCTACGCTTACCCACCCTCACTCCGCATCTGAAGTGACTGTGTATGGTTACGACGCCGTCGCCGGGGGTGATGCCCCAAGTCCGATCGATCCCAGCAGCAAACCCCGATCGATGGTCACCACGATTCAAGGCCAAGAGGCAAACCGGCGATACTTTAGCTATTCCGGGGCCAAAGTGACTGTCCACCAAGCCATAAAGGCGGGGGCTGCATACGACGACGAATCGAACATCATATCAGCGATCGAGATTGGGCCAAACAGCATGATCGAGACGGGTGCTGCTGGCGTGCGTAGGACCCTTTTTCGGCGTGCAGAGAAGGCGCTCGGGAAGATCTCTATCCCACATCTTGCAGTTTCAAACCGTCGCCAAAACGCTTTTGGAGAGTCCATCGACGAAGGCACGTCGTTGGATGCCTTTGGGCATGTTGTGGAACACACTTTCCCAGATGGTACCAAGCAGAGGTTCGAAGGCCTTCAATGGCACCTTGGTGCGCTCACTGTGACTGGGCGCGATGAGTCCGTTACGACCTACACCTACTATCCCAACGGTTGGCTTGAGACTCGCACCAGGTTTGGAGTGACGGAAAGCTTTGGCTACGATGCGATGGCTAACATCACTGAGATTTCTAAAGCTGGCGGAGGCCTAAGCACAACGGTCAAGAGTCAGTACGATCACCTCGGTCGACAAATTTTCCATCAAGATGAACGTGGAATGGTCACGACTTCCTCAATCGCTGGACAGCAAAGAACCATCACATACCCCGATGGGGCAACACGTGTGGAAGAGAGATATCTGGACGGTAGTCTCAAGTCGGTCTCAGGAACGTCGGTAGCCCAAGAGCGGTACGACTATGGTGTAGATCCCGTTCGGGGCTATTTTACAGAAATCGCACGCGAAACGGACTCGGGCTTTACTGATGTGACGAGAGAGTACCACGACTTTATAGGAAACATCAGACTTATCACCGGAAAGGACCAATCGAGTGTGGAGGTTGTTCTCCAGGAGGTGGATATTAACCCCCAGGGCCTTCCGGTCAAAGAAACAGACGCAGATGGTGTCTCAATTTTGGCGTCATATACACCCACCGGTTCACTTCGTCATTGGGCGATTGATCGAAACCAGAACGGCAGAATGGAGGCAGATGACGACCTTGTACTCCAAGTTGCTACCGGCGCTGCTTCGGCCAGACTTGATATCGGTCAGCTGGACCAGATCAGCAGTCACAACATTCGTCGACAACGATATCAAGACCAAAATGGTGCAGAGATTGTCGACGTCAATTATCAAATCAACGGAGAACCGGACGCCAAGAGTACTTTCCGACAAGGAGGTGGATTGGGCCAAAGAACCGTCATTTGGGCAATGCCACACGGCGCCTCGGTCGAACGAAAATATGCGCTCGGTCTTCTTAAAAGCGTGACCGCCCGAGATGCCTCCGGTCAAACGATCGGACAAAGGATCATTAGTTATGACGGATTGCGCCGTCCGGTTTCAATCCATGACTCTGCTTCGGGCACAACCGTGTTCCACTTCGATGATGCTGGCAACGCAACCGAAGTTCTTCTACCTAACGGATCTACGATCGAAAACCAATACGATGCGATGAACCGAATCACCAGACGTAAGGCGCCTGACGGAAGCATTGTGAATATTGAATACACGCCAAGAGGCGAAATCAAGCGTGTTGTCGATCCTTCGGGTGCAGCGATCGACCTTGCGTATGATCCTCGAGGCATGCGAAACCAGATGATCGTCTATCCTGAGGGTCTTTCCCTGCCTGGAATCACCACCGAGTGGACCTTCGATCCAGCATTTGGTCGCCTACAAGACAAGCGCGTTGCGGGCGTAAGCACGCATGCGCTCTCCTACACACCATTTGGTCGCCTCTACAAGATCCAGAAGGGGAACCAAACCACAAAATATATACTTGGATCTTCTGGGGAAATCGCTCAAATCGATTACGGAGATTTTCAAGAAACGTTGCAGTACGATGGGCGAACACGTCTCACATCAGTGCAGAGTGTTCATGGGACAACAGACTATAGCTATACCGCCAAGGGCGATCTGGCTTCCAAAACCATCGCACACATTCCAGGCGCGGTTTTGGAGTACAGCTACAGGAGCCTTTCTTCATCGAGTCGTGAAGGGCCGAAAGTGAAAAGCGGCGTCAGTTTGCGAATCGACGGTTCGATCGTTCTGAGTCATGGCTACTCATACGACTCTGCTGGCCGCCTCTCAGTAGCATCAGATGGAAACTCCACCGCGCGGTACCAGTATTCGCAGAAGACTGGACGCCTGGAGGCGGTCACCATGTCTCGTGCTGGAACAGACATGCTTCGTACAGAAATCAGTGGCTCTAAGAAACAAGTGTCGATGGAGTGGCAAGCGCCCGGTCAAAAAACAGACTTTGGGGCGCACGTGTACTATTTTAATAACAAGGGTCAGGTCTTGAGGGTTGACCAAACGATTCGTAGCGAGGACGCCACTGCTACCCCAATTGCAACCTATTGGAAGCACAACTACGATAAGCAAGGTCAGGTAACGTCCTCTAGGGCCTTCTGGAGCAGTGACGATACGCCGGTGCGAGGCCACGCCCTTCATTACTCGTACGACAAACGAAACAACCGTGAAAACGGCGGCCCACTGGGGATGATGCTGCGCCCGACCCGAGATTACGGTCCGGCTAACGGCTTGAATCAACTCCAAACACAAAAGAACAGGGGGGTCGTCTTCGTATCGGGACGCGCTGCCAACAACGCGCAGGTAAGTATTTCTGTCCCGGGAAGCACTCCCGTCCTCGCAAAGCTTCGCGATGGGGAGTTCCTGGAGCCAGTCGCAATCGATAACCATGCGGGTCCTGTTGCTGCACAGATTCAAGTCCGTTCCTCCCATTTTGACGCAGCGTTGGGGCACAATGTCTTGTTGGAGCAAAGCTTCTCGCAGTTGGTTCGCGCTGGCCACGAAGCGGTAATTTTTGATCAGCAGGGGAATAAGGCTGAAGATAGTATATTTAAGTACGAATACAATGGTCGCGGCCAACTTGTTTCCGTTGAAAGTACGGCTGCAATTGCCGACGCTCTCAAACAGCTCGTCCTTTTTTCGTACGATCCTCAAGGAAGGCGAGCAAGCAAAACGGTGTACGGTTATGACTCCGCGAGCAATACCTACAGCCTCGTGCGTTCCAGAACGCGCTTCGTCTATGATGGGTGGCGCCTGTTGGCCGAAATCAATGATGCCAACGAGGTTACAGCCAGCTACTTGTGGGGCTCTGACTTGTCCGGGACCTTTAATCGCGCCGGAGGTATAGGTGGGTTGCTGGCGGTGAGCCGAGAAGGACACACATATTTGCCAATGACCTCAAGAAACGGAAACGTGGTGGGACTTGTCGATGGCACAGACGGTACTCTGGCGGCCAGCTACGAATACGGCTCATTTGGCGAACTACTTAAGTTTCGATCAAAGGAAGGTGTTGATCCCAGGACGAGCTCGCTTCTGTTTTCTACCAAATACTATGACCACGAAATAGGCCTATACTATTACGGTCTGCGTTACTACGATCCGGCTGACGGCCGATGGCTGAGTCCCGATCCCCTGGGCGAACTTGGCGGCCTCAACCTCTACGCTTTCGCAAACAACGACCCCCTGAATGCCGTAGATCCTATCGGTCTGTCGCCGCAGCATGTTCGGCCACCGGTATACAATCCCAATTTGCACGACGTGCACGATCGCGGAAGCGCCCTATTTCTTGCGGAGGCTGCTACAACCGCCTACCTTCCACCCATCGAAGCCCGGGAGAGCTTGCAGGCTTGGGGCTTCGGGGATGTCCGATTTGTCCACAGTGCCCTGACTGATGCTCAGGCATACACGGCATACGATCCTCGAACCAATACGATCCTGGTTGCATTTCGTGGTACGGAATTTGGATCTTCTCTGAAGTATCTTGCCAACTTTGCGGGCGTAAACGATACGGTTGATACAAACGTCAACCGGGTGAAGGATGTTCTCGCTGACTTCAAGTTTCTGACGACGGATGCAACAGAGTTCGGTGGAGGACGTGCCCACCGGGGATTTGTGTGGCAGCTCAATTCTATTTTGCCAAGAATACTAGACCATATTGAGGGCTACAACGCCGACGGGCGTGAAACACCACAAGTTTTTGTCGGCGGCCACAGCCTGGGCGGTGCGCTCGCGGCCCTCTTTACAGCCTACTCGCTTAACAATGGGATCCCAGTAAAAACCACATACACGATTGGGCAACCACGGGTTGGGAACCGCCACTTTACAAGAGAATTTGAGCGCTTGCTCAACGAAAACAAGGCCGGTTTCTTTAGGTATGTAAATCACAATGACGTTGTAAGCTCTAACCCCCCAACACTTTCTCATGGAAGGGCCGGAGAGGAGTATTACATCGATCACACCGGTACCGTGCGGGAACCGGGTGAAATTGGTGTACTGGAGAAATACGTCAGCAAAGCCCATCGTAAGAGTAGGTCCAATCAGTTGCCCTTCGGGATCTTAGACCCGGTCTTTAATCACTTTTCCCAGAAATATCTCGACCATATCCGTCGATTTGCCCACAGTGAACGCGCACCCCAGCGGGCTCGATAACGTCTTGTCACTTGCGAGCCTTGTGGTCGCCTTCGCGAAGACTAGTACGGGTTTCAAACCGATGTTCGCTACCTCCCTTCGAATCTATGGACCGAGGAGAAACTGAAATGGGCTATTCAACTCACATCTTTTGCGCAGAGGACAATCCAAGTTTGGCAAGAGAGCTCATAGAGAACTATGCCTTTTCATTGGCACAGGCGGGCATTCAGCACGTGATGACCCTTAATATTCCCTCAAATAGTCCAAAGACAACCTTTGTGACGGTAAGGACCGACGATGGACGACACGTTGGTGCGATCGGTGTCTACGTTTGTTCATCAGAGGGTGGAGAAGTCGAGAACGCTTTTTGCGCCTTGGATCAGCAGGTCGCTACACGGTTTCATCGTTCCGCTGGTGAAGGACTAGCGCTCTTGTGTCTAGGCTGGGTTGATCCGGCCCATAGAAATGCGGGCCTCTATACGCGTATCATTAGGCTGGCTGTTGCGATTCTTCCTTTCCTGCGGGTCCGGTACGTTACCGCGATAGGTTCGAAAGAAGGCCTGCTGCACTATCGGAAGTTTGGTATGGTTCCCGACAAGACTGCGGGTCGTGGTGGTGAGATAGCCTACCCACTTGGGGGTTTCGTTTCCTTGGTGGGGTGGGGAGACGTCGAGAAAGCGAAGAAGTCTTTGGCTCGAGAACAGCAAATTATCCAGCAAATACGAAAATCCTTGTGTTTTGCCGCAGCCCATTTAGTGAGGGCTTGAAGAGGGGGCCTGCATTTAAACCACACGATCGAGAAGTTGGTTCGGCACAGCCACAACGTGGGGTGGCTGTGCCGGCCAGGTGCGAGAAAGCGGGGTCGATTCGCTCGCGGTTATTCGACTTCAGTCTCCATGGTCACTTCAACCCAGTTGTTGTCGCTGGAAGGTTCAGTACCCGGTTCCGTATCGATTAACAGGAAGTAGGTGCCTTCAGAAAGCCAGCGTCCCTCGTCGATGGGACTGGTTCCAGTCGTGCCGCATGCGATCTCTTCTTTGCAGTCTGATTTGCGTAGGTAGGCGATGTTTCCGCCGGACGCGACTGCGCGAAAGAATACAGGCTTGGAAGATACATCGAACGTGTATAGGTCGATAGGCGAAATAAGCAATGTGGCCAGGGGTATCAGGTTCTTTGGATAGGGTTTCCTCATGGAGGGTGTTGGGGACAAGCGCATTAGAACCTGTGGTGTAGGCATGAATAAGTCCTTGGGTATGAACTTTTGTCGGCAGAGGAGATAGGTTCCGGGACCTCCAAGCAGAAGGAGGCATTTCGGTGCCGTGTGGCACCGCGGTTGAGTCATGGTTCAGGCCGATATGCCTTGGAACGGAAGCGAGAGTTGATGGGGCGGTCCACGAGCACGGATGGAGTCCATGGCCCAACCAAGCAATCTTCGCGCCTCACGCGGTTCGTTGACGGCCCCGACCGGTCGCACGTGACCACCGCACTTCGGACATCGTTCGGCGTCTATGTCGTAGACCCGCGCAAGCAATTTCGCCCACGGGACTCGGTAAGAACTTCTCTCGGGGTGCATGTTTTCGAGCGGAAATGCGAGCTGCAGTTTGAACGGAGGCTTGGCGACGACACGGCTTCTGTCCTTGGCGGCAGGCGCAAGAACTCCATGAAATCGAACTCGATGTTGGCGAGCAGGAGGAATCAACCAGGCCAGGCGACGAAGTTGACGGACGGGCTCGAGGAGAATCACGCTTTGCCCGCTTTTAGCCTTTCGTCTCAGGGTGAGTGCAGTACGACCATCCTCGGTCGCGCGAAGTTGGTCTTCGGCGAACGGAGGGCGGGCCACATAGCGGCACAGCTCGATTCTTCTCTTCTTGTCGTGGGCGGGGACAGTCACCGCGGCGTGCACACTGAACCCACCAAGCTCGATGCCCGAAGAGGGCGTTTCGTGGACTTGGGTGGGTGCCAGCATCGACGGCTCTCTTTGAGCGCTCATAGACCACCGGTCCAGCGGAGAGACTTGCGTATCATCCCCGTTTTGACTCAAGAAGCCCCGTTTCTTGAGAAATCGCTTCATTCGTAAGAAGACGTTTCTCGCGACCTCCAAAAGGTCCCTTGGGCTTGGCGGTGGACACACGGGTAAAACTCAGGCTCGGACTCATCACCGTTCCGAGAGAAAAAAACGTCGAGGACGATCACATGCAGGTGCGGGTGTACAGTGAGGGTCTGGGTGAATCTTTGCAGGAATGTAACGGCTCCACATCGGGTGTCTTTCAGGCCCTGAGACGTGGCCCAGCTCTTCATCTGTTTGAAAATCTCATCTACAAAAATGCGTGCCATCCGAGACAGGACCTGACCTCGAGCGGCCAAGAGGCCTCGGAGCTCGAACGGGGGCGACAGCACCCACTGACGAAGAGGAACGTCGGGCAACACGTGCTCGACCAGGTGGGCAGCCGTGTCCTCCCTTCGACGGGTGGCGCAAGATGGACAGATCGCCCGGCCCTTACAGGAGAAGGGTAGCGCATGCTCATGCTGACATTTTTCGCACCGAAGTTTGATGAAGCCAAACTCTGGTCGACCACAAGTCAGGTAAGCTCTGAATTCTTTTTCGACGAAGTTAGGAATTCCGGCCTCGGGTCATCAGGGTCGCGAAAGCTCTCGATCAGCTCATCGAGGTGATGCTCCACCACACGATAGAGGAGAGACTCTTGCGGACGCCGTGGTCGGTATTGCCGGATGCGGTGAGCACACCAGGCTTTCTGTTAGCAATTTCTGTGACCGTTTCCATGTGCCTAAAATCACGCCGCTCGGCAAGGCCGAACCACCGATTTTCGGACGTCGTACGAAATCCGGAGACCTCGATGAGTGGGGCTAGCCCGATGAAGATACGACTCGCGTCATCAGCGCGCGTTGTGCCACCAAGCGCGAAGTCACGCTTTATCAGCGCTGGGCGAAAGCTGAACTATGAGTGACATTCCGGAAAATCCTCTTCCTGCGATTCGAATCGAAGAATATCTTCCAGAAGAAAACGTCGGTGACCTCAGGCGGTTTTTACGCACAGAATTTGACCGGAATCGGACCACCGTTTTACGCTGGTAAGGCCGACCGCAAGTCGGGCCGCCACCTGACGCGTCGTAAGCAGTCTTCGACCTTATTGCTCATATCGCAATTTTTACTACTTTCCTGGGCAATAGCCGGTGAAGTGGAGGGGCTTGGCAGGTCGCATTTTGTTTCCCACTCGATTGAACGCCGTCGGTGTCACGGCAACGATCTCCCACAGGGAAGAGGTTTCGACCCACTCAGGTATGGTTCGCCTCGATGAGGGTGTGTATCGCGCAGGTGATGCCGTCACCGTCACTTTGGAAGACGCCGTTCAACAAGAAAAGGCTTCTTCCGCGAACCGGACAAGCGTTTGAAGACGGCCCCCTTCAAAGCGACGACTGACGAGGTACAGACCCACGCGATCACCCACAAGAGCTCGAAGCTGTCGGTGGTCCTTTTTTACGAACAAGACGCAGTCACCGTCGTAAGGATTTGCGCCTAAGCGATACGCTTCGCCGAGAAGCCCGTTGAGCTGCTTACGAAAGTCCACGCGGTGCTGAGCCATGAAGACCCGCCGAATTGCGACCGGCAGCATATTAGGAGACTCCGTTGTCGGATCGTCGAAGGGCCACCGACCAGCCTTGGAGACGGAGCTCCAACACCGGCGGGGCATCGCTCTTCACCGAAATGTCGTCGTCATCCACGACGCTAAACATGCGCGCCGCTACCCTCCGCGTCTCGGCTTTCATTGCGCCAGCCTCGTCACGTTTTTCCCAGGCATCGAGTTGCTGCGAGGACACGCCCCAGACGCGGCGCACCTCGGCCCGACTCAAGCCTTGTCGCATCGCTTCCAGCGTAGCCGTCCGTAGGTCGTTTGGGATTCGGGTGCCAGGTCGGTGGGCCCGACGAAAGACCTCGAAACACTGATGAGGGTACCGAGCTCACCGTCACCTCCAACGGTACCATTTACATCGGGGAGGGGACCGTGGACCACAACAACACGTCCTTGCCCAGAACAGAGGCGCCCTACGGGCTGATCGCGAGCCTGTGGGATCGGTACCTCAATTCCTTTGCCATCTACATGCTCCAAGAAGCCGATGCTCTGACGCTCACATGGTCCGGCTCCGCGTTGCATCCCAGCGGTCTTCAAAAAGTGACCTACAGCGTTCGGCTTTACCAAAACGGTATCATAGAGGTGCACCTGCTGGACGTGTGGGCGTTGGGAATGACGGCCACCATCGGCATCGCAAACGCGAGTGGCCAAAAAGCGGTTCAGCTTCCCTGCTCGCCCAACTGCTACACCCAAACAGTGGGGGGAGGGCAGGTGATCAGGTTTAGGCCAGCAGGCGTTCAAAAAGAGGGGCCCGATCTGGTCGTCACCCTGCTGGATGCCGTGCCCCCTACACTGCCACTGTCATTGGCCTATACACCCAGATACCGCGTCACCAATGTGGGGACCAAAAAGTACGATGCACGCGGAAACGTTCACGTCTTCATGAGCGACGCTCCCCATTTCCGAATATTTCCGCGCTTCAGCGACCCTCTGGCGGGTCGGAAAATATCCGACGACTCGTTTGGCTGGGACGAGGGGTTTGTTCTGGAACCAGGGGCTTTCTTTGAAGGCAAGTTTGGTTTTGCAAGCCACAAGCCCCGCCTCGGCACTCAGTACCTTAGCCTTTGGGTCCGAAGTTTTGCGTACGAAACCGACATAGCCAACAACTTCGTGCCTCTTGGGACGGTCGAAGTCGTAGAATAATGGTCGCAACCCCCGTTGTCTGCTTCATGCTCAAATGAAAGTCCCTTAAGCCAATGCCGATGAGTCAGGCTCCAGTTCTTGGTGCCCGTGAAGGAAAGACCACGAAGAAAAAACCATTAGATAATCGATGCCGTGCGCGCATCAGATCTTCCTGCGCGTCTTCCCGACATCGACATAGATCACGCACCGCCTCGTCGTCAGCTTGCGGAGGATGGACTTCCGTGAGCAGACTGGCCCGAAACAGCTCGGCGAGCTTCCTCGCATCACGTCTATCCGTCTTGATCCGCTCGCCTGCTTTTCTAGGCACCAGCGCTGGCGCGATCACCTCGCACACCAACCGGCCTTTGCTCAGCGCCTGAAGCGTTCGCTGCAACGCAAAGCCGCAAACCCCTGCCTCGTAACAACACCGGATTTTTCCTGGGGCTCCTTTCGTATGCGGTTCTGGCACCGCTCGGTGCTAACCCGCGTGCTATAGTTTCCTGCATTGTAGCAGGTCCTACGATTGCGGGCCGGTCACTCCATAGGGTCTAGACTCGACTAGCAGCGAGGGCTTTTGGGTTGGATTTGGGTGTGAGGCAAGAAAGCGTACTGGTCCTTGTTGACTGCTGCTCGTAACCCGTTTTTGCTACTTGGCGAAGATCCGGACATCGTCGACCTGGACGTTTTCGGTGGTGTCGTTCATCTTGGCCCAGAAGCGAATCTTGAGCGACGTGGCGCCGAGATAGGGTGTCAAGCTGAACGTCTCTTCGTGCCACTTGTTGTCGTCACCTTGTCCGCCCGCCCATTCACGCACCGTCTTCCACCCAGTGCCATCGTTAATCTTAAGCCTGAAGTAGTCCTGATTGGTGTCGAAGCGTTGATCGACGAAGCGCAAAAAGGTGAGGGTTGCCTCACTATACGAAGTCAGGTCGAAGGACACCTTCGATGTAATGGTGCAGTATTCAGTGCAGTTATCGATGTGCCCGGTCATTCCGGCTGATGCGCTGACCGGATAGTCTGTGGTTTCGTGGCGCGGATCTGTTGTCCATCCCGGACCGCCTACATTCCATGCGTTCCACTGTCCAAGCCCACTGGAAAAATCCTCAAAAAAGAGCTCATCGGGCGCGCAGTCGGCGGCGCAAGTGCTTTCGCTTTCACTGAATTCACAGATGTCGTCGCCACAGTTGTCAAACACCGTCATCCGAAGAGGAGACTTCGCGCACATGACTTCTTCGGTTCCTACGAGACAGATGTCGGTGGTCGTGAGACCCAGTTGTCCGTGGTTGTTTGACCCCGAGGCATAGACCCTCCCGTCCTCGAGCAAAACCTGCGTCTGCGTGTCGTTGACCATGACCTCGATCGCCGGACCTGGAAGAGAAACGGCCACCGGGACCAAGCGATTATGGGTATCGCCAACCCCAAGTTGTCCCCGCTCGTTTCCGCCCCAGCACCACAAGCTTCCATCGACAAGAATGGCGCAACTGTGGTTCTCACCGGCATCAATGGCGATGGCTTGGGACGGAAGCGAAGCAACCTGTATGGGGGCCGTAACGTTGCCAGCCCCGTCGCTGCCCACTTGGTTGTCACCGATCTCACCGACGTCGTTTTTGCCCCAGCACCACACCGTGCCGTTTTTATTGAGGGCACAAGCATGGTTGTCGCCAAGAGCAATGTCCTTGGTGCCCGCGGGAAGCAAGGCCTGAACCGGCGCCGATTGGCTGGAATAGTTTCCGATGCCAAGGATCCCATGGTTGTTCCGGCCCCAGCACCACGTCGTACCGTCGGTCTTGATGGCGCAGGTGAAGTGTTTACCCACTTCAACTCTGATCGCGCCCTGCACACCGGCGACCTCAAGTGGATCTGGACTGCAGTCATACGTGCCCCACGAAGTGGAACATGTATGGGCCGATGGGGCTCCCAGTTGACCCAGGTGGTTCCTTCCCCAACACCATACGCTACCGCTGGTCTTGACCGCACAGGTATGATCGCTCGTGGCTCTTACCTGAGCCACATCGAAGCCGAGACTGGCAACTTGGGTGGGCGCAGTGCGGAGGGTGAATGTACCGTCCCCGAGACGGCCGTAGAGGTTGGAGCCCCAGCACCACAGGCTGCCATCACTCTTGCGGGCACAAGTATGCCTGTATCCTGCGGTCAACTCCACAACCCCAAGTCCGAGTCCTTGCACTGCCTGCGGGGTGGTTGAGCCCGCCGAAGAACCCGTGCCGAGCTGGTAGGTGCTCCCTTTGCCCCAACACCAGGTTGTGCCGTCCACGCGAACGACACAACGGTGGTCGAAACCGTTCGACAACGACGTTCGCAGCGGCAAATAGGTGTTGATCACATCGGTGGAGCCCTCGGCACCGCAATTGGTGTAGTTCCCGTCGGCATCTTGTTGGACGCACGCAACATCGCAGTGTCCCTCATCGACAAAACTGCATTGCCCACCGGTGCAGATCCGACCGGATGGTCCGTTGCCGTTGACCGAGCAGCTGTAGACCACCGGATTGGAATCAAACATGTTGCCCCAAAACGCGCCCTCATGGTGGATGTAGATGTTTTCTTCGGTGGCCGTCGTGGGTATGCCTACACCCCGGAGCGAGATCTGAACCTTTTTTCGTTGAGGGTTCGTACGGGCCGCGAGGCAGGCCGAAACGAGGCGTTGCCCTTGGGGATTCAAGTCAAAGTCGGCGTTTGTTTTCCAGTCCGGCACCAGCCCGATCCCGCCGAAGTATTGTTTGGTCTCGGTTCCGCTGGGATAGAGCTGATAGGTCACTTCAACGCACCCGGGATCGCTGCTGCAGCTACCCCCCTGACTTTCGGGTAGAGCACAGGACACGGCGTAGCTATTCAGATTGTCGGCGTAGGCCCGGAATTCCTCGTTAAGATCCTTAAGGGTAGCATCGATACAAGCGTCGACACTGGCCACGGTCGCGGGATTGTTTTGGTCCGTGCCGAGTCCGTCTCGACCAGCCACGTAAAGCTCGTTGCCATCGCAGTCAGTGATGACACGGCAGTTGCCGTTGGTCGCACAGTTGAGTTGGCTCATGCACACGGTGTCGCCAGCCGGGCATGCGGCCGGTAGGGCGCATCGAATTGCGGCCACGTAGACGGTCAATTCGGTCATGGCGGCTTCCGGATCTGACCCAGAGGAGCTGCATGCCAAGCCGGTCAGCGAAGTATCAACCAGGTTCGAAATGTCGAGCGTGGACACCGCCAAATTGCCAAATTCCATGCCGTTACCCCAGCTCCCGTTGCCCCAGCTCCCGTTGCCCCAGCTCCCGTTGCCCCAAGTCCCATTGCCCCAAGTGCCGTTGCCCCAAGTGCCGTTGCCCCAAGTGCCGTTGCCCCAGCTGCCGTTGCCCCAGGTCCCATTGCCCCAAGTGCCGTTGCCCCAGCTGCCGTTGCTCCAGGTGCCGTTGCCCCAGCTCCCGTTGCCCCAGGTACCGTTGCCCCAGCTGCCGTTGCCCCAGCTGCCGTTGCCCCAGCTGCCGTTGCCCCAGCTCCCGTTACCCCAGCTCCCGTTGTCCCCGAAAATGGTAGAGACTTCCGTGGGACGATTCTCCACATCTGGGGCGCGCGATTTGCAGCCCAAGGCTCCGAAAGTGGCCAATCCGACCAGTGTGAAAAATGTGAGGCGTCGCATGAGGTCAAAACAGAAGCAAAACAAATGCCAACTCATATTGCGAGCACGTCCTTGAAATACCTTGTGTGGGACTGCATGCGCCTTTCCGAGAACTGACGAGAAAATGAGCAACCTGCCGAAGAATCGGCAGCCTTTGCCTTCGCGATGTCCGTCTACCGACCCACGACGACGAGGCTTCACCACTCCCAAAGGTTTAAAAGGGGTGTCTTCAGCGGGTGTCCGCATGCTCGCGTCTCGGGGCCGGTGGAATGACCGGCACAAGCCCGACCACGGGTCAATGCAGATGCTGAGGAGCATGCGTTTACCAATGGGCGGACCCGGGAGCGGAACCGTGCTCCACCGGTCGGGAGTCGTCTCATTTTTACCCGAACCTTGCCATCCTCGCTTAGGGCTTCCTTGGCGAATGCGGGTCGCGCGGCATAGCGGGCATAAACACTCCCGACCGGCGGCGTTTTGTGCCTGGACTTGGAGCCAGGGGTGGATCGAGAAGCCCTGTGGGTCTCTATCTTTTCGGTCGCGGCCATAGTGGGCGGGCACCCGTTGCAGAGTGCATTGCGTTCGACTTGGAGGAACCAGTGCCGCTCTTTGGATGCGGCCATGTACCAACGTTCGGTCAGGGTCAGTTCAGCGCTTTCGGTGTCGAAAACGATAAAACGATGGGCGAAATTAACGCCCAGCGCGGTGTAACGGGAACTCGATGAGGTCGCGTGCGGGGTCCTCCGACTTGCTTGTTGGGCTCGGAAAGTGAACGTGGGCGTCACGCTCAGGACGCAGAATTGGCGTTTGCCCTATGGTTGGCCGACAACGAAATTAAGGGCGGACGCAAATGTGCGAGCCGGTAGGTTTCGGGCCGAAGGCTCGTTGGGTCAAGTGCCGTGCCGAGATATCAAGGTGCCAAGGCACACTGAGAGAGCATGCGAGAACCTAAATGGCGCGAGGCGGTGCGCGCGCATTTGCGTCTTCACCGAGAACGAGCATGCCGCGCTTCAGGGCACGGGCCGATTCATCGTGCTTGGTGACCGCTTCGACGGGGCGAAGTGGTTCTTGGCAGATTCGGCAGAGTTGGGCGTCGAGGTCATAAACTTTGGAAATCAGCGCTGCCCACGGAACACGGTGTCTTCTTTTGATTTCGACGAACCTGGCCATCATCGGTCAGGCTCAGTTGGTCTGGCCTGCCGCAGGTCCTAAACTTCTCAAATTCACGCGCCACAAAATCCGGCATGTCCGCGTTGGGGTCGTCTGGGTCCTCAAAGCTTTCTTTCAGGGCTTCGAAATGCTTTTCTAGGAGGCGCAAGACCACTCGGTGGCTTGGTTGTCGGGGTTTGTAACGTCGACCTTGCCAAAGGGTTCTTTTCGTCTTGGCCCTCGCTGGCCTACTTGGGAGACCAGGGCCCCCGAGAGAGGATTGGCTCACGCTTCGTCGGTTGAATCGGAGGCGTCGACGAAATGGACTTCGTCGAGCAGTTCGTCCCCTTCATCCATCTTGAAGGTTCGCTCTTGGCCCGGCTTGGTCCGAAAATCGATCCGAATTCCTGGCGCATAAGCATCGAGGGATCGAAAGGTCTCTTCAACGATTTCATACGCGTTCCCATCGCTTGTATCCAGATCGCGTCGGCTGGACTCAAACTCAATTTCATCCGAATCGTCGTCCTCTTCGTCGTCGTTCTCCTCTTCATCCGATTCCGCTTCGTCAAACAACTCTGGCGCGTCCTCCACGCCATAGCGGAGGAGTTCGGTGCGTTCACCTTCCTCAAAGAGGGCGTATTCTACGCATCCTGCGGTGTCGCTGTTGCCGTAAAAGATTGCTGGGACACCCATGTCAGCGGATAAAGCCTGCGCATCGTCCTCGGTTGCGCTACATCCGGGAAAAGGTTGATGCACCACGGCTGGATGATGCTCCAGGTGTGCCCGGCTATTCGATACACTGCATAGCAGTTTTCTGTGAGCTGCATGGCGTTTCCGTAGATGTTGTACCTCACCTCGGCGCTGCGAAGCTTGGCGAAGGCGTCCGCAACTTCTTTGGGTTCGGCCTTCACGAGGATGAGGGTCTCGTTGGTATCGAATGTGGCGACGCCTCGTGCGGCGCGCGGACTGAAGCTTTGCTCCCGCGTTCGGCGGGTTTCACTGTTCTTGGCTCCGCCGGATTTGAGCATTGCGACCAGCACATCGCTTTCATCTTCAAGCGCAATGGCGAGGGCCGTCATACCTTCGTCGTTTTTGGCTTCGAGATCTGCACCCGCGTCGATCAACAGCTTGGTCACATCGATGGGCCCTGCGTGGACGGCGCCGTTCAGGGGGCTCCCCAGTTGCTTGTGGCCCACGTTCACGTTGGCACCGGCGTCCAGAAGGGCTTTGACCGCGTCTGGCGAGCCGAGCTCGGCAGCAATCCAGAGGGGCGTACCGTCGTGTTTTGAGCAGGCGTTGGTTTCGGTGGGCTCACTGTTTGTGGCACGAAGCCAAGATGGCGGTGCTCGGTTCTCCGTTGAACCGGTGAATCATTCTGTCTCTGGGGCGCGGGTATTTCCGGCGAAGCCGATTCACTGGCCCATCAACGTGGCTTTAGCTGAAGAAGCCGCTCGCAAGAGCAGCTTTCAAGACGTCCAGGGGCACTACGCAGATGTCTACCACGGCGTCCCTGAAGTGGCGGCGTCAGAAGAACTGCTTGTCGTGCCTTTTGTTCACCGCGATCAAGGGGGTTTGGTGCCAGACCAGCTTATGGTGGCGCGAGCATCCTGGGACCTGGGTACCAAAACCATCAAGAGTCGGGTGCGCAAGGGTCCGCTGGCAGCGGGAAAACCGATTCGCGTAGACCTCCGCATCGTCAACAAGCACAGCGTACCGGTGTATGAGGACGAGGAAACGGTCGATCTCGTGCTTGCTGGGGCCGGAGCGCCACAAACCGCACTCCAGTTCGTGGCCGGACAGGCTTCCGTAACGTTGTCCCCGAAGGCGGCCTTTGGGGCGTCCTTGGTTTGGAGTCAAGGAGAGACGGCGTTGGCAAAGGCCCAAGAGATCCTTCCAGCGAATACGAACGGCAGCTATCAAAGGGCCATTTCGGAGCGCCAGCTCCTGATGATCCAAACCGTGCTCCCAGAAAAAACGGCCACGCCAGGGGGCTCTTTTTACTACTACGGAGAACGAGAGCCCCCCTCGGGTGACATCGGGTTCTATCCGGTGGAATACCGGGTTGATCTTGAGACTTTAACGCACACGAAGCAATTTGGGCGCCTCCAGAAGTCCGGCCAGGCTGTACAAGAATCAGGGGTGCTCCGCGACGCCCAATACTTGGCCGCTTTTGGTCGGGTATGGGCATACACGCTGGGCATCGCGCTTTCCCAAGCATCGAGAGGAACCGATGTCCCGGATCTGATTCGTGCGCAGGGCTTGGCGCGAGTCCTTTGCGACAAGGCCGTCTTGGATGCAGACCATCCGGACGAGCTCAAAGGGTGGCATTTTTCGTGGAATACAAAAGGCGATAGTTGGAAAGATGCCCGACTGGTGACTGGGGCAAGCGCCTGGGCAGTTCACGGCCTGGGGGTCTTTTTGAGCTCTGATGCTTTTCAAGCGCTCAAGGTAGACAAGCTGTGGTTTCAGCGCTGCTATGAACGGTCCCTACGCGGTCTACTCAGACATCGCAGGCGAGTGCTGGGTCCCGGCGGAGACCATTTTTATCTCATGACCGCAGGTTGGACGACCGAGGGGCTCCGAAGGGTTGATGCGCCCCCATACCCTTCACACCCAATCGGGACGGCCCCTGGCGCCGGACGAATCGGTTCGATTCTCCTATTACAGTGTGCTCGATGCCGTAGGGTACGACGACTACAACAAAACTCCGGAAAAACGCCCGCATGTCGATCGCTGCACGCGCGACGTGGCGTGTACCGGCCGACCGCTCAACGTAGATGAATGGGCTGCGCTGAAACGCGAGGCTTTGGCGCTCAACGTAGTGACCGAGCACAACCTGGATGTATTGAGCGTCCTGAATCACGCGATGAACCATGCCTACTCTTTGGGACTTCAAGACACCGAGGACCTTCACTTCGACGCGCTTAAGCATTGGCGAGATGGTCTGCGAGAGGGGATTTTTGGCGCGCTTTGGGACGAGACGGGCTGGGTGGAGGAATTCCGTGCAGAGATTGCTCGGCATCCTCAAGGCGCTCAGGCCAAAAGCATGCAGGCGATTTTGGATTCGGGAGAGCCCCTTGGACGTTTTGTAACTGGGGGGGGAGATGTCGCACTTATGGGTGGGGTTCTCGGCGAGCCGAGCGCAACCTACGAATGGAACGAAAAGAGCGTTCATTCGGCCATTGATAACTGCAGTTGGCTATCGCTTTCGGTAGACTACGATGACTTAGAACGCATGCCTGTGGATGGGGCCGCTTCTAAGGCCATCGACAAACTTGCCCGCTGTCTACGATACACAATCATCCGCTACGCAAAGCCGCTGGGGTTCTTTGTCCAAGACGAGGACTGCCCAGAGCAGGGTTTGGGCAATGGGGAGAGTGAAGCGTCGTCATGCGACTTTGCGCACCGGCCTACCTACTATGGAGCCCACAATTTTCAGAATACTTTTAGAGATCCCTACATCGCGCCCAGCAAGCGTCAGGCATCCTCGTACCACTTGGAAGCAACCATGGGGTTGGTGCAGGGGTTGCTCACATTTGTTGATGCACACCCGGAGAATCTCCACGCGCCTTCGTTTGAGCGGGTTGCGCAACGGATGTGGGTGGACGCCCAGCGGTTCACACGAGACCACGGTTTTCCATATTCCAGTCAGCGAATCCACAACCTCTCGACTCGACTTTCTTCGAGCACGGCGATCATTTGGTTCATCGATGTGTACCACTATTTCGAATCTCGAGGAGATGAAGCCCGGCAGGAGTTTGCTGATGCACTCGAAGAACCGGGCTCTTTCGACTTTGATCAAGCGGTGATGGTGTCTAAGTTCAAGCCTAAGAACGGAAGTTTTCAGATGGGCCGTGGACTTTACAGTGGGTTCAAGACTCTTCTGAACATCGAGCCACAGCTGGCCGCCTTTGTGGTACCTCTGGCCCTATCTGCGGGATACGGTCTGTCGGGAGAGAACGATGTGGCGCTGGAAACCATGGTGGTGTTTGATGATGTGCCAGGTCCGGAATGGTCAGAAGTTGGCACCGTGCGCGCGGACGAAGTCATGCAGGGACTGGGCCCAAAGAGTGGGCTCTTGGTGTTCTTTCGCCCCGAGGAAGAACTCCGCAGGAGCGGTTCATACGAGTCGATCGGGGCTCACACGCGCCCTTACGAGGCGGAGAAGATTTATGGTTTTGATCTCCGTGAATTCCGGGATCTCATCCCCAGGGAATTGCTCTCGCCCGAAAGTGGAACGGGCGCGGTAAGCCTCGATGGCTTCGATCTTCCTAAGGCGGCTCGCGGTGACAGCCGAATCAAACTCTATGTGCTCAACACCGAGAAAGCACGTGACGAAATCGTAGACGATTTTCTCAGTCATCACCTTTGGTGGACCCACGTGTTGCAAATTGCGGCTTATCTACCTCAAGATGGCATGCAAGAAAATTGGCTGGCCACAATGCGAGGTATGTTTCTTGGGTGGTTCTTTGACGCAAAGACCGCCGGTAGATTCGCTTCGAAGGGAAATGGCGGCCAGACCCAGGAGGGGCGGCCTTTTTGGTGGCACGAAGGCCCTGCCAAGGGTGATGTCATCGACCCCCATCACGGCACTGACCGGGGGTCTACGATTTTTGGGCATTTGGGTGGCGCGCCCTTTCCGGAAAAAGGCGTTCCGTTGGTCGAAGAAAAGGATGGACTCGAAATCGAGCAAGCGGAACCTGGCGAGTGGATAGACGCGGTTCCGAAGGGGGCGCAGTTTTCAGCGATTCGCATTCGGGGACCTCGAAAGCCGATGGTGACGGTCGCCGTGGGGGCGACATTTGAGCCGAACAGCACCACCATGGATACGGTCTTCCTCAACACGGAACACCACGAGGTCGGTGTCACAAAGGGGTTGCTGGCAGAGATGGATCGTCTTGCGGGGCTCACGGGGGTTGATATTTCCCAGGTAGGCATCATCGGAATCGCAGTCCCGAAGACCGAGCGTGTCATCGAGGACCTCATTCAAGGCGCTGTGACTCTCCGGCAACGTGGTGAACCCATCTACGTGCTTAGCTTGAGCGTCGAGCAAAGGCATCCGAAAGATCCAAGCAAACCGTTGCCTCAAAAAGTCGTCGACGGTATTTGCGCCGCGCTCCACGATGCCAATGCGGAGGGGGTTCTGGTGGTCTCATCAGCGGGCAACAGTGGTATTCCGAACAGCACATCGTGCCCCGCCTCTCTTCGGGCTTCCCACGACAACCTATTGGCAGTGACGGGCTCCTACGCGCTGACCAGTCATTCCGGCGGCCAACTTTTGCCGAAGTCCAGCTATGGACAGACGGCGGATATCGCAGCTGCGGGCATCAGCGCAACGAGCATCGATTCCCGTGGGCGGGAAAGTGAACACGACAATCCGGCCATGATGTTGGGGTCATCGTATGTGGCGCCGCACGCGGCCGCGCCGGTCGTTATCGCCGCCGCGGTATCCGTGCAGCATTCGCCAAGCTACAAGCCCTCTCCTCGAGATCTGAAAAAACTTGTATTGAAGACAACCCACCCAAAGAAAGAGATGAGTCCCCTCTCGACTACCCAGGACCCACTTAAGGGGCTTAGCAGCTTGAATCCTATTCGGTTGATATTGGTGACCGTTTCAGCTTTGGAGTTGATTCCAAAGTCCGGTCACTTCGATTTTCTGGTGGCAGCCGACAGGGTCATGGCAAGTGGCCAAGAGCTCCATTTCGAACCTGCGTCTTTTCGAATTCCCTTCACGGAAAAGAGAGTTCTGGTCTGGGATGATACCCTGGGCCGAACTGCGGCACCCATTTCGGCGTACCCAGATGGATTGGAGGAGGTAGAGGATGTCTTGTTCGTCCACAATGGCGTTGGCGTATACGCCATTTCTGGCGCAGATCTGAAAGACGGCATGCTGCGAGGGGTCATTCGCTTCGAACTGAACGCCAACGGCGGCGAAATAGTGTTCGGCCGCACACCCTAGCTCCACCTGTGGTGACCGTTCCAAAACGGGTACCAGACAAATCTTACCAAAGCCCGATGGACGTCAGGGTGCGGCCGGAAGGCCGAGCCGTGCGGGTCGTAGATCGAGGAGGGGACGGAGATCGTTTGGGTTAGGCTACGATCCCCGGAAACATGTCTCCCAAATGGCTGTAGTCTGTGGGCCAGCTCGAAGCGCTTTTGCCGATGGTGGAGTCGCTGCCATATCCCGGCTTGCCTTGGCTTTCGTAGTCGTTTGCAGAGAGTCCCATGGAGCGCAAAAGGGTGACGAGAAGGCGATTGTGCGCGATGCCTTTGATGACTGTTCCGCCGTTTTGGCCGAAGTATGCTTTTCCGTTCCAGTCGATGTAGTCAACGTATCGACCGGTTCTAGGGAAACCGCCTGCGCTTCCGGCGAGGAGGGCGGGGACACTCAGGTTGATGTGATTGAATCCCACTTCGTTGCCCCAGTACACGACAGAGTTGTCGAGAAACGTTCGACCCTGGGCCTCGGGAACGTCAAGGCGTTCGAGCAGTTTCGCAAAGATGTCGTTTGCGATCCAGCGATTGAGCTGAAGCATGTTTCGGTCCGCGCTTGGATCACCCCAAGAATGGGCGTCGCCATGCCAGGAGCCTGGGTCGTCTCGTCCGTGGTAGTAGCCGGCCATCGATCCTCGACCGTCGGAGAGCGCTTTACGAGCGTCGAGCGTCACGATTCTCGTTCGGTCGCACATGATGGCGGCCGTGATCACCGGTTACAAGGAAGGCGGCGCGGGTCAAAAGACCTGCACGCTCGTTCTTGGGAAGCTGAGGAGGCTCCGATACCCCGTCCCAGGGGGCGACGCCATACAGCCGTGCAAGCTGCGGGGAGGGGGTCAAAGACAGCGTGGAGCCAAGCAGTTCGAAGTGATAGAGAAAGGGGGGTGCCATGAGAAACGTAAAAACAACGTTCCGAAATACTTTGCGAGGCTCAGAGCCATCACTTAACTCTGAGTAGAACGCAAGTTCATCTTTCGAGAGTGGTCTCCGATAGGCGCGTAGGCCGAAACTGATTAAACGCCGTCGGTGTCACGGCAACGATCTCCCACAGGGAAGAGGTTTCGACCCACTCAGGTATGGTGCGCCTCGATGAGGGTGTGTATCGCGCAGGTGATGCCGTCACCGTCACTTTGGAAGACGCCGATCAACAAGAAACACGTCGCGCAAATAGACGCCAGGGCGAGCTCTTGGATTCCTACGCCCTCAAAAAATGGGGCGCCATCTCGAACGAAGGGGTCCACAGCGTTCTAACACGACTTGATTAAGGCACCGCTAGCGGATCAACATCGTTCGAGGACCGGAAGTCAGAATACTCCGTCATTTCGCGCAGGTGAGAATCCGGTGGCATCCACAGACGAACGGATCGAGTAGCATCGAGGAAACCGCTGCGCGCGGGCCAGGGGCTTGGCCTCAAGGAGACGTGTTGCGGTATCTCGACTTCGAGATCTTCGCGTTGGTGCACCAAGAGCGCCCCGATGGATGGCCGCTTGAGCTACCCTCGAAATTCCTACACTCGTTGATACTTGTCTGCCATGCGTTCGCGCTTCCTATTCTGCGAACCCTGCCCTTTTCCGTGATAGGAGTCGCATTCTCGCACAACGGCGGCCTGGCCGCGTACCGGCAGAGCGATCAGATACTGAGAGGCTTCGCGATTGTACGAGAAGATGAGCTCACGGGTCCGGGGTGCCTCGCGGGACTCTCGACCGAGTACGCCGAGAGACGACGGAAAGCAAAGTCTCGAGCCAATTCGGCTCGTTCTTGGTAAAAGATAGCGCGCGCAGGCGACGCGTCACGTTTGCGCAACATGCGACTCACTTGGGTGAGTGCACCGTAGGCCTTTGCTTGTTGCTTGGTCGCATAGACCTGCCGGTGCACGCTGGGTGCAGCAGCCGTGGGCTGCGAGATAATGCCACCGTAGGTACCGAAACTCGATTCCATCTGCTGGGCCGGTCCAGTCAGATAATCAGCAAGCGCCAGAAGGGGCGCCAAATAGGTACCGTCACCGGTCATCTACTCGTACTGCGTCAGGGCCATGAGATAAGGCTGTTCCGCCAGGCCTCAAGTTCTTCTGCATTGTCAAGACCGAGCGCGTCTTTGTTTTGAAGCGCATGGTTGAGGACGCTCAGCGTATCGAGGTTGTGCTCGGTGACGACATTGTTCTCTTTGGTGCGAGCCCTAAGCAAGGAAAGGAGTTCAGCATCTTCGATAATCTTGGGTGGCATGGGTGTTCGTGTGCCGTCGTTCTCTTGTTCTCGGAAACGATCGATCTGGGGCAGCTGGTCTTCCTTCAAGGTGTCGTAACCCACCGCATCGAGTACTGAGTAGTATGACCAGCGCTCCACTTTTTCGGTTGCTACGTTTTGGCCCTGGGCCCCGAAGAACTTTGCGGGGTCCGCGGAGGCCTGAAGCCCTTTTACGGTCCACCCTGCGGTCATCAGTGTGAATACACGACCGTCCTGTCCGATAACCTGACGTTGGTGCTCCGCCAACCCTTGGAGCGCCTGGGCGTAACACCGGCGTTCCTTGTTGGCGAGTGCAGTCCGTTGGCTTTCGTCGAGGGTGTATTCCAACTGGCGAACGTGCGTGTGACCTGTGGCCTCGTCGAAGGACTCCACCAGCATCTGATCGCGCGCGGTCAGCGCCCGGTCGTAGTTCCCACGCACATTGCCTGGGAGCAGTTTGATGAGCGTTTCAGAGGTCTCTGCCTCCTTGCTCGGATTCCCGATGGTCAAAGCAACGCCATCGCCTTCCCAGGAGGCCCAAAAAGTCCTTGACCCGAGCTGAGCGCCAGCGCGGAGGGCGCTGCGTTGAAAGACGCCACGTGCCAAGATTCGGCGTGAGGGGGTGTCGCACTCGAAGGTGAACTCGGAGGCGTCGCGTTTGAAGATGGATTCGAAGGCGATGGATTTGAAGATGGGGTATCGCTGTTTGCCCGACTCGATGAGATCGTGCTTTCAGAAGCTGTGGTGTCCGGATGTGTCGTTTGTAAAGAGCGGTTGAAGAAGGGCGTTGTTGGGTTGGAGACTCCTACGGTCGAGATGGCAACCGATTCGTCGGTATTGACCACCATGCTGTATTTGTTGACTGCGGTGACCGAATACTGCGTGCTTTGGGCAGAGACAACGACCTGAGGCGTGGACACGTGATATCGGTCCACTTCTTCAAGCAGCGAAGCGCGGGCGATCACAATGCGCTCGCGCTCGAGGGGGGAATCGGAGGCTTGTACCCAAGCGGCGATATGGAGTTCTTGGTGGGCGAACAGGGAAGGTACCCCGATGAGGGTGCCTCTGTTTTGTCCATGCGTTTTCCAGTGCAGGGGTGCTAGGGCCGCACGGTTCAGCTTTTCTGATGCGCGCCATGGTCCGGCTGGGCCTCGGCGCCGAACCATCCGGATGGCACCTTCGCCGCTTGGTTCTGCCGAGTAGTGCACCAGGGCGTGTTCCCCTCCCTGGGTGATGGCGAGTTGGGGCATGTATCCCGCACCCACTGCTTCCGGTTCGGACCAGGCAACCCCGCCGTCGACTGAGTTTTGTACATACAGAACGTTGTGTCCCGGCAGGTTCGGGTTGTCCGAGGTTCCGTGTTCGTAGGCGACCACCAGGCGGCCTTCGCGGTCCGAAAAAATAGACGGATGAGCGGGCCCTTGGCCGGAAGCTTGGGCCACCTGAGAAATGCGCCACTGCTGGCGGGCCCCATCGACCCAGGCGCCTTCGGTCCACCCCTGGGCGGACCAAGCCCCAGGCACAACCGGTCTTTGTGCGACCTGGATGACGTCGGCCTCGTGCCACCGTCCGTGGTAGCGATACTGTACGTCAACGCCAAGGCCTGACCGCTTGGACTCGTCGCCCCGCTCGAAGCTATGCTTCCATACCGCACGCCATCCCACGGGGAGCCGAACGCGATTCCCGTTGCGAACGATGCTCTTTTTGGGGCCGCGCGGCGACGACCACGTGGTCGACATGCTGTCCGACCGGAAGTTGGTGCATCACTTCAGGGGCACCGAACGAGCCCGGCATCCCCGCTTTTTGGCTCGCTTGGTATCGAACCTGAGGACCGGCGTTTTCATCACCCGCGATGAGGTAGGCGAGGTGGGCTACGGTTTGGCCTTTGTGGGTGGTTGTCGAAACCGAAGGACGACGGGCTGACCGTACGCCATCAGTGACGAAACTTGGCGGTTCAAAGGTGCCGGGCTTGGTTGCGGGCACGGGTGTGACGGCCTGGACGCGGAGAACATCGGAGCGACTTGATTCGAAAACTTGCCCATCCGTGCTTTTGAGCACCGAACTGATATTATAGGCGTATGCCGCGTCGCGCGCGGGGGCGTGGTCGTCGTAGGTGTTCGCCTGATCGAGCTCGGCGACCAAAGTGTTGTCGCGGTAGACTTGGTGCTTTACGGCTATACCCTCGGGAATCGGTGTGCCGTCGTCGAAAACCAAGGGTGAGCTCCAGTGAAGACGTACCGTAGGGGCATTCAACGTGGCGAAGAGTTGGGATGGGGCCCTAGGCGTTTTCAGTTCGGACAAAATCGACTCGAACTGGACCAACAGGTGCTCAGTGGTTTCATGGCCGGCCCGATCTCGGGCGACAAGTTCAAACATGTTCTCGCCATCGTGAAGCACGACCGGGAATTCAAAGCGCCCCGCTTGTACCTGTAAGGGTTCAAGAACCCCTTCAGCCTCCGCTCGGAACCAGATTCCCTCTAGGTTGGCGTCTTCAACAAATCCCGAGATGATTGGATCTGCGTGGTATATCTGCTGCGATTCGCCTCCGCTGATGAGGATGACGGGCGGGTCTGGGTCAAAAATGAGTTCGGCCATGGCACGGGTTTTCTGACCCCATCGATCGTATGCGGTGACTTCCAGATCCGCGTAGGTCCGGTCGAGTTGCAGGGCGACTTCAAAAGGTCCCTCAGTTGATCCGATGTGTACGCCGTTGACCGTGATCGCTTGGATTCCGGTTCCGCTCGCGTGGCCTCGTACCGTGTACGCCGGTGTCTGAAGATAGTGAGTTTGGGACTCTCCTTCGAGGCTTAGGTTCGGGCCTGGCGCATTGGGGGGGGGCTTTTGCCACCAACGCCGACGGCGGCACCACCGGAGTATGGACCGTGATTTCGCCGGACGTCTTTTTGTGGACGGTCAGCCAGGATTCAGTGGTGTGGCCCTCGGCATCGAAGAACGTCCATTCGCTCGGAAGGATCCCATGTGAGAACCTGTTGGATGTTTGGATCTGCATACACTGTGGTTTTGGATACCCCTACAAGGTTCCAGCCTGAAGACACGCGGGGTCCCTCCAGCCCCGTGGGCGCGCCCCGCATGCTGAGCGCGGCGGCGTCGGCCGCGTGCACCCAGTAAGCATGGCCCGGAGCCACACCTTTCTCTGGGTCTAGTCGGTTTTTTGCCGCCTGGGTCGAGGTCGCGGTCCATAAAGTGAGGCCCTGCGTTTCCAGGACGGTGTGAACCGGCGGATCGGCCGAAAACGGGAAGTGCACAAGCGACCAACCAGATCCAATGGTGTAGCGATAATCCCCGATGGGTTCCGCCGCCAAGGTCGGTTGCGTGACCTGGGAGCCAAGACCTGCCCACAGGACAAAAACCGCCAAACCCATGGGGCCTATTCGACGTTTGACCCTCGCTATCAAAATTGCGGTTTGGTTGGTCCTCACCATCTTGTCTATCCTCATCGTGTGCTTCTCTTCGGCACTCTTGGATGCCCTTGGCCACGGCAACGATGCTGGCATATGGGCGACCGCGTTGGGGCTTCCTGGGGCGCCCTTCTTCAAAGGCCCAAAACTCAGGAAAAACCGTCGCAATAGAACATGCCATCGACGAAGCTCAGACTATCTCCTTGCGGTTGTGCGCTACGCCACAACGCTCGGTCATGGCTTGGCTTCGATACGATGCTGGACGGTCACTTCAAAGAAATCGAGTACGACTTCCGATGGATCGGCACCATTGCCGATTCCCGCTAAGGGCTCAACTTTGAAGTGTCCCTATTCGATGAGCTCAAGACCCAGGAAAGCTTCCGCATTCAGTCCTAAAAATACTTGCACAGCATTGTTGGCTAAGGTGCCAATCAGGTCTGCATGGCCGTCCCCGTTAAGGTCCGTCACCGCCGACAGCTCCAGGCCCGCTTGCGTGTCCGGCAAGGAATAGACCGCCTGAGAAAAATGGCGCCCGCCCCTGTTGGTGAAAATTCGAACCCGATCCTCCCGACCGTTCGATGAAACAACGATGTCAGGTCGTCCGTCATGGTTGAGGTCCGAGATGATGATCCGCTTTGTACCCGGATGGATCTCATACGTGACGGCATCGAACCGCACTTCCTTGGGCCGACCAAGAAGCACCGTGAGCTCGATGCCAAGCCACCCAGAAGGTGTGCTCGACTTCCAGCCCCCAAATGAGGCAACGATGTCGGCGGAACCGTCGCCGTCGAAATCAGCGACCGCGATCTCACCCACGCTCGGCGACTCATCAGTGGCGATTGGATAGGCGCCTACGGGGTGAAATGCCCCCGACCGCGAACCCAAGTATGGCGTAACATCGCGGCTTAAGGTATTTGCGGTCACGAAGTCCATGATGCCATCGGAGTTCAAGTCTGCCGCAGCGACTGCGCTTGGAAAGCGACCAGTCCCCACTGTCCCCGTGGCAACAAAAGTGCCATCCCCAAGACCAGAAAGGATCTTTGCGCGAGACGCCGTGCCGCCAACGGCGACGAGGTCGAAATGCCCATCCCCATCGAAATCGCCGCCGGCGATGTCTTGTATCTGGGAATTCGTCTCGACCCTGACCGGAGTGAATTCACCCGAACCATCGCCCAGTAAACTGGTTATCGTTCCGTCTTCATCGACCGCAACCACATCTGAGTTGGCGTCATTGTTCAGGTCGGCGGATAAGACCGAAGTCGGACTTCCTGCGACCTCGATATCCCGCTGCCCGGCAAAGGTCCCGTTGCCAACTCCACGAAGGAGGCTTATCGATCTTCCACCTCGATTTGCGGTCATGATGTCTTGATGCCCATCCTTGTCAAACAGGCCCACAGCAACCGCTACCGGTTGACTGTTGAGTTCAAAACGTCGGTGCAATTTCCATTCCGCAAAGTGACCCTCAATCGATTGTGCCCTAACAATCGTCGTGACCGACGTCGCGCCGCGTTCTGCCACCGCTAGATCCGTCCGGCCGTCGTGATCGAAGTCGCCCACACCCAGCAAAGAGGTGTGGTCGGTGTAGTTCAAGAAAAAGCCCCCTTCCTCAAACAAACCGTCTCCCAAACCTCGCAGGATAAGGCCCATATTGCTTGCTGTTCCCCCAAAAATGAGGTCCGGTACCGCGTCTTCATCGTAGTGGGCAGCCATGACGGTATCGTAGTTGCCGTCGAGCTCAAAAGTGGACGATAGACCACCTTGCCTTGGTGGGGCTCCGGGAAAATGGGCATCAACGCGTAGAGTGTCACCCCGCAGGCGCTCATGAGGGCCGCTGCCACGCAGAAAGTCCAGAACAAGAGGTACGGGAGGAAGAGCCAGCCGACCCAGCGCCCCAATGCGATCGCCCCCACCAACAGAGGCTTTCCCGTTTCCAGTTGAAAGCGGGCCAGACCATCATTCAATGCGTACTTAAGAACCGCTCCGACCACGACGGCCCAGAGCACCTGAAGGCCCAACTGGCTACCCGCGAGGCTGGCCGTGGCGAGATCGCCGGCCCCCACGCCAGTGGCCGCAACCAAAAGACCGGGTCCAATGACCGCAAGGAGCGACCCTCTTCTAAACAAAAACTCCTTCTCGTTCGAATCCCGCATGGTGGAGGTCGCCCTTGTCTTCGACAACCCCTGAGCGAGTGTCAACCGAGGGTCGGTCGCCGGATCCGTGAAAAGCTCAAATGTTTGCCTCAAAGCCGGCCGCGGCGAAGACGCCACTTACGATCTGTTTGGCATCGTCTTGGATCTGCCTAAGATGGGCAGAATCGATAAAGCTCTCCGCGTAAATTTTGTATATGTCTTCAGTCCCGGAAGGTCGGGCCGCGAACCAACCGTTCTTCGCCATAACCTTCAGTCCACCGACCGCTGCCCCGTTTCCTGGTGCTTCGGTCAGCGTGTGCTGGACCGGTTCGCCGGCGAGCTCTGTGAGCCTGAGGTCGTTCGGCGAAAGCGCTTTGAGTACCTTCTTTTGAGCCGGCGACGCCGGCGAGTCGATGCGGGCATAGATAGGCGCTCCGAATTTTTGGGTCAGGGTCTGATAGATTTCCCCGGGATCGCGGTCACATTTTGCAGTGATTTCGGCGGCAAGGAGCGCAAGGATGATGCCATCTTTGTCTGTGCTCCACACGGTGCCATCGATTCGAAGAAAGGATGCACCCGCGCTTTCTTCACAGCCGAGAACGCAGCGTCCGCTATGAAGCACATCCACGAACCACTTGAAGCCCACCGGGACCTCGTACAGCCGCCGACCGCAGTTTTCGACAACGCGATCGATCATCGAACTGGTCACCAAGGTCTTGCCGACCGAAGCGCTGGGGCTCCAGTCGGGACGGTTCTTGAGCAGATACCAAGCAGCAACGGAGAGATAGTGGTTGGGATTCAGAAGGCCTGAACTCTTGGTCACAACGCCGTGGCGATCGCCGTCTGCGTCGTTTCCAAACGCGATATCGTAATGCTCCTTAAGCGCAACCAAGCCAGCCATCGCATAGGGCGGAGAGCAATCCATACGAATCTTGCCGTCGTGGTCGACGCACATGAAGGAGAAGGTCGGATCGACGGAATCGTTCACCACCCTGATATCAAGCTGGTAGCGCTCGGCCCCAAAACGGGACTCCTGCGCCGCCAAGCGGATCGACGCCCCAACGAAACGTTCCTTGAATATGACGATCAGGGCAACAAAACCTTGATCTGTACTCCCGACAACGGTCATCGAGTGCGAACAAGTGACGACTTTGGGAAGCGTCGTCGAGACCAATAAGTCTCTGGGGACCATCACCCTCCCGCTCGACATTGATCTCGAGTGAATCGGCTCAGTTGTATCTTACAACCGACACAAAGAGGCCAACTCGAGGCAAACGAGCAGACTCCTTGAACCCCGTGAGCAGGCCGGTCGAGCCACTAAGTGTCCTATTCGTTGGTAGGGAGTACCAAGGCTGAGTTGTTGGACTTGATGACCTCTGCGACAAGGTTCATTTGGTCAAGCACAACACCTACGTGGGAACCATTTGAAACCACGGCTCCAAGATATACCGTACGCTGGAACGGTACACACTGGCCGGGCGCAACCAGAGGGATGACGCCATTATCAATAAGCGTGTCGTTGATGATGCCATTCATGTCACTCAGGTCGTCAAAACGATCGTCCCCGGAGAGAACGATCGACACCGGAACCGACGAGGCAAACTCAGCGCCTTGGTTGCATACGTCTAAGCTGTATTCCAAATATTCTCCAAAAACTCTGGCCACAAACCCTTCGACGAAAACATCGGGACCAGAGCCCACCCCAAACCGGACCGCCCGAGTGTTGTTAGACTCCAACATCTCAAACTCCTGGTTGTCGGTGTCCACCACCACCCCGAGAAATACTTCCGAACCCAAGTGGGTCGGGACACTCACCGCAAAATGGGCTTCGAAACAACCCCCCGGAGAAAGCGGTTCGACACGCACCCCACCCAAACGGAGGTCTCGGGTGTTAGGGTTCTCGGGCGTGGGGAGATCGATTGCTTGGTCCTCGGACATCATGAGAGCACTCATGGTGGGGCCAGCCCAGTCCGCACCTTGATTGCAGATGCGCACGTCGACCTGAATGTTTGTACCAGTCGGTGGAGCCACAATCTGCTCGACCACCAGGTCCGAGCCATGGCCAATCAGAACGGGAACGCTGAGGGTGTTGTTGCTTTCAATATCTTCGAGAACGCGATTTTCTCCATCCACAATGACGTGAATGTACATTTGGCCATCACCTCCATGGCTATAGAGCTTCTGTTGAAAACATGCCGCGGCAGCCAATGCGGGAACCGGGTACGTCCCAAAGGTGAGATCATCCAATTCTGGGCCAATCGCACCTTCGTCGAACTCCCGGCTAGACATGAACGCGGACAGCGTCGTGGGCAGGCTGTCCACGACGCCCTGGTTACAGACCTCGACCGTTGCCTCGAAAAAAGGTGCTGTTGCGTGTGGTGCATCAATTTCGCTCACAACAAGATCCGCCTCCTGCGAGACCACAGCGCCAAGGCCGCACTGTCCGTCGGCATCAAGATCATTGGGGCTATCGCCCGGGCATAGATCTTGTTCGTCACACAGCGAGTCTTCGTCTGCATCCAGCACACATTCGCTCAGAGGGGTCATGCGCCATGCGATCCGTTCATGGTCAAGACCGTCCCGATCGAGCTCCAGGCCGAAGTGCCCCATCGCCCCTTCAATACCGACGGTATGAATACCACCGTCAGACTCAATCAACAAATGTCGAATCTCAATCTGGTGAGTGCCTTCGAAGAGTACGATTTGGAATGTGGCCAGTCGGCTGCCGTCGTTCGCGTGAGGGACATCGGTAAACTGGGCAATCCACTGAGATTGCCCACCACCATCGGACCACCACTGTCTCCCTGACAGGCATCTTTCCCCCCAACGTTGACGATGCCTGCAGAAAGCTGGTCTTCCGTAATCTCCCAGTCGGCGTAGAAGTCGTCTCGGCGATACATCGTCTGCGCTGTTTCGCTCGAAATGATGGGGACGCTTACACTATAAAGTTGGTCTGGTGAATCACCGCCTGCGCTGAGCGTGCCCCACCCAGAAACCGTGGCGTCAATGCCTTCGCGCACCAACTCGGCCGAAAGAGCCTCGGTAACCAGAGGTATCGAAGACACATTGGGCGCCGTCAGATCGAGAGGTTCCACCAACCGCAATAGCGCAATATCTCGTCCAAACGATGGCTCTACGTAGCCCGGATAAGAAACAATTCTTAACACCTCGTGCACCTGCCCAACGGAGTCGGCGCCGCTCACATAGGTTGAGCCGGCCACGACACGAAGACTGCGATGATCGAGTCCATCGACGCAATGGGCTGCAGTCAGAATCCAGAATTCGTTAAGGATGGAGCCTCCACAGAAATGGAAGGGCTCAGCGCCAAAAACGGGATGCTCCTGCAGAGAGACTTGCCAAGGAAACTCTCCAATATTCACGGGTGCTCCACCGACGATGGCTCCATCTTCGGTTTTTGTGGTTTCTGCGCGGCTACAGGCAATGAGGGCGAAGCCCAAGACTAGCGTGTTGAGCGCCTGACGAAATACACCGGTGCCAATCGCTGGCCGTATAGAGCGCACCTGAGTTGATTGGCTTAAATAGGGCCGAAATAAGGTCTTCATCGAATCTCCTAGGGCTGGGTCGAACCGCGTTCGCTTGACACTCGCCACGAATGTCAACTCGCAGAGCTTCCATATCTATTGTTGGACGACTGCCGTGTGCTCAAGACTGATTCACTCAACAAAGTCAGAAACCCGACAGCATCGTATAACAACCACCTACGACCGGATTTCGATTTGGGCCAACAAAGTTTCGATTGCGATCTTCGCCATCGTCCGTCTCTACGTGGGCGCCAATATAAGCAATTCATCTTTGCAGTCATCCACTCCGCAGCGTCCTGCCGCTCAAGATTGTGACGTCGTGACAGGACTGGTGTTTGGCGCACCGTACACCTGTCTTCTGCTTCTGACGGCAGTCCCTAGCGGAGGCGATGACCGCCTACAATGGACTACATATGTGAAAACCGAATGCTCCATGCCTTCGAAGTCTCACATTCCTCTTACCGCTTCGGCGTAAGAGTTTAGGTTCGGGTTGATAGTTTTGGGGAGTTGCAGCTTCTGCGACGAGACGACTCGATCGAGGACTACGTCCGATGAACATCCAAAGATCTCCATTCTGAATCTGCCGCCGGTCCCCATTCAAATGGCACGTATGTTGCTCTGTAAGGCCAGCGACCAAAGGTGCGAGAACGCGCCTTTGAAAAGACTGGAGGAATCTCTTGAAAAACTTACTCTTTGCCCTGACCCTCGCTTTAGTATCCCTGAGCGGGAGTACAAGCCATGCCGTAGCCAACCACCAAATTCCGCTAGGGAAATACAACATCAGGCAAATCGCAGTCTACAATGACAAGACCTTCGTCCTTGTCTACTTGGACCGAGACCTGGACACAGGCGACCACGACAACTGTAGCATCAAAAACCAAGTCCTCATCTCGACCAAGGACATAGATCACAAGAACATGATCTCCGTACTCACCGCGGCGTATCTCACAAAGAAAAACGTAGGCTTCGGAATCAAAGGCGGATGCTTCACAGCAGGCGCCAACACCTTTCCTCTCGTTTATCGAGTCAACGTGGGCGACTAGCGACATCGCCACTTGATCGTGCCCCTTTCAAGCCAAGGACTGGCATCGGAATGTGGCAAACGGGAACAAAAACAGAGTTATCGCGCGTGCCGAGCCAAGTCTGGGCTCGAGCACAGGGAAGATCGTCATGTCACATAAGCCCACGTTGGAGAGTCTTGTACTTCTTTTTATATTTTCTGCTGTCACCGCGTGTAACCCAGGAGTCGAAGAAGGCGGGATTCTGGCGGCCGAAGCGACGGGGACCGTCAGCAGCAGCGGAATGACCATCCTCGACCTTATAGATGCTGTACAAGTCGCAAATCAACAGGAGCGCCCAAATGAATGTACTGAGGGAGCATGTTGTGAAGATGGGCGTTTTCTTCCCGCGGACCACGCCTGCCGCGTCGCGGACAGCACCCAAAGCTGCGACGTCACCGAATACTGTACCGGTATTTCATCGGAATGCCCCGAAGATGGGTATGCGTCACCAACCCAGGAATGCCGACCGGCGTACCCAGGTGACAAATGTGACGTCCCGGAGTTTTGCTCGGGAGACTCCCCCGCTTGCCCACCGGATAGCTTCGCCCCTCCAACGCAGGTTTGCCGGCCGATGCTGGTGGGCACCGGGTGCGATGAGGCGGAATATTGCTCCGGAAGCTCACCCTCTTGTCCACCGGACACCTTTGCGTCCGTTCTCCAGGAATGCAGGCCCAAAGATGATGCCAACAGCTGCGATGTCGCTGAATTCTGCTCGGGAGACTCTCTTTTTTGCCCCGACGACACCCCGTCGACGGTCGGCGTAGGCGCATGCCAACCGGGTCCCTTTGATTTAGGCCTCCACGACGTGGGCATCGCAGACTACACGTCGTTGATGTTTGGACCGGATGTGGCTGCCTTAGACTTTGTGACCAGCCCGCGGCTTGCGGGCAGCGGAGCTGCGAGACTCATGTCCGGACGAAATGGAATCACGCAGGGGTGGGGCATCGGTGGTCGCTTCACGTTCCCCGAAGCCAAAAACATGGACAACTTCACACGCATTTCTTACGAAATTCAAAGCAATCAAGCCAGCCCAAACATCAGAGTCGCACTCGAAATCCTCATCGACGCCGGTGGCGAAAACGAAAGTGTGTGGAGGCAAAGATCTTCGACCCAGCTGCGCTTGTCGGACGTCGCCGGGCAGTTCGAAACCGTAGTTCTGAATCTCAACTCCGATGACTTTGAGCGTTCCGATGGTGGTCCCACGACCACAATGGACACCAGGCGCGTCTCAGCGGTCCAATTTCTTATGCTTATCGAGCCCAATACTTCGGGTGCGAGGCGGCAAACCATGTTGTACATCGACGAAATTCGATTTCAAGATCGGTGGATGCTCTCCGAGTATGAAACCCATCGACCCCCAACTTCGGTCGCAAACGCGAGCCCCGCGACTGTGGACCAGTTCGATGTGGGCGGCACTGAGCGCCTGGCGGTCCTGGTGACCGACAGCGCCGACCAGTGGCTGGGTGTCGCGCACGGCATGAAGGTGCTCGGGGTTCCATTTCGCATGACCACCGATCCCGCGGAGGCCCTCAAGCACAAAGTCGTTGTCGTATTTCCCTCAATACCGAACGATGCCTCACTCGTGGCCGCCTTGCGCAAACACGTTCAAGAAGGTGGGACACTCATGGCGCAGGTCATGAATACAGCGCTCAATGATGTCTTTGGCCTCCAAAGTGTCGAGTTCGTGCCCGGTTCTCAGCGATTCCATCAAGGCCAAGAGATAACGAGTGTCCATTTCACCCATGACCACCCGGCCCTAACGGCGAGCCTCAACCACGCCCGCGAGCAACGGGTTCCGATCCATCGACGCGAACTCGGTATCAACCTTCCAACGTGGCGATACGGAGGCACCGCCCATCCGGCGGTCGCGGTATACGACGGGGCTACGGGGGAACGCCCATCCAAGGCCCACGACAACGTGGCCATCAGCTACAACCGCTTCGGTACCGGTAAGGCCTACGCCTTGGGCCTGAACTTAGGCCGTTACGCCCTGCAAAACTTTAACGGCTTTGGCGGGGGGCTCGGTCGAGACTACATCAATGCTTTTGAGCCCGGGGTCGACGTATTGTTTAGGCTTATCCGAGACATCTATGTCGAGGACCAAGGCACAACCGTCGGCCTAGCAACCCTTCCCCATAACGAGTCGTTGGCGGTCATGCTAACCCACGATATCGACACCGCCGAGTCTGTCAACAACGCCCTGGAGTACGCCAAACTCGAACAGTCAGAAGGTGTTCCCGGAACGTACTTCATCCAAACCAAATACGTAAGCGACGCCCAAGAATCGGCATTCAGGGGCGTGGGTGCCATGCAAGCACTGGCGAAAATCCAGACCATGGGCATGGAAGTGGCCAGCCATTCGGTGGCCCATGCCCGAAACTTCAACACCTTCAGCCTCGGTCTTGGAACGGAGCAGTTTCAATCCTACCGGCCCGTCAACGTAGAGGGCGCGTCAGAACTCGAAGCCATAGGCGGCACAATCTTGGGCGACCTTCGGGTCAGCCGATTCCTTCTCGAGGACTTCGTCCACGACGTACAGGTTGTTTCGTTTAGGCCCGGGCACCTTCGACATCCGAAGGCACTCTCTCAAGCCATGGAGGCTGTAGGCTATCGATACGGATCTATTGCGCCCGCCGCCGACAACCTGACCCATCTTCCTCACCGAATGACGCATGGCCGTGGTTTTGACGCCGAAACAGGGGTGTTTGACTTCCCCGTGACCATCGAAGACGAGCGGGAGGACTCTCCCATCGTGACGGGTCGCATGGAAGATGCGCTGAATATCGCCGAACACATCAGCGGGCGAGGCGGAATCTTTGTCATGCTCGTTCATCCCAACTTCCTCGGCGAAAAACTCGGCTTCATCGAAGACTTTATCAAAGCCACCAAGGACAAGTACATGTTCACGACCGTGGGTGAGTTCGGTCGGTGGTGGGCCAGACGAGACCGGGTACAAATTCATACCCAAGAAATCAAGGACCTCCTTCGGGTGACTCTCGACATTCCCCAGCCCATTTCAGGACTGACCCTCGAACTCCCACCAAACCGCACCCTCTCCCAAATAAGCCAGGGCATCGAAGCCATCGAAATACTCGAAAAGTCGAGACTGGTGATCACCAGCGAAGTTTCGGGGCGCCTGGAGCTCTACCTACGGAAAAAGTAGACTACCCAGGCATTTCAATACACGATCAATCGCTGGCGAGCTTGTCTATGGCTTCACGAACGGCCGTCTGTGGGTTCTTGTGAAGATTGGACTCTCGACCGATCACCTCAAGGTCTTCGCTGTACCACAAAACGTGGTCCTCTTTGATGACCCGCACAAAGTGCTGGTCCACCCCATGCGCTTGAAGATGCGCGAAAAGTTTTTTGACATTTTCGCGTTCCCGGGCAGGCGTCGACGCACCAGTCATGCTGAGGACCAAAAACGTCCCGTCCGGAATCTGGTTAAGGGGCGCCCTGTCGTCCTCAAACATGGCCTTGTTGTCTAGGGAAAAAACGAGAACATCATCGTCGTCATAGGGCTCGGTAAGCAGAATCTGGATGACCGCCTTGCGGGGGAAAACGTTGCGTTTGATCTCAAGCAAGCGGGCGTCCGAAAACAGGGCGTGGCCTTCGTAGCCGAAGTCCTCCCAATCGAGGCGACCAAAGTCCTTTTCCGACAGAGCCTTGTGACTTGACACAAAAAAAGACTTACCGATTTGGCTCAAACCATCTCGGTAGGCGGTTTGTGGTTTCGGCGAAAGCTTCCATTCCCCAGGCCCATAGTTCAGGGCCCGATTGTAGTATCGAACCTGCGTATTGCCTGCAAGCGTCTTGAGAACACGGACGTACTTCTGGTTGGTTTGGGTGAACAGCATAGAAACCGCTCTATGTTCCTCAACCTGGTTTTTCAGACCGGTCATAGAAAGCACGGTTGTGTCCCCCTGCCACGTGGCCTTGATGGTCGCCCATGTGGGGTGGAGCGCCGATGACCGACCCCCGGTTTCGTATAGCGGGATCATGGCAAATCCATGTTTGGGATTGTGCACCAAAACCAACGTAGACTTATCCTCAAAAGCCAGCCTCTTGGCTCGGAGCAAATGCCCATCGTGAGGCTCATCCACCCCAAACCACGCCCCCTCGTCAGAGAACGCAAAGCCCTCTTTCATATCATTCACGACAATGGTTTCATCGGCGACGTAGTTGGGATTCGGGTGATATCGGCGAAGCACAGGCTCGCCCTCTTCGCCTTTTTGGTAGTACTCCTCCGCGCCGATAATCTGCGAAGGCCGTAGATAGGCAAAACCAACCTCGCCATCGTCCCCACTCATGCCACCGGATTTCAGGTGAAGCCCCCGACCATCGTTCCGAATCAGGAGTAGCCAAATGGTCTTCGTTTTCCAATTTTGGAAACCGAGGTCGACGTATTCGAGGCCAGCTTTCGGAGTATCAGACGCGTGCACATACCCATACGGTTCATAGTCGTCCTCGTCATGGGCGGTCTCTGGCGAGAACGGCTCGAGTACACGATAAAAAGCGCCCCCTGGTTTCAGAGGGGAACGAGGATCCGCGCGGTAGACAATAGCGCGCGTATTCAGTCGGGCGCGATCGTAGGTTCGGGCGGTCCAGTGGTCTTTATGCTCGACGGTACCTTTCAGCCACTGACGCATCCACGTTGCGTTTTTCTTGAGCTCACCGTCGGTCATGGGGCGATCGTCTACGTAGGGTACGACGCGCACTTGACCATAGCTCGCATCACCATCCACAGTGGGCCACTCCCGATTCTGGTGATGGGTCGACCAAAAGGAAAAACTCCATTCCAAGCCTCCGATTCCTTCCCGAAGAGGCAAGGGCACCAGGATGTAGTTTTCGCTTCCCGAAGGCACTGCCAGGCCCAGTGCATCATACAAATCCTTGAGTCGCATCGCATTGGGTGGCGTCTCTTGGGCCGTGACCACCGCCTGTCCATGACCTTCGGAACGAGCCTCGGACACCAACGGGTCTTCCCCATTGGCGAAACTCGGATCGACGGTCGCCAATATGAACTCTTTGGATGAAGAGGCCCGTTTTGGGGACGCCTTCCCCTTCGGCGACACCACGAATATTCGCTTCGGTACATTTTTTCGTGCAGCCTGAACCGCGTCAAGTCCAAAGCCGTAGTATGCCGTCCCCTTTCGGGGAAGCGGCGCAAGGAGGCCGTCCAAAATCGAAAGACCGGAGCCAACCGGAACGGACTGCTGTTCGCCCTCGGGTTTGTCTTCACTGGTTTCAGTTTGGCCCGAGCTTTCATCGGTGTTTTCGGTCAATGATGGGTCAGGCTCAGGCTGGCCACCAGCGGAGGTGGCATGGTGCTTCCAAAAGTCAGACACCACTTTTTTGGAGCCCTTTGCATAACGCGGCGGCCCCCCGTCGGAATCGACATAAGAGAGCTGGATGTGGCCGGGATCTACGGCTTCGGCGGGCCAGAGCGTAGGTTGGGACAGGAGGTGACCGCTCGTCGGGTGCTCCCACCGCAAGAGGACATCGTTGACCCGCTGATACGCCGGAAGACGGCCGAGAGCAGGGGGTCTCGGACCCCGAAATGAAGAAGCCCTCAGCTCAGGTTCGATAAAGTTGGTGTAATACACCGACCACCAAAGCTCGGGCGGAAAGAGTTCCGTGATCCAACCAGGATAAACTCGAGTCCGGGGCTCTTGGGGCGAAGTGAATGGCTCGCTGCTCGGCGTACGGGGCGACAACCCCGATTCCGGCATCAATGAAACCGGTCCGACCCGTTCGTACACGGGCAGCCACGCGTTTTCGCTTTCTCGGTGGACTTCGGCCAACGGAAAAACCGGAAGCAAAGGATCGAGCACCGGCACCCCCTGAAACTCCTTGGGTTGCACGATGGCGTAGAGCCCATGCTCTGAAAACGACCCCGTCGGCCGCCAAAGGCCATCGGCCGAAGGCGACCAAATGGGTAACTGAACCAGATCTACCTCAGGGGTCAAAATCGCATCGAGGCCGTACACCGCCCCCAAGAACCGCCAACGGGCATCGTTCTCGGGCGGTCGCTGGAACAAGCGCAAGCGGTTCCACTGAAGCGCTTGCCGATCAATGATGGCACGGTCCTCAGGCATGGCCAACTCGGCGACAATGATCGAACCCGCAGCAGTCATCGCCGCGAGCCAGTCGTCGGTGGGCTTGGTCAACAAGGGTATGATCTTGGACAACCTTCGGGTCCGCTGCGCAAAAGAGAGAATCTGGAGTCCTCCGAATCGCACGTGCGACCAGCCATCGCCGGGCGCCAGTGTCGAACGCGTCAGCACCCAGTCATCGTCATAACATCCATCAGCGGACCGAAAACTGAGATGATGGTCGCCCGCTTCGATACGCTCGGCAGCGTCTTGGACCGAAACGACAGTCGGCTCCGAACACGCTCCCGTATCGTCGAACGAAATCAGCGTTTCGTTCGAACCGGCCGAACCCACGCCGGCCTGCGTCCAAATCCCATCCGACGGTGCGTAGCCGAGCCAATCCAGCGCGTCTTCATAAGACCCCGAATGGTCAATGCCCATCGCATCCACGGCGCCCGCGAGGCTCTCAAACTCGCCTTTAGCCTCGGACCAAGCCTCGGTCAGGTACACCACCAGCCCATTGCCCGTCGTGAGATCGTCAAGCGCGCACGTATCAAACGCAATCTCTCGCGCGGGCCGAAACAGACTCCGAATAAATTGTCGGCCGGTCTCCCCTTCGAAGTGACCCCGTTCGTATAAGTGCCACATCACACAAACACCCTTGAGCCAGTCGCCCACGTCTTCGGTATTCTCGGAACACGTCCGGCTCACGGCGCTCCGCCCTTCGAAAACTTCTTGGTACGTCAAAGGATCGAGGTCTTCCCACTTTGCCCGTTCGAAGAACGCAGAAAGCAGCTCGGCGAGACCCTCTTCGAGGCACAAGCGAGACCCTCCCGTATCATGAGGGATCTTGGCCCTAAGCTTTGGCACCGCATCCATCATCCGGTGAACGTATTCGTGGGCAAAAGCATCGGTCATGCTCTTCGTTAAATCCTCGAAGTCTTTGTCGGTCGACCAACTGAAGATCAAATATTCGCCAGAAGCCAGAGCCTGCGTATCGAGTACATTCGCATCGTTCGCGCTCCATAGTCCTTCGGCTGATGCGACGTAGAGCGCCTCGGGAAGAATGAAGGCGCGATAGCGGGGCACATCGTCAAGGCCAAGGAAGTCTGCTTCGAGCGATGCAACCTCGGCAAACAGCGAAGCGGTGGTTTCAAGCACGCTGCCCATGCGCCCCACAAAGGACTGAGGCAACACCATCGTCAAATCCCCATGAAGGCCCTGGTCCCGCTCACCCACGTAGCGAAGCTCAACGTCTTCCTCCCGCAGCCGAATACCGGAGCTCGAAAAAGTCTCCCCGCGCTCCTTTTTGACCGCAACTTCGTGGGTATCCCGAAATACCTGGGGCACCTCACCCGGCTCCAAGATATTGAAGGCCGCCTTCGGTCCAAACCCCGAGAACGGACGACCGTTTAAAGACCAACGCACTTTTGGAGAAACGCCATCTCTACAACCCGCATCGGGACAAAAATCAGCTTGCGCTTTCGCCGTATGACACTGTGTTTCGTCTGCCGTGGGGACGACGTCCCCCGGCACACACCACGCCAAACCGGGCGGAATATGAAAACCCTCGGCGTCTCGGTCCACAACCCCTCGCTGATGGAGAAGGACCCGAAACGCCCCTACCCGCATGCCATCCGCCGCAAAGACCGAAAGAATATCTTCGTAGGGTCTACTTTGGGGGGGGAGCTCTTGGCCTAACCGTTTGTCAACACGAAACCTCATCTTGACGTCGGCGGTGGCGCTGGGACCGCTCTTGGGCTCCACGGTAAACACGTGGCCGTCCACCCAACTTGTGGTCCATTTCTCGGTAAACACCGAAGACGACATCGGGAAAGCGAGGACTCCATAGATGCCGTCTTGCCAGCCATCGAACACCACTTCGGCCATGGGCTTTTGGTGCAACAAGACCCGGAAACGCACGAGCTCGTTGCCCTCGGTATCAACAATTTTGACCAGGTCACGGTAGGGTTCGTCGCGCGCCTCCATAAGGAAGCTCACATCAGGATCTACGCTGAACCCAAGATGAAGTTCGCCATCGACCGCGGTCCCGCGTGGGGGCTCGACCCGCAACCATCCGCTGCTGTAGTGGGCGACCCAGTCTATGGACGCTTTGGACCGGCCTCCAGACAAGTGACGCGTCTCGACGCCATAGTGACTGCCCCTTCGGCCCTCAAAAACCACCTCGCCTGCAAGGCCCGCCTCCTCGTGGGTGTCATTCGTCTCGACCGATTGTCCAAGATCCAGGATTCCTACCTTGGCGAGATATTGGATACTCTGAAGGAACTCATCATCATCGATTTGTTCGGTCGCCCACCAACGCACATTGTCCTTCACCCAAGCGGGGACCTCCGAGTGGTCCGAGACAACGTTGACAGGCGGCGGCACCACGAGAATCCGTTCACGGATGAGATGTTGAAGCGCATTGATGAACGTGGCCTCATCGGCCTGATCTTCGGCCCACCACAGGGCAATCTCACGGATCCAAGGCGGAATGCGAAGCTCTGTTCCCTCAGCGAGGGACAGGTCGTTCGGCATAAGAGAACCGGCTTCACCGAAAGCTAGGCCCAAAGGCCCTATGCCGTCACCCCAAAGCACCCGGTCCAAAGGAGCCGCATCAGGGCGAAAAACGATCGGTGCATTGCCCGCACCAATCCCGGTTTTGCCTAAGTGGAGCTCCGGATCAAACGCCACGGATTGAGGGTGACCCACTCGGGCGTCAAGGGTTCGTTGCTCCGCATGAACGGTGGCCCATAGGGGACCCGTCCGCACCGGGGTCTCGGGCCATGGCCATGGGGCGCCGTCCAACAGTTGAAAATGGGTGGACCAAAACGCGCGGTCGTCCGTTCCGAGCGACAGGCCGGTGGCCAAGTGCTCAAAGTCTCTTCTTTGGATTTCACCGGTGCGCATCATGCGCTGAACTTCGTCGGCCGATAAGCCTGACTGATGGGCTGCCTTCGGGAGATGCCCCGCGGCCTCAAGATTGATCAGACGTCGGAGCTGCCGAATGTTTTCGGCCCGCTGACCCTGGCTCAGGCCTTCTTTTAGACCCAACGCCACATAAGTTGGCTCTTGGGCAGGAGCCTTTTGATAAAAAACGTCGCCGACGAGCGCCAAAAGCTCAAACGCATCGTTCGGATGCGCCATCACCGCCACCAAATCGTCGGATTTTTCCGTCCCCACCCGCAAACGGAGTGCCTCCCCAAACTTGGCCGACACCGAATCGCAGTCGAGCCCAATCGTGGCCCCCACGGCTCGCCCGCTCAGCACGCCCGAAGCCAATCTCGAAACGTCCGCGTCACAAAAGCGGAGCAGCTTCGACACCACCAGACGAAGCCGAACATCGCGAGTCTGTTGGAACCGTGCGGGCCATGACTCCAGAGGCCAAGCCTCGGCCACCGCCTCAGCCACAAATTCGACACCCACCAGCGTGCGGAGGTTGGCGTCAAATGCGTAGGGTCGAATCCCATCCGTCACCAAAGACGTGACCGCTTGGGTGTAAGACCGGGTCAAACGCTGGTCGGACGGCCGCAGATCATCCACCGTTGGAAGTGGCCCAATCCCCACCATCGGCTCGGCTTCAACCCCAAAAAAACCACGGGGATTCTGGGCGATGAGCCAAGCCGCATAATGTCCAGCACGGAGGTCAGGAACATCGGTTCCCAAACAAGCATCCAGGGCGCGGTGGTAATCGTTCCAGGCAAGCTCTTCGAGGCGCGGATCAAGCCTTGCACCCGCGCGCTTGCCCAACAACACAAAGGCATCGTCGACCAACAAACAAGCATCCCCAACAGAACCATCCGGTGGCTCGACGGGCAGGCCTGCAAGCACATCTAGGGACCGCGACGCCCGCTCGGTGTGTCCCGCTTCAGAAGCGAACAAGAGGTAAAAAGCAGAAGCCCCCGGTGGGTCTTCGACGTGGTCGAAGCCTCCAACCCGCGATAGGCGCCCTCGTGGCCACCCTGAGGCGTCAGCCTCAACCAGAGGCGCGTCGCCGGGCTCCCAGAACCACCCGTGCAGAATCTCGGCGACTTCGCTGGCCCGGCGACTCAAAAGAGCCGACTCATGAAGTCTCGCAGCCAGCCGAAGCGCGAAATAGGCGATCACGTGGTCCTCAATGGTCGCAATCGGAAACCACTCTGACAAAGCCGTCAAATCGTGATCGCCCGGGGCCGGCGATGGCAAAAACGCGCCCGCACCACTCAGAAAAAGCCCCTGCGGGTTCCGGTAGTGCTCGGTCGTGGACTCCAAGATCGTGTGCATCACCTCAATGATCTCTCGGCCCCGAGTCGTGTCGGGCTCATCTTGAGCGAACCACCCGAGGGCATAGGCCGCCAGAAGCTGCGTGCGGGTTTCGAGATAAGGCATCACCGACTGCCCGGTCTTCGGCTCGACCGCAAAAGGCACGTCGACCCGAGATGACCGTGGGCTTCGGGTGACGGCTTGCAGGAGTCCCTCGACCCACCGGCCGGCCACCTCTCGTTCGCCGTAGTTCACAGCCGCCACGATAGCCAACGCCTGGTCCTCCAGGTAAGCCACGGGCGCCGCCGATGGATTCGGACCAGGCGACAACACCCAAAGGCCGGATGCGCTCGTCGACCGCTCGTCACCTCTCGGCGAGCGGGCTTCAAGCGAGGACCAAAGCTCGCGGGTTTGGTCTCGAACGGTAGACAAGGGGTAAGGGCCATCAACATCATTGGCCGCGTGCGTATACAGACCAAGCGACCCGTCCAAATCCCAAACGTGCGCCGCATAGTGATCGTAGACATCGATAAACCAGATGGCGGCGGTCGCCGAAGGCAACCGAGCCATCACGTCTTGGATACGCACCGTCGAATAAGGAAATCCGTTTTCACCGCCATCGTGAACAAAGCGCTGCATATCCGACCACAGGCGTGCGGCTTGCGCTCGAAAGGTCGCCGCGTCTTCGACCGCGCTTGCGCCGTAGGCCTCGGAAAAACGCAACAAACCCAAGATGAGACCCGCGGTGGCTTCAAGATGATAGAGCTCTTCTTGCTTATCGCTCACCGCGACATAAGGGTCCTTGAAGCTGTTGGGGAAGTAGAACGCACCATAGTACTCGGCCCCGTTGTATTCTAACTTTTCTCTGGTAAAACGATCTACGGTGTAGTGGAGGCATCGTGCGAGTTTGCTCTGCTCTTCGTCTCCAAGTGCCCCGAGATCTGCGGACAGAGACAGCCAACTGCAGTTGTCGACGGCCGACAGCGACGATCTTTCGAAGCGTCCGTCGTCATCAAAAACACCACCGGTCACCACCCGCTCCTCGACCGGATCCCACAGAAGCTGAAAAATCGCGTCGCGCAGGCGGTCGCGCCAAAAAACAATCTCGGCGTGCTGAATACGGCCACGCAAGTCACTGGGGGCGAGGCCCGCGAGCATCTCGTCCCAGTGCTGGATGGCGTGATTGAGAACACTCAAGGTGTCGAGATTGTGCTCGGTCACGACGTTTTCGGCCCGCGCCTCTTTTTTGAGGGCACTGAGAATCCACGTATTCTTTAGCCCGAGTGTGAGATCGCGGGTTGAAATCGGGAGATCCTGTTCGTCGCGGTAAAAGGTGCTGATCTTGGGTTCTGCGTCGAAATTCAAAGAATCGTAGCCCACCACATCGAGGATATCGTAGTAGGCCCAACGCCGAACTTCGGGGTTGTCGTCTACCAGACCCACGCGGCTGTCACTCAAGCCAATGCTATCGATGCGCTCTGCATACTTGAGCCCCTCGACCGTAGTCCCCGCAGTCATCAGCCACTGTGCGAGAGGGTCGCTGGCCAGCTCTTGAGCCCGATGCTCAAAAAGACCGCCGAGGCCGGCAAGATAACACGCCTGTAAAAGAGCCCGTTCCTCTGGCGGGCGCGCACCCGCCTCTTTTGAAGAAAGATAGACACCCAGTCCATGAATGACCCATGCGGTCGCTCCGGTGACCAAACGAACATCTTTCCACGTATCTTCGTGGGTGTTCCAAGAGAAATGCCAACCCTTGATGACGGGCACACCCTGGGCGTTTTGGCCTCGGACCGCGATCCCTTGACTGCACAGGCGGTCGGCCAAAGCAGTCGAGCGAGGATCCCCCTCTTTGGTCAACTGCGCCAGTGCGATGCCTTGGGTATAGGCCCAGACGCGATCAAAAGAAGACAAGAACTTTGCGTCGTGGGCTTCGGTCTCGTCGTCTTCATACTCGCGCTGAAGCGCGAGCTCACCGCTGAACAAGCGGTCTCGAAGAACCTTCGCTTTGTAATAGTTTTCTTGGGGGCGATTTGCCCCCACCAACAACGTGTCTCGGCCCAAAGTCGTCTCTTGACTTTGAAGGCTGAGATGCACCGGCTGTTCGGAACCACCAAGCCCCGCGATACCGGGCAACCACAGAGTCTTGCTTCCATCCAAGCGCCCCTCCGGCGCAAGGCTTGCGTCAATCGAAACCGAAACGCCAGTTCCATAAGCCAAAGATGCGGACTGAAGCGCGCACCCCTTGGCCGCCATCTGGTACTGGTTCTCGCACGCGATTTCGGCTTCGAAGCTTTGATTTTGGGCGACCCGAGCAGGCCCAGAAACCACCGCTCTTTTTTCCTCCTGCGGGGGAAAGCTGGCGCGCGTGGTCATGATTTGGTTTTGGCGACTGGAATGGTCCCGGTGTCTCACAAACGCAACCACCCATAGATCTTGATGGGCAGCGAAGGCGGGCACGCCGTCATACACCGCAGCGCCCGTTCCGTGGGTCACCCAGTGAATGGGTTGGGCCGGAACCATCTGTTCTTGGCCAGAGGAGGCATCGAAGGTCTTATTCAAGACCTCGTGACCAAACGTTTCCCCGCCATTCTTGCTCCGTGCGAGCAGGATCTGCCCCAAAGGCTTTTTGTCTTCCGTTCGATGAACCGGATCCGGTGCGTAGTAGAGGACCCCAAGCTCACCTTCAGACGAGACACGCACCGATGGCATGTATCCCATCGCCAACGGACGAGCCCGTAGCGACCACGTCAGGCCACCATCTTCGGAGTGCGCAAGCTGGATGGGGTTGAAGCCCTGGTCATTGGGGTTCTCGGATGGTCCTTTTTCGTAAACCGCAAACATGCGGTTTGGGTCGCGCAGATCTGCGAACACTTTCGCATGGGATGGCCCCACCGGGCCCTGATCAGGCTTCAGTTCTTGAGACCCGCAAAGCGCGACCTCTCCGGCACGTTCACTGGGGAAACGGTCCACGGTCGAAATCCGCCAACGAAGAAACGTTTCTTCCCAAGGCTCAGCCCCCTCGACATGGCTCGCCCCGGCCTGGCTGGACACCGGCGCCCGGCGCCAAGCCCCCCTTCGAAAGCCGTGCTCAACGTCTTCGATGGTCTCTTCGAGCACGACCCGTGCCCCCGGCCCCAGGGTAAGCCGCGGAACCGCGCGACGCTCGCTTCTCAGCTCGCTCCACGCGCCCTCGTCGAGCGGCCGTTGCGCAATTTTGATTTGGTCCTCTTCGTGCCACACTCCGGCGTGGGTATACTGGTACCATTCTAGGGGGTGCCCTTGATCTCCATCGTATGCATAGTACCGGTGAAGATCGTCGCCAAAGTCTTGAATGCTTTTGTACTGTTCCTCTAGCTGGAGAAGCTCAAGTCGATTCTGCGGAACGGGCAGCGCACAGGCGTACTGATCTCGAAGACGCGCGTGCAAGAACCCTTTTCGAAATCTCTTGGTGCCCCCAAAATCCCACTGGTGACCCCTTCCCTCACAATGCTGCCAACTCGGAGGGGGAACGCTCGGCCCCAAAAAAGATGAACGAAGGCCGCCCCAGGCTGAATTGGCGCGCGGAAGATTATCGAACATTCTGGTTTGGCGCGCCGCGATGGTAATGCTCTTTGGCCCCACATAAAGCGATGGACTCTCGACGTAGGTTTCTTCGGTGCGCTCGAGGTAAGCTCCGTACTCGCGCTCACAGCCTTCCTGCGATGAACACTTCGGGTCTTGTCTGGACTCGACACCAAGAGAATAGGCGTCCTCGTTGGTCTCGGTGCAACACCCTGTACTGTCCGTGCAGGCCGCAGTCACAATATCGGCATATTTCACGAGCTCGTGGTTGACGCGCCTCTTTTGCTCGTCGAACACGTTCCAAGCGGTTCCGTGGGCGCTACGAGAACCCTCGAAATCCTTGGCGTAGTACACCTTGCCGGACTGGCTCCAGATCAGGTGATGGTGGCCAAAGCGATCAAAAGCCGTGTCCAGGTCGCGCTTCAGCCCGGTGCCGGCACCGAGATCAACGGATTGATGCGCCAAATGCTTTTCACCGGTTGCTTGTTTGCCCGAACCACGGAACACGAGAGCGCGAATGCGGCCGTCTCTTCCGTCTTTGGCTGTTTCGATCCAACTGACCGCCACCTGGTCCCCATGCGCCGCAACCGAAAGATCGGTGATTCGATGCCCAGCTGGGGCCACGATCAAAGGCTCCGAATCGTCGATCCACGTGCCCGCCTTGGCGTACGCTTGGCTCTGGGTGTAACGAATACGGTCTTGAACGCCCCCATGCCCGCGCTCCAGATAGACCATATGGGTCCGCGTGATTCCCTCGAACCGTGAGAAGGAAAGCGCCGGAAGGGACGCCGAGCGCCGACCTTGGGTTACAGCGGCCGCCGGTTCGAAGCGCCCCGGCAATGGTACCGGCGTCTCAAAGCCCACCGAGATCTCGAGGCGATCGGAGGGCCTGGATTCGTGCTCACCTTCTTGACCACGAAGAAGCGCAGTCACGTGGTAACGGTAGGCCCGGCCCAACTCGGGAACGTCCTCTTGGTACGCCGTTCCCTTGTGCTCAACCACATGGCCATCGTCCCGATAGATTCGGTAGCGAGGCGATACGCCGATAGGAAGACGCTGGCCATCAGCAAATGCGACCGGGGGGCTCCATCGAAGATGCACCGTCCGCTCGAAACGCCAACCGTGAACCGTCTTTGGTGGCATCGACGGCTGAGATGCGAGGTAGGGCGCAGTCTCGTAAAAGAGTTCGATGTTCCGGGCCTGACTGTTACCCGCGCGATCCTGAGCATCAATCCGGAGCCGATTGAGTCCTGGTCTCAGCCCGACGGGAACGGCAAATCGTCCACGCTCGGGAATGCCGATCTCGCGACCGTCATCGAGCGCCGTCAGCTGTGCACTCAGAAAATGGGCGTCCTCAATTCGCCCACGAACGACATAGTCCGACACATAGACCACGCGGTGAGGCGGATCGCCAAGCACGATAGAAGGGGGATCGCGGTCGTGGGCAATCGAGAAAACCTGAACCGGCCCTGGTCCCTGCGCCTCCTGAGTTTCACGCCATGTCCACGAGACCGGTGCATAAGTCTCCTGGGCAACAACCACCGGCTTCGTGACCTTGTTGTCTCCCGCTGGCCACGCGGAAACTTCAAAGACCGCACTTCCGGCAAGCGAAGCCGACGACGTTGACGTCACCGGTTTGGACAGCAAACTGCACGCCTTCGGAACGACGCCGGTGACCGACTCTGCCCACAAACCGGGATCACACTGATCGTTGGTGTTGATCCAATAGGGCATGCCCGGTCTAAGGACTCCATCGCGCGATACCCGGGCCATCGTCTGCTGGGCCTGGTCCCATTGATATGCGCCATCGACCAAGAGCTCAGTCAAAGGCAGCGGCCGCGCGGCTGTAAACCACAAGCCCAAAGAACGGTGGGGGAGAACTGGCGGCTGGCGCGAAACAGACGATTCGAAGTCACGGTCTTGTTGGGACACGTACATCCAGTATACCGCCCCCAAAGGCAGTACTTCAGAGGGGAGTACTGGGCGGTTCTGGGTAGTCCACTCTTTTTTGTCCCCATCGTAGACGGGTTCGGTGAGGAAGAGAACACAGCAATCGGTCGGCAGCAAAGACAATGGCGAACGACCGTCGGCCGTCCGTACCGACGACAGATGCCACCCAGGAGTCAGCGGCGCACCAGATTCGCCGAACTTGCTCTCGTGGTCTTTCGGTGTACCCTGGCTACACGCCACACTCCAGGCCGCAAGCACAATCGATACCCAGCAGCGCTTTTTGAGCAACACCGCCCGCGGCAGACAGACACCCCTCATAGTCCAGAAAGTTGCTATTCCAGGGATCCATCAAAAGGAATCGCAAATTGAATGGGATCGCAGTTTTTATGGCGCGCGCAGCTAGCCCTACTGGTTTCTCCGGAATGCCGCAATCCATCATGCGACACGTCGACTCGAAAATCATTCAGGAGGATGTCTTTTGTTAAACGGACTGCAAGGCAAAGCATAGCCTGGACCTGGACCTGGACGCATGAACTACCGAAATCTCGAAGTCTACCGGTTGGCCATCGCCTTCCTGCCTCTCGCATCGCAGCTCACGGATCGATTTCCCCCCGGCTACCCAAGTTTTGCGGACCAAATCCGGCGAGCGTCGTTGTCTGTCCCGCTCAATATCGCGGAAGGCTCTGGAAAGACCAGGCCAACGGACCAAAAACGCTTCTACGCAATCGCCAGAGGCTCCGCTATGGAGTGTGGAGCAATTGTCGACGCCTGTTTTTGCTCTTGGCTTTATCGACAAAGCATCGGTTCGGGAGGCTGTTAAGATACTCGACCCGATCGTTCGCATTCTCTCCAAGATGTGCCTTCCCCCTCGAACCCGCTCCAGGCAAGTCCAGGTCCAGGTCCAAGTCCAGGTCCAGGTCCAGGAAAATGAGGTTATGAGATGCGCTCTAGTCTAGCAAATAGGCGTAGTGGCGGCAATCAAAACCAGGTTGGTTCAATCTGATAGCGGAGCTCGTCTGCGTTGATTCTGAACCAGGTCCGAAGCGACCGGACACCGTAAGGCCGAGTGGGCGTTGGCTTGGGCCGCGGAATGCATGAGGCACAAGGTCGACGCAACCGATCCATCGCTTAATCGGGTGATTAGACACCGTGTTCGGGGCAGTATGAGGAGCCTTCTCTTGGTTTTCTGAGGCATCTCGAGCCGTCTTCGACGGTGCCGCGACAGCGGTGGATGTCACCGAGTGGGGCGGGCTCGTAGGAAGCTTGGGGGTCTGCCTGGTCGTCTTCCGCGATCTGGCCGTAGTGATAGGCCTCGCCCGGCTTGTCTTCTGGATCTTCAGCCTTGAGTCTTGGTTCTTGGTCTGGTTCTTGCCGCCTCATGATTTCAACGTAGTCGGGGCCTTCCTGGTCGGTGATTTGTTTTGGAGCGTCGAGGGCCGCATCGCGCCCCAGCCTACGCCTAGGGCTCTCGGGGTCATCGTCATCGGCCTCCGCAGCCGCGCCTGCGGGTCCTGTTTTGGTTTCGTGTTTGCCTGGTTCTTGAGGCGGCTTGGACTCTGAAACGAGGGGCTTTTGTTGAGAGGACTGCTCAGGCGCGTTTGGCGAATTTTGGTTCGACGCCAGGAATCGATGGAGATTTTTCTTTTCTACGGGGTTTCTTCGCCGAGCATGGCGGTCCTTCGGATCGAATCCGGTGCGAGGCTTCCGTTCGGTGGAGACCTCGTCGTCGAAATCCTCACCGGCTTCCGCGGCGGGTTTGACCTCATCGGGTTCATCGGAACCCTCGCCCGGGGACCCGAGTCCGAGCCGATGTAGCAAGGCCGCCAAGCCACTGGGAAGAAGGGTGGGCACCGGTTCGTCGAGGTTAAGGAAAGCGACCCCTGATCGGCAAGTCTCGACGCCCCGGGTGGACAGTCTACAAGAGAGATTGGCCATTACAGGTCTCACTTGAGCGGTTTACGTGGACTTAGGCAATCTCCGCTGCGGCAGGCGATTCCGTTGACTCATTGCCTGCTTCCTCTGCGGGTTTGACCTCATCGGGTCGGCTTCTGTTCGGCAAGCCTCGAGGTGCATGGTAGGCAGGGGGCCGTGTCTACCGCGCTGGAAGCACTCGACAAAATCCTGGTCCTCGATTTCGGGTCTCAGTACACCCAGCTGATCGCCAGAAGAATTCGCGAAGAACGTGTGTATTCAGAGATTTGGGCTTGCACCCGAAGCCTCGCGGATATCCGAGCATTCGCGCCGAAAGCGATCGTGCTGTCCGGAGGCCCAAGCAGCGTCCACGAAGAAGGCGCGCCCTCCATTGACCCCGGTTTGTTCGAGCTCGGCGTTCCCGTTCTGGGAATCTGCTACGGGATGCAGCTTATGTGTCACCTTCTTGGTGGCCGCGTGGAGCGCTCCGAGCGGCACGAATATGGTCGAGCGCAAGTCACCCGCCAAGCACCCGACCCCCTCTTTGTCGGATTCGAGGGCGTTTCGTCCAGCACAGTCTGGATGAGCCACGGCGATGCGGTTGAGTCACTCCCTGAAGGCTTCGAGGTTTTGGGTCAGTCCGAAACCTGCCCCTTTGCCATTGTGCGGCACAAAAAGCGCCCCTTGTACGGTCTTCAGTTTCATCCGGAAGTGGTGCACACCGAAAGGGGCCACGACATCATCGCCAACTTCTTGTTCAAGATTGCCCATACAGAGCCCAACTGGACCATGGGAGGGTTTATTGAGCGCGAGGTGGCTGACGTACAAAAAACTGTTGGCGACGGCCAAGTCATTTGCGGACTGTCGGGGGGGAGTAGATTCGTCGGTGGTGGCCGCACTCTTACACCGTGCCATCGGTGACCAGCTGATCCCGGTGTTCGTCAACAATGGTTTGCTTCGAAAACACGAAGCCGAACAGGTGCAAGCCGTTTTCCGTGATCGCTTAGGCATGAAGCTTCGCTATGTCGATGCCAGCGATCGGTTTTTTGTCCGCCCTCGAAAACACAACCGATCCTGAAAAGAAACGAAAAAACCATCGGCAAAGTCTTCATTGAAGTCTTTGAACAAGAAGCCAAAGAGGCCGGCCCTTCCGCAAAATGGCTCGCCCAGGGCACGCTCTATCCCGACGTGATCGAATCCGTATCGTTCAAAGGCCCGAGCGCAACCATCAAAAGTCACCACAACGTAGGCGGTCTTCCGGAACGAATGGCCCTCAAACTCATTGAACCCCTGCGGGAATTGTTCAAAGACGAAGTCCGACTCCTCGGCAAAGAACTCGGTCTTCCGGATGATGTCGTCAACCGGCAGCCCTTTCCTGGCCCCGGTCTCGCCATCAGAATTTTGGGCCCCATCACCCGTTCCGCCCTCGAAACCCTCAGGGACGCCGACGAAATCGTCCTCGATGAGATCCGTAAGGCAGGCCTTTACGACCATATTTGGCAGAGCTTCGCAGCGCTTCTGCCCGTTCGTTCGGTGGGCGTGATGGGCGATGCGCGAACCTACGAGGCAACCTGCGCCGTCCGTGCCGTGTCATCCGTAGATGGCATGACCGCCGATTGGTTCCACATGCCCTACGAAGTGTTGGGCCGCATTTCGAATCGGATCATCAACGAAGTGCGCGGCATCAACCGCGTGGTATACGACGTGTCTTCCAAGCCCCCCGCAACCATCGAATGGGAGTGACCCTTCACGAACGGCATGATAGATTGCTCGTAACCACGGTTGGTTTGCGCTCGTATCGTTCCGCCAACATATTGACGACGTCTTCGGCATCATCGATGAACTGTCCATTGGAAAGCGCCTGGATCTTTGTTCGAGAGATGCCCTTAGTCTCGATGGTGGTCGGGGTGGCGCCGCGGTGTCAGCCTCAGTCTCAGCGCTGGTTGGTTTGAGCTTTGAAAATGGACTCGAGGCCCAAGTCGCAAACAGTACGACTATCTCCTTGGTAGATACCGCAGCGCTATCGACTTCTCACAGCGTGAGCGTCTCCCAGCTTAACGGGGTCAACGTCGATATCATGCACGTCCGACCGCTGGCGAAATTCGGTCCCGTGACCGTCACTCCTCAGGAAATGAGTTGATTAACTACAGCTTCTCATTGGGGTTTGGGAAGTTCAACTTCGACACCGAGGTCACCAATAGATCACTCCAAATTCTAAAGAGTTTGAGAAGATCGCAACCGTGGCTCAAAGCCTCTGGACGGAAGCTTCCGCAGGATTTATCGTTTGTGTATCGCCAGGAGTGTCATGCTCGCCTGGCAGCTGGAGGCCGATATTTGAGCAGAACCACAGAGTCGCATATCGTCGCCAAATCGACTACAATGGGTCATTTCGAAAGCTTAGAACTTCGCGATCTTGGCCCTTCATATGGCGTGATTTTTGCTCTCCTGTCTCACATGAAGTGGGTCCGACGCCTTGCTCTCTCTACCTTGATGTTGGTGGCAGCCTGCCAGTCACGCTCGAGCAATCCCCAGGTCTTGAGCAACAGAGGTCGGACCAACAGCGAAATCGTGGTCAAAAACAACCTGGTGTTCAATGGTCTCAGCGAAAACGGCATTGGCGTCAATGGTCTAGTCCTGAACGGAATCCAGAGCAATGGAGTGTGGACCAACGGAGTGTGGACCAACGGAGTGTGGACCAACGGAGTGTGGACCAACGGAGTTGCGCTCCATGGTCTGCCCCTCAATGGTATCGCGTTGAATGGTCTTGCCGTCAACGGCGTGGCACTTAGCGGCGTATCCCTCAACGGAGTGGTGTTAAACAGTGTGGCCCTCGGCGGTCTCTTGGTCAACGGTGTTGCGCTCAACGGCTCGGCCCTCAATGGCGTTGCCTTGAGCGCCGCGGCCCTCAATGGTGTGGACCTCAAAGCCAGCGACAAGGAAAACCTCAAAATACTACTCCGCTACATGGCTGAGTGTGCTTTGATGCCCGGAAGCAGCATAGCGGTCTCGGACTACGATGCAGCCACGGCCAGTACGATCATACACACCTATGAGGGGATTGATTCGAGTCTCATCGACTCGGCGTGGGACTCCGCCATTGACCCCGGCTGGAGAGACGGCGCGCCCGACCTTTCTAAGGCCGGCATCATGGGCGAGTGCGTGATGGCCCGGGGCCAGAGCGAGGGCCAGCCCGTCCATTACCAAAACGTAAATCTTCCGGCATTCAAGAAAGTTATCAAATACATGATTGAGTGCGCCCTTTCGGAAGGAGACAGTGTCACGCTAGCAGATGAAAGTAACCAGCCTTGGACCATCAACGGCTGGCTAGGCCTTGCACCGAGCTGGGCAAACGCGTCACTTGACAGTCAAGGGCAACGACGCATTTCCGCATGTCTTGCAGCCCGCACAAACGCGCTGGGTCGAACAGTACAAATTTCGATGCGGGGTCTAGGCCTGTCAGCGAGCACGATTGAAACCAGGCAATATCAAGAACACGAGGGTGGATTCTGGGGTAATTTGTTTAGCGAGAGCCCGAGCATATCAACGTGCCGTGTCGCAGGGGGTGGCCCATCAGGTCGACTTTGTACCAGCGAGAAATGCGGATTCGTAGATACCGGTGCGTGCGCAGAAGTCTGCGCCACGCAAAAACCCGATGGCACGTTCTCAGATTGTGAAGGCGAAAGCCAGGTTATCAATACGTTTCTCGCCCTAGAATCTAGGCTTGCGGCGGGGGCTCAGCACACGTGCGCCGTCGATGAGAATGGCTTATTGTCTTGCTGGGGATTCGACGCTTATGGTCAGCTCGGAAGTGGCGGCGGCAGGCCCACTAGGCTTCCGCGGCGAGTGGACGCAATCGGCAATGTAGCCGATGTTTCCGCCAATAGCTGGAACACGTGTGCCAGATCTCCACACGGAGAACTATGGTGCTGGGGTCGAAACTCCCACGGCGAAGCAGGAAACGGAACAACCGAACCCATTGCCTACCCATCGCTGGTTGTCGGCCCCTTAAACGGAAATACGGCACAGGTTGATGTTGGTGATGGCCACTCTTGCGCCACTCATACCAACGGTACGGTTTGGTGTTGGGGAAACAATCCATTCGGACAGCTTGGCGACGGCACCACCATCGACCGAAGTGAGCCGGTCCAGGTGTCAAATCTCGAGGGCCTCGTTCGAGTTGCCACAGGCGAGCAACACAGTTGCGCTCTTGGAAACAGCGGGAGCGTTTGGTGTTGGGGAGGCAACAACTACGGACAGCTCGGCGATAGCACCCTCGCACCTCAGTCCTATCCCATCGAAGTCACCCAGGCCGCTCAATCCGTTGACCTTTGCGCATCGACCCATGGTACGTGTGTGCTCAACGCCCATGGAGATGTTTCATGTTGGGGTCGAAACGACACCGGAGCCCTGGGGGCAAGCAGCTTCAGTGTACTGGATGGCGTTGTTGTCACCCACCTCCCGATGGCCGCGAAAACCATTGCCTGTGGGCATCACCACGTCTGTGCTTTGTTAGCGGATGGTTCCGCGTGGTGCTGGGGTTTCAACGGATATGGTCAACTTGGGGACGGCAGCGCAACCAACCGAAATGAAGCTGTCATGGCTTTGAACCCGTCGCCCCATCGTGTGGAAGAGTTGATTGCGGGGACCTACCATACCTGTGCCAAAATCGACGACGGCTCGACTTGGTGCTGGGGCGGCAACGCAAACAAGCAGCTCGGGCCCGGCATATACGAATCGCCGGTAATTCGCCCACGCCCGGTCAGTTTGTATGTTGAGCACTGTGGAGACGAGGTCTGTAGCGCCGAAGAGACCCCAGACGAGTGTCCCGCCGATTGTGATTTCTCCGATGGCATTCATCGCATCACAGCCCTAGTCTTGGTTGATGCAGCTACCGGTGACGCGATTCAGACCATCCACTCGGGTGATGAGCTATTCCTCGATCATCTGCCAGACCGTCTGAGCGTTCGCGCCCATACGTATCCATCCACTGTAGGAAGCGTCCGGTTCGCATTCGATGGTGACGACGCGTACCGAACCGAAAGCACTGCCCCCTATGCTATAGAGGGTGACAACAACGGGTTGTACTCCCCTCTAATCCTAACCGCAGGGCCGCACACCATCGGCGCAACACCCTATCTGCTTCCGTCGGGGCAGGGCGAGGCCGGACACGCCCTCAGCGTGGACGTGCTGGTTCGCGCGCATAGCGCACGAAGTGAACCCTTTGTGACTTCATTCGTGCTGGTCAATGCCGATGACAACACCGATATTGGCCCGCTCACAGATGACTCTACCATTTCGCTCAGCACACTGCCGAGTCCCAACTTAGCCATTCGAGCCGAAACGAATCCGTCTCTTGTAGGGTCTGTTCGCATTGCTTTGGACGGGAATGGATATACAAATGTGGAAAACGGTGCGCCCTATACACTATGGGGTGACATCGCCGGCAACTATATGCCGGGGCGACTCAACAAGGGTGTATACACGATTACGGCGACCCCATTCACCCAATCTGATACGAATGGCACGGCAGGATTGTCCTTGACCGTAAATATTGTCGTCGTAGACTGAGGGACACAACCTCGTTTTCGGCCGAGCCCCGTTGCCTGGGTTGCGGGCCTCCGATTCGCCTAACCAAGGTGATCCCAGTCCTCAGTCTGACGATCTCGGGTGTCGAGCCGGCAGAACAACCTCGTCATACACGCTGCCGTCATGCCAGTTGTAGGTCGTCACGGTAGCGGTATTGTCGGAAACGGTCACAAAGCCTACGAGCGGCTGGTCATCATATGCCGCCGTCTTGGCGGTGAACCAATTCCCCGGCGCTACCCTACTCCCACGCAGGTTCTGAGCCGCATAGTAGAAGGTTCCTTCCGCGTAGCTAGCGACCGGGCGGTCATGATGGATGGGCACTGTGGTTTCAAACATATGGGCATGTCCCGCAAACACCGCATTTACACCGTGAGCATCGAAGAGTTCGTTCCAGTCGGAGTTGTTGCCATCCCAGGCAGGATGTTGAGAATGATAACTCGGATCGTGCAAGAAAACGAACCGCCAACGTTTGCTGGTTGAGGAGAGCACACCCTCCAACCAGGCAGTTTGCTCATCTCTCAATAGCTTCCGAGAGCCCGTACAAGCCTCGTCCTTTCCGTTTAGGCACTCGCTAAGATTCCAGCTGAGGCTGACGAAAAGTGCGTCTCCGTATTCGAACGAGTAATAAAAGTTTTCAAAATTATCGCTTCCATTGGCAGGAAGTCGAAACTGATTGAGATACAGCGAGGGCCAGTACTCCGCATGATCGCTGCCCTTGTATACTTCATGATTTCCGAGGCACGGCATCATAACGGATTTCTCGGTAAGCTCCCGAGTCGCGCAGAAAAACCCGTCCCAGTGGGATTGGCGTTCTCCCAGAGAAACAAAGTCACCCATGTGCATCCAGAAATCTGGTTCTTGATCCACAATGAACCTCGACAGTTCTTTGGCCTCCGTCGCACACCAGTTCACTTGAATATCCGCGGGGATTGCGAAGGTGAAGGCCTCTCCGTTGCCTGGGGCTGTTCGAAATGTGCTTGAAGCGCTGAACTCGCCGGCCCCGCCCGCAGCAAAATGATAGAGTGTGCCTGGAGTGAGTCCCGTCAAGCGCACGTGGTGTTCGAAGCCATTTGCAGATTCTACAGGCTGATGTGCGCTTGCGACTTGACCGTAGGCTGGTGTGGTTCCGTAGTGGACGGTCGATTCTTTGTGGCTCAAGTCTGTGCGCCAGCTGACGATAACTTCCGTCTTGGGATCCTCACCGAAGAGCGTTCGAACGTGCATGATGTCCGGAGATCCGACAACCACAGGAGGTTCTGTGATGCTGCCAGCCACCGTGATTTGGACTTGATCCGTCGAGACCTGACCGTCGTTATCTTCGACCTCAAGGTCAAAGATGTGTAGACCGACGGGTAAAGTGACCTCCGAAACGCTGACGTCGGCCGGGTCCGGTGTGCCAACCCAACGAAACGCGACGATCTCCCCATCGGGGTCGACAGAGCTGCTGGCATTGAGTATTGCTGATGCAGAGGTTTGGCCCAGAGGCAAAGTGATGAACTGATCGGGGCCGGCATCGGCTTCCGGTGGCACGCTGGTGGCACCCGAGGTAACTGTGAATTCTACAGTCCTGATCTCTCCCGAGGCGCCCGTAGCGTTTTGTCCTGAATAGGGCGTGGCGGTCAAAGAATGAGTTCCGACCGAGGGGGTCCACGGCTTGAGGTCGCCGCTGGCATCGCCTGCCAGCGCGTAGGGTGCCGAGTTTTCGACACTGTAGTTAGGATTGTGGTCATATGAGAAACGCACACTCGCCACATGAGCCGACGTGATGGCGACAATGTTCAGGTTGGCGCCATCGGCAGCCAGATCGATAACGTCGCCGTTCTGGAGCGTCCTGATCGCGACATCAGTATCCGCGTTAAATAGCTTCAGCGCTTCCACGGCAAAGTTCGACGCAGGTGTGCCGCTGTCGCTCTGAACGGTTTTGAACTCAAAGGCTCCCAAGTCGTGCTCCAGGGTCAAGGAGTTATCTCCGTCAACGGGTCTTCGAGCTTCGAGAAAATCTGAAGTGACGTCTGGCAGAGTGATTCCCGCGTCGATGGCGGGACTGTCCGCACCGAGAGCAAAATCTTTGGGCAAAGAGCGAGATACACCCGCGAAACCGGGACTGTCCGATATCAGATTGCTGCCTTGAGCCAGACCCGTTCCGGCTCCGTACAAGAGTTCTGTTTTGCTTGAGTTGGGTGCCGACACCAAGTTGTTGAACACACGAGTGTTGGACACGCTTGATCCAATTCGGACAAACCTGAGTGGCTCTGAGTCCCCTCGGTAGGCCGTGTTGTTCAAAACGCTGACGCCTGTTGACGGAGGTTCTAGGCCCCGATGTCCGATTGAAATGATACCACGGTATGCGGCACCGGTGCTGTCGAAAACGTTGTTTCTTATGGTGACATCTCGCGCATACACAACGAGATGTTCTCCCGTTCCGACACCGGCCAAGAAGTGGTTTCGTTCAATAATGATATCTCTTAGCCGGTTGTCGGCATGGGCATTTTCTGGTCCCGGCACGACCGTCCAGGCGTTGTCGTCGCCGCGGAAAGTGTTGTCTGACATGACGACAAATTCTGTGTAGTGACCTTGTCCGATCCCAGAGCCGAACCCAGGTGCGTGCATCTTGACAACATGTTTTGTGACCGCGGGTCGACCTAAGTCGTTGTGGCCAACGACGCCCTTTCCGACGTAGGGTGTGCGAAGAATGTGCTCTCCTTGTCGGGAGTCATCAAAGTTGTTTCCCAGGAATATGAGCTGCTTAGTCGCAAGGTACGCGTTGTATGACCCGCGGCCGCCAATCACGTGGTGTACGCTGGAATCCACGATGGCGACGCCTCGGTGGTGCTGCTGACCGGGATAGCCGTGAGTCTCCCACCAGTCCAAAATGGAAAGTGAAAAAGATAGCCCATCGTTTACATCGCGTATGGATGTTCTGAGAAGCAAGAAGTCGCTCACGGTCCCCCCCGCGGTGAAGCCTTTGGAGGAGGAGCCGCTTTGACCGTCGATGTTCAGATCGACAAAGCGCCAATCATGGAACCTCGGATTTCGACTGGAGAGGTTGAAGAGCGTTTGATTTCCAGCGATGGTGATGTTTGCGCGACCATCGCCGAAGGTCGCCAACATGCCGGGGCCGGCTTTGTCGATGGTGTGGGTGGATGAGGTATTCCAAGTTTCTCCTCCGCGCAGTAAGAGCCGCCTTCCGGGTTCGACGTAACTCATTACCTCGCTGAATGAAGTTGTTGTGATCCGCCGACTGCCGACCGGGGCATCTGAAAAGTTGCCCGTTCTGGAAAAACAGATTGTTTTTCGCCGCCAAAGACCACATTCGGGTCGTCAACGGTGATCACAATACTCTCAGTCGCAGTGTTTCCATCGGCATCGGTGACAACAAGGCTCACTGTGTACGTGCCCGGGACCTCGTACACATGCGCTGACACGCCACCGGTTGCGGTATTCTTACTTTTCTTAGATGTGGCCCATGTGCCGCTGTTCGGATCTCCAAAATTCCATTGGTAGAGGAGCTCATGGAATGGGCGTACTGTATTCGTGCTCTTGGTATCGGTGGCATCAAAAAACACGGCCAACGGCGCAACGCCCGACGTTCGATTGGGCACCAACGATACGGTGATGGGGCTGGTCCCTGGCTCGGAAAGAACCGTGATACGAACCGTCGCTTGGGCGGTTCCTCCGCGTCCATCCTCGACGGTGTAGTCAAAACTGTCCGAACCTGAGTATCCATGGATGGGGGTATAAGAGATCGTTTTACCATCGTGCTGAGTGTCGCCATGGGAAGGCTTTGTGACACCACCAATCGTCAGCGGGTCGCCGTCTTCGTCGTGGTCGTTTGCGAGCACGTCCAGAACAAACGTTTTGCCTGGTTGGACCGAGACGGTGTCGGGATTGGCGGTTGGGGGTTGGTTGACGGATCCGGTCGGCCCTTCGGTGACGGTGAAGCTGATGGAAAGGGCCGAACCGCTGGTCCCTCCGCCGCTCCGCTCGGAATAGGGGGTTGCGGTGAGTGTGTGGCGACCTACCGTTGGCGTCCAGCTTCGATAGTCCCCGCGATAATCGCCGGCGAGCGCATAGGGGGCTGTGTTCTCAGTTCGGACGCTGACGTCATCATCATAGCCAAAACGAACACTCCCCACTACGCTCGGAACCGTGTTGGCCCGAATGCTGAGCTTTGTGCCCACCGAAGCCAAATCGATGGTGTCTCCGTTCTTGAGCGTTTGAATGTCCGTATCGGTGTCCGCGTTGACCAATGTCAAGTCGGACACCAAAATTTCCATCGAGCCATTGGGGTCGACGCTGCTACCGGTGGCACCGGGGTCAAACTCGGTACACGCGCTGAGAGCAAACGCGAGTCCTGCCACCCACACGCCGTTCCTGTGCTTCAATTGTCTGTTTCTGTTGGTCTTCAGATGTTGGTACATGAAACCTCCCTTGTCGAGGTCCATCATCAGCAAGATTCGCTCCATGGTTGGTCGAGTCCGTCGGAAGCCGGAAATTAGGGCGTTACACGCTAGTCGGTTGTGGTGTGTGCGATTATGACTGAGCTTGAATGTGACCACAGCATCAAGTTGTCTATTTCAACGACACTTGGTGAAATTTGTACCGTGAAACAGAGGATCGCGATCCATGATCAAATGGATTTTTTGGTGAGGGAGCTACTTTCCATCCACGCCCGTCGGCCGGTGGGGAAGCTTTGTTGAGATTACGGTGCGATTGATTTCACGAAGTCGAGCCACCAACGAATACCCGGATCGGATTCTGTCCCGTAACCGCCCGGTTCATGATGAGGACCGTTGGGCGGCACTGCTTGCAGCCAAGTTGACGCGAGCATGTACCCATGTCCGTCTCGGAGCTTGTTCAGAGTCTTGTCCTTTTGATCGGCTCGCATGGCTTCGGTATACACCCCGATATTGATGTAGTTGTAGAGTCCATCTTCCTTACTATAGCTGCCCCAGTACCCCCCCGGATTGCCTTCGCTTTGAATATACGGTTTTCCGGAGACACGCGTGCTATGATGAAGCGCGAGGTCCGCGTTACTGGGCGTCGTCCCGCCGCTGATTCCGACGACGTAACGTGAGTCTACACTCTTCGCCGCCGCGATCATCCCAAAGCTATCAAAGTTCGACGCCATGTGTTCGTTATCAACGTCGATAAACACGTTGCGATAATCGTTTCTGGCGAGCCAGACTACGGTATTCCTAATGGCTTCCTCCGCCTCAGACTGACCCCAGCTCGCCCATTTGGCCGTGGACCCACCGTAGTAGAGACACCCCACCAAGACAACAATACTGCGTTTGTCGGCCTCTTCGATGATCCGGGCCATCCGATTCGCATAGATTGGGTTCAGGGAGGTGTCCTCGTTATACCCCTTCACATCTCCGAATCTCGAACCCTGAAAAAACACGCTCACGGCATTTATGCCATACGTTGCAAAGAGGTCCATGTTATCGATGAGTTGCTGGGTTGCCGCGTCGGACATCAATGCGTTGGAGGTCCGAAGTCCAATCACCTGAAATGGCTTCCCATCGAGCTCGGTTCGATCGCCCCTGACTGAAAATACATGCTTTGACGCTGTACTGGCCGGCATCCGAGGGCTTTGCACTGGGCCGACATCGGTGGGCGCTTCGGAAGTCGTCGATAAAACGATCTTATCGAACCGAAATCCATCGTCTCGACTCCAAATATTGAGGGTGTGCGCACCGGCGCGTACGACCAACTGAGCCGGCTGAGCGTAACCCCTCTTGCGGGCATTCTCCCAAACCCAATCGTGGTGAGGCCTGAAACCAGAAATATTTGAAGCCCCATTCTCTGTGCCCGCAAGCTGACCGTCGATGCCTACATGGATTCCGTTCGACTCCCCTCCCATTGACCAGCCACGTACCCATACGTTGTAAGTACCGGCCGTCGAAATTTGGATCGGGTAGCTGAGCGCGGCCCCCGATTTGTCGCGGGGTGAGCTCGGGCCTTGCGCATCCTCGCCTCGTTCGTCGGGCAAAACCTGCAAGAACCCTGATCCGCTGTAGCCGTTTTTATCGGAAGCCGCTTCCCAACGGTGTGGCTCAGCATACCCGGTGTAGGTGGATAATGTTGCCTTCTCATAGTTCTCGGCTTCGATGACGAGCACACCGCCTTCTTCCAGGAAAGCGCCACAGGTTGTGCCTTCACACCCGGTCGGTGGTGGGTTGTTCTCGTCGACAACGCTAATGATAACCCGGTCACTATCTAGACCTCCCTGATTGTCTTCCACTTCCAGGTCGAAAACGTGGGAACCGATACCCAAAGTTACTTGAGGACGGACCTCGTCAGCGGGGTCTGGGTTTCCGGTCCATCGGTATGAGACAATGCTCCCGTCCGGATCTAACGAAGCGCCAGCGTTGAGCGTGACCCGAGCAGTTGCCTTTCCTTCGTCGACTCGCACGATTTGATCCGGTCCGGCCTGGGCCATCGGCGGTCGATTGGTCGGCGGCTCAGAAGTTTGAAACTCGAAAGCACCAAGGTCAAACTTGAGGCCAGAAACGCTCGAAGGTCTTGGATTACGATTAAAGTCCGAAAATACATCCGTCAGGACCACCCCAGCATCAATCGCTGCACTTCCGGCTTGGATCTCGAAGTCCGTCGAGGACGATGGGTCTGTTTTCATGAATCCAGGACTGTCCGATATCAGATTGCTGCCTTGAGCCAGACCCGTTCCGGCTCCGTACAGGAGTTCTGTTTTGCTTGAGTTGGGTGCCGACACCAAGTTGTTGAACACACGAGTGTTGGACACGCTTGATCCAATTCGGACAAACCTGAGTGGCTCTGAGTCCCCTCGGTAGGCCGTGTTGTTCAAAACGCTGACGCCTGTTGACGGAGGTTCTAGGCCCCGATGTCCGATTGAAATGATACCACGGTATGCGGCACCGGTGCTGTCGAAAACGTTGTTTCTTATGGTGACATCTCGCGCATACACAACGAGATGTTCTCCCGTTCCGACACCGGCCAAGAAGTGGTTTCGTTCAATAATGATATCTCTTAGCCGGTTGTCGGCATGGGCATTTTCTGGTCCCGGCACGACCGTCCAGGCGTTGTCGTCGCCGCGGAAAGTGTTGTCTGACATGACGACAAATTCTGTGTAGTGACCTTGTCCGATCCCAGAGCCGAACCCAGGTGCGTGCATCTTGACAACATGTTTTGTGACCGCGGGTCGACCTAAGTCGTTGTGGCCAACGACGCCCTTTCCGACGTAGGGTGTGCGAAGAATGTGCTCTCCTTGTCGGGAGTCATCAAAGTTGTTTCCCAGGAATATGAGCTGCTTAGTCGCAAGGTACGCGTTGTATGACCCGCGGCCGCCAATCACGTGGTGTACGCTGGAATCCACGATGGCGACGCCTCGGTGGTGCTGCTGACCGGGATAGCCGTGAGTCTCCCACCAGTCCAAAATGGAAAGTGAAAAAGATAGCCCATCGTTTACATCGCGTATGGATGTTCTGAGAAGCAAGAAGTCGCTCACGGTCCCCCCCGCGGTGAAGCCTTTGGAGGAGGAGCCGCTTTGACCGTCGATGTTCAGATCGACAAAGCGCCAATCATGGAACCTCGGATTTCGACTGGAGAGGTTGAAGAGCGTTTGATTTCCAGCGATGGTGATGTTTGCGCGACCATCGCCGAAGGTCGCCAACATGCCGGGGCCGGCTTTGTCGATGGTGTGGGTGGATGAGGTATTCCAAGTTTCTCCTCCGCGCAGTAGGAGCCGCCTTCCGGGTTCGACGTAACTCATTACCTCGCTGAATGAAGTTGTTGTGATCCGCCGACTGCCGACCGGGGCATCTGAAAAGTTGCCCGTTCTGGAAAAACAGATTGTTTTTTCGCCGCCAAAGACCACATTCGGGTCGTCAACGGTGATCACAATACTCTCAGTCGCAGTGTTTCCATCGGCATCGGTGACAACAAGGCTCACTGTGTACGTGCCCGGGACCTCATACACATGCGCTGACACGCCACCGGTTGCGGTATTCTTACTTTTCTTAGATGTGGCCCATGTGCCGCTGTTCGGATCTCCAAAATTCCATTGGTAGAGGAGCTCATGGAATGGGCGTACTGTATTCGTGCTCTTGGTATCGGTGGCATCAAAAAACACGGCCAACGGCGCAACGCCCGACGTTCGATTGGGCACCAACGATACGGTGATGGGGCTGGTCCCTGGCTCGGAAAGAACCGTGATACGAACCGTCGCTTGGGCGGTTCCTCCGCGTCCATCCTCGACGGTGTAGTCAAAACTGTCCGAACCTGAGTATCCATGGATGGGGGTATAAGAGATCGTTTTACCATCGTGCTGAGTGTCGCCATGGGAAGGCTTTGTGACACCACCAATCGTCAGCGGGTCGCCGTCTTCATCGTGGTCGTTTGCAAGCACGTCCAGAACAAACGTTTTGCCTGGTTGGACCGAGACGGTGTCGGGATTGGCGGTTGGGGGTTGGTTGACGGATCCGGTCGGCCCTTCGGTGACGGTGAAGCTGATGGAAAGGGCCGAACCGCTGGTCCCTCCGCCGCTCCGCTCGGAATAGGGGGTTGCGGTGAGTGTGTGGCGACCTACCGTTGGCGTCCAGCTTCGATAGTCCCCGCGATAATCGCCGGCGAGCGCATAGGGGGCTGTGTTCTCAGTTCGGACGCTGACCTCATCGTCATAGCCAAAACGAACGCTCCCCACTATGCTCGGAACTGTGTTGGCCCGAATGCTGAGCTTTGTGCCCACCGAAGCCAAATCGATGGTGTCTCCGTTCTTGAGCGTTTGAATGTCCGTATCGGTGTCCGCGTTGACCAACGTCAAGTCGGACACCAAAATTCCTATCGAGCCATTGGGGTCGATGCTGCTACCAGTGGCACCGGGGTCAAACTCGGCACACGCGCTGACAGCAAACGCGAGTCCTGCCACCCACACGCCGTTCCTGTGCTTCAATTGTCTGTTTCTATCGGTCTTGAGATATTGGTACATGAAACCTCCCTTGTCGAGGCCATCATCAGCAAGATTCGCTCCATGGTTGGTTGAGCCCGTCAGAAGCCGGAAATTAGGACGTTACACGCTAGTCGGTTGTGGTGTGTGCGATTATGACTGAGCTTGAATGTGACCACAGCATCAAGTTGTCTATTGTAATAACAATTGGTGAGTGGCCGGCATGTGGGTGCCTATGTTTGACTACACCGCCGATGGATTGCGGCACGAGCTCTGGTACAATAGGAGAGTTCGTGGCCGGTGACGATCAAGATGAGCTTACGAGTGAACTCGAGGGAGGCCTCGATACTGAAGTCAGTGTGCCGGGTGTCGAAACCACGATAACCACCACGGGACGAACCCGCAAAATTCCCACGTTGAGCATAGGCGACCGGGTGGGTGACTATCTCCTTAGGGGCGTCCTCGGAAGCGGAGGACTCGGCACAGTATACAAAGCTCAGTGCCGGCGATCGGGAGACCTGAGAGCTGTCAAGGTTCTTAAGGACCAGCATTCCGGGGATCCTCGAACCGTAGAGCGGCTTCGGCGGGAAGCTTGTACGGCAGGCTGGTTGGATCATCCGGGGGTCGCTCATGTCTACGAGTGGAACGTGTATGACGGACAGCCGTATATAGCTATGGAGTTTCTGTCCGGCGTGGATCTGAATGAACACATCCTCACGGAAGGGCGGATCGCCCCGAGCGCATGCCTTCAGATCCTTCGCCCCTTGTGCGAAGTGCTTGAAGTCGCCCACGATCAGGGCGTCGTGCACCGAGACATCAAGGCTTCTAACATCTTCCTGAACGATGACCCAGAACGCCGAGTCGTACTTCTAGACTTTGGCATTGCCAAGATCGTTCGCCCCGACGTTCCAAGCATGACGCGGTCCCACGAAATGGTTGGCACCACAATGGTGGCGGCGCCCGAGCAGCTCTACCGCAATCGAACGGTGGATGGACGGGCGGATATTTATGCGTTCGGTGCACTGCTTTTTCGCATGTTGGCTGGCGTGCCCATATACCATGGTCTATCCCCGTACCAGGTAGAATATCGCAAACTGATGGGCCAACGACCGAGGCTTTCCGAGAAGTTTAATATGCCTTCCCGAGTGGACGAGGTCATCGGGCGTTGTATGGCTGTGGATCCGGCTGACCGCTATCTCAGCACAACCGAATTTTTGAGTGCTGCAGCGGAGGCGCTAGCACCTATGACCGACTGCGTCGGTCCGCGGAGCCCGGCGCCGGCATTCACTAACGTTGATGCGCCTGAGGAAGAAGCCATCGGCTTGTATCTCGCCTTGGTTGTACCCGAGGAGGTCCACGCAGAGGGTGACGAGGCGGCCTTCGACCAAATGGAGTCAGTCCTGATGAACGCCGAGGCCTATCTGAAGAAGCACGGCTTCGATCTAGCAGTGGATGTTGGGGATTCTCGGCTCTTCGTGCAAAAACTTAGCCAGTTCGGGCCCGAGGGCGATCCGATGGCTCAGGACATGAACCGAATACTTGATGGCATGCGGAACTGCCTGAGTAAAACGTCAGAAATCGACTCGAAGGTCGAGGCGTTGCTCTCGGTGCACGTCGCCCCCGTTGAGTCAGTCCCGGGTGGATGGGAAGGCCCATTGCTCGACCTCGGCAGCTGGCTGCCGCAAAGCGTGGGACAGCCCATCTCTGTAACCCGCCACGCTGCCCGAGTACTCAACCTCGAGACTCATTGAGAATGCTGTGCCCCGGTGTCCGTTCTGCCACCGTCGTCTGCTACCCGGCAGGGCATGTCCGGCCGATGGTGCCAAACCGCAGGACGCAGCAGAACCGGGCACGTTGAAGGAACCTCCGGTTGGAGTTCCGAACCTGTGCCTAACGAACCCAATCGGCCGTGGTGGTTTCTCGGAAGTCTGGGCGGGACAAAGGCGCAAGACCAAGACCAAGGTTGCCGTCAAGTTTGCCAATACCAGGGACTCGATCCTAGCGAAGCGCTTCCAGCACGAGGCTCGAGCGCTTCACAAGATCGGGCCGCCTCACGTTCCCGAGTTTCTGGGCCATGGCGAAGAGGACGGACGAGCGTACCTCATCATGGAGCACATCTCGTGGCCAACCCTAGCCGATGTGCTCGCAACCCGTGGGCTCGAGCCGGACCTGATGTGGGGCCATTCGATGATCAACGCACTCCTCGATGCATTGATTGCGGTCCACAAATTGGGATTCGTGCATCGAGATTTGAAGCCAGAGAACATTTTCGTTTCCACCGCCGGCACTGCTGTGAAACTGATCGACTTCGGTCTCGTCAGAGAAATAGAGATTTTATCTGACCTGACACAAACCGGTGCGGCGGTTGGCACGCCGAGCTACATGGCGCCTGAGCAGCTCCGCGGGGAACTGGCCGATGCTCGCTCGGACATCTACGCAGTTGGCGTCATCCTATATGAACTTGTCACCGGTAGGCCGCCGTTCGTGGGACCCGACCCCGTAGTACAAAGGGGTCACTTGGCGCTAAGGCCCAAACCCGTCCGGGACCTCGTTTCAGTAACTCCAGGCCTCAACGAGGTCATACTGGCTTGTCTCTCCAAGGCCCCGGAGAAACGCCCTCAGACTGCAACGACGCTGAAAGATGCTCTAAAGGTCAACTGGACCACAGCGGGGAGCAATGCGACCACCCACACCACAAACTCGGATCTGGGCCAACATTCGAAACAACCGGTCGTCCTCGTTTTCCTGGAGGGTAACGGTTCAGCGACGAAATTGTCCCAAGTGATAAAATCTGAGCGAGGCGTTGTGTGCCGACATACGTCGAAATACTACTTGTGTGCCTTCTCAGCAATCGATACCCATGACCCCGCTTCCCACGCCGTCGCTGCGGCCACCAAACTGAGTCAGTTGGGCTGGAAACGAGCGGTTCTTCATGTCACCAAGCTCCGAGTACAGACCCGGAATGGCCAAACGCCTAGAATGCTCGGCACCGCCATAAGCCGGCCCGAGAGCTGGATACCCAACGAACCATGGGAAGGCCTTCTTCTGTCGGAGCACTTCAGTTCGGTCATGCCTGCCCACCAAACTCGTCGAAGCCAAATCCCGGGCTTCAAATTACTCCTGGAGACTGCGCCCGATCGACCTGAAGGGAGTCCTCTCCTCGGCCGCAAAGAGCTCATGGACCAGTGTCTGAATGTTTGGCGCCGTGCCGTCGTGACCAATACGCCCAGCCTGATCACCATTCTGGGAGCACCCGGCATGGGTAAGTCGCGGGTCTGCCGAGAACTGGCTCAGCGGATAGGTGAATCGCTTAGCAACAGCCAAGGCGAGGTCATTCCGATGCGAATCGGCCGTTCCTTCGAGACAACTACGCTTCAGAGCATTGAGAATGTCCGAGACCGCAAGTCCAGCGCATCGACGGTGGTGATCCAACCAGGATGGCAGTTTGCTGAGGAGTTTAAGGGCTTCGGCGATAGCCTGAAACGTAAGGCCACGCAGGGGCCCCTGGCTGTGGTGATCGACCAAACGCACATCGCCTCAGACCAGTTTCTTGACCAGCTCGAGTTCGCGTCCTTGGACGGTGAGAGCCTCCCACTCCTGGTGGTGGCCTGTGCTGACCCCAGCCTCCAAGATCTGCGCCCGGATTGGGGAAAGGGTGCTGGGTGTTCCATCACCTGCCGGCTCGGGCCTCTTTCGAAGACGGCAGCCACAATGCTGACCATTGAGCTCTTGAAGCCGGTTGAATACCCGCCAACGGAGTTTGTTAGGCAACTCGTGGAACGAACCGGTGGCCACCCATATTACCTGACGGAGATGGTGCGTCAGTTGAAACACGAGGGACTCATCAAGCGAAGAGCAAAGGCCAAGGGCGCTTATGTCGCGGCGGATGAACTGGACCGTCTCCCCCCGTCTCAGGTTGGGCAATGGCTACTCACCTATCAGCTCGGCGGCATGATGCCCGAGTTGGCGAGTTTCCTTCGCCTGTGCTCGGTTGTCGGTGTAGAGTGCTTGGTGGAAGAGCTGGAATTTGTCCAGGACCAGCTCCAAGCTGAAGGGTTGTGGGTCACGGGCATCGACGCAGCGATCGGCCTGGCAGAGCTTGCCGATCTTGGAATTCTCACCCGGACGTCAGTCGGCTACGCGTTTCAAAGTGCGGTCTTTCAGCATGGCGTCTACGAGCTTTTGGAGGCGTCCGAGCGAAAGCGAATCCATAGATGCATTTCACGATTCTGGGAGTTGCGGCTGAGGACGGGTATGGCTGGCACAGAGATACTTCAGCGAATCGCCTGGCACCGGCAAGAGGCCGGAGAGGTCGAAGAGGCAGCGGCCCTGTGGCTCGAACTCGGTTATAAGGCGCTGGGCCTACGGCGCCCAGTCGAGGCTGAGCGCTACTTCTCATCGTGTCTGAGGCTTGGGTCGAAGGACGAACTGACGCACGCTGAAGCGCTGGTAGGCCGTGGCCGTGCCCGTCAGCAAATCGCCCGACGAGCCGAGTCGGCAATCGACCTGGAGGAAGCCGAGCGCATCGCGATGAAGCTCGGAAACTTAGCGTTAGCCGCCGACGCAATGCTCGAATGTGCAATCACCCTAGACTCTGACCAGCAGTACCGGAGGTCAGCAGCGAAAGGGAGAGAGGCTAAAGATCTCGTGCAGCGCTTGGGTGATGCGAGACTCGAGGGAAAGTACTTGTGCGCGCTCGGACGTGAAGCAGCGAGGAATCATGAGATCGATGCCTCTATCTACTACCTGACCCGTGCCCTCGAAAAGTCCACGTCGAGCGCGGACGAAGAGACACAGACGGTCATCAAGCTCATTCTGGGCGTCGTTCAGATCTTCGCCGGCAGTCTTGATGAGTCCCGTCAGACTTTCGACGAATTGATCGAATTGTGTGAGCGCCGGCGCGATGGATTTCACTTGGCGGCGACATACATCAATCGTCTGATGTTCTGGGAGGCCATGGGTGAAGTACAAAAAGGAGTGGAGGATCTCGAGCGGGTGATTGTACTCACGCGGGAATTTGGGCACCCCCGTCTCGAGCGCATGGCGACCCATAACCTGGCTGTGCTTCACTACATCAGGAGTGACTATGAGGAAAGCTTGCGGCTCGCACAGCGGAGCAAAGACCTCATGCAGAGATTTGATGTGCCTGTGTCTCCGGAGGTACTCCTGTTGGCACGTGTACACTTGGCCCTCGGCCATAGCCATGATGCTAGGGAACTCATCGAATGGGTCAAAACGAACTGTCCCCCCGAAACTCCCGAGCAAGGACTGCTCCTGCGAGCGATCGACCTTGTGATCCTCGAGCACTTATCGAACGACGAGACCGATCAAGCTTGGCAAGAATTGCTGTCGGAGGTCGAGTCTTTGCCATTGAGCGAAGAGATGTTTGACGTCTACTGGTGGCGCGCGAAGTGCGCGCTTTCACGTAATCTGGGGAAAACTGCGGGGCAGGTGGTCGCAACGGTGACCCCCAAACTCGCCGGCGCGCCGGCGTGGCGTGACCGCTTCGCTGGGCTGCAGGGCTCCAAGGAACCGAACAACGGTAAGGACCACATCGCAAAACCCTTGAGTGTCAGCGATAAAGCTTGATTAAAGCATGGTTACAAAGAATGAGGTTCTTGATCGTATCTTGACCGGGTGCCGGTTTGTCCTGAACCTAGGGGTCCGTGGCCATCCAGAACGACAAAGGTGGGGATGGGCCGACTGAGTTTACGACAAACCCCCAACCGGAACTGACCTCGCTCTACGTCGTGGGCCCAGCCAGCTGCCACCGTCAAGAACTTCCGGACAGCGGAGAGCTGGTCATCGGCCGGAGTCAGGAGGCCGAAATTCAAATCGATGATCCCGCGATCTCTCGCCGACATGCAATGTTGTATGTCGGGGACCGGATTCAGATCGAGGATCTGGGAAGTGTCAATGGAAGTTACCTGAGGGGGGTTCGTCTGGAGGCTTCTAAAGCAACTGACATGTTCTCAGGAGACATCCTCGAGCTCGGTAGCTGGATGGTTATTCTTCGCCGCTCGGCCGGCGCTGAGCGTATAAGACAGATACTCACCCACGGGTATTTTGAGGCCCGGCTGGATGGGGAATGTGCTCGCGCCGGCCGCTCGGGCTCGGAACTTATCGTGTGTCGGCTTCGCACTGACGGCGAGCTCTCCCCGGGAGTGCTTCGAAGCGTCTTGGATCGCGTGCTGCACAAAGACGAGATCGTAGGCGAATATAGCCCGTTCGACTATGAATTTCTGATCCTGGACTCCGCCGACGACCGGCTGGACCGAATTTTGGAAACCGTTCGGACGGAACTCCGGCGGATCGGGTTCGAAGCAAGAACGGGCCTGGCGACCTATCCTGGCGATGGTTGCACTCCTGAGGAACTCATCGGTCAGGCAGGCGTCGACCTCCGGGGCCAGACAATTGAAGAGACGACCTCCTCGGCCCTTGTGATAGGCGATCCAGCGATGGCACAACTCTATCGCCTGGTAGACCGTATCGCCGCGAGCAACATCAGTGTCCTCATTTTGGGTGAAACGGGCGTCGGAAAAGAAGTTGTGGCCCGGTCGGTTCATGAGCATTCACAACGAGCCCTCAAGCCTTTCTTGGGGCTCAACTGCGCTGCGCTCACCGAATCACTGCTCGAAAGCGAACTCTTCGGATACGAAAAAGGGGCCTTTACTGGCGCTGTCGCCGACAAGCAGGGACTGTTGGAATCCGCAGACGGAGGCACAGTCTTTTTAGACGAATTGGGCGACTTGTCACTTGCCACGCAGGTTAAGCTGCTTCGGGTTTTAGAGGACCGCAAGGTATTGCGCGTCGGAGGGCGGACGGACCGAGAGATTGATGTCCGGTTTTTAGCTGCCACGAATCAGAACCTTGAAGACGCGATTGCAAAAGGACGGTTTAGGCAAGATCTCTACTACCGGGTCGCCGGCATTACGATCTCGGTGCCCCCTCTCCGATCCCGTAAATCAGAGATCCATGCACTTGCCGTAGGCTTCATCAGAGAGTTTTCCGAACGCGAGGGTCGCCCAGCAGCCATCTTGTCCGAGAGCGCCTTGCTAACACTGAGAGCCTACCCGTGGCCAGGTAACGTTCGAGAACTACGCAACGTCATAGAGCGGGCCGTTCTCCTGTGCCCTGGCGATGAGATTACGCCCGAGCACCTTCCCGTTGAAAAACCCGGTTATTTGGCTAGCGCCCCGCTCGCCGATGAACCAGAGTCCGTCACCAATGAGATCTCAGTCAACCTGCCCACGGAAATAGCCACTATGCCCGTCCGTAAGTCTGGCGCCACGCTGAAGCGGGAGATTCAGGATCTCGAGAAAGATCGGATCATCAAGGCGCTGGAACAACATGCGGGTAACCAGACCCGTGCGGCCAAGGCCTTGGGTATCCATCGCCTGACGCTCATCAAGCGGATCGAGCAGTACGGATTACCGAGGCCCCGCAAGAGGAAGAAGTAACCTGTAAAGTCTCCACCGAAACTCACTGAACACAGCAAACCGCTTTGCTGTCAAAACCCTTATCTCCCAGCATCTTGGGCCTTACATAATCGAGTACCACCTCTTCCAATGTTGCCTCGACCAGCGCGACATCATGACGGGATCCCGAATCGATATGGACGGACACTGGACGGCCTTCGCTATCGCCTATGGCCATCAATTTTTGTCGAGGTGCCAGCACTTTCAAGACAGATTTTGGGATAACTTCTAGTCTTATCCAAGTGATCGGAGAGGGGTAGTCGCCGCCAAACCAAAGCAACAAATATTGCTATAATTGTGCATCTACTCACAGAACCACAACGAATTTAGTTCTGGTGTATTGTCGTACCAAACCGTACAATTGGGTAGTTATGAATCGAGTTCTCACCGCAAGCCTACCTACACGCAAACTCATGTGCGTCACACACCTACCCATTGTCGCGTTCAGCCTATTCTTGATTGCCGCGCTTTTTACGGGTTGCCAAAAAGACAAGGAGGAAATGGGTTGCGAAGCGGGGTGTCGCCTTATCCTTGAGTGCCAAATGGGTCGACCACATGCGGTCCCCCTATGCACCAAAGGTTGTCTCGACTCCATGGATAACTATCCGGCCAGCTGCCGAGAAGCGACGGTGAAATTGGCCGACTGCTCCGACTCGCTACAATGTGATGACCTCACAAACAGCGCTTGCACCGCCGCCTTTGAAACTGCGGCCACGTGGTGTGAAGGCGCCAAAAGTGCTTCGGCCAACAAAGTGAGCTCCAAGCACCAGTAACCCCACCAAGCCAAGCACCTCACCTCCCCCACCATACAGCGCAACCTCGCTAGAAGCGTTGATCTCGGGTGCGCACGAAGTTGCCCTGCTGGTCTTTGGCGAAGATAGCAAAGTGGTAGCTCACGCCCTGGACGAGTTCATCGATAATGGCCGTATGTTCTTTGGCGTACTGAAGACCGAGAGCGGAATGCATCCCGTAGTAGTTTGTCGGTCCGTAGCGCACGCCACTGATCGATGGCTCATCGGTGCGCCAGGTGATTTCGACTTTTGTGTCTTCGATGCGGGTGACTTGGATGGATCGAACCTCGGGTGCACGACGATCGTTTGGCCAATAAAGGCTGGCCCCCTCCAGGTTTTGCTCAATGGTCTTTGCCGACGGTGGCGCACCACGGCCGGCTAGGGCAGAATAGCGAAGAAAGTAGATAAGGCCGGCAAGGTCCTGACCCGAGATCTCGGGCCGCGCCGTGCTGCCCCCCATGCCGCCCTGAATGTACGCGGCCAACTCGACATCCGTGAGTGCCACGAGGTCCTCGAACCGGGGGAGCACCCCGCCAAGATCGTGGGCACCGTTCCAACCAAAAAGCGCCGCTAGGGCGGGACGGGACCCCCAGGGGAGGCCGGAGGGACCGTCAGCGAACACCTGTCGCCCCCTCGCGTACGGCGTATCCCCCTCAGTACCGCCTTCGGGACGGGGAGGGGCGGGGTCGGAAGGCCGCACCCGACGGATGGCCATGGGGCCGCGGTTGTGACTTGAGATGAGCATCCGGCCTTCGGTGTCGTGAATCGCGACCGAATGCGGGTAGGTGTTGGTCACCGAATGGCCCACCCACCTCTGGCTCACCATCAAGACTTCTTTGGAAGCGTCCATGTTGTCTTCCAATGGGTACCAAAAGAGATCGTCGTTTTCGGACGCCCCGCTTTTTGCGAGGACGATGCCATCTACGGGACCGTCGTGACCACGAATGTCGATATCGAAACGACGGACATCATAGGCTCTCGGGATTCGCAGAAGCTTGTGAACCCTGCCAGTGCCCAGATCTAGGCGCACCAGCGTTTTGGACCAACCTTCTCCTACCACCAGGTCTTGGCCGGAGGTCACCCGAAGATGGAGCGGCTCGAGGACCACCGTCTGGTTGAAGGGCGCCTCCACCTGGGGCCAAAAAGAGGGATCTTGGTCATTCATCGCAAGGAGGTCACTTTTGTTTTCTGCAGGAAGTGCTGCTCCCGCTCCACCGATCAGTGTTGTCACTACGCCGTCCGGTGTAACGCGGCGAATAGCGTGGTTGCGCGTATCCGCAACGAAAAGAACACCGTCCTTGGTCATGGCGATGCTCATGGGCCCATTGAAACGGGCCTCACCCTTCTTGCCATCTTTGAAACCGGATACGCCTGGTGTCCCGGCAAAGGTGCTGACCACCGCCACCCGGCCACTGAGGTCAACCCGCGCAATCCGGTGATTGCCCGCGTCCGCCAAATAAGCAATCTTGGCGCGTCTCAGACCCAGCTCCGGTCGGGCCTTGAGGATTCGGTACTTGAGACCCGGTGGGGGTCTCAAAGACCCCCGGCTTCGATGAGGCAGGCTCGTGGACTGTTCCTTCAAGTCCACAGCTCACCACGAGCGCGCAGGCCAAAGTGCCCATGCCAGGTTGCACTCGTTGTCGGATCCGGCAAATAAGGTTGTGCATGCAAACACATCCAGCATGATTTGTGCCGAGAACTATCTGCAGAATCGGTTGAGCTTTGATGGGGTCCAGGCGCCCTAAACCGTCAAGGACAAGGGGCCTCCATCCCCCACACTTCCGGCCCCGCCCCCGCCCAATACGCATTTTGCGACACCGAGGGTGCGCTCCGCCTGGCATGGCCTTTGCGGCGGCTGCAAATCAAGCAACCCTGGTGTCTACGAGCGCGGGTCGGGTCCAATCGAGCGGCCCAGATGTCCACGAAAGCGGGTTGGGTCCAAGGTCCAATTCTTGTTGGAGCCATTCTTGGCTTGCCGACGCCGTGGGCTACTAGAAGCGCAAGATGACCGTTTTGTCTCGCCTTGAGGCCGGGGGAGGGCCTTCGCCGTAGAGGAGAACGTTTCGTTGGCTTCTTGCGAGGCCCGGGCCCTCGCCTTACGCTTGATGAAATCCGGCGAAGGCAATGACTTCGCGCGGGGAGGTAAGGGCAACGACAACGATCCCAAGACGGCACCCAAGGCCACTCGCGACGTCAACGAGAACGAGTTGCGCAAGGGGCTGGGTCTCCCACCGAGAGAGAAATACCATTTCGGAGAAGCGGTTGGGGACGGGCAGCGGCCAGAACATGATGGGCACTACCACGAATGATGAGGTACACGCGCACGGTCGCCCTTGTTCTCGTGTCGGGTTGTTGCGTTGTGCCCGATCGGGCCGAGGTACCAAGCAAGGCAGTCTCCCAAGCACCAGAGAACGCCTCGATGCCCGCCTGGATCAACGGGGGCGATGTTGTGAAGATCGATGATTTGGCCCACGTCTTTTCAGTGGGAGTCGATTCGAGCCAGAGTGCGGCCGAAGCAAGGGCCATTCGCGCAATGCACAGGCTTATCGATAGCTTCGTCCTGAGGGTCGGCGCGGTGAGCGAGCTCCCGGCAATGACTCGCGCGGTCCCCGTCATAGACGACGACCGGCTCGCCCGCGTCCTTGAGTCCTTCCGAAAATGGCTGATGGGGCGGGCCGTCCTCAGTGCCACCCACCAAGCCGGACAGAAGTGGTATGTCCAGGCGCGCGTGGAGTGGGCTCCAACCGATTTCAATCGGTTTCTCTCTGAGTTTCGACCCGGGGTCATTCGGTATCTCAAACAACAACACGAGAAGGCACTCCAAGACCTCGTCACCATGGACTGAGTTTTTGGTGGGTGGAACATCGAAACCGGACGGTGTGCGGATTTGCTACGAAGTGTATCTAGACATGGCTCCGGTCGAGACTCCAGGCCGCTCCAGCCAAGTATCTGTGAGCTTGCACGCGGAGTGTTCCCATCCGAACAATCGCCTACCAAAAACGGATTCCCGTGCGACGCATGGCCGTCTAGCGGTCCTCTCCTTGGGTCTTCCACCCCAGACGCCCATAGCTGTTTTGGATGGGCGGGCGCATGCCCGGAGCGGGCAGGTCTTTTTCACCGAATTGCACCGACAGCTTCTGTGGCGCACCCGACTCGGGAATCTGAACATCCACCATCTTGGTCCCGAGGAGGCGATGCCAAACCTGAAGCTTATACGCACCGGGGGGCAGCCGCTCTATCTTGAATGCACCAGAATCAGAGGTTGTTGCAAAAAACGGATGCGCCAAAACCCCCACAAAGGAATGCATCCACGGGTGAATATCGCAAAGGAGAAGCACCATGACTTCCGGGCGTTTGAACACCCTTTTGATGGTCATGCCCCGCTTGGTCATCGACAAATTGAATTCACTGCTCTTGAGATGGCCGTGGAAGTTGTGCACGATGTTGTCACTGTTTTGCATCTCCAAGGTCTGCCCCACCCGTATGCCGGCGATCTTGGGAACAAACCAGCAGTTCAGATTTTTGATCACCAGCGGCTCCTGCGGCACCGGATACGTGGCCGTCGCCGGAAGACCCGAATAGACGTACACAAACACGTGTCGAAGCCCACCGTCTTCAGACACGTCCACTTCCTTGGATTCGGGGTTGGCCATCAGCGGCTCGCACTCGCCCCCAAGAAGGTCAAAACGAATTGGATCTGGCGGCGGGGGCCTTCCCAAGAACTGAACCTGCCCCTCGATGCGCCCTTCACCAAAAGGCGTTCGTCGGTCTACGGGCGCAGCCTTCTGAGGCGCTTTTGCAACCTTCTTCTCGGAAGTCGGCTGGGTGCAAGAAACCCGCCCCACCAACACGACGCCACAGACCAACACGCGACCCCACCAGCCCGTCGATTGAGTTCTCCTCCCACGCATCAATGACCGTAGAACCCTTACAACACGACGATAGCGACAGCAAATTCAAGAGACACCCCGCAGCACACGCGGACCGCGTGCTTCGCCCACCTACGTCGGACCGTACGCCTCCGAACCTACCGACGACACCGCACTAAACCTACAGTCCTTCGGGGTGCACGCCGGAGGTTCCTCAGAGCTCGGCTTCGCCAAGCACGTGGCCCGGAACACAATGGTTCCGGTTCGCTCAGCTGACCGAGTCGCCGTTTTCGTAGTCGGCCGGAGGATCGGAACGACCGAGGGTGCGCGCCAGACGATCGAGCCATCGAGCCCCAAAGGCACCCAAGTGTTTTTGCACAATGGCGCGGGTTTCTTGATATTTCAGGTCGGGCTGCTTCAAGAGCTCCCGAATATCAACTTCATCCTGAGGTCGGGCCGACACCATTTTCATCGCAATGAGATATGACCTGGACACCACCGGTACCGTTCGCCCCCCCACTTCAGCGACTTGACCGTTGGTGGCACTTGCGAGCGCCTCTTCGAAGAGGGCCTGGAATTCTAAGCGACGGTCGATCAAATCCACCCGAACGCCGGTGCTTGTCAGAATCGAAACGCCACCGATCTTGAGGGGCCGGGGATCTAGATCCGCCAACTCCGTCGTCGCCGCGGATGACTTAGAAAGGGCGACGGCGAGATCGATGTCTTTCGTGTAGCGCTCAAAACCGTGAAACGCCATGGCCACCCCACCGATGAGCGCCTGGGCCCCGTCAATCGGCTCGAGGCGGACGAGCGCCTCTTCGAGGGCAGTCTCGATATCCACGGGGCGAGGCAGCTTCCGGATTTCCGGCCCACTGGATTCGTTTTTGTCTGACATCGCTCTCGGTGCGAGGCCTTATACCGGATTCAGGTTTTACTTTGACCCTTTGATGAAGGCCTCAAGACCCACGCGTGCATCGCTGTCTCTCATCTGACGGGGAGGATGCTTCATCAGGTAAGCGGAGGCCTCGTAGAGGGGCCCGCCGATACCGCGATCGAGCGCAAGCTTCGCGGCCCGAATGGCGTCGATGGCCACCCCAGCGCTGTTGGGCGAGTCTTCGACACTCAGGCGCAGCTCGAGGTTCATCGGCACGTCACCAAACCCCGCCCATTCCATGCGCAAAAAGCAGACTTTGTTGTCCTTTTGCCATGCGACATAGTCCGAGGGTCCGATGTGAATATCTTGCGGACTCAGCCGAGCATTCAGCTGAGACTGAACCGACTCCGTCTTGGAGACCCGCTTGGTCTTCAGACGATCCTCTTCAAGCATATTGAGAAAGTCGGTATTGCCACCGGTATTGAGCTGATAGGTGCGCTCCAGTCGAACGCCTCGATCACTCATCAGACGGGCCAAGCTGCGGTGGACAATCGTCGCGCCAACCTGGCTCTTGATGTCATCCCCGACAATCGGCAGCTTCTTGCGCGCGAATTGCTCCGCCCACTCCACATGCGACGCGATAAACACCGGGATGCAATTCACAAAGCCTACGCCGGCATCGAGGCACGCACGTGCATAGTGCCGCGCCGCATCCTCAGACCCCACCGGCAGGTAGCAGATCAAAACCTCTGCCCGAGACTCTTTGAGGACTTCCGAAACGTCGACCGGCGTTGCCTTGGCCTGTTGAAAGACGTTGTCTTCCGGATATCTCTCCATGTGCTTCGCAATGCCATCGAAGACCGGGCCCATCTGGACCTTGACCCCAGACTTGGGCAGCTCTCGCTGGAAGATTGTGGTGTTGTTCGGCTTTTGAAAGATTGCTTCTTCTACAGGAAGCCCCACTTTGCGTGCGTCGACATCGAAGGCCGCCACCACTTCGATATCTTGAAGTGTGTACCCACCGATTTCGTGGTGCATCAGGCCTGCCGAGCCTTCGGGATTCTTGGTGTAAAAGGCAAGCCCCTGGACGAGGGAGCTTGCACAGTTTCCGACGCCAGCAATGGCCAGTCTCACTTTGCTCATGTTGTTGTTGTCCTCCGTGACAAGGGGGTACCGTATTGAGTAAGGCATCAGACCCAGCCTGTCTAACCGTTTTGCGGCAGAATCCAGACACGGCCATACCCATCACCATATGAAAAACCCCGCAGCCATTCGCGGCCACTTGCACCTAGCCTCCATGCAAGTCCCTATTTACCAAAGGAAATGTATGTATCCTTCCTACCGGAAGCGTGAAAGCCATGAAGCCGACCCTCATTCTGGACTAAGGGCAATCTCCATATTCTTATACGCAATTTTTATTGCGACTCATCGACCCCGGCATCCCGCCTGAGCGCGGGACGTTCGCGGCCAAAAGGCCGCGATGAGGCACGCCACGGCCGACTCGAGGGATGGTCCGTCTCAAGCTCACTCGAGTGAATGGCCCACTGGTCACTTGCTCCCCGGGGCACAAAACTCAGAAAAGAAAGGGCGCGATCCCCAAAAAACGTACCCATATCCAAAGCCCCATCCGAAGAATGCTCCAGGCACGCCTGAATCGCTTCGTCCAACACCCGAAATGGCGCCCGAATCCCACCCACGCCTCGGTCCCGACCATCCCACCGAAGAACCAACGCCTCGACCGAAACCGAACCCCGAACCAACAGCCCGTGCAGCAGCCGCACATACTCCGCCGGATTCCTCCGGCTGAGCCAAAAACAGACAATGCCCGCCATCCCAAACCCAACATCCACCCGCTCCGGATGCACAAGCTCCCCAAGAACCTGCGGCAACAGCGCCCCTAAATCCCAGCAAGGCGCCACCACCAACCCCTCCGTCAGGCGACGCTCGCCCGTGGCCCCCGCGCCTTCCTCCACCCCATCGCCCTCACTCGACGGGCCCTCACCTTCCCCCAATCCAGTGGGCCCCGGCGCCCGGACGCCAGACCCGGTACCCGAACCAGCCTCCCCTATAGACTCCGTCGCCGAGGCCAAATCCCCTGATTGCGAATGCGACCGCGCCCGGCGGGAGCCCGAACCCTCAGGCCGGGTGACATCCTCCTCCTCAGAATCCCCGTCGCCGGACCGAAAACCCGTCGATCGCGGCTCCATCTTCGCCTCAGCGAACCGGTGGAGGTTCGTGAGCAAAGTACTTCCCTCCCGGTCCTTGTCGACCAATGCACTCGACTCCCCCAACGACAATGCAAACAGAGTCCGTAAATCGGCTCGAGCCCCCTCGCCCAAGCTCCGATACAGATCCACCGCCCGAAGCTGCCCAATCACGGACAGCCGTCGAAAGTTCATCGCCTGAACCAAGGCCCAAAGCCCATCGATCGCGGGCGCCTCCGGCGGTTCCACCAAAAGCGCCTTGAGGGTAGAAAGCTGGGTCACTGGGGAAACCGACCGAAAGCCCGCGTCCCCCAAGAGACGCGCAAAGGCCGTTGACGCCAGCCGGCCAAACCCCCCTCTCGTCAATGCCTCAAGTGCCCTCTTCTCCCCGGAGGACATCCGCGCGTCCACCATCGACGCAAGCTTGGGGAACCAGCGCGCTGCGGGCCCGAGTACGTGCCCCTCATGCTCCCGGCCTCGCCGACCCGGAATCGGATAGGTCAGTTCATCCGAGGCAAAGGTCCCTACCGGACGCGACGCCCAAGCCTCCTTGCCGCTCTTCCAAGCCACAAACCCCCATCCTGCCCTCAAACCTCCAAAGACACCACCCCCCACCCTCACGAAACCCCAGAACACCTCTCAAAAGCCAAGCAACATTGACCAAACAGAACCCGTACGTTACCCAACCCCCAGGCACCCCTCATGGCTCCACCAAAGCAACCGCGCCAAAGAACCGCGACCGAATCGCAGTCTCGCCCCGACAAAAAAGAACGCTCCCACAACGTCTCCCGCCATGTCATGCCGGTCGGCCCCCGCATCTTGGTCCGCATCCTCAAGGCCGAAGACCGCAGCTCCGGAGGTCTGTTCCTCCCCTCCGGCGCCAAAGAAGACGCCGCCGAAGCAACCTACGCCACCGTTGTCGAGGTCGCCCGAGCGCCGCTCGACGAAGACGACGACAAAGGCTTCGGCCGAAATGTCTCCGGCATCCCGCTTGGCTCCAACGTGCTTCTCCCCAAGACCTCGGGAACCCCCGTACCTTGGGACGAAAAACTCCGAATCCTAGACGTGAAAGACGTCCTCGCCGTCGTCGAAGAAATAGGCCTCGACGACGCCCACTAGCCAAAGGCCCTTCCCATGAAAAAATCCTTCCAAACCGACCTCGAAACCATCCGAAAACGCGCCCGAGAGCATATGGCCCAAGGCGCCGTCACCGGGGCCTACCTCGCTGACCGCGAGCGCGTCATCTCCGTGCTCAATGAAGTCCTCGCCACCGAAATCGTCTGCGTGCTCCGCTATCGAAACCACTATTTCATGGCGAGCGGCATCAACGCCCAACCGGTCGCCCAAGAATTCCTCGAGCACGCCAACGAAGAACAAACCCACGCAGATTGGGTTGCGCAAAGAATCACCCAACTCGGCGGCGTCCCCAATTTCAATCCGGAAGGCCTCGCCACCCGCAGTCATGCAGAATACCATGAGGGGAACACCCTCATCGACATGATTCGCGAAGACCTGGTCGCGGAACGGGTCGCCATCGAAACCTACTCCGAAATCATCCGATGGCTCGAGAACGACGACCCCACCACCCGAAGGGTTATCGAAGACATCCTCAAGATGGAAGAAGAGCACGCGGACGACCTCGCAAGCCTCCTAAACACCATGACGGCCTAGCCGTACGCGTGCCCTTGCCCGTACGCGTACCCGAACGGTTTTGAAAACGGAGGCGACCAACCGACCACCGGGTGATCGTCTCAACCGCGGCCCCAGCCCAAATTCAGGAAGCGTTTAGGATGTGCCTGAAGGACCCCGTTCTTGAACTGCTGGATTTCACGCTGGTGGCCCAAGAGCGTACCCTGCTCACCGGATTCGACTGCGCACTTCGGCCCCGAGAATTGACGGCGCTCCTAGGCCCCTCGGGTGTGGGCAAAAGCTCGCTCCTGCGCGCCGCCAATGGTCTCGATGATCCCCAAACAGGCCGCATCCTCCTTTCCGGAAAGTCCCCCGAGGACATCGGTTGGACCACGTTCAGAAGACAAGTCATCTACGTCAGCCAACGCCCGGCGCTGCTGGATGCGCCCGTCGTCGAAAATCTCGCCCGGCCTCACCGGTACCGAAGCGCGCGCACCATCACCGGACACCCGTCGCAAGGGCCCAGCCAACCCGGGTTTGACCCGGACGAGGCCCTCGGGCTCATGGATGCCCTGGGTCTTCCGGAGTCCATGCTGACGCAAAATGCTCTCGCGCTTTCCCAGGGAGAACAGCAAAGAATCTGCCTCATTCGAGCCCTTCTTCTTTGGCCCAAAGTCCTGCTGCTCGACGAGCCCACCAGCGCGCTCGATGACCCGAACACCCAGCGCGTAGAGGCCTTGATCAGCCAGACGGCAGAAGACTCGGGCCTCGCCGCCCTCATCGCCACCCACCGGACCGCGCAGGCCACGGATTGGTGCCATCGAAAGATCGACCTTGAACCCTACATGCCCGAACCCTAAAAAAGCTGATCACAAGCCTGTCAGCGCCTGCCATTCATCCCGGAGCTCACCCGCGTTGCTCCAAACAGGACGGGTGCTACACAATGCAACCTATCCAGGGCCCTATCTCCTTATCTTTTGCCGACCTCGTCGTTTCCGCCGGACTGATTCTCGTCACCGGGGTCATCAGCCTTTATCTCGGTCTTGGGCTCGAAAAGAAACTCGCCATCGCTTCCATAAGAACCGTAGTCCAACTCTTGGTCGTTGGCTTCGTTCTCGAAGCCGTCTTTCAAATCAAGACACCCTACGTGCTGGGACTTGTTCTGGCCGTCATGATCGGTTTTGCCGGAAGAGCGGCCGTCGGCCGCGCATCGCGATTTTATCGCGGGGCCTACATCCGCTCCATTTTCAGCGTAGCGATCACCGCCATGGCGACCACCCTGGTCGTCACCCAGGTCGTCATCGGTGTTGAGCCCTGGTACCAGCCCCAATATGTGATCCCGCTTTTGGGTATGACCCTAGGAAACACGCTCACTGGCATCTCTTTGTGCCTGGACCACCTGCTGGAGCAGTTCGACAGGGACCGCAACCTCGTGGAAATGGAACTGTCCTTGGGGGCAACGGGCTGGGAAGCCTGTCATCGGCCGTTCAAGGATGCCATCCAGCGCGGGATGATTCCTATTCTGAACGCCATGATGGTCGTTGCCATCGTCTCCCTGCCCGGAATGATGACCGGTCAAATTCTCGCCGGGGCCGATCCGGTGGAGGCGGTCAAGTACCAAATGGTGGTCATGTTCATGCTTGCGTGCAGCACCGCGTTGGGCGCAATCCTTGTCGCCTATTTGACGTTTCGCGCGCTCGTCAATGACCGCCACCAGCTGCTTACCCGACGCATCACAAAGTTGAGGCAAGAGGATACACGGTCCACCCAAAGACGGGTGCGGGCTTGACTTGAAGCCCGTCTGGCTGCTCAAAGGGAGGGCTCATGGGGCAAACTTCGGGTCACAGCGCTCCTCTGGTCGCCCACATCATCTCAACCCTCAACTTCGGTGGACTCGAAAATGGCTTGATCAACCTGATCAACCAAATGCCAAGCTCGCGCTACCGACACGCGATCGTTTGCCTCTACACCTACGACGACTTCAGCACCCGTCTCAAACGGACCGATGTCCCCATCTTTGCGATCCATAAGCGTCCGGGAAAAGACCTGCCCCACTACGCGCGGTTGTGGCAAAAACTCCGGGGGCTCGAACCCGATATCACCCACACCCGCAATCTCGGCACCCTGGATACCGTCCTCATCGCAGCGGCCGCCGGCGTCAAACACCGCGTCCACAGCGAACACGGGTGGGACCCATCAGACCTCCTGGGACGCAACCTCAAATACCGCATGCTCAGGCGTGCACTCGACCCCATGGTTGGCCACTACGCATCGGTTTCCTCGGACATTGAAAAGTGGCTCACCGGCAGGATCGGCGTTTCTAGAAACAAAGTGAGCTGCGTGTACAATGGTGTCGATTCCGAGAAGTTTCGACCCCACCCGGACGGAAAGGTCCTGCTCCCGGAGCGCGGCTTCGCCGATCCAGAGACCTTTGTGCTCGGAACCATTGGCCGAATGGCCACGGTGAAAGATCAAATCACGCTGGCCAAGGCCTTTGTCAGGCTCCTCGCCGACAATCCCAACACCCGCCAGAAGTACCGCCTGGTCATGATCGGGAGCGGCGAACTTCTGGAAGACGTCCGAGATATTCTCAGACAAGGCAACGCGCTTTCCCAAGCGTGGCTACCGGGTTATCGCGCCGACATTGCCGATGTTCTTCGCGGCCTTGATCTCTTTGTGCTCCCTTCGCTCAACGAGGGCACCTCCAATACCATCCTCGAAGCCATGGCCTCGGGGCTTCCCGTGCTCGCAACCCGCGTGGGAGGCAATGCGGAGCTGGTGATCGAAGATCGGACGGGCAGCCTGGTGCCATCGCAGGATCCAGTCGCGATGGCCCGCGCCATCGCAAACTACCAAGAACATCCTGAGAGAGCGAGAGAACACGGCCGCGCCGGACGTAGGCGGGTGCTCGAAAGGTTCAGTCTCGCATCCATGGTTTCAGGATACCTCGACGTCTACGATCGTGTTCTGGGTGAAGGACGCCCTTCGGTCAAATCGCCTCTAGGACTCGACCCCAGCGCCCTCGCAAAGTGATCAGTCCTCTTCGGCGGGCTCTTCGACCTCTGGGTGGATCTCTTGGTCTTCCCAGGGAATGGGCTGCGGTCCGGGAATGATTCCGGCGATATCCGGATCTATCGCTTCATCGTCGTCCGAATCGTCTCGCTCGGCGCGTTCTGCTTTCCGCTCGGTTCGTCGCCGCGCTTTCGCTGCCTGCTTCGCGAGGCGCGCGCGCTCTTTTTGCCGTTTCAAGAAGGTCGGTCTGGGCTTGGCCAAATCAGTATCTCCTGCCGATGGGACGAAACTCGGAGTCGGGCCATCGGGGGCAAAAGCCGCCCATGGCCCACATCCGAGCGCGTTAGGTTTGGGTCTTGCGTCTAGCGACGACCGCGAAAGCCACCGCGGCCGCCACCACCGCCGCCGCCCCCGCGGGAGCGTTCTTTGGCCTCATTGACCCGAAGGGTTCGTCCGTCAAGATCCTGTCCGTCTAGTGCAGAAATCGCACTCGAGGCATCCTCCGAAGATCCCATTTCAACAAATGCAAATCCCCTCGGACGGCCGGTGTCGCGATCGGTCACAATGGAGACGCTCGATACCGTGCGTCCGTCGGCTTCGAAGGCCGATCGAAGGGCGTCCTCCGTAGTGTTGTAGGAAAGGTTCCCAACGTAGACTCTAGTTCCCATCTCTTCGAATGGCCTCCCGTTCACGTGCGGACTGATCGGAAACGACGAGGCCACGAACGCAAACAAAACAAATGTTCGATGGAGCGAATAGCGCAGGAAACGCGCCTTGGCTAGTGATGTTCGATCCCCTATAGGATGAAGACGGCAGGGCCGGGCGACCGCTTCGCCGGATTTTCCCTGACGGGAAGAACAGGGCATGGAGCAAAACCAAACAGCCAAGCGTGGCACCATCCACCACCCAGAATCCAACCGCGTGCGAGCCGGCCAAAGCTTGCTCGGCGACGTGGACATTCACCTTTTCAACGAGGGGACCCACAGCCGTCTGTACGAACGCCTTGGGGCCCACCCCATGGTTGACGATCGGGGCCGCGAGGGTACGTACTTTGCCGTATGGGCGCCCAACGCGGCCGCTGTCAGCGTCCTCGGCGATTTCAACGCCTGGGCCGGCGGCGCCCACCCCCTCCGCTTTCGTGATCAGTCAGGGGTCTGGGAAGGCTTCTTCCCCGGAGTCAAACGGGGGGAAATTTACAAATACCTCATTGAATCTCAGCACCAAGGCTATCGGGTCCAAAAAGCGGACCCCTTCGCCTTTCAGACCGAAGTGCCTCCCAAAAGCGCCTCCGTCGTCTGGACCAGCCAATACGATTGGGCCGACGACGAATGGATGGCGTCCCGAGCCAAAAGCAATAGCCGCCAAGCCCCCATCTCCATCTACGAGATCCACTTGGGCTCCTGGCAGCGCGTCCCCGAAGAAGGAAACCGCGCCCTCAACTACCGTGAAATCGCGGTGCCCCTGGCCAAGTATCTGCTCAAGATGGGCTACACCCACGTCGAGCTGATGCCCGTCACCGAGCATCCTTACTACGGCTCGTGGGGTTACCAGACGACGGGTTTCTTCGCTCCGACCAGTCGGTACGGCGCCCCCGAAGACCTGATGTTCCTCATCGACCACCTCCACCAGCACGGCATCGGCGTCATTTTGGATTGGGTTCCCTCTCACTTTCCAAGCGACGATCACGGCCTGGCCTATTTCGACGGCACCCACCTCTACGAGCACCAAGACACCAGGCAGGGCTATCATCCAGACTGGAAAAGTCTCATTTTCAACTACGGACGAAACGAAGTCCGAAGCTTTCTTCTGAGCAGTGCCTGTTACTGGCTCGACCGCTTTCACGTAGACGGGCTGCGGGTCGACGCCGTGGCGTCCATGCTTTACCTCGACTACTCACGCAAAGAGGGTGAGTGGATTCCCAACCGCTACGGAGGCCGCGAAAACATCGAGGCCATTGAGTTTTTGCGCCAGCTCAACGGAACCATCGGCCGAGAATTTCCGGGCACCCAAACCATGGCCGAAGAATCGACCGCCTGGCCGATGGTCTCCCGCCCACCCGAGGTCGGCGGGCTGGGCTTTCACCTCAAGTGGGACATGGGCTGGATGCACGACACCCTCGAGTACATCAACAAGGACCCCGTCCATCGAAAGTTCCACCACCACGGCCTCACCTTTCGCATGGTGTATGCGTTTAACGAGAATTTCGTTTTGCCCCTTTCTCACGACGAGGTTGTCCACGGCAAAGGGTCCTTGCTGAGCTCGATGCCGGGCGATGCGTGGCAAAAGTTTGCCAACCTTCGGCTGCTGTATGGCTATATGTTCGGGTCGCCCGGCAAAAAGCTTCTCTTCATGGGCGCCGAAATCGCCCAGTGGCGCGAATGGAACCACGAAGAAAGCATCGACTGGCACCTTCTGGCCGATCCCCAGCACCAAGGGATTCAAACCTGGGTGCGCGACCTCAACCACATCTACCAAATAGAGCCTGCCCTGCATCGCCTCGACTGCGAGCCTGAAGGCTTTTCGTGGATCGACAGCCACGATTCGGACAACAGCGTCCTCTCATTTTTGCGGCACGACCTCCAAACCGGAGACGATATCCTCGTCATATGCAACTGTACGCCGGTGGTGCGACACGGCTACCGGATTGGCGTCCCCAGGCCGGGACCATGGCGCATGCTGTTGAACAGCGACGACGTGCGCTATCTAGGAAGTGGACAAGGCGGGTCTGAGCCCTTGACCGGCGAACCCATCGCCTACCACGGACGCCCCTACTCCATGACCCTGACCCTTCCCCCCCTCGGCGTCCTCTTTTTGAAGAGCCCCGCCGACGATGCGGCCAAAAACGGCAAATGACGGACCGCTCGTCCGCTGGTTCGACTAGAGTCCCTTGATACGGTTCCACACCTCGGACACCTGCGGAGAATCGTGAAGAACCCGGGTGAGGCCCGATCGAATTCCAGTGGCCAGACCAGAGAACATGGTTGCTGAGAGCCCATTTGGGACCGCAAAGAACAGCACAAAAATCCAGGCGCTCAAGCACCGACGGAAAAGACGCCTCGGGCGAGTCCGGCGGACCGGCAGCTTCTCCGTTTGCGCCGGCATAGGAACCCCTTGAGCCGGGAGGAGCATCTCCGTCGCAAGATCGATTTCATCCCATGCGCCGAGCGACGGACCCGTGCTCGGTTTCGACAGCGTCCCGCCTGACGCCAGCCGATTCGGTGGCCCCCATACGGTGACATCATCGCCTCGGTACTCCAGCTCTTCATCGATCAAGTTCAAAACCTGACCAACGAAGGCGCCCCCGATGGGCTTGCGGTCAAACGAAAACCCAGATTGGTGACCCGGTGCGGGCCGACGTCCCCCTGCTGGAATCCGTCCGGTGATGATGCGTAGGCCCTTGTGCGGTTGCATGGCAGCGGGAATCAGCAAGTATTGCGCCAACCGACACAACAGCGACAAAATTGGTCTCAAGACGCCAGCATCCTTCCAAAGGTGTCACTTCAGGAAGACACTCTGGTGTTTGTGGTCACCACCAGGCTCACACAAGGTGGTCGAAATGCTCGGTTCTCGCACCCAATGGTTAACGGGTAGCCACCCCTGTCGTGAACAGACCTACAGCCGCGTCGCCCACAGCCGCGATTTGTCCCCGGCCGTCTTCCCGGAGCTCACCGTGAGGCGCAAGGGGTCGACGCAACCCATCCGTGGGTTTAGGTTGATGCCATGGAACTCGATCCGCACATGCTCAATCCCCGCGACCGGTACTTGCTGACGGTGGCCTCGGTGGTTCCAAGACCCATCGCGTGGATCAGCACAAAGAGTAAAGAGAGCGTGAGCAACCTGGCACCTTTCAGTTTCTTCGGCGGCGTGAGCAGCGAGCCCCCCACGGTCATGGTGAGTATTGGCCGAAGAAAAGGACACCTGAAGGACACCAGTCAGAACCTTCTCGATACCAAAGAAGCGGTCATCCACATCCCCACCCGCGAGCTCGCCGAGAAAATGGTGCTGACCTCCACCGAATCCGATCCCGACATCGACGAATTCCAACTGGCGAAGCTCGCAAAGACCCCATCAACCATCGTCAAACCTGACCGCGTTCAGGAAGCCGCCCTCGCCATGGAAGCCAAAGTCGTCCACCACCAAGAAGTCGGAGACGGACCCGTCGATCTTTTCTTACTCGAGCTCCTTCTGTTTCACGCCGCCGACAGCATCCTCTCAGAGGGCCGCCCCGACGCCCAAAAAATGAGAGCCGTGGGCCGCCTCGGGGGCGCGGGCTACTGCGACACCCAAGCCCCCTTCGACATTCCCCGCCCTCCCCGTCCGGCTCAATAAGCGCTACTCGTCGGCAATATCAATGATGATACGCCGCACCACCGTTTCTCCAGTCAGTGGGTCGTGAAAGCTCAGCAAAGAGGAGACCGACGAATAGGACGCCCCGCCCAGGTAGACTTTCAAGGCATCACGGTCAATGGAGATGTCGGTATCGCGCCACACGAAGCCCTCCGTCGAGCCGGCTAGGGTGTGCGCGCCACTCGGCTTGACCATCACAAAGGAATGCTCCGTGGAAACGCTCCATGTCACATCCTGGCCACTCAAGTTCCAAACCCGATAGCCAGGATGCCCCGATACCGGCTTCACTTCATCGTTTTCGAATACGAATCGGGTAAAGAGTTCGGGTCCGGGTGCAATGAGCATCGCACCGAGGTGGGGCGAACCAAAAAACCCGTTCACTGCGGGTACCGGTGTTTTGCCGAGATAGTGCTCTGGGCTCAAGAGCCCCTCGTTCTCGTCCCTGAGGATATCCTCGAAAATGGCCACCTGGCCCACCAGTTCAACCCGCTCGCGCACCCGGTCTGGGTCCCAGATCTTTTTCAAACCTCCGAACGGCGTGGGCGCCAGAGCATCCAAAATGGGCTCGACCCATCGCCCCACTGGATGAGTCTTCCCGTAGGCCACCAATTCCGCATGCCGAGCTTCTACGTCGGCCGCAGTATCCGTCCAAGCACGGGTTTGCTCGAGAACGTCAAGGGCCCCCGAAAGGGTTTGTCGAGCCAACACCGACCGAAGATCAGACTCGTAGAGTGAGCCCCTCGGCGAAAGCGAAATGAGCCGTCGAGAAACCTCATCGATGTCCTCTCTTACCTGCGCGGCCAAATCAAATACGTCGTTCAATTCAGCCGCGTGATGGAACACCAACTCAGACGTTGAACCCCGAACAACCGCGATCATCTCTTCCTCCACCGTAGCCTGGTGGGTCTGGTCCACAAAACGAACAGAACGGATGTGCGCACCGATGGTTTCGTAGGGAGCCTCAGATTCGAAAAGCTCAGCCTCGACACACACCGTCACCATCGTCGTGCCGTTCGTATCGAGCGACGTTTTGACTTCATGGCGTATCTTGGAGAGGCCGCTCTCGCCAACTGCTGCCTCCGTTTGATCGTACAGATAGTAGTTTTCGGGAGCCACGACACGAAGACGAATCGGCACACTCGAGACGTTCTCGACCTGAAAATTCCGACAAGGGCCGTCAAAAACAACAAACGGAGACCGAGCCGATGTCGTCACCCGCAGGGTAGAATCTGCCTCTGTAGGTTGGGGCTCGTCAGGTCCCGTCCCGGTTGCCAACGCCTCATCCGCACGCTTGAGCTCCGCCTCCAAGTCCATGCCTACATCGCGCGCCAGCGCCACGCACGGACCACCTCCGTTCAGGGGGTCACCGCAATCGTCCCCGCCGGTCGGTTGAAACACGATCGGCTTATAGCCCAGTGCTTCCAGGGCCTTTTCGTATGAACCGGCATGCCGTCCGCCCATGTTGGTCACGACCTGCGACAGATCAAGTGGTTCGCCCGCGGCTTCGGAAGCGGCCTCGGACAGGTAGACGACCCACGCGTTTCCGGTCCTGGGGTCCTCGAAATCACAGGTATCCACATCCATGGCGCGTTTGGCGTGGAATAGCCCCCTTAGGAATGCGTCGGTGTAGTCCTGGGAGAAATGACCATCTTGAGAGACGTGCCACATCGCGCAGATACCACGCATCCACCTTTCGCCTACCGTTGTGTCATCGTTGTCGGAACACCGTAGTCGATAGCCTTGCTCGATTCGCCGGGGATCGAGAAGAGATGGATCGGATAGAACCACGGAGGTCACCGCGGTGGCCACGCCCTCGAAGACACATACACGGTCAAACCCCGGGGGTAACCAACTGGAGAGGTCTGGATACTGAAGATGCAGCCAATGCACATACTCATGGGTAAACGCACGCACCAAATCGGGTTCGAGCGGGCGAACAGATGCCCCCGCTCCAAACGCCAACGGATCTTGAGGGGCATTGCGAAGATCGGAAATGATAATGCCTGTCTTCCCAGCCAGCCCCTCGTCTCGGGAAGGAATATGATGGCCGAAGACGCCTTCCCGGGCGCCAGCGAACATCGCTTCCGGCAACACAAAAGCGGTATAGGGCGCCACATCCAATCCAAGACGCTCACTGGTTACGCGCGCCTGAGCGTCGAACGAGGATGCCCATTGTTGCGAAACCGCGGCAGTATCCTTGGTGTGGGGCGTCACCACGTGAAGCTCGCCATGATTCGACTGTTGAGCGTATCCAGTGAAACGCAAGTCCCAAGGCCCATCTTGGAGGAGCCCTCCCTCATAGAACTCGAGTTTACCGGCCTCCTTCAGAACTTCGATCCCGTCGGTTCGACGAACGATCGGCGTCAAGCCCTGCACCCACGGCAAAGACAACGAAACATGCGGATCAAACCCTGAAATGGCCCGACCATTCACAAGCCAGCGAGCCGTGACGCGCTCTGGATGACTGCAGCCAGAAGGACCGCAAAGACTGAGAACGGGGCGAGCCTCACGACAAAGCACCTCACCCACATCCGCGGCTGGACCGTCTGCGCACCAAGACATGCCAGGCGGCAATCGAAATCCGCGGGCGTGGGATTCTGGAACACCCCGCTGGAAAAGAAGAATTTTGATCACCAGCCGACTGTCGGAGTCATCTGCAGAAACCACGTGCACAAACTCGACATAGGGTTCGGCCCTCGGCTCCAAGGCCCAGGCCCGGTCCATCTCGATGGAGAATTTGACCGTTTCCTCTGACTGAAACCAATCCCCACCGCCACCCTCATCGGGCGTGACCACCACCCAGCTGTTTGAAGGCTGAGTGGCCTTCCAGGGGGATTGGGGCACAAAGCCGATCGCGGGCTCAATGACGCCAGGAGTTGGACCCAACTTTGCCATTTCATCTGCGGAAAGCAGAGCGCGGTAGGCGCCTCCGACCCAGCCCTCAAACGAGAACTCGAAGTCAGGCACCGTATTTTCATCAACAAGAGCAGGAGAAGTCGGATCCCGTTCGTCACCTGGCAACGACTCGGCACACGCCTGACTCCACACGCCATCGAAAAATTCGACCGGGCTTTTCGACTCCGAAACATCGGGAATTTCTAGAAAAAACTCATCGAGCTCCCGGCGCCCCTCCGACATCACTTGCTGTACCTCAGCCACCGTGTGCGCGCCTACAAGCGATTGCTTCAGGCGTCCTGACAAACCATCAGCCAGCCGGAGCAATGTCCGAAAAAGTTCGACACGGAGTTCTTGAATCTCGACGGCCGACTGAAGCGCGCGGGCACACTCGCCCTCGGACCCATCAAGGCGATCTCGATACTGATTCACTGCCCCCTCAAGCAATTTAACTTGCCCAACCAGACCCTTATTCTCCACTGCCCGTCTGGCCGCGCTCGCAAGCAGGCCGACCTCAATCAGCGCATTCCGTTTGGCCTCGCGCACTCCGTCAGGCAGGTCGGCTTGGGCGGATACCCACACGTCCGGGCTCAAGGGTCCCACTTGCTGGACGCGCACGGTGCGTTTGGCACACGTGCTTGGGTCACACGGCTCGCTCGTGGTGCTGCCGCACAAAAACGTGACTTCGGCCTCCAAGGTATCGGTGGCTCCGTTCAGCATCGCCCGAATGGCGGGTGTCGACTGAACCCCCACGAGCACCCGGGTTCCGTCCCACTGCTCCGATGCGATCACCGAAAGCTCAAGCCAATTCTTGTCGGCGGGATCGGTAACTCGGGTCTCCACTTCGCATCCTGGCGCCGCAACGGTGAAAGCATCTTGCTCAGCCCAGGGGTCCCCGCTCCCATCAAGAAAGAAGTCAAAAGAAACCTCTGGGGAGACTTGAAACCCCGCGCTGCCGCCGTGGTCGGCGATAAACGAAATCGGGGCGCCCACACCGTCGGCGAAAGCGCCTTGGCTACGGGGGTTGACGCAGCCAAACAAGTTGCCCCAAGAATCGATACAATCCCCCGGAGTCGAAGAGAGGGCGCCCAAGCGCCAAATAGGAGCCCCGGCGGAGGTAGGCTTCTTCGCCCGGGTAGCCGTGTAGAGACGACCGCTTGCCGTAGACGCAAAAGACACCCGCGTAAGCTCTGACGACTGGCTGCCACGCTCAGCCGAGCCCAGTGCCAAGAGGGGATCGACGAGGTCGGGATCAATCCAAACAGACAAGGCGCGTAGCTTCTCCATCGATTCCGTATCGGGGAAAGCCATTCGGTAAGCGTCCTGCATCATCAATCGTATGCTCACATAGCTTAGGCCCTCGGGCGGTATTTCATCCTCTATCTTGGCAATTTCTGTGAGCGCATCTTGCTTCTTCGCCAGCCCTTCAGCCATCCATGTTTCGCTTTGCTCGGCCGCGTACTGCTCGGCTTCTTCGGACCCAAAGTAGTCCTGGTGAATTCCGAATTGGCGCGCGCTATCAATGAGGGTCTGGGCGCGAATCGCGGTCGCCCAAGCAGTCACGATGCGGGCCCTGATCTCCGCCTCGGGAGGCGTTTCTTCATCATTCAACGGCGGTGCTTTACCCGAAAGGGTGACAAACAAATTCGTCACCAGCTTGAATGGCTTGTAAGGAACGTCATCCAGATCCTCACCGTTCACCTCGGCCGCACAGAAGAGCGTTTGGTCTGGTGGCGGGCGCCTGCCATCCAGCGTTTTGAGATCATCCAAAACCACCAAAGCTTCCCATACGCGTGCAAACCCACTTTCCCATGGACTCCCGTGGTCCGCTACCTCACGCGCGGGGGCCACATAGAGGGGCTCTTTCATCACTGTGGATCCATTGATGATACTTCCCCCGTGAAGACGAGCGGTGCTCGGAGCGCACAGAACGTTTTCGGGACGACCGCCTCCCCAGGTGCGAACAATGTGGGCATCAAGAAATAGGTCGAAGCCGACGACTTCAAGAGGAATACCGAGCTCAGTGACGCCACCACCGGCCGCGCTTGGACGAATGAGTGCGTAATTGATGACGTCGGTCCCTGGCCGCCTCCACGCGATCGGGTTTCTTCCGTTTTCGGGTCCCCACGATTCAAGAATATTGATGGGCGTCTCCGTGGTTTCGAGATGGGCAAGAGCCGATTCCAAGTCACGGTAGGGCGCAGCTGGACCCCCGCCCTCCTCCCCTTCCCATTCAGGGTGCACGAAAATCGATAGGGCTCCTTCATCGACGTAGGGAATTTTAGAGCCAGGCGAACGCATTCTCCGAGCCTCCCAACGCGGAGCACCATCCGAAACGCCGTCTTCGCCGAAAAACGGAGAAGCAGCCACCAGGGATAACGACCCCGGCGCAGCGTCCCAGGGATGAGCAAAAGTGGTGGCGAGGGCAGCACCTCCCGGAAGGGTTGTCGCCAGGGGCGAGGCCAAAGCCTCACGATCGGTGGCGCTGATTCGGTCGAGCCTTTGGGCGAGGCTGTCAAGGGGCGTAAACACAAAGAGCCCCTCCCAGCTTGCGGCGGACTCGGGTGTCAACTGAAGACCCGCAGCCATCTGCTGAAACTCCAGGGCTGTCAACTTGCCTTCGGCCAACATGTGGTGGACCCTGGCCGGCGTCAATCCAGTCCTCGCTGAAAAAGTGGGCAAGTCTCCCCCTTCTGCGAAGTTGATGAAACGACGAAGCTGACGGGCGTTTTCACGCATTTCGCCACGCCCAATCATGTCACCATACGTGAACCGCAGGATGGCAGCCTCGGTCGCCTCGGCGTCCAAGCCAAGATGGAAGGCCAATGCCTCAACATGCCGCTTTGCGACCACCCCTTCATCAAAATACCGGGCAACGTGGCCCTGCTGTAAGCCCAGGACGGGACCCAAGGCCTGACCAAAATTACTCATCGCGAGCCGAATTCCGTCTGGGCCCGCACCCCCGCCCAAGAGGATGACCAGTTGACGGGTGTTTTCGGCGCGATCGTCTTCGGACAACGCGGGTTCGGGACGGCCGTAAAGAAGACCGTCAAGGTCGATGCGTACGAGGTGACCATTGCTATAAGCATTGAGCTTGGCGTCGACATGCTGCAATTGTCTCAGCTCAAAGCCCTCGCGACCCCAGTGCTCGGGTGCAGCCGGGTTGGTCAGAGAAATAAAATCGATGTCCCGCAAGTCGTAGAGAACTTGGAGCCCATTCCCAGTCTGTGCCGATACGCCCTGGCGCAAAGCCTTGTCCAAGTTCGCCCGGATATCCGAACGAAGGCGCTCGGCATCTAGAGGACCGGCATCGTCCAAGGAAATCGGCCCGTTTTTGCGCACGAAGCCGTGGGCATCGACGAGCTCCGAAGTTCGGGGGAAGCCAAAATGAAGCGCGGCTTGAGCTTCTTTGGGGACAAAGGCCTCCTCGCGCAACGCGTGAATCAGCCGGGTCAGGGTGTAGCGGTCGTCTTGGTGATCGACCAGCGCCCAGGTTGCGCGTACATCGTCACCGCTCCACACGGTCACTTGCTTTTGGATTTCCTCACTGGCCGCGGTGCAAGGCACCCCAAGGTTTTGTTCGATGTCTTTCGCGGTCCCCCCAAGGACACTCGAAAAACCTTCACACAAATGGGTCATTTCGTGGATGGTTTCGAGAATGAGCGGACCGTACAGACCCTTGTAGTACGCTTGGGCCCACTGGGTTTCGGGCACCCCCTCTTTCACCATCTTGGTGGCAAAATGAAGCTGGACCAAGCGCTTGAGAAGGGTCTCGAAGACATAAGGCTGACCATCAGAAGCCAAAACCGCAAAAAGTGCGCTGTAGTACCAGGCATCAAGACGCGCATCGGCAAGCGCAGGGTCCAACTGAAGGCCCATGGGCAGTGGATCAATAAAAAACATTTCGGGCGCCCTGACCCCCAAAAAGCCGCGCGGATCCTCTACCAATACCGCAATGGCCGCATCCGAGAGCCCGCCCCGCGGCATGGTGGCCAGTCGACCGTAGTCGAGCCAAGCCAGTTGCTCGAGGCGCGGATCGAGGGCGGTCGCCCCCACACGCCGCGCCAATGCTGCCAGCGCCCGTTCCGAAATCGAACCCCCAAACAGTTCTTCGGATGTCCCATCGTCAAGAAGAGACAACAGACGATAAGCGTGTTTGCGCCGCTCCAGATCAACGCCGCCTTGCGCTTCGGCGTAGAGGATGTACAACGCAACCGCGCCGAGACTGGTGCCAGAGTACTCAACCCCCGACTCCGCGGCCCACGCAAACACCCGCGGTTGCTCGTCCCGCCAAAAATGGTCGACACGCTCTGAGAACCGCTCCATCGCAACCCGAGCGCTCGACACATGCGCATGATCGGCCCCGTAGGCGTTCTCTGCGAGCGCCCGCAAAGAACGGGCCGCAAAAAATCCAAAGACCTGATCTTGGAGCGCCGCAACCGGCCAGGGCTGAAGTGACCCATGGGTGCCGAGGTCGCCCGGCTCGGCATCGAGGTCTCCTCGCAAAGCGCTTGCCATCACATCACGCTCACCGGAGCCCCGAGCCACCAGGCCCCGGACGCCCAACATGGGGTAGTGGGTTTGGACCGAACTCAAGACCGGATTGAGGGCTTCAAATATCGTCTTTTGTTGGGCCCGAGATCCGGAGGCAATGCCAAACTCCGCGAGCGCATGGATCACCAACAATTGGGTGCCCGTTTCGTAGTACGGCGCCACGGCCTCTCCTGAAGGCCCCCGAACCGCAAAAGGAAATTGGGCAAGGCCGCCGCCAGCACCAGAAGGCGAGACCATTCGCGTGGCCAACAATGCGTCAGCCCACCGATTTGCTCTTGGCATATCCCCAGAGGCCAGCGCCGCCAGAATCGCCAGCGCCTGGTCCTGAACCAACGTGACCGATTGGCCCCCGGAGGGCGACGAAGACCCAGACCCCGAGCCACCCGCACCGCTCCCAGAAGGCAGGGACAAAAGAAAACTTCGACTCTGGGTGGATGGTTTTGCCTCCTCAAGAACCGTTCCGTCGCCCCGTTGAACCAATCGGTACGTGGCATTTGGGGCCTCTGTTCCTTGATGGAAAAACCATTGCCCCTGAAACCCAAAATACACCGCCCTCCCGCTCGACGTTCGGTCCGCTTCGCCTCCAGTTGCCGCGAAGAGCTCGTACTGTTCGGTGTCTACGTTCAGCCGCACCAACCTTGCGACCGCGTATGGGGGAAGACTGGCGTCTCCTGATGGTGCCTTCATTGAGGTTTCGAAACGCCAGTCAGAGGTTCCCGTTCCCTTAAGTTTCGCAAAGTCCACCAATCGTTCCTCGCCCTGGGCGATGGTCGAAAGAAGGACCGCGTAACTTTCTGGTAAACCACTCAACCGACCATTGCCCCCCAAGACCTTGCCCTCGAAAACCCAGTGTGTCGGCCAAAAATACTCTCCGAAGGCGTCCGAAAAAGAACCACTCGGACGCTTTTCGGTTCGAACCACAAGCTCAATGTCGGTGACGTTGACCGGAACCGAAGACCAGGTTCTCCCGTCCACAAACTGCTGCCTTAGGCCGTCGAGGGCGGTCGAAAACCGATAAGTCGTGGGAAGACCATTCACCACCTGCTCGACCATCGGTGCGGAAGCTCCGAGCTCAGCCCAGGCCGCCGCGCCCAGGTCTCCCTGGGCCGCGCCGGTCACACGCAGGGTCTCTTCATTTTCAAAGTCATCCCCCTCACTGTTCTTCACCCGAGCCCATCCCTCCTGAGCCAACGTACGGGCGGCAAGAATATCAAGACCTTCGGCATAGTTCTTGAGGGGGCGATCCAAGTCGATGTCCCGGGCTGCATAGTAGTCGTATACGTCGATGAACCAGATGGCGGACGTATTCGACTGCAGCCTCGACTTCAAATCTTGGATTCGGTGGGTCGAATAGGGGAAGTTGTGGTCCCTCACAAAGTTCTGCATCTCACGCCAAAGACGATCGGCGACTTCCTGAAAATACGGAGAGCGCGCATGCAGCGGATTCGCGTCCACAAAGTAGAGCAGTCCCAAAATCAGCCCGGTGGTGGCTTCGAGGTGATAGAGCTTTTCTTGGTCCTCGTTGGCCTCGATGTACCGATCCTTGAACCCCTTCGGAAAGTAGTGGGCGCCGTAGTAGCTGAAGCCGCGGTAGCTAAGTTCTTTGGCGAAGGTATCGACCGTATAATCCAAACACCGCGCCAGTTTTTCGCGCTCGTCTTCAGAAATGAAACCGTAGTGGACCGACAACGAAAGCCAGCTGCAATTGTCGATGGCCGAGAACGGATTTCGCTCGAGGCGGCCGTCCACCAGCTCGCCACCCGTCACCACGCGCCCATCGGCCTCGTTCCATAATTCGGTGAAGATCGCTTGATTGAGACGATCCCGAAACGCCGTCCATTGTTCCTTTTCGTAACGGTTGGACAGCAGCACATTCTGCTCATCGTCAGGCTGGGAACGCGCGATTTGGTCCCAGTGTTTCAAAAGGTGGTTGATCACGCTCAGCGTGTCGAGGTTGTGCTCGGTGACCACGTTGGTAGCCTTTGCCCGTTGCTGAAGAACCAGGAATTCATTGACAGTGACCAGATGAACCCCAACCAACTCGGCCTCATCGTTTTCGTCCCATGTCAGCGTCTCCACCGCAGGCGGCTTCAGTGGGTTGTAGATGTCATATCCCACGGCATCAAGAATGTCGTAGTACGCCCACGACAGGCTTGGATCGGACACATCCAAAATTTCTCCGGGTGTGTTGGCATACTTCAGCCCCTGCGTGGTCCAGCCGGCGGTCATCAGATCGACCCCTGGCTCAAAGTGCTGCATGAGGCCGTACAAGCCATCCATGTAACACTGGTAAAAATGGTTTCGGCGATCCTGCGGAAGCTCCGAAAAGACCTCAGACACCATAAAGGCGCCAAGCCCATGAATCACCCAGGCATTGGCCCCCGTCACCAGGCGTTGGTCTTTCCAGGTGTCGAGAAAAGTATTGGTCGAAAAGTGCCACCCACCGAGCGTTTGCTCACCGTTTTCGCCGGTAAGGATCACTGCGGTTCGGCAAATGTAGTCCGCTAGGCGTTCGGCCCGCTCACCGCCGTTTCGGCTGTACTGCGCCAACGCAATACCCTGTCCGTATGCCCACACCCGGCCATACCGTGCCAAAAACGTGGTGTCTGCCTCCGAAACGTCGGCGGCGTATTCGCGCTGCGCCCCAGAAATCGGGTCATACAGCCCGTCCACCAGGCTCTTGGCCTTGAGGTAATTGCCCCGGGCATCGGCCGACAGCACCACGGTCTCTTGGAGTTCTCCCGAAACCTCGCTGGCGGATGCTGCCTGGAGCGCGCCGAAGCCTACGCCACCGAGCGGCTCGACCGAAGACAGTGCAGCCGCGCCCACTTCAAGCACCGCTGGCTTCAACCCACCGCTGGCCCCAGCCAATTCTTGGCCACCCGATTGCGCGCTCTGGACCAAGCCAAGAGCGGTCCCACCGCCAGTGCCAACCCCAAATTCGACCGAAACCGTACGACTTCGATCAAACCCCTCGAGCGCTTCGGAGGCCACGCTCGCGCCCCCCAAAAGATGAACGGGTCCATCTTCGCCACAGTTGCTGGTCTGCATATGGTACTGATTCACACACTCCAGCGAGACAGAGGCGTTTTGGTTCACGACCACCTCGGACGGGACCGTCACCTCGACGGCACGCTCCTCAAGGACCGGCCTCCCTCCGCGGCTCAACACAACCTGATCCGCGCGCCCGTCCCCGGCCTGGCGAACCCAAGCCGCGATAAAAAGTGTCTCGTGGGCCACCAGAGACGGAACGCCGTAGAGGCGGTCAGACCCCTGACCGTGGTTGCTCGAATGCACGCTTCGGGGAGGCCGATGATTCAGGCTCTGAACCTCATCCCAGCGCCCATCACCGGTGTCTCGTAAAAACACGATCTCGGCATCGTCAGGCCCGGCGCCAGGCGCATAGTAGACCATCCCAAGATCTCCCGTCGACGACACCGCCATATCGGGCACGTATCCAGTGGCCACTTTCTTGGACGCACTCCAGCTGACACCCCCGTCATCCGAGTAAGAAACGTGAATCGGGTTGGAGCCCAACACGTTGGGGTTTGAAGACGGACCCTTTTCAAACACCGCCACCATTTGCCCACTCGGGGTCTTCAAGACTCGGGGACGAGAAGGGGCATCGGCAAAAGATGCGTCCCAGTCGTCGTCAACCACCGACCGCCGCCAGGACTGCTCTACGTTGTCCTTCCAGACATCGGTTCCTTGGTCGGGCCACGTGCCATCCTGATGGGGCCTTTGCGCCACCTTGATCTGGTCCTGTTCGTACCACTGGCCTTCGTATCGATATTGGAAAGCGCCACCGAGGTCGGCGACAAGGTCCTCATCGCCTGGCTCGTACGCCTTTTTCCAGGTCTCGCGCCACCCCACCACCAGCTTGGTGGGAACAAGGCGCTGGACGACCGTTTCGCTGTAAACCGGATTCTCAAGCGCTTCGAACCAAGCCGGGTGAGGGACGGATTTGTTGTCCCACATGCGCCGTTGCCGCGCGATGATGGTGACCCCATCGTCCCCGACAAAAAGCGAGGGCATATACACATACGCTTCCTCGATGCGTTCCAAATAGGGGCCCAGGGTTTGGTCGGGGTTTTCGGGATCGGGCGCGCCACTGACGGGATACGACTCCTCGCACCAACAGTCGGGGCAGACGCAGTGCCCATCAACCGGCTCATAGTAGCCTTTGTATCGGACCACCTCCGTCGCCTCGGTGCGCACCTTGACATCAAAGACGTTGAGCGCCTCCACCGAAAAGTCCTTCGCATAAAAAGCCTTGCCCCCCTCGCCGAAGACCAGATGATTGACCCCCCGCGCATCAAACTCGAGATCGATGCCCCGTATCCAAGATGGGCTCTTCCGCAAGAGCGACGGCTCCGAGAAACTGAACCCACCGTCCACGCTCGTGGCCACATAGGCCTGCATCCCCTGGGCGTCTGGCTGCGTCGACGTTGCCGTCCAGACCACCGCCACCCGTTCGCCCCTTGCCGCCAAGGCAAGCTCCGCGACCCGTCGCGAACCATTGGGCGTCTCAAACCCCCGAGGTCTCTGCCAAGACCGAAGCTTCGCAAACTTCTCACTCCTTTGGTATTCGATGCGATCTGCCACATCTTCCGAACCACCCCGAAGCACATACGCCATGTGGGTATAGACCGGGCCCGAGTGATCATCGCCCGGTTGGCTGATGGCCATCGCCGGCAAGGCGGCATGAACCGCGCCAACCGTCACGGCGCTCGGGGTTTCAAAGGTCTCTTCGGCGAGCGGCAAAGCCGGAGGCTCAAGACTCAACTCAATCTGATTGGAGCGTTTGGACTCCAAAAAGTCGCCGCCCGAACTTGGAATCAAAGTCGTGACGTGAAACCGCTCCTTCTCAGAGAAGTAGGGGACGGTGGTTTCATGAGACAAAGCCTCACCGATCTGGATTCCCTTTCCGTTGTGGTATACACGATGCTTCAGCTCGGTGCCGTTGGGGATCTGAGTGCCATCTTCGAGGTGCGTAGGCGCTTTCCATCGCAAAAAGACTTTTCCGCCGTCCGCCCACGCTATCACCCCATGAGGCGCCAGCGTTTTGGTCGCACTCACAAAACCCTCGGGTCGATAAGTCACCACAATTTCCTGAGAAGCGACGTTGTGTGCCCGATCGCTTGCTTGAAGCGTGATGGGGTTTTCGCCGGCAGACAGGTCTACCGAGACGGAAAAACGGCCATGGTCATCGACTTGAACAAACTGCGACGCGTGCTGAGCGTGGACGAGCGTAACCTGGTCCAAATGGGCATCGACAACCAAGCCTTCCAGCACATACTCAGGGCCGTACACCGTCTCTCGATTCTTGCCGCGGAGGCTGATCGCCGGAGGATCGCGGTCTAAGACCACGCGGCGTATGTGCTCAGCTTCATGCTCCGCGGCATCGCGAGCGACGATACGAAAAATACTCTCGCCTTCGGGAAGCTCAACCACCGACTGAAAGGCGCCGGTGGCCGTGGCCACGATGACTTCGTTGATTCGAACAAACTGGAGATGATCGTCTTGAACGTGTCCCAGCACACTGAAGAGCGGTATGTTGGTGTACAGGCGCTCTGGGCCAGGCGAATCGATAAAGAGCGCTGGTACCGACACGTCAGAACCAGGCGATCGGAGAAATTCTTCGGCCCCAAAATAGGTCACCTTCCAGCCTAAATCGACCCCTTTGGGACTGATGTTTTCGACCTCCACAGCCTCCGCGGAAGGTTGGCCGGACCACCGAGATTGAATATTGGGCAGATCTGAAAAATAGACATGCGCCCGTTGCCAGTCAGACGATGCCCCACCTTCGATCAGAGAAGAAAACGCCAATCTCTGGACGCCCCCTGAGGGGTCCGTCACCACCACATCAAAATCGGTACCGGGTTCCGGAGAAACCGCGTCGATGAAGAAGCCAACTGGGGCGTCTATGTCCGGCGAAGGATGATGATCGAGGCCTCCAAACTTGGGCACAAAGACCGAGCCGTGTTCGTCTACAAACAACCCGACCAATCGCCGCGACAAATTCTTGGCCGCATCAACCGCCACAAATTCGAGAACTTGAAGGCCTGAGGCCAAGGCGGATTTGGAAAACCCATAAACGAAATGTTCTGAAAACACGTCGACCGGCTGCCCGTTGATCCGAAAATCGGTGAGGGTGGCATCGGTGACCGTGCCGTGGATACGGATGAGGTCCGCAGCCGCAATCTCGTTGGGCTCCGGAACGCTCAATTCGATGCGTGGCGCGAGATTGTCAAAATGGACGCGGCGCGTCACCCGGGTTTGTCGGCCGGCGGCATCGATGGCCGACACGGTCACCCGATTGAGGCCAGGCTCGAGCCACACTGCTTGCTCAAAGCTCTGACTCTCATGGCCAAGAACCACACCATTGACCGAAAAAGCGACCATGCGCTCGTCGTAGACCTCTCCTTTGAGGACAATCGATGGGTGCTTGGAGTAGACCTCCTCGCGAGGTGGGTGGGCAATTCGGATCAGCGGTGGCCAGAGATCGTCCGCATCCAAAGCGCGGGTCGCGGTGGCAGTCTTGCCCATAGAAGCCACGGCAGAATCCTGGCCAGACACAGAACGCCCCCCTTCGAGAGGACAACGGGGCGCCTGCACCCCCGCATCATCCAATCGCCAAGCGCCCGGGTCGCAGCTTTGTGGGTATTCAACCCAGTAGCTTTGCCCCTGCTTCAGCGCACCACTGGTCACGGGCACCAAGCGCTGTTCGGGCACACTCCACGCGTACGCACGCAGCGCGCCGAGTTCTGCCAGAGAAACCGACAGCGAGGGATGCAGAAACTGTCCCCAGTCATTCCCCTGCGGCAAAGTCTCAGGGACCGACATGAACGCCGAATGCACATCCTCACCCTCTGGCGCGACGTAAACCCAGTACATCAGGTCGGGGCGAAGCGTTCGGGCACGAACATAGTGGCGTTCAAAACGCCCGATTTCGGGGTTGTACACCTGCTCGATGGCCCAAGCAGCCCACCGCCCTTCCACAAGCCCCTCGAAAAGCGAAGCGTCGTCCGACGATGCGGAAAAGAGGGTCCACCCGCTCTGTAGCGCCTGCGACGAGCCCTCATACGAAACTTCACCCGTCCCGCACGACCAAAGAAGCACAAGTGGAAGCAACAAACGTTGCTGACAGCGGCGAACCAAGCCTAAGGTCTTCAAAACAACCACTCCTTTTCGGGCGCGCCCGGGTCACAAAAAGGCGCAAAGCAGGCGACCCAACAGCCTTTGCCCTCTCGCCCCAGCGGCCGAAGACCCCTTGGGTAAGGCAACAGGTTTATTGAACATTTGACGCCAAAACGATTCCTCCATGCCTTGGCGACCGCCCAATCCCACCCGCGCTTCTATGCTCTTCGAAATCACCATGTCCAGGGCAAGCTTACCTGCTGTCCTACATCGCATGCGGCCGACCGTGGCTTGGGCGCACCGACATCCAAACACATAGGGTTTAACGGAGCAGGCCTGGATCCGACGAAGCACTTCCAGGAGGTGTCCAGGACGCTTTTGCGGCCGACAAATCCACCCGGACCGATGGCGGATGACACCCCCAGCCCTGGTTTGGGGACACCACTTCCACCTCCGAAGCCCGGTCATTCCGGGGTCGGAACATTATTTGCACTGGCATGGGGCTTGCGATGAACGACGAGCCCAACCCACGTACCGGCGAAATTACCGTTTACCCAAACGAGCCCAGCCAGTTCGAAAATCCGGCCACCCAATTCGGCATTCACCACGACCAACATCTCCTGCGAACGTGGCAGAAAAACCCGTACCGAACGCCCACCCACATCTGGGCACCTCCGGTCCCGCTCCCAGACTTTGAGACGTCTGGATCTGCGCGCACGAGCGCCCGAGCGTTGTTGAGGTATATGAGCAATAGGACTGCCGACTTGTCGGTCGCTTCTGCAGAAATCGCAAAGAACGTGAGTGCTGCCGTGGTCCGCACCCTCAAGGAAGCGGGCATGCGAACGGGCATGTTTCTGAGCGCCTCCTTCCGCCAGGGGGCTGCCCGGGCAGACGAGCGCAAGCGGTTGGCGGCCGCGCAGTTGCGGGTGCTCCACCGCAGAATGAGCCACGTTGCGGAGGCCCAACCTCAGCCACCGGCCACGCACCGAAACCAAACTCTACCGCTCCAGGGGGCCCTGCCTACGGATCTGACCGGAATGGACCCCGATCGGGACGAACGTTCGAAGTCGGCCACTCGACTGATCGTTGCGCCGCAGCCCCGGCCTGGAGCGACCGCTTTGCTCACCCCGAATGCAGCCCCGCCCGAACAAGGGCCCACATCCATCACATCCCGTCCGGAGCCGGTCACGATGATCACCCAAGCTCCACCCCCTGAGGAGCAGGAGACATTCCACTGGCCGGAAGCCGTCACGGCACTCAACCCGGCAAGCGCCCTCAAGAGACGCGAGGAAATCATCTCCAAAGCAGCCCCAGGTTCTCACGAGCCAAAAGCCGCCCCTTCACCCAGCCACGCCGACCCCTCCAAGGAGCCGCGAACTTCGCACCGATCGGGGTCCGCGACTTTACCCAGCCATGCTGCCCATTCCAAAAAACAACGCACCGCTCGCGGAGCAGGGCCTATCACTTCGCCCGGCCATGCAGCCGCGCCAAAAAAACAAGGAGCCGCTCAACGTCCAGAGCCCATCACTTCACCCTGCCATATCGCCATACCTCAGGAGGAACAAGAAAGCGCTCGACGACCAGAGCCCATTACTTCCCCCTGCCATGTCGTCACGCCACACGACGAACAAAAGACCGCTCGACGGCCCAGATCCGTCACTTCACCCTGCCACATAGCCACCCCCAACGAACCACGAACCCCCCGCCGGGCGGAATCCATCACTTCGCCCAGCCAAGCAGCCACCCCGAACGAACCCCGAACCCGCCGCCGGGCAGAGCCCGTCACCTCGCCCCGCGCCATCGTCCGCCAAGAACCAGAGACCACCACTCGCCGGCCGGAGCCGGTCGCCTCGCCCCCCGACCAAAAAGCCCCACGCATGGAGCGTCGGGCACGTCGTCCAGGCCGTTCGGAGTCCGTCACCCAACTGATCTCCGGCCCCACGCCGAGCGAGACTGGGTCAAGGGCATGGGTCACACCCACAAGTGACCATGAACCTCCGGACACGGTCCACCCCGGCGCCCAAACGCTGATCGTCTCAAGCCGCGCTAGCGCCCGAGAAATAACCTCGAAGATCGTGCGCTCCACAGGGCGTCGAGTCACAAAACGGACGTCGTCCCTCAGACAACCGACCGGCCCCAAAGGGCGCTCCAAGAACCACCGTGCGACCTCCAAATCACGGTAGAGGAAGGATTGCGTCAAACAACCGTCCGTAGACCAATCCCCTAGCCGGATACGATAGCAAAAGAGCCGAGGGACCCAAGATGTGGCAGCGATCACTTCGTGGAAACATTCGGCCCTTTCTGGCACAAGGGTTAGAGATGCGGCCGAAGAGAACATCCAACAAGAACCATGATCGCAACGTACATTGGCTATCGTTCTCAATAGCCATCGCGGCAATTGCGTGCACCCCGGACCGACAGACAGACGCAACCGAGGCGAGCGCGTCCTTGGCGCCCACGCTTGATCAGCAGGTCGCGAGAACCGGCCGCGCGGACAGCAGCCCACCGCACTACGTGGGTCATGCAAGTACGGCAAGCGGAACATGTGTGTACGACGGATTCATCTATGCTCGCGGCATTGCACAAAAAATCCAAGACCCAAGCCTGGCGCGCTCGGTGGCCTCGAACCGTGCTCGCGCTGCGCTTCAAAACCCAAGCCCATCCACCGCGACGGTTTCAGTCGTCGGTGCCGAGGTTATCGCGATCGAGAAAAAAAATGGAACGACGATCGCCATCGCCAGAAAACCCCTGGAGCCCCACAGGCGCGACCTCCCTGAATGCAATGGCCCCCGCCCGCTCAAGCTCTCTCATCTTTGACACGAATTCGCGCGCTGGGTGCCCGAGCCTCACCCCATAGGTTCGGGTTTACCGCCGAACCCAAACCGGCACTGTGCTGGACCGCATCGCCAACCACCCAACTCGAACACCTGCTTGCCCGGACCGTATGGTCAACACAAAGCTCGTATGAGCCGGCTCCACAGACGCCGGTGCGCGGGCGAATAAACTGGATCAGCAGCACCATCAATGACTAAGAAGCCGGGTGCTGCGCAAACTCGTAGGTTACGCCGCCTATATGTTCGGCGCCAACGCGTTTACAGCCCTCATGACCTTCGCGGTGAGCGCCGTAGGCATGGTGAAACGCTCGAAGGCTGCCTTCGGCGACTACATGCTCTACATGGCCATCTATTCAATCGGCCAGGGCTTCTTCATTTATGGCGTGAACGCCAGTATCCAAAAATACGCCTCCATCAGCCGCGAACACCGATTGCGATTTGTGAAAATCACCTATCAGCTTTTCGCCGTGTTGCTGGTCCTCGGCGGCGCAGTCGGTGTGCCACTTGGCCTGTTCGTCAGTTGGAACTACGGGCTCGCGTCTTTTGCGATTCCCATGATGGTTCTTTACTGGTGGTCACGCTACATCTTTCGAAGCACGTTAAACGCCAAACGAGAAGCACAACTGATGGTCATTCTCTCGTTTTCCAACACGGTCGGGCGGTTCTCTTTTTTGACCTTCACCGACTGGCGAGACGCCTTGGTCTACGGAGATTTTTTCTCGGTTTTTTGTGGCTGCGTTGCCTCAGCCCTGATTCTTCCGGGCAGTGTTCAAGCCTCCTTTCGAGAAATCTTTCGGGTCCAGATACCCAAAGCGTTCATCCAAGAGGTCATCAAGTTTGGCCGGGGGGTGTGGCTGGCGGGCGTGGTCTTTTTGGTCAAAGGGCAACTCCAGACAATCTGGACTCGCGCCGGACTCGGGGCAGCGCCACTCGGCGGTCTCGGCGTGTACCACACGATGTGGCAATTTGTGCAAAAGCCCGTAGAGTTCATCAGCCAAGCAACCCTGCCTGGTCTGGTAAGAGCCGAAGCAAAGCGCGACGAACTTTTTCGCGATGTTCTTCGAATGTGCCTCCTCAGCTTTCCCGCGATCGCCATGGCCCTGGCCATTGGTTCCCCCCTATTGTTTCAAGCGATGGACTACTTCTCAGGCAGCGAACCTCTGCTCGAAAAATATGCCGAAGTCCCCGTCCTGATGCTGATCGCAGTCGCCGGTCTGCCCATTCAGGCGGTCGAAATGGTGTCCAATCAATACAGCATCGCTGAAAACAGACAAAAGAGTGTCTTGTTCGCGCACATCGTCAACGTCGTCATCATGGCCATCGTTCTCATCCCGCTGACCAAGGCCTTTGGTATCTTTGGCGTCGTGATCGCGGGCGTCATCGGAGAACTCGGCAACATGCTCACCTACGCCACCATCTTGTACCGAACCCACAAAACGCAAATGCGAACCGCCGTGTCCTGGGGCTTCTTGTCCCTTCTGTGCTGCATCCCCGGCCTGGCCCTCGGCTACGAGTTTCAAGGCTGGGTCTGGAGCTGGAGTCTCGCGCTCCCCGCCACGCTGAGCTATCTGACCGGCATGTTTGTCTTCAGACTGCTCCGCGTGGATGACCTCCGCCGCGTACTGCAAGCATTCCAAGGATGGCGCCAAAAGCCCAACGCCGTCACCGAATGCCAGTAGAAACAGCCTTGCCCGGGAGCCTAGTCGACGGCCTAGTCGTGCTCCTTGGCTCGGCGATCGGCGAGCCACTGATCCTTCTTCGCATCGATCTCTCTCCACACCGCGTTCTGTTGGGCAGAGGTCCACTCGCGGGTATCGGATTCGAGCCCGTGCTTTTCAAGAACGTGAATGGCTTTTCGTGGGAGATGCCCAGAGCGGCCCAGAGCAAAGGCAACCTCGGGTGACAACAATACGTCGGTCCCTTGTCCGCCCAACAACCCCACCATCTTAAACCAGGAGGAAGGGCGGTCAAACATATTGGGCTTTGGGAGCTCAAGTGCATCAGGGTGCGGCCCAAAGAGCATGTGCCAGAGTGCCATAGTCGAAGACACCCCTTCCGTGTACCGTATCGTCGAGCGCACCCATTTCTCGTCGTAGTATTGCTTCACGTGATCTGTCACCCATGAAAGCGTAGAGCTGTCCGCCACCGCCCGTGCTATCCTTGTCCGGTCATCAGCGCTTATGCGATCGAAAAACGCCAATGTAAATGCATGCTGAATCTCATAGGAAAGCGTAACATTGATCGCGTTGGCCTTGAGCTTCGGTTCCATCCCAACCAACTCGTACGGGAATGCGCGCTTGAAAATACGTCCCGTGGGCGGATTGAAAAATGCACCTGGAGACTCGACAGCTAAGTCGCCCAGGTTGGCCATGATGTACGTTCGTTGGGGAATCCAGAGGTTCTTTTCTTTTTGCGCATTTGCGGCCAGATGATAGGTAAAGTAATTGTTCAAAATCGCAGACTCAATGGCAGCTCGACCGTTGCCTTCCAAGTCCCACACGCGGGCCGGGCCGTACAAAGACAGCATCCCAGTCGCACCAAAGAAGAATTTCCGAGAATGTTCTTCGGTGAGGACTTGCGGTTGGGGGCCAAAACGCCCAATGTATTTTCCTCGCGAAGTGGGGTTCACGAGTTCCCGGAGTCGGTCCGCCATGTTCTTTTGGAAGAGGTCCGTTTCATCGAGATCCACGTAGAACTGCTCTTTGGTACGGAGGCCATCTATCGCCCTACTGGTCACACCAACGGCGTGCTCTGGGTCCCACGCCCCAGCCATCGCAAAACGATCAAACGGACTGGTTTCATCGGAGCGAAAAGCGAGAAACTGCGCAAATTGGACCCTCTTTCCAAAATGGAGCGTTGCCACCAAAAGCCATACGTCCCCGAGACGTCGGACAGCTGGTGGGGCAATTTGAAATACTTCAGCCTCCATGGCGTCGAGCGCCGGTAGCTTCTTGAACTTCGCGATCACGTTGTTGACGGCATCGAGATGCTCCGGAGCATCTCGAAAAAGGGCGTCGACGTTCACAACAGCCTCATCACTCGGGGCCGGATGAACCATATCCACGACGGAATCGGAGAATATCTTCGCGACCTCGAACGCGCCGCTCCCATCGACTGGGCGTCGGGCATAGTATGTTCCGAGTCGGTGTTGGCCCGTCAATGGATCCGGATAGATTTCCTGAGCGCCCAGAATTCGTTCGGGTGCTATCGGCTCCCGGAAGAAATGTACACCGAACGAAACCCCATCATCCGCATCGGTCCGTAGCGCACGACCGTCGTTGGCCACGTAATACACATAGTGCCGACCGAGCCGCAGATCGCTCGCGGGGATGTCATTGACCTCAAGCCCGTACTCCATGAACTGGAAGCCTTCTAAATGGAGAGATATGTCCGCAGGAAGATCAAAACCGACGGAAAAGGGACCCTCGTTGTCCCATGGAGCGGGCCCCGCTTCTGGCCCCGTCCACACGACAAGAACGTCCGCCGCGTTCACCCGCCGGCGATGAGACTCGTCCAAAGCTGTGGGCTCGTGCTCCTCATCGTCCAAATACCCCCCGACGAACTCGTCAAAGAATGCTTGGTCCTCCACAAGGTCGGATTCGGTAAGGGCAACCTGCTCTCGCCAGTTCTTCTTGAGGGGCTCGGCTGGCACCCGGACCTGAGGCCAAAACCCCTCATTGACCGTGACCTCCCCTTGAACGGTCTTTTCGCCATCGACCCTTATTTCCAGTCCACGTCGAATCGCAAAACCCGCGATGCTCTGCGGGACAACCACGCGGCGGTCAAGGCTCGACGGCACGGCGTGACCAAGCGACGTAAATAGTTCGTTGACATCCATGCTCCCTGAAGGGGTTTCGACGGTGTACAGCCAAACAAGCCCGTCCCCCCGGGACAGCGCTTCTTTGAGCAGAGGGTCGGGGTTCGAAACAGACGGAGGGTCGCGGGCAAGAAGATGGAAGCCGCCCGGTCCTCCGCTGAGAAACGCCAACACGTCGTCGCCCAAGTCTTCGAGCCCAAGGCCGTGCAAAAACATCTCGGTCGGGGGAATCGAACTCACAAAATAGAGGTTCTCGCCGGTACGCTTCACGGACGACACATAGGTCTCACGAGGAAGCCCGTAGTACACCCCGTGCCCAGAACCCTCCAGCTTGGTCCCGGGAGGCAGGGATGGCATCGTTGGAAGAGTCCCATCCTTTGGTGGCAAGCCGGATTTATCACCCGTTGAGGACCTTGGCGAGCGTCCGTTAACCCAATGAAGCGCCCGCAGATGATCCGGAAGTCTAGACAAATCCTCTGAGTTCACCGACCAGTACTCTTCGCCATGCTTGCCAGGAAATGTCGCATACCACGTGCCGTCCAACCATGCCGAGGGCGCGACCTGGCTCCTCATGATTCTGGCACCCTCCATTTCGTTCAGCACTACGCCCACAAAAAGAGGGTTGCTCGGCTCGCCGACGTGAACCCAGGTAGGCGGAACCACCCGAGAAGAAGACCAAAGAGGCCACCAAGACTGCGATTGCGGGTCGAGCAACGTCCAGAGGTAAGCCCACTGCTCTGACCCTGAAAGGTTTTGAAACCACAACTGCTTTTGCAGCTCCGCCAGCAAGAACCAACCCGCTTTGGCCCAGGCACGGTACGCTGAAACCACCTCGTCGCCGCCTACAGCAGGTGCAAACTCCAAACCATCGACGTCAGGCCCAAACGCGACCGGTTGCGCCCTTTCCACCAGTCCAAGATATTCGTAGATCTCCACGTACGGTGCGGCCGGATCCGGGAGCATCACTGGAAGCTGGGGAACCAAAGAGACAACTGTCGGTGGAGTCACGACGGCGTAGATTTTACCTGAGCTGAGCTTCCCATGGGGTTCAAGGTGGCCCTGCTCGGCGGGCCTCAAAAGGTCCGCCACGCCAAGAATGTCTTCTTGTTTTTGCCCGTTCAACTCGGACAGCCTCGCGTAACCCAAGGACAACCATGGACCCTCTGGAGGGTCCGAATACAGACGAAGGGCGCGCCATCCATACCAATCCACCAGCCACTCCATGACCTGGCTCTGGCCGAGACCAAGACTGATGCCCAGACCAAGCGCAACGCCGGCGACCTCTGCCATCAGGTTGACTTCACCGGGTGCAGCCGTCAGCACCGTGCGCAACTTGAGCGCGGCTTCACCCATCTTGGTGGCGACCTGACCGTTGACTTTGTTTTCGATCACCGACAGGGACTTCGGCCGCAGCATCAGACGATCTTCACCACAGGCACGGGTCGCTACGAGCTCCGAAGAATCCTCCGAAATGGCCTCCGAGACCGACACGGTCTCACCCATTCCACACGACCCCTCACCTTCCGCCAGACCAACCCCTTCCCAAGGCGCCCACGGCACGCCACTGCCTAGGGCACCATGGGCTGCCAAAAACGCGCCCCCTTGCCGATAGGCATAAGTGTCGATAAACCAAATGATCGCAGTGCTCGATGTCAGCTGAGTCGATAGATCCAAGATCCGCTGGCTCGAATACGGAAACCCGTGATCAAACACGAAGCGCTGAACGCCCTCCCAAAGCGCATCGGCCTCCCGACGAAAAAACGAAGACTTCGGATGCTCCGGGTGATGCTCGACAAACTTCCAAAGCCCCATGATAAGCCCGGTGGTCGCCTCCAGATGAAAAGAACTTTCCTGGCGGGCCGTGGCCGCAATGTATCGATCCTCGAAGCCATCAAAAAAGTAGTGGGCGCCGTAGTAAGACTGCCCCCTAAACGCGATCTGTTTGCCAAATGCGAGGCTGGTGAACGCCAGACATCGGGCCAAGGCATCGACGTCTTCTTCGTCTGTAAGCGAGGGATAGTCGACCGACAAAGAAAGCCAACTGCAGTTGTCGATTGCCGTGTGCCGCCGGTTGGGAACAAAATCGATCCGCCCCAACAAGCCCTGGTCTATGCGGATACCCCCCGGTGAGACCGGATCCTCTTCTGCCGAATGGATTTCGCCGCCGGTCGCCACCCGCCCCCAATCACCTTCCAAGAGTGCAGCCTCAATTTCTTGCCGTTTTTCCGCGTAGACCCCACTCGCTTCTCGAGCGTTTTCTAGATCGTTTCGCCAATGGATATCGTTCGCATCCCAAAGAACATCAAAGATGCCTGCCCTCAGTTCGTTTCGCCAGTCCTCAAGCCTATCGCGGTCTCCAATCCCAAGCGCTTCACTATGGTTCAGGGCGTGATTCAATACGCTCAACACATCGAGGTTGTGCTCGGTCACCACATTGTCTGCCCGGATGATCTCCTTGATGTACCAAAAGTCCGCTTTCGAAAGGACGAGAGGCGGCCGCTCCACCTCACCCCCCCTCGAATCAACCCAGCGGCGGCGAATCAAGGGGTTCTCAAAATCGTCTTCGTTTTCGTAACCCAACGCATCGAGAACGTCGTAGTAATCCCAAGACTCACCCTGTTCACCGAGCCGAGAACCACGTTTGCGCTTGAGCTTCCACGGACGGTGCGCATACGCCAGACCCCGTGCGGTCCATCCCGCCGTCATCAGACTGACACGCCGACCTTCTTCGGTACGTCCCGAACGACGATGTTCTTCAAGACCTTCCAGCGCCTCGCGGTAACACCGAAGCGAAGCGCCTTGCTCATCTGAAGTGAGCGCCTTAAAGGCATCCGAAACCAAAAAGATGCCCAATCCGTGAATCACCCAAGCGGTCGCCCCCGTGACCAAACGGGTGTCTTTCCAGCGATCGCCGGAAGTGTTCCAGGAAAACGGCCAACCGCGAATCAAGGCGCGGCGGCCTCTTTTGCCGTGGTCCACGCGCTCGGCCTGGGCACAAAGATAACCCGCCAGAGCCTGCGCCCGCGCATCCGACTGCCGCGTCCCTTCCTGGGCGTATTGCGCCAACGCGATGCCTTGCGTATACGCCCAAACGCGCTCGTAGGCCGCCAAGTACTCCGCGTCCGACACCAGCCCCCGGCGATCGGACCCCGACGGTCCCACGGGCGCCGGTCCGTCCGCCCCGTCCTCCACCGCCAGATATTCCACCTGATACCCCAAAGGGCGTCCATCGCCTGATACGCCACCATCACGCCAAAGCCGGTCCCGCAACCACCGAGCCTTCAGCGCATTTCCGTGAACCGAGGCCGCAAACATGGGCACCCCCGGATCCAGCCCCTCGCCTCCCTGCACGCGGGCCAGTGAGACTTGAACGAAAGGCCGGGCATCCTCATCGACACCCAGGGTCGAAGGGGCCACCAAAGAACCCACTCCGGCCAAGTCAGCACGCGCCTGCACCAACGATGCCGCGGGATCAACCCGGACCGCAGCGGGAACCACCGAAAGCTCACCCGGAGCCAAGTCAGAACGCCCCCCCACCAGCAGCGCCGCGGGATCAACCCAGATTGCCGCCTGGCCCCTGTCGAGAGACACCGACCCTCCCCGCGATGTGACATGGCCTGGCACCCGAAGCATCTCTTCGCTGTGGACGCGCATGTGATAGATGTTCTCGGCGGTGACGACCATCTTCGCCCGTTGCCCCTCAGACAAAGAAGGCGGGAGGGCCACGCTGAACTGAACCGCATCCGTGACGGGAGAAGCGCGCGTCGTGACGAGGCGATCCTCGCCCTGGCCGGCTTGGCTCCGCTCAATCCATGCGGCAAAAAAGAGGTCTTCGTGGGTCACCAAAGAAGCACCACCCGCCATGGTGCCGGCATCAGACCCGTGGCTCTTCCAATGAATCGGCTTCGCAAGGTCTTGGTTCAACAACGCAACCTCACCAAAGGTGTCGCCACCATCCTGGCTATAAAGCCCAGAAACCACACCTCCTTCCTGAAGACGGGGCGCGTAGGCCAACAGAGCCAATCCCCCGCTTTGAACCAACCCTACTGTCGGCATATAGCCGGTTCCTACGGTCCTCGGCGCCGACCAAGAACGACCGCCGTCTACGGAGCTTTGAAGACGGATGGGGTTAAAACCAACCGCATTGGGATTCTCCGATGGGCCATCCTCGTAGACGGCAACGTATCCGAAGGGCGCGCCCACCACCCGTGGATGCGAAGGTTTGTCATCCCCCCCGTCCAGGCCCACCGATGCCACCTTGGTCAATCGCCAAGACTGCAAGCGGTCCGCCTCCCACGAGCCCTCGCGCCAACCCGCCGCCCCCGCGCCTTGAGCACCGCCGTCAAGGCCGACGGCCTCAGCCCAGGCACCCCGAACCAAAGGACGCTGGGCGACAACAATCTCGTCCGGTTCGTGCCACGTACCCTGGTAGCGATACTGGTAGGCAATACCAAGACCCGCATAACGTGCTTCGTCTCCAGCCTCGTACGCTGACTTCCAAACTTTGTTCCAGCCAACGAGGGCACGGGTCGGATATTCGCCCGCAAGAACCGTATCACTGTAAACCGGGGCGCGCGTCATCGCCCACCACGCGTCATGGGGAACCGGCTGGCTGTCCCACATGCGCCGTCGACGAGCCGCAACGGTTACCGCATCACCGCTCACATCAAGCGACGGTTCATACACGTAGTGTTCTTCGGTCCGATAGACGTAGGAATCGGAGTCACCCCTTTTTCCGCCTGAACCCGTGCCCGTGCCCGGAAGATAGGACTCCTCACACCAGCACGCCAGGCAGTCACAGCGCCCATTCTTGTCGGGCAGATATTGCACCAAACGGGTGATGGCATCGGTGGCCCGCGAACGCGTCTTGACATCAAAGACGTTGGATGGCGCCCCGCTGAGGTTCTTGAGATAGAAGACCTTATTGCCCTCTCCCCAGACCAGATGGAGATTCAGGTCCACATCGTATGCGATGGAGAGACCGCGTTTCCAAATTCCATTTTCGCGAATGATCCGCGGCGGCCCAAACACCTGCCCACCGTCAAGGCTCTCAGAGATCCAAACCCGAGGGTCCACCGAAGTGTTGGGATTTGCGGTCCGGCGCCCTTCTGTCATCCAGGCCACCGCGACCCGCGAGCCCTCCGCCGCAATCGAAAGCTCGATGACCGGCGCCTCATGAGAAGAAAAAGATGCCGCCGCAACAAAACTCTCAGGTTTACCGGCTTTGTCGCTCCGATAGATCCAAACTTCGTCCCCTCCCAAGCCGACGCCGATAGGATCGGCACCAGAATCCACCTGACCAACCGATCCAGGTTGACCGCCGGCGGAGTGCACACCATCGAAACGGCTTACTCCACGCGAGAGGTAAGCCACGTAGGCCAGCGAGCGGCCCTCAAGCCGGGACAGCGCTGCCCGCGGCAAAAAAAGCGCACCGGTGGGGCCCGAAACCCCGTGAGCGTCCTCAAACGCACTGGCATCCGGCCGAGCAGAAACCGACGGCTCAGTCCTCGACGAAGCGGCCTCCAAGAATGAACGCTGCGCTCCAAATCCGGGCGGACCGAACGCGTCCGCCCACGGTGGATGCCCGAGGGTTTCCGGCGTTCCCCCGATTCGGGACGGCCCATCAACGATGGGCAAGGGTCCGAGAGCGCCCCCGCGAACCGCGGGAGCGTCGAACCGTTCTTGAACGTGACGCGCGTAGCCGACGTACCCCACCCCGGGATGCAGCATCTCGTTGAGCGCCAAGGCTTGATACTGACGCTCCGACGGATCCCATCTCAGAGTCAGCTCCATGTTCGAAGCAGAGGTGTGTTCACCCACACCGAAATAGAGCCAGCCATATGCAGCAGCCGTCGACGATCGAACGGGGACACCTTCGAGCAACACCCGTTGGCGATCTTCCGTGTACACCCAATAGACACCCCTAAAAACCTCACCAAGTTCCCCGGTGGCAGACATCTCCGAAAGCGGATGCGCCGAACCTCCCGAAAACAGGTCGCCACCGACCTCAGCCGGCCAGAGCCATAGGTCGGTGGGCGGTCGTTCCGTAAACTGCGCGTCGTCAAACGGAACGTCCACAAGGTTCCAACCCGGGTGAAGAGACCAGGTCACCGACGAGGTTTCAGCGCCAGCGGGGGCTTCCCCCACAACACCCCGCGGAACAACATAAGAATAACAGTGCACGATACACGCCGCGCAAAAAATCCGATCGACCTGGACGAGTCAATCGAACTTGACCCAGGGTGCAAAAAACAACAATTTACGGGTAATTGCCGTATTCCGTGGCCCGCAGTGGACCGGTGCCAACGCTGGCTAACCCTGCCGATGCGGGTTGTTTGGCGGGCCTGGGTGAGACTTCACAACTGGGTATGCGATCTGCGCCATAGGCTATTCACCAAAACGGTACAATGATGGCGGCTTCAGGCTGATGCTTGGCGCCCCAGGTGAGACTGAGGGTGCAAATGTAAGACATAATACGACCCAAAAACGCATCTGGCTCGTAGGTGCGCAATAGAAGCCACTCGAGCGCGCGGGTTGAGGATGAGACTTGCGTAGATTGATGAGGATATCAAAAATGGCCCCCAGACGACCTTCAGTTTGCAAACCCGAGAGAACCTCCAAGACGCCCCTCAAGGGACCTCTTCGGAGTCAGTCTCTGGCCGCCCTATCGCTTTTCCTGGCATTGGCCTCCTGCCAATCGCCCAGGCCATCGGTTGAAAAAAAAGTGGTTGGGGGTGGAAACCCTCTGAGCGAAAATGCGTCGAGCGCCGACCGAAGCGAATTCCATGGGTCAACCCGCGAACGCTTACTCTTTGATTTTGAGGAGGTGGGCACGGGTTGGCGAGCATTTGGACAAGGAACGCCTGAAGTCATCTACGTGGAGTCGACCACGGCCATTTCTGGAGACAAATCATTGGCCTACGTCAACAGCGCGATGGGGCCGTTTGGTGGCCTCGTCGCTCCATTCCAGGTCGATCTGACCGGCTATGATCGAATTTCGCTTCGCGCTCTGTGCGACCCCGAGTCAAACACAAAGATGGCTTTGGGATTCAAAGATCTTGATGGCGAAGTATGGCTACACACAGAACGCCATTCTTTGAACGAGGATGTTCAGAACTCGGAAAATGCTGGACAAGAGATTTATTGGGAACTCCGCGGCCACAAGTTTATGCTCACAGACCGGGGCAATGGAACGGGCAATCGGACCCTCGATTTCAACGCATTGGCTGAGATCCAAGTGGTCTTCTTCAACGAAGATTCTGACGGTGCGCCCCGTGCGGTTGAGTATGTCATCGATTCTTTTGTGGTCACGGACAACAACCCTCGGGTCAGACACAAACATGACCAGGTTGTTCTGTTCGACTTTGAAGTGCCTGATGCCTCCTGGTTTGCGTTTGGCCCCGGAAATCCGGAGGTTCGTCGTCCAACGCTCAAAAGTGTACCTGGATCAGACTACGAACTCGAATACGCAAACACACGTATGGGTCGGTTTGGGGGGCTTATTCATTCGATGGATATCGACCTATCGAAGTTCCATTGGATTGCCTACACAGTCACGGCAACAACTGACATGGGACGCGGACAAGTCGCAGTGGAGTTCAAAGAAGAGGACGGGGATGTCTGGACGTCAAAACCAACGCCTGTGCAAGAACGTCGACAGAGAATGCGTGTCGGCTTGCACGGCGGCGAGTTTGAGCTCACTGTATTCGAAGCAGAACAGAGTAATTTTCGTCAAGACTTGGATCGTGTCACGGAAATTCGGTTTATTTTTCTAAACGACTCCGATGAAACAGAGGTCTCCGCTCAATTCAGAATCGACGATATTGTCATGCGGGGCTTTGGTGTGTCGGACATAGAGGAAATCTATGTTCTGGACAGGTTTGATGGGGGGCCTTTTCGCTGGCGCGGTACAGTTCGGGAAGAGGAAGATATTTTCGAGAGTAGTAGAGAACCAGGGGCGCTCAGTTATCATCATCACCCGCCCAACTACACCGTTCCTTGGCCGCAGACGGAGTATGTCATTCGGATGGACAATGATGTCGACCTTTCCCTCTTCGACCTCTTATCGCTTCGAATCAAGAGCGCTTTTGCAAAATCGACATCGCGTGTTTCCGTGAGACTCACAGACCGTAATGGTGCACAGTGGCGACACGGACTTCGCGGGGCACCTTCAAGCGACTATCAGACTTTCGAATTTGATCTCAACCGAGATCACTTCTGGGCGGTTGGAGGAGAGACGAAAAGTAAGATTGATTTCAAGGAGATCAAAGAAATCGGGATCTCGATTTTTCGTGCTGTTGATACGATTCGGACTAAGGTTGCTATCGACAGTTTGCTCGCTAAACGGAAATGTCAACGAAACAACGATGGAGACATTGATTGTGGAACGTGTGCAATCAGGTACGAGCATCAAAGCTACGAAACCGGTCGTGGCACAGAGCGACACTGCACCCCTCCAATCAATCACTGTGAGGCGGTCAATGAATGCCTTGATGACGATGGTTGTTGTCCACTGGGTTGCGATGATAATGCGGACAATGACTGCACTTGTGCTCGAATCCGATGGCAGCCAAACCCGGACTTGATCGACGAAGCGGTAAGCTCAAGTGATTCCCATTGGAGCGAATTTGGAGATCGCATATTCAAAGTCGGATGTGTTTGGGAGTCGCACCGTGATACAAGTTCGTGTCACGAAAGCTTCCTTCGATTTCACCTTCAAAATGCTCCATTTTGGGGAACCTATATCCGGAAAGCTTGGCTTAAGCTAAAACAGGCGCCACAGGAGTATGGCACTCCCTGGGCCACAGCCGGTCGGGGCCACTGGATCCGAAGCGTGGATGAGCCATGGAGCGAGAATCATATCGCCTACGACGAGCGACCGAGACGCGGGCGGTGGGAGGGCCCCAGCGGTCAATATGGATACTGGGATGTTACGGAGCTGATGCAGCAATGGATGAATGGTTCACGCAATAACTACGGCGTATCTTTGTATTCCGGCGATCAACATCACACCTTTTGGAAAGCCGACGGTGCATCAAGCATAACCAACAGGCCCTATCTCGATGTGAACTACTGCTACTGAACCAGCCCACCCCATTGTCGTATAGCGACGGCCATAGCCGAACTCAAACTTCGGCCGGCACTCGTCTGCCTTTTGCGCCCCAAACAGCTGTTCCTGCCGAAATCGTAGGTCTACCTGAAATCGTGGGTACTTTGCAGAGTTACAAATACGAAATATGGGCGCATCCTGACCCAGCGGATGAGGGTCGGGTTCATTCTTTTCATTGATTTGGTCGTCAGCTTCGTGAAGCTTCTGGGCCCTGGCGGCGCGAAGGGATTGCTCGCAGAGCACTCAATCCTGCGACATCAACCCTGTGGTCCTCAATCGCTCCCGCCGAAAAGCTCCGAATCTTACGACCTGGGATCGCTTCTTTTTCGGTCTCAGCTGCTTTCTCCTGGCGCCCGCCCGCATCTGCAAAAACGCGGTCGTCGTGCGCACTTCAACTTTGTTCAGATTTCACAAGGCCCTCAAGAAGCGTAAATACAGGCGTCTGTTCTCGAGCCACCAGAGCAGGAAACCCGGACCCAAAGGGCCTTCTCAAGAGCTTGTCACCGCCATCGTTGAGATGAAGCGTCGCAATCCACGGTTTGGCTGCCCCCGAATAGCCCAGCAAATAAGCCGAGCCTTTGACCTGGAAATAGACAAGGACATTATTCGCCGTGTTCTGGCCAAATACTACCACCCAAGAAGCAGTGGAGGTGGGCCATCATGGTTGACGCTCTTTGGCCAGGCGAGAGATAGCTTGTGGAGCGTAGACCTGTTTCGGTGCGAATCTGCGCTGCGACGAACGCACTCGGTCCTTTTGGTTATGGACCAGTTTACGCGACGTATTGTCGGCTTTGGCATCCATGCGGGCGATATCGATGGCGCGGCACTTTGCCGAATGTTTAACCAAGCCACGGACAGATGTGGCCAGCCGAAGTCGATCAGCTCTGACAACGACCCGCTCTTTTCGTACAATCTTTGGAAAGCGAACCTTCGAGTTCTAGATATTCAAGAGGTCAAAACGGTTCCGTACGCCCCCGTGTTTCATCCGTTCGTAGAGCGCCTAATCGGAACGATACGACGTGAATACCCACAGGGTGTAGACGGCCATGAAGAAGTGCGGCATTTTGGCCATGAGGTCGGGCACCAGTTCAGTTGCCAACTTCATCGACGCCGTTCTTTTGGTCCAAAACGGTCTTCCGATGCGTTTAGGGACCGCACTCTCCAGGACCTTCGAGTCTCAGTACATTGTCACTGCAGGTCGGGTGGTTGGTATCACAGACGCCTGAAACCCATGCTTCCATCTGGATCTGTGAGTCGTCATTGCAGACATGACCACCATCATCAGTATAGCTAGGCGGATAGAGGGGAATAATGCCGAACGGATTGGGTTTATAGTCTGTGGGGCAATGACATCCCACAACGGCATCGTATTTCTTCCACGGATTCAGGCCCGTCTCGTTCTCTTGTATATCCTTCGGTCCAGCTACGTCCGTCCAGCCGGTCGTTCGGAACATACATCCCTCCATAGTAGGGGCCGACGGAATGGCACCTTCATTCCAGTGACTTGCCAGTTTGTGGTTTTGCCTCTCGAACGTCTGAACTCCATCCCCGCGGGTACACACTAGGCGCTCCCAGTACTGGACTTCGGTACTAGTGTGGTCGTAAAAATCATCTGTAGAGACTCCTTCTATCCAGAACGCAGGTTTCTTCGACATTAGAAAGTCCGCCTTTGCCTGCCACTGACCCTCACAACCGCACTCGGGGGAAATATTGCTGTCACAAAAAGCATCGCATTCCGGAAAACCACTTGATGCCGGAGGACAAGGCGACGGATCTCCGAGGATGGCATCGATTTCGAGCGCACTCCGATGAGAGCCCCCGCCGCCCCGACACACCTTGAGAAATGTTGCGGTCGGCGGTACGTCAAAATCGAAAGTTTGAAAGGGGGGTGGTTCAAAGGACTCTGGTAAAGGCGTGAGCTTGCGGGTTCCTGCGTGTTTGTAGTCCTGACCATCGAAACTATAAAAAACTTTGAAGTCTCGCTCTGCCCGACACGCAGATGCGGAAAAGGGATTGCATTGAAATCCGCAGATGCTCCTGACGGATCGGGCGCGTACGGTGGCCTTTCCAGATGAAAATCCTACAAACTCCGCATCTACGCAAGCCGTGACATTCTGCTCATCGACCTTCCAAAAGTTCTGCCCAGGAAGCAGCACCAGACCAATCGTGGCACCACCAGGGGCTGCAGAAGTGGGGTTTACGTTGCAGCTTCTTCCGGTGCCCGAACCATTCATGCGCATAGGGGGCCCCATGGATACCGACAAGCTGTCGATCCATGATGTCAGGTCTTGTTGCTCTTCTAGACTCATTTCGGACCAATTGAAGAGAGCCATCGTACTAAAGTGAGGTACGGAAACGCGAACACTGTTCGGGTCGGTCGCCTGGGTTTTCGTATGTGGGACACGAAGATCGTCGACTACGACCGAAAGCGTCTTTGAATGTGCGACGCCTCCATGAATGAGATGAAGGGGGAGGATCACATCGAGCGGTGGCGAGAACTCCAGAGAAGGTCCTAAGTGAAGGACCACACCCAGTCCATTCTGAAAAATGGGATGGTCCTTCACCACTGTTGCTTCAGGGTCAGAACTAAGCTCAATGGTGATATTCCGGGCGCCACCAGACGAGAGCCCGTTGGACTCCGTGATAACCAGATCCTTGGGTACATCGATGTACAATCCGCGGCATGGCTCCATGCGAGAACCCGGCTGCAACAAGACCTCCATAGACTCGCCGGCCTTACACTCTGCGACGTCGGCTGCAGCAATGGTATCGATGGCAAGCGCCGCTCTATCACCACCTTCCGGCCATCGACATACCCTGATATGAGAAAATGGACGACCTAGGTCCAGATGCTCAACTTTGAGCAGTGAAGAAAACTCCAGGTCCCTGTGGTGGTGAAAGTTCACGCCGTCAACGCTGGAGAAAACACGAGCGACTACAGGTTCGTCACATTGCGTACCAACACACTCGCTTCTGCACCCATTCGAATCGCTTTTTGCGACAATGGCCGCCAGGCCTGAGGTCACTGTGCTGTGAAACCTCGCGTCGACACAGGTTGACACCTGCTGTCCGTCAACGATTGCGTCCCTATAAGAAGAAGCACCCAGCCGCGAGGTCAGACCGTCTGCCTCAAGCACGTTCTCGGTGTCGCAAACATCGAGCACGGTCGCTCCAGGGCCAGACATGACGGCCATCGGGCGCCCTCCAAAACCGTCGGGCAGCTCCGCGGTGTTTTCGTCCTCACCATCGCTGGCGGCAATCGCGTCAATGGCAAGATGGTCTCGGCTCGCGCCCGCAGGGGCACGACAAACTCTCAGATGCGAAAAAGGGGTAGCGATGTGTAGCTCATACACTTTTGGTGTGCGTGTGAGCGCCAACTCACCGTGGTGCTGGTAAGTTTGACCATCGAGACTGGAAAACACGTGCGCAGTCAGATTGGTGTCACACCAGGACTCCGCGCATTTGACGCCACACGCCTCAGCGACTCGGCGTGCGATGAGCGCCGCTCGGCCGCTGCTGACAGAATGATCGAAAACCGTATCTATGCAAGCGGAAACCTTCACGCCCGCTACAGACGTAGAACCGTTCTCAAGAAGGGCCGCGCCCGCTATTGCGTGCTTCGGGACCAGCGGGTCATCGCCTAGACATACTTTCGCCTTTTGTGCGCCCGCTCCTTCGGTCAGAGTCTGGGGGAAAAGCGCAAATTCTTCTGGAAGCGAAGGCACCACATTGATGGATCCACCTCGCGCGGCAAGGGCATCGAGGGCAAGGTGGTCTCGGTTCGCGCCTGCAGGGGCACGGCAGATTCTCAGATGCGAAAATGGGGTGCTGATGTCGAGCTCGTACACTTTTGGTGTGCGCGTGAGCGCCACTTCACCGTGATGTTGGTAAGTTTGACCATCGAGACTGGAGAACACATGTGCAGCCAGATTGGTGTCACATCCGGAGCCTGCGCATTTGGCGCCACACGCTTCGGCGACTCGGTGCGCGATGAACGCCGCTCCGCCGTTGCTGACGGAGGGTTCGAAAGCCGCATCGATGCAAGCAGAGACTTTCACGCCCGCTACCGAAACATAACCGTTCTCAAGAAGGGCCGCGCCCGCTATCGCGTGCTCCGGAACCAGCGGGTCTTCACCTAGGCATACTTTCGCCTTTTGTGCGCCCGCTCCTTCGGTCAGGGTCTGGGGGAGAAGGGCAAATTCTTCTGGAAGCGAAGGCGCCACATCGATGGATCCGCCACGCACGGCGATGGCGTCGATTGCAAGCTGATCGCGTTTGAAACTGGCAGCGCTTCGGCAAATTCTCAAGCTTGAGAATGGCCCCGGGATATCGATCTGGTGAACCTGTGGCGCTCGAGAGAGCAGCCATTGCCCCGCGTAGGTATAACTCTGGCCATCGAGACTGTGAAAGACCTCAGCGTGAAGCCCCGTATCGCACAACCCGTCCACACATGATACGCCACATGCGTCGCCGACGGCATGGATTATTGCCGCGGCCGGTCCTGGAGGAACGATGCCGTCAAATGAAGCATCCAGGCAGGCAGACACCTTTTTTCTCGAAACATTGATGTGGCCTGGTCCAGAAGTCGCCAGCCTAGCTGCTGCTCCGTCGGGGAGGCCAGCATCCTGAATCTGGCAAATCTTTGTATTGGTCGCGCTGGGCCCCTGGCTTACGCTATCCGGGAATTGATCAAAACCTGGGGGAAGGCTTGGTCCGAGCTCATCTGATGGTCCCCACGCTGCGACTGCATGCACTTCCATTTGATCTCGCCTGAAGCTCGCCGCATTGCGGCAGATCCTTAGGTGAGAAAACGACTGGGGTATCTCCAGCTCGTAGGCAGCCGGTGTACGAGAGAGGGCAAGTTCACTGTGGTGTTGGTAGATGTTGCCATCTGCACTATAAAAAACGTGGGCCGATGGTGCGGTATCGCAGAACATGCCCACGCATTTCGTTCCGCAGGCTTCACCTACGGATTGAGCAACAATGGCAGCTCGGCCCGCAGGCAGTAAGCGCGCGAAGCCCAGGTCTAAACACGCAGACACCTTGACACCGGCTACTCCGGCATAGCCTTGCTCGGAACCCGCCAAACCCGCCTTCGCGTTACCCACGGCAAGTAAATGTTCGATTTGACATACGCCTGCGCCATCCGGCCCTGGTCCTTTCTGGACGGTGACTGGAAATTTTTGGAAGCCCTGCGGCAGCTTTGCCTCGGAACCCACACCCACAACAGACACCTTGTTTGCTTCCGGACCTCCGCTGCAAGCGGCGGCTATCAGCACAACCGGAAGGACGAAAGATCGCGTGACCATTCTGGCCATCGATAGCTTCGTCAACCCTGGTGCAACCTCTGGGCCCGACCGGCGGGGAGCCTTGGATCTTTGGGACGGATGTGAGCGTAATACAAGCATCAAGTACATGGTTATTGGGTAAAGCAAATTGCGTACCTATATTCTATGGCCCGATCCAAGGGCTGCTTTTGGCGAAACAGGCCCGAACCACCGTCTGATTGGACAGACACATGGACCTGGCGAACCCGACTTGGTAACCAGCCACCCAAAGGGACTGAGCAAGCTGATGAGCATAATTCGGTGTCGGTACCCAGCGAAATGGATTGGTATGACAAATGCTGGAATTGGCACCATGTTCAGTCCAACATATGCCGCTCCTCAAAATGTGTGCTGGAGCACATTTTCTGAAGAGCAATGTCTTTTTCTAAGCGCCGTCCCGAATTCGATCATGTATGGTCGGTATTCGAAGAAGAATCGAAATATCTCCCGAACCGCTCAGAGCAGGTAGGGTGGCCGTTGTCAGTGATGTCGCCTCGTTCTCGAGGAAATAGAGCATACGAATCGCTATAGAAGACCCTGGGCCCTGTTGCTTGCCCGGGTATACGATGTGTGTCCGCCCAGGTATGCTTAGACTGCGATGGAGCTCTCAAGCCGATGAGCGCTGTCACCGACACCAAGCAGGCTAGGGCAGAGCTCGGAGATCGTATTGCTGTTCTTGGAGAAACGAACATGGCGCGTGCTCCACCTGACGCCGCGTAAGCTCCACCCCCCGCTTTACCCTCCATTTATTCATTGTGGCACGTGGGAGACACCGGCGCCGCGATACAGCTATGTTCCGTTCCCCACCCTCAAAAAACTTGCACAATGCACCATCAAACAACGTGCTCACACTCAACGACAGAGGTGTTTGTCACGAGGAGACCTTTGAATCTCGGTGAACTTCGTCACCCTCGACCGTAGACCTCCTGAAGGTCACACAGACGGTATTCTTCCGCATACAAAAATGGACCCACCCCTCACTTCGCTGGAAAAATGGTGGCTCCAAGCGGGGCCGGCACTCGTCTGCCTTTTGCGCCCCAAACAGCCCTCATCTCCCGCCCATCCGGCCATCGCTCCTCGACAGGCTCTGAGAAATCGCGCACACCCTGAGAAAAATCCAGCTCCGACTCACCGATTCTGTGCGCCTTGAGCACCGTGGGGGCACCAGCCGTGGCGCTGGGGACCTCAGGTGTTTACCCTGCGTTAAAACCGGTTGACAGGTCTTCGCCGATGGGATGCGTTGCGGTTTGCAACCGGTGCTATTCGAGTTGCGGCTCTTGGCGCCAGTAGCCCGCCGTCCGCTGCAGAAGAAGGATTTTGTTTTGGATACCAAGAGAACCTGGGCTCACGCTGCATACGCTTTGACTCTTATCGGAACCCTTCGGTGGGGTTGGCAAGCCAATCCGGCGCGCGCAGACGAAAGTCCTGGTAGAGCATCGGGGATTGTCCAGATAGAAGCGGGTTGGAATCTGACTTACTTCGGAAAAAGCTCGCCGGTGCCTCTAACTTCTTTGGGGGCTGACCCTCAACTTCAGTTCTGGGAGACTTCTTCAACCGCTTTGCCTCTTCAACCTCACCGTGCGCGGGAGATTGAAGCGCCGGAAGCGCTCTTACCCCACCGGGCCTACTGGGTGTTTTCGGCTGAAGCGCGCACGCTTCGGTTTGGGGACTGGGAACACGCCTTACCGCCCAATCCACCGAAGGATTTCTTTGCCGGTTGGAATCTGTTTGGTGTGGCAAAGGCATGGCGGTATGACCGACACCCGCCCGAGGTCATTCTCCAATGGGATCCGCAAAGGGAAGGCTATGTTCGGCTTGCGATAGGCGAAGAGCTTGCGCCGAACATCGCCTATTGGGGCTATGCCGCAAAAGCCGGCCTCCTAGGGGGGGCGGGTGGTCTGAGGCCACAATCATCACCACGGCCGCCTTCTCGGCTGGTGCTCACCAGCGCCCAAACACAGGTATCTCTGCTTTGGGAACCGCCTGGGCAGTGGTCCGATGGTGCCCCCATCCCCCGGGGCATGCCTCTGTGGTACCAAGTGAGAAGGACCAGGGTCTTTCCAGATGGGCGCGAAATCGGGACCGACCTTGAGCCGCTCCAGAATACTCGACTCGACGACGTGGTGCCCGAGGCGGGTCTCTACCGATACACCGTACAGACCATCATCTACGATCGACAGGGCGAAGCCCTCCGCTCTTTAAGGTCCGAGCCGCTCGAGAAACGAATCCAAGAGCCCCTTCAAGTCCTTGCCCTCGGAGCCTTCGAAACCGCGCAGGCTGCTACCCATCAAGAACGGAGCACACTTTTCCCTCGGGTCGCAGTCACTGGAGCCGGAAACGGCAACAAAGTGATTCTTGGGCACATCACGCGGGCTTCACGCGGATCCCCTGACCGGCTCCAACTTGAAGTCAGCCATCTTTCGGGTGTGCCTAACTCATTCTCGAAGGATGCACATTTATGGGCGTCTCCGGAAAGGCCCACGATGACTGAGTGGACCATCGCCACACAAAACGGTCGGGTATGGGTGGGCTTGATCTTGCGAAGCGCAGGCGACACTCCGCACTTTGGCCTCGAGATTTACGAACGCATTCAGAGTATCGACGGACCTACTCTGCGGGCCCTTTGGGCCGATCCTCCGAGCGCCCACCCAAAGCGAGATCTCTCCATCGCGGTGGATCGCCTGGGTGACATCCACATCGTTTGGAGCGAAGGGCACAAGATTTATTACGCAAAGAACTTTGTCATCGAACAGGACCCAGATCCCCAGGACGATCAACAACACGACCCTCGTCTTTCGGTTTTTGATATCCATCGTCGGGTCCCAGCCACTGAGAGCGTCAAATACCTCGCAAAATACCCGGCCACAAAAAACGGATGCCGTTGCCCCTCGTGCTGGTGCGAAGAAAGCTACAGCATGCGTGAGGAGCCCAATCCTAAACGCGGTCATCAACCCTTTGGCGACTACGTTGATTGGTGGCAGCAAAGTTACGCGTACGCGCCAGCTCTTCATGTCAATGACCACTCCGTCAACATCGTCGCGCGACGATTCCGGATGTGGGATGATCGCGCCGTCCCCAATGAAGCTTGGTCGGTGATGGCCCATGCGCCGGTGTACGACACCAAGATCTTCGCGGGGCGTCTTCCCACCCGGTTTGTGCTCGGCTGGCGTTCCGTGTGGAAAAAGGCGTACGAACCCCAAGATGAACTTTTGTGGTCCGGGTTGGGTCACACATTTCAGTCCTTGTACGAAGGTACTTGGTACGAAGATGACCAGATCTTGGTGGCGCAACGACCCATCGACGCGGGGGCATGGGCAGCACCGACCGGCGCCGGGGGCAGCTCTGGTTTTGTGCGTGGTGCATGGCGCGACGGCGCCAAGACCTCATGGCGCATTTCGGTGCTCGACACCATCGAAGCGGAGTTTTCGGAGCGTCCATCGTACCCCAAAGTCACCTCGGCACCGGATGGCACTTTAGTGATCGTCTACGAAAAGGGAACGGCATTCGATCCTCACCAAGAGAATGGAAATCACCTTTATAGCGCACGCTCCGAAGATGGGGGTCTACACTGGACGACACCTACGGCCATGCAAGCGAACGATAGAGCGCTCCGGGGCGCCATGCCCGCCATTGTTGTCGCCCCCACGGGTGAACTTTTGGTGGTGTATGCCGGGTCCGGCCAGGACGAAGGCGAGAGTCAAGGGGCGCCGACCCTCGAGTTGGCCCGAAGTCGAGATGGCGGCACGTCCTGGCAGACGGAGCGCCTGAGCGGCGGGTCGATCAAAGCGCTTGCATGGCCTGCCGCCAAACCGTCGTCCGTTTCGAGTTGGCCTCACTATCGGGATACCTATCCTCAGGTTCCCGAGATCGTGCTTGAAGGATCTTTGGCACTGGTTCCTTTTGTCGCCGCGGGCCGGGGGCCCCAAGGCCTGGAAGAAGTGATGGTCACGCGGGCTTCTTGGGACCAAAGTGTTCGGCAGGTGGTTGTCACCCCAAGGGCCGCTCAGTCCACAGAAGGCAAGGCGACGACGACTTCGTTGCGCATGGTCAACGCGGACCATGTGGCCGTCTACAACGACCGTGGCCCTCTGTTGCTCGACGTCGGGACCGGCCGAGTGCTTGCACACCCGGGCAGCGACCAAAGGCCCCCCCCCCAAGGCGCCCCAGCCGAAAGTTCGTTTCCGGACACAGCCATTCCCCTTGTCGAAGTCTCCAAACCTTCCGGTCAAGATGCATCCCTCACGCTGAATCTCGTCGAAGGTCAGGTGAGCTTAGCCAGTACGTACGGCGCGCTCACGAGCCACCCAGGCGCGGGACCCTGGGCGCTTGCGCTAGGAAACAGCCACGGACTCGAGTCCACGAGCGGGAGCTTTTGGCTGAGCTCCAACGCATCAAACCTGCCGACTAAACGCGACGCCTCCCATGTGGGTGGCAACGTCCAAAAGGCCGTTCGAGAACGGGCGGCGCTCGAAGTAAGCGAAACGCTGACGTTCTTCGAGAACGACGACGGGCCTGGCGATCATTACTACGGCGAGCGATTTTCCCCGCAAAATCAAGCGGTCAGTTACCTGACGGAGTATCGGTTGAGTGACGCCCAACGCGCTGCCCTTGAAGACCGGGGACCGCATTCCAAAGATACGGAGCCCAAGACCCGGGGCATCCTACAAGACGCCCAGTATTTGGCGAGCTACAAGCGGGTCTGGGCCTATACCTTGGGCATTGCCCTCGCCCAAGCCGCTCGTTCATCCTCTGTAGAAGCCCATGCGCGCGCCCAAGGGATGGCACGTTATCTGTGTGCCCATGCGGTTCTCGACCCCCATCGCGAAGATGAACTCCAAGGGTGGCATTTTTCCTGGAACACCCAAGGCGATCGGTGGCGCGATGCCCGCCTGGTGACCGGCGCAAGCGCGTGGGCTCTTCATGGGCTCGGGGTGTTTATCAGCTCTGAAGCCTATCGAGTTCTTGCCGAGGACAAAACGTGGATACGACGCTGCTACCAGCAATCTCTGCGCGGACTGATGCGTCACCGGAGGCGCATCACGCTAGAAGACGAAGAGGAGGTCTACCTGATGACCGCGGGGACCACGACCCGAGGATTAAAATACGCCGACACGCCCTACTCCGCAGGACTTCACCGAGAGGCAAACGCTCAGTTTGCCTACTATAGCGTCCTAGATGCGGTGGGCTACGACCACTACGATGAAGATCAGCCCCCCCAAGTGAAAGTCTGTCGCCAAGGAGAGCACGCGTACGACTGTAGAGACGAGTCGGTAGAAGACAGCCCCCATTGGATCTGGCAACCCCTTGAGAAGGATCGCTGGCGGCTAGCCAGAGAGCCCACCGAAGCCCTCAACGTGGTCACCGAGCACAACCTGGATGTCTTGAGCGTCCTCAACCATGCCCTCCAGCACCAAGAGGCCCTAGGCCTGAATGTGACGCCGGACCTCTCGGAGGTCGGGCTTAAGGCATGGCGAGACGGCCTGCGGGAGGGCATCTTCCGAGCCCTTTGGGATGAATTCGGGTGGGTGGACGAATTCCAGCGAGCGATCGAAAAAGACGCCACCCCTGAAGCGGCGCAAAAGATGTCCCAGGTGTTGGACTCCGGTGAAAAGCTAGGGCGCTTCATCACCGGTGGTGGTGACGTGGTTCCGACCGGCAACAACCGCGGGGCCGATGGGGAGCCCCTTTACCGGTGGACCGACAGGAGCCCCCACGCCGCCATCGACAACTGCAGTTGGCTCTCCCTGTCGGTTGACTATGCTGCCCTCGAGGAGAACAACCCGAATCTTCAGCCCTCCCGTTACGTGGACCAACTCGATCGCTGCTTGCGCTACACGATCGTACGCTTTGTAAAGCCGCTCGGTATGTGCCCGAAAGCCAATCGAAACCACTGTCCCGAGGGCACAAACACGTACCTTGGTACCCATTACTTCCAGAACGCGTTTCGTGATCCCTACATTGCGCCCAGCGAACTTCAAGACGCCTCGTATCATTTGGAGGCCACGATGGGTCTCATTCTGGGACTTTTCCGCTTCGTCGAAGCCTATCCCCAGCACCCGAGTGCCGCCACGCTGCGAAGAACCGCGCAAACGCTATGGGCCGAAGCCCAACGTTTTGTTGCGGACCATGGGTTTGTGTATGCCGGCAAGCGCATCCAAGATTTGTCCACCCAGCTATCGTCGGGTACCGCCGTGGTGTGGTTCTTGGACGTGTACGCGTACCTGTCTGCCCAAGAAGGTCATACTCGAGGCTCGCTTAAACACTACGGCGTAGATGTCCCGTTTTCGACGCTTCGCATTTTTGTCCAACGCGCATATCCCGAGCTGGTGAATCGCCTTGGGCCTTTTTCTTTGCTGACGTCGGGGACCCATGAAGGGCGGCCTGTCACCCATGTTGTCGACCAGGCGCTGGCCCTCGAGGCCGCCCTCGGGCACAGCGACTTTGAGACTGCGCGAACGCTCTTTGGGGGTCTTGTGCGCATGTTTGAGCCTGATTACGGCAAAAGCGCTCGTCTAACCTCCGAAGTCTTGTCCCCGCTTACTCCAGGCGAGGCTGGCCAGGACCAGCCCCTTTTCGAAGCGCTGGCTGCCCCGAGAATTTTTGCGGTTGTCGATGCCAGCACCGGTCAGCCCATCGAAACCCAGGGTGAAGCCAGCCTTGGTATTTCAATGCAGACAATCTCAGCCTTGGCTGCGTTTGCGAGCAAGACCTCAGATGCTTTCGAACATGAGCTGGCGAAGCGTATGGTGCTTGCCCTTCTCGGAGAGCTGGAGTTGCGTGCGTGGGCCCACGACCAGGCCCACCTTCCGCCGGAGCATGGTCAAGGCCCGTCCCCAGGCACGGCCTCAAACGACAGTCAAGCAGCTTTAAGCCTTGACCAGGGCCTATTTCGCGCCCTCCATGCCGAGGCTCCCGAAGCCTCTGTTGCCGACAACGTGCTCGCCTACTTCACTCTCCGGAAGGCAGAAAGACTTCAACCCCAACCCTTTGCCCGCTGGGCGGACACCCTTGCTTTGGCTCTGAGCCCTGCTTGCCTAAACCAAGACGTCGGTGCCCCCTTGGAAACGATTTTCGCCTCCCAAGAACCAGCCACGGTTGCGTCGGCGAGAACCTTCAGCCTCTGTGCGTTGTTTTTTTCGGAACGGGGGGATGTGAATAAGGCGCGCGAGCTCCTTGATACGCTGGCCTTCCTCGCCTCGGGAGCGCCCACTGACTTTGACCGCACGCCGACCTTCAAAGACGATCCCCAAGGGGCATCGGTTCGCCAAGCCCTGCTGCCTGCCGGGATGGAGGCGCTGGCCAGAAGGGCCGTGGCTGACGCCGATCCTGCACAAGATGCGTTGGCCTTGCGTGCGCTTCTTGGGCTTGCCCTAGAAGCCAACGCGGCTCCGCCGACCAAGAAGCTGCTTGCCGCCGTGTTTCTCCAAAAGCCAGCGGGCCTCTTCGGACTGGACTCGCCGGAACTCATCACCACCCGCCCCCCCGCAGTCGCTCAGAACGCCGATGCTCGGTCCTCGCTCATCGCCCGCCTCAGCGATCGTTATGCTCACAATTTGTTCAGCCTGTTGGCGTCGGACTTTCGCGCGGACCGCTTTGACGCCTTCATCCGGCGGTTTGTGCTCATTCGCGTCAGCCAACAGGCTCTTTCGGAGCGCCCTGAGGCCCCCTTGTCGATGGCCACCTGGCAGGGCGCCTTGGAGATCCGCCCCTATGTCGAGCACGCAGAGGAGACTGTGGCTGAGCTTCAGCAGTTTTGCACCCAAGAGTCTGTTCGCGTTGGGCGAGGCAGCATAGAGCTGGATTCTCTCTTCGGCTTCAAAGGAGCCTGCGGCGTTGTCGAGAGCGCTTTTGGCGGCTTGCTCGACCTGCGGCACAATCAAGAGGCTACATCCTACGCCAGAATTCTCTCGGCGGACCGCAACGAAGAAGCCTTAAGACTCAACCAACTCACACGGGAACTTTTGCGTGGTTTAAACAGCGCCCACAGCGAGTCAGGCCCGTTTCGAGTTTGGGCCCCCGGCCATCCAACGTTTGCCAAGCTGGCCGCCGCATGGCGCGCAAACCCACTCGCCGCCTCCCCGACAGACAGTTCTGTCGAGGCTGTAAGGGGAGTACTCAGGCAAAACTTACAAACCCGCCTTGAAGGCTGGTTTGCGGATGCCCAGGATCTCGAGGTTCACGTCGAGCTGACCGGAGTCGATGTCGCGGAGGCGTTTCGCAACGATAGTCCCTCGTTCTGGATGCCGACTTCCGGCGCTTTACGCATGACCCTCCGTTCTGCCGCCCCCACCCATGGTCGCTTCATGATCCAGGGCCATACAGTAGAGGTGCCCCCTTATCCGCTGATGCCCGCTGCGGCCGATCGCAGTCAGGCTTTGCGAGAGTTTATTCACCACCGTGCTGAAGGTCACCTTCCCACCCTCGCCGAACAGGCGGATCTTCACCCCGCGTGGCTTCACGGGCAGCTTCAGCGAGGCGCTTTGAGTGACGCCGAATTTGCGCGTCTTGCCCCCGTGAGCGCCGAAAATCGTAGCCATTGGCGCAAACGCCTCAAACCTGAACCGGTGCTGTGGCCCGGATCCGTTCAGGGCGCCCAGACGCAGGCCCTAAAGGCCGTGCTCAAACGCCCGGGACGTACGCTGTACACCGCGTTTCGAGAGTTGATCAAAGGAGATCCGCAGCTGTCCGCGGCGGCGTTGCCGCTGGCGCTACCCCTCGTGGCCTTCACGGGGGATTTCAGCGCGGGGCTGACCACGATGGTTGCGTTTAACGAACAGCCCGGAGCCGCGTGGCTCCCGGTGGGCAGCATCTTGGCCGCAGAACTCGTTAAGGAAGTACAACTCGGTGAGTACGGCACGGGCGTGGCACTTTACTACGAAGACGAATCCCAAATCCGCGCCCACCTAAGCTACCAGTCTCCCGGCGGCGTCTCTAGAGCTTTTGGGGCTGACAAGATCTATGGGTTTGACACCAGCCACCTTCAAGACCTCATCCCCTTCGATACGGTGGAGCCACACGGCGGTGTACTTGGTGATGTTTGGCCGGATTCGCCCGAACTCATCGGTGATGATGCCCGGATCGAGGTCTATGTGCTCGATACCGAACAATCACCCGAAGCGATTATCGAGACTTTCTTGCGCCATCATTTGTGGTGGCAAAGTTTCTTGGAGATCGCAGCCCACCTGCCGGACAGCGTTTTCCGCGATGGACTTCTCCAAGCGGTGCGAGGACTTCTCCTGGGGTGGTTCTTCGACAGCCAAGCGGTAGAGCGTTCGGCCAGAGTCGCACCCAGCACCGCCTGGCACCCCAGCACGCCCGCTTGGTACAAGGATGCTGCGGGGTATGCCAGTCTCGAAGAACGGCTGAGCGCCACCACCATCCACGCCCCTTCCGGCAAAAACCAGGGCGAAGGGGAGAATCCGAGCTCTTCCGGTCAACTCGACTCCGAAGGGCCCAAGGGCGAAGCAAGCGCTAAGGGTACCTTGGAGCAGTCGCCCGAAGCAGTGGGTACCTACACGGTGCCAAGCGAGTTTGAGAGGCTCTTTTCCACGGACAACAGACCGGGCATTTACGTTGGATTTCACGACGACGGCCATCTGGCAGACGTGGTGAGGCAGTTTATGGTGTACACCCGATACTTTGCCGACCTTGCGGGACTGGACGCTTCAAAAATTCACCCGCTGTACATTCGAGACAAGGTCATTCCCGAAGAAGCGTTTCGTGAACGGAGTCAGTACAACGAGGACCTCTCCGGAAAGGCCGTCTATATCCTCAACTTCAGTCACGGAGTTCCTAAAACTGTGGACTTGTCAAAAATGCCTCAAGGCATTCGGGACGCCTTTGTCCAGGCGAGCCAAAGCCCCGACAACCCCATGTACGAGCTTGGAGACGATATGGAGAGAACGATCGAACGAAGCGCCAAGCTGGGCATTTCCGTCAACGCCGCCGCGGGCAACGACGAAGGGCTCGTTTCGGAGGAGATGGTGCCCGAGGGCCTGACCAAGGATAACCTCACAAAAGTCGCCGCCCTCGAGTCCTTTTCGTCAAGCCTCATGTCGCCCCTCAGTTCGGTGTCCAACTATGGTCCGAAAACAGATATTGCCGTGCCTGGCATCCATTGGGCCGAGCTTACAAGGCCCGGTGACCGACGTTCCCTTCATCGGTCCGCTGGAACGTCTTATGCTTCTCCCATTCAATCGGCCCTTGAGGCGGTGGTCATTCTCGAGTTCTTCGAACATCACTACGAACTCCCGCCCGCAGCCCGGAAGCAGATTGTGTTGGGCACCAGCTTGCCTTCGGACAACGTCCCCAACGTGAGGGGCATTCTCAATCCCGCCAAGGCCCTCGCGATTGCCCGCGAGGCCAGAAAACTCATGGACGCTGGCGTTGAGCACGCCAGGCAAGCGCTTGATGAGCTCGATTTCGACCTCATCGCGCCCCTTAAGCGTGTAGGCACCCGGGTTGTCGATGCAGTCAAAGTCACGGTGATCGAACCGACCGAAAACGGCCAGGAGGTGTTCTTGCTGACAAAGTCCCTCAACGACCTCAAAACCATGGACTGGGCCCAATACCTTGACATCATCTTGATGAAGGACGGGATCCCCATCGACATCATCTCTGGACAAGAGATGGCGGAGCGTGCGGCCGAGGGGGAACTCGAAGTCAAGGTTGAGGGCTTTTTCGGCTGGAAAAAAGCGACCATCCGCTTCGCCTCACTCCACACCCCGCCCGTCGTCAGCCTCGGGAGATACGATCAAGGGACTGCGACCATCCCCATGATCACCGAAGCGCCGTTGCGGTCGGATGAAACGCTGTACTGGATGATATCTCACGACCCTTCTCTATTGCGCTTCAACATCCGAGACCGCCAAGCCTACGTGAAACAGTGGCTTGAACACGGCCATACCATTTTTGCACCGCTTCAGGGGAGTAGGAAAAACGGTGTAACCGGAATGGCGCATACCATGCCCCTGAATAAGTTCTCCTGGACCCGGGGGTCCGACAAACTTTACTCAAACGAGGACGAATCGGCCGAACAAAAAATCGATCTCTACTTCGTCAACAGCCCCCGTCCGCGCCCCATTCCGGGGCTCCCGCTTTACTTCATGGCGTACACCGCCAAGAACGATGCCTATCTTGATCGCTACCAGCTTCAGGAACACCTCAATGACTTTCCATTCCACAAGCTGAGCCATCCCACAAAGGTCCTTGGCCCCGTGGAGGTCCCGCCCGCGGACATCAAAATCGAAGCGTCGCTCACCAAGTCGCTTTTGTACTTCAAGATTGAAGGCCCCAAAGACCGGCCACCATCCGACTTCTACGGCTACAAGGTGTTCATTTTCAGTGTCAAGACCTTCGGCAAGTCGGCGCCCCAAGATCATCTTGAACTCTGGAGTGCGGAAAGTGGCCGCCAGGAGCGTTTTGTCGAACTTGTCGCCGATTTGTCGAGCCATACCAGCCAACAGCTCAAATCCGGTACGGACTTCCTAAAAAGCATCCCCGAAGAAGACGCCATCTACATCTCTGCCCAGCTGGATTACGTCGGGCCTTCTGGGCTCGCTAACGAATACCTGTTCTCCAAAGCCCAACTCGTTAGGGAAGGTACCTCGCCGAAACCACCGGAAGGCAAAGGTCCATCCACGCCAGCAAGTCCCGAAAACGAGACGAATCCCGAGAACCTCAAGCCATCCGAAACCGTGCGCCACCACCGGCAATGACCTGGCCACGGCGTCTTCTCCATCGGACACCGGAACAGACAAGGGCCCTCCCACCGGAGCCGATACAAAGTTTCAACCATTGTCCAACACAAGTTCATTCGGAGTCGAAACGCCAACACCGCGTCTCGAACAACCTCATCTTGGCACTCAGCTCGAACCTATCGTAGGCGCAAAGGCGTTTGCGGATTCTCCTCATTTCCCTTTCGGAATCGCCCAGATTCCGGAAAACGATCGCAACATGTTCAAGATCGCCGTCACCAAGGACGAAACCGATGACTATTTTTACTACCTTTGTAGCCACAACCCTGACGCGATCAATTTTGACCCAGCCGACCCCGAAGCGCAAAGAAGGGCTTGGCAACAGCACCGACACAATCTCTATTTTCTTGAGCCCAAGAACATGATTGGGAGCACAGTCTCGTTGTACGGTGACTTCCGACAATTTGTCCCCGAAGGTCAAAAGCCCGACCCCGCCCTGGACGGCATCCGTCCACTCCTCAGCTTCTTGTTGTACTGCATGGTTCTTCTCCCTGTGCCCGACCAGCCAGGTCCGCCGACGCGCTTCAAGCCGGCGGGCGGCCCCTTTCAGATGCGACCGAGAACAACATCTGGGCGAGTCGGTTTTAGCGCTGAAGTTCAATTGAGAAAACCACCCCTCATGATCCCGGAGCTTACGGTCAGGTACTATTTGACCGAGGGCGGTTTGGCCGCAGAGTCAGACGTCGAGGATGACGAGTTCATCCCAGAGCCCGCCAATCTGCATGTTGCCTTCTACGTGATCCAAGAAGATGAGACATGGCCGCGGGATATTCTCTTTTTCGATCGGCGGCTCACGAAATCCTTCTTCGACCATCCGACTCCGACGGATCCGAACTTAGAAGAAAAGGTTTCGTTGCTGTTTAAGAGAACGAGCGCCCGCGGCGTGGAAGCTGATAAATTTTTCAAAGATCTCGGACCGAAGCAGGAAATCAAAGCCGTGATCGGCATCGATTTTCAGTCAGACGAATGGAGCGTTGAAGAGGGCACGTGGGCCCTCACGTCAGCACCGGTGGTGGTTAAGGATTGATTGAAATCTACTCGGTCCTGGCGACAAAATTCTTGAGGGTGACACCGGCTCCACTCCAGTCATAGAGTTCGCATCCACCTCGTTCTTGTCCGACAAAGAACACGCCCTCGCGCGTCACGGCGTTGAGCGCCAGAGTACCGGCGCGACATTTATGGTTAAGCTCATGACTGCGAGTTATCTCGCGCTTGAGCTCAATGCCCGCCGTGATCAGTTGCTACCGGGCCAGCGTGATATTGATCTATTCCCGCTCGGCAAGTGTCGTGCCGGATTGTCGCACGAGGAAGGCGCACATTCTCTATATGGAACTGACGAGAGCCGAAGGCGGTGCGGGAAACTGGTGCGACAATCGCCAGCGAGAATGGGTCAATATCACGCTGGCCCGGTACTAGGGTTTTGATTCCTAGGTCTGGGTTCATCGACGAAGACACGGGTCGAAAAGCGACCCACGCGCCCTCTGTCAAGGTGCTCAGCGGTCCCGGTCTCGGCAGCTATCGTATCCGCCGACGGAGAAAATCATTCCCTGAAGGACCTGGCTCGCGCCCTTCCAGTAACCGGAACCTTCGCCGATGACGCTTGCCCAATTGTCGTATAGCGACGGGTCGTTGTGGGCATCTTTGGTGATGTCACAAAGACCGATGGACGGGTCGAGCTCTTGTGCCAAGAAGAGAAGCGACAAGGTGTGGGGTTTGTTCAGGGCCCACAGTGCGGTGCGGTTGTCGCCGTCTTTGCCCAATTGACAAGAGCTCACGCGATCGCCACCACCGGCGAGGGTGCACTGCAAACTCGAAGCAAAGGGCTTGTCGATGGCAATAGAGGCTCGATCGGACTCCTTTTGGAGGCCGTACTCGTAGTAAACAGTGCCGAGCTTCACCAGACTGTCCTTGAGCGGTCCGGCGGTATCGCCGAAACTTCGATAGTATCGGTGGAAAAATGCGTAGTGCATCGAGTTCACCATAAACTGCTGTACACCGCTGCATTGGCCTCGCGGAATATCGTCGAGGCAAACCACACCCGCTCGGATATTCTCTTCAATCAGCTCCCCGACAACTTCGTGGAGCCGGGACAAACATGCCTGTCCTGCTGAACCAGGAACAAACTGGGCGCAGTTCATCAGCATCTCGAAGTGTTGAAGGACCTGTCTCGTGGGAACCACGTAGTTCACGAAACGCTCTCGGCTTTCCTGCTGGGCCCGGGGAATGTTGTAGCGTCGAATCACCGTGGCCCCAGCCTGCATAAACCGATCGCGAAGGGTGACTGAGGGCCGCACCAAATACGCAAGATACATACCTCGGTTGTAGGCGTAGTCCGACGAACCCTTGCCGCTGCGGTGCCACTGCCCCTCGCCGGTTCCTCCGGAGGTCACGGCAAAACCGGACGAGATGCCATGGTCCCAATCTCCGGTGTTGTAGTAGGCGGAATACATCTGGAGCCAACTTGCAGGCAGTGCCATTTCCCAAGCCCATTTTGGATCTCCGGACCGGAAATATTCGAGTAGCTCGGCGCCGGAGGGGTTCCAGTAGTTCATCTTGGCATCGTTTTCGTAGGGGTTCTTGCGGTCGATCAAGTACCGATCGAAGACGGTATCGGGCCATAACTGCGTACCGTACGTCTTGGCACGGTCCCATTGGCCGCCCGGTCGAACCGTATCGTCATGAAGCTGATTGAGCGCTTTGAGATACTCGCTTTTGACGAGTGTCTCCTGGCCTGAACCCAGGTTGGGCAACACCTTTGTCCAGTTCACATGCGCACGGGTCGTTCCCACGAGCAGCCCGCGCTCCAGGGCTTGGGCGGTTTGCGAACGCGTCAATTCCTGCTGCAAAAGCGAAGTTTCGGTTCGAATGTTGATCCGCGCCTGATTCCAAATACCAACCGCTTCGCCTACCGGAAGCTTTTCGCTGATGAACAACAATTCGAGGGTGCGATTCCCCGAACGCAGTCCTTGAGGCTCACGGTAACGCATCCACGGCATTTGGGCCGAGGCCACCAAACCGTTATCGCCGATGGCGATCACCGGGCGCTCAAAGAACTCACTTTGTTCCTGTACGCTACCCGTGAGGGTCATTCGAGCGCGCCGTCGCCAGGGAGAACCACCGCCCTTGCGTTGCTCCACCACAAGTTTCTGGTTGCCGTTTCGTTGGACCAGCGTCATCGGACCAGAGCCGCCAACCCAAGTCTTGAAGTTGCCTTTGAAGTCGAGCGGAAACACCCAAGCGACTTCTTGAACCTCGACCAACTCATCGGTCCACGGGGGGGACGCACCGGTTCCGCACTCATTGCGATATTGAAACTGAAGCTCGATGTCCCGTCGCCCGCGGAAGAAAGTCATCACACTGGTGAATCCGCAACCCTGGTATCCGCTACGCGCGCACATGGTGGTCGCATTGGGCCCGACAAAATGACCCTTTTGTTGCACCACGACCCTGACCGGACCAGCCTCCAGGATTCGAAAGGTTCCTTCATCAACCGAAACTGCGCCTGGCGTCTTGCGGTCCAGGACCATGCCATCGAGCATGACCAGCCGAGGGCCCGCGTGGGGCTTGCCAGAGTAGATTCGCTTTTTGCCTCCACCAATGGTGGTCACTTCGATGGAGGTCACCAACGCCGCATCGTCAGGGTCAAGCTGAAAGGTGGCGACGCCGGTGTCCACGCGGTAACCGTCGCCATTTTTGACGATCATGCTTTTGGACGGATCGGCCGAACTTGCCTTTTTGTACCAGCGAAGCTCATATCCGGTGGTTTTGCCCGCACCCACCGAAGCCGGAATCACAACCTGCACCCACTGAATGGCCTTTTTGGGGTCATCGACCCGTCCGTTCCAGCGTGCGAGAACCTGAAATTGAGAAGGAACAATCACTTCTCCTGGGCCCACCACCACCAGCCCCTGAGTGCTCAGCAACCCTTTCCGCAACGGAATCCCCGAAAACGCCACCTCGTCGCTGTCCACCTTCCCACTGTTGCGGACTTCGAGACAGCCGATACGCTGGTAGTCGCCCGATGCCTTGCCCAAACTTTCGGACACCTCACCTCGGAGGCAATCGCCGTTCCCCGGCGGTAAAACACTCCACGTTGGGGGGCCGGGCTTGCCGACCGGTACAGGCGGGCCCGGATCTTGCGCAACCGAATCCGGCAGCCGACCCGACGGAGGCGCAGGCGACGGTGCCGGGACGGGCGCAGGCGACGGTGCCGGGACAGGCGCAGGCGGCGGGCTCTCACGGGGTTCTTCTTGGCCGGGAAGCGCCACTGGAGGATCAATGGACGGCTTGGGGGGTGGCCTGGGAGCCGCCTTCGGCCCGTCCCATTCGGGACCATCGCTGTTGGTCCAACCCGAGTAGAGATAGCACACGCGCTTTGAGCGCGCTTTGGTGTTGACGATGCAGACGGCCAACTTATTGGGCCCCTCAGGCATGACCATCCGGTATACAAAGGAATTGCGGGGGTCGTAGCACCCGGCTCGTGTCACCCGGGTGCTCCCGTTCGTGGCCACAAAAGCGTTCGTGCCGGTTTGTTTTGCAAATTGAACGTAGTCGGGTGAATCGCCCCACGTCTGATAGAACTCATAGTCGATAAACTGGTCGTAGTTCCGCTTGCACCCCGTCCCACCGACGGAGTGGTCAAACAGAAACTCGAGGTAATTTTTGCCCAACGCGTCGTCTCCATTCCAGAAGACTGTGGGCTCGAAGCGAATTGTTTCCCCGGCCGCAAGGGTGTAGGTACTGGCCGGCAGCGTTCCTTGAGAGCGCGCCGCTTCCGCGCGGTAGGCGGCCACGCCGTCCGCAAAAGGAGAAGGCGCGCCCGGGGCGACCGGCTGCTGTCCACCACCGGGCTGGTTTGGCGATGGCGACGGTGCCGATGGTGGTGAACCGGGATCAGCGGTACCGGCGGTCGAGACCTGGTACACTTGGCAATGGCGGCTGTTGCCGTTATTCTTTAACCGACGGACACACACCGCCACCTTGTTGAATCCAGTGGGCATTTTGATTCGGTAAACGAAACTTCCCCTTGGATCATAACAGCCGGAACGATTGAACATTGTACTACCGTTTTCGAACTGGGCCGGTCGCTCTCCAGCTTGGCTTCCAAACTGCGTGTAGCCGGTCGATCCCGAAGGGGCTTGATAAAATTCATAGCCGACGTAATCGTCGTACTCATCAGAGCACGTGCCACCGCCGATCGTATGGTCAAACAGAAACTCAACAAAGTCGGTGCCCACCGATCGATCGCCATTCCAGAAGTCCGTGGGAACAAATCGCATGTCCTCATCGCTCTTGAGCCTATAGTTGCTTTTGGGTAGACGCCCACCGGACTTCGCTTGTTCTTGGTCGTAGTCGATCATCCCCTCAACAAACACCGGGTCTCGATCCTCTTCTTGGATGGGCTCAACCGGTGGTGCTGGAGCGGCGGGGGTGTCTACCACCGGATCCTGAGCTTCGTCGCGCGTCTTGACCAAGATCGCTTGGCAGTACCTTCGAGAGCGAGGATTTCGGTGAGACACACAGACGGCCAGTTTATTAAAACCCGGTGCCATTTTCATGCGGTAGACAAAAAGACTCTTGGGATCAAAACACCCCCCGCGCGTGTACTCTTCGCTTCCATTGTTAAAGTAGGGCTTCTCTTCGGCGTACTGCGATCCAAAACGACGATACTGATCGGTGCCCGCTTTCGCTTGATAAAAATCGTAACGCACAAACCCGCGGTACCGATCGTTGCATGCAGAGCCGCCGAGGGTGTGGTCGAACAAAAAGTCAACGTGGTCGCGCCCTCTCGATTCGTCGCCCGCGTAAAAATCGGTGGGGAAAAATCGAACCCGAGCACCCGCGGGAAGTTTGTAGGTGCTCTTCGGAAGCGTTCCCCGGGAAAGACGACGCTCTTGTTCGTAATCGATGGGCCCCTCTTCAAGAACCGAGTTGGCGGCAGCGTCTGCCCCAAGACCCTGCCGATCCACAGTGAGGTTCTCTTCGGAAGTGCTGTCCGCGCCACCGAGGCATCCGCTCAGAAGGAATAGAAGGGGAAGAAGACCCTTACAGCGAACGTTAAGCGGAAACGCGTAAGTTTTGTAGTCAGGCATCATATACTTTCCAAATCCGATCAGGTTCATATCGAGCGTGGTCTGCTGGTGCCGCACTTCCAGGCTGGCAAGCCGGCTAGGACCGTTGAAAGAGCGTGGTTGTTTGTAGACTAGTGGACTCACCTTCGCAAGTGCCCACACGCCATCCTTGGCGATTTCACCCAGCGTATCGCTCCTGGGTCACGACGGGCGTCGACTCCGTGCGTCATTGATTTGACTCTTTTAGAGTTCTCGACGGAAATGCCTATCGGGCAAGCGTCGTACACGCCCTGAAACCCTCGCAATATTGGTTTCGGACCGCCCCAACCCAATCCGAGAAAAACCGCAGGCAACATTGCTCCCAAAGCCCCCGAAAACGGTTGACAACAATCGTAGCAAAAGAAATTGCACTTTCGCATGCGGAGCAGTCCGCGACATTCGTGTCACACTCAACACGCATCGACGAAACAAAGGCCTCTATTTTTGAGCCCGGTGCTCCGAAAGTCCTAGGAGTTCCACCGGATAGACATCACCAGGGCCGCACTGTAAACCGAGCCGGCCGGGCCCAACAGAGTCGCGAATACGCATGCTTTAAACGGGTGCCGCTCGTCGAAATCATGGCCTTCGGCGTATTGTTCGAAAACAGCACGAAATGATTCATTTGAAGGACACATATATCTCACACTATTCATCATTGAGCCATAAGAAATCTTTCTTGAGAGCATTGTGTTCAGCGGCGCCGTGGCCCTAAACTTCGTGCGCTCACCGTCATTCTTCCAACACCCATGGGTCCCCAATGCTTTCGTGCGCTTTGAACTTCGCGCTCGCCTTCAGTCTCGTCGGATGCAGCCACGTCCCGGGGCCCAAGCCCCTAGGCAAAACAACGAACCCAAATCGTTCGCTTTGTGATGAAGCCGCTCGGGCGGCACGGGCCCGGAATCCTACGTCCTTTCAACAAATCGCTTGCCTCCACATCCCAAACGACACGGAATTCCCGAGAAGAGAAGTCGCCTACTCCAGTATTCCCCTGAGACGCGGACGGCTGCGCACCCTGAAAAACCTGAGCATCATCGGCTCAAAGGGAGAAACCATCCCCGCTCAGTTCAAGGTGATCGCCCGCTGGAACGGGGTCGTCGACGACCCCAACCGCTCGATCCAATGGCTGCAAGTGACGGTCCCCGCTTCAATAGAACCCCGTGGGTCCCTGAGCTACCTGCTGGCGCGACATACACGCGCCAAGCCGGCCCCCTCACCCATCGTCCGGGTGGAAGGCAACCGCTCGGCATTCATTGTGCACACCGGGGTCGCACGATTCACACTCCTACCGACCCTACCTGGCCTCCTAAGTGTCATCGAAGTGACAGTAGGAAAACAAACCCGAACGATTTTCAAACACCGCCCGGGCGCGGGCCCCAGACTCGTGCTCTCGAACCGCACGATCCTCGACACCCGAACCCCCGACACCATCCAGATTGATCCAAACGGTTTTCGGATCATCGAAGCCGGGCCCGTCAGGGCCGTCGTTCAACAGAAGGGACACTTCGTGGGCAAAGGGGAAACAACGCTTTGCCCGGGTCACCGGTACCCAAGGTTCGGCTTCACCGTCGAAATGAGCTTCACCCGCATGAGCGCCGATGTCGGCCTTCGTTTTCACTTCCGCAACGAATGCGGAAGCGCACTCAGAGCGCCCTGGACCGACGAGCACCAAACCGTCTCTGAAGTCGCTTTTCGTATCCCGATGAATGTCGGCAAGACCCCTGTCGCATGGAGTGGAGGCTCTGGACCCATCAAACCAAACCGCGTCAGCCGCGCGGGAACGGTTCGCGTTGAACAGCGCAAGGGCCAAGGAACACCATGGAAACGAAGCGCCGCCATCACCGTAAACCAGAAGATACAAGAAGAAGCAGAATTCTTCGAAAACCCGGTGGTCGCTGTTTTAGGCCAAAATCTGACGGTGTCGGCACAAATGCCCTGGATGCGCTACCGCGAACCCCAGGCCATCCAGCTTACCGATGGGGCGCTCGAATTTGTGTTTGTCAGCGAACCTCTGGTCATCGGCGAAGCGAAGGGCATCTGGAATCTCGGACGTCTCAATATCAGACCAAACATGAACGCTGCCGCCTTCGAAACCCTAAGAGACATGACGCAGGTTTCGCTTGAGCGGGGTCTGTTGCCCACCCGCCCCCTACCCGCCCTGAACCAGACTAAGGTCTTGCCAAATCTTGGAACCCGCGCACCCTCGCTGCTCAAAACCCAATACCGAAACGCCCTTCACACCCTCCATGAAGACACCGTGCGCCCGCGCGGCCAATGGGCGCGCGCCAAGACCTTTGGGAGCCAACTGTGGCCCGAGACGATCTTCGATCGCTATGCCGTGGACAACGCCAATCCCTATGAGCATGGCGCGCGTATGAACTACTGGAACCCCACGGGCTTGGAGCTTTTGGAATTTTTCCGTTCCGGTGAACCCAAATGGGCGTGGGACATGGCTCTGCCAGGGAGTTGGCTTCAGATGTTCACCGCGTACTACAACATCGGTGATCACACCCACGGCTCCACCAATGGTTTTGCAGTCAGTTCTGGCGGTCAGGGCGAAGGCCAATGGCACCGCAGCGGACAGGGTTCTTCGGACTACAGCTACAACCAAGGCATGTTCCTCGCTTATCTTCTGAGGCCCTCGGCGACACTCCTGGACCGTTTTCGCCAAGCAGGAATCACCGTCCTCAACCGCTACAACGTGCCAAGAAACAAAGAAGCGATACGAGAAAACGCGTACACTCAGATTCGCCCAACCCGCCAGGTCTTGCAGCATCTTGAGATGCTGATGAACTGTGCCCGCTTCGTGCCCAAAGAAACCGGTGCCCAATGCCAAAACAAACTCAAAACCTTTCTCACCGAGCTGCTCGAAGACAACCTTCAAGCGGGATTTATGTGTACCCAGGATATCCCATCAAAAAAGCACTGCCATGGGCCGCAACAGTTCATGATCAACTCGATGCACTACGCGTTTTTTCATCGCTACTACAGGGATTTTGAGGATCCGACCGGTCGTCTAAAAAGGGCGCTCGCAAGAATTGTAAAAACCTACTACGTCTACGGCCTCAAGAAACAACGTGACGGCCGGTCTATCGACTTGGCTTCGCCTTTCGCATCCAGACTCGATTGCACCCTCAAAAATGGGGGAAAAGATGTGGCCCATTGCTCTATGGGAAAGGACAGCGACAACCGAACCGCGCTGTGGAACCAAAACAAACCGCACACCCTCAGCCTACTTTTCTTAGGACACGAACTCGCGCCCAAGATGGCTTTGTGCAAGCTTACAAAAAAGGCCTTTGACGACCAGGGCCTGTACAAAAACTGGAGCGGTGGGCTTAAACAAAAGGTCGGATACTGGAAGGGCGCCAACCAAATGCTCCAGGGGATCGTTTTTGCGGTAGGAGGCTACGACCATTGCGAGGACCCCTAAATTTCGCTTCGTACCCGCCAAAGAGGACCACTTGACGACCAAGGACCAAACCTATTTTTTGAATCGATTGTTTTCGGCCAAGGTATTTTTCGCTTTCTCGGCCCTTTTCATCGTCTATGCGACAACCATCCCCTGGGACATGTCTCATGCCCCGTCCTTCGATCGGGTATCCTGGATTCCGGGGTGGGACACAAAAAGGGGACGAATTTGGTCCATTCCAGACATGGTACAAAACGTCGTCTTGTTCGTCCCGTTTGGGTTTTTTGCGTTCTTTTCCCTGTCCCACTTCGAAACGAAACGCCCATGGGCGCGGGCAATGTTCTCGGGCCTCGTGGGACTTGGTCTTTCCTTCTTTGTGGAATGCCTCCAAACCATGAGCGAAACCCGGTCTCCGTCCGCAACGGATCTGGCCACCAACTTCATGGGCTCGCTCCTCGGAGGCACTTCGGCCGCTCTTTATCTTAGTCGCTGGGGTATCACCGCAAAAGCTGTGCTGGAAAAGACCGCACGTGAGCGCCCAGGCGTGCTCGTCTTGGGTCTTTACTTGCTCGCAATCGTCGGAGGCAGCCTCGCACCGTTCATTCCTACCCTTGATATCGGAAGCCTAAGGGCACACGTTCGAGCGTTGCTCAACAACCCTTGGGGCCCAAAGCCCCTAGGCGGACTCTTCACCGACGGTTTGCTTTTCGGCGCCCTCGCATTTTTGGCGGCGCTCGAAATTCCGCCCCTGCTTGCCGCCAAAAGCGGGTGCCCAAAAGCGCTCAAGAGCGTAGGCCCCACCTCTTCGGCGTTGGTATGGGCACTCATGGGCGCACTCGCACTGGGAATCGAATGTGCCCAACTCATCCTCATTGGCCACAGTCCTGGACTCCAAGACGTATTGGTGGCCTGCATTGCATCTTTGGGTGGGGTCACCTGGGCTACAGCCATCAAAGATGCCCGCCTCAAGCCTGCCGCCCAGCTCGGCGAACTGACGCGCCTGCAGCCGCACGTCGTCCTATCGTTCGCGGTGTTGGCGCCCGCGCTGCGCGCGCTCCAACCATTTGAATTCGAGCCTCTTGAAACAGCCTTAGCGAGCGTCTCGGCGACAAGTTTTGTTCCGTTTTGGTCGTTGTTCCAAAACCTCAACCTCTCCACATTCCGAAACGTCTTTGAAGCCGCCGCTTTCTACCTACCGCTCGGCTACGCCGTGTATGTTCTTCGCAGCTCGCCTAAATTGGGTTTCGGAGCTTGCCTGACGCTGGCGCTTGTACTCGAGCTCATGCAAATCCCAGTCGCCGGACGGGTGTTTGATATCACCGAAGGCATCTATGCGGGCGCCATGGGGCTTGTCGGGGCCCACCTGTATCGCAAGCTGTCCGTCTAATCATCGGCTCAGTTCGATATCCCACGCGTTCGCTGCTCAACGCACCTCTTTGGCGCCTTCTTGGGACACGCGTGTCGACATCACAATATTTTTGCCCTTCTGTTTGGCTTGATACATGGCGAGGTCGGCCGTATGAAGCAAATCGTTCGTATTTCGCCCATCCTCCGGGAAACTCGAAATGCCCACACTCGCGCTGAGCTTAATGGCGAGCCCCCTGCTCTCTAAAAACCGTCTTTCGGCGAGGAGCTCCTGGATTCGCTTGGCCACAATAACCGCACCTTCATTGCTCGTCTCAACAAGCATCAGGGCAAACTCATCGCCACCATACCGAAACGCGGCGTCGACCTGCCTGATGTTCCCCCTAAGGAACTCACCGAACTCGGCGAGAATCGCGCTGCCCGCAAGATGCCCGTGGTTGTCGTTGATCATTTTGAAGTCGTCGAGGTCGAGGAACAGCAAAGAAAGCGGTCGGCCGAATCGCTCGGCCCGCTGCATTTCGGTGCCCACCACGTAGTTGAGATGACGTGCGTTATATAAGCCGGTGTGCTCATCAACGATTGTAAGTCTTCGAATCTTCTGGAAGTTCTTCGCGTTCTCAATGGCGATGGCCGCATAATCGGCCACGGTCTTGAGCGCGTTCAGATATTCGCCCTTGAGACAGCGCTCTACGGGGTTGACCAACTCAAGCACCCCCAACGGCACGCCGTGAGATTTCAGCGGCACGGCAATGGCATTGCGAATCTTGTCGTCGGAGTTGTCCAGCGTCGTTACCAATTCGGAACGAATGGCCGGATTCGAGCTGATCTGACCTTCGCCCGTTTCTACGGCACGCGCGATGAGCCCAAAATCTGGTTCTATGCGTCTTCCAAGCAGCTTGTCCGTGCCCCGTCCAACCGCAATCTCCACGTGCAAGAAACCGCTACACTCATCGCGGAGCACCAGTGACCAGTGGGTCGGCCTAAAGAGCGTCGAAACCCGCTCTACGATGGTGCGGAGGAGATCGTGCAGTTCGAGTTTTGAGGTCAAAGCCTGGGCGATCTCGTTAAAAAGCGACTCGCTACCACTTTGAGTCAGCTCCCGGAAAAGGTCTTCGGTCGTCAGGTCGTCGGTCCCACTCATGGCCAGGAAAGTACGAGCATGATTCTCCCCAAAGCTGGACTTGGTCACAACCTGACACACGGGCCAAAAAGTTGCCGCCGCGCCTAAACACTTTCACCTCGCTTCAAACCAAGACCCTGCCGCACACCGCAGCCAACCACCCACACGGGCACCCGAGATCCGCGTCTCCTCGGTCACGGGATCCCCCCAACGAGATGAAGAAAACCGTAGGATCCTCCATCTAAAACCCCATCGGCCGACCCATCGAAGCCCGTCGCGCAAAGACAAGCCGCCCGGACGCGCCATCAACCACAATGCGACATCGCGAGGAGATGAAAGCGCTTAGGAGCAAGAAGCCTACATTCTCGGACCCGTGATCGCCCGAGGCCTGGCAGTTATGGCGTTTTTCATGGAAGGGTATCTATGACTTTCTCCTTGTTGCAATCGGTGGCTTATGGAGCGATGTGCACCCCGCCGCGCCTTGGGCGCCGGCGTCGAGGGAGGAGACAAAAAAGTGCGTTTGGGTATCGATTTTGGCACCACCAGGACGGTGGTCGCCGTGTGCGACCGCGGGAATTACCCGGTTCTTAGTTTTGCCGGACCCCGGGGCGAGAGCTTGGATTGGTATCCCACTTTGGCGGCGTTCAATGGGCGCAAATGGGTATTTGGACTTCACGCCAAGGCCGTAGAAAACGACCCAAAATGGACCGTACTCCGTTCCTTCAAGCGAATGTTGTCTCGGCCCGAGGTATCGCCAAGCAGCACCATGAAAGTCCGCGGCGAAGAAATCTCGCTGCTCGATCTTTTGGTCTCCTTTGTATCCGCGCTCAAACACGACATTCTGAGCGGCTCCAACCTGCCTATCGCAACCGAGCCCAACGAAGATATTGAGGTCTTCGTGGCGACGCCCGCCAACGCGCACAATACACAGCGCTTGATCACCCTCGAAGCCTTCCGCCGCGCGGGCTTTCGAGTCTTGGCCATGCTCAGCGAGCCCTCGGCTGCCGGCCTCGAGTACGCGCATCGTTATCGCAACACCATCAACACCAAACGAGAGAATATCTTGGTGTACGATTTGGGCGGTGGAACGTTCGATGTGTCGTTGGTCCGCATGGCCGGAAAACAACACGACGTTCTCGAAACTGCAGGCCTGGCCCAACTTGGGGGCGATGATTTTGACAACGTGCTCTTCCGACTGGCGCTCAAAGCGAAAAACATCACCGAAGGCCAACTCTCACACCCAAGCTCGGCCAAACTTGCACGTGAGTGCCAAATAGAAAAGGAGCGACTCCACCCCAATTCTAGACGCCTCACCATCGAAGTGGGCGCCTGCCTGAGCCCAGACGAAAGACAAGCGCTTAACATCCAGGCCGACGAGACGGTCAGCCTGACGACCGAGACCTTCTACCAGTCCTGCACTCCGCTGATCGAAGACACACTCCGTCTCTTGAACCGCACCGTCGACCCTAAGCGGCGCTGGACAAAGGAACCCCCAGGAGCCCTGCTCGATCAAGCGGGCGTCGCCGGCATATACGTCGTCGGGGGCGGAAGCGCTTTGCCCAAGGTAGGCCGCGCCCTGAAAGAACGGTTCGGGCGACGCGTCCATCGCTCCGCCCACCCCTCTGCGTCCACAGCCATGGGTCTCGCAATCGCGATTGACGAGCAAGCAGCGTTTGAGGTGAACGAGCAACTGGGACGAAATTTTGGCGTCTTCCGGGAGGCACACGGTGGACGAGTGGTTTCCTTTGATCCTCTCCTCGTTGCCAACACCAGTTTACCCACCCACACCGAGGCCCCGTACCGGTTGCAACGAACTTACCGCGCAGCCCACAACATCGGACACTTTCGATTCATTGAGTGCGGCTGGCTTGAGGATACCGGGGTCCCCGCAGGAGACATTACGCCCTATGCCGATGTGCTCTTCCCATTCGATCCCGAACTCAGGCGCGACAGCCTAGACCTGAGCGCGGTTCCCGTAATTCGCACAACCGCGCCCGGCCCACTCATCCAAGAGCAGTACGCCCTCAACAACGCGGGCATCATCGAAGTCACGATCACCGACCTCGATACCGGCTACCGGGCAAGCCATCGGCTTTCCCGAAGTTGAGCCATCTCCCTTGGATCTTCCGGGCACAAACGCTGCCTAGCTCTCGTCTTTCGGGTCAAGGCGACCCCCATTTGCTGCCAGATTGGACCTTCGCCAAGTGCCATCTGCGAGCTGACGCGCGGTCGAAACTTCTGCCTCAAGAAATGCTGTTGCATCATCCGCCGGGACATCGGAGATGCGAACCCGAGCCAAGGTAAAAACCACCCGCCTGACGGCTGGATCATTCTACGGGCGTGGCCTCGTCGGCACCGTCCGGCCCATCGAGCACGTCGGCAATGGCTTCTTGCTTCGCCTTGGCCAAGATTCGATGAAGAACATTCCGATGCACCTGCGCAAGTTCGGCCGCCTTGCTTACATTTCCACCGGCTTCCCTCACCGCGTTTTTTGCATAAGCGATCTCGAAAGCCTCAAGAACCTGTTTGCGTGCTTCCTTGTAGGGCAGCTTAAAAAAGCCATTGAACACCGCATCACTCGGCTCGGGGGATGCAGGGCGCGACTCAGCCCTCCGCTTGGCCCGCAGTTTTAGCGCCAGCGACAGACTCTCTTTAGAAAGCGAGGCTGCCTGCTCAATCACATTGCGAAGCTCTCGGATGTTTCCCGGCCAGTCATAAGATGAAAGAGCGGCCGCAAGTTCGGGCGTCAACTCGAGTTGGGGCTGCTCCCCTTTGGCCGAATGCCTTCGCAAAAACTCCCGCGCCAGCAGGGGAATGTCTTCCCTGCGGTTTCTGAGCGGAGGGAGATTCACGCGAATGACGGCGAGGCGGAAGTAGAGGTCACTCCGGAAACGCTTGGCGCGAACCTCGTCTTCTAAGGGGCGATTGGTTGCCGCAACAACCCGAACGTCGACCTCGTGGAAGTCGTTCGAGCCCACTCGTTTTACCCTTCGGGACTCAAGCACCCGAAGAAGGCGCGGCTGAAGCGAGGAAGGAAGCTCTCCAAGCTCATCGAGGAAGATCGTCCCGCCGTTTGCGGCTTCAAACGCGCCCATTCGATCGGTGACCGCGTTGGTGTAGGCGCCCTTGATATGTCCAAAGAGCTCGGATTCGATGAGGTTGGACGGAATGGAGGCGCAATCGACCACCACAAAGGGCCCAGCTTGTCTTACCGAGGCTTGATGAATCGCTTCCGCAACCATTTCTTTGCCGGTACCCGTTTCTCCGGTAATCAAGGTGGTGACATCCGCTTTCGCCGCACGCTCCAAGATGGCAAACACTTGGCGCATCTTGCGACTCTTCCCCAAAAGGCCGCCAAAAGAGGTGTGCTCCGAAGGCGGTATGGGGTCCGAGCGTTCGGGCGCCACAATTTGGAGCTCCGTTTCGCCGACCCGAAAGACAGCGCCCGGTCCAAGATCGAGGACAGTAAAGCGCGAGCCTTCAAAAAAACTGCCGTTCGTCGAGTTCAGATCTCGCGCCGCAACATAGCCGCCTCGATTGACCAACTCGAGGTGACGCCTCGAAACCGCGGCATCGGGCAAACGAAGGGTCGCTTCAAAACCGGCACCGATCACAAAGGGCTCCTCGCCTAAAAGAACCGCATCGCTCCCCCGAAGGTCGCCCGAGAGAATGCGAATGATGAGCGCCCCCTCGCCACCCACGATTCCCCCTTCCCCGATGATCCGGGTTTGGCGATCTTTGCCCACATCAGACACTATGACCAATGTGGCAATGTTCGGCCCGCCCTTCAAGGGCCGTCCAACACCGACGTCCATTTCGATCCTTTCGCCCAGGGGCTCACCCTGTAGACCCCTCGGTGGACAAGGCCGCAAGACCTCGAAAGCACTCGCTTGACAGCACACCCACAAGACCTGAGGGAGTACGGCCGTGGCCGTTGAAAAAAATGTGATCCCGCACACCTCTGGGGCAATCCCACCACCTAGGGTCAAAGAACGATCGGAGGCCGCCCAACGCACACCACGGTTCCGCCTTGGCCGAGGCCATCGCAACCCACTCTTCCCTCTTGCTTGGATGGTCCTGGGAACGGGATGCGACGGTTGTAGATCTACGCCCTCGGTTCACCCGTTGGCCGCGATGCCCAAAGAAATGCCTGTGGTCCTAGAAATCCGCGAGGCTGAACTTTTCGAGAAGGCCCGGATCAAATTGCCGCAACTTTTTGGTGCGCTCCTGACCCAAACGCAGATCAGCAACATCCAAGAAGAGCTTGAACTCAGTCTTGGGTTCGACCCCACAACTTCAGCCGGCCTCGCCAAGGCCGGCATCTTGGGAAAATCGCCCATCGCTGTGGGCATCGACCAAACCGGGTTTCTTCTGATCGTGGGCTCCCAAGACCAAAAGCGGCTCCAAGAGGCCGTCGGGACGCTTTCGCTGCATTCCGGGCTAGGCAAGCCATTTCTGACAAAGCCCCTAGGGAACACCCCTGTTCATATTTTTGGAGACGACGCGATACACCTCGCCTTTCGGGAGAAGCTCGCCCTGATAAGTGCAGGCAAAAATCCGAGCGCGCGTCTACAAAAAGCGCTGGAGCTCACACCCAATCTCAGCCTGTTGCACGCGCTCAAGCAAATAGATCCTTCGACCGCTCGGCGTTCAGACTACAGCATCAGACTCACGAGCCTGAGCCCGGGGACCGTGGTTCAGGACCTCCTGCGTCTGCATCAGCGAAGTCTGCCTCAAAGCTTCACCGAAGCCTTCACCGGGTTCGGATGCACGTTCGATGCCCAAAAACATACGTTCACCGCCCGGGGACGTTTGTCGCTCACCCCCCAAGTTGTACAAACCCTCAAGAACCCCCAGATTCCAAAACCGCCCAAAGAACCCGTCCCAACCCAGGACCAAAAAAGATGGTTTGCCGAGGTGAAAGCACATTTCAACCTCAAAGGGTTCTTGGCCTGGCTGGCCCCCACGAAATCACGCGCCCGCCAGTGGTTGAATCAAGCAGGAACCGACTGGGAAAATGCGGTACAAGGACCACTCGAAGCTCGAATCGGCCTTCTGAGCCTTCAAGGCATGAGCCTCCGGCAATTGCTGCGAAACCCTTTTTCGCGTTTATGGGCCGCAGCAATCATCAGCACCCGCAACCCGTCGCCTCTTCTTCAGGCCATCGATCGAACGTTGGAAGCCCTCGAGAAATATGGCTTTCCCGTCCAGCACCACCGCAAGTCAGCGCCGGCCGACGTTGAAACGACCGGGCATACGCTCTATTCGAACGTAAAAAAACACACCCTATCGCTATTCTACCCAAAGCCCCAACAACCATCGGCTTCCGGCATCACCGTGTGGAACGGACAACCCAAAAACGGCATAACTGTGCAACTCCAATTTCAAGCACTGAGCCAAGCCATGGAGACCTTTGACGAAGACCAACTCCCGATCCTCTTCCGGGCAATGGCGGCAAAACTTGTTCAGACCGTGTCGATGCTAGACCATGCGAAGCTCTCTGCCGAACTCGAGCCCCATGGGTGGACCTTTGTTGGCAAACTCCACTTCAAACCAGAATCGGAAAAACCCCTTTGAGTCTCCACGATACCGGACCCATCATTGAGCTGGTCCATCTTTCAAAATCGGTACCCACGCCAAAAGGGCAAAAGACGATTCTGAGAGACATCGAACTTTGTGTTCGGGCCCAAGACATGGTCGCGTTGGTGGGGCCGAGCGGAAGCGGAAAGTCCACGCTCCTTTCGATTGTCAGCGCCATGGATCAAGATTTCGGGGGCGAGGTGCGGGTGTTGGGACGCACCTTAAAAGCGATGACCGAAGTCGAACGCGCGGCACTCCGAAACAAAGACATCGGGGTTGTGTTCCAGGCCTTTCACCTCTTAAGCCACCTCAGTGTCCGTGAAAATGTGGAGCTTCCACTCTGGCTGCGTCGAGACCATCCGACAAAGAAAGAAACAGAGTCGCTCGCCGAAGAGGCACTCGATTTCGTGGGTCTCAAAGATCGGATCCACGAGCCCATTCATCACCTATCTGGGGGAGAGCAACAACGAATAGGCATCGCACGCGCGGTCGTTGCTCGACCAAAACTGCTCGTGGCCGATGAGCCTACAGGCAACCTAGACCCCAAGACCAGCGCCCAAATCTACGAACTCTTTACCCGACTCCGAAACGAACTCAACACCACGCTCGTGGTCGCCACACACGACGAACAATTGATGAATTGCGCCACATCCACCCTCACCCTAAAGCGTCCCGACGACCAAGAGGAACCCAGCTCATGAAGCTTTGGCAGTTGGCGCGGCTGGATCTTCTGCGGTGTCGTCGACGTCACGTGGTCAGCCTTTCGGCAGTCGTTTCTACGGTGTCCAGTCTTTTGATCATTTTTTCCCTGTTCTTTGGCATCCGCAAACATGTCCTTCAGCCGATACTTCCCGAGCTACCGCTCAATCTCTTGCTGGCGGAGCCCAAAAACATGTCTTTGGGGTTCTTCGCCTTCGACGCCCGCACATTCAGAAAGAACTTCAATGACGACACTCTAAAGGCCATTCGAAAAACCGAGGGGGTCGAGGCCGTGTACCCCATCATCGGGGCCCAGTTTCCCATGCGAGCCGAAGGTGGCGAGGCTTTTTTGGGGCATCGCATGCGCACAGATGTCTTTGCCACCGGGTTATCATCCGAACTCGTGAAAACCGACGTTGCAGATGGCTACGCTTTTGAAGACGCCAAGGGCCCACGGGTCCCCGTTTTGGTCGCGCGACGCCTCTTGGATCTCTACAATTCCACGGTCGCAAAATCGATCAACAAGCCTAAACTGTCCGAAGAGGCTATTGTGGGCCTCGAGTTTGAACTGGTTCTGGGCTCATCCTACGCCCGCGGAACCCCTCGACCCGACCGCGTATCCAGAAAAACTGCTCAGATCGTGGGTCTGTCTGAAAAAGCCAGTCTGGTTGGTATTTCGGTCCCTGAACAAACGATGCGCCGCTGGAATAAGAGCATGTCGACAGCGGCGCCCGAGTTTTCGGGTGCATACGTTAAGCTCAACGATAGAAGCTACGCGGGTGCGGTCGTCCATACTCTAGAACAACTCGGTCTCAGCGTCGATGGCACCGCAAAAGTCGCAAGCAGTTTGTACACCACCTTGGCGGTTCTGACCGCATGCCTTGTCGGTCTCATCTTATTCTTTTCGGGTTTGGCTATCATGCAAAGTTTCGCACAGCTCATTTTCGAAAGGCGCACCGAATTTGCGATCATGCGCGCTCTCGGGGCCACTCAAGCACGTATCACAAAACTTGTACTTCTTGAGGCGCTCATGATCGCGTGCGTCGGCATCGCTTTGGGCGCGCCCCTAGGCGTTGGGTTGAGCTACTTGTTGGACATCGCCGTTGTTTCCTTAATTTCTGACATCCCGCTCAAGCCAACCCATGTTCTGCATTGCTCTTTCGCCGCTTTCGCCGGCGCATCCTTTCTTGGCATCGTCGCGGCGCTGACGGGTGCACTGTACCCTACCCTCCGCGGCGCCCAAAAAACGCTGTCTACCAGCCTTCGCTTGTAGAAAAAACACACCCGGCCCAACCCCATTTGGGGCTTCCCTGGCGACACGTCGCAGTCCTACTCCCCAATGGAAATACTGAACGCTTCCCTAGGCAGCAATGTCCGTGTTGCGCCTCACCACACTCAGGTGAGCAGACTATGCGTCTTCGGATTCATCAAGCGAGGCCAAAAAGCGCTCGGCTTGTCCGAGGGTGCGGAAGTACTCGGGCTGAAAGCCAGCTTCGAACAACAGATCATGAGGTGTATCGTAGTGAGCCCACCGTTCCTCGAGCACAGCGATTCGATCCGACTCGGGAAGGGCACAGAGATCTGCGTACTCCTCACCAAACTTCCGTTTGAGGAAGGCATAGAAGTGCGCATCCACGCTGTTAGTCTAGCATACCGGGGTTGTAGATGCCGTCTTCATGTATGACCGCTTCCAGATTAGGCAAAAACCTCGAGAACTCCGGAGGATAAGTCGAAAGCAAACTGTCTCGCACGGTTCCCACTAGCTTCCGTCGGCCAAAATCGCAAACGGGGTCCGGGACCAGGACCGCCTCCGCACAGTCGAGAAGGATCTGGTGCTGTTCCATGACTACTGGGGGCAGACGCTTGCGCTTCTTGGAGACTAAGCGAAAATAGTCACGACTCGCCTCGCGATAAAGCCGGACGCGATGGGCGTCCAGCTTCATCCAGAACCGCTTCTCGAAATCAAAGGCGGTCTCGATGAGGTCTATGTCCTCTGGGTACAGGCCAAGATTCGGCCGGATCGTACAGAGCTCATCCGGAATCGCAACCTTGGGTTTGAAGTAGAGGAACTCCTCGGCATCGAAAACATGGAGGTAACCGCGAGGCTCGCCGGCACGGAGAAGCTGAACACCGAGTCCGGTCACGAACTCCCAATCCTTCTCCCGTTGAGTCTTCTTGGTCTCGGCGAGCGCGTCTCGGGAAAGGAACAGTGCAGAGGGGGCGAAACGTGGATTGAGTCGCGGGGGCTGAACGAACACATCGATCCGTGGGCGGTTCTTGTTCGTACCCGGATATTCGAAGTGAGAAGTCCAGCCCGCATCGGACCAGGGAGAAGCAAGCGGTGCACTGATGCCGAAGCGATACGATGCGGGAGTTCCCTGATACGAACTTTGATTCAGCACCTCCAGAAACTTCTGTGTCGCCGCCGAGGAAATGGCGACGTCGCAGTCTTTGGTGAAGAGGGCGATCTGGTAGTGAATACATGCATGCCCGCCGGTGATCGACACCCGAATCCCGGCTGTCTCTGCTTCCTGACATAGGGTTTGATAGAACTGATGGAGCTGTGCCTGGGACATTTATGGAGCCTGAGAGTTTATGGCAGATGCTGACCCGCCTTGTCGACCTCTGAGAGCTTCACCTCCCCCAAGTGAAAGTCGGGCCGATCTTCGGGAGCCTCTGATGAGCATCGCCAAGAAGCTCCGTGGCGCGGGCGAAGCGCGTAGGAGGGGGCCACGAGCTCGATGATTTTTGTCCGTGGCTAGGGCGGCGAGTTGGCGCTTCGGAGCGGGCGCTACTCGGCTTTCTGATGGCGACGCCTTTCTTGTCTCTTTTGATCTCATGCTGATCTGGCATTGCGGTCGTTATCCGTGGCGCGGCGCGCCAAACCCAGGATATCGACGCCACGCTGTGGGGGGACTCATCCCAGATCGGGTTGGCGTCAGCGGGTAAGGCACGATGGCCCGTCCAGGGCGCAGTCTGTCAACTCGTTGAAAATTCTGGCTTTGGTTCTGGGCTTCCTCGCCTGTGGCGACCCTCTCAATTCCGGGGCCTACCAGGGAGAAGAGATCGCCCGGCTGAGCGGAACCATCGAGGGGCTCGATGATTTCAAGGACGCGAGGAAGATCCACCTGGGGTTGCTTTGGCGGGATCACCTTGGCGGTCAGTTTGCCACGGCCCGCACCCGGTTAGCCCCGGTGACCATGAACGCGTTCCCCTTCGGTTTCTCGGTTGCCCTTCTTGAGATCCCGGAAAGTCCGGCGCTCATCCCTGCCTACTTCCCCGAAGCCGGCGCGGTTCAACACCTTGTCTGCGTAGGAGGAGAACGCTTCGAATGCACCAGAAGTTCCGATTCGACTTGGGCCTGTTCACTATGGTCTCAGGGGTTGGTGGACGAGTGCAACTCGTTTTCGCTCGATCATCGAACGGGGAATACCACCGCCGGTTGCACGCTGCCCCGATCCCCCTGGGGCGACCTGGGGAGTCCCGTGACTTGGGATCAACAAGTCGTCCTTCCGCCGGACGCTGAATGCGATGAGGATGAACTCATCAAATTGTGCATCGCCGAATGGGAAGGACCTGGTTCCCAGTGCAAGGGTGCGTATTGTTCTTGTGGTGTGGCTTACAGCAAGAGATCGGTCGAGGACGAATTCGGGTTTGCGAACATCATTATCTTCGACGACCTTGACGCCGATGGAAACTTTACTGACCGGGACCGGCTCTTGGGAATAGCACCCCAAAACATGCTGGTCTTTGTTGAAAAGGCAGGTGATAATTTTACCCGATTTCAGAAGCGGTTTGGCTCCACCTTTTTGAACGCGCAGGATTTGCAGCCGGGATACAACCTGGTTCGACCGGTGTGTAAGCAACCTTCAGATTTGGGACTTGTTTGGGGCGGTGACTTGTTGGAGGTGGTGCCCTTTACGCCACTTCTCATCGAAGCGTGGAGTCAGCACCAAGACAGTTTCCACGAACTCTGCATGAACTATACGTCGGTGTTGTCTGCACCGGGATTCTATGGCACAAGGATTGACACCGACATCAACCGCAGTCGCCAACTGAGCTCGTTGGATGAGGCCGAAGCCAAAGAGGTCTGTGAAGCTGTTCACGCAGCCATGCAGCGAAGCTTCAATGAAGATTCGCTCAAGGTGTATGCTTGTTCTCGGCATAGGATATGTCACACCCTCGGATCGACTTGAGGGTCGCGCGGAGGCGGTGTTTTCTAGTTGTCTCGAAGATAGCCCTATTTCCCCTACTCATGGAGCGGAGTCGCTGGGGCTGGACTTAGACAACTTCGAGATGACTTGCGACGATGCCGCTTTACCTGCTTCATTTCACGGTTGTGAGCTGCCGCTCGATGCCTGGCTGAATTGCTTCGAGCAGGCTCGCAAGAGTTTTGAGCGTCGCCTTAGCTACGTGGGTGGTCTTTACTTGGGAGAACGTCGATTGGATGATCTCCTGGATAGTTCCGAGTGCCAAGCTGTGCGGCAGAGTTGTCCGGGTGTTTTGTGAGAGGTCACCGTGCCCTAGACTTAGCCTAGCTGATATGGAGTGACCCTTTGTCAATACTCGTAAGCTCATTTTGGCTCTAAAAATCCTCCCGTTCTTCGCAGTGAGGTGCGGGTGAAAGAGGGGAAGCGCAAAGGAAGGACGACGTAGGTCTCTTCGACGACGAGTCACTCTGATATCCGCGGATTACCTGGACGTAGCCCAAGCAGAGCCTAGCATGACCGTGTTCCGTCGGGAGAGGTCGCTGTCTAGTCGCGCGAATCCGGCGCAAGGCCTGTCGCAATGCTAGGTCGCGTGTTTCTCCAATTCGTGCCTTCGTCGTCCGCCCTTCGCGCCTCCCCTCATACTTTTTGTGTAGATCATCCTGTTGCCCGGCGCTGAGTCCCCGCCGGAGGCACCCGTACGCTTCATCCACGGTCAAAGTCACCGGTGGGCGCAGTGGTGGTCCAGGCCGCGCAGCGCCGAGCATAGCGAGGGCAGCCTGGAGGACCATGAGCACGCTGGTAGACTCTTGAGGATGGAGCGCACGGTTCGTCATGGTGTCAAGCAGCCCGCCTCAGACCCGGCCCAACCTGAGCACTTCTTGGATAGAGGACCGCCCAGAGGAAGCCGACGAGTTCTCTTGCAACCGCGATGGTTGCTTTGTTCACATTTTTGTTTCCGTGCACGAGGCGCCAGTACTTTCGGTGCAAACGAGACTGTGCCTTGTCAGCGTGTCGGACCACATCCGCCGGTTGACCCGTTCGACGCTTCTTTAGACGAGGTCCCACCGTGGGCTTTTTGCGATAGTGCTTGGACGCCTCAACGACAATCCGACGCACATGCCTATTCCCGGTCTTTGTGATTGGCCCCCGTCGGGACTTACCTCCTGAGCTATGCTCGCCGGGTACGAGGCCAAGATAAGACATCAACGCACGCGGTGATTCAAAGCGGCCGAAATCATGGAGCTCAGCTACGATTGTCATGGCAGTCAGCGTATCGATGCCCCGAAAACATCGAAGAAGACCCACCGCTTCAGCGTACGACTCGGTCACCGCCATTCGTTCGATGTTCTCCATGAGGTCCTTCAATCGCTCCTCTATCTGTTCCATCGAACGAAGATAGTCATGGAAGGTGGTGGCGTCCGCTTCATGCTCAAATGAAAGTCCCTTAAGCCAATGCCTATGAGCCAGGCTCCAGTTCTTGGTGCCCGTGAAGGAACGGCCACGACGCAAAAGCCATTTAGATAATCGATGCCGTGCGCGCATCAGATCTTCCTGCGCGTCCTCCCGACATCGACATAGATCGCGCACCGCCTCGTCGTCAGCTTGCGGAGGATGGACTTCCGTAAGAAGACAGGCCCGGAACAGCTCAGCGAGCTTCCTCGCATCACGTCTATCCGTCTTGATCCGGTCGCCCGCTTTTCTGGGCACCAGCGCTGGCGCGATCACCTCGCACACCAACCGGCCCTTGCTCAGCGCCTGAAGCGTTCGCTGCAGGGCAAAGCCGCAAACTCCTGCTTCGTAGCAACACCGGATTTCTCCTGGGGCCTCCCTCTCCAGTTTCCGCACCAGCCGTTTGAGCGCCTTCGGCTCATTGTTCACTTTCCATTCCTCGGTCGTTTTTCGCCTCGGCAGCAGCATGGCTACGCTGATAAATTTCTTGTGTGCGTCCATTCCAACCCATGTGATACCCTTCGCCATGACCGGCTCCTTTCGTATGCGGCTCTGGCACCGCTCGGTGCTAACCCGCGCTCTATAGTTCCCTGCATTGTAGCAGGGCCTACGATTGCGGGCCGGTCACTCCATAGGGTCTAGCGGCCTTCGCGATCGGCTATGGCCATCAATTTTGTCGAGGTGCCAGCACGACTCTTGCCTGTGCACGCCCCTCCTTTTTGAGCCGGTACATAAGTCCCGTCCATGAACGATTCGGCCTCGTCAATCCTCCGGTGCCGTCTATTCGCTTTTGCGAGCCGACGGAAAGCCTCCTTTAACGCTCCCTTGCGTGCCCATTCCTGAAAGTAATGCGAGAATCCGTCTACTGGCTTGGCGTCGTTAAGCGCTCGAAGCTCACATCAGGTCCAGATATTTCGCCCACAATTGACGAGGGCAACGAACTCACCGCCATTCTCTCGGCCTCTGCCAAAACGGCGAAAAACTCATCAACGGAATCGTGAAACCAAGTAAACCGGCACAAGAAAGCAGGGAAGTCTATCCGAGAATAAAAGTGCAAACAGGAATTGGCGCCTTCATTACCCTTATTTACCGAACAGGGCAAAGGTGGGAAAATACAGCCTAGCGCCTGGGGCGGCCTGGGTTCGGCTTGGCCAGGATTCAGCGCTCGAACTCACCCGAGCCGAAGATAGAGTAGCCCACAAAAACGCGAAAAAGCGCGTGGGCACACCATATCCACGCCGCGTCGTGTTGCCTTCGACTCCACTTGTTGACAGCTTCGTTGACCATTTCGATTTGCCTTTGGCCAAGAGTGCGTCCCTCTTTCCAGCGACCAAGGAAGTCATCCTGGTCAGACAACAACGCGGCCTCCCTCGGCAAGAGGTGTAAACCGTCGTGAACCGGTGACACCACGACCGAGATGGGGGGCGCCTCCAGGGTCAGACCTTGGATCAGCTGCAGATAGGGAAAGGAAGAGGCGATATAAATAAAGGGAGGCAGCCACTCAGCTTCACCCAAAACGCTGGGCCCCATTCCAGAGCCAAACTCGGAGTGTCCATGTTCAACACGCAAAAAACGCGTGTTTCGGTCCAAGCCCGCCAAAGAGCCACTGCCGTGACGAATCCTGAACACATTGTGGTGTTTGGCCGGACGGTAAGATTGGCGGCGGCGAAGAAAACAGGAAAACTCCCTGATCATGGTGTCTGGATCTTCGTCGCTCGCGAGCCAACGCGATACCCAGCGGACCTGCTGATAAGAAGCACCGCCCGTAGCCAAAAGCTCATCAGCAAAGAGCTTCATATCGTAAGGCTTGAAGCCCGGAGTCCGCACCGGTCGGTCCCAAAACGAGGCCCTAAAGTCCCCGTAAGGGAGGTCGGTTTGGCCACGCCAACGGGTACCCACCGCATCGACGGCGACTTCGAAAGAGACCAGGTCACGCCCCAGCAAAGTCACACCCTCCCCATCCAAAACTTTGCTTCTCAGGAAATTTCGCAGGGCAACGGGGCATCCGGCGGACACAATGGCCTCGGGTACAACCAACACTCGACAGCGTTCTCTGTGCTCTGATCTTTGTAAGATCTCGAGATGGTTTTCCAAGAGCTCTCTGAAAAGAAGGAAATTCTTCTCAGAGGCCACAAAAACCACGCTCGCATTGTTCCTAAATGGCTTTTCGCCAGGGTCCGGAAAAGGCATGTGCGTTCCCTGAGCAAAAAATGCGATGCGTTCGAACAGATCCTCCACCGATGAAAAGCGCTCCACGTGATCACGCGCCCCGAGCAGACTTCCGATTCGCCCCTCTGAGAGTCCCTTGATCTCGAGATAGTAGCGCCCTGAAACCTGAAAAATGCTGAGCCTCAAACCATTTTTCAGATGCAATTCAGAACGCACCACGACACTGTGGGTGGATTCGAAACCCACCACGGCCTGGCCGATGGGGCCGTCGGCAGCAATCTCGTCTGCCAACATCGCCGCCAGCGATCGGTTTTCTTCTTCTTGGATCTTGAGAGGCCCGGCAGAGTCCATCAATTCGACCGCCAGCCCCAACACACCGCGGTCTTCTGAAGGACGGCCGTTTTGTCTCAATGAGATGGGGGCGTTGGGTTCGATGGAGATGAGCTTGGGGTGGTGTTGATCGACCGCTGAAGAACGGGACTCAGAGTCCAGTTCAGGGTCCCAATCGACCTCTTCATGAGCGTCTTGCTTCCTACTAACGGACATCCTGCTCCGTTCTCGCGCACAGACCCCTCCGGACGACAGCTCAATGCAGCCACACGACCGGCACCCAGAATCTGCAAGCGTAGCCCCTTAAAAGAGGCTCCATCATTCTATCGTGAGATATCCCACATCTGTCAAGAAAACTTTGCCCACAGACACAACGTCGAGCCTCCCGCAGGCGTCTACAATCACAATGCAATCAAATGACCACGCACCCGAGACTCCATCGCAACCGCGTCCGCTGTCCGTGTGTTGCTTCAGTCACCTTTCCCCACTGCAAAATGGCGCGCGCAAAGCGGCCATCGTTGCCCGACCCCTCGGGTGACGATTTGATGACGCCCGGGTCGCTTCAGGCACAAATCCGCGTCAAGACAGACGCCACCGCGCAACAAGCCGGACCGACAAAATCCAAAAACGAGTGAAAAAAGGCAACAAAGCGCAACAGATCTGAAAAGTGCAAATTGTTGTTCCCTCTTGAGCCACAACCGCACATACTCCGGTCGGCTCCACTCAAGGTCAGGGCCGGGAGGACTCGATGTTCATGTTCAATAGAAGATACCAAACCATCGCTTCGGTGTTCGTCAGCGTACTTGCAGTAAGCTGCTCCGGAACCGAAAACAGTGAGTTCGGTACCCTGGGCGGTGCCCAAAGAAGCGTACCGGCTGACGCCGAGCCGGATTCTGTGCCGCCACCGGAATCTGATTCGGACCCGAGTGTGATGATCGGCGACGGAGCCGATGAGACCGGCTCCGAAGATCCGGCCCATATGGGAGACTCCCGGGAGCCGAGTTATGCGCCAACCCCACCAGATGAACACCCAGGACTCAAAGGCCGGCGCCCTCGGGACAAAGCTCGGCGCCAAGAGAACAAACTTGCGGCGATGAAAAGACGGATTTGCAGTCGTATCCGCTGTCAAGAGCACCAAGTGTGCCGCTTCCACGAGCCCTCCGGCCGAGCAATGTGCGTGGATGAATGCTCCGGCGTCGAGTGCGAAGAGGGCATGGTTTGCGAGCTCGAACCCGTGCAGTGCGTGACGGAGCCCTGCCCGCCGGTAGCTCGCTGCGTTCCGGCACCCCAGCCGGCGTGCACTTTGCCAGCGGATCCCGGCCCCTGCCGAGCAGCGATGCGCCGTTGGCGATACAGTGAAGACGCCGGGCGCTGCGTAGTTTTCCGATACGGAGGCTGTGGGGGCAACGCCAACAACTTTCGTACGAGGGAGGCCTGCGAAGGGCGTTGTAGCAACGCCCCATCACCCCCCGATGATGAACCCTGCGAGGGGCCCGGATGTGAAGACGAACCGGGGGATGAAGGCCAATGCGGGCTTCCCATCGAGTCCGGCCCATGCCGTGCGGCCCTCCTCAGATGGGCCCACAACCCTGAAACCGGCGCGTGCGAGCGCTTCACCTACGGGGGCTGCGGAGGCAACGCCAACAACTTCACCAGCCTCGAGGCCTGTGAAGCACAGTGCGGCGCACCGAACGCCTGCCAATTGCCGCCAGAAGTGGGTCCCTGCAGGGGCTTCTTCTTGCGGTGGCACCACAATCCCGAAACCCGGTCATGTGAACGATTCGTCTACGGAGGCTGTGGCGGGAACCGCAACAACTTTGGGACCAAACAAGAATGCCAAGAGGCGTGCGACTGTCTTCCCGCAGATCCGTGCGAGGGCGTCACGTGTCGAGATCACCAAATCTGTAGAGTGCATGAACCCACAGGCGAGGCCTTTTGTGCCGATACCTGCCAAAACTTTCCCTGTGATTCCGGAGAAAAATGTGAACTGACAGACGTCACCTGCGTTCGCGCCCCGTGCCCACCGATCGCTCAGTGTGTGCCCCGAGCTCAACCGCTTTGCAGCATGCCGCCAGACGTCGGCCCCTGTGACGCAGTCATCCCTCGATGGTATCACAACAGCGAGACGGGCCTTTGCGAACAGTTCAACTGGGGGGGCTGCGAGGGCAACGAAAACAATTTCGAAACCCGGCGAGCCTGCGAGAAGGCCTGTGACTGCGGCCCCTGCAGCATGGTGCGATGCCAAGACCACCAAGTCTGCGACGTCTTCGAACCCACCGGGGAAGCCTTTTGCAAAGACACCTGTGAAGGCTTCACGTGCCCCGATGAGAAGACCTGCGCGCTCCAAGAGGTCCAGTGCATTCGGGCCCCATGCCCCCCCATCGCGGTCTGCCAGTAAACTCGGCCCATACCCTGGTCGACGCGCGCCCTGATCGGTGCCTCCCACGGGAGGCACCGGCGAAAAACACTGGAACCTGAGCGCATTGGGCTGTAGCCTTTCCGCTCCATTGGGCTTTTACACTCCCCACAAACCCCAGATCTTTGGTCGATACCTGCTCCTGGATCGCATCGGGGTGGGGGGAATGGCGGAAGTCTACCGCGGAAAAATCGCTGGCGTAGAGGGTTTTGAACGCATCGTTGCCCTCAAGCGCATCTTGCCTACCATTGCCGAGGACCCTGACTTCATTGAAATGTTCGTGGAGGAAGCGAAGCTGGCCGTCCAGCTGCAGCACGCGAACATCGCTCAGGTCCACGATCTCGGAAAGGTCGACGACAGCTACTACATCGCGATGGAGTACGTCGCGGGCGTGGGGCTACGAAAGCTGTGGGATCGAGCGCGCGGCCGGAGCCGTCTTCTTCCCATCGCCATGAGTGCGTTCATCTTGCAGAAGGTCTGCGAGGGCCTTGACGCCGCCCACCGGAAAACAAACAGCGAGGCCAAGGCGCTGGGCTTGGTTCACAGAGACGTATCGCCCCAGAATATTCTCATTTCCTTTGAAGGTGAGGTCAAAATCATCGATTTCGGCATCGCCAAAGCGGCCACACGAATCTCTAAAACCCGGGCGGGCGTACTCAAAGGAAAGTTCGGCTACATGTCCCCCGAGCAGGTGCGAGGCACCGAACTCGACAACCGCTCAGACATCTTCGCCTGCGGAGTGGTCCTCTATGAGCTCTTGGTGGGCGAACGGCTCTTCATCGGAAACTCAGATTTCGCCACGCTCGAAAAAGTACGCAAGGCAGAATTTGAGCCTCCGTCTAGCCGCAACAAAACCCTTGCGCCCGAGCTTGAGCGCATCGTTCTCAAGGCTTTAGAAAAGGATCGCAAAAAGCGGTACCGCTGGGGAAGCGAGATGGCAGAAGATCTTGCCCGCTACCTCTATGCCACCGACCAACCTTTTGGGCGCACCGATCTTCAGCGGTACATGCACAAGCATTTTCAAGAAGACATGGACCAAGAAAAGGAGCGCATCAGGGGATACGCAGCGCTGGACATCGAAAACATCGTGGGTGATGAAAAGGCAGCCTCGGCCCCCCCCCCGCCCACCGAAGATAACACCGAAGCCCCAAAAGACCCGTCCCCCGCGGAGCTGGCACGCAGCCCTACGGTCCTCGGGACCGAGCGCGTCAGCACACGCGAACGACCGAATCCCGCCCCCGAGATCGAGGTCGTGCCGGCAGCCCGCCAAAAGCCGGCGCCGCTGCCGCGGCCCAACGGCCCCGAGGAACGGCGCTTACCCACGTGGGCCGCAATTGTCATGGGCGGATTGATCGCAGCCCTTCTCATCGCGGGAGCCGCTCTGGCTTACGTCTTGGCCAACCAACAAACGCCTGCCTCCCTCACCATCGAAGTCACCCCTCCCAAGGCCAAAATCTTTGTCAACGATGATCTGGTGTCGAATCAAAGCCCCTTCACCCTGGATCACCTTCAGCCGGCGACGTATCTCGTACGGGTCGAGGCAAAGGCCCACGAAGAGCTCATCCGAGCCGTTCGCCTGGCGCCGGGTGAGGCCAGAATCGAAAACTTCATGCTCGAAAAAACGCCCGCTCCAAACTGATCCCACCGATTTTTTTTTTGCGCGAACGACAACGCAAGGCATACCCTGGACCTGGACCTGGACCTGGACCTGGACCTGGACCCGGACCTGGACGCATGAAATTATCGCAATCTCGAACCTATCAGTTGGCCATTCCCTCGGACTGAGGGTCAAGCTTGAGATTCGCTGGATCCGGACTCCATCGCTTCACGAAGCCGTTTCTCCTCTTGTCCGAGGACAGAAATGACTTCCATCGTCTGCTCGGCAATCGCCCGGTAAACGCGCGACGACCCCGGTTGCGACAGAAGGGCGCCAAACTCGATCGGATGCCCAAAACACGCGATCACCCTTTTGCCAGTCCCATCAAAATTGGACCAGATCTGCCGAACGAAGTCGTTGCCCAACCCGTTGACGAACACCGGAATCACCGATACCTGGGCCGCGTGAATCGCCCTCCCTACCCCGCTTTGGGCGGGCAGGAAGGTGTACGGGTCATCATCTCTTTTCCGTGTTCCCTCTGGGTGGATGCCCGCGCTGCGTCCCTTCTGAAGCAACGCGGCCAGCTCGCAAAAAGCTGTAAAGTTGAGACTCGCACGTTTGCGGTCCCGAAATATGGGGGGATACATGGAAAAGAAGCTCATGATCCCATTCACAAAGAATCCGAGCGGGTGATCGTAAAAAAAGCTCGAGCGCACCGGAAACAGCAGACGCTTTCGAAAACCATGTTTGTAAAGCAGCATGCTGAGTACGTACATGTCGAAAAAGCTGCGGTGATTGGACACCAGCACAAAGCTTTCGATACTGTGAAGCGACGGAATGCGATCCAAGCCGTGTACGTGGCGCAGGTTTCGGGTGCAGTAGTCAATCCACCAGGTACCGAGCGTCCGGTGGCACAGCGCAAAAAGCCGGTCGAGCCACCGATTGGTGAAGCCCCAGCGAATAAAACGAATGTTGGTTCGCTCCAGCCAGCCGAGTCGCTTTGTGCCACGAAAGCTCCGGGGCCGCGACCGCTTGCTCGCCTCCGGTTCTGAGGCGGTAGGCAATGCCTCCGAGCCCATCCCTAGGGGAGCCAAGCAGATGCGAACTCCACAACCAAGCAGGAAAACTCAGTCGTGTTTCCCCCGAAGCGAAACCAGAGTGAAAGACCGCGAGTGCGCAAGGACCGCGCTCGGTCGGCTCTTCCTAGCGGTAAACCCGCGACTGCACCGCTCCGTTGAATAACGACGGGGCCACCCTCGTCTCAGTCCCGTGATTGCGTACCGCTCAGGCCTGATTTGCGCTCCTCGCGACCTGGAATACCCTCTCTTGCCATCGTCACGGCCAGACAGCGGCGCGAATGCAAGTTGTGTCCGTTTTGTGGTGCCCGTGTTCGCGGCCGTGACAGAGCGGTACAAGGGGCCAAGACGCTTGACACCAAATCAAACAGGGAGTTTGTAACACGCCATGCGAAGATTCACGATGTTATGTTCTGTGGTTGCGCTCGGTATCGCAACGCCAGCCACGGCTGGAATCAAAGGGACCATCAACTTTCAAGGTGCCGCCCCCGCTCCCAAGGCGGTGGACATGAGCTCGGACCCGAAGTGCAAAAAGCTCGCCCCCAAAGCCAAGACCAACGACGTTTTGGTGAAGGGTGGGAAACTCGCCAATGTTTTCGGGTACATCAAGAATGCACCGAAGAAGAAATACAAGAGCAAAGAAAAGGTCCAACTCGACCAGAAGAATTGCCGCTATTCACCCAAAGTTTTTGGGGTCCTCGTGAAGCAGAAGGTCCAAATCAAAAACAGCGACCCCACGCTGCACAACGTCCACGCCTTCGCCAAGCGCGGAGAGTTCAACCAGGCGATGCCGACCCAAGGGCAGGTTATCACCAAGAAATTCAAAAAGGCCCAAATCATGGTGCCCATCAAATGTGACGTCCACGCCTGGATGGCAGCCCACGTCGGGGTGATGGAGCACCCGTTTTTCGGAACTTCAAACGAGTCTGGAGTCCTCGAAATACCCACCGCAGGATTACCCGATGGCGACTATGAAATCGCAACCTGGCACGAAACATTGGGCAAAAAGTCCGCCAAAGTGAAGGTCAGCGGCGGTCAAGGCAGTTTCCAAATCGCCTACTCGAAGTAAGCAGACCCCTTCCCGCCAGGTAGGAGTCCGCACACTCCCTCGCGAACTCCGACCGACCAAGTCGACCCTTCCACCAAAGACCCACCTCGGGCAGCAACCGAAGCTACGCGCGTCGGCAGCCGATGCGGTTGGACAAAAAGTGAGCCAAGGGCGCTCTTCCCGCCGGGAACCCCCTAAGCTTTCCCGCTTTACAAGGCGCCATAGACGGCGCTATGGCCCTTGGCTATCGTGACTACGGATTCCCTGAGGTCGACTGCTGCCTCTCAGAAACAACACGGCTTGCTCTCGAGAGCGGTGGGCTCTCCCTGGTTTTGGCTCACGACCACCGGCTTTCTCTTCAGCTTCAACATTGTGCGAGCCATGGTTAAGGACATGCCCGAACCGCCAAAGGTATACTACAAAGTGCCAAGCTTCCGTCTGACCGACCACCTCGGTCAACCCTTTGGTAGCCAAGAGCTCGCCGGAAAAATATGGGTCGCCAACTTCATTTTTACCAGCTGCCCAACCCGATGCCGCGAACTTGGCGAGAAGATGGCATACCTCCAGAAGCACTTGCGACACACCGGAGACACCGTTTCGCTGATCTCGTTCTCGGTAGACCCAGAAAACGATAGCCCAGAGGTCCTTCGCGAGTACGCAGAGAAATTTCGAGCCCACCCAAGTCGCTGGCGCTTTCTGACGGGCGAGCTCGACGCGATCAAATCCACCGTGGTCGAGGGTTTCAAACTCCCGCTCAACAAAGAACCACCATCGGACGACCTCCCCACCGATGATGCGCTCCTCACAATCACCCATGGGACCCGACTGGTCCTGGTTGATCAAAAACGGCAAATCCGTGGGTACTATGAAACCGACGACAAGAGTCTGCAGCAACTCCTGGCCCACATCGCACTCTTATCTGGACTGGAAAGCGCCCCCGGCATGACCGAAGCGTTCGAAAAACAAAGACAGGCCCAGCCGCAGCATCAGCCCGCTCACAAACACTAGAGCACAAATACGAACAGGAACATCAGGAGCCAAATCACGCCCACAAAGTGCCAGTAGACGGCCCAAAGACGCACCGAAAGAAGGCTGCTTTGAGCCCGTTCGGTCCGGGCCACCCGCCAAGCCAAGACCCCGAGAGCCACAAGCCCAATCACCACGTGACCGGCATGAATGCCCGCAAAGCCGTAAAAAACTGCTGCGTAGGCCCCCGCATCAATGCGGAGGCCCTCGGCCGCAAGACCGCGCGCCAACCCATATTGGATCGCCAAAAAGACCAGACCCAGGACCAAAGCCACCACCAGCGACCACGCAAGCTTCTTTGGAGCGGACCGCCAAAGACCGTATTCAAGAACCAGACTGCTGGCGGCAATGACCCCGGTGTTCAGACCAGAGAGCCCTAACGGAAGCATCGGAAGACCAAGCGGAGGCCAACCGTCGGATGTCACCCGCATGGCGCCGTAAATAAAAAAGAGGGGGATGAACATCATCGCCCAAGCCGCGATCAAAACGACCATCCCCACGTAGGCCGTTTTGCGTCCTTCCGCACTCTCTGCCGGTTCTTCTGCCGAAATCAAAGCCGCGGTGGGCTCTGCGAGCGCACTGCCGGTCATGACCAAGCTCTCATACGCCTTGGAGCCGCTCCCAGACCCAGGAAACCGGTCACAAGTTCCCCCATGGACCTCGGAATGACCATCACGTTTGCATGCCAGGAAGCGACCGCCCGTCCCCTACCTCGCCAGACATCAAGCCGGCGCGGGGACACCATCAGGCGCCTCGGGTGTGCTCGGGCCCTCTTCGTCGGGGAGCGGTTCGGCCTGCCCGATCCAGTCGCGGCCGAGGCGTCGTTTCACCTCGGGGCTCGCAAACTCGTGTGGACCACGGAAAACAGTCGGAACCACATCGAAGTTGTGATGCGGGGGCGGCGAAGGAATCGTCCACTCCAAAGTACCGAGCTCCCAGGGATTGGCTTCTGCCGCTTCACCCGCAAACATGCTCTTGAAGAAGTTGATCACAAAAAACACCTGCCCGGCCATCAGCACAAATGCAATGAAGCTCGTATACCGGTTCAACTCGAGAAGGTGCTGGGTGAACGTGTACTGGTACGGGTCAAAAAACCACCGGGGCTGACCGGCGTACCCTGCCAACAACTGACCGCAAAACAAACCCGTAAGGCCCAAAAACGAAAACCAAAAATGGAGCTTTCCCAGGGTCGGGTTCATGTTTCGGCCAAACATCTTGGGGAACCAAAAAGCAATGGCCCCAAAACTCCCCAAAAATGCAGCCGACGCCATGGTCAAGTGGAAATGCCCTACCACCCACATCGTGTCGTGTAGCTGCAGATCGGTCGAGATGGTTCCAAGCGGCAAGCCCGTCAGGCCTCCGAGTCCAAACACAAAGATCGCGCCACATGCGTAGAGCATGGGAACCTCAAAACGAATGGACCCTTTCCACATCGTGTGGAGCCAATTCAAAAACAAAAGCTCAGCCGGCACGCTGATGATCAGCGTGAATATCATGAAGGTCTGACCCAAAAGCGGACTCATGCCGGTTAGGAACATGTGATGCCCGTAGACGATGGCACTGAGCACCGTCACCGCAATCATGGCGTAGACCGTTCCGCGGTACCAATAGTGCGGCTTGCGCGAAAAGAACGCGACAAAGTCACCGATAAAACCCCAAGCAGGCAGGATCAGGATGTACACCTCGGGGTGCCCAAAAATCCAAAACAAGTGCTGAAACAGAATGGGATCGCCGCCTCCGTGCACCGCAGCACTGCCCGCGACAAAAAACTGCGTGCCAAACACCCGATCCATGATCAAAAGCAACCCCGCGGAACCAAGCACCGGAACAAAGAGGGCGTTGAGAATGGCCGTCAGCCAGAGCCCCCAAATGGTGAGAGGCATGCGCATGTACGTCATGCCCGGTGCCCGAAGACGAATGACCGTGGTCACGTAGTTGACCGCGCCCATGATGGTCGACACCCCGGTCACAAATATCGCAGCCACCACCAATGTCTGGCCGGCCCCCGGCATCCCCACGTTGGTCGACAACGGTGGGTACGTGATCCATGCCGCGCCAGCCGCCCCCATGGGCATCAAAAATGCGGCAAGAATCATAAGCTGCGACAACACGAAGATCCAAAAGGACAACATGTTGAACACCGGAAAGGCCATGTCTCGGGCTCCGATGAGGAGGGGAATGCAAAAGTTCCCGAAGCACCCGATCATCACCGGCGTGATAAACCAGAAGATCATGATCAAGCCGTGCATCGTAAAGGTGCTGTTGTAGCCCGCCGGCGTCATGGCGCCTCCGGAGCTTTTGAAGAACAAGTTGCCCAATAGAGGCACCGGTTCTCCCGGAAACGCCCATTGCCATCGGATGAGGTAAGCCAAGGCTCCCCCAAGGAGACCAAAAAGGAGGCCCGCCCACAAAAACTGCTTGGCGATAACCTTGTGGTCTAAAGAAAAGACCCACTTTTTGAAAAAAGAAGTGGGGTCGGGATGAATCGGTTGGAGTTCCACCATTGTGATTCCTGCCTTATGACCAAAGCGGCATGAAGCCGGAGGTCACGGAACGCGTCTCTAGGACGACAAAAACATGTTCTGAGCCATTTCGTGGGCAACAGCAGCGGCGCATTTAGATCTTCTTCCACGCCCAGCCCCAATGGGCCTCAGTATCCTTGGGATCCCACACGGACAAGCCATCTCGGGAGCTCAGATCCAACCAGCGCTGAAATTCGTCTTTGGGAACAACCTTCAAGATGGCCTTCATCTTGTAGTGATTCACGCCACAGTGCTGCACGCAAACCACCTCAAATTCACCCGTTTCTTTGGCCTGAAACCACATCCGATTGATCATGCCCGGCATCGCGTCCTGCTTGATCCGGAAATTCGGCAGGGCAAAGGTATGGATCACGTCAGGGGAGGCGAGCTGCAACGAGACGGGGGTATCCACAGGAACCGTGAGTTCGTTGTCGGAGAGCGCATCGTCCGCAGTATTGAACTTACCGTCCGCGCCGGCATACCGCATCTGCCACAGCCACTGCCGGGCGTTGACCTCGATTCGGACCGCCGAGTCGTCTTGTTCAAGCTTAGAGAAGTTCCAAAATAGGGTGTTGATGTCCTTGGTGCTGTTCACCCAAAGGGTGCCATCAACGATGAAAAAAATCACGGCGGACAGCAGCATCGCTTTCATCGTTTGCTTTTTGGCGCTGCCGTGATCGTACTCTGCTTCGTGCTTGCGGTTGTGCTTGAGGAAGGCAAGACCCATCCAAACGCACATGATCACGAACAGAATGGCACAGCAGATATTGGTGAAATGGATCAGCCAATCGACGCTGTGACCATATTCGGATGCGTTATGCGGCATGCCCAGCCCCTGTCCGGGTCGCGGTGCGGCAAGCGCGACCGGAGTCACGCCCCACAACACGACAAAAGACGCCAGGATTGCTCGTTTCAAACCCAAAATCATCGCACCAACTCCCCTCGTGTCCCGCTGTCGTGGAGGCCGAGCGCCACAACCCCGGCCATCGCATGGGCCGTCGTCGCGTTCATGTCCACCGCGCTGGCCGACGTCGCCTTCGCCAAGATAGGCGTTTCGGTCGAACGAACCGCGATCAATTTTCGAAGGCATAGATACGCGCCTCCTACCACAAAGAACGGACACAAGATCATCCCTGCTAAAAAGAAGTAGCTCCCGAGTCCGCCTTTGTCGTTGAGGGCACAGCTCGGGCAAGCCCAGACCCATTTGGGCACCGCCACACAGGCGAGTACACTCCATAAACACAGCCCGCGCCCATACGCGCGCCTCATCACCGCTCTCATCGTCGATTCAACCGGTCAGACGCCAAGTCGCGTCCGCAATGAGGGCAAAGGCATAGATCGCGGGAAACAAGAACGGGATCACCACGGTCAGTTTCATGACCTTGGTCTCGTGATTGAGGTGCATGAAGAACCACCCCACAAAACCGGCCTTGGCTAGGGCCATGACGATCAGAATTGCACCAAGCGTGGTGCGATCGAGACCGACGTAGACCACCCCGACTTCGGCGGCGGTAAGAACGGTCAGGACAAAAAAGACCATCATATACTGTTTGCGACTGACATGCGGTGCACCCATCGTCTCACACCCCTTTCATCTAGTTGAGGAGATAGACAAACGTAAAAACCAAAATCCAAACCAGGTCGACGAAGTGCCAGAACAGACCCGCGATTTCGATCTCGTTGTAGTTCCCGTCGTCGTACTTTCCCATCATGGCGCGAATCAAAGTGATGAACAGATAGATCACGCCGGTGGTGACATGCATGCCGTGAAATCCGGTAATGCAGTAAAACGTCGTTGCGTAGTGCGATTCGCCCCACACCAAACCCTCGTTGACCAGGCCTGGATGGTGAAAAATAAAGGAGAACACACCCCAATACTCTTGGAGTTGCCCACACAGGAAGATACAACCCCCAAACACAGTCACCGCAAGCCAGGTCACCATGCCCTTCTTATTTTTCTCAACGCATGCGGCGTAGGCCATCACCATGCTGACGCTGGAGCAGATCAGAATGAAGGTCAGTCCGGCGGTGAAATTGATGCCGAACTCCGGCAGCCCTTCGGGCGGCCACGGCCCCTCATGGCCACCCCGAAGAATACCATAGGCCAACAGCAATCCCCCGAAGGAGAAGGCATCGGACAAGAGAAAGATCCACATCCCCAGCTTGCCCATGGATGCGCGCCCATAGTGGGCATCCTCTGGGTAATCGTGGGGCAGGATCGAGTCGTGATGATGTACTGCCGCTTCGCTCATGAAGAACCCACATGCCCCGTAGACCCAGGGCAAGCCGGGCCCAGATAGCACGCAGAGTGGCACCGGACAAGACCCAGTTTCGGGCTTCAGGGCACCGATTTTCCTGGGAAACACGGCCACATACGGCCCCGAATCTGGCAAGGTCATGACAGTTGACTCATGGCCACACCGCGCTCTAAATCGCCCCGTTCCCGTGACGCCGCACAGCGACGACATGGCCACAGCGATTCCTCGCATCGCGGTACGGCCTCGAATTTCGCTTAAGGTCGGAGCCTTTTACGAGCTCGCCAAGCCCAATCTGAGCGCCCTGGTGGTACTGACCAGCGCGTTTGGGTTCTATTTCGCCTCCCGAGGCGTCGGGTCCATCGATTGGGCCGCGTGTTTGCACCTTATCCTGGGCACGGGGCTCACCGCCGCCGGCGCGTGCGGCATCAACATGGTGGCCGAGCGGGGGTCCGATGCCCAGATGCACCGCACCCGGCGCCGGCCCATACCGTCTGGCCGTCTGACACCCAAAGAGGCGCTTTTCTTCTCGCTTGCGGTATTTTTGCTAGGGTTTTTAGACCTCCTGGTCTTCTGCGGCCCGTACCCGGCAGCCCTCTCGTTTCTGACCATGGTGATCTACGCTGGGGTCTATACGCCCCTCAAAACCCAAGGTCCCCTGGCGATCTGGGTGGGTGCCATACCGGGTGCCATCCCGCCGGTCATGGGTTGGACCGCGGTCCAGGGCGAAATCGGACTGGGTGGCTGGGTGTTGTTTGCCATTCTTTTTGCCTGGCAATTTCCCCACTTTCTGTCCTTGGCCTTCATGTATCGCGAAGACTATGCCCGCGGTGGCTTTCGCTTTCTTCCCGAGAACGACCCCGACGGAAAACGAACCGGCCGGCAGATCGCCGTGGGCTGGGTGGTGTTGCTGCTGGTGAGCACCACCCCTACTTGGGTCGGCCTCGCCGGAAACATCTATCTGGTGGGGGCGGTGCTTTGTGGTCTCACGTTCACCTGGATTGGACTCCGAACCGCTCGGGCGTGCTCACTCCAAAACGCGCGGAGTTCCTTCCTCGCCTCGGTGACCCACCTACCCCTTCTGCTGGCCCTCATGATCCTCGACGGCCTGCTCGGCTGATCCATTAGGCTTGCACTTCGGCTTTTCAGCGGGCTATGAGGGGCCCGCAATGCGGAATCACTGCAGTTTTCAGTTCATCGCGTCCGTTGGCGTGTGTCTGGGGGCCGGCGCCCTGCTCTCATGCGCCGATGCCGCGGGCATGGCCGTCGCCCACAAGCCCTTTGCCCTTGAAAACGGCACCCAAATCAGCCTCGCCCAACTCGAGCGGGGTCGAGAAAAATACACCCTCTATTGCCGCGCCTGCCATGGGGAAAAAGGCGATGGCCGAGGCCCCGCGGGCATTGGCCTGCGGCCACCCCCGCGCGACTTCACCGAGCCCGTTTTCAAATTTGGAGGGGTCGAAGCCGGAGAACTTCCCCCCGACAGCGAACTGAAGCGCATTATCCGAGGGGGCCTACAGGGAACAGCCATGCTCCCCTGGGAGATTCCGGACCAAGAGCTCGACGACATCGTGCAATACATCAAGGGCTTTAGCGAAGTCTGGACGGAAGACGAAATCGCTGAACCCACCGAAATCCCCGACGACCCTTGGGCCGGCAAAGAGGCCCAGGGCATCGCGCGCGGAAAAGTCGTGTACCACGGCATGGCCCAGTGCCAAAAATGCCACGCAGCCTACGCCACCCGGCAAGAAATCTGGGACGCAGTCAAAGAAACCACCGGCCAGGGATCGATCAACGCTTTCCGGAAGAACATGTACTTTCCCGAAGCGAAGTACTCCCGCGCTTTCAAACACAAGCTGCTGCCTCCCGATTTTACCCGCCACGAGGTCCGCGCGGGCACCACGCCCAAAGACATTTTTCGCACCATCGCGTCGGGCATCAGCGGCACCGCAATGCCCACCTGGAAAGGGTCGTTGCCAGACCCAGACATCTGGGCCATCTCGCACTACGTCAGCAGCCTGGTTGCGCTTAAGGGCAAGCCGGAGGCCGTCAAACTTCGGCAGGCCATGCTCAACCAACCGGCTTTTGTCCCACCCACGCCTCCAGAGGAAACGCCTGAGGCCGAAGAAGAACCCCAAGAAGGAAAAGAACCGTGACCAGCCCCGCCGTCTCGCCCCGCCACAAGACCAACCCAAAAGCGCGGACTCCAAATGACGGTTCGGTCCCGCCGATCGTGAGGCGTTGCGCCATCGTCGGAATGCTCGCCGCGCTGGCCGCGGGGGGGTGCTCAAAAACCCCGTCCGACAAACCCGCGCCCACGCCCAAAAAAGAGCAGGCGCCCGTCCCGAAAAATGTCGAGGACCGCGCTCCGCCCAGTGAGACCCTGACCGGCTCCATCCAAGGGACCGTCGCCTTCAAGGGCCAAGTTCCGGGGCCCACCAAAATCGACATGTCAACCAAACCCGAGTGCGCCGAAGCCAACCCGACCGCAGTGCGCCACGCGGTTCAGACTGAAGACGGGGGCCTTGCCGAGGTTTTTGTGTACGTCAAAGAGGGGCTCCCGAAGGACAAGAAGTATCCGTCCCCCAGCACTCCCGTCAAACTCGATCAGGAAGGCTGTCTGTATAAACCTCGCGTCCTCGGAATCCAAACGGGCCAAACACTGACCTTGGTCAACAGCGATCCTTTTATGCACAACGTCAACGCCCAAGCCAAACGAGGGAGCTTCAACGTTGCGATGGTCAAACCGGGCACCGCAACCAAGAAATTCAAGAAACCTGAGGTGATGGTACCCATCGAATGCAATGTGCATCCATGGATGAAAGCGTGGATCGGCGTGATGGCCCACCCGTTTTTTGCGACAACAAGCCCCAAAGGCACTTTTAAGATCGAAAATATCCCCGCTGGAGACGTTGTCTTGGAGTTCTGGCACCCCACACTCGGAACCCGAAGCAAAAAAATCACCGTCGCCGGGGAAAAAATGCAAACCGTTCAAGTTGAGTTTGAGACAAGCTCCTAAAACAGCCGCGCGTTCGTACGGCGTTTTGCCAAGCGACCGATCAGGGGTGCACCCATGACCCTTGCCAACCTCCCCACTCTCAATGCGCTGATCAACACCCTCGTCGCCATTCTGTTGGTCGTTGCGTTCTTTCTCATTCGGCGCGGGCAAACCGAAGCCCATCGGCGGGTCATGCTCACCGCCTTTGGCTTATCCTGCGCCTTCTTGGTGAGCTACCTCGTCTATCACTACGGTCACGGTTCGAGACGCTTCGCTGGTGAAGGCTGGTTAAGGCCGTTTTACTTTGCCTTGCTTTTGAGCCACACGGTGCTGGCCACGCTAAGCCTTCCACTGATTCTCATGACCTTGAGTCGCGGGCTGTCGGGAAAATTCGACAAACATCGCAAAATAGCCAAGCTCACGTGGGCGATGTGGCTTTACGTGGCGGTGACCGGGCCCGTAGTGTACATACTTCTGTATCACGTGGGCTCGACTGCCCATGCCGAAGAACACGTTCCGGCGCTAGGCGATCAAGGTACGGCTGATTTTAGGGCAGCCCAAGCCCTCCACAAACAAGGCGAGGAGCTTAAGGCCTTGAGGCGGTATCAGGCAGCACAAGCGAAGGGCCATGTGGGTGCTGAATGTTACGTGGCCGTGCTTCAAGGAAGGCACGAAGGCACAGGCACGTCCTCGGTAAGCCTCGCCCGAAGTGTAGGGCAACATGCCTTCGACATCCATTGTGTGACCCTTTGGGGACGGGAGCTCATCTACCAAAACAAGCTTCGCGACGCCGAACAAGTGCTCAAGCACGCTGTTTTTATTGACAAAAGAGACGCTTTTGCCCACGCGAGCCTTGGATTCGCCCAATTCAGAAGCTTCGCTTACGAAGAAGCCGCAGCCTCCTTCGAAGAGGCTCTCACGCTTGACCCCAGATTTGCCGTCTACGCGTACAATGCCGGACTGGCCCACTACCTCCGGGGCGCGTACGACCCCGCCGAGACCCTGTACCGAAATGCGCTCTCGCTCGGTCTAAATCAAGAGCTCGCTCAAAAGGCAAATACCGACCTCGATGTCATCCGGGGGGCCCTGTGGGTGTGCCCTATGCACGCGCACATCACCGGAAAAGAGAACGATCGCTGCTCAGTATGCCAAATGGCGTTGCGACCAGTTTCTAGGCACCTGCCAGACGATCCCTGAGCTCACTGCTCCCACGGTCGGTGAATCTGTGGTTGGTTGTCCCAGTCGGCCGCCCAACATCTTGCGTTGTCAACTGCAAGCCCACCCTGCCACAAAGGCCCCGAGGTCCCACTCACGCGCCTTTTTAGCGCCTAGAAGAGCTGGCAACCTTAAAGTGGCCACCATCTTTTGCCGCAACCAAACAAGCCCGAGGAGCCACTCGAACCACCTTCTCTCTGAGAGAATCGGTTCACGTGGACGCAAAGCGGAGCTTAAGTGGTTTTTTGGCCGAGGGGTAGAGCAAGGCTCGCGCTTTGAACAAGAACCGCGCTGGACTCAAAGCACGTCTATTCGAAGACGTCCTACGAATCTTCTTCTTTGCCATCATTGGCGGTCTGGCTGCGCTCGCAGCCTTAAGCCCCCATAGCCTACCTTACCTCCTCATCGACCTGGGACTTCGTTTCCTCATTTTTTCGTGTGTTGAAGTCTTGGTCATCGCCATTGTAAGAGAGTTGATTCCCAAGCCCGAACCCGGAGCACACATTATTGGGTTCAACCGAGCCTATGTGCGGTGGTTGCTTTCATCCACGCTGGTCAACGTCGCCATGCATCCCGTTTTTCGCATACCCTTTTGGTCTTTTCACATGACTCGAATCCTATACCTCAAGGCCCTCGGTGCCGAGATCGCGTGGACAAGCGGGGTTCATGAGCATGTCATCATCCGAGAGCCCTCTCTTCTCAAGCTGGGGCCTGGAGCCCAACTCGAGCCTGGAGTGATTGTGGAAGCCGCGTTTCGCCGCGCAGGTCGAATCCGAATCTCAGAGGTTATCGTGGGCGCCCGAAGCGTCGTGGGCGCCCACGCCAAACTCATGCCCGGCGCCACCTTAGGGCACGATGTCCGTATCGAGCCTGCCGCACTTGTGGGAGAAGATGTGCACGTGGGTGTAGGCGCCACCATCGAAGAGGGCGTGCGCTTACAAAAAGGGGTCGACCTGGGCTCCTATACAACCGTGGGCACCGGCGCGATCTTGTCGGTGGGCGCACAAGTGGGCGATCGAACAAAAATCGCACCCGGTTCCGTCGTCGCTCGAGACACCAAAATCGGAGAACGCGAATTCTGGCAAGGAGCACCTGCCCGGGCGCAGAGGTTGCCCCAGGAATCCGCCCACGAGTAACCTGGGCATATCTTCCCCAAGCTCGCCTCATTGATCGGAACACGTTTACGTGGTGTGGGTGAGCAAACGAAGTCTACGCGCAGGAGCTTCTGAGATGCGCTCTTGCATCCAACCCTAAGAACGTGCCACGTTCTCAGGCCAAGGAAGCCCAACAGATGCATGAACTACTGAATCGAAACCTCTTCTTTGTCAAAGAACATACCGGCATTTTCAAAGCGGCCAACAACTACGACATCCTTGATCCAGACACGAGCCAAGTGATCATGCACTGTCGCGAAGACAGCCTCGGTTTTTTCACCAAACTCGCCCGCTTCAGCGACTATAAGCGAATGACCCCGTTTGATGTCCATATTCGAACGCCCGAGGGGACACCCATCGTTCGCGTTTCTCGCGGCATCTCCATTTTTCTGTCCAACGTCAACGTCATGGACGAGAACAACCAACGTATCGGCGGTTTCAAACAGAAGTTTTTCTCCATTGGAGGCAAGTTCACGGTTCTCGGCGCTGAAGATCAACCGATGTGCGAACTCAAAGGAAAGTGGTCTGGCTGGGACTTTCGGTTCAACAGCACCGACGGCCAAGAACTGGCCCACGTCACCAAAAAGTGGGCGGGCGCCGGAAAAGAGCTTTTTACCTCCGCCGACAACTACATGCTCGAGATCTCCGCGTCGGTCCCAAGCAACGACCCCATCCGGCCCCTCATTCTGGCGTCGGTGATGTGCATCGACATGGTTCTCAAGGAGTAGTGCCCGCGGCCCCCCAAAAAACAAATTGAGTGCGCTCTGCGCACTGACCCGGCCACCTTACTGCGGGTTCTCAAGCGACACCCCAAGGGCAGTTGCGGCATGTTCCCCCGTTCCTTGCCATTTCGACCGATCCCGTCTCCCCCGCGTGTGCACCCGGTCTTCTTAACAAAATGAGCCACGATGGGTAGCTTGCGGCTATATTATCGTTGACCCTAACAATTGCGTTGACATCACCCATCCGATGTCGTTGAACACGGGGGCATCGGTTCGCGCGCCAGGAGACCCAAGTTGCATGTTGCAGACGGTATGAAAGCCAGGCCCGGTTGAATACGACAAGGCTCTAGATCCTTGGGTTCTTGAGTACCGCGTTCGACCCTCTTGCTCTTTCTCCCGGCCGTCCTCGCGCCCGAACCGTATGGGGTACAGGATGACCAGCACGAAAAGACTGCGTTTTTGTTTCGGACTCTGCCTAGCCTCTGCCTTCACCACGGCCCTTGGCCCGTCCACCATGGCTGGCGAGCCGACTGAAGCGGTCAGGGTTGAACCCGATCGCTTTCCCTTGGTCCTCGAACCAGGGTGGAACCTCGTCACCTTGCCGGTCGAATCGACTTCGCCCGATGCGTGGTCCAAAGAACACAACCTCCAGGTCGTGGACGCCACAGAGATGGAGCACCCCGGTAGGTCCGCCACGCCTGAAGCCACCGAGACCCATGCGGCAGAACGAGGATATTGGGTCCACTCCACTACGTCTCAAACCGTAACGGTAGAGGGGCGCGCCGTGCGATCGCTTGTCGTGACCTCCACCGCGGTCGAGGCCGGCTGGAACCTGATCGGGGTTCAGCGACCCGTTCGGTACGGTGACCCCAATCTTAGGCGGCTCTTGTTCTGGGACGCTCGCAGCGAAACATACGCGCGGCTCCAAGTCGGTACCCGCCTCCAGCCGGGGCGCGGGTATTGGGCCTACGCCGAGGAAGACACCGTACCTTTATCGACGTCCTGTCTCCCTGAAAGCTGGACCTTCACGGATGCGGCGCAATTGATCAAACACTGCCCCTTCTCGGCGGGGCAGGCCCAAATTGTTTCCCATTCGAAATGGAGCACAAACCCAAGCCAGTACCAAAATACGAGTCTCAGTGCCGGCACCACGGATGACCATGCCCAAGGTACAAGCATTCTGATTCATGACACCGACGTGTCGCGATCAACTTCCGTCCAAGCGTGGGCACAACACCACCGCAGTCTTACCAAATCCGAACAGCCTTACCACTTTGTGATCGCCCAGGACCCGGCCGCAAAAACATGGACCGTTTTTGAGGGGCAACCGCTGCCTCCCTCATCCACCACTTCCGAAATCCACGTCGCGTTGATGGGTACTTATGAGGCGATTCGACCGAGTCTCTTTGAAAAAACCCAATACGGATACGATGACACGGCCAGCGAATCAGACGCCCAGCCCCCAATCGATGCCATCCTTCGACTGACCGAGCTGGTGGTTGACCTGAAGACACACCACCGCATCGATAGACTGAGCTTCGCAGGCGAAGAGGAGCTCGGCCCCAAACAGGCCATCCTTCATGTCATTCACGCCCTTCAAAAACGATACTTCACACAAACAGACACCGACAAAAAAAATGCGCCGTCCGCCCCCGACACATCGGGCGATGAAGTCGCTCCCCTGCTGCTCGTGTTTCAGCCTACCGATGGACTCCCTATCCAAACCCCTTGGCTCACGCTGGGCGGAGAGGTCTACGACGAGCAGCTTCAAGGGCTGTACATCAACGGCGTGCGCGTGTCCTCGGCCAGCACAAGCTTCTTGCACACCGTCTTCCTCGACCCCGGCGAAAACATCCTCACCCTCGTTGCCGTCGATCGTGCACAAAACACGAAACGCGTGACCCGGCGTGTCTTTTTTGAGGCGAACGTACCCGAAGACACCGCGCCTGCATCAGAGTCGTCCGCTGCGCGGGTCAACACCAGCGAAGACGAACTTCTTGCCTCTTTGGACCCGGATAAAGAGCCTCAGCTTCAGGTGTGGCTCAATGGCGACGCTCTACCCGCATCGCTTCACACCGCAGAACCACGCGTACTCGTGAAGGGCAAAAGCTCATCCCCTGGCCTTTCATCAGCCATCATCAACGGGACTTTGGTCAGAACCTCTTCGGGTGCCTTCGAAACTACGCTCCATCTCTTTTCCCCCAAAAATATTCTTCAGATCCGCGTACCGGACCAACTCGGACGCCCAACCGCGCATCACTTCGAGATCGTGTTGGACCAAAAAGCGCCCCATATTCTGTTCGGACACCCCCAAGAAGAGACGGTGTATGAGGCTCGCTATCAGCTTCATGGACTGATCGACGATCCGCATTTGGTCCGTGCGATCTGGTGGAAGCAAGGCGACGAAGAGAGACGCCCCTTATTCATTTCCGATGACCGCTTTTCCGTGGAGGCATCCCTCAATGAAGGCTCAAACGTCTTTTTTGTTTTTGCCGAAGACAAAGCAGGAAACACCACGACCGAGCGCATCGAAGTACGGTACGCCACAAGTCTTGCTATCGCCCAAGTCCCAAGCGCGCCCCTCGCACTCTCTGGCAGCTCAGGCGACAGCCGAGTCCAGTTGGCATGGTCAATGCCCCAAAACTTTGCGGATGGCGCCCCAATGCCGAAGGGCTTCAGACCAAACTATCGTGTGTACCGCCGATCGGCCCCAGCGGAGCCATTCGAAGCCGTTTCTACCAGCCCGCAAACCCGTTACGAAGATGGCGACCTCGAATACGGTCAGACCTATGACTATTACGTGACTTCGGTCATCGTCGATGCGGCTCAAAAGGAAGAAGAATCAAAACGTTCAGACATCGTCTCGTTCAACGTTGAAGCCTCAGCGCCGGCCGTAGAAACCGGCGCGTTTGAGCGACCCGTTCGGATCAAGGACCAAAACCAGAAGATTCGACTGGTCAAAGCCGCCGTGACCCGACACCAAAAAACCTTATACGCCCACCTGGTCCATATCGTGCCCGGGGCCAGTGGGGCGGGCGACACCCTTCGCGTGCTTCGGAATTCGCGCGCTGGCGAGTCCTCTTCGTGGGAGCCAGCCATCGTTCTCCCGGTTGAGCGGCCGGGTTTCCGCATCACCGATGTGGCCATCGCCGCACGCAGCCATCGTGTCTCCGTCGCCTGGATCTGCCGACCAGAGGGAGCCAGCGAGGGCGCCCAAAGCGAAGTCTTTTTGCTCGAAGACCTCGCGTCGGGCAGCTGGACGTCACCCCAGCCGGCGACCCCCATCCGAACCAGTCCGTCTTGGAAGCGCGGTCTGGAGCTGGCCTACGATGACGAAGAGAACCTCCACCTCGTATGGGGAGAAGCCAACAGGGTCTACTACGCAAAGAATGCCAGGATAGAGCTCGACGAGGCGGGCCAACCCAAAAGCGTATTCGACGTGGACCACCCGGCACCGAAGGAGAACGTGGTCAGGTACCTCGCGCACTACCCTGCCCAAGAGGATGCGCCCTGCACCTGCGAGGGATGCTGGTGCGAGGAGAAATATGTCGAACCGCAAGGTGACCTTTCTTGGCGCGAGGAGAACTACGTCTACACCCCCTCCTTATCCGTAAGCCGCGATGCCATCACGATTTCGGCGAAACAGACCCGAAGCTTTGAAAACACCCCGGTGGTCAACGACCGATGGCAAAAAATGATGGAGAAGCCCGTCTACGCCGATGACATTGTTCAGCGACAACGCCCAACCCGATTTCCCGTCGGGTGGAAGAAGACGTGGAAACGGGCCTACGAACCGGGTGACGAGGCCCTCTGGGATACTTTGGGCTTCCAATATCAGTTTCTCTACGAGGGCACCTGGCGAGAACAAGACGCCATCAAGGTGGCCCATCGACCCCTCAGCCGCAAAGGCCAGACCCATGCCGACGACCAAGATACGGATTGGCGCATTCGCACCATAGATGACGCCTTTGGTGCTGAGGTCGAAGATCGCGCGTCCCACCCGAAAATCGCAAGCACGGCAGGGGGCCGCATCGCGTTGGTGTACGAAAAAGGCCCTTCCTCTGACCCCAACGCGGTGGGACACAATCTCATCTATTTTGTCGAATCGCACGACGGGGGAGGCACCTGGAGCGAACCCCTGTCCATCGCCTCAGGATACATGCCCGACGTCGCCCTAAACCGCGCGGGAAGCCTTTCGGTCCTCTACTATGTCCCGCGTGAGGCGCATCATTCCCCAAACGAGGCACTTTTAGGCGAGCTGCGAATCGGTCAACAACAAGACGACGGTTTCGAGCACCACGTCCTCACCACCGCGCCCGCGAAGCCTATTCACCGACTCAGCCATGATGGTCAAAACGGTACGCTGATGAATGTACCCACCATCATCGCGTTTGAAGAGATGTTTTTGGCTGCGTGGATCGGCGAGCCTGAAAATGCCTTAGACCATGATCATATCGTGGTTTCGCGGTCGCGGGACGACAACGATGGGCAAAGAATCTCCCTGCGCCGGACCACGCCCTCCCAAAACACGGGTACGGCCAGTAAGTTCCAGGTTGTCCTGGAAGACAAATTTCATTTCCGAGTGAACGACAATCGTTCCGTGAAAATCTCCGCCTCCGGCAACGGCCCTCAAAAAGACCATTCCCCGCTGATCGCCACCCCAGAAGCAGAGCGTTTGACCCAAAAGCTTGAAGCTTTGGGGTTGGACTCCGCACCCCTTTCGGCCGCCCCGGTCTTGAGGCCCAAACACCTCGGACCGAGTATTTTTGCAGCCGCGGCCGAAGTCACCACGGTTGATCTGGTCAATGGACAGGCAGAACTTTGGCTCCCAAACGCCATCACCACACTCGACCAAGGGCCAGACACCCCTTCTGAAGCCCCCGAGCCCCATGCGGTGTACATCCACTACGAAACAAACGCGGCCAACATTCCCGGCAACGCCAGCGGCAACTACTTGATGGCGCGCACCTTCCGCGATGCCTTGTTCGTTGAGGGCCAGCCATCAGACGAAAAACCGCACGCCTACCAGCTCGAGTATCGGACAGACCTTTCAGTGGACCCCGAGGATTCCAAGTACCTGACCGGGCGCGCTTGGGTCTACACCCAAGGTATCGCCCTCGCCCAACGATCCAAGAGCACCGACAAGCACGACTGGCCAAAAGCGCAGGGCCTCGCGCGGTGGTTGTGCGACCATGCAAAAAAAGATTCGTCAGACAGTACGAAACTTCGAGGCTGGCACTTTTCCGAAAACATCAGTGATGGGTGGAAGGACGCTCGCCTGGTCGCCGGCGCCAGCGCCTGGGCCATCCAGGGTTTGGGAACGTTCTTGGCATCAAAGGCGGGCAAAGCCCTCCCGGATCCGCAGGAAAGAAAGGCGCTCGGGCAGTGTTATCTTGGCGCGCTCGAGGGGCTCCAGGACCACCGCGTGGTCCTGAGTGATCGCTTGAGTCTCATGACGGCCGGCTGGACAACCGAAGGGCTGGCCAACGCATCCACGCCCCGCGCGCTCGACCCGGCCCTGCCGAGCTATCCCCAAGATCCCAATGAACAGTGGGAGTACTATGACCTGCTCGACGCCATTGGGTACAACACCTTTCCGGACGACGAAGAACAGTGGCCCCAAGTCCGAACCTACACCCTCGCTGCGGACGGAACGACCAAAACCTACGGCCGAGTCATCACCCTGTCCGAGCAAGACTGGGCCGCCTTCAAAATTCCGATCAAGGCCCAAAACGTGGTCACCGAACACAATCTCGACACCTTGAGCGTTCTCAACCACGCCCTGAACCACGCCGAGATCCTCGGCCCGCAAGACCGGGCCCAGCGACAGGCTTGGGAAACCAGACTTCGAACCTGGAGGGACCACGTTCAAAACGGGATCTTTGAGCTCCTTTGGGATGAAAAAACGTGGCGAGACGACCTGAGCGAAGCCCGAGCCAACCTACGAGAAAAAGACCTCGGCCGCATTGTCACCGGGGGAACGCTCGACTTTTCCGGCGACAGCCACGGGGGCGTACGATTCAAACCAAGCCGACATGTGGCGATCGACAATTGCAGCTGGTTGGCGCTGTCGGTCAACTACCTCGACCTGCCCGAAACCCATCGGGAAAAACTGGCGAAGTGCCTCCAGTACACCATAGGGGCCTTCGCGCGCACCCTGCGGTATGAAGGCAAGACGTATTACGGCACGCACTACTTCAAAAACGAGTTCCGCGACCCCTACATTGAAGAGAGCGCACTGCAAGAAGACTCTTACCATCTGGAAGCCACAACCGGGTTGATCTTGGGCCTCCTCCAGTACTCAGACGCGCACCCCGAAGCCATCGAACTTCGGCAAGAAGCGCTCCATCTTTGGGCCGAGGCCCAAGAGTATGTCAGGGAATGGGGATTTCCGTACTCCAGTCAGCGGATCCAGAATCTGTCGACCCGCCTGTCGTCAAGCACCGCGGTCATTTGGTTCATCGATGTCTACGACCACCTCCAAAAGACTGACCGCGATGACGACCGCCCCCTCAAAAGCTACGCCCCCACAATCCACGAACCCGACGTGATCCCCGCATTAACGAAGCCCCTCGAACCGTTTGTGTTGGCCGTTCACCAAGCGCTCGCCGAAAGACTGGCGACCGTCCGAAACACGACAAGCGATAGGCAAGGCGAAAACACGTTTATGGAACGAATCGTGTCGGCAGTGAATGGAGACCGGCGGGTGACCCACCTCGAAGACCAAGCGCTCTCGGTTCTTGTGGCGGCAAACGTCGGCACGGCCGAATCCTGGAACACCGCCGGCCTACGGATCGAAGCCCTCCTTCACGCCATACAAGACGGTCGAGTCCCCGCCCTGGTGTCGACCGACGGGGCCGCCCCCCGGAAAGGGGCCAGCCCGATTGAGGGAGAGCATGTAACCGATGGGACGGACTCGGCCGATGGGACGGACCTGACCGGCGACGCTGACCTGGTTGGGCCCCAAGGAAACACGAGCCTCCAGATGCTGAGCCTTTATGTCCTCGCGTGGTATCTCAACCATGTTCCGTTCGACGGCCCCATCGGGGATCAGCACGCAAGACTCGTCCCGGCCGTAGAACGAACCGCTCTTGAACTCTTTGACGCCGTCACCCATGAGCGCCTTGCTCGTGAGGGCCCGTTCGAGGACCTATTCCTGCACACCCTATTCTCTGCTCCAAAGCAACGCGCCAACCTGGTCGACAATGTACTCGCGGCCTTCGCCCTCGAAGCCCTCGAGCGGGCCCTCGTTGGCCACCACCGGGCCATAGAAATTGCGCAGACTCTCGGGCGGCTGAACACCTCACTCGACAAACGAGCTTGGAATGACGGCACCAAGACTCCAGTCTTGTGGTTCTCTGGTGACCATCATGAAGTCAACCCCGACGCCGATACCCGTGCCCATGCCGGATTACAAGCCGATGCCCACGCCGGAGCCGAGGCTGATGCCGGTACCGAGGCCGAAGGATCCATGACCGTCACCGCATCAACGCGGGCCCTCTACGCCCTCTACGCACTCCGGAGGGGACTGACAGAACAGGCACTCGATGCCCTCGACGCCCCCACTGCACACGGAAGCACCGCGCCCGGTTTCAACGAAGGCCTCGACGATTTCGAAACGAATGCAGTAAACGGCTGGCCTGAAAACAACCGATCGGGCGCGGAGGAACCTCGCTGGGTCGAAGTCCTCGCGCCGGTCTTGGCGCGGCGCATGGCGAGCACCGTAGATCCACGGCAAGAAGAACTTGCCTATTTGGCCTTTACCCAGCTCCGCCACCAAACTGAGGCGTACCCGCTTTTGGAGGTGAGCACCTCGTTTCTGCTGAGCTTGGCCCTGGCGAACCATCCCGCGGATTTTCTGGGAAGCCCAAGAGCTCCCTTTGTATTCTTACCCAAAGCGCCTCTCAACCGACCGGCCTCAATGGCTACTGGGGCGTACTTTTCGATGCTGCAGACTACGCTCGCGCGCCAATTCATCGATGGGGTGGGCGCCCTGTTGGCCTCAGAGTTCAAGGCCTACCGATACGATGCGCTGATTCATCAACTGGTCCGCGTGGGATTCGGGTTCAGCCAAGCGCTGGAAGGCGTAGACGTACATCGGTGGCCCGGTAAGTTCCAACAGAAGAGCCCAGCCCACGCACAGACAATCCAACACACCCTCGAGCATCTGTGTGACGATGCATTCTTCACGCCACTCGAAGAAAAGGCCGGCGTCCGCCTCGAAGCGTACCTTGGGGTGGACTGCCGAAGTGCATCCCGCGCCCTGGCCAAATTGAGGGTCGCGCGGGGGAGCCTACAGCCCGGTGGAGTCGGACAACTTTTGGAGCCCGACGATGACCCCCTGGTTTGGACCAAACTCGCCCAGCGTATCCATCCCGCGCTGGTCCCGCTCAATCAGACCCAACCACCAACCGCATTGTCGGATTCACAAGACACGACCCATTTCGGGGCCATGACTCCGTTTTCGGCAAAGACCCCCAAACACTTCCCCAAGGAAACGTCGGTCATCGAGCTTCGAAACGTGGTCCAGAGGCATCTTGGAGAGGTACTCAAGCAAGAACTCCAAAACCACCGCACCTTACCCAAAACGCTGTTGTTCCCGGTGGACGGGCAAGATCCGCTTCGGGTCCTCAATCCTACGGCACCCGAATATTGGCAGCTAGGCGCGCTCGCCTATCGCACCGCCCTGGAAGCCAAAGGCCAAATCACCTTCACCGCCGGCAGCGTACCTATCGAGGCCCCACCCTTTCCGCGCACCAAAAGGTTGCGAAACAACGTCCGTACGTTGCGGCGGTTTGTGCACAACACCGCCGACGGATACCTCACCACCTCAGCAGGAAGGAGCGACCTGCATCCGGGCGCCCTCCATCGGATGCTGCGCACCGGCCGCATCACCGATGCCGACTTCAACCGGTTGATGGCCAGCGCGGAACCTCTTGGAAATGAATCCAGCGAGAACTGGCGTCACCGCTTTTTCCTCATCGAATCCGAAGGGCTCAAAGACCATCTCTCGACCCTCGGCGTGACCGCCAACGATCGCGCCATTCATGAGCTGGCGCTGGCTATTGCCCAAGCGAAACATGTACCGATGGCGCTTGGAGCCACGGCCCTTCAAAGCCATGGCTTTCTCGAGCAACTGCATTTGCTCCCATTCCCCGGGGAAAGCGGACGTATGGAGTTCTACGTCGACCCCAACGCACGCCCGCTTTTCGCCACCGGCGGCAAAGTCCTTCCTTTCGCCAGCATCCATGAAGCGCTGGAGGTCATCAAGAGCCGCCCGCTTTTTGGGGAAGTGACCATCATCGAAGGCGACGGCGCAGGCATGCCCTACTTCGTGCGCCTTCCCGGAAGGGCGGTGCGCGACGTTCTCGTGCGCCCGCGGTCGGAGCAAGGCGTGACTGTAGCCTCCCCGGATTCTATCGAGTTCGGACTCCCGAAAGAAGTGTACGCGCCCCATGTCCGGATCCCTTACGACGATCCCCGGCTGGAATACATGATCCTAATCTGCGCACAAGAACCGGAAAAGCTCACCCTCGACGATGACCAAACCATCGCCGTAGAGACGCTGCTCGATCGGACCGGCGTCTTCTTCTACAACGTATCCCGCGGGGCGCTGGCCGATCCTGCGCAAACCGTCAATTTCCGTAAACCCCCGCCGCTCGACGAGTTCCTCCCCGGAGAAATCAACGCCGGAGGTCTCGTAGAACGCCCAGACGCAGGTGTTCCCATGTTTTGTGTCGGCCAAGCGGTGATTGAGACCACCGCGAACGGCCAAATGGTCCGCGTGGCAAGCCCGATTTCGCCCAACATCGCCCGATACGATCCGCAGACTCGGAAGGCCGATATTCCTCCCCCATTTGGTGGGCAAAGCTTCCACACCCTACGCATCGCCGACTGGGAATTGGATGAGACCATCGCCCGTGCGCGACGCTCGCCGGAATCCCTTTTTCGGGCCTTGATGGGTGACGGCCCCTACGGCGCAGCAACCCAGATTTTGCCCAACCTCGTAGGACTCGGCACCCTAGAGTTGAGTCTTTTGCCTTCACCGCCCAGCAACGTAAGGGTCACCGGAACCCAGCTCAGTTTTGACGCTGCGTTCGAGCGCTTCGACGGATCGACCCTCAACGCCTACGAAATCTTCCAATACGAAGCCCTCGTATCCCAGTACAACGGCGAACTGATTGCCGAGCGGCACGCCAACAGCCCGGGAATCGGTTCAAGACCCATCCCCAGAGAAGAATTCATCGATGGCCGCAACCGCATCGACTTTCACCCCTACGATGTCAACATTACGCCGCCTCCCGGTGTGTTCGTCGCGCCAGTGGGTGGATCTGTTTTCCGACCGACCGCGGCCCTAAAGCCCATCCCAAACTTCCCGATATGGGTTGCGGTCCGAACGGTCGACACCAAACTGCGCACCGGACTCAATTCCACTTGGAACGAAGACGGAGATCTGCTCGAAATCAACCCGGGCATTCCGACGCTTGCGCTCAACGCGGAGCCCATCGCCGACCATGCCATCGAGCTGGTGTTCCCGGGTGCTCCGGCAGCCAACACGATGGGATACCAGCTCTTTATCTGGCAGGGCGGAACCAACCGAATGCCTCGCGAATACGAAGTGCGCTTCGTTTCCGTCGAAAAAGCAAGGGATCCATATTTGGTTTCAAGTTACCGAGGCGCCCCCTTGGGTGCAGGAAACTATCATTTCAGTGTCGCGCGCCTTCAGGAAACCGCGCCGAATAGGTACATCCAAACCAGGTTTTCGGACATAGCGACCGCCGGCGTGGGCCAGTACACAAACATCCACGTCGATGCCGAAAATGGGAGCCTCTTTGGGGACGGGAGTGCCGAAGCGCCCTTTGCTGGTTTTTTTCAGGCCCTGGCGATGGCAGAAGAGAGCACCAAGCACCACCGAAGGCTCCCACGCATTGTGCTCCACCCGGGGAACTACGGAACCCTGGAACTTGGGAACCAGTTCCGGGTGTTTCCCGTAGTTTTTCAAGGCCTAGAAACCGACAAGGTCATCTTCGATCGCATCACCAGCAAGGGCTCACGGGTGTATCTGAACCACCTCACGGTCCGAGGAGCCGTCGAGCTCGGCAGAGGGGGCGGACTTTTTGATGTCACCGCGGACTTGGTCGCGGTGCAGGCCCCCAACAGCACCATACGATTCAGCAAGATCCGGCATTTGAGCTACCAGGGGAGCGTTCGAAACCAGGTCATCGGAAGTGTGCTCTTGGACGGCATTCACATCGATGCCAAAAGCACTGTGGCCGAAGTACGACAAACGCTTTTCTTGAACGAGGAAGACCGTGCGACCGTCATCGTCAGCGAGTCGGCCATGCCCACCGACGTACGTCGCAACACCGTGTACCGCGGGGGAAAAATCATGAAAAACCGTGAGGCCCTGCGCGCCATGTACCAGATTCCCATCGAGAGCCCGTTCTTGCCATTCAGCACTCAGGCCAACCCCAACGAGGGTATCGTCTACGACCGCAATGGCGAACGCCCCTTCCTTCTCATCCCCAACTTCAGGGGCCCGGGGGTTGGATACCGAACAAGCCTATTGCCCGCCACCCTCGTCGACCGCCTCCGAGAACACGGGTTTTTTCCGGGAAAAACGAGCATCGTCGCCCAAGGCCAATCGGACCGAGAGACGGGAATGGGCTTCGACTTTACCTGGCTTTGTCTGGGTGAGCCCGAGCGATTGACTCCAGAAATCCTCGACGAATTGACTGCCTTTCTCGATGAGCACCCCTTCTACGGAAGGCGGATCGTCCATGAAGGCTTTCTTCAATTGTCCAACGCGCTCGCAGGCGGCTACATGGCCTACTGCTTGTTCGGATCCTCAACCGATGCTTTCAAATCCGGTTTCCAATCGTTTTGGGACCTGAAGGCCCAGCCCGGCAGCCTCCAAGCCAGGTATCGCAGCCAGAGCGAAGCCCAAAGCGGAACACTCCAAGCATCCTTCGTTCTCGACCTCGTTGAGGATGTGACGCACACCGACACGGGCGAACCTTTCAACTTCATCGTATCTCTCGTCGGAACTTCGGGCGACTGGTGGCAAGGTGAGCCGGTTCCCCCCGCGCCAAGCTACCATTTCGCGCTGACCTCCGGACGACCCGGCGACACCATCGAGCTCACATTTTCAAATGTACCGAGCGACTTCAGAGCCGTGGCCGTGGTCCTGCACAACACCATGATCGAACGCTACCCCCAAGTCGGATACCCAGGCCCACGCTCGGAGGTCGTTCAACTCCAAAACGGGCTGTCGGCAACAAGCCTCTTGGGAAGCCCCACCCCATTGTTCCTCGCCGGGGCAGATCCTCGTTTGGTCCAACAAAACCTCTTGATGCAAATCCTGTTCGGAGCGGGAAGCAAGGCCGCCGCCACCCAGGGCGGCAAAGCCGCGGGCGGCACTTTGGCCAAGGACGCATTCATGGGATGGTTTTCTGGATTCGCCGGCGCTTTCGGCGTGCCCTCCGAAGACTTGGAGTCCACCCTCGATCCCTTATGGGACGGCCTCGCAACCCTGGCGCCCGAGGACCACAACGTGGTGCTGGTGCACCGAGGTGCCCCCTTCGATGGCGTCCCTTCGGGTTTTGAAGAGGTTGAACTCCGTACCCCGATACGGGGAACAGACCTCCTCACCATGGGCCCCGACGAAATTCACAACCTCGGAGCCCACCTGGTCGCAGACCACACCGCACTTCAGACCCAAGCCGTGCTCGGCCAAAAACAGACCAGCCCCACGATGATCGTCGACCCCATCCAGGACCAAAGCGCCCTCGTCGAGATCGTCCAATTCTTTGACCGGGCGTGGCGCGGATACCTCGGACAAAGCATCATCATTCACGACACCCCGCAGGGGGTCAAAGTCTACCAACGTTTCCCCACCCTCGAAGAAATCGAGGCGCGAACCGGCCACGCAGCCACGCGTCTGACCGTCGTCATCGACGCCAATGGCCCCACCGTGCGGTTCCAGGCGCGCGGCCAAGGATTCGATTGGTCGCCCACCGGCATCGATAAACTCGCAGAAACCGTCAGTGCCGAACACAAAGAAGCCTTCCTCTACTACGTGCACGCACTGATCACCGAATTGATCCTCGGCACCACCAGGCCCCGAGATGTCAAGGCAAGGCTGGACGAGATTCGGAAGATTGTCACCGGCGCGGCCGGCTCAAACGACCCCAATTGGGCCGATGGCAAAGATCTGCCTCCGGACCCAGTGGTAGGCAGCGAAAACCCACACCCAACCACGGGCTCAGACGATCGGTTTTCTGTCCCCCTCAACAACATGAAGCTCCACGCCGCGCTCGCAGGAGACACGTCCACTACGCTCCAAGTGCGGTTTTCTGTTCCCCAGGGATTCAAAGCAGACGGCGCCGAGGTCTACCTGTTTCGCAAAAAGCACGGAGTCCACGACGCAACCCAAAAAACGCAGTGGACAGTCCATACGAGCGACGAAACGGAAGTCGAAGCCCATTTCTTGCTGGCGCCCTTTGGCCCGAGCCTCTATTTCGCGTCCATTGAGCCCACAGATTCCCTCTGGGTGGGCATCCGCGTCGACGGGCGACCCTCTTCAGGGCCCGGGCCCCACATGCATCTCTCAGAGCTTAGGGAGGTCCAACGCCACACCGATCCCAGCTTTACAAAGCCCGTGGAGCTCCCACCATCCGTCACAGCATCGACGAACTTAGAGTGGCAAGGCACTCGCGCAACGGGAGACGAGCTGGTGCACCAAGCATGGGACCTCCAAAAGCCGGTCGTAGAACTCCGCATCGAGGCCTGGGGTGCACACATCGTGGTGCCCGAAGCGGCACTCAGGCAAACCGCCCTGGACCAAGTGCCCCATGAGATTGTGCACGCCAGCAAGGTACCCGAAAGCGAGCCACCGAAGGCCAAAGAAGCGCTCCCTCTCACCTACGAGTTTAGCCCCAGTCTTTCTTCGATCGCTCAAAGCGAAAAGGTGATCACGGACACCATCAACAACGCGCTGGCAGTCGTCCGAGCGTTCCCACCAAATCGCAAGAACCACCTGTTCTCCTGGGCCGGCTCCCGAGATGTTCTCGCGAACAAGAACGTCCACCTGGCCGTTATCGACACTGGACATCCCTTCGCCCAGACAGTGCTGGGGAGCATGGTGCCCGGGCAACCGGCTCCCGAGGCGGCAACAATTTTCGAGGAGGAGGGCGCCATCTTGCTGGTGTTGTTTGCCGACAAGCTTTTTTACGACAGTGCGCACAGAGGGCGGCCGGATGCGCTGGTTCGGACCGTCACCGTACTTGCCCATGAAATCTACGGAAATGTCCAACGCGCCCTAGAGCAGCCCCTGACAGGCACCGTCGTCCGAGAATCCCCGGAACAGCGGGCCATTGCTGAAATTCGGGCGTTCCGGGAATCGTACGCCTTCTACGATCGACTGATGGCGTCATCGATGTTCGATCAGCTCTTTTCCGAAAACGAGCAAACCCAGATACAATTCCAGCAACAAAACGAACAAGCCGGTGTCACATTTTGGACCAAACAATTGAACGCGCTGAGCTCGCAAACGTCGAACAGCTTCAGCGACAAAACAAACCAAACATCCGCCGGCCGCACCGAAGACGATTCAAAGAATTCGGCGAGCACAGGCCCAATGTCCACGACAGACGGCAAGACTGGGGCGGACAACGCCGAAAACCAGAAAACCACGTCGTCTGAAAACAGCAAGATCGACCTTCAGGAGCGATCCGCGGTCCCCTTTTGGTTTTCCTTCGGGCCAAACCAGAAAGAACATGAGGACATCATGGAACTTCTCCTTAGTCTGGTTGGGGAAGCCATGGCAGCCGTCGCCAAGTTTCCACCCGCGGGCGACAACCTCTTCTCCTGGAGCGGCCCGAAGGACACGCTCGCAAACAAAAGTTTCAGGGTCCATATCACCGACAGCACCGACGAAACCAGCAAGGCTTTCGGGCTCAGCGATATCTCGCCAGACCCTGTCGTGTCTACAGCACTGACCAGACGAGAAGACCAAGTAGAAATCGTGGTCACCGTGATAGAAGACCTGGCGTTCGTCCCGGACCCCTCCGGCGAACCCACCAAGAACCAAATAGCTCGCCTCATCGCAAGTTTGGCCCGACAGGTCTACGGATACGCCCAAGAGTTCCTCACTTGGGACATGGAGGCCTACGACAAGGCATCGTACGGCGATAAAAACAGTTTCACGCCGGAGGAACACGTCAGGCTTCAGCAAAAGGCCTACGACGCATCTGTCAACCTATTGGGCCGGATGCTGGTCTCAAAAGAGGTCCAAGAACGGGGTCCAGAGTTTGTGAAAGGTCTCGAAGCCGCGCTCGAAGAAGAAACGCGTCAGCGAGATTTCTGGTTCAAGGACGGAATGAACAACATCGGCAACACCACCGACTCGGAAAAGTAAAGAAATCGTCCTGAAGGCGAAGACGCCAAACCCGCCGAGACTTCAAACGCTGCGTCTGCCGGCGAATCTCTCCTCCCCAACCGCTCGAGGGGCATGCAAGTTTTTTTCGCCTGTTCGCTTTTTTTGAGCACCTCGAATGCCGCCGGTATCTTCGCCGCCGCATGGTTCTAGCAGCAAAGAGACTGACGAGCCCGGCCCGACCATTCTTGAAGTGGGCCGGCGGAAAAACCCAGCTTCTACACGAGATTTTAGCCCATCTTCCGGATCAAATATCGACGTACTACGAACCCTTTGTCGGCGGGGGCGCGGTCTTTTTCGCGCTGGCCAGTGAAGGACGTTTTCGGCGGGCGGTGATTTCCGACCAAAACCCCGAGCTGGTGGAAACCTACCTTAGCATTCGCGATGAGGTGGATGCGGTCATGGCCGCACTCAAAAAGCACGTACGCTACGCACGGGATCCCGACTACTACTACAAACTCAGAGCCGTAAACCCGGCGTCCCTCAAGCGTGCACAACGGGCGGCTCGCCTCCTGTACATCAACAAGACCTGCTTCAACGGGCTCTATCGGGTGAACAAGAAGGGCCAGTTCAACGTCCCCTTTGGCCGCTACGCAAACCCGCGGGTCCTGAACGAGGATCTCCTCCTGAGGGCGTCCGGGGCCCTTCAGGGAGTGAAGATTCTTCAATCCGACTTCGAGGCCGTATCCAAACAGGCCGGACGTGGTGATGCCGTGTACTTCGACCCACCCTACGTCCCCATTTCTGCCACTTCGTCCTTCAAGGCTTACCATGCACGGCCCTTCGAGCAAGACGAACACCAGCGCCTGGCTGAAGCCTACCGCGCATGCTGGAGCCGGGGCGCTGTTGCAGTGTTATCCAATTCGGATTGCCCCTTTACGCGTTCCCTCTACCGCGGACTCAAAGTCCGCACGGTGTCGGCAACCCGAGCCATCAATTCCGTGGCGACCGGGCGAGGTCGAGTCTCGGAGATCCTCGTCCTCCGGCCGCAGACCCGTCGTCTGAATCTCACCAAACCAGTGGATTCCGCATTGCCGTTTGTCCACAAGCACCGCAAACGAAAAAGCGCTTAGGGACGGACCCATGTAGATTCAAGACCCACCTCGACCCTTGAATCTTTTTCTCGCCAGCCTCAGTTATACTGCGGAATCAGCGTGGACTGGATACCCACAAGAGAAGGCATCGACACCACGGCCTTTCAGGGGCAACGCATTGGCCCCTACCGCCTTGGCCCGAAGGTCCGAGACACCCGCTTCGGCGTCGCGGTGGTGGCGGTGGAGCAAGAACGACCGCACCTCGTCGAACTCGAGCGCCTCGACAAACTCCGGGGAACAAGCTGGACCGGCCCCGAAAGCCGTTTGATGAAAGATGTGGCCCACGTCATCGGTCTCGAACACCCGCACCTGACACCCACCCTGGGCGCGGGTGTTGCCAACAAGGTCCCCTACCTCGTACGCCCATATTGCCTAGGAAGAACGATGGCCGACGCCATCAAAGCAGATCCGGTGGTCAGCGAGGAGGTTGCGGTCGGGGTCATCTATTCGGTCGCTGAGGTCCTCTCTTTTTTGATGAAAGAAGGACCCGAGCCGGGTGCGTGTGCCATGGGAGGCGTTGAGCTCGAGAACATCTACCTGGGCTTTGGAGGCGAAGTCCGCCTGACCGGCGTTGGCCTAAAGGGCCCAAGAGCAGAAAACCAAGATCCCTTGACACTGGATCTCACAAGTTGCCTCGCCCTCGCCGAACTCCTGCCGGGCGAACATCCCGCTCTCGAGGGCATCATCAAAGGATCAGGCTCGACCCGTGACCTATCCACACGCTTGCGCAAGAGCTATCGCGAGGCTTGTGCGCACCGGGTAGAACATGTGGCTACATTTTTAAGAGCCCGCTTCGAAGAAAAAATCCGCGAGGAGCGCGCTTTTTTTCATATGACCACTCTGCACTGACCAAGTTGCGTGTTTCAGTCCGCAACCTTGCTATGTAGGTAGTCGAAAAAGACGTAGACTGTTGTCTACAGATTGACATGCAAGACCATAATTCTCAGTCGAGCCGAGTTGGCCCAAAACTTTCATAGGTCTTGGAGCACGAAAGGGAGATTTCGCCTATGACTTCAAGACACTTGTGCACCTACTTATCCACTGCTTTCATGACCCTGGCCCTTGCCTGCGGTCAAGAGGCAGAGAACATCGAGACCGGCGCATCCGACCAGAATCTTGCATCGTCCTTCGGAGGCATCACCGAAGACAAAGAGCCGGCCGAGTTCAACATGCCCGAAGAAGCCTTCGGCGAACGAAACGAAGAGCCTGAGGGAAGGGATCGAGACCCAGTAGATCGGGACACACGTCAGAAAATCGACGAGCGCAACCGAGAGGCACGAGATCTGAACCGACCGGAAGGAGAGCGGCCCATGGTGATGGGCCTCAACATCACCTGGGGCCGACATGAAATCGACCGCGAAGCTCAGGACATCGTCGTCTGGAATGCCACAGTCAGCATCGACTGCGGCCGACTCGGCGTGCGCCGCCTGATCGCGATGGAACGAGGTGAAGGCGTGGTTCGGCCACGAGAGAGCCACCAGATCGTCTCCTTCATGTCCAAAACCAGACCAGCCTTCGACGGCGTGGCCCTGGCCGTCGCCATTCACGCTGACGACAAAGACTGCGCCGAAACCGGCACGCTCCGCTTCGAAAGCGAGGCCCTCGACGCCGCACTGGACATTCCACTGATGGCCATCGCGGACCTCGACCGCACCCACGAGCTTGGTGACGGCAACGCGGTGGTCTTCCTCGGCCACCGGGTCGAGCCAGACGACAACGACCGCTGTGTCAAAGGTTTCTTGCGGGGCCGCTGGCACCCAGTCCACGACACCGACGACCAAACCACCGCACGACCCCCGGCCGACGACGCTGAGGCAAACGTCGCTTCCCCCCGTGACGACCAAGACCCAGACCGGCCCGCACGACAAGCCGACGGGTTCTTCCGCGGCCAGGTATTCAACGAGCTCGGCGAGCTCCGAGGCCACATCAAGGGCATTTACGGCGTCCCCAGCGACGGCCCCCACGCTGGCAAACCCGTATTCTTCGGCAAGTACATCAACCTCGATGGCGAATTCAAAGGCGTACTCGCCGGCCACTACGGAGAAGGCCGATTCCGCGGCGCCTGGCACGCGAGACCAGAAGCCGGCGCCATCCACGGATTCCTTGCCGGCGGATACACCGCAAACAACGAGGGCGACGGCGGCCGCTTTAGGGGCCGCTACGCCTCCAAAGCCTGCCGCCACCACCCCGAAGCCTCAAACCTCGAGGAATAATCCCCCCCTTCACGCCCCAAGACGAACCGCGCATCCTCCCAAGACCGATAAACCGATCGAGCGGTTCCCCCCCCGTTTCCCTTCCATTCCACGCCCCCCTCCCCCCCGCGGGAGTCCGACCCATGCATTCTTCTTTCCTCCACGCCCCGTTTCGTCGATGCTGTCCAAACCATGGCGCCCCTCAGCGAATCCGACTTCGAATCCATTGCGGACCGCACCCTCCGCAATCTCTTAGAAGCGCTGTCCGACACTGAAGATGACCGGCTTGACGCCGACCTCGAAAGCGGCGTCCTCACCATCACCTTCGAAGACGACAGCAAGTACGTCATCAACAGTCACCGCGCCGCACGTCAGATATGGATGTCCGCCGACGCCTCCGCATGGCACTTCAATCGTCACGAGCAACACTGGCGCTCCACCAAAACCAACGAAGAGCTCTGGACCCTGGTCGAAGAACGGGTGGGCAATAAACTCGGTAAGCCCCTGCAACTCCAACGGCCAAGCCCATGATCAGAAGGCCTATGCCTCGATGACGGGTGCGATGGCGGTCTTTTCGATGGCCCACTTCCCAGCCGGCGCCGAATCCGGAATCTAGATGTACAGAACCTCCCGTGGACCAATTTCGTCCAGGGCCTGCTGAATCAGTGTAGTTTTGCCATTTCGACGGCGCCCGGTGATCCGAGCAAAGAACCACCGACGGCGCCCGAGGATTGTCTTCAGCTGGGCCAGCTCGATACCACGTCAGTAAAAACCCCGGGCCATTCTAAGACTCTTAAGATAAAAACTTTTATCTTATTGATGAGATTTTCGCAACTATTTGAAATCAAGGTGTTTTTTGCATTGTATTTGGCGTCGGAGCTTTCCTTGGACCGCTGGGGGCAGGACATCAGGCGTGGGTTGCGTCCGAGATCCGAGCTTTCACCAATTCCACGCACCCTTTCGACCGCCTTTTGTAGTCCCGCGAGCTGCTCCTCTAGGGCCTCGCAGTCCCGCTTCCATCCATTTGGAAACACACGTCGCACGGCACATGCCTTTGTCCCTCGCTAACAACACATCCACCATCCAGCTCCTCTAACTGTGCTTCAAGCTCCTTGACCTCCTTCTCTTTTTCTAGGGCCTAAGGCGGCCTTAGGCTAAGAGAAAAGACGATCTGCCGCACAACCCGAAACGTGACACGGGCGCACAGAGCATTCCGGGTCGTGACGCAGAAAGTGATGACATCGGTGGTGACGTTCCCAGGGCGAATGACACAAGGCCCCACATGCTCGCGTTGGTCGTTCCACCGAGAAGGCGCGGGAGAACATCCGCTGAGGGGCTGAAGAGATGGGATGGTTCTGAGGGCTGCGATCGGGCACGCCAATGCGCGGATGACCGAAGCGTATTCGATGATTTCTGCCAAGGAGCAGCGTCGGGGGCCGGACCGTGTTGTGAGGCTGGTGACTGGTGAGGGTTGCCCTGATGGTCGGGGAAAAGTGGTGACGTAAGTGGTGACAAACACCCAAACCTCCACTTTCAACTTTTCACCTAGCTGGAAAAAGTGTAGTGATTCCGAGGTTAGGGCGCATAACTCAGCCCGGTTAGAGTGCCATCTTCACACGGTGGAAGTCGCTGGTTCAAATCCAGCTGTGCCCATATCTTCTTTCCTTAACGATGACTGCGACTTACGCTTCTCGCCTCGAAGTGCTCTTTTGTACCGTTTTCGCTTCTTGTCGGGTCCTCGTGTCGGGTTTTGGTTTCCTGCCGATAGGGTGAGTCCACCAAACGCCGCCTTGGCCGCCGCGAGTTTTTCTTCTGCGTCGATCGGCGTGTAATGGTGGTACATCCGCTCGGTGCGGTGTCCCGCGATGTCCATAGCCATCCGTGTGCCCGCGGTTCGACCGTACAGTTTCTCTCCCGTTCGCCGACACCCTTGCGGCGTGAACCGCTTGGTGATCTTCGCCTCATGGCAGATATCCTGGAACGGAAAGTACAGCAGGGTCCGGTAGTGGTGGCGCCCATCCTCCGCCGGGAAAACGAGCCCTGAGGCCTTTTGGGCGGCGTTGAACGTCGACCGGTGGGCAAGCAGAGCCTGATGCACCTCGGGCAAAAGCGGCGGCGTATCTTCGCCAAACCGATCCCGCTTTACGCCCCCCACATCTACCGCCTTCTCGCCGTACCCCGACCGCCTACGTGTCACGACAAACTCCATGGTCTCGAGGTCGATATCGTCCCACTTAAGGGCTAGGGCAGTGGAGATGCGCATCGTCGTGGTGAACAGTACCAGAATCAACGCATAGTGTTGGGGCCATCGCTCGCGCGCCGCTTTGAGGAACTCGTCGAGCTCTTTTGCGGTCAGCAAGTTCGGCTCCTTGCGCGTGGTCCTTGAGTCAGACTTGGCGTTGAGCGCGGGAACGCTTGACGCCGCGTCGTTCACCACGGTCCGGAGGATCTGTTTCAATACTCGATGGTGCCCGTTGATTGTTTCCCGTTTGTAGCCATGGTCGAGCAAATTGAGGCGCCAGTCCTCGATATCCTCTTTGCTTATCTCAGAAACGTCAAAATCCCCGAAAAAGGGATCCACGAAGTCCCGGACCGATGCCTCATATCTCGCTTGCGTAGACGGACAAAGATGCATTTGGGTTGGATCTTCAGCATGACGCCGGGTGGTGATCTCCTCGAGCCAGCCTTTGGTTACGTCGCCAAGCAGCTTGGGCTTGTGCGAGTCGACTTGAGCCCCTTTTTTGCTTTGATGTTCGGCCTTCAATCGCGCCCGAAACGCCACCGCCTCCGTTGCGTTTTTTGCATGCACCCTGCGGCGAACCACTTGATCGCGACTGCGTCCGTCGGCCTTCCTTCGTTTTTCGCACTTTGCATAGATCAGCACCTCGTATCTCTCGTTGTCTATCCGGAATACACCCGGATACTTCGTTTTGGTTCGTTTCAAAACCTTGCTCCTTCTTGAAAAAGTCGGAGCGTTGCCGTTTGACAATGAACATTGCTTGGCGAGCCTCCTTGAAAGCAACCAAATCTTGGTACAAGAACTCCATCTTGCCGTGCGCTCCCCGGCCGACGGGCGTCAATTCGCCACGCATCACGGCCTTGCGGACCGCCGAAGTCGTACGAAAACCAAGCATTTCGGCCGCTGCTTCGATCCACAAGCGACCGTCCGGCCGGTGATGAGCCGGTTTTCGATCCTCGTCGTTTGTGTTGGCGCTCATGAGAAAAGGTCACGGTTTTTCAGCTGCTCACATCCGTCCCTGGGGACGGTTCAAGGGGCCTTTCACAGGGCAGATCGATTCGACTGCGCCCGGTCATCGTCCCCGTCGACGTCATCGACGAGTTGCTTCGCCTTCTCCGCGGGGATCCCGAGTGCCTTGGCGATCTTTTTGATCTGAGACTCGTAGGGGCGAAATCGTAGGCTCTCGATTCGACCGATCACGCCTCCGTCTAGACCTGAACGCCGACCGAGCTCTGCCTTCGACCAGCCGAGTTCTTGTCGTTTCTTCGTAAGCAAAATCATTGAGACCTCCGTATCCGTACCGAATGCGAACTTCGATACGCATCCAAGATAAGGCCTCACCAATTGATTACGTAACCCTTTATTTTTCGGAAATTTTGCGAAAGATCCCGGGATTCTCTGGTACGAAAATCCGCCATCGCGAAGCACGGATTTTAACGTGGTTCGTACCTTTAACTTTTGCGCCCAAGCCAAGCTTGTCTTGGGCAACTGTGCCTCTTTTTGAGCGGGAGACACCCTGTCGGTAAGAAACTTGGTGCCCTTTGAGTACGGACTCAGTCGAAATCAGCATGAAAAAATGCAGATGGTAATTTGGGGACGCCATCGACCAAGTCATAGTCCTATTGTGCGTACTTTTCGGGGTCCGAGTGATAGTCTTTGTTGCTTCAAAAGGACGCCATTTGGCTTAGAAATGGGCCCCTGGCGCGCGGCCTTCGACTGCTATTTTCTGGTATAGAAAACGAGAAAGCTTGTATGACTATTTCCTACCTCCGCGGCCATGAGCTGGACCCCGTCGGAAAGAACATGTAGGGAGCTTGATCCGTTGTCTCTGGCACCGGAGAATGCTGGGAGTTGGTATTGGAGCCATTCCCCTGGAATAAGGTCAGAAGTCGATGGAAGCAGTTATTTTCGTCGGAACTCAAGCAACTGGTAAATCGACTTTCTACTGGGAGCGTTTTTTTCGGACTCACGTGCGCATCAGCCTCGATATGCTTCGGACGAGACATCGCGAAAAGCGTCTCCTTGAGACATGTCTGGATATTCGTCAACCCTTCGTGGTGGACAATACCAACCCGACGGCGGAAGATCGTAGAAAATATATCGATGCCGCAAGAAAGGCAGGGTTTAAGGTTTTGGGCTTTTACTTCCAGTCCAAGATCGATGATTGTGTGCGCCGGAATCTGGATCGGCCTGAATTCGATCAAATTCCTGAACGCGGAGTTCGAGGAACCCACGCTCGTTTGGAGTTGCCTGAGATAACCGAGGGATTTGAACAGATTCACTACGTTCGTATTGACCCTGTTGGTGGTTTTCTTGTGGAGGATTGGAACCAATGAAATTTGATGACCTCGACGCAAAAATGCGGGCATTCGAGACGTCGCATGATTTATGTGTCCTTCCCAATCTTTTCATGGTGGCGCGGATTGATGGGCGTAGCTTTACTCGGCTGACCAAAGAACTACATGATTTTGATGCGCCCTACGATGAGCGTTTTCGGGACTATATGGTTACTACCGTTGAGCACCTCATGGGTGTGGGACTCAGAGTGATCTACGGTTACACGCAAAGCGATGAAATCTCACTTGTTTTCCATCGAGATGAAGACGGTTTTGGTCGAAAACTGAGAAAGCTTAATTCGATTCTTGCCGGCGAAGCGAGTGCGAAATTCTCGGTCCTTCTTGGTGATATTGCCGCGTTTGATTGCAGGATTTGTCAGATCCCATCGCTTGCCATCTTGGTGGATTACCTTCGTTGGCGGAACGAGGACGCTCATCGGAATGCGCTTAGTGCCCACTGCTATTGGGCGCTTCGTGGTAAAGGAGACTCTGTTAGGAAGGCTACGGAGACTCTGTCAGGACTTTCCGTGTCGGAAAAGAACGAGCTTCTTTTTCAAACCAGCGGCGTCAACTTTAACGATGTTCCGAAATGGCAAAGACGAGGAGTGGGCTTATTCTGGGAGACGTACGAGAAGCAGGCGGAAAATCCTAAGACGGGTCAACAGGTGTTGGCGTCTCGGCGCCGAATTAGGACTGAGCTAGAGCTTCCAATGAAGGACGATTACAGCGACTTCGTTAGAGAAATTATTCTTCGAGAGCATCCAGGTATTGCTTTTGAGGGAGGTTGAGACGGCACCTCTCTGACACGAACACTCATCCCCCCCACTCCCTCTGAAAGTAGGTTTTTGCCTTGTTTTGGTCTCATGTCTGAGGCGCGTGGTCCTTACGACTGGTTGATTCGGTGAGCAGGATTACGAAAATTTCTGTTCTGTTTTACGAAGATGATCGAATCATGGTTCCGAATTTTCTCTGCGGGCAGCTTGGTCTCCCGTCCCTTCGTCGAGTGGTCGAACGATAATTTGGACGGGGTCAAACGCATCGATGAGCATGCGCACTGCCGGGTTGACCAAAGCTGACGCAAGTGTTGCTTGGCTGACCTCCCCGTATCGGCCATCTGGGCGGCGGTTCAAGACGATCTCTTTCGGTTTTGCCCTCGGTTGGCATCGTGGGCTCGGATCATTTGCGCTCGGTGAGTTCTTCGGACCCTTCGAGATCGCACTGACAAAACTGACAGAAGTGTTTTTGTCGGTTTTGTCAGTGCTTCTTCCGACCTTCTCTGGCTGAAAATCGAGCCATTTTGAACGAAAACCCGCCATCAGGTGTCTCTCCTGAGCTCCGGGTGGAGTTGGATGATCTCGCTAGGGCGTCCCCCGGCTGGAGTGGTCTTCTCCACGCGAAGCCACCCAGCCTCGGTCAGCGCCTCTATGGCCAGATGGGCGTCCTTGCTGGTCCGCAGTCCAGATAACTGTCGCCGATAGAGATCGCGGACGGAATCACCACCTTTGACTTCGCCAGCCCTGATTTTCTTCGCCAGGGCTTGAGCCGGGGCGACCTTAGGTTCCGCATCGGCGTTATAGATCTTTTGGGCGTGCTTCTCCAAGTACTCACACCATGCGGCGGCTTTCTGGGCGGCCTCGAAGCGAACCGCATCGTTATGCTGGCCATTGGCGGCCATCTTGATGACCTCGAAGAGCAGCGCGAGGGAGGGCATTAAAGACCGGTATTTGCTTAAATGAGATTCGAAGGCGGGCGTCGATTTTAGTTGATCCGAGCGGAGTCTAGCTTCGAGCTCGTTGCGCCAATGGCATGCGATTTCTTCAGCTTCAGTGCTGAAACGGAGAAAAGGTATTTCGTCTTCATTCGATTTCTTCCCGAAATCGATGGTGGGTAGGCGACTATCCGCCCAGTCGTAAATTCGGAAAGCCTCGTTTTGGGCTTTGGTGTCGAGTTCTCGGTCGGGCAACGACCAAGGTGGTGGGTCGTCTGGCCACACTGCGAGTTGAAGGCGCTGCAAAAGGCCATCATCGTGGGCACCACCATTGACGGCGTCTTTGATGTAGGGTCGAAGCTTATTCGGCTGGATTCCGCCAATGATCGACAGGGTGATGGCGGGAATGTGCACCGTTCCGCGACCCATACGATCGTACGTAAAGATACCCGTTCCGTTCCAGCCCTCGAGGTAAAACTCGCGGTCACCTTCGCGTCCGGATTTGGCGAAGCTACGAAGCCAGCCCGCGAGTTCATCCCGTGAAACCAAAAGTCCGCGGGGATTGTCTTTGAGTATATCTCCCAGTTTTTCTACCGTCGCGTCTTGGGTCAGGTAGCGCCGCTCCATGGTCTGTGACTGGTTGAGCTCATCTATCTTCTCGACGAGTTCCAACTCCAGGTGGTCCAAGTTCGCTTTTCGATTCTTCATGTCACCCTTGAGCGCCGCGATCTCTTGTTCGATCCGTTCCCGACGGGCCCGCTGTCCAGATTCCTGTTCTTGATGATGATCTCGAGCTACTTTGGCCAACCGTTTGAGTGGCTTGAGCGCGCTTGAGATAGCGTTGGTTTTCATGGTTCCTGGACGGCCGATGATTGCACCCCATAAATTTGGCACCACCAGATAGTCGCTGCGTGGCCAAGGGCGAATACCGAGGCTCCGCCCCACCACGGCTGAAAGGGCCACCAGGGCCGGTGCGGCAACGTACTCCAGAGGAAAGCACGCATGCTCAGCCAGCTCGACCAGCCAGGGCCGTAGGGGCTCGGGCAGCATCTCCTCGGGCAGCTTAGGCGCGGGGGCCGCGGTGGGCAGAGCGCCCAAAGCGGGCCACTGGGTCTCTTCTGTTGTCGCGGAGTGATGCTCGGGAGGGGACAGATATCCCTCTCGCCTGAGCAAGGCGGCTCGAGTGAGCCCCGCTGCATGGGCATCCAAGTCCAGTGCGTCTCCGTGGTAGCAGGCCTTTCCGGGTAGACCTGGTTTGGTGTGAGATGCCGAGTGACAGACCCACCGGTCGGCGTTGCCGTCTAAGTGGCCAAAACAGTCGTGGTGCCCGCAGGCGGGGCATGTCCCGTGCGACTCGGACCAATTCGACGGATGGTCGGAATTGTATGCAAGGGCAGCGGCGTCGAAATTTGCGCCACTGTTTTGGGTGGACTTCTGGTCATTGCCAGCACACCACCTGCGAACTTGCTCTCCGACCGATCCTTCCACTTCGGCTAACAGCGTTGTGTCCTCGATCGCAGCACTGGCCGCGTCTTCGCTCCAACCGTGACGTACGAGCAGCGAAGCCGCGGCGAGGCGCGCCACACTCTGACGGAGATCCGCCGCGTTTGTCTGTATGACCGCATCACGTATTTCTGTTTCGCTAAAATCGACGGAGAATTTGACCAACTCTCCTGACGGATGGGTGCTCGGGGGGAAAATGGTTTGGCATCCGTTGGAGCGAATCTCGACCAAGACTTGGGCCGCCTTGCCCTCTTCGGCCGGCGCGATGAATTTTTCGGTTCGGAGACTTTGGGCCTGGTAGAGCCAGTGAGAACGGGGCCTACTGTCTCGCCCAAAAATCAAGGTTCGTGGGAGAAAACGGGATGCCAACCGCACCGCCTCATCACAGTCCAGATCGATGTCGATCAGGTTCCCACTGGGGTCCCCGAGAAGCACACCAACATTTTGGGGTCGACCGTTGAAATAGCGGGACACATCGTTCTCCGTCATCCGAAGCGCTTGCCAACGCTTCAGAACGGGGCCTTTTTCTCGATACGGAACTGGTATCGGCGTCCAGCCGGATCGCAAGAACTCTTGTGCGGCCTGTTGTGGTTTGTCGAACTGCATCGCTTGCCTCCGAATATCGATCCAAGAACTCGGTTGGGCCGGGCCAGACCGATATTTAGATCCCGTATGGAACACGAAATTAGAATCCGACCTGCCGATCCGTATACCCTTTTTCTTTCGGCGCGATGGTTGAAGCGAAAAATGATGTCCAAGAACGTCGGTGTTCTACGATATTTGTTGGTTCGAATTTTGTTGTGGGGCAAATGACCGTGCGACGCGAATTAAGACGATATGGACGAACCTTTGGTGCTGATCGCGATGAATTTTTGCGATGGATCAGGGTGCTTCTTCTTCACGGACGGGGAGATTCTCGGCGATGTGCTTGAGGACTTGAGCCAAAGCAAATAGTGATTTTCTCGGGATCTCATCAAAGCCCTGCTGGTTTAGTGCCTTTCGAAGAGTGACAAGACTACGCCCCGCCTCCACGCCGAGATTGAAGAAGATAACGCTTTCGATACTGCGGAGCGCATTCCATCGCTCCTCGATCTGAAACCAGCTCGTCCGCAAGCTTTTCGAGAGTGAGGCCCCAAATAGACGAACGAGTTCTATGGTCTCTTTCCGTTGCTCGAGAAGCTCTGGGCAACGTTTGAAAATCCGCAAGGCTTCATCGGCGACGTGATGCTCACCTTCGCCTTCGAGAACTTCGTACCAGTCGGGGTGACCAGGGTAATATTTTGCCGGCATGCGGATTTCGTAACCCTTGCTCGCCAGCCTTTGGTTTAACTTTCGAAGCTCCGGAGGAAGCTCAGGTCTAAAATCTCTCTGCTCCAAGAGTCTTGCGATCCGGCGCAGGGTACGCGCGAAGTTTTTATGGGGTCGGTTCTTGACCTGGGATTTCTCCCATTGATCTGTATCTTCCAAGTCCTAGTCCTCCGAGTAGGGTTAGGGCCCAGGGGTTCGTCGCGGCAGCCACCGCGGCGCTCCCCGTCTTGTTTATGGGTTTCTTTCCCCTATAGTACCGGATGCCGATCGGCGAGTGGACTAGAAAATCGGTGAAAACGAATGTTTGCGGAGATATTGATGTTACGTTTTGTCGGCACTTGATATTTATAGCCGATGTTTAGTAACATATGATAATGGCTCGAGCGCAACCCAAGACCCAGCCCGAGCGAGTGCTTAGACTGATGCAGAAGCGCCCGCTGATCCGCGCCCGGGATCTTGAGCCACTCGACATTTCGCGTACCGTTCTCCAGCGACTCGTAGCTGAGGGCAAGGTCGAGCGGGTGGGGCGTGGTCTCTACGCACGCCTCGATGCGGATCTGGACGCAGCCCATACCCTTGCCCAAGCACAGCTCCGAGTACCAAACGGTATCATTTGCCTACTTTCAGCCCTGCGTTTCTACGATCTTACCACTCAAAACCCCTTCGAAGTTTGGATCGCGATCGACCGTAAGGCGACAAAGCCGAAGGTTGAGTATCCACCACTCCACGTCGTTCGGTTTTCGGGCCAAGCTCTTAAGAAGGAAGTAGAAAAATACGATATCGATGGTGTGTCGGTGAAAATTACGTCTCCCGCCAGGACGGTCGCTGATTGCTTTAAGTACCGTAATAAGATCGGACTCGACGTTGCGCTGGAGGCACTCCGGGATTATCGCCGTGGCAAAGTGGGGTCAATCGACGATCTCTGGAACGCAGCGAAACTCGACCGAGTGACTAAAGTCATGCGACCCTATCTAGAGGCGATGAAACTATGACCGGCCCAAAGAACATGTCCGCTTCTATTAAGGGCCGTCTCCTTCACATCGCCCGTGAGCGACACGAAGATTTCAACTACTTGCTCATCCGTTACATCCAGGAGCGAATTCTATACCGGCTCAGTCAGTCGCAGCATGCGAATCTCTTTGTCCTCAAGGGGGCGGCCCTCTTCACGCTGTGGCAAGGTGCGCCTCATCGGCCGACTAAGGATACCGACTTTCTGGGCTTTGGCCCTCCCGACCCTGAGCATCTACGCAGGATCTTCGAGGAGATTCTTGAGACTCCGGTCGAAGATGATGGACTGGAGTTCAACACCGCCGACATCACCGCTCACGCGATCCGTGAAAACGCGGTGTACGATGGCATTCGGTTGTCGATAGCGGTTGGGCTCGGCTCGGCACGAAATCGTGTCCAGATCGATGTCGGATTCGGCGACTCAACCGTCCCCAAACCGGTCGACGCCGAATTCCCAACGATCTTGGACATGCCTGCCCCAACGATTCGGGCCTACCAACCCGAAACCGTTGTCGCCGAGAAGTTCGAAGCAATCGTGGCGCTCGGAATGGGTAACAGCCGGCTGAAGGACTACTTCGATCTCGATTGTCTATTCCGCGATTTCCCGCTTGATCCCAAAGTCCTTCGTGAAGCGATTCTCGCGACGTTCGAAAAACGGCAGCGCTCCATCCCCCATGAGGCCCCTCTCGGCCTCACCGAAGAATTTTCCGGTGACGCAGAAAAACAGAAGCAGTGGTCGGCATTTTTGAGCCGAGCCGCGCCTGAGTCCTCCATACGTTTGAGCGATGTTGTAGAGAATCTCCGAGCTCAGCTGACTCCGATTCTCACGGACCTGACCGAATCGCGCAGAACCTGAACTCAATCAGAAGGATGAAATCCTACATGCCTGAGTACGAAGTGTGTACGGTTTCATCCAGGATCGCGATATCGAAAAGTGTCGGGTCGGTATGTCGGGTTTTGAGGAACAGTGGGGCACGCTTGGGCACGAACGGCAACGCTACGACACGTTTAAGTTAGCGATATTGCTAAAATGCCCAGTGATACCAATGTCCTCAGAAACCTTCACACGGTGGAAGTCGCTGGTTCAAATCCAGCTGTGCCCATTTTAGTTTTCGTTAACGATGCCTGCGACTTGCGGTTCGCGAGGGCAAACATTTCTTGGCTCAGCTTCCAGGCTACGGTTGCTCTTTCCTGTGGCGGTATTCGGAGCCTTCGGGGCCTTTAACGAGCCCGAGAACGGTGGCGGACCACCCGACCCGTCGATATCGAGCAAACCGGTTCCCTGGCCGAGGTTCTTTTGAAAATTTGGGCTACAAAACAACGCCAACGCCAAATCCCAAGCCGAACAAAATGCGAACACCCAGGTTGTCGTCGATCTGGGCAACGGTACCAAGAACCTCAGCCTCCAGACCGACTGCGATCCTCTCAGTGATCACGTAACGAAGCGCTGTTCGGGGCCAACGACACCCATGACGCTGGTTCCGGTGGACCCAGCATCGGTTGGCTGCCAAACAAAACCAGGGCCCCCTTCCAGCCCCAAGGAAAGACTGAAACTGTCGTGGGCCCACCCCAGCCTCCACCCAACCCGCATCGAAACCAGGTTCTCTCGGAAAACACCGTTCGCGCCCCGGCTGGTGGTGCCCACCAGGGCGAGGTTGAACCCATGAAAGCGATGACGATCGAGGGAGAGGCGCATGCCGAATCCCGGTCCGGTGGTGTCAGCAAGACCAGAGGAGCCCTGAGCGGATAATCCGAGCTGCCACCGACCCCTGAGTCTTCCGCTTCCTTTGGACACCAAAGAAATGCCTTCCACTTCTTCGAAATCTTCCCATCCTAGCGTGCGATGCTCACCATCTTCGAAGTGAAAGTCGTTTTCGTAGATCTTGTTTCCTCGTCTTGCGCGGACCCGGTACGCGCCCGCAGGCAACGCGACCAAGGCCCCGGATTGGGCCGTGAGCTCCGAGATAACAGAATGGCTGCCGATGGCGATGACCACGGCGCGCTCCAGGTCACCTGGAAGCTCCAGACTCATTTCCGTATGATCCAAGAACGAAAGAATGAGCTCGCCCTCACCCGACAGCTGAAAATCGTAACCGGGGTGGTGCACACCCGATAGGGTGGCGGCGCTGCTCATAATGGTTCGATCGAAAGCATATCGATAAGCCTCTGTCAGCGTCACTTTTCGGTCGCTTGTGGTATCGGCGGCACCCCGAAGCCCTGAAATCAGGTGGTGGGTAAAATAGCTGGCTTGCAGTTCATCGGACTCAAGCGCAACTTCATTTGCTGCACTAGAGGTTAGAAATACCTCGCCGTGGCTCTTAAGCTTGTCTCTGAACCGGACCGAAAACGGGGGCGCCGGACTTGCACCCTTGGAACGAACCGCGCCGCTCCCACAAGCGTCGATCACCGCCAGGCGAACATCTGCTCGAGTCTCTCTCAGCATCGATTTAACCCTGCTGTAGTCGAGACGCTCACCGCCAAGTTCAAGTGCGGTCCCATCGCTGTGCCCGGAAAAATAGAACGTCAATACCGCTTGTGCGCTTGGATCCTGCTTGATTCGAGCAATGCGGCCGGAAATACGCGCCATGGCTGCCTCAACGCTTTTTAGCGTGGACCCCTGAAGGAGCGCCATGTCTGCGGGGTGGACTTCGCCGAGTTCGCGGAGCACTTGGGCAAAACGACCCGCGTCAGACTCCGCGTATCGCAGATGCACCCTTTCTGGGGCACCGCGATTGTTCCCCACGACGATCGCAAAGCGCCTTGTCGTTGCTTCGGCTGCGCCATAAACCGCCAACACCGCACCCAGCACGAGAGCCACTCGGAAAAAGGACATCATCATGGAATGCTCCCTTTCTTGTAAGAGAGCCGTACCACCTCTGCACCTTCAATACGTATTTGGCCATCTTGGGCCGCAAGAACGGCCTCAATCACTTCGCTCGCAAGAAGCGCATGGCGACTAAAGACCGCAATAAAAACCTCGGGTCCCGGGCTGTCGTCGATTTGGAGGCTTGTGGGCAATTCAAAGGCCTCCTTGACGGGAGCACTCTCAAGGCCACCGCTTGGATAAAAGACATGGACGCGCTTGCTGGCGTCATGCCCCACCACAAGAACATGCGAGTACCCGAGCGGTTCGAAAGAAAAACGCAGGAAGTCCCCCGGTACAATCCCGTCCTGTGGCTTGAGCTCAGAAACCTCGTTCCCCCGCTTCACAAAAGCATGAACCCGAGGTTGCCCCTTTGCCCGAACACCGGGAGGATACGACGGGTCGGAAGGAACGGCGACGACCACAACGGCCAAACACGCCGCAGCCGCGAGCGCAGCCAACGGCGTCGACCACCCACGAAAAAATCCAAGGAACCCAGAGCCACTTTCCCACTTCGCCTCAACCTTCGGAAGCGTTCGGGGGAACACAGTTTTCACAAATTCCTGGTGATCAGCCATCTGACGATCCAGAAGCGCCTGGCACGCATCACACGCTCGAAGGTGTGCCCTAAGCTCAGTTTCCTTCTCTGGTGCGAGCCGCTCGATCAGCAGGAGATCCAGTGATTCGAGCGACACATGGCGTTCATCAGTGGTCACGAGAGCGCGCCCTCCCCCCGAAGGAGCGATTTTTTGGCCCGCCGTCGGAACTCCTCCAAACGATTCACCACCGTGCGCCTGGACACCCCCAAGGCCCGGGCAACCGCGCCTTGGTCCAACCCGACGAGATAGTGCAGGGCTGCTGGCTCCGCGATCTTTTTCGGTATCTCGCGCAACAAACCCCGAACCGCCAATTCGTCGCCAAGCACCTTTTCGGGGTCGCTCAGGTCAAACTCTGGCATTTGATCCAGGATTTCTCGGCGCCGTTTTCGATCGCGCAAGACGTTCAAGCAGTAGTTGGTCGTCACCCGGTAAAGCCATCGAATGGCCTCGGTGTCGTCCTCTAAGCGCCCAACGTGACCCATACTCCGTATGAACACCTCCTGGGTGGCGTCCTCCGCCAAAGCAGGATCACCTAAAATCCTTTTACACCGCGCATACATGATCGCCCCGTATCGCCGGTATAGGGTCTCGACGCGCTCCGTCATGCCCAATCGCCGCGATTCTACCAGACAACCCGCCAGGGCCCTCAAGTGCGCAACCTGAGAAAACCCCGAAGACGACTAAGAAAAACCATGTGTAAAATCAACCATCTACAAATCGACCCGCCGGAGACCGGACCACAGAACCTACACCGAGATACACGTCGCAACCTCATAGCACCCTCGAAGAAACCAGTATGAGGCTCGCCATCTCCCCCGTGGATGGTTTCAAGTCAACGGGCGTGCTGAGGAGGGAACAGCGTTTTGGGCTCTCTGCCCATAGCGTGGAGCGTCAATCGACCCTCCGATTGGATCAAGACACGCTCATCGTCTACCCACTGGGCCCGGGGTATGGTGGGTCCATCGTAGATCATTTGGCTTTCCTCGGCGTTCAAAATCTCAACGGTTGCGCGATAAGTGTTATGACTTGACCACCGTTCTCGTTCGCTTGCTCGCGCGTTTGTCCTCGGCCTGCGAAAATGCCGTTCCCGAAGCGCCTGTTGGTGGCTTTTTGACATCATGAGTGACTCGGAAACGAGATGCCCATCCACTTCTGGTCCGGAACGCAAAAACGAGACAAGGTCGCCGGAAACAAGATTCACCCGATACAAAGTCGATGCCACTTCAAAGCTTAGCGTGGTTTGGTCCCAAGAAAATCCCACAAACTTTGCGTTCAGGTCAGCATAGGTCTGTGCCCTTGGCAACGCCGAGGCTTCCACAGCCGTGCGTCGCTTTCCTGTTTTGATATCGAGAACGACAACAGCCTGGGAAAACTCACCATTCACATGTTGCTCATCAAAAAACGCAAGATGGCGAAGGTCCCTGTCAAGAGCCAAGGTTGGTGCCTCGTCGGGCCACAAGCGGCGGCGAATGACTTCGTACGTGTCTAACGAACGTCTGGACTGACCTTCGATGGCACGAGGAAAGTTTTCGAGAAGTACGCGTTTTTTGCCTTCCGCCAGTCCAACGATTGCGATCTGCAGAACAGACGTGCGTCCGGGAGAAATCGGTCCTCGTTTTTGATAGACAAGCGCTCGCTCCAGTGAAGTGTCAAACTGGATGATCTGGGCTTGGTCTGGGACCACACCCAGCGATTGCCCCGAGGGCAACTCCATGATGGCATGACTTTCCGTTCGGTGGGAAGGCGCAGAGCCTCGATGAGCCGATTCTGCTCTTGGGCATCCCAATGGGGGTGTACCTCACTTGCGAACTTGAGAACATTACGGACCGTCATCCAATCATAAATGTGGTGTTGGTCTGGAACATAGCCCAAACGTTTTCGAAGCTGGACACCATCTCGAACCGGATCTAGCCCCAGGATCTTGACATGGCCCGCACTCGGAGCCGAGAACCCCATGAGCAAGGAGAGCGTCGTTGTCTTGCCAGCGCCATTCGCCCCCACCAAACCGCAAATGCTCCCCTTTTGGACTTGAAAAGAGGCGCCGTCGACCGCCGCCTTGTTTCCGTAACACTTGACGAGCTTGTGAGCTTCGATGACGACTTCATCCACTGACATTCCTATTGTAACCTCTTCAGTCGGCAGACCCATCGTTCAACGTAATGATCACCAATCACAAACAAACACGTTCTGTGCGACCCCAAAGGAGGCATCGACCAGATCGAGACGCAGAGAATCCACAGCGCCCTCCCTCGAAATCTTGGACCGCAACACTTCCTTGGGACAAGGCCCGAGCGCGGACCCGCTTGCCTCGAATATCATATCGGCGCCACACTGAATTTTGATTTCCCCGGTACCCTCAAAAAAGCTCGTAAGAACCGTACCCACATTGGGAATAGAAACCGTCCCTAGCTTGTGATCGCCTCGGTCGCTCACACTCCAACTACGCAAAAGGTGCCTCCATTCTTGACAGAATACTCAGAGGGCAATGGTATCGCAGAAAATCCCTCTTCGCGGATGGTGATGTTTGAGAATTCAACCACTTCACTCCTATTGGTCGACCCGACGGCGTCACAACTTAACTTGCTGATCACGTTGGCGCCCACATCGTAGTCGAGGCGCATCGCTGAACTCGTTGTACAGCTTCTCAGCTGCCGTCTTCCGCGCCACCACCCCCACAACCCATGCCCAAGACCGGCAAGGGACAAAACGCAACTCGTACATGCATGCTTGAGATCTAACATCACCACGAAGGCCCTCCAACGGGGCCCATCGCATACACCGGCAATCATCGAACAACGTACGAATGAAGGGGCTTGTGGGTGCGCAGCGGCAGACTCAGGGTTCAGTGCGTTCGCGGCGCACCACACGGATCAAAAGGATGAGGAGGAGTAGCGCAAGCCACTCCCGCGGAAGCTTTGACGTCAGCCTTTTGTTCACGACACATCCGAATGGAGGGTTGTTGATTTGGGGCGCGTCCTCTATTTTGAGGGAGCGACAATCTTGCCGTACAGGAGACGACAGCGGGTAAACGAAACAAAGTCCGGCTACGTCAGTCGGCTTAAGTTCGCGCTGGCTGGTATCACACGTCCCCGTATCCCGCCACATCACAGTCTCGTCGGCGGCATCCGGATGGCTCTCGAGAACGTCATGGCAATCTAGGGTCGGGCAATCATTCTCGCTGGACACGGCTTTCTTGGTCTCACACGGATGCGCAAACCCCAAAAGATGCCCCACCTCATGGGTGAGCGTGGCTTGGAGATCGTGTGCGTTCCCGGTGCATTCCTCAGCGGCATCCACAAATGTGTGATGCTCATCGTTGATGTAGATAACGGCGCGGCGAATCTGCCCAACACGACTCCCGTAATAAATTCGGGTGGCAGCCAAAGCGTCAATGGACTTTTCCGAAACCTCCTCCCAGTTTTCAGTCACAACCACAACTTCGTTTTGGACTTCGGACAATTGTCCTATCGGGACGACGCCCTGAGATTCGAAGGATACGTCGGAGCAGTTCACTTCCTGCCAGCTTCTGAAGGACTCGTCGACTGCCTCGAGGAGCAGCGATCTTTGGACTCGAGCTTCATCTGGAATACGAATGATGTACGGAATCCGCCTTGAGTCCCAGCGCACCGACGAAAAGCAGTAGCCCTCGTGAGGCGTACACTCGAAAGCACGAGCATCCGGTGACCATACCGCGACAGTCCACAAAAGGCAGGACGTCAGCGTCCACCGGCATGACCGTGCGCTGGCCCACAAAACGAATGTGCGGAAAACGTTGACCACTCAACGTAGGATACAACACCAGCCTATCCCAGTCGGATGACTGCTGTCACACCCCCTTCACTGGGTTAAATTTGGCGCCAAACGTCCAGGAGCTTGGCAATTTGCGCTCCGTCAAAAATGCGGTGTGCGCCATTCGATTTTCGAACATTCGGTCGGACTCCGGACTCAGGCGGACCTCGTCCCGGCCCAAACTCAACAAATTCTGACCTCGCAGACATGGCACGCTTCATGCCTCTCAATGCAGGATGCGACGGCAAACAAGCGCACTCAACGCATCAACCACCTTCGAAAGCAAACCATATGCCCCATTCGTGCAGAACCATGCCTCGAATAGAACACGACTGTTCGTCGACACGAAACGCACCGCGATTTGTAAACTGGCATTGTCGGCCTGCTTGCTGGCTGCCTGCGGAAGCTCCAACAACACAAAAAAAGTCGGGCCCCGCGTCGAAGTGAAACTCGACCGAGGGGGGGGCACGCTCTCGTCGTCCGGGGGCGTATACCAGCTCGAGTTTCCTCCAGGTTCCATCGAAAGGGATACGACCATTCGGCTGACCCCAATCGAGACCCCTCGCATCGAGGGTCTCTTACCGGGCACCTCGGTCGAGCTCGAGCCCCATGGTGTTGACTTTGCTTCGCCTATCCGGCTGACCATCGCCTTTGATCCCCAGGCTCAAGCGCCTGAGGATGAAGTGCACATCGTCAAACCACTCGAAGATGGAACCCTGCAATTCGAAGAGGTCGCAGCCCGGTCATCGGGCTCCATTACCGCGCTCCTACACAGCTTCAGCACCCGTTCATTGGGTGTCTGCCGGCAAGAGGCACCGGACGGCTCCCCATGGCTGCAATGCCCGGGCCGCCCAACAGCTCTACAGGCCACCTGGAACGCCACAAAAGGCGTCATTGAACTCACCTGGACGCAGGAGGGCGACAATGCTGGCGAGGTCGCTGTAGAACGCGCAAAAATACCAAGGTCAGAAATCACAACTGCACTCCACCTCTATCGAGTCCCGGAATCGCGATTTTCAACACTCGGCATCTTTGGCACCGAAACGAAGATGGTGGAAGACCAAGATGTCGAGAGCCAACCCGTGGTCTACTTCTACCGTACCCGGAGCGCCATCGCCCCACGTCAGAACCAGCCCGCGTGCCGCGGACGGGCGGGCTCGTCGGTAGCCGTCGAAATTGAAGGGCACCAAGAACCAGAACGCCTAGTCAAATTCTCGGTCACGCCCAATGGTCCTGGCCGCATCCGGAGCTTGCCAGAGGGAATCGACTGCGGGCTTGGAAATACTCAGTGCTCCGCAGACTTCGACGCCCGGAACGAAGTGCAGCTTTATGTTGAAGGCGACAACAATACCCAACTCGATGTTGCATGGGCCGGTGATTGTGAATCGGACGCCGAACTTGGAACATGGGTTGTTTTCGGAAACTCAACGAGAGACCACTTTTCGTGTACCGCATCGATCACCACACGCGCTTGTGAAGCCCACGCTTCATTCATCATGACCCAAGAAGACGGAACAGAGTTCGATAAAAACGAAGAAGGTGTCTATGTACTGCCCGGGGGTGGGACGCTCATTTACTGCGACGCCTCCTCATCCACAGAAAAGGGACTGCTTAGTTTTTCTTGGCCGTCCGACGTACCAGGCCTTTCAAGAGTGAAGAGCAAGGAGTCGCGCCATGACCAAGCGGTGTACAGAGCCACCTTTGAATCCAGTGTAAGGAGCATGACCCTCACCGCGAGCCACGTCCATTGCTACGATTTGACCTCAACCGCAATCCGCCGTTTTTGTATATCAAGACCTGGCCGCCCATGCCCTTAACCCCAAACGAGCCCTCGAGCCTCAGCGATTGACCTGCACCCTTTTCTTGAACTTCGTTTCCTGCGAAGGCTTGGTGCCGTGAACACCTGGCACATCGCGCTCCATTTCTTGGTGCCCTTTGCGTTCGCACGAATCGTTTGGTCTCAAAAATGGAAGCGTTGCGGGTTGTGCATGGTTTCGACCATGGTGGTGGACCTTGATCACCTACTTGCGGAGCCCATCTACGACCCGAATCGATGCAGCATAGGTTTTCACCCTTTGCACATGCCCATTCCCATAGCAGTTTACATCCTCCTGTGTCTTGTGCCCAAAACGCGGTGGATTGGCCTGGGCCTGGTCATCCATATGGCCTTGGACGCCATCGATTGCGCCCGCGCCGCACCTCTTCCGGATACCTACGGTTTCTCCACATCGACCCAACCGGAGCGACCGGAAGCGAGACATCGGGGGATTTATAGGGTATAGAGCTCTAGATCACTAGGAGAAATCATGTCCTTGCCGGCTCTCCAAACCATCGACCTGGCCTCCTCCACGCCGCGATACGCGCAGCTTCAGGCCATCCTCAAGCAACGCATCCTCTCAGGCGGACTCAAGCCGGGGGAACGCATTCCGGGGGAGCGGCAGCTCGCGGAAGACTTCGGGCTTGCGCTGATGACCGTCCGGCAGGCGGTCGGATTGTTGGTTCAAGAAGGCTTTCTCGAACGCCGTCACGGCCGAGGAACCTACGTTCTTGGGCGGCCCTCTCCCCTGCCCACCGCGGTTGATCCCTCACCACCGATTTTTCACGCGCCCACAAACCGCCCCATGCCCTACGGCGGTAGCCGATCCGTTCTTTTTGGGCGGGCCCACGAACTGAACCGTCTCAGCAAGTTCATCAAGGGCAACGACAGCAGCTTTCTCAGCATTGTTGGCGGCGCCGGCGTCGGAAAAACGCGCCTCGCACTCACCGCCATGGACCGCTTCGGAGCGCACTTTGTGGACCAAGCCACGATGGTTTCTTGGTCTCGGGCCTCGCATGAGCCCCTATTTTTTGCGGTTGCGCGCGCCCTCGGTTTTGCTCTGCCGACGCCCAAGGACTTGGTTCAAGAACTCTTGGAGTTCTTGCGCGAAAAACAAATGCTCTTGGTCCTCGACAACCTCGACAAGGTACCCAGCGCGGTCTTGGATCTCACCCGGCTTGCAAATGCGGCGACCAAAAGTCGAGTTTTGGTGACAACGCGACAGACACTCGACGTCTCCCAAGAGGAAGTTCTCCGGATAGACGGACTCAACACCAAAAAGCACGCAGTGGATCTGTTCATGCATCGCATCGGCCAACTGCACCCAGAGGCGCCTGTGACAGGCATTGACCAGGCCTCTGTCGCGGGTATTTGCGAAGCCGTCCGCGGGGTCCCATTGGCAATCGAATTGGCTTCTGCCTGCGCCCACGATCTCCCCTTCGAATCTCTGCTCGAACGACTGCAAACGACCAAGAGCGCTGAATCTCACGGCCGCGCCAAAAAAATCGAGCGGCGGCAAGGCCTTCGCAACGCGGTATTGCAAGCCTGGGCGCTCCTCAACCAAGAGGAGCGATCTGCTTTTGAGCAAATGGGTGTGTTTGAGGGGGGATTTGACGCCTCAGCCGCCGAGGCCGTTTGCCACTGCTCGCTGCCATGCCTCGACCGGCTGACCTCGCGGTTTTTTGTGCAAAGAAGCCCCAGGGGCCGCTATCACCTCCACGATGTGCTCCGAGCATTCGCGCTCGAAAAACTCGAAGACAAGCCAAGTGTCAAAGAAGAGCTCCTCCAACGACACAGACACCACTACCTTAAGTTGCTGCAACAACAAGAGGACTTCCTCGACAGCACGCGCGAAGTCGAAGCCATGGCCCAAATTCGCCAAGAACTCGAAAACGTTCGAAGTGCTTGGGGTTCGGCCATCGTTGCTCAAGATCAGCAAACCATCCACCTTGGCGCACCGGTGCTCGCCCTGTTTTATCACAATCAGCACATGGCAAAGGAAGCAGACTTTCAGTTCGGGCGCGCCCTATCGCTTCAGTTCAAGGACCCCGAGACCCGGCGAAGACTCTTGATTGCCCGGGCTCCGGCGCTGTTCGCGCTCGGAAACACGGACGAGGCCGTTCAGTGCCTCCAAGAAGCCTTAGCACCTTCTCTACACCCACCGAGCCCCGACCCTCTGGCACCCGACATCTTGTGTCAACTCGCAGACATCTCCGTTCATCGAAGCCAATACGAAGAAGCCACACAGCGCTACGAAGACAGTCTTCGGGCCTCAGCCGCCGCGCGATCCCGCTCCAAGAAAGCCAGAGCACTTTCTGGTCTCGGCACCGTATTTGAAGCCCTTGGGCGTTACGAAAAAGCAGAGGCCTACTGGCAGCGAAGCCTCGAACTGTATCGGGAACGCGGAGCCCCAAGCACCCTTGCCAAGTGCTTAAAACACTTGGGCCTTATGGCCATCTGCGTCGGGGACTATCAACAAAGCCGCATACTCCTGGAGGAAGGCCTCCAAACGGAGCGTTCCATTGGCTCCGGGCCGGGAGAAGCCCTGGCCCTTCACTGCTTATCGATCCTCGAAAACGTCGGTGGTCAACACGAGATCGCTCGGCAAACCGAAGAGGAAAGCCTAGCCATCTTTAAAAAAGCAGGGGCCATTCACGGGGTCGCATGGGGGCTCGACCACTTGGGTGATGTGCACCGGGCACTCGGAAACACCAAGCTTGCGACAGAACTCCTGACGAAGAGCCAAGAAATTTTTGAGAAGACAGGGGATCGCCAAGGCTTGGCCTACGCCATCTCTCACCTGGGCATGTGTGCCGTTGCTGAGGGTAAGGCGACCAAAGGCGCCCGACTTCTCAACAAAGGGCTACGCATTCGACAAGAAATCGGCGACCGACAAGGCGTCGCAGTTTTCAAAAAATGACCTCGCGTGGATCAGCTACACCCGCGAAAAGAAGGGCCTCGCGCGCGAGAACTTCAAGGAGGCTATCCGCATCGCGCTCGCGCTCGGCGCTCGCCCGATCGCCCTGGACGCCCTTTTGGGCCTGGTCCTCCTGCGAACAGCAAAAAATGACCCTCAGCCCACCAAGACCCCCCGCTATCTTGGCCTATATCCAAAACCACCAAGCCACATGGCATGCCACCCGAACGCGTGCTCGCAAGCATTTCACGCTGGCCCAAGGCCAACTCGGCGCCAAACCGCGCGGGCAGACAGATCTTATCGCGAGCACCCTGACTCTAGAAGATCTCGTGCGCCAGCTTTCAGAAGAAGACTGACAGAAAAACAAAGGGCGTAAACCACCGAAACCTTGTCTAAGCGGTCTAGGCGATAGGCAAGGGGTTTTGGGAAAGAGCGCTATGCGCAACCTTCATGCGCCAGTCGACGCCGATAAAAGTGTCTTCCTCGAGCTCGAGCCAAACATTTTCTCCGCCCAAAGGTTCACTCGAAAGAATAAAGTGATTCACAAAACCCGTCTTGCTTGCAGCCTCACATTCTGGAGCGAAGCTGGGACAGGTATCTCGATCGCGGCACCGCGTTTTATAGGTAGACCAGTAAAGCTCCTTACCGCCACGCCCGGCAACGAGGGTCATGCCGTTGGTGACCACGAAGGTGAGAAGAGAAGTGTGACCTCGAGCCGGTGTGTCACAAATCTCACGAACCTTGAGCACCGTCGCCTTCACCGCTTCAAGCACTGTGTCGACCCCCAGCGGATTGCCAAGAGGGCCATGACGAGCGAGCTGAGAGAGAAACACGAAGAAGACGATTTCGCTGTCGGTATCACCCAACACGAAGCGGCGAAGGTGAGGCGCGACTTCTTGAAGCATGGCCTCCCGCACTTCCTCAAATTCAGGAATCTCACCGTTGTGGGCGAACACCCAGCGCCCAAACTGAAAGGGGTGCGAATTGATGACCGACAGATCACCCACCGTTGCCTTTCGAACATGGGCGATCACCGTCTCCGACGACACGATGCCACTGACCCTGCGAAACAGGTGATCGTTAAGCGCTGTAGACGCACTCTTCATGACGTGAGGCGCACCATCAATGTAGTAGGCCACGCCCCAACCATCAGGATGAGCCTCACTTTGGATACCCAGTGCATTTTCGGCCTCCACCAAGGAGCTGTGAACCTGGCTTGGGATCACGCTGCGGAAACCAAAAATTCGGCACATCTAAACCTCCACACGATACGCATGCGCTCCCTTGTGAGACCACACTTCTTCCAAAAGAATGTTACCCTTTTGGGCGCTTTCCATCAACTAAACAGAAACCCGCCGACTCAAACCAACCAAGGACGTTCGTCCAAATGCGATGCAGGTGAGCTGAAGTATCGTCGCTTTGACCATCAGCGGATGTCGAGAATAGGCCACTGGTGTTCTTTTGCCGATCGGCGAAGCCTTCGGTCGGGATTGACGGCAGCTGGCCGCCCCACCACAGCCAACATCGGATAGTCAGAAAAACTGTCAGAAAATCCGTAGCTCTGAAGCAAATCTAGATTCCATTCTTGAGCGTATTCTTGGATGAAACGGGCCTTGTTGGCTCCAGCAACGATGGGCTTGAGAAGCCGGCCAGTCGCCACTTCGTCTTGAAACTCTAAACGGTTGGCGATGATGTCGTCGATTCCGAAGTGTCTCGCCAAAGGTGCCACCATAAAATCTAAGCTTCCGCTTACAATGACTTGGCGTAGTCCTTTTTTTTTGCCATTTTCGATGAGCTCATACGCTCCCGGAAAAATATTGGGCTTCAAAACCTTTTCGAAGTGCGCATCGGCAAACTCCATGAGCCGGTCTTCAAAGGCCCCTTTGTAGCCCGCGAAAAGCAATTCATTGAAGGCAAGACGGCTCCACCGATCGACCGCCATAAACGTGGGAATCTTGGCGATGCCGCCGGCCGTCTTGGCTAGGCTGCGCGCGATGGACGGCTCGTTCCGCGCGACAAAAAGATAGGAATGCACCAAATTGGTACTCACCAAGGTCCCGTCCATGTCATAAAAACTCGCAGCGAGTTTCTTCCCCATCTTCCGACAAGGACGGGAAAAACACCCTCGCTGTCAAGCCTCTGCTTCCGCCTGAAACAACGCCTTTCTGAGGCATGCCAGATCGGTTGCCGGAGGAACAAATTCAGCAGCTTGCATCGCCTCGTTCCAGGGGATTTCCGGCAAACCCTGTGCCCGCTGCGCACGGATGAACTTAAACGTTCTGAAGGCATCAAAACGCTCGTGAAATCGAGGTCCACTGGCATTCTTCAGATGGGCCCGAAGGCGCACAAAGCACTCCGGGTGAACCACCTTATAAGGTACCCCCTTTTCGAGGTCCGAACGAATGCGAAGCCACGCCGGCCCGGTCCCAAACGGAACCCTGGTTGATCCCCGGGTTTGAAGACGAATCGGACGACACCCCGGACGGACGACACGGCCAAGTTTGGCGACCTTGTTGAGCATGTAAAAATCCTCGCCCGCCTGCCGGCGCGGCATGCCGCGGACCGCAGCATAGGCCTGACAGTGTACAGCCATCGTGCTTCCCACGCTGTGGTGCGCATACGGAGAGCCCGCCCACCGCAAACCCAAAACGTAGTAGCGAAGCCAAAGCTCGTACAACACCATCGCCCGATCCGCATTTTCGTGCCAAAATGGGTAGGCAAACGCCGCAGCAGCCGGAGGTGCGCGAACCGCAAAGTACCCGCCCGGAAGGCACGCGTCCGCATCGGTCATGTAGATCCAAGGCACTCGGAGCTTCCCCTGGGCATGAAGCGCGAGAGCAACGTCCGCGCCAATTCTTCGGGCCAGGCCCACGCCCTCATGCTCGGGTAGTCGCTTGCCCGGGCTCGCGCGATCGATAACCAGAAGCGCCCGTCCGCGCATTCTTTCGAGCTCACCGAGAAGCACCCGGTTGGCCGAATGCACGTCTTCAGAGTCGGTGACTCGACCGTTGACGACCACCACCGTCAACACCGAACCCGGGGCCGCCTCAACTGCGGGCCAAATGCCCTCCAAAAACGCACCCTTTTCCGCCCTCGCGGGAATCACGAGGGCATAGTCGTGAACGGCCGAGATTCGATCCGCAATGGATATTTCGGCCTCGGCGTAACCCGTGAGATACTTTCGAATGGCTTTGCTTACCCGCATGGAGCACGCCAAGCCCCTCAGGTGGTCACGTCGGCGATCAGAATAGGCGGAAGATGGAGCATCGTAATCTCTGGGTTGGGTTTGGTCAGGTCTTTGGCCCGTTCAACCGCGTCTTGGAGCGTTTTTGCCGTCTCCCAACCAAGAATGCGCGGAACGTGTTGGTTCTCGGCGCCAACGCAAATGACCTTACCCACTCGAGACCGCCCACGATCGCCCCAGTACCACATGTAGAACGGATGTGCCCCGTGATAGGCATGACCGCGACGATACATCTCAATGTACGTAGGATTGGTCGCAAACTCTTTCTCAAAACGTTGGTGTAGAGCAAACGAGTCTTTGGTCTCGGGCAGACATCGGTGAAAAAACTCGATATAACTGGGGTGGAACTCTTGATCGAATTCATCGGGCAACGGATGGGCAATGATCATCACCCCGCCGTCCCTAAGGACCGGAGCCCCACGGTACAAATTGTAAAGGTAGCCAAGCGCCATCACCTGCACCAACAACGGATTCAAAATAGAATTGACATTGTACGGGCTGATAAAGGGGATCCCGCTGATCAGCACATCGGCCTGCCCTTTGACAGGCACCGCATACTGCTCGAAGTTTTTCTTTAAGATACGATCGTGCACCGCATCGGTGGCGCCCGCCACCACCGCAATCAATTCGTACGGAGCGGGAATTCGCTGGAACATGCTTCGTTTGGCCTGGCGAGGCAGCTTAGAAAGCGTCCAGCGAAGTGACTGAAAGGCCAAGCGATCAAACTCGCTGAAGTCATCTTCGTTTTTCCCAAGGAACTCGAGCTGGCGACCATACATTCGGTTGTTGAGCGCCGTCTCGATATGAAACACCTTGAGCTTTTCGTCGATCACCCGACCGATTCGATTGCCACTATTCGCCAGTTCCGAGCGTGACGGATCCATGTACGAGTCGCACTTCAGCATGGTCTTGGGATTGTGGTGGGCCATCAGACCCTTGTAGTCGGTGGTCCCAATGCCCATGGACTTATGTCCGCCGTCCATGGGGATAAGGTTCACATTCAAGTATATGGTGAGATCGGCCTCGGCACACAAACGATGGGTCTTGACCACCTCGTTGAGCTCAGTCTCTCCCAAGGTTACGATGGCCTCTGGATCTTCCGCATCGTGATTGATGAAGCGCCGAGGATAAAACCGGTTGAAGATTTGCGACCCCACCATGCGCCGCATCTCGGCCTCGGTCATCCGCCGGTGAAGTGCATTGGCGACCAATAAGTCGATATCGTCAACCCCATGGTCATCGAGTATTTGAAGAACGATGCGCAGGACACGCTCTCGAATGTCAGGCAGCGCCATCGGCGGTAGCGGCAAGGAGATATCATCCATGACAATGGCCACCCGCATCGACGGCTTCAGCAACGCGAACAACGGATCCATCCCCACCGGATGGTTCAGCGCGTATCGAATCGCGGCATCAGGATGTGGGAGGCCTTTGATCGGCGGATTGGGGTAGATCACCCGGGTGCCAACGGGTAGATGCTCATAGAGGAAATCCTCACCTGAGTGAATGATCCGAGGAGCGCTGTCGGAGTCGATGTAGACGATGTTGTCCTTCTCGCGTGGAATCACACGGATCTTTTGATTCCCGGCGTGGGTCAGCAGTCAAGATCTGCATCGAAACAACTCTTTGGTTTTACTCAAGACTTAGGGTATGGCGAGGTGTATCAACGGTGAGCGAGGAGGAGCGGCAAAAAGACGCCCAAAAGGGCGCCCCAACCAAGGCAGCTCCGGTCAGTGAGCCCAGCGTGGTGCCCACGCCGCCGAGCGATCCCGACTTCGTCGAGCAGGTCACCGACGATCTGGCGACCGACGCGGCCGAGGGGCTTCAGCTCACTCGAGAGCTCGAAGCAGATGGCGACCGAGGCGCAGGCGGCATCACCCTCGAGGAGATTGGTGTCCCGCCTGACGTAACGCCGCGACCCACCGTGGAACCCAGCAGTCCAGCCCCCGTGACGCGCAAAGACAACCCGCGGGCCCCCAGCACTCCACCACCCTCAGAAGACTAGCCCCCGATGCCTGCCGGGGACGCTCCCTGACGGGGACGCTCCCTGACGGGGACGCTCCCTGACGGGGACAGGAACCTTTTGCGTCACCCCTTTGCTCCCTGTGTGCAGGACATGCTTGCCCAGCAAAAGGCGCCTGCCCCCCTTCTAACCCCAAAAGGTGCCTGTCCCCCTTTAGACCTTTGCCAAAAGGTGCCTGTCCCCCTTTTCGACCAGTCAAAAGGTGCCTGTCCCCCTTTTTCCCCTTTTCGACCGACAAAAGGTGCCTGTCCCCCTTTTGACCTTTACTCAGGCCTTGGTACTGAACTGGTCCTCGCGATGCGCGTACAGCACATTAAAAGTGGTCAACGAACCGCGGATACGGCGGATCAGGGCCTGGTGGGCCTCGCGCTCGGTCCCCAGCTTGGACTGGGCGCCGACCGCCCGCTCCAGCTCCGCCAAGCAAGTTTGAAGCCGATCCAACATCGCAAACAACAACTCGGGTTTGTGTTCCAAGGTTCGGCCCGCCGAATCGATGACCCGAATCTTGCCGGACCGGTACTTGGACGCCAATTCTCGCTTGGAGCGCCCAAACTCCTCCCGCAACACCTCAACCAAGATCCCCTTGACGACCGGGACGCTCTCTTCACCCAAATCGATATCCTTAGGGGCCGGAGGGCGTGGTGGTCTGGGGCGAACCGGGAGGGGCCCAGGTTCGACCGTACGGGTCTCGCCGTCTTTGCCACGAACCAAAACCTTGGCACGCGCCGTCCGCTTGCGGCGTCCAGATCCAGATGAAGGCTGGTAAACGTACTGCCCCCGCTGCTTGTAAAGGTCACAAAGTTTGAGACTGGCCGGGACTCGGCCGAGTTCCGGCCGAAGCCGGCAAACACCGGTGGCAACCTTATCCCCGTCTCGTTGCTCGCCTGGCCTCCACGCGATGCAGCTCCCACAAACCTTCGCTTCGCGGTACCAAGTGTCTGGACTCATGGGATCAAGATCATCCGGCTCGTCTCCCGCTTCGATGTCTTCGGCCGAGGGATCCTGCTCGCTCATGCGGGCTGATGGAACCACCTAGGAAAGGAGCGGGCAAGACCCCCTCGGCACCCCGCAAAAACACCGTCTTGTATTTGTCTGCTAGAGTATTGGTGTATGCTACATCGCACACGCCCCGGACTCTCCCGAGACAAGGAGCAACTTTGAAAACTGAACGAAAACACCTGGAAGGCGCGACCCTCCTCATCGTCGACGACGAAAACGAACACCTGCAGTCCCTCAAGAAAATCTTCGAACGCGAAGGATGCATGGTCCATACCGCGGCCTCAGGCGAACTGGCTCTCGACGTGGTGCGAAAAGAAGCCATCCAAGTGATTCTCACAGACCTCATGATGCCCGGCATGGGCGGACAAGATTTGCTCAAAGCGGCGCGGGCGATCCGGAACGAAATAGACGTGGTCATGATGACCGCATACGCAACCATCGAGAACGCGGTCGCCGCCATGCGCGAAGGGGCCTACGACTTCATTCAAAAGCCCTTTAAATCCGCACTGGTGCTTCGGGTCATCGAGCGAGCCCTCGAGCGCCAAGCCCTGCGCGCCGAAAACATCCTCTTGCGACGCGAACTCGCCGAAGTCTCCCAGGGCTCCCCGCCCCCGATCATCGGGCGCTCCCCGGCAATGGTCGCAACCATGGAGATCATCTGGCAGGCCGCGCCCTCCACGGCCACGGTCCTCCTTTGGGGCGAGTCCGGTACGGGCAAAGAACTCCTCGCCCGCGCCATCCACACCCAATCTCCCCGTAAGGACAAACCGTTTGTGGTGGTGAACTGCGCCGCACTCCCCGAATCCATTCTCGAATCCGAACTGTTCGGCCACGAAAAAGGGGCCTTTACCGGCGCGGGCGAAAGAAAAGAGGGCCGAATCGAACGCGCGCACACCGGTACGCTCTTTTTGGACGAAGTCGGAGAAATGTCCCTGCCCGTCCAGGCAAAACTTCTACGCATCCTTCAAGAAGGTGAATTTGAGCGCGTCGGGGGCACAGAACTTCGAAAAGTAGACTTTCGCCTGGTGGCCGCAACCAATCGAGATCTCGAAAGCAGCATCAAGGAAGGCCGCTTCCGCGAAGACCTCTACTACCGGCTCAACGTGATCGGCGTTCAGCTTCCTCCCCTTCGAGATCGTCCCGAGGACATCCCGTTGATCGCCGACCACTTCGTTCGCCACTACGCGCACAAAAACAACAAAGAGGTGTCCGGCTTCAGCGAGGCCGCCCGCAAGGCCCTGCAGCAATACGGTTGGCCGGGCAACGTCCGCGAACTCGAAAACGTAGTAGAACGGGCCGTCGTCTTGACCCGAACCGCCATCGTCGAACTCGGCGACCTCCCCCAGCCCATTCAGCAAGGCGCCGACAAACGACGGGCACACATCCATCGCAATGGTCCCCAAGTCATCATCCCGTTCGGCACCAAGCTCGAAGAAATGGAGCGCTTCATGATCCGGGAAACACTCAAAGAAACCGGCGGCGACAAGAGCCTCGCAGCCCAACTCCTCGGAATCGCGGCCAGGACCATCTACCGCAAGCTAGAAGCTGAACGCGGGCAGCAGCCCCCAGATCCGAAACCCTAAACCAGAACGCATACATTCCCGGGCCACGTGGACCGGAAGTCCAAACGAACGCGGAGTACGTCAGCGAGGTGAACAGCCCCATGGGTTGGAATACCCTTCGGCTACCAAGGTCCCAGACCCCTGGACGACCCTTGCTGCCCTGCCCCAAACGGAGTAGGACAAGGTCATGACTTTTGTGGTGGCTGAGCCCTGCATCAAATGCAAGTACACGGACTGCGTGGATGTTTGCCCCGTGGATTGTTTTCACGAAGGGAAAAACTTCCTCGCCATCGACCCCGACGAGTGTATCGACTGTGGCGCATGTGAGCCCGAATGCCCAACCACGGCGATCTTCGCGGAAGACGACCTCCCAGAAAAATGGGCCGAGTATCTCGAACTCAACGCCAAACTCGCCGCCGACTGGCCAGTCATCAGCGCGAAGATCGATGCCTTGCCTGAAGCCGACGAATTCAAGGATGTGGAGAGCAAACGCGACATGCTGGACGAAGCCGCAGGTCCGTGAGCATTCGGAAAACCCGATGCGCTCCCCATGGCCTTCCAGATTTGCCGGAAGCAAGCGTGTCATCGACCAGATAGTTCGCCGCCCCGCCTGAGGCCCCCCATCCCCGATGAAGGTCCTAGATCATCTCCGGTTATCGGGCTCTGGAGGGGCAAATCGGGCCATGGAGGCCGAATTTAAGCGCATCACCCGACGCGCACTGACCGACTTCCCCGCGCCGAAAGCGCAGCGTCTCGACACCCAGACCCTCCTTTACCCCTTTGATCCCGCGCTCGCTTGGGTCGCAGTCCATTACCTTCGCACACCGTCCCGGGTGTTTTGGGACCTGGTGGCCTTCAAGACCAAGCGCCTCGAACCTCTGTACGATCAGGTGCGGGCGTGGATGGCAGCATGTCGCGGAACATGGCTCAAAGACGGACTCACTTTTTCGGTCGAGCCCCGCAACGTCAGCGCTTTTGAAGCCGGGCCCCAACAAATTCGAGGCACAGTGAAAAATGGTCTCATCGAGGGCGCGGCCGCACGGGGCTTCGCACTCACATTAGACCCGGAAGACCCGGATTTGCTTTTCTCGGTTCGCAGCGTGGATGAAAGCTTGGTGCTGTCCATCGACTTGGGGGGCCAAAGTCTCCACGCCCGGGGCTACCGCACCGAGGGCGGCTCTGCGCCCCTTCGCGAAACACTCGCCGCGCAGATGCTGATCTTGGCCCGGTGGGACCCAAGACACGATCCGTTGCTCGACCCTATGGCCGGCTCAGGGACGATTGCCATCGAAGCCCGCGCCATGGCGGTGGGCGCCCCCCTCTGGGTCGGATCTCGCCGGCCAAGGCTCGAGCGAAATCCCGCGCTGAAGAATGCCTGCCCACCCAAAATCGACAACCTGAGCACCGAGCTCTTCCCCGGCACGGAGCCCGTCATCATGGCCAGCGACATGGACCCGCGCGCCACGCGGGCGATGGAAAGAAACATGGCCCGCGCCGGGTTCCGAGATTCCATCGCCACCCGTACCACAGATTTTCGCCTGCTCTCCCCGTCGGACGTACCCGATGGCGGGCTTTTGATCAGCAATCCACCTTACGGAGAGCGGCTCCAAGAACCCGGGGGAGAGGAAGAACTTTTGGCGCTCTACCAAGCCTTGGGCTCGTGGTTTCGGACACTCGGCCCGGCGTGGCGAGCCTGTTTCCTTGTAGCTCACCCCGACTTCGAAGCCGCCTTCGGCGAACAACCGGTGATCAAAAAGCCGATGCACAACGGCCCCCTTTCGGGGATCTTTTTGACCTACGGCCAAGCACCATCTCGCCCCACACAGCCGCCTTCCGATAGCCCCCAGGGAACGCGCCACAGGGAGAACTGATGTGCTGAAAAAGGGCGCCCTTCACTGGCAAATCTTGATTGCGATGGCCGCGGGAGTCACCATCGGTCTTTTGATCCGCCAACTCGGTTCCGCCGAAATTCTGTCCTCCGAAGCACTCAGCCTGTTCGCTTCTCTCGGTGAGGGCGCCGGAAAACTGTTCCTTGCCCTCCTCAGCATGGTGGTCGTGCCCCTGGTCTTCACTTCCTTGGTGTCCTCGATGACTGGCCTCCGGGGTCAAGGCGAACTGAAGAAGCTGGGCGGCATCACCATCACCTTCTATTTGGTGACCAGCTTGCTGGCCATTTCCGTAGGAATCCTGGTGTCCAACCTGATTCGACCCGGCGAGGGTGTTGACTACCAAGCACTGATGGCCAAAGCCCAAGATACGGCGCATCCAGCGTTGCCCCAAAGCGCCGAGAACCCATCGGCGACCGAAGTCATCGGGGGTATTTTCTTCCGGATGATCCCACAAAACGTCATCGATGCCGCAAGCAGCAACCGGAACATGCTCGCCGTCATTTTCTTTGCTTTGCTTCTTGGGTTTTTCATCAACCGAAGTGAACACGAACGGGCGGCTCGACTGACCCATCTTTTCGAAGACCTCTTCGAAGTGATGATGTCCATGACCCATTCCATCATCCAACTCGCGCCCTACGGAATCTTTGGCTACTTGGTATTTGTCACCATGACCACCGGCCTCGAACTTGCCTCGGCCTTAGGCTGGTACATGTTGACTGTGTTCCTTGCGCTGAGTTTCCACGCGCTGTTCACCCTTCCCCTCTTGTCCTGGATCCTGACCAAGGAAAGTCCTATCAAGCTTTTTCGGGCGGTGACCCCGGCCCTCCTCACCGCTTTTTCGACCGCATCATCAAGCGGGACCCTTCCGCTCACCATACAATGCCTCAACCGAAGCGGCATCAAGACCCGCGTCACGAGTTTCGTGCTCCCGTTGGGCGCCACCATCAACATGGACGGAACCGCGCTCTATGAAGCGGTCGCTGTTTTGTTCATTGCCCAGATGCTCGGCGACCTCACTCTTGCCCAGCAGATTGTCGTCGCAGTCACCGCGCTCCTTGCTTCGGTCGGCGCAGCCGGAATTCCTCATGCCGGCACAGTGATGATGGTGATCGTGCTCGAGGCGGTCAACCTTCCCACCGAGGCGGTCTTGACCATTCTTGCAGTGGACCGCGTTTTGGACATGCTCCGAACCGCGGTCAATGTATGGAGCGACAGCAATGCCACCGCCGTTGTCAACGCCCTACACAAAAATGCGTAAGCTCAAATGCCAAACAAGCTCTCGAGGGTGGCCGACAGCTTTGTGTGCGCCTCATCTTTGAGCGGAACCCCGTGGGCGCTCAGCAGATGGCGAAAAGAAAGAGCCTTCAATCTCACAAAGTCACTGGGTTTGGGTTCACTGGCCTTCAACCACCCCGGTCCAAGATTCGCGGTTCTAAAAAAACCGAGTTCACGCATCTTTGTCGCGGAGGGCTCATCAAAAAATCGATCGGGCGCCACCCAGTTCTGAACGCTGTCGCAAGACAGTAAAATGCCCCCCTCGCGATCAAGAACCAAAATACCCTCGGGTTTGGCGGCGGTCTCGAAGGAAAATAAGCTGCACTTCGAAAACGGCATTTCACCACCAACCGTCAAGACTTTGTTGGTCGAACGACCACTCTCGTGTTCCATACCTTCTAGAGCCCAAAGCGGAGCCTGGTACCGGTCGAGGTAAAAGGGGTCGTCGTAACCATGGTAAGACCCCAGCTTCACAACCCCCTGAACCTTGCCCAATGCCTCGAGCTTGGAAAGGCCTGCGTCGTTGAGCCGGACTGTATTCACCAGCGTCAGAGTGTCGCCATCGCGTACGATGGTCATGTTGCGACTAAACTGCCATTGCTGTTCCATGAAAATCGGGCGACTCGTGCCGGTCACCACAAAGATATCGGGGAAGACTTCTTCGATGTCCCCGTGGGCCATCGCTTCAGGGTACTCTGACATCAAACACCTCTTGCCCGAAGAGAAAAACACCATTGCTACACTTGCGCAAGTAACCTGAAGACCAATGGGCGTGCGGCCACACGCAAAGGCTCGCGAGGGGTCGAGCCCAAAAACCCGTGCCGTACACAGGACAAAAAGTCAGTCTAGAGAAGCCCGTGTAATCAAGAAATAAACATCGCGGGACTTGCCATGCTGATAGGCCAATCCAATGGCCGTATCTTCACAAACCCGCCAAACGTCATCGGTCATCTCCCCGTACACGAGCCCACGAAAGAGCCCTTTGTTGGGAACGACAACGGGGAAGCCATCTGGCACCACCGACGGAAGTTTGGTGTAGTCGAACACCAGCGCCCCACTTTGGCCTTCTTCAATGACAAAGTAGCCCGGTCCAGCAAAGAGACTCTCTATTCGACTCGTCCGATTGTAACCCCACGCCGGGCCCTCCGAACCACGGTACACACACTTGGCCGAATTCGGCAGCACCGCTATGGAATTTCGTAGGGCGTACACTACGGGCTTGTCCACCGGCGGAACAAAAGCTTCAACTGACAGTCTGGATTGCTCTTTAACCAGAGCGTAGAGCTTGGCCAACAACTTGACCGGTACGCTCATCAGCTCCAGCCGCCGCTCTGGCGCCGACAAAGCCTCAAGGTAGTGAGCCACGTCCTGCGCCGGCGCCTGCCCGGTCACCAAAGATGATAGCGTGTCTACCATCGGAGCCTCGCCAAGCCGGGATGACCGCCCTGAGACATCTAGGCGTGTTTCTTTCGAAAGGCCCTCATCACCGCAACCAGGCGTGCAACGCCATCGATGGGCATCGCATTGTAGATCGATGCCCGTAGACCGCCAACGCTGCGGTGACCTTTCAATCCTTGAAGTTTGTGCTCTTCTGCGGTGGCCAAAAACGCCTTCTCCAAGTCTTCGGTCGGCAATCGAAATACGACGTTCATCTGGGAACGCGCCGAAAGCTCCACTGGAGATCGGTAAAAGCCATCACTTTCATCGATGGCCTCGTAGAGCGCTTTGGCCTTTTCGTGATTCTTCTTGGCGATGGCTGTGAGACCTCCCGATTCTTTGATCCAGTCGAGAACATTCCGCATCAGGTAAACCGAGAAGGTGGGAGGCGTATGGTACAGAGAGTTGGCGGCCGCATGCGTCTGGAACCGGAAAATCTTGGGGATATCAGTGCGCGCTTTCTCCATCCATGCGCGGCTGATGATCACCAGCGCCACCCCCGAAGGCCCAAGGTTCTTTTGCGCCCCCGCATAAATAAGCCCGAACCGACCCACGTCGAGGGGCCGAGACATGATGTCTGAAGACATATCCGCCACCAGCGGAACTTGGCCGGTATCCGGAAACGCCTGAAATTGGGTTCCCGCGATGGTGTTGTTGGACGTCAGGTGCACATATGCGGCGTTCTGACCGGCCTTGCATTCTTCACTGCCGGGAATGCGGACGAATTTCCCGTCAACTTCACCGGTCGCAACGGTGCGCGCCTGACCCACGGTCTGGGCCTCGGCGAGCGCCTTTTTGGACCACGCCCCGGTCACCACGTAGTCCGCGGACTGTCCCTCGCGCACAAAGTTGAGGGGAATGGTTCCGAACAGTCCGGATGCGCCCCCCTGAATCAAGAGAATATCGTGGCTGCTGGGTACCTCAAACAGCGACCGGACGAGGCTAAGCGTTTCCTCGTGCACCCCGCTGTAAGCTTGGCCTCGGTGGGAATGCTCTATGATTGAAATCCCCGTTCCCTGAAAATCGAGAAGCTCTTTTTGGGCGCGTTCCAATGCGGGACGTGGCAGTGCGGACGGTCCGGCGCTAAAATTCACAACGTCATTCATCCGCGGGAACCTACAACCTCACTCGAGACCCGGCAAGGGCCTGATGACCGCAAAATCGACACCGAAGTCAGCCAAGCCCGGGGCCCGAACGGCCCCGGATCAACCGACAGCAGACGGTAAAAAGGGACGCCGTGTACCAGCCAAGTACCGATGCCCGGGGGCCATCTTTGGATGTCCGCCTTCAGGCCAAACCGCCCCGCCAAAGCGCCGAGGGCCGTCACCCATCCTTCCTGTAGCGGCACGGGTCCACCCCAGGGGTGGGGGCCTCGATCGATGAGCCACAACCGTCGCGCCTGGGGAAATCGACTCGCACCGCGCTCCCGCCAATATCGGCTGATCGCTTCGAGCAGGAGCGTCCGACGACACGCCAGAGGCCCGACGTGAACCCAAGCCGGTGGACCCTCTTTGGGAAGGCTGGATGCCCATGACGCCAGGTCAAAAGGAAGGCCAAGCCCGGATGGGGTTTCGTCGCCTCGATGGGCAGGGCTTGGGACAAGCTCGGAGTGGAGCTCAAAGACCGGATCGCCTTGCGCAAGACCGCCCCGAACCGCCTTCGCCAAGCTCCGAAACCGAGCCCCCTGTTCTTCGGGGGTGATCTGGCGGCGTTCGGCGGTGGAACCAGAAAGATAGTCTAGGTCTCGAAACCAGCCTTCCAACTCGGCCCGAGTGACCGAATAACCGAGATCAGCCAGACGGCGCCCAAGCTCATCGTAGCCCGAAGAGAGATAGGCCAAAACCGGCGTATCCGACGGTGCCGCCGTCACGCAGCCCAAAAAGGCCCGGACCAACACCGGCTCCGGGCCGGGGACGCTTGAAGAACGCATGGACTCGGGGCGGGGACCCATAGAAAATGCAGCGTCTAATCCAACCCACTAAACCTGGGTATTCATGGTCTGTTTGACGGCTGACGTCGTCTTTTCAACAACTTTAGAGGTCAACTCAAGCTCTTGGGTGAAACGATAGACACCCGCTTGAAGCGCAAGAAGTTCCGAAGAGCTGAACTTGCGGCCCGACAGGGCCAGCTTCATGATGCCCTCCAGCTGGTCCTGACCGGTCACCACGTCGACCATCACCCGGTGAAGGCCGTTGTGGGCAGGCTTGGTATCGAGCGCCTGGCCTATGGCCGGGATGCTTGGTCCAACTTGAGCCCCCCTGGCCGCCCGGAGCACATCATGGGCGCCAAGAGCCCCCTTGGCCTCCGCGGAGGCCCCAACCCGCTTATGTCCAAGGGCGTCTTCAAACTGAATCTCAGACGTCGGTTGAACCTGGTGCGCTTGCTGGGTCTCCTGCGTCTCCGCAATTTGCTCTTGCTGCTGCATAGCCGACTGCAGCTCGTTCATCATTTCTTGGGCGACCTTGGAAGCACCACTTGAAATCGGATCGCTCATAGAAACCTCCTCCGAATACCACAGAAGCCGCGAGCACGGCTCTCGTTGGTTGTATTATCGGTCTGGGGGATCGGAAGGTTGTGTGGATTTTCGCTTTTTTTTTGGACCCACCGCGCTGAGCCCGTCGAGCTCCTCGTACTCCTTCACGAGATTACCCATAAGTTTCGATAATTTAACAATCGCCCGGCTATGGAGCCGCGACGTCCAAGATTTTGAAAGACCCAGCTTCTTCCCGACTTCTTGCAGGGAAAGCTCCTGGTAGTAGTACAGCTCGAGGACGGTCTTCTCCTGCTCTGGAAGCTTCGCCAACGCATCGCGGATCACCTGTCTGGCCTGCCCTATTTCGACGGCCGCCTCGACATCCAGGCTTTCGTCTTCGAGCTGAAGGCCATCCATGGCATCGAGCGCTGTGACGTAGATCGTCACCAAGCCCTCGACTGTTTCGGCCAACGCATCGATTTCGTCTTCGGCCGAGCGTTTGGCGTCGCGGGAGCCAAGCCGCTGGTCGTGTACGCTTGTGAGGTACAAATTGGCGCGCGCGGCAAACCGGTGCCGGTGGTACTCGGTGCGACTCACCCAGCCCATGCTGCGAAGGCCATCGTAGATTGCGCCTCGGACCCGGTAGTAGGCGAAGGTCATGAAATTGGCGCCGTAACGAATATCGAAACGTTCGGCGGCCTCGAGCAGTCCGACCATTCCGTACCCAACCAGGTCATCGAAGCCAATGTTCTGAGACAACGAACGCTTGATTTTGCCCGCAATCGACCGAACGTAAGGCTCGTAGCGCTCGACCATCGCCTCGCGCGACATCCCCGCATCCGGGGGCGCTAAAGATCGATACTCCCGACTATCCGACGTACCCGAAGCGACCTTGGAGCCGGTTTTGCCGGCGACCTTGCCTGGGGGAGACCCGGTGTTTGTCTTGGCTTTCGCCTTGCCGGTCTTGTCGGCCACCTTGGGCCGGGAAGACCCGGTGTTCGTCTTGGCTTTCGCCGCACCCGAAGCGGTGCCGGTTTTGCCGGCGGCCCTCTTGCCGGGCCCCGGGTTCGCTTTCGCTTTCGTCTTGCCGGAAGAAGGGCCCGCCGGCGCGGCGACCGCGTCCTTTTTTCGGGGTGCCTTGCCTTTTTGCGTCAAGGCACTACCCCTTCGCCGCCAGGCGTTTGAACTGTGCAGAAAGACGTTTTGCCAGCGCTGGATCGCGGTCAATGACGTCGGTCACCGCATCTTCCAACTCTTGCTCGGCCTCATCTTCAGAGTCTCCGTCACCTTTCTTTTTGCGTCGTTTGAACCGCGGAAACCGCTCCTCGATCACCAGGGCGACAAACTCCTTGGTCGCCTCCCTTTGGGTGAGGCGACCATCCGCGTAGCGTGCCGCGATCTCTTTGGTCTTTTTGGTCAAGGCCGAATGAAGAACAACTTTGGCCTGCTCCGCTCGAGCGGCGTCCGTCCCCTGGGTAACAGCGGGCCCGGAGCTCTTTTCGGTCCGACCCGTTTTTTGCGCGCCCTGGGTCTTGGAGGGCCCAAAAGGGCCCCGACCACCACCACCACCAATCCGGGGCATGCCTAAACCACCCCTGCCGCCAGTCCGTCGAGAATGGCCTCAGCGAAACGACCCGCATCTCCATCCGGATCCATCTCACTGGCCCTTTTGAGCGCGGCTTTGGCTTCATCCTTGCGTTTGAGCTGCAACAGCGCCTCACCAATATGCGCCTGCGCCAGGGCGCTCGACGCCTCTCGGGCCAAGGCCTCGCGGTGAAACTTGAGGGCTCGCTCGAAACGGCCGCGGCTAAAGTGAAGGTTACCGAGGCAAATCAGGGGAACATCGCTGTGCGGGAGCAGGGCGGCCACTCCGGCAAAAATTTCTTCAGCTTCGCGAACCTTCTCCATCTCGAGGTACAAAGAACCTGCCTCGAGCAGAAGGACCACTTCGGCCTGTTCGACTTCGATAAGGCCTTGAATGCGTTCCGAATCGGCCATTCGCGAAACTCTAACGTGGGCGGACAGACTCCGTCTACTGTTCTGTCCGCCCGGATCTGGTCGAAGGGCACGTTTTCTCGCTGAGCCTTTGGGCCCGGGAGCCCTGAAAGAAGCTCCCGGGGTATTGGCCGCGCATAGACTATGACTATCGCACGTTGTTCATCGAGTTCTTGGCCGCATCGTGCTTGGTCTTCATGATGTTCGAAATCAGCGTAAACTGTCGGGTATCCTGCTGGATCGTCTGCTGGAGCTGCAAATACTGCAGGTTGAAGCTGCTTTGGAACTCTGCCATTTGGCGCGTGGCCTGCATCATGCCGTTGAACGAGTCGGACGCGCCGCTCGCTGCAGAACCCTGAACACCGGCATTTGCGCCACCCGAAAAATTGGAGGGTGACTGCCCAAGGGCGGTGTTGAGCCCTGGCCCTGGCCCAGGCAAACCAATGACGCCCGAGCCCGCCGCCGGCCCGGCCCCTGCGGAGCCCAAACCGGATACACTCGAGCCGTAGCTGGCCCCTGCCGAGCCCCCGAGGCTACCCGCCACCCCGGTCGCCGTGTTCGCCCCCGCAATGGCGGCAGAGATGATCGAGCCTGCGGGCAGAAGCGGCGCCGCGACCTTAAGGCCGTCGACCACAACATTGCCGACCCGGGCGAGGCCATTGTGAAGCGCACGCCCAAAATCCGTCCTCGGCGTTTGCCGGGTGGTGGTCGCCACCGTGGAAAGGCGAATTCGACTCTGACGAATTTCATTGTTAGCCATGGATGTTCTCCCTTAGATCGTTTTAGAGCCAAACCCTCACGAGGCGAGCCCCGCCAAACCCGACCGTTATCTTTCGTTGAAGGCATTATCGTCGCGCGCCCTCCAAGGTTGCCTAAAAAATCGGTCTCAATAGATAAGTATCGATAATGACGGCATGAATTCGCTCCTAGCCAACGCCCAAGACCCAGGACTTAAGGGAAACAAAGGGGCGCGCGGAAACCGATCTTGGTCCACGGTTGAGGAATGTTGCGTTCAGTCGCAACCTCCGCCCGCGAGACCATGACCGCCGTGCGCCCTCGCAGGGTTCGCTGCTTGCGAGAAAGCGGAGAATCATCATAAGCCAGAAGACCGCCATGACCAACGACCAAGACGAACTCAAGAGCTTCAAAATCGCCGACATGCGGCGCTCGGAGATCCGTTCGTTTTCACGGGAAGCGTCAAAAAGCGGACGAAGCGCCCCAGAAGAACAGGTCTCACTAGGCTTCCCCGCCATCGAGCACCAGCTTGAAAACGGGGATCTCGAGGCGGTGGCCGAGATACTTCGTCCCTCGTACGAAAAGCTAGAGGCCCTTGAGCAATCCGGAGGTCTCAAAGAAAAAGCCAATGCCAAAAAGGCTCTGGCAGCCTACGAACGCACGGCCGATCTGTTTGAGTACCTTTTCGATACCAAAAACAGTCTCGTCGAGGACGCACAGACAAAAAAGTAAATGGGAGGCTCCCTCGGAGATTTCCACGACCAGCCCCTTCCCTCTGCAGCCCAAACCCCCGAGATGCCGGTGCCTTGGGTCTCATAAACCACCCACCGAGCGGCCTTGACACCACCGCGAGACTCGCTAAGCTCCCGCCCGGTGCGACTTCGAGAAATCGCGAAACAGCTCGCTCACACCGCCCCCTTGCCTGCCACGCTTGTCGACTTTGCGCGGTTTAAGGTGTCTCACTCGAGTCGGCTCTCGAGCCATTTGTCCGGAGACGCAAGTATTATTGCTCGTATTCGAAACAAAGGTTACATCGCGATAGAAAACTACGCGAGCGAGGACTACTGCAGGCGGTGCATCGCAGACATTGACCAAATGGTCGACTCGGGTGCGCCATACGTGCACCAGGCTTCCGATCTACGGGTATTTGGAGCAGAGACCCTTTCTGAGAACATCCGGCAGTTTGCTGAGGACCCCTATCTGGCCAACATGTCGGATCACTACAGCTGTGTCGAAACCGCCAACATCTTCACTTTGGGGGCCCGACTGGTCCACCACGCAGGCAATGCCGGCTCCGGGGAAGGCTGGCACAAAGACATGGCCTTCCGCCAATTCAAGGCTTTGCTCTATCTCAACGACGTCGACGAGGACAACGGTCCTTTTCAACTGGTCGAGGGGTCTCACAAGGTTACCGAATACCTCAAAGACATGTGGCACGGCGGTCTCGGCTTTCACGAAATCCGATTCACAGACGATCAAATCGAGCGCATGACCGCCGGCCATCCGGAACGGATTCGGTCGGTGACGGGAAAGCGCGGTACATTGATCTTGGTCGATACCGCGGTGATTCACCGTGGCCGGCCACCCATCACCGGGATGCGGTATGCCCTCACAAACTACTTTATGGAGCGATACCAAGTCACCGAAGACATGATTCAACACTACAATCCCGCCTCCCATGATAAGGTCCGCCGCCTGGGGCAAAATTGGGATTCCTTGCGAAGGCCAACCTCGAACCCCGCGAAAGGCATCAAATGAGCATCACCAAGAAAATGCAGACGTTCTCATTCATGTTCAAGAAGAAACCATTCCAAGCCTTGGAGCTCTTGAACATCCGCATCGAGCGAGAGCTGGGCGTACCTCTTTTCTTTCTGTCGGTGCGGCGGCTGATGACCTATATTTTTGAGACGTTTACCACCCGTGATGTTCAAGGTGAGCTCGACGAGTACGGCAACTACTATCTTCGTTCATCGCTGATTCCCAAAGCCGCCACCGTGTTTTCGTTGGGCGTCGGCGACGACATTACCTTCGATCTGGCTTTTTTGGACCGGCATCCAAACGCAAAACTCATACTCGTAGACCCCACCCCCAAGAGCCGCGATTTTCTCAAAGACCACAACCTTCCAGAAAACGTGCATTTTTCACCGGTTGCAGTCGCCGATCGAGACGGAACCATCGATGTGTTCACCGACGATCTCGAGGATAGTCTCGACAAGACATCCAGCGTATCCATCTACAATCGCGGATTTCACAACAAATCCTTCAAGGTCGACTGCAAGAGCATCGGCACGCTGATGAAAGAATACGATGTCTCCCACATCGACGTTCTCAAGATGGACATCGAAGGAGCCGGAGTCACCGTCCTCAGCGCACTCCTGAACGCTGGTATCTACCCCACCCAGATTGCTGGCGAATTCGAGCGCCCAGAAAAGCTCAAGGACGTCTACGACTACCTGCGCACCTTGCACGATTTGTTCTCACAGCTCAAAAATGCCGGTTACGAAATCTACCGAACTCGCCCCACAGACAAGGGCTGCCAAATCGAGATCGCCGCGGTCCGCCAAGGACACAACGAAAGACAAGCAAACCCCACCTTGCACTAACGAACTCAAGGCTGTCGGCGAATAGCGATGTCGATTCCCGTTTTCATTTCCATTCTCGGATAGACTTCTCTCTCTTCGGTGACGGTTTGCTTGGTTTCACGATGCCGTTGTTGAATTCTTGCGGTTTTGGCAGAACTCAAGAGAATCGCGGCGAGTTCCTTGCCCTCGTCCATCATGGGCGAGATCCAAAATTTTGACACCCTGCGATGGGGAACACCCTCAAACCCACTGAGACCCGAAGCCGACGGTTTCGCGCTGAGGCTTTGTCGTCCAGGTCGCCATCAAATCCGCAATGCGTCTTGGGTGCGTATGCAAATTTGGGTTTGCATTGTGACCCTGCCGATCTAAGTGTAAACAAGGTGGTTGGATTTGGGGGTTCTTGCGTGGAACAGACATCGGTGGCCCCTCGTTCTTGTTGCTTTTGCGCTCTTGAGAATTGCCCCCGCCCGCGGTCGGCCTCCAATTTCGAGCGACGTCCTACGGAGCGCCTCCCGCTTTGCAACCTGGCAAGGCATTGAGCCCGACAAATGGGGCACCGTCTGGTTGCTCAAGCGCTACGTTTCGCCGGACGCTTACTTTATTCTAGCCCCCCCCAATACGTCGCTGCCGAGCGATGCGGTCCCCTTCGACGTGCCGGGCGCTGAGATTGGTCGAACAAAAGCGTCGTCCATGTTTCGTCGCCTAAAGCAAACTTTGGCCCTGCGTGGCCATGCCCTCGATGCGCTGGACGAAATCATTCACGATGTGGAGGTCAATATTTGGGATGTGCCGAGCCATCCGAGATCTCAGTGGTTCGAGTCACTCTATCGCGATCTACAGGCCCGATATGCGAGGGACAGCGTGCCCGTCGACTGTTACCTCACGTTCTTTGATCGTGCACTCGATTTGCTCCAGAACCCCGAACACACGGCACACAGGTACCAACAAGAGCTTTCACTTCGCTCGGAATGTCCTGGGACAACAAAACCCAAGACGTCATTCGTTCAGGCGCGCGGCCACCTCGACATCCTGCGAACCATCAGTCTGGGCCACGCCGTTGTGTTTGTAGATGTTCGTGAAGAACAGGAGTTCGACGAAGTGCACCTCCCTGGGGCAAGGTGGCTGCGACTGCGTGACGTCAGCGCACAAACCGTAACCCAGTTCAAAAAGGCCGACCTGGTGGTGCCCTACTGCGTGAAGGACTTTCGCGGCTTTGAGGTCGCCAAGGCGATGAAGCAGCTTGGACTGACGCGCGTGGCGACCTTGAGTCCCAATGGCCTACGCGGCTGGATAGCGGCGGGTCTGCCGGTGGTGATGAGCGGACGCAGCACTGAGGCGCAGGCGACAGCGGCGCTGATGCGATGTGCCACCGAGCCCATACGCTGTTTAGAGTCGCTGGAACGAGATCAATAGGGTGAGGTGCCGAGGGTTCATGAGATCGGCGACGACGTCGGCTCTTGTTCACGCGAAAGTGAGGGCACGGTGCTCATAAAACGTTTCTTCGGTGCGCGAGTTGCGATTGCCGTTTTTGCTTGCGCCCTCGCTTCCCCGGCGCAGGGCGGACTGCCCCGAGGGCTGCTCACCGTAGGGTACGACGGCGCGGCGTGGTACGCGTTCCTCGTGCAAGCAGATGACGGGCCTTGGACGAAGCTAGAGGTTGCGCCCAATCTCGTCGGATTGACTTGGCAGCGCTCCAAAGACCGATTGATCATCAAAGCGAGCGACCAACGACTCTACCAATACCACCTGAAAAGCGGGGTTCTCGACTCGATGCCATCTTTCGATAAACGAAGCTATACGCAGCTTCGTTCCCACGCCGATGGCTTTGTCATGGTTGAGCTCGTTGACGGCAGGAGCCGAAACACGAAGCTCATTGGTGTTTCTGGGTCGCATGATGCGAAGGTCGCCCTCAATCAGGACGGCGCTCAGTTTCATCCGTATGCCCGCGACAAGCAAATGTTCTATTCTCACCTTTCATGCCGTGTTGAGTGCGAACCTCTGATTCAAGAAATCTGGCAAAAAGATCTTGTGACACAGAAGACGAAGCAGCTGACCCTCCTCAATGCAACGAGCTATCTACACTCGGTCGATGGCGAGGCCCGCTATGGGTTCTTGAGCTCCAATCAGCGGGGCAACTATCACCTTGCTCGGCTTGAGGTTGCGACCGGGAAAGTTGTATGGCTGACCGAGGGCAGGGTGACGGACAGTTTTCCGAGCTACACGACACGCAAAGACCTGTATTTCATTCGCCGCACCCCCGCCGGCACCAAAATCATGAGAATGTCAAAACGCGCAGCGCTCAGGGGCCAGTCTCCAAAGACGGTACCACTACAAGAAATCGCACTTCCCCACTCGGTGCGTAAAGTTCGTTACTTGGAGTTTTTCAATTGAAACGGTGGCGCTTCCTCGGGCCTTGTGGCCTCCTTGGGTTTTTACTTGTCCACCCCCTTGGGCCTGCAAAGGGCGAACACGACGTTCGGATTGCGACTTACAAGAAAAACAGTTTTGCACCGATCCGGGGGGAGTCCTTCCGTATTCCCGTACGGGTGGCAAACTTCCAACGGGTCAAGTCCATTGGCGTTGAGCTTTGGACAGGGGATGGCGATCTGGTCCGTACTTTGCCCCTCATTTCGTCGCCGAAAAAGAACGGAGGAACCTACGATGCGGTGTGGGACGGGAGAGACGAAGCGCGACGCATCGTACCCAATGAAGCGTATCATCCTGTTTTGCTGGTGCGCCGTCGTTCAAACCGCAAAGAGCGCTTTGATAGTCGGCTCTCTACGGGTGGAGAAGAAGTCTACGATTTTCAAAAAAAAGTGCGTCCCGGCGTGATTGAGTACACCCTTCCGGTCGCCAGTCGTCTTTTGATTCGTTCTGGCATCAAGAATGGTCCCATGCTCCGTACGGTCGTGGATTGGGAACCCAGAACGGCAGGTTTTCATCGAGAAAGGTGGAGTGGTCGCGACGCCGACAACGTGATCGCCATCGATCAAATGCCTCAAGTTGGATACTTGGTTCTTGGATACAAGCTGCCGGAACATTCAATCATAGCCTATGGAAACGATACCGAGACCTATCGGTCATATCGGGAGAAAAAAGGATGGCCCGTTAGGCAACCCGTTCGACGGGGGCGTCAACGCGATCTTGAGCGGGCAGGAAAACCGATTCGGCGTGAGTACTACAACCCCATACTCAAACAAAAAAGCCCTCGAATCGATGTAAACCTCCTGCAGAGGGAGGGCCGCGCATGCACGGACGCGATCAGTGGATTTGAAGAGGTCATCACCGAGATTACGCTTGAGCCCCTAGACGAGATGTATCTCGATCAGGATCGGTATGAGATTAGTTTTTTTGTTGACCATGAATTCATCGCTGAAGAGGAGCAGGGTTTTGTGCCGTTCAACTGGCGCTGGTCCCCTCGAAGAATGGGTATCAAGGCCGGTCGGCACATCCTGACCATCAACTTGTCTGGCTACAACGGTCAGGTAGGGGTCCGAAATGTGGCTTTTACACTGCTTGATAGTCCTGTCGATCCGCGCCAGGGAAATGGAGAAGAGCCATGAAAATCAGAGAAAGCGTCGCTTCACGGGGGGGCGTTCTTTTTCTGCTCGCAGTGGTTGGGTGCTCGAAAAACTCTGAAGATGCTGGCGACAAGAACCCTGGCGGGGACGCTGGGGGAACCGGTGGTCCCGCCCCCCTCATTCAATCCTTCAGCAGTGACGTACCGCTTGTGTTCAATGGGGGGAAGGCGATGCTTTCGTGGGATGTCATGAACATCGCCCCTGGGGAGCCCGAACACCGAATTGTCCTCAGATCGAGTGATGGCACCTTGATGGAGGACGTATCGGCGACGGGACAACAAGAAGTCGATATTGCTCAGACGACAGAGTTTGTACTCACCGCGAACAACGAACAGGGTAGTGTAAGCAAAACAGTCCAGATCTTCGGCGGCGTGTTTCGCGTCCAGCCCACGCACATATTGGTGGGGCAGTCGGCTCGGCTCAGCTGGTCGGTCCCCGGTGCCATCGCCGTTGATTTGAGCGCGGCCACCGATGCACAGCCCCCAGAAGGAGAGCTTGTAGTGACGCCCGACGCGCCGATTGTCTATACGCTCATGGTTTCCGAACTTGGGCGCATTGGCATCGATGCAAAACTTGAGGTGGAGCCGGCAATTGCCCTCGAAATCGTCGCCCACCCCACGAGCGGTGTGGCACCGCTCTCGGCTCGCTTCAGTCCGAGCGTCAAGAACAACAACATTGTGATCACCTCCTACGAATGGGATTTCGACGGGGACGGCAAGGTCGACGCCACAGACCCCTTTGGAGCGCCCCGAACGTACGTGTACGACGGCGACCCAGGACAGATTTTCACCGCTCACCTCACCGCGGTGACCAGAGAGGGCAAGCGGATCACAGCCACCCAGGACTTGGTCATTGAAAACGAACCCCCCGAGGTTCATGTGGTGCCGAGTCCGCTCAATGGGCATGTGCCGCTGAAGGTTTCTTTTTGGGTCTGGGTCGATGGGCGCAGTCCAGGTGTCGACCTCATTCGAATCGATTTCGACGGAGACGGAACTTTTGATGATGAGCTTCCTGGCGAGGGTCAGTCCTTTAAGGCCTGGACCTTTCCTCACACCTACGACAGGCCCGGATTCTTTCCCGCTGTGGTGGAGGTGAGCGACCGTTTTGGCGCCGTCACCGTCGTGCGCAACAACGCAGTCAGTGTCGATGCGAAGGATCCGAAGGATCCGCTGGTCCAGCTGAGTTCGACTGTAACCAACAGTGGGAAGGCGCCCCTTGACGTCACGCTAACGGCTGGATCTTGGTTCTATGACGAAGACGAAATCGAACACTGGTCCTGGGATTTGGATGGCGATGGCACCTTCGAGACCGTGGGAGGAGCCGAAGCGAAGGACACAGAGAGCATTCATGTGTCTCGGGTGGGCATCATTTATCCTGCGGCCAAGGCGACGAGCACCAAGGGCCGCACCTCCGTCGCTGCGGTTCGCGTGGAGGCCTCTCTCCCGGCCGTGCCCAGCTTCTCCATCCCGGACGAAAACGATAGCATTCACCCATACAGCGGTGAGACCGCGCCGTTTGATGTCGATCTCTTGTTCGAGACCGATCTCGAGCTGTGGATAGAGGATGCAAGGCGGCAAAGAGTACGGACGCTTCGAACCAAGCAAAAGACCGATCCCGGGACCCATTCCGTGTCATGGGACGGACGGGACGACGCCGGCAGGGTCGTCAGCCACGGCGATTATTATGTCGTCGTGGGTTATTCGGCGTACGGGCGCGAGCACATCTCGGATCTGCGCCAGACGACTGGGGGTGTGCTGAGCTACTACAGCCGGACCAAGAGCAATCCGCGATTTTTCGACCGTCTGGAGGGCCCACTGGCTATCGAGTACGCGGTAGATGACCCCGCCGAGGTCACCTTTTTCTGGCAACAGTCTTTTAGCGACCGGGCCATGACCCTCCTGGAGCACGAGCGGATGGGCCGTGGACAATACACTTTGTATTGGAACGGTGAGCACCCGTCGGGAAAAAAAGCAGATGACTCCTTCAAGAACTTGCTTCCTGGCATACTGCGGTACGCGCTGCCTGACAACGTCATCTTCGTAAAGGAAAAGCCGCGCATCGAAGACTACGCTCTTAAGTCTACGATCATGAGCGACCCACGGCGTGAGCCTATCGAGTTTTTTGTGACGCTGACCAAGCACAGCACGGTTGAACTCATCGTGGCCGACATGGAAAAGGGCGTCGACGTTGCATCTCGGGTGTATGCAGATCTGTCTGAGGGCCCCCAAATACTTCGCTGGGATGGCAAAAACGACTCAAATCAGTACTTGGCACCCGGCGACTACCGCATGGGCGTTCGGAGCGTGGATGAGCGCGGGCACCGCAGCCTCTTCTGGTATCGATCACAACGTATTCGCTACTAAAGGAGCAGCACAATGTTGGTGGAGTCGCTTGTCTTTAGGGTTCGATGGACGATGGCCGCGGTAGTCTTGTGTCTTCCAGGACTGAGTTTGGCCTCGGATGCGGCGTGGAACGGAGGCAAAGAAGACATTGTAGATATGGCGCCCGAGCCTGAAGAGGACTGCACGGGCAACTGTCCATGTCCGAAACGCTGCAACACGAGTTCTCCCGTTTACACCGCGCGGGGCTATCTGGTCTGGGCGGAAAAGGATGTGGAGTTCCGTACCGGCACCGAGATCAGCCTTGTGCGCACCTACAACTCCTTTGACATGCGGGCTGGCTTGTTCGGACGTGGATGGATGACCGCACAAGAGTCCAGTATCGCGCGAACCTATAAAGCTGTGAATGAGGCCGCATCGGATGGCTCACCCAGTTCCGCCACGGACTTCGAATCAAGCCCTCTGTGGACGGCTTCGTACGGTCGTCGTTATGCGCTGAGCGAAGACGAAACGGGTGCGACACCTCCCAAGGTCTTGTACTTCAAGTTCGAAAAGCATGGTCAAGGCGGTTTTAAGCAGGTGTTCGACGACAGCAGGAACTACAACATCTACAACAAGACGGGTGCATTGGTTGAGAGCTATTCGGATACGCATGGCGTCACGACTTACTACGACTACGACGATACAGGCCGCCTCACAGAGCAGGTCGATGGCCACGGTTTTGGTCTAAGGTTCGTGTATAACGAACAGGGCTTTGTAGACCAAGCAGTAGACCAGGCAAACAGGACGTGGAGCTACTCATATGATGAACAAGGCAATCTGACTGAGCGGGTTGACCCAGATGGAGGTCATAGAACCTACGAGTACGAAACCGTTGACCGGACCGGGTATAAGGAGCACGCGCTGACGAGTGTTCAAGACGCCGCGGGTCAGGTTTCACTCAAAGTCACGTACAAAGACAAGACTCTGTACGACAAAAAAGCCCTCCGCGTTTCCACCTACGCAACTCACAAAGGACTTCTTCATTCCTATGAGTATGGTGAGACAACCTACAACGACGCCCCCGCGGTATCTGTTGTCAAGACGACAGAACGAGTAGATGTATCTCAGGTTGTAGAGAAGAACACGTACATCGCAGATCCTACAACGTATTCGATTCTAAAAGAGACAAACAACACAAGGCTGATCTCTATGGAACGGACATTCAATGACCGTGGTAGACCAGTGGAGGTGCGCGGTCATCGCGGCGAGGTCACGCGCTACGAATACAACGAGGCGGGGCGGGTAACGAAGACCATCGAGCACGCGGGCACAGACGATGAACGCGAGATCAATATCCAATACTACAACAACACCAATCGTATCGAGGTGTTCAACGAGTATGGGCTCCGTGAGATGCACTACACCTATGACTCTGATCTCCGCGTCCAGACCGTTGCCCAACGAGACTTGATGCTGAATACAGAACGTGTCACCCGATACACCTACCATCCGAACACCCAGGATGCTCGGGGAGGCCCCGTATTGGGCAAACTGGCCAGCGTTGACGGGCCCCGCGAGGGTGATCAGGATGTGCAACGTCTCGAATACGATGCCCGCGGGCTGCGAACGCGCCTTGTTCGCCCTCTCGGCGCCACCATGGAACTTCGCTACAACGCGGCTGCCCAGCTTTCATCCGTAACCGCGCCCAATGGTCTCACCACGCAGACGGAGTACGACTATGCGAATCGCATCACCAAACGAACATTGGGCGACAGGACAACCGCGTTCGGCTACGACAGTCACGGCCGTATCACAAAAGCCGTGGACGAACTTGGCCGTACGACAACACGCTCCTACAATATTCATAACCACCTGGAGCGCGTCAGCTATGCGTCTGGAGACTACTTGAGCTTCGTCTACACCCATGGTTCTGCGCACACCGAGGTGAATGGGACCTACTTTGATGCTGAGGGCACAGCAGTACGTACGCAGCGGAGTCGTTTCCATCCGGTTCGAAAACACACCATCAACGAATATCAAGATGGAAGGGGAACGCTTCTCTCGCTCCATCTTTACAACAGCGTGGGTGACCTGACATCCGCCAGTCACTATGGCGGGTCGACGTATACCTATCATTTGACCTACGATGCTGATGGCCGGATCAAACAGGTGAGTGATCCCTTCGCTGCCAAGACCGAGATCACGCGGGATCTGCTCGGTGGGCTGGTGGAGTTGACGTTTCCGAATGGGGCGACGACTCGCAATCGTTTTTCTGCCTGGGGGGAGCTCCTTCGATCCGAAAGCCCCGATTATGGCGTGACAGAGTATGGCTACGACGGATCGGGAAACATGACGTCGCACAAAGACGCCAACGGGAAACAGACATTCTACGCCTACGATGCACTGGAGCGACCCGTTTCGGTGGACTATGAGGGCGAAAGCTTCGATGTCACCCTGAACTACGACGAGAGTCCCGAGGCCAATGGCCTGGTGACCTCGATTGTTGATGGATCTGGTTCAGAGAGATTTGAGTTCGATACTGAGGGCATGATGACACGCAGACACATGGATGTGGCCGGCGTGTCCTTGAGCGTTGGGTATGGATACGATCTGTCTGGAGCAGTGACCGAGATTGTGTATCCGAGCGGGACTCCGATTGTGTTTCGCTACGATGATGCGGGGCGGCTGAGCGGGGTGGATCGAGGTCGCGGGCCGACCGCCGCCCCTATACTTCATGACGTTTCATGGCACGGACCAAGCGTTGGACGCTATACGCTGGGGAATGGTTCAACAACGGAATTCTCATACGACATGGCAGGCCGACTGACCCAAAAGCGCTTTGACGAGGAGCGGATGTTTCGGTGGGTGATCGATAAGCACGGAAATGTGACCCATAGAAGTGAGTGGTGGAGTGGCACAGTGGCTCAAGATAGGTTTCGGTACGATCGAATGAATCGCCTCACCTGGGACGGCGTACGTTTGACCGACTACAACTACGACTCAGCCGGAAATCGAACCGATCAGACCAGGCTTGCAAAAGCGGAGTCATTCACTTACGAGCCGAACACGAATCGCTTGGTTGAAAGGAGCGGTGTATCGATTCAGCGTGACGCTGTTGGCAACACCCTGAACGACGGCGTACGAGAATATGAATACAGTCCCATGAACCTGCTCACCCGCGTGGCGAGAAGCGACACAGGCGTACAAGCGCACTACACATACAACTACAACGCTCAGCGAGTGCGCAAACAAGTCGATGGGGCATGGAGCGCCGATATCCGGTATGTCTATGATTCTAGGGGTGCGCTTTTGGGCGAATACGATGGAACAGGAGCCAGGATTCGAGAATACGTTTACTGGAAACAAGGTTCGAGCGATGAACCCATCGCCCAGATCAACGCCGATGGAAGTCTGATCTACCTGCATACCGACCACAACCAAGCGGTACGTTTCGCGACAGATGAAGCGCAACGTGGTGTATGGCGCTGGACCCCGGGTATGTTTGGTGTCGGTTCGGTCGACGAAGACCCGGATCAAGATGAGACTTTGACCGAAGTGGGGCTCCGCTTTCATGCTCAGTATTTCGATGCAGAAAGCGGCCTCCGCTACGAGCATGCTCGCTACTACAATCCATCGACCGGTCGCTACGTCAACAGCGATCCGAATCTCATGGATCGCGGCCCTACTTCCTTTCAATACGGAGATTCAACTCGCCAGGTCTTGCCTCACCTCGAACCGGGGCAGCGCTACAAGTTTTGGATAGACGGACGTTGGGTTGAAATGTGCTTCGGCTGTTACAATGGAGACCGGACGTTCTTCGAACACCTGTACCGGAATCTGCTAAACCGTTGTCCATCTGCGCCTCCCGCTTTTAACGGAAGCGGTCGCCTCACCGACTGTAAGGGCAATCCGTGGGTTCGGGATCATCCAGACAGCACTCGCCACTATCACGGCGGCCCCGATGGAACCAACGTGTCGTACCGAAGGCGAGATCCGCGAAGCCCCTACGGCGGTTTCCAGTGCGTGTACACCAGTGAGGGGTCACTGGTCACCGACGACCGCTATCGCGGTACCTACGACTATGTGCATCCGAGCGGTGTATGGGACATGTATCGTCACTACGCCCACGATGTCGAACCTCACGACCGCGGTGCCCACGGTCGAGCCTATGTTGATCCAGATCCTACAAAAATTGATGACTGCTTGTGCGAAAGCCAATGAGGGGAACGGGAAACCGTCCACCGACGCAAGCAAGTTGCGCTGGAACTCGTGAAGATACTGTCAAAATCTCTATTGGGATGATCCGGATGATCGCGGACCTTCCTTGGGCTTCGGCCTCGGGGCGGGGTCGAGCTGATGTCCGGGAAGACGGTGTTTTTGGGGCGCCGCGGGGATGATGCGCCTCACTTCCCGCACCCCAACCACCGCTCTGGTCGTAAAAAACCCCACGGCCCCCATAACCAACACAATCAACAAAAAGACCGCGATGCGCGCGGGCTCCCAAGGAACACGAGACTCGTCTCGATAGATCACCTTACTCTCTTGCGGAGTTGATTTGGCGTAAATGATTGGATTGGGGCGCTGCCCGTCGGCAGGCGACAACCCTACCTCGGTGTCCATTTCGTCGACGTGAACCGCCGGTGAATCTTTGGATTCACTGCCTTGAGGGACCACCAACCCCGATAAGTTCCCTAGACGCTCGCGGCGGGCAGGACGCTGCGCGTGGGTCACCCCAACACCGGGTCGTCGATCCGATCGCGTGGGCGGATCAAGGGTATGTAGCAGGCCAGAATCGCGACGTTCGCTCGAGTGCTCCGCCGCTGTTTCCTCGGGGACCCCGGTTTTTTTTTGGCGCGATCGCTCGAGGAAAGCCTCTGGGCTTTCGGTCAGCGTGGGTTCATCTTCGGTGAACGCCGTGGGCATCCTCACCCGGCCATCGGCCACCCTCCGCGCGCCCCCAGCGTCCGGCGGTTCCGATACCGCATGATCGGCCTCCAGCAGGAGACGGTCCTCGGCGCTGATGTCCTTCGCAAAGAGATCTTCAAGAAACGAAGACAACGTTTCTCGCACTGGAGGCACGTCAGATCCAACCAGCAGCTGCCGAAGCTCATCTCTCATCTGTCCGGCGCTTTGGTATCGCTCCTCTGCTTTTTTGGCTAAGGCTCTTGTTAGGATGGCATCCAGCGGCTTACCGTCTCGTCGTTTGCTTGAGGGCAAGGGAACTTCTTGCCTCTGGATCGCCTCCAAAGAGAGGACCACATTCTGTCTCACAAATGGATTCTCAAGGCACGCAAGCTCATAAAGAACGATCCCCATGCTGAAAATATCGGATCGTCGATCCAACGGATCTGCGGCCGATTGCTCGGGCGACATGTACACAAACTTACCCTTGATGGTCCCCGTGGTTGTCTGAATGGAAGTCATCTCAGATTTTGCGATACCAAAATCGATGAGCTTGAGATCCCCCGTATACGAAACGAGAATATTGTGAGGATTGATGTCACGATGGACAATGTTGAGGGCGCGTCCACGTATGTCGCGCGCATCGTGCGCGTAGGCCAAAGCGTCGGCAAGCTCGAGGCCAAGTTCAACAACGTAAGATAGGGGTAGGAGCGCGCCTTTCTTGCGAACAGCATCCACCAAATCTCGAAGAGACTTGCCGCGGACGTATTCCATCGCAATGTAGTAATCTCCATCGATTTCGCCCATCTCATGAATCTGAACGATGTTGCCGTGATGGAGGCGAGCCACAAGCTTGGCCTCGCTAAAAAACATGTCCAGGTAGTCACGCTTGTCGAGGTGGTGTGCGAGAATGCGTTTGATCACCAGAAGCTTCTCAAAGCCTGAGGGCCCGCGCTGCTTCGCCAAAAAAACCTCGCCCATACCTCCAGACGCAAGACGCCGAAGCAGCAGGTACTTCCCGAACGTGGGCCTGGTCTGGGCCCCTCGGTTCTCGTTTGTAGCCCACGTGCTCATCCGAGCTTCAGTTTCAGTTCTCGCTTTCGGGCGTCTAGCGATTCGGCATCCAAGTGCGCGTACCGCTTGGGAAGCAGCTTCCGGCTGGAGGACTCAAAAACAGCGAGGAGCTCCATGTACTCAAGCATGACGGTATCTCTTGAAGGAAGATAGTCCGCCAGCGCCAATTCGAAGGTCTCCACTGAAAGAACGGACTCGGTCACTGCCGCCTTGTCGTGCGCAGACAACACCATCGCCTCAATGTCCGCGTTCGAATAGCCCACCAGGGGTTCCGAAACTCGGGCTCGATCACGCGGAAATTCGATAGCGTGAGCGACCTCATGACGCCTCAGCTGCGCCTCTAGAACCGGCTCTATGTCCTTTGCTTCTTGGGCATAGAAAAACGGTATCTTTCGGTCCAACCGCCCGGCACGCTTAATATCAATATCCAGCTTGTCCGGTCGGTTGGTCATCAGCACAAAAAGGACGCGGCCCCGGTTCGAAGGTTCGCTCATGAACTCCTTGAGGCGCGCGATCACCCTGCTTGACGTCCCCCCGTCAGACTCGTTCGCAGAGCTGTTCCCGAACGCCCGGTCACCCTCGTCGATGATCACCAAAACATTGCCAATGGCCTTGACCACCGACAAGATTTTCTCAAGATTGCCTTCGGTGGCCCCCACCCACTTGCTACGGAAGTTCTTGAGCTTGATCGCCGTAAGCCCACTCGATTTTGCGAACGCTTCAGCCACAAATGTTTTTCCGGTCCCCATCGGGCCAGTAAACAAGAGCCCCATGGGAACACGGCTTCGATTCCCTGCTCGGATGTTGGTCGCAATCTGCGTCAATTCGGACTTCACTTCGTCCATGCCGCCGACCTGGGAAAAATCGTGATCCGGATCGACAAACTCCACGAGGCCGAAGCATTCTTTTTCGAGAATCTCGCGCTTGCGCTTATCAAGCATACCGATGACTTCATTGTACCGGGTATCCTTGTCGCCATCTTGCGAGACGTTCAGCCCCTCAGAGCGAAGATAACTTCTGATCTGCTCGCGATTCATGCCGCTGGTCATCCGCGTGAGTTTCTTTGCGCGTGTTTTGAGCTCGGACCGATCCGAATCCCGAGATTCCGACTGATTTTCCTGGAGCGACTCTCGAATAAGTTCGTAGCGATCCGCGTAGTCTTCCTCAGAGTCTTCGCCCGGAGCTAAGATCGCGCGAATTTGAACATTCTTAAGCCCCGCTGAAAGAGCGGCGATGCGTTCCATTTCTTCAGACGAAGAGTCCGTCTCTAAGAGTTTGACCACCGTCATTCGCTCGGACGCGTCTGGCAAGGGAATGTTCACAACGTCGATGCGCGGATTGGAAACGATCTTAGATGACAACTCCGGCAGGTTCTCAGTCACCAACAACACAACACTGTCAGAATTCTCGAACCCACGATCAAGACTCCAGCGATGGAATGTGACCGTGTTCCTGCGGTCTGCATCGGCAAGAAAGCTGGTAGTGCCCTCCGGCGCCAGCATCTCCACATAGTCGACAATGACACCCGCACGGTCATGGGTTCTAAGAAGTTTCTCAAGGGCACCTAGAATCTTGTGCGTATCGTCATTGGCTACAAAATCCGCAACGTTTTCAACACGACTCTTCTTTTTGAGAAACTTCACCCCCTGAGAAGGATTGTAGTGGCACAAGATATCCTTCTTCTCGAGGAGAACCCTTTCTATGAAGTCGATAAACGAGAGCAGCTCCCCTTCGTGGAGAACCAGATCAAAGACGTTCCCGTGGAGCACAAAAACCGACGCCTCCCCGCGAAGGTATGTGCTGCGGATTTGTTCTGCCCAGCTCGGAAGGCTTCGTTCGCCCATAGAACCGATGCACTAACCCAGGCGTCAGCCTTAGGCCACCCAGCATTTACCTCGGAACTGTGAGCGAAAACATACCCGGATATCGCACCGTGTAGGGCGGAGTAGGTCAATGCATGTTGCGAATATCTGCCTATGCCGGGCCCGCCATCCACCTCGGGACCGGGTCCGCCGCCCACCCCACGCCCTCCGGAGCCAGCAACGCTCGACCCGAGCGACCTCGGGAAGTACCCGAGCCCAGCGCAAAAGCGTTGCCCCTCCGCCCGGCTCGGTCTATAGGAGCAGAGGCGCTTTGTGCCATGGAGCAGTGGCCGAGTGGCTGAAGGCAGCGGTCTTGAAAACCGCCGTGCGTGAGAGCGTACCGGGGGTTCGAATCCCTCCTGCTCCGTTCGGCTCTATGGAGCGCGCCGACTGTTTGTTCTTTGACGATCTGTTTGTGTTGAGACTCGATGGAGAGGTGGCCGAGTGGCTGAAGGCGCTGGTTTGCTAAACCAGTATGCGGGAAACCGTATCATGGGTTCGAATCCCATTCTCTCCGCTCTACATGTGAACCCGAAGGCGGGTAGATCTTTCGTAACCCCGCGTTCCTGGCCGGTGAGCCGGGTCCTCGGGCGCCGCCACGGCGCCCAGAGTAAGCGTATGACCTGATGGGTCAGCGATCGGAATAAGCGTATTGCCCTAGTTTCAGGATGGCCGCACGAACCGGACCGCAGCCCTCGTAGGCAGCCGCCACTTGGAGATGAAGTCGGGCTTGGTTGACCTGATCGTGGCGCAAAGCATCTCGAGCCCGCTCCAAAAACTCTACGGCTTTGGGGTGAGTAACCTGGATCTCTGAGAGCAATCGGACGCCCTCTGATTCAACGGTGTTAGGGTCACTTTTTGCGCCAGACTCCGCACGAGGCTTCGCGGCTCCAGGCACATGCTCGTCTGATTCGAGGGGCGCCTCACCCTTCGCCACCGTGGCTAGGCTGTGGATCACGAAGGCTCGACCCTGGGCCAAAGACACCACAGCGTCGGGCCGAAAACCTGGATCCTCGACGTTCCAATCGGTGGCGTCTTCCTCGTCGGAGTCCAAAGTGGAAGGAGGAAGGGCTTCTCGAAACAAGACCACCGGGATGTCGCCGCCCTGGGGCCGACCGCGAACCCAAGCGCCGAAATGCGCGCCATCTCCTCTGGTTGCCCGACGGCTGACCAAGACCATGTCGGGCCTTACTTCGGCAAACCGAGCCGACGCCTCGTCGCCCCCCACGGCGTACACCAAACGGTACGATGTATCCTCAAAGTACGCGTTCAAGAGGGTTCGCTGCGGCTGGCTATCTACGACGATCAGGAGGACGCTGGTCCTCGATGTGCCCGGCAGAGATTTCAAGGGGGTCGCTATCCGATCGGTCGGTCAGGGCTTCACTTCGATGGGGACCGTGACCTTTTCGGATTGGCGCTCACAGAGTTTGTCATCGCAGACAAAAAAGCTGACATCGACGACCAGGGCGTGGGTCCCTGCGGCCTGGGCCTTAAATGCGACCTCGAATTCCGGAGAACCACTGGTGGGGTCCTTCGCATCCTCGTGTCGAAGGGAGCGCTTGGCCAACTTGAGCTCGTCCCCAGCCAAACCGATCTTAAGGGGGGCTTCCGGACTCACTTTGAAACCTTCTCCGGCGGCGATTTTGAGGTGGAAGCGTCCCGAAGCGCCCGACTTCACAGCCTTACTCGTCTTGCTGAGGTCGAGCGTATACCGCTTACCCTCCGCCTGAGCGCTGGTGAAGGTGAGGCCAAGAAACAAGAACACCGCAAATTTCATTGTGTGCCGTTATTTTACCACATGGTGCCCGCAGCAGGTCCGTCATCGACATCACAAGTGCAGCTTTTGCTGCCCATCGGCGCTCTAGAGGAGGTTGGCTGCCAGCTCTGCCAGTTCTGAACGCTCACCCTTCGAAAGGGTCACGTGACCGGCAATGCGTTCTGGCCGAAAGCGATTCAGCGCATGGACCAGGCCGTTGTTGGTGGCATCCATATAAGGGTTATCGATCTGATATGGATCGCCGGTCAGTACGATCTTGGTGCCTTCACCGGCGCGGGAGATGATCGTCTTCACCTCGTGTGGGGTAAGATTCTGCGCCTCATCAACCACCATGAATTGGCTAGGAATGGAACGTCCTCGAATGTAGGTGAGCGGCTCAATCTGGAGGATCCCGAGATCGATCAATTCGCGATAAGACCGCCCCCCCCGGGCATCGCCTCCCGACAAGCCCATCAGGAACTCGACGTTGTCGAAGATGGGCTGCATCCACGGGGAAAGTTTCTCTTCGACGGTACCGGGCAAATACCCGAGATCTTTGCCTAAGGGAAAAATGGGACGCGACACCAAGACCCGCTGGTAGATGCCTTCTTCGGTCGCTTTGTGGAGTCCGGCCGCGATCGCCAACAGGGTCTTGCCGGTGCCCGCCTTTCCGACCAACGTGACCAACTTGATGCTCTCGTCCATTAAGAGATCAATGGCAAACGACTGCTCTTTGTTGCGAGGTCGAACCCCCCAAACGCCATCCTTCAGTCGGTTGATCGGTAAAATGCGTTCCTCGCGGATGGAGATCCGCCCGAGCGCGGAATGACTCGGATTGTTTCGATCCTTGAGGTGCGCGAATTCATTTGGAAAATAATACAGATCGGTCAGCGGGAGGTATCCGTCGCTGTAAAACGCATCGATCTCTGACGCCTCGAATTCGATCTCGACCATGCCGGTGTAGAGCTCCGTGATCTCGACGCGGTCGTGGTCATAATCCTCGGCCTCAAGCCCCAGTGCATTGGCTCGAATGCGAAGATTGACGTCTTTGGTCACCAGGATGGTGCGCCCATCCGGTGCTCGCTCCTGAGCATCGAGCCCTACCGCTAAAATCCGGTTGTCGACAGCGTGGCCACTTTGGGTCGCGTCTTTCGGGAGCTCACGCGCACTAAACGCAACCACCAGCCTGCCGCCGTGGTTCACGTCGACACCTTTCGCGATATCGCCCTCTTGGCGAAGTTCGTCTAGGGTGCGCCCAACCTCCCGCGCGGATCGGCCAAGCTCTGACAGATCGCGCTTGAAGTTGTCGATCTCTTCTATGACGTAGATCGGAACGACAACGGTGTGCTCCTCGAAGGCGAAGATGGCCCTCGGATCATGAAGGAGCACGTTGGTATCGAGGACAAAAACCTTCTTCAAGTCTTGACCTGTCACGCGGCTCGCTTCACCCCGTCCCGACCAAACGTATATCCGGGCCAGGGGTCTGGGCGCAATGTGGCCCCCACGCCTCCACCCGATTTCGACCGTTCCCCTTCGCCTGATAGAGCGCCTCATCCGCTCGAACTAGGAGATCCACTATATCTCCGTCACCCTCGGACCAAGTCGCCAACCCAATGCTCACGGTCACCGACAAGCACCCAAAAGCGCCTCGAATTTCGGCCTTCGACACCCGAACTCGGGTGCGCTCAGCGACCAAAAGCGCGCCTTCGGAGTCGGTTTCGTCCAAAATGAGCGCAAACTCCTCGCCTCCATACCGAGCCGCCACGTCCGTAGTACGGGCTTCCCCGGCCAAGAGGGCACCAATGCGTTTCAGAACCAAGTCGCCCACCGGATGACCGTAGTTGTCGTTCACCGCTTTGAAGTGATCCGCGTCCACCATCATGAGCGAAACCGAGCGCTTGAACCGCCGCGCCCGGACCACCGTCTCCTCGAGCAGTTCTTTAAAGCGGCGATGATTGACGAGCCCGGTCAAGCCGTCGGTGGTGGCCATCATCTCCATCCGTTTGTAGATCTGCACGTTGGCCAAGGTGGTCCCGGCGTGCGTCGCGATGGTTTCGATCATACGCACCTCTTGGTCATCCAAATCCAACCCCGGCTTGGTGGAGCCGACCACCGCGCTCCCGAGGGCGCAGCCCCGATCAAACATCGGAAAAACCTTAACCGAAGCCAACGCCGGGGCGGCGACCAAACCAAAGAGCTTGGGGGCGCTGCGGTCTCGTCGCTTCTCCAGCGGCTGATAGGGAAGGGGCTTGGCGGCCTTAAGGGCCATGGCGACCAGCCCTCCGTCGGCGCCCCCAAACTCTGTCCCCTCGAGGGCGTCCACCATCGAAGACGTGGGCGCACGCACTCTGACGACCCGATGGGTGCCCGTCGCTGAATCGAGGAGCGTAAGCGCCAAAAAGTCGAAGGGCTTGATCCGAGACAGCGACTCGAGCAGACGCTCCGAAAAGACTTCGACCGTCAACGACTCGTTCAGCAAAGAAAACGCGTCGTAAAAGCGCAGTTGCTCATAGTGCATTCGATCCATCTGGCCGATGACTTGCTCAGACTCGGATATGCGTTCGGCCTGAAAGGCCAACGAGCGCAATACCTGCTCGTCCTGCTCGGTAAAGGACTGGCCACCCACTCTATCCGCAGAAACCACACCGATCACTTCATCCCCAAGACGCATCGGCACCCCAAGAAATGTGGCCTGAGGTGAGGGCGCCAAGTAACCAAACGCACTGCCCCCGCGCCGAAGCGTAAGATGAACCGCCCTCCCAGTGCGCACCACCGCACCCAATCCACCAAAGACCGATAACCGAGGCGGGCATACCTTTCTCGTACCAGAGCGGACAGCTGAAGCCTTAAGCTTCAAGACCAAATGTTGCTCATCAAGAACAAAGAGGAACACCGCGTCGGCCGACAACGCGGAGCGCCCGAGCGCCATCAAATCAGCCAGCATATCCCGAATGATCCGGACGCTCCCGATCTGTCGAGTGTTTGCCCCGCCCCCTGAGCCCGACGTTTGCTCGGCTTTGAGAACCAGAGGGCCACCGTGCAAGCGAAAATCCCGGGCGTCTTCGTCCACCCGACGCAGAGCCTTGGAAATCTCTGCCTCCTTATCCTTGCGTACACCCCTCAGCCCGAGCGAAACCAGCGCCCATGCCAACGACGCAAAAACCGCAATGAAACCCACGCGTGCCAAAGCGGCTTCAAGGGAAGTACGCCCCATCCACACCCCCGCAGCCACCTCGAAAACGGCGAGACTGGTCGTCAGCAAAGCAGCGGCCGAGGAAAAAAGGCCATGCGCAACCGAGACCCACATATAAACAAGCGCAAACACCGGAGAAACCTGTCGACCGCCCGACACGTGCATGAGCGCGTCGATGACCGCCAGCCCCAATGGCCCGACCGCAAGGTCAACGTGGCGCGGTTTGACCCGCCACATCCATGCCGCAAGGGGTACAAACAAGACCGCCGAAAACTTCGCTAGGTCTCTGCCAAAGACACCGACGACCGACTCAGGAAGGATAAAAAGCCCCAGGACGATCAGACTCCAGCCGACAGTGAACGGTACCAGCGCGCGCCGCACGAGACCGAGCCCTGGCTCGGAAGACCGATTCCACGACCAGAGCCCACTCATGGTCCTGCCCTTTCAAACAAGAAAATCGTTTCGTCGGCCCGCACCCACCCCAATTCCTCACGAATGACGGCCTCGATGTAGGTAGGGTTGCGCCGCAGAGCTCGGGCTTCCTTGGCGAGCCGGTCGTTTTGGACACCGAGCGCCCGATTGAGCTCACGAACCCGATCGAGCTCCTCGCGAAGCCGCTCATGCCGCGTGACCCCGGCCGTGCCCAAAAGAGCCGCACCCACAAAAATCACCACACAAGCGGCACCGATTCTCACCCAAACGCGCGTGAGACAGAAATTCCATGCGTTCGTTTTCAAGGGCCGGCTCGGAACCAAAGAGCTTAGTGGCTCCCACCGGGCGAAGCCACAAATTGGCTTCGAAAGTTGAGCCTCGGTGGGCGTTTGCCGCGTCTTCCCCTAGTTGTGAGCTGGGGTGAAAAGCGCCGCCGAATTGTAAAAGGAATCACAGAGTCAGGGGACATCAAGGCTTGAGAAGCGTTTTCACCGCACGCTCCAGAAGCTCTGGCGGCCACATGCCGTCCATGCGCGCGCTGATATGTCCCCGTCGGTCGAGGATCACCGTACTGGGAATGACCGTAATCGGTCCGAAGGGGCCCGCTGAGCTCGTAAACCAACCGGGCTCGTCAACGGTCAATACACCGTAGCCAGGATGAAAAGAATCCACGAAGATAGAACCCATCCGCCGATCCTCATCAAGCGTGACGGCAAGCACATGCACGTCGTCAGCATACCTCGATGCAATGGCGGATAGGCGGGGTATCTCGAGTAAGGCAGGCTCCGACCAGGTCGTCATGATGTGGATCACAACAATCTTGCCCCGTAGGGCCCCCAGGGTTTGGGTCTCGGTACCGTCCAGTGCGCGGAGGCGAAGAGCCACGGGCCCTTCGGGGACACCCACCGACGGGCTTCCTGCGCATCCCACCGCGCTGAGCAGCGTCAGACCATAGGCAGCCCGAAAAACATCGTGCGATCCAGCCATTGCCCACCGGCACCGAAGCCTGCCAAGTACAGATCTAGGGCCCATTTGCTCCTCCGCTCACGTGCGTTGCATACGGATGGACCACCTGAGTTGGGGGTGCGCCGAGGCCACGATGGGTTATGAGAGAGCGCACGAACCAACGTGCCCCAAGCGAGTGAACTCTGGGCCCGGGGCAGCCTCAAAAACTCGCCCATCGGGAAGCGTCACTGCAATCGCGTGTAGGGCCAACCGGCTGCGGCGGCGCAGGGGGTCATCGGGTCCGTAGAGCGGATCGCCGAGCATGGGCGCACCGGCATGGGCCAGGTGGGCTCGAACCTGATGCCTGCGCCCGGTGCGGGTTTCGGCTTCAACCAGGACCAGACCCCCTGGTCGGCGATCGACAAACCGATAGCGCGTCTCGGCAGCCAAACCCCCCCCTTTCGGAACCAGGCGCACCCGATGCGGCGCCTGCTGCTGGACATCCATGGATACGGTACCCTGCTTGGGGAGCCGCTGGTCTGGGTCGAACACCCAGGCCAGATAGCGCTTAAGAATCTGGTGGCTTCGGAACTGGTCGCGGAGAAGACGTCTCGTCTTCAGATCTTTCGCAGCCAGCACCACCCCAGATGTGCCCGTATCAAGCCGGTGAACCACTCCCCCCTCCAGGGGTGGTCCCGCGGTCGCCACCGATGGAGACCAAGCCACCGCGGCCCCCAAGAGCGTCCCGCGTTCGCGGGGCCTTAGCGGAAGAGTCGGCAGCCCCGAAGGCTTGGCGAGCGCCAACAGATGCACATCCTCGTAGAGCCGAACGGTGGCGCATCGGGCCTTCTCGTCCGGTTCGGGGACCCATTCGGTCCTAAAGACAAATTCGGCCAGCGACACCGCTTCGCCCCCCGAGACACGGAGTCCAGGAGAAAACACGCGGCCATTGACCGTAATGCGGCCCTCTCGAAGCCCACGGCGCACCTCGCTCATAGAGCCTCGGCGCCCGGTATGTTGGAGAGCCTCATGGATCGCCCGATCTGCCCGTTGATCCTTGCTTTCGGGGGGTAACTCTAGGCTATCACGCGCAGTCATAACGGAAGCCCGCGGCAGGTCCACCCTGGCCCCGAGCCGGCCCCGGGCCCCACGGGCGTGAGAAATCGGTCGCACCTCAGGATGATTTGGGCTTCTTCGGGCGGCGGACCTGAGGCCGAATCTTGGATTTGGCAGCGCTCTTGCCTTTGCTGCCGGCCTCCGCGGGCTCGCCGGGCTGGCCATCAGAGGCCGGGCGACGATCCGGGCGGGCAGGTTTGCCCATTTGTTCGTGCAGATATTGGGCGAGCGCATCCACGGGGATGGCCTTCACCTCGTCACCCCTTATCGATTCGACCGATTTCCAGACGGACTTGGCCAATGCTTGGGACAGCCACGCACCACCGATGCGGTTTTTCTCGAGGAACTGCGCCGCTTCGGTCAGCGTGACCGCGCCGTCTCCGTCGCCGTCGTGCTTGCCCAGTTTCTGCGAAAGCTCAGAAGCGGGCACCACCTTTCCGCGACCAAGCCTTTGTCGAAGTGTAACGGGGAGATCGAAACCAGCCACCCAATGGATCTACACCAAGGGTCAAGTCCGGGTCCAGTAACTTGTAGGCTAGGGAGATCGCCCGGCCCTCGTGGAGAATTTTACCCAGGTCAGCGTTACTCCACCGTATAGGTCTGAGAGGTCTGGTCGCAGGTCAGGGTCAGTGCGAGGTGTCGGGGCTCTTCGGGGTGAACCGACAGCGTACAATCCACGACCAGCGTCTCACCCGACTCAACGGGCCGAGGGACGAACGGCAGGCAGGTTTGCCCCCAATGGGTTTCGGGTTCATCCGGACCGGTGTCCAGGCACGCTGCATCAGCCAGCTCGGCGACAAACCAACCGACAAATCCGTGAAGGGTCCCGGACCGGAGCGCGGAGAAACGGAGCTGCTTAGAAATGGAGACATCTCGATAGTGGGCGGTAGACAGGTCTAGAGACAACAACGGCTGCGCAGCGCTCAAAAGCGCGTGGGCCTCTACGCGTCCCTGGAATCCGCGACCCTGGCCCCGCTCGAGGCCCTCAACAGCCGTGAAGTCGAGGCCATGAATGGGCTGGCGCCAAAAGCCAGGCCCGTCGAAATAGTAGAGGAGCGGATCTTCGATGGGCGCCAGGAAGAGAACCGCGGACCTGGGAATCATGCGACCATTTCGCTTGAGGTGGGCGTCGCGTGCTTTCAGAACGTCCTCGAGCATTCCTTCCACAAAGGCCAGATTGCCCAGCCACTCGCTCACAAGCACATCGACCGATTCCGGGAGGGTGAGCTCCGCGACCGGACCGCGGAAGATCTTCACCACGTCCGCCAATCCGTTCGCTTTGACGAGATTGGCTGCAGCCTGGGCGATGGCGGACTGCTCTACCGCATAAACCCGAGCTGCCCCTGCGCGCGCCGCAAGCATGGCCAAGACGCCGGTCCCGGTGCCCACATCGAGCACGACATCGCCGGGGCGCACCGCCTGGGTCAGTGCCTTCGCAAAGGCCGAGGTCCGCGGCCGATCGCGAATCATGCGGCGATGAAGCTCGAGGTCCCCGTAGCGCTCAAAAAACTCGTCCAATCGGCGTTCCTAACCCATCCGGCCATGAAACACGAGGTTCTCGTAGCCTCAAAAACCGCGCCCGTTCGGCCTTCCTAACCCATTCGGCGGTAGACGCCACACACGATCCCCAGGATGGATGTCTGCCTGAAATCCTGATGCCGCACCACGATGGGTTCCATCTGGTCGTTCTCGGGCACAAACAGAACCTTGTCGCCTTGCGGGACAAAACGCTTTACGGTGGCCTCTCCGTCAATCATCGCCACCACAATGTCATTGGGTCGGGCCTCGAGCTGTTTGCGGACAAAAATGTAGTCTCCATCAAATATGCCCGCATTGATCATCGAGTCGCCCGTCACCCGAAGGGCGAAGGTCTTGCTCTTCGCGTGCCTTCCTAGGAAAAAGCTGTCCACGTGGACCGTGGCTTCCACGTGCTCTTCGGCCAAAATAGGCGCCCCAGCAGCGACCCGCCCCAGCACGGGGATGGCGACCGTGTCGCCTTGGGGCAACATCGCTGGAAGCACATTGCCGAAGCTCACCGGCTCTTGAGGAACCAACGATTTGACCGGGCGTAGAGCTCTGGACTTGAGTCCTTCGCGCTTGAGATAACCCTTGCGTTCCAAGGCTTTGAGATGATCATTGACCCCGTTGGTTGACCGAATGCCCATCTGTTCGCCAATCTCACGAATGGTCGGCGGATATCCCAACTCTTGGATGCGGGTGCTGATGAAGTCGAGGATCTGTCGTTGTCGCTCTGTCAGGCCTTGCATTGTCTGGCGAAGGAGCCTATCTGAACACTTGTGTATACGCAACATTTGAGCCCCTTCCGTTCATAACCCTCCAAAATAATTAGAAAAGCTTGTCCCGTCATCGACAGGCTCTCGAGGCCCTGTGCCGGTCCTCGGCCTCAGTCTATGCTGAGGATCTCAGGAAGAAGAAGGAATCATGCGAGACCGCGACCCATCTCAGGAAGACCCCAAAAAAAGCTCCGACCGCAGCCCAAAACTCAAGAAAGTTCGTACCGCCCACGGTACGCGGGTGTTTCGTCGAGTCACGTGCGAACGCTGCGGTGCCCACGATCAAATTCACTTTGCGCCCAAAAAGGCAGGACAAGCGTTTTGTCGTCGATGCGCCGAAGAGGTTCTCGGCGTCGTCGACCCCGATGGCTCGCGCCTCGAGCACACATTCACGTGCACCGGCTGCGGTCGCATCAAACGCGGACGGGGAAAGAACCCCCCACCTTCTCTTTTGTGCGCGGACTGCATCGGGGGAATCGCAACCGCCCAGGGCACACGAGCGAAATCGGGTAGGCGGGTCTCCGAGCGAATCGTCGTGGTCCCCAAAGTGGACCCGCCCCCAACAGGAGCCGAATGAACCTTGCCGTTTCACTTTTGCTGTCCACCTTAGCCGCGCAAGCGTCGCCCTCCGAGGTGTCTGGACCACCACAACCGACCGGGACCACAGTCGCCCCCTTCATTAAAGGAGAACTGGCCCACGCAGGCTCCATTCGGCTCATTCCAAAACAATCGTTCTTGGGTATCCGCCTTGGATTTCTCCTTCAAGACATCACCCTGTTCATGAGCGTCGCTCCCAAAGCAGATCTGGAGTTTCTCGACCGTAAACTCCGGGTGGGCCTAGAAGCGCCGCTCAACTTCGAATTTTATGACATCGAAGACGCCGTAGACGCGGGTGGAGCCAAAGGTGGATTCAATCACTTTGGACGACTCAGAAAGCAAGACTACGATGAAGTTCGAGATTTCGTGAAGTTTCTTCGCTATCTCACCTACGGCCGAAAAGAAGACCATCTGTTTGTCAATGTGGGGCAGCTTTACGCCACCTCACTCGGCCACGGAACGATCATGCGGCGCTACGCCGGAAACGTGGACATCAACCGCACCGCCGTGGGCGTAGAAGTCAATGCCTACGGCGACTACGGCGGTTTCGAGTTTTCGTTGGCCGATATCACCCGTGGCAACCTTTTTGGCGGATTAGGATTCATCAAACCCTTATCCTTTTTTAGCCAAGATCCGGTGGCACGTTCCTTGTCCATCGGCGTGACTTGGGCAACCGATCAAAAAGCCCCCCTGTCCCTGGTTCGAAACCCACCGATCGGAAGCTCACCCATCGGGTCCATTGTGGTCAACGACGCCGACATTCCCGAAACCCAAAACCGAGCGGTCAGCTTGATCGGTGTAGACGCGGAAGTAAAATTCCTCAAAACGCGTCGGATCGATCTCAAAGCTTACGCTGACATTTCCTTCCTCAATGTTGGTGGTAACGGCGTAAGTATGGGCGTTCTCGGGCGCTACAACTTCCACGACGACAGCACGATTCATTTGCTTCGAACGCGATTCGAACTCCGAAGCTATTCCGCAAACTACCAACCGGGCTATTTCGACTCACTCTATGAATTTCAAAAGGTCCAATACCTTTTGGACGCCAAGTCTGAAGACCCCAACTTCTCTACCAAACAGGCCTTTATCTCGGGCCGTCAAGGCGACCGTCGTTTCGGCCTCTACCTCGAAGCCAGCTACTCTCTTCCGGGCTGGTTCGTCTTTGCGTTTGCCTTCGAAACAGAAAGCGGCGGCCAGGACGAACACCTCATGCTCCACACCGAAGTTCCACTTCGCTTTCTTGACCTATTTGCGACCTACCACCAGCGCAACATTGGCAAGCTCTTTAGCTTCACGCGAAACGACGTCCTGTTTGCAGGAGCGCGCCTCCAAATCCTCCCGGTTTTATTCCTAAACGGGCGCATCCAAAAGAGCTTCGTCTGGGACCGCGACGACTACAACGGACTCGGTGGCTACGAAGAAGAAACCCGATACCAAATCGATATCGAGTTTGGCTTTAAGATTTAAACGGAAACGCACATGTGATTAGAGAATCTCGATGACCTTCGGTGTCCGCATGCAGACGGGTAGGACTGCGAGAAAGTGGACCAAGCAAAGGTGGCGATGTCCGCGAGGCCCGGGAACGCTGTTTCGAAAGGCGTTATCGATCAAATACCTATTTGGCCGCGATCGAGCGGAAGTCACGCGCTTTTTGCTGACTCCTTACCCATTCCATTTTCCCACTCAAAAGCGTGTCCGGTTTCTCAAGCAACTGATACAGACCACCAACGCAGTTCGCGGGTACCACACGCTCTGTGAAATACTTCGGGTGTGTGACTCCATTTTCTCCCTAGGAGACAAAGAAGACATCGTCGTAGTGGAGGCTGGCGCAGGGTCTGGCGCAAGCACCGCAAAACTCAGCCTGGCAACCCAAATTGTTGGAGGACGTTTGGTTGTTTTTGACAGCTTCCGGGGCATTCCTGCCAACGATGAGGAGCACCGGCTTCTCGATGGGACACCGCTCCGGTTCAGGCGGGGCGCGTTTCGCGGTCGGATGGCCGCTGTCAAGAAGAGGGTCTCGAAATATGGGGCCATCGAAGTCTGCGACTTCAAAAAGGGCCTGTTTGAAGAAACGCTTCTATCCTTCCACGAGACCATCGACGTGGCGCTCCTCGACGTTGACTTGGAAGCATCCACCCGAACATGTACCCGCCGTCTCTACCCCCTGCTGAAGGCTCACGGATCATTGTTCAGCCAAGACGGCCACCTTCAACGAACCGTTGATCTTTTTTCCAATCCGAGCTTTTGGCACCATGAAGTCGAAGTTGAGGCTCCACACATCGATGGACTCGGGAGCCAGAAGCTCCTCAAGATCAATGCAGGTAAGCTCCGGGATCCCAACTGCTAACCGGCCGTGGGGCCCACCTCGAAATAGACCGTGAGGTGGAACGTGACCCCTGTTTCGGGTAAAGCACTTTTCAATGTCATGGTGTCGTCACTGAATGCCAGGTCAGCAAACCCTTGCTACGCATGGGAGGGACTTGTCATCGAGCGGCAAGGCAAGGAAGCCGAAGTCAGTGCAATAGCGACCACAATATTGATCAGGAATAGAAACACAATTGGGGATCGGCCAGTCAATCTGAATTTGAACGCGAATAGCCATTGCGATCGGGGTGAGACCCACCTGTGCACGACCACGACTTGCGACTCTTTTGACGCCCCGCACGAACCCCGCAGTCGCTGAGAAATATTGTCGCCCTTCATAAGGCCGTTTTTCCTTGGCCAATTGTGTTCTCGTTCGCGTTGAAACGTCGGTCACCAATTGTGTTCATGTTTGTGTTCAATAATGTCGCGAATGATCGAAAGTCTCGGGCTAGCCTCCGAGCCCGATGCAAGCAAAACGAATATCCACGAAAATCGTCTAGCGCCGAGCGAGGCGGGCCCTGACTCAACTAATACACCTTCGCATTTCCACTGTAGGTCAGGGCGACGGACACTCTGCGATTACCCTCTCCCTCAATGGTGAAAGTGGGACTTGAGACGGAGCTCAGTGTTCCCCTTCGGGTAAATCGTACTTGGCCGTCTGGAATGCCAGGATCGAGCAGTTTGATGTTCGGGTTGTCCCATTCAACGATATCCACCGTAACTTCGTTCCCATTGGTGGCATCTTCGTCTTGGTCCATAAACAGCACATACTTTGATTGGGTATCGAGTCGAATACCCGCCTGAACCGCACGCACCGGCGGCACAACCGTGTTGTCAATCACCCGTCCCGAGGTTGCAATCTGCCGCGCCCGCCAGACATTTTGTACAAACCGTCTGGCGATTTGGCGCGTCTCTTGACGCCGCTGAGACTGCATAAAAGAAGTGATCGTCACGGTGCCGAGGATGGCAACAATGCCCACAACAACCATCATTTCTGCGAGGGTGAAGCCCCGAACATTCTTATTCTTCATGCGCGTCTCCTTATCGACCGTGGACAGTTCTGGTGATCTGTCCGGGTCATCGTTCTACCGCAACAAAAGCCTCTGTACGAACTTCTGCCGTCGCGTTGTCACCATGGGTATATGAAACCGTTGAAAGCTCATAGACTAAGACCTGGGAGGTCAAAGTTGTGTTTTCGCGGGGACCCATTCTTAGGAAACGAGTCGTTCCCTTACCGTCTTGATTGAAACAGGCAGTGTAGTTCACTTGATGACGACGTGTCAGCATCTTTGCAATTCCCGGTCAGTCTCATTCGTATGCAGACTCCGGACCATGCCCCCCAGACTCTGATTTTGAGTAACAGCTATGCATAGATCGGCCATCACCCCGCAATTATTTGTAACGAACAATCCAGATATTGTCGAACCCACAAAGTACGTATGCAATACCCCTCTTGCCCATAATCACACAGACTTGCGGTTGTCATCATTACCTATCCTATGAATCTCGCTTCGCGGTAGCATTCATGACCTTATGCGCACGCGGGTTTAGTCCCTTTGGCTCACTTCATCTGGGCCTAACTCTATGAAGTAACCGTTTTGTGCCTCACCTCGCTCGCGAAAGCTCATAGACATAACCAGCACCATCAGAAGGATTGGAGCTGGTCACACAAGGACTCGATCCACAATACTCAACATCGGCCGGCTTCGGATTATTGTGTGGAAAACCGCAGGCAAAGTTCCATGCACCACCATAGTATCCATTTCCCGCGCCCCCCTCACCTCAGCGCAACACGACTCTCTCAAAGCGCAACATAGATATCGCACTCTGCACTTTGCAGCTTTAAGGACTACAACGGAGCCGAGCCAAGGACAAACAAGATGCTTCCTTCGAGCCCAAAACCCAGGAGACTAGGGCTCAACAAAAACTTCAAGGGGTTCGTCAGGAAACAAATCTGCCGTGTCACAGACAATCTCGTTGACCAATAGCCCCATGCCAATGCCGTCACCGGAAGGCAAGAATTCAAGGTCCCCGACGCACTGGGTCACCAACTCTTCTCCCAACGCATAGTGCAAAAAAATCGTTGCCACCCGCATGCGATCGGCTTCGGAGAGTTCATAAAGCTCGTCACTGAGGAGACCAAGGTGGTAGCGCCCCGCCTTGAAGCTCACTTTGAAGCGGGTTGTAGACAGATCGATGGCGTGTACGCTGTGGACCAACCTGAGCGCGATATCCAGAGACTTTCGTTGTCTGCGGTTGAAAATCAACCAGGTATCGAAGGCTGGCGCTGCAGCGACAAACCGATCGAGGAAACGAGCGAGATCAGGATTTCCTTCGGGCGTAAAGGTGAGTTCACCGCCAAGAGCACTCTCGGTCACATCGTAGGTCAAATGAATGTTGTTCTCGAAAAGAGCCTCATCAATAAGGTCCGTGACCCGGCCCGGCCGTCGCCCAGATACGATCTCCAAGATCTCGTACTGCCGATCGGCGAACCAAGCCCAGAACCCACGAATATCAGGACCATCCGCAACCGCCACAAGCACCTCCTGCTGGAAGGTTTATAGCCTAAGACCACCCGAGCGTGGAATGACAGACGAAAAGAACGTACATCCAGTCCCCTGAGGACTAGGGGTGAACGTCCAGCGATCCTGCTGCGTTCGAGGTGAACGAAGCCCACGCGGAGGCGAGCCCGGCCGCGAGTTCAGCATTGGCTTTCACCAGAGCAATGTTGGTGCGCACCGAGTCAATGTCGGAAGCACGGCTAAGCTCCGACAGAAGAAATGGGGTCAGTTTTGGACCTACAACTTCAGACGAGACCGCCTTTTTGAGAGCCGCCTGGATTTGGGTCTCAACCGCCTCCGCGGGCAAACAATCGTTCGCCGGCGGGGGCCTGACAACAAGAAGACCCCCCTGGCCTAAAAGCCGCCAACGTGCATGCAAGATGGGGGCAATCTCAGACGGCGCCCGCACTTGAGCATCTACCGGGAGGCCACTTCGACCATGATAAAACGCTGGGAACTCAGAAGTATGGTAACCGATGACGGGGACCCCGAGTGTTTCGAGACGCTGGACCGTTTTTGGCAAATCGAGAATCGCTTTTGCCCCCGCACAGACCACTGCGACTGGGTAGCGGGCCAAGGCCAGTAGGTCGGGCGACTCGTCAAAGGTCTGGGATGCATCGCGGTGGACACCCCCAATGCCCCCGCTCGCAAAAACACGAATTCCTGCCAAGGAGGCCACCAGCATGGTCGAGGCCACGGTGGTCGCATAAGCGCCCCCCCGAGCGAGCGCCAGGCATACGTCGCGTGTAGAGGCCTTACCGACATCGCGCGAGAGAAAGGACTCGAGCCCCGCCCCATCCAGGCCCACCAGACAGCGCCCATCGGCAATGGCAATGGTGGCAGGAATCGCACCGGACGCACGAACCACGGACTCCAGTGTTTGGGACACCGAGAAGCCTTGGCCCTTAGGCAAGCCATGGGCGAGCAACGTGGACTCAAGCGCCACGACCGGAGCCCCTTCTTTGAGCGCAGTGCGAACCTCTTCGTGAACCACAAGCGGCACACCGTGAGCATTCATCGCTTGGGCCCCCACATGATCCCCAAAACCGCAGTCTTCAGCCCAAACGCACTCACGGAATCAAGCGCTGCACCTCATCCAAGAGGTCTAGGGTTTCTTGCTCTTCAGCACGATTGCGAACCGCTTGGAGGCGCTGGATCAAGAGCGCTCGACTCACCTTTTTTCCCTGGTCCAAGAGTTCGCGTAGCGCTTCCAGAACGACCCGCGCGGCCGGTTCATCCGGGCCATCCAACAGTCTCATGAGCAGCCGAGCATCGTCCGGCAGCGGGTAACCCGCGGCAATGACCGGAGCCAGGGTGCTCGGCGACGGGTCTTTGGTCAGCGCAGCCAGTAGACGCCGACGCGCCTCGTCTTCTTCGGTTGCGGGGCCGAGCTTGGACCGAAGGGACTCTGGCAAATCCATTCCCCCGGAACGAAAAAGCTGATCGAGATTCGACTTGTAGCGCCCATACGCGGCGGTCTTGGAAAGACGCTCCTGAGCCCGTTCTGCCCCCGAATCGCGGCGGCGACCCCCGCCGCCCCGCTGGTCTCGCATGCGGTCGAGCTCTTTCCAGCTTCGTCGTGGCCGATCGCCGTCATCGTTGCCCATGGCTGAACCATGGCGGGCCTGAGGCGCAAGAGTCAAGGAAAACCCCTGAGTCCCTAGGGGACACGCCATGGCGGCCCGACAATTCGGGGTATGACCGGAGCGCTATTTCTTCTTCGGTTTCCGGGAAGGCGCGTCGCCAAACAGCTGGCGGGTCTCCACCGGATCCTTCTTGCCAGAGGCCAGCAAGGAGTTGACTGCCCGAGTGATCTTTTTCCGTGGGATGCGGGGTAATGCGTCTCCGGCCAGCGCCGCACGCAGCGAGCGCATCGAAATGCCCCGACCGTAGGCCCCGGGTTTTTCGAGTTTGAGCTCCTCGTAGGACTTCTTCTTTTCGCGGGCCACATGCCGAGCGTCGGCACGCGCGCGATCCGCCGCCGCGATCGACTCGAGGCCCGCCGACCGCGCCACCACGTCGTCGGCCGAAAAGCCGTTCTCATTCAAAAAATCCGACAGCATGGACATGCCACTTCCCCTTTCGACCCAATCGCACCGGAGCGGTTGGGGAGGGGGACTCTACCCTCGGGGATGCTGCTGTCAAGGACGAGATCGGCGGCGTCGATCGATAGGCACCATTTGAAGGGAAGGCTTGGGCGCCGTGATGGCCGCGAGAGCGAGGGAAAATCCCAGGAGTCCGGCCCCCGCAGCGAGGCCAAATCCCCACAACGACGACGGATCACGGAGCCCCGCGAGGAGGCTTGTGAGCCCCGTCGCAGATCCACCCGCAAGCATCCATCGAATATGTCGCGTTCTTAAACCCATAAGCACCTCCTTACGATCGGCCGCGCCGTACAAGACCTATCTTCTCAGAGCTCGGGCTTCGGAGGAAAGGCGCTGCTTCCCCACCTTCAGGGGTAACGGTCGAAAAACGTAGGCGCCTTTTGGACCCGAAGCGCCAACAGCGTTAGCGTACGCCCCAGGTCGTGGGTCAAGTCATGCCAATCTTCTCGGTTCCGCGCTCCTGGCCTCGGTCGCCAGTCCCACCGGTTCCGCAAAAAAGGCGACGTGCCCTACACCTCAGCCCCTACGGGGTGACGGTAGGTTCGTTGCGCGCAGGCCGCGATCGCCTCCCCCATCGTGGTTTTGGACTCATGGCGCTGCTGGGCGTGTTGATGCTGAGCCAGGTCGCATCCGGCGGGACGCTGTTCACCTCGAGGGGCGACGCCCTCAATACCCTGAGGCGAAACGTCCTTATGGTTCACAACGGTCGTCAAGAGATGTTGATCGAGACACTCGATATCGATACGGACGAACACCGTGTCGTATGGATAGGCATCTTTCCTAGCGAGCCAGAAGCCAGCGAGGCAGGCTCCAACCCATTTCCGGGACTCCATCTCAATACCCGAGTGGAAGAACCTTACAACCGCGTGATGAGAAAGCACGTATTCGGACCGTCCATTGTCAATCTCGTCGTGCACCGACTCTACGGGGACAAAGGCCCCACAAAAAAGTCCGTTCCGGAAGCGACCCGCTCCGCAGAGCTCGACGAGTTCGTCTCGTTCCGGGGACAAACCAAGACCTCGTCCATCACTCGAACGATCAGCTTGCCCGACACCATGGAGCGTTGGCTGGTCAGCCGCTCCATTCGAATTCTACCGGAACAAAGACAAAAGTTCTCGGTATACCTCAATCAAGGCTGGGACATCGTGGTGGTCGTCGCCGCGGACCCCGCACCGGGCACAGCAGGCCGGCTCCGGCTCGGCCCTTGGCGTTTCGATTTTCTGAGCCCTCACGTTCACTACCCAACCGTTCCCGGACCTCAAGCGCAAGGAGAGCAAACACAATCGATATTCTACGTCATCGGCGATAAGCCATGGGTCTCCAAAACACACGCCATCTTGTGGGACCAAAGCCCCTGGAAGAATCGGAGCAACACCCGAGGCGCCTTTCGCACAACCTACAGCCGAATGCTCGAAACCAACGACCTGACCCTCGCGTCCGCAGTTGAGCGCCCCAACTTGGTGCTTCCCGACCAGCTCCACTTGCTCAGAAGCGAACACCTCTACGGAACAGTGCCCGTCGAGCCGTTCCGGTTCCGAGTGGAGCCCGAAGCCCGTACCCTCCAAGACAACCGGGGCAACAAAACCGATCTGTTTTTGTGTCTGCTTCTTGGTTTGACACCGCTGTTTTACACCCCAGAATCCTGGTTCCTGTTGTGGCTGACCGGCCGAACCAGGGCCAAAGCGCGCAAACGTCGGACCAGCAAGACCATGGGCCTGAGGCTCTGGGCGCTGTTTGCGGTCGCCACCGCAGCGTACTGGTTGGTGACCCTCGAAGGCGCAGGAAAAATAGCGGCCGTACTCCCCCTCCTGATCGGCCTGTTTCAGATCTCAGCCCCTTACAACAAACGGGACCCGCTGCCGGTCAGAGCCCAACTGAAAAAGAAAGAGGCGGATGCCTGAGCCCCAGCCACACACCACACCCAGCCTGGTAAGGCTCTTCGAACTACGAAAAAAAATACGGGACACCGTCCGTGCCTTCTTCGACAACCAAAAGTTTCTCGAAGTCGAAACCCCCATCTTGGTGCACTCACCCGGACTGGAGCCCCACCTGGACGCCTTTGCAACCACCGCCCACCGACCCGATGGACGAACCGGATTGTGCTACCTGCACACTTCGCCCGAATATGCGATGAAGCGCCTGCTTGCGAACGGGGTCGGCCATAGCTATCAACTCGCCCGGGTGTTCCGAAACGCGGAATGGTCCCATACCCACGTGCCTGAATTCACCTTGCTGGAATGGTACCGGTGCCCCGGATCCCTCCCCGACATCATGGCCGACACGGAAACCCTTATCACAGCCATCGCCCAAACCATGGACGGGCCCTGGCAACCTCGGGGTCTGGTCCGATGTTCGGTCTCAGAAGCCTTCACACAGGTAGGACTCGGGGATCCGCTGGCCCACGACGATATCGATGCCCTCAGAGCCGCCCTCTCGGTGCCCAAAATCGAAGGGGACACCTGGGAAGATGTCTTTCACCGGGCATTCATGGGTTCGGTTGAACCCAGTTTTTCCCCCGAAAAGATCACCATTCTCCATGGTTACCCGCAAAAATTGGCGGCTTTGGCCCAAATTGACCCGCAAGATCCGAGAAAAGCAGCACGCTTCGAGGTTTTTGTGGGATCCCTCGAACTGGGAAATGCGTTCCTGGAGCTGACCGATCCCACCGAACAACGTCGCCGCTTCTCGGTCGATCTCGAGGTCCGAAGAAAGCTGGGGCGGGACGTCTATCCGGTGGACGAGCGCTTCTTGTCGGCTTTGGGAGACATCCCACCCGCCGCCGGGATCGCCCTGGGGCTCGACCGACTGTTGATGCTTTGTCTTGGCCTGGAGCGCATTCAAGACGTAATTCCTTTTGCGGGAGACGAACTCCGAACCCATGGCCCGACGCATTCGTAAACACGCCAACCCATTCAACGTCCTGACCAAACTGGGGACCCTAGACCGCATAGCCCTCTTCGGACGCAAAGCCCCCTTAGAGGTCGATCTCGGCTGTGGCGGGGCAAGTTACCTCTTTCAGCGGGCCCAAAACCATCCAGACCGCGATTTCGTGGGCATCGAAGTGCGTAAACCGTTGGTTGAAGCCACGATGCGGCGCCGAGACCAAGCCGGCCTCACCAATCTCCATGTATTTTACGCCAACGCGCACGAGAACATCGAGCTCGCCGAACCCGGCGTCATTCGATGCTTCCACGTTCACTTCCCCGATCCGTGTTTCAAGAAGCGTCACCACAAAAGGCGCATCGTGCAACCGAGCTCAGTCCGCAAGATGGCCAAGGCCCTCACCCTCGGAGGACACATTTACGTGCAGACCGACGTGCTGCCCCTGGCTGAAGAAATGGCAGCCTTTCTCGAAGGGGATGGCGCCCTCAGGCGCATGACCCCCACACTCACAGCGCCCAGGCCCTTTCCCGAAACCACCGAGTGGGAACGCCATCACGACCAGGAGCAAGAGCCCATCTACCGAATGCTGTTTACCAAAGTACGAGAGCCCGTCGGCCAGATCGCGGTACCGGACTTCAAAAACGCACGCCCCGAAGCCAGCACTTCATCCCTTTAAATCGATAGACCGCACCCATCGACGGGCCCCATTCATCTTAAACCAAGGCAGAAAAGAGCCCATTTCCTCTAGATCAACCGAGGGAGGCGGACCGGCTACGACAGAGGTTCAAACACCGGCCGGAGTCAGTCCTGCATGCGGCGGAGGATCTCGTCGCGCCGACCCTCTTTGATCAGTCGATCGTTTTTGAAGCCCTCTTTGAGGGATAACCAGGTGAAAAAAACCACCGCCCCGATCATCATGAGAATCGGCACGTTGTCCGGCTTGGTCACAATGAGCATCAGGTTGTCCCAGCCGCTGGTTGATCCGGTGAGCATCAATTCCCTCTCTAGCGCCCTTGGTGCGCGGCGCACGAAATTTGAGCAAGAAAAGCCTGAGCCCTTAAGACGCCTTGGCCCTATTGCCGACGGGATAAACCCGCCCGCCACGGGCATCCGCTCCGAGAGCTCGCTTGTGTTTCTTCATAGGACCCTCTTTCTGACGCGGTCAAGTGCATCGCGGTGGGGTAGACACCCAAGAACCCTCCGAAACCCGAGCCCGGATCACGCTTGACAGGCCTACGGGGCCGCCATAGTCAAAGCGGCGAAAATATTGCCGGCGTGTAGCCTTTTTAGGCCCAGGGGCGCGGTGACCGAAACATGGCAGGACGAGTTCGAGACGACGCGGAACAAACTCGAGACTGGACGTGGTCTCGACGAGACTTCCTCTCCCTAGGAGGCTGGGCAGGCGTGCTGGGCTCATTGGGTATTCTGGGCCTAGGCTTTGTACGGTTCATGTACCCGAGGGTGCTTTTTGAGCCATCGACCCTGTTTAAGGCGGGTCGGCCTGACAACTACAGCCCCAACACGGTCAGCGAAAAATACGTCCCCAGTCAGCGGGTATGGATCATTCGGCAGGTCGATCCCAGCGGCACAAGTTGGATGATCGCCCTCTCAGCCATTTGCACCCACCTGGGCTGCACACCGCGGTGGTTGATCACCGACAACAAATTCAAGTGCCCGTGTCACGGCAGCGGTTTTCGTGGCTTCGACTTCGAGCGCAGTCAGGACATCTTGGCCATCAATTTTGAGGGACCCGCTCCCCGAGCACTCGAAAGGCTCAAGGTTTGGATCGACGCCGCCGGTGAAATCAACGTCGATAAGGGTGTGAAATTTCTCTTCGAGAAGGATCAGTGGGGCAAGCCGGACTCCAAGGCAAAGGTGTAAGAGCCATGGCAGAAACAGCAAGCAGGCAACGAAACATTCTCAAGCTGATCACCGAGTCCCAGGCGTGGACCTCGACGTTTCGCCACGGATACGCCGACACCCCTCGAAATAGAGCGCTTCAGATCTCCGCCAACGTATGGCTTCACCTCCATCCCACAAAGGTCCGCCGCCACGGGATTCGGTACCGGTACACCTGGTGCGCGGGCGGTCTGACCTTTTTGATCTACCTGGTCACGGTCGTCACCGGCGTCGTCTTGATGTTTTACTACCGCCCCACCGGCGAGTACGCGTATCACGACATCAAGTACCTCGACTTTGATGTTCCGTTCGGCATGTTCACGCGAAACATGCATCGATGGGCGGCCCACGCCATGGTGATCATGGTTTGGCTGCACATGTTCCGAGTGTTCATGACCGGCTCATACAAGCCGCCTCGGGAATTTAATTGGGTAGTGGGCGTTCTTTTGCTCACATTCACGCTCCTGTTGTCGTTCACCGGCTACCTTCTGCCTTGGGACCAGCTGGCGATTTGGGCCGTCACCGTGGGCACCAATATGGCCCGCGCCACGCCGCTGCTTGGAACCGAGGGGCCTTTTGGCACCGAGCTTGGGGTCACCGCCCGCTACGACGCCCGCTCGTTCTTGACTGCCGGAATCAACGTGGGGCCCCCCACTCTTTTGCGCTTTTATGTGCTCCACTGCATCTTCATTCCCATCGCCGCGTCGGTCCTGATGATTCTCCATTTTTGGCGAATCCGTAAGGACGGAGGCATCTCAGGCCCGCTGTAGGAAACATCGATGACGACCGAAACGATGCACACTGACCAGCCGCTCAACCGGCCCGCCGACCTGAAAGTGGGCACGGCCAAACTGCGGATCCGGGCGAAGGCCAGCGACGAGGTCCTTCCCGACAAGATTCACAGTTGGCCCTACTTTGTCCGGGTCGAGTTCATCGCGGGTCTGATCATGCTCTTGGTGCTGGTCATTTGGTCATTGACCATCGACGCACCGATGGAAGAGCCCGCGAACCCCACCATGACGCCCAACCCTTCGAAGGCGCCCTGGTATTTTCTCGGACTCCAAGAAATGCTCGTCTATTTCGACCCGTGGCTGGCCGGAGTGGTGTTTCCCTCGCTGATCATCGTGGGTCTGATGGTCATCCCCTATATCGACGTCAACCCTCGGGGGAACGGGTACTACACTTTCAAAGAGCGATGGTTCGCCATCACCGTCTTTTTCTTCGGATTTCACTTTCTGTGGGTGGTCCAGATTTTCATTGGTGTTTTTCTGCGAGGACCCGGCTGGAACTTCTTTGCCCCCTGGGACTACTGGGACCCACACAAGGTGGTGGCCCTGAACAACATCGACTGGCCTTACCTTTTTGGGGCCCGTAGCGAATCGCTGAGCTTCCTGATCGGCGCGGGGACCGTGGGGGCTTGGTTTGCCGTGATTCCCGTCGTTTGGCAGGTGTTTCGTAAAAAAGCCATCATGCGGCAACTCGGTTTTGTTCGCTACGCGGTGGTCGCAGGGCTCTTTCAAACCATGATGCTCCTCCCCCTCAAGATGATGCTGCGCTGGACCCTCAACGTGAAGTACCTTTGGGTGACCCCCTGGTTCAACGTCTGACGCACCCGGTTCACTGCCACGAAGAGCCCATGACCATGTTTCGTGTTCAGGGTAGGGCTCCGATTCACCAGCAAAAATATGTGCTTTCGCTTCTCCTCGTGAGCGGATGCGCCACCTCCACGCGTGCACCTTCCCCCCAGGCGTATATCCACGTCGCAACCCACGGAGACGACGCCCATAACGGAAGCAAGGAAGCACCGTTGCGGACGCTGGCGCGCGCCCTCCAAGACCGCCGGGCCAAGACCGTGTTCCTTGCGGCCGGAAACTACCAAGCGCCCAAACAGTCGGTTACGACAACACTTCACCTCCGCGGACCCAAAGCCGGAGGCGCAAAGGTGACGGGCCTCTTGAAAGTCGCCGGCCCCCGCATCACGCTTGAACATGTTCACCTCGTGGGAAGCATCGAAGCCACGCAGGTTCATCGCCTCATGGTGCAAAATGCCACCATCTCGGCCGGGGGGCACAACCACGGAATTCGGGCCCGACAAAGTCGGATCACCCTCAAGGAGCTCAAGGTGAAATGCGGGGCCCTCACGTGCATCGACGCCCAGTCATCGACCGTCGCCGCCGAACGCACGACACTCACGGCCACACCAGAGGGCCGACGCGGCTTGTTCGCAAAGCGTTCCCGGGTCCGGCTGCATCACTTCGAAGTGACCGGGACCAAGGTCAGCCAGATCCAAGGCAAAAACAGCAGATTTGAAGTTCATGACACCACCCTTTTTGGTGCGCTGGGCTCGGCCCTCGTGCTGCTCAAAAATACCCGTCTAGACAGCGACAACCTCAGCGTTCAGGCTGCAGCGAAAATCGGCATTCTGATTCAAGCCTCCCGGGCGACGCTACGCGGTACTCGGGTGGATGCCGGACACGGCATGAGCATGGGTATCGCCGGCTCTTCGGTGTCCTTGTCCGATGCGCATATCCAAGCGTCCCGAGACGGTGGCCTCACCACCAGCGGCTATCGAGGTATGTCTTCCGGGGTCACCATCACCGGCGGCGTTTTCTTTCACGAGCGTAGATCTGCCATTCTTCATGCCAACGGAACCCTGAAAATCAAGAACACGCGCTTTGAAGGATCCCTCGCCGGCGATGACGACGGCGGGGAAGCCTTAATCGCATCTGGCCCGCACGCCAAACTGATTGTCCATGGCGCCGTATTCGACAAACCAAGCTCGTATGGACTTTTGGTCGCCAACGATGCTTCGGCCCACATTCGTGCAGCCATTCGGCAGCCCCGGGTCGGCGGCATTCTTGTGGAAGACATTGCGGGCGGTGCCGTCACCATCGAGAACACAACCATCGAGGGCTGCATCACCGGCCCAGGCATCACCGCCCTTGGGGTATCCAAGCTCACGATCAAGCGATCCCGCGTTGAATCCTGCCACGAGGCCGGAATCCTCGCGGGCCAAAAATCCCACGTCACCGTCGAGGATACGAAGCTCAAAAAGAACGGACGCTACGGACTGGCAGCCTTTGGAGGCGCAAGCATCCACGCCCAACGCTCGGTGATCTCGGGGTCCCAGTGGGCGGTTTTCGCAGCCTGTGGCGATAACGCCCGCATCGAAGACGCAGGCAGCAACCGATGGAAAGGCAAAGTGGCTCCCTGCCCCTAAGTGGGGCAAGCGAATGCGAATCGGATCGTCTGCATTCATTTCTTTGAGAAAAACACCCGGACTTGTGCGTTTCTGTTTAGGCGGCACGGGCGATGCGCTCTAGCTTGCGCTCAAGCGGGGACCGATAAAGTCTACGCGCATCATCAAGCGCCCGAGCGCCTCGACCTCTTTGGAACTCTTGGCTGAGCCAACGGGCATAGCGCCGGCCCGCGCGGTTCGCCATCACATACCTCTGGCGCTGCTCCGCATCCACGGAAGCCCGAAGTTCAAAACCCTCGTAGAGCCTTGGGAGCAGTACATCGGAAGGCAGCTCTAAAATCACGCGAAGCAACAGGAACTTGTCGATCTCTGCTTGAAGTTCCAGCTCCATATGAGACACCGGTCGGTCCTGTTTTTGGCCGCAGAACGTAAAATACACAAAATGCGAAATGCCCTCGAGCGCAGCACAGAACGCATCCAGATGACTCAAGCATGGGCTTAGCGACCGTGCGGCCTGAGAAAATTTCTTGGCATCCCGCAAGACCGTGTCGGAAATGTATAGTGATAAGTGCGTACAGTCCTCGTCTTCGCGAACCACGAGGGCCTCTCGATGCCCCTCCAAAAAACCCATCCCCAGCGCCCTACGCATCTCGTCCGTAACCCGAAACGAGGACACCGGAAGCGAATCATCGATCCGATAGATCGTCTCCAATCCATCTTGGAGTGTAGCCTCCATCTGGAGTTAAACCTCAGTTCCGATAGAGCGACATGAACAAGGGGAGGGGCTCACGCCTCGCCTCCATTGGCGGCAAAAACCGGAATGGCGCCGTGGTGAAGAAAACGGTCACGAAGCAGAAGACTCTCGGGATTCCGAACAAAACTCTCATAGAGCACTCTGACGTCGCTCGAAACCGGCAAGGTCGTACGCTCAGCGACGTGCCCAAAGACATGGACCAAATCTCGGAAGTGCGCCGCAAGCTCTTGAAGGAGTTCTTCGAACCCACTGTTTCTCGACAAAGATGCGGCGCTCAGGTAGGCCGAAGCACCCATATCCACATAGTAGTTGACCCCCACCAAGGAGCCTTGCCGCTCGATATGGGGTGTAAAACAGCCACTCACAAAAAGCGCCACATCGCCCAGGTAGCGAAAGGCGTCAAAGCGCATGCCGGGCTCTTTTGAGCACGCTTGTTCGTAAAGACGCACCAGGGCTGGCGTTCCTGGATCTTCGGTCGAACGACCATTCAGGCCTTCGTTGGTACAAAACTGGGTGAAGAGCTTGAGAAGATACAGGCGGCTTGATTCTTCAAGATCCAGTTGTGCTGCGTTTAATGCCTCCTGGAGAAGATCTCCGAAAAACTCATCCAGGCTTGCATGCATGTCGATACGAACATTCATGACTTGATCCATCGTAGTTGGTTATCGGCATTTCGATCAATCTGTTCACTGTTCACACGAATCGAAGTTCTGCCCTAGAACGCCATTCCCAAAAACACCAAAAAGCGACATCCGAAAACGCAACTATTCTTCGTATCTTAAAACCGCTTTTAAGCACCCAGCAGCCAAGATTGCTAACATTTTGGGTTCAAAAAAAAATTGTGAAGACAAGTGCCATCAGTGACGAGCCGCACACAATGCTGTACGGCGCTGTGCCCATTTTGCCCGAAGCCCACACACACCGAATGACAGCACCGTACGCAGGCCCAAGTCTCTGACTACAAGGACGCGCTCAAGGCTTTGAGGGCATCGGTGGTCGTAAAAATGCCCACGAGCTTGCCGTTTCGCGTCACAACTGCGGAACCGACCTTCTTTTCGGCCATGTCGGCGGCAAGCTTACGGAGGCTCACGTCATGTTCTACTTGAAAAGGGTCTGCGATCATCGCTTGTTCGAGACTGGTTCTCTGTGGATCTACACTTGCAAGCCCACCGACAATCTCCAGCTCTCGTTCACTCACAAGACCAAGTATTCTGCCCCCCTCAAGAACCGGGAGATGGCGAATCTCGAGCTCGCGCATGGTGCGTAGGGCCACGTCGATGGTTTGGGTTCGGCTTATCGAACGCGGAGCGGGCGTCATGAACTGCTCTACGATGGGATCTTTGTCAGACATGCAACGCAGGAGTGCAAGCCTTTGGCCATGTTGAAATCGCGGGTGAATTCTCCCACGGAGATGGTTTTTCGTTACGGCCCTCACCCGCACCAAACGGCAGCGCTTACCGTTTGGTAACAGGTCGGATGCGTCCCTAGAGCGCTTCCGCCGTCGCGCTGAATTGCACGGTGAGCCTCGCGCGCAGATCTGTCGCTCCGTCCGCCGAGAGCCTGATACGCACTTTGACATCGTTGATGCCGCCGCCATCCGGGAACAACAAGCCCGTGATTCGGTCTATCTTGACCGTGTCGAGCGGTATCTCTGTGCCCAAGCTGTCGGGATCGGTTATGGGTTCGAGAGAAAAGTTCATGACATTCCAATCGTCGCTATCTGGGAAATCGTCGGAGAGCAAAGCCACGCGCCCGGAGGTTTCGCCTAAGGTGGCAGAGTTGCCTGGGCCCGCACTCAAGATCTTGAGGTAGATCTTTTCGATCTGGCCGCCGTCGATGCGATCGGCGTTATCCTGAATCTCTTTCAGATCATTGGGGCGAATGTCATGGGTACCCACATATTCACCGGCCATATCAGATCGGATGTCAAACGTGACGGTTGCGCGTTGGTCGTTGATGTCGATGCTGAGAAGACCACAGCCGCTTAAGCTACCTAGGCACAAGAGCCCGGCCGTAAGCACTCCGGTCGACGAAATGTTTATCTGTTGCATATTGTTGTTGTTAACATAGGCGCTCTGAAGTGCCCAGTTCGACACCCTCCAGCACCCGGCCGAGTCCGCCCAAAACGCAAGGCACTATGCATGCTTTTAGAGTCGCGCAACAGCGATGATTTCGATGAGTTATCCGTCGATCGCCCGGCTGGCGATCGCCTGATAGGCGGCGCTTTCATTTTCATTCCACAACCCAACGGATGCGGGATCGCACGCCATGCCGACCCTCCCGACCGAGACCAAAATGGGAGGCGGAGCGGCCCGACGCCGGCCGGGTCCCCCAAGCAGCAAGGCAACGGAGAACCTGCGTAGGGATGCGGCAACCGGGCACCAATGGGTAAAAATCACAATTCCCGGGCGCCAAAACCCGATGGAATGGGGTTTTCTAGCGATTTCTCGATTGATTTTTTCGGTACCGATTCTGAAGGTGCGGGACTGTAGGCACGCCCACGGCTCCGAATCGGGCGAATCCCGTAGTCGGAGCCCCAGGGCGAGAACAACGACAGTGGTGTATTTCGCGCTGCGGACATAGCGACGAGGGAATTTCATGGAATCGTGTCATAGGAACTTGCGATGGGCATTGGGGCTTTGCGTGATCGGCGTGAGCCTAAGCGTTCAGCCCGGTCACGGTCGAACACAGACAAAACATCGATACAATCCTTTCCAACCCGAGAATCACTTGTTCGAGCTCGGCTTCTTCGGAGGCGCATTTTTCCCCTCCGACGATCACGAGTTCTTTGATCCGACGCTGCAGCCTCGAGCCCTCGACGATCTGGGGCCCGAACTCGGACTCCGCTTTGCCTATCTTCCGCTCAGTTTCCTTGGCGCTGAAATAGAGGGCGCCATTATCCCCATGTCCACCGAGTCCAGCGCGGCAACGCTATGGACCGTTCGCGGACACGCCATCGGCCAAATTCCGTGGCGGCTCAGCCCCTTTGCGGTGGTCGGCGCCGGCTTTATGAGCGTCAACTCCCGGACCGCGGTCCTGGGAAAAGATACCGATGCCACCTTCCACTGGGGACTTGGGGCAAAGTACGCCGTAAGCCCCTCTGTCAGCCTTCGGCTGGATGGGCGACACATCGTCGCGCCTGCCGTCAATCGACCGGAGATTGGGAGTCTCACCAGTCACTTCGAAGTCCTTCTCGGAGCCTCGTTGGTTCTCGGCCGATCCGGCGATCCAGATCCCGATAAGGACGGCGTCCCATCCCCGCGCGACAAGTGCCCAACCGAACCGGGCGTAGAGCCCGACGGCTGCCCGGCAAAAGACAACGACAACGACGGCATCATCAACCAAAAAGACAAATGCCCTGATGAGCCCGGCGTCGCACCCGATGGCTGCCCAGATCCGGACGAAGACAAAGACGGCATCCCCATCGACCGCGATGAGTGCCCCACAGAGGCTGGTGTCGAACCCGATGGATGCCCCGCACAAGACCTCGACGGCGATGGTGTTGCGGGCAAGCTCGACCTTTGCCCCGACCAGGCAGGGCCTCCGCCCGACGGCTGTCCGGCCGACACCGATGGCGACGGCATCGTAGACGACAAAGACCGATGCCCCAGTGAACCAGAAACCGTCAACGGCTTCCAAGATGCGGACGGCTGCCCAGACGAACTTCCCAAAGCGGTCAAGAAGTTCACCGGCAGCATTCGAGGCATCGTGTTCAAAACCGGAAGCACAGCCATTCTGCCGCGCTCCTACTCCGTCCTCAACAAAGCCGTTCAGGTGCTGAAGGACTACCCCGACCTCCGCATCCAAATCTCGGGTCACACCGACAGCGTAGGCAGCGAGGCCCTCAACATGGAGCTCTCTCGAGAGCGCGCGGTCTCAGTCCGAACCTACATCGTAGACCAGGGCATTGACCCTGACCGCATCGAAGCCACCGGATTTGGTGAAACGCGGCCCACCGCAACCAACAGCACACGCAAAGGCCGTGCCCAAAACCGCCGAATCGAATTCAAAATCCTGCACGCCGGTACCCAAGAATAGCGCTTGGCTCTGGCTCTGGGGCCACCTAGAGACCCCATCCCATGCGACCGCTCAAAGATGACATCTATTCGGTCATCTACGACGCGTGAGACATCGTTTAATTTGGGCTCCCACCCGCGACGATGGAGTAGCGCCTCTACGTCGACCGCGGTTCGGCGTGGGGCGAATGCTGAGGCGGATCAGAAGGTAGGGGGATGTGGCCTAGCGGTTTATGCCCACGCGATCCTCCAGCTTTGATACCCGTGCTTCTATTCCTCGGATCACCCGTCGGGTCTCGGATTCTTGCTTCACCTCAAATCGATCGAATCGGGCTTCGATTCGATCGATGGCCTTTCGGTTTTCTTCGATGGCCTTTCGGTTTTCTTCGATGGCCTTTCGGTTTTCTTCGATGGCCTTTCGGTTTTCTTCGATGGCCTTTCGGTTTTCTTCGATGGCCTTTCGGTTTTCTTCGATAGCCTTTCGGTTTTCTTCGATGGCTTCGTGAGCATGCCGAACAGCGAGCTCGACCGCGTCAAGCCGAGCGGAAAGTTCTGCGACTTTCTCATCGATGTACGCCTTGAGACTCGCCTCTTGGCCTCGGACGATATCTAAGACGGCCTTGTTGCGGTCGTCCATTTGCTCAAGGAGGATCAAGGCCTTGTGACCGTTTTCTCTGACCTCCTCGAGTTGGGTTTCTAACCGAGTCATTCGTGCTTCAAGCGTCACCATGTAAGTGTCCACGGTAGGACCCTAGAACTGCGATGGCAAGGTTTAAGGGAGCGTTTTTCGTTGCAAGCACGGTCCTATTGTTTGCGCATGCTGCTGGGTTTGTAGGCTGGTGTGTACCATAGGTTTCTCGGTTCAAAAGTTATGCCTGCCAGTAGACGAGCTTCGTCTGTAGCGCCTTCGCGAGTGACACCAAATTCGATGGGAAAACGGACGGTGATCACTGCTTGCCCACGGATAGAGGCAAAGGAGGAGGTCGATCCCCGAATGGAACTCGTTCGGACAACCGCCCCGTCTTTTCACCAAAAAGGAACGTCTCTGCGCGGAGGGGCCGATCCTGCAAGCACCGAAGCAACCCCAATGGTCGATCGCTGACACCGAGGACAGTGCTACGAGATCGTATCGTGTAGCCGCGCACTTGGGGCTTACGGGGAACATCCACCAGAGCGGACACTCACCCCAATGGGGAGAAAATAGCCCTATCTCGCTTGGCACGCCCATTGCTTTAATGACCGTACGAGATGATGGGGTGGCTCGAGCCCGTAGGGGTTCGGGAGCCTCCGTCGAGAACGGATGCATGCCGTGGGAGACTACAAAACAATTCTCGTCGCCACCGACTTTTCAGAGCTGTCTCAGCTCGGAGTCCGAGCTGGGGTTCAACTTGCTGAAAACCTTCAGGTAGACCGACTCCATGTGGTTCATATCGTCAGCTTAGCGAAGTATGACCTCGTTGTTCCACACACCTACTCGCCAAAGGCCATCGAAACCATTTTTGCGCGGCATCTCGAAAGTGCACAGGCGAAGCTCAACGAGCTCTTTTTATCCTATGACCCCAGCAAGACCACAAGAGAAGCTCGTTTGCTGCCAAGTCCCGTCCGAGGCATTGCAAGCGTGGCGACCGAGATTGCCGCAGACTTGATCGTCCTGGCCAGCCACGGACGCGGGGCTTTCAGGCGGGCAGTGTTGGGGAGTGTCGCCAGTGCGCTGATTCGCACGGCTCCGTGTCCGGTGCTCATCGTAAGGGAGGCGCAAAAGCGTCTCGCGGCATTCAAGAAGGTTCTAGCCGCGGTCGACCTGTCTCCCGTTTCGAAGTCCGTCATCTCACAAGCCATCATGATGGCCAAGGCGTCAGAGGGCTCTCCTCAGGTCGTATCGGTCGTTGGAGCACCCATGGTCGTATTCGGTGAGGAGGCGTTGCTCATCACCCCCGACGAGATCGACAGCATGCGTGCGTCGCGCAGAAAATCAGTGGAAGAGCTCGTCAACAAGGCAACACATGATTCTGTTGGTGTTCGAATCGAAACGCCCACCAAAAGCACTCCTGCAGAGACGATCCTTGACCTAGCAAAATCCGGTGAAAGCGACTTGATCGTCTTGGGTACAAGCGGACACGGCATGTTGCATCGAATGCTCCTCGGGTCGACCGCCACACGCGTCATAGCGAACGCTTTGTGCCCGGTATTGGTCGTTCCCTCTGGAGAGGCAACGTAACCTAGGAACGAACCGGCGGATATGAGGCCGTGCGGCGCTCCAAGCCTCTTTGAGGCAGCGTCCATGCCGTCAAGTCCACTCAATTGCGGTGCGCCGCGTGGGACGCACAAATGACCTCTTGAACTTCGATGGTCACCTGGTCTTGCCGAGCACGGTGATGGTCGATCTCAAGATCGGCCAACGACCGCTCAATGACGCGGCTCGCCGCAACAGTCGTTCTCAGGCGGGCGTTCTGCTCCGAAGCGAGTCCTTCAAGGGCGATTCGGTAAAGGCCCGTGTACAGCTTTTCTTCGATGAGCCTTCGGGAGATCCGGTTCGAAGACTCATACGACCGGTAGAACGGTCTTTCGGCCCCCGATGGCAACTCGGGAGGGAATAGCTGAATAGACTGGAGTTGGTAGAGCTTGGTGCTCTCATGCCGTGGGTACACCGCGGTTGCGCCACCCGCCGACCCGTCCACGAGCATCCTCTGGACCGCATGGGCGACTTCGCCAATCAGATCACCGAGGGCTCGAACCGATGAGGCGGCGGGCCTAAAGCCTGCGATGGGCAACCCGCGCTTTTCGAGCTCGGCGCGGGTACGGTAGCCCACGGCGTAAAACCATCTGGGCTGGATTCGAAGCGCACGTTCGACCACCTCCTTGGTGAGAGCACCAACCAGACCTTGGTCGGAACCGAAAACGACACAAACCGTCGATGTGGCCGGCACAACTCTGAACGTGGGTATTGGAAGAGACGCCAAAACGGTAGACAGGCTCTCCTCGTAGGCGCGAAGCTCTTGGAGCGAGTCGGTCGCCTGCCGAAGAACCTGCGCGGACAGTGCACGCATGGCTTTTACGATCTCCTGTACCGATCGGAAATTGTCGATGCGACGCTCAATGACTTGAAGCTCATCCATTGCGAACGACCTCAAACGCCGCTTCAATTTTGGAAAAGTCGTCGGCTTTCGGTCCATGACCTCGAGCAAGCGACCGCACAAGCTCAGGGTGATTGTGGCCGAGTTCCTGCAAAAAAAGCGCAACGATGCGCCTCACCCTTGAGATTTCGATCCCATCAAACCGACCCCTTTCAAGCGCCATAAGGAGGGCGACCTGCTCGCCCATACCAACTGGGGTCTCAGGAGCCTGTTTGAGCAGTTCTCTCGCTCTTGCGCCACGTGTGAGTACTTGCTGGGTCTCGGGGTCAATGCGCGCGCCAAACCGACTGAAAACCTCGAGCTCCGCAAATCGAGCCAATTCTAGCCGGAGCTGGCCGGCAACCGTCTTCATGGAGGCACGCTGCGTCTTGCCACCCACGCGGGAAACAGATTTGCCGATGTCGATGGCCGGTTTGAATCCGCGATCGAAAAGCCCTTCGTCTAGATACAGCTGTCCGTCCGTAATCGAGATCAGGTTTGTGGGAATAAAGTCAGAGATTCGACCCGAACGGGTATCGCAAAGCGGCAGCGCCGTCAGCGATCCCCCGCCGCGCTTCTTGTTAAGCCGGGTAGCCCGCTCCAAAAGCTTGGCGTGAATGAAAAAGATGTCCCCTGGATAAGCCTCTCGACCAGGAGGCCTCCGCAGCAAAAGGCATAGCTCACGGTAGGCAATCGCGTGGGCCTCGAGATCATCGAAGACCACCAGGGCGTCTTCGCCGCGATCTCGAAAGTACTCCGCAATGCTCATCCCTGCGTAGGGGGCGATATAACGAAGACCCGGTGATGAATCGGAACCTGCGACAACCATACATGTGTTGTCGAGGGCATCTGCGGCTTGAAGAGCATTCAACGTGAGCTGAACGTCGGCCGACATCTGCCCAACACATACGTAAACGCATTTCACGGACTGCCCTTTTTGGTTGCTCACGGTGTCGATGGCAATCGTTGATTTGCCGGTGCCGCGGTCGCCTATGACCAGTTGCCGTTGCCCGCGGCCGATCGGAAAGAGCGCATCGACCAGCGTGATTCCAGTGAGCAAGGGCTCGGTCACGGCCTCTCGCTCCCAGATGGCCGGCGCCCCTCTCTCAAGCGGCCAGCGCACTTCGGTATGAACGGGCGACGAATGATCGAGCGGCCGACCAAGGGGGTCTACCACCCGGCCAAGGAGTGCCTCTCCAACCGGAATAGACGCCACACGAGTCGTGCGACTGACCAAGGAACCAGCGCGCACCTCCCTTCCGTGGCCCAGGAGAACCGCGCCCACGTGGGTCTCCCCCAAATCCAGCGCCAGCGCTTCCACCGCGTCGTCGATGCGAAGGACCTCCATCAAGCGAGCGGTGGGGAGCCCCGAAATGCGGGCCACGCCGTCGCTTACCCTCTGGACCCGTCCCACCTCCTGGGTCTTCACTGAAAATCCGTAAGATTGCGCGGCACCCTGGAGTTTGCCTCGGACGCGCTCAAGCCGGTCGCCGAAACCGGTCACGGATGGCCTTCTCTCAGGGACGCAAGGACGCCTTCGACCTGCGCCCGGATACTTCCATCGAACACGTGGTCACCGATTCGAAGGCAGGCGCCGGCGATGAGCTTGGGGTCCTTTTCGACTCGAACCGAGCCCTCCTTGGCGCCGCGATCCAAGAGCGCCCGCATGAGCCCAGAAGGAATATCCCCGGTGGCACTGCTCACCGTGACCCGATCTTCTTGAGCAGCGGAATCATTGCTTAGGTGACCTTGACGTACACCGGAATATAGATGCTCTGTCAATCTTCGGCAGCTCTGTTCATGTAAATCGGTCCCGGGCGCCAGTTCACGCAAAAGGCTGGTCAAGACCTGACTGAGTTCGGGGGCTAAAGAGCGCAAAAACGCCGCCTCCTTTTCACGTTGCTCAACTTTTACGCGCGCCAAAATCCGGTCCCGTTCCTCTGTGGCTGTCCTTTTGGCTTCTTCAACCAGTTGGGCCCGACGGGACTCAGCTTCTCGTTCGGCCCGTTCCAGAGCCTCGGCTTCTGCCTCCTTAGCCCTTTTGAAAGCGGCATCAATTTCAGTCGAGCGGGCCTTGAACTTTTTTTGTTCGGACGCAATCGATTCCAGCTGCGCCTCGATTTCATCACTTCGCTTGGTCATATGCTTCCTGAGCGGACGCCAGAGGAGACGCTTCAAGACGAAAACCAGAACAAAGAAGTTCACCACCTGGAAGAAAAATGTAGGCCAGTGGAAACTCACTTGATCAACTCCAAGAGCGGGTTGGCAAAAAGAATAATCAAGGCCACAACAAGCGCATAGATGGCACACGATTCAACCATGGCCATGCCTACAAAGAGTGCGCGGGTGATGCGGTCAGCCTCGTCAGGCTGCCGGGCCATCGCGTCCAAGGCTTGCGACAGGGCCTGCCCCTCTCCCCGGGACGGCCCATAGCCACCGATGGCCACAGTGAGCCCGGCGGTCAATACTGAGATGGCAACGATAATCGAGAGGGTACTCATGAGCGTGCTCCTTCTTTGCCCCTAAGCGCTGCGGCAATGTAAACCATCACCAAAAGTGTGAAGACGTAGGCTTGAATCAAACCGATAAGCAATCCCAGCAACTGCATGGGTACGGGCACCAGGAATCCTGCGAGCAAAAGTAAGACAGCAACCACCAACTCTCCCGAGAGCATGTTTCCGAACAGACGTAGGGCCAAGGCGATGGTCCGAGTAAGTTCACCAATGATGTTGAACGGGAGAAGCACCCAATGGGGTTCAAGATACTGAGACAAGTATTGCTTGGCGCCCACGAGCCTCAGCGCAAAAAAGTGCACCGAGAAAAAGGCGATCGCAGCCAAAGCAGTGGTGGTACTCAGATCTTTGGTTGGGGAACCAACTTTGGGTATCGTGGATACCGCGGCGGCGATCACCAAAAAAGCCGCCAGAGTTCCGATGAAGGGGACAAAGTGATGCACCGAAAAGGGCGTCGTCTCCTGGATGAGGCTTTCGACACTCTCCACAGCTGCCTCCATCGCATTTTGCAACCACCCAGGCCTCTTCTTGAGGCGATGGACACCGAGAAATGAAAGCACAAACAGACCGAGCATGATCACCCAAGTCACCACCACGGTATCGCGCACCGGAACACCAAGAACGTGAAACAGAACGGTCGGAAAAGTATCTTCAATGTTCATGGCAGCGACTCCAAAGCACGAGGTTTCGGGCAACTACAAATCCCAGGAGGGACAGCCCGACAAAGCCGCCGATGAGCCCAGGTAAGGAAAGTGCTCCGGCTGCGATCGCCGTGCGAGAAAGGGTACGAGAGCGACCGCGGGCACGATTGAGATTCTTCAACCGGGCGAGATCAAACCGGATCGCTGCCAAGAAGAGAACAGCAACAAAGCTGCCCCAAAGCACGGTGAGAACCGAGGTGGCCAACCCCATCATGCCACGCCCCTGAGAAAAAAACGCCACACGGAGTACGCTCCGGTGCCCAAGCCGATGAGAAGAAAGCTCAAGGTAAAAGATGGCCGGGTTTGGAACGCTTGGTCGAGATACCGACCGAGGTAGAGCCCTCCAACCATCGGAAGAATCACCATCCATCCCAGGGCACCCACGAGCCCCAGACCGATCCACAGACGTTGTCCGTGATTCCGAGCCTCACGCATGCGTCGTGCAGACCGCGCCACCCTCTCTTTGAAGCCTCTGTCCATCATTTCTCTCTTTCCTCTCGTATCATCGAGGCGAGGAGATGGTGTTCAAGGGCCAAAAAAGCGTTATGGACCTTTTGTGCGCCTTGACGCGTTTCTTCAGCGGCGGCATTCACTTCGTTTTCGGCTTGCTCCAGATCTGGGAGGGGCACAGCCGCGCGGACACTGATCTGTACTTCCTTGCGATTCGCCACCAAGAACCCCTGTCCCACGGCGACGAAGTGCTCTCGCTTACTTTGATCTCGATAGGTCAGAACGCTGGGAACAACGGCCGCAACCAAAGGTTCGCACCCTGGCCTTATCCCGAATCGACCGGTCTGGTCCTCGGTGATGAGTGAGCGGATCGATGCCTGGACCACCAATGCGGTCGGCGTGCGGAGTGTGAGCCTCATGGAGTTGTTGCTCGGGGTCAGATCACTCACTGAGGCCTCCGATCATGTAGAGAGAGGATTCACTTTGACCATCGACCTCGCCACCCAAGATTTTTTCGACCCCCGAAAGGGTGTCGTCAAGGCTCACTGAAACCCCAGCGCGACCGGTAAACGCTTCGCTGACAAAAAAAGGCTGTGTCAAAAAGCGCTCCAACCGACGTGCGCGTTCCACAGTGAGGCGATCATCGGGCGACAGCTCATCAATGCCCAACATGGCGACGATGTCTTCGAGATCTTGGGCACGCCGTAGGACTTCTTTGGCCCTCATGGCAAGCTGGTAGTGGCGGGTACCCACCACTTGAGGAGAAAGGAGCCGCGAGGAGGAAGCCAGTGGATCGACCGCGGGATAGAGCCCCTTGGCCGCCCGCTTTCTCGATAGTACGACCTGGGTGTCTAAGTGTTTGGAGATGGCGGTGACCGCGGGATCCGTCATGTCGTCGGCGGGGACATAGACCGCCTGCACCGAAGAGAGTGCCGCCTCGTCCGTGGATGATATTCGTTCCTCCAATTCAGCGACTTCGCTCGCCAACGTGGGTTGATAGCCAACCCGCGCCGGCATCCTGCCCAAAAGGCCAGAAACTTCGGCCCCTGCCTGAACAAATCGAAACACGTTGTCGACTAAAAGAAGAACATCGGTTTTTGCTTCATCGCGAAACCACTCGGCCACAGTGAGGGCCGACAGGGCCGTACGAAATCGAGCGCCAGGCGCCTCGTGCATCTGTCCGAAAACAAGCACCGATCGCGCGAGCACCCCCGAAGCAGCCATTTCTTGGTAGAGCTCATGTCCCTCCCGCGAGCGTTCTCCCACCCCCGCGAAGACACAAACGCCACGAGGTTTGTTCTCTGTCGTCTCAGACTCGCCTTCGCGGGCGACCACATTGTGGATAAGCTCCATGATAAGCACGGTTTTTCCGACACCCGCACCACCAAACATACCGGTTCGGCCCCCGCGAGGGAGGGGGCTCAAAAAGTCAAAGATTTTGATACCCGTATGGAAAATACCGGTGAACGCGCTGCGCTGCCGAATGGATGCACTGGGCCGGTGGATGCTCTTTCGTTCGGCTTCGATTTCGATGTCACCGTCCAAAGGCCGGCCCAAAAGGTCAAAAACCCGCCCCAGGGTGGCTTCGCCCACCGGTACCGTGGCGCTCCCTCCGGTGGCCCGAACCGGAAGACCTCTAAAAAGGCCCGTAACGTCGCCAAGCGCAACCGCCCGAACAAGGCGGTCGGAAAGGTGGCTATGGACTTCGAAGAAGACCGGTCGATCCGCCTGGTCTAGAACCAGAAGCTCCTGAGGACCGGGCACCCCCTGAGAAAACTCAATGTCCGCTACGGCGCCCCGAAGCGCGATCAAGGTTCCGCGAAGCAACGGTGCTTGTTGGTCCATTCCAATCGCTTATCGAGCAAGCTTTATGCCGAAAGTCCCACTGCTCAGTTCGCAGCAAATAGCCACCAAGTGGTAACACAAACACGGGGCTCCGTTACCCTAAAGGATGAGACCGCGCACATGAACGACAAAGAACGGCCGAGCGCTCTGGCCACGGCTTTGGAACGAGATTTGCTCTACCCGTAGCCATGGATCTGACTCGCCGTTTTTCTGAGCTCTCGGTGAATGACGTAGACCTGGTTGGAGGAAAAAACGCCTCCCTAGGGGAAATGATTCGTGAGCTTAGCCCTTTGGGAGTCTCGGTGCCGGACGGGTTCGCGGTGACGGCCGAGGCCTATCGTTACTTTGTCGAGGCGAATCGGCTGGCCCCGCGGATTCGAACACAACTGGACGGAGTGGGTCACGCCTCGGTCGAGGAATTGGCGGACCGAAGTCGCCAGATTCGAAGTCTGATGCTCGACGCAGAACTTCCGGACCCGTTGAAGGACGCGATCAAGGAAGCCTATCGCGCCTTGGGGCGAGCACAGAATGAGCCACCTCCCTTCGTTGCCGTGCGATCATCGGCCACGGCCGAAGACTTGCCCACCGCGAGTTTTGCCGGCCAGCAAGACAGTTTTTTGTACGTGCACGGTGATGCCGATCTTCTGGATAGCGTCAAACGGTGTTTTGCGAGTCTGTTTACGGCCCGGGCGATTCACTATCGCGAGGATATGGGCTTCGACCACTTTGATGTCGCCCTGTCTGTCGGGGTTCAGCGGATGGTGCGTTCGGACACGGGGAGCGCCGGCGTGATGTTCACCCTGGATACTGAATCGGGGTTTCGTGACGTGGTGATGGTGACAAGCGCACACGGCCTTGGAGAGAGCGTCGTCCAAGGCAAGGTCAGTCCTGATCAATTTTTTGTGCACAAGCCAACCCTTGAGGCGGGGTTCTCATCGATCATTACCAAACGCATGGGCGCCAAGGAAACCGCTCTGGTATTCGATGCAGAGAAGCACCGACTGCGAACCGTCCTCCAGCCACCCGCGGCGCGTGAATCATACTCCTTAAATGATGCGGAAATCATCAAACTTGCCTCGTGGGGCGTCAAAATAGAGAAACACTATTCCCGTAAACGGAAGACGCCGTCGCCGATGGACATCGAGTGGGCGAAAGACGGGGAAACGGGTGAGCTGTTCATTGTGCAGGCGCGCCCCGAAACCGTTCATGCCCAACAGAAAGAACCTGCAATTCGGGTCTACCACCTCGAAGAAGAGGGTCAGAGCCTCGCGAAGGGGCTCGCGGTGGGCGACGCCATCGCAGTGGGCAAAGTGCGAATTATCCAAAGCCCCAAACAGATCGGCGAATTCAGGCCCGGCGAGGTCTTGGTCACCGACAGCACCGATCCGGACTGGGAGCCCATCATGAAGCAGGCGGCGGCCATTGTCACCGAACGCGGCGGGCGAACTTCCCATGCCGCAATCATTGCGCGGGAGCTGGGGATACCGGCGGTCGTGGGCGCAGTGAATGCCTGTGACAAACTGTGTGGCGCCAACGAGGTTACCGTGTCGTGCGCCAAGGGACAAACGGGTGTCGTTTACCATGGACGAATCAATTTCGAGGTCCAGAATATCGATCCAAAGACCGTGCCCAAACCAAAGACCGCCACCATGATGAACTTGGCCAACCCCGAGTTGGCCTTCAAGTACGCCCAGCTCCCGAGCGACGGAGTAGGCCTGTTGCGCATGGAATTCGTCTTCGCAAGCTGGGTGCGAATCCACCCGCTCGCGGTGACCCGTTTCGAAAGCCTGGATCCCCAATTGAAGGGCGAAATTACTGCGATCACCCGAGGTTACAAGACTCCGCGCGACTATTTTGTCGATCGACTGGCGCAGGGCATCGGTACCATTGCTGCGTCGTTTTGGCCACGGCCCGTAGTCTTGCGGTTTTCCGATTTTAAGACCAACGAATACGCGCACCTGATCGGGGGTTCTGCGTTTGAACCCAAAGAAGAGAATCCCATGATCGGCTGGCGGGGCGCCAGCCGGTACTACCATCCGGAGTTTAAGGAGGGTTTCGAACTGGAGGTCTCAGCGGTGAAGCGGGTTCGACGTGACTTCGGACTGAAGAATCTCAAGCTCATGATTCCCTTTTGCCGTACGCCTGCCGAGGGCAAACGAGTACTCGACGTCCTCAAAGAAGCTGGATTGACAGGCAAAGAGGACGATCTGGACGTGTACGTGATGGCCGAAATCCCATCAAACATCATCCTTGCCGACCAGTTTGCGGAAATCTTCGACGGCTTTTCCATCGGCTCCAACGATCTTACTCAACTCACGCTGGGGATCGATCGTGATTCGGCTCGGGTGGCACCCCTCTTTGATGAACGAAATGATGCCATCAAGCGATCCTGTGCGTCCCTCATCAAGACCGCCCATGCCCATGGGAAAAAGGTCGGCATCTGCGGCCAGGCGCCCTCCGATTTTCCCGACTTTGCTGAATTTTTGGTCCGCGAGGGCATCGACTCGATAAGTCTCACGCCTGATGCTCTGGTGCGGACCCGAATCGCGGTGGCCGAACTCGAAAAAAAGGTAAAACAATGAGCACTGGTACCGACCTTGATCGCTACGAGTTCGCGACCATCGATGGCAACGAAGCCGCTGCGCGCGTAGCCTACGGCACCAATGAAGTCATCGCCATCTACCCCATTACCCCGGCCTCTCCAATGGGCGAGCTTTCGGATGCCTGGGCGGTCGCCCAGCGGCAAAACATCTGGGGAAACGTGCCTAGCGTGATTGAAATGCAAAGCGAAGGCGGAGCAGCAGGGGCGGTGCACGGAGCCCTTCAGGGAGGCGCGATCACATGCACCTTTACCGCTTCGCAGGGCCTCCTGCTCATGATACCCAACATGTTCAAAATCGCCGGAGAGTTGACACCGAGCGTGTTTCACGTGGCCGCACGAACGGTGGCCACCCACGCGCTTTCTATCTTTGGGGATCACAGCGATGTCATGGCGGCACGGGGTACTGGTTTTGGTTTCCTGGCTTCGTCGTCGGTCCAAGAAGCCCACGATTTTGCCCTGATCGCCCAAGCCGTAAGTCTCACCACCCGGATTCCTTTTGTTCATTTCTTCGACGGCTTCCGTACCTCGCACGAGGTGAACAAGATTCGGGTCCTCTCTCAAGAAGACATCCGAGCCCTCATCGATGACCGCGGGGTCTTTGCCCATCGCGCGCGGGCGCTTTCACCCGAGCGCCCGGTCCTAAGGGGCTCGGCCCAAAACCCGGATGTCTTCTTTCAGGCCCGAGAGGCCATCAATCCCTTTTACCAAGCTGCCCCTAAGGTTGTGGTTGAGATCATGGACCACTTCTTTCAACGGACGGGTCGACGCTACCACCTCTTCGATTACGTGGGGGCACCCGATGCGGACCGGGTAGTCGTGCTCATGGGCTCGGGCGTAGGCGCCGCCATAGAAGCCGTAGGAGATGCGCTGACCCGAGGAGAAAAAGTTGGCGTCTTGACCGTTCGGCTCTATCGACCCTTCGACGGGGCCGCACTTTCAAACGCTTTGCCAAAGACCGTCCGGCGCGTAGCTGTTCTCGATCGCACCAAAGAGCCGGGCGCAGGTGGGGAGCCCCTTTACCTCGATACATTGAATGCGCTCACCGAATTGAGGGGAAAGGACGCACCTCAGGTGGTGGGGGGGCGCTACGGCCTTTCCTCCAAAGAGTTTACACCCGCGATGGTCCATTCGGTGTTTGAGAATCTTCGTGCGCCCACCCCTAAAAGGCATTTCACCGTGGGCATCGTCGACGATGTGAGCGGATCCTCTCTGGATTGGAACCGGAACCCACACCAAGAACCCGACGATGTATTTCGGGCTGTCCTGTACGGACTAGGAAGCGATGGAACGGTGGGGGCCAACAAGAACACGGTCAAGATCGTCGGCGATCGGACCGAGCTTCATACCCAGGGTTACTTTGTGTACGACTCCAAGAAGGCTGGTGCGGTCACGGTGTCGCATCTTCGTTTTTCGCCCCGGCCGATCACGTCGACCTACCTCATTCAGCGGGCTCATTTCGTAGCGTGTCATCAGCCTCAGTTCCTCGACACCATCGAGATGTTGTCCGTCGCAGAGAACAACGCCACATTCTTGCTCAACACCCCTGATGCACCAGATGAGGTATTTCACCGGCTTCCCTTGGAAGTACAACGGTCACTTATCGAAAAGAAGATTCGATTCTACGTGGTGAACGCACGCCGGGTTGCAGAAGAAGCGGGGCTTGGCGGCCGAATCAGTACCGTCATGCAAACCTGTTTTTTTGTTCTTACCGAAATCTTGCCACCGGCAGAGTCGATCTCGGCGGTCAAGGAAGCCGCCACATTGGCCTATCGAAAACGCGGTGAGACTTGGGTCAGCCGAAACCTACAGGCCATCGACGCTGCAGTGGAAGAGCTGGTGGAGGTGCATGTCCCTAAAGAAGCCAGAGGAAACCGGCACCGCCGACCGCCAATCATAGGGCCCGCCCCGGACTTTGTGAAAAGGGTGACCGCGATGATGCTCGACCGGAAAGGCGATCTCTTACCGGTGAGTGCCCTTCCCGTGGACGGGACATTCGTCACCGGGACATCGCGATTTGAAAAACGGAACATCGCAAACACCATTCCGATTTGGGACCCGGACATCTGCACCCAATGCGGGCTGTGTCCCTTGGTGTGTCCACATGCCGCCATCCGCATGAAGGCATTTCCACAAGAAGCCCTTGACCGGGCACCGCCCGGGTTTCAGGCCAAGCCCTGGTCAGGCCGAGAGTTTTCGGACTTTGGCATGACCATTCAGGTGGCTCCGGAAGACTGTACGGGGTGCGGCGTTTGTGTTGAGGTCTGCCCCGCCAAGAGCAAGGAGGTCGCGAAACACAAGGCGATCAATATGGAGCCTAAGGCCTCACACCTGTCGCAGGAAATTGCAAACTACGCGTTCTTCTTAGATCTGCCCGAGGCGGACCGTACCCGGCTCAAATGGGCATCGGTCAAGGGGTCACAGCTTTTGGAACCTCTGTTCGAGTATTCGGGGGCCTGCGCCGGGTGCGGAGAAACGCCCTATCTGAAACTCTTGAGTCAGTTGTTTGGCGATCGCCTGGTGGTGGCCAACGCCACCGGATGTTCATCCATTTACGGCGGCAATCTTCCGACCACCCCCTGGACCAAAAACTCGGAGGGCCGCGGACCGGCGTGGGCCAACAGCCTGTTTGAGGACAACGCCGAGTTTGGACTCGGCATTCAGCTGGCGATGGATGCCCACCGCACCCATGCACGCGATCAACTGCAGACCCTGGTCCAGGCCATAGACCCCGAGCTTATCGACAAAATCTTGCGCTCGACGCAAGACTCAGAGGGGGAGCGCATGGAACAGCGGCGCCGAGTCGCCACCCTCAAAGAAAAACTGGCCAAGCTTCAAGGAGAAGGAGCCAAAACCATGGTGCCGCTCACCGAGTACCTCCTCAGCCGCACGGTCTGGATTGTCGGGGGAGACGGCTGGGCCTACGACATCGGGTTTGGGGGCCTAGACCATGCCTTGGCCTCGGGTCGGAACGTTAATATCCTGGTGCTCGATACCGAAGTCTATTCCAACACCGGCGGGCAGGCTTCGAAAGCGACGCCGCGGGCGGCCGTCGCCAAATTTGAGGCCTCGGGCAAATCGGGCCCCAAAAAAGACCTCGGCATGATCGCCATGGCCTACGGCAACGTGTACGTAGCGCAGGTAGCCTTGGGGGCGAGCCCGCTTCAAACCGTCCGCGCCTTGGTCGAAGCGGACAGCTACGCCGGCCCCTCTTTGGTCATCTCGTACAGCCCATGTATCGCGCACGGGATCGACATGCGAAAGTCCATGGCGCGCCAGAAGGAGGCTGTAAAGAGCGGCTACTGGCCACTCTACCGTTTTGATCCGCGGGTCACCTCCGAAGGGCGGACACCCTTTCACTTGGATTCCCAAAAACCTACGCTCTCGTTTAAAAGATTCGCCGAAAGCGAAGCGCGCTTTGCCATGCTCATGCGCTCAGACCCTGTGCGGGCCCAACAGCTGTTTGCACTCGCTCAGCAGGACATCAACGAACGATTCCATTACTATCGACAGCTGGCAAAACTAGACCGGCACCCGCCAAGTGCTCTGGAGAAGTCGCATGAGAGTTGATCTTCGCACCACATACCTCGGTCTCGAGCTCAAGAATCCGGTCGTGGCAGCGGCTTCGCCCCTGACCGGCCGACTGGATGCGCTCATTGCGCTGCAAAACGCAGGGGTTTCGGCGGTGACACTGCCGTCGTTGTTCGAAGAACAGATCGAGCACAACCAAGCGCAACTTCAGGGCCTAAGCGAAATCGGTACCGATACTTTTGCGGAGGCCCTCGGCGGCTATTTTCCCGATCTCGATCGATACCACCCAGGGCCGCGGCACTACCTCGAGCACCTGAGCGCCGCAGTGCGGAATCTCTCGATTCCGGTGATCGCGAGCCTCAATGGCGTCAGCCCCGGGGGATGGGTGTACTACGCCAAAGAAATTCAGAATGCAGGGGCCCATGCGCTTGAACTCAACCTTTACGTTATTCCGGCCAACCCAGACGAGAGCAGTCAGGAAGTTGAAGAACGCTACCTGAGCTTGGTCCGGATGGTGCGCGAGGCGCTATCGATTCCCCTGGCGGTCAAAATTTCTCCGTTCTTCAGCGCCCCTATCCACATGGCCCGACGCTTGAGCGAGGCCGGAGCCAACGGATTGGTCTTGTTCAATCGCTTCGTGCAACCACGCATCCATCTAGAAACCCTGGAGCTTCAGCCAGATCTCAAACTAAGTTCCTCCCATGAACTGCGGTTGCCTCTGCGTTGGATCGCCCTCATGAAAGGCCGCGTACCGGTTTCGTTGGCCGCCACGAGTGGCGTGCATACCGCCCTGAACGTAGCAGAACTGCTCTTGGCCGGAGCCGATGTGGCCACCTTTGCATCGGCCTTCATCCGAAACGGGCCTGACTACGCATCCCAGGTGCTAGACGGACTCGAAGAATGGCTCTTCGACCACGAATACGAGTCCGTAACCCAAGTGAAGGGGAGCTTCAGCCAAGAAAACTGCCCTGACCCTGCCGCCTTTGAACGCGCCCACTATATGAATGCACTTGTTCAGTTTACCAACAACTTATAACCCGCGATCAGCAGATCCGCGGCAGCTGTTCCCCGGACAGAAAATCTAGGATGCGGGTGGGACCAAGCACGCTCTTCAAGACCACACGGGCGGCCTGCTCGAACCCGACTTGCCCGATCGCAGCGGCTTGATTTCCTTGGGGCTGAGATCGGAGAATGTCCAAAGCGATGTCGACCTCATCGGCCGGAAGATATAAGACAAAGCGACCTTCGTTTGGTACGTAGAGCGGATCTAGGCCCAGGATCTCACACGCTCCGCGGACTTCGTTGCTCACGGGGACCCTCGCCTCGTCGATGGTCATCTCGTAATTCGCCTCGATCGCGATCTCGTTGAGGGCTGAGGCCAGTCCGCCCCGCGTGAGATCACGCAAGCAATGAATGTGGATCCCGGCCTCACACAGGCGGAGGACCATTGAAGCCAAAGGCGCGCAGTCGCTTTCTATAGGCGTTTCGAATTCAAGCCCCTCGCGCACCGACAAGATGGATAGGCCGTGGCGGCCGAGATCCCCGCTGACGACAATCGCATCTTTGGGTTTGACCTCTGCCGGTGATATGTGGAGGCCTTCGGCCACCACCCCCACCCCCGCAGTGTTGATGAACAGCTGGTCGGCGTGCCGGTAATCCACCACTTTGGTATCACCGGTGACCAATTCGACCTCAGCCACACGGGCCGCGGTTCCCATCGACTTGACCACACGCTGAAGGACCTCTACCGGGAGTCCCTCCTCGATGATAAAACCCACGCTAAGGTACTGGGGGCGAGCCCCGGCCATGGCCAGATCGTTCACCGTCCCAAACACTGCCAAACGTCCGATGTCGCCGCCCGGAAAGAACAGAGGGCTCACCACATAGCTGTCCGTCGTGAACGCGACGCGCCCCGGTCCGAGGTTCAAGACTGCGCTGTCATGCAAGGCAGCAATCGAACTAGGAAAGTGAGGACGGATGACGTCTTCGATGAGCTGGTGCATCTTACGACCCCCGCCTCCATGGGCCATTTCAATGCGTCCGCCTTTCACGACGGGACACCGTGGTAGCGCGCATAGGCCGCACAAGCGCCCTCAGAAGATACCATCGGCACACCGAGCGGATGTTCGGGCGTGCATCGAGTCATGAAGGCAGGACAGGCATTCGGCTTTTGAATGCCCTGGAGTACCTGTCCGCTGATGCATTCGGTTTCTGGTAGATCACCTTCAAGGAACGGTGGAGGTTCAAAACGGAGGCTGGCGTCGAAGGCTCGATACTCGGACCGAAGTCGCAGCCCACTCTCTTTGATGGGGCCGATGCCGCGCCAGTTTTGGGTAGCCACCTCAAAGACTTGGTCGATCAGTGCCTGGGCCCCTGGGTTTCCTTCGGGCCTGACCGATCGGTCGTACTGATTTTCGGCCTTGTACTGTCCCGCCTCAAGTTGCCTTACGCACATGAGAACGCCCTGCAAAATATCGAGGGGTTCAAAGCCGGTGGCGACGATGGGCACGCGGTATTGTTCGGCCAGTGTTCGGTAGGCCCCGAGTCCCATGACGGTGCAGACATGTCCCGCCGCCAAAAAGCCATCCACCTTTCGATCTTTTCCTTCCAAGATCGCCACCAGGGCGGGGGGCACCAGCACATGGGATACGATCATGGAGAAGTTCTTCACGCCGCGCACTTTGGCTTGGTGCACCGCCATTGCGTTGGCCGGAGCAGTCGTTTCAAACCCCACCGCAAAAAAGACCACTTCCCGGCTCGGATAGCGTTCAGCCAAGGACAGCGCATCCATCGGTGAGTACACAATGCGTACATCCGCCCCCTGAGCCTTGGCGTCCAAAAGGTTTTCGCAGCTTCCGCGCACGCGCAGCATATCGCCAAAACTGCTGAGGATGATACCAGGCCGCTTAGAAAGGGAAACGGCATGATCAATCTGCTGGACGGGCGTCACACACACAGGGCAGCCGGGACCATGGAGCAGCGAAATCTCAGAAGGCAAAAGGGTTTCGAGACCGAAGCGCACGATGGCATGAGTTTGCCCACCGCACACCTCCATGATCGTCCAAGGCCTGGTGTTCGTCCGACAAATCGCGCGGGCGCAGGCCTGAGCTTGGTCGGGATCACGATATTCGTCGATGTACTTCACGGCAACAACTCCTCGTCCACCTGCCCGATCTCCGTCAAGTAAGTCAACGTACGCTCTGCCGCCTCCGGATCAATGCGGCTGATCGCAAATCCCACATGCACGATGACGTAGTCACCCACTCCGGCCTCGGGGGTGTACGCAAGGCAAATTCGCTTTTTGATCCCACCGAAGGAAACCAGCCCCATGAGGAGGGTGTCTTGCTCCACACTCAATATTTTCCCGGGGACACCTAGGCACATGACATGCTCCCTCTTCGAGCGGCCACGTAGGCTTGTCCCAGCGCCAGACCGCCGTCGTTCGGCGGTACCGTAAGCGGCGCATAGAAGTCGAGTCCGGCCTCACGCAGTCGCCCGTGGAGCAAAACCATCAGAGCCCGATTCTGGAAGCAACCACCCCCTACGACAACCGGTAAGGAGGAGCCCAAAGAAAGCGTAAGCTCGACCACGAGGTTGGCCAGGGCCCGGTGAAAACGTGCAGCAATGCGGCCCACCGGGAGGTTTTTCTGTCGGTCCAAGAGCAAGGCCTCCATCACCGGGGCCCAGTCGATCACCACTGGAGGGCCTTCTTGAAGCGCGAACCGGTAGCTTTTGTCCTCGCGGTCCAATTCGGCGACGGCTTCGAGCGCCATGGCAGCCTGGCCCTCAAAAGTGCTTTTCGTCCGCACACCAAGCAACGCCGCCACGCCATCGAATAGGCGCCCCATACTGGTGGTGCGCCATACCTGGACGTTCCGCTCCAGCATCCGGGAAAAAAGGTGCGCTTCGTGGCCCGAGATCAGCCGGTCAAGCCCCGCCAGGGTCCCCAGTTGGGCTTCGTGGCAGAGCCCGAACGCCGCCCGGCGCCCATCCCGCATGGCGGCTTCACCTCCAGGCAGAGAAAACGGCCTGAGATGAGCGATGCGCTCAAAGAAGGCGCCCTTCACCCGAAGCACCTCACCTCCCCAGATGGTGTGATCGAGCCCGTACCCCGTGCCGTCCCACGCGAAGCCAAGCACCTCGCCCTCCAGCTGATGCTCAGCCACGACGGCAGCAATGTGGGCATGGTGGTGTTGGACCCGGTCAAGAGGTACGCCGTAACGGGCCGCCAGCTGCTCGGCAAAATGCGTAGACGCGTAGTCTGGGTGAAGATCACATGCAATTCGCTCGGGTTCGACATCGAAAAAGCGGAGCAAATCGAAAGTCGTTTTGTGGAACAGATTTTGGCCTCGGCATGAGTCTAGATCACCCACATGGGGGCTCAAGATGATCTGGCCGCGGTGCGCGAAGGCGATTGCATTTTTGAGGTGTCCTCCCAGAGCCAAGATGTTCGGCGAATTCCAAACAAACGGTATGGGCTCCGGCGCGTAGCCGCGGGCCCGACGGAGCACCTGCACCCGACCGGACAGGAGCCGAGCCACCGAATCGTCTACGGGGCGCAGGATCGGGCGGTTGTGATCAAGGAAGAGGTCGGCAATGGGGGCAAGCAAAGCACGGGCTTCGCCGCCCTCAACACACATGGGCTCGCCCGAAAGATTACCGCTGGTACAGACCAAAGGTCGTCCTGCCTGTTCGAGCAAGAGGGCATGAAGAGGCGTGTACGGAAGCATGGCGCCGATCTGTGGGTTTTCGGGGGCTACGGCCCAGGCGACCGGCGCATGGGGCCGGCGATCGAGCAGTACGATCGGCGCTTTAGGATCTGTTAGGAGCGCGATTTCTTCCGGCGAAAGCATACAGTTTTCTTCTACCGCCTGAAGAGACGGAAACATCACCGCGAACGGTTTCTCTTCACGACGCTTCCGAACCCGCAGACGATGCACTGCACTGGACTCGGTCGCATCGACCAAGAGCTGAAAACCACCAAGCCCCTTAAGTGCGACGATCTTTCCGTTCTTGAGCGCTCGCACCGCCTCGTCCACGACACCTTCCACCACCGAAGCCCCCGAGGTGTCCACCCGTTCTAGGACCGGTCCGCAGTTCGGACACGCCATCGCCTGCGCGTGGAACCGTCGGTCATTGGGATCGGTGTATTCGCGGCGGCAATCCGCACACAGACAAAAGTCCTTCATCGCGGTGCTCGAGCGATCATACGGGAGCGCTTCAACCAACGTGTAACGCGGGCCACAGGTGGCGCAGGTCGTAAACGCATAACCAAAACGGCGATCCTTGGGGTTTTGAATATCCGCCCGACAGGACGCGCACATCGCAAGGTCGGTCGGAATGCTGAGCGCGATGGTTGACCGAGCACCACTCGGCCGAATCTCGAAAGACCCATCTTGGGCCTTGGGGCGAGGACAAACCTCCATGGTTTGAATCAGACTTTGGGGCGGCGGCGAGCGCTGCAAGCAACATACAAAGCGATGGATATTCTCTGGCGCTCCCTGCACCTCGATTTCGACACCTCCCGTGTGATTTTGGACCCAACCCACCAGCCGATGGGCGAGGGCCTGCCGGTACACATGGGGGCGAAAACCGATTCCCTGAACCGCGCCAACCACCGAAATGGCTACCCGGGCCTCCATTACTCGACCTGCATCGTTTCGACCGCCACGCCGGTCGGCCCGAGCAGCTGGGCGGCCGTGGAGCCACAATTCGAGCACAGAAGAACGTGATGGTCGGGCAAAAAAACGGTGGCGCATTGGGTGCACTTCGCCTCCACGTGGACACAGCGAAGTTCAAGCTTGGCCCCTTCGGCCGGCGTACCCACCGCACGGGCTTGGAAATGAAAGTCTAGGCTCGCGGGATGAAGTGCCTCGGTTTCCGCCACCCATCCTTTGACCGCAATGACCCGTCTGGCCGATGCCTCTTCAGCTTTTTGCAGCACGACGGCGAGAATGTTTTGTGCCAACGAGGACTCATGCATGACTTGTCTCCCTGTTGAAGATGTTTGGTGTCGGCAAGAGCTCACACACAACTTGCCTCCTGGATAAGGATCTGTACACACCGAGCTGCTTCCTCGACCCCGCGCCGAGCAGCCAAGGACAGGCCGCGCCCCAGTTTTTCGGGCGGGGCGATGTGTACACCCACAATTTTGATCCGCGGGTTCAAGGCACCAGGCGACAATTCCCGCGACATACGAATCACCTGATCCAAGGATAGGCCGTGACTCGATACGGGCGTCACATCCGCGAGATGGAGGGCTTCGGGGTCAAGGACCTGTACCGTACCGACCGAGGCCTCACCCACAACAGCGTCGACGATCACAACGGGGTCGCCACTTTCGAACAAATAAATGAGTTCGGTAGGATCGCTTGTACAAAGCAATTCGATGTTCTTGGGAAGATTCAGTGTGCGGAGATGATCAAGGACAAACAACCCCACCCCATCGTCGCCAGCCGCTCGCTGCCCCAAACCCACAACTCGAAGCGTCATCGTCACACCCGGTCTACTTTCAGCTTCAAAAAATGGGTAGCGCAAGAAATACATGGATCATAGTTTCGAATGGCTTGCTCAGCCAGCCAAGTGGCATCGGTCTCATTGAGTGCCGCCAGCCGAGGAGCCAATTCAAACAAATCTGCCTCGATGCAACCCTGATTCTGCGAGGTCGGGGGTACGATCTTGGCATCTTCGATGCGCCCATCCTCATCGATCCGGTAGCGATGATACAGAATCCCACGCGGCGCTTCGGTCATCCCATAGCCCATACCCGCGCGGGGTTTTGCGGCTTGGGTCGACTCGGGCTTGACGTAGGCCCGAGCAAGACTCCCCGCTTCCTCCAAGGCTTGGAGAATTTCAAGGCCACGCGCGATAATCGATCGAAACGGGTTCTTGCAAGGCAACGAAAATCCGACTTGCTCGGCGGTCTCCCTCGCAAGCGGCCACAGGCGATCAAAGTTCAAATTGATGCGAGCCAACGGGCCACAGTGGTAGGCACCGCCCCCCTGGATGCTAGAATAAAGGGCAGTCGAATGCGGACGATGTTCCTCCTTGAAGTACCGGTCGTAGTCCTTCGCCGCGGCATCTAGCCCCCGATTCGAACGGATGCGCCCGTGCATGAAGGGATAGGCCTCCTCGTCTTGTAACGCGACGAATTCGTAATCTCGCTCAAAATCTGGAAACGAAAAACCACCAATCCATAAGAGAGCGTCGCGCATAGCTTCTTTGGCCCAGTCCAGCTCTGGGAGCAGGGCTTTCAGTTCGGCGGGCTCAGGCCACCGATAGAACCCGCCGATTCGAACGTTGATCGGATGAATCTCTCTTCCACCAAGCGTGGATACGATGGCATTCCCTGCCTTTTTTATCCGAAGTCCCTGCTTGACCCAGTCTCCATGATCTTTGGCCATAGCGACCGCGTCATCAAAACCGAGAAAATCTGGTGCATGCAGCATGAAAACGTGCAGCGTGTGGCTTTCGATCCATTCTCCACAGTAGAGCAGACGGCGGAGCCGTGTAACGGCATCGTCCGGCTCGAACCCATAGGCATCCTCCACCGCCTGACAGGCGCTCATTTGGTATGCCACTGGGCAGATGCCACAAATACGCGCCGTAATGTCTGGTGCTTCGTTCGCCGGCCGACCCCGCAAAAGCCCCTCAAAGAACCGCGGTGGCTCGAAGATTGAAAGCCTCACTTCCTTGGCTTGGTCACCTTCGAGCACAATGCTCAGGGAGCCCTCGCCTTCGACCCGAGCAAGGTAGTCCACGCGAATGGTACGTTGTTCATTCGATGAGTCCAAGACGCGTTGCCTCCTCAACCCAAGCGGGCGCCGTAGCATTGAAGCTTTGGTAGGCCCGTCGAATGTCTTCTTTTTGCATGCCCAACGTCACCAGCTGAGATGACAGCTGAGGAACTCGGGCGGCTTCCGAAGGACCGTAGCAACCGAAACACCCCCGATCATAGCTCGGGCAGAGCGCCCCACAACCCGCGTGGGTCACCGGCCCCAAACAGGGGGTGCCACGCGCAACCATCACGCAAACGACCCCCTGACGTTTACATTCTTCGCAAACCGGATGGGAGGCGATATTCGGTTTTCGCCCTACAATATGGGCACAGATGAACTCGAGGAGCTGATGCTTGTTGATCGGACACCCCCGAAGCTCTCCATCCACCCGGACGTGGTCTGCAATGGGTGTGGACTGAGCAAGGGTCTCGATATACTCAGGATGTGCGTACACGGCGGAAACGAATTGGTCGATGTTTCCAAAATTTCTAAGGGCCTGAATCCCACCCGCCGTGGCACAAGCACCGATCGTAACCAGTCTCTTGGATTCTTTTCGCACCGCGTGGATGCGCTCGGCATCTTTGGGCGTGGTGATAGAGCCCTCGACCAAGGTGAGATCGTAGGGACCCGTGTTAACCGTTTTAGAGGCTTCAGGGAAGTATGCGATTTCTACCGCGTCAGTCAGTTCTAAGAACTGGTCTTCTAAATCAAGTAGGCTCAGCTGGCATCCGTCGCATGATGCAAACTTCACTACCGCCAATTTGGGTTTCTTGTATTCCATATCAAAGCTCCGGAGTCCCAATGAGCGAATCGATCCGATCCTGGCTGAAGACCGGCCCGTCTTTGCAAACAAAGTAGGGGCCCATTTGGCAGTGCCCACAAGAACCGACCGCACACTTCATATTGCGCTCGAGTGAAACAAAAATCTTGTCGGTCGGGATATTTCGCTTGGCCAGCTCTCGGACCGTGAAGCGAATCATCACCTCGGGTCCGCAGAGCATTGCGATCGTTTGGGACGGTTCCAGGTCAAGCCGCGGAATGAGCCCCGTCACGACCCCCACCGAGCCAGACCATGAAGCATCACTCCGATCCACCGTAACCTCGACGCGCGTGAGGCCTTGGGCCCAGGTCGAAAACTCCTCCGAGTAGAGGAGGTCTTGGGGCGTCCGTGCCCCATACAGGAGGTAAACATGACGAAATTGGGTTCGACGTTTAAGCACGGAATAAATGACCGGCCTTAAAGGAGCCAACCCAATGCCTCCGGCGACGATGACCACATCCTTCGCTTGAGCACCAAGGAGCGGCCAAGAGGTACCAAAGGGTCCCCGTACACCCACTTGGTCTCCTACGGAAAACTGCGCCATCCTTTGCGTCACCGAGCCGAGGCTTCGGATCGTGTGTACGGCTTCTTGGGTGACGTCAGGATCTCCGCTCAGCGAAATCGGAACTTCGCCAACCCCGAACACATACAGCATGTTGAACTGCCCGGGCCGAAACGCATCCACTTCACAGGTTCTGATATGCCATGTGAAGCAGTCATGGGTTTCTCGCTTGATGTGCGTAATTTCCCCAAACCGAGGTCGCATCGGATCTCTTTGCTTCGGCAACGGAGAAATGGAAGCGAACTCATTCATGAAGGCTCCGATAGACGTCGAGTTGGCGAAGACGCACCCGCTCCAGTCTCTGGTGGACCGAGTAAAGCAAGCGCTTGACCACCTCGAAGCCGAGACTGGGGTCCTCTGACATCTTGTTTTTCAGACATGGCCCGTCGAAGGCGATGACCCGTACCAAAGTCTTCGCTCTTCCACTCAGGTACCACCGGTAGTCCACAAAAAGCGATGACCAACCCAAAATATCCCCTTCGAACACGGTTTCTACGGCTTCGGTCTTTCGCCCTGGAACGTCACACTCAAGGGAGACCTCCCCCGACCGGATCAGGAGCAAGTCTTGAGGGGGGTTGCCTTCACGAAATAGGATTTCACCGGGCCTAAAACGAAGGTTTTGCGCGCACCCCACCATGAATCGGATGTGGTCGTCCGAAAGCCCCGTGAGGAATGGATGGGCCTGGAGCACAGGTTCAAGATCCTTCATGCGTTCCTCCAGCGGGGCCAGCGCTCACGGGCTCAGCTCTGGCGGTCGAGCCACACGCGTCAACCCCAAGGACGAGCAGAGCGGCTTCCTCCGTGATGTCGATGCCCACCGGGCACCAGGTGATACAGCGGCCGCATCCCACGCAACCCGAAGTTCCAAATTGGTCGACCCAGGTCGACAATTTGTGGGTGATCCATTGCCGATAGCGGCTCTTCACAGAAGTGCGTACGCTTCCACCGTGCAGATAAGAGAAATCCAGGTTGAAACAGGAGTCCCAGCGCCGCACCCGTTCGCCTCTCGTGCCGGCGAGGTCGGTTTGGTCCAAGGTGGTGGTACAAAAACAGGTAGGGCAGACCATCGTGCAATTGGCACACGCCAAACAACGCTCACCGACCGCGTCGAAGCGGGGATGGTTTGGCGTTTTTCGAATGTGCTGCGCCTTTTTCCTATCGACCGCGCGGGTCATTTTTCTCGTCGCTTGCAGCGCAACCCGTTCGGCCACATCCCTGTCTTTTTGGGTCGCGGGCCGATGATCCAGGACGGCCAGGCGCTGAGCACCCGCCTCGCTGCCTACTTCAACCAAAAAACGATGGGGCGAAAAGAGTTCGGTCAGAGCGAGGTCAAAAAAAGCCTTCGCCCGAGGCCCGGTCCCCATGGATGCACAAAAACACGTAGATGCGGGTACCCGGCAGTTCACAGCCACCACAAAGAGCGCCCGGCGGCGGGCACCGTACACGGCATCGCCGTGTTCACCGGAGGCCAGAACGCGGTCAAGGACCTGGATGGCCGCCAGATCACAGGCGCGTACTCCAAAAACGGCAAGCTTCGCGACCGATCGAGGCCCGTTGTCCAGCACCCGGAGGCGGTGGTGTTGTCGCTCCACGCGAAACAGGGATACCTCCGGCGGATAGAGAAGTTTTCGCCAGCTGTCGGGTCCCACCGCGTAGCTGAACAACGCATCGTCTCCGTGCTCAATGAGTCGATAGTGACCGGGCCCCTGGATATCCCCCTTTCCCCTTGGAAAGTCCTTGAGGCCTTCTACGGGTGCCGCAACGATGGCTCCAGCTCGCTCCACAGGGCCCCATGTTTCGTAGGTCTCCTTTTGGAGCCGAGCGATCAGGTCATCGATCGCACTCGGCTCGACAACGGCAAGAGTGTGCTTCTGGGCGTCCAAGGCATCAGAATGGAAAGCACGTCTTGTGCCAATGTCTCAGACCCGCTTCGGACCTTCGGAAAAGAGAACACGCCTCACAACTCGGTTCTCGTGTATTCCCGGAGTTACCGACCGGCCACACTCGTCTACAATCCCGTTTCTAACGAGAAACCCGCCGGAAACCTCCGGCGCGCGATCTTGTCTCTTCTCGGAGCTCGATGATTGCGGGCACATCGCTTGCAGGTACGTTCGCTGTGTATCGAATCGCCCACGCCCAATTCATCGCGCCGGCGATCAAACGTTTTGTCGTCGAAGCCCCCCGGGTGGCCAAAAAGTGGAGCCCCGGGCAATTCGTGATCGTGCGGCTGCACGAACGAGGCGAGCGCATTCCCCTCACTGTGGTTGAAGTCAACGACCCCTGTCTGACCCTCATTGTACAGACCGTCGGAAAGACCACGGAGGTCATGAACCGGCTGGGCGGCGGCGATTCCATACTCAACCTCGTAGGGCCACTCGGAAAGCCATCCCGGATCAAACACTATGGCACCTCGGTCGTAGTCAGCGGCGGCGTTGGGGCGGCCATTGCCTATCCGGTCGCCAAAGCGCTCAAGAACGCCGGCAACCAGGTTGTTTCGGTCTTGGGCGCAGCGACCCAGCGCCGCTTGATCCTGGGAGAATCGTTTCAGAGCATAAGCGACCAGCTCGTGATCGTAACGGACGACGGGACCGAAGGAAAAGCCGGGATGGTCACCCGCCCGCTTGCCTCCATCGTTGCGAAGGGAGCCAACTACGTGTTCGCCGCAGGTCCTATCCCTATGATGTCAAAAGTCGCTGCAATGACCAAACCATACGGAATCAAAACGGTCGCGAGTCTCAACGCAATGATGGTGGACGGCACCGGCATGTGTGGAGGCTGCCGTGTTCTGGTGAATGGCACCAACCGTTTCGCCTGCGTGGATGGACCAGAATTCGATGCCCATCAGGTCGACTTCACGGTATTGGCGAATCGCAATCGAATGTATGAAAAAGAGGAACGGCAAGCATGGGCTGAGTACCGTAAAGATTCGGGAAGAGAGCCACTCTTGTACAACAATGCCTGCGCCCTCGAGGCGAAACATCCAATGGTTGGTCCTCTGCGCTCATCGGAGGCCCCTGATGAGCGCTAAGATACCAGCCAAAGACCGCATGAAGGTATCACGACAAAGGATGCCCACGGCCAAAAAAGAGACGCGCTGTGCTTCCTTCGAAGAGGTCAATTTGGGTTTTGACGTCGCCTTGGCCAAAGAAGAGGCGTTTCGATGTCTACGATGTAGTCACTCGGCTTGCACCCAAGGATGCCCGGTAGGCGTTAAGGTGAAGGACTTTGTCGAACTGATCGAGCGAGGCCACTATTTGGACGCGTACCGCAAGATCCGCGAGGACAACGTCCTTCCGTCGATCACTGCCCGGGTGTGCCCACAAGAAACACAGTGCGAGGGCGCTTGCATCTTGGGCAAGAAGTTTTCTCCCCTGGCCATCGGTCACTTGGAGCGATTTGTGTCAGACTATGCAGTTGCCCACAAAGACCCCACGTTTTTCGAAACCGCAGCACCGACCCAAAAGCGAGTGGCCATTGTGGGCAGTGGTCCAGCAGGCCTCGCAGCCGCAGGAGACCTAACAAAGCTCGGCCATACCGCGATCGTTTTTGAGGCCCTTCATGAAATCGGCGGTGTTTTGACCTACGGCATTCCGTCCTTCCGATTGCCCAAGGATGTCGTTGCACGCGAGGTCGACAACCTAAGACGAATGGGCGTCCAGTTCGAAACCGACGTGGTCGTGGGAAAAACCGTCAGCATCGACGACCTTCTAGAACGTGAGGGCTGTGACGCTGTGTTCATCGCCACCGGCGCAGGATTGCCGCGCTTTTTGGGCATACCGGGTGAGCACCTGATGGGCGTCTGTTCGGCCAACGAATTCCTGACGCGCGTCAATCTGATGAAGGCGCATCTGTTTCCTGAATATGATCAACCGGTTCAGGAATGCTATCAAAAAGAGGTTGCAGTGATTGGAGGCGGGAACACTGCGGTGGACGCCGCCCGAACCGCCGTTCGGCTCGGAGCGCAAACAGTGCATTTGGTTTACCGCCGGAGCCAGCACGAACTTCCCGCTCGACGAGAAGAAGTTCAGCACGCCAAAGAAGAGGGCGTTTCGCTTCGAACCTTGGCCTCACCGACAGCCTTTTTGGGCGATAACAAAGGATGGCTGAGGGCGATGCGCGTCCAAAGCATGAAGCTCGGGGAGCCAGATGCGTCTGGACGTGCGCGTCCCGTTCCCGTTCAGGACGGAGAAACAGAAACATCCGTCGATATGGCTGTGATCGCAATCGGAACCCACGTGAACCCGATCATTCAGTCAAGTACACAGGACTTGGCGATAAACCCTCGTGGGCACATCACGGCCGACGAGACCACGCTTCAGACCTCAAAGGCAGGCGTTTTTGCGGGTGGCGACGTCGTCACCGGCACCGCGACCGTCATTCAAGCGATGGCCCAAGGGCGCCGCGCCGCGCAGGGGATACATGCGTACCTGACAAAGACTTAAGCGGTGGTCCCCAACTCGAGCACCGAATTGCTGCTCGGTCACGTTAAGAAGTAGCTCGCGACGAAGGCTCTTGAGCACGCATGAGATCCTCAAAATCGCTTGTTGTCGCAAGAGGCAGACCCCAACCAGGCTCGTAGCCAAACACCTCGGCGGCGGGTTGAGAAGCATAGCGATCGTTGAGAATTTCGATATGGTCTAAGGACACCAGGGCGGGGTGCGCCACGCCGCAAGCACGGCTCAATCGAACCAGTTCCTTTCGAAGCGTGACAATGTAGTTTGCGAGGCGCGCGGCCTTGGAATGGGGGTCGAGCCCTCGCATGAGCCAGCGGTTTTGGGTCGCCACGCCGGTAGGGCAGTGTCCGGTGTGGCACCGCTGGGCCTGGATGCACCCGATGGCCATCATCGCTTCGCGGCCCACTTTGATGAGATCGCATCCAAGAGCCATCGCAAACAGAGAACTTTCGGGAAACCCAAGCCTACCGGACCCGATGAAGACGACGTTGTCAGCCATGCCCGCGCGCGCGAACTCACGGTACACGCGACTGAAGGCCACCTTGAACGGCAACGCAACGTGGTCAGCAAAAACCAAAGGGGCTGCGCCCGTTCCACCCTCTCCTCCATCGATGGTGATAAAATCAACGCCTCGGTCTTCGTTGGCCATCAGTTCAGCCAAAGTGCGCCAAAACTCAATTTCGCCCACGGCTGATTTGATGCCAACGGGAAGCCCGGTCGCTTCTGCCAAACGTTCGACAAAGTCCAAGAGCTCGTCCGCGTCTTTGAAGGTGTCATGATAGGAGGGACTGATGCAGTCTTGGGCGACCGGGATACCGCGAATGGCGGCGATCTCAGGCGTCACTTTCGCGGCCGGCAAAACGCCACCAAGTCCAGGTTTGGCTCCCTGGCTGAGCTTGATCTCGATAGCCCGCACCGGATGTGCATCGACCACCTCGACCAAACGCTGGAGATCAAAGCCTCCGGACGCATCGCGACAGCCAAAGTAGCCGGTACCCAGCTGCCAAACCAGATCCCCCCCGTGCTGGTGGTGCGCCGAAATACCGCCTTCCCCAGTATTGTGAAGGCACTCTGCGAGGGCGCAGCCTCGATTGAGCGCCTCGACCGCGGGAGCACTCAAAGAACCATAGCTCATCGCCGACACGTTCACGACTGAAGCGGGGCGCGAGGCCCGTGACCGACCACGTGCCGCGCCCAATACTTTGGCGCATGGCACCCGATACGGCATAGACGGCGGAGGCTCGCGCGAGGCAAAGGCCGCCTGTTTAATGATCAGATAGTTGGATGCGGTCTCGAGCTCGTTGTCGGTTCCGAAGCCGAAGTAGTTATTCTCCCCCTTGGCCGACGCGTAGATCCAACGTCGCTGGTCGCGCGCGAAGGGGCGCTCCTCATCGTTACTGGTGACAATGTATTGCCGAAGCTCGGGACCTATCGCCTCGAAGATATACCGAAGATGCCCGATCACCGGATAGTTTCGTAAAATGGCATGCTTCTTTTGGAGAAGATCATAAAGAACAACCGCAACCAACAAAGCACCAAGACCACCGAGAATCCATATACCCATCACCGCACGGACTCTATCCCAGAACACAACCCGACCGTAGACTTTTGTCACCAAACTCGACCCTGAGGGATAGTCATGTGGGCCCCTAAGCCCACCTATGGGGTTAGCGTCGTTTGACGAACCAGCGAAGCAGACTGACCTTCTTCAACCGAGGACGCAAAAAAACGTACATCCCCACCCAAAACGAAACCACCGCGCCGGCCGTCGCTCCAAAGACACCCACCACCGGCACCCCAAAAACATGCCAGTCGACCTGCGCCAAGCCGATAAAAGAGCCGATTATAAACGCACCACCCACGATGGCGCCCGCAACAGTCGCGGCGGCCATCAACACCGAAGTATTAAGACGCTCGACATGACGGCCTTCGACCGTAACCGTAAAGTTACCCGAAGACAGATCCGACAGAATTTGTGAGAGCTGAATCGGCAGATCTTGCGACATGCCTTGAAACTGAAGCATCGCTTTATAGAGGCCGCCCTCAAGATTCTCAGGCGCCGCCCGATCCATAAGAAGCGACTCGCAGTAAGGACGAGCCACTTTTGCCACATCCATGCCAGGATGAAATTCTCGGACCATGCCCTCGATGGTCGAACCGGCGCGCGCCAGCATCGTGTACTCCGGCGGGACCCGAATGCCATGTTTCATCGCCAAGCTCAAAAGCTCTTGGGTCAGAACCATCGAATCGACGTCTTGGATACTTCGGTCAAGATAGGTCTGGAACACACGGTTGGTATCGTCTCTCACTTCTGAGAGCTGCATGCGCTCATCAGAACGGCCCAAGCGATAAAGCGTGCGGGCGATGGTGTCGGCATCTCTCACTGCAATGGCCAATGCCAAAACGACCAGCGTCTCTTGCATCTGAGGCGTCAGGCGTCCCAAGAGACCCACGTCAAGAATGCCGTACCGTCCGTCCTTCAAATAAAGCAGATTTCCCGGATGAGGATCGGCGTGAAACACACCGTCGATAAAGACTTCGTCGAAGGCCTCTTTGACCATCCGTTCTGCGACCGCTTTTCGATCGGCGGAATCAGGCAAGCGAGAAAAAGGCACCCCATCGAGAAACGACATCGTCAACACCGTTTTGCAAGAAAGCTCTGGATAGACCGTGGGAATGACGATGTCGGTTCGAGGCTCATGAAGTCGTTTGAATTCTCGCAAGTTTGCAGCTTCGTTTTGGAAGTTGAGTTCTTCAGAAAGCGCGCGGTCAAACTCTCGCACGATGCCTACAGGCTCCGCTAAACGAGACTCCTCAATCACTGCATTCAAAAAACGGGCGACCCGATACAGAATGTCGATGTCGGCGCTCACTTCTTCGTCAATGCCAGGCCTTTGAACTTTGAGGACAACCTCATCACCCTTTGCAGTCACACCCCGATGGACTTGGGCGATGGAAGCTGTTGCCAAAGGCGTCTCCTCGATCCGCCTAAAAAGCGTGTTCGGGTCTTGGCCCAGACCGAAACGAACCGCGCGTAGAATGTCTGAGAACGGAAGAGGCTCACAGTGGTCTTGAAGCTCCTTCAGCTCTTCCACGTAGTCCTGAGCAACCAAGTCTGGCCTCGATGAGAGAAGCTGCCCAAATTTGATGAAGGTGGGGCCCAGCTCTTGAAGCATCGCCCGAAAACGACGCGGGCCGCGAGAAGCCGGACCGGCGCGGATACCGGAGCTGGAGAAATCTGCATCGGCTGCGTCTGGCTGAAACTCAGGAGACTTTTTTACAAAACCATCATAACCGTACTTCCCAATAATTCGGGTGATGCGGCGAAGCCGCTGGAGGTCTTTGGCTGCTGCCTTGAGCACGAATTACTTCCCCGTCTTGATCATCTAGAACTCAGAATATGGTTGCTTAGGATGTTCAGTGCCGGCAAATCTTCAACCGCTATGTCGAGGTAAGGCAGCGCTACAGCCCCTCCTCCTCCGTCTTTTTGGCCCTCCGAATCCAATTGCTCAAGCAGGACTCGATCTTTGAGTACTCTCTTTTCTTCGTGATCCGCCAAAGGAACAAGCTTGTCGAGCGCGCCGACCAAAGCCGCTTGTCCGTTGTCCCCTATCGCTGTGCGCCGAGAAAGAGGGTGCTCAAAATCCTGTTTCGACGCGTAGCTTCGGTTGAGAATGAACCCTTGAGAAACAAGCCCGAGGTCCTGGATGCGCCCCTTGAAAAAGAGCGCCTCATCCAAAGCCGCCTCGTCCGGGCTGGTGATCACCACAAAAGCAGCATGCTCAGAAGACAGCAATTGCCGGACACCTTTGGCGTGAATGCGCATCTTGGAAAATAGTTTGCCAAACGCGCTCAAGAAACTCTGGAGCTCACCCACAAAGCTTTCGCCAAAGGTCTTGGCCATCGCGGTCGAAACCACCCGGGACGCGGCACGAACCAGGGGGTTCAACCTGCGCTTTGCGCCGGGGACAAAAATGGAAAGTGTACGCTCGTCAAGGAAACGCGCCAGACGCCTGGGCGAATCGAGAAAATCGAGGGCATTTCGGGAAGGGGGGGTGTCCAACACGATCAGGTCGTAGCGGCCCTCTTCATTGAAAGAATAGAGTGCTTCGGCAGCCGTGTACTCCTGCAGGCCTACAATAAGCTCCGAGAGCGCCTGATAAAGGCGCGTCGAACGAATCTTTCGAGCATCTTCGGCCGACGGCGCAAATCGGTCGACCACCCCCTCAAGCACCACCGAGGGGTCCAGCATCCAGGCGTGGATTTCGCCCCCCGACTTGCACTCGACATCTGCGGCATTCAACAGATCGTCTGCGATCCGAACCGGTTCTTTGCCGGTGGGTGGAATGCCGAGGGCCTGAGCAAGGCGCTTCGCGGGGTCTATGGTCAGAACAAGCGCTCTTCGGCCTTCACGTGCGGCCGAAAGAGCCAGGGCCGCAGACGTCGTGGTCTTTCCCACCCCACCCGCGCCGCAGCACACGATGATGTTCCGCTCAAGCGCAAGACGACTCAACTTCACATCGAGACCCCAACCGGCGCAGTCGAAGACTCACAAAGCCCTTGCGCCACGTGGTCGATGATCGAACGCCGTCCTTGCTTGAGCGCAACGCTGATCTCGATACGGCGAACGTCCTCGGGAACCCCGTCTCGAAAAGTCTGCCGGGCCACAAGAGCGCGCTCCAGGCGCCTGAATTCGCGGGTACCGAGCAAAAGCGGGCTAGGCGTCTTCTGGAGATGCCCGTTGAGCGAATTGCGCTCGTCCTCACTAAAAGGATTGCTCGGCATGCGGTTCAAAATCATAGCACGCACGGGTATAGACAGTGCTCGAAGACCACTTGCCAGTTCGAGCGATTCGGTCACCGGCAGATCCTCCGGAAGCGTGACCAGCACCGCCGCAGTCCGATCTCCATCCGTGAGGACATCGAGGCCTTCGCGGATGGCATCGCCAACCAGTCCCGATGAAATGACCTTGAGCACCGTTTTGGGCAAAGAAACAAAAGCCAAGGCATGCCCCGAAGCTGGTAGATCAACCACAATATGGTCAAACTGTCCTGAGCGAATAAGCGTGACGAGCTGATACAACGTTCCGATCTCGGGAAACGAAGGGGCTGCGAGAAGAAAGCGTCGCAGCGCAGCCGATTTCATGGCCGCATCCACCACAACTTTCACTTTGAGGGCCGCACGCAAAAACAGCTTGTGCCCGGTCGACGGGCATACCCGAACGCCAAAAAGACCGGGCTGAATGCGCCGCGGTTCCTCAGGGTCCGCGGCCGGTAAACCAAAGTGGGCAAAAAGCTCGGACCGGCCCGAAGGCTCAGGTGCCACTTCGGCCACAAGAACCCTCTTCCCTGAACGGTGCATAGACTTCGCCAAAGAGGCGGTCACGGTCGTCTTCCCGACACCTCCCTTGCCGGTCACAAGAACGAGCTGGCGATCCCAGATGGAGGCCCCGGCGGTCACCGATTTGACTCAATGACACGCTCCTCGGCGGGGGGAAAGGGGCAAGTCTCGGAAGCAGCCCAAAACCATCCATCTTTGGGGGGCCGTCGGCACGGGTCCCTCGAGACGGCGCGGCCACCAAGACTGGTTGTTTCCCTTACAGGGTCAGGGCCCTTGACCGACGACGGTGACAACAGAGATGCCGAGGAACAGCGTGGTCACCCTTTCCGAGAAACTGAGACGTATCCGCGTCATTTTCGAGGATGAGGCCCTTTTGGTGGTGAACAAGCCTCCGGGTCTTGCGGTCCACGGCGGGGCCGGCAACAACGCCCCCACCGTGCTTTCACTGATTCAAGCCGCAAGCAGCGGGGATGCGCCTCTTCGACTGGGTCATCGCATCGATCGGGGTACAAGCGGCGTCCTGATTCTCGCCAAGTCCAAAGAAGTCTGCCAGGCGCTCGGCCGGGCGTGGCCCCGCGTCGAAAAAGACTACCTGGCGGTCGCCTTCGGCCGCGTGGCCTCCGGCGCCATCAATCAGCCCCTCATGACCAAAGATGGAAAGCGCCAAGCCGCCACAACGGCGATCGTCACGGCCACATTTCTGGAAGCCGTTGAGCCCGCCGTCAGCCTGGTTCACGCCCGCCTGCTGACGGGCCGCCTCCACCAAATCAGGCGACATCTTCAAAGCATCGGAAATCCGGTCGTCCTTGACCGGCAGTACGGCGATTTTCCTGCCAATCGGCGATGGAAAGCCACCGTCCGAGAACGATGCGGGCAAGCCCCCAAGCATCTGTTGCTCCATAGCTGGAGACTGACGTTTTCGCACCCGATGGACGGGCGACCCATCTGTGTGTCCTGCCCCCCACCACCGGCCTGGAAGGCTCCCATGGAAAGCGTGGGGCTCAGCCGGGAACAGTGGCTCCAGATCACCCCCCCCACATCGGAAGAATCCCCTTGCCCCGCGCCGAAGGAGTCGGGACATTAACTCGAGGCCCCCGAGAGTCTCCCCCTGGACCACCCATGCTCTGCTCCCGCTGTGGAATCCCCAATCGGACGTACGCGAAGCAGTGCCTTCGCTGCGGCCAGCCTTTGGTCAAGGATGCGGCGCAGCGGGGCGGCTCACCCCGGGGCTCCGCACGCAAACCCCGAAGAACAGCCCCGGCCCCCGCCCGCCCGCAACCGAACTCCATGATTCCGACCGCGCCCTTATCAACCACCAAGGCCGGCAACTGGGAAGCCCCCCCGGCTTCAGAACCGGACCCCGCACTTCCCCGCTTCCCTACACCCGCCCACCTGCTCTCTCCGCTGCGCGAGCCAAGGCGCCCAAAAGCAACAAAAACCCAACCAGTCACCACCCAACCCCCGCTGGAACCATGGGAAGAAATCATTCGAGCAACTTTGATTGACGCCGCAAAACAAACGGCAGACGAAGGGCCGCCTTCACCGCCCAAAGAGGGGCGCGCCCCCCCCAAACAGCATCAGCCGACCCCCGGGCCCCAAGAACTTTCGCCCCAAGCGGCCCAGCCGCAAACACCATCCCCCACTGCAAAAAGACTGGCCACCGACCCCAAACGGAAAGAACCCACTCGCCATCCCCATGCGCCCCGTCCACGCGCTCACCAAGAGCCGCCGGCCCCAAAAGCCGCCCCAGCCTGGACAGACTCGGCTCCACCGAGTTTCCTCATGCGAAAGCCAAGCCCACCGAGCCCCAAACCGGGCGCGGCTTTGCAAGAACCGAAACGCCAAGCTCAAAAAAAAGCCCCCGCTCCCGGGCAAGCGAAACCTGTGCAAACCGCCCCGGCGGTGCCGCCAAAACTACCCACGCGCAAGCCCACGAAGCCGAAGCCGCAAAGTCCCGCCGGACGGCATACAACCCCACCGAGCACACCCGCGCCCAGTTCAACCCAACCCAAAACAGCACCCCAAAACCCCGCCGGCGTAGCGCCCAAGCTAGCCAAAGCAAAACCAGCACCAGAGGGGCCAAGCGCGCCGCACCCCACCTCGCCAAAACTTCACACCCATGAACTGGAGAATGCGAGAACTCTGCCACGCAAACATCAAGAGCCAGCCAAGCCAAGTGCTCGCTCCAAACCCTCGATCCACGAACCGCCAACCGCGCGACAAGGCACGAACGATCGCCCGGGCTCGACAAAAATCCGGGGGGACGAGCCGACCAGAATCAGACCGCAAGGGCCAATCCAGCCGGACCTGAGCGCAACAACCATGCCGGGGCACGAGCCGACCAGAATCAGACCACAACAGGTATCGCTGCCAGACCCCGGCGTGACAAAAACGCCCGGACACGAGCCCACCAAAATCAGACCGCAAGAAACACCTCCGTCAGAGCCGGCTCCACCGACTGATCCGAAACGCAAAAAAACGGAAGACCAAAACCAGACCCCGGAGGACTCATTGCTCCGGAACCCGCCGGTCAGACTCCCCGGGTCCCCGGTTGATCACCCTTCCGAAACCCAAAGACACGAACCGCCAACCGAGCGGGCACGGCCCGTACAACCGGATAGCCCGGCCCCGCCCGCAGAACACGAGCATGCCCTACGACCGATGGAAACCGTGTCACCTCGGCTGCTTGAAAATGCCCAGGCATCCGGGCCCAGCGGACAAAGCCGAGAGGCCACTGAGCTGGAAACTCAGCGGTATTTTCGCCTCAGCTCAAGGGCACGGAGGTTCGTTGCAATCGTAATCGACGGCAGCCTCATCCTCGCACTCATCGTCGGCATCATCTCGATAGGAGCACTCGGGGAACGAGCCAAAGCCAGCCTCACGACCAACCCAGACATCCTCGTAGATCTTGCGCTGGAGGGCGTTCTTTGGATCCCATGCCTCGGGCTTTTGTTGTTGGCGGGCGTATCCACCGCTGCCAGCCACGCCCTTGTTGGAAGAACCCTGGGTAAGATGGCCGTGGGAATCGAACTCGTGGCCTACCACTCCGGAGAAAAGCCTGGGCCCGGTCGTTCGGCGGTCCGTGCGCTTCTTGCGGTCTTGGGTACCGCGCTTGGGGGTGCGGGCTACCTGTGGTTGATCGTCGACCCAAAAGCACGAACACTGCACGACGTGTGCTCCGGAACCGCGGCCGTTGTGTCTTCTTCTCAAAGAGAGGTGGTCGCTCCCAAGGTATCGTCAGATGGTTTTGTATAGCTATCTAAATTAAACCTCGAACAAGCGCATAAAGAAAGTGAGATTGACCGGTAGACCCGAAAAGTCCGGTGTTTAGAGTCGTTTTGCACTCCAACTCCAAACACCGAAAGGACTTTTCGAGTGAAGAGAACAATACAACGTCGGATCGCGGCGAAGAAGAGAAAAGTAGAACAGCGCCTTGCGAAGGCTCTGGTCGCGGATGCGCCCCGGCCCATGCTCGGTCGGGGCAATATCAAGTACGAGTTGGCGGATCGGGCGCAGGGTATTGCCTGCGGAGGCATCGGTTTGATCGATCGTATGGTCCAGAAAGTCCATCTGGCGAAGCGAATCGATGAACGGGTTCAGGTGCTGAAGCGGCACAGCCCTTACCACGAGTCCGATCACGTCCTCAATATCGCCTACAATGGACTATGCGGCGGGCGTGTTCTGGAAGATATCGAATTGCGCCGTAACAATGAAGCCTTCCTTAATGCGTTGGGGGCGAAATCGATCCCAGACCCCACCACCGCTGGAGATTTCTGCCGTCGTTTTGGAGTCGATGACATCGAACATCTGATGACGGCGTTCAACGAGACACGGCTGGAGGTGTGGCGGAGGCAGCCGAAGGCCTTCACCGACGAAACGGCGCGGATCGATGCGGACGGAACGCTCGTGCCCACCACGGGAGAATGCAAAGCGGGAATGGACATCTCCTACAACGGCGTGTGGGGCTATCATCCTCTGGTGGTCTCGCTTGCGAATACGCAGGAGCCCCTTTTTATCATCAACCGGCCTGGGAACAGTGTGTCGTCCGAGGGCGTCGTGCCTCTGTATGATGCGTCCATTGTACTTTGTCGTCGAGCAGGCTTCACGGATATCTTGCTTCGCGGTGATACGGACTTCTCACGGACAAGCGCTGCATTCGACCGGTGGACCGAGGACGGTGTGCGGTTCATTTTTGGCTACAAAGCCTGGAAGAACCTGGTGAATGCCGTGGAACAACAGCCTGAGAAGCTCTATCACGAGCTGGTGAGGAGGGCGGAGCGGGCGATCGCAACCAAGCCCCGCATGAGTAGGAGCACCAAAAGTGAGGGGAAAACGACCTTTTCTGATCACGAAATTTGAGGTCTGGATAAAAAGCCCCCTCAAAGAATTTGACCAAACCCTCTGAGGAGGCCGATCTCCGACGTTGCTAAACCAACGGAGGAGATAATGCTGACTCAATGGCGCGGCGATGCCAAATTTTATAATGATCTTTTAAAGTTCGATGAGAAGTTTCTTGAGCTCGGTCAGCAGAAAGGCTGCCCCCATTGTGGCGGCCGGCTAGATCGAGCGGATTACCCCCGAAAGCCCCGAGGCCTCCCCGAAGAGGTTGAAGAAGCCTATGCCCTACGATTGAGTCTCTGCTGCCGAGAGGATGGCTGCCGCCGTCGCCTGACACCTCCGTCTCTCCGATTTTTTGGCCGGAGAGTCTACGCGGGGGCAGTGTTTCTTTTTATCAGCGCGCTTTTTTCAGACCCGGTGGAATCGATGTCTTCGGCCGCGAAGAAAGTCGAGGTCCCCAAGCGTACGGTGGGGCGTTGGCTTTTATGGTGGAAAGAAAAATTCAGGGCGACTCTCTTTTGGAGAATCGCCGGTGCACGATTCTTGCCACCGATCCCAACATCCAGTTTTGCCTATTCCTTGGTGGCCCGTTTTTACGACACCTGTTTTTCGGAAGCGATGAAAAAGACACTCCATTTTATTGCACCGGTGACCACGAAATCGTCACCCAAGATGTAACTGTTCATTTTGGGGCGTCTGGTCAGGCCCACTTCATGGTGTAACTTTGGGGTCTGCGCTCAATGTGCAGCAGGTGTGGAGTTCTGAAGGTTATTCTCGCGAAGGAAATCTTCGAGCGCGGTTTGCCAGTTGGCTGGCAAGAGCTGATCGAGCTCCCGGTTCGGCCAAGTGTCGATGTTGGCGATGATGCTAGGAAGGTACTTTCCACAATCGACGCCTGCCGCGTCGGCGGTGGAGACAACCGAAAGGACATCGGCGAATCGCTCGGCGCCTCCCCTGGAGCCAGCAAAGAGCCAGGACTTTCTTCCGGAAGCAGGTCCAAGGCCATTGTGCCCATATCGGATTTAGAGCACGTGTCACGTACCCGTGGCACCCAATGTTCGGCAATGAAGTTGACGTTGCCTACGAGGAGGTACGGCGAGGAGAGAGAGTTTACGTCTGCTTCCTTCCAGACGACTCTGGAGTGGTGATTCCGCGCTGGATGTTCGAGGTAGCGACCTGCGAGGGGATGAAGCTAGGGAGGCGCCAGGCCTCGCTGGTCGCGTTGCTGGAGCTAGAGAAGCTGGTGTCGGCCGTAAGACTCGATCCGGGAACGGCAGGGAGCAAGAATCCACCGAAGGAGGACTCCAATGCCGAATCAACCCACCGCGAATCATGCGGGGAACAAAGTAACACAGCTTCCGCTGTTCAACACCACGATCCCTATCGAAAATCTGGATTTCGCATACCAAAAGATGACGGTCGAAGTTCTGGCGAGGCTCTTGCTGGAGGCCAGCGGATTCAAAGTAAGAGCGGAGGTGCGCAATGAAGCCTCGTGAACTTCCCTCGGATGTCGTTCGACGTCGAGCAATCGTCTATGTGCGGCAATCAACCAGTATTCAGGTCAGCGAAAATCTCGAGAGCCAACGTAGGCAGTACGAGCTGGTCGACTTGGCAAAAAGCTATGGTTTTAAGGACGTTGCTGTCATCGATGCCGATCTCGGTGTCTCTGCCAGCGGCACCGTAGAGCGCCCTGGTTTTCGAAATTTGGTGGGCCAAATTTGCGAAGGCATCGTCGGCGCAGTGTTCTGCCTCGAAGCTTCGCGTTTGGCTCGCAATGGACGCGATTGGCATCACTTGATGGAACTATGTGCGCTCGTTGATGCCCGCGTCATCGATGCCGACGGGGTTTATAATCCAAAGATGCCCAACGATCGGCTGCTCCTCGGACTGAAAGGAACGATGAGTGAGTTCGAACTCACGGTGCTCCGACGTCGGCTTCTTGATGCTGCGAGGGCCAAGGCTCGACGCGGTGAACTGCGAATGCCTGTTCCTGTTGGGTATCTTTGGCCGCGAGACACTGGTCTGGTTATGGATCCGGATCAAAGAGTGCAGGAGGTCATTCGAACCGTTTTCCGACTGTTTGAGCGTCACGGTAGTGCGCGACAAGTCTTGCTCCACATGCGCAAGGAGGGGATCGTGTTTCCTCGCCCCGCAGACGCAAAGCAACTCACTCGTTTGACGTGGCGCGCTCCGTGCTACCGCAACGTAATCTCGGTGCTCCAGAATCCGTTCTATGCTGGCGCGTATGCGTACGGAAAATCTCAGGTGCAGACCAGAATCGTGGATGGGCAGGTCCGAAAGTCATACGGACGGGCCCGCTCCCGTGAAGACTGGATCATTATTCGGGACCACCACGAAGGCTACGTTTCCTGGGAGCAGCATGAAGGAATTCAGAAGAGGCTATCTCAGAACAGTTTTTCGAAGTCTTCCGGTGCCGCAAAATCCGCCCGTGGCGGGTTGGCACTTATGGCCGGTCTCCTTCGCTGCCGCCGCTGCGGTCGCATGCTCCAGGTCTCCTACGGAGGCAGAGGCATCCCCAAGCCCCGCTACTCATGCCGGCGTGGAAACGAAATGCAGGGACTTAAGCCGTGCATTACATTTGGGGCCAGTCGCCCGGATCTCGCAGTGGGATCTGAGATCCTTGCCGTGGTCCAGCCACTCGCGATAGAAGCGGCCATCATGGCCGAGCAGAATGCGGAGCTCCAAATCCAAGAGAGGCATCGAGCATATGAGCTGGAACGCCAGCAAGCAGAATACGAAGAGAGACTCGCCGCGCGTCGTTATCAATCCGTAGATCCAGACAATCGACTTGTCGCATCCGAGCTTGAGGCGCGATGGAATACGGCGATCGAAAAACTGCGTTCGTGCGAGGCAAAGATCACCGAGAAGCGTTCTCAAACGATAGTGCCACCAAAACGCGAGGAACTCCTAAAGCTCGCCGATGAGCTTCAAAAAGTGTGGACCGCACCAACTACGGAGCAGCGCACTAAACAGAGACTTATACGAACGCTCATCGAAGAGATCTTAGTAGACGTCGATGACTCCACAAGGGAGATTGTCCTTGTTATTCACTGGCGTGGCGGAAGGCATTCGGAGCTTCGTGTCCGTAAACCGAAACCGGGAGAGCACACCATGCGAAATTCTCCTGAAGTGGAGGAAACCATTCGGCAGATGGGCACCCGGTGGTCCGATGATCATATCGCAGCCACACTGAACCGAATGGGGACGAAGACTCCGTACGGCCACACCTGGAACGCACGAAGGGTATCTCAATTCCGTCGCAGCAAAGGCATTCCAGGATACGAATCCGCCATCAAGGACGGAAAATGCCTCACGATGTCAGAAACTGCTGAGAAACTAGGGGTCAGTGCCCATGCGGTCAGAAAGCTTATTCAGGAGAAAATTCTCCCCGCAAAGCAACACGTCTTCGATGCTCCCTGGCAGATACAGGCAACTGATCTTGAAAAACCCGAGGTACAAGAGGCCCTCAAGAACCGGCAAAGGCGCGCAGGGCGCCCGTGTCGAATTTCCCGTGACGATCGAACTTTAGAGATTCCAGGTATTTAAGGAGGTACCGCATAATGAAACCAAAACGGCAATGCGACGGAGTCGTCGTTCTGCCTCCCCGTTATCAATCTCGAGGCGGCCGTCTATCGCAAAGGGAAGCCTGAGCTTGTCCCACTGATTGATAAAATAGGTCACCCCTTGCTTCATAGGCTTGAGCAGAGGCATAGGCTTGAGTGCCTCAGCGTGCTCGAGGATTTCCTCCATAATGGGGAGACTCTGGGTGCGCCGTCGCTCAAGCCGCTGAGGCGCAAGCAAAGCATGTTCTTTGCACTGTGCTTCGATTCGATAGATACGCTGGAATGCATCGACAAAAGGACGCGCCGCGGTATCTCCGAATTCGAGCGCTTGAACGAACGGTCGACGTGCGTGCATACAGCATCCCGCGAGCAGTCGTCCAACCTTATCACCCCTGTTCGCGTCGGCGATCCGTTCGTAGCCGCGATAGGCATCGCCCTGAAGCATTGCTTTGGAGTCACGAAGCCACTTCTCGGGATGCTCTGCCTCCCACGTGGGCGCGTATTGGTAAGCCACATAGGTCAAAGTCTTCGAAAGGTCGCCTCCGGGATCGAAGTACCGCCCCACGAATACCCACATCTTCCCGTTCACCACGCCGCCCTCGACGTCTCGGTCTCGGACGCGAATCGATGTATCATCGAGATGAATCATATCGGACTTGCGGACGAGCTCGGTGATACGATGACAGAGCGGCTTGAGGATTTCGTGCCCAAAGCTTTCCCAACGGCTGAGCGTGGAGATTGCGAAATCGCCACCGGCGCGTCTGAAAATCTTCTGCGTACGACGAAGTGGTAGCCCGTCCACCGTCTTGTTTGTTATCAGAGCAGCGAGAAGCCTTGGCCCCGGCCAAGCGCCGTCCCGGGCATGGGTTGAGGGCGCAGGAGCTTTTTTCACTTCGCCTTCGCACAACCTGCACGCGATGGTTTCACGTAGGTATTCGATGACCTCAAACTTCGGTGGTGTATACTCGACAACGAGACTCCGGTTGTGACCAATGGTGCACCGAGACTCACCGCACTGAGGGCAGGGCCGGTCATCGTCAGCAACACAGAGCTTCTCGGTGCGTGTGGGCTTGAGGGGGGCGCGCCGCTTCTTCCTTTTTCGTTTCTTTGGCCCGGGCGTTTCCTTTTCTTCTGGCTCAGGCTCCGGCGTTCGCAAGGCTACAGCTTCGAGCGTGTCGACAAAGAGACTCTGCTGGCCACAAAGCGCCTTCTCCGAGCGCCGTCCGAACAACTGCTTTTGTAGATGGTGGATCTCGACAGCCTGATCTTCGATGACCTTCTGAGCGGTCTGAAGAACGGCCGCAAGCGCCTCTTTTGAGGGCATTTCGCCGTCCTTGTTCGAAAGGACTTCGATGAGGTCCGTGAAGTTGACCAGCTCGGTAGTCGTCTTCTTGATACGCGTCTTCGAGATGAATTGGAGTTACAAGCTCAAAGCTTACGAGGCAAGCAGAAAACGCTAAGTTTGCAAAAGCTTCAGCGTCGGCGATGTTTGTGCTCTCCGTCCTCGTTTCATCGACGAAAGGTCGATGTCATCTAAAAAACGAAGCATCGATTTCGTGTCCATTTCCCAACAGAACCGACCATCTTCGAACCGGGGACGACGAAATCGTCCTCGGTCGAGTCGCTTCGCAAGAATGCACCAGCCGTGCGGATCATGAAAGAGCACGCGCACTTGGTTGCATCGCTTGTTAAGGAACACAAACAGGCCTCCGTGGCGCGGATCAATCTTTAAGTCTTGAAGCGCAGTTGCTGCCAGTCCGTCGAAAGAACGACGAAGATCAACCGGCTCGACTGCGAAAAAGACCCGAGTACCGGAAGGGATCAACGGTCGCCACCCATAAGTATACCAAGGATCTCCCCCACAACCCCCGGCTGACTCGGAAAGCGAACGAAGGCATCTCCAATCAAGACCTCGACGGATTCCTCAAAACCGAGGCTGTCAGATTCTCTCCTCTTGTTACGGGACGGTACTGTGACTTCAATGAAGCTCGGCGAGACCCCGACCTGCTTCGTCCAGTACACCAGCTTCGGTTTCGACACACCTCGAACTCGACAAAATTCTCCCTTGCTCAACCCGCTTCTTCGCCATTCAGAAACAAGCGCCTTGCCATCCGCCTTTGTGAAGTAGGATTCGCTCATGTCCCGAGCATGCTGCATGCGATCACGCTCGCCTAGGCGCCCCAGAAAGAACAGTTACCTTGCAGCCGTCAAATTCGGTCGGGGATCGAAGCCTGGGCATCCCCGAAGAGCTTGCTCTAAGGGAGAGACAGGGCAGGACGATTCCGGCCGTCCTCGGTTGAATCTAGTACACTGCGCACTCTCCCGGTTTGTGCTTTCTTAAGTACCGAGAATGCGCATAGCCGGAATTATCCCTCGCCTCACCTGTGTTGTATCTGAATTGGCAACCTGAGTTGTGTGTGTGCCGAGGTATAATGCGCCACCACTTGGACCCAGCCTTCTGAAAGAGAACCGGGACGCACGTCGCTGACGGTTTTAGCGGATGTATCCGCTCCGACCGCGCGGTTGGCCGTTCTCGCATCCAAAGAACGTCGTCTGGCGCCACGCCCACAACTCGGGCAAAAACGGGTTGACGCAAACAGCAATGGCGTTCTGTTCTTTGCTCTCGCTGATATCTAGGTTTCAGATACTTGTACCCCTGAGCATCCAGAAGCCAACTCGAACCACCGGACGAACCTCGCACACCGATGGGCCCCCTGCTACTCGCGAGTCTACCCCTGGAGAGCATTTTCTTTAATACTGTGTGCAGCGCTGGCGCGCGTCCAATAGCAATATGGCTGTGATATGTTAAGATATAGAGATATTGGTCGTCCCAGATCGCATTTGCGAAACAGCCACTGATCGCGCCCTCGAGTATGGAGACGTCGCCCCGACCGAAACGGTCGAGAGCCAACCTCTTCGCGGTTGCTGCCGCTTGGGTCGAAGTAAAGGTGCGAACCTCCAAGCGAGCGCTGACTGCACCAAGTTCCCGAGACTTAAGATTGCCAAGGACGTAGGCACCTAGGGAACGGGTCGAACGACACAGGAATTCGCGATTTTCCGTAATGTAAAGCCCATACCCACCTATTCTGCTTCTATCCTCGCAGAACTTCGACTCGGCGGGCGATGTACGAGTCGCCCCTTCACGGGACAGTGCGCGATCGACGTCTTCGAGGAACTCTTCGACTACCGGATCGGCCCACGCGGGCGGCGTTGCCCCAAGCGCGATCAATGCGAACGTGAACAACGCTGTCGGAATCGGAAGCATAAACTTGAGCGTAGGATGAAGCCATGACGCCGCTCAAGACTCCATGTCGGTAGGAAACGCACCCGCAATCCGCGGTAGTTCTGAAGCCACTGAAATTACCTTCGTCCTCTAGCGAGCGCGATGGTTCAGGCCAGAGTGATCTCACTCATAGCGTGATGATCGCGTTACGTTGGAGAGCCTGACACGAAGCAGTTTCTGTCGAAGGACGACCAACAACGGTGGCGTTGGGTGGAGCTGTCACGCCGACGCAAGTGGTCGGGTCACCCCGGGAGATCACTCTCCCGGGGTTCCCGTAGATCCGGACGTGCGCGATTAACGCATCCGGCTCCTCAAGAGCATGCGTTCGTTGCGAGACGACTTGCTGTTCTCACCAGACGGGGGGTTGGAAGAGGGTAGCGTTTCAGTATTCTATTGAAACGGTCCCATTTCAACCGACCGCGCCGCGAGCGACGGTCGAGCCACTTCTGCCACACGCGCATCACTTCAAAACGGAAGCGGGTGAGCGCCTCCGAATTGCCGCGAATGCCGTAGTAGTTGTAGTGGCCCTGCAACTTCTGGCGCAAGGCCTTGTGTTGGTCCGCGATCGATTCGTGCCGATGGTAGCGGCACCAATGAGCGATCTTCCTAAGCGCTCGGCCAAATCGCGACGGGGCGGTTTTACGTCCAACCCTGGGAGCACCTCTCCGGGTTCGTCCCCAGTAGTGAGTTCATGCCCGGCGAAAAGGCCCGTTTTTACCGTATGGCCTACGTTCCGCCACTGAGAGTGCCACTACACTCCATACGTGGCTTCGCAGAGGCATTGCCAGTCCAGCCAAAATAGATACCGCCCGGGGCCTTTTGATGCGTGTCGTTAAGATGCTTACTCGATTGATCAAGTCGATGGATCACCGACGCGGAACTTAAGAGGCGGGAACCGGAACGGGACGGGGAATGGGAACGGGCGGACACAGGATATGATCCATCTTCCATCTGACTATGTTTAATAGGTAAAGAGGATCTTGGACACATTATTCGCCGCCTCGTTCGTCGGCCCTCGGGCGTTCTTATCCTAGGGCGCGCAGTCGGCGGGGCAGGCGGTGGATGATCAAAATAGGCGTTGTCCTTCCAAGTGGGGGCCAAACCAATCCCACCATGATATTGCTTGGTTTCGGAGCCTCTCGGGTAGATCTGGTAAGTCCTTTCATTCGGATCGAGCGTGATCCGGTGGCAGGTGGAAGACAAGAGCTGAAACGCTCCGGTCGTGTTGGACAAGCTTGTTCTCGAATAGCGCAGCGGAAAGGCGCCGATGTTCTTGAAGGAAAAGCGCTTGGACGGGCTCATGGCGCCGACGGCGATGGTACCAAAATCATGTTCTGTCGGCGAGATGCTCGTTTCTTCGGAGTTGGCGCCATGACCTTGGACCGACACCGCCTGAGACGCTGGCGGATTCGAATTGTAGCCTATCGAAAATTCCGTCAAGGTGAGCTGACAAAAATTGATGGGCCGATACGACAGATTCACCGTGCACTTCTGTCCGGTGAAAATGGCCCTGGGGCAGTTATGGCCCTCGAATTGAAACGCGAAGCCACTCGCTCGGAGGACCACCTCAGGCACTGGATCACCCTTGAGCATGTTCTCGATGCTGAAAGCCTGGGTCCTCGTTTGACCCAAGGGTGTCGCCCCGAAGTCAAAGCTGTTCGGCGTGACTCGGAAAATGGGTGCAAACGCCTGAACCCGGGCGGTGGCACTCTGTCCAGAACAGGTCGAGAAACGAATATCTGCCCAGACGTTTCCGCCTTCTTGAGGCGAGTAGCGAATACGCTGTGTGCAAAGTCCGGCCGAGGCACAGCTTAGGGGGCCTACAAGCGAAAAATAACTCGCCCGCGCGGCTGTCAGATCTAAGTCGCCCGCAACCTTACCGACTACGAAGCGGGGTTCCTCAATCACAAAACTCATCTCATCATGGACCGCGATCCATTCTCCTTTGTGGCACCAGATGGAAGACGCGTTTGAGCAAGCGGGCCCAGGTCCAAGACGACCGGTCGCCGGGCAGCGGTTTGTTGTTCCTGGTCAATGAGTTCGAGCGTGGGTGGCGCTTTCGGGATGACCTCATTCCTGAGTTTCGCATGAGCGGCGAGGACGCCGAAGAAGCGAGTCTGATTTTGTCTAGGGGGAGGAATGAGTCAACTGAGGCGCCGCAAGAAAGCAAGAGCGGTGAGCGTGATGACCCGTTTTTTGCGCCTCTGCTTCTTGAGTTCAAAAAGGATGTCGCCGCTGTCGGTTTCTTGAAGCTGGGCCTCCGCGAAAGGAGGCCTGGCTGTGTATCGACACAAGCGCTCGCGACCCTTTTTGTCTCCTTGGTAGACGGTACGTCCAGCGTGAAGGGAGAATCCTCCGAATTCGCAGGAAAGATCGGTTTTCGTCTTTAGGCGGGTCGGACTCACAAGCGAAGGCTCTCGCATCGCAGACAGGAAGCATCGTTCGTCTGGTTTGAGCGACCCCATTTCGGAAGATTCGCCGATATACCCCTTGTTCTTCAGGAATCGTTCCATCTTCTGGAAGAACCCCTTTGCGACCTCATGGAGGTTTTGCGGACTCGGCGGGTGGAGGGGATGGAACCGAGGACGGGCACTTCTTCTTCGGCGAAGACGCCGTCGAGGACGAGGACATGAAAGTGGGGATGAATCACCAGGTTTTTGCTAAACCTTTGATTTACCGCTTCTACTTGTGTCACATGCCGTACGTCAAAAACTGGGACTTGGTCGACTCTTCCGCGGCACAAATCGTTGGCGCCTATCTTTTTGAGCGGGAAAAAGTCACTCTGCGTGAACCGCCCGGGAGCATGGTCGTCGAGGGCCAAAGCACCCTTCCATCCTGCATCATGCTTGTGTTCGGGCCTAAGAGTTGAGCGCCCTCGTCTTCGGCCTCCAGCGTGATCGCTCCAGAAAAGTTCTGGTCCACAGAACCTGAATCGTTGACTGCAGCAATTTCGATTGTGGGATCGAAGAATGAGCCCACTGTGATATCGTTGGGCTGTTTCAAGAATGCGAGCTTGGTTGCCGGTCCGACGAACGTTCCGGCGTCTTCGCGTTCCAGTTGTTCAGGAAGAATGAGCAGACTACAGTGGACGAAGGCCACCATTGAGCTAAGGCTCAAGATCCAGGACACGCTCAGCCCTGGGCCGTTGTTTTGGGCTTTGTGAACCATGCACTTTAACCAGCGAGGAGAATTGTTCCATGGGTCTGGACCGGGCGCATAGGGGGTGCGCAAAAATGCGCGCTGTAGGTCTTTTCAGCCGGTCCCCGCAGCCGGCGGGCGACGCCCCATCACTGTAAAGGAGTCTTCTGCGAGGTCGAGAAGAACGTCGTCGGCGAAGGGGGCGTTGTGTTCCTGCCCAATCCGGCACGCGAATTCTCAGCATTCTTCGAGAATGGCACCCAGATTGGGGGAATCGTGATGAGCAAACAGCGTGGCTCGGATCATGGGAATGGCGGCCGCAGGAACAGATACGGATTCGTGTCCGGTTTGAAGGTCGTCTGCGATTGTGGAGCCAACGCTGGTGTGTGTGTCCTCCGCTGCCCCTAAGAGCCTCACGAGCCCCAGGACCCTCCTTGACGCCGGCCTAAAACCGAACCGCCCCGTTACGCGTCTCGATGCTCCCGTCGGGGTAAAACGAAAAGTACACAAAGCTAAACGTCACAGAGTAGTTTGTATTTTCTCCGTCTCTTTTCACGGCGATCTGCCCCAGGTCTCGTCCCCCGGCAACCATGGGGTGTTGAACCGGCGACGCCATACCCGGCCTCCATGTGATCTCCAGATCTCCGTCAACAATGCGGCGTTTTTCGCGAATCAGATCCAGGGTCCACGCGCGGTCGCCAATGTGGACCACGTACTCCATCGGATGGATGTTCTTAGAAACGTCCCCGGCGAAAAGGAAGGGCTTGTATCCGGGTGCATCGCTGTCGTAGTTTCGATATGGGTTTTCCCAATAGACAGCCAGCGTAGCGTCTTTGGGGATGAGCACCTCACCGTTCGTAGTCCGGGTGCGAAAACTTCCAAATGACTCTAAGCGCGACGGTACCGGCTTGAGCTGTACACCTGTGCGTTTGCCCGCAATTCCGGTCCCCGTATACTGTTGCCACCAGCTTTGCGTTTGGCGATCGTACATCACCATGTCCGAGTTTCGAAGGAGTCCCGTCATTCCGAACTGGGGAGTCTCACCGTCCGGAAGCCTGCGTTCGTACACGATGGCTGCGCTACAAAGAGGGCGGTAGGTGACCAGCACGGGGACGCCACCACAGCCCCCGAAGCCGTCCTGGACGGGCACTGGGATGGACTCGACCTTTTGCTCTACGTGAGAACACGGGCGCTCGAACGCCTCCTGGCCGGGCGCCCCTTGCCAGTTCACCGTTCTTGGGAGAGCCTGCCAAGCGGGACTCATTTGACAATCCGACTTTCGAAGCGCAGGCGCACCAACCAAAAAAAAAGGGCCCCGACCTCTGGAATCTCAGCCCAGTTGCAGGAGCTTGAGAATGCGAGCAAACAAGGTGAAGCCCACTTTCCGTTCGGCTCGCATACTGATGAGGCGTAATCCGCGCCTGGCGTCGAGGTTCTCTGGATCGAGCCTTAAGCACGCCTCCCAATGACGGGCCGCAGTTCGCATTCTGCGCTGCTGCAATGCGATGGTACCCAAAAGGCAGTGCGCCTTTTCCAGGCTTGAGTCGACACGCAGGGCTCGACGCAAAAACCCGCGAGCACGCTTCATTCCAGCTTGTGATCGACGGCTATGGTGCAAAATGGCACGCCCGAGCTCATAGAGCACATGAGGGTTTTCGGGGGTGATGGCAACCGCCTGAAGCAAACATTGCTCGGCACCGCGCCAATCTCGCTTCGCCGCCAACCGACCGGCGATACTCAGGAGCTTCTGTGAACGATCGTAGTCGCTGACGATGTGGGATGTTTCGTTCATAAGGAAAATACTCTCCATTTCTAAATTACGGCAAGTCCCGCATCCCTTTTTCCATCAGCAATCGTGCCAGCCTTAGGATGGTCAAAAACATTCACCAATCTGTTCGACAGGGACGTTCCATGTCCAAAGCAAGGGACCAAGCGGTACCTTAAGGTGTCGTTCTGGCCAACATCGCTAAGGGGCGGCCAGTCGGTGATAGCCACCCCGCCTCCGAGATCGGGGGCCAGGGATTCGACGACATGGCGATAGACGATGGAAAACGCATGGGCGCCAAGACTCGTCGTCCGATACGTTCGCGTGTCTGTGGTCAGTCCAAGAATTCACCCGCCGAAAGCAGTAGCTTTACTTCAGCCAAGAACAAGACCGCCTCGGCGGCGATCTTTTGCTTGGCGACGTGCATTTCCTCCGCTCTCGAAGAGGTCAAACCGACGATACTCGAATCTCCATCGTGAACCAGACCATCGAAGGTACCCGAGGCGAACTCGCTTCTGGGACCTGGGAACTTCACGTCGTCGACTACTTCGCCAAGGACGCTGTGTTCCCGACGGACGCCGGCACCCTGGAGTCATGGTCGCTGAGGCTCGAAAGCGCATGTCACGACCCGGGCCCCCAAATACCCGACGATAGGGAGCCTGAATCGATAGGACGATGCGTAGGACGGACCACCCCTGGCGCGTCGGGCTGGAGAGACTATAAGGGCAAAGGATTGTACCTCAATGTCGACACCTCCCACTGCGGGTACACAGTGGCTCCGCAGTATATCACGTCGATGGGAGGCACCGGATGGCATTGGTCGGCTGAGGGTGCGACTTCCATCTATTTCGCAACCGAGACCGGGTTCAGAATCTATCTCGTTACGCCGTTTACAGCGAAAGAGGCTGAAGCCAAAAAGTGGCACATCAACTGGGAAGCCCTGTCCTCCGACGCACCCGATTTCGATCAGTGCCACGGGCGCACGAAACCAGGCGAAACCAAATGGGAACAATTCGGAAGCTCGGGCATCACGACGGTTATTGATACCAGCATGTGCGGCATGCACGAAGCTCCCTTGTACTTCGCCTCCCTGGGAGGCTTGACCGGCCACTGGCGCGCAAGAGGTGAAACCGCGATTTATCGGCAAACCGAGGACAGCTTCCAAATTTACTTGTATGCCCCGGGGATAACGCCACAAATGGCCAAAGAACTGGGATGGCACATCAACTGGTCCGCGGCGCGCGACGAAATGACCTCGCCTTCATTGTGTACCGGTCACACCGAAAAAAAGGACTGGAGACCCTACGGAAGCGCGTACTACGTGAACGTAGACACCTCTCGGTGCGGCTTCACCGCCACACCTGACTACTTTACCTCCCTTCAAGGCACCAACCACTGGAAGTCACGGGGTGGCACTGCTATCTACTTTCCGACCGAGACGGGCTTTCGTATCTATCTCAAGGGTACCGATGCCCGCCGTACGCAGATCCTGTGGAAGGCGTCCCCGCGATAGGGCCGAGGCTTGGCCCTGAGGATTCGGCAGGCCTCTGAGTGTTTGTCGACGCACATGCCGCTGTCGCGCCCAAGAAAATTGACAAGGAGGCGCACCGAGGCGAGGGAGGGGCGCTGGCACAAATAGGGGCCGCCTTGAGTGAGCGGATCCATAGGTTGTGCCAGACCCAGTTGTTTCCTTTCTGCCAGAAAATGGGAGTCGGCGCCATACACATCTTATCGTGTTGACCAGACTGGGTTCCTGTATTCGCAGGAACGGCGTGTCTGAGACGGCTTACACCCTCTTCGAACGAAAAAGTCGAACCTCGATCGTCAGCGGCCAACAATTTTCCTTCGTGTTGCTCGGGTGAGCGCTTCGTAGCGTACCGAGCCATGATCCAAACCAACATTGGTCATCGATCGCGTGGTGTTGCCAAAGAATTGCGAAATCGAGTCGCGGCGAATCGTGCCCGTCGAAGGATTGAAGTGAGACTGTCCGTTGCGGTCGATAAAGACCACCTCCCCAGCTTCTCCATGTGTGAGCCATCTCGCAACGGCGTTGACGCGAGGAACACCGTCGAGACCATTCACGGTGCGAAAGAATCCCGATCCAGTCTCGGACAGATTTCTCCCGAAATGAGCGACGAAATCCTCATCACCGACTGGAGGCTGTCCAAACGTATAGGTGGCAGTTACGGGCAGACCTGTTTCGAGTCCATATGCGGAAAAAAGGACCGCAAGCGCGCCTCCAAGGCTGTGACCCGTGGATACGATCTTGATGGGCTTCGTGTTGAGTCCATCGTAGTAGACCAAGTTTTGCTCAACCGTATCCAAGAGGGTCAAAAACTGGGTTAGGAATCCAGCATGAACCTTTCCCTCCCCGAGCAAGCCGCTGCCATTGACCAAGAGGCCAGCCAAATCCACAGCCACATCCTTGCCACTTGCTGTTCCCCGAAAGGCAACAAGCGCCGTATTCGACTCCGGATCATAGGCGGTAAAGCCCTGGGCATCGAACACCGTGTCTACGTTCGGGCCCACCTCCGTAAACCCGACGGGGCGCACGCGTGAAAAACCGAAGGAGCCGGCCCGACTCTGGATCTCCCTTGGGTCGCTATAGGCAAGTAAGGAAAGCTTGGCAGCTAAGTTTTGATTCACAGGGTTGAAGCTGCTGTCACTAGGATCCCACCCAGGCACTTCGGTCCCCAGTCCTTGGGAGGAGATTTCAGAATCAAGAAGCGGTGCGTCCCCGCTCTCGATGGGCTCACCTTTGGCACCTCTCTGATCGAACCGGTTGATCGGGTCATTGTCTACAAAGCTATATAAATTCAAACCGCCGTCTTCTCCTGCCGGGTCTCGGCTGAGCCACTTCCCTTCGGCGGGGCTGTACATTCGGAGGCCAAAGTCGTAGAGCTCACTTTCAAAGTCGTAGTACTTCGTCGAGAAGAGCATGGGCGAGATAGCGTCTGCATTCGGGTCCTGCCTCGCGTGTGTGAGCAGTCTCCCAAAGGGTGAATATTCGTATCGCTCCTGTATTTGTCCGTTTTGGTCGATGAGCACACGGACGTTGCCACCGCGGTCATACACGGGAAAGTACGTCTGGCCACCCTTTTGAATCGCCATCAACCCACCGATCCCACTTGCGCCTTTGCGGGACCCGCTGTTGTCCCGGCCCCAAAGATAGCTGGTCAATACAGTGCCTGAGGGGTCGATCTCCGCGAGGAGAAGAGGGCCATCATAGATAAAGCGTGTTTCCTTTGTAGAAGGTGGCGAGAAAGCCTCGACCACTTTCGAGGTTCGACGGCCAACGCTGTCGTACCGAAACGTGAGCTTGTGTTTGGCGTTCGACGCAGTCTCTAAGCGTCTATGATTCGTCCATGTGTACGTGTAGCTTTCATCCGCAGACCGCCGTCCGAACGCATGTGCGGGGCTCTCTAAACCGGCGGGAAATACGGCGGCCAGAGTAACCGTCTTGACCAGGTCTTTGCCCCCTGGAGAGGCTGGGTTTCCGGGGGATAAGACCGTGCGCGCGGTTAACGTCACAACGTCACCCGCGCTGACTAAGACGGATTGAAGACCTCCGTGTAGGTACTCGAGGCTTCTAGATGGTGAACCAGAGGGCTTCGGTACGGTGCTTGCCCTTATTCATCGCTGAGCAAGGTAGAGCTGATGGGCTCGAGATGTCGAAGAGCCGAGCATGACCGCCCGAGGATGAGCGTGTGGGTGAGCCTGAGACATACCGGTATCCCGGCGCCGGTGTCGGACGCGTGGGACAATCGATGGAGCGCGTAAAGCGAGGGGGTAGAACTTAGGCTGGGTCAGGTGGGGCACGCGCCATGTGCGTTTCTCCGAGAACAGCAATACCATCTCTCAGCTCTTCCCTCGCCTGCTTGGCGTCGGTGACCGCACTCATCGGCTTGAGGGCTCCCCCACAGTCTATGCATACCCGGGCGGCCACATCGTATACCCGTGCAAGCAACTGGGCCCAGGGCATTCTATAGCGATTCTTATGCTCGAGTTCCTCGATAAGTAGCTGTATCCGTGGACGACGGCGCACCACGCCATTTCGAAGCTTGTGGGTCGCCCCAAGAACTCCAAAATAACGAACCTGATTCTGGCGAGGAGGCGCGACTTGCCACGAGAGCCGTCTTAAAAATTGGACTGGAGCAAATGTCACCGACGCTTGTCCCGAGCTCGTACTTGAGCGAAAGTGAAAGCGAACTCTGTCATCATCGAGCAGTTCAAGCTGCTCCTCTGAGAATGGAGGCCTCGCGACGTAACGAATGAGCTGTTGCCTGCGCTTGTGGTCCTCCTCTGGCACAAAGACGCCCGCATGCAAATTGAACCCACCGTAGTTGAGGCCCGAGCGTCCAGAGCCCCGACGATTCAGCTCAAGAAGAGACGGCTCAGACAACGCGCGGAGCCACCATGTTTCTATGGGGCTCAGACTGCTATCATGAGGAACCTTTTCATTGAGATATCCCTTGCGCTTGAGATATTTCTCCATCCGATGAAACACGGATTGGCCGACAGCCAGGATATCTTTATTGGAGGGTGGCGGAAGTGGGATAAACTCAAAGTCATCGCTGGGTGTGTGAACGTAGACGCCGTCAAGAAACAGGACGTGCAAATGCGGAAAGAGTTTTAATGACTTCGTCCAGCGCTGAATGAAAACAATCGAACCCGTATGAAGTTTGGCCTTGTCTGGTGCGCCCTCTACGGCGGCCTTCATCTGCTTCGACACAGCGTCAACAAAGCATCGAATCAAATGAGTCAGCACCTTGGGACGAACCGCGAGCAAGGCAACCAGTTCACTCGGCGGAGACAGAACCCATTGACGCAAGGGCGCGTCTGGAAGTACGTTTTCTATAAGGTGCGCACAGAGGTCCTCCATACGTCGAGCAGAACAGCTCGGGCACAACGCTTTCGCTTTGCAGGAAAACGGAAGTGCGTGCATTCGCTGACATGATTCACAACGAAGCTTAATGAAGCCATATTCGGCCTGTCCGCAAAGACGATACTTGTTGAACTGAGACTCGACAAACTTAGGCATCCCTACTTCGGGGTCACTAGGGTCATAGAAACTCTCCTTGAGCGCGCCGAAATATCGGTTGACGAGATGCAGAACAACACGCTTGCTTGGTTGTCGAGCTCGATACTGGGGTGCGCAAAAAACCATGCGACAGGTATCTTGCGATTTCTGAACCAGGAACCCCGAGACAAACGAATTTCAAGACCTCAGGCATAAGACGAAGTGGCTGCTACCACCATAGCGCAGACGTGCCGTGTACACGCCTGCCCAAGACCCACCGGTCGCACCCAATCCTGCACGCCGATGGCGATGACGACAGCAGCCAGGATTGCGCACGGATATCGTACGAAATTCGAACGTTTCGCCTGAAAATCGGATTCAACGAGGAAAAGCCCCAAGGCAGGAAGACTAGAGCGCATCTCATAACCTCGCCAAAGGGGGATCGACATGGGTTCGAGGATTTGATCTACCGTGGTCGATGGACGTCACGGATGATCAGTGGAAGGCTATTCGGAAGCACTTTCCTACAACTGAAAAGCGTAAGACAGGCATCAAGGGAGGGCGGCCATGGCGAGAACCGCGAGGTGTTCTGAATGGAGTGTTATGGGTTCTCCGAACAGGGGCGCCCTGGGCAGATCTTCCGCGTCGCTATCCCCCCTATCAGACCTGCCATCGTCGATTTCAGATCTGGGTAAGAAAGGGCGTGTTTGAGAAAGTCCTCGTTGGACTTAGGAAAACTTTGGCGACGAGCGAGGATGCCGAGGCCTTCATAGATGGCACGTACGTAGAGGCAAAAAAAAAGGAACATGTGTCGGGAAGTGTCGTGCCGGGAATGCGAGGAAAGTGATGGCCATTGCAGACAGCAATGGTCTTCCACTATCTGTGGTTATTGCAGAGGGCTCCCGACACGACATTGTTCTCACTCAAAGAGTGCTCGACGCTGCGTTTGTCGATGAGCTTCCCAATAAGCTCATCGGCGACAAGGCCTGGGATAGCAGAAAGCTACAGGGTGAACTCAAAAGCGGAAGAGGAATTGAGCTTATAGCGCCAAAACGCGGAGGGCAAAGGCCGAGTAAGAGAAAGCAGGATGGCCGCTCTTTCCGACGTTACAAGCGCCGATGGAAAGTCGAGAGGCTTTTCGCTTGGCTCAAGCAGTTTCGCCGGCTTTCCATTCGCTGGGAATACAAATCGGACAATTTTCTCGGCCTTCTACATCTTGGATGCATTGTTATCCTTCTACGAAATTTATATTGACCTCGTCCGGGGTGAAACGAACTGAAATCGTTGCGCAAGTTCTACTTCTTTGCGCTATCCGTTGGCGCGAGTATGGCCTGGACCTGGACCTGGACCTGGACCTGGACCTGGACCTGGACCTGGACGCATGAACTACCGAAATCTCGAAGTCTACCGGTTGGCCATCGCCTTCCTGCCTCTCGCATCGCAGCTCACGGATCGATTTCCCCCCGGCTACCCAAGTTTTGCGGACCAAATCCGGCGAGCGTCGTTGTCTGTCCCGCTCAATATCGCGGAAGGCTCTGGAAAGACCAGGCCAACGGACCAAAAACGCTTCTACGCAATCGCCAGAGGCTCCGCTATGGAGTGTGGAGCAATTGTCGACGCCTGTTTTGCTCTTGGCTTTATCGACAAAGCATCGGTTCGGGAGGCTGTTAAGATACTCGACCCGATCGTTCGCATTCTCTCCAAGATGTGCCTTCCCCCTCGAACCCGCCGGTAGGAATCCAGGTCCAAGTCCAGGTCCAGGTCCAGGTCCAGGAAAATGAGGTTATGAGATGCGCTCTAGACTAGTTTCTCTACGGCTGCGACGCGACGCTCCAGGGAGTCGAGCGTGGGGCAAATTCGTTCAAGAATGTTTTCCTGAAGCGCTTCGTTTATCGATTCACCCCCAGCCTGATGTGTCAACGAAAGTTGGGTGTGCACTTGATCGAAACCCATGACGTCTGGCTCACACCATGGCACGGCGTGGCTGTTCTCGAGGATGATCGGTTTCGACTTATGCGCCGTTCCGAAGCCGAACAGCTTGGGGCGGTGGCTGTAGAGACCGACGGACGATTACACGCCTCTGCCCTTCAATATTCTTACAGGGACAGAGCTTGATTGTCGGGTAGTGACGGCACTGGAACTCACTGTGGGCTACGGCGATGGCAGGTTTCTCGTTTGGCGGTGGGCGACGGAGTATCCGATCGAACAACCCAAGCACTCAGGAGCCCCTGAACTCGGGGGTCCCCAAGAGGAAGAAAAGTGACGTCTGAGCCTGCCTGGTCTGGAATTCGCCACCCACAGTTCGTCGCTCCCAAGGGATCGTCAAATGGTCTTGTATAGCACGCCCTTCAGTCGCTTCGGGCGCCACCTTCGATTCACCCATCCCGCAAGGCCCACGGACCAAATAAGCCGCCACATCGCGTAGGCACCGCGAAACGGGGTACGGCGACGACAGGATGCAGGGCCAGACGATCGGCAAGGGTGCCTCACGCCCCGGCCCCTGGCATACGCCCGACCGAGGCCTGACAACGGCAGAACACCAACACCCTCGGTTGTTGCCGCAATGTCTCCATCGCACCCATCGCCGCTGTCTGCTCCACCATCACCTTCGCAGCCGGTGTCTTGGCTGTCGGCGCTATCGCCCTCGCAACCGCCATCGGTCGTATCCACGGAATCCGTGGCGGCATCACCCTCGCAACCAGATGCCGTCTCTGACGCGTCGCCGTGCGCGTCACCGTCACAGCCTCCTCCGTCGGAAACCGCGGGATCGTCACAGCCATTGTTGACATAGACCACGTGTGTTTCCTGACACGAGCGACCTCCGCAGGGGTCAGGGGTTGACCGATGAATGACACGCGTACCGCCCTGGTCCGCGCCCCCTCGGCCCGACCCCTGCTCACCTGAGGGTCGGGGCAAAAATGCCGGCCAGCCGGCGGGAAACGCAGGGGCAGGCGTGACCGCGTCGGCCGCCGAGATCCATGCCCCAACAAGGCGCGTGGGGGCAGACGAAGGCACACGTGGAGACGCAATAAAAGCAAAGGCGCCCTGACGAGCGCTCGGCAGATGGACCTCAACCTCCTCGGCATCAAACAGCACGTAAGCGCCATCCCGCCACTCCCAATACTGGACCGCGGAAGGCTCAAATCCACCGCCCACCACCTCGGCCCCCAGGACCGCGCCGTCGGGCATAGCAACCTCGGCAAACAAAGTGCGTCTTTCAGCCCTAGCCGCCAGATCACCCGGACGTGGATCCCCAAAATGAAACAGCAAACCTTCGCCCCGGAGCAACTCGACGCAGTCTGCCTCGCAGGGTTCCTGGGATACGATCCAATCCACGCGCACCGGATCCGACTCTGGCCCGCAAGCCCAAAGCAACCCAAGCGCGCCGACGAAGACGCCCCATCGAAAGCTGAACAGACTCAAAAGTGGATTCCGATCTGGGCCAGCATACTTCCCCCCCGAGCACGAGGAAAAAGGGACACGGCATAAGATGGAAGACCAGCTTGCGAGGTCAACGGCGTCAACTCCGCTCGAAGCCCCACGGAAAACGGAGAAGCAACACGCACCGAAAGCCCAGCGGCCAAGACCAGCAAGAAGGCGCTAGACTCTTCGCTCAGGTTCTGCGGCAGGCTGGCACGAGAGAGTCTTTGGGTGTAAAAACGACGGCCAATCCCAACTTCACCGTAAACGCGCACGGACCGCCAGACCGGAAGAACAAAACGACTGGCACCATACAGATCATACTCCTCCCGCTGAGCTCGAAACCCGTCGTTTCGGTACGAGCCTGAAACCTCTCGGCTTCGGTGAGAAAAAGTACCCAATAGGTACCACCGAAGCGACAGGCGAGGAAGCTTCCAAGTCGCGCCCAAGGAGACACCCATGGCCGGAATCCAGGCATCTTGTTCGTAAGGAGAAGTCGCAAGGCCCCCAGACAGTTCGGCAACAAAATGAGTCCCCCGCGCCTGGACCGGCCGCTCGAGCCCCAAAAAGAGAACAACAGCTGCCGTGACAACAAACCCCGCCTTCATCACATGGTCCAGGCCCATGCGGATTGAGCCTCGCAGATCTTGTACCAACAGGCGGAGAACAAGAACCCGGTGCCATTATGCCAAGTTAGACAAAAAACCAGCCTGGAAGCCCACACCGGTGTAGGACCAGCACCACACCTGAGCGTTCTTCTGCCCGGGGACCGTATCAAAAGCACCACAGGTTTTTTGAAGAGACCCGAGCCCCAAGCTCAAGCAGAGCATACACTTTTGCTATCGGTTTCAAGCCCCCTCGAGGCCCTCTGTCGCCACCGACGTTCGAGGGTACCAGTTCCAACGACATCACCGGTCGCCAGGAGCCCAGTCGGTGGTGCGAAAACCTATCGGCGCGGTGGAGAGCGTAGGTTCGGGACGCAAGGCCGCGTGGTCGACGTATCTGGGCCAACCGGCCCGGCGGTTCATGGTCGCCGGCAGCACCATTGGATTCAGTTCAGCTGGCCGATTGTCGGAATCCTTTCCCACCCATGACGAAGCACTCGGAGCGTTCGGTGAGTCGTTCAGCGATGACTTGGGCGTTGAGCGCGTCTGGAAAAACTTTGGTCCAGTCTTTAAACGCCCGGTTCGTGGTGATGGCCGTCGAGCGTCGGTAATCATATCGCTCTGAGATGACCTGGAATGCGAGTTTGGCCTGCGCGGCGTCCATTGCGAGCACGGCGAAGTCGTCGACAACAAGCAGATCTGCTCGGTGGTAGCGACGAATGGCCTTTTCGATGCTACCGTGGATCTCGGCACCGGCGAGCTCGTTGAGCATTTTCGGGGCCGTGGTGAAAACCACACGCTTAGTTGCCTGGCAGGCTCGGTATGCAAGCGCCCGAGCGAGGAACGTCTTTCCGGTGCCCGGTGTTCCGATGAAGATTGGATTGAGGCCGCGCTCTAGGAAGTCGAGGTTGTGAAGGGCGAGATACTTCGCTCGGATTTTTTTTCTGGTAGGGCAAAACTCAAAATCGAAGGCATCGATGGTGTTGACCTCCGGGAAACGGGCATCACGAACCCGCCGTTTGATCGCGCTGTCGACTCGGCTCGTTTTCTCTTCATCAACGAGACGATGGAGGACTTCGAAGAGGGTGAGGTTCTGACTCGATGCGAGCTTGGCGATATCTGGAAGGCTTCTCATCATACCGGGAAGTCGTAGCCATCGGAGCTTCTGGAGTAGAAGCTCAAGTTCGTCGTCACGTTCCATGGGCGTCATCCTCATCTCTTTTGTTGGCTGAGGAGCCAGGGTCGAGCATCTTCCTAGGCGAACTCAACGGTTCGTAGAGACTCATATCCGGCTCGGGCAGTCGGATATCGTCGAGCTCTGGGGCACCGAGCCGCAAGAGCGGCGGTGCGGGGTCAAGATTCCTTTTGTGACGTAGAATATACTCGACGTACTCTGCCCCGACGTGCCCAGTATCCATGACCTCACGAATGGCGTCGACGGTATGCTGCGCACCGAAGAGTTCGACCAAGAGGACAAGCCGCACGACTTCGCGATGGATGGACCGACCACCGGCGCCCAGGACTTTGAAGTACTCTTTCCCGACCTCCGAGAGACCGCTCAGCGCATACGGGAGCGTGCCTGCCGCGGCTCTGGGTTTTCGTTTGAGCAGACCCTCTTTGTGTGACGGATGCTCAATGTCCTGACCGACGTCCCAGCAGCGCGAGTGCAGAGCAACCTGCTTGCGCTCGAGAAAGACACGAAACTCTTCTGTATTGGCCCGGATTACGACTTGCTGGCTCACGAGTCTCCAGGGCACTGAATAGAGGTTTCGGTCGAAGCGAACCCGGAAAGACTTGGTTACGCCGCAGCTTTCGACATCGTCGGTGTCGAATGGTCGGCCATTCATGGGTTTTAGGTGCTTCCGTTCCTCGCGGTCGAACACCAGAGAAGGGACTTTTCCTGTCACTTCGTGAATACGGTTGTTGGCATAATTCTCGCGCCATTCCACCGCTTGGCGGTTCAGGTCGAGTAGATCTCGGAACTTCCTACCCGGCCAGAACCGGCGGCGGACGAATCCGATCCCTCGTTCTACAATACCTTTTTCGTTTCCCCGCCTCGGGTTGCATGCCGTGATCGCGAAGTCACGGACGCTCGCGTAGTCCCTGAATCGGGGATTAAAAACCGGGCCGAGCTTGGTTCGCTCCAACACGACGGTCTTCATATTGTCGAACACGTCGGTATGCGTGATGCCACCATAGAAAGAGATGGCGTTCTCCATGCAACGCAGAAAAGCGCCCATCCGCTGGCTCAGCGTGTATTCGAGGTACAGATGACGTGAGTAGCCCAAAACAGAAACGAAAGCGCTCACCCGGCGCGGACAACCAGGAATTGCGAATCCGAAATCGGCCCAGTCCACCTGAAGCACAGAGCCTGGCCGGAAGTCGAGAGTCAGGTAAGCCTCTTTCGGTGAGTGAGGCCGAAGTGTGCGCATCCGTTCGCGGAGGATGCTGATCCCACCTGTGTAGCCAAGTGGACGCAAGCGCTCCAGCATCGACGGCGCCAATAGGTCAGGCATATCCGACAGCATCGCGCGAATCGTGTCCTCGTATGGGTCCAGTATGGAGTAGCGCGGTTCCTTGGCTCGCGGTCGTTCCGATAGCAATGCCCGGCCAAGGATCTTCCGAATCGTTTTTCGACTCATTGAAAGTCGACGAGCAATCGCACGCATAGAGAGACCTTCGACCATCGAGAGACGAAGCACTTCAGTCAGCTTGTCGGATATCTCTTCGCTCATCGCGATTCTCTGAACTTCTCGAGCTGTCTTTCTGCACTCAAAGTCGCTCGTGGCTTACGGACTCGGAGTCGAACGAGATCACGAGGCAACGCTGCCAGAGACTCATTCCAACGCATGGACCACGCGTCCTCTGCGTCCACAGACAATACAGCGCAGAGAGGCCCACCATGCCATCGGGCCAACAGCGCGACCAGTCGACGGAGCATAGTATTTCGAGCCACGGTTGACAGCTCCAACAACGGACCGGAGAAGCACACCCATGTCGTGGCGCCATCGTTTCCTCGTCGAAGTCTTAGTTGCAGCCGCTGTTTCAGCATCTCGTTGCTCCGAAGTCATGGATGCCCCACTCGTCAAATTTTTTCGACTGTGATCTCCCACGCGACGATTTCGACTACGCCGTTCCTGTTCACGCACCCGATGATCTTCGCGACCCTCCGGGCTGTCCCGATACCGGCGACGCGCCGCCCGTTTGCTCGACTCGCGTCCTAATTCCGAGCATTTACGGGCGCAGTACCGTTGTCCACGATCACACTTGCGGTGGATGGCGAATGGTAAAAAACACCATCGGCAAAATCGAATTCGGAGCTCCACTCTCCTCCAACGGACAAAGACTGGACAGGGAGCACGACCTCGAACATGATCACATCGAGATCTACGGCTCCACTCGCCGAGGGTGACCTGGCTACAGACCGGGTCACCCGTCTCATCCACCTCACGAGACGATTCCCTATTCCAAAATCGCCCGCCACTTTTTGGAAGATTTACATTCCACAATCCATCCACAGGGATTCACAGGATTCGAGTCTCCCCCCAGACCCCCCTCCGGGAGAATCGAGCCAGCCCCTGCGTCCAAGGGCTACGTCGTGTCGTCACCCAGCATCGACCACTACGACGACGGTCCTCGGATCAACCAGATCTCGCCGGACCCGGGCCTCGGTGATGTTGGTGGAAATGGGACCCAACGAGGTCGGTGGTGACAGCCCTCTCCTTGGTCCAAGCGGGTCTTCGGCCAGCACTTATAGAAAAACAGCATGAAACCACCTTGGAGTCACGTTGACCGGTGACATGCTCCGCGCCAAGATTGCACTGATATGCTTGCATTCGACCAACGCGCCTTCTTGAACCGGCTTCGAAGCGCAGTCCGGCACGTTCCGCCACCGAAGCGTTTTGTTGCGCTTTCTTCCGCTCTAAAGGATCGGGCTGCGATCGAGGAAGAGTTTCGCCGCCTAGACTTCAAGAACTTTGATGTTTCTTGGGTATTCAAGAACAGGGCCAGGTTCGATGCGATGCATCCAAATGCGCTCGTGTACCACCTTCCAGACATCGTTGTCGGGATTCTGTGTGAGCCGGGATCAAATCGCGTGTTGAATTTCGCATCCGGCCTCATGATCAAGAGCGCGCTAAATTGCCACTATACTACGCCGGAACTCATCAAGTGCATGGGCGCGTTGGTTCATCATTTGTCTCAAGATCCAAGCGCTGATGATGCCCAGCGATGCCAAGCGCAACGACTCCGGTTTATGTCTTGTGTCGAAGCACAAAAAACTGTTGAAATAGCCCCGCAAACGACGATGAGATCATGGACTCTAATGCTGATGAAGGAATCAGGACTGTTGTAGTGGGTGTCTGGTATTACATCGTCAACGCGAAAAGACGGGAGTCTATCAAGCCTGGGACATTCGGAGATGGCGACAAGGTCTTCTTCGCTTCTGAAGCAACGGACAATCTTCATCTTTTTGCCCTACGTTGGCTCATGGTTCCCAGGTTCCAGGGTCACAAAGAACCAGAGTTTAGGCTACGTGGTTCGTGGGTAGGTGATCCGGTTTATACGTTCTCGGACCATGACGAAGTTCATGATGATTCGCCGCCGGCAGACCAGGAACTTTATCAATGTTATTCCGAATCGAGAGACATTTCGCGCGCCGTGTTTCTTGAGCTCTTCAAGGGGAGCTCTGCCTTTTCTGAAAGGATATTTGATGTCCTTCAAGAAGAAAGGGGACACTACAGGGCGCTTGTGCGAGAACTGGAGTCGATCGAAATTGGGCAGCTCGATGAACATCTCCGGATTCGCGTAGCGCAGGCGCTTGAGACGATCTATCTTTCCGCAGGCGACCTCTGAAGACTTGGGGCATAATCAAAGACCCACATCAAGATAAAGCCGATTGCAGATGGTGAAAGAAGAACCGCCTGATTTCTCGTAGCCGAACGCTTCGCTCACGAAAGACGAAAAAGTTTCGTTCTGGTCCTGTCGCCGGGTGCGCCCCGCAGGTCCTTGACCTTGTCCGAAGAGGCGTTGGCGGCCTGTGGAAAGCTCACGACCTACGACAATGGTTGCTTGCGGCTCGAGTCTGTATGCGATGGCGAGTCTTCTTTGTAACGAACTCAACGCTTGCATAGGGGCGATCATCGAACACCTTCGTCCTGAGCGCCATCGCCAACAAGAGCGCTGCGTGACGTACCACGTTTCAGCACTTGCCCAAGCCCGAACGGGTTCAACGACTGCCTACCGCGATGACGTTGGGCAACTTCCATTGGGCCTGGTTTCTATCGTTTTCGTTGAAGCCCGTTTCGTAGCTGCCACTGAGATCAAGTTGTAGGCCCCTGCCCCGAACGCTCAGGCTCGCCTCAGGGCCTCCCTCAACATGTTGAGCATGGGTCACCTGTAGGTCGGAGGCCAAGAGAATCTCGTTGAATCGCCACATCGAAAACGGCGTGCGTGAGAATAGGAAGAGAATACGACCTTTGCGGTCCATTGCGACGGCTGCCTCACTCCATTTTCGCCGGTTCTTGGTCCACACATTTCTTCCGGGGCCTGCAATGAGCCTTAGGTTTTGCACGGCGGCACGATGGCGCCCAATGTCATGAGGTATGGTCAGAGCGTCTTCGATCCTTGCCCCTTGGTCGGGATCAATAATGAGCAGGGACTTGTATTTACCCATCCACTTCTTGTTATTGAAATGACTGCCAAAGCGAAGGTAGCCCGTGTGGGTTGAGAAGTCCGTTTCGTACATCCCGGCATTGATAACAGCAACATACTTGAAGCTGTCAGCCCAGCGCCCCGCCGTTCTGTTCGTGCCGTCCATCGCCGAGGCGCTGCGAACCTCCAGTTTCGCTTTCGCAGGGTCAATACGCACCACATGAAGAATGCCGTCTCCGTGCTTGGGGGAACGTATCACCTTCAGTGGCCGGTGCTCGACACCGTTTGCGAGCGTTTGCCAGTCCTGTGCGGTCGGTGAAGGCGTCGACGCCACGATAGCCATCACCAGCGGTGCATACATATCTGCCTTCCCCTTGCGTCAGGGCTTGTCAAAAAACGAACGAACCCGCCCTCGAACGAAAACAGCATTTTCATCGTATCATTACGCGCGATGACCTGCCCCCGTCTACCTAAGAAACGGTGGCACGTGCGCGACCTGTGGTTCGCAAAAAGAGAAATGACGACATCGATGAAGGTCCACGTGTATCCCACGTCTTGCAGACAGGCGCCTATCTTTCCCTACTGCGCAGACGAATCCCTTGAGGTTGTGGATCGTCTATCCAAATCGGCATGCCCCCCTGGCTTCGACAATAGCCCATCTGCCCTCGTTTGGCCGAACAGGATGATGATCTTTGATCTACTTATCGGGAAACGAAAGATCGCCTTCCTGCGTATTGAGACTCAGTTCCCCCGCTGTACTGCTGTCTACAACCGACAAGCGGCCACCCTCCGCGGGACCTATTCTGGTACGAATCCGTCGAAGGGCATCCTCTGCGGCCAGGCCTAGGTCCTTGTTCCTGAGTATTCCTTTGGTCAGCTCAATCAGAGGAACGATTGAAAGCCGGGAGCCAATCAGCCCCAGTGACTCCACGACGGAATGCCGGACGCTGCCTTCTTCATGGCTCAGCGCCTTGATCAGAGCTTTTTCGGTCGCATTATCTCCAATCTCAGCAAGCTCACCGAGGGCGTACGCGGCGGCACTTACTGACTGTGGTGCCTCGAATTCCAACGCACGCACCAAGAAGGGAATCGCGTCTTCGATATGATCGTTCGCGGCCGTCCGAGCTGCGAGAGAGAAGAGAATCGGCTTAGTAGTGGTCTTCAGGATATCGAGCAATACGGCTCGACGACGTCCCGCGTCCGCAACGGATTCAAGTGTCTCCAGCGCGCGAATTCGATCTTCTTCTGCAACTGTGCTCGTTCTGGCCAAATTAGAGAGGAGAGCAATGTTTTCGTGCCCGAGTCGGCTAGCCGCGAGGAGTTTTATCTCCGGACTAGGGTCGACCAGAGCTTGTTGTTGCGCGAGGCTACTTGCTTCGTGATTTGGGAAGTCCTGGAATAGCGCCTCGATGGAAATCTTTCGAAAGACCCGCGATGAAAATTCAGCGGTACGTGCAAGAATGGCGGCCGGAATCGCATTCTCCTCGAGGGTCAATGCCTCAACCGCCTCGACCATGTACTGAACCATCTCGGAGGCAACCCATTCACCATGGGCCGGTGCTGTAATTCGTGCCGTCATCCGTCCGTCGCAAACAGAAAAATACGCCCCATTCAGTCTTCCTCGAAGGAGGGAAAGGTTTCGACGAGCATCTTTAGTCAACACCGCGATGGTGGGCGCTTTGCGGCCCCCGAGTACGATCTCTTTGTCGAAAGCTTTGTCCCCGGACAGCCAACGGGCTCCGTGCGGAGGAGGGTTCGTATGCCCGATTGAGTAACATGCGAACCCTGGCGGAATGGCCCCACGAGATTCTACTTCGACAAGAAGCACACCTTCCTCCTTACGACTGAGGGTCACAAGAGATGCTCCCACCATCCCCGCGTGGGTCCCTCCTATCTTGGTTTGAAGACCCAGGAGTCTAGCGGCCTTCTGTAATTGGCGCTCCTGCCGCCCCCAGCGCCCCCAAACGAAGCCGTATCCAATCGCGCCAAAGAGGAGGTAAACGAGAGGTAGCAGATCATCCATTGGAGGACCGTGACGTAGGCCCGGACCCTATCGCACCTAAACCAGCCATCGGAACGCTGGGATACACCAGGCAATCATGTAGGACCGGGGAAGTCGCGGGCTTGGTCCGTCCCAAAATCCTAGACGAAGACTAAACACCTGTATAGTATCCCCGCGTCGTGGGACCTGACTGGAGCCGCATCGTCGCTCATGCCGACATGGATGCTTTTTATGCTGCAGTCGAACAGCTGGCAGACCCCAAGCTCCGTGGACGCCCCATTCTTGTGGGCTCTCCTGGCGGGAGGGGCGTAGTCTTAACCGCAAGTTATGAGGCCCGCCCGTACGGCGTGGGCAGTGCGATGCCTATGGCCGAGGCTCAACGTCGTTGCCCCGACGCACTCGTCGTCCCCCCAAACTTCGAGCGCTACCAGGCAGCATCCAAGGCCATCATGGGCGTGTTTAGGGATTTCTCCCCCGATGTAGAACCACTTAGTCTCGACGAAGCATTTCTGGACATGTCCGGGGCGACCCACATCTTCGGGTCTCCCAAAGACATGGGCCGACAAATCCAAGAGGCGGTTTTTGAAGCGACGCGGGGGCTCACAGTTTCAGTGGGATTGTCGGGAACCAAATACGTGGCGAAGGTGGCGGGTGCCATTCGAAAGCCGAATGGCCTCACCGCAGTGCCCCAAAACGAAGCCAAGGCGTTTTTGGCAAAACTTCCCGTATCACGACTGTGGGGCGCCGGCCCCAAGACGGTTGCACGTCTCGAAAGGCTCGGATTCCTCCGTATCGGAGACCTTGCTCGGGCCGATCCCAACGACTTAACCCGTCAGCTTGGAAGCATGGGCCAACATTTTTATCGGCTTGCGCACGCGCAGGATCCGCGAAGGGTCCAGCGTAGCCGAAGGATGAAAAGCATTGGCTCCGAGCGCACACTCGCCACCGACGTCGTAACCTTGTCGACCATAAAACTTCATCTTCGCCGTTCAGCCGAAAACGTTGGGGAGCGCCTTCGAAAAAAAAGGCTCCTCGCCTGTGGTGTTCGGATCAAGCTCAAGACCAAGCGCTTTCAGCTTCGGTCCCGGCAAACCAAGCTCGTCAAACCAACCGACGTTTCGTGCGAGCTCTATGAGGCAGGCGTCCGGCTCCTCGACGAACTCGAACACCGCGAGGCCTATCGGTTGGTCGGCATGGCCGCGTTCGACCTGGCCACAGCCAACGCGCCCATGCAACTCGACCTATTTAACCATGGCGCCCGTCGTCGGCTCGAAACGACCATCGACGGCTTAACCGCCCGCTTCGGCCCGGGGATTCTTTGCCGGGCAGCAGACCTTGAAGACGGTCGCGACCATGGAATTTCGCCCAATCTCGATTTCCTGGAGGGCGCCTCTCCATGAGGGCACTTTTCGGTGCCACCTGATCCGTTGGGGGGGATCTACTGATGGACGGGTGAGAAAGCAGGAATGCCCGAGCTTTTCTGTGAGTTAGCCGAAACATCCTTCGTTGTCGATTTGATGGAGCTGGCATCCCCTCAGCATCGCGTTGTCATGGGGATGCCGGGTCACCGAACCACAGCGACCTTATGGAACCAGATGACAAGTCGGCCCCCAACCCCTAGCGTGCCCGTCGATGGCCAAAGACCCATACCGAACGCAGCGCATTGTTTGGTTTGCCACCATGAATGGCATCGCCCTCGTGATTGCGGGTGTCCTCTTTATCGGGGTTATGTACGGGGAACTATTGGACAAACTCATGCGTCCCCTGGTTGCAGGAATGTTCGAATTCAAACTCTTGGTGGTGTTGATCGCGATGTCGCCCCTGCTCGCGTCACTCCTGGTTGGATTCGCCTATGCCAAAAGGGCGCTTCGGCGGAAACAACGCGAGCGATCCGAAAACGATGTCGGGGTTTCTGCGGTACCCGAGCGGACTTGACGCGACCGGGTGTAGGCCGTCGCACACGCTCTGACGTGCGCCGGCGTCTGCGATGGACGCTGCCGATCGCCATTTTAGGGTTTTCGGGGACACTTGATTACGCCTGGGGAGAACCCAAAGGGCAATCGGGGGACACCCCAGCGCTCCCAATGATCCGATCATCGGCTCCCCTTGTGGTTTACGCCTCACGGCTCGACGAAGCGCTCCGTGATATCCGCAATTTCGCGGGCATGGCGTCTCACCTGCAGCCATTCGGGGCGACCCGACAGTCCGTGTTTTCGGACAGCTTCAGTTCCATCCGGACCGAGGTTCTTCGCTATCTGGACCTCGCTCACAAACCCAATACTGGAATCGATGTCGGAGCCCATGCCTGGCTCTCGGTGGGCGCCCAAGGAACCACTTTGCTCGTTTCCTTGGGCTTACGAGATCCCGTCCGCTTCAAACGAACTCTTCAGGAATGGGCCAAAGATGCACTCCAGACCGCTTCCGTGGGCGAAAAGACGGCCTATGTCCTGGGCGCTGCCTCTGACCAACCGGTCGCCTGTATACTCACCGGCGCCCGGGCAACCTGCCAAATCGGCGTCTGGGCACACCACGATCCCCTTCGAACGCTGCGTCTGGCCACACAGCGGTCGGCGGCCGGAAAAAAGCCGAGAAACCTCACGGAGGCCCAGTTTTACGCACATACCAAAAAAGCAGGACTCACGTTTGTCCTTCAAACCAAACCGGCCGTAGACTACCTCCGACAAAGACACCAAAGGCATGTCTCCCGTGTCCGGCGCTTTGACCCAACTCTGCGACAGAATCGGCGCCTAGAACAAACCACCCGCGCACTCGCAGACTTGGCCGAATACGCAAAAACCGCCCCCGCAGTGGTCGTCAGTCTCCGCAAACAACCAAGGCGCTCGCGGCTCGAGGCAGACCTCATCACCACCCAGCTTGGGCGGCGCCTCATCGCCGCTTTCTTGCCCTCAACGCCGGGAGACCCGCGCATCCATCGTTGGGTAAACACCACAGCCCTCGCAGGTTTACTGGTGCACGTGCCGCCGAAACACCTGCAAAAAGGCGTACAATCGTTGGGGCTCAACCTCCCTCACTCGGACTGGGCCGGGACCTTAGGTTTTTTGGTTTTCGGCGTAGATCCCCGCTGCGAGCCGGCGCAAGTCCATCAACCCGCAGGCCCGCTCCATTGGTTCACCATGTTTCCTTCCGCGATCACTGCGGCCCTTGCACCCCAAACGCACGAGATCAAGCTGATGGCAGAGTGGGACCGCTTTTTGTCAAAGACCAGTGCCGCACTCTCAAAGAGCCCACAAGCGTGGCGTCGAACCGAACCCCTGAGCCGACGGCGCCACCGGCCATTTGAAGCGCTGATGACCGACGGGATCTTGATTGTGGGTGCTGGACCGGGCAGCAGCGCGGCCGCCAAAAGGCGCATCGCGCCCGAATCCGAGAGGTATGCAATCGCCGGAAGAAACCACGAAACCAAGGGAACACCACCGACGACAGACATCCGAACCGAGATTCCATGGGCCCAGGCCTTTGTTGATCCCCCGGCAATCAACGCGGCGTTCGCATCTGGCTCGTTTGGTCAGTGCCACCCAAAAGAGCTTCTGTTCCTCGAACGGCTCCGGCTCCGACTCAAGCCTCTCCTTCGCGACGTCCGTCGGGCTGTATTGACACTCGAGCGCCCCGCCGGCCGAACCATTCGAGCTCAGGTCCAAATCGAACACTGACCGCTCTTGGGTGGTTCCCGGCTATCTCATACCTCGGCTCACTTGCATGGCATCCAAACAACCCGGGGGAACCACCCCAGGAGAGGGGCACAGTGACCCGTCAAAGGCTTGTAGCAATCGGAATTGTGAGCGAAAAGGGGGTACAGAATCGCTGGGCCCCTGCAGGGTCGATGGAGTCCACAACAGACATGCCGGAGCGCCTCACAGAGAACCTTATTCGAGATGGCCACTTGGATGCCACTCAGGCCCACGAGGCCATGGCCCGTCAGGTTCTCCTGGGCGGGGCCATCGATACCGCCCTCCTGGAGCTCCGTCTGGTAGCCGAACCCGCGGTTGTGGACGCTTTGGCCAAGACCTATGGTCTCCAATCAGTCGGAGAAGAAGAATCTACAAAAAAGCCTGACCAGAAGGCGCTGCGGGCATTCCCAGAGCCATGGGCCAAAAAGCACGGACTGGCGCCCCTGGAGTTTGATGAAGAAAACAAAAAACTTTTCGTGCTGTCACCCGCGCCCGCAGACGCCATGCTGATCAAGCGCCTGGCTGAACTCCTAGAACTCGATATTCAGCCCCAACTGGCGCCAGAGTTTAGGGTCCATCAACGCATCTCGCTTTTATACGGCGTGGAGCCCCCGGAACGTTTTTCCGCCCTGATTCAGGGTGCACAACCGGTTCCGAAATCAAACCACACACCAACATCCGACCCGTCCACCCAAGACAACGAAGAGAAGCCAGACGCCTCAACGCAGGCCCCACTCACAGCGGCAAAGGAAACCAACTCGCCTGCCTCACCGGTTCAAGACGCGCCGTACATCCCCCAACCGCAAACGACAACAACCGCCCAGGAAACCAACCAGGCCCGCGCGATCGAAAACGAGCCACCGTCAAAAAGTTCCTTTCCGGTAGCCGATGCCCGTGAGCTCCAGCAAATGGACGTCTGGCAGACAGAATCCAATCTCTCGTCGCAGCCCCTGAATTTTCAAACGGCTATACAGCGACTGCAGCAAGCACAGACGAGAGATGAAATCATACAAATAGCGTTGGAGTATGCAGCGAAGGATCTTGAATTTTGCACCATCTTGACCGTCCATCAAACGCACCTTGTTGCTTGGCGAAGCATTGGAAGCGAAAACGCCACCCTAGAAGGTAAAAAGATCCCGCTGTCACCCGAATCAGCCTTTCAAGTCGTTCTCAACAGCAACGCCCACTATCTTGGGCCGCTTCCCACATCGGACTCTCACCAAACCTTCCTAGACGCCGCGAAGCGTCCCGCGCCAAGAGCGGTCTTGATCGTGCCCGTGCGCATCCGAAACCGCACGGTTGCACTCATATGCGCCGAAAACGGCCCCCATACGATACCGCCGAGGATGGCGGCGGATCTGATGCTCTTCACACCCCACGTTCAGCACGCGCTCGAGGAGCTTCTGATCCGGAAAAAGCGAGCATCGCTCAGTCAGCTCAGCCAGAGACCACCAGAAACATCCACGCCGCCTACGTCTCTTGCACAACCCCAGGGCAGTGCCTCTCTCCCACGGCCATTGGTTGACCAGCCTGCCTCAGTTCCAGCCCCAGGCGACTCAGATCGTGAAACGCGCCGACCCATACCCTATTCCTCCAGTCTGCACGAGCTCTTCCCAGAAATCCCGCAAATGACAGCTGGCGAGTTCCTCCGTTCGATGGAACAAAAGCCGCAAGCCGAAGAGCAGACAGCCGCCCCCCTCGCAAAGATCAAACTCGCCGCGAAGCCCGCGCGGGCTCAAGAAGCAACACAAGATGACGATGTCGTGCTTCTGCCCCCACTTCATGACGACGTTGAAGAAGTTCACCCAAACGACCAACGAAGTAACCAGAACCTTGCCTCAGACGAAGCCATCGATTCCGAACGCGCGCCAGAAGCAAAAGCCGCCGCCCCCGATGCGCCGAAAAGCGATCATATGGGCGGAACCCCACAAGAAACCTCGTTGCGCCCAGCCGACGAAATCAAGACCGAGACCGACGACGCAGGAAAGAATGTCAGTGAACAGCCCACGGGGAAGCAGACAACAAGCGAACAAAGCAACGCCAAAGAAGGCAGCGACTCAAGCGATGCAGTAACGGCGGAAGCGACGCACCGCGGCGGCCAAGAAAGCACCAGCGCAAAGAGTCCGACCCTGGTCGATGACGCAGCAGAAGGCACGGCGGCTCAAGGCCCCGCAGCAAAAAATGCTGAACAAACGAGTGTGGTCGCCCCAAAGACAGCGGCCGCAGCGGCCGCCCCCGACGCTGCCGTACACCGCGAGAGCGTCAGCGCAACAGCCAGTCCTGAATCAGCCGCAGCGGCTCAAGACCCAGCAAAGAAAGACGCTGCACAAACGAACACAGTCGCCCAAGACACACAAGCGGATAAGGCGGCGACAGACACTGCTTTGAGTGCTCCCCAAGATAGCGTGGACCCTGCCGACACCCCTGAAGTCCGCCAAGTCGGACAAGCAGACACCATCGCGCAAGACACCGCCAAAGCAGACGGGCAAACAACCGATGCGCCCCCTCTAACAGAAGCCCAAAACAACAAAGACCCTGCGGGCACCACCAAAACACGCGAAGCGACCCAAGGCGCGACTGAAAAAGACGCCGACGAACCAAACGCAATTGCGAAAGACGTCGAGGCCAGCAAGGCGGGCATACGTAAAACGACGAAAGAAGATGGGGCCCAAGAAGGCGCACAAACGACTGCGCCTGCCCATAGCAACCCAACAGCAGCTCCAAGTGCTGTCGCCCAAAACGCATCGCCTGTACCCGCCTCGGAGGCTTCGCCCATTGCGAAAGACAAGCCTTCCACCACCACAGACACCACCGCAAAACAAGCAAATCTACAAGGACAGCCGGTGGCGGAGAAATTCGACCGAACGATAGACTCGTCCGGCAACCTGGTAGACGCTGCGCACAAAAAAGCCGCTGCGCAACGGGAAGTCTCCGCGCGAGAACTCAACGAACTCTTCGATCGCCTCGAGGACAACGATTCTGTGATCAGACGGCGCGCAAAATCTACGCTCCTCGGTATGGGCCCCACAATCCTGCCAGCGGTCGTGGATCGCTTTCCTGGACACCTATACGCAGATCCTTTCTCGGGAAGGCTGCCGTCCTTCGGAAACTGCGGGGAAATCATGAGCATTCTGGAAGGGTTCGGCCAGGATTCCGTGCCCTACGCCTTCAAGAAGTTGGAAGCTTCTGATCGCTTACACCGGTTTTTTGGCACCTACTTTTTTTCTGCCGTCATCGTACCGAGCGCGGTGCCACGACTCATTCAACGCCTGCATGACGAAGAAAAACGAATATGTATGGTCGCTGCGCGCGCGCTATTCAACTACCGCGAGCAAAAAGAATTCACCATGGTTCTGGATCATCTGCACGGACGCCTCGAACTAGGCACTTCCCTTGCAGCACGTCGCCACGCAGCCTTTCTGTTAGGGCTGTTCAGAGACGTGACGGCCATTCCGTCCCTCATCGAAATCTTCCAACGAAAAGAAAAAACGCTCTTTGAGGGTGCAGAAAATGCCCTCGCGGAGATCACAAAACAACAGTTTGGCCCCAACGCAAAAAAGTGGCGGACGTGGTGGGCGAAGAGCCAGTCCCTTTCCCGCATCTCATGGCTCATCGATGGCCTCGCTGCCAAAAAACCGACCCTGAGGCAAAGCGCAGTAGAAGAGCTCCGCGCCGTAACCGGCGAAGACATGGGTTTCAATGCCGGGGGGCCGCGTCGACAACGAGAGCGGGCGCGCCAAAAATGGGTCCGTTGGTGGCGAGAACAACAGAACAAAAACCGGGAATTCGAGTCTGCCCCACCACAGTGGTAACAACATTCGGTCTGCGGCCACTCACCCTTTTGTTAAAAAAGCCTCCGAAGAATCACCTCGGTGATTTCGCACTTGTCATGCTTTTCGGCCCTCTCGGCGTCCTTGGCAGCCTCAGCCTTCGTCGTGACCGACGGACATTGAACAAGTTGCCGCAACCCTTTCTTCCATCATTCGCCGTGGCGTCAGGTCGGGAACAGCAGCCTCATCGTCATGAACTTTGAAGATGGATTCAAGGTCGGTGCCCGACGCAACCAAGAACGCCATGCGGATCGCTTCGAGCGCGATCTCACGATCCAATGGCCTGTCCCCCAAACCAAGCGCCTTCGCTGAGCGCACAGGCCCAGACGGGTCTTGTCCCGTCGCCGTCGTGAAGCGAGATTTTTCGACTGGATCATTGGAACCCTTGTGCAAAACAACACTTTTTCCGAGGGAAGGCCTCAAAGGGCGTGGGGCCGTACGAGGGCCTGCGCCTACCCGAACCAGCGTCGTAACGCGAACGCCCGACTTTAACGTGCGAACCGCCAACCTCACAACTCGGGACTTTTCACTCCCGTCCAGGGTATTTCCCAGCATCCTCCGGGAAGAGCGATTCATGCTCGCCCGGGCACCCGACTTCTTTACCCGAAACCTCGACTTCTCTTTGATGCGACCGCGGGACTTCGGCGTACCGGGCTTCGGCACACGCGTCGTCGATTTCACGGCGCGAGCCCCCCCCTTCCGCGCGCGAGGCTCAGGCCTCGCTGCACGAGGCCCCGACTTCAAAGTGCGAGTCTCGGGCTTCGCGGCACGAGGAGACTTCCTCGTTCGGGTCACAGACTTCGCGGCGCGAGACCCCGACTTAGAAGTACGAGTGCTCGACTTCGTGACCCGAGGCCCCGACTTAGAAGTACGAGTGCTCGACTTCGTGACCCGAGAACCCGACTTAGAAGTACGCGTGGGCGACTTCGCGGCGCGAGACCCCGACTTAGAAGTACGAGTGCTCGACTTCGTGACCCGAGAACCCGACTTAGAAGTACGAGTGCTCGACTTCGTGACCCGAGACCCTGACTTAGACGTGCGAGTGGGCGACTTCGTGACCCGAGAACCCGACTTCAAAGTACGAGTGGGCGACTTCGTAGCGCGAGACCCTGACTTAGACGTGCGAGTGGGCGACTTCGTAGCGCGAGACCCTGACTTAGACGTGCGAGTGGGCGACTTCGTGACCCGAGACCCTGACTTAGACGTGCGAGTGGGCGACTTCGTGACCCGAGACCCCGACTTCAAAGTACGAGTGCTCGACTTCGCAGCGCGAGAACCTGACTTCGGCGTGCGAGTGGGCGACTTCGTGACCCGAGAACCCGACTTCAAAGTACGAGTGCTCGACTTCGCAGCGCGAGAACCTGACTTCGGCGTGCGAGTGGGCGACTTCGTAACGCGAGGCCCCGACCTAGACGTGCGAGTGGGCGACTTCGTGACCCGAGAACCCGACTTCAAAGTACGAGTGGTCGGCTTCGCGATGGGAGACGCGGACTTCGGCGCGCGCGTAGTCGACTTCGTGGCACGACCACTGGACCTGGGTGCCCGAGTCGTGGACTCCGGGGCACGGGACCTGGCCTTCAACGTGCGGGCACCGGCTTTGACGGAACGACCGCTGGACTTGGATGCGCGAGCCGCGGACTTCGAGACCCGCGGCCCGGGCTTCGGGGTACGGGCACCAGCTTTAGGGGGACGACCACTGGACTTTGACGGGCGGGCTGCCAGCTTCACGGACCGGGATTTGGCTTTCGGAGACTTTGGCTTTGCGGAACGAGCGGCTGATTTCGTCGCACGCGCACGAGATGCCGTGACCCTAGATCCGGATGCCGCCGCACGGCCCCCCGACTTCTTGGTTTGGGTGCGGGCCTTTTTGGGTGGAGCCTTGGTCTTCCGAGCTGCCGCTTTCGACCTGGCGGTGGGAGCGGACCTTTTGGACCCCGCCCGAGAGACACGCGCTGCGCTCGTCCCTCGTCTTTTTGGCCTTTTCTTGTGCTTCGGCAATATTGGAACCGCGCTCCCTCTTGGCGAGACAAGAACGTAATCCCAGGGAAACGCCCGGTCAAAAATCCGCACTTTCTTGCGACATCCCTCGATGCCTCGGTAAGGTGGACCGATAGATGGACACTCCACGCTCTGCTTGCGGGCTCGTTAGACGCCAGGTTCTCGCCTCACTCACCGCAATAGGGTTGATGGGTTATCTACACCCCGCCGAGGCCGCTACACTGAGGTTGGCCTCGTTGGCGCCCACCGGAAGTCCCTGGGGCCGCTTGATCCGCTCGCTGGCCCGAACCGTCAAAAAGGACTCGGAAGGCGCCGTTCAACTCAAATTGTTTTTGGACGGGAAGCTTGGAGACGAATCCAAAGTAGCAAAAAAACTCGGACGCGGGCTAGACGGTGCCTTTTTGACCGGCCAGGGGATGGGGCTCTTGCTGCCTCTTTTCCGAGTCCAAGAATTGCCATTCTTGGCTGAAAGCTACGAAGAGGCTGACAAAGTCCGAGCAGTCCTTTGGCCCCTTTTCGAGAAGGCTTTCGAAGCCGACACCAAGTTCAAACTCATGGCCCAGGGCGAAACCGGACTGGTGCATTTGTTCAGTCAGACCTCCATCACCACCACCGAGGGCCTGCGAAAATCGAAGATCTGGGTATGGGAAGGAGATCACGTTGCTTCGGCCACGCTTAAAACGTTCGGCGTTTCGCCCCATCCCTTAGATATTCTTACCGTCGTGCAGCAACTGAAGACCGGCGGCATCAATACGGTCTACGCCAGCCCCGCGGGAGCAGTCGCGCTCGGCTGGACCGGAGATCTTCGATACGTTGTCGAACAACCTTTTGCCTACGCCTCCGGTGGCCTCGTGCTCACAAAGCGGGCATGGAAGAAAATCCCTGCACCACAACGGCCGCGCATCGAGAAAATCATGCAAGCTTTTGGCAAACAGATGATTCAACAAGCCCGAAAGGATAACCAAGCGATCCTTCAGAAGTTGATCGGACCCGGCGGAGGGCTAAAAAAAGCGAGCATCAACGCCGCTCACTATAAATCTCTCAAAGCCATGGCAGCCCGAGCTTGGCCCCAGCTTGCCGACAAACTCGGTGCCGCCCCGCTTCTCGCCAAAGCGCGCACCATTGTTGGCAAATGACAAAACCGATGGCTCTGTCGCTCAGCGCTTGCCTGCGGGCCCAGGTCATTTTCGCGTTTCTCACTCTGTGGCTCGTTTCTTGCGGCTTCGTAAGCAAAGCAACCAAAAATGGAATAAAGCCGATCGTCGCCAACACCGTGGAGGCCTTTGTCCAAGAAAGTGACCTCGAAATCGCGCGCGCGTCGATGCTCGCGAACATGAAGCTGGTAGAAGGCATCGCGAAAAGCTACCCCGATGATCGGGATGTCCTGAACTGGGCAGCCATGGTCCGAACCAGCTACGCTTTTGCCTTTTTGCAGGACGAGCTGGAACTCGCCGAACTCGCGTTTTCCGACGATGAGGCTCGCGCGGATGACCTACGGAAAAGAACCCTGCAAAGCTACGCGCGTGGCCAGGAATTCGCGCTGCAATCGCTCAGACTCAATAAAAACTTCAAAGAGGGCCTCAACGACCAAACCCTTGAAGCCTGTGATCCCGCACACCTCAAAAGCATCCTCCGATCGCTCACCCAGGAGGACGCGACTTCCCTGTTTTGGCTGAGCTTTGCCTGGGGAGCTCGGCTCCAGATCGGCATGATTCCCGAAGAAATCACCGCGCTCCCCAAGATTGAGCTGCTGGTTGGGCGCTTGCTCGAAATCGATGAGAAGACGTTCTACGGGATAGGTCCGAACCTCTTGGCCGGGGTCTTTTACGGATTCCGGACCCGCGCGCTCGGTGGTGACCCCGACCGCGCACTCCACCACTTCCGACGAGCCTCGGAACTCGGCAAACAACTGCTCCCAAAAACGCTGGCCGCCCAGTATGTGCACGCACAAAAGATGGATGAAGCGCGCTTTGAAAAAGACCTTACTCGAGTCATCTACAGCGCGTGGCGAGAGGAATACGGCCTTCTAGAAACCTTGGCCAAAAGAAAGGCCTGCCGATTGCTGGCTCATGCAGACGAACTCTTTTTGCGTGAACAGCGCCCCATACCTCGGGCATGCACCACCTTACTCCGGCCCGCGCCCCTCAGAAGACATGACATCCAATTCCGCGATGAGGCCCAGCTCGACCCACGGCCGCCGCTCAAACCATGACCCAAGCACACGCACCACCCCAGAAGATGCCCACTCAATCTTCGCCCAAACCAAACCCCGACCTTCTTGACCGCCTCGACGGAATTCTCGCGCGGACGGAAGCCTTATTGGTCGTCGTCATCCTATTTATGATGATCAGTATTTGTTCTGTGCAATTTGCATCCAGAAAATTATTCGATTTTGGCTTCGAATGGGCCGATACCGTCGTTCGCCACATGGTTCTTTGGCTCGGCTTTGTCGGTGGGGCACTCGCAACCCAAAAAGGGCGACACATCTCCATTGATGCCGTCTGCCATCTGGTAAGCGCCCAAAGGGCAGCGCAGATCCGTGCACTCACCTCCTGTTTCGCCGTCCTGGTCAGCGTGGTGCTGACCTACGCCTCGGTTCAGTTCGTTCGGCAAGAGTACGCAGATAACACCAAACTTTTTGCTGACCTTCCCGCGTGGCCGTTTCAAATCGTCATGCCCTGCGCCTTTTTAGCCATCTCGATTCACTTCCTCGCCCAAAGCCGAAACCAAGTACGCCGGTTCCGAACCCACAAGAGCAACGAAAATCCGGTGCCAACATGAGCCTGTTGACCGGCCCCATCTTGGTGCTCGCAGTTCTTGGCCTGCCCCTATTCGCCTCCCTGGCAGGTCTCACCATGCTCGGCTATCACTCAACGGAAACCGATCTTTCTACGCTCATCATTGAGATGAGCGGCGTGGCCTCGGCCCCGGCCCTGGTTGCCATTCCGCTGTTCACCTTCGCTGGGTACATCATGGCTGAGTCTCAAACCCCAAACCGATGGGTAGGCTTGGCGCGCGCCGCGGTCGGTTGGTTGCCGGGGGGACTGGCTATTGTGGCGGTGGTCGCATGTGCCTTCTTTACGGCATTTACGGGCGCTTCCGGCATCACCATTATCGCACTCGGGGGACTCTTGTTTCCAATTCTGTGCGGCGAAGGCTTCAGCGAGAAATTTGGACTGGGACTCCTCACCGCGGGTGGTTCCTTAGGGCTCTTGTTTCCGCCGTCTTTGCCCGTGATTCTCTACGCCATTGTCGCGGGCGTCGATGTGGATGGCCTGTTCCGCGCCGCACTCATCCCAGGAATCCTACTTGTCGCGAGTCTCGGTCTCTACTCCGCTTTCATCGCCATGAAGTCCAAGACCGTGAAACGGGCTCCTTTCACACTCAGTGCGCTTGGGTCTGCGCTATTCAATGTGCGCTTTGAGCTTCCGATTCCCGGCGTTGTCCTCGCGGGAATTTACGGTGGCTGGCTGACAGTCAACGAGGCCGCAACCGTCACCGTGTTGATGGTACTGGCGGTGGAGTGCTTCTTTTATCGAGACCTCAGCTTCCGCCGCGATATCCCCGGAATTGCCGTGAAAAGCGCCGTGCTGGTCGGCGCCATCTTGCTTATTCTGGGCGTCGCCTTGGGTTTTACAAGCTTCTTGGTCCTCGAAGAAGTTCCGGATCGAATGCTGCTTCTGATTCAGGAGAACGTGCAGTCGCGAACGGCCTTTTTGATAGCCCTCAACGTATTTTTACTGCTGGTTGGGTGCATACTCGACATCTTCAGCGCAATCATCGTGGTCTTGCCGCTGATTTTGCCGCTGGCGAACGCGTACGACGTAGACCCCCTTCATCTGGGAGTCATTTTCTTGACGAATCTGGAAATCGGCTACCTCACCCCGCCGGTGGGGATGAACCTGTTTCTGAGCGCATTCCGATTCAAAAAACCACTGCCGACGCTATACGTCGCAGCGGTTCCGTTCATGATCGTGCTCTTGGCTGTCCTGAGCGTGATCACCTACGTGCCACAGCTTTCGCTCTGGCTTGTCTCGAAATGATGGACCAAGCCACGCCGACTCTTCATCGGTCCAAGCAGCTCGGAGCACCCGACCCATAGATGTCGGAGAACGCGCCAAAAGGCGCGAACGCGATGTAGGCTGCCACACTGCGGTCCACCAGACGGGCTCCTGCCCATCTGATTTTCCTTTCGCTTGCCGCTCGGCAAAGGCCGAGCGACCTGCCACATGGCAGAGCCGTCTACGGCCGAGCTTCCACTCTGCGCTTTCGGCGACTCTTTTGATACGGCTTCCAGCGACTGTCGCGAAGCGGACTGCTCGCGTACTGCTGAACTGACTGCCTACTCGGACCGAACAGTTCAGCTGCCACTGTATAATTGCCCTCTGCCTCTTTAAGGCATCGGAGCAATAGCACCTCGCGAAGTTCCTGCAGCAAAGTGTGCGGCTTCATGTCCACGCTCCAAAGCGATTCCGCGGCGCGTTTCACCGCAGCGTTCGCTTTCTGAGACATGGCCCGTCGCCGCGGCGTTCGGGTCGTTTTCTTAGCGCTTGAACTCGCGCTCGCCCTTACACCCTTGGCTGCAACTTTTTTCGCTGTCCTTGTTTTTGTTGTCTTTGCTTTGACTCTCGGCAACTCGAATGCCCCCCAAAAAGAGATTCTTGCGGTACCCCGGATAACGTTCGTAGGGCTTCACATGATTTACTCCACTTCGCAAGCAAGATTCCAATGAAAAAGTGCACACCGACCAAAAATCGTTCATGATGGACTTGCGCCAGCGAACAAACTCCGCGCCAAACTGAAACAGTGCCGGCCTGACCCCCTGGTCCCAGCCCCAATCCTGATCATCCTTGCGATCCTGGGCGCCTCAGCGCTAAAGGGGATCAAATCAACAGTCAACGCCCCCGGGCCCCCTGGGTCCATAGGAGCGGGGCGCCGGCTCCAGGCTCGAAACCGAGGGAGAAGCATGGCCAAGACCATAGAATCAGTACTGGTGGAAGATCGGGTTTTTGGGTCACCCGACAAATTCCGGACATCCGCACACATTTCAGACACCGAGACCTACCAGAGACTCCACAAGCAATCCGTGGAAGATCCCGCTGGATTTTGGGGAGAACAGGCCAAGATTATCCCGTGGTCGACCCCGTTTAAGAAGGTCGTCGAATGGAACGAGCCGTTCGCAAAATGGTTCGTGGGCGGCCAAACCAACGCCTCCGTGGCCTGTCTGGACCGCCATCTAGAGACCGAACGGAGGAACAAAGCAGCCATTATTTGGGAAGGAGAACCCGGGGATCAGCGTACGCTCACCTACGCCCAGCTCCACCGAGAGGTCTGCAAACTGGCCAATGTCCTCACCAAACTGGGGGTCAAGAAGGGCGACAGAGTCGCAATCTATCTTCCCATGATTCCAGAGGCCGCAATTGCCATGCTGGGTTGCGCTCGAATCGGCGCCCCGCACAACGTCGTTTTCGGCGGTTTTTCCTCGGAATCCCTTAGAGAACGCATCAACGACGCCGGCTGCTCATTTGTCATCACCGCCGATGGCGGCTACCGACGAGGCGACGTCGTCCCCCTCAAAAAAGCGGTCGATGAAGCCCTCGCAGACGGCGCCTGCCCGACCGTAAAAAGCACGCTGGTTGTGAGGCGCACCAACACCGACATTCAGCTGCAAGAGGGCCGCGACTACGTATGGCAAGACGAAATGGGAAAAGCTTCTGGCAAACACGAAGCCGAACCCATGGACGCCGAACACCCCTTATTCATGCTCTATACCTCGGGCTCAACCGGAAAGCCGAAAGGGATTCTGCACACGACCGGGGGGTACTTGGTAGGAACGACACTTACTTCAAAGTACATTTTCGACCTTAAGGACGATGACATCTATTGGTGTACCGCAGATGTGGGCTGGATCACAGGTCACAGCTATATCGTCTACGGGCCGCTGAGCAACGGGGCCACCCAACTCATGTACGAAGGAGCCCCTAACTATCCTGATTTTGGGCGTCTTTGGGACATGGTCGAACGGCACGGAGTCACCATATTCTATACGGCGCCCACCGCCATCAGGGCATTCATTCGGGCGGGTGACGCCTTTCCGGAGCAACATGACTTGTCGTCCTTGCGACTGCTGGGCTCGGTGGGAGAGCCCATCAATCCCGAAGCTTGGATGTGGTATCACCGAACGATCGGACAAGAGCGCTGTCCCATTGTGGACACCTGGTGGCAGACCGAAACCGGGGGCATCATGATCTCACCCCTGCCCGGTGTCACCGCAACCAAGCCGGGAAGCGCCACCCTGCCCTTCTTTGGTGTCGACGCGGAGGTGGTCCGTGAAGACGGCACGCCCTGCGACGCCAACGAAGGAGGCCTTTTGGTGGTTCGAAAGCCGTGGCCATCGATGCTGCGGACCATCTACGGGGACGACCAGCGGTACAAAGACACCTATTGGTCCAAAATCAAAGGCTACTACTTCGCCGGAGACAGCGCCCGGCGCGACAAGGATGGCTACTTTTGGATCATGGGCCGCATGGACGACGTATTGAACGTTTCGGGCCACCGGCTGGGGACAGCCGAGGTCGAAAGCGCCCTCGTGCAGCACGCCCTGGTGGCCGAGGCAGCAGTGGTCGGGCGCCCCCACGAAATCAAAGGACAGGGCATAGTGGCATTCGTTACCCTCAAATCCGACGCGACCCCGTCGGGTGAGATCCGAGAGAACCTAAGGGATCACGTCGCAAAAGTGATCGGCCCGATCGCGAAGCCTGATGACATTCGCTTGGCCGATGCTTTGCCGAAAACCAGATCCGGGAAAATCATGCGTCGACTCCTCAAAGACATCGCATCCGGGGAAACACCGAGAGGTGACACCACCACCCTCGAAGACCTCTCGGTTCTGGCGAAGCTCAGCGAACCGGCTGGGTAAAGACCCCGTCTGACGGCGGTCCTGGTGTGGTCTGTAATCCTACCTTGGGCCGCCGCCCACCTACAGCAGACCTCGCGCCGTTTGACCACATCCTAGGGGCCGGCCACACTCGAGGGGGACGTCTTTAGGGCACCATGCCTGCAAGCATTTTGATCGTCGATGGCGACCTAGATTTCGCCCAATCAGCCAAAAGCGCGCTGGAGCAGTCCGGCGATGCCGTCGATATCCGAGAAGAAGCCTCCATAGACGATCTTCGGACCCTCAAACCAGACGTCCTGATCCTGAGCGCGGAGCTCCCGAGCGGCCGGTCCGGATTTTCGATCTGCAGCCGGGTTCGCAAAGATGAGCGGCTGAAAGGAACCCTCATCCTGTTGACGAGCTCAGCACGCACGGCCGAAGCCCTTCGCAAGCACGCCCAGCGGCCCGACAGAGCCAACGACTACGCGCTCAAACCCATGACGAGCGAAGACCTGGTCGCACGGGTCAGCCGCTTAGTCGCCTACGTGGACCGCGCGTCAGAAGATTCGCCCAATGAGCAACAGGCAGCGCGTCCGAGTCCGAAGGCCGAACCCGCAACCACGGAGTCTGTGTGGCCCGGGCAGGAGCTCCAAAACAACATCGGACGCGCCCTGGAAACGCCTCCACCTGAAAGACCCGAGAGCCGAGGCGCTCCCGAACAGCTGGCCTACTTTCGGCAGCTCGCGAAGCACTATGAACAAAGCCACAAAGTAGCCCTTGAATCCTGGCGGTTCATCCAAAAGCGAGGGCCAGAAATCGCAGGCAGAGTCCTTGAACTCGAAAGGGAACGCCAAAATACAAGCCAGCGCCTCGAAGACGTGATCCGTGATCGAGACCAAACACTTCGCCGACTACAGGCTCTCGAGCGCGACTTCGCCGGCTACAAGGAAGAAGCTGCTCGAGTCATTCAAGACAAAGACTCAGAAGCCCGCCAACAACATGACCGCGTAGGCCAGTTCGAGCAGCAGAACGCGGGGATGTCACAAGAACTGATGAAGCTCCGGCAGCTGAGCCAAGACCAAAAATATAGGCTCCAGGCGCTTCAAGAAGAGCACGGGCAGCTTCAAAAAGAGAAAAACAGCCTCACCCGACACCTGGAAGAAACGTTTAAGCAGGCCGGAGAACACGCCCAGAACGTCGACGGCCTAGAACGCCAGCTGCAAGCAACCGAAGCGTTGGCGTCAAGCCGTGCCGACGAGCTGGCTGAAATTCGAGCTGAACTACAGACCCACGTACACGCATCCGATCAAGAAAAACAGGCTCTCATCCACGAGTACGACGAACGCATTGAACAGCTCAGTTTAGCCCACGAGCATGAAGTCCAGCAACTCACACAGGCGCACAAAGAGCATCAAGAAAGTCTTGAAGACGAGAAGATTCAAGCTGAAACCAAGGCCCAAGCGAAAGTCAAAGAGGCTGACAATCGGAGAAAAGCCGACCTCAAAGAACTCAACACGCGACAGAAAAAACGCGTAGACGGGCTCACGTCCAAACATGCCTCCGAAATCAGCACACTCAACGAATCACTGTTCGCGGCAGAGGGCCTCCAAACCAAGCTGCGTGCCGATCTGGAAGGAACGGAACAACAACTTTCGGAGCTTAAAAACACGCTGGTGGAACGCGACCAGCAGCTAGAGACCCTCAACAAGAAGCTCTTTGGCGCCAAAAAACTTCGCTCCAAGCAAGATCAGAAGCTTGGCGCTGCTCAAGAAGAGCTCCGCACAGAACAAGAAAATCGCAAGAGGCTCGAAAACGAAATTGAATCCCAAAGACAGCAAAAGCTCGAGGCCGACAACGAAGTTCAGCGACTCCGAGATCTCACCCAAAAACTCGAAAAAGAGCATGCCGAGACCGAATCAACGCTCGCGCAGTCACAAAAGAGGCTTGAGGCCGAGCAAGAACGACTCCTGGCTTCCGAAAAGTCCCTTAAGACCCTGGAACGTTCCCATTCCGAAGAAAGGAAGTTCCGCGCTCAACTTGAAAACGGACAGAATGAGCGCGACGCAAGAATCCATGAACTGGCCGAGTTGCTCGAACAGGCCAGATCGGAATCTACTCAGCTTACCGACCAACTCGTACAAGCCGGTCAAGAACTGAGTGCCCAGGCCGTAAAACTTGAGAACCTGTCAGGACAAAATGACAATATCCAAAAAGAACTGGAACGCACCCAGGAGCAATCAAGCGCTCGCAACAACAAGCTCGAAGAGCAACTCGAACGCCTAGACTCCGAGCGCGCAGCGTTGGCGGACCTTTTGGAGGCAGAGCAAGACAAGGCAACAGTTCTCGCAAATGACATGGAGCAGCTCGAGCAAAAACAGAAGACTGATCTTCAGGAACTCCATCGAAAAATTGAATCATTAGAAGCGACCGCCCTAGCCACCAAGGGAGCCCACGAAGAAGAACTTGATGGCCTAGAGCTACAGCTTTTCGAACGAGTCGCGGCCCTTGACAAGCTTCGAAGATCACATTCGGAAACAGAAAAAGAACTGGCGGCGGCAGTGCGTGCGCATCAACTTGAGCAAGAAGATGCTGTGAAACGGATACACGAACTAGAGACACGTTGTGACGCCCTCGCTCTTGAAAAAAATGAGTTGACTGAATCAGAAAACACCTCGCGCAAAGAACTCGAAGAACATCAGATTACCCTTCGGGAAAGCCGTGCCGCACTGGCTGATACCAGTCGTGCGCTTCACAAAAGCCAAGAAAGCCTCGCCAAGTTTTTGAAAGACCAAAAAACACGGCACGAACAAAAAGAACAATTGCTCAATAAGACGCGATACACCCTTGCGCAAGGCATCAAGCTACTGACCGGAAGAGAGCCCGAACCCAACAGCCTATCCGAGCAGCAGCTTACAGACGGACTAGAAATCAACCACGACGCGTACCGCGGGTCAGATGATAAAGACAATACCGGAGACTTTGCGGTTCTTGTTGCCGAGCTCAAAGCAGCCGCAGACGAAAAGCCACCTGGTGTCCAGATAGCTTCAGAAAACACACGACCGGATTCCGTGCGTGATGAAGACCTCATATCCCTCGACGATGAGGACGACCGAGAAGTCACCGAAGTCCTTAACCTCGCGAGCCTGAAGAAATCCAAAAGATAGGACCTCCAGAGCGAAGCCACCCGTCGAGCAAACGCGCACCGCAAGAACTAGACTGAAAGGGATTCTATGGGCCGAACATTCGAAAACCGGAAGCATGCTATGGCGAAGCGGGGCGACCGCGACGCAAAAGCCTTCACCCGTGCGGGACGCCAAATAAGCATGGCCGTAAAGGCCGCCGGTACGGACCCCGATTCAAACCCCGCACTGAGGCGTGCCATACAGAACGCACGCTCGGTCAACATGCCCAAAGACAAAGTCCAAAACGCTATCGATAAAGCGGCGGGCCTAAGTGATGGAGCAGACTACGAACAAATTCTTTACGAGGGCTATGGCCCCCACGGCATCGCAATACTTATCGACACGGCCACCGATAATCCCACAAGAACGGTAGCCAACATTCGACACGCCTTCAAAAAGGAAGGCGGCAACCTCGGCAACACGGGGAGTGTCTCTTTCATGTTCGACCAGTTCGGCGTTTTTCGGCTCAGCCCCAATGGGGTTGACCGAGACACGCTGGAATTGAACTTGATCGATCACGGGCTTGAGGAACTTGTGGATGGTGAAACAGAAAAAGGAGATCCATGCCTTGTGTTGCGGTGCTCGCGTGAGAACTTTGGCAACCTGCAGAACGCCCTAGAAGAAGAAAGGCTTGTGGTCGTTTCTTCTGGGTTTCAGTGGGTTCCCAAAAACGTAACCACTCTGCCAGAAGCCGAAGTCGATGCGGTCTTTTCGCTCCTTGACCGCCTGGAACAAGACGATGACGTCCAGGCTGTTTTCTCGAACCTCAACGACCGAGACTGAGTTCGAAACCAACAGAGCCCTAACACATCACTTCGACACTAAGTCGCTGTCTGCGGTTGTGCCGCACCCTAAGCGTGCCACCCTGTGGTGTTCACTTTCTGCTACCCTCCTTTACCCAAGCTCGCGAAGCATTCGAATTCCACGGTCATGTTCATGTGGCGCCGTTGATCAAGGGTTGATGGGTCGCTATAGTTACACTCTCCGGCGTGCGCGCGGTCACGTTCCGTCGGGCCTTTGCCAACACACATCCCAAGCGACAGTTTAGAGATACACATCCCATCGGAGGAAACCTAAACATATGTTCATAGTAAATAACTGCCACAAACCTATTTTGTACGGATGCGTCGCCGCGTCATTCTTTCTCGCCGCGTGCGGCGGAGACGGATCCACAATCGACTCGGTGCGCTCGGGCTTACAGAGTCCCACCGGAACGGCGGCCAACAAAGACGCGGTTGTTGCGGTGCACTCCAAACTCGAAGGGGCCACGCCCGCTCTGAGCCTTGCTGGGGGCGTTCCGGGGCGCTCGCTGACAGTCGACGGGCCTTCTCGTCTCAGTGAACTGTCTCCTCGGAGCATGTGGCAGAGCCGAGCAAGAAAACTCTTCGAGCTCATCCGCAGCCGAGACCCAAACAAAAGACAAACACTAGCCCGAGGCATAAGCAATAACAGCTGCGGTCAAAGCGAAGCCGCTGTAAAAGCGTACAATGGGCTCGTAGGTCAGCTTTTTGTCGAAGCACTTGCAGGCAAAAAAAGTTTCAGTGCGAAAGAAGGGTACACCGAAGACCTCGCCGAATGCTCAGACGGCACGCTATCCGGAACATTGACGGTTTCGATTGAGATCACGGCGAGTTCCGAGCGCTTCACGTTTAAGGTCAGCACGAAGTTCGCCAATGCATGCGAGACCGGAGGCTCCAAGGCCTGCGTGGACGGTACAATGGATTTCGAACTATCAGGAAGCGGCGAAGTCAGCGAAGGGGAAGAAGGGGAAGGCATTGCGGCCTGGGACATCAACGCCAAGTGGAGCAAAGAAGGTGCCAGCAAGTCGGCACACCTCCGCGGCGGGCTCCGTATTGCTCAAACCGAAAACTCTGGCATGAACACCAACGAGCTCGAGTATCTGTTTTTTGTCACCGACCCCGATGGGGAAGAACACTCCTTCGTGCTGAAGCTTACCGGTACCCCCGGTGAAGGTGGTTCCGTAACCATTCGAGGCAAGGATGGAGAGATTCGATGCGACGCCGACGGCCAAGGCGTCACCAAATGCACCGGAATTGCCGAACACGAGTGGACCGCCTCTGATGCAGGGAGCCTCGACGACAGTTGGCTAGAATAGACCGGGCAATCCCGGATTCCCACACGTAAGGAAATTCGAAAGGGACACCCTGGCGTTGTACCGTCCGAACGTGCGGACGTGGATCAAAAAGACGCTCTTCAAGGCATCGGCTGCGCTGCTAGCCCTCATATTGAGTATCAATCTCTCGATACGCACATTCGGCTCGGGCGACCCTCATCCCCTTTCGCTTCGACGCCTCGAGTCTAAGGTGCGGGCACTCAGCGCTTTTTCGCTTCACATGCTTCGGCACTGGCGTCCTCAGCACCCCGCTCCCCGGCCGATCATCGTTCGGGCGGCGAAGAAGTACGGGCTACCGCCAGGGCTGGTGATGGCCATTGCCCGGACTGAATCTGGCCTCCACGATCACCGTATCAGTCGCGCGGGGGCTATGGGCTTGATGCAGCTCATGCCCGATACAGCCTCGCGTCTTGGGGTCCAAGACCCCTTCGACACCAAAGAAAATGTGGACGGTGCCGCCCGCTACCTTCGAAGCCTCTGGCGTCAATACGGAGGCGACAAGAAAAGGGTCGTCGCCGCCTATAATGCGGGCCCGGGCCGCGTCCCCAAAAGAGGGCAATTGAGGGGTCTCCCACTCGAAACGCGACACTACGTCAAGCGTGTCCTTCAAAGGGCGCAGCAAAAACGCAAAAAGCTATCCCGCGCCCTCTAACGGCGGCCGGATACAAAGCTTCGCCACAAAGTCGTGTGAGGCGCCTTAGAGGACCTCCAGGGGAGGGCCCATCTGACTGATGGAACCCGTCCAAGACGCGAGGGCCTTCGCCTCAAATCGGCGAATGGGCGGAAAGCGAGGCCTGCGCCCTTTCGGTGAGTCGACGCCTGAGCAGCTTCGTCCATCCGTAGGCGGTGATCACGCCGCCGTAAAGTGCAGCCCCGGCGGGAGCCTTGTACCACTTATGTTTCTTGAGCGCGCTGATCATGACGTGGCTTCTAAAGGGACGCCAGTTGTGTTCATTCACAATACTGAGCACCAACGCAACCGACTCACTCCGCGCGCGCGTCGTGTGCCACCACCCGGGCGGCATGCACAGCATATCGCCAGGCCCCACTCAAGCGCGAACCGGTTGGGTCTTTTTGAGGAGAGGAAATTCGTTGAGATTCAGTTTTTCGGTCACCGGAATCTTGGAATTGGTGTTCGTCCTGATAAAAGGGTGAGGTTTGCGGTAAAGATATTTGGCCTGCTCGGGTGGAAAAAAGAGCCAATCCTTCTCTCCCACGATCTGGGTCACAAAAGTCTGGATCTGAAAGTCGTCACAGTGGATGCCCTCGGGAAAGGCTGTATAGTTGCCACCGATGTTGATTTCGAGCGCGCTGGTACGAACCAGGTCATGGTGATACGGAAAGCCAATCAAAATCTTCGGATCATCGAGCCAGTTCGGATCCCAGTAAGACGGTTTGGGTTCGATGTCCTTTTCGAGTTCTGGGAACAACTCCTTGATCTTCAACGACGTCAGATAGGGCCCTGGCTTCTCAGCCGTCGATGCCTTCATGGCGTCGATACAGGTCTTCATCGTCACTTTCTTCGTCTTGTCCCAATCGCGGTTGCCGACCGAAAGCCCACCATAGTGGTCACGAAAGAAAGCTTGGGTCCATTTCGACATCGCCTGCCAATTTTTTGTCACATCGGTCACAATGACGGGTTTGCTCTGACTGATGTAGTGTGCGTAGAAGTCCTCGTAAGACAGGTTGTCTCTGCGCTCGACACGCGGAGCATGCGCGAAGTAGTCCCAGATCGTGTCTCCCGCCGATTCTCGATCCTCTGATTCGTTATGAAATGGCACAATTTCTCCTCTCAACAGTTCTTGACGCCACCCTAATACACGGGTCAGATCGAAGCCTAGTACCCCTTGCCGGAAGTTCGCTCCCGGTTTTCGCCGGCCCTCGTCCTCCCTGCTGGCGTCGCCGCTTCGCTCTCGTCGGTTGCATAGGCAGACTATGCGCCCTCCTCGCGCCACCACCAGGAAAAACGATGACTCGGCGAAAACGCGGAACGAACTTCCGGCAAGGGGTACTAGCTCGAAACGCAAAACTAAGGTTTTGTTGCGCATGATTGGCCGCGAATACCCGGGTTGGATGTAACGTGCGGCCCCGCCGCTCACCCACAGCACGCAAACGGGTTCGGATCAATACAGATGAGCTCTGGGGTTATGCGTCTGGTCGGCTTCGTGCAAGCATGGTTTGCGCGATCATTTCGGCGAGGTTGTGGTCCACCGCCGGCGGTGGTTCTGCCAGCAGGCTGTGGTGGACGGACTCGTAAAATAGCCCCGGAAACCGCTCTCGGATTTCCTCTAGAGAGTATACACCCACAAAGGCATGGGCGTCGTATGAGGCCCCCATGGCAAGCGAAATCTTGGCCGGCGTCTTGATCTCATCGATCAGAAGAATGTCTGCGATGTGCCGCAGAAAACCCAAAACATCCATGGATGAGCCATCAGGCAGGTTGTTGTCTTCGCGAATAATAGACAGCGTCTCTTTGAGCTCATCCCTGGCGACAGCCAAAATACATACGGAGGCCGAAACGTAGGCATTGCGAACCCGGAGTCTTATCTGCGGATCGGTAAAGGCCTCGTTGATGGCGGCGCCGTGCTCCACACCATCGATTTCAATACGTACCGTAAAGCCGGACCGGCGTTCGGTAATCCTTACGCGGTGCTCGCGGTTGGGAAGCAAAAGCAAAAACTCGGCACCTTCGACGATATCGGCGGTTGAAACCAACGTCTCTTCGTCGGTCCATAGATAGTCCGCAATATCGACACCATCGTTGACCTGCATCAAAGGATCTTCAGCCACCTCCTCAAAAGCAGATTGCGCCTCGTTGCGCACGCGCACCGGCAAACTCGAGCCATCGTCTTTTTGACCCCCCCCTAGGGCCCTCAGAAAATGCCCCATGATGCCCCCTCCATCCTCGCGCTTCCAACCCACCGCATGTTGCAGGCGATCCAATCCAACGCGTTTTCGCGTGGCCCCCGCGCTATTGAGGTCGCCCCACGCAAAATACAGACGATCATCTTCGATGGCGATGCCATAGAACTCATCACCCAAATCGAAGCCTCCAACATAGTCGTTTTCGCCCTCGGCCGCAGGCTCTTGGGAAATGAAACGGTCGATCAAGCGAGCCCCCGCAATACGCATCGCTGTGGTTCCCTGCCAAAAACCGTCGCGCGCAATCGCTTTATGGATGAGAACATCGACGTTGCCCTCCACGCTCATGCCCTCAAGATGTGCTGGTGCGAGCTCGTTCAGAAAATCGGAGAGCTCCGCCATGACCAAGGCCGGGCCATCGTCCATTTGCGCGACCAAATCTTCAACTTCGTCCTCAGAAGCAGCCGTCCAGACGCCGATCGTGGTCTGATAGTGAGACTTCGCAACCTGAATCGAGGTATGGCCCTTGAGCTGACCAAGCTTGGCTGCGCGGTATGCTTCGTCGTTGAGACGCTGAGCAAACACGATGACATCCGAAACCGGGCGCTCCGCCGGCCCCACCGCGGCAACACCCACACAGAAGTTGATTTCGTCTAGATGCGTTCTGATCTCACTTCCCCACACCCGACGAATGATCGCCTTTCGCGACTCCACAGAGACAATCCTTTCGATCAGCTCCTGGATCTGCGAGACCGACCGGTTGGAAGCAATCATACGAAACGATTTCCCCGTCTTGTGGAAAACCTGGAGCATCGATTCATTGCGAAACAACTTGTCTAGCCGCTCACCCAAAGCCCTTACAAAGGCTGCGCCAATCCGATGGCCGTGCCGAATGGCAAAACGCTTGAAGGCTTGGTACTCAATGACCAGGACCGCCAGGCGCTCGATCTGACCGTCGATAAACGCACGTGATTCATCCACGAGGATATCTCGATAGGCCTGGAGCCCCTTAATAGGCATTCCGGGTTGGTCTGAAGAAGCCGCCAGCCTGTAAGCAGAACGAACCTCGGTCCCCCCCTCAGGCGCCAAGGCAGCTTCCATTTCTTGGGTGATGCTCGCAACAATGAGACCCAATTCGCGCTCTGTGGGACGACGACGGCGTCCAGCAGCCACCACATACCAACCGTCACGGTCTTCGCGCTGCTCAAAGGTGAGCCGTCGGCCATGGGGGGTCAAACCGGTGATCATCAGGGTTTGGTCCCGCCGAGCGTAGCGCACGTACTGCAGCGTCTCACCCGGTGCGATGATCCGCTGGACCGCATCCGTCATGGCCGACGGAATACCGAGAGGTGACATGGCCGGGAGATCGACCGTCGAGCCGTCACGACCGGTGGTCGCCGGCGGGAGCGTCAATTGAATGGTCTCCGACAGGGGGAGATCTGATGATTCCGATCCCAGGCGTTCGGGCGCGCCCCCGTCTTCGTTCTTTTCACTCATCGATACCGTCTTTCCCCCAGTCACTTTGCACCTTAGGCGCGATTTGCGCCATGGCGTGCTCAGCCATAGCCGTGATCGTCAGACTCGGATTCACCCCCAAGTTTGCAGGAATCATGGATCCGTCAATCACGTATAGCCCGGAATACCCGAAAACCTCATTCCCGCTGCTGATCACACCATCATCGGGACCAAGCCCCATATTGCAGCCTCCAAGAATGTGAGCGGTGGTGGGTACATCCAGGATCACCTCATTGATCGCACTCGAAGGATACCCGTTCTGCAGCTTCGCGACGACCCGCGAAAAATCATTGGCGACCTTGATGTAGGTGGGGATTCGTTTTTGCCCCTTTGCCCGAAACGAAGACAAGGTCTTCCGAAGAGGCGAAAACCACCGCCGCCCCAGACCAAGACTCATGCTGTTGTCCACCGTCTGCATGACCAATAAGATCACCGTTCGGTGCGCCCAGCCAAATGGGCTCAATGTCCGCAAAAAATCGACCGGATGTGCAAGAATCTGCCCGATCCACCGGAGCACCCGTGGCATTCCAGCGCCACCGTCGGTAAGAAGTGTCCCCAAGAAACTCAGCACGTCCGAACCACGAGAATAACGAACGGCCTCAACATGGGTGTGCTCATCGAGATGCACACCAGACCCGATGGCTACGCCCTCAGAGTACTCTACTTCGCTGGTCCGCGCGGTCGAAGCGATGATCGCTTCACTGTTGGTTCGAACCCGCATTCCAATACGATCCGAAATGTTGGGTAAAATTCCTGCCTCCTTGCAGTGAAGCAAGAGTTTGACCGTCCCTAAAACCCCGGCTGAGACCACAACCCGTCTCGCCCGGTACGTGTCTTTTCGGGCGCCAAACACCCGTGTTGACGACCGCGTCTCGAGCTCATACCCCCCCGTCGCCAAGGGACGAATGAGCTCCACAAGAGTCTCGGGCACCACGGAAACACCCTTTCGTTCGGCAAGCCAGAGGTAGTTCTTGTCCAGGGTGTTCTTCGCACCATATCGACAGCCGACCATACACCCACCACAGAACACACAACCCGTTCGATCTGGCCCCTCACCGCCAAAAAAAGGATCCGGGACTGTCTTTCCAGGCTCACCGAAAAACACGCCCACATCGGTCCGGCGATAGGTTTCACCACACCCGATATGCTCGGCACTGCGAAGAAGGAGTTCGTCCGCAGCAAAATCTTTGGGGACAGGCGCCACGCCCAACATTTTTTTTGCCGTCTCAAAGTGAGGGCCAAGCACCTCTTGCCAGTCATGATCCGGGGGCCAGCCCGTGGCCTGAAAGGCCTCCACTGGGGGCTCAAGCAATGTATTCGCATACACCAAACTTCCCCCACCGACCCCGGCCCCACTGAGCACCAAAACGTCGCGAAGAAGCGTCATGCGGAAGATGCCGTGGCATAGGGCTTGCGGTAACCACAGAAACTTCCGGATCGACCAGTTCGTACGGGGAAACTCTTGCTGCTGCCATCGTTTTCCGGCCTCCAAGACCGCTACCTTGTAACCCTTCTCCGCCAGTCGAAGCGCCGACACCGACCCCCCGAAACCCGAGCCCACGATCACCCAATCGTAGTCGAATTGTTCCGACCCCGCTGACATCCTAAGCGTATGTAGGCAACTCGCGACCGTGTGGCAAGGGGCTACCTCGCCGAGCATCTGCCAAGAGGCCGCGGGGGGGCTCACTGACCGTCACACAAGTGCATCAGGCTCAACCCAGGCTCTCACATTCTGGAGTCTGCCTTTCGCTGGTAACTTTTAACTCGTCCCGCTGACGAAGCGAACGGCACCATGCGATCTTTCAAACGAACGACGGGGCTGAGCATTCGTCCTGCCCCTCTGAGAACCATCGCAATTTACAGTGCGCTGCTCATTCTATCGATCAACGGCTGCGGCTATCCACTCAAGCGCCATGACGCTCTCAGTGCTCAAGAAGACCGGCCTTCGCCCACGAAGCTTCAGCGGTGGGCCACGGTTCCTCAGGTCATCCGATCTCACGGCCTGGATACGTTTCGTCTGGAATTTGAACCGAACCGACAAGTCGAATCGGTTCACTTCGAGCCCAGTTCAAGGCACTTGATGACTCCTCAAGATCTAAGGATGAGAGACGACGGAACCGGGGGAGACGAACTCAAAGGCGATGGGATCTACTCCTTGGGTCCTCTTCGGTATCACGATGATACCCTGGCAACACACTACGAATTCGATGTCGACAGTCCCAGGGGTCTCAGTCTTGCGGACCTGGGAAATATCATGATCACCACAGCATCAGGCACGAGATACGCCGCGTTTCTTGTCCACCCTCACATCGGTATTCTCGACCAGGAGATAGAGACCGAGCCCGTGCTTAGGTTAAGCGGAAACATCTCCTTGACCTCAAACATCATCGCCGTCCAGAGCCGGGATCACTACACACAGCGATACCTAAGAGGAGAGGTTGAGGCGCTCCATGTCCTCACCAAACAGATTTACCCGGCCATCGGTGATCAATTCGATTTCCTCGTATTTGCAGCCCTAGATCACCTAGAGAACCCTACAGAGCAACGCGGACCCCGTGACTTCAGCGCTGGCGCCCACACCTCTGTGCGGGTCGACTTTGAGGGTACCGGGCACACACCACGCAATCACGGTGACCAATACGGAAGCGATGCGCGTCTAGCAGCCATCACCGTCTTAGATACCCTGCGACGTGGGTTCAAAAGCAACAATCTCGTCCACGAGATCCTCCACCACTGGGGCGGCCGCACTCCACTCGATCTCGAAATCCAAAGCGACGCCACACACTACGACGCCCGCTCCAGCGTGGGCAGTCTTCTTGGAGGGCTGCGCTGGGAAGCCCATCCCACAGGAAACCACATCCTTCGGTGCTACCGCGCGGGTCGCAATGGTGCGTCAGAGGCTGCACCGCTTGATCTGTACATGATGGGTCTCATCCCGGGACGCGACGTCCCAGATATTCATGTGATGAATGGAGCGTGGCAGGAATCTTGCGATCAAGAAATCACCGACATCCGTCACTCGGTTTCAATCGATGCCCTCCAAGCGCGGCTCGGTCGTCGGAGGCCAGCCCCATCGGACGCCCAACGCCATTTTAGGATCGGTTTCGTCATTGAAACCCATCAACGAGAAATGACCGATGCCGAACGCACGTTCTATACCATCATGGCCAAGCACGTAACCCAAACCCCGGTTCATCAAGAACGGCGTCCGTGGATCGGGTTCAATTGGGCTCCGATTGGCCCGTATTTCGGACACCGCACCACTTGGAAAAGCGATATCGAGGAGCCCTAAAGATGATGCCCAAACCCAACCCCTGGTCGCATACCGGCGTCGTGTCTACGGTAGCAGAGTACCTCCAAACGGGGGAACATGAATCGATATCGGTTCCGGCAGACGCGATTCCAATGATTCGTGCTGCCCTGTTTGTCCACCACGATTCCCCTCATCTTGCAGACATCCTCGAAGAGTACTGCGAATTCGCATGCTGGATCGGCCAAGAATACAGTTCGCCGTTCGCCCGAGACGTGCTCTTGGACCTCGCAGAGGACTCATTCGCCGTCATGGGTCGACGCCTTCTCGCGGCCGGGACGGGCTGAACAAGACCGACACCACGCCCCTTCACACACCCCCTATGCGTGTGGCCAAAATCCATGGAACAATGATGGTTCGGCTGGCATGCGCGTCACTCACGAACCCCAAAACCAGGGCTTCAGCTTGGCTGTTCTTTGGATCTTGAGTCTCGGTCTGTGTGTGTTCGTCTCACATTGTAGTCTGCTCGTTCTTCCCGAGCGACTGGAGAAAAGCGACGCCGGAACGCCAGATGGGTCAACGCCAGACGGGTCAACGCCAGACGGGTCAACGCCAGACGGGTCAACGCCAGACGGGTCAACGCCAGACGGGTCAACGCCAGACGGGCCGGCGACCAAACTCCTATTCTTGAAGCAGCCAGCCAACATCACTTTGGGCTCATTTTTCAACCCCACGATTGAGATCGGCGCGGTAACCGATAAGGGGGCAATCGACCCAAAATACACCGGAGAAATCACCCTCGAGGCGGTCGGACAGGACATCCAAATCTTTGGGCCGAAAACGGTCCTCATGGAAAATGGCCAAGTCCGCTGGCCTGCGATTACGGTGCTTCCAGGCGGCACCGTCGACGTCACATTGCTCGCACACACAAACGGACTCATATCGGCACAAAGTTCGGCGTTTGCGATCACCGGATCCGCCCGCTACGTAGACGGTGGCGCCGGAAATGACCAATCAAACGCCTGTACCAACTACCGTAGGCCCTGCGCTACAATTGCCAAAGCCACGGCAGCCGCCGGATGCGGTGAAATCATATTCATCCAAGGCGGAACGTATCGGACCCCGATCCACATCGATCGCACTTGCGACAACACACTTGTTTTTAGGCCCTGGCCAGCGACACAAGACCTCAATATCGATACCCGAGCGACACCCGGGCCTTCGATCACCATGCAAGGCAAGGGCCTAAGGCTAGAACGATTCCACATCATCGGAAGCCAAGAAGATGGCATTCACATTCGAAAACCAGCCAACAACATCAGTATCTGGTCATGCGAGCTCCGCGATCTCCCCGGGAAGGGCATTGCCATCTCCGACGGAACAGATCACCTGATTGAAAGCAGTACCATTTCCTCCACCCTAGGGATCGGCATCGAAGTGCGAACCACAACCAACACGCGCATCATCAACAATTATGTTTCAGCCGTACAAGCCAGCGGTATCCGTACGGAACATAGCGTCGCCAACAGTGAAATCAAAGGTAATAACGTCGATGGCAACGACGTTGGCATCTTCCTAACCTCCCCCTCGGAGGTCTCCAACAACCGAATTCACAACAACCGCGTGGGCATCAGCATTGGGGGTGGCAACGGATCGCAGATAGCCAACAACACCATCAACAACCAAACGGAGTTTGGCATCGTCATGTTCATTGAGGGAATAAGCACCCCAGTCCGCAACAACATCATCACCAACAACCAAAAAGGAGGCATCAACGACTGGTTTGGCCGAGCCGACGGCCTCGCCTTTAACCTTTTTTATAACAACGCCTCCAACAACTGTATGAACCTACCTGCCAGCGCCTGTGAGCATGGACAACAAGGCAATATCGCAGGCATCGATCCCATGTTTGTCGACACCGAAGCCTACTATCTTTCATCTCCAGCAGGTCATTTTCCCTTTACCAACATCAACCCAAACGACCCAAAGTCACCCGCCATCGATGCCGCAGACCCAGACGATGACTTCCTGCAAGAACCTCAGCCAAACGGTAGCCACCGCAACCTGGGCGCCTGGGGCAACACCCAAAGAGCGAGCAAGACTCCAGATGGACCGGGGTGACCTGCCCCGCAAACTAAGCGTGCTTCTGGGGTAACTGCGTCTGAGGGCGGGCATGAAACAACGACACCGCGGAGCTTTTGGAGCCTGCAATGGAATCGCAGGGATCGTTGGCATTGGGGCCTTTTGAGTCAGGGTCTATAGATGGAGCGGAGCGCATGCGTCACGGGTGGGTCGACACTCGCACTGCCCGGCACAGATGGCATCCAGGTTGCAAAGTTCTTCATCCTCGCCGCAAGCGTTGACCGCAGCCCCCTCGTTGTTCGCGCAAACACGACCCTTTCCAGGCTTCTCTTTGACCTTGTATTCACATTGCCACCAGCGAAACATTCGAGGCTGTTTTGACGGCGGGGAGGTGGCATCGGGCCTGCTCCAGCCCATGGTGAAAGCAGAAACGAGAACAAGAGCAAACCAAAACCGCATGCTCCTATGCAGCAGCCCTGGACATCGGATGTCAATCATCATGCCCTCGGACACGCAGACGCGGGCAGGACCGATGCGATCCATCCGCCTCCCCAGAAAAATAGGTCGGCGCCGGCGGCGCCGGCACAACGACCGGATGCAGTTCAACCCAGCGCGCCGGTGGCCAACGCCCGCACCGCGGCCGGTGGGCGCCTCGTAGGCGGGGTGCGGGAAGACAACTCGATGCGGCGCCTCACCGAAGTGGCGACGATTCAGTATGACCGGCCTATGACCGAGCAACAGGTCCGAGAAGATCTGGTGAGGCACCGAGAGACGGACATTCGCCTCCTTCCTGACCCTTCGACACAAGAAGGCGATCGTGCCCGAAGGTGGCGTGTCTCTCTTCCCAACGAGAACGCCTTTTTTGGCCTTCGCCCTGAGGCCTTGCAAACGATCATGAGTCGGCCGTTTGATCCCGAGGGCCGCGTGGACGCCGATATGATGCGTCGAATTCGATCCGGTCACATTCCGGAGGGAGCCCGAGAGATCCGTCCCAACGTCCACTTGTGGGAGGGCGCACCGGGAAACCTCGTCTACATTGACCGAAGACGAAGCGAACCCAACGTCCAAGTGTTTCGCCAGCGTGAAACGAGCGAGTCGATGATTCAGCAAAGAAGTTTCTTGGCCCGAAACAGCTCAGACCCCGAGTTGTTTTCCCGTTTGACGGCCAGCATCAACCGTGAGTTCAACCAAGTCGCGCAGCACTATATTCGAGAGGACGGCCTCTCTCCGCGCCAGGCTGAGGCGAGGGCGAGTCGGTTCTTGAGTCATCAAGCACGTCGACAAATCGCAGCGTGGGCAGGCGCAATACTCCGAAACCAACCGGAGGCCTTGGGGGACGATGAATGACGATAAAACATGATTCTCTTGCAGCTCATGGAGGGTCACGATCTGGGTGAGCTGAAGCACTGTCGAATGGTTCCTCACTTGAGACCTCTGGGCTTCCTATCGGCTTTTATGCGGCTTTATCGGAGGATTTTCCTCCTTGAGGTGGCAACATGGAGTATTGCTCCGGTGTCAACGGCGAGCCACTGCGCTCCAAAATACGACGGCCGATGCCCGCCACCTGAATTCCATTCGCAAAGCCACACCCGAGTAGCTTCAGCAGATCCACGGCCAGTCCATCTCTCGCAATATTCTGTGTGGCAGCGAATAGGTTGGTCAGAAAACTCCGAAAGCTCAACCCGTCGACATAGGGCGCCCAAAGAAATTTCAAAGCCCAGCTCAATGTCTTTCCCCCTTCGAGCTTCTCACCGATTTCGGCTGACAACGCCAAACCAATAGGCCACACGCCCACCTATTCTTTTCGATTCCAGTGGAAGCTCATGGGCTTAATCGCGTCGGCGCCGGTAGAGGCGGGTGGCGCCGACGGATCTGTAGAGCTCGAAGTTTTGGTCGGAAGCGAGTTTTTGGGTGTAGCGAGACAACTGCTTCTTCGACCAGGGCCAGGCGCTCTGTGTGTGGTTAAAGATAACGTAGTCAACTTCGGTAGCAACGTTGGAGAGATTAAAGACTTTGGCTCGCCCAGACAAGTGCGGGACCAAGTGATTCTGGGCGGCAACGGGAGCGTCGGTCGGGATGGCGGAAAGTAGGGCTTGAATACCGGCTTTTTCGGTGCGGAGGGCGTAGTAGTGTCGGTGGGTCCCGCGGAACAGCTCGGCTCGGGCCCAGGGGCCCTGGAGGCCATAAGCTACGGTGGCCAATAGGCAGGCCAATGCAAGTACCGAGTTCCATTGGCGAGGGGCGAGGGCGGGGGACCATTGGTGCAGTTTTGCGGCGAGTTTGGGCAGGACCTCTACAGCGCCTAAGGTGGAGATGAGGGCCATGGTTGCACCGTAGTGAAAACCGAACCAGTGGGTGGGCCTCGAGGCTAGGAACCGACTGGCTGCGCTCGCCGAGGATGCGATCACAGCGCTTGGGGATGCGAGGCCCAAAAAGAGTTTCTCGGCGTAGGGCAATAACAGGCCACGAACCCGCATTTCGTGACCGAATACATATGCGATGGCTCCGGCTGGATCGCTGAGGAGATTTGTTAGCCGCTCCGCCATGCTGTGACCAAGGTGATCAAAGTGTTCCATATGGGGCACGCCGCCACCACTGCCAACGATGCGAAACAAGACGAAGTGTTCGAGGAGGAACACGCCGGCGCCGGTGGCCAAGACGGCGAGGCCCTCTTTTCGATTTGGACCGAGGACGGCAAAAGCGGCCCCAAGGCATGCGACGGTGAGTGCAATGTCTTCTCGGCAGATCGCGGCTAAGGTGGCCATGACTAAGGTGAGGCCGAAGCGATGGTGACGATAGGCCCACCAGGTCCAAGCCAATGGGCCTATGGCCATGACCGACGTGTGGAAATCGAACATCATCGCTGACTGAAAATCATACGAAAGAACGGCCGTCACGAGCAGTAGGACGGACGCGGCGACGGGGACGCCGCCATCCTGTGAAAGCAGCCAGAGCGCCGGTAAGGCGGATGCGATAGCGAATGCCTGCAAGAGGAGCAGCATGCCGGCATCGTTCCAAAGCCAGAAAAAAGGCGTGAGGAGGATAAGGATCTTGTCCGAATGATCCGCGAAGGCGTGCACATTGCCCAAGATGGAGTTGACCGGTGCCTCGAATTGGCTGAGCAACCACATAGTTTGGTGGTAAATGCCGAGATCCCATGAGCCGCTTCCGAAGTTTCGGTGACGCGTGTAGCTGTAGCAGAAATAGAGGAGCGCAGAGGCTACGGGGAGACATATGCCGAAAAGGATATGCCCGTGCCGATGGTGATGGGTTTCGTTGGTTTCCCTCTCGTTGCGGGAAGACGACCGAGTGAGCACGGGTAGCGTGACGTGTATGAGGGCTGACAGAAACAGAGCGAGGAATGGAACCTGTACAAAAAGAGCGTGTGGACTAAGGGCGCCGAGGGCGAAGAGTAGCCAGGCGGCGGCGCCGAGTACGCCCATTCGTGTCATGGCTTTAGGACAGTGGCGCCAGCGTGATGGTCTGGCTGCGACGCAAAGGAGTATCAACCACAGGAGCCCGACAAGCCACGGACCGCCGGCATGGGTTCCCGGGGCATCTTTGGGCAAAAGGCCCCGCCGAATGACAGCTGACCAAGTCGTCGCGCCGAGACCGTAGGCCGCAAGTCCGGTGGCTAAGGCCAGGCGGCCCGTTTCGCGAAAAAACTTCGATGCTGCTGTTCTCGTTTCCAAGGCGGCCCGGGAACTTATCTCTGGTCGGAAAGTTTGGGTCAAGAATGCATGCTGAGATATGCGGCTTCGACGGCGGGTGCGAAGGATCCCCAGCGATCTCATGGACAAGTCGACGATCGGCAAGGGGACTATGTCAAAGGCTGTACAAGCATCCCGGGCCGCTCACCGGTCTTAGTCCCTCGCGGAGCCAGATAGGCGAGGGCCAGTCGGTTCTTGAGTCATCAAGCACGTCGACAAATCGCAGCGTGGGCAGGCGCAATACTCCGAAACCGACCGGACGCCTTGGGGACGATGAATGCCGAATAGAAAGTGATTCTCTTGCAGTTCATAAGCGGACTCGCATTTGCACATGGGTCCTCGACGACAGCGAACACCACGTTTTGGACGACAATATTTGCCAGGCAATTCGAATGTCCCGATTCCCAAAAACATTGACGGACAGATCCGCGTGCCGCCCGGGACCTCGGCTCGGGCCAAACCTGATGAGCCATCCCCAAGCGCTCCAACCACGAACCTCATTTACAAACGGTCCGTCTTCTTCTAGACCCATAGCCAGTGTCCTCATCCCAGATGAGAACCGGGTCGATCTCCGTTCCAGACTATCAGCAGGTATTGGCCCTGTACCGCGAACAGCGTTTTTTGGATGCCTATCGGCTCACTGAGTCCTGGTGGAAGGCCCCGCAGCGAGTAGAAGAACTCGATCCATCTGCTCTCATCCTGGCAGGGCGACTGGCTGCCCGACTCGGCTCCGGCAAGTACCAGCGGGCCTTGTTCCGGCTTGCCCAAAAAAAAGCCCCGGATGACCCGGAGATCCTTTACTACGTCGGGAGTAAAAACCATCGATGGGAGAGTCTATACCAGGAACTCCGGCGGCACGAGGCGCGGCCAGAACTCGGTTCAACCGACCCCGATTTGGAGGCAAGCTGGTTCGCGCAGCACGCAGTCCTCCTATCTATGGTTCGAGATTTTGATCGAGCTCAATACTGGATCAAGCGGGCCCGCGACGTGCAGGCCAAAGATGCTTGGGTTCTGACTTGTGCGGCCACCGTTTTCTTAGCCGAGCACCGGCGTGAAGAGGCACTTGAAGCCGCACAAAAGGCTTGGAGCCTCGCTCCAGGCATGCCAAGCGCGGCCCACGCCCTGGGGCATGCATTGGGCGCCCAAGGAAAACTGGAAGAAGCAAGCCAGCGACTGACGGAGTGGGTTCAAGGTGGGGGGCAATCTCACGAGGTATCGCGGCTGTCGCTGCACTACACGCTCGCCTGTATCGAACGCCGCTCCGACCTTAAGAATGACGCCCGCGCCGCGTCCGCATATCGGCAAGCCTGTGCGCTGCCGGAACTTGCCCCTTTGGCGGATCGACACGCTCGGCGTGTTTTCGCAGCGTACGCCGCCGAATTTTCTGGCTTGATCGGCGATCGGCACGCCATGCGCGCCCACGCGGCACAAGTGAAGACACCCTTTTACCGTACGGTCGTCAAAAACCTTGAGAAGAACCCGCCGGGCAATCGTACTTTGCTTCCGCACGACCCCATCCGGCAAAAACACAACTCCTGTTTGCCCGCCAGCGCGATCGCCTGTCTTCATTCCCAAGGCGCAAAACCTGATCACGATGCCTTGGTCCAAGAAATGACCTATGATGGCACACCGTACTGGAGACTCATCAAATGGGCTGAAGGCGAAGGGCTTGTCGCCCGCGCATTTATTGGCACGAAGGATAGCATCGTCAAGCTCCTCGCGGCCGGCTACCCCTTTGTGTTCACCCAACATGCCATGGCAAACGCGCACGCTTTGGCCGCGGTTGGTTTTGATCTCGCCAAAGGCACCTTGCTCTTTCACGATCCGTCCGGAGAAAGGCTGGGAGAGCTTCTTCTCGATGGCTTCGCGCGCACCGAAGCACCCTTCGGACCGGAATGCTTGGTGCTGGCCAACAAGAACGACTCAGCTTTCTTGAACCTCCCGCTCCCGGATGAGATTCCTGCAAGCGCGAGCTTTCAATACGACCGCATTCGGGTTGAGGAAAATCTACGGGCCGCGGTTACGCTGGCCGAAGAGAACATGGCTCGCCACCCTGAGCACCCGGTAGCGAAATTCTTGCTGGCCCGCGCTCGGCTAGATGAGGGAAGAGCGCGCGACGCCATGACGCTCATGCAGTCTCTGCTCTCCCTCCATCCGCAATCGGTCGTCTGTCAGCGCGCACTCTTGGTCGCGACCAGCACCGCCGGAGATGCTACGGCGTACCGCGAACTCCTCCGGGCAATCGTTGAAGAAACCCCTCTTCCGGGCATTGATGGAAGCACCGAGTGGATCCATCCGCTTCCCGTCCTAATCGCACGATACGCGGACGTTTTGGCCCAATCGACGGCGCATGGACCCGAGGCCCACAAGAAGCTGGAGATGGCACTCCGGCGAAACGCGAGCCTTGGGGAAGCCTACCATTATCTCGGCGACCTTCTGCTGCAGGAGGACCGAGATCTCGAGGCGATCCTGCCCCATCGAATATCCTCATGCCTCGATACCGAGAACGAACATTACGCAGAAGCCTACGCCTGGACCCTCCGAAAATGCGGCCGACTCCGGGAAGGCATCGATTGGCTCCAACGCCGCACCCAAAAACTCACCCAAGATGTCGGAGCAGGAGCAGCCTGGATCACCTTGGTGCAATCACTTGAGGACTTCGGAGAACCGGCGATGTCCTTGGCTGAGCTCGAAAAAGGTTTGTCGTCCCGACCGGACGACCATGAGCTCATCGGTTTTGCCGTGGTGCATCTATCTCGGTTCGGACGCTTCGATGAAGCCAAACGTTGGCTGGCCAAGATCCAAAAAGGAACGGCTCCCCTCGAGGAGGCCAAGGCTCGCTGCGTATTCTTCCGCATGACCGGTGACTTGAAAGCAGCCCTCGCGGCTGCCAGAAGTTGGGTAGAAGAAGCCCCCCGGCACACCTCTGCCCGAGCCGAAGTCCTCAAACTCGTCCGCGCGACCCAAGGAGGCAAAGACGCACTCGATCTCCTCGACTCCTGGATGCAAGAGCGCCCCGACCGGGAAGACCTCGAACTCCTCCTTCTCGAGCAGCTCGGCGTCGACGACCAGCACGAGCGGCGACGCGAGATCCTGCGAGCGCGGGTCAAGCGAAATCCACTCGACGCGTGGGCTTTTCGGGAGCTCGGATGGGCCTTGGAGCGGGACGCTCGGGCCAGCGACGAAAGCCGACGCAACGAAGCGATTCGCGAACTTGCAGAGGTCGTAGAGGCATGCCGCCAGGTGAGCGATCGCCATCCGAGCGCAATGGCATTGGAAGGAGAACTCTACCTTCTTCGCGGGGACACCGAGGAAGCATTTTCACGTTTTCGGGCGGCGCTGATCGCGTCACCGGACTATGACTTCGCAATCGACCGTCTGTTCCAAGCAACCGCAAAGTGGGACGCCAAGGACAAACGCCGAGCGATCGAAGCAGTCGACCAAGCATTCGCCCATTCTTCGCGCGATCTCTCCGCAGCCTCCACCGCCGCCTTCGCAATCGCAAACACCTTTGGACTCGACGAGGCAAAAGCGGCTCTCAAGAGGTGGATGCGACGCTCCAAGGCCGATCCCTGGGTGGCCGAAGCCTGGGCCGATCTCCATTTGGACCTTGACCCCGGGCAGCCCTCCCTCCGGCGCATCCTACCTCGCCTCCGCCGTATGGTGGAACGTTATCCACTGCACGGAAACCTTTCCCTGTCCTTGGCCCGCGCCTATCAGCTCCTCCATCGATACGAGGATGCGAAGAATACGTACCAATCCATTCTTCGCTTTCAGCCTGAGAATACAACCGCTCGCCTCGCCCTCAGCAAGTGTTGGGTCGCCCTCGATCAACCTGACAACGCTCGCCAAACCCTCGAGGAAGCCGTTCAGCGAGACCCGAGCAACCATCGCTCTTGGCTCGCCTATGCCGCCCGACTGAACACAGAAGACCAGGGAGCAAAAGCCGCCGAGGTCCTCGCCACAGCGATCGAGAAGCTGCCGCAGGTGATGGACCTGTGGGAGCAACGCATTCAAGTCCTCGAATCCATCGGCGAGCTGGAATCGGCTATCGAGACCGCACGCACCCTGGCCCGCCGTTACCCAGATGGTGCGTACGCGGCCTTAGTCTTGGCGCGGACGCTCCGCGATTCGCCGCTGATCGTACAGGCTAAAGAAATCGAAGCAGCCTTTGAGCGCTCTTTGTCCCTCAATGCCGAGCTTTGGGAAGCGGTTGAGGAGTACCGCATCTACCTGGTTGCCAACCAGCGCTTCGAGGAAGCGGCCACCGTCATACAGACCTATGCGGAGCGCGCGGAGGATCCAACCCAGGCTCGTGGATCCCTTGCCGAGGTCAAACGCGCATCGGGCCAGACCCAAGAAGCGCTCATGGAGCTTTCAGAACTCCTGACTCAGCGCCCCGATTATCTTTTTGGCTGGAACCTCTTCTTCGATTGGGTCCAGACCGATCGAAAATGGGAACTCGCGAAGAAAATGCTGCCCCGGGTCACACCCGAGCTCAGAGAAAACATATCCTTCGAGTGCTCTCGACTCGAGCTCCTGATTCAAGCCGGAGCTCCACTCGCGGACGTAGATACCGCATTCCATGAGCTGGCCGAAAAGTACCCCCGCTCAAGAGAGGTGCTCTACCGGCGTTTTGATGTCCTTCTTGAAAACGGTGACCCTCAAAAGGCACGCGCAGAAATCGAAACCTGGCGAAAACAGGCACCGAACGACCCCTTCGGCCGCACGCGCCATGCCCGAGCCCTGACCGTAACGGAGGGCTGGTCGTGTGCTCTTTCCGTATTCGAGCCGGTCTGGGGCGATGAGGACGCTTCGCCCGCGGACGTATTCGCAACCCTCGAGCTGATGGAGGGAAAAGCAGCGTTTCGGGCCGTCTCTAAACAAGTCCTCGATCGTCTTTCGAGCGGTCACCCAGTCGCTGTGGATCCTTTGCAAGGCCTGTTGAGACTCGCGTTCGAGAGAAAAGACAAACGGCTCTTGAAACGCCTGCTCCGCGCGCTCGGGAGCCATTTGAGCCGCGATGGGTTCTATCAGGTGGCGGCTCAAATTCTGGAAACACTCAATGAACTTCGCGCTTCCCGTGTCGTCATACGGTGGATGAAGCGGCACCGCAAAGCCTGCGAAAAGAACATCGAGCTATGGCAGGCGGTGGTGGGGGCCTATGGGGTTCTCGACCGAGACCGGAGTCTGATTCATTGGATGAGAGGATGGGAAAACCGCGAAGGGATAGAATTGTGGGCGATGTCCAACTATGTCGCCGCGCTCTACGATACTCGAAGATATGCGAAGGCGATCGAAGTAGGACGCCGGTGCCTCACAACCATCGCCTATGACAGTACGGCCGGCCACATCGCCGAAAACATTCTGCGAGCAGCCATCCTACGAAAGAATTACCCACTATACTCTGATCTGTACGAGACGTTTGGACGGCTTCTCTTCATGCGGGAGGAACGCACTGAAATCTCAAAGATTTTGGACTTCGTTCATAAGGTGGTCACGACAACCGATCCTGATCAGCTGGTTACCTTGCATCGGGAATCGAGTGTACTTAGAGTGTCCGTCGGCTGGCCCCGGCAGCTTTGGTATCCGCCGCTATACGCGCGACTACCCTTCCTCCGCCGAGTCGCTCTGTGGCTTGGCCTCTATGACAAATAACACGCCGGACCTCGGAGCGGCGGTAGAACCCCGATAAGGGTTCGCCGAAGATCTCGTGGACTGTTCATGGACAGTCCATGGGCGGTGCGAAAGTGGTGAAAAGCCCTTCCGAAATGCGGATCGCTAGACATTGGGGCTCTGAGCGGGTGGCACGGTCGTTGCTCTATCTTTCATCCGAGGCGCACAAACGCCCGCCAAGGAGAAAAAAATGAAAAAGCAAGTGACACTCACCACCACGATTTTCCTCGCCATCGCCGCATTCGCCTGTGGGCCGCTCGATGACGAAGAACGTGCGCTGCTGGCCCAAGACGAAAATGCAATCCTAGCCCGCGCGCCTTCAGAGTCACCCACGGGAGCCATCGATGATTACGATTCCAATGAGGACGAGGGGCCCGGAGGGGTTTTGGAGCAACCTGACGACTGCTACTACGGTGGAAGCGAACGTTGGAAGGCTGTCTGCAAAATCAAAATGAAGGAATGCGACGACGGATACACATGCAATGGAGACAAGTGTTCGTGTGACTCTGCCGCTATCGAAATTCCAGAAAACGAAATCGACTTTGAGACCAGGCAAAGCCAGAGCTTCCCGGCCGCAGACCTCGACATTGTCGTGGACGAGGGCGAGGGTCCTGGAGGGGTGCTAGACCAACCCGACGACTGCTATTACGGTGGAAGCGAACGTTGGAAGGCTGTCTGCAAAATCAAAATGAAGGAATGCGACGACGGATACACATGCAATGGAGACAAGTGTTCGTGTGACTCTGCCGCTATCGAAATTCCAGAAAACGAAATCGACTTTGAGACCAGGCAGAGCCAGAGCCAGAGCTTCCCGGCCGCAGACCTCGACATCGTTGTGGACGAGGGTGAGGGTCCCGGAGGCGTCTTTGAGCAGCCTGACGATTGCTACTATGGTGGCAGCTCCCGTTGGAAGGCTGTCTGCCAGTACAAAATGAGGGAGTGCGACGACGGATATACCTGCAACGGCAACAAATGCAGCTGCGACTAACCCCTCCGCTCACTTCCCGCGTCGGCTGTCGACGGGCGTAGCTTCAATCCCTACCCGTTCGGCCCTACGAACCCAGTCCGAAGCGACCGACCATCCGTTCCCTCCCCTCTTTGTCCGCCTAAAACTTGACCGCGCTTCGTGCTGCTGATGAAGCTCACAGGGAGCGTCAAACAAGTGGATGAACTTCTTCCAAAATACTATGCCTATAAGCCTAAACTCACAGTTATTGCGTTGTGTGTTCTGCTTTTCGGAGCATGCGCGACCCTGTTCGGTTACATGGCTGCAACCAATGACCGAGGATTGGTCCTCAATGGCGTTTTTACGTTTGATGCCGGGGGGGCATCGGTGTTCTATTGGGTTTTGTTCGCTCTTAGTCTGGGATTCGTAGCGATGGGTGGGCTGTTGGTTGTTCAGCGTCTCAGCGGGTCGTTGAACCTTGAGATTACAGAAGCCGAGATCCGGATTCCACAAGGGCTTATCAAGAAAACGGTTCGCCGCATTCCCGTCAAAGACGTGGAAGACGTCTCAGAAACAGAAGTCAATGGACAACGATTTTTCTACTTGCATACGTCGGCAGGCAAGTATTGCGTGAATAGAGCCATGATGCCCTCAAAGAATGACTACGAGGAAGCGAAGTCCCTGATGATGAAGCTTTTGGCCAAGAGCTAAACCGAGGGGGCTCTTTTGCGAGGAGCTATTCGGCGGGAGACTCGGGAATAACAACCTCTCTTTCCGGAACCCGGATCAACCAATTCTTGGCTGGCCCGCCTCCGGTCACCATGGCGTAGACGTCAATGCAGTAGTGGTGATTCCACTTGAGGGGACCGTACGCCGAGTGTGTGAGTTGCATTCGTTTCCGTCGGATGAACGAACCTAGCTTGACCGTGGACTGGCCTACATATGTCCGCTCATTTCCGGTTGGGCCGCAGTCAAACATCGTCAATAGATACTGCTTTACCTTAACTACCCGCGGAAGACTTTCAAGAACAGAGGTGTCGGCTTCGGTGTCGGCTATCGGGATGAGGATAGCGGGCGTTCCTTCAGGAGTCGCCTCGATGGTGGGGGTCCATTCACGCCAGGGGCGAAGGGGAAAGGATGCAGGGGGGCTATAAAGCTCGGGGGGCGCCAGGGCCGGGGATGCCCGAAGGACGGCGTCTGCCTTTCGGAGCCAAAGCTTACACGTGAGATCCTTGTCTTCGGCTTCCTCCGAGGGCCGAACTTTGCTGAAGAACGGAGCAGACAGATGCCAGCGCACCATATTCTGCAAAGCACGCCGCACTTTTTCGTCCACATTCGGGTGTTGCGTCCAATCGATGTCGGGGGTTCCGTCATGGGTCGGGCGGACCTCGAAACGGATGATGCCTTCGTTTCTTTGGTAAGGGAGATCACCGAGCTTGTCTTTGTCGTAGCTGCATTCAATCACTCCGGACTCGATGAATACGTCTTGATCCTCGTCGGACATTTCGAAATCCAGCACAAATTGGGCGCTGCGGTCGCTGCCCCAGGAGATTTCCTTGATTTCGGGCGCCTCGGCAAAGGCTTGGCCAGGGCGCGCTGGACCCTGATGGGCCTCCAATGCTTGATTAGAAGCGACCACTAGGAGGGTGCCGTCACCGGATTGCAGGAAGCCAGGGAGACCAGGACTCTCACGCTCTTCCGTCATGTCCAGCACGATCACGTCTTGAAACGGATCCGAGGCACCCAAGCTAGGCGATGCAGCCCCATTGACGGCGGTGGCGACAGGTTTCTCGACATGTCCGCTGAGGCCTAAAGAGGGCGCCAGGGAGGATATTTGGAACTCAAAATTTGAAAGCGCGCGCTCGAGGGCAAACTGGGCCTCTTCCTTTTCAGCCCCAGTCTTTTGTTCAAGGGCGAAGAGCGCGCCCGTCATGATGTCGACCGCAGCCGCCTGATCATCGGCCGCGAATTCGTCGGCGATGTCGAGGACCAAGGGCCCCAGAGGGTGATTTTCGAGCACAAAAGCATAAACCGGAACCCGACGGTTCCCGTCGGAAAACACGCCGCCATCACCTTCCTCGAGCACCACGCCATACCCCTGGCCGCGCGCAAACGGCTCGCCTGGGACACGCCCCGTACTCTCATGGATGACATGTTGCTGGATGCGGGCATCGCGGAGGATTTTTTCCGCATCGAGGCTGCCCAAGTGGAACAGGTCTCCTCCGCGTGTTGTGCCTCGATACGACCAGAACGTCTCGCTTCCTGCGTTCGGGGCGGTGGACAAACCGAGAACCCGAAAACTTTGGTGGAGACCAGGTTCAGATCCAGGTTCCTGTTGATTGAACCACTCGGCTGCCGCAGAGACGACCGGCGCCTGCATTGCAAAGTGAGGCCCGCCCGCCGGCCCGAGGTCCGAAAGCAAGGTTTGAAGATCGAAGGTGAAGGTCTGTTGGTGCAGTTGAATATCGACGCTCGGCTGGTGGGGAAGCCTGTAGAGCAGAGGATTGCCCCCGAGAATCTCACTCATATCATCCTCGCCCGCGTGGCCATACCGAAACACGCCCAGCGTGTGTTTCCTCACCCAAGAAACCACGTAAATACCGGGTCCATAGAGTTGACTCATTTGCATTTGGAAACTGCGGTCGTCGAACTGGCCGTCCTCGGTCCAGAATCCGAACTTCTCGAGTTCCATCTCGAGAGGCATGATGGTGTAGCGCGGGAAGAGGTCTTTATAGTTCTTAGAGAGCGACCCTCTCGGCTTGAGCCCCAAAGGGTTCAGGGCGGCCTGTACCTGGAATGCGTATTGATTTCCATTGCTGGCCGAGGGCCGGCTATGGGGCACGAGAAAGACATAAGACTCCGATTCTTCTTTCCACTCGCCGCCTCGGACTGCAGCCCCACCGTAGCCAAGACGATATCGTTTGCGGACGGACTGGATAAACGGACCGTCGTAGAGGGTGTCTTCGCTCCACATCACACTTGAGGGCAGAACTTCCAACGCGACAACATCGGTCCAGGGATCCTTGACGAGCCCCGGCGTGTAGCCTTTGACGGGCCGAACGAGAAACGTCCGGTCGGTACAGGGCTTGAGTTTCAGAACCAGCTTCGTCGAGTCACGGGGATTTTTCTCGAGGGTGTATTCGTTGCATCCAAAGTCGGCCCACAAAAGGCGCATGTACTCGAGCTGGAACTGAAAGTTGCTCACAAACTTTTGCCCGGGCCCAAAGTCCTCTGAACGCACCTCGGGCAAGTCCTCGGCCGACGGGTGGCGGTTTGGATGCGTGCCTCCGGGTGCACGGTAAATGTCGACCATCAGACCCCCCGGAGACTGAACCGACCGATGGAGAACAAGTCCAAATACCAGGCCATCGAACGCAGCGAACGCTGGGTACTGGTTGTACAGCCAGACGTTGAGTTGCTCGCCCTGGCCACTGGCCTCTAGGACTTCGCTCCAGCTACGGGTACCCACCTTTTCGAACCGAGGGTCATCGATGGGCGGCGTTTCGAGCAAATAGGACTCTACCGGGCCCAGTGGCGCCGCCAAAATGGGGGACGTTGGAGCCAAAGCACCCCCGCCCAGTGCGCTCCCGAACAGAGGCCCAGCCAGCTGCGAGAAGACCTGACCGAGCTGCGAAAGGCTGCCTTGGACAGTGTAGGCGGCCCCAAGGAGGTAGGGCGTTCCGAACGCCCGACCGCCGCTCGGCACGGCGTATAAACGCCCGAGCGCGTCCGCGCCCTCGGGCTCACCCGTCGTTTCCTCTAGGGAGCCATCCGGCATGCCCACCAGGGCGTTGAGCGCCGCTCCGAGCCCAGAATCGGGACTTGATGGCGCGAAAGCGGCCTCCCACTCGGCGGTGCGCTCCGCCGAAAGGCCGTGGAATGCGGCCAATCGACGTAGGATCTTCTGGGTCAGAACACCGGTGCCCAGCATCGCATGAAGAACGGTAGGGGATAGCTTGCTGGTCCTGGCGGCTTCGGCGAGGCGTCCGCTCGAAAAAGTGTTGATAAAACGCCGAAGCGTCTGGCGATTGAGCGCCGACGCTTCCGAGAGGCGGGCCTGCGGCATGGGCGCCAAGTGGCCCCGGTATGTCATCTCAACCGGACGGGTCGAATCGTAGGCCACGCGGAACTCCAGCGCAGCCCGTGAATAGTACGCGGGTGATTCCGGATGAAAGGCAGCAATGAGGTCTAGGCCGTAACGCTCGTACCGGATGGGACCCGGCGAAACCTGGGCCATCGCCTGTTCGATGCCCAAGCGAAGGCGCTCACGAACCTTAAACCTAACCTCAGAAGCGGTGGGCGCGGATTCGAAATCGATTGCGCCCACCGTTTCGAGAACGGCCCAGGTCCCTTGACGAGAAGCCACAAGGCCCAGGTGACCAAAATCGGCATGGTGCGCAAACGAACTTGGCGCCCACGCGCGAAGACCCACCTCCGTGAGACATGCTCGCCAAGACGCCGCTTGGGTCTCCGGCTCCGACATCACCGTAAGGGCGCGGATAGATCCCAGACGATCCGGTTCTAGGCCTCGCGCCACAAGCAGCTCAGCAAAAGTCGACTCGATGTACGCGCAGGGCAGTCCAGTGTAGTGTTTGAGAAGCCCCTGAAGATTCGCGTCCAGGCGACAGGCCGTTAGGAGTTCCCCGGCGGTACGTTCTACTCGCTCCATCGAGCGCCAGTGCTCGAAAGGTCCCTCGATGCCAACGGTCTCCGCTTGATTCCAAAGTTCGCGGATTTGGGCCAGACGCATCAGCAAATGATCAAAATGGGCAGCGTCGGGAGAGGAAGCAAAAAGCGCACCCACCGTTTCGACAAAGCTCCGGTCGAGCGCGCGCAAGAGCCGGATGGTTTGGCTGGCCGCATCAACGGCAATCGCATCGTCTTGTGGGCTTTCGTGAAGAACACCGAAGCTGTTGTTGGGCCGCTCCGCAATCACCGCGGCCAGTGACGGGCGTGCCTCTCCTTGAAAGAGACCGTACAGAGTCAGCCGAGCGAGGTCATCCAAACGAGGGTCCAACCCCGAAACCGCGCGTTGGGCGAGAACCCATCCGGCGACGGAGCTGTGCCACGACGGGTGGGGTCCGGGTTGGGTCAGTACGTAGGAGGTCGAAAGCGCGAGGGCTCGCTCGGCTTTCGCGGCGTCGCCCGCCGCCGCAGCAAACAAAGCATAGAGGGCAGCGACTTCAGCCGGCTCAGCTTCGGGGTCTTCAGGAAAGACCGCGAGCGGCCCTTGGTCGTCCGCGTTCCACAGAAGGGTCAAAAGCCCGTTCCGGATCTGGCTTGCGCGCACGCCAAAGAGACTCGCTGTTTCGTCGGCTCGGCGACGGTGGGTTTCTTTTTGGGCCTCAGAAAAAGCGAAATAGGCATAGACGTTGTCGACCGTGTGATACCGGGGCGTGCCGACGATTCGGCCCTTGTACAGAGCGCTTTTTCCCGAGGCACCGTCGGCGAGAACATCGGGCCTATCGGCCAACAACAGGCCCTCGTAGAGCGCCTGAGCCCGGTGAGCCACCTCGTCCAAAGATTCCGGGGCGTAGCGAGCAAAACGCGCAAGCGCATAGGCAGCCAAAAAGCGCGAACCCCGAGAAGCCGATTCTTCAAAGGCCGAAGCGGCAGGAGCTCCCGACGCGTCGGAGCCGTTCCCGAGACCCATCAACCTTAGCGCCCAGGTTTCAGCCAACGCCCATTCGTCTTGGGCTACGGCCGCGAGAAGGCCTAAGGCCTGGTTCTCAACCACGTTGGATGTCGAGGAAGGATCGTCACGCCCTTCTTGGGTCGCTTCTTGCAAAGCGTTCACCGCCCACACCTCGAGCGCTCGATCGTTCACGCCGGTGGCGTAGTTGCGAAGGGGTCTGTCTTCTGCGGCCTCTCCCGTTTCAAGCGCATCGTGGACATCGATGAACCAGATCACCGCAGTGCTGGATGATAAAAGGGTCGATAGATCTTGAATTCTCTGACTGGAGTACGGAAAACCGTGATCGGCCACAAAGGTCTGTACCCCAGCCCACAACCGGAGCGCTTCGCTTCGAAAAGCCGCCGACTTGGGATGATCGGGATGGGCGACGGCAAATGCATGAAGACCCAAGATAAGGCCAGTGGTGGCTTCGAGGTGATAGGAGCTTTCTTGGAGGTCACTCGGGTCGATGTACTGATCGCGGAACGCATTTTGGAAATAGTGGGTCCCGTAGTATGTCTTCCCGCCAAACTTCAGAGGCTTCGCAAATTGAAGCACGGTATATTCTAGACAACGCGCCAGCCGGTCCTCATACACTGGAAACGCTTTTAAGGATTCATAGTCGACCGAAAGAGCCAGCCAGCTGCAGTTGTCAATGGCCACATGATTGTTGGTCACAATGCGATGCTGTCCATTCCCTAAGGCGGTCAAGGTTCCGCCCGTGACCATGCGACCGAGGGTGCCCTGCCCCAATTCGTGAGCCAGTCGCGTACGGTGCTCCGGCCGAAGATCCGGATTTTTTTCCGTATGTTCCAGGTCGCTCTTCCAACCTTGGTCGTCCCAAAGGTGGGTAAAAATACCGATCCGAAGGGCGTCCCGCCATGATTCGAGCGCGGCTCGATTCGAGAGGCCAAGGACCTCGGCATGGGCGACAGCGTGGTTGAGCACGCTGAGCACGTCCAGGTTGTGTTCGGTCACAATATTGTTTGCCGGTACCCGTTCCTTTAAAGCCGCAAATTCACTGGCATCGAACGGCCTGTCTTCGGGCCAACCTTCGATGGGCGGGGGGGCTTCGGGGTCGAAGTCTTCGTAACCAATCGCATCAAGGACACTATAATAGCGAAGGCCCTCTTGCTCGGCGCTCAAGAGTCCCGCAGTTGTCCATCCGGCGCTCACAAGCTCCGCGGGTTGACCTTCTGCGGTTGGGATCACCCGCCGGTGGGCTTCGAGCCCCCGGAGCGCGGCGGTGTAGCAGTCGAAAACCGCTTCCTGCTCTTCCGCCAAAAGATCCGAAAACGCATCCGAGACCATAAAAGCGCCGAGACCATGAATGACCCAAGCCGTAGCCCCAGTCACGAGCCGGGCATCGCGCCAGACGTCTTCTCGTGTGTTCCAAGAAAAATTCCAGCCGTTGATTTTTGACTGCGCACCGCTTCGGTCCCATTCGGCCTGGTCACACACGTACCGCGCGAGACTTCGTGCCCAGCGCGAATAGGGGCCACCAAAATGGCGAGCAAATTGCGCCAACGCAATCCCCTGAGTATACGCCCACACCCGGTCGTACCTCGCCAGATGCTGGGCGTCCCGGACAAGGTCCGCATCTTCGAGCACACGGTTGGTCCCTTCGGCGTCGAGCGTGTATTCGATTTGATAGACGGGGCCTTCCCGGTCTCCCTCCGCGTTAGAAAGAAGCGTGTTTCGGGCCTCGACCGCACGGTCATAGTTTCCCAGCTTGGGCTCTGAAAGAGCCCCCGACCACGTGGGCGGCTTAGCGTCGGCCGCCGTCCAGAGTGTGGCCGCACCGTGCGCCAAACGAAGATCGACGTCCTGAAACGCGGGAACCACCGATGCAAGCGCACCCCTGGCCGTACCGTCCGCCAAGTGGACATCGGGGGTCTTGGACTCAAAGACCTCGGTTGCTGAAGCGCCGAGGGCGACACCATTCGCCAAGGTGGCATTCGAAGCCACCTGCACATGATACTGGTTCTCCGAGCGGACCCGATAGGCGCTGCTCTGGTAAGTGGTCGATCCGCCAGATCGCTCAACGCCCACGTGAACGATGTGGTTATCGGAAGAGGCCCTGGCCGCAACAATGGCGTCACCGCGGCCGTGGCCCTGGTCTTGACGAATCCAAGCGGTGAATACCAAGTTTTCGAACACCGAATGGGTGGGAGCGCCCCAAAGAACGTTGCTCCGCCGGGTATGACTCAACCCATCGATAGGTTTCGGAGTTTGTGGGATAGAAGGGTCGTTAGCGGTGCTCTGCAAGTAGGCCATCGCCAGAGCCCCCTCGGCGGTGACCCCCAACTGAGGCATGATGCCCACCTCATTCGGAAGCGCTTCGGGCGCCGTCCACGTGGCCCCGCCGTCGGCTGAACGCGCTATGTAGATGCGATTGGAGTCAGGTTTGGTGGAATCGAGGGCGGGACCTTTTTCGTAGACGAGGATCATGTCGCCTTCGGGCGTGGTCACCACTTTGGGGTATGAGGGGCCCAAAGCGACGGGCGCGTCTGCTAGGGTTGCACCGCAGGCGGCGACGGCTGTTTCCTGACTGGTGAAGCTGTCAGCGGTACTCATGCGCCAGTTTTGGAGCGTGTCTTCTTTCCAGGAACCTTGGTGAAAGCCTTGCTCCACTTCCATGGTTTGAGACCTCAGCGACAACACCCGGTCTTCGATGACTGGCACTTCCTGCACGGCCTGTGCCTTTTTGGACCACGCGCCCGCCACCAAAGGCCGTTGAGCGACTTTGATGCGGTCTTCTTCGTGCCACCGGCCCCCATAAAGATAGTAGTACCAATTTTTTTCATGACCTTGGCGGTGATCGTAGCTGTAGTAGGCCTTGGGCCCGGTCAAGTGTCCTTGGTACCGTGGGTCCAAGAGCTCTTCGACGTAGCGCGCTTCGTAATCGCCCGGCGGAGCCTGGACGCACGCGTATTGGTCGGATTTCCAAGCCTGTCGAAAGCCTTTTTGCTTGGCGACGGAGCCCAGCGGTAAACACCCGGCGGGGGCTCTGAAAATGCCCTCAAGGATGGGCGCCACAAAAGGCCCCTTGTCTCCTCGCCACTGAGGGTTTCGAACCGGATGGTTGTCGAACATCCGCGTCTGCCATGCTGCAATGGTGACCTTATCGCCGTCGACGTGGAGGGATGGATTTTCTACGTATGCCTCTTCGACTCGGTACCGGTACGGTCCAAACTTTTCGCCGGTCCCTGGGTCTTCTTCAAGGGCCATCGTATGGACTTCGTTGACCGGGTTCGGGCAGCCACACGGATCCGCCTCATCGCAGTTCTTTCGCGCGTAGACGTAATCGTAGTCGGCCAGCTCATCGTTCACGACGCGTTTGGTCTCGTCGAATACGTTCTCGGGGGGGCCGTCCAAATTCTTGAGGTAGTAGACCTTGTTGGCCTCGTTCCACACGAGGTGGTGGTGCCCCAAACGATCATAGGCGACCGCGATGCTTCGTTTCCAGCCATAGCCGCCGCGGATCTCAATGGGCGCTTCGAACCGCCCCCCTCCGTCCTTGCTGTTGCGGACGAAGATGCGGCTCGACCCTTCGAAGCCTTCTTCAGGGGCCTCTACCCACACGATGGAGACCAAGTTTTCGCTGGCCCCCACCGCCAGGTCGGTGATCCGATCGCCAAGCGCGGCCTTGGCAAGAGCCTGAGGGCCACCAAAGCTCCCGGGTTTTCCAGCCTTTTCGCTTCTCAGGTAGTGGACCTGATCGCTATCGGATGCCCCAGCGCGGCTCAGATAGGCCACATGGGCGTATGTCTTTCCGTCCTGGCGCGTGATGGCAGATCTTGGAAGCGCCTTGGCGCCGGGACCTTGGACGACGACGCCGGCCGGTTCGAAGTCACCGGACGCATGGGTTTGACCCACGGCCGGCACCCACACGTCGACGGGATGCGATGCCTCCGACTCTAGAGCGTCGCCGACCGAGAATTGAATCGCCGTGGTCACAGAGTAGCGATAGCTCCGGCCAGACTCTACGGTCGGATCTCCGTAGTAGGTCGCTGGCTCGTATGGGGTGAGTGCCAAGCCCCCTCGAACCACCTTCGACACCAACGACACCCCCGCGGGAATCGGCGTGCCATCTTCAAACAGTTCAGGCGCTCGCCAGCGCAAGAACACCGCGCCGCCCTCTAAGGTCGCAAAGAGCTCGGATGGCGGCCGGGGCCGCTTGCGTTCGGTAAACTTCGTTCGGTACTCGACGATGCGCGTTTCTTTGTGGACATGGCCCGCACGGTTGCGAGCCGCCACAACAATGGTGTTTGGCCCGAGTGCCAACTGAGTCGTCGTGCGAAATCGACCATCTACAGTCGGAATGGGAACCGGGGCGGATGTGGTGCCCGTAGTCACCGTAAGCACCGCAAGGTCAGGATCGGCAACCCAACCGCTGATGTCTACGGATTTTTGGTACACGATACCGGCCGCCGGCTGGACCAGCACCAACTGGGGCGCGTCTGGGTCGAAAACCAAGGTGACTGGAGCGGTGTTCTCCCCGTCGGACCAATCCGTAGCCGTTACGCCAGCCCATGGTTCGCCCGGGAAAAGGCCGGGCGGGAAGGCAGGACCGCTTGGAGCGCTCTCGGCGGTGGCGGCGCCAGGGACTTGCCTGCGAAGAGCCCAGTAGGCCAACCCCTTCTGAAGGTGGGTGCCGGGTGGGACTTCTACATAGCGCTGCTGGATTGCATCCCAGTAGAGCAGGCGCACCATCGTTGGGTCGTCGTAGAGACGGGGTTCGGGCAAGGAAAACACGTGCCAGCCCGGTTCCTCGGGTGGCCACGCCCCGTCATGGGGCTCAAGGGGTGTTCCCACGAGCGTGAGGTCGCCGGCTGCGCGTGCGTACACCCAGTGTCCACTGCCAGAAGAGAACGTTCCGTCGTCCGGCCAGATGTCGAGGTCGCCTCCTTCGGCGGCTTTGCTCAGGGGACTCGCAAGCGAAAATGGCAGGGGAAGATAGTTCCAGCCCTGTACGTAGGAGACCGTGAACTCCGTAACCCCGTCTATGGGATTGGCGAACGCAAATCGCTCGGACGAGGCAGCAAGTACCAACGCAAGAAAAAGCGTGCCCCATCTCGGTTCCGATCTTGCGCCTGCTCTCAGGAGTCGTATCTCACTCATGTGATTCCTTCCAAGCCCCGTGCCGTCCTACACGTCCGCGTTCGTTGTCGAAACGAATACAGACCGGGAACCATCATCCTCCTTCGGTCCAAGACCCATAGGGTGGTCGCTTTCGGCTCGGGGGGTCACACCATGCCCGGAGTACCCCCTAGGGTGTCAACGGGTTTGTAGGCCAAGGCTTGGTCACCCACAGAAATTATAGGCGGGAGAACCCTCGTCAATAAGACTTGACCTGCCTCAGACGCAGGTCCACACCCTAGGATTCACAACGTCCTTGTTTTAACCGTAGGCGTCTCACGCGCGCAGCAGCTAAAATGGTGTTGCACCGGTCTTAGGACTGCAACTTGAGGAGCGTTCGGAACAAGGCTTTTTGCACATGGAGGCGATTCTCTGCTTGATCCCAAATAGCGGAGGCTGGGCTGTACATGATGTCTGCGTCAATCTCTTCTCCGCGTACCGCCGGAAGGCAATGCATGACGATGGCGCCATCCGCCGCCTGCTTGAGCGCCGCCTCGTCCACGCGATACCCACGAAACAGCGCTCGACGACCTTCGGCCTCTGCTTCCTGGCCCATCGAAATCCAGGTATCGGTATACACGACGTCCGCACCAACAAGAGCCCGCTTCACATCGGTTTCTTCCTCGAATGTTCCGGGAAGTCTTCGAGCTTCGTGCAATACGGATGCCGCGCATCCGTAACCCTTGGGCGCAGAGACCACGACACGCGCACCAAAGGCCGCAGCCAAGAGACCGGTGGAAGCCGCCACGTTGTTGCCCTCGCCGACAAACACGATCTTCTGTCCGTCGATGTGCCCCTTTCGCTCGATAATGGTCATCACATCGGCCAGTGCCTGACAGGGATGACGCTCATCGGAGAGGGCATTGACCACCGGAATTTTGGCAAACTGTGCCATCGTCTCCAGTTGCCTCTGGTCGAAAACACGTGCGACCAAAAAGTGGACGTAACGACCGAGCACTGAAGCAAAATCGGCCACATCTTCACCACGCCCGACTTTGGTGTTCTCGGCGCCAAGCTCCACGACTTGGCCTCCGAGTTCGCGAACGGCGACGCTAAAAGATACGCGGGTGCGAACCGACGGTTTTTCAAAGTAGAGCGCAACATGTTTGCCCGACAGGTCGACGGCATGGATCCCTCGTTTGCGGTCCTTCTTGAATCTTCCGGCTTGCTCAATCAAGCGTTCCGTCTCTTCGACGGAGAGGTCAAACTCTGTAAGATAGTTGCGGCCCACCATACTTATTTTCCTTTTTTGCCTAGAGCACATCTGGCCCAACGGATACCTTGCACCTACGCCCGACGGATCAACGTCCCGACTCCGCTATCGGTAAACAACTCTGCAATCAGGTTGTGAGGCACACGGCCATCGACAACATGAACCGAAGCCACGCCCCCCGCCAACGCTGCCAAACCGGACTCAAGCTTCGGCTTCATTCCCCCCTTGATCTCACCGCGATCCAACCTGGTCTTCAGCTGATCACTGTTGAGCTCGGAGACCACCTTATCGGCTTCCAAAAGACCGGGTACGTCGCTCATGAAGATCAATTTCTCGGCCCCGAGCGCGGTTGCGAGTCTCGACGCCACAACGTCCGCATTGATATTGTATGAGGTGCTGTCGTCGCCCAAACCTACCGGAGAAACGACCGGTATGTAGCCATCCTTCTCGAGCATGTTGATCAAGGTAACGTCCACCGAACGTACTTCGCCAACCTGCCCCAGATCTCGGTCGATTTTTTGGGCACGGATCAAGCCGCCGTCCTTGCCGCTCAGACCCACTGCGCGGCAACCGGTCCGATTCAGCGCCGCGACCAAGCGCTGATTGACGCTGCCCGTGAGCACCATCTCCACCACCCGCATGGATGTGGCGTTGGTCACCCGGAGACCGTCGATGAACTCGGTTTTTTCGCCCAGGTGCTCCAACGTCCTTGAGATTTCCGCCCCCCCGCCATGCACCACAATCGGAAGCAAGCCGACAGAGCGAAGCAACAGGACATCTTCTGCGAACTCAAGCTCGAGCTTGGGGTCAACCATCGCGGCGCCACCGAGTTTGATGACTGCGCGAAGGCCCCGGAAACGATCGATGTAACGAAGTGCTTCGATCAACAGGCTCTTTTTGATGGTCGGCCCGAGATCGGCAAGGCGGTCCTGCACCGACACACTGCCGTCCGATGATGTGACCGTAACCGCGGCGTAGTCGGCGTTGATTTTCACGTAGTCGTACGAAAGATCACAACCATATGCCCGCGCGTTCTCGGACCCGGCCTTAAGGTCCAAAGAGACCTTCACCTCAGGCTCCGTCATGCGCTGCCGAAGGTAGGCCTGGTCGGTTTTGGCCGGCGTGCCTCCACGAAACACGGCAATGTCTTGGATTTCGAGCACCGCCGTCTTCGGATCAAAGCTGAGCTGGTGGGTGGCCGCGGCCGCACCAGCGGCACTCATCATACGACCGCCGGCGTTGGGGTCTGCACCAAAAATAGCCGTTTTGACGAGCATGGAGCTGGCGATGGCACGGGATACGATGCGCGCATCAGACCGCGTCGCCGCGCCGACCACCTGTACATCCAGGAGCCGATTGGCACCCTCACCATCGAGGGCGATCAGTTTGGCCATTTCGTCGAGCAACTGGCAAAGAGCGTCGGCGAAAATCTCGTAGTTCGGACCATCTCGGGGTATTTCAACCCCTTTGGCGTTGCCATTGGCTAAGGCGATCACCATATCGTTGGTGGACATGTCGTTGTCCACGGTCAGCTGATTGAACGTATCCTCCACCGACCGCGCCAGCGCCTTCTTGAGGGTCGCCTCGTCGACACGCGCATCGGTGGTCACAAAACACAACATGGTCGCCATGCCTGGATGAATCATGCCCGCACCTTTAGCAACCGCGTGGAGCCGTACTCGCTTCCCGGAAACAAACACCTCACGGGCCGAAAGCTTGGTCACCCGATCCGTGGTGAGGATGCTCTGGGCGAACAACGAAGGGTCTGAGGACAATGCCGCAAGGGTAGGGTCGATGGCCCCCACAATGGTATCGCGCGGAAGCAACTGACCGATCACGCCGGTGGCCGCCGTCACGATCTGGTCGGCGTCGACCCCGATCCGTTCACCCAAGGCGACTGCAATCGACTCATCGGCGTGGATCCCCGCCTCACCCGTCAATGCGTTGGCGTTGCCGCTCACCGCAATGATCGCCCGTACCTTGCGCCCGGCCTCGACCAAGCGAACGGTGCGATCGGCACAGGCCGCCCGGCTCCGATTGGTGGTGACGCAGGCCGCCAGCGTAGCCGGGGCTTCACTGATCAAGATGCCCAGATCCGGCTTGCTGTTCTTGATGCCGGCGTTGCGCCCTGAAGCGAGAAAACCCTTGGGAAGCATCTCGATGGTCATGAGGACCTCGTAGGGGCGGGCCCGAGAAGAAGGCCCGCGCTCGGAGAAACACCAAGCAAGGCGTTGAGATTCTGAATCGCCTGTCCGGCGGCGCCCTTGACCAAGTTGTCAATGGCGCCAAAAGCACAGATCGTTCCCGTCCGCTCATCCAGGGTCGCACTGACCTGCGTAAAATTGTTTCCGCGCACCGACGCGGTTTCTGGGGGCTGGCCTGCCTGGTAACGCACAAACGGTGCATTCTGGTAAACTTCTGAAAACGCCGCATCGACCGCGTCTTGGCGAACCCCGTCGCGGGCTTTCAGGTACGCAGAAGCCAAAAGGCCACGCCTCATGGGAATGAGATGGGCGGTAAAGCTGATGTGGACCTCCCGGTTCGCAACCCGAGAAAGCGCCCGCTCAACCTCCGGCGTATGCTGGTGGCGGCCCACTCGATAGGGCCGCAGGTTTTCCGCCATCTCGGAGAAAAGCATTTGATCGCTCAGCGCTTTCCCTGCACCGGTGGTCCCACTCTTGCCATCAACGATGATGGGCGCCCCCGGGTCGAGGAGCCCCTGGAGCACGGGCGGCGCCACGGCCAAAATCGCGGCTGTTGCATAACACCCTGGATTCGCGACCAAACGCACCTCCGGACCGGCCTCGAAGAACTCCGAAAGGCCGTAGTGAGCCTCTTGCAGGCAATCGGGTGCCGGGTGCTCAAAACCATACCACTGACTGTAGGCTTGGGAACTCGCGAGGCGAAAAGCGCCCGAAAGATCAATCACCTTTAAGCCGCGCGCCAGCAGCGCTGGGGCCCGATCTGCACTGCTCTTTGCCGGCGTTGCCAAGAAGGCGATCTGCCCCTCCTTGGCGCCCGAGGCCACCGTTTCGTGGGGCTCAAAACAAAGCTCGACACCCGCACCAGGCAGCAAAGTGTCGATGCGCTTTCCCGCGTAGCGGTCCGAACTGGCGGCCACCACCCGTACATGCGGATGGGGCAAAAGGAGCTTGAGAAGCTCAAGGCCCGAGTACCCTGAGGCTCCGAATAAGATCACGTCCTGCACAAGACGCATAGATCCTGCATCTGAGCCGGCAGAGGTCAACTCGGAAGTCGCCGGCGGCGACCGACGAGCGCCCCCGCGGCCGCATCGATTCGGTATATCTACTTGATATCCATGCTATTTTCTAAAATATCGCCATCGTCCGGAAAAGGGCCCCGACGCCCACGGTCTCACTTTGACGATTTGAGCGATTGGAGACGTCGTCGGGCATCGCGCGCGGCGCCAGAGCGTCCGTATTTGTCGACCACGGTCTTGTAAAAGAGACGGGCGTCGTCGGGCAGTTTCAGCTTCTCGAAGCAAAACCCGAGTTTGTAGAGCGCAAACGGAACCCACCGTGACTGAGGGTAATTCTTGCGTACCGCGTTGTACTCAGCGGCTGCCTTCTGAAACTTCTTCTCCGCGAAGAAGGTTTCTCCGATCAAGAACTGGGCCCGCCCGCGATGCTTTCGCAGGCGGGATTCCTCCTTGGCTCGAATCATAAACTGACGGAGCAGTTTTCGGGCTTTCGTCGGAGACCGGTTCTTGATCCCCTTTTGCACTTCCTTAAAGAACGTATCGGGCTTTGCCAGGAGCCTCTCCCGGCGCGCGGTCTCGCGAATGGCTCGCTGCTTGGCGGCCTCACTCTGTGCGCTAGCGATTTTCGCCTGCTCCTGGAGGTTCTGAAAACGAAGGTCGAGCTCTTCTTGGACCTTGCTCGAGCTTGCTTCGAGCGCACTCATGCGCTCTCGAAAAGTCTCTACCCCACCTTTGAGCCGCGCAAACTCGCCGCGCATGCGCTCGATTTCTTCCATGAAATCCGCGCCGTTACGCCGAAACAACTTGTTGACCTGGCTCAGATCTTTGTGAAGCTGATCCGCGCTGCCCTGAAAACGCTTTTCCGATGCCTCCAGGCGACCCACCGTGCGTTGGAGGGCATTCAGCTGAGTCTGGAGGGCAAACACCTCATTGCTGAGCCGCTCGCCGTCCTCTTGAGAATAGTGGGCGCACGCGGGGAACAGAAGCACCCCCGCCAGCAAAGCCGGCCCAAACGATCTCGTCCTTTTCATCATTCCTCAATAAACTCAGCGCGCCGGTTCGCATCCCACGCCGCCTCGTTGTGCCCGGGATCGAGGGGCTGGGTCTCCCCCTTGCTCAAGACGCGAAGCCTCGAAGTCGAAACCCCCAAGCGTTCGAGATAATCCCGCACCGCCCGAGCTCTGCGGTCACCGAGGGCCAAATTGTATTCTTCGGTGCCGCGCTCGTCGCAGTGTCCTTCGATGGTGAGCGTTCCGGGCTTGCTGTTCAGGCACTCCACAATCTCTTGGAGCCCCTGTTTGGTCTCTTGCGCCAAAGTGGCTTCGTTGAAGGCGAAACGAATCGTCGGGAAAGTGCAAGGGAGCTCGCGGTCTGAGCTTACGTTCTCGGTGCAGCGGCCCGCGATGCAGCTTTGGTTCGAGCCACACTGACCCTCGCCAGAACAGGCGAGCGGGTCTACGCATCGACCGCTCTTGCAGTTCATGCCGGAGCCGCAGTCACCGTCGGAGGCGCACTCCTCCTTGCACTGGCCGACGCGACAAACAAGCTGGCCTGAGCAATCGCTATCCTCGACGCATTCGACCTTGGTCTCGCATCGGCCCCCTTGGCATACCTCACCCTCCTGGCACTGGTCCTTATCGCGGCACTGTTGGCACAGGTTTTCCACGCAAACCTCGCCGTTGTCGCTGCAGTGCTCGTCCTTGTCGCATTTGGGATAAGTGGGGCTACAAGAACCTGCCAAAATCAAGGCAGCAGCACTGGCAAAAAGGACATAGAGGCGCATGGCGGTCGGCGTAGTCAAACGGCAAGGGCAAGTCAAGGCTTCGCAGGGCGAGAACCAGCCAGGTTCCGAAAGACGTAAAGCTTCTGCGACAACTTTGGCCTTCCCACGTAGTAAACAAGAACATCAGGCACCCCATTCCCATCGCTTTTGGGATGCAGAACCAGGGTTTTGTTGGAACCAGGCGCTGAAAGGGTCACATGCCCCTCATCCTCAAACAGACTCCGCCCGGCCCGACCACGGTGTAACACCATCTTGTTTCCTCCCTGAGAGAGAATGGCATCCCGGCGACCATCACCATCGAAGTCGTAGCCAAAAATGGGATACCCGCCCAAAAGGGCCGCACCCACCGACAGATCCAAACCAAAATTGGTCTCGAGGGTTTGGGCCGTGGAACGGGAGAAAAACAAGGGAGCCTCCGCCTTTTTGCGGACGCGGAGGTCCAGCGTGATACTGGATGAGAACATCATCTGAGTGAGGGCGCCCACCGAGACCCCCGCCTTGAGATGAAGCATCTCGAGGACCCCATCCCCGTCCACATCGCGAAAATCAGGAAGGACCCCGAAACCATCATCTTTAAAGGTCTGGCTCGGTCGAACCTCAAAACCACCGCCCTTGCGGCCACGGTGGAACCGAACCTCGGACCGGAGGGTCGTCACCCCCCCAGCAATCTTGGTCAGGCACAGGTCGGCCACCCCGTCCCCGTCGAAGTCTTTCACCGTAGCGGCAAGCTCTGCATCGCGGGTTTCAAGCTCCTCTTGGGTGCGCATGGAGAACCAGGCTTTGTGAGCCGGCTTATTCGACAACTTTCCGCTCGGAAGACGAGGATAGACAAAAACCCGGTCCTCGAAATGGGTCACCAGATCGCTCTTTTGGTCGCCCGTCTGGTCCACAAACACGAGGTTGGGCACCACAACGGTCGCCCGCAAGGCATACGGACGCCCCGTGCTTCCCCCACGCGCCGATCGCCGATAACCCAGACCGCCGGCGTCGTAGTAACTCTGATTTCGAAGAGAGACCGTCGACCAGAGCGCCCACAGCTCCCCCTCCGGTTGATAGAGCTTCAACCCGGATCGAGTCGGCACAATGAGAACCGGCGGTTCGCCCGAACGAAGCCGCAAAAAGTCCCAGGTCCCGAGATCCTCCTCTTCGGGCGCGGCCAAAAGCGTGGAGACCCGCACCAATGCGGTCGGCTTTTTCGGCTTTCGGCTCGCCAATGACTGCGCATAAACCCCGGTCCGTGCCAGATAGAGAAGCTGGTCTCCTGAGTCTTGAAACGCCGGCCCCACATCGAAGATCGCTGCATTCCTGGGAGCCCGAAACGCGACCGTCGGGCGCTCGGCGTACCCCTCCTTGCCCCGAAAAAAGACCGCCATGAACCGCGCCGCCTTGGGCCCAGACCCGCGGCGATAGCTGACGACCAAGTCCGTGAGCCCATCCGCGTCCAGATCACCGGCGGCGACCGACAGAACGCTGCCTGGGATGTTCAGCTCTTGTTTTCGGAACCGGGCCCATGCGGCCGACGAGCCAAGCGCAACCAAGACCCCGGTCAGAACGACACAACACCCCCGCATCAAGGTTTCGGCGCACTCCCGGCACAACCTACGCCCGTTCCGCCGAGTCCACAGTACCCTCCGGGGTTCTTGGCGAGATACTGTTGGTGAAAGGGTTCTGCGAAGTAAAAGGGTCCGGCCGGCAGCACCTCGGTGGTGACGGCACCGAAGCCAGCAGCCTTCAACCGGGTCTGGTAGTCGTCTCGCGAACGCTTGGCCGCCACCAGCTGCGCCTCGGTGCTGCCGTAGATGCCCGAACGGTACTGGGTTCCCACGTCGTTGCCTTGCCGCATGCCTTGGGTGGGATCGTGATTCTCCCAAAAAATGCGGAGCAAGGCCTCGTAATTGGTCTTTTTTGGATCAAACACAACCTGCACGACCTCGTTGTGGCCGGTTTGCCCCGAGCAGACCTCCTTGTACAGCGGATTGGGTGTAGCCCCCCCAGAGTAGCCTACGGCGGTGCTGTACACGCCCGGCGCCGTCCAGAACTTGCGCTCAGCCCCCCAAAAACAACCCATCCCAAAAAAAGCCCGCTCATAGCCCACAAAGGACCCGTCGAGCGGCGTGCCAAGCACTGCGTGTTGGTCAGGGACGGTCATCGGCTCCGGGCGGCCCGGCAAAGCTTCGTCCTTAGAGGGCATACGTGTCTTCACATGAACATCCAAACCCGAAAACGTTAACACGCTTCGCGCCTCCCGTCCGCGTTCGGCCCCCCTGCCCAAGACAGACCGGGCGACACGCACATTCTGGCGTCTTCAAACCTATGACCTCGACCGGATCGCAAACCGAGGCCGCCAACTAACCATCATTACGGACATAATCCAGATTTCCGCCCGCCTCGGAGTTTCCCCTGAAGCCCCCAGCGCACCCGGTGAGCATGAAAAGCAGATAGGCCTCCAGCTCATTGCAACACCACCATCGCCCCAACCGGAATGTCGTCATACACGCGCCGAATGTCACGGTTGTGCATCACCACACATCCCCACGACAGACGCGCTCCGTCTTCCAGGCTCCACGGACCGATCCACCCATGAAAGCCAATTCCACCGCCCAGTTTTGTTTTTTGTGAAGTGAGGCGCCGTTTGCGCCAGCGCCGCCCAATTCTCTTTTGCTGGGCCTTGCTGATGATCCCTTGCGCAACACCAAAATCCGCGTCGTACCGGTTGGGATAGTTGATCTTGATCCAGTGACCCCCATAATAGGCTCCGTACCGCCCTGTGAACGCACCTTTGTACTTAGAAACGACGAAATACATACCTTTCGGAGTCTTCAAATCGCCCTGAATGCGTTTTCTTCCCGGTGATTGTCCGAACCCTACTTCAAGCTCCCGCTGCAGTTTTCCCTTCTTAAAGATACGAGCGCGGTGGCCCTCTTCTTCAACGAGCACCAGCGTTTCCTCCTGGCCGGGCACAAAAAGCGACCGGTGAGAACGAATGAACCGAGTGGGGTTGATGTAGTGATCTCGAACCCACGCCAGAGACCTCTTCTCGGTCTCCGGCCAGTACGTCGGCGCCAGCATTGGATCTCGCCGAACCTCAAAGTGCAGATGCGCGAAATACCGTCCGTCGGGATCCCGGCCGATACGGCCGAGCTGCTGCCTACGGGCGACATCCTGACCGGCGGCCACATCTATGCCTGACAGATGCGCATACTGTGAACGAATCCGCCTCTTGTGGTGGTTCTCATAATAGGTGTGCTCCACCACCACCACACCACCCCAAGGTGCCTCTTCCATTTTGGCAGAGACCACCACACCGACCCCAATCGCGTAGACGGGCTGGCCGTAGTCCGTGTTCCTCCCGCCACGCCCATTCCAGTCCTCACCCGGATGAATCCCCAGGACCGTTCGCTCGCCAAACCGCGTGGCCTTATACCAACCCCGATGGACCTTGCCCGTACGCAAATCTCGATAGGAACCGCGAGCGTCTTTGTCCCCAACCGGGAAGTCAAAACCATCGGCAACCGGGTACGACACATCCAAGTATGTCAAAAACGCGTCGCTGGGGTTCTCTCCCACCGATGAAGCCCAACTTCCAAAAAAAAGAATGCCCCCAAGGACCAACAACATCACGATCTACAACCGAGCTGGCATCAAACGATATGCCCAAAAGGTGGATTCAGTCCACGATCAGGACTCAAAACCCCGCGCGCCGTCAACCGGTTCTGCCATTCATTTATGTACCTCTTCCTTGTGCAAGAGTGCTACGGTAGGCCGGTCAAGTGAGGCGTTATGCGGTTCGGTATGGGTCCTATGAGCTGTCTTGTGTGCATGTGCGTGAGTTCAGCTGCCATCGCCGGCGAGGTCACGCTGGTTTGGCCAACCTCGGGAAACCCGTGCAACGCGCCCAGTTTGCTTGCCGACTACATTGATTCTGCGGTCCGCCAATCGGGCGCGGAAGTCGTGAGGGCCGTAGACAAACATCACGCCGAATTCGAATCATGCCGTTCGCTTGCCTGCATGCTCGAGCACGCCAAGAAATTGCGGGCCCAAGAGCTTGTGCTCTTTGAGTGTGTTCCCGTGAACGGACACTATGCCCTTTCAGGCAAACGAATGACCGTGGCCCACAAAAAGACCTCGCGGCACCTGACTGAAACCATCAAAGGCAACAAAGCAACGCTTCTTGAATCCGCGAAGAACCTGGTGGCCCGTCTTTACGCGCCCCGAACCCACTCCGGCCCTCAGCCGATCATACCGCCTTCCATCGTCAAACCGGTTGCGATGGAGAGCCCTCCACCCGAAAACCGCTACTACGGCTCCGGCTTATGGGCATACTACAACACCACCATGCCCATCCTATCCGGGGGCATCAAGTTCTACGAGGCCACCGCCTTTTGGAGCGTACCGCGAGGGCGAAAAAGCGAAGGCTCATGGGCAACCACGCAATGGATGATCGCTTTTCGCATCAGTCGTTTCATTGCCCCCTGGGGTTGCGATGAGTCCCCCTGCGACGGAGAAACCATCGACTACGATACCCAGTCCTATACTCTCGTCTACGGCCACCGGTATTACCCGTTCAACGATGATTTTCGTGGTTTCGGTTTTGGCTGGCTCGTAGCCCTTGGCTACTACTCCGAAAAAGAAGTTCCTGACGAAAACGGAAATCTCGCGTTCCCTCACGAAAGAACGGAGAGTGGCGATTCTGAAACGGCCGTGCTCGACCTGTATTATACGCTCCGCCTTGGACCCATGTGGCTCGAACCCTCCGTCGTTTTTGGACTAGAGCGCCGAGGAGATCCGGAACTTGTGTTTATCCCCGGTTTGCGCGCAGGCCTTACTCTTTAGGGGAGAACGAAACGCGACTGAGAGCCTGCAAGCGGTCCTCGATAAGCCCGTAGATCTGCTGCTTCTTTCCGGCAGCAAGGTAGGCGTGTTCGACCAACTCGAGGATGCGGGTCCGCTTTGCGACAACGCTTTGTATGAACTTCTTTGTAGCGGGTTCGGCCAAACCGATACGCTGACCAAAGTCAACGAAGTCCGCGCCCGTGTAGTAGCCGTATTTCTCGAAATCCGTGCCATCGGATTCTTCAAAGAGGTCGCAGGCAAAAAAGCCACCTCCGACCCCGGTGTAGATTGTACTTGATAGCGCATCGTAGTGAGGTGTCAGCAGGTCGTAGGTTCGCTGACCAGAAACTCGTTCTAAACGCTGGAGACTGATGTTCTTCATGTGCATATCGTCATTGCCAATGAGATGCGCGTGAACAACTCTTCGGAAAAACTCCATCACCTCGGCAAGTTTTCCCCCCACCGCATCGCGGACCCTGCGGCCGGCGATCTCGTAGGATGTTTCATACTTCGCGTTGCCTCGAGCTGGCTTTCCAAGGATCTGAAGGAGATCCTCTTGGTGGAGCTTCGTGCCATCTTCGAGGCGATCGAAACGTTTGGTCACATAGGCGAGAGGCCCTGGCCTACCATCTTCGTCGGAAAAGGGGATGAGACCACACTTTGCGGTCCGAATACCGAGTAGTCGGCTGATGCACATCCCAAGATGCTCGTTTTCGGCCGCATAGGGAAAGTCGGCCGGGCTCGGTTTCAAAATGTATGTGCCACCCTCTGCGACGGGCTGGAGTCGATCGCCATCCAGTCGAACCGAGATCTTCTCTTGGACACCCGATATCGACATTCGCTCCTGGGTCTCCATCGCCTTCGCCCGAAACTCCGAGCGCCCGAACCCCACCCTAGGACGAACCCGAATGCTCCCGAAAAGAGCGCGAAAATCCGCGTCCCGGTAGTGGGGATACTTATTCCGCCGGGGATCTACGGGCCTCAGGCTGATGCGACAATAATTCATGGGCTTTCCCCGCGGGGGACCACAACGACGGCCCCAACGAGATCGCGACCATTTCTCAAGAGGAGACCAAACCGATCGCCCTCATGAATACGCTGCAGCGTGCTCTGAAGACGAAGAAGCCACCCTTCCGAGATGAGTCCATCAAAAAAAGGAAAGAGTTCCCGATTCTCAAAAGGTGTTCCGCAAAGAGGAAGCAGGTAACTTATCGGAGGACCGTTTCCAAGGTACGCCGGCTCGTAAGTGTAACGATAGCCCGACTCCGTCTCCTCCAGTGTACCGGCCTTCCGGTCTCGGAAATAGACGTCCGCTACTCGACCCATAGCTTCAACCCCAACGCCTTCGTAATGGTGACGAGCGTGCTCAGACGCGGGTTGCCTTGCCCTTGCTCCAATTGCTGGACCGTGGTGGACGACAAGTCCACGAGGTCTGCAAGCTCGGCGATCGTAAGACCTTGAGCTTCACGGGCCCGACGGACCGAAGGCCCTACTTTTTCGATCGGGACGAGCCGTAGCGATCTCTGGGAAGCCTCCAGATGATCCCGAGCCCTGGCAATCTCATCGCTTAGAGCCGACACCAGGGCCTCGAGCCGTGCTATCCCAGAAAAAGCAGCTTTAGTAGGATATACTGGTCTATTTTGATTCATATTCGTCATACAGTATAATATACTAATCTAATCATGGATAATATCTATTATAATGATCGTAAATGCCATATCTAAGACCAATTGGACCAATAAACCCACTATATATTCTTGTCTAAGTTCAAATATACTGCGGCTCACTTGTATCGCATCCGAACGAACCCACCTTGGTGGCCGCAAGCCAAGATCTACGGTTAGGCCGAATTCAGTTCGGCCCCAAGAGTCCGAATGGTGACCGAAGCTACGGTGCGAATCGATAAGCCAAGGAACGTTGGCGACGGTAATGCCCCTCTCAGCGCTTCCCTTCCACGTGACACGACAAGGAAACAGTCGTCGCTCGCAGCCTACGGCGCCTTTGAGAAGAAATGGTACAGGTCTCGATGGTATTCCAGGAGGACGTCCCTGTTCAAACGGAGCTTTCCGCCATCGTCTACGACGAGGCCTGCGTCTTGCATTCTTGAAAGGGCCCCATGAAATGTCCCCGCGGAAACCGCCTGCTTGAGTACTTCCTTCGTAAGCGCCTCATTGTTTCCAAGCAGAAGAAGGATGATTCGCTGAGTATCGCGTGATGTCGCAACCGCAAGGTCATGCCACTTTTTTCTTAGACGATCGCTCAAGACCTCACGAGACTCAGATTTCTTGGGTCTCGAAAAGCGACGTCGGAGCTCTTCGTCCGTCCCCCAGAACAATCGAAGGTCGTCAAGGTGGGTGCGCCGAACGAGCTCGGTCTCAAGAACAAGGACATCATCGGCACCTTCGCTGTCTACCGATCGGACAACGCCGTTTTCCTGCAACTGCGTCAAGAAGTCCGCGAGTTCCTGAGACCCGTGAAACTCGGCGAGCGCAGAAAAGCTCATCGGCCCCTTGTTGTAGAGCGTGAGTACAATCTCTCGCTTGGAAAGAGAACTCCACCAACTGGTCGTCTCACGACGCCAGCGAAGAGCCGCGATAAGTTTTCGATGACGCTCAGACACCTCAAAGGTGAATCTTGGCAAGCCACGAACATCGACCGCATTGTTCGACTCCTTCAGGGGCGATGAAAAGTCTAAGAGATTCTCCGCACGAGACAGAAACCAATAGGTCTCATGATGCAGCTGAAATAGACGTCCAACGTTCAGTCGATACGTCGTTTGTCCCCCAGAAGAGTACCCTTGAATCAAACCCGCACGCTCGAGTGCAGCAGCAGCCGCCTTGAAACGCCGCGCCGGAAGGCCGGTGATCCTTTCAACATCAGACAAGCCAAGATCGCCACGCCGGTGGAGCACGAGAGCAAACAATTGCGACGCCGGCATATTTAGGGCCACAATGGCACTATCCCAATACTCAACAAGGCGCCGAATCAACGCGTCTTCGGTGGTCATTGCGATCGGTGATTGGCTAAAGAAGGCACCCTTATCGGGTGCATCATCCCAAAAAAGCTTCAGCTCTTCTTGCCGAGCACGGTGAAAATCGAGGAAGCTGAGCGTAAAGTGATCCAGTTCTGAAGCGTTCTCTGAAACCAAATCCAAGAGCCCCTCCTTTCCCAGCTCGTCCAAGGAGGCTTTTGTAGACTCCAGCGTCAAGCCAGCCCTCCGTCTCAATGCGCTGACGGTGTGTACTTCACCGTAAAGATGCACAAGAAGAGTCCGTTTTTCGCGATCGCCCCACAATGGGTCCACGACAGGGGTCCGAGACGCCACCATTTCGATCAAACGCCTTTCCTTCCCGGACAGCGGAGCCTGTCCACCAGGCCCATGCAAACGTGGCACCTGTGGAGCGCGCATGCGCCAAAGGAACCGACGCCACTCGTAGTGGAACTGAAGAAGGATTTCAGGATTGAGATGATATCGATAGCCCGCCAGGGGTGTCCCCGTTCGTTCGACCAATCTTGTCTTCAGCATCGGCTTCAACATGCCACGGAAGCTATCTACAGAAATCGGACGAAACAGATTCAACTCACGGTATGAGATAGACTCATATTCTTGGAGCAAGGCCACGAAAAACCGTGATCGTTCGATCGCCAGCACTGAGATGAGAGGGTTCCAATACTCAATGAGACGAGTCGCAAGCCTGGCCCGCTCGGAAACAGAGAGCGGCTCCGAGCCCACAAGCGCATCAAGCTTGGAGCCCTGCCGCCAAAAAAAATCGACCTCCGCGCGATGAAAGGCATGAGTCTTCTCTAAGGCAACCGAGTAATGGGTCGTGCCCGTTGCATCCGTCTCACGATTCACAAACCCACTATCCACGAGCGAGCGTAGATGCTCTCCAGTAGCCTTGGCTCGGCCCAAATGTTTGCTGATCTCGGCCTGCGTCGCACGATCCACTTGATAAAGATAGATCAAGATGCGTCGCGTTGGCTTGCGATTCCAGATGCTCCCTTCTTCGAACAACGCGGTCATTTGCTCCCGACGCACTGAAGGGAACCCTAGACGCGCGCCCTCTGGCCTGAGAACCCAAGGCACAGGAACCTTGTCCAACGGAAAGTCAAACTTGAGCGTTTCATTCGAACCGCCAAGAGTTTCTGCGCCGACCACATTAAACTCTCCACGAACAACAAGCTCGACGATGTATAGAAAGGTTGCACGCTGCGCCTCAGGCAAGGACTCGGCATACGGCGAAAGGTGCTTCCAGTATTTGTGGTTCTTCACAAAGTCTTCGAGGATCTCAAATCGCGGACGGTCGGTCTTGAGTCTAAACACCGACCAAAGTCGTTCCTTACTGGAGGTAAGAACGCCAAAGTGGCCATACGGCAACTCGAGGCCAAGCCAGTCCACTTGAACCAGGTAAATGGCCTCTTCGTCAAAAGCGATGGGCGGATTCGATAAAGGCCTATCCAACAGAGGTTCGTCGGGATAAATCTGCAGGTGGGCGCGAATATCGGATTCGTCTCGCGCATGGCTTCCAGCCGGTTGGACGACAAATTCCTCCGACCGAACGACCCCAACCCGCTCCCAAAACACCGTAGACGGAGCATCACTTGACAGCAGGATGGTCTCTAGTCCGAGATCGACCTGTGCGGTGCCCCAAAAAAGAGTCGTATTCAGCCCCGCCAAAGCCCCCAGAGTCCACCCTGCGGGCAGCTTCGCGACTTCGTCCAGCCACCTGACGGCCCCGGCACCGTGCCTCAAGGCCAGCTTTGGCGAGGCCAATAGCAGGCGACCCCCAAATTCAGTCACCACGTCTTGCGGTACACCCGACTCCACGAACTTCTCTTCCAAAACCCCGTCAACAATCTTGGGTAGAACAAACTCGATGTTCTCTGCCCATGGGGCGTCCTTTTTTTCGAGGTGTTCGTAGACCTCGATAAACCACAAGATCGACGTGCTCGAAGTGAGCTGAGTAGACAAATTGTGGATCCGTTGGCTCGAATACGGGAACCCGTGTTCCCGAACAAACCCTTGCGCGCCAGCCCACAAGGCCCGGGCGGCCTTCGAAAACCGAGGAGCAGAGGGATGAGCGGGCAGGGCCTCACTAAAGCGAAGCAACCCCAAGACGAGCCCCATGGTCGCTTCTAGGTGATAAGAAGACTCCTGAGCCTCACTCGGAGCAATATAGGGATCCTTAAACGCATTCTGAAAATAGTGGGCCCCGATATAAGTTTGTACCGCGAGGCAGCTTTTGTCCGTCGGCGCACAGTGTCCTTCATCAAAACCCAGGTCCTTCACAAAACGCAACACCGTGTATTCGAGGCACTGGGCGAGGCGTTCGATGTAGATTGCGCCACCATCTTGGGTTTCATGCTCAAGGTCCTCGTAGTCGACCGAAAGGGAAAGCCAGCTACAATTGTCAATCGCGGTGTGAGAACTGACTTGAAGCGAAAACCCACCGGGCCCCTCGGGATAAAGCTCTCCACCCGTCACCACCCGCCCAAGAGAATCCTCGGTCAACGCCCGCTCCATCGCTTGCCTGCGCGCCCACTCGCGATGAACGGCCTCCTCCGAAGTGGAAACGGAAGCCTCTCCCGTGGTCGCCAGGACTTGACGAAATTCAGACTTCCATCCCTCGGCATCCCACAGTCCGTAGAAAATACCGTCTCGCAGTCGGTTTCTCCACTCTTCAAGGGCATCGCGGCTCAGCACCCCGCTCGTTGGAAGCCCAAACGCCTCCGAATGATCGATGGCGTGGTTCAGAACGCCTAACACATCTAGATTGTGTTCAGTGACCACATTCGGCGCCGACACCCGGACTCGAAGCGCCGACCACACTTCTTCACTGTCAATCAATCTGGAACGCCACAGACCACCCGCCCCTCTTTGTAGCTCACAGGCCCAACCTTGGGTGCAGAACTTGATCTCAAATGGTTCAAATGCGTCGTAACCGATGCCGTCGAGAACGCTGTAGTAGGACCACAGTTCACTTTCATGGCTCCCCAAAAAGCGACTTTCCTCCGTTGTGAGAAGACTGGGCTCGGAAGCGTATCTCAACCCCGCGGCCGTCCAGCCTGCTGAAACCAAATCAACAGTCTTGCCGTCTTTGAGGTAGACCGTTCGCCGGTGATCCACCAGCCCAAAAAGCGCCGCAATATAGCAGTCTTGCAGCCATCGTTGCTCCTCCGCGGACGCCAACGAATCGAAAGCTTGGGAGCTTAAAAACCGGCCCAGGCCGTGGATAGCCCACGCCGTGGCGCCGGTTACGAGCCGCATGTCCCGCCATGGTTCCAGCGTGTTCCATGAAAATGGCCAGCCAAGAATCTTGCTCTTTTCCTCGTTCCATTGTGCACGCTCACAAAGAAAGCGAGCGACGCCGCGAGATACCTTAAAATCGTCGGTTTGACGCGCGTATTGCGCCAGAGCGACGCCCTGAGTGTAGGCCCACACCCGATCAAACTCCGCCAGATGCTGGGCGTCTTCGAGGGCGCCTTGCACCCACAAGGCGTCGGTCGAATCTGGCACACCCTCGTACTCCACCTGATAGTTGATCTCCCCAAGGCCAGTCTGAACCCCACTACGCAAAAGTCCATCCCGAGCTTCAATCGCCTCTTTGTAGTTGAGGGGTGCATAGGCCATCAACGCCTCAACAGCCTCGCCAACGCCCAAGGGGTCGTCTTGTTCTGAATCTATCCCCTTGCTCGGCTGTACGGTCGAATCGCCTGCGTCCAGCACAACCGCCAGCGAGGCGACTCTCTCCTTCAGGCCTTGACCCGGTTCAAGGGTCGCACCAACCGGTATAGGTGCGTACGCTTGTGACTGCGCATCCCATCCTAGGTTGCTTTTGAGTTCTGTCACCTGCCACGGGTCTTCAGGAACCAGCGACGAGGATACCGCCGGGAACCCCACTCCGCCAAACTCCAGCCGCAAAGGTTCATCGGACCAAATCCAATGGCGCCCACCGATATCCAACCCTGTCCTGGTTGAGGCCGCAGTCGACCCCCAGGGCGCGGCACCGTCTACCGAAAACCAAACCAAACGGCCTTTTTCGCCGCTGCCATTCCCAGTTGGTTCGGCCAATTCTCTTTGCGACTCAGCGATAGTCTCCGAGAAAGGGCGTACGGTCAGAAAAGTGCCCAGTTCGAAAGGGAAATGAAGAAAATTCCAGCCTGGCTCCACCCGGAGCACGAATCGTCCAGTCGTCGCGTTTGCGACTCTGCTCTGGAGAGGGCCACAGATGCCAAGAAATACCGTGCAGCAAAGACTAAGGATGCGCGGCAAAGACCAAGTAACTTTTTCGCCCCTTAAGGCGCAACCATTCTTCTGCCCTGCCCGCAGCCGCTCAACAACATTTAAGATCGACCCATCCCCCCTGACAACGCCGCTAGCAGAATTCAGCTTGTGGGCGCAAGCACAACTTCAGGCGGACCTCCAGCGCCATCGGAGCACAGCGCGCCTCCAGAAACGAAGACGCCGATGCGAAACCAGCAAGATCAGGGTAACTCGCAAACCGCAGGCCCGTGCTTCTCGACCCAAAAGGCCAAACACCTATCTGTTCAGAGCACCCTCACCCCTTCGATCCTCGATTTTCGTTCACAGACGGAACATGCGAAGTCAGTTTCGAGCCGTCGAAGGATGCCCCCAGTCCACCATCAGCGCAGGGGCGCAGCAGTGGCGCATGCGCGAGCGCTTCGCCCTACGGAAACTCGCAAGCCACCTACACTTGCCAAGCCGCTTGCGTGTACAAAGCCCCGGGCAACGCCATGGCCGCCGCACAGACTTGCTCAATTCTCTCGGGGTACAATGTTAGTCAGTCCGCCTGCCCCGGTTGCTCGCAAAACCAGTCATCGGTCGGCACACCATCCCCGGACAAGCATCGACATGTGATAAGCATCGCAATCGACCGCTGGCCAGTCTAGGCAAGGAACACCACAAAATTCGCATTGGGCCGATGTATCAACTGGCATCGCGGGGACAAGTCTTAGTCCACTTAGGCCGACCCATGACCAGTCTGGTTGGGGGCCTGACCCCCCAGATGTAAAGCTCTCTTTCGTCGGTTCTCCGATACGCAACCTTAGAGCCTGGCACGAGAGCTGCAAGCTCAGGGGCTTCTTAGAGGAGTCTGGTATGCAAGGATATCACCACAGGGCGGTCTATATTTATCTCGTTTTTGGTCTCGCTTTCGCATTGGTTTCGAGCGGTTGCGGTCGCACCATCGAAGGAACGAACGAATCGGGCTCCAGCATATTGCCTGGCGAAGGCGGTTGGACAGGCTGGCATAGCTACGACCGGGGAAGCGGATCTGGAGACCACGAACAAAGAGCCGTCCATGAAGACCAGGGGTGGGTCCAAATTCGGCCCCTGGACCAAGTTGAAGCTGGCCAAGAGTGGCAGTTGTGTCCCTATCCAACCAACATTCAATGTAGGGTGAAAAACGGACCAAAAAAGCATACTCCTGCAGCATCGACCGGACAGAAGTTTGTATCTGGGCACGAGTGCACCATCGAGGGCGGACTGATTTGCAAAAATAGCATGAACAATAGGCAGTGCTACGACTACGAAGTGCGCTATTTCTGCCCGAAAACGGTGCCCAGTGGACCGGAACCCGTTTACGTTCCGGAGCCCGAGCCCAATAAAATCTCAGTGGGTACCCTTGGAGGCGCAATCTCCGTGAAGGGGGGCCAGGCCAGCTACCAGGTGAAGCTCCGCGTCCCTCCCGGTACCCGCGGCTATGCCCCCAGCCTTAGTCTTGGTTACCAAAGTGGAGGGGCAGACGGCATCTTAGGCAAAGGCTGGCAGTTGATCGGACCTTCGGTCATTTCTCGCGTAGCCGCAACGAAAAAGCATGATGGGTTTATCGACGCCGTGGACTTTGACGACAACGATCGCTTTGAATTGGACGGCCAGAGGTTGGTCAAGGTCGGCTCCAAAACGAATGGGGCCGGAAAGGAGACGGAGGCGTTCTATCGAACGCTTCTGGAAAGCGGTGTGCGGGTTCGGGCGAAACTTGACAAAAACCAACAACCTCTTCGTTTCACGGTTGAGACGCGAGATCGCACAACCCGAACCTATGGTCAGAGCAGCCGGTCAAGAATCGGCAACGAAACCGGCACACTGGCCTGGTTTATGGAGAAGTCTCAGGACATGTACGGCAACTACATCGCCTACGAATTTGAAGATGGGCTTCTTCGAAGCATTGACTACACCGGAAACAAAAGCGCGAAGCTTGCGCCCTACAACAAGATTGAACTCCTGTATGAATCTCGTCCCGATGTTCACCTATACTACGCAGCCGGCATTGCCGCTCGCCGCCTGGACCGAAGACTCAAAAAGGTTGTCATGTTGGTCAAAAACGAGACTGGAGGCCCACCGGATCACCACGTGCGAGAATATCGAATCGGGTACAAACAGAGCGTGCTCACGGGAATAAGCCAACTCACGTCGATACAGGAAGTTTCCGGACTGAACGAGGGTGAGACATCGATAGCATTGCCACCAACGAAGTTCGAGTGGCGAAACGGTAGCCGAAAGGGCCTGAAATTCGACCAGCAAGTATCGATTAGAGCACCGAGTCAAGACAAGACCAATATTGTGGCCCAGGGAGATTTCGACGGCGATGGCCTCAGCGACTTCATGCTTGGTGCCGTAGACCCCTCGGGCCGATTCACAAGCCCCGACAAAAAACCCACCGTCTACCTCTCTTCTCGAGGTTTTTCGGGGGAGCCGACCAATCTACCACCCCATACTCCGCCACCCGCCTTTCACAAAAAGAAGATCGTAGCCAGCGCAGACTTTGATGGTGATGGTCTTACCGACCTCATCACGGCATTCGTAGACACCACAAGCGACTGGAGAATCAAGCCCGTTCCCCGTATGCACTTCTCGCTTGGGGACGGAACGTTTTCGGACGTCCCGATAAAAATGGACAAATGCCACGACGTGGTTCGTGGCGTCGGTGACTTCAATGGTGATGGCGTCGCAGATCTGCTCCTGCAGAACTGCATCCTTTTCACGCAACCCGGAACCAAACAAAGCGCCCGAACCTTCGTGACCAAAAAACATGATTTTCTCGGAAACAAAAGAGGCGAGCCGTGGAGAGTTTATGTTGGAGAACTGAATGGCGACGGTCTCGCGGACGTCGTCACCGAATCGCTGGAAAATTCGGTTTGCAGTTCAAAAAAAGCGGTTTCCAAGGCCTATCTGAACATGGGAAACGGGACCTTCGAAGAGAGGGGAACGGCAGGCGGAGGCTATGGATGGAGAATCGTCGGCTTTTCGGACTTTAACGGAGACGGCCTAGCCGATCGTCTGTATGGCGCGTCAACATCATCCGACTGGTGTACCGAAAAGGCAAAATTTTCTCGCTTTCAGTTGGTGCCCTCAAAGGGTGACGGTCATGCCGCGACTTGGAGTTCTACCACCAAAATATTCTCCGGAGCACGGCAGGTATTTGGTGCGGGGGACTACGACGGTGACGGTCGCACCGATTTTCGATTCGGGCGGACAGCCTTTCGATTCGACGGACGAAATTTTGTCTCGCGGCCCGCGCCGCCGATCCCCAACAGCAAAGTCATCAAGGTTGTGGGCGATACAAACTCAGATGGCCTCCCCGACTACATCCTTGGCGGCGAAGGCGAGGATGGTCTGATTCCGGCCGACAGTGAACTCACTCATTTCACGGCTCAAATTCAGTCGCCCGACGAAATTACCAAGGTTGTCAATGGTCTGGGCAGCATCACCAAAATCGAGTACAAGAATATGACAAGCCCCGGCCTCTACGAGCGGGGTCACGGAGCAACCTATCCGAAAAGGGACTTCTACTCACCCCTCGTAGTGGTGTCGCGGGTGTGGACCGACAGCGGCCTCGGCACGCCGACTTCGGCCAACGCCCACAACGCGACCGAATATCAATACGGCAAGGCCCTTGTAGATGTTTCACAGGGAAGGTTCATGGGCTACGAATACGTACGAACCATCGATCCCCAGCGACAAACCGCCGTCACCGAATCCTTTGAACAGGGCTTTCCGTGCATTGGGGTTCCAAAAGAAAAAGAAACACGTCTGTTCTATGGCATGCCCGAAGAGCAGGTGGTCAGAAGGGTTGTGCACACCCCCAAATACGTCGTTGGTTTCGGAGAAATGGATGGCGCGGGCACACCGATCGCCACCCGAGCATGCAGCGACACTGCGCCAACACCAGGCGAAACCTACGTCCCCTTTGTCGCTTCTTCCACCGAAGAACGGTGGGAGATCGGCGCGGTAGATCCCTGGGATCGAAAGACGCAGACGACCCAAATCGATCGCTTCGGCAACGTTGTTTTTCAGGCGGCCGGATTTGCCGGTGGTGGTGAAGACACCGTGACCAAGGAGTACGAGTATTTTGAAAACCAACAGACGTGGATCCCAGGTCGGGTCTTGAGCGAAACGAAGACCTCCCTACACCGCAACGAACAAGTCGAGCGCACAACTCACTTTGCCTACAACCGTGGCAGGCTTCAATTCGAAACCAAAGACAAGGGTACCCCCCATGAGCTTCAGGCTCGGTACTACTACGATATTTTTGGCAACATCAAACGCAAGGATATGAACGGAAAAAAGGAAGCCAGTTACCGCTTCGATTCCAACGGACAATTCCCCGTTTGCACCGTGAACGCGTTGGGCCATGTTGAAGTTCGCGAATACAGCAAATCGCTTGGCCTGGAGACCAAAGTGGTTGACGCCAATGCGGTTGCTCTTAGCGGAAATGTGGGCTGCCCGGAGGCGCTGCCAGATGACGTACCGTCCCTCGAAATCCAATACGATGCGCTCGGCCGAAAGACAAAAGAGCTCCTTCCAAGTCTATCGGTAAACCAACGCGCACAAAAGACCTACGAGATTTTTCCGTCTGACGGCAAACCCGTAAAATACTGGACTGCGGTCAAGGGCACCGGAACCGCACAAACGGTGGTCCGCTTCGATCGACTCGGCCGACAAATCGGGTCCGCTTCGGAGCAGCAAAACCCAACGACTTCTGGAACCAATACAAAAAAATGGAACCTAAGCCTAACCCAATACGACAGACTCGGACGCGTTCGACGGACATCTGATTCTCATGTTTCAGACCCGGATGGCAACGCGTCACAACAACCCATCTGGCACACGTCCAAATACGATGCTTTGGATCGTGTGACTGAATCCGTGGCCTTTGATGGAACCGTCTCAAAGCACGAGTACGATGGGCGTTTCGAAACCGTCATTCGTGATGCTCAAGAGGGCGGGAAGTCGATTAAGGAGACACGCGTATTTGATGCGCGTGGCCGCGTGGTTCAGGTCATAGATGATGCTGGAAGCACCTTGGCCTTGCGATACGATGCGGGTGGTCACCTGGTACGAAGCACCATCCAAGGCGACGGCAAAACCGTTGTGACCCGGATGGAATATGATGCCGTAGGCAACCGCACCGCAATCATCGACCGCAATCTTGGTCACTGGACTTACGAGTACAACGCTTTCAAGCAGTTGACTCGCCAAACGGATAGCACAGGTCGAGAGACAACCATGAAATACGATGCGCTTGGGCGTATGACGCTACGCAACAGCCCTGAGGGGACCGAAACCTGGGCCTACGACCGCCTAGGCGACAGAGTCGCCATCGGTAAGGTCATGAAGGAGCAAGGTACCGCCAACGGAGGGACTCGACCGGTTCGTATCCATGGTTACGACGGGCTCGGACGATTGAAAAAGACCGAGGCAGAGATCAAAGGCAACCGAGCGAGCACCCATCATGACTACGATACCGCCGGACGCATCACCCGAAGAAGTTACGCCGCGGAGGACGAGATTCTCTACCACATAGACTACAAATATGATGCCAAAGGGTTTCTTCGTGGCGCGTATGGCTCCGACGGCAAGAACTGGTTTTCGGGCGCGCAGTACGACTCAAATGGCGCACTGACCGAATTTTTAGACGGCACGGGCGCCAAAACCACAAGAACCCACAACCGCAAAACACAAGCCCTCACGAAGATAGAGACATTCAGAAACGACAACACTATTCTCAAACTTGGCCTGCGATACGATGCCGTGGGAAACATCACAAGACGCACCGACCATGCCCTGCATGTGGCTGAGGTTTTCGAATACGATCGACTCAATCGACTAACCTCCGCCACCGGAACCGGCCAGAACGGACCGTGGATGGAAATTCAGTATGACGCGCTCGGCAACATCGAGAACCGCAGGGAATCCTATTGGACACCTTCGGAGGGTCGCGTCATCGAAGAACGTGTGTTCACGCCCAGCGGAAACCGACCGAACGCAGTGGGAACGGTGGGCAATACGCGCTACCGCTACGACGCCAATGGAAACATGACGTTTCGCGGAAACACGAACATCGATTGGTCCTCATTCAACAAACCGCTTTGGTTCGGCACCGCAGATCCAAGGGGAGCCACGACCACGATAGACTCTGTCTTTGAGTATGACACCGACCGAAAGCGAATATTCCAACGAACAATCGAGCAGTGGACGGGAACCACCCGCTATGAAGACTCCGAGGATCAAACCACCCGAGGATGGAGTGTATACGACGGCAACCCCGCCGGCGCTCAAATAAAAAATGTCGAAGATGAAGCAAAGGGAGACCGGGTGATCGAGGTGAGCGGAAGTGGACTCGAAAACGGGTACCGGCTCCGAAGATTCGACCACACGCCATGGGAGAACACAAATCAGTCCATCTTCAGCTGGGATCAAAAATTCTCAGAACCGTTCTCCATTTTTGTCGAAATCGAAACCAATGCGGGCCCACGATACCTTCGATACACGCCTTCGGACCTCAGCAATCTTGGTCAAGGAAAATACATCCATCACGGATTAGGCGAAGACCATGCGGACGGTCAGTGGCGTACCGTCGTTCGAGACCTAGAGGCAGATCTTAAGGGCGGACAACCAGACCTAGACCTCATCAAGGTCAACAGTTTTCTGGTCCGCGGAAGCGGCCGGGTAGACAATATTGGTGCGCCATTGTCCGAGACCCAGGTCGGACGGACCGTCAAGGAAAAACGCTATTGGTTTCAGGATTTCGAGCAGACCAACGTCTACGAAGAAATATGCCATGAGACCCAAGGCTGCCGCAGCAATTGGACCAGAGGTGCGTATGTATTGCATATCGCCGGACCAGCGGGACCACTGGGGAGCATCGCCATCACCGGCCCCCATGCCGGCCAACGCGCCTACTACTACACCGATCATTTGGGCTCCATCGTGGCCCGTGCCGACGCCAAAGGGGTCATTACGGAACACTACAGTTACGATGCCTGGGGACGGCGACGAGATCCGACCACCGGTACGCCCCTCGCGAAACTCAAATCAAAACCGAACTGGTTTCAGTACGGTTTTTCAGACCGCGGCTACACCGGCCACGAAACACTGGACGCACTCGGCCTCATCCATATGAATGGGCGAATCTACGATCCAGCGATCGGCCGCTTCTTGAGCCCAGATCCGTTTGTTCGCAACGCCTTTAACCTGCAGGCACACAACCGATACACCTATGTAAACAACAACCCTTTGGTGAATATCGACCCCAGTGGCTTTTTCCTCCGCAAACTCCTGAGAAAAGCCGTACGCCTCTTGGAGCGATACATGCCCGTGATTCTATCGGCGGTGGTTGGCGCCTTAACCATGGGGTTCGCTCTTGCCCTCGCGCCAGCCGTATGGAGCGGCCTTACGGCCGCCACGTTCAGCGGGCTGGTTTCAGGCTTTTCGTCTAGTTTTGTGGGCGCCTTGGCGAGCGGTCAAGGGTTCAACGCGGCCTTGAAAGCAGGCATTCGGGGCGGGCTTACCGGGGCCGTAACGGCAGGTCTTAAGGCGGCCATCTTGACCGAAATCCACACCCACTTTACTGCAGCCGATAAGTCGAAGGCAGAGCTATACAAGGTCACGATGAGAAAGGGAGTGCCTTCGATAAAACGCGTCGACGTCAGCGAGATTCGGGGTCGAGGAATCAAGCTCTGGGTCAATGGCCAATCCAACATGCCCGCAAAAGCCGCCAACCTAGGCTTCGAGCGGGTTCGAGCGGACGAATTTTATATGATTCATAACCCCACCAACGGGGGTTTCATGGACACCATTGAGTCCGCCCTCGGCAAAGCGACCGGCCGAACGCCGATTTCACAAAGCACAGCCAATATTCTCTCTCAGGTCGATCTGAGCAAGTCGCATCTCTATGCCCACAGTCAAGGCGGTATCATCACCCGAAACGCGCTGGTGATGCGACACCAGATGGGTCAGAACCTTAGCGGACTGAAGGTCACGATGGACGGCGCTGCAGTCAACTGGGGTACGACCCATCTCATATTCAAGACCATGGGCGTGGAGCTTCCATTCCGGTCCTTTACCGCCCATCCTTGGGACTTTGTTCCCAATCTTATAGGGGGCAACGCTCTGTTTCCGGTCCCCAACCCGTATCGGGTGGCCGGGTCGGTCCTGTTCTCGCCAGGCGTGTTTCTCGGAGGACCAGGCAGTGCCCACACCAACAAGGGCGGCGGCGCATGGGTCCAAGGCGCACCTCACGCATACTGATCCCCCGGCCCATTCGCCAACCGCCGGCGCAAAAATCGATTCCCCCGGAGTCTCACGGAAGGTTATGAGATGAACGCTCGTCTTGAGCGCCCACAACGGGGATTTCGGAGGTGAAGAATGGAGGTGGCCTGAGGGCGGTCTCCATAAAACTACCGACCGAACCGGGATGGAGAAGCACCTCGGCATCGGTGCGAAGGATTTGAGACTCGCCGCGCAGGGGACGGATGCGAAGCTCTGCGTTTTCGATTCTTTTGAGAACCACCGACCAAAAGCGACTCAAATCATGCGCTCGGTCGGCGGCTTCCGTTCGGACCGCGTTGACCAACGCTTCCCCGCCGCGGCGAATGCGGGGTGGGCCACTGCCTAAGGTAGCAGCCTGACCCGCACTCAGTGTCTCGGTTGTGCGGGCGCGTTCGATCGAAACTTCACCTTGGGCGACAACGACGGTGGTCGGGCCGGACCGTGTTCGGTCGATCACCAAGGATGTGCCAAGGGGAATCTTCAGCCGATGGGCTGACGCGCGTGCGGTCCAAGGGGTATGAGGTTGCCCATCAGATCCGGTTGCTTCGAACCATACTCGACCGACACCGACCAAGAGCACCGGGCTCTCGGGTTCACCCTCTAGCCGAATTTGGGTGGAAGAGGATACTCGAATACGGGTAGACGGGATCAACAAGAGCTCCAACCAACCCAAACGACCGGTCTCGAGCGTCGCTCCGCTTCTCACCAGATCCCCGGACAACGCAGCGATGGGCGCAGCTGCGGTGGAGCTCGAAACACTGGTCTCGCCCACCACAACCCTCACCACACCTTGCAACGGTGGAGGCGTCGTCACCACCGACATTCCAAGGAGAACCCATGAGGCTATCATCACCATGTTCGCTCCAGACCGGTCGAAAAAATGTTCTGGGTGTAGGCGTGGTCAACCCGCGCATTCGATCGAAACCAAGTATCTTCAATGATGACGTCAAACGGACCAAATCGAGCCCGAACCGCCATAAACGCTGCGGTGCGGACCTCAAGCCTGGTCAAAGAAGGGCCCGCGATGCTGCGTTCTCCCACCGGGCCGTAGTTTCTGACCGTCACTGCAAAACCGCTTTCTAAAGAAAACATGGATGAAAGCGTGACTCGACCACGGCCGCCCAGGGAACCACCCACGGCATCGAAGGCATCACCTCGAGCGTCATCTCGCAAAAAAGCGAGCTCCACGTGACCATCGAGGCCGGTGGTCTCAAAAAAGAGACTCAGGAGCATACGCTGTCCCACGGAGTCACGGCTGAGAGAACTGATGATGCCATCCGGCAATCCGATGTCGACGTACTCCACAGCAGTACCCGTCACTTGCACGTTGAGTACCCACCGCCGGCCGAGCCCAAAGGACAGCCCAGGGCCACCCTCGAAGGTGGTCGCGTGATGGTTCCGGAAAAGACGCGCAAAAATTCCATGGATGCGGGCGGCAAGAAACAGAGACACCCCAAGGGGGGGATTGCCGAGCGGAAAATCGATGGCTCCGGCGGCTGAGAGTACATTCAAGTCAAGCCTCGAAAAACGCGCTCGATCCGAAAGGAAAAAATGCTGGTTTGCGGCCAGCGACGCGTAGATTGTCGACCGACCTACAGCCATCTGCGCTCGGCCTTCGGCCTCGACCGCTAGCCGAAACCCGTCTTCGCCGGCCGGATCACTGCCGGCGAGAAGATCGGGGTTGCTCAGGTGTGACACCCGCGAGCGCAGCCGAAACGACGCCAAGAAATCTCTTCGTGCACGCTCGATTCGATGCTTGAGCGTACGCGCCGCATTCACAAAGGGAATCATGTCGACCGACAGGGCCTGCGCCTCACCAAAAGCCACCAAGGCTTCCGACAACACAAGTTCACCCTCGTTCGCGGCCTGAGAGGCCAATAAGAGGGAGCTCATCGCACCCCTTTGGGAGAATTCATCGATCCACAGCGTCGAATCTTGAATGGCGTCCCAGTCGCTCAGCGCCGCGCCGATGAGTGTGCCCTGCCATGACGAAGCCTCCCGAGCGGCCACCCGAGCCGCTTTGCGTTCGCCGTTTTCTAAGAGCAAAGCAGCACGAAGCTCGCGAATTTCAGCACTCTCGTCTCCGAGACGAACCGCAATACGCACCGCGGCCAACGCCTTCTTTGTTTTTCCCTGGGCTCCAAGAACGCCGGCCAGATCGCGGAAAATCTGAGCCGAATGCGGTAACAATGTTGCGGCCAGGGCAAGGCATTGTTCAGCCTCGGCAAAATGACCAAAAACGGCCTCCGACTGACCTCGAGCGGCGTAGGCCAGCGCGCGTGTCCGGTCGTCGTGGCCGCCATCAGATGCCCGAAGAGGTTCTTCAGAGACCGCGAGGTCGCGAAGGATGGCCCCCGAACAAGGCTCTGAGGTTGGAAGCGCACCCCCAACAAGAAGATGAAAGACCGAAACCAGCAGCACCACAGCGTTCAGTCTTCGTCGCGCCGACTCAGATCTCGCCGCTCATCCCGGTCACGGATAGCGGCACGTTTGTCATGCAAGGCCTTTCCTCGGCAGAAACCCAGCTTAACCTTCACCCGACCTCTCTTGAAATACAGCTCCAGAGGAACAAGCGTAAGCCCCTTCTCTTTGACCCTTTGTTCAAGCCGAAAAATTTCTTGCCGATGGAGCAAGAGCTTTCGGGTTCGAATGGGATCGTGGTTATGGATATTCCCATTCGTATACTCGGCGATGTGAGCATGATGGAGGTAAACCTCCCCCCGCTCTACATGGGCGTAGGCGTCAACCAGCTGGATCTTCCCGTCCCTCAAACTCTTGACCTCGGTCCCGGTCAATACAATCCCGGTCTCAATGTGGTCGATCACCTGGTAGTTAAACAGGGCTTTCCGGTTCAGGACGATTCGCTTGACCCCCTCTGGAGCTTTTTTGTGAGTCTTCTTCGCGTTCAAGGCCGCCGGAGAATAGTGTTGTCGATCAGCCGTGTCGAGCCGACGATGACCGCAGCCATAATCAACGCCGGCGGCCCGGCCTCACGCAGGGTTGTCAGATCTGCTGCGTGGCGGAGCTCAAGGTACTCAGGGCAAAGCGCCTCAGCCTTCAAAGCCCCGCGAACGCAAGCCAAAAGAGGCTCGGCCTGCCGTTCACCCGACCGATACGCCGCAAGAGCAGCCAGGAGGCCTCGACTCAGGCTTAGGGCCCGTTTGCGCTCGGCCGGGGAAAGGTAGATATTGCGAGACGACAGTGCGAGTCCATCGGGCTCGCGGACCAAGGGCGCCCCGAGGATCTCGACCGGAACATCCAGATCTTTCACCATGCGTCGAATGACAACCAGCTGTTGGTAGTCTTTTTCACCGAAGACCGCGACCCTCGGCCGCACGATATTCAGCAATTTGAGCACCACTGTGGCCACCCCCGCGAAGTGCCGAGGCCGCGACGCACCGCAGAGCGCCTGGGCTAGGGCGCCCACTTCCACCTTGGTCTCGAATCCTTCGGGGTACATCTGACCTGGGGTGGGGGTGAACACAAAGTCGCAGCCGGCACGCGCCAATGCCTCGAGATCCGCTTCGCGGGGTCGAGGGTAACGCGCAAGATCTTCACCGGGCGCAAACTGGGTGGGGTTCACAAAAATAGAGGCCACCGTCCGGTCTGCTGCTTGCGCCGCACGGGAGAGAAGGGAGAGGTGACCGCGATGAAGCGCCCCCATGGTCGGCACCAAAGCCACGCGCGCCCCCGAGTCGGCGTCAAGCGCCCGCCTCAAAGCGTCAATGGACTCAAAGACTTCCACCTAGCTGCCCAAAACATATCGACCCTGTACGCCAACATCGAAACCCCACAAACCCGCAGATTCAGGTCGGAACCCCGTACAGCTCGGGAACCGTATCCTGAACCGCATCGGCGCCCGCTGCATCGGCCTCGAGGCGCCGTGGGCCAAGAAGCTGCTCTTTGGCGTGGAAGGTATGAACCTCTTCGGGAAACAAACCGCGTTGAACCTCGGTCCGGTATTGCTCAAGCGCGGCGGTCACACGGCTGGCCAACGAATCGTAGCGCTTCACAAAATGCGCCCCAAAATCCGGGCACAAGCCCAACAGATCGTAGATCACCAAAACCTGGCCGTCACAGTCTACACCCGCACCAATGCCGATCGTCGGAATCGAAAGCGACTCGGTGATCACCCGAGACAACTCCACCGGCACGCCCTCGAGCACAACCGCGTAGGCACCGGCCGCCTCGAGCGCCCTCGCGTCCGCCAGAATTTGCTGTGCGCTCGACGAACCCTGGCCTTGGATCTTGAAACCGCCCATGGTGTGCACCGATTGGGGCGTGAGACCCACATGTCCCATCACCGGAATACCCGCACCAACCAGCCGCCTGACGGTTTCGGCGTATACACTGCCTCCCTCGAGCTTGACCGCTTCAGCGCCGGCCTCCTTGAGGAGCCGACCCGCAGACTGGAGGGCTGCTTCCGGGCTCGTCTGGTAGCTCATGAAGGGCAGGTCGGCGATCAGATGCGCCCGCCGGATTCCACGGCGCACCGCTCGCGTGTGATAAATCATCTCATCGAGCGTGACCCCCAACGTATTGTCGGCGCCCTGGACGACCATACCGAGGGAATCGCCAACGAGCACCGCATCGATGCCGGCCTCGTCGATCAAACGCGCGAAGGTCGCGTCGTAGCCCGTCACCATCGAAATGCGGCGCGACTGAGCCTTCATGGCTTTTAAAGAAACACTGGTGATTTTTTTTCCCGAACTCGGGACTTTCTGTTGACCCATCGTCGACCTCACGAAGTCGGCGCCTCATGGGTCGCCGCCCCGTCTTCAGCCAAACGGCCGCCTCCTGGGCGCACCATGCGTCCCAGCCCAACGGACCAGCCCAAGAGTCTCCTGTGGGGTCTTTTTGCACAACTTCGAAACCGCTGACCCATGGAGAATGGGCGGATCGCTCACGTTTACCCTCATGCAATCAAGGGAATGCGGGCGCGGGGGCCAGCGCTTTACCAAGCAGCCGTTTTTGGCACCCGATTTGCCAAGAGGGCCGAAAACAGGGACAAATGTCGGCCAAGGACTCGGCGATTGGAAACAATGAAAAACACGTGGCGCTTTCTCGTATTGGCAGCCCTCACCGCGGCGCCTCTTGGCTTTTCCTGCGGCCAACCCCATCCCTTTTTGACCGAACGGGTGGTGACCTCCACCGTCGCCCTCCAAGGCGAAACCACGCTCCACGTCGACTCGGCAGTCCCCATTCGTATTCAGGGCGAGCCTCGCATCGACGAAGTCTTCGCGACTTTGGAGGTGGCTCTGACGGCATCCACCGCTGCCACCGCAGACCGGCTGGCCGAAGAAGCGGAGGTGCTCGTCGACCGAAGCGAAAGCGGAGTCCTGAAACTCACGCTGCCGGCACCCGACCACGCCAGCATTCGAGGCGGCCTAGGCATTCGTGCGCCAAACGACTTGAACGTGGTCGTCATCGAACGAGCCGGGACGGTCCAAATTGAGAACATCGAGGGGGACATCATCGTCAACGCGCGATCCCATGTGTTGATCACCGGCGCCGAAAACAATGTGACCGTACGGGCCGAGCAGGGCAACGCAATCGTTTCCACCCGCTTGCCACCCGGAACCACCACCGACATTCTCGTCGGGGCCGGTGATGTCCAGCTGACCGTGCCGACGGGACTGAGTGCCGACATTGAAGCCAACGCCCCTTCCGGACAAGTGATCACCAGCCACCCGAACCTTCCGCGCGCGCTCAACACGCGTCTGCCGTACGAAGCCAACGTAGGAGGAGGCTTGAGCATCGTGCGTTTGGCGACCCGGCAAGGCGTGATCCTCATCCAAAACCAACCATGACCGGCCAGAGATTTGACATCGAGGGTGGGCACCCCATCCAGGGGAGCATTCGCCCCAACGGAAACAAAAACGCGGCTTTGCCGCTCATCGCGGCCGCGATGCTCACCGACGACGAGGTCGTCCTTAAAAACGTCCCCGACATCCAAGATGTGCGAACCCTGCTTCACATCTTGGACCAACTGGGTGTCACCATACGTCAGCCTGAGGCCGGAGTGGTTGCGCTTCGGTCGAACCTGGTCAATGGAAAGGAGCCTGACGCCAAAGCGTCTTGCGCCATTCGCGCCTCTATTCTGCTCGCCGGACCCCTTTTGGCCAGAAGAGGCCACGTCCGCCTCCCCCCACCCGGGGGCGATGTCATCGGTCGGCGACGCATCGATACCCACGTTCTGGCCCTCACCGCTCTCGGCGCAGAATTCAAAGTCGACGGCGCCACCTACCAGTTCATCACCCACACCGGCCTCAAAGGAACCGAGGTATTCCTCGACGAACCCTCGGTCACCGCCACCGAAAACGCGATCATGGCCGCCGCCCTCGCCAAGGGTGAGACGGTCTTGTCGAATGCCGCCAGCGAGCCCCATGTCCAAGACCTGTGCCACCTCATCAACGCGATGGGCGGAAACATCAAAGGCATCGGCAGCAATCGCCTTCAAATCACAGGCGCTTCAAGTCTGTCAGGCACCGAGTTCACCTTGGGCCCCGACTACATCGAAGTGGGCTCTTTGGTGACCCTCGCCGCCGCAACGGGCGGCGAACTTCGCCTACTCGATGCCCGCCCCCAAGAGCACCGCGCGACCCGACTGGCATTCAATAAAATCGGCATTCAGTTTCACGCCAGCGAAGACGGCCGCGACCTGATTGTCCCCGGCGGCCAGACGCTCCGGGTCGCCCCAGACCTTGGGGGGGCCATTCCCAAGATTGAAGACGCACCATGGCCAGGCTTTCCAGCCGACCTCACCTCCATCGCGGTGGTGGGCGCCACCCAAAGTGAAGGAACGGTACTCGTCTTCGAAAAACTGTTCGAGTCCAGGTTGTTCTTCGTCGACCGACTCGCCTCCATGGGTGCGCGCTTGGTGCTTTGTGATCCGCACCGCGTGGTGGTCAACGGCCGCTCCCCCCTCGTCGCCCAAGAACTGGTCAGCCCCGACATCCGGGCCGGCATGGCCCTCGTGATCGCCGCCCTCTGTGCAGAGGGCAAGAGCGTCATTCACAACATCCAACAAATAGACCGTGGATACGAGCGCATCGAAGAACGCCTAGGTGAGCTCGGAGCAAAAATCACAAGACGACGTGATCTTTGACCTCAACCGCCGCATGAACCCGCTCGTCGTGCCGGCAAAAACCTGACAGTTTTCAAACCACAGGCCCTGGACCCAGAAGTGGCGAAAGCGCTCTCCCGTCGCCGACACTGCAAAAAGTTCATCAAGCTGGATCACACGATGGAAATGGCCCTCCCGCTCAAGCAAGGGACCTGGAGGAGATTGGGTCATGAGGCCTCAACAACTCTCCTTGACACAGGCGCCAATTGAAACCCCGGCTGGCGAACCCCGCCGGCCTCAATCCGCTGGCTTTGTACCTCATGAAGCGGAAACGGCCGGCTGAAGGCGTCAGACATCGACCAGATCTTGGGCGCGCTCACGTTGTCGCTCCAATCCTACCTCAAATTTCTGGAGCAGGAGTGGCAGGAAATCCGGATGGTCGTAAACTCCGACTAAAGCCGTTGTGCAAAGAGTATGGCTTTATTTTGTTTGCACAATGGTTGTGCAAAAAGTACAGATCTTATTCTCTTTGCACAACGGTCATGTTCATTGGGCGACAGCACGAAACAAAGCTCATGTGCGACCAACAAACACACTTCTGCATTGAGAACAACGGACACCATTCAGCGCAGCATCAAAACATCGTCGGATGGCGGCATCTTTCCAACCCGACGGATACGTTCTAGCCGATGGCTGTACCTGCTCCAGACCCCGAGGTATTGGTCCTTTCACTGCACCAGCTTTCTCAGGATTTCACGGATCTGTAGGAATTGCGCACGATAACCCCGTACGCCGTCCCATCTACCCTTACTCGCGATCCAAACGAAGTTCTCGTTTTCTGCCGATTACCTGCGCCTGCGAATAAACTCAACAATTTTGGTCCATGATTCGTCGGGATGTCTTGCTCGCACTGAGGTCTAAACAGCTTGCTGCGCCAATCACGCCTGCAAGTAATCGGTATTTGGTAACGGGCAGATTGCCAACTCGTCGATGATGGCTCATGAGCAACACCCCGATCCGAGCGCTTGCCGAGCTTTAGCCCTCCCTTGGGAAACGACATGGTGTTCTTCTCGTAGCCTTTCTTGTTGCCCTCATTGCGTCCATTCTACTGAGTTCGCGCACTGGACAGGTTCTTGAGCCAAACGCCGACTTTGCCTTCCAGCAGATTTGGTAACACGTGGCGTTTGAATGTCTTCCGCCTACCCGGCTCAGCTTTCCGTTGCGGACAGCGTCATGAACAATTGCGTACGCCTTCATCGCTTCGAGCTTCTTTGGGCAACCCCCTTCACGGTCGGCGCGCGGGTCTGCTGCACTTCGTTGAGGAACCTGGGGTCAGAGGTCGCTTTCTGGCTCTCCCCAGAGGGCGGTTTGCCAGCTTTGATGTAGCCGCTCGTCCGCGTGCTCTGCTCAAAGTGATCCACGTCGACTTCACGACGCAATGGGATCGACTTGGCACCTTGCGAGGTCGATGCGCTCGGCAGCGTCATCGGTCTGGGTGTTGGAGCACCTGGGGTTCCTTGAATGCCATGTGCGTTCGCGATTCAAGAAACGTACCTGCCCAAAAGCACCGGCTGCTGGCCAATTCGTTCGACATTCGTGCGGGAAAGTTCGAAATCATATCGGCGGAAATCGGACAAACACGCGCTGGAGTACTGGCCGAATCGAGGCCGATATCGAGAACGTGAGGTTCGGCGGCGGTGACAGTAGTCCCGCGGTGTTTTGGGAATACTACTGTGCCCAAATTGTGCAAGCGAAGCGTCGCTTTGATATTCGTCTAACAGTCAGAGTTGAACGCATGCACTGTCGCTTCTTCGAACTCTTCGAGTTCAGAAAAATTCTTGTGCGGAGCTGCACCTTGGTCCGGACCATCGGTGGCTCGGACATGGCCCACCCCCGTGGCGGACACAAGGTTTCGGACCATCGATGGCTCGGACATCGCCCACCCCCGTGGCGGACACAAGGGCATCGATGACCTGGACGTAGTCCACTGGTCCTCCGTCTCCTTGAGCGGTCAGCGGTCCTCCCTTCAGGGCGAAGTTCTGCTCATGGGGTCCTACCAAAATGTCTACATGCGCCTCCTCTGGGGCTGGCATGGGGGGGGATTCCAAAATGGGCCGCCCCTCAGAGTCATAGAAGTGCAACCGGCCTTCGTGGCTCTTGATCTGAAAACCATGCTCATGGATAAAACGGTGGTGCCGAGCACACAGCAAGATCAAGTTGTCTAGCTTGGTCTCGCCCCCGTGAGCCCAGTGCTGAACGTGATGGGCATCCAGGAAACGATTGTGAGTACAACCCGGAAAAGTGCAGGTATTCTGGTCACGTACCTGAAGCGCTCGGCGAATGGCACTGGGCACCGTCCGCGTGCGACGGCCCACGCTCAGTACCACGCCGTCTACGTCTTCAACCATTTCGACCACGCCTGCATCGCAAGAGAGCCTCTGGGCCGTCGGAGCCCGAACGGCAATGGGCCCTCCATTTTCGATAAAGGCTCCATCTTCCCCATGTTGTAGAACGCCCTTGCTTACATGCAATATCACTTCATTCGGCGCCCCGCCGGACCTCTTCTTGGCGCCGTGCTCCAGGAAACTCTCCACCGCGATCATCAATCCGTCCGCCCGGTTCCTCCGCCTGGACGGGCCAGGCGTTTCCGCGGAAACATCGGTTGTCTTCACGAGGGCATCATCCGTGGCGTCTTGCCCGGTAGCTACGGCGGCCAAAAGACGGGCCCCCTCCTCGGCAGGCAGTTGAATCGAAAATCGCATCATGCCGTCCGCCGTGACCGAGTGGGAGAAAAAGCGCTGGGTCTCGGCCTCTGTCACCGAACTCGGTGCTTCACTTCGAAGGACACTCCGGAAGCGGCGGCAAATTTGCTCGAGCTGAGACGCGGTCGCGAACACGGCCATTTCCACGAGTGCGGCCTCGTTTTCGGGAGTGGCCACTCGAGTCAATGCCCGGACCTTGGAATAGCTGAGCTGACCAGCGGCAAAGGCGTCGTCAATCATGACCAGATTCCGAAGCGCTTTGGCCACCCGAAGCTTCTCCCTTGCAGCGCCCAGCTCGAGCCCAATGCGCCAAGATAACCAATGTGCGCAAGATACCGCGCCCTGAGCGTGCCATCCTCCCAAGGCGTCAAATTGCCCAATGGCATGGATCAAGCGGTGTTCCCTGAGAGCTTGGCCAGCTGCGATGGTCGCGATTTCTTCCTCCCATTCTTCTACTTTTTTTTGACGTGGTCCGCCTGACGCATCCTGGTTCACAGCACCCACTGAATAGCCTGAACAAACATTCAGTTTCAATCTAAATTTCCACCTTTTGCACCCAAAACCGTTCCGCTCAGGCTGTCGTTGTTAACGGGGGGTCCTGGTGGATTGCGGGTTGTCGCCGGCCGAGCTACCGCCAAAGCAAGCTATCGAATGGTCGGCGCTCCATGGTTTGAGGGTGGAGGAATCCGAGCGCTCACCCTCGCGGCTTTGTTTCCGACGTGTCTTTTTGTTGAGTTCGTGCTCCACCTTTTCATTGTTTATGGAGGCGCCGGTGCTTTTTCGGAAAGGGTGGTGTCCGGGTTGCGCTTGGACGGAAGCCATCCCCTAGAGGACGTATCCTATGCGGTATTCGAGAAGGGCCACCACACTCTTGCCGGAGGCTGTGCGTTACTGGTTTCAACCGTAAGCGCCAACACCTCCGCCAACGGCCCCGAACCATATGTGGGCACGCGTTTCTTTCGCCTCTCGGGGCAGGCAAAACGAACCGGTTTTCGCATTTGTTCCAGGTGTCACCCTTCGGACGCACTCATTTTTTCGGGACGTGCCAGAAGGTTGTACGCCCTCGAGTCGCATTGGTCCAAAGAGATCGCGTCCCCCTTCGCCTTGGCCAGCCTCCTCCTTCTTTTTATCGTTTATGTTCGTCCGTCCTTGGGTGAGAAACGCAGCCACAAGCGCCACAGTGATGCGGCGTTTTCAATGGTATCCCCCAGACCGTGGGAGCTCACGTTGCTCAAGAGGATTTTGAAAAGCAGGAATTCAGGCATGGTTGCCCAAAAAGAGGCTGGATTCCGTGCCATCCGGTGTGCGAGTTGTCGCCGGACACTCAGGGGCAATTCTCTGGACAAGGAGCAAGAATGGTTCGGGAGCAGGAGGTATTTCACGTCAGCCGATGCCGGCCGATTGCGAAAAGAAGCGCACCATGTCTCAGACCTTCCAAACGCTGCCTTGGGCGAGTTCTCCGATGCGTGGGATGGGTTGCTTCTCTCTTTGTGGGGGCAGGGGTTGGTTCGGCAGTCGGATCCAATCAAGGCACTGCGCAAATCGAGCTTCTTTCAGGATGGAACCTTCTCAGTTTTTCCCAAACGTTGGTACTTGCCCCGGCCATCGGAGACTTACCCGTGAAGAGTCAGGTTTGGGTTGCCCTTCCGTTGGGTAACTCGGAACCCGGCGATAAGACGATTTCTCTGGCAGAAAACCCGCCCATCGTCGTCGAGGGTGGCCTACGATACTGGTTCTTTTCCGACCGGCCCAGGACGCTTTTGTTGTCGTCGGAAGCAGGGGAGTCCACGGACCACTCGGTTCGGATCAGGGACACCCAGTGGGATTTCATGGACGTCGTCACGCAGGCGCCATCACTCCGGCCGAGCCCCTCTGTTTACCGTTGGAGTGCACCGACGCAGTCATACCAAACCGTTCCTGCTCCCGAACGACTCCCGGCACCGGACGACTGCAAAACGCCTGCTTCCTGGGACGATGTTTCAGCGGCCAGCAGCCAAAATTACGCTCGGGCCATCATGGTCAGGGACCAACTTTTTCGATTTCAGACGGGACCTGATGGCGAGGAGTGGGGCTATCAAGTGGAATACGGCTCCCCTGAGGAGGACCAGGTTCCATCGTCTGTGGGCGATGTGGGCAAGCACATCGACGCAAAATATCTTGCTGGGTTCGAGCGGGTATGGGTGTACACCCAGGGCATTGCGCTGGCGCAGTATGTGCGAACGAACGGCGCTGACAATGTGGTTAAAGCTCGGGCACTTGCCCGCTATATCTGTGCGAAGGGCATTTACCATCCCGCCTCTGGCACCCTTCTTGGCTGGCCCTTTTCGTGGAATACTGCCGGCGACGATTGGCGAGACACCCGCTTGGTGACTGGGGCCAACGCGTGGGCGATTCATGGTCTCGGACAATTTCTCACCTCATCGGCGTACACCACGCTTCCACCGGGAGACGATAAACTGCGCCTCAAAGCGTGCTACAAGGAGGCTCTCCTGGGTCTTCGCGCTCATGTACGCCCCTTGCTCCAAGACAATGGTCAGTGGCGCCTCCTCATGACCGCCGGCTGGACGGCGATGGGCCTCAAGTATGCCGAGAGACCGGAGCGAATTCACACGGCCAGCGGCGAACCAGTCAGTCGTGATCCCCATGAACGGTTTGCCTATTACAGTGTTCTAGATGCCATCGGCTACGATGAATTTTCGGTTCCGCCCAAGGTCAAGGCTTGTCGTGCGTTGACAATCGAACAGTGTTACGAAGAAGCGGGGTCCATCGAAGCTTGGACTGAAAGGGAGATCAGCGAATCGGAATGGGCCGCGCTCAGGCAGAGGGTCAAGGCGGAGAACGTGGTGACCGAACACAACCTTGATGTGCTTGCGGTTCTCAATCATGCGGGCGATCATCATGAGGTCCTTGGCCTCGCTGACGTCTACGGGCTTGAGGCGTGGAGAGATCAACTTCGCGCTGGCATCCTTTTCGAACTCTGGGACGAAGAGGGCTACGTAAATGAGTTTCGGCGAGCACTCGACGCCATGGTAAGCGATCCGACTCGATCTTCGCTGACCGCCGTCCAGGCTGACAGGCGATTGCTGAGGAAGCAGCGAATGGAAGATGCCTTGGTCGCTAGAGACCTTGGCCGCGTCGTGACGGGGGGAGAGATTCGACAAGATGGCACGGGCCTTGATGTGTTGGTTCAGAGCGCCCACAGCGCCATCGACAATTGTACTTGGCTTTCGCTGTCAGTCCACGATGATGATCTACGAGCCACCGACCCGGTCTACGGACAGCCATCGCTTGTGGTTGACCGCCTGGCTCGGTGTTTGAAATACACGGTCATTCAATATGCCCGCGAGTTGGGCTACGGCGAGCGCGAGTGTGGTCCAAAAGCCGAGCACTGTGCATCAAAGGTGACCTATCGCGGCGCCCACTATTTTCAGAACGCATTCACGGACCCCTACATCGCTCCCAGCGCGCTCCAAGAATCGTCGTATCACCTAGAGGCCACGATGGGGCTTATCATGGGCGCGCTTCACCCTTGCCCAGCCCCTTCATCCGCTCGCTGCGGAGCTTCAGAGGGAAGCCCAAAGTTTATGGGTCGGGGCCCAGGCGTTTGTCGAGGATCATGGTTTTGCGTACTCCAGTCAACGCATCCAAGACCTCTCTACGCAGTTGTCTTCGAGCACTGCCGCCATTTGGTTCATTGATGCTCACGACTTTTTGCGCGACTCAGTTTCGACAATCGATGCTGCAGGCGCAGGAACGGTGCTTATCCGCGGCAAGGCCGTGAGCAAGATGGCACAGGCGGCGGTCAAGGCAGTAGATGATCTGATTCGCCTCCCACCGGATCTGGTGGCCGCGGCTCTCGCGGGCAGCACCGTGTTTGCCTTTATGAGCACCCTCGGGACCGAAGCTGACGTTGGCTTGGAGACCATTTTCATTGGAGAAGATAAGCCCTCCAGCGAGCATTGGGTCTTGGAGGGCGTCATTGATGCCCAGGCGGCATTGGCCCCACCCCTCCGAAGCTACTTTCGAGATGAGGCCGAGCTCAGGACCGAAGTTCCCATCTACACCGCTTACGAACGCCCAGACCCCCGCACCGGTCCCCGGGCAGCCTTTGACCCCGATCGGCTCTACTACATTCAAGTCGACCGAGTGGGTCTTGAAGTTCCCTCCGGGGGTGGATTTGGGGTGTTGACCCCAACACCTCAAGCATGGTGGCCCGTGTTCTCGCTCGAGAGCAACATGACGCGGGCCCAGATCGTGGGCGAATACGTCCAGAGCCACGCTCTGTGGATCCGGGCCCTTCCCATCACTGCGAACCTTCCCGATGGCGTTCGTCCGGCGTGGGAAAGTTTGCTCGATCTCGCAATCCGGTCTTTTTTAGATCACACCCAAGCTGAAGCGATTGCGGCTGCAGATCGAACCGATCACTCCCCTGAAGGGGGAGGGCCACTCCCCCCGACTTTACATTTCCAAGCTTTCGATGCCCGCATCGGAAGGTTTCCTATTCACATGGACGCCCCCCTTTTGGACGACCAGGAGCTCTGGATCTATTGTTCGACCGATCGGTCCCTGATCGAGAACACGAATTTTTCGAACCCCAATATCGATTGGCTCATACGCCAAAAACGACTCAAGAATCTCATTGTTGAGAAGCAAATCAAGCAGCAGGATATCGACAAAAACGGCGGTGTTCGAATTGTTGCGTTTCCGCACCATAACAAAGTGCTTCACTGTCGCTATGTGGTTCGCAATACCGAGCGCCGGATACTCGGGTTCGTGCGCGATTGGTTTCTCGCCCATCGTCAGTTCGACGAAACCATGAGCGTTCGCGAATTTGCGCAATACGACCTAGGCGGAGAAAACTTTGACTTCGATCGCTATCTCACGGATTTCGGCGGAATCCATCGGGGACTCGACCTGTTTAGGAACTTAGAGGCAGGAACAAGGGTTTCGGAGTTCGTCAGAAAACACCCCAACAAGGGTACCGGCGAGCTCATCAAACTGCTTGAGGAGGAGCTTTTGGCTGTGCCCCCAGACAGTCAGCCATCGCTCCCTTTTTCCCTAGTCACTCCGGTCAGTGACCGCCAAGTGCGCGCGTGGTTTGATCCGCAACAAAACGCGGTGATGGTCACCACGGATCTTAAACTTGCGGGAGGGACCGTTTTTGTTGCCCTCTTCAAGGACAGCGATGTTGATGGCGATCTTCTTGGCTATGCATGGTACACCGAGGACGGCGAGCATCTCGAACCGTACCCGGAGGGGAGGGGTATACCGATTACCGCCACCGGTGAATCGGGTCTGATCCTGAAAAACAACCATCGCAATCGAAGCGGCAAGAAGGAGCAAACCCTTCTGGAGTTCCTCGAAGGGGCTGAAAATGTCTCGGTCTCTGTGGCTTATGGTCCCAGCAAGAAGCTCAAGACTTCTAGCGAATCGTGGACCTTCACTGAAATCGTTCCTCTAGAGGGGCTTGGGGACGGCCGAAAACCTGCTTCCGGCAACAGGGGTGAGTCCACTGAATAAGACCGTCAGGGTCATCGCTTCGGACGCCCCAGCATTCCGCACCATTCGGTTACTCGGTAGCAATTAGGCGGCGTGGCGCCAGCGGTGTCTCTGAGGGCGTCGTCAATTGCAATGATTTTCAATTGCTTTAAACCGCATGGTTTATTGACATCGGTACGCCTCATCGATGGAAAATGACAACAGCAATCAACGACCAAGCAGGACCGGGTGCCTGATGCACAAATTTGCGGCCAGTGGAGCAAACCTAGATGCGAACAAACGACAAAAACCAATCCGACTTTCTTTCGTCCAACTGTCGATCATGGCATCGTTCTTTGCCGTTTTTACGCGCGCCGACTCCTGCGGTGGTGACCCAGAACAGCCTATCGAATCGGAGCCACTAACCACGGCAGAAAATTGCCAATACACCCTGGAACAAGGTACGATGCTCGAGATCGATGGGCCTCCTTGCACCAGTCGGAAGTTTATCTCCGCAAAAGAGCCGTCGAAACGAGACTTCCTCCGCACTACAATATCCACCAAGGTCGAGAATCTGCTTGAGCCAAGGTGTGTTAACGAGGTGGGAGAGGAGGTCGCTTACGAGCCTGGCTGCGAGATTCTGACCTATGCGAAGAATCCCGACGGCCACATTTCTTCTTCGGACCGCTGGGATACTGCCAGGCCTCTAGCTTTGTTTGCGCCCATGGATGCGCCCATCGACATGCTCACCTTTCATTACCAATATCTTGCACCGAGTCCCTTATGGGACGGCAGAGACTACGGCCCCTGCACTTTGCAATGCGAAAACGAAGAGCACAAGTGCCTAAGCCATTACGGTGAGGTTGGGTTCGGTCGCTTATCAACTAAGGAACAGCTCGAAGAAAAGCGGTGCTTCAATGCCAGGCCGTTGTCGAACGTTGGCTACGGAAGTTTTTCGGTCAGGATCGTCCCGACCGAGAGATCGACACGAGTCGTAGAGGTGACCGTTGAAGGAAAGGGTATGGTAACGAGCGAACCTGCCGGCCTTCGTTGCCGGGGCAACAACAAAGAGAACTGCCGACTATCTGTTGCTCCCAAAGAAGGTTTTGTTACGCTAACGGCGAAGCCAGATTCCATTGACGATGACAATGGTCTGCCCTATCCAACCACTCAGAGAAAAATCAGATGGGAGGTCGATTGTGCCCACGGGGGCAATCATCAGGAAGTCAGAGTGCCGCTCAAAGATTATGTCCGCTGCCATGTCGTCTTCAAGGAAGACGAATGCGACAATACCAGGCCAAAGGCCTTCTTTACGATCGACGACTTGTCAGGGCTGGCTACGATACCGGCAAACGGGACCTATGAGCTGGGGCATGATAGAGAATACACGTTGAATGCCGTCGAGTCCACTTGGTTAGATTCATACGAATTCGATTGGCGTCTTCCTTACGGCATCGAGCGTATTACGACCCCCGAACGGAAGGGCCCGCCCTACAGGATGACCATTCGTGTCCTTCGCTCATACATTCGAGACGACATCGTCCTGACGCTTAAGAACCCCGTTTGTCCCGGAATCCAGGACGTAGCCAAAGCACGCGTCTGTGTGGGATCCTGTCGAGATTGACGCTGAAAAGTAACCCAATCCCTCTGGCTAAGCTCAATCTTGATGCGCACACAAACCAGGAACCTCAATACAGATACACCGCGCCACTGCCCTCCGCGTCGTTGCCGGTTTGGTCTCCCCCGATGCCTTGGGCATTGCTCTGCTCGCCCCGTGCCTCGACGGCCAAAGTGTTCCCATCGGCGCTGAGAGCCGCCCTGGACCCAAAGTTATCGCCAGCATCGGTATTGGAGGCCTTGACGTAGGCTTGCTGGCTCCAGTGGCTATCCTGACGAACAAAGACGTAGACCGCGCCACTGCCTTCCGCGTCGTTGTTGTTTTGGTCCCCCCCAATGCCTTGAGCGTTGCTATCCTCGAGCCGAGCCCCGACGGCCAAGTGTTCCCGTCCGCGCTGAGCGCCACCGAGTCCCCAAACTGATCGAGGCTCTCGGCATTGGAAGCCTTGAGAAACCCGATGGCTTGAAGCATGCCCTCCTAAGCTGAGATGGGGTCCGAGGCGATGCAACTGGAATGAGTGCAGGCCTCGACATAGAATCGCGCGTTTTGCCAGCTGTTTGAGCCCAAAATCGAGGGCCAGCGCTGGGGATGCTGCTTCGAAAGATGCCTTAACGTTTCTTGCACTATCCATCGTCTTAACGAGATCATCCACTGATTCGGCCATTCGATGGCCAAATTTGGACAGCAGTTTGCCTCTAGCCAAGAGGAGTTTGCCTCCCAACTCATGGAGGGCATCCTTTTCGCTTTGAGAGACCTGAGATGCGTTGATGAGCGTGCCAACTTCTTGAACGGCCAACACTATATTTCTTGTCGGAAAATGCGGTCTCGGTCGGCCTAAAGTCCACGTTTGGTCCCGCGGCGGTGGCTCCCGGATAAAACCATCTGTGTGAACTGGGTCTGAAAATGAGCCTGCAATGATTCCAGTGAGGCACCAGCCAGCCCTTCGATGTTCGGGAGCTCCGCCACGACATGAAAGGTCTCGTCGGGCAGGGGGTTGACGTCGATGACCGGAAGTCCGAGTCGCCCTAGTCCGTCCCTTTCTTTGGAAAAATAGCCGAGATCATTGACCAAAATATCGTCCCCGAGCGCCAAGACGCCGCTCACGAGCCCTATGGTGATAAAAAAAGGCACCGAAGGGGAGGGAGACATGCCACTGACGAGCGCATGCAGGCCCAGTGGAATGGACATGAGTACGAAGTTATACGCCAGAGGACGGGTGCCTTCGCTCGGTTCGACCCAAAGGTAATAGTTGAGTAGGGCGTAGCCAAAAACGGCGAAACCCACATCAACCTTGCGCGGAAAGGCAACGCGGGATTGGTCGACAAAAGGATTGTTGCTTTTTAGGGGTGAGAGCAAATCCGCAAGGGTGGAACGCGCCATCCACTGTGCACTGTGCTGGGCGAGGGTCAAAACGTCGATTTCGGGCGTAGCGCAGGGGGCCGTCAAACAGGGCCGGATGTACAGTTCGAGCCGCTGTCGCTTTCCGTCGTCATCCCAGTCCACCAGCGTGAACTCGACATCGTCGGCTCGTACGCCAAAAGCACTGATATCCATTGTGAAGGTTTTCGGCAGTGAGTCCACATCCACCCATGTTGGCGGTTCGTTCGAGCAAATCAGAGGATCGGTGGGGTTCTGGACGCGTGGGTCGTCTGAGATGCAACGCGGCTCAGCTTGAAAAACAGGTTGATCATCGACGGTGGCACCGAAGGGCAAACTCGTGAACTCGGTGGGCGAGATCTCGAGAAAACTTGGGGACATGTGGATACCGAGCGAAAAAGGCCAGGGAGCGGCCAGCTTCGGGTCGCTACCGAGTATCGCCAAGGGTGCATGTTCAGGGTCTCCTCTGAGCGCCCTGATGGTTTCGTCGACGTCGATGAACCAGATGGCGGCGGTGCTGGAGGCGAGCTCGGTGGAGAGGTTCTGGATACGGCGGCTAGAGTATGGGAAGCCGTGATCAGCAACGAACCGTTGCATGTGGTTCCAGAGGGTTAGGGCCTCATCCCGAAAGTCTTCGGCCCACATGTGTTCGGGTCTGGCTGTGGCGAAGGCGAGGAGGCCGAGAATCAAACCGCTGGTGGCTTCGAGGTGGTAAGAGCTTTCTTGAAGCGCACTGGGATCGATGTATGGGTCTCGAAATGTGTTTTGGAAATAGTGTGCGCCGTAGTAGTTGCCTCCCTCGTATTCGAGTTCCTTAGCGAATTGGAGAACCGTATACCGGAGGCACCGAGCCAGGCGGTCGTCATACACGGAATTGGGTGTAAGATCTTTGTAGTCGACCGAGAGGGCAAGCCAGCTACAGTTGTCGATGGCCACGTGAGAACTGGCGACGAAGTCCTGGGGGCTTTGTTCACCTTGTGACCCCAAGAACACCCCGCCGGTGATGAAGCGTCCGAGCCTCGCTTCTCCTCGGGCCTCCTCGAGCCAGCGTTGCTTGTCCTGTCGGTGGCCGTGTTTTGCGTGGGTTTTGTGGAGGTCATGACGCCAACTGTCTGAGCCGTCCCACAAGAGCTCAAAGATTCCTTCTCGGAGTTGGTCTCTCCACGTTTCGACATCGTTGCGGGCGAGTTCGTCGAGCCCCAGGACTTCGGCGTGGTTCAGAGCATGATTGAGGACGCTCAAGGTATCGAGGTTGTGCTCGGTGACCACGTTTGTGGCGCGGGTTCGTTCCCGAAGGGCATCCAACGCACCCTGGGTGAGGACTTTGTCTTCGAGCTCGCGAATCGCGTCGCCTTCAAGAACCTCCCAGCGGCTGATGGTGGGCGGCCGGTCCTCGTGGAAGGTGTCATAGCCAACGGCATCGAGAATGCTGTAGTAGGTCCAGCGTTCGCGCTCGTTGTCAGTGAGAGGAACGGCGTCGCCGTTTTCGATGGTTTTGAGGGCAGCAGGTTGGTCGGCAAGCTGGAGCCCACGGGTGGTGTGGCCGGCGGTCATGAGGATGGTGGTCTTCCCGTTTTCCCCTCGAATGACACGCCGGTGGGTCATGAGAGCGGCGAGCGCATTTCGATAGCAGCCCCGGAAATAGGCCTGGTCAATGCCATCTTCTTGAAAGGCGTCGGCACTGATAAACACACCGAGTCCGTAGAGGGCCCACGCATTGGCGCCGGTGACTGAGCGGGCATCTTGCCAGTTGTCTCCACGCGTGTTCCACGAGAATGGCCACCCGCCGGTACGCAGATCGCGACGTTCGCAGAGGGCACGGGCAACCTTCCGCGCGCTTTGTGTGGCTTGTTTGTCATCGATTCTTCGGGCGAGTTGGGCGAGGGCGATGCCCTGCGTATAAGCCCAGACCCGTTCGAACTCAGCGAGGTATTTGGCGTCTCGAGCAGACTCGGCGTTTTGGGGTGTGGGTTCGAAGAAGGTTGGAAGTTTGTTTTCCGGCTGATATTCGACCTGGTAGAGGCCTTCTTCGCCGGAGTCGAATATCTTTGAACGGAGAAGCGACGTACGCAATTGCTCGGCTCGAAGTCTATTGCGCTCGAGTGCCAGCGTGTTGTCTGGATACTGGACATCAAATTGGGCGGGTGTGCGGTCCCGCAAAGGCAACACCCAATAGGGATGATGGGGCCGAAGCATCGTCCCGGCCTCCACGTTTTGCCACCTTTGGTTTTCCGCAAGCCACGATCTTATCGCGAGAAAGCGAGTCCTCTCGGACGCAACCGGCACCTCGAATTGCACGATTTGGCCGAATTCGTCATTGCCTTCATTCCATGCGGGTGGAGTGAGTTCTGCGAAGGTTATGTCTTCCGCCAAGCGCCCAACATGGACCCAATAAATGGAATTGGGTTCAGGGTCTGTTTGGAGCCGGTAACCGTGAACCAACGCCTGACCTTCGGCATCAACACGTTGTTCGATGCCGAAGATGTGTTGCTCGGCCTCTGAGTACATACGAAGTTTCTTGAGCTGGCCAGGGTCCGAGGTAGAGACCAAGTGCCAGCCTGGGGTGAGGGCACCAACTTGCGCGCCTTGGACCTCATGTTCTCCCCGGGAGCAGCCGAAGGCCGGCATGGTCAGGCTCAGCGCCATGAGAAGCGTCAGGCGCACGGTGTTCTGGTTTTGCCGCCGAGGTGATTGCTGCCCACAATGGTGATCTCCGAGCACGTTAGGTACCCCCCGAATCATCACGCACGCGAGGTGCAACAACACGTGCGTTCGAGTCATAGACAGCGGTTCCAGGGGCCTGTCAAGGCGAATGTACTTTAGAGCGCAACCCCTAGAACGGGGAACTGCTAAACCCTGGGCCGCCTTGCGCCCCTTTTTCGTACGAAATCAGCAGAGCGTCTGTAGGTTGACGATCGCAGCCGTTCGATTCTCTTGCCGAGCACCAGAGCTTTGTTGTGCTTGGCGAAGCCCAATGAGCATGTCTTCATACTGATTTTTGGTCACCTACACGGCGGCATGGAAAGGTGCGCTGGCGCACATGTTGCGAGCGCTGATGGGGACAACCAATACGCTTTTGCTTGCACCCAATTCCGAAGACCCACCATCTATCCACCAGTCGTTCTTCAAGAAGGCGAACGGTACTACAGCTGTCTTAGTAGTCTTCGGATTCCAGATGCCCTCCTTGTTCCTCACCATGAGGGGTCCATCCTGACGAGGAATCTCTCGCCTACACTGCGCTGAGGCAGGACCTTCCGCAGAATCGTCTCATACCCATTCCCGCGGATAACATTCTGGATCTTCAGGGTTCGATACATTGTATTACGCTCGGGCTCAGCCCTCCTCGAATTCAGCATACGCGGTTCGCACCCGACGGGAGATAGGTCTTTCACAGTCTCGGTTCCGGATTTCCCTGCTGGCGCCGTATGAATTTTGCGATAGGCTACACCGATGGATGCAATGCTCGAAAAGGCAAAAAAATTGGCAAAGAAGGCGCACGAGAACCAGACCGATAAAGCGGGAAAACCGTACCTAGGCCACGCACTCCGGGTGATGGAACAACTCGAAGATCCCGAAGACAAGATCGTCGGTGTCTTGCATGATGCGGTCGAAGACTCCCCGCTTACGTTGGCCGAACTCGAGGCTGCCGGATTTCCCCGGTCGGTCACCGCTGCGGTTGATGCAATCACCAAACGAGAGGGAGAAGATTATGAGGACTATCTCGGACGTGTGATGTCAAACCCGCGGGCGATACGTGTCAAGATTGCTGACATGACGGACAACATGGATATGGGTCGAATCCCTTCGCCGACCGATAAAGATTGGCAACGCTTAAGAAAGTATCAGGCCGTCCTTCCGCGCCTCAAAGCTGCGCTTGTTCCTTAGCTTGCGGGGCAGCAGGCTCTTTTTAGACCCTGGCTCTGGCGGGCAAACGTGATTTCTCGGGGACACGGATTGGCCCCTACCTCGTTGCTGGTCGCCTATTCCCGTAGCTTACGCGCATTGATCCGAACATCCTTAAGGCCTATCGTTGCTTCCAAAACGCCTCGGCATGCACCACCCTGGAGATTGCGCGCTTAAGGGCAGCATTTTGTCTTGCGCCATGGGAGCAAACGAGCACGTTCTCGAGATGTTTTTCCGTCTTGGTATCCTTCTTGAAAGTATGCATGCGATGCGCCAAGTGCTTTTCATCCTCGTGTGTGAACTCGACTCCGCTGGGCTGATGTTTCATTTCGCAAAGAGTTATTCGGCCGTCATCGCGATCGAGTACCAAATCGATTTGGCCGCCCTTGATCCCCTTCTGGGCGTTTCCTTGTTTACGCCAAGTCGTCAGCCGTACGCCAATGGGCGCCAAACCGAGTTCGTGCCGAATTTGCCGAACATGCTGCAGGCAACAGTTTTCGAATGCGTATCCCATGTGGGCTGCATACGATTGGCTATTTCGGAATGAAAACCAGTTTTCACGACTCTGCTGCTCAGCCAAAAAACCCCCACGACGGGCTCGGCGAGCAATTTTGGCTTCAAATAGCAAGAAGGGGTCGATCAAGACAACCCGAGTATTCTTGGGCTTTCCATCCCAATGTTCTAACCGTGCCACGAATCCTGACTCCTCCAGTTCAGTGAGGTACTGGTCGATCCTTCCTCCCGATGCGAGCGTCGCTCGGTCAACAATTTCACTGCGCGTCAGTCCGCCCGGATGTTCGCTGAGGCCATCGACAATCTCTTGGTGGCGCCCGCTTTGCCCAAACAAAGCTCGAAAGAGAAGCCGCTTTTCCTCAACCAAGGGACCGTCGCCAAAACAAATACGACCAATGGCCTGAGCGGGACTTTCACCCGCCCGAACCAAGTCGAGATAATAAGGTATTCCCCCCAACGTCAGGTACAGTTCGAGAACCTCGGCTTTCGTCAATGCCATTTCACGCGCATCAAAATAGGCCTGAACTTGTCCAAGCTGGAACGGCCGTATGTTCATCCGTTCGCTAACTCGATTGTGAAGGCCTCCTTTGTGGTCGATGATATTGCGGATCATCCACGAGGCTGCGCTTCCGCAAACCACCAAACGTAGGAATCCAAACTTTCTGAGGCTTGTTTCCCAAGCATGTGCAAGAGCATCCACCAATCCAGATCGGTGCGTATCGAACCATGGCAGTTCATCAATGAATACACATACAGATTGGGGCGCGTTTTTCGCCACACCGCCCAAGCAACCAGCCAACCCTTCAAACGCGTCTCGCCAACTTAGTAACGTGGGCACCGGAACAGAGAAGGCCCGTTCGAGAGCACGACGAAAATTATGCAGATGTTCTTGCCGCTTACCGTTGTGTTCACCCACCACCGTCATCATCAAATTGGCGTTTCTGGCAAAAAAATTCTCCACAAGAAACGTTTTTCCAACTCGTCTTCGCCCATAGACCGCAATCATCTGTGCTTGGGGGCGCCCATTGCGATCGGCGAGGGTGGCCCACTCCGGGTCTCGTCCAATGATCGTCTTTTCCAAACCAAAGACCCTGTGCCAAAATCTGGCCTTCATTAATAAATAATAGCGGCCAAAAAATCCATATGAACAGATATTCTGGCCACCTATAGGTGGCATGGTGGCGTGGGCAGCCGCTTGGGGAGAACTTCACCCCAGTTTTGACGCTCGAACCGTGGGGACCCGTGGGCGCACCTGCACGGCAAACGGTGGCCCGGGCGGCCTGAATGGAGGAACACCGCCCGGACGACCCGCCCCGAATGAACTCGGAGGGAAAAAGGCCCTACGCGGGGTTCATATCCCAGCCGCCGAGACCAAGGCGGCCGTGGGTACGGACCCAGTCAAGCCAGAAGTCTAGCCACTTGCGTCGACGTCTTCGCCTTTGCATGGGACCTGGTTTGTCGCTGTTTCCCGCCCTTTTCATGCTTTGGAGGTGTATCGGATCGGTCGTCGCACACGCAACTCAATTTCTTTGATACTGGTAGAACCACCTAGGCATTTGGCAAATTAGACCTAAAACCCTTACAGAGAGGTCACGTCCTGACTCGCAGCCCGAACCGTGGGATGACACCGGGCGGGTGATCGCAGCCAGCACCGCACGCGCGTCACAGCGCATCGACACCGAAATCGAGGTCGACACGCCTGAACACCTCGCCTTCCGCGCCCGAGTCGCCGGGCCCGGAAGGCGGATGTTCGCGTGGACTCTCGACTTCATCGTGCGCGGACTGCTGATCGGGGGCATCGGGGTGCTCGCCTCCATCGTCTTCGGCAGCCAAGAAGTCCAAGGGATGGGCCAGGGGCTCATCATGGTCACCATGTTTGTCCTCGACTGGGGGTACTTCTTCGTTTCCGAGACCACCACGGGAGGGCGGTCGCCGGGCAAAATGGTACTCAAACTGCGCGTGGTGAAGCCTGACGGGCTCCCTATCACGTGGCGGGAGTCACTGCTCCGAAATCTCTTGCGGGCTGCAGACCTCGCGTTTTTCCCGCCGTATTTCATCGCCATCGGGCCCATGGTGATGGCCATGGACAGCCGTTTTCGTCGACTCGGTGACTTGGTCGCTGGCACCATGGTGGTGGTCGAAGCCCAAAGCCACATCAAACGCACGCCCAAGGTTACCGGGGATACCGAACTCGTGCGCGCGCTTCCCCGCAACCTCCCACTCGACGAAAACGACCTGGAGGCCATCGAGCTCTTCGTCAGCCGGCAGCAGATCAGCCGAGCGCGCCGTGAAGAACTGGCGGCCATTGTCGCCCCACTGTACGCGGAACGCCTGCGACTGCCCGAGCCGAAAAACGGGACCAGGTTTTTGACCTCGTTGTGGGTGCGCGCCCAAGAACCGCAACAAGGCGGCCTGGCCCCGTGAAACGCGAACAGCTGGTCGCCGCGCGAAGACCCCGATGGAGACAGCTTGAGAGCCTCCTCCGAGTGGCCGAAAAGCCCCTCGGCGCACCTTCTTTGGGGCCTCAAGGCATCCAAGAACTGGCGAGCCTTTACCGCGCGCTCGCGGGGGATCTGATGCGGGTTCGAAGAGACCGTCTGGGTGCCGATCTCGAACGTTACCTCGATGGACTCGCCAGCCGTGGGCACAATGCCCTTTACGCCCACACCAAAAGTAGCCGTGCGGAAAACTTTGTGGCGCTGGCCCTCGAATTCCCGGCTGCACTCCGCCGAAACGCGCGGTTCTTGCTGTTTTCTTCGGTGCTTTTTTTTGGCCCGGTTTTCATCGCCGGGCTTGCCGCCTACGAAAGCGAGCACTACGCCCTCCAGATTCTGAGCCGCGAGCAACTCGACGCCATGGAGGCCATGCACAAACAAGGCCACGAGCTGGGCCGAGCCGCCGACGAAGACGCTGCCGCCACCGGCTTTTATATATGGAACAACATCGGCATCGCCTTTCGGTGCTTTGCCACGGGGATCTTCTTCGGCCTCGGCTCGGTGTTCTATCTCGTATTCAACGGGCTCAACATCGGCGTCATCTTTGGGCACCTTGCCCGCGTGGGGCAGGGCGAAAACATTTTTAGCTTCGCCGCGACCCACTCCGCATGGGAACTCATCGCCATCGTCATCAGCGGAGCCGCCGGACTCCAAATGGGGTACGCCCTTGTCAAAACGTACGGACGCACCCGCCTCGGGCATCTTCAGGCGCATGGTTTGGAGCTCCTGCGCCAAATCTTCGGCGCCGCGCTCCTGCTGTTCATCGCCGCTTTACTCGAAGCGTGGGTATCGCCCTCCAGCCTGCCCGTGGAGGTCAAATACGCCTTCGGGTTGGCCGGATGGATTCTGGTACCTGCCTTTTTGGCTCTAGCCGGACGCGGTCGGCCCCCCCCTGTCGATGTGGTCGCCCTGAAGGAATCTCGGAAGTGAGCGACACCAACACCACCTCATTTGACGCCCGAATCGTGTTGAGAGAGCGCAACCTGGATGAAACCATCGATCTCACGCTGTCCTATCTGAGAAGCGCTTTCAAAGACTTCGTGCGGCCCATTCTCTTAAGCTCGGGCTCCGCATTGGCGGTGACCCTCACACTTGGGCTGTGGCTCGACCTTCACTGGGGTCAGCGAATAGCGCTTGCGATCTTCGCAACCTCGGTCTCAGAGCGGATGATTACCGTCCACGCCGGTCAGCACCTTTTCCGGAACCATGGGTCCATCGCAATGACCGCTAAGACGGTGCTTCGCCACCTTCCTGCCGTCCCTTGCGTACACCTTTGTGGCCACGCTGGCCCTGTGGCCCATGCTGCTCACCAATTTCGAGGAACCAACTTTGGATTTGGCTTGGCGCTTCGTTCAGCCTTTTGTGGTTCTTCGCCATGGCCACAAAAATCCACTCACTCGAGATCCTCCCTCCTCGAGCATGTGCCCCCTCAGCCGGGTTTTTTAGAAGAGCCAACCTCTTACTGCACGACCATTTTCCTCGCGCCATCGGGCTTTGTGTGACCCTCATCGTGCTCCGAGGGCTGATCATTCTCCTGGTTTTCTCGCTCACCATGTTCCTGATGGGCTTTGTGCTACAGTTCGAGGGCGTCTTCAAAGGGCTGCTGCAGTGGACGCTGCTGTGCGGATATATTCTTTCGGGACCATACATCGCAGTCCTTCGTTTGTTCGACTACGTCGACGCCCGAACCCGACAAGAAGGCTGGGATATCCAAGTCCGGTTTCATGCCATCGCCCAGCACGCCCGCGAAGAACGCCGACTTCGTTTCTTGCCCTAGGAATGTGCCCCGATGCGATGTCTCAGCCCCCCTCAGCCCCGTTTTTTTGGCCATCATCGCCAGCCAAGAGCCCATCGATGCCCATCAGGCAGCCGAGCAGGCGCACGCCGAGCGCCACGAAGAATTCGGGCGGGCTTCGTATCTTTTCTGCCACGACCCCGACTTTGGCAAACAAGGGACCATGGGCGCAGACTTTTGCGCCATTTTCGATGAGGCCAGTTTCGAGGTCTGTCCCCGCCCCCCCGACAAAGCTGCCCCTGGGTTGCCCCAAAACACACCGGGACCACGTGGAAACGCATTGTGCGGCCTCGAGGCGCGACCATCAGCCTTCCAAAATTACCCCAAGAGTTGGGATTACTCATCTTGGGCATCGCGGTGCGCATGCATTGTCGGCTGGATCCTGCGGACGATTCTTGCACAGCGGTGGGCCAGCGACCACCACGGTGATCCTGAAGAAGACATCGAGCCCAGTGGCCCAGAACCCGGCAAAATTGCCCCAACCGTCGGCCACGGCACCTGCTGCGGTTGGCCGAAGAAGCAAGCCAACGGGGGTGATCGCGTGGAAGCGGTGACCTTCCTCCATCTTGCGGTGCTTCGCTATCTCGATGACACCGGGCTCGCGCGCTTTCACCCTTCCAAGACCAACGGCGACTACCTGAGGGGGGTGCGTCCTCATCGATCGGTATTCAACGTCCTTCGGGGGGGTCGCCCGACAGTCGGAACGACCTTCGTTTCGGAGACGGTCAGGTCGATGCAAACGATCTCGGCACGTCGCTTCACCAAACCAAAGCCCTCCTTGAGGCAGCCGACGAGCGCGTGACCGCCACCGCGGGCGCCCGAACGCTTGTGTTGGCTTTTGGCTTGCTTGCGTGGACCAGCGCAACCTCGGGCTGCGGAGAACCGGGACCAGACCCCGCCTATGACAGCCACGCCCCAACGGGAATGGCCGCCTTCCCTAGGCTCCTGCGCGCCGCAGGAATCGACGTCACGGTGCATCGCGGTTCGGTGGCTGATATGCCCCAGGACACCCAAGTGGTGGTCTTGCGCACCTCCGGGACCGATCCCAAGAAAATGGCAAAATCTCTTCGTTTTGATCCCTTCCTCGAAGACGAATTGTCCCCTGGTGGTCATCGACGACCATTGGCAGTCCGAACTCTTCTTATCGACCACCTCTACGGTGCCTTCAGCGTACCCAAAGCACCAAGTCCTCGGACAAAGCGACCAAGGTCGAAAACGGAGGAGACCCAACGGCCTCTACAAAAACCAAGGCTGCCCAAAGACTCAAAGTGGTCATCGACGAACAGGTGCAGTGCAGTCAAAATCTCCGGACTCTGACTTCCACGGCCTACCCCCATCAAGATTTGCGACTTCCTCAAGGGCGCCTGATCGGATGGGATCAAACGATCCGAACGTCTACAACCTCGACCTACCGATATCACCTGGCTCCGTTGCTCATCGACCACAACCCTCCGAAAAAACACGCCCCCCCATCGCGGACAGATGGGCGCGGCAACCGGGTTCACCCTCCTTCTTTAGACCCCCAGGCGCCCAGCGCGTCGGGCACCAACGAAACGCCCAAAGATCCACTGTACGCTATGGCCTACGCGGTAGACCCACTCGATGATGACAACCAGCTCCACGGTTGCCTCTACGTCTTCTCAGACCGAGATCTGTTTACCAATGCATCCCTGGTGAGGCCAGAGAACGCAGCTTTTTTGGCTGCTTTTTTTGCGGCCTTGGCTCCTTCACGAAAAGTCGTGATCTTCGACCGATACCAAGGGTGGGAGGAAGAATTGATCCCCGACAAGCCCGACCCTTCAAACACCTTGGTGGCATCCAACTTGCTTCCCCTACTCGCTCAGGGAATGGTGACCCTCGTGCTCTTTTACATGTTGGTCGGAGCCGCCTTTGGCCCCCTTCGAGACCCCGTCCAAAAAAACCACAAAGCCTTTGTGGCCCATGTTGAGGCCATCGGCCGACAGTACGCACGAACCGGCGAAGCCGGTGTAGGCCACGCTGCCCAGTCATTGGCCAGACTGGTCATGAGCAGAAACCGTGGCCTCACGCCGGGAGGTCCCGAGAAAGGCTGGGAAGAACTTGCAAAAAACCTGGCCAAAAAGAACCATCTTGGTGAAAAGGAAGTTCGAGCCGCACTCAGGCTCGGGATAGAAGGGCATGAAATTCCAACCGATCGCCTCCTTCGCGTCCTCTCGCGACTCCTCGGCCGAACGCACAAGAAGCGAAACAGCAAGAAAGGCAAGTGACCCGTTCCTACGTGGGATACGATATGCAACTAAGAGAAGTCCATCAGCTCTTTGAAGCCATCCAAAGCGAGGCTCGCCGGGCCTTTGTAGGGCAAGAAGAAGCCCTCGAAAGTGTGCTCGTCGCCATGCTGGCCCGGGGACATGTCCTCATTGAAGGCGTTCCGGGCGTCGGCAAGACCTTGCTGGTACGCACCTTGAGCCACGTGCTGGGCTGCCACTCTCGGCGTATCCAGTTTACACCGGACCTCATGCCCTCCGATGTCACTGGCTCATCCTTGTACAACGCAGCCAAGGGCGTGTTCGAATTCAAACACGGTCCGGTATTCACCCATCTGCTTTTGGCCGACGAAGTGAACCGGGCTCCGGCCAAAACTCAAGCGGCGATGCTCGAGGCCATGTCTGAGCGCTCGGTCACCATCGAGGGCGTCACGCACCCGCTGCCCGATCCTTTTTTTGTACTGGCAACCCAAAACCCTCTCGAAAGCGCGGGGACCTACGCGTTGCCCGAGGCGCAGCTCGATCGCTTTCTTTTTAAGATCCTTATCGATCATCCGTCCATCGAGGTCGAAAAAGAATTGCTCCGAAACGTTCGAGACGGATTCGATGCCTCAAATCTTGAGGCCATACAGCTCAAGCAGGTCGCAGACCCGAGGGCGATTCTGTCGATGCGCAGCGCCATCCAGACGGCCCGGGTCGATGAAGAAATCATTCAATACATCGCTGAGCTCGTCTCCCACACCCGCAAACATCGAGCGGTGCAAATCGGAGCATCACCGAGGGCGGCTATTGCGCTCTTGCAGACCGCGCGGGTGGAGGCGGCAATCCAAGGTCGCGACTTCGTGGTCCCCGATGATGTCAAGACCCATGGCAAAAACGTCCTCAGACACCGCATTATCCTTCAGCCCGACGCCGAAATCGAAGGTGTCAACGCCGATGAAGTCGTGGATGCGGTCCTTCACGAAACCAAAGTACCAGGCATGGCCGCCCCAAGCAGGCAACAAGCGCAACCCCAAGGTCGTTTTAGTACCTTTCGGGACCACCCCGTCCCCACTTCGGACCGACAACCCACAGACCCCGCTCCATCAGCCCCCTCCCGGCCAGCGCAAGCCCCCGCCGGATCGGGGCGAGCCCGCGCCGCCGGCATGGATCCAGACACCATTCCCCCAACCGGACCCGGCCCTCTCAAATGACGTTGAGTTTTATTCCGGGACGCGCGCTGATTCTGGCGCTTCTCGCCCCGCTGTTCCTATCGGCAGTCGCCGTGCTTGCACCAGACCTGGTGCCGACCATCTTGCTGGTCGATGCCATCATCATCGCCTTTGCCCTCGCCGACCTCCTGCTCGTTTGGAAACCGGGGGTCGCAGTGAAAAGAACGATGCCCGAAACGATCTCTTTGGCCCGATCGGTTGTGGTTGATCTTGAGGTCCAAAACCTCCTTCGACGCCGGCTGAAGGTCAGAATTCAAGACTCGGTGTTCAGCCAAGCCCAAACCGAAGGTCTTCCGGTCACCTTGGAACTTCCTGCGAACGTGGTTCGGCACACAAGCTACAAGCTCAAATCCATGGAACGCGGTCCGCAAACCCTCGGCGCACACCATATTCGCTACCCATCGGTGGCGGGCTTTTGGACGAGACAAATCACCCTGCCGGCAGCAACCACGGTTCGTGTATTCCCAGATGTCCAAGCGGTACGGCACTACGAGATGCTCGCCCGGCAAAACCGAGACCACATGGCTTCTCGTACAACCAAGATGCGCGGCGGAGACACCGAATTCGAACGCCTTCGAGATTTTCTCCCCGACGACGATGTCCGCCGCATCGATTGGCGAGCCACGGCACGCCGGCGGAAGCTCACCACGCGGGTGTATCAACTCGAGCGAAATCAAAACATTGTATTCCTTCTAGATTGCGGACGCATGATGACCGCGATCTGGGATAGTCTCAGTGCTTTGGATTACGCCCTCAACGCCGTGTTGATGCTGACCCACATCGCCTTCCGTCGAGGAGATCAAGTAGGATTGATCGCATTCGACGAGCGGGTCTCGAGGCTGATCAAGCCACGCGCTGGCGCCGGGGCCTCCAACAGAATCATTCAGGCCACGTACGACCTCTTTCCAAAAATGGTCGAATCAGACTACGACGCTGCCTTTCGAACCCTGAGGGTACACGTTAAAAAACGAACCCTGGTTGTCCTTATAAGCCACGCAATAGACGAGCAAACCGCAAACAGACTCCAGGCTTTGTGCCGCGACTTACTCCCCACACATCTTCCCCTTTGCGTCCTTCTGCGGGATCGTGAGCTTGAAGCCAAAGCGAGCCAACCGGTGTTTCGACACGAAGACCTCTGTGTACAAGCAGCCGCAGCAGAGATGCTCCTTTGGCGCGAAAAGATTCATCGAGAAATGCAACGAGCAGGTGTTCTTTCACTTCATGTGCTGCCCAAGGATCTCACGGGGTCTTTGGTGACACGTTATCTTCAGGCTAAAGCCGAGGGAATGATCTGACTGGCGATGGACCCCCAGGCTTTTCAATTGACCCAACACCTGTGGCCCGACGTGGCCCAGCCTTTTTCAGAGATTATTCCTCACGGGTGCGCGATTGTCCGAACCGACGACGACTGGTGCACCGAACCCCACCCCAAAAGAAAACGTGCCCTCGACCTGCTCCCCGCCCCCGACACTTTCGATGTCACTGAACTCGCCGAAGAGGCCTGCGATGATGCCATTCGCGAAGGCTGGACACCCCTTTTCGACGACGGCCAAGACCCTTGTTTTGAGCTCGAGGATGTACACCTCTTTGTTTCAAAGACAACGCTCAAAACCCGAGAGGCCGAACGTGAAGTTCTCAGGGTGGTTTTTGACCAACCCTGGCCGCCCGACGCGGGCGCACCCGTACACACCAGCCAAAGGTTCCAAGACCTGGTTCGAAAACTTCTACGCCTTCAAGAGGACCCGGTACGCCTCAGACGAGAAGCTATCTTTGTTTATCCAGGCGCAACCGAAGCTCAGCGGACCCGAGAACTTGTGGAGCTCCCGAGTCAAGAAAACCTAGGCAAGGCGTTCTCAGACCTGGCATTCTCCCCCTCTCCCACCAATCCTGAGCGTTGGACCGCAAAGAGCACCGAAGCCAGCCACCAATTCATTGCCACCGTCACCAAGTCCGACGTCTGGGCCCAAGTTCAACTCGAGACCATCGCGGAGCACACCACCCCACCGCCCGGGGCATCCCACGGGCGCGCCTGAAGCCGTTCCGTTATTCAGCGTACGCCACTCGCCACATGGTCAAGAAGAAAGCATGAACGCTTCTTGCGCCGCGTACCGGTTGTCGAGAGGCGCCAGGAATGCTCTTTGACCGCCCGCTGGAAAACGGTGATCTGCGAATACGAAAAACGGGTGTCGGGCTGACTTGATATGTTTCATGAAACCCGTATCCGAACGCCACAAGAAAGGCTGCTCGCTGTAGACCTTACGAATCGCATATTTTTGCAATTTTTTGGCGCTTCTATACAGAACAGCGTCCATTCGTGAATGAAAAACAAGAAATGGATTACCGGTTCCGAGCAGATGGGGCTGAAAAACAATGAAGCCTGCGTACAAGTGGCCCAGAGGGCCCTCATCACAGTGCTGACATATACATGAAGTGAACAAAGGCAGCATCTCTCGCGTGCAAGTAGGACAGGACAACACAATATCCCAATTTTGAAGCAAGTATCCTCATATGCAAGTATAATTGCGCATCTCTCCGATCAAAATCACCCTGATCGGGGGCCTTCGCGGAACCATATTGAGCTTAAGACGCTGTTATTTCTAGGTTTTTAGCCCTTAGAACCAGGGTCAAAGCCACCCACCCCAGTGCGGCAAATCCTCCGACAAGCGGAAGGACAGTTCCGTCGTAACACTGTCCGATAACTGTGCCCAGAACCAATGAGATGACCGTAGAGCCGAATCCAATCGTTGCCGAGGCCGTCCCCGCAATGTGCCCGAGGGGCTCCATAGCCATCGCGTTGAAGTTTCCGAACAGAATGCCAACGCAGAAAAAGGAAAGCACCATGTAGGTCATGAACTGCCAAAGCGGCGGAATGCCATCCTGCTGCCAGGCAACGGCGAAGAAAATGGTCGCCAATACGCTCTTCAGAATAAGCGCAGCACCTGAAAGGCGCACCATGCCGATCCGCATGACGAGCCGTGAATTGACGGCAGAGGCCAGGCCAATCGATAGAGCGAGAATCGAAAAATAAAGAGCGAAACGATCTCCCACAGCATACAAACCCTGGAAAATCTGCTGTGCGCTCGTCAGGTATCCGATAAGGGCAGCGAAGGCAAGTCCAGCGGTTGCGGTGTAGGTCACTGAGGTACGTGTTTTTGAAAATTCTCGAACACCAGCAAAAAAAGATGACAAAGAAAAGGGCCTTCGCTTTTCGATGCCAAGGGTTTCAGGCTGTCGAAGCGCAAACCAAAGCACCGCGATGATGGCCTGCACCATCAATAACCCAAAGATGGCTCGCCAATGGGCTGCTTCAAGCACAAGTTGCCCGATCGCGGGCGCGATCGCGGGCGCGACAATAAACACCGCCATGATCATCGACATGATCCGCGCCATGTCTCGGCCCGCGTACTGGTCGCGAATGAGTGCGGTCGAGACAATACGGGGCGCGGCGCCACCGGTTCCTTGCAAGACCCTGCCCAAGAGCATCATGCTAAAAGTGGTTGCAAAAATGGAGAGGAGGCAGCCCGTGACAAAGAGGACGATACCCGCATAGACGGCTCGTTTTCGACCGACGCTGTCGGAGAGTGGGCCGCAGAAAATCTGCCCTACGGCAAAACCGATAAAGATAAACGAGACCACCAGCTGTACTTGATTATTGTCGGATGCCCCAAGCTCCTGGGCGATGCTAGGCAGCGCAGGAAGAATGGCGTCTACTGAAAGCGCCACGAGGGAGATGATGAGAGCCATCAGCGCCACGAATTCTACGGTCCCCAGTCTTTTTCGTTCTTTTTGCACCTCTGGAAGTTCTGTGCGCGCGTTGCCGGTCATGACAGCTTTGTGAACGAAAAGAGTGTGGCCAATGCCCCAATACCCATTCGGCCCTACCTTGAGACCGCGAGCATGGCATAGTTTGTCGCTACGTTCACTACGTCCCATTTCCGCGTGACGACACGTACGACGATGTCGGATTCAGCCAACCTCGTTTTTGAGCACGACCTAGGGCACTTTCGCACGACGATGTGAAGCGGAACTTGGAGGGGTCTACAAGCAACCCGAAGCGTTCAGTGGGCTGCACCTTGGGTCTGCGCTTCTTTTCACTTATTCCACAAGCCCCGCAGCATTAAGATACGCTTGATAGGGGTCCTCGCTGTGCACGGTGCGAGCGATCACTTCCAGGTCCTGGTTGTACACTTCAACGTGGTCTTTGAGCACCACCCGGACGATGGTTTGCCTCATCTCTTCCTTTTCGATGTGCTCAAAAGCCTTGCGCGCTGCCTCCTGGGCACGGGATTTGGCAGACACCGCAATCAGGGTGTGTCCGTGCTGCCTTCGTACACGGCTCGGCATGGGCGCGTAACCCTTTTTTAATGAGTAAGCCATATACAGATCCTGAGTGAGCGAGCCCGCCCCCTCCAGGTGAACTTGGTACATAGACGACGTCCTTATGGCTTCGGTGCTGCTGCGGAAAAGCTCTTCATCACTCAATGGGCCTTCGCTCTTGTACAAGCCCTTGGTAGAAAACCGTTCCTTCAACGGAACAGACTGGGTCCCCTTAGGCCCTGTCTCGGCTATCCCATCCATGTACTGCACCATTTCGTCGTATCGCGTCCACGGATTATCCGCGACGACTGAAATCTCTGGCCGAACCCCGGGTCCATCTCGGGGGAAGAATCGCTCTGGGAATTCGGAAGAAAAGATCATGCGGACATACTCGTTCTTAACGAAAGGCAAGATCGCTTGGACGGAACGGATCTTTTGGGGCGGATCCCCAGGGGTATTCGTCATGAGCAGAGCCACCGTTTTTGTCGGATCCCAGGTCGCCACAAGGTCCCAACCGCGGGACAAAGGCTTCCCGTCGATGGGGCCAGGCAACAACGCGTACCCGTGTACGTCGTTGTGCAGATACACCAAGTTGCCAGATTGCAGGCCCCGCGAAAAGGCTTTGAGCTCCAGAACCTTGGTGTCCGAAAGAACTTTTTCCCCACGACCCACGCCCCTGTCCAACCGATAGCCCACGGCCTTGAGCCGCTCGGCCCAATCGTCCGAAGGCTCCGAGGGGCTGATCTCCGCGGGCGCTGATTCGTCGGTGCCCAATGAGGTGTTGCTAGAATCGGTTGTTGGCACGTTCGTGTTCGACTTGCCGGTGCGACCTTCTGAGTTGCCTGCGGTGCCGCTGACAACGGGAACCGCCCCCGAGGGAGAACGCTCCGGCGGCAGCGGAGTTGCTCCCGCGGTAAAAATCCATTGGTTGAGGTACTCCTCCAAAAGTCCTCTTTGACTCGGTTTCGGGGCGCTCAAGATCCACGCACGAATCAGCTCGGGGAGCCGAAAAAAAGCGCTCTGCTCAACGGGGCTCATCTCAGCCAAGACTTCGGAGGTTTCTCCGGCATGCCGATCCATCACGGAAATGCCCCCAGAATGAACTTCAACGACGTAACCGCCCACGTTTGAGACTCGGGGGCCGTAGAATAGTTGAACGCCTCCACTGCTTTGTTGCACAATGATGTCAGCCTCATCGCCGGCAAACAGAGCCAGATCCAAAAGTGGCCTCCTTTGGATGGGGTCGTGTCCCCAGGTTTCGGGCGCGGTCCAGTCGATGGGGCTCAAAGCAAGCTCGGCGTGGAGAGCCTTTTCTGCAAGGGACATCCTCTGGACCTCTTCGGGGTTTGCAAACGCATCGGCGTCGAGAGATCTAAAACCGTCCGGGATCTTTAGGGCGAAAGACGCATCCCAAACGTAGATGTTGTGGACAGAGACCGGATGGTTGCTGTTGACGAAGTCGAGCAGCGCATTCGAAGCGTCGGTGCTGAGGATGGTCCCACCGAGACCGGCGAGAATGACTTCGCCCAGCATGACTTGCCCCGCGCTTTTGCCTCCCTGGGTAACGAGGCCTTGGCCTGCGCTTCTTGTAATACTCGCCTTGACGAGCGCATTTACGGGTTCTTTGGCCAGCTGGGGACCGGTGAGCTGCAAGAACCACTTCAGAACAGAGAGCTGAACCCCGGCCGTCGCTCCGCTCTCGGGAGAGAGTATTTGGCCCCCAAGCAAAAAAGCACCCCCGAAGGGAGGAACAACCACAGTCGGTGCCAAGTCGTTGTGCTCTGGATCCTTTTCGGTCTGGACAACCTTCCGGAGGCGGTTGAACTGATTGTAAGTATCAATAAACCAGATAATCGCCGTGCTCGAATTCAAACGCGTCGAAAGATCAATGATTCGTTGGCTTGAGTACGGAAAGTCGTGATCGATGACGAAGTCTTGGACGCCACTCCATAAAGCGAGGGCCTCTTGGCCAAAAAAGTCTGACTTTTCGTGGTCTGGGTGGTGCGCGGCAAAAACAAGTAAACCCATGATAAGGCCCGCGGTGGCCTCCAAGTGAAACGACTGTTCTTGTCGATCGGTCGCTTCAATATATTGGTCTTCAAAGCCATCAAAGAAATAGTGAGATCCGTAATATGTCTTGCCTTGGAAGACGATATCTTTGCTGAAGGCGAGCGCGGTAAACTCAAGACACCGAGCCAGCGCGTCAATATCGCGTGGGTCGGTGAGGTCTTCGTAGTCGACCGAAAGGGACAGCCAGCTGCAGTTGTCGATCGCGGTGTTCTTTCGGTTGGGAATGAACACAAAGGTCGCTTCGGAGCCCTCTTTTTCCCGCCGAATCAACCCGCCCCCGGTGACCACGCGCCCCCAATCTCGGCGCGAAAGCGCGTCCCTGATGTCAGCTTGTTTATCCGGATTGGACGCGCTCTGAGCAAACGCACTTTCGAGCTCGGCCTCCCACTGGGTGTGGTCCTGATCCCACAGGACCCGAAAAATGCCGTTTCTGATGTCGTCGCGCCACTCTGTCAGATGGGCCACGTCGTCGAGTCCAAGTGCCGAAGCATGATTGAGAGCGTGATTAAGAACGCTGAGGACATCGAGATTGTGTTCGGTGACGACGTTTTCTGCTTGAACTGTTTCCTTGAGCCGATGAACTTGGTGCTCGAGCAATATTTTGGGTGGGATGGATCGCCTTTCGCCCGTGGTGGGGTCTTCATCCGTGCGAGCCACCTGAATGATGTTTTCTGGATTGAGTTCATCGTAGCCGATGGCGTCGAGAACATCGTAGTAATCCCAAACCTCGCTCTCCCTCGCTAGGGGCGCACCGGTGACTCCTTTGAGTTTCCATGGGCTTCGTGCATGGACCAAGCCTTGTGCGGTCCAACCAGCGGTCATCAAATGAAACCGATCGCCCGCTTCGGTTACGACGACCCGACGATGGTCTTCGAGTCCCGCGAGGGATTCGTGGTAACACGCTCGTAGGGCCCCCTGTTCGCGAGGCGTCAGGGACTGAAAAGCCTCCGACAGCAAGAAATAACCGAGGCCATGGATCACCCACGCCGTGGCTCCGGTCACCAGGCGAGCATCCTTCCAGGTGTCCCCGAGCGTGTTCCACGAAAACGGCCACCCTCTGATGACAAAGGCCTGACGTTCGGAATCAAACAAACGCACAGCTTTCGCACACACCGTCCGGGCCAAAGCTTGAGCGCGGGCAGTCGCTTGTGGGGTCTGGAGTTGTGCGTATTGGGCCAAGGCGATGCCTTGCGTGTAGGCCCACACCCGCTCGTATTGAGCCAAAAACGTTGCGTCTTCGCTGTTGCCCTGAAGCTGCGACGAGCCCAATACGGCACCATCGCTGCCTTGTTGCGCAGGCTCGTATTCCACTTGGTACCCGGTTGCTTTGCCCAACAAAGAGGGGCCATCGCGCCAGAGCAGATCGCGCAGCCACTTCGCCTTTTCGTAGTTTCCGTCCACGGTGGGTGCAAACTGCGGACGCAAAGGCCCCGTTGCCCCCTCCAAGACCGTCAGCCCTTCGGCCAGGGATGTGGGCGCAAGCACAACCTCGCCCGCGGCCCCCGCAATGCGGAGATTGGTGGGGTCTGCCCAAAAAGTCACCTGACCCTGGTGGAGCAACACCGTAAACGCCGACTCACTCCCACCGACGCCCTCGGCACCGTCGTGGTTCGGACCGGCGGAACCAACAGGCTGCGACCGCAAGGACTGCAGGTGCGCAGTCGTGACCTGCAGGGCGTCGTGACTATCCACACGCATTTGGTAGGCATTCACGGCAGTGACCGTGATTGCGGCATTCTGTCCCTGGGTCATGCGCTCCGGAAGCTTGACGCGATAACCCACTGTCTCCAAGGCACTCGATGCCCGCGCCGTGACAATGCGCTCCTGGTCACCGAACTGCTCGATCCAGGCTGCCAAGAACAAATCGGCGTGCGCAGCGACAAAGACACCCCCTTCGAGGCCATCCGAGGTGTCCGTGTGGCTCTTCCAGTGGATCGGCTTAGCGTGATGGATGTTGATCCGGGAGGGCTCACTCCAAGGGCCTTGGCCGCCTTCGCGGGCTCTGGAAACGATGGTCCCCCGCTTTTCCGAATCCGGCTCGTAGAAGAGCACCTGAACGTCACCCGTCTCTGACACCGCTACCGCTGGGAGATAGCCACTCCCGAGCGTCTCTTCAGCTGACCACGATCGCCCACCGTCCGCCGAAGACTGAAAACGAATGGCATTGTAGCCGCTTCGATTTGGATCTGCCGATACGCCATCTTCGTAGACGAGAACCAAGCCCCAGGGTGCCTCAGCGAGCCTTGGGTAGGAAGGCAAGTTGTCCCCCTTTTTGGCACCGACTGAAGTCACCGAAGAAACATTCCAAGCGCCAAGGTCCGAGGCAGTGTTTCCCGAATCGCTGGCCACGGTGGGTTCCTTGCTGGGTTCAGCCAAAAGGGAACGCTGGGCCAGCATGATGTGGTCGGTTTCTATCCAGGCCCCCGAATAGCGATATTGGAATGCGCCATCCAACGTGTCCCACAACGTCTCGTCGCCTGGGGTGTAGCTTGTTTTCCAGACCTTGCGCCAGCCGACCACTCTGCGGATGCCATGGTTGCCCTGATGCGTGACTTCCTCGTCGTAGCGAGGAGAGGCGTGGGTTCCAGTCCACGCAGGATCTGGCACCGGCCGAGGGTCCCAGGCCCGTGTCTGCCTGGCCACGATGTTGACATGGTCATTTCCCACATGAATCGAAGGCTGCGCGACGTATCGTTCGAATCGGTAAGTCCGAAAACCACCCGCCTCCGAGCTTCCGCCTACGAATTCGGATGCTTCGCACCAACAGTCGATACAGGCGCAGGCCCTCCCCAAGGCGGGTTCTTCTTGAACAAGGTACTTCGCTTCTTCTTGGTGGAACATCTGGACTTCGTTATCAAAGACGTTGGATGGGGTGCTTTCTAAGTTTTTGAGGTAGTAGGCCTTGTTCGCTTCTCCCCACACAAGATGGTGGTTCAGAGCGTCGTCATAGGCCATGTCGAGCCCCCGTTTCCAGGCCCCGCCGGCACGCACAACCCTCTCTCGCCCAAAAGACTGCCCACCGTCATTGGACTGGATCACAACCAGCTCCGAGCTCTGATTCGCCGAATCCGCCTTCGAATCCCCATAGGCAATCCAGGCGATGCTGACCCGAACACCTTTCGCAGTGAGCGCCAGATCGCGGACGCTTTGCCCGGGGCTTGGAAGCGGCCACACGATGGGCTCCAAAAAGCTCCCCGGGCTTCCCGCTTCTTCGCTTCGTTGATAGCGAATTTGATCGGCTCGCCCCCTCCCGTCGCCACGCACCACATGCACCAGGTGTGCCCAAAGACGGCCGGAATGCTCAGACAACGCGGAGCGGACCAAGAGCCCAGGACCACCGGTGATCGCAAGGGAATCGGAGAGCTCGAATGCCCCAGACCCGCTCTGCCAGGGAGACGTAGCGCCTCCTAAGAAATGCCCGTCTTGGTTCGACAAGGGCCCGGGGTCGTCACCGATGCTGTTCTCCGCCGACGCTTGATATCCGAAATAACCGGAGCCCGGGTTGGGTACATCCTGGGTCGCAACGGGGATATAGGCTGAAGCACCGGCGTCCCAACGGACGACCTTGCTGAAGTTTGAGTCGGAGAGGGCACCAAGGAAATGCCACCCGGACGCCGGAGCGCTTGCGGACTCAGGCGGTGAACCTGGCACTTCCTGAATCTCGAACGATTGAGCCGTGTCCGAATATACCCAGTAGCCACCTTTATGCAGCACAGGCTGCTGCAGAGACCCTTCGGCGGTCAGGTCGAGGCGCATCGCGGGGATACCCGCCGAAGAGACCGGCCAAACATCAAGGCCCTCGTCGATCCACGACTCGGGAAGCTCAGCCCGTTCGAACGGAACCGCCACGAGGTTCCAGTGAGGTTCTAGTGAGCCCGAAAATACACCGGCCACTTCGGCCCTCACGCCTCCCGAAACGGCAACCGCGCAAGTCATCGCCATCCAGAAGGTTTTGCTGCTTTGCATCATCTCGCTCCTCGGCCAGAGTCGTCCTTGACGTGAGGGCCAGACAAACCCGCATGACTCGTTTCCGCCGTGGGAGGACAACACAACCATAGCGGGAGGAGAGTCAACAACTATTGCTCTTGCCCACTTGCCACAACTGTTTCTGAGGCCAAAGGAACCCTTTATTGCCGTTCGAGGTTTTTCAACCAGGCTGAAACCCCAGGGTCAGACGAAGCCATCTCCCCTTGACCTGCTCACCGGGGAGGAGGAAGAGAAGCCAAGTACGCTTCTTGGGCACCCTTGAGCCGAATTTCTCGTTCGTCAATGCGGACTGGGTGCACGACGCGGGTGGAAAACGCAGCCCAAAGAAAACCGATCAACAACAGAGACAGGGCGAGCAGCAACAAAACCGTGTCCAACCCTGCCGCTGCCATAAAGCCAAAACTCAGACCCACAAACGGAATCGACCATGCGATCAGAATGTTCCTGAAGCGCTTTCTTTTGTGCTCCGGACATAATCCAACATGCACTGTGGCTTTTTTTCGAACGATGACCGCCAAGATGATGTAAATCAAAGCGTTGGCCAACAACGCCAGGTACACCACCGGATGATGCCAATAGAGTCTTCTTTTCAACCTAAAGTTTGTCGGTGCGTTGCACTTGATACACCGTGGAGGGAGCAAGGCATCCCGGGTCATGACCAGCACCTTGCCCTCTCGCCACACCCCCTCGACCTCGCCATCGTAGGCTTGAGGCTCGAGTGCGAAATCCGTTTCGGGAGCCTGGAAGGGATTGCGTGTGGTCATGGGAACGTGAGTCCAGCAATCATAGCCCGACACCAGACGGCCTGACCATAGACCACCGCCAGCGCTCCCAAACCGCATGGCCCAAAAAATGCCACTCCATCGTTTCTGCCCTTCTGACCGATCAGTGGATCTACCCTACGGGCGCCATCGATGTACTGACCAAAGCAGCCAACCCGCCGCCGGTCGCGGGACGAAGGGCTGTTCCCGGGAGCTCTCAGCGTGCGCTCGAGCCGGTGCAATTGCAGACTGCTAGTAAATCCCAGTGGTTCCAACCGTGTGAGAACGAGGCTAAGCTCTCGCCGTTGGGGAGGAGTGAAGACCATTCAGGCGGGGGCGTGAAGTTCGGTGACTACATCCTCGTAGAGCGCCTCGGCCGGGGCGGGATGTGCGATGTGTTCCGGGCGATTCATCAGGAGCACAAATACCCATGTGCCCTGAAGCTGCTCCGAGAAGACCAACGCAACGACGAACGAACCCAGGACCTGTTTATCACCGAAGCAGACCTCTCGCTTCTGCTCCATCACCCCAACCTCGTCACCACCTACGAAGCGGGGGAGGTGGATGGGCGCTACTTCATCGCGATGGAATTGATTGAGGGCGGCACACTCGGCCAACTCCTCAGCGACAAAGAAGAGCATGCGTTCAGCCTTCCTTACGACTTCGCGCTGTTCATCGTCAGTGAAATACTGGAGGGCCTACACGCGCTCCACTCAGCCTCCGGCAAGAGCGGGCGCGAGCTTGGGTTGATCCACAGGGACATCACACCCCAAAACATCTTCTTGTCCTTCGACGGTCGCGTGGTGCTTGGCGATTTTGGCGTCGCCCTTATCCAGGCCTACGGAGACGCCGAACCATCTCAGATGATCGGCAAGATCGGATACCTCGCACCCGAAATGATTCTCGGCGAAGAAGTCGACCGCCGAGCCGATATTTTTTCTACCGGAATCATTCTTTACGAACTCCTCACGGAAACCCGTCTTTTCGCAGGGGGGACCGATGAAGAGTTGATGGAAGAGATTGCCCTGGCTCGAGTCACCAAACCCCGGCACGTAAAACCGACCTTCGATCGACGCCTAGAAGCCGTCATCATGCGCGCCCTATCCAGGAAGGCCAAAGACCGATTCAGCACGGCGGAAGAAATGCTGTATGCCCTCGAGTCGCATTGGTCCAAAGAAATCGCAAACCCCTTCGCCTTGGCCAGCCTCCTAGAAAAAGTTTACAAAGAGCGGGCGACCGAATGGAAAAGGCGGTCGCAAACCCCAACCAGGTACCCGCGCCTCAAATAAACCCCGAGGGTCCACGGGTGGGCCGGTCACTTCGGACCGGGCCCGGTAAGGCCGTATGGGCGGTGACTGAAGTACGTGCATCAACAGCTGACGCGTGGCTATGAAGTGAGCCAAGGTTTAATACGTTCTTCGAAGCAGATAGAAGAAAAATTCAAAGATCCGCTGGAACAAGGACCGTCGCTTCCAGTCTTCTTTTTTTATCGGTACGGATTGGGCACGGTCAACTTCAAACCGCGCATCCATTTCGCGGCCCACTTTCTCGCTTAAAATGCCCGCGTTGACTTCAAGATTCCGAAAAGAACTCAGGTAGTCCAGGTTGCTGGACCCAATGGTGCACCACTGACCATCGATGACCGCAGTCTTCGCATGCAGGACCCGTCGGCGCCACTCGTAGATGGAGATTCCGTTGCGAAGCAGGCGCCCGTAGTAGGCGCGGGTGGCGTACATCGCAGTGCGGACATCGCTGGCACCAGCCAGAACCAGTTCGACTCGAACGCCTCTTCTTGCAGCCTTGATCAACGACCGTACGATGATGCGGTCGGGCACAAAATAAGCGTTGCAAATGCGAATGGACTGCTGAGCGTTGGCAATGGCCCTAAGATAGGCGCGCCGGATATATGCCCTCCGTGGCCGAGCAAAATTCCCCAAGAACCGAACCAGTTCACCCTCTTCAAAGGAAGGCGGCGGAGCCCTCACACACTCGAGTGCCTCACCCCCATTTTTTTCCCACAAACTTCTAAACAAAGACTCGAGCTCACAAAGCGCAGGGCCCACAATCTTCACCGCGGTGTCGCGCCAGCCCTGACCGCCCGCTTCAAGCGCGGCATAGTCGTCAGAGATGTTCATGCCTCCAACGATTCCGACCTGACCGTCAACGATCAGGATCTTGCGGTGGTTGCGCCGAGACCAAGGCCACACCCGCCGCGAAAAAGAAAGAGGACGGTAGCGAAGGAGTTTCACGCCCGCTTCGGCCAAAAAATCAAGATACTCTTGGGCCAAAGTGAGGGATCCATAACCGTCAAAACAAAACGCCACTTCTACACCCGCACGAGCGCGCTCCGCCAACACCTTCGCAACCTGCCAGCCTGTCCGGTCGGCAGCAACAATGTAGGACTCCACGTAAACATAGGACTTCGAGGCTTGAACCGCCTGGGTGAAGTCCCGGAAAAAAGCCCCCCCGTCAAACAGGACCGTAACCCGGTTGCCTCGGACAAATTCAAGGTCTTGGTGGCGAAAGCCGCGGGCGATGAGGTCACGTAGGGCCACTGGTGGTTTGCTCCCGCGGCTCTGGTTAACAAAGTATGCCGGACTTTTAAACCAAAGACCGAGACCGAGCGCCAAGGGGTGGACCCGCGTGTCGGCAGACGCTACCCTCCCGACGCGTGAAAAAGAAGCTTCGGGTCGGGGTGATGGGTGCGGGCAGTTGGGGCACAGCCCTCGCCAAACACATGGCCGACATGGGACATGAAGTCCGCCTGTGGTCCAGGCGAAAAGCGCAAGCGGAGCGTATCCAGCAAGCGCGTGAGAACCACCAATACCTTCCAGGCCACCCCCTTCCGCCGACGCTTCTTTGTACCCACGATGTCCAAGAAACCCTCGACAGCATCGATCTGGCCATCTCCGTGGTGCCCTCTCAGTCCACGAGAAAGGTCTGGGAAAACGCTCAGAGCCAACTTCCAGCTGGGGTCCCTCTGCTGTGCGCCTCCAAAGGAATTGAAAACAATACGCTGGCCCTCATGCTTCAGGTCCTCGAAGCCGCCGCCCCAAACCACCCCCTCGGCTTTATCGGCGGTCCTTCATTCGCAAAAGAAGTTGCTTCGCGTCAGCCCACCGCCCTGGTTATCGGCTCCCGAGATCGAGAGGTCGCAGAGTTTCTCCAGGCCGCGGTGTCGAGCGACTGGGTGCGCGCCTACGCGAGCCACGATACTGTCGGCATAGAAATTGGGGGAGCTCTAAAGAACGTCATCGCCATCGCCTGCGGATGCGCAGACGGCCTCGGCCTGGGCCTCAACTCGCGGGCTGCACTCATCACGCGCGGCCTCGCCGAAATCACCCGGCTCGCGATGCGAATGGGTGCAGATCCTTTAAGCCTCTCCGGGCTCGCAGGCATGGGCGATTTGGTGCTCACCTGCACCGGAGACCTATCCCGAAATCGTAGAGTAGGCATCGGCCTGGGCCAGGGGCAAAAGCTAGACGACATTCTCCAAGACATGGGCCAAGTTGCAGAAGGCGTAAAAACAACCCTTTCCGCAAAACAACTTGCCGATAGAGAGGGCGTAGAAATGCCCATCACCCAAGAAATGTACCGCGTCATCTACGAAAACAAACCCGCTCGGGAAGTCGTCCTATCCCTGATGCGCCGTTCGCTGAAATCAGAACGGGAATGACGCAAATCCTGCGCGATAAAGACCCGGCCCTGATTTTTTGGCTTGAGTCGATACGACACCTGACGGGCGCCCCCTCAACCGCGCACCGGCTTGCGGTCGGGAAACCCACCGTCGGTTTTTTGGCACCGTAACACGAGGTCTGGTTTTTCGTAGAACCACCCAGGACAGCGCGCTATGAACAAGACCTTGATTGCTCGTGCCGCTTCAGTGAAGTCTCAAACCAGCACCGTATTGCCCCCAATACGCTTCCTGCTCGTTCTGGTGGGCGGAAGCCTCGTCTTCGCGGGCAAGGCCGCCCCGTCTACGGAAACAAAGGACCCTCTCGAAGAATCTTTGACCGCGCCTCCGCGCGCGGTCGATCCCCCAGACGGCACCCTCACGTCCAGTGAAGACGTAGGCATCGCCGACCGAACCGACGAACAACAACAGATATGGTGGAGCCGATGGAGCCTTGTCGAATCTTCGGAAGACTACTCTCATCTGGACGGGACCATGATCCCCTGGGACGTAGAACTGGTGGGAGACACCGCCGCGTACCGCAACACCGCCGCCACACAACCGGTTCGCTGGGTCTACTTGGATCAACCCCGCGTCTTTTCGCAACGTGACACCCCATTACCGCCTCTACCCAGCGACGCAACCCTCAAAGAAGGCTGGAACCTACTCCGAGTAGCAACCCCGGTCCCCTACGATGACCCCCACATCATCTGGCTCACCCGATGGGAAGCATTGACACAGCAGTACCTTCGCGTCGAACCCGGGGAGTCTATTATACCGAACGAAATTTACTTCGCGTTGTACGCAGAAGACCCGAGCTCGGTCCCCAGTCGCAACAATTTCGCAGCGGAGTTTAACGGTCTCGACGAGTATGTAGAAATCAAAGACCTCGATGCCTACTCACAGCCAACCACCGGCGCCCTGAGCGTAGAAGTCTGGCTTCGGCCCGCATCCCTGAGAATGCCCAAAATAGAATCAAGCGGCTACGCCAATTGGTTCGGGAAAGGCGGATTTGGAGAGCACGAGTGGACATTCCGCATGTATTCCAAGGGTAACCTCGAAAACCGTGGCAACCGAATCAGCTTCTACGCCCTCAACGCAAACGGAGGTCTCGGCGTCGGAAGCTACTTTCAAGACAAACTGCTCGTCGGCCAATGGATCCACGTCGTAGCGACCTTAGACGATTCGCAGACCGCGGTGTACCGAGACGGTGCTTTCAGAAAGCAAGATCCTTTGTACTGGAAAGCCCGCAACCTGGTCATCACCCCTACCAACCAAGAAGCTCCCATCCGCATTGGCACCCGCGACAAACGAAGTTTCTTTCAAGGTGCCATCGGCCGCGTCGCCATCTACAACACCAAACTCTCCCCGTCACAGATTCAAGCCCACTACCAAGCTGGCGGAACTTTCCACTACGATGACCTCATCTTGTCCGAACCCAGTCTTGTCGGCTACTGGCCACTCGACGAAATCGGCGGACAAACCGCCTTCGACCGCACCGGAACCAACCACGCCGAATACCAAGGCACCGTTACACTCGGCGTGGCCCGCTGGGAACCATAGCATCACGCAAGCTGACAAGGGCCAGAACATCGTTCCACGAAAGGGACACCCTCCCCCTCCGGTGATAAGGAAGGTGCTGCTTGCGATCGGTGGCAGGGTAGTGCGTTTTGGTTTAGTAGCCCCACCATCTTTGCCAAGCTTGGGCTATTTTTCTACGGGGGCGACGGCCTACGGTGCCAAAAGACTCGCCGGTGAGCTCTTCTAACATGATGATGGCCATGTCTCCCTTGGTTTCAGGTGACGAGGTTCGGTTAGAGCCGCTGGGGAAACTGTATTCAAAATGGGTGACCGCACGAGAACTGGTGACCACCGGGATCAAGTGCTCGATCACGGGTTCGCCGCTGGCCAAAAGCTCATCGATGGCGCGCTGGACGACAATGGGGTTGTCGCTGAGTAGGTGGGCCAAGACCCGTTTTGCCACCTCGCCAAAACCGGTTGGAGAAACTTGCTGAACTCGGATGGGGGCTTTTTTTTTGGGGCGACGGGAGGAGCCTGCCTCGAAACGACTGAGGACCTCATGGGTGCCCGCGAGATTGAGACGAACCAGGATACCTTCTTCTAGCATGAGCTGAACCGAGCGCCGGTCGATGCCCACCAGAATGGCGTCGTTCGGCAATACTGCGCCGATGCGGTAGAATTCTTTTGGGGTCTTCTTTTTGTACCGAAGGGCAGCCTTTCGGTCTTCCCATTGTGAAGACCACACCACGTCGGCCAAAAGAAACCCTGGCCACACAAGTGCCTCTTTGGGTGATATGGGGGGCGACGGTTCGACGGGCAGTTTTTGGGACCCGCGGGCTTCGGAAAACGCCGTGACTTCGGAGGGCTCGCTCGCACCAGAAAAAGCCCCTTGGCCGGACAACGCATTCGGAACGCCCAAGCCCTCGGGGGCTGACGGCGATTCTGGGGTCAGGATCCATGCCCACAATAGGCCAAGGACCAAAAGTGGAATCGCGAGCAAGCCACACACCGCGATGCTGCGCAGGAGGATTGCACCCTTACTCACACCGCGTGGGTCCCAGTGATGGGGGGGACATCGGGCTTGTTGCTGAGCGCATCGGGTTCGAAAACGGCGTTCTCGATGCGCTCGAGAAGCACGTCCATGCCCGAGCGGGTCTTCGCGCTGACCGGAACCCCGTCCGTGACCCGCTTCAGCGCGGAAACAAAAGGCGCAGGGGTGACATCGACTTTGTTGAGGACCACGATCTGTTTGAGGGTACCCAGTTTGAGTTCGTCTAGGATTTGCTCTACGGCCTGGCGCTTCTCGTCAAACAGGGAATCAGAGGCGTCGACCAAATGAATGATGAGGTCGGATTCCTCGAGCTCTTCGAGGGTCGCTTTGAAGGCATTGACCAATTCTTTTGGCAGATCACGAATGAAGCCAACGGTGTCGGTCAGAATGATCTCGCGCTCTTCCGGAAATCGAAGCCGGCGGGTGGTCGGATCCAGCGTGGCAAAAAGCTTATCTTCTGCCAAGACCTCTGCGTTGGTCAACGCGTTGAGCAACGTCGACTTTCCGGCGTTGGTATAGCCTACGATGGAAACCACCGGAATACCGGCTGCGGATCTTCTCCCACGGCGGATGCTCCTTCGAAGCGACAACTTTTCGATCTCTTTTTCGAGGCGATGGATACGCGCGCGGGCGCGACGACGGTGGATCTCTAGTTTTGTTTCACCAGGACCCTGACCACCAATGCCTCCTGTCAGCCGACTCATGGCCGTCGACTTTTCTATGAGTCGAGGCAGAGCGTACTTCAGCTGAGCCAACTCAACCTGCAATTTACCGTCACGACTCTTCGCGTGGCGGGCAAAGATGTCGAGAATGAGCTGAGTTCGATCGAGCACCCGCAAATCGGTCTTGTTGGTGATGGCCCGAAGCTGAGATGGTGCAAGATTTTGGTCAAGAATGAGTACGTCGGCGCCATGCTCGAGCGCCCGAAGGCTTAGCTCTTCTATTTTGCCACTACCGACAACCGTTTTTGGATCCAGCTGCCTTCGGATCTGAATGACCGTGTCCACGACATGAACGCCTGCGGTCCGGGCAAGCTCGTAAAGCTCGTCCATGGAGGCCTCGGCCAGCTTGCGGGCCCCCCGCCTCGACGCCCACACGCCGACCAGCATGGCGCTGTCTCGAGCAACCTCGCGCGCATCGCCCGCAAAAACGCGGGACATCTCTGATTCGGAATCACGGACGAGGGCCATGCCGTCATCCGGAAGCTCGTGAACGGAGGCAACCCGCTGCTGGACCGGCGCAACCGTCTTGGCCATGCGATCGGCCAGAAGGTAGGCCCACTCGGCGGCCTGAGGGTGACCGAGCGGATCAATCTCAACGGCCAGGACGGCATCGAGCCGGAGCTTGGCGAGGTCGGCCAAATCTTCGCGGCTCAGGCCCTGTCCCCGAAGTTCGGTCCGCAAAAACCTCAACCCCCGTAGACGCCCCAAACCACCGCGCGCCCGGCCGATTTCGGGCAGATACAAGCGGGTCGGCTCGCCGACAACCACCCGACGGACGTGCCCGCCGCGGTCGATCAGCACACCAAGCTGCCGATTTAACTCACGACTCAGCCCCCCGAGGTGCCGGCACAGTTCGCCCGAAGTGAGGGCGTCCGCTTTCACTTTGCGCCGAAACGTGGCTTCGAGCCTCTGGATCTGGCGAGCCCGAAGCCCATGGATATGCCCATCAACTGTTTGCATGATCACCGACGGAACCGTCTAATAGGGAATTTCCGGTTAAACCCAACAAGCCTCGCCCGTTGAGGGTGAACGCCCGCAACCCATATCGCCCCAACCTTCCGGCAGGAGTCAAGCGGGTGACAGACGGCGTTCACCTCCATAGGGCCCGAAAACGAAACCAACCACGGGGTGCACACCTCATCGCTGGGCCAATCGGCCAGTTTTGTCCGAACACAATGCCCCTCAAATCCGTAGCTCGATGGAGTCCCATCGAGTACACTCCCGAGTTCCCCATGGCCCTACGTGATCGAACCCATGCCCGGATGTACCAACTCCGGCACCGCATTGCCGCTGGGGGCATGGGCGAGATCTACGAAGCGGTGTCACCCGACCTAAAACGGCGTGTGGCCGTCAAACGCATGCTCGAGCCCGACACCACCGACCGGGAGCTGAAGACCCTGTTTCTTCGAGAAGTCGCGGTGGCCGCAACCTTGGGGCATCCAAACGTGGTCGAGGTTATCGACGCCGGCCAAGTAGACGACAATCTGTATCTGGTCATGGAGTTTGTCGAGGGTCCATCGCTCGCTGAGACCCTGTGGGCTCTCGAACGGAGCAACAAGGTGCTTCCCGTAGAAGTCGCGTGTGGCATCGTCGGATCGATCGCACGCGGGCTTGCGCACGCCCACGAACGCGCTTTGCCAGACGGAACGCCACTCGGCATCGTCCATCGTGATGTGGCCGCCGAAAATGTCTTGCTGGTTCGCAACGGGGTCCCCAAGATTTTCGATTTCGGTCTGGCAAAACTATCGGGTCATAGCATGACCATCCCGGGAACCATTCGCGGGCGCCCAAGAAATCTTGCTCCCGAGCAGGCCAGAGGCAGCAACGTCGACGCTCGATCCGACATCTTCTCGCTTGGTGCGTTGTTGTTTGAGCTCTTGTCCGGCCAACCGCTGTACCCAAGCGAAGAGCTGGCCTCTCTGTTGTGGAAGGTCGCTGCCGGCAAATACGAGCCGATTGAGGACCGCCTGGGGAATACCGATCCGGACCTGGTGGCCATCGTCAAGCAGGCGATTGCCGTCGCCCCAGAGGCCCGATTTCGTTCCGCCCGCGAATTTAGCGGATGCCTCGACCGATTTCGCGCGGGGCGAGGAATGCGGGCCGACATCCGGAGCACGGCCAAAATCATTGCGGACCTGTGGCCGCTGATCGCCCGCGCCCGAAAGCGAAGACTGCAAGGAGCAAGAGGCGAAATCGAAGGCCTTTTGGCTCACACTCCCGCCTGAAGCCACCACCCAAGGTTCGCTGCGGGACACGGCATTGGACCAGCTCAAGTCCAAACCGCTGGGCGACTTCGGACTGGGAGAAGAGGACGAGACCGATCCCGATCACCGGTGCCCCAAAAGGCATCGAAAGCCACGACCAGCCACCGGGGAACAACCGCAGGCGGATTCGGGCGAAACCAGGTTTGTCGAAACCGATGGTCCTGGGGGACGCGAGCCACCGAGTCCCGCGGACCCGAAAAACGACCCTCATTGGCCGTCCGCCGCGCCCAGGCGCGGCACGCAGTACAGCGAGATTCGGCGACTACCCCCAAGTGAGAGCCAACCCGATCGGCCTATGCCTGGCGCATCCCAGCCCGAAAGTCGCCCAAGCCCGCTGGCCGAAGATCTCAATCTCGCGCGTGCGGGCCTCCTATCCCAAGTTTCGCGGCGAAACTGGCGCGAAAGCACATTCCCAATGCAGAATTCGGGCTACACGGCCCTGCCCCGACCACGCGCCCCAGGCGGGAGCGTCTTTGCCGTCCATGCAGGCGCCTACGGCTGGACTGCGTACCTCATTGTGGTCCTCGCATTGGCGGCGCTGGTATTCTTTGGCGTGTGGCTCTATGGAACACCTGCGGGAAAAGCATTGTGACTTTGGCCGAAGACCTCTAGAATCTAGGCGGGTATGGCGCTCCTAGACATTCTGACTTACCCCGATCCCCGGCTGAAGAAAAAGTCGGTGCCGGTCGACGGCGTCACCGATCGCACCCGCAAGCTCATCGACGACATGTTCGAGACCATGTACAGCGCCGAAGGGGTTGGGTTGGCGGCGCCTCAAATCGGCGTCCTGGAGCGAATCATCGTCGTGGACTGCGGACCGCGAGAAGATGAAGAAAAGAGCCCACTGACCCCGCGAGAACCCATCGCCTTGATCAATCCCGTCATTGTGACCCGCGATGGCAAAACCAGCTGGCAAGAAGGCTGCCTGTCGGTCCCTGAATATACCGACGAGGTCGAACGGGCACAGACCGTCACCGTGCAAGGCCTCGACCGGGACGGCCAGAGCATCGAGATCCCTGCCGACGGTCTTCTGTCGGTATGTCTCCAGCACGAAATCGACCACCTTGATGGGGTGCTGTTTGTAGACCGGCTGTCCCGCCTGAAGCAGGAGCTCCTCCGAAAACGGGTCAAAAAACGCATTGAGCAAGAGGCTCGGGCCTGATCTGCAAACTCCCCAATCGCCCCCTCCGCTTGGCGTTCTTCGGAACGCCAGATATCGCGGACGTTATCCTTCAAGGTATTTTGGCCGCCGGTACCGATGAGGTGGTGGCGGTGGTCTGTCAGCCCGATCGTCCCAAGGGCCGTGGCCAAAAACACGTGCCGCCCCCCGTCAAGGAAACAGCGGTCGCCCACGGCTTGGAGGTGACCCAGCCGACCGTCCTGAAAGACGGGACCCTCGCGGAGCAAATGCGGGGGTGGAACCTTGATTTGGCGGTGGTCTGCGCCTACGGACGAATCATCCCGGCGTCGGTCTTTCGTGCCCCAGCGTTCGGAACTTGGAACGTCCACACTTCACTTCTGCCCAGGCACCGGGGCGCTTCCCCCATTCAGGCCGCCATCCTCGCCGGCGACCCGCAAACCGGAGTCACCCTCATGGAGTTGACCGAAGGCCTCGACGAGGGCCCCATGCTCCTCAAAAAGGCGATCGCCCTCCAAGGCCATGAAACCGGGGGCAATTTGACCAAAACGCTCGCCGAAGTTGGGCATGAGACCTTGCTAGAGGGCCTTAAGGCCGCCAAAAGCGAAGGCCTTGAGGCCCAAGCTCAACAGGCCCAAGAAGCAACCTACGCCCCGCTTCTCAAAAAAGCAGATGGCGCCCTCGATTTTACCGAACCCGCCAGAGCTCTGGAGCGCCGTGTACGGGCACTCGACCCTTGGCCTGGTGCGTTCACAACTTGGAACGGGCAACGGCTCAAGGTTCTCGAAGCGCGGGTTTCATATGAGACCGGCGGAGCTCCGGGCTCGGTCGTCAGTGCCAAAAAATCTCTGATCGTTCAAACCCAAGAGCAAAGTTTGGAGATCCTGCGACTTCAACCCCCCGGAAAAAAGCCCATGGAGACCGAGGCCTTTCTTCGAGGGGCAGGCCGACATATTGAGGCGGGAACCCCCCTCGGTTAGAGAAGCCCAATCATGGAGGCGCTACTGGGGCTGACCGCAGTAGCCGAGGCCATCGTCGCGCTCCAAAAAAAGATCGTCGCGGCACGTCGTGTTGCCGACGGTACTTGCCGCACAGCCAGACTCGGTCACCGAGGCCGTCTCGACCATGCAATCTCGGAGGCAGAGACCGCCGGCGCCTCGGGTGTCTACGCAGTGGGTGTTTGCCGGGCAGCGACCGGTCCCGCCGGGCACAAAGAGACAATCCTCTTTGGGCAGGTCGATAAAATTGTACTCAGGGAGCAGCTCAGGCACCACGCTCCGACACAGCGACACCGGATCGGAGCCCTGGACAAAGGTCAGGGGCCCGGTGCAAGCACTCCCGTGGCCCAGCGTGCTCGGTCGGCCACAGTTGTCCGGGAACAGGGTGCAGCCGTGGCTGCAGAGCCCCACGACTGAGCTGGTTTCGGTCGTCATTCCAAAAGGGGCACAAACGGTGGGTCCGGCCGTCGTATCCGACACATGCGAGCAGTCAGGTGTCGCTTCTTTGGGATCACATAACGCAAAACAGATACCACTTTCGTCCGGCTTGGAGGGATCGGTGGTATCAAGGATCGACGAGCCTTCCGCGGTCGAATCGTCTGGGGGTATCCGGAGGCAAAGCATTTCTGGCAGGTTTCCCGCGGGGGTCGTGCTGGTATCGCAGAGGCCCACCACGCTGGTGGTGCTGCACAGGTCTCCGCCTTCTGCGCGGCGAAGCGCGCACACCCCTCCGGGTGCTCCGGGACGATCCACAACTTGAGGATTGCAAAACGGAAATTGCGCGGTGCAGCCACCGGGAGGGTCGGCCTCCGGATCACACGGCCGGCCACAACTGAACTCATAATCCTGAAGGCCGAGTAAGGGAGAGCGCGCTTCATTCCAGCGAAAAGACTCGAGACCGATGGCGCAACCGGTTATCGGTGGAATCATCGTCGCCCGCTCGCCTTCTTGAACCTCGGCCGAAACGCACACGCTCAGGAGCCCAATCGGGCGACAAAGGGGCGTGTCTGGCAGGTCGAGACAATTCAGATCTGTCTGGCACTGGCGCTCGCATACCCCCACGTTGATCGCATCGCCCCCGATCGCGGCCCGAGACAATCCCAGGTTGATGCAGCTCAGACCACTATTGCAGCGTGGAACCTCATTTCGGCAGCCAAAGCCTTGTTCGCCCACCCGGGTGGCGTTGACACCCCCGTCGTCCGACGATCCGCCGTCCTGGTTGCCCCCGGGACCTCCGTCCTGATTGGGCCCCCCGTCGTTGGGTCCGTCGGAACCGCCACCGCCGCAGGCCGAAATGGCTATCCCGCAAACGAAGGCAAGTAAACCCGCGGAGCGGGCGGCCACCGCAAAAGAAGAGGACTGGTGAGACCCGAATACTACACGCAACGCGTAGCATAGTGACGCACTCCGGTTCGCGGAGCAAATCTTCTGCTTGTCGATGGGCGCCGACCGCGCGTAGGTCAAAGGCATGACCGGATGGTTACTCGCCGCTTCCGCGCTTTTGGGTTTCCTTGGGGTCGGTCTGGGCGCCTTTGGCGCCCATGCGCTCAAGACCCGCCTAAGCCCCGACATGCTGGCCGTTTTTGAGACCGGCGTGCGATACCAGATGTACCACGCCCTCGTTCTTGCTCTCTTAAGCGTCCTTGCTCTCGTGAAGCCACACAGCACGCTCTACGTTGCGGGCGGCCTCATGGCTGGTGGCACGCTTTTGTTCTCAGGAAGCCTCTATGTCCTCAGCACCACCGGGCTTCGGGCCTTAGGAGCGATCACGCCGGTTGGCGGCCTGGCCCTCCTCGCCGGTTGGGGTGTTCTGTTTCGCGCGGCCATTCACCTCATTCGACATCCCTAGCAACTTGGGCAACGCGGCCGTCCACCATCGGTTTTTCGTCGGACAGACCCGCCGAACCACCTGGACCATGGATCACGCATGCGCTAAGCGGTGCGACCAGTTATGAACCCCATTGTCTCACGTTTTCGTCATACACTTTGCGGCTTATCGGTGGCCACCTTGCTCCTGGGAAGTTCAGCAAGGGCCCAAGAAGATGATGATCTCGACACGTTAGAAGATTCTGCCGAAGAACCGGTCGCGCCACAAAGCGAATCCTCGGAAGACATCGAACTCGAAGAGGCGGAGCGAGGGCCTTTGGTGGTGCAGCGAAGCTCATGGGACGCACTTTTCGGGGGCATTCCACGTGGGGCTCTGGTGCAGGGCGAACTGGGGTTCACCGGAATTCCCCGGGCTGCGTACCATATGGCCCTCAGTCCCCAGCTGTCCGTCGGCGGCATGGTTTCGTTGGACTACGGCTACTACCAGACCCGAGGCACCAACTTTGGGGTGCTGTTTCAAGCGCCGATACGGTTCCAGCTCCATCAGGAGGGACCGTTCACCGTTTCGGTGAGAGGCGAACCTGGTTTTGGCTTTCAATTTCGGGGATCAACTCGATTTCTGTTGATTTTGGCCGGATCGATTCAGGGCGGCTACGCCATCAACAACCAGATCACCGTCGGCGGAGGCATGGAAGTACCGCTCATGATCAATATCGGAGATGGGCCAAACTTCGTCGTCTTTCCTTTGCTCTTTGGGCCTATGGCCGAATACCACCTGACCCCATCTTTAGCGCTCACTGCCGACCTCAAGCTCGGGCCGTGGGTGGTCGCGGGTGGAGGTTCGGTGAACAGCTCCACCTTTGGACTCAAGATTTTGATGGGCGCTGCCTACCGATTTTGAGGCAACAAGAAATGGTGCCCAGTCGCGGAATCGAACCACGGACACACGGATTTTCAATCCGTTGCTCTACCAACTGAGCTAACTGGGCACCGAGCGAGCACTCCATACCCGGGCCAGGGTTGAAAGCCAAGATAATAGACGCCATCCAACACCATCACCGCATTGCCGAAAATCATCCCACACCACCAAAACCCGCAAACCAGTGATAGGCTCTGTCCGCGGTGACCCCCTGGATTCTGCTGGCGGCCCTGGCCTCAACCGTTCCCGAGGCATCCGCGGGTTCCGCCCGAGAAGAGGGCGAAGCCACTCCCCAAAACGACGAATTTGGTGACGACCCCCTTCAAGTCGACGAGCTGGAACTGCTCGACGCACTTTTGGGCCGAGGGTCGCAGCCCACCGCAGGCCAGGCCCTGAGCGTAAAACCCCCACAATTTGACCGACTCGAAAACCACGAACTCTCCGGGGCCGTAGCCCGCACCGTGCACGAAGCCCGCCTGACCTATCCCGCTCGAGCCACGGCGTTCAATCTCTTTGGCCCCCGACTGCACTTCATCGACGGCATTCGCATTCCCGGCCTGCGCACCTTTGATCCAGCTTTCGGCTGGCTGGGCATCGACCCCCACTTTTTTCGAACCCTCCAAGAACAAAGACCGGGTGAGGGGGCTTGGGGCAACGGCGCCGGAAGCCTCCACCTCGTAAGCCACACACTGCCCAAAGGCGTGGGCTGGCGCAGTCTCGTCCTCACCAAGGCCAGGAGCGCAGACCGCGGATTGGGGGTACTGGCGCGCGCCGGCAAGCGCTTTGGAGCACTGGCCCTCGAAGCAACCGTCAGCCACGACGACCAAGATCCGCTGAGAACCCAAACAGGCACGGTCAGTACCGACATTCCAACCGCGGGCCGGCGTACGACCGTTGCCCTGAGCGCAGATCTGTACGGACGAGAGGGCGAACCGATCGGGATCTCGGTCAGGGGGTTTTTCGACCGCTTCGCCCACCGAAGAGAGGGGGCGGAAAGCGGACCTCTCACGTTGACCGACCAGCAGCGCCAATCTTGGCTCCTCTATGGATTGCTGCGTGGCAACCTTGGGGCCACATCGATGCGGGTCTTCGGCGGCGGCCTGGGAAGTCATCGCACGGTCGCGCCCACCACAGGCGATCCAAACCAAGACGCCGACCGCCACAGCCTGCAGGCGGGCGCCGACCTACGTGTCGAGGCTTGGCCAGAACTCACGCTTAAAGCGGGTGGAACCCTCCGCACCCAACACGAAAGCGGGCCAGGGGGACTGCAGCTCCAGGCGCTCAGGGATGCAAAAAGCCGAGAACTGGCAGTCTATGGTGGCGCTGAAGTCTCCTGGGGACCGGTGCAAGGCCAGGCTGGGGTTCGTTTCCAAAATGACGACCGGCGCTGGCGGGCCATCGAAGCCCGGGCATCACGGTCCTTCGACGGTGCCCTCAACGAAAGCTACCTCGTTGCCAACCTCGCCGCGCAAATCCGCGTGTACGCACCCTTGTTTTGGCGAGTCCTGGCCTTTCACGGCAAACAACCGGTTCGCTTGGATGACGTACGCAATCAAGGCAACATCCGGGTCCTCCTTCCGCCCGAGCGCACCACCAGCCTCGAAGCTGGGCCGTCGATCCAGATCAACCAGCTTCGAGTGGACGCACTCAGTTCCATTCGGTGGATACACCAACGGCTGATCAGCAACCCCATCTCACCGCGCGACCTCGAGCCGCTCCCCAGAAGCCGAATCCTGGGTACCGAACTCAAAGCCCGCTGGGTGGCCACCCCAGATCTTGAAGCCTCAGCCCTGTTTGCGTACCAAGTGGCCCGCACCGAAAACGGCACCCGCGACACCACCAAGCTCGGCCCTCTTGCAGCCTTCCAGGTCCGATGGACCCTGCCCAATGAAACCGGCTTCGTAGAAGGACACCTCAAAGCCCAAAGCTCCTCAGGGGGCCCATTCCTGCCCAATGGTGGAACCCGGCCGGGCCACGTTCGAGTCGGCTTCCTCGGGCGGTTTGTGTTGGGCCTCGGCTTCAACCTCGAGCTGGCCGTAGAAAACCTGTTCGATCAAGAAGTCCCTCGAATCGCCACACCCATCCCCAACGCAGGAATCGATATCCGCCTGGCCCTATCACACACCGCCGCAAGCGTCCCCTGACCAAACCCAGAGCCATATTCCTCGGCCGCCGGCAAAACCACCACCTGCCGCAAAGGTTGGGAGATGGCCGTAGAGCGATCACCTGCCCCTATTTTCGGACCCACCGGCACCCGTATTGGTCATGACATGCTTCTTTATCGTCATTGAAATCCCAACACCGGTCCGCGCTTCCCCGACACACCCCTCCGACCCGGCCAAAGTGTGCGGCCCACCGGCACCCCTCTTGCTTGCGACAAGAAACGGATCCGGCCAACTGGCTGCACCGAAACGCGTTCCCTTTGCATCGGTACTTGGCCGCGCCATCGCTGCCCGAGCCACCCGAGCCGCCTTCGTCCGAGCCTCCACCACCGGATTCCTCCCCATAGCTACAAACACCCATGCGCGACGCACCAGCCTCCTCCAGGCCGAGCGTGGATGACCCCGTGGGCGATGGAAAGGACGGAGACGAAGGAGACGAGCCGGACGAAGGGCTCGAAGGGGACGAAGGAGACGAGCCGGACGAAGGGGACGAAGGAGACGAGCCGGACGAGGGACTCGACGGGGACGAGCCGGACGAAGGGCCGGACGAAGGGCTCGAAGGGGACGAGCCGGACGAGGGACTCGACGGGGACGAGGGAGACGAACCGGACGAAGGGGACGAAGGCCCAGAGGGCGATCCATCGGCGGGGGCCAAATCAGATCCAGATGGCGCCGGGAACGATGAGGCCGTGCCACCCGACGGAGCATCAGATCCCCCCGGGCCCTGAGACGAAGATCCGCCAGACGGAGAGCCGCTGGGCCTTCGACCCGAATTCCCACCACCGGACGGAGAACCAGAACCGGATGACCCATTGGTCGCGCCCGGGCCCAGGGACTGGCCCGTGCCCGGCCCGGCCCCATTGTCACCGGCCTCGTCCACAACCTGGCAAGAACCCCCTACACCGCAATCACTGTCGGACTCACAAGGCTCGCCACAGGCCAAAAGACACGACGTGACAAGGCACACAATCGCCATCATACGAGTAGCACGCGCCATCATGAAATTCAGACGATGCAATGCCCGAGCCAAGCAAAATCCTTGGCGACTGCTGGCCCCCGACCATTGTTGTTCCGGACAATCCGGACAAACGCCGGACGATCGCTTGAAACCGTGACGTCACTGTTTTGATGCATCCGGACAACAGACACCTTCGCCCGAGCCACTTGCCAACCGTCTCCGCTAAGCCTTAGGAGCAAAGAGCGCCGTGGACATGGTCAAAAAAACGCTCGCGATCATCCTTGCCGGCGGGAGCGGGCGACGACTTTTCCCATTGACCGACCAGCGCGCCAAGCCTGCCGTCCCCTTTGGCGGGAAGTACCGAATTATCGATTTTGCCCTTACCAACTGCCTTCATTCCGGACTCCGGCAGATCCTGGTGCTCACCCAGTACAAGTCGCATTCACTGCACCGACACCTTCGTGACGGCTGGTCGATTTTTAATCCTGAGCTTGGCGAATACGTCACACCGGTCCCACCGCAGATGCGCACCGGAGAGCGATGGTATTCCGGAACGGCTGACGCCATTCGACAAAACACTTACATCGTGGAGCGAAGTGGCGCAGAACAAGTCCTGATTCTTTCGGGAGACCACATCTACCGCATGGACTACGCCGCCTTTCTTGCGCACCACAAGAAACAAAACGCCGACATCACAGTGGCTTGCATAGAACTCCCCATCGGCGAAGCCCAAAGCTTCGGGGTGATGAGCGTAGACAAACACATGCGCGTCCAGACATTCGAGGAAAAACCGGCGAACCCAAAGCCGTTGCCCGACAACCCCGAACGCGCCCTGGTGTCTATGGGCGTGTACGTCTTCTCCACCACGTTTCTCATAGATATTTTACTCGGCCCACCAGGTCACCCATCGCCAAGCCATGACTTTGGAATGGACATTCTCCCAGAGGCCATTCGAAGCCAAAACGTCTTTGCGTATCGCTTCGGTCGCCAAGCCGGGCGGGTATCGCAAGATCGTTTTTGGCGAGACGTCGGCACCATCGATGCCTTTTACGAAGCCAATATGGCCCTTTTGGAGCCCGTTCCCCCCCTCAATCTCTATCAAGACGACTGGCCCATCCGTACCTACGAGGGCCAAAACCCTCCGGCGCGGACCGTGCCCGGGGCATCGGGCCGACAAGCGAAGCTGGTCAACTCCATCCTCGCAAGCGGCACGGTCGTCGCCGGAGGCCACGTCCATCATTCCATCTTGTTTCCCAAAGTCAGCGTAGACGACAAAGCCCACCTCGACCACAGCATCGTATTCGAAGGCACCCACATCGGTGCGGGCGCACGCCTTCACCGGTGCATCATCGACAAGAATGTCCACATCCCCCCCCACACCGAAATTGGTCTCGGCCCTCCGCCCCCTTCATCTCCATTCACCCATTCCCCCGGCGGCATTACCGTGGTCCCTAAAGCCCACGCCTTCTAAACAGAAAACTCCGCTTTTTTCTTGCTATCGACGGATCGCCTGCCTACTCCCTAAAGATGCGCTTCTACGGATATAAAGGTTGTGACAGTTGCCGAAAAGCAAAAAAGTGGCTCGCTTCTCAAGATATCGAGTTTGAGGACATTCCCATTCGAGAACAGCCACCAAGCAAGGCTGAGCTGAAAAAGATGCTCAAATACCTCGATGGCCAAATCAAGCGCTTGTTCAATACATCCGGTCAGGACTATCGCAAGCTGGGCATCAAAGACAAACTTACGAACATGAGCCAAGATGAGGCCCTCGACCTGCTCTCACAGAACGGAAACTTGGTGAAGCGCCCCTTCGTGCTGACCAAAAACACCGGCACGGTGGGTTTTCGCGAAGACGAGTGGAAGACCCGCTATTAGAGCACATCTCATAACCTCATTTTCCTGGACCTGGACCTGGACCTGGACCTGGACCTGGACCTGGACGCATGAACTACCGAAATCTCGAAGTCTACCGGTTGGCCATCGCCTTCCTGCCTCTCGCATCGCAGCTCACGGATCGATTTCCCCCCGGCTACCCAAGTTTTGCGGACCAAATCCGGCGAGCGTCGTTGTCTGTCCCGCTCAATATCGCGGAAGGCTCTGGAAAGACCAGGCCAACGGACCAAAAACGCTTCTACGCAATCGCCAGAGGCTCCGCTATGGAGTGTGGAGCAATTGTCGACGCCTGTTTTGCTCTTGGCTTTATCGACAAAGCATCGGTTCGGGAGGCTGTTAAGATACTCGACCCGATCGTTCGCATTCTCTCCAAGATGTGCCTTCCCCCTCGAACCCGCCGGTAGGAATCCAGGTCCAAGTCCAGGTCCAGGTCCAGGTCCAGGAAAATGAGGTTATGAGATGTGCTCTAGCTCAACGAACCAGATAAGCGAGGTTGTTAGCCGCGGGCTTCTGGAGCGAACAGATGGGCGCCGAGCTCAAAAGTCTCTTTGGCTTCGGGCGTCGCGAAAAGGCCCGATGGCCGCGCTTCGGGAAGCCATTCATGGAGTTCCATGATCGGTCCTTGAACCGTGTCGTCCTCGTACAGCGTCGCGGGAGCAACATGGAGTGACACGCCCACTTTAACCCGCTCGTCACTCGATTCGCGGTTCTCAATCTCGGCGAGGAGAGACTTGACCAGCGCGTCCATGGTTTCATCGCTGTCAGACGACGTTCGGCTCCGGACAAAGAGTGCGGCATTTCCGGTCTCTAGGACAACACGAAAGCACTGCTTCTCAAGAACGCTATCGACCATAGGCAGCACCGATTCCATATCGTCGAGCAACTCATCATCGGGATCATCGAGCTCTTCTGGGTCTACAACGATCTCGACGTGAATCGCAATGAAGTCGTCGAACTCGCGGTTTGATGAAACCGTTGCTTGCTCCGAAACACCCAAGGCCTTAAGCAGGGCGAGCCGAAACTCAGAGACTGTGGCGTAGCGGTTTTTTGGGTCCGTCGACATCGCCCGGGCGACAACATCGTCAACGGCCGCGGGAACATTGGCCCGTTCCGAAGGTCGCGGCGCTTGTCCGTTCAGTTTCATGTACTGAATGACAGAAGCAGGGAGTTTCGGAAAAGCAGGTTGCCCAGTAAGCATTTCGCAAACCAGAGCACCAAGGGCATAGATGTCTGTCTCAGGACCGATGACACCACCCGTGATTTGCTCGGGTGCCATGGCCCTAAAAGACCCGATCTGCTCTCGGGTTGCGGTCAAGTCCAGCGCCCCCGGGCCCAGAACCTTGGCAATACCAAAATCCAAAAGGACCACCAGTCGTTCTGGGTCTTCGGGCAAAAACACATTGGATGGCTTGATGTCGCGATGGACCACACCCGCAACATGCGCTGCAGTCAGTGCGGCACACAGTTGGTCAAAAATCTTGGTAAAATGCTCTCCTTTGAGGCGGCCGTTCTGGCTTAGGTAGTGGCGCAGATCTAAGCCCTTCAAGAGCTCCATCGCCATGTACGGACAGTCGCCAACATAGTCCATATCAAAAACACGCACGATGTTGGGGTGGCGAATCAGAAGGCCTGTATGGGCCTCCCTTTCGAAGCGCATGCGCGCGGTGGTGTTGCCCGCATAGTTCGCTTTGAGCAGTTTAAGTGCGCGAATCTCGCCGGAGACGCTGTCTTCAACCTTGTAGACAGTGCCCATACCGCCGGCGCCCAAACGATCCCGAAGAATGTAAGGGCCAATTCGGGTCCCGAGTTCGAGATCCCGCGTACCGGGATCGCTCGCCGAGTTCGACGGGAGAGCACATACACCCAATTTTCCGCTCGGAACTGTCTCGTCGTCTGCATTTGTCATCGAAGACTCGACTTCTATTGTACACGGCCCTTTCACATCGATCCACATTGCGGCAATCTATGATTGTTGGGAACGCTGATACACAGAAGCCGAGAGCAGAAGCTTGCATGGGTATCCTCCCGCGTAGTTTTCTGTCTGTCTTTTCTCGCTCATGTGGGTGCCTTCGCTACGGTGCTCATGAAGGATGAACACCGCAAGGTTGACGGGGGGGCCGGCCCGATTCCGATCAACCTCTTCGAGGCACCGGGAGGGGCAGGGCCCGCAGGATCACCAAATCCAGTGGCTTATGGGCCCAGCATGCCCGAGGGTCCACCTCCATCACCGCAAGCGAAAGAATCGGTGGTCGAGCAGATTCCCATCAAAAAGCCCTCCCGAAAGAAGCAGCGCCGGAAACGGCCTCGCCCAAAGGTGAAAACACCCAAGAAGGTGCCAACGCCACCCAAAAAGCAGCCTTTGGCCACGCGAGACCCCGATTCCGTCGAAAAGAAGCCAACACCCCCGCCTACCGAGTCGCGAACCGAGGACCAGCCAACAGCGGCCAACAACACACCACAAAGGACGCGAGACGACGCTGGTGGGTCTACTGGCCAAGAGAATGCAACCGGAGCCAGCGGCGGAACCTCAGGCGCTACCGGGCGACCGGGCGGGTCTGGCAGTGGAAATGGCAAGGGAACCGGGAGCGGTCACGGTCATGGTAGAGGCCATGGCAACCTCGCACCGAAACCGCGTAACGTACCCGCACACAAACTCAAACAGCTGTTGGTACACAAAGTAGACTTCAAGATTCCACCAGGCGTTCTGGACAAGCACCGTGGTGAGACACTTCGTATCGCTGTGCTGATGTGTATTGAACAGTCGGGCCGTGTCGACGTCGCCCGAACTCGGATCCTCGCGGGTGTACCCGGAGCGAATTCGGTTGTCCTCCGGGCGCTCCGCCAGTGGCGGTACAAACCTCAGCCCCTCCCGCTGTGCGCTCCGGTCCATTTCAAGGTAGAAGTAGTCGACTGACACTGAACACCAAAGGCACAGCGTGGAAAATCTAGACTACAAAGAAATGTGGGACGCCATGGGTCTCGTCGCCCGCTTAGTGGTACTCGGGCTTGGACTCATGTCGATGTATTCCATCACCATTATCGCGGAACGAACCATCACTTATAGAGCCATACAACGGAGATCAAAACGCTTTGCCGACGATCTTCAAGGACTTCTTAAGGCCGGACAAATACAGAATGCACTCGCTCGTGCAGAGCAAGAGAATCCATGTCCCCCGGTGGCGCAAGTTGTCCTCAGCGCCATCGGCGAACTCCGTGACGACACACCAAAAACATCCACCGTAGAAAACTCGACCGCCGAGGCGCAAGATCTTGCCGACCTGGCTTTTCAGATCATCGAACGAACCAAGCTCCGCGAGGTGGCCAAGCTCAAGAAAGGTCTGAGCAATCTCGCCACCATCGGCTCTGTAGCTCCCTTTGTGGGGCTATTCGGGACCGTCGTGGGCATCATCAACGCGTTTCATGGAATCGCATCTGCAGGACAAGGCGGCCTTGCATCTGTGTCTGCAGGAATCGCCGAAGCCCTGGTCGCGACGGCGCTCGGGCTGGTGGTGGCCATTCCCGCTGTCGCCGCTTTCAACTACCTGAGCAACCGCGTCGAAGAAATGTCCTTGGATATTGGTGATGTAGGCACACAGCTGGTGACCTTTATTCTCCGCCACGGGAAAGCGCCCTTTTTGGGTTCGATCGCATAACCCTCATGTTGAGACCAAGAGTAAGGCGCCGCACCGAAGCGGCCTCCGAATCGCCGGCAAACCTCAAAAGCGAAATCAACGTGACACCCCTTGTTGATGTGGTTCTGGTTCTTCTCATCGTGTGCATGGTTGTCACGCCCATGCTCAAGCGCGACATCGACGTCGAGTTGCCCAAGTCTCTATTTCATGACCAAAGTCGCGACCCAAGCAACGCCATCACCGTCACTTTGACCTCCGAAAAGAAGCTCTACGTCGATGCCAAAGAAATCGCTCCAACAGACGATCTAAAAGCAGCGCTCAAAAGGGCCATCAAGAAAATGGGGCAAACGTCGCCCAAAATCCATTTCCGAGCCGACCGAAGCCTCGCTTTCGGCGAAGCCCGTCAAGCGTTGATGAACATGCGAAGAGCCGGAGCCACCACCATTGCGATAGGAACCCAACAGCGTTAACCACCGCGAGCTTGCGCGGTTGCAGTTGAAGTGAGCCAAGGGATTAGGACACAAGGAGACCCTACTTTTGGATGCACCCGGCGCCAAAGGAACCGACCCAACAATCAACGTGACTCCGCTGGTCGACGTGGTTTTGGTGCTACTCATCGTATTCATGGTTGCAACGCCCAACGATCGCTCTAGCTTAGACGCAGAACTTCCGCACGCCGTACAGATCGAGGCAACCCAGGTACCAAAGGAGCAAATGGTGGTGCAGATCGATGAAGACGGCGCCATCAAGCTCAATGGAAAACCGATCACCCAACCGGAGCTTGTCCAGATCCTCAAAATGACCTCCGCTTCGGACCAGGGCCAGCTCGTCTTCTTCGACGTCCACGACAGCGCAAACTACGGATATGCCATCGGCATTATGGATGCCTGTAGGGGAGCCGGCATTAAGACCATGGGTCTAAAAACCGCAAACCCCTAAAATCAATCCGCCGGATCACTTCGATCGCAACCACGCCGGCTGTCCGCACGCGTTACTAAGTTCACCATAGATGTGTATGCCCTTTGCATACTTATGAGTCCTATTCGGCACACTCATGTCGTTCAGATTCGAACCTCAGCGCACATCGACTGTCGAGTTGGCGGACATATGACCGACTGAAACGTCGTCTGGCGCTCCTGACCCCAGTGATTCTAAGCACAGCCACGCTTGGTACGGCGTTTGCTCAAGACGACGCCATGCGGACAAGCAGTGCTTCATTGACCAACTCCTCTTCAAGACCGAAGGGACGCTTGGATTCCGTCTGGCCACTCGCAGTCTTCGCTGCCCTCTCAAGCTGCATGGCTCAAGACACCACAAACGATGGTCCGCAAATACAATTTCACGACATCGGGGACACGGGAATCGAGCCAACAGTCGCACCATCGGAACGCGAATCAGTATCCAATACACCAAGTAAAAACGCAGAAGAGCCCCGCTTGGAACCGAAATCATCAGGGAAACAAACTGAAACCGCGCACGATCAAACGAAGACAAAAAGCGAAGAAACTGGGCCGTCAGACGGAGAAGTCAGCCCAAACGAGCCGGCAAAAGCAACCGCCCTGGAACCTGAGCCAAATCCAGAAGATCCAGAGCCCACACCCGAAGAACCCAAAGCGACATCCCAACAACCAGAACCCAAAGAACCAGAACCCAAAGAACCAGAACCTCAAGAACCCGAAACATCGGAAGAGGGCGGCTTTGCATATTACGGTTTCGACAAGCGCCGCGGTGCAAATGATCCAGTGTACGCGCAATACGGAGGCGATGTGTATTTTGTCGCCTCGAGCGGCAAGGACAATGCCTCACCCTCAGCCGATGGGCGCCCAGATGGGGACGGCAGCATCGAACGGCCGTGGGCCACTTTGAACCAGGCCTTGAAACAAGCAAGCTACGGCGACACCGTTTTTATGCGTGGCGGGGTCTACAGAGATCGCTTCAGCAACGTCGGATGGTATACGGGTACCAGGCATGGCGCCGGCAGCGCTACCCGCCGCATCGTGTTGCGCTCTTATCCGGGTGAATGGGCCGTCATCGACGGCTCTTCCGTACAAGATACCATTTTTCGTTTCTACTATGAGCGCTGGGCCCACTTGCAAAATTTCGAAGTTCGCAACTCTTCCGGAGCCGGGCTTGCGCTGATCGGAACCACCGACTCCATTCTTGAAAATATCTACTCTCACAGCAATCACGGATCGGGCTTTGGTGGCGGTGCCCAAAAAAACAACAGCTATCGATTCTGCACCGCATACAACAATTTTGATGAGCATAGCTCGCGCCCTGGAGATGGTGCGGACGGATATTCCATAGGCAAAAGCGAAGTCCCGTCGGGCCCAAACCACTACTACCGGTGCGTAGCCGACTACAATTCGGATGATGGATGGGATGTATGGGAGGCGGTTGGAAATGTGTTTGAAGAGTGCGTCGCCAGCAACAACGGACGCGGCAGCCACGGCAATGGTGACGGATTCAAAGGAGGAGGCAGGGGGCGCGAGGGCGGACCGAGTGGGGGCAGCAACGTCTACACAAACTGTATTGCCTATGGCAATCGTTCGGAGGGCTTTTCAACCAACTCGGGCCAGTACCACGAAGGCGGCAACACCTACCTCAACAATACAGCCTTCAATAACGCCAAAGGCTTCTGGGCCTACCGGTCGTCCGTCGACTCCAGTGGACAGATTCACTTCCTAAGAAACAATGTATCGTTTGCCAATCGCGCGCCAGACGTTATCGCGGCGGGCATGGACAACGCCAACAACTCCTGGAATCTAGACCTCGGCCTGACCGACAGCGCGTTCCAGAGCGTCGACCCGGCCGACTTGGGGGCTGATTTTTTGCGCCCCACCCCTTCAAGCAAACTCCTCGACCGAGGCACCCCCGTTGGTCTCAGTTTTGCTGGCAACGGACCAGATCTGGGCGCGCTCGAGGCAGATGATGTCTGCGACAACTGCAAGCCACTCACACCGGTAGAGCCAGTGTCGGTGGTGACGATAGGCCCCAGCGTACCGATCCCGGTCCCGCCGCCGACGATTCCCGGTTCTATTTTAGAAACAATTTGCGCACCTACGTAACGGATACGCGCGAACGGCTCAATGCGGTGCCCATCCTAGTCACGCCCATGGAACGAAGGGTCTTCGTGGGTGGAGCCATTCGGCCAACCAATGCACCCTATGCCGAAGCGATGCGTGCGGTCGCCGACGAGATGGACGTCCATCTTGTAGACCTCAATGCCCTGTCTGTCACGATGTATGAGTCGATGTACTCAAACGTTGGTGAGTCCGCGGGCATTGAGCTCCACTATGAAAACGGCCAGCCTGGCGGGGACCGCACGCACTTCAACGAAGCGGGTGCTCGCGCTTTTGCACGTCTCGTGGCAGACAGGCTCCCCAAAGAGCTCGCCCCGTACGTGCTCGCGGACTAGTTCTTAGAAGCTTAGCTTAGCACCGAAGCGAAGGGATAGAGGAGCTTGCCTGGCGGTGGGTTGACCGAAGTTGGGGTTCGGCGTGGCGACGTTATCGCTCGCTGTTCGTAGAGTCGCCAGGTCTTCGGGACGACCGTTCGGGATGGGTTGCACCTCATCAAAGGTGTAGATCATGTCTACGTCGGTCACCTGTTGTTGATTGAAGAGATTGAAGACCTCAAACATCAGCTCCGCTTTGTATGAGCCAATGTACCGCGTCCAGCCTATCCTTAGGTCTGTTTGGGTGATCATCGGAAGTCGGCCGCCTTGCCCCCGTGGGAGAATGAACGACTCTCTCGCAATACCCAAGGGTAGATTGCCAATCACGTCGATGGGGCGGCCCGAGATGGCCGTAAATTTGAGGCCTAACGTGAAACCTTCGTCCTCGCGGGCACCGAGGGGAACAAAGTAGGAGCCAACAAGCTTCAGATTGTGAGGCCGGTCTGATGGAAGCGGCCCATCTCGGTTGATCATGAACTCGGGCAAATCGTAGGCAGAGTTCACATGGGGATCAAACTGCGTGTTGCTTGCTTGCACAAGGCCGGGATAGTTGCCCTTGCTTCGACTGTAGGTATACGAAGCCAAGAGAAGGAAATTCTTGCTAAAGCGCTTTTGAGCCGTCAAGACCATGGCATTGTAATCGCGTTTGGGTTTATCGTGCCGGGCCTGGCCCTGGTATCCGACCAACGACAACTCCTTGCGGTCCAGTTGTTCTTGAAGTTCAGCCTGTCGCTGTGCGTCTCCGGCGGCCGCTGCGACCTCGTTCCTGAGGGTGGCAATCTCGTCATTCAAGCGATTGACCGTGGCCTCGTCAACCTCCTTGCCTGGATTGCCAAGCACAAACCCGTTTCCGTCTGGCGAGAAATCCTCAACCACTGAGCCCAACGTACGCCGGATGTAGGCCGCGCCAAGCACCGTGTCCCAGCCCACGTCGTATTCAACACCAGCCACAACCTCGTTGGAGTATTGCCCTTCTAGATCGGGCGTCACGACTGCGATTTTGCCCCCAGCAGCAAATTCTTCCGATTCGCCCGAGAAATCACAAGAATTCGGATCGATTCGACCCGAACCCGGCGGATCCTCTCGACAGGCCGACGCGGGAACGCCGGTGCCACGAAGAAGCTCCCTGGAGAAAAGCCGGTTGTTCAGCCTCAAAGGCAATGATTCATAGTACCGCGCGTAGTTCGCATAGACCTTGCCTAAGCCTTTTTGGGTAAAATCGTAGACCGCGCCTATACGGGGAGAAATGGCATCGTTGATGCTCGCCTGTGTGTTCCCATCGAGGTCTTTCAACTGCTGCAAATCCCAACGCACACCCAGATTCAAGGTCAGACCCGGGACGTGCTCCAGCGAAAAAGAGTCTCGCAAGTACAGGGACTCACTCAGGCTCTTGGTTGTGTTCTCGAACGCGGGAAGAGTGGTCACGGTGTCGTCATCATTACGCTGGGCGAATTGCTTCCTCGCAACGCTGCCGTCAGTACGGACACGCAAGATGCCGTTCTCGGCGCCGCCCGTGTAGAATTGGCGATCCCGGAAGCTTCTAAACTCAATGTCACCGCCAACTTTGATGGCATGCTCACCCAACAGGTCGAGAAAATAGGTCAATCCTAGACCTGTGGTGTATCGGGCCGCCGTTCGGTCGAAAGCAAAACCGAAACCACCATCTTGGTAGTTCTGGATGGGGCAGGGATTAAACGAAACTCCGTTGATCACCCGCGGCTCGCACGCAGCGCCAATAGACTCGAAATTACCCAGATTCTGCGGCGTTTCGTAGATGACCTGAGGAACATTCGGGTTATGGGGATCAACGTCGTCGTCTTCAATATGGAACCCAGCCTGAACGTCAACCTGCAGCTTGCGGTCAAAGAACTTACTGGTATGACGGACCAAGCCATCGTGGACCTGAATATTCTCGTCGAAGCCCATCGAATCGGGGTTTCGGCTGAAGCCCACCGCGGCACCGTCGCCCGGATTGGTAGGATTGATTGGGTTGTCGAAGATCCCAGAAAAGAGCGATGGACTGCCCACGTACTGTACGGTGGTCGCGTGGTCATTGTTGTATCGAAAATCGACCTTGGCAATCCAATTGAGGAGCCAGCTTTTAGACGTGAGCGTTTTTTCACTACCGCTGTCAGAGGTCACAAAACCGCCCGCCTCAGCGCCAGCACACAGGAGAGGATTCTGATCCTTGAGCCAAGAGGGACAAGTGAGAGAGGTATTTTGATCCCCGGCGTAACTTCCCGCGGTCTGCGCATTTGCCAAAACGTCGCCCTGAAGCTGATCCGCGGTGCGGGTTCGAATCATGCGACTCACCTCCTGCTTGACGAGGCTTGGTGCAAAACCAACGTAGTAAAAAACATGATCCTTGACGATGGGCCCACCGATCTCGAAACCAAAGTCCGTGGCAAAACTTCTGGCCTTGCGCCTGGTCGAAATGGCTTCTCCAACTCGGCCGATCGACTTCGCTGAAGCCTGAAAGGGTTGAACCAATGTCCACACACTTCCGTGATGCTCGTTGGTACCAGACTTTGTAATCACGTTGATCACGCCGCCGGTAGAACGGCCGTACTCGGCACTGAAACCACCCGTGATGACTTGCGTTTCTTCAATAAACTGAAGATGCAACTGCGTGCCCAGCAAACCGAAAGATGGGCCGGTTGTATTCAAACCGTCTATCATGAAATTGTTTTCTGCGCTTGAAGACCCAACAAAGTTTATGCCCTTAAGGTCGGTCCCGGCGGTAGGCGCCAAGTCGAGCACACCCTGCTGGGTTCGGCCTTGAACCGGAACGCTGCGGGTAATTTCATCCGTAACTTGAATTTGAACGTGTGTATGGGCAACGTCGACGCTCGGGGCTTTTTCAGTAATGGTATAGGTCTGCTTTTCTGCCTTTGCGGTCGAGATTTCGCTGTTCACAACCAGGGTTTTAGACCCGTAAACAACAACGCCTGGCCGCTCCACGACCACGTCTGAAAAATAGAAGCGAACAACGTATTCACCTTCCGGGACCTCAGTAATGAGGTAACGCCCCTTGGCGTCAGTAAATTCCGTCTGTTCGCCCTGTGGGCCAGTAATTGTAACGGTCACGCCAGCGAGGGGAGCCCGGCTGTCCTTGTCGACGACCGTACCCTTTAGCGCGCCGCCCTCAATGACTGCCAGCGCAGTCGAGGGCAACAGCCCAAAGGCGAGAATCGATGCTGCAATTCGATTGAAATGTTTCACCGTAGTGTCTCCATATTCCGTCAACATGAAACTAGTTACAGTCGCTCGGAAGGACATTGTTCCCGAGTGCGTTAGGGTCGTCTGCTGGGGCCGGCATGCTGCTCACCCGGAATGATCCGGTCGCCGCATCGCCACCGGGATTGAGACGAAGGTCACGTGATCCACTACCATCGCGAACACCCTCGATTCGAATTGTGTAGTCACCGGGACTCCACTCAACCGCGGCAGAGGATGTCGAGACACGAACGATGTTGAGCTGACGGGTGTTGGTATTGTCGGCGCAGGCCGAAGGGTCAGAGCCCGTACTGACAAAGGCCAACACCGGAACGGCCGCACCACCTTGGGCCTGGACCGATACCGTCGATGAAGCCGACAGCTGAATGTCACCATTCGTGGTGACTGCCAAGATCTGGTTCGGCGCAATTTCCGCGTTTTCGGCGGCAGAAAAATCTGGGGATTGAATCGAGAATTCACTGGTTCGAAACGTGAAAGTCAAATCACCAGCAAGCGCGGTCCCGTCGTGGCTTTTTATCAAAGCCGGATCCAGCGTGATCGTGTAATCGGTTGCCGGCGCGAGCGGAGACTGGGCCTCTAGAGCAATGGCGGGCCCGTAGGGAAAGAAGAAGTGCAAAATGGGCACGAGATTGTATGGTGTACCGTTGGAGACGTAGTACCGCTTGAGGTTGACCTCCGGAGCCGTCGCACTCGTAATGCGCACCATCGAAGCTCCAGCAGAACTGGTAAGTGATTTGTCTACCTCTGGACTCAACTGCTTGTTGAGAACCAAACGCATCTGAATGAAGGTATTGGTCGCCGCAACAACTACCGGATTGTCTGTGCTTTCCAGAATGTCGGTGGAGCCGAACAGGGAGTCATCGACAAGGAAAATCCTGACGACCTTTGGTGGGCCGTCCTCCTCACCCGGAACGCCTATGTCTACGCTGTCACAGCCAAACAAGGAGACCAACATGATCAGTGAACAAAGACTCTTCCCTTGTTTGATGCGAAGTTCGTTACTCATGTTTCCCTTCCTTTCGTCGAACCCGACCGATAGGACAGGCAAAAGATTGCGGCCTGACTAAGCAGGCACAAAAGTTGACCGCGTCATCGACGTCTTCAACACCCGATGTATTTTTCTTTCCAGGCACGGGTACGCACGAGAGCCTTGATCGAATTCCGTGTCAAAATGGGGAAATGTCAGGTCTTGTACGACGGCCTCTTGGTGCGCCCTAGACACTCTGCATAACATCGCGAGCAAACTCACGATCAATGTCGCACGGAGCACAAAAAGTGTTCTTTTCCGGGGCGGAAGTGATCACGCGACCCGATGGGGCGATGTACGCAAGCCGACGACATGATCACAAACAAACCGGTGGCAAATCGCTTCGTTGGAGAGAGGCTTCTCACGCGGACGATACCAAAGTAAAACAACCTCGATGGCCCGTTGCCCGGCTTGCTTTAGACGTCTCTCTGCCGGCCAGTCCTGCCCGAAGGACGGCAAGACTCCGATCGTGGGAGCCCAAGAACCTGAGGCAGAACTGCCCGATTCTATCGGGATTCCCGACTTCGAAATTGTGCGCCCCCTAGGCGCCGGCGGATTCGCAGTGGTGTGTTTGGCCAAACGCCGCTCGGACGGACAAATGGCCGCGCTCAAGATCATGACCAAGAGCCGACAAGAGCACGTCGAGCGCTTCAAAAACGAAGAAGCCGCGCTCAGAACCATTGGGGCCCCGTACGTACCGCGCGTCATTGAAAGCGGGGTCAGCGATAACGGCCGGCACTACATCGCAATGGAACACATTCAGGAGCCCACCCTCGCGAGCTACCTAGAAGAAGCCACCGAAGCACCCACTTCGATCTGGATACAGTCAACAGCAGGTGCCATTTTAGAGAGTCTTCAAGCCGCGCACAGTCACGGCCTGGTGCACCGAGACCTCAAACCTGAGAACATTTTCCTCCCAGCACCCAATTCGTCCATCGCCAAAATCCTCGACTTTGGCCTGGTGAAGGCCCTCGACCACCAGGGCCAAAAAGTCGACCTTGAGGCCGACCTGACAAGAACCGGAACGGTTGTGGGCTCCCTGGAGTACATGGCTCCTGAACAGCTGAAAGGTCTTGATTGCGACGCAAGGACGGATATCTATGCATTTGGGATCATCTTGTTCGAAATGCTCACTGGACGTCCTCCCTTTGTGGGGAGCGCCACGGTTGTTGAGCGCGGGCATCTTGCCTTGAGGCCCCCCAGACTGCGAGAAGTTGCGGGCTCATTCAGTAGCCTGGATGGCGTTCTTTCCTCTTGCCTGGCCAAAGAACCCGATCAACGTCCCGAAAGTATCCAGCATCTCAGCCGCGCACTTAATGTCGCTTGGCGCACTCGACCCGCAAGTGCACCGTCATTGGAGTCGACAACACTGCTCGCCGAGGCACAACAGCCCATCATTTTGCTGCTCGTCGAGACCGAAGCACCCATGAACCAAATCAACAAGGTGGTCAACGAACACCGGGGTTTTGTTGCTCGGCACCGTGGACGACAAACCATCGGCGCGTTTTCGCCTACGGAGATGGAAAACCCAGCAGCGTTGGCGCTTTCGGCCGCTGAGAGGCTGCTCGACACGCCCAATACCCGTGTCGCCGTCCACCTTGAGGGACTCCGTGTTCGGAAGAAATCATCCGGCCCCCCCTCTCTTTATGGGCGCCCACTAGAACACCCAAAAACCTGGCTACCGGAGGGTGATTGGAGTGGAATTCAGATTACCCAGAACGTTGCTCATGTGCTTCCTGAAGACGAAACCAAGCCGAGCAAACATCCAGGGTTTTTTGTTCTCGCAAACGCAGACGAAACAACCTCACGCCGCATCTCGCTCGTAGGCTGCGAAAAGCTTGCGACCGAGGTCAAGACCAGCTTTCGAACTTGTCTAGAAGAGCGCTCTCCCGGTCTTTTCACAGTGCTCGGCGGGGCCGGACTCGGCAAATCACGGGTCGCTCGCGAAATTCCTAAGTGGCTTACGCGTAAAAAGAGTTCTGCGCCTATCCGAGTCATGTCTGTCCAAGCAAAACGCGCGACAAACCGGGCCGACAAAGGAAGCCTCAGTGCCGCAGTCCAGGCCCTAGAAAAAGAGCGCGGGCAGACCGACCCGCCGGCGAAAAGAACCCTAGGCGAGCGGTTGTGCGAAGCGGCGCGTGTAGAGCCACTTGCATTGATTCTAGACGACGCCCACCTCGCAAACGATGCGAGCCTAGACGCCGTTGAGTTTGCAACGCTAGACGCAACCGAATTGCCCCTTTGGGTGGTCGTCATTGCAAGCCATAAGCTGCTTTGGCTGCGAGACCACTGGGGCATGGGGGCGCATCGGCACGAACGGGCCGAACTGTCTACACTTGAGAAGAAAGACGCCATGAAGTTGGCGGCTGAACTGCTGAAGCCAGCCGAGTTTCCGCCGGCCGATTTTTTGGAGCGCCTATCAACTTGGACCGGCGGCCATCCGTTTTACTTGACCCAGCTCGTGCGGACCCTCAAGCGGCAAGGGATCGTCAAAAAGCGCGCCAACGCCCCCGGTTACTATGTCTCCACCGCAGAATTCGAGAGGCTCCCCGCGTCCGCAGTCGGTCAGTGGCTGATCACCCGGGAGCTCTCTCAAATGCTTCCCGAGTTGGCGTCTTGTGTCCGCCTTTGCTCCGTTCTCGGTGCCGAGTTTGCGCTTAAGGAGCTTAAGGCTGTTCAAAAAGCTGCCGAAGAAGACGGCGCCGCGGCAACCACCGTAGATCCCCAAGTTGGCCTCGAGGAACTCACCTCGTTGGATGTTCTCGAGCAAACTGAAGACGGCTTTTCGTTTCGAAGTGCTGTGTTCCAAGACGGCGTCTACAAACTGCTCGGCAAGAAGGACCGAGTACGTATTCACCGATACGCGGCGGACTATTGGCGAAACCTCATTCAAGAAACTTCCTCCAGAAGGTCTGAAACCCTCGAGTCATTGGCTCGACATGCGGCCGCATCAAAAAGTCAGGAAGAGGCCACCGACCTGTACCTGGAGCTCGGCAAACTCGCTCTCGACCGCCACCGACACTCAGAAGCAGAACGACACTTTTCGGCCGTGCTGGACTGCGGCCCTTCACCGGAAGCGACGGCGATCGCCTCGCTCGGGAGGGGTCGGGCCCGCGTACGTTCTGACAGAATCCATGACGCCTTGGCTGATTTTAAACAAGTTCGGACGATCGCCAAAGATTCGGGCAACAACTTCATGCTTGCGGAGTCATTTCTTGAGGAAGCCACTGGTTATGATTTCTTGCAGGACTACGAGTCTTCAAACCGTGCCATTGAAGAAATTCGCCCCATGATAGAGGCCTCCGATGATGCCATACTCAAAACTCGGCTTATGGCAGCGGACGGCCGAAGTGCCTCGCGGATCAGGGATGTAGAGAGTATGGTCAAGTACTTCGCGCCGGCCGCAGCCGAAGCAGAACGGCTAGGGGACTATGAAACGCAGGTGGTCTCTATGCTCCTGCTTGGGCCAGCTCTGGCATTGACCAACCGCTTAGACGAAGCCGAAGCGTGCATGAAGAAGGTCATCGCGCTGTGCGAATCTACAGGCGACAAATTTCACCTCGCAACCGCCCACGTGAATCGAATGACCAACAGGGAAGTCGCAGGCCAGGTCGACGAGGCGGTTACAGACCTAAGGGTCGCCATCCAAATTGCCCGAGAATTGGGTCATCCACGTCTGGAACGTTGGCCGACGGGGAACCTTGCTGAAATCTGGTACTTCATCGGAGAATTCGAAAAAGCACTGCCATTGGCAGAACGATCTTTGGCGCTACAGAAGCGCTTTGATTCACCCGTTTCTACCGAAGCGAGTCTACTCGCCCGAGTCCAAGGCGCCCTCGGACACTACGACAAGGCACTCGAAACCGTTGCCTGGTTCGCAGCCCACTGCCGACATAAAGAAGAGGGCGACGAGCGCCTGATGGATACGCTATTGCTGGCGCTTCCGGCCCTTGATGCGGGCGAGTACGAGAAAAAGGCTTGGGAAGAAATCAACCTCAAGTCCGAAGGTTGTCTGCCTGCCGTGCTCGTAGAAATTCGCTGGTGGCAAACAAGATGCGCGCTTGGTGCCAAAGCGCTGGAGGATGCCCAGGCCGCTTTTTCGCAAAGCGAGGCACTTCTGGAGCAAGCAGGCGCATCTTGGGGTCGAAGAATGGAAGCGCTCAGGCTCGAACTTCAAGAAGCGGTCGCCGGTTCCGACACACCGTAGACCTTAGCTCCTTGCATCACTTGTGTGGTGCACAGTGGTTTTAGGGCGGACTTTTTATTCGTCCTCACGAATTCTCACGTCGTACTCGACCTTTTGGCCTGGCGGGATTTCGACGATTTCTTGCCATTTCAAACCCTGGTGCGTCACTTTGAGCCGATAGCGGCCTTCATAGACGGTTACACCTTTGAGCGGCGCCTTCCCGAGCAACTTCTGATTCAGAATGATACGGGCACCTTTGGGTGCAAGTACGGTGAGTTCGCTCTTTCCGAAAATAACGTGGTCCCGTCTCTCTTTGTCAGGTTTGATGGTGTACGTCCGGTAGGCGTTTAGTGAAGTTTTCTTGTCGGTGAATCGTAGACGGTGTTTTCCGGCGCTGAGTTTCATTTTCAGCGGAGTCCTGCCAAGAAGGACGCTGTCGCTGGGGCACTTGCGAATCTTTGAATCGCAGCGATCGTAAACATCGACGTTCGGTTCGGTCTTGAGAACCAAAGTACCGTAGTGGACGGTTTTGACAGGAGTCGCTGGGTCGGCGCCAGCCTCGTCCGGTGCGGGTTGCTCGGCACCACCAGAGTCGCTTCTGGCGGAGTCGACAGCTGTGGCCGCCTCCTTTTCTTTTTGGGTCAGAACCGCCCTCAGAACATCCTTTGGAACTTCTCCGGAGGGCTCCGACAGACCTTCCGGGGGCTTTTTTCCCCAAAGAACGATTCCGATGAGAACCAGCGCGGCCAAGACCAAGAGGACCAAAAGGCTCCGGGAAGAATCGCCTTCATGCCGTCCAAAGTTGGTAATCGCTGAAACCTCGTTCATCGGCGCTTTTGGAACCGGCGATGGCCCGGTTCCCCCGAGTCCTTGAACAGGTTTGTTCGCGAACTGAGATTTCGCAGCCATGGGCGCCGCCCGGGTAGGCGGAGGCGACTGCGGTGCGGGCGTATGACCCTGCTTCGCCTGAGGCCTTTGGCCCTGGGGAACAACCGGCTGCGGGGCCGGGGCCTGAGGCGCCGGTCGTGCAGGGACCACCGGAGCAGGGGCACTCGAAGAAGGCAAGGGCGCACCCTGACCGGTCGCCGGCAGCGCAATCATGTCCGTGGACGAACCATCGGGCACTCCTTGCGCAGCAGCCGGGGGCACGGGTGCGCTACTGCTCGGAAGCACCTGGGAAGACGGCGCCGTAGAGGGCAATGCGATCATATCTTGAGACGAGCCCGTGGCCTGAGGCGCAGGCATGTTCGAGGGCGCCTGAGCACCGCTGGCCGGGCGGACCGGCGAAGACGATGCCGTAGAGGGGAGCGCGATCATGTCTTGAGACGTACCCGTGGCCTGAGGCACTGGGGAATTCGAAGCCGCCTGAGCACCGCTGGCCGGGAGTACCGGCGAAGATGGTGCAGTGGAGGAAAGCGCGATCATGTCTTGAGACGTACCGGCGGCCTGAGGCGCCGGGGGGCTGGAAGACTGAGCGCCACTGGCCGGTCCCATTTGCGAAGACAGCGCCGCCGGGGGCAATGCGCCCCCCGGGCCCACGGCCGCGCCTTGCTTGGTCAAGGAGGCGCTCGAGGGCTGGGTTCGCGCCCGGTCAGGTGCGGTTCGGGGAGACAATGGTTCCTCCACGACAGTCACCGGCTCTCGACCTGCCTGCGCCGCTTGAGGTGCGGATTTCGCGGGATCAAGCTCGGAGTAGGGGCGGGCCTCAAGCACACGATCCCCAGCATATTTGACAATGGCTTGCTCTCTTCGAAGGGCTTCTTCCAAGAGCAAGTCCATTTCCTTACCAGGATCTGTCACGAATCTGGATCTCGAAGCCTCGTAGAGCCTCGGGTCGACGCCTTCGGGTGCCTCAATGTGGCGAGACAGGAGCGTGACCGAGTCTGCGTCTTGGGCCTCCCCCAAAAAGCGGGACGTGCCCTGGCGGTCTGGACCATCCTGAGGAACCAACGCGTTCATCAAATCTGAAATATCGTCGTGAGAAGCCATCGTTTCCTCCTCCATCACCCATGCAATGGCGTCTCGCATCACGCGAACACTTTCGAAGCGGTCAGGTCCTCGCTTGGCCATTGCCCGTCGGGCCACATCAAGTAGCTTTCCTGAGATACCATGCATTCCTGGAACTTGCAGTTCCTGGCTCATAATCGCCTGCTCCAACTCAGACGACCCTTCAAAAGGCTGCTGACCGGTCAGGAGCAAAAAGAGCGTCGCGCCGAGCGCGTACACGTCGGTTACGACGCTGCGCATCGATTGCCCACCAACCACCTGTTCCGGGGCCCAAAAGGAAACCAGGTCTGTTTGCCCGGCGGAAGTGTGCTCCGCGCCCATGAACTGGGCCCCGTAGCCCGCGACCATCCCCATGCCCTGAAAGCTGACATAAAGCGTCTCTGGCCGGATGCCTCCGTGAAAAATCGGGCCCGTAGTCAGTCCTTCGTGTGCGTGTTGCACACCCTCGCAGTAGTCAAGCATGAGGCGAGCCACATGCGTCGAGGGCAAGGACTGTCCTCTCCTCGATAACCGACGCAAAACCGCGGCCAAAGGCTCGCCATCGACAAAAGCCACTATCCGCGCCCAGCCTTCTTCGAAACTTTCAAGGCCGTATACTCGAACGATGTTGGGGTGCCGCAATCGCGTGACGATCGCGGTGTCTCGTTGAATTTGCTGGATGCTCCTCAGATCGTGCGCGAGCCCATCCGGTAGCCAAATCACCACCACCGGGCGATCGGCTTGCGGGATGCCGTCATGCACCTCACAACCCAAGATGGCCCTGTTGCCCGCATCCGAAGTGAGGGGGCCGAGGACCGCGTACTGTCTTTCCGCCGGCATCCTTTGCGGGCAAATGCTGGCCCGAAACGCCGAACGGACCAAGACACCACCAAGAAACCGAGAGCGCTATTCATAACCAGCTGAAATTAAAGGCATAATTGGAAGGCTCAGCCCGTCTTGGTGTCGGATGAAACCCACATGCCTCACCATTTCGATCGACCGGGGCTTGCCACAAAGCTTCACCGTGTTGAAAGACGCCAAGAATGAAAGTAAGGCATTTCGCTTGGCTCGGCACCATGTTTGCCATGTGTCATTGCTCAAGCGCCCAGAAAACGGTGGCCCCGGCTCCACCACCTCCCAAAACCGAATCGACGGCACCCACAGGCCCTACCCGAACCGATTTCAAAACCATCGCCCGGAAGCTGGTCTCGAGATGCGTGGGTGGCGGTTGGATCAGTCGATGGCGCGCAGATCACGAAAACGTGGATGTGGCCAAACCCAAAATCCATCTCGAGAAGTTCGAAGATCGAACCGACCAAAACCTAGATCCGCAGTACCTGCACAGCACCCTAGAACAACGGATGCGGCTTTCGGGCGTCTACGACATGGTCGCAAAGGAACAAGATCCCGATTTTCTCGGCCGTGGTCATATCTTACGCCTCGCGGAGCGAGACGCTCGGGGCACACGATTCAGCGTGTATACGGCGGTACTCCAACTGGTGGAGCCCACCTCCGGTGGCACCACCTACAGCTGCGAAGCTTCGGTCAGGGGAGAAATGTAGCGCTCAAGTCGGTCGCGTGATAATTTTGTGCTTGTGTGGGGCCGACAAGTCCGGAGGACAGCATGAGCGACGATACACCGACCCAACCGGAAGCCTCGGTGACCGTTCATGCCCAGCAGGCTCTCAAGTTTACCGACATCTTTGGCTTTAAGTTTGGCAAGGAAGAATACGGTAAGCTCGCGCCCCGAATACTGAAGCTCAGCGAACCCGACGGAATGAGTACGGGTGGCGGGGTTCAAGCCCGCCAGTCGCTTACCCTGACGCCCAAGCTTGGAGACAGTGGCTCGGTCGTTTGCGGGTGGATCGACGTAACGCACAAAAACGCTGAGCTCAGAAGCTACAATTTTTTGAACCAGCAGTTTGAAGCCCGCTATCAGCGTCGCTTGGATCTTAGGCGAGAAGAGTTCGAGCCTCTGCTTCACGAGCTTGAGAACTTCCTCAAGTTTCAAAAAATCAACTACAAGGTTGTGGAACCGGCGGCCGCTCCGCGATCCGCCGCATCCACCATCAGCCCCGCCCCACCAGAATCGGCATCGATGGGCATGCTGTTTGCCCTCCTCGGCATCGGCATCCTCATCGGCTTTGGCCTGGGTTACATTGTGTTTGGCCTTCGCGCATTCGGATAGCGGGATTTTGCGATCAGCTCTAGAACGGAATATCGCTATCGTCTAGGGGAGGTGGGCCATCGTTCATGGCCCTCGATCCACCACCGCCACCGCTTTCGCCACGGCTCCCGAGGAAGGTGACACGAAATGCGTTGACCTCGGTCGTGTAGCGCTTTTGCCCTTCGCGATCTTCCCACTCGCGGGTACGAATGCTTCCTTCGATGTGCACTGGGCGTCCTTTGTGGAGAAACTCACCGCAATGTTCGGCTTGTTTGCCCCAAACCACAATGCGATGCCATTCGGTTTGTTCCTTCTTCTCTCCGCTTTTGTCCGTCCAGACCTCGGTGGTTGCGATACGAAAGTTGGCAACCGCAGTCCCACTGGCCGTAAAGCGTACCTCAGGATCTGCCCCGAGGTTTCCAATTAAAAATACTTTGTTTAAGCTGGCCACGCGTTTCCTCCAGATCTAGGCCCAATGAAAGCTTCGCCTTACTGTGGAGAAGCACTCAGCCCAGATCAGGCATGTTGTCGTACGCCGGATCAGGGGAGTCAACGATCTAGTTTCTGAAAACCATCCGGCCTACTGCTGGTTAAGGGTCCAATTGTAGTCCAAGAATTCGATCTTAGGGTCTTTACCAGCCTGTTCTGCCTTGCGCTTCGAAAGATGTCGAAGGACAAAATCGCGTACCCCTTTTGGGCCCCCAAAGTCCTTCTTGTACCAGTCGAAAATCTTTGACAACTTGACTTGATTCGGACGTACAGCCGCACCCCACGGCGAGTCGAGGTAGCGCTGGGCCGCTCGCTCCATACGCTGTGTGACCTGACTCCCGCCGTATGGCTTGCTCTCCAGTTTGGGGCAGCCCACGGCCGCACAAACCAACACGAAATGCGTCCTTGGGTCCTTGGCGAACGGGTTAATGACCGATTTTTCAAGGTGATCCAGACTCATCATCTTGCCAGCCACCCGGTGCTCGGACTTCTTAAAAAAGCCTTTGACATCCAGAACCGAGCGCGGGCGACCATAACGAATGACACTGCCGATCACCAACGCATTGTACGCATCGAAACCAAGGCCCAGTCGCGCGTTTCTGTCGTTCGGCCATCTTGTATCGCCCACGAACTTCAAAAAGGCGTTCAGCTTGGGCATGCCATGTTTCTTGATGGCCTTGTAATCAACCCGTCCATCCTTCACATACCGTTTGAGCAAATCCGCATAGCCCTGCTCAGGGTCCGATTTGGCCGCAAGCGCCCGGGCGGGCATCGCGAGCCCACACAGAACAACCAGCATCCAAAATTGTGGTTTGCAATATTTCGCCAACATCACACCCAACCTCGGGAGACGCAAATAACCATTTGCGCCTCTTACTATCAGTACGGCGCCCGGGAGAACATGTTTCCTATGAGGTCGAGTACAGGCTCACTCAGGGGCGGGCCACGACATCAGTGCCCTTAAACCGTGCCAGGGCAATTCCTATTCGATCTTGGATTTCCCACATCCTCCTCGCCCGGCCCGGGTAGTCGTTCATGAGTACCGAGAAAGCCAGAACGTCGTTGTTCTGGGTCACAACGTAGCCCGACAGGGCGCTGACGCCCGTCAACGAGCCGGTCTTGGCCCGAAGCCTTGAGACCGCAGGGGAGTTTTCAAACCGTCCGACAATGGTGCCCGAGTTTCCGGCCACGGCAAGCGACGCCACAAACTCGGGTCCAACTTCGAAGCGGTGGTACATCGCGCTCAGAAGTTTGGTCAGCTGGGCAGGCGTGATGCGGTTGATATCATTCAAGCCTGACCCGTTTCCGATGACAAAGGTTCCATCCTTCACCCCGAGCTCCAAAAGAAAACTGCGGATGGCCCGGTTTCCGCTGGCCCAGCTTCCGGGTCCTTCGTCGAGCTCCGCGCCGAGGGTCTTTAGAATCTGCTCCGCGATGAAGTTATTGGAGTACTTGTTGAGGGTGCTCACAAGTTCACCAAGCGGACGAGACCAATGGGTTGCGACATAGGTGACCCCATTTTTGGGGATCTGGCCGAACTTAATGCCCCTCCGCACGCTCACGCCCCTCATCTTGAGCATCGCCAGAATCATCTCTCCGGCGTGCAGCACGGGGTTGTGCACCCGCCGCCTGATGATCACCCCTTCGGTCCGATCACGGCCAATTCCGCCACGCACCGTCACGCGAATCTTTCCGTCTTTGTCGGAAGTCGTTCCCACCCAAAGCCGGGTACGGCTCTTCCAGCCGCGTGTATAAGCACTATTCACCACCTGTATGCTCGGAACGGGCGGCCAGAGCTCAACATGCGCGGGCCTGCCTCGCGCCTCGTTGGGAAACACACGAAGAGTGAATGTTCCGAAGTTGGCCGACAAGGCCCCCACTGGGGCCGCATAGGCCCGATCGCTGTGCTCTTGCTCCCAGCCGGGCCCTTCGGAAACATTGTCGAAAAACGAATCATCGAGAACCAGGTGGCCTTCAACTCTACGAATACCCCGCAGCGCGATTTCATTGACAAAACCAAACAGTTCTTCAGTAACCAAAGTTGGATCACCCTCGCCACGAATGTATAGATTTCCTTGAAGGACACCGTTTTTCATCACCTTGTCCCTTTTGGCGATGGTTTTGAAACGATAGCTAGGACCGAGGTGCCACAGAGCCGCAGCCGTGGTGAGAAGCTTCATGTTGGAAGCAGGATTAAAAAGCTTACCTGCATTGTGATCAAAAATCGTGTGGTCATCCTTGAGGGAACGAATATGAACTCCGGCAAAGGCGTTCCGCAATTCGGGTGCATTCAAGATCTCTTTCAACTCGACCCGAAGTCTCTTCTCAGCGGCATCGGGATGGCGTTCGCGCCCCTGAACCACCCGTTTGTTGTACGGAGAATCCGCGTACACCACGGTGGGTGCACTCAGGATCCACGCGATCCCGAGCGATATGCGACCGGCAAAGCTTTTCATGAATGAGGCTCGAACACTAAAAATCGTACCATCTCGATCACGGAGCTGCTATCGGGGAAGCACAGGTATGACAACGGAAGAGCAGGAACTACGACTGGCGGTCGGACAGCTTCTTATAGGTGGTTTCTCCGAGGACCACACCCATCAGCACTTCCTCCAGCTGGCGACTGAAGGCCTCGTAGGTGGTGTCATCCTGTTTCGTCGCAATGTCTCTACCATGGAACAGGTCCGTGCTCTGACCACATCCCTGACTGTGCTCGACACGCCCGAGCCGCTCCTGGTCTCGGTCGACCAGGAAGGCGGCCGGGTACAAAGACTACGAGAACCCTTCCCCGAGCTGCCACCGATGCGAACGCTCGGGCAGCTTGGTCGCAAAGATCTCGTCGAAAGCGCGGGACGACTTTTGGGCCAAAGTTTACAAAGTTTGGGCTTTCATCTGACCTACGCCCCGGTGCTCGATGTCGACAGCAATCCACTGAACCCCGTCATTGGGGATCGCGCCTTTTCACCGGACCCGTCGCAGGTCGCCGAATTGGGATGCGCCTTTGTGGAAGCCGTCCAATCCCAGGGGGTCGCAACCTGTGGGAAACACTTTCCCGGTCACGGCGACACGGACAAAGACAGCCATCTAGAACTCCCGAGAATTCGCCACGACCGAGCCCAAATGGAGCGAACAGAATTTGTGCCCTTCAAAGAGGCCATCCGACACAACGTCGCCGCCATCATGACCGCCCACATTGTGTTTGAGGCGTTTGACAACCGCCATCCGGCCACCCTTTCCGAAAAGGTGATTCATCCCCTGCTTCGAAACGCATTCGGCTACGAGGGTTTGGTGATCACCGACGACATGGAAATGAACGCCATTGCCGACCACTACGGCATCGAGGAAGCAGCGGTGCGGGCGGTCCGTGCGGGCTGCGACCTCGTCTTGATTTGTCAGCAACCAGAAAAACTCGCACGCGCCCACGATGCCCTCATGTCTGCCGTGCGATCGGGTTCTTTAGACAAAGAACGGGTGTTTGAATCGAGAGCCCGGGTACAGCAGTTCAAAGCCAACTATGTTGTGGGCAGGGGGACCGCGTCCGCCAAACCCCAGTTTCCCCACCCAGATCATGCGCCGCTGCTTGCGGCCATCGACGAGGCAAAGCGGCAAAAACAAAGCTGAGCAGCCCAAAAGCGTACTTCGCTGCACGGCTCATCGCGCGCCGAATGAAAGTCATGGGCTGGCCAGCCCCCACGAGGTGAGCAAATGTGGTCGTTTGAACACCCGTAGCGGCACCCCTCATCAGCCACAAAAAGGGTCATCGCCCATCCGAGCTCGAACCTGGGCTGGGTTTCGGCTAGCCTCCGGTTGAGGTGTGGGCTCGATCTTGCTCAGGACGACACGTCCCATGGCTTGGGTTCGTTCCCCTGTGGGCCCTCGCCTGCTCCGGCGTCGCTGTACCCGAAGACGCGTCCTCCGCACACCAGGGCAAGGACGGCCACCAAGCGGGCTCATGCGAGCCGAGCGGCGCTGAATGTTTCTCGAGAGGGGAGCGGATCTCTGAGGTCGACCCGGCCTGGGGAGAAAGCGTGCTCACCAGCTGTTTGGCCTGCGAAGACACCCCGGTCGTGGCCTACCGGCTTCTGGCCACGCTCCAGGCCGATCGGGGTTCACGACCGCAAGCGCGCGAGACCCTCCAGCGCGGCGTACGGCGCTTTTCAAGCAACGCGCTGCTTTGGGTGGCCTTGGGCCGTCTCGAAATCGCCCTCGAACGTCACCGCGGGGGTATTTCGGCCCTCGGGACCGCGCACCGGCTAAAGCCCAACGACGCCGGGCTCGAAGAAGAATACCGAAACGCCCTCGCCCAATACGGAAGTGAAGAGGATCGCGTCGAAGCCAACATTCATCCATTGATCTTGGAAGCCACCGGCCGTTTCGAGCTGGGCGACCGAGCAGGCGCCTTGGCCGTTCTTCAGTCTGCGCTCAAGACTGCCTCGCCCATACCCCGCCTGCTCGCCCTGGTGCACCACCGACTGGGCCTGGTACACCTGGCGGACGGCCAAATCGACAAGGCCCGGGTCGCCCACGAAAAGGCCCTCGGCAACAGCCCGCCCGAATCCGAATTGAGGTCCGATATTCTCGTCAGCTACTCCGAAATTCTCGTGGCCCTCGGCCACTTGCAGGAAGCCGGCAAACGCGCACAAGAGGCGATTCGCCTCGCCCCGAGAAACCCCCTCGCGCATGCCAACCTGGGCATCGCGGAGTCTCTTCGAAAGCGCACGCTCCCGGCCGTGGAGGCCCTGGGCAACGCATTTCGGTTTGGTCTCGCAAGGCGACTCACGCGCTCTGAGTTTTTTGCGCTGGGCGAGGCCATCAACCGCCTGCGCGGAAACGAAAACTTTGAACTTCTCCTAAAAGAAGCCTGGCCGAGAAGCCCCAAGCAACCCTCTCGCTGACCGGGTGGGTCTTTGAAACCCCACGCATCTTCCGCTTGCATGGGTCCGAGTGAGCCCATGGAAGCTCCCATTCGTCTGAACCCACACGAGTCGTTGTCCTGGCACAAGGCTTGCTTCAGTGAGAAACCCAAATAAATAGACAACTAGACCGCTGCCTTCCCTGCTCCTCATCCTTGTGGCTTTGGATGTGGGGCGGGGATGGGCAGCAACCGGAGGACGATGGCTTGCTGGGCAACCAACATGGGGTTTTTACGCATAGTCGTCGCTTCTGGTGGGACGGGCGCGCTTGAGACAAGACAACCGACCTGTCGTTGAGGAATACCAGATGACACGGTGACTCCGGAGCGTTGGCAAGAAGTCCAGGCAGCTTTCGACGCAGCGCTCGAGCTCGCACCAGATGCGTTGGAGCGATTTTTGACCAAGCTGTCGGCAGAGGACCCGGCGCTCAAAGAAGAAGTACAAGATCTCCTCTCAGGCCACGCGAAGACCAAAGAAAACTGGGCCGACGGCAATGTACTGGATTTGCTGCAGAACCGTAAAGACCAAGAGGTCCCCGCGGGAACACGCATCGGTGAGTACGTCGTCGAAAATGAAATCGGAAGCGGAGCTTTTGGTCGGGTGTACCGAGTTGTTCACCCCATCATCAAAAAACGCGCCGCGGCCAAACTCCTTGACCCGCTTTTCTCGCGAGATCCACGATACCTATCGCGCTTCATCACCGAAGCCCGTGCCGCAAATGAAATCGGGCACCCGAACATCATCGATATCTTCGGTTTCGGTCAGCTGGAGGACGGACGCCACTACTACCTCATGGAATACATCGATGCGCTCCCACTTGACGTGTATCTGCAAGAACGCGGACGACTGTCGCTGAGTGAAGCCCTTCTTATTCTTGCCCCCATCGCCAGCGCACTGGATGCCGCGCACGCGCACCACATTGTGCACCGGGATATCAAGCCTTCCAACATCTTAGTGGACAACACCGACGAGACACGACCGGTCGTCAAGTTGCTCGACTTTGGCATTGCCAAGCTGCTTGGCGACAAGAATTCGGCTGAACACCTTACCCAAACCGGAAATGTTCTGGGCACCCCCACCCATATGGCCCCAGAACAAGTGCATGGCACAGCACTTGATCATCGAACCGACATCTACGCCTTCGGCGTGCTCTGTTATCAACTTCTCACAGGATCACTCCCGTTTCGCGGTGCTAACCCTGTGGCGACCATGATGAAACATGTGCACGAAACACCGAAAGCGCCCAGCAGCCTGACGCCCAGCGTCGCCGAGGCCACCGACCAGACCATCTTAGCCATGTTGGCCAAGCCGCCCGATGCGCGCCCCCAGAGTTTACGTGCTGTCATCCAAGCACTCAGACAGTCCTCGGCGACGGCGAACCAAGCCAAAGACCGCCCGCTCCAAAGGCGCGTCATCGGCGGCGCGGTCCTTCTCATCTTAACGCTTCTGGGTGGTTTATCGCTTTTCTTCGGGACCAAAAACCGTGACGACCTCGCAACAAGGCTCCAGGACAAAAAACGCCCGTCATCCGGCACATTCTCAACCGAAGTACACCAAAAAGCCTGGCTCGAACTTCGGGTTCTTGGCAAACCGAAGGGTGCGCAAATCTTTGACGATTCAGGAAACCTTCTCGGACAGGTTCCGAGCACCATTCGCCTCAAAAAAGATCAAAAAGAGATCAACCTTGTGGTTCGAGCCAAAGGGTTTCGACCCCAAGATGCGCGCGTTCAACTTCGCGCGAATAAAATCATCGAGGTCAACCTCACCCCTCTCCCCAAACTTCATGAAGATCTGGAGAATGCTTTTGCACCCTAATCGTACCTCGACCGCTGGACGCATTTTCTCCAACCGTCGCGCCCGCCTGTGGGGGGCATCGCTTCATCCCATGGTCGGCATGGCACTCGTCGTCAGCGCTTGCGAAGACATCGACCGCCTGGAGGCAGACGTTTGTGGCAACAGTGTGGTCGAGCCGCCTCGCGAAAACTGTGATCGGCAGGCGGACCCCGCCTTGGGGGCAAATCTTGTATGCGGTCCGCCCGATGGCACCCCGCGCGCGTGTCAATACCTGTGCGCCGGGAACGCGGCGTGCCCCCGGGGATGGGCGTGTGGAGAAGACCAGATCTGCCGATTCCCTTCCGGTCGGCTCTCAGCCGACGACGAGCCCACACTGATCCTCCGAGCCGACCAAATCGCACTGGGTGCGCTGTCCGGGAACGATGAAGAACAATTGATGGCGCGCCTCGATGGCGACCTATTTTTTATCGACCTCACAAGCGATGAAGACGCCTCGCTCTTTCAAATGTCCGTACCCGACTGGCGAAGCGCATTTCTCTTGGCTGACATAGAAGAGAACCCACCCTGGGTTGTCCTCGCTACCTCCCTCGGTGCGGGTTCTATCCAAGCGGGGCTCGCATTTCATGCACTCAAACCCCAACGAGATCGCCTTGTCGCAGCCACCGTCGAGCAGCCGCAGCTCCTCAGGGTCTCCACCGCACCGCCCCTGACAAGCGAGTCGGTTCAGGTCCTTTCTGTCCCCAATCTCGCGCTCAACGACGGCACCGAAGTGCCCCTCTACGTTATCGTTGCCAAAGAACCCCCAGAGCTCCAATTCTCGCTCTCGGACGATCAGGGGCGTCTTTTGCCCGCCTTCTTTCGTTTTCCCCTCCCTGCCGTCGACGCCATGCCGCTCCGACCGAAAGTGGTGGAAGGGGATCGAGGCTCACAGCCCACGGTCGAGATCGCACTCGGCTTCCTCAAAGACCCGAACGTAGCGGTTCTTGACATCAGCTGCATCCTTCGAAACGAAGCGCTGTGTGCGCCGACGACCCAGCGCATCAGCCTCCCCCTCGCGCTCGAGCCGGCGGGCTTTGACCTGGTCGATCTCGACAGCGACAGCGACGCTGACCTTGTGGCCTACGTTGAGAACAAGAGCGTTGCGGTCGCAATCCGCGAGGCGGGGATTTTTGGCCCCACCCGCATCGATCCCCGATTTGATTCTTTGGTGGCGGTACCGGCCGGTGTCCGTGACGGCTGCGGCGGCGCCCGCCTCGTTTTGGCCAGCCAAGACCTCAATAAGGACGGCGTCTCTGACTTCGTCACCGAGCACGCGGTTTTTCTCTCCGAGAAGTCCTCGCCGACCACCTACATCTATAAACCCGCGTTTCATCGAATTCGTGGAGACGCCTGGGCCGAGGCCGTCATCGGTGATTTTGACCGAGACGGTCGAGCCGATGTGGTGGCCAGTACACGCTCCTTGAGCTCTACCTGTGCGGCGACCAGCCTCGAGTTCCTTCGCGGGTCGGTCGAGGGAAGCTTCAACGCAAGCCTTTTAGGTAATGTCTCGCTTCCCTCCAAACTCAACGTGGGCGATTTTGATGGCGACGGCATCTCGGACGTTGTGGTGATTGAACAGGCACCAGACGAGCGGGACCTGGTTTCGGTGTTTTACGGCGAAACCAAGGAGTCGCTGGAAGACAAAGCCTCGGTGGGCACCTTCCCTGACGTCACCGATCTAGAAGCCCACATCGATCCAAACCCGCTTGCGCTCAATCCAGATCGCACTACGGATATTCTGATTGTTTCGAAAGACGACGGCACCACCACGAGCCTCGTACGAGGCGATGCCACCCGAACATTGCTCTCGCCAGTCGTCCTCCCTGGGCGCATCAATCTGGATCAGAGCGGCACGGCCATCGCGTTGGGAGCGGGCCGCCTTTTCAACGAGGAAGACACCGACCTCGTGTTCGTCGGGGCCGAGAACCTTTGGCTCTTTGAAGGATCTCTGCTTCAAGAAGCCCCCAAAGCACACGTTTTTGCGTTGGGGTCTTTGCCGGCTGCATTTCAAACCCTCCGCGCCCCGTGCGCCCACATCGCAATCTCGTCCTTGCGCGCATCTGGGGGGAATCTCTTGGTCGCGATCGATGGTTTCCCGAGCGCCACCGCAAGCCTCTTGCCGCCCGCAACCCTTGAAGCCTGTCGAACGGGGCCCTCTCAGCTGGTCATCGCCCAAGCATCGAAGGACGATGACAAAATCGCGTGGCACGCAGGAGCCATCGTTCTATCGGAAAGTGGGCGCGTTCCCACAAAAATCCTGCTGATGGACCTAGACCAAAATGGCACCGACGACTTGGTGGTTCTCTTCAGCCTGAGCGCACGGGGTTCATCGATTGCCGAAACGGGCTCTCTGTCGATCTACTGGAACATTTCGCTCGACCCCGCAGCCGACCAAGCTCGGTTTGAGAAGCAGACGAAGCCCCTAGAAGATGAGGATGTCTTGGCCATCACCGCACTCAACTTGGATAAGGACCCCGAGCCGGAGGTGGCCGTTTTCACCCGATCTGGCCTCTATGCCGTCGACCACGCGAACGGAACGGACTCTGTACGCACCGTATCACTGGGCGAAGAGGCGGATTTCGAGAACCCCGCTTCCCCGGTTCATCTGGTCTCAGGAGACGTGACCGGAGATGACCTTGAAGACCTGGTCTTGCTCTTGGGCGAGGCTCTTTTTGTCATTCCGATGGAAGCGAGCGATTAACCCATGGATCTTCCTGACTCACTTCGATCCCCCACGCGTCGGCTGTCGACGCGCGTAGCGTCAGTCACCGCCATTCGGCCTAACCGGGCACGGTCCGAAGTGAATTCAGCCCACACGATTCCCTCCACACACGCACACCACGCAAACGGATTCGGGTCGTTGCGGGTGAGCTCCGGGATGAAAACGATGATTCAGTGGTCGAGCGTAGTCCTTTTTTTGGCCGTCGCCAGTGCCCATGCTTCACCCAATGACTCAGCCGCACAGGCACGCCAATTCTTTTTCGCGGGAGGGCAAGCCTACGACCGAGCGCGCTACCAGGACGCCATTCGCGCTTTTGAACAAGCCTACCGGCTTCTACCTAAATCAGGCATCGCTTTTTCCCTCGCCCAAGCGTACCGCCGGCAATACTTTGTTGATCGCGATCGGCGAAAATTGCAACGTGCTCTCAAGCTCTACCGAACCTATCTCAAGCTTGTGCCCGAAGCGAGACGGCGTGCCGATGCCGTAGAGCAACTCCAGGCCCTGACGTTGCTGAAGGCCAAGCTTAAAAAGCGCAAAAAAAACGTCACCGCGAACGCACCCGATGACATCGAAACCGCCAAGCCAAAAACCGAGCTGATGGTCTATTCCCAAACGGAAGGGGCCCGTGTCCGCATCGACCGACAAGAACCAGAAGATCTGCCCCGCTTGGCAGAAGTGAGTCCGGGCCCCCATCAGATTCATGTAAGCGCGCCCGGTTTTCGACCCGAAGCGCGGACTGTTCTCGCCGTTGAGGGACGATTTCTTCCCGTAGAATTCACCCTTCAGCCAAAACCCGGGCGACTGCATCTGCGTGCGCCCCACGAAGCCGCGGTCTGGATCGATGAACGCGAACAAGACCTTTCCTCCGGGGATGCCAAGCTCTCCCTTGCACCGGGCCAACATCGCATCGTTGTGCAGCAAAGCGGCAGGTACCGCTTCGACCGCACCCTTGAACTGAAACGCGACCAAGAGCTCTCCCTTTTGGTCAAGCTTAAGACCACCACGGAACGTCGCCTTGCGCACTACAGCTTCGTCGCCAGCGGCGGCCTCCTCCTCTTGGGAACCGCGAGCGCCCTGTTGGCCGTACACTTCCAAGGCCAGGCGCAGGAAATCACCGACCTAAGCATCCAAGGCAATATCACCGAGTCCGACCGCGCTTCTTTGAACACAAGCCTTTCCCGCCGCAACGTGTTCCGCGCCGGCTCGGTTGTTCTGTTGTCAAGCGCGCTGGTCGCCGCGGGCCTCGGTGCTTTCCTCTACTTCACCGATACCCCCGGACCTGAACCGGGCAAAACACCGCTGATGCCCAGCGTGGGTATCTCAGACCAAAGTCATGTCCACCTTGGTCTGTCAGGGAGCCTCTAAACAGGAACGAGTTCATCATTTGTCTACTTCTTTGGTCAGCCAAGCTCGAGCAATGCGCCAATCGCGCCGAATCGTAGGGACCGACACCCCCAGCACTTCAGCCATCTCTTCGTAGGTCAGACCCCCAAAAAATTTGTATTGAACCACTTGAGCCTGCCGAGGATGCATATTCTCCAGCCGCTTCAGCGCGTCTTCCAAAAAGCAAAGCTGGTCGGCCCGAAAATGGCCGCCCATCAGCTCTTCGTCAAAGGTAGCCAGAATCTGTCCGGCACCGCGCTTGTCTGCCCGCCTTGCCTCGGCGTAGTTGATCAGGAGGCGACGCATCGCCATCGCCGCCACCGAAAGAAAATGGGCGCGATTTTGCCAGTCGACGCGTTCCTGGCCAACAAGCTTGAGATAGGCCTCGTGAACCAAAGCGGTGGTTCCCAAGGTGTGGTCAACCCGTTCGCGTTGCATCTTTCGTCCGGCGATAGCCCGAAGCTCGTCGTAGAGCCGTGGCAAAAGTTGATCCACCACGGCTTTGTCCCCAGCGCCAAGACGACGAAGCATGACGGTAATCTCCCCCGCATCACCATCAGCAGAAGCCATAAGAAAGCATACCTTAGAGATCAGTCATCGATCGGTCAACGAGGCCAACGAACCGTCATGAAATGGCGTACATGGCGGTGGTCGTCCTCGGATGTCAAGTAGCCCGTAACGTCGCTAACCCGATTAACCCCGAAGCTCACCTGCGTTGATCCGAAACTGTTTGGGTCGTGTGGGTGCGCGGAGGACCCGATGGATGGGCAAAGGGTCAAGAATCATTGACTTCTTGCCAAGACTGTTGTGCGTTGGCGCAACTTTGGCAGAACGAAGTGCGAGCCGCGGGCTTTCGACGAATCGTTTTTTGAACGTCTTGTTCGCAGCTGCGCCACGGCGGGGTAAACAGACGAATGTACGGCCTTGGCGCTTCCGGGCGGCCTTGTTCTGTTCATTCGTTTCGACCTTGGCGTACGCGGGCGAGACCCCACAAGGACTCGAATGGAAGCGCACCCTTGAACCAGGTTGGAACTTGGTCGTCGTCCCATTCGATTCCGCCGGGTTTCCCGAAGAGTGGGCAGATCAGAAGGTTCGGGTGTGGCCGGTTTATGGGTTCGCTCGGAGTCTCGATCGAACAGATGCGCCCACAAACGATTTTAGGGGGCTTCTTCAGGGCGAAGGCTATTGGGTATACAGCAACAAGCCACTCGGGTTGACCTTTCAAAAAGCGAAACACACCCGAGCAGGGGCACCCTCCTCCTCTTGGCCTTGCTCGGAATCAACTGCCGGCGCAAGCCACATCACGAAAAACCAAGCTTTCACGCGCTGTCACGACTGGCTCTTGTTCATGGCCAAAGAAACTCGATACGCACAGAGTCTGAATCAACAAGAAGTATACACCTGGGCGCCATGGCTCCAAGCTTACGCCTCAGTCTCACCCCAGGATCGACTGATACCAGGCCGGGCATACTGGAGCAAAACCAAGCTCAGTTCAGGCTGGCCGGGCGCCGCAGGGCAAAGCGAACGTAGAGACAACACCGAAGCGTCCGGTCCTACGGCGCGCACCCAATCAGCGCCATCGCCACTCGGCCGGACTGAAAAACCGAATATGGCTTCTGCGGGTGATCAGACTGTCCTTTCGGGAGCGTCCTCACAACCGAGTTTCGTGGATGTCGATCGAATACTTGAATCCCACGGGGGCACATTCCAAGAGCTGGAGCGCACCAATTACCAGCGGGCAAAGGAATTGCGGGACCTGCTCCTGCGCGACGATCCCAACTCGGGCGCCGTCTATCAAGTCGAGTACGAGGACCCAACCTCCGGTACTGGCGATTCCTCACCCTTGACCACTGAGGAGCCACAAGAATCCATCAACCCATTCGAGGCTGGCCAAAAAAGCGACTCGAAATACCTCGCGCGCTTTGAACGGGTATGGGCCTACACCCAAGGCATTCTTTTGGCGCAAGTCTCTCGACAAGACGCAGATGCGGACCATGTCCGAGCTCAAAACGTGGCTCGATATCTGTGTGAGCAAGCGGTCAAAGGCGTGGATCGAGGCCGACCCATCATCAAAGGATGGCATTTCTCTTGGAACACCAAGGGAGACACCTGGAAGGACGCGCGCTTGGTCACCGGAGCCAATGCCTGGGTGGTCGATGGTCTGGGAAAGTTCTTGACCTCGGCCGCCTTTGACAACGTGGGAGAAGAGGCCCAACCCTTCTTCCTTGACTGCTACCAAAAAGCCCTTTTGGGGCTTGAAACGCATCGGTGGTCGGGCGTCGCCCAAAGTGGTCGTGCCGTGAGCCTCATGACCGCAGGATGGACAACCATCGGCCTCAACCAAGCCAACACACCATGGAACATACGAAATCGAGAAGGGAACCGCGTCGGTCCCAAAGGGGCGTCTTGGGCCTACTACGACGTCCTCGATGCCGTGGGTTACGACACGTACGATTCCGAGCGTCCTTCCAAGATTTCGCAAAGCTTCGCAACGGACCACCCCAACCACGGACAACCCCACCATACATTCAAGACCCTCAGCAAAGAGGACTTTTGGGCGATCAAAAAGGAAGTCAAGACCCAAAACGTCGTCACCGAACACAACATCGATGTCTTGAGCGTCCTGAACCATGCCCTGTCCCATGCGGATGCACTGGAGTTGGACCGCGCACACATCCAGGCATGGCGTGATGAAATCCGAGATGGCATCTTTTTCGTGCTGTCGGACAACCGAAAAATACGCTGGTCTCAAGACCTCCACCGGGCGCTTTTGGCCCTTCCGCCGGGCTCAAGCAAAGGAGCGCACATCCACCGAGCACTCGACCATGAAGGCTGGGGCCGCGTGGCGACTGGAGGCTCGATCGCCATCAGCGCCCCTGTGAAAGACCACGTGGACGATTCCGAAACGCCTCAACCCGCTGATAGGCAACACATTCAGGGAGAAGACCAAAGCTTTTCGTTTGTTCGGTCCGTGCACACCGCCGTCGACAATTGTAGCTGGCTGTCCCTCGCCGTCGACCACAAGACCCTAGAACCAGCGTACGTGGATGCCTTGGCATACTGCCTCGAATTCACGGCCCTTGCATTCGCCAAGAACATCGCGTTCAAGAACGACACCTACTACGGAGCCCACTACTTCTTTGACAGCTTCAAGGACCCCTACATCGCCCCTACGGCCCGCCAAGAACAGTCCTACCACCTCGAGGCGACTACGGGTCTGATCGCGGGATTGCGCACATTTGCCGAGCATCATCCGAATCACCCCAAGGCCGGCTTCTTCCGAGATGAATCTGATACCCTATGGGTGGGCGCTCAGGCCTTTATCGACGATCACGGATTTTTGTATTCGAGCCAAAGAATCGTCAACCTGTCTACCCAACTGACCTCAAGTACCGCCCTCATTTGGTACATCGACCTTTATGAAAGCATCCACCCAACCCCATCACGACCACTGGTCGATGCTGCGCTGGCGGCCGATTCGCTGAGCGCTTCTGGTTCCGAATCACCCGAGCTCGTCCGTGCGGGTGATGCCGAAACAAACATGCTTGTCCCGCCCCACTGCAGCGAGGACACTCCGGAGCTCAAAGTTCCCGGTCAGTGCCGCAGCGTGTGTGACGATGCCCAAGAGATACCACCCAAAGAATGCTTCGCACTTCAGGCGCTCTATGAAGCCACAGACGGAAACAACTGGAGCAGACGAGCGCGTTGGCTCGAAACAAATGAACCGTGCGCATGGGAGAGGGTGAGGTGCGAATCAGGACATGTGGTCCGCCTTTCCCTGAGTGACAACAACCTCACGGGCCACCTACCACCGGAGCTATCCGACCTTGCTGAGCTCCGTACCCTACGGCTTGCGTACAATAAACTCACTGGAACGCTACCCTCTTCATGGGGAACGTTGACCGACCTGACAACCCTGACGCTGCAGTACAACGATCTTTTTGGTCCTCTCCCTCCAGAATGGGCAGGGATGACCAAGCTTAGCCGTCTGGATCTACGCTGGAACCGCTTGAATGGACCGCTGCCGGCTGAATGGGGCGCACTCCAGGAGCTGAAGGACCTGAATCTCTATACCAACGAGTTTCGAGGGTCTATTCCAGACAGCTGGCTCGGAATGACGAACATTGAACGGATTGACCTTCGCTTCAACGCAGAGATGAAAAGAGAACCGTCGGTTTTCGAGGAAGGCATCGTGATCTGGGGTCCAGTCGTTCCTTCATGGACCCCCCTCCATTCAGTTCTTCATGTCCTGGGAGGCGTCTACAAAGGCGCTGTCATTTTCGGGCGCCGGGTCCAGCTGTCAGCCAACGGTGCCAAACCCCCGCCTCCGAGCATCACCGAGGACCCGGAAGACCCCCTTCGAATTCTTCTCGTTCGCTTCGATTTTCCGTCCACACCCCCAACCGATCCCATCTACACCGACCAGAAATGGAAAGAACTGCAGGCCGAAGTAGAGAACGATGTGGTGGCCTTGTCGAACAATTTGCTTCAAGTCACCGTAGAAACGACAGAGGTCATTCATTTGGAGGAACCGGCGCTGTGGGACCTCCCTCCGGAACCACGCGGTCAGCAAAAGTGGGAAACCATTGGGCGCAGCTTTTTGCCCAACGCGATAGAAAAAGCCCAATCTCTCGGGGCCAACGTGTCTGACTCGGACGTCGTTATGGCATTGCTGGGAGAAAATGGGCGTGTATCCTTCGCATGGCTTGGCGCCACTTACGCCGGGCCAGACGGGTTCATCACCGAAGGTGTGATCTTTGATCGGTACAGCTTTGTTCCTTCCACGGCAACCGCCCACATCCTCGTTCATGAACTTATTCACCACTTCGACTTGCCTGACCTGTACTGGAAGGGCGGCGTCCGCCACTTCGATGTCGGCCCCTGGGGGCTGATGGGCACAGAAAACGGTGGGCTTTCGGCATGGTCGCGCGTCGCATTGGGATGGGTTGAGCCCAAGACCGTCGATACCGATAGAGAAAATGAACAACTCCGCGTAGGGGAGGTTGTACGCATCCCGATTGCCCATTCGAACGAATACTACTTACTCGAAAACCGGCAGAAGATTGGACCCGATGTCTTACTTCCGGGAAGTGGATTGTTGATCTGGCACGTCACGCCCGACCGCACGGACAGCACCGGCGCTCTGACCACGATCGATTTGGTTGAAGCATCTTCGACCCAGGACCTCGAATCGAGACCCAGCTCGCAGGCCTTCAAAGACGGAACCGATCCGTTTTTCTTGGGCAACCCTAGCGCCGGGTACCGGAACCGTTTCGACGCAACGACCTCCAGCGGGCAACCAGCAGGGTTCTACATCGACGACATCAGCGCATCCTCTTCGGTCATGACCTTCGATGTTCATTTTCATGAACCGGCCGGGAACAACACCAACCAGTCCACCGTGGGCGACGCGTTGTGGTCGTCGACGGTACCGTCTGGACCCCATCCGCCCCAGTTCGCAACGGCGGAACACACGGTCTCCGGCTGCTCAGGGGGTGACTGCGAACTGGCTCGAAGCTGGGGCGGTCTACACCACCGCTACCGGGCCAAAGTAGCGGCTCTGAGGAACGCGGACGCAACCGCAGCGATTCGGTGTAACCCAGCTCTGAACCATGGGACGGCGCCGAGACGAGCGATAGACGATGAGGTCCAAGCGGCATGTGAAGCGGCCGAAGCATCCGAAGCATGTTTGGAATCCTATGATCGGCTCTTGATCCTCCAGAGTGGGCGTTTGCTCCTGGATGCCGCACAGACGGTGAGAGAACACGCCACCGAGGCTTGGGGATACGTCCCAAATTGGGTGGAGCATTGCCAGACCGTAGGGGAGATCTTCGCCGCGCCCGATCCGTTGCTCGGGCGCGGAATCGAGCAGACAATGCGGTGCGATCTCGAGCGGTTTTCCTATGCGTACTTGCACAGTCTCGAAGGTGCCCCTTCCGCTCCGCCGGTATGGTTCGACGACCGCTGCTGCAACGGGGACACCGACTGCAAAGTTCAACGGCCCACGCCCACCCCCGATATGGCGCCGGCGGAATCGACAACCCAAGAAGCCGGTGGCCTTAAAATGCCCACAGAGATTCGCTTCGAACTGTTCGCTTCGCCACCAAGCCGAAACCTGGTGACGGTGGAGTACCGCAGCCAGAGCTCCAGCTACATCACATATTCGCTTTCGAGCGAAAAAGGCTTCTTCGTGGTGCCGGATACCATCGCCCCCGTACCCGGCGCAAAAGGCGAAGTCACCCTCGTTGCCACCGATGAAGTGTATGCGAAGACAGAAGCCGCAGCGGTGGTTGATCACCTCATTGTCCGTTCGGGGGACCAAATCTTGTTGGCCATCCCGGTGTCGATGGGGCGCCGAGGATTTGATCCCGTCTTGGCAGAGATGCCAGAACCACAAAGCTTCGAGCCTGCACCGCTCCCCATCGAGCCTTCCTTGCCCATCGAGGGCTGCCCCCAAGACGCCCTCGTCATCAAGTACGATGAATGGGCCTACCTTGTTGAGCCCAGTGTCACCAAAAGTGACGGCTCAGAACCTATGGTCCTGCGCGTCATGCTCAAGGATGCCCGATTCCCAAAAATCATCCTAGACCCTGGCGAAGACATCGAATACCGCGGCGCCCCCTCTCAGATCCTCGAGGGTCCGGATGCCGGTCGCATTCTGCTTCGAGACGACGGCGTGTATCCGGACCGGGTAGAGGGCGATGGTTCATTTGCTGCGGGTGAATTTTACTACGTAGGGAACGAAGACGTCGGCCATTTTCACGACGATCCCCATAGCCCAAAAGGCGTCGATATCCGCGGGTTTGGACGACTGTTTCGCCAAGGACTCGACGACAAGCGCCGCTACACCCAACGGGATCCGCGCTTTGGCGTCTTGGGACCGAGCAACCGAAGAATCACCATCAGAACCCTGAGCGACCAAGTGCAGATTTCGAATCATTTCATCAACGTGTGCACCGGTCTCGGGATCAGCGGGCGGGCCCTCAGCGAGCGAAGTGAACTCGACACCCCTGGGCTCACCCAGCGCGAAGTCGATGATCTCCGGTCTTTCGGAAACACGCTCTACGAAGTCGTCCGCCGGCGCTTCGACTTTTTTACCTTCTACTCTGACTACTTTGTCGAACCCCTTGAACGCAGCATGGGCGTTCCTCACGGAATGACGATGAGGTCCACATCGCAGGAGAACGGCGTTCCTCGAAAAGCGTGGATTTTTTTGGGCAACATGGACCACGGGTTGAACTCCAAGACCATGACCCACGAAATCCTTCACTACTGGAGTGGCGGCCTATACCGCGACATTGCTTCCGACGGCGCCCATTTTTTCAATCATTCTACAGCCGGCAGTCTCCTCGGCGGCATTCCCATCGTGGAGCAGGCCGATGGCACCTACCGTCGCAATTGCCAATTTGTGTCTGAGGGTCCAACCCAAGCATCCATGCTCGATCTGTACTCGATGAGCCTCGTTCGCCCCGACAACCTCATCGACCCTCTCGCACTCAACGTCTCCGTCGCACATGAAGACACCGATCAAATCAACGCCGGATTGGGCTGCGTGGAAAGGGTCTCAGGACCGATCACGACCTACACCCTCAATTCCATTCCCGCAGCCACCCGAACACGCTTAAGCAACGCGGAACGCCCCTTCCACATCACCCTCGGGTTCACCGGAGAAAGCTTGGGCCGGTTTTTCACCGAAACCGAAATGCGGTTTTACGACATCCTCGCAGAGCACTATACGAAGAAACTTCAGAGCCACGAACCCGCCCCGCAACTCCGGAGAAAGAGCTGGGTCCCCGTCCACAAATTCTTTCGTGGCGAAATAGACTTTAGCGCCGACGTACTCGACTGAGCGTATTGCCACCAAGGCCCAAAATCAACCAGGCGCCAAAGCCACCGACCACGACGCAGTCTTTCATCATGCGAGCCGCGCCCTCCAGTGCCACCGAACGAACCCATCGGTCACTCATTGCAGATTCGCATAAAAGTTCCATGCGACCCCTAGCGTTCGCGCCAGTATCCAGGTTTTCTTTTCGTGTGCGCAACGGCTAGGACGCGCACCGTCTGTGCATCCACGCGGTAAATGACACCAAACGGGAATTGACTCAACGAGATCCGCTTTTAAGTCTTGTCCATCGCTGGCCAACGCTCAGGAGACTCCATGATTTGACTGATCGCAGTATCGAGTCGTGACATGAGTTCTGCGCCCAGCCCCTCTGATTTATCTTCGTACCAAAGACGCGCTTCGCGTGCTTCCTCAACCGCCTGCGGGTGAACAATGAGGCGCATAGCAAGCGATCTATGATCTCAGAATCTGTTTTCGGGCGTCCTCCCAGCTTACACCCGAAGTATCGCCAGAATCCAATTCCTCATCCCGACGACGAACCTCAGTAAGCCACAGCGCATCGAGCTTCAAGCGACTCGCCCGAACACTTTCGATGAGCTGGGATGCAAGCTCTAAGCGCTCATCATCCACAAGCTGAAGGGCGTCTTGGAGTACAGCTTGGGCGGTCTTCCCCATGTCTTAAAGAATAATCAAAAGTCCCATGGATGGGCAACAAGAAGGGCACAAAAAACCCTCCCAATGCTTCATACCGGCCCCCGCCAGCAGGTATCGGCTCCTCCTCGGGCATCTGGAGTGTACGTGTTCGCGCCGACGTACTCGACTGAGCGTGTTGCCGCCAAGGCCCAAAATCAACCCAGGCGCCAAAGCTGCCGACCCTCATGCTCCGAATCTAAACAAAAGCCCACCGCTTCAGCGATTCGAATCGATGCGATATTTTCTGACTTGATGCGCGCGGTGAGCGGACGCCGAAACGCTTCCACCGCCTTCTTCAGCATGCGTTTTCCCACGCCTCGCCCTCGGGCGCTGGGCGCAACGGTCCAGGACAGCTCCGGTGCCTCATCTTCATTCGGCTCCCACCGAACCGTCCCCACCGGAACACCGTTGTCCTCGGCGACCCTCAGCCTGACCGGGCCACGCAGCGTTTTTTTGAGCCATGCCAGGTGTTTGTCGAGCGGGACCGGCTCCAAAGTAAAAGACGCCGCCCGAGTCTCTGGGTCATTTCGCCAATCGAGGAGCAGTTCTGCATCGTCCAGCGTTGCCTCTCTCAAAACCAAACCATCGTCCGCCATCACAACGCAGTCTTTCATCATGCGGGCCGCGCCGTCCAGTGCCAACGAACGAACCCATCGGTCACTTCGCCGGCACTTTTCAAAGTGCCCGACAGCGGGCGCAACGAGCCTCTGCCGAGGCGCTCGACGCTTTGGTTAAACAACCCATCGAAAAGCCGACTGTTTGGGCATCGAACTGCGCCGGTGACGACAGAGGGTAAACTCCAGCCGGGGATTCTGTCGGAAACATGTCACCTCAGGAGAGCACGCCGTCGACCAGGCGACCACTCTCAACGACTCAAGTAGACAATTTTGATTGACAAACGAAGCGGGCCAAAGTTGGTATGCGCCCGTCGCTGGGGCAGCGACACGCTCGGTCTTATGGAAACAAAACTCGGCTTACTAGGGCAGGTGCGTGCATTGCTGGGTTGCACTAGGCGTCATGGCGCGTGGTTCATTTTTTGGGGAACGGCATTGGGGATGGTGCCTGCACGGGTGCACGGTGCTGAATCGGCGAATCCCAAAACAACAGACCTGGTTGTCTCGCTGGAGACAGGTTGGAATCTCATCAGGGTCCCCTTGTTTTCGGGAGTCGACCATTCAAATCGAATGGGTCGATCCCGTAGAGGACCCCGCGGAGGAACAGGTTCTCCAGTCTTGGTGGAACGAAGAAATCCCCGGCATTTTCGAAGGACAGAATGTCCACAAGCCCTTGGTCCTGCCTTTTGAGAAGCTCGACAAAACCGGGGGACATATTGTCGTCAAAGCCCGGGTGGGTCGAAAAACGCTGAAGCTTCTGGTGGATTCGGGCGCAAGCCATTCGAGCTTATCCTCCGCTGCTCTTCGGACACTGGATTCGAAATGGGTCAAACCCACAAAGTACATCGGCTGGACCCAGGCTTTCGGAGCTCATCCCACCAAGCGGCCCTATGTGCGTATTCACGCGCTTCGGCTGGGGAGCAATGCGTTCGGGTTTGGAGGTGTTCCTTTTGAGATGTTGGTAGGGGAAGATGACCTCGCGGGAAGTTCTGGAACCGATGGCATCCTCGGTATGGATTTCCTGCATCAGCATATTGTTCGCGTGGATTTCAAGCGGAGAAAACTCGGCCTCTATCCGCCAAATGCCTTGGAGCAGGGAATGCTGGAGGTTGATGGTTTCGGTAGCGCCGACTTCGAGTTGGTGTTCGGATGCCCAACCGTCGTCGCCCAGTTTCCGAAATCGGATGCAAAGATCCGAGCCCTTGTAGATCTCGGTGCTGCCCGATCGGCCATGAATCCAGAAGCGGCCGCACTCCAGTCACCTGTGGACGTAAGCTATGGGGCCCGTGGCGAATTCGACTTCCTCGATGGCGGGACCATGAAACTGATACCCGTAAACGCCTACCTGGGCCTTCGCATAGGAACCATTGCACTCGGGCCGTTCGACACCACGGTCGAGGATGAATCGATACTGGAGAAGGATCCGTCTGCTAGCGGTCCAGAGATGTTGCTAGGCGTTCCGCATTTTCGAGATCGCGTCCTTATTTTCGGTTTCCCCCAGAAAAGAATATTTGTTAGCCAGTCACCGTGATCTAGACGACATCGACATTGCGAGCAGGTCGTCACCGCTCGAGTCCGTGATATTGCAGCCAGTCAACTCGGGGACGTTCAAGGTCAATCAAGGCCATACTTGAATAGCGAACGCTAAAGGTCGGCGATGCCCAACCCTTCGCGCTTGTCTGCTTCAAGAATCCGTTAGACCGATTTGAGCGCCTTGAGCAACCCGCCGATGGGGCCGGCAAACCCGGTTCGTGTTCGATTGATCCGAAATCGTTCGGTTTCTTCTTGGGACCTCCCGAACAAAAGTATCGCAAGAGTTTTCTCTTTGGCCTCAAAGGTGCGACTGCGGTTCGACACCGCCCGAAGGCATGCGAGGGTGGATCGGGTCGTTAAACAACTATTTTTTCTTGAGTTTCTCGTCATGAACAACCGACGTCGGAGAGCAAAGCCGGTCGGATGAAAACTCTGGCATCCCACTTGCATCTCCTTGGTTGAATTCTAAATCACGGAGGAAATCATGATTCGAAACTCAAACCGTAGCCATGCGGCTTCAACGCCGTCACGGAGTGTCCAACCCGCGCGCAGAAGAACGCCTGTCTGCAATCGCGCGGACCAAAGATCACGTTCGTTTTGCCCATCCCGAGTTGGGATTCCGTGGCTCGCCTTCTTTTCTACGACCGTCGTTTTGACTGCCTGCGGTGGGTCTGATGAAGTGATCGCCAACAGCAACAATACGCTCGTGGGTGGCACTGCCACCGCGGCGCGCCCAGAGGTTGGTATTTTTACGAATGGTCGCGGAGGGATATGTACCGCGACTTTGATTCATCGGCAGCACATCATTACGGCGGCCCATTGCTTGGATCCGAATCTTCGAGACTTTTCGGTCGCGCCCGGCGCGGAGTTTCGGCTTGGCATCCACAGTTACACGGTCAGCCGGTACCATAGCTTTTCGTCAGGAGTGACGACCCAGACCAACGGCAGTCGCTACGACAACGACATTGCCGTTATTCGACTCCGCCATCCCGTTCAAGCCAACATTGCCGCCCCGGCGGTGATGGCCAGCCGACGACCTTGGGCGTGGGATTGGGTGACGGCCTTCGGCTACGGCTGCACCAAGCGTAGCCCCCGTACCGGAAGCGGAAGTAAGCAGTACTTCGAGTTCACCGCAAGCAATGCCACGAGCACCCTGTGTGCGGGCGACTCGGGGGGACCGGTCTTTATCGGTCGGCACAATGGAAGCGGTGGCCTCTATGCGGTCAATTCTGGCTATTGGGTTTCGACGCAAGAAGATATATTTGGCGATGTGGTGAGCCACAAATACCAGATCGAATCAGTGATTCGGCAGTGGAACGGCGGTTCGCTGGAGTACGACTTCGATCGTCCCGGCGGCAACTACCGAACATTTATCGTCTTGCCCGCGAACGAGAACGCCTGTCGTCAGGCGTGCAGCGCCGACTCGAAATGCCGTGCGTTCACCTACCGCAAGAGCGATGGTCAGTGCCGGCTCAAGGATCGAGTTCCAGCCATGCGCCCTTCAGAAGGCCTCACCTCCGGTTTACCCACAAACACGGTGGGCACCAGCGTCCTTCCACGGTCGAGCTATGAAACGAACGTTTCCCGCAGTGGGAACCCGCTTCTTTCCATCGCCAATATGAACGTCGCGGACTGTGCATTGTCGTGCGCTCGCGACCATCGGTGCAAAGCCTGGAGGCACAGTGTGTGGACAGGAAGTTGCGATCTCAAGAGTAGCGAGGGTGCGCCATCAAGTTATGTCGGCGCTACTTCCGGTAAGCGTAGAGGCCTTGAGGTCAATACGGATCGACCTGGTTTCAGCTACCAGACTCTCTCGTCCGGCCCGCTGCCGGAGTCGTGTCAGGCGTCTTGTGCCGCCGACAACAACTGTCGTGCGTGGACGCACGTAGCTTCTTCGAGCAGTGGGTCGGCACGATGTTTCCTTAAGAGCTCGGTGTTGCCTCCGTACTCGACGGCGGGCAGCTATGCGGGATGGCGGTTTCAGTCGCCGGGTCGCGCGACCGTCTGGATTGATGATCCGATCAATGTGGACCGGCCAGGATGGGACTATCGCAGCTATTTCACCTTTACGGGGCATGGCACCTGCAAAATGGCATGTCGAAATGAAAGTCAGTGCCAGGCTTGGGCGTATCGACCCAGTGCGGGTTTTGGGGGCTACTGTCACCTCAAGAACGGCAGGCCGACGGCGAAAAACACTACGAATATGGTGTCTGGGGTCAAAGGCAAGGAGTTCCTTCCCTAAAGGAGCGGGCCTCCAATCCTCGCGCGTCAACCTGCCATTGCGTATCGACCGACCGGGCTTCTAGCATCGATACCCTGTTCATGCCATGCCTGTGACCACTAGTGCTCGAGATCGGAAGTCCGTTCCGGGTTTTCTGCGATAGGCGTGAGTGTCCAGGGGAAATTCTCCAAGACCATCCTCACCAAGGGCTTAAGATTGTCTCGGAAAGGCGTTCGTTCCCAGCGACCAGAGTAGTTCGCCATGTCAAGGCACCAAAGATGCACCGTGTCACGACGAAGGCGAAAGTGCTTGACGGGATCGCGCTCTGGTCCAGACTCGACGATGACCGCAACGCCATGTTTACGGGCGCGGAGATGCTTGGCGCCCGCGGCGTGTAAAACCTCTTCCACGAGCGTGGCGTCTCTGGACTCAGCTTTGGGTTTGGCGGGCATGATCAGGCACCGACCGACTACGCGGCCAGACGCTGCTCATTTTGTAACTTATCGGTCCTCCATGTCCAGCGAAACGGGTGACCCTCATACCGGTTCCAGTGCTTGATGAAGCCCACCACGCGTTTCGCCTGCACCCGGTGTGAAGAGAAATCGCCATATTTGAGGATGCGTCGGTGCAGGATAGAGAACCAGATCTCGACTTGGTTCATCCAGGACGCGTGCTTTGGGGTATATACGAAGTGAAAACGATGCCCATGCCGGCGGTTGAAAGCCTTCCATCGTTCTGCCCGACCGTCATAGTGCGTATTGAGATTGTCCCACACCACATAAATCTTCTTATCCGAGTATTTGCGGGCCAGTTCGTTCATGAATGAAACGAGGGCATCGGCGCTTCGGTGGGGAACCACACGGCCCAAGACCCGGCCTGTTTTTACGTTGAAGGCAGCCAACAGGCACTGGGTGCCGTGGCGTTTGTACTCGTACTCGTAGCGCACCGAGCCATCAAAGGGATTCCGGTGCGTCGGGCTTTTTCGCTCAAGCACTTGCATGGGTTTTTCGTCTACGCACACCACCACTGCATCCTTTGGAGGACGGAGGTACAGTCGACAAATACGTTTGGCCTTCGCGAGGAAATTCGCGTCGGAGGATTTCAACCATTGGCGAACCCTATGGGGGCGCAGGTTCTCGAACCGGAGAATTCGGCCCACCTCGCTCACACTGATTCGGCAACCCGTAGACGACTCCAGGGCATCTGCCAGCGCTCTATACGTCCAAAGATCTCGAAAAGGCGCTGGATGTTCATCCTCGTCTGGGCGGTGACAAGCGAGTTGGACCAACTGACACCTCATCTCCACTGGGATCTGCGCGGGGCGCCCAGACCGCGCTCCGTCTTGTAGGCTCTCGACGCTGGGGTTTTCGGAGAAACGCCGCTTCCACTTCCTCACGGTTCTTCCCGTGACACTGAGCCGCCTTGCGATCTCCGCCGTGCCCATGCCCTGCCGCGCCATCAACACCATCTGGGCCCGCACAACGACTCCGTGCGGAGCACGTTGGCGACGAACGAGAAACCTCAAATCCCTCCGAACTCGACGTGGGATCACAAGCTTCTTCGCTGCCGGCCCTGGGCTCATGTCTATAAGATCACGCCCGGCCTGATTTTATTCCCGAAACCCGGATCGGACTTCCGGCAAGGGGTACTAGGTTCCGGGAATAGGACCGATGAATAGGAGAATGCCGCGGGGTGCTAACAGATCAGCCCCACCTGAATCTGGACGGAATCCGTGTGCGTATGGCCATCGCTGTCGGTGACTTCAAGGACCAACGTGTGTTGAACATGACCCGCCTCGCAGGGACTGCCCGTGAGCACGACGTCGAGGATCCGACCGGTTCCCAAGAACCCGTCCACGCTTGATGTCCATCGCAAGCTTTCGTCTGGCAGTTCGCCATCTTCAGGATCGGTCCCCTGGCCCCTCAAACTCATTGTTGCTCCCGTACTGTGGGCCGTGTTCGGAAGCGGCGAGAGAATGATCGCGGTCGGATGCCCATCCCCGGCGCTCACTGTGATATGAACGCTGTCCGTCGATTCGAGTCCGAAGGCATCCTGCGCACGCACCGTCAGTACATGTGCACCAGCACTCAATGGAGTACTGAAGCTCCGGGGCTGATCACCGGAATTGAGGAGGCCGTCGAGGCTCGATGTCCAGAAAATGTTGGCTTCGGGGATTGTTTCGTCGACATCGATCACTTGAGCCCGGACGGCCACGAGTTGGCTTGTGAAAAACGAAGCGCCTTCGTTGGGACTGAGAACGGACACAATGGGCGGAGAGTTGAGAATGACGATCTCGATCGAGCTCTCAGCCGATGCACCGAAGTTGTCAATGGCGGTGGCCGTGATCAAGTGTGGTCCTGGACTGACTGGCGCCGGAATGCAGCCGAGGGCAACATTGTCGCCGCTCACTCGGCACAGTTCGCCGGCTTGATCAGATCGGACGATCACTTCGCCTCGAAACCCCCCCGGGGCCGGAGGGTCTTGAACGTTCACGGTCACCGCATCGAAACTGCCCCAGGACAAAGCAGCTCCGGCCGGTGGGAAAATGATCGACACCTGGGGGGCTGGGTTTGGAAGCACCGCTTGGACTGCCCGCAGTGCATCGACATAGCCCCTGGGCGCATGGGGGTCCGGCACTCCGGTAGGACAGGGGTTGTTTCCAACGCAGTTGGCCGTGGATTGAAGAACCGCTTGGATGTCGTCCCACCTCAAAGTCGGATCGACGACTTTGAGCAATCCCGCCACCCCGGCGACAAAGGGGGTCGCAGCGCTGGTACCTTGAAAGAGTGGAACCTCATCGAAGCCGAAATCGTTGACGTCTTTCGCAGCCGACACGGGGGTGACAGTCGTACGAATGTCTTCGCCCGGGGCCCAGATGTCGACGCCATCGCCCCAGTTAAAAATGTTCTGCCCATCGACATCAACACCCCCGACGCAGATGACTGCCTCTTCTTTACACGGCCAGACGGAATCATCACTAATATCCTCGTCAACCCCATTCCCCGCGGCCGAAAAAACCGCCGCCCCATCCGAGATGGCCGTAAAAACCGCGCGTTGTACATCCCCACCCACCCAGCTTTTCAAGGCGCATAAGGGACCGATGACCAAACCTCTTTTGCATGCTACGCTCATGCTGATAACATCAGCGCCCATCAGCCAGGCCGCTCGTATACCCATATGAAGGTCGAAGGAATGGACCGAGCCGGCGTTGGTGACGCGAATGAGAATGGGCCGCACCAGGTCGCCCCCGGTGCCCGCAGCGCCAAAAAGATTTCGGGGATAGGCACAGCATGTTGAAAAGACCTGTTGACCATGCCACGCAAAAAGATCGTCGTCGGAAACGCGCCCGCCGGCGCGCCCATCAAAATCCACAGCATCGACCTGCAGAGGCACCGAGAACGGATCGTTGTTATAGTCCTTGTTTCCGAGCCCTGTCTCCTCATCGAGGTCGAAACCACCGTCAAGCACAGCCACTCGCGCCGGCCGCCATACGCCGCTGGCGGGGGGAAGGTCGCCTGCGTCTCTCAGGTAGTCGAAAGCTCGAGCGACGCCGATAGAAAGACCGCCGTCGTCTGTCATCCAGTGCATGGTGCTAAAATCAATCGGTTCGCCCATACTATTCATGGGGTGTTCCAGGAGCGCGGTCAATTCAAGCAAGATGTTCGGATTGACGCCATGGAGCCTCTCGCGGAAGAATAGTGCGGCACTTCGAAGCGCTTCGATCGACGGGAACACGAGTTCTCCGCTGATGCCGGTGTGTTGCGCGTTTTCTGCGAGGTCGGCGATGGGAGAACGGTCTGTTTCGAACTCGATGAGGTAGAGCCCGTCTCCACCCCCTGGTATTTCTCGAGTCCCCCCTCCTTCGGTCCCGATGAGCACGGTGTCGTCACGTACTATGCGGCCGCCATAGGTTTGTAAGAAGGCGCTTAGGTCGGCTTCGGACGCCGGACGATACTGGACTTCATTCAGCAAATACTCATCGCGACCCCCGTCGGAGCCCTGAATGACCGCCAAAGGGCGAGGGGGGCCTCCATCGATTCCCGCGGCTTCTGGAGCCGTGGGCGCAAGCGAGGGATCAATACGGATGGTCAGCGCGCCAGAGCACGACGCATCGAGCGCCGGTCCGAAAATGTGGTCTCCATGCCGAAGATGTGCCAGGAGCCCATTCTCCGAGCCCACACGCACGATCCGATGTGGGTTCGTTGTACTTCCTGTCCTATGGCACACCTCGATCCCTGATGATCGTTTGGTGGCCGCTCGAGCACGCTGCGCGATCGGGGATAGGACATCTGCTTGGGGCTCGGACGAACACGCGATCCATACACAAACAACCGACGTGAGTAGACTGAGGTAGACACCGCGGGCGGCGACGGACGATTTCGTGCGCCTTTGTGTTTGCGGAGGCATAGGGTCGACAGCCAGACCATGGCGTTGAGATTTTAAGACATGATTTTCCTTCCAGTGCATGACTTTCCCTTCGTGCCGAGGCCCAACTCGGCCTATCAAATTCTATGTCAGCGCTAGCATCTGCAAGACCTCATAAGCAACCGCGTGTGATTCGGTGCCACCTCCCGAACCGCAACTCGATGCTCGGGCACCTCGCGCGGTCAAGCAGAGCACGAATCGTTTTCATAGATCATAACAAACATGGCAGGCAACTCACCCAAATGAACCTACCGCGGTCACGCGAGCCGTCGACCCATTGCGCCTCACTGACGCTGCAAAACCACGGACGCGCTCTCCGGAGAAGCTTCTATCCTCCAGATGTTGATGGAAGGCGAGGCGGCACTAAGATTGATTTCGCCCCAGTATTCGTCCGGGAACCCATGGTTGGCCCAATTGTAGAGGTCGGGGCCCGGGTCCTCATTGAAACAGGCGGAGGTGTCCACCGTGCACAACTCTGTGCAGTTGAGCTCTCCATGGGTGAATCCAAAGTCTGCGCAGGTGACAAGGCCTTGAAAGTTCTGTTGGTCGCAAGCTTCTGTGGGGGCCAGGGTACCATCACCGCACCCCACGCAGCCGTCATCTACTCCTGGGACACAAGGCCCGTCGAACGCCTTTTTGCACATGCGCATCGTCCCGAAGCCCCTAGAATTGGTTTCTGCGACGTCTCGAGGCGCACAGCCCTGGCAACCGGATAGCTTTTGGCCCGCTTCAAGTAAGACGTCTTCGTTCCCGATACCTCCGATTGCGACCGCGCCCTCAGACACTTCAAAGCCCATGCTGCCATCCGGGGTGACCTCCGCGGAAACGACAGTACCTCTCACCCCCAATGCCACTGTCTTAAGAAAATCGACGGCATCCTCCCAGGTGTTGATTTGTAGCTTTGTACCGTTCTTCACGGTGGCTCTTATGCGGCCCTTGAGCAGGTCGATAAAATGGGCTTTCTTGCTCTCCACACAGCCGCTGGCAATGAATGCGGTCTGAGAACCCACGGTGTGGGTGGAGCCATCGGCAAATTCAAGTTTGAGCACAGAGTCTTCCCCGGTTGTGATTTGGGTTCCAACCGGAATGCACGCACCCTTCTTGATCGGCGACGCACCGGGCCCCAGGTTGAGCCATGCCTCTCCGCGCAGCACAACGACTTTTGCGAACGTCGAACTCGAACAACGCTCCACAGCAGCGTAGTCGCTGAAGTGCGAGATCTCGAAGACGGCTCTGTTGCCATTTGTTCTGGTCGGCTGCCGCGGCTCTGCCCAGCTTCCCGTTTGAGCGGTCCCATGTATGCAAGAGAGCGCGGTGGCCTAGTCGCAGCCTAACCGCCAGGCGGCGTTCTCGCGAGAACGGGTATCTCTGGATTTGGCGACCCGGCAAGAGCGCTCCCAGAGGCGGATGTAATCCTCCGCCGAACGGAACATCACCCCTAGCTGTTCAGGCGTGACGCCAACGGCTCTCAAATCTTGTAGGAAGTCGGGCATCATCCCGTAGTGCGCCAGGCCATCCCGGTTCAGATCAAAACGTCGACCGCCGGTTGCGTCGGCCTCTAAAGGCGGATGATCGGCCAGCTCCGGGGAGAAAGTCGGCAATAGCTCCGGGGCCGTCGGGGCTGCATCGTTGAGCTGGATGAAGCTCCGCGGCCGCCCCTCGTAGTGGGCATAGTTGAGCGCGGGTCCGGTCTGCCATTCAAACCCGGCGTGGCAGCCATGCCGGTCGAAGCGAGGGCTCGGTTCCCCATCGAGGCCGTTGAAGTCGGTTCCAATAGCAACGCCCGTGCCCCGCATTCTCGCCACCGCGTGAAGATACGACTGCGCAAAACTTCTGCTCGAACCCGAACACGTGTTCGCCACACCGTTGACGTAGAGCGGTAAGGGGGTGCGCGTACCCAGCTGGAAGTGGGCGTCGTCCAGGTGGGTGCCGGCAAAGGTTGCGGTCCGTCCGAGGCCTCCGGTGCCCGCACCAATCATGCCCCCAATTTCTCGGATACGGTCCACCTGAGCGGGGTAAAGGGTGTTCTCGTCACCCTCACCCGCCAACGAACGAATCGGCGTGTGGCTCGCGATGACTGGATAGGCTTCACGCCGGCAGCGATGAGGCTCTGTGGACCAGTCACACGTCGGGCTGATCACCGAGCCCCGGCTATGCGTGCCGAGGCCCAGAATCTGATCGCGTGCTTTTTGGCTTGCGTGGGCGATGTCCAAGACAATGCCCCGCCTCGTCATCATCTCGAGCACTTGGGGGCCCTCAGCCAGATCCGTTCCGCCAAGCAAACTGAGGGGGCGCACGATTCCATTCAGGCCGCGCGCATTGATGTGGCCGATTCTCGGCTCTTCGGGCGCCGCGTACGGGCCAGTTTGGACCGAAGTCTGCAACGTCGGCGTTCGGAGCGTTCTCCCAGTCACGAGCAGGGCCCCTAAGTTTTCGAAAAGCTGCGACAAGAGGTCGGGAAGGGGGCCAAAAAAACTACCGCCGTACCGTTTGATCGGGGCGGTGGACCCCAATCCGTTGTCTAGGCATGCGAGGTCATAACAAAAGCCGGCCATCAGCTGATTCGAAGTGAATCGCGTCGAGATCATCGTGGCCGGATCGGACGTTTGGGGCACGACGGATTCAAGGGACCAGTACCGCTGGTTCTGGAACCGGTTCGAAACGTTGGCCAGTTCGAGGTAGGCGGCGCAACCCCCAAGCGAATTGTCGGTCAAGTGGATCGGCGTGATGAGCCGAACGCCGCGCTCATACAAACGCTGAATGCGCCCCGTCCAGTCACCGACCGTACGGCAATCCTGTCGCCCCGTTCGCTTTCGATGCACCGGAGCCACACCGCAGTGGTTGCACTCGGTTTCAGCACGGCCTTCATCACAAGACACCGTCTCACTCCCACTGGGGCCCGTGCACTGCTCGTCTTCCTCGAGACTCCCAGGGCAGTGATCACCCATGTTGTCGACCTCGAGCGCAAGAATGACCGCCATCCGGCCCGAACGGATGATCCGCCTTGCATGGCCGGGGGTGAGCGCAATCTCCATCCATTCGTTGTTGGCTGCCGAGAAATCCCACATGAAGTTCAAGAAGCGGCGCACCGCGCCGTAGTCGCTCAAGTAGGGGGTATGCGCTTCGTGACTTCTTCCCATCGCCCAGCCCAAAAGCTCGTTGTTCGTCACGGACGCCACCATCAGTCTTTGTCCGCTTTCGTACGCACGATGCATCCATTTGACGTGCATCTGTTGGTGCGCCGCCGTATGCCACCGCGGCCAGGAGCCAAAGTTTGTCGCGCTGGAGCCCGAATGGCCGTGCCGGCCGTGGGTGCTTCGCCCCAGCCGGAGCCCCTCTAGCATGGGGACCAGAGCGTGGGCCATTTCGGTGGGAGAACCGTGAGAGGTTCCGTCACACGACCGCAAATCGCGTTCAATGGTGGCATCCGACACATCGCGGTACGCCATGCCCGGCTCACCATGAAACACTTTTCCGTCCCCAACCCGTCCGGCAATGCCAGCGTCGATGCCCAAGACCGCTTCCGAGTTCACCCCGAGGGACTGAAAACCAAGATGCGTCGCCGGATGGGCATGGGTGTCCGCCCATCCCCAAATCCGGGGCGGCGGATCGTTGAGATCGGTCCGGCTAAGATCGGTCAAAAGAATGTCGTCGATCTCGATGTGACCCAAAGGATCATCGTCATAGGCGACGAGTCGGGCCTCTTGGCCCCACAAGTGTTCGACAAAAAACGTATGCCGCTCCATCTGAAGCTGACACGGCACCCTTTTTAGCTTTCTCAAAGGGGTAGGATCAATCGGCTCATGAGGAATGAACGGAGTCCCTCCCTTGATACCTTCGGGCCTGGTCACACCCATGCCACCACTTCCCGTACCGGGAACGGGGACTTCAGGAGAGAGATTCTCTGGAAGGAGACGGTCGGTATCGAAATGTCCCGACCAGTCTTTGGAGGCCGGAGGAGACACAAACCTGGGATCTAGCGCAGGGTTCGTCTCGTCTTCGTGATGAAGCGAAAGCCCGGTGGCTCTGAGAGGCGTTCGTCCGTCGGGTCCATACGCAACCCGCCAATCCGACCCTTCAGATCGAACCTGGAGCGCAATGCCCGTGGTGTCCACATCGCAGCCACCGCCGATGAGAAAGTGGATGTACCTTCTTTGAACCGGAAAGCTCGGGGAATGAAACCGGCCCTGAGGCTCCGTCCCCTGGTTGCGCCCCCATGGTTCTTGTGGCCCTGGACGGTCCTCGAAGGTGGCAAGCCAATAATCGCCGAGGTGTCCGACCGGGTACGGCACCTTCCAAAAGTCACCGCCTAAGTGGGTCAGCGCAGCCTGGATGACCATCGCTTCGGTACTGATGTTGGGCCGTTCCGCCGATACGTTGTCACCGTAGGTCGGTTGGTTGGCAAAGGCGTGTCTTTCGTCAGTGGGGGCACCAGGTGTCGGCTGAAGCGTCCAACCATGCCGGTTCCCGCCCTCAAAGCCCCAATGAAACTGTGAAACCAAACACGGCAACAGCTGGCGAGGCCCCGAGCTACAATATTTCTCCCAGGAGCCGCGCGACGGAAAAACCTCGGGGGCCGGTAGGAGTCGATCAAACCCCCAGGGGGATTTTTCTAGGGGAATGCCATCCGGGAGCTCGAGCGTTTCCGACTGCAAGTTCTCCTCAGGGGTCCATCCGCACCGAGCCATCACCATGGCGCCAAGCGCCACCAGAAGCCCGGCAACCAAATCTTGCTTGCCCATGTCCTCTCCTTCTGCCTCCCCAGACTGACCCCGGATCTGGTAAGACGACTGGCGGAGCATCGCTCGAATGCACGCCCATGAGAACCGCAAAAATTTTTGCCCCCCTCAAGCGTGCGGTAGATCACGAACGCTTGAGGAAGTGTTGGAGAAATTGCCGCGAAACCGACAGCAATCGCGCGGCACCCCGTCGGCTGCCGCCCGCGCGAGCCAGCGCTTCCTCCACCATGGTCTTGCGCACCTGCTCTTCGACCTGCTTCATGGGGACGCGACCCACAGACGCCTTGAGCTGCGGACCAATCTTGGGCGTTTGGATTCGTGCCTCATCGATGGCTCGGTCCAAGTCCTGCAAACGCAGCGGCTTACTCAAGTAAAACCGAACCCCAAGCTGCGCCAGACGAAAACTCTCGTCGGGGCCCGCGTGGCCACTCATCGCGATGATCACGGGCATAGGCTGAATTTCTTGAATGGAATCGATGACCGAAAATGCGCTCCCGTCAGGCAAGGCGACATCCAGGATCACGAAATCTGGTGTGAAGCTCTCCAGAATTTGCCGGCACGCCCGAACCGAATGCGCCGCACGGACGTCCCGAGCCTTACGCCCCAACGCCTCGACCAAGGTCGCACAGAGTCGCGGGTCATCTTCGACCACCAAGAACCCGCCGATTAGCGATTCCCCCATGGTTCCTCCCGTATTTTGACCGCCCTGGCCCTCAAGTGTTCGCGCATACTACGGCAAGAGAGCGCATCTCATAAACCCGAGAATGGCCACCGCAGCCCAAAAAACCTCCCAGGAGGTCGCCCAGCAGCTCCTGAACGAGGCCGCGACCCGCGGTGAGCGGGCGGTCAGCTACGCCCGCATCGTCTTTTGCCTCGCAAACTATGCCCGCTTCATCGCACTCGGAGGCCTATTCAAAGACGGCCAGATCAGCGTTGAAGCCCTTCTTGAAACGCCTGCCGTCGCCATCGCCGTGCTTTTTTCTTTGTACGTGCTCCGAAAAACGAAAAGCCAGAACCTGGCCGAGCCCGTCCTCATTGCTTCCGTGGTGCTGGATGCGATGGTTTGCTTCGTGTTGCTGTTGCCAAACGTCCTTTGGCCCTGGCCGGCGTATACCGGCATCGTCCGAACCCCCGACGTGACGGCCATTCTCGTCGCCACCTTCGCGGCAGGACTTCGGCTATCCCCCAGGGTTGCCGTTTTGGCCGCAATCTGCAACCTCGCCCAGTTGGGCGCGCTGGTGTCGCTTGATATTCATCGTTCCCAACCCGACTCGATCACCAAAGACATCGTCTTGAGTACGATCATTTTCCTCGCCACCGCACTGCTTTCAGTGGTCGTTGCCGCAAGAACCCGTCGCCTCGTGCTCGCATCGGCAAAAACGATGACCAGAGCCGAGCGCGCCAAACGATCATTGGGCGCGGTTCTCGAAGACCAGCACGACCTAAGAACGCTTTTGGCTTCAGCCTCACTCAACGCGGATCGGGTCTTGGAGTTTGTAAACACCCAACCCAAACCTCCAGCCGCTGCAGAACGCCTTCATCAAGACCTCACCGCGATTCAAGAATTCCTTGCGGTCTCAAAGGAGCGCGCCCACGGCCATGTTGCGTCGCTCCAATCCCCAACCCCCGTGGACCTTCTTCAGACCATCCAGGCGGCCATCGCCATCATTCAAGTTCGCTTCCCTTCGGTCAGATTTACAACCGCCGTATCGGGCACGCCCCACGTTTTGGTCGCCGGAGGCATCACCAGCCTACAGCGCATTTGTTTAAACATTCTGGGCAATGCCTGCGAGGGCGATGGAACCACGTCGGCAAGGCAAGTAGACGTTCGCGCAGCACCCATCGCCGAAAACCAGCTTCTCTTCGAAGTCCAAGATGACGGACCCGGTTTCTCTGATGCCCTACTGGCCCGGCCAACCTCCGACTGCATGACCAGCAAATCCAAAGGCTCGGGCCTGGGTCTTTTTTTGGTCGAGAGCCTGCTCGCGGCAAGCGGTGGCCAACTGGCACGCCTCAACCGAAGCGGCGGAGGCGCACGCCTCAGACTCTATCTTCGCACCGGCCAAGCACAGAGCAGCTGAGAAGCGCTCTGTGAAACGATAGGCAATCCACTTTGTGTGGAACCCGGCCCCTCAACCGTTGTTTTTGCCATCAGTGCGCTGCGGTTGCGTCGCTTTGTTCATCGCACGCGACAACCGCTTCGATACCACGATGCTTGGCCCCCGGGAGGAGGGTTTTTTGCCCCCAGGCCAACCAAACATCCTCCAGAACAGGTACAGAAGTGCACCCCCGGCAATCGCCACCGCGAGCACTTCTTGGAGGATGCCGGTTTCGCTGAACATCACGTGAAACCGAGGATACGACCGCCCTGGTACACCAAAAAAGCGCCCACCCAGGCGAGGGCGGTCATGTAGCCCATCATAAAAAGAGGCCATCGCCAACCGCCCGTTTCTTTTCGAACGACAGCTACGGTGCTCATGCATTGGCATGCGAGCACAAAAAAGACCATCAGCGACAGACCAAGAAGCGGGGTATAGACCGGCCGCCCCATCGCATCCTTTTCGTTCCGGAGCGCTTCTCTCAGGGGGACACTCGCTTCGTCTTCCTCTCCACCAACCCCGTAGATCAGGCCCAAAGTAGAGACCATGACCTCGCGGGCGGCAAAACTGGCGAGCAGCCCCACGCCGATCTTCCAATCGAAGCCCAGAGGTTCAATCAGGGGCTCGATGGCGCGACCGATCTGCCCGGCAAAGCTTGACTCAATTTTCGGGGTTGATGGAACAGGCGAGGCCGGTGCGAGGTTATGCTCCACCACCGCCAAAGGGAGCTCGCCAGGAGACACCGAACTTCTCGGAAAATAGAGCAAGGCCCAAAGAACAATGGAGCAGGCGAGAATCACAGTACCCGCATCTCTGACAAATACTTTGCAACGGGTATAGACCCGGTGAAAAACGCTGCTCATTTCGGGCATGCGATAAGGAGGAAGCTCCAACACCAAGGGGGGTGTGGGGCTTTTGAGCAGTGTCCGCTTGAGGACAAAAGCCACAGCGATGGTCATCACAATTGAAAGCAGATACATCGCGAGAAAGAGCAGTGCCCCCACGGAGATGAAACCAAAAAGCGGCGCATGCGACGAAAACAAGGCCGCGATCACCAGCGTATAGACCGGCAACCGAGCCGAACACGACACGAGGGGCGTCACCAAAATGGTCACCAATCGATCGCGTTTGTTTTCGATGGTCCGTGCGGCCAAAATACCGGGAATCGCACAAGCAAACCCCGACAGAAGAGGCACCAACGCTTTGCCGTGTAGACCCACCCGGGCCATGAGTCGATCTGAAATAAACGCTGCGCGCGCGAGGTACCCTGAGTCTTCAAGGACGGTGATGAAGAAAAACAAAAAAGCTATCTGCGGAACAAATACAATGACGTTGCCGACCCCACCCACAACACCATCGATCAATAAATCTCTCAAAGCCCCCGCAGGGAGAACAAGCAAGGCACTTTGCAAAGCCCCGACCAAGATCTCGATGCCCCCCATGAGAGGCTCTGACCAACTAAAAATGCTGTGAAAAAGAAGGGCCATCATCAGCACAAACACCAAGAAGCCCCAAACCGGGTGGAGAAGAACCCCATCGATGCGGTCCGTACGCCTATCGACTACGGTGCTTGTTCGGGTGGTCACCGATTTCGCGATTTTGGTGGCCACATCGTAGCGGGCCTGAATAATTTGGGCCGGAAAACCGGCGCCTGTGCCTGTCAGCTCCCGTTGGGCAGCATCGATTGCGGCCTCGAGATGTCCAACATGGCCTACGGGTTCGTCTGGTTCGACTCGTTCGACTTCGGCGGCAGCCAACGTACAAAGAAGCCAAATCGCCTCGCCTTCTTGCCGCCCGCTGGACTGGTGGGGACCAAGGACTTCTTTGACCGACGCGATCGCTTTTTCGTCCTTGGGCCCAACCCGCCAACTCCGGGCGGAGGGCGTTGGAGGGCGCGACAACGCACCGAGAATCTGACTGCGGAGCGTTTCAAGACCCATGCCGGTCTTAGCCACAATAGGAACCACGGGAACGCCCAGAGCATGCTCCAGGGCGCCGGCATCGACATCAATCCCTCGAGACTTGGCCTCGTCCACCATGTTGAGGGCCACCACCGCGGGCAGCCCCAACTCCAGAATGGACAACGCAAGATAGAGATTTCGGTCCAGATTCGAAGCGTCGAGGACAATCACCGTCAGGGACGGCGCTTCCTCGCCCTCGGCCCGCCCAGTCAGGACTTGAAAAGCGATGGCTTCATCTTGGCTTCGCGCCGTCAGGGAATAGGTGCCAGGCAGATCGACCACCGTGACCGAACGGCCGGACAGATCCGCCGCGCCAGACCGACGTTCTACGGTCACGCCGGGGTAGTTGCCGACCTTTTGCCGTAGGCCCGTCAGCTTGTTGAATAGGGTGGTCTTACCGGAGTTGGGGTTGCCGGCAAGGGCAATGACGGCATTCATGCGATTCGGGCCGGTTCGACTCCCAGGCGCTTGGCCTCAGCCCTCCTGATGGAGAGAAAATACCCACGAATCTCAAGCTCAAGCGGGCCCCCAAAAGGCGCTTTCTTTCGCACCCTCACCGGCGCACCCGGCGTAAGACCCATCTCCATAAGGCGAAGCATCACCCCATCGGTGGCGTCCACGGTGGCGACGGTGGCGGGCTGGCCCGGTTCAAGCTGCTCAAGGGTCACAGACCCGATCAAAGGTCTGCTTTTTGAGAATGAAAGTCAATAACATGAGGCAGCGGCACCACGCGCCCGTGCTTGGAGTAGAGATACTCGTATATACCCCAGCTCTCGATGACCCGCTTCACGTACCGCCTCGTCTCCTTGATGGGAATTTCCTCTACCCATAGCTCAAAGGGTTTTTTCTTACGGGTAAACCGTCGTACGGTGCCAGCACCGCTGTTGTAGGCCGCAACCGCCAGCGGGGCAACACCCTCAAAAGCGCGCAGTTGATCCTTGAGCACGCGGGCTCCGAGCCGCAGGTTGAGTGCGGGCTCCGTGAGACGCGCGACCTCCAGTTTGCCCTCAAACACCTCCGGAAAAGCACCCATCGCGGTCGCCGGCATCAACTGGGCCAGCCCCACAGCCCCCGCCCAGCTCACAATATCCGGATCAAAGGTGCTCTCTTCTCGGACCAGGGCCGTCAGCATCAGCGGCGCCACTTTTTCGAGCTCGGCCACTTTTTCGATCTCTTCGATAAACGGCTTCGAGTACGCAACCTCCCAGATGGGGCGGGTATCCAAGTTGACAGGCTCCGCGAGGAGAAACTTCTTCTTGGAGCGAATCAACCGTTGGGCCTCAGGCTTCTCACCGAGGGCATCCAGCGCAAATGCGACCGCAAGGACCTCTTGCGAGCTCAGCTTCTGACAGGTCAAGTGCATGAGCTCGTCCACCGCAAAATCGGTCGCCTGGGCCGCATCGTAGGCCTTTGCCCGAGCAAACTGTTTTGAACCGAGAATGCTTTGGGGAAGGCTTCGCCTCGCCGCCCCCCGCTGCTGACGCACCGATTTTAAGGTCTTCTTAAGCTCTCGCGCCCACTTCGGTTTGTTCTGACCCAAGTGATTCAGCGTTAACCAGGCGTAAAACGAGGGCCTTAGACTCAGTTCTTCGTATTGCTTCTTTGCCGACCGCTCCCGCGTATTTTCGCCTAGCCGCGCATTCCAGTATTGGGCTCGCAATCGATCGTCGGAGGAGACGTGCTTCTGTGACAGAATCCAGGACAAAATCTCTTGGGCAAGGCGATTTCTTTTGGAGCGAATCGAGCCGAGCGCCAAGCGCCAAGCAGCCTTCGGCGCGTGATCGCTCTCAGGCATGTTGGTCATGATCTCTTGGTAGATTTCGCCATGTCCGGCCTGGTTGTCTCGCTCAAGCAAGAAGGCCAAGATAAACAACCCGTCATCGATGTAGGAGTGCCCTGGCGCTTGGACTTGCATCCACCTGACGAGGCGCCGGACCCCTTGGACATCAGAACGGATCGCACGAACGCGCGTTTCGATCAGAGCACTCCTGATGCCGAAATCGAGCTGCCCCTGGCGCAGGCACACCTTTCTCGCCTGGGAAAGCGCCTTCGCCGCGCGGGAATACTTGCGTCGTTTTCTCTCGGCTTTCCCTTTCATGTAGAGGAGCTCGCAACGAAACTTGTTCTTCGGTCCGATATCTTTCATCAGGGCCTGAGTCTCGCGAGCAACGCTATCGTTTTCATGAGCGGCAAGAAGATTGCGGATGCGACTCATCCGATGGACCGTTGACCGCAAACGCCTGGCAAAAAGAGCGGCCCCCAACGCAGCACCGAGCTGCTTCGCCTCTTCCGACTCCGGTATTTCTACCAAGAGGCGAGTTTCAGTCGCGACCGCTTCCTTAACCTTATCCGCGGCGCGGAAAAGCTGAGCCGCACGATGCAGGCGTGCACCGGTGACGGGCAAAGACAGTAAGAGCTTCGCGCCCCGGTCAGGCGCCTTCTCTTCCAACAGTGAAACCCGAAGCTCGACAGACTGATCGTAGAGCAGCGTGCTCGGATGAGCCTCACACAACCCGGTCGGCTTCACGACCTCGCTTAACGCCGCGAGGGCTCGCTCTTGTTCGCCCAGACCCGCGAGACTCTTCGCCAAAAGCAACGCTCGGTACCCCTTGACGGCCCGGCTCGATCCCTTCAGCATCTCGATGGCTTTGTTGTACTCTTGGGCTTCGACCAGCATCTGGGCCGCGCCCAGTCGACCAGAGCTCCCCACCGCGCCCACCGCTTTTGCCCTGGCTCCACCGAAGTGAGAAGCCAGGGGATTCCCGCCGGCGGCTTTGGTATTTTCAGCAAAAGCAGGATTGCTTGCACAGAAAATAGGCGTGAGAATGGCGCTCACAAACAAGTGAGCCCTCAAATGCAGATTCCTTTGGATGCCCATGTTCTCTCCTGAAAACGCACCGCCCGGCTGGTGCCTCGCTGTTTTCAACCTCTAACATGAGCGCAAAAACACCTGCTGGGCAACTCTTCTGGACAGATCGCGTACAAATCTCGGAAACCATGAGTCCAAGGTCCGCCAGAGGCTTTCTCGAGCCTTCGCGGGCAGCGAAGGGTGACCGAAAAGGCCTCTCTTCAGTCGCAAACAATCACAACCGGGCGCTCTAGCGGACCCAGCTGCCGGGGACAGGCACCCAACTTCAGCGCACGAATCGCCGCCCCTGGCTCAACCCTAGTGTACGAAACGAGTGTACGAAACCACAGCGCCTGACGCGGATGGGCTACTGTCACTTCGGTCCGCCCGCGCCATAAACACGCCTCCGAGCACAACTGCACTCAAGAACTTCACGACAAAGTCACTGAGAGCGGCCTCAAGATCATTGAAGATGCTGGAGAAAAAGCAGGGCGATCATGGTGTAGATGATGACCCCGGAGATATCGTTGATAGAAGTAATCAACGGCCCCGCCGCGACCGCGGGGTCGATACCGAATCGTTTCAGCACCGCGGGTTCTACGGAGCCGAGAATACTGGCCGTCACCATCGAGCATGCGAGCGCAGACCCTACACACAGACCGAGGGTGTAATTGCTCTGCCACAACCCAATGATGACCACCGCGGCCCCACCACAAACCACCGCCATGACCGCGGACACCATGATGTCGCGTACGATAGAACGAAACAGCGTTTCGGAATCGATGTGACCAAGCGCCATCCCGCTGATCATGATCATCGCCGACTGGGTACCCACATTGCCGCTCATGCCGGTAATCACCGGCACAAACATCAAGAGAATCACCACGGTTTCGAAGACCGTACTCGCAGAATGGAGTATGTACGTCGCAATGAGCGTCGCAATGAAGGTGGAGATCAACCACGGAAGGCGCAAAAGAACGATTCGAAGCACCTTTCCCGAATAGATTACTTCTGGTTCCGCGGCGGTGCCGCCAACCTTAAGCATATCCTCTTCGGCTTCTTCGAGCAGAACCTCGTGGATGTCGTCTGCGGTAATGCGTCCAACCAGTTTCTCTTCGGCGTCCACAACCCCGAGCTCAACGAGGCTGTAGTGATCAAAGATTTTTGCGACCTCTTCTTGGTCAATATCCGGCGTGACTTGAACAACTTTGGGTTCCACCACCACTTCGACGGGCGTCTGCGGAGAGGAAAGCACCAAGTCCTGGAGGGCAATATGCCCGGTGTAACGACCGAGATCATCGACCACAAACACCGAAATGATGTCCATCTTTTGCTTGGCCGCATTGCGAACCGCAGCGAGCGCGGTCCCGACCATGCTGCCCACGGGGACCGAGACCAACTCGGTCTGCATAATCCCGCCCGCAGTGTCTGGGTCGTATTTGAGAAGCTCGGTGACATCTTTTTGCTCCTCCGCAGGGAGAACCGCGAGGACGTGTTTCGCGGTCACCTCATCCAGCTCTTGGAGCAGGTCGGTGACGTCGTCGGTCTCCATCTCTTTGACGATGGGACCGACCTCTTCCGGACGAATGAGGCTCAGAATGCGTTCTTTTTCGTGGGGTTCGAGCTCAGACAGGAGGTCTGCGGCGTGCTCCCGATCGAGATGGCGGAGGATGGCTTTGGCCGTGGTCTCACTAAAGTGCCCCACCATTTCCGCCACGTCAGCGGGGTGCAGCAGAAGCAGGAAGGTACGGAGATCCTCTTCCCGACCCGGCCGGGTGAGGAGTTCGAGCTCGTCGATATCTTCTTCTGAGGGTCCTACCGGTTCGCCCACAAACGAGGGGCCTAGCGGTCAACCCAAGGGGCGTCAAGCATATCTGGCTGACCAAGAACCCTCGCAAGGGCAGCTCCCCAGCCCAAAGCGCGAAACGGAACGGAAAAGCCCCCGCACACGGGTGGACCGAATTCATTTCGGACCGGGCCCCGTAAGAACGCCTCCGAATTCAACATAAGGGCGCTCTTTTCCCGGAATGACTCCTATCTTGCTGAAGCTCGCAGGATGACGGATACCTATGACCCATGGCAGCGGAACCGGATCCCATCGGCCAAAGAATTGTCGTCGTAGACGACGAGCGAAACATCCGCCGGACCCTGACGATGGTTCTCGAGGGTGAAGGCTACGTCGTCGAATCCTTCGAGTCGGCCGAAGCCTTCGGGCCTCGGCTCGGTACGGGACCCATCGACGCCGTGTTGTTGGACGTGCGGCTCCCCGGGATGGACGGCTTGGCCATGCTCGAAAAGATGCGGGAGGAGTTTCGTCATATCCCCGTCATCATGGTCAGTGGGCACGCCACCATCGACGAGGCGGTTCGAGCCATCAGCATGGGCGCCTCTGACTTTCTTGAAAAACCGTTGAGCCGCGAGCGGGTCTTGGTCACAGTCAAGAGCGTCATTGACCGCCGCGCCCTCAGCGCAAAACTCGCAGCCCTTGAAGCACTCGAAGGGGGCGATGAAGAAATGCTCGGAGAATCCGAGCCGATGATGCGCATTCGAAAGCAGATCGCCAAAGTCGCAGGCACCGGCGTGCGGGTCATGATCACCGGCGAATCCGGCACCGGCAAAGAGCTGATTGCGCGCGCCATCCACCGCGCGTCCAAGCGCGCCAACGGGCCATTCGTGAAGGTCAATTGCGCCGCCATTCCCGCCGAGCTCATCGAGAGCGAGCTTTTTGGCCACGAGCGTGGGGCGTTTTCGGGTGCGGTCCAAAAAAAGCGCGGCCGATTCGAACTCGCCGACGGAGGCACGCTGTTTCTCGATGAAATCGGCGACATGAGTCTCAACGCCCAGGCCAAAGTATTGAGGGCGCTCCAAACCGGCGAGGTCATTCGCGTGGGCGGCGAACGTGTGTTTTTGGTCGACGTCCGGGTGCTTGCGGCCACAAACAAGGATCTGGACCAAGAGGTTCAGGAGGGTCGATTCCGAGAGGATCTCTTCTTCAGGCTGTCGGTGGTCCCCATTCACTCACCCCCTTTGAGAGACCGGGGCGCAGACGTCTTGCTCCTGATGCGCTCATACCTCGATCATTTCTCCCAAGAACACGCCATCAAACCCGCGGCCTCCCTCAGCAAAGAAGCGGAGGACGCAATCGCCCAGTACAGCTTCCCCGGCAATGTACGAGAACTACGAAACCTTGCGGAACGCCTCGTAATTTTGGCCAGTCACCCCATCGGAACTGAAGATCTCCCACCGCAGATTGTGGGCGCTTCACCGGCGAGCCCCGGCCGCAAAGCCAGCACCAGCGCCGCAAACACCCCCGGCCTCATCGACCTCCGCGCCTACGGAACCCCAACCCTTCGCGAATTTCGCGAGATTGTGGAGCGTGATTACATTCTTCGCCGACTCGAAGAAACCGGGTGGAATGTCACCCGGACCGCCGACGTACTCGGCATCGAGCGCACCAATCTACACAAAAAACTCAAGCAACTGGGCATCAAGAAGGGCGAACCCGCGCCCACCCCCACCTAGCGCGCAGATCGACATCGAGGTCAGCGCCAACCCCAAGCGCGCGTAGGGGAGAGTCCCTGCACGCCTAAGGACACGCGGTCGTGTTTTGGATCCAGGTTTGGAGGCGAGTGAGCGCGGGCGCATCCACGACGGTCGTTGCGAGCGGGGGCATCCGCCGTTCGCTCATCAAGGACCCCACCCGAATCACGAGCAAGGAACGTTCGGGGGCGCCGGGCGCGAAGATGCGCGGGTTGTTGAACGCGGACCAGTCTCCCTGGCCGGGGGGGGTGTCACATACGCCGGTTTCCTCAAAATTTCGAGTGAACCGGAGATCGATCGCCGACTGGGTACCCCCACCCGGTCGGTGGCACATCGCGCAGTTGCTGTGAAGATACGCCCGGGAGGCCAGCTCTGGATCTTGGGTCAAACCGGGGGCCGGCAACACGGGCAGGGCCGCCGGGTCACCTTCGAGGGGTTCGGTAAACAAGCCGATGTGCTCGAGCGTACGAAGCTGATTGGCACGTTTGGAGTCGGGGTAGACGAAGTCTCCGTTGAGCTGCGCCGTTTCCAAGCCCAAGCTTCCTCCGGCCGCTTGGGTGTGGCAACGCAGGCAGTCTTCTCGACTGGGAAAAGTCCAAGTCTGCCCATCGATGGTTCGGGTCAGCGCGTTTTTAATGAGATGGGCTTCGCGTTGGGCCTCATCCCACACGTAGGTGTATCCGGCCCAGTCCCCGTCGGCATGCCGCATCAGCAATCTGGTTTCGAGCAGGCGACCGTTCAAACGAAACACTTTAACCAGAACCGAACCCACGGGAAGCGCCCAGTTTCCTTCAGCCGCACAGGCCGGCGCGTCCAAGCCATCGCAGAAGCCGCTTCGCTCGATGCGGGTTCCCTCGGGGATCGCGAGATACCGTTCCTTGGTTGCCCCGTCCGACCAAAGCGGCGCATTCACCCCGTAGGGAATCAGCCCTGCACCCGGAAGCTGCGGATTGGCGGGATCGACGCAACCGGTCTCTGAAAGCCGCTGAGGAAACGCACTGGGGGTTTTTGGGGTTCTGGGCACCATGCGCCTCGGGCCGCTGGTGAGCAAAACGTAGAGCTCTCCGTTGTCATCCTCCGCAAACCCTTGGGTCAGCCCGATTCCGGTGAGGCTGGTCTGGCCGTTGACGTCTCGGGGGGTCGACACGTTGTAGGGATCTGCCAAGGCCCAGAGTTCGCCGCTGGCGAAATCAGCAAAGACGTAGCGGCCGACGTAGGTGTCGCCGAGCGCTTGACCCCGGTAGACCACACCACCGACGGCGGCCTGGCGGCTTGGGTTGTCTCCGTGGGTAAACACAAAAACGGGTGGGGTGTAGTGGTCATCAAGGGCCCCGCCCTGGTCAGCAGCCAACAGGTCGCACGCTCGGTTCTGCTGGCTGGGATTGGCAATGTGGCCCTCGCGCCTTGGCCACCCCAGATTGTGGTTGGGTTGCCCGAACCCAGCAGAAGAGGTGTTGAGATCGAGTCGATGAATCTCCTCTACGGCGCCCTGCCCAACATCGCCCAACCACAAAAAGCCGGTAGCGCGGTCCACAGACATACGAAACGCGTTTCTCAGGCCATAGGCCACAATCTCGGGACAGGGGTCCGCGCGCGACAGGTCAGGCTCGTTGAATCCCGGGGCGCCATCATGTTGGTCACACTTCGAAAACACTTCAGAGGGCTGGTCGTCGCGGGCGCGAAACGGGTTATTCGCCGGGATCACGTAGCCAGCGCCGGGGCTCACATCGAGGCGCAAGATCTTTCCCAGGGGGGTTCTCAGGTTGAGAGCGTTGCAACGAGGATCGTTGCCATCGCCGCCATCGCCCAAGCTTGCGTACAAAAACCCATCGGTCCCGAATACCAAAGCACCACCGTTGTGATTGCTCGCCGGTTGGCGCACCCGAATGAGAACCTCTTCGGCTCCGGCCTCCAATGCGCTCCCGCCGGCCCGAACCGTCACCTCAAATCGCGAGATGTAAGAACAAAGCGCCGAGCCACAGCTTCCGGTGTAGTTCACGTAGAGCCGCAGCGTAGAGGGCTCTGAAACCGTCGGGTACCGTGGGTCTGCGGCCACCCCCAAAAGTCCACGCTCACCGCCCGACCGAAAGCGGGTCAGCGCATCCGACTCCAGCACCACGTGCGGCGCGCCCACGTGTCCGTCCCCGAAGGCCAAAATCCGGCCGTTTTGGGCCGCGGCCACCCACACCCGTGCGCCGTCGCCATCGATGCGAACGCGCCGTAGGTCCGTCAAAGCCCCCAGGCCAGTCACGCCGGGGAACGCCTCTTCGAGTTCCAGATCCTCGTCCCCGAGGCTCGGGCGTTCGGGCGCCTCGCAGGTTGGATTGGCCGGCCTCAGGTCGAGACCAAAAGCCACGTCTTGAATCCCACCGTCACGCCCGCCACTGTCACCCGCTCCACCGTCCGAGCCGCCCCCATCTTGGGGGCCGGAGTCCATGTGCATTCCGGCGTCGGACGATCCGTCGGTCGGGGTACCACCGTCCGGATTGTCCTTGGCCTCGTCACAGGCTCCGAGCGCAAGGACGCCGAAAACCGCGAGCGATCGGGTGAACGCCAGGAAAGAGGTGCCGTGTCGTCCGAAGAATGCGATCACCGCGCCCCTGCTTCCGGATGTCGATTACTTTTTCGCCTGCCCTGGAGGCGTGTCGGTACTGAGCTCAAGCAACCACTGGCGAATACGACGCTCATCGCCAGGGGCAAACTGCTCAAAAGCGGCCCCCACCCGAAACATGCCGTCGTCTTCGTTTTCTTGCCAGACCATGCGAGCCCGAACTTTCAGAATTTCGACTTCCTTGCCGCGCGGAACATAAAGAAGGATGCGGATGCTCTCGTTGTCTTCGAGAGGCTCCCCGATCTTGAAGCAGATTCCGCTGGGGCTGATGTTGACGCTGGAGCTGGCCAAGGCCTCTTGGAATCGCTCAACCTCAACGCGTATCTCCACCCTCTTGCGGACAAACCGCTTGTGGAATGGGTACTGCTGTTTTCTTGCTTCGGTATCCGCGAGCTGTTGCTTGGTCTTATCCGCCATAAGAGCCTAGTGTCCCCGAAAAGCGAGAACTCGGGAAATTTAGAGCCAAGGCTCACCCTGGCACAAGGGGGGGGGTTAACATATTGAATTTCAAGAGTTTATGCTGAAAAGGGGCAAAAGGCCCACCCTTCTCCCCTAGCGCGTTGAGCGAAAACCGAGAAGAAGCTTCGCGAGCGCCCGGTAGCCCCGGTGGGCCCGAACCCGAGCGGCCCCCTCACGGATCCCAAGAATCTCTGCGATCTCGGCCATGGGGCGCCCCTCGAGTTTGTGGAGCCGAACAACCTCTTTGGTGGAGGCGGGAAGCTTCTCGACCGCGTCTCGAACGGCGGTAATCACCTCTTGCTCGTCTTGTTCGTCCCATTTGAGCGTTTGCTGCTCATCCGGGATCCGATTGGCCGCATCTTCATCCAGGGATCGCTCCTGCGCCACCTTGGAACGCAGATGGTCCAGAGCAACGTTTCGGGCGATGGTCATCACCCACGGGAGCACCGGCGCCCCGCGGCGGTAGCGGGCCCGAGACCCGTGGATCTTGAGCAGCGTGATTTGAAGGGCGTCGTCGACTTTGTCGTCGGTGCGTAACCACCGACGAAGGTTGGCCTTGAGCGGCCCTCGAAGCGCTCCATACAACGCCTCAAAAGCCTGGAGATCCCCATCGGCGTATCGCTCCATGAGCGACTCAAGCGTTTCCGAGGACTGGCCCACGGGGGCGCAGCCTTCACTGCTCGCCGACTGGGGTCAAGCTGAACCATCAGGGTCATCCCAGGGCTGGCGCGCGACGACGACAGCCCTTCGACGTTCAAAAGTGTTCGGTCAAAAAGGCCGCCGTGAGGTTGTGCAGCTTTTTGTAGTTTCGGGTTCGATAAAAGAAATGTCCGGCGCCTTCCATCACCACGTAGCGCCGTACGGGGGCATGGGCAAGATGCTCCACCAGGGCACGCGCATGCGGAGCGAGAGAAGCGCGGTCTTTGTCTCCGCGCACGACCAACGTGGGGACGGTGACCTTTTTGGCGTCCCATACCGGCGCATCCGGGCCATAGAGGTCGCGGTAAGGTCCGTTCGGCAACCGAAGTTCACCGGAATCTTGGAATCGGAACAGAGACGTCACCACTTCGTCGAGAACCGCCTTCTCTTCCACCGCTGGGTTGAAATGCCGGTAGAAGAGCGCTTCGGTCACCGTTCGCCACGCACCTTTGGTTCGGTGCCGGCGGGGCCATCGTCGATCGTACACCGGCGACATCAAAACCAATCGTTTGATCTGGTCCGCGTGGGTGGTGGTGTACAAGCCCGCAACCACACAACCCCAAGACCATCCAATGAGGTTCACCCTCTTGGTTTTGGTGCGTTCGCGCACAAAGCCGACAACCGCCGCCAGATCACGCGCCGCGTCGGCCGCTCGAACGACCGGCGGATTGTGTTCGGCCGGCTGAGACATCTCTTTGGGTAGGGTAGAGCCCCCAAAGCCCCGAACATCGACCGCGTACGCGTCGAAGCCTTGGCAGGCCAGAAACCGCATGAAGGAGTAGTCCCCGTACCGGATGTCCCATGAGGCCGACGATGCAGAGCCAGCGCCGTGGGTGAAGACCACCACCCCTCGCCGCGGAAGGGGCGTCTCGACCGAAAGCACCAACAGCTCGACACCCGGGTCTGTGCTCAAAACCCGGTGTTCGCGCCGAGAAAGGGCGGCGTGCGTACAGGTTGATCCCTTCGGCTGGGATCGAGGTCGAGACGGAGCGACCACCTTCGCTCGTTCTTCTTTTGCCCCGGTCGACGTTGAAGCCGGGCGAGCAGCGCACGCCAAAATCCCACCGCACGCGAGCAGACTGAGCGCCAACAGCGTCCTTGAACCCGCGGGGTGTGGGCGTTTGCCACGTGGACATCGACGTTCGCGGATCACCCGCGAGAACGACCGGAAGACTTCACCTTGAAAGACCACGTCAAATCGAATCGGGCGACAACACTGCCATCGGCCTTGGTGCCCACGCTGGTCGCCTTGGCCTCCACACCTTCGCCGCTTTTGACGGTGGCGTCCACCGCATCCAAGAAAACCGCACCGCACGAAGCCCGAAACGTGGTGATCTCGGAGCTCTTCTTCTCGAAGTGGGCCTCAAACCCCACTGGCAACGCCGACACCGGTACGCCCCCGGCCTTCGCCGCGACCAACGCCAAGGCGCCCGTCGAAAGCTCCGCAGCCATCGTCAGCGCGGCGAAGTAGATCGATCCAAACGGATTGGTCGTTCTCCAAGAGTATGGGACCGTGACCTCGCACATTTCGGCGTCGAGGCGCGTCAGCCGAAGTCCCGCAAACGCGGCCAGCGGGAGGTTCTTGAGGAAATAAGCCCGGAGGAGATAGGGGTTAAGGAATTGCTTTTGAAGTTTTCTGGCTGGCAACGGCAGAGTTCGGGGCGCGTGCACGCGCACAACTCTGTCCCTCATCGAAAAAAGGGTCAATCAGCGTCCCAGAAGCCCATCCTTGCGCCGACCGGTCGGCGGCGCGGAGGGCACCCGTGAAACTGAGACTGTACCTCGCGACCATCGCCATCCTGAGCGTCGTAGCCTGGCAGTTTCCCGTGGGGCGGCAGGTTCTCTATCCGTTTACCCTGTTTGCAACCTACGCCCACGAGATGGGCCACGGCCTCACCGCGGTCCTGCTGGGCGGACAATTCGATGCGCTCGAGATGTTTCTTGATGGCTCCGGTTTCGCAAAATGGCGCGGCCAAGGGTTTGGGGGCATGAGGCGCGCGCTGGTGGCCCTTGGGGGGCTCGTGGGCCCATCGTTTTTGGGGGCCCTGCTTCTGTTTCTGGCTCGGTCGCAGGGCAAGGCCCGACGGGTCTTGTGGTTCATGGCCGCCGTTCTGGGTCTTTCGCTGTTTGTGGTGGTGCGAAACCTGTTTGGGGCGGGCTTCGTACTCGGGTGCATCGCGGTCGCCCTCCTGGCCGCGAAGTTCCTCCCCCCGCGCGGGGCTCAAATCTTCGTGCAGTGCGTGGGTGTTCAACTGTGCGTTTCTGTATTCCGAGACGTGGGCTACATGTTCTCTATGGGCGCCATCGTGGATGGCCAAGCGCGCCCCTCGGACTCCCAGGCGATGGCCGAAGCCCTGTTCCTGCCTTACTGGTTCTGGGGAGCCCTCGCGGCGGTGACTTCTTTCGGAATGGCTGCGTGGGGACTCTTCGGCGGCGAGCGCAGGCAACGTCCCGTCAAGAAGTCCTAAAACAGGCGTTTCAGTCCTCCACCGACCCACCCGTTTTGCCACGCCGAAGTCGTGCTATCCCCCTCGTAGGTGTATTCCCCAGGAATACAAGGGTCGAAAAGCTTGTTTTCGTGGCTAGGGTTGGCTCATATCGCGCCTTCACGGAGCTCGAAAGGACGGAACCAGATATGAACATGCGCTTTGAAACTCAACGCCACCACGCAGATCCGTGGACGGTCGCCAGTGCCGGCACCAACGCCCAAACGGAATTCATTCACAAGACCTACCAGCATGTCGCTTTGGCGCTGCTCGCCTTTGTGGGCCTCGAAGCGCTGCTTCTGCACACACCCGGCGTCGAGAAGCTGGTTTCGCTTATGGTCGGCGGCCGGTTCAGCTGGCTGGTCGTACTCGGCCTTTATATGGCGGTGTCCACCGTCGCCGATCGGTGGGCCAGTTCGGCCGTCAATGTCGGCAAACAGTACCTCGGTTTGGCGCTCTATGTGGGCGCGGTGTCGGTGGTTTGGTTACCGCTTCTCTACATCGCATCCTATCACGCCGGAGCCGATGTCATACCCAAAGCAGCCATGGTCACCGGCATCGTTTTTGGTGGTTTGACCGCGATGGTCCTTATCTCCAAGAAAGACTTCAGCTTTCTTGGCGGAATTTTGCGGGTGATGGGCTTCGGCGCGCTGGCGCTTATCGTCGTGAGTGTGTTTTTTCCGTTCACGCTCGGCACGGTGTTTGCTGGTTTTCTTGCCGTCTTTGCTGCTGGGAGCATTGTGTACAACACCTCCAATCTTGTGCATCGCTATCGACCGGGGCAGCACGTCGCGGCCGCCCTGTCCCTCTTCGCCAGCATCGCCCTACTGTTTTACTACATCCTCACGCTCTTCTTAGGGTCCCGCGACTAGCCGGGTTTAGGGTCCTGTGCTAAGGTCCCCCGACCTTGGAACCGGTGCAGCTCGGCCACTATGAGCTGCTGATTCGCCTGGCCTCAGGCGGGGCGGCGAATGTATTTCTGGTCCGCGATTCCCTCGCGGAATCCCCCGGCCGCCTGGTGGCTCTGAAAATCCTTCTTCCGTCGCTGGCCGCCAACGAGGACTTCCTCCAGATGTTCTTTACCGAGGCGAAAGTCTCGGCACGGCTTCGGCATCCAAACGTGGTCGCCATTGCGGGTTTTGGGCAGGTTGAGGGCATTCACTGCCTCGCGATGGAATACGTTTTTGGCGCCAACCTCGCGCAGGTCTTGCGCGCATCGGCCCGCGCCAAGAAGCCATTGACGGTGGGCGTCCTCCTCCGGATCACCGCATGCGTGTGTGATGCCCTGAATTACGCACACGAGCTGCTTGATGAGCACGGACAACCCATGGGGGTTGTTCATAGGGATGTAACCCCACAGAACATCCTCATCGGTTTTAATGGGGTTCCGAAGCTGACCGATTTTGGGATCGCCAAAGCGATGAACCGCGGCTGGGAAACCCAAGCGGGCATCGTCAAAGGAAAGTTTTCGTACATGTCTCCGGAGCAGGCGCTGGGGAAGAGGGTTGATCGGCGCTCGGACATTTTTGGTACCGGAATCGTGCTGTGGGAGGCTCTGACCGGCCGTGATCTGTTTCGCGGATCTACACCGATGGAGGTGTTGAGCGCGATCCAAGAGCAGAAAATTCTCCCGCCGAGCAAAGTCGTCGACGGGCTGACGCCCATTGTTGATCCCATCGTCATGAAAGCGTTGCGACGCGCGCCCAAGGCCCGCTACCAGACCGCGGCCGAGATGCGGGACGACATCGAGGATCTGATAAGGCGGGCAGGGGTACAGATCGATGCCTCCGCAATCTCGCGTGAGTTTGCGGCGATCTACGGTGACGAGATTGTCAAGCGTGCCTTCGCCCTTCGAGCCGCCATGGCCGGAAGGGGCGACATCACCGAGCTCGCCAAAGTGTTGGGCGGGCAGCCGCTGAGTCCCAAACACCTCCCGGTCATCCGCGGCGGTCTGACCGACCCCGACCCTTTGGGGCTATTTTCGGGAGCACGCGAGCAAGATGACCCCGGCATAGGCTTGCCGGCTCGGGTGGACCAGTCTTTTTCTGAGGCGCCACCAACAAACGGCGAAGGCGACTTCGTCGAAAACACGGAGAACAGTCGCGCCGAGCTTCTCCGCCTTGAGCCGGAAGGCATCGAACCATCTTATGGAGGCGCTGCAGCCGCCGAGCGAGCCGTCACCGGATGGGACGGAAGCACGGCGACCTATGTTCCGCACGATGAACTTCTTTCTTTGCTTTCGGAAGAAGACGCAACCGTTGGGTATCTTCCGGCAAAGTTTGCGGAGCATTTTGGGGAGCAACTCGAAAGAGCGTACAAGGAAGGGCAAAAAGACTTTGAAGACGAAGCGACGATGGGGGCTCATCTCCCCCATTTGGGCAAGCTTCGGGCCATTGCCAACGACAGTCTGAGTCGCGCGCGCCGAGAGCGTCCGGCACCGGTGGCACCGCCGATACCAGATCTGGGCGTCGAGGGTCTTCAAGTGGTGGGCCGAAAGGTGTCCTCCAGCCCAGATGGCATCCTTGAACGCCCAGTGCCGAGGGCACCTTCTTTGGACATGGACCCCGCGGACTCCCACAGTGGGCAAGACGCTTCAGGGTCTGGGGTGGTCTACCGATCTCGAGGAACACCGGGTGCAGTGCGTCCTCCTCTCCCGCCCCCGTCCGCACTTCTGTCTTCGGCGGACGGTCTTGGGGCGGCGTTTGAAACGGAGGACACGAAGGGCCTCATCCTCGAGGATGGCCCGGCCGCACCTTACAGCGTGAAATCGGGCCCCAGCCCGGATCCGGCCATGCCTCCAGTCGCGAACCCCGCGAACGAGACCGTCTTTTCCGGAACCCGCGACCTCGGTGGCGTTTGGCTGAGCCCGCCGCTGTTGATCGTCATGATCGTCGGCCTCCTGAGCATGGGGGTCACCTTAGGCATTGTCATTGAACGCTACGAGCTCTTGCACTCCTTCTTTGGCCCTTAGGCACACCCCGCAAAATGTCCTCCCAAGCGGCTGCGTAATCTGGTAACGCGTCAGCCAAAATGGCGGATTCACGTTCTTCATCGCAATATCGGGACGGGTTCGAAGATGGCCTCGAGCCTCTGGAAGCTTTGGACCTGAATCGCGTTCAAGGTTTTGCGGATCTACTCGAGGCCTACAGCCGAACCGCCTTTGGCGCCCGTCGGCTCGGCGACGCCTTTTCCGTGATGGAGGCGATGGCAAAGGATCCCGCGTGTTTTGTGGTTTGCACCCTATCGGGCGCAATGACCGTTGCCAAAATGGGCCTCGTTCTTTGTGAAATGATCGAACGCGGCTACATCGATCTCATTGTGAGCACGGGCGCCCTGCAGGCCCACGGTATGGTCGAGGGCACCGGAATGCACCATTTTCGGTACGATCCTCGCATGGACGACAAGACGTTGTTCGACCGTGGCTACGATCGGGTCTACGACACCCTTGAACTCGAAAAGAACCTCGACCAACTTGAAGAGATCGCGCGCGGTCCGCTGGCGTCGATTCCTGGTGGTCAGCCGGTGGGGAGCAACGACATCTGTCGCCTCCTGGGAAAGGCGCTTCAAGAACGTTTCCCCAACAGTCGGGGCGTCCTCAAGAGTGCCTATGAGCACAACGTGCCGGTGTTCATTCCTGCGTTCACCGACTCGGAGCTTGGCCTGGACATCGCCGTCAACAACCGTCTTCGCCAAACACGGGGCGAAGCCCCGGTTTCTTTTGACCCCTTCAAGGACCTCGATCAATACACCGATCTGATTCGCGAACACGAATCGTTGGGCATTTTCACCATCGGCGGCGGTGTGCCCCGGAACTGGGCGCAACAAGTCGGCCCTTATCTTGAAATCAGCCACCTGCGGGTTCCGGGACAGCCGGCCGTGCCCCGGCGTTTTCGATACGGCGTACGGATCTGCCCCGCTTCCGAGCATTGGGGTGGGCTTTCGGGCTGCACGTACAGTGAGGGCACCAGTTGGGGGAAATTTGTTCCCCCGTCCGAAGGCGGGCAATACGCAGAAGTTCTGTGTGACGCCACCCTTGTTTGGCCCATCCTCGTCAAAGCGCTGATGGAACGCGTCCCCCACAAAACCAAATCTCCATCCGAGTAGACTGTTCACGCCATCTCATCGGCTCTTCTGAACATGGAGACTGGGTCGTTGCGGATCAACCTCGTCCCGTGATCTGGATCAAATCTTGGGTGGGCCCATCCATGGTTCAATGTAGGAACGACTTCGCACTTTCAAGATCGAAACAAGGAAGCTCCGAGCAAACCCAAACCAGACAGCCCAACCAAGGTGAATGATTTTCACTCACGATCAACAGGCACACGCTTCCTTCCATGGTATACGTTATCTTGTCCTCAATCGCCGTGCGGCCCCAGTAGGCTACCATCTATGCCGCCAGTTCATGTCCAACGAAAATGGCGCACCTTGAGCGCAGTACTCTGGGTTCTTCTGGTGCTCGCCGGCGGGATCCGCCCCGCAGTCGCCGCCGGTTTTCGCATCGCGCCACCCTCTGCGTGGGTGACCCCAATCGCGCCCAACCTACAAGCGGAAACGCCAGCGTCCGAGGTCGGCGGCGGCGCCTACATTTTGCTCCAAGATAGACAAGTCTTCGCCAAGGGCACCCAAACCAAGCGCTACGTACACATCGCTTACCGCATCATCAACAACTCAGGGGTTCAGAACGGCTCGCAACCGCGGTTTTCTTATGACCCCGTCTATCAAAGTTTGACCATTCACGCGATCAACATTCACAGAGACGGACGGATCAAGAACGCCTTGATACGGGACAACATCAAAACCATCCAACAAGAATCCGATCTGTCCGCGCAAATCTACAATGGTCGTTTGAGTGTTCTTCCCTTACTTGAGGACGTTCGCGTCGGAGACGTCGTCGAGTACGCGTACACCACCACAGGCGACAACCCGGCCCTCGGAGATCATTTCACCGACGAAATCCAGCTCGCGGCCTCCGACCCCATCCATCACCTCAGCTATCGCCTCCGGTGGTCCAGCCCCCAAGCGCCACGATTCAAGGCCCACGGGATGAAGCTGGCGCCCACGATCCACAAACACCCTCAATACAAAACCTACGTGTGGGCGCGACACAATGTCCCTCCGACCACATGGGAAGATCAGGTACCCATTTGGCATCAAGAGATCCCGTGGCTCCAAATATCCGAGAACGCCTCGTGGTCGGCGGTCTCCAACTGGATGCACGACCTCTACAAAAAGGCGCAAGACCAAAAGCCAGCCGTCCAAAAGATCGCGAAACCATGGCTGACCCAACACAACACGCCCAAGGCCCGGCTTCTTGCCGCCCTCCGGTTTGTGCAGCGAGAGGTCCGGTATCTTGGCATCGAGGCGGGACGCCAGTCGTACGAGCCCCACAAGCCTTCAGAGGTCTTGCGCCGCCGCTTTGGCGACTGCAAAGACAAATCCAACCTGCTGGTCCAGCTCCTCCGCGAGGTCGGGATCCCCGCGTATCCGGCCTTGGTGAGCACCACCTTCCGGCGAACCCTAGGTCACCTGTTGCCCTCCGCAACGGTCTTTGATCACGTGATCGTCGCCGTCGAGACCCCTTCCGGCATCGCCTGGATGGACCCCACGAACGCATCCACCGAGGGCGACTTTGATCTGGAAGCCCCGCCACCCTTTGAGCTCGCCCTGATCATCCGCCCAAACGAAAATGTTCTTTCCCCGATTCCACTCCCAGAGGCCCCGTCCGAGATCACAACCAAAGAAACTTTTACGATTCGAGACTACCACGAGCCCGTCCACCTCAAGGTGCGGAGTCGGTACCGAGGTTCGAGCGCCAACTCTGTCCGGTCCATGGTCAAGAACCTGTCGCGAAACGAGCTCGATCGGTATTTTCTCAACAAGAGGGCAGCCGCCGATCCCAAGATCAAGGCGGTCAACCCAATCAAAGTCATCGAAGACACCGACAAGAATGAGTTTGTCATCGAGACCACCTACGAGATCAGCGAGTTCTTCGACGGAACCAGCCGAAACTTCTGGGCAGACAAGATTTCAGACGAGCTCTCCATGCCGACGGTCGTCCAACGAAAAGCACCGCTATCCGTAGCCCACCCGGTCGTTCGTCGACAGAGCATCGAGATTCACCTCCCCGATGCAAACTGGGATATCCCTTCGGAGTCCGAACGTATTGATGGCGTAGCTTTCGAGGTCAACGCCAAATCATGGCTGAACAAAAACGTCCTGCGAATGGACTATTCTTACCGTTCGAAGGTCGATCATGTCTCAACGGCTGATTTCAATCAGTACCGCACCGATATCGAACATGCGGGCGACCAGCTGGCCTACGCGATCACCTACCGCGCAACCGGTGGCCAAAGCAGTCTTGAGCAGACCGCGACAACCGTCGGCTTTCTTCTGGTGATTTTCTTCTCGGTCTTCATCGGTATCCAACTCTTTGGATTTTTCAAAGAAAGAAAAGCGCGACGCCGGAAGCGTCTCTTCCTCAAAAACGCCAAACACCAAGCCGGAGAATCGCCCGCCACAGCCCTACCTTTGCGCGAGGGCCAAAACATCAAAACGGCTCTCAATAGACGTCGCTGCCAATCCTGCGGTACATCCCAGATCAGTCATCTCGATCAAGACCAACTGATGTACGGCCAAAAGAAGCTTCTTATCATTCGGCTCGCCTGCAAGAAGTGCCAAGCCCTCGGCAGACTCTACTTCCTTCCGCAGTAAGCACCACTCAAACAGCCTATTGCTCTTCAACAATCAACTGTTGTGCCGTAAGCGTAGGCAATTCAGAATCTTGTACCGGTTCGGAGACCGTTTTTGCCAAACACCGGATCTCCTTGGTGTGGGAATGGGGCTTCATGACGTGGGAGACGATCCAGTCCCAAATCGCCCTACGGGCCACATCGGGTTCTGGAACCTTCTGTTTGATTCCCGCCTCAATCGCTTGCAGCACCTCCGCCATGGATTCCGGCCGGTCAGAGGTTGAGACCCGCAGCATTCGATGCACAATCTCTGCGACCGGGTCGGGCGTCTCGACATTAAAGAGCGTGACCGAAGGCACCGTGCCATGATTCAATACCGCCATGAAATGCGGAGAAACAGCACCGCGCTGCGCGGGAAAGAGCCTCTGCGAGGCGAGCAACTCCCAAAAAACAATTCCCGCACAAAAAATATCTACGTGTGGGCCTTTGCTCTCTCCCGAGAGCTGCTCGGGCGCCATATACCCAAACTTACCTTTGAATACTCCCGTTTGGCTCGAATCCAAGCGGTCATCAAATATCGCAATGCCGAAGTCCGTGAGTTTAACCACCCCGCCCTGGCCTACCAGTACATTGTCTGGCGACACATCGCGATGCACAATCTTAAGCGATGAGCCCGAGTCACTCATTCTCGAATGCACGTAAGCGAGGCCCCGGGCGATGTCGCGCATAATGATCAAAGACCACTCGACCGGCAGCCGATGCCTATTTTTCACCAGGGCAGCAAGCAGCGTTCGTAGACTGGTGCCATCTACAAACTCCATAGACTGCAAAAAATATCCCCCAAGCCGGTGTAGCCCATACACCTGCACAATGTGTTTATGCTCAAGGAGTTTGGCCACCCGAATCTCGTCGAGAAATCGCGTCCACGAACTGTATTGGTCAAGATGCGGCGTCAAAAACTTCAAAGCGACGTTGCCCCCGGCCCCATCGACCTTTTCGGCCTGCCACACCTCCGCCGAGCCCCCATAACCAACCCTACGAATGAGAACAAAAGGCCCCAGTCTGCGCCCGTTTGTGAGCGTCTCAACCATACCGACCCAACCTTCCCTCAACAGATGCTAAGCCCGTCATCTACTTGCTCTGCACCTGTTCAAAACGAGCCTGAGGGTGGTCCGCCAAAAGAGGCTGAAGCCCAGAAAAAAGGGCCTGTTGGAACGGACGCCGTGCGTCATAAAAAAAGGCGACAGGAATACTCGTATCCAAGGTGCGCCCAACAATCGATATAAGGAACCCCAGAAGCTCTGAGCTCACCGCAAGCAATTCCTCAAAGTGCAATTCGAACGCCGATTCATCCGGCCGACTCTCGAAGACATTGTCAAAAAAACTCTCTAGGCCTTCAGGAAGGTTCGGGGCCAGACTCTCCCCCGCAATACGAAGCCGGACCACACCATGGGTAGAGCGCGCATCAATATGCAACGAGGATGAGGAGAAGGAAACAGACATTAAGAATCTCCCCCCAGACAGCCCTTCGCGTAGGCTTCCAGGTTGATCTGCGCCGATAGAATGAACAGCCCCGAATTCGCCACAATCAACGACAGTTGCGCCGCCGCCTCGTGTGCGATACGAATAATACCCAAACCTGTCGACGTACCCAGCTCAAACGGCTTACGAAGCAAATCGTGCATGCGTCTCCGGTATGCTTGCTCCGCCCCATCCCTGCTGGCCGTCTCACGCAGGACACGTCGCAACCGACTCGCGCACTCTGGGTCCCGGGGCGAATTCGTTGTCGAAAGCTTCACCGTCGAGTTGTCATACAAGAGAAAGTCAAAGGTGGGCCTCGGCGTATGCGTCCAGTCATTATACCGAATGGTATTCGCCAAAAGTTCAGTTGCAATCATCGACAAAATCTCCTGTTGGTGCTGAAACTCAAACCACGACGCGGCTGCTTCACACACTTGAGAAGCCAGCTCAGCGATTTCCTCATACCCCTGCTCCGGAATCGGACTATGAAGCTCGTGTATAAGCTTACACACTCGAAAAATCCTTCTGGGCCGATTCGATGCATAGGACCGTAAGGTCATCGACCTGAGAACTACCCGCCGCGAAGCGCTGCACGCTCGACATCAGTCGCCTTAGTGTACCCGACAGCGATTCCGCGTTCTTTGTCTCCAGAACAACTTCCACCAAACTTGGGCTCTCCGCCAACCGAACGCCTTTTGGATTCTTTTGGTCCGACACCCCGTCGGTAAACACCACCAGCCGTTCGCTCCTTCTCAAAGAAAACGTCCCCAGATGATACGGATACTCCGCAATACATCCCAAAGGTATGCCAGGAACCCTCTGAGCCGTCGCCCCGTCATCCCCAACTTTCCACGCGGGCAAATCCGTTCCAGAAGAAAACACCACGTCCAAACCACCAGACTCCTTGAGATGAAAGTCCAAGCACATGGCCGCCAACTGAATACGGCTACCCGATTTCGCGTCAGAACGACGCGGAAACCGATCGATCAAAAGATTATTAAGCCGAGCCAGCACTTGGGCCGGATCCCCAGAATACTTGAGCGCATCATACTGGGAATGAATCACCATCGTGCGAAGCGCCGCCTTAATGCCATGCCCAGAAGTGTCCCCCAAAAACACCCGCAAATCCCCGGACGGAAGAATACAAAAATCGTAGATATCCCCCCCTACGTTATCCAGAGGTCGATACTCCACCGCAATGCGCGCCGGCCCATTCTTAGGTGGCTGAGACAACAAACTCTTCTGAAACGCCCGCGCCTCTCGGAGATCCGCATAATGCGCCTGATACAACTCCCGCAGAGCCTGCTCATGCCTCCGGTGGGTATCCGTATTCCGAACCCGCAACACCAGCTCCGGAGGATGAAAAGGCTTAACCACGTAATCATCCGCCCCCGCCGCCAGCTCCTGGATCTCCGAATGCAGTTCCGTCGGATCCGCAATCAAAATAAAGGGCAGCCGCGCAACATTCCCCGGCCGCGTCTTAAGATGCCGACACAACTCCTGCCCATGCATCCCCGGCATAATGGAGTCCGAAATAATCAGATCCGGTCTCTCCTCCTCCAACACCCGAAGTGCTTCCTTCGCCCCCCCCGCAAACAACAGCTCATACTCATCCTGCAAGATCGCATTAATATAACTTCGCATCTGCGAGCTATCATCAATCACCAAAATACGCGCCCGCTCCGGCAACGCTTCAATCGCCCCATCGATACGTTTCTGCGTCTCCACATCGATCTCAGACACCCGCCGCCCGACAACATCCCCCCCTCTCCCAGACACATCCGTCCCGGTCTCCATAAACCCACCCTTCTTGCCCATGAGCCTTCAAAAGCGTGGCGCGAAACAGTCCAAAAAGCCAGTCCACAACCCCACCCCCCTCACCCAACCCCCAACCCCCCCCACCCAAAACACCCCCTACCACCATCAATCCCCCCTAAACGTCGAAATATCCAGCACCATTCCCCCCAACCCACCGCCCCCCAAAGTGACGCAATCCAGACTGACCCAATAGAACAGGAGCGCCACACGTTCAGTACGTCAATGTACGTAGCGCCTCTTTAAACTGCCCCCATGTACCCGAAACACATCATGCTTTTACGCCACCCCCCACCCACGTAACCATGCGTATCCATTTAGAGCCCCGCCACCCCCACTCCACGAAACCCGGGCGACACCGCCTGTTCCACGACGCATTGGCTACAAGCGGAGGGAGCTCATCATGTTACACGGACTTTTCCACCTATGATGTGGAGCATGAGCGTTTAGCTCGTCGTTGGTGCAACAGGAAGTTGTTCGACCTGATCTTCAGAATTGGAAAAGAGTTGGACGACCGAAACGATCGGTTCATCGCAGCATTGCTTTCGCAAGGCCGGAAGGTTGTAAAACGGAACTTGCGGCCACAAATGATGTTCGTAGTGGTGGTCCAGGTTGTGCTGGAAAAAAAAGAATTTTCCGATTGGCCCAGCAACAAACCGGTGCGAACTAGCCAGGCCTCTAACGGGAGCACCAATATGTTCTGCCCAGGTACGAATTCGAAATACGGCCCAGAAACTTGTGAAGAAAGACCAAGTCCAAAGATAAAATACCCACATAGCATTCAAAAAAAAGGCCGCTGCCAAGAGCGTCAGCCAGAGCGATGCGGGGCCAAGGAGCCTTGCTCGTTTCTTCGGAATGATCTGCGAAAAAAACTTGAGCAAGTCTGGCACCCCGAAACCCAAGGAATCCATAAGAAACACGAATGCGATTCGCGTGTATCGCAGTGGAGTCTGATATATTGCATCCTTGCGATATGAGAGTTCAGGATCGTCGTCCGTTCCTAGTTTTCGATAAGTGTTCAATATGCCACGGACGATATCCGCCCTGTATGTTTACAAACAATGGCCACGTTGCAACAACCTCTGCAAGATCGTTCAGCCAGCGCGATCTGCAAGCAAGCCTGTGAGCGGCTTCATGGCCCAGACCGCCAATTGCGTGCATCCGCGATCCAATTATCTAACTCGCAATGGGTATGCACCAATACGAGCCTACCCATGAGTACGCGAAGAAGATGCTCAATATCATGCACCAATCCAAGGCGAGGGCCGCTACCCAGCGATGCGGACGCAGCTGAGACAGCCGACGGAGTTCGGCCCGATCGATACCGCAATGAATCACACTGCATCTTACACTCCCATACAGGTGTGAACTTCTGCAACACCGATAATATCAATAATTCCAGATAATTGTCATCTGAGGCGCGTATTGGCAACTTGACCAAAAAGATCCAAAGTTTTCGGCTAATGGGCGGATTTTGCCGCCAAACATGGTACGCGAATAGGAGATGGAGGAGGCCAGACTCCCAAGAACGTTGGTTTGCCCAAATGTGCTATGTAGGCGGGGGATGAGAAAAAACATCGTCGGTCGCGTGGCCTGCAGCGCCAATGCTGGCGTCTTCAGTGATTGGGGAGTGACAACTCCCATTTGTCATTTCAAAGCATGGCGTGAGGCCGGAGAAAGTGCCGCTTTGGTTCACATCTTTTTCCAACGACCCCTAAGATTACGATTAGTTTTCGCCGTCACTTTAAACTTGAATCTTTTGAGAACATCGTTTGTCTCACAAACTTTTCCTGGTGCGTGGGTTTGTGAGCCAACCAAGGCTGAATAACCGGTGGCACACAACTATAAAGATCTTTTTGGCGGCCTAGGTCGCAATACCGTCTATCGGGGAGAGCGAATCACTGTCGTCGAAATAACGGACCCTGAAGTAGCTCGGCTCCGTATTGGTAACGAATATTATCCGGTTCTGGACATATCAATCAGCGGTCTCTCGTTTCTTACTCAGAATACGGACAATCTTCCCGTAGCGGGAGCAGTCGATGTTGCTCAGCTTCTTCTCCGCGATTCTGTTGTATATGATGGTAAGATAGAGATTGTTAGATACGAACAAATTCGCAATAAGGCTAAAGTCGGCGTAAAGCTTCTTTCTGGATTCCTCAATATTTCCGCATTTCGTCGACGCGCTGAAGAAACACGATTGCACAATGCTTTGGAACACGGTCCTGGCCCTACTCTCGGCCATGTCCCAAGTGACTACCGCCAAGCTATAGAAGCACTTGCCTTTACGGTTCAGTTTTACCGTGTAGCTTTCGATAACTGGACAATGCGATGCGGATCTGACTCCGATCGCGGCGATATTGGCCAACGCCTCATTGAAAAAGGGCTCGCGTCTGCGCGTGGGCCATGGGTCGAGGGGCGTGAAAGGGCTACACTTGCTGCGAAACTTTTTCTTGAAGATCCAAAAACACTGGCTGCGGCCAAACGATACACGGAAACACTCTTAACAGCGCTCCTACTTGATGCTCCCGGAATTCGACGCGCCTACATGAAGCCGCTCGGATATCCCGGTGACTATCAAACAATGCTCTATATGTATGAGAACACGTTCTGTGGCGACACACTCTTTGCTCGCGTTTTCCATAAGATCTGCGTTGAAGAGCCCATGGCTGAGGCTGTGAGAACTCGCAAGGAATTTCTAATCGAGCTGCACAGGCGCGAATACCAACGCGCAACAGCACAAACATCCGAATTCACTGTGCTAAATTTGGGTTGTGGACCAGCGACCGAGGCAACGGAGTTTTCTGAAGCCTTTGTTTCACCAGTCCGCAAGACCCATTGGACCCTCATAGATCAAGAGGAGAAAGCGCTCAGTTTGGCGCATCGTCGCGCCTATGAGCAACACGTATACTGCGGGAGAGGAACGGTGAATTGCCTCTACGTCTCATTCACTCAGCTATTGCAAGACTTTAGCCTACTTGCCTCGATTTCGGACCACGATTTCGTTTATTGTACTGGAATTTTTGACTACTTAAGACAACCACTCGCAAAATCTCTAGCTCGAATCCTCTGGACCAAGGTTCGCCCCGGCGGAGCACTTGCGATCGGAAACGCGGTAAAGCCAAGCTCATGTTTTTGGTTTGCTGAACTTGTTCTCGATTGGACACTCATCTACCGAACACCCGATGAAATCTTTGATCTTGTAGCACAGCTCCCAGGCACAGAATCCATCGAAATCGAGGCTGAACCGTCCAACGTCTTTCAGTTTGCGATAGTAAGAAAGAAAGCCGAATCGGCCGCATAGGCCGACGAAGTGGAATGCGTGTTAAGTAGTGGCCACATCTTCTCCACAACTCGAAGACTTTAGCCAAGAATATGAGCGCGTTCGAACAAGTAAGCTAGTAAACGAAACACGAGTATTGGCTCCAGTTGCCGCTTTGATGTTCATCCTTTTTTGGATAGTCGATTTTATTGCAACGCCTAACCTCGTGCTCCTTTTCCTGTTTATACGGCTTTTTGTGGCGATGCTCTGCATGGGCACCTTTGCACTAACCTTTACGTCGGGAGGGCGTCATTACATTCGGGTGATGACTATGATGTACATTACACTTGGTTCTCTAGCCGTTTCCCTGATGGCAGCATATTCTGGCGGATTTTCCAGCCCTTACTACGTAGGCAACATGTTGATCATTTTTGGGTCCGGTCTCTTCATGTCGTGGCGTCTATCTCACATGATTTGTGTGTCAGTGTCGCTGGTTCTCGGTTATTTTCTAATAAATGCGTTCATGACACCTCTTACATCGAACGCAGGCGTTCCTATTTTCTTCCTCGTTGGCGCATCACTCCTAGCGTCCATTGCTGTTCACCGTTCGGACATTGCAACATTGCACGATCTTGTCCTAAGTAAACAGCTTAGGACTGCGAATGATGAACTGCAGGCGATGGACTCCTTGAAGACCGACTTTTTCGCCAACATTTCTCATGAACTCAGAACACCCCTTACACTCTCTCTTGGTCCCATTGAGTCGATGCTCGCAGAAGAATCTGAACCCGTACGAAATAGGCAGCTGTCAATGGTGCGTCGTAACCAGTTACGCCTCCTGACACTCATCAATAACCTCTTGGATTTCTCGAAACTGGAGGCCGGAAAGATTCAGAAGGTCTTCACTCCCACAGATCTATCCCAACGGCTGAGTTCCTTGGCCGAGACAGCAAAAATCGCTGCGGAAGTTAAGGGCGTGACATTGAATGTGATGACTCCAGAAAGTACTCTCACCGTCTACGTTGACCGGAGCAAATTTGACAAAATTGTGATGAACCTCCTATCGAATGCCTTTAAGTTCACGGAGCCTGGTGGCCACATTTCAGCCATGCTCTCCGCGACAAGTACGCATGCGCAAATCCAGGTAACGGACACGGGAATCGGCATACCGAAAGATAAGCAGAGGTCAATTTTCGATCGCTTTTCTCAAGTAGACGCATCTGCCACGCGCAAATACGCAGGAACAGGTATAGGTCTGGCGATGGTAAAGGAATATGCAGAACTTCACGGTGGCACCGCAAAAGTTGACAGCGAAGAAGGAAAGGGTGCGACGTTTATTGTCTCAATCCCGCTTGGCAAAGGACACCTAGAACCCGAATTGATCCAAGACGCGTCAGACTCGCAAGATATTCGCTTTCCATTCGACATAACACTGGATATTGATCCGGAGGAAGAGGAACCAGAACTCAACCAACCCATACGAGGTCCCAAACAGCGATCCAAGCAAGTCACCGCAAACAGTCCGTCAACCCTAGAGATATCGTCCGGCCATCCCACAGTGCTTGTCGTAGATGATAGCCGAGATATGCGTACTTACATTAAGAATGTTCTAGCGAATGACTACGAAGTCATCACCGCAAAAGATGGGTCAGAGGGGCTTCGCATGGCCGAACTCGCAATGCCAGACGTGATTGTTTCCGATGTTATGATGCCGAGAATGAGCGGTGAAGAAATGTGCCGCCGACTTAAAGCGCTTCCTGGCATCCTTGGTCAAACTCCAATTATCTTGGTAACCGCGCGCACCGATGCACAGACAAAATTTCAAAGCCTCGATGTTGGTGCAGATGACTACCTTTACAAGCCTTTCAATGCTTTGGAGCTATTGCTACGTGTCAGGAACTTGGCTGACAAGCATAGGAAGGAAATAGCACTTTATAGTGCTTACCAAATTCTGGAATCGGATATTGCAGCGGCCGGTCGATTCCAGCATTCATTGATACCTTCGCTGCCGACGTTGCCGTGGCTAGAACTTACCAGCATTTTTCGACCAATGGATCTAGCCGGTGGGGATTTTTATGACGTTACCTGTCTGTCTGATACTCACCTTCGCTTTTTTGTTGCCGACGTCACCGGTCATGGTGTTCAAGCGGCCATGCGCACTGGCATCATAAAGTCTGAGTACGATCGTCTCAAGCTTTCGATCCCGCGACCTCGCGCTATTCTGTCCGAGCTCAACCGCATATTCTTTGAATCCTATCGAGACCATACCGCGGAGTTCTTTATTAGCAGCACGGTTGGGTGTGATGCATTGTGCGGGGATATTTTTCGCACAGGTGCAGCAGAGATTTCTCTTAGACTATCCAGCGCCAGCCAAGCGCAGCCAATTCAAAGTACTGGGGAACGGATCAGCGAACTTAAGACGCGGTCGGTTGGACTCGGGTGCATGGAGGATGTGTCATACACAGACCAAGAATTTTCTCTTACGAACGGTGACCGATTGTATGTATTCACAGATGGCCTTACGGAGCAGAAAGACGCTACCGGTGAGCGCTTCGGAACACAACGGCTTTTAGACATGTTGAACGCCATTCCGAGACAAAGTACACTGGAGGATAGCGTAGACCTTGTCCTGCAAGGCTGGGAAGCCTTTAGAGCTCCAGTTCCCGTGGGTGATGACCTAACGCTACTGTCTCTAGGGGTAATGTAGCAATGAGTGTCCCTGAACTATTTGAGGATTTCGGAACCAAGATTGAGCTCCGTCGCACTGCTGGGCGGGTGGCAATGCGATGGTCCGGCTCTAAGTGTACGTGGCTGCGAGAGCGTGACGTATCTGGTTCACTGATCGCTTTTGTTTCCGCGGGCATCAAAGAAGTCACATTGGCCGACACTTTTGAACTATCGGTAACAGCTTTGAGAGAGATGAGCTCAAGCGCAACAAAATTTATGATTGCTATACTTGGTTCACTGCTAAAGCGTGGCTGCTCCATAGAGCTTCGCTATGATCCCAATTGCTCAGACCAACAATTCTTGTTCGAAAGCCTAAGGTCGATTTTGTCCTCGGAACAGACCTCTCGATTAGCATTCGTTGCGGATACTCCTGTCACTGGTGAGGTACCCCGCGAGTGACCTCCCCCGACTCGGTGCTTCTCCTTCAGCGTGAGTTTCGGAATCTCGCACGCAATTGGGACCTAATGGTCAACGTAGAAAACAGAGCGATTGCGGCGCTCAGTGTTTTTATCCGAAGTCCGGCTATGCGTGAAATCATAGGAAAGGCAACCACTGAACTCCTCGACAACGTCAGTCTCTACAACGATTGGAACCATTCCGTATGGCCGTCGTTTGAAGTCAAATGCTTTGAAGGCCCCCTCGTTGAACTCACCACTAGGAACAGAGTAGCCCTCACGTCGCCTCATGTCGAGCGTTTCTCGACGGCTATTGCGCAGTTGCGGGATCCTCGGTCGGCGGAGGCTTTTCGCGAGCAACAGACAGCTGCCACACTTGCTGCCGGCATTGAAGCGTTTGGGTCGACTGGACTTGGGCTCGTTCGCATTGCCTGTCAAGGCCACGGCCAAATCGAAGGGGACATTGACTCAGACGGCGTTGTTACGACGCGCGTCCAGCTTGACCAAGAGGTACTCCTAAAGAGACTTCGCGAAAAGCAGAATAGGCGTAGAGTCTGACATAGCCCATCGTCATATTGAGTGCTGCTTTTGTTTTGACTCCGTCCATGAGAACAGAATATTTCTGGGCTGAAGCCCAAAAACTCCGCAAAAGAGATCGAAGTTTCAAGAAGTGCCTACTGTGGTTACGGACGGCCGGCCCCAACAAGAGAATCGCCATGGAGTTGGATTCGGAGTCGACCAACTCTTGGACGCATTGAACCGCGCTCAGAATGGGGCCACGATGCATGACACCGTAGAACAAATCCTACACAAAATCACTTAGGGACGATGCACCGTCAAGTGACGATCTCACACTGCTGGCCATGGGGTCCGTGAAGGACTGAATTGGAGGTTGTCGGAGGTGATGGGTGATGGCGTCTTCCTGGGGCCCGCACCTGGGGCCTTCATTCGACAAATCTCCTTGGCAGAAGGTTCATCGAATTGGTGTCCAGCACGGCTCTAATAGTTAGACGTTCACGCTCATCTGCTTCGGCATCAATGGATGCAAATGCCTCACCTACAATACGAAGAAAGCCAAGGCCTGCCGAATCATCTTCCACCGTTTCGTCAAATGCCAACACTCTAGCGCGTTCTCGAGCAGCCTTTCTTGCTTTTTTTGGTCCGCCAACTCCTTTCACAAGCTTGACCACTTGCTCCGCGGATCGTGCTTGAGGCGCAGGGACATTTCTGGAGACGACCTCAACCCTCGGCCCCTGGAAACACCGAACCGTCATTTCTGGTTTTCGAGAGCTTTCCCAATCGGAATACCGCATCAAGTTTTCAAGAAGTTCCATACAAACCACGTAAAAGGTCTCTTGGATAGCGCGGTCAACATGAGGGCGAATGGCAGACCAGGCACTTCGACTAATGTGTTCCATGTGATCCCTGGGCCCTCGTTAGACTTCCGTCGATGAAGCAGTCCTCTTCATGTCCACAAACGTGTAAGAGGTCCCATGAAAAATGAGAACGCCACGGTCACGCAATTCCTCCAGCCATTGCCTAAGGCGCTCCTCTATTGTTCCTCCTGATGAACCAGTAGCACTATTGATGATTTTGACCCCAGTAGCCCCAAGACCGCCGAAGTAGGTTGCCAAACGCCACGAATCAAGATGCTCCGGACCAACAAAAACATCAAGCAGGTCAACACACCTTTTTCCATTCGTCTCCTTGAACAATACGCCGGAACCGTGCCGTTGAAACGCCCATTGGTTGCCATCGATCCGCCCACGAGGCGCTAGAAAGAGCAGGACGGCTCATCGGCGCGGGCTATCGGCATGTTCTGGACCTGGACGTCCGCAACTTTTTCGACAGTGTGCCTCACGGCGCTCTTCTTAAAGTAGTGAGGCGTTACACAAGTGACCGGCGAGTTCTCGGTCTTGTCAAGGCGATCCTAAAGGCTCCTATTCAGGAGTCCAACGGCGTCCTACGACGGCCTAAAAGTGGTTGTCCTCAAGGGGGTCCGCTCAGTCCGTTATTGGCTAACGCATATCTGGATGTCCTGGACCAATGGTTTCTTGAGAACGTGCGCTACAGGGATGCGGTGCTTCTTCGGTACTGTGATGATGCCATTTTGGTAAGTCGCACTCCGGTGGCGCAGCTCCATCGACGCATTTCGCAGAAGCTCCAAAGTATGGGTCTAGCACTTCACCCCGACAAAACTCGAGAGGTTGATATGGGACGCAACGGCGCCCATGTGGACTTCCTCGGCTATCGGTTCGCCCGTCGAAAGGCGCGAAACGGAAAAGCGTTGGCGCTGCTGATGTATCCAAGAGCAAAAGCGATGAATGCATTCCGGCGACGCATGCGAGAACTATTGCCGTCTCGAGGGCCCCCGATATCGCAGGAACGAGTACGGAAGACAAATGCCGTTATCCGAGGCTGGGTACAATACTTCGCTCGCAGTACCTGTAAGGCCCCATTTCGGGCGCTGGACCGGTTTACGAAAGCGCGAGTACGCCGGCTTTTGGTGCGTCCTCGAAAGATCCGGGGGCGTGGCACACGCCGATACTCAGACCAATGGCTCACCGAGCGACTCGGTCTTCTCAGTGTCTACTATGTCTATGTCGAAACCCGCCAGCAACTGAAAGCGGTCGGAAGAATGGGACGGGAGAGCCCGGTGCGTTAGTAGCGCACGCCGGGTTCGATGGGCGCTGGATGGAAACGGGCGATGGAACGAACTGAGGCACCGGCAGATACGGTGAAAGCCGCCGGAAACAGCTACTCCTCGGTCCTAAAGTACCGCGCCATCCTTCGACCCTACTCCGTCTGGTCGTCAACACCGCAACCGGCGAGGTCGTCCAGTCCCTCCGCTACACCCCATTCGGCCAAGTCGAAGCCGACACCAACCCCGGCTTCCAACCCTTCGGCTTCGCCGGCGGCCTCTACGACCCCGAAACCGGTCTGGTCCGCTTCGGCGCCCGTGACTACGACCCCGAAGTCGGCCGCTGGACCGCCATGGACCCCCTCGGCTTCGCTGCCGGCGACACCTCCCTCTACGTCTACGCCTTCAACGACCCCATCAACCTCATCGACCCGACGGGCGAACTGGTATTCGTCCCCATCGTAGCCGCCCTCGCCCTCGCCGAATTCGCCATGTCCGCCGCCGACGCCATCTCCGTCATCATTGACCTCATGGACCCTTGCCTGTCGACCGCCGACAAGGCCCTCTCCATAGCCCTATTCGCCGCCGGCCTCGTCCTCCCAGGCGCCGGCTTCTCCGCCCAGGGCCAAACCCCCATCGAACAAATCTCCGTCGGCGACACCGTCTGGGCTCGCAACGACCAAACCGGCGAATACGCCTGGAAAACCGTCACCGCCACCATGGCGCAGCCCTCCAACAAAATCGTCGAACTCACCCTCACCCTCCCAACCGGCACCCCTCAAGTCCTCACGGTCACCGAGTCCCACGAGTTCTGGACGGAACACCGCTGGCAACCCGCAATCGCCCTCGAATCTGGCATTTCGATCCCAATCGAGCTGGAGGTTGTACGCTCCGTAGCTGGCGAATGGAATCTTGTGTTCAGGCATACCTACATTCGATCGGTGGGGGCGGTCTCACACAAGACGATTTTCTCCTCGTATTCCGGAGGAAGTGCCCCTTGAATAAGATCAATCAAGAAACGATGCGAGAGTCTCCCAGAATTGTAGTGAATATCAATCTTGTTCCCGTTCTTCATGGTGCGTCCAACAAGCGACGTGACGTATCGCATTGTACTCGAGTTCATGAATGACAGATCTTCCAGGTGCAGTTCAACCTTAACTGACTGGCTTAAGCCCTTGAGATGCTCTTCGGTAAAACGAGCCAGTGTCTTTTCGGGATCCTCGTAAAAATTCGGGCTTCATCGCTCGAAGTCGACGGATGAGACCCGCGCGATTCCGGCGCAGCTTTTCTACTGAACTCTTCATATTTATCAGACCAGTTATATAACTGGTCTGATGATCTATCAAACCGCCTCATCCGTCAACCCCACTTTTCTTCCCAGATTTCCGACGAAGGGCACTCAAAAGATCGGCCAAAGCGCACAGATGCTTGAATGACAAGATCTTGGTCTGAATACGGCCATCTTCGGTGATCGTTTTCTCGTACCCATAGCGACCGTAAACGTAAGCCCCAGCGTACCCAGGATTCCTCAGCACACCTCGGACGCGCCCATGCACCAAATTACCCCAGATAAGCTTTCCATCCCATGCACCCCCATAAGAACGCTTCGGAAACTTCAGTTGATTTTTGGCATAGTGATGAACAACGCCATACGCGCTACCCAATTCCTTGAACGTGTCGAACAACAGATTGATCGCGCCCCGAACTTCTTTATCCGGATCGACCAATGTCCGGCCCGATTCATCGTACACGTACCCCACCGGCAACGGGGAACGAAGCTCTCCCTTCTTCGCCTTGTTGATCCAGTTGAATGGCTCCGGTCGTTTGTGCTGCTTCAGGAGCGACTGTGGCGCATTCTTAAGCGACGACATCCTGGCGTCTTGACCCAGGGACTGACGAGTATTCCGAAATCGGGATGGATTGCGATCGTACAATTGGTGGAAAGTCCGTCGGCGGTCTGCTTTGGCCGATCGTTTTGGAGCCCATTCTGGAACCTCGATTTTACGAGCACTCCTATGGATTCCGCCCCAAACGATCGGTATAGGGTACGTTGAAGCGACCGAATTTTACCGCGGCGCTGATAGCCCGGTTGGGCAGTCACCGCATCCTCCGCTTTGCCCGCACCCGCTGTGACGGTAGAGGCCCTTTGCTCAGCCGGCATTACCCAACCTCATAGCTCTTACGGCCTCCTCCGACTCCTGCAGAATCACCCTCTGACTTCGACGTTTGTCGTCTTATACGGAGAGCACTTCGATTCTGCAGGTCTCCCGCGGTTAGCGCCCCAAACATTCTCCACATGCCACCTCGATAACCCCGGCCGAGTTGATGTCTGCGAGTCATCGTTTCTTGGACATCAAAGTCTGCATTCCCCCCACTCCCGTAGGGTCTGCCTCGACAACTTTCCTTACGGGGCCCATAGGAGTTCCCGGATGGTGCGGCCTGTAGATTTGGCTGGCCGAGCCAAGCTCGACTTTTCCGGAGAGCTTCAGCATGTTGATCGCTCTTCATGCTGTCTCCTGGCCTACTATGGTGAACGACAAATTCCATAGACTGAACTTTCATCAGCTTATTTTGGGCGCCGCTTCGCGGCGCCCGAGAGTGTCAGGTTTTTTGTGTACGCGCCTCCTTGTCGCCACCGACGTTCGAGGGTACCAGTTCCAACGACATCACCGGTCGCCAGGAGCCCAGTCGGTGGTGCGAAAACCTATCGGCGCGGTGGAGAGCGTAGGTTCGGGACGCAAGGCCGCGTGGTCGACGTATCTGGGCCAACCGGCCCGGCGGTTCATGGTCGCCGGCAGCACCATTGGATTCAGTTCAGCTGGCCGATTGTCGGAATCCTTTCCCACCCATGACGAAGCACTCGGAGCGTTCGGTGAGTCGTTCAGCGATGACTTGGGCGTTGAGCGCGTCTGGAAAAACTTTGGTCCAGTCTTTAAACGCCCGGTTCGTGGTGATGGCCGTCGAGCGTCGGTAATCATATCGCTCTGAGATGACCTGGAATGCGAGTTTGGCCTGCGCGGCGTCCATTGCGAGCACGGCGAAGTCGTCGACAACAAGCAGATCTGCTCGGTGGTAGCGACGAATGGCCTTTTCGATGCTACCGTGGATCTCGGCACCGGCGAGCTCGTTGAGCATTTTCGGGGCCGTGGTGAAAACCACACGCTTAGTTGCCTGGCAGGCTCGGTATGCAAGCGCCCGAGCGAGGAACGTCTTTCCGGTGCCCGGTGTTCCGATGAAGATTGGATTGAGGCCGCGCTCTAGGAAGTCGAGGTTGTGAAGGGCGAGATACTTCGCTCGGATTTTTTTTCTGGTAGGGCAAAACTCAAAATCGAAGGCATCGATGGTGTTGACCTCCGGGAAACGGGCATCACGAACCCGCCGTTTGATCGCGCTGTCGACTCGGCTCGTTTTCTCTTCATCAACGAGACGATGGAGGACTTCGAAGAGGGTGAGGTTCTGACTCGATGCGAGCTTGGCGATATCTGGAAGGCTTCTCATCATACCGGGAAGTCGTAGCCATCGGAGCTTCTGGAGTAGAAGCTCAAGTTCGTCGTCACGTTCCATGGGCGTCATCCTCATCTCTTTTGTTGGCTGAGGAGCCAGGGTCGAGCATCTTCCTAGGCGAACTCAACGGTTCGTAGAGACTCATATCCGGCTCGGGCAGTCGGATATCGTCGAGCTCTGGGGCACCGAGCCGCAAGAGCGGCGGTGCGGGGTCAAGATTCCTTTTGTGACGTAGAATATACTCGACGTACTCTGCCCCGACGTGCCCAGTATCCATGACCTCACGAATGGCGTCGACGGTATGCTGCGCACCGAAGAGTTCGACCAAGAGGACAAGCCGCACGACTTCGCGATGGATGGACCGACCACCGGCGCCCAGGACTTTGAAGTACTCTTTCCCGACCTCCGAGAGACCGCTCAGCGCATACGGGAGCGTGCCTGCCGCGGCTCTGGGTTTTCGTTTGAGCAGACCCTCTTTGTGTGACGGATGCTCAATGTCCTGACCGACGTCCCAGCAGCGCGAGTGCAGAGCAACCTGCTTGCGCTCGAGAAAGACACGAAACTCTTCTGTATTGGCCCGGATTACGACTTGCTGGCTCACGAGTCTCCAGGGCACTGAATAGAGGTTTCGGTCGAAGCGAACCCGGAAAGACTTGGTTACGCCGCAGCTTTCGACATCGTCGGTGTCGAATGGTCGGCCATTCATGGGTTTTAGGTGCTTCCGTTCCTCGCGGTCGAACACCAGAGAAGGGACTTTTCCTGTCACTTCGTGAATACGGTTGTTGGCATAATCCTCGCGCCATTCCACCGCTTGGCGGTTCAGGTCGAGTAGATCTCGGAACTTCCTACCCGGCCAGAACCGGCGGCGGACGAATCCGATCCCTCGTTCTACAATACCTTTTTCGTTTCCCCGCCTCGGGTTGCATGCCGTGATCGCGAAGTCACGGACGCTCGCGTAGTCCCTGAATCGGGGATTAAAAACCGGGCCGAGCTTGGTTCGCTCCAACACGACGGTCTTCATATTGTCGAACACGTCGGTATGCGTGATGCCACCATAGAAAGAGATGGCGTTCTCCATGCAACGCAGAAAAGCGCCCATCCGCTGGCTCAGCGTGTATTCGAGGTACAGATGACGTGAGTAGCCCAAAACAGAAACGAAAGCGCTCACCCGGCGCGGACAACCAGGAATTGCGAATCCGAAATCGGCCCAGTCCACCTGAAGCACAGAGCCTGGCCGGAAGTCGAGAGTCAGGTAAGCCTCTTTCGGTGAGTGAGGCCGAAGTGTGCGCATCCGTTCGCGGAGGATGCTGATCCCACCTGTGTAGCCAAGTGGACGCAAGCGCTCCAGCATCGACGGCGCCAATAGGTCAGGCATATCCGACAGCATCGCGCGAATCGTGTCCTCGTATGGGTCCAGTATGGAGTAGCGCGGTTCCTTGGCTCGCGGTCGTTCCGATAGCAATGCCCGGCCAAGGATCTTCCGAATCGTTTTTCGACTCATTGAAAGTCGACGAGCAATCGCACGCATAGAGAGACCTTCGACCATCGAGAGACGAAGCACTTCAGTCAGCTTGTCGGATATCTCTTCGCTCATCGCGATTCTCTGAACTTCTCGAGCTGTCTTTCTGCACTCAAAGTCGCTCGTGGCTTACGGACTCGGAGTCGAACGAGATCACGAGGCAACGCTGCCAGAGACTCATTCCAACGCATGGACCACGCGTCCTCTGCGTCCACAGACAATACAGCGCAGAGAGGCCCACCATGCCATCGGGCCAACAGCGCGACCAGTCGACGGAGCATAGTATTTCGAGCCACGGTTGACAGCTCCAACAACGGACCGGAGAAGCACACCCATGTCGTGGCGCCATCGTTTCCTCGTCGAAGTCTTAGTTGCAGCCGCTGTTTCAGCATCTCGTTGCTCCGAAGTCATGGATGCCCCACTCGTCAAATTTTTTCGACTGTGATCTCCCACGCGACGATTTCGACTACGCCGTTCCTGTTCACGCACCCGATGATCTTCGCGACCCTCCGGGCTGTCCCGATACCGGCGACGCGCCGCCCGTTTGCTCGACTCGCGTCCTAATTCCGAGCATTTACGGGCGCAGTACCGTTGTCCACGATCACACTTGCGGTGGATGGCGAATGGTAAAAAACACCATCGGCAAAATCGAATTCGGAGCTCCACTCTCCTCCAACGGACAAAGACTGGACAGGGAGCACGACCTCGAACATGATCACATCGAGATCTACGGCTCCACTCGCCGAGGGTGACCTGGCTACAGACCGGGTCACCCGTCTCATCCACCTCACGAGACGATTCCCTATTCCAAAATCGCCCGCCACTTTTTGGAAGATTTACATTCCACAATCCATCCACAGGGATTCACAGGATTCGAGTCTCCCCCCAGACCCCCCTCCGGGAGAATCGAGCCAGCCCCTGCGTCCAAGGGCTACGTCGTGTCGTCACCCAGCATCGACCACTACGACGACGGTCCTCGGATCAACCAGATCTCGCCGGAACCGGGCCCCGGTGATGTTGGTGGAAATGGGACCCAACGAGGTCGGTGGTGACACCTCCTCCGGTTTCAAAACGTAGTTGCTATCCATCGAGGCGCGGCCCCCTATGGCTCAAAGGCCGGGGCCGCGCTTTGCTAACTCCTAGTGCTCGAGATCGGAAGTCCGTTCCGGGTTTTCTGCGATAGGCGTGAGTGTCCAGGGGAAATTCTCCAAGACCATCCTCACCAAGGGCTTAAGATTGTCTCGGAAAGGCGTTCGTTCCCAGCGACCAGAGTAGTTCGCCATGTCAAGGCACCAAAGATGCACCGTGTCACGACGAAGGCGAAAGTGCTTGACGGGATCGCGCTCTGGTCCAGACTCGACGATGACCGCAACGCCATGTTTACGGGCGCGGAGATGCTTGGCGCCCGCGGCGTGTAAAACCTCTTCCACGAGCGTGGCGTCTCTGGACTCAGCTTTGGGTTTGGCGGGCATGATCAGGCACCGACCGACTACGCGGCCAGACGCTGCTCATTTTGTAACTTATCGGTCCTCCATGTCCAGCGAAACGGGTGACCCTCATACCGGTTCCAGTGCTTGATGAAGCCCACCACGCGTTTCGCCTGCACCCGGTGTGAAGAGAAATCGCCATATTTGAGGATGCGTCGGTGCAGGATAGAGAACCAGATCTCGACTTGGTTCATCCAGGACGCGTGCTTTGGGGTATATACGAAGTGAAAACGATGCCCATGCCGGCGGTTGAAAGCCTTCCATCGTTCTGCCCGACCGTCATAGTGCGTATTGAGATTGTCCCACACCACATAAATCTTCTTATCCGAGTATTTGCGGGCCAGTTCGTTCATGAATGAAACGAGGGCATCGGCGCTTCGGTGGGGAACCACACGGCCCAAGACCCGGCCTGTTTTTACGTTGAAGGCAGCCAACAGGCACTGGGTGCCGTGGCGTTTGTACTCGTACTCGTAGCGCACCGAGCCATCAAAGGGATTCCGGTGCGTCGGGCTTTTTCGCTCAAGCACTTGCATGGGTTTTTCGTCTACGCACACCACCACTGCATCCTTTGGAGGACGGAGGTACAGTCGACAAATACGTTTGGCCTTCGCGAGGAAATTCGCGTCGGAGGATTTCAACCATTGGCGAACCCTATGGGGGCGCAGGTTCTCGAACCGGAGAATTCGGCCCACCTCGCTCACACTGATTCGGCAACCCGTAGACGACTCCAGGGCATCTGCCAGCGCTCTATACGTCCAAAGATCTCGAAAAGGCGCTGGATGTTCATCCTCGTCTGGGCGGTGACAAGCGAGTTGGACCAACTGACACCTCATCTCCACTGGGATCTGCGCGGGGCGCCCAGACCGCGCTCCGTCTTGTAGGCTCTCGACGCTGGGGTTTTCGGAGAAACGCCGCTTCCACTTCCTCACGGTTCTTCCCGTGACACTGAGCCGCCTTGCGATCTCCGCCGTGCCCATGCCCTGCCGCGCCATCAACACCATCTGGGCCCGCACAACGACTCCGTGCGGAGCACGTTGGCGACGAACGAGAAACCTCAAATCCCTCCGAACTCGACGTGGGATCACAAGCTTCTTCGCTGCCGGCCCTGGGCTCATGTCTATAAGATCACGCCCGGCCTGATTTTATTCCCGAAACCCGGATCGGACTTCCGGCAAGGGGTACTAGGCTGGCATTCTTCCCTCGAAAAAGACAGCAAATTGCAACAACGCCTGATTCCAATACGGAGGGGGCCGCATCCACTTTTTTGCCGTCTTGATGGCGAGATAGATCAACTTCAAAGCGGCATCATCCGTAGGGAGATGCCCCCTAGTTTTCAGAGACTTTCTCGTGTGTCGGTTCAGTGCCTCAATGGCGTTGGTCGTATAGATGGCCCGCCGGATTTCCACGGGAAAGGCCAGGAACGGGATGAGTTCGGCCCACCGATTCCGCCAAGCCTCGGCAATCATCGGAAAACGCTTGCCCCAGCGGCGGTCGAATTCATCGAGCGCAACTTGGGCCGCCTCCTCGTCCGTGGCCGTATACACTTTCCGAAGGTCGGCACACACGGACTTCTTCTCCTTCCATGGAACGAATCGAGTCGAGCTCCGAATCATGTGGACAATACAAGTCTGAAAGATGGTGCTCGGGAAAGCCGCTTCTACGGCCTCCGGCATACCGGTCAGGCCATCGGCACACAGGACCAAGATGTCCTCCAGGCCCCGTTGACGAAGTTCATGGAGGATACTGAGCCAAAATTTTGCGCCCTCGGTGTTCTGGAGCCAAAGACCGAGCACCTGCTTTTGGCCATCCACACCCACGCCCACCGCAACGTAGACCGACTTGTTGCGGACAACGCCTTTGTCTCGAATCTTCACCACCAGCGCGTCCAGGTACGCAATCAGGTAGGTGGACTCCAGGGGCCGACTTTGCCAGCTCCTAAGCTCGTCAATAACACTGTCCGTGACCCGAGAAATCAGGTCTGGGCTGACCGAGACGCCATAAATTTCTTCCAGGTGATTCCGAATATCACGCGTGCTCATCCCGCGGGCGAACATGGACAATATCTTGTCATCGAACCCGTTGAACTGGCGCTGGTGCTTGGGCAAGATTTCCGGAGCGAAAACACCGTTTCGATCTCGTGGAACGTCCACTTCTACCGGGCCATGTTCCGTGCGTACCGTCTTTTTGCTTTTGCCGTTCCGCCGGTTGTTCTCGCCCCGGGGCGGCTCTTGGCCCGCCTCATAGCCCAATGTGTGGGAAAGCTCGGCTTCCATGGCCCGTTCGATCAAGGCTCCCGTCAGCGTTTTCAACAGGCCGTCCTGCCCTAGCAGGCTCATCGGGCCGCCCCATTCCTTGATCAGCCCATCAAGAACCTCCTTAGGTAACTTTCGTTTCTTGAGCTCGTTGTTTTTCGATGTCATCATTTTCTCCTCTCAAAGGAGGAGCCCGTACACAAAATTTCTGACAGTCCCCAGACGGACGCTGCCACGCCCGGTCCAAAATGGAACCCATGTCCCGGGTTGCTGTTAACCCTCCTCGCAGATTATCTTTCCACAAATAGATTCGATGCGCGAGCGCTCCTCCGCGGTTTGCTCCGCGATCTGTTCGATTGTGCACGGCCTCGCGAATCGTCCCAAAGACTGCGAAACCACCTCACAGCAGATATCGGGCGGCTTGCTCAAATCGGAATACCTACCGACAACCAGCCGTGGAGAATCCTCAATGAAAAGTTGATCCATAAATGACTGCAACCTGTTGCAGTCTACACTACCGAGCCGAGGCACCCAATTGGGCCACCGGGGAGGTTCGTGTATGTAGCTAAAAAGCTCCTTGGTCCATCGGTGTGAAACGGGTCGCACCGCATAAAAGTTTTTTCTCGCACCGAGAGACCACGTTAGCTGCCAGCAGAGAAACCACGTGTCCTTCGCGGCGCTATGGGCAACGCCATGAACCACCCCGTCATACCATTCTAGAATCAGAACACGCTCAAACGACGGGCCTGAGTTTTCAAGATCAACCACAGAGACTACTCGCGGCTCTTGAAAATGCTGTTGAAGACATCGGCCACCTGTTCGGTGACGGGTTTTGGAAGATGCACCGTATGGTGGTTTGGTTTGTTGCCGGTCTGTTCCACCTTGAGGCTTTTTTCCACCTCACTTTTAGGGGCTGATCTATGTTTCGAGCCGCCCTGCGCCCGCTTCTGAAGTTTGGTTGACGCCCCTTGCGGAAACCCGCGGGCCTCGGCCTTGGCCGCGTCTGCAGCAAGGTCAGCGGCGGCTTCGGGCCCCTTACCCAGGCGAACCAAGTGCCCATTTTTGATGCAAGTGTTGTGTGTCCAGGCGAGGGTGTCGCCGGCGAAGTAGGTGTGGAAGTCTTCGACGGTGAAGTTGTAGACCTCTTGGGGGCCGTGGGTGCTGGCGACCGAGTCAACACGGGACCAGCCTGACAGAGTCCAGATCGAAATGCCAGATTCGAGGGCGATTGCGGGTTGCCAACGGTGTTCCGTCCAGAACTCGTGGGATTCGGTGACCGTGAGGACTTGGGGGGTGCCGGTTGGGAGGGTGAGGGTGAGTTCGACGATTTTGTTGGAGGGCTGCGCCATGGTGGCGGTGACGGTTTTCCAGGCGTGTTCGCCGGTTTGGTCGTTGCGAGCCCAGACGGTGTCGCCGATAGAGATTTGTTCGATGGGGGTTTGGCCCTGGGCGGTGAGGATGAGGGTGCCGGCGGCGAAGCAGGCTTTTTTGGCGAATCGGCGGACGCGTTTGAGGGCGGAGAAGCCGGCGCCTGGGAGGACGAGGCCGGCGGCGAATAGGGCTACGGAGAGGGCCTTGTCGGCGGTCGACAGGCAAGGGTCCATGAGGTCGATGATGACGGAGATGGCATCGGCGGCAGAGAGGGCGATTTCGGCAAGGAGGAGGGCGGCAGCGATGGGGACGAATACCAGTTCGCCCGTCGGGTCGATGAGGTTGACGGGGTCGTTGAAGGCGTAGACGTAGAGGGAGGTGTCGCCGGCAGCGAAGCCGAGGGGGTCCATGGCGGTCCAGCGGCCGACTTCGGGGTCGTAGTCGCGGGCGCCGAAGCGGACCAGGCCGGTTTCGGGGTCGTAGAGGCCGCCGGCGAAGCCGAAGGGTTGGAAGCCGGGGTTGGTGTCGGCTTCGACTTGGCCGAATGGGGTGTAGCGCAGGGACTGGACGACCTCGCCGGTGGTGGTATTGACAACCAGGCGGACGCTGCCACGGACGTCGGTCACGAAACGGTAGAGGGTGGCGTTGCGGACCATGTAGTCTGGGGCGTTTTGCTGGGTGGCGTAGATGAACTGGGACACGATGTTTCCGTCGACGTCGAGTTCAGCGATGGGGTTTAGCTGGTCGCCGTACAACCAGCCTTGGAAGGGGTGGCCGGTGGATTGTCGGCCGACGCGGCGATGGGCGGCGTCGATGACGTAGCGAATCTCTCGTTGGTCGGGAAGTACGACGTGGAGCAGGTCGCCGGCGGTGTTGTAGGTGTACTCGGTATGCGTCTGGGCGTCGGGATTGGTGCGTCGGGTTAAGAAACCGGTCGGGCTGTAGGCGTAGGTTTGGGGGCCGTACCGGGTCATTCGGTCGCGGGCGTCGTATTCGGCGGTGACGGTCTCGTTGGTGGTGGGGTGGCGCTCGAGGGTGCGGTTCCCGTTGGCGTCGTAGGCGTACTCGAGCTGGACCACGCCGGCGTGGCTGACGGACTCAAGTTGGCCGCCCGGGGTGTACGTGTATGCGGTACGCTGGGCTTCGCCTTGAATTCGCTCCTCGACGGAGACGATTTGGCCAAGCTGGTCACGGGTCAGGTTTGTTTCGTACAGCGTGGTCTGGCCCTGGGTGACGGTATGGGACGCCCTTTCGCCATAGGGGGTGGTGCGCAAAACGGTGCGGAGCGTGCCTATTTCGCTTCCGACGATCAGTCCGTTGGCGGGATCTCGGCGGACCTGGAGGTCTCCCGCCGAGACCAGCAATCCGTCGCGGTCGTGGGCATAAGAAATGGTTTGGCCACCTTCGACCGTGAGGCTCGCTAGGCTCAGGTCCGGATTGAAGGTCCGGCGAACTTGGCCGCTGACTTCACCGGTCCACGTGACCTCGGTGAGAAGGGGGCCGTCGTAGCTGTAGGCCAGATCTACGCTGGAGGAATCCTTCCGATGGGCGAGTTTGCCGGTGTCCGCATCGTATTCGAAGGTGGTTTGACTTTCGGGGCGGACCACACGGGTCAGGCGACCCATGGCATCGTAGTGGCTCTCGAGCTCGCTGAGGTCCGGTAGGCGAACGCCAGTCAGCTGCGCATCGAGGTTGTAGGTGTATTCGACGCGGCCGGCGCCGTCACCTACCATGGGCATGACGTAGCTTTGACTGAGACCCCTCGAATCATGGGTGAAAGCGTGCGCTGGACGGCCCGGCGGTTTCAGGCTTGTGAGGTTGCCTGCGGGGTCATATTGGTACTTCACTTCTTGGCCGTCGGGGAGCACGTTTTTCAACAGCTGGCTCACGAGGTCGTATTCGAATGTTTCTTCGCGACCTAGGGGGTCGATGGTTGCTTGAATTTCACCTCGAGCGTCGTAGACCATCTTGGAGACCCGGTCGCCTTGGGTCGTCGAGGTGAGCCGACCCCGTTCGTCGTACTCGTACACTACGGGGAGGTACCCGGGGACCTCGACGCGGACGACACGGCCTTGGGCATCCAATCGGGTGGTGGTCTCCCGGCCTTCGGGGCTCACCGTCACGAAGGTTTGGGCCGTTCGATCGTAGATGAGGCGGCGTGGGTTTCCGTTGGTCGTCACGGTGTCTGTTTGTTTGAGCAGCGCATCGTGATCATCGAGCTCGACTTCGCGTTTGGCCGTGGTCACCGACGTCAGGCCACCGGGAGTACGGACCTCCATCCTTTTGGTGAGCGGGGCTTGTGCGCCAAAACGAGGGTCCGGCTGAAGTTCAAGTCGGGCCGTCGTGCCATCGGCGTAAGTCATCTCGCGAACGCTGTTGGGCTTCTCAATGACGGACGTACGCGTACCGTCTGGGCTTTGGACCGTCTTTTCTTGGCTGCCGTCCTCGAGGGTCTTGGTGATGTATTTGGTTTTCACACCCTCGGGTGACGAGAATTCGACCTCATACCCGTTTTCGAGCTCCGAACGAACAAGAACGCGCTCGCCGCCTACGGAGTCGATGTCGCGGGTAAGGCGACCCAGTTCGTCGTATTCAAAATGGGACGTCGAACCCCTGGGGTCTGACGTCGACGCCAAAAGCCCGTGTTCATCGTGGTAGGTAAACGAGTAGGTCTCACCATTGGGGTTGGTGATGGTGCTGATGAAGCCGTCTCTATTGTTGGTTAAGCGGGTCTGATGACCATAGGGTCCGGTGATAAGAACCGGTAGGCCATGCTCGTTGCGCTCGATGGTGGTTGTGTCCCCATCCAAATCTTGTACCGATGTAAGCCTTCTCGATGAATCATAAGAAAACGAATAGATCAGGGCACCGGTTTCTGCATCGATCGTTTCTTTGTGATCTCCAAAGACATCAAAGACATAGATCTCATCGCCACCCGCATCGACAATGTTTCTTGTCGGTCTCAACATAGCCCGCTCGGTTCGGATGCTTCCGTCAGGCATCACGACGACCCGCCCCCCGAGCAATCGCTCTGAGCCCACCCATACCGAATAGAGCCGGCCAAGGCTGAGATACCCGATATAGGCTATCGTCCTTTTTCCATCGATTTCGCGACCTCGGTTTACGAAGAATATCGTTCCGTCTTCACCAACCTCAACGACGCCCGGGCTGAAGAGAGTTCCGGTGGCCGGCGAGCCATCGGTGAATGGCACCCCTGGCCCCGAATAGGGATTGCCACGACTTTCGGCGATGACATTGATGATCCCCTGGGGTGAAATTCTGCGAATGCCATCCATATCCACAAAATAGACACTTCCGTCCGGACCCACACTGATGCTGCGCGACGGCCCTACGGCAGCTTCTGTAGCAAGACCGCCGTTCCCGCGTTGATGGGTCTCCGGCCGATGGGTAACCAGCGCCCCGCCAGCGAGATGCGTGGCGAAGCCCGCAGCGTCGATCTTTTGAACGAAATCGTCTCCAACAACGTAGATACTGCCATCTGGACCAACATCAATTCCCTTGGCATCGACCCAGACCTCCTTCGCCAGCCCATCCGCGGGGCGCTCTCCCTGGCGAGGGCGTTCGGCCCGGCCTCCCCCCACGTGATCGAGGATGCCGCTGGGCAGAACGCGCCAGACCGACTCGGGATGCATCGTAAAATAGATGGTGCCGTCTGATGCGACCGTGAGGCCTTGGAAACGCGGCAAACGCACGGATCGGGCATCGATGCCGTTAAGCTCGATAATCCTCAGCAACCCATCGATGTACCCGGACATGGGTTGCTCCCCGCCTCCGGCAAGGAGCAAACGATCTCCGTTGGGATCAATTCGATACAGAAAATTTCCACCCCGCGGCTCCCATTTGGTCACGTACAGGGCACCGTCGGGGCCGGACGCGATGTTGCCCGGGAACTCGAGAGGCCGAAAAAGATCGCCCGAAGGGATTCCGAATGCGTCGTTGTGCAGCGCCTGATGGCTCCCGTCACCCTTAAGCAGTTTGTCTCGGTTTAGACGATGGCGGAGGTTAACAGTCCACAGGTTTGAAACGGAAGCACCCTCAACAATGATCTGGTCTTTATCCCACACGATGAGATCGGGAATTCTATTGGCTCTCGCCCGGCCACTCCCCCATGACCGAGTGAATTGCGTGCCACTTGGAAAGCGAGCAAAGGCCTGTGCGAACGCAATGCCCGGTGCATACATCGGGGCGTACGAATAGCCCACGCCTACGATCGCGTGGACCGAGCCATGCACACGACGCCCAAAAGCATCTATCCGATCCCATTCGAAGTGATAGGTTTGATTGGGCTCGGGCGGAAACCTTTTTCGGATTCTTCGCCCGGCGATCTGGATTTCCAGGTGAATCTGGATCGCATCCTTTGGAACCTCGTTGGAGCTCAATGGGATCGATATGCTTCTTGCTGCTTTCGTCGCTTCGAAGCTTCGGTAGTGGAGACTCAGCGGCGTCCCCGCGATGGAGATGTCTTCACCCAAGGTCTGACTCTGGCACTCGATGACCGAACCATTCTGCTCGCAATCACTCTCCTCGTCCTGATGTGAGTATGGATCGCGTTGTCCCGGCGCTGTTGCCGAAGCGAGCGGGACGTAAGGCCAATTGATGTCCCAGGGCGTAAAGTGAGGAATGGGCACCCGCCACAAAGATGTTTTGACCGGATACAGGTTGGCGAGTTTCTGACGCTCACTTGAGTCGATGCCGGCACGGAGAAGCGACTGATCATCCTCGGGAACCCCGTCTCCGTCGAGGTCCACCCGGGCTTGACCGCCTTCGATATCGAGGACTTCGATCACCAGTCCGTTGTTTGAGGGTAGCCAAACGGCGGCTTCTCGGTTGTAGTACCCGGCGGGCACAACTTCCCCGACCGGGAACTCGAGGAAGTTTTCAACGTAAAATGTGACCGGGCGATCAAATTTCACGGTGGTGGCCCCAGCTTGAAGCGCTTCGTCCACTGTCAAATCGACGGCGTATGTATAGGCGCTGGCCGGGGGGAGCGGACCCGGCATGGCCATGGGCCCGCCTTCTCCGACCGTGTATTCCGTGGCGCGAATATCGAGTGAGGTCAGCGGCACTTCTTCTCCGTTGGGCATGACCATTTTGGCTTGAACGCCCTCGGGGAACATCAGCGTTGCCTGACGCTCCCCTGAGGCATCTTCGGTTCGATTGCCTTGAGCGACCTGAATGCCTGTGGCTGCCACAAGATCGATGGTGGTCACGTGATCGTCGAGGGCGATCATGGCGACGTCGTCGGTGAAAGCATAACCTTCCCAAGGGGCTTGGACCCGTCGGTCCACAGGCAAAAAGCCTGCTTTTTCGAAGCGGACGACCAGATGTCCTCCGCCGTTGACGACGAGATTGAATTCGCCCTGGGTGCCTGACAACGTGCTGCCAAATTCTGGATGGTCCTTGATGGAAATCGAGACATCGCTCAAAGGGCCTCCATCGCGCAGTCCGACAACCCCGCGTACCAGACTTGCCCGGGCGGGCTCAATCACATCGGCGGCCACGCCAACTTGTACGGCCTGGGTGCCCTCGTAGAGAAACTTGGTAGCGGTATAAGGCGTCGTGGGAATGGCCGGGTTGAGTTTGGGCGCCATCTTGGCAACGTCTGGAGGGGGAGCGCCGGTGGTCGATACTTGGAGGGTCGGGCCGCCCTGGGATGCGTTGCCTGCCGAATCGGAGGCTTCAATCCGGAATGTGTATGCGGTCGCCGGCATGAGGCCCGAAAGGCTGTACGCGGTCGTCGCGCTTGAGGTCGACGCGGTGCGTTGGCCATCCTGGTAGATATGGTAGGAGGCAACCCCAACTTCGTCGGTCGCGGCTGTCCAGGTCAAGGTCAGGCCGGATCTTCCGATGTTGACTGCGGTCAGTGTGGAGCCTTGAGACCACTGTGGGGGGCTGGAGTCGGCGTCGCGATCGCGACCGGTTCCACCACACGCGAGTGCCAAGGCTGAGAGAAAGAGAAGAGGACGACCTACTTTGCAGGTTTCCGTACCCGCCAGCCTCATGACGCGGTGCTTGCGGCCATGAGGTCGGATGTGGGCATGGTTTTTGGTTGGTTTCAGCATACGGGTTGCTCCTTCAACGGCCGCTCCAAATGCGGGTACAGAAAACCAGCGAGCACAACGAGTGCGAGAAAGCTTGAATCACACGCCCCCCTGGCTTCGTGATCCGAGGGAACTCTAGCGTCCTTTTGCGTCGAGAGCACGACAAAAAAATAGAACAAGTGCGTGTGGCCGATCACAATCGTGTGCGCAAAGAATGTTCCGAGTTGAAAACCTAGAGAGAACGCATGTTTTTTGTGAAACGAAAACTCCGAACGGAATGAAATTCGTAGCCAAACTCGACAAGATCATCGCGTCGTTTCTTGCCCTACTCCTGGTCCACCCTCGGCCCACGCATCTGAAACCGATCTACCTAAAGCCACGTGTGGAGCCCATACTTGACCGTTGCCCCTGTCGGAGATCGTTCACCTGTTCGGCACCGATCCGAAACAAGCCTATTTGGCGATTTTCACGCATGAGATCTGCCTTGACCTTGGGCACGATCAACTCCAGGCCCGCAGTCTCGAGTCCTCGGTTAACGTCAAGCTGAACACGCGCGTTCCAGGTATTCTTCTGGGGATCGAACCACGTATCCGACACGGTGATCATACGGGATAAGTGACCTCCAATCGAGGGCCAGTCAAGCAACGAAAGTCTTCCGCGGGTGGGCGCGCCGCCTCCTCGTGCGATTGGCGCTTCTCATATTCCTCAATCACGACCCGGAAAGCTTCGTCCACCGCGTGCGATACAACTGCCCGAGTGCGATTCTCTGCCACCGTTCTCGCCAAGTCCGGATTCCTGAGTGTAGCCTGGCCCACACGGTGCAGCTCGACGCCCTGCATCCACGTCTGGTTCTCCGTCCAGGCCGGCCGTTCCTACCTTCGTTGCATGAGACGAATGTTATGAAGCACACCACTAGGAACAGAGTGGTCCTCACATCGCCTCATGTTGAGCGTTTCTCGACGGCTATTGCGCAGCTGCGGGATCCTCGGTCGGCGGAGGCTTTTCGCGAGCGACAGACAGCTGCCACACTTGCTGCCGGCATTGAAGAGTTTGGATCCACTGGACTTGGACTCGTTCGCATTGCCTGTCACGGCCACGGCCAAATCGAAGGGAACATTGACTCAGACGGCGTTGTTACGACGCGCGTTCAGCTTGACCAAGGGGTACTCCTCATCCAGGGCTTCCGCCTGACGTCCAAGGTCCCAGGGAGCATGAAACAACCCCAAGCGACGCCTTCTCTGACCTAGGGAGTTTGAGAACCGACTTCTCTAAAACCGGACGTGCTTCCGTCAGCCTTCCCCCTCCCCTTAAGCTCTACCCGAGCAACACATGGTGCGCCTTCTATTCCGGATTCTTCAACGACAACTCTAAAAACAGCCTAGCGGCCTCATCAAACCGACGAGCACGGAAGAACACCATCCCCTCACGAACGCGGTTTCTTCGGCTGCGCATGAGGTTGTAGGCGTACTCGCATATTCTGCAGCTCCAGGCCGTCAGCATCAAATACCGTCGATAAAGTCAGCGACCTTGTGGTTATCAAATGTCAGATATTCGTAGCCCAATATTACTCACAGAAGGCGCGCGCCAATCTGCCTCGATCGATTGCCTTTGCTCCGGACACACGAAACGTTTAGAGAGACGCTCAACATCACTTCGTTGGCGCGCGAGCTCACGCTGCATCAGAGGATGTCGCTGTATTTGCACTTCAAGATCGACCGCGTTCGCATCCATTCCCTCTAGTTCCTGCACATACATGTCAACAGTGTCGCGGCAAAGCAAAGCTGCTTCTGCAGCGATGCTCTCATCTTTCTGACGAACAAAGTCAATGACCATTCCAGCAATTACTGCAGCATCAAGCCCCGGCGAGACATAGATCGAGTCAAACTCTTCTGTGTTTGGTTCGGCGGCTTCGCAAGATGCCCGGACGTCATCCAGTGAATTGTCATTGACTGTTCCACCCGAAAGAACTTGCCAGCCTATATCCAGTGCTTCTTGAAGGGCTTCTGGATCACCCCATCCATGGCACCGAGCGAACACAAGGTAATTAGGAAACAGCCGTTCCGCGCACGACAGCATAAAAGCCAACACAGACGAGAATGACATGTCTCTGAGCTTCTTTAACACTTCATCTTGCTCGAGCTTCTTCTCCAAAGCCTACCCCTACTTCAACGGACTGGGCGGCGAGATCCCCTGACCGGACAAAAAAATTGGAGCATACAGCACAAACGAGCCTTCGCTAGAATAATTCGTGCAGTCCACAGCCGCTGTACAGTGAGCTTATATGCAACCGACGAGCCAACGGGAACACGGGCGGGGGCGAAAAGAGCCGCTGCAAAACCGTTAGGACTTCTGCCGGGGACATCTAGAACGTTGCCTGCGCGATTAAACCCAGGGATCACTTGCGTCGACCCCTTGTGCCTCACGAATCCCGCAGCCCAAGTGCGCGCCGGTTCGGTCTTACAGCGCCCGGTCCGAAGGCAATTCGGCCCACCGGTCCCCCTCCACTCACTCACACCCACGCAAACCGGTTCGGATCAACGCAGGTGGACTTCGATATAATTACCTCAAACTATTCTGCAAAGTACGGTCCGTAGTTCGAGGGCGAGTGGGTGAACGCCATTGTCCAATTCAGGCTCTCTGGAAACACCAAGATGTCTGCACCGATTGCCAAAGAACCCGGCGGCCTTCCTTCGCAGCGAAAACCATACTCTTTTCGACTGCAAGCGCTGAGAACCAGGAAGGCACACGAGTCCTGGTGTCGAAAACGCATCCACGCACGTTCACCTGTCTTGCACTCCCAGTAGTCAAAGCTAAAGATGTGCCAGTCGTATTCTCCGTGGATCCATTTCCCGGTTGCTTGATGCATTTCGCCAGCAAACCTCGCTCGCCATATCCGTTGCCACCGCCAGATCTCCTTCCTCGTAAGAACGCAAGGCCGGCAGTTAGCTGCATCTAGAGCATCAAAGAGTCGTGTCTCAAAGGAAGACCCCTTGGCTTCTCTTTCCTCAGTACATGACATGTCCACCGCTTCGATTTCCACCCTTGTCAGTCGGGTGATAGTGGTGCCTTTCTCTGGGCCCGTGTTTCGTGTCATGGACGGGCCTACCCTCACCAGCTTTGTCGGCTATAGAACGCGCTGTGCTTTTGTCTTTGGCAATCACGTCGCCTCCACACCGTACACAGTCAACCGCATCTTCCACTGACAGCGGCCCCTTGGCCCTGGCGTGCTTCTTGGGGTGCATATCAACCGCGCGAGCAGCAGGTGCCTTGGTCCCTCGCCCCGCGACTTTCTTAATACAGGTGTTGTGGGTCCATACGGCGGCGTTGCCGGCGAAGTAGGTGTGGAAGTCTTCGACTTCGAAGTTGTAGACCTCGCGGGGTGCATGGGTGCTGGCGACGGATTCAACACGGGCCCAGCCTGACAGAGTCCACACCGAAAGGCCAGGGTCGAGGGTGTGGGCGGGTTGCCAGCGGTGTTCGGTCCAGAACTCGTGGGATTCGGTGACGGTGAGGATTTCGGGGGTGCCGTTTGGGAGGGTGAGGGTCAGCTCGACGATTTTGTTGGAGGGGGCGGACATCGTCGCCGTCACCGTTTTCCAGGCGTGTTCGCCGGTTTGATCGTTTCTGGCCCAGACGGTGTCGCCTATGGAGATTTGTTCGATGGGGGTTTGGCCGTCGGGGGTGACGATGAGGGTACCGGCGACGAAGCAGGCCTTGCCGGGTCTTCTGAGGCGTTTGGCGGCGGAAAAGCCGGCGCCCGGCAGGGCGAGGCCGGCGAGGAACAGAGCTAGGGAGGCGGCTTTGCTGGCAGAGGAGAGGCAGGGGTCGGCGAGGTCGGCGGCGAGGGAGATGGCGTCGGCGGCGGACAGGGCGGCGTCGGCGAGGGCCAGCGCAGCGACCACCGGGAGGAACACCAGTTCGCCGGTAGGATCGATGAGGTTGATGGGGTCGTTGAAGACGTACACGTAAAGGGAGGTGTCGCCGGCCGAGAAACCGAGAGGGTCCATGGCGGTCCACCGGCCGACTTCGGGGTCGTAGTCGCGGGCGCCGAATCGAACCAGGCCGGTTTGGGAGTCGTAGAGGCCACCGGCGAAACCGAAGGGCTGGAAGCCAGGATTGGTATCCTGTTCGACCTGGCCGAAGGGGCTGTAACGGAGGGATTGGACGACCTCGCCGGTTTGGGTATTGACCACAAGGCGGACGCTGCCGCGGACGTCGTTGACAAAACGGTAGAGCGTGCCCCTGTGCAGCATGTAGTCCGGGGCATTGCGCTGAGTGGCGTACACAAATTGGGAGACCACAGTTCCGTCGGCGTCAAGTTCGGCGATAGGGTTGAGTTGATCGCCATACAGCCACGCTTTGAAAGGTTCGCCGGGTGCGTGTCTTCCCACGCGGCGGTGGGCCGCGTCGATGACGTAGCGGACTTCCTCTTGGTCTGGCAAACGCACCTGGGTCAGGTCGCCGGCGGTGTTGTACGTGTATTCTGACGACGTCTGGGAGATAGAGTCGATGCGTTTGGTTAAGAACCCGGTGGAGCTGTATGAATAGGTTTTGGTTCCATACCGGGTCATTCGGTCTCGGGCGTCGTAGGCGGCGCTCACGATCTCGTCGCTGAGGGGTCGACGTTCGAGGGTTCGGTTTCCGTTAGCGTCGTAGGCGTATTCGACCTGGACAACGCCCGCTTTGCGGACCGTTTCAAGCTGTCCGGTTACGGTGTAGGTATACTCGGTACGTTCGGCTTCGCCCTGGACGAACTCTTCTTTGGAAACGATTTGTCCGGCCAGGTCGCGGTCAAGGATGTATCCGTAGACTTGGCCTTGGCCAAAGCGCACAGTCATCGAAGCCGGCTCCCCATATTGGGTGGTGCTCTGCGAGGTATGGAGCGTTCCCACGGTGCTCCCGACGATCAGGCCGTTGGTGGGATCGCGCTCGACTTCGAGGGTGCCCGCGGGACCGACACTTTTATGGTCGCCGGGCAGCGCATGCTCGCGGAAAGGACCACGGCCCCTTATGAATTTTGGTAAAATTCTCTGAGGGGGGCTCATTTGCCTTTCCCTCACAACAGATGATCAGAATGAACTGATTCCCCATCAATTTGTCACCTCCGGCCTCATAGGGTCCCATTTCCACCAACATCACCGGGGACCGGGACCCACCGGGATTTGACTACTTGTCTACAAGGTTGAACGTGTTTTAGTTTCGATACGCTCTCGCGGTCGTCTTGAAGCGGTGCGCGGAGACCGAGTCCAGGGTGGAGCCGCGCAGCGGACAGCGCAGCTGGCCCTTGAGGCGGTCGAGCACAGCGCCAGTATCGCCTTTGGAGAGCCTTCGAGCGCCACCACCGATTGGGCTCAAGGGTACCGGTGATGCCGGTGGAAATGGCACCCTTCGATGTCGGTGGCGACAATCAATTTTCGTAGCGGTGCTTACGCATAAGAAGGTCTCCGTTAAATCGGGGCAGGCTCACCTTGAGCCTGCCCCGACTATGAGGAGATCCGCATAGTCAGGGCTATGCGCAGATCGGGACTATGCGGAGTCTAGGGTGGGCACGGCGAGAAAACGCAGGTTCTGTACAATGATGGCGCCCATGGGCTTCCGTTAATCTGTGCATAGTTCGGATGCTTCTTTCAGGCCATTTCGGCGACGAAGGAGCATCCAATGACCAATAAAGACATTCCCACCGCACTCGAGTTGCTGATCGACGCATTCTCGGTTCACCAGAAACGTACACGCGGACTGCGCGATCGCACCTTGAAAGGTAACGCTCAGATTATCCGTTTGATGGTCCGGCACGCCATCGGGGGAGGGCGTGGCCCACATCCGTTCCCGAAAAAATAGCCGGGGTGCGATTCTCCCACTGCCACGACGGGCGGGCCAGACGATCGTGGACTACCTTCGCCATGAAAGGCCCCGCGGCGCGCACCGACAACTATTTCTGCAGCACCACGGAAGCCGGAGGGGGGCACCCGTTTCTAGCGGCGTGATCAGCATGGTCGTCTATCGAGGCCTGAAACGTGCGGGGATTAAGGCTCCCATCGCGGGCGCCTATGTACTTCGCCACACCATCGCCAGTCAGATGGTTCGCCGGGGGATCAGCCTCAAGGAGGTGTCCGACTTCCTTGGTCATCGCAGCCTCGATACGACGACGATCTACGCCAAGGTCGATGTGGTGGCGCTGCGTGACGTTGCGCTTCCTTGGCCAGAGGAGGTGTCGCCATGACCACTTCCAGCATCCGTGTTCAGGTGGAGGAGTTCATCTCGATGCGCGCCTCGCTCGGCTTTGAGGTTCGGCACCATGGCCGGCATCTGCGGAACTTTGCCCGCTACGCGGCGCTCGAGGGTCACCAGGGACCGCTTACGATCAAGTTGGCCGTCGACTGGGCGATGTCGTCATGTGCGGGGGACATGGCCCGCGGGGAGCGTAGACTGGGCGCCGTACGCCAATTCGCAAAGCACCGACAGGCATGGGAGCCGAAGACTCAGGTCCCCCCAGTGGGGACGATCGGACACATCCCGCGTCACCGGCCACCGCCCCACATCTACGGCCGTGAAGAAGTTGTCGCCCTCCTTGAGAAGTGCGACCGTTTGTTGCCGCGAGGGACTGAGACCCAAGACCTATCGAGCGTTCTTCTCCTTGCTCGCATCGACAGGGCTGAGAGTGCCCGAAGCACGGCGACTCGAATGTCGGGATGTAGACCTGGTCAAAGGTTTGCTGCTCATCCGGGAGAGTAAGGCTCGGAAGACTCGGCTCGTGCCACTGCGCCCGGCCACGATTCAGGGCCTCTCTCGCTATGCAGCCCACCGCGACGTTCACCTTGGTGCCAGAGGCTCCGTTCGGTTTTTCCGCACTGAATATACGCCCGGGCTAGAGCCGGCCGCAGAAATCTATCGCTCTATTCGTGAAGACCGGTTCGTAAGTGCGACTGCGTTCATCGAAGAGAATAGAGCGGTGTTTCGGGTCAAAGCGATATGTGAGGTTCTCAAAGTGAGCCGCGCTCATTTCTATGAGCGAGAAAAGCGCAAGAAATCGTACCGCCAAAACAGGGACGAAGCACTCAAACCGTTGATTCAGCCGCCCACAAAAAGGGAAGAGGAGCCTATGGGGCGCCCCGAATCCACGAAGAGCTGAAAGAAAGGGGAGAAAAGGTGAGTAAGAAAAGAGTGGCACGATTGATGAAAGAAGAAGGCCTGGAAGGTAAAAAACGCCGTCGTTTTAAGCACACGACGGATTCCAATCACAATCAGCCCATCGCGCCCGACTTGGTGCAGCGCAATTTCAACCCCGAAAAGCCCAATCAAATCTGGGCAAGCGATGTGACGTACGTTCGGACTTTGGAGGGCTGGTTGTACCTGGTCGTCCTTATGGACCTGTTTTCTCGGCGAATTGTGGGATGGAAACTGGAAGAGACGATGGAAACGGAGCCGTTGGTGCTCACGGCGCTCAAATATGCCGTGGAAGACCGAAAACCTGCGCCGGGTCTCATCGTTCACTCCGACCGTGGCAGCCAGTATGCAAGCGATGTGTTTCGCGAAGAGCTCAAGAAAAACGGTTGCCTTCAGAGCATGAGTCGGGGCGGCAACTGTTGGGATAGTAGCGTCGTGGAAAGTTTCTTTGATACCTACAAAACGGAGCTCGGTCTCAACGAAAAAGTTTTCTCCAAGGCAGAGGTCCGGACAAAGACATTTTGTTTCATCGAAGGGTTTTATAATCGGATGCGGAAGCATTCTACGTTGGGCTACAAAAGCCCGCTTCAATTTGAGAATGAAAAGTTGAATAAGGTTGACAATACCGAGAAGAGGATTGCATAAAAAAGTGTCCGTTAAATCGGGGGCAAGCTTACTGTTTTTCGTTCGTGGGATTCAGCTTTCTATCCCCCTTGCAATTCAGCAATTTCATCAGGGAATAGCTCAGCTAATCCGGAGGCTACGAGCTCCCCAGCAAGCACGGGCGCGAGTCGGTGGAAATTGTCGGGATCGGACACTTTCAGTCGAAGTATCGTCTCGACTAGTTCACACGGAAGAGGCCAAACTGCAACGCTGGGAGGATCATAGTGGATGGCCATCAGTCTTTGGACATGCTCGCCCGTAACCTCTTCCGGGTCGGTCATGAGCCTAATGCAAACAAGCATCTCCTCGCGCTTGCGTTCCCGCCAGGCGAGGTCCCGCACCTCAAACCAATCCCCCGGAATCGAACCAAGCCAGTGCTCGCTCTCACTCCAAAGCTGATACTCGAAGAAAAGGCAGCCAAGGTAGAAAGATGCGAAAATGTGTCCTGACTCCAGCTCTACCGCCCGAAGGAACCACTCCTTTGCCTTGCAGAAATCTCCCGGATCGTGACCCGGCATGTGAAACCAGCAATAGCCAATGGCAAACGCCAAACCGGCAGTAGGCGTTGCACCCCAGTTGGATTCGAGATCTGCTCTGATGTCATCGATTGTCCGTCTCCAGTCTTCATCCGGCTTCTCCATGGCTTCGAAAATATCTCTTTCGAACGTTTCGGGAAGGTCGATAGGCATCCTAGTCACCTGTGATCAATTGCACTCGCCTGGTTAAGCAAGCGCCTTGCTTCGGCTTCCAGCGGACCGGTTACCTCGGGGAGAACTCCAGCCTCCTTCATCTTTTTCGCTTCCGCCTCAATTTCGCCCGCAGCCTTTTTTTGCCACTTTCCGTGCTGTCCTTGATGTTTGCCTCTTCCAGCGGCACCTCGCAGCTCCTTTCTAACCCTTTGCTTGATCTTTCCAGCGATTTCTCGTCCTCGTGCGCCTGCTTCAACCCACTGTCCCGCATTTCTGGCCTTTCTGACGCAGGTGTTGTGGGTCCATACGGCGGCGTCGCCGGCGAAGTAGGTGTGGAAGTCTTCGACTTCGAAGTTGTAGACCTCGCGGGGTGCATGGGTGCTGGCGACGGATTCAACACGGGCCCAGCCTGACAGAGTCCACACCGAAAGGCCAGGGTCGAGGGTGTGGGCGGGTTGCCAGCGGTGTTCGGTCCAGAACTCGTGGGATTCGGTGACGGTGAGGATTTCGGGGGTGCCGTTTGGGAGGGTGAGGGTCAGCTCGACGATTTTGTTGGAGGGGGCGGACATCGTCGCCGTCACCGTTTTCCAGGCGTGTTCGCCGGTTTGATCGTTTCTGGCCCAGACGGTGTCGCCTATGGAGATTTGTTCGATGGGGGTTTGGCCGTCGGGGGTGACGATGAGGGTGCCGGCGACGAAGCAGGCCTTGCCGAGTCTTCTGAGGCGTTTGGCGGCGGAAAAGCCGGCGCCCGGCAGGGCGAGGCCGGCGAGGAACAGAGCTAGGGAGGCGGCTTTGCTGGCAGAGGAGAGGCAGGGGTCGGCGAGGTCGGCGGCGAGGGAGATGGCGTCGGCGGCGGACAGGGCGGCGTCGGCGAGGGCCAGCGCAGCGACCACCGGGAGGAACACCAGTTCGCCGGTAGGATCGATGAGGTTGATGGGGTCGTTGAAGACGTACACGTAAAGGGAGGTGTCGCCGGCCGAGAAACCGAGAGGGTCCATGGCGGTCCACCGGCCGACTTCGGGGTCGTAGTCGCGGGCGCCGAATCGAACCAGGCCGGTTTGGGAGTCGTAGAGGCCACCGGCGAAACCGAAGGGCTGGAAGCCAGGATTGGTATCCTGTTCGACCTGGCCGAAGGGGCTGTAACGGAGGGATTGGACGACCTCGCCGGTTTGGGTATTGACCACAAGGCGGACGCTGCCGCGGACGTCGTTGACAAAACGGTAGAGCGTGCCCCTGTGCAGCATGTAGTCCGGGGCATTGCGCTGAGTGGCGTACACAAATTGGGAGACCACAGTTCCGTCGGCGTCAAGTTCGGCGATAGGGTTGAGTTGATCGCCATACAGCCACGCTTTGAAAGGTTCGCCGGGTGCGTGTCTTCCCACGCGGCGGTGGGCCGCGTCGATGACGTAGCGGACTTCCTCTTGGTCTGGCAAACGCACCTGGGTCAGGTCGCCGGCGGTGTTGTACGTGTATTCTGACGACGTCTGGGAGATAGAGTCGATGCGTTTGGTTAAGAACCCGGTGGAGCTGTATGAATAGGTTTTGGTTCCATACCGGGTCATTCGGTCTCGGGCGTCGTAGGCGGCGCTCACGATCTCGTCGCTGAGGGGTCGACGTTCGAGGGTTCGGTTTCCGTTAGCGTCGTAGGCGTATTCGACCTGGACAACGCCCGCTTTGCGGACCGTTTCAAGCTGTCCGGTTACGGTGTAGGTATACTCGGTACGTTCGGCTTCGCCCTGGACGAACTCTTCTTTGGAAACGATTTGTCCGGCCAGGTCGCGGTCAAGGATGTATCCGTAGACTTGGCCTTGGCCAAAGCGCACAGTCATCGAAGCCGGCTCCCCATATTGGGTGGTGCTCTGCGAGGTATGGAGCGTTCCCACGGTGCTCCCGACGATCAGGCCGTTGGTGGGATCACGCTCGACTTCGAGGGTCCCCGCAGATACGAGCAATCCGTCGCGGTCGTAGGTGTAGGCAATATTTTGTCCGCCGTCGACGGATAGAGACGCCAGGCTCAGATTATGAGTGAACGTTCGGTGAACGCTGCCTTCGACTTCTCCAGACCAAGCGACATCGGTGAGAAGGGGTCCGTCGTAGGTATAGCTGAGATCGACCCGCGTGCTATCGCTCCACCGGCTGAGCTTGCCGGTAGCGGGATCGTAGGCAAAGGTCGTTCGGCCTTCGGGTTGGACGACGGCGGTCAGGCGGCCGGTGGCATCGTAGTGGTTCTCGACCTCGCTCAGGTCTGGGAGTCGGAGCCTCGTGAGCTGGGCATCGAGATTGTAGGAGAATTCGACGCGGCCGGCGCCGTCGCCGATCTCGGGCATGACGTAACTTTCGCTGAGTCCTCGCGAATCGTAGGTGAACGTGTGCTCCGGACGATCAGGAGGTTTCAAGCTGGTGAGATTTCCCGCCGGATCGTACTGGTAGTTTACCGCTCGACCGTCGGCGAGTACGTTCTTCAAGAGTTGGCTTGCCAGATCGTATTCGAACGTTTCTTCGCGACCGAGTGCATCCCGAGTGGCTTGAATCTCACCGCGTGCGTCGTACACGACATTGGAGACCCGATCTCCTTGGGAAGTTGAAGAAAGTCTTCCTCGGGCGTCGTAGTGGTACTCTACAGGGAAGTAGCCCGGGACCTCGACCCGTATCGTACGGCCTTGTTCATCCAACCGGGTGGTGGTCTGTCGGCCTTCCGGACTTACCGTGGTAAGGGTTCGGGAAACCCGGTCGTAGATGTGGCGGCGCTCGTTTCCGTTGCTGGAGAGGGTGTCTGTTTGCTGAAGAAGTTCTTGTTTTTCGTTGAGCTTCACCTCGCGTTTTGCGGTTGTGATCGAGGTCAGACCACCGGGAGTCGTGACTTCTATTCTCTTGGTCAGCGGGGCTTTCATGCCAAAACGGGGATCCGGCTGAAGCTCAAGGGTCGCAACGGTGCCATCCGCATACGTCATCTCGCGAATGCTGTTGGGTTTCTCGATGACAGACGTACGGGTACCATCCGGGCTCTGGACGGTCTTTTCTCGACTGCCATCCGGTAGAGCCCTCATGATGTAGTTTGTTTTCACGCCCTCGGGTGACGAGAATTCGACCTCGTACCCATTTTCAAGCTCCGAACGAACAAGAACACGTTCGCCGCCGGCGGAGTCGGTGTCGCGGGTCAGACGCCCCAGGTCGTCGTATTCAAAATATGAAGTCGAACCCCTGGGATCTGACATGGATGCTAGCAATCCGCGTGCGTCGTGATAGGTAAACGAGTAGGTCTCGCCATTCGGGTTGGTGATGGCACTGATGAGGCCGCTTTCATTGTTCACCAACTGGGTCTGGTGACCATAGGGGCCGGTGATGAGGACCGGAAAGCCGTTTTCGTCTCGCTCAATCGCGGTGGTGTCACCATCTGCGTCGGTGATTGCTGTGAGCCGGCCCGTTTCATCATAGGCGAATGAGAAGATCGAACTGCCGGTCATCGCGTCGATCGTCTCATTGTGCCGGCGAAAAAGATCAAAATTGTACCGCTCGTCACCGCTCGCGCTTACCAATGAAGGAATTGCAAGAGGGGAGGCCAGCGTGATGTGCTCTTTCCCCGAGGTCGAGACGATCTCTCCGTCGGGAGCGACTGCCGCAGCTATCGCGTAAACGTTGTTGCCTTGTACGCGTTGACCACGAACCGTGGCTGTAAAGACGCGGTCGCCGTCAAGGTAGCCAAGGTAGCTCAACTGGTTCTGGGCCCGTCGAAAGCCATCGGTTTCCCATACGTAAGCAAAGTAGCCAAAGAGGACAATCCCGTCGTCTCGCGCTTCGACTGAGTTCGGCGAAAGCAGGGCTTCGGTACCCAGTATACCATCCGGAAACGGTTCGCCGTCGCCACGGCTCCCAACCACCGTGTCGATGACACCCTGCGGAGATATCCGTCGAATCCTGAACGTGTCCACGACGAACAGACTTCCATCAGGACCCAAGCTCACATCAGAGGCGTCTAGGAATTTCGCGCCCAGCGCCGGTCCACCGTCGCCCTCATCTCCTCGGGTAGGGCTCCCGGCAATGGTTGTCACGTAGCCCAACGGATCGATGCGCCGAATGGTCGTGCGCCCGGCAACATAGACGCTTCCGTCAGGTCCCACGTCGATGCCCTGGGCGGAGAGCCAAGCGTCGCGTCCAGGGGCGTCTGCGGGAAGCTCAGCAGTGCTGGGTGGTTTGACGACACCCCCGGCCACATGCTCGAGGGTGCCGGTCGGTGTAATTCTCCAGACCGAAGTGCCAGAATCGGTAAAATACAAACTCTCGTCGGGACCAACCGCGACACTACCGAGAAAGCCAAACTGCACCGAACGGGCCGGTCTTCCCGATGCGTTGACGACGAGTTTGCCCTCGCCATTGATTTTGAACAGACTTATCCTGCCGCCGCCAGCGAAGGGGCTCCGAACGTCCCTCTGAGTCCGTTCGGTAAATCTGATTCAATGCCGGCAGGGGCGTATAAATGCTGCCATCGGGACCGACAGCAACGTCGCTGGGTTTTGTGAAAACCACTTGTTCATCCAATTCGACTTCCGAGGTGGTCTTCTGTATCGCTTCCTGGGTGCCATCGCCTCTTCGCAGGACATCGGTGAGCCACTCGTGATGAGGACTGAATGTCCACAATGCCGATTTCGCCTCGAGCGCCATCCGCGATGACTGCCACAACGTAACCGATGGGTCTCGGCTGGCCACGGTGGCTCCCCCTCCTCTCGAATTTGAAAACTCGGTGGCACGGCCATAGCGGGCAAATGACTGCGCGAAGGCGATGCCCGGCGTGTAGGCTGGCACATAGGTGTATCCGACGCGAACAGTGGCCCAATGTCGACCATGGACAAGACGTTCGAACCCATCCCTTTGGTTCCACTCAAACTCGTAGATCTGATTGGGATGCGGAGGAAAACGTTTGGTGAATTTTTGTCCCGCAACATCGATTTCTAGTTCTATTCGGACAAGCTCTTCCGGAACTTCAGAAGAGCTCAGCGGGACTTGTATCGTACGAGACGCCTTCATCGCCGGGTAACTTTTGTAGTGAAGGCTGAGCGGCGTGCCCACGATGCCGATCTCCTCCCCAAGGACTTGGCTCTGACATTCGATGATGGAGCCACCTTGCTCGCAGTCATCCTCTTCATCTGGGCTCACTTTGGGCCTAGGCTGCCCCGGGGGTGTGGCGCCGTCTGGTGGTGAATACGGCCAGTTGCAGTCCCATGGCGTAAAGTGCGGAATAGGCACCCGCCACAGGGATGTTGTCGCCGGGTACAGGCTGGCGAGCTTCTCACGCTCGCGTTCGTCAATGCCTGCAGCCATAAGCGTATGTTCATCCTCGGGAACTCCATCGCCGTCGAGATCAACCCGGGCTTGGCCCCCAGCGATATCGAGAATCTCAATAACCTGTCCGTTGTCTGAAGGCAGCCAGGCAGAAGCCGCCCGGCTGTAATACCCAGCTGGCACGACCTCTCCGACTGGGAATTCTAGAAAATTTTCGACATAGAGTGTGATGGGGCGGTCGAATTTCACGGTTGTCGCACCAGCCTGAAGGGCTTCGTCCACCGTCAAGTCGACAGCATAGGTATATGCACTGGCTGGGGGAAGCGGACCAGGCATGGCCATCGGCCCATTTTCTCCGACCGTGTATTCGGTGGCGCGAATATCGAGCGTTGTGAGTGGCACTTCTTCTCCGTTGGGCATGACCATTTTGGCTTGAACGCCCTCGGGGAACATCAGCGTTGCCTGACGCTCCCCTGAGGCATCTTCGGTTCGATTGCCTTGAGCGACCTGAATGCCTGTGGCTGCCACAAGATCGATGGTGGTCACGTGATCGTCGAGGGCGATCATAGCGACATCGTCGGTGAAAGCATAACCTTCCCAAGGGACTTGGACCCGTCGGTCCACAGGCAAAAAGCCTGCTTTTTCGAAGCGGACGACCAGATGTCCTCCGCCGTTGACGACGAGATTGAATTCGCCCTGGGTGCCTGACAACGTGCTGCCAAATTCTGGATGGTCCTTGATGGAAATCGAGACATCGCTCAAAGGGCCTCCATCGCGCAGCCCGACAACCCCGCGTACCAGACTTGCCCGGGCGGGCTCAATCACATCGGCGGCCACGCCAACTTGTACGGCCTGGGTGCCCTCGTAGAGAAACTTGGTAGCGGTATAAGGCGTCGTGGGAATGGCCGGGTTGAGTTTGGGCGCCATCTTGGCAACGTCTGGAGGGGGAGCGCCGGTGGTCGATACTTGGAGGGTCGGGCCGCCCTGGGATGCGTTGCCTGCCGTATCGGAGGCTTCAATCCGGAATGTGTATGCGGTCGCCGGCATGAGGCCCGAAAGGCTGTACGCGGTCGTCGCGCTTGAGGTCGACGCGGTGCGTTGGCCATCCTGGTAGATATGGTAGGAGGCAACCCCAACTTCGTCGGTCGCGGCTGTCCAGGTCAAGGTCAGGCCGGATCTTCCGATGTTGACCGCGGTCAGTGTGGAGCCTTGAGACCACTGTGGGGGGCTGGAGTCGACGTCGCGATCGCGACCGGTTCCACCACACGCGAGTGCCAAGGCTGAGAGAAAGAGAAGAGGACGACCTACTTTGCAGGTTTCCGTACCCGCCAGCCTCATGACGCGGTGCTTGCGGCCATGAGGTCGGACGTGGGCATGGTTTTTGGTTGGTTTCAGCATACGGGTTGCTCCTTCAACGGCCGCTCCAAATGCGGGTACAGAAAACCAGCGAGCACAACGAGTACGAGAAAGCTTGAATCACACCCCCCCTGGCTTCGTGATCCGAGGGAACTCTAGCGCCCTTTTGTGCCGAGAGCACGCCAAAAAAATAGAACAAGTGCGTGTGGCCGATCACAATCGTGTGCGCAAAGAATGTTCCGAGTTGAAAACCTAGAGAGAACGCATGTTTTTTGTGAAACGAAAACTCCGAACGGAATGAAATTCGTAGCCAGACTCGACAAGATCATCGCGTCATTTCTTGCCCTACATCCTGGTCCACCCTCGGCCCACGGATCTGAAACCGATCTACCTGAAGCCACGTGTGGAACCCATACTTGACCGTTGCCCCTGTCGGAGATCGTTCACCTCACCAGGTTCATCAATGACTGCATACAACGTGTGCGCGATATGGTTAGCCGTTTTGAGCCGTTGTCCACTCGGTTTCAAGTCCCAGTCAGGTGTGGGCAAAAAGAAAAATTTCCCGCACTCGGTCTTCAATTTGCTCTTCGGTCCAATCCGGATGCTGCGCTCTAAGTCCTGCCGCCTTTAGAGCCCGGACGGACCAGTAGAGGCTTTGGGCCGCTTCCAGCCGTTGACTTGGTGTCATGCGTTTGAGGACATCATGTTGGGTGGGGCTTGGATAGTCATCGCTGCTTGCGTTTGCGGACAACGCTCGAAGCTTCATGAGTCAAGAGCATAAAACTGTGTGTGATCGCTGGGAGTTATCTCACATATGTAGATAGGTTGGCGGGAAATGCTAGGGGTGCCGAGACGCAGCACGCTCCAGCAGGGCCAACTCGCGCTAAGGATTCGCCTGAAGGAGAGCCTGAGCCCTGGGCTGCCCAGGGGTCGCGACCCAATACGCTCGGGCGCGAGCACAGAAAAACCAACCCAGTCACCCACGCCGTGTGACCGGCAAGCACATCTGTTGCACTTTCTATTTTTCCGTCCCAGCAATAGCCTTTGACTTGCCCGTCGATTGTGTGCTGACCCCATATGTTGAGTCTGGGAGCTCCTTCAGACTCCGAAAGAGACCATCGGCCCACTCGTATCGTGTATTCACGCCAGCACGAAACATCATCGGCGTCCGTAGGTCGCATGATTCCACGTGAGCCTCGATTTGGCCATCCGCCAGCTTCGATACGAGGTGTTCAGCTACACTGGACTTGACTCCGGCGACCACCGCGCAAGGAGTGTGTCCCGCAAGGTGCTCATACAATTCAAGAACTTCTTTGAGAGAAAGCGCTTTGTCGATGCAGCGCATCGCTTTGATTGCTTGGGGCTTTGTGTCTTGCGCGGGGAACTTGTCTACGATGACTTGAAACATACAAAGATACAACTACACCCGGAGAATCTGTTCAAGGAAATCTCTCAATCGTGGGCGCGAACGTGTTCGAAGGCGAGTGGCTCGCTCGACTCACGCTGCATCCGTCTTCTTCGACGGTGTCCAGTGGAGTCGACACGGCGGTCTTTGCTTCGTGGCCGAATGCGAATTCAATCCTTTAGGACATTCCGAGGCGCTTGATGGTTGTATCGCCTAGAGGACACCCCAACATAGTCTTCTGACGCTCGCTTGGGTCGATGCCGGCACGGAGAAGTGACTGTTCATCATTGAGAACCCATCCCCGTTGAGGTCCACCTGAGCTTGTCATAGTGTGGGGGTGTCATTCGTCAACAGAAGGGATGCGCCATCCCCGCAAAGTCGATGTTTGTGATTGTTCTTCTCTTTGCCCTGCCTCGTCGAACAAGAGCTGGCCGGCCGTGGCCTAGAAATTTCTGGACCGTTTATGGTTCGAAGGCGACCGATCGCGTGGTGCGATAAAGATCCCTTTTCCGGGCGAGGACTCCGTCTTCGAAGCGAGATGGGCAGGACCTCCGCGTGGATTCGCAAGAAACCCTTGGTTGGGAAGACTTTGCTGGACATTCGCAACATTCGCTGCGAATGCTCTCGACCGAGCTAGGTGCGGGATTGAGGTCCCGGTTTGGGCCTGCTGTGGGGCCAAGGACGACCATATAGCCCGTTCGGTGGAGGATTTACCTTGAAAAGACCAATTGCAGAGGGGCTGCGCTGGATTCTTGTGGCCATGGGCGCGTGGCTTGCTGTCCTGGCGGGCTGTGGCGTGTCCGAGTCTTCGAGCCCTCTGGCGGGGGCACGCGTCTCAGGGCTTTCTGTGGGGTGGCATCTTTGGACGTGGTCGTCGTCGACTGCCGCCGAGCTGGCTGGGGTTGGTCAAGACCGGTCTCGTTTTTTTCAGGTTGATCACGGGTACGACCTGGCGACCCAGCGCGTCGTGGTTCACACCCGACCGGTGACGGAGCCTGTCACCGGGCAAGCCTACTGGGTACATGTTGGCGCGGAGGGCAGCGATCTCACGGGCCTGGACCTGGTACCCCCTCGGTTTTTTCTGGATGACGGAGAGGGGCATTTTGTGACGGCCCAGTCGCTCGAGGATACGCACGCCTGGGCGTCCCACGACGTTTTTCGATGGGATCCGGAGGAGCAGCAACCGAAAGCGGTGACCCGTGACGCGCTCGAACCGGGGGCCGTTTATTGGGTCAAGACGACGTCTGGTTGTCACGTCGAGAATTGGGATTTCTCGGACGCAGTACGCCTGTTCGAGCAATGCGATCAGAGGGAGGAGGACACGGCCGCGCAGGGGGGCCTTCTGACGGAGGCCGGTTCGCCGAAGGATTGGCAAGATCTCCGAGCCGCACCTCGGGCGGAAAACTCGCCTCCTCCCTTTTTGTTTGTAGAGCCCCAGAGCGACGTTGTGACCGACGCCCAAGAGTGGAGGGTGAGCGGGGCAGTCTACGATGAGGACCTCGTGGCGTTTTCGGTGAACAGCGTGTTCATGGGCAGCGCAAATCAGAGCTTTGAGGCGTCTGTGTGGCTGTCCGTGGGCGAGAATCGGGTGCGGGTGTCTGCCGTCGACCAAGAAGGTCACGTGACGAGCCTGGTGCGCCGCGTTTTCCTCGATCGGACGCCTCCAGTGATTCATGTGGTCCCGCCTGAATCCGATCGCGGGGGGGCTCTCACGATTGTGGGTCGTGTGGTGGATGAACACCTCCAAGCGGTCACTGTCGACGGCGTAGCGATTCACCACCAAGGCGGGCTGTTTCGGTACGCGCTTGATCGCGCGGATCTGGTAGCCGGTCATCAGTCCTTGGAGTTTTGGGCCATCGACCAGGCAGGCCATGAGGCCTCGTACGCCCTCGGCGTTTTCCTCGATGAGCATGGCGTACGCTTCGAGGGTCCAGAAGAAACGGCGTCGAGAAGCCAGGGTGCGTCGGTGGGCGCCTTTGTGGATGTGTCCCCAACCGTCGATGTTTCCTCCTTCGAGTTTTCCGTTGCGGATGCTCAGTTTCCAAAGCTCGTACTCGACGAGCCCCAAGAGGCGGTCGCCTACACCCGCGTCCCCTTTTACACCGTCCGCGGTCACGCCACGGACGCGCATCTGATGTTTGTGCGCGTGAACAATTTGCTGGCTTCGAGCGCCAATGGCCCGTTTTCGAAAGACCTGTACCTCGAGCAGGAAAGGACTGACCTCGAGATCGTTGTTCGCGACCAAGGAACGCTCGAGACCCGAGCAACCCGCACGGTGGTCTATGACCCCGATGCGCCCGTTTTGTCGTTGTTCGGAGCCCACCAAGAAACCGTGTACGCGCCCGAATACCGGCTTGAGGGTCGGGTAGACGACCCGAATTTCGACCAGCTCGTTTTGATAGAGACTGCGACGGGCGAAGAACAGTCCCTACCGGTCGACCTCGGTCGATTTTCCGTGGTCCTGAATCTCAATGAGGGCCCTCAGCGCTTCACGCTTCGTGCCTCGGACCTTGCGGGAAACTCGGTTTTGGAGTCGATCGACATTCATTACAAGCCCGGCCCCTTTTTCACGACGCAGGCGACGCTCGCTCCGGCGAACGCTATCGGCTGGACCACGCAAGAAGGCGGTGTGAAACTCGAGTGGGATCCTCCTACACGTTTTGTCGACGGAACGGCGATCCCAAAGGGCGTGACCCCTCGTTACCGGGTCTATCGCGACGATGAGCCGCTCCGCGACCTTTCCGTTCGCCGGTTTCAGGATCTAGAACTGGTTGCCGGCAAAGTGTATCAATACTCGGTAAGCGCGCTGCTTCCCAGAGAGGGTGGTCTTGAGTTTGAGTCCGCTTCTTCGAGTTTGGTGAGCCTAGGCATTGGCCTTGATGGGCCTTTGGCCGCCCCCGGTACGTTTGAGCCTGCAAGCGAAGTGCCGGTGAACGGGCACTCGGTTTCGCTTCCCAAGGCGGCGATGGCAGCGTCGAAAAAAACACCGGGCCTCGTACACAGCCACATGACCTATCTCGTTCGGGGCGAGACGGGGACGCCGGATCAACTTCGCTACCTCCGAAGCGAACAAAAGGCGAAGGGCGGGTCATGGGTCGAATCCGCGGTCGCGCTGGCGGTTGCCCATGAGGGCTCGTTGATCTCTGAAGTGGCGATGGCAGCGCATCAAGACATCGTAGTGGTCGGGTGGATTGAAAGCTCCAGATCGGGCACCAAAAGTCGGGTGCACCTTCTTAAGAGCGAAGAGGCCGGCGCCGAAGGTTCCTTTGTCGCGTGGGGCGACTTTGTGGACACCGAACACTGGAAGCGTCATCTCGACATGGCATTCGACCATTCGGGCACGCATCACATGATCTGGAACGAAAACACGAAGGTTTATTACTTTCGGAACCTCAAGAGTGAATCGGATGCCGAGGGCAAATGGCTCAGCGTGTTTGACGAAACCAAGCGTTGGGTGAACCATGAGCGGGTCCGCGTCGCCGAGTTTGGCCAAGATCCGAATTGCGAGGGGACGTGTTGTCGTCAGCGCAACGAGTACACGTATAGCTACGGCCTGGAGGAGGACCCAAAGACCGGCCAGCCCTACGGTGCCTATTTGCATCGCCTCGAGGAGGTGACGGTGGAGACGCCCTCCCTGCATGTGGATGAAGATAAGGTCACAATCGTCGCCCGTCAGACCCGCCGCTTCGACAACTTCCCCTACCGGAATCCCGCCTGGGCCGGTCATCGTGAGCCCTTCTTTGGGCCTCTTGTGCCCCCACCTTTACCTATCGGCGATGATGGGACGGACGGCGGGTCGTGGTGCCCCGACGCGCCGTCCGCACGCACCGTTCAAGGTTTCATGGCATCATGGCGAACAAGCCCCTACGCTTGTCCGCCCAACATTCCGATGGATGCGGCGCAGCTTCTGCTTCAAGACGACGATCATGCGCTGACCCAAGGGTGGGCAAAGACCGCATTTTACGCATACGATGCCAATCGCGGCCACGAAAAGGAATGGTACGCTCGGCTCTACGCCGGAAAGTGGTTCGAAGAAGACGCCATCAAAGTGGCCCAAAGACCACTGACACCGGGCGCTTGGTCACAGCCACGGACCGAAACAAGGACGATCGCCTTCATGGAAGACGATCACCTCCGCGTAGCCGAAATTCCGGACGTGGCTGTGGACGACGGCTGGAGGCATGGGCTCTGGACGCGGTCGCCGTTTCGCAAAGAGCCTGCCCTTGAAGGAACCGTGCAGTTCGAAGAAACGCTGCAGCGTTGGCGCATCTCCACCATCGAGGCCTTTGAGTCCGAGCGTGAAGGTGAATACACTCGATGTGGCGAAGGCAAAAATTCCGGTCGGGGGCCCACCGGGCCGTCGCACCCCCAAGTGTACGCGGACCCTCTTGCGCCCCACGTGCTCTATGCGGTCTACGAAAAAGGGCATTCTTCCGATCCGAATGCACAAAAAAACAATCCCATCTACATGGCCCGATCGGAAGACGGGGGTCAAACATGGACCGTCGGACCCCAACCGGTGGCCGAAGGATACATGCCGGTCTTGGCCGTTGCCGAGCGCGGTGAAGCCGCCGTGTTGTACTACGAGCCAGACCCTTCGCAACCATCCTCGGTGGCCGACACCTATGGGCAGATTTCGGTGGCGCGGACCGAGGATGGCAAAAATTTCACCTATGAAGTCTTAAACAAGGCATTTGATCCCAACACCCAAGAAGAACGACTGCACGAAGTCAAAGCCATCCACTGGAATGCGCACGGGGCAGACGCCGACTTCTTGCTTGGGGTCCCCAACCTTGTTGCCCACAAGGATTTGTGGCTGGCTTCGTGGGTCAAACTTTCGGGCTCCGCGGGCGCCGGCGACACAGTCATGACCACGCGGGCGAGCCGACCTCCGAGCCAGCGAAAAATGACGATTGTGAGCGCACCGGCGAGAATCACCGCAGGCAAAAATTTCAAGCTGCAGGTGGAGTGCGTCAACCAAGACTTTGTGCGCTCGGATGGATGCGATGCGCGTGAAACGGCACTCCAGATCGATGCCCACACAAGGCCCTTGGAGCGCTTCACCACGGGAAAGTCATTCGGCGGCACATTTGCAGTTTCAAGCTCGGCCCACGGGTCGGGGAGCGGCGCCCCCGCGCTGATTCGAGCGGTATCCACCGCACCCGGTCTGAGCACGCTACCAGCCCTGGCCTTGGGGACCAGCGCCGAACCTGCTTCCACCGCTGTTTTGGCTGAAGCGAAGACAGAGACCCTCCCTGTCGGCTCGGCAGTTTCGGTGGCGCCCGACGTCTTTCAGAACAACGCCGACGGCAATTATCGCAAGCTGACGGTCCTTAGAGACACACTCTACAGCCCGGAGGCCGAACTCGAAACGGAGTATCAAGCGGTGGAAGGTGATCCCGACGTACCCTCGCTCGTACGCTTTGAGCGGGCGTGGATCTACTCGCAGGGCATCGCGTTGGCTCAGTTTGCGCGACACAACGATCCACGATCATCACCGCTCGCAAAATCAATCTGCAGTCAGAATTCCGCCGTGTGGCGTACAGATCCAGCAACGGCAGAGCAGTACATTGAAGGATGGCCTTTTTCCTGGAATACGAAAAACGACAGCTGGAAAGACGCGCGCTTGGTGACCGGCGCCAACGCCTGGGCTACGCACGGTCTTGGTTCTTTTTTGGTCTCGAATGGCTTCTCGGCCCTGTCGGCGCTCGAGCAGTCCGAGCTCAAAAAATGTTATTTTGCGGCCCTTTCGGGTCTGACACGCCAACGAGCCAAAAGCTTGCCCGGAGTAGAGGCGCATGCGGACGAGACCCAGTGGCTGGTCACCGCCGGCCGGACGACGAAGGGTCTACAAAAATCGGAGCGCCCCTGGGAGCTCGGATTGACGGCCGACACCACCCGACAGTGGGCCTACTACGATATCCTCGATCTGATTGGCTACGACGCCCTGACCACAGCGCTGGGCTCGACCATTACGACATTTCATCGAGACGCGGACGGAAACCGAATCCAGGCTTCGGAGGACACCTATACCCTTAAGGAGACGGACCTCGCTCTCCTTAAAACGCCGGTTCGGGCGGTCAATGTGGTGACCGAACACAATCTTGATGTTCTGAGTGTCTTGAACCATGCGGTCCAGCACTGGGAACAGCTCTCAAACGGGGCCGCAGAGGGCGCGGCGGACCCGATGGGGGGACTTGAAGGTCTCACCCAATGGCGAGATGGTTTGCGTAGAGCTATCTTTGTCAAACTTTGGGATCCTGAAGAAAAGAGGGTCGTGACCGGCGGCGTTTTTGATGAGGGCGGTCGATTTACTGAAAGCCCCCATAGCGCCATCGACAATTGCAGTTGGCTCGCCCTTTCGGTCGACCGTGTATCTCTTGCGAAAGCGGAGCGAGACAAACTTAGCCAGTGCCTCGACTACACCATCGACCGTTTTGTGAAGTCAGATCTAGAGTTTGATGGCCAGCTATACCGTGGCGCACACTATTTTCCTCGGGATTTTAAGGACCCGTACATCGAAGAAAGCCTGTTCCAGGAAGACCTCTATCACCTTGAAGCCACCACTGGCCTGATTTTGGCTCTTTTGTATTTTGCGGATTCCTATGAGGACGAGTACGAAGACGCAGCGGCCCGATACCGTACGGAGGCGGGCAAACTGTGGGCCGACATGCAGCGATTTGTCGCGGCGCACGGAGCCGCCTACTCTTCAGTCCGGATCCAAGATCTGATGACCCAACTTCCGTCCGCCACCGCGGCGATTTGGTACATCGACGTCTATGACTATTTCGCCGATCGCTACGGCGACATCGACCGGCCTCTCAAAAGCTACGTTCACGGAAAAAGATCCCCGGAGGATCCGTATCCGTTTGAAGCGGCTCGCGCTTACGGTGAGCGTGCCTGGGCCAGACTTCAAGAATCCGCAAAGGGGGGTGAATCGAACGGCGCGCAGCGGGTACACTCTTTTGACACCTTCGCCTCGTCATCGGCCGGTGATTCGCTCGAAAATGAGCCTTCACTCAATGCGGGTGGGGAGCTGGAGCATACGGCCCACGCCATCACTTTGCTGGACGACCAGGCCTTGGCGATCATTGCGGCGGTGAACCAGGGAGACCACCCGCTTGCAAGAACCTGGTTGCACGGCCTTTTGGCCACCAGTCAGGCCAAGGGTGCCAACTGGGGCCTGCTTCATTTGCCTCACGCGGCAGGTGCCCAAACCGGGCGTGCGGTGGCGCCGTACTACCAAACCAGCTCCCAACTGCTCGCCGCTTACGCTCTGCTTTGGTACCTCCAGGAGGCACCTGACTCGTCTGAAAGAGACGACCTGGTGGCCGTGGCCAACACGCTTCTATCCTCGATTTGGCTTTCTTCATGGGATCACGAACGGGCCAGACTCTTCAGCGGGGCCGGGGACCCAGAGGCGCTGGAACGTGCGCTCTCGGGTCATTTTGCTTCGACAGGAGAAGAAGACCCCCACGCCATTCCGAGCCCGGTGTTTGCGGTTTCTCTGCTCGAGGATCATGTCTACGGATACTTTGTTCTCAAGTTGGGGCTCGCGTTGTTTCCGGAGTGGGCCACCGAGTTTCAGACGCTGTTTGAGACCCTTCGCGAAACCATCCGGCGCGACTTCTGGGCGGAAGGGAATCCGGTTCTCGCGGTGGACGCCGAAGGTTCGCCTATCGGGGAAGCTGACCGACTTCAGGCAAGTGTCCTCTATGCGTTTTTTGCTTTCGAAGAAGGCGATCTTGGTCGAGGGCGTCGAGCCATGGACCTCATTTCGCAGCACGGGCCGGCAGATCTGGCTTCGACGGCGCCTGTGGGTCGCGAGGCTTTTTCTGGATCTGGTCTCGCCCTCTTGCTTTCGAAGCGAGCGGGGGCGACCATCGATCCCAGACTCGACGAGCTCATTTGGAACGACTATCTAAACCTAGACGCGACCATTCTCGATGTCACAAAGAGTCCCGACCCGGGTCAACTTGCAGGACTACTTCTTCTTGAGCACCCCCGAGGCTTTTTGGGCGTAGATCGCGCCTCTCTGTTGATGCGTCACGAACCCACGTTGATCACCAACCCCGCGTACCCAAAAATCACGACTGAAATCCTGCAAACAGCCTACATCGACGCCTTGTTTCGTCTTTTTGCATCGGAGCCTCGGGACTACGTATTTGATGCGCATATTCGTCGCCTGACGCACATCGACTTCGCAGCGGACGCGCTTCGCTTCGGGGTCCCGGTCAGGGAGTGGGTTACACGCTATCAACGGGGCGGCGTATCGACGAGCAGCGGACAATATCTGCTTACTTTTGAAGAGCGCCTCCTGCGTGTCTTGGCCCACACCCGCAATCTGTGTGAGAGCCGGGATTCTGGGTTGTTCCAGAATGTAGAGACGCCGGAGGCATGGTCCGATCGATTGGGCATACCTTGCGAAATCCTCGGGACGCAGTTTGGGCGCCTCCTGAAGCGGCGCTTGGATGCAGAGGATCCGTCGCTCCTCGCGCCAGTCCTCGAACGACAAGAAGAGGTCCTTGAGCTGGTTCGATGGTCAGAACAACTGCATCCGCAAAGCAAGGATCATCCAGGAAACTCGGTAGATGCCTTTTTCGGAAACCTGAGTGCGGCCAAACAAACGAAGCCAGCTTTGTTCGAAGACACGGTTTCAATCGTGCAGCGAGGGCCGGCGCTCAAAGCCACCGATTTTTCTCAGGACACGAGCTTGAGTTCCGTTGCCGAATCCCTACGAAATCATTGGGGGACCGCCCTTCTTCGTGGACCGTGGGGAGGGACAAAGCCCGTTCTCATTCGCAGGGGACAGCTTTGGTACGAACTTGGCGGCCTCGACTTCGCCCGTTTGATGAACCCAGCCGCGCCGGAATACTGGTCCCGCGAAGCATTCGAGCTCCGCACCCTGAGCACCGTGGTGCCGAATCTCCGTTGGACGGTGGGAGGACAACCGGTGGAGCGTCCAGCAAACCCCATCCCGTACGTTTGGCTGTCCCCGTCTACCGCTTCGCTCACCCGGGGTGAGATGGAAACGAACGCGATGGTGCTACGAAGACTCATCAACCGGGAATCCAGAGGAAGCCTCCCGCGGCTTGCCGCTCAAACCAACACGCTGACCGAACGTCGCTTGCACTGGATGATTCGCTCCGGCCAATTGACCCCATCCGATTTTCTCCACCTTACCGAGGCTCTTGGTTCCTCGGAAGAAGAGACTGAAACGTGGCTCCAACAGTTCCGGTTTTTGCCTGAGGACGAGTTCGATCTTGCGGCCGCTACTTTTGTTCAAAGCACAAGCGCGCTCGAGCTTCACCTTGAAGCCATGGCACACGGCACCTTCGCCGCCCACGTCGGATTCGAGGGCCCCGCGGAAAAAACGGAACCTTCCGCCGACCAGCGCGCGCTTGCGCTGCGGGTTGCACTCGGACATCCGTTTGTGTTCGGCGCCATCGGCGCGGCCGGAGGCGAAGACGGTGTCGCAGCAGAGCTCGTGCGTGGCTTCCTTCTTCTTCGGAGAATTTCAAACTTTTTCACAGGTTTTTGGATCCAAAATCGGGACCTGTGGGTAGGCGAAGTTTTTCCCCTCCGGTTCGAGGGGCTGCCGGCCTTGCCCGTCGTCGAAAACGGTTGGGCTGCGTATTTCGTAGACGTCGAAAACGTTTTCAACGCATGGGGCTTTCCGCTCCCCATTCCCGATCGGGGCTCTCGCAACACACCCGCCTGGTCTCTAGACAGCATGGTCTCGTGGACTGACGGTCTGCAGGGCATTCCTGCGTTTATCACAGCCGCCCACGCCGACCTGCTGTTGATCAAGAAACGGGGTTCGGCGCTCGGCTATGACGTCATTGCCGCACCAAGTAAGGACCTGGACGGGCGATCGTTCGTCACGAGGGGCGAACCCGGTGACGACTTTTATTCAGAAGGCGATGGCGAACCGTGGCTCCCCTTCCTCCCCAATGAGCGCGAAATCAACCGGAGGATCAGGGAGGTCTACCAATCCTATGATTTTCGTTTTGGCACACCTTCTGACGAGCATGTCACTTCGTTGTGGATCAATCGCGCGATCTTTGAAGAGAAGTGGATTCATCTGTTGTGTGGATACGAGCCCGGTATCTTCTCACCGCCCACGGGCGAAGACCCAACCTGGCCGATGGCCAAGGTTCATCCGAAAAACGTTTTTGTCACTTCCCTTGAACGAGAGGTATCGGGCACGGACGTCAAAATGACCGACCTGAAAACCATCGACCATGTCGACGCAGAGTTTCGGCCGGTGGCCGGGCTTCCGCTTCACTGCGTTGTGGGCCTTGAGCGAGACAGGGGGTGGAACCTGGTGGGCGGCCTAAGTCGGGTCTCAGAGGTCTCCCGCTGGGAGCCCGTGACCGTCAACATGAAGCTCCAAGCAGACATCATCTCAAAGCCACAAAGAGCAATCGATCTTCGGATTGAAGAACCGCCCAACAATTTTCTCATCAAGAAGTCGACCATCTACTTGACTAAGCGAGCCCGGGAGTTCCCGCTCGGAGCCGAACCCGGACCACGAGACATCATTCGTTTCCGCGCGACCTTTGGCTCACAGCGGCTGCTCGGAGAGCGCGATCGCTCCGGCTTTACACGACAGCAACTGGGTCCGAAGCTGGATCCACATGTCCAGAGCGGCCAATCTTGGGCAGATTTTATCGAGGACATTCGTCTGGACGAAACGCTGTTGGTCTCCGTTGAGTTGACCGATGAAGATGGCAACATCCGCATCAGTGAAGCGGTCGAAGTCTTTGGCGTAGAGGATTGGGCCCACAATCGAGTCTCTGGTTTGTCTATGCCACAACCCAAACACGTGCGTCTCACACTCAACCCCTACGTTCCGGGATCGACCCGCGAAAGCGAAGTTCGTGCCACATACAATGGCATGGGCGAACTCACCCTTTCTCTCCCGGAGGCCTTTTCGGAGTCCAGGGTGTACCGAATCGACGGAACCGACGACACCCCCAAGAACCTTCAAAATTTCTCCTTGGCGTCGCTCGGAGCCCATCCGATTGATCGGAACCGGTCCGATCATGTGCTCATCGATCAGGTGACTCCACTCGGTCTGACCGACACAAACCCCTTCATCCCATCAGCTATCGCCACTGAGGATTCCAAGGTCTACACCTACGTTGTGGTTGACCCGGCCGTCCAGGAGCACGAACCTCTGACTTCGGCCACAACCGTGCACGTTGTTTTTGATCCCGGTGCGCTTCTGCCCGATTTCGCCGGTTTGACCCAAACCGAAGCCGTCGATGTACCCGATTCAACAGCCTCTGACTAGCCGCTTCGAACGCGTGGGTTCCGGTATAGATGACGGCAGGGCCTGTCTCTGAGAGCTTGACCATTAAATGTACTTTTGAGATCTGGTTGAGCAAGTCAGAAAATCGTAGTGCTTTCAGCGGGATGGCCCCTCGGTGCGCGAAAAGGTTCGTGGCCAATTTTGGCAAAGCGAGAGCGGTGGAGGCTGAACTCAAATGAATGTTGCAATACCCATGATCGGTTCCATTCTCGTCCTTGCGATGGGGTACTGGTTTTACGGCCGCAGAGTGGCGGTGTGGCTGGGGTTGAACGACGAGCGGCCCACGCCCGCGGTGGAAAAAAACGACGGGGTCGACTTTGTGCCCGCCAAGCCGGTGGTGTTGTTTGGGCACCACTACGCATCGATTGCGGCTGCCGGGCCCATTATTGGGCCTACGGTGGCTCTGGGGTTTGGTTATTTGCCCACGTGGATCTGGATTTTGGGCGGGGTCATTTTTGTGGGCGCGATGCATGATATGACGGCGCTTTTTTTGGGGGTTCGCTCTGGGGGCAAGTCGGTGGCCGAGGTCACCCGAACGCTGCTTGGACCCGCAGGGTACGTCACGTTTTTGGTCTTTGCAGTCATCTTGAGCATTTTGGTCACGGCCGCGTTCCTGGATTTGGTCGCGATCGCGTTGAGTTCTACGTATCCGCTCACGGCGCTGCACATGACGCCGGACCAAACATTGCTGAGGACGGTCGAAAAGGAGGGCGTCCTTCATGGAGTCATTGGTGGGGTCGCGAGCACCTCGGTGATCGCCATGACTGCTTTTGCGCCCATCTTGGGCTGGCTGCTTTATCGAAGGGGCATCGGGACCATCAAGGCCGCGGGGTTGGCTTTTGTCGTGTGTGTGGTTTCGGTGTGGATCGGTCTTCGATTCCCACTCAACGTCGATCCCCAGATCTGGATTTATGTGGTGGCAAGCTATTGTTTGATCGCTGGATTCATTCCGGTTTGGCTTGTGATTCAGCCACGCGACTTTACCAACGTGCAGTTTCTCTACGTGGGCATCCTCGCCATGATCGTGGGCGTGGTGGCCTGTGGTTTTTCCGGTGTGACCATCGATGCCCCGGCCTTTGCCGCACCGGACGCGACCGCCGTCGTGGCGTTGGGATCACTTTGGCCGGTTCTCTTTGTGACCGTGGCTTGCGGTTCGATATCAGGCGCCCACGCCTTGGTGGCCGGCGGGACAACCTGTAAGCAGGTGAGCCGGGAGCGCCATATTCTTCCCATTGGCTACGGCGGCATGCTCGGTGAGGCGCTTCTTGGACTTTGTGTGACTTTTGTCATCTTGGCGGGCTTGGGCATGGAGGCCTACAACGACGTGGTATGGCCCGTGGACGAGCACGGGAACCTCGGTCGGGGGAACGCGGCGCTGGCCTTTGCCGCCGCCATCGGAGGGTCACTTCACAAAGGGGTCGGTCTTCCGCCAGTGCACGGAACTCTTTTTGGCATCCTGCTGCTGGAAGGATTCTTGGTGACCACCACCGACACCATCATTCGTCTCACCCGTTATCTCTTCGAAGAGCTGTGGAGTACGCTTTTGGGTAGCGCCACACCCGCTCTGTTGCGGAATCGAATCGTCAACACCTTGATTCCCCTAGCGCTGGTGATTCCGCTGACCATCGATAGCGGGTGGAAAATCATCTGGCCGGTCTTCGGAACCGCGAATCAACTCTTGGCTGCGCTCACGTTGATCACGGCGACGGCCTGGCTCATCGCCAACCGGCGCCGTTATCTGTTCACCCTTTTGCCGGCAATCTTTATGGTGGTCACAACCATCGCGTCCCTTTGGACGTTGGTCGGTCAGCACTACCAAAAGCAAAATTGGGTCTTGTTCGTCACCGACCTGAGTCTGGCCTCCATGGCCCTGTTTGTCGTGGGTTTGGCTTTGAAAAAGGCTCGGCGCTTGCCCCAGTTCATCACCGGGGTGAACCAAGCCGCTTTGAAATAAGCGCGTTCCTTCGGATGCAAGGCGAGTGAGCCGAGAGGTGCAATATCGTCCGTCTGCTCTTTACCGCGGGGATTCGATCGGATAGTCGTTCCGCATGATGAATGTCGTCCCGGCGCTCAATCTATTGCTGGCCATCACCTGCCAGGGAAATGACCCGAGCTGCATTGTTCCCGTCAAGGTTGGCTCAGCCAAGCTTAAAATGATCGTCGACACCGGTGCAGACGTCACCATGATGACGCTCGCCGCAGCAAAAAAGGCGCGCATCCGTATCGACTCCGATGTTCCTATCATCGTTGTCCAGGGCGTCAACAGCGCTTCTTCCGCACTTTTGGTCCGTTCCGAAGTTGAAGTCGACAAGCAAAAAGAGAAAGATGTCCTTCTCATCATTTCCCCAGAATACAAGAGCCGCGAGGCAGACGGCCTGCTTGGAATGAGTTTTCTCGAGCGTTTTCGCTACAACATGGGCGGCGGCAAACTGGAACTCACGCCCATCGACAAAGACGACAAACCCAAGCGCGGGGGCCACGGAAAGAGCTGGTGGAAACTCCGCTTCAAAAAGAACACCGACCGCCTCCGGCTCTACGAGCGAGTTCTTCCCCACGCTCGGAAGCGAGATTCTCAGGTCGTCGGTTACATTCCCGGAGAACTCACGGAGTCGGATCGCATCGAGAGGCTTCGAAAGTTCTCTGAGAAAATGTTGGATGAGCTCAGAATCGAGGCTGCGCGTTACGGTGTTCCCCACGAATGGCGCAAATAGATCCTCTCAGAACCGGAAAAACCCGCGTTCTTCTGGAGCACTCCACGCAAAAAGAGTCAAACCAGAATCGTGTAACCGAGGAAGGGTCCGCGCGTATTCAAGGTCGGGACGAGTCCACGAATCGAGGCATGCACTGTTTTTCGCGAAAGCCCCCGCTTGAGCGAATTACGGTGCGGAATCGACGGAGTCCACCCGTTGCCGCCTGCCCGGCTCTCGATTCGTGGTCTCTCCTTTCCTCCCAGTCTGCGCGAGCGACCTTGCCTTCACGTGGGCCGCGGTAAGGCGCCGTGACCGAACACCAACTCTCACGTTCTCGTCGGCGCGTTGCCGACTGTGAGCTGGATCTCAAATGTGTTGTTCCGCGGATGGTTCGATGCCAGTGAGCCGAAAGATGACCCTTCGGCGCACTCGTATTGCAGACCCCTTCGGTCAGTGGGAACCGATACACGCGTCAACAGGCCGACGCGGTCGCAATGGGCGTGAGGCGAAGGTTTGATCTCTCGGCGCCAACAAGGCCTCATAGGTGTGCAATGTACGTGGCCACAAAGAGCGCGAGTGATTTTCATTCAAAAGGCGGTGTATCGGACGTTTGACCGGTGCGCGTGGGTGCAACGTTGACTACCCATCCCATCCTGGAGGACGCGTGTTGCACAAAAATGTATTAAAAGTTGCCGGCCTGACTTCTCTCGTGGTGGTGGCCGCCTGTGTAGATCCAGGTCGTGGAGAGGATCTATCAACAACCAAACACTTTTTGAGGAGTGAGGATCCGATTCCTGGGCGCTACATTGTAGTGCTACAAGATGGCGGGGACTTTTCCGCCGAGAGCATCAACAGCCTGGCTGCCGAGCACTCCGGCGAAGTGCTCTTCATGTTTCGTGAGGTGTTTCCTGGGTTTGCCAGCGAAATGACCGAAAGTGAAGCCATCCGCCTTAGCCAGAACGAGAAGGTTCGCTTCGTTGAAGAAGACGGGCGGGTATACGCATCCGGTGAGCAGAGCAATCCAACGTGGGGGTTGGATCGCATTGACCAGAGAAATCTTCCTTTGGATCAAAACTACAGCTTCGGTCCGACCGGATCTGGCGTCCAAGCCTTCGTCATTGACACCGGGATTCGCACCGATCACGCCGATTTTGGTGGCCGGGCACGAGAGGGCTTCAGCGCCATCAACGACGGGCGAGGCTCGAGCGACTGCAACGGGCACGGAACCCACGTCGCAGGCACGGTCGGCTCACAAACCTACGGCGTGGCCAAGAACGTGGACCTGATCGCAGTCCGGGTGCTGGACTGCAACGGCAGCGGGAGCAACTCCGGCGTCATCGCTGGCGTCGATTGGGTCACGGCCAACGCCACTTTTCCCGCCGTGGCGAACATGAGTCTCGGTGGTTCCGTGTCCAGCGCGCTCGACGAGGCCGTGCGGCGCTCCATCGGCCGGGGCATCAGCTACGCGCTGGCCGCCGGCAACGAAAATACCAACGCATGCAACGGATCCCCATCACGCGTAGCGGAGGCCATTACGGTGGGCGCCACCGATCGCAACGATGCACGCGCCAACTTCTCCAACAAGGGGACCTGCGTGGATGTATTCGCACCCGGCGCGGGCATCACTTCAACCTGGCACACGGGCAGCACCGCAACCAACACCATCAGCGGTACCTCGATGGCCTCACCCCACGTAGCCGGAGTCATCGCGCTCTATCTCGAGGCCAATCCAGGCGATGGCCCGGCAGGCGTGACTTCGGCGTTGATCGACGGAGGGTCGCCCGGTGTGGTTTCGGATGTGGGCGCGGGTTCACCCAATCTATTGCTCTACTCGGGCATCGCTGAACCCACCGAGCCCCCGCCACTCACAGTGAGCATCACCGCACCCCAAGATGGCTCCTCGCACGCCCCCGGACAAATCCCCATCACGGTCACCGCGCCATCGGACGCCGATTTGGTACGACTCACCGTAGATACCCAAGTGTTGGGGGAGGACACTGCGGCACCGTTTTCGTTCGTGTGGGACGCCACCGACGCCACTGTCGGCGCCCATCGTCTGGTGGCAGAAGCTCAACGAGGCTCAGAAACGGCACGGGCCGAGATCGTCGTAACCATCACCAGCGCCCCACCCCCCCCCACCTGCGAAAGCAGCAACTTGGGCTCCGCCGTGGGCCAGGTGGCCTCCGGCAACACCGCCGGACAAGGCCACGACTTCACCGGAAGCTGCGGCAATTCATCGGGGGGAAGCACAGCACCAGATCTGGCCTTCTTGTGGCAAGCGCCTTCCGCAGGCGCGTTTGTATTCGACACCTTTGGCTCGGACTTCGACACCGTCTTGTACGCCATCGAAGGCGGCTGCGGCGGTGAGGAGCGCGCGTGCAACGATGACGCCAGCCAAGTTCAGTCTTCGGTCACCTTGTCCACGGCCGCCGGTCAATCGTGGCTCATCGTTGTGGATGGCTATGCGCAGTCCTCGGGGAATTTTGTGCTCAACGTCACCCCCCCAGACGATCAACCCCCTCCGCCGCCTCCCCCTCCTCCTCCGCCACCCACCTGCGAAGCAACCGACCTCGGATCTGCTTTGGGCCGACTGGCGACGGGTCAAACCCAAGACAGTGGTCATGACAGCCGCGGAAGCTGCGGCAACAGCGGAGGCGGAAGCAACGCCCCGGACGTCGCCTTTTTGTGGACGGCTCCGAGCAACGGAACCTTCTCGTTTGATACCTTTGGCTCATCGTTTGACACGGTCTTGTACGTCCGCAGCGACTGCGAAGGCTCAGAAATGGCCTGCAACGACGACGCATCAGGGTTTCAGTCGGCAGTAGAGGTGGATCTTTCCTTGGGCCAAAGCATCGTCATCATTGTCGACGGGTTCAACGTTTCGTCGGGATCGTACGTTCTCAACGGCACCCAAACCGGCGGTGAGCCGGCCCCCGAGCCAGAACCGGAGCCAGAGCCAGAACCGGAGCCAGAACCGGAGCCAGAACCGGAGCCAGAACCGGAGCCAGAACCGGAGCCAGAACCGGAGCCAGAGCCAGAACCGGAGCCAGAGCCACTGCCCTCGTGTGTCGACCAAAACCTAGGATCCACCCTAGGTGTCATCGCCCAGGGCACCACCGGTGCCGGAGCCAACGACTTGGTGGGAAGCTGCGGAAATCCTTTTTCCGGGCCGAGCCAAGCCAAGGATCAAGCGTTTCTGTGGACCGCGCCGGAGGCGGGGCAATATACGTTTGATACCTTCGGATCTGGATACGATACGGTGCTCTACCTTTTGGATGGCACGTGCGAAGGGGCCGAACTGGCCTGCAACGATGACGCCCTGTCCCGACAATCAAGAGTGACGATCTCTTTGGATGCAGGCCAGGCAATCATTGTGGTCGTCGACGGTTACCGAACCGACGAAGGTCCTTTCCAGCTCCAGGTTCAGCACGCGAACTGATCCCGGACTTCCCTGGATTGATCCGACCCGTTTGCAGGGTGGGGGTAAGCGGAGGGAAGCAACGGCCTCGGCTGCCTGTGCGCGCAGCTTGGGTCACTGCCGATTCGGCCTCACGGTGCCGGTCCAAAAGGACCGGCCGGTCCCTCCGCTCACGCGCGCCGAGCGGTGACGCGAGAAGTTCATCAAAGCTGAAGTTCGAGTTCTAGCCGTACCCCTTCAAATCCCGGAAAAAAGCGGCAGACCCCACCGGAGCACTTCAATCCAGCGCGCTCGCCCCCACCCAAAGCTCGAAGGGTTCCGCGCTCGCTGAACGTCCACTGGCCGCCCAGCGAGAAGTAGTGCTGCCTGAAAGCGTCGGGAGACTTGGTGTAAAACTCATAGGCGCCGAGGGCTGACCAGCCGTCTCGGGACTTCAAGGACACCGAAAAACGTCCTTCCAGCCAAGAGGTGAGTCCACTGCCAGCGCGTTCTTCGGTGCGGAGGCCGGTGAAAAAGACCTCTGCTGAATAAGTTCGCGAGAGCCGTTGTGAAAAATCGGCGGTAGCACGGACCTCTTCTCGGAGGACGCTGGACAGGCCTGGGCGTGACGCGCTCACAAACTGGCCGCGATACGTTCCTTCGGCTGCCAGCTTTGTACCGTCCCAATGGAAGTCGGCCCCAGCGGCCACTGCAGTGATGTCAGAGTCGACCAGACCTCCAAGATAGCGATCGCGGTAGCGTCCCAAAGACACGAACGGCGTAAACGCGGTACTGAAAGCGTAGTCGAGGCGCAAACGCCCTCCGGTGACGGCCTGATTGGACAAAAGAAGGGTACCTGGATGCTCGGCCGTTGGAGGTTCCGCGAGGCGGTTGATGTTCTGGCGCTCCGAGTCCGTTCGACCACCCGGAAGCAGCGAAAAGAGATCGTCATAGTGTTTCCCTTCAACAAGAATGGTGACATCTTTGAAATACAGATTCAGGTTTCCATAGACGCCATAACCATTGCGCTCGGTGGTCACCGACAAACGCTCTCGATTCCTATCAATGGCCCCCGCCTCTAAATAAAGAGAAATCCAAGACGCAGGCCTCGGAAGAGCGACAAATGCGCCCACACCAAAGGTGCGGGAGGATTCATCGTCGGTATCTTTTGGCTTGATCGCCATCGCGTGCACACCCACCTTGAAGAACTTCTGGTGGCGAAATTGGATCCGGCCCCCACCAATGAAATCATGGGTGTCATCAAAGGCGTAGCCGGTTCCCCGCTCAAAGTTCTTGATATCCAAAAACCCACCAAAGGCCCCCAGCGTGACCGCGCCCATCCGAAATTCCGCATCGGCGCCTCGAAGTTTGTTGTCTACACCGACGGCGTCCGTCTTGCGAACAGCGAGGATCAAGCCCCGCCCCAAAGTCATGTAGAAATCACCCAGCGTGAGGTCCATGTCTCGGTGAGCGTACGTCAGCGAGGCAAAATTGAGATTGACGGTGTTCCGGTAGCGGTCTTCAAGCTCTCGCGAAATCAGGGCAGAGGCCCCCTCGCCCGCCTGAGGTCTATGGACGTACAGCGCGCTGTCGACCATAAGCGTCGCCAAGAACTCCTGGTGACGGACGGTTCCCCCAAAGGTGGTCAACAGATCGCCGAAGTTTTCGCCCGTGGGGTTGTAATTCGGGTTGTCCGGTGTGGTTCGGTCCCCGTTATCCTGTTGCCAACGGGCAGTAGACTTCAACAAGAAGTTGGTTTCAGTCTGCCCGGACCCTTCTTGGGCTTGCGCATCCAGCGGACCGAAGAGGACAAGTAGCGGACCGAAGAGGACAAGTAGCGGACCGAGGAGGACTGAAGACGGGCGCGCCGTCATGGCACCTGGAGCAGTTTGTGAATCTTTTGCGCCAATTTGAGCTCATCGCCGGGAATATAACCTTTGGCCTGATAGGCAATCTGGCCCTGTTTGTTGATAATCACCGTCTTGGGCGCATCTTTTTCGTGATTGTATAGACGGGCAGCTCGACCTTGCGAATCGATAAGGACCGGCATCGTAAGCCCGAGTCGCCGGGCGGTGGGCACCACCTGGGCCATCGTGCTCGGCTCGTCCATGGAAATGGCCACAACGAGCAGGCCATCATTCTTTCGTTGCTGGTATAGGGCTTCAAGGTGCGGGAGTTCTTCGAGGCAGGGGGCGCACCAGGTTGCCCAAAAACTCATGAGGATCACCGACGAGCCGACGTGATCAGACAGCGTGAACATGTCACCGTCAAGGGACTCGAGCCGGAGGTCGGGAACTTTCCCCGCCGTCCTGTCCGGAACCTGATTCGCGGGCGAGGACGTTCGTATATCGGCTGAAGAGGCGACGGCACACGAAGCGGTGGCAAGAAGAATCGCCCCCGCGGCTACCTTGACCATGCCCACCCTGCTCATCGGGTTCCCAGTCTGGCGTCGACGAAGTCAAGGAATTCTTCGTCGGCTTGGAACGCGATCTCTTCGATGCGCATCGTCTTCAGTTCTACAAGCATGTTGGTGGGATACTCTACGATACCGATGGCGCGCTGAAACTCCCCTCGTGGATCGTGCACCATCGTGTAGTTCATGCGATATCGATCGATCCAGGAATCCAGATGAACCCTGGCGGCCGGCCGGCCTACTTGATCCTCTTCGACCAAAATACTCATCACGATGCCGCCCGCGTCCGCCCAGGCCCGAAACTTGTCGGGGAGGACTTCTGCTTCCAATTGACAAGGCACGCACCACGAAGCGGCCACGGCAATGATCGCAAATTCGTAGTCCAGCCTCCGAAGCTCAGCCAGAGACAGGTCGTCATCAAAGGTCTGGTCCAAAAGGGGGCCGCCATCCGGTCTTTCGCTCAAATAACCAGCAAATCGCAGGTTTTCGATGATCGCCCCTTGTCGCACCCCGTATGGACCGGAGGGGTAGTCGCTCGGCGGAGCGTTGTTGCCGCTTCCCGTGTTGGTGTTGCTGCCCCCCCCGGCGATGTTTTCACCGCAGGCGACCAAAGGCATCGCGGCCAGCATTAGGGTTTGGGCCCAGAACCCGAACGACTTGCGCATTACGAACGGTACTCCTGCCTAGGCTGTCCGTTACGTACAAACGCCCTTGCGTATGGGGTGCAGTGGGCGCCTGTGCGCCAAGGTGCGGAACACCTTGACCCGTAACACGCGTCGGGGGACTGCGTATTCAGTCATGGTGGGGAGCGAAACACGCAGCACCAAGGCTCTGGGCCTGATCCGCGCTGAGCTTTCAGATCTGAAGAAAAGACGGGTGTCTGCACTCGCTTTGTATCTGGGGCTGGTCCTAGGGTTTTTGGGGCTCCTCTTCTTTTCACCAGGGAAATCGCCCCCAAAGAACATCGATGTCTTTTGGCTCTCATCGCTGGCGGTTCTCTTTTTCAGCTCGGCTATCGCGGGCGCAGCCACCATCGGTTTGCCGCTTCTCCGCCGGAATGCCACTTACGTGCTCACCGCAGGCGCCGGCCTGGGACTGATCGGCGCTTTGGCGCTGGTGGCGCAATGGGACGCCAGCCGTCTGGAGACCGGACAGGGTGCCCATTGCTTCTTGTACTGTGCAGCGGTGTCATCGGCCGCCATGGTCGTGCTCGGCATCCTGAGCGGGCGACTTTGGCGCCGGGTTTCCCAACCCGGGACTCATCTTGGCCATCGGCGTCACCGGCGTAGGAATGGCTGGGCTCCATATTCGCTGTGCTGCCCGAGACCCCCTGCACTTGTTTGGTTTCCATCTCGCGCCCCTTGCCGTCCTCTACGTGGCGGCTCGCCTGTTTACCAAGACCCGAGAAGCGGTCGTACGGGAGTAAATACAAGCGCGCACCGACGCGGCGAACAGGAGCGTTTCGTGGGCTCAGCGTTGTGGGTGCTGACTTCGAAGGGCCCAGCCGATCATCTTGTAGAGCAATCGCGCCCCGACGTTTCCGTTCCACTCATCGGCGGGATCTTGTGAGGCGACCTCCGTCAGATCAAAACCGACGATGCGCCGCTTCGAGGCCACCAGCAGCTTCAAAAGGGCGGACGTCTCTCCTAGATCGAGTCCCCCGGGGACGGGCGTGCCCGTGCCCGGACACAAACTTGGGTTCAGGCCATCGATGTCGAACGACAAGTACACGTCCTGGGGAAGCTCCTGGACGATCTCTCTGAAATGCTGGAGGAGCCTTGCCTCCATTCTGGCCTCAGCGATGCCGGCATCAAAGTAGGTCGCAATTCGGGTAGGCGTGCTTTCGATCATGTGGACTTCGGCCTCACACAGGTCACGAACCGCGACCTGAACCAATTTGGTGACCCCGGGCACCTCGGACAGGACCCGTTCCATAATCGAAGCGTGCGACCAAACAAAGCCTTCATAGGCAACACGCAAATCCGCGTGAGCATCAAGCTGCAGAACACCGATTTCACGAAAATGCTCCGCGTGGGCCTGAATCGATCCAAAGGGAACCGAATGGTCTCCCCCGACGACGCCCACGATCTTGCCTTGAGCCAGAAGCGCTTTGGTCTCCTTGTAGACGTGCGCGTTGACCTGTACGCCCGCCTCGTTGACCTTCTCGATGGCTTCGATCCGCTTCTTGTGGCTCCACGTCTCGGTGCTCATTCGATGGACGGCAGTTTTGGCCTCCAAGCCCAGCCTCCGAATGTTGTCCGGAAGCGCACGCATATGAATCCCGTGTTCGTAAGGCCGTCCCGTCTCTGAATCGAACAAGTCAATCTGATGGCTGGCGTGCAGGATGAGCTCGGGGCCAAGGGAGGCCCCGCTTCGATAGGAGACCGTGGCCTCAAAAGGAACGGGCAGCAAAACCACCCGCGCCTCCTGCTCCGTTGCCGTCAGACCGTAGATCCCTGAGTCGGGCTTTGCCGGTCCGTCTGGGTCCACGGCATCCACAAAAGATCCGATAGCGGAAAACCCACAAATCGGCCAGGCCCGTCTTGCGATCGGCCCATCCGACTTCGGTTATCGGGGCAAGCCCGCGCCTCAACTGCACCCTACAAAACGGTCGCTCTCAAAAAGGACGCCAAAGCCCTCACGAAATCACTGGGTACACCGAGAACGCCAAATGGGTATCACTTGTTCAGGTCATCGGACAACCCCAAGCCAGCCGAAGCCTCCGTTTCGGACGGCCGATTTCGGCAAGAAGGTTCGGCGCTCTCGTAGTGTCCGCCACACAAGACCGCAACATAATATGCGACGCCAAATGCAATCCAGCATGCGACATATACTCGTTGACAGCATCAGGGAAATCGAGTGTTATACGCGCCGTTTCTCGGGAGCCCTGTCATTCTCACCTGGGGCTCACGTCAGGAGAAGGCATGAGAAGAAACCTCGACCATCGATTCTACCGGTTCGCAAACCTGAAAGGCCACGTGGGCTTTTTTGCATGGGTCACTCTGCTAGGCGTCGCACCGGTACCTCAAGCATTCGGTTCTTCATCGATTCCGATGGACGCCGGCTGGAATCTGTTGCCCGCGCCAAATGACCCGGACGGTGCCCTCCTTCATTCGTGGAAGCAACAGGGACTGTCGGTGTGGAAGGCCGAGGCCTTTGAATCCCCAGAGTCTCACGAAAGTTCTGAAGCCTTGGGTGAAGTCGACGGCTTGAGCGGGCGTGGTGGGGTCTGGGTCTTTGCCAAAACCCCCACAAACATCCAAATGTACCCGACCACCCCGACTTCGAGTATCGCAGCCGGTTGGCATTTCCTTCACGTAGCCCAGGAAACGCCCCACGGGGATCCCAACATCAAACGACTCTACACCTGGGATGGATCAAAACAGCGCTATGCACGCGTACGAGTGGGCGAAAACCTTCAACCCATGCAGGGCTACTGGGGTCACGCCGAAGAAGACGTTGACCCGTTTCAAGAGACCTGCCTGCCAGAAACATGGGACGAGCGAGGTGCAAAGCATTTGGTGGAGCATTGCCCGTTTTCGGGACCGGTTGATGTCATCCCGCGCGCTCAGCCGGGGGCTGGCGAAGACACCGAGGCGGGCCAAGACGCCGCATCTCGAACCGAGTCCAGCCGAATCGTCCTCTCCGCCACCGAAACTGCCGCAGACCTAGAGGTGCAGGCCTTTGTAAACAGCGCCATCAAAAATGGCGAAGACCACCCAGGCCACCATTTTGTACTGGCACAAAAAGCGCCTGGCCAGTGGGAAGTATTCGAAGGCCTGCCCCTGGCGCCCCGGGGTTCGGCGGCCGGCCACGACGCAAAACTCCCTGCCCAGATCCGTATCGCCATCATGGGCACCTATAGCCAAGCGGTCGGACAACCACCCCGAAATGCCGTAATTCGCCTCGCAGAGCTGGTTGCCCATCTACGCGATACCTTCGACCGTGTAGAAGACATCGCCCCCCCTGAGGCGCCCTCGGCCGGAATCGCGCATATCGTCGACGCCCTTCACGCCCGTTTTTTTGCGCCCCAAGTGGCCACAAACGTCCATGGCGACTCGCCGCAACCAGACCCCGCCGCCAGCAACCTTTCGCCCGCGATGGATGACCTCACCCCCCCAGCCTTACACGTGCACAATCCCCTCGATAGCCGGGTGTATACCGCCCGAGACTGGATCTCGATCGTCGGCGAGGTGTCTGACGCGCATCTCCAAGCCCTTTCCATCAATGGGGTCGAGGTGACAGACGCCAGCAGCAGCTTCTCTGAGGTGCTCTTTTTGGAGCCCGGCGCCAACCACTTCGAAGTGCGCGCAACCGACCGCTTCGGCAACACAACCTTAGCGCCCAAAACCATTTACCTCGACCAAGAAGCGCCTTTTATCCACGCAACGGCAACGGTGGTTCCAGCCACAGCAAACGAAGAAAAAACCCTCCAATTTGACATTCAGGTCCAAGAGGCCAACCTCGTGCACCTTCGAATCAATGACACCGCACTTCCCGCGCAAAGAGAGTTGAGCTACCGAATCCCTGCAAACACCCTTCCTCTCGGTCTTTCGCAGTTTACGCTGCGCGCCATCGACCGGGTCGGGCACCGCGCCGAATATACCCTCGCCGTGGAGGTAGAACCCGACCGGACGTTGTCGGTCATACCCAGCCAAACAGCGCCCGCTCAGGAAGAAGCCCAAAGCGCGCTTGCCTCCGTTCCTTCGGCCGACCAAACCCCGCCCACCCTAACCATCCTCTCCCCAACCGCGTCCCCCCTGTATACCCAACACGCAACCTGGCTCGTTCGAGGCCAAGCCACCGACCCCGAACTTTCGTCGGTCACGCTGAACGGGGTTCTCGTCGCTGCGTCTGGGCGCGCGTTTTCTTATCCGGTGAACCTGAAGAAGGGACACAACGCGATTCAGATCGTAGCCCGTGACCTTTCCAAAAACCGCAGCGAGCAACACTTTGACCTCTTCCATGACCCCGAAGCCCCCGTCATTGGCCTCGACCATCGATCCACTGAGACCGTCTACGAGCCCACGTACCTCCTCCGCGGCCGCGTGACCGACCGCCTCGTCGCATCGCTCTATTTGGTGCGCGGTCCGGACGACCCGGCCCAAGCCATCGCGCTGACACCGGCAGCTCAGGGCAACGGCCCCAGTGAAGGGCCGAGCACTTTTGCCCACCAGATTTCCCTACGTCCCGGCGAAAACAACTTCACCTTGGTCGCCGAAGACCAGGCCGCCAACCGCACCGCCATCGATCTGGCGTTCACCTACGTTCTCGAATGGACCGACGCCAAAACCCCCCTCGCGCCTAAGGGCCTCACCGCGATTCCCCGTGGGGACACAGCGGTCTTGGTGTGGAAAGCGGTCACCCGTTTTGACGACGGGCAAGCCATTCCCAAGGGCGTGCGTGCTTCATATCGAATCTACCGGGATGACACCCAGATTGAGGTCGTGAGCACCACCGAGTATCAAGACGTGGTGACCGAGCTTGATCGCACCTATTCGTACCATGTGACGGCCGTCGTTCGCAGCGCAACGGGCGAGGTCTTCGAATCGGAGCCTTCGGATGTTGTGCCGCTCAACCTGGGCGAGGCACCGCCACCGGTGGTGGCCGGCGCGTTCGAACTTCCGAGCATTGTGACGGGCGAAGACGCTTCGGTGGCACTGCCCAAAGTCGCCCTCTCCAAACACAAAAGCGGTGCCCTCGCGCACCTTGTGCATGTCCACCAGGACGCCAACCAAGGTCCCGCTATCCGATACGCCCAGAGCGAAAAATCGGGCAAAGACCAAAGTTTTGAGGCCGGTCGCCCCATCGTCGAACTCACCCCAGACTGGGAGGTGATCGACTTGGCCATCGCAGCTCAAGGTGACACCTTATCCATCGCCTGGATTCAAACCAAGTCGACGTCCCAAGACGATGCCCAAAGCGAGGTCTGGACGCGCCAAAGCAACGATGGCGGAGTCCATTTTCTTCCCGCCGAGGTCGTCCACACCGGCACCGCGTGGAAGCGCGGACTCGATGTGGGCTACGATCGTCTCAACAACCACCACCTGGTTTGGGGCGAAGCCAACAAGGTCTACTACCTCAAAAACCTCGAAGGGGAGCCCGAAAACGTTTTCGATACCCTCGTCCGCGAAAAAAACGACATCGTGGTCGACTACTACCTCAACTACATCGACACCGAGTGCGACAACCCGCCGCCTTGCGGGTGCGCGGACTTCCCCAACGAAAAATATACCTACGCGCTGGAACAAGACCCCGAGACCGGCAAGCCTTTGGGCCCCTACTTCTACCGAACCGAGGAAGCCTGGATGGGCAAGCCCTCACTCGAAATCGACGACGAGCACGTCAGCATCATCGCCGTCCAAGACCGCCTGTGGGACAACCGGCCGGTTCCAAACCCGGACTGGAAGGGTGAATTTGGCCCCGCGGTTCCGCCGATGGAGCCCTCTGCCGGCGACACCCAAACCTGGTGCAGCCCGAATGGCGCACGAAAAGAACAAAAAGGTTTCATGCAGGTCTGGCAGTATCGGTCCGGTCGACCCGCGCCGTACAGTCCCAAGAAACTCTCGAAGACCGAGCACGCACGGCGATTGGCCAAAGAAAAAAGCCCAAAAGAGGCATTCGACTACTACTACGGCGAAGGGCAACAGCGCTTCGTCTCGTATGATCCCAACGTCACCCACAAAAAAGACTGGTACTTCTACCTGTATGACGGGACCTGGCACGAGGAAGACAAGCTCCGCGTGGCTCAGCGGCCCGTGACCGACGGCGCATGGTCTAAGCGCGAGATGGCACTGGTCGACACACCCCAATGGCCCATCACCCGCGGCCTCCTCTCGTGGGCGCCCGTAGCAACATCCGTCGAGCAAGGCTGGAGCCAGGGCAGCTGGAAGGACGGTGTACGCCAAGACTGGCGTCTGTCGGTCGTTTCCGAACTCGCACACAATGTGGGGAGCAGCGCAAGAAGTCCCAAACTGGTCTTTACCGGCAAGGGACAATGGGTCGCGATCTACGACGACGGACCGTCAGACAACCCCAACAAACCCGGTCAAAATCCCATCTACGTTCGGGTCTCAGGCGACGGAGGGCTCAGCTGGTCTTTGCCGAAAGAAGTAGGCCGAGGCTATCAGCCGGATGCCGCCGCCACCCAGGACGGCGAGTTTGCCGTCGTGTACTACGAAGCCCACCCGTCAGATGGAGACGCTTCCACATCTTCGAAAATCCAAGTGGCCCAAAGCTATGATTTTGAAAGCTGGACCCGATCCACGCTCAACGTCTCGGCACCCGAAGCCATCCACTGGAACACTCACGGGAGCGGCGCCGATCGCCTCATCGGCGTGCCCTCGCTCACCGCCTACGAGGATCTTTTCTTCGCATCTTGGGTGCAAAAAGGGCAAAACGGAGGGCGCATCGTCACCAGTCGAGCCTCTCGGGCCGAAAAAGCAACCCACTACGATGTCGCCCACGAATCAGACATTACCGTAGCCAAAAGCGCCCTTTTCACCGTCACCGCCGTCAACAAATACGACATGCGGGTCCATCATGATGGCGCGGTGCGCATCAGCACGTCGGTGGCTTCAAAACGCACCAACTCGGGCCTTCAATCGAGTGCCGCCCTGGTCCCCGCCGAGAGCGGCGGAACCCAGAGTGCGCCTTCGCCCAACGCATCGTCCGGAAGCCATCGCACCGGCTCTTCTTCTAGCCCATCCTCGGCCCTTAGAGCCGAGGCGCCCGTGGCCCCATCCGAGTCAATTACAAATGCGCCTCTAGGTCAGGTCGCGCTTGCGGAGTCACCCGTTCACGCCGCTTTCGCCACCCCGCTCGAGCTCCAAAACGGACAGCTGCAGCTGGTCACCGCGGTCGACAACAACCAAACCGTGATCCAGGTGGTGGGAACCGATGGCGACCAAACCATCGAAAGCACCACCACCGTGACCGCGTACACCCAAGATGCCGAAGGCAACTACACCAAAGCTCAGGATGCAAGGCGCGCGCTGTTGCGCACGGTCGAAGGGGACGGAAAAAGCTGGACTTATCAGGTGGAATACGCGCCCAGATCGGACAATCCAGAAGCCCAGACCAACGCCAAATACTACCAGGATCCCGAAGCGTGGAACCAAGGCGACTTGGCCGACTCGAAGCATCTCGCTGGTTTCGAGCGGGTGTGGGTCTACACGCAGGGCATTGCCCTGGCGCAGCTCTCCAAACGCCCCGACGACGCATCCATGGACGCCGCGCAGGGCATGGCCCGCTACCTGTGCGCCCACGCCGAGAAGGGCACCGCCGCCGGCGAAACAGTCATTCGCGGATGGCCCTTTTCATGGAACACCAAGAACGACTCCTGGAAAGACGCGCGCCTGGTGACCGGCGCCAACGCGTGGGCCATTCAGGGACTCGGGACCTTTGTGGTTTCTGAAGCCTTCAAGATCTTGCCTGAAAGCGAACAGTCCGAGCTCTCATCCTGCTACAGGCAGGCACTCTCGGGCCTAGAAGAGCACCGCCGCGTGGTCTACTCGCCATCGGTCGGCGCAAACATTTCGATGATGACCGCGGGGTGGACAAGCGTGGGTCTCAAACATGCTGCCAACCCGGCTTCCATTTCTTCCGGGGGCAGTGGACCACTCGAGCCCGATGCCGGCGTCCGCTGGGCCTATTACAGCGTTCTCGACGCGCTCGGCTACGAGACCTTCGACGAAGAGCAGGCCCCCGAGATCAAACGGTTTTCGAAAGACAGTCAAGAGCTAAACCCGCTGGTCCTCACTGAAGACCATCTCGCAACCCTCAAGACGCGCGTGATCGCCGAAAACGTCGTAACCGAGCACAATCTAGACGTCCTCAGCGTACTCAACCACGCCATCATCCACGCGGACGAAACCGGAATCAAAGACGTCGAACACCTGCGAACCTGGCGCGATGAGCTCCGTGAAGCCATCTTCGACCTCTTGTGGGACGATGAAGGATGGAAAAACGACCTTCAAGAGACGTTGGCGGATGATGGCGTCACAGTCTTACAACAACAACGCATCGAGCACGCCCTCAACAAAGGCGTGCTTGGCCGGGTCGTGACCGGAGGCACCCTTACCGGAGACCATGCTCCCTACGAACTCAAACAGAGCAAGCACGTTGCCATCGACAACTGCAGCTGGTTGTCTCTTTCGGTCAACTACGAGGACCTCAAGGCAGACTCCTTGTATGTGGACCGCTTGGCGAAGTGCCTCGAATACACCGAGCTTCATTTCGCCAAAGACCTCCTTTTCGGCTCGAAGCGCTACTACGGCACGCACTACTTCCAAAACGCATTTCGGGACCCGTACATCGATCCCAGCGAGCTCCAAGAGTCATCCTTTCATCTGGAGGCCACCACCGGCCTCATCTTGGGACTTCATCGATTCGCCGAGGCTCGACCCAACCACCCGAGCACACCCCTGTTTCGGGCAAAGGCCAACGAGCTATGGAACGGGGTGCAAGCTTTTGTTCGCGACCACGGTTTCCCTTACTCAAGCCAACGCATCCAAGACCTCTCAACCCTTCTCTCTTCCAGCACCGCAGTCATCTGGTTTATCGACGTGTACCACGAGCTGGGTGAAACCGATGATCTCAATCGGCCCCTGAAAAACTATGCCTCTCACCTCGACCTTCACGAACTGGTTGCGGTGATTGAAGAAAGCTATCCCGCGCTTTTAGAGAAATCACAGACGACCGATTCCGACGAAGTCACGACCTCATCCGAGCGCGTCGAATCCTTCCGCAATCCGGATGACGCCTCAATGGTGACCGATATCGAAGACCAGGCCATCGCCATTGTTGCCGCCGTCAACCAAGGCGACTTCCAAACCGCCGGAACCTGGGTCCGAGGGCTCATGAGCGCCCGCCAGGCCTACAAACGCATCGAATCCGTAGATGACCAGGGCGGCACCACCATGGTACTCGACCTCGAATTCCCACAAACCGTAAGCGCCACCGCCACGCAAGACGCCATCAATCTTGCCCGCGACACAGGGACCCAAATGCTGGCGTATTATGCGCTGGCCTGGTTCGTCACCCGCGACGAAGGTGAGAGCGGAAGCCCCAAGAACGAGGCCGCACGGGCGCTCGAACAGGGTCTGGCAACGATGTTCGACAAATACTACGTCTTTGAACATCCGAACCTGGGCGGGCTGTTTGTCGCCGGCGATGCAGTCAAACAAGACGACGAACAACGCATCGCCATCACGGGCGACAACATCCTTGCTTATTTTGCGCTCCGAGAAGCCGTAAACATGTCCACCTTTGACGATGAAGGACTCCGCGATCGAGCCCTTTCAGCCGCCGACCGCCTTGAGGGCCGCCTCAACGATCTCTGCTGGGATCAAAACCTCTCATCGGTTGCCGGTGTAGTCGAAGACGCCGCCACCAGCCAGTGGGAGCCCAGCCACCGTACCCTGTTTAGCGAGCGATCGCTCTGTGTTCTGTTCTTGTCCCACGTCGGCCGTGTGGGGCCAGCTTTGGAACTCATGAAGGCACTTCAGTTCTTTCGTTTCGCCGAAATCAAACGCCAACAAATGCTGGCCGCCGCGCTTCTCGGGTGGCTCGCTTCGGAGAATAGAGAACCCGGCGGGGGTGGACCACCGCCGGAAACTTCGCCCCAAGAAGAAGACCATCCCACAATCGACTTCCACAGCCTCCAACGCTTCATGCATGACACAATACGGGCGTTTTCAAACTCCTGGCACAGAAGACACTCCTGGCACATAAGACACCGCTCGGAGGAACATGTGGCTTCCCCCCTCCCAGACACTCCAGCACTTACAGAGACCCAAGACGCCAATTTTGAGGAGTCCCCCATCGGTCAAAGGCTGGCTGAACTTGTGGCGGAGCGGCCCGACCTTCTTTCACCAGCAGGCCGGCACCGCCCACGCAGTGAACTCGAGTCCGGGAAACGTCGAATTCACTGGGCAGAATTGCTCGGGAGAGCACTCACCAAGCGGGCACTGTCGTTTCTCGACCCGCGGCAGGAGGACTTGGCGTTACTCGACCTTGATCAGCTGATCACAGAACTCCCCGAGGCTACAGCCACGCGCAGCGCAGCCACACTTCTCATCCAAAACCCGGACGGATTCCTTGGCGTAAAGGCGGGTATGCTCCTGCCTCTTCCCAGCGATGACGCAACTGGGTACGAACGTTTTGCCGCCAAGCTGCTCCCGGATCGCCGGCCAAGCCAAGTCTTTGAGCTTCACCTGGCCGAGATGCACCAAGATACCATCCGCGCCCTTTTGCTTTCTGAATATCGTGCCGATCGCTTTGATGCACTGTTTAACCGACTGACGATGCTTCGGCTTGTCGCACATGCTCTCCAAGCCAAAATACGCGTAGGCGACTGGTTGGATCGCTATGGCCTACAGCAGGATAGTCTTATCTACAGCACCAACCAATATCTCGAGAACCTATGTAATCATTACGATGCTCCGTTCGCCCCGCCGACCGCCCTTTCTTTTGAAGAATATTTCGGCATACCTTGCGAACAAGCAAGCTCCATGTATCAAGAGCTCCGCAATATGCGACTTGGGGACAACGCCTCTGAGGTGGCGCTGGTGGTTTCCAAGCCCGGGCTTCAAGAATGGGGTACGTTGTTGCGCGCCCTAGATAAGATCGGACGCGTTGCGCGCGCAGGTCATGTTGTGGCCACGAGCGCCATTCGCTGCGTCACTTGCGAACTGCCGGTTCGGCCATCTTTGGCCAAGGCTTCGAATTTGGTTGAAGTCCAAGCAGCATTGCGCGATGCGCTCTCCCTAAGCGTCGCGCCTGCTTTTATAGATTCGTCGGAACTCGAACTCCATTTGGGCGCTGTAGATCCAGTATCTGCATTCCATGCCGAATCCCCAACCTATTGGACACAGGCTGCTGTCATCTTTAGAGCGGCAACCGAAAGGAACAACCTTCGTTTTTGGTACCAAAAACCCATCGATGGGCTCAGCTATCCCGAAACGCCCACAGCCCTGGCACGCGTCAAAGCGCTTCGGCAGACCCTCAATCAAGTATTCGATGGCCAATTCAATGACCATCGGGTGGGACTCATAACGGTCGAAGCGGTGCAAACTATGCTTCGTACCGGTCAGATGCATGCCAATGACTTCAACTCGATGCTGCACTACTCTCACCTTAGCTCGAGCAGCCACCAGCGGCTCAAAGACAAGTTTGAGTTTGGTCCTCCGCCAACCCTAGGGCCTGATGATGTGCCATATTGGTCCGGCTCAGACCTTACGGATCAAGAACGCATGATGCAGTGGGTGCGACACCAGCCGGGGGCAGCACTTGCGGTTTACTCCGCACTGGCTATCAACCCTAAGCTTTGGCACGAAATCGGCGCTGCTCTTGCCGAAACCATTGGCGTGGACTTCGGCTCCGAGGACGCACAGCTACAAGAAGCGGGGGGCTTTCGCATTGTTCACACCCGGGCAACTGGCGACGGGACGCTTGACCCGGAGACCAAAACCACTGTGGGGAGCGATGGCAGCCCGCCACCGGATACCACTGAGGACTTCCTCGGCAGCCTGGAGGATCAACTGCGCCTCCGGCCCTTTCTGATTGTGGAACCCGAGCACTCCCATCAATTGATACGTCCGAGGAGCGACCTACGGGCGGTTCCCGACGTCCTTCTTGTGGCAGACCTCCCATCCGGAACACTCGCGGCGCCGGGAAGCTTCTCCATCGAAGACGCAAAAATTGAGAACGTCACCGTGAGATTGCAGCATGTCGAAACTGGAGCCGATCGCTTTTTTGTCGCGTGCGCCTTTGACCGCAGCCTCCTCTCCCCCGGAGTGGATTCTTTGGCGGAATCATCCCTGTCCCGCCTCGGTCACGGGCTTTGGACCGCCAGGCTCCACGTAGACAGCCAAACGGAAAATCAGGGGGACAACGACGGCCGAGCCACACTTCAGACCCAAGGTCACTTCAAGCTCGCAGAGCTCCAGTCTCTCAAGGACTCGAGCGGTTTGCGCTATCCGATGCTCAGCCAACCCCTCCATTGTGGTGTGGGTCTCCAGGCGTTGGGCAAGCCCAAGAACAGCAAAAGGCAACCCACAGTTGCCGTATCACCCCTGTCCCCCATTCAGACGGTAGCCCTCAAAACGCGGGACTTTGGCCTCGAGGTGTTCGTGCAAAAGGACGGGCCCAGGGTCGAGGTAAGGTTCCAGAACCCAGAAGCATTCCGGGCGTTCAATCACACCACGCTAAGCCTTTTTGTGGTCGATCAAAACAGCGTACCTGCGGACTACATTGTCCGCAGCAAAGACATCGTTTTCGGCTCAGAAGCCGCCGGGTACGCCTTCTTCAGTTCGGACCCGAGTCGGGTACACGGCCGGCGCCTTGCGGAGTTTTTGGCGGCCGTCGGTGAGGACCAAACGCTGATGGCCTCATTGTCGATGGACAACCTGGCAGGCACCCGTTGGCTGTCCGAGTCGGTCGTCGTTGAGCTTACGAGCGCGTCTTCAGCGGTCGAGCCCCTTGGGACACTGGCTTCGGCTTTTGCCGAAACCGATGGCGTACAAGCGGTTCGAATCGAGCCCACGGGTACCGTGGCCCTCCTCGGCACGATCGTTGGCGGCTACTCCGAGGGCGCATTCACGCTCTCCAACCCCTCAGCGGAACCGATCACGGTGCAAGTCACGTCCACAGCGCCTTTTGTCGAAGTCTCACCGGATCGGGTCGTGCTCGAACCGTTCACCGAGGCCGAGCCCATCAAGATCTCGGTCAATGAGAAGCTGTTCGGGCCCCAAAAAAGCGCCAAGGAGTCCACCAGTGAACTTGAGTTCGAAACCGTGGGCGTGGGCGTAGAGTCCAGGCTGGTACAAGTGTTTCCGATGGTCGAACCGGAGGGCGAGATCTTGTCCTTTGGACTGGGCGAATCCGGGCGCGCCTATCTCGGGCTCTGGGACGGTCACCAAGCCGAGTGGGTAGATAGTGCCAACCTCACAGGCGAACATTTCGATGGCCCCGACGAAGTGGGTTTCATCGGTCATTTGGCCAAATACACCAAGCCAGGAGTGGTCTTATCCACCGTCATCAAAAAAGGAACCACCGGGCTCGTCAAAGGAACCGACGATATCGCCAAAGGCTCGCAGTCGGTCCGAGTAGGCATGGGCGAACTGATGGTTGCCGGCACCGCGCTTTCTACCCTTGTCGCGGCATCACTCGGCGATGCAGAAAACTGGGCTACTCTGGTGCAACTCGACCGCGCCCCCGACGAGGCCACGGAGCCCTGGGAATTCGTCGGTGTGGTAGAGGAACACGAAGTGACGACCTACTTCGGTCTAATGTTCAAGGACGAAGACATCATTCGTGATCATGTCAAGATCCATCAAAGCCACATCCGTGGCGGATTCTCGACATCCACGGTCGAATTTGATCCGAACTCTACCTACGGACTGGTTAAGGAAGTGCAGTCGTTCATGGGCGTATACGACGTCATCTTCCCTACGGGCGCGCCCGTGGCCGTGTATCGACTGCGCACCGATCTCACACCCGAAGAGGTCGTCGACGAAGTCGTAGACATCCAATTTCCGTGGATGGATGCCGCCGTCGAAACCTGGGCGGGGGACAACACCCTCGTAGAGGACGTGCTCAACGGGTTCCGGGAGTATGCGCTCGAACCCCTCGTAGCCGGCGAGCAAACCCATATATCGACGGCCGTCAAAACCGGCCCCATCTCCCCAACCCACGGTTCATATCCGTCCGTTTCGGCCGCAACGCCACCGCCAGAAGAACCCATCGCCCAGATCTACCAAGACCAGGACACAAAAGTGACATACATCAACGACCCCGCCTGGCACCAAAAAATGCTGGAAGGGAACCCGGACCTCATTCAGGAAGGCGATGTCTTGTTCGTGCAATGGGATCCAAACTGTGAACCAAAGGAAGTTCCTGATGAAGAATTTGACCCGCAAAAACACAATCTGGACGACATTCTTCAACAAAACGCCCTGGCCAAGTTGCCAGATGAGCAACTCGATCCCGGCAAAGTGCCCGACCCAAAAAAGCCAAGCTATGAAGAAATTCTTCAGAAGCGCATCCAAGGCAACAAGGGTTGCTGGGTCGTCGTACCCTGCCGGTTGGGTATTCTGCAGTGTCTCGAGGATCTGCGGCGAGCGACAGCCCCGAAAGAAATTCCGTTTCAGGCCATCATGATCCCCCCGACTTTGGGCCTCAAGAGTCTCTACATCGACGCTGAAGAATTCCTCAAGCAGTCGTTTGAAAACCCCGAGTTCAAGGATAAGAACGAGTCGCCGGCAGCGCTGGCCATCGAGGACTACCTAAAGCGTTTCTTTGAAGAAATGGAAGAGAAATACGGCGTCACCCGCGAACAACTGGAGAGCCGGTACTACGTCTTGCCAGAGGTCACAGCGGGTTTTGGCCAGACCGAAGCCATTTCTGACGCAGACCTAGACATTGAACCAGTCGCGAAGGATGGGGAGGAAGCCCGCCCAAAAGTGAACGCCTCGACAGAGGATGTTCTGAAACATTACAACGACAGCGAAGACTACGACCAATTGGGCGACGATTTCAAGCTTCACATTAGCAAGCTTAAAGCTCGCAAATTGGTCTTGACCATTACACTCATTCCCAAAGAGAAAAACCTCATATTCCGACAGATCGATAAGGCACAGTTCAACAACTTCAAAAAGGCGTACCCCAACAGTCTGACCGACTTCTTGAAGCTTTGGCACAAGAGCTATCGCACCGCAGATTTCCATTCATTCTTGGCACTTGACTCCGGTTCTTTGCCGCAGCAACGCGTCGAAATCGTCATGGTGTTCAAGGATTCTAGCGCCCTCACCAAAGCGTTCTACAAAGGCAAGAACCTATTCTCGAGGTTCAAGGACAAAACCGTCGACCGGCCATTAGACAGCCTGATCAATATGTATGGCGTTAAGGACGGAGTTGGATGGAATGGTAAGAAGTGGAACTGGGTCGACAAGGGCTATGAAGACGTCAAGCAGGAAGAAGAGGTCAAGCGGTAGAGAGCCTGCGACCGGATCGGCTGCTGGTCCCCCTCCGCGACGATGGATGGCTCCCGGTGGGAAGAATCGGGAGGGCCAAAAGCGGGAGGAAAGACGCAAGGTTGACGCCGAATCTTACAGGAGAAAGTCATCCTCGTTGGGATCCCTTGGGCTCGAACCTTCGCCCGGATCTGGGTCCGAGTCACCGCCATCTTGGGAGTCACCTGGATCTGGGTTGCCGTCGCCATCGTCTTCGCCAAGGTCGGGCTCGCCAGCGACATCGGGCCTTCCGGACGAAAGCTGGACGCAGATCGCATCTGCTTCGAAGTGCACTGAATTGGCATTCTTGGAGTGACAGCCTGAGGTTTCGCTTTCGATGTGAAAGTCCAGGCACTCTTCGTTGCGATAGAGCGTGCAGTAGTGGTGCATTTTGAGCTTGTTTTCGCCTTCAACCAGCCAGAACGTCCCGACGTAGATGGGATCCGTGGGGGTAGACTCGTTGTCTCGGTCTTGAATGATCCAGTCTTGGCCACAGTTCCCGTACCGAGGGTGGCCCTCTAGGTTTCCTTGTTCGGCGGTGTCGCTGTTGGTGACCCGGAAGTACGCCGACTCGTTGTGCTGCTTTTTTCCCGACTCAGCAAGAACCGTGTTGTACAGATCAAACCAACCGGTGCGATCCGAGTGAAGAACCGCAACCGCTTTCATCCGCTTGGTGGACAACACAACCATCTGGCTCACTTCTTTGAGCGCAACACTGGCTTCCTCCTCGCATTGAAGATGCCTCGGTTGGTCGCCCTGATTGCCTTCGTCGGCTTCACCGTGGCAGGGGTCTTCGGCCTGGTTCTTTGCCTTAGAGGCATGGGCACATTGAGGCTCGGTCTTATCGCCTTTTTCACCCTGGTTTTTGCCAGCGTCATCGGCTTGATCCGTGGACCCCAGCGCATCGTCGACCTTACTGCCTTCCGATGGTTGCGGCTGGGTCACCCCATTGTGAGCCCCCAAACCTCCGGTTTTGCCATTTTCGTCAGTCTTTTGACCGCCGCACGCGGCGAGGGTCGCGACCACCCACGCAAAAAGAAGCCGCGCAATTTTTCCGTTGCTCTGCATGTTCCTTGCCTCTTCCAGCCCCGGGATTCGCCCCGAGGTCTGCAACAGACAGGTGCACAGCGTGTGCCATCCTCCCACCTCACCGCCCCAGAACCCGCGGTAAACCACAACCAACGGCAATCAGAGGACTATCTGAGATGGCGCCCAGGGTAGATAGACCCCGCGCGAAAAGAGCCCACAACAACAAGGGGCCCACAGTCACCACAAACGGAGCCCCAAGACCCCAGCCCGTAGAAGAAGCTCAGCTTCCGGTTTTTCGGTAAGCCTGCGCCCGATAATGATCGTCGAGACTTTGGCGAAGGAACGTCTTGATCACCGCCTGGCGGCTTATGTTGAGCGCCTTAGCCAAGGTATCAAGCTCCCGAAGCATATCCACGCCAAAATCGATATTCACCCGTTGAATAGCCGGGGCCATCATCTTGCCGCGGTTCGTAAAATGCTCCGAAATATCATCGCCCCGGTCGGCTTTCTTGGCGATGGCTTCGGCTGCTACCTTTTTGGTCTTGCTGGTTTTACCCTTGCGCTTCGACATAAAGTTCTTTCTCCTGACGGGTGGACCTCCAGAGCGTCACCAGGTGGTAGTATTCTCCATCTTCGTCTTCCCGAATCTCAAAGATCAATGAATACAGTCGATCGCCCACCCAACCGATGGCTCTGTACTGTTCGGGGTCATCCGAACGTTGGTCTTGGTAGTACGGTCGACAGAAAATCTCCGCCGCTTCCTCAAATCCGATTTTCCGCTTTGGATTGCGCCTCAAACGCTGGTTCTTCGCGGGGTCGAACTTGATCCGCACAACGTATGGTATAACTGTTATACTAAGAGTTCAAGCCGACGCTCAGAACAAGGTGATCCACCGATCTACCGCGCCCTGGTCTGGGCACCGGTCTTAAGAATGGATCCATATTTGAGGGGCCCCCTGCCGCACGAGCGCTCGCGTCCCTACGGTACCGAAGAGAGCGGGACATTCAGCCGTCGGTACTTTCCCCGGATACGCTTGGCGGAGTCTTCGTTGAAGTGCCACCACTCATTGCGAATCATTCTCATGCCTCCCGCCTTGACCATGGCTTGCCGCAAAACGCGCCGGTTTTGGATCTGAAGCTTGGTGAGGGCGCCAGAGGCAAGATACTTGGCTTCGTGACGAGGCTGGGACAAGGCAGAGAGATCGTCGTAAGGGGTCCCCATGTCGAGTTCTTGCCCTTTGGCATCGGCGAGGGTCAGGTCCACCGCGGCGCCGTAGCTGTGGATAGATCCGGTTTTGGTCTTCGGATTGGCCACATAACGGGCTTTTTTGGTGCCCTTCACGGCATTCCAAAGGAGAGCCTGAACGTGGTCCGGTCGGTAACAATCTTTGAAGAGCAATCGCAATCCAGGATGTTTTTGCGAAAGCCAGCGCTGGGCCGCGACCACTTTTTTGGCTGTCGACTCCAGCAACAGACAACGGGCGACAGGATAGGCCTTCTTGCCAAAAAAATTGTCCGCCGTCGCGTATCGTATGTCGAAAAGAAACGCCGGATGAAGCTTGGCCATATCCACCAAAGGGGCTTTATGGACCTCGTTGGATAGCCCACGTGAAGGAGCAGTCACCAGGCCCAAACAGATGAGCCAAATCATGCACGCGGACGTCGGCTTCCACATTCGCGTTGAGGAATGTAGCAAAGGAGGCCCGCGAGAGAAACGACCCTTTGAAGGCATTGTCGCGATTGGGCCCAGACCTGGCATCAGATCCCTGTAGGCTGAGAGATTGGGCATGCGGCCAAAGCGAAGCTGAAAAGCCCCATCATGGCTTGAAACGATGGTATTTCAGGGTCCAGAAATTCAAAATGCGCTGCATGAATTGAAGGTCTTTCACTTCCCCTTCGAGCTTCCGAATGCTCTCGCTATTCTTGCCGATCATCTTGTTCTGGTATCGATCGATGCCACCAGACGCGACAAAAGCGCGCATTTGCTCAAGCTCCCCTTTGTCTAGCCAAAACCCGTGGTAGCAACACACGTCGATCATGATTCCAGAAACACTGTAAAAATGCTGTTTGTTCATCAGGGCCCCACAGCGAACACAAGGAAGGTATCCTGGGTCTTGGACCAAGGCCTTCCTTTTGAACTCCGTGGGTACGGTTTCGTCCAAATAAGCATCTCGCTCGGACGTGAGCACCTTAAACTCGTCCGTATCGAGCCAAAGACCACCGCACCCAGAGCAAAGGTCGACTTCATGCCCTCGAAGTTCCTCAACTTCCAGTCGGCATGAACACCGCGGACAAACCGGGGGCCGATTGTCGTGGGCAACGCCGTTTTCAACCCCACAGTGCGGACAAAACCGAACTTTTGGGCTCATCGCGCCCTGACACTGTGAACACTGCGTAAGCTCTGACAACGGAAACTGCTCCCCCTTTGTTGTAAGGATGAGGCAAAAAGCGTCAAGCCGCCACCGAGGCGCGGGTTGAACCCGGGACGCCCGGGGACAGACGGGGCGCGCGAGCGGACACCGCATCATACATTGCGGTCCAGTGGCAGGCAGAGGGCTCATGGGGCGAAGTGGGACCGCATCAGATTGAGTAGGTCTTCCCCTAGGGCCTATCCTTTCTGTTGTGGGCGAACAGCAAGCGCCCTGGCAACGACCAGGACTCGATGGAAGCGAAGAAGAAACCGTTTTGGAGGGCAGGGGGACGGACTGGGATGCACCCTTAGAACTCGAGTGGGAAGACAGCCCCTCCGAGGCCGCCCCATCCATGCCCCCCGCGAGCGGCCAGCCGGCAGATTTAGGCGGGCACATTGCCCTTGATGACCATGCGGCCGACGCACCTCTTGAACTCGATTTTGCTTCCGGTCCATCGGTTCCCCTTCCGTCCGCCTCCGTGCCTCAGGACTTCGCGGGTTCGTCCTTGGGGGCGGGCGCGGCCTCGATGGAGTTGGATTACGGCGAGTCGCTTGAACTCGACATCCCGCAAGCTCCCGAACCCGCATCCGCAGAGCACGCACCCAGTTTCGAACCCGAAGCCGCGGCCTTCGAGCCGAACCCCCCTCAAGCTTACGAATCCATCCCGCTCGACCCCACGCACCTCAAACCCCTAAATTCGGATCCCGACCCGCTGGAACTCGGCCCCGCATCAGACTTCGAACCCGCAGCGCAAAGCTTCGAGTCCGAAGCCCAACACTTCGAACCCGAACCCCAAGGGCCAACACCACACGCTTCAGGCCAAAAAATCACGCCCAGCTTCGACCACCCTCCCCCCGGAGCCCAAACAACCCCGGAGCCCATAGAGGACGACCAGCACTGTCCAAAGTGCGGGGCGCCGAAGATCGATGATGCCAGCTGTTTTGGCTGCGGCGTCGTCTTTGCCAAGATTGGCGCCACCTCGGACCTCCACGAACGAAGGCCCAAACAATCCGTCCCTCATACGCAGCCCCAGGCGCCCTCCAGCGGCAAGACCAAAAAAGTCGCCGCGCCTTTGGGAACCCCAGCGAGACGCTCCGCCAGTCGATCCGAAGACAGCTCTGTATTTTCAGATATTCCTCGAGCACTCCTGGTTCCGTTCAAAGGAAGCGGCGTTTTGTGGCTGCCGATCATGGCGGTGTTGCTATTGGCCTCCATGTTCCTGAGCGGTCGAATCGGATTCGTTCTGAAATTCAGCTACGTGGGACTTCTGGCAAACTATTTTGCCAAATCTATTGCGGTTAGCCTCAACGACGAAGAACAAGCCCCCAAACTCGAAAAACCGAACGATATCAAAGCAGAGCTGGTATGGCCCGGCATGGCCCTTATCGGACTGTGCCTTTGTCTGTTTTTGCCGCCCGCCTATTTTCTATACACCGCCGTCCAAAGCGCGACCGCAGCCGCGCTGTCAGAAGCTGATTCATCGTTCTCGGGGGCGGAGGCTTACTTACAAGCCCAAGAGCAAGGCATCGAACTGGAGACCGAGCCGTGGGACCCTCAGGAAACGTTTTTTGACGGCGATGAGACACCGATTGTGCTGTCAGAAGAAGATGGTGGAGGGATCTTGAGGCGGGCCGACGGGCGGTGGGTCGTCGTATCCACCGAAAGAAAAACCGTAACCCTGCTTCCAGAAAGCGCCTCACCTGTACCCAATCCGGGCGAACAAATGCTCGGTACCTTCTTTTCGAACCTTCCCGGCGCAAAGCTTCTCCTCACGCTGATGTTTTTTCTCTTTGGACTGTATTACTGGCCGATGGCCCTGGCCGCAGGTGCCATGAGCGACAACCTCTTCAAAGCTTTCAACCCCATCCAGATTCTCCCCATGGCGGTTCGCGGCGGGTTGGAGTACGCCGTCATCACCGCCACCGGCATCGTAATTTTGGCGGTCCTCACCGTCATCGTTGCCAACACCTCCTTGGTCCTGCTCATTCCGATCTTGCTTGGGGGCCTGGGATACGTCGCCGGCGTCCAGGGCTTTCTGCTGGGACGCATGTTCAACCGAAAAGCGTCCCAATTCCCAGAAATTGAAGCCCTCTAGCGCAAGTGAATCTCCGCTTTTGGCCCATTGAATTCAGCCCACCCGTGGACCTCGGCTCACGTAAACCACGGGGATCGTTCGAATGCAATTCAAGTGAGCCGAAACATAAGTAGAGCCACACCGAATCGCGATCAACGTCGCCTTTTGATGATGACCGAAGACCCCTATGGGGGCCCAAGTCATCACCAGATTTTGGCTCCTAGGAACTGAACTGTCGCAAGGTAACCATCGACAAACTCGACGCGAATTTCTATGCTTGCAGTGGTGTTGTCCATTTCGTTTGTTACAAGACGCAGATTCACAACGCGAATGGTTGGTCATGTTTGTTTGCTCTCCCTGTGCGCTGGAGGCTGCTCAAAAATTGGGCGGCTAGAATCTTCGTCAAAAGTTGGGCGACTAAAATCTTCGCCCCCTGCGGAAATTGGGCAGCCAAAACCTTCGCCCCCATCAGAGACTGCAGACAATACGCCATTGAACTGTTCTGCGCCGATTGTGGGAGATGCGTCCGTTCGACGTCTCACAACGACAGAACTCGTGAATTCTCTTTTCGATAATCTCGGTGTTGCGTTTGAACCAGAGGATGTTGGGTTTCCGAGTGAGTCTCCGGTCGATGGTTTTGACAACAACACCGGCGCCTCCAACGTCTCTCAGTTTAGGGCTGATCGCTTGTTTGATGTGGCGGAAGATGTTTCGACAACTGCGACCTCGGACTTATCGCTACTTCTTCCTTGCGAGCCCGATGCCGTAACGAAAAAATGTATAAATGATTTTGTGTCCGCTCTGGGATTGAAAATGTTCCGTCGTCCGCTGACGCCCGAAGAGCAGAGAATTTTCGTTGATCTCTATGACAGTCGAGTCGAAGAAGACGGCACCCCAACCGCGGTGTCTTTGATTGTACAAACCATGATCATGTCACCCCAGTTTATTTTTCGCTTCGAGAGGGGCATTCAGAGTCCAGATCCAGACTTTCCTAGCCGTATCCAGCTCACGGAGTACGAACTGGCGACCCGGATGTCTTACTTCTTGTGGGCCTCCGGCCCCGATGACGATTTGCTTCGAGCGGTCAAAGACAACAAATTGGTTGCGCTAGACGGACGACGCGCTGAGGCCCAACGAATGCTCGATGACCCAAAAGCCCATCGGGGTGTCGCCCATTTTACGTCACAGTGGGGCAATCTCAGAGGGCTTGATAATCCAGACCTTGATAGAGATCCCAATGCCTTTCCTGACTTCGACACTGAATTGGTGACCCATATGCGGACCGAGACCGAAACCTTCTTGGAGCGCACTGTCTGGGAGCGCGGTGGCGGTCTAACCGAATTTTTGACGTCCAAAGACTCCTACATCAGCGGTCGTTTGGCCGAATTGTATGACATGAATCTTGGTCTAGGGCCGGACGACTGGATATGGACCTCCTTGCCTGCGACGCGTCAAGGTTTCCTGACGCAGTCTAGTTTCTTGACACAGTTTTCGCATGCCGCGGACCCTTCCCCGGTGCAGCGTGGACTTTTCATTCGCAACCGATTGCTCTGCCAGGATGTGCCACCCCCTCCGCCAAATGTAGCCACTGAACTTGGGCCACCCGAGGAGGCGACAACCAATCGTGAGCGCCTCAGTGTGCATGTCCGAGAGGAATGCTACGGGTGTCACAAGCTTATGGATGACATTGGCCTCGGCTTTGAACACTTCGACGCCATAGGTGCTTTTAGAGAGAAAGATGGAGGAAAAGAAGTGGTCGCCACCGGTGAGTTGTTCAGCACAAAAGATATTGATGGCCCCTTTGATATGGCCAATGAGCTGATCGATAAACTGGTATCCAGCGAGGAAGTGCAGAGTTGTTTTGTGGCCAATGTTTTTCAATACGCGTACGGACGTCGACCTACACGCGAGGAGCAGTGCATCGTCCAAACCCTGAACCAATCTTCACCTGAAAGAAGTCTTTTGACCCTTATGCTGGAGATGGTCATGACTGATAGCTTTGGCTATCGACCGGTTCCCACAGAGAAACTATGAGCAATCCAAAAATAAAAACGCTAGGACAAGGTCTTAGTCGGCGTCATTTTATACAAGGGACGGGAGGCGCCATCTTAGGACTGCCTCTGTTGGAGTCGCTGGTTGCGCAGAAAGCGTCGGCTCAAACAAAATCCCATCCGAAAAGGTTGGTCATTTTTTATGCGACCCAAGGCTTGTTGGTGAACGAATTTATTCCGACGGGAACGCCAAGCAACTACAGTTTCCAGGGTGAGTTTATTCGCCAAGTCAAACAGCACAAAGATAAAATACTGGTTCTGACAGGTCTTGACAATCAAAGCGCGCACGACGAACGCGGTAATGATCACAGTGCATCGGCGGGCCACGCCTTGACCGGAGCAAAGATGAAGCCCGGAGCCACTGAAAACGACTACACGCGTACGGGCGGACCTTCCATTGATTTTCGCATCGCGCAAGGCATTAAAAGCCCCGCACCCTTGCACTTAACCAATCGCCTGTTCAAAGAGATCTGCTACACGGGGCCAGGCGAGCCCGTGAATCGTGAGCGCGATCCTCTTAAACTATACGACAGTCTGTTTGCGAACGCTCCTAAAGACACAGGTCAAGCCAATAAACGACGCGCGCGGCGCCAAAGTGTCCTCAGTGCTACGAAGGCCCAAATCAACGCGATCCAAGGCAGCATCAGTGCCTCGGATCGTGTCCGGCTGGATGGCTACTTGTCACGGGTGGAGGAAATCGAGAAACGAGTCACCCAATTGTCCAACACAGGGTGTGTCGTGCCCAACCGACCGGAACTGAGTCCATCACCGGAACGCCTGGCCGCGGGTTGGGGGCTCAAGGTCCAGCGTTTTCATCCTGACTACGATATCGATGTTTCGACCGATGCCTTGATGGATCTGATGGTGCTCGCATTGGCTTGCAACAAGACGCAGGTCGCCACTTTTTACTACGGTCAGCAGAATCGATATCACTACCTTCTTGACCGCAACGGGCACTATATCGGCTACCGAATTGCACCCGATGGTGGCTATGAACGCGATGAGGACGGTCATCGTGTCTTCGGCGCCTGGCACGGAGACTTTATCCACCGCTTGGACCAAACGCCAACAACCCAAGCAGACTACAGCGCGCTGTACGACGCGGTCCTGCGTGTCAAGCGCTACGAGTGGCAACAGTTCAATAAGCTCCTCACCCGACTCGACAGCGTGCCAGAGGGCAATGGAACGCTTCTCGACAACACCCTCGTCCTGTACGCCAATGAGTTTGGCGAGCGAACCCACGGGCATAAAAATATGCCGTACTTGATTGCGGGCAGCTGTGGGGGCGCCATCAAGACGGGACGCTGGTTGAAGTTCAATGGCGAACCTCACAACCGACTTTTTCTATCCATGCTCCGAGCTTTTGACCTCCATGACGCGACCTTCGGCGACCCTGTTTATTGCACGGGCGGGCCGTTGCCAGGCATCGTTTCCTAAGCCCACGTGAGCGCTTGCGAGGCCGCGATCCAGCCGACCGAGCTCAAATGTTTCGGGGATAAAATCGACGTACGGTATATCCGTATGGAGGACTGCCTCATGGGCTGTGCATTTACCCTCATAGATAGCGAGAAGTGACTTGATTTCAATGAGTTTGTTCTCACCCTCGACGAGCTCCTGGTCGTCATCTTCAATCCAATCATAGAGCCCAAAAGCGCGGGTGATGTCTGACTGGAAATCAAGTCCAACGACCAAAACGCGGATTCCGTGATGCCCCAGGTAACGCAGCGTGTCTTCATATTGAGACGCAGTCGGATGTTCGATATGCCATTCGTGGTTCAGTACGCCGTCCCAACGGTCTCCGCTGATGCGGCAAGGAACAATCGCGCTCATGGGTGAATCACTTGTATTCCTTTCGGGGTGATGACTTCAAGTTCGTCGAGGTCGAGTTGCTTCATCATACCGCGAACACCGCCATTCTGCCCACATGCGAGACACAGCGCGCGACCGACGTAGAGCGTGCCTCGTCCGCCTTTGACGCCGGCGTTGGCCGCCTGTTGGAAGGCGTCCGTTTCGGCATGTGTTCTGGTCATCGGGTTTACGGATTGGCCGTGAGTGTTGATGCCGCAGAGTTACAGCCGTCAACCAATCGGGGAACACATTCAATTCGCCGCCCACACTTGCTTAAACTCGAGTCCTACCAGCCTGGCTGATTTCCAGGCATCTACGAACCGCTTACTGACGAACGTGGGACTCATACGAAGATTGGGGATTTTAAAAATGTCGATGTTTTTGATGACGTGAGGACGAAACTCGTATTTCTTCACCATCATGATTCGTCCACCACTGAAGCGCACAACGGTAGATGCTGCCTCATCCAAAGCGTCGAGAACGCGCGTAGCGTTGTAGATGCAGAGATTGCCATTGTCGACGTCGAGCGGAAGAAGCTCACCGTTGCTATGGAGTATCGACCCCAATGTTTCTACAGCCTTAGGTCGAAAAATGAGAGCATTCGACCCAAGCCACGGAGAGTCGGACTGGGCCAGAATACGGCCCTCATCTTCGTGAATGAGCTTCATCGCGGGAGATCGCCAAGAAGCCCCTCGGTGCTCCCCGTTTAGTTCGAGAATGATACCCTCGAAATCCTCGTGGTGCTCTGGTTGGCATAGTTCGAACCCTTCGGCTGACCAAGGCGTCCAGATAGAAACACACATCAGGGGAACCCTCCGCTCAATAGAGACTGACGAATGGCGCCTAGCGCCTCTAGCGCCTCCTGTCTAGTCGACGCCTGGCCGATCAGCTCGTTGACGGCCTGGTAGTAAGACACTTTGGAAGGGCACCCATAGGTTCACCGCGTTTGGTTATTCGGCCTCTCTGAGTTCGATATCTACTGCTGATTGACCCTTGGCAACCTTGGTTGCTTCGTCGAGTGTGAGCTGAAACCAAAGCTCCTTCCCAGCCCGATAGAGGCTGAAACAAAATTCATTTTCGTCGGCGTCAAAGCCTCCAGAGTAATTTGGGGATTGAAACATGTCGTCACTCTCAATTTCTGCCCATTGTTTCTCGCTACGTTGGGCATCCACGATTTGAGAACATATTTTTCTAAGCTCATCATCAGGTTTCATTATTGGTGCCTATCGATAGGGCACTAGTGGTAGCCCACTCAGCTCATATTCGTCCATCATATCACCAGCGAACTGATAGACCTCTTTGGTCGAAGCGTCAGATTTGGACGGATTCAGTGCAGACTATTCAAGTTCAATCACAAATCTTGCTCCTGCAAGCCCGTTGCTCAGATCCTCTGATGGTATTCTTATCGCTGAGATACAAAACACCCATTCAGATCCTTGCCAGGGCCAAAATGCACTTCCTCCGCCTCGGACAACCCAATCATCAGTTGGGCTCGATTGATATGTGGGTCGAAAATGGTCGCGACACCACTCTCCTAGAAATAAACCATAGATCCCCGCCGGATTTGGCTTTGCATCATCAATGTAGTGACTCACCAAAGGTGCGAGTTGAGCATCGTGCGGTAATTCATTTCCGAAAAAGAACAAGGTCTCTGTGCCGGCGCGACAAATGTATTCCCACTGATATTCTGTAGGAAGCGACCATCCGGTGGCTTGTTCGATCCTTTCTGCTTCTTCACGACGCAAGTAGATCCAGTCCGAAATGCGGTTTCTGCCGAACTCAGGTCGTACTACATTGCGGTCAATATTTGTGAAATGCTCTGCAAACTTACGATTAATTGGATACCGCATAACCAGAGCACGACCTACCGTCACTTCATGACAAGGCCGCATTTCTTCCAAGTTCAGAGGCGGCGGATTTTCGATTAGCCGTGCTGCAGATTCTTCTTTTTTGCTTAATCCAATCCGAACGTTGCCGCGAGGTACTAATATCCATTCAGTCTTTGTTTCATGGTGGACGAATACTGGCAGGGGACTCTTCGAGTTCTCAAGAAGAGAGAAACCGCCAACTCTTCTAACGAAATCGAGACTCCTTTGTTTTGCTTCTCGACTCTGATTTTCCCAAATTTTGGCAAAGGAATTCATGGATAGATCACTTACTGCTTCGGATACCAGAACACTTGCCCTGATGCATCTGTATATTTGATCCGGATACCGCGCTCCCTGGCTGCTTGGTTCATGGCTCGTCCGCACATGGGGCACGGGGGTTCTCGCCCGCGAATAGTGATAACATCGCCAGGTTGGCTAGCGTTCGCTGTCTTGCTAAGAATTTTGCCTTCAGTATGAACCTTCTGCTGCTCAGGAAAAGACAGCCGCCTGCCGGGGTTCGTACCCCCACTTACCTCTCGGCCACGCATTTTGATACGGCCATCAGCACTCCGAAGCTCCCAGTTGGCGGTATTGGGTTGCTTCGCTGTTCCTGATTGGGTGATTTGCCTCCTATCTGAAAGCTTGACGGAGAATTTGTTCGTGTCATTGCCGTGGACGGCGTTACGGACGCCCTCGATGAGCCTGGGGCCGTGAAATCCAGCGGCTGCCACGGCGCCCGCGCTTGCGACCGCAGCACCGGCTGCTGCAGCGGACCCGCCCACGAGTGTGCCCAAGCCGGGGATGGATACGGCAAGGGCTGCTCCTCCGCCGGCAGTTGTTTGGCCAAAGATCATGGCGGCGGCGTCGCCTCCGAGTGCGAAGGTTGCGCCGATGATCTGGCCAACGCCGTGCGTGCTGACAAAACCGTGTTGAGGGCCGACGGGGATGGGGCGAATGGAGCCATCGAGGGCGCCGCCGAGGAGGTCCGTGGTCTGAAAGAAGACGCCCTGGCCCACGTTTCTGATACCATCGAGGAGCTGGGCGCCGGCGAGACCGTGGGGGTCGATGAACATGATGGGGCGAGCGCCCACGTAGGCGTAGCGGTTGGGGCCGTCGATGAAGTCGAGGGGGTCGGGGGTTAGGAAGCGACCCCAGGAGGGGCGATACCAGCGTTGGCCGAATCGGTGAAGGCCGAGGGCGGCGAAGTGCGGTTGGCCGGTGATGAGGGGAGGGTGGGGCGACCATGCGGAGGCAGCTTGTTTCTCACCGTCGGCATTGAAGAGGGCAGGCTCGCCGTAAGCGGAGTAGGTGTAGCGCTCGATGGTGTTGCCGTCTTCGTGGGTGGCGAGGACAAGCCGGTCGCCCCAGGCCTTGTGGAGGAACCATGTTTCGCCTGCCTGGATGGATGCGACGGGGGAGAAGGTTCGACCAGGGATGTGGATTCGGCTGGATGGGGCTTCAGAGCTTCTTTCTTGGACAAGCCGAGCACCGAGATAACGATAAGCTCCGGTTCGTTCGCCCTGTTTCCATTCAACCAGCTGACCCAAGGCGTCGTAACGGAAAGACCACTGTAAGCCATTGGCGGCTATCGAGGTAAGCTGGCCGAGTGCGTTGTATGCGTAGGTTGTGCCATCAGGGAGGGCGACGGGGCGGCCCGCAGCATCGAATTCAATGAGGCCTTCAAAGTCGGTGTATCGGCCGTCGGCGCCCACGTGGGTGGTGGTCGATTGATGGGCGCCCGTGATGTGTGTCCAGTTGTCGGCGGAATCGAGTCCGTAGGTGACTGCGTTTTCAATGTGGGCAAGGGTTTGTTTGATTTGATCTCGCTCCAATATGCCAGACACCATGGTGGGGAGCTCTGCCGAGGGGGCGAAATCTTCCGACTGGATGAGACGACCGAAATCATCGTGGAGGTAAAGTGATGTTTGTGCATCTTTGGTGTTGGGTTGGCGATCGACCCTCGCTAAGGTGCCATTTTTGTCCCAAAAAAATTGATGTTGATCAACGGGTACACCCGATGGGTTTTCGGTGCGAATGCTGAGCACCCGACCCTCCTCGTCATAGGTCTTCTGTTCAACGAACCCATGGCCCCACTGAATGGAGGTCGGTTCTCCAGCGCCACGGTACCTATACGAAACGATCGAATCTCGATCTAAAACGATGCCGATCAAACGACCGAGTTCGTCGAATCCTCGCCGGATGTGATTTGGCCCATGGCGCATCGACTCGACCTGGCCCTCTGGGTTGTGGGAGAGCTTCCATGGCTCAGGCCAAAGCCCGGGCATGGCAGAAGATACCATCTGTCCCCGTGAATCGTAGATTCGGTTCTCGGTGATCACGTTTTGCTCATCGCGACCTTCTTGGGCGCTAAGCGATGTGGTTCCGAGGGCGCTATGCTCAAACGTTAAGCGTGTGAAGCGGTCGGGTCCATCGGTCGCTTCGACGGAAGAGACCTCACCAAAGGCATCGTATGCATAGCGCCGAATATGCAACCCAGGTCCGTCGATGGAAGCGACGCGATGAGAGCCTGGTTCGTAGCGGTAGACGCGTTCGTGGCCCAAGGGCAGTCTTTCGTAGGCGAGTCGACCTAAGGCGTCGAACTGCCGAACGACCTGCGTTTCATGAAGGGCGTTCTTGAGCTCGAGGACATTGCCCAGCTTGTCTCGAATGACCTGTTCATAGGGCTCCCGAGTCCCATCGGATCTCTCTCGGTGGTGTGTGGTCCATTCTCCGAACCCGTTGTAGGTCCACGTTTGTGTTAAATCTCTTTGGATGACACGCGTTTGTCGCCCGAGGGCATCGTACTCGGCACGAAACACCTCCTGGTCAGAAACGGTGACTGCGCGTAGAGCTCCCCATGGTGTGTAGGTCCTTTGGATCTTATCCGAGCCTGACTTCGAAGACGATGGCGCGATATGACGCACTTCTGAGTTGCCGCGGGGGCCGTAGGTCACCGTTTCTGTGACCAGGTCTCCGCTGACGGTTTTTTCCTTCACACGACCGAAGCCGTCAAGAACCGTTCGGGTTTCGACCCCGACAGGATCGACAAAGGTCACGGTGTTTTCTGCGTCATCAAATTGGCTGTGCCACGTGAGCCATCCGCCCATGCCTCGTCCATTCTCGTCGTCGACAAACCAAAGCTCCCGAGTTTCTATGGTTCGACCCAGTCCGTCGTAAAACGCTCGGGTGAGGCTGGCCAAAGCGGGATCTGTCGTTCGGGGTTCTTCGAGGACGCCGGTCAGCGACTCATGTTCACCGCCGTGGTAAACGGCCTGCCAAATAGGCTCGCCCGAGGTGTTGTAGCCCGTTCGATAGCGAACTCCATTCGACAGGTTTCGCTCAACTAGGCGACCAAAATTATCGTACCGAAAGGTCTCGGCATAGGCATCATTGGCGTCGGGTGCCTCATGGCGCGCCAAGAGGAGGCCCGTGTTTGAGCGCTCGAGGTAGAGGACCCGCTCGTGTTGGACTTCGCCCGTGAAACTCGAAACGCAGGCCGCGTTCCATGGCTCCGCGGTCCAGGGCCAAGAACCCTGAAGGACATCCTCGACTTCTCCATTTTGATCACGGAGGAAGCGCGTTCCCCGTCCCTCGGGATTGATGAATTCGGTGAGTTTTCCTCGGCCATCGTAGCGAAAGCACGAACTTCTCGTTTCGCCGTCCGATGCGGCGCGGGTCAGGCCTCGAAGAAGACCACGGCCGTTTCGGGTTAGCGTCGTCGTGGTCTCGGGACCGGTGATGCGAATGAGTTCGCCCGCACGGCCATACGCGTACGTCGTCTCGGTAAACGCCGCATGGTGCTCGGGATCGAGGGTGACACGCTCAGCCTCAAGGCGGCCGCCAGGGCTCCATTGGTACTGCCATATGGACCCGCCTTCCTCTCGAAGCTCTATGACGCGGCCCCACGGGTCTCGTACCGCGGTACGTTCCAGTATTTGTGAGCCTGCGGTTCGCGTGATGCGACTCCACGCGCCGGATCGATCGTCATACTCTATGGTGACCTTGCTTCCGCTTTCTGTGATGGTCTCATGTCTGCGACCGTCGCTTAGGACCGAATGGCGGATAACGTACTGGTTTTTACAGGATTCGTCTTCTTGGGCACCAACGGTCCCTACACAGTCTCCAATGCCAAAAAGGCGCTCAATCAGCGTGGTTGGGATATCTTGGCGGCCAACCGGCTTCGGGCGCGCCGACATATTTTTGAGTTGAACTCGGGGTGGATAACCGGATTTTCCGCTGAGAGCGCCTTCGTAATCGTCACAGACCCATTCGCTTGGGAGGAGCTGTGCCCTTCCGTCTCGCTCGAAGTAGTTATCCGAGAGGTCGAGGGAGTGGGTCCCCCGGGCCTCCTCGAGCCAGTAGACCTGGTCGTCAAAAAAGACACTTTTGGCTCCGCCTCCCTCTTCGATGAAGTTGTTGCCGTGAAAAGCGTTGTCCGAGCACAATGTGTGCCGGTCGGGGGGCGTCCACTTGACGTACACAGCCGGGACCCAATTGCTGACCGCAAAGGTGTTGTCGCGGAAGATGTTTGCGACACACCCATTCTCCATTTTGACCAGACTTTGATTGGACGCCATGAATCGATTGAAGCGAAATTCGTTCCAACGAGCGGCATCGAGTACTGCGCTGTGGGCGCTTACGGTATCAAATAGGTTGCCTTGGACTCGGTTTCTCTCTCCTGAGACGTGTAAAGTACCCATGATCCACAGATTCTCGATGTTGGCTTCATCGGTGAACACTTCGATGCGTCCGACGGTTGTCAGATGCTCCCCATTTGCCCCAATGCTTCCTCTGATGGTGACCTTTGGTTGCCGAAGCTGAATCCATCCGGGGTAGAATCCTGGTCCGATCTGGATGATATCTCCCGGCCCGGCAACAGCCAGAGCGGCCTCGATGGATCGAAAGGGATGAAGCGAGGTGCCATGCTCTTCGCCGGCATAGGTCTTGTCGACAAAAAGCCCTTCTTCAAGAACTCCGAACTGAAGAGACTCTGGCCCGCCATTGGGCCTTGGTGCGGTCGAGTGTCGCTCCTCGGTCAGGTTGCCTCGGTCGTCGTAAAGAACTTGTAAAGACACTTCCGACAAACGATTTGGCGCAAATACCGTTCGGAGCCGCCCAAAAGGACCGTAACGAAACCGATGCTCGATGACCGAATCGTCGCTTTCGATGCCCGCGCCTTGGCGCTTTCGAAGCTCGGTAACCCGCACGGGATTCCATTCGGCGTCATACTCGATGCATGTCCGATGCCCCCTTTGGGTTTCCGTTCCCACCAATCGTCCCAGACTGTCGTATTGATGCTTCGAGTTGGCTTTGGTGAAATGATTGACGCGTTTCCCTACTCGACCAGTCTCATCAGCATAAAACACCCAGGTCAGCCCGGCGCCATCCACAATGACCGTGGCCGAGGTGGCTTTTTTGCTCGGCTCTCGACTTGGGCATATCTCTGGCAGCACGGTAAGGGGGTTGACCATGTGGCCAAACGCCTCCGGCACCCCCCTTTCAAGGACGAAGTAGTGATATTCAATCCGGTCTTCTCCGAAGTATTGCTCCACAACGCGGTCGAAGTTTGCTGATTCAACATCTTGGCCATATTTGTTTTCTAGACGTACGCGTCCCTCGCCATCGGTGATGCGAATGAGATTGTGATTGAGGTCTTGTGGTCGGCCGTAGGTGTACTCAGGCGTACGGTGTTCGTTTTTACATTCCTCTACACAGGTTGAGGCACAGTTTGAAACCAAGGATTCCGGGACCGCGCATTGACTTTGGCAGTACGCTTTATCTGTACATGCGGATTCGCATGTGCGTTCGCACGTTGCGATGCAGCCTCCGGCGCAGGTCTTTGTGCAGCTTCTCTGACAGGCCGTCCCGCATCTTCCCGGCAGGCCTCCGAGACAACCCACATCGGTCTTGCTTCCGCTTCGGCTTCGGTAAAGGAACATATTTTTGCAGTCCTTGACGCAATGTTTTCCGCGTTGGTGGCTTCCGCTCGGGCACTTTTTGCCCTTCAGGCAGCACTCGAAACACTCTTTTCCCTCACACCTCCATTTCGAACGGGTATCGACCCCCTCATGGTCTATGTGAACTGCCTTATCGATGCACTGAGAGCCTTCGCAGCTTCCTTTGCCATTTAAGAAGCACTGTTTGGGGGGCCATTGAACCAGAGGAATAGTCTTGCATGTAACCCGGTCGCAACCTAAATGCTTGCTGCATTGTTCTTCGCAATAGCTGCCACACGCATCCTCGCAGAGCGGCTGTACGTTGTCTTCGCAGTAGTCTGTGCCATCTTGTACGCATTGTGGCTCACATCGGTCGGCACACGTCGATATGCATGCCTCTGAGCGGGACGTACACTGCTCGGGGCATGAGGACATACAATCGGTTTTGCAGGCATCAGGCTTAAAGCACCCTTCGAAGCATTGTTCTTCGCGTTCCTTGGCTGCGCGTTGGCACAAGGATGTATCGCTGCATCTGGTGTTCAACCCACAGCAGGCTTCGCAAACATCTTGGAGCTCATTGGACGGAACGTAAGAGGCCAGAGTTTCTCCGGTATGGTACGCAAAGGCAAAGGCTGTGCCGTCGGGATCCTCGAAGCGCACCAGATCCCCGTTTTCGTCTACGTGATATCGAAGCTCGGCGCCAAGGAGAGGAACATCGACACGCGTCAAGAATCCGTTTTCGTAGTGAAAATCGATCTGCCGACCCATCGTGTCCGTGATCTGCCGTAGACGGGCCGAGGGGAGGGTGGCCTCTGAGTCGTTTTCCCAAGACAACGCGATGGTGTTGTCATTGAGATCTTGAATGCTCGTCAGAACAAAAAGCGATTGACCACTTTTTTCGAAAGTCGAGCGGACACCGTTCGAGTTTGTGATCACAAATTCATCCTCAGAACTCGCTTTCAGCTTGAAAGGACTTTTGGACTCGGCCATCCAGCCATTTTCTTCGGAGCCCTCAAATACAAGGCTTGTTCCCTGTCCGGTCTTCCACTCCACTCGCAGATCTCCACATGCCGTGGTCTTTGTCTTGAGAAACTGATGGTAGGAATGCGTCCATCCGTACCCGAGTGGGCTTGTGTCACGGGACCGACTTTTATAGGTGCGAATGAGCTCTACGTTGAGCCCCACCCCGGGGAGCGCTAAATCTGTTTCGCGGATGAAAAACTCGCCGGTACCCGGGTGCACGGGGTCGTCATGGACTGTCTGTAGAGACTCCTGAACGCTTTTATCTTGCCATCGCCACTCTTTGAGGGCGCTCACCCATTGGGACATCTGATGAAGCAGATCTTTGGGGTGTTCCTGGTCTTGTCCTGTTTTCACCAAATCCGGCTTGATGTTTCCGAGCAGGGCCCGTGAAACGACAGTAGCTTGCGTTCTTGAGATTTCCTGCGCCCATGTGCCTGCCAGGCCCTTGAGGCCCGGCGTATGGGGCAGTGCATCTTTTTCTGGGATGGCCCTGTCCACAGGCGCAGGGAGCCGCCGAACGTCACCTCCAACTTTCACCCCGGTTCGGAGCTCGGGCTGTTCGTCGAACACGGTGGGCCAGGTCGGCCTATCGGGCGGGCTGACATCAACATTCGCGCCTCCACTAGGTGACCTACTTGTGCCCCCTCCTGTTCCGCCGCCAACGTTTGGATCCGTAGACACGCAAGTGGTGCCGCATTCTTGAGCCAGCAGTGTGCCTCGATGGGTCATGGTCGCTACGAAAGCGAGTGCATAGATCACTGTGACCGGCCGAGTGCCCCATCGCCGCGGCTGCAACGTGCTCACTCTTGTATAAGCTCGACCCTTTTGTCTCAGGGCCCCATTCCGCTTTATCCACCGCATTGTTTCCAAACCCCCCTTTGGTGTCCACTTGCCGTCTACAGCCGCCTCTGAGAGTCCTGGTGCTCTCGGGTAAAGCGGACATTGCTCCAGGTCCTCTTTGGAGCGCGCATGCCGGAAGTTTTACACAGCATGGGTTTTAGTTTCTGGCGGAGCAGACTTCAATACCGCGCGTATTCCTGCATATTGGGTAGTCATGTTCTTGATGCGTAAATCTTGCGTCGTGGCGGCAGATCGCAGTTTGTTTCTTCGGTCCTTCACGGTTTTCAGTTGCGGTCACCGCATGGCTCTTGCCTCAAGTTGTTGTTGTCTCAGATATTTGCCAGACTCAGTGATGGACCATGAGTGCTTCCGATTTTTATTGAGATGGCTGGCAATAATCTTTCCGCAGCATCCGCCGGTGACGTAAATCGACCATCCCTAAGGACAGTAAGCCCAGGTCGTTGCGTGTCTCCTATTGCAAAGCCTCGCTCCGGTGGGAGGGCAGGGCGGAGGCCGCCTGTGGCGGCCGCACCGCGTCTTTCGTAGTGATATGGTATTATCGGGTCGATATCAATTGTGAGATGAGATTTGAACTGTATTCGATGGTGAACGGCTACCCCACCAGGTTCAACATCGCAGCGCTGTTTTTCGCAATATGTGGGGTCCTAATGGTAGGGTGCGGTATCAAAGAGGCTGTTTCTGGCTCACCTGGCGGTCTCTTGTTGGCGTTCATTGGAATTCCATGGGTAGCAATCGCGTACTTCAACACGTTCATGATGTATCTAGAGTTGACTGACCGCAGACTTTGTCTCTCGGGGGATCCATTCCAAAAGCCTTTTCCTCTAGAACAACTTGTTGCTGTTTATCCGTATGCCTACGCGGGAAAAAAGAAGCGGGTGCTGCTCCATTTGCACTACATGCGTGATGGCAAGCTGAAGGAGGAGATCGTGGCCCCTGTTCAGCCCGACGAATTTATGAGTAGTCTCATCCAAGCCGCGCCTTTTCTCAAACGGGAAGACGGTGGGGTAATGAATATGGAGCACATCGATTTTTTCCGACAGGAGTAGAACACCGACTGGGCTCGAGGGTACCGGTGATACCAGCGGAAATGGTACCCTTCGATGCTGGTGACGACAGAGATAGAAGACCGGCAATGGCAAATCGGGCATATCTGTTCACGGCTGATGAGATAGGTGCTTGGCAACATCTCAACGATAACAACGACGGCCAATATTACGATTCGCGGTGGTGTATTCCTCTGGCGTGGTTTTTTTTCTTCAGTGTTCGTGACGTGCAGCTTGTTCAGGAAGAATACGGCGGTCGCACATGGCAGGAGGTTAAGCTTGTGGCGAACAAAGATGCTGCCTTGGGGCTGTTTCAGGCGCGTCGGCCTCTGTTTTCTGCTTTGGTGAGAGGCATCGACGATCCAGTAGTCACTCAATTTGTGCAGGCCGTCGGCCGCCAACCGGGGAAATATTTGTTGTTAGACCCTGAAGAGATTCTTTCAGATGGAACAACTTGTTCGCATCAAGAGCGCTTCGCCGAGATCCTGCGAATAATCGGGGGCCCGACAGCGCATCCAGAACGGGTATCTGATGTAGTTGCCGCGTATGCTGGGAAATTGGAGCCGGGTTCAGAGAAGTACCTTGGGCAGGTATTTGGTTACACATACGTGTGACCGTTGATACTTGACTGGCAAGAAGCGCCCGGATTCTCTTCATGGAAAAAAGAAGATCGTCATCGTGATTTCTGTGGGGTCTGTGGGCTATCGTCTGCGGCCGTCCCAGGGGCTGTGGGCTGCTTGGGGGCGGCTGGTTGGTGAGGCTTTTGTCTGGATGGTGGCAGTGCGCGCGGAGTTCGGCGTGATTCGCGAACGAGAAGCTCAGGTGATGTGGGTGGTTACGTGCAAGGACGGCTTACGGTGGGTCTTTTTTGCGGTGGACACGAAGCCGTCCTCCGCTAAACCAGTCGTTGTACCCCTTTCCGCTCGCTATTGCTTTTCGCGATGCTTTTGTATCTTTTAGGAGGATTCGGGCGTCGGCGAGCCACTCCTGTACAATCGAGTGCATTGTGTCTTTTGCAGCCTCCAATAGGGTGTCCAGTTTTTTTGGGTTCGAGCGAATGCTCCCGTCGCGCACGGATTGCGCGACAACAACATACAGCACATGCTGAAAGTAGCTCTGCCTAGGACAGTGATCGTCCGCGGCTATTTGAATCACGAGGTCGGCGTGAATGAGCCAGTCTACGATGATATCCCAGTCCTGTTCCGGGCAGGTTGAACCCCCGCCGCCGTAGGCCCATAGCCTGAGCTCAGGAGCTGTGGGTTTATACGGATCATCGAATGTCATGATGTGGTTCTGTAGCTCGGCGTTCCATGAAATAAAAGTCGGCTCCTGGCCCGGAGCTGGTCAAACGTACGCACTCGGTCGACTCCGTCGTAAAGCCCGAAATACCCAAGAACCCACAGAAGCGGAATTCCGAGCTCCATGATTGATTCCCACCCGGGAGCGAGCTCCGTTCCGGCTCTCTCGTTGCATGGCCATCGCTCCGGCGAGGGGGAGGGCAGGGCGGAGGCCGACCCTGGCGGTCGCTCCGCGTCTGGCACTGCGGTTTTCGCAATGATATGGTACTATCAGCGTTCGATATAGATCGAGCTATGTGCACGAGTTACTCTTGGAAGAGAAGCCCATCGATCAACACAATCCTTTGAAGCAATCTCCACAGGAGAAAGAAGAACTTAAGGAATTCGAAGCGGACGTAGTTCGACTTGGGCTGAGAAAATGGCCGTCCTTTGTTCTCTCCTTTGTCATCATGATGGCTGTTGTATGGCGTCTGCCTGCCTGGGCGTTGATGTTCTTTGTGCCGACTCTATTGGCCGTTCTGTACTGGCTCTACAAGATGCTTTATGTTCGAAATTCAGAGCCCAACTGGTGGTGTCTGTCGGAGGACGATTAATAGCGACCGGGTTATTCGGGTTCTGGGATTTGACCGAAGAGCTTCTCTGTGAGCTTCTTGAGCGCCTCGGATTTGTCGAGCTTTTCGGCCTTGTTCAGCGGTTCGAAACGACCTCTAGGGATGACTCGAATCATAGGGCGCTCGGCTTTGTGTCCAGTGGCGTTGGCCTTAGTGTGGCGCGCCACCTTGTGCTTGTTGAGATCCGGAAGAGGATCCCCGGGCTTACCGCCGAACCACAGGAAAGAGTCGAACTCCAAGGTTGCAGACTGAAACAGCATCCAGACGACACAGCCGCCAGGCTTTTCGCCAAGACGAATGTGGACTTTTTGGAATGCGGTCGTTGCGCCCATGAATGAGCTCTTCAGCTGAATGTGTCGGAGGATACCGTTCGCCTCGAGCACGAGGTCATAGCCGGAATCATCCACCTGAGGTTTCATGATTTCTACCGGAGTTGGCCACATCGCCTTGAGGAGATCGGCCAAGAACAGGTGCTCGAGCACTACCTCTCGGTACGAGGATAGGTGAATATGCGGTAATCGGGGATCCTTGCTGGATGTTCTTGAAGCCATCAGAGAGTATTAAACTACGATTCGAGCACAGTCGGAAGACGCGTCGGCTGAGACTCTGGCCGACAGGGACATGAGAGGGCGTGCAGCAAGGCTGCGCACGGGTCGTTGGCCCTTGCCCTTTTGAAGAGACATTATAACCGGACAAACGGCGTGGCCAAGACGCAAAGGATGACCAGAACGAGCCCGGTGGGGAGAAGGAGAGAGGCTGGGTTTCCTGCGGTGCTCCTCGGGCATGGTGGTAGAGCCCAGGCCAAGGCCCGGATTGAGAACTTCTACGGGGCGGTGGGCGACATGTTCGAGGCTTGGGTGGCCCGGAGTGAGAACGCCCATACTCAGAGGGCGTACCGGCGGGACGTGATGAGCTTCGTGGAGTTTTTGGGGCTGCCTTGGCCTGAGGGGGCTTGGGGGTTGCTCAAAGTCTCGGTCAAGGATGTCCGGGCCTGGCGGTCGAGGATGGTGAAGGACAGCTTTTCGCCCATGACTCTGAATCGGAGGCTGTCGTCGCTTGGCGGGTTTTATCAGTTTCTTCGGGAGGTGGCCGCTGAGGGGAGGCTTCCGATTATGGTGCAGAATCCGGCGCACCGGGACTTCATCAAAAGGCCGAGCGCTGAGCCCCTTCCTTCTTTTCGGACTTTTGGGCGCATCCGTCCCCGGTGGATGAAACCAAGGCGCTTTCGCCGGGGAATGCGCGCAAATTGATGGAGCTTCCTCGGGGGGACGGGGTGCTCGAGGTCAGGGACCGGGCGATTTTGAAGTTTTACCTCTTCACTGGAGCCCGAATTGCCACCGGGTGCAGGCTTCACGTCCAGGACCTCCACCTGGAGGAGGAGGATGCGACCATTCGCATCCAAGAAAAGGGGCGGGGGACCGCCAAAAGAACCATCGGCATCCATCCTGAGCTTGCAGAAGCGCTTGAGGAATATCTCCAGGTGGCGGAAACCGGATCGGGCCCGCTTTTTCGGGCCCGAAGGGCGCCAAGAAGCGATGAATTGGGCACCAAAGCCATCGCCCCAAGCAGCATGTACCGGCTTCTTTTGGGGTACCTGGAACAGCTCCCCAGAGCCATAAAGAACGTGGAAATGACCGATGGGAGCGTCGAAAAGCGGGTGATTTATACACCGCATTCCCTCCGGGCGACCACCGCGACCCTGCTTTTAAAGTCAGGTGTCGATATTGTAGAGGTTCAGGAACTCCTCGGACATAAGCACGTGACCACCACCCAAATCTACGACAAAAGAATCAGACATGCCCGGGACAGCGCCAGTCATAAGATACCGTTTTGATGGGCTTCTTGACGCCATGAAAACGGTGCCTCCACTTGCTGGGATGAAGAATTTAACCGAAAGCAGAGACCGAAGACGTCATGAAAACGATGTAGGGACCGGGATATGTGATCGAAGCCACCCGGGAAGACGACGAGTTCGTGGTCGAAGCTACACCCCCTTTCCCAGAAAGCCACTCGGAAAACCTTCTGACGTGATAAGTGTCGATGCTCCGTGCTACCAAGGGCGCTCGCCCGAGTCTTTTGCGGAAGCAATTCGAGACCCAGAAAGGTAGCTGTTCCAAGGCGAGCGTGATCGCATGCAGCACACTCTAGGCATGAGCGAATCATATTTCACAAAGGGCGGCTGGAAAGCGCTTGTTTATGAGTGGCGGAAGAGTGGGTTGAGCATCTTGTTCAGTTGATAGGGGCGATTCCATGTGGATATCGCAGAATAAACCCAATATTGCGCCGTGACAGGAGAACGCCATGTGGTTTGAAGAGCTGACCGGTTTTTCGAGAGACGTCGCCTGAAGAGGTTCGTAGGAAGTTCGCCTTGGCGGACACGACAATCACTTCGCTCGTGAATCATCGGACCCTGGTCTTTGGGCGCTTGGAAATCCCTAGCCTTGCCGAACTCCGAGCTCGCGCAAACCAGTGCTGGCCCCGAGGGACACTAAAGCTAGAGGAATTGGTTGCCGACGTTCGGGCGCTTCACGCAGATCCAGAAAACAAGGGCGCTTTGTTTCAGGTTGCATCTCAATTCAACCTCCTTGAGATGATTTCGCCCTCGATAACGCCGGAAAGAGGAGTCGAGCGCTATGAAAGCGATCGTACCCAGGGCCCTGCTTGCGCGATCGCCGCGGGTGCCGGAACCATCTACCGAAATTACTTCGCAAGGGTCAACGGTCGGGTTGGACAATCTGCAGACAACCAGATCGATTGTTTACACGACATCGGCCAAGCGCTTGGCAACGACCGGGAACAGCTCTGGGTCATGCGAAATGGCTACGCCCTGCCGTCCGCGAAGAGCCTGGGGAAGATCTCCCAGCGAATCCAGTCACTGACAGAGGCGGATCGGGATGCCCTCCGGCAAAGGCTGAGGGTTGGCATCCAGTGGGGCACCCAAGTCACACTGGACAACTGCAGTCATCTCGTCTCCCAAGCCTATTGCTCAGCGATGCCCGTTGCGTACACTCCCATTTCCAAAAGCTCGTGGGCCGAGTTTGCGCAGCTCGTTCTGGAGGCATCGTATGAGGCGACTCTCTGTGCAGCTCTCCTGAATTCGGCCAGGACCGGGCGAAACAAAGTCTTTCTCACGCTTCTTGGCGGCGGTGCATTTGGAAACCATGACGACTGGATTTTTTTCAGCCATGGAGCGGGCGTTCCAAATTTTCGCCGAGACCCCGATCGATGTGGCGATTGTCAGCTACGGGCGATCCCATGCTCGGGTGCGCGAACTAATACATAAGTTTGCTGCGTAGTTATCGATATTTGCGGTTTTTCCCAATTCTTCAATCCCTTCCCTTGTTTCTGCGATATTTTTCCATTGAGCGACGACATGCTTGGCCAGCCAAGTCTCTCGGAATCAAGATGGGATTCGGGTTGGTTTACCCTGTGCTGGTATCGTCTTCAGGAAGAGATCGACTGAACGCCCCCATGGATTCGGCACTTTTTGCGATCGGTGCCTCAGGAAGTGCGCCTAGATCCACGTCGATGTAGGCTCCGCGATTGTGCGGTTGCTGAAGCTTCCTCTTTTTCCGTTGATCCTCGTCTTGCGGCTTCTCCTTTGGCCCATTCGCCTGCTCAGGCGAAACCGAGCAGCAAAGAAGAATGGCTGGATCGAACTCGAGCTTGCGGGCGAAGTGGTCGAACTGTACGCGGAAAACCGCATTTCGGTGCTGTTGGCCCGCCTTTTGAGGCGGGAAGAGCCACCGAAAATTGCGTTGGCGAGTCTAAGGCGGCTCGTAAACGAAATTCAGGCAGACGCCCATGTCAGAGGCATTTTGGTTCGCCTAGGGACCATCGAAGCCGGGTGGGCCGCCGCCAAGACGCTTCGCGACCTGCTGTATTCGATTCGGCAGGCCGAAAAACAGGTGATTGTGTACATTGCGACCCACGCCGGAAACCGAGAACTTTTGGTCGCGTCTGCCGCCAACCACATCTGGATGGGGTCATCGGGCGCGCTGGCCGGCGTAGGCGCATCATCCCATGGGCTGTTTTTTCAAAGAGAGCCTCCAAAAACTTGGGGTCACCGTCGAAGTCGCTGCGAAGGGGCGGTTCAAATCTGCACCCGAGCGCTTTACCCGAAAAGAAAGAAGCCCCACGGACCGAGAACAAACCAAAACCCTGATCGATACCTTTGACGAAGCCCTTCTGTATGCACTCGAGGAAGGGCGCAAGATGAACCGAGATGAAGCCGTCGCCTTTGTGGATCGCTCACCCATCGTGGGGGGTTCACGCCCACGAGGCAGGCTACTGCGATGCGCTGGTCTTCGATGAGACCATTCCACGCCACATCCAAACGACCGCTTCGCTCGATGCCGCGCCCGACCTGCAGGACGCAGCCGCCTACCTCAAAAAACGTACGCTCCCACCCATCTGGAGACGGCGCGAAAAGATCGTGGGCATCGTTGAAGTCCACGGCGCCATCGTCGATCACGCACCTCGCCACGCAGGGCTGATGGACCAAAGCGCGAACCGCAAATCCGTTGTCGATGACCTCCGGGCGGCTCTGGAGGACTCCAAAATTGGGGCGGTTGTCCTCCATGTCAATTCCCGGGGCGGGAGCGTCACAGCCAGCGATGCCATTTACGCCATGGTGGCCCGCGTCAATGAAGAAAAACCGGTGATTGCGTGCATGGGCGACGTCGCGGCCAGCGGAGGCTACTACGTCGCCTGCGGCGCTCGAACCATTGTCGCCCACCCACTGACCATCACCGGAAGCATCGGCGTGTTTGCGATGTTGCCCACATGGCCCGAGTTGACCGAGCGGTTGGCGCTGGGGCATGACACGGTTCAAAATCGGCAAAACGCCACGCTCTACAATCCGTGGGTGGCGTTCACCGACGAGGCAAAAGCCCACGCCAACCGAGAAGTCGAAGCCATGTACCAGACCTTTCTCAGTCTGGTGGCCAAGGCACGCAAGCTCGAAGCCACCCAGGTGGCCGAATGCGCCGAGGGTCGGGTATGGAGCGGAAAAGACGCCCAAGCCCAAGGTCTGGTCGATGACCTCGGCGGGTTTGCGCGCGCAGTCGATCTGGCCAAAGAGGCCGCGGGCGGACGTTTTGCCTCGGAGCCTCGGCGGGTTAAGGTCCGAGGCGAGCGGGCCCGACCGGCCGTGGTCGATCCCCAGGCAGCCATCGCGTCGACCCCCGTGGCCAACCTGGCTTCGCTGGTGGCAACCCTTGACCCCGGATCCAAAGAAATGCTCAGCGAACTTCTTTGTTTGCTTCCGGGGTCCCGGCCGGTTCTCCCGTGGTTGGCCTATTCGCCTCTATGGGTTGCGTAACCCCGGGAGGCTCAAGACTGAGCCGCTCCCTTGGTGCGGAGCATGGTCTCACGGTAGTGGGCCAACTCGGCAATCGATTCTCGGGTATCGGCCAAGGCCGTATGCTGATTGGTTCCCTTGGCGTACAGTACTTCGGGCCCGTACCAGCGCTTCGCCAGTTCTTTTAGGGTCGAAACATCGATCATCCGATAGTGAAGATAGCCATCAATCGACGGAAAATATTTGCGCAAAAACCGCCGGTCTTGGTGAATGGAGTTGCCGGCCAGCACCCCTTCTCGTGGTTTGCACCAGCGGGCCAAGCACTGTAACAGCGCCTGCTCTGCCTCTCCCACTGAGGTTTGCGATTTCTGAACTTGTTTCACCAGGCCGTTTTCAGTGTGCATGTTGCGGACAATCGGCTCCATCGTGCTCAAGCGTGCTTCCGGTTGCCATATGGTGATTTCCATCGAATCCAGCTCTTTAAGCTCTGAAGAGGTGATCACCATCGCCACTTGAATCGGAACGCAGCATTCCGGATCTAGGCCGGTCATTTCCATGTCGAGCCAAACGATGATGTCATTTTTTTGGGGGGCCATCCCCGTGGGGTATCACGACTCTGGCCTGGGCTCGAGAAATCGCGTGCGCTTGGGTTCTGCCCTGCCTTCGAACCGCACCGTCAGACGGAGACAAAACGATGAGGTCGCCCCGGCAAGCGTTACTGAGGCACGATGGTGAATTCCACCCGGCGATTTCTCTCACGGCCAGACCGGGTGCGGTTGGTGTCGATGGGTTGATCCTCGCCAAAACCCACGGCGGTCAGGCGGCCCGGGTCGATGCCTTTTTCGAGGATGTACGTCCGAACCGCGTCTGCGCGCCGCTGCGAAAGGCGCTGATTGGTTCGATGGCTGCCCACCGAATCGGTATGGCCCTCGACGACCACTTTCATGCTTGGGTTCTCTCGGAGCACATCTGCTACTTCGTTGAGCACCGCAAAGCTGACCGCTTTTACTCTGGTTTTTCCGGTAGCGAAAAAGACCTTTTGTTTGATCTCGATCTTTCCGAGCTCACGATTGACCTCAACCAACTGGTACTTGGTGTCCGGACACCCGTCTTCGTCTTCAAATCCATTCTTGGTTTCTGGCTTCTGTGGACATTGATCCTCGGCATCAGCAACACCATCGTTGTCGTTGTCTAGATCTGGGCAACCATCGTGGTCTTCAAACCCGTCCACGTCTTCGGGATCTTTGGGACATGGATCATCCCCATCGATGATGCCGTCGCCATCTTGGTCCTCAACTTCGGGGCACCCGTCTTCGTCTTCAATGCCATCAATGTCCTCCGGTGCGTCTGGGCACTTGTCGTCCACGTCGCGGACGCCGTCATCGTCTTTGTCGGGACAACCGGCCAGCTCAACTTTGCCCACCGTATCTGGACATTGGTCGTCGGCGTCGGGCACGGTGTCTTGGTCACGATCGAGCGGAGGGCACTCTTGGGTCTGTTCGACCACCACCGCCAACGCGTCTGCCGCCGTTTTTCGATGTTGCGCGGCGCGGCGCGCATCACCTTTTTGGAGTTCGCTGCGGAGAAACTCGAGATGCGCCTCACTTTTGGCCAACGCAACCGGCGCACAACGGTAGGCACCCGCCTCCCGCGCGGCATTCAAATGCGCCTCTAAGGCCTCTCCTTCGCGCTCCAGGGCCGCGCCGGTGGCACACGCTCCCAGCACCGCAGCCGCGAGCCCGACCAAGCCCAGCCAGCGAGGCATCGCCCCTCGGGCACCCTCAGTCGAGCACATGCAAAAAAGCTTCTCGATGGCCTTGCGCCAAAGATTCGGGACAAAGTCGTGCCTCATGTGGTGTGCTCCCGCTATCCTCAACCGCGCCCTCTTACGGCGTTTCAGCCGGTTGGCCCGCCGCTGGCTGCTTCTCGCGACCCGTGGAGTCACCATCGCCAGGCTCGGCGGGGGCGGATTCGTTGGGAACCGGGTCGCTGACACCCGGCTCAGAGGGGGCGGCTTCGGGACCCGAGCCGGCCGGGGGCGTCACGGAATCATCGCCGCTGTTCGGGCCATCCTTATCGGTGGACGACGAGCGCCTTTCGGGCGAGCTCTTGTTGCCCGCTGCCGGCTCCTGGTCGGCAGCGGGAATAGAAGCGTTGCGATCGGGACCGGGACGGCAGGTGGCACCGGTTCGGCGTGTGGGACGTTTGGCACCCAGGCTCTTACTCGTTTTGGCTTCGGCCCTCACCAGGGCGACCAGTGCACAATCCCTAGACTTTTTTGCGAACTCCACCGCAATTTCAAAGTTGGCGTAGGACTGCTCTTCCCTCGCTTTGTGCAAGTATTCCTCGGCCGCAACATACTCAAACGGCGCGAGCCTTTCCGCCTCGGCGGTCCGCGCCGCCGAGAGGTCGGCAGACGCATCCACCAAAAGAGATGAAGACTGGATGGGTCCACAGGCGATGGGCGCCCCTGCCGAGAGGAGCGCGACAAACAGCAACCGAGTGTGAGTACTGCGGGTTCTACCTCTACGGCCCACGTAAGGTGGGGTAACATCGGGGCGACGCGGCAGCAAGGGCTTTGCGGGCCGCTTATGCGGGGCCATCGGTGGCCCTGTGATAACCTGTGACGACCGGTGAGCGGAAAGCGCGTATACGAGGACGGGCGACATCAACGCCCGAGATCGCACCTCGTATTCGCCCTTCTGTTTGCCGTTCTGCCTCCCCGCCCCGCAAAAGCGAGCCCACAAAAACCGCGCCGACCCGCCGTGAAAACCACTGCGATCGGCCGAGGCCTGAGCACCCGATGGCGGCGCATGCTCAAACGCCACCACGAGCAGGCGCCAACGATCGCCTCCCGCATCGAACGCTTGACGCGTCCCCTTCTCGGGAAACCGTACCGGAGATCTCCTTTAGGCGAAGGAATGCCACCCGACCCCGACCCACGGTTTCGGCTCGACGCCTTCGACTGCACAACCTTCGTAGAGACCGCCCTCGCTTTGGCGACATCACCCGAGCCGAACGAGGTCCGAAACGCGCTTGACCGCATCCGCTACCAAAACAAGCCCTACCAGTTCAGGAATCGCCGCCACCTGGCCACCAGCCAATGGGTGCCCGGATTGGCAAATGCGGGCCTGGTTGAAGACGTCACCGAGTCACTGGCCGGCTCGGGCACCAAGTGGATAGCCCTCGAGCTCGATCAAAAGAGATGGCGTCGGCGCCGCGTCGCCAAAACGCTGAAGCTCGACGCCAACGAAGTTCCAAACGGACTGTTTCGCCTTCCCTACCTTCCACTTCGCGTCGCCAAAAGAATGATCCGTAAAATTCCTGCCGGCCTGGTGCTCAACGTGGTCCGCGCCGATGTACCCTCGGCGCCGGATGTCATCACCCATCAAGGGCTCATCGTGGTTCGAGGCAAAAAGCGCTACGTTCGGCATGCGTCCACCTATGCCAAGAAAGTCATCGACGAACCCCTCACCCGCATGCTGCGCCGCTACGCAAAACCCAAAAAATGGCCCATCGTAGGCATCAACCTCCTACGCATCCTCGATCCGCGGCCGGTTCAGGGCGGGGAGCCCCTTCCGTAAGGACACTCACTCGCTCGGCTTTTCAGGCCAAGCGTGTTTCGGGTAGCGTCGCCGAAGCTCCTTCCTGACTTCATGATAGGTTGTGGACCAGAAGCTGGCCAAATCCTGGGTGATCTGCACCGGTCTCATGTTGGGCGCCAAAAGCTCCACCTTGATCGGCACCTTGCCGGCGGCAACCCGCGGTGTTTCGTACATCCCAAAGGCCTGCTGAAGACGAACAGACAACACCGGTGGCCCCTCAAAGCCGTACCTCAAGCGCACGTTCTTCTTACTCGGCAAGGTGAACCACTCCGGCGCATGCTTTTTGAGCGCTCGCTGGTGCTCCATGGGCATCTCGGCGAGCAGCTGGGTGCGAAGCTGAACCTTACGCAGATCCTTAAAACTGCGTGCGCCCTGGCACAGGGTGCCGAGGAGGTCCTTTCTGGAATCGGGCGTCAGCGGTGAAACATCGAGCTCGGGCATGGATTCCCGAAAAAATCGATGGCGATTCAAAAAATGGTGGTCTTCGTCCGTCAACGGCAGCGCACGATCCAAAGCTTGCTCGGCGGCCGCGGCCAGCGCCTCACTCAACTGCTCCGGGTCGGGATCGTGCCATCTGGATTCCTGAATCAGAAGATTTCCGTAACGCAGCTCCGAGACGCCTTCGACCGCCTCTCGGTTCCGATCGAAACGGACCACCTTTTGGGTTTGCAGACCGCCGGTTTCGGCGCGCAACCACTCGGCTTCGATCTGGCTCGCCATCCGAATGCGCCCGCGCCCGCCGGTCCTTCGGTCTCCGGCATCCACGTCGACGGCAACCAAAAGCGCGCCTTCTTGGACCACGCTTTCCGAAGAAAGCTCGAGCGTCCCCCCCTCGGCCATGGTGATCTTGGAGCGTTTTTCGGGGCTTCTTTTTCCCACTCTGTCGGGATAACCGGCCAACACCACTCGGAGCAGGGCCTCTTCGTCGGCGCCGCCCATCTTCGCATCCTTGTGTTGCTTTTTTTGATGGTGCGAACCTTTGCGGCGGGAAAGCGTGCGAAAGGCCAGATCCTTGAGCCGATCACGAACCACAAGGACATTGCCGAGCGCCCTCGACTCGGCATCAAAACGCTCCTTGGGCCTGCACGCCCGCGCCATCCTTTCAATCTCCTCAAGACGCACGAGCAGATCGGATGAAGCCACAAGACCGGAGCCGTACCCCCGTTTGAGGTTCTGGCGAGCCTGTGCCCCCCGAAAAACATCTCGCTCCTGGACGATGGCCGCCAATAGGGCGCCTTGTTCAAGGACCCCATAGTTCCACGCACAGACCAAGAGCTTGGCCAGCCGGGGGTGCAAAGGAAAAGCCGAAAGCGCCTCGCCCAGGGTCGTCAGCGCGTGCCCGTCGGGCGGCATCGCCCCCAACTTTCGGAGGAGGTCCTCGGCCCGGGCGACGTGGGCCGCCGGTGGAGCTTCGAACCAGCCAAACTTCCTAGGGTCACGCGACGAAAACCGGATCACCTCCATGACCAAAGGAGCCAAGTCCGTGCGCATAATCTCGGGCGGAGAGTCGGTTTTGAGCAATCGATGTTCTTTTTCGGTCCACAACCGAAAGACCCGACCGGGCCCAGTACGCGCGGCCCGCCCCGCACGCTGATCGGCACTGTGGGTTCCGATACGCACGAGCTCCAAGCGGTCGAGCCCTCGGGACGGATCATAACGAAGGATCCGAGCCCAACCGGAATCGACCACCGTGCGAACGCCGGGGATCGTGAGCGAAGACTCCGCAATGTTGGTTGCCAAAATGACCTTCTGCTTTTTGCCTCCTTGAACCGCGCGGTCCTGAACGTTCTTAGGGAGGTCACCGTAAAGCGGACAGACCTCAATCCGCTTCGCGTGCGCCTCCAGAAGGCCCTGGGTCCGACGGATCTCCGAAACCCCAGGCAGAAAAGCCAAGAGATCCCCCTGACCGGCCGCCGCCTGTGGCCCGAGCGCTTTCTTGATCGTATGGGCCACCAACTCCGGGATCGGGCGCGGGTCCGGCCTTTCGAGCCAATGAACCTCTAGGGGATACACCCGTCCTTTGGCGTGAACCACCGGACAGTCACCCAAAAACGAGGAGACGGGCCCCGGATCTAACGTCGCAGACATGACGATGATCCGTAGGTCGGACCGAATGGTTTCCTGGACCTCCCTCAAAAACGCAATGGCGAGGTCGGCGTGAATGGACCGTTCGTGAAATTCGTCGAGAATCACCGCGCCGATCCCCGAAAGCTCCGGGTCCTGCTGAACCCGCTTGACCAAGATCCCCTCGGTCAAGAACACGATCCGGGTTCGCTCGGAGCTCTTTTTTGCAAAACGAATGTGGTATCCCACCTCGTCTCCCACCTTCACCTGACGTTCCTTCGCGATGCGTTCCGCCGCCAAGCGGGCCGCGAGGCGTCGAGGCTCGAGCACCAAAACGTTCTGCCCGCTGTCCCGAAAAGTACAATCCAAGAGAAGCTGCGGAAGCCGAGTTGTCTTTCCGGCGCCGGGCTCAGCGAGCACCACCACGTTGGGATGGGCCTCCAGCTGAGCCGCCACTTTGGGCAGCACCGCATCGATGGGGAGGGACTCCTTCAAGGCCGTCCTCTGCCCCATACTGGCCCCTGAGCGAGGGAACAAGTCCAACGCCGGGGCGACCCAACCAAGGATATGCCCACACCGGCCCACCTTGACCCTGCGGGTTTAACGCCAATACGACACCCTGGTTTTTTGAGAGGATCTCCCTTCGAGGTATCCTGCGTTACCAGATGAACACGAGCACCAAGGCTTATCGGCTTCCGGCCCGCGCGCGGCCTACGCACTACGATGTACAGATCCTTGCTTCGCCGGATTCGGACAATTTTGAAGGCGTGGTGCGCATCGATCTCACCCTCCTCGAAGAGACGGACCGGGTAGAAATGCACGCAAGGCAACTTCAACTCACCGACCCTCGCCTGACCGCGGCGGGCACTGAAAGGATGCCCCTCGAAATCGAAACGAGGAGTGAACAAGAAACGGTGTGTTTCGTGCTCCCCACCCCCCAAGGACCGGGCGAAGCGCGGCTAGAAGTCTCGTTTCGCGGCAAGGCCGACCCGGGAATGCATGGTCTTTACATCGCCAAAGATGGTCAAGAGACTGCCGTCGCCACGCAGTGCGAAGCAACCGATGCACGCGCGATTTTTCCTTGCTTCGACGAACCCGAATTCAAGGCAACCTTCGCCTGGACCATCCGAACGAAAAAAGAATTTGTGGCTTTGGCAAACGGATCCCTTCGAAGCGTGCAGGAGGACGGCGACCACAAGATCTGGCAGTTTGAAAGCACCGAGCCCATTTCAAGCTACCTGGTGGCCATCGCCATCGGTGACTTTGAAGGCACCGACGAAACCTCCGTCCGAGACATCCCCATCCGTGTATGGGCCATGCGGGGGAAAAAGGCCCACGGAGAATTTGCCCACGGCTTCACCGAGAAGCTCATTCCTTGGTACGAAGATTATTTCGGCATTCCCTATCCCTACAAGAAGTACGACCAAGTTGCGGTTCCCGGGTTCGATGCCGGGGCGATGGAGAACGTAGGCTTGGTTCTGTTTCGGCAAAACCTTCTCCTCATGGCCCCCGAGTCCACATCGTGGCACCAAGAAAAGCTCATCGCCACCGTGATCGCCCACGAACTCGCTCACATGTGGTTCGGCAACTTGGTCACCATGCAATGGTGGGACGATCTTTGGCTGAACGAAGCCTTTGCCGAGTGGTTTGCGCACAAAGCAACACACGCGATAGCGCCTAGCTATCAGGTCTGGAACGACTTCCAAAACGACAAAAACCGGGCCCTCATCGACGACGCGCTGCCGACCACCCATTCGATTTGGTCGATGGTCGAAACGCCCGAGCAAGCCATCGAAATGTTCGACGTCATCACCTACCAAAAGGGGTGCGCCGTCATGAGGATGCTCGAGAACTATCTGGGTGAAACCGCGTTCCGGCAGGGCATTCAAACGTACATGGCCGCCTTTCAGGGCCGCAACGCCAAAGGCAGCGATCTTTGGTCCCATCTTTCTTCTGCATCTTCGGCGCCCGTCGAATCGGTCATGAAGAGCTGGATCGCGCAGCCAGGGTTCCCCGTCTTGAGTTTGGGCCTGGTTGAGCAAGGCGGCGCCGTCAGCGTCGAGCTCGAACAGCAGCGATTTTTCTCTCGACGCGAAAACATGGCGGCGACCAATGAGGATCAGCGCTGGTGGGTCCCGGTTGTCCTTCGTTTTGAAGACAGCGCTGGGGTGCACGAGCACCGAGTTATCCTAAAGGATGCCAAGCACACCGAGCCTTTAAAACATGAAGGCCCGGTCCAATGGGTCTACGGAAACGCAGAAGAAATGGGTTTCTACCGGGTTCGCGCTACCGGAAGTGCGCTCGAAAAGCTCATTGAACACGGACCTCAAAAGCTGACACCCGTCGAGCAAATGGGATTCATCGAGGACACTTGGGCTCAAGTGCAAAACGGCGGGCTCGACGTCGAAGCTTTTGTGCCCATCTTGGCGTCGTTTGCCCAGGTGCCCAACCACAATGTCCTCGGCGCGGTTATCGACCGCCTCGGCACCTTAGATCTGATTCTCAAAGACACCGGCCACACCGACGCGCGAGCCAAGCTTCGTGAGCGCATTTCGACCTGGTTCGCTTCTGAGATGTCCGATTTGGGTTTCGAAAACAAAGAGGGAGAAGGGCAAAATGAAATCCAGCGGCGGGCCTTGGTGATTCGGGCGTTGGCCTCTTTGGCGAGGGTACAAGAGGTTATCGACGCGTGTTCGCGCTACGCCCAAATCGAAAACGAAGACCCGCACGCGGTGGACGCCAATCTCGCAGGGGCCTTTGTCGGCCTTGCGGCGAAATTTGGAGATGAAACACGCTACGCCAAGTGGCTGAAGACCTATCAGGACCGGAAGGCAAAAGGTGCCCCGCCCCAGGAAAGCCATCGATACCTCAACGCGCTGGTCATGTTCCGGCCGCCCGCGCTCACCAATAGAACGCTGGAACACATCGACGATGGTACCATTCCGCAAGAGGCCGTAGGCCGCATGCTGATGCAGCTGCTTTCGCGGCGGCACAGCCAAGAATTGTGCTGGAAATATCTGGTCAAGAACTGGGCACAGATTCAAGCGCGTGTCGGCGACATGGGTATTTCCAGGGTGGTGGAGGCCACGGGCTTTCTCCGCAGGGCCCACCGCCAAGAGATCACCGCATTCTTTAAGGAAAACAACCCCGCAGGAGCCGAACGCGCCCTGGCACGCGCCCTAGAGGCGCTGGACCAGCGCGAAGAACTGACCGAGCGCTTGGGCGCAAAACTGGCAGCCTACTTTGTCGGTGGCGCCTGAGACGCGGAAGACCCTTCGCCCCCGAAATGGGGGCCCGCTTCTTTGGGGGGCGCCGCCAGTTCTTTGTGAATATCTCGGATGGAATGATCCTCGGACTCGAGGATCCAGGCCTTATTGACCCTCCGCCAATGCTGGACAAGGGTTCGATGCTCGACCACCACGGAGGGCAGCATGAGAAAGCGCACCCGGACCATCACCGTGGCGGCGTCCTCGCCGTTAAAATCGACCCGAAGGATCCGATAGTTCTCAACCGTCAAAGACTTGGCGTCTTCTTCGTAAAGCGCAACAAATGTCGCCCTCAGGTCAGAGGGAAGAAAAGAGGCCGCTTGCTCGTAGTTCTTCCAGCGGTACGCATGATTGTAGTCTTCGACCGACTCCTTGAGTGCCAGGCGCGAATCCGTGCGTGCCGTCGCGCAGGCGCTCAGGGCCAGGCCAAGGGCCCACGCGCGGGCCCAAATCCGGGCACGGGGCGCGGGTGAACGCTGCGGTCGTCCCTGTTTGATGGCTTCCATGCACACTCCGCAGCCTCCTCGGGCCAGGTCTAAGTCCAGGTCCAGGTCCAAGTCCAGGTCCAGGTTCAGGAAAATGAGGTGATGCGGTGATGAGGCGTGCGCCGACACAGAGGCGGCGCACCGTTTAGGTGTCGTTTTTGGAGCCAGAAAAACCCTCTGCCCGATCGCGAAACAAGGCATTGAAGGTGGTGAGACTGCCGTAGGCTTTGGTGATGTACTGCTGCAAATCGACTTTTTCGGCGTCGGTGAGTTTGCTGTTCGAGTTGATCTTTTGCTCAAGCACTCTCAATCGATCTCGGACCATCACGATCTTGTGGAAAAAAGTGTCGACCGGAATTTCTTTGGGCTGAAGCGAGGGGTCTCGGGGCTCGATTCTCATGGTGCCCCCCTCCCACCGTTGACCGAGATCGACCAAGCCAAACGACTGCTCATCTTCAAGCACTTCTCGCACCACACGTTTGAGTTCTTCGCGATCCATCCGCCGACTATCGATAGCGGCCTTGCAGGAGTCAAGAAACCCGCCCGAAGAACGGTCCGCAGCGCGCCATCGGCGTGCCCGGTACGGTCGAAGGGAGTCGCTTTGGAGAGGAGCACTCGGTTGAAAATCAGCGCCGTTGCACCACGAGATACCCCCAGTTGAGCGTCATCGCGAAACCCCACGCCACGGGACGGCAAAGAACTCGGAGCCGCACGCGTTTGTACCGGGGCACCCATCCGCTCAGCAACGCGTCGACTCCGGCCCCAACGACCAACCCAAACACCAGGGGATTCATCTGAATCGCACCCACCCAATTCAGTGACACCAGCGCACGAAGGGTTCGGATCCCTCCGCAAAACACGCACGGAATCGACGTCCACGCGCGCAAGGGACAAAACAACCATCCATCGGGGACCCCATACGCCACCGCCAGAGCTGCCGCCAAAAGGACCAAAAGACCGCTGTGGCTGCGCCGAACCAACGCAGGGTTATCCACTGAATCACCGCCACCGGCCATCGGCATGGTTCTACGCCCAATGCCATCGGCTCGTCCCTCCCAAAACGTGGGTGCAACGGTTTTGGGCAGGGCGCAGATCGCAACGGGCGGCAGACCTGGTAACCTCCCCCAAAAATGGGGAAGGCCAAGAGCGTTTTTCGATGCACCCGGTGCGGACATCAATCCGTCAAATGGCTCGGCCGATGCCCCGAATGCCAGACTTGGGGTGGTCTCCAAGAAGAGGCGGTTGAGGGCGAAGTCCAGGGGCGAAACGCCCAGCGCACTTTTCGCCTCCCGGAGTCCCCCACCAGCAACCAAGCGCAGCCTTTGGCCGCGCTTCAAGCCGACCAAGGCGCCCACTCGGCGACCGGTATTCCCGAACTGGACCGGGTGCTCGGCGGAGGCCTGGTCCCGGGGGCCCTCATTTTGGTCGGGGGGGATCCAGGAATCGGGAAATCCACACTTTTGCTTCAAGCCCTCGAGGCGGCGGGCAGAGCCTGTCTCAAAGAGACCCTCTACATCACCGGCGAAGAATCGAAAGAACAGGTCAAACTCCGGGCGAAACGACTCGGCATCGAAGGTGAAAGATTGCTCCTCTTGGCCGAGACCAGAGCCGACCGCATCGCCAAGGCCATCGAAGAGCTCGCCCCAGCCGCGGTCGTCATCGACTCCATCCAAGCCATTTACGATCCCGAAATCGAAAGCGTCCCAGGCAGCGTGGCCCAAGTGCGAGAAGTCGCCGCTCGGTTTTTGTATCTGGCCAAGGGTATGGGAGTGCCGACCTTTTTGGTCGGTCATGTCACAAAAGACGGCTCTCTTGCGGGTCCTCGCCTTCTAGAGCACATGGTCGATACCGTACTGTACTTCGAAAGCACCGGCGCGCATCCCTATCGAATCTTACGAGCCCACAAAAACCGGTTTGGTTCGACCCAAGAAATCGGCGTCTTCGAAATGGCGGATCGGGGGCTGGTTACGGTCCCGAACCCATCAGAACTATTCCTGGCCGAACGTCCAAAAGGCGTGCCCGGCTCGGTGGTCTTGCCCAGCATCGAGGGCACGAGGCCCGTTTTGGTCGAAGTTCAGGCGCTGGTGTCTCCCACCAATTTCGGCACTCCAAGACGCACATGTTTGGGCTTCGATGCCAACCGCGCCGCATTGCTCGTCGCCATTCTCGAGCGACGCGCAGGTCTTCAGCTTCTCGGCTGCGATGTTTTTGTCAACGTTGCCGGAGGCATGAGCATCGACGAGCCGGCCGCGGATCTGGCGGTCGCACTCGCCCTCGCTTCATCACTAAAAAACCGTCCACTCCAGGACCAAACGATCGTATTCGGAGAGGTGGGGCTCGCCGGCGAAATTCGGGCGGTCACCGATGTGGATACACGGCTTTCAGAGGCCGCCAAGTTGGGCTTTGACCTCTCCATCATCCCCGACGCCAACCGCAAAAAGCTCTCGCGCACGGCCGGCGCCCGCGGCGTAAGAGATCTTGAAGAAGCCATCGAACATGCGTTCTAAATCAAACCCATCGCACCTGCCCACACACCGTAAACAAAGCGTGTTTGTTAGGCGACAGAAAACATAAACAGCTTTGTGAGGCCCCACATCAAAACCTCAAGACATGCCTAACCAGTGACCAACCTGGAACTTTTGGCGATTTGAGCGCCTTCCTTGCACGCAATCGAGCATGCGTTATCGGCTTCGGTTCTTACTTGCACCCACAATGTACGACTTGCACCGATTGGTTGTGAAACCCGTTCTATTCTAATCTCTTGGCAATGAAGCGCCACCATCTCATCGCGATTGCCGCCGTAGGGCTTCTGGTCAATGCGTGCTCCAAATCGGAATCTCCGGAAACACGACGTCAACCAAAAAAGGAAACAGCAAAAGAACCCGCCGTCCCGGTGGAGCTTACGAAGCAAGAACCTGCAAAGGCCGAAGATCCCAATGCGGCCGCTGCTGCCGCGATCACAACCAAAGAAGATACAAAACATTTGGCCGCAACCCGAGGCAACGTCCCCCCAAAGAAGAAGGAGCCCGCAAAAGTCAACGACAACGCCCCAACGCTGGCCAGCCTTCAGGCGCAACTTAAAAAGGTTTCTTCAGAATCCGCAGAAGCCACTCCGCCCGTACCCACCGAGCGAAAGTGGAAGAAAAAGACCACCGATTCCGATTCCATTCGTAAGGCCCTTGTCGGAACCAAGGTGAAAACCGAGAAAAAAGAGGAAATCGAAAAACCAAAGAAAGAAAAAGCCGTCAAGGCGCGAAAGCGAACCACTGTCCCCAGGCGAGAGCCATTAAGAAAGACCCGCGAAGAGCAAGAACTCGAAGAGGACAGTGGGGCTTTGCCCGATCGCGCGTTCTACAACGCGCTGGCCGACTGGCAGGGCGCCAAGGACTGTCTTCAAGCCTCGAGAAGACGTGTGCGCTTACGGTCGGGCACCATTCGGGTGCTGTACAAAATTGCGCCCACCGGTCAGGTATTGCGGGTGAAAGCCATTCTGCCCACTGGTCCGGGTTCGCGAGAGGTCGGTCGATGCATTGAGGCCCAAGCCAAGAAGGTCAAATTCCCAGAATTCGAAGGCACCAAGCCCGCCAAGAAACTCGCCCGCTTTGTCTGGGTGGACTCCGACACCACCATCAATGTGGTCCGCGACTAAAGAGTACATCTCATAACCACGAGAAAACCACGGATTAGCTGCGTCGACCCCTGTGCCTCACGAATACCGCAGCCCAAACAAACGCTGGTTCGTCCTTACCGGGCCCGGGCCAAAGTAAGCTCCGGCATGAGCCTACGGCTCAGAACTTTTCGATGAGCTCCTTTGTGCGGTCATCGAGTCCTTCGAGCTCCTTGGAAAGCCGGCTCTTCTTTTTCTTCTTCTTCTGCGACGGCAGGCGAACTTCCTCTTTTTCGAGGCCGAAGCCGCCGGCGCCAGCGGACCTTGCACGTCTTCTCGATCGTCTTCGTTTCCTTTTGGGCGGCTCCTGCTTGTCTTCGTCGATTCGCTGGCCCTTCAATTCAGAAGGAAGGTCCAAAGCTGCGGTGTCGGGCGCATGATCTTGTTGTGCAGTTTTGTCGTCGGTTGCTTTGGGGAACAACAGCGCCACAACTTCAGCCACTTGAATAGAGGGCTGGCCGAAGCGCCCGACCCGACCGAGAGAGTCGACCGCAAAAATCCTGTCTCTCTTGGGCTTTCGCGCAAACTCCAGGGTAAAGCTTCCGTCTTTGCCAGGCTCCAACATCTGCCAGTGATCCCCTTCGAGATAGCTGATGCGAGCGGTGGGCCACGTCACACCCCGAATCCAGTAGCCCTTTGAGTCTTTGCCCCAAGCTTGGAGTTCTAACCGAACCGTAGGCGCAATCCCCAGAGGAGCAAGACGATCGGGGTATAAGATTGCCGTGCGTCCGGGAGCCAGGCTTTCTGATTGGCCGTTCGGGTTTGTGATCTTAAGCTCCCCGGCGAGAGCAGCAACGACCGTCGAATGGGCACGAACAAGGACACCAAAGGTGTTGCCAGAGATGACCATGGCCATTGCGGGAACACGGACCTCAAGTGCAACTTTCTCCGAGTGAACCAAAAGCCCCCCCGAAGAGAGCTGTACCCGCGTAGTGGAATCCACGCGGCTCGCAAGCACATGGGCTCCCCCGAACATTCGAATCCTGGCGCCCGGCGCTTGGAGAACCACCCCTGACTCCGGACGCTCGCCAAGCCTGAGGGACACAAAGTTGCCAACGCGCTTTTTCGGGACGGCCTTTTCCCAGTTCCCACGAACATTCAGCTCCGCGTCGCCGGCGGCCTGCACAACACCGAAGGCTGGAGAATGATGCCTGTTGGCCAGTTCGGCAACCTTAGCCGGGGCGCGAGGAAGCGCGCCGGGGCGCACGTACCGAAACGCCTGGCCGGCTCCACCGCCAAGCACCAAGGCCATTACGAATCCGAGCACCCCCCGCAAAATCACCGCGGCGGAGCTTATGCGGATTCCACCCGCTCCGCCAAGCCAATCCACCAGAAAACCCCTAGAAACAAGCGAGGCCGCCCCAACGACCGAAGGGAGTCACCGAGGCTCCGCGCGTCGACAAGCGGCGCGCGTGCGATCGAAGTAGGCCTGGGATCAGGCTTGGGACTACGCGCCGGACGGGCTCGGCCAGCGTCCCGCAGCGAGGCCCAACAGCCCTGCCGCCAGTGAGAGGACAACCGTGAGTATGAAATACCAGGTACCCACGCCCCAAGAACCCGATCTGAACAAGTGGAGCAGATTCTGGTTGAACGTGGAGTAGGTGGTGAGGCCGCCCATGAGGCCGGTGGTCAATCCCACGCGGAGCCCCGGACTCGAAACTTTCGAGGCCGCGAACCACTCGAAGAGCAGGGCGATCAGGAACGATCCCAAGATGTTCACGATGAGGGTCCCGTATGGAAACCCCACACCAAACCATCGTAACGAGACCACCCCCACGAGGTAGCGAGCGCCGGACCCGGCGGCGCCTCCCAAACACACAGCGATGAACTCGATCAGCACCCCACGGGAGCTCACCCCGCATCGCATCCTACGTCCAGCAAATGCCCCGCAAATCAAAGCGGGGTGTGGTAGGGAGGCCTTTGGCCCTTGGAATGGACACGACGTCGGCGAAAAAGTTCTCCATCGCGCACATTCGGAAGCACTGGTACATCGCGGCCACCTCCTCCGAATTGCGGGATCGACCGCTCGCACGAAGCATACTTGGCGTCCCGTTGGTCATTTTTCGCAGCGAAAACGGTCCTGCCGCCCTTTTGGATCGCTGCGCTCACCGCAACGCCCCGTTGTCGCTCGGGCGCATCAGCGACAGCCATCTGGTTTGCGCCTACCACGGCTGGGCATTCGATCACGACGGGATCTGCCAAAAAATTCCGGCCCTTTGCGGCCCCCAGACCGGCAAGGCGAGACGTGTCCCCCGCTTCTTGGCGAAGGAACAGGACGGTTACATCTGGGTGTATCTCGAGGCCGACAGCACCCCCTCCGTCGAGCCTTTTCGTCCCCCCGAAATCTCGAACAAGCGCTACTCGACCGTCCGCTACGAATCGGAGTTTGACGGGACCTTGCACGCCACGCTCGAGAACATCTTGGACGTTCCCCACACCCCTTTTGTGCACCGCGGCTTGTTTCGGGGCGCTACGAGAAACCCCATCGACGCGGTGGTGCGCCGAGGCCACAACCGGGTTGAAGCGGAGTTCATCGGGGAGCCGAGACCTTCCGGAGTGGTGGGCCGCCTCTTGGCCCCTGGAGGCGGCATTGTGACCCACTTTGATCGGTTCTTCCTGCCTTCAGTCGCGCAGGTCGAATACAAGCTCGGTGACGCCAGCCACATCATCGTCAACAGCATCCTGACCCCGGTCTCGGATTTCCTCACCAAGCTCTACGCGGTCGTCAGCTTCCGTACCCGGCTGCCGGCATTTGCCGTCAAGCTGGTGGTGATGCCTTTGGCCAAAGCTATTCTTAAGCAAGATAAGGTCATTCTTAGGAAGCAACTCGATAACCTCGAGCGCTTCGGCGGCGAACGGTACGTTTCCACCGAAGTCGATCTTCTGGGCCCTCATATTTGGCGACTGCTCAAAAAAGCCGAACGGGGTGATACCACCTCGGAGTCACCCACCGAGGAGCGTGTACAGCTTCTCGCTTAGCCTTAGACCCCATCGGCACAGAATTCTGCAGATCTCAACCGCTCTGGGCTTGTATCAAAGTACGCACTTCTTGAAATTCTCATCTCTTTGCGGAGGGTTTAGACTTCAGCCCAGAAGTTTTCTGTTCCCATGGACGGCGTCAAACCTCCTATCGACTTTTTTCGAGACCAAAAAGAGCCCAAAGTGGAAAATATATGCGGGTTTACAAGGTAACACTGTGACGTGATTCAAATACCAGAGATAGAACCAATGCGTAGGCATCTGTTTTCAGGTATATTTTCTCAGTTTGCCCCATTTTCTGACACTGGAAAACATGCCTAAAGTGGAAAATATATACGTATTAACCACTATACGATCACGATACAAGGATTCGCTCCAACTAAGCTCGTATAGCCTTTTGCTCTAGCCCCGGCGGACTACTGTCGTACTAACCCTGCAAGCAGGGTTCACGAAAGCCAATCCTTGTCGCCACGTGAAAGCGAATCTTTGCCATCAGGCGAGCCCGAAACGTGCATTTTGACTGCCAGAACTGCAAGGCGAGCGATGCTGGATGGGTCCTCTACTTCTGCGCTCAAAGTGGGCGGATGAGCGCTACCGTCCCTCGAGCCATCGGCGTGCCGCTTCGACGTCGGGCCTTGAGCGTTCAGTTTTCACGTAGCGCTCAAGATGTTGGCGGGCGGCCGGCAGTTCACGGCTCACCAAGACCATGGCGAGGGCCTTGTGGCAGGCGGGGAGGTCACTCAGCTCAATGCAATCACCGAGCTTCTGCTCTGCAGCGGCGAACTCTTGGCTACGCATGTGCCCACGCGCACGAATCAAAAGCCGATACCCTCTCTGGATGTCATCGGCCAAGGGCTCGCCAGCGCCTCGGTATTGGTAAGCGACCAAACCCGCTGGCGGCACGGACTTTGAGTTTGCGGAAGGCGTCAACAGCCATTGGCCAATCAGCACCGCCGCAACCGTGGCGAAAAACGCCGCCACAAAATAGAAAACGGCCTGGGGCCGCCCCGAAACAACGGCCCTCAGGCGTTGATACACCGACTGCCCCCCAAGACCCTTACGGATCAAAGGCTCGCTGTCGGCTGACAGATCATCGGTCGCTTGGGCGGCAACCTCGGGGACCAGGTTGGCCGCTTTCGCTTTCTTCGATGGAATCGGTTCATCAAACGGATTGGGCGCAGGCTTCGCATCGCCGAAGGGAAAGGGCTTCGCCGACCGAGAAGCCTCACTGGTGGCCTCCGCGAGAAGCGAAATAGGGTAAGCACCGGTAAGTCCACTGTTCCCCATGCTTTTGTACGGCTCCAGAAAAGACTCAATCGTGTGAAGGGCATTCTCTCTGGGACCTGATTTCGGTGTGGGTTTCCCATCCTCGGCATCAGCGGCACCAAACTGGGGTTCCGCAGCAACCCTTGCGTGCAGGTGGGCGCGTATGGCTCGGAAATCTTCGGCTTCAGAATCTTCGTCCTCTGGCAGGGTACGATCGGGGCCTTCTTCCGGTTCTTCGGATCCCACTCCAAGGGCTCCACCCCCGGTAGAAAAGCCGCTTTCCGTGAGTTCATCACAGGCCAGCGCGCCCTCCACGTCGGCGAGTGGCAAATTTTCTCCTGGTCCCGACGCCGAACGTTCATCGAAAGCGCCAGAGGCCTCTACGTCTGCAAACGGCAAACCTTCACCTGGAGTAGACGACGCCGGATGTTCCTCAAAAGAGCCCGAGTCCTCGGCACTCAAACCCTCGCCCGGTGACGACAATGACGATCGCTCATCAAAAGCGCCCGAGGCGTCGACGTCCGCAAACGGCGAACCTTCACCCGGTGACGACAATGACGATCGCGCATCGAAAGCGCCCGAGGCGTCGACGTCCGCAAACGGCAAACCTTCGCCAGGCGTAGACGCTGACGGAGGTGGGCCAAAGCCGCGCGAAGCCTCCGCTTCCGCATCCAGCCCGTCTTGATCCAAAGACGACGCCAACGAACGCATGTCGGAAGCCAATCCGAGTTCTGGTTCTGGAGCAGACCAAAATCGTTCAGACGACGACCTCGAACCTTGTTCTGTCGATGCAAGCGACGCCGAAGAAACAGCCGAGCCCCGCCGGTGTGAAGCAATCGAGGTCGGGGCGTCGGCGATCAATCCGTGCCGATCCGAACCGGGCTGCGAGACACCCCTCACGGGCTCAATCGAGGTCGGAGCATCGGCGATCAACCCGTGTCTGCCCGAAGACGACGGCGACCGACGACGGTCAGAAGACGAAGCCTCGCTATCGGCGATCGGCCGCTGTTGGCCCGAAGACGACGGCGACCGACGACGGTCAGAAGACGAAGCCTCGCTATCGGCGATCGGCCGCTGTTGGCCCGAAGATGACGGCGACCGACGACGGTCAGAGGACGAAGCCTCGCTATCGGCGATCTGCCGCTGTTGGCCCGAAGATGACACCGACCGACGACGGTCGGAAGACGAAGCCTCGGCATCCGCGATCGGCGGCTGTCGACCCGAAGATGACGCAGACCCGCGCGCCGCAAACGAGGCTTCTACGTCGGCAATGGGGAGCTTTTTGCCATGGACTGAAGAATAGTTGGGTCGGGGTGTGAGCGCGCTAGGCAAACCGGAAGGAAGCGTACACTCGTCTGGGGGGGGCAGCAACGGCGGCGGAGCTGATGGCTCCAACAGATCATCGGTGCTTGGCATGCACATCGTTTGATCCTGGGTTATCTCTGCCTCAGCGAGCGCTCGTTTGAGGGCCTCGGGCACCAAACGCCCTTCGGGGCCGCCATTGAGGCTCCCCGTCGTATCCTTTGTATCTTCCATGACTTTCCCTGAAGCATCCATCACCAGCCCCATGTTGTCCCGAGCACCCGCAAGCGCTTTGGCGCAAAAAAAACCGAACGGGCACTAAAGTTCGCAACTAAACAACAGACCGAAGAGATCTATCAACACCTACTTGTACTCTCTTGTAGGTCGATCCTAGGCAGATCCCGCGTGTCAATCGGTAACAATGGCGTGTCGGTTTGGTGGCACCCCAATGGAACCCGACTGCAAAAATGTCTGATTCTGAGAAACAAAAGAGAGGCTGGGCGTCGATTGGGCCCCTGCCAGTGGGGAGTCGGTAACAATTCGGTGGCGAGCTTCGGATTCACTTCCTGCCCTTTCGATCAGTTCGCGCCCCGCACCCCAGCCGCCTGATGTGGATAAACATCCTACCTTTGACGATGGGTTCTGGCCAGCACAAACTCGACAACACCGAGCATGTTGCCCATCTCCCAGCTTCCGCACGCCGATGAAATTCACACGCTGTTCACCGACATCGATGACACGATGACCGACCACGGCCGGCTCAGTTCACCGACGTACGAAGCGCTGTGGGCCCTTTATGAACGGGGGATGCACGTCGTTCCCGTGACCGGAAGACCAGCCGGCTGGTGCGATCACATTGCCCGAACGTGGCCGGTTTCGGGAATCATCGGCGAAAATGGCGCCTTCTATTTTTACCTCAACCGCCAACAAAACAAACTTATGAGTAGGTTCTTGCTTGAGCCTGATGAGCGCTCTGAGCTCCAATCCAGATTGTCCGCGTTGCGAACCCAAATCCTTCGCGAAGTCCCCGGTGCCCGTGTCGCCTCCGACCAACCCTACCGCATCCACGATCTCGCCATCGACTTTGCCGAAGACATCCCCCGCCTCCCAAAAACCGACATTGATCGCATCGTCGCCATTTTTGAGGCCGCAGGCGCCACCGCCAAAGTAAGCTCCATCCACGTCAACGGCTGGTTCGGAGACTACAGCAAAGTCGAAATGAGCCGTACCTTCGCTCATGAACAACTCTCTCAAGATCTGGATACCCCCCAAGGACAACGCCAATCCGCATACGTCGGAGACTCCCCCAACGATGAACCCGCTTTCGCTTTCTTCGAAAACGCCATCGGCGTGGCCAATATCCAAGACTTCGCCGCAACCCTCAAACACCCCCCAAAATACGTCACCCATGCCCAAAGCGGCGCTGGCTTCGTCGAAGTCGCCACCCACCTTCTCAAAAACCGTTGACGGTCTTGACGAAAACTGCGGCCGAAGCCCCCTTAAACATTTCGGGCCGCGTTCACGTTAGAGGCATTTTTGATTGGCGGCGAGGGATTCCTGGAGGCGAAGAGGGGGAGGGGCTTTGAGTTTGGCCATTTCGCTGACAAACTCGTCGCGGGGCATGTTGAGGCGTGGGTTCTTTTTGATTTCGCGGCCAATGGTGGACGCCCGACGGCCTCGATAGTCGTGACCGGGGAACACCAACGTGTCACCGGGCAGAGCCTTGAGGCGTTCAAGGCTCTCGAACATCTGGGAGCTGTCACCGGTGGGGAGATCGGTTCGTCCGCAACTTTCTATAAGGAGGGTGTCACCGGTAAAGACACAATTCGAGAGGCGGATACAAATGGCATCGCGCGTGTGGCCAGGCGTGGCCATAATTTGGGCGGAGACTTGGCCCACATGGATGGTGTCGCCGTCGCGGAGAGGCTGGTCGACGCAGGGGGCAGGGGCCAAATGATGCATCAGCATTTTGGCACCCGTCAGCTCTTTGAGACGCATCGAGCCTGAGAGGTGATCCGCATGGGTGTGGGTTTCGATCGTGTATTTGAGTCGGAGGCCTTTTTCGCTGAGGTAGTCTAGGTACTCGTCTACGTGTTCGCGTACGGGGTCGACGAGCGCAGCTTCTTTGGATTGAGGGTCGGCAAAAAGGTAGGCGCGGGTGGTGCCACCCGGATGAAAAACGTAGAGCGATTCGCTTGCAAGCTCCGGGTTCAGTTCGTCGGCGGACTCGGCGGTGGTCGATTCCATCCAACGGTCAGCGCATCGCCCGGCGAACTCTGCGCTCACCCGATCGCCCACCACTCGATAGCGCCCCTTCCACTCCTTGCGGCATACACGCTCTACGTACTCAACCAATCGATCGACATCGCTCTTGTCATTGTATAGCCCAAAACTCGCTCGAACCGCGCCCTGAGGCCGTGTTTCTTGGTTGGGATGATGGTTCTCCAGCAAGCGACCGACGTACATGTGCGCGCAAAAACGGCCGTTGCGGACCGCCAAGGCCCCTTCCTCGGAAAGCACCGCGGAAGACATCAGATCATCCACACCGCGAATGTTAAACGATAGAACACCCAGGCGGCGTGATGCATCGGCAGGGCCGTAAAGCGTGACTTCGTCGAGCGCCGTCAATCGAGCGAGCGCCTGGTCGGTCAATTCTATTTCGTGGGCACGAATTCTCTCGCGGCCGATAGACTCGAGAAACAAGAGTGCCTTGGCCATACCGACCACTCCAGCGATGTTGGGGGTGCCACCATGGTGTCGGTCAGGAGCGTCCAAAAAACGGACGGCACGGCTAGAAACTTGGGACGCCGTGCCCCCACCGGGAAGATAGGGCGGCGCTTCGGTCATCAGATCACGGGGTCCGTACAAGAACCCTGCACCAAAAGGTGCGTAGGCTTTGTGACCCGCGGCCGCAACAAAATCGAAGTGCTCCGGATCCTCAAAGTCACCTACTGACAAGGGAAGGCGTGCAAGCGCTTGAGCCGCATCCACCAAAATGAGGGCACCGGCATCGTGGGCCATACGTGCAACTTGCTTGAGGTTGGGCATCACCCCCGTCACGTTTGAGCCCGCAGTCACCGCGACCAACTTGACGTCGTTCTTCCGCAGTAGATCTGACAGGTGGTTGAGGTCCAGTTCACCGCCCGAATCCACCCGAGCCCGAAGCACCGAGCCCCGCCGACGATGTGGAAGCTCGTTGGAGTGGTGCTCCATTTCAGTCGTGACAACCTTGCCCGGGAGATCCGCCATCACGTGGCTTGCTAAATCGATCGCTTGGGTGGTGTTCTGCGTAAAAGCAATACAGCCGCGACGAAGCTCCGCGCCCAGAAAATCAGCAACCACGTAGTAGGCTTCCTCAAAACGCTCCGTCGACTTTCGCGACAAGATATGCGTGCCCCGGTGAACGTTGGCGTATTCGCGCTCCAAAAATTCGACATAAGCATTAAGGACCGACACCGGCGCATGCGTGCTTGCCGCATGGTCGAGATACACCAGACTCCGAGAACCGCTGCCCAGCACCGGAACATGGCGCGCCACGATCGCAAACTCCCGGCGAACAGCCTCCCAGCTGAGGGCTGCCCCCGGTACCGCACACTGCGCCGACTCCGACGAAACCGGAAAACCAAGATGTCGCCACCGCGCAATGCCACCCGCGAGATTTGAGACCGAGGGGTAGCCCATCTTGAGCATCGTATCCGCGACCAGCGCCGAACGGTTTCCGGTAGCGCAGTAGATGTAGACCGGCCGGTCCCGGTCAGGGAGATGTTCGTGTACGTGTTTTTCGATCAGGCCCCGGGAAAGCAACACCGCCCCAGGCAAGATCCCACCATCGAGCTCATCGCTCTCCCGAATATCAAGAATCGAGATGGCGCACGGATTCGTGATCAAAAGGTCGTGGAGCACCTCACAGGGGGTCTCCTTCACCCGCGACAGCGCATCCTTGACGAAATCCTTGTAGCTCCATCTGGCCATGACCCAAGAGTACTACAAAGTTCGACCCGACTTGTCCTCCGCGGAAAAACGCCGTACCTAGGGCCAGTGGTCGACCTGGACCAATTCGAATCCCAATTCCGGGCGGCGCTGAAAACGCGCCACCACTTTTCACGGCCGACCATCGATTCGGTTCTGCTGGTGACCGATCTACCCGAAACCGAGGGCGTAAACCTACTCGATACCCTCAAGAAGCGCCTCCAAGTCCTCGGACCCCATATAAAATGGAAACACACAGGCCGGGAGAGCTTCTCCGCGGTGGGGGATATGCTGGGTTTCCTTGTCGGCCTCGCGCCGGACCTCTTGATCACCTATCGGCACCTTTTCGAAGCCGATCGGAACTTACCCCACAGTTTGGGCACTTATGTCGACATCTTGACCCAGGCCAGCCCAACGCCCGTGCTGTTGCTCCCCGACCCGAAACCACCGCGCCTCGAGCACATCTTGTCGGACCTCGACCGGATCATGGTGGTCACGGACCATATCGTCGATCACCCCGACCTGGTGAACTGGGGGCTGAGATTGATTGAAGACGGTGGCACCTTAGAGCTCGTACACGTTGAAGACGACGCAACCTTTGCTCGATATATGGACGTGATCGCCAAAGTTCAGGACATCAACACCGACATCGCCCGCGAACGAATCCATACCCAACTCCTGAAGGAAGTTCAGGACTATCTCGACAGCGTCACCGAAGCTATCAAAAAGACCCACCCGAAGGTCACCGTCGAGCAGCATATTCGTTTTGGTCACGCGGTGCGCGAGTACGTGGCCCTTGCCGAAAACAGCAAAAGCAATGTCCTTGTGTTTAACACCAAAGACGACGATCAACTGGCGATGCACGGCGTCGCCTATTCCCTCGCGGTGGAATTCTTAGAGAAGCCGCTTCTGATGTTGTAGCCCTTAAACCCGCATTGTTAGGAGCCATCAGCCATGGATCACGCGGTTCCCATGTCCACCACGTTGCTTTTTCTTTGCGTCTTGCTGGCTATGATTTTGTGTCTAGCCCTCGAAGAGAAGCTTCACGCCAAAAAATCGGTCATCACGGGCGTTTTTGCGGTCGTCTGCCTTCTCGGAGGCTCGGTTTTTCACGTCCTCCACGGCAAAGGTTCCTCACACCTCCCCCTTTACATTCCGATGATCGATTGGTCGGTCATCATCATCATTTTTGGCTCAAGCATCTTCGTGGACGTCACGTCGAGATCCGGAATTTTCTCCTGGACGGCCATCAAGTTGACCAAGATGTCTGGCGGCGATCCGCTGCGACTCCTTTGGTACTACGCCGGTATCACCGTTGTCTTCTCTGCAGTGCTCAACAATGTCACCGCCATGATCATTGTGGGTTCGTTGACCGCCGTGTCTTTGCGAAAACTCGAAAAGGAGTCCCTTCTCCTGGGTTTTCTTCTGACCGAAGGCCTTCTCACCAACATTGGCGGTCTTTTAACGCTGATCAGCTCTATCCCCAACATCATCGTGGGGACAGCGGCAAACATTGGCTTTCTGACATTCTTTATAAAAGCCTCGCCCTACGTTGTGCTGGCTACGTTGGCCACTTTATACATGGCGCGCTACCGATTCTCGATAGCGTCTTTCAAAGAGGACAAGGAGCGTGCCCGCGCAAAGGATCTGATCGACTCATTCGATGAAAGTGAGAATGTAACCAGTCCAGGCTTCTTTAAGTTTTCATGGGCGCTCTTGTTTTTGTTCATCATCGGAATCGCCACCGCTTCGGTCCTTCCGCACGTTTCGGATTTGGGCATGGGTTTTGTAGCCATGGCTTTTGCCATTGTCGCCTTGGTCCGAATCAAACACGAGCCCGAAAAGGCGTACGTCACCATCGACTGGGACCTCTTGCTCTTCTTTTCGTACCTCTTCGTCGTCATCCACGTGATGGACGGTGCAGGCGTTCTCGGCCTCATCGGGCAGGGCATTGAAGCGCTCATCGATACCGGAGAATACCTCGGCCCCCTGGCACTTCTGTGGAGCGGTGCCCTCGCCAGCAGCGTCACCGACAACGTTCCGCTCGCGGCCGTACTCGCCAAGATCCTCGCGTCCGCGACGCCTCCCACCCCGAGCGACTCGAATCTGTGGTGGGCCACGATCTTCGGCGCCAACCTCGGCGGAAACTTCACGCCCATCGGCTCGGCTTCAACCCTGGTCGCAGTAGCCATCATGCAGCGAAACAAGCTTCCTATCAATTTCGGCAGCTTCGTCAAAACCGCAGCTCCTTTTGCAGTCCTCCATGTGCTCTTGGCGTCGATTTATGTACTCGTCGTTCTTTGAGAACCGCTTTGGTCCCTCGGATCACCCATCCGCATACTCTGAAACCCTTACTGTCGCGCCCGATCTTGCCGTCCAGCACCTCGTTTAGGCGAACCTCGGTTCGATATCCTCAACCCAAGGCTCCACCTACGCCTCGGACTTTCTTGCGACCAGCAGGCGGCCGTTTATCGGACCTTGCGTACTCGGCGCTTCGACGCACGGGGCACAGAGTGGACGACCCTTCTTGCCAAACCCGACCTCTTAGAGATTCATGAAGTCGCCCGGGGAGATCGCCGCATCCCCAACCGAGGGCGAACGATATCCACTGGATGACCGCGACCTCAGCCACGATGAGTCGACTGCGTTTCGAATGCGCCTTCAGGCCATCGATGCCCTAGACGCATTCAACCCCAGTGCGCCCACGTACTGGAGCGAAGACGCAATACGCCTGCGCACCGCACAGGACGACCAAGACCAAATGGCCTTTTCGCCCGAAAGCAACCCGGGGCCCTTGACCGGCGATACCGCCGAACCGGTTCGGTGGCTTGGGAAACATATCCATCACAACTGGGGCGGCCATCTCTCGCGCGCCGCCTACGAGTTGGGCGTTCTTCCGGGCGTCCTCCACCGCGCCCTCAAGACCGGATCCTTCGACCCCCAAGCCTTTGCCACCCCATCGACGGGCGGGGACCCGCGAGCTCAAGACTTGACCTTGAACTTCACGCCTCCGGTTGAGGGGCAGCTCACCCCGCTTTCACGCATCAAACCCGGCGGGGGGGTCGCCTTCGGCCGACATCTATGGTGGAAGCACGTCCTCGACATCGCGACCTTTCTTCCGACCGACGGCCTGAGGCAGGCCTGGCTTCGCACCATGCAGAGCATGTTCCTCGGGTGGTTTTTCGACGCCAAAGTGGCCGCCATGGTGGCCGGCCCTGGGCCGTCCAAAGACAGTCGACCATTTTGGTGACGAGCGCCCGTTCGAAGTCCACGGCGGCGGCGCCCCCGTTCCGATAGCGAGCTTGGCTCTTTTTGTCTCAAGCAGGTACCATGCCTATTGAGCATGTCGTCCACAAAGTCCGCCGCCGACCAGGCCGCCGCCCGTCTCCGGCTAGCCCTGGAGCTCTTCAGTACCGGTGAAGCCATGATGCGCCAAAATTTGATACGGCAGTACCCCAACGCCGATGAACAAGAGATCGAAATACGTCTTTTAGAGTGGCTGGGGGAACGCCCAGGCGCCGAATATGGTGATTCAGCGGGCCGTCCCGTTCCTTTCCCCAACCCGCATAACCCCCAGTAGTGAGCCGCTTAAACAACGCGTTGGTATCCATCGCAAAGGCCTTAGATGACCTGCAGTCGAAATGGGCCCTTGTGGGTGGCCTGGCCGTTTCGGCCCGAGCAGAACCACGTTTCACCCGGAATGTCGACGTTGCGGTGGCCGCGCAGTCGGATCTAGACGCAGAACAGTTGGTCTATGCGCTAACCGAGCGTGGATTTCGAATCTCCGCCACTGTTGAGCAAACAAACCGAAAGCGGCTCGCAACAGTTCGACTTCGAGTGCCGGAAGAACCTACGGGGGGGATAGTCGTAGATATTCTCTTTGCATCCTCCGGGATCGAACCGGAAGTTGTCGCTGCCGCGGAGAAGCTGGAAATCCTTCCCCAGCTTTTCCTCCCTGTAGCAACCACAGTCCATCTCGTTGCCCTCAAGGTTCTTGCGGCCGATGATCAACGCAGACCTCAAGATCGTGCGGATGTCCTGATGCTTCTGCAAAGATTGGGCCCACCGGACTTCACTGAAATCCATGACGCGCTTCGATGTATTGAGCAGCGCGGTTTTCACCGCGGGAAAGACTTACAGCGAGAATTTCAGGCAATTCTTTCAGCTCGCTCTTAGGCAAAAAAAGCCGCCGTCTCGGTTAACCTCCATAGGGGGTGCCCAACAACTCAGTCGAACGATATGGATTCTATCCACTTTGGATCAAATGGCATTCGATACTCCTTGCCATGGATGGTCACGCCCTTTTCTTCATCCTTGACTTTGATGGAGACAAAAATGCCATTGGTTTCGTTGAGCCCATCCACCAGCGAACGAATCGTTTGCTGATCCCATCGATCGTCGTTCCAGCGAGCGGTGGTGTCGAAATCTTTGTGCTCTCGCACAAAAACGACTTCAGGAAATCCGTTGGCCAGGTTAGCACGATAAACATAGACAAACGCCCGTTGCGGCGTCATCTGGTGGCGGTGCTCAAAGTGCTCCTTCGTCATATTGAAGCGGGTTCGAAGATCCACTTTGGCACGGGTCGCATCAAGGAGTTCGACCCACAATTCGCCGAAGACGGTCACGCTGTTGTCATCGTCGACGACGGGCGTATATTCAAACATCTCGGTTGGAAGACCCAAAATCGGCCGACCCTCCTCCTGCCAAATCTGGCGCGCGGTGAAGTAGAGCTTCTTTCCGGGAATAGGGCCATAGCGTGATGCGTCGTGGCTTTGCCCGAGAAGCGCATCGATTGGGAATCCTTTTTCCTGCAATGCGGGTAGCGATTTCTTAGGAATCACAGTAGAAAAAACTATCCTATCACCATTGCCCGTAGTACCCAGCTTTCCTCGTTGCTCGTCCCTGAGAGATTGGATGGGACCCTCCCAATGAAATGCTGTAAGGGCGACACTATGCAAAAACGGAGAATCATCATAGGACAGGTGTAGTTTCGGTTGGTTGGTTTTGTTGGGTGCCCCGAACGACACATTTGTGGGGGCCGGAATGCTCTTGGTGCGCTGAAATGCATCGACAACCGGGCCGCTTTCGCCGGAATTGGCATAATCGAGAACCCAGGCTGGAGCGCTGTTTGGTCCGCTGGTGACGGGCCCATTCCCTTTGGCGTGAAACTGTACCGGCGCGGTGCCTTCACCCAGTCCATTGAACATCGCGACGGTACGATGCCCTTTGGCCTTGAGGACCAACTCCCCTCCTTCCAGCTTCTCTACCTGGATAGGGTAGGCCAAAAAGAAACCATTGTTGAGAACACTCCGCACCATGTCAAAAAACAGTTTGTCGGAACCGGTCCCAGCTACACGGGCTGGTGCGGTTCTCAGAATCGATTGAACCGGAACCTCTGCGATGCCGAGCGGGTAGTCGTCTGGATTTTCGAGCGACTCCCCCAGCCAAACCCGGGCAACCTTTGCGCCACTGGAAAAGAGTAAGAAATCATGCATCGGATAATACTCTTCGATAAGAAACACATCCGACGGCAGAGCCAGCCTTCCATCTGACAAGACCTTGGCCTCCACGCTCTCGTCGACAAATTTCACCAGATCCGGTCCCCACTCTCGGACCCGGTTGCGGTGTATCCACTTTGGATCCCAGACCGCGGAAACAACTGTGCCGTCCCGATGGGTCACCCGAATTTCGTAGCTTAGGACAATCTCATGGCCATAACTCGACAGCCATCGATCAACGACCTTCTCGCGCGGCGCATCCCACCCCTGCTCTTGGGGAAACTGTCGTCTAAACAAGTCTAATGCAAAGCGCCTAAAGATTTTTTGGTTCACCGGATGATGCGGCATCGCCGGCAACTCCAGGCCGTAGGAGGAGTTGTTGATCTCGGCAGATATGAGCCATGGGATCAGCGATCCCCCTTCCCTGTGTGTGTGAGACCGAACAAACTCTGAGAAAGACTTTTCTTCCTCACTTCCTACCTTGGGTCTTTTGGCATCGGTTTCTGCTGGGCTATGCTGGAAAAGCCAGAAGGCCCAACGCAAGTCTTTGAGCAAAGGATCTGCGAGTCGACCTCGGAGAACATTGGAGTCTGGCACACCAATGGGGGGGGTTTGGACAACTTCCGCGGGCCCATCTTTGATCACCAAATTACCGTTCGGAAGTGAAACGACTCTATGTTCTGAGTTGCTCAAAAACGGGCCTTCATGCCACTTCTTTTGAACGGCGTCCCACCGCAGCTCTTGGGCCCCCATGATCTGCTCCGGTTTGACAGCGTTCAAGAACGCATATTCTCCATTCGGAGTCTCTTGTTGAAGGCCGTGGTTGAGCGCAGCGCCGTTGTTTTCGATGTAGTACATCCAAACAACCTCTCCGGAGCGCGGAGGCGCTGACTCCGACAAACGAGCCTGAAGCGCCCCTTTAAAAGCAAACGCATAAACAAAAGCGGAAGAGGCGCCACTGTGAGATTCAGGCAATATCTTGGTCTTGAACACGCCTTCAGGCCCAAAAGGGGGAGCCGTGCGGGCCGTGACCAAAACCGTGGGGACCGACAATCTTGCACGGTCCAAAGCCTCGAGTGACCATTCCTCCGAAGACTCAGAGGCACCCTCGAGTCGACGCGGCAGCTCCACCAAGGATTCTGCCAACATGTCGTCGTTTATGGGCGAAATATCGACCCAAGTCCGGGTTGGGCCCTGGCCCGGTGCGCGAACCATGGGTTCGTAGTCTTGGTTGATCTCGAGCGTACCTTCAATCATCTTCCCCTGAGCATCCACCTGGTAACGGCTGTGAACGTACTGCGTCGTCAAAAAGGGCACCATCACCATCGATTCGACCACCCCTGGTGGCGTGATCCCCAGCGCGTGATAGGCACTCTCAACGTCCATGGAGCCCGGAGGCGAAGCAATGACCAGCACCCACGCCCGCCCGTTTACGAGCGCGGCGCCGAGCTCCGGGTTGTCAACCACACCACGAGGACGCACTTTGGTGGCGAGGATCGGTTCGTATTCCTCTACCGGGCTTTTTGGGTTTCGATCCGCCGGCAAAACCCAATAGACCTGCTCGGGCGCACCCCGAATACCCCCGCGAAGCGCCTCATACGGAATACCGCGATACACCGTGTTCGAAGTGAGAATAAGGCTCAGGGGCTCGAGCACACCGGCTGACGAGCCAGAAGGGTTCTCGCCCAGGTGCACACTCGAATCGGGCGTACCTTTTTCGCCCTCATTTTTCGGCGGCGAGTGCACATCAGGCACCGAATCGTCGCCCTCTGGCCCCGCCCCTGGACTGGCGCCTACACCATAACGTTCCGCCGCCGCTCGACCAAAGTCAGCCCGAATCGCCAATTCGACCAGATAAAGCCAAGCAGTGCGCAACGCTTCGGGCCAGTCCTCGGCCTCGGGGGCCACCTGCTGGTAAAAAATGTGGTTCCGAATAAAGTCTTCCAATATCTCAGCCCTCGGTCGATCCGCTCTTAGGGCATAAACTGGCCACAAAGACGCGCTCCCCGGGGTCAAAAAACCCAGCTTCCCGACGGGGGTCTCAACCCCCAGCCATTCCATATCGATGAAGTAGATCCGTTCGTCTTCGAAAAGCAGTGGTGGGTTTTTAAGCGGATTGCCGAGAATGGGGCCTTCGGGATAAATTAGGCCCGTTTTTCGAATCTCTTCCTCCGGCCGAAAAAAACTTCCCATCGGTTGAACCACCACCTCTTCCGACGGAACCACACCCAGCCGCTCCCAGACATCGACAGAGGGGACCTCGGAGCCGACCAAGATGGTTTCCAAGCTTAGGTCCACTTCTGCCGACGCCCCGAGATAGGCTGCGCTGTTCGCCCCCACCATCGAGGTCAGCAGCAATCCCGGAGGAAGCTGAATCAGCTCATCTATGGCCCGGACGGCGCGCTGCCCAAATGTGGTCACCATCTTTCCTCTCACAGCCACCACCTTCAGGCCAAACTGGTGAAGCGTGTCTTGCGGAATCCCGGAATGCCCCGGTGAACGCATCAGTTCACTCAACTCGAGCAAGGCGCCAGCAACATCCTCAAAGGGAACATCCTTTTCGGCGTAGCCCACTTCGAGCCGGTCTACGAAGGGCGCTGAGGCCAGCTCGTCTGGCAAAAAAAGCCCCTCATCAGAGCGCTCAAGCGTCTCTACCGCCGCCCGATCGCCCAAAACAGAACCATTCAGGGCGTCGTACACATCGATGAACCAAATGATGGCGGTACTCGAAGCCAACAGTGTCGAAAGATTGTGAATGCGCTGACTCGAATACGGAAAGCCCCATTCAGATACGTAGCGCTGCATACTCGACCACAGCTTGTGGGCTTGTTTCCGAAAATGTGCGGACGACGCATGGTCGACGTGGACTTCTGAGAAACGAACCAGGCCAAGAATTAAGCCCGCGGTGGCCTCCAAGTGGTAGGACGACTCCTGAAGTGGGCTTTCTTCGATATAGGGGTCTCGGAACGAATTCTTGAAATAGTGTGTTCCGTAGTACACCTTTTTTTCGAACGGTAGATCTTTGGCAAAAACGAGCAATGTGTAGTGTAAGCACTTCGCCAACTTCTCTTGATGCTCATCCGAAAGCGAATCGAGCTGAACGGAAAGTGAAAGCCAGCTGCAATTGTCGATCGCCACGTGAGGGCTCGGAAGGAAATCATCAGAGTGGAGTACACCTTGATCCACCTCTGCACCTCCAACAAATGAACCGCCGGTTACAATACGCCCCAGATCAGCCCCCATCGCAACTTGACCCTCCGTCAAATCTGCTCGCCAAGTTTTGTCGTCCCAAAGTTTTTGGAAAACACCGTCACGAAGGCTGTTTCGCCACACACGCACCTGAGCAGTCCATTCGGCGTTCTCAGCGGTTTCTTCGGGGCCCAAGTCGACGTGGTGATCAAGCGCGTGATTGAGAACAGCCAAGACATCAAGATTGTGCTCGGTCACCACGTTGTTGGCCTTCACCCTGTGTTTCAGATGCCGCCAGTCTTCCTCGGAGACGGTTAGAATGCGACCATAGGCCTTGGCTGCTGCGGCTCCAGGCGAAACTTTGTAAGTTCGAATTTGCGGCCTTTTGCTTTCGTCCTCCGGGAAGCGGTCGTAGCCGAGAGCATCGAGGACATCGTAGTATTCCCATCGTTCTTCGGCGTCATCAGGGTAAGCAGGTATGGACAAGCTCAGCGCTTTCGGCGAGCCGGCGTGGACCAGTCCCAGGGTGGTCCAGCCTGCGGTCATGAGGCTCGTTCCGTCCGCAAACACGCGCTGGTGCTCCGCAAGACCGCGGACGCCTCGTAGGTAACAAGACTTCAGCGTGCCTTGCTCTTGGGCCGATAATTCGTCATAGGCTAGCGAAACCAAGAAACTGCTCAGGCCGTGAACCACCCAAGCATTGGCACCCGTGACCAAACGCGCATCGCGCCAGCTGTCGTTTTTGGTGTTGTGTGAAAAATGCCAACCTTTGATCACCGATCGCTGAGAGCCATCTTCGGCGGCCCCGGTTTGTGCGTGGTGGCACAACCAACGCGCAATCCCTTGGGCCCACCCGCGCTCTTGGGCATGAACACTTCTGGCGTATTGGGCCAAAGCGATGCCCTGGGTGTAGACCCACACCCGTTCGGCAGCCGCAAGATGTTTGGAGTCTGACGCAGCGAGTTTGGCGTCGGGCTGATACTCGACTTGGTACATGCGCGGGGCATGCGCCAACCCTCCGGTCTCTTCGCGAATCTGCTGATTCCTTAACATGCGAGCCGTCAGAGCATTTCCGTGTGCACCGGCCGAAACAACGGGCGCCTTCAGTTCAATGGCGAGATCTTCGGCACCTTCCTCTTTTGAACGAAGGCGAAACACGGTTTCGCCGACAGCACCTGCATCCGACGCCAAAGCAGCCGTAAACTGAATCGTTGCCTGTCCTTGAACGAGCGCCAGGTGGCCCTCAAAACCGTTCCTTTCATCCACCGCGTACGGCGAAGAAACCGCCCCGTGCACCGGCCCACCCTGAGCGTAACCCGGTTCAAGCGAGCTGATCCCCACCGAAGAAACGAGCCCCACCTCACCGGCGGCAGACCCGCCCGAAGAGGGCTGACCCATTTCGTTTGGGGCCCGGCCCGGGGAAACCTCGACCACGTCATCCCTTGCGGGCGATGGAGCCGAGCTGACGCTTGCCGCTGAAACCTCGACCTCGTGGTCTTCGTCGACCCGAAAGTGGAACTTGTCTTCCAAGCGAACCGTCACAACCCCCGCCTGGCCCTCAACCAAAGGCCCCACCTCGACAGAGAGCTGGCGCACATCGTTGGCCTCGCGCGCCCGGGCCACCACGACCCGATCCTGCTCAAAAACATCAATCCCAGGGCCCACCCAAACCGCGAGGCGCAACTCCTCAAACGCAACCCATTGCGGCACACCCAACAGGCGTCCCGCGCCGCTGCCGTGGGTCGTGAAGTGAATGGCTTTGGCAGGGTGCTCATTGAGCACCACCTCTTCAAAACCCGCGTCTGAGGCACGTTGAGCGAGGCGAATAGAGCCCTGCGGGTGCTCCGCAGACGTCGGCGCATAATAGAGAACGCCTATGCGTCCCCGAGAACTGATCGCTCCGACTGGCATATACCCGCGGGCAAGCTCTTTCGGTTCAGACCAATGGCGGCCGCCATCACTCGATAGGGAAAACAGGATCGCATTGGCGTCCAGATCATTGGGGCTCGACGATTGCCCCTTCTCGTACACCGCCATCAACTGACCGCGCGGGCCGCCGGAGAGGGTCGCACGCACCGGACCAAACGACCCACTGCTTTCGCTGGGTGAGTCTTTGCCACATCGCTGAAATTCACCGCCTCGAAGGGCGTCGAATCGGTCCACGGTACTGATTCGCCATCGAGTCAAGGTTTCTTCGAAACCAGACCCGTCGGCCATAAGACGCTGAGCGTCTAACGAAGAACGCTGCCACGTATCCTGTCGAAAACCGAGCTCGACCGGCTCTACGACCTCACCCAACACCACCTGGGAATCGACGACTTGGGGCACCAGATGCCGCTCAACCCGAGTTTCAGACCACGATCCGGCCACGAGAGGGCGCTGGGCGACCTTGATCACATCTTCTTCGTGCCATCGGCCGTTGAACTCGAATTGATACCAGTCACGCGGATGCCCGCGCGTTCCGTCGTAGGCATAAAAGTCTCCTCGCGCCCATCCTTGAGTCTTTTCGGGATCGCTGTCGAAGCGGACTAGGTCGGCGACGTTGGATGGAACGATGGGTGGACAGGCGTACTGGTCGGCTTTCCATGCCTGGCGAAAGCCTTGCTGAAACTCGGTGACGGCGATCGAGCACCAAGGGGGCGGCGCTTGTGGATCTGGGCGGGCAGAAGGCACCATGGGCCCCAAAAAAAGCTCACGGCGGCCCCGCCATTCCGGGTTGGGATACGAAAAATTGTCGTACATGCGCGTTTGGTGCGCGATGATGGTGATTCGTTGGTCATCCACATGGATCGACGGGTTCTCTACGTAGCTTTCTTCGACACGATGACGGTAGGGGCCAAAGAGCGCGCACACTTCGTCCCCGGTCGCGCAACCGACGGGGTTTTTGACCTCAAGGGCAAGGCTGTAAGCACCTTCGTTGCGGGCCGAACAGCACGTCGATTCACCAGGGCAGGACCTGGCCTCCGTGCGCGCGTACCGAACCTCCAGCGGGTTGGCGACACGTTTTTCCTCGTCAAACACGTTCAGAAGAACGCCGTTTGAATCGTATTCACCCTGAAGGTCCTTAAAGTAGTAGGCCTTGTTGGACTCGCCCCACACCAGGTGGTGGTGCCCCAAACGATCGTAAGCAAGCCCCAAGCCCCGCTTCCATTGCGCGTTGCTTCTGACCAGCGTGGCCTCCACTGGGTCGGTCCAGACGCCGGCGGTTTCGTTTTCGACCACGTAGATTTGACTCACTCCGCTGGCGGAAGCCGACCCCTTCGAAATCCAAGCAACTGACAATCGGTCACGCCGGGCAGCGATGGCGATGTCGAGCACCTGTCGGCCCGGCCCGGCAAACCCCACCGGAGTCGGCGGTCCCCAAGACCCAGCTTGCCCAGCCTTGGTGCTCCGGCGATGAACAATGCGATCTGGCGAACCGCCGCTCCCTGGCACAACGTACACCAGATGGGCCAAAACCTGACCGGCGTGCCTCACCACCTGAACCTTGGGCAAAACAGCCGATTCGCGGCCCTCGGTCGCAAAATTGGGGGTTTCAAAGACACCCGCCCTCACCGGAGACAAAAAAGCCCGGGGATCGAACTCAAAAATGGGGGATCGGCCCGATTCTTCCTCAAGACCATCCGTGCGGCGAACCGAAGTCACGTAATAGGCCCCGTGCTGGCCGTCCAACAAAGCTTCGCTCCAGTGAGTCTTCTCGGTCTCAGCGACAACCGCAAACAGACCCCCTGCCTGGTCGCGCCGATGCACCCGGTAGCGCACTCCAGCTTGCTGCTCAGAAGGCAGCGATCCATTACGGCGGGCTTCCCACACCAGACGCACCCATCGTCCCTCCTGTGTGCCACGCAGGTTTGTCGGGGGTTCTGGCTTTCGTGCTCCTTCGGCATCGTGAAGCGCCCAGTAACCGATGCCTGGTTCGAGGGTGTCTCCAGCGCGTAGCTCGGCATACCGGTGCGTGGCCGAGACCCACTGGAGAAGGCGCACAAAACGAACGCCATCATAAGGACGCGTCTCGTCGACCCCAAACAACGACCAACCGCTCTGAGCTCGACTCGAGCTCTCGGTGACCCGCGCCCCGACGTGTCCGAGAATCGACAATGTAGAAACTTCGGATGCGTAGGCCCAATACCCCTCACCGGGGAGCAATTGACCGCTTCGCGCCTCTAGAAGCATGCCATCCCCCGGGGCGCCCAAAACGCTGGCCCCGTACACGCGTAGGGGGCCTTGATGGGCCCCGATCGAAATCGGTCGGGCATCGCTCGGCATGCGAATGAGATGCCAACCCTCCGAAAGAGACACGGTCAGAATGCGACCCTCGTCTCCCTTTGCCGGACTGGCCTCGACCAGCTCCGTTTGCCCACCCACAAGGAGTAAGGCTACAACCAAGATGATCCACCGGACGCGTGCTGGCGGAACGCCCGTCCCCGGCCGGACCCCAAAATGAGACCCAGGTGAACCTTGCCTGCCCAAAAGGACACACCGTAAAAACGACGTCCCATCTTCGCGGCGATAGCGGGAAGGTGTCCCCCCACTTCGCGCTGCATAGTTTTTGCCCATTTCCCCCCCTGCAGTCCGCCAGCGCCAGCCCAACTGCTCACACCCCCGTGCTCGGTCGGCTTTTGGCGAACGATTGCTCGTATGGGGCGGACACCGGGCTGCTGTCAACGAACACTTGCAGGCTTCGCCGCACGGCCCCCCCGCGCATACGCCAAAATGGATTGCGCGAAACACGCGATGGGCGCCGCCTCGCCGCGCACCGAGAAGCAGAAATGAACTCTCCGTTCGGACCGAGCCAAGTTCGGGCAAGACAACCGGATCCGGTGGGAAAGTGCTCGTCGGCCGGCCCCGTGGAGAACCGACAGAGGATGTCTAAGAACCGACAGCCAACCGACCGAGGCCAATCCTCGATGAGGTCTGGGTTTTCCGGCCGGCCAGCCGCGTCCCTGAGCCCCCGCGACCCCGGGTTATTCTCTAGGAAAATCCCTTGCTACCCACGGATCTGCGGTCTACCATTCCACCCCTCATGTCATGGGCGGCGCGAGGCAAATAGCAGGCATGGCGGAACCAGGCAGCGAAGAACTGCCCCAGCTTGGGCGTTACCAAGTCATCGACAAAATCGCAGCCGGTGGGATGGCCGAGGTTTTCCTGGCCAAAGCCGTTGGGGCGATGGGCTTCCAGCGGTTGGTGGCCATCAAACTCATTCACGCGAACTTCACCAAAGATGAAGAATTCGTGAAGATGTTTATCGACGAAGCCCGCATCGCCATGCACCTGCATCACCGCAACATCGTGCAGGTGTTCGATTTGGACAAAGTCGGGGACACCTATTTCATCGCGATGGAGTACGTCCATGGCGTCAACCTTTACGATCTCTACGAGCGCATCGCGGCCAAAAATCGATGGATCGATCCCCCGCTGGCCCTTTATCTGATTGCGGAGATTTCCAAAGGGCTCCATTTCGCGCACACCCGCACCGGCCCGGACGGAAAGGCGCTGAACATCATTCACCGCGATGTTTCCCCGCAGAATGTGCTTCTCTCGTTCGAGGGTGAAATCAAGATCACAGACTTCGGCATCGCCACCGCCGCGGAGCGCCTGCACCAAACTGCCGCGGGAATCGTCAAAGGAAAATACGCCTACATGGCTCCGGAGCGCCTAGAAGAGCGGCCGGTGGACGCGCGGGTTGATGTGTTCAGCGTCGGGGCCTTGCTCTACGAGCTGTTGGTCGGCGAAAACCCGTTCGCGGGCCCGTCGGCGGTCGAAACCATCGAAAACGTACTGTCCCGGCGGGTGACCCCTCCGTCCCAGCGGGGCGCACCGGTCTCCGAGCGTCTCGACCAGATCTGCCTCAAAGCGTTGGCGAGAAAACCCGGCGACCGCTATCCCAACGCCCAAGCGCTCGCCGACGAGGTTACCGAATACGCGATGGAGCTGACCCACGCCCGCAAAGACATGGCGGCGGGCGACAGCGCGGTCGCGACACTCCTGGCCGAACTGTTTCCCAATCGCCTCAAGCCTCCGTCCGGCGAGCGACGGGCCCCGGTCAGCCTGCCGGGTGTGAGCGCCGGCGCACCCGTGGTTTCCACCGTGGATACGTCGCCAGATCAAGACGCTGGTCAAACCCAAGAAGACCTGCCCACCGGAGAAGCCCCAAGGCCCGAGTGCGACTTCGGCCCTGAAGACGGCGACGATCCCGAAGAAGCCCCTACCGTGTTGCGAATGACCCCCATCCATGGGTCGACTGCAATTGGACAGCCCGACACCACCAGCCGAGACGAACGGCGTAAACGTCATCCGGCGGTCGAGCCCCAAGACAGCCTGGCCGACGCGGACCTTCAGCCAGAGGCCGATGTCGACAAAACCATCGCGCAGCCGAGCCCGACGTTCACGCCTGAGGGTCCGGTCCCGGCCTACGACGATTTTGGCAGCGACAAAACATCGCCCACGCACATTCCGCGAGAGGCACCGCCAGAAGCGACCATCCCCACGCCGGTTGCCAAAGAACTCCTAGACAGCGATGTCGGCGTCCCTCCATTGTTTCCAGAAGAGCCGTCCGGACCCGCCACAGCCCACGAGCGCCCAACCAACAAACCAGAGCTCGACCGCTCGCAAACGGTCCGCAACCCCTTTTATGCCGTCTTACCCAGTGACTCCAGCAGCGTTCAGCTCGATAGCGTCCATCGAATTATCCAGCAAAAACCAAGGACCGCAGATTCGACCCTCCACGATCCCGCCGCGCAAACGCTGCCTTCAGTGACTTCCGAAAGCGATCAACATCTGGTGGTCCCCGTTTCCGACCACCAATTCACGAACCACAAGCGCCGGCTCAACTCCAACATCATCGCGGGGATTTCATTTTTTGTCGCCGCGATCGTGGTCGCCGCCGCCGCGCTCCTGATGTTCGGCGACAAAGAGACGGCACGCGCCGGACACGACGTTCCGGTCATCGTACAAACCGTCCCCGCCGGTGCCAGCGTCAGCATCAACGGTCGTGAACAAACCCAAAAAACACCTCTGACGATATTCGTCCCCACCCACATGGAGCACTTCTTGGAGCTTCGCCTAGACGGCTATGAGCCCAAGAAAATGCCGCTCACTGTCGAAGACAACACCGCTCCAGAAATCGTCCAAGTTCTCACCCCACTCACGGGCTCCATCACCGTTCTCCCCACCCCCAAAGAAGCCACCGTGATCATCAACGGAGAAAACCGCGGAACGGGAAACGTCAATATCCTCGGCCTTCCCCTCAACCAAGGGATCCAAGTCGTCGTCAAGCTCAAGGGCTACGAAACCGTCCGGCAAGAATTCACACTGCAAACCACCAGCAGGAACCAGACCTTCCGGGTACCTCTGCAGCCCAAGCCCACCGCCACGCGAAAAGGCCGGCGTAAAGCGCCCAAACCCAAGCTGCAAAAAGTCACCTTAAGCGCACAAGACAGTTGGGCTGTGGTCTCCTACAACGGACGGCTTTTGGGCACCACGCCCACCGATCCCGTTTTTCTTCCGATCGGGCGAGTCCGACTGCGGGTCCGAAATCAAAACCGAGGCATCGACCGCACCATCACGGTCCGCGTGCCAGACTCCGGACCAAACGCGGTGCAAAACATACAGCTTCGCTTTTAAGCCCTAACGGGGAATTGAAAAAGTCGCGGAGCGACGGTTCAACCCCCTACACCAACGGTCAAAGGTTGGACTTCGACGCCCGACAGCCCTCAAGACGTCCGTGCTATGGGAGAATTTCGAAGCCATCTTGGGCTACGGCCAAAAGGACATCCTCATCGCTGACGACTTCGAAGCTATGCGTACTCCCAGGCTCCTTCAAAACGCACTCACCGGGACCCATAATTTTTGGCTCATCGCTGAACTTGATCTGCCCTTGAAGGATGTAATTCATCTCTCGACCGTGGTGACGGTGCATGGGGAATTGAAGGCCAGATGCGAGTCGCACCCAACCGGTGTCGGCTGCCATGGCCTGAGGGCCTCCATCAAAGTGAACCAACGCAATGCCCGGCATGGGGCCTGGCGTCCATCTGCCCTCTTCATCTATCCACGAAAAAAGCGTACGCACCCGATCCGCGGCCAAATCGAAAGCGGTACAAAGTTCATCCACGAAGGGCAAGAAACGATCGGGGCCACGGACCGCAGTCATAAGACGGGAGCGAACATCGACCGACGGTTCAACAGGAGGCAATCCGCCCACCGCCTCGGTGAAGGTTTCGGTGAGCAAAGCCAACTCGGCTTGTAGCTCCGGCGATGCGTTGACCAAAGTCTGCATCGCCTCCATCTCGTCATCGCTGAGAGTGCCCAGGGCAAACTCCTGAAGCAATGCCTTTGGGTCCTCAATCATACTGGGCCCTCCCTTCCTTGACCTGGCGTCGCAGGGCTTCAAGCCCTCGCGCGATTCTCGATTTGACGGTTCCGACCGGAATATTGAGCTCTTCACCAATCTCTTTGGGTGTCAGCCCGAAAAAAAAGCTCCGCTCGAGGACGACCCGTTGGGGCTCCGGGAGCGAATTCATTAAGGCGCCGGCCTTTTGATGGTCTGGCCTTTCTTCTTGAATGACCGCGCTCTCTTCGATGAGCTGCGGCTCCATGACCTGGACTCGACTTCTTTTACGCCAGCGGTCAATGGCACGGCTGCGCATTTTCATGAACAGCCACGTACGCACGTTGCCGCGCCTTGGGTTGTAGCTTTTGGCGGTTCGCCACGCTTCCAAAAAAACTTCATGCAAAAGATCTTCGGATTCCTGCCGGTCTTTGAGAACCTGCACGCCCACGGCCAACATCATCGATGCGTGGCGATCATAAAGGGCACCCAAAGCATCCTGATCTCCGGCGCACAATTTTGCAACCAACTGGACGTCATCAAGGTGCGACACGCCGGCATTGTATCGTGAACGCTGGGACCACACCAGTGAAACGGTTCCCGGCGGACTGGCCTCTAACAAACTATGGGGGGCGAGCATCGATGGGACCACTTCACAAGTACGGGCCCCAGGGGCGTTTTGGTCCCAGAAAAAAAAATTGATTCCGAGGGACCTCGAAGGCGTCGGGCATCGTACCCCCCCTGAAAACCAACGTGGCGCCGGCGAGCACCAGGCTCGAGCGGGCCAAGGAGAAGGCATGATGACGAACACCCTAAAAACCCTTAGCACAAGCACGCTGGCTCTGTTCTTGAGCGTACCGATGAGCGCGGTGGCCGCGGACCACGCCGATTCGCCGGCTGTGAGCCAAGACCCGAGTGCGGATATCACCGACGTCCTCGCGTGGATGTCCCCCGACGCCCAAAAACTTAACCTCGTATTGAACGTACCCTCATCCGGTGCGAACGCCCGGTTCTCGGATGCAGTACAATATGCATTTCATATCGAACGCTCCAAGAGCTACGGCGAACCGGGCACGGACACCCTCGTGGTGTGCACCTTCAGCGCAGACCAAAATGTGCAATGCTGGGCCGGAGACGACGAGTATGTCACCGGCGATGCACATTCGACTGCTGGGATTGAAAGCGAAAGCCAAAATCTGAAGGTGTTCACCGGGCGCCGAAACGATCCCTTTTACTTCAATTTCGAAGGATTCACCGCCACCATCGATGCGGTAAAAAACGCGGCCGCAGCGCTCAACTTTGATGCCGATGGTTGTCCCGCGTTGGATGAAACAACGTCCAATACGTTGGTTGGTCAACTTGCACAAACCGCGGGCGGGACCCCCGGCGTTGATTCGTTTGCCGGGGGCGAAGTGCTGTCCATTGTCGTGCAACTCGACAAAACCATCCTTCGTGGCGCGGGCAAACTTGTGGCCGTCTGGGGCAGCACCCATCGCACACTTTAACCACAACCCATTCAAACAAGCAGGAGAACAAAATGAAACCCAACATGATCACCGTAATAGCGTTGACTTTACCCATCGTTGCCGCTTGCGGCGAAACCCAAATGGAGAACATGAGGCCCGAACGGCCGGAACTCGGTACCCAAATCGACCGACAAGGCCGAGCCGCCATCACCACAGCGCTTGTATCGGTGCTGGTCAACGACATCGACAAGGGAACGGACCGTGACGCGTACAACGCCGCAGGTCCAGCCGACTGGCAAGCATATACCCAGAACATAGAAGCGAATCTTGCCGTGTATGATGCCTTGGACACGGTTTGTGGCAACCAACTGCTCGCCGATGCGAATCCCGATGATCGGTACAGCATCCTTGCCGGCGCACTTGCCGACGATCGCCTGTACGTCAACACAGACTCAGGACGGTGCGGCCAATACATGTCGGTAGAACTCGACGCCACGGGCGTCTTGGCCAATGACGACTGTGGCGGCCGAACACCGAGCTATGATGTGGTCGATGTCACCTACTCGGCGTTGGCCATCGGTGCCGTCGCGGGCGTTACGGACGGCGTGCCCGCAGATGACGGCTCAACTTCGTCCTCGGTGTTCCCCTTCTTGTCGGCACCTTAAGAACCAAAAATGTGAAAAGGAGAAGTACAATGAACCACGAGACCAGACTATCTTGGACTGTCTTACTGTCAATGTTATGCGCTTGCGGCCCGGCCGCCAAGGATGTGAGCCTCATGGATGAACTGCCCAGCGTTGAGATCCAGACAACCCACAGCGAGATTGCCTTGGCAAACCTACAAAGCGAAATCGAGGCGCTTGAAGCCATGCGTCGCCGCGGTAACCCGACGGCATCCGGACGGTCACGTCTCGTGGACTTGTACAGCCTTCGTGTCAGATATCTGGGAAAATACTCAGATTTTTCTTCGATGCTTGATTTGGCCGACGAAGCAGTCGCCGCTGAACCGACCTCGCCTTCGGCCTACCTTTTGAGAGCGCAAGTCAAAGTTCAGTTGCACCGCTTCGATAAGGCACTCGAGGACCTCAATGAGGCGGAAGAACACGGCGCGGACCCTAGAGCCGTCGACGGACGCCGCTACGTCATCCGGGTGGCCACGGGCGCCAAAACACCACCTTTAGTGGATGCAGCCACATTCGAGCAACGCTTCGCCGGTGCCCTTGCTTTGGAGGCCAACGATGATTTTGTGGGTGCCGACACACTCTTCGTCGATGCCCTGACCCACTACCGCGACGTTTCCCCGTTTGTGGTTGCATCCGTGGCGTTTGCACGAGGTGTGATGTGGTCTGAGCGGGCCGACCGACCTGATTGGGGCGCGATACTGTACGAAGAAGCACTCTCAAAGCTACCGCAATATGTCACCGCAAATATTCACCTCGCCGAGATTGAGTGGAACAACGGTGACATCGATGCCGCGATCCAACGCCTGGAACCCCTGCGGAGCCAAACCGAAGACCCGGAGCTGTTCGGTTTGCTCGGTGAACTGTACGCCGACCGAGATGACGTCGACCGGGCAACGGCAATGATTGACCGTGCCCGGCGAGCCTACGATGCGCTCCTCACGCAGTACCCATTGGCCTTCGCCGACCACGGCGCGGAATTCTTTATGGGACCCGGCAACGACCCGTCGCGAGCGCTTGAGCTCGCAAAACTCAATGTCGCAAACCGGCCATCAAATCGTGCGCATGAACTGTTGTCAACAGCGATGGCTCAGTTCTAGAGCATATCTTGGCAACCTCCAGCGACCTGGACGCCCTTCCTTGCTTGTAGACCTCTTGGTCGCCCTCGATCCCAAGACCACCCGTGGGAACTGAAGTTTCCAACCGGATGAGTCGTCTTGCGTCTCATAGCCGCGAGCCGCGGCGCACACAAACATAGCTTTGATATCCCTGATCCAACACTTGCCTTCTTCAACTCCAGCGATCGTTCATTGTTGTCAGACGAAGGCTAAGCGAAAAGCGACTCTCATCGACTTCGTTTGTTCGAATACGTTGTCTCGCTGTCTACTGCACTCCACAACATCTGTCTTTTTTTGACTACACCAGCAGTTTTCAACGGAGACATGCGCTTGGGTCCCGAGTGGCCTCGATGTTGCTCCGACGTTTTGTCATGGATTATAGGAAGCGTTCGAGGTCGAAAGGAAATTCGACGCCATTAGGAAACAACTTATGCTCGGGAGCAACTCGATCGATTTCACTGGTTACTCTCAGTATGCTGACTGGCGTGATCGGTTGCGGCGTCGGTCAGAAGACCACGGACATAGACGACACCGCCCTGCCGACCGCCGGTACATGGACGTCGTGGATCAGCAGAGACACACCGGGACTGAAGGGAGACTTCGAACAGCGGTATCACTACGAGGATGAAAATCGAATACCTTGTGAACAACCGACGCAAATTCAGTGTCGCTCCAAGAAAAACAAACGACCCTCGTCGGCCACCGGGCAAACGTTCTTTGAAGACTATACCTGTACGGTCGACAAAGGACTTGTGTGCATAAACAGTCCTACCCAAGAATGTCATGACTACGAAACGAGGTACTTCTGCCCGAAGAACCCGCAGCCAGAACCGGAACCGGAAGAGCCTGATGACCCTCCAAAGAAAACCGCGGTAGGGGCTTTGCCAGGGAGCACGTCGGTGGACCAAGCGGGCCGGGCGAGCTACCAGATCCCGTTAAGGGCGCCTCCGGGTAGTGGGGGCATGACGCCGAAGCTAAGTATTGCGTACCAAAGCAGCGGAACCAACGGAATCATGGGAAAAGGCTGGCACCTGGTTGGCCCCTCGGTCATCAGCAGAACACCTGCAACCAAAGAGTATGATGGCTTCTTAGATCCCGTCGATTTTGATGGAAACGATCAGCTTGAGCTCGATGGCCAAAGACTTATCAAGGTCGGAGAGCGAAAATCGGGCTCGAAGGTCACGCACGTTATCTACCGCACTGCGATTGAGAGTCGATATCGAGTCATCGGCAAGATCGGCGCTTCAGGTCAACCCTATAGATTTGTGGTGGATGGACCGGATCGCTCTGTTCGCCACTATGGAACCGACGAGCACGGACGAGTTTTCGACAAAGATGGTTCTTTCGCGTGGTTCATGCAAAAATCTCAAGACTTCTCCGGCAACTATACGGAGTATGATTTTTCGGATGGTCTCCTCCGCGAGATTCGGTACACCGGAAACGACAAAGCCAACCTGAAACCCTACGCGACCGTCGAATTGAAATATGAGGCGAGGCCAGACGTACAGTTGCTTTATGCGGGAGGCACGTCCATTCGACGGCTTGACCGGAGACTCAAAAAAGTCATTTTCTGGGTCGAAGATGGCGGTTCTAAACGGCATGTTCGCGAGTACAGGTTCGGATATGAGACCAGCAAACTTACCGGACTAAGTAATCTGGTCTCCGTACAAGAAGTCGCCGGCCTTAATCCAAACGAAGAATCGATGGCCCTTCCTCCAACCCGTTTTGTTTGGAGGAACGGAAGTGCGCTTGCTCTTCGATTCCCGAAACAACCCGCAGTTGCAGCTCCCAATGAGGCCTCGCTGGACGTTCTTGCTCGAGGCGACTTTGATGGAGACGCGAAGATCGACTTCATTATGGGACAAGCAACAAAAAAGGGGCGTATCAGTAAGTCTGCAAAGAAATTACACATCTACCTGTCCTCGCGTGATTTCGTTCGCGAAGATGCAGGCTTGGTTCTTACGACCAAGGTGTACTCCGGCTACGAACGACAAGTCATATCAAGCAACGATTTCGACGGAGATGGCCTGACGGACTTGCTGATAGGCCTTGTCGACAGTGACGGGAAGTGGCGGACCAATCCAGCCCCCAAGATGTATTTTTCGAACGGTGATGGTTCCTTCTCAGCGTTGGCTATCGAGAAGTCCGCCTGCCACGATGTTCTCCGTGGTGTAGGGGACTTCAATGGAGATGGATTCGCTGATCTCCTAATGCAAGATTGTATTCTCTTCGCGAATCCCGGCTCGACCCGGAGCGCTCGAAAACTCATTACCAAGAAACACTCTCTTCTCGGATCAAGGGTCAAGGACGTATGGAAAGTGTACGTGGGTGAACTCAATGGTGATGGAAGGGCCGATATTATCGCGGAGACAAGCGCCACCCAGTACTGCAATGCGAGAAAGACGACCTTCATAACTTACCTCAACGTAGGAGAACAAGACGGTGAGACATGGGGCTTTGATAAAAAAGAGGAATATGTCGGAGGAAACGGATGGAGGATCGTAGGTTTTGCCGATTTTAACGGCGATGGTTTGAGCGATATGCTTCGGGGTTTGTCATCGGACACCACAAATTGGTGCAAGCCCACGGCAAAGTTCTCCCAACTCTATCTACGGCCGTCGAGGGGCAACGGGTTCATGGCGGATTGGCGTTCGACCTTACGAATTTTTGACGCTGCTCGGCGAGTATATGGCAGTGCCGATTACGACGGTGACGGTCGAGCTGACTTTCGCTTTTCGAATACGCTCTATCGGTTCAACGGGAAAGATTTTGTCGGACGATCTATTCCTTCCATTGGAAAAAAGGAAGAGATCAAAGTGATCGGTGACCTGGGGGGTGACGGCGTTCCGGACTATCTTATTGCCCCAGTTGACGACGATGGTCTCATTGCTGCGCAAACACAAATGCGCCGCTATCACTCCGATACGACCTACATCGACGAGATCACGAAGATCGAAAATGGATTGGGTCAGGTTACAAAAATCGAATACGACCGTATCACGAACCCAGAAATCTATCGGCCCGGAGACGCTGCGGTCTATCCCAAAAGAGACTTCCTTGCCCCCTATATTGTGGTTTCCAAGTTGCACGAAGACAATGGTTTGTTCCCCGTGAGCCAAAAAACCGCGTTCAACGTGACGCGCTACGAGTATGAGGGAGGGATTTATGATGCCAAAACGAGGCGGTTTCTTGGTTTCAAGACCCAGCGTACGATTGACGAGACGCGGGGCATCGCGGTCGATGCGACCTACGCTCTTGGGTTTCCATGCAGGGGCCAGCTGAAAAAGAAAACGGTGAGTGTTCACTACGGCACCGACGAGGAGCAAATTGTTCGAGAAGAGACTCAGAAGCTTCGATACATTACAATGGGTGACTTGAACCAAGGTGGAGTCCCGGCCGATCCGGTTCCAAGTGTGTGTGGAGATATTAAACCCGAATCTGGGTTAACCTATCTTCCGTTCGCTGCCTCCGCCACTCAGAAGATGTGGGACGTGGGCGCGACCGCTCCTTGGGAGCAAAGTTCGAAGAACTGGCAAGTCGATTTCCTCGGAAACAGACGCCTTGAAGAGGTGGTCCACGCCGATAAGAGCACGGACCAAATCCACCGCGAGTTCGAATATTTCACCAAAGATAACGGGGTATGGATTCCCGGTCGGCTTACCTTTGAGAAGTCGGTTGCCAAACAAGATGGCAGCGAAATCGAACGGAAGAAAAGGTTTGGCTACGTTCAGGGTTACATGAAGACTGAGACCAGGGATGAGGGAACCGAGCACGAACTGATGGTGCACACCGACTACGATGCCTTTGGCAACAAGACCGAAACCAAAGTCGCCGGCCGTCGTGAAGAGTCCCACGTATTTGATGCCAAAGGCCGATTTCCCTTGTGCACCAAGAACGCCGCCGGGCATCTGCAGGTTCGTGAATACGACGCGGGTTCTGGTTTAGAAACACGGGTGGTGGACGCGAACGCGCTTGCGCGAAACAACACGACCGAGTGCCCCACAGACAAAGTCGGTGTTCAATTGAGTTCTACCAAGGTTCAGTACGATGTCTTGGGCCGAAAGACCAAAGAGTATCTGCCGCACACCGGTGCACAACTGATCACCAAAGAATATGTGATGACACTGAACGAATCGGGAATCACGAAATATCGTCAGGAAATTCGATCCCTTGGGGCGCCGCTAACGCATATCGATTTCGACCGATTGGATCGCCAAGTCAGGCACGCTACCGCGGCGCAAGATAATACCTTGGGCAACACAACCACCTGGAACGTCAATGAAGCCAGATACGATGTGCTTGGGCGCAAGAGGGCCGAATCCAATAGCCATCGAGTAAGCAAAAACACTGCCCAGTCGGAAAAACCGTTGTGGAAGACCATGGAATACGACGCATTCGATCGTGAGACACGCAGCAAGGGTTTTGATGGCGTGATCAGCAGGGTTGTTTACGAAGGAAGAAAAGAAACGACATTTATCGAAGATGCAGATGGAGTTCAAATCTCGCAAGAAATTCGTCTAAAAGACGCGCGGGGGCGATTGGCCGAGGTCGAAGACGATCAGGGCGGACTCCTCGTAGTACGATACGACGTCGCAGGCAGAGTCACCAAGTCTTCCGCAGTGGGCGAGTCCAAAACCGTCGTGACTGAAATGGAGTACGATCTTCTCGGGAACCGAACGAGACTCATCGACGCAGACCTTGGAGACTGGAGCTACCAGTACAACAAGAGGGGCCGACTTACATCGCAGACAGACACTCTGAATCGGACGACCACCATGGAGCACGATGCCTTGGGTCGTATGACGAAAAGAGTCATGCCCGAAGGCACCGAAGAATGGGTCTATGACCGATTGGATGGTCATGTTGCAATCGGCAAGATGCTTATGGAGGTGGGCACCCCGGATGGTAGCTCAAGGCCTACGCGTCGCCACTACTACGACGAGATCGGCCGATTGACGAAGTCGGACAATAACATTCGGGGCATGGAAGCCGATGTTACGCATGTATACGACGTGTATAACAACGTGACCGAGCGCAACTACAATGTAGACGGGCAAAAATGGTACGGTTTGAAGTACTACTACGATAGCAGCGGACATCTAACCAAAATGGTAGGCTCTGATGGGAAATCTTGGTTCACTGACGTTGAATACGACGCGCATGGTGAGGCCATTTCATATGTCAATGGCGCAAAGGTATTGTCATCGACGATATTCAATCAGAAGGCGAGACGACCGCTCTGGGTCAAGGCATCGAAAAACTCAACGGATCTGGTAAAAATCGAAATGAAGTACGACTTGTCGGGGAACATGACCGCCCGAAAAGACTACAACATCAACGCATGGGAAAGGTTCCAGTACGACTCATTGAACCGCCTGACAAGCAACAGCTGGGCCTTAGGCAAAAGACCGAATTCAACGTGGCAATATGATTCGCTCGGAAACATAACCCACCGAGACGAAACCTTTTACCGTCCTGACGGCACAGAAGTGACTGAGTCTAAGACGTTTTCTTATCTTGGAAAACAGCCTCACGCGGTGACCAAGGCGGGCGACGTGTCATTCGCGTACGATGATCATGGCAACATGACCCATAGGGGGCATATGAGGGCATCATGGACGTCGTTCAATATGCCCTACGCGATGTGGACTGAGCACTCCGATACCTCTTTGCCGAAATTCGAGTCCGAGTTCGCCTATGATGCGGCGCATCAGCAAGTGTTTCGACGTACAACCGAAGAGTGGACAGGGACAACAGTGTATGAAGATGCCGAGGACCTGGATACCGCGGGTTGGGATGTTTATGATCCTACCCCTTCCGGCGCATCGATCAAAAACGTTGCAGACCCCGAACGCGACGGTCGGGTGATTCAACTCAATGGCTCTGGCGTAAACAACGGCTTTCGTCTCAGACGATCCGATGGGGCGCCGTGGGATACTGAAAATCATTCCCTATTCAACTGGGACATGAAGTTCTCCGGTGATTTTTCTTTCTTCGTCAGAGTGGAGACCCGTGCCGGGCCCCGATACCTACAGTATGGCCCCCAGAACGAAGATTGGTTGAAGGTGAGCGAAAAATACATTCATCACGGCTTGGGTGATGTTTCTCGAAACGGTACATGGCAAGTCGTGACTCGAAACCTTGAAGCAGATCTCCGCGATGCGGAGCCCGGCAACGAACTTATCAGCATTAGGTCGTTCTTGGTTCGCGGGAATGGTCGAGTTGACAACATCGGTGCACCGTTGTCCGTGACGGAGACAGGCCACCGTATTAAGGACAAATACTTCTGGTTCCAAGACTTTGAGAGAACGGATGTCTACGAGGAAACCTGTGTCAACGGCGCCAATTGTAAGAGCAATTGGAGCAGGGGAGCCTACGTACTGAACATCGCAGGTCCAATGGGGCTCGTGGGAAGCATTGCGCTCAGTGCGCCTGCAACCGGCGAACGTTCGTTTTATCTGACCGACCACTTAGGAACGGTCATCGCGAAGACGGATCCGGATGGCACTGTTGAAGAGCGCTATAGCTATGACCCGTGGGGTCGTCGTCGAGGTTTTGTAAGCGCAACGCCTTACAGCCTCCTTGGTGTTGTGGGTGACTGGACCAAAAACGCTTTCTCGGACCGTGGGTATACGGGCCAAGAAATGATGGATGCTTTTGGGCTGGTTCACATGAAGGGCAGAATCTATGACCCCAAAATTGGCCGGTTCTTGAGCCCAGATCCATTCGTTCGGAACAAGTCCAACTTGCAAGAACATAATCGATACTCGTACGTGCTGAACAACCCCTTGGTTCACACTGATCCGAGTGGCTTCTTCTTGAAGAAATTCATGCGCAAGGTTGGACGATTCTTTAAGCGGTATGGCGGAATGATTGCGGGGGCTCTCCTCGGCATGGTGACCGGAGGTTTGGCGCTTGCAGTGGCTCCTCTGGCCTGGAGTGCGGCAACTACGGCGACTTTTGTAGGCATGGTTTCTGGATTTACCAGCAGCTTCATGGGCGCTGTGATAGGCGGGCAGGGGCTTTCATCTGCCCTCAAGGCCGGATTACGAGGGGCTGTCATTTCTGGCGTGATGGCGGGAGTGTCCGCGCAAGTCCTGGGCAAAATTCACGCTGCGAGAACACCCGCAGACAAGATGAAGGCGGAGTTTACGCATGTGACAAAAAATGGCGATTGGTTGATCATCAGGCGGGGAGTTCCGACAAGCGAAGTAGAAGGTAAAGGCATCGTCCTCTTCGGAAATGGGCAATCCAATGACCTCATCAAAGCAGCCAAGCTTGGAGTTGAGCGAACCCGATCGAATTCATTTTACATGATCCACAACGACACAGTCAGCGGGACGATGGATACGCTTGAATCCGCACTCGGCAAACTTACGGGCAGGACACCAGTCTCTGAGAGCACCGCAGAGATTCTCTCTCACATTGATCTGACGAACTCTCACCTGCATGTCCACAGTCAAGGTGGGATCATCGCCAGAAACGCCTTGGTGATGCAGCAAAAAATGGGACAGAATTTGGCTGGTTTGAAGGTGACCATGGATGGAGCTGCAGTCAATTGGGCTTCGACGTCCTTGCTCTTCAAGACCTATGGGATAGAAATGCCTGCCAGAGCCTTCACGGGGCACGCTTGGGACATGGTCCCGAATCTACTCGGATACAATGCATTGTTTCCCGTCCCAAATCCCTACCGCATTTTGGGTTCGGTCCTGCTCGCACCCAATGTGTTTGAGGGTGGAGCAGGAAGCCCCCATACCCACGCCGGTGGTGGGGCATATGTCCAGTTTGCGCCACAACTTTATGGGCGCTTCAAGTAGCAGCCCGCACATCCGTAGAGGAACTCGCACCGCTCATTCCTGAAGCGGTTGACTGACGCGTTCAGGTGGCGAACAGGTGACGGCGAGTCGACGAAGAACAGTCGGCTCGCCCATCGTTTGTGCCACGGTTCTCGCTCGTCTCTCCCAAAAAGGTCCACTTCTCGAAACACGGTGGGATACCGTCGTGAGGCGGGGGTTTACGGTCTACTTCTTGTGGGCAGTTCTATGGGAAATAGGCCAAAGCAAGTTTAATGCCAGTTCACTTTAATGGGATTGCACCCCGTCTTTTTTGTCCTAGAGGTCACGTCAGCTTCATTGAGTGGCGCAACTGTCCACAACAGGTTGCACGTGGGACAGACTTGAGGCCATTCGAGCTACCGCCGCGGCTTTCTCACTTCATGGTCTCTCGAGCGCTATTCGACGAACAGCTACTCTTTGCGCCCGCGGTACTGGCCCACTGGGCCCGGGTTAGGGACTATGGCGTGCGTGATGTAGTCCACGGCCGTCACGTCTTTTCGTTACGACGGGTTATGGGAGAGTAAATTGGCTCTGGTAGTCGTTCCGAAACCGCTTGAGGAAAGGACTGTAGGTCATGACACGCACTGTTCCCTTTTTGGGAGATACAACCATCAAACGGATCCAACCTTGCTTCTTTCTTTCAGGGTTGAGGAACTCGTCAAAAAAGAGAAAATGTGCGCCGCTCGCCTTGTCAAAACGCCGGGCACTGCCTCGAGCGTGATGGCCATTGAGCACCAAAAAAATGTTGCGATGCTTCTTTACTAGATCGGAATAGATTTTGCTGGCGGGTGTAAAGTCATTGCCAGAGACGAACGGTTTGCTGTCAAGCGCCCCCCCTTCGTTTAAGAATTCATGGGTGACAATAATGGCTTTCTTGTCGCGATGCCTCGCGAGTACTTGATTGGCCCAAGCTATGACGGCGCGTCTTGGCTGAAACTCAAGGTTCAGAATAAGGTATCGCTGACCTTCAGACTTCATGATGAACCAGGCGTTGTCCGTTTTGCCTCTCTCGAACATTTGGCCATTCCACCATGGTTGATTGCGAAGTCGAGCTGGAGAAAAGAACTCGTTAAAGACGGTTGAATCTCGGTTCCTCACCTTTCCGATGTAGTCATGATTGCCAGGGGGAACTGAATAAGGAATATTGGCTGTGTCAAGAACGTCGAACCAATCGCGAGCTTCGAACCATTCTTCTCGGTTTGCGGCCCGGTCGACGACGTCCCCTCCGTGGGTGACGAGGCGAATTTTCCAGTTCTTTCTCGCTTTCTTGATCCACGCCATAGCCGCTCTCATTGGAAGTTCATCGTCACCCTGTCCGGCCGCGTACAGTTGTGTATCGGGTAGGTATACAATCGTGAATTCATCCTTGCCCGGGCGCTTGTTGTTCGGAAGCTCGAACTTGTAGTGACTTGCTATACTCTTACGTACTTTGGCTCTCTCGGATGCACTCAGCGCACGATCGAATATCAACGGGGCGGTCATTTCTCCCCGGAAGCCGTTTTTGTAGTCGGCGGTGTTGCCAAAAACGAGGCCGTCTCCGCGTTCTGCGGCCACGAGAAGCGGGAGTCCTTTCCCCGGGATCTTGCTGACCAACCGACCGGAGTTGTAGAGCTCGGCCCCTCGATCCTTGTGGAAGACAAACTCATGAATCTCGTTGACGTTCGCACGGCCAAACGTGCCCTTTGCTCCGATCTCGTGGCGAGATCTGTCGGAGAGCCTAAACATCGCTACCGGCGTACCAGTGAGTTGTGGATTTGTGTTTCTACGCAGAAACATCGAAAGAGGCCATTGAGCGCCACCTGGCCACGTTAGTCCCGCACCGAACGTAACCATTTGTCTTTCCGTCGATGTTCCGTTCCATCGTGCCGCAAAAAAGACCGTGAGGGCGTTGGCTCCGCTAATCTTGTCAAATGCGCCAGAGATACTCATGCCTTGGGATCCGGCGAAGGAAAAGACTTTTCGTCCAGAACCGTTGTCTACGACCTTTGGTCTCCTTGAAGCCACCCGTTGGATAGCGTCGTGTCCGTTTCCGCTTTGATCAAGAATGCGATTCAAAGTGGCCGTGTCGCCACCCACGAAGCGGTTAAACGCACGCGTATCTAAATCGTGACAGTCCGCCCCAATTGTTTGGATAGCATCGTCCGATGAACGTCGAACTTGAATGAGCGGTCCTTTGTACTTCTTTCGTAAACGTTGGACATCAAGTCCAACCAGGCCCCGGCGAACTCGATCGAAAAGCCGCTCGGAATTTTGATTACAGGCACGGGCGGTCGAGAGCGCTGCGGTCGTACTAACTCGTTCTTTCGGGGTGTCCGGTACGCCACAGGCGCTCGCGAAAAAAATAAGCCCATACAATAGCGTATTCGTTGGGCGCTCGGGTTGAGTCTCGGTTGCGGTTGTTGGTTGTCTGCATAGATTACCTGTTTGCATCTATTCTTGTCTCCCTTCTTGTCTTGTCCACCCGCTAGCGGTGGAACAAATTTTGGTCGCGAGCGAAGCTTTGCGGTCAATGCGACATCTTGGCGACCTTTTACACTCAGCCCGAAAGCCCCACTGCGCAGTGCCCTCATGTCGCATTGTGTTCCTCGCCTTCGATGCAGCGGAAAACGCATTCGACGTCACGACGACGCATCATAGTCAGCGAGCCTACGTGGAACCAACTTAGTCGGTACAGGTACAGTTACCAGTGTATTCAACGGATACAGTTTGACGTGCGCTACCGAACTCATTCGGACGTTTCGGTACTGCTCCGTTAAGCTGCAAAAGCGGCGTGGCGCATCGAGTCTATTGTTCTTACAGAAAACGACCTGACGCTGCTTGCACTTGATTCAAGCTTTCAATGCGTGGCCAACCGAGGATGGCTGCAGTCCGAACTGCGATGGTGCCGATTTGCTTCGTTGTATCGGTGAATGAAGACAAGCTTCACGTCGCCGGTCTCTGACTAAGTGGCGACAAAGCGTCTGTAGGGAGCCATAGAGGCGCTTATCGCAAACGTTCGCCCGCTGTGATAAGAGGGGAGCATGTCAGTCGACGAAATTGTGCTCTCTGGGGTTTTCGACGCCCATGTGCACTTACGTCAGGACGCATATTTACCCGATGCGGTTCGCTACACCGCTAAAAGTTGTGCCTCCGCCGTGGTCATGCCCAATCTGTCACCCCCCATTTGGACCGTGGCAGAAGCCAAAAACTACGCCGCGCAGATTCAAGCCATCGCTCCTGAATTCGAGCCCGTCGTTGCGTTGTATTTGGGTGCCAAAACCACAACAAGCATCGTCGAAGATGCCGGATCGGGTGCGCGATTTAAATTGTACCCTTCGGGAGTGACCACCAACTCCGAAGCAGGTGCCCAGTTGGACGAACTCGATGAGGTGCTCTCTGCCATGGAGTCCAAGGACATCCTGCTTTTGGTTCACGGCGAAGATCCGGATCCCGAATCCGATATTTTCGAGCGCGAAAAGCGGTTCATCGACCGGTACATGGTGAAGCTTCTGCGTCGGCACCCCAAACTCCGTATTTGTTTTGAGCACATCACTACCGCGGATGCTGTGGCGTTGGTCAAAGCGGAACCAAACCTTGGCGCAACCATCACGCCACAGCATTTGTTGTTCAACCGCAACGCTCTTTTTGCCGGAAACAAGATCCGTCCCCACCACTTTTGTTTGCCAATACTCAAAACCGAACCGGACCGAGTTGCCTTGGTGGAAGCGGCAACCGGCGGTGATCCATCTTTCTTCATGGGAACCGACAGCGCGCCTCACACAAAAGAGACCAAAGAGTGTTCCGCGGGTTGTGCTGGTATTTTCAGCGCGCCCATCGCACTTTCGCTTTATGCACAAGTATTTGACGCAGCAGGACAGCTCCCAGCGCTTACCGGGTTTTGTTGTGAGTTTGGTCCGCGCTTTCACAGACACCAGCCACCCGAAAAAAAGATACGCCTGGTACGGAAGGAATATGAGGTTCCCGCCGAACTCCCTTTTTATTCCTATTCTGTCGTGCCTTTGTTCGCCGGACAGTCCGTTCCCTTTACGGCTCAACCCTGAGCTGCGTTTTCGGGCTCATCACGATGCTGAGGCGGCTGGCGGTCTCGCGCTGTGTCGTGGGCAAGCTACGACCTTGGGTGCGCGGTATGCTGACGGTGCTCTAGGCGTCGTTTGCGTCGAAGGGCCGCCTCTTCCTGGATGCGCTTCTCCTCAGGCGTCCGAAGAAGAAGCGGGGGCACTGGCGTGGGGCGGGACTGGTCGTCGAGGGCCACGAAGGTCAAAAGAGCGGAGCAACAGTGTTTGGTGTCACCAGATTCTGGGTCTTCGCTGTGCACTTCGATCACAACCTCGAGAGAGTGCTTGAAACTTGCGCTGACCACCCCCCGCAGGGAGGCGATGGTGCCCGTCTTGATGGGGGCATGGAAGTGAAGCTCGTCCATGGATGCGGTCACAACCTGGCGGCGACAATGCCTGAGGGCGGTAATCGCGCCGCAAATGTCGATCCACTGCATCACTTTGCCACCAAACGCAGTTCCGAGGCCATTGCTATCGGAGGGCAGCACAATTTCATTCATGATGGTGGTCGAATCGGAGGCTGGCTTCGGCTTCATCGCCAAAGACTATAGCATTGGATGCCTCGGGCTCGCGATGGCGCTCTTTTTCGAGGGCTTTGGTCACCCGGCGCAGATTCAGACGCGCTCGGGCGTAGTCTGGGTTCAAGATGGCCGCCTCTTCGAAGGCCTCGCGGGCTTCCTCGTAGTTGCCCAAGAGCTCATGAGCCAGGCCCAGGTTGTTGTACACAAAGTGAGGCGCCTGATCTCCGTAAAGCTCCACCGAAGCCTCCATGGAGTCCACGGCGTCTTCGCCACGCTTGCGGTAGATATACAGAAGGCCCAAGTTGTTGTGGATCATGGCGTTGGTCGGGTCGAGCTGAAGGGCCTTGCGAAAAGCCATCTCACTTTGCTCCCACTGGCTTTGTGCCATCGCAACCCGCCCCATCAAATTCCAAGCCGAAGAACCCTCCCGGTCCAGGCGCACCGCTTGCCGAGCCGCTGCTTGCGCTTCTTTCAAATCGCCTTTGGCAAGATGGAGACGACTCAATTCTACGTGTACCTCGGGTTCTCTGGGATCTATCAAGACTGCTTCTCCAAGGCTCCGCTCGGCCACATCATGGCCCCCAATCTGTCGGCCCAAACGGCCAATGGTAAGAAGAGTAGAAACTTCGGCCTCATGGTGAAACAGATGTTTTCGTAAAGAGACCAGTGCGGCTTTGAGTTCACCCCGGTCCAAGGCCTGATTGGCCTCAAGGCGATGATCGGTCTTCTCGTCGTCGCTCGGAAGAGCAACCAATGACACCGCGGGCTTGGCTGGATTGCCTACAACCACGAGCTCTGGCATGTGCACGACCGGGGCCTCAGCCGAAACGCTGGGTGCGGTTTGAATTCCAGGTTGCTCGGTCTGACCTTGTTTAGGCAGAGCAACCCGAACCGTTGGATGTTTTGGATTTGCGAACAGCATGGCCGCGCCAGCAAGTCCCGTTGCGGAAAAGCAGATCGCTGAAATGAGCCGAAGCCGATCGCGACGGTGTGCTCGGTGAATTTGAATGGAAACTGACATGGTAGACTCCTTTAAGAAAAATGGGCGATTCGGAGTGGGTAGAGAGCACGACCCATGCCAAGGGCGTTCCACCGGACCATATTGATGTAATATCAGCTATTTACGATAAGTATTCGCCCTTCGCCACGAGGCGAGGGTCAATTTAACCACAAGGGCGCGTGGCCCTGAGACCGAGGCCGAGCGGCTGGTCAACGCAGCCCGAGTGCTTTCAATTTCTTGTGAAAGTTCGAGCGTTCAACCCCAAGCGCCCGAGCCGTGTCCGACACTACGCCGTCGTGGGCCTCAAGGGCTTTAAGAACAATGGCGCGCTCTGCGTCAGTCACCAGGTCAGCCAAACGTCGCCCTTTTTGATACCCGACCGGCGGCTCAGAACGGCCCGTGGGCACAAAGTCTCTGATATCGGCCTCGTCTAGGGTCTTTTGATTCGGCGGAGCCAGAATAAGGACACGTTCAACCACATTCCGGAGCTCACGAACGTTCCCCGGATAGTTGTGCGCCGCGAGAAGTGCCATAGCGCTGTCGGTCAGTTTCGGAGCGCGGCGCTGATTCTTGAGCGCCGCCTCTGTGATAAAACGATCAACGAGGAGGGGTATATCTTCTTTGCGTTCCCTGAGCGGTGGAGACACCAGGGGAACGACATTCAAACGGTAGTAGAGGTCTTCTCGAAATCGACCTTCCTTGATTTCTTCTTCCAAATCCTTGTTTGTCGCCGCCAGGACACGAACATCGACCTGCACCCTCTCCTGGCCGCCCACCCGCTCAAACTCGCCGGTTTGCAGCACACGAAGGAGCTTCGCTTGCATGTTGGGCGCCATATCGCCAACTTCATCCAAAAAAAGCGTGCCCGTGTGCGCTTGCTCAAAACGCCCCGCCTTTCTTGAAACTGCACCGGTAAACGCGCCTTTTTCGTGGCCAAAAAGCTCGGACTCAACCAGCTCGCTCGGCACCGCTGCGCAATTCATCGAAATAAAGGGCCGATCGCTTCGACCGGAGGCGGCGTGAATCGCCTGAGCGATCAACTCCTTTCCGGTGCCATTTTCACCCCCGATGAGGACCCGTCCTTCGCTTGCCGCAACCCGCTCGATCTGGGCCCTCAATAGCTTCATGGACTTGGACCGGCCCAGGATTTCATCAATGCCCCCGGTCTTCTCGGCGAGAATCCGAAGCTCTTTGTTCTCGGCCTTTAGGCGGGCCATCTCCAACGCGTTTTGAATCGTCAAAAACAGCCGTTCTTGCCCGATTGGCTTCTGCAAGAAGTCGCTCGCCCCCGCCTGAATAGCCCGCACCGCATCGTCAATCGATCCGTGTCCACTCATCATGATGATGGGAAACGCTGACGAACCCTCGCAAAGAGCAGACAAAAGCTGAAGCCCATCGCCATCAGGAAGTTTGACATCAAGCAACAGGAGATCCGGCGCATGGGCTTTGAGCGCGCGCTCAGCTTGCTTGATTCCACCAACAGCCTCAACCACGTAACCCTCGAGCTCCAGCGCCCGGGAAAGCGTCACGAGGATATTTCGCTCGTCATCAACGATCAGGATTCGCTCAGCCAACACTGTAAACCCTAGATGTAGACCGCCCAAGTAGCAACGTTTTTGTGGATAGTCCGCCGATCGGCAATTGTCGCATGCTCAAGTTCAAGGTACTTCCGAGCACTCCATGCATCTTCAGTTCTATGGCGCGGCTGGCGGCGTGACGGGCTCTCTTCATCGCCTCCAAGCAAATGGTAAAGAAATCCTCCTCGACTGTGGCCTCTTCCAGGGACGGAGAGAGGAGACATTTCATCGGAATCGAGAGCTTCCGAAATGGGCGACAAGCGCCGAAGCAGTAGTGTTGAGCCACGCCCACATCGATCACAGCGGGAACCTTCCCAGTCTCGTCCGCCGCGGTTTTTCGGGTAACATTTACTGCACACCGGCAACCCGAGACCTGTGCAGCGTCATGCTTCGTGATGCCGCGATGATCCAAGAACAAGACGCAGCCTATCTAAACCGTCGCCTCCAACGAGACGGTTCTGAGCGAAAAGTTGAACCGCTCTACACCGCAATGGACGCGCAAAAAGCAGTCGGGCAGATGATTTCAGTCCCTCTACATCGACCCCTCGAGGTCAGTCCGGGCGTCAAGCTGACATTCCACAACTCGGGCCATGTGCTGGGATCGGCGCTGGTCCAAATTGACCTTCACGAGAATGGACGCCGGACCCGACTCGTCTTCACCGGAGACCTCGGCCGTGAAGAACTGCCGCTTCTTCAATCTCCCGAGCACATTGAAGATGTGCAGGTATTGTTGATGGAGAGCACCTATGGGGATCGCCTGCACCCCAACATTGAGGGAATGGATCAGCAGCTGGGCGCAATCGTTCGAAAAACCATCGAAAGAAAGGGCAGGGTCTATATTCCTTCGTTTGCACTCGAGCGTGCGCAGGAAATCCTCTTTTCCCTAGAGCGCCTTCACGACAAACAGGCCATTCCCCGCGTCCCCATTTACATCGATAGCCCGTTGGCCATCGCCATCACCGAAATCTACAAACTCCACCCAGAAGGCTTGGCGGAGGAAGTTCAAGCCCGCATCTTGAGCCGGAACGATCCGTTTTCGCCGCCGGGTCTTCACTACGTCTCCGATGTTTCAGCCTCCAAGGCACTTCAGGCCAGCGGCGAACCCTGCATCATCATCGCCGGTTCTGGTATGTGTGAGGGTGGCCGAATCCTCCATCATTTTCGCCAGGGTCTCGGTGATTCCAAAAACAGCGTGATCATTGTGGGTTTTATGGCCCAACATACACTGGGTCGGCGTTTGCTCGAGGGGAGACGCAAGGCCAAAGTGTTTGGGGTAGAACGCGACGTCTGGGCCGAGATTCATGCCATTGATGGCTTGTCCGCTCACGCAGATCAAAGCGACTTGCTCGACTTCGCCAAGAAGATAAGAGAGCGCGGACATCTCAAACGAATCGCCCTCGTTCATGGTGAAGAGGGTCCGCAGGCTACTTTGACTGAAAAACTGAAGGAAATTGGCATCACAAAGGTCATCTCGGCGAGAGCCGGTGAACGGCTCAACCTCGGCTAACATTCACCGCCACCTATACAGCCCCAAGGCCGAGGGGGTGCGACATTCAACGGACGTGTGTCATGCACGCACATGCCCGTACGTTGCCTTAACGCAAACCCAATGATGACATCAACAATACATGAGGCCGCTCGCACATCTGATCTCCTTCGGTGCGGCCATGCTCCTCACTGCCCAAGCCCACGCCAATACAACCCTTGATGTCCGCGGTTGGCTTGAACGACCGGGCGTCCGTATGGTTGCAGTTGAATTCTATGCCACCTGGTGCAAACCGTGCATGGATGCGGTGCCAAAGTGGAAAGCCCTTCATGAAAAATATGCACGCGATGGCCTGCGACTTATCGTCGTTTCAACCCTTGACCCAGACGGTAACTGCCAAAATCCCGGATGGAGCCCAGATGAGGTGGTCTGTGACGACGAGGGCACAATCGCGCAAGCGATGGGTGTAGGCAACCGCCTTCCTGCAGCCTTTTTGTGGAGCTGGGACGGAAGTCTTTTGGTCCGACAAGGTCAGGTAGAAGCAGTCGAAAAACAGGTGGAGCGGTGGATGCAGGAAGCGCCCCGCGTCGCCGTTGAGGTTCAAAAAGACCATGCGACGGCAGGTCGATCCGAAGAAATCAGGGCATTGGTTCGTACGGAGCTCAAACGAACCGACAAGCTCACCTTGGTATCCACGCCCGAAGAACGTGTAAAGCTTGACGAAATCAAGAAACAATCTGCCGACCCACGATACGATGAGGATTCTCAGTGTGAGCTTGGAAAAGAGCTCTCGCCAAACTCCCTGCTTCAGGTGCGAATCACCGGGAAAAAGAAGCGCTTCCAGCTCAGCCTCCTATCCATCGAACGGGGCTGTCTGGTGGCCTCGGTCTCCGTTCAATACAACGCCGACAAAGAAGAGATTGTGGTCGCTGAAGCCATCGCCAAACTTCTGGGACAGGTGAGAAAACCTCCTAAAACCCTGAACCAGCCCATCAGCGCTGGGTTGCATGTTACTGAGACAGGCGCTTCAGACCAGGCGAAGCAGATCGTCGACCAAAACACCCCTGCGTTCCCGCAAGACACCCCGACAAACCATGCCCTCAACCCTGAAACAGATCCCAAATCACGGGCCGCAAACGCTTCCCCGTATCCACTGGTGGTCGGAGTCACTGGACTTGGTGCGGTCGGCACTGGATTGTTGCTCGGCCAGCTTGCGCTTAGCAGCGCGCGAAGTGGAGAAACGGACGGTGTTGTCGGTCAAGCCAAACTTGCAGACGGCCTGATTATCGGCGGCGCGGCCGTCACCATCGCCGCCATTATCTGGTATTTCGTTGAGGCCAATCAGTCACCATGAAACGACTCCTTCAGATTGGCCTATTGACGCTTGCGTGCACCAGCCTCATTGGCGCTTGCCTATACACGGGCCCCGTCGAAGACCTCGTGTACGAAAACAATGGCGGTACCGGAGCCGGCCGATGCAATAAAGACGAAGACTGTGAACCTACCCACGGTTGCGATCGAACGAACGACCGATGCCGACTACGATGCAAAGACGACGGCGTTTGCGGCGAAGGCGAGTGTTTCGTCGACATGTGCTCCGAACCATTGGGAACGCCGTGCAACAACAGTCATCTGTCGCCGTGTGGCGGCCCCCGATGCACAAACGTCAATGCCCAGAACATCACCGTGCCTTACTACTGCTCACGCTCCTGCTTCCTTCGGGCGTGTCCCGATGGTTATACCTGCGAAACTGGAAAGTGCCTGGTGAACTGAAGGGTGTCTTCCATTCAACCTGTTTCTGTCTGCGTTTTCGTGATGGGAATTAGGCCAGTAGAAAGTCGGCATTGCCCTCGGACTGCACCCCAGTCTTAGACCCAATGCGAGCCTCTATTCCGTATGCAGAAAGAATTGCATTGTAAAGGTCTATTCCATTGAGTTTCCGATCGGTAAAATTTCCTGATTTAAAACGGCCGTGGCCGCCAGCAATAGCGTGAAAGACATCGGTCTTGCTGTGATTCCATCCATATTCCGTGCCGATAACGGCACAGGTATTGTCAAGAACCGTCTTTCCGTTGGGCTCGAGAAACGCCGGATCATCGAGTTGTTGAAGAAAGTAGGCTACATTGCTCTGGGCGAAATGCTGATAAAGCCGCGCATGCCGAGGCTGGTTTCCGTGAAAATAGTCGTCATGTTGCGACGCATTCCCAGGGAAATCAGTGCTTTCTCCAAGCGCACGGTAGGTACCTTGAATGTTGGTGTGGCCCCCAGCCGACTCGAACATCAGATTCCCATATCGAACCAAGTCGCACCTCAGCGCCAAGGCATAGAGATCCGCGTGCAGATGAAAAACTCGCTCGATTTCTTGCCACCGAAGTTTGGGCGCACCCGCGCCCGTTCCATAGGTGAACTGATCGTAGTTCGCTTCTGGGCTGCCAACCGAGGGATCGGTTGGGCGTGTTGGCCAATCACAGCTCACGGTGGGCTGGTTGTCTTCCACCTCTTTCATGATTTCTTCACTCGGAGCAAGCTCTCGCTCAATCTCCCGAATTGAATTGAGATGGAGATCAATCTTCTGCTTAGACGCCGAACCAAGGTAAGAGGTCTTACCCGTAAGCTTCTTGTATTCTTGGATGACTGTATCCAGAATGCTCCGCTGAATGTGCCGCGCACGGAGCGCCGCTGGGTCCGGTTGAGGGTTGGGTTCCGAATCGGGTCGAGGCAAAGCCTTCCCAAAAACTTGGTCAAACACTTGGCTCGGCCTCTTAACCGGCGGGCGAGCGGTTCCGTCCGGATTCCAAACCCGAAGGGCCTGAGCATCACAGGCGCCCCGACGCCACCACAGCCCCGAGACCAATGTTTTTGCGGTTGGATCGAAGGCCAGGCGGGCAAGTTGATCTACGGAAGCCCCACCCGCACGGTTGGCGCTGGGATGCTTTTCACCTACAAAAACCACTGAAGAGGTGTTGCAGTGAGCGCCACCCTCGCCCCCCTGCTCGAGCCCAACGCTGGCAAAGGTCATCTTCTTTTGGAACGGAAGATAGGGCTCCAGGGGCCCATTGAAGTCTCGCTGCCAGGCCGGGTCTAGGCCCAGGCCAAAAAAGACGGTGATCAGCCGAAAAGGCACCGTTTCTGGAGTCGCCGCAAACGCTCGAGACCCAACCATTTCTTCTAGGAACGGAAGCGCCACAGCCACCGAACCCGTGCCTCGAAGAAATGTGCGACGATCGAATCTCTGTGCCATTCGAATTACTCCTCGTCGTCCATTTCTAAAAAGAGACTGCTGCTCACTATGGCTTTTGCCAATGCGTGGTAGGTCCCTTCTTCCGCAAAAAGAGTTTGTCCAAGCGTTTGAACCGCGCTTTGCTGCCCAGACGTGAGGCGTCGGCCAAGCGCGTATTCAAAGTTCTTTTTGACGAGGCAGGTTTGAACCTCCGGCAGCTCGCCGACCGTCACCATGAAGTCCTTCAAACCATCATAGGCGATATCAGCGGCGCCTACCAGCGAGCCAGGGATCCATCCGTCAGCCTTCAGCACGTTGCCAAATGCATCCGCCTTCCGCGGTCGACCACGCGCGTCAAATTCTTCAAACCCGTAACCAAGTGGGTCAAACGCCTGATGGCATGAAGCACATTCGGTTCTTTTTAGTCTCGCTTCAGCTATGGCACGTTGAGACGCGTCCTCCGGCTGGGCCTCGACGAAGGCATCAATTTCATCTTGGAAGCTTGCGGGTGGCTCTGGTGCATGACCGCAGAAGACCTGTGACAGCAAAAACAAACCGCGGCCCACGATCTCACCCCCATCCGCATTGGTCATACCAGCGATGATGGCCGGCTGAACCAGAAGGCCGCCACCCTCGAGGATGGACGGCGTATCGTAGGCCTGAATACCAGGACCCTGGGATGGCATGTCATAGTTCTCGGCGAGACGAGGGGTCAGAAAAATGCGTGAAGCACTAAAGACTTTGGCTACCGGTTCCTTGCGGTCAAGCATGTGGTCGCCGTAGAACGCAACCGCCGCCGACACCATTTCATCCCTCAATCCATCCGGATCGGGGAGGCTCTCCAAACGGGCCCAATCGAGAAGAAAACGATCTACGGTTCGACGAAGTTTCTCTGTGTCCGACAGCATTCTATCAACCTGCTGCAAATATTCTGGTCGGCCGATGGCCAATTCGCCAGCTTCGGCGGCACGATAGAGCTCGTCATCCGGCGCTGAAGCCCAAAGATAGTACGAGAGCCGCGAAGCCAGAGCATATCCTTCGATCTTATTGTTTTCACTGCTTTTTTCATTCTCCAACCGATAGAGAAATTGCGGAGATTGGAGCATTGCCTTCACGACCGCAGCCGCACTTTCTTCGAAACTCGACCCAAGCTCAAAAACAGCGGTAGACAGACCCACGAAGCGCTCAGCCTCTTCGGACGCGAGCGGTCTCCGAAAAAGCAGCCGGCCCGAGTGGACGACAAATGCCTGATGGCACGCTCTATTTTCGTTTCTGCATGATGCACTGTCCGCGATAAGCGACTCCATGTTCAAGCGACCCACGATGACATCGGAAAGATTTGCGTAGGCGCGTATGTGCTCTGGCAACGAGGTCTGGGAGGTGGCGATGTTGACAAAACCTTCCAGCGGCCGGTCCGCCGGCAAACCACCAAGATCTCTTTCATCGAGTGACACGCCGAGCACATCTTCAATGGTGTACTTGTACTCGTCGCGGGTGAGGCGACGCACCAGAGGCGAAAGGAGCGCCGCTGAGACTTCTTTTTCGGGCAAGACATTCTCTGGACCCGGTTCGTTTGCGACGCCCAATTCCTGGCTACTGCGTCCTACGGCACTGGAGCACGAGACCACCACGCAGCCAAAAAACGCTCCCTGCCACAGGGGGTATGTGCATCGAACAAATCTAGAACGTTCGCCTTTTACAGTCGGACGCCCGCGAAGCTGACATGCCGTGCTTCGTCCCAACATCTAGACAGTCAAGACCACTTGACGGAAGCGGTCAACGAGGCTCCCAGTCATCATCAGGCGGGGTGTTCGCCCCCCACGGCGTGCTTAAAAGTTAGGGCGGTTTTTGGGGTGTTTCAGGTCTTAGGGCCCCACGGTGCTGAGGTGCGCCAACACTCGGTCCGCAATACGATCGGCATCGGCGATACATTGGATCATGGCGACACCCCGAAACCCATTGCCCCCGACAAACAGGCCAGGGATACGACTTTCGGCCTCATCAACAGCCCGAATCCTTGCCTGGTGGCCCAATGTATACTGCGGAATGCCGTGTGGCCACCGCACAATGTGACGAACCAGCGGGGCGGCACCTGGACGGAGGTCGATGAGGGGCGCCATATCCTCGTGCACCACACGCACCAGCTCGTCCTCGGTCAGTTCTGCCAGGTCTGGTCGGCGCGCCCCACCTACAAGCGTTCGCAGGAGCACGGTGCCGTCCGGCGCATGCTGGGGAAAGACCGAAGAAGCCCAAATGGAGCCGAGCAGTCGTCGAGATTCTCGAAAAGGCACGAGAAATCCGAAGCCGTCGAGCGGGTGTCCTACATCCTCCCTCTGAAAGCCTTCGACCAAAACGGCGACCGGTGCGTACGGTATTTGGCTCGCCGCTTCCGCAGTCTCGCGCGACATGCCGCCGAGGAGCGAAGGCAATTCTAGAGCCGGAGTCGTAACCACCATCGCATCGGCAGCGACCGTGCCATCAGGCCCCGCAATGGAAAAACGAGGAGACGCGTCCGCTTGATGCTCAACCCTACAAACCCTGAAGCCAGTGCGCACCTCCTGCCGCGCGGCCAACGCGTCCATCAGCACGACCAAGCCTTCCCGGAAGCTATGCAGGGTGCCGGTCGGCGCTGCCGGACCTGTCGAGGCAGAAGCACTTTCGGGGCGATTCTTTCTTCTTTTTGCGAGTTGAAGTTGGGCACGAATGAGACTGCCATATTGATCTTCGAGCTCAAAAATCCTCGGGAATGCGGCCCGAAGGGATAGGGCTCGCGGATCCCCCCCATAGATGCCCGTCACCATCGCGTCGACCAAAATCTCAGCCGCTTCGACCCCCAGGCGACGCGTTGCGAACTCAAATACGCTCTCCTCGTCCGTTCTTCGGCTCTTGGCCCAGGGCTCAAGGAGCACCCTGAGCTTCGCGAACAATGGAAGGATATCAGAGGCCAAAAAGCCCGGGGGCGAGCTGGGCGCCTGTCGGAGGCGCCCTTTTCGCAAAACGAAGCGCTTTGCGGCACCGGTATCGGCAGCAATGAGTGACGCATCCAGTCCCAGCCGGCCAATGAGTTCGAAGACGAGCGGTTCTTTGTCTAAGAAGCCGTGAGGACCGGTTTCAATCACAAAACCGCTGTCCACCACGCTCCTGATTTTTCCGCCCGCAGCTTTTTCAGCCTCGAGGACCACGGCGCGGACCGGCGCCCCTGCTGTATTGGCCTTACGCTCCAGGCTCTCAGCCACACACAGGCCTGAGATACCCCCTCCGACGACCGCGACCATATGGCCCATCTTTGGAATCAATCCCTGGGGACGGGGCGGCCACCGTGGCGCCTGACTGCCTCGACCAGAAGCGAAACACTTTCGGGGGGGGTCATCTTCAAGATGCCGTGTCCAAGATTGAAGATGTGCCCTTTGGCCCGCGCCCCTTGCGCGAGAACCCGCTGCACTTGTTCTTCGATTCGGTCCCCCGGCCCGAGTAACACACACGGATCGAGGTTTCCTTGAAGAACAACTTCATCTCGTGTCCGCTCGGCCACTTCGCTCAGTGGCATGGCCCAATCCACACCGAGAACATCGGCACCCGACGTCCGCAGCTCGTCAAAACACGCGTGCACACCCTTTGCGAACAGGATGACAGGAACCCCTTTCTTTTTGAGCGCATCAATGATCGGAATGGTGTAGCGAAGCCCAAACGACAGGTAGTCCTCACGGCAAAGGTGTCCGGCCCAAGAATCAAAGATCTGCACCGCCTGGGCACCGGCCTCGACCTGGGCAAGCAAATGAGCGCTCACCGTTTCGGCCAGTTTGCCCAAGAGCGCATCGGCCAACTTCGGCTCGTCATAAAACAACTTCTTGGTCCGCGCGTAGTCTCTGGAGCCACCGCCCTCGATCAAGTAGCTGGCGAGGGTAAAGGGAGCACCGGCAAAGCCAATGAGCGGCACCGACGGCATCGCCGCCCGAAACTGGCGGACGGCGTCGAGCACAAAACCCATCTTGGTCACCGGATCGGGGACCGACAATCGCTGGACATCCGCCACGCTGCCAATGGGCTCGGGCAACACGGGCCCTTCGCGAAACTCCAAACGGACCCCCATCGCTTCGACCGGCACCAGGATGTCGCTGAAGATGATCGCTGCATCGAAGCCATAACGAACAATCGGCTGTTTGGTGACTTCTACCGCCAACTCGGGCGTCTTACACAGCCCCAAGAAGCTGGTCTTCTTGCGAACTTCTCGATATTCCGGCAGATAACGCCCGGCCTGGCGCATCACCCAGATCGGGGTGCGCTCAACGTCCTCGCCTCGGCAAGCACGCAAAAAAAGGGGCCTCTTTGCTTCGGTCGGCTTCACTCGGGTTTGGGCGTCAGGCATCCCACGCTCATAGCGCAGTCCCGCGCGCGACGCAGTCTATGGATCCTCATATGCGTGAAAACCCAGGTTCGGGTTTTGTAGGAAACCATTTGCGGCGGGCTCAAGAATGGTGTCATCATGCCACACTTATGCCGACAGTATTTATGTATGGCCCGGATACCGTTCAAGGAAGAATGTTCGATCGCGTCGGTCCGTCGACGGTGGTCGGCCCGGGCACCCTCGACGGGTTCCAGCTCTCCTTCGACAAGCCCAACATGAAAAACGCCCAGGAAGGACTGCCAAACGCGGCAGAATCGACGGGGCACGCGCTCTTTGGGTTGCTCTTCGAGCTTACTCGAAAGCAAATCGAAATCCTCGACGGGTTTTTCGGCGGTTACACGCAAAAATCCGTGACGGTGAATCCCCAAGACCCTGATCTTTCTCCAAGAAGCGCCAAGATCTGGCTGGCGAGAAGAACCAAGGCGGGGCTGCGGCCGTCTCGCGCGATCTTAGAGCTGGTCACCCAGGGGTTGCAGGAAAATGAGGCCGGCGAACCTTTCCTGGATGCGGTGCGCACCATTGAGCCTTTTGATGCCTAAACAGGAACGCACAAGTTCGAAGCCAGGTGCCAGGCAAAGCCGGGCCCGAGGAGCCAAAGGAGCGCACACGGAAGTCCGTGAGCCGGCACCGCAGGGTCCAGTGCCGCATGGTACCTGGATCGAGACGGGTACGTTTCTGTTTAAAGCACGCGGGAGGTCACGTTATGGACTCTAGTCGGTGTGAGCTCATTGTTTCGTTCCACCGGGGGACGACCGAGCCCAAGGCACGGTCCGTCGTCGAATCTGCAGGCGCTCAGGTCAAGCGACGGATGCGCAGCGACCACCCCACAGATGTCATTCTGCTCGTTGAGAGCCAAGAAGCCGACGCCGAACACCTTAAAGCCGCGCTTCACCAGTCCAACGAAATCTCCGACATTGAGGTGAACCACGCGGGTTTTGGGGCGCGCTAAAAGCCCCAAGACAGCAGTCAATCCGGTTTTGCGGGGCGGGCCTCGATGCCGTGTTTTCGCATCAGCTCCTTGAAGTGCTTTCGATCAATACCCGCAGAACGGGCCGCCACCGAGATGTTGTTTCCGTGTTGCCGCAGAAGCGTCTCGATGTATCGACTCTCGAAGTCTGAGATCACGCGACCTTTGGCCTCTTTGAAGGACAGTTCTTCGGAGATGGGTGCTGCCTGCGATGATTCACGCCTGCGATCCAGATCCTGTTCTTGAATGAAACGCGCCAAATCAACCTTGGTTTTGCCTTTGCAAAGAGCAAGGGCGCGGTCGACCACGTTTTTGAGTTCGCGCACATTACCGGGCCAGTCGTAGGATTCAAGCTCTGGATAACACAAAGGATCGATATCCAGATCGCCGCCCCCAATGTTGACGAAATGAGTGACCAATCTCGGAATGTCGCTCGCGCGTTCCCGCAAGGAGGGCAGGTTGATCTTCACCACCGCCAAGCGATAGTACAGGTCTTCGCGAAAACGACCACCCCTCACTTCGGCTCGCAAGTTACGATTCGTAGCCGCAATCACCCGCGAATCGACCGATTGGTAACCGTCTCCACCAACTTTTTGAATTTCTTTGGACTCCAAAACGCGCAAGAGCTTTGGCTGCAGATCAAGCCCCAGCTCCCCGAGCTCATCGAGAAAAATGGTTCCAAGATGCCCACGCTCAAAAGCACCCAACCGCGGATTGGTCGCACCGGTGAAAGCACCCTTGACGTGGCCAAAGAGCGCGCTCTCGACCAAATCTTTTGGCTGGTTGGTGCAATCAAACACGACGAAGTTCTGGTCTTTGCGTAACGAGTGTTCGTGGATCGCTTGAGCAACAAGCTCTTTGCCCGTCCCCGTCTCGCCTTCGATCACAACGGTCACGTCTGATTCTGCAAGATCTTCGATCAGCGTGAAAATTTCTCTCATCCGAAGGTCGCCACCAATGAGCGGTCCGAGACGCTCTTTTTCGTGAGGCTTGGTTTCGACCGCGACCTCCTCCGGGAGGATTTTGACCCGCGTCTTGCCGAAGGTGATCTCACCCCCGAGAGGAACAAAGACCTCTCCGACCTGGACATCTCGGTAAAAGGTGCCATTGGTGGAGGCCAGATCGCGCACCACGACCAAGTCGCCCCGACAAAGCAATTCGGCATGTCTACGCGACACCGTCCGGTCGACGAGGACCAATCCACAGCGAGAATCGGCACCTACAATCACCGGCCCGTCGCGAACCGTAACCCCTTTGCCCTTGTCGGGCCCTTCCGGCACGTGCAGCCGTGCTGTGCCCGGCCTCAGCTTGGTTGCTGGGCTCGTTTGTACAACTTGCGTGACGCGTCCTGTGTTCGGCTCTTCCGTCATTCGCTACAACGTTGGGTTTACGGAACCCCCGACCAAACTTCAAGACACACACCCAGCCACAGTTGGCCAATACGAATTACGGGAACTATGGGGTTAACGACAAGCAGGTAGCTTGACCGTATTCTGTTGTCGTGGACGGGTGGTCGAGACAGCAGTGCAGCAACCTGGCCTAAACCGATCTCTGCTTCTCGTTGATTCAGATCCTGCCACCCTTCGTGTGCTGGAGGTCAGTTTACGCCAGGAAGGCTTCACAGTTGTAACCGCAAGCACCGGAGGCACCGCGTTCCACCTCGCCTTACATGAATTACCGGATGTTGCCATTGTAGGCTCCGAGCTTCCGGACGAAGACAGCCACCTACTGATTAGGCGACTCCGCGAAGATCTGCGCACCGCTTCGGTGGCCATTATTTTTCTTTCGTCAGATCCGAACGCCAAGAACAAGATGAGAGCGATCAACGCCGGCGTGGACGACTTTCTTACGAAGCCGGTTATTTTGAGCGAGATCTTGAGTCGTGTTCAGTTCCGCCTGGAACACACGCCTGCCGAGCGTGGAACAACATCGGATACGCCTGGGCGCATGCAGGGTTCTTTGTCCCATCTGGGCATCACAGATCTCCTCCAGATCATGGCCGCGGGCCAAAAGAACGGCGACCTTCAAATTGTGAACACCGGCGTCGATCTGAGTGGCTGCGGCAAGCCGAAGAGAGGACGAATCAGTTTTTGTCACGGCAGTATCTTTGACGCAAAACTAGAGAAATTCCGGGGGTTGGAAGCCATCTATCGCATGCTTCTCTTTCGAGAAGGAACTTTTGCCATGGAGTTTAGGCCCGTGAGTGAACGGGATCTGGTCAACACGGCGACAGACTCCGTCCTTCTCGAGGGCATGCGACGGCTCGACGAATGGGCTCGTCTGACAGCGAAGATTCCTCCGCTCGAGACACGACTATCTCTCGATTTCGACGCGCTCGGAAAGCTCCCTATCCTCCCGGACCGTGTCCGCTCGGTGCTCAATCTGTTTAACGGTGAGCGCACGATCTCTCAGGTACTCGAAGACGGCCCCCTTGATGTATTTTCAGCCCTTGGAGTGGTCCACAAGAGTTTCGCTCAAGGTCTGATCCTGGAGAAAAGGGTGGAGCCCGTGCTCCTCACAAAACCGAAAACAAAACCCCCAGGACGGGTGGCTGCTCCGCTCTCAGGGACCTCAGAAATTCCAAAGACGCGTTCGTCAGGGGCAGCCCCGGGACCCCCAGAAGAATCGACTCAACCTGAACTCCTAGAGGTATTTCCCGGAGAGCAAGAAACGGAGGACGTATCCGTACCCATCAACCCCGGTGGACCCGTCACGCCTGGCGCCTCAGTCCAACCGAACCCCCAAACCCCGCCACTGGTCCCCTTTCAAACCAAAGATGCGCAAGCTGCACCCGCACCCACTCAGTCCCCACCCGCAAGCTCCGGGGTTCAAGCCGCCGCCCCTCAAGCTCAGGCTGCGGTGCCGGCCTCGACCGACGTCGCACCCGCGGCCCACGACACAGAGCCAGGTCCTCAATCGTCAGCGCCAGATGCCGTCGCCCAAGCGCACGGATCACAAGTCACACTTGCAACGGCTCAGCCCGAGACCGACAACGCGATTCCGGGGCCCCAAAACTTGGAGTCCACCCCAGCGGCAGCAAAACCTGGAGCAGCTCTCAAAGGGGGAGATTCAGCGCCAGCCCATGGCGGAGCAAAGGCCCCGCGGTCAGTGAGCGAGATTTTCAACGACGGGGATCGTTCCGAAGAACGCATGAGCGTAGCAGAAAGCGGAGGATCGTTTCGTTTCGCCCGGATCCCTGGTTTGTTCTTTATCCTCGTTGTCATTTCGATCGCGGGCGCGACGTTCTGGTCAGAAGAACTCTTTCCCCGACCAGAACCCCTCACAAACACCCTTGTCAGTGAGGAAGCTCTGCGAGCTTTGCCTGGTCCACTGGGGCGTCACCAGGGGGCCACCCTCGAAACCAAAGAAGAAGCAAAACGTCTTCTTAATCAGGCCGAGTCGCTGATGGCGAAAGGCCAACACCAAGAAGCACGCCGCGGACTCCAAGCGGCGGTCTTGCTGGACCCCAAAAACGCCACCGCAAGGGCCGCATACGCCGAGCTCCTACTCCATCTTGAGCAGCCTAAACCGGCTGAAGTCGAAGCGGAGTACGCGATTCAGCTTAACCCTGAGGAAACCAGGGCGCATTTTGTCGTAGCCATGATTGCCATCCAACGAAAATCCTGGACAAGAGCAAAGAAGAGTTATCATAGGGTTCGGACTTTGGAACCCAACGGAACTTGGGCGAAAAAACTCAAGTCATCTTTGTCTAGGCGGAACATTGGTCGTTCTCGGAATTGAGTCGTCATGTGATGAGTTGGCCTGCGGCGTTCTTGCGGACGACGGTCATACCCTCTTGGCCAATGTTGTGCATTCCCAAGTGGTTCTTCACCAAAAATTCGGGGGCGTGGTTCCCGAAATAGCCTCTCGCAATCACGTGGCAATGCTCAGCACAGTTTTTGAGCGTACTATGCGTGAAGCCGAAATCACTGCATCTCAATTGGATGGCATCGCCGTGACCCGGGGACCAGGGCTCATCGGTTCTCTGCTTTGCGGGGTTGAGTTTGCTAAAGGTCTTGCGCTGGCGTCCAAAAAACCCCTCATCGGTGTTCATCACCTCGAGGGCCACATCGCTGCTGCTCTTCTTGAAGATCCTCCAGCCCAAGCTCCTTTCATCGCCCTCTTGGTCTCCGGAGGGCATACCAGTTTGGTCAAGGTTGCTGAATTTGGCGGCCCCTACGAAATCATGGGCGCGACGCGAGATGACGCCGCGGGAGAGGCTTTTGATAAGACCGCCAAACTGCTTGGCCTTGCCTATCCGGGGGGCGCGACGATCGACAGACTGGGACAAGATGGTGATTCCACTCGATTCTCGTTTCCCACAATGATGGCTGCAAAAAACAACCTTGATTTCTCCTTTTCGGGTCTCAAAACCGCTGCTTCCAAGCAAATCCGCGATGTCTCAGAGCCCCTGGACGGCCAAAATCTCAAAGACTTCTGCGCATCGTTCCAAAAGGCCATTGTAGAGAACCTCAGCAAGAAAACCTTTCGAGCCCTGGAGCTCTGTGGCTACCGGCGACTGGTGGTCGGAGGGGGCGTAGCGGCCAATCGACTCCTGCGCCACACGTTCCAAACGAGGGCCGAGAAGGAAAACATCGAAGTTTTCTTGCCGTCGCCCAAAAATTGTACCGACAACGGCGCCATGATCGCCAAAGCTGGTTGGGAACGGCTGCGAAGGGGTGAACGGCATGGTCTGGATTTGTCCGCACGCGCACAATGGCCGCTGGGTAAGCTGAGCGGTGGCTAATAGGCCAGACGAGCACGCAGCCATTCATGAGCTTAAGGGCCTGCTGCGGGCTCATGGGCTTCGTCCTAAGCGATCCCTGGGTCAAAACTTCCTTGTTAACTCTGAGGCCCTCCAAACCATCGTGGGTTCGTTAGGCGAGGCCAGAGGCGCGCCCCGAGTTGTGGAAATTGGCCCTGGCCTTGGCGTGCTCACCGCGCAGCTTTTGGCCCGAGGGTTTCAAGTCTTGGCCCTCGAGATCGACCGCACCTTGATTCCGGTCCTCAAAACGCGTTTTCAGAGGCAAGGTGGGACATTTTCGATTCTCGAAACAAGCGCGCTGGACCATGGATGGCTCGAGACCCTGGGCCCCCACGAACAACCGCGTGTTGTCGGCAATATCCCCTACAACATCTCGACGCCCCTGCTTTTCCACCTCATCGAGCACCGTCATCTCTTGGGTCCGGCAACCTTGATGCTCCAGCACGAGCTCGCAGCGCGTCTTCAAGCGACCCCCGGCTCCAAGGCCTATGGCGCCCTGTCGGTCCTGCTGCAGCTCCATGCCGACGTACAGAAGGTCCTTGAGCTGGGGCCGGACTCTTTTTTTCCCAAGCCAAAAGTGGATTCCGCGGTGCTGGAATTCCGTTGGCGACCCGCCCCCGTTCAGATCGAAGACCTCGACTTTTTTCGGAGGGTGGTCCGTGCCGCCTTTTCCAAGCGCCGAAAAATGCTCCGCAACGCGCTCGCGGGCCACTTCGGAGATCCACAATTGTCGTTGGCCGAAGCGCGCTCAGGCATTCGCTTATCGCGAAGAGCAGAAACCCTCAGCATTGAGGAATTTGCTGCCCTCGCCGACGCCCTCAACCCCAGCGCTGAAGAAGAAACCTGAGCCTTTTCCGCAGCAGCAGACCTCCGATCCGAACGCTTTGAGGCGCCAGGGGACCTGAGGCCGTTCTAGCGGGCCCGGTAGACGATGCGACCTTTGGTTAAATCGTACGGGGACAGGGCAACAGTCACCTTGTCGCCCAAAACAATGCGGATAAAGAACTTACGCATTTTTCCGGAAACATAAGCGAGGATGTTCTGGCCGGGTGCAATCTCAACCCGAAACATCCCGTTAGGAAGGACCTCTTTGATGATCCCTTCACACTCGATCTGATCGTCTTTGGGCATGGCTTCTGTTTCCACTGTATGAACAGGCCGAGAGAGCGTGTCAATAGCAGTGACGTGATCTTTTTAGGTGTAAACGAGCGTGATTGTATCAGGGTGAATCACACTCGTAGACACCACCAGACATGCGCGCTCAGTGGCGGAGTGCCAAAGCCGGGGGCCCAATCACTTCGGCCTGTTCAACAAACCGGATGCCAATTCCCCGCATCGCCTGAGTTCCGCCTCGGTCACAGAACTGCCAGGCCAGGTGATGACGAACCTCCCCGGTCAAAACCGCAGACTCTGGCGCGTCCCTTGAGCCCCTGATTCCCTGGAAGGAAACCTCAACCCACGCGCCAATTCCGACGGGCTCGCGCACCTCCACCAAAACCCCACCCTCTGAGATATTGCGGGCGACCCCGCGTTGGACCCCAGAATCGCTGCGAATCACCACCGGAACCGTAATCTCAAGGCTTAGCCCCACGCGCTCAGCGCGCCGTCGCTCGTCACCGGTCCTTCGTTCTATCCTCCTCTGGCGCTGAGAGTCCCGACGGCGGTCGGGTGTTCTGTCGATTGCGTTGTCCCTCATGTAGGAACATGGTGTCGATGTCGGACACTGTAGTCAAAAAAGCGTTCATGTGTGCTGCTGCTCACGCTGCACGCAAAATGGGCGCAACCCCATTTCCATGTGTTTCAAACAGTCAGTTGTCAGGATGTTCACGCACCGGACAAAGCGTGAACCGCACGAAAAAGCCTGATCAGCTCCCCTTAAGATCCTTCGCGTCGACTGTCACGCTGACTGGGCCAACCATCACTTTCGCTTTTCCTTTGGAGTCTATTTCAGCAAGGTATCCTGCTCTCCCGGAAAATAGACCAGATAGAATAGTTACCCGATCACCCGGCTCGTAAGCCATCGCTTTGCTGCGGCGATCTGCCTCTTGCTTTTGAATTGCACCTTTAACTTGCGAGTAGTCGTTGTCTCGTGACCACGCAAAAAAACGAAAAGCGCTCAAGAACACACTGGCATACTCGATCAGTGTTCCAATCAGCGCGTCAGCACTTAAGATCTCTTCGTCACGGCCAATAAACACTTGTGCCACAAAAGGATGTTCATTGGCCTCTAAAGGGGCTGCCCAAGAGCCGATGAGTTCGCCGTCGAGCGCTAAGGCGTCCACGATGTGCTCACCAATACCCACAACGGTTCCACCCGGAAACCCTTGGCATATTTCGCTAAGCTTCTTTTGAGCCCACTCATTCTTGAGCTTGTGGGCGACATTGCTCCTGTCGACCACAGCTTTGGTGGCAAGCTCTATCCCGAAAACCAGGCCCTCATTGGTTAATCGCATCTGTAAGCATGCGTGCTGGTGTTGCACAGCGATATCGAACAGGCTTGCGCCAGCCTGCAAGTCTGTTCGCTGCAACAAAGGCTTCAAGCTGGCTCGATCCACTGCGCTCCGCGTAAAAAACAAAGAAAGGAACTGAACTTGTCGGCCATTGGCGACGCTCGGAGCCTCATCGGAAGCACCGAGTTCAAGATCACCAAGCTCCTCGGACAAGCTTTCCTGGAGGGCTCGCCCAACAGCGAGGACTTTATCTTTGGCTCGACGTCGTTCGAGCGTGTACGCATTCGATGACCACTTTTTTTTCTGAAAAGCGTCAAAGTCTGCGGGCACAAAGCCCGTAAAGGCCCCACCGCTTCCTACTGCCCCAAGTTCTTGCATCGCCATGAAACTCCGTTGAGGCCCGACTCCTTAACAATGATCTTCTTGAAAATCACGGGCGCCTGATCCCCAATAAGCCTTCCGTTTACCCTCTATACTTGGGTCCCATCAGACGAGGCGCCCTTCGGAAGCGCCGTAGGTTCGGCGCGCCCACGCCAAACAGCGTGACCCGAATCTCCATCAAAACGCGATTCAGAAAAGCCTCGAGGGCCGTTTGGCCCTGAACCGCATGTCGAAGAATCGGCGAGGCCATTCCCGCTATGGTCGCACCCAAACCTACGCATTTGGCCACATCCAGGCCCGATCGCACCCCGCCCGAGGCGACCAGTGGGGCTTTTTTGTCGGCATTTCGGGCCTCGACAATAGATTCCACCGTGGTGAGGCCCCATTGGGCAAAGGTTCGGCCGAGCGTTTGATGAACATCCGAGCGTGCCACCCGCGCCTCGACCATGGTCCAGCTCGTGCCGCCACCCCCAGCGCAGTCGATGCCCTGAACGCCAGCTTCGATAAGGCGTTTAACCTCATCCCGGGCGATACCAAAACCTACCTCACGGGCAAAAACAGGAATCCCCGAACCTCGTCGAAATGCGCGGCAGAGCCGCTCGATGGCTTTGAGAACTCCCTTCCATTGTGTGTCTCCCCCTTGTTGCACGACCTCTTGCATTGCATTCAGATGAAGATACAGTGCGTCTGCCTCGATCATGTCAACGGCTCTTTGCGCATCCGCAGCACCGTAGCCTTTCATCAACTGCACGGCGCCAAGATTGGCAAAAACGGGGATCGTTGGCGCTACGGATCGAATCTGAAACGATGCTGCACGACTGCTCCGCTCCAGAGCAACTCTTTGGGAACCAACTCCAAACGGTATGCCAAACCGTTCTGCAGCCTTGGCCATGCGCCTGTTAAGGGTTCCGGCTTGTCTAAAACCGCCAGTCATTGGGGAAATCATGAGCGGGGCGGATATCTTCTTCTTGAGAAAACTCAGCGACAAATCGATGTCTTCCAGGTTGGTCTCCGGAAGCGAGCGGGGCTTGAATCGCAGATCATCGAAGCCCAGGCTTCTGCTGGCCCCTGATACTTCGCTTCCACCATCGAGGACCGCATCAATATGCGAGGCTTTGTCACCCACTCGGCGAGTGGTCTTAGGTTTCATGGCCCGAGCCTTCCTAGTCACGGCGCCGAAACCTTGGGTGGTTGCGGCCTTTGGTCAAGTCGGATCTGTGCTCCTACACAAGGTTCCCGCCTCGACATTGTAACTCAGCACCGGATCTGCGCCCAAAATTGCTTGAAGCTCCCGAACACTATGGGTGCTCGTCAAAATGACTTGACCTTCCAAATGGCTGACGGCCTCAAAAAGTTGCCTCGATCGGGCGGAGTCGAGCTCGGAGGACATGTCGTCCAGGAGAAGAATCGGCGACTCGCCAAGGTGCCCCCGAAGATGATCTATCTCAGCCAATTTGAGCGACAGTACAAGCGCTCGGTGTTGTCCCTGCGAAGCCCGATGCTTGGCTGGCTTACCGTCGAGAAGAAGCTTGAGATCATCCAGGTGAGGCCCAATGGAAGTCGTTCTTCGCAGTCTGTCGTGGCTACGGCGTTTTTGGAGTGCTGACAAAAACGCTGTTTGAGTCGTTTCTATCGACTCGAGGTCAAAATCGGTCTTAAGCGTCGCCTCGTAGTGGGCTTCAAGCAGGGGGGCAGGATGCCCAATGCGTTCAAAATAAGAAAGGAGACGTGGTCCGAGCTCCTGCACATACTGCGCTCTTTGGACCATAATCGCAGCGCCATCCTCCGCAATCACTTGATCAAAGGCATCAAGCATTTCATCGGAGCCGCGCTCAACCAAGATTCGATTGCGGTCGCGGATGGCTTTGGCGTACCGCATCGCCTGCCCAAGATAGCCAGGTTTGAGGTTTAGCACCGCCCGATCAAGGAATCTACGACGTCCATCAGGGCCCCCTTTAGCCAATTGGAGATCATCCGGAGTAAAAACGACCGCAACGGCCGTCCCCAAAAACGAGGAAGACTCAACCCGCTTGCCGTCACGCATTAAGGCGCGGGTCTGCCCTTGCAATATGTATTGCATGTCGTGCGTCAGGCCGGTATCGGCTCGAAGTACTTCAAGCGTCACTTGGGCTCTTTCCGAGTTGCTACGAATAAGCGCTTTGCGGGGGACATTTCGTAAAGAGCGCAAGGCACAAGCCAAATATAGACCTTCGAGGACATTTGTCTTGCCCTGGCCATTAGGACCAATCAAGGCCGTAAAGTGGGGCGCAAACTCGATGTTTGCCCGTTCTATGTTTCGGAAGTTCTCAAACTCCGCTGAAAGAAGACGCATCGCAAAACATGGTCATATGCGCATGGGCATGACCACGGCCTGATAGCCTTCACTTCCTAGGCCCTTGAGAACGCCGGGAGAGAGCTCGTCGGTCAGTTCCATCTCAACATCTTCCTCGCTGACCGCGGCAAAGGCGTCCATGAGATAGCGGAAATTGAAGCCGATCTTCAAAGGCTCGCCGTCATAGACCACTTCGAGCTCCTCACGGGCTTCTCCTAGGTCGGGGTTGTTGGCAGCAAGCGACAAGGTCGAGTCTTCAAGCTCAAGCCGAACACCTTGTCCTCGATCTGGGCACAACAAAGACGTTCGTTTGAGAGCGCTCAAGAAAGCTTGGCGACGAACACGAAAACGACGACTGGAAGAGGAAGGAAGGACTTGCTGATAGTCGGGGAAGCGGCCATCAATGAGGCGCATACTCAATACGAGATCTGATTTTTCAAAAACCGCACTGTTTTCAACAAAACCAAGGCGCCCCGGTTCGTCGCCATCGTCGAGCAACTTCCGGAGCTCGCTGAGGCCCTTCTTTGGAATGATAATGCCTTCTTTCAAAAGAGGTGCTGACTCTGTGGGTCGTTCAATCAGAGACAATCGGTGACCGTCGGTCGCAACCATTCGGAGGCCGGGAGAGCCTTGTACCGCCTCACAATAGACACCGGTCAAGTTGTAGCGGGTTTCATCGGTGGAAGTCGCGTAGAGCGTCTTATCCACCATCTCTTTGACAACCTTGCCATCGATGGCAAAAAAGTCGACCTCTTCAAAGGCTGGAAGACTTGGAAAGTCGTCTACGCTCATACAGACAACACGGTATTTTACTTTGCCGCAGGTGATATCGACCCGTTCGGATGAGCTTTTTTTAAGGACAACTTCCTTTTCTGGAAGGGACCGAACAATATCGTACAAAGCTTTTGCTGCAAGGCAAATTGAGCCACTGCCTTTGACCTTGGCTTTGTATTGACCCCTTAGGGCAATTTCGAGGTCCGTCGCTGAGACGGTAAACCGATCCTCGCCAGAAACTTCAAGCAAAACATTGGCAAGGCTGGGCATGGTCGTCTTCTTTTCCACGATACCCTGTACTCGGGAAAGTGCTTTGCTCAGTTCTGGAACGGCTACGGTGAGCTCCATGGTTAAGACCTTCTGTTCTTTGAGATCTGTATATATTGATCTATCAGTCGTAGTTATAGGCCCTGTGATTTTGGGAATAAACGACTGAAGTACCGGATATAACAGGACATCTGTTTGTGTGGGAGGATGTGAGCCAAAGCACGCCAACCTGTGGGTAAGTCGCCGCTCATGTTATCCCACACCTTCTCACAGCCATATCCACAATATCTTGTGTCTTGTTTGAACTTTAACTCCATATCTTGTTGGCATTGTTTATAATACTATCGTTTTCTTTTAGCCAAGGAGGGCGCGTTCGACGTCGTCTACGTGCCTCCGAACCTCGGGTTCGTCGTAACGGGCTTTGATTCGGTTGAAGGCATTGAGCGCTGTTGTATGGTCTTTGCCTCCGAGGGCGTTTCCAATTTCGGGATATGACGAAGCCGTGTGTTTACGGCAAAGATACATTGCAATTTGTCTTGGCAGCGCGATGGCCCTGGCCCGCTTGGTGGACTTAAGGTCTGATATCTTGAGATCGAAATGAGAGGATACGGTTCGGATGATCGTCTCGCAAGTGAGCGCTTGACCCTTGCCGGGGATGACGTCTTTCAGAACTTCTCTAGCCAGGTCTATGGTGATGGGCTGTTTCGCCAAAGTGGCGTAGGCGCTGACCCGAATGAGGCAGCCCTCAAGCTCTCGTACATTGGATCGAACGGACTGGCCGATGAACATCGCGACGTCATTGCTGAGGTTGATACCGTCGTTTTCTGCTTTTTCTTTGACGATGGCGACACGGGTCTCAAGTTCTGGAGGCTGCAAGTCCACAATCAACCCCCACTGGAATCGAGAACGGACACGTTCCTCAAGGTCCTTGATTTCATGGGGGAGTTTGTCGGAGGTCACCACAACTTGGCGTCTGGCGTCATAGAGGGAATTGAACGTGTGAAAGAATTCTGCCTGGCATGCTTCTTTGCCCGCGATGAATTGGATGTCGTCGATCATGAGGACATCGCAGGCTCGATAAATATTGCGGATCTCCGGCATGCGTTCAAAGCGAATGCCCTGAATCACGTCGTTCACGAATTGTTCGGTGCTTTGGTACTGAACTCGGGCGTTCGGGTTCCGCTTAAGGATGTGATGGCCGATGGCTTGAACAAGGTGAGTTTTGCCGAGGCCCACTCTTCCGAACACAAAAAGAGGGTTGTAAGCGGCTCCAGGATTGTCGGCAACCGATTGTGCGGCTGCCGCCGCCAGCTGATTGGATGGGCCGGTCACAAAGGTTTGAAAGGTGTAGCGGTCGTTCAGCACCGACGGGGGGGGACGACATTCGCGTGCTTTGGGGGCTGAGAAACTGTTTGACGACGAGGGTGGGCGATGCACCCGCGTAGGCAACGTACTCGGGTTGGTCGAAGGGACTGGGGAAGGGCCTCCGTGTGATTCCGGCGCCTCGTTGGTCTCGTTCAGAAGCAGTTCAAGCTCTTGTGAACTGCCGAGCTTAACCAGTTCTTCTTTGAGTACGTGCTGGTAGTGATTGGTCACCCAGTCTAGGGCAAATAGGTCTGGAAGGCCGATGGAGAGACTCTCCTCGGTTTCCTTGAGATGGACCATCTGAGAAACCCATGTGGCGTAGGCCTGTGGGCTGAGTCTGTCTCGAAGCGCATCTTTCAGACGAGTCCACGTCATGCTTGATGATTCTCCCACGTGTTCACCCCTAGGCATTGATTGATCCAGTTGATTGGGTTCAGGAGCCCCACAGGGGGCTCAGTGAGGTGACATCCGGTCGGTACCCCCACTTGGTTGGTATCCGCTCATGGTCAATGCCTCGAACTTGTCTGTCGTACCCGACCCGCACCCAACCCCATCCAGCTACCAAAAACTGGCAGAACCTGCCAAGAAAGCGGCAAACTATTCTGAGTGAAGCCAGTCAGGCAATCGGAATCGGAACGGTTTGGTCGGTGGTGTTCTGCGTGGTCTGATGGGCTTGACGCGCCAACGGGACCTAACCACCCGACCGTGGTCAGAATCTTGCGTTGTACCGGTTGTTTTCCCTCGGAGAGATCGGTTGCTTGCCTGGGTTCTTGGCCCAAAGATCCTTGACATCCCACCGACCAATATGAGGACAAAGTCGCCCTTTAGGGAGTCGTATCATGAAGCGGACATTTCAGCCTTCCAATCTTCGCCGCCAGAGGAAGCATGGCTTCCGAAACCGAATGGCGACCAAAAACGGCCGAAAGGTGATCGCCCGTCGGCGAAACAAAGGCCGAAAGCGCCTTTCGGCCTCCGTTTACCGGAAGTGACCCTATGGTCCCCGCTTTGCGGCGACCGAAAGGGCGGGGATACCGGAACAACTGTGCACCATCTCTGCTGGCTCCAACGGGAAAGTATCCACGGCAGTTTCGTATTCGTCGCTCGCCCGATTTTAAACGTATTCAGCGTCATGGCTTTCGGCTACACACCCGTCATTTTGTGGTGATCGCTTATAGGAGAACAGACTCAGAAGGCCCCCGATTTGGCTGCAGCGTCAGTCGTCGCGTAGGCGGCGCCGTGATCAGGAATCGGGTCCGACGGGTGCTTAAAGAAATCTTTCGTCGGTTTCCGAGGAATCTGCCCAGCATGGACTTTGTTGTGATCGCCAAAACCGAGGCTAAAAACTTGGGTCTACTTGAAATGTTTGCCGATGAGCTCGTTCCTGCCCTCGAAACCGCTGCCTCCCGGAGCTTCCGTCGTTCACGCGGTCGAAAACCCAACCAGGCTCCAAAAGGAGCAAAGTAGGCGGTTTCATGGGGTGGTTCCACAGCCTTTCGTGTTGGATGACGTCCGCCCCGGTGTGGGTCCTGTGCTCGTTTATCCGAGTCTACCAGTCGATGCTGTCACCGGTTTTGCAAGTGGCGGGAATGCAGTGCCGCTATCACCCGAGCTGCAGCGAGTACGCGTGCAGTGCCCTCAAGAAATATGGACCGCTCCGAGGGGCGCTCTTGATCGTGGGCCGTCTACTTCGGTGTCACCCGTTTGCGCCGGGAGGCTTTGATCCGGTCTGACGTCTGTCGTTGAGATCCGTCGAGAATATTCATGGAAGAGGAAGTCAATCAGCGCCGGATGTATCTTGCGGCCGCCCTTTGTCTCGCCGTCATTACCCTGTGGCAGGCGTTTTTGGCCCCATCGCCGCCCAAGAGAAAGTCCGCGGCAGACAAAGGTGCGGTGGCAGCAGCGACAAAGGAGCCAGCCAAAACAACAAAAACTTCAACCAGCGCTGCAAAACCGGTTTTTGAGGCGAAGCCGCGTTCACCGGTAGCGCCCACAAGCTTCAAATTCTCTGGGCAAGTCCCAGGAGGAGAAGAAGATCCTATCCGCTACGACATCACGCTGACCAACGTGGGTGCAGCCATCGACCGGTTTGAGTTGCTTTCGTACAAGGAGCGAGACCGCGACAATCGGCCAACAAACGATCCCATAGGTCTCGCCAATCCGGTGGCCGGTTCTCCAAGAAACGACGGCTATGGCCAAATGGCCGGAATAGAGTTTTTGGAGCCCACAACCTTCCGGGTTCCCACACGGTCGGTTTACGAAGTCAAAGAAGAGTCGGCCGACCGAATCTTGTACAAGTACACCACGGACGAAGGGGTCGAAATCGAACGAGAGTATCGGTTTCGCAAAGATTCCTTCGAAGTCGAGCTTGCGGTCACAGTTCGCAATCGATCGCCGCGGGAACAAAAACATCGCCTGCAAATTCATGGGGCGCTGATTGCCTCCGAGGCCATGGAGCAGGGTGGGGGCTTCTTGTCCCGCTTCGTGCCGCCCCCAGACCATCTTGATTTGCTTTGCCACGTAGGGAACGAGGTTGAGCGAGAGCATCACCAGAGTTTGAGAGATGAGTCGCAGCCGATTCGCTTCAAAGGACCGGCGCGATGGGTGGCCGTCGACCGTCAGTACTTTGTGGCTGCGCTGATTCCGCGAGGGCGTGATGAAGCCAGTTGCTCGCTTTCTGCCGCCAAGGACATTGGCCAAGCCGCTTTGGTTCTTCCGAGTGTTTCGTTGAAAGCCGGAGAGGAAAAGCGACACAAGTTCACAGCGTACCTCGGAGTAAAAAAGCCGGCTCTGCTCACCCAGGTTGAGGCCGACCTGGAGTCCGCGGTGGACTACACCATCTTTGGACTCAACCTCTCCTTGTTGTGCACCGCCTTGTTGTGGGTGCTGCGGCTGATCCACGGCTGGACCGGGTCATGGGGTTTGGCGATCCTAGGTCTCACGGTGCTGGTGAAGCTTATTCTGTTTCCCCTTAATCAACGATCGGGAAAGTCGATGAGGGCGATGGCCCGACTCAAACCTGCCATGGAGGCGATTCGCAAGAAGTTCCCCGACGATCGGCAGCGGCAGAGTGAAGAGACCATGAAGCTCTACCGAGAGCATGGCGTAAACCCGGCAGGGGGCTGTCTGCCGATGTTGATTCAGATGCCTATCTGGTTCGCGTTGTATCGATCGCTGTGGGTAGCGGTTGATTTGTACCAGCAAGAGTTCCTGTGGATGAGGGACCTAACTACGGCAGATCCTTATTATATTCTTCCAGTTGCGTTGATTGTGGTGATGTTTTTGCAGCAGCGGATGACGCCCACCACCATGGATGCGACCCAGCAGAAAATCATGCAGTACACCATGCCGTTGGTTTTCGGGGGCATGATGTCGGCGTTGCCCGGTGGCCTGTGCTTTTACATCTTGGTGAACACGCTGTTGACCATCGTCCAGCAGCACTTTATCAACAAGGCGCACGGGCCCCTTGGAGGGGCTCCGTCCGTACAAGAGGCGACCGCATAGGGCCTCATCGGGCTGACCGCATGAATGGACCAAAGTGAGCGTGATGCAAAGAAGTGGCCGCAAAAGGTCTTGCAACGTAAGCGGGCTCATGGAGCGAGTTTTGGGTCGGCGCCTATAGGCGAGGAGAGTTGTTCGTGTCTAGTACCATCGAATTTGAAGCACTGACCGAGCAAGAGGCTCTTGATAAGGCATGCCAAGCGTTGAGTGTTACGCAAGACCGCTTGGATTACACGGTCATCGATGAGGGGTCGCAGGGCCTATTCGGCCTGGGTGCGCGGCCCGTTCGGATCAGGGTGAGAACATCAATGGAAGTTGGAGCAGGCGAAAACATGTCGGAGACTGAGTCCCCCGCAGGTATCATTGGACCCGCGCCGGAAAAAGCGGCGCAGGCGCTCGAAGTAGCACGTGGTTTGGCTGAGAAAATGGGTGTTGCGGCGGACATTTCCGTGCGCGACGAGGATGACCGCATAGTCGTTGTCATGAACGAGGAGGAGGGCTCTTCGGCTGTGGCTGATGTTCTGGGCAAGAGTCGGCCTCCCGCGATTCCTTCGTTCCAGTTTCTTCTCAACAAGATCGTGAATCGGTTCCCCGAGAACCGGAAACACATTTTACTCGAAGTTCCCTCGGTGCCCAGGCGAACCGAGCGTCCGAATCGACGCGACGCACCTCGCAAGGCCCCGAGCGAGCCAGATCCCGATTTGGACCCAACCCTGGTGGCTTTGGCCCGCGTGTTGGCCGAGAAGGCAAGGAGCACGGGTAAAGTGATCTGTATCCATCCCATGCTTCCAGCGGATCGCCGAGCCGTGCATCAGACCCTCATGAACCTCGAGGGTGTTCACACCGTGTCCTCGGGTGAGGGCCTTTATCGGCGTATGCACATTGTTCCGAATGGCGTAGCGCCGAAGAAAAGTAGCCGGCGACGGCGGCGACGGCGGTCCGGGCCGCGCCGAGAAGGCGAAGGTCAGCAAGCTACGAGCGAGGCCCCGAATGCCGAGGCCACTGAAGAGGCACCCGCTACCGAGGATCGCGCGCCGGGTACCGCGTGAGAAAGTTGGTCTCCTGATAAATGGCACCTCGGACGCGCGCAGAACGCCTTCTCGGAGCTGCTTGTTTTCGGCATGGGCTTGGTGAAGGCCGGGGTGTGTCGATGGAGATTTATCGCGGCGTGCTCGTCGACCTCGGGCTCAATGAAACCGAGGTTGAAGCGTATCTTCGAGAACACCGAGAAGAGGTCGTCCAAGAAATTGAACGCCGAAAAAACCTGAATGCAGCACGGGCTGCGGCAACGAAAAGGGCCCCGAGCGAAGGGCTCGATTCCTAGGAGAAGCAGAGGCGAGCTTGGCGAGCGGATGTGCGCGGCGGGCGCGTTTTGTCCACCCCTCGCCACGTGATGGCGCTCCTTCAAAGTTTCTCATGCTCAGTTTTATACGGTGAAAAACTCCGTGTGTGGCTTTGCTGGGAAAAGTTGGCGAAACGAAGTTGTCCTGGCTGTCAGGAAAGCGCATATTCCCCTTTGGCGGCCTCAAGTCGTTCGACCACTGGTCCGAGAAAGCCACGACACCGAAGTGGCGGGTGCGGGTGCGAAAGTCTAGGCTTGGTCCTGGGAGAAGCTCTATGGAAGCGGACAGCTATACGCTTCGGGAAGTTGCGGAAATTCTGGGCGTGAGTAAGCGGACGCTTCAGCGTCGAATGAGAGAAGGTGCTTTCCCAGGTCGGTTCTTGTCACCGGGGCGGCATGGTCTAGAAACCCGAATTCCCGCCGAAGATTTGTCCGAGGTGCTACAGGACTTGCACCGCCAGGGCCGCGCCACATGGCGCCGCGACCGTCCCGAGAAGGGGGCCGATGCACCCTCTTCTCCCAGCGCCAAAAAAGCTCTGCGCGTACGTGAGCGCGTCGCCGAGGTAGCGCCCGCCGAGCCCGAAGATAGCCTGGTGCCATACCAGGCCGCGATGGCTTCAAAAAGCGAGTCGAGGGGTGTCAGCACCACCGATCTTGAGTCCGTCCGTGACGTCGCTCTGGCGATTGTTCGAGAGGAGCGTGCGGCCTTTCTCGAAGTGGTCCGTGACAACACGGAGCGCCAAGCGCACGAGATGACGGAACTCAGAGATGAGCTCTTGTCGCTCCACGAATCGGTGCGCGCCGTTCGCATCGGCCTCAAAAACATCGAACACCGCGTGACGGAGGTGATCTCACCCGCTACGGACAACTGGAATGAGCCGACACCCATCGTTTCCTCTGGTGACGCAAGACTCGAGGGCGTGCTGGAGGAAATCGGGCAACTGGAGGCCTTGTTGGCCGCTCGCTTTAAGGATTGACCGGGTGCCTCGACCGACACGACTGCCTCAATCCTTCTACCGCCGCGATGCGGTTTCGGTGGCCAAGGACCTGGTCGGAATGTTGATCCGGCGCGAAGATGTCGAGCTAAGAATCACCGAGGTCGAGGCTTATTCGTGGCCTGATGATTCAGCCTGTCATGCGCGATTCGGTCGCACCAAGAGAAATGACAGCATGTGGGGTCCGCCCGGTCGCGCTTATGTATACCTTTGTTACGGTATTCATCAGATGCTCAACGTGGTCACAAACCGCAAGAACGAAGCCGCCGCGGTTCTGATTCGCTCCTGCGAATTGGTGCGCGGCTTGGCATCCGTTCGGCAACGTAGAGGCCCTCGCGCGGAGCTCCTCAATGGTCCTGGAAAAGTAGGCGCAGCCCTTGGTTTGGATCCGTCCTGGAGTCATCATCGTTTGTACCGGCGAGGTGCTTTGGAGTTGCTGGATGGGGAAGCGCCAGAGTCTCTGCTGGCGGGCCCTCGGATCGGGATTGGCTACGCCAGCCCGCGCGATCAGGCTCGTCTCTGGCGTTTTGGCCTACCGGCTTCGAAGTCGCTGAGCCATCCGAAGTTTTTTACGCGAGAAATTCGCCGAGGAAGCCACTGAACTTCGGAGGCACGGCTCCCCGACCTGGCCTGTTGTGATTCCTGGTGGACTTCTGCGCGAGCGGCCTTGTGGCCCCTGCCCGGACGTCCTAGACCGCTTCGGACCTTCCCAAAAGCAGAC
>CBDCWQ010000023.1:0-2023055 GCA_965223435.1 Myxococcota bacterium
GTGTCGCCTACGCGAGGACCTCACTTGAGTGTTTGGCGCGCCAGCCTGAGGCTTTTACCCATTGCCTGGCTAAACTGAACCAGCCTCGCGTCGGTTCCGAGCTCGGCCGCAACGCTCAAGTGCACGTCCGGGAGCGCTTCATGCACCGCGTCAATCATGTTTTGAACTTCGCGGAGCACCATCTTGGATGACACGCCCAGCGTTTTGGCCTCGCCTTCCCACGATGCGCGGGAAAGTTTAGACACCCTGTTCTCGCTGGCGACGTGAAGCGCAAGATCTTTCGAAATGATTCGATATGCGGTTGTGTTCACCAAATCGTAAAAAGGCGACAGAGTCCATCGAGTAGATTCAAATGCCAAGAGACGAGAGAGGTTCTTGGCATGATTGTCTCGATTGCCAATCACCAAGCAGAAGGCCATCCAGCGAAGAAGTTCACGCACCTCAAGGCCCGGACGGGGGGCATCGCGTCGAATGAGCCCCACACAATCCGCGAGGGACGGACCATTGTTTTCTTGGTACTTGGCGTGCCGGGAGTAACCCAGGGCTTGCGCAAAGTCTTCCTGGTGGTACCGCCGCATTGTAGGGAGTGCAATCAACGAATCAGACACCGGCGGCACGCCGTCCGGAGGTGGATCCACCCTGAACCGATCGTAGCGCTCAACCAAGAGCAGATGCCGCCCACCGGACGATATCAGTTCAGCCGACACAACATTGAGGCCAACTTCGCGGGCCAAGGTCAGGCACAGGTATTCGTTTTCAACCAAGGCCGAAAAGTCCCTGCTCGCGCATTTGAGAAGATGAGTGGACGCGGCCGATCCGTGGGGAACGCAGAGGGTGCCGTCGCTTTCTTTGCGCACCGGGAGTTTGTACTGGGTGCCGGCCGCAGACAGGCGCGTTTTGTCCCCGAGCATGGCCGTGATCGATTCCGGATGCTGTGTGAACCGCCCAATCTCCGATGGGGTGAGTGCCCGATACCACCCCCAGGGCTCAAGTGCGGTCACGTTTTTCGTGGGATCCAGGGTTAAAGCACCAGCACAGTCCTGGCCGAGTAGGCGAAGCAAGGCGAAATCGTCATCCGGGCTCACACGAAATCGTCGGGCGATGTGTTCGCGGACGACACCTTCAGGAAGCAAGTTGGCAAACCATCGCAGCGCAACCGATTCAAACCTGTTTTCCTCCAACGGAAGTGATGAGCTAAGAGGAAAGGCCCGTTCGTCGGTCGGAACGTGTCAACGAGTTTGAGACAGTCCCTGTTTGAATTTAGTGTAGCACCTCCTCTTGCGACTGCTCGGTTGGTTTTTGATGTGAGGCCGCGAGTGCTGGGTTGTTGATCCAGACCTCTTGCGGCGGATGTGCCACGCGTGGTGGGCCATGAACAAAGCGTTCTGGCTTCGCTTCGTAGGCCTTAAGTAGCGCCTTCTGGCGCACGTTGAGCACGGTGTCTGTGCGACCGTGGTGAATGTCGCTGGGCGTGAGAAGAGCCAGACCCGAGTGACGGTGTTCGTCATTGTACCAGGCAAAGAATGTGCGGCAGAAAAGCCTGGCGTCTTCCAGGCACCCGAAACGCTCCGGAAACTCCGGTCGGTACTTCATCGTTTTGAAGTGCGCCTCCGAGAACGGATTGTCCGTGGAGGTGTACGGACGACTATGTGTCTTCGTGACGCCAAGATCGGCCATGAGTAGGGCGACTGGCTTGCTGCGCATGGACGTGCCCCGATCAGCGTGAATAGTGAGTTGGTTTGGTTCGATCATCTGCTTTTGCAGGGTCTCCTTGATAAAACGCTTGGCCAGTGTACCCGATTCACGATTTGCCACCATCCAGCCGACCACGTATCGACTGTACACGTCGAGCATGACGTACAGGTAGTAGTAGGTCCATTTCTCGGGGCCGAGCAGCTTGGTTATGTCCCACGACCATAGTTCGTTGGGCGACGTGGCAAGCAGCTCCGGCTTGGCATACGCCGGATGACGAAGCTGATCGCGGCGTTCGCGCACCTCCTCGTTCGCGGCGAGAATCCGATACATCGTTCGGACCGAGCACAGGTACTTTCTTTCATCTAAAAGCGTGGCATATACCTCTGTTGGCGCCTTATCGACAAACCGATCGCTATGAAGAACAGCGAGCACAGACTGTCGCTCTTCAGGACGAAGGGCTCGCGCAGGAGTGGGCCGAGGTCGCTCAACTGTCACCTTTGGATCGAGGCGACGGTAGAGGGTTGCCCGGGGAATCGCGAGTGCTGCGCACAGCGGGGCTTTGGCGATTGAGTTGCCCTTGGTAAACTCGGTGGCTGCGTTCATGATTCGCTCCCTTCTTCGTCGATCGTCTTCAGCGGAATCCCCAGAACCTGCGAGACTTTTTTTTGGATCTCGATGATCGCCTCAGCCTGTCCAAGCTTCTGCTGAAGCCGAGCATTTTCCCGACGGAGCCGATCATTTTCGACCACCATCGGGTCCTTTCGTCGCCCTGGCTTACGGCCCCGCTTCTTGGGTCCAAGCCCGACGAAAGCACCGTTGTCCCGCTGTTTACGCCAATGGGTGATCGTCGATGAGTAGAGCCCCTCCCTCCGAAGGAGAGCGCCGATCTCACCGGCTTCCTTGCACCCATCGATCTCCCTGAGAATCTTCATCTTGTACTCGGCCGTGAAGGTCCGACGTTTCGGCCGCTCTAAAACTTCCGGATCGGCTTTACCATTCTTCTTGATTGCCATCTGCATTTCACAATCTCATCTCCGCTCTCCACAGGTCACCAACAACCTGGTCACAGGTTTGTAGTCTCCTCCTCCCCCGCACCCCCACCACCTCCTGGAGGTTCACGATGTGCTATGGATCACACGGGTGCGGACGAGTAGGTCGTCTACGACAACGACAACTGACTCTCTAATTTCGGAACAGGTTACTGTCTCACGTTCGTTGGCACAGAGGGGGTGAGCCAGGTCTTGGCGTAGCTAAAGCCCTCCGGCTCAAGGACCCCCATCAGTCGATCCTCAAAGTGGACGTAGAGCGGGCCAGGCTTCATGCGATGCCTGCCTCAAGTCCAGCCAACGTAATGCGAAGCCCGAGCGTGGTTAGGACGGCGAAAACCTTGCCGATATGAGCAGTGGGCTTGCCTTTCTCAAGCTCCCGCACAAACCGCACGCCTACGCCCGCTAGCTCGGCAGCCTCCGCCTGGGTCAGCCCCTGAGCCCGGCGCTGAGCTCTCACGATTGCGCCTAACGCCGCTGGAGAATGGAGCTGATGCGATCGCGTCATGGTCGGCCCGATCGGGACTATTACTCCGGCTTTTTGCCGCGGGCTAGAGGAATCAACCCGATCGGGTTGATTTTTCCGAAAATTCGTACGCGGGCTCAGGATCATCCCGATCGGGACTATTTGTCCCGCACCTCATCGATCAGGGTGATGTTGCCTGGCCTCCGGCGCTTCGGCTGACAGCGTGGTGCACGGTACTCACTTACACCCTTCGGAGACGAAACTTTGCACGCTGAAGAACGATAAGTTGATTCGCGGCAAAGCGGTCTGTGCTGCAGAACACATAGGGTGTCAATCGGGCCTCGAGTAGGCTGTGCTAAGTCTTCCCTCTGGCATCGGTTTGGGCCCAATTCCTGTGCCCTGTATGCCGGGCACGCCGTTTGCTCACCTCCTGCTGAATGAACTGTGAAGGGTTTGGACCTGGCTGTTTGCCACGCCGAGGCTCGGACGACAAGAAAATTGATTTGGAGGAAATGAGTATGAGGAAGTTGGTTCCCGTCTTGATGTTTTGCGTGATGTTTTTGGTCGGTATCTCGGCCTATGCCGCGGCTCGAACCGTGAAAGTTGGCGCCTACAAGATCTCTATGCTTCGAACCTATGACAGTGGAATGCTGGTGGCGCTTGATCGGGAGTTGGCTCCAGAAATACTCAATATGTGTCCCGGCAGCGTGAGCAAGATTAGTTTTTGGATACCCGCGTCAAGCAAAGACAAGATTGCCGTGTTGACCGCAGCATTTTTGACCAATCGACATGTTGGCTTCGGACTCAACAACAACTGTCATACCGTATTCGGCAAAAACTATCCGAATGTGTACCGTGTCGACGTCGGGCCCAAGCAGTAGATTTGGTGAATGAAACGGTTTTGCAAAAAAGACCGGGGAAGGAACGCAAATGAGGTCTGAACATTTGACTTCGATACATGTAGCGCTGGTCGCAGGCGCTGTTTTTATGGGGCCGGCGTGTGGAGTACAGGACGGGGAGCAAACGACCTTGGCCGAAGAAAGCCGTGGAGGACAATCGAGGTGGGGGCCTGAGCATTCTCACTCTCATTGATGCTGTTCAAGAATCGAATGCTGACGATGAGGCCGACAAAAACGGAAGCGGAGGCACAAGCATCCGGTCTTGTTCCGAGAAGACGACCTTTCGTGGAGATTGGTCCGGCAAAGTGAAATCGGTCAAAATTGATCGGACGGGCGAAGTCATACCGCCGGGCCGAAAAGTCGGATGGGACGGGTTTGGACTCTACGGCGAGTTTTTCAATGTATGGACCTCGTTAGAAGGAACCGTGATGTGTGAGGAAATGTGCCGGGGTCGGTCCATGGGGAAAAAGGAGCACCAGGTCGCGGTCTCTTTTCCGTACAAACTTGGGCTTGGTGCTGGGTACAAGTTTAGAGGCTCGATCGCCCAGGTGGTGACGATATTCAAAGGGGTTCACGCTGGGGTGAAAAATGCCTGGTTTATCGCCTCTCACTTAGGCGAATTCGTGGAGTTGGCCGGCGATCTTCTTGTGGCGCAGGATAGATTTAGAGCGGCGGCGGGTGCGGCGCTCCAGCATGTGATTCTGCGTGAACTCTATCGTGAAAAAGTTGTCGATGCGGCATGTCGTAGTCCCGACAAAACTGGGGAATTGATATATCAGATAAGGCAGACGCTGGCGGACTTATGAGCTTAAATCCACGGATTCGTTGCGGCCTCACCCGATCTTGTCGTTTTCTTCAAAGCCCATTTTCGAACCAGGATTGAAACATTCGTAGCAGCCACAAAGTTAAGCAAAATTCGAGTATTGCACAAGCCATCGGCCCCTGAGCCCAATCAGGCCGGAGTTCAGCTCGACGAATCGACAGTATCGTGACCACCCGCCCCACTACTCCAAGTGACTGAATTCTGCGAAACTGAGACCAAAGAACCTGCGAAGCAGCTCATCCTGTCTCTGGTTCGTCTCGTCTATCGACCCATAGGCCTCCACAATGGACTCCACATCATAGCCTTCCTTTACGAACAGCATCGCATTACTAAAATTCTTAATTTCATTTTTCAGCGCTTTCTTGTCCGAAGCGCTCTCTCTAATTGTCATCTCTATTTCTCTCGGGGATGCGCCGCGGGCAAGTTGGGCCATATACCGAACGCTATTGTGGGCTTTAATCGCCTCTTGCACGGAATCCCACTCCTCTTTGTCTTTGGGTGGCAGCTTTTCTATCTTGCGCGCCAATTCCTCTAATGTTCGGGGGGGCACGATCGGATTTTCGAGGTATTCGATGATCACACGACCTCCGTCCTGGAGGGGCAGATAGAAGCGGTACTCCGTTGCGACAAACGTCTTTGCCTGTTCAACAACATAGCCATCGATGGGCACGGTCTCGAACTTAAATCTTCCGTCGTCTTCCCGTTGTAGATCTCCATTCTTATCGAAAAACGACTCCCATTCGTAGTAGGTCTTTGTGGCCAGTATCTCTCGCTGAAGTGTCGGGTGGGTAGGCAAATTGCTCAATGATACTTTCGTGAAAATCTTTTTGCTCCCTTGAACATAAAAACGCCCCGCAACCACACTCGGAGGAGGGGGACGTCCTTGGTTCTCCCTGAACTTGAGATACTGACTCCAGGCATAGTTCTGGCGAGCTTTTTGAACAAACGCGCTGACCGCCTCTTCTTGCTCCTCCGGTACAGTTTCCAGCAGAGCATCAAGAAGTTCGGGGCTGGCCTCCATCATGCGTGCTTCAATCTCCTCGTCGGTGCTTCCAAACTCCGACAATGGGGTGTCGCTCAGATCGATTGAAGACGCGTCTGTTTTCGGTTCGTCTGTGTTTTCTTTGGTATTGCCCGCGGTGCCGCCGACGACCGGAATGCCCCCCGGGGACGAACGCACTGGAAGAAGCGGAGTTGCCCCCGAACTAAAGATCCACTGGCTCAGGTACTCTTCCAACAGCCCTCTTTGACTCGGTTCCGGGGCGCGCAAGATCCACGCACGGATCAGCTCTGGGAGTAGCAGCAAAGCTCTTTGCTCGAGGGGACTCATTTCAGCAAAGACTTCGGATGTTTCTCCGGTATGACGATCTATCACGCGCATACCGTCGGGGTTAACTTCAACCACATAGCCACCCACGTTTGAGGTTCTGGGACCATAGAACAATCGAACATCCTGGCCGCTCTGTTGCACAATGATGTCGGTGGGCACATCTAGAAGCAGCATCACGTCCTGTCCCCAGGTCTGGGGCGCTGACCAGTCAATAGGACTCAGAGCCAACTCAGCCAAGAGCGCCTTTTCGGTCAGGGACATATTTTGGACCTCTTGAGCGTTAGCAAAGGCATCGGCGGGCACGGGTTTGAATCCCTCTAGAACGTCAAGAGGAACGGGCGAAGTCCAAACATAGATGTTGTGGATCGTGGGCGGAGAATAGGTGTTGACGAAGTCGAGAAGAGCGTTCGCCGCCTCGCTGCCAAGGATGGTTCCTGCCAATCCCGTTAGAATAAATTCGCCCAGCAGGACCTGGCCGGCACTTTTGCTCCCGTGCGCTACCCCTGTCTGGCTTACGCTTCGCGCGAGGCTGGTCTTGATGATGGCTTTTGCGGGCTCTTTGGCGACCTGCGGGGCCGAGAGCTGCAAAAACCATTTGAGCACCGAAAGCTGTACACCCGCAGTTTTTCCGGCTTCTAGCGAAATGTTTTGGCCACCGAGGAGAAAAGCTCCCCCGAAAGGCGGAATCACGACCGTGGGTTCTGGGGTGAATTCGGGGTGAGGTTCGCGCGTCTCGGCCAGGGGGGAGTTAGAATTGCGATTAAATTGCTCGTAGACATCGATAAACCAAATGATCGCGGTGCTTGAGTTCAACAAGGTCGACAGATCTATGATCCGCTGACTCGAATACGGAAAGTCGTGGTCAATGACAAAATCTTGTACTCCGCGCCAAAGAGCGACAGCTTCTTGGCCAAGAAAGTCAGACTTTTCGTGTTGCGGGTGGTGCTCGGCAAAAGCGAGTAGCCCCATGATGAGGCCTGCGGTGGCCTCCAAATGAAAGGACTGTTCTTGTCGATCGGTCGCCTCAATGTACTGGTCTTCAAAACCATCGAAAAAGTAGTGAGACCCATAATAAGTCTTGCCTTGGAAGGCGATGTCTTTGCTGAAGGCGAGCGCAGTGAACTCAAGGCACCGGGCCAACGCGTCAATATCGCGTGGGTTGGTCAGGTCGTCATAGTCGACCGAGAGGGACAGCCAGCTGCAGTTGTCGATGGCGGTATTCTTCCGGTTAGGAATGAACACAAAGGTCGCGTCGGGCCCATCGCTTTGCCGACTCAGCCCACCCCCGGTTACGACCCGCCCCCAATCCCCGCGCGAAAGCGCGTCGCGAATGTCGGCTTGTTTTTCCGGATTGGTCGCGTTCCGAATGAGCGCGCCTTCGAGCTCAACCGTCCACTGGATATGATCTTGGTCCCAAAGAACCTGAAAAATACCGTTTCTGATATCATCGCGCCACTCGGCCAGGTGGACCACATCGTCAAGCCCGAGTGCCGAGGCGTGATTGAGGGCATGATTGAGAACGCTGAGGACATCGAGATTATGTTCGGTGACAACATTTTCCGCTTGGACTGTTTTCTTGAGCAGTTGAACGTGGTGCTCAGTCAATATCTTGGGCGAAAGGGGTCGCGTTTCGCCCGTGTTGGGATCTTCATCCGTACGAGCCACTCGAATGATGTTTTCCGGATTGAGTTCATCGTAGCCGATGGCGTCAAGAACATCGTAATAGTCCCAAACTTCGTTCTCCGTCGCCAAAGGCGCACCGCTGACGCCTTTGAGTTTCCATGGGCTTCGTGCATAGACCAGGCCCTGTGCAGTCCAGCCAGCGGTCATCAAATTGAACCGATCGCCCGCTTCGGTCACGACGACCCGGCGATGGTCTTCGAGACCCACCAGAGATTCGTGGTAACACGTTCGTAGGACCTTCTGTTCACGAGACGTGAGGGCGTGAAAAGCCTCCGATAGCAAGAAATAACCGAGGCCATGGATAACCCACGCCGTGGCTCCGGTCACCAGGCGAGCATCTTTCCACGTATCCCCAAGCGTGTTCCACGAAAACGGCCACCCTTTGATAACAAAGGCCTCCCGTTCGGAATCAAACGCGCGTACGGCTTTTGCACAGACGGTCCGGGCCAACGCCTGGGCACGCGCCTTCGCTCTTGGGGTGTTCAATTGCGCGTATTGTGCCAAGGCGATGCCTTGGGTGTACGCCCACACCCGCTCGTATTGAGCCAAAAACGTCGCATCCTCGGCGTTGCCCGCAAGATGCGCCGAGCCTGCTATTTGGGCCCCGGAGTCACTGCTGTCTTGAACCGGCTGGTATTCGACTTGGTAACCCGTTGGCTCACCCAACAAAGAAGGCCCATCGCGCCAGAGCTGGTCACGCAACCACTTTGCCTTTTCGTAGTTTCCGTCGACTGTGGGTGCAAACTGTGGTCGCAGGTCCCCCGCTGCCCCTTCCAGCACCGTTAACCCTTCAGCCAAGGTTGTGGGAGCAAGCAGAACCTCGCCCGCGGCGCCCACAATGTGGAGGTGGGTGGGGTCAGCCCAAAAGGTCACCTGGCCTCGATGAAGCGCCACCGGAAACGCAAGTCCGTTTTCGGCCTCGCCAACGGCGTTTTCAGGATTCGAACCAGTGGAGCCAACCGACTGCGAACCCGAAGAAGAAACGCTCTTAACCTGTAAGATTTCATTGTTATCCACGCGCATATGATAGGCATTGACGGCCGTGACCGTAATTGCGACGTTCTGTCCTTGGGTCATACGGTCCGGGAGCGTTACACTATAACCAACCGCCTCAGCGGCCCTCGATGCCCGCGCGGTAGTGACTCGGTCTTGACCATCATCTTGCTCAATCCAAGCTGCCAAAAACAGGTCGGCGTGGGCGGCGATAGAAACACCCCCTTCGAGGCCATCCGAGGTATCCGTGTGGCTCTTCCAGTGGATCGGCTTGGCCTGACGAATGTTGATCCGGGAAGCCTCACTCCACGAGCCTTGACCGCCTTTGCGGGCTCGGGAGACGATGGTCCCCTTTTGCGCCGAATCGGGTTCGTAGTAGAGTACTTGAACGTCACCCGTGTCTGCCACGGCCACCACTGGAAGGTAGCCGGTTCCGAGTGTCTCTTCGGCCGACCACGATTGCCCACCGTCCAACGAAGACTGAAAACGAATCGCATTGTAACCGTTTCGATTCGGATCTGCGGATACGCCATCTTCGTAGACGAGAACCAAGCCCCAGGGTGCCTCGGCGAGCCGCGGATAGGAGGGCAAGTTGTCCCCCTTCCCCGTACCAACGGAAGCCACAGAAGAGACCTTCCAGGTGTTAAGGCCCGACGCAGAGTTTGAATCAGCGACCGTAGAGGACTTCTTGTGGCTGGACACAGGGCCAAGAGAACGCTGAGCCAACATGATGCGGTCAGCTTCTAGCCAGGCCCCCGCATAGCGGTATTGAAACGAACCGTCCAACCCATCCCACAACGCCTCGTCGCCTGGCTCGTAGCTTGGCTTCCATGTCTTGCGCCAGCCTGCGACTCTGCGGATGGTATGCCTGCCCTGTTGGGTGCCCTCTTCCTCGTAGCGGGGGGAGGCCTGGGTGCCCGTCCACGCAGGATCTGGGACCGGTCGAGGGTCCCAGGCCCGTACTTGTCTGGCCACAACATGGACCTGGTTGTCACCAACATGAATCGAGGGCTGCACGACGTATCGCTCGAATTGGTAGGTCCAAAGACCATCAGCCGCCTCCGAGCTTCCCCCTACAATTTCAGATGCTTCGCACCAACAGTCCATACAGGCGCAGGCCTTGCCTGAAGGAGGCTCTTCTTGAATAAGGTACTTCGCTTCTTCTTGGAGAAACATCTGGATTTGGTCGTCAAAGACGTTTGATGGCGTGCCTGCCAAATTTTTGAGGTAGTACGCCTTGTTTGCTTCTCCCCATACCAGATGGTGGTTCAAGGCGTCATCATAGGCGATGCCGAGCCCGCGTTTCCAGTCGTGGTTGGCGCGCACAACGGTCTCTTGCCCAAAAGACCGTCCACCGTCGTGGCTCTGAACCACCACCAACGTCGAGCGTTGGCCCAACGAACCCGTGCCCAACGAATCTTCGTAGGCGATCCAGGCGATGCTGACCCGAGGACCCTTCGCAGCAAGCGCCATATCGCGGACCGTTTTCCCACGACTTGGAAGCGGCCACACAATCGGCTCCAAAAAGCTCCCCGGACGTCCGGCTTCTTCGCTTCGTTGATATCGGATTTGATCGGTTCGACCTTCCCCGTCGCCCCGCACCACGTGCGCCACATGTCCCAAAATGTGGCCGGAATGTTCAGACAAAGCAGAACGGGCCAAAAGCCCGCGACCACCGGAGAAATCAAGCGAAGCGGGGGACTCGAACTGACCGGGCTGGTTCTGCCATGGAGAAACGACTTCTTGCGTTAAAGGCACCGCTTGGGGTGACAAGGTCTCGCCGGCGGCGGTCACAGTCTCCGCCTTGTAGCCAAAATAGCCATAGTGACCTGCGTCAAGTGTATCTAGGGCTGTGACCGGCACATAAGCTGAAGTACGAGCGTCCCAGCCAACGACCTTGCTGTGATTGGGGTCAGCTGACGATGCCACAAACTGCCACCCCGACTCTTGAGCTGTTTGTGGCTCAACGCCTAAGCCAGGCACTTCCTGAATCTCAAACGCTTGAGCCGTGCCCGAGTACACCCAGTACCCCCCCTTGCGCAGGGTAGGTCGTTGAGGAGAACCATCGCCAGACAGAATAAGACGTGTTGCGGGTGAGTCTCCGGAAGAAACGCGCCAAACATCGAGGTCGTTTTCGGCCCACGACTCGGGAAGCCTGGCCCGCTCAAACGGAACCGCTATCAGGTTCCAGTTGGGCTCCAGCACGCCGGAAAACACACCCAACTTTTCAGCCCTCACCGCCCCCGATACGGTGGCCACACAGACCAGCGTCATCCAGAAAACCCCGCCCTTTTGCATTACTTCGTTCCTCGGTCGCAGAGTCGTATTGGGTCGCCGGGCCCCCTGCTGAAACCCTCATGATTCGTTTTGACCTGCGCACCAGACTATTTATCGGGAAAATAGTCAACAGCTATTGCTTTTACCCCCGAAAGCGGGTAACAGGTCCACTCCGTCGTCCAGAACACACTCAGCAACCCCTTATTCGCCTCCCAGAGATTCAGCTCAAGGAGATTCAGAAAACCCAAGGAGCGAAAACAGATCGGGCTGGCTCTGAAGATAGCGCGGGTCTTGCATCCGCTCGATCCAGCGAGTCAGAACAACGGGTCAAAAGACAAACGACAACCTCCCCACCCAAGGCGTTGGAACTACTTTTGGGAGTCCCAGTCTGCGTGAGACGATAGGCGAAGTTGAACCAGCACAGGGTTCAAGCCGAGCCCCCGAGGAGAGTTCCACGTTCATGACTGTTCCGGCTTTGCACAACGGCGGAGCAGGAGAGTCGACCCCTGCATGGATCTGCTCGATCGTTGCCGCAGCCAAGACGGTGTCATAAATGCGTATGTCGTCAAGAAGTCCTCTGAACTCGCGGCCGCCGGTGTGGTTCCAAGAGCCTATAGACAATTCGGCTTCCTTTTGCCTCGGGAGTACAAACCTGTGGTTTGTTCGGAGGTTTGCGACCACAGGCGTCCCGTTGATGTAGATATGATACGAAGCCGTCCCAGGTGTGGTGCCAGGCTCGATCACGGCCGCCACATGCGTCCATTGATCCAGAGCGTAGGCGAGACCAGGCACATCAGGATCTGTCTTTCGTTGTATGAAAAAGCGAGCGAAGAAGCTCGGTATTGCGGGTACAAAATGCGGCGCTATCAACTTCTTTCAGCGGCACACATCATCTTTGCTCCTTTTTCCTCACAATCATCTCATCGCTTTAGATGGCGTGTACGACGTGAAGGATGCGGAGGTTCCCGTTTTCCATCCCTTGCCGGCACCAGATAACGCAGACATCGCCTGGGTTACGAATGAGTTCACCCATCGAATGCTTGGCTTTCTAAAGGACAAGGGCTTTGTGCGCGACTTCGACGACGATGGCATAGATGTAGCATGAAAGCCGTCGTTTAGACCCAAACGCTTTTTCCGTTGAGGCAAACACCATGGTGCCGGCCCACGATGCAGCGGCAAGAGAACGCATCTGCCGGTACGCAGCCAGGCCACCGTTGTGCGAGAACGCCGTTTCCATAACCGAAAACGGCAGGATTCGGGTTGCACTCAAGCGACCACGAACCGCTGGAGCCACCCACATTGAACTTGAACCCCTCCCGTTTCTCCGCCGTGTCGCATGGTTGATTCCACCCAAAAAACGACCGCAACTCACATACAACGGAGTGCTCGCCGCAGCTTCTGTTTTCCGCGCGCAGATCATACCGAAGGCCCCATAGAGCTAAAACTTCGACCAAACACTTCCGACTTAGTCGAATCGATAACCACACCTCTAACACGTCGTCTCCTGGGCTTGACTCTTGGCGCGTGTCTGGGATTTGGACGCCCTGGTTTGCCGATGCGGGGGTCGACTGAAACCCACCGCCGTGATCATTGCTCGAAATACGACTCGCACACTGCTTGACCACGTCGGTCTTTCATCTGAGCGACGCACTTCGGCATCAGCAAGGGCGCCACCTTTCTGATGGAAATGTACAAGATCATGACTGGCCAAATCGCAGCGCGCCCTCTGCATCGGCACCCGTTCAACTTGAGTGAACAAACTTGACATGACAAGACTGAAATCGGTCTCTCAGGACCGATACTCCTGCGATAATTCTCCTGTACTCAAGTCGATCGGTTCGCATTTTCCTATCCTCGAAATTCCTACACTCGTTGATACTTGTCTGCCATGCGTTCGCGCTTCCTATTCTGCTCGGAGGGCGGGTTAGAAGCGCTTGTCTCAGGGCCCGTTTGCCTCTCCTTGGGTGCGTCATCACGCGGGTGTGATCGAAATTGAGTTCAAGCGAATTGGCTTTTTTTGGAGGTCGGTCCGTACGCCGACCGATGACACCCTCTTGCCCCGCAGAGTGTGCGGGGTCGCGCAAGATTTGTGGTTTGAAAAAGAGGGCATCATACGTTCTGATCTATACCGACCCTTACTATGGGTTACCATAAACGAGGTCCAAAAATGGAAGCGGATCCCGGAGCGAAGAACCTTCATTCTGCTTGCTCCTTTCTTCCTTCGAAAACCAACACCTGATGACCCAAACGGGGTTTCTCGTCGGTCGACGTCAAGAGGCGAACAAGCAAATCGTCTTTGCCATCACTATTTATATCTTCTACGTCGAGTATTTTTACTCCGGCAGACCCGGTAGTCGAGGTTCTGAACGAAAACACCGATCGTGCGTCATCGGTCGAAACGATTTCTATACCCATTTCTCCCTGAAGTGCAGTCGTGGTTACTTGATAAGCCAAATCGATCACACCATCCCCATTAAAGTCCAAGGAAAGAAGTCGACCCACACCCTTGATTGTCCGGCCAAGGGAGTCCTCAGGAAATTCCGACGAATGCAATATGGCCCCGTTCGGTCCAGACCGAATCTCTGTTTTCTCAACTAACTCGAAAAAGACATCGGCCTTCCCATCCCCATTAATATCGCCTACAGTGCCCGCTCGTAGCACCCTCGGTAAATACGTTTGCCCAACCACCGAGCTTACACGACTTCCAAAACCCGTTTCCCATAATGGGTCGGGCGACGTCCCTGAATATAACCTGCCTTGACTGGGTGACTGGAGATGAATGATTGACCCAGATCCCCGGCGAAGGTGCCATTTTTGGCAGACGACATAGTCGGATTTTCCGTCGTCATCCACATCATCCACAACATCAAAGCAACTGATGCTTTTCGTCTGAATTTCTCGAATGACGCTTCCGTTTAGAGACGAAACAAGAGAAATTTTTTCGCTTCCAGAGACAGCGACGTCCTCCAAACCATCTCCATCGAGATCCGGAACTGAGCGAAGAATCCCCCCCATACCGGCAACTGTGAAACTACGAAGGGTTCGAAAAGTCTTTCCGGAGACTACTGAAAATTCGCCGTCCTTACCCGTCTTTGCTACATAATCTAGGACTTCGTCCCCATCCGCGTCCCCAAGATTATCGAAAGGCACCCAGCCGGCGTATTTGGGAACGTCGACGGCTGCCTCCAGTTCGGTAGCGCCCTCCAAGGAGTACCGCGCGATGCGCCCCGGCTCTGACGCGGTAATCGTTATGGACCCCAGTGGGTCTTCGGACCGGCTAAAGTGAGCATGATCCGAATTAACCTGAGAAAGCACCCTGATGGATTCTCTTACAACCTCCCAAGTCAAGAGAGCCCTCGCCCGGTTATTGGCCCGATCCTTAACTTCAATCAATACCCGATGTGTGCCTTCCTCAAGTGAGCCGGCCCCTACATGAAAGCCATTCCAATCGCATGGTTGGGCTTCTTCATCGAGAACACACCTGACGTATGACTCGTCAAGCCCAGATCCACCATCATCAGCCGCAACAAACTTGAAACTTGCCGCACGGGAGGACGTAATATGCCGAGGTTGCTCGGAGAGCGTCAACGCAGGAGGTTGAAAGTCTGTAGTAAACGTAAATGAGGCGGTTGACGACGACACATAGTCAGAGTGACTCGCGGCAATCTCTCCACGATAAGTCACCCCAGACTCAAGCTTGCAAACGCTCAGTGGGAACTCCTGGGTTTCTATCTTTCGAGAGCCAAATCTTGCTAAAGAACAAACCTCTCGGTCGTCAGCTACCGTCACAATTCGAATAGAGTACGAGACCGCCAGATGCGAAGGAAGACCTTCCCGGTCCTGCTCCCATCTCAAGGCAAAGCGCGATGGATTACATGGACAAGTATTCCCAAGCCATTCGTCAAACACACCATCTGTCTGCCCACTATCACCCCCGCTATATCCACGGGGCCCCGCAACACCTCGAATCACCGGCTCACGCAACTGCTCAGGAACGTCAGCCACAGCTGAGATCTCATCTGTGAGACCATCTACGACATCGTCGCCGGCAGTATTATTCTCACCCACGACCTCGCCACCGAACGAGGCCGAGTCGTCGGGCAGCGCACCTCCGCGACCTTTGGTCATGTCGCCTGCCGAACCACCACCGCAGCCGACCCAAAAAATGGTAACCATTCCCAAAATGACTCCTCTGGACGCTGGTCGCTGACGACTCCGCGGCCAGATTGGCTCAGAACAGATTTCCCTACCCTGTTTCAGTCTCCAAAATGAGTCCATCATTCGCCATTTTCAATTGCAGGATAGGTGCCAATCGGCCTTCCTTGCCTTATGCTTGGAAAACAAGAAACGGTGAGGACTATTCCCCGATTGACTGGGATGTTGATCACCCATGTGGATGGAGTTTTCTTGATCGGAGCCCAAAGGGACCGCGTCCCCGACCTTTCGGAGTCATGCCAACGTGTCTGACCCCTTTCGCTCGAGCGGTCTCGGCATACCGAGTTCTGTCACCGCCGCAATCGTAACCTTAGGGTTTCGGGGCCATTCAGAAGGGTGGGACGTGATCGGTTTCTCCGGGTCCCATGGTCTCGGTTCCTGGTTCTCCCATGGCGACGGAGTGACCTATCGCTACGATGCAGACGGATTACTCAATACGGTGACCGGTCCCGATGGCTCAAAGATATGGCAATTGCTCCACCGCAATGCTTTCGGACACACGGACCGCGTGGAGCTCGGAGAGAAGCTCCATACGAATAGAGTGTTCGACCAGCGCACGGGGCGCGTCTGACGCAAATCAGTGTCTTTGAGCTCCACTCGCCGGAAGATGGGGCGACCGTCCCCGTGACCAGATCTTGATCACCAGTGCGTTACGCGAAAACTAAGATCAAGGAAAAGATCAATAAACGCGCCGAAGCGCAGGCCACCGCCCAGGAGCAGGAAATTCAGAAATAGAGATTCGAGCGTCTCGCAGTCGGCCGCCGGATCGACCAACCGGTGGCGGATAAGGGGCGTTACGGGAAATTGGGGCTGTGACCGTATTGACAATGGCTGTGACGGGGCGGTTGCCTATTCGGGCCCACGGTGGCGATGACGACACGAATCAGGGGGTAGGGATTATGGACAAACGGATTCTGGTAGCGATTCTGGCCGCGAGTTGCGGTGGTGGAGAAACGGACACGGCATGGAGATTGGGTCAAGACGTGGCTGGGGCTGCAGCTGCGGTTGATTGTAGCGCAGCCGTTCCATGCGGCGGCAGCCGTGTGATTGGAAGCGAGGCGGATCTTCTTGTTCTGAGAGGCTGCTCTTCCCTCGACGGGACTTTGGAAATCCAAGATATCAATGTGAGTGCCCTTGCGGGTCTTGAATGTATCGCCTCCATCCGCGGGAACTTGATTATTCGCGACCAGACTCATCTCGCCAACCTCATGGGGTTCGAGCGTCTGACCTCCGTTGGCGGGAACTTGTTCATCGAGGGCAACGCTGGGCTTACGAGCTTGCAGGGGCTCGAGAACCTCAGCTCTGTCGCAGGCGACTTCGGCATCAGTGGCGACAATGCGCTCACCCATCTCTTTGGTCTCGAGAGTCTCACCTTTGTCGGGGGGGACTTGGGCATCTTCAGCAACCGCGCCCTTACGAGTCTGAGTGCTCTTGGCCATGTTACGTTTGTCGGAGGTCGCTTAGAAATTGTGCGAAATGCCATTCTCCCCAGTCTGGTGGGTCTCGAGAACCTCACCTCCGTTGGGGGCGGCTTAGAAATTGTTGGAAATGCCAGTCTTCCTGCGTGTGAAGCCGAAGCCCTTGCGATTCGTCTCAATCGTGATTGCGCCTGTCTTGGCAATCACCGCACCGGGGGGTGTTTCCTCGACGCCGGCCAGGTGTTGGCCGACTTGCCAGCGTGCACCAACGCGGGGCTCCAAAGCACCCTGGCCGATGTGTGCGGTATGGGTGATGGGGCAATGCCCGTCAATCCAGGCACGTTCGCAGACGGTGCGTCGCCACGTATCGACGTCGGTCAAGCCTATGGCGTGCGGTTAAAAGATTTTGCGGGCGAGAACGAGGGTGTCGTTGCTTTCACTGCGCCGACCACCGATGCGTACGTCATCTACCTCGGTACCCCCAACGTACCCTTTCAAGTCGACACCTCGGCACCAGTCTGTTCACGGTATCTTTCTGCCACCCGGGTCGAGGCGATTACGGGGAAGGCGGCCTGCCCCAAGTTCCGGGGGGTTTACCTCCTGCCCGAAATCGAGGCGGGCACTGAAGTGCGCATTGGCCTCGGTCCGATCACGCCTCAACGATGGGTCCGCCTGTTGGTGTTGCCGAGTGGGGCAGGGCATTGAGAGGCGAGCCACGTTCCCGAGAAACTGGGCGACGAGAGAATGGTCTATGGGCGTTTTGCTCCAAGCGGGCACCCTCGGAACGCTTGTCGTTTTTTGGTCAGTTTGCGGGCGAGTTTTTGGTTCTTGGCTTTTTGGGCGAGGTTGATGGACCAATCCAACACCGTGGCATGATTGCAATGGTCGACCGGAAATTCGGGAAAGTGCCGCAGGGCCGAGCGATAAAGTTTTTGGGCCGTACGTAGGTTACCCTGTAGCTCGTTTTGGCGCCCCTGAAGAGCGGTTCGTATGAAGCGATCGAAGGGCTCATCTCGGATGGATTTCATCATCAACGACGAGGCCCGCTGATGGAGTGTTGTCGCCTTTTGGTTGGCCCCTAGAGCAAAATGCAAAAAGGCCAAAAGAGAAAGGCTTCGTCTCAAGATTGCTTCCTGCTCGTCCAAAACGGCGACGCTCTTGGTTGCGAGTTCGCGTTTTCCGAGCGCAACCGCCTCAGCAAGCCGCTTCGAGGCAAGCGCATAGTCTCCAGTGATGTTAAGGAATGCAACCCGAATATTCACATCAGCGATTGATTGTCTGTGCTTCTTGACGGAACGACGGAGCGCGGGAACGGTCTTGTACAATCGTATTGCCGCCAGACGATGTGCACATTCGTCAACCCCGAGCTCTACACCCAAGCCGAGGGCTGTTGTGTAGTGACGCGAGGCTTCTGGGTACAGTCCGGCGTCATAAGCTGCATCGCCTCGATGGGCTTCCCGAAGGTAGGAGCGCAGTGGCTCCTGCGCTTTGGCGTGGTGACCGGGCCACACCCAAAGCCCGACAACGAGAGCCGAGAGGAGCATGATTCGCACGTGGCTTTTTTTCTTAGGAGCTTGGCGTTTGACGTGATTGCGCAGTGGCACTAGTCGATTCCTTTGTAGGTTCTGACTTGCGTGAACTCGTAGTCGAGATGTTCGACGAAACTGTGGGCCCCCCGCCCCTCCTTAAACAATTTTCCGGTGCTCTTGTCTACGAAGGCCTTAAACGAACGCCCCCCGGCTCCCGGATCCTTGAACTTATAGAAGAGGCGTCCACTGGCATCATAACCGCGGCCGTAAATGGTTACGAAATGATCGGTCAGTCGGTCGCGGTTGTACCGGTTGTCGCCGTAGGACACCCCCACCAGAGCTGGATGCCCCCGGTCTAGCAACTTATCAATATAAGCGCGACCCCTCTTCGCCTGGTGGGAGTCCACCGCGAGACGCCCCTCTCTGTCTTCAGCGTAGGCCATCTGAAGCGCCTTGCCGGGGCCGTTCAGCCTCGGGGATTTTCGACCGAACTTCTCGGCATTGAACTCGTTCGTTTGATCACGTGCTGCTTTGAAGCAAGCGGACGCAGGATGGTGGTAGCGGTTGCGTCCATTTGGCTTCTTCGCAAACTGGCTGATGCCCCTCATGGGGAGCTGGACGGTCGATTTGCGGATCCGTGAGGGCACGACGAGGGCATCGCTGGCGGCCCTCAAGGGTCTTTGCGCAGGCGCCGGTCTTAGGCCCGGCGGCGCATACTGCGCTAAACCGTGATTCTTGCGCACTTCCGCCCTCAGACCGTGAAAGATTTCGCCTGCGGTACTGTCTTTGACGGTCCGATCGGGCGCCATGGCTTTGGTTTCGATCTTGCCGTCGATTTTCCCGTCGGCGCGATCCACGAGCTTGAGGAGAGACTTGAGTTCAGAGCCCCGGATCTGACCATCAGGCCCTGCGAGTTTTTCGAGGTGGGCCTTCTTGATTCCGGCCGCTGCCATCTTCTTCGCAAGTGCTGGACTTATGGTGTTGAGGTCAATCACGCCGCGACGACGGCGGCCGGCCAAGGCACGATGCGCGCTTCGCCTGGAAACCACACCCTTGCCCACAAGGCGATTCGCATCGAGCTCCTGTTTCAGTTCATCATAGAGGGCGCCGCTTTTGGTGGGGGCCATGTTGCCCTGGCTGTCCTTTCGGGCGACGACCAAACTTCGACGGTTGCGATTGCCGTCAAATCCATCGACAAACTTGAAGAGCTTGTCGAATTCATGCCCGCTGATTTTTCCATCGGAACCGGCGATCCTCTTAAGATGTGCTTCGCTGACCCCGAGTTTACTCAACTCATTCTTGAGCGGCTTACTCAGGTTTTTGGCGTCGATCACCCCGTTGTTTTTTCGAAATTCCCTTACGAAACGTTGACGCGACTTCCGTTGAATCTGCCCGGACATCTATTTCGACCCCTCCCCTTGAAGCGCTGATGTTCGTCGTGAATCCAAAATCTATGCCAAACACGGCGCCGCCGGATTTGGCGCTGGCCACTCGAAAGAAAGACCGAGCGCCTCTCTCGTGGGCCCCCCATGAACCTCGTAAAAAGCTGTGAGGGGGTCGTGGGGAACTCCGGTTTGGGGCCGTTCTTGGGGCCGTCACCGGTGACGTATCACCCCCGAGAATGTGTCAGACCGGTGTATCCGGCGGCTCTCTGACCGCGCCGCTCGGACCCCCATCAAAGAGGGCGATGCGTTTCTTTCTAAGGGTATACACCCGACGATCCAATCCTCAAGCCAGTCCCTCGCAGGGTCAAGAGCCGGCGCCATGCAATGGGCCAAACTATTGGTCGTTTATCGACTCAAGAAGCGAACGCCGAAGCTCTTTTTCTTCGGACAAAAGCTCAAGCCACACTTCTTTGGCATCTTCATCACTTTTCCACTCCCCGACGCTCACCGAGTATCCGTGTTTCTCGAGAACCTTTCTTACGAACGGAGGGAGCCCGTCTGCGGCGAGAAACATCTCACGAGGTTGCACAACGTATTCTAGCTCGGGAGGCATCGCTATAGGGTCATTCAAGATGGCCTGTGGATCTTGTTGAAGCAGCAGATCGTACGTCGCGTCCACTTCGTGTTCCTTAAGATGCGGCAGGTTCTGCCAAAAAAGAAGGTCACGGACCTGCCTGTTCCACGCGGTCTTCGAAACTTCTCCTTGTTGAAGCATTTCAACGGCCCGGGCCAAAATCTCACGCGTCGCTTGTTCTTGAGGCGGTTTCCGGACGTGAAAAGGGCGTGGGTTCTCCGGAGATTGCCGCATGGCCATAAGAAAGAGTTCTCCCCAAACGGACAATGCTTCGGTCGCAAAACGCTCTTCGTATGCCTTCTTGTTGAAGTGCACGGAATCCGCCTCTAGATATCCCAAGGCCACTTGGAAAAAGCGCTGTTTTCGAAAGTGTTCGTAAAGAAACGCCCGATAATCTTCTGAAAACGTGAAAAACACATAATGCAAGCCCTCGTGGAATAACGTCTCACTGAATTCCTCCGGGCCCATGTCTTCGCCAACTCCACCGAGTACTTTGGATAGCGTGTTCAAGTCTGGTTGGTAGAGCAAAGAATGACCCATGGTCCTGGGAATCACGCCAAACACATTGCTCCCAAAGTTCAGACCGCTGGCTAACGAGGCCGTCTCGAGAATGTTCATCGTGAACGCGCTGGACTTGATACTCCGTACAATGGCGGTCTTATCGGCGTTGTACCCCACTGGCGTGATGAACTGCAGGCCTGGAACTACGCCCGTTACGATGTCCGAGTCAAAATACTTCAGGGCTACCGAAAGTGGCAGGGGCTGAGAGACCAAGTCTTTTGTTCGTCGTAGTACAGAATCGGAGAACGTTCTTTGGTCGGGCGTTTCGAGCGGATACAGAAGGTAAATAGGATGGAATTTACTGTCACTCAATGGTCGGTCCCTGCTGATTTCCCACCCTAGACCGAGCGCCAATTGATCGCCGTTTGGACCAGGAATGATGAGAAACGGCGCACTTCTCTTTTCTCCGGAGCCGGTTTTGAACTCCATTATCAGCAGAGGAAACGGATTCTTACGATGGAGGCCCAGCCGCCGACCAAAGGCCGGTGACGTATCGTACAAAGTGAGAATGCTCGACGAAGAATCCTCTGGGAGTAGGCTTATACTGTGCTGCAACTGGGCAGTAAACGATAGGTCTAGATCGAAAATGTAATCCGGATTCCAGGTTAAGGGTACGCTGCCTGCCGAGGCTAACACCCCGTTGAGCTTTTGATGAAGTTCGTTCGCTAGCACCGCAAACTCTGGTGACCCGCGAGGAAATGATGTTTCCAGTTTCGTATCGATGACTCTCTCCCCTCTAAAATATATCGCCCCCTTCCCCGTAGAGTATTGCCCAACATGCATGATGATATGTTTTGGAACCCAATCTGCGACAACAGTGGTTATAAGGAATTCTTGGGAGAGCTCTTCGGAGGTCACATCGGATCGGAGCACAAAACTTGTTCGCAACTGACCACCATTGGTACGAAGAAGCAGGGTTCGGCCGTCTCGAGCGACGTCGGAAGAAAGAATCGCCGTCCTGTCGAGCATCGCCAAAAGGGTAGTGAAGGCAGTCGAAAGGTCGTTCCAAAACACTCTATTAAGCACGGCAGTGACGACCGCGTGGCCGTCATCGTCAACTTCCATTTGTTCGGTGTACGATTGCTTCTTGTCGCCATCGTCTCCTGAACGTAGCTGGAACCCCTGGTGGTCCAGCATGTAATTGAATTCTGGGTCTTTCTCTAGCAGCTGGAAAAGGCGTTGGAGCATCTCTGGCTTGCCGCGAAATTTCTTGGCGGACAGCAAGACGCCGTGTTTCATGAACTGGTAGCGACTTCGATCCACGATGAGAATATCATCGTCTCCTGCCGAATCCGCGGACTTCGATACGACTGGAGAGGGTGCCACTTCACCCCTTGCCTCCGGTGTGGATCCGACGGAGTCGGTAGGGCCAGCAGAAGGCCCCCTGGCCTTGGTTTTCGCGCCGACGGCAAAACGTTCGGCCGCCGCTCGGTCGAACTCACCACGGATCATGAGTTCGATGATGTACAAGAAAGCGATACGCTGTTCGTGGGGGAGGGTATTGGCGAAGGGCGCGATGTGTTTCCAAAACTTGTGGTCTCGGACGAAATCTTCCAGCACTGCGAATCGAGGGCGGGTCGTTTTCAGCTTGAACACCGGCCAAAGCGTGTCCGCCTTCGGTGTCAGGAGACCGAAATGCCCGGCCGGGACAGCGACGCCCAGCCAGTCGATCTGGATGAGGTAGATGCTCTGGTCTTCGAAGTGAAGCGCGGGATTCGACAAGGGGTCGAAATTTGGGTCCTCGGGATAGATGGGGGTCTCCGCCCGAATTGTGGTCTCGTTTTTGAGGTGACTCCCCACTGGTTGGACGGCCACTTGCTCGGGGACGACCACGCCGATGCGTTCCCAAGATGCTTCCGGAGGTGGGCTGCCAGAGACCACGAGGGTCTCGAGGCCCGCATCCACCTGTCCGCTCGCTAGGTAGGCCGCAGCGTTGGCCCCTGCCAAGGCCCCCAAAGTCCATTCTTTGGGAAGCTTGGCCACCTCGTTCAGCCACCGAGTGGCAGCCGGCCCAGACTTTGAGGCCAGCCGGCTCGGAACCGAGAGAAGCTGTGTGCCCCATGCCACCACCACATCATCGGGGGCACGACTGAAGTGGCCCGATTTGATCCCGGTTACCATCGTGCGCAGGGCCTGTCCGAGGTTTTCAAGTGAGGGCTGCGGGGTTGCGTTGAAATCAAAAGACTGAGGATTCACAAAAAAGAGAGCCCGCGGGGAGGGGACGGGCGTTTGCTCGGTGGCCGTGAGGTCGGATGGGTCAATCCAGGGTCCAGATCTGGACTCAAGAGGGGGAAACAACGCGGCTTCTGGCTGGAGTGCTTCTAAGGCGTCGGACGCAAGGGCACCGGTACGTATCGTTCGGTGAAGCCAAGGTGTGTTGAGGCCCACTCGGTCTGCGAGTCCCGGTAAATTGCCCTTTGCGTTATTGTTCACCATCTGACGGAGGGCGGAAACGTTGCGAACTTCGTCCTCGCGAGTGGGTACTTGGAAATGAGGAATCACCCGTCCCGAAATCCGCAACTGAAGCAAAGTAACTGTTCATTTTGGGGCGTCTGGTCAGGCCCACTTCATGGTGTAACTTTGGGGTCTGCGCTCAATGTGCAGCAGGTGTGGAGTTCTGAAGGTTATTCTCGCGAAGGAAATCTTCGAGCGCGGTTTGCCAGTTGGCTGGCAAGAGCTGATCGAGCTCCCGGTTCGGCCAAGTGTCGATATGGGCGATGATGCTAGGAAGGTACTTTCCACAATCGACGCCTGCCGCGTCGGCGGTGGAGACAACCGAAAGGACATCGGCGAATCGCTCGGCGCCTCCCCTGGAGCCAGCAAAGAGCCAGGACTTTCTTCCGGAAGCAGGTCCAAGGCCATTGTGCCCATATCGGATTTAGAGCACGTGTCACGTACCCGTGGCACCCAATGTTCGGCAATGAAGTTGACGTTGCCTACGAGGAGGTACGGCGAGGAGAGAGAGTTTACGTCTGCTTCCTTCCAGACGACTCTGGAGTGGTGATTCCGCGCTGGATGTTCGAGGTAGCGACCTGCGAGGGGATGAAGCTAGGGAGGCGCCAGGCCTCGCTGGTCGCGTTGCTGGAGCTAGAGAAGCTGGTGTCGGCCGTAAGACTCGATCCGGGAACGGCAGGGAGCAAGAATCCACCGAAGGAGGACTCCAATGCCGAATCAACCCACCGCGAATCATGCGGGGAACAAAGTAACACAGCTTCCGCTGTTCAACACCACGATCCCTATCGAAAATCTGGATTTCGCATACCAAAAGATGACGGTCGAAGTTCTGGCGAGGCTCTTGCTGGAGGCCAGCGGATTCAAAGTAAGAGCGGAGGTGCGCAATGAAGCCTCGTGAACTTCCCTCGGATGTCGTTCGACGTCGAGCAATCGTCTATGTGCGGCAATCAACCAGTATTCAGGTCAGCGAAAATCTCGAGAGCCAACGTAGGCAGTACGAGCTGGTCGACTTGGCAAAAAGCTATGGTTTTAAGGACGTTGCTGTCATCGATGCCGATCTCGGTGTCTCTGCCAGCGGCACCGTAGAGCGCCCTGGTTTTCGAAATTTGGTGGGCCAAATTTGCGAAGGCATCGTCGGCGCAGTGTTCTGCCTCGAAGCTTCGCGTTTGGCTCGCAATGGACGCGATTGGCATCACTTGATGGAACTATGTGCGCTCGTTGATGCCCGCGTCATCGATGCCGACGGGGTTTATAATCCAAAGATGCCCAACGATCGGCTGCTCCTCGGACTGAAAGGAACGATGAGTGAGTTCGAACTCACGGTGCTCCGACGTCGGCTTCTTGATGCTGCGAGGGCCAAGGCTCGACGCGGTGAACTGCGAATGCCTGTTCCTGTTGGGTATCTTTGGCCGCGAGACACTGGTCTGGTTATGGATCCGGATCAAAGAGTGCAGGAGGTCATTCGAACCGTTTTCCGACTGTTTGAGCGTCACGGTAGTGCGCGACAAGTCTTGCTCCACATGCGCAAGGAGGGGATCGTGTTTCCTCGCCCCGCAGACGCAAAGCAACTCACTCGTTTGACGTGGCGCGCTCCGTGCTACCGCAACGTAATCTCGGTGCTCCAGAATCCGTTCTATGCTGGCGCGTATGCGTACGGAAAATCTCAGGTGCAGACCAGAATCGTGGATGGACAGGTCCGAAAGTCATACGGCCGGGCCCGCTCCCGTGAAGACTGGATCATTATTCGGGACCACCACGAAGGCTACGTTTCCTGGGAGCAGCATGAAGGAATTCAGAAGAGGCTATCTCAGAACAGTTTTTCGAAGTCTTCCGGTGCCGCAAAATCCGCCCGTGGCGGGTTGGCACTTATGGCCGGTCTCCTTCGCTGCCGCCGCTGCGGTCGCATGCTCCAGGTCTCCTACGGAGGCAGAGGCATCCCCAAGCCCCGCTACTCATGCCGGCGTGGAAACGAAATGCAGGGACTTAAGCCGTGCATTACATTTGGGGCCAGTCGCCCGGATCTCGCAGTGGGATCTGAGATCCTTGCCGTGGTCCAGCCACTCGCGATAGAAGCGGCCATCATGGCCGAGCAGAATGCGGAGCTCCAAATCCAAGAGAGGCATCGAGCATATGAGCTGGAACGCCAGCAAGCAGAATACGAAGAGAGACTCGCCGCGCGTCGTTATCAATCCGTAGATCCAGACAATCGACTTGTCGCATCCGAGCTTGAGGCGCGATGGAATACGGCGATCGAAAAACTGCGTTCGTGCGAGGCAAAGATCACCGAGAAGCGTTCTCAAACGATAGTGCCACCAAAACGCGAGGAACTCCTAAAGCTCGCCGATGAGCTTCAAAAAGTGTGGACCGCACCAACTACGGAGCAGCGCACTAAACAGAGACTTATACGAACGCTCATCGAAGAGATCTTAGTAGACGTCGATGACTCCACAAGGGAGATTGTCCTTGTTATTCACTGGCGTGGCGGAAGGCATTCGGAGCTTCGTGTCCGTAAACCGAAACCGGGAGAGCACACCATGCGAAATTCTCCTGAAGTGGAGGAAACCATTCGGCAGATGGGCACCCGGTGGTCCGATGATCATATCGCAGCCACACTGAACCGAATGGGGACGAAGACTCCGTACGGCCACACCTGGAACGCACGAAGGGTATCTCAATTCCGTCGCAGCAAAGGCATTCCAGGATACGAATCCGCCATCAAGGACGGAAAATGCCTCACGATGTCAGAAACTGCTGAGAAACTAGGGGTCAGTGCCCATGCGGTCAGAAAGCTTATTCAGGAGAAAATTCTCCCCGCAAAGCAACACGTCTTCGATGCTCCCTGGCAGATACAGGCAACTGATCTTGAAAAACCCGAGGTACAAGAGGCCCTCAAGAACCGGCAAAGGCGCGCAGGGCGCCCGTGTCGAATTTCCCGTGACGATCGAACTTTAGAGATTCCAGGTATTTAAGGAGGTACCGCATAATGAAACCAAAACGGCAATGCGACGGAGTCGTCGTTCTGCCTCCCCGTTATCAATCTCGAGGCGGCCGTCTATCGCAAAGGGAAGCCTGAGCTTGTCCCACTGATTGATAAAATAGGTCACCCCTTGCTTCATAGGCTTGAGCAGAGGCATAGCCTTGAGTGCCTCAGCGTGCTCGAGGATTTCCTCCATAATGGGGAGACTCTGGGTGCGCCGTCGCTCAAGCCGCTGAGGCGCAAGCAAAGCATGTCCTTTGCACTGTGCTTCAATTCGATAGATACGCTGGAAGGCATCGACAAAAGGACGCGCCGCGGTATCTCCGAATTCGAGCGCTTGAACGAACGGTCGACGTGCGTGCATACAGCATCCCGCGAGCAGTCGTCCAACCTTATCACCCCTGTTCGCGTCGGCGATCCGTTCGTAGCCGCGATAGGCATCGCCCTGAAGCATTGCTTTGGAGTCACGAAGCCACTTCTCGGGATGCTCTGCCTCCCACGTGGGCGCGTATTGGTAAGCCACATAGGTCAAAGTCTTCGAAAGGTCGCCTCCGGGATCGAAGTACCGCCCCACGAATACCCACATCTTCCCGTTCACCACGCCGCCCTCGACGTCTCGGTCTCGGACGCGAATCGATGTATCATCGAGATGAATCATATCGGACTTGCGGACGAGCTCGGTGATACGATGACAGAGCGGCTTGAGGATTTCGTGCCCAAAGCTTTCCCAACGGCTGAGCGTGGAGATTGCGAAATCGCCACCGGCGCGTCTGAAAATCTTCTGCGTACGACGAAGTGGTAGCCCGTCCACCGTCTTGTTTGTTATCAGAGCAGCGAGAAGCCTTGGCCCCGGCCAAGCGCCGTCCCGGGCATGGGTTGAGGGCGCTGGAGCTTTTTTCACTTCGCCTTCGCACAACCTGCACGCGATGGTTTCACGTAGGTATTCGATGACCTCAAACTTCGGTGGTGTATACTCGACAACGAGACTCCGGTTGTGACCAATGGTGCACCGAGACTCACCGCACTGAGGGCAGGGCCGGTCATCGTCAGCAACACAGAGCTTCTCGGTGCGTGTGGGCTTGAGGGGGGCGCGCCGCTTCTTCCTTTTTCGTTTCTTTGGCCCGGGCGTTTCCTTTTCTTCTGGCTCAGGCTCCGGCGTTCGCAAGGCTACAGCTTCGAGCGTGTCGACAAAGAGACTCTGCTGGCCACAAAGCGCCTTCTCCGAGCGCCGTCCGAACAACTGCTTTTGTAGATGGTGGATCTCGACAGCCTGATCTTCGATGACCTTCTGAGCGGTCTGAAGAACGGCCGCAAGCGCCTCTTTTGAGGGCATTTCGCCGTCCTTGTTCGAAAGGACTTCGATGAGGTCCGTGAAGTTGACCAGCTCGGTAGTCGTCTTCTTGATACGCGTCTTCGAGATGAATTGGAGTTACAAGCTCAAAGCTTACGAGGCAAGCAGAAAACGCTAAGTTTGTAAAAGCTTCAGCGTCGGCGATGTTTGTGTTCTCCATCCTCGTTTCATCGACGAAAGGTCGATGTCATCTAAAAAACGAAGCATCGATTTCGTGTCCATTTCCCAACAGAACCGACCATCTTCGAACCGGGGACGACGAAATCGTCCTCGGTCGAGTCGCTTCGCAAGAATGCACCAGCCGTGCGGATCATGAAAGAGCACGCGCACTTGGTTGCATCGCTTGTTAAGGAACACAAACAGGCCTCCGTGGCGCGGATCAATCTTTAAGTCTTGAAGCGCAGTTGCTGCCAGTCCGTCGAAAGAACGACGAAGATCAACCGGCTCGACTGCGAAAAAGACCCGAGTACCGGAAGGGATCAACGGTCGCCACCCATAAGTATATCAAGGATCTCCCCCACAACCCCCGGCTGACTCGGAAAGCGAACGAAGGCATCTCCAATCAAGACCTCGACGGATTCCTCAAAACCGAGGCTGTCAGATTCTCTCCTCTTGTTACGGGACGGTACTGTGACTTCAATGAAGCTCGGCGAGACCCCGACCTGCTTCGTCCAGTACACCAGCTTCGGTTTCGACACACCTCGAACTCGACAAAATTCTCCCTTGCTCAACCCGCTTCTTCGCCATTCAGAAACAAGCGCCTTGCCATCCGCCTTTGTGAAGTAGGATTCGCTCATGTCCCGAGCATGCTGCATGCGATCACGCTCGCCTAGGCGCCCCAGAAAGAACAGTTACGAAGCAAATTCTGGGGATGCGACAAACCCGCTCGGAGGAAAAGCGACCCCCGGGTCCAGTAACTGGGCGAGGAGGGATTGAGCGCCCCAACGAGGTCGAGGGCGGGGGTGTCGAGCAGCAAGGGTGCATCGGGGTTCAGATCGAGCGCTTCTTGAACTTGGGTTTGAAGGGCCTGCCGCCAGGCATCCTGGATTTCGACCACCGATGCCTCTTGGCCCAATTCAAGTTCCACCGGCAAAAACCCACAGCTAAGACACCCCGAACTGGCGTCCGCCTCCGTGCGGAGCTCGGTCCGGGCTGTGTACCGGCGAGACCGTAGAGCATGCGCCAAGCGAGTGAGAGGGAAGGGCGTTTCTCGGCCAAGCGACCCTTCCAGATTTTCATCCTCGCCTACACGGGCCTCACGAAAACGTCGAAACATCCTTTCAACCCGCTCACAGGACACCCCCAGGCCATGGTCTGGGTTGCGCCCGGTGGCTTCGAATTGGTCCGAGAATGAGCACCATGAACGCAGCTCGTAGTCGGTTCGCAAAATCCAATCGGAACGGCTTTGCGCATAGGCTGAAGACCACTCGTCGGGCGGAATCAGCGCCTCCGCTTGGCCCAGCGCAAAGCGAAGCTGTACCAGACGGTAGAAATTGAGATCAAATCGAACTTCCCGGGCCCCAGACAGGAGGAACGCACGAAGTGCATCGAAGAAGAGTTCCGTCAGGTCGCGGCGAAGCCCTTGATAGACTTGGCCTACGTTTTTGGCTTCGGCATCGGCTCCGTACCCGAGGGAACGAAACCCGCCCGGATCAAAAGGTTTTTGAGTCAAGAGGACTGGACCCCGATCGATATCAAATAGGCCATTCGGGTCCGCAGCCAATAGAGAAGCGGCGATCACCTCGAAGAGAGACTCCTCTAGGCTAAGAGAAAGAAGAGGAGCGAGGAGGTCAAGCGCCATTTCTTCCTGTCGCGGATCAAGTGGCGCAAGCGCTCTTCGCGCAAGCGTTTCAGCCGCGAGGTCTGCCCACGACCGGCCATCTTTGAACGTTGCGAGATTCGCTTCTCGTTCCAGCACCGAATCGAGGTCAAAGTGCTCAGGCTCTAGGCGCCGACGCCTCGCCAAATCGAAAAGAAGTTGCTCCGCGCGATCAAGCTCACCCCGGTCGACGAAAAACAGCGCACAGAGCCCATAGGTACGGGGACTGTCAGCCCGTACCGAAGTTCCGTCAGCAAAAACGGTGGCGGTCGGCGAACGCGAATCTGTTCCGCCACACAGAAAAGCCAATGGGTCACCAAGCTTTGTCTTGGTTTCCTGAAGTGCTTCCGCCTCCGGCGAAGGCAATTGTTTGGCAGCTGCGCCCAGCGCGAAGTACGCCAAGATATTGTCCCCGGTCTGCGACCGCGCGCGATCATTTTGGTGCTCAGAAGGCATGTCGGCGCGAAAGAGGCCCGCCAACGGGCCGGGCGCCTCTATCCAAGCCTGGGTCATCAGCGTATCGAGCAGTCTTTTCCAGTCTGATTGGGCCTCTTCCCGCGCCCGCCCCTCCAAAAAGCCGCTTTGTTCCACCATTGCGTAGACCAACAGCCAATGCGCACCCATGTTTTCAGGGCCCCAAGGTGCCCCCGTTTCGGTCTGAAGCGCCGCTGAAAAGAGGTACGGGGCGTCTTCCCCAGTCTGCAGCAGCGAAACACGAAGGGGCGCGAGCCATGACGTTGCTTGGGGCAGATCTCCTTGAGCCAAGGCAACAAGGGCCGCCAACGCCTGCGACTCCACCAACGTATAACTCTCCCCGTCCACCACCCCTGATGGCAGTAACGCCGGAGCCGGAGTGGTTTTTGGGCCCGGGGTCTTGCTCTTGAGCGAGACGTAAGCGTTTTGGAAAAAAGCCTGGGCTATCGCGCCATCGAAGTCACGGGCGTAGTGAAGAAGCGGTCGATCGAGATCCTGTGCGGTTCCCTCGAGAGCATCGTACACGTCGATGAACCAAATCACCGAGGTACTGGATGAAAGCAACGTCGACAGATTTTGGATGCGTTGGCTCGAATACGGAAAGCCATGATCCGCCACAAAGGACTGCGCCCCAGCCCACAGCCCCTGAGCTTCTCGGCCAAGCACCGCCGATGTCGAGGTATCTGGATGCGCCTCCACAAACGTATGGAGACCGAGAATAAGGCCCATCGTGGCCTCTAAGTGATAGGATGAGGCCTGAAGCTCGCTCGGTGCGATGTAGGGGTCACGAAAAGCGTTCTGGAAATAATGCGCCCCGCGATAAGTTCGATTCGGGGGACAGCTGGTGACTTTTGAATCGCAGGCCAAGTCGCCAAAACCCAGATCGCGGACGTAGCTGATGACCGTGTACTGGAGGCATTTTTCTAGGCGTTCGATATACACACTCTCCGGACTTCGCGGCGGCATGGGCCGCGAGCGCCTGATAGTCCACCGACAGCGCCAGCCAACTGCAGTTGTCGATGGCGCTGTGGCGGCTTGGCACCAAGGTCAACGCACCCTCTGCATCTTCTTGAAGGCGACCGCCGGTGATCACCCGACCGAGGGGCTTTTCTTCGAGGGCGTTTTGCATCCAGCGAATACGTTTGTGCTGCCGCGCGATCTCGGCCTTGGTCATCGACGTACCCTTGTCGGTCTGGTCAGCCATCGATGCAAGTTCCGCACGAAACTCGTCTTGATAGCCTTCATCGTCCCAGAGGGCATAAAAAATCCCGTCGCGGAGTTCGTCACGCCATACCTCAAGTTCGGGGCGGTTCTTCAGACCCAACGCATGGCGATGACCGAGCGCGTGGTTGAGAACCGCCAGCACGTCAAGATTGTGCTCGGTCACTACGTTGTCGGCCTTTTGCCGCCGTTTCAGCGCCCGCCACACCGCCTCGGTGATTTCACTTTCCCTCCACGCACTGCCGTTCAGAGGTTCGGCATAACAATCTATGCCTGCCGCCTCCTGACAGGTTTTGATTTTGGGTGGATTTTCGGAATAGGTGTCGTAGCCGATCGCGTCGAGCACGCTGTAGTACCCAAACCGGAGCGAGGGGTCATCGGTCACTGGCGTCCCAGCGGCGGTCATGATGCGGGAGGGCTTCGCCGCATTCTTGAGCCCCGCTGCGGTCCACCCCGCGGTCATCAGCGTGACCGCCCGCCCGTCCTCTAACGTCAACCGGCGTCGATGGTCGGAAAGGCTCATCAGCGCGTCCCGATAACAACGTCGAAATGAACCTTTGGCCTCCTCGGAAGGAAGGGTCTCAAACGCTGAGGAGGTGATAAAACGCCCCAGGCCATGCACCGCGCATGCATTCGCCCCCGTCACCAAGCGAGCATCTTGCCAGTCATCACCCTCGGTATTCCAAGAAAAGGGCCAACCCAACTTCGACGACGCCCCCCCCACAAGGGTTCCGCAAAGGGTTCGGGCCAAAGCCCGGGCTGAACGAATCTCCTCCGAGCCGGGGCTCCGAGAAAGTTGCGCCAGCGCGATTCCTTGGGTGTAGACCCAAACCCGTTCAAAGCCCGAAAGGTGTCGTGCATCTCGATATTCTGGCCGGTCAAAGAGCTCAGAGTTCAAAGCCCTCGTGGCTGCGTCAGAATCGTCATGGTCACCCGCGCCCTCATATTCGACCTGATAGCCCCACTCTTCACCACTCGCCCCAGCAGTCTCGAACTTGAACAGGTTCTTTTGTGCTTCTTTTGCGCGTTCGTAGTTGCCCGCAATATTGTTTTCTATGACATTGACTCGACCATCGGGCTCACCCAAGCCACCTCTGGCCAAGGTTAACGGATGGTCTCCAGGCCTCGAAAGGCCCAGCGACGATGCCAGGGAAACGTCCGGGAACGAAGCCAACCAGAGCGTACTCTTGCCTCCTTCCACGTCAACCGGATCAAGAGAAACATGCGTTTCATGAGCCGAAGATGAGAAGCCGTAGATCCCAAAGGAATCATCTTTGAGTACGGCATCCTCGAAACCCGAAGCGGAAGACGACGACTGGGCACCATGCGCACTCGATTTTGCAGGTGCACCCGGTTCGGCAGACGTACCCACCTCCATATAAAAACGGTTCTCGAGGGTGACCGTAACCGGCGTCGGACGACCGGGCTGGACTCGACCCGAAACATGGATGCCGGTCCGGGAGACCGTCCGATCTAAGGAGGAGCGGCTCACAACGATACGGCCTCTATCGGTAGGGTCTAGGGGTTCGCGAACCCAGGCCGCGAAAAACAAACCGTCGTGGCCACAAAGCTGAGGAACGTTCCCGAGCGTGTCGGACGTGCGTCCGTGGCTTCGGGCATGGATGGGTCGCGGAGGAAACCCATTGAGAGCGGCCGAACTAACCCACTCCCCTGCTTGCGCTTCTTGAACGGCCCGAACCGTGAACATAGGGGTCTCGGCTGCAGTGTAGAGAATGGCCAGGCCTCCATCGGTGGTGACCGCCGGTTTTGGAAGATAGCCGGTCGCGATGGTCGCAGATGAGGTCCACACTCGTCCGCCATCGTAGGAGTACGCCATGTGAATCGGATTGAGGCCCGGCTGATTCGGATCGAGTGAAGAGCCCTTTTCAAAAATAGCCACGAGGGGACCACTCGGAAGACGCGTGACCTGGGGATGAGAAGGGGTGCCGTCCGGTACGTCATCAAAGGCTTCATCCACCAAGGAAATCCGCCAAGATTGGCGGCGGCCCTCTTGCCAGGTGCCCTGTTTCCATCCGACCTCCGCCAACCCGTCAGCGACCGGGACCTGGTGCGACCAGGCCCCTGCCAGTAGCGGGCGCTGGGCCACCTTGATCATATCTTCTTCGTGCCACGTTCCCCCATATCGATATTGAAACGCAAAGCCTAACCCCGACCATGCATTTTCGTCGCCTGCCTCGCGACTGGGCTTCCACGTTTTTCGCCAACCAACCATGCGGCGCACGGAAGCACCACCCTCGATACGAGTGCCGAAGGCTTCATACACTGGGTTCGAACGCATCGCCATCCATGCCTCATTGGGAACCGGGCGGTTGTCCCACATGCGATGCTGCCGGCCCACGACCGTCACCGCATCGCCGTCTACATGCAAAGAAGGCTCATAGACGTACGTATCCTCTACCCAGGTGACATACGGGCCGATTCGGCGGGTCGGGTCACGCGGGTCGGGTTCTTCGCTCAGGGCGTAGGATTCATCGCACCAGCAGTCTTCGCAGGGGCACTTTCCACCGACCTTCTCGGTATAGATTTGGTACTGCACCCGTTCGATCGCTGGTTTTCGGTGGTCTACATCAAAAACATTGGACGGGACGCCCCCTAGGTCTCGGAGATAGTAGACGTTGTTGTGTTCCCCCCATACCAAGTGGTGATGCCCGTATTTGTCGTACGCCGCATCAAGACTTCGTTTTGTTCCTTCAGAAGAAGGAATGAGCACGGCCCGGTCAAAGTCTGCCCCCCCGTTGACACTGGCACGGGCGAACAAGCGATCGGCTCGCGATGCGCCGGAGCTCAGTGCGCGGTCTGTCCACACCACCGAAACCCTTCCCCCTTGAACCGCGAGCGCAAGATCAGTCGCTTGATGCCCCGAAGCAAGCTGGGCGATCAATACCGAAGCCCCAAAGCTACCTGGCTTTCCTGCTTCGTCGCTTACCAGATAACGAACCGCATCGCCGGCCGAGCCCGAGCCCCGGGTGACATAAGCAATGTGGGCCTGCGTTTTCTCGCCAAAGGTCGAAAGGCCTGTCTTCAGGCGCAGGACATCACGAACGCCACTCGTTACGGAGCGGGGTGGCTCAAATTGTCCCGGTGAGGCGCGAGGCAAAGAGCGGGAGGCCCTAAAGTCGATGACGTCCGAGGGCCCGGACTCAAGAGGTCTTCCAGCGGCGTCGAAAAGAACCGCGGTGACATAGTAGCGAATGCGCCGGCCCTCAGGTGGCTCTGGGTCTTCATAAGTCGTTTTGTCGACCAGCTCTGCAACTAGAACGTGATCTTTGTACACCCAGTAGGTGATGGGCAGCCCTTTGGGTATCGCTTGGCCGTCTTCAAGCTGGCGCGGCCGACGCCAGAGCAACGTCGCCGTGTGGTCGCCCGTTGGCCGAGCCGAAAAGCCGTCGGGGCGCCGTGAACGCGAAGAAAGCCGCGGAACCCCATCAGGCCGATGAATCAGGATGGTTTCTTCGGTCTGGCGCCCCGACCGATCGGTGACCCTAAAAAAGAATCGGTTTTTACCCACCGCCTTTGGATGAGAAAACAGGATTGCCGGCGGTGCATCCATTCCACGCGAAGCCGGAAACCGTGCGTCGTGGGCACCCAATGAAAACGACGTTTCAGCCATATTCGAGTACCCCCAATAGGCTGTGTGGGGCGACAAGACCTCGTCTGCTCGAATGGGCACATAGGTTGCGCTGTTCGGATTCCACCGGAGCAGGCGCATCATGTTGTTGCGGGTACGAGGGGTGCTTACCGAGGCGGTGAAAATCTGCCACCCGGCATCGACCGCAGAAGATGCCATACCGCCCGTCGTCATCACCTCAGTCTTCTTCGACGCAAAGGCCCAAACGGCCATCCGTTTATCCGGCGTTCTCGTTGTTCGCTGAGCATCTAGGCCCTCAGTGGATGGAGCGCATTCGGGGTGGTGGCCTCCCATAGAACAACGCCCTGCGATGCCCAATCACGGAGCAGGGACTCCCCGAGGTGCGCTGCGGGGGGCACGACAAGATTCCACCCGGCCTCCAGTTTGAGCGTTTCTGTCTCCGCCCGAAGGTCGCTTGCGGCGGCACCCATAAGCCCCAAGCCAAGAGCCCACACGCACGGCGCATTGACCCCAGTCCACCTGGGCCGACAGTCAATATTGCGTTTGTTCGGCGGCCTTACCGCTCTCTCGAAGGGCAAGCGGTTCAGATTCGGGCCCGTATCATGTTCCACGCCGAGGCAAAACGAACCAGCGAAAGAGGTTTTTTGTTTCTTGAACATTCGTAAATTCCGTTTGTCGCTTTATGCCGCTTTCGGACCCGGGGGGAACGCAAAAAAAGCCCCCCAATGGGTGGGCTTAAAGATCACCAGCCAAATGACGTTTCACCTGGAATATCAAGGAGGCTTGCGGTCACCCACACTTAGCTATTTGAGAAATCGACGGATATCCACGGCCGGCCCGCCAAGCCATTCGAGGCTTTTGCGCTGCCCCAAGGACGGATTGAATGCCTTCGGGTAGGTCCTTTAGGATTCCCAATGGTGGTGGTTGCCCCAGTTCATCGTTGAGCGACTCAAGAAAGCCATAAGGTCCTGCGCAGTCCTTCAAGATTTCTCCGGCCACGACGTCGTTCGCAATGAGCTCGCCGGCGCGGTCAAAGGATGCATCGCAGCGGCTCAGTGTATTGCGATGAACCCCAGGTGGGTTGAGCACCACGCCGTGCTGGCCATTGACGAGGTCTGCCAAAGTTGCGGGTTCTCCCTCGAACCGCGACTCGACTACAGCCAATGATATACGCTCATCGTCCCCTCGAGAGGTGATGACCCCATTCGAGCTTTCTATTTCTCCCAGCCGTAGTGGGGTGTTGCGGCAAGGGTTGTTTATGAATCAGGCATGGTTGTGGCGGGGTGACTGTGGGTAGTCAGAGACCATTCGGTCTTTTGGTATGGGTTTTTCGGAAGGCAGCGCTCGGTGAGGTGTTCGCTGGGCAAGGCGGTGCGGTTGGGTGCCGAAGCACCATTCCTGGCAACTTCCATGAGGTCTCGTTGGGTTGCGGGAGGCATTGGTGAAACTTCGGCTCGGCCTCGTCATCGGTTCGAATGAAGACACCGTCGATGACGATCAGGTGCAGGTGCGGGTGCAGGGTCAGTGTCTTCGTGAATCGTTGGATGAACGTGACCGCACCGCACGGGACATTTGTAGCCTTTTAGACTTGGCCCATGACTTCATCTGCCGGAAAACTTCGTCGACGAAGATGCGAGCCAGGCATGGCCTAAGCGAATCAAGAATTTGCTCCTGCTTTATGAATTTGAACTGGAACAACATTCTGATCCGAGGTTGATCACCGAGTCGCTGGATTCCCGCTTTCGCGCTTTCGCGGGAATGACGACGAAAACAAGCCCAAGAGGTGATGAGATGAGCCCCAGCACCGGGCCAGTGTGATATTGATCTATTCCCGCTCGGCAACCGATTAGCGTGAGCGCCGGGAGCCCTGAGACGCGGGTGAGTGCGGGATTGCGAACGATCTGGAGTTCGCCTTCCAATCCCTCAAGTTGGCGGGCGCGCTAAGGATCCGCCTTAGGGCCATGCTTGGGTGACATCGTATTCGATACGACAAAAAGTAACGCCGCAATCCCGACCGCACCTCTGCTGCTCTATAACATCACCGTCCTGGTAAAAAAGCGTGTAGTTCATGGTGATGTTGTTCACCGTCGGAGAAGTGATAGCAGTGGTCGTCTTGAACTGGAACGATGCCTCCGCAGGCGTCGTGCTCACGCGGGCAATCTCGGTGTTTCTCTGTTGCGGTTCGTTGGCCTGAAGCACGATATTGATCCCCTCCGATCTTGAACGATCCAAAATACCGCACGTAAGGGCCCGGATATTTGCGAGATGCGGAAGGAGCACAGGCGCTGCGAGCACACCGGGCCCGGTTACTCCGCGCGTGGTCCCACCTAAAGTGACATAGCCTGTCGCGTTATTCGTAGGCACGAACGCAGCCGCAGGCACGGAGAGAAATCGGCGCTGAGAAAAACCGCAGACCCATTCCTTCCCATTGAAAACCGCAACCGATCCTCCCGTACAACCCTCAGGGTTGGATACCGGCGTTCCCCGCGGACCTTGCTCCCCCGGCGGACCTTGCTCCCCCGGCGGACCTTGCTCCCCCGGCGGACCTTGCTCCCCCGGCGGACCTTGCTCCCCCGGCGGACCTTGCTCCCCCGGCGGACCTTCGGAGCCTTGATCGCCTGCTATACCTTGTAACCCCATTGGACCCGGTTCCCCTTGAGGCCCCTGCAATCCCTGTTCGCCACGAGCGCCACGCTGACCTTCTCCGCCTGGGGGGCCTGGTTCGCCCGGTGCCCCCTGTTCGCCCGGAGGGCCACGCTCACCGGGGACGCCCTGTTCACCCGGAGGACCCTGTTCACCCGGCGGCCCAGGTCGACCTGCGGCACCTGGTAGGCCCATTGGGCCTCGTTCGCCCACAGCGCCCTGTTCACCCGGCAGCCCCGGAGGGCCCTGTTCACCCGTCGCTCCAGGTTGACCGGCAACACCCGGTAGGCCCATTGGGCCTCGTTCGCCCACAGCACCCTGTTCACCCGGCAGCCCCGGAGGGCCCTGTTCACCCGTCGCTCCAGGTTGACCGGCAACACCCGGTAGGCCCATTGGGCCTCGTTCGCCCACAGCGCCCTGTTCACCCGGCAGCCCCGGAGGGCCCTGTTCACCCGTCGCTCCAGGTTGACCGGCAACACCCGGTAGGCCCATTGGGCCTCGTTCGCCCACAGCACCCTGTTCACCCGGCAGCCCCGGAGGGCCCTGTTCACCCGTCGCGCCTCGGTCACCAGTCTGCCCTTTCTCGCCCGGAGCCCCTTGGGAACCCTGAAGCCCCTGTTCACCGGGCACGCCTGCTGTACCAGGCGGGCCCGGCTCCCCTTGGTCGCCCGGGGCTCCTCGAGGTCCCTCGGGTCCTTGCTCTCCCGGTGGACCTTGAGGACCTTCGGGTCCCTGTTCGCCGGCGGGGCCTTCGGCCGCCGTAAGAGAACGTAATGCAAACGGTACAACCCCGATCTTGAAGCGAGGTGAAAGCTCTTGGTCATCGTCCCCAACGGTGAGTCCAATGTAACGGTTCCCGGAATCGTTCTCAGATGCAGCCAGATCAAACACGCCCGCGTCCAGAACGGTCACTGACCCGATCGGTATAAAGAACACGCCTCCCTGAACAATCACGCCATCGTGTTGTTCGAAATAGAGCTCGGACGCGCCTTCCGGCTCATCGTAAAGACGAACCTCAAAGCTAAAAGTGCCGTCCAGCAGGGCGCCTTCTCCATCTCGCAGCACACCCTGGAACGGAAGCTCAAGGTCTTGCGCCCACACAGGTCCTGCGTAGAGAAGGAACACGAGTAGAGTGCCAAAGTAACGCTTCATGGGGTACCTCTCAGGGGTCCGGGTGCCAAGATCAGACCGCCGGTCACTGTGTAGTTTTGGCTGGCTGCGCTTTCCCCTTGCGTGAGATCCTCAATTCGACCCTGAACAGAGAACCGACTGCTTCCGGCGCGGCCTGTCACGGACGCAACGCCAGAGGGCGAAACAACGGTCGGCTGGTCTAGCCGACTCGGATCCCCGATCGCTGTCCGCGGGGGACGGTTTTCAGGTTCTGGATCAGGGTCGTCGGAACTCAGATTCCCCGTCGGGCAGGCAATCAAGAATACGGGTAGCAGCGCGACAACGAGCGGACCAAGCCAAGACTTCACAGCAAATTCGCCATAGCAGTTCGTGCCGAAGGAAGCCCTAAAAATTTGACGCCGCAGTCCATTTGTGCCTCACCTCAAACCAGTTCCTTATAGGATGGGCCCCTTGGGTTCGGCCTACCGGCCCAAAGACCATTGAAAGGGCCACACTCCTACACCGACAAACCCGAGTCGTGGACTGTACGGAATTCCAAAGCCGCCCGGTTCCAATAGCGGGGCGACTCGGGGTGAAAAACTGAAACGAGATCGAGGTCATCCAGGGTAGAGAACCTCCTTTGCTGCCCTCTGACGGAGGGCGCTCACGATGGCCCGCGCATCGGGTCCATGGTGTCCCCCCGGCAAGCGCGACCGTGCCGTCCAGAGTTTCGGGATCCGCCCCTCTTGCGGCTTTGCTGGGTGCCAAACGAGATGTCTTTTCAAAATTTTCGAAGCTCTTTGTTCGAACCGTCTTTCGTTGTATGAAAAAGCGAGGGAAGAAGCTCGGTATTGCGGGTACAAAATGCGGCGCTATCAACTTCTTTCAGCGGCACACATCATCTTTGCTCCTTTTTCCTCACAATCATCTCATCGCTTTAGATGGCGTGTACGACGTGAAGGATGCGGAGGTTCCCGTTTTCCATCGCTTGCCGGCACCAGATAACGCAGACATCGCATGGGTTACGAATGAGTTCCCCCATCGAATGCTTGGCTTTCTAAAGGACAAGGGCTTTGTGCGCGACTTCGACGACGATGGCATAGATGTAGCATGAAAGCCGTCGTTTAGACCCAAACGCTTTTTCCGTTGAGGCAAACACCATGGTGCCGGCCCACGATGCAGCGGCAAGAGAACGCATCCGCCGGTACGCAGCCAGGCCACCGTTGTGCGAGAACGCCGTTTCCATAACCGAAAACGGAAGGGTTCGGGTTGCACTCAAGCGACCACGAACCGCTGGAGCCACCCACATTGAACTTGAACCCCTCCAGTTTCTCCGCCGTGTCGCATGGTTGATTCCACCCAAAAAACGACCGCAACTCACATACAACGGAGTGCTCGCCGCAGCTTCTGTTTTCCGCGCGCAGATCATACCGAAGGCCCCATAGAGCTTAAACTTCGACCAAACACTTCCGACTTAGTCGAATCGATAACCACACCTTTAACACGTCGTATCTCCTGGTCTCGACTCTTGGCGCGTGTCTGGGATTTGGACGCCCTGGTTTGCCGATGCGGGGGTCGACTGAAACCCACCGCCGTGATCATTGCTCGAAATACGACTCGCACACTGCTTGACCACGTCGGTCTTTCATCTGAGCGACGCACTTTGGCATCAGCAAGGGCGCCACCTTTCTGATGGAAATGTACAAGATCATGACTGGCCAAATCGCAGCGCGCCCTCTGCATCGGCACCCGTTCAACTTGAGTGAACAAACTTGACATGACAAGACTGAAATCGGTCTCTCAGGACCGATACTCCTGCGATAATTCTCCTGTACTCAAGTCGATCGGTTCGCATTTTCCTATCCTCGAAATTCCTACACTCGTTGATACTTGTCTGCCATGCGTTCGCGCTTCCTATTCTGCGGAGCTCTTCATCTGCACATGGAGTGCATCGTGAATCCGGCTTGCGCGCTCGGCCGTCACACCGTGGTACTTGTTTCTCTCGTCACGAGAGACCTGCGATTCGTGGACCTCTAGGCGTTGCGCGAGTTCCCTCTGCGTGATCCCCCGGGCAATACGCAGGGCGACGAGCTTAGTTCCTAGCCCGTGGAGATTAAACATCTCTCCGCGCTGAGAAACCCAAATCATCTCCATCTCCGAGGCCGTCTCCTCCGCCGCAAGATTTAGAGGAAGAAACACGTTGGTTTGACCTGGATGCACCGGACCAAGCATGCTCGTCTTGCGGTGGTTGTCTGAAACCTTTGGCCGATGAAGCCGAATCCTCGGAGATGATCGACGTGGTGGACGTTTCTTACCGCCAGATTCATGTGCACCGAAAAATAATATGTGTGTGATTGCCGCCAAGTTGCGGAAACCGCTCCGGGCCCCGAGCGCTCGATTTCGGGCGGGCGATACGGCCTTGATTTTGGACTGAAAGTCGCCGTCGACAAAATATGTACACCATTTGCCCCTCGCCAGAATCACCACGGATCAAAGTCACGGACGGGGACGCAGGTGGCTTCGGTGTATTACACGGTTTTAGAAACCGCAAAGCTTTGGCCAGGATCGACGCCCCGGAAGGAATGCGTTCCGGAAGTCTCGTTGTAAGGGATTCACCACCTATGAGAATGTCCAGGTGTAGAAACCCAACGAAAGTCCCTACTTGGCCCGGACATAGCCGGAAATGGGGGCGCCTTTTATTAGGAATAAATAACGTATTTATAGAATAAATAAACGATATAAAGTTGATTGATTTAGATTATTTAGATCGAACTTGACGTGGAAATTTTGAATCAATAAACTGATTCTCAGGTGACAGCCCATCACTATAAAGCGCCCCGCTCTTCTTGGGTCCACTACGAGTTCGCCGAAGTTGCGGAGGCTTTGGTAAACGCGAAAGCCGCCGTAGCGGCACTCCGGGCAATCCCTCATCAGCGCGACTGGGCTGACCGACTACAGGAGCTGGAGCTAAAGCGCGAAGTGGCCGGGACATCGAGGATCGAGGGTGCCGAATTTACGGATACGGAATTCGAAGAGGCCATCAAAGAGAGTCCTCAACAGCTGCGAACAAGATCTCAAAAGCAGGCTCAGGCAGCTATCCGCACTTATCGATGGATTGCGCAGCTCCCCGATGACCGTCCCCTGGATGGCGCACTGATTCAAGAGATCCACCAGCTGATGGTTGAAGGGGCCGATGACGACCATTGCCCACCGGGGCAGCTCCGGCCCGACGGACACAACGTGACCTTTGGTATCCCTTTTCATCGCGGTGCGGAGGGGGGGCGGGAATGCAGTGAAGCATTCGACACACTGACCAAGGCGATCGCGGGAGAGTTTCGTGGGCACGACCCCATCATTGGCGCAATCGCTGCCCACTATCATCTCGCTGCTATTCATCCGTTTGCTGACGGAAACGGTCGGACGGCCCGTGCAGTCGAAGCCCTGATGCTCAGGAGATCTGGGCTTCGAAACACGACCTTTATTGCGATGTCCAACTATTACCACGAGGAGAAGGTCGCGTATTTGGAGGCACTCCATCAGACCTATGTCGAGGAGCGGCTCACACCTTTCATCAATTTCTGTCTTAAGGGCCTCGCACTACAGTGCGAACGCGTTCTCGATGCCGTGCGTCGAGAGGTCTCGAAGGCCATCTTTATCAACCTCATGCACGATCTCTACAATCGTCTGCAAAGCCCTAAAAAGCGGGTGATCGCGAAACGACAGCGCAAAATCCTTGAACTGCTACTGGAAGAAGATGAGCTTCCGGCAAATGCATTGCTCAGGCGCACCGAGCACCTCTATGCGCCGCTGAAGAATCAAAGGAAAGCGATTCTAAGAGACCTCAGTACGCTGATGGATCTTGGTGCCATCCAGGTCTCCGAGCCCGCCGACAAAGGGCTGTGCTTCTCTGTCCGCCTCGACTGGCCCAGTGAGATCACCCAGACCAAGTTCTTCGAGGTTCTAAAGATGTTACCGAAAACTAAGGAATTCGAGCGACTGCTTAAGTAGGTGATGTCAAATGGCTAGAGCACTTGGATTTAGAATGGAGGTGGGAACCATTCACTGGGCGGTGGTGGAAGGGCCTCCGGAAAGTCCCGTGCTGATCGCTCCAGGCACCGTCAGTGCCCCAAAGGGTTACGACGAGCCCCAGTCTTTGACGCATCTACGAGACTGCGTATAGAACAGTACAGCCCTACAGTCGCCGCGATCCGCTACCACGAGCCAATCGCAACCCCCTACGGATATGTGCCAAAGTCGCCATGTTGCCTCAAAGATGTCGCGAATCGGCTTCTTGAGCTCTCGCGCATACTCTCCTGTGGCTTTGGCGAGGCGCAACTCATCAAAGAGCCTTGGGGCTCTTCGGTAAAGCAGGGGCTGGTCCTCCAGGTTATTTTTCAACGTCGTTGTCACATGCCGGTACGAGCGTGCTCCAAGGGCGATGGCTCGGGCACATGCAGCCTCAAGTTTCTCCTTTCCATATTTTTTCTCCAGTCGAACGATTCCCAGACATGAACGATAGCCCATCTCAGGGTGCGGCCTAGACGTGAGTATTGCTTCAGCTAAAGCGCCTGTTTGAGGGCCGACTGTTTTGGCCCAGCCAATAATCCTGCTCGGTGTCCATTCTAGATGCGCTCGATGAGACTTCGGCATGTGCTCAGATTTCGTTGTGTGGAGGCCTCGTTTGCGGCTACGTAGATGTGTTGTAACGCGGTTGTGGTTAAAAAATATCTCGACCGTGGTTGTGGTCAACCGAGTGTCAACAAACTGTCTCGAAAGATGGTATGGCACTGAGTAGAAATGCCCATCTACGTCGATGTGATAGTCGATGTTCACCCGGGCTTTTTTCCATTCACCGTACTCAAAGGGTCGAGCCGGAAGACACTCAAGCGCTGGCCTGTCTATTTCCTCGAAACGCTGCCGTCGGCTCTTCTTATAGCGCTTCATTTCCCGGTCGTTGAGTTCCTCCAAGAGTTCTCCAATCCGTTGATTGAGGGCTTCGATGGAAAATAAGGTATGGTTTCGAAGACGCGCCAGTATCCACCGTGTTGCCACTTGTACACCGACTTCGACGAGCGACTTGTCCTTGGGTTTCTTAGGACGCGCTGGGAATGCCGCCGTTCCATAGTGTCGGGCCATATCTTCATATGAACGCTGAATTTTGGGCTCGTAGCGGCATGGAATTTGGACGCCCGCCTTGAGTTGATCGGGAACGATGGCTCGTGGCACGCCTCCGAAATATTCGAAGGCTTGTACATGAGCGCGGATGAAGTGGGGGCCGCTCTGCGACGGCACCGCAGTTGCGTACGTGAAGGACGACGCTCCAAGAACTGCGACAAACAACTCCACCTCCACCACCTCTCTGGTGCGAGGGTCAACGACGTGAGGTTTCGTGCCGGCGAAGTCGATGAAGGCTTTGTCCCCCGCACGATGTACTTGACGCATGGAAAGGCGCCGCTTCTTTACCCATGCACGATACAAGTCGCAGAACCGAGTGTATTGGTAGCCATTCGGGTGGGCTTGAAGGTACTCCAGGTGAAGCAATTCAAGCGTGACTCCCTTTTTCTGCCGTTCCTCATGGATCCAAAGGCAGTCTGGATTCGGGCGATTAGGGTCACATCGGTCGCGCTTTGCGGGACGGAATTCTCCCCCAAGCTCAAACAGGGCGGAAGAGAAATCGGAACCACCACCGCGACCGAGAGCGCCCCAATCATGCCCCCGTACCAAACGTATCCCCCCTCGCTGAGTCGTGCCCAATGCCAAGGGTCGGCCTTAAGAAGCTCAAAAAGATTGTCTACACCATCATGGCCAGCAGCCTCAAACAATACGTGGCCTAGCTTGGCCCCAAACACCGAGCTCACCACCATCACCACAAATAAATCCCAAACTTGTGGCCAGGAAAGGCCCTGTCCCTCTTCTTTAGGCGCCCACTTGGTCACCCCGAGCAAAAGCCCAAGGGCGACCACGTACCCCAAAACCATAAAGACCAAGTAACTGTGGACCTTCAGGCCCATGAGCTCAAAAAGGATCGGCTTCACGAAGGCTCCGGGGGGCCAACCACCCATACCACGAACGGCCCGTCTTCTTCAGGGCTGGTTACGTCGAAATTTGCCATTGACCACCCGAATGACCCCGGAGACGACAAAGGGACATGCTCGAATCGATGATGGCGCCACACGAACAGGTTTGCTCTTGGGGCAGCTCGTCAAAACTGTGTTCTTACTGCGCCGCTTGAACAGAGCGTCGAAGACTCGCTCTACTATTCGCAGCCTCACTTCGACCGCGTCGGCCGTCAACTCGCGTAGCTTCTGTCACTGCTCATTCGGCCTTTCGGGGATGTCTTCGAATGCCATGCACGTGACCCGGCGCATCACTGTATCCAAGCGAATCTGTCGTTACTTATCGAACGGGCCATCTCGTTGAATAGCGCACCCAACAACAGCTGTCTTCTCCTGACTGCACTATCCGAACGCGCGACCGACAACGTGACAATCCACGGAGTGGTCCCGATGTTGCTCCGATACATCAGCCATAGCTCCAGAAAGTATCCGCAGGAAACGCGCGTACGACGCTTTTGAACCAACATACTCATGCCGACTAGGAGAAAAGTCACTATGGACCCAGAATTTACACGCAACCACGATCGGAACGGTCCCAATCAGGGCCTGCTCCGACACAAGAATTTTCGCCTAACGACCGGTTTGACGGCCGTGCTCTTGACGACGGCAGCTTGTGCTCCACGTCAACATGCCGCCGAAAACGATGCGCCCATTGTGGGGGGCACAAACGCAGACATCGCGGATTTTCCATGGCAGGTCTCACTGCAAGAGTACCGTTCATCTGCATACGAAGCACCGGCCCACTTCTGTGGAGGGTCTATCATCAATGAGTTCTGGATCCTGACTGCAGCCCACTGCCTTGAAGGCATGGAAGGGATCCCAATCCGGGTCGTCGCCGGAACCGCCAAGATCAGCGAATCCGATACTGAAGGTCAAGTCGCCGACGTCGTGCGCTCTATCACCTACCCTGGGTATACCGATCCCATCTTCGGCAAGGACGTCGCGTTGCTGCGACTGTCTGAACCTTTGAAACTCTTGGAGGGGAGTGGCGCCATGGCTATTCCACTTTTGACCGCCGCCGATTCACCGCGTTTGGCGGCCCCGGGGGTCTACGCACAGGCGAGCGGCTGGGGAGCTTTGGACTCTGACGGCGATTACCCGGACCACCTCCAACGTGTTGGGATACTGATCGTGGAGAGCGCAATGGCCGAACAGGCGATCCGAGGGGAGGAGGGATACACCGACTGGCGCATCACACCGGATCAGCTAGTCGCCGGCGCCTGGTTCGGCGGCCGAGACTCCTGCCAGGGCGATAGCGGTGGACCGTTGGTCGTCCGCAACGAGACAGGCACGGGCCATTTGCTCGCCGGCGTCGTCAGTTGGGGCGTCGGTTGCGCGGAACCAAACCTTCCGGGCCTTTACGCGCGGGTCTCTTCTTTCACCGATTGGATCGAAAAAACCATCAATGGGCCGATGGTCGCCATTCAGAGCCCAGAACACGGAGTTGAGCTCAACGGACAAATGACCCTATCGGCGATAGCGGCATCGGATTCCGGTACCATCGATCGGGTAGAATTCGTTCTTCCGAACGGCGAGAGCATCGTAGACGACTCGGCACCCTATGAGATTGAATGGGACACCACCAAGGTCGCCGATGGATTTGCCGTCTTTGAGGCTCGGGTCTTCGATGAAGAGAACGTTTCGGGCACCGAAGATTTCGTAGAAGCACTCATCTTGAACGGTGAAACGTGTCCAACCGAGTTCACCGCACCGGACGTGCCCGTGTTTATTCCCTCGGGTGCTTCGGGGGAGCTGATATCGACCCTCGAGATTGAAAGCGCGGACCAAATCGTGGGTGCGAAACTCTCCTTAGACATCACTCACGAAAACCCCGTTGAGTTGAAAGCATGGTTGGTTTCTCCCAGCGGGGCCGAGTACCCAATTTCGATACAGGAACACAACGAAGGTTACCAAATTGACATGGTGGACCAGCCCATCGAAAACACCCGCGGCGAATCCGGATCTGGGACCTGGGAGCTTCACTTATTCGACTACGGCCCGTTTCTCGAGTACGACGGCGTCCTGGAGTCATGGTCGATCACATTCGAGGACGCATGCTATGATCCGAATCCCCAAAACGTGGGTGCCGGATCAAAAGAACGATGCGTAGGGAAAACAGCCCCCGGCGCGTCGGGCTGGAAAGACCGCGAACGAGGAGGATTGTATCTCGACGTCGACACCTCACACTGTGAGTACACACAGGCCCCGCAGTATACAACCTCCATGGGAGGGATCGGATGGCACTGGACAGCAGAAGGAGCAACTTCCATCTATTCTCCCGCCGCGACCGGGTTCCGCATATACCTCGCCACATCCTTAACGGCCGAAGAGGCCGAAGACCGAGAATGGCATCTCAACTGGGAAGCGCTTCCTGCGGACGCGGCCGTTCTCGGCCAATGTCACGGGCGCACAGAACCGGGCCAAACCGAATGGGTTCAATACGGTACCTCTGGCATCTATACTGACATTGATACCCGTCTGTGCGGCATGGAGAGCGTCCCCCTGTATTTCGCGTCTCTAGGAGGCCAGGGCAGCCACTGGAGCGTGAGGGGTGAAACCGCAATCTACGAGCCGACCGAAACCGGCTTTCGAATCTACTTGTATTCCCCAGGGATGACGCCAGAAACGGCCAACGAGTTGGGTTGGTACATCAACTGGTCTTCGGCCCCAAGCGAACTTTCCTCGGCCGCGCTGTGCACGGGCCACACTGAAAGAGAGGATTGGAAAACCTATGGAAGCGGGTACTACGTAGACGTCGACACCACTCGCTGCAACTTCACCGCTGAGCCCAATTACTTTACCTCCCTCGAAGGGAGCGTCCACTGGAAGTCCCAGGGTGGCACTGCCATCTACGCACCCACCGAAACAGGCTTTCGCATTTACCTCAAAGATGCTGACGCCACGCGCACCCGAGTATACTGGAAGGCCTCGGCACAATAGGACCCGGCCGTTGCCGCTTTTACGACGTGAAGGATGCGGAGCGAGAACGCCGTTTCCATCATCGAAAACGGCAAGGGTATGGGATCCGGCTAGGGCGCAGGGGGACACTATGTGGGCTTATAGTTTGTCTCGGGCCATAAGTCGTTGATCTCATCAGCCTGTTGTTGGGAGGTAAACCTCTCCCAGACGATGCCATTGGTATCGGTTTCTGTCCTAAACCGGGCAGCGGAATCGTCTTCCCAACCCAAGTGCCTAAGCTCTCCAGATGAGCCGGTTGGTTCTTGTCGAACGGAGAAATTGAGCGAATCTGTTCTCCAAAGCGCATACGCATTCGGAACCTACACACACGGTTCCTTGCCTAGGCGGCGCGTGTAGTCTTCTCGTGTTTGTTGAAGGTTTGTCGTAGAAATTGCGATGTGGAATTTGTTCACGCTTGGCCTCTTCACTTGTTATCCCATTTGAAGGCAAGGGGCCGACGGCTAACACGTCTCATTCGCGGCCCGTGCCTGGGGCCCTACGTTGGTCGGTCATCAGAAGGACGTCTACCCATTCAACGAGCTCGACGCCTCTGTGTCTCCGAACACGGATCCTCCCGTTCGCTGTCTGCAAGCCTTGCACGCGGTGAACCGAGCTCGCGGAGCACGCCTGCGATGACGCTTAGCGTCAGCCGGGAATTCACCGATCCTCGCCCGGGTTCATGGTCGCCGAGTCTGCAAGCTTGGGTGCGGGCTTTCCGCACGGTCTGGTTCTAAGATCCATGACGAGGGTTTGGTCGGCGCATGAAAATTGCGTTGGAGGTGTTGACACCCCCGTCCTTGGTAACGTGCTATGCCCACCACTTTGGGGGGGAGAGTTGAGGAGAAAACGGAACCGAAATGCTTGTTTCGCAGCAGGACTCATCAAAGCCCTGCGGACCCTAACCCTGGTTGCGGGTGTCTTTTTGGAGATTGCGCGAGTCTACGCGGCGTCCGGACGCGGGACCACCGCGTTTGAGATTCGGTTGCAGCCTGGATGGAGCTTTCATGCGTTTCCTACCGCTTTTGCCGTCCTTCCCGCTGGGGAGCTTCAGGCGAAGGGCGTTGTTGCCTGGTTGCGGAAACCCGATGGCCATCCAGAGTTTAGCGGGGTTACGCCTTGAGCGCCGCGCACAAAAGATGACCCAATGCCCCATGAAGACACAAGCCTCAAACGAGTCTTAGACAAGCTGGGGCCACAGCGTCGAAGCTCACTGCCACTCCGTGAGCTCGACCCACGAGTCCTTAGCCTGGGGAAAGGTGCTATAAATTGAGAAGTCAAACTCGCCCGCAGTGATCGCCGCCTCCTCGGTCACAACGATGAAATAGTCGTCACCGTTGTCGAACTTGCCCACGAAGGCGACCTCATCTTTGGGTCCAAAGCCCCCAATCACCAAATAGTCGACCGTGCGAAACGGCATGCTTCGAATCGTGTACACCGTCTGGCCTGACTGAATCGGGGCCCGGGTAAAACCGGCCGCAAAGGACGGGACTGGCCCTGGACGCAGCGACAGAGAGGTGAAGGAAGTGGTTGCGGTCCGCACAGGCGACAGGCCGAAGGCGGACAAATGAAGCCCCTTGGCCGGAACTAGCCAAATGCCCTCCAGATCCCGAAGTGGCTCGGCACCGTGGACGTCGAGAAGATCGATCGCGCAGCGGTCATCGGCGAAATCGCTCCATAGGCTTTGGTACCAACGAAAATCGTGAATCGCGAAGGCCTGGGAGCCGCCTTGGGCAAGATGTCGCTCCAAGGTCTCCGGCCCTTCTTCACAAAAGGTGATTTGCTCGGCCGCAGCGGGTTCGCCGTCGGGACCGGCGGCAAGCTCACGCGGGGCGTGGGTCTCCACTCCGAGCACCAAAGGCTTGTCGATCGATGCCGCGTAGCGAATCGGACCGCTTGCGAGTGAAGCAATGCTCTGCCACGAGTCTTGGAATACGAGCAAAGTGACGTAGTCATAGAGCTCCAACGCATGCTCGTACACACGACGCGTGGTGCCGGCAAACTCGACCGAATGACTCCACCACCACGGTACGGCGGCCCCAATGGGACCGGTCGACGCAGTCGGAGCTGCAGCCATAAGCTTTTCGGCCATGGCCAGATATTCCGTGAGAATACGGGCGTGTCGGTCCTCGCCTCCAGCGGAGTCGTCCCATTCCTCAGTATTGTGGGGCAGGATGGCAAGCTGAACGCCATCAAATCGTGCGGGCGTGGACTGTGCTTCATTGTATTCGGCGACCTGACGAACCGCATCCACTGCTTTTTGATGAAGTTCATGGGGGTATTTCTCGAACACAAGAGCCCAGCGCTCCGACCGAAGTCTCTCCGACCCCAAGAGGGCATGGACCTCGATGTGCGCGTCGTGAAATTGACGAATCAGGCGGCGATATTTCTGAGCTTCGGTGTCGAGGCCGCGACGTTTTCCATCTTCGATCTGATCACCCGCGTAGAGATAGGCGGTGCCAATCTGATGTTTTTGGAGAAAAGTCATGGTCGCGTCTGCGTATTCGGCGTCATCCAACAATCGAAGCGTGTCATCCTCCCAAATCCAGAGCGCTCGCTTCTTGGACTGCGGCACCGCTTTCCAGCTTAGCGAGAAGTCGCTAGGCGAGGCCCCGCTCGCTCGAACGTAGACGCGAAATCCGTTCGGCCTTGCGAAGTAGATCGCCTGGCTGCCCAAGACCCAGTGAGAATCACGGCCCGTCAGGGAAGTGAAATAGCGGGGCGTGGAATGAAATTCGCAGTGGGAGGTGTCGACGTCGATGTAGTAAGCGCCCGCGCGCCGATACGGTTTCCATGTACCGGCCTGACCGGTGCAGGCCGCGCGCGATCGTTCATGAGCGTCCGCGGCCACCCCGTTCCAGTTGAGATGCCACCGCTTCTGGGCTTCAACCACTGAGATCTTGGCATTCGGAATACGAATCGAGAAGCCACGAGCCGAGGGATTAAGGATGGCGGTGTGACCCAAGGCCTTGTGGGACTCGTCGGTACTTCCGAGCGCCGTGAAGTAGGACGGCACACGCCCCGGCTCGAAACCACAAGCCTCTGCGTCCACATCAAGCACGAGGCCGCCCGCGCCGTCCTCCTGCCAACGCGTTGCCCCCGGCGTCGTTTGCCCCGCGCACTGAACCGGATCAACGGGGCCTGGCGGGTGCGCTTCCCATTGAACATTCCAGGCCAATGGCAGCTTGTTGCCAAAATTTTGAACATTATTGGCTTCCTCGGCGGTCATCGGCGCGTCCACAAAAACGTCGAAACTTTGGGGGGTGGCATGATAGATGGATGCCACACCTCGGGCTGACCAGTGCCCAGTTCTTCCGCCCATAGAGACCAAATAGATAGGCACTGCAGAGTAACGGCAGGCAGAAGTATCGATGGTTGCCACCAGCCCCGAACCGGGCCGCTCCGGTCGATAGTCGCGCCATTTCGTCTCACCGGGCGTGGTGGCCCCTACACAGCGGTGGCGGACCATGGAATCGCCGACTTCGACCGTCGAATGCGCTCCAGCGACCCCGCCAGGGTCGAATTCTTCCGCGTGGCATGAGAGACTCGCGCACAAGAGGGCCGAAAGAAAAATCGTCAGCGGTTCTAAGCCGAGCTTAATGGATTGGGGCCGGGCGTGGGCGTCGGCCTTTCGATTGTGGTTCATCATGAACAGGTCTCCTTTTCGGCCTCATCGGTCGATGACGACACCCAAGGTACGCAAGGAGCAGACCAAGTGCCGGCGACGCCAAATCCCGGACATTCATGGCGACAACTGACTCATTGAGGAGACACGTGTCTCCGTGGTGAGAATGGGCGCTCTTCGCGTTCAGAAACGAACCGGACCGCTCTCGCTCTCGGTCTCGATCGTCCCGTCCCGATTGAAAGCGAAATAGACAAAGCTGTGAGTCACCGAATGGGGCACATCTTGTCCGTTCCTCTTCACCGTCACCATACCCAAATCCCGTCCGCCGGAAACCAGGGCATGCTCTACGGGAGATGCAAAACCAGGATTCCAGCTTATCTCGAGGTCGCCGACCTGAAGGATACCCTGCTTTCGAATCAAGTCGAGCGTCCAAGCTTGGTCTTCGACGACCAGCACGTAACACATGGCTTCGATGTTTTTGGAGAGTCCGGCTTTGTAGAACTCCGCATAGGGGCCGGACCGCAAATCGTAATTCGTGTACGGATTCAACCAATAAGAGAGGAGATCGTCTCCGGTCGGCACAAAAACGGGCGCTTTGGGGGCCCTGTCGCGAAAACTCTTGAACGATGGTGGAGCTCGGGCTCTCACTGGGCTCAGTCTTTTTTCGAGGGAACAAGCCTTCCACATAGAGCGTCCCATTCTTCCAGTCGATCACGAGCCGACGACCGTCGAAAGCCTGAGTTCCGAGGACCAACGTGGGTTCATTCGGATCGGCAACTTTCGAATCCGGCAAAATCGCTCACTTGCAAAATGGGCGCTCGGAATTCGACATCCCCCAAGGAGAAGCTATCATGGTCCTTAAACGAAGCCGCTGCCTGCGCTTCCCTCAAAACGGCCGCAGACGGGTTGATCTCTGAATGAAAACGCTGGCCCAGATTCAAGATGGCGGTCAGCTTCGAATCGCTGCCGAAGGAGTCCCGTTTTTGGGTGGGAGATGGACCATCCTCCACCGCCAGCTCGACATCACCCAGAGCCCCAATGAGGTCTCGCCTTTCGTCGGCACTGAGCTGGTAGTGATGGGCAATACGTTCGAGGGTCTCGATAATCGAGAGCCTCGAACGACCGTCGGTTAAGACCACATGAACGTACGCCAAAAGTGCAGTCGCTGAGTTCCGAACGTTGTCGTGCTTCGACTCAAGAAGAGACGAAACCAAAGAGTGTGCGAGCAGACGAATGTATGACATCGCGGCGCATCTGGTGGATAGAGTTCTGCCTAAGGTTCAACTGAGATAAAGGGTTTTGGCTCCGCCCTGGCCGCTGGCGGCTTTGCTGGGTGCCAAACCAGATGTCTTTTCAAAATTTTCGAAGCTCTTTGTTCGAACCGTCTTTCGTTGTATGAAAAAGCGAGGGAAGAAGCTCGGTATTGCGGGTACAAAATGCGGCGCTATCAACTTCTTTCAGCGGCACAGATCATCTTTGCTCCTTTTTCCTCACAATCATCTCATCGCTTTAGATGGCGTGTACGACGTGAAGGATGCCGAGGTTCCCGTTTTCCATCCCTTGCCGGCACCAGATAACGCAGACATCGCATGGGTTACGAATGAGTTTCCCCATCGAATGCTTGGCTTTCTAAAGGACAAGGGCTTTGTGCGCGACTTCGACGACGATGGCATAGATGTAGCATGAAAGCCGTCGTCGAGACCCAAACGCTTTTTCCGTTGAGGCAAACACCATGGTGCCGGCCCACGATGCAGCGGCAAGAGAACGCATCTGCCGGTACGCAGCCAGGCCACCGTTGTGCGAGAACGCCGTTTCCATAACCGAAAACGGCAGGATTCGGGTTGCACTCAAGCGACCACGAACCGCTGGAGCCACCCACATTGAACTTGAACCCCTCCCGTTTCTCCGCCGTGTCGCATGGTTGATTCCACCCAAAAAACGACCGCAACTCACATACAACGGAGTGCTCGCCGCAGCTTCTGTTTTCCGCGCGTAGATCATACCGAAGGCCCCCATAGAGCTTAAACTTCGACCAAACACTTCCGACTTAGTCGAATCGATAGCCACACCCTTAACACGTCGTATCTCCTGGTCTCGACTCTTGGCGCGTGTCTGGGATTTGGACGCCCTGGTTTGCCGATGCGGGGGTCGACTGAAACCCACCGCCGTGATCATTGCTCGAAATACGATTCGCACACTGCTTGACCACGTCGGTCTTTCATCTGAGCGACCCACTTTGGCATCAGCAAGGGCGCCACCTTTCTGATGGAAATGTACAAGATCATGACTGGCCAAATCGCAGCGCGCCCTCTGCATCGGCACTCGTTCAACTTGAGTGAACAAACTTGACATGACAAGACTGAAATCGGTCTCTCAGGACCGATACTCCTACGATAATTCTCCTGTACCCAAGTCGATAGGTTCGCATTTTCCTACCCTCGAACGCGGACCTAGGGCCAATGCTCAAAAGGCGTACGGGGTCCATAGTTCGGTCCCTGAAGACATCAAAGTTGTGTCTGTGAGGGAACAGTGTTCCCAAGGAGAGACAGGTGAAGCGTATCTGCCTGACCAATTCCCCAAAGCCTCTCCTGGTAGGGCGCAATACTCTCCGCCTCAGCGTCGAGAACAGATAAGCCTCCTTTCCTAAAACCAAGGTATGAACATGCCTCGGAGGATCGAAAGACAAGAACTCGTCGTTTTGCGGTGGACTCGGGCTCATGTCAAATCGGCCTTGCGAATCTTGCGCCTCGTCGCCGAGCACATAGGGCGCCTTGAGTGCCTCAAACTCCGCCTCGTCAATCTCGCCAAGGAGCATCCACCTGTGTAGCGAAGCAGACACCTTGAGGGCGGCGGACGATTCTTGCCCAGTCGGAAAGTCATCTTGTTTTAGTAACTTGAGAGTATGACGGTCATCGCCACGGACATTCCATTACAAGGTTTGCTGCCCGGGCCAAATACATTTGTCTTGCGGCTGGATTCCGGATAGATAAGAACGGTGCATCGTGCCTGAGAACGATGTTGGGTCAATATTCCCCCACTCGACTTTTTTGTCGAAGAAAAATTCTGTAGTCCGCCTAGGTCCGGGCACGTCGGAAGGCTTATGCTATGGCAGCGACATTCTTGGTGCGAAGGAGGCCGAAGACATCAAAAGGTACCGGGCCGTTGTGCCAGGATGCGAGCGTCCGCTTAAGAAAGAGCAAGTCGAAGACGGACCGGTGCCTATTGCCAAAAGTTCGGTGCCAAAAGGGGAACTAGGGAAGCAATATTCAAGATCGTTGGCTTGCGCAGCGGGAGTGTGCGCCATCCTAACAAGCCCTGCGGGGTTCAGCGCTGAGCTCAAGTGGGAGACAGGCTGGAACCTTGTGACCATACCTCTCTCCACAGAATCCTTCTCTTTACCTAAAGGTGTCCGGCTTTGGCGATTTCACGGCGCGCAGATTGAAGAAACGAACGGTCAATTCGAACGCAACTTCAAGGGAGACTCCATCTTTGCATGGCTGCATGCAGCCTATCCCGGCATGGCATCCATTCCTGCTAGGGACTCTTCATTAGACCTCCATCCTCCCCTGCCTCAAAAGATAGTGCAGGCGGATTGGGAACTTCTCCAAGTCACAAAGCCATCCACGTTTGATGATCCCAGCCTTCGCGAACTTTGGCGCTGGGACCCCGTGATGGCTCGTTATGCTTCGGTCGCAGCCAAGACTATGCTGGATCCCGAAATGGTCTACGTGGGCGTAGCAACCGTCACCCAAAGCCAAACGAACGAAGCCGTCTACGGTGGCCCTCGGGCCGACGGCAGGGCGACTGGACTTCGGATTTTCGGTCCCCAGCGTGTGGTGGTTTACTCGCCTACGTACACCATCCGAGGGGCGGTAGAGCCCACCAAACTTAGCCGCCTTGCACTGCGGATAGAAACGGATCCTGGAGACCCTCGCGCGATGTTCCCCGATGCGCAAGGAGCTTTTGCTTCGGAGGTTGAACTCAAGGAAGGCCCCAATCTTTACACGATAACAACCGAAGACACCAACGGGTACACCCAAACCGAAACCATGACCGTGATCTACAACCCTGAAGGCCCCACCGAAACCGAGGCCCCCTCACCCCCCACGGGTCTCGTCGCCACCAGCCAAGGAAGAATCGCTACCATTTCCTGGCAGGCGCCGACTCAGATAGCCAGTGGACGACCCATTCCGCCTGGAGTAGGCCTAGAGTACGCGCTTTACCAAAACGGCACGGTCGTCAAGCAGGGCATTACGGGGACATACGCGATGGACACGCTTCCTGCGGCGCCAGCCACCCACCACTATCACGTCCGAGCCCTCATCACGGATGCCGATGGGCGAATCCATCGCTCCCTCCCATCCGCAAGCATCAGGCTTTTTGCTGCCACGCCAGAAGCCCCTACGACGCCCGGTCTTTTCGAAGCCCCGAACCCCGTCTCCGACCCGCAACTCCCGGCACGCCTTCCCAAGACCTGCATGACTGTGGACGGCCCCCGCACCACCATCCACCTTGCATACGTCCTTCCTCGAGATCCCCAAGACCCTAAAAGACGTGATCGCATTCACTACCAACAAAATCGATACGCAGGTTCCCCACGGCCAGGCGCCTGGAGCACATTTTTCGATTCAGACCCCACCGAACATAGGAAGACAAGCGGCAACATACTGGCCATCCCCGCCCCGAGCGCCAACGCTGACATTCATACGCTGGCCATCGTGGCCTACGGCGACCGTGTCGACATTGCCTGGGTAGAAAGGCCACGACCGTCTTCGGGAAGCAATCTTGACTCCGGCCGAATCACTTTGGTTCGGAGCACCGATGGTGGCCGTACCTTTGGGGGCGTAGATATCGAGCCGTGGGGAGCGGAGTCCTCTGGCGTCCCGCGTGATCTGGCCATGGCCTACGACCACTTTGGCAATCACCACATGGTATGGAGCGCGGGCCACAAAGTCTATTATCTGAAAAATTTGCGTGCGGAGAAAAATGCAGACGGCGCAACCCTCAACGTCTTTGACGAACACCGAAGAAGACCTGCAACCGACCTCGTTAAGACCAAAATCAAAGTGGATCCGGTAAATGGCCATTGTCCTTGCGGGGATTGCTGGTGTGAAGACGCCTATCTTTTGGCTGACGAACCTAATCCCAAGAAAGATCGTGTCGAGACCCTCAAGCCCTATATCGACTGGTGGGACGATACCTTCGTCTACGCGCCAACCCTTCACGTCGACCGCAAGTCCGTCAGTATTGTCGCACGGCAGCAGAAGCGGTGGCAGCCCGTCCCTGTCTCGAACCCACTTTGGGACCGCATGTACACCGATCCGGTATACAGCGATGAGATCGTCCAGAGGCGCTATCCCACTCGACTGGTCATTGGGTGGCGCGGGTCTGGAAGACAGCTTTCGAAGGGGGCGACACCGCCCTCCATGACGCGCTCGGTATTCAGTATCAATATCGCTATGAGGGCACGTGGCACCACCAAGACCTTATCAAGGTCGCGCAGCGCCCACTACAGGCAAACAGTTGGTCAGAGCTAGACGCCCACGAAACGAAAAAGACGACAGAAGCGGCATCTCATCCTTGGAAGCAGGGTGCATGGCACAAAAACGTCGAAACCCGATGGCGCATTTCCGTAGTCGACGACGACTTCCAAGGGGCACTCGAAAACAAGGCATCTTTCCCTACGCTTCTCACCACTCCGTCCGGTCGAATGATCGCGGCCTACGAAAAAGGCCCCGCTCAAATTTCAGATGCCATCGGCAACCCGATTATGGTCCGGATTTCAGATGACGGGGGGCTGACTTGGTCAGGCACCAGTACTCCAAGTGTTCACGGCCATCATCCCCAGATCAAGCTCGTAACCCACCCGGAGGAACCTGACGGTGAAGAGCTCGCCATTCTGTACACCGTCCCCCAGCCATTCGGGCCAGGGGATCCGGCGCCAGGAAACGCCGTACACCTGGCGCGCTCTCGAGATTTGAACCATTTTTGGGAAACCGATCTCAGCAAGGCGAGAGTTCCCACCGATAACACCGAAATCCACACTCCGGCCAATTTCGCCGGGCACCCCGCTCGCGCGGGCACGTTGCCCACCTGGGCGGTCCATCACGATCTGGTTTTTGTCGCTTGGGTTCGCCAAACAACCGATGCGAGCGCCCTCGATCAAATCGTCACCACCAGAGCCTCCTATACCACCGAGCCCTTTGGGATCTCCGCAGCGTTGCCTGATACGGTCATTCGCGGAACCAGCGTCCCAGTGACCTTTCAGACCGTCAACAAGTACTTCATGCGGGTCCCGACGGACGATTCGGTAGCAAGCCCAAATCGCCGTGACTTTCCGGCTCCGGACATCACCGGGTCTGGGGCCCCCGACGCTACCCACACAATCCATTCCCCAGCCGACGCCAGTTCAACACCCGAGGGCACTTCGGTGACCGCCACACACAATGCGGCGGACATCGGAATTGTCAGCCGTCATGAAGCCCATGCCTTCTCTTTACCTTTGGGCTTTACAGAGGGCGTCGCCCTGGCATCACTTCCGGCGGAGGCTTTACAAAGCCTCGAACTCGCCGACCCGGCCAACAATCTTTATCTCATCGGTTCCAGCCCAGAGGTGTTTCAAGGCAACATTGATGGCAACCTCGAAAAGGCACTTACTCTGCGTGACGCCCTGCTAAGGCCCGTTTCTGCGGCCAACCCCACCTGGGTGCAAACCGAGTACCAAGCTCGGGACAAGAAGCTTGTGGAAGCAGCCGCCGAGCCCAACGAAGTCAATGCGGAAGGCTCCGAAACGACCGACGCAAGGGTTTTGGCAGGCTTCGAAGGGGCCTGGGTCTACACTCAGGGAATCGCCCTTCATCAAGCGGTCCGGCGCCATGAGACCAAACGCGCACAAGGATTGGCTCGCTGGCTTTGCAGCCCCGAAAACGCGGTGTGGGAGCAAGAGCGCATTCTTGGATGGCCTTTTTCGAAAAACACCCACGGCGATACGTTTAAGGACCCCCGACTGGTCACAGGGGCGACCGCTTGGGCGATTCATGGTCTCGGCGCTTTTTTGATCTCAGAAGCTTTTTTTGAGCTGGGGACCTCAGAAAAAGACGCCATTCGGGCCTGCTATTGGGCAGCCCTCAAAGGCCTCGAAGACCACCGCACGCGTATTGAACTATCGAGCAAGACCATCACAACCCAAGCCCAATGCGGTCCCCAAACATGCGCGACGCTCATGACCGCGGGTTGGACCACTCGGGGGCTTCAGCACGTCAAAGCGCCCTGGGCCCTGGGACTTACCGAAAACCACAGCGAGCGTTGGGCCTACTATGATGTTCTTGATGCCTTGGGCTATGACGCCTTCGATCCGGACAAACGTCCGCCGGTGCGAAGAACCTACAGAGGTCCAGACGGGCAGTGGGTCAAGGACGAAACCTTCTGGTTAAACGAAGCTCAGTTTCAGACCCTCAAAGAGCGGACCCAGGCTCAAAACGTTGTGACCGAGCACAACCTTGACGTACTCAGCGTGCTCAACCACGCCCTGTTGCACCGGGAACAGATTTGGCCGACAAGCTCTGAGCAAGAGTCAAAGCGGATTTGGCTCGAAGCCTGGCGAAACGACCTGCGGCGAGGCATTTTTGAACTCCTGTGGGACACCCCCGAGGGGGGCTCAGCCATCGAAGAAAAAGCCCCCAACAGCTGCCGGGCCGAACCCAAGACGATCACTTGGACGGGCCGGGTCATCACCGGTGGTGAATTCGACACACAGGGGCGTTTCTTGGCGAATCGAGAGGTCGCCATCGACAATTGCAGTTGGCTGGCTCTCTCGGTCGACTACCAGGCACTTCCTGGTCCTCGAGTCGACCAACTTAGGCAATGCCTACACTATTCGATCGATAAGTTCTCGGAGCACATCGGCTACGGCCGGAACAACCAGTGTTATTATGGCGCGCACTATTTCCCGAACAGCTTTCGCGACGCGTACATCGAACAAAGCGACCAACAAGAAGTTTGTTACCACCTCGAGGCCACAACCGGCTTAATCCTAGGCCTTCATCGCTTCGCACGTGCGAGCCCGGGGGACGACCCAACCCTGGAAGCTGAGGCAGCGGCTCTGTGGTCGGGGGTCCAAAGCTTCGTCCGGGATCACGGTTTTGCTTATTCGAGCACCCGTATCCAAGACCTGTTTACCCCCTTGGCCTCCAGCACCGCGGCCATCTGGTATCTGGATGTATACGATGCGCTGGAGCGACCCGATGAAACGGTTGACCTACCTCTCAAAAGCTATACCCACGGTGTCGATGCAGAGGGCGTCGGACAGGCACTCGAGATGGCGTGGACTACGCTTCGGTCCCTCGAATTCAAACCCATTCTCCGCACCACGCCAAGTGAGGACACCTCGCTTCACCTCCTTGTTTCTGGCGTGGACGAAGGCGTGGCGTACACCCGAATCGAAGACCAGGCACTCGGCATTTTGGCGGCGATAAGCCAAGGCGATATGCCTACCGCCGAACAATGGACAAAGGGCTTGCTCCGCACGGTCATTCGCCAGCCACGCGAACCGCTTCCGGAGGACTGGTACTTCCCTGCTGCCGTCGACGCCCGCACCGCTGCCCCGCGCTCGAAAGACACACCCCTCGATGCCCAGCTTTGGGCTGCATATGCTCTCACTCGTTTTTCCGCTCACCGTTTGGCATCAAGCGCGTTCCTTGACGCGGCCAGCGATTCGTTTCTCAAGAGGGTCTATGTCGCCATAGACCGCATCCTCGATACCCTTAGCCGGAAAAACATCGTTCGGTCCGAAGGACATACGTGGCTGTTGCCAGGCAGCTTACAGCCAGGCCGCGACGATTCTTTCTCCGTTCCCGCGGCCCTTACCATTCACCAGATTCTTGCCTATTTCGTATGGAGCGAAGCGGAGGGGATCGACCTCCTCGACCCCCGAAGGGTCCATTCGAGCGATTTCTCTGCCGCGCTCCGAGAGCGTTTTTGGGACCACGAGAGAAAGCGCCCATACACCGCTCTTTCTGGGGACTCGGCTGCCATCACCACGCCAGGAACCGCAGCCTTATACAGCTTGTTTGCCGGCAGCGTGGGTGATGTGGAGCGAGCCGAGGCCGCACTTGATGCCGGTCTTTTCGCGGAGCGCGCGCTTCGGGAACTTGAAGCACATCCGGCCGCCGAATCCTATCCCCTGTGGGTCTTGGCCCTCCGACGGGCCAAGGACCTCGATCCCGCGATGGAAGATGTGGCGATGGTGGCTTTCGAAGAGGCTCTGCGCGATCTTGTAGACGAGACGACGGACCAAAAAGCCAAGCGGCTTGTCCTCTATGGAAGTCTCCTACTGGCCCACCATCCTCGGGGGCTGTTCGGCGCACCGCTCGGTCCCAACCTTCTGGTTCCGGCGCTTTTCGACCCGAGGGCCCCGAAGACCGCTGGTCTCGTTCGCCTCCTGTCCAAACTGGAGGCAGCCCACATCGAGACGCTCGGAGCCCTATTCGCGGCCGACTCCCGTTCCGACCTTTTTGATGCGTTGCTCATTCGACTGACCCACCTTCGTTTCCTCGAGTCGATGCTCGAACAGTCGACCCCCGTGTCCAGCTGGGTCGATGCATTTTCACCCGAACCGCATATTCGTCAAACCGTGGCGGAGCTGAGAACCTTGTGCGAAGACACCAGCCCTCTTGCTTACCGACGGGGTGACCTAGAGCGCTACCTGGGAATCGATTGCGCAACGATTGTGGCCCTCTTCGAGACCCATCTCATTCGGCGCGGTGGCAGCCCAAAGGCCGATATGGGCGTCCTGATGTCTAGCCCCGGTGAAGGCAAGTTCGCCAAACCCCACGCCCATGCCCTGACGCACCTCACCGCCTGGCTCCTGGATGAGATCCCGAATCGCGGGTTCTCCTACGCGCATGGCGACGCCGTCTTCGGGAACGCCGGTGGCGACGGGTTTTTAAGCAAGGCCGCCCGAACGTGGGACGCGCGCACGTTCGACGCCCCCCTCAAGCTTCCACCCGGTCCTCTCTCCCTCGCCGAGGTCAGGCTCGCCTTACGCGCGCGATTTGAAAACGCGGTTCAAGAAACCCTCAACCCATTTGTGCAAACGTCGAGCCCCATCACCGCCAGCTACGAACGGGCTTCGGTCCAGACCCAAGATGCCTTCCACCCTGAGTCCCCAGTTTACTGGCAGCGAGAATCCGTCGAGTTGCGCGCGTTCCAAGAGGGCATCCTCGGCCAGTCTCCCACGTCCTCTCTCCAGTTTCTCCTTCGGGGTCGAAAGGATCTCCCGCCGCCAGCCTATGTAACCAACCCAGCGTCCATGCACCGTCGCCAGGTCTTGCGGCAGTTTGTTCACCGCTACGCCGGCGGCCACCTCCCTCGCGTGGCAAGAAAAACCGGGCAGCCCCTGTTTTATCTTCACCGCATGCTGACCACCGGCATCTTCTTCGCCAAAGACTTCGAGACCATCGCATCCGCATACATCAAAGACCCGGTCACGATGGATACCTGGACCTCGAAAATCCGAGGCCTCGACCCCAAAGACGCCGGGCAACCACGGATCGGATTGCCGTGGTACACCTCCAGGTTCTTGAGCGGAGGAATCCAGGTCGTTCGAGACAGCGCATGGACACCCGTCTTCGCGGCCCCCGACGGTGTGGCGGGCTTGGATGGGTTCTCACTCCTCGCGCCTTTTCCCGAAGCTGTAGCCCATGTGGGGCTCGCACCCTTGGAGTTTGCCAAACAATTCGGATTGAAAGAGGCGTTTCGGTTTGCCCTCTTTGAAATCGCGAATTTGGTCGCTTTCACGGGCTTCGCAACGGAAGTCAACAAGGACGAAATCAACGCCCTTGTTGACCGCGTGTTCAACCAAGAAAACCGAAACGTGGTGTTGGTCGACGAAGGTGTCCCCTTTTCAGTCCCCGACGGGTACGAATCGGTAGGATGGGCGCAAACGCTCCCGGCCGAAACGGGCAAAGCACTTTATGATTGGCCCGCCTCGGCCATCGCCGAGATGCCCTCGCATTGGGAAGACGCTTTTTCTCGTAACATCGTAGACAATCTTGGATTCGGCCTCGCTCCGGAATCTCGCGCGGAGGCGGCAGAAAAATTGAGGGCCCACTTTCAAGGAACGCTGCCTCAAAACGTTATTCTCAAAAAAACGGGGGACGGGGTGGAAATTTACCGGAAGCTCCACGTGGACCTTTCGTGGGAGAGTCCCCGCGGCGTCGTGCTTCACCTGGAGGCGGGCAAAGCCACACCAACCCTCATCCATCGACAACCGGGATCATGGGCTCAATGGTACGAACAAAACGTGCTTGCCGTTCCCATCCCGGAAGCCCACCGTGAGGCCTACCTTCGGGTCGTGCATGCCTGGCTTCTCGAAACGGTGTTGGCTCTGCCCGGACGCCAGAGCTTTCAAGAGCGAACCGAAGAAGCCAGAAGAAGAATCATTGGCGCCAAGACGCCCGACTTCGGCGGCCTTGAAGGCTCCGTGCCCACCCCACCCCCAGACCCCAAATTGCCAGGCGGCACCGGGAGCAGCGCGGGCGGGGACACGGCCTTTTGGCGGGGAAAGACGATACGCTGGGCTACGCCCCTTCCGGAGCTCATCGTGGATGGGCTCTGGGGACTCACGTTTTCGACCACCGACGGCATTGTTGAGAAGCGGTTTTCGAACGTCCTGCAGACGGCCCAATCCTACACCCAGCCTCATATCGCCAGATTCCTGAACGGGGTAGAAATCACGGACGAAGGCCAATACCCTGCCGGGGTTTCGGAATGGCCGATCCAGCAGATTCTCCGAAGCCTTCCCATCGGCACTGAACACGACGACATCACCCCGGAAGCAGAATTCCTACGACTGGCAGAGGAGGGCATTCGTTTGGAGTCTCCGCTTCGTCTCTACACGCTCCCCAGCGGGCGGCTCGCCATTCATCCCGATGACCACGTCACGTTGGGCGCCATGAACCTGCTGGGGCAAAAGAACGTGCCCGTCCGCTTTGTTCTTCCACCCTACGAAACGACCGAAGCCTATCACTCCGGGACCTTCCGCCCCCCCGAGATCGCCCACACCGAGACCGGAGTCAGCGAGGTAAACCTCGCCGCGGCGAAGAGCGCTGTCGTTCACGCAACCATCATCGAATCAGACAAAAATTGGACGCAGGCCCTTATTCCCGAGGCGTGGGTTCCGCCAGGCGACAATCACAACCTCTGGGACCACACAACGGCGCGGTATGCACAAAAAAAAAAAACACTTCGTGGATATCGAGTTTTAAGAGTGTCAAGCATGCGCGGGCAGAAAAGCACGTATTGAGAAGAAGAAGAGATCCTGCCCTTTACATTGTCCGGCCGGTGAACGGCATCGACGTCAATGCGGCGCTCGGCTACGATTTTGGCACCGACGCCGTGGTCCTTTCTTCTGTTCGCCCCGAGAACGTCCGAGCCGCACGGGCTGCCCGTCAATTCCCACAAATCTTGGACAAGATCGCCGACGGAAAATTGCAGGTCACAGGCGTTCGGGTCCTTGCGCCCGCGTTAACGCACGAGAACTGTGCGAAACTCCTTTCGGAGGCCGAGGGAAAGTCAACCGAAGCCCTGAAGGAAATCGTGGCCGCCCTGCACCCGAAGGCGGATGTCGCCTTGAGCATTCGGAGGTTGCCAACACCACCCGAGCTACCCGCCCATCCCAAGCCCCCCAAGCCGACCCTTCCCTCGCAGAAGAACCCTCAATCTACTCGGTTTGAACCGTTTCCTTCCCGGGAAACACCGGCTCCTGCCATTGCGCCCGCGCAAAAGACCAACCGACCCCATTTCGAACGAACCGCAAGGGAACGATATGCCTTCCGATTTGCGGCTGGAAAAACCTTCCGAAACAAGTACGAGGAGGCTCGAGCGCTTTTGAGTCATGCCATTCCCGGTGGGGACCCATTGCACCATGCTGAATGGGATGTTGTGGTTCTTGCGGACCGGATGCCCGTGGCGGGTTCTACCCAGTTGCTATGGCTCCTGGAAGTCAGTCCATACGCGCTTCCTGCGGTGGTGTAGGTCCGGGGTCTTCGAAAAAATTCTGACTCAAATCGGTGACGAAGAGTTGGATGACGAATTCGTCATGATCGACGGTTCATTGGTTCGAGTTCATCAAGATGCAGTCGGTGAAAAAAAAACGGAACCGAGTACATCGGTCGATCCCGAGGCGGACCCACAACAAAAATTCATGCTCTCGTGGATGGTCTAGGAAATCCTCTCAAAGTCAGGCTTTCTGAAGGACAAGTCCACGACGTCAAACCTGCCCCCAAGCTACTTGAACCGTTTCAAAGCACGATAATCTTGGCGGACAAAGGCTACGATTCAAACAAGCTCCTCGCACAAATCGAGGCTCAAGGATGTCAGGCCGTGATCCCCCCTCGTGCTGGCCGAAAGAGCCCCAGAGAACTTGATTCTGACCGGTACAAGCATCGAAGCCTCGTGGAGGTACTGTTCCAGAAGATCAAACGAGATTGTCGCGTGGCAACTCGTTATGAGAAGCTTTCTGCTACTTTTCTTGGCATGGTGCAGCTGGCCTGCATCTTGGTATGGCTAAGATGAGAGCCCCAAACGTAGGGAATACCATTTGTCTAATTGAAGACACCCCCCCTAGTCCGTTTTGATATCACTCACTTTCATTGCAACCGCTGCCTGCGGTGGACTGAACCGCCCCATACTTCCCTGAGCACAGTGAAGCCAAGCCGCGCCGACAATATCAAAACTCCGAACAAGATGGCGGGTTGAGCCAAGTCCTTTTCATTCCGATGGCACTCGAAACGCCCGCCTTGCCATTGCCGCACGCCTCCATTTTGCGTTCCACGACAATCTGGTCCTAGAAGCACAAAAAATCGACAAGATGTGGTCCCTTGTCCGTAGGGTACCTACAGGAGAAAGGCAGTGTGTCGCGTTTCGCGCAAGAAAAGTGCGATAGGCGACGAGAAGATCTTCCCGCGGTCTGCGACGCGCTGCATTGGAAAGGACGACCAATGGAACTTAGGAAGGTGATACGTCTTCGACGGATCAAGATGTTTACGGTGGCTCTCACTGTGGGAACCTATGCATGTGGTGGCACCGCTTTGCCACCGGAGGACGAGGCTTCGATCGGGACTCAGAATCTCGAAGCCCAAAGCACGGTGGATCCAAACACGGGCAACCAAACCGCATGGTACGAAAGTACCGATACGCCGCTCGTACTCTCGGGATCTACCCACACAACTCAGGTACGTGTTGAATCCGAGATCGTGGTCCCCGACCACATCGAGGGGCACGGCGCGGTTGTCGACCTCAAGGCGAGCGTCTCTCTCGGTAATATCGAGGTCTATCTTTCAGCGCCATCGGGGCGGTTCTGGAAATTGCAGCCCCAAGCCCCTAGAGAAGCAAGCAAAATTGAGGAGTCCTTTTTCGTGAATTTTGCCGAGGAGCCAGGTCAAGGCAGGTGGGAACTCACTGTGCTCGCGCCTCCCAACTCGGTTGTCACGATCGAGCAATGGAGACTGGGACTGCTTGTGGACAGCGTCCGCCCCAGTTTCGCGTTCGATGTTTCTCCAAAAGAGGCCGCGCTCTTTGGTCCGGGAGATCAACAGAAATTCAAGATCGATCTCGGCCCAATTTTCAACTTTTCGGAAGATGTCACGTTGTCGTGGACCGCTGAGCCCAATCTAAACGCGGATGTCAGCTTCAGTGCCAATCCCGTGGCGCCGGATTCGTCGTCGGTGATGACCGTCAAGACTCATGAGGATACCACTCCTCGAAGCTATACGATCACCGTGACCGGACAGAGCAAAGAAGAGACCAAGTCTGTAGCTCTCACGTTGAAGATGGGGAACGAGAACGTAGTATCGTACGAAAACAAGGACACACCGCTCGAACTCTCGTACAATGGCAGGGGCTGGGGCGAACTCGAGTCTGAGATTGTGGTTCCCGACGGTCTCAAGGTCTCGGCAGCGGCCGTTAACCTTAAAGCGACCGTGCCTCACGACAATGCCACCATCTCTTTGTATGCTCCATCGGGAACATTCTGGAGAGTGAAGCCTCAAGCACCAAACGAGGCGGGTGACGTCGACGAAACCGTTCGTTTGAGGTTTGCCGAAGAGCCCGGTCGGGGCACGTGGAGGCTCCATATATCAGCGCCTCTGAGCCCTACCAGTACACTCCGGGATTGGGATCTTAAGCTGGCGACAGAACCCATGCCTGCGGGTTTCGACATCGATGTCTCCCCAAAAGAGTCGGAAATCTTGGGACCTGCCGATCCAGGCAAATTCAAGATCGACGTCGGCTCAACGTTCGGCTTTTCGGACGATGTGACACTGACTTGGACCGCGGAGCCCAATTTGAACGCGGACGTCAGCTTCAGCGCCAATCCCGTGGTGCCGGGTTCGTCGGCCTTGATGAACATCAAGACCCATGCGGAGACAGCACCCGGAAAGTACAGCATCACTATCACAGGGCAAAGCGGAGAAAAGACCAAGTCTGTAAACGTCACGTTGACGGTGGCAAACAAGACGGTGCTGTTCCACGAAAGCAAAGATACACCGCTCGGGCTCTCGTACCATGCCCGGTTCTGGGGCAAACTCGAATCTGAAATTGTGATTCCCGATGGTGTCAAGGTGTCGGGGGCAGTGGTTGATCTCAAAGCGGCTTTGCCTCACGAGAATACCACCATCTCTCTTCATGCTCCGTCGGGCAAATTCTGGAGAGTGACGCCCCAATCGATGAAAGGCGGAGGAGCAACTCAGGAGACCGTTCGCCTGAAGTTTGCCGAGGAGCTCGGTCGAGGTACCTGGAGGCTCACGATGACAGCGCCTTCGAGCCCCGTCAGCACCCTCCACAGTTGGCGTTTAGGACTCGTTGTTGAGGGCTTTTCACCAACGGACTCAACTGGGCTCTTGGTTGGGACCACCGGGCCTCGAGTGAATCACCTTTGGGCCTCTGTGCCGTTCGACCACGCCCTCGAAGCGGTGCCGGTCACGCTGGCCGCGATGCAAACGAGAACCGGAAAGGATCCTGCAGGCCTTCGAATGAGAAACCTCGACGCCACGGGTCTACAGATCATGATTGAGGAGGAAGACTCCACCGGCGATGGTGTAAGTCACATCGAAGAAGATGTTGGCTACATAGCGCTCTCGCCTGGACCGATCGTCAACGCGGATGGTCAGATCATCGGCGAGGCCAAAACGGCCGCGCGGGGAGCCTTGAACGCGGACGATTGGCACCTGATTGAGTATGAGTACGGCACCTACGCGAATCCGGTCGTGTTCATGAACATGACTACGGTGAAAGGGCCACATCCTGCACACGTCCGTCTTCGTCACGTGCGATCGACTTCAACCTCAAATCGAGAGCCTTCGTTTGAGTTCAAGATTGAGGAGTGGGGCTATCTTGATGGACCGCATGCCATCGAAGAGCTCAGCTACGTGGTGCTCGAAGAAGGGACCCACACACTCGCTGACGGCCGGCAAATCGTTGCTGCTGCGCCCCCCGCCACAAACGCAACCGATCGTGGTGCCACGCAGTGGGAAGAGGTTCTCTTCTTGTCCAGCTTTTCGAAACCACCGGTGGTGCTGAGTCAGGTACAAACCTATCTGGGTCCCGACCCGATCGTGGCCCGGCAAGACAACGTGACCTCCACCGGTTTCTCCGTTCAGATGCAGGAAGAAAAGATAAACAATGGTCTACACACCTTCGAGACCATTGGCTACATCGCGGTTGGAGACAAGTAGACTGGCTAAATACCGCCCCATCCGCACCGCGTAGCTTGCCAGAGTGCGTTTGGGGCGGTGCAGCCGAGGCACAACCAGCCCTGATCAACGCGTCCTAGTCGACGCGAAAGGTTGATTGCCTACCGTTCGAACTGCCGTCGATATCGACAGGGACTTCTGTCCCAGTGGCGGTTATGAGCCTAAGGTTCGACACCTAGAATCGTAAGTCTTGGGGCCGCCCGGTGTTGGCAGGGTTCGGTGCGCGCTGCTTCAAGTTAGTCAAACCAGCCAGTGCTAAAACAAGGCAACCAGCCGCAAGCCGATGGGAAGCAAGACTTCCATTGCATGCACTGTTTCCAAACCGTTCCGAGCGTACCGACTGTACAGGCTTCCAGGGATTCGTGGAACTCTTCACATCGTGCTTCGCGGGGCATGCCTGGTCCAGCGCATGCTGGCACGGCACAGATGCCTCCCGCATTCGCTCCCGAAGGCACTCCGTACGCGCCTGGATCGCACCAGGCGGGGTTCGAGATGTCAGCACAATCCCCCACGTTGGCGGTTGCCGTAGTGTTCTTGCGGCACAGTTCGGTTGCATAGGCTTGGTAGTTGAGCAAGTCATCGGTTGCCGCGTCGCAGGCCTTGATCGTGTCGACCGCGCCTTTGAGAGCCTTGAAGCCTTCCACCAAATCACTTAGAGACAGTCCACTCGGGTCGGAATCGGCTGAGACTGAGGATGCCGAGAACGAAGACGCTGCTAGCGAGGATGCTGAGCTGGAGTTCCCCGACGACGTCGAACCACTTGGTATAACCGGGCAGCTTGTCGGTGCCCACGGAGTCGCTGCCAAAATCGAGTCAACCTCCAGCGCTGAGTACTGAGAACCATAGTCGCCTAGGCATACCATCACCCCCGTCGAAGATGGTGATACCTCGAAACTAAATGTTTGGAAGTCTCCTGTCGGTTGGGCCGAGCCAACCTTCTTGAAGTAGACGGGGCTATACGACTTGTCGCCCTCAAACACCCAGAAACGAATCGGCGCTAAGCATTTTTGAGGATCGTAAGGGGTGCAATGAAGTTCCCGCGACATTCCTTGACACGCGGGGTTTTTTGCCTCGCTCGCACTGCAACAAAACCCGACGTGCCCTCATCAAACCGGGCGTGGAGGCAACTAGCTGATATGGAGTGACCCTTTGTCAATACTTGTAAGCTGATTTTGGCTCTAAAAGGCCTCCCTTTCTTAGCAGTAAGGTGTAGTTGAAAGAGGGGAAGCGCAAAGGAAGGACGACGTAGGTCTCTTCGACGACGAGTCACTCTGATATCCGCGGATTACCTGGACATAGCCCAAGCAGAGCCTAGCATGACCGTGTTCCGTCGGGAGAGATCGCTGTCTAGTCGCGCGAATCCGGCGCAAGGCCTGTCGCAATGCTAGGTCGCGTGTTTCTCCAATTCGTGCCTTGGTCGTCCGCCCTTCGCGTCTCCCCTCATACTTTTTGTTTAGGTCATCCTGTTGCCCGGGGCAGAGTCCCCGCCGGAGGCACCCGTACGCTTCATCCACGGTCAAAGTCACCGGTGGGCGCAGTGGTGGTCCAGGCCGCGCAGCGCCGAGCATAGCGAGGGCAGCCTGGAGGACCATAAGCACGCTGGTAGACTCTTGAAGATGGGGCGCACGGTTCGTCATGGTTTCAGGCCGCCCGCCTCAGACCCGGCCCAACCTGAGCACTTCTTGGATAGAGAACCGCCCAGAGGAAGCCAACGAGTTCTCTTGCAACCGCGATGGTTGCTTTGTTCACATTTTTGTTTCCGTGCACGAGGCGCCAGTACTTTCGGTGCAAACGAGACTGTGCCTTGTCAGCGTGTCGGACCACATCAGCCGGTTGACCCGTTCGACGCTTCTTTAGACGAGGCCCCACGGTGGGCTTTTTGCGATAGTGCTTGGACGCCTCAACGACAATCCGACGCACATGCCTATTCCCGGTCTTTGTGATCGGCCCCCGTCGGGACTTACCTCCTGAGCTATGCTCGCCCGGTACGAGGCCAAGATAAGACATCAATGCACGTGGTGATTCAAAGCGGCCGAAATCATGGAGCTCAGCTACGATTGTCATGGCAGTCAGCGTATCGATGCCCCGAAAACATCGAAGAAGACCCACCGCTTCAGCGTACGACTCGGTCACCGCCATTCGTTCGATGTTCTCCATGAGGTCCTTCAATCGCTCCTCTATCTGTTCCATCGAACGAAGATAGTCATGGAAGGTGGCGGCGTCCGCTTCATGCTCAAATGAAAGGCCCTTAAGCCAATGCCTATGAGCCAGGCTCCAGTTCTTGGTGCCCGTGAAGGAAAGACCACGACGCAAAAGCCATTTAGATAATCGATGCCGCGCGCGCATTAGATCTTCTTGCGCATCCTCCCGACATCGACATAGATCGCGCACCGCCTCGTCGTCAGCTTGCGGAGGATGAACTTCCGTGAGCAGACAGGCACGGAACAGCTCGGCGAGCTTCCTCGCATCGCGTCTATCCGTCTTGATCCGCTCGCCCGCTTTTCTTGGCACCAGCGCCGGTGCGATCACCTCGCACACCAACCGGCCTTTGCTCAGCGCCTGAAGCGTTCGCTGCAAGGCAAAGCCGCAAACTCCTGCCTCGTAGCAACACCGGATTTCTCCTGGAGCCTCTCTCTCCAGTTTACGCACCAGCCGTTTGAGCGCCTTCGGCTCATTGTTCACTTTCCATTCTTCGGTCGTTTTTCGCCTCGGCAGAAGCATGGCTACGCTGATAAATTTCTTGTGTGCGTCCATTCCAATCCATGTGATACCCTTCGCCATGACCGGCTCCTTTCGTATGCGGCTCTGGCACCGCACGGTGCTAACCCGCGCTCTAAAGTTCCCTGCATTGTAGCAGGGCCTACGATTGCGGGCCGGTCACTCCATAGGGTCTATCTTGATGCCATCGATGCTCTGGGTGATCTTCCTTCCATGTCTGCCATGGAGCCTCGCCACATTCGGATGCCCCGCAATCTGGTCCCCGCTTATCAGCGGTCCCACGTTGTGGTTGCAAGAATCGTGTCGGCCAAAATTGCCCACGAAGTCGGGTGAAGCAAAAGAAACAATATGCGGAGGGTGGTCATACAAACCGCCGACCCAACCCATCAAACCCTGCCGTTCGTTCTCGTCCAAAGACGACCAGTCGAAGATAGCCTGGCCCGAAAAATGAGGCACTGCGAGACGAATGGTGGACTCACTGACGTCTTCAAACTCGATATAGGGGTCACGGGTATCGTCTATTAGAATAGAAGCCACCCGCGTCTCATCAGGTTGTCCTGCCAATAAATGCGTTGGCACAGTTAACCGCAGAGGTTCTCCAAACAGCATGGATGGCTCCATTCGAATCAGCCCAATGAGACCCTCTTGGAAGACCAGATGGCCGATGTTCTCCTGAGTTTCGATGCGCGATCGAGGCGCATTGGGACGAACAGCAAGAGCTGGGCCAAGCCCAACCGGCTCGTAAGCATCCTAAGTCACCACCCTGTTGATGCCGGTCAAAGGAGAAAGTTGCCTCAGATGCACCGGAATTGTTGCGGTGGTCACCCACCCACGTGCTAAGCACTGGGCAGCCAAGGTAGAAAATCGGCTCCGCGAAGAACAGAGAAAGCTAGACCTGACGATCAACGAAGAAAAGAGCAAGAATGTGCCATGTTTGGGCTCAGCCGCGTTTGCTGTCGTGATTTGAAAACCGTAGCTGCCGGGGGGATTGACCGGAGGGTGATGTGAGACCGTCGAGACTCCGGTCTCACCAGGAACAAGCTTAGGTGAGTTTGGTGACACCGAGTGCGACCAACTGTTTGGCACGCTCGCACTCAATCCGAATGTTGCCGGGGCGCACCCTGTTCGGTCGGTGTTGGTCACCGCAACCGTGTAGCCAGTCCATCTAGCCAAAGATGCGTGGGGAGACCTTGCTGAGTCAATACACTACGACTACGGGAGCTTGTAGAGTCTCAGGTCAAAGTTATTTCGCCACCGTAGGCCAACCTGCAGCGTTTCGGGGTCAAACATCACGTTTTGGGGGTCTTTCTCGGAGCGCCCGATAAATCGGGGCGGTGCCCATTGGCCTTGGCTAAATAGACTGAAGTGGACATCTCGGTAGTCCGTACGTCTGGATAGGTCGATTTGATTGTAAATCACATAGTAATCTCCATCCTTGACACCAATACCCCGAAGTCCATGCACGCGTTCGGTCTTTTGAGGAAGCAACGTGAAGTCTTTGTTTCCATCTGCGTGAACATTGACCAACGAGATGTACGCCCATTTGAAGATTTTCCCCATCAAGACGATTTTACGATTCTGGTTTTGATAACCGAGTAGGATCGTTTGGGTATTAGGATCAGGTACCGCATACAGCGTTGGAATTTCTCCCTCTGGACCGTGGCCGCCATGCTTGTCCGCAAGCAAAAACTCGTTATCGAGCCAATCAAAACGCAATCCATCGTTTGTTTCTGTAAAGTGGAGTGCCGATATATTCTCAGCGCTGTCGGGTTTGGAGAATACCCAAAGGCTTCCGTCTTTGGGGTGTTGTTGTAGAACAAGACTGTTCAAGTGGAACCGGTAACTCTCAATTCGAATCGGGGGCAAATCAACCCAAACGCCGGTAGGGCTTCGATAAACCATATGAAGATCGGCCCAAAAAGCATCTTCTGCAAACGCATCATCTTTGTGGCGGTACCAAGCCGCCACAAGTGCACCGCTCTTCAGTTGTATGATATCTTTGGCTTCGGTCCTATCTCCGCCATGCGACCGCGAGAAAACCAGCTCCGCGGTGTCAGGTATGGGAGATCCCGACAGTCGGTACTGGCGAATGTTCGCTGGGGCACCTGGGCCAAAAGCCGCGGGCTGAGCGCCCGAAAACAGCCACAATTCGTTTCGGCTGGTCAAGATATACCGAGCCTTCGCGATCCGATCCTCTCCACCAATGCCCGGCAAGTGAATATGTGCATCATCGCCACTGTTGTTTTTCAAGTAGAGATACTTCTTGTCTTCGGATGTGCCCCAGTCGACGTACACTAACCCGGTTAGGTCTTCAAACGTCGTCATCCGGTTGTCGGCATCACTGGAGCTGCTGGCTGGTCCGAGGGAAAGGGTGAATTCGTTACTCACAAGATGTCCGACATAAGGTGCCCGATAGTTGGGCGCGACATTCACCGTGAACGTATTTGCGGCGGAGGTCGTCTCGTTTCCCGCTTTGTCGCGTACCGTCGCATATACGGTATGTGTCCCATTCTTGGTGAAATCAATGGGCCAGGCTTCCCCCCATGGTATCGATTCCTTTCCGTCATCAACATAAAACCTTACGCTGTCGATGGAGACGTTGTCATCAAGGTCCGCTTCAAACTCGATGTATGGGACAGTATCGGAAAAGAACGATTCGTCGATAACGGCTTGATCAGCCGGGTACCGCATCTGAACAGTGGGGGGAACAGTGTCGTCGTTTGCATCGATAGCCACCGAGAACAATATGGGTTTTGAGTCCGAATAGTTTCCCGCCCCATCAAAAACTCGGGCGACCAATTCATGCACGCCATTTTGCGATGCGTCGAATGTTAGAGACGTCGATACAAGCTGTCCGTCCAGATAGAGCTCCTCGTTTTCAACCCCGATGTTGTCATCGGACCCAATTTGAACTGTTATGGTTGCAGGCCGCGTAAAGATCGCGCCCTGCTCGATATTGTTAATCGACGCCACTGGGGGCTCATCGTCCGGTCCACCGATATTGATCTCGATCTTGGACTCAAAAAGAGCAACATTGCCCGCTTCGTCATACACTTTGAGCCCGATAACGTGCTCACCGTTATCAGACGCATCGTAGGGAATGTAGAAATTCTTCAGGTTGTCGTATCGTGGCAAAAATGAAGTGGATGAGTCAATCAGCGCTCCATCTTTGTATAGTTCCACTTTGCCAAGCTTTACATTATCGTACGGATAGAGCTTTACAGAAATCTTTCCGGCCTCGGTGAAGAGCGTCCCATCCTTAGGCTGCTTCACATTGGGCTCTGGCGGCGTGTTGTCGATATCCGCATCGATAGACACTCGGTAACTTGCGCTTGAGGATGCGGTATTGCCCGCCTCATCCACCGCCACGACGGTCCATGTATGAACACCATTTTGCGCTTGGCTGGCCAACCACTCATGAGCAAAAGGATATTCAACATCGGTGGCCACGTGAACATCGTTATGATAGAATTGAACCTCCCGGACACCAGCATTGATGGACTTCTCGGGCGCCGAATTGTCGTAGGCGTAGGTATGAATTTTGATTCTTCCGTAGGTCTGGATTTCTTGGCCACTCACGGGACTGCTGATGTAGATCGCTGGAGGAAGCTTGTCTTCCCCGGTCGGGTTGTCGATAGCTACTGTAACGGATACGTCATCTGACATCGCGCGATGACCGGCTTTATCATAAGCGCGCGCCGACCATACGTGGGTACCGTTGTGGGCGGCATCAAAATGCCATGGAAAAGTATAAGCGCTGCTGGCGGAGGTGCCCACCAAGATGTCGTTTCGATAGAGCTCAATCTTCGTCACACCGATGTTGTCTGATGCGTTTACCGAAATAGAAACAGTCTGGCTTTCATTGAACGTAATGCCCGATATCGGACTGAGAATGCTCACCGACGGCGGTGCGGTGTCGATTTCGATGGCGACCTTGACCGTGATGCTAGGAGAAACGCCACGGTTTCCGGCGACATCAATGGCTTCGGCTCGTAGTCGGTGAGCGCCATTGGCGCTGGAACCGAAGCGCCAAGAAGCTTCGAAGGGCGCCACTGTGTCGGTAAAAACAAGGATGTCGTCCAAGAAGAAGGCAACCTCACGGATTCCGACCTCATCGGTGGCCGAAGCGCGTAGGGCAATGGTCGCAGGTTCGGTGAGAGTTATATCGCTGGACGGACTCGTCATCAACACGGTGGGTGGCGTTGTATCGGACGAATCAATCACATGGGTTTGGCAGGTAGCGAGCCGGGTCTCTTTTTTCGGTTGCACGTGGGTAATATGGACCGTCACGGGGCCGAGGTTTTGCAAGGTCTGAGCTCCAGCTTCATGCAGGTGACCGCTTCGATCGGCCTGGGTTGTCCAAGAGAAGGCTTGCCCGGCCGCCTGCACGTCGACCCGCACGTCTCGGTATCGCCCAAGTCCTGCGGCCCGTAGGGTCCATGCCTGCTTCCGCACGAGCGGATTAGGCTCCGCATGGCACTCTGCTTTGACCCGCCGCAGAGTGTCGGTCTGGACATCAGCACCGCTGGCATTGGTTTCGATGTGACTGTCAAGATTGCACCCACTGCCGAGGATGAGACTCAAGAACATGCTTATCCCGAAAGTTTTCCTGCGAATGACGGTAAAGGTCTTGTTCATCACAAGAACCACCAGCAAAATTTGGGCCAACCCATCGTGCCGAACTGAGATGAGCATTTGGGTGGCATCCCAAGACGTTTTTCACGCTAGATCGCGCCGCAAAAGGGAGGCGCATCAATCGCGCGACGTACCCCTTTTTGATGCGCACCGAGGGGAGAAGACACCACTAGCTGCGAACCAGGGCGAACAGGTGGCCGAGCCTCAGACGGAAGCGCTCTGCGTATTTAGGTCTACGTGATCGCCTTGATCGCTGGTCGTGATCGCTTCGCTCGGTGTACGTGATGGGCGCACAGCGGCGCCGGATAGCCTGCCCTGGGATGCCTAGCCGTAGGCGATAGGCGAGTGACGCCCAGCGCGGTGCAACGGGAACTCGATGAGGTCGCGTGCCGTGCCGAGATGTCAAGGTGCCAAGGCACAGTGAGAGATCATGCGAGAACCTATATGGCGGGAGGTGCCAACAAAGGGGCGATTTCAAATGGCGGTGAGAGGACCCACTGCCTCACCGGAGCCTCCGGAAGTACGTTTGTCATAACAGTCCATTCGATCGATTTGCCATGGCCGGTGCTTGGGATCCGGACCGCAATGCTGCGGTGCCCGAAAGAGCGTTTCTCATGCCTAAGCCCCATCCGTTTTACGTGGGGCTGGACGAAACCGATCCGTTTCAACGATGGATGGGTGATCTCCTGCGTAAGGCCGGCGAGAACCAAGGTCGTGTCGTTTAAGGCTACAATGGCGGCAACAACACATGCACGTACGAGCGCTTTGCTCTTCGCAAATTGGCTGATTTATTCTATATTTTTCCAGATGTGGGAAATATCTCAATTCCGTACGGCCCAGATTGCTCTCGCTGGAATCACAATCTTGATAGGCGGATGCCAGTCTGGGAATGAAGAAAATCCTGGAGACGAAGAATTTCGAGAGGCTGTTGAGCTTCGCGGTGTTGGCTTTGACGCGCGAGGGGGCACTTCTAAAGGTGCAACAGCGTTTGTCGTCGGGTCGGATGACATGTTGTCGTTGGTTGAAAAATGGGATTTTTCTAGCGGGTCGCTTCAGGGCTGGGAAGTCATTGATTCACGTATTCCCAGTGTGACCTGGCAGATCGATAGTGACCGCGGCAATGCGCTCGGTACGCAAAGTTTGTATTTTGGGAATCTTGATGCGCGGAACTATAACGAAGGGCATGTCTTTGCAACGTTGCGAAGTCCGCAGGTCCAAGTCCCTTCAAAAGGTCCCTCTTTCTTTGACATCGAAGCTTATGTTGATTGCGAGCGCTTTCCACAGTGGGTCAATTACGACAACCTTGATCTATATGTCATTTCAAACACCACAACTCGCAAGTGGCGGCAGCGTTTGGAACCTGATCTTGGCAACACGGAAGGGAGATTTGTTAGGTTCCGATCCGGAGACCTTGATGATTTTGCGGGTCAGGAGGTCCGTTTCGAACTCCGGTTTGACTCCGTTGATCATCTCTTCAATGCGCATGAGGGCGTCTATATTGCCTGGGCAGGTTTAACTTTTGACGATGGAGACGGCGTGGGTTTGGAAGATAACTGTCCGCTTGTTGCGGACCTAGACCAAACCGACACGGATGGTGATGGAAAAGGTGACCCATGTGATAAGGTCGACTGTACAGAGGCCATTCCTTGCGATCACAAGTCTACTGTCGCTAAAAGCGGAAAGGATCTGCTCCTCCTTCGTAACTGCTCGTCCTTGGATGGCAGTTTGCATATTCGATACGTTTATCCCGAGCCGAACCTAGGAGGTCTCGAGTGCCTCCAGTCTGTCAGATATTTAGAGATAGGAAGCAATGTGATGAGCCTCGACGGGCTCGATGGCCTCAGATCTATCGAATTCTTACAGATCAGGAGGAATCATTCCCTAACCAACCTCCACGGACTGAAAAATGTCACGTTCATTGGAGGGATGTCGATCTACGAGAATCATTCCTTGACGAGTCTAGATGGGCTCCAGAACCAGACATCGTTTGGCCAGCTAGAAATCAGGGAGAACGATGCCCTGGAAAGTCTTGACGGACTAGAAAACGTTGCATCCGTATCGAGTAGCTTGAACATCCGGGATAATGGGGTTCTTGCGAGCGTTGACGGACTCGTGAGTCTCATATCCGTTGGAGGAGATGTCCACGAAGAGGGTTTGATTATCAACAATAACCCTTCTCTAGGCGATCTCGGCGGACTCAAGAACCTCATGTCCGTTAGTGGAAGTCTTGAGATCTTAGCGAACGACGCCTTGGTTGGCTTAAATGGATTGCAGAATTTGACCGAGGTTGGAGAGTTACGCATCTCGGGAAATGGTGGTCTCGCAGACCTTGATGGACTCGAAAATCTTACGACAATTCGTGGGGATTTGCTGGTCCTGCTTAACGATGTCCTCACGAGCCTCCGTGGACTTGAGAACGTCAAATTCGTGGAGGGGTTGCGTATTTTTAAAAACCCCTTGCTCGCAAATCTAAGTGGTCTCGAGGGAATCTCATCCGCAGCATGGGTTACTGTTCGGGAAAACGACGCGCTCATGAGCGTCAGCGGCCTCGAAGGTCTCACAGCAGTAGAGGGGGATCTGTCGATCGAAGCAAATCGGGGTTTGCGAAGTCTTAGCGATTTCCAGAATCTCCGGTCCGTGGGAAAGAAGTTGAGCATTCGTGGAAACGATATGCTGACAAGTTTCAGTGGACTTGAAAACGTCTCATCTGCCCTCGAGGGTTTGACTATTGCAGAAAATGACCAACTGGCGAGTCTTACGGGACTCGAGAACGTTCCTTCCGTGGCGGGTGGGCTGCAAATTTTGTCAAACAGCGTTATCAAAAATCTCAATGGACTTAATGGCCTAAGATCTGCTGGGGTGTTGTCTGTTATAAGAAATGATTTTCTGGAGAGTCTATCCGGGCTTGAAAATCTTACGTTTATAGACCAGCTCCATATGAACGACAACGACGCTTTGACCAGCATTGCTGCCCTCAGAGGCATCACATCCATCGGGCGGGTGTATATTCAAAGCAATGACGCCCTGATGAGTCTATCCGGACTCGAGAATGTGACAGCCATCGGGGGGGAGGTCACTCTTTGGGGCAACAGCAGCCTGACCCACCTCAACGAACTCAAGAATATCACCACTGTCGACGGAATGCTAAGAGTCTGGTCGAGTGCTCTTGTTGACTTGTCGGGGTTGAGTCATGTCACGTCCATTGGCGGGGATTTGGACATCTCGCATACCAGCGCGTTGATGAGTCTTGGCGGCCTAGCCAGTCTCAAATCCATCGGTGGAAAAGTGAAATTCGTGAGCAACAAACATCTTTCGAGTTGCGAAGTAGAAGCTTTCATGACGCGTTTCCCCGACAAGGTTTGTGAGTGTTCAGCGAACAGCGGAAATGGGGTCTGCGACTGAACAGCGACGCTGGATAGCCCTGTTCGCGGCACTCTCAAACTGCACGGGATAGAACAAAGCATGAGTCGAAGGGGGAATTGCTGGGATAACGCCCCGGTGGAGAGCTTCTTCGATTCGCTGATGACTGTACCAGACAAACTCTGGGACAGTCATCAGCGAGCAAAATCAGCCCTATTTGAATAGATCGAGATTTTTCTGTAGCAAGCTCACTCTGGCACGTTGCGGATGCTTCGCCAGTCTTTTTCCATCTCGATGATGTCCGCGCGCACATCCTGTTGATCTTGGTGGGTGCGCCACGCGTGGTCGTGTTCATCGTAGCCGTAGGCTCGGAGGACATCTTCGACGAAGGCGGGCAAAAAACGCCATTTGCTGAGGAGGAACAGGGTGCTCGGGCGAATGATCATCTTGCCATTCCAGTCTTTGAGCTGGTGTGGGCCCATGATGAGCTCAAAACCTTCTCCGATAAGCGCGACGTCTTTGAGGTTTTCGATCTCAAAGGGTGCATCTCGGTTGACCGGTCGGTGCAAGATCCTTTCGAAGGTAGTTAAGTACCACGATAGGGCTTCGGTCGCCCAGATAGCTCCAAGTTCGCCATCGGTCGGTGCGATTGGGATACCAAGCTTGTTGTATGCGGTGGTGACAACCTCCCGCAAAAAAGCGTCCTCCTTAAAATGTTCGATCACCTCGGTGTAGTCAAAGTCGAGTTCGAGAAGGCGAAAATAGAGGGCGTGGCCCAGCTCGTGAACCAGACCAGAGACCATGTAAGCAATGCGATCTTGTAGGTGACGCTCGCGGAGGAAGTTGACTTTAAAGATGCTGTTGAGGATCGGCAAAAAGACGAAGCCTGCACCTCCCACCGCGTTCTCGCTCGCCGGGCGCCCCAAAATCACAAAAGTACGCGACGGCAGGTAAATCGAAGGGTCATTGTCCTCCACACGATCGAGGTACTGAATGGCGGAGACGAGGTGATAGAGCAGCAGATTCTCCCGGAAAAGAGTTTCGATCTCACTTCGTTCCAAGCCTGCGCCCATGATTGGGCTGAAAACGTCGACGTCCTCGTCCTGGCTGAGGCTCATTGCCGTTCTCACCGCTTCTGGACTATCAATCACCTTCGGATGGTTGGCGAGGTGTGTGGCCAATTGCTCCCCAGCCGAGATGTGGCCCTCATTGTCGCTTCGTAGTTCCGTGAATACCAGCGGAACAGCCTCTCTGCGAAGGGACGCGTCTTTGAGCGCTTCGGGAAGTCTCCGATCTGCAACCCTCAAGGCGAATCGGTGATTTCCATTTTCGTCCGGCACGGCCAAGAACGATAGGGCTTCTTCCTCCTTTCCATGGCTACCCGGCAGTATTGCTTCTATGTAAAAAGCGGACTCATGGGATAGGGCGCCATCTTTGCGGAGTTGGTTCAGGTCATACACCGTGATGTTCTTCAACTTGAAAGTCGTGTTTACCGCCTCGTCTTGAAACACGAAGGAGCCACCGAACCAGGGATCCTGTAGCAGCCAGTTCAAGGACGTGTTTCCGATTTTCAGATGGTCTTCTTTGATGAGCTTCTCGGAGAAAGAAGGAACGAATCCAAGCACAATGCCTTGTTTTACAAAAGACCATTCGTCAGAAGAAGTGTCGATTTGAGTCCGGTTTCGAAAGCGCCAACGCGACTTTGGGAACAAATCAGCTATCCCGCTGCGATAGAGTCCCGCAGCTATTCGGGAGATGAGAGGAGGCCCAACGGTGAATTTCTGGGTGCCGAGCTCAAACGATATCGTGTCGGCGCTTTCCTTTTTGAGCTCGATGAAGTTCTCATCTACGAGGATATCGAATATCCCACCGAAGATGGCTGCGGTCTGATTCCGTAGTCGCTCGTGCAAGAGCGATGGCGAAACGCCGAGGTCGGGCTTTCTGAGGTACTTGGGCATGCTGTGGAGGGGCAGCTCACTATCAGCCTCGAAGTTTGGCGGAAGATTGGACTCCCCGTCGAAGCCGAGAAAATCCCGGTCATTGAGCCATTCTTGGTTCGGAACCAAAATGATTTCGATGTCGTTGTTGTCAAGGAAATGTTGAAATCCAGGGTGTTCGTCCAGGCGATCGAGAAAATCTTTCAAGACGGATCTTGAGGGGCCGCTTTGGCTTAGCAAGAAAGGCCTGAGTCGCCTGATGAGGGTGGCGTCGAAGGGGATGGTGGTGCGACCTTCGTTTTGCCACCACGCAGAGGGGATGGGGAGGTCTTTGGGGAGCACCGGCAGAGTTTGGGGAAGATTGGATTGCGAAGCCCCCTGGGGGAGCCATCCATGAACGGTTAAGAGCAGTTCCTCGAGTTCTTGGACCAGCGCCTTTTTTGACTCGGGAACCGAGGTCGACCCGCCGTTCGGGTAGGCGCGCAGGGCATCCATGACGTGCCGGTAATGCGCCTCGATCTCCTGATCGATGTTGGCCAAAAGGACTCTGTCGCTCATGGTTTGGGTCGAGACGGTTCGGCGTGCGAAGGATGCTTCGAACAATTCGGTCACGACGTCGTTGAGGGTCACCAGAATCTTGTACCGTGCCTCAAGGGTCTTTCGGTCGATGGCCTTGCTGAGGTAGGTTTGGCGAAGATGGGTCTTCAGGGCCCGAAGCTCAGAAGGTGTCAGGCTTGTGCGCCCCAGGGCCTGGTACCAGGCTGCCAGCCAAGCTTGGACGGCTCCTTGAATCTGCTCGCTGCTGTTGGCTACTGCCGGATGGACGGTCGCTGGGACGGGCTCTTGCGGCTCTTCTCCGGATGGGTTGTGGGCGACCCGACCGGTATACGCGTACACGGCCATTTTGGAGGTGATGTCGTGGCCAAAAAGCGGTATGGCGCTGTCGATGAGGGGGACTTTGGGGCCCGCATAGACCGGCGGCGGGACCAGGGCATACAGCAGGTGGTCAAAAAAACGGCCTTGCGTCTCCCAGGTTCCGTCTCGGCTTCGGTTGGAGATGGGCAAGGCACGCACCGTCTCGTCGCTTTCGGCGAAAACCTCCCAAGCCGACACCCACCCGACACGCGTCCACGCCCCCTTGGGGGCGGGGTCGAGGAGCACCAGCGACGTCCACAGAAGACCCTCGGTTTCGGCCCATAGGTCTTCGGATAGGGTGGCAAAAGACCCTGCGCCGGCCAACCCGCCCGCGATGCCTAAAAGCGCTTCGAAAGAAAGGTTCTTCGAGCTCTCCCAGAGGTTCTTGGGGGCCCGAAGAACGGTTTTGGCGGTGCGCGCGGCCCGGAGGGCCCCGAGGACGCCCATGGGATTGTATTGTATCGGCCGGGCCACGGGCTCCGACCGGTTTTGGGGCTGAGCGCGTAGTCGGAGGCGATCGCCGCACTCGGCACGTCGGTCAACCTCGAGCTTGTATGCGCCCGTCGCCACCAGGTCCGCCGCCGCTTCCCCGGAAACGTCCTGGCCGACCTCGCAGCGGTCTTGAGTGGGGTCCACATCGGATACCGCAAATGCCTGTTGACTGGGGATTCCGCCCAGGAGGGCGCCTACGAAGTGAACCGGGTTCCACTCGCCCACGGTTCGGTGTGCGATTGCGTCCGGCTGAAGTGATGGGTCGACGTGTTGTTCGATGTAGTTGTAGACATCAATGAACCACACGATGGCGGTGCTCGATACGAGGCGCGCCGAGAGGTCTTGGATGCGTTGGCTGGAGTAGAGAAAACCGTGATCGCGGACAAACGCCTGAGCGCCCGCCCAAAGCTGATGGGCCTCTTCGAGTAGCATCTGGGCCGCTGGGTATTCTGGGTGGGCATGCACAAACTTGAACAGGCCCAAAATCAACCCCATGGTGGCTTCCAGGTGGTATGAAGATTCCTGAAGCTCGCTGGGCTCGATGTAGGGGTCTTTAAACGCGTTTTGAAAGTAGTGCGTACCGCGGTAGGTCCGTTGTGGAGGACAACGGACCCAGGTTGGGTCGCAGTCTTCGTCGCCCACGCTGAGGTCTTTGACAAACTGGAGCACGGTGTACTCCAAACATTGCCCCAGGCGTTCGGCGTAGAGTCCGCCGATGTCCTGTACGGATAAGGAGAGCCAGCTGCAGTTGTCGATGGCGACATGAGGGCTCGCCGTGAAGCGGTAGGTCCCCGATGGTTCAGGTTCGAGGGTGCCGCCGGTGATCACCCGGCCGAGCGAATCGGATTCTAAAGCCGCCTCCATGTTCTGGATTCGAAGCGTTCGTCGCTGGGTTTGGGCCTTGGTGAGGGGCACCTGGGTGGTGTTGTCGTGCTTGAGCTTTGCAAGGGTCGTCACAAACTCGGCCTTCCAGCCGTGCTCGTCGAAGAGGAGATTGAAGACGCCGTCTTGGACTTCGTCTCGCCAACGTTCGAGGTCTCTCGTCCAGTCCTGTTTCGCCTCTCGGCCTTTAGGGCCCAGAGCGTTCGCATGGTTGAGGGCGTGATTCAGGACGCTCAGTACGTCGAGGTTGTGCTCCGTCACCACGTTGTGGGCTTTGACCTGGGTCTTGAGGCGCACCCATTCCGCTTCATCGTTCAGCGGCCGTTCCTGCCAAGCGGAGTCATCCGAGGCCCGGTTTTCACATGGCTTGCCGAGCGTGCACACTCGGATTTGGGTCGGACTGAAGTCTGCGTATCCGATGGCATCGAGCACGCTGTAGTAGGCCAATCGATGGTCTGGCCCGATGTCGCTGAAGATGCCCCGTGTGCCAGGGGTCTGCAGCCGATGGGGGGTGCTTGCCTCTTCGAGGCCTCGGGTCGTCCACCCGGCTGACATCAAACTCCCCATGCGGCCGTCATCGATGGCCACCCGCAGGCGGTGTTCTTTGAGGCCGAGCAGTGCGTGGTGGTAACAGGCCTTCAGGGTTTTCTGCTCTTCGGGTGGTCCTTCGAGATAGGCACTGGAGGTCAAAAACACCCCGAGCCCGTGAACAACCCAGGCGTTGGCCCCTGTGACCAATCGCGCATCCCGCCACCCATCGTCTTTGGTATTCCACGAAAACGGCCATCCTAAGATGACCCCACGTTCTCTCACCGCTCGGTGACAAAGGTAGCGCGCCATCCCACGCGCTTTGGGCCCGTATTTTTTGGAAGATGTCGCCAGCTGCGCCAAGGTGATGCCTTGGGTATAAGCCCACACGCGATCGAAATCCGCGAGATGATGGGCATCTCGCGCGGTCAGAGGATCTGGCACTCCAGAAGCTGTGTCCTCGCCCTTGGGCCCAAGGCCTTCAAGATGGACGCCCGGGAGGTACTCCACTTGGTAGGAGAACGCAGCGTGTTCATCATTGTGAGTGTTGCCGCTTGCATGTGCTGTTTCATGAGAGCCTGCTTCTTCTGAAAGCGTATCTTCATACGCGTCCCTGTCGTGGCCCAAAGAGCCGATGGGCTCACCTGCACTGGTGTTTGCAGTCACGGTCTTTGCAGTCGACGGGTCTGGAAGCGGAGGGTGCTTGAGCAACCGGTCTCGAAGGTCAATGGCGTTTGCGTAGTTCCCCGCGGGTGTCTCCCATGCGATGTGGGCTGCGTGTGGCGGCGTATCGGCCTGTTGAAGTTCTGTGAATCCCAGGGTGACGTGGCTTTCGCTGAGAGCGAGCCCCAGCCTTTCACCCTGGGGGAGGACCACTTGCCCCACACCCTCCTCGAGCTCAAAACGTAAAGGGGTACGCGCGACGGCGCTAGACGAAACCGCGGAACCCTCGTGCTTTGGGTCTCGGTGAGCGTCCATCGAGACTTCGACCGACCCCTTTGCGTTGACGGGGACAAAGTGTTTGTTGACTGCGCGGATCGTCATGGGCACCCGTTGGTGGGAACTGGTCTTGGTGGGGGCTTGTACTTCGAGATGCGAAAAAGCCGATGCGTTTGAGGCCCGGGCGGTGACGATGTGGCTACCCACCTCGCTGGCTTCACCCGGTCTCACCCACGCGGCAAAAAAGAGGCCTTCGTGGACGCTGAGAGAAGGCCGCTGGCCCGGCATGCCTTCGCCCAAAATGGCCAGCTGTGGCATGGCGTCCGTCGCATCGCTTGGCGAAGGTGACCAACTGAGGCCACCGTCTAGAGAATAGGAAACCTGCATGGAAGCGCCCAAGCGCGTTCCATCCGCATCGGGGTGCGCCGGCGCGGACGTACCTGCGCTTAGCGCCATGGGCGCGTCGGCACCATGCAACACGTTCGTGGTCGCTGTGTCGAGAGTCGGCGACGAAACCAACGCGTTTGTGGTCGCTGTGCCGAGAGTTGGCGACGAAACGGAAGGGATCCGCTCGAAGACCGCTGCCAGTGTCCCGTCGGGTGCGGTGTAGACTCGGGGGCGCGTCGGCTGCTGTTGCCATCCGTCCACGGCGGCTCCGGAAGCCACCACCGAGATCCGCCATGCGGTGAATGGGTCGTCCGACCACCGATTCTGAGCGACGCCGCGGCTACCGGTTTGGACCCACGGACCTTGCTTGAGTGGCCGTTGGGCAATCTTGATCTTGGGTTCGGTATGCCACGAGCCGCTGTACAAATATTGGTGTTGGTACCCGACGCCTGCGCCCTCAGGGTCATCACCCGGTGCGAACGCGGGTTTCCAGACGCTTCGCCACCCGACGAGCATCCTCGTGGGATGTTGCTTCTGGATGACCGCATCGCCGTAAACGGGCTGTTGGGTCATCTGGACCCAGGCCGGATTCAAGACCGGCTGGTTGTCCCATATCCGCGACTGTCGGGCGATGATGCTGAGTATATCGCCATCGACGTGCAAGGCGGGTTCGGCCATTTCGCTTTCTTCGATGCGTTCGACATAGGTGATGGCCGTGTTGCCCTGGGCGTCTGGCTCCAAGCCTTCATTCAATCGATAGGACTCTTCGCACCAACAATCTTCGCATCGGCAAGGCTTGCCGTCGGAAGGTGCATAGTATGCTTTGTAACGAACGACCTCGGTTGCCACCTGTCTTTTGCGTACATCGAAGACGCTCGAAGGTGTGCCTTCTAGGTTCTTGAGATAGTACACCTTGCGTGCTTCGTTCCATACCAGGTGGTGGTCTCCGTAGCGGTCGTACGCTGCATCGAGGGCCCGTTTGCGGTTGCCGTTGCTTCGCACCCTCCGGGGAAGACTGAAAGTCTGACCGCCATCCTGGCTTTGGACCACGTAGAGCTCGCTGGAATCATCTTCTGGATGTGTGGCTTCTTCTACCCACGCGATCGACACCAAATCGGCATGGGCGGTCAGAGCGAGATCGTGTACGTATCTGCCTGCATGTAAGGTGGCGACGGGCGCGACGGGTCGAAAGCTTCCTGGCAGTCCCGCTTTGGGGCTTTGGGTATACTGAATCTGGGTCCTCCCCCCGGCGGAGGGCCTCCCAACAAGGGCAACGTGGGCATAGACCCGGCCGTTTTGCGTACTGAGTGCGGTTCGAGGAAGGCGCGTTTGTTGTTCTGGGGTAGTTAGTGCGGCGGCTGCTTCAAATTGGCCGGGGGCAGGGGGCCCGTTGGCTTCGAGCATGGAGAGAAAGACTGGATGGGAGCGAACGGACTCGTGTGCGCTTCCTGTCCCGTCGTCGACGGCGGCCGAAACTTGGTACTTCATGGCCCGGCGGTGCGGGAAGACCGTGCCGCGATACTCGGTGGATGTCTGCTCGGCGATGGGTTCACCGTTTTGAAAAATTCGAAAGGACACAGTGGCATCTGGTGGGATCACGCTGTCGTCGTCGAACCGTGTTGGTCTTTGCCACCAAAGCCGTACCCTGGTGCCCGACAAGGTGGCCCCGAGGCCGCCCGGCGCCCGGCTTCGCTTGAAATGCAAAGCCTTAGCATGCTCTGCCGTATTCGTTTCGGGGCGTGACGATTCGGTACTCTGAAGAGGGTCTTTAGGCTTCGGGATACGCACCCAATAACCTCGCCCCGGCAAAAAAGATTGACCGGATTCCATCCGCTCAAACCTTTGAACGGAGGCGTTCCAAAGTAAGGCTTTGCTTGCCTGGCCATCGAACACGGCGGGGCGGGCCACGCTCAAAACCTGCCATCCGTCGGCTGCATGGGTCGACGAAGCAACCCACCGCCCGGCAGTCTTTGCATTCCAGGGCAACACCAGCCGCTCGGGAGACCATCCCCAGTACGTGACGCCTGCTTCGACAGCGGAAACCTGAAGGGGTGATTGCCAGGTGTTTGGAGACGTAGAAACGGACCATAGCTTAAGGTCCGGGACCTTCAGGACTTCGCCCAATTGGGGTGTTCGGGGAAAGCTAAGAAGATTCCACCCACGCTCAATCACTTGCTCAAAAGACTCCGTATCTGTCGCCAGCGACGTGGATGCCGATTGACAGAGTGCGATACTGACCAGACCAACAAGTGGCCAGTGGACTTGTTGCCCTGCCGTCCGCAGGTGGTGCCCTGCGCGCCGCGTGTTGTTGCTTTTTCTCAAACTGTGCCCCCCGCTGCCAAGTCCCTCGTGGGTTCAGACGCTATCCCCTGAAAACCATGCCCCAATGGTCCTCGCCGGTGCGTCTGTTCGTGACTCGGTTATGCCCGGTGATCACGGGGAGTCAAAGACCGTTTTAGGAAAAACGCTCCGCTTTGCCGAAATTTGTCAACATCCGGGGATACGCAAAGAGAATTGCAGGCGCGGCAAGAGGAGTCTGGGGTTTCCGATAGCTGTCGACATACCCCATATCGGGTCGACTCATCGAGAGGTGGGCAAGCTCCATGTCCAGGCCCCAGTCCCGAATACGAGGGTGCTCGAGCCGCGCCTACGTTCGGTGACGAACGTTGAGCGCCAACTCTCGATCGCAAACATAGGGATGGCACTCCTGTGCCGTTTAGGTGGCAAGATGATGCAGCCGTTTGTCGTAGCTCGTTCGTCTCTGATACAAAAGCTGCATGGCCGCGACTCATGAAATCCGGGCCGAATACGACCGTGCGTCCATCGTCGTGTATCAGGCCTACGGTGAGGCTATTGCGAAGCCTGCAGTCCAAGCACAGAAACTCGTTCCGCCGTTCTCACTCCATCGAATGACCTGGATCAAGCCCTCGTTTCTCTGGATGATGCATCGGAGCAACTGGGGCAAGAAATCCGGCCAGGAAAGAACGCTCGCCGTCCGCATTTCGCTTGCGGGCTGGGACGAGGCACTTTCGCTCGCGGTACTCACGTCTCCCGAACCCAAGGTCCACGGTTCTGCGGTTACTTGGGACAAAGAGTTCAAGAAGGCTGTCGTCCATGTGCAGTGGGATACGGAGCGGTCACTTCGCGGGGCCGCGTTTGATCACTACAGTATTCAGGTAGGACTCAGCCGGCATATCATTGAAAAGTTCGTCGAGGAGTGGATCCTGTCCATCGAAGATATATCTCACCGGGGGAGATTCGGGTTCGAGGTGATGGTCAGTGGCGTACGTTTACCCGGGACCTCCAGGCAGATCTCGAGACCGATCCCCAGAACAGCGGCGAAAAGATCCTTACGGTGGAACGGTTTTTGGTTCGTGGACACGTTCGCGTCGACGACATCAAGCTGCTCACCCATGGCGGACCAAGCGAATGGGCTCCCATGTGATGCTGCTCACTGGCGAACACCCGCCACCAAAGGCTTTCGATCCGTTTTGTTCTGGGTACCGTATGGACATTCATGTACACAGCCCCAACACCCCTTTTACAAAAAAGCCCGAGGCGCGTTTTCGCCGACTTGTCTTGTCTTGGTCTCTTGTCGTGCGTGGCGACGGCCATGCTGGCACAACCCAAGGCCCATGCGCAAAATTTGAACGAGGCGCCCAAACCGCTCGCTGAAGCGACCAAAAAGGAAATCGACAAGGCGCTTTGTCGGAAGCGTCGGAGCGTGAGGCGTACGAAAGTGACTCGGGACCCCAAGACCGGCAAGATTCGAAGGAGATCCTACAGTAAGAAAATACAGCCCCCAGTCATCTCCCCGCCGGAGGCTGCGGCCCGCATCAAGGCGTTTTGCACCAAGTACTTGGCCAAATCGTGTTCCGAGGCGCGCATCAAGGTGCGAAAGCTGAAGGCCCAGCTGCGCGACGCCCAAGGACGTCTCGCTGATGGGAGGGAGCTTCTCCGAGATCCAGATAAGATCGAAGAAGAGCTGGCCACCACCACAGCGTGGATCGCAGAAAACTGTCCGGATCGAGACGCTTTTATCGAGGGCCTTCTTGAAGACTACACCGTCCACATCTTTCAGACCAGCACTCGCTTGGGGAGTACGCCTCCGCCGGGGTGCACGCACTTTTTGTCTTCGGGTGGAATAGAATGCCGCAACGGGCGCGTGGTTGAGGTTCTCTACCGCTTTTATACTTGTCCGGGTGTGAGCCAGACCTATGTGACCGAGGAGATAAAAGTTGGCGAGCGTTGCCCGAAGGGCACCGCGGAAACGCCACATCCCTATCTCGGCCACCCCAAATACATACCGGTGGCCCCGATTCCGCCCGCAAAAAAAATACCTCCGAAAAAAGCGCCGGTGAAGAAAGTGCTACCCAAGGCGCCGGATGGCCCGAGGACGGAACTGAAAACTTCGTACCGACTGCCCGTGGAGTCTGGGTTGGGTGAGAGGAGCGAGGTGCAGTACGTTGGACCTACGCCAGAGCGCTCGAGCGTCATGTTTTCGGTTGTCGCCATGACCCATTTTCGGTCGGGCGATGTGCTGGCGTTGGCCGTAGAAGGGTCTGAGCTCAGCGGTTTTGCGATCGCCTTGGACCAGCTGCATCCGGGCTCTGAGCTGTTCGAGGTGGAGCCTCCTCAATTAGGGACCCTGGAAGAAGGAGACAATGCGTTGATCTATCGCCCGAATGCTTCAACGCTTGAGTCGGATGAGTTCTGGTATATGACCCAGGACGCTGAAGGCACACTGAAGACCTGGAATGTGCTGGTCGTGCCCGACGTTGGAGATGATTTTGTCGGCTTCGAGCTTGACTGGACCTCGCTTTTTGAGGACGAACAAGCAGAAAGTGAGCCCGAAACCGTACAAGAGACTGGGCCCGCACCTGTCCTCTTGACCCCATATTTGGCGCCGGATAAACAACCCATTCCGGCAACGGCGCCACTTGGATTCGATCCCGTTTCGAGCCCACTGCTCCCCTCTAGATTTTTGGCGGAATAGGGCGCCTTCAAAGCGTCAATTCCGACGTGGATCTAGACGTCCAGGTCTAAGTCCAGGTCCAGGTCCAGGTCCAGGTCCAGGTCGTCGAGGTCCACGTCCTCGAAGCCGGTTGCTTCACTCGATCATAAGCCCACCGAAACCGAGCCGGTGCGCGCGCAAGTGAGGGTCGTGTAAAAATGCCGATCCGTCACGGTTGTTCGAGCGTACCCTCTTTATGCAAACAACCAAAGCTCTCGCTACGAAGGGGACCGCCAAGCGGCCATTGACCCGTCTCGGTTTGTGGATTGGGGTTCCTATTTCACTGGCAATCGGGTCCGTTCAGTGCGGCCCACCGGCTGACTTTCAGACCCAAGATTCGATTGTTCAACCGGTGTTGACGCCCGTGTCGTTGATTGAGCCGGCCAAGCCTCTGTCGTGTACGTTTGGTACCGTTCCATCAGGCACCTTGGGCGCGGCGCCGGTGCAGTGTGTGAAAAAGCTAACATCACTTCTGTTGAACGAGGTCATGTTTCGACCGAAAGCGTTCGGCAATCCTTTTGAAACCTCTGCTTGGGTGGAGCTCTTCAATTCGAGTTTTTTGCCGGTCGTTCTTGACGATGTGCGGTTGCTCAACCTCGCGGGCGATGAGCTGGTTCTGCCTAAGGTCACCATTCCCCCGGAGGGCTATTTTTTGGTGGTATTGGGTGACGGTGTCAACGATCTCGACCTGACGGACGGACGAGGCGTGGTGTTCTTCGATGGGGTCTCTTTCTCTTTGGGAGAGTCCTCCGGCGCCCTTGGGTTGGTGGAGGCCACGGGAGCTTTTTTGGATTTTGTGGCGTGGCATGACCCTCGAAGCGGGCGGGCGTTTTTAGGAGGGCCAGCGTACACGCGAGCCGTTGCTGCGGGAGAGTGGCCCGCCGATTCGGTGTTTGAGACGCGTTTTCGCGTCGGAGCTACCGGGAAGGTGCACACCCTTCGGGCGGGTGATTCGATGGGGCGTGATGCAACGGGGGGGGACCGAAACCGGCCCCGGGATTGGTTCACCCGCGGTGGACGCGACGCAGCCAAGCCCTCGCCGGGCCTGGACAACCGAACCGAAAAAAAGGCAGAGACGCCCGATGCGCCCGCCCATATCCCGAAGAAGAAGTGGCTTGTCCTCCTTTACATGGCTGCCGACAACGACCTCGAAAACGATATCTGGGACAACGTGAACCAAATCGAGAAGGCGCTTCAAAAACAGACGGGCCAGAACAAAACAGTGGACGCCCATTTTGTGGTCCAGTTTGAGGGCGTGGGTGACCTCGGTGCCCAGCGAGGACTTCTTGGGGCCGATGGTTCGGACAAGACGGTGAAGTTTCAGAAGCTGAAGGGCCAGGCTGCGTTTGGGCCCGGCGAAGTGGAGATGGCCAACCCCGCCACGCTCAAAGCTTTCATTGAATGGTCGCTGACCGCATTTCAGGGGAAATATGACAAACGCGCTCTGGTCATCTCTGGTCACGGAAACGGATGGAAGGGGCTCGGCGACGACGGGGCCTACGCGGACTGGAAGGCGGCGAACGGAAAAACGGTGCCCTCGATCATGACCATGGCTGAGCTTAGACAGGGCATTTCGCGAACCTTTGATGTCATCGCCTTTGACATGTGTTCCATGGCTGCGCTCGAGGTCGCCTACCAACTTCATGACAAGGGTCGGGATTCGAGTGCGGCCTTCGTTGCTTCTGAATTGACGGTGCCCGGCGAAGGTTTTGCCTACTCGGCCTTGGTCGGCGGCGTTGGGGGTGCTGCTACGGGTGCCGACCTGGGAAAGATGCTCGTGGATGCGTTCGATACGAAGTACGCGGAGGATGCTGGCGCTGGGGAGTGGTCGTTGTCGGCTTTTAAACTCGGTCCTCCGATTACGGAACTCTACGACAAGGTCAACCAGTTTGCCCTGGATATGGGTTCAAGTCGTCCTACGCGGACGCCGACCAAGCAGCCTGGTCTTGATGACCACCTCAACAGTGATTTTCCATCGGACAACGTGCAGGTCAGGGTAGGCAAACACCGGTCGGGGGCTGCCTCAGAGGACGATGTGGTTGATTTGTATGATTTTGTCGAACGGGTGGGCAAGGACAGCCAGATTCCAGCGCCGTACCGGGCCGGTACGGCACCGATCATGGCGAAGGTGGTGGCCGCGCGAGTCGCGAACAAGTTTGAAATCGACAGCGCCGGTCAATTGAATGGGCTAAGCATTTACTTTCCGCTTCACCAGGACTCTGGCAAGGGTTCAAAGACCTATACGTTCAACGGAGCGGATGCGCCCAAAGCCTGGAACGATAAGAGCAAGGTCAAATACGGACCGGACGGCCGCCCTGCCGCCTTTCGGGATGCGCCCCTAGAACCGCGCCCCAACGCGCCCGGTTTTCTTTTTGCACAAAACGAGTGGGTCCACTTTTTGCATCGGATGTACGAGCCTGTTGCCCACGCGCGTTGCCGTGCTTTCAACGGTGCGAATTTTGCCTCCTGCCGAGCCGTAGGCTCCACAAACTTTGATGGCAAGCTAGTGGAGTACATGTGGGACTTGTCACCCGGCATTTCGACCGACGACGAAGACGTTGATCGAGACGGTCAAGACGAGCCGAACGATGATGTGGATGCGGTGGGTGATGGCATCAGCCTTTGGCTACCCGCCTTTGGCCTCGCCGGCGGGGGTGAGCTCGAAGGGGGCTATGGCGGTCTCCTGTTGGAACCGCTTCTGCTGACGATTCCTATTGTGCTCACGGTCTGGAACGACATGCACGAAAAGACGGGGTCAAAGAGAGCCCGCGAGGCCGACCAAGACCTGACCTTCGTCAAGTTTATTTCCCTCCGAGAGACATGGCAGGGCGAGTCCAAGGGAACCTTGGGAAACGACCGGCTCTCCTTTTCCAATGTCACGGATGAGCCCCTCCAGTCTGTATGGGTACTGAAGACCTGGGCTCAAGGTGAACTCGAATTGCTTTCGGTGACTGTGACCAGCGATCAGCGGGGTGTTCTTTTGGCCAAGGTGAGCCCAGAGGGCGTCGGGGAAACAGCGGGTGTACGGGTTGAGTTGGAAGAGGACGTTTTGGTGGGTGAAGACATTGCGTTTGAGTTTGTGTTCTCAGAGCTTGAGGACGTCGATGGGGACGCCGGCTACCGAGTGACCTCAGAGCTGGGTGCGCTGGGGCTCGACTCGACGCGTCGTGCGTCCTTCAGGCCTGAAAGCCCCCTAGAAAAGCTCGAACTCGTGCCTGAAGTGCGACCCCCAGAAGCGAGAACCTCGTTTCCCGAGTTTTTGCCTGAAGCGCGACGCCCAGAAGCCCGATCCTTGTTTCACGAATAGTCGATTGGTGTTGTCGGGTCATAGAACGATTCGAAAATTCGATTTTCACTCTCGGATGCGCTTCAAAATTTGGCTTAGGCATTCGAGGTTCACGATCTTGTTCCCTGTTGAGGACTGAAAACCAGCCTTGAATGAAGGTGAGCTCGGTCACGCAGCGGGTCTTTTTGCTGGTGATTGAGAACTCCTGGATCCTACCTGTCGGGAGTTTCCAACAGCTCTGCCCCGTACGCATTGAGCTACAATGCTACAAAGTGCGTGCAAGTTTGACGCAATACGACCTGGCATATGGGTTGCTCAATTGCTTGTCATGCAAAGCAGCACTTTTCGTTTGTGGCTAAGGGGGGCATCCCTCTTTTTTATGGTCAGCTGTACTCCCGGCGAAACGGCACAGCAAGACGTTCATGCCGCGTGCGCCGCCAAAAACACGGACTGCCAAACTTACTCAGGCAACGACAGTGCAAACTGTCAGCTTCAAATCCACGCGGGCGCGGCCTGTGCGCTGTCGTGCACAGATGACGCAGGCCGGTGTGACGCGCGTGGGCTTTGCCGGCCGCAGGTGAATGGGGACGAGGTTGACTCGTTTTATGATGAGATCTCCGCGCCACCAGACTGAACCCAACCATCAAGAAGATTTGAGCTTCCGCGCAAGGATTATTTGCGCCTAAGGACGAGCAACCAAGGAACTAAAATGGGCAAATCGAACATAGATACACAAGTACGGACAAATGGGGTCAGAGCGGACAGAAAGCTCCTTTGCGTGGTTATGGGGGCGGCGCTCCTCACGCCGGGTCTACCGGCATGGGCTGAGGATGAGGTGCCGCCTCCTGACAATCTCATGAAAAACAATTCCACGACCGCTCAGACCGACGGTGGGTTTCAGACTGGCGTTGCGATCCAGGTTCCCCGGTTCCGCGATTTGGAACCTCAGCTAAGATTGTCTTACAGCTCAGGCCGCGAGAAAGTGAACGGCTGGTTGGGATACGGGTTCTCTCTTGCGGGGCTCTCGGTGATCGAGCGCGCCTCGCCTGGTCTCGGGCGCCCGAACTACGACGACACCGACGTGTTTGTCCTCGATGGCGAAGAGCTTATTCCGTACACCGCGTTAGGCGGACAGTACGCAACCAAGATCCAAAGCTATGTGCGCATCCGCCGCCATCACCCTGAGCCCAACCAGTGGATGGTTGAAAGCCCAGATGGCATTCGACGGATCTACGCGCCCGTGATTTCGGTTGAGGGTGTGCCTCAGCGTTGGGCGTTGGTTCGTGTGGAAAAGCAGGTGAACGATGTCACAATCCATCAGGTTGAGTACGTTTACAAGAATCTGGACGGTCCGGATGGCGATGCCTATCTGGAGTCCATCCTGTACAATTCCAACCGCATTCGTTTTTACTACGAGCCTCGACCCGATGAAATGATATCCGCCATCGGCGCAACAACATTGCTGCGGACCGCCCATCGTTTGGCGGCCATCGAAGTCCGAGGCCCCCTTGGCCTGGTGCGGGCTTATGACCTTTCTTACCTGTCGCCTTTGGATGCGTCATCAAAGCTCCAATTGAACGGCCGTTCTCTGTTGGCTTCCGTTCAAATGCTTGGCCAAGGCGCCCAGGTCACATCCGACGGAGTGGTCCAGGGTGTGCCTCAGGTCCCTGCGGTTCGGATGAACTGGGAGCTTCCACCGCTCACCCTGGTCGATGATGGCTTTAAGGAGGCCAACACCCCAAGTGGCCGGTGGGGCTTTTATGACCGTTCTGGAACTGGAGTAGACGCCATCTATTTTAAGGACCTGCGTGGCAAGGGAAGTGGCCGCCTCCGGGTTTTGGGGCCGAAGTCGTTGTCGCTTCAGTCCACGGTGGCGCCACCTCTTGGGGACTTCGACGGCGATGGTGATCTCGATTCCGCCGCATTCCCGCCGGAAAAGACAGAAGCCGACGACTGGCATGGATGTGACACCCTTTTTGGAGACATTGATGGGGACGGATTGACAGACCGACTCGACCAATGGAAGGCCAGCTTTTATTCGTCGAAATGTGAGGGAGATGTCTTTTATCACCGTTCAAACGGCGAAAAAATGAAGCTCCAGTGGCGGTTTTCGAAGGGCATGCGGTTGAATGATGGATACCGCACGGCCGCCGCGCTTGTCGACTTGTCGGGCGACGGTCGGGCGGAGCTCCTCACCATCAAACTTAAGGACGGGGGCAGTCGGATTCGTGTGTACGACTTTCAGGAAAAGGACAGTCGAATCTGGGGATCAAAAATAGGACATCCCAATTTCGGGTTTGGCATGAGTTTTGCCGACGTCAACGGCGATGGCCTTGCAGACTTGATCACGTCGTACAAGTCCAAATTCTGGGTTCAGCTTTCGACCGGAAATGATTTGGTTCCCTTTGGACCGGGGGTGTTCGAATCGAACTACGAAGCGCAGCCGAGTCGCGGGAAGGCATGGCCCCGAATGGTGTTTGCCGACATGAATGGCGACGGTCTTGCGGACATGCTCTATGTTCGCAAGAAGACACGTGAGGTCCGGGTGCGACTCAGCACGGGGGTTGGTTTTGCTGAGGAGCAAGTCTGGGCTGAGCTCCCGCGATCGATTTGGTCCCGCGGTTTTGGCGTGGGTGACTTGACGGGGGACGGAAAACCGGACTTCGCGTTTTACGCGTACGACAATGGTCCCGATGGATGGGTTGTGATGGGGTCCCGTGGGCCGCGTGCCTATCGGGTGAAAAGCGTCGAGAATGGCTACGGAAAAAAAACGGTCGTGGAATATGCGCCTTCCTCTCGTTGGCGTACGGTTTCTGATTCTTCCCAAGGTGTGCCGATGCGTGGCGTCATGTCCACCGTCAAGCGTTTGATCGTCGACGATGGACTAAACGAAACCCCTCCCGAAGTGACCGAGTTCGAATACGAAGGTGCTCGGTACGATGTGGCTCGCCGAAAATTCCTTGGATTCAGACGCGTCACCGAGAAACGACTTTGCGGTGAGGTCGTTTGCAAAAAAGCGGTGTCGACCTTTCGGCAAGACTACGCTTCGGTGGGCAAACCGGAGCGTGTTGACCAACTTGGTCCCGAGGACAAATTGCTCGTTCGCTCCGAGTACGTTTATTCTATCAACGAGACCGATGGTGTTTTCATCTCGGTCCTCGACACCGAGACCCAGACCGAGTTCGACGGCAGTCTCGAGCGAAAACGGGTCGTTGAGCATACCTATGACAACTTCGGGAACCAGACCCAGACCTTCGATCACGGGGCCCAGGGGCAAGATGACGGCATCCTGACCGTTTCCGAGTTTTTGTACCCGCGGGGCGCTGATGCACCGTACCTGGCCGCGCTTGAAATCCGAGAATCGATCTTTGGTCCCGAGCAAGAAAAATTGTTCGAAACGGTGATTGAGCGTGATGCATGGGGCAACCCGAGGGCTTCCAAAGTTCTTGCCCTAGATGATCTGCCGGACGGCACCAGCACCGAAACTTGGCGGGTGACGCGCTTCGAGTACAACGATGCCCATGGAAATCTCACAGACATCATTGATCCGATGCTAGAGCGTACGGTTCGCGTCTACGACACGCTGTTTAACCAGTTTGTTGTTCGAGAAACCAACCCAGCGGGTCATATTGTTGAAACCAAATGGCATCCTGGGTGCCAAGCGCCGGTCTTTCAAACCATCCCAAGTTTGACCACCGGACGGGTCGACGCCGTGACCCGTTACGACTACGACGACCTTTGCCGTGTGGTCCGGGTCACGTCGCCCCTTGGAACCGAGGCGTCTACATCGTACTGTGACATGAATCCCGCCGGCATCAATCCGTGCGGGCAGGCGACAAAGCAACATGTGCGCACCGAAAAATCGGGCCCTGGTTCACAACCGGTCTGGAAAAAGGACTATTTTGATGGCCAGCACCGGACCTGGCAATCAGAGCGTCCCGCCAGCGATGGGCGGACCATCGTCTCTCGAGTAGGCTACGACGCCCGAGGATTGCGTGCTTTTCAGGTCGCACCCCATTTTGACGGCGAACCGGAACGAAGGGTAGACACCGAATACGACTGGTTGAACCGCCCGACCCGGGTCTGGCTACCGGGGCCCTTCGGAGACAGACCCCAGCGCTCCATCGAGTACGGACTGCGGCGAATTGCAGCCGCCTCCGAGGTGGATCCAAGTCTGAAGGGCATTCCGTTGGCCTACCGAGCGACCATGGATGAGCTCGGGCACAAGGTCGAGGAGCTCAAGAACATGAGAGATCAAGTGGTGTTGGTTCGGCACCCCGGCATCCGAAAGCGAGAGATGTTCTACGATGCTCGGGGGCATCTCAAGAAGCTTCGCCAAGACGGTGGGGTTCAGTTCCACTACCAGTACGATTCCTCCAAAAACTTGATTCGCGAAGAGGATCCGAACCGCGGTTATGTCAACTATGGGTACGACGCTCTGGGACGCAAGACTTTGCAAGAGCAAGGGCCACTGGGCGGTGCGCCCATTCGACGCGTTGAGTGGTTCCTCGATGGGCTCGGCCGCATCGTCAAAAAGGAGGCGAAGCGGCGGGTGTCGGGTGCAAAACCATGGTCGCTCGAATCAGACGCGGTCTTGGTGTATGACGAGCCAAGCGCGGTACCCGGGGCGTACAACGTGGGTCAGCTGACATCTGTCCAAGATTCGGCCGGGACGCTGAACCTTTCGTTCAACGCCGAGGGGGCCGAAATCTACCGGCTTCGCCGCATGGACGGTCAAGACTATGTTTTTCGGACCCATTACGATGGGCAGGGTAGAGTCCAAAGACGAAGCTACCCAGAGCCTTTGGGCGACGTGGAATACGGTTATCATGATTCTGGCGAGATTGCGGAGATCAGCGGCCTGGTCCGAAATGTCAAAACGTTCGCCGACGGACGGATTCAGCGTTTTGAGGGTGAAAATGGGACGGTGACCCAACGTACGCTCCACGCGGACTATGATTGGATCGCGAGCCAAACTGTCGAGGGGCCTGACACTTCGATTCAGAGTGTTCAGTATACCTATAATCGAGCGGGCCTGATCACCGAAATTCGAAGCGCGATGCCAGGTCATTCCTGGGCCTACGAGTACGACGCCGGCAAGCGGTTGACTGCGGCCCATGGGCTCGGCGAGTCGTCACGTTCCGAGGTCTTTCAGTATGACGCGCGCGACAACATCATTGCGACGTCAAAAGAGGGATGCTTCAGCTACGGCAGTGCGTTTCCGCATGCGGTCACCAGAGTGGGTACGAAGAAATACAGCTACGATGCGCTGGGCAACATGAAAAACCGAAACGGGCTCGCTCTCGGTTACGACGCCGACAACCGGCTGGTTCAAATCGGAACCCGACGGGTGGTCTACGACTCGGCCGGCGAGCGCCGCATCGTGTTGTCCCCAGACAAGACCGTATTGTACCTCGACTACGGTTACGAGGTCGAAAAATCCGCGGAAGCGGAGCACGACCGCACGCAAATCTACGTGCGACTCAAGGGGGAACTCGTGGCCAAGCGGGTGCGCGAAAATCGCGTGGTGTCTTCCAAACGCGTCCTTTATGGAGACAAGGGCAAAAGGGTCAATGAGTGGGCGGTTCGTACCGATCCGTATTGGATTCACACCAACCACCTCGGCTCTGTTCGCGCGGTCACTGACGCATCGGGCCAAGTGGCTTCGATGGCAACGTACCGACCCTACGGCGAAGCCAAAACCAAGAATGTACCGTCTGAGCTTTGGGAGACGAAGGAAGAATCGCGTAACTTTATCGGTGAGTCTCAGGATGAAAGCGGTCTTCTCTACTTGCATGCCAGGTACTACGATCCCCAACTCGGACGGTTCATCTCTCCTGACCCCTCCCATCCGCTGGGCGCTGGGGTTGGCCTGAACCCCTACGCCTATTCCGGCAATGATCCGGTGAACAACATCGATCGAAATGGTCTTTTCTTTTTTAACAAGAACAAGGAGGACTCCTCAGAAAACAAAAGTGATGAACCGGGCCTTTCCGGTATTCACCGAGAGATCGGAGAACTTGCGCAGAATAGCTATCACGCAGGCGCGGCGCGCAAAAACTGGGAGAGAGTCCAAGACTTTGTTGACCCGGACTCTGGTTTCGCGGCCACGCTCTTTAAAAGGCAAAAAGGGAACCTCTACGTTTTGGCTTTTCGGGGCACTGAGGGCCTTGTCGACCCGGACGCGGTCACCGATGTGGCCCAAGGGTTGGGACTTCCTTCCGAGCAATACGACTTGGCGATAAAACTTGCGGCCATGGCCGGGGCCCTGGCCGAGCGTCAGGGCGCAACGTTAAGACTGACCGGGCACTCCCTGGGCGGGGGGCTGGCGACGGCCGCGGGCCTCGTCAACGGCCAACACAGTGTCGTGTTCAATCCGGCCGGCGTTCACCGCAATACCCTAAGCCGGTACGATGCTTCCTTTGACCGCGCGGGCGAACTCGTCACGAACTACATTGTGGCCGGCGAAATATTGAATACCGCTCAGGATTTCATGCCGCTTTTGCGTGATTCACTGCCTTCGTCGGTTGGCCGGCGAATCTACTTGGAACGCGGGGCTAGGCCGGCCGTTAGCTTTTCCGGTCACGGCAGCGATGCCTATCTCAACTCGCCGGGAACGGTCATCAAGTAGCCAGTCGGCCTGGCAAAACTCGTGAGGGGTTTTCCGGGCTGGCTGGCCCGGATTTTCTTCTTCGTCGATCGATAGAATTCTTGCAGAAGCGAAGGTCACTCGGGCAAGGAAAAGGGCTCCATGAGGAGACTCCGTGTGGCCCCAGTCCAACCGCTCGAAGGTCGAAACGCAAGTAGAGTCGCCCTTGTTGTCGTTTTGGGGCTGATCCTGAGCTTTGTTGCCGGGAAGGAATCCGCGGGCTCGGAGTTCTCGGTGCGCTTGGTTCGCGGGTGGAACCTTGTCACGTTGCCCCATGGAGTAGGGGCTCACCTGGAACCCACCGAGGCCAAACAAGGGCTTCAGATATTCGCGATCTCCGGCCAGGGAGACGCATCGAGGGAAGTCCGTTTCTTGCCATCGACCGAGGTGACCCATTACTGGATTTATGCACCCTCCGAGCAGGCGCTTCCGTTTCGAACCGACCAAACAGACAAGTCCATAGCACCTAGACCGAACCAAGGATGGCAACTTTTCGCAGTTCATTCACCCGTACCCCATGTCGATCCGGTTACGGAACGACTGCTCTATTGGGACGCGAACACAAATCATTATCGTTCCGTGACGGAAGGGGAGGTATTGCTCCCGGGCCATGCCTACTGGCGCTTCACACGGGGGCCACCCACACAGAGCGTGGCTGGGTCTCAACGTGCGGGATCGACTGCAGATGTTCTGGACCAAACATGGGCCCAAGTGATGGCGCCCTCATCACGAAATTACGAACAAGCCCTTGATGCGCGGAACGTTCTAGAGCGCTCCGGGCCGAGCGAAAAGACGGACTTTGTAGCGTTTTACCAGGTGGAGTACCAGTCAAACGACGTAGAATCTTATCTGGGCATAGACGAGGGGCTCGACGAAGATGCGAAGTACCTGGCGCGCTTCGAACGGGTATGGGCCTACACCCAGGGCATCGCTTTGGCGCAGCTTTCCGACGACCCCGATGCATCGTCTCGCGAACGGGCACAAGGCTTCGCGCACTTCTTGTGCGCGCATGCGGTGGAAGGGCGGTCGCCAGGCGGGGACGACATCATTTTGGGCTGGCCGTTTTCATGGAACACCAAAAACGACGCCTGGAAGGACAGCAGGCTGGTCACGGGCGCCAACGCGTGGGCCCTTCACGGCTTGGGTTCCTTTATCGTATCCGATGCTTCTTGGACGCTGGCTGCAGCGGAGCTTGATTCCCTTTTGTCGTGTTACAAGAGAGCTCTTCTTGGTCTTGGTGAGCATCGCCACACGGTCAAGACACCCCATGGAACGTCAGCCACTCTGATGACCGCTGGCTGGACAACCCGAGGGCTTCAGCACGCGGGAGAACCGCAGGCGCTTCTGGACAACCTTGGCGTGCCGCTTGCTCGCTTGCCCGACGAGCGTTTTGGCTACTACAGCATACTCGACGCCATAGGGTACCATACTGTTCACCCCGATCGCCCACCCGAGGTCGCTCGTTGGAGGATCGATTCGTCGGGTCGCAAAGTTGAACTGGCGCCCTTAACTTTGACGGAAACGACTTTTTCGGTCTTGCGCGAGCGGGTCAAAGCCACAAACGTTGTGACCGAGCACAATGTGGACGTATTGAGCGTTCTCAACCACGCGCTGGACCATCCCACAAGACTCCAAATCGAAGCGCCCGAAGACTTGGAGAAGTGGAGGAATGAGCTCCGGGACGGAATTTTTTATGTGCTGTGGGACGCTGACGGAGTCGCACCCGGCCACGACCCGGAGGACCGGGGGCGGGTGATTACCGGCGGAGAATTTGCTTGGGGGGGCGATGGCGGTCGTGAATTTGTCGCCAGTGAACATGTGGCGGTCGACAATTGCAGTTGGCTGTCGCTTTCCGTGGACTACGATGAGCTCCCCAGGGAATCCGGTTATGTTAGCCGACTCGGGCGTTGTTTGGAATACACGGTGCAGATGTTCGCGCGCCCGTTTGAGATTGAAGGGGAAGTTTACTATGGGGCGCACTACTTCCTCAACGATTTTCAAGACCCGTACATTCGCCCGAGCATTTTTCAAGAAGAGTCTTACCATCTCGAAGCGACCACCGGATTGATCCTCGGGCTCCTGAAATTCGCGGCCGCCTACCCTGAGGATCCCCGGTCGGAGTATTTGCGCACCGAGGCCTTAGACCTTTGGGCGGGCGCAGAACGCTTTGTTGCCGATTACGGGTTCCCTTATTCCAGTCAACGCATTCAGGATCTCTCGACTCAACTGTCTTCGAGTACCGCGCTGATATGGTACATCGACACCTACAACTACCTCGCTGAACTCAAGCGAAACCGGGGTTCATTCCATGGGCCAACGGCCGACCACAACGCCGAGGTTCACCCGGGAGGTGTTGACGCAGGCGTAAACCCATTTGCCGAGTGGATCGCGTCCTTAGATGCGCTGGAAGGGGGCCCGTCGCCCATCGAACGCCTCACGGTCGTTGGGCAGGGTGAAGACCAGCGGGTTGTGGTCTTTCCCACGGGGTTTCAGCCTTCAAATGCAGCGCCTGAAGACTTGGTTGAACTGAGGACCGGTGGGTTTGGGGGCCGGGCCATAAGCATCCTCGGGCAGCAGGGAAGCCGACTCTTGGAGCGACACTTTCCTGGTTTGGCAAAAGCGCCCTTGGGGGCCGCTTTTGGGGCGTCCACGCTGGGCGGGATCAACGCGTCGGTCCTGGTTGCTTTTGCGCTTGGCGGGGGAGGTGACAACTGGACACGTATCGCTCGTCTGAGAGCGTCCCCGAGTGAAGACACCGCTTGGGTTCGAATCGGATACGTACGGGCGTCCGAGGTCCTTTATGGTCCCATTCTTCTCGATGAGGCGAACGTGAGGCAAAAAACGCTCGAGTTGACGATGGTGAAGGGAGAGCTCAAGACCTCGAGTTTCCGTTTTGATGTGGACACCCTGTATGGCATCGTCGTGCCGGAGCTCTTCGAAAATCAAAGAGGCGCATTGGATGTATCCTTTCGGGTTCCGGACGTCTGGTCTCAAGATGCTTTGCTTGAGGTCTACGAATTCGCTCCCGATGCCAGCAGCAACGAAGCCGATCGCTTCGACCAATTTTACGCACAGGACCCTTTTTGGGTCTGGGCCAAGGAAACGGCGCAGCACTTGGGCTTGGCTGAAGAAGCCTTCCTTTCATGGGCGAAATCGGTGTTGTCGGCCAACGTGCCTACCCTCGTAGCTTCAGGTGATACGGGTAAGCCGCTCGAGCCGGGCCAAGGTACGCTCGCCAACGGTAAACCAACAGATGTGCATTCCGACGAGACGGTCAAAATGCCAAGCCTTCAAAGTGGGCCCCGGCCGATTGGGGGAACACACGTGGTGTTGGGCGATCGCGTCTCCGAGATTGCGTTCCTGTCCGCGACTTTGGGGCACAAGTTTTCGAACAGCAAGGCCCTCAACGATCTTTTGGACATGGCGGCAGAGCTTCGTGCGGCACCCGGCGTCGACCATGCGCCTGTTCTTCCGCCGCATCTTCGCACTGATCTTTCTTTCGGAGCAATCTCGATTGATTTGGCCACCCGTATCGAGAACATGGTGGACCAGCGATTCAAGAACCCAGGCGACTTCACGCCGACGTCGATCTACAAAGTGAGCCGCGAGATCGTGAGTGGAGCGCCCGCCACTCGGGTGGGTCTCGGAGTCCTATTGCCCGATGAGGTCTTTAGCCATGAACGACTCTATGTCGCATGGCGCGCTGACTTTTTTAGGATTCTTGCGGGCATCGTATTTCGAGAAGGGGGCTTCGAGGGCGTCCGCAGTGCTTTTTTGGCACCTCTTGGGCATTCGCCAAAAGAGCTTGTGGTGGCCGCATGGGTCGAACGGACTTACGCCAGTCGCGTGATCTATGATTTCGTCCCGCTGGCCGATGAGGGCGTTCAAGTGACCGCTCGCGCCGGGATCGAGACCATCGCTTCCGCGACCGGCCGAAGCGCTTATGAGGCCAAAGCCAAGGTTGTTGAAAGTATTTTTGTCAAGCAAGGACTTCAGGACGACCTCGCCAATCGCCGAATGGTTCCAAGTTCGGACTGGGAACCCATAAATGATCGAAGCTTCGAGGCGGCAGTTTCCACCGTGATGGAGCGTGTGGGCTACACCTTCAAGGATGAGCGCCTGAGTATTTTTGGCATTCAATCCGATCGGGGCAAGAATCAGGGGCTTTCGTTGCCAGCGCGAGAGTGGTTGGAGTACGTGGGTGACTCCGTCCTGGAACTCATCGTCCAAGACTATTTGGCCACCAATCTATCAGGCGCGTCGATTTCTTTTCTCCGAGATAAGAAGGTGAGCATCGTCAACAACGAGAACTTCGCCGAGGTTGCGCGCTCCCTGGGAATCGACAAAGTTCAACAAATGGGCAAGGGGGGCGTGGGCACAAAGCCGCTTGCCGACGCGTTTGAGGCGATGGTTGGAGGTATATTCTTCGACTCCGACTATGAAAGTACCCGAGAAGTCTTCGGCCCGGTGCTCCTGAGCAAGAACATCATCGATGCAGACAGAAATAGGGTCGAAACCCAACCTTCCGACTAAGGCATGGCGGTGCTCTGGGGTGCCTTTTCTCTTGCTGCCTCTCGGTCGTGAGGCATTGAAATGAAAGCGTCGCGGTCATGAGAGGGCAATCCCCAGTCGGATCTTCATGTTGGGGAGGTCTGGCTGACGGAGTGTGTGGCTCTGCTTGCGGGCAATGACGGTTGCCGGTTTTGGGGTTGACTGGCCGTTTGCGTCGGGTTTTTGGTTCCTTTCGTTTCGGTACATTGCTCTATCCCGGGTATCGGTAGGTTGAGCAGGATTCTTGACGGGACTCGTGGAGAGTTCGAGGTCGAAGGGCGCGAGGCGCCTGGATGCTGTGGAGGCGTAGATGGGTCGGTCTTTTGGTCTTGGGGCTATCGCTATGGGGATTGCGTGCCTTGGTGGGGCTTGGGTTGCGCAAGCATCTTCTGGGTCGGGGCATGGGGAAACCGGCTATACGGTTTTGCTGGAGCCCGGGTGGAATCTGGTGGTGGCACCGTTCACGATGGACTCGCTGCCCAAAGAGTGGACCGAAGGGGCCCAGGCGGCCCAAGCGACCGTATGGCCGGGTGGCACCACCGAACGGCGTGAACCGGCGGCTTCCCTGGTGGCTGGTGAGGGCTACTGGGTCCATGTTCAAGAAGCGCAGTCGTTCACTTGGGGCCAACGGCCGGTGGCTGCTTTTGCGGCTCTAGAGCCGGGCTGGGATTTCTTTTTTGTCGATTCACGCCAGATCTATCGAGATCCCCTTGTGGATCGGGTGCTCGAGTGGGATGCGGCAAGCCAGGTTTATCGGTCGGTTCGCATCGGTGACCCGCTTGAGCCTGGTAAGGGTTACTGGAGGCATTTCGCCTCTAGCCAAGCGGTTGGTGATCCCCAGGGGCCCCCACGGGTCGAGGCCCCGCGACGCCCTTCGATTGTTTCGGCTGTGGTGCACGACTTGAGCGTGGCGCTTGCGTGGCGCGCACCGTCTATTTTTGCCAGTGGGCGCGAGATTCCTGAGGGGAGTGAGGTCACGCACCGCGTGTACCGGGATGGTGTGCTCATCAAAGAGGTGGCGGCAAAGCGATTTGAAGACGTCGTACCCTTGTCGGGCCGTCCCTACGACTACGCGGTGGCCACGGTCTTTCGGGCAAGAGACGGAACGGTGCTGGAGTCGACGCGCTCGGCCTCTGTTCCGGTGGAAGTGTCTTCTTTAGAAGAGCGCGTGGTGCCGGGCGCTTTTGAATCCGCTGGGGTTCTGGCAGAGCCCAGCGGCCCCACGGCCCTTCCGAGTGCGGCCTTGTCCGCGTCAGAGGGTTCCATTTTCGGGCACGTGGTCCACGTGGTTCGCGACCCGAAACGGGGCGACTCGATTTGGTATGCCCGAAGCGCCAAGGCCGGTCAATCTGGAAGCTTTGATGCCGGCCGCGTCTTAGACCGTGGCCAGAGTGGATGGACTGTCGCTGAGCTTGTGGTCGCCGCCAGGGCGGACCGCGTGGGGGTGGCCTGGATTGAAGCGCCCGCCCAGGCTTCAAAGGGGGCTACGGGAGGTCGCCTTTGGATCACCGAAAGCGCCGACGGCGGACTTTCGTTTTCGCCGCGCACGCTGGTGCGCGAAAGCCCCAGGTTCCAACGCGGTCTCGATATGGGGTACGACCGCGTGCTCGACCACCACCTCGTCTGGGGGGATGGCGGGAAAGTTTATTACCTCAAAAACCTCGAAGGCGAGGTTTCCAATGTGTTCGATGTTCGAAGGCGGGAAAAGAACACTGAACAAGTCCGGTACTTGGCACAGTATCCCCCGCAGGATGGTCAGTGTGCTTGCACCGATTGCTGGTGTGAAGACAGCCATCCATTGAGCCAAGAGACCGACGATGAGGGGCGTCCTTTGGGCCCTTACCGAGAATGGATCGAAGAGCGTGCCGTCAGTCAGCCTTCGCTGTCCATCGACGATGAGAAGGTGACCATCGTCGGGCGCCAAACACGCATGTGGGACAACAAGTCTGTCCCCAACAAGGCGTGGCTCGCGATGGCCGAATCGCCGGTGTACAGCGATACCATTGTGCAGGGCAGCCTCCCCACGCGCTTTGTCGCGGGGTGGCGCAAAACCTGGAAGACGGCCTACGAGCCAGGCGACGAAGCTTTGCTGGGTGCACTTGGGTTTCAGGCTCAGTACCTTTACGAAGGGACCTGGCACGAACAGGATGAGATTCAGGTCGCCCAGCGTCCGTTGGTCGCGGGTGCGTGGGAGCAGGCCCCAGCAGACGGTGTCTCGGCCAGCGCATGGAAGCAAGGCGCCTGGCAAGATGGCGTTTTCCAGAACTGGCGTATTTCTTCGGCGGGCATGGTGGGCGAAGGGGAGGGCGATGGGATGCCGTCGTACCCACGGGTTGCATCGGCCCCCTATGGTTTGGTTTTGGTGTACGAAGACGGCGTTTCTGACGACCCCAACCTTCCGGAATCGAACCCTATCCAGCTCAGGGCTTCGAACGACGGTGGTCTAACCTGGTCTGAGCCCCGCACTGTGGGTCTCGGCTACCTCCCTCAGGTGGGCACCACCGACGCGGGTGATTTGGCGGTGTTGTTTTATACGCCAAAGTCACCACAAGGGGGTGCCATCGAGGCGCGCCGGAGTATCGATGGCGGGGCCTCCTTTGCCCCGAGCGCCCTCGTCTCCGAGCTCGCCCGTCCTATCCACTGGAAAAGCCACGGCGCAGGCGGTGATGCCCTCAGGGGCCGCGTGGCCCTGGCGACCCATGAAAATCTGTTTTTTGCGGTTTGGGTCGAAGCCAAGCCAGGCTTGGTGGGGGGCGATCGGGTCGTAGGCTCGCGCGCGTCCTACGTCTCTGAGGTGGTGGCGTACGACGTTGCTCTGCCGGAGACGCTGACCCGAGGCCAAAGCGCACAGGTTACGGTCACCGCGGAAAATACCTATCACATGCGGGTGGAGTCACCGGCCAAGGTGGCGCTTGTCCGGCACCTATCTCGGTCCTTCGGTACGCATCTTGGGTCTTCGGGTGCTGCGGTTTCGCCAAGCGGCCCTGTCGGGGATGGGGTGGTGGGTTCTTCGCCATCCGCGGGTGTGGCGGAACCGGCCGCGGGTCTCGAGCTGAGTTTTGTGGCGGGTCAGGCCCAGGCTTGGGTCGACCCTGAGGGACTCAGCCTGGTCAGCGATCGGGGTGTGGTTCACCTCGCCGACATGGTCGCGGACGCCTCGTCCTTCCCGGGCGCGCACGGCGCCGCATTGGTGGAGGATGGCTCTGAATCCCGTTTTGGTCCGGAGATCCCGCGTTTTGAGGCCAGCGCCGCCGGGAACTACAAAAAGGCCCAGTGGATGCAAAAGAAGTTGTTTCACTACGGGCCGCACGACTGGACGGCCGACAGTGTCGCCTACCAAATCGAGTACGAAGCATCCGACAGCGACCCCATCGCTCGGGCGGAGGCCTCTCGCTGGTTGGCCGGCGCATTCGAAGAGGGCCGCGCGAGCGACAACCAGTACCTTGCGGGCTTTGAGCGGGTATGGGCCTACACCCAGGGGATTGCGCTGGCGAACCTCTCTCAGCAGGGAACGCCGCGTTCAGAAGATGAGGCCCAGGCGATGGCCCGCTATCTGTGCGCCCACGCGGAGTTTGGTGTGGTGGATGGAAAGCACGTGAACAAGGGTTGGCCGTTTTCCTGGAACACCAAGGGCGACGACTGGAAGGATGTGCGTTTGGTGACGGGGGCAAGCGCCTGGGTGGTGCATGGTCTCGGCGTCTATTTGACTTCTTCTGCCTTTCGAAACATGGACCGCCCGCTCGATGAAGAGGAAATACAGGCGTGTTATCGCATGGCGCTCGATGGACTCGAGGTCCACCGCCACGTGGGCACCATCGGCGGCGCTCGCGTGAGTCTCATGACCGCAGGCTTTACCACCCGAGGTCTCGATCAGGCGGCGACCCCTTGGAACATCAAGGGGGAAGACGGGCAGCCCGTGGGACTCAAGAACGAGCTTTGGGACTATTACGATGTGCTGGATGCGCTGGGGTACGAAACCTTCGACGAAGAGCGCCCGCCTGAAATCGCCCGTCAGATCGAGGTCCAAAAATCGGGCCAGGTTTCGGTTGAGCCCAGCGGCCCGCGGACGCTGACCGAGCGTGAGTTTGGGGTGTTGAAGGAAGAAGTCCGGGCGAAAAACGTGGTGACCGAGCACAACCTCGATGTGCTCAGTGTATTGAACCATGCGATCGATCATGCCGAGGCGCTCGGCCTCGATCCACACCGGTTGCAGGAATGGCGCGATGAACTCCGGGAGGGCATTTTTCGGGTCCTGTGGGACCAAGACGAAAGGTTGTGGCGAAGTGACCTAGAGGGTGCCCTCGCCGCCGCTGGCGCAGACTTCAGGAATCGGTCTCGCATCGAAGAAGCTTTGAACAACGGTGATTGGGGTCGCGTCTCCACCGGCGGCATCATCGTGACCTCGTCGGAGGTTCAAGATCTCAAGAATGGCCGTAGGCTTTCTCGAGATGGGGTTTTGGACCGGCTTCAAGCGGGGGCGGGGTCAAACGTCGCCGAGATAGAAAGCAACCGAGAGACGCTCCATTTTCTTCGGTCGGCGCACGTCGCCATCGACAACTGCAGCTGGCTTTCGCTTTCGGTGGACTACGAAGATTTGACGGACCAAGACAAAATCGATGACCTGGGTCGGTGCCTTGAGTTTACCACTTTGGCCTTTGCCAAAGAACTCGAGGTAGGTCCAAAGCGCTACTACGGAACGCACTACTTTTTTAATGAGTTCGAAGATCGGTACATCTCGGCCAGCGGGCGCCAAGAGCAATCGTACCATCTTGAAGCCACGGCCGGTCTTATTCTCGGCCTTCTCCAGTTTGCGGAACACCAGCCCAGCCACCCTAAGTCGGCGTTTTTCAAGGAGGAGGCGCTCGCTTTATGGGCGGGCGTACAAGACTTTGTGCTGGATTACGGGTTTCCGTACTCGAGTGAGCGCATCCAGGACCTCTCTACCCGTCTGACATCGAGTACCGCCCTCATCTGGTTCATGGATGTGTACGAACACATCCATGCCCAAACGGATGATCTCCAAAGGCCCTTACGGCACTACGGGATGGATCTGCTTGCCGGATCTGCGGCGACCTTTGTGGTGGACAGCTATGCGCGCCTCAAGACGCTTACCTCCACCGAGACCGGCCTGATTCGCTCCAGTGGTCCCGACGGTGTGCCTTTTACTCGGGTAGATGAGCAAGCGATGGCGGTGATTGTGGCGACCAACCGGGAAGACTGGGCCATGGCCGATGTCTGGGTGCGTGGTTTGCTCAAAACGCAAGTGGGCCCCCCGGAGCAAAAGGAATTCCCATCGATTGTGGACTCGCGGGACGGCCTGCCGCTGCTCGGTGCATTTCGACATACCGGGGTGCAGATGGCTGTCTACTATGCGCTTGGCCGCTATCTTGACCCCAGTTTGACGCGACCTCGAGGTCAGAGTGTGCTCGAGTCCGAGGTACGTGGGGTGCTGCATGAGGGCCTGAAGACCATGAAGGACCTCTACTGGGAGCCGTACGATCCGAGCACGGAAGACCATTTTCACTACGACATGTTCCTCAAGGGCGCGCCGGATTTTGAGCAACCCCGCTTTCAGGTGAGCGACAACGTGTTCGCCTATTTTGCGTACCAGCAAGCTGAACGGCTCGGGTTGGATGGGCATCACGGCGCACGGTCGATGGGCCGTTTTGAAGAAATGCTTGCCGATGAATGCGAACAGGGCGTGATCAGCACGCGTTCGGACCGCGCTGCGGGCTCGGCTTTGGCCGCAAACGCGGGGGAATCTCGCCCCCTCCCCTTCTGTGTTGCTTTTTTGACGGATATCGGTCGGGTTGAAGAAGCACTGAATCTGCTCCCGGGTGTCACCCGCGCTCGCGAAGAGCGGACCGCCTTCCTTGTGCGGCGGCCCATCGGGGATCGGGCTCCGAAAAATACCTTCCCTCTGCTCCCGGGCGACGCTTTGTGGGGTTCAGATGCCACCGAAGACTGGCTCCGCTACGCAGAGCTCGACCACGTGAGTCGGCCCCATCTTTGGGGTCAACTGATCCAAGAGGGCTTTGGCCACCGCGCGCTCGCGTCCATTGATCCACGGCAAGAAGAGCTTGCACTTGAGGAGTACCACTGGCTGACCTCGTTGTCGGGAGACAGCGCCTTTTACCATATTGCGGCGCTTTTGCTACACGATCCCAAAGGGGCTTTTGGCGTCGATGCCGGACCGCTGTTTATGGTTCCGGAATGGCCAGAACCCAAGCTTTTGCGGATGGACGCAGAGGCCCCCCTCGGGCGACTTCGGCTCGACGCGGTTCGGACGCTGTTGGTGAGCGAGGTTTCGCCGTTTCGTTTTGACGCCCTCTTGGATCGGGTTGCCCTCGTGGACTTTGTGCTTGCGCAAATAGACAACAATGCTCCCCTCAGCGACTGGCGGTATAACTTCTCGCTTGAGCGGGATGAGTGGCGGTTGCGGGCGGATGCATTTTTGTCGAATCTTTGTGAGCATGCTCCTTTCGCAGAACATGTTGAGGACTATGAAAGCTACTTTGGACTGCCCTGCCAGGATTTGAGTGCGCTTTACAAGGCTCTGCGCACCAAGCGATTTGGCACCCCGGACGACTTTCCCCTCTCGTTGGTTTCGGAATCGGAGCCTTATCTTGTGTCGCAATTTCTGGGGGACCTCAAAGTCCTCATGGACCACGATTGGTACATGGTCCCGCGAGGGAGCGAGGGGGACCAGCCGGAAGATCCGTCTTGCGTCACCTGTACGATTGCACTCGGGCCTGTCGACAACAGCGATGAACCCACGGCGTCTCAACTGCAGCGGCGGATGCAGCAGGCCCTCATTTTCGCGTACGACCATCGATTCGAGCGTACCACCGCATTCGACAAGCCCTTCGGTGACGGTCCCTTCCGGTTCAGTCTCCGAGGGATGGACAGCATCGATGCGTACAACCCCGGCGCACCGAGCTTTTGGAGCGAGCGTGCTCTTGTGCTCCGGGCGATCGCAGACCACGCGCGAAGTTTGTCTTTTGACCCGCCCTTGCCCCTCAGGGCCCTCAGGCTGCCTCCATCGGAAACCAAGGGAGACACCGTACGGCGTCTTCGCGAACGCATCAATCGAGAGTGGGATGGTCGCATCACGGCGGCTGCCGAGGCCTCGGGCAACCTTCCGGGCATCCTTCATCGGTGGATGCAGACGGGTGAGCTGTATGGCGCGCCGAATCGCGAGTCCTTGGGTTTGCACCTTTCGAGTCGTATCGAACCGAAGATTGTCGGGGCAACGGACGACAACCGCACCCTCGAAATCAAGCCGAACACGTGCCGCCGCTATGAGCTTTATAACAACCTGTCAGATCGGATGGACTGGACCGTGGTGGCCAACGGATCGAGCGAAGGCGCAAGATTTCGGGTTGTGCTCGATGACCTTCGACACCGAAGCCTCGAACCTGGGGAAACCGGGAGTTTTCGGTTTTGTCTTGAGATTGACCGCGAATACCTTTCGTCCCTCAGGGGGCCGCTTCATCAAAACCCTGTCGGGTGGTTTGTTCGGCTCCAATGGGATGAGGGCCGCCTAGAGCGTGCCTTTCGGGTCGAACTGACGGGCCGTGATGTGGTGACCGACAGCTACCGAGACATCGAAGTGGTGGGCGCCTTTGATGGAAGGGTTCGCGTTCCGTATGGCGGGTGCCGCCGGCTTGAGGTCATCAATCGAACCGATGAGACCCTATCGAGAACCTTCGAAGCCAGCGTTTTAGAGGGTGATGAGCCTCCCAGCGACGGTGGGGTGCTTCGGATAGAAGAGACAGCCCCGCAAGAGATTCCACCGCACGGCCGGGTCTTTGTGACCGCTTGCTACGATGCACCCGCGGGCGAGTTGTCTCGCGGTCGCGTTCTGGAAACGGGGTGGGCCCTAGATGCCCTTCATGGGGATGGCGACGGCGAGTCCTTCAGCGTGGATGCGCTCGTGGACGGTTTGGTCGGCCATTGGTCCCTCGACAATCACGCGGAGGAGCGTTCACGCGACTGGTACGTCATGGAACCGGCATTTGTCGGTTCGGTGCCGGTGTGGAGGCCGGGCTGGGTTGGCGCGGGTCTTCGGGGTGGGAGCGTTTTCTATGTTCCCGTGGCCGATGGAGAATACACGCATAATCACGACTTCCTGGAGACCAGCGAAGCGTTTTCGATCTCTTTGTGGTTGGCGCGGCCCGCGCGCTCGGGCGCTGGGACGCTGCCTCTGGTCGGCAACCGCGGTCCCGAAAACCTGGACCCCGGCTGGGCTTTGACTTTGGGTTCAGAAGATCACCTCGAGCTCAACCTGGTGTCGGCGTCCGGGGAAAGTTTTACTGCGGTTTCAGTCGATCCCGTGCTCTGGACGCGTGGGGCATCAGGGGGCGCGGATTCGGCCAACGATTTATGGGCCCACGTGACGGTTACCTGGGACGGCAAGGGTGCTGTAGGCATGTTCGTCGACGGCCAACCGCTGGCGACCCACCAGACTGCCACCGATGGTTTTGGACCGCTGCCTCTCCCCAACACCTATGGGTTTCGGGTTGGGTGGCCGGACGTGGGGTCCGGCCCTCACGCTCCGGGTGGCATCGATGAACTCCGTCTATACCGAGGCGTTGTGACCGAGGGTCAGATCCGCGCGCTTGCGGCCACCCCCAGCACGCCCGGGGGTGCGCTCCTCCGAGAAGGCGCTGAAGTGCTTTTCGATTTTGAGGTGCCGTCCCAAGATCCCCGCTGGTCGACGTGGTCACCCCCATTGGGGCAGCGGGTGATGCCGGTGGTTTCTGGGGGTCGTCGCGGGTTGTTGATCGATCACCCGAATGTTCGTTCCGAGACCTTCCTCGATGGTGGCGAGCAAATTCAGCCGCACGGATATCGGGACACGTCGGCACAAGACCAGTGGATCATGACAAACTTGAAACCTCGCCGGACGGGAATCCAAGCCCTTTCTATGGAGGTGACCACCCTTGCGCCCGCGAGCTTAGGGCACTTTGTCCAGACCCGTTTTTCCGATGACCTGTTTGGAGAGACGACGTGGTCCGATCCGGTCGCGCTCAGGTCGCAGTGCACGCGGGTGGTTTTCCCCGTCGATGTCGTGGAGAATCTGGTCTTCCTGTTCACCGCACCGGAAGATTCCGGTCCGGACGGCGTTCACGGCCGCTACGTGATCGACAACATCACCCTTTACCATCAAGATGCGCCTTCCTTGCCGGGCCAAGGAGAGCCGTGCACCGCGTTTGAATCGGTGGCGCAAGCGCGTCGCGGTCTGTGGGTGGACGCACCATTTCGCGAGCTCGGGTGGAAACGTCGTACCAGCGGCCTGATGCGTTTCGTTGGTATTGAGGGAAAGGCGATCGAACAGACGTTTCGCTTGCGCATCTACAACGACACCGATCACGAGGGTCATTACACGGTTTCGTCGACGCCGGGCTTTGTTCGGTTCCGAAGCGTGCCCGTGGGCGGTTCGGGCCCCAAGCCCTTCGTGTCAGGGGCCTTAGGCTTCGAAGGGACGGTGCCTCCCATGAGGGGTGGCCGCCCCGGGGTGGTGGAGATTGAGGTGGGCGTTGAGGGTGAAGTGCTTGAATACCCCGAAGAAGGGCCTGCCGAAGATCTCTTCACGGTGGCCTATACATGGCCCGACGAGGCGTCCAAAGAAACCCGCTCGGGCCGTGTGGACTACGCGGTCGAGGTGGGGCGCATGCGGCCTTCCGTTTCTGGGGGCGAATTTTTGCTCGCAGCACCTGGTCAGTCCTGCGCCGATGCTTGCAACAAAGTGGGTCAGACCTGCGTCAGTTTGGGGAGTGTGGGGCTTGAGTGTGGCTTTTATACGGAGCTGGCCTCATGCAACCACGACAACTCGACCCACTATCGTGCGCGGGGGCCAGGCTCGAAAGCGTCGAGCCCAGAGTGTCAATCAATCCGTGGTTCGAGTTGCTATAATGTGCCCCGGGAACAAGACGCGACCTGCTGTCAGTGCCAGCCGAGCGAGGGCGAGGAGACGCCCGAATCCCCGCCGTGGCTTACGGGATCCGACTTTGCGTTTTGCGCGCGCGTGGACACGGTCCCCACACTGGAATGCCAAACCCTGGTCTCGCTTTACCGGGCCACCCACGGAGAAAATTGGAAGCCTGCAAGCACCCCAGGGCGTGTCGATTGGCTGGCGTCCGACGACCCCTGCCAGTGGGAGGGGATTCACTGTAGCCAAGGCCGAGTCTCCGAGATCAGTTTGTGGGGTCAGGGGCTTGAGGGGGGCACCTCGCTTCCTGATTTGAAGGCTTTTGAAGAACTTTACAGTCTGAATATAGGGGGCAACGACCTCACTCATATTCCGTCCTCTTGGGTGTCGTTGACCACGCTGCGAGAACTCAACCTGAGAAACGTCGATTTGTTTTCGTTCCCGATGTGGGTGACCGGGCTCCCCGAACTGATCAAGCTGGACCTTTCCTACAATAAGATCCCCGGACCCATACCCCCGGAGCTTGGCCAACTGACAAAGCTCAAGTCTTTAAACCTCAGTCACAACCGGTTCACGGACCGCGTTCCCTCGGAAATCTGGGCGCTCGATTTGCTCGACCTGAACCTTGAGGAGAACCCGCTGGAAGGGCCGCTTTCGCTACCGAGCTCCGTTGTGGCCTATGACCGAAACGACATCGAAACCCACACGCTTTGGCTTTTGGGAACGGCCGAAAGACTGGCCAAAAAGCAAAGCGGCTTTTTCATCTCGAACAACCGCGAGCACGACATCCGGTTTGACGTGGAACATGACAATGCCTTCTTCCGCTTGGGTTTTCGGGCGTCCGATGATCGCGCCTTCCCCGAGGATGAAGCCCAAACGAATGTTCTCCGAACGGTGGTCACGGTCCCGGCCGAAGGTTATGTAGCCGTGACGATCTCTGTGGATGCGGCGGCGATGGGATCGGAGCGAAGAGACCAGTTTCGGTTCGTCGACCAAAACCGCAACCAGACCTTTGTTCGAGACGCCTTTGTCAGGGTCAAAGACCCCGAAACCGCGCGCCTGGATGCGACCCGCGGAATCGCCCACGTGCTCCCTTCGGGGGTCCTTTGTCATGCCGGAGAATGTCCCGCATCGCTCGCGCTCGGCTTGCTTGACGGACAGGGCGTGACCCATGCCCTGGCTGAGCTGACCGCGGGTTCTGAGTCGACGGTGCCGAGTGGCAATCATACGAAGGCGGTGCTCTCTTTCGGGCTTGGACAGTCCGGTCATACCTACGTGGGGATGCGGCAGGGCGGCGCCGGCGCCTGGGTCGATGTCGCCAACTTGCCGGACGCTGATTTCAGGGGGCCCGACGAGCAGGGCTTCTTTTCTTTCTTCTCGCGTCTTTTGAACCCGGGCACGGTGATGTCCGTGGCGATACGCAACGGGGCCCCCAACCTCGTGCGGCAAGGCGCCGATGATGTCGCCAGAGCGGGCCCTCAGGCCATTCGTGTGGGGACTCCCGAACTCATGACTGGTGCCCTTTTCCTGTCGACCTTGGTGGGCTTTTCGTTTGGCTCGGCGCACACCTGGACCACGCTGGTTCAACTTGATGCGGCTCCGAATGGGGTGACTGAGCCATGGGTATTCGTGGGCCACGTCGAGGAACACGAAGTGACCACCCTCTTCGGGCTCGCACTGAAAGACGAGGCCGTGATCCGAGACCAGGTCCAGATCAGCCAAGTCCACGCCCAGGGTGGGTTTTCGACCCCTACCGTGAATTTCGAACCCGGCGCGATTTATGGCCTGGTCAAGAAGGTTCACAACACGGGCGCGATGCTGCCGTGGAACTATGTCGAACCCACCGGAGAGCCCGTGGCCGTGTACCGCCTCATGACCGACCTCACGCCCGAAGAGATGGAAGACGCCGTCCTTAAGCGCCACCCGGGATGGGCGTGGTTTGAGACCGTCGCCCAAAGCTGGAGCGGACAAGGTGTTGCGCCCAATGCGTTTCTCGATGGTCTCAAGGGCTTGATTCTCCAACCCAGCCTTAACCAAGGTACCGATTTTCCTTTCGATGTGAACGTGGTCCCGGAGTCTCAACAAGGGGCCTATCTTGAACCGCTGTACGAAAAAATCTTCGGGCAAATGCCCTCGGGCGTTGTCTTGAGCGGCGACAATCCTGAAGGAAGCGGTTCATCCGGCAACGGGCAGAACGAAGAACAGAAGAGCACAAGCGAAGAGACAGGCACCCAGGCGTCGAGCAATCAGGGCGCCTCGTCTGACGAAGAGGAAGCGCCGTCCATTGCGAGCCTGTGGGCACAAATGATGGCGGAGTGCAAGAACGGTCAGACCCCGCGAGGGGCTGAAGCGAAAACGAGAAGTGGAATGCGGGCGTTGCTGACCGTGAAACGCCAAAAGGATGGGAGCTGTGTCTATTCCATTTCGTTCTATTCCCAAAAGGGAGAAGACGAAGAACCCGCGCTCGTGGCGGAGAGCCTCATGGCACCGGACGCCGGGCTCGTCGAGGCCTCCATTTACCGCCACTCGGACTACGACTACCAGACCATCGCCGATGAGACCTACGCGTGGATGAGCACCACACCGAACGAGATCGAGGCCGTCGATATGACCTACTGGTATACGGAGCAGACTATGCCCGATGTCAAGATGGAGCCATACTTGGTGTTTCAAAAATACGGCTTTCAAGGCTTCCACCTCCACGGAACAAGAACGCACACCCAGGATGGAAGACCCAAGGTGTTTTCTGTTCTCGCACAATCGACAGTCCGCCCCATGCAATTTAGCCTTGACACGCAAATCACGGACCAGTTCGTTCAGTACATACCTTGGAAGATCAACACCCGGGGGCCCGTCTTCAAGCACCTGAGTCCGCAAGATGTGCAGCAATATATTATCCGAGAACTCAAGGCTTTTCGCGAGAAGTCCGAAGTCGACCTACGTCTCCTAGTTAAAATGCCCCCGGACATTCAAACGAGGCTTGAGGAACTCTATCGGAAACTCGACGAGGAGGACCCCAGCGCTGAGCTGCTCAGCGAGATAGAAGGCATTGAAACGTATTGGCTGATCATTCGCTACACGATGCTCCACAGCGTGGAGATCATGAATCAGATCAACGATGGAAGCGGCGAAGCCGTTTTTGTTGAAGCCCCCAAGCTTCCATCCATCTATTTTACGGGGGAGATTCGTTTCAAGGACCCAGAGGATGTCGCTGCGGTCATCGATGAACTCAATGCGTTGGATGAGGCTGCTCTCAAAAAACTGGCTGCCACGGAAGATGAAAAACACGAGGCGATGGGTCAACTCTTTGCCAACGAAATCAAGAAGGACGCTTTGAACTTTGTCAAGACGATGTTGGAGCAGGGCGATCCGCCCCAAGATTGGGTCAATGAGGTATTGCGTCGAAGAGCAAAACGCGCGGCACAGGAATAGCGGCCAGCGGCTCCTTCGCCCCGGGAGCACGTCCCTTTGCGCGATGTGAAGAATGGGTTTGCGGTGAAGTGGTTCTGTTAGGGGCCAGATTTGATCGCTGAATAGTCCAATTCTGGCACGCAGCTTGTATCTGGCGGCTGGCTTCCGTCTTGGATAAAGCTGAGAATCAAACTGCGGGGGCACTCGAAATCTGACAACCCGACGACGTGGCCTAAGTTGGGGAAGTCCACTCGGTGTCCGTTGGTCAATCCTTGCTGAACGCGGTCCGTGAACTCGGGTGGGGTCGCGCTGTCGAGCCCTCCCGTGAAGAGCAGGGTGCGAATATGGGAGTCAACCCGTCGTCGCTTTGCCTCGGGGATGACAGTGGTTCCCCAATTGTTGCAAACGGTGCGGATAAATTTCGCCTCGAATCGGGTCAAATCGATGTTGCCCGACCGGGTTTCTTTGTCGATGACCACATCGTTTTCGTCAAAACGGTCGAACTCGCTGCAGGTCATTGAGAAGAAAACGAGGAGGTTCGTCGTATCGCCCACAGTGTCTGGTTCGCGTAAGAACTCAAACGCCCGGAAAAGTCTGCCCCGCAACAGCGTATTGTCTTCGGTCAAGACTCGGTAGACCCAGTGAATACGCTCAGCTGCCCAGAACATGCCGCGTGAGAAAATCGTAAATTCCCGTAGAAGATAAGCGAAATCGAAGGCATCCATTTCCAAAGAATTGTTTGGGTCTGACGCCTCAAACAGGCGAATGGGGGCGGTTTCGAGTGCGGCGATGATCGTCCCGATTTGGGTTCTCAGGTTTGGAAAGTCTGTCTGGCAGGCGCTGTCGTTTTCACACTCGGTCAACAGCCGATCGATCGCAAGGCTATTGAACACTGCCAATTCTGCCCTCCAATACACGGAGTGGCCCAGCGGCATGGGGAGGACGCCGTCCAGGATCGCACTTTCTACGGCGTCTGGAAAGTCACGCATGTAGTGTTGTGCCAGCTGGCTTCCGTAAGAAGTTCCGTAGAGAATGATCTTCTCGTAATGTAGGGCAGTCCGAATCAGATCGATATCCGCAGCGTTTTGAACGCTATTGTAAGCCTCCATGTTGACACCCTTTTGTCGAAGCGCCTTGGCACACGCGCTCGCCCACGTGGCGTTGCCGTCATCGGTGCGGTCCGTGCGCTCGGGGCAAGTCAATTCCGGAATGCTTTTGCCGATACCTCGTTGATCGAAAACAACGACGTCACGGTCTCGGCGCATGTGGCTGAATAGTCGAGGATAGAAAAACTCAAGCGATGCGATGGATTCGCCGCCGGGTCCGCCCTGGAGCCAAATGACGGGCGGCTTGGGCGCACCCGCATTTTGCGCTCTAAAGCGAACCACCGCAATTTCGAGGGCGGGTGGACCATCCGCTGCCCGGGACTCTGGGACTTTCACGAACCCGCATTCTATGTTGGGCTCGAAGAGGGCCCGCACCTCCTCCCAGCACGTCGTGGAAGTCATGGTTCCCCAAGAATGGTCTTCGTCGTTCGGGTCATGGCCGCCCTCTTCGGTGCCACCGCAGGCAGAGGCAGCCATAAAAAGGAGCGGCAAGAGCAGCCGACCGTTGTTTTTGCACCCACGAGAATTGACAAGAGGCGACATAGTTTCTCCTATGAGAGACGACCAGGCAGGTCAATCCTATAGCTTGGCGATTCCAGTCTGTCTTACTGGATTTTCGCGAGAAATTGGGCGCCGCCCGGCCGCGGTGCATGGCCTGCGTCGTCCTTGAAGTATTCAAAGTAGGTCGCCAAAACATACAGCGCGCCGTTTACGGCCGCGAGATCGTCCAGTTGAACGGTGTTCGCACCGACGTCAAGGGGGAAGCGGGATTCGGTTTTTGTTCCGTCGGCCAAGCTGAATCGGTCGACATGGAGAAAGAGCCGGTGGATGCGGATGCGATCAATGTATTGGTTCAGCGGCGCTTCGGTTTTGAGGTAGACCACGTACAGGTCCTCTCCTGCGATGAGCATCTTGGTATTGGTGTTGCCTCCATAGATCCATAGCGGAGTGGTGTCGCCGCTATGGGGATACTCGAAGGTCCATGCGACCTTTTTCTTTTGGGTGTTGACCACCGCAATTCGGGTCTTGAATCCCGTTTGTGCGGTACGGGTGGAGGTGTTTCGGTAGGCTTCCGGAAGCATCACCGCCACCCACTCATTCTGCGGGCCGCCCAAATCTGCACAGGCTATTTGAGGAAAGAAGCTATGGGTGTTGTTGTAGCGCATCTGCTTTCCGGTGCTGGCTCCTCTTCCGGTGATGCCCAGCTTGGTTGTCCAAGAATCACCCGTCTTGCGGTCGATTCCTGCGAGTACAAGGGGTTCACGAAAATCAGGCACGCGGACTTCGTCCTCGGGAGTCAAGGAATCGAGCGGAGAGGCGATGTTGAGGTACGCAAGGTAGAGTTCGTTTGTGCCCACACAAAAGGCCTTGGGCGCGTTGGCCAGTTCACTGTCGTTGGCGACAAACGCGCGATTTTCCTTCCAAACGAATTCAGGGCAGTCGCGGTTCGTTTCCCCTTCTTCGCAGTCCTCAAACACGACCCCTTGGTCTTCTCGAGTCGCGGTCTGCCCCTTGATGCGGTAGCCTCGGACTTGAGCACCGAGCCACACGAAGGGCGGAATGGGGGCTTCCTTGTTCTTCACGTCTGGTGGGTACTTCGGATGGTGAATCGCCTCCAGGGTGTAGAGCATTTCGCCATCGATCAAAAATGGTGCCGCCCAAAGAGAGGGCATCGCGGGGCGGTAGGAGAGCCCGAGCGGGATATGGCCGATGTCTTGGTCGATGTGTCCCATCGAGAGTGAGCCGCCCTTCCAGTTTTTGGTGAGGCCACTGTGCCCGCCCCACGAGACGAAATACCAGTTGGACTTGTCGTGCATCCGAAAGTAGCCGGACTGGTTGTAGCTCCGGCCAGGCGAAGTGCCGTCCGGCCCGATTTTTCCGAGAACCCGTTTCCCCTTGGCCACCGAGTAAGCGCCAGAAATGGACCCATCTCCCGATGACCGGGCGTAGATGTTTCCGTTCTGGTGCCAGTAGACAAGAAACTGACCTGATCTCAGGTCTCGACCCTCGATTCCCGAGCGATTGAATTCACCGAATCCACTTTGACTCAGATGGGCCGCGTCAAAGCGTCGTTTGAGTTGACCGTCTTGCGTACCCACGAAGCCAAAGCTCTGAACCTCACCGTTCGGAATCAGAACGGCAATTCGGCCATCCCGAATCGCTAGGTTCTTGGAGCGAAGCGAGCCCGCATAGCCACCAGGGTGGATCTTTTGTCCCCTCAAGCGAATTTGACCTTCAATGAGATACATCCATTCCAGGTCAAGGTCGTGGTCCAACGAGACCAAACTCGCGTTCTTTCCCTCCCCGTCTTTCGCAAAACCAGGCCAGTTTTCGTTTGAAGGGGGCCTCGGCCGTGGTGGCCTTTCCACGCTTTGATCGTCTTCTGGCGGGTCGTTTTCTTGGGAATGGGGCGGCTCGTTGGGGGTGTCTTTTGGCGGTTTTTCGTGCTCGCTGGGCGGCGCAGTATCGTGGGTGTTTGGTGTCTGGTCTACTGGCTGGGGCTCTTCTTGGCCCGTGGGCACGGGATCGTTGGTGTGGGGTGTTTGGTCTATTGCCTGGGGCCCTTCTTGGCCTGCGGGCACGGAACTGTTTGCATGGACAGGAGACCCTACATTGCTGATGTCGCACCCTGCCCCCGAAAGAAGAAGAAGGGCGGCCACGCAATCGATCCATCTGAACATCAGGCCCCATCACGAGCAATACACATGCCGATGGAAACCGACGGAGGAAGTGCACCTTTGAGCCAACCCGAATGGGCATTTCGAAGAAGTCTTCGACATGTCCTCCTGTGGCCTTATGCCGGTTTACGCCCACCGACTTGTAAGGAATGGTATGGAAACCCAGGCAGTTTGGACGTTAAGGGATGTCGTGGTCGTTTATTGCCTTGCGAAGGGCGTTTTGGCGCGCCGTGTCCTCGTCTGGACCCTCGGCTTCGGCAATCGGGATCCGCTTCTTGCCCGCGAAAATCTTGACCCGGTGGCCGTTGCTCGTGGCTGTGAACTGGTATGCCGGAAGGCCGTATTTCGACATCGACCAAAGGGTTAAGCGTAGGGCGTCTTGAGACCACGGGCTGGCAATAGCCATGGGGTACTTTTCGAAAGTGAGAAAGGGCTGAAGAATGGCGCGGACGAGCGCCATGCCACCTTGGACGTAGGCGAGGCCCACGAGGAGTCGCAAGGTGTAGCGTAGCCCCGACGAAAACGACCGGTCCGGGGCCGAAGTATCCAGAACGTCTGCGAGGCCAAGTCGCCACGCGTAGAGTGCGAGGCCGCTGTTGAAGTCTCCGATGAAGGACTTGAGTTTTTCGACGCTCCTCTTTGGGTGTCCAGAAACGGCTGCCTCGGCGAACACGAGGGCGATGACCCGGTCGCCGAGGAGGCTCAGCCGTTCGGCGTGGTGAGCATATACAGACCCGCGGGTCGCATAGCGGATGCTGCTTGGCGTAGGGAGTTCGACCGGGAGGAGATCCAGGATGCGGCGCTCCGCGTCGGTCAGCGGACTGCTTGCCAACGGCGGAAACTGTAGCGCGAGAGACATCGGCCTTGGGAGTTGAGACTCTTCGCGAGCGAGGGCCGCTTTAAGTTCCGGATTGGATAAGAAGATTTGCTTAAGCGCTTCGGCCTCTGCGTTTGGGCCGGTGGTCTCGGCGATGACCTCTTTGCCGATCCACACGGTTGTCTGGGGGCTTCCGTCCTTATCCAAAATGGTGTCGTACTTGAGTTCTCCGGGAAGTTTGAAGCTGATGGGCCCCAAAGCCCTCAACATAGACCATTTTTCTCCCTCGGTGAGTTTTTGCGCTGGCGGTACGAGCAGTGGAATCAGGGACGGTTTGATGGATGAGATATCGCCCTCGCTTTCGTAATGCATGGCGCCAGCCAGCGAATGAAAAGCGCTTACCAGGACTGCGTCGACTTGACGCCGATCTTCTTTTTTCCGCTGTAACCTGAGCCAGTCTTCCAATCCCAGAGTCCGAGCACTCGCCGCGAGGTTTGCCGGCGAATGGGGCTCGGCGGCCAACAATCCGATTTGGGTCGCATCTCGTTTCGGGAACCGCTCTGCCGTGTCGTGCGCCAAGAGAAGGCTGAAAACCTGTTGGCCGACAAGCCCCAAGGTCTCGAATTTTGACTCGGAGTATAGGGTAGGATGGGTCGTCGCGTGACTGAGGAGGTTGGTGTTCGAAAACGCAAAGCCCAGTTCGTCTTCGAGCTCCGGGAGGGTTCGGGTCGCGCCTCCGGCTCCGGCGCTGGTGGGGAGCGCGGACGCAAGACGAGGCGGAACTTCGAGTGCAAGACGCGTTGTTCGGTCTCCTGGCGGTACCCAGACGCGGGGTTCGGATTTCCACGTGCTGCCGGGCTGAAGATCTTCGCCGGGTACTTCGTTGCGGGTGATCGCATCCTGGACCGCTTCTCGTTCAGAGTCGCTGGGGCTCGGGCCTTCGCCGGATCCCAGTACGTGGTGGGCAGCCCGTATTTCAGTGTAGTATTGATTGCCTTTCCGTTCGGTGAGATAGGTCGGTGCGTGGCCAAGTCCTTCATGGCTCCAAAGAGCCAATCGAAGGTGCTCGGGGCTCGTGGGATGCGCGATTTGCTTTGGCGCCCCACCGTAGTCAAAGAGCGGTTCGATCATCTCGTCCACGGCGTCGAGGCCAGAGACCACAAAAACGAGCCCCGCCATGGCTCTGAATACGTGGGATAGCGCTTCTCCGTAGTTCTTGGCGCGCGGCGCAGCGGAGCCCAGGAACTTTCCCAAACCAAGTTTGAAGGCCCAGGTGGGGTGCCACGCGCGGGTTGTACTCTCATGTCTCATGGGCTCTTCGTAGTACCCGACGTGTCGCCTTCTCTGAACCAGTTCGAGCACGGCTCTGCCGAGGGCGGCCAAATGTTGATTTTTGACCCAATGCACGTTGGCTTTAAGGACGTAGTTCACCAACTTGGGGTCTGGGACAAAGCGCGCAAAGGATTGTGCCAGGGCTTCCTCTTCAGAAGTGAGTGCGTCCTCGGGGGGCGGAAACTGGGTGCCCAAGGGCACAGCTTGGTTTGCCTCAGATGATGAGAAGAGTTTTTGGAGCAGCGTATCGTGGGTTGCGTACACGTTGGCCAGGGCGGCGGACTTGCCGGTGGCGGCATCGGGTGTCGCTGCTTCTCCTAGGCCTTGGCCGTTGACCAGGATCTGGGTCTTGTGCTGCCCGTCGTGGTCACGGAAGTGCTCGTAGCGGGTACGCACCCCAGGGCCATAGGTTTCTCGCGCCCAGGTCCGAAAAACAAACCACCGATCATTGAAGGTGAGGGTTTCGTGCGGAATAGCAAACCACGGCTCCATATGGGTGGCTACGGGCCCCAGTTGATCCGCATCAAGGAACATCGCCGCGATCAGGGCTTCGACGGCATCCGCAGGTGTTTTCTCCTTGTTTCTGAAGTTGCGTTCTTCACCCACGAAACTGACGTTGAAAAAGCGTGGAAGCTCCAATTGTTGGGCCAACACGTTGAGTGCGAAGTTGTTGACGACTTGCTCTCGGAGTCTCTTGAGATGGGCGGAGGACTTGGCGGGGAACTGTTTCATCTGTCCGGTGATGGCGACGACCTCGAGGACCGCATCGCCCAGGTACTCGAGCGATTCGAATTCGGTGGTTTCGGGGCTCAGTGCCTGTTCAAGAAGGTGTTTTTTGGTGAAGGTGTAGCCCAGTGACTTCTGAAGCGTTGAAACGTGCCCGGGCGCCAGTCCGGGAAGGCGCGAGAAAGTGGTCAAAAGCCCCCCCCCACCAGGGTGGGTGATCGTTTCCAAAACAAATCCATGCTGGAGGAGACCTTGGCCGCTTAGTGATTCCGAAACCACTATTCTTTCGGCGGCTATTTGGCGCAAGCCCTTGTCGTCTTGGGTGCGCGGGTCCGTTTTTCTTCGGGCCTCGGTTTTGATCTTTTCTTCCAGACTGTCCCATTCCTGATCGTCTTGGAGCCATTCGGCGAAAGCCCCACGTACCCTCTTCCCGACGAGAATCTCTTGATTCAGGACTTGCTCAATCAATGTATTGAGCACCCGCGTACGACGGTTTCGGATGCTCGGAGGTTCTTCGTCGCCCGCGTAGCCCATGTTCTGAAAATAGAAGTGCAAAAAGCCTTTGTCGTCGACCCAGGCTCGCCCCAACTCCTTCCCAGTATTCTGCCATACGATCACGTCGGCAAACCCGCTGTTGCGGGGTACGGGCGGGGTGAACAGCTCGTAGGAAAGGGTCTTGGTGATGGCGCCGCAGCAGTCGAGCTTGTCACCCCACCTCGGTATCTCCCCCTGAAGCGGGGTGCCGGTGTAAGCCACCGTCTCGGCCAGGCTTTGATCCACCCGGTTGAGGACCTTGCTGTCGTATCCCTGGGCCGAAAAATCGCTGTTGGCGGTCGCCTTGCTGGGGGTTGAAGGCGCTATACGAACCCAAGATGCGATGTTTTCCCATGCGATTCCGTCGGCCACCAAGATGCGCGCCCCCTCCCCATAGGAAACCTCGTCCTTGGTGTTTTTTCGAGCCCAGATGGATAGGTCGAGCGCCTGCTTGGCGGGGATGACCGCGGTATAGATGTAAACGCGTTCGTCGAACCATTCGACGCGTTCTTGAACCTGTTCGGGCTTGGTGGTCACTTCGACAAAAGAGGTACTCGGCCAGTGGTCTTCGTAGGTTTCCTGCACCCGGTAGTTGTTTTTTCCCCGGGGTACGATGCCGCGTTTGAGGCTGCTTGGGACCCGTGGGCTGACGAACTGCACTACGACGGGTTCTTCATTCAACAAGGGGCCTTCGGACCAGGCGAGCGCCTGGTACGTTTCTCCGTTCCACTTTGCCGTCGAGGTATCCCAGTCGGCCTTGGTCTTCGTAAACACCCGCAGCGGCGAGTTGAGTTCCTCGCTCGCGGGCGGGTTATCGAACTGGATGATGAAGGGGTGTTCGTGAAGGATGGCGGCGTGTCCGGCAAGATCAAGAAAATCAATAAGCTCGCTTTCCGGCATGGTTTTGAGGGGGGCCTTGAACTCGAGATGAACCTCTCCCAGGTGATCTTGGGACGCGGCCTTGGTCCGGATAGGGACATGTTTTACGTATTCGGCAAGGGTTTCGTAGGATGTTTTTCGTCCAACGAACCTTGAAAAAACGTAGGCCGCGCCCCGTAGCACCTCCCGGACTGAAGTGGTCGTCAGGCGAGGGCGTTTGCCGCTTCCGTCGAGGTCGAGTTTGATGGACTTGGGTTGATGTTCTGGGGAAACGAAAGCCACCTGGGCACCGTTTTTTCGGTATGGACGAACTTCGACTGCGATCGGGTAGCCCAGGCGTTCGGCCAGGGCTCCGTCCGGCGTTTCTTCAGCCGCAGAGGTGAGCGGTTTTCCCTGCGCGCGATTCCAGCGGAAGATGCCGAAGTCATTGCTGGTTGCGGGCCAATAGCGAAGGAGGCCCTGGATGCTCCACCCCCGCGCTTCGGCTCGGGCGTGAGCGCGTTCGTTCATAGCGACAATCGATTTCTCGACGGCACCGATGTTCTCGAGCTGAGGTGGCGCTTCGGGGAGGTTCAGCTCAAGAAAACCATCGCTCCTGAGAACCAAGGAAGCGATGTGGAGGCTGTCGTAGAAGGCAGACTGGCTTACGTCGTCGCCCACGACGGTGATTTTGGCTGGATCAAAGACGTTGTAGGTGACAGGGCCTTTGGACGGACCACTGATTGTGCCTGGTTGGCTTCGAGGAACGTAGTTGGGGTTGACGAAGTACTCTCCCAGCGTAAGCTTTTTTGTTTTTGGGTCGAAAATAGATTCCTGGGCGCCAATGATTTCGTTTGGAAGAACCTTTCCAAAAAAGACACTCTCTGCATAGTCTCCGCCTTCGCCGATGGCCTCTAGGTTGAGGGCGCGACCCCCATTCTCGATGTAGTAGGCGAAGTAGCGCAGTGGGGCATTGTCGAGACCGGGCTTGATGTAGGTTTCGAGGGTCTTACGAATGTGGGTCACAGAGGTCATATCGCTCGGATTGCCCCACTCGTCGATGCTTGGTCCAAGTCCCGTGGTGAATGCGCCATCGGTGCCGGTGGGTTGCTTGTGGCTCCCTCGAATGAGCAGTTTGGGCGCGGTCAGTCGGGCAAGGTTGGCTTTGGCGGGCGTTCGGTCGGAACCTCTGTGTTGAAGGGTCCACCGTGCGAGGTCAAGGTCGGTGTAAAGGGGTATGACAGGGCCGGTGACGGTTTGGTTGTCTGGTGTCTTGTGCGCGGGGGCGTACTCGGGGTTGCGTTCTTCTGTGCCTGGGATCGCAATACCGTTTTCGTCTACCTGGTGGCGACTGATCATATACTCTGAAAGGATGATGGCGGGCGTCAGGAGTGTATCTTTGTCGGTGTCTGAGCCACGCACCCCCAACGCCTCAAGAATGCTGCGAACCTCCAGGGTTCCCTCTGGGGGACGAATCTTGTAGATCCACACCTTGCCCTTGCTTTTTGTCACGGCCCGCTTGAACTCAGGCATCCGTCCAGCATCGAAGGTGGGCTCTTTGCTGAGGGTGATGAAGTTTCCGCGTCGGCCGTTCATGTGGTCGATGATGCTGTCGCCCTCGGCATCTGCACGAATGATTGCCCAAGGATCTCCTGGTCGCGCGCCGGTGACGCAGTAGGCGACGTCTGGCACCGCTTGGACGGCAGCCGCGTACGTGGGGTGTGGAAGGCCATAGTAGGCAACACGTCCGGTCCCGGCGGGGATGATGGTGGCGGGAATCAGCGCTGGCGTTTCTTCATGAGAAAAGCCGGCTGCGCCCACGTATTTCACGTGGGGCCCCGCCCCGGTGATCTGACGTTTGATTTGTTCTTTGCGTTCGTGAAAACTCAAGCGGCCTGGCACTGCGAGCAAATCGTCGAGCAGCCAGGCGCTCACTGCGCGGAGGTATGCCTCTCGAAGGTACTCCGGAAGATCTTCAGTGAGGACGTGCTCCTCGTACCAGCGGCTCCACGAGCCGGGCTGCCGGTGGACAAGCTCGGCCCCGCCACCATCTCCCTTGACATGGAGGACGACGCCTCGGGCGCTTCCGTGCCATAGCGCGAGACTTGGCTTACGGTAAATTTCTACGCCGTGAGAGGTTTTCTTGAGGATGATGTTCTGAGGGACGTAACCTTGGATGAACGCGCTGATCCACTGGGCGGCTTGGGTCCGAAACTCGGGGCCAACGCCAAAACCCAGGTTGTCAATGATGCTGAGGGCGAAGGCGTTTTCCCACCCTGGGGGGTGGTGGCTGGTGGGCTCGAGGGGCCATGCGTAGATTTCGCTGGGGTCTTCGATCGAAAAAAGCGGCTCTCGGCCGACAAATTCGTAGTCTAGGGGCACGGTCAACGATGCGCCTTCTTCGACCAGTATGACGTTGTGGTTCTCTTCGACAAAGACTTGGTCGATGAGGGCGTTGATTTCTTGTTCGTTCATGGCGGCAGCAAGGCCTGTGCCCACCGCAACGTTGAGGATCTCGACCAGGGTGATCTTAAATGCCTCCTTGGCGCCGAGCTGCTTGGCAAACTCGAGGGCCACCGCCATGTGTGCAACCACCTCTGGACTTGGGCCAAAAAGGGCGGTGACGGGCGAAGAGGCTCCGGGCTCGTCCGGCTCGGCGAACGCTTGCTCGAAGAACCGCGGCCAGCGCCAGGGGCCAGCATGGTTTTCAGATTCGGGCCGGTCCGGCGGTTCAAACGCCAAAGTCAAAATGGATGGGGTCTCGAGCGCGGACGCGCCTTCGAGGAGGGTCTCCCAAGTCGGGATCGTGTGGTTCCCGTGCGGCGCCATAGAGGCGGCGAAAAGTACACTCAGCGGCTGGTTTTTTTCGCCGATGGACCGGTCGTCACGGAGTGCCCACGCATCAACGGCCATTTTGCCTTGGACATCGCCCTGGGCAATTTTCTGAAGAACATCTGGGTTGGCCTGGCCGGTCTTGAGCATGCGATGAAGAAGGAAGACGGGCAAGCCTGTTTCGTCGGCAATTTTGGGCAACCGCCCGTCCGCGTATCGATTGATGAGCTGTCTAAGAATTTGGCTGCGGTCCAGTCCCTCGGGACTTGTGTTCAGTTCGGGTGGGTGGTTTGGCGTGCCCTTGAAGGTGTACCGAAAAGCCGGGTTGGAACGCTGTGCTTGGTGGAAGGCCCTAAGCTCAAACGATGTCCGTTCCCAGTAGGCGGGGGACTGAGGATGGTGGGCTGCAATCGAATCTACCCCTGAAAGCTCGTAGGTTGCGCCGAGTGGGGCAGAAAGGGGGCTCTCACCGAGCCCCAGCGTATCATCGACCGCATCTTTGAATCGCTGGCGGAGCGCCTCGCGCGCGCGCCCTACGGTCCACCCCGTCGGGGGCCGCGTTGGAAGCGGCTCGTCCATGGTGGGCGATTGCCAAGTGGTGGTTGCGTCTCCCCAAGTTTCAGCGCCTACACCGGGTCCGAGGACCCGGTCGCCGGGGGCATCGTTCGGGTCTTGGTGATGGTGGTCGAAAAGCCAGCTCGTGAGTCGGGTGAGGGTGTACGCGTGGGGCGAGGAGGATGGGTTCGTGCGGGTGCTCCAGATCAAAAGGCCCATATCCGCATCCGGGGTTCCGCCTCGCCGAACCAGATGGGCCTCGAACAGTTGGGTCGTGTCTTCGCACGAAAGGCCCAAGTAGCGTTCCATTTTTGCGCGGCGGGCCTCGAGAGGGCTACCCGGTTCACAAAGGCCCCGAAGGTCCGCCACCGTTTCTCGAATCCGGCCCGAAAAGGCCCCATGAGTTGCAGGATTCGCGGCCCATTGGTCGACGGGAACGCCGTTTTCGAGCATGGCCTCCAAAAAACGGAGATGGGTGAGGCGGGTGATCAACGCGTCAAACAGGTAAGGCTCTGGATCCGAGGCGAACAGTGCGCCCACCGTTTCCACATAGGCGTCCTCGGCCTTAGACAGGAGCCGCATGATGCCGTGGCGGGCTGGATCGCGCTGTTCTTTTGGTGTCGTGCCGACCAAGAGAGGTCCGGGCTGTGCGCCGAAGGTTCCTTGCGGGTGGTGGACGAGGATGCGTTCTGCGGGGAAGGCGGTGCCCTCAAGCGCTTCGAATTCGAGCAATGCCAGTTCGGCCAATCGGGGGTCAAAATCGGAGGCCCTTCGTAGCGCCAAAAGCCAAACCAACGGGGACTCCACAAAGGAAGCCTGGGCGTTTGCCTTGGCCAGGGTGGATCGGGCCGCAAAGCTGGCGTCTAAGGCCTGCTGGGCTTTGACCACATCGTGGACATCGCTGGCAAAGAGACTGTAAAGCGCGCTCGTTCCGGGCGATGGGGGTGAAAGATCTGCGTCGCTGGTGATGGTGTGCCTCGGTTGGTGAGTGTCTTCATCCCAAAAGATGGAAAGCAAGGCGGTCTTCAAGGCCTCAGGATCGATCTTAAGCGCGGGGAGAAGGTCGAGGTGCGCGGCCTCTTGTAACACGAAGTACGCTAGAATTTGGTCGGTGGTTCGGGCGCTCTGCCCGTCGTCATCGTCTTCGGACTGGGCGAACCAGGTGAGTCCGTGCTGATGTCGCAGATGCCGGCGTCTGAGGGTGCTGAGGACCTGGGTCAATGTTTCGCGAAGGCGGCTTTGGAAGCGGTCTTCGGGGTCCGTGTTTGCCGGCCTTAGACGCTGGAACCGAAACAGCGCGTACAGAGCCAAAAGTTCGGTTTCGAGCGCTTTTTGACTGACGCGCGCGCCTTCATCATGGGTGTGGATTTCGACCAAAAAGTGCCAGTCTTCACCGAGGAGGTCGTTTGGGCTACGCACCACGGCGTGAAGCAGTCCCGAGGCCCATCGCGCAGCTTGCTCGAAGTCGTTTTGGCTGACAGCGGCCAAGATGGCCAGCGCTTGGTCCTCCACGCGGGTCCCAGCGCGGCCGCCTTGCGAACGCACCAGGTCGTATTCTTGGCCATCTTGGCCGTCCGGGGGCAGGTAGGGCTCACTTTGGTCTTTGAGCGTTGCCCACGCATCATGCACGGACCGTGCGACGCTCTGGCTTTCGACGGCCTCCGCGTAGTTTTTGAGCGGGCGCAAATCGCGACCATCTTGGCCTTCTAGGGCTTCGTAGACGTCGAGGTACCAGATGACCGCGGTGCTCGAAGCGAGGCGCGCCGAGAGATCTTGGATCCGCCGACTGGAATAGATAAAACCGTGGTCTCGCACAAAACCCTGAACGCCGGTCCATAGGGTGCGTGCGGTCTGTTCCAGGGGCTCGCCGCGTTCGGGATGGGCTTCATAAAAGCGATGGAGCCCGAGGATGAGGCCGGCCGTGGCTTCGAGGTGGTAAGACACCTCTTGCTGGTCGCTCTGGTCGATGTACGGGTCATGGAAGGTGTTGGGGAAGTAGTGGGCGCCGAAATAGCATTGATTGTTGACGCCATGGGGCATGTGATCGGCAAACTTGTCGATGGAGTACGCCAGACAAACCTCGAGTTGCTCGACGTGGCGGCTTGGCAGGGTGTCGTAGTCCACGGAGAGGGCGAGCCAGCTACAGTTGTCGATGGCCACCTCGGGATGGGCTAAAAACTGCCCGCTGGCGCTGAATTCACCGCCGGTGATGACTCTTCCTTTCATCTCGATGGTCTTGGTTTCGGTACGGCACGCATTGGGGGCTTTGTGCTCGATCGCCGGTTTTTCATTCCCGGACTCCCACAACAGCGTGAAGAGACCGGTCCGAACCCCATCTCGCCAAGCTTCTAGGTCCGCCCGGCGGGCCTCTTGTTCAGCCTGGGTTGCGTGGGGCCAAAGCTTGTCTTGATGCCGAAGGCTGTGGTTGAGCACGCTGAGGACATCGAGATTGTGCTCGGTGACGACGTTGGTGGCCTGCGTTCTTTTCTTGAGGATATCGAACTGGTCCCGCGTCAGTTCGGGGACCTCATCTTCGACGGTGTGTCCGCCTTGGGTCCATGTCCTCTGGATGGCGGGTGGTTGGGTTTCGTCGAAGTCGTCGTAGCCCAGGGCGTCGAGGATGCTGTAGTAGGACCACGTCTCGCTTTCGTTCTCGGTCAAACCGAGTTTCCATGGGCTTTTTGCGTGTTGAAGGCCCTGGGTGGTCCAGCCGGCCGTCATCAAAAAGGCGCAGTCTTCGGGGGCGCACGCGGAGCCCGGCGGTTTTCGGGCACCGTTTGTCAGATCTACGGCGACTCGATGGCGTTTTAGCCCCGCCAGGGCGAAAGAATAGCACGTACGGAAATGGGTTTTTTCATCGGCCTCGAGACCGACAAAAGACGCGGAGGCCAAGAAGGCGCCGAGCCCGTGGATGGCCCAGGCACTGGCCCCGGTGACCAGCCGGGCGTCTTTCCAGGTGTCATCCTGGGTGTTTTTCGAAAAGGGCCAACCAAGAATGTGGTCGCCTTCCCATACGGCGTTTTGTTCATCGCACAGCCAGCGCGCAAGGCCCCGCGCCTTTTGGTGCTCATCTTGGCGAACCGCGTGCTCCAAAGAGATGCCTTGGGTGTACACCCACACCCGTTCGAAACCGGCCAGGATTTGCGCATCGCGACCATCCGCTTCGTTTTCCAATCCCTCCGGAGCAAGGGCGCCTCTCGAAGAGGCTCCCCCCCGATCATTGGGGTGGAACTCGGTCTGTACCCATTGCGGGTGGGGCGATTCAATGAACTTGAGAAGGGTTGTGCGAAGTTCGCGGGCTCGTTCGAGATTGCTGCGCGCGCCGCCCGGTACAAGCTGAAGTCCGGGCGTGGGCCCATCGATGCCGATGAAGGCGTTGCCCCTCGCAAGGTGAAGTCCGGGCGTGGCCCCATCGATGCCCGTGAAGGTGTTGTCCCTCGCAAGGTGAAGCCGGGGCCTTTGACCATCGATGCCGATGAAGCCATGGTTCGTCGCAAGGTGAAGCGCGCGCGTTTGTCCATCGATGGGGGTGATGGGCGTCGTTTGGTGGGTTGAGCCCCCCGTATCGCTGAGGGGGCCGCTTTGGGTCAGCCCTGTTTTGTGGTGGAGGGGACCGGCTGGGAGCGAATCCACCCACTCCACGGGTATGGATGCGGTTGCGAAGCCGTCCAAAAGTTCTAACCCCAGTGGCCGAAGCGCCACCGGGCTTTCGTTCACCGGCATGGCCAAGGCCAAAGGTGCCCAGAAGTTTGACCCTGGGGGGTCGCTGGCAAGGGGCGGGGACGGCACATCGATTGCCTGAAGAGGGGTGTTTGAGAAATGAACGCCATCGCGTGTGCGTGCCAGATGCAACGGACGCACGGGGGCGTCACCGGGGCGAGAGGCGTTGGGCGCCGACGCATAATAGAGGATGGCGATTTCCGATGGGCCGGACGCACCCGTTTGGTTCACCTGGATTTGCGGCCGGTGGCCACTGGCCACAAAGGCGCGGGTACTGGTCCACGTTTTGCCTCCGTCCTCTGAGGATCGCAGCTGAATGGCGCGGGTCTCGGGTGCGTTCGGGGTGGGGCTGGCGTCCTTTTCGTAGGCCGCGAACAACCGCCCCGAAGGGGCCGTCGTCAGGACCGGGTATGAAAGTTGCGCCTTTTGGTGGGGCGCAAAGCTGTCGTCTACGACGGATATTCGCCATCGCGCCTCGATGCCCGCGTTCCAGTCGCCTTGTTTCCATCCTGGCTCGCCGGAGTCGGATGGGGCCCAAACGCCCTCTTCGAGAGGCCGTTGGGCCACTTTGATGACCTGGTGGTTTTGCCAAGTTCCGCGGTATCGGTATTGATACTGAATACCGAGGCTTTCGTAGAGGGACTCGTCGCCGGCTTCGTAGGCGGTCTTCCACGTCTGTCGCCATCCGATGACCCGCCGGGTGGGTTTGAGGAGGAAAAGGACTTCGTCGCTGTAAACCGGATCTCTGTACATCTGTTCCCAGATGGGGTTGAGGACGGGGGCGGCGTTCCAGGTGCGGGTTTGATGCGCGATGATACTGACCTGGTGTTGGTCGATGTGCAAAGAAGGTGTGTACACAAAGGCCTCTTCCCACCAGTGTAGATACGGTCCGATGGGGTCTCCTTCGTTGTTGGGGTCAGGCTCCAGCTCCAAAGGATAGGCGTCGTCGCACCAGCACTGGTCGCAGGGGCATTGTCCATTGACCTTGTCGTACTGAACTTTGGTCTTCACCAGTTCGGTGGCCGGTCTACGGTGGTGGATATCAAAGACGCTGAGGAGCTTGCCTTTGTGGTCTCGCTCACCGACCAGATCTTTGAGGTAGTACACCTTGTTCGATTCGTTCCACACCATGTGATGGTGGCCCTTCGCGTCGTAGGCCAGTCCGAGGTCGCGTTTGTAGGCGGTATTTTCGCGCAGGACTTGCTCGCCCTCGGCGCAGGAATGGAAATCTTGGCCGTGGTTGCAGCTTCTTCGAAGCACGATTTTGCTGGTGACCTCGTCGCCCGTTTTTGGACTCCTTGGCACCTCGACCCAAGCGATGTCGACGCTTGACCCGTGGACGGCCAGCGCCAGTTCAAGGATCTGCGTTTGTGGCCCGGGCGCAGCGACAATCACGGAGTCTGCTTCGGCCTCGGTAGCGGTGTTGGGCGCCAAGAAACGAAGGCTCTGCCGGTAGTGAATGCGATCGCTTTGCCCATGGGGGTCTCTGACCAGATAGGCAAGATGGGTCACGGTACGCCCTTCGTTGTTCACAATGAGCAGCTTGGGCTGCGAGGCGGATAATCCTGGTGGGCTGGCGTGATGCGGCGGTGTAAAGGCTGCGGGCGGCGTGGTGGGGGCATGGGGCCGATAGGCAACCGCGGGTGAGGGGGTCGATCGACGGACTTGTCCGTCTTGGCCTTGGACTTGGGTACGCAAGTGATAGTGATATACGGCTTCTTGTTCGGGCACGGTGTCGTCGAACCAGGTGGTGTTGATCTGATCTCTCAGCAGCGAGCCGTTTCGATAGAGGGCATATCGAACCTCAACCCCTTCGGGCATGGCGCTTCCATCCGCGAAGGCTCGGGGCGCCTGCCAAAAAATGCGGACCGTCTCTTGGACGCCGGTGGCAACCAGTCCTGAAGGGGGTCCCGGAGGGTGATTGGGGGCCCTACCCAGGGGATCGTAGGTCCGGGTAATGGTCTGAGCATGCGTGTTGCCAGCCCAATCCTCCGCGATGAGGGTGAAGGTGTTGGTACCTTCGACCAGTGCGACCACCGCAGTAAAAGTTTCTCCAGTGATGCTGATGGGCACAACATCTTCAGTCGTGGGTTTTTGTCTGTGTAGCGATAGGGTTTTGATGCGGTGCGTCCGAAAGGCCCCTCGAAGGACCAGCTGGGGCGCGTAGACGGTGCCCTGAAGCCCTCCGAAGACGCGAAGATTGGCCGGTGCCGTTCGCTCACGCGGTCCGCGTTCCGAAACCCATACCAAGGGTCCAGCCTTTGGGTCTTCGTTCAAGGACGGTGCGATGTGTACTGCGGTGTTCTTGGTGTAGACAAGATACGCGACGCCCGGCTTCAGCACGTCGCCTACGGCGACTGTACGGTAGCGATGATCGGAGGGGTGCCAGGCGTAGATGGGGTCGATGGCTGAATCTTGATAGGGGGTCGGTTGGGATACCGACAGGAGGCTCCAGCCGGGGGACAGGCCCACGCTCGAAGTCTCGGTGCTTAAGAGTTCGGCATTGAGGGCTACGCTGCCTTCTTGTTGCGCATGAAGCCATACCATCGAGGCGGGTGTGTCACTCTGGCCAGGGATTTCGGCTCGCCAAAGCTGTACGCCCTCGGGAAAAGAGATCGCGTCTGACTTCTGAAGGGCAACAAGGTTCCACCCTTGGCTCCAGGACAGCATGTGGGCTGCGGGTGGGGGCGCGACGGTTTCGCCGGCCGTCGATGGTGGGGCCAAAAACAAGCTCAAAAAGATCAAGAGTGGGCCGAGCACCGCGGGGCCCCCAAAGTGTGTCTGGTGTTCGAAGCTGAAATACATTTGCTTAGGCCACGTTTCATCGCACGAAGCGATCCATGTCTCATGAATGGCGCCGTTCCCCACAGTCGCGACGTGGGTTTCTACCGCCTCGTGGCTTACGAATCTAGCCATAAACAAGATTTCTTGGTGGCGACACGAAATCGGAAGCGATCCAGCCGTTGTCGCCTTATTGCAGGGTTTATTGCAGATTTTGGCCCCCGCGTGCCACGCAATCAGGCGTGGGGAACCCCGGTGCCGCTGACTGGTGCGTTGCGGGTTGTGAGGGTACTCCGAGTTGTCAACCCTCATGGACGGCTCATCCTTCTAGGGCCTCGGCCGATAGTCCAGGCTTTTGGTTGTAAGCTATTGTAATGACGGAAATATCTACCTAGACACGAAGAAGCCTGAGCGGTTTTCCGGTCCAATCCGGTCGCTGAAGGGTTTCGAACGATCGCCGCGACGCTCGCGTTTCGGCAATCAAACGGTGTCCCTTACGCAACCCGAAGATTCGACCCTCTCAGCGTTCAGGGCGTTTGGTGTGGTGATTGAGATATTGTCGGTCTACCCTGGCACCCAATACAGCGATACGTGTGTCTCGGAAGTTGCAATTGTTTCAGTCAAACAAGCATCTGGGCGTTGAAAGCGGCTTTTTCCTGGGCGTGCCTCTGTGCTAGCTTCTGCGGCGATGATTTTGAGATGTATGCTCTTTTTGTCGCTGCTTGCCACCGCCTGCGTGACCAGAGAGGTCGGCATGATGGCGTTTCCTCAGGGAAAAGTACAGCATGTGGTCCGCTCCAAGAGCACACCGTGGAAGCCGTGCCCTTCAAGCTTGCCCTCTGGCTGCGAAATGGCAGTGCTTGAGGGCAATCCAAAGGCGCCCGATCTGTTTACCGTGCGCTTTCGAATCAAGGATAGTTTTGTCATGCCCGCGCACTGGCATCCCAAAGACGAACGGGTCACCATCATCACCGGGCGGGTGGCGGTTGCGTTTGGCGCCGATGCTGACCGACAGCACGCTACCGAGTTTGAATCGGGCGACTACTATGTGAATGCCCGCCATGCGGTACACCAAGTATGGGTCGAAGGCCCCGCCGTGCTTCAAATCACCGGCATTGGCCCCTGGAAAGCTGTGAACATCAGCGATGCGCCCCCCCCAGTGCGCAAGCCATAGATTCCAGCCGAGCTTCGGTGCCTACCGGCACCCCTTGCTTCCTAGAGGTGGTGGTCTTGCGTTCAATTAAGGTTGGCGACCCGCAGTCCCACGAAAAGACCCGAAAAGCGATCTTGGCGAAAGACCCGGCTCGCTACGAGATTTCGACCGAGGTCAACCCCGTCAAGAATAACAAGACCAGCAAGGAGTAGCTCAGCTCTCGGCGTGAACAACACCGTTTCGAAAATCGGCTTTGGTAACGTTCCTCCGTCTGGGTGTAACGTTTTGAAGAAGGTTGCGATCAACATGAATCAACAACGCATCCATTTGTAATCACATACATTTTGTTCATGGACTGATTTTGGCACCTCGATTGCTTTGATGAATACAACACCCCCAAAAGGAGTCATCATGCCCTCTGTAGCCGCAACCAAGCCATATATTGCACCGTCCACAAGCTCAAAGGCCGCCCCCGCGGCCGCTGAGACCAAAACCCCAAAAAAGTCCAAGCCCAGCCCGAGTCGCGAGAAGGACACCTTTGAGCGTGTCGGCGTGCGTTCCGCGTACACTGCGCCACCGAAAGAAACGTCCGGCGACGCGAAGGTTGGCAAAATCGCATCCTGGATCCAAAAGACCGATGAAAGCACAATCGCAAAAGACACCGCGGCATCGCTCAAGAGAAGTCCGGTCGAATACTGGAACATGATGCTTGCCCTAAAAGACGATCATCCTCCGTCTTACCGAAAGGCCACCCGAGCTCTGGCCAGCGTCATCAAGGAGGGGGGGGTTACAAATCTATCAAATGCCCACCGTGCCATCGGTAAGATTTATGACCGACGACCTGAGCTCCTTCCTGGTGTCCTCCAAGACATCACCAATGCCTCTCCTATGGCCGGTGCCAAAGCAGCGACAGCGCTAGGTTCTTTGATGTCAGGACACTCCTGGAACCGCAACGACCTTGCGCTCACCAAAGCAGCCGCGAAACTCAAGGGCCCCGGAAAAGAGGCTGTTCAGAAAGCCGTCGCAGATCACGTGGCCAAACGGGAAAACGTGAAAAACCTCGACATCGATGGTGCAGCGTGGCTCGTAGAGCTTGAAGCGGACCCAAGAGCGTACGTCAAGAACATGGCGAAGTTGGCAGACACGGATACCAAGGCATACAAAAAGGAACTCCAAAAATTCGAGAAATTTGGTATGCGCACCAATCTTAGCGGGGGAGCGTACGCCGTTTTTGACCAACTTAAATCGTCTAAAATCCCTGGCGCGAACATCGTCAAAGCCGATCTGCTCAAAACACTTGAAGGCCGATACAACAAGCTCAAGAAACATAACACCATTGCGTACCGAGAAGCTCGTGGGGCTCAAGCGCAAGCGATGGCCCATATCATGGACGACCCCAAACTCATCGGGTTTATGATGTCGAGCAAGTCTCGGCGACAGCAGTTCAAGAGCGTCATGAATACGATGGTCGAATCCGGAGGACGCCGAGGCCGCAAGACCGCCCGCAAGTTGGTCAAGTACACAGCGCAGGCTGCAGCGAAGTCTTTGCAGGGAGGCAACCAAGCAGATATCGAAAAACACGCGCGCCGAATGGGCGTTGTCGTAAGAACAGCGATGGATGCGTTTAAGGCGCACGCTCCCGGAGAAGGATCGGCGAAAGAGATTCTCGGTGTCCTTGGCAACGTTCTTTCGAGCCTCACTCCAGGGGGCGGTACGGCCGCAACAATCGCCAAGATCCTGGCCTCCCACGGATACGGAAAGCTCTTAGACGCGGCCCTGGATCGGCCTGCCGGAGAAGACCCCTTTAAATCGCGCATGCTCGGCATTTCGGGGGCAATCTTCCACGCGGTGCACGACCCCTACGGCCGAATATCAGAACAACCGGAAACATCAAAAGAGCGCATGGAGCTCGAACGAAAGCTCAACCTCTTCGATCGGTACATCAACGAAGGTTATACCGAAAACCACACCTGATGCTCCTTCAGACGCCCTAAGGACCCCTCCCCGCGTTCCCCTTTCGGGGGGCAATCGAACGTATGCCTCGATAGTATATCGGAGCCAGGTCGCTTGAAAGCAAAGCGAAACGAAGGTGTAGAAGCTAAGCGAAACAAAGATGTAGGATAGCGGGTGCCAAGGTATCCCTGAAAGTTTCACGCCACTTGGTGTACTCACGTTCGTGATGAACAGCGGATATTCGACGTGGGAACAAGGGGTCTGGCTATGGGCTTAGTTTCGAGCAGGCGAAAGGAATTTGGTGGACTGAAGGTCGTTTTGTCGCTTGTGGCGGTGTCTGTGATGTCCGCTCTCCCGCGCACATCGTTGGCCCAGGTTTCAGGGTCACTTGACCGGTTTGACGCTTCACAGACGCCTGACGATGACTTTCACCTCAGCCGACCGGGAACGCCGGGCCATCTTCGTTTTGCGGCCCAAGCTCATTTTGACTATGGATACAACCCGCTTGTCTACGAGCGTAGTTTGGGGGACTCCGGCAGCGAGGCGTTCTCGGTGGTCAAGCATCACTTGACTGCAAATATAGGTCTGTCTTTGGGGCTTGGGTCACGGTTCCTTGTATTTGCGGGACTTCCGATCACTTTGTGGATGGACGGCGAACAAGGTCAGTTGCGTGGGGGGGCCGCCTCGCCCGCAGCGGATGGCACTGGTCTGGGCGATCTTTATCTCGGGGGTCGATTTCATCTCTTGAGTGCTCTGGATGGCTTCCTCGCCCTTGCCCTACAGGGCACGGTGAGCGTGCCGACGGCGGGTGATCAGAGATTTCGGGGCGAGGATTCGCTCACTTTTCATCCGGAGCTTCTTGTTGAGAGTGCTTGGGCTGGAGGCTTGCGTGTTGCCGCGAACCTTGGGGCGCGGGTTCGCCAGAATACGGCTGAAGGCGCGAGCAACTTGGCCTTTAATGACGAATTGACCTGGAGCCTTGGAGGGGCTCTTCCCGTATGGGAGTCGAAATCAGCATCTCATCATTTGGACGCTTACGCACAAATCTATGGGGCCAGTTCGTTTTCCCAATTTTTTGATCGCGAGCAAACGCCTTTGGAGGCGATTGTTGGCTGTAAGTTCTTTCATCAAACCGGATGGGTGTTTGGAGCCGCGTTGGGCCCAGGGCTGACTCGCGGGATAGGGAGCCCAGACCTTCGGGTTGTGGGCATGGTGGGGTTCGCTCTCCCGGAAGAGGAACCGTCTGACGATGGGCCTCGAGACCGAGACCAGGACGGCATTGTTGATGATAAGGATCGTTGTCCTGAGCAGCCGGAAGACCTGGACGGGTTTGAGGATCAAGATGGATGCCCAGACGTTGACAACGACAAAGACCAAATCCTCGACACCGATGACAGCTGTCCGATGAAAGCTGAAGATCATGACGGTTACGAAGACGAGGATGGTTGTCCGGATCCAGATAACGATGGTGATTCGGTTCTAGATGTTGAAGACAACTGCCCAAACAAGGCAGGAATTCCGGAAAATCACGGCTGCACAGCCACGCAGCATGTACGCATTCAGCGAGATCAGATCGAACTTCTCGACAAAGTGTATTTCGACACCAACAAGGCGACCATCATGCCGCAAAGTTTTCCGCTGTTGGACAATGTGGCTGCGGTGCTCAAAGCCCACCCCGAAATTCGTCGAGTTCGTGTTGAAGGGCATACCGACAGTCGAGGATCGGAGGCCTACAACAAGAACCTCTCAATGCGCCGCGCGCAGTCCGTTGTACGTTTCCTGGTGGACCAAGGCCAGGTGTCTCCCGATATCCTCGAAGCCGTCGGATACGGTGAGGAGCAGCCCCTGGTTCCCGGCGCTCGAACGTCTCGGGAGCACGCTCGCAATAGAAGGGTGGAGTTTCACATTGTCAAGGATCATGCAATTGAGTCACAGGGACGGGTTGTTCCCCGAGAGCTGATGGACGGTTCGGAAAAGGATGACGGCAAGCAATGAATAGTAGAACTGACTTTCGTCTACCTAAAAGTTTCTGTCTTGGCGCGCTGGTGCTGTTTTCGGTGCTAAGCTTTCACGCGGCCATGGCAAGGGCCGATACTTTTCAGTGCAGCGCCGTAGAGCTTTCAGGAACAGGCGTCGATCTCCGCGCGCGGTTTGCGGGCGTAACGAGTGTCGGGCAAACTCAAGTAGATCTGCTGGCCGAGGTCGTTTCTATCTCGGGCGGTGCAGCACCACAAGTGAGTTTCGAGTGTCGAGACGGGCACCTGATCGGTTTTGTACAGGACTCAGGTGGGGGTTCGATTTCTTCAACCGTCCGGTGGCGATTCGTGAAAGCTGGAACTGAGGATGCGATCTCCTTGCGGTCGATTGAGGTTTTTGCCCTAGACATCGATGGAGCTACGGCTCGGGAGTCGGTCACGGTCGACGCTACGACGTTCTCAACCTATGCTCTCGAGACGCCTACCCAGCTTTCTGTCGAAACGAGTGGCACCACGCTTCGTTTTAGGGGGCCATCGACCTGTGACATTACCGATGTTTCCTGCGCCATGAGTCTTCGTTTCGGAACCCTTGTCAGTTTCGAGATGACTTATGGCTCTCCGCAAAGAGGCCCACGAGAGTATTTCATCGACGGAAGTGGTCGCCTCAGTTTCTCGAATCCTGGTTTTGAACCTGGCACCTGCGGCAACGGTTCTCTCGACGCCCATGAAGTTTGCGACGACGCAAACACAGATTATTCCGATGCCTGTGATGCTTTCTGTTGCAATGTGTTGTGCGATTCTTTCGAAACCGAACCGGATGCGGTCGATGGTGAACGTGATACCGACAGCGATGGTGATGGTATTGAGGACGGCAAAGAGGTGGTCGGTCCGTGGCCTGGATCGCCCAATGCCGACACGGACCAAGACGGAGTTCCAGATTGGGCGGATCCTGATATTGGCACCAACTATTGCCAGGCGAATACTTCGGCACCATCAAGATGCGAGTCCCTTCCTACAGACGTTGATACGGATGCTGACGGTATCCCCAACCACCTCGACAGAGACTCCGATGGGGACACAGTGATCGACTATGTTGAAGCACACGATGCCGACTTCGATGGTGTTCCGGATCAGGAACGTACTGGCCGTGACACGGACGGTGACGGCCTGGATGATGCGTTTGATGCCAATTGTGCGGCCCCGGGTGACTGCACCAACGATATTTTGGGGAAGCCGGCCCCACGACCTGACCTAGATGGCGATGGGCAACCCAATTTTCTTGATATCGACGATGACGACGACCAAAAGAATACACCGGCGGAGGATGCCAATTCGGATGGTGATGTTTCCAACGACGATGACGATTCCGATGGCCGCCCGGATTACCTCGACCCAGACCCGGTCAATACCCTCGAAGGCTTTGCAGGTGGTGCTTGTCGTGCTTCCGGGGGGGCATCGCAGCCAAAAGATGCCCTTTGGCTCTTGGCTCTGATGGTGGTTCTGGGCGTGCTCGCATGGGGGCGCCGGGAACGAGCGCCTGAGGCGTCTGATAGCGACTCACCTTCACCTACATGAGCGACGCTTTTTAGATGGTGTATTGGGGCCCCTGCTGGGGGCCTCTGGTCACCGCGCGCTATCTACCGGAAGTTAAATGTGATTGAGCGGTCTTGTGGCACCTGCTCAACATAGAGCTGGTGTCGGTAGGGGCCCAATGCAGGGTGAAAGCTGCCGAAAGGTCTGTCATTGAAGGTGGCACAGCACTCGCATGTCTAGAACGACTACATGGTAGAGAGAAAAAGTTCACCGACCGAAATCTTGGCCCGCAACTTGGCTTTTGCCCCAGTGCTCGCATTGTTCTGCGCCTGTGGTGGTGTAGAAGAATTTTCAGCCGGAGGCGCAGCAAGTCCACTTTCTGGTTCCTCTGAACAAGAAATGTCCGACAACGACGATTTTTCGCCTCCTCCTACAGGGGACTCGAAGGAAGACGGTCAGACGGACGATCGTAGCAACAAAGCGAAAAACAAGAAGAAACGCGCCTCCTCCGATTCTTCTCATCGCAGCGCTGTCAATACGGGGCCACTTCCAGAGGGTTGTGTCAAACTCGAAGGCGGGGATATTGGGAAAGAGGATGTACAAGCATCGCTTGGTGATATTTCTGTTTCCGTTCACAGTTGGGTGGAAAAGGACGATGGTGGAGACTACGTTGGCTTTTCTTATTCCTGTTCGCTGGACGATGTCTGGGTCAGTGTAAAAGCCGGTAGAGAAATATTCCGCGGCGAGACAGATGGCGATTGGATTCATCCCAAGGGCACGTCTGGCCGCTATGCTCATGGTATCTCGAACGTCGTCTTTTGCCTCGAAAACCCCCACGGCACCGACGATGACTCGAACGGCGATGACGCCTCCGATGGTTCAGACGATGGTACTGGCTCCGATGGCTCGGATGATGGGAGCCATTCCGATGGCGACGGGTCCGACGGCTCAGACGAGGGCGATGGCTCCGATGGTTCGGACATGGGCGACAAGGGTGATGGTTCGGACGGCTCGGACATGGGCGACGGCTCGGATATGGGCGATGGCTCGGACATGGGCGACAAGGGCGACGGCTCGGATATGGGTGACGGCTCGGACATGGGCGACGGCTCGGATATGGGCGACGGCTCGGATATGGGTGACGGCTCAGATATGGGTGACGGCTCAGATATGGGTGACGGCTCAGATATGGGTGACGGCTCAGATATGGGCGACGGCTCGGATATGGGTGACAAGGGCGACGGCTCGGATATGGGCGACGGCTCGGACATGGGCGACAAGGGTGATGGCTCCGGATCTGACGGAGGTGAAGAATCCGATCCAGACAACAACGATCCGGTCGATCCATGTCTGTGCAAAGAAGACCCACTTTTGTAGACTATCTGACAAGAAAACCGTCTTCTTTCCTGATTTCGCGGTCAAGACGTTCGACGGATCTACTTTGCAAAACTGGGTGGGCTCAGTTCGGTGCATGATATGCGACGTCGACAGCTGACGCGTAGCATGGCGAAGTGAGTCAAGGGACTACACAGGAAACAATGGAAGGTCTTGGGCTTTGAGCGGGAATTTGTTGTTGAGTGGGTGTTGATCGATGCCCGCGAGTCGGCGAAGTGCGCGGTGAATGTGCACCGGCTTCATGCGGATGCCATCTTTGGTGTCGTCTAGGGAGAGCGTTTTGGGGTTGACGGTCATGACTTTTTGGCCATCATCGGTTGCGCCGATTAAGCGATTTCCTTTGATGCCCGGTCCCATCAAGACCATCGAAGCGGTACCCCAGTGCGTTTTGCCTGCCCCGTCTTCGCCATCTCCGTAGTAGGGCGTACGAGAAAACTCAGAACCCATGATGAACAAGACTTTGTCTTTGACACCAAGCTTTTCTGCCTGATGCACCACCTCGTCAAAGGCCTTGAGCAGGTCCACAAACAGACCCTTCTGAAGGGCATCGTTGTTGTAGTGGGTGTCAAATCCATTGTTACTAGGCTTAAGGATGGCGCTCACCGATAGACCCGCCTTGTAGGCTGCGAGTGCAATCAATGCTTGCACGGCGATAGGGTTTTTCTCGGGAAGTTCCGACGGAAGATGTTCGAGTAGCCGCCTAAGGTTTGTGCCTCCGAGTTTGGCTACAAACAGTGTACTCATCTTCTGTCGCAGTAGCGGAAGCTTTTGGCGCAGGAGTTGGTTCTTCTCGCGCTTTTCCGTGGCGAGCGCGATCTGTCGTTGCGCAAACTCAGAGTGATAGGGTGTGGACTTTCCGCGTCCCAGATGGATGGCATTCATCTTGTCATGGTTTGCCAGGTCTGGAATGGCGTAAGGATTTCTCACCCTCGAAAGGGGAACAAGACCGCCGTTATTGTCGTAGCCACCAAAACTGATGTAGGACAAGGGCAATGAGACTCCGTTTGCCGCCGACGCCAGGGCGCCGAAAGTTGGATAGGCCGTTGAGCTTCGGTGGCCGGTCCACATGTACCTGAGCCCTACTTGATGATTGTTGGTTGTGGCATCAATTCCATTGATGACCAGAAGGTCTTTCGCATATCGCTCAAAGAACAATTTGTTTTGCGCCAAAGGCGCGTACCGAAACGGACCTGTGGTTTCGATATCGCCTTCCTTGTACCACCGATTGATGCCGTTGATGCCCTTAGGATCACAAAACACAGTTGTATCCCAACCACCCTGGGCATTGAAATGAAGGAAAAAGGGACCCTCATACCCGTGCTCTTGGGCTTTGACTTCTCTGGGCGTCAGTGGAGACACCAAGCTTAGACCTGAGCTTGCCGCCAGCTTCAGAAAATCACGTCGATCCATAACAAAGATTCCTTTGCGAGTCTTCCATCAGTGGTACACAAAACGATGGTCCGAGATAAGGTAGCTGAGAACAGCGTTCCACGCTCGAATCGTGTAGTGGGCATCTTTTTTGAGGTCGCCGTTTTGGCAATACTGCGGTAGGAAACCGTGGTAGCGCTCCTCCTTGATGCCGTTTTCCCCTTCCGCTTGTATGTTGACAAACAATTGGTATGCGCGTTCGGCGTCAGCTTCGTTGGGACCGTCTGGGGACTCTCCGAGTATTCGTTGGTAAAGATGGTTGATGTTGTTTCGGATTCGATTCAACACTTCTATGTCTCCCATATCTTGAAGGGCAGGGCGGTCTTCGATTTCTACGTAGGGGAAGAGCAGTCGCTCCTTGGGTAAGCGCCTAAAATCCTCGACAGACTTTTTGCATGCCAAGTCGTTGGACATGAGCTGAACGATAGCGCCGATGACGCCATTGGGGTCTTGGAGTCGCTCAACCACTTGAGAGGAATCAATGCCCCCATAAAGCAAAGGGAAATATCGTGAGTCGGTCAGGGCCCCACGCCTGCGCAGTGTCCAATCGCTGCCGAATATCGCCTTGATCTTGCGGCGTAGGGCAAACGGACTGAGTAGGTGTACGGAGCCCAAGCCCGATAGTTCGCTTTGTCTGGTTTCTGGGAGGGCCTCTTCTTGGGTATTGCTCGCTCGGTAAAACGCAGATAGTAAGATTCCTTTGATGACGCTCTTGAGGTTGAAGTTGCTCTCGACAAATTCTTCGCCCATCTTTTTCAGAAATGATCGTTCTTCCTCGTAGGCGCGAAGTTCGGCCTCATAGTCGGACAGAACTTCTCGGTCAGGTGGGTTGAGGGGCTCGCGACCCATCAAGCAGCGCCATACATGGCCGACCGAGGAGCGTACAAACCGTGGATCTCTTGCCGCGCGTTCGCCCAGCCATTGCAAGCTGCGCCAGGATTCGCTGTCGGGGATCTTTTCTCCGCGAAAGCCTGGTGCAAACATGTCCGTGTACCATCCGCCCCTTGGGGGCCGATAGCGGGCTCTGACATCCATGTTTTGGAACGCACCTGCGATGGGGTCTAGGACCGCGTGACAGCCCACGCATCCGGGGGCATTCATGGTGGGGTTCTCGACGTTGTTTTCCTCGGCAATGTCGAGAGGGCGATTCGTGAAGCCCAGAGGATCTGTGTCGAGGAATTGCTTCAAGAACGAAGCGGCTCGATGTCGGTTGCGGTTGCCGATGCTGGTTGGGTAGCGATGAAGGTAGTAGGCCGAAGTCAGCACCCCGGCATGAGGAAAAAACTCGCCCTCGTACGTTGCTTTTGGGGGTTTGGGCAACCGCACGGGCTGAAACTCGTTGCGGTCGCTGGGGTCTTCAAAGTGTAGGTTCTGTTCTACCCCGTACGACTTTGCCGCCATCGCGTTGACCATCATGTAGTCGGCTGTAAGGATTTCGGTAAAGGGTCTTTCTTCCCGCACAATATAAGCAATGAGCTCAAGGGGGCCTCTCACCAAGCCATAGATGGTTGCTTTTCCGACTCCGCGTGTACCGGTCTTCCGGAACCAGCTGCGATTGGGATAGGCCTCCGGGTCGATCAAAGTCTGTGCTTCGGTGACGGTGAAGTATTTGTCTGTCAGAAGCACATCGTTGAAACATTCCTTGATGAGATCAAAAAATGGGGGTTCGGTCATCAAGGGATCAATCAATCTTTCATGCGGCAAAGACTCGGTGAGGAGGAGGTCTTTTTCCTCGGTGCTGGGCAATCTTCCGGCGAGGGACAAAGTGACTTTCCTGAACCAAACCGCCGCCGGGAGGAACTCGACCCCGTCGAGAAAAGAGGTGTGGGTTCCGTGTTCGCCCCCGTCCGGTGGGTCCTTCTTGGTCTCCGGTCGGCCCTCGGTTGTAGGGTTTGGGGCCTGGTTTGGGCGGACGCGGCTACCGCACGCACTCAGACTGAACGGTACCAACGTCATGAGTGCAAAGGACGAGACAAGCTGGGAAACCGGGGGGCGCACTCCGGACCAAGAGAGCAAGAAACATACCTTCGTGTGCGTTGTCACATCACGCATGTCCTGGTGGGGACCTACAGGAGGCCGTCCACGCGCGCCGGCATCGAACTTATGTCTGAATCGGACGACAGTTGTTGGGGACTTTGGTGGATCGGGGGTTTGGCGGAGCGCCGGTTCTGCGCCTCACGATCGGGAAAACCTGCGCGCAACAAACTTCTTCAGGGCGGAACGCCAATAGGGAAGGTCGTTTGGGGCGCGGACTGCGGGTTCGGTATCCTCGGTTCCGGGTGGGATATACTCAAAGGGCCGCCGCGATGGTTCCCCATGTTTACTGTTCGGGGGCTGTAGACAGCACGATCGGCGCGCGTGTGGCGGGCCCGGGTTGGGCCGCCTCGGGAGCATCGTTCTTTTTGGGAGAAGGCACGATGGCTGCGAGCAAGAGGAAGAAGGACAGAGATCCGATGGCTACCCATATCAGGTAGCTTGGGGGCCCCCTGCGACGCACACCCACCAGGGTTGCTTCGCCGGGCAGCATCCCGGAAATATCATCATCAAACCATTGTGCTTCGGACTTGTTTTTGAACATGCATGGTTGCATTGCAAGACAGATACCATGGGCTTTTCGAATGGGGTTTGCCGTCAAGCCCCCCACGGATGCGTAGTTGACTTGTCACCGCGTGACCCGAGTCACCATCTTGGCCGGGCCGCGAGGGTCCGAGCCCAGCCCGATGGACACCGCGTCTGGTCCGCCGGCGACTTGCCCTTGCGGGTTTTCCGGAAGGCACAAAGTTTGGAAATCTCGATTGACAATGAGTGTCGTCAAAGGTGAGACAGTTCGCTAGAAAAGTGCCATAAGCGGTCCATGCAAACGACTCGTTGGGCCAGCGGCGCTTCGGTTCGTGAGCCAGCTTAGGACGCGCGGCTGGGGCCTCTTAAATGGCCTAAACCAGAAACATATTCCCGATACACCACTGCTCGGTTGGGCCTAGGAGGGGCGAGTGAAAGAATTTTTTGGTGCCGCGCGGATCGCGGTCATGATGGAAAAAAAGCCTACGCAGATTCCGTTGTCCTTCATTCTCGCCGCGGTTCTGGCCTGCAGTAGCTCATCACCCGGTCCGGCGCCAAAAACTGAGGTGTTGCAGATCAGTGGGGGTTGGCACCTGCTGTCGACATCGGATGATGCCCTCAGTGCCGTGCTGAACGAAGCGTCTTTGGTCAAAGGCCCGTTGTTTGTCATCGATCAAGGTTATGACGCGGCCACCCAGCGAGTCGTTCCGCAGTACATCGAAGTGGATGCCTGGCGGTCCAAAGAGAGCTACTGGCTCTACGTTGCTCCAGACGGAGAACCCCTCCAAAACGAGGATCTTCGGCCGCCGGACCCGCGGAGCACCGGGCCCGGGATGGGCTATTTTCTGAGGCCTCCGCGAACGATCGATACGACCGGGATAACATTCTTGTCGATTCGGGCCTGGGACGTGGCGAACCAAAGTTTTGTAGACCATGATGCCAGCCAGGCGCTTCTCAAAGGACACACCTACTGGGTAGAAACTGAGAAAACCTGCGATCCCCAAGCATGGTCGTTTTCAGACGCCGTTCGCCTGCTTCGACAGTGTCAACTTACCCATGCGGCCTTCCGCATGTTGCCGGGGACCGAGGGCCAGCCGGTAGGCGAGCAATCCGTTGGCACCCCCACAGGTTTGGTGCTTCACCTCACGCGCCCAGGCCAGCCCCTGAACGTACGCGAGGTGCTGACGGAAGCCGGCGCCCCCGGGGCGGCAGGTCCCGAAGCCCCTGATTTTTTCATCGCCCAGGACGAGGCCGGTGCATGGCAGATCTATGACGCCGTTCAGCCGAGTACCGAGGAGCGAGAGACCGTTCACATTGCGGTCGTAGCCCCGAGCGAGGGGGACGGAGAGGAAGGGTTTCGTGCTCAGCCTCAACCCGGAGCCGCGATTCGGCTCATGGAGCTCGTCGCTCTCCTTGCCCAAGAAAACGATGGTCTCACCGAAGTCTTCCCTTTTGGTCTCCTCCCTGAGTCCGCCGACGAGGCGAGTGGATGGCCGAGCTTACCGACCCACTGGGTGGCCGGGCTCAGCCATCGCTTTTTTCCTCAGGCCGATGCGGCGAGCCCCCCAACGTCGTTTCTTGAGCGTCTCCTGGTGCGCGGCGACGAAAAAGACACCGCACCTCTGCTCCTGGTGGAGCCCCAAGGAGATCCGCTTTATAGCGCGCAGCCACACTTTGTTTTGAGCGGAAACGTCTTGGACACCGACCTTCTAGAGCTGACCATCGAGGGTGTTTTGGTTGCCGAAGCGAGCCAAAGTTTTACGCAGGCTGTGTGGCTGTCGGAGGGCGAGAACACCATCCGATTGGAAGCAATCGATGAGGTTGGCCAGGTTAAGACGGTCGTGCGGAAAGTCATCTACGACACCCTGGCGCCGGTGATTGAGCTCGTTACCCCGGACAGCGGACCTCTGGATTCGGCTGCCGTCGACATCACCGTGACGGGCACCGTGACTGAAGCGCATCTCGAGACATTCAGTGTCAACGGGGAGGCTATCTTTGCGCCAGGTGGCGTTTTCGAAAAGACCTTCGCTGGACGGGGCCACGGCCTCCATCACTTTGAGTTCTTAGCCAGGGACGAGAGCGGTCTGGAAACGCGCGTTCGTCTATCCGTGATGGTGGACGAAAACGGCATCAAAACCATCCCCCAAACTCCTGAACGGCCACCTTTGCCTCCGGATCCGGGCCATTCGGGAGAAGGTGGAACGGAAGCGATGCCTCTTTTACGGGTTCATCATCCCGAGCTGCCGCTCAGTTTCTCCAGGGTTCCGGTGGTACGCATCGAAGGGCATGTTGAGGATCCTCACCTGTCGTTTGTACGAATCAACGAAATCGTCAGTTCGACCGTCAGCGGTGACTTTTTTGGGACCGTGAGACTTCAGGAAGAAGAGACCGTGTTGACCCTCGTGGCTCAAAACGTGTCGAAGCAAAAAACGGAGCTCAGCCGGCGGGTGGTCTTCGACCCCGTACCCCCGGTGATCCACCTCGAAAACCCCGCAAAAAGATCGCTATCGTTTGTGACAAGCTACGAGATTTCAGGCACCGTTGAGGAGCGGTTTTTGAGCACGCTTTCGGTCACTTCGAGCGCGGGGGCCGATGTTGCCGCCATACACCCCGACGCCGCCGGACGCTTCCGCGCCATCGTGCCCATTGCGGTTGGTGCGAATCACTTCACGCTGCGCGCAGAAGATCTCGCGGGCAACAAAAGCTCGGTCGACCTCGAACTGACCCGGGCATCCGAAGAAGAAATGGGTCAAGACCCCGCTCCACCAAGCCACCTCATCGCTTGGGCCACGGGCGATGTCGCGAGGCTCCGGTGGCAAGCCCCCAAAGAGCGCCATGACGGAAGCGCCCTTCCCGAAGACGCCACTTTGAGCTACCGCGTCTTTCGTGATGGTATCCGGGTGGCCGAGGGCACGAGCTTGTCTTATCGCGGCGTCGTCCCCCAAAACCAAAGGAGCTATGCCTTTCACGTGGTCGCCGTCCTTCACGAGGGCGATACGGTGCTCAGCTCGCGTCCTGTGGAGCGCGCAGAGCTGGAAGTGGGCCTGGCGAGACTCGAATTGCCCCTGGCGGACGGATTCGACTCTGCGGAGCGCACCGCAGAACCGGCCGCAGGGAGCGCCGCCATTCCGATCTTCGATTTCAGCGAGCTTGATGGTCGGAGGTGGACCCATCTCGCTTTTGTGTTTCGGAGTCCTGAAGGCGAAGGCGACGCCATTCGCTATCAAAGGAGCGATGGCGATGCCAAAGTCGGCTCGTGGCGGACTGCGGACGCCATTGCTTCATCGGGGAAAGATTGGCAAATCAGCGAGCTTTGTGTGGCTGCCCGCGAACATCGGGTGGTCCTGACATGGCTCGAACTGTCGAAGGGCGGTCTGAACAGCCGCATTCAGAGCCTCGAGAGCGGTGACGGCGGCGAAAACTTTGCCGAGGCCCGTACGTTGAGGCGAGGCGGTGCTTGGAAACGCGATCTCAGCTGCGCCTTTGACCGGCTCGGCCATCACCACCTCGTATGGGGCGAAGCCGGCCGGGTCCACTACCTCAAAGACTTCGAAGGAGAACGGGACTCGGAGGGTAAGCTCGTCAACGTGTTCGACGAAACGAAGCGTTGGGTGAACGGCGAGATCGTCACCTACCACCACATCCTCCCGACCCAGTGTGACCCTGGCGAATCCTGCTGCAACCACCCCTACGACGACACCTACAGTCTGGGTATAGAGCCCAAAGACGAAGCCGCATGCGGAGGCGATCGCGCCTGCCGCCAAGAAACATTTGGGGTCTACCTCGAGCGGACCGAAGTCGTACACGTAGAGACGCCTTCTCTCGAAGTCACCGACGATGGCATCACCATCATCGCCCGCCAAACCCGCATGTTCGACAACATTCCCTATCCCAATCCAGAATGGAGGGGGCTCCCTGGTCATGGCGACTATCCGTTCTTTGGACCTCTGGTTCCCGACCCTGAGTGGTCCTTGGGGGCGTGGTGTGCGTCGGACAGCAGGCGATTTCAGATGGGTTTCCGGAAAACGCGGCAAAAGGACCAATACCTCTGCCCCCCAGAAGTTCCCGCGAACGCTCTGGAGCTTCTCAGCCAGGACGAAATTCTGGATAGTGGAGCGCCTCGCCGAACGAAAGCCACAGACTTTTATGCTTACGACCACCGGGTTGGGCATCCGTCGAGCTGGTATCAGTTCAGCCACGCGGGTCGGTGGCATGAAGCCGATGCCATCAAGATCGCGGAGCGTCCCGTGGAACGCGGCGCTTGGTCAGATATCCGAGAAGAAACCCGCCTCACCCCCAAAATCCGGGCATCCAGAGGTGAGGCTATGCTCCGATTCGAAGAAACCCAAGAAGCGGTCGAATATGGTTTTCATCAAGGCAATTGGCGGCGAGGTCCCGCAAGCCATACCGCGCTTCCCGGGGCAGGCGCCCATTTCGAGGAAACCAAGCAAAGTTGGCGGATCTCCACCGTGGAGACGTTCTCGAGCGAACGGGAAGGTGAGTACACCGCTTGTGGGCAGGCGCCCAATGCGGCAGAAGGGTCGACCGGCCCCGCGTACCCCATCGTGGCGACCCACGGCGATCGTCGCTACGCGATCTACGAGAAAGGAACCAGCACCAATCCCAACCTACCTGGCGGCAATTCGATCCACCTTTCGTACTCCGTCGACGGCGGCCGAAACTGGACGGCGGTGCCAGACCCCATCGCCCATGGCTACAAGGCTTCTGCCACGGTGACTGCGGGTGGGGAGCTTTTGGTGGCCTACTACGAGCCTTCTTTCGCGCTCCGGACCGATGAAGGCGCTCCCCTTGGGCGGATCCGCATCGCCCGAAGCCAAGATGGAATACACTTCACCCATGGCCTTCTTAGCAAACGCTACGACGAAGAGGCTGGGCAATGGAATGAGCACCCCGCCAGCCCCATCCACTGGACGGCCTACGGAAGCCAAGCCGACGCCTATCTCAACCTCCCCGTCATCAAGTCCAGAGGTGACCTCAGTGTGGTCACCTGGGTCGAGTATCCTCAAAGCGAATCCGAACAGCCGCGCATCGTGACCGTTCGAACAAGCCCAGCGGCCGAACGATGAACGCCAACCTCTAAGACCATCTCATCCGCCGGAACGGTTCGATAGACCTTTCCCGTATCCAAAAACTCCTTCGTATGCCAGGTCTTCTCGAATGACATTCGACCACATCGCGTGATCGCAGCCCGTGAGCTCAAAGACACGATGCGCAACCAGAAGACTCCGAGGGCGAACGAGGACGTAGCATCCGGGTCCCAAGAAGATGCATGCGACCGGTCGTCGTCTCATGGTGGCACTTGGGGGGGACGGGTTTGGAGCAGAGTCAAAACTTGCCGTTGTTGTGTTTCCACTCGTGTTTGGGCGCGACCGCCTCGATGGTATCCCAGTGTTCAACAATCTTTCGGTCGGCGATGCGGAACAAGTCGTAGAACGCACAGTGGGCACCTTGTTGGTAGCCTTCACTCACCGCGAGCGCAAAATCCCCTTCAGCGAGCACCCGGTGAAGCTTTGTGTACGACACCACATAACCGTCGGCGAAGGTCTTTTCGAGTGCACTTTTTACCGCCTCAAGGCCGTCTTCAAGGCCTGGGTTGTGTTGTGTGAAGCCGTTCGCATTCAAGAACTTGTCGAGTCGATCGATCTGGCGTTCGACAAGTACCTCGCTGACAAACGAACGGACCAAAGCACGGTTAGGCTCGGTCTGGGACAAGTCGGAGACCACCGCCGGCCCGTCTACCATGGTGTGGCCCGAAGGGTTCGGTCCTTGGCGCGGCTGAATGTTGTCCCAGTGCTCTACGGCGTACTCTCCCTCGAAACGGAACACTTCGAAGCCAATCCTGCGGCTTGCGAAGTCGTATTCGGTGTGGGCAAAGACGTAGTTCGCGTCCGAAAATACACGCACGAGGTTCACCCGCGGTGCGCTGTGAGAAAGGCGTTTGAACAGGGCCGCCAGCCCTTCTCGCCCGGTTTGCGTCTGAGGATTGTGCTGAATGTACTTCTTTGGATGGATGACTTCCACGGAGGCCGGGTCGCCCGTCTCGATTCCCTTGAGCAGCGCTCGGATTCGTGCTTTTTTTGTCTCTCCCGTCGGCATGCCTTGTCCCTCCAGCGGCATGCCTACCATGGGCGACCTTTCCGAAAAAGGAAGAGATTCTTCTTCGGTTGAGGCGATACGCACGTGTTGAGACACCGGTGTCATTCTGCTTGAGAGTGGTCACAAAACATGCTGAAAAGAGGTGTCCAAGAAAGGGCTTAAGCATGTTCAAAAAAGTAGCTTTCACAATGTATCCGGTCACGGACCTCAACAGAGCGCGCAAATTCTATGAAGAGACGCTCGGCTTGGGCAAAGCCAAAGAACTTGGTGGCGGCAAGTGGATTGAGTTCGACCTCCCCGAGGGTGGCTGCTTGGCCATCAGTGCGATGGTGCCAGACCTGAGCCCCAGCAGCACCTCGGGAGGCATCGCTTTCGAAGTGGAGGACCTCAAAGCCCTCACCGAATCCCTCAAAGCCAAGAACGTTGAATTCAAGATGGACCTTTTTGAGTCGCCGGTCTGCCACATGGCGGTTGTCTTGGATACCGAAGGGAACGCGGTCATGCTCCACCAGCTCAAATAGAGTGCGCTCCACGCCGTTTCCCAACGAAGCGGATTCTCGGCGCCCGTGCGGCGGGCCTCACCCACAACGAAATCCCTTCCGGCCCATCATCGTCCCGCGCGCTGCTGTCCGGCGAACCGCCCCTCCTGCCGTTGTTGAATTCTCTCGGTAGATACCCTTCCACTGGTTGACAATATACGTTTCGTGGAGGTTCTGAGTTGATTCAATGACTGCAAAAGGTGGCTTTGCGCTGCGCATCGTGTTGGGGGGGCTCGTAGGACTCGGAAACGGCTGGCCGGGGATTGCCCGCTCAGAGGCAAAAAACCACGGCCCACCTCAGGTGCACCTCGCACTCGACACCGGATGGAATCTTGTTGCCCACTCCATCTTCGATGCGCACGATTTCGAAACCCAACTGGCGAAAAGCGCGCTTGTCCGATTCCCGGCAGTCCGTTCTGAGCATGGGCCCCAATTTGTTGATTCGAGTACCGCCACCTTCGGACCGAGCGAAGGTACGTGGATTTACGCGCCGCAACCGACCAGCCTATCGGTGCTCACCGAATCCAGACCCAAGACACGTCTTTCTCTGGCGGCCCCGGGTTGGACCGTAGTCGGCCGGCCGGAGGCCGCCCCACTTGGAGGGGCCGCCGTGACCCGGCTTCTTGCGTGGGATGCCTCTTCCGGAGTCTACCGTGCCCTAGCGACCGATAATATGCTTCAGCCCGGCGTAGGGTACTGGGCATACCAGGCGGTCGAGCTCAAAGAGCCGCAGCCTCCGAGCGGACTTTTTGGGACCTCCGTACACGACCAAGTCCGGCTGTGGTGGAGTCATCCAACCCATTTTCGAGATGGTTCGCCTATGCCTCTTGAAGCCGACCTCTCTTACCGCATCCTCCGAAATGATGTCGAGCTTGGCATCACCAAGAGCCTCACTTTTCATGATCAGGGCCCCTCAAGAGGCCAGAGCGATTCCTATACGGTCATCACGCAGATGCACGACCATCAGCACCGGGTCAAAGAATCTTTGTCTTCGGCACCAGTGAGGATCCGAACATCTGCCCCATCGGTGCCCAAAGCCATCGGTGACTTTGAACAGCCGTCTGTCGCACAAGCGCACCCGCGATTGCGCTTGCCGCAAACTGCACTGGCTCGCACTTCAAAGGGTGTCCTCGCCCACATTGCCGTAGCGTCCTACACGCCGGAGACTGGGGGGACTGCGATTCGTTATCTAAGAAGCGATCAAGCCGGGAAGGCGGGCACCTTCACGCATTCAGCAACCCTGGCCCGTCTCAATCGCGCCGAAGAGCTCATTGATTTGGCCGTTGCAGCTCAAGGGCAACAAATCTCGGTTGCGTGGATTCGAACCTCAGACCTTGGCACCCGTGTGTTCTTGGCCTTGAGCCGAGATGGAGGGCTCAGCTTTCATGAACCCAAGTCCATCCGTCAAGGGCTACCATGGAAAAAGGGCCTCGACGTCGCGTTTGACTCCGGCGGCGGTCACCATATGGTCTGGGGGGAGAACCACAAAATCTATTACTTGGGCCCCCTCGCAACCGAAGCGTCCAATGTATTTGACCAAGAGGTTCGCACCCCCGCGACCGAACAAGTGAGATACCAGATCTACTACGCGCCCGACCCGGATTGCCGCTGTCCATCTTGCTGGTGCGATGAATCCTATCCGCTGTCCGAAGAGCCCCATCCGACAGATCCCAACCGAGCAATCGGTCCCTATGTGTATCGCGTAGAGGAGGCTTACATGGCCGAACCGTCTCTTGAGGTAGATGATCGATCGGTGACCATCATCGCGCGACAAGACCGGATGTGGGACAATCGCCCTGTGGTTCAACCAACGTGGACCGCCATGACTGCATCGCCCATCTACGGCCCCACCATCATGAACCGCCTGCGTCCGATCAGGGCGCTTGCCGGCTGGCGCAAAACCTGGAAACCAGCGTATGAGGCCGGCGACGAGCTCCTCTGGCCAACGCTTGGTACCCAGTTTCAGTACCGATACGAAGGAACGTGGCACCGACAGCGTCAGATCAAAGTTGCTCAAAGGCCCCTGTATTTTGGCGCTTGGTCAGGGGGTCTGAACCCTCTGCTTCCGCGGCACGCTCCCGGTCGTTCGGGTGACTCCGTCCATTCGGTCTCAGATCTAGCCTCGGGACCCCCCTTGGATAGGCCCAGGGAGCAAATGTGGCAACAAGGAACGTGGCAAGATGATAGACTCCAGGGCTGGAGAATTTCCGTCGTAGACTCCGGCGTCGACTCAGCACCAGACTGGAAGGGGCTTCACCCCAAGGTGACCTCTCAACGAGACGGCCGCATGGTCGCTGTGTTCGAGAAAACCGAGTCCGACGGTGCCGACACGCCCAACAATGGCATCTTCGTTGCCTATTCCCATGATGGAGGCCAAAGCTGGACAGCGCCGACCTCGGTGACGCGCGGCCACACGCCTGAGGCCTTGGCAACGCAACCCAATGAAACCTCTATTGTGTATTTTCGTTCGGAGGACGCCTCCTCCGACCACGCCATCGAGGTTGTCCGCGGACAAGAGGCCAGCACGTTTTCACCGCCAGAGATTTTGAACGATCAGCTCTCCAAGACTCTCTCGGTGCCGGGCCAAAAGAACCTGGCAGCGCCTCTTTTTGGCGCACCTTCACTGAGCGCGCTCGAAGATCTCCTCTTTGTCGCTTGGATTCGTCCGCCGAAAGCCGGCGAAGGAAATGAAGAATTGGTCACCACACGCGCGTCTAAAGACGCAAGCTTTTACCAGTGGGCGATCACCCTGCCCGACGAAGTCATCCTGGAAAAAGGCACGCCGATCACCGTAACGGCCGAGAACAAATATCATATGCGTCTGGACCACCGCGCAGAAGTCACGCTCGAAGAGGTCCTCAACCCCCAAACCACATCCGGGGCCAGCCACATCTCCACGACGGTCTCGGGGCTTGCGCCCTGGCTCCACAGCGCAGCCGATCGTACGCTCTCGGTTGAACACGGGGTGGCGACGGCATTCATGACCGGCACTGTCTCGGCTTTGAGTCTGCTTGCCGCTGCACCCGTCGACATGGCCCTCCAAACAAAGACAACCCTCATCCCCAAGAGCCCAGGTGGCAATCACGAGCGCGCCGTCTTGGTGCGTGACCGTCTCCTGCGAGGGGGAGATTCAGACCGGAACCCGGCATTCTTTTTCCAAGTAGAATACGAAGCCAAGATGCCGAGTGCCCAAATCACCGAGCAGGCACGACAGGACATCGAACAAGACAATGCCCACCTTGCCCATTTCGAACGGGTGTGGGCCTACACACAAGGTATCGCACTGGCACAATACGCCCGCGAAAAAGACCCCAATTACCTCGAGCCGGCCCGGGGCCTGGCCCGATATTTGTGCGCCCGTGCCGACCGCGCCAAAGGGGGCGGGCGCATCCACGGGTGGCCCTTTTCCTGGAATACCAAGGGGGATGGCTGGAAAGATCGACGGCTGGTGACCGGCGCAACCGCATGGGTCGTTCATGGACTGGGTGTTTACTTGGGCTCAGAAACCTTCAAGGCCCTCGAGGACAGGAGCGAGCGGGATCAAATTCGAGAATGCTACCTGGCCGCCCTCGACGGGCTGCGAGCCCACCGCCACCGCCTGGTGCTCAAAGGTGGCCGCAAGGTGAGTCTCATGACGGCGGGCTATACGGCCGCCGGTTTGGCCCATGTGAACGATCCTTGGAGTCTGACCGTCAACAACCGTGCGCTCACCGAAAACCAGAACGATCGATTCGCCTACTACAGTGTTCTGGATGCCATCGGCTACGACGTGTATACACCCACCGAAATCAAGGTATGTGGGCTCGGAAGTGCTTGCCAACCCGATGCCTCCGAAGCAGATGTCCCTGCACCCGAATGGACCACACGGAACATCGACGAGGAAGAATGGGCGAGCCTTCGAAAACGCGTGCCGTCCACCCACGTCGTCACGGAACACAATCTTGACGTACTCAGTGTCTTGAACCATGCCATCCGTTTTCCCGAAGGTCTCGATGGCCAAAGGGTCAACGACCTCAAGGTTTGGCGTGATGAGCTCATGGATGGCATTTTCTATGCACTCTGGGACGAGGAAGGCTGGAAGCAGGAATTTGAGGGGGTTCTGCTTGCCCTCGGGCGAGAAGATGTTGGTTCACTCAACCAAGACCGGGCGGGTGCGCGGCAAAAAAGAATAGAGGGCATCAAAAAAGCGTTGGCATCAGGCTTGCTCGGCCGCGTTGTCACGGGGGGCAGCCTCAATCAAAGCGCAACCAGCAACGACACATTTGAGCCGAGCCCACACACCGCCATCGATAACTGCAGCTGGCTTTCCTTATCGGTGGACTACGAAACTCTGGGTGAGGCTGGTCAGAGCACCGCAACCGAATACGTTGAACGACTGGCTCAATGTCTTCAATATACCGTTCTTCAATATGTGAAAGCGCTTCCCGTGCGAGATTCCTGGTGCGACGCCTCGAGTCTGTCATGCTCCCAAGAACGCACCTATCGCGGTACCCACTATTTTCAGAACAGCTTCCGCGATCCCTACATCGAACCCAGCGAGCTTCAAGAATCTTCTTACCACCTCGAAGCCACCGCCGGGCTCGCATGGGGGCTCTTTCGTTTTGCCCACGCGCACCCAGAGCACGCCATGTCTGAGAATTTTCTCCAAGAAGCGCGTCTTCTTTACAGAGGCATGCAAGACTTCGTAAGGGATCACGGGTTTGCATACTCGAGTGAGCGCATCCAAGACCTTTCGACCCGTCTGAGCTCGAGCACCGCCGCCATTTGGTTCATCGACCTTTACCAATACCTTCAAAGTATCGACGAGGACCCTAACCGCCCCGTTCCGCACTACGCATTGGGCGCCCCGACCGAAAGACGACGCCAGGAGCGGGATGCGGCTTACCGGCTTCTCCAAGAGGGCACCACGCGAGCACCTCTCATTCACTCCAACCCTACTGCGGAAGCATCGGCCGAGAGATCGGCTCTTTCAGAAGTCGAGAAGTCTTCCGACCCATCTCTACCGGATAAAACCAGCGGAACAACGACGAAGCCCCTGACGAAGGTCCAAGACCAAGCCTATCTGGTTTTGGTGGCCGTGAACCAAGGCGACTACCAGGCGGCCGCCCGGTGGGTAGATGAACTGCTCCCCGCCCAAACACCGGCGGGCGGCGAAGACTCGTCGAATCCGCTCTTGGGTGAAAGCCAGGGCGACCACGGTCCCATGCAAGATAGCACTTATGGGCTCAGGGATCGCGTCCTCGCTCTTTACGCCATCGCCTGGTTTGTGCATCACGCCCCGGACTCTCCCCAAAGGGCCGCAGCCGAAGAGGCACTGGTTCCCATGATTGCTAGCCTCCTATCCGCGCTCGAAATATCCGATGGGTCGCCGAAGCCAGACCTGGTGCCGCATCCCAAAGACGCCCCCGTGCTGGCCACCGAAAACCAGGTCTTGGCTTTTTTCGCGTTGGATTTGGCCGAAGCCGCGTTGAGCTTTGCCCCCGCCGATTCAGAGGCGCTCGTCCGCAACGCGTTGAGGGACTATTTATCCCTGTCAGGCAATACACTGTTGACTCGATGCGGCCTGAGAAACGGCCAAGTCTCAGACGCCGTGTGGGCCGAGGGGCGTGGAGCGCTTGCAAGCTGCAGCCTATTCGCCAGCCACAACGGGTACCCGCAAGCAGCGCGCACGCTCACCGATGCACTCTTTTGGGCTCCGCAACCCGAGGCCTCAGAAAATAGCACGGCCCTTGAGCTTCTCGCCCGCCGAGCACTCGCTGCTTGGGCCCCTCGACAAGAAGAGCTTGTCCACATCGGCCTGGCAAAGGGCCTACTCCATCCGGACCAGACGACCGCAACCCTGTGGGCCCTTTTGGTCGACAATCCCAGGGGCGCCTTCGGAGTGGAGGGTGGATCCCTTTTTGAAAATTCTCGCCCCGCATCCCTCGATTCCTCCATTCCACCGGAACAAAAAGCCAGGATTTCTACCCACCTGGCGAACCATTCCCTCGATCTGGTCTTGAGGCTCCTCGCCTCCGACATGGGGGCCCACCGTATCGACACGATCTTGGGCGAGTTTGCGCAAACTCAGCGCGCATTCGCCGAGCTCGTCGGCCCCGTCGCCCAAGGCCCCGCCGAAACCTTCTCCCAACTGAAGTGGTCTTTGAGCCAAGGCTTGTGCCACGAAGATCATATCGTGCACGCGGCCTCTGTGCCGCTCAAAACCTATCTGGGCATCGACTGCCATCTCGCGCAGTCGATGATTCGAAAGCGGTTCGAGGCGCGCGAGCGGTTGTTCGGAGGTGCGACACCCTCAAAGCCCACTACACGTTATGGCAGAAGCGGCTATTCTAAAATGGTACGCGCTCTGCTCGGCAGTCCTTCACCGAACCGCAAAGGCTCTCCGGGGCTCGTGCTCGGAATCGATGAAGCAACCGGCTTGAGTGTTGATCCTGAGATTCTAGACTGGTCCCAAGCCGAAGCCTACTCACGAGGGCCAGAAGCTCAACCCGAAGCTTACCCGGTTTGGCTGAGAAAGCGCATGGACTCCGTGGTCCGACAAAGTCTCAAAAATGCACAAACGGGCGCCCCCAAAGACACGCACTTTGAGCTCCAGGGGATGGATCTTATTCTTGCGATGAATCCCGCATCTGCCGAGTTTTGGAGCCAAAGTGCCATTGCTTTGCGCGTCGCACTCCATTCAGAGTTTGAAAATCACATTACGTTTACCATCAATGGCCGCATAGCCGCCAGGCCAGAGCAACCGCGTGGCACCGAAGAGCTTCGAAATGTCACGACCCTTCGGCGCAAGACCAATATGCTTTTTGGCGGTGGACTGTGGCAATTGGCCGAACAAAGCACCCTACCCACAGAGGTGGCATGGGTGGCGGCGATGCATCGGACCCTCAGGACCGGAGTTTTCTATGAAACCGATTTCCAGACCTGGGCGAATGCCCTTCGATTGAGCAAGAAAACACAGGACGCGCTTCGCGATGAGTTCACACTGACCCCCTCTTCGGAAGCCCAGCCCGGTTTTTTACCCAGGGGTGAGGCCCATTCGACGCCCTATGTGGTACCGCCCTATGGCGCCTCTTTTGTGAGCGGCGTTGCGTTTTTTCAGCCCATTTTCCAGGCCGCAGTGCAGTCCATCGACGATCTGATTGTTGTTCTTTCCTCTCAAGCCCCTTGGCTTGCCAAGGAGCTCACGACCCATCTTCCTCACGCCACCTTGCCGCCTGAAGCAAGCTTGAAAGAACGCTGTGCCCCTTCACCAAACGCCTGGGCCTTAGAGAAGGTGGGTGGCTTTTGGATTCTTTGCGTCCGCCCAGAGGGCAGCTTTTTGTGGCCTTCGGGGAGCGCCACTTTTCCGCTGCGCTCCATCGACGAGGCGCGGACCCGACTCCAGCTCTTGGGCGGTATCCATGGCCATAACACACCGGCCATTATCTACGAGCCTGGAGGCACCCTCAAAACCATCGAGAAGCGCCACAATACCTTCAATTTCATCTACGCCGCACAAACCGCGCCTACAGCCCCCAGCGAACCCCCAAGCGCGGAATTCAGTCATGTCAGTGCCGGGAATCAACAGGTCTTTGTCAAACTCCGTGCTCATTTTGATCCTCAAGAAGACCAGGTCCAGGTCGTCTGTTTTCAGGACCAACGTTTTTCCTCGGCCAAAAGCACACCTTGGTCCGTCGACTCACAGGCAAACATATTTGTCGCCGACGTATCACTCCACGGGATCGACTCCAGTGGCCAGACTTTGGTTTCTTTTTCCTACGATGGACTTCGCTTTCCGGCCTCAGTCGTATCGGAGCGCCTTGCCTTCGAAGGCCTCTTCGGCGCATTTTTGGCCAAATACACATCAAGGCCTGTTTCCGGGCCCAAGCTTCGTTGTTATTTCTTTATCGACTACGGCCTCAAAGGCGAATCAGAAGCGATGCTTCGAGCTATTGCCAAGTTCGCAAAAGCGCATGGCCCAGTTGCGTTTTTTCAGCGCAATCCTCTGACCGAAATTTACAATTTCTTACCCACTGGGGAGTATGGTTTGCATACTCTTGAGGAGCTTCGGGCCCAAAGCGGGCTTGCGTCCAACCCCGTCGAGATCGCGTTTGAAAAGAAAGATCTTGTCGCGAATGCCGAACTCGACCAAGTTGGGGATACGCATTGGATCACGGTGCACTTCCGAGCCCCTGAGCTCGACGCTTTTGAACAAGCCAACCTCGTAATCTACGTTTTTAAGAGCAAGAAGAATGACGTAGACCATGCGCCGTTAGAATTCGCGGCCATCGAAACCGGGTTTTCTTGGGCCCTTCGCGAAGAGCAAGTCTTTGTGATCAACAAGGACACCAAGATTGAATACGACAATCCCAACTCTCATCCTTTTGTCACCAATGAACAACGAAATCTGGAGGACTTCTTGGCTCAGGTCAAAGAAGACGAAGAGGTACGGGTCTCGGCGCAGTTCGTCAGAACCGACGAGCAGGGGTTCGATTTGTTCGACCTTGGTCGCGATATCCCGGTGCGCTCCGAAGGCAGTCCCAAGGTCCAAAACACCGAATTTGGGCCCCCCACTCCCATCCTCTTTCAGGATGGGGATACAGACGACCAAGCCGCAAACTTCGACCAAGCATTCTTTGAAGGGCCAACGTCGTTGGGCCTCACCAGGCTGCCAAGGATGAAAACCAAATCCGGGCACATTGGGTGGAGCCGAGGCCTCTACAACGGCTTCAAAACTATGCTCAACATGGAACCCCAGGCGGCAGCACTTTTTGCACCGGCGGCAGTCACCGCCGCATTCGGGGTCAGCCTCGCCAGCGAAAACGATGTCGCCCTCGAGACCATGGTCACTCTCAATGGCCCCACTACGAATGAGTGGCTCCACATGGGCTCCATCCCAGTCCACCACGTCATGCACGAAGTTGGCCCGAACACCGGCGTCTTCTCCTTTTTTTACGATGAGGACCAAATACGTCGCTTCGGCCGATTCACCACCCATGACGGAACCGAACAATCCTTTGACCAGAGCAAAATCTATGCTTTTGACCTTCGCAACCTACCCGACCTCGTCCCCCTGGACACCATCGTTGGTGATGGTCACGCCGGTGTAGTCGGCCTTCCACCTACCGATTTTCTCAAAAGCAACCCCCACGATGAGCACCTCGGGGTCTTTGTCCTCAGCACCGAAAAAGACCGGCAACAGGTCGTGGATACCTTCTTTGACCACCACCTGTGGTGGCAGCATGTCCTTGACATCGCCACGTTTATCCCCGGCGATGAAAACCGAAACGCCTGGTTGCGCACGATGCGGAGCATGTTCCTGGGTTGGTTTTTCAATCAAGAGATCGCTGCCATGGTCGTTCGCGGAGCACCCGACCCTGACGACCATCCCATCTGGTGGAATCAGATGCCGACATCAGTCCAGGCTGCCAGCGCTTCCAGCAACAATCCGTCTTCCGGCGAAGACGAAAGCTATTGGTATGCGACCACCCAAAAACCCGTCTACTGGAGTAAAGAACGCCCCGACGACCCCAACGCCTTCATGTATAGACCCTCTAAAAGAAGCATGGTCGAAAAATTCAACAACTACGGTTTCGTAGAAGACTTCATCAAGAAGCTATTGCTTTCGCACAGCCCTCGGGAACTGGATTTCATCAGAAAAGTCATTCCACCCAGATACAATTTTCGCCTTAGCCACGATTTGATTGATAAAGCACTATTCCCACTGGGCCTAAAAACGACATGGCCCAAGATTCCTTTCTATGACATCACCGTCTGGGATGAGGAAGGATGGACAGAAGTGAACCGCTTTTACCATCCGCTCAACTCGGCCAGCCAGATGAAAGCACTCCAAGAATGGGAAGAAATGGACACCAGTCCTGAGCGCTTCAGCATCATTCGCCATCAGCTCAGACGCTAAGGGGGGGTGGCAAATTCGACAGGCTCAGCAGGTGGCGGTGGCTCTTTGTCGGGCAGAGCCACCGCCGGCCTTGTCCGCTAGCGGTCGGACTCGGTGTCGCCGGGTGCCGTCACCAGCTTGATATCATCGAGGCTAAGAGCGCCGCGAACGAAAAATTGTTTTACCGAGAGCACCGTGTCATCGGCGTTTTCGGAATCGGTCTGGAGGTCGGCCTGCAAGTTGCGTGTGATCGTGTGCCAAGATGCAGTTTCCATGGGACCCAAACCGACATGAATGTACCGCGAATTCGAATTTTGAGCTCCCGGTTCGGCATTTGAGTAATAGATATACTTTCGCCCGCTTGTGGTTTCCACATCGACGTAAATAAAGAAACCCTTTGACAATAGCTTCATGCTCCATTCGATGGCAAGCTGACTTGAGTTGTCCCAGAGTGTGCCATCCTCCCGCCGGAGAACGTATCCACTCTGAATGGGATTACTCTCCCCAGCAGAGAGTTCGATGACTTGGCTGTCACGATCTGCGTCGTAGACGTTTCCGATTTGGGCCGAGTCGTTACGGTTATCATAGATTCGCCAACGAAGCGTTGTTCGGTCTTCACCGTCCTCGTAGACCGAAGGGTCGCTGCTGCGGACGAAGACATTGTCAATGAGAAGCCTCGCGTTTCGGACTGCAGGCGTACTCACAACGAAACTGTACGCCGCAACTTTCTCTAGGTCGGGTCGGGCATTACGCGGGGTTCCATTCCCGGGCACGGTGTCGACCAGGACGAAGTCCTCGGGCCGCAAAGAGAGTTTCACCTGCCCAAGGAACGGGTTTTGTGCGAGGTCGATCTGTTTGGCGCTTGTCCAAACTTCTCCGTCGGCGTCGTGAAACCCGAACCCGACGCGCTCCACGTAACCGTGCGCGTCGAATACGATCTCATCCATCCGAGAGAGATCAACAGTTTCCTCAAGAGGACGAACCACACCACCGGTTCCAGTCAAGCGGGGATTTGTGTATTCAAGCACTCGGTTCTCGGCCCCGGTTACAACCGGTTTCGATGCGTCGACGCTTGGGGCCTCGTAACCGAAGGCTAACCACTTGTCGTCGTCGGCTTCGAAATCGAAAAGGACGTGCTCTGGGGCCACGGGTTTGATTTTGGTTTGAGGATCCAGAACAATGTCGTCTACCGAGACCGCCATGGAGCCGTTCTTCTCTGGGGTGGTGTTTTCGAAACGGAGTTGAATGACAACTCTGTCGAGGTCGAGCTTCTTGTTTCCTTGGTGGCCCTCGGGCGGCAAAAAGATATCTTCCCCGTCGACGAGTTCGAACTCTTCTTGCCTTAGGCCGACCCGGAAAACTTTGTAGGCGTCGGTCAACATTACGCTATGCTTTGAACGCCACTGCTCATAGTCCGAATCGGTCAGGATAATGCGAAACTCAACCGACGCGCGCCCTTCATGTTTGACCCACATTCTCAGCTGCTCGTATTGACCGAAAAGGCTGTCCCAGCCGTAACTGTTGCCTCTTGCGTTATCCGGAATCAGTTTGAGCGGCTCCTCGAAGGACGCCGTCCTTAGACGAAGCGCACCATTGCCACGCCGGGGTGAAACCCGAGAGACTTGGTCGAGTACACCCTTGGGGCCCCGGCGGCTCCATCGCGGACGCTTGGATTCGAAGGGGTAAAGTATGCGGGTGCCCCGCAACGCCTGGCGATTCGCAACATGCACAGGGAGTGCCTGGGAGCCGGTGAAGTTGCCCTCGGTGTCAAAGGCTTTTGCCGTGATGATGTATTTTCCATCCATCACGGAGAGGCTGTTCCAGTGAACCTGGTAGGGGGCCGCATGGTCGATGGTCACGCCATTCGGGAGATGAAATTCGACACGAGAAAGGGGCCGACCGTCTCGGGCGGCGACCTCGAACACGGTGGACGGGCTGATGGTGGAGCTTCGAACATAATCCTCCGCGGCGTGCGATGTGAACTCAAGCCAGTTTTTCGGCTCGGGCTTCTCGGCAATGTGGGCGTTGATCCATGCTTGGTATGCCGACACCCGTGAATACATTCCAGGGTGGTGGGCGTCGCCGCATTCTTTATATCCCCAGCTTGCCAGCCCCGCGAGTTTGGCTTGACCCGTGTCCGGATGGCGAATCACCAGAGGACTTGCGGCATCGCCCCAGCAGAAGTCCTTCCCGCCGACGCCGACAAGACCCGCCGCAAGTTGTTTTGGCGTTACCCAGGCTAGCGGATAGGCGTCCTCTGCGACCTCATTGGAGACAATCGGGAGAGTCATCTGATGCAGATTGTCGACCGTGCCGATGTCACCTTTGTTGAGCGCTCCCCAACCGGCGACTGTGGCCAAGGTGCCTGGCGTGGTTAGGGCCCCGTCTTCTTCGGCTGTGACGCGCTCAATGGCGGCCACATTCGGCTGCGACAGGTCCAGGGGGGAGAGCAGACGAACCAGAGCAATATCATATTCTCCCCAGGCGTACCTACCGCCTTTCGCTCGTCCTACGTAGTCCTCGTGAACGATAATGCGATCGATTTCTCGTCGCTGGCCTGCGATTCCGGCGTCTTTTTGGTTGTCCACGCCCGCGGCCACCCAGAGGTATTCGGGCCTTGGGTTAAAACACCCAGCCACGGCCACAATCCATCGCTCGTTGAGAATGGCGCCGGAGCAGGCATGGCGTTGGCCGCTCGGGCTGTATGCGTCACCGGCGCGAATCGTGACCTGCCACGGATTCTCGCCAGGTTCAGCGGGCATACCACCGGTAATCGAAGAGGCGTCTTGCTGTACGGCTTCGGGGCCTCCGCAGCCAACGGCCGCGACCACAGCCAAGGCCCACGCGCGGGATGAGGCTTTGGATTTGAGTTTTCTTGGGGCGATAGGGTCCATCATGGTTGCTTTCCTTTTTTCAAATGGGTCCCCCCGAAGGGGGAGCCAAAACATACGGTTTGCGACGTGCGCAAGCGGCGCGATCAGCCACCAACCGCTCGGGCGATCGCATCGACACAACCTCGCTATTCGGCATCGGTCCAAACAAAGCAGAACCGGCACGTATGCAGCGGAGCCTTCCTGGTCACGACACAAACACATGTCTTTGATTCCTCGACTCCGTTGCCCTCGTACCTCCCGTACAAGGTGGCGCAGCGAAGCCAAAAGGAGCCTCGAGGTTGTTTCGGCTCCCCATGCGAACATCCTACACCTACCTTTCACCACGAATCTTGACATGTCGGACGTTTTTCACATGCACCCTGCGTCAAACGACAGCTCAGCCTGCACTTCCCATCTCTTGGGGCTGCCTAGATGATTCTGAGGCCGTTGATGTTACGTCCATCAAAATCATCAGCCGGGGGGGACCCCAAATTATCTCCCAAGAAGTGCGCTAAATATTGGGACAGGTCACTGACCGTACGCCCCAAAACTTTGCATTGACGGACAAAGCGTTTGGGTTCGGTGGTGGCTGTCACAAGGGCGCGCCCCCGCGAGGGTGTCGACGGACCATAGTCGAAGCAGAGGTCATCGGGGTCCCCGGTGGGTGCGCGCCAGTTGTCAAATGAGGGACTCGCCGATATCGTTTTTGCCGCACGGTTCTTTCACCGGCATGCCGTGTTCGGCTTCCCGTAAAATTTCGATGATTTGCTGTTCCTTGAACTGCCTCTTTTTCATGACAGCTCCGAGGCGCCCTCTGCCCCAGATTCTCTGCCAAAAAACGCGCCAAAGTTTGGCGAGCAGGTCACAAAGGTGGGGACCCCAAGTGATGGGACAAGAGGTTTTGGGAGATAAAATCAAGCGCTGGGAGTGACCGAACGCACAGCAACTTATTTTGTCTCTGGCGGTCAACGCGAGGAAGGGCTCTTTTCGCTACGCTACATAGAACGTCACTGAAAATGCCTACGACCATTACGGGTAAGAATACACGAGAAGCTCCTATGAATCAGAAAAATCGAAACCAGAACTCGGTGAATACACGATCTGCAATTGATCCCAAGGAACCGTTGCGTCGACTTTGTGCCTCTCGGATACGGGAGTCTAAGCCAACACCAGGTCGGCCGTACGGGGCCCGGTCTGAAGTGAGTTCGGTCCACCCGTGGACCCCGGCTCACGGCAGCCAAGGGGGTTTGTTTGGGTGCAGTACAAGGGAGCAAAGGTATAAACCTGTGGCTCAACGAGCGAGGATAATCTTGTCTTCATCTTTTGTGTTGGGAGGTGTTGTGCTCCACGCGTGCTACCCGGCGGAGCCACAGAGTGGCCGAGACGACAGATTTGCGGTCACCGCGGTCCAGGGTTCGCAAGCCATTCTTGCGCTTACGAGCAAGGGCTCGTTGAACCTCAAGTCCAGCCGCCTCGAGCGCAGTGCGAACTACAAAACGGGGCCCCTTCACCTTCCTACCCAAGTTGTGGCCTCGAAGGTGCAAACTGATTTTCAACTGGACGATTACAACGGCGATGGTTTTTCGGATCTCTACGTGATTACGCGGTCAGACTCAGCTCCGACGAAAGTAGAAATCTGGAACGGGGCCGATCGTTTCAACAGTACTCTTCTCAGCATCGACACTGTCATGAAGATGTCACACTCTAGAGGCGGCTGGGTTTTTCGTGTCGCGGACTACAACGGGGATGGTAAGGCGGATCTTTACGCCATAAAACAATCGGCAACTCGGTCAACACGGCTCGAAGTGCACGTGATGAACGGAGCCGATCGGTTTCAGTCTTGGCTCGCCCATATGGTGACTCTGTTGCCCATGTAAAAAAGAGACGGTTCAAGGGTGTTTCTGCTCGGTCACCACAACCGTGACCGAAGGCCTGACCTCTATATGATCAGGAGAACCGGTACGACCTCGGGAAAAACGATGCTGCATGTTCTGAACGGCAGCGATGACTTCACGACCCGGATTGTTCTCGGACCCACCATCGGAGACTCGGGCACTGGGTCGAATTGGAGCTTCGAGCTCGGAGACCACAATGGAGATGGGCGAGAAGACTTGTATGCCATCAAGCGGGCCAAAACGCGAAGAAAGAGGGACCAGATTCACATTCTTAACGGGGCGGACGACTACAAGACCTGGCTGCTTCACTCTATAACCGCCCTCGATGAGTCTTCTGGCGACGACTCAGCGGTATTCTTGATCGACCATCTGGATATTCCACGACCACCCAAGCCATTGCCGAACGACGGTATCCTGTGCGGGCAGTCTTCGGTTTTCCGGAAAACCATTGAAAGTGGTCAGGATGAGATGAGCATGCGGGCCATCGGGCGTCTTTATTGCGGTCTATTGGACCGAGCCCCAGATCCCAATGGTTTCAAGTGGTTTGTCGACCGATATTCGGTCGACACCTTAGGGGGGGTGGCACAGGCCCTTATCCAAAGTGCGGAATTCTCCTTGCGGTACGGTACGCTCTCGGATTTGCAATTTGTGCGTCTTCTCTACGTTTTGGCTTTCGACCGAACACCAAACAACCAAGAACAAACGTATTGGCTCAACATGCTTGGCGGCGGTGCAGTTCGTAGCCGGGTGGCGGTCGACATTCTCTCGACACCCGCGGCAAAAACGAACTTGGATCCATTCTTTCAATTTCTTTCGCCGAAAATCTCGTTCGAGGAAGTGGGGCGCATGATTGCCCTTGCGGCCGAAGAGAAGGTCCGGTCTCTCGAAACGCGTAGGGAGCTGCTTCGGTTTCGCTCGGAGAACCGTGATTCCTTTTCCGGTGCCGCGTCTATGCGTCTGGATGGCTTTCTTGGGCTACGTACCCTCTGGGTCTGGGAGGCGGATACCTATTCCATTTTGATGGATGTCGAAGAGCGCCAGGCGATGATCCAAAGCCTTGTCGAAAAGAGCGTCGGTCGTGTATTCCTCTACGCAGACCTGAACAGGACGGGGGAAGATATGTTGGCGAAACATTCGATCCTCTATAGAGACACGATCAATGCCTTTCACGTCGCAGGCATTGAAGTTTATGCACTGCTTGGTGCCGATCAAGAAATCATTCTGAAGCCCCACGCCGTTCAGATGGCCCTTTTTGCGCGGATCTTGGACTACAATCGAGCCCACCCCGAATCTGCGTTTGATGGCGTAAATACAGACTACGAACCCGATGGCCTGATCCAACACGGTTGGCAGACGCCCTCGCCGAGGGGGCGGATCAATGTCGCCACGTTGCGTTTGATGACCGCAGTTGTGGACATGCATCTGACATGGAAAAAACAGCGGGAGGCCGCCGGGCAGGATTTACCCATCGGTCCGAGTATTCCTCATTGGTGGCACTTTCGCTTCGAATGGGCCCCCGAAGGAGAGCCTGTTGTCGACCAGGAGGCTTTCAAGCATATCTTTGATGTCTCGGACTACTGTGCGGGCATGTTTTATCGGGATCGCGCTTTCGCGCCTGAGAGTGACGGAATCGTCGGTATCTCCCAGACAGAAATGTTGTGGGCAGCCGAGAAAAAGTTTCCCCTTCTCATTGGCATCGAGACGGACGAAGTGGGTGGCGATGCGGAAAATACCATGGTTACCTTTTATGAAGAGGGTGCCGTGTTCATGGCGCAGGAGCTCGAAAAAGTGGTGGGACAGTTTTCTCAGCTTTCGTCCTGGGCCTCGTTTGCCTTGCACCACGCGGGATCCTTTCTGACCATGTCGGAGGGGCCTCGGCCGAAAGGCCAGAGCGGCGCGACGGTTCCGGACGCCCTTTTCGAGGACTTCGAAGCCCACGGCCACCCCATCGCCACGACTGCAACGCCGAAGCCAGGGGGATGGGGTCGGTACGGGGCGGCGACGGCTTCTGATTTTGTCTTTGCCGCTGCGAGCCCCCCTCCTGGTCGCGTCAGTGCCCGCTATCGTGTGTCTTGGCTTCTTGGCAACTTTGGCGCTTTTTTTCATGAGTTCGAGAACCCTGTTGCCCTTCACGGAGGTCGCATTGTTCGTGTCCAGGCTCGGGCCCAGCGAGCCGGAACCAGTTCGCTCGTACAAGGTGGCCCTCAACTCAGGGTGCAGCTGGTTGACGAAATCGGTGCGGTCTGGGAGACGCGGGCGCAAAGCCTGACATCCACCAACCAAGAATTCGTTTTCGACCTGGGCGAGTCACTGGTTCATGTCGATGGCAAACCAAGGCAGCTGCAAGATAGCCTCCAAAATATCCAGCGCCTCGTGTTTTTCCTGACCCCGGGTGACCGCACCGATGCCTCCGAAATTGTGGACTTTGACAATATTGTCTTCGATACCAAAAACCCATGATCACCGAAGGGCTCCACGTCTTCGATCTGAACTCGCATAAGCCCTAGGTGGACGTTCAAGCAGAATGCTCAAGCTCTACGGTGCGCCGATTGCATGGGTTTGTACGGTTGGTAGACCAATAGCTTTGGTTCCTGCATCCGCGCCCGAACAACGCGGTCTCAACTTCTCACTTTGCAACAAAAGGTCCCTTGATCTAGCGCGACAATTTGCCGCGTTGCGTTTTGCGGTGCGCGTTTGCTACTCGGCAGACCTGTCGGCCAGTCGTGCAGCGTTTTCTGAGGAGGCGTCTTCCCTTTGCGCCAGTGAATCGATTGAGTGCAAAGAAGAAGAATGTTCGGCTCCGAAGGACGGCGATTTGGAGTCTGGCCGAAGCATCTATCGAAACTCCTGCGCGGGTTGCCATGGACCAAGTGGTGGTGGGGGGGGGGCCTTGTCTTGTCCTCGGCAATGCACCGCTCGGCCTCGTGCGACGGGGACGTCCGAAAGTTTTGTGGGTGCCTTCGGTTTGTAACCCTATTGGAGTGGCGATCCCGAACAAACCCTGACGCAAGGCGCGTGTCTTTCTATGGCATCTGTGGTTGCTGTGCGGTGCCATATTGTCTTGCGATTGTAGACCGGGTTGGGTAAGTGGGCGGCCATCTAAAAGAAAGCCCGTCCGGGGGGGGCTTAACGATCGCTTGGGGAGGGAGGCTGGTTTCTATGGTTCCTATTGTTGCGCGAGGGCGATCCCTACTGCGCTGGGCTACAGTGGTGGCATGTACGCTTTCGTTTGGCTGCTCTGACGATGATCCCAAAACATCAAGCGTGTCCCGTCTTGAAGAGGGAGATATCACCAACGGCGGCATGATCTACGACAAGTGGTGGACGGTTGCCGGGGTTGCGGCCCCCAGTACGGACCATCCCCTTTGGTCATCCAGGCCAGATGTCCAATCCAATGGCCGCATGGGTGCCGACACCTGGCGGTGTAAGGAGTGCCACGGCTGGGACTACATTGGGGTTCTCGGACGCTATAGCTCTGGCGATCATCGAACGGGCTTTCCCGGAATTCTCGGAACCCAAATGTCGGCCCTCGATATTTTCGGTCTCATCAAGAACGACCAGGCCACAACCCTCAACGGACACGGCTACGGTGCTGCCGGCCTCGATGACGGACAAATCTGGGACGTGGTGAGGTTTGTTCTTGAGGGGACCACCGATACGACCGCATTCATCGCACAGGATGGCAGCTTTATCGGCGATACGAGCGCCGGTGAGACCATCTACAACTCGGGCGTTGGCAACGGAGATCCCGGTTGCACTGTTTGCCACGGAGCGGATGGGCTGCAACAACCCGCTGGGGGTGCCCCGGACTTCGACGAGTTCCCCGGTGTGTTGGCCAGCGACAACCCGCAGGAGTTTCAGCATAAGCTCCGTTTCGGGCAGCCGGGTACGGCGATGCCCGGAATGACGAAATTCGGAGGCAGTGTTGCCAATGCGGCCGACGTGGCAGCGTATTCGGCAACCCTCCCCATGCAGTAGTTCAAATCATCCTTGGTCGGGGAAACCTGTTCCAGGTACTAGTACCCAGTTGGAGACCCCCCCGGCTCTGCCGGGGAGGCACTCTGAGTTTGACATGTCCGGGAGTCGTTCGGTCCTCTCGGAGACGGAAATCTGGGGAAGAGCTTTCGTCCACGACCACGACCACGACCACGTAGACGTAGACGTAGACGTAGACGTAGACGTAGACGTAGACGTAGACGTAGACGTGGTCGTGGTCGTGGTCGTGGTCGTGGTCGTGGTTGTGGTCGTAGACGTAGACGTGGTCGGCGGTCTGGGCAAAACCGAACCGAGGCATTTATGAGTTTTGCGAGTACCGCTGTTCGTTCATTCGGATAGCCGCTTTGAGCGGCCCTCATATCCTGAAGCCCGGCTTTGCCGAGGGAGGACGTCACTCGTCGTTTGCGCCATTTTCAATCCAGGTTCGAACGGCTTCAATTTGACAAGAAAGCAAGTTGAGGCCCGGGGGCATTCTTCCGAGAGCGCCGGGAGGACGGTCCTGAACCAACTTGGCGAAAAAGAAGCTTTCGTCTGGCTTCAAAGGAACGATACGCCAAGGCCATTCAACGGCTCCGTTTTCCTCGAGGGTGGGCTCCATCAGCGCGGCCAGGACGGCGTCTTTCCCTAGTCGAAAGTCGAGTCCCCCCCTCGGGTCAGAACCGTGGCACTCCGACAGCGTGCACGTCGATGTCACCAGGAGCTGGTCATGGATCGCACTGAACGTCGGATCGAAGCAAGTCAGTCCCGTACGAGACTGCCCATCCCGTGGTTGAGAAATGTTTACCCCCTCTGCAAAGCAGGAAGGCGCGAGGAGTATAACGAAGATCGCCCGGGGACCGTTTGCGAGGACTTTTGAGAGGAAGCGGTACACTGATGGTCTGCCCTAGCATTGTTGGGTTTGATCGGACAACCGTGTCCGTGTGAGTTCGTATAGGGCGACGCTGGCTGCCTGGGCGACGTTGAGAGAGTCAACGCTGGAGGAGACAGGGATGGTTGCGGTGGCGTCAAGCTGGCAGAGTAGCTTGGCCTCGATGCCGTGTCCCTCGTTGCCGAGGATCAGTGCGGTCTTGTGTCGTGCGGGCAGTGCCCACAGAGCGTCGGCGTCCGGGTCTGCGGCGAGCGCAACAGTCTTGATGTCTTGCGCTTTGCACTCCGATAACCAAGCGTCTTTCGAATTCGAGAGGGCATAAGGCAACGCAAGTGTGGCGCCCATCGAGGTCCGTATGCTTTTCCGGTAAAGAGGATCTGCCGTCCCGGGTGTACAGATGATGCCGTGGACTCCAAAAGCGAGCGCAGCGCGAAAGATGCTGCCCACGTTGCTCGGGTCTGAGACTCGGGCCAGCACCAGCCACAATCCTGCACCCTTGGGCTCGCCAAGAACGTCGGGCAAAGACTTGGGGTGGGGGCGGGTAAAAAGGCCGATGACACCCTGGTGGACGTGGTGGCCGGCCCACGTTTCGAGTGCGGCTGGATCTCGCACCTGGACCGCGGGCCGGATCGCGCTCAATGTTTCGTGCAGCGCTTGGGCGGCGGTGGGGGTGACGATGACGCTTCGGCAGAGTTCTGGCCACCTTCGGAGTGCACGTTTCAAGACGCTTCGGCCTTCCGCGATAAACAAGCCATGGCGACGGAGGAGTTCGCCATCGCGAATGGTCAGGCACCGGTCCAAAGGTGGGGCTGGGGTCGGCTCGCTCAGAACGCTGTCACTGTAGTCGACTTGTGGGCCTAACGGGGACTCACCTCAGCGGGCTCTTCGCTTGGGCGGTGGGCCCAATGCCCGGCCTACGTGTTGTCGCTACTGTCCGTTTGTTTAGCTTAGTTGGTTTTTGCGACGCGGTTGGGATTGAGCGTCTAGGGTTTCAATGGATGTCCGCCGCTCTTGGGGGCTTCGAAGCAGCGTGAATTGCATGAAACGAAACGCAAGGTGCGGAGGCGCGAAGAATGGATTGACAGTCTCGCGGAGTACGGAACTAACTGCGATCCGTGTTTTCCGAAGGCTGCTTGGGGTCACGGGTTGCTAGGGCGCTGAAACTGCGGGTGCAAGGAGAACCTCAAGAATGGTGAGACGTCACAGAAGTGCTGGCGCGGTGAACCCTGTATGCATTCGAAAAGGCGCGCGGTTTTGGGCAAATGTCCTTTCGGTGAGCATTTTGAGTGCAGTGTCGGTTGCCTATGGTGGCGAGGGCCAAGCCCCTGTTCATCGGTATTCGCTTCAGCCGGGTTGGAACCTCCTTGGTTTTTCGCCCGCTGAGAGCGGTGTTGCTGAGACGGTTTTTCAGTCCAAGGGTTGGGTGTTTTGGAGGCTTCCGAGCGGCGGGTCCGAGTCGACATCTGCTGCCGGGTATTGGGTTTGGTCCTCTGAGGAGGCGGAGGTTCGGTTCCAGGGATCTCAACCTCATGCAGAAGCCACCCATTCCGCCGTTTTGGATGTGGGTTGGCATTTTGTGACCCAGCCACAGGGGTACGCCAACCGGGGTGAAGCGCGGGCGGTTCGCTGGAATGCACAGGCGCAGACATTCGAGCCCATGCTTGCCGGTGAACGCTTTTTGCCGGGTCAGGGGTATTGGATCCATCTTCAGGAAACAGGCGGTCCGGTTGCGGGTTCGGAGGCCGTAGCCGCGATGCAAGGAGAGTCGGGAGGAGCACCGGTGGCTCATCTTTTTCCCTCATCGCCCACACTCTTGGTTTTTGCGCCCCCTGGAGATGTTCACCATACCCAGGAGGACTGGGCCCTTGTTGGCGGCGAGGTTTCTGATGAGGATCTTCTAGGTCTTTACCTCAACGGCGTAGAGCTTTCGAAGAAGAGTCGAAGTTTTACTGAGCTTGTCACGCTTCGACCGGGCGAAAATCAGGTCAAGCTGGTGGCAGTTGGCAAGTCAGGTCTGCGTCAGGAAATACACAAGACCATCATACGTGACACCAGACCGCCGAAGATTCGCCTGTCTTTTTCGGAGTCGGTTGCGCGTGCATCACAATCGACGATTCGGGTCTGGGGTGAAATTGAAGAAGATTGGTTGGCAGGGGTTTCCTTCAATGGCCAAGATCTGAAGCCAGGACACTTTTTTGAGCAATCGATCGCCCTCGATTCTCTTGTTGTTGGCCTTTCAACCTTTAACGTTCGAGCTTGGGACCATTCTGGCCGCGAAAGTACTGCAGAGTTTGCTCTGTACCGCACCGACGAACACGGTCTTGCTTTGACGGATCCAACGGTCGAAAACTTGCCCGAACGCGAAGACTCGTTTGGCTCGAAGCTGGAGCTGGAAACGCCAACGATCACGGTCATGACCCCGGATGCACCGGTTGTCTATACGGCGGAGCCGCTTGTTCGCATTGAGGGGCGTGCGGGAGGCAGCATGTTGCGGGATGTCAGCGTCAATGGCACTTTGGTTGCCGTCGATGACGGAGTTTTTTCCTTCGCTTTGCGACTCTTTCAGGCATCAACAGAAGTCGAAATCATAGCGCGGGGCATCGATGAGAGCCAGAGCACCCGTACCCTTCAATTCGTGCTTGATTCCGAATCGCCCAAAATCATTTTGTCTCATCCGAGTCGGGTTATAACTTACGAGCCGCAGTATACGCTTCGGGGCGCGGTTTCAGAGGCGCATTTGGCTGAGCTTTCGCTCACGGGTGGTGATTCACTGAAGTCCGACGTGCCTTTGGTCGATGGCTTTTTCGAGACAACCGTTGCACTTGAAGAGGGTGAAAACCATTTTGTCTTGGGGGCCTCAGACCGTTCGGGTCTTCAGGTGGAGCATGAAGTCATCGTCAGCTACGGACCCGGGCCCCAGCAACTGAAGCGCCCCGCATCTCCTCTCGCGCTTTCGGTCATGGAAACGGGCCAGGCGGTTCGTTTGTGGTGGAAGGCACCAAGTTTGTTCGAAGATGGTAGCCCGATTCCCAAGGGGCTGAACCCGTCTTTTCGGATCTATCGGGACGGACACATGCTCGGAGAAACGAACGACACGCGTTTTGAGGGCACTGTTGCTGAGCTTGACCGACACCGCCATTATTTTGCGACGGCGGTTATGAAAAATGGGGCAGGTGCAGAGGTCGAATCGGTTCCTTCGGACCCGGTGGCGCTTCAGTCATTGAGCGCATCCGTTCCTGTAGCTCCGGGTGATTTCGAACCCCCGGTGTTGGTCACCCAGGGGGGGCGTTCGAAGGGGCTCCCGAAAACCGCGTTGTCGAACTTCGAGGGGAAAGTGGTGGCGCACATGGCTTTTGCCACCAAGGGTGATGGACGCGACGGAGATGGTGTTTGGTACCTACGAAGCGCGAAAGCTGGCAAAGCCAACAGTTTTTCTCCGTCGGTGCGGCTGGCCGAGCTTGACGCCCATACCCAGATTACCGATTTGGCCCTGGTCGCAAAAGAGGGGCAGGTTGCGCTCAGCTGGGTAGAGGCCCAAGGAGGTGGCGGTGATGGGCTGAGCCGTGTGGTTGTGGTTCAAAGCCGTGACGGTGGCCGAAGTTTTAGCAAAACGCAGGTGGTGCGAGAGAATACAGAGTGGAAGCGGGGGCTGGATGCGGAGTACGACCATTCGGGTCATTATCACCTGGTCTGGGGTGAGGCGAGCAAGGTCTACTACCTCTATGAGCTTTCTGGCGTACCCTCGAACGTATTTGATGTTCGTAAGAAGGAGCCCGCGACGGAGATTGTGAGGTACAAGGCGCAATACACCCCCGGTCCGGACGGGTGTCACTGTGAGGATTGCTGGTGCGAAGAGTCCTACCCCTTGAGCGAAGAGCCTAACCCAGAGGACGAGGGTCGTCCCTTCGGTCCGTACATCTATCGAACTGAAGAAGCTTTGGTCTATGAACCGGATCTTCATGTTGACGGTGACAAGATCAGCATCGTGGCCCGGCAGCTGGGCATGTGGGACGACAAGCCTGTTCCCAACCCGGCATGGGAAGCGATGATGAAAGTGCCGATCTACAGCGCCGACATTGTTCAAAAACTCAGGCCCACAAGAATGGCTCTCGGTTGGCGAAGCGCTTGGAAAACGGCGAAAGAAGAGGGCGACGAAGAGCGGCTCCATACCGTTGGTTACGAGCACCAGTATCTTTACCAGGGAACCTGGTTCTATCAAAACGCGGTCAAGATCGCTCAGCGTTCGCTCGACGGTCCGTGGTTGAAAAGACAGGAAGCGACGTTTCTTGAGGAAGACGGACCAAACAATGTCGAGTCGAGTTGGCGGATTTCGGTGGTGTCGGATGGCTTCGATGCGGCCCACTCGAACCAGGCGGCCCACCCGCAAGTCTATACCGCCCCAGGCGGTGAGATGCTGGCGGTATTCGAAAAAGGAGCTTCCTCCGAGCCGAGTCCAGTGGGTGACCGCGCCCTATACACGACGTCTTCTCGCGACGGTGGTCTTACTTGGGGTCCGGCTACGTTTTTGGCCAGCGGGACCCTGCCGAAGATGGTGGTGTCTTCCGAGAACGAAGTGAGCGTACTTTTTAGGACCGTCGAATCTGACGGTGAAGAGCCATCCGGGCAGATTGGCGTGGTTCAAAAGGGGACCGGTGAGGCCTTTGGTGACCCAAAAATTGTGAATCGGATGCCGGCCGCCATGGTTCGTGCGCAGGGTGTCGGCCGCGATGTCGACGCCCTTTGGGACGCACCGACCATAAGCGCTCTAGACGAACTTGTATGGGTTGCTTGGATTCGAGAACCCACTCCGTTTCAGCCAGAAAAGCAAATTGTCTCCGCGCGAGCTTCAAAGGAGACGGCGTTCTCCCACGTGGATGTCTCTTTGCCGAAGAAATTCACATCAGCAGCGGGGGCGTCCATGACGATAAGCAGGGAAAACAAGTATCACATGGGTCTCGCGCAAGCAGGCGTGGTGGAGGTGTCAACGCCCATAGCAGCGGAGGTGGGGTCTTCGGACAGACCGGCTGGCCTCCGGCTCGAAAGCGGTGTGGGGCATCTGGCCATGAGCACTGGGCTTGAGGTCATGCCGGCTACTTTGAGTGGCGTGGGTTCTGGTGGCATCGCCTTTACGGTTGGGACTCCAGAACGACCCGAACTTCGTTCGTTCGAATTTTCTACGCGTGCGGCCTTTCACAGTGCGGTTTCAAACTACGACAAAGCCGTTGAGCTTCGTGATGGCCTTCTTCGTCAGGCTGTCGAAGAAACAACCGGTAAGGAGTTTTACTACCAGGTAGAATACCAGCTCAGCGAGGCGGACCAAGAGGCGCTGAATCAGACCGCAGAGCTTCTCGCAACAGTGGATTCACTGAAGCTCCAAGATGCGATGTATCTGGCTGGATTCGAGCGGGTATGGGCCTACACGCAGGGGATTGCATTGGCTCAATTTTCGCTTTCGGCGACCGGTTATGAGCGTGAAGCCCGGGGACTTGCCCGTTATCTATGTCATCATGCCGTAAGAAAAGGAGGCAGTCGTGAGATCCTGGGCTGGCCCTTTTCTTGGAACACCAAGGGGGATGACTGGCAGGATGCTCGCCTGGTGACTGGGGCCAACGCCTGGGTGATTCATGGCCTGGGCGTCTTCATAGGTTCGCCAGCCTATCTTCAGGCCTCCCACCCCGATCGTGCGAATTTCAAGACGTGTTACCACGATGCGCTTTTGGGGCTCAGGGCCCATCGGCAGAGACTGCCGGACGGGAATGGCAAGATGGTGAGTCTGATGACGGCGGGCTGGACGACGGATGGGTTGAAGAACGCGCACGTTCCGCACCACTTAAGATCGTCTTCGTCTTCGGACGGAGGCGGGGTGTTCCAAGACTTTGGTGACGCCCATCGTCTGTCCTACTACAGCGTGCTGGATGCCATAGGCTACAATGGTTTTGCGCCGACCCAGATACGCTATTGTATGATGGGCCCGGGCCAAGATTGCGTCGGGCTGTCGGCCGGTGATCCTATTTGGCAAGACTATGCGCTCGATAGCGAGGCTGAATGGCGTGTTCTCAAAAATCGCAGCAAAGCACGGAATGTGGTGACCGAGCATAACCTCGACGTACTGAGTGTTCTCAACCATGCGCTGCGCAATCAGGACGGGTTGAGGCCTGAGGGGGCCGACGCGACCGGCGACTGGGCCCGAGACATCGAGGCATGGCGAGACGAAGTGCGTGATGGGATCTTCAGCTTTCTTTGGGACGACGAAGGGTGGAGACAGGAATTTGCCGACGTGCTCGCAGACCTCGAGTCTGGTTCTTCGCGCCAACTGACCAAAAAGCAGACGGAGGCACGGCGTGAGAGAATGCGAAAAATGGAACGGGCCATGGATTCACATGCGCTCGGGAGGGTGGTGACCGGGGGCACGCTCGTAGACGGAACGCTTGGTGGTTTTCGGTTTGAGCCCAGTGAGCATACCGCGATCGACAACTGCAGTTGGCTTTCGTTGTCGGTGGACCATCAAGGGCTTGTGGCCGATTCTTTGACGGGGGACATCCCGTATATCGAACGGCTTAGCCAATGTTTGCGATATACGGTGCTTCAGTTCGTGAAAGAACTGGGTGTAGGCAGCGACGGCTGTAACCCCGAGGTGTCGAGTTGCCCGCCGAGGAGGACCTACCGCGGTACCCACTATTTCCAAAACGCATTTAAGGACCCTTATATTGAGCCCAGCGATCTGCAGGAGTCATCCTATCATCTCGAAGCCACCATGGGCCTTATCCTGGGTTTGTTCCGTTTCGCCCACGCGCACCCCGAGCACCCGGATTCGGCTGATCTGCTCCAAGAGGCACAACGACTGTGGGCTGGGGCTCAGTCCTTTGTTGGGGATCATGGGTTTATCTATTCCAGTCAACGCATTCAGGACTTATCGGCGCGCTTGGTTTCCAGCACCGCCTTGGTTTGGTTTATTGATGTCCACCACGACTTGGAACGAAGCGACAGCGATGCCAGTCGTCCACTTCGGCCCTACGACAGGGTTTCGGATGCTGCCCGCCAAAGCGCGACGTTGACCGCTTCGGCTTTGGAGGTGTTTCGGGCGTCCTCAAAGACGTGGATTGAGTCGGGCGTGCATGCATCGGATGGAGGCCCTTACACGGTGCTCGTCGACCAAGCACTGGCGCTTATAGTGACCACCAATCAGAGCTTGGAGGCAGAGTCGGAGTCGCTGGCAAAGAGCCTTCTCGCCATGCACGAAGATGGATTCCTGCTTGCGGTCCGTCCTGGGGCCACAGTGCCCTTCGATCAGACCTACGGCCTTGAAGAACGCTTGCTGGGGTACTATGCGCTGGCATGGTACCTCGACCGGCTTCCGGGGAGCACGCTTCGGCCTCAACTTGAGTCGGTACTGGTAGACGGCTTTGGGTCTCTACTGGCCCGTCAAGTTTCGTTGGACAGCGGGCCGCTTTTCGGATTGTTTCGAAGACCAGAAGATGCCTCACTCGCGAAGTTAGAGGACAACGTTCTTGGTTTCTTCACCCTTGAGCTTATCAGCCGTCTGTTCCAGAACAAGACGCCCGAGCTCCGTTTTGCTGAGCATTTGGAGTCGCTTCGCGGGGCTTTGGTGGCCCTTTGTGGTCTCAGCGACGGCGCTCCCCCTGCACGGTGGGCTGCACAATGGGGGCTGGATCGCAGCGCTTTGGACGGGGGGCGGGCCTTCAAGCCCTGTAGTCTCTTTGCGTCCAAAATAGGTGCCCGCTCGGCCGCTTTGGGCCTGTTCGAATCGGCCCCATCCGTGGTTCCGGCCGACGATGGGTACCCGTCGGAGCGGCTTGATCTGTGGTCTATGTTTGGATGGCTGGCCCAACGTGCATTGGCGGTGGTTGACCCTCGTCAAGACGAAATCGTTCGGGTTGCGCTGGTTGAGGAGAACCGAGCCGTCGATTCGAAGAGTATAGGGCACGCGGCGGCGGTGCTCATCACCGATCGGCCTCGCGGTGTGTTTGGCGTTGATGTCGGACCTCTTACCGCTTTGTCGGCGGGGATGGATCTTCTGGCTATGGACGCGCATGATTTGGGCCGAATCCAGCGTGCCCTTGCCGACCGCTTTGGGGATACGTTTTTTGCGCTCCTGTTGTCGGAGTTTCGGGCGTACCGCTTTGATGCCCTCTTTTTGGAGTTGGTCCGGATTCAAAAGGCCTATGACGAAGTCTTTCGTACCGGTGGGCCCCGTTCCTATCACGAACGCCTCGTGGGGATGAGGCACCATCTGACCGAGGGGTTGTGCGAGCCCAGTTTCCTCTTGCATCAGGGGTCTATTGGTTTGGACCAAGGGATGGGCCTCGATTGTGACGAAGCGATGGCTCTCACCGGGCACCTGTTTCACGCGCGCGGGGTGGGCGGTGACGATGCCTGGGTTTTGAGCCTGGCGGGTGGTGATTCGACCGGATGGTCGGCGCTGGTGGAAGAGCTGCTCTGGCCGGACGCGAGCCGTGGGCCGCTTGCCGATGGCTTGGATGCCGGGGTTCATTTGGGCCATGACCAAGGTCTCGCCGGCCATGAACCCTCGCGGTACTCCTTTTTGCGCCGGGCAAGGGGCGTGGATGTGGGAAGTGGAGCTTCGCCTTCCGAGTGGCGTGACGCTCTTCGTCGGCGAATGAACGCTGCGCTCGAGTCGGGGCTTTCTCAAGCCGATCCCCAAACCATCGTGGTGTACGCGCTCGGTGACGTCGATCCCATTCATGCATTCAATCCCTCTTCTCCTCACTACTGGAAGCAAAGCGCGCTCGAGCTTCGCGGGGTCTTGTCGCCTACGTTCCGAGGCCGAGTTCGCTTTCGTTATCGTGGGGTCAAGGCCGATGCACCTGACTTTCCCTTGGCTCCTCGAAACCAAGGAAATGCAAAGTTTTTCCGTCAATGGGTCAATGCGTACGCGGATGGCGATTTAAACGTCTTGGCTGACAAAAGTGGGGTCGCCCCCAAAGACAGAGCTTCGTGGCTGACTTCGATGCACCGCATGGTCCGAACTGGCGTGATGGTGCAGTCCGAAGTCGACGCATGGCTTGAGGGCATGGGCCTGTCGACCAGCGCAAAAGCCGAGTGGGCGCGTTTGCTCGAAACTGAGCCCGCGTCTTCTTCGGGGCTACAAAGTTGGGTCGTGGGAGGACTGAACGGCGCTGCCTTTTCGGACGGTGGCCCATGGGGCGCTCTGGAGTTGGCTTCGGCACCGGCTGACACCATTCGGCCGGTCGAGGATACCAGCGAGGACTTTGGTCTTGCGGGTGAAAAATGGCTTCTGGGAACGTGGACAAAAACGGACGCGACCATCACGCCGCTCGAGACGGCCCAGGGCGACTACGCGGTGTTTCGGGGCAGGCATCAGTGTTTGTTCCACATCGAAAACCGCGGGACCCACGAAGTGCGGTACCAAGTCACCGTCGACGGTGAGCCCTTTGGACCCGCCTTGACCCTTCCTCCGGTTGAACGGGGAAGGGCCCAAGAAGACGCACACAACGCAGATGTTTGCGGCTTGATCCCCGAGCGTCCGGGCTTCGAGGCTGAAGTCATCGTGAAGAACCTTGCGACCGGATGGGATCCGACTTTTGTGTTTCCGGTCCGCACCACTTTCGGCTGTCAAACCGGCCAGTCGGTGGCCAAAGAGCACGCTGTAAGCATGATCCAAAGCCGCGAATGGGAACTGGATGGGTACCAAAGTCAAGATTGTGGCGACGCTTTAACACTCCAGCCGGTGTCGCCTACACCCGAAGGCATGGTGCGGTTCCCGGTCCACGAAAATGGTCCGCTGGTGATTGTGAGCGCGCTGCGCGCCGCCCGCACGGCCAAAACGCTGGTCCGGGCCGCGACGTCCTTGAAGGGGTCCGCAAGCGCTGGGCTGTCCACCGAGCAGGTCTTAGGCACCGTGGTGGGGGCCGTCGGGGCGGGGTCCATTCACGGAGTTTCAGAGGAGATGAAGGCCGATTTGCCCGGTCTTTTTTGGCGTTCGCTGCGCCTTTTCGAAGCGCCGCCTAAGGGGCCCTGGATGCAGGTGGGCTGGGTCAGTGCCTGGGAGGTTTTCGCAGAAAGCGAGGACTTCGTGCGAACGCTGCCCATCTACAACCGGAATGCGCAAGGTTCTTGGGCGGTTTTTGGTGCGTTTGAGCCAGGCGATCTGTACGGGCTCGTCCAGCCGGTGGTTTACGCGGGCCCGAAGCTACCCCTTCTTGATCCGTCGGTGCCGCTGTTTGGACACGACATCACTTCCAAGATGGCGGTTTTTCGATACACGGCCAATGTGGCTCTCAGTACCAGTGATCGACGTCCCCGGGTTGAGCATAGTGTGACGCCCCTGGAAGCGTTTTTGGCCGAGACCGGGGGGTATCCAGATTGGATCTACGCGTTTCCGCCAGAGTTTCACTACCCGATCTTCATGACCCTTTTTGTGGAGCCATCGCTAGGGGAGGGAGGCGGTGCGCGGTCTACCAAAAGCTTGAGCGTAAATCGCCCGGGCATTTTCCGTATGGACGGCGAAGATGTGTTTTTGGGGAACCTCGTGTTCCAAAAGCAACCGTCCTTACCGATTGAACTTCAACGTTCCGACTATGTTTGGGGCCTATGGCCCGGCACCGACTGGCACGTTTATGGTCCTCCGAGCGATGTGGATGCGTTTGTGAACCAGTATGCGTATTCGGCCCAAGGCCCCAAGAAGACCACCAAAAAGAAGGGTGCGGAAAAAAGCAGTACCCACTCGGGGACCAAGTTGACCCCTGCCTTGGGTCTGCTTCCCAAGGCCCGCATGCAACGGCTCACCGAGTCGTTGGCGGTGCTTTTGGGGCGGCTAGAGCAACACGGGCCCGCGTATGAATTCTCTGATACCCTGGCACCGTCGTTGACCGGTCTTGAGGAACGGCTGCGGGGGTGGACCGCGCTCGGCCAAGTGGCCCAGTCCGAGTCGGCTCCGTTCGACGCCCGATTGGCCGACCTCAAAAAAGAGATTGAGGAGGTCCGCTCCAAGGTGGACGACGGCACCTTGGCGGTTGAGGGCAAGAGCGCCCTGGTTGAGGTTGACGGTGCGGTGCACGCCATTCTTCTCTACACGGAGGGCGGTGTTTTTTACCGAGGCGAAAAACCCATGGGTCGTCACGCCCAAGTTGCGGCAGGGAAGGCGCTGAATGCCTACACCGGACAGGTCTTTAGCGAGGAAGAAAAGCGGCACATCGCCTTCGAACTCAATCCGAAGGACAAAGAACAAGAGCCCACCCCCGACCAAAGACTGGTGACCGTGACCTACCCGGTGGTGGCGCCTTTTTACAAGGTCGACAGCTTTATTCGTACGGTGGTTGTTCCAAAATGGGTCCACGAAACGCAGACCCAAAACTTTTACGCGATGGGAGGGGCCTGGCGGCGAGAGTATTCCTCCGCCGGCGAATTCATAGATATTTTGTACTTCGTGGAGGAGGAGCTCATTCGCTTGGGCCAAAAAGCCCCCCTCACCAAAGACACGCTTTTGCCTCTTGTTCGCCAGTTCTTGGCCATGGATTCCGATTCTGATGCGATCGCTTACGTTGGTCCGATGGACGATGTTCCGAAGGAAGCCCGGGACTGGATGCTCGCGTCCAAGTCCGTCGATGGCATCAAGAAGGGCTACTATGTGGTGTCCATTCTGGAGGGCACCGTATTCATCGTGGTGGAGACCCGAAAGAAACAGAACACGGTTTTTAAGATGAACAAATACGTGTTTGAGGGGGTGACCACCGACATCGTCAATTGGCAGCTTGTGAAAGCCAATGCGGAAAAATACGTACCTGAGGGCCAGAAGACGCCCTGGTTTCTGACGGATCGTTATCTCAATGTGAAGCACTATAGTCCCCGTGGCACCCGAATCACAGCGATTGAATATGAGGAGCAAAGAGGGAAGCCCCCCGCGGAACGGAAGGTGGAACCTGATCAGAAGCAAACGACGCCAGCATTGAATGGCAATGCTGGGGATCTACTTCGCCGTGCTCTGATGACGGTCCAATCACTCCTGAAGAAGAACCAAAAAGCGTACCAGATGTGGCCGGAGGCCGCCTCCTGGATTTTTAGGATGGAGCCTCTTTTGGCGCTCCTCGAAAAGAATCCTGGCGTTCCGCGTCGTGACAAAGATGAATTCGAGTTTGTGGTGGCCCATGTGCTCAAGCGGACGGAGGCGATTCTCAAGCGGATGGGCCCGGGCAATAAGCTTGCGGCCTTTGAATCTTCGGCCATCCCGGAGGTGGTCAAGCACTTTGTGGGTTTTTCGACGTTGGTGCGTCAAGATATGCTTTACCAAGGCAAGACCCTCGGCCGTTTGGGCAACGCCTGGGCGGCTTTGCACCAAGGCCACGTGGTGGTGCTCTACGTGGGGAGAGGCTCCAACCTTGTCGTTTTTCCCGCTGGGTCCAAGGCCGCCGGGGAGCCGAGCAGCTGGAAGCTGGTTGCGGCGCAATACTTTGGGAAACCGAAAAAAGATTTTTCGGACGTCGACAAGTGGGTCCAAAAAGTTCTGGTACCCAACTGGATCGTGGGTGCTACCGAGCACCGCTTCGATGTTTTTGGAGAAGGCTGGACTCGAAGATATCAAAAGAGCGGACAATTTGTATGGAGTGGTTCTACCTTGGCGGGGTACACCGATTCGGTGCTCAGCACCCTCGACCGGTCCGACGTCAAGACCCTTTTGGCCAACGCCGTGGGGATCGATGCCGAAGACATCTGGCAGCTGTCGGAGGACAAGATGACCAAGGGGGTGCTCCTGAACAAGGCCAAGGCCACACACCAGGTGCAGTACGCGATTGCCGTGTCGCGGGGATTTCAGCCGGATCTCTACGTGGGCTTTTCGGGGGCGGTGGCGGATGCCGTGACCAGCCAGACGATGCCGCATCGCTTGGTGGGCGTAGCCACCGATGAGGGGGGCCCGGGCAAGGACGACCCCGAGGTCCGAAACCGACTGGAGGAACAGGCGGCGCGTTACGTTCCGAAAGAACAAACCCAGTCGTGGTTCATTGCGACGCCGCTGCACACCTCACAGCACGGAAAAGGGGCCAAAGAGGAGGCCGACAAGATCGTCGATGGCCTTCCCGAATCGGTCCGAAAAAGGCTTGGTCCCGCGGGTCTAGAGGTGTTGCAGAAGTTTCCTGGCCGTGGGGAGATTGTGACCGCGTCCAAAAAAGAAATCGGGCCTTCGGCCTTGGTGGCCATGGCCCAAAAGGAAAAAAGACCAGTGAACTTGATTTATGTTTCCAGTGGGCCGTACTGGATTGCTGTGGCCTCCACGAACTCGATCAAAACCAAAGGTGGCCCCTTTGCCCGTTTTGGCCTCTTCGAATACCTGGGGGTTGGTTCCGACAAGTGGATGGGTATTGGGATGGTACGTAGCAACCTTATCGGCATGGCCAAGAGTATCATGCATGAGCAGCAAGAAGGGGACTGGTTCTTGGCGGCGCCCGATGTGTTGCCGCCCTATCGCTACACGAAAGAGGGACAGAAAATCCCGGACGAGCCAGGGGTGCTGCGGTGGTTTTTTCAAGATAAGACTCGGCTGAACCCCAATGCGGTCTTCGATTTTTGGAACCGAGACGCCCCGACGATGGCGTACGTGTACTCCGAAAAGCACGGTTACGTGGTCTTCGCAGAAAAAGATGTGGCGGTCTGGGCTGATTTGAAGACCCATGATCATCGGGTCCTCCTGTACTTAGGGACGCCCGAAGGTCGGAACACCCGATCTGCATTCACGCGTCTTGAAAACCAGGACTACGTTTTCGTGGCCACCCGTGGTTCCGACGAGGTCATCCGCACCGAAGTGCACGACCTCGAGGGCGATGTTCAGACCGGGGCGCATCCCGCGCTAGACCCATGGGGCAAAGATGACCCCGAGGTGGACTTTTTGGGTGTGGTGCTCGAAACGCCTGAGGGCCTCAAACTGGCCGAAGACGATATCCTGATTGCCAGCACATTGGGGACCGAGTCGTGGTGGCGTGAGGAGCTGACCCATTGGTTCAAAGGCCTCAAGCGAGGCAAAGGACTGAAGTTGACCGACTTGGAGCTGACGGTGCGCGGTGGTGTGCCTCACATCGCCCGTTTTCACACCCCAAAAGGACCCCTCATCATTGGGTGGAACACCGGGCTAGGCGCCAAGGAAGACGCCGTTCGCAGACTCCAAGAAGAGCTGGCAAACGAATAAGACCACGGGTGGTCAATGCGCTTTTGGGCGAGACGAAAACACGTTGGCGGGTACCCACCCTTCCCCTTCGGGGCGATGGTTCCAGGCTTCGGGGCAAAGGGCCTTCGGGGGTTTGGTGTTGACCTGAAGCCGCTGAACCAGCCGAACACGGACCATGTGGGCCTGGCGGGCCAGGGGCTGAAGGGGGGTTCCGGGGGGGAGCGTGCACAACGCTTGAGCGTCTTTGGTGTGATCAGGCCACAGGTCTGTCGGTTGGTTGAGCGTGGCTGCCCCCCAAAAGTCGGCGGACGCAACGACGCGAAGGAATGTCTCGAGGTGCTCGAGGGCCCTGGTGCGTATCTTTTGCGAGAACCCGGTCGAAATGGCTGCGCGAAGTTTTGACCTTTTCTTGGCCATGGCGCGGATTTCGGCGGACAGTTCTTTGCCCGGATAGAGGCTCCGTACATAAAAAAGACGCATCATCATCCATCGCTCGAGTCCAGGCCGGCCCGCCAAAAACCGAGGATGGGCGACTCTGACCAAATAGGCGCCATCCGTTTCTCCCACGAGTATGCGCAAGCCCTCAGGAATGCCGACGAAAGTCGATAGATCAAAATCAAAGGGTATGGCCATAAACGCGCCATCCTTGGTTTGGGCAACGAAGGCGTTGTGGGTTCCCGTCTGTTTGCGGTTCGATCGAAACCTGCGCCGCAGGGGAGAGAGATCCAAGATGCGCCAGTCGCTGTTGTTGATCAAAATCTGAAAAAGGTGGAGCCGAATCAAGGCGCGTGGCTCGAGTTCCGTGTAGCGTTGGGGACGTTCCTCTGCGGGGAGCGCGCCCACGGACAAAAGCTCCATTCTTCGAGCCAGCCCATCGAAGTGCTCCAAAAAAAAGCCCGCGCCTTGGACTTCTTGGGTCCGACCTGGATCGTGATAGAGAAGTTTGGCTGGGCGTGTCCTGAGTCCGGCCACGCCGGCCGCCGCCTGGAGTCGGTACGCGAGCTGATGGGCCATGGTATGGGTTTGAGATTGTAGGATGCCCGCGGCCTCCATCTCGCTGTTGCAGTGGGTAATCAGAAAAACGGTGCGTGGCCTAACCCCTTGGGGGTGCCGCTCTCGCCAACTGAGCTCAAGCTTCGGAAACTGGCACACCCGATCCGAAAGATTCGCGTAGCGCCGTACTTGCACCGGCAGTCTGCGGACCCCGGAGCCTTGACCCAGGACCAGCCTCCCCGCTTTGGCGAGCCCCTCCGTCGGCTCGTCCGCCGGCCTCATCTTTTCCAGGGGCAGACTGAGCTCGGCCCGAAGGAATTCGCGCTTGGTGAACAGCCCGGGGACGGGCAAAGAGGCGGCCTTTTCGGTCTCGAGGATCGGCGGCGGCGGCTTCACCGGCACCCCTCGACACGAAACATACAGGAACGCCAGGACCCACCAACCTTGTAACCTATGACTCATACAGGCGCCCCGCGTGTTCTCGGTCCCCGCCGCCGACCATAGACGGACAGAGCCGCCTAGCGCCAGCTCTGGGCCCCAACAAAGCGCTATCGTGATGCCACGCAAAAAAAGTCCTCACCGAGGTTGGCCTCCCAACATCCCGAAACACAAGTCATCGTTGAAAAACATCTGGGGCCATTCGCATTGGGCCGCCTAGATAAGCTTGCCCGTTCGGTAGGACGGGGAGATGCGCCTAAGGATTACAGAGACCAAGACTCATCGTAGAGTAGGGCGTCTGCTCGACGCCTGGGTGCAGTCCCGGTCGTGGAAGTTGGGCAGCATGTGCAAGTTGGATGTCGATTTGGACTCCTGTCGCCATCGGCTTGTTTGACCGCCAAAATGATTGACATTTTGGGCACAGATCTCATGGTATTGCGCCCGTTTCGGCAGACCTTGCACGGCTGAAAAGAGGCGCCACGCGTACTCGATGGGGGTCAGCATAGGTTGCCGGGGGGGAGACATGGAAGGAATGCGTACGTTGGGGGTGAAGGGCGACGAGGTTGGCCTATGGGGCGCGGGGCGTCTGATGCGGTCCCCCGCGGTGGTTGGGCTTGGGCTCCTGGTTTTGCTCTGGGGCAATCACGAGGCCCGGGGCAACCCCGATGGGGTTGTCCGCGATTCCCCGGCCGGCATCGCGTCGGCCGAAGAGGGGTCTGAATCCGAAGGGGCGGCGGCCGAGTCTACGGGCGTGTCCCTGGTCCTTTTTGCGGGGTGGAATCTGGCGGTCTTGCCGGTGACGATCGCGCCGACCGCGCGGGTTCCGCTCGAGGCCAGTGGACTTCGGTTTTGGGTGCTCGACGATGCGTCGCCCCCGTGCTTGCGGCAGCCGCCGGTGACCGAAGCACTGAGCGCGGGCCAACCTTTGTGGGTCTGGTCTGAGGTTGCACGCACCGTTGCGTTTGAAGGAGACCCAGCGGTTGGCGTGGAGGGACCGGCAGAGGGGCGTTCCGGTTGGCAGCGGGTTTCCGTGTTGGCGCCTGAGCCTCACGCCGATCTCCGTTTCGCCCGTTCCGTGACCTTCGATGGGCGTACGCAGTCCTACCGAGGGCTGCAAGAGGGCGAAGGTTTGGAACCCGGGCAGGTCTATTGGGGCTACAAGCGCGCGCTCAGGCCAGAGGCGCCCGATGCGATTTCGGTGCAGCGCGTGGGTGAACACGGGGCGCGCCTTGTTTGGCATCGCCCGCGTCTGTCTGAGGACGGAACCTGGCTGGTCGACGAAGCGCCGATTGGGTATCAGGTCTATCGGGACGGCACACCGCTCGGTGGTTTGGTGAAGACCACATCGGTTCTTGATGAAGGGCTCGAGCCCGGTCAAACCCATCGTTATGCGGTGAGCGCGGTCCGGACCGATTTGCCGCCGGAGCAAGGGGCATCGGTGCTTTCGGTGCCGGTCGATTTTGCGATTCAAGAGGCTTCGCCGCCACCGGTGCCGGGCGCGTTTACCGCACCCCGTTCGCTGACCTCCGGGCCGGCGAGCCACGTGATGCCGAAGACGGCGCTTTGCCGGCGAGGGGGCGTTGTGTACGCCCATTTCGCTTACGTGCGTCGCGGGACCGCTCGAGAGGGCGATGCGGTCTACTACGTTCACAGCGGCGAGGCGGGCAAGCCAGGGAGCTTTGAAGAACCGATTCGCTTGGGCGTGCTGCCACCGGGGCGCCGGGTGGTCGATTTGGCCCTCGCGGCTCGGGGCGATTCGGTGTCGGTTGCGTGGATCGAAAACGCCTCGGTGTTTCGGGCCGATGCCTTGTCGGCAACCCTACAGGTACGCACCAGCCGAGACGGCGGATGGGTCTTTGGGGCGCCGGTGGTGGTGGCGTCGAGCCCAACCTGGAAGCGTGGACTGGATATGGCTTTCGACCGTCACGACCGTCACCAGTTGGTCTGGGGAGAAGGCAACAAGATCTTTTACCTCCAAGGTCTCGAAGGCACGCCTTCAAGTGTGTTCGATATTCGTCATCGCGAACCGGCAAACGAGGTCGTTCGCTATCAAGCGTACGACGCTCGGGGCGGAGAATGTCGTTGCCCCGACTGCTGGTGTGAAGAGTCCTACACCGCGGGCGGCTCGCCTGAATCTGGAGCAACCGATGCGGGCGGGGAGGGCGACCGGGTTCGACTGGAGGAGCGGTATGTCTACGAGCCCTCGCTCCACGTGGACGATCATGCGGTGCGGGTCGTCGGCCGGGTGCGCCGAACGTGGGACAACAAGCCGGTGATCCATGAGGCCTGGCGGGCGATGGCCGCCTCACCGGTGTACGACCCCGTCGAAGACAGCGTCCTCCGGAGCGGCGTTCGCACGCGTTTCGTCGTCGGCTGGCAAAAGGTGTGGAAGCTTGCGCACGAGCACGGGGACGCCGCCGAAGTAGACACCCTCGGTTTTGACTACCAGTACCTCTACCAGGGAACTTGGTACGAGGCCGATTCCATTCAGCTGGCCACGCGTCCCTTGCTCGCCGATGGCGCGTCGGCATCTTTAGCGGCCACAGACCCTCGGGCTCCGGGCGAAAAAGGCGCGATCGTTGAGGCGGGGGAGGGAGAGTCGGGTGATCCAGAACCGGGATGGCGCATCTCGGTGGTGCATCGTGATTTTGCGGATGCGGTGGCGGACCGTCCTTCGCATCCGAAGGTTCTTCGGACCCCAGCGGGCCAGCTCTGGGTCGTCTTCGAAAAGGGTCCCTCCGACGATCCGAACGTGCCCGGCCACAACACCATCTTCGCGTCTTGGTCTGACGACGATGGCGAAAGCTGGTCAACCGCTCGAGCCATTTCAACCGGCTACGTGCCGGGTCTGGCTCAGGTGGCATCCGGTGAGATCGGTGTGGTGCACTGGGTTGCAAAAGAGGCGCACGCTACGGTTCGTGTGGCCCGTACCGGCAATGAAAAGGGGTGGGTGCTGTCGCCGCCCCTCAATGTGCATCCTCCCAAACCGATTGACCCCCGAAGTCACGGTTCGGCCTCCGATGCGCTGCTTGGCGTGCCCTCTGTATCGGGGCACGATGATCTCTTCTTGGTTGCCTGGGTGCGCGCGTCGCGTTCGGGGGCAATGGGGGATCAGGTTGTGTACGCTCGGGCGTCTCGGGAGACCAAGGTTGGCCACGTCGAACTCACCTTGGCGCCCGGCCCGGCGCCGGGCAGATCTGGGCGCGTGACGGCCACCGCCCAAAACCGTTTTTATGTGCCTGTGGCCCACGAAGGCTCGTTGACGGTGCGGACGGGGCCGGGCACCCAACTGGTTCCGCTTGGGTCCGAGTCGCAAGATGCCACGCGGACCCAAGGTCTGGGCCCTGTCGCAGAACGGTTTGCGCCCGTACCCGAATCGCAAGATGTCGTGCAGGCAGAAGACCTGGCGCCTGGCGCGGAACGATTTGTGCCCGTGGCTGAACCGCAAGATGTGGTGCAGGCTAAAGACCTAGGTCTTGGCGCCCACGTGTTGAAGATGTCGGGTGGGCAGACGCATTTTTGGCTTTCGGCACCCAAGGCTCTCGATGGGCAGCCAGAGGCGTTGGGTCGGCCCCTGGGGGTGGCCCTGGCGCTGACAGGTCATGAAGACCAGGTGTTCGAAGCCCATATCACCATGGCTTCGGGCAACGCGCGCGAAAACATGGAGCGGGCCGGGGCGGAAAAGCAACGTCTTTTCCGATGGAAGACCCAGGCCCCCATCGACGAGACGCGGCCGGGGCCTGAGGCCCAGGCGTTCTTGGGTCCCGATCAAAGCTGGGGTTACCAAGTGGAATACGCGCCCCACTCGAGCGCTGAATCGGCACCTGGGGCGCCCAAGGTGTTGGATGCGTCGGTCTTTCAGACTCCGGAATACGTCGATTCCAAGCATCTGGCCGGATTCGAGCGGGTGTGGGCCTACACCCAGGGCATTGCGTTGGCGCAGCTTGCGCGAAAGCCGACCCAAGACAACATCCAAAAGGCGCGCGCACTGGCGCGTTATTTGTGTGCCCATGCCGAGCGCGATCCGGTCGGCTCCGAGCTTGGAGGGTGGCCATTTTCGTGGAACACCGAAGGCGACAACTGGAAAGACGTGCGGTGGGTCACCGGGGCCAGCGCGTGGGCGGTGCACGGGCTCGGCCGATTCATCGTGTCGCCCGCCTATCAGACCTTGCCGGAAGGCGCAGAAAAAGACTCGCTCAAGGGATGCTACCGGTCAGCCCTGTTGGGACTTCGTCCCCACAAGCGGACCCTCCGTGCGCGGGATGGCCGGGCCATGGTTTTGATGAGCGCCGGCTGGACGGCGGCCGGTCTCAAACACGCGACGGAGCCGTGGAAACTTCGTACCCGGTCGGGGGCTCCGGTGACCGAGGATCGCTCGCTTCGTTTTGCGTACTACAGTGTGCTCGATGCGGTGGGGTACGAGACCTATACGACGCCTCCCAAAATCAAAGTGTGCCGAGAGGCGCCCGGCATGGACTGCTATCGCATGCCATTGTCCCAAGCGCCGTGGGAGGAGCTTGAGATAGACGAATCGGTTTGGGCCGCGCTTCGTCAGCGGGTGATGGCTGACAACATCGTAACCGAGCACAACGTGGACGTTCTGGCCGTTCTCAACCATGCCCTCGACCACGCCGATGTACTGGGTCTCGAAGATCTCTCGATGCTCAAAGGGTGGCGGGATGCGCTCCGTGACGGGGTCTTTTATGCACTCTGGGACGCCGAGGGATGGAAGTCTGAATTTCAGACTGCGCTGGCGGCCATGGCCACAGAGGACGAAAAAGAGCCAGCGTGGACTGCGGTACAGAAAACCAGGCGCACGCTTCGCCAGCAATGGATGGGCGAGGCCCTCACCGAATCGCAGCTCGGTCGGGTGGTCACCGGCGGTGAAATCTCCCAAGATGCAGATGGGGTGTGGCACCTCGAGCAAAGTGTGCACAGCGCGATTGACAACTGCAGTTGGTTATCGCTGTCGGTGGATTATGAAGACCTGGCCGAAGCGGAGTCCGGCGATTCTATGTCCGAGGTATACGTGGACCGCCTGGCGACTTGCCTTGAGTACACCGTGCTCAGCTACACGCGCGAACTGGGATTTGGTCCTTCCGGGTGTGATCCGAGCTTGGGTCGTTGTCCCCCTCTCAAAACCTACCGGGGTGCCCATTATTTTCAGAACGCTTTCAAAGATCCCTACATCGCGCCGAGTGAGCTTCAAGAATCGTCCTATCACCTTGAAGCCACCATGGGGCTCATCTTAGGCCTACAAGCCTTTGTCGATGCCCAGCCGGGTCATCCGAAGAGTGTGTTTTTTGCGGATGAGGCCCAAAAAATGTGGTCCGGCGCGCAGGACTTTGTGCGCGATCATGGCTTCCCATACTCGAGCCAGCGCATTCACAACCTATCGACCCTTCTGTCGTCCAGCACGGCCATGATCTGGTTCATCGATGTCTACGATGCGCTGGAGCAAGATGGTGCCCACGATGAAACGTCGGGGTTTTCTTCGGAGGACCCCGGAACAACGCCCACCGGCGGCGATGTGCCTTTTTACAAACCTCGCTTCGGATTGGCCTTCCTTGGAGGCGCCAGCATCGTCCAAATCCTGAGTCGGGCGGGGGTGCAGCAGTCGGACGATCTGTTGCTCTTCTTGGCGCAGCATGCTCCCTGGGTTGGCGGTCTCGTTCCCGGTCTTTTGCCGCCAGGGCCCATGCCCGACGGGGCCACGCTCCAAGACCACTGCAGTGCCGAACGGTCACTCGCATTGACGCAGAAGATAGGCGGCTACTGGGTTCTCTGTGTTCGACCTGGGTTTCACGTGGGCGCCAACGGAAGCCCCTCTTTGCCGTTCGATTCGGTCGATGCCGCCCGCGTTGCCCTCCGGCTGTGGCGTTCAATTTACCCCCCGGACGAGCCGGCGATCATCGTGGAGGCCGGTGCCAACCGGAGCGTTTTGGAGCTCAGGGATCCTGGAGGGGTTGTGGACCTCCTGGTGGTGGCAGCGCCGGGCGGTGAGGCACCCTCTTTGCCGCCCGAGGTTCGGGCCCTTTCTTTTGATCCCATCGAGGGCATCATTCCCCTCGAAACCCATTATCAGTTTGATGCCGATGATCTGTTGTACTTTTATTGCACGTCCGACCCCTTCATTCTTGACAATGTTGGCCTGGGGACGCGCGATGCCGATCTTTTGGAGCGCGAGGACCGCCTCCAGAACGTCGCGATCCTGGGCCGAAATGGTCGGCAAATTCGCCGTGGACTAACTCCCGAACAGCTCAAGATTTTCCCGTTCCATGGGCTCGAACCCGACTGCCGCTACATCTTGCGATCGCTGAGGGCCCATGAGCTTGCCAAGCTGAGGCCTTGGGTTTTGGCTTTTGTGGCCTATCTTCAGGGATTGAATGCTGCCGAATACGCTGACTGGCGCCCCCGGAAGCACGTGGGCCAGTTGGTCCTCGGTTTTCAAAAGACGCTGCCGAAAGACAAGGAACGCCTCACCATCCATCCCGCCGTGAGCAGAGAGTTCCTTCAGGACCTGGACGGTGGGGGGGGGAGCTTCTCGGGGTTCATTGCCCTCTTGGAGGAGAAGGTGAAGAAGATGGATGCACAAGCACAGATGGGCGTCCGGAAGCTTGGCCCCTTGCGCATACCGGTTACACCCATCAACCTCAAGGCCAGATTCGATGCAGAGCTTGGCCGCGTGCTTGTGTCCTTTGACACCCACGTGGAGCACGGGCTGGTGGCGGTGGCCATCTACAAAAAACGGAAGGGTCGGCCTGGTGACTACATCGAGTACATTTTTCGCACCGAGGATGGGCAGGTCTTCTACCCGGCTGAGATGAACGAAGCGTTGTTTGCGCTGGCATCGGGGAAGGATCCGCGCAGCCTTCCTTTGCAGCTTCTTAAGGAGGCTGCGGCCAAGCAACTTATGGTTCCGTCTTTGAAGGATGAGCTTGTCCTTCGCGATACACCCGGGGTCAGGAGCCAGTGGGGCAAAAAGACGCTCCTCGACTTCTTGAAAGACACTTTGGACGGTGATGAGTTGTTTGTGACCGTTGAGATCAACCCGTCCAAGTTTGATGTGTTCAAGAATGAGCCGGTGACCTTTGAGGACCACTTCGGCGACATGCTCGGCGAATTTCTCAACATGGTTCGAGAAGACCCCGTTTTGGCCCCCAACGAGGAGCCCAAAGCGCCCACCGAACGGCGCAAAGACCCCGTCATCTTCAGCGAGTCCGTCTCGTTGGCGGTGCCCAAAGCGAGTGATCGGTTCTTTGTCCAAACGGCCGAGCCTCCCCCATGGGCGCCGGCTCTTTTGTATCAGCGCGGGGGGGCTGACGCTTGCTACGACATCTACCGATGGACGCAAGAAGAACCCAAGGCATCAGACTTCGCGTTGCCCGCCGAGGTTGCGCCTTTTTTGGTCGAGCCCTGTTCTTTGGAGCTTGGTTTTGTGGACCAAGGGGTGCTCGAACAGGTTTCGAGCGACCATCTACACCGTGTTCGCTACGCCGTCGTAGAACGGGCGCGCGAGGATGCGGCACGGGCTCGAACATTGGTGCCGGGCGTGGTTTTGACCCCCCAACACGCCCTCTTCAACCCCCACGGGCCGACCGCAGACCTTCTTTTGGGCTCGCCTGAAGACGCCGATCCCCTGCGGTTGGCCCCCGCGCTGTTTTCGGCCTGGAGCGAGGAAGAAGATACCCTATCCCCTTCGGTGTGGGACGGCGTGTTGCCCCGGGCGTCGGCAAGCGAGGGCGACCCTTGGGGCGGGGCCCTCTCCGCCTATGGCCTGTTCTCCTTGGTCTTTGACGGTGCGGACCGGTGGGTGGGGTCGGATGAGGCAAACGCACGCCATGCCCAAGCGATGTCCCTCGAGCTGGACCGCTTTTTGGGCGAACATTTTCTTGACGCAGATGAGCGCGTTTTGGCGGAGGGCGATCCATCGGAACAGACGTTCGGCAGGCTGGTCTTTGCCCGAGGAAAGACGACCTCCAAAGTGAGCGCGAGCGCCGTCAAGCTGGTCGACGCTTTGGTGCGTCTTCCCGAAGAATGGATGGCAGCCGCGCTCGCCGGAAGCAGCGCGTTGGGATATCTGGGCAGCCTGGGAATGGAGGCCGATGTCGGCCTCGAGACCATCTTTTTGGGGACCGAGATTCCCTCTTCTACGTGGTGGGCGTCTCAAGGGGTTGTCCAGGCCCACGCGACTTTGGCCCCACCCCTTTTCACTTATCTCAAAGATGAAGGAGATCTCCGAAAGACGGTGCCGATCTATACTGGGACCTATCTTGAGGACCCGTTGGCCGGGCCCCAGAGGCGTTTCGACGACCAACAAATTTACTACATTCGAGGCGACGGGGTGGGCTTCGATGCGCCCCTGACCGGGCAGGCGAGCATCGTGGCGCCCGAGGAAGGGCGCCTTTGGGAAGTCTATGCCCTGAACACGTCTCACCCGCCGGATGCCGTTCTGCAATCGTTCATCCAAAACCATGCCTGGTGGAAGCAGGCGGAGGCCTCGAGTCAACTTTTGCCCGAAAGCTTCCGTCGCCCGTGGCTGTTTCTGGTTGAGCTCGCCATCCGTGGTCAATTCGATCGCACCGCGGCCGAAAACCACGCGTTGGGCTTCACGGCCAGCGGGGGCGAGCTGCCGCCCAACGGCGACGAGACCGACAGCAAAAAATTGGGGTCCGAACCCGGGCCTTCGTCGGCTTCTACGCCCAAGACCGGACTGGGGGCGGAACCTTCCGAGGTCGAGTCGACATCCGATGAAGAAGACTGGAACTATGGGCCGTGGATCAGGGGCGTGGTCAAACGGCTTGGATTTCGAAAACCGCTCGAGCTCATCCGGGATACGTTGGCGGAGCACAAGATCCTGGCGCTGCGTCCCGAGGACACGGTGGCGACGCGTAAGCAACGGCACAATGTGTATCGAGAGATTCTGATCGCCGTGGCCTCCGCCGAGATCCACTGGAAGGCCTTCGAGGAGGACCTAGAGCCCAAGCTCGTCGAGGGCATTCGCGGTCGGGTGACCGCTCTGTCGTTCCCGGAGGTTGCTTTGGAGCTCGAAACAACCATTGACCGGTTCTTGGATGAAATGGACGAGACCCTAGGGTCAGAGGAAGGTGACGTCCCCTACGAGCCGGTACCCGATTGGGGCAAGGTGGACGCTCAAAGGCTTGAGGCTTCGCTCGAGGCCTTGGTCCTTCCCGTTTCTCGGTTTCCTGGTCCCCAAGACTTTGGCACCAACGATGATTTCGCCTGGAATGCCCGGCCTTGGCTGCAAAGTCTGTTCCAAAGCAAGCTGGCGTTTCGCCAAACCCTCGTCGACCTCGCTCGTGTTCTTGCGATGCGGCCGACGTTGGCTTCGCTGCCAGAACATGTGGTGGGAACCAAGCGCCAACGAGAAAAGGTCTACCGCGATATCTTGGTTGCGGTGGCCACTGCCCATGTTCAGCTGGTGTCGTTTGAAGATGACGAGGACCGAGCGCTTTCCCCGGGTTTGGCGAAACACGTGGGTGCGCTCGGTTTCGCAGCGGTGATCCGCGAACTTCGCACCGAGGTCAATACGTTGGTCTCGAGCATCGACCGCTACTTGGAGGATGCACCAGAAACCGAGGGTTCCGACGCTCCGGCGGTTCCGGATTGGGCCCGCAGCGACGCGGACGCCCTGGTCGCTTCGATGGATTCCGCCGAAAAGGCCTTTCTCGCGTTCCCCGGGCCTCAAGATCTGGCGCTTCGTCGGGCCTACGAAAAAGATCTGGCAGGCCTTCATGGGCGTTTTTCACGTCTTGTCCACTTATCCTCCCGCGAGATCTTTGGGCTATGGCTCTCGGACCCGTCACGGGAAAAGTTTTTCGCCCAGCTTCGCCTGATCGACAAAGGCGTCATCCCCAAGGGAGACTGGGAAGACGCGTTTGGGGCCTTTTACCTGAAAATGACTATCAAAAACGCAGAACTCGCGGGCACCGTGAAACCACCTCCATCTGGTGTGCCGCGGCCACGCTACCGATCGAGGCCCGTGGGTTGGTTTCTCCACACGGCTCGTGGTGAGCTGGAGGCCAATCTGGTGGTGTTTCCGGCCACCAAGCCGGGGTGGTCCCACGTCGAGTTTCTTTACTACGAGCGTGATTGACCCTCGAGCGCATCTACACCCGCCTACCCACCCGTCCCCAGACTTGCTCGTGCGCTGGACTGCTACCCAGTCCTCCTTCATGTTCGAAAACCAACACAACGAGGGTGAGCATCACCTCTCCGCCTTCTTGAAAAAGAAGCGATTGCGCGTTGGCCAACGGAGTCAGATGTGGGGGGCCATGTCGTCCAAGCCCATCTTGAGACCGCAGTCATCCCACATCATCTCGAAAAAGGGGCTTATGCCCCCATGCCCTTGGCTCGACTCGGTGGACAAAGTGGATACAATCTTGAAGCCAGCTCTCCATGCGTGTTTACGTCCTTTTTTTCGTGTTGATGGCGGTTGGGCTGGGGAGTCGCTCGGCCGAGGGCCAGTTTGCCAATGTCGCCGGTGAGTCGCTTTCCGCTGGGCCGGATGTGGCGATTGATTCCTTCAAAGAGGGTGGGTTGGCTTGGGGCGACTTGAATGGCGACGGTTGTTTGGACCTGGTGGTGAACACCCGGGACGGCGATCAGGGTTCTCGCCTCTTGTTCAGTGACTGCGCGCCAGACCCTTCCTTTACCGACGTGACCCAAACCCACGCGCCGGGCCTGGCAGAGACCGTGCGGAGTCGCTCGGTGATCGTGGGCGACCTCAACAACGATGGGTTACTCGATTTCGCCCGCAACAACTCCGAACGCATTGAACTCTACTTCAACGGCGGGCCTGAAAGCGGGTACCACTTTGGGGTGGATGGAGAACCCAGCCAACTGTTTACGGCTTGGTTCTACCATGGGCATTTCAACACCGAGGGGATGGCGGCCGCCGACGTCGACGCCGATGGTGATCTCGATCTTATCGTAGACAACGACAACGGGGGCACGGTGATCTTGCTCAACGAGGCCGGTGTGTTCTCCGAGCAGAACCCCAGCGAAAACGGCTTACCCACGAATGCGGGAAATGGTGACTATATCGCCGCTGCCGACTTCGATGGAGATGGCGATACCGATTTTATCAATCGAAAAGGGCTTGGACATGCGGATTTATGGCTCAATGATGGCATGGGGTCCTTTACGTCCTCGGTCGCGACCTTCGATGAGAACGGTCGTTTTTCGGGTTCGGTCGAGTTCTGTGACTTCGACACCGACGGCGATCTTGATTTCTTTTGGTCCGACCCCGGTGTCAATCAAATCTGGCGGCAGGATGGCCCCTCCACCTGGGTGGCCACGGGTGAGCCTGCGCAATCATCGGGCGTACCGTTGCCCCAATCGCAAGATGTGGATGCGGTTTCGTGTGCCGACGTCGACCATGATGGCGATGTCGATCTATACCTTGGGGTTGATGGCGCAGACCTCCTTTTTATCAACGAGACGCCGCCCGGCGGTTCGATGGCATTTCGACGCGATAACTTAGGCATCGACGGTCAGGGCGATACCCAAAGTTCTGTTTTTGGCGACTACGATAACGATGGGGACATGGATCTCGCGGTCAACGTCAACGCGGGTCCCAACGAGTTGTGGAGAAACAGTCGCAACGACAACCGTTATCTTTTTATTCGCCCCAACCTGGCCAGCGGTGCGCCGTACAATGGGGCTTTGGTCAGGCTCTACTCTGCGGATGGCCTCGGAACGCTCGAGGGTCCGGCGATGTCCATTGCCGCGGGCGGTGGCCACGGTTCCGGGGGAGACGGTGGGGGCAGCGCGCACTTTGGGCTGCCCAAAGGCCCCGAAGAGGCGTACGAGGTGGCTGTGGTGTTTCCGGGCAATATCGTGGTCTACCGTTGTGTGGTCCCTCAAGATCTTCCGAATCAAACGGTGACATTGGACCCAAAAACAGTCTCTACCCCGTGCGTGGACGACGATGGCGACGGGGTTGCGGACCACCAGGACCCGGACGACGACAACGACGGCTTGCCCGATGCCGAAGATGGGTCCCCCAACGACCCCTGTGTCCCGGATTTGGCCAATGCGACCTGTGATCCGGATCTGGACGGTGCCATCCGGCAAGAAGACCCCGATGACAAAGATCCGTGCGTACCCAACAGCGAATCGGTGGCGTGCGACGCGGACGGCGACGGACAAAGCAATGGCGAAGATCTCGATGCCGACAACGACGGAATCTTGAACACCTGGGACAATGTTCTTGGTCTGGCACCCGAGGATGACCGGGACGGCGACGGGGTGGTCAACTGGCGAGATGTCGACGACCGGGGAGACGGCATGCCGAGCGCATGTGCCGATGCGAACAACGACAAGGTCTGTGATCGCCCGGACCCGTTTTACGACCACGACAGCGATGGTGTTCCCAACCACCTCGATCTGGACTCCGACGACGATGGGATCTCAGACCTTTTGGAGGCGGGCCGCCGGCAGCCGGACCAGAATGATGACGGCGTTTTGGACGGGCCTTTTGCGTCGAGCGGCCTCGCTACGGCCCTTGAGACCGAGCGCGTCGCTGGCACCCTCTTGCCAATTTTGCTCAACACCGATGGCGACGAGCGCCCCGACTACCTCGATGAAGACAGCGACGCCGATGGTCTGTTCGATGTGGTGGAAGCGGGGTATGCGTCCCTCGACGCCGACCAAGATGGCCGCATCGATGATCCGCGTGACCGCGACCGAGATGGCATCCGCGATGCGGTCGACGACTCGGACCTCGATGAAGTCCCCGACATCGAGGATGCCGACACCCCCGCTTTCGGAGGCCTCGCTTCGCGACCCGTTCTCGAACAAAACGGCGACGCGGACCGCATTCCCAGCCCTTGGGACCCCACGGAGCCTGAACAAACGACCGGCGATGCCGACGAGGACGGTCTCAGTGACGCTCGGGAGTGCGCCGATGGATGGCCGTGCCCCGACACCACCCAAAGCGGAACCCCCGACTACATGATCCCGTTGTTTGTGGAGCAGCAGATGGCCGAGGATATTGTTTGTGACTGCGCCACGCCCCACCCCACAAACCCGGCTCCGCCGTTGCTCGAGGCCCTCTTGGTGGTCGCCCTGTGGCTGCGCACCCGACGAAAGCCCAAAGCCTGACCGGCCCCAACCGATCTTGAATCGCGTGCCCATCGCGCGGCCTGCCCCGCGGCGGGTGAGAATTCGCCGAGATTTGGTTTTTTACTGTTCGTGTGCGCCCCGGTCGATGGTGGCTCCGTTGCGGGCGACGCCGTCGATGGAGACCCCATTGACCATCGGTACGGGCAGGGTCGTGAGGTCTGTTCCCGAGTCCAGCGGCGCGGCGCCCACCGCGAGGTGGGCGTCGCTCGGGCTCACAAAAAGCGGATCGAGGGCGGCCACGCTGTCGACGATGGTATCGTAGGTTCCGTCGGTGTCGTCGAAGCCGCCGTATACCTGAGAATGACCTCGCGATGATATGGACCGTGCGAAGAACCGGATCGGGGGATCGAGCGCCTTTGGACCGGTGTCCAGCTGTGATCTCCGCTGGGCATCAAAGATGGGAACTGCGTCGGTGACTTCGGCGACGATGTTGGCAAACTGGCTGCCATCCGTGGCGGCGATTTCAAATACTGCGCGGGTGGCGTGTTGCGCCGACGACTGGAGCCGACAGGTGATGTTGAGAAGGTGCGCGGTTCCGGAGTGGGGCGCGTTCACGCGCGACCGCCGGGAGCCCAAACGAGCGCAACTGCCAAACTCTCCCTCGATGAGGATATCTTGGGCGATGACGTTGTGCCCGAGGTGCATGGCCGTAACCAGGCCTGCTCGGCTGCCCAAAGACTCAATATGCAGGCGCCGAAGCTGGTGGGGCACCCTCGTGAGCCCCGGTGGCATGCTTTCGATGAAGATCGCATACTCGTCCGCTTCGCTGGAGGCGTGCACCTGGAGGGTCATGTTGTCGACATTCATCGGATCTGACGTGGAAAAGATGTGGGAGAGCAGGGCGCGGCGGGACCACGTGCCGTTCTCGGCCAACGTTTCGTCTTCTTCGCGGCTTTGTAAGACAACCTCACTCGCTGCCCCCCCCATCCCAATGAGGTTGAGTCTCCAGGATACGACCGCGTTGCCAGCGTAGGGCTCGCTTGCCGGGAAGATTTCGATGTCGACGCCGGGCCATGCCCGCCAGACGGCCTTTTGAATTTCGTTTTCTTCATCCGCTGAAACGTCGCAGGGAGAAGCACCGCAGTTTCCGGCGCCCACGCGTATGGTCTTGGCTCTCGGGAGGGTACGGGTTGCGTCGACTTGGTAGGCGCCGGGTCGGAGGTTGGTACGACCTGCAAGGTCTACGCCGTCGAGGCTTTGCCCTTCGCCCTGAATCCCTCCGAGGACCCGTTGCGACGAGTCCGACAAAAACTGGGGGGCTGAGGGGGCGTCCAGCTCGACTGGCGCCACGATGTTGGCGTCGACTCGGTTGCTTGGGTCCCCGGGGGCCAGACCGGTGATGACTTGGTCGAAGCCCTCCATGGCGTTGCCTTCGATGACCACTCGGGTGCTCCTGTCGTCGGCGGAAAAAAGCACGGATCGACGGCGACTCAAGGAGACAAAGACATTGTTGGCAATGGTGATGTCCTCCCTGCCTTCTAGTTCGATGGCTTGGTGGGGTGCTTGGTAGTAGACGATGGTGTTGCCGATGAGCCGTGATCCTGACGACACGTCGAAAAGGCTGTTCTCGATGTAGCCAAACATATGCGAGTTGCGGATGGTGCTGCCCTCACCGAGCTTGAAAGGCCCATGAATGCTGTTGGCCCCAAAAGTTTCGGGGGCTGCGCCAAAGATTCTTACGTTTTCGACGAGATGGCTGCCGGTGTTGGGCTCGGTTGCGATGGGTTCGCTACAGTTTTCGCGAGCGACGACCGTCAAGCCGTACATCCACGCGCCGTCTCCGGAAAAACGGAGGCGGTTTTGGCCGGTGCACCAAAGCTCGATGTGATCTGGAGGCGTGCCCAAAGATGGGTTGAGCCGAGAGCCCCCGGGAATGGAGGCCGCAAGGTAGGCCGTTCGTCCGGCGCCGGTCCCGTAAAAGACGATGTGTAGGGGCGCTTGAGGGTCGTTGGTCCGCATCGCATTTTGGAGGCCATTGCGGCCGGCGTAGTCGCACTGCCGGAGGGTCTGGCCACCGAGCCCTGGCCGCGAACACCCCTCCCGAAACGGGCCGATGTGAACCCCTTGAAGAACGTTGAGGTTAAACTCCAGGGTGCCTGCACTTCGGTTATCGCGGGAGTGAATAGGGGCCACAATCTGATGGCTTCCGGGCTCCAGGTTTTCGGTGCTTACGTTGAGAACCAGTTCTCCACCCGCGCCCGAGGGCGTGAACGACGCGACTTCGAGGAAGTGCTCTGCACTTGGCCCCACGGTCACGCCAAGAAGGGGTTCGTTGTCCACCCGGGTCAGCTGGGTACGAACGGTCAACATCCCTTGGGACCCGAAGCGTGGTGGGTTAAACGCCGAAGGCGCGGCGGTGAGCGCGGTGATGGGTGGTGGGGGTTCAGGTTTGGGCTTCGTGGGTTCGAGGCTGTTGTTGTTTTCTTGCTCCGCACCGTTCGGAAAGCCCAATCGCCCGCACGCTGCGCACCCGAGGCCGACAATGGCCACAACGCTGCACAGACTCCGATGGACCCTTGCTGAGCCCTTTTCCACACCACCGAGCGAACGCCGCAAGATAGGATGATGTTACCAAACAACGGACCCCCGAACGAAGCCAAGCGAGCGGGCTCGGGGTAGGCCGTTGCCGAGGGTGAAGGCCAGGTGGGGCATGCACCCAGGGAGTACGCGTCTGTCCGCGGGCACAGGTTCGGCCGCCTTCGAACCGGGCGCGCCCCAAAAAACCTTTGCCCCGGGCGTGCGGCAGGGGTATGTCGCGGTGCCTTTTGGGCTCAAGGGTGTGTCGTGGAAGACCACGGACTTACTTAGGGTCTCCACAAGAGGCTGAGGATCTAAAGGTGCTTGAGACAGCCATTCCTACCGCCCGGTCCTTGTACGGTGGACCGATTGCCCCGGAGCCCGAGCAAGAACACCGCGAGGAGCGTTTCTTTCAGTCGGTGAAGCTCAAGAACGGAACGTACAAGACGACTTACTCACGCCGTCTCGACGATTTCAATCGCGCGATTCAATCGGCCCTACCGGATGGCAAGGGGCCGCTCGAGGTGATGGATGTGGCGATTTCGTCCGGGGTCAGCACCATGGAGTGGCTGCAAAGCCTCGAGGTGTCTGGCAGGCAAGTGCGCATGGTTGCGGGAGACAAGACCATTGGTGGTTTTCTCCTCGAGCACCCCCTCGGGTTGTCGGTTTTGTCCGACCTCGATACGCACGTGCTCCAATACGGTGTTTTGGGGCGTTCCATTGCCAATCCGCCGGGGGGACGCAACCTCGTGAAGTTTGGGGGCGTCATCCTGTTCCTCCGGGGGTATTTGAGTGTTCAGCGCGAGACCATTCAGTCGCTGCTCGGTTGCTACGATGAAGAGCAGGTCTTGCCGGGTGGGTTTCGTGGCAAACGCATTCACATTGTCAGTCCTCGACTTTTGAAGACCCCGAACCTTGAGCTCGTCGAGGACGATATTCTCTCCAACGCGTGTTTTCCGAAGCGTTTTCACGTTTTGCGCGCGGCAAATATCTTGAACCGCGCCTATTTTTCCGACGATATCTTGCGCCGCATGGTTCGCCAGCTCCGCACCCGCATCCAACCTGGCGGTTTGTTTGCGGTTTGTCGCACCAACGCCGAAAGCGTTAATCACGGGACCGTTTTTGCGCTCGATGACGATCTCAAGTTTTCGGTTCGCGATCGGGTCGGTGAAGGCTCCGAAATCGAAGCCCTTATCCTCGCAACGTCGTAGGCATGGGTCCGCGCCGGGCGGGGCGCAATATCACTCTCGCTCGAGGGGCGCTGCGGTGCTGAGATCGATTTCTTCGATGGTGGAGTGGCTCCTTCCGGAACGAGGGCGGGGCGGCGGTTTGGCTCGGCCGCGTACGGAGGCGCCAATGAAATCAAGCTGGTCGCCGGTTTCTCGCGCGATCTGCAGCGCCAGGGGTCCGAAGACCATGTGCCAGAAGTTGTAATCATAAAGGTGGCCCGAGACGAAGGTGAGGCACACCACCGATCCGATGCTCCCGGCCTCCAGCCCCAGGCACATGGTCGGAAACCATTCCCATCCCGGGTAGGAGGTCATGCGTAAGCGCGCCCTCCGGTAGCACCATATCGAAAAGAAAAAGCTAAAAAACCACATGGACGAACCCACGATGCCCCACTCTACGGTCAACTGGAGCCAGGTGTTGTGGGTCACCAATCCGCGGCTTGTAGAATAGGCTCCGGAGTGTTCGGTTTCTTGACCCGACAGGTGAAGAAAGTTTCCGGGTCCAATGCCGAAGAGGGGGTATTTTTTGGTGTATTCGCTGGCGATTTTCCACACATCCAGTCGTTGTTTTTTTGAGCTTTCGATTTCGGCTGCGACCCACGGGTTCGAATCTTGGTGGCCGATGATTGTGCCCATGCGCTCCCAAAACGTAGGGGGCGCAACCGCGGTGAAGGCGGTGAGCACCAAAGTCCCGAGGCCGATGGCGACCTGTTTTTTGTGAACAAAGGTGACCCAGTACCCCATGGAACCAAAAAAAGAGATCAGCGCGCCCCGAGAGCCACTCGCCAAAAGGCCCAAAACGTAAGCACCGGCCGCGGCAAAACCGAACGCGCTGGTCACGTAGCGCCTAAAGTCGATGGCCATGCCAAAGGCGATGGGGGCGACGCTGACGATGATGCAGCCCAAGAAGTTGGCTTCGTTGCCTTGTCCACCCGCCGAGTCGGCGCGGCCGCCGTAGCGAAGCCAGTAAGAAACACCGTTCATAGCGATGTGCCAGACGCCGAACATCCACGCCCAAACCAGCATGCGGAAGTGCCGTGCGGTTCGGACGGCGCATACGATGGCGAGCATGGGGATCATGAGTTTGTAGCTGATGGGAAAGATGGCATCAGCAGAGGGCTGGTCTATCAGCGCATCCAGTCCGCAATAAAAGGTCGACGCGATGAAAAGGAGGTGGAGCCAAAGAGCCGAGTTGCTGAACACACCTTCGATGGGGCCGCGCACCGGCGGAAGCTCAGCGTCGCCCCGGCGTGACATTCTCGGCGCCGTTCCTCGGTCCAGTCTGGTGACTTTTTTTCCGATGCCTACGGTGAGATGTTCGGCGATGGCACCCTCGAGGGCTTGGTACAGGCTGTTGTCGATGACCGGCGGGATCCGCTTTTCGAGCGTATCTATCAACAGGGCCCGCGTGGTCTCAGGCGTATGCTCCAGGACGGCGAGGCCTTCTTGCTCGCCCGCATCGGCGGCGACCCCAATCGCGTACCGTACGGCCCTCAGGACCGAGAGGTTGATGGCCGGTGGGGCTTTGTCCATCACGATCTCTGATGCGATGGCCTCGGCGGCATCGATGCCTGCCTGCCGGATTTCGCCCGGAAGTTTTTTTTGGGCCACGGCCACGATGATGACTTCCTTCATCGCGGTGCTCGCAGCCCGAACGGCCTCGCCCGCCGAACTGTGCGCGACCCCCTCAATGCGCTCGCGGTTCCAGCGCGGAATCATGCCGTAGTAGCGCCAGCAGGTGCCGACGGCGAGCACCCAAAACAGCAACTGATAGGGAAGGTTAGGAGCGTAGAACTGCTGCATCGGGATGCCGAAGTACAGGTAGACGCCCCCCATGGCCGCCCAGATCGGTTCCCGGAGCGTGAGCAACAGCGCAATACAGAACCCGATGGCAAAAAGGCTAAGCCACACGCCGGGCAGTATAGTGAACGGTGTGCACCCGGGCGAGAAGTCCGATGGGCATGGGGGCCCGTGAGGTGTTGTCTTGGGGGGTTCTCCCCGGTCAGTTGACCCATTGCACTACCCTCAGGGCGCGAAGCGCGCGAATATCCGCCGCCATGAACCTCGAGAAGCACGGAATCACGGTGGCAGAGGTGGTGCGCAACCCCCCTCCGGCGCTCTTGTACGAAGAGGGCCTCAAAAACGAAGAAGGCACAGGCATCACTTCGACCGGTGCTCTGGTGGCGATGTCCGGTCAGAAAACCGGTCGCAGTCCCACCGACAAGCGAATCATCGAGGCCCCCGGTCAGACCAGCGACATTTGGTGGGGCGATGTGAACATTCGCTTGGATGAAAAGGTGTTCGACATCAATCACGAACGGGCCATCGACTACTTGAACACGCGGCGGCGGCTCTACGTCGTCGATGGGTTTGCCGGTTGGAGCCCCCAACACCGAATCAAAACCCGTGTGATCTGCGAGCGTGCCTATCATGCCCTTTTTATGCACAACATGTTGATCCGCCCGTCGCCGGCCGAGCTTTCAGACTTTGGAGAGCCCGACTATGTGATTTTTAATGCCGGGAAGTTTCCCGCGAATCGGTTTACGGCGGGCATGACTTCGAAAACCAGCATCGATATCAACTTCGACCGTCGGGAAATCATCATCTTGGGCACCGAATACGCGGGCGAAATGAAAAAGGGCGTGTTCACCATCATGAACTACATCATGCCTAAGAAAAACGTCCTTTCGATGCACTGTTCGGCCAATGAGGGGGCGAAGGGGGACGTATCGATTTTCTTCGGCCTGTCCGGAACCGGGAAGACCACCCTATCGGCAGACCCAAGCCGCAAGCTTATCGGTGATGATGAACACTGTTGGTCCGATGAAGGGATCTTCAACATCGAGGGCGGGTGTTATGCAAAAGTGATCGATTTGTCTGCCGAGGCTGAGCCCGAGATTTTTCAAGCCATTCGTTTTGGCTCGGTGCTTGAGAATGTGCGCTTTGATCCGCAAACCCGAGATGTGGACTATTCGGACGTGTCGATCACTGAGAACACCCGATGCTCGTACCCCATTGAGTTCATACCGGGCGCCAAGGTTCCGTGTGTGGGGACGGTTCCCAAGAATGTCATCTTTTTGACCTGTGACGCATTCAGCGTTCTTCCAGCGGTCTCGGCGTTGACGCCGAATCAGGCCATGTACCACTTTGTCAGTGGTTATACGGCCAAGGTTGCGGGCACGGAGATGGGTGTTACCGAGCCGACGGCCACCTTTTCGGCCTGTTTTGGTGCTCCGTTTTTGGTTCACCACCCCATGCGGTACGCCAAACTGTTGGCGGAGCGGATTCGAAAACACGACGTGGACGTTTGGCTGGTCAATACCGGATGGAACGGTGGACCCGTCGGTGTGGGAAAACGAATGAGTATTCAACACACCCGGGCGATCATCGATGGCATCCACTCGGGAGCGCTGAGTTCGGCGAGCAAACGAAAGGACCCCGTTTTTGGGCTTTCGGTCCCCGAGGCTTGTCCGGGCGTTCCCGAACAGCTCCTTTGGCCACGGGACACGTGGTCGGATGCGGCCGCCTACGACCAGATGGCAAAGAAACTCGCCGGTTTGTTTGAAGAGAACTTCAAGGCTTATCAGGAGGCTGCGAGCCCCGAGATCGTGGGCGCCGGACCCCTCTCCCGCTAGAAGTTAGGGAGGTGTGGCCGTACGTGGGTTGCCAAAACAGGGTTGCTTTGGGCCAGGCGATAGGCCTGTTGTGCTGTCTTTCAACCCCGGCCTTTGCCCAGATCCCTCTTCCTAAGTTCGGCGGTGAGGCGCCGGCCGTGCGCCTTGTGCGCCTGGATGATCTGAGCGAGGAGGCGCAGCTCCTGGTGGACCGGCTCCACCGCACGGAAGTCGCAGCCCGCGAGCGGGCAACCAAGCTCCGTGCTGAGCTTGATCTTCAAATAGCAGATTTACAGAAGGCTTTGGGAGAAGAACCGGGCACAGACCCCCACGATCTTTCGACCGCCAAAGACTTAAAAGACCAGCTGACGCAAGAAGAGGCGTTGCTCAAACGGGCGGTTGAAGTCGCGGGTCGGGCGCTTTCTTTGACCAAAGCCGAACTTTTGCCCCCTACGTCCGAAATTGGGCTAGACGAGCTGATTGCGCTCGAAAGGAGTGCGCGCCGGCTGTTGCAGGAGTCTGAATCGAGCCAGACGACGGTCGCCCGGCTTCAGGCGCTCGCCGATCTTGAGCCTGACATCGTCGAGAGGAAGCCCTCTTTGGCACAGCAGTTGGTCGAGATCGAGTGGTACGTCCATAAGGCCCAGGCAGCGCTCGCCCACGCGCGGGCGCTGGCTGCCAAGGTGAAAGTCCGCCGCGCCAATCAAAGGGTCGAGGTCTTTGGGACTCGGCTCAGGGTCACCCCAGAAGACATCACCAAGACCGAGGCGCGGTTGCGAAGGGTCGAAAGGGAGATGGCGTCTAAGCTGGAAGCCCTCGCGCAAGAACGGAAGAAGGCCAAAAAGCTGCATGCGCGCCGGGCTCCAAGGCGAAAAAGCAGCAAAGAAGCGCTCAAGCGGGAAGACCATGCGACCTTGTTGAGCCGGCTCGACCTCTTGACCAAAAAAGAGGAAGCGCTGTCGGCCAAGCTCTACAAACTTCGGGTGCGAAGTTTGGTCGAGCGTTCGATTGCGCATCGAACGCTTCTTCATGTGCCTCCAGAGTTGTCTCTCAGACAGACCACGGCAAAACTTCTCAAGCTGGAGCAATACCAAGCCGAGGCGGAGCGCGACATTTCGCGACTGCGTGAACGCGAAGAAGAAAAGGCCAAAGAAAGGATCATCGCAAAAGCGATTGCTGAACGCCGGCGTGTACTCGAATCCGGTCTTGGCGTCCTGCTTGAGAGTCATCATCACTACGAGGTTGCGCAGATCATTTTGGAGATCGGTTCTGGCTCTTTAGAGCAATCGTTTTCGGTCACCTGGATAAATCTGTTTCTGACAGCCCTGGTGATGGGTGCCGGTGTGATCTTGCTCGCTTACGGTCTTGGGTACGTTCATCGACTGATTGGCGCCGACGGTATTTTAACTCGGCTTTTGCCCATCAAGCCTGCCTACTTGTCGCGGATGGATGCGGTGGTCTCCTTGATGTGGCCCCTCGGCGTCATTGCGATTTGTTCTTCGATTGTCATTTGGCCGGTATGGAACGCCGATATCACCTTGAGAGAGGCGCTTGCGGCCATCGATCACCCGCTCTTTTATGTGGACGATGAGGCGGTCAGTGTTCTTTCGGTTCTCCAGTTCTTGTTCACGATTTGGGCGGCGGTGGTGATATCGAAGCTCATTCGAGAGTTTCTTGGTCGCCGGGTCTACCGTCGTCTCGAATGGGACATCGGCCTCACGAATGCGCTCGATACCTTTGTCAATTACTTGACCATCATTGTGGGGGTGATCTTGGGTCTACGTTTTGTGGGGATAGGCCTATCTTCTTTGGCGGTCCTTGCTGGTGTTCTTGGTATCGGGATTGGTTTCGGGCTTCGAAATATTGCCGAAAACTTCATCAGTGGTCTCATTATCTTGGCGGAGCGTCCCATCAAGATCGGAGACTTTATCGACATTGACGGAAGTGTAGAGGGGCAGGTTCAGAACATTCGAGCACGGTCAACGACGGTCATTACCCGCGACAACATCTCCATCATCATTCCCAACAGCGACTTTGTGAGCAGCCGGGTCACCAACTGGTCCCACGGAGATCCCAAAGTGCGGGTTGCGGTCGAGATTGGCGTGGCCTACGGCTCGGACACCGACGCGGTGCGCAAGATTCTCTCGGAGGTGGCCCAGCGTCACGGGCAAGTGCTCAAGAAACCCGCACCGGAAGTGCATTTTCGTGCCTTTGGTGAATCGAGTCTGAATTTTCAACTGCTCTTTTGGATCGAAGAGCAAGTTCATCGGTTTCGCATCGCCAGCGACCTCCATTTTGCCATCGACGGCGCCTTTCGGCGGGCCGGTATCGTCATCGCTTTCCCTCAGTTGGATCTGCATGTGAGACAGTTGCCGGAGCCCTATGGGGACGTCCGTGCTCTGCCTTCAGAGGGTGTCGAGGTGGACGATAAACAGGGTTTACCGGTCGATGAGGACGGGTAGTGCCGCGTAGGCAAGCAGGGGAAAGCCGCAAAAGGCTTGTTGGAGCCTGGACCGGCGGCGAGGTATCTTCGGGCTCGGAAGCGAACCTCGAGCTCCAATGCGGATCGAAATCAAAGATCTAGAGTCCACCAAGTCCTACGGAATCGGCCCCGAGCAGGCGGTCATCGGTCGAGAGCGCGCGAAGACGGATATCGCATTTAGGGACGAGTCCATCTCCAAAAGACACGCGCGCATCTACCCTGAGGGTGGTGCGTGGTATCTCGAGGATCTTCAGTCTTCGAATGGCACGTACGTAGGCCAAGAGCGGATCAGCACCCCGGTCAAACTCGAGACCGGGACCATCTTTTCGCTGGCGCAAAGGCGTCTTGAGGTGGTGTTTATCGAGGTCGAGGCGAGCGGGCCCGACGACGAGAACGTTCGGTCGGGCGAATACGCGTTTATTGGCCAGGAGAAGCGCAACCGTTCGCAGCCGGTCACGGGCGCGCGGTCCACAGAGTTTGCGCCGCCTGCGGACGAGCCAGAGCCCGAAGAGGCCAGTGGTGTCGGCTTTGGCGGCTTCATGGTGACGGTGCCCAAGGCGGTTGGCTACTACCTTTGGGCCGCGCCGCTGATGGGCGTGAATCCGTTCGGGACCATCCGAAAGGGGGCCGAGGAGCAAAAATTCGAGCCGATGGGCAAGCTCGAGCTGATCGGCTATGCCATTCCAGCCTTTGTGTTTGCGTCGTTGGCGCCGGTGTTCTTTTCGGCGATTGCCCAGGTCATTCAGGGGCAGGTGGGTGCGGCCATTGGTGTACTTTTGGGGTCGGTGGTCACGCTGGCGATTGCGGTGGTGTCGGCGGTCATTGCGGGGCTGATCTGGCACCCCGTGTTGAGGTGGTTGGTGGATATTCTCAAGGGAGATTCCGATGGTCGTTCGCGGACGAACTACGCCATCGCTTTTTTTACGTACGCGGTGGTCGCAGCGATACCGAACAGTTTGGGAGTGGTCGTCGGGTCTTTGCCGATTCCTTTTGTGGGCCTTGTTCCCACGATTTTGTCTTTGGTGGTCCTTGGCGTTTTGATGTTTCTGCTCTACACCTGGGTCAAGGCTTTCGATTTGGCTTCGTGGGTACAGTACCTGGTCCTCATTCCAGGGGGCATTGTGGTCTTGGTCAGCGCTTCTTCGGTCATCACCGAGGTGATCGACAGCGTGTCGGGAAGCGGATCGGCCATGGCCACCGTCAAAAATGATGTGGGCGACAAGACGCCCGATGAGGTGGCCGACGCCAAAGTGGGTGACAAGCCCTCGGACCATGGGACGGCTCCGTCCGAAGGTGCGGCCGGTGACGGGGGATCGCCAACGCCTTCCGAGGGTGGAGCGAAGAAGGACCCGGCCGCCGACCGGGGTGTGAAGGCTTCGAAGGGCGCCAAGGCGAGCCCTAAAGAAGCGCAAGCCGCGCCGGAACCCGGTGCGAAAAAAGAGGTCGCTTCGGTTCGAACGCCCAAGAAGGTTGAGCCCGCACGGCAGGTGGTGCCTACCCGGACGCGTGTCAAGACCCAAAAGGCGCAGACCCCCTTTCAGATCTTCTTAGAGAAGCGAGACGCCATCGAGGACGCGATGAAAAACGACCCCACGCTTCTCAAAGACAAGAAGACGCGTAAGCTTTATGAAGCCATCTGGAAAAAGACTTACCAGGTGCGTCGGAAGTGGCGAAAGAAGCGAGGGGCTCCGCCCTGGGAAGAAAAGGTGAACAGCCGCCTCAAGGACGCCGAGGTTTTTGAAAAGACGGTGCGTGAGGTGAAGTTGCTTCACGCCAAGCTGTTTGACTGAATCGAATAAGGGGTTTTACCAAAGGAGGGGCTCCGGTTCGGCCCGAAGCGGTGGGCGGACTCCCTTGTGTTGCCAGCCAGGTGGCAAAAAGGTAGGCGATGGACCGTCGAAAACGATCTTCAAGAAAGGATAGACAAGAAGAATTATGGCAAATGTGGGCGAAAAAGCTGCGGCTTTCAAACTGTTTAACACCAAACGCGAGGAGGTTTCTCTTGAAGGACTCCGTGGCAAGAAGGTCGTTCTGGCTTTCTTTCCGGCGGCGTTTACGGGCGTCTGCGAAAAAGAGTTGTGCACTTTTCGAGATGCACTCGCGAGCTTCAATGACCTCGATGCAGAGGTGCTGGGTCTATCGGTCGATGCGCCTTTTTCCAATGGTGCGTTTGCGGAGAAAAACGGAATCAACTTTCCGATTCTTTCCGACTACGCTCGGGAGACGGTTCGTGCCTACGGTGTAGCCCACGACGATTTCGCGGGGCTCACGGGTTATACCGCCGCGAAGCGTTCGGTCTTTGTCCTCGACAAGGAGGGCATCGTTCGTTACCGCTGGGTTGCGCCCAACCCAGGTACCGAGCCGACCTATGATGAAGTCAAAAAGGCTGTTCAAGCGATTTCCTAGGGAAGTTCAAAAAAGCGCACTGTCGACCCAAGCAAATCGGGCACCATGACCGTGCGCGTGGTCGGTTCATAGCCGATATCGGCGGTGGCCATGAGGTCGTGAGGCGCCATTGTGAAGTTGGCCACCAGGGTCTCCTGGCCGTCGTCTGCGTCGATAAGGTATACGGAGCCGCCAAAGTCAGAAACGAGATATTGATCCCCCGCCTTGGTGAAACCGTCGAAGAATCCACTTACGGTACCTAGGCGGGTCGCTTTGCCCCCCGCATCGAGCATGTAGATTCCGCCCATCGCGCTCGGGTCTGGGGGGAATGAACCCAGGGTGCCGACGAGGACGGTCGCGCCGTCCACGAGAAGTCCATTGGGTGCGACCAGGAGCGAGTCATCAGAGAAGGTCTCCACGGTGCCGCCGGGCGTGTACCGGTAAATTCGGTTGCCGATGGTATCGCTCAGGTACACAAACCCTTCGCCCACGGCGACGTCATTGAGAAAGATGGCGCCGGGAACGTTGACGATGTTTGTTGCCCCAGTGGCGATATTGACCTCCAACAGGTCGGTCGCGTGCGATACGTACAGAGTTCCATTGAGGCTGTCCATGCCGTAGAAATCTCCGTTCATCTCTACCCAGCGTTCATCAATGACGGTTCCATCTCGAGAGATTCGGCTGATGTAGGCGGGCGCATCCGGAGTGACGCCGTTGTCTGGTGGTTGTCCGAGGCTGCTCACGTACCATACGTTGTTGGTCGCATCCCAGTGCGCGCTTTCGGGGGCGACAAAGTTGCCTTGCACTTTGGTGAGCGTATCGTCCGCGGGATCATCTTCTCCACAAGCGGCGACGGATAGGCTGAGCCCTAAAAGCAGAGTTGGCGCGGTCATTCGTTTGAGTGAGGCTGTTGCTGTTGTTTTCATTGCTGATCTCCTGTGTTGGGTAGACGAACGGGAAACGACGGTGTTTGCCCATGTGGGGATGGTGGTGTCTGTAGGCGTCCGTTCACTGCGAAGAGACGGTCGCCGTCCGTTGGGCGTGACTCAGTAAGGGCGCGAGGCATGGCGCTTGGTGGTGCGCCGCCTTGTGTCGGGTGCTCCGTGCCGCTTGATGGCTTTTGAGGTTGGGCACTTTGACCGCAGTTCTCGCGAAGGCGTTTTTGCGTTCGTCATTTCAATAAGCTTGACGGCCTCGAGCGATATAGGTCAAATAGATGATTTGTATAGATGCATAAGTTATACTTATGTTGTGACCACTCGTCTCACGGAGCTCAACCTCAACTTGCTTCACGCTTTGGATGCGCTTCTCGAGGAGGGCAACGTGACTCAGGCGGCTCGACGGGTGGGGATCAGTCAGCCCGCCATGAGCCAAAACCTCGCGACTTTACGTAAGGTTTTTGGTGACGAGCTTCTGGTTCGGACCGGAGCCGGGATGGAGCGGACCGTGCGGGCGCTCGCCATTGCCCCGGGTCTTCGAAGTTGTCTCGGCGAGCTTCAACGGGTGATCAACACTGGAGGGAGCTTCGAGCCTTCCACCGCAGAGGGGGCGATGCATGTGGCGACCGGTGACCACCTTGCCGCCGCTTTGTCTACACGGCTTCTCGGGCTTCTTAAAGAGCAGGCGCCCCATGTTGTGCTTCGCGTCGACTCACTCAATATGGCGGAGTGTTACGCGAGTCTTCAAAACGCGCGTTTCGAGTTGGCGCTTGGGCCTGCCGGGGCATGTCCAGCCGGCATTCGCAGCGAGGCGCTCTTTACCGACGAATTTGTGTGTTTTGTCCGAGCTGGGCATCCGGTGGTGAAGGGGAGGGAGATAAGCTTGCGGCGCTACGCGTCGCTCGAGCACCTCTTGATCAGTCCAAGTGGCCGCGGTCGATCCTTTGTCGATACCGCGCTTGCAGAGCGGGGCCTCAGCCGCAAGGTGGTGGGTCGAATCGCTTCTTTTTTAATGGGGCCTCATATTGTGGCGTCAAGCGACGTTGTGCTCACGGGACCCCGGACTGGGCTTTCCACCATCGCCAAGTCGCTCAACGTTCGGGTGTTGCCGGCCCCGTTGGCGCTGCCTGGGTTGAAGTTTGCCATGCTCTGGGATGCGAGGCGCCAGGATGACCCCCGGCACGTCTGGATGCGGCAGGTGTTCCGCCAGGCGCTGCAAAGGCTTCGAACAGATTCAACGGCGTGATTCAAAGTCGTACACGGTGACTGCGATGCCGTGGTCGATGAGGGCTTTGTTCACCAGGGGTTCGATATTCTCCCAGCTTCCACCGGCGAGGCCGCAGCCGATTCGAGGCATATGAACGCTTGCGTTGAGTTTTTTTGCCTCAAGAGCCACACGCTGGAGTCCACTGAGGACGGCGTCGTATCGAATGGGAGGCCCCTTTGGGCTCGCTTTGACGTCGTGTTGACCAATGAGATTGGCGACCCAGAGGGTGGGTTCGACCTGAATCAATTGAATGTGCCCGAGCCCGAATGTCTCGGTTTGGTTCTGGTACCATTCGCGGTAGGCGTTCTCCGGCTCTTTCCACCGGGCACTGAGTGCGAGCACGAAGCCTCTTCCCCATCCTCCGATGTCGTTGCAGATGTGAACAATGATGCGATGGCCTTCGCCTCCGGGCTGGGTGGCGTCTCCTTTTCGGTATTGGATGGCCGTCATGTTTTGCTCGGTGACACCGGTTGGACGGGCAGGACCTCAAGCATGGGTGCGTTTTTACGGCGTTGGCGCATCCAGGTGAGTGCGAGCGCGACGACGCCCAAGTCATCGAGCCACCCAAACATCGGTACGAAATCCGGGATCGCATCGGACGGTATGACGATGTAGGCGAGGGCGACCAGAGCCACGAGCACAGATCTTTTCAATCCGGGTCTTCTAGGGGCGCTTGCGGTCGGATGTGGGGTTTTATGGAGGCCACTGTTCACGGCTCTATGGTGGCCACCGAGGGGGGGCCGTCAAGCGAAGTATGCGTATAAACCCTATTGGGGCGCCAGGGTGGAGCGCATGCTCTTTCCCGCGAGTACGTCCGGCAACGGGTCTCGAAACGCGTCCTCGTAGCTTTGCCGGGACCCGAATTTGGTCCCCCGAACGATCCCGTTTCGGTCGATAAGGAAACAGGCCGGGAGGACCGTTTTGGCGCCCAGGAACTTTTTGGTGACGTACTCCGTTCTATCGACCACCACCGTAAAGGGAAGCTTGGCCTTTTCGAGATAGTCGGTGAGCCTTTTGACGCCGTCATCTTCTTCGAGAAGCGCGATGACAATGACCTCGAGGCCGCTGTCTTTGTGCTTTTCATAGAAATTTTGGAGCTTGGGCATGGACAGGATGCATGGCCTGCAGTCGGTGCGAAAAAAGTCGATGAGCACCGGACGCTTGTGAGCATAGCTTTTGGGACGTCCCTGGTAGGCGATGCGATCCAAACGCACCAAGCGCCCTTCGAGCGTTCTTAGACGAAAACGGGGTGCTTCTTGGCCTGCTTTGAGTGCACCTGGATGGCTGGCTGAGGCGGATGCGCTAAGCAGGAGACAAAGCGTCAAGCACGGGCCAAGGCCAGCCACCAACCGAGGCCATCGCAGGTCTTCTTGGGCCCGGGGGCGACGAATCTGGAGGCGCGCCCAAGTTTTGAGTTTTTTGGACACGGCGTTAGGGGACATCTTTTTTCAGGGCCCCGTCGATCCATTTCAAGATCTCGTTTTGTGCGGCGGTGCAGCTTTTTTCCGTTGCGTTCTTGGCGCGGGGGTGCCCGCTTTTTTGGGGCGAGACTTCATGGGCGCTGACCACACTTTGGGCGGTGGTGTTGTACAGCACCCCACGGGCTCGGCAATAGGCGAAGGTGAAAGGACCGCTTTTTTCGGTGTGCGTCACTTCGTAGCGAACCGCAAGGATGTGGCCGGCCATGAAGTTTGAGGCCGGTTGGGTGCTGAGGACTTGGTCGATGTCACCTGCGGGCAAGGGGGTGGGCATGACTTTTCCCCCGGCGCGCACCAGGGCTTCCTGCAGTATACCCCTACGCGGTTCGCAGGTCAGGGTCTGGCTGGAAGGTCGGCACGAGACCCCTAGGGCGAACAGTCTCCTTTTTTTCTGACGCGCGTTTTGGATGCGCCTTGCGAGGTGGGTGAGCGCATTACCCAGGAGCTTGCTGTCGGACACCTTTGGATCCCCAAGAGGCAACGTGGTTTCCAAGGGCGTCAAGAGTTCGCGGGCCTGTTCGGTTTTTTCATAGGCCGATTCAGGCCGGTTTGCTTCGAGAAGCTTCTTGGCCTCCTTATAGAGGCTCAGCGCTTGCTCGGCTCGCCGAATTTGGCTTTTGAGGACCCTTCGGTATTGGGCTTCGGGCCAAGCGATGAGCGCGTAGGCCCGAAGCAGCCCGCTTTTTCCCGGCGAAATCGCCGTTTTTTGGACCACCGCTTCGCGTACGGTCATTTCGTTTCCGGCTACCTTGAGCCTCATAGACACGGTTTGTCTGAGCTTTTGGTCTTTCTCGCGGACCACCGACTCAAAGTCGGATTGAATGTGCGCACCGCAAAACATGCTCAGTTCGTGCAATGCGGACTGAATCGCCGCACGCCGGGCTGAGCCTTCGTCGGCGTGGCTACCGGTCCCCACGAAGAACAACCAGCCCTCTTTTTGGGGCGCCCGATGAAACCACTGGGGCGCGGTGCTTCGGGCCTCGGTGTTGTTCGGCGGTCCGCCTGCTGGACGCTTGGTTGTGCCCCCCGGGCTTTGGCATGCGGCCACCCCGTGAAGCAGGACGGCAAGAAAAAGTGTCGGGTGGAAACCGCACATTTCGCTGGTTTGATGACGCATGGGGCTCGAGTCCTTGAAGAGGCCTCTCGTTGACTTTTTAGTCAAGTTTCGTCGTGGCGAACGCATGGGGAGGGGGGTGACCTTTGACCACACTGGGTGTATTGGGGGGCCATGGGGGTGCATGCGGGTACCAGCGGTTTTTCCTACGCCGAATGGAAAGGGCCCTTTTATCCAGAGAAGTTGCCTCAGTCCAAGATGTTGCGATTCTATGCCGAGCGTCTTCCCACGGTGGAAATCAACAATACCTTCTATCGACTGCCTAACCGAAAGACATTGGAAAAGTGGGCCCAAGAGGTCCCTGACGAATTTGTGTTTGCGCTCAAAGCCTCCAGGCGGATTACCCATGTGGCCCGGCTCAAAGAGGCCGATGAACTCATGGCCTACCTTTTCGATACTGTGTCTTCACTCGGTCCTTCTTTGGGACCACTTCTTTTTCAGCTTCCTCCCTACCTCAAAAAGAACACCGACCGCCTGTGCCGTTTTTTGAAGCTTCTTCCCAAAGAAAATAGGGTGACTTTGGAATTCCGGCACGACTCGTGGCATGACGAAGAAGTCCACGCCCATCTTTTGGAGCACAACGTGCCGGTCACCTGGTCACACATGGACAAACCTGAAAAAAAAGAGGACGCGGCCACTGCCGAAAAGACCGAGGCGCCATGGCCCAAAACCGCAGACTGGGGCTACCTTCGTCTTCGTCAGACTCACTACTCTGAAGACGAGCTTCAGCAGTGGGCCAAAAGGGTCGCTGAGCAGCAGTGGAAAGACGTCTTCGTTTTCTTCAAACACGAAGACGAATGTGGCGGCCCACCTCTTGCGAAACGATTTCTTGAGATCTGTTCCGAACTGGGCGATGCAAGTCCCGGTCAGGGCACTGGGCGCTGCGGGATTGATTCAGGCGGACGGTGAAACGCTTCCGGGAATTCTGACCGCAACCGTTGTCCCCCCACCCGGTGGTGACTCGAACTGAACTTCACCTCTGAGAAGAGAAATGCGTTCACGCATCCCGGCTAGGCCCAACGTATTGGCACCGAGATCCGCCTCGTGTGCGTCCGGATCAAAACCTACACCATCGTCCTCGATGATGAGTCGGATCGTACCTTGCTCACGATCTGCGAGCACGGTGATGTTTTCGGCCTGTGCATGTTTCATCGCGTTGGTCAGCGCTTCTTGAAACACTCGATAAAGCTGCGTCGTGGTCGCCAGCGGAAGGTCCTCCCAACGTCCGGCGACATGCACGTGGATGCGGGTCCCGGGGTTGGTCTTCTGGACGTGCTCGGTATATTGCTTAAGCGCAGCATGCAGACCCAACTGTTCGAGGGTCTGAGGATGCAGCCATCTTGCCAAACGATAGATGCCGTCCAGGGTCCTCACCGCCACCTCGTTTACGTTCTCGCTTTGCCGCCGCATGTTTTCTGTGGACTTCAGGTCTTGCAACACCCTGAGGCCGATGGTGATCGACGTCAGGGCGGATCCAAATTCGTCGTGGATCTCTCGGGCGATTTGATGGCGATCCGCATCTTGCGCCTGGATGACCTTTTCCACAAAGCGACTGCGAAGCTCTTGCGCTGCTCGTTGCTCAGTCACATCTCGAAACTGCCAAAGGTGGCCACGGTAGCTGCCGCGGCCACTGAGCGGGATATAGTCGCGTTCAAAGACACGCTTGTCTTTCAGTACCAACTCTTCCGCCTTCACCAAGCACTTTTTGTTTATGATTTCGCGAATACGATCGACAAAGCCCTCAGAATTGACAAACAGTATCTTGGCTTGCTCTGCGGCCTCCCAGCAATCGGCTCCGATCAACGCTTCAGGAACGGCCGGGACCGAAAACATGTCCACAAAGGTTTGGTTGGCATAGATGATGGATCCCTGGGCATTTTCCGCAAGCACGCCAAATCCCAAGTGCTGCACCAGCGCGTCCCGCTCCTCCTCGAGCTTTTGGACATACTCGACCACTCGGTTCATTGCGTGACAGATCGCATGCCACTCGTCCTTGGGACCGTCCGCAGGCAGCTTGGCCACGGGCACCCCTTTGAGGATCGACGCCATCGCGTGGAGGAGCGCCTCTTGTCGGTTCTGTTGGTTTGTACTCGATATTGCCACATTCGTTCCTACGGGCCCTGCTTTTCAGTCCCAAACGGGGGCCCCAACCCGCTTGGCTGAGCGCTTTTCAAATGGATGGCATTCGGTGGCGGGAGTGTTTCAGGCTCAGCCTAGGCTTGGCAATGCGGGACTACGCTGAGCTTTAGAAATCGGTGTGATCTCGCGCACGTACCCTGCCCATTGGGTGCAGCTCGGTCCAAGAATTCATGACGCAAGCCGCCATGATCTTCACGACTCAACGAAACCGCAGATCCGGGCTATGAATTGGGCCTATTCCCGCTCCATAAGCAACGTACTGAGGATCCCATGATGAACGTCGACTTGGTTAGCTTTCGAACTACAGAGAACATCGTTTGGCTCAAGTTCTTGGGATCCAGACGGTGGGAGGTTCTTGATCACTTTGGGCTCTGGCGGCGTCTGGTAAAAAACGACGATGTTGGAAATGCAGTCATTGGTGCACTGGCTCTCAGCGACGAAGCCAAGGCCACCCAGGCATACCTCGTGCGGGTGGACAGCCCGAGGGGACATGGTGCGATCACACGATTTCCCAACCTGACCAACGCCTGGCGCTACAGCATGAACAACCGAACGGGCGCCGTGTCTGGTGCATCCGGACTCGAAGGGGCCATTATGGATTGCTTGGTTTTTCTTCGCCTGCGCCCTGTCAAGTGCACGCGGCCGAACGACTCAGTTCCTCTAGAGCGCTTTTTTGTGGCGAAGATTGTGGGACATGCCCACAACCGGCAACGTTGGGCGGAAGAATTGTCGAGGGCACTCCAAGAGCGCCTGAAGCGAGCCCCAGAGCCCAAAAACGAAATTCGACGTCTGGTTGCTGAGCTCACTCGGTTCGGTTACGCTCTGACGCTGGAAAAGGAGTCGACCGACTGTGCTATTTGGTATGCACTGGACAAATGTTCTCCACAGCTTCGCATTCGCTTCGATTTCGCAGCCTACGAAGATCCAGCCGTTCGAGTTGGTTTCCCAGAAGCCTAGATGTTTGCAGTCCGAAACGCCCCCCGCAACGAGCCGGAGTTGAAGCATCCCATCCGTATTGTTGTCGCCGACGACCATGTTGCGCTACGCGAATCGCTGGCAAGTTTCTTAGACAGCCAGCCTGACATTGACGTCGTGGCGCAGGCTTCTACAGGGCCCGAGGCGGCCGAAAAATCCAAAGCGCTGCTGCCGGATGTGCTGCTCATCGATATCACCATGCCCGGCTGCAGCGGAATTCGGGTTATCGAAGCCCTGTCCCACGAGCACCCTTCCATTCGGTGTGTGGCTTTGACCATGCACGAAGACCACCAGTTCTTGCAGTCGGTTCTTGCTGCCGGCGGTTTCGGCTATGTCACCAAGCGGGCCGCGAGCAGTGAGTTGCTCAATGCGTTGCGCGAGGTTGCGCGAGGTCGTTCGTATATTCAGGTGAGCATGAGTGACCAGGAGGCCCAGAAGCTTGCTGAGCCGCCGCCAGACCGGGTCACCCTCGAAGGCAACTTGAGCGCCCGCGAGAAACAAGTTCTCAGTCTTGTCGCCCACGGCTACACGAGTAAAGAAATTGCGCAAAAACTGTCCTTGAGTCCCGCCAGTGTCGACACCTACCGCGTACGGATTTTTGAGAAGCTCGGCACCAGACAACGCGCAGATCTGGTGCAATACGCGCTGAGGACAGGCCTTTTGGGCAACTGTGGCCCCGAGGAGCCTCTGCCCGGTGGCCATTCTGGGCCCTCAGCCTGATTGCTGCCGCCCCGCGCTTCGATTCTTCCTTCCTGTCCGAACGAAAAATCCGGTTTTCGGACGTTCTCGGAAATTCGAATTGACACAATGGTTCAGTACCCATTCTTTGTCGTGCGGTCCAAGCGCAATCGACCGAAGGCGATTGCGCTGTGAAAATCGCACGCGCATGAGTCTGAGTACGTCTGCGTTGACGCAACCCGTACACGACTACCCATGCGCGTGCACGGTTTTGCGAGGCTTTTCATCAAGATAAGCAAGACCGGTTCCAATCTGTCCGGCGCCTTGTCCACGTCGCCGCCCCAACCGAATCGCTCCTTCTTCAATATTTCCTTCGCGTGAGGCCCGCACAAGTCCATCCCGCGAATACGCCGCAACCGGTGATCCGTAGACCCGTTTATGGGCTACGTTCATCTGGCACGCATCTTGAATATAGCTCCCTCGACGCGCACAAACTTTGGTGACGCCTCCCCTCGCGGCCACGGCGGTCGCCAAGCGCGGGTGAAGGCCAGTTGGCTTTACACTCCAACGCGTGGGCGCACAGGCGGAGAAACACAATGGGAAATCGAGAAGAGAGAACCGCGTACCACGGTAGAAGCTTCCAGATAAGGACGAGCGCGCTGATCGCCTTCGTATGGGCAGCGACGTCTTGCAGAGGCCAACCCGAAGAAACAACCGTTCAGGCGGCTGTGTCCAATACAAAGCTTGGTACGACCGTGGTCATTCATGCAGCAGGTGAGCGAGCAAGCCCCGTCTATCCTGCCATTCGCTTATTGATCAACGGCTCGTTGATGGGCGCTTTCAGCAACATCGCAGGCGACCCGAACAACCGTATATTCGAACGACTTGAGTATCAGCACAATGCCCATCTCGATGTGCGTTCGTTGCGCTTGGAAGTTGTTGGAAACGAAAATGGCGGCAGCAGTGACCATTCTATCCGCATCGATAAGGTTGAGATCGACGGCACTATATACGAAACTGAGGATCTAACCCACTATAAGTTTGGGGTTTTGGGTCACGGTTTTCCTTCCGGTCCCGGTCGTTGCTCGGGTGGTTTTGCCCAAACCGAATGGATTCGATGCGGCTTTGGCTCCCAGCCTGGATATATTGAATTCAATGTCGGTCCCAAGAAGGACTGGTATGTCGACCGGAACAGCACCGGAATAGAAGACGGGACCAAAGTTCATCCCTACCGATCAGTACAAGCAGCGATCAACGCAGCATCACCGAGAGATATCATTTACGTGGCACCGGGCCTTTACGATGAAGACCTCCGCATCGACAAGGACGGGCTTTTTCTTCAAGGCGCGTTGAATAAAGACGGGCTCCCGGCAAGCCGCATCGGCCATGTTGAGATCCGATCTCATGAAGTCACCCTCTTCAGGTTTCATATGTACAACGGGGGTATCAGTCTGAGGTCTGCCCATAGAAACCGCATCATGGGGAACGTCTTCACGGGGTTGAGTGACCACAATGTTGAACTCTACGGCGGGAGGCACAACTTCTTCGCCTACAATCGATTTAGGTCCGCATCCGAATGTTCTGTTCAAATCGGATACGATTCAGAGCACCGCGGTTCTCGACATAATTGGTTTGATACGAATATTTTCGAGCGTAGCACCCGAGGGATTTACCAGTTTGTGTACACTGTTTGGGAGCCACCTCACCGCTCCTCTCTGTCCTGGGGCAATGTCATTGTCAAAAGCCAATTTTTGGGAGCCACAAAGCGCTCCGCCATCGACGATGATCAAGTCGGCTGGATGACCGCCGACCATATTGCCGACACGTTTTCGCTTAAGGTTGAGGACAGCTATTTTGAAAGGACAGAGGGGGTCCCTGAAACCGAATTCGATTCGTGGGTCGCATCAGACATCGAGGGAGCCATCAGCGGGGACCGAGGCCTCCCGCCGAGAGTGCTGATCCAGAACTTTGCATCAGAACCCGCCCCTTTTCCCGATCTCCGGTCCATCGACGGTCCTCGGGCGGACGCAAACCGCATTGAGGACCGAGACGTCTTAAAGAATGCCGTGGGCGTGACCCGAGGTGCTTTTCAGGTCGATTCACTCGGTGCCTCGAACTACGAAATACCCATTATGGTGCCCCCCGGCCGACTGGGTATGCAGCCGCAGCTCAATCTCAACTATCGAAGCAACCGTGGTCATGGCCACTTAGGCGTTGGCTGGGGTTTGGGCGGTCTCTCCAAGATCGAGCGCTGCACCCATAAGCGAGCCGTAACTAGAATCTCACAAGCTGACCGAAGCAAGAAGGACACGTTTTGCCTGGACGACAGCACCCTTCTCCTCCGGGAAGAGCATAAAGACTACGAAGAGTATCAAACCGTGCCTCATTCGGGTCACATTCAGTGAACAGACGTACTATTGGGTGGTTCCTGGTTCTGGCGCACCGGCTTGGAAGACCGGCGCTCAGAGGAGGTACTACGATCGGTTCGGAGACTTTAATGGGGACGGCCGCGTCGACTTGGCTCGCAATTGGCCGAAACAGGGCTACAGCTATGCCTTCCATGATGGCACGGACCAGGGTTGGACCACTTTTCAAAATGTCCCCAGCGACATCGATGTGGTGAATCATCATGATTTGGTCGCAGATATCGATGGCGACGGGGCATCAGAGATCCTGCGGTATACACCTAGGAGCGATCGGATCTTCGTCGCGGATTCTCTCAGGGGCGCAGAGGCTCTTTGGGAGGAGGGCCCCTACGCACACTGGGCCCTTCCTTATCGGCCGGTTCTCCAGGGAGATGTCAATGGTGACGGTATCGTGGACCTCCTAGCGGGAAAACGCAGGATCAAGAGAACAAACTACAAGGGTCGCCCGTCGCGTCACAACCGGACTTGGCTGGGCACCGGCCCTGGTCTCGCCGGCGATGAACCCGGCACCCTGTCCTTGTCTGGTGAACGGAACATGCCAGAAACCACACTCATTTCAGACTTCAACCGAGACGGTCGAAGCGACTTGGTGGTCCCATTCGCTCACCGAGACCGGGTGACCATCTACTCTCCGTCTGTGGTTGAAGAAGGCATTCATTGGGTCCCAAATGTGCTCGACGTACCGGGAATGAGCAGCAAAGCCAAGGTCATGGTGGGCGACTTTGATGGCAATGGAATGCCCGATATTCTCCTCCACGACGATGCGTTTCGCGTTTACTATCACCAATCCTCTCCACCAGACCTGTTGACTACGATTCAGGAGGGCACTCCGACAGAAACCTATCGAGTCCGGTATGCCTCTTTGTCGAACGCAGCGGTGCATCAACCCGGAGTTTGTCCCAAGAGTGCCACGGTGACATGTATTGTGGGCTCAAGCTCCCAAGTTGTGTCCGACGTCTTCCAGGATGCGGGCCCCGGACACAATCCGACACACAAGACCTACCGATACGCCGGTGGCCGTGCCGATCTCCGAGGTTATGGCTTTTTGGGTTTTGAGACCGTCGAAGTGGAGGACCACGCGCGCCAAAGAGTCCAGAAAACGGCTTTCTCCTTTGAAACATTTCCAGCTACGCCAGGCGCCGGAGGCTATCACTATCCGTTCCTGGGCTTGCCCAGGAACGTTCGTGAGACAACGCTGTTGCCCCACCCTGATACGGGGGCCATCGAACGATACGTAAGAGCCATCGACTACGGACTTGCAGTTAAACCACCGGAGGGTCTTTCAGAGGCCGATCCAATCTCCTTCTTCGCTGCCTTCGGATACGCCCGAACCACAGTGCAAAGCACGTACCTTCTCAGAGCCGGCGAAACGCTGTTTGGCCCCAAGCCGCTCAGCGCGCGTGAGACGGAGATTGCCGAAGTGGACCGATTCGGAAACCCCTTGCGGGCGGTCATGCTGGCCTCCGACGGCACGAAGGAGGAAGTCCAGACGAGGTTTGAATCCAACTCAGAGCGCTGGGTCATTGGGCGACCAACCTCCCAGCAGATCACAAGAGAAAAGGGAGGGACCCAAGAAATCCGGAGAACGATCTGGGACTGGAACATGGAAAACGGCGCCCTAAAAAGGGTCACGATTAGAGCGTCACAACCCACGCGTGCCATCACGGAACTTGACCGCGATGAATACGGCAATCTCGTCGCCGTATCTGTCTTTGATCTCAAGGGTGAGACGCGGACGACAACCTTTGAATACGACGATGTCCACCACTCATTCTTGACCGCTGAGATCAATGCGCTTGGTCACCGGGTTGACCGAGAGCACGACCGCGCCTTTGGAGCCCTCATCAAAGAAGTCGGCCCTGGGGGCGAAGTGTACCGAGCCTCTTACGATGGTTTTGGGCGTCTCACAGAAGCGTTTCTTCCCGACGGCTCGCGCACCACCTATCGCCTGCTCGCCGGAACAAACCCCGAGGACCTCTACCAGGTAGAGCTACAAACCACGGGTGAGCCTCCCGTCGTCACCCAATACGATCGGCTCGAGCGGCCGCACACCACGACCTATATGGATTTCAACGACCGCCAACTCCAGGTCAAAACCGCATACGATCGACTCGGGCGCGTGCACGGTCAATCGTTGCCCGCCACCGAGGGCGAGACTGCGCCTTTCGACGGGTACGAATACGACGGTCTAAATCGACCGGTCCGTTTTCGCCGCTCGGATGGGACGGTGTGGAACTGGCGCTACCGCGAGGGCCTGGGCGGGTCACGTCTTATGTTGGGGACATCCACGCGAATCATCGATCCGCGCGGATACGCCACAACGACCTATCGCAATGGTCAAGGTCAAATAGAACAAGTGGCTGACGAGCTCGGTCACAAGACCACCTATGACTATGGCCCATCCGGCGATCTAGAAAAGGTCACGGACACCGTCGGCGCCACCGTTCAAATCGAAACCACCCACGGATTCCGAACCGCCCTTATCGACCCCGATCTCGGAACCCATCGGTACGCATACAACGCCTTCGGCGAGGTCACATCTTACGTTGACGGAGACGGCAAGACCACCCACCTCGAGTACGACCTTCTCGGCCGAAGGACAAAAATGATCGATGGAGATGGGGGTGTCACAATCTGGAAATTCGACGACACCCAAAATGGCATAGGTCGCCTCGCGCACACCAAAAGTCCAGACGGTCACGAGCGCGCCTTCTTCTACGATGAGGTTGGTCGCCTAGAAACCGAACGCACGATCGTCGATGAAGAAACGTTCGATTTCAGCTACCGCTATGACGAAGCCGGCCGCATCGACGAGGTTCACTATCCGCCTTCCCCAGACGGTGAGACCTTTGCGGCAAAATACACCTACCACAACGGAATCCTGCGCTCTGTTTCCGAAGCCGGCACAGGCTTTTCGTTCTGGACCCGCGTCCAAACCAACACCCTCGGTCAGACCACGCGCGCATTCTTCGGCAATGGCGTCGAAACCCGACGAGCCTACGGGGTTCAAGGACGAATTCGCCACATTCAGACCGCGCTCCCCACCGAGCACGGAGCCTTTGCCCAAGATCGTTCCTACAACTACGACCAACGAGACAATCTCATCGCCCGAATCGACCACCGACAGGCCATGACTGAGGCCTTCACCCACGATCCCATGAACCGCCTCGTGTACGCCGCCTTCAAAGAAGGCACCGAGGCCCTCAAACCACCCGAAAGAGCCCGTTCCGATACAAACGACAGCATTCAAAATCCCCCCTGGCCCATCCAAGCACCCCCGAAAAGCGAACGCCCCTTCCGAGGACAAGAGCCCCCACACCCCTCACCGAACCGTCTCCCCCTTTCCACCGTCTTGCCCACCACATGGTTCCAACACCTCCGCAGCTTCGGAAGCTCACAACCCCAAGCCGACGACCCCCCTTCCTACCGATCCGAACTCGCCCTCGAGTACGACGAAGCCGGAAACATCAAGTACCGATCCGATGTCGGCACCTACGATTACCACCCCAAAACCCATGCCATACGTGCCATCCAGCCCCTCACCGGCCCCCGCGTGAACTATCAATACGACGGAAACGGAAACACCCTAACCAGCCTCAAACATCGACTCGAGCACACCCCGTTCAACAAGGTCCGAAAGGTCACCACCCAAGGCCAAACCGCTTTGTTCGAGTACGATGCCGCCTTTTCAAGAGTCAAAAAGCAAACCGACGCCACCACCACCACCTACCTTGGCAGCCTCTTCTTCAGACGACGCCCGCGGACATCGGACGCCGAAGAAAAAAATACCCCAACCGAAACCAACCACTACTTCATCTTCGCTGACGGACGAGCCGTCGCCGAACTTCAAACCTACCACTTCAAGACCCCACCCGACCCCCAACTCCTCCCCCACGGCAGATCCGTTCTCTACCTCCACGACGATCACCTCGGCTCCGTCGACCTCCTCACCAACGACCACGGGGACATCGTCGAAGAGCGAAGCTACGACCCCTTCGGCCTCCCAAGGTCCCCAGGCTGGCGCCCCAACCCCCAAAAGGCGCCAAAAACCATCAGACCCGCTGGATTCACCGGACACGAAGACGACGCAGACCTCGGCCTCATCAACATGCAGGGCCGTATCTACGACCCCACCGTAGGCCGCTTTACAACTCCAGACCCCTTCGTCCAAGCCCCGTTCTTCAGCCAAAGCCTCAACCGATACGCCTACGCCTTCAACAACCCCGTGACCCTCACCGATCCCACCGGCTTCACAAGCTCAGGCTCCAGCACCCCCCAGCCAAACGACTTCGTATCCCGACTCCAATTCGACGTCCGCATCGTTGCCGGCCGTCCCACCGGTCCCGCCGATGCCTTCGTCCCCGATTCCATGGTCACCCCCATCGCCTTCCCCATCGCCGACCCCCGAGGCACCCCACCCCTATGGAGCGCACCCATGGTCAACACCGCATCTTTCTTCGCCGGCTTCACCACCGGCGCCGCTACCGGTGCCGCCATGGGCTTCGCCTTCACCGCCGCCGCTACCCTGAGCGCCCCCCTCGCCATCACCATCGGCGTAGGCCTTGCAGGTGCCGCCATCTACAGCCTCGCAACCGGCGGCGCCCAAGAAATCGTCAACACCGGCACCCGAATCATCAACGGCCAAGGCACATCCTCCGACTTTTTCGCCGCCGGAAACCTCATCGGCGGCATCGTTGGCGGCTTCGCCTCAACCTCCGCCTCCGCCACCACCGCCACCAGAAACATCACCAACGCCGCCATACGCTCAGCGGGAAAACGCCTAAGCTCGCTCAGAAAACTCCGCTCAAGGGGGGGAGGAAAACAACCGTTTGCAATGGGCATCGACGATCACCTAGATGGCTTCGCTCGTACACACGGCGCCACTACGTGGAAGAAGTTCGACGACGTAGGAAACTGGAAGGCTCAAGTGAGAGAGCGACTTGCTGATCCAAACCAGCGTGTTGTCTTCAACATGAAGGGGGTAGATGCTTGGCCAGGTGCTTCCCGGGCCGCCGCTGGTCGAGGTGGTGCTACGGACTGGGAATTGTTACAGATCCAGCAAAACAGCTTCCCGAATCTGGAGTTTTGGAAAGACGGCGTACGTGTCCCGAACCCATTCGACTAGGAGCATCAATGAAATACAACATTGACCCCAAACGCATATTCCAATTCTGGGAGTATCATGTGAGCCATGGGTCGGCTTTACTCCGCAGCCCCCACACAGGTGATCTCGTCTCGAACGTAGATGTACTCTTGTTCAACGTCCAGTACCTGTCGCTTCCGCGCCATCTTGGCTCCATCAGGATCGAGAAGGCATCGTCGGACGAGATTGCCAGTTTGGAGAGACGACTCGCCCGGCCTTTTGGCCGCAATGAAGCTTGGGTCGTAGTTTCGAGTGAACAACGATTCCTTATCGTTGCGAGCAAGATCGAGGTACGCGAGTCAGAACAGGACATCTTCGATAGCCCATTCACTTGATCGCCGGATCCCAGTCAGCAGTTGGTCCTGAAACGTCACCACGCAAGGACTGGCGCTCCCCGGAAAAAGTGGACCAACGAAAGCGGATACTGCAGCCAATCGAAAAAAGCGGGACTGCTACGAGGAGGAAGGATTTCATTTCGCCCAGCTACATCGGAGTGTGCGAACCTATTGGGTGAACGATGAAACGGGGGCATGTTTCGTTGACGCTCCACCGAGTTCCGTTCAATGGAAGTAGGGCTATCGACCTACCCACGTCCGCGCCGCTCAGTAGCTGGAGCTGGGAATCAGGATTCGTATTGTGCTACCAAGAACGGGTGCATTGGGCACGTTTGCGATGTGGTAGGCGCGAGAGGAGTGTTGGATCCCGAGGGGGACTAGCACAAATCCGGTTGATGCGAGATCTATTTCGTAGGTAGGGTCGTCGCGCTGCATCGATGCAAGAGGCACGGAGAGAACGAGGGCGCACAGACACTTTCTGGAGAAGGTCACGAGCACCGCAAGTGTGGGGTGACCTCTATGTTGCGATGCCCGGTTTACCACCCATACCGCCTTTCTGGCCGTTGCAGGTCGCCTATTGCTTGCCAACTGTCACGCTCAGACCTAGTTTCGGTGCCTCCCCTGGACGTGAGATGGCTACCGCAGAAGAAGCATTCAGGTCACAAGGGCCTCGATATTTGGTGGCAAAGAGCAGATTCGACAGGGTTGTGGCTCTACTCGTTGTCGGCATTCCCTTCGTAGGTGTGTTTCTGACTGCCCTGAGTGTTGTGCGGTTTGGCATTTCAGGCTTCGAATTGTTGCTCTTGCTCTGCTTCTATGTGTTGACGATGGTTGGGATAACGGTGGGTTTCCATCGTCATTTTGCTCACAAGAGCTTCATGACTAGAGGCACTGTTCGCATCGTCTTGGGAGTTCTGGGCTCGTTCGCTTGGCAGGGACCAATTCTCCGCTGGGCTGCAGATCATCGAAGGCACCACGCGTTTTCCGATAGCCCCAACGATCCACATTCCCCAAACACCACGCGAGTTGGACTCTCTGGTTTGGCCTACGCTCATTTGGGCTGGATCTTTGATCGAGAGAGGACGCGAATAAGCGTTTACGCGCGTGACCTCGTGCGGGACCCACTGGTACGTAGAATCGATCGGCTGTACCCAGTGTGGTCTATCTTGTCTGTGTTGATTCCCAGTCTCATCGGCCTTCTTTTCTTAGGCGGAGTGCAGGGATTCTTTCGAGGTGCACTTTGGGGTGGTTTGCTTCGAATTTTTGCCACTCAACACTCGACATGGTGTGTAAACTCCCTGTGCCACTATTTTGGCTCGCGACCCTTTTCGACCACGGATGAGAGTCGCAACAATGCTTTGGTCGCTATTCTCACCTTTGGAGAGGGGTGGCACAACAACCACCACCGTAGCCCAAGTTCGGCCAAGCACGGCCTGTCCTGGTTCCAGTTGGATCTAGCTTGGTTGATCATCTCTGGACTTCGAGCTGTGGGTTTGGCTGACAACGTAAAGACCTTTGAGTGCACGCCAAAGCCAATGCCAAAGTCTTTTCCCCTGCGCTCGTCGGTTAGGTAGGAAGGATTTCCGAGCTGACCCATAGTCCAACGGGGCATATGTCTGAAAACTCACCGCCGACGATTAGGTGCATAGATCCGTACGTGACCTGACAGGCGCCCTATGCGTCTCCGACAGTTTTTTGAATGATCAAGAAATAATAGGCGTTGCCCGGTTCTGTGAGCACTTCTATTTTAGCGGACCGGTCTAGGTCACGAGCGAGCTCTCTCATTTGTTCGGCGGTCCGATAGAGAAGCGTCCAATCGAGGATGAATTCCGGGCTCCAAAAGTGGTTATTGGGATTGATTGCATTGCCAATGGCAATCACACCCCCAGGCGCAAGACGTGCGTACAAAGCATGTATGAGTTCTTGAGCCATCGGCCTTCGAAGGTAATCAAATAGTCCTGTGCTAAAAATAAAGTGCTGCTTTTCCGTCAATGGAATAAGGGCCGGTTCGTCGAGCAGTTGCGCAAATGAGATATTGAAGCAATTGAGGTCCACCAGCGTCGAATCATCAGGGACTTGCTTGCGAATATCACGATAGGCAGTGCTCAAAGCTTGATCCTCTTGGTCTATGAGCGTCCAAGAAACACCGGTCGCCCAGTGTTTGGCGTCTACATGGTAGCTCTGCACTTCCCTCGCGGGGCCCGATCCGAAACTGGCCACCCGATAGTTCTCTGGGAGCAAACCTTTCTCTCTAAGATAGCTTTGATGGTCACAAATCTGCTCAACAACAAAGTCGCATCTGGTTCTCACCCCATTCGACAATGGATGCTCAACAAAGAACTTGTGGAAAACCTTTGCAAAGACTGACTCTCCTTCGAATGTGTTTTGATAGTAGAAAAGCATGACCCGGTAATCGCCTGGGTAACCCAGTGGCTTGTGATAAGACCGACGAACCATCGGTACATCCAGCAGCAATGGTGTGAGCACAGTCTCAGTGTATTGCTTTGCTGCACCCAGGACCGACGGGTCCTGAAGGCACTCGATTGCTGCCGCGGATGCTTTTTCTCTCAACGCAGTCCAACGGTTTCTAAGCGCGCTTGCCGCGCGTTGTGTCAGTTCTTCTCGCCGCTGTGCGTCTGCGGTTGTTAGAAGTCGGTTTTGTTGCTCATGCCGCCCCAAAACCTGCCGGTAGTACTGAACGAAATGCACAGCTTCAGCAACAGCCTTCTTGTAGTCGATAGGCACGAGGGCGGCAGTATGCGCGGGTCCAATGCGCAATGCTTTTTCAAGTTGGCCCTCCTCGTCCCGGCGAACGACTTCTGGCAAGTCGAGGAATCCTTCCTTTAGTGCAATAGCGACGCGATGCCCCCTATAGTTCGTATCGATACGCGCGATACTGCCGTTTCCAGAATAGACTTCATCTTCGTGGAGCAACAAACGCACTGCTACTTTCGTTCCTACGCTCGGCGGCTCATTGCCGTCCCGAAGGACAAAAGAAATCCCGTTCATGGACACGTCGAAAAGGCGACGTTCCATTTTTTCCACGAACAGCCGTGGGGAGGCATCGCGGGAAAGCAGCTCCCTCACCCGTTTGCGCTCAGGACGATAGAACATTCCGCGCCCAAGCGCGCCCATCAATTCTTCGTAGGATCTAGCCATTCGCTTTTGAGGGTTGACTCGGCCGAGGATTGTTCACAGCGAACTACTCGTCAAGAATACCAACACCATGAGTCGCCTTAGCAGTGTCAGCAGCTTCGCGTCCTGGACGTCAATGGTCAAAACTTGACAAAGGGTCAAAGTCGAACACGCCTGTGGCCGGACGGAGTAGCCACAACAGACGGGATTTAACCTCCGGCGCCAACCAAACGCTGTGCCCTCGATCTCCGTGCGTGTTTATTGGGCCTAAGAAAACCAGCGCACCGCAACCCATTTGAACACAGCCCTGGCCTGGCGTGGGAACAGCCAGGGGCCTTCGACAGGGCCCCATTCCCTTACAAGCTCTGCGCGCAAGGCCACTGAGTACGAAGTTTCGTCGTTTCCATGACTTTGTAGAAATCGGGATACCCTAATGCGCTTAACGGGCCTGCCTACATGTAGAGCAAGAAGCTCGAGTGTGTGTAAGCACACCCTCAACCGCCTACTCCTCCGGATGTGGCGATCGCGCATCCGTTATGGTTTCCTAGCAAACCGCCCCACAAGCATCTCGAGAAAGTAGTTGAACGATAATCCTCAAACCCAACAGGCCGTATCCCCAGCGTTCTTGATTCTTTTCCACAAGGAACTGCGCCAAAGGAACCAGCGCATTCTTCTTTGGTCGGGTTGGGTGTTCAACATTATCTATTTGGCTTGGTCAGCGTTTGACTACTACCTGGCGCCGAATCATTGGCGTGAATTTCTTACGTTTAGGCTTGTCGCTGTTGCACTCAATACGATCACGGTGATTGCCGTTCGGAGCAAGAAGCTTCGATCCTATACTTGGGAGGCTTTCTGGGCCTGGCTTTGTGTCTTCGGCGTATTTATAGCACCTATGCTACCTCGAGTAGGGACGAGCTTTAGCCCATACGTCATGGGCTTCACGCTTATCATCTTGGGTGCTGGTGTCCTTCCGTTTTGGCCGCTCTCCTGGGCCTCTAGCAATATTTGCGTGGTCATTCTTAGCGTACCTGCTGCATTCCTTATTTGGCCCTCTAATGTCAATCCTCACGACCTCTTCACGAGTGCTTTCTTCATAGCAACAGCGACTGGTTTTAGTCTCGTCGCTACCTATTTTAGATACCACCTGCTTTTGCGAGAATATCGCAGCCGCGAAGCCCTAGAGCATACTAGCTCCGCTTTATCTGATGCCCTCGGTGCACTCAAACAACTTGATCAACTCAAGAGTCATTTTTTCGCCAACGTGTCACACGAGTTGCGAACCCCATTGACTCTGTCGCTAGGCCCCCTTGAGGCTATTCTGTTGGAGGAGTCCGGCAGCAAACACGTTGAACAGCTCTCAATGGTTTGGCGGAATCAATTGAGGCTACTGCGGTTGATTAACAATCTTTTGGATTTCTCGAAATTGGAGGCCGGAAAGATTGACGTTTGCTTTCGGCAAACAGACCTGAAGCGTCAGTTGAACGCTCTCGTTGATGTGGTCAAGACAGCTTCCGATGTAAAAAACGTTGCATTAGAGATGACGGTGCCGCAGGCCCATCTAGAGGCCTACATCGACCGAGAAAAATTTGACAAAATCGTCCTAAACTTACTTTCGAATGCTCTGAAGTTCACCGACCCGGGGGGGGCGATCTTCGTTTCTCTAGGCATGGACAACAGCAACGCGTTGCTTGAGGTATCCGATACTGGGATAGGGATACCAACAAACAAGCAAAGTATCGTGTTTGACCGATTCGCTCAGGTGGATGCATCCATTACGCGCAAGTATTCCGGTACGGGAATAGGTCTTGCAATGGTTAAAGAGTACGTCGAGCTTCACGGCGGTTCCGTTAAGGTTGAAAGCGCTGAGGGCGAGGGTGCAACGTTTGTCGTTACCTTCCCGCTGGGAAAAGACCACCTTGACCCAGCCGCGATCGATGACAGCACCGAGCCGGAGCTGCCTGGGGTTTCAAGAGAGCTCTCTTTTGACGTAGAACCAACCCAAGCAAATCCAACTCCATCGGGACAAGCCGACATGTCCGGGCACAGACATTCCGTTGAACCACGCTTTGTTGCTCCCAACCTAACTTTCGGCCCGCCTGGACCCGTTCGAGTACTCGTCGTAGACGACGTTCCAGACATGCAAGTATACATTGGAGGCATCCTAGAACACGAATATGAAATTATCACCGCGAACAACGGAGAGGAGGGCCTGCGCCTCGCAGAAACCATGACTCCCTCTCTGGTTATCTCCGACGTAATGATGCCACGCATGAGCGGTGAAGAATTGTGTAGTGAAATCAGATCTCTTTCTGGTGCTCTTCGGCACGTACCGATACTCCTTGTTACAGCGCGTGCCGATACGCAACATAAACTACATAGCTTGGGTGCTGGTGCGGACGACTATCTATTTAAACCTTTTAGCCCTCCAGAGTTGCGTGCCCGTGCGCGGAATCTCGTGCGAAAGTATCAATATCATCTCGCCCTCGAATCAGCACACAAGAGCCTCGCTTTGGACCTTGGCTCCGCAGGGCGGTTTCAGCAGCTTTCGCTTTCACCCATACCAAAACTGCCGTGGGTGGCGATGACTTCGGTCTTCGAGCCCATGGACGCTGCTGGGGGCGATTTTTATGACGTTTGGATCAGGTCTGAGAACCAGGTGCGGGTCCTCTTTGGTGATGTTGTGGGGCATGGTGTGCAGGGGGCGCTAAGAGCGGCAGTCATTGGGCGCGAGTATGAAAGAATCAAAAAGACCGCTGCGACGCCAGCAGAGGTTTTAAACACACTTCACCGTGTGTTTCTTGACCGCTACCCGAAGATCCTTGCTTCGGGAGCTCGGCGAGGGTGCGATCTGAGCTGCGAAGTTATTTGCGCTGACATCGTGTACGGTGATGGCAGCATTTCGGTACGAGTGTCCAGTGCGTCTGCTGCCCGACCGGTTCACGTTCGCGATGGGAATACTCATGAAGTTCCGGTGTCTGCGCTCGCTTTGGGGCGTCTAGCGTTCACCAAGTATGATGAGCTAGACTTCCAACTAAGCCGTGGTGACCGCCTCTACTTTTATACCGATGGAATTACTGAGCAGCGTCGACCCGATGGGGAATCGTTTGGACCCAGACGGCTGCAAAACACCCTTGGCAGGGTACACAATACTCGGGGACTCGAAGATTGTGTGGGTGAACTGATGCGCGAATGGGATGATTTTCGGGGTGAAATCCCGCGTGGGGATGACGTGGCATTGCTGGCGGTGGAGTGTGTAGCATGAAATCCTACCAACACCATTCAGGTTTGTCTATCCGGATTGATAAACAAGGAGACAATCGGTTTGCCATGATTTGGTCAGGAACGAGTACTTGGCAGCATGATTTCGACCCGGAAAACGTACTTTACAATTTTGTCGAGGCGTTTGAGCTGCTCGTGCCGCCACCCACGCACGTGGACATCCACATCGAGGATTTTCGATGGTCAAACTCGAGCACAATCACCGCTGTCGCAGAAATTGTTGGGCCGCTGGTAGAGCGGGGAAATACTGTGCAGCTTTTCTATGATCCCAAGTTGCTTTTCCAGTGGGATCTAGTTGAATCCATGAAGAAAGCCGTTGTCGATCATCCTGATCCTGGGGTGCGGGAGCGATGTTCTTTTGAGCCCAAGGAAGGTGCTCCGCTGCCTACCAAACCGGAGACTCCACATGCCCAGTGAAAAACATCTTTACCGAGGCGAATACAATGGGCTTGTCCCAAAATGGATCTCCCTGGAGCATCACAGAGATTGCGCTCTGAACTCGATTTGTGGATACGTGACCGGATATGTGTTTCAGGAGTCATTGAAGATTGTCTTTCAAGAGTTTCTTGAGAACCTCATGAGATATGCCGACTGGGGCAAAGACCATCCTCCGGAGTTCATTGCCCAGTGTTTTGCAGGTCCTCGTATCGAAGTTATGACCATCAACAAGCCACTGGCGGGCTCTTCTCATGAAGAGAACCTACGAGCAAAGTTATCGCAGCTCGAGACGGCCGCAAAGTCGAAAAGCATGCATGAAGATGCCATCGCCTCGAAGATGTTTAAGCAACGAAGGGGGCAATCGGCGGGTCTTGGCCTCGCGCGCCTCGTGCGTGAGGCGGGTGCGGTCTTGAGCGTGAGAACAAACAGCAATGGCTATATTACGATACAAGCAACCATCACAAAGAGCAGCATTCTTGAAGCCGCACGCAATACTCGTGCATCGAGATAATGCTTGAGATTGATGAACGATCTATACCCCGGCTGCTTAGTTGGCGAGTATATTCTGGAAGCACGTATTGGGGCCGGAGGAGGCGGTGAAGTATGGAGCGCGAGAGCGATTACGACTCAGGGGCATGAACCCCTTGCACTCAAATTCCTGCTAGCGGACGTCGAGTCCAATTCAAAGGAACGCGTTGCTTTCCTCGACGAAGTACGAATAGCCAGCAAACTGATTCATGACAACGTGGTCCGTGTTTACGGCCTTCATCAGTTTGAGTTCCATATGGCCATTTCGATGGAACTCGTGGACGGAAGCAGTCTTCATGGCTTAGCTGCGAACGCAAGGAAAGAGAGGATCCCAATCCCGGCCCACTTTGTGACTCTAATCGCTTTGGATTGTGTGCGCGGCCTCCGCTACGCACACGAAGCGTCCAGGGTAAGCGGAAAACACCTGGATGTGGTTCACAGAGATGTTTCACCGCGAAATATCCTGGTTGGACGGAATGGCGTTTCAAAGATTGCGGACTTTGGCATCGCAGTCTTTGAGGGGCGACTGACCCACACACAAAGTGGCAGCGTAAAAGGTAAGCTCGGCTATATGGCGCCTGAGCAACTGATGTTCGGGGAGGCTGACATTAAGACCGATGTTTTTTGCGCAGGAATAGTTTTTTGGGAGCTTCTCTGCAACCGTCGGCTTTTTGACCGACCAACCCGTGAAAACCTAACCTATATGTTCACCAACGGTATTCCCAGTGTGCAGAGTTTGAACCCTGACGTACCTGATAAGGTAAACTCTCTGGTTTCCAAGATGCTGGCGATACAGCCAGAAGACCGTCCTGCGGGAATGGAACCAGTCGAGGATGCGCTGAAAAGTCTCGTGCATAACGAAGTAGAACTTAGAAGAGGCTTTGCATCATGGCTTGCCGTTTCGCTGTCATCAAGGCGGCTTCACGGATCCGTAGGAGTCAAAAAGACGGCCCGGCTTGTGCTGAATCCGTCGGCGGCCCCTTCCAGTACCGCTTCGACTGATGAGATGACAGCAGACGAAGCCACCGTCACCCAACCCGTGACGAACACGATCCCCGACTGGCCTGGCGATGAGCCAGGTACGAAATCGAAGACTTGAACAAGGTCGAGTGACCTGCCCCCGTTCTTAGGCTCACTCAGTCTGCAAGTCTCGCGGGTTGGTTGTTGCTAATTTTTTCCTGCCTCCGATACTCGGCTGGGGTCAAGTAATTGAGGCTGCTGTGCGGCCTCTCTTCATCGAAATGCCTCCTAAAAATCTTCGATGACGACCGCAGCCCCGCAGCCTCAAGCCGATGCCGAAACCATTCCTGGTTCAGACATTCGTCTCGAAGCCGGCCGCTAAAGCTTTCATTGATCCCATTGTGCCAAGGCTTGCCGGCAGGAATGTACGCGGTTTGGACTCCGGCCGAACGGCTGTCAGTGGTGGTCATAAATCGCTGATATTTGGTGCTATCCGCGTTTTTTCGGCACGGCCAATGTTTCTTCCATACTGATAGGATGAGCAGATAGGGTTCTTTGGAAAGGTGAGGACTTCAGGGCCATTGTCCGACCTCAAAAATGCTGGTGCACCTCGTTCTTCGACGAGTCGGGACAGCGTTCGAATGACACGCTCAGCTCGAATGCTTCCCGCCACATCGATGGTCAAACATTCACGGGACCATTCGTCGATGACCGTGAGACACTTGATGCGCTGACCATTCATGCAGGTGTCGAACACGAAATCGTAGGCCACACTTGATTTGGCCGGGTGGTCGGCAAAGTCATGGGGTCCCGTCTTGTTCCTCGGCGCCGACGACGTCTTACCGGCACTTGAAGCCCCGCTTTCTTCCACAGCCTATGAGCTTTTTTCCGATTCATCATGAGTCCCTCCCGAGCCAAAATAGCTCGTACCCGCCGACAGCCCCACCGAGGATGCTTCTGTGCCATGGCGCACATTCGCTCGAGTAGGCTAGCATCACGTGTTTGCATGCGACTCCGGTAACCCAGAGTCGACCTAGGGACTCCAAACAGCGCACAAGCCCTCCGCTGGGACAGCCCGCGACTCCTGCCGAAGGCCACCTGCGACTTTCGAGCTTGTGCGCTCACCATTTTTTTGGTTGGCCTCCTTTAAGACTTCGATATCCAGGTCGCGTTCAGCGAGTAGCTTCCTGAGACGACTATTCTCGACTTCAAGCTGCCGGAGCCTTTTGGCATTAGGCACGTCCATGCCTCTGAACTTCTTCTTCCACCGATAGAACGTGGGCTCAGTGATACCGTGCTTCTTCAGCGTGTCCGCGACGGGATGCTTGCTCGCCTCGGCCCCCCGCAGAATGCGTATGATTTGCTCTTCGCTGTGTCGTCTTTCGCTTCTTCATATCTCGCTCCGAATGCGATACTTACACCATTTGTGGACCGAAAGTCTGGGGGCAGGTCAGGGCGACCATCATCACTTCGCAGGTCGACATTCCTGGATGGCAGAAGCTCTTCGAAGATCCAGTCATTGCCGCGGACATCATCGACCGGATGAAGAATCCTTCTCAAAAAACCGTCTTGAAGGGGGGCTCCTATCGGGTGCGAATTCACTGACGGCGACGACAAGGAGGTTGCCCATCAGGGAAAATAGTGAGTAGGAAAATACCGTAAAACAAAAGCGTCGCTCACGCTCTGCTGGATGTCGATCAGACCCACTTAGGGTGGTCAACTTCAGCCAAAACGGTGGTCAACTTCGCCGCAAAACGAGCACCAGGCTGTGTCGCCTTGTATCGGCGCTCGATCGTATTCCGTTCGTCGTCTTCCATGGGGGTTATCTGTTTGGACGCCTTTCCACCATTCTTCATGCACACGCTCACGGAACATTCCAGTCAGCGGGGGAGGTAGAACGACTAAGTTCAGTTCGGTTTGGCGTTGCCATAGGAGCCAAATCCGTCTCCATAGCCCCCGTACTTTCTCCCAATCTGGTCTAGCTGATGCTCAATCTGCACAACGGTGTGATAGTTCGGCGTAATTGTTCTGGTGCAGTAGCAGGTCCACTCCATCGTCTCCTTGTCCTGCTCCACACTAGTTTTGAAACCAAAACGGGAGGCCTCAGTGGCTACCTTTTTTCCCTCGCATCGCCCCGGCACTGCAACGAAGAAATCCATAACCAGGGGCCGGCTCAGATCTGACCCATCATCCGCGAGTCGCTGCAATGCCGCCGCGGTGTCGTCGTCTGGTAGAGCCATAGGTCTCAATCCTCATAGTCACCAAGTTCAAAGAAGGCGCTGGGCAACCCTGGTTCTGTAAGGGGTGTATCCCGATGGCCCAGATACTCATCATACTCTACGCCGGCCGGAGACTTCGCACCAGCGCCCTGGAGGGCGTCGAGGCGCGCCTGTCCAACTGGGACATCTTTGAGAAGGTTATTCTCGGCAATCACGTTGAGAAACCCGCGAATTGCGTCCGCGACGAGCAGGTCACCTTTTGCGGAAAACATCCCGAACGTACTCGGTGTCCGATTGTTGATTCGACCCCAGACTACGAATTCGTTCACTGATCGATGAAGTGCCTCGCGAACATCCGTATCGGTGAGTTCCTTGTGTTTGTCCTCGATGAGCTCCAGAGCCCCAAGGAAGGTCTCAATTGCTTGTTTTATGGTTGTCGCCACTGTTTGCGTCTATTCTGCAGGTTCGCCATCCTGCCGTCTATACTTCTTACCAGGTTGCTCGATTTTGTTGTAGTTCGTCGGGCTATCTGGACCACCGTTCGCGTCAAGCCGCCGAGATTCCTGTTTGAATGCCTCTCGGCTATCTTTCGCAGGAGTCCAGTCTGTGGCCGTATGGGGATCATTGTTCTCTTTTGCGACACGACGACCCGATTTTTGCGAACGTGCTCGCGAACCTTTTCCTGAGTATGTCTTCCCGCTCGCGTGCGTGTTTGTGTAGGAGCCGGTTTGCATCATATCGACCTTGCTTCCCGCCCTTGTGGCCTTGAGTCCTTTAACGGCGGCACCTGCGACTTTTGCTGCTCCCCGCAGGGTCGCGGCGACGGCGACATCCTTGGCGGCGCTCACTGCGATGCCTTTTTGGAGTGCCCGGCCTTCGGCCTGGCTGATGTCTCCGGCTTCGATTTGACCTTGGATTTCGAGAACGTCGGCGGTGGCAAACCCTGCTCTCGCTGCGGCCTCCACGGCGGGGATAGCGCCGCCAATGCTCGTGTTGACGTCGTTGCCGACGGTGAGAGCTATGCCCACGAGGGCCGCGACGAGGAGTACGGGCGAGTTTCCGTCTGGGTCGATGAAGTTGACGGGGTTGGCGTTGGCGTAGGTGTACATGTTGTAGGAGGCGGGAATGGCGGGGTTGAAGCCGTTGCCTGGGTCTGGGGTTTGGAATCGGCCGTCGGGTTGGTTGTAGAAGCGGGCGTGCATGTAGTGGAGGCCGTGGTAGGCGGGGGTGGATTGGGGGGGCTCTTCGTGTCCGGCGAAACCGAGGGGGGTGTGGGGGTGTTGGAATGAAGGAGGGGTGTTTTGTTTGATGCGGATTTGGTTTCCGAAGGGGGCGTAGATGAATCGGCTGGTAGGGGCGTAGTGGTCTTCGCTTGAGAGTTCCATGGTGGGGCTGCCGATGCGGTCTCTGAAGTGGTAGGTGATGGAGGGGGGGGCTCCGTTTCTGGAGGCAAGGGTGGCGAGGTGTTGTCCGTTGTGGTGAATGAAGGCTTTTCTTAGGGCTCCGTGCTGGTCGTGGATTTCTTGGCTGATGATGGTGCCGGAGGGGAGGCGGACGGTGTAGATGACGCGGTCTTCGTAGACTTCTCGTACACGGTTTCCGTGGGGGTCGTAGATGAACTGGGCGGTGGTGATGCCGTTGGTCTTGATGGTCTCGAGGCGTTCGAGTCGGTTGTATTGGTAGGTGTAGACTCTTCCGAAACGGGTGTCGGTTTCGCGGATGACGCGTCCAGCGTCGTCGTAGGTGTGGGCGATGTTTCTGTTTTTGGCGTCGTATTCGTCGTGGTCGATGACCACCTGGTCGGTGATGAGGGTGTTGCCGTCGTCTATGGGGAAAGTGAGGTATGACCTGGAGGTCATGTTGCTGGCGTGGTCCCATTCGTAGTCGACGGCGGTGCGGTAAATGTCAGCGCCGTCGATGCCGTTGAATCCGTATCGGATGAGGCGACCGGCATCGTCATAGGCGTATGCGATGGAGCCCTGGATGCCTGGGTCCTTTCGCTCGTAGTGGAGAAGAAAGTCCCAGCCTGTGGTGTCGTAGGTGAAGCCGTCGGCGTGGTAGGCGGTGGCGCCGTCGATTTTGACTCGGTCGGAGGTGAGGCGTGAAAGGCGGTCGTAGGTCCGTTCGATGGATGCGGTTTTTTGGGTTCCGTGGGTGTCCAGGAGGGTGAGGTCGAGCTTCGATAGGCGGTTGGTTGTTGTGTATTGGGCTTGGGTGACCAGAGGGCTTCCGTTGTAGCGGATGGCTGCGTGTTGATTGTTGGGTCCGAATTCGTAGGTGATGACCGGGCGGTCGCTGGAAGCGGCCGAAGTGTCCATGGCGGGGAGGGTGAGCTCCTTGGGGCGACCGAGTCGGTCGTAGGCCAGGTTTACGTTGAAGATGGCGTGGTCGGTTGTTCCTCGGACGTCGAGTGGGGGCAGGGTCGGCCAGGTGGAAACGCGGGCGCACTCGGAGAGCTCCTGTCGGGCTTCTTTGTCCCGGATGGTGAATCGCGATGCCGCAGAGAATGGGCCGATTTCACCTTGACGGGTTCGGGCGCGTACCCGCCAACAGAGGACGGTATCCTCGTTGTAGGTGGCTTTGGAGTCCTTGGGGCCAACTTCGGCTTCGGGAATTTCGAACCACGGTGTGGTGACCGAGGCGGTGGGCCAACTTCGGCTTCGGGAATTTCGAACCACGGTGTGGTGACCGAGGCGGTGATGATGGTTTCTTTCTGTTCCTTGCATTTTCCGTCTTTCGAATGGGTGATTTCGTAGTCGTATTCGTGGGCAGCCGGGACCTCTTGCCAGTGGAAGGCGAGTGGGCTTCTTCGGCTGACCCTCGGATGACGGATGGCTTTTCGGGCGCCGAAGTTTTCTACGGAAAAGGGATAAATGATGACCGGTGAGTCCAGGGCGCGGGGAATGTGGGTCTCGATTCTTTTCGGACGACCGAGTGCATCGTGATCGGATGTGACGACCTTGACGGGTGGCGCATTATCAAACGTGGATCCGTATCCTTCAGCGTGGGTTGGGACTCGGTAGGTGGGATGAAAACGAAACTTGGCAAGGGTACCCTGACTGCGTATTTCTGTGGTTCGGCCGAGGTTATCGAGGTGGTAACGGTAGGTTCGGTCCGGTCCGGTTTGGCCGCTCAGCCATCCTTCGGGGGTATAGGCGTAGGTTGTTTTTCCGCTCTCGGGATGGTTCTCTTCCTTGAGGTCCCCAAGGAGGTTTCGGTCGAAGATGTGGTTCTCTTGGGCATAGGGGCGGATTGTGGTCTTGCCGCTTTGGTGGTTGAAATAGACCGAACGGCCAGCCCGGGTGACCGCCGTGGTTCGGCCGAGGTGGTCTTGGCGCTCTTCGGTGGTGAGACCATTGTGGGTGGTGCGGACAGTGATGCCGGTGGGGGTGTACGCGTACTCGTAGGTGTTGTTGTCGCCCGGGGCGGATCGGGTGGCCACTTGGCCCATCACATCGTAGGTCACGGTGTATCCGAGCCCGGTGGGGGTTCGCGCTCGCCGTGGCCGACCGAAGGTATCGAAGGAAGAGGTTTCATGGATGGCGGTTGTCCGACCGTCAATGACCTCGCTTCGTCGAATGATGCGGCCGAAGGGGTCATATTCGACGGTCATCTTTCGGTGGCCTTGGGTCTTGGTGACCGACCGATAACCGTAGGCAATGACCACGTCTTCTTCGCTTGAACGTGGGAACGAGACTTGGGTCAGACGAAAGTCGCGGTCCCAGGCAAAGGCTCTGTGGATGCCTTCGTCGACTTCGGATTGGACGAGACCCGATGGGAGGACGGTTCGAACGAGCTTGGTTCCTCCGGGGTCAACGACCTCTTGGAGTTGTCCGTACTGGTAGCGATAGGTTTCCTCGTAGGCACCCGTTTTCTGGGTCTTGAGGGCACCGCGGCTGCCTCGATCGGTGCTGTAGGCAAACTCGGTGACGCGGGTTTTTCGGTCGTCTTGGTATTGGGCTTGGCTTCGCGGGAGGATTGAATCGCCGGCGTAGTGGTTTCGGGTCTTCGATATGAGTTCGCTCGAACGGTGGACAGTCGATTCCTCCACCAGGCCCAAGACGTAGACGCGGCTCTTGGTCACGTGACGAAACGTTGTGGTACGGGCGATGGCGCCGGGGCCAGTGACTCTCGTGGCAAAGCCCAGGTCATCAAAGCCGGCGTACGTCTGTTCGTCGACCCGGTGTGAATCGGTGCTGTTGGTCAGGAGCGGGCGTGTCACCGGGAAGAGGCAGTTGCCCAGCGCCGACGCGCGGCTGATGGTGATGTTTCGGTCGTAGTGATAGGTGCGTTCGCGTCTCTCTTGATTCCAGCGCTCGACGAGTTTCTTGAGCCGACCGACTTGGTTCATCTTCGCGTCGCAAAAATCGGCCCCGTAGGTGTGGAAGGTGTGGATCGCTTCAGATTCTCGAGAAGTCCCTCGTTTGCTGGTGACCACCACATCGAATTCCCCTTCGCGGACGGGGTCGTACGGTCCGTATTGGTATTCCCAGGAGTGCCCATCGGTGGTTTCTTGGGTTGTCACCGCGTAGGCGCAATCAAACTTCGAGGTCCCCGCTTTGCAGTCGCCCTGCGCTCCGCTTTGAGAGCGGAAGGGCACCAGCTCGTACCCATACTTTGTGTTCTTTCGTGAGCTCGGTTGGGACCTGGGATTGCCCATGGGGGATGTGATGGAAACGATGGCACCTAGGTGAGGAACGCATCGCTGGTCCGATTCGTAGGTTGTCGTCCGGCCTTCGGGGGTGGCATGGCGGAAAAGAAAGACTTGCGAGGCCTGAGAGACCGCACAGCCTCGAGGCTGATGCTCCTGGTACTCGAATCTCGCCAGGGGTTGATTCCCGAGCGAAACCTTGGTCAAGCGGAGCCGACCGAGAACGGCCTTGTAATCGAAGCGGAGTGTCCGACCCCAGTCGTCGCTGACCGCATGAATCAGGGGATGCTGAAAGTAGTGATTCTCGGACCGGTAGGAGACGCTCCACGTGTTTCCGTGAACATCCGCCACCTTGGTGGGCACCAAGTAGGCGTGGGACTGCTTCGTAAAGGTATAGATCAAGCCATTGGGGGTGATCATCTCGTAGTGGGTGTTCGATTTTCTTCGCAAGATATTCAGCGAGGCGCTGATGTGGTCGCCGGTCGGTAAGTGACCATTCAAGCTGTTGTTTTGGTAAAAGATTTCCTGAGAGCCGTCACCGTGAATGATGTACGGGCTACGGCCGCCTCCCGTGGGTGGAAAAGGCCACAGAACGCCATAGTGTGCCGTCCATCCGAGGCCAAGGGGCGAATCGTGGTCGACGGGTGCCTTGGGTAAGGGGAAGAATCGCTTGTTGCTGTTGTGGGTCCGCCTGAAAAACAACCCAAAACCACCGATGCTCGGAAGTTCGACGTCGGTGGCCGAGACGATCAGGTTCCCACCATAGAGATTGACGGTGGCTTGGTGACCGGCACCAAGATACGAACTGTCCAGACTGAAACCAGACGCATGAAAGGCGGGGCCAAAACAACCGGGATCCCCGGTTTCGCATTCCGCGAGGGCCGCAGTGGAGGCTCCGAGCAGCCCGACCGCAAGCACCGCACCGCTGACACGGGTGAGCTGTTTGAAACGATCCTGTTTGGTGTTGTGCTTGTTCATCGTTCGTCCTCCCATGTCCAGCCGTTGCATTGGGGCGGTACGACCTGGGTTCCGCTCGACCAGTGCTGGGTGTTCAACGTGTCTACGAGCATCATGTTGCCGTCGTTCCTGATGTGAAACTCGGCGCCTCCGCCCGCCGAAGTCGCGGTGTCCCAAACGACATCACCGTTTGTATCGACCAAGAGGAGATTTCCTTCGTCGTTGAGTGCAAGGTGATGCACCGATTGCCCGGACGTGTTGGATGACCAATGGAGCGTATCACCGCCGTAGAGCGTAAGGTTTCCGTCTTCACCAATGGTAAGGGCGTACCGGCCGTCGCAGGAGTAGAGTTTGTAGCCTGGAAGAAGGGCCTCTTTGGGTCGCAGCGTTCCGCACTGACTCGGGGGTGGGGGGATCGGCCCCGAAACTTCGAGCGCGCGCCTGATGCTTTGATGCTCTTCTTCGATGTTTGCGTTTTCGAAGTAACACGCCGGCAACGAAAAGATGCACGACAAAGCGAGCAAGCTCAGGGCGCCGAACAGTCCAAATGCGCTTGGGTTCGGACCGCGGAGAATGACGATGCTCCCGAAAAAGCACCGAACCGCGCGTGAGCAGAAGCGGTTCATGTCATCGAAGAGATGGGAATACATCATGGTGCCCTACCTTTTGCCGAAAACGGCGGTGCAGCGACGGTCCTCGGTGAGGCCAAGACTGGGCCATGGGAAAAAGACCAATCCGTTGTCGTATGCGTCTTGGGTGGATTGGCAGTCTTGACCTTCCCACCTCTTGAACTCGAGGTCAGACGCACCGATCCACGGATACAGCACGACCGTGCTGCCATAGGTGAATTCTTGTTCGCACGCGGTTCGGGTGAGACTGTGCTCCAACATCTCGTCCGACTCGCACATGAGGTTCGGTTCCCCCATGACGGGAGCGCCAGACCGGACCTGCCCAAGAACGCCGCCTGGTCCTCGCACATCGATTTTCAGGCGCATGGTTCGCCTCGACGCGTCGGGGGTTCCGTCTGGGAGCACTCTCCAGAGGGCGATTTCCCAGGCACCGGTGGGGGACCGCAACCACCCAGCCCCTACGATTCGTCCCTTTCGGTCGATCAATCCGGTCGTCATGCCTACGCCGAAGAAGCCGGTTGCCGGCGTCCAGGTGTCGGGGCTACCTTGAGGCCGAATATCCTTTTTGTGCGGTTCGAGAAGCGCGTGGCCATCGATGCCGAAGGTCGGATCCATAGAACCGCTCGCAAGCATTCTCCAGGTGCTCGGAATGCTGATGCCGGCATCGCTTTTGCTCCAGCCCACCATGACGTATCGGCCGTGGTCATCGATGCCTGCCAACTGGACGTAGGATGCACGGGTGGTGTCACCAGGGGTGGTCGATGTCGACACGTGTGGAATGAGCACCATGCCGCTGCCCGAACCAAACGTAGGGTCTGGGACGCCGTTCGGAAGAAGACGCACCACACCTGCAACATCGCCGGCCGCATCGTCGCTGTTGATGGCGACCACGATCCAACCGTTTTCATCTACGGCGAGGCGTCCCGCTTGATCCCCCTTCGTTTCGGGTGATGCCCCCCCGAGGGCCGGACCTCCGTGCCCAAGGACCACAAAACCCTGTCCCTCGCCGAATTCAGGGTCGAGTTGTCCGTCTTCCAGATAGCGTGCGACAAAAATCTCGGTCCGACCTTTGGCGTTTTTGCTCTGACCGGTGATGAGATATCGCCCCTCTTGGTCTACGTACACTTGCCTCGGCCAGTCCATGCGACTCGCCCCCTCGCTGCCCGCAAACCCGGCGCCCTGGTTTTGGAAGACCGCGTAGCCGATCTGGTTGAACGACGGGTCCAGCACGCCCTCGGGGGTGAAACGCCAGAGCGTTGCTTCCAGACCGCCGCTTGCACTCCGGCTGTACCCCGCAACGACATAGCGGTCGCTCGCGTCGATCACGATGCTTGATGGGCGGTCAGCCCGGTTTGCGCCCGTCGCACCGGCCGCCCCGGGCCCCTTTGGGTTGACCACTATGAAACCCTCGCCGGACTCTTCTTCTGTCGCGCCAAAGGTTTCGTCGACGGCCCCGTCGTCTAGGTGACGAGACAAGGTCAGCAGCCCCGCTCCGTCCTCTGTCTTGGAGTGGACGGCCATGATGACCCGATCTTCATCGTCCACAACGATGTCCTCGATCATGTCGAACTTATGTGCACCGACGGCGCCGGCCGCGCCTTCGGCGCGCCCCAGGGCGCGCCGGTCGTGCTCCAGGTGCCCACTGCTGCCAAAACGCCAAAACATGGCGTCCAGTCCCTCTTCAGTGTTCCGCGAGTACCCGCCCGCAACAATTTCACCGGTGCTGATCTCAGCGATGGCTTTGAGCCAATCGTCCTTGGTTTCATTCGGTCTTCCGGTTGCACCCGTTCCCATCGGCCGGTAGACCACCAAGCCGAAGCGCCCAAACGCGTCCACAATCTCCAGTTTTTTTGAGCACCATCGAAACCCATCTTCTCCTCGGGCCCCAAGATAGATGTCTTCTTCCGACCCGGGTCGATCGTGTGCTGGGGGCGGCCGAGGGGTGTAGTGAACGCCACTGAACTCAGCCAGCTCATCGGTGACGACGACGGGATTTTGATCGGCGTGAAGCGTACCAAGCGCAGGTTTCGAGCAATTCGCGTCGGTATAGGCGGTCAATTCAATGGAAGTGCTGGTTCCCACAAATTCGAATTTTGGTTGTGGTGTAAGATCGGTCGCCGCATAGTGACGGCCCTCAAGACGCTCTACCTGTGCGCGCCCTTCCAAGGAAAACCTGGATAAGCCTGGGGGATATCCAGGCTGATGTTGGTACCGGACCCTGACGAAGCGCGCTTCGCCCCACATTTGATGCTCTGAGATCTCTTGGGTTTCTGCCTGGGCACCCTGGACCTGAGTGCACCATGTCACACCGTCCATCGAAACATCGACTGCGTAGCTTTTCGCGCCGATGGCTTGTCGCAAGCCAGGACTCCTGTACCACCGGATTTCAACGGAAGTGAGCTCTCGGGGATGCTTTAGCTCAAAGGCCGTAGACCACGGTTCACGGGTGCTATCCGGATACCAATACGTGTTCCCTGCCGTATCGGTTGCGTGATGGGCCTCATACTCTCTGGCGTAGGAGGACGTCGCCTCTGCATTCAAGATTGTGACCTTGCTTCTTGGGCTGGACGGAACGGGTGTGGATGGCCGATCGCACAGGGGCGGACTGGCCTCAAGTGTACTTTGCTGCGTGATGTCGCCAAGGCGGGATGTGCATGAGGCAACAACGACTCCGGCGACGAACACAATGAAGACTGAAGCTTTGCCGAAACAAGGCGGCGGAGGTGTGCCCGCAGAAAAGGACCTCATGGCTCGGGGTTTAGCAACGGCCGTGCCACCTGCCACACGGCCAGGTTATCCATCGTTTATCGCCCTCGAACCGTCATTTGTCCGAACGAAATTCAATCGAGTCCGAGAGAAATCCGAAATCCGGACAAATTTGACGAAATGCGTTCGTCGATTGTTCTTGAAAAACCCTCCGGCACGGATCGAGGGACGCGCCTCGGCGCGGGAGTCTAACAGGCAGAGTTGAACGCGTGCACTGTTGCTTCTTCGAGCTCTTCGAGTTCAGTCGAAACCGATGGCGACGGGCAAGAACTGCTGGTCACGGCGGAACGCCCGCTTTGGGCGGCGGACGGTGGCTGGCGGTCGGTGACGCACTGGAGACGTAGCTTGTGCTCGCGATGGCTAGGCCGAAGTGCGCCCAGTCGAGGACACCGGCGAGCGCGAGACTGTCTACAACTTCGAGGTTGCGGACTTCCACGCCTACTTCGTTGGCGATTGCGGCATTTGGGCGCACAAAACCCTGCGAATGTCGTCGGGAAAGTCCAAAAACGGCACGACATGGTCCGAGTGGCGATACCAGAGCTCAGAGACCGACGGATATGGCCTGTTCCAGATATCCCGACTCCAATTCGACGTCCGCATCGTTGCCGGTCGTCCCACCGGTCCCGCCGACGCCTTCGTTCCCGATTCCATGGTCACCCCCATCGCGTTCCCCATGGCCGACCCCCGAGGCACCCCACCCCTATGGAGCGCCCCCATGGTCAACACCGCATCTTTCTTCGCCGGCTTCACCACCGGCGCCGCCATGGGCTTCGCCTTCACCGCCGCCGCCACCCTGAGCGCCCACCTCGCCATCACCATCGGCGTAGGCCTCGCAGGCGCCGCCATCTACAGCCTCGCAACCGGCGGGTGGGCGCTTTCCGTGGCTGCCACGATCAACCTCGGTGCATTGGCCTCGGTGGCATCGTCGTCGGCTTCGCCGCAACCTCCGCCTCCGCCATCGTCCAAATAGCGAGCAAAGGCGGTTTCGTTAGAAATCTAAAGGCTCGGCGCTTGAGGACGACTCGGCGCCATGTTACCAGGTGGCGTGGCACCAACAATCCAAACGATGCGTCGGTGTTGATGGGCAAACTGCAAAGTAAGGCCCAGCGGGAGGGCGTTGCAGGGGATTGGATCAACCGCAGTTTTCTTGCCCAACTTTGGCACAGTCTGACCAGCGATGTGCCTCCTAGCCAATTCGTTTCGATGACACGAAGCCCCCAAGTGGCAGCACAATTTGGTCGCGTCTACGAGCCCCGCATGTTGGACTTGATCTTCCAAACAGTCGAAGCCCTAGACCCATGATTTCAGGTCATCATGACCGAGCATGCCGACATCAAACAAGACTGGTACCAAGAGGCAATCGCCGAACGCTGGTGCGGCGGAAGAAAACTCGTACGCGAAGACTGGCCCCGCGCAGAGCAAGCCAAATGAGCCAACAAACACGGTTCAACGAAAGACGAACTCCTCATGGCGTCCAGGCCCTTCCGCAGAACCACAGGGCGAGACTATGTATACTCCGGATGTCACCAAAGTTGGCTCTTTCGTGTCCCCTGAAATGAGCGCAGGCTACTCGGCAACTTTGGTGACCCCTGCGGCCACATAAAACCGCAGGGGTCAAAAAGACGTCCCGGCTTGTGCTGAATCCGTCAGCCCCTTGCAGTATTGCTTCAACGGATGAGATGGATTGGGCACCAACCAAGGCGCCGCCTTGTTTGCTGCTAGGGCGTTTCTTTGGTGGAAACGGAGGTCACCCAGCGTCACCCTGACCGTGAAGTGTTAGATTTGGCCGGGGTCGGTACAGGCGGCGCGGCATTTTGACCACTTAAGTGCGATGGAACCTTGGTGGTGAATTTAGCAATCCAAAAGATATCGCTGCTATTCCAGAATTTCTTCTAACGCGTATAGGGTCTTTCAAGTTCTTGATTGAGCGCATGAAAAAGGCGCAATATGGCCTTCCGAGACAAAGGCAAGGCTACACTCGATCGCCTACCGTGGAGTCGATGAAAATATTTCGTTTTCGAAATGCAACCGGACCATCAAGAAGAAGTCCGAGACGAAGTGTCTTAAGCTCCGTTCCGAATAAGGGCTCCTTCAGTGCTTTTGTGTTCGATACCCATGGAGGTAGCAAGGCATTCTTTTGTCGCGCCGCGTGTTCGATCATGCTTGCGATATAGGCCCTTGTACCTTCCGTTATACCTTTGGGCTCTCTTGCGAGGCTCGGCGAGAAATTTTGTTTGTCTAGGTTTTCAAGAAAATCACTCAGCTCGGCGAGTGCGAAACTCTCGTCCTTCGCGCTCGCCAATTTGCGCAAAAGCGTATGGTAGCGTTCTTCTTGAGTCGATAGAACACGTGAAAGAACAAAGCTCGAGATGTCCATGCCTGCGCGTAGAGCGGCCCGTCGAATCGCTTCTTTTTGTTGTGGCGAAACCCGGATCTGTAATTGAGCGCTCTTTTTCATCCTAGTTCACTATAGCTACGGTACGTATGATTGTTAATACCTAAGTATTGACGTTGTGTCCGTGTGCGGACTGACGCTGTGTCCTCGGGCGTGAATCATGACCGGGTGATGTGCACTAAAGGCGACTTGGTGACGTCGATCGATAGCCAGATCTCTTCCGGCCCGACCTATTTGTAGCGCCCGTTTCCACGGACAAACGCCGGCAGAGAGTCGCCAAAGCTTACGGTTGCCAGAACAGTGATCAAGAGATGCTAGTGGAAATCTTCGTGGACGAGCTTTTTGCTGAGTTCCCAAAGACGCTTGGCGACTTTCTTGTCGTATGACTCTGGTGACGACCGTGAGTCCCCACTACCCACCGACTGGGCATTGCGCCCATCAAAGACACCCAACGCTAGGACCTCCTCGAAGTACTCGAAGACCGTTACGAAGCTCGGTCTATGATTATTGCTGAACAGCGCCCACCCGACAAATGGCACGCCTTCCTGGGTGAGCCCATTCAAGTTGACGCCATTTGCGACCGGATCATGCACATCGCCCACAGGGTTGTGCTAGAGGGCCCATCATGCGGAAAGGAGGCCGGAAAGGGGAGTACGCACAGACACGCTCCGGGCGGCCTGAACCGTTTTTCGGCACCTGATGAACCGTTTTTCGGCACTCGATGAACCCGTTTTTCGGCATCTTTGGCGAAACTGCGCGTTTTCTTTCATATTTTTGGAGGCCGACAAGACGGGCACGAAAATTGCTTCTTTTACTCTTCGCATATGAAACGTATCCTTCCCTTGAGCCTCAGCCTCCTCAGCCTTACTGCCTGCCAAAACGATCAAACGCGTGAAAGGACGAGAGGACAGAGCAGTACCCTTTCTGCTGACAACGGGTCGTGGGGTAATGGGTCGTGGGGTAATGGCGCCTGGGGTAACGGGTCGTGGGGCAACGGCACCTGGGGCAACGGCACCTGGGGCAACGGCACCTGGGGTAACGGCACCTGGGGCAACGGGTCGTGGGGCAACGGCACCTGGGGCAACGGCACCTGGGGTAACGGCACCTGGGGCAACGGCACCTGGGGTAACGGCACCTGGGGTAACGGCACGTGGGGCAACGGCACGTGGGGCAACGGCACGTGGGGCAACGGCTCTTGGGGCAACGGCACGTGGGGCAATGGCATGCTGTTTGGCACCCTGGATGTAGCCGATCTCGACATATCGAATCTCGTAGACGCTTCTTTGACTGGAGTCGCATGCGGTTCGGATCCCGACACCAGCGTCAGCATGACCGAGTTCATGGTTTACGTGGCCGCCATTCAATGTGCCCTCCCGGCTCCGTGCCCGGCAAACGACGAGGCATGCATGAGCCAGCTGGATTGCAACACAAACGCGAACTGCCGAACGATTACCGACTGCGACGGAAACGAACTGTACGTAGCCGGAAGAGACGGTCTTGGCACCAACCAAAGCGACCCGGCGGTTGTCGCCAGCGTTGATAGCTGTATTGACAACACGCTTGCCCAACTCAACACTGAGTTTCGAGCCTATGCTGATAACCTCAACCACTACGCTGCATCCTGCGCGCTCCCCGAATCCGACGGTGGCGACTGCAGTGCAGATCCTGGCTGCGTGGAGGTCACCTATCAAATGTACCCCAGCGGAACAGAGACCAAGCAGTACTACGGGGCCATCGGACTGGCACCCAGTTGGAAGAACAATCCCGACTTTGATGTAGACCCCGCAGCCCAACGGCGCGTTTCTGCGTGTCTGGCTTCTCGCACCAATCCGGACCGAAAGAAGGTACAGCTTTCGATCCGTGGTATGAACTTGGATGTAGGGGAAGTGGAAAAGCACCACTTCAGTCAGCATGAAGGCGCGTTTTGGGGCAATTTGTTTGGGGCGTCTCCAAGCATATCGACATGTAGAGCCGCCGGTGGAGGGATCTCGGGCCGCGTGTGCACGAATGGCAATTGTGGTTTCACTGACCGGGGCCTGTGTACCGACATCTGTAGCCAGGACGCGGATGGAAACTTCATCAACTGCGACGGAGTGGCCGAGGTACTCAACACATTCTTGCCATTTGCACAAAACGTCTCTTCCGGTGATAAGCATACATGCATGATGCGCGCAGAAGGTCGAATCACTTGCTTCGGTCGCAATAAGACTGGACAGCTAGGAGATGGCACCACGACGGACAGCGTGATGGGTGTTGACGCGGTAGGAATCACTGATCCTGCGCAAATCGTGACAGGCCGGTACCACAGCTGTGCGCGTCAAGCGGATGGGAGAGTCTTTTGCTGGGGGGACAATTACGAAGGACAAATCGGTGACGGCTCAAACAATAACCGGCTCTCTCCTGTCGAGGTCACGAGCCTCGGAACCGACGTTGCCCAACTCAGTGCTGGCGGTATGCATACGTGTGCGATTCTAACCAATGGAACCCTACACTGCTGGGGCAAAGGTTCAAATGGACTCCTTGGCAACGGCAGCACGGGTGACAAGAACCAGCCGGTTCTTGTGCCCGGACTGAGCCAGATTTCACGTGTTGCTGGCGGGCAAACACACACGTGCGCCATTCAGTCTGATGGTACGCTGTGGTGTTGGGGTAAGAATACCAGCGGTGAGATCGGCGTTGGAACACAAGATGTCGAGTACAAGACGCCTCAACTTGTGCCGATAGACCCAGTAAAGGATATCTGCTTAGGCAACAGTCACACGTGTGCACTTCGGGTAGACAACAGTGTTGAGTGCTGGGGAATGAACACCTACGGACAGGTTGGAAATGGTGAAATCCTTGATGCGAACTCGCCTCAGAGCGTTGCTCTGCAAGGGCCGGCTCGTTCTTTGTCATGTGGCCGCTACCACACCTGTGCTGCCCTTGACGACGGGTCTGCCTGGTGCTGGGGCCGAAACGACGACGACCAACTCGGGAGCGGGTCGGGTTCAGCACATGAAACTAGCCCGACGCAAGTGACGGTGACGTCCCTTGGTACACCCCTTCCGGCAGTTGAAGAAGTGATTGTTGGCGGCCATTCCTCTTTTGCCAGAGCGGCTGATGGCGCCTTGTTTGGCTGGGGTAGGAACCGATACGGTCAACTTGCCTTGAGTACCACCGACGATGATGATGTCTCCGCACCCACAAGAGTTCAACCCTTTGATGTCTGTGGGGACAATCTTTGCGAGGTCGGCGAGACGATCACAGAGTGTCCTAGTGATTGCTCGGCATGCGGCGGCGGAGTTTGCGCGCCCTAGGACTGAAAGAAGCGAGACGACAGCAGAGGGAAAGATCGAAGACTCGACAGAAACAGATTTACAGGTGTTCTAAGCCCCGAAACCCACAAAGAAACGCGCTTGCAAGCTATGGTCCGACGAATGTTTGTCTGGCATGTTGGGCTGGGAAGGGTGCGCACGACGCGCTTGACGCGTCAAAAGGTGTTTGTAGAACCGTGATCAAGCCATGCTAGTGGAAATCTTGGTGGACGAGCTTTTCGCTGAGTTCCCAAAGACGCTGGGCGACTTTTTCGTCGTATGACTCTGGTGACGACCGTGAGTCGCCGGTGCCGGAGTGGAAATATTTTCCGGTCTGACCTTCAAGCTCGGGTGCGCTTGCCAAATAGATGGACATTTTTGCGCCTTGAGTCGGGGTGTCGTGCTTGAGCTTGTTTAAAAAGCCTAGGCGGCGAGGGCGAGCCATGTAGTCACATAGAAGGTTTGTGGCGACGACGCCTGGGTGGAGGCAGTTGACCGTCACGCCCGTATCCTGCAGTCGACGCGCCAATTCGTAAGTAAAAAGAACGTTGGCCAGCTTGGACTGGTAGTAAGCACGTAGTGGCGTGTACCCGGTGACAAGTTGGGGGTTTTCGAAGTCGATATGGCCACTGCTGTGCACCTGAGAGGCTACATTGACAATGCGGGCTGGGGCGCTTTGCTCGAACTTGTCCAAAAGAAGATTGGTGAGGAGGAAAGGCGCCAGATGATTGACCGCGAATTGGATTTCGATTCCGTCGGTGGTTGTTTTTCGTTCTTGGTTGATGACGGCCGCGTTGTTGATCAACACGTGCAGGTTGGGATAGGTGCTGATCAGTCGGTCAGCGAGGGCGCGCACCGAGCGTTGTGAAGACAGATCGGCAATGACCAGATCGACTTTTTGGTTGCGGCTGTTTTTTTTGATCTCGGCTTGGGCCTCGGCGCCGCGATGGTGGTTTCTGCATACCATCACCACGTGGGCGCCCAGTTTGGCTAGACCCAGGGCTGTTTCTTTGCCGATACCGGCGTTGGCTCCGGTGACGATTGAGATCCGTCCGCGCATGAGTGTCACCTACGTCCTAGGGGCGTTGTACTGCCGATGCCGGTGTTGGCTCCGTTGACGATTGAGATCTGTCTGTGCATGGGTGTCACCTACCTGCTAGGGCGGTTTCGCATGCGTCGGTTCATGAGCTTTTTTCGACGCGCTCCGCGCTGTGCACCTTGCTCCTTGGTTGCGCTGTCGGTATCGGGGGCTTCGAGGTGGTCTGCAAGGGACCGAATCGTGGGCAGCCGAAAAAGATCGACCAGCGACAGTTCACGTTCCACAAACTTGCCCAACTCGCGATGGACTTGCACCGTGAGCAGCGAGTGGCCGCCGAGGTCAAAGAAGTTATCGTTACGACCGACCTTGGGGACGTTGAGCACGCGCTGCCAGACGTCGGCGATTTTTTGCTCCAAGTCGTTGCTGGGGGCGGTGTAGTTGGCCGCAGCCTGGCCTACGGCCTCGGGGGCTGGGAGGCTTTTGAGATCTATCTTGCGGTTGGGGGTGAGGGGAAAAGCGTCAAGAAAAACGAAATGGGCAGGCACCATAAATTCTGGCAGCTGGGTTCGCAAATGGACGCGGAGGGTGTTTGTTTGTGGGGGTGTTTCAGATCCAGCGATCAGATAGGCGACGAGCCGTTTGTCTCCGGGCACGTCCTCTCGGGCGACCACGATGGACTGTTTGATGTCAGGATGTTGGTCCAGTCGGTTCTCAATTTCACCGAGCTCGATGCGATAACCCCGAAGCTTGATCTGACGGTCGAGGCGGCCGAGAAATTCGAGCTCACCCGAAGGAAGGTGGCGGACCAAGTCACCGGTGCGGTAAAGACGGCCTCCCGATCTTCCGATTGTGTCGGGCACGAAGCGCTTCAGAGTCAGCTCGGGCCGGTTGAGGTAACCGCGGGCCACACCACAGCCGCCGATCAGAAGTTCTCCGGCGTATCCAGGCGGTACGAGTTCGAGCTGTTTGTCGACCACGTAACACTGGGTGTTGGCGATGGGGCGGCCAATGGAAACAAGCTCTTCCAGTTGATTTAAGGAAAAGCTTGACGACCAGATCGTGGTCTCGGTGGGGCCGTACATATTGACGACCTCTCCGCCAACTGCGTCTTTGAGGCTGGTTGCCAGTTTCATCGGGAGTGGTTCGCCGCCGACCAACAAGGCCTTGAGCTGCCCAAGTGCTTGTATCCCATTTGGGCCCATCCAAATGAGGCGCGCCATGGATGCGGCGCACTGAAGGTGCGTGACTTGATGCCTTTCGATGAGCGCCGGAATAGAGTTGTCTCGCCTTGGGCTTGAAGCGACGTCATGGCATCTGGTTTTGAGTTCGTTCAGGTGCGGGAGGTTCTCCATTACGCGTTGAGACGGAACCCCAAAGTCAATTAAGCAGGCGATTTCGTCTACACCCATCTGGCATGCATCTTGGACCACCTTGAGGGCGGTTTCAGGCGTGCCAAAGAGGCCGCTGGTCTCAAAGTAGCGCTCGAAGGCGTGGTCTAAGAGCGCTTCGGTTTCCTCAGCGGTGAGGTCCTCGTTTTCGAAGTACTCCTTGGGGCTCATTCCGGCCGCGCTGGTTTTTTGTTTAAAAGTCGGAAACGACCATGCGGCCTTTTTTACGAGGTCGAAGGCGCTTCTCAGGTAGCCTTTCATCGGGTCCCGTACGATTTCCTTGACCTGTTCGTCGTTGGTGCCGACCAACGTATGGAGCATGAGGCTTACGATGCCCTTGCCGGGGTGGCCTGCGTCTTTCCATGCTTTTCGGTAGGCCTGTATTTTTTCGCCCACCTCTTGCACACTTTGGCCCAACAAGTGCGTTAGGACGTTGGCGCCCAAGCTGCCCGCCTGTTGGAAAGTGGCAGGATTACCTGCGGTGGTGATCCAAGTCGGGAGCTCTGGTTGGATCGGTCTCGGCAGTATTTCGACCGCAACATCCATTTCTCGACCATCGCAAAAGGATATGGCCTCTCCTCGCCACAGTCTTTGCACAACATCGATGTCTCGAAACATGGCCTCTTTGCGGTTTTGGTAGTTCTCTTTGCGGAGGATGAAGTCTCGAGGCTGCCAACCGGAGGCAAAAGCGATGCCCACGCGTCCCTTGGAGAGGTTGTCGACCAAGGCCCATTCTTCGGCCACCCGGACCGGATGGTGAAGAGGCAATACGCAGCTCCCCGCACGAATGGCAATCCGCTCGGTGACCGCCGCAATCGCTGCGCTGGCCACCGCGGGGTTGGGATAGAGGCCCCCAAAGGCATGAAAGTGGCGCTCTGGCGTCCAAATGGATGAGAAGCCGTTTTTGTCGCCGAATTTGGCACCCTCCATCAGGAGCCGATACTTGTCTTCTTTGTGTTCACCGGCATCGCTGGCAAAGTAAAAAAGCCCGAAGTCGAGAGCTCGGTCGACGTGTTGCCTCTTGGCGCCTCTAGGTGTCCTATGGTCTTCGCGGTAAAGGACCAGCTTGAACCCTCGGGTCAAAGGCCACAAGAGTTCGAGGACAGAAATGTCAAAGGACAAGCTGGTTACCGCAAGCCAGGTTCCTTGGTCTTTGTCCGGATGGGGAACACGGTCGACCATTCCTGAGAAGAAATTTACGGCATTTCGGTGTTCTATTTGCACTCCCTTGGGTCTGCCGGTGGAGCCCGATGTATAGATCACGTAGGCCAAATCATTGGCCTTGGCCAGTTCTTCGGGCGGCGTTGTCGGCTGTTCAAGGATGCTTGTCCGGTGGGTGTCCACACAAAAGTAGGCTGAGGAGGCCTCTGGAAGTTTTTTCAAGAGCGTTTCGTCGGTGATCAAAACCGTAAGATCAGAGTCCTTGGCCATGTGGTGGATTCGGTCTTGGGGGTAGCTGGGATCTAGGGGGACGTATGCGCCTCCTGCTTTGAGCACGCCAATGAGCGAGGTCATCATGTCTATGCCGCGGTCGAGGTAAAGACCGCACAGCTTGCCAGGTCCCACGCCCAAGGCACGAAGCTTATGGGCGATTTGGTTTGTTTTTTCGTCAAGCGCCCGATATGTCAGCGTTTCTTCCTGAAAAACAAGCGCCACCTTGTCTGGCGTTCGTTGAACTTGCTCTGAAATCAGTCCGTGGATGGTGGCTTCTTGATCGAAGGACTTGGTGCTGTTGTTCCATTGCTCCAAAACTTGGACTTGCTCGGGGTCGGTGAGAATGGGCAGTTTTTGGAGTGGTTCTTTCGGGGTGCGAAACGCGGCCTGGGCAAAAATTTCGAATTGCTCTCGCATGCGGTTAACGGACTCGGTCAAGAGGCGCTTTTGGCAATGCAACAAACGAAAGTCCTTGCCGTCTTCAGAAAGGGACAACTGAAGGCAAGCTCCAGGATGGAGGCTTTGTGCATCGGGGTGGCTGGTCACCTCGACCACCACCGGAAACACCAGCCCGTCTTCGCCTCTTGCGCCCAGAGTTGGAAATCGGGTCAGAGTATCTCGTAAAAAGGTCCCCTTTTTCCTCGTTTTGGCCATCTGAGATGTTGCGTTTTGCAAGTATGTCTCTGTCGACTCCGATGGTTCCCAGGAAAAAAGCAAAGGAACCGTGTTCGCGAACAGCCTTTGACACAGGCTCTTTTGGGGAAGGCTGTCCGCCACGCTGATGCCAAGGTCTATGTCTTTTCTCGCCGACAGCCGGCCCAAGAAGGTTGCAAAGAGCGCACCGACCGAATCCGCGTTGGGCGCGGATTCAAGGCGCCCCGTGGGGGAGGCGCTGTCTGAGGTCGCGAAACCGGGTCGAACCGGTACCAAGTTGCGCACGTCGATTGTCGAGGCGGCCGAGAGCGATTGAACCCAATAGGGTTCGTGGCGCACCGTTTTTTCGACGATGCCATCGATGAGTTCTTGCTCTTCATTGCTCAAGTTGTCGAGCGTGCCCCCCGGCTCAAAGTTTTCGGCCAAGTTCACCGAGGCCAGGAACGCGCTGGACAGGGTGTAGAGGTCCTGAAGCACGATGTCATTGGAAGTGGTTGCGACCTGAATGCTTTGTTCTTGGACATCGGTGATGGTACCGGGGGGTTTGGTGCTGGCCGTGGAGGTGAGCACGCTCTCTTTGACACCCCACACTGCGTCTTTGAAGATGAGTTTTGGTGTGCCTATGGGATTGGGGTAGGGGCCAAAGTTGAGCGCTTGGATGAATGCGTGAAGTTTTTCTCCCGGCTGATCGAAGGACAAAAAGCAAGCGGCTTTAGGGCGCTTGAACATCGGGCAATAGGTCCGTGCGTTTTTATCTTGCTCGGTTGCCTCCACCCGGTTTTGTGAAATTTCGTCGATGAGTTCCGCGAAGGATTCCATACCGGCCCGAAAGCATTTTGTGTTGAGGGAAAAAGCGCTTTCACCCGGTTCGATTTCGAAGTGTCGCTGTTTGAGAAGGCGGCCTCGGTCGACTTCCTCGGTCATTTCGTGCCAGCTCACGCCGTGCGCGGGTTCTTGATTCATCAGCGCCCAGGTGGTGACATGGGTTCCCGCGTACCGAGGGAGGGGGCCGTCGTGAAAGTTCACAGCGCTGACGCGGGGGTGGCTGATGACTTCTTTGGGCAGGATCTTCAGGTTCACAATGCTAAAGAGGTAGTCGCAGGGCGAAGCCGTGAGGAAATCGACAAAAGGCTCTTTGCTGTCCCGATAAGGAATGCCGTTGTTTTTGCACCAGTCGATGATGTGGGGTTCCGAGGTGACGACCCCGAGGATCTTGTGGCCGCCTTTTTTGAGGCTTTCTCCACACTCCATGAGGAGTGTGCCTTCTCCTACGAGGTAAGCGCTGACCGACCCGGCTTGTTCACTTAGATTCACGTGAGCCTCCTAGAGTTCTTTTACCAGAGGTTCAAGAACCATTCACTTGTGTTAAAATTTTGGCTCCGGTCTCGCTAAAGCGAAGGGGAAGCTGCGATCTCAGGATGCTGGCCGCGTCCGCCTGTGCCTGTTGTCTTGGGCATTTTTTTACAGGAATTCCCCGGTTTGATGGGCCATGGCTTCGTGGATGGGCGGCGGTGGCCGCTCTTTGGCCATTTTTGATGTCACAGATCGCCGGTGGTTGGCATTCATTCTACGGTGCACTTGATAAGAGATCGGGTTACAATGTACCCCCTCGGCCGGGACCCCAGATCCTGGAGGGTTCTGCCTATTGCGGGCTTCGAGAAGCCGCCGCCCAGACGGATTCTGGGTTCCGGCTCTGTGATTCGTGGTTGACGGATGCGTAAGCTTTCGTGACGAATACCAGTCCCGTGCATCCCTTTACGTTTGGTGCTTCGGATGAGCCGCTTTTTGGCCTGTATCAAGGCCCGGCCGGGCGGGCCCGAGCCCAAGGCATCGTGCTATGCCATCCGATGGGGCACGAATACATCCCGGCGTACGACGCCATGAAGGAGCTGGCTCGTTTTTTGACTCAAGCTGGGTTTCACGTTCTGAGGTTCGACTACTACGGCTCCGGCGATTCCGCGGGTGAAACCGGAGACGGTGGGATCGAGGCATGGACCGCCAATGTCGAAGCGGCCATCGAAGAGCTCAAGGCAACCGCGCAGGTTAAGAAAGTCTCGCTCCTTGGGCTCCGACTCGGCGCTACGTTGGCTCTCTTCGCGGCCAGGCGCCGAAAAGATGTGGATTCGGTGGTGATCTGGGAACCCATCGTTCGGGGAAAGGCGTATCTTGATGAGCTCCAGGCGTTGCGAGATGCCTATATTGCCCGAATTCTCCCCCGTCCTACCACCGCATTGAGACTGGGTGTGCCCCTCGATGTTCTTGGGTTTCCTATTTCTGATGCCCTGCGCATGGAGATTGAAGCGGTCGATCTGGAAGAGCTTCGTGAGGTGCCGAGGCGCGCTTTGTTGGTGGGTCAGCACGACCGACTGAAAAGCCACCTCCATGAACGGGGTTGTCAGGTCGAATCAGATCCCATTCACGAATTCAAAGTTTGGGAAAAGGGGGGCCTTTCGGGCGCTGTGATTCCCCTTAAAACGCTCCGAAAGATTGTCGGCTACATGGAAGGTGTGCGGTGAGACCGAAGACCATCTGCAAACCCGTGCTCCTTGGGGAACGGCAAGATCGGGTGGGGTTGCTCACCATGCCCACACAGTCTCAGGACCACAACAAACCCGCCATTCTTCTTATGAATGCTGGCTTGGTGCACCGGGTGGGCCCGCAAAGACTGAACGTGAAAATTGCGCGGCGTTTGGCCGAGCTCGGCTTCACCTCGCTTCGCCATGACCTGGCGGGGTTTGGTGACAGCCCCGCACGTGCCGATGGTCTTCCGTTTGAGACTGCGGCGATGAAGGACAGTGCCGAAGCCATGGACTATCTGGCCCGCACGCGCGGCACGGAGCGTTTTATCCCGTTGGGGCTTTGCTCTGGAGCCGATCTTTCGTTGTCGCTGGCGGCCCAGGACTCACGGGTGTGTGGGGCGGTGCTTATCGACAGCTTCGCGTACACCACGTGGCTTCATTTTGTGCGTGGTTATGCCAAGCGAATGATGGATCGTGCTTCGTGGATCGGCTTGTTCACCGGTGAAAGCGAGCTGGTTCAGCAGCTGCGAAAGAAGATTGTAACCAAGCTTGGCTTAGAGGGCGCTGCCGCCGAAGAGGGCGCCGGAGCCACCGGTGCTCCAGAATGGATCATGCCGCCGAAAGACGAAATCATTCAGGAGGTCAAGCGCGCGATCGCCCAAAAAACATCTCTGTTTTTCATTTTTTCGGGGGGGCCTGCGTACGACAATTACCTCACGCATTTTTTCTTGCCCTATCGGCGTCTTCAGGCGGGGCCTCTTCTTTCGGTGCAGCGCTTTGGCGAAAGTGATCATACCTTCACTTTGGCGTACAACCAGAGCCAGCTGGTCGAATCGATTGCCTCCTGGGTACAGCGCATCGCCGTTTGAGGCCCGTTTGGCTCCGAGGGATCAGTCGCGTTGGAGGCGGGAGCGCACCGACTTTTTTACGTTTTGAAGCAGCTTTTTGCCCAGCTTGCTGAGTCGCGGCTTTTCTTGAGGTGGGGCCTCGGGCGCGTGGGCTTTGGGGACCTCTCTTTGAGATTCGGCGGGTTCGTAGTCACCCAAAAGCAGCGCGGTTTGGCCAAGATTACGAAAGAGCATTTCTTGGGGGCTGATGCGAACGCCAGTGCTTTTCTCGATGTTCGATAAAACTTGCATCGAGAGGAGGGAGTGGCCGCCGAGTACGAAGAATCGATCGGTTACGCTGACCCTATCGATGCCGAGGGCCTCTCCCCAGACCCTTGCAATCAAACGCTCCGCCTCGTTCTTGGGCGCGACGTATTCGTTGTGGGCCGCTGCGCCGACTGGGTGATCTTTGAGCAATGCTTTTCGGTCGATTTTACCGTTAGGGGTTTTGGGAAGTGCGTCGAGGGCCATGAAGTGTTGCGGAATCATGTAGTCTGGAAGCCTAACCCGGAGGTGGTTTCTGAGCTCGGTGGCCGTTGGCTCCGAAGCCCCTTGGGCCACATAGTAGGCGACCAAGCGTTTGTCGCCCGGGCGATCCTCTCGGACGATGACGGCTCGCTCTCCAATGCTCTCGTGCTCGGTCAGCACCGATTCGATTTCGCCCAGCTCAATTCGAAATCCTCTCACTTTGACTTGGTGGTCCACGCGGCCGAGGTGCTCGATTTTGCCGTCTGGGTGATATTTGGCGAGATCGCCCGTGCGGTAGAGTTTGGCTTTTGGGTCCTGGCTGAAGGGGTTCGAAACGAAGCGGCTCTCGGTCAGCTCCGGCCGACCCAAGTAGCCGTGAGATAGCCCCCGCCCCCCGATGCACAGCTCCCCGGCCACGCCGATGGGCACCGGTTGCATGCGATCGTCGAGAATCTGAACCTCGGTATTGGCCACGGGGCGCCCCACAAGGATGGGGCCCTCGCCGCTGGCGATGCGCTCACAAGTCGACCAGACCGTCGTCTCTGTGGGGCCGTACATATTCCAGGCTGCGCCCGTTCGTTGTTCAAGGGCATCGGCCAGGTCTTTTGGCAGGGGCTCACCGCCGCACAAGGCGGTGAACTGGGGGCCCCCCTGGAACTCGTGATCGATCAGGAGTCGCCATGTTGCGGGCGTGGCCTGCATGAATGTGGGCCGGGCCTTGTTGACCGATTCGAGGAACTGAAGCCCCCCTTCCATTTCGTCGTCGGTCAGGACCACTGTGGTGGCTCCGGTGATCAACGGGAGGAAAATCTCTAGGACCGAAATGTCAAAGGCGACGGTGGTGATCGCAAGGACGCGGTCGTCTGCGGTGAGCCCCGGCTCCTTTTGCATGGCCAACAAGAAATTGGCCATAGCCCCATGGGGGATCTGGACCCCTTTGGGTTTGCCGGTACTTCCTGAGGTGTAGATGACATAGGCGAGGTCTTCGGCGTCCACCAAAACGTCGATGGGGCCATTGTCGTCCGGATCTTCGTTTTCGGCGCTTTCGTCTAGAAGCAATGTGGCGTCTTGGAACTTGGGCAGTGCGTCCAAGAGCGCGCTTTGGGTCAAAAGGAGTGATGCCTTTGCGTCCTCTAAGATAAACGCGACGCGTTCTTTGGGGAACGATGGGTCGATGGGCAAGTAAGCGGCGCCCGCCTTCAGGACCCCAAGGAGTGCGGCCGGGAGCACCTCGGAGCGTTCGAGGCAGACGGCGACCAAAGAACCGGGGGCAATACCGTTTGCCACCAAGCGGCGGGCTATTTTCTGCGCGCGATCGCCAAGAGCGCTATAGCTCAAGGTGCGTCCTTGGCATTCGATTGCGGGCTTGTGTGGCGTTTTTGCGCACTGCGCCGAGATGAGATGAGGGACGTTGACCGGTTCGTCCCACGGCTGCTCGGTCTCGTTCCATTGTTGGGTGATGGTTCGTTGTTCGTTGGCCGATAAGATTTCGAGCGTTTCGATGCACGCATCGGGATCTTGCACGATGGCCGACAGCAGGGTCTGGAAGTGGTCTTTGAAGCGCTCAATCAATTCTTCGGAAAAGCGCGCGGCATCGTATTCGAGCAGACCAAGCAGGCCATCAGAATCTTCTTGGAGTTCCAGGAGCGCACTGAACTTGGAGGTTTGGGTATGAACCGGTAGGATTTCGATTGTTAGACCTTCGAGATCGAGCAATGACTCCGGGGAGGTCTGGTAGGCGAACATGATCTGAAACAGAGGGTTCTGCTGAGAACGATCCGGGCTTGCAACTTCGACCACCTTGTTGAAGGGGAGTTCCTGATGGGCCAGAGCGCCCATTACCGAGTCATTGACGCGCTTCACCAATTCGCGAAAGCTTGGCGCTTTTGACAGATCACTGCGAAACACGACGGTATTTGTGTAAAAGCCGATGGAGGACTGAATTTCCTCGCGGTCACGGTTGGCGATGGGCGAGGCCAAAAGAATATCGGACTGCCGCGTGTATCGAAAGAGCAGCACTTTGAAGGCGGCCATCAACAGAACGAAGGGCGTTACGCCCAAACTTCGACCGAGCGCAGCCAAGTTGAGGGCGAGTTCTTTGTTGATACGAAATCGGACCTGGTTTCCTTCGGAGGGAGCGCCTGGCGCCGAGGGCTTGTCGCTGGGAAGTTCGCATGGCGCCAACTCTCCTTGCAACCGCGTCTTCCAGTAGTCGAGTTCGCTGTCTAGGTTCCCGGATTCAACGTATTCTTCTTGCCAAATGGCGTAGTCGGCGTACTGGAGTGGAAGCTCCGGAAGCTTGGCGTCATCGCCCTGCTTGTACAGGCTCGACAGCTCCTGAAAAAAGAGTGCCATCGAGTAGCCGTCTGAAACGATGTGATGCACACAGATGACCAAGACATGATCTTCGGTGCCGATTCGAATAAGGGCGAAACGAATGAGTGCGTCTTGGGTGAGCGAGAAGGGCAGGGCGGCGTATCTTGTGATCTGCTGGCGAAGCGCGTCTTCCTTTAATGCGCCGTTGTCTTCTAAAGAGACTTCATCGATTGGAATGAGAAGCTCAGGTTCAACGACTTGAAGCACTTCCCCGCCTTGGGATGTGAATCGGGTGCGAAGCGATTCGTGTCGGTTCACGATGGTCTGCAGGCTGGTCTTCAGGCGAACTCGGTCGAGCGTGCCCTTCATCCGGATGGCTGTGGGAATATTGTACGTCGCGGAGTTTGGCTCGAACTGGTCTAAGAACCAGAGGCGCTGCTGTGCGAATGAGGCGGGAAAGACGAAAACTTCGTCGTCTTCCTCGTTTGCTTCTCCGTGGTTTTCGGTCGTATGCAGCTGTGCCAATGCTTTCTCCTGGTGGGCCAGTTTATCCCCGTGGCTGGAGGGCGGATCTCTTTTTTCGATAAGCGTCGCGTACGACGCGTTTGAGTTTGGGCCCTGAGCTTTGCTTTTCGTCGCCGCGGGTGGCTTCGATGACGCCCGAGAGGCTCGCAACGGTTCGGTTTTCGAATAACTTCCTCATGGGAATGTCCAGATCCGCCTTTTTTCGCACCCTAGAGACAACTTGGGTCAGGAGCAAGGAGTGGCCGCCGAGCTCGAAAAAGTCGTCGTCGACGCCCACTTGGGCGATGCCCAACACGTTTTGCCATACCGCCGCGACCATTTTTTCCGTGTCGCTTCGAGGGGCTACGTACTCGGTGGCCAAATTGGGCCGCGAGAGCTCGATGCCGGGACTTTCTTCAGAGGCGTCCTCTGTTTCTCCTTGTTTTTGGTATTCTGTGAGGAGTGCGCCAAAATCTTGGGTCGAAATCGCGACCTGCGGGAGGATCTGGTGCCCTAAGATGCGATCGAGAACCTCCATGCCTTCCTTGCAGGAGATGCCATCGCGAAGCCCGAGCTCAAGCACCGGATTGGCGGCGGCCCTCTTCGGGGCCCGTGCGGCTGGCGTGGCCGCAAAAGCACCCGACAGGCGCCGGATCATGAATCCTTGGATGTGTGCCAGTGCCTGACCGCCGGTGTCGAAGAGGGTAATGTCGAAGCTTTCGGTGTTTGGGTCGGGTGCGGCTTGACGGCGAATATGGCTCACAAGGTGGCCCGGCAGCGGCCGAAGAAGGCAGAACGCTTTGTAGCCCATGGGCACAAAGAAATCCTTTTGCGGGTCAAAACCGGGAATCAGGGGCTGGCCTGCTGCGGTGGCGAAGTCGAGCAAGGCTGGATGCAGGTGAAAGTCTGTGATTTCGTCCTTGAATTCGTCCGCAAGTTTGAGTTCGGCCCGAGCTTCGTTGTCGCCAAAGCCTACGCGCACGAGGTTCTTCCAGCGTGGACCGAAATCGATGTGTTGTTCGGTGCCGGTGCCCGCGGGCTGTTCGGTGATGGTGGGACAGCGGCTTTCAAGGCTCGCCCAATCTGGGTGCTCGGGTGCGGCGGGCTCTTCGCTTGCGCGCACGATCGTTCCGGTCGCGTGGACTTGTTCGTCGGGGCCGCTGCCGCTTTCGAAGACAAAGTTTTGGGTGTCGCCCTTGTCATAGACCCGGAGCCTCAAAAGTTTCTCTTCCTCGCGCGCCACCGTGAACGGGGTCATGAAAGAGATTTCTTTCATGATAAAGGGTTCGGCGGGGTTTGAAGGTTGGCGGGCGCCGCGCACCAGTTCAAGGTAGCCGGTGCCGGGCAGGACTGCGTCGCCCGATTTCAACCGGTGTTCACCGAGAATCCAGTGCTTTTCGGCCGACAGGAGGGCTTCAAAAATTTGTGTGCGGTTGTCTTCGGTTCTGGATGTGTCCCACAACGGATGGTGACAGCGTTCACCTTCGGGCACGGCCCCGGTGGCTGTGATGCCGAGGGTGCGTCCGATGCTCGCCGCCATCCCGACGTCTCGCCATACGCCCCAGTCTACGGCAATCGTGGTTTGACCCCGGGTCGTGGTGCGGTGATGGGCGAATGCGTCCAAAAATGCGTTGGCTGCGGCATAGTCGGCCTGCCCCGCGAGCCCAGTCATGCTGCTGATGGAGGAGAACAGGAGGAGAAAATCGAGTTTTTCGCCTTCTAGGGCTTCGGCCAAAACCATGGTCCCCTGAACTTTGGGGGCAAGCACGGCGCCTGCGCTTTGTTGCGTCTTGAGCGGGATCAGTCCATCGTCGATGACGCCGGCGGTGTGAAACACGCCATCGATGGTACCGAATTGGCGCTTCGTGTTTTCCACCACGTCTCGAACGTCTTTCGGCTTCGTCACATCTTTGGCGAAAGTGAGGACTTCGGCACCCAAGGAACGGAGCATTCGCACTTTGTGAATCTTCCGGCTGGTTGTGTCGCTTGGGTCGTGGTCGGACACCCAGGTGTCCCATACGGGCTCTTCTGGAAGGCCCCGGCGTCCAAGGAGCACCAGGCGCGCTTGGACGCGTTTGGCGAGATGCGTGGCCAGCTCGAGTCCGAGCCCTCCGAGGCCGCCCGTGATGATGTAGACGCCGTTTTTTTTGAGGAGACCGGGTGATTCACAAGGGCCTATCGGTGTGGGTTCGAGGCTTCGGCAAAGCCGGAGCGGACCTCGATAGGCGACCACGGGGTCCTTCAGTTCGCTTAAGACTTCTCGCTCGAGTTGTTCGGTCAGGTGGTTTTCGCTCCACACGTTGTGGGGCTCGGGCGCCACGTCGATGCTGGCCGCCCGGAGTTTTGGCAGTTCGGAGTTGGCCACCAAAGTAGGTCCGAGGAGGAGCGCCTTCGTGGGATGCTCGGTGGCCTCGCCTCGGGTTGTTTGCATGTTGGAGGATAAGACGCTGAGGCACACGTCTTCTTCTTCGTGGTGGCTTAGGGCCTTCAGAAGGTAGAGGAGACTGTAGAAACACTCGAGCCCTGGCCCCTCGGACTCAAAGGCATGGCCAGGCGCGCGTCCGGTCGGTTCATCCCATGCATGGGCGTGGACGATTCGCTGAGGAAATGAATGATTCTTTTGAAGGGTGGCAAGGACCGCTTCATAGTCTTCTTGGGCGCCGGGCCTTATCTTAAACTCGTCTTGGCCATTCGCTTCGAACTTTGCGCCCGGGGTCACACGAATCACGGTGTGCCCACGCTTTTTCAGGGCGGCTTCGAGCTGGCTGAGGGGGCCGCTTTCAGGACCAAGCGCCAAAATGCGCTGGGCTTCGAGACTGCCGTTTGGGGTTTGCAGGGGTTCTGGCTTCCACACGGGCAAATAAAACCAGTCTTTGAGATTCGCTTTACGCTCGAGCCCTGCGTGTTTCGCGTGGTCCTTGAATGCGGCTTGGCCTGGCTCGACCCAGTAACGCGTGTGCTCGAAAGGGTAGGTGGGGAGCGGAAGGCGCCTGCGCCCTTTGGGGTGGAGACTTCGCCACTCAAGAGGAATACCGGCCACATGCATGCGGGCCAGCATGTCGAGGAAAAAGACGAGGTCGGAAACACTCTCCTTCGGGTGCCGAAGCGAGGTGAAGACCGGTCGGGCTCGTGTCCAATCCGGATGGGCCTGAACAAAAGTGGTGAGGGTGCGGCCGGGGCCGACCTCGAGATAGTAGCGTCCGTCGTCCTTCAAAAGTTCGGTCAGTCCTTCCGCGAAAAGGACCGAAGCGCGGAGGTGTTTCACCCAGTACTCGGGCTGGGTCGCTTCGCCGGGCTGAATCCAGGTGCCGGTCACGTTGGAAACGAAGGGAATGCTTGGCTCTTGATAGTTGAGCTTTGAAAGCGCCTCAAGAAACGGCTCCAAGATGGGCTCGAGCATGCTCGAGTGTGCGGCCACCGAAATAGGAATGCTACGGCAGTCAATTTCTTGGGCTTCCAGGGCGTTTTGGAGTTGTTCGAGTTCGTCTACGGGGCCCGAAGCGACGACCAGCTCCGGGCCGTTTCGGGCGGCGATAGACAAACCTTTGGTGAGGTGTGGCTCGAGGTCTTGGGCCGAAAGATGGACGGCCAGCATGCCCCCTTTGGGCAACGATTCGAAGAGTCGTCCCCGAAGGGTGACGACCGAAAGTGCGTCTTCCAACGAAAAGACCCCGGCCAAACACGCGGCCACGTATTCGCCCATGCTGTGACCGATCATGGATTCTGGTTTCACGCCGACCGACATCCAGAGTTTGGCCAGCGCGTACGAAGTAGAAAAGAGGGCCGGAAGCGCTAAGCTGGGTTTTTTCAGTTCTTGCCGCGCCTGTTGTTCGGCTTCAGCCGGAGGAAAAAGCAGAGGCAAAAGATCGATCTGCTCGCGTTGTTGGACCGCCTGTAAACAGCGATCCATTTCTTCTTTGAACAAGGGAAATGATTCGTACAGAACCTTGCCCATGTTGGGATATTGGGCACCGCCCCCGGGGAAGCAGAAAACCGGTCGGCGGGGCGTATCACTGGCCTTTTGAACTCGGGTGTGCTCTCGGACCTCGCCCAAGAGCGCTGCCTTGGCTTCGCTGACGCTCGAGACGACAACACCTTTGCGGTGCAAAAAGTGCCGACGCCCTACCTGCAGCGTGTAGGCGAGGTCACCGAGGTGGGTGTTGGGGTTCGATTCCAAAAAACGGGCTAAGCGATCGGTCGCACCATCCAGGGCACGCGCGCTCTTGGCAGAAAGTACGATGACTTCCTGCGCACGTGCCGCTTCAGAGGTCGGGGGTGTGGGCGCTTCTTCGAGGACGACCAGCGCATTGGTTCCGCCGACGCCAAGCGAGTTGACGAGCGCCCGTCGTGGACCGTTTCGAGGGGTCCAGTCTTGGAGCTTGGCGTTGACGTAAAAGGGGCTGTTTTCAAAGTCGATGGTAGGGTTGGGGGACTTAAAGTGTAGACTCGGAGGAATTTTTTGGTGTTTGAGCGCCTGCACCACCTTGATGAAACCGGCTACGCCGGCCGCCGTGTCGAGGTGCCCGATATTCGTCTTGACGGAGCCAATTCCGCAGTGATCACCGCGTGGGGCGTCTTGGCCAAAGGCCTTGGTGAGGGCCGCCACTTCGATGGGATCGCCAACGGGCGTTCCGGTCCCGTGGGTCTCTACGTAGCTGATATCTGTTGGGGAGATGTCGGCCAGCGCCAGGGCCTCGGTGATGGCACCCACTTGCCCGTCGACGCTGGGCGCGAGGTATCCAACCTTGGAGGCTCCATCGTTGTTGATGGCGGAAGCTTTGACGATCGCGTGGATGGTGTCGCCATCCTCCTCGGCGTCGGCCAGCCGCTTCAGGAGAACCGCGCCGACCCCGCTGCCAAAAATCGTCCCCTTGGATTGGGCGTCGAAGGCGCGGCAGTGGCCATCGGGCGACAAGATTTCGCCTTCTTCGTAGAGGTAGCCCCGGCGGTGGGGGAGCTCGATGGTGACGCCTCCCGCCAGTGCCATGTCGCATTCGCCCCCCGCGAGGCTCTGGCACGCCGCGTGGATTGCGACCAATGAGGTGGAGCAGGCGGTTTGAATGTTCACGCTGGGGCCGGTGAGATTGAAGCAGTAAGAAACGCGGGTCGTGAGGAAATCCTTGTCGTTTCCGGTGTGTCGCAACAAGAAAAACCCAACCGAATCCACCAAAGCCGGATTGGTCAAAAGGTTGTACGGCATGTAGGCGTTCATGCCGGAACCGGCATACACCCCGATGCTGCCCTCGTACGTTGAAGGATCGTATCCCGCGTGCTCGAGGGTGCTCCAGGCGACTTCCAAAAAGTGTCGATGTTGTGGATCCATGATGGAAGCGTCGCGCGGGCTGAAGCCAAAAAAGCCTGCGTCGAAGCATTCCATCTGGTCGAGGGGGGCACCCATCTTGATGTAGCCGGGGGTTGCCAGCTCTTGGGCTGTGACACCACGTTCCAGGAGCTCTTCGTCGGTGTACGAGGTGACCGACTCCACGCCTTCCTGGAGGTTGTTCCAAAAGTGCTGTGCGTCTTCGGCTCCCGGGAATCGCCCGTCAAAGCCGATCACCGCTACGTCAAGTCCTTCGGGGTTTTCGTCGTGTGACACCGACAATCCGTTTGCCACAGGTGTCACTCGGTTGCCCACCGTATAGCGCAACCGCTAAAGGGACTACAGGTATTTGCCGGACGATCTGACAAAACAGTGACATGAGGGTCGACCGCGGGTGAGGGCGTTTGTTGACGAAAAAGTGTTGTAAGCTACGAATCCTAAGCAGGCTGTCGTTTTTCGCGGTCCTTGTGCTTGGTCAGGCGTGTCCTGCCGACCAGGGAGGGGGGGAGAACGGCGGCAGCCGGCTTCCCCAAGATGACGACTTTGCAGGATTGAAGGTCGATGCGCGCTGGGCGGTCTTGAACGCTTCCACGTTCGACGTCCGAGTGAGCGGCGGAGAACTTTGGATGACGCCGAACCAGAACGTCGTCTGGTACCAAAAGAATCAAGGGCCCGCGTTGGTTCAGTTGGTCTCAGGCAATTTTCGGGTATCAACCCGCGTCCTGGCCCGAAAAGCGTCGGACCCGCAAAAGGCTGTCGACGCGGGTTATCAGTTTGGGGGCATTATCGCCCGCGATCCCGATTCTGACAGCATTCTTTGGCGGGAGAGCTATGTTTTTACGGTGGTGGGGTTTCGAGGGGACTATTTGTCTGCAGAAACCAAAACCACCAAAGGTGGGTACAGCAAAGTCGAGGGACCTCCTTGGTCTTCGGGTGATGCGGAACTTCGTATTTGTCGGTTGGGTTCTGCTTTTCATCTCTACAATCGACAACTAGGAAACCACGACTGGAAACACGCCATCACGTACGAACGGCCCGATTTGCCCGAAACGCTTCAGGTCGGTCCCATCGCGTACACCATGACCGATACCCCGGACCTCATTGCCAAGTTCGATGCCATTCGTTTTGCTTCGGTGGCATCACGCGAAGACTGCATTCAAGGCGATTGAGGCTGATCTCTTGTGTGTTCGAGGGGAGCCGGTGGCTTGTATGTTTCTTGTTCGAGCCGTGCTTTATCTTTCGCCAACCGGTCGATGTTGGAGAGCTCGAGAAGGTAGTCGTTTTCTGGGTAGAAGGCGATGGCTTTGTCGATAGCCTTCTTGGCTTCCTCAAAGTTGAGGCTGTACTCGAGGGCGAGTCCTAGGTTCCACCAGGCTTTGGCCTTGGTCTCGGGTTCTTGGTCTTTCAGCAAAGACGTCACGTCCCGAAAGATTCGGACCGCGCATGGCCATTTGGCGGCCTTCGCGCATTGGATGCCTTCGCGCATTTGTGGGAGTTTGTTGTCGGTGCGAAAGTAGACCCGCACCACCGCGTAGTGGGGGGTGAGGGCGTTGGCGAATTTGAGGGCAGCCGATTCCTTACACCGTTTGAGTAGGGCCATAGGGTCTATGGAGGGGGGTTCACGGTCGGTGGCGCTGGTCCCTTCTCGTTCCGAGCAGTTGTAGCTTCGAGAGAGAAGTTCTTCGCCGGTATCGAAGTCGACCAGCTGCATGTCCACCTCGTATCGTACGGATACATTTCGAGTATTGTAGCTGTGTGCTTTGCCGTCGCGGTCGGTCGATTCGGTTCGGGTGATCGTATCCTTGACGCTGTGTGCGCGCACCGCCCCTGCCGCCAGGACTGTATTGCTGGGGTGAGCCATCGTTTTTTGAATGGCCTCGAGGCGTGAGGAATCGACGAGCACAAAGCGGCGTCGGTCTGTGAGCACCCGATGGAGAAACTGCGCGATGTCCGAGCCATCGGTCGCTTGCCCACGCCACCCCCCGACGCCTGCGCTTGGGCCTTGGGACAGCGCGCCAAGGATGGCACCAGACGCCGACAAGAGGTCGACCCATAGGGGTTGTTTGTTTCTGATTCCGACCGTGTTTGTCTGATGCCCGATTCGCTCGACGCGGGCCTCCAGCCCAGAAAAGCGGCCGATTGCGAGCCGATTGTAGCGCGAAAGGTTGATGGCCGCGGGCCGTTCGACAACGACATTGACGCCCACGGTGCTGCAACCCGTTGTTCCGCCCAAGAGGGTCAAGAGGAAAGGAAGCGCCCAAACCCACAAAAGTCGAAGGTTCACAAGACGCAGCTTGCATAAAAAAGCGAGAAGGCGGCGAAGAGGGGCGTTTGGAGGCCTCCGAGATGGCTCGATGCTTGCCATCGAGGGCGCCGCAAGTCGCCGAAAAGCGGGGGGCGGGGCGGGTGCGTTGGCGGTTCGCATTTTTGCCGTCTCTTTTGGCGTGCGCGTGCGGGAACGTCAAAGTTCTCGCCGCGAAGTGACCGGTCCACCCGCGGATTTCGGCTTATGGCAACCCATGTCTTTCGCCCAAGCGGTTGAGGGCGGCTTTGAGCTTAGGGGTGTCACTGAGGATGGGGAGAAATGGATCGGTTTGGAGGCTTTTCAAACGCTTGATGGCGTTCTTGATGGTGAAAGCCTGGGCGCTCAAGCCTTCACATACTTCAGACCACTGGAGGGGCATCGACAAGGGCGCACCGGGAATAGGGCGCACGGAAAGGGGCGATACCAACAACCGCCCATGGCCGTTTTGCAGATAGTCGAGGTAAACGCGACCCTCACGATGTTCGATGTTTCGGGTCACGGTGGCAATCTTGGGGTGCTCCTGCACAATGACTCGGGCAATGAGCTCCGCGAGGGCGCGACCTTGCTGGTAGGTGAGTTCCGCCCCGAGTGGAATCAGAACGTGAAGGCCCGAAGAACCACTGGTTTTGACATAGGTCGGTAAGCGGATCTGGTCGCACAATTCTCGAATGGCGAGGGCAATTTGAATGACGTGCTCAAAGGGGGCCCCCTTGGGGTCGAGGTCGAGGATGGTCCAGTCGGGGTTTTGAAGTTGTGCGATTCGGCTCGACCATACGTGCAAAGGAATGGAGCCGAGATTGATCAGGTAGAGGAGGGTGGCCTCGTCGTCGGCCACAAAGTAATCGATTTCTCGTTTTGCATGTTCGCTCCACATGCGTTCGGTACGAACCCAACCGGGGATGAACGGGGGCGCATCTTTTTGAAAGAAGTTTTTACCCGTGATTCCATCGGGGTAGCGGGTCAAAACGACCGGACGATCCTTCAGATAGGGGAGGAGCCAAGGAGAGGCTTGGCGGTAGTATTCGATAAGATCGCCTTTGGTGGTGCCATCCTCCGGCCAGAACACCTTGTCGAGGTTGGTGAACGGGACTTTTTTTCGGTCGGTACGGTCCGGGGCGTTTTGTTCTGTTTGGAGAGCAGAGGGGTTATGTTCGATGTCGTCCGGCCCAGCGGACGGGCCAGAAGTGTCGGTTGGTGCACCTTTTTCGGGTTTCAGGTCGTCGAGGGTCTTGTCTTCGCGAACCCTGAGGAACACCGGTTGGCGAAGGAGGCCCTCTTCGGTCTTTTCGAGGTAGCGCACTTCGACGACGATGTGTGGCTCGGTCCATACGTCCCGTGGCGATCGGGGCACATCGAGCGTGACGGCAGGCGAAGTGCGGGGCTTTTTGTCCAGTGTTTTTCGGAGGCTCTCGAGCTCGCGGGCGCTGAATCCCGAACCGACTCGGCCTGCGTAGGCGAGCCGACCATCACGGTAGGTGCCCAAGTGAAGACCGCTGAAACCGGGACGGGTTTCGCGTTTGGGCTGGAGGTAACCGATGACGACAAAGTCTTCGGTTCGCTCGCGACGGATCTTGCGCCAATCGCTTGACCGCCCCGCGGTGTATTTGGAGTCTTTGCGTTTGGCGATAATGCCCTCGAGATCGATTTTTTGAACCTCACGAAAGAGCTCTTCTCCTCGCTCGTCGACGTGATCGGCAAAACGGATGGGCCCAAGCGGTGGAAGGACCGTTTTGAGAACCGATTTTCGTTCGACGAGGGATAGGGAACGAAGGTCAAGGGCTCCGAACCCCAGAAGGTCGAAAGCAAACAGGGTGGCCGGCAAACTGAGGGCCGCCCCTTCGATGTCGCGATTTCTCAAGAGCTGCACCCGTCGTTGTAGGCGCTGAAAGCTGGGTTTCGCGTCATCGTCAAGAACCACTATCTCGCCGTCCATGAGGAACCGTTCGTAGGGAAGGGCCACCAGGGCGCGTACGATGTCGGGGAAAACGCGGGTTGCGTCTTTGCCGCTTCGGTAAAACAGAAACACGGACGATTCTTTTTTTTCGGCGATCAGCCTGAAACCATCGTATTTGAGCTCGAACAACCAATCCGGGCTCGAAAAAGCGGTCTCGCTGAGCTCAGCCAGCATGGGTTTCATACCGGCGCCGGTGACTCGGCCCGGTTTGGCACCAAGCGAATCAAGGCGCTCCAGAATTTCATCTTTTGCGCTGAGACCCTGCTCGAGGTCTTCGATGGTACGGCCGCTGAGGATGGACGTTTGACCGACGGACTGGGTGCCTTCTTCAAAGGACCACCGGTCGGTTTTTTTGATGAGAAGCCAGTCGTTTTCACCGGCTCCTTTGGTCTTGACCAAAGTCCAGCGCCCGCGAAGTTTGAATCCCTGAAGTTCGAAGAGGAGCTTGCCTTGTCGGACGCCTTCTTTGGGGTCTTCTAGGGGGACCCAGATCCCTCGGTCCCACACGATCATCGCTCCAGCACCATAGTTTCCCTTAGGGATGATGCCTTCAAAATGAGCGTATTCGAGGGGATGATCTTCGACGCGCACGGCAAGACGCTTGACCGAGGGATCAAAGGACGGGCCGCGGGGCACAGCCCAAGAGCGCAAGACGCCGTCCATTTCTAGGCGGAGGTCCCAGTGAAGGCGGCGCGCATGGTGTTTTTGCACGACAAAAATCGTCTGCTGGGTCGTGACTGTCCCAAAAGGCTCGGGCGTGGTGTCTGCCGACCTCTTTTGGTAGTAGCGGTCAAGTCCGCCTTCCCCTTTCGATTTGGGATGCGGCATGGGCCCTGTGAGCTTACCGGCTGCAGGGGGCCGTGTCGCATTTTTATTTGACAAAATGACGCGAAACGCCTCTTCGAGGGCTCCAGCACGCATTTTGTGGCCTTGGGTCCCGCTGGCTCGGTATAGTGCACCCATGGTGGCACGTTCGGTCGGAAAGGGGACCATCTCGTTTGGCTTGGTCTCCATTCCCGTGAAGCTTTTCTCCAGCGCAAATCCCTCTTCTACGATTTCGTTCAGATTGCTCTCTAAGGAGGGTCACCGCCTCAAGCAACAGTACATTGATCCGCGCGACGAGGGAAAAGTTGTTCCGCGCGATCAGATGGTCAAGGGGTATGAGTTTGCCAAGGATCAGTACGTGATCTTTGAACCAGAAGAGTTGAAAGAATTGCAGGAGCAGTCGACCGAATCGGTGGACATCACTGAGTTTGTGCCCGAGGATAAGATCCCGCGTTCGTACTATCAGAAGACCTATTATTTGGGACCCGACAAAGGAGGCGAGCGTGCCTACCGCTTGCTAGGCGAGGCGATGAAGCGGACTGGACGGGTTGCGTTGGCGAAGTATGCGGCGCGCGGAAAGCAGTACCTGGTGATGGTGGCGCCCTTGGAGGAAGGATTGGTTCTTCACCAGTTGCACTACGCGGAAGAGTTGGTCCCTTTTTCTGAGGTCCCCATTCCTGCGGTCGAGGTCAAAGACTCCGAATTGACCTTGGCGACCCAGCTCATCGAACAAATTGCCAGCGACACCTTTCATCCAGAGAACTACGAAGACGAGGTCAAAAAAAGGGTTGAGGTGCGGGTGCAGCAGAAGATTGAGGGGCACGTGGTGACCGTCTCTGCCCCCGAAGCCCCGAAAGGGCAGATCGTTGACCTGATGGAAGCGCTGAAAGCCAGTCTTGGCAAAGAAGAGGGTGAAGAACCCGATACCCAAGCGGCCGAGACCCCGAAAGCGGCCACAAAAGCTTCCAAATCGTAGTCTTCTGGTGTTGGAATGCGGCCTCCGCAATGGGAGGCTATAGCGCTCAAGAAGCGGCTGGGCTCTTAGAGCTCGAGCCGCGTCTCATCGAAGACTTCATGAAAGCGGGTGTGGTGTCCCCCGCGATGGGCGATGACGGCTGCCCGCGGCTTTCTTTTCAAGATCTGGTGGCCCTGAGGACCGCAAAAAATCTGTTGGCGGCAAGAATTCCGTCGTCGCGGGTTGCGCGAATGCTTGAGGCTCTACGGGCTCAACTTCCGCCGGGTGTGCATCTGTCCGGGGTTCAGGTTTCACTTCGGGGCCGTCGCCTGGTGGCGCGCGATCGCGATCGCGTGTGGTATCCCGATACGGGCCAATCGTGCTTCGACTTCGACGACGCCTCCGACGAGACCGAGCCTACCGAGCTGCCTGGTGTTTTTTGGGACGCCGAGCTCGAGGCCGACATGAGTGCGGCGGAGTGGTTTGAGCTGGGGCGCGAACTGGAACAAGAAAGGGCTTCTGAGGCGCGGGATGCATACCGGCGTGCGCTCGAGCTCGATCCGCTCCTCAATGAAGCACGGGTGCATCTTGGTGGCCTCCTGTACCAACATGGTCAGCTGTCGGCCGCCGAGGGACAATACCGCGTGGCCCTAGCCCTGTGTACTCAGGATAAAGTGGCTGCCTATCAACTGGGTGTCGTGTTGGAGCATCAGGCTCGCCTCGATGATGCGATTCAGGCCTATCGCTACGCCGTTGCCTTGGATGCGCGTTACAAGGAAGCTGTTTTTGGCCTGGTTCGCTTGCTTGAGCGCACCGAGCAGCGACAAATGGCGCTCTCGGTACTCAGCGAGTATCGCCGCGCGCAGTTGGGAGCCCGCACATGAATGAACAACGTTTTCAGTATACGACGCGTTATCTCAAAGAAACATTCGGTGCGAGTGACGCCCATCTTGAGGGGCTCATGGCCGAGGCTGTGAAGCGCGGGCTTCCCAACATCGCAGTCTCCCCGGATGTGGGTCGGTTGCTCATGATGCTGACTTCGGCAACCCGCGGACGCCGCGCTTTGGAGCTCGGGACTTTGGCTGGCTATTCGGGTATTTGGCTCGCGCGTGGGCTCCGCGAGGGGGGGCTTTTGACGACCATCGAAAAAAACCCCGAGTACGCCGATTTTGCCGAGACTCAATTCGAACGCGCCGGTGTGGGCTCACGGGTTGAGGTCCGCCGCGGTGAAGCGCTGGCGGTGTTGGCTGAGCTCCGAGGGGTTTTCGAAGCGCGATCGGTGGACATGGTGTTTGTGGACGCCGTCAAGACCGAATACCCCGACTACTTCGCAGAGGTACGGTCCCTGATTGCGCCGGGTGGGTTTTTTGTGGCCGACAACATTCTCGGCGCCGGAGATTGGTGGATCGACGATGAGGACCATCCTTCGCGCCGCGCGGTCCACCAGCTGAGCCGGTCGTTGGCCGAAGACCCCGATTTCGATGCCGTGGGTGTGCCCCTTCGAGAAGGCGTTCTCGTGGCGCGGCGGAAGGACTGAAGCGCAGGCATCAACCGTCTTTGCCGTGAGACGGAGAAACCCGAGTCGACCGGGCGCTTAGCGTTTCTTTGACGGTGCGCGGGGGCGTGCAGCTTTGGCGGTCGTTTTCTTTGCGGCCGTCTTTTTGGCCGTTGTCTTTTTGGCTGCGGCTTTTTTACTTGGGGCTCGCTTGCTCGCGCTATCCTTTTTGCTGGCTGCTTTTTTGGCCGGGGGCGGGCTGGCCTTGGTGGTCTTTTTGGCGGCGGCCTTTTTGGCGGGTGCCTTTTTCGCAGGCGCACGCTTGGCCGTCGTTTTTGTGCTCGTGGCCTTTTTGGCTGCGGTTTTTGGGGCGGCCTCTAGGGTTTTGGCCGCAGCTTCCTGAGATGCCGCTTTTTTGGCCGTCGCTTTTTTGGTCGCGGCCGCCTTGGTTTTGGCCGCCGCGTCCTGGGTCGTGGCGCTCTTGGTCGCCGAAACGCCGGTCTTCTTGGCCGCAGCCTTTGTTCCGAGGGTTCGGGTCGCTGTGGCTTTCACCCCCGATTTTTTTCTCGAGGACCTGGTTCCCCGGGCGGCCTCCGCCCGCTTCCCTGGATCAAAGTAGCGCCGCATCGGCGTGAGGTAGCGGTCCACCCAGCTGTTTTCGTACCTGGTGGCCAAGCCCGGGGGGATGCCCGAGTGGAGAAACGTGATGGCGGTGGTGCCATCGGCGCGTTCTTCGAGCCGAACTTCAAGCCGAGAATCGGGGTCTTTCGCCCGAAAGTCTCGGGTGCGCCAGGCCTGAACGATTTTTCGCCCTGGCTTCAGGTCTAGGGTCTTCCCGCTGATGTACCCCTCACAAGCGGTGTATTCGCCCCCGACTTGGCCGTCCACGACGGCTTCTTTGCCGGTCAAAGCCGAATGTCCGTCGCTGTCGAGCCAAGCCGTGTAAACGGCGTCTGGGGTTGCTGGGATGATTCCTGAAACGCGGATCGCCTCCATGGGTACGACCTCCTTGGTACAACATCTTGCGGAAGATCCGGCGATGTCCTTTTGCCCGCAGGGTACGTACGCGTACCGGACTGGTCAACTTCATGTGTCAAAACAAGGTCGATCCTTCAAAACTCCCTGAATGCGTCATTTTCTGGCAAGCTCACCCCCGGCTGAATCCGGGCCTTTCATGGTGAGCACGGGACGGACTGGCCACAGCGGAGCGGATGATGCGTGCGTGGACATCTGGGGGATGGCTGGGCTGGGCCTGGGGAACGGGTGGGGTGTTGCTGATCCTGAGCTCGGCCGTACTGCGGTTGGCGCCGGTGGCGTGGTCGGCGTTGGTCTCCGGGTTACGGTGGTGGCAACTGGGGCTGTTTGCGGCGAGCGTGGGTTTTATGGCCTACAGTGAAGGGTACCGAGGGTTTCAGCGAGGGTTCTCTCCTCGGGTGGTTGCGCGGGCGCTCCAGCTTGCGGAGAACCCGAGGCCACTTTTTGTGCTGATGGCGCCGCTCTACTGTATGGGGTTCTTCCACGCGACCCGGAAACGAATGCTGGTTTCGTGGTGCTTGACCGCGGCCATCGTGGGCATGGTGATCATGGTGAAGGGTCTGCCCCAGCCTTGGCGCGGCATCATCGATGCCGGCGTGGTGGTAGGCTTGGTTTGGGGCATGGTGGCGCTGGTGTTTTTTGCCCGCCTTGGTTTGGCGGGTGCACCTCTACCGGTGCCAGCGGATCTACCTGAAGGGGTACGGGGGTCATCGATATGATGCGGGCCGGTGGGTTGTGTCTTGTCTTGTTGACGTGGAGCGCGATCGCCCACGCTGCCGATTCTCGGGCGTACTGGCAAGATGGGCGTGCCGAGCTGAGCGCCTACGCCCTCAAACAAGATCGGTACGGTCAGGCACGCCAAGGTTCCGTGGTCTTGATTTACGTGACCGAGCCGTTTTCGCACTCGGCTCGGGTCAAGGCCGATCCGGGAAAGCATCCTCCCAAAGACGTCTTCGAGGTGATGAAGCTCAACGTCGTCAAAGATTTTCAGACCGGAATCTACGACTACAACCTGATGACCAGCGTGTTTGCCCCGCTGGACGCACGTGAGGGCCGCGGGTCGGGCGCACCGTCGAAGATCGTTTTCTCGTCGCAAGAATGGTGTGGTGCGCTGTTCGAAGAGCTGCTCTTCGACAGCCTACGAATTCGGCAGAAGCGGTTTAGCTACTTCGACGGTGAGGCAGACCAAGCCCAAGATTTGCCTTATCCAAAAGCCGGTCTAAGCGTCGATGCCTTGCCGCTCTTGGTTCGCGGGTTCACCGAGCATCATCTTCGCCCCAAACAAAAAAAAGAAGTTCAGTTTTTGCCCTCGCTCGAGGCTGCGCGATTGGCGCACCGCCCGTTGGCCTGGCAAAAAGGCACGCTGTTCCGGTCTCCAAGCCCGGCAGTGACGGTGCCCGCGGGCCGTTTCGAGGTCGACCACTTCGTGGCGGAGTTTGGGAAGCAGCGGTACGAGTACTGGGTAGAGCGTGCCTTTCCAAAGCGGATTGTGGCTTGGCAAGGACCAAGCCAGGAGCGTGCTGAACTTTTGGGAAGTAAACGTATGGCGTACTGGAAGCTGAATCAAAACGGCGGAGAAAAACATTTGCGCGATCTGGGATTACCGCTTCCTCAGTCTTTGAAATCCATTCCATAGGTGCTCGTAGAATAATCCGTCTCAGACTCGCGGCCTCGGGTCATGTTGCCCGACTTGAGGCCTGCATCCAAAAACGGTGTCAGGATCTGCGAATCGCTTAGGGAAACGTTCTCAAGTTCGATGTCAAAAGCGAGGTTTTGGGCCACGCTGAGGTCGTAGACCTTGCGGATGGTTTCAACATCCAACGGAATCTGATTTGTCGGATCCCGCGTTGCGATGCGCTCCAAGCAGACCGACCATGGCGCCGAGATTTTGACGAGCAGAATCGAAACGGACTCGGCGAATGACCGAAGATGTTCCAAGATTTCGGGGCTTGCTCCTGTGGTTTCAACGCTGACGTGGCGATGCGTTTTCAACGCTTCCAGAAGGGCGGGATGTACGGCTTCGATACCATCCTTGATGCGCACCGGTCGGCCTGCTTTGGCGCAAGCATCATGGTACCTTATCCAGTGTTGCTCGATGTGTAAGAAGTGAACCCCAATCGCCGACTCCAAAAGTCGCCCAACATAGCTTTTGCCGCTGCCTTTTGGCCCGATCAGCAAGATCAACATCTTGCGAAGTCTAGGCCCATGCAACCACCGTGCGCAATCGCTTCAACGGCCCACAAGCGCAAAGTAAAGCACGTAGAACCAGGAGAGCACTCCGTGGAGCATGGCCCACAAGATGGACTCGTTTTGGGACCAAGAAATGCAGATGGCAAGTGCGCTCCCAAAAGAAATTCCGCTCTTTGCCACCGATTGCGCGGTGAAGGTTCGAGAAGAGGTTTGGGCCATGCTTTTCTATCTCGCTGACCGGCTTGATGTGTCAAGGCGGTTCAAAAGGGGCCGTTTGGATGCCATGCGAGGGAGCCGAGGCACCATCAGTAGCCTTGGATCATGGGTTTTTCGCCATACCACCGGTAACGACGTGCCTGAGTTTCGAGTAAGCTCTGGGCCTGAGAAATCTCTTTGAGCCCCTTGCCCCATTCTATGAGCTCCGGGCTAAACTCGCCGATCGTCAGACCTGAGGCCACAACCGTGCTCGCCACCGCACCGCCGCCAGCCACCGCGAGATCTCCAATGATTGCGCCTACGCTGAGGGATCTTTGCAAAAGGATCCCGGCGTTTTGTGGTGAGGGATTGGCTTGGTAGTCGATCCGTGCACTGAGCAGCTTGAAAGTGGAGGTAAATCGCTTGAAGAGTCGATTGCCCACCTTCACCGGCTGTATGTACTCTCCCGTTTTCTTGATCAGCTTGGCTCGAGCTTTTTTCAAGAGTGCTTTTGTACTCTTGATGGTTCCGTTTTCTTCTCGTTGGGCGTTGTGGCGATGGACGGTTGTTCCGATGCTAAAACCATTCATGAACTTTCCGCCACCAACCTTCGCTGCGGTGCCTGAAGCCGCCCCCACCACCATGGTAGACAGGAACTTACTATCCCTCAGCGCCGGCGGCAGCCTATTGATCCCCAAGTGTCCGACGAGACTGGCGGTCGCTCCGGCGATGGCCCCGGTCGAGAAACTGCCCTGGCCGCTCACCTCGTTGTAGGCGCCCTGCCAAACACCATGCGCGGTCGCTCTGGCGAGCTCAACGGTCAGCGCGCTCGACGATTGGGCAAATGCACTGTCGATTCCGGTTCCTATTCCGTAGGTTATTGCGGTTGTGCCCCAGGCGATGGCAAGGTTCGTGAACGCCAGTCCAACGTCTCCGGTGGCATCAAGCGTGTTCACAAAATCACGAATCGACATGTATATGGCTACGTATGTACTCACGACCTGAATCGCTTCAATGACTGCAGCAATAAACAAAGCGGTTGCGCCGAGCGCGCTATAGCCACTCGGATCGGTGAGCGTCAGCGGGCGGTTGAGAACGTAGCTATAGCGGTTGTGGTTCTGAAGATCGAGTTCTTCGGCCACAAAGGGATCTGCACTCAAAAATCGACCAATGGTGGGATCGTAAACTCGACCATTAAGGTGGATCAACTCATGGGCGTCCAGCATTTCTTGCCCCGTAAAACCTCTGTCCATGGAGAACGAAGATGTGTCCGAGGCCAGTGCGAAAGGCTGACCGGTCTTGGGGTCGCGGCGCTTGCCCCACGCGTCATAGTCATACCGCATGGCGACCGTTCCATCGGTTTCCACAAGCTTCGTAATGGTTCCGATGTGATCCTTCAGGAAGTATTGTTTGGTTCTTGACGAACCTTTGCTGTCAATATTTACAGCGCCGATCAACCCGTCTGGGCCCGATACGAAGATGCGCCCCATGTGGCTTGTCTTTTGAGCTTGACAGAACTGGCTTTCGCGCACCTCGCAAATGCCTTCAGAAACTTCTACAACTTCGAACTCAGGCTCGAAATAGGTCTTGTTTGTCTCTCGATAAGCCCATTTCTCTTTGGCGACTGGCGCTTCTAGGTCTTCAATTCTTTCGTTGCGAACACTCTTGATTCGGCGATCTTGAGCGTCGTATTCGAAGGAACTTTGAGTTGTTTCGTTTCCCATCCAAAGAACCTTTGAAAACGAGCTCCAGACAAGGGACTCTTCTCCCCGAATCACCATTTGACCGTTTTTGTTGTACAGAGACCTTTGGCTGCCCGCTTGAACAACTGCGTGGGGAAATCGATGCAACTGATTCGAGTCTTTGTGCCCGTAGAAGTAGTCTCCTACGTCGCTCTTGTGGCTGATGTTGCCAGAACCATCGTAACGAACCAAGACCGATTGGTTTCCCATGCGGCTCTCGGTGAGGCGGTTCAGTTCGTCGTAAGAAAACGCCTCATCCCTTCGTTCTGTTCTTAGAAAGTTTCGTCGCATGACTAGGCTGCCAAGGCTGTCGTAAACATATTGATTGTCCTGAATAAGCGTTCCCGCCGGCTCATCTTGTAGCGCGGACAACCTCGTCGACTTGATCGAGGTCAAGAGCTTTGATTTGTGATGATAGCGCTTTTCTACCGAAATGCCTGATCCATTGACATCGACGCTTGCCCCTACTCGATAATGGGTGGGCCGGTCCATGGCATCGTATCCGAGGGGTGTGGCGAGCGTGAACGCCCCATTCGACTTGCGAGCATCAAACCACACATGGCCATCCTGATCCTGGATACTCACGAGTTGGCCTGAGACGCTCAGCTTTCGTTTCAGGTTAAGGAACTCGACGCTCTGGCCGGCGCTTTCAAGCTCGTAACTTTCGCTGGTCGTACGACCGTATTGATCGTACTCCACGTTCTTTTTTGCCAAGAGGCCTTCGATGGCCTGCTGGGTAGACGTGACCCGACCGAATTGGTCGTAGTAGAACGACCGGCCATCATCGGATAGGGACGTGCCTTGCTCGAACAACAGCCCTCCGACGTAGCCCGCCTGCCCACTTCGTTGGTCGTAAATCCACGTGCTGACCCCTTCGGGCGCCGTACGGTGTGTAAGTCGACCGAGGGGGTCATATTCCAACGACGTCGTATCACCGGTGGCGTTGGTCACCGAGGTCATTTCTCCAGCTGCGTTGTGTACGTAGCTACGAAATCCGAGGTTTGGATCATCTACCGAGGACCGATTTCCGCGATCGTCATAACCGTATTGCGTCGGTCTGCCGAGCTTGCCGTCGGTTGTGGGCTGCGTTCGAATCAGGTTTCCGAAACCATCGTACCAAAATGAGATCGACTGACCGAGCTGATCAATAGATTGAATGACTCGACCTCGGGCATCGATGATACTCGTTGAAACGCGAGGCTTGATGGTTGCTTCGACGGGCGTCTTGATGAGCGTCGTTTTTCGGCCGTCGTAGACGGTTTCTACCTGAACCCCACTGGGTTCCGTGGCGCGAATGACACGTCCGAGGGCATCGTACTCGAGTCGCCGCGAGAGCGGTCTTTCGTCTTGGAAGCCATTGTATGGAAGAAAGCTCAGAACGGGTCGCCCGTACGCATCGTATCGAGTATCGGAAATCGTCGAGTCCGCCAAACTCTTGACGGTCAGCGTGCGAAGTTCGCGACCGAGCCGATCATAAAACTTGAAAACGCTTGGCTGACCGGTCTGTTCCACAACTTCTTTGTACACCGCGTTCCTCAAGACAAGGTCATCGGTGGGTGGAGTGATGACCTCCCATCGCGTGCGCATCTGTTGACTCCGAGCCTCGACCGAGGCGCTCAAGCGGCCAAAGGGGTCGTATGCGTGCGTGGTTGAGACTGCATTTTCAGAAACGGTGTCAGGGCAGGATGCGTTGAGTCCTTGCACAGACATCTCGTTGGCACCCACCAAGCGAGAGACTTTGCCAAATCTTGGGTCGTGCTCTCGATAGATCATATGCCCTAAGGCGTTTGTGCGGCACTTTTCGAATCGACCCCGATCGTCATAGAAGCTCATGGACTCACGGCGATCTAGGCCGTCGCCCCAGATACTCTTCTTCGTGACGTTTCCGAACACGTCATAGCTATGGTGAGTCGTCAGGCGAGGAAATGCTTCTTGGGTCTGGCTTTCTACCAAACCTTCTTCATTGTAGGTGAAGACGGTTGTACGCGAAGCCTCTTCGATGCCTTCGCCCGAAACGATGATGGTTGACTTGAGCAGCCTACCCAGTCTTATCCATTGTTGTCTCTGGGAGAACTCGTTTCGGATATCCTGCCTTTGCTGGGTCGGAAGTCCTTCGTCCCAGGTCGTGACCAATCGAATGTTGTTGCCAAATTGGTCAAAGGTGTTGGTGGTACGAACCGTGTCGTAGGGCGAGGGAGAATCGTCGGCGGTTTTCTCTGGAGCACTACACGAGGGGCCTTTTCCCAGTTCCCACGTTTCTTCGCGCGAAGACGCTATGTAGGGAAAGCTTGTTGTTAATGTGGGAACAACTTCACCACAGAAAAATCGAACGTGATAGTCTTCGCAGGATCGATCGGCTTGATCTTGCCATTTGCACACCAATCCTTCCGTCGGGTTGCAAATGGCAATATCTCCACTGTCATGCCAAGCGCGCTTATCTGTGGTGGCGCAATGAATCTTCAATGGGTTCTCGCATTCGATTGAGCCATCTTTATAGTGGAGCGCGGTGGTTTCGTAGTCACCAGATCCAGATGGATCATCGCGGTCGAGCCACGGTGTCCAAGTTCCGACCGTTACATTTCGAAAATTGGTTCCGAAGTCGCCGGTGACATTCGTTCTTCTCTTGAGAAGCTGGCCATCCGTATCCTCGGGTCCATTGTGAAGACAGGTGTTCTTCTCGAGGCTGGTGCCAATATGTGGAAAAGTTTGAGAGAGTGTTTCGTGGACTGACAAGTTGCGACGAACATCGTAGGATTCAAAGATCTGAAATCCAAGAAACCCTCTAACCATTCGGTCCACCCGCGCATGCGCATAGGTGTACAGAACATCGTTCAGCGCATGGGGTGGCGACAAACCCGTGTCCTCAGAGACTTTGGATACGACGATCATCGATGACTGTACGTCTGCAAGGGGATATTCTGCGCCCCGTCCTTTGATGTACACCGGCGCTTCCTCGCCCGAGGCAGGATCGACGTTTGTGGCTCTCCGATAAGAGATCTCCGAGACTCTTCCTATGCCATTTTCGATTTTTGTTACCCGATCGATGTTCACCTCGTCGAGTGCCGTTCGGCGCCAGTCACCGTCGACGATGCGCCCATGGTTGTCTCCAGGCGCTGTGATGACGTCCGTGCGGGAGTCTCCGTTAAAGTCTCCTGTTGCCTGGATGAGATGCCCGCCAGACAGGGGAAACTGTAGCCGTTCGAAGACCAGGGAGTGGGGAGTCATTCTTCGATACATCCATGCGCCGGCGCTGCTCCCGATTCGTTTGTCGAAGGGCTTGTTCAGCAAGAGAACGTCCGCGCTTCCATCGCCGTTGAAATCTGCCGAAGATGCTACGATGGGGTAATAGATTCTGGCACCAAAAAGACCACCTTTTATGTTGGTTTTGTACCTTTGAAAAGTGCCGTCTCCGGTCGAAAGAAGCACCTGAGCGAGTTTCGAAATGCGCCCCTCTGGGTTGAAAAAATTGTCAGACTGCTCTGCAAGCAAGAGATCGGTCAAGCCGTCCCCGTTGAAGTCTGCGGCCGACTGCACCCGACCATATTTCCAATCCAAGAGCCGTAAATCCTCCGTCAGGGTGAATCTGCCTTTTCCGTCTCCAGCAAGGGTCAATATCTGAACCCGAAACTCGTCCCCGTCTTTGTGTTTGGTATCGAGGTCCAAGATCAGCTCGAAGATGAGATCTGCGTTTCTATCACCATTGATTTCGCCTACAAAAAATTGCATCAGCCGTAGCCCGTACTGATTCGCAAACTGATCCGTGGCTCGAAACGCTCGCCGAACGTTGTCTGTCATGCGAACGTCTCGAAAAGTCCACGAAGTCTGACTCATTCGAAACTCAGAGGGCTCGGAGAACAGGATGCAGTTCGTGAAAAGGATGTCGGTTGCACCGTCGCCATTGAAGTCGGCGGAGCCCCGAATCTTGCCACATTTTTGAGGCCATAGGACGTTGTTTGTTTCGCGGTATAGTTTACGAGTAAAGGTTCCGCCGGGCTCCGCCGCATAGATATAGTGAGAACCGTAGGTGCCACGGGATTCTCGGAACGGTGTGTCCCTGGTCGTGTCTACGCAGGCCACCATGAAATCGCTTAAACCGTCACCATTGAAATCGCCGACCACGATCACCTTCTTTGGGCCAGAACTGCATGTGTGCATCTCGATTCCCGCGGGTGCGCCGACATGATTGTTGGTCGACAAATGCGTGATCAGATCCTTGGTGTCACCCGGAATACGTCCCTTGGTATCTGCGGGTCCAGTGATAAAATCTGCTCTGCCGTCGCCGTCGAAGTCGCCGGTTGCGTGGACGCCATGAGGTATGCTGTTGGTTGCCGAGCCGAGTTTCTTGAGGGGCGTGAGTCTCCCCTGAGGGGGTACGAGTGTGTTGCCGCTGCGCCACTCGAAACGGGTCGGCTTCAGGGACGTTCGCACGCCGTCGGCGCTCGTCTCTCCCGAAACGTGCCGCACCGATACGAGCTGGCTGACGCCCGTCACTGGGCTCTGTTTGTACGTGAATCGATACTCGTGAACGACCTCGTCATTGAGCTTCACCACGATTCGGCTCAGTCTCTTGCTTAAGGTTGTTAAGACACCTGCGCTGTACTTGTGGGACACATCTGGCCTCGGCTCGTATATGAACTCCAAGGCGTTATCAGGCTCGATGCCCATCGATTCGTGTCCGGTATAGCGGATTCGGCGAATATGTTGCTCGCCCCGTTCTGCCGAAGTCTCATAGTCGAAGACCATGTAGTTTCCCAAAGTGTCGCTGACCCTATCCAGTTCCCACAAAAGTGTGGGTGTTTCGGGCCCAGGAAATCTGGATTCCTCGGTGCTCCCAAAGCTCATGATGAGACCACTTTTGGTCGCTGCTGAAAATGAGTTGTCGTTGAGCGTAATGCGAACAAAACTGTCGATTTCCGTTTGATACACGGACCCGGGTGACCAATAGGGTCTTGTCACCGCACGAAGTCTCTGACCGTTCAGGCTTAGCCGATCATAATTGTCAAAATCGACGGGATCTCGTATGTCATCATGAAACAGGGTGGATGGGGTCCGAAAGATGGCAGAAAGTCCATCGATGGACCAGCCGGTCCCGAGGATTCCGTTTTGCTCTGACCGGCTGTCATAGCGAAGTTTCAGTTCCGGCTGCACGCCGCCCGTTCCGGGTGGAAGGTCCACTTCGATGGCATACGAGGCGGCCCCAAAGTTGTTCACACTTACTTGACCAGGAAGAGAGCCCACAACTTCACGAAAGGTCTCCTCCGCCGCGGGATCATCAGCGAAATTGCTGTCCTGCTGGCTTTCGGTTCTTTGAGGAGATGGATGGTCGGATGGTCTACAGGCCAGGCCCAAAGTCGCGAAGGCGAGTGTGATGCAGAACACGTCTCGAGCCACAAAGCCACTCAATGGGGTCTTGGTTGGCAGAGGTTGGGTCAACGGCCCACTCCACTGAGACGGGGCACCCTTGTGGCGGTCAGGCAACGATGTTCGTTTTCGGGACCTTTGCTTCGATTGGGGAATGTGTTGGATCATTTAGGCTGCTCTCCTGAAGCTGGTTTGCTTTGGCGTGAACGCAAGGCGCGCGTGGCACAGGCCATTTCAAGATCTGTACCAGTGACCATGGCGCACAAAGTCGAGCGTTTCGGCGGAACACGACCTGGTGTTTTGCCCACCGGTGTCCTGGATAAGGCTCAAGGTGTATTGTCGAGGGCACACTCCAACCCACAAAGGCTCCGGAGTAGAAACTGTGTGGGGGCTTCTTTGGACGCGCCCGCAAAATCCGCGGCCCGGTTCCAAAGAAACGAAAGGGTCTCAAAAAAATTATATGCGCAATTGATATTGCGTACGGGTTGTCTCCCAAAAGGGGCGCTGGATTGGCAGCCGCCCAAAGGGGGAATAGCCCCCAGGAAGAAGAGAAACCAGTGAACCAGATCAAAAAAAGCTTAGTACTCCCATTGGCTCTATCCGTGACCGGCATCACCAGCGTTGGCTGTGGCGGTGAAGACACGGAGCAAGGGGCCGGAAGACTTTCCGTGTCGATTGCCGCGTTGACGCCGGCCAATCTTCTCAGTCGCGTTGCCATTGAAATACAGCCGGCTGGAATTCTGACCGATCTCACATTCGATCAAGCGTCCGGCACTTTTTCCGGGCAATTGGCGGTGCCCGCGGGCGAGCAAACGATTTCCGCCCAGGCATTCGCTGGGCCCCACGTGTTGGCCGGTGAGGGCACTGTGGTTGCGAATGTACAGAGCGGCATAGAAACAAACGTGTTTTTGCGCATCCTGGATGTAACCGGAAGACTCCCCCTACCGGACAACGGACCGGTTATTCTTTCCTTGGTCGCGAACCCGCAAACCACGGTGGTCGGCGAGTTGGGAGAATTGAGTATTCACGCCGTCGATCCCGACGGAGATGTGGTTGGCTATCGGTGGGACTACAATTGCGTGAACGTAGGTATGAGCTCGAGAACAACGCAGACCACCACGTGGAGCGCTTCACAACCCGGCGCATGCATCATCACCGGCGTCGCCGAGTCCAATGGCTTGGAAGACCAAGTGAGCATCATTGTAGAAACGGTGGAGGCGCCCGTTGGGACCCCAGAAAACGTATCCATCGCTACGGAATATGTTCCGCAGCCGAGCATCTTGGGGCTCTCTATCATGGAAGACACGACGTTTCGCATTGGCTACTGTGCGTTTGACCGCGACGAAAGCGGGAACGCGGGTTGTTCATCCCCATCACTGACCGCTGGTTCGACCAAGCTCCTGCGCGTCTTTCACAACGACCCCATTGGTACGCTCACGGTGACCGATGACTGTGGCGGCCAGGTTCAGCTCCTGGCAAACCCCAATACCACGGAAACCCAATTTGAGTGGACCATCGCAGCGAGCACCAGCGGTTTTTGCTCCCTCAGGGTGGCCGCCGAAAATCACGGCCTCCAAGACGAGTGGAGCCTACCCGTGAGAATTCTCACCGCCGAATAATGGCTTCTCGCTGGCTGCTCCCGCCTTCAACGACCAAGGCGGCTAAAATGATCTGGGTATCAGGCGCACCCGCACTGAAAACAGCCCGGCATTTGGCTGGTTGCTGTCGACAACGATCACCCAGTCGCCGACTGCGGGTTCAGGAATTCTTATGGTGGATGGGCCGCCAGCTGCTCCGAGCTCACAGACCACGTCTCCACCCTCCTCGCAGGTATTGAGGTAGGCGTAGACGACAGGATCAAAGCCATGGGCAGTAACCTCAATTTCCAAAGACGAGAGGCCCTCCTCCCGAAGCTTCACAAAAAACAGGCGTTCGGCGCCTCCGGCGCCTCCGCATCCGCCGGTGCGCATCGATACGTCCGAATCGAGAGCGCCAGAACCAAAACCGGACGGGCTGAGCCTGTGAACCAAAACATCAGAACAGATATTCGAGAGAGGAATTTCATAGAGTGTCGGATTTGTCGAAATGACTGTCGCTTGGGCCTTGGTGAGGCTGAGCGGCCGATTCAGCGGAAATGCTGGAAACAGCAAGTTCTGATAGTCTGGACAATCGGCGACCGCTACGCCCATTTCACACTCGGGCGTGTCAGAGATCGGATCGTGCCCGCCGAAGATTTCGCTTGTATGTCTCAGGCCTAAATAGTGGCCAAGTTCGTGGGCCAGCAAGGTGCCCGTATCTTTGCCCCGCCGAAGCTTTTCGATCACGATACAGCTTGCGGGTGTTCCATAGATGCCACTCGGCCCAGGGCTTCCCCCGGCATGGCCGCTGGTATAGCTCAAATCTCCCACAAGGGCCACGTTGATGGCGGTTCGTCGGCGGCCGCCTTGGCTATGGGCTCGGCAGATCGATCGCGTCTCGTCACCGTTCTCTACGACTGTGGTCCCCTCGGGCAGATCCAAGAAGTCAATTCGGTGGAAGCTTGTGAAAGCTTCTTGTTCCAGTAGGCTACGTGCCTGCAATAGTAAATCGCCCACGAAAGGGGCGGTCGTGGCTGTTGCCGCGGTAAAACCGAGTCCAGGCGACAAGTGTACATTGAGATCCATCAATCCACCGGATTCAATTTTTGGTTCAAAGATCACCGAAATACGTTCGATGACCCCAGGAACGGGAATCAAATCGACGTCACCGGTGGGTTCGTAGGTTCCGGCCGTGACGCGCCAACTTCCAGCCTTCGGAACCCCACGAGGATCGTCTGATGCCGGCACCATCACCGACAACGAGCCGATGTGTGACCTGGGCGGTATGATGTCGGTGTTGGGTGGCGGCACACCGGTCAATTGCGTGCCATCGGGCGAAATCAGTGACCGGATGGACACCCGAAGCCCATCTTCGTCGACCAGTACAATCGTCAAGCTGCCGAGGCCTTCCGGAGCTTCAAATGAGAATTCGGATCCGCCTAGCGGGGTTTCGAGCGGACCGAGCTCCAGGTTGGGCCGGGAAAGGTCAAATAGACACACCGGGAGAACATTCGTCCGATTCCCTAGCTCGATTTCGACCTGTTCACAGACTGATCCAAGTGGACAGTCATTCGCACAAAGTTGCGTGCAAGAATCCAGGTGGCAGATTCCTGTAGCGCAGTCTCTGTTCTCCGTGCACGGTTCTGCCCAAAGTTGTTGGCTTGGTTCCAAAGGTCGACACCAGCGCGTGTGGGTTTCATGGACGCTTCCAAGCGGTGCGATGACACATGAGGCAGAACGCGCACAGTCGCCTTCGGTTTGGCACATGGTCACACACGTCTTGTTCGTTCCTACGCCAAGGCAGACGCCCGATACGCATTCGGCGTCCTCGGTACAGGGCGCGCCATCTATCAGCTTTGAAACCAATAGCGATGGGATAACACTTGGGCATCCCCAAATCATGAGAACGACGGCAGCGGCGCAGGGTTTGGGTGCCAGGACCACGAGCCGAGTGATCCTAGGGGATTTCTGACCGCAAAGAAACGCGACCACCACCTAACACTTTTGCGCTCCGGGCCGCAAAATACCGGGGAAGAAATCATTGCCGTGAACCGGATCTTGGTGCGAGCAGACGCACGGCTGGACGACATCAATCTCCTATCCAACCGAGTGGCGCAAGCGAACTAAGGCGGCCAGAAGTTGGAACACGCAGATCCACATTGCTGTCTGGTTCTGTCAACAAGTCGGTAAAAGACGCCTCAGTGGTCGTAGGTCCGCGTCATAGTTGGCTAAAACTATGCACAATCTACGATCTTGGAGGGGGTGGGCTGAGGAAAGCGAGCTGGCACAGAGCGTGCTTCGAACCGACACCAAATAAACACAACCATTCTCATCAGGACGGAGAATACAATGCATAGCACATCTGCGCCAACTCACCTACATTATCTCACACCACCCTCGAAAGATAAACGGCTTCTTTGTCGGTTTGCACTCTGCTCGCTTTTCGGCGCCGGTTTACTGGCCACCGCATGCCAAGAACCAGAGCAAGAGGCCAGTTCGAGCCCGGCGACGACCGCGCAGCAAGACAAGCGATGCACGGGCAAAACGATGCCGGGACAATCAGGGTGGAAGAAATACAAATCCTACGGACTTTACATCGACGTAGACACGAGTGATTGCGGCTTCGGTCAAACACCCATTTACCTCAGCTCGCTCGGCGGAAACGGCTCACACGAGACTGTGGAAGGGGGCACTTCCATCTATTTCCCGACTCCGACTGGCTTTCGTATCTACCTGTCCACGCGTGCCTCGGTGGAGCTGGCCGAAAGTCGAAAGTGGCACATCAACTGGGAGGCGCTGCCTCACCAGAGCAAGCTTTTAGACCAGTGTGTTGGCCAGACTGAGCCAGGCAACACCAAATGGCTTCAGCGCGGCTCCTCGGGCATCTTCACCCACGTGGATACGAAAAAGTGCGGCTTGGACCAGGTGCCGATCTACTCCACATCTTTGGGCGGATCGGGGCACTGGCGAGCGCTTGGCGAAACTGCAGTTCAGTCTCCCACTGCAACTGGCTTCTGGATCTTTCTTTATCAGCCAGGACTCACTGTGGCTTTCGCGAAGGAGAGAAAATGGCACATCAACTGGTCAGCAGCCCGCCGAAATCTGGCGGCACCGACTTTGTGCACTGGCGAAACCAAAAAGGAAGATTGGAGACGGTACGGCCGCCGCGAGCTGGTCGTCAACGTGGACACCACAGAGTGCGGATTTGATACAACACCCACCTACATGACATCGTTATACGGCGACCAGCACTGGAGGTCTCAAGGAAGCTCTGCCGTCCACTTTGCGACGCCCACCGGATTCAGGGTCCACGTCAAAAACGCAGACCCTGACCGAGTTCACCTGGCATGGAAGGCTTCATTAAATCCCACTTTCGGAAACGAGTGTACCGAAGGCGCATGTTGTCAAAACGGGTTCTTCAGGCCCGCAGACCATGCTTGCCGCGGGGTTGACTCCAGCAACGTCTGCGACGTTCCGGAGTATTGTACGGGACAATCCGCGGAGTGCCCCGATGATGGGTTTGCGCCCCCCACCCAACAGTGCCGGGCGCAAGATCCAGCAAACGCTTGCGACAAACCTGAGTTTTGCAGTGGAACAAGTCCTGTCTGCCCACCGGACGCTTACAAAGCATCCGGTACTGTTTGTCGGCGATCGTTGGTGGGCCTCGGCTGCGATGTCGAAGAAACCTGTACGGGCACCTCACCATCTTGCCCCCCCGATGCCTTTGCGGCGGCCACGACACGATGTCGCGCCAAGAACCCAAACAACGCTTGCGACGCCGCAGAGTTCTGCTCCGGGACCTCGCCGCAGTGCCCCGAAGATGAGCCCATGGCCGCAGGTTCGGGCGCATGCCGCGAAGATGAAATGGACCTCGGTTTACACAGCATTGGCGTAAGCAGCTATCAAAAGTCGCTCTTTGGCGCCGATGCTGCGGAGCTCACCAGAGCGACCGTGCCCAGGCACGCAGGCACCGCAGCCGCCAGAATCGTTTCGGGAAGAAACGGCCTCACGCAAGGCTGGGGTATGGGGGCCCGTTTCGCGTTCCCGACCGCGGTCAATCTCCATGACTATGGTCGCATTTCGTACGCGATCCGGAGCAACAACAGCAGTCCAAACGTGAAAGTAGCATTGGAGCTTCTCATCGATACCGGGGGCTCAAACCAAAGTGTATGGAGGCAGAGCCCTTCAACCCAGCTGAGCCTGAACGACATCACCAACGTCTACAAAGAGGTCAGCCTGGCTCTCAGCCGCGACGACTTCGATCGATCTGAAGGCGCCCCCGACACCACCTTGGACATGACCAAAGTATCGGGCGTACAGTTCTTGATGCTGATAGAACCTGGTACTGGGGGTGCGGCGAAGCAGGCCATTCTGTATGTCGATCAAATCCGATTCACAGACAAATGGCGACTCGCGGGCTATGAAACGTGGCGTGCACCCTCCATCGTGGCCGCAGAAAAAATCGCAACACCTTCGGACTTTGACGTGGGAGCGACCAGTAGGCTCGCGGTGCTGATCACCGATCCCTCCGACAAATGGCTGGGAATCGTCCACGGGATGAAGGCCGTCGGCACACCCATCCGGGTGACCGATGACATCCAAGAGGCGCTCAAACATAAGGTCGTATGGGTGTATCCTGCGATCCGAAACAGCAGCTCCGACCGAGCTCTTTTGCGTGAACACGTAAAAAATGGTGGCGTACTCATTGCGGGCGAGGTGGGAAACACGGACATGAAGGACGTCTTCGGATTCGAAAGCGCTCGCTTTGTGCCTGGAACGGACCGCATCTATAACGGCAAGGAAATCTCAGGCCTGAGGTTCACCGACAGCTATCCGACCTTGACCCAAAACCTGAAGAATTCGCGTGAAAAATGTCTGCCCATTTATCGCCGGGAGATCGGAGAAAACATGCCTACGGTCCGATACGGTGGAACCAAGTACCCAGGCATCGCCGTGTACGACAGTGATACGGACATCGGACTCAGCACGACGACCGACAACGTCGCCGTTACGTACAACACTTACGGAAACGGAAAGGCCTATGCCATTGGTATCAACGTGGGGCTTTATGCGCTTCGCAGCTTCAATGGATTTGGAGGGGGCATGAGCCGAGACTATATCAACGGATTCGACCCAGCGGTTGATGTGATGCTCCGACTTGTCCGCGACATTTACGTGGATGCCGAAAGTGCGGCAGTCACCTTAGCGCCGTTGCCCAACGACCAATCGTTGGCAGTCATGTTAACCCACGACATCGATACCTCCGAATCGGTTGTGAACGCCCGCGAGTACGCCCGAATGGAGCAGGAGCTAGGCGTTCCGGCGACGTATTTCATTCAGACGAAATATATCACCGACGCACAAGAGTCGGCGTTCAGGGGTGTGCAGGCGTTTGGAGTCATGGCCGAGCTCAGGGACATGGACATGGAAGTCGCAAGCCATTCCGTAGCCCATGCGCTCAACTTCAATAACTTTGAGCTGGGTGATGGCGCGGAACATTTCCCGTCCTATCGGCCGATCAACTTCGAGCTCAACGATAGTCTGGAAGCCATCGGTGGGACGGTTTTGGGCGAGCTTCGTATCAGCCGGTTCATTCTCGAAGATTTTGTCTCGGATGTGACCGTCAAGTCCTTCAGGCCGGGACACTTGAAGCAACCATTTTCGTTGTCTCAGGCGATGGTCGCGGTAGGCTACGAGCAAGCGTCTATCGGTGCCGCCGCCGACACCATGACCCATCTTCCTCACAAGATGACCTACGGTCGAGGATTTCGTAGTGAAACCGACATTTTCGACTTCCCCGTGACCATCGAAGACGAACGGCCCGACTCCCCCATTGTCACCAATCGCGTGGCCGATGCACTGACGACCGCCGAGCAGATCAGTCACAATGGAGGCATCTTTGTCATGCTTGTTCACCCGAATTTCTTGGGCGAAAAGCTGTCCTTCATGCGTGCATTCATCGAGCAAAGCAAACACAAATACATGTACACCAGCGTGGCTGAGTTCGGCGACTGGTGGGCGCGAAGAGACCTTGTCGACGTAGACAGCCAACTTCATGGCGGCATTCTTCAGGTCACTTTGGTTGCGCCTCGTCCGCTGTCTGGCCTGACCCTTGAGCTCCCGAAGGGGATGATTCTTTCCGCAAAAAGCCAAGATGTGGAGACCTCCGGGGTTTCGGACGACTCAAAACTGGTGGTGAGCGGGGAGTTCTCTGGAGAACTGAAGCTCTATTTCAAGAAGAAGTAAGCCAGGCAGGCGGAAATCCGTCCCAAACAGCTCGCCTGCGGGCTCTTCGCTCGAGCTATTCGGTCTGTGTTGTGACCTCAGTTTCGGCCAGAACTTCACTGCCATCGCTTTTCCGTACCGCAGAGACAAAGTGACGCTCGCGGGCGTTTTGTCCAGTAAGGAATTCAACACGCCACCGCAAGAGCAGGCCTTCACTTTCCGCCTCCAGATTGTCTCTCCAATTGTGGTGGCTGTTTCGGTAGCGCATCAGATCCCAGGCTTCGACTCGGTAGGTCTTGTCGATGGTCAGCTCAAAGGACACCGGGGCATAGATCAAGCTTTCGCCGATGCCCCAGCCCACATGGCGGCGAATCAAGGTTGCGGTGGGAGCGCTGTCTTTGCCCTTCAGTGAGATCGTCTCGTCCCAGGGATCGTTCTTCTGCATCGGTCGTGGGTGCATGATCCGATCGGTGACGGTCTGCCCGTCCTTGGTGACAGTTACAAAGTAGTGGGCTTCGTTGGCGTTTTTGGTGACGTCGACGAGCGTGTCGCCTACCTTGATGCGATGGCCGGTTCTGCCCATGATTTGAATGGGCTCAATGGCGTCGCCTTCGAAGACCTTGCCAATCTGACTGGGATCGGCGGTGAAGGCGATGGGTACGAGCATTTTTAGCTGTTGCACGGCATTCCGTGGGCACGAGAGCAGGTGCAAGATCTCAGTGAAGCTGGTGTTGCTGAGGGTCACCACTTGTCCGTCTTGGCACTTCTTTTGGAGGATCTGTTCCATATTTTTTCTGTCTACCCGACGCCAACCACCGTCCACCAGCCAATCGCTTTGTGATTCTTGCCCTGAGTTCATGTCCAGTTGGGTCAATACAATCTTGGGTGTGTTGTCCCAGCCGTCCATGCCCAAGAGTTTGAGTTGGGTCATCATGCTGTCCCGGTTTGGGTTTCCGTCTAGGTACGGGCGGTAGGCAGTCTGGTACCAGCTTAGATCCTTGGTGAAGTCAATGACCGAATCTTCGAACCAGTTGTGGTGCTCTGCGGAATAGGTTTGGGACCAAAATCCATGGACCGAATAGGCCTCTCGAGGTTCGCTAGAAAGCCGCACAACGGCGCTGGTCGGATGCACGGGATAGGAGCCGGCGAGGGTTTCGATGGTGTTGATAAAGCGGGTGACGGTCATTGTGTTGTTTCCGTTTTTTGCAACCAGGACCTGGGCCGCGGATTGCAGGTCTTTGGATCCACCGCAGAGTTCCAGAGCAATGCTTTCGCAATTACCCGGGGCTTGATAGGTGAATGTGCTTTCGAAGTCTTTGCCCATGATCAGGGGTTTTTTGTCTCCTGGCGTTCGCGTGACCGACAAGTGCTCGGTGATGATACCAGCGCTTCCAAAGTCGTGCACCAAGGTTGCCGAAAGACTTGTGTCTCCCTTTGGATCTCCTAGCTTGTATTCGTCGAGGCGCAGACTGTCGCTGGGCAGCGCTTGGTGGTCATCGCTCAGCGGGCTCCGGCGAATTGTGCCCTGGGACAAGGTGGCAGCCGAAAGGTGATTGCGCCCAAGCGATTCTCGTTGCTCGGGGTGCAATGTGATGTGCACCTTGGCTGCGAGTTCGTCGTCTAGGCTGATGCTTTCTCGCCATTGGCTACACAGCTCCAGGGGGTGTGACCACTCGATCTCGATGCCTTCAAGAGATGTTCCCAAAAGAGAATCGTCTGGGCCCGCATCGGTGTTTACTCCGCTGTCGGTTGAGTCGGAGTCTATTTGCAATTTGGTGTTGCCCTGCACGCCGTTGCTTGTGCATGCACCTTTTGATGGTTGGGGGGCGGGCCGGTTTTCGGTGGATGAACAGCCGATGAAGACAGCAAAAAAAATCAGTGTCAATACTTTCACAACGAACCTCATGGTGAAAAGCTCACGTAGGGGCGAGCTTGTTTAAAAACGATGTTGCCTTCGGACGTGTGTTTGATTTCTACGTCCAAAGAAAACGAAGAAAGTTGGGGATAAACCGACTCAGCAAAGTGGTCATGGATCAAAAACAGTGTCCGCCCGAGCTGGTCCAGCTTTTCGTTGGACCAAACAGAAACACCGGTTCCTGCGATGGAGGACCATACCTGAACCTTGACGTCGCTTACCGTAGACGTTGCGCTTCGGCCGAAGCTCAAGGACTCGGCGATGGCGCTCGGATCGCCTGGCCGGACTACGCTCTCTCGGCCAAGCTGGGAAGATAGGCGATAAAGTGGAAGTTCATCGTCGACCCGAAGTTCGGTGATGGCAACTGCGCTGGCCCGCTCCGAGACAAAGGAAGCATTGACCGCGATGCCCATAAATGCCCGGGTATGATCAACTCCGTAGTATTCTCGTTCGTCAAAGGCCCGCAGATTCCACAGGCTCGCCCAAACTTTGCGAATGGCCCGGGCGACACCCTTCTCCTTACTTAGGTCGCCCTCCAGGTTCTTGATCACATCCATTAGGTACGTGCGCTCTGGATGGTCGAGCAGCTCTTGCCTTCGTTTGTGTATCTCTTCCTCCACTTGGGTCCGCTCGTCAGCCGAAAGACAGTGGGAAGGGCCTGCTTCATCGTTGTCGAGATCGTCCTGCAGGCATCCGCTCTTGGAGTCGTAAAGTCCCGCTCCGGTAAGTTTGTCCAGGTCTTCGACGTTTGTGCTGCTGCGAAAGCGGATCCTCTGGTAGGCTGCTTGGTCGCCAAAGCTTTTCCGGAGCTGATCCTTGATTGCGTCCATCGTATCGCTCGACATGGTGCCGCCCTGAATGGCGGCCCTCAGGGCCTTCAGCTGACTTCGCTTGAACGCCGCATTTGTCTTCAGCTCGGGCCTCTTCAGCATGTCTTCGATGGCGGTCTTGATGCCGTTTTCTTCGATGAAACGGAGATACGCGGAAAAAGGAATGGCAAAGCCGGAGGCCCGGTGTTCAGCCGGCAGCACATCAAACAGCTCACCCAGGTTGGCAGCTTTTACACCGTAGCTCAGCCTGTTCGAATGATCGATTTCATCGAATCCGGCCAAGCGTTGTTCATCGAGGTTCGCTTGCACCGGGGGAATGGATGGTTTTCGGGACTTCCAAAAGGCCTCTGCTTCTTCCAGCCGGGCTGGCTCCAGCAGAAATTCCTGGTCGGAAACTAGAAGATGAACCAGACGATCTTGGAGCTCTAGAAGAGACCAGGCTTGGTAGATTTTTGGTACGGCAACGCTTGGAATGCCTTTTTCCGAGAGTCGAAGGTTGACGTGGCTCAGGCTGTTTTGAGGAGTTTTGGTGATGAGTCCAGCTACGATAGAGATGTCGTTGGGTGCACTTTCTACCACTACAATGTCACGAGTTCCATACGTGTTGAGTGCCTCACCCTTCGGCACCACCTTCAAAGTTCCGTATCCTTCGCCCTTGCTGTAGCTTTCGTGGCCTAAGCCATTGAGTAAGGTTTCTGCAAAGAGAAAGGATACACCCTTTTTCTCCAAGGCAGGCGCGTTTCGATGAACCAAGCGTTTTTGTTGGGGGCCTTCTGGCACGAAGACCAGGCGGTTTGCCGCAAAGACGGCACACTCTTTAAGAATGCTTGTTGCTTCGACGACGTGGTCGACCTCGAGTTCATTGCCTTCGGCGTAGACGGAGTAAGCAACAATGCCCAGCTCTTCCGTTTTGGGATGCCGGACACCAGGCCAGGACCGGATTGTCCCGCCCCAGAACCTTCGTGACTCGACGCGCAAGACCCAATTGAGGTAGGTTTCGTAGGCCAGGTCGGCAAACTCAGGAAAGCTCTTAAGAAAACCAATGTGCCACTCGAAGAGGTTCATGTTCTGAAAGTAGCAAGCCTCCATCATGGGCTCGGTGGGTGTTCGGCCTTTGGCGTTGGCCAAGTACTTGACCCCTGATTTTTGACTTTTTTGAACCTTGGCCAAGTCGGCTGCCTTTTCCAAGCGCGTGAGGAAGTTGGCGTTTTCGATTCCAGGATCTGTGGAGACGCCTGCGTCACGATTTGTGCCAGCGTCTGGTTGGGTATCTTCTCTGGTTTTTTCTCCTGCGCAGGCGACTGCGCATAGAACCATTGTTCCTATGGCCCAAAGCCGCATGAGTTATTGTTTAGCAAGTCCTGGGCCACCTCGAAGGGCACGGCAAGGGTACGTTGATTCGGCGGATCAGCGCTGAGGTCACAGATTCTTGATGGTTTTTGGCCAAAATGATCCGGTTTCTTGAGGGTCTCTGGCCGAAAGATTGGGCGCATCGCAAAGATCAAGCGGACTCAAGTCCAGAGGCGATCGTGCTGTCGTGATAGGGGTCGAATATCCGAAAGGCGGCCGGTGCGGTTGCGATGCGGTCGTTTCGGACAAAAGAATGTCATGTTTAGAACAAGTCTTCATAGGGCTAAGCTGCTATAAGATGCCCATGTCAACGCCATGAGAGCCCTGGCTGTCTGAGTGTGCAATAAACGTGTACTGTGTGGCTCCTCTCCGGGAAGACCGACAACCTTGATCGACCGGAGTGTGGTTCTCTGGGGCAAGATTGCAGTCGATTTCCGCTCGAAAGCAAGAGAGGATGCGATCAGAGGCGTTTCGCATCGCCAACGGCAAGAGCGGAGCCCTTGAGTCGTGGGTTTCGGCGAATGAACTCGCGGGTAGGGGCATCGGGACGGGTGCGCATGGGATTGTGGCCTAATACGCAGGAGTGATTTGTTTATGAATTCAGGAAGTGTTTTTTGTTGTTTGTCCGTCTTGGCTCTTTCTCTTTCGTGCTCAGGGCCTGATGCCGTACAGGAACATGCAGCTTCGGCCGTTTTTCGGATGAGCGGGAGCGTACAGAAAGGGCCGCTTGTTGAAGACTCGGTGGTTCGTGCCGTTTATGTTTGGTCTGAAGACGAGGCTTCTTCTCAGACTTTTGAAACAAGAACCACAAATGATATGGGGGACTTCTCACTTGACTTACCTTCGTCGGGGTTGCTGTCGGTGTCCGTTTCGGGGCGTCATTATGACGAGGCTCTGGGGCGATTGTCCCATACGCCTATAACCCTTCGCGCATACGGAGAGTTGTCAGGTGCGGAGACGTTGGTGCATGTCAACGCACTCACCGACCTAAGCTTCGCCCGCGTTTCCCACTTGGTCTCGACGGGTATGGGTTTTACAGAGGCGACAATACAGGCGGAGCGCGAACTGGTCCTTCCTTGGGCCTCGGTAGAGAGGGTTTCGTGCCCCAGGTTCCCGCGACGCGCATGAATATCCTGGGCGGACATTCTGAAGAAGACGCCTATCTGCTCGCCCTGAGCACGGTGTTGGCCAAAGCGGCGTTGCTTCGTAACCTGTGCACAGACGGGCCCACGACAATTTCGGTGAGCCGCCCCATATTTGCCTTTGGCTGGCAAAAGCACCAGCAAGGAGGCAAAGAGCAGTGACAAAGAGAAAAGTTGGGCGTGGTTCCCAGGCTTCGGGCCGTGGCTTTAGGCGGCGCGGGGTTAGGGAGTCCCGGTTGGAGGGGCTTCATCAGAGTTTCGAGGTCTTTCGTCGGGCCCACCGATCTGGCACCCGAATCCCAAACGATCTACGGACGGCTACGCAGGAAGCGATGCAACAAGGCTTGAGTCGGGCCGAGGTGCGCCGCGTCTGCGGCGTGTCCTCGCAGCAACTCGATGCCTGGGAAAAACGTGACGAGGCTGGCTCAATGAAAGCCGAGACGCGGAGGGTTGCGGTGCGCATGTTTACCGTCGTGGATGACGACGACATTTAGGTGAAGAGCGATGACCCGCCGGTGTTGGAGCTCCGTCTCCAAGGCTGGTCGGTGGCCCTTCGACGATCCGACAACGGAGTCTCCTAATATGTTGCCGGTCGCAATTCGGCGGGTCTTCATGGCTCAGCACCGCGTGGACTTTCGTAAGCAGCTCAACGGGCTTCTCGGCGAAGCGTATCGCTTAGGCGCAAATCCTTACGACGTTGACTGCGTCTTGTTCGTAAAAAAGGACCACCGACAGCTTCGAGCTCTTGTGGGTGATCGCGTGGGTCTGTACCTCGTCAGTCGTCGCTTTGAAGGGGGCCGTCTTCGAACGCTTGTTCGGTTCGCGGAAGAAGCCTCCCGCACATCGATCTCGACGGCGGAGCTCTCGCTTCTCCTCGAAGGCGCGACCTTCACGGTGCACAAACGCGCCCGCCGCTGTTTTGACAGCAAGACCCGTCACCCGACGGTTTAAAAAAAGCGTTGACACACTTAAATCCGCGCCGTCATCCTTTCGTCCCTTGCTAGAGATCATTCTCAAGCAGCTGATTTCGGGGCAAGGGTCGTCCCAGAAATATCGCACCTATACTCGGGAGCTCGGTCGAGTGATGGGCATCATCCCATCGAGTGAAAAGCGTAAGAGTGGTGGCCCGCTCCAAGGTTTGGTCTCCTCTTCGAAATGCGTGTTCTCCGAGTCGCGCGAACGACTCTTACAGCAACGAGATCGAAGTCGTGCCTTGGCCGCTCGGTACACAGACTTGCAGCACAGACATGAGACCAAAGCCGAGAAAATAGAGAAAAAGCTAGCCAAGGTGGCTACGTCGTCAGAACAGCCGCAAGAGGTTTCCATGGACGTCCCAGTAGAAGAAATTGAGCTTTCCGAAGAGGCCAAGGCTAAATCAGCGGCAAGTGTCGAGCTGCTTGTCGAGCATTTAGAACGCGGCGATGGAGAAGAATCGCCGGCCCTCCAATCTTCGACCGAGACGCTGATGAACAGCAGCTTCGTGTCGCCCGCAGAGGAAGCGCTCCATCTGCCCGCCCATCTTCCCGAAAATCTGGTCGATGAGACGGTTGTCCAGACCTTGAGTGAGCCTCGGGTCCGCTATGACTTTTCGGTTTCCGTGACGCGCATTCATTTGGATGTAGAGAAGAAGATCATCGAGACAAAAGACGGTGAGCGTCGGGTTGTTTCTGCGTCGACGGCTGAAATTGGTCCGGCGCGTTATTCAGTCACCTGGTCGGCGCTGGCTACGCTGGCCGTGATGGTGGGCCAGTACGCGATGCCTCTCAATCGTTTAGCCAAGATGCTCACGACGGCGGGCAAGCGCTTTACCGCCGGTGGTCTGGGCCGAATGGCGCACTACGTGGCGGGACGCTTTGTCCCCATCTACCTGAGGCTTTCGGAGCAGCTCGCTGATGCTTCGATTTTGGCTGGGGATGATACCTCATGCCGGGTTTTGGAAGTGTCCACGCACTTTAGAAAGCAAGAACGAGCGGAAAAGCCTCCGCCCTGGGCACTCCATCGCACCACCTGCGCCGCCGAACGCAGTTACACATCGTGCATGAAAGCGAGAGCCGCACTCTTCGAGAAACGACAACAGGGGCACCGCACCGCGAAACAGGCACCCCTTCCGGAGCCCTCTCTTAGTGTTTTGGTCGGCAGAAAATTCGATTTCGAGTCTAAGAAGCGAAACGGCAAAGAAGTCAAAGAAGCTTTACACACTACGGTCATCACCGGAAAAAGCGATGACGACGCCCCCCAGAGTATGATCATCTTCTATCGGAGCCACCTCGGAAGCTTTGGCAATCTTCTCGAAATGTTGCTTAAGAAGAGGAAACCTAGCGCCCGAGAACGCACCATTCAAGCCGACCTCAGCAGTACGAACTTTGTCACCGACCCAAAGCTCACCGGTCACTTCCACATCCATCTGGCTGGATGTAGCGCCCATGCGCGGCGGCCCTTTGCCTTGTACGAAGAGGACGACCCCACGCATGCGGCTTATATGCTGCATCTCTTCAAAGGATTGGCCCTCCACGAGCATCTTTTGGACTGTCATGGCCGGAACTACGACAACGTCTTGGCAGTACGGGACACGGACAGTCGCGAGATCTGGGGGGCCATTAAAAATCTCGCGACCAAGATGGCAAAGCGCTGGTCCAAGGCCACCCCTCTAGGTACCGGCGCCCGATATATTCTTAAACACTTTGAGAAACTCACTGCCTACCTAAAAGAACCTCGACTCGAAGCGACAAACAACCTGAGCGAACGATTGCTGAGAACAGAGAAGCTCATCGAGAAGAGCGCACTCTTCCGACGCACGATGGAGGGCCGCGTCGTTCTTGATATCTTGCGCACGATCCTGCAGACCGCTGTTGCCGCCAAGGTGCCAATACAAGAATACTTGGTGGACATCATGAAAGCCGACCCCGAGGCGATTAAAGCTCATCCGGAGCACTACACACCCCATGCTTGGGCTGCTCGTCGCCTACCACCACCAATGTAGCTCGGCACGAGATTCGCCTCCAGGCAGAACTGAGCGTGACAGCCTCGGCTCCCGCCCAAACCACGGCAAAAGCCCAGATCTTCACGGCTGCTCAGGTACAGCCCAACACGCGCTGAACCCAACGGGCCTCAAGGTTTCCTCGGGGACCCCGTCAGACCACTGGTTACAAACTTTCGGACCGTTTGGCGCGAAACGCGCAGGGCCTTCGCTGTCTTTCGTATCGAGTAGCCCTCTCTCGAAAGCCGCTGAATCTCTTCTTGCATACGCATACTCGTCCTCGCTTTGCTCATCACTGCTCCTTCGCAGCCCTGAGCCGAATACGCGTCGCCTAACCTCTCTACAGATATCGGGATTACCCCAGGTTAACTTCACCCCATTGGGTGGTCAACCTCGAGCCAAATGGGTGGTCAACCTCGAGCCAAATGGGTGGTCAACTTCCCATCCAATCGAGCAGTCAATGTTTCTTGTCTAAGTTTTGCCCCCAATGAATGAGCTTGGTCTGTGGCAGATTTCTGTCGGTCCTGACGTGGAGGATCGAGAGGGGATCGAATTCAGACCAGATTCCCTAAGCAGCACCCATGCTCGAAGAATGTCAAGCATTGCGGCGTGGCTACTTTTCTCTATCTAGGGCATCCTCGAGGAGCCTTACGTAGTGAGCGCTACCGTGATCGGTTAGAAGCTCATCCAAGTCAATAATGGGGACTCGATCGAGAGCCCGGTGAAGCCATGCCCGGAACCCGCTGTCGCCCTCTCGAATATTTCCGATGTTATCAATGTAGACATCATAGCCACCGTGTCGATACGAGAGGGAGGCAGGCGGAACCGCTGGGATGATATCGTGGTTATTTACTACCCGCACGTAGTTGGTTTGAGCGGAGGATGACTCGAAACTGTTTACGAACGCAGCGTTTCCTGTCCTTGGCTGCCCGATAGTGTGCAATTGCGCAACGGGAAAATGATGTCGATTCGCATGAGCGGTAAAAAGCATCGCATCTGCGCCTCCAAGACTGTGCCCAGCGACCAAAATATTCGATCCCACATTGAAGGTACCTAGGTAGTTTATGATGTCGGGTATGAGCGCGTTCGTTTGCTGAGAAAATCCTCTGTGTACCCTGCCTTCACCGAAGTTTGCGGCCGGATCTAGGATAAGCTTTGCGTCCTGAAGGATATCCTTCAGTCCAGCGGTACCTCGAAATGAGACAATAGTCGAGTCGGTTTCTGCATCGTATGCGGCGAACGCCTGCGTGTTTGTAGCAAAATCTTCGAAGAATCGTACGTCCGTCAAGCACTCATTTTTTGCCTCGACATTGAGCGGCCCTTCGTCCTCGTAGGCTAGTTTTGCCATTCTGGCGAGGAAAGTAGTTAGCGGAAGATCGAATCCCTGCGCGTTCACATCGTAGCGTACCTTTCCTACGCAATCGCATTGGAAATTGGGTATGGAATCACCATACCGAACTTGAATGGCCCATTTTTGCCAATGTTGACCTCCTGGAAAGTCTGCAACTTCCACAAACACCCAGGCAATGCCAGCCTGCGTTCCACGCCACATGATGTCGTCCTCCCACGGATCAAGCGTTTTGGTATGCGCAATCGAACCATCGCCGCACGTACTACTTGCAAAAGGATATAGGGCTCCTGGGATGGGTTCGGTACGTAGGTTGCGAGTGGCCGTCCCTGATCGTTCCGTGGGGCTCACCAGGCGCACAGTGCCCACTTCACCCGGCGCCATGAAAGGAGTCTGCACCACACAATCGAAAGTGGAAAGATCCACGGTTCCTGAGCCCACGGAGATGGTTCCATGTCCCGGTCCAGGGCAACCTTCGGGAAGCGCCTCTGAAACCGTCACCGTACTAAAATGGCTCACCTGAAAAGAAAGGCCCTCCGCTGTTGCAGTCGCTTCAAACTTGTCTACACCCCACGCGGAAGCATGCCTGAGAGCGTATCTTGTATTTCTCGATGGAATACGGCCTATGCGCCCAAGGGGTACCGTAATCGCAATAGGCGTCGCGAAAGCCGTGCCTGAAGGCCCCAGGGTGAGTGTAAATAAGGAACCTTGTTCGCTGCCAGATGCCACTACGTCTACTGTAATTTCGTCTGCTCGAACATTTGAGGGAAGAGCGCCCGCGGGAATATCGAATTTGATCCCGTTGGCCTCCAGCTCGACGGCCTGACTTGGTGGCGGTCGCGGGACAAATGAATAGTATTGGAACTCCGCGTTGTCTCGAGTGTTATCTTCGTTTGACTCGCACTTCACGGCTGCGAGTGCACGACGTTTTTGCTTTTCTCTAATAGGTTCGTAGTGAACGAACGTCTTACACGTATTGGGCTGCGTCAGTTTTGTATCCCAAAAAACATCCCGCCCGGCTGTGCGTCCGCAGGTTACAGAGTCGGCGTCGAACCACAAACTCACTTCGCTTCTGGAGGCGTACCCTTCGTTGCATGCGGTAATCTCATATCTGAATCTGTCTGCCCGAACAGTGACTTTTAGCGCGTCGATTCTCCAATCGGGCGTTGCGACGATGTAGCCTTGAGCGGCCGTATTGTTGCTGGCATTTGTGTCATTATCGCAATCAATCCTTGCGCTGGCGGTATGCCTTCCTCGTTCGGAGAATTTACGAGAAGTCCGAATCTGTAAACACTGTCCCGGTGGTGGTAGGTTAACAAGCCAGGATTTGTCGGCCGGTTCGGGGGGGGCTCTTTCCAAGCACGAGAAGGCCAGATGTCGGTCAAACCAAAGTCCAACATTCACAGGGCGGCCGCCGTTCAGCGTACCGACATTGCAAGCCGTCACCAAATATGTGGCTCCATCCTCCAGAGGGATAACTTTGAGGTCCACACTCCAGTCGTCATGAGGCAGTTCGATGACTTCCTGCGCCGACAAAGCACGGTGGTAGATGGACAATTCGTCTAGCTTTCCTTCGAACCAAACCTGATTTCGCGCCCCGTTAAAGGTGAGTGCCTCCGAGCCGTCTCCGATCATCCCGTAACGCGTTTTTCCACTGCCCAAGGGGTTACCGTCATGGACATTGACGGCACGCGCATCCTCTTTGCCGTCTACGTACAAAATTTTGTCACTTCCATCGTAAATGGCACAGACGAAATGCCACGTGCCGTCATTGACAAGGGCAGAGCCCACCTGATCATGAATCTGACCGCCCTGGCTGGTTGAAAACCCAAGCTTGCCATCACCGCGTGCGTACAAACTAAAATATTCTGAGCGATCAAAGTCCAAGATCGACCAATTGCTGTTCCAGCTCGTGCTCCGATGGCTCGTTTGAACCCAAGAACAAACGGATAAGCTTGGTAGCGCGCCTACAGTGTCATAGACCAGATTCTCAATGGCAATGTAGTCGTCGACACCGTCAAAGGCATAGCCATGCCCCCGTGGTCCGGGAATTTGCGTAGGCCCAAAGACGGTTCCGTGATTACCGTGATCCGTCGAATCCGCTGCACTACCCTCAAATCTGTATTGGGCAACAAGGCCCTGGGTAGAACGTGCTTTGTTTTCCTTCCGTCCGACAAGCAGATCGTTGACTTCTTGCGCCGACAAGGCACTGTGGTAGATGGACAATTCGTCTATCTTCCCTTCGAACCAAACGTGGTTGCGGGCCCCGTTAAAGGTGAGTGCCTCCGAGCCGTCTCCGATCATCCCGTAACGCGTTTCTCCGCTCCCCAGGGGGTTACCGTCATGGGCATCGACGGTGCGAGCATCTTCTTTGCCATCTACGTACAATATCTTGTCTGTGCCATCGTAGATGGCACAGACAAAGTGCCACGTGCCGTCATTGACAAGAGAAGAGCCCACCTGGTCATGGATCTGACCGCCCTGGCTGGTTGAAAACCCAAGCTTGCCATCACCGCGCGTGTACAAACTAAAATATTCTGAGCGATCAAAGTCCAAGATCGACCAATTGCTGCTCCAGCTCGTGCTTCGATGCCTCGTTTGAACCCAGGAACAAACGGATAAGCGTGGGAGTGCGCCTGCAGTGTCATAGACCAGATTCTTGATGGCAATGTAGTCGTCGACACCGTCAAAGGCGTAGGCGTGCCCCAGTACTCCATGAGTTTGGGTAGGCCCGAAAACGGTTCCGTGATTGCCGTGACTACTCACATCTGTTGCATTGCCCTCGAAGCTGTACCGGGCAACAAGGTTGTGCGTGGAAACGGAAGCATGTGTTGCATCTTGAGCAGTCTCGCCGGCGCGTCCTCCACCGCAGCCGAAGACGAATCCCATTGCTAAAATCGACCTTGTTGGTGAACCCACCATTCTGTAGAGTTTGGTCTTCATTGTCTTTTCCTCGGGGGGTTTTCGGCGGCCGTTGCCACCTGGACAAGCGCGAGTTCGCACTGTAGCGATAACCCGTAGAAAAAATGAACGGTGCTCAGTACTGAACACATTTGATATCCTATTCATGGTTGTTCCTTCTTTAAAATGGGTGCGTCACTGGACGCATTTCAATGGGTGATAGTGCTCCGGCTAGAGCGCACGCCCGTCACGAGCCCGATGACACTTGGGTTCTCGGTTTCGTATGTGCCTACTTCGCCAGCGGCGGTTTTACCGAAGTTAGAGTTGTTGAATCCTGGGCATGCTCAAAGGACCTCAGCAAGACTGTGCCCAGTTTGAAGGCCTTCAGAATGACGGGATAAATTCGATTGCTTGCGGGAGGGCGATCGGTGGAGTGACCACCCAAGAGAACGCACTGGAACGTCTTTCGATCTTAACCCTCAGTACAATGCGATGAGCACGTAGTCCGAGTCCACCCTGACGATGCGCGTGCGCTTCGTCTCATGGCGCCAGATCACGGCGACATGTACCAGCGTACGTCACTTTCCATGCCCTTTGTGTCGGGCCGAGATGTTGTCTTCGAATTGCTTACGAAGATCAAGGGCTTGCTGAATCCGTGCCACCCCAAAGCCCACGCTCGAACCTACAAAGGTGCAACTCCCCTTATCTCAGGGGTGGAACCTCAAAGCCGCGCCTGTCTCGGTGTCTCCGGCCGCGCGGCACGCGCTTGAAGCAAAGGGCCTACGTTTTTGGCATCTCGGCTTGATGCCTTCTTCGCACACGGCGAAAAACGAACCCCATCCTTCGTTTGGGCGCTTCGGCACCGAAGCCCCCCTCCACCAAGGCCAGTTTTTCTACCGTAACCGTACGGCGCGCGTCGTCTTGATTCGAAGTCGCCGCCAGCCTGAATCTCTGGACGATGGAAAACAAAGCGCCCGCCCAGAGTCGTCGCCAATGGTCGCCTGACCAAAAACGCGAGATTGTGCAGAAGGCAGGTCGGCTTCGAGACAACGGCCAGACATGGCGCATGATTGCTCGAGAGCTCGATGTCCTGGAGTCATCCTTGATGAAGTGGAGGAAGCAGTATGAGGAGTGTCCTGAGGAGGAATCAGATAAGATACGAATCCTTCCAGTGACAACAGCAATCGGTTCATGCGCCGACGTGGAACTAGAACTCGGTGACGTTCGCGTGCGGTTCAGCGCGAATATCCCGGCGTCTTATGTCGGTGAATTATTGCTTGAGCTTCGAACAACGTGCTGACGCTTCCACCGAGCGTACGGATTTACCTGGCTTCAAAACCAGTTGACATGCGACGCGGGCACGATGGGCTGATGGCGATTGTAAAGAATGAGTGGCAAGACGACCCGTTCAGCGGGCATCTCTTCATTTTCCTCGGCAAGCGATTCGACCGGAAAAAGATCCTCTTTTGGGATCGCGGCGGGTTGGTCTTGTATTACAAGCGAATCGAGCGTGGGAAATTCAGAATGCCCTGGCATCGACTCTCCGGGGATGCGATTGAGATCGAAAGCCACGAGCTAGCGGTCCTTCTGGAGGGCATCGACCTGTCCAAGGTGAGAAGACCGGCTCGATGGAGGCCACCGAACACCGAGCGGGTGTAAAACTGATCGACACGCGATCTCTTTTCTGATCCAACATGGATGTTGGCACTGACTTCTAAAGCGGAGGACTCCTCGCTCGAGCAGGAGAACGAGCGTCTACGAGAAGACATTCGGGTCGCTCGAGAGACCAACGAAACGCTTCGTTCAACGCTCGGGGCCTTGCAGAGCGTGGTCGAATCGCTAAAGTCAGAGCTGAGTGCCCAGCGGGAAGCTTTCAAAGATCAGAAAGAGGCCCTCGAGCAGGCTCTCGAAAAGCTCGACCATCTGCAGAAGCGTTTTCTGGGCAAAAAGAAATCTGAAAAGAAGAACAAGGTCCCATCGCCGGAGTCACACGAACGAGCGAAGGGAAAAAACGATACGGATGCAAGCAAGACAAAAAAGAAGCGGCGAGACACTGGCAAAAAACGCGCTGAGTTTGAGACGAAACGGTTGTGCCACTCCGTACCGGAGCAAGAGCGGACGTGCCCCAAATGTGGACGTTGCGATCTGAAGACCCTCGGGGGAGGACGAATCACGAAGCGCTGGGAATACGTGCCGGGTCATTTCATCTGCCACGAGGATGTCCAGGAGAAACTCAGTTGCGCATGCGGTGAGTACGTCGTCACTGCACCCCCGCCCCCTCGGCCATTCGAGAACTGTCGGTATGGTCCGAGATTTATATCATATCTGATCGTGTCCAAGCTCTGGGACTCTTTTCCCGTCCATCGACTAGAGAAGAAGTTTGAGCGACTTGGAATCCCGATGGCGCGTAGTACGATGAACGAGCTCATTCACCGGATGGCTGAGGAGTTCGAACCACTCATCGAGCTTATGATTCGCCTGATCGCCGCTTCACCGGTGGTCCTCGCGGACGAAACGTCCATCAAGATTCAAGATCGTGAAAAGCGGGGCTTCGTCTGGACGTTCGTCACCCCACAGGTCGTGCTGTACCGGTTGACCGCAGACCGCAGTGCCAAACACCCAAGGATGTGCTGGGCGGGACTAAAGGTTTTCTGCTCGTTGATGGCTACACCGGCTACAACAAAGTGATCGGAGTCGAGGGGCGGATATGTGCTCGGTGCAACTCGCACGCGCGACGTAAATTCTTCGATGCGAGAGAGCAGGATCCGGACTTCGTCGATGAGGTCCTCGATCTCTACGGCGAGGCCTACCGGGTGGAACGTTTCTCGAAGACCTTCGGGATCTACGGAACCGAAGAGCACCTTCAGCTCCGGGCGTCCGAAAGTCGCCACTGGATGGACTTGCTCCACGAGCGCCTGCTCAACGAAAAGCCACTTCATCCTCCGAGAAGTAAGCTTGGCAAAGCGATGAGCTATGCGCTCAAGCACTGGGAAGGTTTGACCGTTTTTCTCGACCATTCCGAGGTGGCCATCGACAATAACCAGTCCGAGTCGGCTCTACGAAAAGTTCCTAGGCCGCCACAATTGGCTGTTCTTCGGGCACAAAGAGGCCGGTGACAACCTCGTCGGCCTGATGTCGCTCGTAGCCAGCTGCATTGCGAACGACATCAATCCCGAGGAATATCTCGCGGACGTCATGATGCGGCTCGGCAACCACCCGAAGTCTCGACTCGAGGACCTGCTTCCACACCACTGGGCACCACCATAGCGCGCTGTCCACCGCTCACCACCGTCTTCATGTGCTGCTCTACCGTCGTTCTCACCGGCGGGCGCGCCCTGAATGTGCTCCTGCAGCATCAATCAAGCTCGGGAGCAGATCCAAATCAACCCGTCACGAACCGTACGGTTACGCATCAATCAAGCTCGGGAGCAGATCCAAATCAACCCGTCACGAACCGTACGGTTACTTTCTACCGGCGGCATCTAGGAAAAAATGGCCTCCACCACCAAGCCCAAGAGGCGCGCTACTCCCGCACCCAAATCCAACCCAGAAGCCCCCCGCCGCTAGTATCGTCCCCAGGGCTTATCTCACCACAATGCGTACGTCATCGAGCTGGATTTGCTCATTCGCTTGGCTTGATTTGGTCCCAAACCTGATCTTGAGATCCGAACCACCTAGGTACGGAAGCAAGCTGAACGATTCTTCGTGCCATAGGCCGTCGTCCCCTTGGCCTCCACCCTGCCACTTGCGCACAGTGGTCCACTGCGCGCCGTCGTGAACCCTCAACTTGAGAAAATCCTGAGCATCAAACGTCGTATCGATGAAACGAAGGAAAGAAACTGTGACCTCAGAGTAAGAGGCCAGATCGAGTCCAGCGGTATCTATTGTGATATTGCAGTATGATGTGCATTGATTCGCGTGGGCGGCATCCCCACCTGAACCGCCGGGAGGGGTTACTGGTTCGAGGATAGCTTCGGTGCGAAAGTCTCCACCTCCCGACAGAGTCCATTTGCCGAGACCATCGGAGAAGTCGTCGAAAAAAAGCTCCAAGGGAGCACAATCGGCGGGGCACGAGCCTTCACTCTCGCCAAAATCACACAAATCGTCGCCACAGTTGTCGAAGTTTGACATTCGAAGCGGCACGGTCGAGCATGGTGCTGTGACTCCGTTGGCGGTGCACGTTTCGGACGAAACAACACCCAGTTGATCGTACTGGTTCCAGCCGAACGTATATACGCTGCCTTCTTCTAGGATAACCTGGGTTCCGCTCGCCGTCGCAATCAATTCTGCTGCTGCACCAGGAAGGGAGACATGTGTAGGGATTAAGCGATTTTGGGTATCGCCGAGCCCCAATTGGCCCGCTGTATTTGCCCCCCAGCACCAAAGGCTTCCGTCCTCGAGGATCGCACAACTGTGACCGTCACCGGCCCCGATGGAAATCGCCCGATGAGGAAGATTGATAACTTGGGTTGGCGTCGGTATAGAACCGTTTGGATCGTTTCCGACTTGATTGTTCCCCAAGGCACCACTATAGTTGTCACCCCAACACCAAACGGTTCCGTTCTCGTTCAAAGCACAACCAAAAAACTTTCCAAGACTAACGTCTTGGGTGCCTGCAGGAAGAGCAGTCAGAACCGGCGTTGGCGAGTCATCATAACCTCCATTCGCCAATGCCCCGCTGTGATTGGAACCCCAGCACCAGACAAGGCGATCCGTAGTGAGCGCGCAACTGTACATTGCCCCAGCATAGACGCGGATCACACCATCGAGACCAACCTGGATGGGTTCTGTACTGTATTGCCCGGCGCTAGGTACGCCAAGTTGACCTAAGATATTGTAGCCCCAGCACCAAAGGGTCCCGTCTGTCTTGACCGCACATGTGTGCCATTTCCCGGTTGCTATTTGGGCAACATCAGAGTTTAGGCTTGTGATCTCAATCGGCGCCGTGGCAGTCTCCGTTGTTCCATTTCCAACCGGACCCCAAAGATTGAAACCCCAACACCACACACTGCCATCACTTTTACGGGCGCAGCTATGCGTATCACCTAGGGCTATCTCAACGACGCCAGTGCCAAGCGTAGATACCTCTACAGGCAGCTCAGAATCGGCTGCGATGCCATTGCCCAACTGATAGCTCCATCCCCGGCCCCAGCACCAGGTCGTGCCATCGGCCCGCACCACACAGCGGTGCTCATAACCGTCCGATAGCACGGTGCGCAGCGGCAGGAACGTATTGATCACATCGGTCGACCCCTCTGGCCCACAATTGGTGTAGTTGCCATCGGCATCCTTGTCGACGCACGCCACGTCGCAGTGCCCCTCATCCACGAAGTCACATTCACCAGAAGTACAGATCCGACCGGAGGGCCCCACTCCGTTGACCGAGCAGCTATGGACAACAGGATTCTCAGCAAACATGTTTCCCCAAAAAGCGCCTTCGTGGTGGCTGTAGACATTTCGCTCGGTATCAGTAGTCGGAATATCAATCCCACGAATGGAAATCTGAACCTTCTTACGGTGAGGGTTGGTGCGAGAAGCAAGGCAGGCAGATACTCGACGTTGGCCTTGTAAATCTAGATCGAAGTCCGGGTTGGTTTTCCAGTTGGGAGCTAGACCGATGGCTCCGTAGTACTGTTTTGTCTCAGTCCCGCTGGGATAGTGCTGATAGGTGACCTCAACACATCCTGGATCGTTGGCGCAGTCGGTACCAGAGGACATCGGGAGCGCACACGAGACCGCATACGAGTTGAGGTTGTCGGCATATGCTCGAAACTCTTCGTTCAGTTCAGCAAGGGTCGCGTCGATGCAGGCATCAACATTCGCAACCACCATGGGGTCACTTTGGTTGGTGCCCAGACCGCTTTGCCCGCCAACATAGAGCTCATTGCCATCGCAGTCTGTGATGACTCTACAATTCGGATCCGTTGCGCAGTCAAGTTGGTTCAAGCAGGTCAAATCGCCAGCCGCGCAGGGCGACGGAAGGGCACATTGAATCGTAGCCACGAACACCATCAACTCCGTCATGGCGACTTCAGGATCGATACCGAGAGGCCCACAGGCCTCGCTTGAAAGAGATGTATCAACAAGGTTTGAGATGTTGAGCGAACCCACGGAGAGGCTCTCAAACAACATTCCGTTACCCCAGGTGCCATTGCCCCAGCTGCCGTTGCCCCAGCTGCCATTGCCCCAAGTACCGTTACCCCAGGTACCATTGCCCCACGTGCCGTTGCCCCAGGTGCCGTTGCCCCAGGTGCCGTTGCCCCAGGTGCCGTTGCCCCAGGTGCCGTTGCCCCAGGTGCCGTTGCCCCAGGTGCCGTTGCCCCAGGTGCCGTTGCCCCAGGTGCCGTTGCCCCAGCTACCATTGCCCCAGCTACCATTGCCCCAACTGCCATTGCCCCAGCTGCCGTTGCCCCAGCTGCCGTTGTCTTCGACCACTGCCGAAACTTCGGTCGGCTGGACAGTTTTCGCAGGCTGATTGAGGCAGCTCAGCGGTCCGAGGGCGGCGGCGATAGCAAGGAGCTCTTTTGCGTTCATCAAACCACCTTGAAGCAAACCTCATTCCAATTGGAATATCCGCATACACACTAGAACTATGACCGGTTGAGTGCCGTTTTTTCTTGCACGATGCCCAAAAAACGGCACCCTCGTGCCTGACCGTCGGCAGGCCGTTGAATCTCTTGGAACACTAAGGCTGCGTGGGGACCAAGGAGTAGGCGGAGATCCCACAGCATCCACGCGATCTCCATACCCATGTCAATCGTTTCAGCGAATCCGATCCTGAGCGTCTTCTAGAAGTCTCACATAGCGAGCACTACTGTGATCGGTCAATGACTCCAGAGCATTCAGGGTGGGGATTCGATCGAAGGCTCGATGCAGCCATCCAAAGAACCCGGTACTCCCCTTGAGAATGTTCCCGTGCCATCAATGTAGACATCATGACCACCATGCTTATACAGAAACGAGGCCGGAGCAACGCGGGAACAATGTCATGATTGTTCACGACCCATACATAGTTGGTTTGAGCTGGTGGTGATTCGAAACTTGTCAGGAAATCAGCGTTTCCGACTCTTGGCTGCCCGATGGTGAGCAATTGTGCTACGGGAAAGAAGTAACGATTGGCATGCGCAGTGAAATTGTTTTTTGCACGTCTTATCGAGCGATGTAACCAAATAGGTGAGCCGAGACTTCAATCACAAACCAGCCCAACGACATTTGCAATTTGTGTTTCGCAGGAGGCTACTTCGCCTGCAGTAGTTATTCCGAAATTGGGGTTATTAAGAAGCTCCAGAGTGGTCAAGCCAGCAACAGGGGCAGCAGTCACCATGCCATTAGACTCGGTTGTGTAGGTTTTTGGTACGATGTAGCTTGGTGCTTGTTGGCGATAGTAGACTTGTCCGTTGTGAATTACGTTTTTGTTTTGATGATCACGGAAAATGGAAACAGTCTCTAGACGGACCACGTCTAGATTCATCTGCGTAACTGCACGCTTTCCGACATAGGGAGCGTCTGCCATATGAATAGCGATATCGGGATGATCATCTTCATGCAGGACAAAGCCTTCAGGTAGCAGTGGTCCAAAGCTGGTATTTTTCAAGCTTATGGTTCTCGATTGGTAGGATGCGTGCTGTGACGATCCCCCCTTGTACAGACTCACTTCCATTCCGATGTGAGCGCGAATGAGACTGTCTTCTATAAGCAGCGAGCCTGGAGGTCCGTCTTTTTCTGCCAGAGGGCCCGTCACCAAAATGCCAGTGTGGATGCCTTGAATGTCGGCACCCGATATTTCACCGTTAATGAGAGCGGTTCCACCTCCCAAGATCGCACTACCTCTTGATATTCCTTGGAAGGTTAATCTGCGATAGTCTGGATTTGTGAGCCCGCCAGTGTAGCCTCGATACAAATAGTTATCGATTGTAAGGTTGCGGGCAGCATAGAAGAAGATCCCGTTGAAATTCATATGCCAAAGCTTAAGATTGCGAATAACATTGCGGGCGCGGGGGTCCAGCTTTCGGGCTGACGACGCCCTCTGGGCCATACTTAAGGTCCATAAGTTCATACCGGTATGAGAGGCGTATGCCTCGTTGTTGTCACATTGAGCCATTGTCTCGGTCTGACCGTTGACGACTTCAGTTTCCTCGGGATCGCCTAAATCTGCCCCAGGAAACTTTGGAATTGTGATTCGATTCGTAGTACCAATTACCCAGTGGAGGCCCCGCTCGCTCGCCTTCGGTTCTTGCTGAAAATACGTGTAACCAAAGCCGTTTGTGTTGGCAGAAACGTTATTTCGAACATAGTTGTTGTTGCCCCGAAACCAAAAACCGTCTCCGCTTGTTCCATGTTTGCTTGACGAGGTTGAGCCGCTACCACCCTTCGTCTGGATTCTAAGCGCGAAATTCCCGTCAAAGGTATTTCTCGTTTCGGAACCGTCCTCAGTCACAAAACCGCTCCCTTCGACATCATAGACGATGTTGTTTTGAATAAGACCATAGTGTGAGGCATGAATGACCAATCCCCACTTTCCGAATCCTCCTCCGTCAATGGCGTTACCAACAAACTGAAACTGAAACCCGTCGAACCGAGGCGCACGCCTGGGCCCAGTTACATGGTGGGCATGGAGAGCGTAGCGTGCGATCTGGTTGGTGCCGATCGTTTCGCTTTTCCAAGAACCACCCTTGGGGTACCAAGCACCTACTTGATGCACATTGGGTCTGTCGGGAAAGACCAACACGCCGTGATTGACCACGGGGAGCGCCCAATGCTTGGGCAATTCGGCCCGTGGATCTTTAGCCTTCCCTCCCGCGACTTCGACCGTATAGATCTTGCCAGTCTCGGTGTCGAGCAGGTCAACTTGAAAGATTGTGGAATCGAGGGGACTATTCTTTGTTCGTCCAAGGTGCCTCAACTCCGCGAAGTAGATCTCGGCATCCGCTCGACCAAATACAATAACGTGCCCTCGGTTGCGCTCCGGCTCCGGTTGCTCAGAGCGGATCACGACGTTTCGAGTCATGTTGACGACATGCGGCAGAATATCAAGGTGACCCTCAGCGTCTCTAGCACCCAGGTGGTCATAGCTCAGCGGACTATCAAGAGCGATCTCTTTTCCCGAGATGCTTGCGATTCGACGCTCCTCGATGCGCCCGCCCTTCTTGTTCCGTGTATCGGGAATGACTATGCGATCGTTTGGCCTCCATCCCACAGGATCTTCTGCTACCATCAACTTCCCATCGCCGGAAATTGGCTCCGCGTTGTTCGCCATTCGGAGAAAAGTGTTCTTCAACGGTCGTCCGTGTATTCGCACTTTGCCAAACACAACGATGCCGTTACCAAACTGTTCCGGATCAAAGACGCCTTCGCCATCATCTACGGTATCAAGGTCCTGGTTCGCGATGATGATCTCCGCTCGGGCACTGACCTTCAGTGGCTCAGACTTCGTGCCAATTTCGAACGTTCCATCTCTATAAACCAGAATGTTTTTGACTTTGAGGCGAGTGTCTTTGTCAGTGACGAAGCGAAGAGTACCGTCGATCCCGATCGTGTGGGCTTCACCGCTGTGGTGATCATAGCTCACGGTGGTGTTTTTTGCGATGCGAACAATGTCTCCTTGCTTGGGGACGCTTCCCGTATTCCAGGTCGCAGGATGGGACCATGAGCCATCGGCAATATTGATGATCGTGTACAGCTTTCCGAAGTTTGGGACAGAGTCTGTATGGCCACGAACGAAGTCATCGTCGGGGCCGCCCATGTTGTGATGAGCGTGCACGATGCTTGTTTCGTCCGGGACAGATCCCCCGTGGTGCATATCGTCGGCTTTGGAGCCCTCAGTGTTCTTTTCCTCGTCTCCGGGAGCCGATGGGGCTGGTTCCGAGGGGTGCCCGTCGGAGTGGTCATGGCCTGGGCCCTGGTCTGAGACGTCGGTGGGTTCCTGAGCGGCCATCGTGGGCTCTCCTGGGTCATCAATGTTTTTACCTTCCTTCACGCCATCTTCGGTAGCATTTTTGTGGTCGTGTACGGGTGCATGACCATCGTTTTCATCGGGGGAACTGCCGGCCGGAAGGCCAATGCTGACATCGTCGGGTGGCAGGTCTTCGTGAAGGTCGATCAGACCGGTGTCCCCCCCCGCACATTCCTCGACGTCTTGGCATGTTCTTGGCGTAATATGAATGTGAGCAGTGTTCCTTTCGTTTTGTACGCCCTCGGAAACCAATTCCAAGTGAACCACCATATTTCTTCGAAGACCAACAAGCGTGTGGGTATGCTTAAGCGACGGTGTGCGTACCATCGGTGACAACAGGAAGGTCCCAGCCTGGATCTCCTGGTGACCATAACCGTATTTGACCTGCGTCCTAGATGGCTTGCTGGTTCGCCAGGAGACAACCGCCTGGGTGGGATTGCTTCGTAGGAAGTGCGCTGAAATTTCGCTGACCTCCAGTTCATTTTCACCTACAGGGATCTCCGATCTTCGACTGGGGGCTTTTATGGTATTGCTGGGTGTGCACGACAAGAGGCCGTAGCTACACATGAGAAACAGATACAAGGCATTTTTCCGTTGGATACAGAGCATGTCATCGCTCTCCTGCAAAGCTGTGCCCATCTTCAAAACACCTAGAATTGCAATAGAAATTGAGTCCTCGATGGTGTAGGTGATCGATAAAGTGATCACCGGGGATAGGGCACTGGAGCATTTGCCGACCAGCAAACCGAGTCGAGGCTGAAGCGCCCAGGCCCAATATCGTTGGGCCCGAGCGCACCCATACGGATAGACCGCCTAAGGTATGAGCTCGACGCTATTTTTTCACGGGACTATGATGAAACATCGAGTGGTGCTGCGATTCGTTTTCGCCGTCGTCGGTTTTGGGTTTTTTGTGGCGTGCGGCTCAGAAAGACCGCCAGAGCAATTGGCTGAGGTCGATCTCAGCATTTCTTGGACCGGAACCAGCCCCCTGCCAAGCGATCGCTTTTTCTTGTATGCGCGGGTTGAAGAGCACGTGCTTGGAGGTGAGATACGGCGGCTTGGGGAGTCCCAGCCTGTTCCGTTCACTTCTGGAGGCCGTGTAGAGCTCCCGCAAATAGACTATGGGAACGGTCGCGTTCTCGTTCTAGAGGTACGCTGTAGTACCTCGCCCCGAAGCAAAGTACTTTACCGAGGCCAATCGGGGTTGTTCGACTTTACGCCGGAGAGCATTCCAAAGATTGAAGTCGATATGAAACCATTTTTCACTTCCAATGAAGCGGTTGATCCTCCGAAGGCCTTCCCAAGCGCCGAAGGGTTTGGTGCCTACACCCAAGGCGGTCGAGGCGGGAAGGTTATTGCCGTTACCCACTTGGGTGATGACGGCGTAGGCAGTTTGAGGGCCGCTATTCGGAGCACCGGCCCCCGAACCGTCGTATTTAGAGTATCCGGGGTCATCGTCCTAAAAACGAGGCTTGTCATTTCAGATCCCTTTGTCACCATTGCGGGGCAAAGCGCCCCGGGGGAAGGAATTCTTCTCACAAAGAATGGGATTCAGATTGCAGCCAACCAGGTCATCATTCGACATCTGCGCATACGCCCTGATGTTGAGGCGGTGAGCAATGCAATCTCCCTTCGTGGGGGGACAAACAACGTTGTGCTGGACCATCTGTCCATTGCATGGTCCCCTGGACAGAGCATTTCGATCCAAAGGGATAGTACCAACGTTTCCATCCAAAACAGCCTCTTAGCTGAGAAGCTACCGATCGGAGACTCGAGCCATATCCAGTCATCAGACATTCGAACGGACAGAATCTCTGTTCACCGTAACGTTCTCGCTCATGTGGGCTCTTTGAGCACACAGTTCGCCGGTGGATCAGTCACCTTCCTCAGCAATGTTCAATACAACTACGGAAACCGGGCGCTTGAGCTCCGCGCGCATGCTGCTCCGCTCCTAGCCGATGTGGCCGGCAATTTGTTTATTCCTGGGCCAGATACCAAAGACAGCATCGCAATTGCTTTGCAGGGCGGTACTTTTGGGCAAGAGTCTGCGATCTATCTTGCTGGAAACCTTACGAAAGCACCCGAAGCTTCTCCCAGCGAGACAGAAGTCGTTATGGAGGGCGTGGGACTGCCGATGGTGCAGATGCAGCAGAGCCTTGTTTCAGCGACGACGACGGCCACCCCAGCAGAGAACCTTTTCAGTGCGCTGATGAATAACGTGGGCGCTTCAAGCTGGGTACGAGACAAGGTTGACGCAAGAATCATCCAAGAAACCGTTGCTGGAGAGGGCAACACGATTCTGGCACGCTCCGAGCCCGAACCCCTACCCACGTATGTGTCTATGCCACCTGCTTTAGACATCGACAGCGACGGCATGCCCGATATCTGGGAGGAACGAAGCGGCTTTGATCCGGAAGATCCATCGGATGGAGCCCAGGACGCCGATGGAGACGGATACACAAATCTGGAGGAATTCCTGAATGGAACGCCGGCCGCGAACAATCAGTGCCCGTAGTTTTGCGCGTTCGCTTTCCTGATGGCCACGCCCAATCACTAGGGTAGACCGGGTATCGTAAATCCGATCCGTGCGCCCGTTCGTTCCGTGATTTTCTCCCCGCGGGAAGTCAGTGCAGCGGCTCCTGCGCCCAATGCCGCCAGGCCCACCACTGCACCCCAAAACCACCACGTCTTGTACCACAACTGTTTCGTTTCGTACTGGACGAAAACTCGCCGAGGATCCGTACGGCTCCCAAGAAGATAGACCTCATTGCCTGAACCGTCGTACCCAATCAGGTAGTATCCAAGGTTTGTACCCTCAGCGCTGAGAAAAGAATCAATGGGCATGGACACCGAAATCTTGGACGCAACTGAAGACAGCAATACAGTCTTGCTGGTCTCCTTACCCGTCTCATCGATCATCGCCAATCGAACCATCTGAATGAAATCGTGTGGATTGGCCAACAGCTCGAGGTCAAATTCCACATTACGATTACCCTGAGAAACAGTGCGACTATGGTGCACAACAACCGTCAAGGAGCGCCGCCCGGCGGATTCTTGTCGAGCCTGCTCAAACGCCCGGGTAACCTTGGGAGAGATTGTGTAGCTGAGCATTACGGTCGGATTGAGAAGCAAAAGCATACGAAACGCCTCGACCGCCTCATCTGTCTCCCCCGCATATGCGTAAGCGGTTCCCAGCTGCTCGTAGAGTTTCGTATGATCGGCGTAGTCGAGCGGGCCTTCCTTCTTGGCTCTTTCGAAGAGAATGATGGCCTCACGGGCCCGGAGCACTTTGAGAGCCTCTAAACCTTCACTCATGGCATTACTGGGTGTACCGGCAGCAAGCCATACGCTGATGGGCAGTATCCACATGACCTGATAATCCCACACGGACCAGCTTCCGGCCAGGCAGCCTTCGCCACATCTGGGGGGCTGGATCCTCCCATGGGCAAGATGTTTGTACGTGTATGGCTTGGCGCACATGGGCGTCGACCACTCCAAGCTAGACCCTGAGTTAGATTTGGTGCTGAAAGTCGTACGATTTCCTACCCCATGGCTGAACTGTCCACCATAGGCGAAAACAGGTCCGTGCTAAACTCAGTCAGACCGTGTTGTCACGAAATTCTCAAACGGTTCCCATTGAAGGCGTAGCGACGTCGAACTTGAAGGGCCGAACTCCGGTAAGATCACTCCAGTGCATAGTAGTCGGAGTTGGGCAGCTCAAAAAAGCAACCGTCGGCGTAAAACCAATCGTCGTCGGCAGCAGTTCGCAATGTGATCTGGTCATAGAAGATCCAACTGTTTCACGCCATCATGCAGAAATCTCTGTCGTGCCGGGAGGGGTGCAGGTACGTGACCTATCGAGCACAAACGGCATTCGGCACGGCTCCATGTCGATTTCGGAAGCCGTGCTTCCAACCCGTATTACTCTCATGCTAGGAAGCGTTGCCCTCAAGATCGAAGAGAGCGACAGACCCACGATTAATCCGAGTCCTCGGCAGTCCTACGGAAAACTATGCGGCGACAGCAGTGCAATGCGCGAGGTATTTGGCATTCTGGATTTGGCTAGCCGTACCGATGCCAGTGTATTGCTCCAGGGGGAATCAGGAACAGGAAAGGAGCTTGCTGCCTCGGCACTTCACGAGCACTCCGCACGCGCCGAGGGCCCTTTTGTGGTGATCGATTGTAGCGCACTCCACGAGAATGCCATCGACTCCCATCTATTTGGGCACATTCGAGGAGCCTTTACGGGAGCGTTAGAGGCTCGGAAGGGCGCTTTTTTAGCGGCATCCGGAGGAACCGTATTCTTGGACGAAATCGGAGAGCTTCCCCTGGAATCGCAGGCCAAACTACTGCGCGTTTTAGAAAGTCGTACCGTGCAGCCGCTTGGAAGCGACAAACGATTTCCAATCGATGTACGTATCGTCGCTGCTACGCACCGCAACCTAAACGAAATGGTTGACGCCAAAGCCTTTCGCCTGGATCTCTATTACCGGATGGCGGTCGTGCATATCTTGATTCCGCCGCTTCGCCAGCGCCTGGCAGACATACCATCTCTCATCCGCACCTTCTACCGCCTAAGAGAGGTTGATCCAGGACTCATCGAGGGCGACAACTTAGAGCGCCTTTGCCGCCACAGCTGGCCCGGAAACGGCCGGGAGCTTAGAAACGTGCTCGAACGCGCGTGGGTGCTTTCAGGAAATATCAACACACCCTTTGCGGATCTTCCCATCGATGTTTCAAGGCGACAGGCCGAAGATGGCCGACCTTCGTTCGATGCGGATCTCCCGTTTAAAGAGGCCAAGTCTCAATGGGTACACACCTTCGAAGGACGGTACTTGTCTCTACTCATGATTCGCCACAAAAACAACATCTCACAAGCAGCCAAGGCTTCTGGCCTATCCAGGCATCACTTGCGCTCTATCCTGCGAAAACACGGAATGGAGAAGACCTCAACGTGATCCAGAGCGGCCTGAAGACGCTCGGACCGTATGAACTTCTTATGGAGCTAAGCTCCGGTGGAATGGGCTCCGTCTACCTAGCCCGTCGCTACACGAAAGGGTTCGAAAAATTTGTTGCGATCAAGACCATCAAGAGTGGACTCCAAGACGATGGTACCGTCCGAGCTCTTTTCATGGACGAGGCTCGTCTCATGGGCCGACTGTCTCATCGAGCCATTGCCCAGGTGTACGATTTTGGAAGCGATCAAGACCTTCTGTACCTTGTTATGGAATACGTTCCCGGTGTTCCACTGGGCACCATCCTGACCCACTGTCCTCACCCCTGGCCACCCCATTTGGCGTCAGCAGCTATCGCTGAAGCCTGTCGGGGACTCCATGCGGCTCACGAACTTACCGATATCGACGGCCGTCCACTGGATGTTGTTCACCGTGACATCAGCCCGTCCAATCTTTTGCTTACCTTTGACGGGCACCTCAAGATCATCGACTTCGGTATTGCCCTCACCTCTGGCCGACAGGCTCCTCCGACCGAACTGGGGGGCTTTCGTGGCAAAGTTGCCTATGCCTCACCGGAGCAAGTCAATGGGGTCGTTGCGGACCATCGCTCAGACATTTTCTCGCTTGGCGTCGTCTTATACGAACTGTTGGTTGCGCAGCCCTTGTTTCAACGGAATGCACCCGGTCTCATCTGTCGGGCCATCACGGACGGGCATATTCCGAACCCGTCCGAGCTTGTTCCTGGGATCCATCGAGATCTTGACAAGATCGTCGCACGAGCGCTTTGCAAAGACCGCGACCAAAGATTTCAAACAGCCTCTGAATTCGCTGATTCCCTGGAAACGATCACCCCCGCGCCGGTCGATGGAGAGACACTGGCTCAATTCGCGGCCCGAACGCTTCAGCCATTTCGCCTTGCCCGAGAAAAATCACTTCGAGACGCATTGAGTCCATCTCACCTTGCAACCCACGAAAAAAAGCGAGTGACCGCGCGGATAGATGCCTCTGCATTTATGGAGCAAGCCACAAAGAGTGCAGCCACCATCGAAACAGATTCTTTCGTACCCCCCCCCTCTTTTACACATCCTACCCCGCTAGGACCATTGACCCATAAGCCCAAACCCCACATGGGCTGGAAACATATCGGGGCCATCGTTGCCCTTCTTTGCGTCCCCCTCACAGCTCTACTCACCGCGCATCGAGATCCACCGCCAGGATCCCGTGCTTCAGAAAGTACAGATGCAGGGAAAACCGATATCGATCCGCATTCGCTCTCGAAGTTTTCCCAATCTTCGCCACCCCGCACCGAAGGACCTGAACCACCCTCGCGCTCAGCTTCAAGCTTCTCTTTGGCCCCACAACCAACACCAAAAGAGATTCGTCGTTCCTCCAAAGTGCAGGCCGGACCTAACAACCAAGAGACTCGGCGACGGCACACCACCAAACGCAAATCAAGAAAGAGTCGCGCCACCCGTCGACCTTCAAAACCCATAGCGACCAATCAATCACAAGCTCCGAAGCCGAACGCCTTCGGCTTCGCCAGCATCGACGCGCACCCATACGCGCTTGTTAAGCTTGAATCACGAATGTTGGGCCCTACCCCCATTCTCAACCTTAAGCTCGCTGTTGGGATTCATCGTCTCGATTTTCTCGATCCAACAACTCAACAACTCCGCGCGTCACGGTCCGTCACCATTCGCGAAAACGAACGTCACCTCGTCATCGTACGAAAGAAGAAAGATTCGATCACCAGACCATGATGTCTCGCGAGAATCGAGAAACCGCTGGGCCTCATGTGGGTCGGTGACGGTGCCGATGGGACGGCCCCTGCAGCCGCATTCAGGGCATCGTTCGGCGTTGATGTCGTAGACCACGCCAGGAGTTTGCCCATTTTCCAAAGGGAACGCGAGCTGGAGCTTAAACGGTAGTTTGGGGACGACGGCGCTGCTCCATTTTGCCGCCGGTGCATGCACGCCATGAAAGCGGGCCCGGATGGAGGTAACCGTACGGTTCGTGACGGGTTGATTTGGATCCGCTCCCGAGCTTGATTGATGCTGCAGGAGAACATTCAGGGCGCGCCCGCCGGTGAGAACGACGGTAGAGCAGCACATGAAGACAGTGGTGAGCAGTGGACAGCGCGCTATGGTGGTGCCCTGTGGTGTGGAAGCAGGTCCTCGAGTCGACACTTCGGGTGGTTGCCGAGCCGCATCATGACGTCCGCGAGATATTCCTCGGGATTGACGTCGTTCGCAATGCAGCTGGCTACGAGGGACATCAGGCCGACGAGGTTGTCACCGGCCTCTTTGTGCTCGAAGAACAGCCAATTGTGGAGTCCTGGCTCTTTGCTGGCTCCCGGGGAGGCGCCGAGAGATTCGCCGACGTCCTTTCGATTGTCTCCACCGCCGACGCAGCAGGCGTCGATTGTGCAAAATATCTTCCTAGCATCATCGCCCATATCGACACTTGGCCGAACCGGGAGCTCGATCAGCTCTTGCCAGCCAACTGGCAAACCGCGTTCGAAGATTTCCTTCGCGAGAATAACATTCAGAACTCCACACCTGCTATGCATTGAGCGCAGACCTCAACGTTACACCATGAAGCGGGCCGGGCTAGACGCCCCAAAAAGAACAGTTACTTACCTATGTCGCAGGGTTGAACCTTCAGAGAAACAACCGGATCACGAGCCTCACCGGACTCGAGTCCCTGACCTCTGTAGATTGACGCCCGAGGGGACCAAGAAGCCGACTTTGGATTTTGGCTGTTTCGTCTTTTCCTCTGTTTTGGGCGCCTTGTCCGGATATCCTGCAAGCAGGGCGAATAGGAGCGCCGTCTTTAACCGAATCTTTATGGCGTGGCCCCCTTCGTTGGCACTGACAGTTCACGCGAGCAATCAACAAACCGGCCGCTTCTCTTTCGCCGAGGCCGTCCCTATCGCGTGGGCAGACCTGATGTAGGATGCTTGTCCAACAGCCGTTCTAAAGCCGAGTATTACGAAAGTCAGGACGGAAGAATAGCGGCATCGCGCAAGGAGACCGAGATGACTTTGTCTGGGGGCATCTTTATCGACCGACCCAGGAGAATCGCGATTCGCGACGGCCCACTTCGTTGGATGATGTAACATGCCGTCACACCTTTGGAGACGTGCACCGCACCCATGCTCGCTCTGAGAATATCAGATTTCTGATGCTTGTCGCCCGTTGTCCGAGAATGTTCAGCGGGCACCCCCCTTGCAAGGTGTTGGTGGTTTGGAGGCTCAACCATGAAAATATCCGGTTTCAAAGATTGCCTGGTCCCCTTGCTTTTGCTCTGCGCTTGCGGGGGCCCGGCCAAAGGGCCGTCGACCAGTGTTTGCGCTGGTCAAGGCTGCCAGCAGGAAGTGGAGGCGCCTTGTCTTGAGTGCCTTGAGGACTGTACTGAATGCGTGGATACCAGACCGTTCACACCCTGCGGTTCGTGCACGATTTCAGAGTTGTGGCATTCAGAAACTCAATGTGGACTCCCGAACTCCAGACACAGCGAGATCCCCTGGGAGGTTACGCTCGCGCATTATGATCATTGGTCGGTAACTCAGCGGTCTGACGAACAGGTGATCGGGCGCGTGGATCTTGAACGCGATGGTTCGACGGCAACACTGAACGTCTGGCGTACTTCACATGACAATCTGGTTGAAGTTAACGAAGCGCTCGAAAACTTCCGTTCAGCCCCAAACCGCGTGTCCGGTCCTGAACCAAACACCGCGCGTGTCGAGGCCTTTGAACTCGAAGATCGAAGGGCCGTTCGGTGGCACTATGAGCGCGAAATGGCGTGGCTCGGTGATAACTTGTGTTCACCGAGCCAAAACTGCCCGGAACAAACAGCCGTCCGTGGCATCAACATGGGGCTTGCGATCACGGATGGGCTAAGCATTTTGCATTTCCAAAGCACCCTGCCGGTCGACGTCGATGCGGGTATCTTATGTGAACTCGAGTCCATGATGCTTGCGACATCCTTTCAAGGATTCTTCGCCTGTGGAGAATCAACGTGCTCCGTCGGTCTCCAGTACTGTTCCGTGTTTCACCCGGGTGTGCCCGGCCAGGCATCGACCTTTGCTTGCGGCGACTTCCCAGAGGGGTGTGATGGCTGTTCATGTTTCACGACAGGCTCGCCGAGCGGGTGTTTCTGCCGGGATGATGGCCAAGGGGGCGTGACCTATGGCTGCGCCGCCCCATGAGACCCGAAGCACTCGACTTAGGCAAAGCGTTTTCATCCGAGAGTGCAAATGGGATTTTTGAACCGTTCGATTACCCGAGGAAACCGATTTTGAAACCAGTTCTAGAATGTTGGATGCCGAGGACGTTGGTGATGTTGTGGTTCACGCCGATGCGGCGCAGGTAAGCAGAAACTAACGCGAAAGCGCTTCTGGCTTGCAGTCTTCGCTCACGTACATCCTCTACGTTCGGGTCTTTGCCTCTCGACGTTGCTGGCGAGGCATCATGCGGGTTGCTTCAGCGAGTTCGTCGGAGAGGCGTCGAATGATGTCGTCATAGGTTACGATGCCGAGGAGAGAACCCGATGCATCCACCACCGGCATGCGACGAACACCGTGGCCCCACATTTCCTTGATGACCTCCGACAATTCTTGATCTTCGGTTGCGGTGTGGAGGACGCGACCCGCGATATCCGCGACTCTGATGGTGTCGGGATTCTCCACCTCCTGGGCGAGCACGCTGACGACAAGGTCACGGTCGGTAATGACGCCGAGCGGAATAGGACCATCATCGCCTTGCCCCGCGATGACTACATCACCCACGTGGTGTTGCCGCATCAGCTTGGCGGCTTTCACAATGGAGTCTTCTGGAGAGATCGTGACTACGTCGCGTTCGTGGATCTGACGTACCTTCATACCCTAGGCGTAGGCGACTTTGCCGGATTCACCCTGGAGCAGGATGCTGACCTCGGTCCAGCTGGGCCTGGTTGGCGATCTTTGTGTTGTGTTCCAAAGAGGCATGGGGTCGAACCGTTAAGCTCACGCTGCTTTCACCTTGGGGTGGAACCGTGTTGGGTGGAAGGAAGCCGAGCAGGTCCTGCGGGGGGCCATGGTGATCAGGCCCAGGCTAAGAAACCGCCACACGAGGGTTTCGGATTCGCGGTTTAAGTCCACATGGACCCGCAACAAGAGATTGGTTTCGGGGCGCAAGTCACATCGGTCACGGAGCCCGGAAGAGGCGCTAAGTCGATCCGTCGGCTCGCCAACGTGGCCGGTCCAATGCGGATGGTGTCAAAGTCGACGATCCTCACTCATAGTTCACCTTTCGCCCAGCGCTGATAAAGCGTGACTTCGCGCTTGGTGGCACAACGCGCGCTGATGACGCGAGTCATATCTTCATCAGGCTAGCCCCACTCATCGAGGTCTCCGGATTTCGTACGACGTCCTAAAATCGGTGGTGCGGCCTTGCCGAGCGGCGTGATTTTAGGCACATGGAGACGGTCACAGAAATTGCTAACAGAAAGCTTGGTGTGCTCACCGCATCCGGCAATACCGACCACGGCGTCCGCAAGAGTCTCTCCTCTATCGTGTGGTGGAGCATCACCTCGATGAGCTGATCGAGAGCTTTCGCGACCCTGATGACCCCGAGGTCGGAATTCCTAACTTCGTCGAAAAAGAATTCAGAGCTTACCTGACTCGCGGTCGACCAGAGTTTGGCTTGATCAAACTTCGGTGCGAAAAATGTCAGCATGAGCATGCGCTACCCTTCTCCTGTAAGGGCCGGGCGATCTGTCCATCTTGCGCCATCCGTCGAAGAGAAGACACGGCTGCCCACCTGGTCGAGCACGTGTTGCCCGACGTTTCTCTTCGTCAGTGGGTGCTGTCGCCCCCGTTCGAGCTCCGAGGACTCTTGGCCGCTCGAGGTCAGGCCCTGTCTCGGATGGCACGCATCTTTGTAGATGAGATTTTCAAACAGATGAAGAGCGGGGCCACGTCTCAGGGCCTGAAAGACACCCGATGTGGAGCCGTTACCTTCCTGCAAAGATTCACCAAGGTCACTGGTCCCAATGGCATCCTTTCTTTCTCGGGTGATCTCCAGTTCTCGTCCGAAGAGCGGATGAAAGGGGTAGTGAACCCGCAAGAATCGGGTTCGGCTTGTATTGTAGATCTGTTGTGCTTGCGCGGGTCTACGACATAGACGCCGAACGATGTCCGAAGTGCGGTGGTCACGTGCGACCGGTCGGGGCCGTCAACGAACCGCGTGAGGCGCGAAGATTGCTTGGTTGGGCCATGGACTCCATCCGTGCTCGTGGACCGCCCCATCAACTCTCGCTTCCGTTCCAAGGCATATCGGCCTGAACCATGACTCAACCGCGGTGCCACACGGCACCGAAATGCCTCCTTCTGCTTGGAGGTCCCGGAACCTATCTCCTCTGCCGACAAAAGCTCATACCCAAGGACTTATTCATGCCTACACCACAGGTTCTAATGCGCTTGTCCCCAACACCCTCCATGAAACCCTATCCAAAGAACCTGATACCCCTGGCCGCATTGCTTATTTCGCCTATCGACCTGCCTCAAGATGGCCGTCGGCTTGTCGGAGGAAATGTCGCGCTGATTCGACAATGGAAAGAGGACGGACTGTTGCCATGATGAAGGCTGCTTGTGTTCGAGGTGATCGAGGTCTTTGCACTTCACTTCTGATTCTACTGTTGCCTTTCAGCGGAGTCTCTCCGGGATGGGCACAAGTCTGTGAACCCGACGCCTTGTCCGTACAGTACCAGTACTTGCGCCGCCTGAGCCTCGACCTCCAGGGGCGGGTGCCGAGCGCCGAAGAACTCGACGCCGTGACGCAGAGTGGATCTGTCGATCTGTCTATGATTGAGAAGATGCTCGACTCGGACGAGTTTCTCGAACAGATTCGCGAGTACCATTGAGACCTCCTACGAGTCAATTTGGCGAATCTGCGCATCGTACCGGCTCCATTCTTGCTCAACCCTCCTGGGTCCCGTGGTTCGCCCGCCCATTTTGTTTCCAACAACGCTCGCTCTACTCCCTACCGGGGTGCGCGGGTGCCGTGCCGTGATGAGCCAGCTGAATTCGACGACAACGGGGCGATAATCACCAAGCCAGATGACGCGGATCCGTCGATTCGGCGCGAAGGTTGGGTCGAGGTCCATCCGTACTGGGAAAGCAGCCCAACGGCCACGGTTCGAGTGTGTGCGTTTGATGCTCAAGAGAATGAGACCGGAATCGAACATCGACGGGGCATTGAAGTGAATTGTAACGACAATTGGTCGGCTCCTGAGTGTGGTTGCGGGCTGAATCTGAGATGGTGCCAGTCTGTTTCGCATCGAACTCGAGACTCTATTCTGGATTCAATGAGTGAACAGACGCTGAGGTTTGCGACGCAAATCGTGGCCGAAGACCGACCGTACACTGAATTGATTCGTGGGACAGACATCGAGGTCAATGGTCCGCTATCACATTGGCTTCGCCACCAAACGTTCGCCACCAATGTATTACTCACTTCCGGCCCTTCTCAGAACTACGAGATGCCGGTGGTTCGTTTTCATGAACGCAACCGATGGGTTAAAGCGCCGCGCGGATCGCTTCACGCCGGAGTGTTGACCATGCCGGCCTATCTCTTGAAGTTTCAGTCGGATCGTGGGCGGGCGAATCGATTCTACGACGTTTTTCTTTGCCAGCATTTCGAAAGCAGTGATCCGCCTCCAGACGCGACGGATGCTTGTCATCAAGAGCCCGATTTGACACAGCGTTGCGGGTGCAAGGGCTGTCATGTCACGGTCGAGCCCGCCGCTGCTTACTGGGGGCGTTGGGCGGAAGCGGGACTCATGGCGCTTGAAGTCGATAAGTTTCCACGCGTTCAGTCGGAGTGTTCTGATGGTAGCTCGCGGTTTTGTCGCACGTTCTATTTCAACGAGCTCGCTGTTATGAACGCCCTGGTAGGGGGGCCGTACGTAGGGACGTTGAGGTCCTATGTCTTTGCGGACGAGGCTCGGAAAGCCAATATCGAGAGGGGCCCGTCCGGAATTGCGGAAAAAGCGATTGAATCCGGGAATTTTTTTCGATGCACCACGCGAAGAATCTGGAGCAAGTTGATGGCCCGCCTACCCCAGGGGGCTGAGGTCGAAAGGCTCGACGAAGTGGCCGAAGCGTTTAGGCATCATGACAACCTTCGAGACCTGATTCGGGCTCTTGTCAAAACACCGGAGTACATCGACATGGAGCGCTGGAAGGAGAATCTGGAATGAGGTCGTGGGTGCTCAAGTCTTGTCTTGTCGGGTGCACATCAATACTCTTGAGCGCATGCGACCTTAGCATCATTGGATCGAAAGGGTCCGTTACAGAATCCTCAGTGCCGGCTGACTGGACAAAAACCAAGCCCTCGGAGCGAAAAGATGCAAGGATCGAGAAGGTGGCCGGTCGTTTTCCGAGGCGTGGACGCCGCCTTTCAGTTGATCAGCTGCGTCGGTCGATTGATACTTTGTTCGGCGGGATCTCCTGGGTAGTGCGGCGTCCCGGTCCCCGCACGAATGGTTTTGAGGTCTTTGCGGCTGCCCTTGGCAAAGCGGACTACATTTCTATCATGGCCGAAAGTCTGGAACCATCGCCGCTGTTTGCTAAGTTCATGGATGATATGGCCGGCGACGTTTGCCAGAAAGCGGTCGAACATGACCGCACGCAGTCATCGGATCCCCCATTGGTGGTTGCAGATGCAGAAGACCCGGACGAAACGCTTCGGTTCTTGAGACTCAAACTCCATGGCATCCACGTGCCTAAAGGCCAGGCCGACGAGATCGCCGATCTCCGCTCCCTCTACGGCGGGATTTTGGCTGAGTCGATGGATCCCTATACCGCTTGGTATGGCGTCTGTGTCGCAATGGTGACTGCCCCGGAGTTTTTAACCTACTAGACTGGAGGCTTCTGATGTTCGGTCGACGCAAATTTTTGAAGCGGATGGGAATGTGTGCCGGGGGCGCCATTCTTTCTACGGTTTGCCCGCTGCGTGTCAGTTGGGCAGGAGCATCATCCCGAAGCTTCGTTTTCTGCTACTTTAGGGGTGGATGGGACGGCCTGCTTTCACTTGACCCATGAGATCCGGCGAAGTTTACGCCAGAGCGTCGAGCAGAAACCAAAATCGACCCGGGCTGGGAGCGCATCCCTGACCTTTATCCGAAGACGATTCTCCAACCTCCGGGCTCGGCGATAACTTTTGGTCCTACGATGGGCGCAATCGCAAATCAATACGACAAGATGTGCGTCGTTCGAGGCATTTCGATGGAGACCGTAACCCACGACTTGGGCCGAAAATACATGTTCACGGGAAAGAAGCCCGCGGGGTCCCAAGCGGTCGGGTCCTCAGTGCCTACTCGGATTGTAGCCCAGCAAGGTGATCGGTCGGAGTTTCCCAACCTGGTCATTGGCGCCGAGACCTACAACGAAGGAGATCCAGCGTTTGCCAGTGGATTGACAGTCAGCGGCGTGGAAGACTTGATCGATGCCTTGACCGAGGGAAACGCGGTCCCTCCTCCATCGGTCCGCGCGCAGATCGAGGCCTACCGAACGCAATCGATGCCCTGTGATCCTGCGGGCGCGAATCGTAAAATGATTTTCGACGCAGTGAAAAGCAGCCAAAAGAGGTCCCGGTTGCTGGTCGGCAGCCAATTGACCGACAAGTACCGATTCTCCAACCGCACGGATCCTGAGATGGATGCGATTTCAAGTCGCTATAAGATTCAGAGTTCGACTTCACCAGAAGCGCAAGCTGCAGTTGCATTCCAGTCGCTGAAGTACGAGATGGCTCAATGCGTCACAGTGGAGTTGGCATCGCAACTTGATCATCACGGAGACGATTTGCCGCAAGATCATCCTGCGCGTCTCAGTCGAGGGTTTTCGATTTTGAACCAATTGGTTACTGACTTGGCGTCAGAACCGGACCCGAGTCGCGGCGGCGTGCTCTTGGATCACACAACCATACTGGCCTTTAGCGAGTTCGGCCGGACACCACTCATTAATCGTTGAGGAGGCCGGGATCACTCGTCGACGTCGAGCGCTCTTTTGATCGGGGCCGGTGTACCCCACAACCGCGTCGTGGGTCAGTCCAGCGACGTGGGCATGACGCCGATGAAGATCGACCCCAATACCGGCCTCCGCGATTCGTTGGGCATCACCATTACGCCTACACACGTTGTTGCATCGATCATGGCCTCGGCTGGCTATGATACCGGTCTACTTCGTAACCGCGAATTGCCGTGTCTTATGACGTCGTAAATCCTCATACGCCTTGATTGCTCGTCGCCGGTGCCCCTCTAGCTCAGGACGCCACGAATCAGTCCAGGGAGACGACGGATTTTTGCGGCATTTGGGTGTTGCTTGAGAGGGACGAAGGAGCAAGACTTCGTGCGGAAGCACACTTGGTGTTTTCTTGGGACGAGTAAGGCCCAGGACTTTTGGCTAGCGTGGGCGGCGAAGCCGAGTGCTATGTCGAGCTCCTCGTCAATGTCGGCCTATCGTTGACCACGTTTGGACGGGCGTGCGGTGAATGACAGATCTTGAGCACGACGATTGAGGACTGATGTGTGTCGCCTGGGTCGGGGGCGATCGGGCTGTCGGGCACAAAGTACTTGTCTCATTTCTTGGATCACGAACTGTTCATCGGCGGCGGACATGGGGGGATTCAAGAGGTCTCCCCAACCTAGGTTGGAACAGATACGTCGTAGATGCTCGGGCGCGCTACCCCCACAAGTTGCCATCCAGGTTGAGAAGAGCTCGCTGTCGAGACCGTCAGCGCTTGGTCCGCCAGGAGGGGCGTCGTACCGGAAACGTGGGGACTCATCGCTGGAAGGCGGGCGAAACCAGAAACTCGCCACGCGATCGGGTGCGGCGCGTACAACCAGTAACCCATCCCTGGAACGAGTTCCGACAACGAATCCTCGATGGGACGAGATTCTTCTGTACCGGGCGTCGCCAGCGACCCAGCACTCAAGACCAATAGCACCGTCCCCTGTGATCGATCGGCACGGGCACCGTGGGCGCATTCGCCTGCGAGGGGAGCCGAACCAAGTTCCAGCCCGTCCCCAGCGAAACATCCAAGTGCGGAGACACCGCTCCGGATGGTTCGGCATACCCTGAGGAGGGCAGGCACGTGATCTCCGAAACGAGCAATACGCAACCGGCCAAAAGCGATCGCTTCAGCACTGGGCACCATCCCCACGGCACCTGCTCCAACAAATGGTGCCAACCCCGGTGTTGTATGGCCTGCCCCGTGTTTCTTTGACGCACCAAACCTCCCGTTGCCCTCGGCGGACTCGCGTTGGTTTGTTCACTCAAGTTGAACGGGTGCCGATGCAGAGGGCGCGCTGCGATTTGGCCAGTCATGATCTTGTGCATTCCATCAGAAAGGTGGCACCCTTGCTGATGCCAAAGTGGGTCGCTCAGACCGCACGAATGAAATGCTCGAAACTCAGCTTCGACGAATGCCGGCAGTCCGGGCTCGGGCTCGTTCGGATCTTTGGATTGCTCAATGAAATGCTCCAGATGAATGCTGACGATACGGTGATAGGCGGATTTGTCGGGCCGCCGTCCGCGGTAAACTTTTACATCGGCAGCAGAAATGGCTTTGCACACGACCGTTGATGGAATCAGAAGGCATGCCAACTGCATGGTTACAGCGTCGAGGTTCGCGGGCATGATCCGCGCACCACAGGAGAAGAGTGGACTTCACGGTTCATCGGGTGACGGATATCTTGAGGGGGTCGGCCCAAACTTTCTGATCGTCGGTGTAGTAGAGGTAGGCTCTTGAAGCCGGACCGGTGTAATGCCCGGGAACGGTTGCGACCAGCTCCAGCGGAATCTCTTTCACTTCCTCGGGCTTCATGTCTCGGAAGTACAAGACGATTTCCCGAGCGCGCGTTTCGTAAAACGCGATGAGATTCTTTTCCTTCAGCTCCTTGAGCTGCCAGGTCTGAAAGGACAACCCACCGGGGAACCCAATGCGGGCCAATGTCATCGGCTGGCCCTGTTTTGTCTTGTTTGTGATGCGTGCCGTCAATCGCAGGGTCTCGCCCATCTTGAGGGCACTCTTGTTCAGGCGTGTCTCTAGGCCGATAACGGTTTTGGGATCGCTTGCCGGCTTCGTGGCCCGAAAGTCTACGGCAATGCTGTACGGTAAGGGTTCCTTGCCGCTGTGAACGAGTTCCACGGTGTTGGCCCCGGCCGAGAAGTATTGGTCCGGTACCGGTATCTCCACCGGGTCTCGCTGCCCTGCTTCGTAGCTTCGCTCGGCAACCACTTGCCCGTTGACCTTCAGGACGACGGTGCCCGAGCCTTTCATTTTTCGGCTTTGTGTCGAATAGGTTGTGAGTGCTTTGAGTGCAAGCACGGTGGCCTGGGTTGCGCCCCAGGTTCCGTAGCCCCCGCGGGCTTTGACCAACCATCCGATACCTTTTCGAATCGGGCCTTCGTGTTTGTCAGTCTTCATCAGGGCAAGGAGACTCAAGCCCGTCGTTTCAACTTCGAGATTGCGTCCGGTGCTGCGGGTGATCGAATGAACTTTACCGAGCCATTGGCCATCTTTGGCCTGCATCTTTGCAAGCCGGTGGGCTGCGGCTTTGCCTTCGACGCGTTTCGTCGGCACATTGAGAAGCGTGTTGACCGCTAGTGCCAGCAAGTAGGGATCGTTGGTTGTTTTTGCGACCTGAGCCTGGTGATTGATCTCGACGATCATGTCCGTGAAGCCCGCTTCGGTCATGGCGTACACGATGTACGCATCGGTAAACTCTGGGTTCGCACGGCCAAAACTGTCGAGCGCCTTGGCATCTCGCTTAAAGCCTCCTTTGCCATTCCGCCGGCTCTTCAAATAGTCCACTGTTCGCGTGAGCATTTGCTCGTCGACATTCCCGTAGACCCGTTTCATGTCTGCGAACTCGAGCACACCATAGGCCGTAAGGGCCTCGTGTGCAGGTGCGCGACCGAACCATTCGTAGCCCTTGGTCTTGGTCTCGAACCCCACCAACCGTTTGTAGCCTTTGTCGAGCACATCGCTGATTCGGCTTACGAGTTCCGGGTCGGCGACGTTGTTGGTCCGGAGGTAGTCCATGACCATGATATTTGGATAGTTGCTGCTGGAGGTTTGCTCAAAACACCCATAGGGTTGCCGAATCATACCGTCAAGGCCCGTGAGGAGTGTGGAGGTGGGGCTGGTGTAGACCGTCAGCTTGGCTTCTTTCGTACCGTCTAGGGCTTCGCCAAGGTCGAAGCTTAGAGACTCTTTCCTTGCGAGTTGCCCGCTCTTCGAAATACTTTGAGGAAACCCGAGTGGGACCACGTTGACCTCGCGTTTGAATTCATCCTTGAGCCCGCCAGCGTCAGCCGCGAATCGAACCACCGATTTGCCGTGTTGCCCCGTGACGGTTAGGGGATAAAAGAGACTTTCTCTTTTGTTTGCGGCCAAAGACGGGGCAAAATGCACCGGATTATCGGGCGTCAAGTGCTCCCCGAAGCTTGCGTGAAGTTTCACATCAAGGGCTTCCTCCCGGTCGTTCGTGAGGGTCAAAGGGAGCTGCATGCGGTCGCCGGCGCTGACTTCCAGGGGGAGCTTGACGTTCATGCTGAACGGAAGGCTCGATTTGAATGTTTTTTCGGCGCGCCCCACGTTTTGGGCGCCGACCGACTCCGCGAAGACGCGGAACGACGAGATAGCGTCTGAGAGGTAGAAGGTCACGATTGCTTTGCCTTTTTTGTCTGTTCTTACGCGAGGGGCCCAGTGAATCGTTTCCCGGAAATCTGTGCGTACGCCGGAGAACGCACCGGTGTAGGTCGGCGCAGGGAACACGCGGACCGCGGCGACCGAGGCCCACGCATCCTGCTTGTCGGCGGCATCGGCCCAATCCGCGTCAACTTCCTTGTCTCCGAGGATGAAACCGTCGGCGGGCTCCCGTCTCGGCCTACGAAGTGCCCTCTTTTTTACTTTTTGGCGTCGGCGTGGCTCCGCTTCTCGTGCTTGCATTTCACGCGGGGCTACCACGGCGGCGTTTTCCTTGAGCTCTGCCTTCATGGCTGGCGCGGGCGGTGCGGCTGGCGGTCGCGGTCGGGCCATCGGGGCAGCTTCGGCAGCGGGCGGACGTGGGGCAATGGCCGCTTTGGGGCGGGGTCCGCCCTTCCGGGCGACTTTGGCAAGGTCCCTGCCGGCTCGACGACCTTTGCCGGCCCGAGGTCTGGCGCCGCTACCGTTGCGAAAGTGGCCGACTCCGGCCGTGCCAATCCCTTGAAGAGACGTGGCGTTGAGTACCTGCCTCCACTCAAACCTTCGATAGCCCCGCGCGCCCATCAAGAGTTCCAGGGCCAGGGCAGATTTGCCTTCCTTAAGGTCAAAGAAAAAATTGGGCTCTTCGATTTTACCGGGCAGTTCGGGCTCGAGCAGGAGTTTGCTCAGCATGTGGCCGGTTTTATCGTCGGCAAAGCTGATCACCGTGTCGTCCACCACGGCCACTGTGATCTCGGCGGGCACCGGTTTGCCCGTTACATCGAGAGTCCGCACCGTGAGGGCCACCTGCTCTCGGGGACTGTATCGTTTCTCGTCGGTTTCGAGCTTGACTTGCAGCGTGTTGCGTCGATTCCTAAATACCACCCTCTCGGCCAAAGGCTCGAGCTTGTCATTGAACACGGTCACGCGTGCGACGCCAGGGGCTTGGGCCATTGCTTCGTCTTTCGCTTTGAGATAAACGACTGACGGCTTACCTTCCATCACCTGGACACGCGCAGAATCGAGCAGGTTTTCTCGCATCATGCCCACGACTGTGAGCGTTTGGGCCGCCGTACAACGGACCGCGATGCGAAGTTCTGCCTTTTCCCCGTCGAGGTCGTCGTAGGTGCGAAGCAGACAGCCGTTGTCGCTGGCCAGGGGCACGGAATAGCGTTCAGTCACGCCGACGGGGCGTGTGATTTGAATTTTGTACTGCCTTCCTGTCGCCGGTGTGAAGGTTACCCGGCCGAGACCGAATTTATAGGTTCTCAGCTTGGCCATCACATTTCCCATGTCGTCGACAATCTGGCCTTCGATGTCAGCGGCCTTACCGATGGTATTCTTAGCCTCAAAATAGAGCCGATTTTCCATTCCGGCGATGAGATGTCCGCCTTCGGGAAACATCGAAAGCTGGATTTTCTTCAAAACGATGGGAATGCGCTTGCTGATTGATTCTGTGATGCCCCCGTCGGAAACCAATACGCTCAAGATTCCGTCGCCGGCTTGAATCTGTTCGGGCAGCTTGAACTTGATGACCGCGCCGCCGTGTTTGTTTGTCTTGGCCCGGACGGGATCGAGGGCCTGTCCGTCGAGCTGGATTTGCCCGCGCAGCGGATGATTCCCCATGGGCTCACCGGTCGGACGTTTGATCTTGATGCTGGCTGAGACTTCATCGCCGGGTCCGTAGGCCTTGCGCACAAATTCGAGCTTCTTTTTGATTCGGGGTGCCTCGTAGGTACTGACCACAATGGGCCGCTCCGCTTTCTTCCCGTCTTGGGTTGTCACGCGAATCTGGTAGAGGCCCCCCTGCACGGTTTCCGGGATGATGAAGTCGTTGGTGGCCATGCCTTCTTGCGGCTGGACGCTTTTGCGGAGGACCGCGGCCCCCTTCGGGCTAATGAGCGCGTATTGAGTGAATGGACGAGCCGCGCCTCCTTGCAGGTTTCGCGTCTCGAGGTCCCACGTCTTGATCCAGATCGTCTCACCAGGCTTGTAAAGGGGTTTGTCGGTCTGAATGTGAATGCGGCGCCCGATGTGGTTCGAAAAGTATGTGCCGATCCTTTTCGTCAGATCCGCTGCGTTGGCAGTGGGCTCTAAGCGTGCGGAAGGCTTGGGGGCGGCCTCGGCTGGCGTGCGCCGGGTTGCAGACAACTCGTCGAGGTCCTTTGGGGTTCCTTTCGTCTCGGTGGACGACGCGGTCGGCGCTTTCTTGTCAGGCTTCGTCGGTGGCGGTTGGCACGCCGCGATGCTGAATAGAGTCGTCGCAATGACCATGCCTGAAATCGAAATCAACGCAGGGTGGGATAATACTTTGGACACGGGGAACCTCCGGAACGATGTGCCATACTAAACGCAGTGGACCGCGGAAAGATCTTTTGGGGGAAAACCTTGTAAGAAAGCGTTCTCATGGCGGGCACTTGCTCGATTCTCGCGCTGACTAGAGCCATTTCTTGACTGGGTGCGGGCGCACCACACTGACATCCAATTTGACCCTACCGGCGTTGTCGGACGATCACCCATGGTTGCGGGCACGGCTCTTTTGCACGAAATTGCCCACAATATGGGCTGCGCCCATGATCGAAAGAAACGCAAAAGAAAGCCTCTTTGAAGACTCGTACGGCTATGTTTTCTGGGCAGACGGACAAAGCCGATCCACGATCATGGCCAATGGGCCTTGGCGGGTTCCTTTTTTTTTGAATCCCCGTTTGAGCCATCAGCGTGTTCGCATTGGACGTACGGTGGAAGGACGATTGAGAAATACGGATGCGTGGAGACGATTTCGTAGATGGAAGCCGGGTCGCCCATATCGCTCTCAGATTTTTCTGCCATAGTGGCAGCAGTTTGTGTTGCGAACTACAAGCTCAGAGGTCATTTCCAACCTTCCTCTTCGAACCGAAGACAATGACGAAAACAAGGATGGTTACAGGACGCTGTGGATGAGATTGTCGACCAATGTGTATGATGAAGGTGTACAGGGTTCGTTTGACCTACGGCGCACAACTCAAGTTCACGGGTGCTATCACGCAATACAGGGATGCAAGACAAAAACTCGAAGTCTTTGATTGATGAATTCGCACAGGCACGTTACGCCATTTTGTCATAGCTGAAGACTGGTGCCTTCGGGCCAGACTGCCGAGGCACACATCCGACGCGTTTGATTCAAACGATTCTCTCGATATGCAATTTATCGGGCGACGTTGAAAGGGACTCCACGGTCTTGGCGTTTTTGAGCATTCGAGCCGGAAACCTGGATACTGGAAGGACCGGCTTTGTCGCCCACCGCATGAGGTGACCAAGGAGGATTGGGTATGAGAATCAATGGCGCAATGATCGTATTGGCGGGCGTGATTCTTTTCCTTGGCGACTTGAGTTGCCGGCCGATTTTGATCCACAAAGGGCGGGGCCAAAATCCGCTTGTGATGGACCAGGCTCGAACCGCTTTGGTGGCCCCGCCTAAGGCGGCAAGGACAAGACCATCCCAGGATCGCAAAGCCGCGAGGCAGGTAGTGCATCGGTCGTCGGGGGCTAGGTCGCTGGTCCGCAGGGTCGGTCCCAGCCGGGTGCGCATTACGCCCGCCAGCCTCCGTTCAGGAGAGTCAGCCATCATCACTGTAGAGGCGGACGTGCGCCCTGGGTGGCGGATTCGGTGGCGCTCTGCCTCAGGGGTTATTGGCGGCGAGGGGCTGCGGGTCAATTTTACTCCAAACCCGGGGTTTATTGGTTCTGCCCGGATTCACTTCGAGGCGGGTCCATCGGATCGGTCCGAACTTGCGGGCCAGTTCTCGATCGAAGTGGGCCCACCATGGCCGAAGCTTGTCCTGCATCAAGTCGACGACAGCAGGCCTGGGCGTATCACTGTCCGCGGACGCGCTGAGGGCCTGCAATATCCAGAGAACCACCGAGTTGCGGCCTACGTTCACGCGGACATCTATTACAAGCTTCGAGGCAACCATGTGTTCTCTTTGGATGACGCCGGTGAGTTTCAGTTCAGTACGGGGCGCGGGCCATCCCTCGATCGTTTGGTCGTGCATCTGATCGAAAAAGGAGTCGACCCCAATGGTCCTGAGCACTGCCAGAATCTTCGGGATCGTGTTCCGGGGCAGTGTACCGGGCACTTTGATCAAGTCCGGGGCTCTGGTGCGCGGCTCCCCCTGAGGATGGATGTCGCCGGGTCTCTCGCTTTTGCTTCTTACCCTTTCCGTGGGTCCCGCCGGCACGGCAACCCGCAGATTCAGTTCCTGCTGAATCACTTTTCTCCGACGCCCATCACGAAGGGCGCCCCCACATCGAGGCTGATTCGAAGCTATGGAAACAACGACCAGCTCTATCTGTATGACCAGGCGCTGGCGGTTCTCGCTTTCGCTCACGCCGGAGAAAAAGCGGGGGCCCAACGAGTTCTTGATGCGGTCCAGTATCTTCAGATTCGCGACCAGAGCCACCGGGATGGCTCCTGGTACTACTCCTACTATGGCGACGGCAGCAGCATCTACCCAGACGCCCCTTCTCACGGCCCAGAGGGTAAAGCCGACGGGTACACTTATGGCGACCGCCGGGTTTCGGGGGCTATCGCGTGGGTGGCCATGGCATTAAATGCCTATCGCCTAAAGTTCAACGACCAACGGTATGATGACATGTGGCATCGCGTGATGGCCTATCTGGTTCGAGCCAGGATGCCGGCCCGAATCGCGGGCGTTGAGTCCCAGCCGGTTCGGTTTCAGCAGGTCGATCTGCCCCGGACTGTTTGGAACGAGTCGACCGTTGCGGCCGTGGAGCACAACCTAGATGCTTATTCGGCGCTCTACTACTACGCTCGACTGTCCAAGAAGGCGGAGTACCAGGAGATCGCTCTGAGTATCCGTCGGTTCGTGGAAAGTCTCTGGGTGCCAAAACTCAAAGGTTTTTATGCAGGCTTCGTGACCTCAACAGGTAAGCCCAATACAGAGGACCTCTACTTGGACACGCAAACGTGGGGGCTTCTGGCATTTGCAGATTCTCACGAGCGCGTGGAGCGGTACAAAGTTGGTCTCGAGCGTGCCTGTGAGCTATTTTTTGAGCCGGCGGGATATCTGTCGCCCGACCTGACTGGCATCCCCGGATTTTTCGATTGGCGGCCCCGTGATCCATCCCAGGCCAAAGGGCATCGAACTTTCGTGTGGACGGAGGGCACTTTGGGCTACATTCTGGCCGCCAATGTCGTAGCAGAGCAAACCGGTAATCGGCCAGTTTGCACCCGCTACGGTGTGAGTTACCGCGCCCAAGATTTCCTCGAAGCGATGGATCGACTTCAGGATCGAGACGGTGGCGTTCCGTACGCGACAAAAAATGCGATTCCTGGAGGCTTCAGCTCAGATGCTAGCGTTGCTGGGACTGCCTGGCTCTATTTCGCCAACCATGGTTTCAATCCTTTCCATCCTCGCTTTTGAGCACCTATTCGAGCGTTCCTACTTGGGGTGCGCGGTCACCCACGATATACATGGTCTAGGGCGTCGTGCAGGAATCAGGTGAGTTCGCCTGGGCAGAGAATTCTTTCAGGATGGCCTCCTCGGCGGATCCCGGTTGCACCAACTGGCCCCCACCGTGCCCCACTGTCGCCGTAGGCTTAAGCACTAAAAGCGGGTCGTCAAAACCATTTAAGAAGATCTGGGCAACTGTTCTTGCGGCAGAAAAGTTGGCGTCGTCGTCCGCCGACAGAATAAGACGTGTCGCGCCGGCGATGCCATCGCTCACATGGCATGCTTGACACGAAACAACAGCATTTGGATTGTTAAGGACCTTGGGCCAAACCTCGTCAACAAAATACGAACGCGAAGATACGCACATTTTCTGTTCAACCGCGAAGGCTTGTTCGCCGATGGTCATTGTACCGACACGGTTCGCACTATTCTTGTTTGCGGCCACACTGTAGGTGAGCATTCCATCTCCAACCCCTTTTTGGCTATCAACAGGAATCGTGATCCACGGAACGTTGCTTTGGGCCTGCCACGCACAGGTAGATGCGCTTGCCTTTACCGCAACCTGGCCGATCCCGCCGGCAGCAGAAAAAACCATTCTTGTTGCATCAAGAGTAAATGTGCAAGGCGCCGAGACGCCCGCTTGATTGAGCGTGACCTCCTGGTCTGCGATCATGATGCCACCCGAACGAGGTGTGGTCGCCGAGTTTGCCGCCACGGAATAGCTCACACGGCCATTGCCTTCGCCCTCAGAAGGCCCAGAGATGGTCACCCAGTCAAGAGATTCGGATGCCGTCCACTTACAACCGGCCGGAGCCGTCACATCCACGTTGCCGGTACCTCCTGCCCCATCTACAGAAATCGTCTTGACCGACACGGAGTAATCGCAAGCAGAACCACCTTGATTGATTGAAAAGCTTTGCCCTGCCACCGCTAAGACACCATTACGGGCGCCAGGCGTGGTATTGGCCGACACTGTATAGGACACAGCCCCGGGGCCGGTACCCTCCGAGGTCGAAACCGTAACCCAATCCAACTTGTTCTCGACCGTCCATCGGCATCCGTCGGCAGTTTTGACCATAAACATTCCTGTTGTACCCGCCGCCAACACCGAAGCACTGCTGGGATCCAGAGTATACATACAATCGATCTTGGTTTCAGCCCTGACCACATCCGTATAGGGAGACTTGAACCGCCGGTCCGTTGAACGCACCCGATACTCATAAAGCGTGCCGGGCGACAGCCCCCGATCCGTAAACGTAATCGTGTCCGACTTCAGTTTGGCAATCTGCTGCCAATCTGTTTCGTCTACCAATTTTCGTTCAACTCTAAAATCACGTTCGTTATCCGATGTGTCTTCCCACGTTAGGCGAATATCATTGTTGCTAAGAACTTCTATACCAAGATTCGTGGGCGCGTTCGGCATTCGAGGCTTGATGTAGTCAATTGTTGCGCCGATCTCACCCCCAGGCGAACAGGCGAAGCCAACAGCTAAGCCTGCAATCCACAGGATTGCCGATCTTGAAAGTGAAAGTGAGAGTGGAACTGTATTCGATATCATATTTACCTCACCAAAGGTTTTGTAAAAATAGTTATTAGGCAGTTAGGATGGGCATGCTTTCGCCTGCAAGTCGGAATCGATTTGAAAAAGTGTGTGTATCCAGGCCCGCGTAACGCCTCAAATCGAGGTGAAGGTGCTGAGGTCTTATCCGCACGCCATTGGACGATGCATCAAGTTCTAAGGTCGAAGGATTGATGGTCATTGCCTTTTGAACCTCGTCCGTCGCACCAATAACCCGGTTTCCAGAAATACCGGAGCCAATGTAGACCGCTGAACCAATCGCCCAGTGGTCCTTTCCGTTGTTGGCATTATACTTGTTGGTGCGCCCAAAGTCGGTTGTAATCGAAGCCAGGAGTTTGTCACGGATACCAAGTTCTTCAGCCCGAACAAACGCGTAGTCGACTGCTTCCACCAATCGAGCAATCGACGTGGTCTGTCGAGCATCGTTGTCACTGTGACTGTCGAAGCTACTGACGTATACGTTGCCTGAGACGCAAATTCCTGCCTTGTAGCCGGCCAAAGTCATGGCAACACCGCGCAGGGTCGAGTTAGACGGCATAGAACTTGGAAGATAGGACAACATCGCCTTGATTTCGCTTGTGCTGGATTTGGCCTCCATGAGATTCGCCAAGTGCCGTTGGCTTCGTGGCAAGTGTCTTGACGCCATCCTGTCCTCGTGGCGTGCCTGAATTTCTGAAGCGAGTCGCGAGTCCGCGAACTCATTGTAGTAAGCACTTCGGCTTCGAGCGTTTGTATCAAAGTTTGCTAGCTCCTCGAGTCGCGTTGGGGTCGTAATCTTCGTCTTAGGCACAAGTCCACCCGTTGCGTCGTATCCGCCAAAACTCATAAAGGCCAGGGGCAAGCCGGTTCCGTGCACGGCCGCCGCTAAAGCCCCAAACGTTGGATAGGTTGATAAGATACCATTTCCAGTAGCTGCCGCCCGACGGCCTGTGGTATGGCCGGTCGTTGCCATATCTAAACCATTAACAACAATCATTTCCTGATAGTACTTGGAAAAAAACTGTTGGTTTGCATCCTGCGTCGGATCGGCAACATTTAAGGGAGCGTAAGCAATATTGCCTGCTGTCTTGATGTCATCAACCGTATAGCTCCGATTGAGCTCAGGAGTGCCCTTGGGATCGCAGAACATCGTAACGTCCATGCCTCCACGGGCCTGAAACTCAAGGTACAGCGGGCCCTCATAAAGATCCAAAGCCGGTAACTGAGCTGTCTTGGTCTGCTTTTTTGAACGAAAGCATGCAAGAGGGGTTGTTAGCAGTAGCCCGGATTGCGTCGCGAGTTTAATGAAATCTCTTCGGTCCATTTGTTTCCTCTGTTTCAGAATATCTTGGGTGGAATCGTCAAACGCCTAGCGGTCTATCGGTATACGAAGTCATGGTCATGCAGCATGAGTGCAATCACAGCGGTCCACGCACGAACAGTATAGTTCGGATCCGACCTGGTTTCTGGATACGATAGTTCGACTGTCGGATACACTCGTGAGTTCTGATAGCGATCGACCCCATAACATCCCGGTGCGATGTTCGCGTCCGATACGTTGGCGGGCCCCTCGTCGTCGACCGAACTCTGTACACGCTGGATGCCATCCGCTTGAATGTCAGCAAACATCTGGTACGTTCTTTCAATCTCTTCGGCAGAAGGATCAAACCTTCCGAGAATCCGCTCGAACAGATACCCAATATTTTCGCGAATCTTGTCGGCACTGGTAGCGGGCAGGTCGTCGGTGGTCACAAAGGGGAAAAGCATTCGCTCGTCCACCGGTCGGCCAAAATCCGTACCTGTAGCCTTGCAAGCCAGATTGTTGGCCATGAGCTGCATGACCGACGCCAGCATCGCGCTCGGCTCTTCGGCGCGTTCTCCGCCGTCGTCCGAATTCACTCCACCATATAGCGAATAGTAGTACGACGGGTGTCGGAGCGCGTCCTCTCCCCGAGTACTTGAAATGTGTGCTGTCCAAAAGTGTCCGAAGATTGCTTCGATTTTTTCAGCAAGCTCTTCGGGGGAAAGCAGTTTGAGTCGACCTATGTCATGAAGCTCAGCCGCCCGGCGAGCATCAAGTGTAGTCGGATCTACGTTGCTCGCCTGGAAAAATGGAGAAAGCATGATCGCCTTAATAACCGTCTTGATGTTGTAGTTGCTCGCAACAAACGTGTCCGTCAGATCATCGATGAAGGCTTGCTGTTCATTGTAGGCAAGGAGATGAGCGTCATAGAACTCCGATATTGCGGAATCGGGGGTGGGCAAGACCTTGCGCCCCATGACAAAGTGCCACATATGCTTGACCCAGGTCTTAGCAAATCGTTCATCTTGGGCGATCTGCCGACCGAGCCATTGCACTCCGCTGGACTCATCAACAGGCATGCTAAGCTCAAAATATCCCGGATCAAGCATGGTCGAGTACCATGACCGTTGCCGATAGCGCCCAGCTTGATCGAAGTTTTTTAGCGTACCAGCCAAGGGATCCATAATGTTGTGGCACGAGTTACACTGGGGAGCGTTCAGAGTGGGGTTCTCAACGTCGGCAACCTGCGTTGGATCGATGGGCTGAGCCATGTCGAGAATATCGAAGCCAAGAAAATAGTTCATGATCGTAGACGACCGATGCCGATTGCGATTGGTAGACGAGGTGGGGTACCGCGCGTGAAAGACATGGTCGCTCAAGATCCCAGCCGCGGGAGGAATATAGCTGGCTTCTGGCATCTTTACTGGAACAAACTCATCACGATCGCCGATCAGGTTAGGATCTTCTGACGTCGTAAACGTTACCAAACTCTCAACGCCATACGCTTTTGCCGAGTACGGGTTCACCATCTTAAAGTCCGCGGTGACCAGCTCCGTAAATGGACGATCGTTTCGAACCAGATATGCCGCCAACTCAACGGGCCCGCGCGTTACGCCGAAGTAAGTCGAACTGCGCGCCCAAGCTTTGAGTCGACTATCGAGAGTTGCGTCGCCCGTCGCCGGTTCGTAACTCGAATACCAGTCTCGGTTCGGATATCCCGACATCATGCTCAGAATGGATGTGTTGAAGAACCCATCAAGATAGGCGTCGAACAAGAATATATCGTTCAAGAACCGTATGAAATTTTGGTAGAACGGCTCTTCGGTCATTAGCTCGTCCAGGAGGATTTCCAAGTTCGCATCCTCACCAGTGGCGACGGTGCTAAGTTCCTGCTCCGAAGGCAAGCGATTGGCCAGCATCAAGGTCGCGTCACGAACAAATTCTCGTGGGTCTGAAAATTCAATACCCGCAAAAAAATCGGTAGGGTCTTCGGTTGAGCATGGATCGGACGTCTGTGCCATGCGCTCGACAAACTCGCTCAGGATCATGAAGTTCTCAGAGTCTCGAGGCACCGGAGCGCCACCTCCATGAGGAATAGTCTGAGTGGGCTTGAGTAGAATCTTAGGCTCGTCGTATCCATCAACCACAGAGTACTGACCCACAGCAACGTTCCTCGCAGCTGCCAAATTGGCGTTCATGTCGTCGCTCAGAAGGAACATCGTGCCGCCCGCAACCCCCCCGGCAATGTGACAGTTCTTGCACAGAGGGCTCAGCACCTTACCCCAAACGTCTTGCGCAAAAAACTGAGCATTGGATATGCACTGCTTAGCCTGACTGACATTAAAAGTTTGGTCAGCCACCAATATCGATCCCTGCCTTGCTACCGATCCAGCGTAAGACGCAACCGCGTATGCTATTAACCCACTGCCTTGCCCCTTGACACTGTCGCTGGCAATTGAGATCCAGCTGTCACTGGACCTCGCTTCCCAAACGCAGGTAGAGGCGCTCGCCGTAATCTGAAAGCTTCCAAGTCCACCATCGGCCTCAAATTGATCACTCGCGGGTGTAAGCACATAGGTACATGGTGGCGGCGCGGACGCTTGTGACAATGTCACCACTTGGTCCGCGATCATCATGGTGCCACTTCTCGCCGAAGGCTCTGCACTCGCACTGACCGTATAGGTCACCGTACCGTTTCCGCTTCCGGCAGCGCTGGAGGTGATGGTTACCCAATCAAGTGACTCGGTAACGGCCCAGTTGCACCCGGCCGGAGCGGAAACACCAATATCGCCGGTCCCGCCACCGGAGGGGAGCGTGATCGTTGTCGGCGCGACGGCGTACGTGCACGTGGTTCCACGTTGAGTCAAAGAAAAGCTCTGATCAGCCACTTGAATTGTACCGTTTCGGGGCGTAGCAACGGTATTCACTCCGACAGAATAGGTGACCGTGCCGTTTCCGCTTCCACTGGCGCCCCCCGTAACGGTCACCCAGTCGAGCGCTTCTGTAACCATCCAGCTACATCCCGGAGGCGCGGTGATGCTGATGTTCCCCGTACCACCATCGGCCAGCAGAGTGGCATTGGAGGGTGAAATTGAGTACGTACATTCTACGCCCGCCTGGCTAACTTTGAATTCCTGCCCCCCGATAGTCATCGTGCCCGACCGGGACGTTCCGCTGGGATTGGCTGCAACCGAAAAAGTGAGGCTTCCGCTCCCGCTACCACTTGAGCCTGCGGAGATAGTCACCCAATCTAGGGATTCAGCAACGCTCCATCCGCACCCAACCTGGGTAGTCACAGCGATCTTACCGGTTCCGCCGGCAGCTGCGAACGGCTGGACCGGGTCGCTTTGGTCCTCGAGTTGGTAGCTACAAGTGTCCACATCTTTTGTCCTCGCGGTGGCCTCATTCGAGTAGCCCGACCTAAATCGACGGTCCTTGGCCCAGACGCGGTAGTCATATGATTGTCCGGATGCAAGCCCGCCGTCCGTATAGCTCGACGCCCCCCCAGACACTTTGCCCACCTCATCCCAAACACTGGTCCCTGTCTGCTTACGTTCAATTCTAAAGCTTCGTTCGTTGTCGGAATTGTCCTTCCACTTGAGCTCTATGCTTGAGGTTGAAACACCCGAGGCCGTTAGTTCCGTTGGGTCGGCAGGCAACGCTGGCCTGATCTCTGATTGCGACGTCGCTTCAACCTCCGGTTGACAACCGTAGACAATGGGCGCGCCGAACATCAGGACCGACAGAAGCCTGTAGGTGCAAAGTCTGGTCACTGGAGAATGATTAGTCATCGAGAACAAACATGAGCAAGATGTGTTCCAACTCACCTGCCCTCAGACAGGTGACTTCTGTCATAGGCCTCGTCTCTGAATCTGTTAAGTGCACATTGCACAGTCGAGGTTTCGACACCCCACGAGTACAGCCGAAAAGCGGCAACGGTGAGTACTGCTACTTTCCCAGCGGCATTTCCGCATAAAATGTGCTTCAAAGACCGAAGCTAAGCAAAAAACATAGTCGTCCCCTGGGAGTCCTAACGACCATGGGTACGAAACGGTGTATTGACGAGGAGTCAAAGCTAGGCACCGCAACCACGCGCTGAAAAGGATGCGGCCGAGTCAAATCATGAGTGGTCAAATGTTGGAGGATGTACGGAGCTAGCCTCTTCTTCCTGAATTGGCTCGATAGTAAGGCCGATTGGATGACATGTGAGACTGGCGGGAGCAGCATCCTACTTTCTACTCGGAACCTTCCAAAGACGATATCAGCGGGTAGAGGGAGTCTATTCGCCTACCGGTATTCGAGAACGTAACGGTTCTATTTGGGGCGTCTCCTTCTTATGCCTAGAATAGTTTCACTTACACGTTGTACATTGTCCTCTTGTTTTGTTGCATGCGGCTGAGCAGCAGTCGGAGGCATTGCTGACTGGCTCACCCGCGGCGAGACACGAGCCTCCGCAGCTGCTTCCGTCTCCTCCACATACGCCGCATGCGTCTTCTATCACGCCACCTCCGCAGACCCCGTTGCAGTCGATGTCGTCAGTCCCACATGTTCCGCCACAACCATCATCTTGGCCACAAAGGGGCGCTGAGCAGTCCGGTGTGCAGGACGGGGGCGGTGTGCTTCCGCCTCCTGAGGAACAAAGACCAAAGTCTGCTGGGCAGGACTCATCGTTTTCCGGTGACTGCTGGGTCCCATCTCCGCAAGAAAACAGTCCCGACTCTTTTCCTTTAGTTTTTTCGCAGTCGCTGGGACTTGAAGACGGGTCTTCACCACACTGGCAGATACCATCGCCTACACTTCCGCAGTCCGCCGAGCAGGTCACGGTGTCCTCTCCACCTTCTGGAGAGCAAATGGCATCACCGCAGCTCCCGCAGTCAGCGTAGCAGGAAGTTACAGATTCTCCGCCCTCCGGGGAACAGATGGCGTCGCCGCATACGCTGCAATCCAATGCGCAAGTTGAAACGCTTTCATCGGAACCGCACACTGTATCGCCACAGTAACAATCTGTCGCGCAAGTCTCTGCCGTCTCGTAAATGCCACACACAAAGTCGCCACAAACCGGCGGAGGGGCGACTGTGCCCTTTACGATGAAAGCGGCGTCCAAAGCCGAAAGAATAACCGCGATGTCTGGGCGAAAATAGGGGTCAGCATCAAAATGACCAACCACAATATCATTGGCGTCCGATGGGAGTTCAAAGTCCCCAGCGAATGTAAACGCCGCACCAGGGCCTCCAAGGTAAATGGTTAGACTGTCGCTGCCACGGTTAGCGATCACAACATCCGGGAAGGCATCCCCATCAAGAAAGGCCGTTTTCACCGACCGGGGACTGTCTCCCGCCGGTAGGGTGGTTTGGGCAGCAAACGTGCCGTCACCGTTGTTGAGAAGCACGCTCACATTATCGTCAATGGTATTGGCCGCGAGGATATCACTGTCGCCGTCACCATCCACGTCTGCCGTCGTCACCCGAACGGGGCCGTTTCCCGCCGGTAGGGTGGTTTGGGCAGCAAACGTTCCGTCACCGTTGCTTAGAAACACACCCACATTATCGCTGGCGCTATTCGCTGTGACGATATCACTGTCGCCGTCACCGTCCAAGTCCGCGGACGTCACCGACTGGGGCGGGACGCCCACCGGCAGTACGGTATGGGCTGCGAACGTGCCATCGCCGTTGTTGAGGAGCACACTTACATCGTCGTTGCCGACATTGGCCGTGACAATGTCACTGTCGCCATCACTGTCCACATCCGCAGACGTCACCGACACTGGACTGGTTCCTACCGGCAGTACGGTATGGGTTGCGAACGTGCCATCACCGTTGTTGAGGAGCACACTCACATTGTTGCTGTGGCTATTGGCGGTCACGATGTCGCTGTCGCCGTCACCGTCCAAGTCCGCGGACGTCACCGACTGGGGCTTATCTCCTACCGGTAGCATGGTTTGGGCCGCGAACGTGCCGTCACCGTTGTTGAGGAGCACACTCACATTATCCGCGTCTCCGTTCGCTGTGACGATATCGCTGTTGCCATCACCATCCACGTCCGCGGACGTCATGCCGTATGGAGCATCTCCCGCTGGCAGCGTGGTTTGGGTCGCGAACGTGCCATCACCGTTGTTGAGGAGCACACTCACATTGTCGCTGGTGCTATTCGCCGCGAGGACATCCCTGTCGCCATCACCATCCACGTCCGCGGACGTCACCGAGTAGGGACCGTATCCCGCCGGGAGTGTGGTTTGGGCCGCGAACGTGCCGTCACCATTGTTGAGGAGCACACTCACATTACGGCCTATGCTATTGGCCGTGAGGATATCATTGTCGCCATCATCATCTAAGTCCACGGACGTCACTGAGTAGGGACTATCTCCTGCCGGCAGGGTGGTTTGGGCCGCGAACGTGGCGTCCCCGTTGTTGAGGAGCACACTCACACTATCACCGATGTTATTGGCCGCGAGGATGTCACTGTCGCCGTCACCATCCACGTCTGCCGCCGTCACCGAGCGGGGGGTGTCTCCCACCGGTAGCATGGTTTGGGGCGCGAACGTACCGTCCCCGTTGTTCAGAAACACACTCACGCTATCGTCGTTGGCATTGGCGGTGATGATATCGCTGTCGCCATCACTGTCCAAGTCCGCAGAGGCCACCGCGTGAGGACGGATCCCCGCCGCCGGTATCGGGGTTTGGGCTGCGAACGTGCCGTCGCCGTTGTTGAGGAGCATACTCACATTGTAATTTCCCCAGCCTCCGGTGGTGGCAAGGATATCGCTGTCGCCGTCTCCATCCACGTCTGCCGTTGTCACCGAGGAGGGAGCGATTCCCGTCGATAGCGCGGTTTGGTCCGCGAATGTGCCATCACCGTTGTTGAGGAGCACACTCACATTATCGCTCAAATAGTTGGCGGTGATGATATCCCTGTCGCCATCACCATCCAGATCGTCCGTCGTCAGCGAGTAGAGACCATCTCCTGCCGGCAGCGTGGTTTGGGGGGCGAACGTGCCGTCACCGTTGTTGAGGAGCACGCTCACATCATCGCTCACGTAATTGGCGGTGAGGATATCGTTGTCTCCGTCGCCATCCACGTCCACAGCTGTCACCGAACGGGGCGTGTCTCCTGCCGGAACAGCGGCGTCCTTATACTCCTCAAAATTGACACTCGAGAAAAGGAAGGAGTTCAGCACCCGTGAGTAGCCACTACAGTCATCGTAGTTCCCGTCCGCGTTGAGTGTGCAAACACTGGCGCAATCACCAAGGCTCTCGAAACAGCTGCCGTTGGTGCAGAGGCGTCCTGCGCTCATGAGCTCGCCAGTCACCGGATCAGTTGCCCAGCCCGCCTGGGCCGAGGCGGCACACACTTTGGCCGTGGGCGTACTCGAGAACATGTTGCCCATGAAAGCGCCCTCATGATGACCCCAAGTCCCTTTTTCCCAGGCGGTCACTGGGATGCCTTCGCCGCGGAGCGAGATCTGCACCTTGACGCCAAGCACGTTGGTGCGGGCCATCAAACAGGCCGAAACCAGCTCTTGACCAGAAACATCTAGCGAACCGCTTTTCCAACCCGGGGCCAAATTGAGCAGGCCGTCCAGCTCTTGAGTCCCGCTTGGAAAGCTCACTTCCGCGCAGCCGGGGTCGGCGACACAGCTCAGAGCAGAATCACGCTCGGGAAGCGCACATGAGGCAAGATACTCGAAGAGTTTTTCGACGTAGTTCATGACACCATTCGCGTAGCTGGCGACACAGGCATCGATGGTTGCCTCTTCGGTTGCGCTCGGAATCCCATCTCGAACGTTGGGTGCCAAGCCAAACAGTCCAGTGTATGCCGTGTAGTCGTCCGCGCCGCCGCCGACACCGTCTTCCTCTACTAGGACACAACCAGGATTCGATGCACAATCGATAACGTTGCCATCTGCGTCACACAGGGATGCATCCTCACAAGGATGCGGCAAAGCACAAGCGACGCGGTAACCAATGTAGGTTCGTATCGAAGCAAGCTCATCGAGCGAGGCGTCGAGGCCATCCACAGAGATTCCATTGAGCGGAATGCCATTGAGCGGAATGCCATTGAGCGGAATGCCGTTCACCGAGATTCCGTTCAGAGGAATGCCATTCACCGAGATTCCGTTGAGCGGGATTCCGTTGAGCGGGATTCCGTTGAGCGGAATGCCGTTGAGTGGAATGCCGTTGAGTGGGATGCCGTTGAGTGGGATGCCATTGAGTGGGATGCCATTGAGTGGAATGCCATTGAGTGGAATGCCATTGAGTGGAATGCCATTGAGTGGAATGCCATTGAGTGGAATGCCGTTATTGTTGATTCCGTTGAGTGGGATGCCATTGAGCGGAATGCCATTGAGCGGAATGCCATTGAGCTCGATTCCGTTGAGTGGAATGCCATTGATCTCGATCCCATTAAGTGGAATACCATTGAGCGGAATGCCGTTGGCTGGAACACCGTTGCCAGCCGAGAGGGGAAGTTGCGTGGGTGCGGACCGTGTCTGTGCCGCCTTGGGGTCTTTTTGGGTGCATCCGATAAGTGCTGCCAAACCGAGGGTACCAAGGTAAGATACGTGGGTCGGGAGTTTTCGCCTCATGGTCATGGGGTGCTGCTCAGCACAAAGTGTGCCAGCGCGCTCTTAGGATGCGGCGGACTCGTAAGGGCTTGGAATGATTTAAGTAGGGTGCGATGTGCCGCTTCTTGCGCACAAGGCACTCTGCCGAAAGTTCGTCGTTATGCCCAAAGCCAAGCGGCCTGGTGTTGAGAATTGTGTGGGTACGGTGGTTCATTCGGGTTCAATGCATACAGACACTCCGTTCCCCTGACCTGTGGCCGGATGAACACGCATGGGCAACGCCGGCATGACGCAGCCCATCCATGGACAGAATTCCAAGGCTACGAAACAATATTTTGCGTCGACCGATGGAATAGGTCGTGAGGCATCGAACTAGGGGAAGTGGAGCCGCCCGACCGTTGTTCAAAGTTCAACGAGGGAGGGACTGATGAATCGACCACTCATTGTAGGGAGCTTCGCATTTCTCACATTCATGGGATGGAACGCCTGGACCTCACCTTCAGTGTCTGTGGCAAGTGAGCAGACCAAGTTTGTGCAAGCGTCCACCCTGAAGCTGCGGGCAGAGCCGCGTAAAGACGCGAAGCTCCGCGGACGCTTGACCATCAACTCTCCCCTCGTAGTCTTCGATGAGAAGGGCCATTTCGTGAAAGTGCGCGCCCAAAATGGTGCAGGCGGATGGGTTGGCAAAGACTTCCTTAGCAGTGAGCGGCTGACCGTGGCGGCTGCGCGCGCACATGCTCGTCACTCCGACTCTCCCACAGAGCGCCTGATGTGGCTCCAAAGGGCAACGGCGATGGAGCCCAAAAATTTGGAGCTCCTTGCCGAATTGAAAGGCGCCTACACCCGACTCGGAAAATACAAGGCAGCCCAGATTGTCTCCGATCTCATTCGGGCGCTGAAGAGAGTCCAAGGCAAGGGTCGTTTGGTGGCCATGAATGGAAAGGTCCTCCAGTGGTCCGAGATCCTCTATGACGACACCCTTCGGCGCAACGAAGCCATCGAACGTGAAAAGTGGTCCGAGTTCGACTTCGCAAGAGCCGAAATTTGGGTCCTACCCGAGCAGGGTCCAGCGAAGCGGGCTGCAATCCAAAGAGCCGCTCGCGGCTCCTGGAACGAGTGCGCAGGCACCCAGGGACTCAGTGTGGTCGTCGACACCGAGGGCATCATCGCCTATGATGGGCCACCCCCAGGTTCGTGGAAAGCGACCCGCAAGACTTGGGGTTCTACTAAGATCGACTTGCTCACAGAGCGAATCAAGAAACTTCATTGCACGTCATCCAAGACATGCGATGTCGGCGTCGTCACTCAAACCGGTTACGGGGCCTTCGTACGGGTCAACCAGGTGACGGAGTCTTCGGTGCAAGACACCAGCACAATCATGATCCGAACACTCGATCTTCGCATTGTTCGTGATGATCCAAACGGAGCGCTTAAGACCGTCGCTGAAAGTTCTACGGAAGCCTTCCACTCAGAAGTGCCCATGCCAACGGTCATGCGAGACATTGTCGGTGACGAGGCGCCCGAAATTTTTCTTAGGGGAAACTGCGAATCCGAAGTTCTCAACCTCCGCGGGAACTCACTATTCCTTTCGCACAACATGTGTTGCGGCTGCTGATCGCCGTCCACGAGCACCCACACATACCCTACGTATCCGGCTGATTTGATGAACCCGACCCCGGTTTTGGCCAAGACATACTCTGGAGCGAAAGTCGTTTTGTGGCCGAACCAGAACAAGTCTGCGGCTGAACCGACAATCGTCGAACAGATGTTGAACACAAAGTGAAAGACCGGCGCAGTGAATACGCCAAGAAGCTTCGGCACTTGCTCGCGTGGGGGTTCGTCAATAATGACGGCAATGAGTGTTGCGGGACGACCTCGTCTTCGTCCCGTGTGAGCTTTTGAACTTTTTGATTCAACTCTCTGAGCGAAAGGCGAATTCGGTCCAAGGACTCGACTTCACGTGTGAGTTCGGGTCTGCCGATGAGGCCAAGCGCCACTTCCTCCTTTGTGCTTCCTAGCCGCCCTCGGTCTCGTTCATGTCCTGCCAAGCGCCCAAGTTTTGTGCCAACCCCCAGGGGTCTCCAAACCCCTGGAATTGGGTCTGTCCGATTTGAGTTTCTTGGCTGATTGCTACCGACGGCCAGTTACGCTGTCACAGACGTAGCGTCACAGTGGTCAATCCGTTTCGACAAGGGCCGGAGCGAGTGTACCTTCCAGGTGATCGGCGTGGCTTTTGGTGATTTGGACACCGATGGGATGATTGGGCGCGACACGTTCATCTGGGATTCGGATCGGACAGTAGTTGTCGCTCAGGGCGTGGACGGGGCTAGGGGGGCCTCCGGGCGGTGGCGCCAAGCTTAGGGCGGGGAGGGTGCGGCCGACCTGTTGGTCCAAAAACCTTGACCAAAGGCGGCTCGCGATGCCGTGCAGGGCTTGACTCCGGTTCTTGATGATCCGGGGTTCTACCTTTCCGTCCAGTTTGGTTGCGGCGGTGCCCTGCCGATCCGAGTAGCTGAAGACGTGAACGTAGTTGACACCGCAGGCTTCGACGAAGGCGGATGTTTGCTCAAACTCTTGGTCTGTTTCGCCCGGAAAGCCCACGATGACGTCCGTGCCGATGCACGCGTTGGGGACTAGGGCGTAAATGCGTTCGACGATTCTTTGAAAATCCGCCGCTCTATAGGGGCGCACCATGCGTTTCAGGATGCGATCGACCCCCGATTGAAGGGGCAGGTGAAAGTGGGGTGCGAGACGCTTGTTGGCCTGGGCCAGCTTTGCCAGCTCCATGGGAAAGGCCATGGGCTCAATGCAGCTGAGTCGGAGCCTTCCGAGTCCGGGAAGGGAGAGAATGTCTTGAACCAAGTTTGTCAGCGACGTCACCGGCAACAAATGAGCGCCGTAAGTTCCGAGATGAACCCCCGTGAGCACCACCTCAAAAGCGCCGCGCGCCAACAGGGCACGAACCGTGGTGAGCACGTCGCTGGGTGAGGCGCTCTTAGCGGGGCCACGGACCTCGGGGACGATGCAGTAGGTACAACAGGCGTCGCAGCCGTCTTGGATTTTGAGGAAGGGCCTGGTGCGGTCCTCGAGCATGTGGGCCGTGGGTTTGACCGCTGGAATATCTTCGAGGTTCAGTGCCGAAAAGGGCGTATGCAGCAGCACCGGTTCGGCAGGTTTTTCCTTTTCCAACAAGCTTTGGGCTACGCCTGACAGCTTGCGCTTGGCCTTTTGTCCCAAAACTGCGTCGATGCCGCCAAGCTGGACCAACGCCTGGGGATCTCGTTGGGCGTAGCACCCCGTGACCACTACCCGGGCCTGCGGGTTTTCCCGTTCAAGGCGGCGTACGGCTTTACGGACGTCGGTGTCGGACCGATGGGTGATGGTACACGTATTGAGCACCACGACGTCCGCTTCTTGTGGGTTTCGGGTAGACAGGAAATCTTGGTTTTCGAGGTCTTCGGCGATGGCCGCGGAGTCGGCTTGATTCACGCGGCAGCCAAAGCTGAGGACGTGGTATCTCGGTGAAGCGCTCAAGGTCATCCTTCATAGGCCGACATCAGGTTCTTAGCCAACGACGAAAAGGGGCTGTGCTGATTTTGAGTACGCAGGCTATCGCAGAACTGAACACATTTGTGGCCACACAACGGTGGGGCTATGCTCTTCGCGTGGTCGGACCGCCGTGTGCGTGAGCGTACGGACTGGTGCAATTTTTCATGGGCTCTGTGGAACAGGAAGGTGCGGGGGCGGGGATGGGGCCCCAGTCTGAATCCGAACCCGCGGCCGTTGGCGAGGTGATTCGCGGCTACCGCATTGACAAACTCATTGGCCAGGGGGGGATGGGGCATGTCTATGCGGCCACGCATACCCACCTGGGCCGTCAGGCGGCTGTCAAGCTGCTTAGTGCTGGGGTGGTCAAAGACGAGTCGGTGCTCTCTCGCTTCTACTATGAGGCTCGGGTTGTCAATGACGCGAAGCACCCGAACATTGTTGATATTTTTGATTTTGTAGAGCTCGATGAACAAGGCCGCGTCGCTTGCATCATGGAGTATCTGAGCGGCCCGCCTCTGGATATTCTGCTGTCACAGCAGATGCTCTCCTTCGTTCAGGCCATTCACATCGGTATCCAACTGTCGGACGCACTCGGTGCCGTCCATGCTCTAGGCATCACCCATCGAGATCTGAAACCGGCGAACATCGTTGTGGTCGGTGATCTTGAGTCTGATTTGTCAACGGTGCCGAGTCTCAAGCTGCTTGATTTCGGAATTGCGAAAGTGCCCGATGCCGATGGTTCGCATCAGACGCGGACCGGGGTGATCCTCGGGACCCCGGCCTACATGGCGCCGGAGCAGATCGGTGGCGGAATGGTTTCTCCCAAGACGGATATCTACGCCATGGGGGAGATCTTGTTTGAGATGATCACCGGTCGGCGCCTTTTCAACGACGCGGCGATGCAGATTTTCCAGGCCAAACTTTCGTCGGTGGCCCCCGATGTGGCGGAGATCCGGTCGGCGCCTTTTGGATCGGAACTTGAGCATCTTGTCGGTCGTTGTCTAGACTGGGATCTCGATCGCCGACCCTCGGCCGGTGAACTCCTGGAAACGCTTAGGTCGTTCGTCGATGGACAGGGCAAGGCGCCGTCGTCAACACGGCAGCCATCCGTGCCTCGTGGGCCGGGTACGGTCGGTGAAAACGACCTGACGCTGGGGCCTTCCATCGGTCAGGAGGTGAAACGTCCCTCGTCGGCGGTGGCCAACAAGCCTCGAAGTCGAGCTCACACGCTGCTTTCTGGACGCGGTCGCAAGAAGATCGTCATTGCGGCTGTGCTGGCCACCCTGACTGTAGGGGGAATAGCATGGATTGTGCGCGGGGCTTCCGCGAGCGGAAAGCCCGTTCTTGTGTGGGTGGGTGAGGTTTTAAGGGGCCGGCCTGAGCTGCCGGCCATTCACCCTTTGGCGTCAGAGCTGGCAGTTTGGAAAAGCCGTTTGGGTACACCCAAAAAGTCAGTAGATGGCTACGTCGCGGACGGCCGGGTTTTGTACTTTGAAGACCAGTGGGATTCCTATGCGGCTGCGCATGAATTCTTTCAGATGGCGGTGTTGGCAGACCCCAAGAGTGCGGTTGCGTTATCTTACTATGTTGAAAACCTCGCCATCTGGAAAGGCACGTTCTTGACCCCCAACGAGCTTCAGCGCTTCAAAGAAGGCATTGACTACGTCAAGATCATTGCCCCGGACGAACCGGCGGTCTATCGGGCTTTGTCGGCGCTTGCACTGGCAGAGGGTGACGATCAAGGCGCGCGCAAGCACGCGGAAGCGGCTCTGAGCCACAGCCCCGATGATGGGCAAGCCAAACTCCTGCTCGCGCAGGCGCTTGCCTCTCAGGCGGGCATACCTGCAGCTCGGGAGGCGGACGCCGCTGCGAAGCAGCTTCCGCAGCTTCGGCGCAAGGATCGGGTTCTTGCGCAAGCATATGTGACATCGGGCCAGTACAAGAAGGCGCGGCATGTTCTTGATGAGCGGCTTGCTAAAGACCCGGAGAACGCCGCGATCCTTCGCGCCTACGGCGATTTGGAACAGCATGTAGGACGCTTCGACGAAGCAAAGAAGCTCTATACGCGGGCTGCCTCAGGCAAGGGTGACCAAAACGGTGCGCAGCTCTCTTTGGGGTTGTTGATGCTTCATGTCGGCCAATTCGAAGAGTCTTCCGCTGCGTTTCAAAAGGTTGCGGGTGCCAAAGGAATTCCGAAGCCTATGTCTTTAAAGGCACTGGTTGGATGGGGCCGCGCTGAGGTTTCTCGGGGTCAGCCTCGGTTGGCGCAGGAGCCTGTGGACCGCGCGTTACGTGTGGCGGCGGATGACGATGCCGCCCGCCTTCTTCGGGCCGAGATACTATTCAGTGAGGGGCAGCTCGCCCGGGCCGCTGCGCTTGCCAAGCAGGTCCAGTCGTCTCGGCCGCGCGATCCTGGTGCATTGGTGCTTTTGGCGAGGGCGGCGGTCCGCAATAGAGCTGCGGATGAGGGTGTTCGATGGATGAACGAAGCGCTCGCCAACGACCCGAGCAATCCTGAGCTTCGAATGATCTTGGCGGCGCTATACCTATCTTTTGGAGGGACTTCTCAGGCGGTCGAGGTCCTGCGCGCACTGAGCGGGTTTGATCCTGGAGATCGCCTGAGCCATCCCGAGGGCGCGCTTTTTGCTGTTTCTGAGATGGCGGTTGTAGACGCCTTGCGGATCATGCGCTCCGCTTCGAGTGAGGCCCAGACCCGTTCCGATGCACATGCGATTCTTGCGGTCCTGGACTACCAAAATGGCCGAATGGCCGCCGCCAAAAGAGGGTTCGCTAAAGCGTTGGCCGCAGATGCTTCCAACCCGGTGGCGTTGTTGTTCAAGGCACAAATGGACGCTGAGCGCCGTGTCTTTCGCACCGCTGAAAGTGCCCTCAAAAGGCTCGCCCGTGTACAGCCGCGAGGCGCCGTGCCACACCTCCTTCGATCACAAATCTATACAGAACGTGGGCTCCTCGGTAAAGCGGAAGCCGCTTTGTCCGAAGGCAAAAAGATTGATTCGCAGCATTACATGGTTCGGTCGACAGAGGCCTTGCTGCACCTGAAACGTGGCAAGCGGAACCAAGCGAAGACGGCGTTGGTCGCCGCGCTCGAACGTCGGCCGTACGCGCTCAAACCACGAAGAATACTCTTCGAGGCAGGATTTTAGTCATCCCATGGATATGTTGCGTCGACCTTGTGCCTTACGAACACTGGAGCCCAAGCGAACGCCAGTTCGGCCTTACGGGGCCCGGTCCGAAGTGAATTCGGCCCACCCGTTCCCCTCCGCTCAGCGAGACCACGTAAAGGGGTTCGGATCAGTGAGGGGAGGGATTGGTTGTGGCTAAAGGAAAACGCGGTGGGGCCTGAACACTGGCCACGAGAACTTCGTAGAGCCCCCCGAGTGGTGTCTCGTTTTTGGGTGATGGTAGCCGGCGTGGACGCCTCCCCCGAGCTCAGACAAGGTGATCTCAGCGTGACCGGCGTATTCATGCGTGTGCGCCATTCGGTGGGAGAAGCAGGTACGGTGCAGTGGCTGCAGGTTACGTCGGCCGACCAGCAAGAGTCGGTTGCGATTATGGCACGGGTTATTCGGGTCATCGTCTATGACGACGTGGACCGTGATGGCCCTAAGGCGGGTGTTGCCTTTGAGTTTATGCCCGACAACTATGGGAAGCGGGCGGCGCTCGAGCGACTTGTAAAGCACGTTGCTTTTTTGCACACACGAGCCCATCCCGTGGTGATCGACCACCATTTCCCCGTGGCGGTTCACCATCAGCAGGGCCCCAAAGAGGCCACTGTATTTCATCTAAGCGTACACGATGTGCACCTTGAAACCACTTGGCCGGTTGTCGTCGGTGAGGCGATTCAAATGGAGTTTGGTGGTGCGTCTTCTGGCGCGTGTTTGTTGTTCAAAGGAGAAGTGGTTTCTGTTCGACCGTCGTCCAACAACGGACCGGCACGGCGGTATCAAGTGGAGGTCTCTCTTCACGCATCGTCTACCACGCGGGCTTCTTTCGAACGTATGGCTCCCCCTAGGCCCCTACCACCTCAAGAGTCGGTCGATTTGGTGATGTCTGAATTGATGCAATCCCCTAGGAAGATTGCTGCGAGCCGAAAAAAGAGCGATCTCGTTGGTCTTTTGTCGCGAATTCAGTTGGTGAGCCTGTTGTCACTGCTTGAGCTGGAGCAGTTATCCGGAGAACTTCAGCTTGTTCAGGCCGAGGCCGCAGTGCAAATCTTTGTGCGCGACGGCCGAGTGATTGATGCCCTATATGGGGGACGGGCATCGAGCTCCCCGAGGGCTACGGTTCGGGAGGCCATGGACTGGAGCGAAGGAAAATTTAGATTCATCGCCAAAGAAATAGACCGCGCCGATCGGATCGGTGTCCCCACCACAAGTTTGATACTGGACTTGGTCCGACAGGCCGACGAGGCCCAGCGATAGGGGAAGGAGTGCCCGGTGAAGATGTTTGAGATTTTCCTGGCGATGTCTATCGCCGCTGCCGGCATGGGCATGATCTCCAATGTTGCGACTCGTATGCTTAAGGAGCAGTGTGACGAGGCCTGCCCACCATCAGAACAGAAGATCAGCGTTCTTTTTGAAGTTGCGATGTTCAAGCTGGAGACCTGCAAGTGTCCCTCCCGCGAAGAGCAAGTCTTAGAGTGAACCGAGGCGGAGCCAAAAAACTCATGTTTTCATTCATGGTCGTTTTTCTCTTGACGGCTTTTTTGCCTCGGACACGCGCTTGTCAGCGACGAATAAGGGGCCGTGCACCATTTTCCATTGTCCTGTTCGTTTTGTTGCGTCCTATCCTCGTTTTCGCGTTCTCATGGGCCCGCAGAGTTGAAGCCTCGGTCGCAACCAAGTCGGCTCAAAAAATAGGCGTGTTAGGCTACCTCCTGCGTTGGAGGAAGTCATGAGGAAACCGACCTATTTTCAGCAATGGACAGATCAGAACTTGATCGCTGGGCTTCGAACTGCGGTCAAGAAGGAAAAACGTGCGACCGCGGAACTGCTGGCAACTATGGCCGAGGTCGATCAGCGACAGCTCTATCTTTTGCATGGCCCCAGTCGAAGCATGCACGCCTTTTGTACCCATAAGCTTGCCATGGGCGAACATGAAGCATTCGACAAGATCCGAGCCGCACGGGCTGCCCGTCAATTCCCACAAATCTTGGAGAAGATCGCCAACGGAAAATTGCACGTCACAGGCGTTCGGGTCCTGGCGCCCGCGTTAACGCACGAGAACTGTGCGAAACTCCTTTCGGAGGCCGAGGGGAAGTCTACCGATGCCTTGAAGGAAATCGTGGCCGCACTGCGCCCGAAGGCGGATGTCGCCTTGAGCATTCGGAGATTGCCAACACCACCCGCCCATCCCAAGACTCCCAAGCCGACCCGTCCCTCGCAGAAGAACCCTCAATCTACTCGGTTTCAACCGTCTCCTTCCCGGGAAACACCGGCTCCTGCCATCGCGCCCGCTCAAAAGACCAAACGACCCCATTTCGAACCAACCGCAAGGGAACGATATGCCTTCCGATTTGCGGCTGGAAAAGCCTTCCGAAACAAGTACGAGGAGGCTCGAGCCCTTTTGAGTCATGCCAATTCCGGTGGGGACCCAGAATCAATTCTAGAACGAGCGCTGGATCTATTGATCGCAGACACCAAGAAGAAGCGCTTCGGCCTGGGGGCTGGCTCCAAGAAAGCTCAGGAAACTGAAGAAAACCAGAAACCTGTTTCGCGTACTATTCCGGTCGCCACCCGCAGAGCAATCGCCGAAAGAGATGACTTGCGATGCACATTCGTAGGAGTCGATGGCACCCCATGTGGGAGCCAAGCTTTTCTCGAGATTCATCACTGGAAAGATTTTGCTTTGGGGGGCGATCACACCCTTGCCAACACAGGGCTCTTATGCCGAGCCCACAACCAGTACCTCGCCCATAGAACCTGGGGCCAAAAGAAGATCCAACAGCAAAGGGATAAATGCCGAAAAAAATCAGCGCACACGTAGCAACGTCAAAGGACGGCGCGAACAAAAGGCAGAAAAACTTCCTTCGGGGCTTGGCCGAGGCTTTGGAGGGCCCCCCCCAAAGTCGGAAACACAATCGCCTGTTCTTGTATGGGCGCAATCAATATCGCCTCAAGAAAATACAGGCCCCACACACGCTAACAGACTGAAATGATCTCGCTTTTCGGTTTCGGGACGGGCCCTAATCTAAACAAGCTCTCATTGAGATCCGGACATTGAGGGCAACCGAGTGACGTCGTTCGTGGCACGAATTCCCTGTTCCCTGTTTGTATTCCCCGCTCCGATTCCCGGGCCCCGGCTCCTGATTTTGGGGTGGCTTTTTGTCGCGAGGTGCGGCGGAGCGGGGGACAGGGAGCAGGGAATCTGAATCAGAGCAGGGGATACAAACAGGGAGCAGGGAATCGGGCGGTCAGGTGAGTTCCTGGTCGTCTTAAATTTTAGTAGATTTGGTCCTTGCCTACAGAGCGTTTAGCGGACCACAGGAAAGATCGTCTCCAATGCCTGGGATATTGACGTTCATGAGGTGGGCGACCGATGTCAGGAGCTTATCGTTGTCCTGGGCCTCTTTGAGCTTGAGATAGCGTCCGGTGCGAAGCATGCCCTGGGCATTTCCAAATAGGATGACAGGGAGCCGAGTAATACCGTGGTGGTACCCAAAATGGCTGAGCGCCAGCACCAACGTGTTGTCCAGCATTGTGCCGCTGCCTTCCGGGGTGTCTTTGAGGCGCTCAACGAATGTGCGGACCTGGTTCCAGTCCCATTTTGAAGTCGTGATGAAGTCTTCGCGGCGTTGGGTTGCGCGGTGGTGAAGCTCGGGATGGGCGGAGTCTTTGATACCGACACCCTTGCCGTTGTTCACCCAACCGTATTTCCAGTGATAGCCGGAACGGCCCCAGTGCATGCCAATCACCTGAGCGCGGTTACAGACTAGAGCGGAAAAGGCCAAGTCCATGTGTGCTTTGGCTCGAATGGGAATTGCATTTCCGGATGCAGGTTCTGGTGCGTTGCAGCTTGATGGCGTTGAACTCGGAGGCTTGGATGCGGCATCGAGGTCTCGAGAAACACTTTTTTCTGCACTTCGAATGGCGTCTTCATGAATGTCCAGTTTCAGTTTCTCTATGCCCGTCATTTGTTGCCGAAAGGTCTTGAGTTCGTCCACAAGGTCGTCGAGCACGGACTTCTTTTGCCGGAGTCTAGAGAGCTGAGTGCTATTGCCTGGACCGTCATTGCCGCTTGAAATACCGCCAAAGACTTTGTCCCAAGCGTCGCTTGGCCGAGAAAAACCAGGCTTAAACGCCTTCGGACCGGTGGCAAAAGGACGATCGCGCATGTGGGTACGGGCTCGGTCGGTCACTTGGAGCTCAAGGCTGCTCAGTCCCGCTTCTTTGGCGATCAACTGGTCGATGGAGATACCTCCTGGGAGCCCGTCCAGTTTTGTGGGCGACCTCAAGAGATCTTTGGCCGTGAGTACCTTACCCACGCTTCGCACGTGATTGTTGCCTTTTGGTTTGGGGCCGGAATTTCGAATGTCGATGCCGTCGACGACCACCATATCTGGGCGAAGGCGGCCGAAGTCCGCAAGAATTGGGGATAACTCAAAGTTGGTCTCGGAGCCTGTGGGAAAGAAATCGTCCCCTTTGGGGTACCCGCTACAGTTGACCCAGATGAACAGACGTTTTGGTGAACGTGACTGGGCTGCGGCCCGCCGAATCGACAGCACCGGTGACAGCAAAAGCGCTGCTTTGAGTGAACCAAACATGAATTGCCGGCGCTTCATGAGCTTACTCCTTTAGATAGAGTTCTTCGGACAGAAATGCGTTTTCGATGAGTTCGACGATTCGAAAATTGTTTGTGCCGTCGGCCTCTGTAGGCAACTGCCTAGACAAATAGCTGACCGCTCCCCCGCTCACGTTCCCCGTAATATAGCGCATCAGCTGTGTAGTGAAACACTCCGACACCTGGGTGCTGGAAGCCAGATCGGGCAGAAAGCTTGCGATGTCGGCGTAGCCGCGTGCGGTCCCACCAAGGTGGACGTCTGTCCTAGAGTCTAGCGCCGTACCGTTGAAAGTCTGCTGGTGTTGTCCCAATGCATCGAAGTGACTTGAAAGATAACCAAAGGGCATGAAGGTGGCGTGACAGTTCATACAAACCTCACCTTGTTGCATCACGAGCTCCAGTTGGTTGCGAGTCGTCAAAGCTTCGAAGTCGATGGTCTCGTCGATGACCGCTTCCGCTGCTGCGGTCAGATCAATTCCGGCGGGCAGCCCCACGAATTCGCACAGGAGCTGTTCCTTGATCAACAGCCCACGGTGTATCGGTTTATCGCGTGCGACTTCGGTCGATGAGGCATGGACCGCGAGGACGCTTGCCAGGGTCAAGATGCCGCCACGCTGGTTGCCGTCCAGGTCGAGGCGTTCTAGACGGCTCTTAGTGGAATTCTTTCCGTATAGAGGTGCCGTGTGTCGGTTTGCGTAGGTGACATTTTTGGTCAGAAGGTCGACAAAAGAACCCTTCTCCTCAAGGACGACATGTTGAACAAAAGCGTGAAATTCGTCGCGCAAGGACCGAGCTTGTTGCGCACTGGAGAATTTCGAAAAATCTTGCGGTGATTCCGCCATGTGGTTCAACTCCTCCACACGGAGCCACTGTTTAAAAAAATCAGTGAGTCGGTCACGGCCCCGGTCCGTCGCCAAAAGACGCTGGACGTGCCCACGAATCCGGGTGGCGTCAAGGGCATCGTTTTTTGCGTCTGCCCACAGGGGTTCGTCCGGCATGCTCCCCGTGAGGGAGTAAGAGATGAGAGATGCTTTTTCGAACGGGTCCAGTTCTTTTTTGGGCTCGGTGTTTTTGTCCTTTTTTCCGTGCTCTATCCGGTAAAGAAACTGTGGCGCCATGAGAATGCGTACAATCAGGGTCTGGAGTCCTGAGTCGGCATCGTTGTTCATGGCCCTATTCGCAAAGGCTATGAGGCGCTCTTGCATTGGGGCTGTGAGCGGACGCCGAAATGCTTTTGGGGCCAAGGTGTCAATGATTTCTCGAAAACATGCATTTAACGGTGGTGTCGTCGCCCCTACGCAAGAAAAGTCGGTCGAGATCTTTTGCGCGAGGTACCGGCTGGCCACATCCTCTGCTTCGTTCAAGAGAACGCTTAAGAGATTCTCGTCGAGGTTGGTTCCAGCGCTGGTATCAAACCCGGAACTCCGATCGCCATACGACAGGTTCTCGGATGCCTCAACGCCGAGAAGGTCCGAAACCGTGTTTCGGTATTCGTGAGCACTGAGAAGGCGTATCTGGCTGAGGGGGGCGGTAAAGACCGCAGGTTCGATTCCGCTTCCGCCGGTAGGCGGTTCCAAAGGCGTTTGTCCCGCGATGCCAGAATCATTGCCGCCGTCGGATGGGTCACCCGGAGGAGATTTTTCACCCAGAGGAGGTGTTTGATGGTGGGAATCCGATGAATCCGTAGGCACCAGCGATCCCGAGGGCATGTCACCGATTTGGCTGTTGCACCCGGCCGCCAGTGCGAAAGCACTCAGCAGGATGATGGACCGAATGTTGTCCATGGCAGTCTTCCCGACAAGGGCCCCCGTGTCCGACACGAATGGTCAGTGAAGCAGGAATCATGCCGAACGAGAGTTGGCGCAAACCGACGGGGTTTTAGGCCCATTGCGGGGGATGGGTCCCCCAGTTGATGGGCTGAGGCCCCCAAAAGAGGGTTCCGTGGGCGATGGACCGCTTCGGTTTTCGAGTCCAGGTGTGAGATGAGCTCGTGGTCAGTTCTCTTTGACGGCGGCGCCCAGCTCGAGCAGGGCTTTTTTGCCGTCTCCGAAGAGCATGAGGCAGTTTTGTTGGGCAAACAGGGGGTTCGGGATGCCCGCAAAGCCTGGGCTTAGGCTGCGCTTGATGACAACGACCGTGCGCGCCTTGTCGACGTTGAGGATGGGCATGCCGGCAATGGGGCTGTTTGGGTCGGTACGGGCGGAAGGGTTCACCACGTCGTTGGCGCCGACCACCAAAACTACGTCCGTGGTTTCGAAGTTTGCGTTGACTTCGTCCATTTCTTTGAGCTGGTCGTAAGGAATATCGGCTTCGGCGAGGAGCACGTTCATATGTCCCGGCATTCTTCCAGCGACCGGGTGAATGCCGAATTCCACCGTCACACCGCGGTCGGTCAAGAGCCTTGAGAGGTCGCGCACCGCGTGTTGGGCCTGGGCGACCGCCAGGCCGTAGCCGGGGACCACCACCACCCGCTCCGCTGTTTCGAACAGCATGGCGACTTCTTCGGACGACGATGACTTGATCTTGCCGCCGTAGACGTCGTCGGCCGATGCGATTTCGCCGCCGGCTTCTAGCGTTCCAAAGAGGACCGCGGGAAGGGAGCGGTTCATCGCTTTACACATGATCTGGGTCAAAATGAGACCGGAGGCACCGACCAGGGAACCGGCGATGATCAGCACGTTGTTCTCAAGGACAAAACCGGTGGCCGCCGCCGCAACGCCTGAGTATGCGTTGAGGAGCGCGATGACCACCGGCATATCCGCGCCTCCGATGGGAATCACCAAAAGAATACCCAGGACCGAAGAAATGCCGATCAAAATCCAGTAGGTGTCGACTTGGGAAGGCTCGACGCAGATGAATACGCCGGCCGCGATCGCCATCAATGCGAGGAGGCCATTGACAAACTGCCCGCCCGGAAACCCGCCGAGGCGGCTTATCATCTTGATTTCTTGCAGTTTGGCAAAGGCAATCAAACTTCCGGTGAGGGTGACCGAGCCGATGATGCCGGAGGCGACCGTTGCGATGAGAAACTGGGGCGAGGCTTGGTCGCCGCTGGCCATGTACAGTGCGCCCCCAGCAACAAACACGGATGCAATGCCCCCGAACCCATTGAAGATGGCCACCAGTTGGGGCATGGCCGTCATCTGGATCTTGAGCGCGAGACCGGCCCCAATGAGGGCTCCGGCAGCCAGGCCGAAGAAGATCATGTCGAGGCTTACGATGCTCTTGTCCAAGAGCGTGACCACCACGGCGATGAGCATGGCGATGGCGCCCAAGAGGTTGCCGCGTACCGCAGTTCGAGGACGTGTCAGCCCCTTGAGCCCCACAATAAAGAGCACGGAGGCCACAAGATAAGCGACGTTGATTAGGGTGGTTCGGTTCACCGTGGTTCCTTCCTACCGGAGTGGCTTTTCAGCGCTTCTTCTGAAACATGGCGAGCATGCGGTGGGTGACCAAGAAACCGCCCACCACGTTGATGCTCGCAAACACCACCGCAGCAACGCCGAGCCACTTTGTGAGTTCGCTGTGTTCCGCGCCCGCGGCGATTAAAGCGCCTGCAAGGGTGATACCCGAAATCGCATTGGATCCCGACATCAAGGGCGTATGCAGCGTAGGGGGCACTTTGGTGATGATCTCGAAGCCCACAAAAACAGCGAGGGCGAAGATCGTCAGGCCACCGACTAAAACTTCCATTTGATTTCCTTCAGCCCACGCCTTCCGAAGCCGCGTTGTCGTCGGCGGGGGCGTTTTGTGCTTCGAGCAGAGGCTTTACGCGTGGATGGATGACTTCACCACCGTGGCTGACGACCACGCCCTGCGTAATTTCGTCCTCAAGGTCCAAGGTGAGTTTCCCGTCGTTTGCGAGATGGGCCAAAAGGGTTGCCACGTTTTTGGCGTACATTTGGCTCGCGTGAAAGGGGACCGTGGCGGTGATGTTGCTGGGGCCCAAGATGGTGACCCCTTCAACCTCCACCCGTTCGTCGACCCGGGTGAGCTCGCAGTTGCCTCCTCGTTCGGCGGCAAGGTCGACGATCACCGAGCCTGGGGCCATGCCTTCGACCATGTCTTTGGTGACCAATACCGGCGAGCGTTTTCCGGGAATGGCAGCAGTGGTGATCACCACGTCACTCGCAGTGACCACATCTTTCATCAGCGCCCGCTGCCGTTCGTAAAAGGCCTCGCCGAGGGCCTTGGCGTACCCGCCGGCATCTTCGGCTTCGCCGGTCTTGACTGCCAACTCCACAAATTTGGCGCCCACACTCTCGACCTGCTCCTTGACGGCCGGACGAACATCATAGGCTTCGACCACCGCGCCGAGGCGCTTGGCGGTCGCACAAGCCTGAAGTCCAGCCACCCCCGCGCCGATGACAAATACCCGCGCCGGAGAAATCGTTCCCGCCGCGGTCATCATCATGGGGAACATTTTCGGAAGCTCCACCGAGGCGGTCAGCACGGCCTTGTAACCGGCTACCGTGGCCATGGAAGACAACGCATCCATGCTCTGGGCGCGCGTGATCCGGGGAATGAGCTCCATGGAAATCAAGGTGAGCCCCCGGCTTGCGTAGGCCTGTGCCACCTCGGGCCTCGAGAGCGGGTCGGCAAAACCAAGAACCGCTTGCTCTTTGCGAACGCCCTCGGGCGCACGGTCTGCTCGGACCGTCACCAAAAGCTCCGCCTTGCCCAAGACCTCGGCCAGGCCTCCGAGGACCTCGACCCCTTTTTCGCGGTAGACGTCGTCGGGATACCCCGCGGAGGATCCCGCGCCCGCTTCCATGACCACCTCGATTCCGGCGTTGCGTAAAGCCGGAATCACTTTGGGAACCAATGCGACGCGCGTTTCACCCTGACGGGTTTCCTTCGGTAGACCCACGATCATCGACCGCCCCCGGTTAGCCCACGCATCATGTGGAGTCCAGGGCATAGCGGTCGCACGGTTCCCGGAGCCCAGACCCCCATACCTGGGTCCGGGCGCTCTGGCACCGGATTTAGGGTAAATCGGGATATTCGCGTGCGGGATGGGCATCTTCGACAAAGATGTCATCGGGAACCAGGACCACCTTTCCCAGGTTGGCGCGCCGGTGGAGGATCTGATGGGCTTCGCTGGCTTGGGAAAAAGGGAAAGCGTGGCTCACGTGGGGGCGCAATATACCTTGGCCGAAAAGCTGCAAAAGCTGTTTAAGCCACTCGCTTAGGCGCTCGGTTTCTTGCCACATTCGGCCCATATTGACGCCGAGCACCCCCTTGTTTGCGTTGAGGAGCGTCAGTGGGTTGAAGATGCGGAGGGGCACGTCCCACATATTCTGCGCGATGCGCATCCACTTCTTTTGGGGGCCGGTCACATTTTTTGAAAATCCAAAACAAACAAGACGGCCTCCGGAGCGAAGAAGCTCGAAACTTTTGGCCCATGAAGCCCCGCCGATGGGGTCCAAAATGAGGTCGAAGGGCGCTTCTTTTGCAAGATTGTTTGCGTTATCTTGGGCGTCAGAAGGAAAAAGCCGATCGTAACCCCGGGCATAGAGAGCATCGTGTTTTTGTGTCGATGCGAGGCCGATTGCGGTGGCGCCGCGCCACTTAAGAAGATCGAGGGCCATCAGACCGACCCCTCCCCCGGCGGAATGGACAAGCACCCGGTCACTTTTGCGCACCCGCCCCATTTCTTCGAGCATCATCCAGGCTGTGAGCCCGTTGACCGGGATGGCCGCGGCACGCCGTATTTCCAGTTCGCTCGGCAATACAAGAACCTGCGATTTCGGAAGCACGACGTGGGTGGCGTAGCCACCGAACTGGGTCACCGCAAGCACGCGCTGATGGAGCATGGATTCATCGACCTCGCTCCCCACGCGGTCGATGGTTCCCGCCACCTCGTAGCCCACGACTGCGGGAAGCTTCGGGGCGTCAGGATAGACTCCTAGGCGCGCCATCAGGTCCGCAAAGTTTACTCCGGAGGCTTCGACTTTGATTCGGACCTGGTCGGCTTGGGGTGTAGGGTCTGGCGCATCCCGGAGTTCGAGCACGGAGGGGGCGCCGGTTTTCGGAATCCAGATTTGCTTCATCGGCCAAAGGCTCAGCGGGCCCGCGCGCGGCTTGGATTCTTGGCGCTCGGTTTCGACTTCGGTTTTTCGCCTTCGCGAATCAGCTTCTTGGTGGCAGCCCAAGAACAAATGGGGCAAGCGCTCAAGTCATGGTGCAGGGCAGGGCAATGTTCGCGTCCAAAGTAGATGATTTGAAGGTGAAGTTTGTTCCACGCATCTTTGGGAAAGATGCGACACAAGTCACGTTCGGTGCCGTCCGCGTTTTTGGCTTTGCTGAAGCCCCATCGTCGCGCCAGCCGATGAATGTGGGTATCGACCGGAAAAGCCGGGTGCCCGAAGGCTTGGGCCATCACCACATTGGCGGTTTTTCGGCCCACACCCGGCAGCGCGATCAGGGCATCGAAGTCGTCGGGCACTTGGCCGCCGTGTTCGTGGGTCAGGATCGCGGACAGCCCCGCAAGGGCCTTGGCTTTTTGGGGGGCAAGCCCGATCTCCCGAATCATTTCCCGAATGTCTTCGACGGCGAGGCGGGCGAGCTTTTGAGGCGTGTTGGCACGCTTGAAGAGCTTCGGCGTGACTTGGTTGACCTTTTTGTCCGTCGTTTGGGCCGAAAGGACCACCGCGACCAACAAGGTGAACGGGTCTTTATGGGTCAAAGGGATCGGTGGAGTCGGGTAGAGGTCATCGAGAATGCGCATGACCTTCTCGGCTTTCTCTTGTCGCCGCATGGGGCCGTCCATATGTTACTTGACCCCGTTTGTCGACGCGCCTGCCCGGTCAGGGCCCTCGGATATTTTGGCGCCCCTATCCCCTTGGGCGCGCTCAGACTTCGACTCGGGCGTGTCCCGTGATGTAATTCTCGAGTTGCTCGATGACAAAAGCCTGCTCGGCCATACGGGCTTTCACAACATCACCGATGGAAATGACGCCCACCAGACGTCCCTCGTCGATGACCGGAAGGTAGCGGGTCCGGAGCTTGGTCATCAGCGCCATACAGCCCTCGACGGTATAGGCCGGCTCTACACAGGTGACGTTGACGTCCATGATGTCGGACACACAGAGGGCACGCGACGTATTTCCTTGCAGAATGACTTTCCGGGCATAATCACGCTCGGAAATGATTCCGATGATTCTTGCGTTTTCGAGAACGATCAAGGCTCCTACATTCCGTTCGGCCATGAGTTTGAGCGCCTCATAGACGGTGCTCTCAGGCGCGATCCAGTAGGCCTCACGGCCTTTGGACCTTAGGATGTCCTTGACATTGTTCATAAACGGCCTCCTTTACGCCGGTGAGCTTACACCAGCTTGGGGACAAGGTGGGAGGGGGGCCCAAAATTTCCTCCTTTTTCTAGGCCCCAAAGCAGGTTCGTCGGCACATGTGCCGGAAAAAAGGCAAGGTTTTGCACCTCCGTTGTCGGGGAAATCTTGTCTGCCAACGAATTTTCTTGGAATTGAAGAAGATGAATGATGATTCATATCTCGAGGGGAAGCGAAAGAATGGCAAGGACCGCTCTCATCACGGGTGCCTCTTCTGGGCTGGGCGAAGCGTATGCAAGGCTGTTTGCGAGGGATAGCTACGATCTGGTGTTGGTTGCGAGGCGAGAAGCACGTTTGATGGCGCTCGGTGAGGCTTTGGAGGCGGAGCACGGGATTTCCACCAGTGTTGTCCCCTCCGACCTCAGCGCCGACGATTCGCCTCGTGGCATCTACGAGCGCCTTCAAAGCGAGGGCATTGAGGTCAGTTTTTTGGTCAACAACGCGGGCTTTGGTCACTGCGGCCCTTTTTGTGCTTCCGACCAGGCCCAGGTGCAGGCCATGATCCAGGTCAACATTGGGGCGCTCACGGCCCTCACGGGCTTGTTCTTGCCCCGCATGATTGAGCGCGGTTTTGGGCATGTGCTCAACATCGGTTCGACCGCAGGTTTTCAGGCGGGCCCGAACATGGCCGTCTATTATGCCACCAAGGCCTACGTCAATTCGTTTACCGAGGCCCTCTCGCATGAACTCAAGGGGACCGGCGTGTACGCAACCGCCAGCTGTCCCGGACCGGTGGCGACGGAGTTCGCAGAGCGAGCGGGCATAGAGAAGACGCGGCTGTTTCAGTGGAGCGTCGCCGATTGCGCCACGACCGCGCGGCAGGGCTATCGTGCGATGTTTGCCAAACGACCGTTGGCGGTTCACGGCTTCCAGAACCGCGTCGGGATCCAAGCGGTTCGCTTTGCGCCTCGGAGCTGGGTGCGTTCTTTTGTCGGCCGCATCAACAGCGAGGTCCAAGGTCAGCCGGAGCTGGAGTCCGGCAAGTGAGTCTGAGGTCGACCGGCTTTGGGCGGGTTCTCATCATTGCCCAGACCGACCTCGATGCGCCGGCCGGAAGTGCCCGGCACGTCGTCGCCCTGAGTCAGGCGCTCCAGCGTTTTGGGCACGATGTTTGTCTGCTCGCCCCAAAAAAGGACGCCCTTGAGGGCGTCCGGCACCGTCGCCCCCCCTCTTTTTTGAGGCCCGGCCTACGGATGGAGGCCGTTCTTTCAGCCATGGTGGCGCAAACGGTGCGGGCCCATCGCCCGGACATGGCTTATGTGCGCATTTGCCCCTCGACGTCCATGGTGCCCCTTACGCTCCGCGCGCTTCGGGTCCCCTACGCGATGGAGCTCAATGGTGACGTGCTCGGTCAGCTCGAACGCGCCGGACGCCCCCCTCAGGCGGTCGAGGCGGCGCAGAGGTCTTTGTCTTGGGCGGCCCACCACGCCAAAGCGGTGGTGTGTCCGACGATGGCGACGGTCAGGCACGTGAAAGAGGCGCTCGGGTGTCCGCGCGCGGAGCTTGTCGAAAATGGGGTAGATCTTGATGTCGCGGTTCCCGGGGATCGCGCTTTGGCGCGCGAGGCCTTTTCGCTCGACCCGCATATGCCCCTTCTGGTGTTTGTGGGCCATTTGGTTCGAGACCTTCGTTTGGATCTGTTGGCCATGGCCCATCGTCGGATGCCTGGCGTCGGGTTGCTGATCGTGGGCGATGGTGTCCAGCGCGATTTCGTTGAGGCGATGCGCATGGCAACCCGTCCCTCTTCCCCGGTGGTGTATGCGGGTGCCCAACCCCACCCCAAAGCGATTTGTGCCATCCAGGCCGCGGATCTATGCCTCAGCATTCACGAGCGTGATTTTGCGCTCAAGAGTCTTGAATATGCCGCCGTCGGACGTCGGCAGGTTGCCTTTGATCTCGAAGGTTTTGAGCGCATTGATGACCTCTATCCGGGTCAGCAAGCGGTTGTCCGTTGTCGGGATCGCCAGCCAGAGGCTTTAGGGCAGGCGCTTCTTCACGGCCTCGAGGCGGAGCGCAATCTCGGGCCTTTGCCCGCCGAAATGGTTGCTCAGGCGCGACCCGCACTTGGCTGGGACCAGAAGGCAACGCGTTTGTCGGCGTTGTTTCGCCGCTGGGCCTGACCGTCTTCGGATCCCGGCCGCGAACAGGAGGGTCAGGGCGCCAAACAACGGGAACGAAGCGGTGCTTTGGACCGGATGGATGGCGCGGCATCCACCGCTGTCGTCTATCTCGCGCCGACGGGGCGGGAGGCCTCCTCCTCCGCCGCCGCCCCCCCGGGTGATCGTCGAGGTGGGTGGGCCGGTGCCGGCATCGAGTCCGGCATCGAGTCCGGCATTCGGAAACGCGACGCCACCTACGCTTCCGTCGGTCGCGCCTCCATCGTTGGGGCCGGCATCGCCCGCATCCGATGGGCCGGCGTCGGGTGTGGTGACGCCCGCGTCCGGGCATTGCACGGAAAAACAGACCCCGGTGGCTTGGTTGCACATGCCGAGAGGTTGACAATGCCGATTTTCGGTGCAGCGGGTACATCTTTGACCGTTGCAGCCTAGCTGGAGTGCTAAGCAGCTCTGATCTTGCGCGTAAAACGGTCTACATGCATCGATGCATGCCGGGCCCACGGGGAACTGCGCTTCGGCAGAAAGGGGTAAGGCCCAAAACAGTACAATGGGCCATAGGGCCCGTCTTCGAGCGGCGCCTGGGGCAAAAGGGCGGCGACCGAAAAGCATCACGAGTTTTACCCAAGCCCATTCCCGAAGCGCATCCGCATGGATCCGGATCTGTTTGCGTATTGCGGGTGAGTGGAGGGGGACGGGTGGGCCGAACTTGTGTCGGCCCCGGCCCCGCAAGGCCGAACGAGCCTTGGCTGAGGCTCGGGGATGCGTGTACGTATAAGATTGCAACGGAGCCAAAAGTCTACCATGGGTGCTGCTGAGGGATCTACCTGAAACTACGGGGTTCCAGTCTGATGTTCATTCACTCGAGAAGGGTGAGTTGGGCGCGGTTGGCCAGGGTACGTACGTACGCGTAGGAGGCACGCGCGTGGATCAGCGGATCCTTTTGCCTGGGGTCTTGGTCTGCTTCCACGACCAGCCATCCGGCGTAGCCGAGGTCTTTAAGGGTTGCAAACAACGGCTCAAACGCCAAGGAGCCGTGGCTCGGAATGCAAAAAATGCCTTGGAGGACTGCGTCGAGAAAAGAATGTTGAGCCCGGTCCAGTCGTTGGTGAACCGACGTGTGGATATCCTTCAAGTGAACGTGCACCAGGCGTGGTCCCCAGCGCTTCGCCAGTCGAACGGCGTCTCCCCCAGCGGCGGCAAGATGACCGGTATCAAGTAAGAGGCCCACGGCATCATCGGTTTCGTGCATGAGCTGGTCAATTTCGACTTCGGTTTCAATGACGGTCCCGAGGTGATGGTGGTAGGCCAGTTGCATGCCCTCGGCGCACATACGCCGGGCGAGCTTGTTGATCGCGCCATGAAGGGCTGTTCGCTCTTTTTGGGAGGGCTTGGGGCGGGCATCCAGCGGGCGATGACGATCGCTGTGCACGGTCTTGGACACTTCGGCAAACACCATCACTTGCACGCCACACGCTTGAAGAAGCCTGAGATGGGGCTGCATGGCCAAAAATTCGTCGTCGACCGACCGTTCCCCGAGCCTAGAGCCATACCATCCAGAGACCAACACCAGGTCGTGTTGTTGAAGGCAATGCTCGAGTACCTCGGCCTTTTTAGGAAAGCGGTGTCCGAGCTCGGTTCCCGAAAAACCTGCGCGCGACGCTTCTGCCAAACACGTTTCAAACGGCGTGTCCTGAACGAGTTCTGGCAGGTCGTCGTTGGCCCAAAGAAGTGGGCTCACCCCAAGGCGAATCATGCATTTGAGGAAAGCACAACGGAGGCAGAGCGTCGACCTCAGTGATTGAAGCGCTTGCGGCACCGGTCTTCGTAATCTTTTCGTGCCGCTTGGGTTTCTTTTCGGCCGGACACTTGTGGAACCGCCACGTCCCACCATGCGCCGCCGGCCTCGGTGGCTCGGTGAGGGGTGGTCTTGATGACCAAAACAGTGGTGGTGTCGGCCGCTTGCGCTCGCCGGATCGCGGGCTCGAGCGCCTCAAGGGTCGAGACCTCTTCGGCGAGTGCGCCGAGGGCCCGCGCATGCTGGGCAAAATCGATGAAGGGTTTTTTGGGGCCACGTTCACCGCTCAACAGGTTGTTAAAAGGGGCTCCGCCGGTGGCCTTTTGCAGCCGGTGAATGCATCCGAAACCACCGTTGTCGAGCACGATAATGATGAGTGGTTTTTCGAGGGTTACGGTGCTCGCGATCTCCGAGTTCATCATGAGGTAGCTTCCATCACCCAGCAAAACAAAAACTTCGCGCGATGGGTCTGCAAGCTTTACGCCCAAGCCGCCCGCGATCTCATACCCCATGCACGAGTACCCGTACTCGACGTGATAGCTCCCCGGGGTAGAAGCGCGCCACAGTCGGTGGAGTTCGCCGGGCAAGCCTCCGGCTGCGGCGACCACGACGCTGTGTTCGCGCGTGCACTGGTTCACCACACAAACCACTTCGCCATCGGAGGGCCGCTCCAAGACGGGTCTTTGGAGGGCATTCACCCGGATGCTGTCTACTTCTTGATTCCAAGCTTGGATGTTGTGTTGGATCTTTTGTTGCCATTCACCGGACGATTGCCAATTCTCGAGCTCTCTACTGAGGTGCTCCAGCCCGAGTTTGGCGTCGCCGAGGAGCGGTATGGCGCGTTGTTTGTGGGCGTCGGAAGCCACCACGTTCAGACCGATGACCTCGCAATTTGGATGCCGGAACAAGCTATGAGACGCGGTCGTGAAGTCCGACAAGCGCGTGCCGACGGCGATGATGACGTCAGCCTCCTCGGCGAGGGCGTTGGCGGCGGTGCTCCCGGTGACGCCGATGGCGCCGACCAGATGCGGGTGTTCGAAGGGAAGCGCGCTCTTTCCGGCCTGGGTTTCGGCGACCGGGACGCCGTGTTTCTTCGAAAAATCAGATAGGACCTCATGGGCCTGTGCGTAGTGTACCCCACCACCCGCGATGATAAGGGGTGTCTTTTTGCGAAGGAGGCACCGGCGGGCCTCTGAAAGTTCGTGCGCATCTACGGGCGTTCGGCGCAGGCGATGCACCCTTCTTTCGAGGAAAAAGTCGGGCACCTCGAGGGCCTCGGTTTGGACGTCTTGGGGTAGGGCGAGGGTGACTGGACCACAGCTCACCGGATCGGTCAGCACCCGGATGGCCTCCGGAAGCGCGCTGAGAATCTGCTCCGGCCTGACAATGCGATCCCAAAATCGAGATACGGGTCGAAGGCAATCGTTGACAGAGCGTGTTGGGTCGTTTGGGGCCTCGAGCTGTTGCAGAACGGGGTCTGGGACCCGCGTAGCGAAGACGTCGCCCGGCAAAAAGAGCACGGGAAGCCGGTTGATGTGGGCGAGTGCGGCCGCGGTGACCAGATTGGTGGCCCCCGGGCCGATCGAGGTTGTACAGGCCATGATGCGTCGGCGCCGATGGGTTTTGGCAAAGGCGACCGCGGCGTGGGCCATGGCCTGTTCGTTGTGGGCCCGAAGGGTCGGTAGGGCGCGATGTTCTTCGAGCGCTTGCCCGAGTCCGGCTACGTTGCCATGTCCAAAAATGGCAAATACCCCCCCGAATAGCGGGAGCCCGTCTTGGGTATCGATTCGCTGTTGGCTAAGGTACCGCACCAGCGCCTCTGACACGGTCATGGTGGTAGTCATGATGAGGACCTCCTTTGCCACAGATCTACGACCCGCGTGTAGCCCTCGGCGATGGTGGTTTCGAGTGTGCGGTCGTCGATGTCGCCCGAAAGCCACGCCAAGGCGGCGGCAAAAAATATCGTGCGGCCTACGGCAAAGCCGCGAAAAACAGGCGCATGCGCCGCTTCTCGAAAGGCCTCTTGGAGCGTTTGCTCGGGGGCATCCAGGCCGAGCAACAGAACCCCTTGGCAGTGGGGGTCGTGGTGTTCCACGATTTGGTTGACTTCGGCCCAGCACCCGGTCGGCGGTGGAAGTTTCCACCAGTCAGGATAGATGCCCATGCCATACAGCTCGTTGAGGGTCTCGGGAAGAACGGAAGGGTCAACATCGCCGCCGTTTGCTTGGGGAATGATTTCAATCAGCAGCGTCCGGTCCAGAGTTTGACACGCTTCGTAGAGGCGATAGAGCTCTTTTTTCGTCGCATCCGTGTGGGCTGGGTCCTTTGCCGGGTGGAGGTTCACGAGGCATTTGACCACGTGGGACTGGGGCCAGCTTCCGAGCGTCAACTCGACGTTGGGTCCCCCTTCGAAGGTGAGCGAGTCGCACTCCGGTTGCTCGATGGGGCGCGCTATCCAGATGTCGCTCCGGGCGGCTTCAAACAGAGCTTCTTGACCGTAGGTGTCATCGATGATGACCCCTGGATGAGGTGAACCCTCGTCCGCGATGGCTTTGAGCGCCCCGCGCATGATGTGTCGCTTCAGCTGAATGAGGGCCGTTTTTGGGGCTCCTCTGGCCTCAGCGGCCGCACCGAGCTGCGGCCTGTGGTCGAACGCAAGCACGTACAGTTCTTTTTTTTGGCTTTGGTGTAGCGTTTGCCGATGAAGACGTTTGAGTCTTTTGTCGTCGGTGATGTTTGCGATCTGGGGTTGGCGGCTGAGGTAGTCGTCGAGCTCCTCCTTGGACGGCATGGCTGGAGCGCAGCCATGTCTCGACACCACGATGGCACCCATCGCATTGGCATAGCGCGCACATTCTGACAAGGGCTCCCCGTTGATCCAGCCTCGAAGGAATCCGCTCATAAACGCGTCTCCCGCACCAAGAACGTTGAGGATGGGCACCGGAAAACCTTGGCTGACCAGGGCGTCTTCCAGTTTGTCCGGTATCGTATCTTCGAAGACGACACATCCGAGTGGGCCCCGTTTGAGTACGATGGTGGCTCGGCTTTGGGTTCGGAGGGTCGAGAGTGCCTGGAGGGTGTCGGTTGAACCGCCAGCGATATGAACTTCTTCTTCGGTCCCCACAATCAGATCGCAGTATTGTAGTACTTTTTGCATTTCCTGAGTGACGTGGTCCGAAGGAAGGTCACGCGCGTCGCCTTGGTTGTGCCGGCCCACCCCCCAGAGGACCGGGCGGTAGTCGATATCCAAGACGATACGTGTTCGGGCTTTCAGAGCAAGCTCGATGGCGTGCTTGCTGGCTCCAAAGACGGTTTTGGTCGACAGGTGCGTTCCAGTGAGGAGTAGGGTGCGGGCGTCTTGAAGGAGACCGGCATCAATGTCGTCGGCAGACAGCGCCATGTCTGCGCAATGCTCGCGGTAGAAGATCAATGGGAAGTGATCCCGGTTTTGGATCGCGAGCAATACGAGGCCGGTCAGACGTTGGGGATCGGTCTTGATGTGGCTGGTGTCGACCCCGGCTGCGTCGAGGGCGTCTTTCACAAAACGTCCCATCGCCTCGTCCCCCCACGCGGGTGAGCATGGCGACTCGAAGACCTTGCCTGGCCGAGCCTAGGGCGATGTTGGCCGCGCATCCGCCCAGAGATTTTGAGAAGGATTGAACGTGTTCGAGATCGGTTCCGATCTGCTCGCCATACAGGTCGACTGCGGCTCTGCCCAAGCAAACCAGATCGAGGGCCCGGGCGTCGATGTTGTCGGCTGAGCGCGTATCACCCGCTCGAAACTTGGGTCGCGTCACGCCAGGCATGTTCCCTCGGGGACATCTAGCCACTCTCTTCGCTTCGCGGCCACCAAAAAGTGGCGTCTGGGTTCATGGTCCAAGAATGGGCCTCGGTGAACTCGGGTACAGTGTAACGCTGGCCTGGCAGGTGTCTGATAACCCAGGCGTAGTACATGGCGTAGCCCGGTGCGGCGCACTGCGCATGGTCGTTTTGGTCTAGGATCTTGATGGTATCGTTGTGGTGGACTTTGAGGACTTGCTCCCCGAGTTCTGCGTGCCCATACCCCGCAGGATGACTGAATCGGTAATGATAGAGCTCGGGCTGGGGGTGATGGTGAGGGGGGTAGCTTGACCACCGCCCCGGGAGGTTGATCACCTCCCCCAAGACCAGGTCGGAGTCCGGGTGGGCATTGCTATCGTCGAAAATCGTTCGCACGTAGCGCAGGGCTGCATTCTTGACCAGGCCTTTGCCGCGACCTTCGTTCCGCACATCTTTGGGTTCGTAGATCTCGGGTGCAAAACGTTTGGTGTTGTCGACCTCGAAGCGGGTGAATTCGGTGTCTTGCCGGGCCGCTATTTGAAGATGGGTTCCGGTAGCCAGGTGAACGCAGGAAGGTTGTTCGTCAAACAAGGATCTTCTTCCCAGTTCAGCGCTTCTGGCGCCGCAAGTGATTTGCGCCTCTCCGGCCATCAGAAGCCAAGCCGTTTCGCCTTCGACCGTCTCCTCATGGATTTCGCCGGCCTTGAGACGCACCACCGAAAGCCGAATGCCAGTGGGGTGCTCTGCTTCACGCCCGGAGGTGATCTCGGTCACTCCCAGCCCGAAGCCTTGTCGGTGCCCGACGAGATGGCGTGTCATCTTGCTTTTTCGAGTGCCCTGAGTGCTTCCTTTCGTCAACCTTTCGCCTGTCCGAATGTCGACCGCGTGCCCTCGAGGGTGCGTGTGTTTTGGCACGAGATGGGCCGGCACAACTTCTTGCGGCTGACCGCCCAATGCCTACAAACAACGACACTGTAGCGGGCCCGTTCCTGGGAAACGCTGACCAACCATGGTACTCTTTGGATAGGAGCTTTCTGGTTGGCAAGATGCTTTTCTATCGGCGTCGTATCCTTGTTTGCGGCGTGTTCTTCGGTCCCCGTCAGTGGGCCGCAAGCGACTCAGGGAGGGCCCTATCAGACGGCAGAAACGGTTCGGGTCGCGGCCCCTAAGGGGTTTGTAGAAATGTTTGTGGTGGCTGTTTTGACCACAGACGGGGGACCGGCGGTTGTGCTGCAAGACGTGCGCGAAAGCCTGATGGTTCCGATTTGGGTCGGGATCGGCGAGGCCCATGCGATTCAACTGCGGCTCGAACACCGCCGGTTCGCTCGTCCGTTGACCCACGATCTCTTTGATACGGTGATGGCCAACCTTGGGGGCGAGCTCATTCGCGTTCAGGTCGACGATTTGCAAGGGGATATGTACGTGGGGAGCATCTATGTTCGGCGTGGCGGAGGCGAAATCGAGCAGTTTGATGCCCGCCCCTCCGATTCCATCGCCCTGGCGCTCGGAAATCGGGCTCCCATTTTTGTATCCGAAGTGGTGATCAAACGCATTCACGCCAAGCAGAGCGAGGCGCCCGCCTCCAATGAACGTCCGGAGCGTGAGTTTGGCCGAAGCTACCCAAGCGGCGTCCAAACGTTATAAGGGCGCCGATTGAGGCGCAAAGGCACCCGCTAAGGCCGTTGGAGATCCAGGTCCACGTCTACGTGGTGGGGTGGTCGTGGTCGGCGAGGCGCTCACTCGCCGGCTGGCTCGCCGATGAAAACCCCTTGTTCGTGGCATCGGATCGGGAAAGTTCTGACTCTCGAATTCCCCCATCCCTGTTGCTTTCCGGTCTTGAGATCAAAGGCAAAAGCATGGAGCGGGCAAACGACCGCCCCGTCCTCGAGGGTTCCCTGGCTCAGTGGTCCCCCTCGGTGTGGGCAATCGTCGTCGATGGCGTAGAACGCCCCTTGATGCTTGAACACCGCAACGAGGGTACCGAAGGCCGATACGGTCTTACACTGACCCTCTCGGAGTTCGTCGGGGCCACAGACGCGAAGGAGGTCCGGCATGGCGGCGGACCCTACTATAGGATCATGGGCGCTGCTATCCCTTAGCTTCAGGCCAAGTCCCGCTGCGGTCTCTCTAAGCTCGTGATAGCCTTCCTGGATTCCGGAGCTTTGTGTGTGGTGTTCTAACCCTAAAGACCAGATCGCCCCCCCTTCGTGCCGCCGTCCGGTGCGAAAACCCCTCGCCGGTTACGGGGCCGTCGGGTGGGTGCCGAAGCGGAGTCCTTGGTGGTTGGGGGCTGGCTTTGGGGGTGTTGTGGGCGGGGCTCACGCTGGGGCCGGCAATCGGGCAGGCTCAGGTCCAAGAACCGCAGGATTTCGATTTTGAGCGGTTTCGTTTGTCCATGGACCGCGAGGGGCTGTTGGATGTGGAGTGTGGGCGGAAATTCCGCCCCATTTGAGCTGGGACGTATCCCTGTGGGCCATGCTCCAAGACGACCCTCTGGTGTTGTCCCGCCCGGTCGATGGCCAAGTGCGCGAGGTGGGCTCGGTGGTGGGGTCCCGCAGCACTGGAGCGTTGACGGTGGCGGGTGCGCTCTTCGGCTGGGTCGAGCTTGGTCTTTCGCTTCCGGTGGTTTTTTACCAGTCGAGAAATCGGCTGGTTGCGGGCGTGACGCAGGGCCTGCCTGCTCTGTCGAACTTTGGTGTTTCAGATCTGGTGATTCACCCCAAGTTTCGTATTCTCAAACAGGACGTACAGGGGATCGGACTCTCGGTCATGCCCCGGCTCACCGTTCCGATATCGAGCAAAGACAGTTACTTTGGGGACCGAGGCGTTCGTTTCGCGCCTGAAGTCTTGGTTTCTCGGAGTGTGGGCGCCTGGCGCCTTGCCGCAAATCTTGGCCTTCGCTTTCGCAAGCAAGCGCAATTTGTCGACCTGAAGGTCGAAAACGAAATCTACGGACGTTTGGGGGTCGGTTACCGTTTTGACGACGCCTTTGGCATTCCCCTCGAGACCGATGTGAGCGTTGCGGTGGCCACTTCTGATGCTTTCTTTGCCAACACCAACCAGGACTATACCGAGGTGCTCGGCGGCGTGAATTGCGATCTGGGTGGTCCTTTTCGAGCCTTTTTCGGCGGGGGTCTAGGCCTTAACCAAGGTTACGGGACACCCGATTTTCGTATTTTTGGAGGCATTCGTTTTTCTCGGCACAACGTGGATGGCGATGGCGACGGCATTTTGGATCGGGAGGATGCGTGTCCGGAAGAGGCCGAAGACCTGGATGGGTTTTTTGACGACGACGGATGCATCGATGTCGACAACGACCAAGATGGGGTAGACGACCGCTTTGATGGTGCTCCCCACGAGCCCGAAGACCGTGATGGCTTCGAGGACGACGACGGCATTCCCGACCGGGACAACGACAAGGACGGCGTTCCTGACGCGGGTGATTCGTGTCCGATGATGGCCGGCCCCCGAGACAATCTTGGTTGTCCGGACATCGACCGAGACGGCGATGGCATCGTCGATCGCATCGACCGTTGTCGGGATGCGCGCGAGGATCGGGACGGCTTTAAGGACGACGATGGGTGCCCGGAGATCGACAACGACGAAGATGGTGTCATCGACTCTCAGGACCAGTGTCCGCTGGAAGCAGGCCTGCCCCAGAACGGGGGCTGTCCCGACGTCGATCGCGACCAAGACGGGGTGGCCGATCGGGTAGACAACTGCCCGGGTGAAAAGGGCCGAAGCGAGTATCAGGGCTGCAAGAGTCCCCAAAAGGTCGTGATTGGCAGAGGCCAACTCCACATTATGGACCGGGTGTTTTTCAAGCCTGGGTCGCGAGATATTGAAGAGAAATCCTATGCCCTGCTCGACAACGTGGTGGCGGTTTTGGTGGCTCACCCCGAAATCAAGAAGATTGTGATCGAAGGGCACACCGACAGCCGAGGCTCGGCGGTGCAAAACCATCGTCTGTCGCGCGAACGCGCCGACGCTGTTCGGAATTATTTGATTGAGCGAGGCGTTTCTCCTGCACGGGTTACGGCGGAGGGCTACGGTGAAGAACGACCGGTTGCGCCCAATGAGACCGAGGAGGGCCGAGAGAAGAATCGGCGGGTAGACTTCAGGATTGTCACCGACGCGCCCTAGGGGTTTCGGAAATGTTCGATGTTGAGCTTGATGACGAGGGTGAGGTCCGGCGCACGCCCCCTAAGGGTTTTGGCCGCTGGGTGGCGTTGATTCTTTTTCTTGGGGCTGGGGCCGGGGCCTGGTGGATGTTCGGTCGAGCGCCCGAAGTTCTGGTCGAATCCGTCCCCGAAGCCGAGGTTGCCCTCTCTCCGGAACCCGCTGCAAAAAAGCCGCCTCCCCCCGAGCAGGTCACACCAAAAGAAGAGCCGAAAGAGCCCGCCGTTTCGCCGCGGGCTAAAGACAAAAGGTCGCTCCTGGTGCGTCTCGCGGACGACGCTCGAAACCGGCGAATAAAGCGGTGGCTCAAGACCAACAATATCGTCCAACGGGTGGCTGCGGCCACCTATTTGGTGGCCGACGGGGAGAGCCCGGCAGCGGTTCTGGGTTTTATTCGGGTATCGGGTCGTTTTAAAGTCGTTGAGACCAAAAGCGACAAGATTTTTATCTCCAAAGCAAACGACAGGCGCTACGCATGGATACCGGGTGTGTTTACGAAGAAAAATGCGCTCCGTTTCGGGCGTGTTTATCCCAAACTTCGCCCTCATTTCGACAAGGTGTTCTCACAGATCGCGGCGTCCGGAGAACGTTTTGATGATGTTCTGGCCCGCGCCCTTCAGCGATTGATCTCGGTGCGCATACCCAAAGGACGCATTGAATTGGTCCCCAAAGGGGCCGTGTACGCCTTCAAAGATCCCAGGCTTGAATCGCTGCCGGACGCCGAAAAACACATGATCCGCATCGGACGGAGCAATGCACTCGCCGTACAACAGGCGCTTCGCCACTTCGTGGAAGCGGCGCGGCTCAAGGTGGCCAGCCCGCTCTAACAAACAGAAAGAAAGGGACGACGTGGGAAAGTTGATAGACGGCGTTTGGAAAGACGTCTGGTACGACACCAAAGCATCGGGCGGGCGTTTTGTCAGGGACAGCGCCAAGTTCCGAAACTGGATTACGCCGAGCGGCGACGATGCGCCTTCCGGGAAAGCCTTCAAGGCGGAGGCTGGCCGGTACCACTTGGTGGTATCCTACGCCTGTCCATGGGCCCATCGGACCCTGATCTTTCGGGTACTGAAGGGTTTAGAGACTTCGATTGGTCTGTCGGTGGTTCATCCCTTTATGGGCACCGAGGGGTGGTCTTTTCAACAAGAGGCCGGTCCCGCTCAAGACCCGGTCTTGGGGCTCACCCATCTTCATCAGCTCTATACTCAAGCCAACGCTACATTCACGGGTCGGGTCACGGTCCCCGTGCTCTGGGACACCCGCGAGGGCACCATTGTGAGCAACGAGTCCTCGGAGATCATTCGCATGTTCAACAGTGCGTTTGATGGCCTCGGTGCGCTCGCCGGAGACTACTATCCAGAGGCGTTGCGTGAAGAAATCGATGAGGTCAACGAACGCGTGTATACCACGCTCAACAACGGGGTCTACCGGTGCGGTTTTGCCACCAGCCAAGAAGCGTACGAGGAAGCCTTTCACGCGCTGTTTTCGACGATGGACTGGCTGGAAGACCGCCTTCGTACCCGGCGTTACCTCGTTGGAGATCAGATCACGGAGGCGGACTGGCGTCTTTTCACCACGCTGGTGCGTTTTGATGCCGTCTACGTCGGGCATTTTCGGACCAACCTCTATCGGGTGATGGACTGCCCCAATCTGTGGGCGTACACCCGAGAGCTCTACCAGGTTCCGGGGGTCAAAGAGACGGTGAACATGCATCACATCAAGGATCACTACTTTCGGAGCCACACCAGCATCAATCCCACCGCGATCGTTCCCGTGGGGCCGGCCATCGACTTTGAGGCCCCTCACCAAAGAGGATAAGTTTGCAGACTCGCGTCCGGCTTGGAACAAAGTGAGCCAAGGATGCGGCATTGGACCCTGCGGTTCCGGCTCACGTACTTCCGTGTACGCTCCGCGGGCTCCTCAGGCCCGCTTTTGCCTTGCACCTGGCTTCAAACTTGTGCGTTCCTGTTTTGGTGGCTTTTGAGGGTGAATGTGATGCCGAGGTGGCTTAACCATTCGGATTGTTGTTCGAGGTCGGCGCGGGTCAGAGGGTGCTCCTTGAGCCAGGTCGCCGGAAGGCTCAGGGCTAAGCACGATTCGAAAAAGCGCAGCGTGAACTTCGGAAGAGGGGAACGGCTGCGGCTGCGATTGAGGTAGAAGGCGATTCTCAAAAGGACGCCCAGTTTGATTTCGAGGGCGTCCGGCCCGAAAGCCTTCAGGATCTCCGCTTTGGGTTTGCGGCGATGGGCGACAATGACGGTTGCCAAGAGACGCTGGGCATCTTGCGAGAAACCAGCCATGTCCGAATGCTCAACGATGTACGCGCTGTGTTTGTGGTAGCCCGCGTGCGCAATCGATAGACCGACCTCGTGTAGACGGGCCGCCCACGAGAGCATGCGCGCCACCGACGGGTGTTCGAGGCCCCAGTCTTTTTTGACGTGGTGGAGGCACCCAAGAGCCGTTTGTTCAACGCGGCGCGCTTGGGCTTCGTCGACGCCGTGGGTTTTGGTGAACCATCGTATGGTGCGGTCGCGGACATCTTCGTGGCGGATTCGACCAAGAAGATCGTAGACCAAGCCTTCTCTCAGCGCGCCCTGAGAAGGAACCATGTGTTCCACGCTGAGTGATTCGAAAATCGCTTCCAAGATGGCGACGCCCCCGGCGATAACCGGCTTTCGCTCGGTCGCAAGTCCGGCGATGTCTAGGTCTTGAGCCTGCTTACCGGCAATCAGGGCGGCGCGAAGCTTTCGGATGCCTTTGAGTGTCAGTCCTTGTTCACTCCATTGGTTGGCGCCGAGAATTTTGTGGATGGCATTCATGGTTCCCGAGCATCCGATGGCGTGCTGCCAACCCAGTGCGCGATAACGCTCGATGACCGGGCCGAGTTCAACTTCGGCGGCCAGCCGGGCCCGCTCGAAGTTCTTTTTTGTCAGTTGCCCTTCGGGAAAGAATCGTTGCGAGAAGCTGACACATCCCATGAACAAGCTCTCTCGTTCGACGATGTCAAAGCCGGTCCCGATGATGCACTCGGTGCTCCCTCCGCCGATGTCCACGACCAGGCGTTGCCCCCAGTCGCTGGGGTTGGTCTGGGCCACACCAAGGTAGATCAAGCGCGCCTCTTCGCGCCCCGAGATGATTTCGATGGCATGTCCCAGGGACTCGCAGGCGTTTTTCAAGAAGCTGGAACCATTTTTGGCCTGGCGAAGCGTATTGGTTCCCACCGCCCGAACCCGGTCTTTGGGAAGTTCGTGGAGCCGCTGACCGAAGCGTTCGAGTGACGACAAAGCCCTGTCCATGGCAGCTGGAGTCAGGTTTTTGTTGGGGTCCAAACCCGCACCCAGTCGTACGTGTTCACGCACGCGGTCGATGATGGCGAGGGGGCCTTTGCCCGTCCGCGCCACAATCATGTGGAAACTGTTGGATCCAAGATCGACAGCCGCGACTTCTTCGGTCGGCTCGGAGGTCATAGGGCGGGCTTTCGGGTCGGCGCGGCGCTCGGGCTATGCTAGGGCCGCTTCGGGCGGGCCACAGGCCGGCGCGACACCCGTTTTTAGGAGGCTTTCCGGGCCGAGCCTCCGCGGCCGCTGAACTTGTCTTGCCATTCTTCGAGGGCGCGGGCTGCTGCCTCCCGCCCTCCGAGGCCGAAGGCCAGCCCCACGGCGATGGCGAGGGCGCCCAAAAGGAGCCCAAAGCCGAGTTCGATGATTTCGTTGGCCAGTCCCATTTGCCTTAGGCTCATGGCCCCCGCGAGAACCAAAATGGCTACTCGGGTGGCCCAAGATAGGGTCGCGGCGTGGGTCATGGAGCTGCTCTTGAGGGTGCTCGCGGCGAGGTTGGCCAGGTAGAGCCCGAGACCAAAGATCACCAGGCCGAGCAAAATACGCCCACCGAGGAGCGTAAAATCCTGGAGCAGCTTTGCGATGCCGTCAAAGTTGAGCAAGTTGGCCGCGGTGATTGTGGCGAAGAGCATGACCCCGACCAGAACCAATCCGCCCATAATCCTTGAGGGTGAGCTTCGTTGTTCGTCGGCCACGGCCTTACTCACTCCGAGATGAATCAAAATGTGGTCGAATCCAACGCCCGAGAGGAGGTTGGAGATCAGCTTTGCGAGAACCCGTCCACCGAGATACGACAGGCCGATGATAAAAGCCGCGCCCAAAAGCGCGGGCAAAGTGGTGAGCACGGTTTCGAGCATGCGGCTTGCGGGCCCGGTCAGCGCTTCCATATGAAGTGCATTGAGGGCGCCCACTGCGACGGGGATCAAGATGAACACCTTGACCACCAAGCCCGCCAGGCTCGACACCGTCCATGTGCCCAAGGCTTTTTCCACGCCGAGTTTGTGGCTCAGCTTGTCGGCGCCGGCCGATGCCAAAAGGTTGGTGACGACCCGCTGGACGATGTGGGCCACAAACCAGCCGGCGATCAGCAACAATGCGGCACTAAAGAGGTTGGGGAGAAAACCGAGCATTTCATCGACAAGCCCTTGAACCGGAAGGAGAAGTCCGTGAAGTCTTAGGGCACCGAGAATGGCAGGTAAGAACAACAGAAAGGTTAACCAATACACCGTGTCTGAGATCGTCTGAGACAAAGGGATCGCGGCCCGGGTGTTGAGGCTGTCGGTTCCTTCGTGGACCCGTTGGTCAAAGTCGAGTTTCGCCAGGGCGCGGACGAGGACGGAACGGAGGATCGTGGCGACCACCCACGCTGTGAAGAGGAGTAAAGCCCCCGCGAGGAGGCGCGGCAAAAAAGCGAAAAGGCCGCCGAGGAATGCGTTGAGGGGCTCCGTTGCGGCGGTTAGGCCAAGGGTCTGAAAAAATCCGATCAGCACAAATATGATCGCGATGTAGTAAACGGCCCGGGCGATGGCTCGGTTGCTGTCGAAGTTCTTGGCGCGCTCCGCCCCGAGGATGCGGGCTGCGATGGCCTCGTCAAATCCGACGCGGTTGAGCATGGCGCGGACCATCCAAGAGAGGAAGACGGCCGCCAGCCAGCCGAATGCCAGCACCGCCAGGGGCGCGACCAGGCCCGAAAGCTGTTCGACGTTGAGCTCCTTCAGCATTTCCTGAAAACGTTCCATGGTGAGAACCTCCCTTGGACACCCCTTTGAGATGCCCCCCGAGATTTCGACCAGATAGCCGGAAATCTCTGCCACGTTGCGCCGCCACCCTGGCGCCGTCTTCGTTCGACAGATCCGGTTGGGGGTGCCTCGACGTCAAGTCTTATCTGGTTCGCCCCGCCTCCGACCGCACCGACGTGGGCACTTTCCCCTGCGAAAACACGCGGGTATCCCAAACGGGGACACATCGCGGTATAAGTGGCGACCGATGTCATCGAAAACGCTCGGGGTATGCCTCATTGGCGCCGGCCGGATCGGCGCGGTTCACGCACAGAATGTGGGCCGACTTTCGTCGGCGCGGCTTGTGGTGGTCGCCGATGTGGATGTGTCCAAAGCGCATCGGCTCGCAGACCCCTTTGGGGCGGCGGTGGTGGGGAGCCCGGCAGAAGCGATTCGTTACCCGGGGGTGGAAGCGGTGGTGGTCGCCTCGCCAACGAATACCCACGTGGATGTGATTCGCGCGAGCGCGGAAGCCGGCAGAGCCATCTTCTGTGAAAAACCCATCGATCTCGAGCTCGAACGGGTGGACGAGGCCTTGGCGGGCGTTGCTCAGGCGGGGGTCCCGTTTTTTGTCGGTTTCAACCGCAGGTTCGACCCCGGTTTCCGCAAGATCAAGGCCGATGTGGCACGCGGGCGGATCGGGTCGGTGGAAACACTGAGCATTGTCAGCCGAGACCCGGAGCCACCGCCTGCGGCGTACGTTCGGGTGTCGGGGGGCCTGTTCAAGGATATGATGATCCACGATTTTGACATGGCCTGCTGGATACTCGGGGACCAGCCGGTCGAAGTGTACGCCAGCGCGAGCGCTTTGGTGTCTGAAGAGATCGGAGCCCTCGGCGATGTCGACACCGCCATGGTTGTGATGCGCATGCCTTCGGGCGCGCTCTGTCATATCGGAAACAGTCGTCGTGCTTGTTACGGTTACGATCAGCGTCTTGAGGTTTTTGGAAGCCGAGGGATGCTCCGGGCCGAAAACCCACCCAGGACGCAGATTTCGCACCACGGATCGGATGGGGTGTGGAGCGAAAAGCCGCCCCACTTTTTTTTGGAGCGTTACGAAGACGCGTACCGAAAAGAAATGGAGGTTTTTGTTGAGGGTGTGCTTCGAGGCGATGACCGCAGTTTTGTGGGAGCGGGTGCGGGGCGTTCCGCGCTGGTGCTGGCCCAAGCGGCGATGCGCTCGCTCGAGGAGCACCGAGCGGTTTCCGTCGCACGCTGAGCCGCGTTGCGCCACGGTCCTTGGCATGCGTGTTCGCAATGAACGTGAACGCAAACGTGCTCATGCGCGTGCGCGAGGCGCCATCAGCTTCATGTTGAGGCATTTTTCCAGCCTAGGACCGAGCGCGGGCGTTGTCGCCAAGACCGGGTTGCCGGAATAAAGACCGTCACCGTCGAGGAAGTGGTTGATGAGGCCTCCCGCTCTTTGGACGATGAGTAAGCCGGCGATGACGTCCCACGGGGACAAGTGCATCTGCCAAAACGCATCGAAGCGTCCGCTTGCGACTTGTGCAAGGCCCAAAGCCGCCGAACCCTGGCGGCGAAATTCGGCGCCGGTCTCGATGAGTGCGCGCAGGGACTGGGTAAACGCATCCTTGGGCAGCTTTTGGCAAAACCCCACGCCCACCAGTGCGGCCTCGAGCGCTTGGGTGGGACGGACGCCGATGGGTTTGTCATTGCAGGTCGCCGACGATTCCAAGCTCGCACAGAAGAGTTCGTCGTGTGTGGGGTCGTAGATGATTCCGCCTTGGATCTGGCCCTCGGCCACCAACCCAATCGAGACCGCATAACGCGGAATGCCCCGCAAAAAATTGGTGGTCCCGTCGATGGGATCCACAACCCACACCGGTTCGTCGCCCTCTCGGCGGGAGACGCCGCCTTCTTCCCCGATGAACCGGTCGCCGGGAAAACGGGATAGAAGCTCGTCTCGGATCAGGGCTTCGACCGAGCGGTCTGCTTCGCTGACAAAGTCTTGTAGCCCTTTGTGCTCGATCTCGAGCCGGTCCAGGTTCTGGAAGTGCGTTTGAGCGAGCAGGCCAGCCTTTTTTGCGACCCCCTTGGCTTCATGGACTCGGTGCGTGATTTCGGTCGAAGTGAAGCCCAAAACACCATTCACACACCACATCCACAGGCTTTCCTCAAGGACCTGGACCCGATCTCGACAACATCCTCCGACCCTGGTTCCATACGTTCATGGTTTCCGAGGCTATCGGTGTTGAGACGGGCGCTCTCGGTGAGGGAGGTAGAGAAGCCCAAGAGGTCGCGAAGAATCTGGGGATCCCGTTGGAGGCAGCCGAGCTTGCGCTCGATTGTGAGATCATCGACCTTCATCTCGATACCTTCATCCCCGTGCGGCTTTTTGGCTATGACGTGTACCGCCGGCATGGGCTGGGGGTCCTGCGGGGCTGCTTTTTTGGGCACTTGGATCTCCCGCGGGCCCAGGCGGGTGGTTTGACGGGAGGGTGTTGGTCGATCACCACAAACCCCTTTCGGTCCCGGCGGGGTCGGTGGCGAGCATTTGAGCGCAATCTGAAACACCTCAGTGATTTGGTGGTCCGGTCCAGCGGTGCGGTGCGGATTGTGAAGACGGCCTCGGAGTATGCCTCGGCCCGAAGCGACGGCGCGCATGCCGTGTTTTTGGCTGTCCAAGGAGGAAACTGTTTCGAAGGTGCCCCCGAGGGGATTCTTTCGGTTCCCGACGGCCTGATTACCCGGGTGACTGTCGTGCACCTCACCAACTCGGTTTATGGCGCCAGCTCGAGCCCGGTGAGTCAGTTTAGACCCGAGAAGGGCCTTACCCCTGAGGGCCGCGATTTCGTGCGTGCCTTGAACGAAGCTCGCGTTTTTGTGGACCTTGCCCACATTCACCCCGATGGTTTCAAAGATGCGGTCGAGGTTCATGATCAGACCCAGCCGTTGATCGTGACCCATACCGGCGTCAGCGGTGTGAATCCTCATTGGCGCAACCTGGACGATGCTCAAATCAAAGCCGTGGCCAAGACCGGTGGGACCATCGGGGTGATTTACTCCGCCTACTATCTCAAGGGGGCGACAACTCCGGACGATGGCCGCATGGTGGTGGATCACATGGAGCACATCATTCGTGTCGCGGGAGAGGACTTTGTGTCCATCGGCACCGACTATGATGGGGCCATTACGCCCCCTCACGATTTTAAAAGCGCAAACAGCTATCCTCGACTGGTGGCGTACATGCTCGAGCGGGGGTGGAGCCCCGAGCGAATCCAGAAAATCCTAGCCGGAAATTACCTTCGCGCACTGAAGCTCCTGCGTCCATAGTTTTCACGTCGTCGGTCTTTACGCCCGAAGATCGTCTTTCCCGGGGTGAGTGGAACAGAGCCCACGGGTGGGGCCCGATCCGCCCGCTGTTTCTGTGTGCGCTGGCGCACCGCGGCAATGCGTGTCATCTAAACGAGGGACTCGATGTGGCGAGCGGCTTGTTGGGCTCCATCGGGCTCCTTTTGAAGCTGCTGGCCGATTTTTTGAGCCCGGTCTTGGATCGAAGGGGTCTTCAGAATATGCAACAGAGCCTTTTTGAGCGCTCGCTGGCTCACGCGGTTTCGCGAGAGCTGAATGCCGGTGCCGAGTTGCTCAGCCCGCCACGCATTGTCAAACTGATCGTTTGCAAACGGAATCATGACTGTGGGTACGCCTGCCCTCAGGGCTTCGGCCATTGTGCCTGCGCCCGCGGGGTGGACGATCACGGCTGCGTGGGGAAAGAGGGCGGCGTAGGGGGCGTAAGGAACGGACAAGACATCCTCGGAAGGGACATCCAAAGATGGATTGGGGGCCCCGACCAAAATCGATCGTAACCCCAAGGAACGACAGGCCGAGGCTGCGTTGGCGTAGACATGGCCCGCGCCCATTCGCGTCGATGACCCGAAACCCACCACAACCGGAGGTGCGCCTCTTTGGACAAAATCGACGATGCGTGCATCGAGCGGGGCATCCGGTGGCCCAAGGGAAAAGCCTGAAATGATCGAGTGGGGTGGGTCGTCGCTGATTTTCGGTCGATAGGTGGGGGACCAAAGGGCTATGTTCGAAGCGGCGGCATCAAAGTGAGTGAAATATGTTTTGTGGTCTGGGCTTAGGCCTATTTCGGTGCGCAGTTTGGATACGGGTCTGCTGACCAGGAGGTTGGTCATCCACTCTGAAAAGCGGAGCAGCGGTTCGAGGAGCCATCGCCATGGAATCATCGCGGACGATATTCCGGGGTCTTGGTGAGACAGCCACACCATCGGCGCCAAAGATATGTTCACATAAGGGATAGAGGCTTGTTGGGCGGCCCATGAACTTCCCCAACACATGAAGTGAGAGATCACCAAGTCTGCACCATGGGTTTCAATGGCCTTTTTGGTCGCGGTGTAAGCAGCTCTCGCGTTGGGGATGAAGAGTTCTCGAAGAATGTATGTTCCACCCCAAACCGGGTGGAGATACTTTTTGCGCATGTGGTTTTCGATGTCGAAGCGATCACCCACGCTGATAAAGCCCAAGCCGAGGTCAAGGGCTTTTTCCTTGGCCGAGGGATTCATGAGCATCTGGACGTCGTGGCCACATTCCTGAAGGGCCATTCCGAGGCGGATGAACGGCGCCTCGTCCCCGGTTGAACCGAAGCAATGAATGAGGATTCGCATTGGATTCCTTCGCCTACGTGCACCCGCGTCGGCTGTAGACGGGTGTCGCCTCGGTCACCGCCCATTCGGCCTTACGGGTCCCGGTCCGAAGTAAATTCGGCCCACCCGTGGACCTTGGCTCACAGGAACCAAAGGGACTCGTTTGGATGTCATGCAAGTGAGCCAAGGTGTAATCTCTTCGCTTACGTGCACCCGCGTCGGCTGTAGAGGGGTGGCTCACGGCAACGGAGGGGGGGGTGTTCGGATAGAATGCAAGTGAGGCAAGGGTATGGAAGCCTTATCGTATGCTTCTTTGGTGCCATTCGCAACGTGTGAGGCGCACAGGGTCGCATCAAGTGGCCTTGGATGTGCGCCCGATCACGGTGTGGACTTTGGTTTTGGGGTCATGGATCGCGGCGGCAGGGTCCTATTTGGACATCATTGCAATGCATATTGCACCTTTTTTGCGGCAGTCTGCACTACGGGAGACCACGCTTTGCGTCAATTTTACTGCGCACGAACTTGGTCTCGATGTTGCACAAGGGTTTCTTGTCGCTCGTGTGGAGTGAAGGAAAAGGGATGGGAGCTCCCCATTCCGGAATTTAGTTTTGAGGAGAAACGCATGATTAACGCATTCAATCCGGTTAAGACCGGGACCCAACTTAACGATCTTCTGGGAAGCCTCGGCGTCCCTGGAGGCCTCATTGGCGCCCAAGTGGATGCCTTGGCAGGCAATCCCGTAGGTGTTCTTAGAAACCTGAATGATGCGTTTACGGAGGCTGCGACCGGAAAGGCGACAAACGGCTGGCAGCGCAAGCTGAACCAAGGTGCTTTTGGACCTCCAGGACTCATTCCCCGCCCTGGACAGGCTCTCTTGCGACTCGGTCGTCACATTGGTGGGCACTATCATCAGCGTATAGATTTGGCTCCGGGCTCTCGAAACAATCGTTTTGCGAGGATTTTTGACCCACGGCGCAGGGCGGCGGCGAAGGTTGAGCGTATGGCGAGGCGGAGCCCTCTGGTTCGCGCGACTCTCGAAAAAGCGCTCGGTGGCAAGTTGGTATTCGACGGCCGAAACGATGGAAAACTCACCATTCGTAAGCCCCTGCATAATCCATTCCCAGGCCTTCCTCCGCACTTGGGCAGCGTTGCCCAGCATGTTCGCGGCGTTCAAAACGGAATCATGAGCCTTGCGAAAGATCTCCAGGGTTTGCAGAACGGTGGAGGAACCGATGGAGCCGCCGGCGGAAGTTTTTCCGCCAAGGGTGGATCCTTCGAGGACCTCCTGTTTGCTCTCATGATGAACCAGATGAAGAAGCTTCAAGCGGATATTGAGGCCAAAGGCGGGCAGCTCGAGAATTTGCAAAATGGCAAAAAGGGCAAGAGCCAGGGCGGCAAGAGCAAGAAGGGTGGCAAAGGCGGCAAAGGCGGCGGCGGCGGTAAAGGCGGTGGCAAGGGTGGTAAAGGGAACATGCTGAAGACCATCGGTGGAATCGCCGGCGGGATGATCGGCGGTCCCCTTGGCGCCATGGCCGGTCAGGCCATTGGCGGTGCGATCGGCGGCGCGGTGAGCGGCGGCGGTGCCGGCGGTGCTGGTGGTGCTGGTGGTGCTGGTAGTTCCGGCGGTGCGGGGGGTTCCGGTGGGGCCAAAGGCAAAAGCGAAGAGCAGGTTACCAAAGAGCTCGAGCAGCTGACGAAAAAGTACGAGCGTTTCTTGACTTCCATCGACAACATCATGAGCACGCTCCACAAGACTTCTATGAGCTCGATTCGAAAGATTGGTCAGTAGTATTTCTCGAATCGTTTGAAGGCCAAACGACCACCGGAGGACGCCTCGGTTTTTGCCGAGGCGTCTACCGCGGTTTTTGAAGTCAGACAGAGAGCGAAAACTATTGCTCGGTCGGCTCCTTCGAACCACAGCTTTTAGCCTGGGAGCCACTGCTTGGGTCCACCATCCGCGACTACGGATAGGCCCGAGCGGGCTCCCACGCGCAGGAGATCCTAAGCAATGACAGCCGTGTACAAAACCTCGATCGCATCGAAGACACCAACCGATAGTAAGACGTCTTACAAAGACCAAAGCTCAGGCCGGGCGCTGACAAAGCTCGAGGCCACCAAGGGCGAGATTTCAGGCCAGGCCCTTCATCGCGCCGTCACCGACGGCACGAAGGACTTGGACAACCAGGCCGCTGGCAAAGAATACCAAGACTTCAAGCGCTTCACCGAGAAGAACTGGGACCGCATGTCTCCAAACGCGAAGGAGAAATATCGCGTCTACGAAAAATACGCCCAAGCCTCCAAGATGAAGGGCAAAACGGGAATACCGACGTCAGAGTATCAGAAGATGCAAAAGGAAATGTCGGCCGCCGGGTATCATGACAAGTCGGCGGGGGTGGCTATTGAATCGCTCAAGGAAAAATCGGCCCCTATCTCGGGCGACGAGATGCAACGCGCCTTGATTCGCGGCACCAAAGACTACGACGCCCAGGCTGCGGGCAAGGAGTACAAGGACTTCAGCAAGTTCGCCAGCGAAAATCAACATCGCATGACACCGGGGGCCAAGGCAAAGTTTGCGGTGTATGACAAATACGCGCAGGCGTCCAAAGAAGCCGGTCGGACAGGGATACCGCACAGCGAATACCAGAAGATGGTCGGCGAGATGAAGCTCGCGGGGTATCAAGACAAGAGTTCAGGAAAGGCCATTGAAAGCCTGAAATCGAAGAATCCTAAGGGTGAGATCTCAGGCCAAGAGATCCAAAAGACCATCATCGATGGCACCAAAGACTCTGATGGCCAAGCGGCAAACAAAGAATATGCGGACCTCAAGAAATTTTCGTCTGAGAACTGGCATCGTATGTCGCCGAGCGCCAAAGAAAAGGTGCGCGTCTACGACAAATACGCCAAAGCCGCACAAAAAAGGGGCAAAAAGCGGTATCTCGCATTCCGACTATGCGAAGATGCAAAAGGAAATGAGTGCGGCCGGCTATCAGGACCGAACCGCAGGCCAAGCCATCGAAGCGCTGAAGTCCAAAAAAGGTGAGATCTCGGGAAAGGATATGTACAACGCGGTCTATCGCGCCACGCGGGATCCAGATGGACAGGCTGCCGGCAAAGAATACCGAGACCTCAAGAAGTTTGCGACCGAAAACTGGGATCGCATGGCCCCGAACGCCAAAGCCAAGTTTCGTGTCTATGAACGGCATGCGAAGGCCAGCCAGGCGAAGGGGAGGACCGGAATCCGATCATCAGACTATCGCAAGATGCTCAACGAGATGGGCCAGGCGGGATACAAGGATAAGTCTGCGGGGGCCGCCATCGAGGGGCTGAAGAGCCACAAGGGGCAGATTTCGGGCAAAGTGGTCCAAAAAGCGATCATCAACGGCACCAAGGATTTTGATGGTCAAGCTGCGGGCAAAGAGTACGCGGATCTCAAAAAGTTTGCCCAAGCAAATTGGAGCCGGCTGTCTTCAGATGGAAAAGAAAAGTTTCGTGTCTATGAGAAGTACGCCAAGGCGGCTCAAGCTCAAGGTCATTCGGGTATTGCCCGGGCAGACTACGCCCGCATGGTCAACGAGATGCGCAACTCCGGCTACCGTGATGCGAGTTCCGGACGAGCCATCGAAAGCCTGAAAAACAACCCTGGAAGCATTTCAGGAGAGGCCATGCACAACGCGATCGTCAACGGGACCAAGGACGGCGACAGTCAGGCTGCAGGCAATGAGTATGTTGATTTCAAGAAATTTGCTTCCGAGAACTGGGATCGCATGTCCCCGAACGCTCGTGAGAAGTTCCGCGTATACGAAAAGGTCGCCAAGCGGGTTCAGAAGCGCGGCAAGACCGGCATTCCCTCTCAGGAGTATAAAGAGATGGTGAGGCAGATGAAAGCGGCTTCGTATCACGATGCGAGCGCTGCGCGGGCGATTGAGACCCTCAAGAGTACCTCGGGTTCTATCAGCGCAGGCGCGATGCAGCGGGCGATATTCGAAGGGACCCAAGATCTCGACAATTCGGCCGCAAGCACCGAGCACGCTGATTTTAAGAAGTTCGCCCAGCAAAATTGGCACCGCATGAGTCCCGGTGCAAAAGAGAAATTTCGTGTGTATGACGCCTACGCACAGTCCTCGAAAGCCCGAGGACTGACCGGTATTCCACAGGAGGAGTATCAAGCCATGAAGTGGCAAATGCGTAGCGCCGGCTACCACGACGCCAGTGCAGGACAGGCCATCGAGGCGCTGAAGGCCAAGACCGGCTTGATCGACGCAAAAAGCCTCATCGGGGCCATCGCTCGAGGCACGATCGACGCGGACGGCCAAGCGGCCGGTCGGGAGTACGCAGACTTCTCGAATTATGCTTTTGGCCACTGGAATCAGCTGACACCCGACGCCAAGGCCGCCTTTATGGCTTACACCGCCCACGCCGAAAACGCGTGGCTGGATGGCTCCACCGGGATCAGTAATTTTGGAGGCATGATCCAAGATATGAAAGCGGCGGCCGAGCTGTTGTTTCTTCGGCAGGGCTTTTTTCGTATTTGATTCTGGAGCTCACCTGCAGGGATTCGAACGGTTTGCGTGGTGCGTGAGCGGAGGGGCAACCGGTGGGTTTGATGCTCTTTGCGTTGGCGATACCTGGGGTGGGGTGCCGTGGGTCTTAGGAGCACGTCAACCATTCTTTGCTACCCAGCTTGAGAAGACCGCCTTTTTTTCGCAGGCCGTTTGAGTAACTGTCTTCCCCGCGAGGAATGAAGGTGATGGCCTGCCCGAGCACGATGTATTCTCCATTCTCTGAGCCATCGTTTGAGGCGTAGGCGCTTCCGGGGCTGTAGTTTTCGGTGCCGGGGCGCGTGTTGGTGGTCGATACGTCGATGGAGCTGGTGCGCTTGTAGGTCCCATTTGCGGCAAAGTAGATCCGGTATGATGCGTATACCGAGTTCTTGGAATAGATACGTGACCAGCAACCCACAAGAGCCCGCTCGATGGCCTTGTTGCGTTTGGGGGCTCGACCGCGAAAGCCCAAAAGCGCGGTGTTGATGCCCTGCCGAAACACCTTTTTCTCTGAGGCTTGGTAGAGGCCCACGAAGGCGTAGGCGAATCGACCTACTTGGACCGCACCGAGATAGCCTTCAAGCTCGGGGCCGCCTGGAGCTTGGCCCCGGTAGATGATACGTCCCGCGCGGTGGGAGCCGATCCGGAAGACCTCGGGGCCGAGATGTTCGGTCGCCTGCGCGTAGGTTTTTTCTCCCAGCAGCAGTTTCGCTGCCCTTCTAAGAAGGTCAGGCATGGACGCATGGACGTCCCAGCTGCCGAGCGCACGGGTGGTTCCGCCAATGGTCCCTTTGCCTCGAGCACCCGGCGGTACGATTTGGTAGTAGTCTTCGTCTCCAGATTGGGCCCAACCGTGGCGCCACCCCTTGGGCACCACAAAAGAGACCGGGCTTCCTTTGGGCTTGACGCGTTTTCCGGGGAGGGCTTTGAAGGTAAACCGAGGCGTACCCAGTTTCGTGGCCGCGGGTGCGCTCTGGTCTTGAGTCCGGGGGGCGCGGGCCGGCCGAGCCTTTTGGCGGGCGGCGGCTCCGGTCTTGCGAAAGGTGATGGCGCTCCCTTCGATAGAAAAGACCAGTTGGTTTCGACCAACCTGACCCGAAGCGACCGGTTGGCCCTCTTGGTCCCACAAGCTGATGCTTCCCGCGGCGGTCTTCCAGGTGCCGGGTGACCCCATCAGGTCGCCGGTGCCGTCTGGGCGGAGCGTCAGGACGACGCGCGTTCCGTTGTGGTCGGCTGCGTAACGTCCCGGTATCCGAGACTGAGCCCGCGCGCCAAGGGGTACGAGCAAGAGTATGAGGAGGAGGGTGGGGGTGAGAGGGCGCATAGAGACTCCGGTTTCGCAAGCACGACCGGCTCCCTAGGGGCCGGCCGAGGGTTCACGTCGATTTTCGTTCCCGAGGATAATCAAGAAATGTGCCTGGATGGTCGACCACAACTTTATGTGGTTGGTCCGGATTTTGTCCGGCTTCTTCCGGATGGGCCGGACAGTGGAGGGTCCACCCACGCCGGGTTTGTACGCAGCAGCGTTCAGGCTACGGCGTCAATCGGTGGGGCGACCGACCTAAAGGATCGCCTGGAACAAGGCTTCGGGTGCCGAATGCTGAGCGTCGAAGACTGCTCCTGACTCGGCGCCAGAGCGGTTGAAGCCGCCCTCGTACTCCACGGCTTCAAGAACATCGCCAGTCGTGTGTTGGGCACCGAAGAGCGCTTCTATGTCGGCGCCAGAGCGGTCGAACTCGTACTCGCGTTCGACAACCTGCAGAATACCGTCTACCTCGATGGTCTTGGTAAGCCTCCCCCGTAAGGCAAGCGCTTTTTCCAGATTGCCCTGGGCGTTGTCGTGAAAAATCCGGACCTTGGTTGAAGCGAGTGGGCTTTCACCCCCAGGAAGGTCACCGACCGCTTCTAGGTGTGTGAGCCATTCGACGGGGACCGATGCGGCTGCCGCACCTTGAGAAAACTCAAGGGCTAGGGTGTGAAGCTCGGGCCGGCTCTGTCTTAGGGCGTCCTCGGTGGGATGGGTGTCGGCGTGGCTGCCCAAGACGAACCCACCGGTGGTTTCGCTCACACGCATATGGTAGTCGTTGACGGCGTGGATTTGAACCGGCACTGAGGTGCCGCGGGTCAATTCGCTGCCGAGCCTGACCGCAACTCCGGTTTGCTCTGTCGCATAGGAAGCCCGCGAGGTCACAATTCGGTTCTCATCTTCGGTTGCCATCGGAGGCGATACCCAAGCGGCAAGGACAAAACTCTCGTGAACCGCCAACGACGCTCCTCTGGGTAGCCTGTCTTCATGCGTGCGGCTCATTTGAGCGGGGCCGAGGGCATCTTCCGAATAGTGAACCCCATCGCGAGAGCGGGCAACATACACCCAACCCTTGCGGGGCGTCTTGCGGTTGTCGGTTTTTGGTTCTGGAGCGTGGTAAAGAAGGATGACTTCCTGCCCATCGTGCCCGTGACCTCGGTCCACTACGCTGAGCAGGGGCTTCGTGCCCTGGAGGGTCGTGGGCGTTGTCGGGGCGAGCCATGTTTGTCCCCCGTCATCAGAAAAGCGAAGGGCTAGCACGCTTTCTGAGGGGTCGTCGGAGTTCGGCAACGAGCCTTTTTCGTATGCGGAGACCATTCGGCCCGAGGCAAGGGTGGTGAGTGCAGGGTAGGAAATCTGGTCGAGTGCGTGCTGACCAAAATCGTTGTCGACCACCGACACCCGCCAGCGAGATTCTGTGCTGTTCTGCCATACACTGGGGGACCAAGTTTGTGGGGTTTCAACTTGTGCCGCTGCGGACTGGGCCTTTGCCAAAAGAGGCCGTTGTGCCACCAGAACGGTGTCATCTTCGTACCAGGTGCCGCGGTACCGGTACTGCGCTTGAAATCCTAAGGCCTCATACAGAGCTTCATCGCCTTCTTCGTATGAGGTTTTCCAAACAGCGCGCCACCCGACGGCAAACCGTGTTGGGTACAAGCGCTCCAGGGGGTTTTGGTCGTATATCGGATCTCTATACATTTGGTCCCAGATCGGGTTGGGTACGGGCACTGGATCCCACCGTTTGGTTTGGTGCGCAATGATGCTGACGGTGTCTTGGTTGACGTGCAACGACGGCGCATACACAAAAGGTTCTTCCCACCAGTCGACAAAGGGCCCGCGTGGTGCCCCTCCCTGCTGGGGATCAGGTTCCATGCTGAGCGGGTAGGCATCGGGGCACCAGCAATCGTCGCAGGGGCATTGGCCCTCAAGCGCATCGTATTGAATAAGGCTCTTGACGGTCTGTGTGATTGGCCGACGCCTGTGCGTGTCGAACACATTGAGCAGGGTTCCCTTTGAGTCGGTCTCACCCACAAGGTCTTTCAGATAGAAGACTTTGTTGGCCTCACTCCAAACGAGATGATGGTGGCCGTGGCGATCGTACGCCATGCTGAGGTCTCGCTTGTAGGCGGTGCTCTCTCGAACAACGTGTAGCGCGTTGGGGCAGGCCTCAAAGTCAGGTCTGGCGCCACAATTTCTCTTCAAGACCACTCGGGCGTTGGGCCCGTCGTTTGGGGTTGCACGCCGCTTTGCTTCAACCTACGCGATGTCCACTTGGTCTTGGTAAGTGGCGATCGCAAGCTCAAGCACATTGATGTCAGCGCCAGGCTCTGCAACGATCACCGGTTCTTTTGACCATCCGCCGGGTGCGCCGAAGCGATGACTCTTTTGGTAGAGGACGCGGTCACTTTTCCCCGGGGCCCCGCGCGTGAGGTAAACGAGATGGGTCACGGGACCCTTGGGCCCCTCGGCGATATGTACGCGAGGCAGATAGGCTCGCTGTTTTCGGGCACTGACCGGAATCGGCTGCTCAAATGCGCCAGGTTCGGGTGGAGCACGCGGATCGCCCACAAAGTGGGCAATGGCGTCCGAGGGCTTCGAGCGAAAGACTTGCCCGCCGGGTTCTTTGGCTTCCGCCTTGACGTAATAGCTGTAGATCATCCCCACGTCAGGGACTTCGTCCTGCGTGGTCGTCTTGACAAGGCCCTCTGCGACCAGAGTGCCGTTTCGGTAGAGCACATAGCTGAGAGCCACGTCGGGCGGAATGCGGGTACCGTCTGACCACAACCTCGGGGCCCGCCAAGATAGGGAAACCGTTTCCCGGTGGCTGGTGGACCTGAGGGTCGACGGAGGCCGGGGCGATCTCGTGCTGACCGCATCGGTCGTGAGGGCTTTCTCAGGACTGTCGCTTTGGGTTTGGCCCACAAAGTATACACGACCGGGCAGCATGGTGTCGCCGGCCGAAAGGCGCTCGTACCGTCCGCGGGTCGGATCCCATGTCTGCACGTGGGGGAAATGAACGCCATCATAGGATTTCGGTTCCTTGACGGTAAGAATGTTCAGGTCATGGTCGAGAGCCTGATTTTCTGTGCCAGTCGACGACGCCGTTGTCTTGACGGAGATGGAGCCACGTTGGGAGGCATGAAGCCAAACAAACCCGGTACCCCCCACACCGGTCGGGAAACCTCCGGGCGCACGAACGTAGGCGTCGGCGGTTGCCGGGGGGGCGGTCCACACTTGAACCCCGCTAAGTGAATCCAGGTTGCGGTCCGAGCCAGGGAGTGCAAGCAGGTTCCAGCCCGCTTCCCAGGCGATGCCCGCCTGGGACACTTTTGCCCGGGCAGAAGATGGCTGCGTCAAACAGAACAGGCCTGTCAGGACCAGCCCGCGGATGACCAAACGGTGATCATTCAGACCCGGTTTCTTCAACCGCGCACGCGCAATCATACGGACACCTCGGTACACGCTTTTTCACGCTCGGGTCTACATCCCAATTCGGTGCGTTCATGCCTGTCAATATATATGGCTGGACGCCTGGCAAAGTGTCGTCGAATAGAGACAAAGGGTTTCTGCCTAAGTCGTTCGGCTGGCTCCCAAAGATGGATGAATGCTTTGCCCCGGATGCGGATACCTGTTGCCGCACCGGGCCAAGTTCTGAGCCTGCTGGTGACAGGTGTGTGCTCTCGCGAACACCCGTTGCCAACCATTCTCAAGCACAGAGTTGGCGAACCCATCGAGGTTACGGATCGCCCTGGATGTTGATTTCGCCCACGCGGGAAAGAACGTCTCGATCGCTCTTCCTGCGAATCTCGAAATCACCACGCTCGTTCAACCGCTCAGCTTCATGGCGTTCTGCTAGAAGATCCGATTCAAAACGCCTCTTGTCCAAGAAGGGAGCGACTTGGGCAACCATTCCCGATTCCGTTCGCCATGCGCTACACCAGCTTATCGTTTCATCGGAACGGGGCAATTGCTAGCGATCAAAAGCAAACAAGGATCTTAGCAGACTGCATCACTCGCGAGCCATTGAGCTCAGTCGACACCCCGCGAGTTGAAGAAAGCCTGGAAAGATTTGTTGTCGCGCGGACCGGGATGGGGCGTTGCACAAAAAAAGGACTGACGCAGATAGACAAGAGCCCCCGAGAGCGGGTGACCGCCGCCGGTTTTGAAGCGCGTTGGGACTCGACGATTTTTGTTCGAGTCCCGGATGGCCTGGACTGTTGCGGGTCCACCCATGTCGGGTTTGTACGCTGCGGTGTGCGGGCTACGGTGTAGATCGGTGGGGCGCCGACGAGTGTGGTATGGGGGCTTGTCGGTGGCGGATTTGCTTGAAGCGGCGCGGCATGTACTCCGCGAGCATTTTGCCTATTCGGACTTTCGCCCCGGACAGCGTGAGGCCATCACCGGGTTTTTGCAGGGTCGGGATACGGTGGTGCTCTTGCCGACGGGGGCGGGCAAGTCGCTTTGTTATCAGGTTCCGGCTCGCCTCATGGCGGAGCGCGGCCTGGGGACCACGCTGGTGGTTTCACCCCTCATTGCGTTGATGCAGGACCAGGTCGGTGCCCTGGTCGGACGGGGTCTCAGGGCAGCGGCGCTCCATAGCCAGCTGGACGCATCCGCTCGAAAAGAAGCGGTTCGAGCTTTTGTCGCCGGTCGTCTTGACCTCCTGTACGTGTCGCCAGAACGCGCCATTCAGGACAGCTTCAAGCGCATGCTTAAGAGGGGGCGCATTGCCTCTTTGGCCATCGATGAGGCCCATTGTGTGAGCGAGTGGGGGCACGACTTCCGGCCGGAGTACCTTCGACTGCATGAACTGGGGGGCATCGTCGATGTCCCGACGATCGCTCTGACGGCCACCGCAACGCCCCAGATTCTCGATGAGGTGGTTGTCCATCTGAATCTCCAGGATCCGGCCTTTGTGTGTGGCGATTTCCGTCGGCCGAATCTCGCATTTTTTGTTTGTCCTCTCTCGCGCGACGCCGAACGGTTGGAAGCCTTGGTCGGCGCCCTTGATGCCTATGGCCTACGGGCTCGCACTGGGCAGGGGAGGGCGGTGGTTTATTGCGGCGCCCGGAAGAAGACCGAATCGGTGGCCAAGGCGCTTCGGGCCCAGGGCTTTTCGGCGGGCCACTACCATGCGGGGCGGACGCCTTTGGCACGCACGCGGGTCCAGCGTGCCTTTGAGTCCGGCAAGAAGCGTACACTGGTGGCCACCAATGCGTTTGGCATGGGCGTCGACTACCCGGATATTCGCCTGGTGGTCCATTTTCAGGTGCCCGGCAGCCTGGCAGCCTACTACCAAGAGGCGGGCCGGGCTGGCCGAGATGGTCGACCCGCGCGGGCCCTCATGTTTTTTGGGGCCGCGGATCTGGTGATGCAACGACGGCTGTGTGCCGGCAGCGGTCGGTCCGAACGGCACGTTTCTGAGGCCCTTCGGGCCCTCGAACGGTATGCCCGCGGAACCCGTTGCCGTCAGCGGATGCTGAGCGCCCATTTTGGGGGCCAAGCCGACAGCGACCCTTGTGGCATCTGTGATGTGTGCCAAGACCCGGAGGCGGCCTTTGCCCAATGGGCCAAAGCTTCATCTCGTCGACCCAAAACGGCGAGTGCGCCGGAAGCGCTTCCACCCCATGCACGTGACTGCATTGTTGCCGCGGTTGGAAACCTGCGCCGCCCCGTGGGGAAAAGCAAGCTCGCCAAAGCGCTCAGGGGGAGTCGTGCCAAAGGACTGAAACGGGGCGCTCTGCTCACCCTTCCGGAGCACGGTCGGCTGCGACAGTTTAGCGAGGCGGCCATCGTGCAAGAGATCGAACGCCTGCTCGAGGCCGGAACGCTGCGCCGCGCCGGCCAAAAGTACCCCACGGTATGGCTCCCTGGTCGGCCGATTCGTTCCCCCCGAACGACCAGTGAATCTGACCTCCATGTTGCGCGTCCTCGGCCGAGGGTCAGCGCGGTGGCCCGTGCCCTTGAAAACTACCGCAAGCGCACTGCTCGTGCGCTTCGCTGGAAGCCGTACATGGTCTTTCAACGACGTGTCATTACCGCCATCGAGCGAAGGCCTCCGAGTACGAGAGACGAACTGCTCGCGATCCCTGGCCTTGGCCTGGCGAAGGTGGAGCGATTTGGCGACGACATACTCGCTCTCGTCGAGCGCCACCAAGAGGTGTGAATCGAGGCTCAGGGCGCCGAGGGAGTAACGCGCCTGATGGCGGCGGCTCTTTGTGCGGAGTCGGACGATAGGAGGGGCGCGATGTTGGGTGCACTGACCTGGAGTCGCGAAGGGAACAAAGTGATGAACACGGCCCTTTGTTGGCATCGTGGTGGTTGGGGGCGGGCGCATTGGAGCCCATATGGGCTACGCTGGAGCTTCCCGCTACGCTGAGGCCCAGACCCTCAATCCATGTCTTCTGGGGACCCAAACCGGGACATCCGTGTGAACCCTGGGACGTGCAACGTCAGGGTGCGTTCCTGTATTTCCATTGACACCCCTCGGACATCACTCCCACATGTTGAGGGTTCGTATGCCCAATCTTGGCGGTCGATCGAAGCGATACTCCAGGGCTGGCCGATGCGTCCGGCGCGGTGGGGCGTGAGCGGTGTTTTTCGGGTTTCGAGCCATACGCCCGGGAGAGCGACGCGATACGTGGTGCGCTTTTTTGACGTTGTTTTTTGTGGTGGGCAGCCACTCGGTCTTGGAGACGGCAAAAGATGCGCTGTTCCTCTCAAGTATTTCGGCGGCTCGTCTTCCCTGGATGTACGTCGCCATCGCCTTTGTTTCTTTGGCTTTGACGCAGCTACAGGGGCGATTTCAGCGCCGGCTTGAACCTTCGAAGTCGCTTTCTTTTTGGATTCTTGTGACGTCCTTGAGTACCGGAACATTCTGGGTCTTTTTGGGGCCTGGCCAAGCATGGGGGCTTTACATCCTCTACGTTTTCACCGGTGTGGCCACGAGCTTGGTCCTCATCCAGTTTTGGGTGTTTCTCGGGAATATGTACAGCGTCACGCAGGCAAAGCGGCTCTACAGTTTTGTGGGCACCGGCAGTGTGCTCGGTGCCATCATCGGAAGTGCCGTCGCTGGTGTTCTTGCGCGGGTCGTCGACGACCGTCATCTCCTTCTGGCGGCGGCGCTAGGCTTTTTTGTGGCCGCGGTTCTTCCCCGTTTTTTTGGAGGTCAAAGTGCTTCTCGACCTAAAAAAAAAGGGGAGGGCCAAGACTCTTCAGAAGGGTTCGGTGCCGCCGCCCGCTTTGTACTTCAGCACAACTACGCCAAGCGATTGGCATTACTCGTTTTGATTGCGGCCGTAGCTTTGACCATAGGAGACTATGTGTTCAAGGCGACAGCGTCGGCCCAAGTTCCTGCGAGTGAGCTGGGAAGTTTTTTTGCAAGTGTGTACTTTGTTCTCAACGCGCTTTCGCTGTTCTGCCAGACGGTGCTCGTCTCTTTTTTGCTCAAACGTTTTGACCTCGTGGCCGCGGTGTCCGTTCTTCCGGCGCTTTTGAGTCTGAGTGCGCTCGGGTTTGTCGGGCTTGGCAGCATGGCCAGTGTGTTGGTCATCAAAGGTGCCGAGGGGAGTCTCAAACATTCTCTTCATCGCACGGCGACCGAACTTCTATTTGTTCCGCTGTCCGCGCAGGCACGGGCACGTATCAAAACCTTTGTCGACGTAGCTTGTCAGCGCGCAGGTCAGACCGTTGCGTCGATTTTCGTACTGACTGCAGTGTCCCTCGGGGCGGGCCCGATTTTTTTCGGGTTGGTGCTGGCCCTGGTTTCTCTTTTGTGGCTCGGTGCGACGGTCGAAATCCGGCGGCACTACGTCGATCTGTTTCGTCGACACTTGCGCCGTGGTCTGGGGTTTGAGGATTTTCCCGAGCTGGATGTCGCTTCGCTAGAGACCTTGGTTGCGACTTTGGACAGCGACAACGAAAGTGAGGTGGTTGCAGCGCTTGATGTGCTCGACCGCGAAGGAAAAGCGAGGTTGGTACCGGGTCTTATCCTTTATCACCCTTCAGAAGCGGTGGTGGTGCGCGCACTGAGACTTTTCACCAAAACACAACGAACACAGGTGCGTAAGGCGGCCCAGCGCCTCCTTGAGCATTCGTCCTCTGAAATTCGCCGAGCGGCGGTGGGTGCGTATTCGATTCTCGGTGGTGCAGAACAGACCCTGAGGCTTCGCCTAAGCATAGAGGAAAGCGAAGAGGTTCGCACGGCCATCATGGTCAACCTGATCGCGTCCGAAGCCATTGTGGGCCAAGATGCCCGGGAGGCGGTGGACGCCATTGTTCGTCACGGTGCTCCTGCTGCAAAGTGTGCTTTGGCTCGTGCGATTGCCGAGCGACGGGCCCTCGGCTTTGAGGAGCCGCTTATTCGTTTGCTCAAGACGGAAGATCGCGATGTCCAACATGAAGTGATTCGCGCCATGGGTCGCCTCAAGAACCGGCAGTTCATTGAGCCTTTGGCTTGGTGTTTACCGCAAGAAAACGTTCGAGCCCAAGTCCGAGCCAATTTGGTTCGGTTTGGCGAAGTGGGTTTTGAAGTGCTGCGGGGCCTGTTTGTCGACGAAAAGGTTTCGGTGGCGCTTCGGGTAGAGCTCCCACGGGTGCTGTGCCAGTCCCAGGATACCGAAGCTGCGGCTCGGACCATCCTCGAACAGCTCCCGCAGGAGAGGAACGGTTTTGTCCGATACCGAATCATTCGGACCCTAGAAGGCTTGGTGCACCGGGTGCCGCAGCTCCAACTTGACAAGAAGCCCCTCGAACGAGGCATTCAAGTGACGGTGGAGCGGGCCTACCGTTACGTCGATCGTTTTGTCGCCCTGAGCCTCGGGGCCAAAGAAGATCCGTCGCGTGCGACGGAAGGGCATGCTCTACTGGCTCGGTCACTTTACGATAAACGAAACCATGCCATCGATCGTCTTTTTCGTCTTCTGGAGCTCAGAGATCCGAGTGAGCACTTTAAGGACATCTACCGTGGACTCACCAGCAAGGATCCAAAGACGAGGGCCAACAGCATGGAGCTTGTTGAGAATGTCCTTAAACCGCCTCTTCGTGGTGCCGTGGTGGGGCTTTTTGACGACCTCCCAGACGAAAAACGACTGTTGGCGGGTGCGCCGTATCACCGGCCTTTGCGGCTCGGGTATTTGGCGCTGCTCGAGCATATGCTCAACAGCCGCAGTCGATCGGTCCAAGACCTGACGCTTTACCATATCGGCGAACTCAGGCTCGTTCGCTTCAGGGCGCGTATTGAGCAGATGGCCAAGGATGCTCAGCCGAGTTTGGACCTCAAGCGGACGCTTGGTATTTTGGGTGAGGACGCGCAGGTGGAGTTTGGTGGTTGAGTGAGGGCTTTTGAGAATGAGAGGGGTTGATGCTGAGTGACATGCGAGGAGACTCGGTGCGGGACCGGTTTTTGGTTCTTCGCTCCCTTCCCACCATTGCGGGCATCGACGAAGAGGGCCTCTTTCTGTTGGCCGAAAACACCCGGTACCGTCGTTTTCGCGCCCGCGAGGAAGTCCTCCAAGAAGGGGCGCCGATTCGTGCCGTTCATATCGTGGTCGAGGGGCGGATCTTGGAAAGCATGGGCGGTCATCATTTGCACACCGCGGGCCGCTCAGAAGGCGTGGGATTCATTCCGCTTATGGCGCGGGCGCCGGACGGCGTGTCCGCCATCGCCGAAGTAGAAACCACGACCCTTGAACTTCCGACCGACGTGCTCTTCGACGTGATGGAAGAGAATTTCTCGGTGGTACGCAACGCTCTTTGCATCACGGCCAACAATCTTTTGGCGTTGCGTGACAATCTTCCGGCCCACGCCGATCATGCGCCCACCGCTGAGGTGGGCCGGTACCGGGAACGTCCTCGCACCCTGATGGAGATCATCATTGAGACCAGGAAGGGGCCCCTGTTTCAAAACGCCAATCTCGATGCGGTGACGGACTTGAGCCGACGGGTCCGAGAGGTGCGCTTCAACGAGGGTGACACCTTATGGAAGATCGGGGACTCGCCGAACTTCTCGGTCCGCATCGAGTACGGACTGGTTTGCTGCCAGAGTGACAGTGGTGATGAGGTGACCGTAGGGCGGGATTACGTGCTTGGCAGCATGGATTCGCTCGGTGACCGGCCGCGCGCCTACCATGCTCGGGCGACGACGCCTGTGATTGCTTATCGGATCGACCGGGATGATTTTCTGGCGATGCTGGAGACCCACTACCAGGTGGCTTTGGACCTCTTGGCGATTCTTGCCACCGAATTGCTCACCATCACCCAAGCCCTCAACCCTTAAACCCACGGATCAATCGCGTCGACCCCATGGGTCGATTGCTGGTGGATTCTCTCTGGTGCAGCGCGTTGTGGCCGAGTGTACAGACCGGATCAGGCGTCAGTCGCGGCAGCTGTCGCAGGTCGGTGACGGTGGGGCAGGGCAGTCGTCTGCCGCCCTGAGGACTGCGGTATCGTAGTGTACGGTGACGGCAGCGGAAGTGGCCAAGCGCCGGACCATGAGGGCGCCAAACACCTCGATGGGCGCGGATGAGGTGAGTTCGGCCAGGGGGGCGTACACGTTTCCGGCGATGAGGGCGCCGCCACTCAGCTGCAAGGTTCCGGCACCACCCACATAAAGGCGGACGGTTGCGGGTCGATCGGCTGAGCCCAACATCAGGCGCCGGGCGCTCACAATGGTTCCGGATACAAATAGATCGAGCTCTGCGCCCGCCAACACTTCCACGAGCAGTTCATTTTCTAGATTGATATCGGCGCCCACAAAGAGTGCTGTCCGACCTGACACCGTCAAGGTGAGCGTACCCGCCCCTCCGATTCGGTCTATGTAGAACCGACCGCAGGGAAGCTCGAGGCGGGTGGCGCCACCGAGATTGGCCAGATCGCTCGGATCAAGTCCGATCGTTTCGTTGTCGTTATTGGAAGCATGGCGCGTCACGAAACCCACCACATCGGTGAGGGCTTCGGGCGTGCAGTCGCAGGGTGGGGGCACGGCAATGACGGCCCGGAGTGTTTCGGCAACCCGTAATGATCCGGAGACATCAATTTGCGCACTGGGTGGAAGCCGGAGGGCTCCGCCAACGGTTAACTCTGAGGCTGCAATTGGGCCGCCCACCAACAGGTCGGCGTCCACGGCGACGCGCGATTCGCTCACCAGCGGACCGCCCGAACGTATTTCTCCATTCACTTCGAGGGGAGCGTTGGCGCCGAGCTGAATGCCGAGAGGATCGCTTGCCCAGAAGGAACCTCCGATCTTGAGGGGACCCGATGCGGTGACTCTACCGTTCATGCCCACTGAACCGCCGCGCCCTCCAGCGAGGTACGGGCCCTGGGCGCTGTCAAATGAATCGGTCGTCAGACTGTGAGATCCTGTGTAGTCGGCACAGGTGCAGAGGGCGAAACGAAAAATGCGCTCCGCGACTTGGCCACCGCAGACCGAGGTTCCGGGAGAGTCGCCTACGAGCAGGATAGGCCCGCGGCTGGCGCAAAAGTCCGCATTTTTGCCGTCATGTCCTCCGCCATCAGGCCCTGGGCCGTCCTCGCTACTGAGTATACGTGCCGCAACGTCAGTCTGGGTGCATCCCGCGAGGCAAAAGAGGATCAGGATGCGCTTCATGGTTGGTTGAGTGCTTTCATCCGTTGCCGCGCGGGTAGGGCGGGCGGTGTATCGGGGTGTGTATCGATCAGCGCTCGGAGCGCACTTCGCTCTTTGTCTTTTTGCCCCAGATGGCGATGGGCCCGGCTCTTGGCCCAGAGGATTTCTGCGTCCAGTGGACCTTGGGGTTGGGCCCGCCGCGCACCGGTCAGGAGTTTGAGCGCGCCCTTTGGGTCGTCGAGTTGCTCGAGAGCGATAGACGCTGCCGCGACCTGGGCAATGTAGGCGGAACTTGTTTTTGGATGACGGACCACCACCTTGAGATAGGCTGCCTTTGCCTTGGCCCAGGCTCGCGCTCCCCGTAGAGCATTCGCCTTGGCCAGCAAGTCTTCGGGCCGCTCGGCTTGTGGCGCTCTTTTCCTTTTGGGTCTTCTTTTCTTCCGGTCCAAAGTAATGGGCTTAGGTGATGCTTGAATCATCGGCGGTTTCTGGGGAGCCACCGGTGGGGTTTTGGGGGGAGGTGATGGTTCTTTCATTCGCTCCACAACCCACCACGCGGCCACCGCCGTAGGGGCAATGATCGCGGCGAACACTGCGGCAGCGACGGGAAGCAGGCGTCGCTTAGGGCGCCCCGCCGCTCGAAGTGCCGACGCAATCATCATTTGGGCCTTCTTGTCCGAAATAGGCCGTGCCGGTCCCGCTCGGTCATCGAGTTGCAGGTCTTGGAGCAGATCGTTGCTCACGGGTTCCTCTCCTCAGCTGTGGCGTTGTGGCGTAGTTTATTCAAGGCGATGCGTAGGCGGCTCTTTGCGGTATCGAATGATACACCCGTGACCTGAGCAAGTTCAGGCACGCTCATGCCGACCAGATGATGGAGAATCACAGCCCGGCGTTGCTCGTCGGGGAGCTCATCGAGGCGCGTAACCAGTTCACGCCGGGCAAGGTAGGTTCTTTCGGCATCTTCGGGCATCGAGTTTGCATCGTACAACTGAGCCCGGGCGTCTTGCTCACGCTTGGTTTTTTTGAGGAAGGCAAATGTCTCCCGAGCAGTAATGCGATTGATCCACGCTGCGAATTCGCCGTCTCCCCGATATCCTGCCAAGCCTTTCACGACGGCGATCAACGTTTGCTGTGCGATGTCATCCACGTCTCGGTCGCCTCGTATCAAATAGCGAATCAGGTTACGGATCCGCGGCAGTTGCTCCTCCAAAACCGCGTGCATCGCTCTTTTGTCGCCGCGGGCCGCCCGTGCAATGCGGGGATCTGTCACCAGTTCACCCCGTATGGAGGCCCATGAACGTTCGATCGGGTCACGGCCAAACGAACACCGTCGAAAGCAGTCCGCGAGGTCGCACCGGCCAGGGCTCGGCCCGGACGATGGGTCCGGCCTCTGTTTCGTAAGTGATTGAGGGCGCGCCGAAAATCACGTCTAGTACCCCTTGCCGGAAGTCCGATCCGGGTTTCGGGAATAAAATCAGGCCGGGCGTGATCTTATAGACATGAGCCCAGGGCCGGCAGCGAAGAAGCTTGTGATCCCACGTCGAGTTCGGAGGGATTTGAGGTTTCTCGTTCGTCGCCAACGTGCTCCGCACGGAGTCGTTGTGCGGGCCCAGATGGTGTTGATGGCGCGGCAGGGCATGGGCACGGCGGAGATCGCAAGGCGGCTCAGTGTCACGGGAAGAACCGTGAGGAAGTGGAAGCGGCGTTTCTCCGAAAACCCCAGCGTCGAGAGCCTACAAGACGGAGCGCGGTCTGGGCGCCCCGCGCAGATCCCAGTGGAGATGAGGTGTCAGTTGGTCCAACTCGCTTGTCACCGCCCAGACGAGGATGAACATCCAGCGCCTTTTCGAGATCTTTGGACGTATAGAGCGCTGGCAGATGCCCTGGAGTCGTCTACGGGTTGCCGAATCAGTGTGAGCGAGGTGGGCCGAATTCTCCGGTTCGAGAACCTGCGCCCCCATAGGGTTCGCCAATGGTTGAAATCCTCCGACGCGAATTTCCTCGCGAAGGCCAAACGTATTTGTCGACTGTACCTCCGTCCTCCAAAGGATGCAGTGGTGGTGTGCGTAGACGAAAAACCCATGCAAGTGCTTGAGCGAAAAAGCCCGACGCACCGGAATCCCTTTGATGGCTCGGTGCGCTACGAGTACGAGTACAAACGCCACGGCACCCAGTGCCTGTTGGCTGCCTTCAACGTAAAAACAGGCCGGGTCTTGGGCCGTGTGGTTCCCCACCGAAGCGCCGATGCCCTCGTTTCATTCATGAACGAACTGGCCCGCAAATACTCGGATAAGAAGATTTATGTGGTGTGGGACAATCTCAATACGCACTATGACGGTCGGGCAGAACGATGGAAGGCTTTCAACCGCCGGCATGGGCATCGTTTTCACTTCGTATATACCCCAAAGCACGCGTCCTGGATGAACCAAGTCGAGATCTGGTTCTCTATCCTGCACCGACGCATCCTCAAATATGGCGATTTCTCTTCACACCGGGTGCAGGCGAAACGCGTGGTGGGCTTCATCAAGCACTGGAACCGGTATGAGGGTCACCCGTTTCGCTGGACATGGAGGACCGATAAGTTACAAAATGAGCAGCGTCTGGCCGCGTAGTCGGTCGGTGCCTGATCATGCCCGCCAAACCCAAAGCTGAGTCCAGAGACGCCACGCTCGTGGAAGAGGTTTTACACGCCGCGGGCGCCAAGCATCTCCGCGCCCGTAAACATGGCGTTGCGGTCATCGTCGAGTCTGGACCAGAGCGCGATCCCGTCAAGCACTTTCGCCTTCGTCGTGACACGGTGCATCTTTGGTGCCTTGACATGGCGAACTACTCTGGTCGCTGGGAACGAACGCCTTTCCGAGACAATCTTAAGCCCTTGGTGAGGATGGTCTTGGAGAATTTCCCCTGGACACTCACGCCTATCGCAGAAAACCCGGAACGGACTTCCGATCTCGAGCACTAGTCCGCCCGAGAGTTCGATTCGGAACCACTCTGTGGTCGCGACGGCGATCCGGGCCTCGGCGCCCACAGAAAAGGCCAGCGTCTGTTTGGGAGGCGCCGCTTCGACTGTGGTCTTGGCCTCGGTGGTGGTGCGCCGAACCCAAATGGCACCGGCGGTCCCTCCGGCGGCAACAAAAAATGGCCCCTGGTGCCAAACCCAAACATGGGCACCTAGGGCGGCTCTGTACCGCAACAGATCGATGGTCGTGAACTCGTCCGACAGCTGTTCTCGAAGACTCATTTCCAAGAGTACGCTGAAGGTCCAATTGTCTTGGGTCCGACCGACCCGTATCCCAGGGCCATGGGGGCCAAATGTTTCGCCGTCTGCACTCACCGCCCATCCAAGCGCGACTTCGAAGTGTACCGAGGGTTCTGCCGGCAATATGGGGACAGAGGTGGAAGGCGTTTGCTCATCGGCACGTGTCTTTGGGTTGTATTCCGACGCTATGAGGGCTTGCAGCGTGGAGCGCACCACCAACGCGATCGCCTCGAGTTTCGCCGAAACGCGGCGCTCTTTTTTGTCGCGGATAGGTCTTCAACGTACGGTGCTCGCCTGGTGAGCGACGAAGTGGTCGCGGGGTTTGACAACAACGCCGAGGTTCTCGTGGTTACGCCGTTGCTAGCGGACCAACTGCGGGAAGCGGCGGAAGACGCCTCCAGCCGTTTCGACCCCGTGGCTTTCGCTGGATGTAACTCTGGCGATGCCTGTGCGCGTGGCTTCATTGAGCGCTTTGGGTTTCGTGCCTTCAGACGTCCGCTTTCTACCGAAGAAGTCACGCGCTATCTACTGCTGCACAACGGAATTGCCACCGAGAGTTTCGAACTTGGACTCCGTTGGGTGGTCACCGCAATGCTTCAGTCGTCCAATTTCCTATACCGCTCCGAACTTGGTACTGCTGCGGCGGGCTCCCGTCTCTATACGCTCGACCCCTTTGAGATCGCGACCGCACTTTCGTATGGGATCACTGGCACAATGCCCGATGATGTGCTTTTTGCTGCCGCTCAAAACGGGGAACTCAGTTCGTCCGTTGAGATCGAAGCCCAGGCGCGCCGACTTTTCGAACGCCCTGAGGCACTGCGTGGGGCACACCGTTTCTTTTCCCAATGGCTCGGCATCGATACGCTCGACACCGTTCCCAAAGACAGCGCTTTGTTTCCTTCTTTTGATGCTGATATCAGAAGACGTCTTCGCCGAGAGCTTGAGGTGTTTGTGGATTGGGTGATTCGGGAGGAGGGCGGTTCTCTTCACGAACTCCTCACTGCTCCGTACACCTTTGTCGATGCGGATCTCGCTGAGTACTACGGAGTTGCATTTGACCCCGAAGCCCCCCAACGCGACGGTTTTTATCAGGTCAGCTACGGGTCCGATCAGCAGGCAGGTTTACTCACCCAGGGCAGTGTGCTTGCAACCCACGCTCGGCCTAACGGAAGCTCGCCGATTCATAGAGGGCTTTTGGTCCGAGAACGTATGTTGTGTCAGGAGCTTCCCCCTCCGCCCCCTGGCGTCAATGCCGAGCCACCAGCACCCGACGAAAACGCTTCTGACCGCGTTCGTTACGCTGCCCATAGTCAGGACCCAGCGTGTGCGAGTTGCCACCGGCTGATCGACCCCATCGGCTTTGGCTTCGAACGCTTCGACGGTATCGGCCGGCCGCGTTCCGGCGCGGTCGATCATAGCGGCCACATCACCGAGGAGCAATCTGAGGCGCCGTTCTCTGGTCCCCAAGGGCTCGCTCAGCTTCTTTCTGATCGAGAGGATATGGCTGACTGCTTTGCCGAGCAGTACTTCCGTTTTAGCGTGGGTGCCGCACCGGATGGCCCTCTACGCTGCGCCCTCGTCAACGTGCAAACAGCTTTCAAGGCCCAAGGCCGATCCATCGAGGCTTTGCTCCTCGCCTTAGTGGCGACGCCCCACTTTACAGCCCGGGTGGGTGACCCTGCGGGGCCCGAGGCCGAGGAGCCACCGCCCCCTCCTCGTCTTCCGCCGGCGCCAACCATGGAGCTTACGGTCGATGTTCACGTTGATTCGGACTGGGGCGTGGGTTACTGCCATCGAATTACGGTGACAAACGCAGGTGATACTGAGCTCGATTGGTCCGCGGTGATCGATGTGGATGGCACGATCTCGACCCATTGGAACGCCGTAGCCTCGGGTGATGCCGGGTCTATCACCTTCAGTGGCGTAGACTGGAACAATGTGATCAACGCCAACGAAACCGCTGCATTCGGATTTTGCGCGAATCGTTGAGACGCCGGCGCGACCCATGTGGAGTTGGAGAAGCTTTGTCCAGAGACCCAAGTCGCGTTTCCGCTGGTTCGGGCGCACTCAAGTACAGCCACTCGGCTACGGGCTCAACGCCGCATCTTGGCGGGGTGACTTATCGGTTCCCGGAAACCCTCAACCTGTCCGAGTTCGCCGAACTCAAACTTCGGCGGTACTCGTCTGCTTTGCGGCTGAAACAGTCTTCATCTTCTGACCGTCCGGGCATCGCCCTAAGGCCAGGCCCTTGAGAAATTGAGCACGGTCTTCGACCTACTAGGCAGTACGAGAAAGTGGTCGAAGTAAGGAGTGGGATCACCTTGTTTGGTGTGGCTTAGCGCTTTACCTTCCATTTTCTTGCGAGCTCGGTGGGGACGGTTGTGAGTTTTGAACGAGCCTAGGAAAAGAAGATGAAAAATCGATCGGTTGTGTTTCTTGTTTCTGTTGTGTTGGGAGCGCCTGCGTGCAACCGCGACTTTCAGATTAAGCTCGGAGAGACCGTTGCCGAGAAGGAGATCGGCAGCGCCGGTGGTTCTTTGGAAACGCCGGATGGAATCGTTGCGGTCGAGATTCCGCCGGGAGCCCTGCCTGATGGGAGTTCAAACCCCATTACCGTGAAGACCGTGACAGAGGGGCCACCAGGAGCCTTGGGCCCAATGCTGGATTTTGGTCCGGATGGATTGAAGTTCGATATGCCCGTTCGTTTGACCCTGCCGGTTGGAGGAAAGACGCTCGCCGAACTGCAAGATGCCGTGTTGGCCTGGTGGAACGAAGACAACCAAACATGGGTTGCTCTGGATGACGTGGTGACCACTGTGGAGGCCGATGGTACGATCCAGATGAGCGGCTTGATCGAGCATTTTACCACGGCGGCTGTTGTGGGCGGTGCAGTGGTTGCTGGTGCAGTTGTTGTGGAAAACAACGACGATGACAGCTGCGATAGTTCGTGCGTTGTAGGACAGACAACAACAAGTTGCGAAGACACTCAGACCCAGGTCAAAACTGTGTGCGGATGTTTTTCGAATACGGTTACCAAGGTTAAGTGCGGTAGCCGCAAGGAATGCAAGTCGGGTGCGTGTGTCTGTGCCCCCGGCTACAGCGGTGCGGACTGCGGCACCAACATTGACGATTGTGCGTCCTCTCCATGCCAAAATGGGGGCACGTGCACAGACGGTGTGAACAGCTTCACGTGTGCTTGCGCTGCTGGCTACACTGGGGCCACGTGCAGCACAAACATCGATGAATGCGCATCGTCTCCATGCCAAAATGGGGGCACGTGCACGGACGGTGTGAATAGCTTCACGTGTGCATGTGCTGCTGGGTACACGGGGGCCACGTGCAGCACGAATATCGATGAATGTGCATCGTCTCCATGCCAAAATGGGGGCACGTGCACAGACGGTGTGAACAGCTTCACGTGTGCTTGCGCTGCTGGCTACACGGGGGCCACGTGCAGCACAAACATCGATGAATGCGCATCGTCTCCATGCCAAAATGGGGGCACGTGCACAGACGGTGTGAACAGCTTCACGTGTGCTTGCGCTGCTGGCTACACTGGGGCCACGTGCAGCACAAACATCGATGAATGCGCATCGTCTCCATGCCAAAATGGGGGCACGTGCACGGACGGTGTGAACAGCTTCACGTGTGCTTGCGCTGCTGGGTACACGGGGGCCACGTGCAGCACAAACATCGATGAATGCGCATCGTCTCCATGCCAAAATGGGGGCACGTGCACGGACGGTGTGAATAGCTTCACGTGTGCATGTGCTGCTGGGTACACGGGGGCCACGTGCAGCACAAACATCGATGAATGCGCATCGTCTCCATGCCAAAATGGGGGCACGTGCACGGACGGTGTGAACAGCTTCACGTGTGCTTGTGCTGCTGGGTACACGGGGGCCACGTGCAGCACAAACATCGATGAATGCGCATCGTCTCCATGCCAAAATGGGGGCACGTGCACAGACGGTGTGAACAGCTTCACGTGTGCTTGCGCTGCTGGCTACACTGGGGCCACGTGCAGCACAAACATCGATGAATGCGCATCGTCTCCATGCCAAAATGGGGGCACGTGCACGGACGGTGTGAACAGCTTCACGTGTGCTTGCGCTGCTGGGTACACTGGGGCCACGTGCAGCACAAACATCGATGAATGCGCATCGTCTCCATGCCAAAACGGGGGCACATGCACGGACGGTGTGAACAGCTTCACGTGTGCATGTGCTGCCGGGTACACGGGGGCCACGTGCAGCACAAACATCGACGAATGTGCATCGTCTCCATGCCAAAACGGGGGCACGTGCACGGACGGTGTGAACAGCTTCACGTGTGCATGTGCTGCCGGGTACACGGGGGCCACGTGCAGCACGAATATCGACGAATGTGCATCGTCTCCATGCCAAAACGGGGGCACATGCACGGACGGTGTGAATAGCTTCACGTGTGCATGTGCTGCCGGGTACACGGGGGCCACGTGCAGCACGAATATCGATGAATGCGCATCGTCTCCATGCCAAAATGGGGGCACGTGTACGGACGGCGTGAACAGTTTTACGTGCGCATGCGCTGCCGGCTACACAGGCGATACTTGTGGGACCAACGTTGACGACTGTGCGTCCTCCCCATGCCAAAATGGGGGCACGTGCACGGACGGTGTGGATGGCTTCACGTGTGCATGCACCGCGGGCTACACGGGGGCCACGTGCAGCACGAATATCGACGAATGTGCCTCGTCTCCATGCCAAAACGGGGGCACGTGCACGGACGGTGTGAATAGCTTCACGTGTGCATGTGCTGCCGGGTACACGGGGGCCACGTGCAGCACGAATATCGATGAATGCGCATCGTCTCCATGCCAAAATGGGGGCACGTGCACGGACGGTGTGAACAGCTTCACATGTGCATGCGCCGCCGGGTACACGGGGGCCACGTGCAGCACGAATATCGATGAATGCGCATCGTCTCCATGCCAAAATGGGGGCACGTGCACGGACGGCGTGAACAGTTTTACGTGCGCATGCGCTGCCGGCTACACAGGCGATACTTGTGGGGCCAACGTTGATGACTGTGCGTCCTCTCCATGCCAAAATGGAGGCACGTGCACGGACGGTGTGAATGGCTTCACGTGTGCATGCACCGCGGGCTACACGGGGGCCACGTGCAGCACGAATATCGATGAATGCGCATCGTCTCCATGCCAAAACGGGGGCACATGCACGGATGGTGTGAATGGCTTCACGTGTGCATGTGCTGCTGGGTACACGGGGGCCACGTGCAGCACGAATATCGATGAATGCGCATCGTCTCCATGCCAAAACGGGGGCACATGCACGGACGGCGTGAACAGTTTTACGTGCGCATGCGCCGCCGGCTACACGGGCGATACTTGTGGGACCAACGTTGACGACTGTGCGTCCTCTCCATGCCAAAATGGGGGCACGTGCACGGACGGCGTGAATAGCTTCTCCTGCGCCTGTGCGCCTGGGTTTACCGGGCCCACCTGCAGCGATGCCGACGCTTGTGCTTCGTCTCCTTGCTTGAATGGAGGCACGTGCGCCCCCGACGGAGCGGGGGGCTTCATCTGTACATGTGCTTCAGGTTACACGGGTACGACATGCGGCACAGACATCGATGACTGCGCATCGTCTCCTTGCTTGAACGGAGGGACGTGTACGGACGGCGTCAATAGCTTCACGTGCGCTTGCGCTCCCGGGTACACGGGTACGACGTGCAGCACGGACATTGACGAATGTGCCTCGTCTCCATGCTTGAACGGGGGGACATGCACGGACGGCGTAAACAGCTTTACGTGCGCTTGTGCCCCGGGCTACACAGGTGCGACCTGTGGCACGAATATCGATGACTGTGCGTCCTCTCCATGCCAAAATGGAGGTACGTGCACGGACGGCGTGAATAGCTTCTCCTGCGCCTGTGCGCCTGGGTTTACCGGGCCCACTTGCAGCGATGCCGACGCTTGTGCTTCGTCTCCCTGCTTGAATGGAGGCACGTGCACCCCTGACGGAGCGGGGGGCTTCATCTGTACATGTGCTTCAGGTTACACGGGTACGACATGCGGCACAGACATCGATGACTGCGCATCGTCTCCCTGCTTGAACGGAGGGACGTGTACGGACGGCGTCAATAGCTTCACGTGCGCTTGCGCTCCCGGGTACACGGGTACGACGTGCAGCACGGACATTGACGAATGTGCCTCGTCTCCATGCTTGAACGGGGGGACATGCACGGACGGCGTAAACAGCTTTACGTGCGCTTGTGCCCCGGGCTACACAGGTGCGACCTGTGGCACGAATATCGATGACTGCGCATCGTCTCCTTGTTTGAATGGAGGGACGTGCACCGATGGTGTGAATAGCTTTACGTGTGTTTGTGCTTCCGGCTATACGGGGGCCACCTGCGCGTCGTCGGACACCGGTGGGAGCTGTTCGCAGGGCCAGTATACCTGCGGAACAGGGGGCCCAGGGACGTGCATCGCCAATACAGCGGTCTGTGACGGTGAAAATGACTGCAACTCCGGGTTTGACGACGACGAAAATGCGGCCATTTGTGGTTGTGGCACGAACATGATCGCTTGTCCAACGGGTCCTGCTGGATGCATCAACAACAGTCAATGGTGCGACGGCACCCCTGATTGTGCGGATGCCTCAGACGAAATCTTTAGTTGTTGTACGGAGTTTCAATGTAGTGACGATTTTTCGTGCCTCGCTAGCAGTGCAGCGTGTGATGGGACGTGGAATTGTGGTAACGGCTCCGACGAAGCGGCTGCTGTTTGCGGCGACTGCTTACCTTCGCATTTTAGGTGCGCCGACGGGTTTGGCGGATGTCTTCCGAACGCGAAACTCTGTGATGGAGTAGATGACTGTAATTCAGGGTTTGTTGATGACGAGAGTTCCCTTCTTTGCGGCTCTACTTGCGGTTCGGGCCAGTTCGATTGCGGCGGTGGGGTCTGCATTGCGAATAGCGCGTGGTGTGACGGTACGGCGGACTGCACCGATGCCTCTGATGAAACGAGCTGTTGTGAAAGTCACCAATGCGGAGACTACAGTTGTGTAACAGCCTTAGGCGTTTGCGACGGGGTTTCTGATTGCTCGGACAACTCGGACGAAGCAGGCTGTAGCAGTGGTGGTTGATTTCCGATGAACCGATTCGGCGTATAGGAGTCGGCCCAAAAAGGGCCATCAAGAATTGGAATCGGGGGGTTTCGACTCGCTGACCGCGTTCGTTACGCTGCCCATAGTCAGGACCCAGCGTGTGCGAGTTGCCACCGACTGATCGACCCCATCGGCTTTGGCTTCGAACGCTTCGACGGTATCGGCCGGCCGCGTTCCGGCGCGATCGATCCCGAGGTCGAGGAGCCACCACCCCCTCCTCGTCTTCCGCCGGCGCCAACCATGGAGGTTACGGTCGATGTTCACGTTGATTCGGACTGGGGCGCGGGTTACTGCTATCGAATTACGGTGACAAACGCAGGTGATACTGAGTTCGATTGGTCCGCGGTGATCGATGTGGATGGCACGATCTCGACCCATTGGAACGCCGTAGCCTCGGGGTGATGCCGGGTCTGTCACCTTTAGTGGCGTAGACTGGAACAATGTGATCGACGCCAACGAAACCGCTGCGTTCGGATTTTGCGCGAGTCGCTGAGATGTGTGCGGGGCTCTGGCGCCACCCATGTGGAGCTGGAGAAGGAGTTCCGCGAAAGCTTTCATGAGTCCATCGAGTCGATGCTATGACGCAATTCATAATGATAGTTTGTATTGCTTGCAGCAATTAATATTGACTTGGTGCTCGGCCCCTAAGGCCACATGGTTCGTGATCGAGGCCACGCGCGTCAACAGAAGACGCGTAGATATCGAAGTTGGTCCACACGAACTACTTGCGCATGTGCCAATCGACTTTCAAAGACAGATGTCTTGATGCTCCATGCCCTCCCTAAACCGATATTTGTCCGCCACGTACAATTTGTTGATTTTGAAAGACAGCATTGCATTGTGACCATCTAAGTTCTTCAACCAAAATTCGACCAAGTTTTGATCTCTTGAAGTCGATGCCGAACTGAAACTGAACTAACCACCGAGTGATGTCGTGAGTGGTTATAGAAACATTGCTTGCGAAGTGATATATGTATTGTTCACTCCGCGGTGCTTTAAAGTCGCATTCTGAAAACTAAGGAAACAATCAATGCAAATGGAAAACGATGGCAATGTCGCCCACATGAAAAGACGCCCAATAAGATCTCGATCTTTACCGTCGATTCAAAAGAGCATCGTTCCACTGATTCTCATTTTCGGTCCTTTGGGCCTGTCGAGCTGCAAGAGCGGAGGCAATAAGAAACAGATATCTGCCTCCGTAGAGACCGCGATTGATGGCAAGATCTGCGGCGGAGGCCCATTGTTTAGCTACCCGGTACAGCCGGGGTGGCACGTCTACGATATGTACCGTATCGCACAACTTTACTGCGGTCTGCTTGATCGTCCTCCGACCGAAGCAGAGTTTGTCGCACGCCTCAACAACCACCCGAAGTGGTCAAGTTACGAAGGGATTGCCGACGCGTTGATCGATAGCGCCGAGTTCAAAGAGAAATGGGGAGAACTTACGGATAGAGAGTTTCTGACCCTAATGTCCCATCCGGGGATGCTTGAGATCCCTCGCCTTTAGGCGAAGCCTTTAGGATGCTTGCGGTACTTGGGTACAATGCCGCCATGAGGCACTACCGTAAGTCGTCCCACACCGTCTACGAGTTGCACTACCATTTTGTATTCGTACCCAAGTACCGCAAGCCTATGCTGCGTGGAGACGTGGCACTTCGGTTTAGGGAACTGGTTCGGGAGATATGTAGTCGGAACAACATCCAGATTCTGAAGGGGAACATCAGCCAGGACCACGTGCACCTCCTCTTGAGTGTACCTCCGCATCTGTCGCCGAGCCGTGTGATGCAGGCCATCAAGGGAAAGACTTCGAATCGGCTCATGGCTGAGTTTCGGGCCCTGCGTAAGTCCTTCTGGGGTCGGCACCTTTGGGCTCGGGGTTACTTTGTGGCGTCGAGCGGCAATGTGACCGACGACGTCATTGCGAAGTACATCGAGTTGCAAGGTGCCGTGCCCCAGGAGGACGAGGATTTCAAGATCACGGAGTGAGATGGCCTGCATTGCAGGCGAGCCTTTAGGCGACTTTAGTCGCAGGCGAACCCACCGCCTTTAGGCGGTGGAGTATTCAGTTTATCGGGTTTCCCACGACGGGGAACCTGAACCTTGGGAGATTCAGCAATGGTTGCTGTATCTTGAACATCAAAGTCGTGGCTGGGTCGTCCCGGAAATCACCGCGCCCAACTGGCAAGATGAGCGGCACATCAGCGACTATCTCGATTTTCATGATCCAGCATCGATACGAACCCAGCCCTGGCACGTTTCGATCCAAATCGAGAACGGGCACACATGTGACGGAACCATTGTCAACAATCGGTGGGTGTTAACCACCCAGGACTGCGCGTCTGAGGTCGAAGGCCGAATCGATAACACTCGGGTTAGGGCTGGGATCTACAATGTTCGTGCCGATGACGCAGAGGGCCAGGTGGCCCAGGCCAAGCAGATTGTCACGCACCCCAACTTCGGCGATCCATCCGGATACCCGCCATCTAACGATGCGGCGCTCATCGAGGTTTCTCCGGCCTTCGACTTGTCGGATGACCACGTCGCTTCGATCAAGTTTGCGGGCCAGGCGGAGGAAACTGCGGGACTCACAAAAGAGGGTCAAGAGGGAACCATCACCGCTTGGTATGCGCAAGACATTCCGACGATCTTCCGCGGTTCAGTCAACATCATCTCCAATGAAACAGCGGCCACCCAGTTTGGCGATCCCCGCTATCGAAGAACATCATTGCTGTTTGCCAAGCAAGAAGGGGACTGCGTTCTCGGTGAAGGGGGAGCACTGGTGGTTAAGGATGGGACTGGAAATCCAGTGATGATTGGTATCAATCAAGTGAGCAGCGGCTGCAGTGAAGGCAGTGAGGGTAGCCCGGACGAGCCTTTGGTCTACACCCGCGTTTCCTCCGTTGAGCCTTGGATGAAGGAAACCATCGGATCGGACTCGAATACAGGGCCTATCATTCCTGGTACCATCGCTTCTTACAGGCTCAACGGAGCAGCCACCGATCGCTCCGCGGGTCACGACGGTTTGGTCGAAGGCCCTCGTCCGACGCTTGGGCGCGACGGTTTGGCCTATGCCTTCAACGGTGAGTCGGACAAGATTGCGCTTCCCCTGAAATTCGACCAAGTCGGTTCCCTGCCAACCATGACAAGCTGTGCTTGGTTCCAGGTAAGGTCGAGTACTACAACCCACGATCAGGCCCTAGTCGATTTTGATGGCTCAGAGTATTTCAGTCTTTATGTTGAAGGTAAGACCGGCGTAGTGGGTTTCGACACCCAAGCGGGAACGAGTCATGATCGTCTCCTTGGCACCACAGCCGTAAACGACGGAAGATGGCACCATGCCTGTGCCCTGTACGATGGAAAAGACAAGTCGCTTTACGTTGATGGCCACAGCGACGGTCAGTCCGAAAACGGACACGCCGGACTTTCGCTCGGTACGGGCGTCGTCCGATACGGTTTCATTGGTACGGGCTCAGAGGCTACAGAGTTCAATGGCGCCACTCATCAAGATCGGTCTTTCATCGGCGTCATAGACGACATAGGCCTATACGATCGTGCTCTTTCGGGAGCAGAAATCCAGACGCTGCGCACCGCCATCGGTGCACCGGCGGCGTACTACGCGCTCGATATCGATTTCAAGGACCGTGCCGGTATCGCCGATGGGGAAGCCCGAGGCACGAAGTTCGTCGACGGTCCCGTGGGGCGCGGTGTATATTTTGACGGCAACGACTATGTTGCTCTGTCAAAGCTTAACTTGAACGGCAAAAATATCATTCCGAGCATGACGGCCTGCAGCTGGGTTCATACCGCGGTCGTAGGCGCCGAGACGGCTTATGACAATTATGCAATCATCGACTTCGATGGCTCAGAATACTTCAGCCTATTCGTCGGTGGAGAAGACGGGAAGGTCATTTTTTCTACAAGCCAAGTACACAGTGTGGGTCCAACGCACGACCTTGTTGGTGCAGCTTTTGTTGCCGACGACCGCTGGCACTATGTTTGCGGCGTGTATGATGGCAACGACAAGGTCCTCTACGTGGACGGTGTCGAGGATGCGCGTGCAGCGGATGCCCATGGTGGTCACGCTCTCGGTTCAGGAAACCAACGTTTCGGTTTTATCGGAGACGGTTCAGAGTCGGACAGCTTTGATGGAGCACGCAACCAGGCCCATTTTACGGGAGGAATCGATGAGATTCGACTTTATGGTCGAGCGCTGAGCCCCGAGGAGATCGGCGTTCATTATCAACAGCGCACCGAAACGCCGCCAGGTCGCGCATGCGAGGCCGCAAAGCCCATCAAGTCCGTCACCCAACGAATTCTCGGGTTCTTGGACAGTGACTACATCGGAGACCACCAGCCAAGCTGCCTGAGAGCGGAACAAACGGGGTACGGTGCCGAACTTGTGTATCGCTTTGAAGTGACTGAGCACACCGCCTTCCGAGCCAAGGTTCAAGCAATTCGCGAAACCGCTGTCTACCTTCGCAAACAAGACTGCGCTTCAGATCGAGAAATCGTATGCAGCAACGAACGCGAGAACGCGAACTGGGGAAACACCACAGTGGACGCGTGGCTCGACCCGGGGGTCTACTTTTTGTTTGTTGACGAGTATGACTTCACACAACGATTGATACTCGACGTTTTCTTCACACCCCTGGGACCAAACACGTGTGCGGAGCTCCAAAGGATCGATGCCAACGATCAATTGTTGCGCGGCCTATTACCCGCCGAACAAGAAAGCCTTTCACAAGGAAGCTGCGGCGGTTCGGCTGCCGAACACGTCTATGCTTTCGAGCTATTGGAAACAACAAACTTTTCTGCGAAGGCTCTCGATCCGGCGATGCGAATCTATTTAAGAAAAGATGATTGCGGGGACACCTCGGAGATTGCATGTGGACTCGGATCACTGGATCCGTCAGCCAGTGCGCTTGAACAGCAGCTCGCTCCGGGGACCTACTTTCTTTTTGTCGATACCGAAGGAAACAGTGCAGAGGAATACACTGTCGACATCGATTTCAACGTCGCCGGCAAAGAAGAAGGAACCAGCTGCGACGAAGCCATTTCGATTGAGACTTCTAACCAACTTCTCTCGAATATTATCGAAGCGGGGCGCGATAGCGTTTCGGGTAGCTTTTGTAGTGAAACGGGTGGTCCAGAACATATCTACCGCTTTGAGGTAACAGATTCACCCGTGCAATTTACCGCAGAAGCCTCCAACCCGAGGATTGGGGTCTACTTGCAAGAAGACATGTGCGAGGAAGGTCGTGTTTCTTCTCTGTGCCCCGACGGAGAACCGAGCTTCTTCAGCATCCGTCTCGAAACGGGCGTATATTTTCTCATTGTAGACACGCCAGAAAACGAAACGGAGGCCTATGATCTGGATCTCCGATTTGAGATCATTGAAATTGGCCAAGGCAGTCAGTGTAGCGAAGCGATAGATGTTGAGGTGTCCCAAAAAACCATCTCGGGAGGCATCGACCCCAAGGCGCACAGTTTTTCAGAGGGCACTTGCGGCGGTCGAGGTTCCGAAGCAGTGTACGGGTTTGAGCTGACACGAAAAAGCATCGTGGAAGTTCAGGTCGATGAAGACCATCCAGACAGCGATGAGTTTGGTGTCATTCATGTGCGAAACGAGGCGTGTCGAGAATTGGCATGCAGCGACATCATAGATGATGATGGAGTGCGAATAAGCGAACGTTTGGATGCTGGAGAATATTTTGTCTTCATGGACTTGGAGGAGCAGTCCTTCAACCATCCGGGTGTCCACGAAGAATTCATGCCTTTCGATCTTGCGTTCAGCGTAAAACCAATCCTCTTCGACTTTGAGCAGCCCGACTCCGCGTGGGCTGCGTTTGGTCAGGGCGCAAGCTTCTTGACCGCAGACCCAACCCGCGTTTTTGCTGGTTCAGGCGCACTCAAGTACAGCCATTCGGCTACGGGCTCAACGCAGCATCTTGGCGGGGTGACTTATCGGTTCCCAGAAATCCTCAACTCGTCCGAATTCGCTTCGATTGTATTTCGCGCGACATACGGACGACACATTCCCACCAACGAACCGGAGTCTGCAGAAACAGCCCTCGTGATTCGTGATGCGGATGGTGAGTTTTGGAGCGCACCCAATCAGCCCATGGTGACCCACGCCTATCGGGCGTACGAAGTCCCAATGGGCGGAGATTGGCGCTTTTTACAGGTGAAACCGACCGCGGGCACCACCCCCAACCAGCAGCCCGATCTCGACCAGGTTGTGGCTGTGACGTTCCGCTTCCTGGACGACGGCACATCACCTATGACGTATTTCCTCGATGAAGTCCTCCTCATTTATCCATAGACCCTTGAACAAGAGAGGCTGAAGGCCGTCCACTCACCGAGTGCGAGCGGATGTGCGCAGCAGGCGGGTTCACCCCGCCGATAGCTGCGCAAGGCCGCCTCCGGCCTGCAAGTTTCTCGGACCGTTATATCGTGCGCGGCGCGCGAGGGGCGCTGATAGGGAGTGATCCTTTATCACTACTCGTAAGCTCTAGTCTCTTGGGCCGAAGATGGCTGTGCCCACCCTGACCCAGGTCGCGCCTGCTCGAATGGCTTCTTCGAAGTCTCGGCTCATGCCCATCGAAAGCTCGGGAAGCTCGAGTCCGGTTCGGGTTGCGAGGTTTGCGCGCATGGTTCTCAATTCACTGAACCACTGGGCACCTTGGCCCGCCGGGGGGATGGCCATCAAGCCGACGACGGCTAGTTTGGGAAAGGCTGTGGAGGCTTCAAGAAAGGACTCGACTTCATGGGGAAGGAGCCCAGCCTTCGAGGGCTCTTCGGCCACGTTCACTTGGGCCAAAACCCGAAAGCGCGGGCACCCTTCGGGCAGCGCCTGGCCAAGGGGTTTGAGAAGACGTACCGAATCGACCGTATGGAGGCGTGTGACCGGGTAGAGGTGCTTTGCTTTGTTTCGCTGGAGGTGTCCGATCATGTGCCAGCGGATATCGCTTGGAAGCTGTTTTCGCTTCTTCTCGAGTTCTTGCACGTAGTTTTCGCCGAAGTCTCTGTGGCCGGCATCGTAGCATGCCCGAATTTTTTCGAGGGGCTGACGTTTGCTCACGGCGATGACCCGTACCGTCTCAGGGTCGCGGTGGCAGGCACGACACGCCGTCTGGACCCGGGCCAAGACCGACGCGAGGCGGTCCGGAATGTCTTCAGGCATCAACCGATTCCCGCCAGGGCCAAAAGGCGGAGGCTTTCCTCGAGTGGCAGTCCGACCACATTGGTGTAGCTCCCCGAAACCGAAGCCACAAGGGCGCCTCCCTCGCCTTGGATGCCATAGGCGCCTGCTTTGTCTCGAGGTTCGCCGGTTGCGACGTAGCGGGCGATCTCTTGGTCGCTCAGGGATCGAAAGCGGATTTCGGTGGATACAAGGTCTTCATAAACCTCCGGTGACTTTTTGCCCCTCACGGTTTGAAGGACGGCCACGGCAGTGTGTACCGTATGGGTGTGTCCCGAAAGCATGCCGAGAAGGCGATGGGCATGTTCGTCATCTTCAGCTTTGCCCAGAATCTTGCTGCCCAGGGCCACCACCGTGTCGGCAGCGAGCACCACGGAGTCCGGGGGGGCAAGCAGTGCCTGCGCTTTTTCGAGCGCAACCCGAGCGGCATACGGCTTGGGCTGCTCGTCCGCCCGAGGGGATTCGTCGATGTCCGCCGGCATGATCTTGGGACTCAGTCCGACGGCTCGAAGCAAGGACAGGCGCCGGGGCGAACGCGAGGCCAGAATCAAGCGCGGCGTAAGGTCGAGTGCAGGCACCGGGGTCTTTTTTTCAGGCCGCGCGAGGCCTGGCAAGCGCAAGTTCGGGTCGGTTCCGAAGTGATGGCGACCTATGAGCGGCTCCCCCGCGATCGCCAGCCCTTGTGGGCCGCTATTTTGCACGCCCCTTGGTCCTGAACTCGGTGAACCCCTGATGGGCATACACCGGGCTCAAGGCATTTTGGGGGCTTCATGAACCGTGGCGTGGATCCATTTCAAAGCTGGCGAAACCGTCGACTGCAGATGAAGTTCGACGCCCGACTGGTGGGATGCGCTTTTGTTTCGGGCACGATCCTTTCATGAATGACAGAAGCGGTCGTTTTTTGCGAATCACGAGTCCTTGGCTTCATCCTTTGGCTCACTTCGATTGCAACCGGGGCGACGTGCGTCGACAGCCGACTCGGTTGCGAACGAAGCGAGTCGTGGGGTCAAGCCAAAGTGGATGACCCACAACGGTTGTTCTGATACTGGGCTAAGGCACGGAGCCATCTAAGAATGCATACACTTTACAAGGGCGCCTTTTGGGTACTTGCCTCATCGATTGCGGCATGTAGCGACATGAATCTGGACGAGCGACTCGAAATCATGATCGAGACGAATGCGCTGACTTCGGTCGGTCCAGAGCCCATGTTTGCTCAGGCGAAGGTCGATCTTGGTCGACTCCTTTTTTTCGACAAGGAGCTGAGTGGCAATCGAGACACGTCGTGCGCAAGTTGTCATCACCCCGCTTTGGGTACTGGCGATGCATTACCGCTTTCGATCGGCACGGGCGGCACCGGATTTGGTTCCGAGCGGAAGCTCGGCGATAAACGTTCTTTGATCCCACGAAACGCTCCGGAGATCTTTAATCGAGGCCACGAAGCCTGGAACACCATGTTCTGGGACATGCGGGTATCCAAAGACTCGAAGCAGTTTTATACCCCGGCTGGTGAGGACCTCTTGCTGGGGATCGAAAACATTGTGGCGGCACAAGCCATGTTTCCCGTCACCTCGAGGGACGAGATGCGGGGTGCCCCAGGGGACGTGGACGGCAACCATGCGCTGAACGAAATCGCAGCCATTGCTGATGATGACCTTCCAGGAATTTGGTCCGCCCTTATGGACCGGCTCCTGTCGATCGAAGACTACGCCGAGCGCTTCAATGAAGTGTTCCCGGGGAGGTCTCCAACTTTTGCGGATGCGGCGAATGCCATCGCGGCTTTCGAAATCCAGGCCTTCACACTGAATCAGAGCCCTTGGGACCGTTATCTCGACGGTTCCATGGATGCTCTCACAGATAGACAAAAGGAAGGGGCGTTGCTCTTTTTTGGCGATGCGGGGTGTGGCCACTGTCATTCCGGTGTCCTGTTGACCGATCAGAAAGCACACAATATCTGTGCGCCACAATTGGGGCCAGGCAAAGGAGATAGCTCGCCCGAAGATCGGGGACGCTGGCTAGAGACTGAGGATTCGGCCGATCTCTACGCTTTTCGTACTCCGCCGCTGCGCAACGTGGCCGTTACCGGGCCCTGGATGCACGATGGCTCCTACACCACACTTGAAGCAACGGTTCGACATCACCTCGATCCGGAGACAGCCGTGAAGGCCTATGATCACACCCAACTGCCCGAAGTCTTTAGTCAATCCATCGTGACCGATCCGGAGGTGCTCCGGGCGATGTTGGACTCCATGGATCCCTTAGTAGAAACACCTCGAGCGCTGTCCGACGAACAAATCGATCAAATCATCGCATTTCTCCATGCGCTCACCGATCCGCGCGCCCATGACGGGCTGCCAAGTACGATTCCCCTCAGCGTGCCGAGTGGTCTGCCTCTTGACGCCCCATAAACTTGTCGGGGCATTGATAGACTTCTCCAACCGCTTGGGCCTGGCTTCGCGCCGGCCACAGCGTTGCGGCGACAAGCAGTAAGAACCGGACAAATCGAGCCTCGCCCCGACAAATACACATGTTGCGTGCACGACGCCATGGCGTCTTGGGGGCACCGGGTGACCCCTTTCGCTGTGCTCATCCACACCACACAAACGGGTTCGGCTCAAAGCAGCTGAACTCCGGGATGAAGGTCAGGTGTCCCGGCGAGGAGACGGTGTCTCCTGGCTAGGGCGGCTATGGCCCGTGGTGAAAGTCGTAGAGGGCAAAAAAAATGGGGAGTCGGTGCCTGGCCTACACTTTGCGTAAACATCCCACATCATCCGCGCATGTCGTCTAGGAGAAAGAATCTATGAAAATCTGCATCACCCCAACAAAAAATTATGGCAACCGGACTAGAGTCCTGGGGCGCCTCGGTTGTTTAGGCGCCCTACTCCTGTCGGCATGCACCACCGATGGCTCAGGCCAGTCTGAATCTGTCCAGCCCCTGTCGGCGGTCTTGCCGGTGGGCTCTTCGGTGCGGCACCGCTGCGTTGGCGCAACGGTTGCGGGCGAAACCGGGTGGCGGGATTACCGAGAGAACCGTCCGGGGCTCGGAATTGTCGCCACCATCGATACTTCCGCCTGCGGCTACAAAGAATCGCCGATCTACACGGCTTCGATTGGGGGTCGGAACGGGCATTGGTCACCGCGAGGTGCCACCTCAATTTACAACGCCACCAACAGCAGCTTCGAAATCTTCCTCAAGACCTCCATGACTGCTGAGCAGGCCAACAACACCCAGGATGATGAGACCCGGCGAGCCCTCGCCTGGAGCATTCAATGGGAGGCTCACCCTGAAGGGAACGTTGACCCGTTTCAGTGTGCCGGCCAAACCACTCCGGGCAAAACCGCTTGGGAAAGCGACGGTAGGAATGGACTCGTGCTTCGGGTTGACACTCGAAGTTGTGCGTTTGACGAAGCCACAACGCCCTCTTACTTTACTGCGCTTGGCGGTGCCTCAGGACATTGGATGGCCAACGGCCACACGGCCATTTTGGACCCATCGTCAACCGGTTTCTCCATTCGCGTCCCAAACTCGGGACTCAGTGCCGATGAGGCCCGAGCGCTCTGGCACCTAAACTGGAACGCGACCGCGGCAAACATCAATGAGCACTCCATGGCGGTATGCACGGGTCGAGCCACTGGCTGGAGGCCCTACAGTATTGCTGGTGCTTATTATATGGATATCGATAGCTCGGACTGCGGCTTCAAGTCGACGCCCCGCTATTTTACATCGCTCGGCGGAAAGGATTCTTCCTTTGTCACTGGGAGCAACGCCATCTACTTCGCCAAACCAAACGGATTTCGTGTCTATGTTCGTAGCCGCGGTGCCGATCCCCGGGACCTCAAACTTAACTGGAAAGCCGTACCCCAACCCAAAAAGCCCGCGCTTTGGGTTTGGGAGGATGATTCGATTCGAATGCTTTATGATGCTTCTTATGCGACCGACGCCATCAAATTTATCAAGACTCATGGGTTCGGAACGGTATATCTTTACGCCGGGGAGTACAGCGATGGTTCTTATACACGCAGCCTTCGGACTGATCCTCTCGCGTACGATACGCTGATTCGGCAGTTTCACGGCAGTGGGATCCAAGTCCATGCCCTTTTGGGTTCGGAACGGATTCAATCAGAAAGTTGGGCTCTCGAACTCGGTTCCGATCCTGACTACTTTCACAAAAGAGCGGTGAAGGCTGTCCAGGAAGTGGCTGACTACAATCGATTCCAGGCCTACCCTGGGTGGTTCGACGGGATTCAACTCGCCGTGCTCCCCCACCGAACGGACGCATGGCATGACATCAGGCTGGGCGCTGGCCGCGAAAAAGAGATCCTTGCCCAGTATTTGAGAATGGCAGAAAAAGTGATGAATGCTGCGGACTCCGAGCTCACCGGACCCATTGGGGCTGCTGTGCCCTGGTGGTGGAGCCATGTGGTTGAGTTCGGTGGTGTTGAACGAAAGGTCTACGAGCATACTCTCGAGCTTTACGATGATGTGACGCTCTTGGCATTCCAAGATTATTGGGCCAGCATCAAGACGCTGGCAGAGCGGCCCATTGCGTACGCAGAGTTGATTGGCAAGCCCATCACCGTTGGCGTCGAAACCCGCGCCGCCCGAGAGTTTGCAGCCGGCGAAAATGGGAAACTCGTTTCTGCGGAGCACATCACCTTCTGCGAAGAAGGGCCGGACGCTCTAAAAAGACAACTCGCGCAAGCAGGATCCCAAGCCATCGCAATCCATGATTTTCGTTGGTTTCAGAGTCTTGTAGACGAGTTTGTCGATGAAAACGACCGAAAGATGTTCCCCGAGGAACGCGAAGAGCGCTGCGAGGCCAACATCTTCGACGTTCCTGACGCCGAAGAAGTTGAGGGCTTAGACGGTGTGTGGATCATACCTGCCAAACGCCTGCCTCTGAGCGGATTCGGTTTCGTAGAATCCGAGTCGAAAGCGGCCGCGTTTATCAGAGTCAACAATTCTTCCGGGTTCACTGGCTTGTATCGCTCTGAGTTTCAGGTTCGGCCCCAGGCCTTGGCGCAGACCGTGTACGCCTTAAAACCCACTCGCGGCACCTATACGGGGCGAATCTTGCACGTTGTGATCGATGGGTTTGGCCCAGACCATAAGAAGGCCGTTCTAAAACTCTTCAACCTCCGGAACTACGTGCTGCTTGTCACCGAAGAGGCGGCCGCGACTGCTGGAGAATTCCGCGTGAGTGCGACCACGACTTCACCGGCGGCGGCGTATGAAGCGGTTGTGGTGACAGAATGGGTCAAGAGTGGAAAACCGGCTGATACCGAGTGACCCGGTTTTTGTACCCGAATGGGTGTGGGCATCCCTGAGGTCTGAACCACGGTGAACCCCTGATGGCTGTCGGCCCGAGTTCTTGTCTCCCCGCACGGGAGGTCTTAAACAGGAATGGAGGAGGCTGTGCGGTGGGTAAGACGGTGGTCTGTTTTTGCGAGGATGTTCTTCTTTCGGAGATTGAAGCCGCCATCGATCAGGGCCACCGCGACGTCGAATCTCTCAAGCGCTCCACTGGCTTTGGGACCGGCGTGTGCCAGGGGAAAAGCTGCATCAACCATGTGGCCCGCACCCTTTGGCACCGAACGGGACGGAACCCGTCCTTGATTCATCCTTTTACCTCTCGGCCACCCCTTGAACCCTTGCCCCTCGGGTTGCTGGCGGCTCACCCATGGGACCAAGGGCCATCGGACCCGACTTCGGGTGAGTCCTAGCCTGGGGCGGTGGGGTTGAGGCTGGGTTTTGTCGGGGCGCAAGCGTTTGGTGCGGGCTCAGTCTGGGGCGAGGGTGTGAGCGGGGCAGGGCGCTTGCTTGCAGGCGAACGAGGCCCACCACCACAGGAGGCGGAGCTTCTCATTTTGGGCGGAGGCATCATGGGCCTCTCGCTTGCGTATCATGCGGCGTTGCTTGGACAAAAGGGCATTGTCGTCTTGGAACGAAGCTACCTGGCAAGCGGGGCCTCCGGTCGCAATGGCGGTGGAGTGCGCATGCAGTGGTCCAGCCCCGAGCAGGTCCAGCTGATGCAGGCCTCGATTCGCATCTGCCGCCGCTTCGCCAAGGAGATGGGCATCAATGTGTGGTTTCGCCAAGGAGGCTATCTTTTTTTGGTGCGCGACCCTACCCGTCTCGGTGCGCTGGAACAAAGTGTCCATATCCAAGCCGCGTGTGGCGTAAGGACGCGGCTGCTTTCGCCCAAAGACGTCCGCCGGGTGGTTCCTGAGCTGAACACCGAGGGTTTGGTGGGGGCGTCTTACAACCCAGAGGATGGCGTCCTCTTTCCGTGGCCATTTCTTCACGGCTATGTGCACCGTGCCCTCGAACTTGGGGTCCGTATCCACACTTATGCATTGGCCGAATCGTTGGCCCTTGCCGGTGGGCGCGTGACCGGAGTACACGCGCGGTCTACGCTCCTCGATCCATGGCGCTCCAGCGCGTCCACGCACCCCATCTCTAAAGACAAAGCGATGGTGGTCGACCCGCCCTGGCGCCATCAAATTCGCGCGAAGCATGTGGTCTTGGCGACGGGAGCATGGGCCCAAGAGTTGGCGACCCAGGCGGGTGTGGATCTGAAAAACAAACCCTTTCGACACGAGATCTTGACCACCGAACCGCTGAAGCCCTTCTTGGAGCCCATGGTGAGCGTCCTCGGGGAGGGGATCTATTTTTCGCAATCTGCGCGGGGCGAGATCGTCGGAGGGATGGGTGATCCCAACGAACCGTCGTCTTTTGATATCGGCTCGTCGCTGGCTTTTCTGCGTCGGTTTGCGCGCTCGGCCACGGCGATCATGCCCATTTTGGCCCATGTGCAGGTTGTTCGGCAGTGGGCGGGGTTGTACGACGCGTCTGCCGACGGAAACCCCGTGATCGGGGAGGCAGAAAAGGTGCCCAATCTGACTTTTCTTACGGGGTTTACGGGTCATGGGTTCATGATGGCTCCGGTTATCGGTGAACTTTGCGCCAAACGACTGGTCAAAGGCGAAAAGCTCGAGTATTTCGAGAAAAATGGTCCCGATCGGTTCAAGTACGGGGTCGCGGCCCACAAAGAAAGCATGATTATCGGGTAGTCATCGATGGATTTAAGTTCAGTGAAGATCGCCTTCATCGGCGTAGGCAATATGGGGTTTGCTCTGTTGGGCGGCTTGCTCGACAGCAAAGCGGTTGCGGCCCAAAACATCACCATCCGGAACAAACGCCCCTCCCGCTCCCAGGCGCTGCAAGAGCGTTACGGTGTCCAGGTTGCGGCCACCAATGCGGAGTGTGCACGGGGCAAGGACATCATTGTCCTCGCCGTAAAACCCCAAATCTTGGCCCGGGTCCTTGAAGAGATCAAAGAAGATGTCGGTCAAGCGTTGGTCATTTCGGTGGCGGCCGGGATCTCTGTGGACCGCATCGAAGCCGAGCTCGGTGTGGGCGCGCGAATCGTCCGCGCCATGCCCAATACGCCCGCGACGATCAAGGAGGGGGCCACGGCCATCGCTGGTGGTGCCCACGCGACCGATGAAGACGTGGCCCTGACCAAAGAAATCTTCGAAAAAATCGGGCGGGTCGCGGTTGTCGATGAAGTTCATCTCGATGCGGTCACGGGACTTTCGGGAAGCGGTCCGGCCTACGTCTTTCTCATCGTGGAGGCCTTTGCCGACGCGGGTGTCAAAGTCGGCCTTTCACGCGAGGTTGCCATGGACCTGGCAGTTCAGACCATTCGCGGTGCTGCCCGGATGCTCCAGGAGACCCAGGAGCACCCAGGCAAGCTCAAAGACCAGGTGACCTCCCCGGGAGGGACTGCCATTGCCGGCCTTCACACCTTGGAAGAAGGCGGGTTACGCACGACCATCATCAATGCGGTTGAAGCCGCAACCCACCGGGCTCGAGAATTGGGCAAAAAGACCTAAACACTCTGCTAGGCCCGGACCTGTGCGTTCCTGGTTTTAGGGCACCGCTTATCCGGGGTATAGTCCGAGGCGGTGACTACGTTTAGGCGTCAGCTCGGTGATCACGAGTCTTCGTGCACCGTCACGTTTGAGGGCCGTTCTCTTCGTGCCAAATGTGGTGAACCCCTGATGGTTACGCTTTTGGCCCACGGCATTCAGACTGCGTCGCGCAGCGTCAAATACCATCGACCTCGCGGGCCTTTTTGCCTTCGGGGTCACTGCGCGCAGTGTTGGATGCGCATTGATGATCGGCCCAACCGGGCGGCGTGTCTTCATGTGGCATGCGAAGGCCGTCGCTTCTCTAGGCAAAACGCGTTTCCCTCCGCGGATCGAGATATCTTTCGAGGTGTCGACTACCTGTTTCCCGACGGTTTCGATCACCACCGGCTTGGTGCCACACCGATGGTGCCTTGGAATGCGCTTGCAACCCGGGCCGCCCGACGGATGGCGGGGCTTGGTCCCGTGTCGTCGGCACCGGCCGCATTTTCTGGAGACGGTCCCAGGACGCAAGCGGATCTGGTGATTGTTGGCGGTGGCGTTTCGGGGCTGGCTGCTTTTTGCGCTGCACGGTCATATGGTCTTTCGGTTCTGTTGGTGGAGCGGAGGCGAAGGCTCGGGGGGCGTCTCGAAACGGGGCTTTTTGATGGTGACGAGGCATTGACGGGGCTTCGCGTCCAGGCCGAGGCCGAAACCCAAAAGGGGGTGCGCATATGGATTTCGTCGGCGGCCTGTGGCCTTTATCGTGGCCCCTCGGGGCCGGAACTCTTGGTTCGGCGCGATGCGGAACAAGGAGAGGATCGATTGGTGCAAGTATCCTTTCGAACCTTGCTCCTCGCCAATGGCGCGTACGAGCAAGCGCCTCTGTTCGTTGGCAATGACCTGCCGGGCCTATTCGGTGCCGAGGCTCTGTCAGAACTGGTGTTTAGGCACAACATCCTTCCGGGCAAGAGGGTGGTGGTGGTTGACGAAGGCCCCGAGACGGGGCGGCTTCTTCATCACAAACTCTTGAGCATGGGCGTGAAGTCCACTCGAATCAGTTCGAGGCCCGCTGGGGCCGAAAGCCCGGGTACCCTGTTCGGATGGCGGGTGGTTGGCGCCCGCGGGGGGACCCGTGTGGTTGCGGTCAAGATTGAAAATGAATCTGACGGCCAAACCGAAGAGATTCCGTGTGACGTACTCGCTTTGGCTCTTCCTCTCGCGCCAGCCTTTGAGCTGGCAGAGCAAGCTGGCTGTGCGTTTGCGTTTGCTCCGAAGGGTGCCGGATATTTGGTGAGGACCGATGGGTATGGTCAGACCTCTGTTCCAGGGTTTTTGGCCGCCGGTTCGGTCACGGGGACGGCGCATGCTCTGGCCTCTATGACCACTGGGACCGTCGCTGGCCTTTCTGCCGTCCTTCGTCATGAGGACAGTGAGGCCGTCCACCGGGTGCGCGCGGCGTGTTTAGAAAAAATGGCCCCGTTTTTGCTCGACATAAACCCTAGCCTGCCCTAGATGGGCGGTTGGAGGTCCATATGAATCGAACTTGGCTATGTCTATTACCGGCGCTTCATTTCGCTTGTGCCACAACCAACACCACCCAACCCGCCGCCCAAACTCAGGCGAACGCAGAGGCGGCAGCGGCCACGGCGGCCAACATGCACACCGCAGTGAAGCTTGGGCCCGAGCATCAAGGCCTCGCGAACTGCGTAGGCACCTGGGACGTGGAGCAGACCATGTGGATGGGGCCCGAGGAGTCTAAGGCGAAGGGTCAACAAGAATGTCGTGCCATTCTCGGTGGGCTAGGCGTGGAATACGACTTTGAGTCCGAAATGATGGGCGAGAAGTTCTTGGGTCATGGGTTTGCGGTTTGGAATCCCACGAAGAAAATGTACGAGTCGTACTGGATAGACAACTTTAGCCACAGCGGTGCGGCGCAAGGTTTGGGTACCTTCGATCCCGAGACGAAAACCTTGACCGAAACGATGATTGGCACCGAGCCTGATGGGAAGAAATCAGAGTTTCGTGTTGTCACTTTCTTCGAGAGCGACGACAAACACACCATGACTTTCTATAAGAAGATCGGCGATCAAGAGCATAAGGCGATGGAGCTTCAATACCTACGCCGAAAGTAATCCCTCGGCCGGGGATTTCGCTTAGGCCGTCCATTGGGCTTCAGCCTCTCGGTCAGGGATGGTGTCGTGGAACTGCCCGTAGTCGATCATGAGCCGGCCGTCTTCGAGTTCGCTGAGCACATCCACAAAACGTGCGTTGATTTCAAGGTCTTCTGGATTCCATACTTTTCGGGCGAAAATGGTTTGGCCATAGGTTCCGTCGTGCCCCGTGAGGTTGGCGATGAAACCGCCAATGGCATGTTCGGCGGCATTCCAGTCTATTGTCCCATCCGGGGATGCTTGAGATCCCTCGCCTTTAGGCGAAGCCTTTAGGATGCTTGCGGTACTTGGGTACAATGCCGCCATGAGGCACTACCGTAAGTCGTCCCACACCGTCTACGAGTTGCACTACCATTTTGTATTCGTACCCAAGTACCGCAAGCCTATGCTGCGTGGAGACGTGGCACTTCGGTTTAGGGAACTGGTTCGGGAGATATGTAGTCGGAACAACATCCAGATTCTGAAGGGGAACATCAGCCAGGACCACGTGCACCTCCTCTTGAGTGTACCTCCGCATCTGTCGCCGAGCCGTGTGATGCAGGCCATCAAGGGAAAGACTTCGAATCGGCTCATGGCTGAGTTTCGGGCCCTGCGTAAGTCCTTCTGGGGTCGGCACCTTTGGGCTCGGGGTTACTTTGTGGCGTCGAGCGGCAATGTGACCGACGACGTCATTGCGAAGTACATCGAGTTGCAAGGTGCCGTGCCCCAGGAGGACGAGGATTTCAAGATCACGGAGTGAGATGGCCTGCATTGCAGGCGAGCCTTTAGGCGACTTTAGTCGCAGGCGAACCCACCGCCTTTAGGCGGTGGAGTATTCAGTCCGTATAGTGGGCTGTTTTCATCGACGACGTGCATCACCAGCCAACTTAGGACAAACATGGGGGAGTGTTTTCGGGTCAACTCGAGCTCGTGAAGTCGGCGCATGTGGTGGCCCTCTTTGGAGATTTCTTCGAGCATCACCGAAAAACTCATGTGGGCGTCCACCACCTCGTTGCCGCGGGCGTTGCCTGCGCGAAACATGAGGGTCCGTTGGCCATTGAGGGTCGTGAGAAGCAAGGGCTTCGAGAAAATGACGGCCGCCCGAGGCCGGCTCACCTTGGCGAAGATCAGGCCCGTGACGACTGCGACGCCGATGATGCTGAAGCCCGCTTCGAGGGTCACGATGGTGTTGCCGTAGGGCGTTTGGGGAGACAAGGCCCCATAGCCAATGGTGGACATTGTCTGGACGCTAAAAAAGAAGGCGTCGCCGAAGTTCCCTTTCGCACTGGCGATCGATTCGGGTTCGAGGGTGTAAAGGCCTGCAAAAAAAACGTTCGCGACCAAAAAAACAAGGCCTACCGATACAAAAACGCGAGCCCAACTGCCCTCAATAAAATAAAAGTAGAGGTCTCTTCGGAGTTCACTGGGGGTGCCCTTTCGGATGGCCTTGGAGACGTCTTGCAGTGGGGCCTTTCGTCGGTTCGGGGCCAAGAGCTGTTCTTTGGCGATCTCGGCAATGCCCTTCGCGCTCCTCTCGGTGTGCTGGTGCTCTTCAAGTGGGGCCATCATCATGTCAAAAATGACTTGGGCGAAGGTAATCGCAGTGACGACCAGCAAGAATAGTCCGCCGCTCAACGTTCTTCCGGCGGGCGCCCACACCAAAAGCACCACACCGGAGATCCAACGGACGTTGACCCTCGCCCGATCGCTGAGCTCCGCTTGCCTCCGTTGGGTGACCGAGTCGATGGCCGCGACGCTGATGTAGGCCAGTGCCAGTGAACCCGTCAAAAGCCATCGGTAGGCTTCTGGAGCAGGCTCGTTCCACGAAAAGTCGACCGCCTTTTTGACCGCGACGCCCACCGCAATAATCGCAACCTGCAGCGGTATATGGGCGTAGATCCACACGATCCATTGGGCGTGACCGGGTCGAATGTGGGCGCCGGCAATGTCATCGAAGTAGACCCACCAAATTCCACAGGTGATAAGTAAGGCAATGCCTGCTTCAAGGTACACCTGTGGACCGCTGCCCTGGGCGACCAACATGCTGAGCACTTTGACAAAGGACTCGCCGAGAACAATGATGGTCAAAAGGCCGTACCGCTCTGTGAGGTGTTTGAGGTCAATCGGATATCGTTCAGCGAGTGTTCGTGATTGCCGGCTCAGAGTCGACAAAAGGACGGTCACGCTCGCAAGCGTCCATACGCCGATGGCCAAGTTCGCAGGCAAGAAGGCGGAGGCAATCCACAAAGCGCCGACCACGAAAAATACGGTGCCCCAATATCGGATGTAGTCCTGAGCCTCTTGCATTTGGGCGTAGGCTCGAAGATGCATCACCGCAACCAAAAGTTGCGCTGTTCCCGCAGCCAGAGAGAAAAACTGCGTATCATGCTCGAGCACGCGTGAGGCGCTCATCGCCATCCCGCCCACCGCAAACATTTGCAAAAAAACAAGCCCGCGGTGCACAAAGTCGTCGACCGTAAACCGGTTTTCGTAGAAGCTAAACCCGGTCCACGCCACCCACAGTGGTAAAAACATGGCGAAAAATGTGGCCACACCCGCCAGGTTGGTGTGGTTCGAAAGCCCGTTCCCCAGCTGTATGAACGCCGCAACAAAGATGAGGTCGTAAAAAAGCTCTAGCCACGTGACCTTTTTTTCGAGCCCGAGGGCTGGGCTGTGAAGGAGTGGCCTGTGAAACCAGCGGTTTCGCATCGCCACGGTTCTTTGCCACGCCTGGCGCCCACAATCTAGGGCACATCCTACAACTTCTCGTTTAGGCTCCAATCATAGTCGAGCCACTTTATTTTTGGCCGTTCGCTTCTGGCCAGGATGCGTTTCAGGTCAGGCGCATAGCGTGCCGCGAAGTCCAGGGCCGAGCCCGCTTCCTGCTCAAAATCCCCGCGGTACCAATCATAAAGAGGTGTAAGGTGCACTCTCTTTGGCTTCTCAAGGTCGAATCGAAACCATCGGTCGTGGCGATGGACGTACTGGGTTTGGTTCTCGAGCTGCGCCTCGAGTCTGTCGGCAACATACGCCTCAGACCTGAGCGGCGGGCATCCCACCGCGGCGCAGACCAGGGCGAAGTGCACGCGTGGTTCTTTGAAGTTGGGCCGAATCTCTTTGTGCTCAATGTCGTCTAGGCTCATGCGGTGGGCGCCAATCTTCCAGCGTGCGTCCTTCCAGCGATGGCTGACAGGGATGTCTTTGATCGAGCTCACCGGATAGTGGTCGAGAATCAGCCGTAAGGTTAACGCATTGTAGGCGTTGATGAGCAGTGCCAGCCGCTCGTTTCGACCAAGTTCGGACAGAACCGCATGTTCGAGCGATGCGATATACCGGTTGAGTTTCCCCTGATTCTTCTTGAGCCTGGGGTAGTCCACCCAGCCTCCGGGCGCCACGTGTGTCTTGAGCAGGTCATCGAGGGGGCGATGGTCGAAGCTTGGCCCATCCGTGTTGGTAAACCGTTCCCGCATCGTCACTGAGGGCGGCCTAAAAAAGTACACACAAGATGCAACCGCCATGACGACCGCAATCCCTGTCAGTATGACGACGGCAACGTGTGTCCTTCTTCGTCCCATCCTAAACCCTTTCTCTCAGTGCATCCTGTTTGGCCTGAGCGCAACCCCATTGTTCCAAAGACGGACGTTTTTGGGTTTCACGCCCGTTTGTACTCGTCTGCTTACTGGGGCCCGAATGCCCAGAAGGGATTCCAGTGCTGGCTGCCTTGCGCGTATATGTGAGCGCCATTACATGAGAAACATAAATTGCGATGTGGGTGGGTGTGGTTGTAGCCTGGTCTTTCTAGGAGGGATATCTAGATGGAATCTAGAGGCACAATGAGGACCGCTTTTTTCAAAGAGCAAGCCGGGCGCCTGCGGTGGGCGACTTTTATGGGGCTTGGGGCCAGCTTTTTTGCTTATGCCTGCGGGTCGAACGTTGAGGGCCGTCTCGTGGATGAACATGGCCGCGAACGGACCTTGGTAGAGACCGGAGCGCTATCGGCGCGTGATTCACTCGTGGCCCACCCCGATCCAAGCCCCCAAGAACGGGCTCGATTCACCGATTCTTTCGCAGCGCCGGTCTGCGAGAAAAGAACGCGCTTGTGTGACACTGCGGACCTCGTGAACCACCGCGGAGCGCGCAATGCCGAGCTCACGGAGCTGGGGCACCCAAATACGGTCGACGGTTGTCCGGACTCGAACAGCCCGATGAAGAGCGGTTACGAGTACATCCGTCGACTTCGGATCTGGAGTGAAGAGGGTGTGGCCTTTCGGCCGGGCGCTGAAGTGCGTGTGGGCGTGGACTTCAGCGCGTGGGGTCGCTCCAACTACGTAGATGTTTTTTATACGCCCGACGCTGAGGCCGAGGTGGTTCGATGGGAGCATGTCGAGACCATTCGATCGCTCGGGAGCGAGATGTATACGGTGCAGCTGTCGGAAGCGTTTGTGTTGCCTGACGACGGGGGACGCTTTCAAGCTTTTAGGGCTTCCATTCGGTATCGGGGTAAGACGGCCTTTTCTGACGGTTGTGCTCAAACGGCCTACGCGGACAACGATGATTTGGTGTTCTTTGTGGAATCGAATTCGGAGGGTGAGGACGGCCTGAGTCCCCTTTCAGCGCTCCGATACGAACTTGTTGACCTCGGTGAGCTGGATCCCAACGCAGGCTTTGACGTGGCCGCGATGAACAACCGGGGGCAGATTGTGGGCTCTTTCCAGGCGCCTTCGTCTACCCATCCTGGTTGGCTGTGGGAGAACGGGGCGATGAGACAACTCGATTTTCGGCCGACAGCTCTGAATGATGAGGGTATCGTTGTTGGCTTTTTCGAGGACCAAAGCGGGGTTCAACACGCTTTGGTCATGGACGGAGGTCTTCAAGAACGCTTGCCAAGCCTTGGCGGCCGACGGACGCGAGCGCGCGCCATCAACAATCGCGGCCAGATTGTCGGCTCCGCCCAAGACACCGCCGGGGCCGTCCACGGCGTGCTTTGGGTCCGCGATGGGTCGGGGGTATGGACTGTCAGGCCCTTGGCCAACGAAAATGGGCACCTCACAAGCGCGATGGGGATCGACGACGCGGGAGATATTATTGGGACGGGCTCAACGCCAAACGGAGGAGGGGCCGTTCTTTACCGAGGGGAAACATTTGTTCTTTTGGACCCCAAGTGGGGTGGTTATACAAACAGCTTTGGAAGAGATCTCAATGAACACGGGCAACAAATAGGCGCTGCGCTTGCAACATTGAATCGGAGCCGGTCTTTTCTTTGGGATCAAGGTGAGCTGAGTGAGCTTTTGAGCCTTGCCCAGCCGTTTGCCCATGCGAGTGACATCAATCGCAACGGCTACGTGGTTGGTGTTTCCAGGGGTATGAATGGTCGTCGGGCGACGGCTTGGATCGGTGGCCGGACCGTAGACCTGAATCACACCCTGCCTCGGGGCTCGAAGTGGGTGCTCACCCGTGCCGAATCTTGCAATGACCAAGGGTGGATTGCAGGAATGGGCATGTTCGAAGGTTCGCCTTTGCCCTTTGTCCTCAAGCCGGTCGCATCCGACGGCGTATGTGGGAATGGAGTCTTGGAGGGTTTTGAGACGTGTGATGATGGCAATACAAAAAACTTGGACGGATGCAGTAGCAACTGCGCGGTTCAGCCCGAGTTTCCCTGGGGTGCCCATGCGAAGGGCGTCCAGCACACCGATCTAAGACTCACAGACATGGCAGGTTATCACTTTACACCGCTGGTGGACGGCTTCGTTGTAGGCTTGGGTGGCGTGTTCAGAGGTTCGAAAGTTGTGCGCCTGTTCGAAACTGCGACCCGCACGCTCCTCGCTGAGGCAGAGGTCCAAAGCGATCCTCAATTCTTTTCCTACGGGGGCATCGAGCCAATCTCGGTTTCGTCAGGTAAGCAGTATACGGTGGTCGTTGCTGGCGGCTCAGGCTTCACAGAGCGCCGTCTCTCAGACCTGAGCTTTCCCGCGGTTTTTGGGTCCATTCGAATCGATGGGTCGACCTACTTTTCGCAGTTCACCACGGACCTCACGACGGCTCGGGTTTGGACCCATCGGATGTTTGGTCAACCCGACGTCCAGTTTGTGCCTTCGTCTGGCCGTTGATGAGAGTCCGGTAAACCCTCTGGAGTTGTGCCCTCCTGGGGGCGGCCCAACGTACATGTAGGCAAGGAACGGGTCGTTACGGTATGGTGCGCAATGACGTGCCCTCGGTTACGAGGTCGTGACCATCGTGGGCCTGATTTTCTGGATTTGCCGGGGAATGCTGAGGCGGACCGGGTGGCACGAACGGTGCTGTTGTTGATGGCATGCCGGAGCAACGACACGAGAAATACGAAAAAAGCCAACCCATGGGGGCGCTGGTGACCGCGCATCTTCACCTTTTGGATCTCCTTAAGGTGGTCGAACGCTTAGCCTCAGATGCCACCAAAGATGAAAGGCAGGTTCCTGAGCTTCGGCGAAGCCTGATGAAACTTCAGCACATGCTGGAAGCACACTTCAACTACGAAGAATCCGTCGAGTTCCACACGCAGTTGTCGCAAGAATACCCTCGGACGGCGGGTACGCTCGGGCGTTTGTTGGCGCAACACCGAGAGCTTCGAGAGGGTCTACGGGGTTTGGTTGGCGCGCCGCAGACCGTGGCGTCCAGTCACCTGGCCTCTGAGGCGCTTGCCTTTGTGGAAGCATTGCGTGCCCATGAGGCCGAGGAGTCCGCGACTTTACAGGCTGTTTATGGTGATGACCTAGGCGCCATGGATTGAGCCCTCTTTTGTATCCGCAACTCATCCGGAGCCACCGGCGTCAATTCGAACCGGTTTGCGTGGTGTGAAGCCGATTTCAACCCCGGTCTGGGGTCGATGATGGTTGCTCGGAGGGGGTGCGGGCACGGAGGTCTTCTGAGACGGACGGTCGTCGGTGCCCGGTGTTCCCCAGTAAAATCCTTGCGCGAACGGCACGCCAATTTCTTTAAGGAACGCCGAGTCTTTGGCCGTTTCGACGCCTTCGGCCACAATGGTGACCTCCAGGGCTTGGAGCACGCTGACCAGTCGGGAACATGCTTCGCGCTTGGCGGGATTGCCCGCGACCCCTTTGACGAGAATCTGGTCTATTTTGGCGATATCCGGTTTGAGTCCGATCAAGGCCTCGATGGGGCTTCGTCCGAAGCCCACGTCGTCGAGGGCAATGAGGATGCCATGGTCTTTGAGTTCGGCCGTCTTTTCCGCCAAGTAGTCGGGATCACCGATGATTTGCTGTTCGCTGATCTCAAGGCACGCGCAGTCGATCTTGTGGCTCGCGATGATGTCCAAAATGCACTCCACCGGGGTCGACAAGAGGGTCGTGGGCAAGATGTTGTAGTGGATGACACCCCGCATTTTTCGTTGTGCGACGGTTTTCGCGCACTGTTTGAGGCTCTCGATGTCGGCCAGGAGCGAAAGGTTTTGTTCCCTGGATGCCCGAAACAAGACTTCAGGCATTTCCAATGAGCCCTTCGGGCCCCGGATGAGCATTTCGTAGCCGGCAATTCGGTCATGGTTGAGCGAGATGATCGGATGCCAGACGGCGCGGAGCGTGTGGGAGCGCAGCGTCTCCTCAAGAGAATCGAGGGGTTGAGGGGAGTCGGAGTCGGTCGAGACCCGGTTCTTGCCACAGGTCTTGCTCTTTCGAAGAATGGAGTGCGTACGCACGAGGAGCTCCTCCAAGGATGAAAGGTCGGGAGGTAAGATGAGCACGCCCGCGCTGGCGGTGATGGACAGCGGGTTCGAATTGACGACCAGCGGTGGGTGGGCGATGGCCAGGCGCAGCCGTTCGGCGAGGGCTTCTGCCTCCGCCTTTCGGGTGCAGGGCAAGAGGACAAGGAACTCATCTCCCCCGATTCGTCCGGCAAAATCGCCGGCGCGCAGGCAACGCTTGAGCCTTTCTGCCGTTTCTCTCAGCACGACGTCGCCGGAGGCATGGCCTAACGAGTCGTTGATGTCCTTAAAGTTGTCGAGATCGAGGACCACGGTTGCGAGGTATTGGCTTTCGCGACGAGCGCGTTTTTGTTCTCGCGAAAGCATGGAGGATATTCCGCGGCGGTTCATGAGGGCCGTGAGCGGATCGAGGGACACCAGCGACTCGAGCTGTCGGTTTGTATCTTGGAGTCGCTGGGTCAGATCGGAAAGGGCTTTTTCCGATCGTTTCTGCTCGGTGAGGTCTCGAATGAAAGCGACGAAGCTGGTCTCGTGACCGATCCAAACAGGGGTCACAGTGAGTTCGATGGGGAACTCGTGCCCGGTAAGGTGTAGCCCCATGGTTTCGAAACGACGGCTCAGCGCTTGATGTTTGTGAGCGCAGTGCTTTTGGGTATGGAGGTAACGGGTGAAGCCGGCAGCATGGGTTTGGCGATAGGCCTCCGGAATGATGTCGGTCAGGAGATGGCCGACGATATCCACTCGGGACCACCCAAAAATTCGGAACGCCTCCGCGTTCCACCCGGTGATCGCACCTTGGGCATTGGCGGTCACGATGGCGTCCATCGCGTTGTCAAGAATGATGGACATATCGGGCTGAAACCCCATGGCATGACTCCTTCCCGAGGCGGGCAAGCGAAATCCTAGGTCGAGTGCCCGTTTCTCGAAACTGCGTGGCGCTGCGTTCTTGTGGGCGATGTGATCTGCTGTGGGACCAGTGAAACCCCATATTTGACCGCCGAAAAGCGCAGCTTTGGGGTTCAAAGTTTGCCGCGTTGCGGAGGGAGGCGCTAGCATCGGCGCCCCATGAAACTGACGCCTCTAGATATTCAGCAGCAGCAATTTCGAACCTGTCTTTGGGGGTTCGATGCCAAAGAGGTCGATGCGTTTTTGGATGCACTGGCGACCGACGTCGAGGGTTTGGTCCGTCAAAACCATGCGCTTCAGGACGAACTGAAACGAAAAGACGGTCAGCTCCAAGAGTACGCGGAGCGTGAAAGAACGCTCAAAGACACCATGATGACCGCAACCCGCGTGACGGAAGACATCAAGGAAAACGCCCGTAAAGAATCCGAGATAGTGATTGCTCAGGCCGAAACCCAAGCGGAGCGCATCATTCAAAACGCCCATGCGCGTCTGTTGCGAATCATGGAGGACACGGATGAGCTTCGCCGACAGAAGGTGGAGTTCGAGTCCGGTCTTCGCTCTTTGATCTCGAGTCACGCCAAGCTGCTCGATGTGATGGCCGAAAAGGGTGGTCCGGTCCCGACAGATTCAGTGACGCCCTTGTATGGCCGAGAAGAGGCCAGCGACGATGAAAACGGGGCTACGCCCGAGGCTTCTAAGGTGCTGAAGATGCGCGAGTCCGCGCGCGCGGCGGTTCCGGACGGCCCGCTTTTGACGCCGCGAGGCGGTGATCGCTGAGGCTCGACCGCGGTGCGGATCGGGCATCGACGTCCAATCTGGGGTTAAGTCCTGATGAGGGGGCTTGTTGCGGTGATGCACGAGACCAAGTCTGCGGACAGCACCGGCTTTTGGAAGTAGTGGTGCACCAGACCGCTTAGAAGTGGCGCGTTAAAGAGATAACGGGGCCGAGCGGAGAGGAGCACGCGCGTGGTGCCTGGGAGACGCCGGCGAACGAATTCGAGCAGCCGGAGGCCGTTTTCCTGCGGCAGGTGGTAGTCGGTGATGACCACATCAAAGGGGTGGCCATCGATGAGTGTTCGTGCCTCCTTCACGCTTTGAGCGATTTCGACCTCGGCGTGGGCTGCCAGAAGGCGCCTTAGGGCCCGGCACACCGCGGGCGTATCGTCGACGAGGAGGACTTGGGGCAGAGGCATCGGCGTGGTCTCGTGCTCTTGGGGTGTCACCAGCACGGGATGCCTCGGCTTCGGGCCGCGGTGTGCCGGGCGAACTGGGGTGCGGTGGTTCCGTCAGTTGGGGATTTCAGCATAGGGTCTCCAAGGTTGGGTCGAACCGATGGCGATCGATTCTTTGGACCGGCGGGCCCTCCAAAAGTCACATCCGGGGAGAAACCTCACGTTTTCCCGGACGCCATCTTCGTTCTGAGATGCAGTCGTACGGGTTCTTGGTCCCGGTGCTTCCTCGGGTGCTCCCGAGGGTCTTGGACCGTCAGTTTCGCTCGAGGTCTTCTATGGTTTTGGGCCAGTCGGCTTTGAGGAGCCTCGACAGCGATCGGTCGCGAAGGACGCGCCCCTCTAGCTGACAGCGCGGGCAATAGTTGGTTTCGTTTTCAGCGTATACGATACGTTGAACCGGAGCCTGGCACTCAGGACACGGCTGCTTGTATCGGCCGTGAACCGCCATGCCTTCTCGGAAGGCGGTTACGTTCTCTGGGAAGCGTCCACCAAGGTCGGACCGGAGCCGCTCAGTCCACTCGCGCAAGGTCGTTTGTGCGCTGACGTAGAGTTGATGCATCTCGTCGCGGCTCATCTTGTGGGTCTGCTTAAGGGGCGAGAGGCGTGCGTGGTGGAGGATTTCGTCTGAATAGGCGTTGCCTACGCCGCTGAAGGCCCCCGGATCTACGAGAACACGCTTGAGGGTGTGATTTTCTCGGTTCAGCACGGCCTGGAATTGTTCGAAACTGGCTTCGAGGATTTCGAGGCCTCCCCGGCGGTGGGCTTCAAGGCCACTTGCCCCCTGCACCAGGTAGAGCGAGGCGCGCCGTTTGGTGCCGGCCTCGGTAAGAAGCAGGGTCCCCTTGGGAAAGTCAAAGGCCGCAAGCCCAATGCGGCCTGGAATCTTGGCTCGTGGATTTCGCCAGCGAAAGCGTCCCGCGATCATCAAATGGAACACCATAAAGAGCTCGTCTTCTAGGGCGACGACGATGCGTTTGCCCAAGCGCTCGAGGCCAAGCACCGATTTTTTTTCGGTGGCCCGTATCGGCGGCTTTACGGAGCGGAGCAAAAAAGGACTTTTTAAACGAATGCCCTCGAGGACTTCGCCAACCAGGCGTTTTTGGAGCGCTTCGACATAGAGGGTGACGTCGGGCAGTTCAGGCATGGACGCTACCGGATGGGGCCACGCTCGATGTAGCTTCCCTCAAGCAAGCGCAACAGCGCCCGGGCGGTCTTGTAGTCCGTCCACGGAGACCGATCAAACACGTCTTGGGTCATGCCATGATTGAGGACCAGCTGAAACACATCCAACGCGGTTGCATTGAGCTCGCTGAGCCGGGGTTCCAGAGGGCGCGGGACAGTCAGGGGGGTCTGTGGGGGAGGGAGATGGAGCCCAATTTTTCGGAGTTCTTCGAGCTCGCGTACGGCGTCCGCAATGAGCTCTGCGGTCGGGTCTTCAAGTTCGAGCATGAACTCCGCTTCTTCGTCCGCCTCGCGGAATTCAAACTTGCCGTCTTGCCAACCCACGATGCGGCAAAGAGATTTCATGGGGCCGATGTCATGGTCTTCGTCGATGCAGGCATAGAAGATATCGCCGGCGCGGAAATGAACTTTTCCGTCTCCAAAGCTTGACTGAATGAAAAGGACACCGGTCCTTTTGGACGTTGAAAAAAGTTGCAAAAGGTCGGGAACGGGCAGCTCCTCGAGCTCGCCTTTCATGGAGCTTTTGGGATTGTCCTCGCGCGTGCCACTGGCCTGAAGTTGTTCTTTGGCTTCCGCCGTGGAAATGGATCGCCGAGTGACGATCACCCGCAATATGGATGTACCGATCAGAATGCGGTCGCCCTTTTGCAGTTTGGTTTCCTCAATCTTCTCACCGTTGACGAAAGTTCCGTTGGTCGAGCCCAGATCGGAGATCAGGATGTCGGCATCTTGAACGCGGATGCGTGCGTGTTTCCGAGAAACCATGTCTTCGACCAGGACCATGTCGAGCTCCGCAGCCCGACCGATCAGAAGTTCTGCATGGTTTGTTAGGGGAAATTCGCCTCCCTCATATTTGCCTGAGATGAATCTCAGTGCGTAAGCCTCAGGCATGATTCGTCACCCTATTCCGAAGGTGGGTGTTGTTCAAGCATGCGAATGTATGCGAGCGCTCGCTCGTTTCCGGGGTGGTGCTCCAGTGCGGCGCGAAAAGCCTCGAGCGCCGCTGGGCGGCTGCCTTTGCGATAGAGGAGAAGGCCCAGATGGATGTGCGCGCTCAGGAGGTTTTTTTGCTCGAGCAGAACCAGGCGGATTTGTTCGAGGGCATCGTCTAGCGCGCCGTGGTCTTCCAGGGCGTGAACCAGTCGCATTCTGATGTCGGCGAAGCTGGGGCAGAGTTCCAGCGCGCGTTGGTACTCGACGGCGGCCTCTTTGGACATCCCCACTGAGCGGTAGGCGTCACCGACTTGGGCGTGTAAATTGGCGATCTTCCCGCGGGTGAGGTTGTTGACACGGGTTTGCGCCGACGGTGCGTTTTGTTCCATGAGCCGAGCGGCATCTTCGTAGCGACCGAGGTCGTTGTAGATGATGAACAGATTCAGTTGGGCCTCGACGTAGCACGGGTTGATCTCCAGTGCGGTTTCGAGGGCTACTCGGGCTCGCCCGAATTGCCCCCAGGTGTGGTAGATCACGCCCAGGGCATGATAGACGTCCGCGTACTTTTGGGCGCCTTGCTCGATGGCCTGGGCCAGAAGTCTCTCAGCCTTGACGAAGTCTCCGGCTTTGTATGCTTTGCGTCCCTGCCCGATCAGGCTCCCGATCGTTTCTTCCAAACCGACCTCCAGGTTAGCAAGGGCGCGTGGTGCGCGTTACAAAAAAAGCGTGTTTTTCCGTGCCCGGGACGCCGGGCCCCCCGAGATCGGCCTTGGTCGCGCCGCGGCCGGGCCACGAGAACCAGCAATGTGCGGGAAAACCCGTAAAAGAAGGGCCTCGAGGGGCGCTTAGCGGGGCACCCACCCACGGGGCTCATCGCTCGGCAGGATAGAGTCCCCCCTGAATACGCCACAGTCCGGCTGAACGTTTGAGCCGTAGGCGCGCCACCTGAGTCTTGGGGGACTCCTGGTTGAGGCGAAGTTCGTAGCGTTCATCGAGCTGGGCGTCGGGGCCACGGATTTCGAGCCGATAGTGAAGGGGGCGATGCCGAATGCGCACGCCTTCGATATCGTGCGCGAGCCGGGCGACGGCTTCGTCGGCGTCAAGGTCACCGTCGCGGTATGCGGGGTGCAACAAGGGTTTCATCGCCTGGGCGTCGTTGGCTTCGAGCGCGCTTCGTCTTTTCTCTGCCAGAGCGCGGACGCTGCGGAAGCCTTGAAGAAGGCCGGAGCGAATGCGAAAACCGAAGTCCCGTTCGAGTTCCAGCCGAAGGGAGGCCAGTACGCTCCACTCAGGGCTGCCGAAAAAGGTCCCATTGAGTTTTCCTAAAACGGTTGCCTGCGATTTCGACGAGCCCCCGAGGATTTCGACTTCTTCAAAGCGAAGCACCAGTCGTGGAAAGTCTTGGTAAAGGTCTTTGATGTCCCGAAGCAGCCGAGCCCGGTCCCCCACGGGGTCGGAATAGCGCGGGTGAATCAAGGGTTCGAGGGCTTCAAGGTTTTGGGTATGCAGTGCCTGCCGGGTTGCATCAAGAAGCTCTTGGGGGCTCCTGGTGCAGCCTTGGCACCCAAGAAATGCCGCCCACGCGGCCAGAACAGCTCGCAAGGTGCGCCTACGGGCATTTTTTGGGTTTGGACGGTTCGCCACACGAAGAAGGGTAGCACCCCAGGCCTCGTGGCTTGTAGCGCTTTGTGACGTGGGAACCATTTGCCGACAGGCGTCAGGGCATGCGAGCATCAGGTTTCTATGGACGAAGGCCAAGATGCCCTGTCTGAGGGCCCGCCCACCGAAGCTGTGTTTGTCGCCACCGACGAAATGGTACGACGGATTCGGGGCTTCGTGGAGGAAAGAAACATCGATGAAGCGGTCGCCCTCTACGAAAGCTGCGTGCAAAACGTTGGGGAGCACTTGTTCGAGTGGTTTCAGTCTTCCTCCGTACCCACGCAAAAAGCGATCGCCAACGTTCTTTTTCGCGCTCGAGACTACGAGCGTGCGGGCCGAGCGTGTGAAGTCCTCGAGGAGTGGCCCGCCGCTGGGCGGTCCTACGCGGCGTCCTACGACTACGCTCGGGCCGCGGACTGCTACCTTCGGGCGGAGGACAAAAAAAGCGCCGCAGCCATGTTCGAAAAAGCCGAACTTCCGCGACGGGCGGCGGAGCTCTACTACGAAGCCGGAGTCTTGGGCGCTTCCGCGCGGGCCCTAGAAAAATCGGGCGACCCCATGGGCGCCGGGCAGATCTACCTGGAGATGGGCGATGACAAACGGGCGGCCGAACTGTTGGCGAAAGTGCCGAGCGAGGACACACGCTATCTGCAATCGGTGGGCTTGCTTGCCGAGGTTCTTGTCCGCCTAGATCAGCGTGAGCTTGCACGCCAGACACTGGATGCGGTGGTCCCCAAAGGCCGAGACATTCATGATGAGCTGGCCGCAGAATTGACCTACCGTTTTGGGCGTCTTTGCTGGGAGGCGGGAGACGTCGAAGATGCGCGGGCGGCTTTTTCGCTTTTGAGCGCGTGGGACGACGACTACCGGGACGTCAAGGAGTGCCTGCGCGGAACGGCTGAATCGGCCCGCGCCCACCCCATGACCAACCCATTTTTGCCCATGGCGACGACCCAGGTGAGTGAGGCTCCCCCGAAGATCGGCCGAGCGCCCACCGATCCCTTTGGCACGTTTCGACGGAATCCGTTCTTGCGCGCCAATACCCCCGCGAAGGCCCTCATCGGCCCCCCGACCGCCCAGGAGACGGGCGATCTCGGTTTTGTCCAGCGGATGACGGGTTACGAAATCCTGAAGACCCTGCCGATTTTCGAGGCCCTCAGCCTGGACGAAATGAAGTCTTTTTACCGCATTTGGGAACAAGTCTCGTATCCCGAGGGCAGCGTGCTCATCGAGCACGGTCAAGTGGGTGAGGGGCTTTTCATCATCACCGAGGGTTCGGTGCAGATCGCCAAGCTCGATGAAGGTGGCGATGAAACCGTTCTCGCCATTTTGCCCCGAGGCAAATACGTCGGGGAGATGTCTTTGGTTGACGACGCCCCAACCTCAGCGCGGGTGACCGCGCTCGAACCGGTCAAGGCCCTGCGCGTCCGTCGCGACCGCTTCGAGGCATTTTTGTTCACCAACGATCTGATTGCGCTGCGCATCTACCGTACCTTCGTTCGCACTTTGTGCCAGCGCCTCCGAGAACTCAACGCCCGCGTCTAGCTTGGGCCCGTGAGGCCGCATCAACAAGCTTAGGCGTGGGATATCGAAGTGATCCATGGGGTCAATCGCGCGGTTCGTAAATGTGCCACGTCAGCGTGGAATTGGGATCCGGCTGGATGCTGGTTGTCCTTTTCCAGCCGGGAGGTTGTGCGAGCTTTCGGGTGACGAGGACAAACCTGCGTTTTTTGGCGTGGCGCGGCCCGTCCAGGTCGCTGAGGGCGCGCTCCGGTGCCCCGACCACCAGATGTTGGCTGTAGGAAGGAAGAAGAAAACGTGGGGCGGAAGCGCCGGTGAGGAAAAGGTAAGGCGCAACGTGAAATGCGGCGACGACCGTACAGGGAAGGGCCAGTCGAGAACCGGGATCCGCCCGTCCGCGCTGGATTTGGCTTTTTCGTTCAAAAAATACGGCCAAGGCTGCGAACAGGAAGATCAGCAACCACCATCCCACCCCGAAGGGCGACGCTGGATGGCGGTCGGGCCCCATCAACGGGCCATCGAGGAGTCGGAGGTGCTCAATGAACTGAATCCGTGCGCCCCCTTTGATGACCTGACTCGCCTCTCGAAGTCGATTGAAGGGATCTTGGAATCGAATGAAGGCGTCGACGATCCACGGGAGCCAGCCCAAAAAGACGCCGAGCCCACAAAAAAAGAGGGTGCGCCAAGGTGCGTTGTTTCGTCTCCAAAGAAGTATGGCGACACCGAGTCCCGTTGCGACCCAGATGCTGTCGGTGGGCCGGACAAAGGCCAGCAGGAAGAACCACAAGACCAGCCACCCAACCCGGGTCTTGGGGGTACCCGAGGGCGATTCGAAGGCGCTCTTGACGGCCAAAACCGAAAACACGGAAGCCCAAAGATTGGGAGAAACTTCGCCCGAATAAAGGAGGACCTGCCACGTGCTCAAAAACAGCAACGCCGCCAAAATGGCGCCTTTCCCCAGCCAAAAACGCCAGCGCGTAAAGGCGAACAACACCCCGATCAAGGACACCACCGCCATAAAACTTCGGACGATTGTGAAAAAGCAGCGGAAGCCGCCACCCGCAGGGTCACACAAAACGCCGCCCGCCCATGCCGCGGGCGAAACCAGGGTCACGATGCCCCAGGCTCGATGGGCGGCCATTCCGACGGCGGGTACGCCGGGGGTGACTTCGGAGAGGTAGACCGCTTCATCCCATTCCGCGCCGCGGCCCAGGTCAAAAACCAAGGCTTGGAGTACGGCCCAAAGCGCAAACAGCACCAGACCACATCCTACCTGCAGCCGGTGCGTGGTCACGCCTTTGTTAGACAAGGTCGCTCACACCGACTTGAGACATTCGCGGAGATAGAGCCTCACAAACCGAAGGCCGGTGGGAATGGAGCCGGCCCCCGACTGCCCCCCGATGCGCTGACCTTCCCTGGTGGGAAATTCGGCGACTCTGAGGCCCCTTTGGTACGCGCGTATCGAGCTTTGGTATTCTATGGTGTACCCTTCGCCGTCGGGCTTGATTTCATCCCATGCCCTGAGGGTGAACGCACGATAGCCGTTGATCGGATCGGTGATTTTGGGCTGTCCGCGTCCGAAACTCAGGTGCGCGATCTCACGAAATGCGAGGTTGGCCCATTTTCTGGGCCGGAACCAGGTGTCGTCCTCTTCGTTGTACGCGCCTTCCATCATTCTTGAGGCCACCACCATGTCAGAGCCGGACTCAAGCATCGGCCTGAATCTCGGGATATCGGCCGGATCCTCGTTTCCATCGGGGCTGAAGAAAATGAGTGCATCAACCTTGTTTCGCGCGTAGTCGACGGCCAGACGGAACGCCTCCCCTCGTCCGGGTGAAGTCTGTGGCACCACCTCGATGTGGTGGGCCTTCAGGATCTCGAGGGAACGGTCCGTTGAGCCGCCGTCGACGGCGAAGAGCAATTCAATCGCATCTTGGGGGAGGCTAGGAAGAATGGTGGGCAGAGCCTCTTCTTCGTTTCGGTTGAGAATGACCAAGCCAATTTTCATGCGCGACCTCGCTTTGCGCTGCCATGCCGGTTTGTAAAGATATGCCCAGTTGAGCCAGGTCCGCTTCGACCATTTCCCGGACCAGGTCTTCAAACGATACCCTAGGTTTCCAGCGGAGTTCTGGCTTTGGTCGAATCCGCACGCAGAGCCTCCACCTCAGTCGGGCGAAAGTATTTTTTGTCGATGCGTACGTAGTCTTCCCACTTGAGGCCCACCAGCTTGAAGGCTGCGTCCACAAAGGCCTCTACGGTGCGGTCTTCTCCCGATCCGATGACCCAGTCTCCGGGTTTTTCGCGCTGGAGCATCAAGTGGGCGGCCTCCATGTAGTCCCGTGCGTGGCCCCAGTCGCGGCGGGCGGCAAGGTTTCCGAGGTAGAGGTGGTCTTGTTTTTTGGCCACGATTCGCGCGAGCGCCATCGTGACTTTTCGGGTCACAAAGGTCTCCCCGCGGCGAGGCGACTCGTGGTTGAACAGAATGCCATTGGAAGCATGGAGCCCATAGGCCTCGCGATAGTTGACCGTCGCCCAGTAAGCGAACACTTTGGCCACCGCGTAAGGGGACCGAGGATAAAACGGGGTATCTTCGTTTTGAGGCGGAGGGCTGGCGCCAAACATCTCTGAACTGGAGGCTTGATAGTAGCGGCAGTTGACCGGGGCTTCGCGAATGGCTTCCAGCAGGCGAATGGAACCGAGTGCAACCACGTCCCCCGTGTATTCCGGAATATCAAAACTCACACGCACATGGCTTTGGGCGCCGAGATTATAAATCTCGTGGGGCTCGATTTTTCGAATCAAACACGCAAGCTCTGCCGAACTCGCCAGGTCGCCGTAGTGCAGCTTGAGGCGTACATCGCCGTCGTGCGGATCTTGAAAAATGTGCATGATTCGGCCGGTGTTGAACGAAGAGGATCGGCGAATGATGCCGTGAACCTCGTAGCCTTGAGCGAGCAAGTGCTCGGCCAGGTAGCTGCCATCTTGCCCCGTAATGCCCGTAATCAGTGCACGTTTCATTCGACTCCTCGAGACTGAACCGTATCTTCCAACGCCAAAAGCAGCTGGTCCAGCTCAGCGGTGGTGACATGGTGTCCGTTTCCCACGTAGCTTCCCAAGCGATGGATATGATCGGCCCATGAAATGCCTTGGGGCGCGGCCCGGACGTTGTGCCCATGGATAAAGGGTTGCCTCAAAAGATTACCGGCCACCACCGGTCGCCGCTCGATTTCGAGGCGTTCAAGCACGGAATCCACCGAGCGGTAGGCTTCTTCGTCTTGGGCTATAAGGGGGAGGGCGAAAGAACTCATGCCTTCGGTCCGATAGTCTTTCCATAAACCCTCCGGTAGACCTTGTAAAAAATGGTGCATGTTGGCGTTGCGGGCTGCGATGCGGTCGTCGAGGGTATTGAGCTGCCGCAACCCCAAAAACGCGTTGATTTCGGTGGAGCGCATGTTTAAGCCCGGGAACACAAACAAAAACCGGGGATCAATACCTGGATGTTGGGCACAGAGGGCGTCGTAGTGGGCGCTTTCTCGCGCCAGGCCGTGAGCCCGTATCAACCGGAGCTCGTCTGCGAGCTTGGCGTCGTTGGTGCTGACGATGCCCCCTTCGATGGTGGACATGTGATGGCCGAAGTAAAACGAAAACGTGCCGCCGAGCCCGATGCTTCCGGCTCTTTGGTTCTCAAAGCGGACGCCGTGTGACTCGCAGCAGTCCTAGAGCAGAATGACGCCGTGGTCTTCGGCGGTTTGGATGAGCTCGGTGGTCAACGCATTGAGCCCCAAAAGATGGGTCACAAAAAGGATGTCAATTTTCCCTTGGCGGATGGCCTCGCACGCCTGGTGGGTATCGATGCCAAGGGTCTTGGGATCGACGTCAAAAACCGTCACCTCGTGTCCCAGCCAAAGCGAAGGCGTCACGTTGGTCGACCACGTCACGGCTGACACCCCAACGCGCACGGGTTTGGCGGTGACCCGCCGAGATGCGACGGCCATCAAGGCGAAGTTGGCCGCGGTTCCGGAGGTCACCATGACGGTATCCTCGGTGCCGACCCAGGCTGCCCATGCGTCCTCAAAGGCGCGGACGAGCGACCCTTGGGTGAGTCGGGGGTGGGTGCGGAGCCAATCCGCGAGGGCGTCCATATCGTCGGCGCCGATGGTATCGCTAGCCAGTGGCCACATGTTCTCGATAGCTCCTGATGGTCTGGCGCAGTCCCTGTTTGAGGGGGGTTTGGAGAAGACTCCACTTCGGGACCAAGCGGGCCAACCGGAGCGCGCTCACATCTTTTCGGTATTGTCCGTCGGGTCCTTCGCCCGTAAAAACGACGTCACAGGCATTTTCGGCCTCTTGAGCGACCAAAAGCGCCAGCGCCTTGATGCTGAAGGTCTCCTTGGGGGCGATGTTGACCGTGGTGTTCAGCGGGCCGCGGTCGACGAGCAGCGCAACCAGCGCCGCAACGTCCTCCACATAAACGTACTGCCGAAGAGCTTGGCCTGTCCCCATAAACGCCACCCGTGGTCCCTCAGTTTCGATCTTGTGGACCGCTGCAGCCAGAAAATGACTCCCGTTTTCCCCAAAGTGGTCCCCGGGGCCGTACAGATTGCAGGGAACGAGGGCCGAATAGGGCACACCGTACTGAAGGTGAAGGGCCTGGGTTCCGTGCCACAGGGCCCGTTTGGCGGCCGCGTAGGCCGCGTTGGTGGGTGGGGGCGGTCCGGCCTCGATGAGGTCTTCGTGCATCGGATACCGATCGACGCTCACGCGGTCGGGATACATGCAGGTCGAGAGCATGGTGATCAGATGGGCCGGTGGATGGTGGCGAAGGGCACTCAGGAGGTTGGCGTCCATACGGAGGTTGTCCACCAAGAAGTCGGCCTGGTACGTCATATTGCTCACGATGCCGCCTACCCGTGCCGCGAGATGGACCACCACCGTCGGTTTGTAGTCGGCCAGAGCTTCGGCCACCCGAGGGCCGTCGGTCAGGTCCAGATCTCGAGAAGACAGCGCCCGAGCGCCGGGGATCTGTTTGGCCACGTGTCGTCCAAGGAAGCCACTTGCGCCGGTTATCAGGATCACGCTCGAGGGCCATACCACGGATTCCTGGTTTCGCCACCGGGGCGGTCCCGGGGGGCTGTTAGGGCTCTTCCATGAAGGGGTAGCGGTAGTCGGTTGGCGGGCAGAAGTTTTCCTTGATGGTTCGGGGCGAAACCCAGCGCAGGAGGTTGAGTGGGCTTCCGGCCTTGTCGTTGGTGCCGGACGCACGGCTTCCGCCAAAAGGCTGCTGACCGACGACCGCGCCCGTGGGTTTGTCGTTGATGTAAAAATTTCCGGCGGCGCCCTTTAGGGCGGCAGACATCTTTTCGATGGCCCTTCTATCTTGGGCGAAGACTGCGCCCGTGAGGCCGTAGCGGGTACTTTGGTCGCAGACTCTCAGTGTTTCTTCCAGGTTGGTGTCTTCGTACACAAAGATGGTGACAACCGGGCCGAAGATTTCCTCGAGCATGAGGGGGTGTTGGGGGTCTTGGACGGTGGTCACGGTGGGTTCGATAAACCACCCGTTGCTTGGGTCCCAGTGGCCGCCACAAAGAATGTCGACCCCTGGATCCTGCTGGGCCCGGCTGAGGGTTGTTGTAATGTGACCGAATGCGGTTTCATCGATGACGGCCCCCATGAAGTTTGAAAAATCCGCAACGTCGCCCACGCCGATACTCGGGATTTCGGCGAGCAAGCTTTCTGAGATGCCAGGCCACATCGATTTCGGGACGTAGACCCGCGATGCGGCGCTGCATTTTTGCCCCTGATACTCAAAGCCACCGCGAATGATGGCCGTGACCAGGCTTGCTTGGTCCGCACTCGGATGGGCAAAAATAAAGTCCTTGCCGCCGGTTTCGCCCACGATCCGTGGGTACTGCTTGTACTGGGCAATGTGGGACCCCACGGTGGCCCACAGGTGCTGGAACGTTCGGGTGCTGCCGGTGAAGTGAATGCCTCCGAGCTCGGGAGAGGCCAATATCGGTTCGGCCACGGTTTTGGGATCCCCGGGGACCATGTTGATCACGCCCGGTGGGAGTCCGGCCTCGAGGAGGAGCCGCATCGTCACCTCTGCCGAGAGCATTTGCGTGGGAGCGGGTTTCCAGAGCACGGTGTTTCCCATGAGCGCGGGCGCGGTGGGAAGGTTTGCGGCGATGGATGTGAAGTTGAATGGGCTCACCGCAAACACGAAGCCGTCCAGCGGCCTGGGTTCCAAACGGTTCCAGATTCCCGGTGCGGATTGAGGGGCCTCCAGGAGATGACTCGCGTAGTGCACGTTGAAGCGAAAAAAGTCACAAAGCTCGCACGCGGCATCGATTTCCGACTGATGAACGGTCTTGGACTGCCCGAGCATCGTGGCGGCGTTCATTTGATCTCGCCAAGGGCCGCTCAGGTGCTCCGCGGCCCGGAGGAACACCGCGGCCCGGGCGCTGAAGGGTAAACCGGCCCAGTCTGGTTTTGCGTCGAGGGCGGCCTCGATGGCCTGGCGAACGTCGTCGGCATCAGCCTGATGCACGGTCGCCAACTTCCGTCGATGGTCGTGTGGTGCCCAAACTGAGGCCCCTCCGTTAGAGAAAACCCGCCGGTTTTTGATGAATGCAGGGATTTCTATAGGTTGACCCGCCATGCATCCCAGGGTCGCCTTAAGCGACACCCGCTCAGCGCTTCCCCCGCGGTATCCCTTTACGGGCTCATGGGTGGGTCGGGGAACGGAAATCCGGCTAGACATCACGGCGGAGTGTGATTCACACAAGGGCTCGGGTAAAGGGGCCCAACGTGTTCTCCGAGCCGATGGGATTCTCTTCGGACCGGCCGCGGTGACTGCGGCCGGATGACCAGACCCCGGCCATGAAGACGACGAACTGAGTGGGATAAGGAGTAACGAACAAGTGGCTACGCGAATTGGAATCAACGGATTCGGCCGAATCGGCCGGTGTGTGCTTCGAGCGCTTCACGCGCGGGGTGATCACAACCTTGAGGTTGTGGCGATCAATGACCTGACGGATGCGAAGACCCTAGCGCACCTTTTGCAGTACGACTCGGTGCACGGTCGGCTAAGCGCGGAGGTCGGACAGACCGACGGCGGGATCTCGTTGGGTGGTCACGAGCTCAAGGTACTCGCGGAGCGCGATCCTCAAAAGCTGCCCTGGAAGGACCTGGGCGTGGATCTGGTGCTCGAGTGTACCGGACTGTTTACCGCCCGCGAAAAAGCGGCGGCCCACGTCAGCGCGGGCGCCAAACGGGTGGTGATCTCGGCCCCTGGCAAAGAGGTCGATGCCACCTTCGCCTACGGCGTGAATCACGAGACGTTTGATCCGAAACAACACGTGGTGGTTTCCAACGCATCGTGCACCACCAATTGCTTGGCTCCGCTCGCGAAGGTCTTGGATGACGCCTTTGGCATTGAGCACGGGCTGATGACCACCATTCACTCGGTGACCAACGACCAGCGAATTTTGGATCTCCCTCACAAGGATCTGCGGCGGGCCCGCGCGGCCTTCGAGTCCATGATCCCGACCACGACGGGTGCGGCCAAAGCGGTTGGTTTGGTGCTTCCGCATCTTTCGGGTCGTTTGAACGGTTTCGCCGTACGGGTGCCTACCAAAAATGTGTCCCTGGTCGACTTTGTGGCCCGGGTCAAAAAGGATACGAGCAAAGAAGCGGTCACCGAAGCGCTGAAAACGGCGGCGAACGGTCCCCTCAAAGGGGTCCTGGCCGTCAGCGACGAGCCGCTGGTGTCCACCGACTATATCGGCAGCCCCTTGAGCTCGACCGTGGATGGTGCGCTGACCGACGTGCTTGATGGCCGTTTGGTTAAAGTGGTCTCGTGGTACGACAACGAGTGGGGTTACTCGAATCGCATCATCGATGTGGCCAGCCACATCGCGCGGCAGTCGACCTGATCCCGGAGCTCACGTCTGTTGATCCGAACACTTTTCCGTCCTCGGCACGCGGAGGGAACGGGTGGGCCGAATTCACTTCGGACCTGGTCCCGTAAGGTCGAACCGGCGTTGACTTGGGCTGTGGGCTTCGTAAGGCACGAGGGGTCGACACAGAGCTGTGGGGTGAAGTTTTGGGACAAACGGAAGCGAGCCTTGCGAGCGAGCGGGCGGGTTTATCCCGCCGCTCCCCCGCGTAGGGGCTTCGGGAGAAACAGACACAAGCTTTGCGAGCGGGTGTTCGTAGCAGGCGGGTTTATCCCGCCGCCCCCCGCGCGAGGGCCGTCAAGTTTCTCTTGCTCAAATTTCGGGCGCCGCGCACATTAAGCGCGCGCAAAAAACGGGTTATATCGGCGTCTCGCGATGAAGTTCATGGCGGGGCTGTCCCCGGAGGCTGACTCTCATGATTCCCAAGATCGAAGACCTGGAGCTATCCGGTCGCGTCACCTTTATCCGCGTGGACTTTAATGTCCCGCTCAGTCCCGATGGCGCGGTATCCGACGATACGCGCATCCGCGCCGCCATGCCGACCATCGAACACGCCATCGCCCAAGGCGCGCGGGTGGTCTTGGCGTCGCATCTGGGGCGGCCCAAGGGGCAGGTTCGCCCCGAGTTTTCGCTGGAGCCGGTTGCGGGCCGTCTGGTCGAACTTTTGGGCGCGGAGGTGACCTTTGCCGACGATTGCGTGGGCGATGGGGTGCGCAAGAACATCCGCGACCTGCGTGAGGGCGATGTCCTCCTTCTCGAAAACCTGCGATTTTATCCCGGAGAGACCTCCGGCGACGAAGAGTTCGCGCGGGCCCTGGCCGAAAATGTGGATGTCTACATTGGGGATGCGTTTGGTGCGGCCCACCGCGCGCATGCGTCGACTTCGGGTATGGTTCGCTTTGTACGCGACAAGGGTGCCGGCCTTCTCATGATGAAGGAGCTCGAGCACTTGGGCACGCTCTTGGAGTCGCCCCAGCGTCCCTTTGTGGCGGTTGTGGGCGGCGCCAAGGTTTCGGACAAGCTTAAGGTCCTCCAAAGTTTGGTGAAGAGGGCCGATTCGGTCCTGGTCGGTGGCGCCATGGCCTACACCCTTCTCAAGGCCTGTGGCACCGCGGTGGGCAAGAGTCGTGTCGAGCAAGACATGTTGACTGCGGCCCAAAACGTCGTGAAGTCGGCGTCGGCCCGAAATGTTCAGTTGCTGCTCCCAGAGGATCACGTGGTCGCAGACGCGTTCAACGAAGGGGCCACGCCCGAGACGGTGACGGAGATCCGGGAAGGGTTCATGGGCCTCGACATTGGGCCGAAGACTCAAGAGCGATTTCGTCAGGCCATTGTCGAGGCCAAGACCATCTTTTGGAATGGTCCTATGGGCGTCTTTGAGTGGGACAGTTTTGCCCGGGGCACCATGGCCGTGGCCCAAGCCGTGGCCGACAGCGCGGGGGCGTCGGTGGTTGGAGGGGGCGACTCGGTCGCGGCTCTGAAGAAGAGCGGGCTTGAGGCGCATGTGACCCACGTGTCCACCGGTGGTGGCGCGAGTTTAGAATTTATCGAAGGGAAGGCTCTCCCGGGCGTTAAAGCGCTGGAGCTCTAAATCATCATGAAAGAAAAACGAATGCCGTTCATTTGCGGCAACTGGAAAATGCACAAAACGGTTGGCGAGTCCCTTGCCTTGGTGGATGGGATCCTGGCCGAACTCGACGGGCTTTCGGCGGTCGAGCTCGGGGTTGCACCGCCGTTTACGGCCCTCCACGCGGTGGCGGAGCGGATTCGAGGGTCTCGACTTCGTTTGGCCGCGCAAAACGTTCATGGGGCCGAATCCGGCGCATATACCGGAGAAGTATCGGTGGCGATGCTCAAAGACGTCGGCTGTGACTACGTGTTGATCGGCCACAGCGAGCGTCGAAGCCTGTTTGGAGAGACCGACGCCAGCACGGCAGACAAGGTGGTCGCCGCCAAGAAGGGCGGGCTGAACCCCATCCTTTGTGTCGGTGAAACGCTCGAGGAGCGGGACCAAGAGAAAACGCTTGAGGTGGTGCGCCGCCAGTTTCGGGTGGGGCTCGGCAAGCTGTCCGCCTCGGATCTCGCGGGCGTGGTGGTCGCCTATGAGCCGGTCTGGGCTATTGGCACCGGGCGCACGGCGACGCCGGAGCAGGCCCAAGAGGTTCACAAGGCGCTCCGCGCGGAGTGTGGTGCCGTGTACGGAGAATCGGCAGGTGCCAGCCTTCGAATTCAATACGGAGGGTCGATGAAACCCAAGAACGCCGCGGAGCTTTTGGCCCAGGTCGACATCGATGGCGGGTTGATCGGCGGTGCCGCGCTCGAGGCCGGATCGTTCTTGGCGATCGGGCGCGCGGCGGCCGGCTCCGCGTGAAACCCTGTTGTTTTCGGACCCCGAAGCCTGATGGCGAAGAGGGTTCGATTTTTCCTGGACACGGATAAGCCAGTCGGAGAGAAACAGGTTTCTTATGGAGACGGTGCTCTACATCGTACACGTCATCGTATGCCTCAGCATGCTTCCCATTATCTTGCTTCAAAGCGGTAAAGGGGGCGGAGTCAGTGCGGTTTTCGGAGGCGGTGGTTCAGGCACGGTCTTTGGTAGTCGGGGTGCGAGCAGTTTTCTGACGCGCATGACCACCGGATCTGCGGTCGTTTTTATGTGCACCAGCATGGCGCTGTCTTGGTACTCGTCCAAGAGTACTTCGGTGGTGGCTGACGTACCTTCCCCCGCGGACGCAGCGCCCGCGGTGGCGCCGCCCGCAGACGACAAGGCCGCGGGCGGTGGCGCCGAGGCCCCCGGGGCTTCAAAGGCGACCGATAGCCCAGAGGGCAAGGCCGTGGATGGGGCGGCACCTTCTGACAACGGGGCGAAGGCTGGTCCGGGCGCGGAGGCTGGTAAGCCGACCCCCACACCCAAAAAGGCCGGTGCTGCGGCGCCTAAGGCGGACACGCCTAAGGCAGACCCGCCCAAGGCAGACACGCCTCGTTGACCTCCATATGTTGGCATCCTAAGAAGAGAACACAAGCGGCGGTGGTGGAACTGGTAGACACACCATCTTGAGGGGGTGGCGCCGAAAGGTATGCGAGTTCGAGTCTCGCCCGCCGCATGACATCCCAATAGCTTCGAAAAGTTACAATGCCTTCCGCGCCTACTTGGAGGCCGGCGAGGTGTAGATCTTCTCGTGTGACATCCAGTGTCTCGGGGCCCGGAAATACTGGCTCGGCGAGTAGTACAAGAAGTTCGAGACCCGACTGGTGTAGACGCAGGCGAAGTTTTCGACCTGTTCTCCGAAGCGCGACACTTCGGGCCCTTCTTTGAACACGCTGCCCCAGTACGGATTGTAGTGTTGGGCCACTTTTTCGCTCAGCGAGATCCGACGGGCCACGATCTCTCGGAGGGCGTGGCGTTTGCCCTCAAGGATGTCTGGGAGCTCCAGGTGGGTCGTGGCTTCGTTTCGACTGAGCTTCAGTTTGAGCACCGTGATCTCGTGGTCCAGAAGCGCCCGCTGCTCTTCGAGGCCAAGGAGTTCTGACTTGAACTTATGCACTTTCTGGGCGCATGCGATCTCGTGTTCGAGTTCTTCGAGAATGAGGGCCGTGCGCCACAATGAGTCTTTTTTGGAGCGAATGATGTCCCCGTAGATGTGATCGCCCACATACATGAGGTGCTCCCCGCCCTCGTTGACCAGGGCCTCGAAGCGCTTGAGTGACCCCCCCTGGTAGACACCACGATGCACAAATTGCTCGGTGGCGGTTTCGGCGACCTTCCCCGAATGAGGTTCGATGGCGTAAAACGGATTGTTGCCCGTGAAGAATGTAGGTTTTTGTGCACCCACGATGACGAGGTCGAAGAAGTTCTGCCACCGTGGATACTCCCGAAGTTTGCCATCCAGGAGAAAGGACATCACTGCGTTGGTGTAGTCCCAAAAAGAATTGGTGAGGACAAAAAGCTTTTTTCCCGACGACCGCAGTTTGTGGAGTGTTTTCGGAAGTTCTTGGTCGACGCTGATATACTGCGCAAGGTCAGCTTTGACGACCGTCTTGAGCGATCCGTCTCGGTGGCATTCGTCGATGGACGCGCGGATATCGTCGAACAGCTTTCGGTATGTGATGCCCTTGGTTTTAAGCGACGCGTCGAAGTGATGAATGATATCGGCGTACAGCACGGCCTCAGGCAGCGCGAACAGGGTGTCAATCCAGTGATAGCGCGCAGCGGAAAGACGGATTTTGACGTTTCGGTAGTGCCGGCGCCGCTGGTCCTTCGTGAGCTGGTTTCGGCCGTGGTACACAGCACCGATATGTTGGTGGCCGTCCATCTTGAAAATGTTGCCGAGCCGTTTGTCCACCACGAGCCCTCGCACCACGAAGGAGGCGTCATAGGGCAACGCAAGAATTTCGTCGGGATACCCCAGGTTGCGGACCATCTTTTCCTTGGTCATCTGAAAGGACAGCTCTTCAATGTTTCGTTTGACGTAAGGAGCGAGGGTGTAGTCCATGTCGAAACCGATTTGCCGAATGCGGTCGAAGCGAAGGTTTCGGTTCACAAAGATCCGCCGAGACGGCGAAAGGGTCGCGCCCTCGCCGGTCAGGACCAGTCCGTCCACCATGTTTCCCTCGGTCCCCGCGGCCCCCGCCTGAGTCCCTTCTTCGTCGGTGTCCCTCCGCATCCCTCTTATTGTATGCCCGTTGCCCCCCACCGACCATTCGGGTTTCGGCGACTGCCGACAAAACTTCTCTAATATCATACACTTATGGCGGTCTTTTTGGTGGCCGATAGGGTCTTGCGCCCCCGGTGCGGTCTCGCTACACAGGCACTCGATGATTTCGGATTTCTTCGAGACGCAAGACCTCAGCTTTGAGCAGGTCAAGACCCTCACCCGTGGCATGCTGGCTGTGGCTCGGGCCGACGGGGTTCACGACCGGGAGATGGCCCTGATCCGCGAGTTTTATGAGAGCTGCGCGCGGGAGGGCGATCCGAGCCTCGAGGAGGTGGTTCGGGACCCTTTTGATCCCGCCTCCGCCAAGGCCCTCTTCCCGAAGCCGGAATTGGCTCAGCTTTTTGTCAAGAGCCTTATTTTACTCGGATTTGCCGATGGCCGGTACGCCCAGGTCGAGGACGATCTCATTCGCCAGTACGCGGGTGCTTTGGGACTCACCGACCAAGACGTCACCCAGCTTCACGAGGCCACCAAGGAATACCTTCTTTCCGGTCTTCTGCACATTCAAAACCTTGAGGCCCTCAAAGAGGTCCGCAAACGCCTCGATCCCGGGGGCCCCTAACATCTGAATCCACGCCCCCGCATCCCGTGATTTGCGCGACCTGGCCCGAAACAAGCTCGGACTACGGGTGCGACCTGGGCCTAGGACCTGAGCCCCTGAAGAGGGGTTCTTTTGGACCCGTGCGCGTTCGGGCGCTTGAGCGGGCGGCCCGGTGTGTCGCATGGATTGGCAAAACCGGCCGCACCGGACGAAAACGGCTCGAGAAGGGTGTGCGTGCGCGATCGCGGTTGAGGAGCTTTCTACTCGTCTCGACTCTTGAGATCTGGTAGCGGAACAAACGTGTTTGACGGCCTGCTGGGGATGTTCAGTCAGGACATCGCCATCGATCTCGGCACCGCCAATACGCTTGTCCACGTCCGGGGCCGCGGCATTGTGCTGGACGAGCCATCGGTCGTGGCCACAACCAAGATGGCGGCGTCTCGCGTGGTGGCCGTCGGCCACGAGGCGAAGGAAATGCTCGGCAAGACTCCGGGCAACATCGAGGCCATTCGTCCCATGCGCGAAGGGGTGATCGCGGACTTCGCGGTGACCGAGGCGATGCTCAAGTACTTCATTCGCAAGGCCCACCAGCGAAACTACTTCATTCGCTCTCGCCTCGTGATTTCGATTCCTGCGGGCATCACCGATGTGGAGACCAAAGCGGTGCGGGAGTCCGCAATGGCTGCCGGGGTTCGCGAAGTGCTCTTGATCGAGCAACCTATGGCGGCTGCGGTAGGGGCGGGGCTCCCGGTGCTCGACGCCCGGGGCAGCATGATCATCGACATCGGTGGCGGAACCACCGATGTGGCCGTCATTTCTTTGGGAGGCCTGGTGACCTACCGGACCCTCAAGGTCGCCGGCGATCGTATGGACGAGTCCATCATTCAGTATGTGCGCCGGCGGGCCAACATTCTCATCGGGGAGCGGATGGCGGAGGCGATCAAGATGAAGATCGGCAACGTGCATCCGAGCCTCTCCCGAGGCGAAATGGAAACCAAGGGGCGAGACCTGATCTCCGGTGTCCCCCGCTCGATTAAGATTACGGGCGACGATGTTCGCGAAGCGCTGACCGATACGGTCCAACTCATCGTGGAGGCGACACGCTCGGTCTTGGAGCGAACCCCGCCCGAGTTGTCGGCCGATCTTGCTGAACGCGGAATCGTGATTGTGGGCGGGGGCGCCAACATTGCGGGTCTCGATATTGTGCTTCGCGAAGAAACGGGCATACCGGTGGTGGTCGCTGAGGAGCCCCTGCTCGCAGTGGTGACCGGCGTTGGAATTGTCCTCGAAGACCTCGAACGCTACCGAGGTCTCTTGTTTTAGAGGTCATGGCTGGGGTTCGACGTGCAGGCCACGTGCCTTTGGCGAAGGTGGCGAAAAGTGGCCCAGAGCCGGTTTATGCCATCGACGGCGAGGAACGGGTGTTGGTCCACGAAACGGTGTCTTTTCTCAAGACCCAGGCCCTTCCCAAGACGGCACAAGAGTTCAACTTCGACAGTTTCTCGGGAAAAGACACGAGTATGGAGCGGGTCTTGGATGCTGCGCGGACCCTTCCTGCTTTTGCGCCCAGGCGGCTGGTCTTGGTTCAACAAGCAGACTCCATGCTGTCGCAGGGGGCCTCGGCCTTCCTCGACTATCTCAACGAGCCCTCCCCTACGACCGTGCTGATCGTGGTGGCCGAGAAGTTTGATGCCCGGACCAAGTTGTTTCGCGCGCTTCAAAAAAAGGCGGTTGTTCTTCGTTATCCCCGGCCACGGCCGCGGGAGATGCCGGAGGCCGTAAAAAAACGGGCGGGGCGCATGGGGCTCGAGATCGGCCCACGCGCGGTTCATCGCTTGATCGAATGTGTGGGCACCGATTTGAGTGCTGCCAGCCAAGCGCTTGAACTTCTGGACCTGTACGTGGGGCAAGAAAAACGCGCAATCCTCGTGGAGGACGTCGAGGCGGTGGTTTCCCATTCGAAGGAGGCGTCTGTTTTTGCGCTGGCGGATGCCATCGGGGACCAAGATCTGCCCGGAACCCTCACTTTGCTTCACGGCATACTCACGGTTTCCCGAGAGCATCCGCTCCGGGTGCTGGCGCTCATTGCGCGCCACTATCGGCATTTGATTCAGGCTCGTGTGGGCCTTGACAGCGGTCTTTCGCGGCCAAAGCTCCAGGCTGAGCTCGGGCTTCCGCCCTTTCTCTTGGACCGGGTCCTGTCCCAAGCCCGGCGTCACCCGGCCCGGGGGCTGATGGCAGGACTTTCGGCGGTGGTCGAGGCGGACCGAAGCCTGAAGGGCGGTCAGTTGGGAGGCCGGCACGTGATGGAGCGTTTGGCCTTGCGTTTGGTGCGTGCCCGCTGACCCGGCCCGATCTTCGTGCTAGCGTGCGACCGGTGTTGCGTGGCGGGACTCAGACATGGCATTTTGGCTGGTTGGCCGTCCTCCTCGGTGGGGGACTCGGGTGTTCGAGCACAGAATCAGACCCCTGCGGGAGTGTGGCTCTGACCAGCGACCAAGGTTGTGACACCACAGCCGACTGCGTGGACGCGGGTTATCAGAATCTCGTTTGTGTCAACAAGCAGTGCAAGCGGGTGTGTCGACGCGACGGAGACTGCGTTTTAGAGGCTGATGGCGAGCTTGTTGCTGCGTGTGGCCTATCCTCCCGGATGGTGAGCGGTATCTGTGAGGCTGGGATTTGTGAGCCCGGCTGTCCGGCTACCCCTTGTGGTGGCCAAGAAACGTGCGTTGATGGTCGATGTGCACACTTTTTCGAGAGCTTTGAGGGCCCGGACGATCAGAGCGTGGTCTCCTTCGAGAGCTTGGGTTGGAACTTGCCCGCGCGGCCCTTGCGCAATCTTGAGTCCGTGGTGGTTTGGCGTGGCCTCGAAGATTGCACCGACATTGGGGGGGACAGGTGCGCGGGGACGTCGGCTCATGGTGTTCGTTTTGCGGTCATCGAGCGGGTGCCCACACCGGAGCGGAGTACCGCGGTTTTTGGGACAAGCTGCCGGGCATGCGCGTGCTGTTTGGAATGTGTGCTTGATCCCCCGAGCGCTCCGGTCGAACTTGCGAGCTGCCCGAAGAGCGCTGCGCGGTCGAGCACTCTTAGCTGCCCCGCGGATACCCCGCCGGTCTGCGATGCGGTGTGTACGCTTTGCGACGCTTGTGGTTCTTCCGGTCGCGATATCACCGGCGCCGCCCTCTTAAGCTGCGAAGAGCGGGCGGCGGTGCGTGATTGCGCTTCGTGCAGTACGTGTGAGGGCCAATCGTGTGAACAATGCAACGAACAGTGCAAGCTATGCGCCAACGACCCCAGCAATGCGTCGGCGTGTGCCGCTTGCAATCAAGCGGAGTGCCAACGGTGTGACGCGGCTTGTGACGGTTGTCGGGCCTGCGGCGCGGCCATCGAATGTGACGAAAGCATGCTTCAGACGCCAGAATGCGAACAGGAGCGCATGGCCTGCGAGGCCCAAGGGGCGGATGGATGTTTCCGGGTGCCGATTCGTTTCCCCCGAAGCCAGCTGACTGAAGAAGAGCAATCGTTAACTTCTCCTGCGATCCCTTTGTCGGGTGTGGGCGGGGAGCTTGTGCTCCAGTTCGATTACGTGCCTTTCAGTATCGGCGAGCGTTACGTGCGGGTGATTCAGGGGTTTGAATCCAAAGACTGGCCGCGGTTGAAGCAGGAAGTGCGTGTACAGCTGTGTGCCTCGAATTGCGATAGGGAAGGGTCTTGGACGGACGCCAGCCAAACCAATGGAGCTTCGGCGCGCTTTCCTGAAGATAAAGAGCGGGGCAATGCGCTGTCCATGGGCAACCAGACCGGTCTTGATTGGCGCAGCGGGCGAACCTTTGTTTCCATTCCGGAGGCCTTCCGCACGACGGCTTTTCGCTTTCGCTTCGTGCCCGAGCTTGAAGAAGATGCAAGGGTGGGACTCGACAATATCTTGATACGGAGGCTTCGATGATGGTTCAGGGGCGGACACTTTGGGCGGTTGTCTGGGCTTTGGGGTTGTTCGGTTGTGGGGGGAGTTCAAAGATCTCGGTGGAGCTTTCGACGTCAAGCGTGCCGGAACTGGATCCCCAGAACCCCGATTTGGGCTTGTTGAAGATCCGTGTGACTTTCGACGGTCCCGAGCGCAACGACGATGTGATTCTGGAGCTTTCCCCTAACGAGACCCAAGCGGTGATTGAACAATCCGGTGGCGAAGGCGTGGGACGCATCCTCGTAGAAGGGATCGACGCCCAAGGGAACGCGGTCGCGTACGGCAGAGCAGACGATGTGGAGCTTGGGAGCGACGTCTCGCTGACCATCCCCTTTCGCCGGAATTTGGCGTATGTCGGGCACCGGCCGAACCCTGCCCAAATGTCTCCCGAGTCGCATCTTTATCTCATCGATGTCTCGACCCGCTCATTGGTGCAGAAGGTCAGAATACCGGGAAATCAGCCCATCGCCCGCAGCGTGTCGGCCCGCGGGGGACAGAGCATGCTGGTGACCTACGACGATGGTGCCCTCGGCTTTGTGGGCAGCTTGTCGACCGCGACCAACGAGTGGACGGTGATCCCTCTGCCTGAGCTTCAAGATTTGGCGCTTGCGGTTCCCGGTGAACCGGTCGGGGTGGTGGTGGGGGGGGGCACCATCACTTTTGTTGATTTTGATCGGGGCGAGGTCGTCGGTGAACTCGGAGTGCCGGTGGGGGGCACGGTCCTTGATGGGGTCATCTCTCGCGATGGGAGCCGTGCGCTTGTGGTGGTCGATGTTGCGCCTGGCTTGGTGTGGATCAATCTTTCACAGCGGACCGCTCGGGGTTTGGACGCGGTGGCCGGGCCCGGTGGGGTGGCCCTTGGGCCGGATGGTTTTTTGGCCTATGTGACGTCTCAAGAGGTCCAATCTTTTGTTTCGGTCCATCTGATACGAGGGAGCAGTTCACTCACAAACTTTCGTGTTTTTCGGTCGCTAGCCGTCGCCAGTTATTCGCCCCTTTCGGGGTCGGTTTACGCGGTGCAGTCGGACGGACCCAGGGTGTTTTCGTATCGGGTTCCGCCGTCCGATGGATTGCAACCCTTGACCGAAGCGGTGGCGATGCTCACGCCGGCAGCTGAGTTGGTCTCTGACGCCGCCGGTCGCCGTCTGGTGTCCGTGTCTTCTGGGACGTCCACAACCACCGCGACGCTGACGGTCATAGACGCCTTTCAGGGCCAGGACGCCGAGGGAAGCTCTCTCCTCTACCCAGTAGACCCGGAAGACACGTTTACGTCGGGTGGTGTTGTGGGACACCAACGTTACCAACCTCAGATGTTGGGCGTGATCTATGGTCGCTAATGGCACGGAGCCCTCGCGTGGTCCGATGGACCATTCTTTGCTGGGGCAGGGCGCCAAAGAGGTTGCTCTTCGCCTGAGAGAAAAGGGCTACGAGGCCTATTTTGCCGGCGGATGTGTCCGGGATCTCCTGCTTGGCTTGTCGCCCAAGGACTACGATATTGTCACCAACGCGCGCCCCGAGCAGATCGCGCAGGTTTTTGCACGAACGGTGATGGTGGGGGCTTCGTTCGGGGTGGTGCGGGTGCGGATTCGCCGGGGCTTTGAATACGAAGTGGCGACCTATCGATCGGACGGCACGTATTCCGACGGACGTCGCCCAGATGAGGTTTCGTACGCACAAACAAAGGAAGAGGATGTGAGCCGGCGCGATTTGACCATCAATGCGCTTCTCATGGATCCAGAGTCTGGCGAAGTCATCGACCTGGTGAACGGGCAAGAAGACCTCAAAAAGGGGCTCATACGCGCCGTAGGCGATCCCGAGGAGCGATTCTCCGAGGATCGACTGCGCATGCTTCGTGCGATTCGCTTTGCGGCGCGTTTTGGTTTTTCGGTGGATGAAGCGACGATGGGTGCCATTCGCAACAATGCTTCCCACATTCGCCAAGTCAGCGTGGAACGGGTTGTTTTGGAGCTTCGGGGTGTCTGGTGTTCTCCGCGTCCCGCCGTCGGCTGGGCGTTGTTCCATGGTAGTGGACTTTTGCCCCGCCTGTTCCCCATGGAGGGGGCGCCGAGCCAGGCCGTGGCGGAGGTCGAGCGTGGGTTCGAGCGGATTTGTGGAGCACAACCACCGCTTGGCGCGCGGGATCGGGCGGTTGTCGCTTGGGCGCTTGTCTTCTCTTGTTTCGAGGTGCCGAATCTCGAAGACGAGCTTCGAAGGCTCAAACTCTCACGCGATGAAATCAAGCGGACCCTCGTTCTTTGCCAAGAGCGGCGGGTCTTAGAGGCGGGTGCCGGGGCGCCCCTTTCAGAGCTTGTCCGTTTCACGGAAAGAGACGAACGGGATGCGGGCCGGTTGTTTTTGGTTGCTCGCCTCGGAAAAGACGCGCCCGCAGTTCGCCATCTTGAATCGGTGATTCAAGACCTCAAGACCAATCCCCTTCCGGCCGAGGCTCGCTTATCGGGCAAAGACCTGTTTGGATTGGGCTATCATGCGGGGCCGGAATTCAAGACGATGCTCACCGCGGTAGAAAACGAAGTCTTTGAACGGCGAATCTCAACCAAAAAGGATGCCCTTGCCTTTGTCCTCGAGCGCTTTGAGCGTCCAAAGGAAACGTGAACGGCCTTTTAGAGGAGGGTGGTTTTCAAAACCTGCTACGTGGTCAAGTAGGTGCGGGCGATGCTGCCGAGCTGCCGCGGGGTGAGGGGTTTTTTTAGGCAATCGTTGACTCCGAGGCGCAGGAACTCGCTCCGAAGGGTCTCATTCCACTCGGCGGAAACGATGACAACCGCCGAAGTGTCGAGGATGCCGGCGGCCCTCAGCCCCCGGATGAATCCGTAGCCGTCGAATCCAGGGATGTCCGAGTCGGCGATGATGAGGTTGGGGCAGCGGCTCTTGGCCAGCTCCAGTGCAATCAGGCCGTCGGTGCAGTGACTGCACTCTGCGTCCGGCGTGGCGACTTCAAAGGCCAACTGGTACAGCGAAACGACCTCGGGATCATTGTCGATGAAGAGTGCTTGGGGGTCGGTTTTGAGGCTATCGGTTTGGTAGTCTGGCCTCGCAGAATCCAACGCTTCGATGAACGCGGAACAGCTTCGGAAGCGCCGTTTGGGGTCCTTGGCGAGGGCCAAAGAAAGGACTTGGTCAAAAGCCAAGGGAAGATCGCCCCGTATATCGGACACGAGGGGGACGTCTTCCGTAATATGCTTGTTCAGAACCGCATTGATGTTCGCACCTTGGTAGGGGCGCTCGCCCGTGAGCATTTCGAAGGCGCATACCCCTAGGGCATAGACATCGGCCAGGTGACGCTGGTGCCCGGGAACGCGATCCAGGGTGATGAGCTCGGGCGCCATGTACGCGGGGGTTCCGACGAGGCTTGCTTGACCCGGGTTGGCTGCTTGGGCCAGCTCAGCGAGCCCGAAATCGGCGATGACCACCCGGTAGTTGGGGCCGATGAGCATGTTGCCCGGTTTGATGTCTCGGTGAACAAAGCCGTGGCGATGCACGACGTCGAGTCCGGCGGCCGCTTGCCGCAGTATGCCCACGGCGACATCCAAGAAGAGGGCGCCCCCTTCGCCCGTCAGAAGCTCGCGCACCGTCGGGCCCGGCACGTACTCCATGACGATGAGCGGACGGTCTTCGTAGCTTGATAGGTCGAACACCTGGACCACATTGTCGTGCCGGACGCGGGCCATGGCGATGGCTTCCATTCGGAAGCGTTCACTGAGCGTGTATTGGTCGTGGGCGCCCACCGCGGTTTCGCTTAAGAATTTGACCGCGGCCGGTCGCTCCAGGCGGGTGTCTTGGGCCAGCCACACTTGGCCCATGCCGCCTTCCCCGATCTGTTCGCCGATTCGGTAACGCTCAGCGATGATGGTTCCCGGTGCGAGTTCGAAGGATATCTTGCGATTCTGGCGTTCGACTGTAGGCAAGGTGTTGGCCAACGAATCGCTGGCTTTGAGCGTGTGTTTTGCGGTGCGGCCGAGGCGCAGGGTCACCGTTTGATCTCGAAGATTCCCCATCGATGCGTGCTTTTTTGAAAAACAACTGTAGCGGGCCTGGCTCTATCGATAAAGTTGTAAAACCCGTGAGACCCAAGGAGAGGGGGCTTCCCCCATGACGCGCGGGTGTTCGCTCCGGATCACGGATGGGTGAGTCCTTCGATGTAGGCGCCGATGTTTGCCACTTCGCGATCCGTGAGCCGATCGGTACCGAAAAAGGGCATCCAATTGTTTTTGTCGCGGAAGCCTCGCAAAAGGCCGGTGCCTTCGCGGGTCTTTTTGGCAACTTCAATTGCGTCTTTCCCGAAAAGGGTGGGGCCCAAGCCGCGGCCCCCATGGGGATGGCACTGGTGGCACGCCCGGAAAAACAGCATACGGCCCTTGATGCGGTCTCCTCCCTTATACTTTTCACGATCGTAGTCGAGGTTGGCCTCCAGGCCCGGGCGGATGCGAAGGCGCTGGCGAGAGGCCGAGGGCGGGGAGATCGACATCAAGAAGTGGTCCATGTCGGTTCGTCTTCGCCCGCGAAGCCCCACCCCGCCCTGGAAGATCTGCACGCAGACATCGACCGCCTCTTTGAGGGTGCGGTACGTCGAGCGTTTTGTCTCTCCGCGCCATGCTTTGCGCATGCCGACGCTGTACAGGGTGTGCCCAGCCCGAATGCGGCCGTCGCCTCGCTTGGGCTCGTCGCGTACGGTGGCATGGCAGTCCGCGCACGCGACACCGTTTTTTCCGATGCTGGGGTCGTGGAACAGCTGGCGGCCTCGGTCACGCGCCCCCGGAACCTGTTGGGGCAGGCTGAGGACCAGACATATCGACAACAGCATCGTCACACCCTATGCCTAGATCCCCGATGTGTCAGTATCGGAGTAGGCGAGGCAGGTTTTTCGCTTCCCACCGTCGGGCCCGTTCATAGGCGTGGAACTGGCGTTCATCCTTGAGGAAGTTTGGCGTGTGGATGCAACGCCGTTCGCCCGGATGTTCCTCGACGCCGTGCCGTTCGTGAAGCATTTCGTGAAAGACGACCGATTCGACAAAATAGCGGGGCACAAAGTCTTGGTCGAGGGCCGGGTGCAACCGGATCAAGCGACGCTCGTCGCAGTAGGAGCCGAGCCGGATGCTATTGCGTCTCTTTTTGCGGGGCGCGCGACCCCAGGTGATCTGGGCTCGGACGCGGTCTTGAAAGTAGCGCTGGTTGAGCTGTGCGAAGATGAGGCGGAGGTCGTAAACCAGGCCGATGGGTTGCAGATCTTCGACCCGGGCCAAAGTACGTGGAAGGCGGCTTCGGTTGTTCTCGATCCACCGGTCGATGCGCGTACAGTCTCGCGCACTGGCCGTTCCGCCAATGTACCGTCCGACCGCCTCGAGTGTTTTGTCAGAGGCCTCCGAGAAAATCGAATGAATACGAACATATAGTACGCCTCGCCGGCTGCGGTATGAGATCATGGTTGAACGATTTTCGGTCAGGGTCACCATGGTCTTGGGGCCGAGCACCGCCCTCAAGATCTGTTCGACTCTGATTTTTCCGGGGATGGTCGGGCGGGCGAGTGCGTCCTCTGTGGCAACGCGTTTGGGCTGTGGCCTCGGTTGGGGCGGGGCGACTGACTGTTTGGCGTGGGTGTCGGTTTCCTCCAGCCCGACCCGAGTGGGCTTCGGCGGCGTGAAAAAAAAAGCGAGTTGCTTCGTTCCCACTCCCTGAGGGGTACCCAAGCTAGACCCTGGAGCCAAGGGGCTTCAAGCGGGATAGATGTCTTTTTTCGTCGCGGCGACTACAGTGTTTGGGTTGGATTGTGCTACTGAGGAGGCATGCTCCAGCCATCGTGCAAACAGGAGCTTTTGGCTCATGCGCGCCGATCCGTGGCGGCGGCGGCCGTCGAAAAACGGCCCCCGACCCCGCCGGGACGCGAGGTCGACGCGGCGCTCGATCGCCCTTCTGCCGCGTTTGTGACCCTCCATGACCGAACGGGCCACGTGCGGGGGTGCGTGGGGACCACGGCCTTTACCAAGCCTCTGGGTGCGGTGGTGGGCGAGATGGCGAGGGCCGCAAGCCAGCGTGATCCTCGGTTCAGCCCGGTCCGGCCCGAAGAGGTGGAAGACCTAAGGATAGAGATTTCGGTGCTCTCCCCGCCGTCCCTGGTGGGCTCCATCGATGAGGTCGAGATCGGCCACCACGGTCTCTTGGTTGAGGGGCATGGCCGGCGCGGGCTGCTCTTGCCCCAGGTTGCTCGGGAGCGGGCGTGGGACCGGGCGACTTTCGCGCAAGAAACATGCCGAAAAGCGGGGCTGCCGAGCGCAGCGTACCTGGACGATGACGTCTCCTTGTACTGCTTTATGGCCGAAGTGTTCATGGAGCCAACCCGTGGCCTATCGAAGTGAGCCTAGGCATTAAGTGCCGCTCAGCTCGAGTCCCGTTCGGTCCGTCAGCCCGTCCACCGGCGCGCTTTGGGCGGCTGCGAACGCGGGAAAAAAGGTGGCCAAGGTTGCAAAGAACATGGCGCCGGCCGTGATCGCAGCAAGTTCAATGGGCTTCACGACCATCGGCAGATGCTCGAGATAGTACACGCGGGGATCAAGTTTGAGCCCGTATTTTTGGAGGACCGCGCAGGTTGTGAGTCCCAAGAGGAGACCGAGGGTGCAGCCCACGAAGCCCACGATCTGGCCGTCGAGGACAAAAATGCTCAAGATCGAACGATTGTTTGCGCCAATGGATTTCAGAACCGCGATCTCTCGGGTTTTTTCAATCACCAGCAAAATCAGTGTGGCCATGATGTTGAAGGACGCGACCACCACGATGATAAACAACATGATGCTGATCCATTTTTTTTGGTCGCGAACTGCGCCGAAAAGGGCTCGGTTGGTGTCGGACCAGTCGCGAACCTCGTAGGCCAGGGGATCGTGGGGTGTGATTTGCCGCGCGGCGCGGTTGACGGTGGTCAATGAGGTCATGGGATCGGTGGTCCAGACCTCAAGGCCCGTCACGGTTCCGTAGAGGCCAAAGAATCTTTGGGACTCGGAAAGATTGATAAACACCATGCGGGAGTCAAACTCGTGCACCCCCGAGTGGAAGATGCCGGCTACTCTGAAGTTGCGGGTACGGGCTTCGCCACCTTGTCCGCCGTACGGGGAGATGACGCTGACCGGTTGCCCCACTTCGGCATGGAGTCTCTCTTGAAGGTCGGTTCCGAGCAGGATGCCGGGAAGCGTCAGCCGGTTCGCGGCGGATGCGGTATCTGTGAGAACGTCTAAGGTGACGCCGTTCATGTACTTGGCGAGCGGTGTGTGTTGTGCCTTCTCGGGGTCAATACCCTTGATGGCGACGCCTTCGGCGCTTTTGTCGGTCTGCACAATGACTTCGCTGTACACGAAGGGTGCGACATGGCGGACGCCAGGTTTTTGGTGAAGCGCCTCGGAGACCTCTTCGTGGTCGCGGAAGACGTCATGGTTCCGGATGATGACGCTGTGGGCGTTGATGCCGAGCAGTTTTTCGAGAAACTCGGCCTCAAAACCATTCCATACCGACGTCACCACCGTGAGGGCAGCCACGCCGAGGGCGACGCCTAAGGTGGTCAGCTGGGTGGTCATGGAGATTCCGGCTTTTCGCCGCGCCCGCATGTACCGAAGAGCAATAGAGACCTCATAGGGCATCTGCACCAGAGGGGCATACAGGCAAAGCTTCATGCTTATCCAGCCTGTTCTCACGAAGAGGTCAGTGGGTCCCGGTCCCTGGGTCCCGGTCCGGCTTTGCCGGACCGGGACCCAGGGACCGGGACCCAGGGACTGGCTTTGACAAACGGGGGAGCTTCTGTCGTGTTCTCGCGGGTGAGAAGGCTTCGTATGGTTTGGGCTCGGGGTGAGTTGTGGAATCGATAACCGCGGTGGTGGGTGCGATTTTGGCGCTCGGCGTGCTGATTACGGTGCACGAGGCGGGGCACTATTGGGCCGCGCGGCTGAGCGGCATGTCGGTGCGGCGGTTTTCGGTGGGGTTTGGGCCTGCGATTTTTCGGACCACTTGGGACGGGACGGAGTTTCAGTTCGCGCTCTTGCCGCTTGGGGGGTACGCTCAGATTGATGGTCTGAGTCCCCAGGACGGGTCCGATCCGAATGCGCCGGAGAGTTATCGCAACAAACCATTTCATCTTCGGTTTCTGACGGTTCTGGCGGGGCCCGTGGCCAACTATGTGTTGGCGTTTGGGCTGCTGTTCTTGTTTCATGCTTGTTTTTTTTATGATGCCCGTCCCCCGGTCCGGGTGCTGAAGGTGGCGCCTGGTTCGGGGGCCGAAAAGGCGGGGCTTTTGGTGGGGGACTTGGTCCTCGGGACCGAAGACGCTCTTTTTGAAAGCCTGGCGGATTTGTCCAAGGCGGTGGATAAGGCACAGGATCAGCCGTTTGTTCTGAGGCTTACGCGCGATGGTGTCTCCAAGCGGGTTGAAGTTCAGGCCCAAAAAAAGGGCGACCGATATCTTTTGGGGATTGGTTATGAGGGGGCAACCCGGGTGGTTCAACCCAAAGGGCTGCGCGAGGGGGCCCGGGCCGCGGCGGCCGAGGTTTGGGGGGTGTCGGCCCGGATTGTGCAGATGTGCGCGCGGGGTATCGCGGGTCTGCTGGGGCTGGGGCCGCGGGAGCCGGTGGCCATCAGTGGGCCGGTCGGCGTCGTCGGCCAGTTGGCGTCGGAGCTCACCCGGTCTTGGCTCGGTGCGATGCGGGGGATTGCGTTTATCTCCATCAGCCTTGGGGCGTTCAACCTTTTCCCCATCCCCGCGCTCGATGGTTCGCGCCTGCTTTTCCTGGGGGTGGGGCTGATACGTCGCCGCGAAATCGAGCCGAAATTCGAGGCCTTGGTTCACAGTATCGGGTTTGTACTCCTTTTGGGGCTCCTGATCTTGGTCTCGATTGCGGACATCTTCGGGTGAGAATGCTTGACAAACCCGCTGGCATCCGCGATTCACCGCCTTCTCATTTCATGTGCGGGTGGGCAGAACACCTGGAGGATCGGACTTCATGCTAACCCTGAGGCTTGCGCGCGCCGGAACCAAGAAACGGCCGTTTTATCACCTCGTCGCCACGGATTCGCGAAATCCCCGCGACGGTCGATTTCGTGAAAAGCTTGGCTATTATCATCCGGGTCAAAAGACCCTGGTCTTTGATCAGGACCGTATTCAGTACTGGTTGGGGGTAGGGGCGCAGACTTCGTCTTCCGCCTCGCGTCTGATCAAGTACGCTAAAAAGCACGGGAACTCGCCGCTTCCGAAAAAGGGCGCTTCGGCCAAGGCGCCAGAGGCGCCCAAGGCGGCTCCGGCCCCGGTCAAAGCGGCCGAGAAGAAGCCGGCGGCACCGAAGGAAGCCGCGCCGACCGAGGCGGCCAAGGAGGCGGAGCCCCCGAAGGAAGCAGCGTCAGCTAAGGAAGGGGCGTCCGGTGCGGACCCTGCCGCTTCCGGGGCGGAAACTGCGGCCAAAGAGGCTGCGTCTGACAAGGACCCTGCGGGCGACAAGGCGTAATGCACGCCTGTTTGGGCCCACGTGCAAGGATGCATCGTCGCACGGAACTCTCTTTACACCGTACGGCCAACGCTCCGGGAGACTCGGCGAATGAAAGATCTGATTGAGTTTATAGCGAAGTCTTTGGTGGACACACCGGATTCGGTAGAGGTCACAGAGTTTGGTGATGAGGAGGCTTCCATCATCAAGCTTAAGGTTTCCAAGGACGATCTGGGCAAAGTGATCGGCAAAAAGGGCCGGACAGCCAAGGCCATGAGGACCATTCTTTCGGCGGCGGCGATGAAGGTCGACAAGCGGTCTACCCTAGAAATCATTGAGTGAGCCGTCTCAGCTTGACCCTCCGTTGACCGGGCCTCAGCGGCCTGAGACGTTTTTTGTCATCGGGAGGCTTGGGAAGCCGCACGGCGTTCGGGGCCACATCACTTTTCGGCGTTTTCGGCCACGGCTCGAGGGGCTCTTTGCCTCCGATGATCAGCCGGAGTCGCACAGCGAAGATGCGGGGCCGGTCGAGCTTGTGAATCCCGACCAAAGTCGAAGTCTCGCCACCGTGAAAGAAGCGAGGTGGTTCGACGATTGCGGGGCCGTCTTGTCTCTAGCCGGGGTGACGACCCGGGACCAGGCGGAGGCTTTACGGGGTTCGTCGGTGGCTGTTTTGGCGGCGCGGCCGCCTCCGATGCTTTGTGATGGGCTGGATGGCTGGCTAGGGGCCCTGGCCGTCGAAGTGGACGGCGAGCGGGTGCTTGGCCGGATCGTTTCTATCCAGGACAACGGTGCGCACCCGATCATGGTCGTCCGAGCGGATGGGCGCGAAAGCGACTCGTCCGAAATCTTGGTGCCGGTGGTGGACGCCTTTGTCGCGGGAACGGCCTTTGATCCCAAGGGCGAGCTTTCGGTCTTGATCCGTCCGATCCCCGGATTGCTCAGCGCCAACGCCTCCGGTGCCTGACGTCGAGCGTGGTGTGCAGATCTCGGTCATCACTTTGTTTCCTGACGTCGTGGTTCGGGCGCTTGATCTCGGTCTTTTGGGCAAGGCCATCCGGCGTGGACTGGTTCGAGTGGATGCGCTGGATCCGCGGACCCTGACCCGCGATGTGCACCGGACCGTTGATGATTCGCCCTTTGGTGGGGGCGGAGGCATGGTCTTGAAGCCTGAGCCCATGGTCTCTGCCATCGAGCGGTGTCGAGCCTCGGGGGCAGCGCCCGTGGTGTTGTTGTCGCCCCAGGGCCGGCAGCTCCGTCAAGATGATTTGGCGCGTTGGGCTGCGCTTGGCTCCTTGTGCTTGGTCGCGGGTCGCTACGAAGGGTTTGATGAGCGGATTCGCCGCTACGCAGACGATGAAATCTCGCTGGGCGACTTTGTGCTCGGCGGGGGAGAGTACGCCTCTTTGGCGATCATCGATGGGGTGGCGCGCCTCCAAGAGGGGGTGCTTGGCAATGCGGGGTCGGCGAAGATGGACAGCTTTCAGGATGGCCTCCTCGAGCATCCGCAATATACGCGGCCTCAGGGCTTTCGCGGGGAGCAGGTGCCAGAGGTTCTCTACTCTGGCAATCACGCCCGCATTGCCCAGTGGCGCCACCAACAATCCCTGATACGAACCCGCGCCAAGAGGCCTGACCTGTTGGTTGAACGAGGTCTTGGGACCGAGGACCAAGCGTTCCTGAAGACCGTTCCTTCCGCATCTTGTCCCCTTGAGGTGGCTTGTGGGGCTTGGGGCGAGGACGTGACGCCCTCTTTTCTGGAGGACTTCCGATCGCTGCTTGTGGCCTACGGGGTCCGGAAGCTTTGGCTGGTGGGGACGCCCGGGTCGGGGGGGAAACACCCCGCGTCCGGCGTACTTTCCGAGGCAGGGGCTGAGGACCTGGATCCTCCCGGTGAGCACCCTGAGCTTTTGGTGCAATGGGTGCCGAATCTGTCGCAGCTACGAAGGGATTCGGGTGCGCGATTGGTGGCCGGAGGCCGGCGTGGCACGGCACAGGCGGTTGGCCCGCGCGCGCTCGTAAGCCGGTGTGCCCGCGAAGGGGCGGCCCTTTGTTTGGTGTTGGGGGTCCCCGATGCCGGTGATGGGGTCGACGCCTGTCTTCCCTCGCTTCGTCTGTCATCACGGCTTTCCCTGATGTCCGCGGTTGCGATCTACCTCGATCGGCTCCGAGGTGAGGCCTAGCACCCGTTGCCGGAATCACGGATTCAGGGGCTAGGGGATATTTTTCCCTTGACGAGACCCCGCTCAAGCGCGCGATAAGCACGGGTCAGGCTGACTACCATGAATAGCATCATCGACGAGATCGACGCCCCCTACCTGCGGTCCGATTTACCTGCCCTTCGTATCGGGGACACCGTGCGTGTTCACACCAAGATCAAAGAAGGGGAGCGTGAGCGGGTTCAGGTGTTTGAGGGCATCGTGATCCGTTGGAAGAAGGGCGGAGTCCAGTCTGCGATCACCGTGCGCAAAATTTCTCACGGCGTAGGCGTGGAGCGCATTTTTCCGCTCAGTGCGCCTACCATCGGGAAAATCGAGGTCAAGTCACACGGGCAGGTACGGCGTGCGCGCCTGTACTATCTCCGGAATCTTTCGGGCAAGGCCGCGCGGGTCAAAGAGCGCACCAAGTACCGGAACTGAGTGGACTCCTTCGCCACCGTGGCCTTCTATTGGGGGCGCCACGCACGGGTGTGCGGGTGGGTCTTTCGGCTCTAGGGCCCTCAAAAGTATGCTGATGGCCGTATAGGTCGGTTGGTCTCACTTGGGTCCAGCCGGGCCCGATGGTAACTGTGGGGTGTCGGGCTCGGGCCCGTGAACACGCCCATGATCTTTGTTGAGCTTGCGCTTCAGGGTCTCAAAGGATTTCCGGAGCGCGTGCGTTTGCCCTTCAAGCGCGGAATCAACGTCTTTCCCCTCTCCGAAGCTGCTCTCAGGTCGGCGGTGTTGGATGTGTTCTACCACCTGCTCTACCCCGATCCGGCTCGCGGGAGCGCCACCGAAGCATTGGCCGATCCGAAGGCCAAGGAGGCTCGCCTCGCTCTGACCTTTTACGGTCGAGACAAGAAAACGTACCGCTTGGTGCGCGATGTCGTCTCCGGTGCAACCAAGCTTTTCACGTTTGACAAAGAAAAGAAGCGCTACGAGCTTTTTGCGGATTCGGCGCGTGATGTCGCCCAGTACATTCGCGTTCAGCAGCATCTGCCGGATGACGTCGCCTACGATCGGTTGTTTTTGTTGAGCCCAGAGTCGATGGCGTCGAAGGGCGAAAAAGCACGAACCCGCAGCGGGCAACCGATCGTCAAACCCACAGATTTCGGTCCACCTTCGGCGCCTGGGCTTCCGGCGGCGCGTGGGGGGAGTGGGGCCCACCTGCCCCGACCCGGTGGACCGCCCGGCGGGTCCGGCGCTGGGCCCATGGAGGGGGGCATCGGTTCCGCGTTGAATTCCACCAACGCGCTCGTTCAGGCCGAAATGGACCAGGGGCCAGATGTGTCTTTCGGCGGCGCGTCCTTCGGCGGGGCATCTTTTGGTGGGGCCACGATGCCCAGCGTCGAGGAGCAAGAAAAGGACCTCGCCAAAGCGGAGGATGAGCTTCGGAGACTTCGTTCAGCCGAAAAAGCACAACTCGAGCTCGACAGGCTTGTGTTGCGCCGAAGCGAACTTGAAAAGACGGCCGGCGAAATCGATGAGCTCAAGGAGGCTCTTCAGTCGCTGCGCGACGAGAAAAAGAGCTTCGGGCAGGAACTCGGTGATCTTCCCAAAGGATTTGGAGACAAGCTCCGTCGCCTGGAAAGCCAAACGGCAAAATACAAAACGGATCATAAACGTACCTTTGATGAGGTGACGCTGCTTCAGGCTGAAGAAGGTGGGCTTGAAGTCTTCCCCTTTTGGAAAGACACCTATTTTCTTGTGGGCGTGGGAGGGGCGCTGATCGCCATCGTGCTCGCCTATGCTCTTGGAACCTCGTGGCTGGCCTTTTTGAATATTCCCTGTCTTTTGGTGGCCGCCGGTTCTGCGTATCGCTGGGTGGGCGAGCTTGAGGTGCAGAGCCGCGCTCAATGGCGATTGACCGCTGGTCGAGAACGGCTTCAGCGGCTCGAAAGGCAGTATGAGCTGGATACCGGTGTGGTTCGGCGGTTGATGGAAGAAATGAACATCGATGAACCGTCTGAAATCCTTGAGCGGTACGCTGCTTTTGAGGAAGTCGGAAAAGAAATCCAGAAAACCGAGGCCCGGGTCCGCGTGATGTTTCAGGACCCCGCGGTCAAGCAGGCCGAGAAGGATCTTCGCAAGGTCCGTGCCCGCATCGAGCAGTGTGAGCAGGCGGTCCTCGAAGCTGAAGGCAGCATGATGACCAAAGAGGTGCTTGAGCGTCGCATCAGGCTCATCAGAAAGCAGCTTGGCCGCGCCTCGGAGCCGAGTGCCCCCAGTTCTTCACGTCGCGAGGACGATGGTGAGGCTTTGGTGGCTTTGCCCGGGGCTACGAGTCCGAGTGCGCCGGTGGTCGCCAAGCGGCCGGCGTCGTCCAGCGCTCTGAGGCTTCCGGACAGCGACGAACCGATGCCCCTGGCTCCTCCGAAGGGTGCCAAACCTTCCACGGGTTCTTCATCGGAGCCGTCCACGGGGGTGTTGTCGGGGCCACGTGTCCCCGCGTTTCCGGCGCCGCCCGCTTCGGGCAAGCCTGGCACGGGGTCTCTTTTCGACTTTGGCGGCGGTCATATCGGCGCGGATGACGATGAGGACGAAGAGGGATACGGTTCTGGTTATGGCGCCGGCGGCGGAACGGCCGAAGGGGGGCCAGAGTTCGGAGCGGCTGAGGCGCCGGGGTGCGCGTTGATGGCCATCGGCTATGGCGGCCCCCCAGGAGGCGGTGGGGTCGGGTCTTGGCGCTCTGGAGGATCTGGTTACGGCGGCGAGTCTTCGCCGCGCCCGGATCGCTCACGCGACTTGATTCAAACCGCGGTCGACTTGCTTCAGGTCGATGTGGACACGCTGTGCGAGAAGCTTTCGCCTCGAATCGGGCAGTTCGCCAAAGCGTTGACCGACGGAAAGTTCGATCGGGTAAGTTTTCTTCCTCGCGGAGAAGCCAGTTTTGGACTGACCGACGGATCGGAGCTTACGCCTTATGTCGAGTTGGGTGGTGAGGCGCTGGATGGGTGTGACTCCGCGCTTCGTTTTGCGTTGGTGGAAGCCTGCCTCCACAAGGATACCATCCCTCTTTTGATGGACGATCCTTTCGAACATTTTCCGGCAGATCGCCGTCGGCTGTGGATTCAAATGCTGGGTTATTTCGCCAAAGCGACCCAAGTGTTCGTAGCCACGGCAAAGGGAGACGTGAAGGGGCACGTCGTCACCTGGTGAAGTGGGGTTTGTCGCCTAGGCCAAAGCCCGCCTGCGTCGACGCTTCTTGAAATCCGCTGGGCCTCTTAGAACCAGAGGCACCCCCTTTCGTTCCGCGAATGCATTCTTGACGGGGGCAGGCCGTCCCCGGGACGGACATCCCGCCGTCCGCACCCGGTTTCAGTGCGCCGGGTCGGATGACAAAGGACCCGTTGTTCCGCCGGGGCAGGGATTGAGCTGGGTGGCTTGGACGCGAGTTCGTGGCGTTTTTGCCGACGCCCTCGGGATGATCGCCGCAAATGGTTTTCGAGGGGCCAGGTCCTGAGTCTCGGGTCGAGGCCTGCTGGTCCGAGCTTGTGACATTTTGAGCCGGCAAGGCATCGTCCTTCCTGGGTATTTCGCGGGGTTCGTGCAGTGCTAGATGTCTTGACAAATGTTGCTGGGCGTCGTGTTGTGGCGCGCCGGACAGCCCGTCTTGAATCTGTGGGCTCCGGCTACGGAGGGTAACGAGCATGCTGAGGTCTGCGGAATGTTCAAGGGAGAACCCGAGCCCCTTGAGCCCTGGGCGCCGCTCGCTGTTTCGACGGTCGCCTCTCATGGCTGCCGGTTTTCTTTCGCTCTTGGCGTGTTCCGAGCGTTCCGATCTGATGGAGTCACGATCGGCGGAAGGCTTTGGTGTATCGCATGGCGCCTTGGCGGCTGGATGGTCGCTGGTGTCCGGCAAGATGGCTTCCGCGCTTCTCGAAAACGCTCAGCTTGAGTGGACCGCATGGGAGATTGGCCACGCGTGGGACGCGGAGCACGTTCGATTGCGTCCTCAGTTTCGGCCGGTGCGTACACTGAACGAAGGGGCGCACTATTGGTTGCATGTCGGCTCGACCGCAGGTGCTCCTGGCTCCCTTTCGCCTCCGTCGCTTGCTGACGAAAATCAAGTGGGGCAGTTTTTCTTCGCCAAGCAGTCGGTCCCGGTGTCCGATGTGCCGGGGAGGGTTTTGGGGTGGCATGCGGGCCTGCAAAAAGCGGTCGTCCTGGAGCCGAACGCAGAGCTCGAGGCCGGAAATATCTATTGGATTGCGCGGGCCGTGGCGGATGCGGCGCCCAAAACGGGGGGGCCGTCGGAGCACGATGCGTTGTCGCTGGTCCGGTTTTTTTCCGATACTGAGCGTGGGTTTTCGGTTCCGGTAGAGCCGCTTTTGGCTGGCTCGTCTGAGGCCGGCTTTTTGGAGGCGGCGCCACGTTTGGTGGTGGTCTATCCGCCGGAACGCACCCGCACCTCGAGTGCGGCTTTGGTGGTGCGCGGTCAGGTGCACGGCGAAACGCTCGCAAGCTTGTCGTTGAATGGGGTGGTGGTGACCCGGGAGCCTGGGGCTTTCTCCTTTTTGGTGCGGCTTGAGCCCGGGGAAAATCTCCTTTCGGTGGTTGCCCAGGATGCTCAGGGGAACCGCGCCCAAGTGCACCGGCAGGTGTTCTATGAGTCCCCTGTGCACCGGGTGGCCTCCGAAGGGGCAGCGCCGATCGGATTTGCACTGCACGTGGTTGCGGACCGGCCGGGCACCACATTTGACATTGTGGTTGGCCGTGGTCGGCACGCACCGGTGAGGCTGGCCTCCGCGCGCCTATTGGCACAGGGTGCATCACCGGTGCATCAGCGTGTACCGGTTCTATTCCGGGAGGTCTTGGGTGTATCCACAAGCTCGACGGCCTGGATTGAGGTCGAAAACACGAGGCCCGAAGGGCATCGATTGGCGTGGCGGCAAACGCCGCTTTTTGAGGAGCCGGTGCCGGGCGCCAAGGACCTGGCGATGCCGATTCTTGATATAGAGTCGCCCAAGAAGCGTTTGGTCTATACCAAGGCGTCGCCCTTCACTTTGTCGGGAAAGAGCTGGGATGCGCATTTTTCCTTTGTCGCCGTCAATGGCGTGGTTTTAACCAGCACCCAGGGTTCGTTTGCAGCGAAACTCGATCTTCATCCGGGTGAAAACGTAGTCTCCATCCTCGCCCGAGACCAATTTGGGCACGAGACGCAAGAAGTTCGGCGGATCACGTGGGACCGGTTTGCGCCGGAGCTTTCGGTGTACGGGGAGGGCGAGTCGGTTGTCTATGTGCCCGAGGTTGTGATTGAGGGCGGGGCTTGGGACGAGCATCTGGACCGGGTTGAGCTCGTGAAAGAATCCGGGGGGCCGGGCGAAGTGCTCCCGGTGATCAACGGGCGGTTTTCGGTTGCGGTCCAGCTTCACGAGGGCCCCAACTCCATGTCGGTGGTGGCGCATGACCGGGCGGGTCATGTTCGCGTGGTTTCCGTGGAACGCACCTATGATCCCGGCGGATTTGTCAGCACGCGGCCGCCGAGGCCGCCAACACATCTGGTGGGGTGGGCCGATTCAGACGGGGCGCATCTAAGGTGGCGGCCTCCGACGATGCTTGATGATGGGACGCCGATCCCCATGGGGGTTGCGCTTCGCTATCGGGTGACGCGGCAGGGCCCGCGTGAAACCGACGCGCAGTCGATCCCCCAAGGCGCGCATTTCGACGTGGACGAGCCCCTCTATGATGGCCGTCTGCCCGACTTGGGTCGGGCGGCCCGCTTTTCGGTGACCGCCGTCATCGCCGGGCCCAGTGAGGCAGGGCTGTTCTCGGAAAGGTCGAGTGTGGTGACCCTCGCGGCCAAAGAGGCTGTTGGCGTGACCCCGCCCGGTGCATTCGAGTCCCCGAGCGAGGTCACCGAAGCCCACTTGAATGCCGTCCACCCGGCCTTGACGATCGCCAAAACCGAAGCGGGTGTATCCACCCACATGGCGTACGTGGCCCGAGGAAGTGGTGTGGCCGACGAGATCTATTACGCACAGAGCGACCGACTGGCGAAGCAGGGTTCGTGGCGCCCGCCGCTTCGGCTGTCGGCGCGAAGCCCGGGGGTTCGGGTGACCGAAGTTGCCCTTGGGGCATACGAAGACCGGGTATGGGTGGTGTGGCTTGAAGAAGAAGAGGGCGGTTCTTCCGGTCCGGGACATAGAATCTACGCGCTGTCGAGCGCCGACGGCGGGAAAACGTTTGGTGAGACGCCGCATGGGGTCGATGCCGGGCCAGGCTGGAAGCGGAGCATCGACGTCGGCATCGATCGCCTGGGGCATATCCACCTCGTGTGGGGGCAAGATAGCCGCGTTTTTTACCTCAAAGACTTCGAGGGTGCTCCGGAGAACGTGTTTGATGAGACCAAGCGTCGAGTCAATGACGAGGTTGTGTTGTACCTTCGGATGTACGAGGGCGACCCGTGCATCGACGACCCTTGCGGGTGTCTGGATCCCGTCGAGGAGCGCTATTCTTTGGCGCTGGAGTCCGACCCCCAGCAGGGCGGGTCCCTGTTTGGCCCGCATTTGACGCGAACCGAGACCCGTTATGTTGAAAGCCCGTCGTTGGTGGTTGACGCCGACAAGGTCACCATTGTCGCAAGGCAGACTCGGCGCTTCGACAATCTCCCCGTGCGCAACCCGGATTGGTCCGGCGCCTATGGGCCCTTTGTTGAACCTCCGTCAAAAACGGGGGGGGCGTGGTGCCCAAAGATCGGGTCCACGGCCCGCCAGCGAGGCTTTCGGGCCGCGTGGAAAAAGGACCCTTATGCATGCGCACCGATCCCACCAGACGACGAAATGGCGCGCTATGCCGAAGAGCTGGAAGACCCGGCCGCCACCGAGCATTTTGCCTTGGCCGAAGACTTCTACTCGTTCGACGCGGGCCGCCCGCACGCCAAAGAATGGTACTACTACTTGTACAGCGGCCAGTGGGATGAGACCGACAAGATTCACGTTGCGCAGCGCCCCGTCCAGGAGGGTGCCTGGTCCAAGGAGGTCCGACGTCTGGAGCCCGTTCCCCAAGTTGTGGGTGATGTCGTGGAGGTTGCCGCCCGAGAAGTGACGGCCGAGACGGGCTGGCGACGAGGGGCTTGGATCGACGATACCCTTCAGTCTTGGCGCATCAATACCGTCGACGTCTTTGAAAGCCAAGGCGAAGAAAGCGCATACTGCGACCCTTCCCAAAAGCAAGAGGTCGCTCCAACACCGCTGGGCTCGAGCTATCCCCGCGTTGCCAGCGGCGGTGACGGCACCATGGTGGTGGTGTACGAGAAGGGACGTGCCATCGTTCTGACTTACTCCAAAGATGGGGGACGCGATTGGTCTACACCCGTTGAGGTTGCGCGTGGCCGTCGTCCAGATGTTGCGATGGTTTCAAGCGACGAATTTGTCGTGGTGTACGCAGCCTACCCAGGCGGTGAAGGCGCGCTTGAGACCCACGGCGAAGCATCACCTGAGGCGGGCGACGAGGGGCTGCTCTTTTTTGTTCACGGCCGACTGGGTGCATTCGAACCCGCAACCGACGGGGTGGCTTCAACCGATTTTTCGGTGCGCACGGCCCCGCTTTCCCAAACCGACACAGATTCTCTTGGCAGCACGCCCCGGTTGACGAGCCACGATGGTTTGGTGGTGGCCGCATGGACCGAGCTTGAAGAGCCCCTCGATGTAAACCGCATCGTGACGACCCGCGCGGCGTGGCAGGAGGATCGCGTGAGCTCGGTGCGCGTGGAGGCGCCAGAGGTCGTGGTGGCCCACCAGGCTGCGCCCATCCGGGTCGAGTGCGTGGATCAATTTGACATGTTGAGCGATGGCTGTGAGGCAACCTACCGTTCAGTGCTTTCAGCGTCCTTCCAAGAGCCTCCAGGCTCCAGGGGTTCAGCGGGTTCAACGGGTTCAACGGGTTCAGCGGGTTCAACGGGTTCAACGGGTTCAACGGGTTCTACGGGTTCAACGGGTTCTACGGGTTCTACGGGTTCCGATGGTTCTGCGGCTTCCCGCGGCGGTGTGGGCTCCGGAAATGAAGGCGCCTTTTTAGGTTCACCGGGGTCCATGCAGCCGACGCAAACCGTCTGGGCGGAGTTTTCCACCCATGGGGAGCCCTTGGGTTTGGCGATGTTCGATGGGGCATCGTTTCTTCCGACCGTGGGGGACGAAGTTCAACTTGCGCGTGTAGATGCGGGTGACGTGGGCGGCGTGAATACCGAGTTGACTCAGGGCGTGGTGGAATCGCCCAATTTTTCTGGGAACTATCGTCGGGCCATTCGTCTTCGGGACGAGTTGTATCACCAAGAACTTGGGGCCCAACGCGAGTATCTTGGGGATCTGGAACAAACCGACGAACCGTTGGTCCAGTTCGATCGGGTGTGGGCTTACACCCAGGGGATTGCGTTGGCTCAGTTCGCGAGGCAGGGCGATGCACGCGCCAGTGCACTCGCGGAGTTTTTGTGTGCCGCGAGAAAAGCCAGCGGTGGAGGCGGTGGGCCGCCTGCGAGTCGAGGGTGGGCGTTTTCGTGGAACACGCATCTCGACGACTGGGCGGACCGACGCCTCGTGACCGGCGCCAACGCGTGGGCGGTCCACGGCGTTGGGAGTTACATCGCGTCCGCCGCCTTTTCGGTTTTGGACTCCGGAGCCCAAAAAAGCATCGCCCGATGTTATCTACAGACCCTCCGTGGGCTTGAGGCCCACCAGACGTTGGGCCTTATGACGGCGGGTGAAACCACGGCCGGTCTCGAGAATGCCACGACCCCGCATAAGCTTGGTCTGGAGGAAGATCCGAAGATCGAGTGGGCGTACTACAGCATTTTGGACGCCATCGGCTACGCCGCGCATGACCCTGAGCAGCCCGCGGAGGTGACGCGCTGCCGCCGCGAAGAAACCGGGGACTGTGTGCCTCTTGAGCCTCGGGTGTTAAGCCTTTCAGATTTTGAGGCCCTCATCGTACCCGTGCGAGCCGAAAATGTCGTCACGGAACACAATCTCGATGTGCTGAGTGTCTTGAACCATGCGCTCAAGCATTGGGCGACGATCTCGCGCTATCTGGAGCCCCAAGAACGCGCCATCGACGCAGAGCTTGAGGCGTGGCGAAACACCCTTCGCGCTGCGATTTTCGAGAAACTGTGGGATCCCGCGGGGGGCCGCTTCATCACCGGGGGGCATTTTGAGGCGGGGCGCTTCGAGGCCAATCCGGTCACGGCCATCGACAACTGCAGCTGGCTTTCTCTGTCGGTGGACTATGAAACCCTCGGCGACGCGGAACGGAAGCAGTTGGCCACCTGCCTCAACTATACGCTGGACGCTTTTGTGAAAGAACTGGAGTTCAACCAGCGTACGTACTGGGGCACACACTACTTCCCCAACAGTTTCTCCGATCCCTACATTGAACAAAGTGACCAAAACGAAGCGCTCTATCATCTGGAGGCGACCACCGGGTTGATCTTGGGGCTACGGCGGTACGCCCGGGCGCACCCCGATGATCCGAAGAGCACGGATTTTCTTGAGCAAGCCGAATGGCTCTGGGGTGAAATGCAGGGCTTTGTGCGGGACAATGGCTTTCCGTACTCCAGTCGACGCATCCAAGACTTGATGACTGTCTTGGAGTCGAGCACGGCCGCGCTGTGGTTTATCGACGTGTACGACGACGGCCATCAAGAAATGCCGGAGCGGCCCCTCCACAACTACGCCCGCGGGGTTGACTACCAAGGGCAAGCCACGGTCCTCGACCGCTCTTGGACTGCGCTGAACGAGCGTGGATACGGGTTGAAGGACACCAGTATTCTTCGGCCGATGTTTCGAGAGCGTACGGAGGAGGGCTTTAGTTACCCGGTTCACGGCTATTTCGAAGGCGCTCTGCCCTATGAGGGAAAAAGGGTTCGCCTCTGGCTCGGCCAGGGCGGGCAAGAACAGCTTGCTCGTACACGCGTCTTGTTTGCGGACGGGGCGAAAGAACAACCACCCCTGACAGAAATCGTGGACGTCCCTATCAACAGCACCTACGTCAGCGTCCACGCCTGGGCCGAAAAACGCCCGCCCGACGACTGGAGAAGTTGGATTAATTCCCTCGGTTGGTTTGATGAGGTGCACTATGTTTTCCGAGGCTTCGTGGAAAAAAGCCAGGGCGAAGACTTTATCATGCTCTCCATGGTTTTCGACGACGAGGAGTGGTTTGTGGCCACCGCCCCTCTCGATCATGAGGGGGCATTTACCGTGACGTTTAAGGAAGGTGATGCAGGCTATCCGGCGCTGAGGGTGCACGAATGGGAGGCCGACGATAACGGGGATATTGTGGGCCTTCCGGTCGCCCGTCTGATTCGCCCGTCGCGCGGGGAGGTGGTGGCGGCCTCGGCGGCGTTTGCGCCCGGTCTTACCCGAGAGGGGCGGACCCCGTACTTCGCGGGGAATGATGGGATGTGGTCCTTTCATCATCGGACCTTCGGCCGGGCGCGCTACGAGGTTTTTGATGCGACCGAAACGCCCCTGCGTCCCATCGCCTCCATCGGTGAAGAGGAGCAAGGTGTGGGGCTCATGGACTCAGAGATCGAAAATCAAGCGTTCGCGCCGGTTTCGCCCCCCGTGCCGTTCACGTTCATTGAAGACCAGGCGCTTGCGGTCTTGGCCGGCTTGAGCCGGGATGAGGTGGGGTCGGAGTCCGACGAGTGGACCCGGGGGCTTCCCGTGGCGATGCACGGATTCACGCTCGGCGATTCGGCGTATGTCCAGTTCCCCTACATCGTGGACGCCCAAAAAGGCAGACCTATGGGGCCCTATTACCAGGTTGGCGCGCAGTTTTTGGCGGTTTACGCATTGGCCCATGCGGAGAAGAAGGGAGAGTATGTGGGGGTTGCTGAGCTGCGTCAGCTTGGTGATGTTGTTCGTTCGATCCGGAGCCTTTACGGCGTCGAGCCGGGTGAGGGCCTGCTCTTGAGCGGTGGGGGCGAGCCCCGAAAGGTTGCACGCGCGATCGGTATCTCTTCGTTGCCCGCATTGGCGTCCTCCACCGGTGGCGACCCGGAGGACGGGTTCCCGCGGTTTCGAACCTTGGCGCTCGAGGACCATGTATATGGTGCATTCGCGGTGCAGTCTTTGCTTCAGACGTGGCGCGGGGACGAAGAAACCAGAATTTTTCTCAGCGAAGAGCTCCAGCGGATTCAAGAGGCCGTGCGGACGTACTTTTGGGATCCGCGCGGTGCGGGACAACCCATTTTGCATTTGTGGTTGGAAGACGATGGGCGGGTTCGAGCTCTGAGCGAATCGGAGGCACCAGGGGACATGGCGTCGGCCGCTGCGCTCTACCTCCTCTTTGGGCTCCACATGGGGCCCCCCGAAGATTTTGGCCGAACGCAGCGCGCGCTTCAGCTTCTGCTGCTGGGCTACAGCGACAGCAACCCAGGTTTGGAGGTGCATGCCCTGAGGCGTGACTTTTCCCAGACGAACGTCTTTAAAGCACTTGCGCTCAGGGCCGGAGCGTCGCTTGACCCGCGGCTCGAGGAGCTGGCATGGCGGTCCTTCCAAAGCCTGGGATCCCACGAGGACAAGCCTCTTTGGCGGTTGGCCGGGGAACAAATTCTCGAGCGCCCGAGAGGTATTTTTGGCGTCGAAGCGGGTCCCTTGTTTTTTTCCATTGCACCGTCGCTTGATGCGTCGAGTCCATTCGAAAAGGAGGCGCCCGCCTATCTCGACGTGCGCGGCCGGATGGGACGACGTTACGCCGACACCTGGGCGGCTCTTTTGAAGTCCGATGCCGGGGAGGCGGTGTTTGACGGACTGCTTCATCGGCTTGTGCAGCTCCATTTTGCTTTTGAGGCGTATCAGGCGCTGACCCCGGTGCGTGAGTGGCCCTCGGTTTTTGCCGAAGTGCCCTACGAGGAGCGTCTTTTGGCCATGGTTCACGCGCTCGAGGGGCTTTGCCAGGAAGGTCACGACCTTTTGGTGTGGAGCCAGGAGCTCGAAGGCGTGCTCGGGATGTCCTGCCAGGAAGCCGAGGCGGCCTGGGCTTTGGCGCTTGGGCAACGTTTGGGAAGCCAGGCTGTGGCGTCGCTTGCCCTGGCGATGCCGCACCAAGATGATGGCTTCGAGCTTTTGTCTTGGGGGCGCATCGTCAGCAAAGCGCCTGCCAGCCGGCCACAAGGCATATTGTACGGAAACCTCGACCAGGCAGGACCTCGGCCAGACGGGACAAGTTACGCCCATCTTCGCGCGGCATCGGTGGTCCCATCGTCGGAGGAAATCGGGGCCTGGCTCCGCCAAGTTTGGCGAGATGCGGTGCTTGAGGCCTCCCGCGCGGGCAGTGCCCGTGGGTATACCGTGGAAGGCGTAGACCTTCTCGAGGCTTCAAACCCGGCATCTTTGAGCTATTGGTTGCGTCCTTCACTCGAATGGCGAACGCTGACCGAGGAGGGGGTGCCGACCAACGTGCTCGTGAACGGTCGGATTGTGGGGCTTGACCTTCGTCTGGTGACTCCGCAGGGGTCTTTGGGAACGGATGTGCTCAGGTCGAACACGTCGGCGTTTCGGCGTTTTGTCAATGTGCACGCGGCGGGCTCGCTCCCAATCCTGGCAGATGCCTCAGGCCTGCCTCTTGCGTTCCTTCATGAGGTCGCGAGGAGCGGTCGGCTGACTCAAGAGGTGTACACCGATTTGGCGCGTGGTTTGGGGCTCTCTCAGTCTGTTGCCGAATCGGAGGCAACGCACTTTGTGTTTGCCGCCGTCGATGACGTATGGGCGCGTCGGCCGAAGGCGCCCACCCGCCTTCCCGATACCTTCTCGCGTCACGTTGCCCTGGGGGCCGAGGGCGGCGAGAACGGGCTTTTGTGGCCGGACAATGCCATCGAGGTTGTTGACGAAGAAGCCGGCACCGCCGCCCTTTCGGGTCTTGGCGGCTTTCGTGGATCCCTCCTAGAGTACCACTGGGAGGGCCGCGTTCCCGAGTGGGTGCTTGAGGCTTACGCAGGCTACTTCAGCGGCAGTGCTTTCGAGGCGACCTACGATGTGGATGCCTACCGCGTACGCTACGAAACCATCGACATTCGAGGCGAGCCCACGGTCGCGACCGGCGTGGTCTTGATGCCCATCGTGGAATCCCCGAGCTTGCGCCTCTTCCCCCCGAAGATGGTCAGCTTGCAGCATGGGACCCTCGCCAAAAAGGAGGAGGCGCCGTCCACGAATTGGCTCGGTGAGCGTTTGGTGGGCGTCGCCTATGCCGGTCTTGGGCACGTGACCGCCATGCCCGACTATCTGGGACTCGGTGGAAGTGAAGGTTTTCATCCCTATCTTCACGCTCCGACGGAGGCCACTGCCACCGTGGATATGATTCGCGCGACCCGCTTTCTGTGTGAAGAAATCCAGTACTACGGCTGTACCGACGAGGTCTTTTTGGTGGGGTACTCTCAGGGAGGCCATGCGACCATGGCGGCCCATCAGCTGATCGAAGAACAGCATGCCGACGAAATCTTGGTCTTGGCGTCTTCGCCGAGCGGAGGGCCCTATGACATGTCTGGGACCAACTACAAGATGATGATCGAGGATCCCAGGCCTTACGCCAACCCCTTCTACTTGCCCTATGTGCTTTTAGCCTACGACGAAGTCTACGCGTGGAATCTCGGACCTCAGGGACTGTTTTCAGAGCCCTATGCGACCGATCTGGCACGGCTTTTCGATGGGACCCATGGTCCCGACCAGATCAACGAAGCCCTTCCCAGCGTGCCTATTGAGATCCTTCGCGAAGATGTCCGGAATGCGCTTGAGGTAGACCCGCAACATCCGATTCGGGTTGCGCTCACAGACAACGACGTCTACGACTGGACCCCCAAGGCCCCCGTCTTGCTGTGCCACTGCACTGGGGATCAAACGGTGCCGTTTGCGAACGCCGAAGTCGCCTACGATACGCTCCGGGCCCGAGGGGCGCAGGTTTGTCTCTTGGAGCCGCCGGGGGTTTCGGGGCGCGGCCACGAGGGCTGTGCGGTTCCGTGTTTTCTTCAGGCAGAGTCCTTCCAGGCGCTGGTTCGAGAATCGGGCCCCGGGGTCATGGACAACTGTGACACGCTCGCAAAACGGATGGCCGACCAGGATGCGGAGCAAGAAGAAGACGGCTCGGACACCGACAGCCGGTTTGTCCCAGAGTCCGGCCTGCCCTCTTTGGATACGCAAGGATTGTCCACGGGGGAGGCGGTGTGGCCGAACACCCTGGGTTTGCGTACGCCTTTGTTTCGAACCAAGCCTTCGGCGTTGGCGCTCAAAACGCTTTCACGAAAGCTTGACGAATTGCTCCTCTTGCCGCCCGAGCTGGCGGCCATCGCCGCGGCCGCGCCTTCGGTTTTGGCCTACGCGGGTTCTTTAGGGAGCGAGATTGATCCGGGGCTTTTGTCTATTTTTGTTGGGGGAACGGCACCCGCATCCGATCTATGGACGCCGGTCGGATGGGTTGAGGGTCAGGCACTCTTGGCGCCCCTAGAAACCTACCTTCGGGACGAAGAAGAGATCAGGGCTTTGGTTCCCTTGTACGCCACCGAACATACCACCGAGGAGCCGGTGGCGCGGTTCGATGACGACAAGATGTACCACATCACCATCGACTGGGTAGGGCTTGAACGCACCCCCTTGGGCTCCATTGGTTTTCTCACGTTTGAAGAAAACGCGCGCTTTTTGGTGCATGTGCTTCGGACCGATGCATCGCGAACCGAAGTGATACAGGCGTCGGTTGAAAACCACCTTCGGTGGAAAAAAGCACAGGAAGCGCTGTCTGTGCTCCCCGAACCGGTGCGTGAAATGCTGCTCTTTTGGGTCGCCCTCAGCATTCGTGGCGAGTTTGACCAGAATACCGCGGAACGCATTGTTCGAAGTCCCGGCAACTTTGGTCTCGGAACGCTTCCCGTTGTGAGGGGTGCTCCGGCCTCAAGCACGCCCCCCGATAGCCTGTCTGGTACACATGCCTCTGTTGAGTCAGAAAAGACTGTCGTAGGGGCGCCTCTCCCCGCACCGAGTGATGGCGAACACGGTACCGCGGAAGATCGTCGGGTATGGCTTGGCGAATTCAACAAGGACGAAAATGGTTTTGCCATTCATCGGAACTTTGCCATGGGGCCCGACGACCGCTTGATATTGATTGGCACCCACGATCGGTCCTTGCTCGACACCTATGACTTGGCGAATGCCGAAGGCTTGGAACGCTTCATGAAAGCCAAACCGCGCGGGGTCTGGTTTGAGATGTGGTTCCCTGACGAGGAGTTCTTCTCGATCCACGGGGTTGACGACTTGTTTGACGGCTCTTATCCGACCCATACTCGCCCGTGGGATGGGGTGGTGCTCCTGTTTCGCAGTCCGACGCCGACTCAGCCACGAAGAATTCTCCAGAGCGCATTGGATCGTGCCCTGTTTGTCGCGAAATTGGACGGATCCTCAACCGTTGGTGCTGGCGAAGTGGGACGGTTTAGGAACGTCCAGCAGCCCGTTGATGAGATTGGGTTGCGTGCGGTGCTGGCGGAGGGAAACACGGTCGAGGTGAGCTACACGGAGGGAGCAGACGATCTTGAACTGGACGGGCGCGAAGTAAGCCTATATCTGTACAAAACAGACCTCAGCGGTATGGTCACGGGGTGGCTGGCGACGCGTATCATCCTAGGCGCGAAGGGACAGCCGGCGCGCGCCAACCCGGATGCAAAATGGGATCATCCGGACTGGAGGAGTACCTTTGGACTCCCCTTCCAGGACCTTGTGGAAGATCTTCGGCGCGGCGAGAAGTGGTTCGCCACGGTGGCCGATCTGGAGGACAAGAACTTGCTTTCCGAGGCTGTTCCGCTTGAGGATCAGCGCTCTTCAGGCGAAATCAAACGCCTGTCCATTGGCAGCACGGACGCTGGCGAGCAGTCCTCCGGCACGTCCGCAGGGGAAAACACCGGACCTCGCTACGATCCCGAAGAAAGTTATCGTCACAAGCCCAAGATCCCGGTCGAAACGGAATTTCGAGGTGGCCACGTCTACATCCGGCTGGTGGGCGGATCAGAGAATGTTGTTCTGAACCAGATAAAGGGAGAGGCGCTCGAGGTCCATGTCAATTGCGTTCCGCAATTGACGTCTTTGGTTGCATACTTCGGTCTGGAAGGTAGCGTTGTGGATGGCGACAACGGGGTCTGGAGGATTTCCTATCCATATGACGACTATAGCTTTTATGTGCCGCCTATTCCCATCAAGTGTTATGTCAAATGGCTGTACAACCAAAGTGAAGCCTGGAGAGAAACCTTGGCTTATTCGGTATTCGATCTGTATCCCCTCAATCTCGATAACGCCATCTATGTTGACAAGTCGAGGAAGCTCCACATCCGAATCGACGCCGCGGCTCGGCCGCTTGGTTTGGTTCACGACCGTTACGAAGTGGCTGTATTCCGGCGATCTGAGAAGTTCAAGAATTGGGACGACCAACTGATCGATGCCTTCGGCGATCTTCGATTCGCCGACTTTACAATGTTCATCGAAGGCGACCAAGCTGAGCAAGCAGAAGGTGCGATTTTGCCCTGGGTCGATGAGTCCGGAACGGACTTTTTCTTCGCGGTCTATACCGCAGAAGGTGACAATCGTCGCCTGGTTGGAAGCGCTCGAAAAACCTTCGAAAAACCGTGACAACCCCGTTCGCAAGGTCACCGTCCAGATCCATCAGCGGATCGCGCGGCGGCAGCGGGCATGGGATGAAGCTGCTGACCTCTTCACCCGCCACAGCAGTTCGTTCACATTGTACCGTTCAGTGTTCCCCTAGGGTCATCGGCGACAGGACTGCAGCTTTGGCTCCACATGTGGCTGGCATGCAACAATCCGCCGAGCAGTCCAGGGCTTTTTTTTCATAATCACAGATGGCCCTGAGCCCATGCGCGGGCGGCTCGGGGGGCGCCTTCGCGCGTACGTATTTTGGTGGGTTTCGACCCGTGTTGTGGCCTTGTATGTTCCGCGCGATTCGATATGAGGCGATTCAACCGAAAGACAAACATTGTGAAATCGATGCTGCTCGGAAATTTGGTTTTTCTGTGGTGGGCAGTACCCGTGTGGGCGGCAGACACGCAACCCCTCAATGTGAGGGCACCCAGCATCAGCGACATCACGCCACGCGATGGCAATCAGCTCACGGGTCACCCGGGGCGGTGGACAGGAGACAAGCCAATCGTGTTTCGCTACCGTTGGTCGTCTTGCGACGCGTCCGCACGATGCGTTCCCATCGCCGGAGCGGAACAAGCGACCTTCCAAGTGCGGTCCGCTGACGTCGGACGAAGGCTTGAACTGAAAGTCACCGCAAGCAATGCATTCGGTACGGCTGCCGCCGTCTCTTCTTTGACATCACCCGTCGATGCTCGGGGGCCGTCGAACGAGGTTCTCCCCACAATTCTTGGAGACCCAGGTTATGGCGAGGTGCTTCGTGCCACGTCGGGGGTCTGGAGCGGAAGTCCCGGCATGACGTACACCTACCGGTGGAAGCGCTGCGATAAGTCCGGGGCGGAGTGTGGGTCCATCTCGGGAGCCACAAACCGAAAGTACACCGTTCAGTTGAACGACACCCTCCATTCCTTGCGGGTTGCCGTCACCGCGACGAACGAAGGGGGCTCGGGGGGCGCCTGGTCCGAAGCGACCGCCGAAGTCCGTGCGGTCGCGGGCACCAACGTCTCCAAGCCGACCATTTCGGACGAAACGCCACGCCATGGCAATGTATTAAGAGGCTATGTAGGGCGCTGGACCGGGACCAAGCCCATCGCCTATGCGTACCAATGGATGCAGTGTGATGCAGAGGCCCGTGCCTGTTCTCTCATCGCGGGCGCAAATGCCTCTCAGTTTATCGTATCCCCAGAGTTCGTCGGCCGTCGGCTCCGATTGCGGATCACTGCCCAGAACCCTCGCGGCAACCGAAGTGCAGAATCAGATGCAAGCGCGGTCGTCGGTGCGAAGCGACCCCAGAACATGGTGAGCCCTTCGATTTCGGGAGACCCTAGGTATGGGAAGACGCTCCGCGCGCTGCCCGGAAAATGGGATGGTACTTTGCCTCTTGACCACAGCTACCGCTGGAAACGATGCACACGCTCGGGAGAGGACTGCCGTTCGATTCGTGACGCATTGGCCCCTACGTATACGGTCCAGTTAAACGATGCAGAACATAGTTTGCGTGTCGCGGTGACGACCACCAATGGAGGTGGAGCGAAAACGGCTTTATCGTCGGCCACAGGAGAGGTTCCGCCGGTCCCAGCCTTTAATGTTCGCATTCCGAAGATCTCTGACGAAACGCCTCGCCATGGCAATGTTTTGCGGGCCTACGTGGGCAACTGGCGAGGCACGAAGCCCATTTCATATGTCTACCACTGGGTTCGTTGTCGTGCTTCGGGCGATCATTGTTCGCTTATCGAGAATGCCGATTCGGCTCAGCTTGTGGTGACAGCCGACCTTGTAGGCAGTCGATTGAGAGCAAGAGTTTTCGCCGAAAACGCTGCCGGAACGACCGTGATGGACTCGCATGCGACCCAAACCGTCCAAGCAGGCAAGCCCAAGAACACAAAAATCCCACAGATGACTGGTATCGCGCGTCACGGTGCTCAGCTCATCACCACACTGGGTGAATGGGTAGGAACTCGGCCCATGCGTCATACCATCCAGTGGCGACGATGCAACGCGCTCGGGGAAGCCTGCGCCCCTATTTCGGGGGCCTCTGAGGTCACTTATAGGCCCACCCCCGACGATGTCATGAGGCGTCTTCGTGCCTCAGTGAGTTTTCTGAATGTTGCCGGACGCACGACGGCTTACTCGGAGCCGAGTCCTCCCATAGCAGCCAACCGACCCGTTCGAATCGAGCGCCCACGCATCACCGGACCTCATCGAATTGGACTGGCGATGACCGCATCGCCCGGCGTTTGGGAGGGAACACCACCCATCTTTACCCGCTTTCAGTGGCTTCAATGTGACGAACGCGGGTCGTCGTGTGCTCCGATACCGGGCGCGAATTCTTCGGTCTACAGAGTCACCGATTCTGATGAGGGCAAGCGGGTACGGGTACAAATCACCGCGAGCAATCCAGGGGGTACGACAGAATGGTTGTCGTGGTCTTCAGGCATCGTGGAGTCTCTTGGGCGGACGTTGTTTTCTGATTCTTTCGACATCGGTACACAGTCAGCATCAAGCCCGGCGACGGCCCATGCCCGCCAACCTTCATATCAAACGATGTCATCTGATTGGGAAGTCACCAATGGGTCGGTATGGCTGCGCTCGGGTGTCGCTTGGGTGAGTCAATCATACGCTGTGGACAAAGGGCAGGGCGGCAATGAGTTTCTCCTTTTTCGAGCACACACGGGCAGCGTGTTTGGGGATATCGCGGTCTCGTTTCGCTTGCGTACCCTGGCTCTCTCGGATGCCGAGACGAAGTCGAGCGAGAATTGGGATGGTGTACATGTTCTGCTTCGTCGAGTTGATCAAACCAAGCTTTATGCGGTGAGCGTGAATCGCCGGGATCACACGCTACAGATAAAGAAAAAGTGTGCTGGTGGGCCAACAAACGGAGGCACCTACGTCCGGCTCTCGTCGCCGAGGCCTGCGGCCGTTCCGGTGCCTTGGGGCCAATGGCAAAATGTTTTGCTGGTCGTTCGGAACCAATTGGATGGTGCGGTGCTCATTGATGCCATGATAGATGGTGTTCTGGTGGAGCGTGTCATGGATACCGGTGTAGGTTGCGCGCCCATTACTGTGGACGGGGCTGTTGGGATACGCGGTGACAGGGTGGAGTTCGAACTTGATGACTTCGACGTGAGAGCGCTGTAGTTCATACAATCGACGAAAGCGCCCCGATTCGATAGGGTATCAGCCTATATGGTGCGACAGAGCTTGGAGGACCGACTCCGCGAACTGGAGACGCTTCGTGATGCGGAGCCTCAGGTCGCGCGACAGGCGCTCAAGCGCGTCATGGCGCAGAAGAACAATTTCATGGTCGCCCGGGCGGCAGAGATCATCAAAGAGCGAGAGTTTGAGGCCCTCTATCCGGCGCTTGAGCAGGCTTTTTTCCGCTTCATGGAGAAGCCTGACGTCACCGACAAGAACTGCCGCGCAAAAACTGCGATTGCGAAGGTGTTGATCGCGGCGGAATACTGGTCGGAGAATTTGTATCTCGCCGGGATTCGGCACGTGCAGCTCGAGCCCGTTTGGGGGGGCGTGAAGTACGGGTGGCCGCCGCCACGGCCGTGGGAGACGCGGGCCATCGCGCCGGCGTTGCTCTTTTGAAACTCAAAGTTTCACTCGGAGATCCGGAACCCGAGGTGTTCACCGAGTGTTTGGCATCGATCTTACACCTAGGGCGCGATGATGCGCTCGGCTTTGTCGGCGCCTATCTCGCTTCGACCGATCCCACGATGAGCGAATCGGCGGCGATGGCCCTGGGTCAAGTGCGGATTAAAGGCAGTGAACGTATCGTCATCGATGCCATCGAAGCCGAGGTGTTGGGCCCGCGACGGAAGGTCCTTTATCTGTCTCTGGCGATGATGTGCGCGCCGACGGCCATCGACCACTTACTCAGCATTGTCACCAACGGCCCTGAGGCCGAGGCCGCTTCTGCTCTTGAAGCCTTTGATGTCTTGCGCCACGATCAGGCGCTCATGAGACGGTTGAGGACGGCACGGGCATCGCGAGTCGATCGAAAAACTCAATCCGACTGACTCCCAGTGCAATACAACGCCGAGTTCGGCGACTCGAATTTGCCGTTTCTTTCCCAAAAACCGCAGGAGCATCGTTGACCTCGGCGGTGTGATGGTCTAAATTTAGTCGTTATTCTGTCATGAAATCTGTCAAATTATCCGAAGATGTAGTCCCGATCGGCGAGTTTAAGGGGAAAGCAGCACAATGGCTACGTCGACTCAGAGCGGCCGGTTCGCCCCTGGTTATTACCCAAAACGGAACTCCAGCAGCGGTGATGCTCTCGCCTAGAGAGTATGATCGGATCGCAGAACAAATTCGCTTCTTAGAGTCTGTGGCCGCCGGTCTCGCGGATGCAGAGGGGGGCCGAACGATGACTACCGCTCAGCTAAAGAAGCGGCTGAAGGCCCGTCGGCGCGCATGAAGGTCCGGTGGACCGAGCAGGCGCTTGCCCGGCTCGCGGATATCTACGATTACATTGCCGACGACAATGCCGATGCAGCGGCTAAGCTCGTCGATGATCTCGTGGATCGTGGCGACAAGTTGGCAAAGTTCCCGAAGCGAGGGCGGATGGTGCCCGAGCTCGGAAATCCGGAGATCCGGGAGCTGGTTATTCGTGGATACCGGCTCGTCTACCGAGTTGGCGCGAAGCGCATTGATATTCTGACGGCATTTGAGGGCCACCATTTGCTTCCAGAGGAGGACATCGGCAAATAGGAGCGATTTCAGTAGGCCGATACCTGTCGCCAATGCGGGTGTCGCCTGGTTGGAAGTGCCAAAAAACCTTCCAATAAACCGTAACAATCCCCCTCGCAATGATTTTCGGTGCTGCGCCGGATGGCTTGGGTACACCCAAAATCTTTCTAATCGTGGTTTGGGGTGCGGCCATCGTCGAAGCATTTTGTTCAAGAATCGGGTGCCCGGATACTTAGTCACAATGGTGTGAGCCACAACGGGTGGGTGTGGGCCTCACGAAGTGGGATACGGCTGTTGCCATTGTGCAGGGTAGTTGCGGTGTGTTGTCAATAGAACTCGCGGTATCATCGTCAACGTGATTGACGTCCGGCTGCCCGACGGCAGGCGCGTATCCTCTGGTCGGCAAGAGGTCTCGGTGAAGGCGGGTGACCCGTTTTTCCGTAACGGCTTGGGTGGGCTCGGACGTGCTTGTTTGCGGTTTCGATTGGGTCGGCGGTGGTGCGCTTGTTCCCGAGTCTCTTCTGCTTGGTTGTGGGCTTTTTTCCTTATCGTGGTGATGGGCGCCGAGGCGTCTCATGCGGGGCAAAGACAGGTGTTTTTTGCACCCAACTTTCGGTTGGTGGCTGGATGGAACTTGGTGGTGCTGCCTCAAGGCCTGAAGCTTGACGACAGTCTTTCCATTTGGTCCGTGCAAGAAGGAGGCGATTCCGGGACGCTGCCGGGGTGGGGTGAGATGAGCGGGGCCAGCGAGGATTGGTCTGACAACGCGGTCTGGGTCTATTCGAGTCGAAGCCGGAGTTTTATGGTGGACCCGAATGTCGCATCGCATCTGCCGCTCGAGCCCAACTGGGTGGACGGCTGGAATCTATATCGGGTGCCCGAGCCGAAGCGCCACCAAAACCCACATGTCGTTCGCATCGTGGCCTGGGACGCGAAAGAGCAGCGCTACCAGGACGTGCGGCCGGGTGCCACTTTAGAACCCAAGGAAGTCTATTTTGCCGACTACGTATCGGATCTGAGGCGACCGCCGGGATCGGCGACGTTTTCGGCAAGTTTCAACGGGAAAGATGCTTTTGTGGAGGTCCCAGATCACGATGCGTATTCGCAGCCGACCACGGGGGCTCTGAGTGTCGAAGCGTGGATTCGTCCTGATGCGCTTCGGATGCCGAGGATTCAGTCGAGCGGTTATGTCAACTGGTTGGGCAAGGGCATACCGCGGGAATACGAGTGGACTTTTCGGATGTATTCGCTCGGCAACCGTGAGGGCCGCGGGAATCGAATCAGTTTTTACGCGATGAATGCCGAAGGCGGTCTCGGGGTGGGCAGCTACTTTCAGGATGAACTCGAGCCCAAGGCGTGGATTCACGTTGTGGCCACACTGACCCAAACCCATACAACCATTTTTCGGGATGGAGCGTACCGTAAGGACGATTCTTTGAACTGGGTGGAGCGCAACGTGCAGGTGAGGCCAACCAACCAAAAGGCCCCTTTGAGGATAGGCACCCGAGATGGGGGGAGCTACTTTCAGGGCGCGCTGGCGCGTGTGGCCATCTACGGCGTGGTGCTTAGCGAGGCACAGATTGAGGCACATTATGCCGCAGGCGGCACATCCGGCTACGACAGCCTCATTCTCGGGGAACCCGGTCTGGTTGGCTATTGGCCGCTTGACGAAGTTTCGGGGACCGTGGCCTTTGACCGCACCGGGAACAACGATGGGGTCTACAAGGGGCCGGTGGTTCTCGGTCTCGTGCGCTGGGAGCCTTGACCAGAGGGGATCGAAGCTTCAGCCGGCTGCTTTGGTCGGCTCGGCGGCGTCGAGAACCGGCAGTCGCCGCCGGATGGCTTCTTTGCCTGCTCCGTATTGACCGGTGAAACACGCGTTGCAGAAGCTACTGCGGGGGCCGAGTTCGTCGCCCACCGAGCGGTGAAGGCCGGCTTCGCTCAGGTAGGAGAGGCTGTCGGCCGTGAGGAACTGGGTGATGTTGTCGATGCTGTGGTTGGCCGCGATGAGCTCTTCGCGGGTCGGGGTGTCGATGCCGTAAAAGCAGGGGAAGCGGGTTGGAGGCGAAGAGATTCGGACGTGAACCTCGGTGGCGCCGGCGGCGCGCAGCATGCCGACAATCTTGCGGCTCGTGGTTCCCCGGACGAGGGAGTCGTCTACCACGATGACCCGTTTGCCTTTGAGTACGGAGCGTACGGCGCTCAGTTTCAGTTTGACCCCGAAGTTTCGGATAGACTGGTCGGGTTCGATGAAGGTTCTGCCCACATAGTGGCTTCGCAATAGACCGTGTCTGAAGGGAATCAGGGCTTCTTCGGCGTAGCCCAGGGCGGCCGCAACCCCGGAGTCGGGCACGGGGATGACCAGATCGGCTTCGACCGAATCTTCGCGTGCCAGTTGCCGCCCCATTTCGTACCGCGCTTCGTACACGTTGGTATTGAAGATGCGGCTGTCTGGGCGGGCGAAGTACACCAGCTCGAAGATACACGTGCTGGAACGGCTGTCGGGGGCGTGAACCAAAGGCTCACTGATCAGCCCACGGGGGCCTGCGCTCAAGATCTCGCCGGGCGCAACCTCTCGGACAAATTCGGCGCCCATCAGGTCAAGGGCGCAGGTCTCCGAGGCGAACACGTGGGCGTCACCCAGCTTGCCGAGCACCAGCGGCCGAAAACCGTTTGGATCCCTTAAGGCAATGACACCCTTGGGGTGAAGAATGACCAAGGTATAGGCCCCTTCGACCTGGGCGACCGCCTCTCGAATGCGGTCTTCGATGCGCGGCGCGCGGGACCGGGCCAAGAGGTGGACCAGGACCTCGGTGTCGCTCCGGGTACTAAAAATGGACCCTTGGCGTTCGAGGTCTTCTCGGATTTCTGCGGCATTCACCAAGGTGCCGTTGTGAGCGATGGAAAGTGCGCCCCTTCGGGTCTCAACCGTGATGGGCTGGGCGGATTGGACGCCGGTTCCGCCGACGGTGGAGTAGCGCACATGGCCGATGCTGTGGCTGCCCGACAGGCCCTGAAGGGCCCGCTCGGTGAAGACGTCTGCGACCAGGCCTTGCGCGCTGTGCTTGAGGGCCCGGTCGGCCGAATCGTTGTAGGCGACGATGCCCGCGGACTCTTGCCCGCGATGTTGAAGGGCGTGCAGGCCCAGGTAGGTCAGCTTTGCTGCCTCTGGATGCCCAAAGATGCCAAAGACCCCGCACACTTCGCGCCTGGAGTCGCCTGCTTGGCCAGCGAGGTCAAGCGCCCATTTGCCTGTGCTTCGGGGAAACGCGCCGTCTTTGTTGGGGGGGCGGGCTCGCATTGCCGATTGCTCCGGTGGCCACGAATTCGTATGGTCCCGGTTGCTTGCCCTGATTCGATGCCCAACGTGCCAAGCCAGCTGCCGGGTTCGGAAGAGACGTTTGCGGGAGGACTCGAAGATCGATTCGTCCATCGCGCGCGTATGCTTTTTGTGGGGCGCATGCTGCTCCTCGGTTTTGGCCTGGGGGTCTTGGCCAGCCCCGCGTGGTCCAAGCTTTTGGGGGTCACGTCGGTGCGGGCCTTTTTTGTCTACTTTGTGATGATCGCCATGGCGGTCGTCGCCTACTTTTTGCTGGAACGACCGGCCTGGGTGCGCTCCTGGACGCTGCTAAGCCTGGTGTTTGACCTGTTGGTGTTGGTGTTGGTCGTGCAAAGGACCGGCGGCCTGAGTTCTCCGCTCATGGCGCTTCACGGGTTATGGACGCTGTTTTTTGTGCTTTTGTTTCCCACGGTTTGGTCCCTCGTTTTGCCGGCCCTTTCGCTGGTGATCATCGCCAAGTGGGGATCGGCGACGGTGGGGCCGGTGTGGCGGGACGAGACCCTCTTTCTTTCTTGTTGGTACGGGTTGCTCGCAATTCTTGTGGCCTACCTCCTCCTCACATTGACCGCCCGCGACGAACGCCGGACCCATCAGCTGCGCATCCTGTCCAAGGCGCAAGAGCTTGCCATCGTTTCGGAGGAAAGGCTGCGCTTGGCCCGGGAAATTCATGATGGCCTCGGTGGCGCCTTGTCGACGTTGATGATCCAATCCGAGTTCATCGAGCGCCTGGCCACCGAACCGAAGCTGAGGCAAGAAATCACCGAGCTTCGGGATCAGGCCGGAGAAGCGATGGACGAGCTTCGCCGGTCCTTGACGATGATGCGCCGGGATTTTGATCTGCACAAGGCGCTTGAAGACTACTGCCGCCGGTTTCAAGACCGCACCCGGGTGTCCTGTCGCCTGGAGGTGCGTGGGCATCCCACGCGTTTGCCGAGCGAGATGCAGCTCGCGATTTTTCGCTTGTTGCAGGAGTGTCTGACCAACGCCCAAAAGCACGCCGAGGCGGCCACGGTCTTGGTGCAGCTTCGTTACGAGACGGACCAAGTTTGGCTGAAGGTGCGTGATGACGGAAAGGGGTTTTCGGTGACGGAGGTCTCTGCCGGGCACTATGGGCTGAGCAACATGGTGGCCCGAGCCAAAACGTTCAGGGGCACGGTCGAGGTCGAATCCACCCCCGGGGAGGGGACATCGGTGGCGGTGCGCCTGATGGTTCCGCTCGAGGGCTCCCACGTCAAACCCCATCCGGGTGGGCCACGGGTTTCCTGACGGGTGCACCCACGTCGTTTTGTCTTTGACAGTGGCTTCTTTCCCACCGCATGAACTGTCACCAGGCGTGAATGCGCGCCGGCCGGGATGGCGGAACGGTAGACGCGGAGGCCTTAAAAGCCTCTGTCCGATGGGCGTGGGGGTTCGAGTCCCCCTCCCGGCATCGCTCACAGAGGCGTTCGGCGCCGAAGTTTCGCGTGGTGCACGGAATCCTCTCGGGGCGCGAGGTGTTTGGCGGCGGACGGCCTGGCGGGGTGCCAGCCCTGACCTCAGCCGGGTCGATGTCGGCTTTGGCCCACACCTGGCCGTTGACCCAGGGTCGGCGGTGCAGTTAGTCGGTCCGACGGCCTGTGCCGGGCGCCTCCATGCTTGACCTTCACAACCACGTGCTCTTTGGGCTGGATGACGGTTGCCGCACGCTCGAAGAGTCGCGCGCGCTCTGTGTCCTGGCGCGCGAGAGCGGCCATCTCGGCTTTGTGGCGACCCCCCATATTCGGGCGGGGCTGTTCAACAACACCCCCGACATGATTCGGAACCGGTGGGAACAGACGCGGGCGGTGGTGTCCGAAGCGGGTCTCGAATTCTACCTGGGGGCGGAGTACTACTTTGATGAGACCCTACTCGAGGCGGCGCGCGCCAAGGCCCTCCTGACTTTGGGGACCACCAGCCGTTTTGTCCTCACCGAATTTCCACAGCCTCAGCTTCCACCCCGAACCCTCGACATTCTTTATGAGATTCGATTGTCGGGGTATGTCCCGGTTATCGCGCATCCGGAGCGATGCGAAGGCGTCGCGCGCAACATCGAGGCGGCCCGGGCCCTTTTTGAGCAAGCCGGGGTGTTGCTCCAGCTCGATCTCGGCAGCCTTGTTGGTCACTACGGCCCTTCGCCCCGCCGCGCGGCCAAGCAACTGCTGAAACACGGTGCGTACCATGTTGCGGCCTGTGACCTTCACCGGCCCTCAGACGTCAAAGCCATTGTGTCCCCCTCGCTCAAAAAACTGGGTTCGCTCCTCAAGAAACGCGGCGCCTTGGGGGGACTCCGCGCGCTCACGGTCGATAATCCGAGAAAGATTGTTGAAAACGCCGCCCTTGAGTCCATCGAAGCGGTCTGACGCCAGACGTGGACCAAGCCGAACGGTCTGAGGCCGAACCGGTTGAGGACCCACGGTTGAGGCGGCGGTTCTTGGCTACAATAGTGCTGGTCATCATGGGGACAGACGACTAGACCGAGCCCGTGTCCTCAAGCGCCCCGTCGAAATGGGTGGGCCTGTCTTTGCGCCTTCTGATCGCGCTGGGCGTGTCCGCGTTGGCCTTGGGGTGGGCTTTTCGTGGGGTTGATCTTGAGCAAATTCTGTTGCGCCTCGGCCAGAGCCACGGTGCGCTTGCCCTGTACACCGGGATTCAGCTGGTGGTTTTGGCGGTTCGGGTCCTGCGCTGGGGACTGCTTGTGGCGCCCCTTGCGCCTCTTGGCCCCCGCCCCATTTTTGCGGCCGGTGGCGTAGGGATCGCCGCCTCTTTTTTCTTGCCGCTGCGCCTCGGGGAGTTGGTTCGCCCCATCATGTTGTCCCGCGTGGGGGTGCCTTTTGCCGCCGTGGTCGCCAGCGTGGTTGTGGTGCGCATTGTGGATGGGCTTGCGAACGTGGGCATGTTCTTTTTCTTCGTCGGGGCCCTGCCTTCTGCCGCTGGCGTATCCGGAGAGCTCGCGGGGCTCTCCAAGTGGGCTCTTCTCGGGTTCTCGTTGGGTTGTGGGGGGCTGTTCGGAGCCTACATCGCCCGATCTTGGGTCCTTGCACGCCTGGAGCAGATGCTGATGCCGCGGGCGCCCCGGGTGGGGCGCCGGCTCAGGGCGCTGATCGAGAATTTTGCGGATGGCCTGTCGGTCCTCCAGCATCCGATGCGTGCCCTTTTCTTCCTGGCACTGACTTTGGCCTACTGGGGTCTCCAAAGTGTGTCGATGTACATCTTGGCCGAAAGCTATGTCCCGGGATTGGCCTGGGTGGCTGCACCCTTCACGGTGGCGGTGACCGTCTTTGCGATCATGATCCCGGCGGGACCCGGGTTTGCGGGCACCCTCGAGGCGGGGTTTTGTTTCGGGCTCCTCCCCTTTGGGGTTTCGAAAACCGACGCGCTGGCCGTCGCGTTGGCTGGGCACCTCGCGGCGATCATCAGTCTGCTCATCCTCGGGTTCTTGGGGCTGATCGCGGCCGAGCCGGCCCAGCGCCAAAAAGCCCATGGCCTGTCCGTCGGTGGGACCCCATCTCGGTCTCCCGCGGAGCCCTGAATTCGCGGTTTACCCTCTGTGTGGTCATCCCGCAGGGGTGGACGGTGGTCTTGGATTTGGCAAAGATTCTGGGGTGACGGCGCCAGTTCCGCGTGAGCGCTTGGGGTCTGTCACCCGACGCATTGGGACGCTACAGCACTTTCGATGGCTCCGCGGAATCGCCATCGCCATCATTGTCCTCAATGTGTTTGATGCAGTGCTCACCCTGTTGTGGATTCGGATGGGGACCGCCACCGAGGCCAACCCCATCCTCGCGGAACTTGCCCACAACAATCCGGCGCTCTTCCTTACGGTGAAATTTTCTCTCGTGGGGTTGGGCTCTTTGCTCCTTTGGCGTTTTCGCAAACGCAAATCGGCGGTGGTCGCCATTTTTGTGGGCTTCCTGGCGTACTACTTTTTGCTGCTCTACCACCTCAACTCGATGAAGGTGCAAATTCTGAACTACTTCTTCTCGTAGGCGCGGCGACCCGTTTTGCGCTTGCCCCCTGGGCGCAGATCGGGCCTACTTCGGCGCGAAACCATGGTGGCTGCGGGCATCGCAACGGTGGCTCTCGAGGCACGCATCATGTGCTTGGGCTGCCGGGCGGCTGTCCTTGGTGCGCCAGGACGGATGGGTGGGCCCTGAGCATGATGCTGCTTTATTGCCACGCGTGTGGCGGAGAGACGGAACTGGTTGACAAGGTGAAGCGGGCAGACACCTGCGAGCATTGCGGCGTGGACCTGCACTGCTGCAAGAACTGCAAGTTTTTTGACCCGCACGTACACAACCAGTGTAAGGAATCCACTACGTTTTGGGAGCCCGACAAAGAAAAGGCAAACTTCTGCACGTACTTTACGTTGCGGGAAGGGCAGGTTGAGACCGAGGATCGGGGTGCAGCGTTGTCCAAACTTGAGAATCTGTTCAAAAAGTAGGCCCCATGGCTTTTGTGTACGACGTTTCGGTGCTACGCGGGCCACGGTGGGCCGTTGACAAGCGGCTCGGGTGTGTCCGTCGGTTGTTGGGTGGGGTAGCTCAGCCGGTTAGAGCGAGGGCCTCATAAGCCCTAGGTCGGGAGTTCGAGTCTCCCCCTCACCACTTTGCGATGGACCTCCAGGAGGTTGTGCACGCGGTTCGAAGCCGTGACGGCGTCACGCTTCGCATGACCGAGGTTTTTGTCGGTTCTGGGCCCCGAAGCCACTCGGCGGTGCCTTTTCTGCTCGTCCACGGTTTCATGCAAAATCGCCACGCCTTCTTGCTTGGCGACCTTCCGAGAACACTGCTGGACCGCGGCGCCCGTGTTTTTATTGCAGAGCTTCGGGGGCACGGCCGCAGTTTGGATCCTTCGCGCCTCGAAAACACCACGCGCCTAGAAACCCATCTCGACGAAGACCTGCCCGCCTTCCTCGACTTCATCCAGGGCTTGGTCCGCCAAAAGACAGTGCACATTGTGGCCCACTCGATGGGCGGCTTTTTGGGCTACGCGCTTCTGGGCCGCACCACAGCCCTCGCGTCGTTGACGACCCTGGGGGCCCCCATCTTCCTCGCCAAAGGGCGCCCGCATTTACGGGCCAGCGCGGTCGTTTTGGGCACTGCCGCCGCCTTGTGGCCTCCCGAGCGGCTCCCCCTCGATCGCGCTTTGCTCTCGCTCTCTCATCTGCTCGCACGTCCAGAGGCGTCCCCTCTGTTGCGGGTCTTCCAGCGGCTGACCGGTCTTGCAAACCCGGCCCAGGTCGCACCCGAACGGCTACAAGCGGCGCTCGAGGCCGCAGATCCGGCCATCACCCGGGTCTTCATTCAACTCGCGCGCATGGCCATGGGGGGCAGGGCGCAAATCGGGGGTGTCGATTTGTGTCGGGCGGTGCGGATGAGTCCGATCCCTATCGCTTTTGTCGTGGGATCAAGAGACCTTTTTGGCGGTCGGCTCGGCGTCCAAGGGGCGCTCGGACCAGGGCACCGCGGCCCCCGAACGTTGGTCGAGATTGAGGGCGGCGCCCACGTGGACCTCACGGTGGGTCCACAGGTGGCGTCCCGAGTGGAGGCCCTGTGGCCATTCTTGGTCAGTGCTTGACAACCCGAGCGGTCGCACCGTACCCGGTACTCCACTGCGAAAGTGGCGGAATTGGTAGACGCGCAGGATTCAGGTTTCTGTGGGAGTATTCCTGTGGGGGTTCGAGTCCCCCCTTTCGCATCCAATCAGCGGCCGACGATCGTTCTGCCGGTGGCCCGCTGTAGAGCCTCGTAGTGGAGGCTCTTGTGTTGCCGGAACAAAAACAGGTCGATGAACGCTTCTTTCGGGTTTGTCAGTCGCAAGCCTTTGTCGATGAGCGTGGTCAAGATGGACGGATTGAAGTGCGATGCGCCGTTGCGGTCGATGTAGATCAAGTCCCCGGTGGTATCGTGCCTGAGCCATGGCGCGACGGCGCCCACTTGCGGGACCAGATCGAGGTTGTGGGCCGTCCGAAAAAAACCTGATTTTTGCGTCTTCAGATTTTCTTTGAAAGCGGTGTGAAAGTTGGTGTTGCCAACCGGGGGTTGGCCGACCGTATAGGTGGCCGTAATGGGCATCTTGCGCTTGAGCCCATACGCAGAAAACAGGGTTGCCAGCGCACCGCCCAAACTGTGGCCGGTGACCACAATCTTCAAGCGCTCCGGATTCTTGGCTTGGTAAACCTGGAGGCTTCTGAGCACGTCCGGTTTGACCGCCAGAAACTGAGCCAAAAAGCCTGCATGAACCGAACCGCTTCCGAAGAGGTCTGGGGCGTAAGCGGGGGCTCCCCATAGGTCGAGGACTCCGTCTATGACGCTGAACGTCCCCCGGAAAGCCACGAGTGCCGTATTGGTTTTGGGGTCGTACGCGGTGAACGCCTGGGCGTCGACGATTTTCTTATCGATGGTTCTCACGTTTTCGAAGCCAAGCGCCTTCGCCCGTTTTCGGACGTTGGCGGGTGTGTCGTAGGCGATGATGCTCGCAAGAGACGTCAAGTGGGCATTGACGGGGTTGAATTTGCGGTCATCCGGCATCCAATGGACACCTTGGTCTTCATGGCCATCCAGATTGTGGGCCGTCGCCCCCAGAAGGTCGACCCGGTTGATGGGATCGTTGTCCAAAAAGGCGTAGAGGTTTTTTGTGCTCGCTTCTCCCAAGGGATCCCGACTCAGCCATCGCCCCTCAGCGGGATCGTAGTAGCGGTAGGTGTAGGCGTACAGTTGGGTTTCACGATCATAGTACTGCGTGCCGTATCGGAAGGGCTGGATATCGAGTCCCCGAGAAGCCATGAGGCGTCCGAACGGTGAGTATTCGTACTGTGAGACCACTTGTCCGTCTCCACTGACCAATGCGGTGACACTTCCATTGCGATCCATGACGGGGAAGTAGCTTTGCCCGTCTCGCCCCACCGCCAGGAGCCCTCGCGCGCCGCCGGCGCCCCCTTTTTTGTGGGAACTGTCCAGGCCCCACAGATAATAAGCGCGCCGGGTTAAGGCTCCACTGGCGGGGTCGGCATCGTACTCCGCGATGAGATGGAAGTTGTGGTAAACAAAACGCCGATCCAGCGTCTTGACCGAGTAGTTGGCCCCTTTCCACACGCTCTTCGAGGTGCGTCGTCCAAAGGCGTCGTAGCCAAACCGAAGTTGGTACTGGCCATCCTTGGTTACGGTCTTGAGCCGTCCACGATTCGTCCAGGTGTAGATATGTTCGCCATCTGTCTTGCGGGCGCCAAAGGTGTTGTAGCTTTGTGTGGTCTCGCCGCTTCGTGGTAAACGAACAGACTCCGAGTGTTCGGAAACAAGTTCCCCTTCACCGGTAGGCGATGGCATCACCATCTTGAATTGAAGAGCGATGGGGTCTCCGCCTTGAGCCGGCCCCGGGGCAATTCGTGCGTGAAACCACGATCCGTGGCGGTCGACCGGCGCGTTGTCTGCGAGAACCAGACCGTCGGTCTCACGGGTTGCGCTCACGGTGAGGGACGCGGCTTCGTCGACGCTTCCGCTGAAGACGAGGGCCCCGGCTAGGTTGCGGGTTTCGTATTGATTGGTGCTCGAGGGTTGATAGCTGTCTTCAGGCTCTCCGGTATTGGGCTCGATGGCACCGGCCTTGAGCCGATTTCCGATGGCGTCGTAGACGTAGTGAAATTGTCTTCCGCTTTGGAGTTCGCCCGTATTAGATATGCGGGTGCTTGCGGAGGTCAGTTGGCCCAAGGTGTCATAGCTGTAACGCGTATAGGTCTGTGATGGCGCAAACAGGGCGGCGGTGTTGTAGACTCGCCTATCGGTTCGGGTCACTTGACCGCTGGCGTTGTAGCTATACTTATGTGCCCCATACACCACGGCCGCATCCGAAACCTGGTTGTCGGTTGTGCGGATAAGGGTCAGGCGCCCGCTTTCATCATAAGCAAGCTCGGTCTTGCCTCGCACCACATCGGCGACCGAGTGGGTGATGGCGGCCACACGTTGGGTCTGGGTTTCGTAGGCGTAGCTACCGCTTCTTTGCCCCTGAGACACGCGGCTCAAACGGCCGGCATCATCGTAGGCATACGAGAAGACCAGTGGATGGGGTCCTCCGACGAGTTCCAAAGCGGTCAGCCGATGCATGGCATCGTAGTGTCGTTTTAGGGTTGCGTCACCGAGTTGGGGCACCGACTCCGTAGCGATTCGGCCCTCTTCGGTATAGGTGAGCGCCGATTGCCCCACCAAGGTCACCCGTCCCCGGGGATCATAGGCCAACGGGGTTCCACCAAAAGAGGTCAAACGTCCCGCGTCATCATACTCTGAGGTCGCGGTACGGGCCCCAGCTTCGCTCGGATTCCCGATCGTTCGACTGTGAAGCCTGCCCGCGGGTGTATACTTGTGGGACTCGACGGGGATGCCATCGACGGTCTTTTGGGTGACCAGGCCGCGTTCATCTCGCTCGAAGATGGTTTCCACATCGTCGTTCGTGACCAGCTTAGAGACTTCACCAAATCGATCGTATTCGAGGTCGTACGTGTACGAACCGGTTCCGGACCTACGCGCGAGCGCACCGTCCGGATGGTATTGGAACGCTTCCATTCCGCCCGGGCCCTGAATGGTTTGGACGTTGCCAAAGAAGTTGAAAGTCCGCTGAAGCACGGTCCCCGAGGGCATTTCGGTCGTCTTGGGAAGCCCTCGTCGGTCGAGGGTATGGGTGGTCGTTCCCTCCGGGGTTTGAGATTGGGTACGGCGTCCATAGGCATCGTAGCTGTGGGCGTAGGTCGAGAGCGTCTCATCGCCATGGGTTTTGTGGATAAGGGCCTTGAGCTGGCCGCCCTCGTATTCCTGAACCGCGATGACGTCAGGCGTCGCCAGTCTTTCCCGCCAGGCGCCCGGGCCGGTAGGCAGTCCGCGACTGTAGTTGAAGACCACCGTCCCGTTTTGGATGCGTGCGGCTTTTCTTCGGTCCGCCGTAGAGTAGCTGGTGGTCACCGCACGGTTTGAAAACGAGCCCTTCGCCTCTTTGCGAACGAACGCCAGCAGTCCGGCGCAAGACGTTCCCTCCGGGCAGGTCGCCACGTTTTCTTGAATGTCGAGGAGAGGGTCGTTGGCATCCGCCACACCGTTCTGGTTGAGGTCGGTGACGGTTTTGGTCAATTGGCCCGAAAGATCATACGCATAAAGATGGACGACGCCGTCTGGGTCGGTCTCTTGGGTCAGCCGTTGATGGGCGTCATAGGCATAGCGAGTGGTTGCCAGCTCGCCTTGATGGGGTCTGCTCACCTTGGAAAGAAGGCCCAGGTGGTTAAACGCTTCGGTCTTCACCACGGTGAGGTTGCCCTCGGCGTCGGGGCGCAAGGTCTCGGTGTAGGGGCCGGTTTCACCCGTACGGTGCCGGTAGCGAATGATTCGATAGGGGGTTTGTTCGCCGGCAACGTAGGTTTCGACGCGGTTCAAATTCCGGTCCACGTTTCGGTATTCGAGGCGTCGGCTGCCGTCTGGTTGGTGCGTTTCGGTGATCGTTCCGGGAAACCCGTCGAATCCCGGGGGGTGGTATTGGGTGGTGGTCTCATGGCCTTCGGCGTCGGCTTCGAAAACTGGTCTTCCAAGGGCGTCGTAGCGGATCTTTGTGGTGAGGGGTGCGCCCTCGCCGAGGGGGTAAAGCGTTTCTTGAATGAGGTTGCCGGTCGCGTCGTAGTCGCGTTTTGTGGTTCGGCCGAAGCGGGTCATGCTTTGGGGTTGGCCCAACACTGTGTAGGTGTACGTCGAGACCGAAAGATCGCGATGGGTTCTTTGTTCTGGTTGGCCATGCCATTTGGTCTGGGTCAGGTTTTCAGAGGTGCCATCATCGTGGTTCCACGTGGTCGGGTGACCGAAGGGGCCGATGTCGGTAGCGACCGATTCTCCGGTCAAGGTGTCCCCTCGGGTCACTTTCCATGTGGATTGGATGGCATGGCCGTACGAAAGGGTCACCGATTCTTCGTTTCGATGCGTAAGTCCTCCGGCCCCGGGGCCCTCGGTGATGAGATGTTCCGAATACCGCCTGGTGTCGTGAGGCCATCTTCGCTCGCGGGTGATGGTTGTGTTGCCCACGGTGGTGCGGGTTCGGTTGGAGACCGAGACTTTGGGTTCGCCGTCGATGATGGCCGATGAGCGCTCGGTCACTTTTCGATGCACACATGCGTCCCAAGCGACACCGGGTTGACATCTTCGTTCTTCGTCGATGTACCGAGGGGTGTTTCGATCGCCCTCTTTTTTGAAGGCAAATCGGCCCACGCTGATTGGAATGGAATCGGTGGCGGCGCCGGTGCTGGGTGCCAAATCGAGCACCCGCCTTGGTCTCGCAAAGAGTTGGCGTGCGTCTGGCGTATCGCCCGCCGAAGCGAGGGGGCTGTAGGTCACCTTCGTCTCGCGTTTCGCAAAATGCCCGAAGGGTCGGATGATTCGGGATAGCCAGCCAGTGCTCACGGTGATGGTCTCACCGGTCGTGGGGTTGAGCTCCGGTTCGCCGGTTGCTGGGTTCAAGAGTTTACCCACGGCGTCGTATTCGAACTCCTCCCAGTAGCCGTCCGGGTATTGGATCCTTTGTACTTTGGCCATCTTCAGGGCTCCGTTTTCATAGCGGTCGAGGGTGGTCCCCTCCTGGTACTCTCGGATTTCGGGGGGCACCGAAACGGCCGCCCCGTTTTCGTCGCTGATGCTCCGGTGGATCTCTTTGGTGTAGCCGTGGGGCGTCAGCACGGTTCGCTGGCGAAAGAAGCGCCCATTGGCCAGGAGTTTGGTTTCGATGGTCTCGCCCGACTTGGTCCAGGCGACTCCGGTGCCTAGAGGGCCGAGCCGGATGATGTTTTCGTCGCCCTCGACGATGCGGAAACTTTCGTCGGCATCGTCTTTGATCAAGGATTGGATGCGTCCTTCAGCGTCGTACTGCACGGTGGTTGTGAGGGTGGCCTCGTCCGAAGTGCCCTCGCCAAAGACCCGCCTGAGGGTCTTGATGCGTCCGGAAGACCAGTCCAAATACACTTTGTATTCGTCTGAAGTGGCCTGGCCGTCCGAGACCATCGCCAAGCGGCTGTATACGTTCTGTTCGCGGCCATCGATGTGGCGAACCCGTTGTATGGTTCGGTCAAAAACATGGGCGATCCCCGACTCAAAGTGGAGCTCGTACTTCCAGTCGGTGTCGTGCCCGGGGGTCATGTCGTGAAGGACATAGGTCCGGCCCGCGTTGATGCCGAGGGGGAAACCGCGCGATGCGAAGTTTGAGGTTGCAGGGTCCCAAGGAAAGTCGAACTCTACTTGATTGCCTCGCGGTCTGGTCACGACGACGCGCTTCAGGTGCACACCCCCGTGGGACAGAAGCACGGCGTTTCGTACCCGGGTGTTGAGGCTATAGGCTTGAAAGAGGGTATCGTCGGCCTTTTCGTATTGGATGTTGTCCGTGGCTTTCTGCATCGCACCTTGGTGGATGTAATGGGCGACACCAAGGTGTTTGTGCTGATAATCATTGGGCGGAAGAATGGGGAGGAAGACCTGTGGCTCGTCACCCCACTTGGGCTGAAAGGTGATGACTCCACCTTTTTTCATTGCGCTGTCCAGATCGATGCCGACATCGACGAGGTCATCACGGTCGGTGTCCTGAATCGTCTGTGCGGTGTGCTCGAACAAAAGAGGCAGCTGGGCTGATGGCGGCGGGGGCAGGTCCGCAAAACCCGGCCGGTAGGCGGCCACCACGCGATTGACATCGACTTCGAAGGGAAGCTTCCTGATGGTTCCGCTTTCCGTTGGCTCCGGCAGAACAAATCCGTCTTCGGGCAAAATGGCCTGAGGGAGAACCTGCGCGCTGATCCATTCCGTCGAATCTGGAGCCACGGTCGCGTTTTGATCGAGCACATAAAGACCATGATCTGAGGCGCTGAAGCCTCCAAAAGGCGCAGTCATGCTGGCACTCACGGCGGCCCGTTTAAACAGCTTGACCTGGGATTCGACTGCGCTCGGCCACATCGGAAGCTTAAATCGAAACGTTTGGGTCTGCTTGGTCGAATAGATCCACTCGCCGAGTTGGCCGTGAAACTTGATTTTGGCGATGAGCAGCTTCGGATCCGGTCCGGAACAGCTGGAAAGAGGGCACCAGGGGGCCCATCCTGGCAACCATCCGGTATCGGTGTCGCGCTCCACCATTCGATACTTCAAGTCATGGACGCCTTTCGATTGTGCGTTTCGGTACCAAATCGGCTCCCTCCAGGCGTTGAGTGCTTTGAGCACCAAGTAGGCCTCTTCCAGCTGATGAGACGTGATGAGCCCTACGCCAGCATGCTTATCGGCCACATAGGGGCTATCGAACGCGACGATTTGGTCTTCCTCTGTTCCCGGACGTGGCACCCGAAGTTCCTCGGCAAAAAGCAGCCTGAAGTCTTCGGCAAGCCCCAGCCCGGAAAAGAGGTTTTCTTTGTTCTTGACCTTTCCCAGATTGATGGTGTCGGCGCTCAGCGGCGAATCCCAATAGAACCAAGCGCGGGCACGGTCGAGATCGCTTGGTACTTCAGAGTCCAGCGATGGCGCCATCAAGCCATTGAGCTCGGACAACATTTTTCGCAAGAAGGCGCGATCTTCGTCCACGCCTTGCACCAGTTCTTCTTGGTCGTAGACTCCATTCAGATTTCGGTCGATGTATCCGAGCCTATCCCGGCGTCCCCAAGCCCCTTCTGGCGGAGCGCCCAAGAGAACCGTATCGATGCCGGCCTCGAAGGTCCGGTTGCCATTGGTGTCTTGCCAGATGTGGTTTTGGGATCTGAGCACGCTTTCAGGGGCAGGCAGTGTGGGAAGCGCTCCTGGCGAGACGGGCTGCCCCATGGCCTTCAAAAAGCGGAGCCGGTCAACCAGCGCCGGGTACAGTTTGTTTCGGAGGTAATCTTTGTGAGCCTCGGTCAGCGTCTGGCCGTCGATATCGTTTCGATAGACGGGCGTTTGGGCAACGGCGTCGGCTGCGGCGGTGGGGCCATCTTTGGATGCGATGCGGCTAGAGCACGCCGACAAGGAAATCGCGATAGTGAGTGCAATTTTTCGATACATTCTGGCTTCCCTGCCCCAACTCTAGGGCACTGGACATGCGGAGACGCAAGGTCTCCGCAGGAATTTAGGTATACACCGCGGTGATGATTTGAATCCTGACAGGCCTCGGCGACGATGACACCGGTACAGTCCTTGTCCGTATCCTCCTGGGAGCCCTATGAGTCCATTGGGCATCGGTGTCATCGTTGTCGAGGAGCTTTACGTGGTCGTCGCAGGCGCCATCCTGTGACTTGAGAGTTGAGCTCAGAACCGCACCATCGCAGTTGAACGGCTGAGATGTGTTTACAGCGGGTCGAATCGGCTTCCTTCCCATATGAAGCACCTACGTACGGCCTCGTGGGTGGGGCGAAAAAAAAGAGGCGGTGTGGCGTTTTGGGGCAAAGGTTTATAGATTGAGCCAAAAACACTCGGGTTGCGGTGTGTGGTACGTCACATCAGTGAAGAACAATGTGACACAGAACATAGGAAGCGAAGAGGGCCAGACCGCAGTTTCGAACCGTAGGATCTTTGCCGGTGAACAGCCCGGTTGCGAAGACCTTTTTCTTGTTTTTGGCGATGGCCGGTATCAACACAAACGCGAATGAGACCAAAATCGCGCCTGCGGCTCTTACGAGGTAGGCGGTCCCGGGCATCAGCACCGCAAAGGCATAGGTTATGGCGATGCTCAGAAAGAGGGCTGTGGCAACCCAGGTTCGTTTGGGGCTAAACAAAAAAGTTGCGCTTGCGATCAGGATCACAAATCCGTTTTTGATGTAGTAGCTTGCGGCATTGAATTGGTGGGTCAGCGCAAGTTGGGGGTTGTCATACTTGACGTAGACAAACACAAAGGCGGTTCCGACGCCGGTGAACCATGCTCCCATGATGACTCTTTTTGCGACCGAGACAACCTCTTGGTCGGTGGCATCGGGTTTGAAATAACGCTTGTAGATATCGCATGAAACCAACGTGGACACCGAATGAAAGGTCGAGTCGACGGTGCTCATCAGCGACGCAAAGAGGCCACAGAGGACAAGCCCTCGAAGGCCGACGGGAAGATACCGCTGCGCAAGAACGATGTATGCCTGGTCTGGGTCCAAAAGCGGTGTCTTCGACAAAATGACGGACATGGCGATGCCAGGGACTACAATGATGATCGCCATGAAATATTTCAAAAAGCCTCCGACCAAGAGGCCGATCTGCGCCTGTTTGAGATTTTTAGCGGCCAACGCCCGCTGAAGAATGACCTGATTGGCACCCCAGTAGTTGAGGTTGAGGAGCAGCATGCCGAAGATGGCCGTCCAGGGCAATTTGGGGTGGCTATGGTGAAGATGGAGGTGCATCTGTTCGGGAGCCTGTTGATAGAGTTGTGAAAGACCACCGGCCGCGTGGACAGCGACGAAGACCGTAAGGAGTCCTCCGCCAAGGAGCAGCGCGAATTGGATCACGTCCGTGCGCACCACCGCATGAAGACCTCCGGCTCGGGTGTAGATGGCAGAAAAGAGTCCTAAAAAGGCTATCAGCCCCATGAGCCTGAGGGCGGGGTTTGTTCCGAAAAAGCCCAGGGCTTCAAAAAAGATTCCGTCGATGGCCAAAGCGGCCCAAAAGAGGACTTTGCCGAGGTACAAGAACGCATAGAGGACGATGGTCAAAAAAGAGTAGCCCAAGGCGATGCGAGGCCCGAACTTGGCTTCGATGAACTCGGTGATTGTGGTCACCCTGAGCCGAAGATAGATGGGCACAAATACGAAGGCCGCCAGCAACAGTCCAAAGATGGCGTTGATTTCAAATCCTGCTTGTGCCAGCCCGTATTTATACGCCGAGCCGGCATTGCCGATAAGGTGCCCAGCTGAGATGTTGGTGGCGATCGTCGAGACCGCGATGGAAAACCACCCGAGCGAGCGTGAGCTTAAGAAGAATTCGGTGGCCTTGACGCCTTTTTTGTCTCGGCTCCGAACACCGATGACCAAAAGCGCCAAAAAATAGGCCAGCACCATGAGCCCATCAAGCCACATGCTGACGGAAGCTCTAAGGGCTTAGGCCTTTGAATGCAACGCCCGGACCGGATGGCTTGGCAGGAATCTACAAGAGCGGGCCGGGCGAGACGCTCACCGAGTCTACGAAGAAGAAGCCTTTGCCGACGTCACCGGTGGCGGTGTCAGGCACCCGGTGCTCGCCACCGATGGCGAAATAGCCGTTCCTGAGGGTGTTGGCACCCAACATATGCGGACCACGCGCGGTGCCGTTTGTTCCACTGAGGGGGAGGTTTTTGCCTTCGTTGTCGAGCACGCGAATTCGAAAGGTTGTCGCGTCGAGGGAAAGCTCAAGCGTGAGATCTTGGCCCTGGTTGGCATCGCTGAGTCGCCCAGAATAGACCAAGGCTCCGCGGGCACCGGGGTCATCGGTTTTGGTGAACAACGAGAGCGTGAGGCTGTCGACTTGGGCATCGTAGTCCACGGCCAAGGTGGCAGCGCCCGGAGCCCGCAGAGGGCTGTCTTCTTGGCTGACCGCCGCCAAAATGGCTCGAACGTCGGCCCCCGGCCTCGTGGTGTCGACCGAGATTTCGCGCAATCGCATTCGGTAGATGATGCTGGCATTGTCGCCGGTCCGGGAAATGGGCATGGTGGTCACCATCCCGCGTTCCTCGCTGAGGTCGAGGTCTTCGATCCCTACGCGAAACCAAACTTCTCCTAGGGCGGAACGGTCTTGTACCAATCCGTCTTCAAAGAAGCGATCTAGATTCCAAAGGCCATCGGCGAGCGGAGCCAAAAAGTCGTCAGAAAAACGGGTGGTGTTGGGGCCGGGGGCGATGGGCTCGAACGCGTAGTCGCATACCACGAGCTCTCGACCCGAGGGGTCTTCGGGATTGGTATTGATGGGGTCTTTGCCCTCAAATTGCCACAGATTGATTCGCACCGTGTCTCGGATGAGGGCGGTTTCGTCGGCCGGGACTGGTATGGCGGCATCCGGGTACGTCCATTCTTCGATGATCACCCGATCGGGGTTGTCGTTTTGGTCCAAGCCGCCGTGATGGGCGGCAAACTCGACAGAGTCGCGCTGCCAGAGAAAACTGAACGTTGCCATGTCGCCCTCTTCAGAGAAGTCGTTGCCGCTGAGGTCGTAGGCGTGGATGTTGTTGCCCGCGCCCCCGGATACACCCTGGACGGTGAAGTAGCCATTGCCCTGAGGCGATGGCGGCAAGAAGGCCTCGGTGAACTCGATATCGATTTCGTTGGGTTGGTCGGGATCCTCCAAAAACGTGAAGAGCCCTGCGACCACATTGGGGTCGAGAGATTCGACACCCTTTTTGACGGCGAACCGGAACAGTCCATAGCCGACCGGGTCGGTCCCGATGACTTCGGCACTGTGCCATGCACCGTTTCTTTGGGTGATCGCCAGATGAAGACAGTCTTCGTTGTCGATGAACACGGCGTCGGAGAGATTGGACCACCGATTGGGACCGGGACCCAGAAGTTCTTCATCGCCGGTCGCGGACTTGACGCGCCATTGTTGGCCTTTCCAAGTGATGGTCTGCAGACCGACGACTGTCATGGTGATTTCGGTCTCAAACATGCCCACATCGTCGAAAACTTGGACCCTCACCAGGTATTCGCCAGGTTGGAGCGGTGCGGTCCAGTCGGTTTGAACGTCGTCGGTGCTCGAGACCGAGCCCGCCTCTGGCAGCCACAGGATGCTGGGGTCTTGTTCGGAGTCATCGTCGGTTGCGACGACCTCGAGCCGAATGGTGCTGCCTATTTCGACCACGCCCTGGGTAGAGGGAAAGACGGCGTGGATCACGGGGGCGGCGTTGGCAAAACGAGGGGGCGGCTCGGTCGGCTGAAGGGTTATGGCAACAGAATTGTTCTCGGGTGTCACCACCGGAACCATCGTGGTCCCGGTGAGCACGGGCTCAGTCGCAGAACTTGCGGTATCGAACAGCTCGAAGACCAGGGTTCGGTTGCTGCCCACCGGGATGCCCTCGACGGTGACGGATGGGGTTTCGCCGTTCCAGTCCTGGCTGATGACGACCGGGGAGGGGAGGTCGCTTCCGCTTACGGTCAAACGAAGTTGGTCGACGTCATGGGTCACGCCGCCTACCACAACAATGGTTGCTGAGGTCTTCCGTTCGGGGCCCGCTTGTTGGCCGGAACCACACGCCAAGAGGGCCGCCGCCGTCAAAGGCAGAATCCGGCGCAGTGTGGGACAAGCAGAGTATGGTCTTGGCGACATGTATGGGGGCCTCTTTGCGACTCGCCCTCGGGTTTTGGACCTTTTGGCTCAGGTCTAGGCGAACACCTAAGATACTGGATCTGTTCGCTTTCATCTACCCCAAACGCGCACTGTGCGGCTCAAATCCGCACACCGGTGTGGATCGTGGGTATTGAGGGTGGGGTTCTTGCGACGTTGGACCCGAAGCGTCAAGGGGAGGGCTCATTGCTGCTTTTTCGGCACCTGCTTTCGTCGGGGGCGTTGTCGTCTTGGGGGATCGATAGGTGAGGAAGTGGAGCAGATTGGATTGCTGTGTCTGGAGTCACATCGTCGTTGGGCCTTGGGGCCAACGAATATTGCGCGTGCTAGGCATTACACTGTATTCTCGCGGACCGGTGGTTCTCGTTTACACGCATGGGCTTTGGGCGAAGGTGCTGATCTGGGCGCCAGTGCCACCGACCCAAAAAGCCGGATCCGCTGCACGGTGACGTTTTTGCGAAGCACTTGGTTTTGGGTTGCGCTTGTCGCCCATCCGTTGGGGGGCTGCGGTTCCTCCGATTCCTCGTGCGGATTTGGCGCGGCGTGTGACGCGGCGAACTCCAGCACGGACCCTTGTACCGGGGTTGTCTGCACGGCGTGCAACCGCTGTGAGGGTGGGGTTTGTGTGGCGGTTGAGGACGGCGGTCCGTGTATCGATGGGACGTTTTGTACCGTCAACGAGGTGTGCAGGGCCGGGGTTTGTGCGTCCGAACCGCGTGACTGCGCCCATCTGACCAGCGCATGCGTGACGGGGGTCTGCGATGAATCGAGTCGGGCCTGTGTGGGGCGGTCCGATCCCGCGCTCGACAGCGATCTTGATGGGGTCTGTAACGATGTGGACCGATGCCCGGGCGGGGACGACGGTCTCGATGACGACCAAGATCGGATTCCCAACGCGTGCGAAACGTGCCCGGGATACGACGAGGGCTTAGGACTTTCGCTCAAGTGGCCCCTTGCCGGCAAGATTTCCGAGGACTGGATCGTCTCAAACTACTTAGACCATGATGACCGTGCGGACGAGCTCTCGGACCACACGGGCAACCAAGGTGACGCAGCCCGAACCTACGATGGCCATAACGGCGTCGACGTTTCCTTGGCCAACTTTCGGCTCATGGACTCCGAAATTCCGGTTTTTGCGGTTGCGGCTGGCACCGTAGAAAGAACCGCGGATGGCCACCAAGACCGCAACATCAGTCGTTTCAATTGCCCTCCGTCCAATTTCGTCGACGTTCGACAGGACAATGGCTTTCTCATTCGCTACCTGCATTTCAAGAAGGGTTCGGTGATGGTGCAAGAAGGGGCTCGGGTGCTCCAGGGTCAACTGTTGGCTTTGGTGGGGAGTTCTGGCTGCTCAACCTGGCCTCACCTTCATCTTGAGATTCGGGACTGCGACCATGAGGTTGTAGATCCCTTCATTGAGGGATTGTGGGCTGAGGCGCCTCCTTACGAAGCGCCTCTTGGTCTGATGGATGTGGTCATCAATGAGGGGGGCTTTACGGCCATCGAACAGATGCGGGATCCGCTTCCCAATGTGACCGACTTCCGGGTGGGTGAGACCATCGGAATAGGGTTGGTGATGGGGGGTGGGGTGCCCAAGGACGAGGTCTCTTTTGCTTTGGTGGACCCCGGTGGTTCTCGCTTTGCAAGCGGTGCGGTCACGTACGAAAAGCACTATCGACGGGCCTTTTGGTGGTGGAATCGCAGCCTTTCGAACGCCAGCCCAGGTGCTTGGCGGGTCGAAATCTATCAAAACGGCGTTGAGGTTCGACGGGTGGCGTTTGTCATCAAGCGCTGATCGCTACGTTTTGGGTTTGTTCCGTGGGCGGGGCGGCACGGCTGGTGGCTTGAGGGGCTTGCTCACGGGTCGAGCCTCGATGGGGTCTTCATCCGGCCTGGGTTTGGGGCGACGGGAGGCCGGCTCTTTGACGCTCGGCGGGCCCGCAGGGGGAACCGGGCGGGTAGGGTGTTCGGTCTCAGTCGCCTCCGGTGGGGGGCTGAAAAGCGCACCTTGGAATCGATTGTTCCGCGTGGGGTCGAGGGCGTTGAGTTTCAAGATTTCGATCAAATCTTTGAGCGGTTTCCCCATGCTGCGAATTTCTTCGATATTGGCCAAAGAGGCTCGAAGGAGGGGGGCGAGTGTATTCTCGAACCGATCCGTTTGGCTTTTGAGTACTTTTTGAATCTCTTGGGGGGTTTTGTGCTCCAGTTCTACTTTGAGCTGGGGCTGCGCCAAGGCGCTGACCGCTTCGTCGAGACGCGCCAAGTGTGACGAAATCCAAGGCTGATCCTCACCCTCCGAACCTCTTTGGTCTACGGCGGAGGCCAGCTGAGTGCGGATGCCATCCAGGTGTTCGCCGAGGCCGCTGAGCGTCGAGGTGACCCGGGTCACAGGGTCGTCGTCTTTTCCTCCGGACAGTTTGAGCCGCTTAAAGTCCTTTTTGATGCTGGTCCACCGGGTGTCTTCTTCTTCGCTCAAGCTTTGGCGAAGTTCTCCGAGTTTGAGCAGGTTGTGTTCGGCGCCGGTCGTCAGCGTTTGTGCTTCTCCGAGGTAGTGGTCTCGAATCAAGGCATCAAGTTCGTTTTCGTTCATGACCGCCACGATTTTCTCCGCCAGCTTGTTCATGTTTCGATAACTCCCTTGAAGCTTAAAAGGCGGTTCGGTCCGAAAGGCATCATCCATCGACGCGGAACGGATGTACTCCGCGTTCACCTTGAGCAGCGTCTCTTGAGCCACAAACAATCGCTTGATGACCTTGATGCTTTCCTCAATCTCCAGCCTCGAGTAGTTGTGAGAAAATTCAGTTTCCGGAACATCTTCGCCTTTGGCAATGCGAATCAGAACATGCACGTCGTCAAGAGAACGGGTGGCCATCGGCGCCAACGCCGGGTTCGAGGTCAGACAATTTTCGATGTAGCTGAGCGCAAAGAGATGATCTTGACCGTCGAGAATATCCCCTAGATTGTAAACGTCAGCACGGTTCGCCAGCATGTCGGGAATCTGAAATTTGTCGCCAGACTCCGTGTAGGGGTTGCCGGCCATGACGACGCAGAACTTTTTTCCGCGAAGGTCATAGGTACGGGTCCGGCCATTCCACACACCCTCGATTCTTCGTTGAGCATCACATAGTGAAATGAACTTTTGCAGGAGCTCGGGATTGGTATGCTGAATGTCGTCGAGATAGAGCATGACATTGTTGCCCATCTCCAGTGCAAGATTGATCTTTTCGACCTCTTGTCTGGAAGTGGCGTTGGGTGCTTCGTCGGGGTCGAGCGAAATGACAGAATGACCCAGCGAGGGTCCATTGACCTTCATGAACACCATGCCCAAACGCGAGGCCATGTATTCCATCAACGTCGTTTTCCCATAACCGGGCGGGGAAATGAGGAGCAGCATTCCCATCAGATCGGTGCGCTTGGTCTTTCCGCTGGCCCCCAGTTGTTTCGCGAGGTTGTCCCCGAGAAGCGGCAAGTAGACGTCGTTGATCAAGCGGTTGCGCACAAACGACGAAAGAACCCTGGGCTTGAATTCATCGATGCGGAGCTGGTGCCGTTCCTTGTCGAGGAGTTCATGTCGTGCTTTGCGATAGGCGATAAATCCGGGCACATCGGTGTTGATAAAATCGTGGAGGCGCACCAGGAATTCATCGAGTCGTACCGTAAGCCGGCGATCTTGAATGCGGCGATGTTGGCCCAAAAGCCCCTGCACTTCGAGCTCGGTCAGCGCTGCACTTTCTTCGCGGTCGAGCTTGTTTTCTGTGAGCAAAAAGACCGCTGCTTCGAGCACCACGGCGGAGGCGGTTCGCTGTTCCTCCTCGGCTAAAGTCCCGATGAATGTGGTGACCCATGCGCGTGCGGTTTGGAGTCGAGCGAAAAGCGCACCCTCCATGGCTTTAAGGTCGGCCTCGAAGAGGGGCCGGGTGCCGCGTCGCTCGAGTTCGGCAAGAAGCTCGCGGGCTACCCGCACCGCTTCTTTGCTCGTGGTGAAGCGTGGTTGGGGTGCTGCAAGTTCTTCTACCAGATACTGACCTGCGATGTGGAGTTCGTTGTGGTTGGTTTCAATGCGCTCTTTTTCAAAAAATTGGGCAAGCGCCTGAGACAAGTCTTGAGCCAAAGCCGTTTCTTCGGGACTTTGCCCAAAAGCGGTGCGGAGGCGTGCGAAGCTCATGGCCCTTCGATGGAAGACATCGCGGGTTTGTTGGTCTTCGAAGTAGACCCAAAACAGAGCCGCCAGGGCGCGGGGCACGGGGGCAAACCGAAGGAGGCCTGCGGCTTTTCTCACCGAAAGGAGTTTCTCCAGTATTTTTGCGGTGTCCAGGTCGTGCAGGCCTCGCTCGTAGCCTTCGTCGTAGCGTTTTTCTGCGTAGCTTCGAATCAAGCCCAAAAGGGCCTCGGTGCTTTGGCTTGCTTCGTGAAGGGCCTCTATATTGAGGTTTTCGCGGCGCTTTTCGGCATCAAACAGAATGGATGCCGCCAAAAACTCGCCTCGGTAGACCTGGTCAGACTCCGAAACCAACGGCCGGTTCCAATACGTTTTGGTCGACCGAAAGTCTTCGTCCGTGATGGACTCGTAAAAGTCTGTTCCCGTGAGGTGGAGGGCCATTTCGTCGTCCCTCGGGACCATGGTGAGCTCAAAAGCTTGGGTGTTGATGTTAAAACGATGTTTCCCCAGCTTGATGACCTGGTCGCCATCTTCGAACAAGTCCAGTTTGTCTCGCAGGTTGCGTAGTGCGTTTTGTTTGGCCGACTTGAGCTGAGAAAGAAGATCGTCTGCTTTGACGCTGTCGCCCAGCTCCAAGAGGCGCTCCGCCAACTGGCGCAATTTTAAGACCATGGCGTCCGATGCAAAATACGCGTTGAGCTCGTCTTCTTCTTTGAACGCTCGGGTGCGCCTGGCGACGCCCTCCAGGATTCGCCCCCCCGCGGTGATCATGTTTTGCGCCCTGCGCTGTCGATCATCGACCAGTTGTTGCTTTTTGCTTTCGAGGGCCTCGTATATTTCTTCTCTTTTTTGTGCCAGTTCCAGCAAGAACTCGTCAAACTCGCCGAAGCGACCTTCAAGCTCTTCGAGTTGGACCATCAGTCGGGAGAGTTCTTCGTCACATTTTTCTGGGCTGTCTGCCATGGCCACAGCGCTCGAAACCGCCTGGGCCAAAAGTTTAAATTGAGCGCCGAACTCCGCGGTGCCTTCTCGTTTGCTGAGCTCCTTTTTCTTGGAAACCAGGGTTGCGCGGACTCGGTTGAGTTGACCAAAAACCTCGGAAATGCTCTCGAGAATTTGCGTGCGATGGGTGGTGTCTTCCACGTTGAGACCAGACACCACCTCGGACAGAAGGTTGAGCCCATCGGTGAGTCGCGAAAGCTCCTGGTCAAAGTTTTCGGCTTCGCTCGCTTTGTCTACTTTCTCGATGCGCTCCAAAAGCTGAGAGATTTCGCCCAAGAGGGGGCCAAAAGCCTCGCCGGTCAAAAGAAAGTCGACACAGTGTTTGCTGACCTGGTCGAATTCTTTGACCACTTCGGCTTCGAGGGCGTCGATGGCCTCGATATCGATGTACCTCACTTCGCGAAGGGTGATGAGATGCCCCCGATGTTGCCTGAGGCTGGTCATGGCTCCCAGAAAATCCGTGACCGAACGCCAATCTTCGGGCCTCGAGTCTTGCAGCAGTCGCTCTTTGTCCTCTTTCGCTTCGGTGAGGGCCTCTTGTGCCTTTCGTTTGAGCGCTTCGACTTTTTCGAATTCGTCTAAAATGAGTTCGCCATTTTTGCGAATCAGGTCGATGGTTTCCCCGAGATTCTCTACTTCATCGTTGTCGAGCCAGTAGTAGGCATCGCGGGCGCGCACGGTCGCCGCCAGAAGGTCTTCGTAGCTTTGACGAGAGGGCGTTTTGGTCTCGATGAGTCGGCGCATGCCGTACGCATCCGAAATGCCGCGGACCAAATCCCGGTTTCCCACTTTACCCAGGTACGAGTTGTCGGTGGGCACCTCGGCGGCGTGTTCATCGGAGACAAACGGCGTCTGCCAAATCTGCATGGGATGAACACGCGTTGGTTCATCTGAGGCCGATCGAAAGACGAGCATATTTCCGTCTTCGAAAAGCGTAAATCCATGACACGCAATGGGGTTTTGCACTTCTTTTCGTATCAAGTTGTAGGGAAGCAAGAGGTATCGGCCGTCGTTTTGGTGATAGAAGACGTAAAGCACATCTTCGCCGTTCGGGGAGCGAATGGACTGCTTGAATTGGAATTCACGGGTATCGCCCCCAAAAAGCTTGGTGTCTCCGTCCTGAAGGAAGTACCCACCCGGAAACACGATGCCGTGATCCTCGGGGAGTTGCACGCATGCTTGCCCGATGGCATCGATGCGCGTGGCCTTTTTGGTTCGGGTATTGAACACCAAATAACGCCAGGTCTCTTCTTGGTAGGGAAGGACCTTGAGAAGAATGAGTCCTCCGACCTTGGCGTAGTGAAACTCGCCGTCATCGAGAGATTGGCGCGGATCCTCTACGGGCTCTCGGTAGATGCCTTGTCCGTCTTCGGTGTTGTTTTCTATTTTGATGGTGAGATCGCCGCCCACCGTTTCAACAAAACACTCGTCGAGTATGGATACGTGGGGGTGGCGGCCGGATACATGGTCTTCTCGCGTGGTCGGTGTCCATTCGAAGTCGTGTGAAGGGGGAAAGATGTGATCTTCGTCGCCCCGGTTGTCGAGGTATTTGACTTGGTCGTTGACGTCGACGGCAAAGCGAAAAGCCTTGATGTCGGTGATTGCGCGGCCAATCTGAAAAACGAGGAGGAGCCTCCCCTCCGTTCTTCGAACCTGTATCAGTTTGGAATCTTTGTAATAGCGGTAGAGTTCCTTGAAGTCTTTTTGAAACCCGCTGTCCGCAAGGAGACCGGCCACCGAATCTTCCGGTGCATCTTTTATGACGAAGCTTCCGTCTTCGTGTGCACGAAAACTGTGCAAGCTGAAGACGTCGGCGACACGCGTTTCGGTCTTGAGGCCGATGTATACGTTGTAGCCAAAAAGCAGCGTGCCGCCGATGTTGACGATGTCTCGGGGAACGCAGTTGTTTTCGGTGCGCACCCGCTCGTTGCCCAGGACCGTAAGCTCGGTTCCGCCAAAGGTTTCTTTTCGCTTCTTGTTGAGGGCATCTACTTTTTTTGCCAAGCGTGCGCCTTCTTCAAGCAAGCGCCGATGGAGGACCTCGTAGCTTCCGCCCTCGAGTGCACCATGTTTGCCGGAGTTTTCTTCGGCGGGGTTCTCGACGTTTGCGTCGCTGGCCATGCTCAAACCTCTTCTTTTGCTGCTGTCGTGGATGGCTGCCCGAAAGGGGCGGCAAGAGAAGAGGCCGCGGTGGTCTTAAACACGAACCCTTGACCGCTCATCCTCTTCCTCCTGCCATCGGCTGAGGCCGTCCGCCCTTGTTGAATCGCTTTGGGCCTCTTGCAAAAGATCCTCAGATCAATTGCTGGTCTTATCTACGCCGAGTTCTTTCGCTTTGTTCAGCAAGTTCTCGAGCTTCGTCTTCATGGGTTCGTCTGCGTTGAGCATCATCTTGCCCAAAAAGGCGGAGACACTCAGATTCTGGAGATCCTTGGTCGAGATGTTGGTGTTTTGCAAGGTTTGCAGAAGCTCTTCCGGTAGACTGGCCTGTCCGTTGAGGTAGTCTCCGAGGAGGTTTTGCACCTTGGTGCTGTTGTCGAAGAAACCGTCCACCGACTGTCCCACCGACACCGCGTTGATGAAGCGTTCGAAGAATTGACCGTCACCACCAACGATGTTGATTTTGGCTTGGTCAAATGCCTCTTTGAGGATTTGAGCGCGCGAATCCGCGATGTCGCGACGAACATTGAGGGTCGCAAGCTCGACTTCTTTGTCCTTTTCCAGCCGGATCCGGAACTCCTCGTGCTCTCGTCCTACACCATCAAGAGCCTTCATGGCGTCTGCCTTTTTCTTGAGGCCGATGGCCTCTGCGGACAGCTTCTTTTCAATCGCGATCGCCTCGGCGAGGCCCATTTTCTCGAGCGCGATGGCTTCTGCTTCACGCACCCGCGCTTGAGCGAGCCCCTGTTGTTCTTCGCCTCGGGCGTTGGCTTCGAGTTTTTCTTGAATGACCTTGGCTTGGGCTGTGCCCTCTTTTTCGATGGCAACCGCATCGGCTTCTTTGACCCGCACCTTGGCCAGGCCGGTGGCAGCTTCCTCGGCCTGAACGCCTTCGGCGAGTCGAATTTTTGCTTTGGCCTTTCGGTCGGAAGCCTCAAGCTCCGCGTCTGCGAGGGTCAGTTTTTCTTTGGCGGCGAACACTGCAACTTGTTGTTGCGCTTCGGCAGCCTTGATCTCTTTCACAAGACCCTCTTGGGCTTCGGCTTCGGCACCGGTGACGGCCACTTCCTTGTTTCGTTTGGCTTCAGCGATTGCGCGTAAGTCTTTGATGCGCTCTTCTTCTTCGGCCACGGTCTTTTCGACTGCAATGCGGCCCCGAATGACGTCTGCGATGGCCTTCTTTTCGACCTCGACCTCTTTTTCTTTGGCGATGCGGTTGAGCTCCACTTCGCGCTCGCGGGTGATTTGCTCGAGGGCGCGGTCTTTTTCGACACGCTCTGTTTCTACGGCGATGACACGCTCTTTGTTCTTGGCCGCAACCGCGACTTGCCGGTCTTTGGCCTCTTCGCTTACTTTGACTTCTTCTTCGGCCTTAAGCTGTGCCACCTGCGCCTTTCGGTATTCCTCGGCCTGGACTTTTTTGGTCTCGGCTTGCTCCCGCGCCTGCATGGTGGCGATTTCTCGGTGCTGTTTTGCGATGGCGTCAGCCTCTTGCCTTTTGAGCGCCAACACTGCTTCTTCGGCTTCCACGTCTTGCTTGGTGATGGCCTTTCGTTCCGCTTGCCTGAGCTCGTTGGTCTGCACGTTCTGGGTTGCGGTCAGTTCGGTGATTTTGCGAATGCCTTGGGCGTCGAGGATGTTGTCCTTGTCGAGGGCTTCAACGGGGGTTTGCTCGAGGTAGTCGATGGCCGCATCTTCGAGTGAGTATCCGTTCAGGTTCTCGCCAATCTCTCGAATGATTTGGTCACGAAAGTCGTCTCGCTGGGTGTACAGCTCGACAAAGTCAAGTTGCTTGCCAACGGTCTTGAGGGCTTCAGAGAATTTCGCCTGAAAAAGCTCTTCCAGTGTGTCTTGGTCCGACGCGCGGGCGCAGCCCACCTGTTGGGCCACTTTCAACACGTGCTCTTTGGCTTTGTTGACTTTCACAAAGAAGGTGACCTTGATGTCCGCCCGGATGTTGTCCTTACAGATGAGGCCTTCTTTCCCTCGGCGATCGATTTCGATGGTCTTGACCGAAATATCCATCACTTCTGCCCGATGGAAGATGGGAAGAACCAAGCCGCCCGTGAAGGTCACGTTGGGTTCTTTTCGGACCTTGTTGATGATCAGTGCTCGACCCTGCTCAACCTTTCGGTAGGATCGGACAAAGAGGATGGCGAACCCAACGGCCATCATGCTCAACATAATACCGGTTATCACGAGTGGGATGACATATTGTGGCATCTCAGAAACTTCCTTTCTTCAGCCCACCACGTCGGTTAAGAGATGAACTGTTTTCTTGCGGGCGTAGGTCCCGGGTTGGCGTGCCCAACACGCCCCGAAAACGTGTTGAGAACAGCCCGTATGATGGACGGTAGGTCATCATGAGGGCTCCCGCTCGCTTTTTGGGAGACTTCGTCTTCCGGCGATCTCGTGCGAGGCTTGAGGCGCTGCGCCCGTCTGGACGCTCTTGCCTTCTTGCTCTTGGACAAGGGGCTCAATGCGAAAGATATCCCGCGTGCGATCAAATGCGATGACCAATGCTTGGTCACCCTTTTTGAGAGTGTTGGTTTTGTCGTGTCGAACTTGAACCAGCATTTCGGAACTGCCTTCTCCGACGATGGCCTGGCCAAAGCGTCCATCTACACTCCCCGTTGTGATTCGGCAGGTTTTTCCGACGAGGTCTTGTAGACGGTCGGCATCGAAGGTGGCGAAGAGCGGCCCGATGGGGTGGGTGATGAGCGAGGTCAGGGGGATGGCACTGGCCGCGGCTCCGAAGAATACACTGCCCTTGAGCAGCCACTCGGGAACCATGCCCTCGGCCAGGGGCGTAAGAAAATGCATGCCAAAGTACGAGACCAGCCACGCGCTGAGTGCGAGCATGCTGAAGACGATCGTCACCGGCGCCTTTCGCAGCCCGAGCAGACTGAGAAGCCCAAATGCGGAAAGACCTTGATGCGCGGCCTCGATGGCGTTGCCAGCGCCCTCTGCCGCCCCTTCGGCGATCCCTTCCGCAGCGCCCTCCGCAAGCCCTTCGGCGGCGCCTTCCGCAAGCCCTTCCGCAGCCCCTTCTGCAAGTCCTTCCGCGGCCCCTTCCGCAAACCCCTCGGCGAGTCCTTCGGCAGCGCCTTCAGCGATGCCCTCGGCTGCACCGTCCGCGAGCCCGTGGCCCATGCCGTCGACCGAGTGAAGAAAATCCATGTCAAGGGCCCCAACGAGAACAAACACCCAATACACAAAGGCCAGCGCCAAGAAGCCGGTAAAAACGACGGTGGGGAAGGCCACGATGTTGTGCAAAAATTCACTCATCTCAATTGGGCACCCGCGGCGCCCGGCCACGGTGCTTCCTGCGATGCGGTTTCTATCATGAGAAGCACCAAAACGAGTTGGTCTAGATCTCTTCGCCCAAAATCGGTCAGGCCCGGCGCTTTTTCGGCGTTTTCTCGGTGACCCTGGCAGAAAACCCTAGCATGGGGCGGGCCTACACCTTGAGGCCGTCCAAGAAGGGAAGCGCGGCGTGGATTCCAGGCCCGGGCATCCGATAGACTTCTGGTGTTGGGGAATGACGGTACGCCCACCCTGCTGGTGGTGGGGCAAGAGGCATCGACCGAGGAGGTTCTTCGGGCCCTTGGGGCACTCTTGGACCTTGAGGTGCATTGTTTTTTGAGCGGCGAGGGGGTTCTTGACGCGTGGCCCATCGGGCGCCCGGCGGTGTTGGTGACCGAGTTTTTCCTCCCCGGTCTGGACGCACCCCGGCTTCTTCAGGCGGTGGGGCGGTCTTTCGGCAACAAAACGATCATTTTAACCCGAACGCAGCCCGCTTTTTCGCCGACGGCCCGGACTCGACTTGGCTTTGATGCGGTCGTTACGCGTCAGGGGGCTTGGCCATCCGCCTTGGCGGCGAGGCTCATCGATTGGGGACACCGCCCCTTGGATGCACGTGCCCAGGCGGTGCTTGCGGCCATGGGCTCTGAAGATCGCGGTTTCCGTTTTGTGGCGGACGCGCTCATTGAAGATCGGTTGCCGCCGAAGACGGCGGCCTGGGCGCTTCGCTACTTGGTGGCTGTTTTTCCTCCGGACCGCGTTCTTGGGGTTCTCGAGGGGGTTCTTCGCCAAGAGGCCGAACCTCGTGTGTTTGAGGTCGCGAAGACGGCGCTTGGGTTGGCGGTGGGGCTCGGGGGTGCAGGTCTCGAGTTGGTCGAACTTTTGGCGATGTCCTCCCATGCGGAGCCTGCGCTTCGGGTGCGCGCCATGAGGCACCTTGCGGATCACGCGCCGCCGGGGTGGGCGCTTTCGGTGTTCGAGCATGGGCTTGGCTCGTCCGATAAAGCGGTGCGTCATGGCGCCGCCGAGGCCGCGCTTGAGAGTGCGCGGCGTGTTCCCGATTTGGGGGCAGCCACCGTGGATATGCTCCTCGAAGCCACTCGAGTGCCCACCCAGGTCCGGGTGGCGGTGCTCGACGACGTGCTTTCGACTCGGGCGTGGGCCGAGGCCCAACCGGTGCTTGAGGCCATGGCGACCAAGTCAGAAGAGGCTGTGGCTTCGCGCGCACGCGCGCTCCTTCAAGAGGTCTCGGCCATTGACGAAAAAGAGCTGGCGGCTTTGGCCGAGGATAGGACCAAGCCTGAAACGCTTCGGGTGGACGCGCTCCGTCTGCTTTTTCGCCGCGTGCGAGGGGAGGGTCTCTCGGTGTATCTGGCCTCCTTCAGAGGCCATCCCACAGAACGGCTCTGGCAGGTTGCGATGGCCCATTCCCTGACGGCTTCGCCCCGGGATCTGGAAGACGCCATCGAGCATGTGGCCGCCCAAAGCGAGGCGCAGCAACGCTTTTTGCTCCTTTCGGCTTTGGGGCTTGGTGCCCGGGGGGTGCCTGCGCTTTTGGCGCTGGCGCGATGCGAGGCGCTCGAAACCGCCGTTCGGGCGATGGCGGTCCGGGGTTTGGGGGTCGCCGGCGACGTGCCCCGGGCTCTCGCCCTTTTGGATGAGATCATTTGTTCATCCGTTTTGATGCTCGGACGTGCGGCCTTGATGTCGGCCGCACAGCTTGGGCGCGCCGGTGTGCCGGTCTTGGTTCGGGCTGCGCGGCGCGCGGTTTTTCCCGTGCTGCGCGCGGAGGCGCTGGTCCATGTTTTTGGCGCGGGCGACGAAAAGCGGCTGGTGGCGGCCGTCAATCACGCGAGTCGGGATCCGCATCCCCGGGTACGATCGGTCGCGGTGCGTCTCGCGTTTGAGCGAAACGGCGCAAAGTCGAGGTCCCTTCTTGAGAAGGTGGGTCGTTCGGGCCGCCTTCCGATGCAGTGGGCGGCGCTCGAGGGCGTTTATGCGTTGGGCGAAGCGGGCTTTGGCCTTCTTTTGGACGTCGCGAAGGGTGAATCGCTTGGCTTCGACAAGCGGGTCCAAAGCGCTGCCCTCAAGAGGCTTTTTCGCTTTTTCGCGGAGGAGCGTGCGGCCATCGTCGACGCGGTCGGTCCCGAGACGGTGCGGGCGCTCGAGGAGGTTTCGAGCGCGCCTGACGAGGTTCCTCGGCCATCGCCCGAGGGCGCTCGGGGTGCGCCCCCCGAGGACGGTCCGCATGCGGCCGATGAAGAAAAAAGGGAAGCGGAACCCGAAGCCTGGGAGGTTGCGCCCACCCGCCCCCAAAAGCCGGCGTCCGCCGAGGGTTTTGAAGCGCATTCGGACCTGACGATTCCGGACATCGCCAAGAGGCCCCGTCGTGGCCAAAGCGATGATGGCGATTCGGAAAAAACGGTGGTTGAAGCATCGAGGCTGAGGCAGATTCGAGCCAGCCTTGCGTCCCGCAAAATCGACGCGCGGCGCGCGCAAAAGGCGCTGGAGGCGGCGCTTCGCATGGGACCGGACGGATTTCGGGGCGTGGCGTCCTTGGCCGATTCTGAGCGGGTTCCGGTCGAAATCCGTATCCAGGCGATTCGGCACCTGGGCGCCGACTTTCCCACGCGCCGGGTCCTACCGGTGCTCGAGCGAGGTCTCGAGTCGGGCGAAGGCGCGGTGCAACACGCGGCGCTCAGGGCCCTGATGCTCCGCGAGGACGCGATGCGCGCGCCGGTCGAAGCCCTGGCCACTTCGGCGTCCCCATCCTCGGTTCGGGTGAGAGCCATCCGATACCTGGCGTCACGGTGGTCGCGGCCGGACATCAACGCCATGCTGGAGAAGCTTCTCTTAGACCCGGAAGCCAACGTGCGGCGCACCGCACTCGAGTGCATGTTCTCATCGCTTCGGTACCTGCCTCCGGATCGGGTGGAGCAAGCGCTGATCAATCTTCTCCGCGAACACCGCTCCCAAGATGTGAAGATTTCCGCAGCCAAGGCCCTGGCCGCCTTTGGTTCTCAGGCTGCCATCGATGCGCTCGAAGGCTTTGTGGGGATCTTCGCTGAGCCGGCGCTTCGAGATGCCGCCAGCGAGGCCATCCGGTGTATCCAGGCCCGCGCCCAAAAATCATCGCCCTAGGGGCGCGCGAGAAAGTCGATGTGGGCCGTAACGACAACGGGTCCAAGACCCCTGAATCGAAAATTGAGGGCTTGATTGTCGCGGAGTTCTGCGAGTTCTGGTCCCGAAAATGCGCCAACGAGCTTACCGTTCTTGTACAGGAGAAGCTCGTAGATGGCGCGAAAGTCGATGCGCTCGAGATCTCTTAGCTTAATAGGAGTGGAATGACCTCTCAGCGTCGCGGTATCGAACGCTATCGTCGCGGACTGAAGGGGGACATGGTGTACGTCTAGGGTGTCTACATCGAACTGAGGGCGATCGACCTTCGGTTGGTCGAATACCTGCTGAGCGGCCCCCAGAGCCAGCCTTGGGTTGAGGAGACCAGGCACATCAGGATCGGTGGATGGTCGCATGGTTGCGCGCAGTACCGCCGCGATTTCGTGGGGTAGAGGGTCGTAATCTTGTTCCAAAGCTTCAAGCGCAAGGAGCGAAGCAACTGCAGATAAGTAGGGTGGGGTGACCGAAGGCGCTTCAAGTGGTTCAACCGCTGGAAAGTCTTTCGGAGAAATTTGACCACGGCGGACGACGGCCGAGGTGGCGATATCTACCCGAGCTCCATAGTTTGAGGAGGGTGAACGACGGGCTTCTGGATGATGAGACATGGCGCTGACACCGCCGACCACGAGTAGATTGTCATGGCGACTGCGTTCAAGCATGGCGGGGAAAATTCGATGGTCGGTCGCGGCCAAGTCGAGTCCCTCTTCTCCCCACCAAGCTTCAGGGTATCCACCCGCGGCGGTGTTCACAACCAAGATGCCCGCTGATCGGGCGCGATCAAGTATCATGTGGAGCAGAGACTCGGCTTGCACAATTTGATCGTCCTGTTCATCGCTCTCGCCTTGTTGGGCGAACGTCGTTCTGCTCAGCGAAATGACATAGACGGGCTCTCCATCCGGTTCACCCCGATTGAACTTCTCTCGCAAGACAACCGCACCCAAAAGGGCCCGGGGTATAAGCGCATGTTCAGACTCTGTGTTTATGGGTACTCCGATCACGCCCAGCGTGCCTGGATCTACACTGGCAAATGGGGCTGCAAGTGTGAGTTCCTCTAAGAGAGCTTCGGTCATGTTCTCGCCGTGGGTTTCACCGGTGCGGTCGTCGATCACGCGATCGAAATCGTCCACAATGGCGACGACGGCCGTTGGTTTCTTGCCGCCTGCATATCCGTGGATGCGGCGAACCATAGAGGCAGGCAGGTTTTCGAGTTTGGCCAGGAGGTCAGTGGATGTGACCGGCTTCGTGACGGGTCTTTGTTCGGCAATGTGGGGAGTGACCGGACCCGAAAGACCCATGATGTGATTCTCTGCGGCCTTGCGGTCGAAGTCGCTTCGGATGGCGAGTTCGACAACAAAAAGCCAGGGGCGGCGGAAGCTTTCGGGTAGGGATTCGGTGATGGTGTTTACTTTGCGCCACAGGGCATGATTTTGGATGAAGGCCTCGAGCACCGCGGACCGGGGGTGCGTGGTGTTGAGTGTGTACACTTCCCAGAGGCTTCCCTCGGTGGGAGTGAGGAAGCCGACTTGGCCGGTGAGGGGGGACTCGAGGCCGGTCCAGTCGGCGCGTAGGTAGTAGATCTGTTGATTCTCGAACCGGATGTGGGGGCCGGTGAGGGGGTTCTTGATGTGGGTGGCCGTGTAGATGGGGAGCGTACGGAGGGCGGTTTCGTCACGAAGATAGGTGGCTAGAGGCGGAGCCAGGGTGGCTTGGGCGTCGATGACGCCTTGGGGGGTCCAAAAAGCGCTGGAGGGTATGTCGCTGCCGATGAACATCGTCTCGAGACCGGTGTCTACTTCGGTGCCCAAGCTGCCAAGATGACCGAGGGCGCTGCTTCCGGCCAATGCCGCGACGACCAGTTCCTTGGGAAGGCTGACGAGATCGTCGACCAGTTTGACCGCGCTGGCGGTCGTCCTGGACAAGGATTTGCCTCGGCCAAGGACAAGGGTGCTTCCGGCGTTATCTGGGGAGATATTTTCGGAGGGGGTTTGATCGCCGATTCGTCGGACTTGGTCACGGATAGAGGCGTCATCGACCGATTGCGTAAAAACTTTGTCGTCCGAATTCGCTTCAATGGGGACGGACTCGGTGTACACCATGGGCGCTTGACGTCTTTTGGTCGAAGGCTTCTGCTTCAGATCCAATTCTGATAATGGGTCGTTTGCGATTTCTTCGACCACCTGTCCGAGGAGATCACCCAGTACGCTCTCGACCGAATCGTTTTTGGGTTTGAACACATCGAGTTCGTCGGGGTTGATTTCCATGGTGACGAGCACGTCGTCCGTTTCGGCCAAAAACTCGAAAAGCGTTTTGTTTTCTACCTTGCTCCGTATCCAGGGCGAGTCATGCAAAACGAGTGCGTCTTTGAGAGAAGGGGTCGTGTGCTGTTTGGCCGCAAGTACTTTCAGAATATCGAGCCCAAGATTACGTAGTTCGGGTGGCGCTCCGGCCCAGCTTTCGGCCCACTCCGCCGGATAGAAAACTTGACCGTCTTCGGTGCGGAAGATGTATTCGATGTAGTCCCCCGGCCTGCCCTTTTTCTTCTTGTAGATGGCGATCGCTACCTGTGCAGGGCCGGTCATGGTGCCAAATGATACCAGTATATTCTTGTGATCCGCATCGAATTTGGCCTTGAGCCCGACGGTGGTCACCGGAAGCCGCATCGGGTCAAGCTTTGCAACTTCCTCGTTTTCTCTCTTGTCCATGTCAGAGATTCGTTCTTCTAGCGCCTCAATTACTTGAGAAAGACCTTTGGATGACGCGCCTTCCAGTTCGTTTACGAACTCGCGCGTGACGGCCGAATGAACAGTCAGGTCTTTTGTTGCCCCTTCTGGGAGGCTGCCGAGAAACTCTCTGAACAATTGCTTAACGTCGACCCCGCTCAACGAGGACGTATAGCGTTCGGGGCTCAGGTTTCTCAAGTAGGCGATGAAAGCCAAGATGAGCGGACGAAGCTTTTCGAACTCTTGGGTGCGAAGGGATCGAAGAATGTAGCGGCAGTCGATATCAAACGCATGAAACGGGAAGGCTCGGAGCTCCCGTGCCGTCAGTCCTTTACGCAAGGTTCGCGCGTTGCGCGTGATGATCGAAATATTTTCGAGGCGTCCCTCCTGGGTGAGAACATCGGTGCGAGGGTCGCCGAGTCGAGCTTCGTTTAGAATGAATGGGTCTTGGCTACAGTAGAAAATGAGAAGGTCGTACGCCAGAAGTTGAGCGTCTGTTTCGAGTGGGATGGTTCCGGCAATGGGATCAAAGTCTAAAGCTCGAATTTTGGGCGGTGGTTCCGCGGTAGGTGTGGCCCCGGAGGCGACCACCAGCATATCCACCACACCCCCTGGTTCGCGGCGCTCAAGAATGCTCGTATTCGCGCCGGCCTCAACAATGATGACCGATTCATGGGGGGGATAAATGCCCCGCCATAGACCGACCGCGGCGCGGGCGGCGTCAACCGATTCAAAAGCCAGACTTGGGCTCCCGTTCGCCACTGGACGAAATCCGGGGCGAACGCAAAGGATCCAATAGCCATTCACTTTTTGTGTTGAATACAATTCTCGAGACGGATCACAGTGCGCTTCGAGGGTTGACCCTTCGGGCATCGGTGCCGTGGGCACCAAACCAGACAGGGCACTGGCGAGCCATGGTGTCTGCGACAGCAAGGTCAAAAGAATCTCGTCGGTGAACTGCGCTCCGGCCTGGCCCAGCAAGGGGATGATGGAAACGCCGTTAATAAACGAGAAACCGAAGGTGGGTTGGTAAAAACGCGCAGGGTTTTGGGCTTCACCCTGATTTTCATCCGTGACCAAAAAACCGAAGGCCTCTTCCCCCTCCGCTTCCTCCAGTCGAGCCAGACCCAGTCCGTTCACCAAGGCTTTCTGAATCTCGGAAGGGATCTGGCCCTCTCGAAGAATTCGGTGAAGCGAGGCGGTGCCTAGACCCGACTGGTCCGCGGCGCGCGGCAGATTGCCGCCCGCATAGGTGTGGACGAAACGCCGAAAGGCGGATACATTGGCAGCAAACGCATCATCTTGCGGGAGGGGCAGGTTTTGTAGCTGAACGCCTTGGACCTCTATTCGAATCTCATTTTCCGCCAGCGCGGCCCGAAAAAAGACCGATGACCGACGCCAGTACTGAGAAGCAGACGGATTGAGTGCATGAACCACATTCAGATAGGGTACCCTAAAAAGAACTGGGCCTTCGCCCTCGTGCGCCAGGATTTCCTGTACGCGAAGCTTGTAGCCTTGGCGAAGCCGGTCTTGGATTTCGGCCAATGGGGCATCCTCGTCGGTGTGCGAAGGCAAAGGCATAGGGTGGCCACAGCTCAAGCAAGTTGCTTCTTTACCCCCCTCGACGAAGAATTCGCTCTGACCCCAGCGAAGGAGCGCCCGCAGTTCTTGCAAGACTTGATAGGGAGCAAGGTATCCTTCTTGTTTGAGCGAAGCCTCAAAAGCCCCATCGGTGCCAATTCGGGCGGTGCGGAGACGGGCGAAAAGCCCAGACACGGCCTCGCAGGAAATGCCTAAGCCCTTCTCCATATCGGCGCGGGAGCCCGGGAGGCTCCACGGCGCCTCACACAACGTCAGGAGCTCTCGGTCGGTGGCAGAAATCCAGTCGTTTTTGGACCGCGCATAGGTGTCTAACCACTCGGCCGGGGGCACCAAACTCGCCGCTTGGGCCAGTGCGAAACGCAGAAACACCAGGCGGTGAAAGGTCGTATCAAAATCACCGCCAAAAACGCGAGACACAAGCAGCGTGCGGACGGTGTCGTAGTACAGTGACAACAAGTTTTGTTCTAGGAGCAAAAACGCCTTGTCGGCTTGCTCGGGTGCACCAAGAGCCCTGAAACCCGAACGATCTTGGGGTGTAGAGACCAAGGCCACGGGGAGGCCGTCTACACCAAAGACGCCGTTCGGAAAGATGGCCATAAGTGAAGCCGCCAGTACATCAAAAGCCGCTTCTTCTCGCGCTGCGGGCGTCCATGAAGCAAGAAGGTCCAGCGCCATTTCTTCTTGTCGAGAATCAATAGGGGCCAATGCTCGTCGGGCCAAGACCTCCATGGACAATCTTGCCCAACGCCGGCCATCGCGAACAGCCACAAAGTGATCGCGCCAGGCAGAAAAAGACGGTGCCTGCATCAAATCGGGAAACGATTCTAAAGACGAGGCGAGCGACGCCCGATCGGCCCGGCCCTCTTCCTCACTCCGCCGATCGCGGGATGCCCATGAAGCAAAGCCTTCTTGATCTTGGGCTCGTCGACGATCGAGTTCTGCGAGAAGGGCCTCCGCAAGCCCGACCTCTCCGACCTTTGCCGCGAATAGGGCACACATCGCGTATGTCTCGGGGCGGTCCGCGAGGTCTTTTTTTCCGTCCGCAAACACCGCCTGAATGGGAGAGAGTCCGGAACCATTTGCGCAAAGTTCAAGGAGACGCACCTTTAAGTCTTCAGCCCTACCTAAGAAATCTTCGCCTGCGAGAGATGAGGCTGTGGCCCTGGACGCAAGACTCCATGCGAAATACGCCAGGATGTTGTCGTCGATTTTGGCCATGGGGAGGTATTGCACCGGATAAGCGGCAAGGCCTGCACGAAAAAGCCCCGAAACCGGGCCGGAACCCTCGACGAATAGGACGGTTTGGAGGCTCTGTAGCCCCCGTATCAAGTCTGTCTTCGCATCGTCTTGGCCCTCTGCCGCGAGGAGCAGACCCGCGAGAGCATAGAGCACCAGCATCTGGGACCCTGTGTCCCGAAGCGCGTTCAGAGGTTGACCGGTCTTGGAATGAATCGCAACCGGAAACCCAAAAGCGCCTGGTCCTTCCATGTTCGGTCGAAAAGCTGACGCACGGAGCGGCGTGAGCCACGCCGTAGCTTGTGCGATGTCTCCTTGACCAAGAGCGACAAGCGACGCCAGTGCCTGCTCTTCGACCAGCGTATAGGGCGCACCATCGACAGAACCAGAAATCAGAAGAGAGCTTGGAGAATCAAAGAGCGGAGGGACACCCTCGTCTTTGAGGTTGCCTGAAACAGATGTTGAAGTATCTTTCTTCAAACGTTGATACGCCGTGTGCATAAAAGCGCGCGCTGACCCGATGTTAAAGGTCTGCGAATAGTGAGGGAGAGGACGATTGAGGGCACCATCTTGAGCGTCTAGAAAGTCATGCACATCGATGAACCAAATCATCGCGGTGCTCGATGACAGGAGGGTCGATAGATCTTGAATGCGTTGGCTTGAATACGGAAAACCGTGATCTCGAACGAACATTTGAGCACCTGACCACAGACTCTGGGCCTCGTCGTGCAGCAGTTCCGAAGCCGAATGCTCGGGATGAGCCGCCAAAAAGACGTGTAGACCCATGATGAGGCCCAGAGTTGCCTCTAAGTGGTATGAAGACTCTTGGCGTTCGCTCGGAAGAATATAGGGGTCTTTGAATTCGTTCTGGAAGTAGTGCGCTCCGCGATAGGTGGTTTCTGGCGGACAACTGGCTTGGTTTAGATTGCAAGCCGGTGGGCCGAACCCGAGCTCCCTGGCATAGCTGACAACAGTGTAGCGTAGGCACTGCGCCAAACGCTCGACATAAAAATTGTGGCTGGGATCTTCCGGCGCCTGCTCTGCCAGGTCCCGGTAGTCGACGGAAAGTGACAACCAACTGCAGTTATCGATGGCGCTGTGGGTGCTCGGTTCGAAATGAAGGCGCCCCTGATGATTTTCGAGGAACGCGCCGCCGGTGACGACCCGACCAAGGCCACCCTCGGCGAGCGCTTTTTCCATTCGTTGTTTGCGTACCGCCTGTCGATGTTTTTGGACTGCGGTTTGGCCAGAAGTTTTGGCAACAGTCATCGCCTCGAGTTTGGTGCTGAATTCATCTCTCCAGAGCTTGTCGTCCCACAGCGCAACAAAAATGCCGTCACGCAGAGAGTTTCGCCACCCTTCAAGCTCATTCGTATTGCTCAGGCCGAGGGCTTCGGCATAATCCAAGGCGTGGTTCAAAACCGCCAACACATCGACGTTGTGCTCCGTCACAACGTTTTGGGCCTTCACCCGTTGGCGAAGGGCTAACCACACCGCCTCGCTGATCTCCCACTCCTCTGAATCCGGATCGGAAGGCCCCGCGTAGCAATCTGTTCCCGGCTTCGCATGACAGACCCGGATCTTGGGCGGCTCTGTGTAGGTCTCGTAACCAATGGCATCGAGAACGCTGTAGTAGCCGAGGCGAAGGGTTCGATCCTCCGTAATAGGCACGCCCGCCGACGTCTTCAACTTCCAGGGCTCGGCCGCGTATTGAAGGCCCGCTGTCGTCCAGCCAGCGGTGACCAGGGACAGGGCACGGGCGTCCTGGGAAGGCAGCGTTCTTCGGTGGGCACCAAGACCGGCAAGTGCTTTGTGATAGCATGTTTGCAGATGGTCTTTTTCTGATCCCGGCGGCAGGGCTGCGTAGGCGGGCGAAGTCAGAAATCGGCCGAGTCCATGCACAGCCCAAGCATTGGCTCCGGTCACCAAACGCATGTCCTTCCAGTCATCGCCATCCGTATTCCAAGAAAACGGCCACCCTAGAATTTCTGATGATGCCGAGTCAGACTCTGCTTTTGCGCATAGGTATCGTGCGAGTGCTTGGGCACTCGTTACGCCTTCTTCGGTGGGGTCTTTGGCGAACTGAGCCAATGCGATGCCTTGGGTGTAGACCCACACGCGCTCGAATTGCGCCAAATAGGTCGAATCCGTGAGCGCGGAGGCATCACGGCGGAAGGGATCGAGCGCATACTCCACCTGGTAGCCCCATATTTCGCCTGTCGGTGAATCGCTTTGAAGCCGGAAGAGTTTCTTGAGGTCGTGCTTTGCGCGTTCATAGTTCCCGCTTGGGTGGGACGGTGACCAAACGGCCTCCGCGTGAAAGAGGGTGTCTTGTCCCTCTAGCGCGAGCGTAAGCGGGGCTGTTTGGCGCCCGTCAGGTGCAAAAGAGGTGTTGGCCAATGCCGCCGTCTCAAGCCGAAAAGTCCCCCTCCCGTGGTCGAGCGCAACATGGATAGCTTCGGGCGCTGCCTCCGTCCTCGGGTTCATGACGGGCCCGGGGCCCCGCGAGACATGGCCGGCGCCTGGGTCAGACGATAAAGCAGTCTCTGAGCGGACCTCCAGCGTTCCGTCCTGAGCGACGGGCATATAAAATCGGTTTTCCGTTGTGGCGGTGACCGAGACGGCGCCCTGAGTTTGACGCCGGCCTGGGAGGCTGAGGGAAACGTGATGGACCTCGGTGTTCTCCGAGGCCCGCGTGAGGACAATACGGCCCCCACCCGCATCTGAGGTTGGCGCTTCAACCCATGCGGCCAAGAACAGCTCATCGTGACCCGCAAGAGAGGGTGCCGTACGGAAAGCATCGGGGGTCTCCCCGTTCGGTTGTGGCATCGCCGCTTGGGGACGACGGACGTTGAGCGGGGCCGAGCGGTCCCAGCGGCGTTCGTCTTTGGTGCGAACCACACGAACCGTAGGCTGAGGGTGGGCGTCATAGTGAGCCACGCCAATTGTTCCTCCGGGCAATTGGGCCAGGCTGGGCAGATAGCCAGAGGAAATGGCTGTCGATGGAGACCAGAGTTGGCCATCGTCGTCTGACCAGGTTGCATGAATTTGGTTTTGTTCGAACCCTTGACTCGCAACGGGTCCTTTTTGGAACACTGCGATCAACCGTCCCCCCTCGGTTTGAAGCACCTGAGGATGGGATGGCAGTTCTGCCTCGCGCTCTGAGAAATCGCGGTGCACCACCGAAATTTGCCACGGGTCTTTGCGACGACCGGGCGCCGCATCTGTTTTTTCACCGCGGTCGGCCAAGGGGCGGCGCGCAAGCTGAATGGAGTCTTCTTCGTCCCAGCTCCCCTCGTAGAGGTATTGGTAGCGGGTTCCCAAAGTGGCCACCTTGGTTTCGTCCCCGGGTTCATAGGCGCGTTTCCATGCCTGTCGCCACCCGACAACGAAGCGAATGCGTACACCATCACGTAGAATGCTCTGGTCCACAGGGTCATAGACAGGCGCGTCGGCCATGGAGAGCCAGGGCTTATGGGCAACGGGCTGGCCATCCCAAGTTCGCCGAATGCGCGCGATGATATGGATGGTATTCAGAGATATGTGAAGCGAAGGTTCGTAGACGTAGCGCTCCTCGACCCGAGGCAAAGAGGCGTCGGTGGGCGCGCTCGGGGCACTTGGATCGAGCGTCTCGTCTAAGAGATAGGATTCTTCACACCAACAGTCCGGGCATTGACAGCCATCCTCCGGAGGATAGTACGCCTTGTAGCGCACCCGCTCGCTCGTCGGTTCACGGTGGTGAACGTCAAAGACATTGGAGGGCGCGCCCGCCAAATCTTGCAGGTGGTAGACTTTGTTGTTTTGGCCCCAAATGAGGTGATGGTGCCCTGCTTGGTCGTAGGCTACGTCAAGACCTCGCTTCCACCCGGGGGCAGGAGAGACAATCACCGCAGGGGAGAAGCCAAGGCCACCGTCCATGCTCGTTCGGACCCGAAGGGTGCTCGTAGAATGGGCAATATCCGGCCCGGATGAGTGTTCTACCCACGCAACGATCACCTGACGGTTTTGGGCAGCCAGTGCAAGGTCCGTGACCTGGTTCCCCAGCGGCAATCGTGCGAGAAGCGTAGACACGCCGAAAGTTGTTTGCTTGCCCGCTTGATCGCTACGCGTATAGTGGATTTCGACTCCTTCTTTCTTGGACCCCGGTGAATAAAAGCCAGGTGCGCGTAGAGCCGGTCGCCGACACGGGAGAGTGCGGCCTTGGGCATCGCGGCATCTTGGGCGCGCGCACTCAACGCGTGGGGGGCTTCGAAATCCCCGGGAACGGGTGGGGCTGATGATTCTGGGATCGCAACATCAACAAGGTTTGAGTGCTCCGATTCACCTTCAATCGCAGGCGCATCGCTGAGCACCGCGCTCACCCAGTAGCGATAGGTCTTGCCTGGCACCAACCCCGCTTCACGAAAAGAAAGTTTCTTCCTTCAGTTCAGCGACGAGCGCCCCATCTCGATATATTCGAAAGGATAAAGTGGTCTCGATGGGAAGCCAGGTACCACCGACAAACTGACGAGGCCGTTCCCAGTGAAGAAGCACTTCATCTTGTCCGACAACCTGGACCGTCAGGAGGTCGGGAGGGGTCGGCTGCGAGGACGAAGAGAGCACCAGTGGGCGGTGAGTCGCCAGGGCTGCATGGGCTTGATTCCCGGCCCGGTCGAGGAGGAGTGGGCTCAAACCCCAGTAGCCTTCGCTCGGCTCCAAGACCGAACCTATAGGTAGATGCACATAAGATTGCGTCGGGCCGTCGAATCGGAGCATGGGATCGATCGTCGGATCGGCGTGGATTGTAGGGGAAAATACGCGAACGAACCGCCAGTCTGCCTCTGGGGCGGCTTGGGCCGGTTCTGGAGCTGTTGTTTCTCCGAAAAGACGAATGGTGACCGTTTCTTTTGACCATACCCAAAACCCCTGGCCTTGGGGGAGGGGGTCTTCGGTGCCGAAGCGCCCAAACGGAGGATAGGGTTCGTTTTTCGCCGGGTGCGAAGAAGGCCTCAAGCCGAGATGCCAAAAGCGTAGGCCTTTTGCTTCAAGCGCGTGTCGCGCGGCCGGAGACACCGAGACCGGTGCGGCTTTGAGGTTCCACCCCTGAGATAAGGGGAGTTGCACCTCTGTAGGTTCGACCGCGGGCTCCGGGGTTTGGGGTGGCGCGGATTCAGCAAGCACTTGATGTTCGTGGGCGGCCACGTGCGGGTTTTCGGCAACGGACCGCGTTTCGGTCGCGCCTTCCGCCCCAGTGTTGGCGTGCGCCATCATCTTTGGGCTGAGTAGTAGGAGAAGGACCGGCAGCGCTCGAGGGTTAAACGCGCGGTGAAATATCATTGTACTGGTGTACACGCTATGCTCCCTAAACCGTCGTTCTTGCCAGCACGCGCGATGGTGCATTCAGCCACCGTCGACCGGAATGGTGAATCCAATGGCGCAGAGAACGTTGTATACGGGTTTGACCTATGCGTGGCGAATAGCAATCGATTGGGTCAACGGTGTCAACGTCTTTTGGCGGCACATGCAAGACGCTGGTTGGATTGCAATGGGGCGGCCGGGTCGTTCCCGAGAGGGCATTGGCTAAAGGCCTTTGGGGGCACGAGTACCCGCTCCCATTCTCTTGCAAAAGCCGGGCAATCTGTCCGTCTTGCGCGGCCCCTCACCGCCATTTGAAATCCCTCCTTTGTTGGCGATCCGACATTAGTGGTTCAGGTTATCAAGTTTGATTCGAGCGACCTGCCAGATTGTGCCGTCAATGCCCTTGAAGGACGGCCCCGGCGTCTTGGGACCAAACGATGCGGGATTGCTTATGACTTCGATGCCGTCACGGGTTCGGTAGACGGCGTATTGCATACCCGGCACACCTTCGATGTCGGCAAGCACCTCCTCTGTCGATGTGAGACGGGTGCTGACGTAGAACTTCTTCTTCGGCTGAACCGGGAGATCAAAAGCTTTGTACGGAGTAAGCTTTCCATCGGCGACCGAAAAGAAGGCTGTCGGCTCTTCGTAGGGCTGGGTTATGAAGTGCGCCACAAGTTTCGCGTCGAGTGTGTGGGACTCGAACCTACCGCGCTTGATTGCTCCTTCGATGTCCGTTTCGAGGGTCAAGGCCCGAACCATCCGATCAAGGTCCATATCTTCTGCGAGCAGGACGGGTTGGTCAGTCATACGCGAACGCTCAAGCGCGGCGACATCCGCACCTTCTTTTTGCTTGGCGACGTCAAAGAGTGCGCTCACCTCGGGGACCGCATCGGGTGGGAAGAACTTCGTTTGCTCTGCGAGGACATGTTCAAAACCGGTCAAAAAGTCATTTTGCCGGGGCTGCCAGCCACGCATGGCGGTGAGGTAATCTTTCTTTTGGGCGTCGCTCAAATACGGACTTGCGCGGAAGATATCCGTGTGCAGCTCCGCAAAGAATAGGTTGCTTTGCTCCACAAAGTGATTAAGCGGCTTGTTCATGAAGGCCACCCCAAGATCTGTAATGACCAATATCCGAGCCAAAAGCGATGATTGCGGGGTTAGATTGGGAAGAGTGATCGTCGTCCCATCAACTTTGGTCTCTGTCGCAAGAATAGCTTCCTCGACCAGCCTGATGTCTGTTTCAGAGTAGACCTCGACGATTTCATTCTTGTTGGCTTGTTCCATGAATTCGCGCGCATGCTTGGCGCTGTCTATTTCATTTTGACCGCTATGATCGACCCGTTGCCCCGTCGAGGAATCATAGTGGCTCTCCTTTTCCACATCATGAAAGGAGGCAGCGACTATGTACAGCAGGGCATAGCTGTCAGTCACCGTCTTCGGAGCATGGGGCCTCACGACTTCGAGGAGTTTGCCACCATTTTGGATCACATCGCTGGTATGTGAACCGTTATGGTAGTTCAGATTCGCGCGAGGATTTGGGGCCTTCTGATACTTCGCTTTGATCTCAGAAAGACCGGCCTCGCGCGCTTGGTCTGCATACTTTCTCCGAAGGGCTAAGACCTGGGCCGATGTCTGTTCGTCTGGAAACTTTGCTTTTGCGGGCTTGGGGCCGCTCGAGAGCCTCGCGTCCTGTGAAAACGTTGATTCGTAGACGGGCTCTTTTTGGGGCGGGTAGGCGGTCGCAAGCACCGCAAAGGAAGACTCGCCGCTGAGGTGGGGTTCAATGGCTTTTTGCACTCGGAGTTCGTGCTCCCGCACATCGTTCGCCAAAGCTGGGTTATTGAACACAAAAAACGCGTAGTCGGTAATGGAAAATGGAAGCGCAAGCGCCGCCCGGGCCAGGCTCAGATCGGAGGCACGAATGAGGGCAAACCGGTCCGATGCGCTGCCCGAGCTTTTGATCTGGACCATGTCATGAGCCGAATCTGCCTCGGAAAGCACAAAGATCTTGTCGGGCTCGAAGGGCTGCTGGCTGGTGAAAAGCCACCCGCTCAAGAGCTGTTTGTCAGCGCTAAAAACGAGCGTACGTTGGTCGTAGGCATCCGACGATTTGAGAGGGTTTGCGGGAGTCACGCTCAGCCCCGCAGTCTTGTTGACCTTGCGCCCGCGCAGTTGGTCGACGCTATCGAGCACCAGTTCCAACGAGGAGCGGGTATCACCGTCAGCCTGGTAAGCCGCGATTCCGACGTACTCAAAGTCTTCATCGAGTCGGCGAAGCTCTTCATATCGAATCGCACGCGGGCCATGAGGAAAGAAGGTTGCGTAGAAGGTGTTCACTTCCGGTGAGTAAAAAAGAACAATATCCCGCTGGTGCAGAATCGCCTTTTTGCGCAGCTGAGCTTGGGAGAGCTTCGCCTTACCGTGATAGAGCATGTTCTGGGGTGGAAGGTTTTTGGTCGCGAGCAGACCGTTTTCTTCATACCACGCAAGGTTACGGAACTTGTCGATGATTTTGATAAAAAGCTGGCTGTCCGAGGCTTCCTTGAGCAGACTCTGAACAAAGGCACCCACCGGGCCATCTTCAACGTGGGCGGCTTGTTCGATGTGAAGGCCCTTCTTGCCGCGATTGAGCGAGGCCAAGCGCTCACCGGGAACCACCACGCGTGGTGACAGCGCGAATTCGCCGTGAAGCACCACCAAGTTTTTCTTAAGCTTGAGGGCGTTTTGATGGAGACTGTCTTCGGAAATGCCATCTTTGAGTACAACCGGGTAGCTGTCCAGACTGGTCGGGAGTTCAACTTCTTGGCTGCCGTTTGGGACCAGCCCGAGCTTGGCGGGTAAGCCGGTTTCCCGGATTGGCTTGCTGGTCTCGGTGACTCCGGTGGCCTGTGGATCTTCGGCCGACCATCGGATCACGATTTCGCCATCGGTAAAAAGGGCCTTCCACTCCATATCGGTTGCCACCCCCAAAGACGTTTGCACGTGGTCCGGTCGGTAGTCCTTGACCCAGGTCCTTTTCGCGTCGACGAAGACACTTTCTGCCGGCTTTTGAAGGAATTTTTTCGACCACTCAGGTAGATCTTTGTACGCCCAGTCGTCTTGCTCGGTGGGATAGAGCATCATGCTTGGAGGGTTGGGGACCGGACGAGGGGTGGTGTTCTTGATAACCCGTGGCTTGATGACTGAAGGGGGCTCTTCCGTATGGGTTTTGTACCACTCCTCTTCGAGGAATTCTTTCCAAACGAAACGCCCCTCCGCCTCGCGTAGTCTTTTCCACTCCCAGAAGCTCGCATTTTGCGTATGCAGCTGCGAAAGGTTCCCCGACAGCGAGGCGTAGTTGACGACGATCTCTTCGTCGGTCGTTCCGGCGACGACTCCGGGCGCCCACAGCGCTTTGGCTCCCGACGACACCAACGACACAGATTCGATAGGCACTCTCGGGCCGACGCTGGATTCTTCGTCCCAAACAACCTCCGCCTTCTTCCCATTCGCAAGCTTGAGCGTCCAGAGGAGCCCCGTTGCGAGGCCCATACTAAACTGCTGAGGGTGCCAGTAGTCGACCAAACCATGGACGGGGTCGGGAAGGCTATTGCGACCACCCAACGCATTGAGAATCTTCTCCTCCCATTTTTTGAAAGCTTCATGTCCTGGGTCCCCGAATAGCCAGCGCTCTTGAAGAATGGGTGTGGTGGGCATGTCTGGTACGGGCGGAATGGTGATGCCAAGTTCATTGGTTTTGACCCGCCCGGTGACGAACGCTTTCGGCGCATCTCGCCCAATGACCTTGCGGTAAGCGGAGTATTGCTCCAGGAACACGCGCTCTTGGGCTTCACGCACCCGATACCTTTCGTCTAGGGTCGCGCTGTGACGATAGCTTTCAGCCAAGGTTCCCTGGAGTGATTGTTCGTTTCGGACGATCTCATGGTCGGACAAGCCGGCCATGACCCCCGGTGCCCACAACTGGTCGCTATCGGACCACTCGATGCCGACGCCGGAGGAGTTTGCCTCCTTCCAGTGAATGGATACAACGTGCCCGTCTTCGTACGTGGCGGTGAACTCAACCTTCGAGGTGATGCCCAAGCCGTACCGGGAGTGGAGTCGCCACGATTCAAGCTGTTCTATCGTTTGCGAAGCAGGCCCATGTCCTTTGAGGTTCAAAACATGCTGCTCTGACCACTCTGGGAGCTTAGACCAAAACGCGGCTTGCTCGAGCGGATTCATAGAAAGTTCGGGCGGCTGCGTTCCGTCGGGAAGCACATCCGCCTTGGATCCGTTGATAAAAATCTCGGGTTTGAGCGACGCAGGCGGGGCCCCACGACCAATCAACTTGCGATAAGCTTCGTACGACTTCGACACCACCAAAGACTCCGCATTGAGCAGCATCGTTTGGTCTTCTTTTGTTGCCGTCTTCGACCACGCCCTTTGCGCCTGTTCGGTCATCCCGAAGTGGTACTGATGAAGCACTTCTTCGGCTGTCTTTCCAGGAATGCCTTGAGGCGCAACAAAACTTTGTAGAACAACCGGGTCTTTCGTTTGGCCGGAGGGCTCGCTAGTGACAAGGGTCCGAGATTCAGTACCACCGTTGGGCCCCTCAGCCTCCCCGATGAAGATGCCATTTTCGTAGTCCACAATGATTCGGCGATCCTTGAGAATATTCATGCCAATGATCATCGCCGGACTGTCCTTGGAGGCGAACATTTCGTAGGTTGGGGAGTCCACAACAACCGCCGATGGGTTTTTGAAGACCGTTTGGCCAAGCCGAATCTCATCGAAAGTTCTGACGCCGTACACCTGGCCCGTAGCGGGTGCGAGATTCGCGGCTTTGGTGTTCATGAAAGAAAACGGACTGCCAGTATCGAAGAGGCCTGCAAGCGGCTTGCCTGACAGCTCGGGGAACACTTTGGTTTGACCCTTGAACAGCTCGAGACGCGCCTCGGCGAGGTCTTGGTAGTTCGGCGTCTGAGTGGTGTCTCGTGGGTAAAAGACAACGGTCTCCTCGTTGGGCTTGATCTCGGTGACGAAATTTTGAAGAAAGTCCGCCCCGAGGTAACCGTCGATATCGGACGGCACATCGTCTACCAAGAGAAGAGAAAGCTTGAACGGCGTGGCGCCCATTTCAACCCGGTTGAGATGGACGACGGTGCTGTCTATGAGCTTCTCTTCTTGGGGAACAATCGAAGATCCGCTCTTTCGGGCGCCTTCTTCTAAACGCTTGACCGCATCCTGGCTGATCATCGAAACCCCTCGACCGGAACTCAGCGCGAGGCGCACCGGCTGGCCGTCATAAATGAACGGCACCACCAAATGGCCGCTTTTGGTTTTCAGCAGTGCCGAGCTCATGCCTCTGCCCGAAAAATGGTGCTGGGGAAAACGGTTGCCAGCCTGGTCGGCGACAGTTGTAGGAGTGACCCACCATCGCCCGCCCCGCGGGACCGGGTAGGGCTTAAACGGGCCACTTGGTGGAGGGCCCGACATCACGATGAGACCCTTGATGTCTTGCAAGAAGCCGAGGCGACCGACCTCGTCCATGCCCTTGGTTTGCTCCAAAGCCCACCGCCAGATCGGGTGTTGGCCGTAAAATACTTCGAACTCTTGGTCTTTATCGACGGTCAGCTCGTACACCGGCACCATGTCATTCGGCCGGAGGAGATGACTCGGAACATCGAAGGGAAAGGAGGCCAAGCCCCCGTCGAGTTTGGGTAACAAGAGACCGTAGAGTTTGTCTTCTTCGAAGCGCACACTCCCCGTTTTGAGCCCGTCCTTGATCCAAGTCACCGAAAAGCCCTTGTCTCGAATGGCTGCCTCGTTTGCGGGAATGGGACCAAGCGCAAGAACATCAGAGGGCGAGATGTAGCCCTTGAGCTCCCAAAATTGGGGATCTGGGGTGTGGTAGAGGCGCGCGATGCCCGTCCAGGGTTGGTGTTCGAATGTGAGCCAGGCCGCAATGGCACTGACGGACACGCCCCCGACTACAGCCCCCGTATACTCCGGTCCGATGCTCAGCGCCGTTTTGAGGCCGGGGAACAGCTTGACCAGATCATCCCAGACCTGACGAAGGCCTGAACGCGCCGCGTGGATGGCCACTTGAGCCCCGCCAAGTCGCACGAGCGCGTCCGTTCCGAACACCGGCGTGGTCACGCCTTCAGGGTGGAGGGTGATCGCTTCTTCGGCTCCGTCAAAAACCAAAGATGCACGAACGTTGGCGCTCTCGGGGTTCAGGTAATCGTACACATCGATAAACCAAATGGCGGCGGTGCTCGACAACAGCAACGTAGAAAGGTCCTGGATGCGCTGACTCGAGTACGGAAACCCATGGTCGCGAACAAAGGCTTGAACCCCTCCCCACAGCGCAAGGGCCTGGTCACGAAAGAGGCCGGACTTGGGGTGATCGGGTCGAGCATCGGCAAACTTGAGCAGGCCGAGAATGAGTCCAGTGGTGGCCTCAAGGTGAAACGAACTCTCCTGAAGCTCGCTTGGCTCGATGTAGGGATCCCGAAAGGCGTTCTGAAAGTAGTGGGTACCGTAGTAATACCTGGTGCCAAATTGAAGCATTTTGGCAAACTGAAGTTCGGTATACTCGAGGCACCGCGCTAGCTTGTCCTCGAAGGCCTGGCCAAACGCTGGATCATCGTAGTTGACCGAAAGCGAGAGCCAGCTGCAATTGTCGATGGCCACATGTCGACTGGCATCAAAGGCGTGGGCGTGTTCGACGAGCAAGAGCGTGCCCCCGGTGATGACCCGGCCCAGGTTTTCTGATTCGAGGGCCGCTTCGATGCGCCGGCGTTTTGCGGGATCTACACCGGGGTGCCCGAGCGCAACACGGAGATCCTCTTTTTCACCCAGCTCGTCCCATAGGAGCGTGAAAATGCCGGTTTGGAGCGCATCGCGCCAGGCAATGAGTGTCTCGGGTTCGTCAATCTGGAGTGGGTGCGCGTGGGTAATGGCGTGGTTGAGAACACTCAGCACATCCAAGTTGTGCTCAGTGACAATATTGGTTGCAGCTACACGTTCTTGGAGCATGCGGTGCTCCGATGCGGTCAGCGTGTGGGCTTCGATCGCAACACAGGTGGACCCACTCCGACGGCAGCGCTCGACTGTCGGCACCCGGTCTTCCGAAAAATCCTCATAACCGATGGCATCGAGAATGCTATAGTACCGCCATTCTTCCTCGGGATCTGTCGTGAGTGGCTGCCCATCGGCTTCTAGGGTATGGGGCGCACCGGCGTTCCGTAGCCCTTTTGTGGTCCACCCCGCGGTCATCAGGGTATGAACCTTACCCTCTGCGTCTTGCACCGCTCGTCGGTGTTCCTCGAGTCCTCGAAGACTGCGGTGGTAGCACGAGAGCAAAGCCGGTTGATCTTTTGCATCAAGACTTTGGTACGCGCCAGAAACAAGAAATTGCCCTAGACCGTGCAAGGCCCACGCATTGGCCCCGGTGACTAAACGTGCATCCTTCCAGTTGTCGCCATCGGTGTTCCAAGAAAAGGGCCAACCGAGAATGGTGTCATCGTGACCAACCACTGCGTGGGCACACAGTGACCGAGCGAGGCCTTGGGCGCGCGCGATGTCGTCCGGGTCCGCGCTTCGGGAAAACTGCGCCAGTGCGATGCCCTGCGTATAAGCCCAGGCCCGTTTAAAGCCTGCCAAGTGCCGGGCGTCCTGGTATTCTTCTTCACGAAAAATATGTTCGTTGGGGGCATCGGTGTTCTCGGGATCCCCCTCGTACTCGATCTGAAGAAGACCGTTCGCATCGTTGCCCTTCGTTTCTGGTCGCAGAAGGCGATCTCGAGCGGCCTTCGCGCGCCGGTAGTTGCCGTGGGCGTCTCCAGAAATCGTGGAAGCCACGAGCGTCGTGCCCTCGGGGCCTTCGGGGTCGAGTGAGGTGACAGCAAGAGCGACGGATGAATCGTAAAAAGGCGTCCACAGCCTGGCTTGGCCCTGGTCCAGTTCGAGATCCACCACACCAGCTTGGGCACCCAGCCCCTGGCTTGAGCCAACACTTGCCTGAAGGTCTACGCCACCGGCCAAGGTGCTTTGCCTCTCATCGGACTCCACGTCTAAGCCGCCGGCCATGGTGCTCTGTTTCTCGTCGGACTCCACGTCCAAGGCCTCCAAGGGGATGCTTTGGCCCAATGCCTCCGATTCGATGCCCGGCTGTCCGCCACCGCCACCTCCGGTGCTCACCCGAACCGTCCCCTCCGCAGCAACACGCATGTCGTATTTGTTCTTCGCGGTCACCGTCAAAGCGGTGCTCCGGCCTTGCACGATCTCTTCGGGGAGATCGACACTAAGCTTGACGGCTTGGTCATCTTTGGAAGCTCGACTGGTGACCCAAGTAGGGCCGTGTCTCTCATCGGCGCGAAGCCACGCCGCAACAAAGAGGGTCTCGTGGGCGATGAACGTAGGCATGTAAAGCGGCGTCGGCGGGTCGCTTTCAGTCGACCCCTGGTAAATGGGTCGCGGCGTTTTTTGGCTGATGGCCGTGGTTTCGAAGAGGCCTTCACCGAGCGCGCGGGCCACGCGGATTTGTGCGGGGTCGGCCCCGTAAAACAGAATGGCGAGATCACCGTCCGAGGATTGCGCAGGCGTTGGCAGGTGACCCATGGCGATCTTTTGCGGGGAACCGAAGTGATGTCCGTCTGTGGCCTGGGCAAGGTAAATAGGATTTGGGTCGGTCACGGCAGAGCCGAGGCGAGTCTCGTAAACAAGGCTCAAACCATCCGGCCCCGACGTCAGGCGGGGAACGATCGGCCCTCGACCATGGCTCGGAAGGGGTGGCAGACTGAGAATTCGCCACGATGCGTAGGTTTCACCGATCCACGCATCTTGTCGCCACCCGGCTTCGACTTGGGTTTCGACGGGCGTCCACTCGAGCAGCCCACGCTCGATGGGCCACACCGGTTGAAGCACCTCTTGGGTCGTGGCCCTCGACCAAGCGCCAGCGACCAAAGGACGCTGGGCAATTTTGATCTGGTCCTCTTCGTGCCAACGGCCGTCGTGAAGATAGTAGTACCAGTCCTTGTCGTGTTCGACGGTCCCGTCGTACGCGTAAAAACGACCCTTGCCCTCGCCGTGATAGTAACGATGAGCCCGCTCGGGCTGTGATTCTTCGGCCTGCCGGCGCAGAACTTCCTCTTCGTCGAGTGGAGTGCGCTTCGGCCGGGTTCGATGGGGCTGCCAAACCTCCAAGAAGCCTTCCCTTTTTTGATGGGCATGGGCCTCGGGGCACCAGCTGAGTTCTCCTTGGTTGGTCGTTTTAGGGGAGGCCGGAGGGACCAGGGGACCCAATACACCACGCCAATCTGGATTGCGAACTGGCTGATTATCCCAAAGTCGGTCTTGGAAGACAGCAATCGAGATTTTTTGGTCATCTATTTCGAGTGAGGGATTGTAGACCCACGCTTCTTCTTGGCGATACCGGTATGGGCCCATGGGCTCGTCGCTGCCCGGAGCGGGATCTAGTGCTCGGCTATACCGCTCAAGGGGGCGATCGGTGCAATAACCGCAAGCCGAAACCTCGTCTTGACAGTCGGTGATATACACCCGGCGCTGCTCGACCACATCGGTATTTTTCGCACGTTTTTGGACATCAAAAACATTCTCGGGTGATCCCTCGAGATTCTTCAGGTAGTACACCTTGTGGGCCTCACCCCAGACGAGGTGCGACTGCAAGAGGCGATCGAATCCAACGTCTAGCCCTCGTTTCCATGAGGTACTGCTTGCGATCATTTGGGCAGGCTTAAAGCCCTGACCTTCGTTGTGGCTTTCACGAACCCACAACTCGCTCAAAGGCTCTTCTGTATCCTCAGTTTGCTTCTGAATCCAAGACACGAGGACACGGTGCGCCAGGGCCGCAATTTTGACTTCGTTCACCACCCATCCCGAACCTGGGCGCGCCAGGGCCTGGGCGGGTTCGAAACTGCCCACCGCACCCGCTTTTTCGCTTCGATGGTATCGAACTTCGTCCCCGCCATGATCGGTGGCAAAGGCTGCGTGGGCCAGTGTTCGGTCCCCGACCGAAACCAACACAATGGCTGGCGAAGCCTGCGCCCGCCCCAGCTGCGCCACCACCCCCGGTGTTTCAAAGTCGCCCGGGCGGGTCTCGAAAGGCGCACTGCTCCGAACATGAATGGCCTCAGACGGAACCGACGGTGCGCTCTCCCCTTCTGGATGTTGGACCGTGGCGACGACAAAATAGGTCACGCGTTCGTCCGGAGCCACCGGACCGTCTTCAAATACCCGGTCGCCCTCGACGGTGCCCCATACCTCTCCATTCCGAAAGATGCGGTAACGAAACACGCTCCCCGAGGGAATGGATGCGCCGTCTTCGAAAAGCAGCGGGGCTTCCCAGCTCAGGGTCACCTGGTCACCTCGCATGGCGGCTGAGAAAGCGCGGGGTGGCCTAGAGGCTTGGGGCGGGGAACGCTCTTCGCAAGGCGTCCGAAACGGCACGCCGGCCGCGTCCATATGAACAAAAAAGCCCGGGCCCTCCGGGAACCGTTGGCCGAATAGGATGGACTCGTATGCCTGCGCCTCCGCATTCCAGGCCACCGCCTGACTGAGCCCGGCCCCCCAGCAGGCTGGTTCTGTCGACCTCAACGCAAAGTTCCAGCCCTCCGAGTATTCTGCCGGAGCGGCCGCCTCGTTCACGGGTCCGCTCGTCACAAACTCAACGGCCTGCTTGGTGTAGACCCAGTAGCCCTTGGGGCCGTCGGTGCTTTCAGCCTCTGGATATTCGGCCTCAGTTGGGTGACCTGGAGCCTGTCCATCCTGGACCTCAAAAATTTTGAGTCCATGTTTCCGGACCATCAAATCATCCAGGCCATGGGGAAAAACCGCGAGGTTCCATCCGGGTAAGAAACGGTGGCGGTGCGTTTCGTTCGCGTGTACCATGTTTTGAGCCCCCTCTTGCCCAAAACCTTGGGAGGACCACAACATCCACCCCAGCCACCACGCAAGTTGTCCTGACTTTAGACCCATCCTCATCTCGCACTCCCTGTGTCGATCCGTACCCTTGCGAACCAACGCAAGAGCCATGGGTTCACGACACTCCGCAAGCTAACGAACCCCCGAAGTGCCAAACCGCCCCGTCACGCGCCCACGACAGGCGCCAACAAGGTTGCGGTTATGCCTAAACACCCACAAGCGACCTGTCAAGCAACCGACGCCTCGGCACAGAGAAAATCAAGAACCAACGCCCGCTTGAAGCCCTTCCGTAACCCGCACCACCCCACAAGGAGTTGAACCACTCGGGACGCTGGTTTTCGGTCCGATCGACATCGGGTTATTCCCCCCACCCCCCCAAAAAAAAAGCTCTAGCAGGCCATCGGAATAAGACGAATTTGAATTTCTGTTTCTGTCCTCTGTCCCCTGTCGCCAGTTCTCGTGCGTTGTTCACCGGTGCCTGATGCCCGGTTTTGCCGCGCCTTGGCCCTCCTTGTAAACCATCAGGAGAACGAGGGCGCCCATTTGGCGATCCGAAGCAGGTTGTACGCGGCGCCGGCCATGTAAGCCAGGAGTTGATTCTTGGCGCGCCCCTTGAACCGCGTTTTGCGAAGCCCCCCGACGCACTTGAGCCACCCGAAGATCTGCTCGGAGCGCTTGCGAATCCTCTGGCTCGCCGAGTAGCCACAGTGGCGGGTGGTCCGGCGATCCACGACAGAGTACTTTTTCGATGCGACATGCGGTGTGATACCGCGATTTCGGCAGTTCTCCACGAAGTCTTTCGTAGCATATCCCGCATCAGCCCCCAGTGTTGGCTGACTCGAGTTGATGGTGCGAGCTATCATGACCAGCGCTGAATCTCGCTCGGAGCGCCCCGTGGGTGAGGAGACCAAGATGTCCGCGATGAGCCCGTTTCGATTCTCCATGAGTGCGTGGGCCATAAAGCTCATCCGGGCTTCTTTGCCATAGCCCTTTCGATAGAGCTTTGCCTCTGGGTCGGTTTTAGATTCGTGCGTCTGGTTGGAACGCCTCTCCCCCCGAAAGCCCGACCAAGAATTGGAATCGAGGTCGTCATCATCCTTCGAGCGAAAGCTCTTCAAAGAGGCCCAAGCTTCAATAAGCGTGCTATCAACAGAAAAGTGTTCTGTGCTCATCCGTCGGCCTTTTCTTGCCTGGTTTCGTACCGTGCGGAAGAATTTGCCTGCCGCATCATGTTTTAACAGGCGTTCTCAATTATCCGAGAACGAACAGTGATCAAAGACGGGTTCCGTCATGTCCATATCGAGAAACCAACGAAACAGCATATTGTACTGGAGTTGTTCGCAGAACTGGATCTCGCTTCGAATCGAATAGAGCGCCATCAACAGCATCCCCTTCAGCAATCGCTCCGGAGGAACCGAGGGACGTCCATGTTTCGCATACATCCGGCCCAGGCTCGACGATAGCTTCTTCAGAGAGTCATCTGTGAGTCGTTTGATCGAGCGAAGTGGATGGTTCTCTGGAATTCGTTCCTCGACGTTGATCAGACACAGCATCGAGACTTGTTTCGGTTGGCGTCCGCGCATGCATCCATTTTTCATTTTTTCAGCGTTTTCGAAGCAAGTCGATCCTCGAAACGAATTTCGAACGAATCTCCTGGCAAAGAACGGACGACCTCGTCAAAACATCATCTATGAAAGGCGACAATATTGCTGACCGACTTCAGAACTTCGTAACCTGTGCACAGACGGGCCCACGACAATTTCGGTGAGCCGCCCCATATTTGCCTTTGGCTGGCAAAAGCACCAGCAAGGAGGCAAAGATCAGTGACACAGAGAAAAGTTGGGCGTGGTTCCCAGGCTTCGGGCCGTGGCTCTAGGCGGCGCGGGGTTAGGGAGTCCCGGTTGGAGGGGATTCATCAGTGTTTCGAGGTCTTTCGTCGGGCCCACCGACCTGGCACCCGAATCCCAAACGACCTACGGACGGCTACGCTGGAAGCGATGCGACAAGGCTTGAGTCGGGCCGAGGTGCGCCGCGTCTGCGGGGTGTCCTCGCAGCAACTCGATGCCTGGGAAAAACGTGACGAGGCTGGCGCAATGAAAGCCGAGACGCGGAGGGTAGCGGCGCGCATGTTTAGCGTCGTGGATGACGACGACATTTCGGTGACGAGTGATGACCCGCCGGTGTTGGAGCTCCGTCTCCAAGGCTGGTCGGTGGCCCTTCGACGATCCGACAACGGAGTCTCCTAATATGTTGCCGGTCGCAATTCGGCGGGTCTTCATGGCTCAGCACCGCGTGGACTTTCGTAAGCAGCTCAACGGGCTTCTCGGCGAAGCGTATCGCTTAGGCGCAAATCCTTACGACGGTGACTGCGTCTTGTTCGTAAAAAAGGACCACCGACAGCTTCGAGCTCTTGTGGGTGAACGCGTGGGTCTGTACCTCGTCAGTCGTCGCTTTGAAGGGGGCCGTCTTCGAACGCTTGTTCGGTTCGCGGAAGAAGCCTCCCGCACATCGATCTCGACGGCGGAGCTCTCGCTTCTCCTCGAAGGCGCGACCTTCACGGTGCACAAACGCGCCCGCCGCTGTTTTGACAGCAAGACCCGTCATCCGACGGTTTAAAAAAGCGTTGACACACAGATCGAGTCACGATCTTAGACTCAAGGTGGGCCAAAACGAAGTTGGCAAACTCAGCGAGGAAGAGCGTAAAGACGCTGCCCATTGGCTGGGGGGGCAGCTTAAATCCGCGCCGTCATCCTTTCGTCCCTTGCTAGAGATCATTCTCAAGCAGCTGATTTCGGGGCAAGGGTCGTCCCAGAAATATCGCACCTATACTCGGGAGCTCGGTCGAGCGCTGGGCATCATCCCATCGAGTGAAAAGCGTAAGAGTGGTGACCCTCTCCAAGGTTTGGTCTCCTCTTCGAAATGCGTGTTCTCCGAGCCGCGCGAACGACTCTTACAGCAACGAGATCGAAGTCGTGCCTTGGCCGCTCGGTACACAGACTTGCAGCACAGACATGAGACCAAAGCCGAGAAAATAGAGAAAAAGCTAGCCAAGGTGGCTACGTCGTCAGAACGGCCGCAAGAGGTTTCCATGGACGTCCCAGTAGAAGAAATTCAGCTTTCCGAAGAGGCCAAGGCTAAATCAGCGGCAAGTGTCGAGCTGCTTGTCGAGCATTTAGAACGCGGCGATGGAGAAGAATCGCCGGCCCTCCAATCTTCGACCGAGACGCTGATGAACAGCAGCTTCGTGTCGCCCGCAGAGGAAGCGCTCCATCTGCCCGCCCATCTTCCCGAAAATCTGGTCGATGAGACGGTTGTCCAGACCTTGAGTGAGCCTCGGGTCCGCTATGACTTTTCGGTTTCCGTGACGCGCATTCATTTGGATGTAGAGAAGAAGATCATCGAGACAAAAGACGGTGAGCGTCGGGTTGTTTCTGCGTCGACGGCTGAAATTGGTCCGGCGCGTTATTCAGTCACCTGGTCGGCGCTGGCTACGCTGGCCGTGATGGTGGGCCAGTACGCGATGCCTCTCAATCGTTTAGCCAAGATGCTCACGACGGCGGGCAAGCGCTTTACCGCCGGTGGTCTGGGCCGAATGGCGCACTACGTGGCGGGACGCTTTGTCCCCATCTACCTGAAGCTTTCGGAGCAGCTCGCTGATGCTTCGATTTTGGCTGGGGATGATACCTCATGCCGGGTTTTGGAGGTGTCCACGCACTTTAGAAAGCAAGAACGAGCGGAAAAGCCTCCGCCCTGGGCACCCCATCGCACCACCTGCGCCGCCGAACGCAGTTACACATCGTGCATGAAAGCGAGAGCCGCACTCTTCGAGAAACGACAACAGGGGGACCGCACCGCGAAACAGGCACCCATTCCGGAGCCCTCTCTTAGTGTTTTGGTCGGCAGAAAATTCGATTTCGAGTCTAAGAAGCGAAACGGCAAAGAAGTCAAAGAAGCTTTACACACTACGGTCATCACCGGAAAAAGCGATGACGACGACCCCCAGAGTATGATCATCTTCTATCGGAGCCACCTCGGAAGCTTTGGCAATCTTCTCGAAATGTTGCTTAAGAAGAGGAAACCTAGCGCCCGAGAACGCACCATTCAAGCCGACCTCAGCAGTACGAACTTTGTCACCGACCCAAAGCTCACCGGTCACTTCCACATCCATCTGGCTGGATGTAGCGCCCATGCGCGGCGGCCCTTTGCCTTGTACGAAGAGGACGACCCCACGCATGCGGCTTATATGCTGCATCTCTTCAAAGGATTGGCCCTCCACGAGCATCTTTTGGACTGTCATGGCCGGAACTACGACAACGTCTTGGCAGTACGGGACACGGACATTCGCGAGATCTGGGGGGCCATTAAAAATCTCGCGACCAAGATGGCAAAGCGCTGGTCCAAGGCCACCCCTCTAGGTACCGGCGCCCGATATATTCTTAAACACTTTGAGAAACTCACTGCCTACCTAAAAGAACCTCGACTCGAAGCGACAAACAACCTGAGCGAACGATTGCTGAGAACAGAGAAGCTCATCGAGAAGAGCGCACTCTTCCGACGCACGATGGAGGGCCGCGTCGTTCTTGATATCTTGCGCACGATCCTGCAGACCGCTGTTGCCGCCAAGGTGCCAATACAAGAATACTTGGTGGACATCATGAAAGCCGACCCCGAGGCGATCAAAGCTCATCCGGAGCACTACACACCCCATGCTTGGGCTGCTCGTCGCCTACCACCACCAATGTAGCTCGGCACGAGATTCGCCTCCAGGCAGAACTGAGCGTGACAGCCTCGGCTCCCGCCCAAACCACGGCAAAAGCCCAGATCTTCACGGCTGCTCAGGTACAGCCCAACAGGCGCTGAACCCAACGGGCCTCAAGGTTTCCTCGGGGACCCCGTCAGACCACTGGTTACAACCGACCGTTTTTCTCTTCTCCTTCAGTTTGCTCCACAACGCTGCATCCACGAGTTTGCCGTCAAATTCCTTGGGTCGAAGCGAGTACAGTGGCCGGCCAGAACACACATATCTCAGATCCGACTGCTCAGCCTTCGAAGGCTCGCGAGGAATATCGTAATGGACCAAACCGTGATCCACCCGCTCGTATGAACCCAAATCATCTGTGGGCTCGGGTGTCGGAGCACCATACTCAATCGCGCTCCCACACTCGGCCCCGTACCAACCCATGCCGCCACTAAACAACGCCGGCGTATGGGTGGACGTGATCGTCGTTTGCGTGGAGGTCACGGTGTTCGGAAACAGGGCAGAACTTTGAGGCCTCAAGTAAAGCTCTGACATCCGGTCCAAACCCCGAATCAGAGTCTCTTCGAGCTCCTCGGAGATTGCATTATCTGGATACTTTTGGAGGTACCACGCAAAGGCATAAAACCCCCACATCTGCGCCCCTACGCGATAGTAGGGATCGATCGCAAAACCCGACTTTTGGTTCACCGAAAATGGGATCTGGCCGTCCTCACTGACGGTCGAGAGAAGCCCCTGAATCTACCGAGTCGCCGTCGCCTCCCCGAGGCTATTGGCCGCCACGATGCTGGCCACCGCTTGATCGTAGGTATAGGTACGGTTCGAAAGATATCGGTGTAGACCATCCGAATAGGGCACCCGGTAAGAAACCAAGAGATTGGAGTTTTCAGCGACGGTATCAACCACCTCTCCCGTCGCCTTGTGCACCAACTCGAAGGTTTGGGTCCCCGTGATCTTCGCTGGAAGCGTCCAATGGCCTCGGTAGGCCCGGGCTTTAGAGCCATGCTCGTTCGGGCGTGTGATCACCGTCTCTGCCATCACCTGATCGTTCGAGAACTTGATGAGACGAGCCCGAAGAAGAACGTTAGGGCGTTTCTCTATTCGAAAGGCCCAGGTGCGGAAACTTCCATCCGCTTCAACCGGCGCTTCACCCGCCAGTTTTTCAACCGCGCCATCAAATTGATGAAAAATACTCACCTTATAGTGCCGGTGATTCAAGCGGGTACCATCGGGGAGATCGAGCGCGACCGTCCCCCGATACCGAACGGCACCCCCCCCCCCCATTTTTTTGCCTTCTTTCGCCGGGAGACGAACGACATATCCGTGACATTGACCGGTACCGAACGCCATCGACGAATGATGTCGTCTCGACACGTATAGGGAAACCGAATCGGATAATCGGCGTCGGTCGTGGCCACCGCGCGAACATGGTAATCCTGGGGGCGGTCTACGTACGCAATACCACTGGCAAACTCGTGCGCCTTAGACCACGCATAGCGGTGTGGGTCCTCCGACGGCGGGGGCCGTGGACGGCCCCAATTGTGAACTTGAAGCGCGCCCGCCTGCGGTTGGGGTTCAAGGTGGTGCTCGAAGGTCTGAAGCTGCGTCAGGACTTTTTTGTCAAACGCACGGAGGCGCTCGGCCGTCGCGGCATCTACGCTTTGGGCAAGGGTCTCCGCGTGCGCACACTTTTGGGGGTCGATATAGGGCAACCGGGCAGCGGTTGATTCGATTCATCACCCCGTCACCGTCGGAATCCAGCATGAAGTTCAGATCGGGGAGTTCGATCGAAATGCCCAAAGAAGACAGATAGGCAGCAAAATTGCTTGCGACCTTTTTCGGATCGACCTGCCTCTCAGCGGTTTTCAATTTGTTCTTGAGGACTTCTCTAAGAATTCCGTCCTCGCCAAAATCATCAGCAATGGAGGCGACCAGCGCCGAAAGTGCGCCTTCATCAGACGGATCTCGAAGCTGAGCCGCTTGGGCCAACACGGTGCTCAACGCAAAAAGATAAGCGTTATCCTGCGAGAAGCCCCCAAGGATATTCATTTGCCACCCCGGGTTCCTGCCCACAAAGTCCTCCGGACCAATGCCTAAGGTTGAGATGAGCTCCTGCTCCGCTTGCGCCCTTGCCGCTTCAAGGCTCAGGCGATTCGCCATCAAACGGGAAATCCGATCATAGGTCAGCTCCGTAACCAGGTTGATGTGGACCCCGCTTTGGGTGCCGGACACCACTAAGTGGCTCCGCAGGGTTATGGACTTTTTAGAAAACCGGCCCAAGACCTCGTTGTAGTAACGCCCCGTGGCCGAAAGGGACACCCGGCCAGACCTCGGTAGACCCAAAGAGAAGTCACCCACACTGCTGGTCGTCACCGCGTCGAAATGATCGGGAAACCTTTCATCACCTCGTCTGGCTTCCGCAAAAACGGCACGAACCCGCGAGCCCATCGCGAAAGGCCCTTTTTGCACGGTTCCTTGCACCTGAAAGGAAGACACCGATTCGAACTCTTGAGGAGAGCGCTTCGAGGAACATGCGCTCGTGACCGCCAGAAGGGCGGCAAAGCCAAAAAGGAGACCAGACGAACTGAGCGCACGGGATTGGCCCTTGATCCGCTTGACAGCATGGCATGGGGTGAAAGGATAGCCTGGACGACAACTAAACTTGCTAAACCCTCGATAAACAAACAACGACCCCATGCTCCGCAACTACGATACGGTGGCTTCTTCGGTCAACATGACTTTGTCGTCAAAAGCTCAGTTTGGGTGGCGTTCGCCTCCACATGTTCGCGCGGCGCCAAGTGGGCGCGTGGCGCCATTTTGGTGGCGCCTAGAACCGGTTTCGAGATGTGCCTTTTCTCATCGAGTGTGAATCGGGACGAGAATGGCTTTTTCTCCGGATTGAAGCGGCCCAGTCCTTGGAAAGTATGGGTCTGACGCGACGCGGTCAGGCCGGCTCGGTCTACGAGAGCAAAACAAGGAAATGCCAGTACTGCATCGAAACCCGGTCCCAAGAACTCGGGAAGGCATCGCAAGATCGTGGGCGGAACCCCTTAGGGCGCCCGGTTGTCGGACCGCGTACCCCTTTCCCACGTTTTGGTCTGATGATAACCTACTGACATTTGTCCCGCTGAGACGCGGGTCCGTTCTGTTTACAGTTTCCGGAGCTCTTTGCAAAACCTCCGGTCGGTTTTTGGAGAACGACGCTTACGGTTTTGTCGGTAGTATTTGCGGTAACAATATCTGGAAGATCGTCATCATTCACATCTGCGACCGCCACGGAGTTAGGCCCAGCGCCAACGCTGCAGTTTTGCGGCACGAGGCTGAAGCTCCCACTCGCATCTTGGAAAAGGATACTTACGTTATCATCAAACCTATTTGCGGCAACGATATCTGGGAGGTTATCCGCATTCATATCTTCGATCACTACCGAGAATGGGCCGTCACCCGACGCGAAGTTTTGGGGCGCATCAAAACCTCCGTTCGAATTCTGCCGAATGACGCTTACGTTGTTGCTGCTCTGATTGGCGACCACAAGGTCAACGAGGTCGTCGCCGTTTGTATCGATGACGACCACCCATCTGGGATAGTCACCCGCTGCAAAGCTCTGAGGTGCACCAAAGCCACCGGTCGGAAGTTGAAAAAACACACTCACAGTGTCGCTTGTAGAGTTTGCTGTGACTGCGTCGGCCAAACCATCGCCGTTTATGTCTGCGGTGGCAATTTGGCGTGGTGCTTGCGCGAGACCGAAGGTCCGGATGGCATCGAAACCCCTGTTGTCATTCTGCAAAAGGACCGTCGCATTGTCGCTGTATCTGTTCGCCGTCACGATGTCGGTGAGGCCGTCGCCATTCATATCGACCACGTCTATTGAGTTCACCCTTTCTCCGGCGAATAGATTATAGGCCACCTCAAAGAATCCGTCGCCACGGCCAAGGAGGACACTCACGTTATCGCCCTCTGTGTTTCCGGTCACGACGTCGGCGAAGCCATCGGCGTTTATGTCCTCGATACCCAATGAAGACGGTGATTCACCAACTTTCCCATTAAGGCGCCCTCATGGTGGTTCCACCTGGCTTTTTCTGCTTCGGAGATCGATATCCCCTCCCCCCGAAGCGATATGACAACTTTGACGCCGTGGACATTGGTTCGCGCCATCAAGCAAGCGGAAACCAACTCTTGGCCGGCAAGGTCCAAAGTTCCGCTTTTCCAGGTCGGAGCCAAATTGGGCATGCCCTCGTCATCGCAAATTCGACCGACAACGCTAGCGCAGGTGTTTCCGGGTGCAAGTCACTTCAATTTCCGCGTGAGGCAAGCGCTAAAGCGACTCGCCATTCAGCACAAAAATAAACTGGTGTTCTTGGGGCGCAAGTGCTTCACTTTAGACCGAGGTAGTGATCCATGAATATCCAGATGCACAGTTCTTCCTATTATGCTCTGCTGGCACTTTGTCTGCTCAGCGTCGGTTGCGGCGAGGACAAGGATGACTCTGATCTGACAATGCCTCAGTACGCCTGCAAGGGAGAGGCGCTCATCTGTTCGTGGTTCGAAAACGCTGCCGATTGCTTTGGGCAACGTGGATGCGCCTGGGGCACCACGTGCGAGGGGTCACGAGACCCCTGCTCATCTTGGTCTCGTGAATTGCTCTGCAATAGTAGCGAAGGGTGCAGCTGGAACAACGGATCTTGCACTCTCACCGGGAGTCGGCGATCTTGTGGAAGCTTTACGAACCCCTCCTCTTGCCCCACGTCTCAGGGGTGCACTGAGGGTTCTAGGTGCCTTCGAGAGCCTAACCCTTGCTCTACCTTTGAAAGAGAGGTTTCGTGTATAGCGCAGGTGAATTGTGATTGGCGTCCAGAGCTTGGGTTTTAACTGAAATGAGTAGGTTCGAGGCGATAATTGATGCGTGGATGTATGCCTTAAACGACTGTAGGGTTCGCCAAGTGCATCGATACAAACCAAAGACTCTCTTGAGAAATGAGATGGTGCCTTCTATGCGTGCGCGAAAATGCCGAAGTGTCCTGTAGACTTTCAGGTGCGGCCAGCGTGGTGTCGTTTTTCCTTGTTCGGTACTGTCTCGCCCTTGAGTACTCGACGACGAGCTTGCTGGATAACCCGCTTTGTGAGGGTTCCGTACCGTCGCAGCTTTTCCGTGAGGGTGATCTTGATCGAGCGCCGTTTTGTGCGACGATTGTGGTTGGTAAACTGAACATGGACAATTGTCTTTGCTTGCTTGAGTAGTCCGCGCAACACCTGCTCCGCGGCCATTCCAGGGCGACCACATTGCTGCGCTTCTTCCTTTGCGAGGTCCTTGTGAACCTTGGTCAGAACTTCCCCCAGGTCATCGAGAATGGCGCTCATGGCTTGAATTTCTCGGACGTGTTCATGCGAAATGGGTGGTGGCATCAATGGCAACTGTTGGTGTGACTTGGCTCGCATGGGGATGGGCTTTCTTTTTGGTAGTGAAGGGGGCAGTGAACCGAGGCGGAGCCAAAAAACTCATGTTTTCATTCATGGTCGTTTTTCTCTTGACGGCTTTTTTGCCTCGGACACGCGCTTGTCAGCGACGAATAAGGGGCCGTGCACCATTTTCCATTGTCCTGTTCGTTTTGTTACGTCCTATCCTCGTTTTCGCGTTCTCATGGGCCCGCAGAGTTGAAGCCTCGGTCGCAACCAAGTCGGCTCAAAAAATAGGCGTGTTAGGCTATCTCCGGCGTTGGAGGAAGTCATGAGGAAACCGACCTATTTTCAGCAATGGACAGATCAGAACTTGATCGCTGGGCTTCGAACTGCGGTCAAGAAGGAAAAACGTGCGACCGCGGAACTGCTGGCAACTATGGCCGAGGTCGATCAGCGACAGCTCTATCTTTTGCATGGCCCCAGTCGAAGCATGCACGCCTTTTGTACCCATAAGCTTGCCATGGGCGAACATGAAGCATTCGACAAGATCCGAGCCGCACGGGCTGCCCGTCAATTCCCACAAATCTTGGAGAAGATCGCCAACGGAAAATTGCACGTCACAGGCGTTCGGGTACTTGCGCCCGCGTTAACGCACCAGAACTGTGCGAAACTCCTTTCGGAGGCCGAGGGAAAGTCTACCGATGCCTTGAAGGAAATCGTGGCCGCACTGCGCCCGAAGGCGGATGTCGCCTTGAGCATTCGGAGATTGCCAGCACCACCCGCCCATCCCAAGACTCCCAAGCCGACCCGTCCCTCGCAGAAGAACCCTCAATCTACTCGGTTTGAACCGTCTTCTTCCCGGGAAACACCGGCTCCTGCCATCGCGCCCGCTCAAAAGACCAAACGACCCCATTTCGAACCAACCGCAAGGGAACGATATGCCTTCCGATTTGCGGCTGGAAAAGCCTTCCGAAACAAGTACGAGGAGGCTCGAGCCCTTTTGAGTCATGCCATTCCCGGTGGGGACCCAGAATCGATTCTAGAACGGGCGCTGGATCTATTGATCGCAGACACCAAGAAGAAGCGCTTCGGCCTGGGGGCTCGCTCCAAGAAAGCTCAGGAAACTGAAGAAAACCAGAAACCTGTTTCACGTACTATTCCGGTCGCCACCCGCAGAGCAATCGCCGAAAGAGATGACTTGCGATGCACATTCGTAGGAGTCGATGGCACCCCATGTGGGAGCCAAGCTTTTCTCGAGATTCATCACTGGAAAGATTTTGCTTTGGGAGGCGATCACACCCTTGCCAACACAGGGCTCTTATGCCGGGCCCACAACCAGTACCTCGCCCATAGAACCTGGGGCCAAAAGAAGATCCAACAGCAAAGGGATAAATGCCGAAAAAAATCTGCGCACACGTAGCAACGTCAAAGGACGGCTCGAACAAAAGGCAGAAAAACTTGCTTCGGGGCGTGGCCGAGGCTTTGGAGGGCCCCCCCAAAGTCGGAAACACAATCGCTTGTTCTTGTATGGGCGCAATCAATATCGCCTCAAGAAAATACAAGGCCCCACACACGCTAACAGACTGAAATGATCTCGCTTTTCGGTTTCGGGACGGGCCCTAGCACTGATATGGAGTGACCCTTTGTCAATACTCGTAAGCTGATTTTGGCTCTAAAAGGCCTCCCTTTCTTAGCAGTAAGGTGTAGTTGAAAGAGGGGAAGCGCAAAGGAAGGACGACGTAGGTCTCTTCGACGACGAGTCACTCTGATATCCGCGGATTACCTGGACATAGCCCAAGCAGAGCCTAGCATGACCGTGTTCCGTCGGGAGAGATCGCTGTCTAGTCGCGCGAATCCGGCGCAAGGCCTGTCGCAATGCTAGGTCGCGTGTTTCTCCAATTCGTGCCTTGGTCGTCCGCCCTTCGCGTCTCCCCTCATACTTTTTGTTTAGGTCATCCTGTTGCCCGGGGCAGAGTCCCCGCCGGAGGCACCCGTACGCTTCATCCACGGTCAAAGTCACCGGTGGGCGCAGTGGTGGTCCATGCCGCGCAGCGCCGAGCATAGCGAGGGCAGCCTGGAGGACCATAAGCACGCTGGTAGACTCTTGAAGATGGGGCGCACGGTTCGTCTACCTAGGTTCTCTACAAGAATGACATAAATAGCGGCTTTGGGCTATTTACGGTGGACACGAGTATGGCGTCGATGAATTCTTGTCCGAGACCTGCCCAACGTGCTTTCGCAAACGGCTGAAATTTCTCCGAAATCACTAGGGCGGATTCATGATACAGGACGGCGATGCCGTGAACCTATGCCACCTTAGCGACCCTCCGTCCAGGGCACATCCTATTTGACACTGTGCGTAATTGAGTACAATATAATGTACATGAATCGATTCCGCGCCAGCGAAGACATCATCTCTCTTAGTGAACTGCGAGCGAATCTCGGAGAGCGTATCGATGGTCTCTCCCTCGAAGGGTCCGACTATTTCATTGTCACTCGAAACGGTCGAGCAGCCGCTGTCGTCCTGGCTCCCGAACACTTTGATAGGCTTCGTTATGAAAGCTTTGTACGAGGCAAGATCGCGTCAGGTCTTGCGGATGCGGCCTCAGGCGAGCTCCACGATCACGATTCCGTCATGCAGGACGCGATGAAGGTAGTCCGCGGTGAGCAAGAAGAAGGTTAGCTGGTCGTCCACGGCGCGCCATGATCTTCTTGACGTTGTTGCCTACATTCATGGTGAGCGCCCCAGTGCGGCGAGAAAGTTTGTCAAGGATCTCGATAAACGACTCAAGCTGGTTGCCAGGTTTCCCGATTCAGGGCGCCCCATCCCGGAAGACCTGAACGCGCAGCCGGAAGATACCGGCCGGAGAGAAGTCATCATCATGAATTGGCGCGTTGGCTATCAGGTCTCGGACGTCATCACCGTACTCTATGTCATTCACGGTGCCCGCGAGTTTCCAAGGCGGGGCGGCTGATCCGCACAACCGCGCTACGCTTAAGGATTTCGATTGGAAATCCACTATACATCTTCGTTATCATGGAACTGGGGTCACGTCGTATCATCCACTTCAACGTCACCACGAGTCCATCTCTCGCCTGGGTCAAGCAACAGATTCGAAAAGGCCAACCCATTCGAAAACACATCCAAGTTTTTCATCCACGACAACGATGGCATCTTTGGCCAGTTGCGGACAGAACGTCAAGAATTTGGACATCGACGACCATTCCGTTTTCATCTTGATCAATGGCTATCCGAAGTCATGAGCATCCGAGGCCTCCCTATTCCGTACGGCGCGCCAAATGCGAACGCGCGGCAAGAAGGGCCTCCATTTTTGTAACCCTCTTTGTCAGGATCGAGTTTTCGCGGACAAAGGGCAAACTTAGACAAGAAACATTGACTGTACATCTGGTTCTTTTTAGAAAGGCGCTGCAACTTGTGTTGGTATGTGGGAACTATTCAACGTGCCGTTCCCCAGCGCGCCTTGGCCGCCATAGCCCCAACAGTAGGCGTGTCCGTCGACCGCGATTCCACAACTGGTGTATTCGCCGATCGAGACAAAAACGTATTGCCTCCCGTCACCCATCGGATGAGGGCTTTCAACCGCTTGTCCTGCCTCGATGCCTGCCTCGCCGTTGGGGTTGTAGCCCCAGCAGTGGATTTCGCCTCCATTGGAAAGGCCGCAGCTATGCCAGGACTCTCCGTCGAGTCCGAGATGGGTGAATGCTGCACGGGAGTCCACGGGTACGGGTGTCGATGACGACGATGAATTGGGGCCGTTACCCAGCGAACCATCGAAATCTGACCCAAAGCAGTGGATGGTCTGGGCGCTTGAGACGCCGCATGCATGGTGCGCTCCATAGCGAATTGAGCGCCATGTTCCGTCGGCGGGGTCATCGATGGTAGTGGGTTTGGTTCCGTGGTTGTAACCCCAACAATGAGCCCGGCCATCTCGATCGAGACCGCATGAATCTACGTGCCCGGTCGAGATCGTTTCCCAGCCGCTAAAGCCGATTGTGGGCTCGACCACCGCCGTAGGTACGCGACGGCTTTGGGTGGACGCGTCACCATCCCCGATGATGCCGTAGTCGCCGCGTCCCCAACAGTAACCACGGCGTGCCGAGTCGATGCCGCAGACAAAGTAATCGCCGACGCTTATCAAGACCCATTGACCGGAGAATTCTGCAGGATCGGAGACCTCAATCGGCGTATCCGAGAAATTATCCAGAAACGCCGGATCCCCGAGCTGTCCGTTATTGTTCCAACCCCAGCAAAAAGCCTGACCCAAGTTGTCGATGGCACATGCGTTCAGATCGGCGACACTCAGAGAAACCCACGAACCGCCGAAAGATGCGGGAAGTACGATGGGCTCTGGAGTGAGCACTTCATCGATGGCGTCCGGTCCGAGCCCAAGAGGACCCGACCCCCAACAGTATATTTCGCCGTTGCTTAATAGGCCACAAGTGGATGACTCGCCGCTGTCAATTTGCGTCCATTGAAGTTGATCTTCAGGGTTGGCGTCGTTGCAGTGTTTTGGACCTGAGCCTTTGCCTTTGCATTTCCCTCCCTTAAGCGTATCGACCTCGCGAACGTGATCGGCTGGGCCTGGCTGACAAGCCAAAGAGGGGATAAGAAAAAGACCGAGCGTGAAGCTCGGCAGGGCTGGGTTGTGACCGAATCGTCGACGTTTCTGGCTCATGACTCTCTTCATGCCCGTTCGTTCCGCAATAACCGATCCAACGGGCTCGTGCATGGGTAGGTACTAAAATTCATTGAGTATTTGTGATGGGGCTGTTCCTTCGATGCTCGCCTTCGTGAGCAAATTGCGCATGAGGCCGAACACTTGGTGGAGTCTTCGGTCACCGTTTCGTAAGACCTCATGCTCAGCTGGAGAAGGGAAGCGATGCGCTCAGGGCAAAGATGGTGGTGGGGTGGGAGACTTCTTCCTTACACCCTACGGTGGAACCACGGAGGCCTATTCGGGACGATCGGGCCATCATCTTTACTGCGAAGCATGCGTGGCGGTGTGCATCTTTGGGAGACCTTCATGGGGATGGGTTTGACGAAAGGAGCCGTATTTGCTTTGCGAAATGCGGTTCCTCCGCCTGAACGTTTCGACTTTGCGTTGACAGCGGACAGATTTGGGCGCTCTTATCCGCGGCGTCTCCTGGGGGGGATGCCATACGATTCGGTCTTCGTCAGTTCGAACGGGTTCATGATTTTTCGGCAGACGAACGACGTGGAGGGTGTTTCCTCCGGTTGCTGCGTGGGGGGAGTGATTCCGAGCGTTGATGGTCTTGAGGGTATCGTGTCCGCGTATTGGGCGGACCTTAATCCCCAGGCTGCGGCCCAGGCCTTCACCGGTGAGCCCAAGAGTGATATGAGAGGTCAATCCCCATTCATCTCATTATCTCGACTTCATTCTGCGGAAAAAAGGTATAGCTTCGCCGGCCGATCTTCACGCCATTCCCTGAGAGGGTAGCCAATTTCCATGGCCGCCACATCCCCTCGTCCGTCTCCGTCAATGTCCCCAATATGTGCGGCAGCCCGTCCAAAAAAGTACTCCCCTGAATGGCTGTAAAGCAGTCTGCCGTCTCGACCGGAGTGGATATTCAACAGCCCGTTCCCACTATCATGGACATCCGACACGATGATGAAATCCTCCGATCCGTCCCCGTCGAAATCGTCAATCCGATCCACAGTCCGTCCCAAGTAACCGTGTCCGTCTTGGCCGTCGAAAACGAAAATTTCGGAACCGTCATGACCCGACAGGACATAGACCCGACCCTCGTTATGATTGAGATGACGTCCAGGCCGACGCAGATCATATCCAGGCGCGCTGACAATTAGGTCAGGTATGCCGTCTTGGTTCAGGTCATCGATCATCGAAACCGATTGCCCAAAATTGACATTCGTATCTTCTTCATACTTTCGGCTACCGAAAGCTTCGAACAATACCTTTTGGTCCGCCCCAGAAAGAATAACGACCTTCCCAAGCTGAGGTAGCTGTAGACCATCGCAAAAATCTTTGTCAGCGGTCCACATCGAGGTGCCGATCAATAGATCATCGAAGCCATCTTGATCAAAGTCCCCTGCAGATTGAGCCGCGAGCGGCCCGATTCCACGCAAATGCTCAGGGTCGACGGTCAATAACGGCGATCCATCATGACCAGAGACAACTACGGCATATCCCGTGTGAGCCCGGCCCAAGATCAGGAGATCACCAAATCCGTCTCCGTTCACATCACCAGCCGGGACCGTTTTTTGAAAATATACTTGTCGTTCCACGGGTGAGCCGTCTTTGTTTACGCAGCCACCCGTCCGTTGGATAGATGGTCTTTCATTGAAGGTCCATAAGACATCGCCTGAGCCTCCCGCGTGGACCGAGACTTCACCAAATCGCAGTACGGCGACGTCGGCCAGACCATCTCCATTGGCGTCGCCGGCTGCGCTGGCGCCAACAATACTGTCAGTCGCGGTCAACAATACATCTCCGCTCATCCCAGAGATAACAACCGCTTGTTCTTCCTCATCAGGTATGTGGGCGCCAGAGACTGAATATACAAAGTCATCCCGGCCGTCGCCATCGAAATCACCTATGCCGTCGACGGTCACAAAATTGGCATAGGGCAGAAGGCTTTCCATGACTTGCACCGAAAGTGACGCTTGGGAGTGCTTAGGCGACTTTGCTGCAGATATTTGGTCAGCGGCTTGCTCGGTCGTATTTCCACAGGCAGAGATCAGTAAGAATCCAAGTACGACCGATAGGCCTTCATTGATGGATTGCTTGAGTCTCATTATTTTGTTCTCCTTTATCCCACCGTCTTTTTCGAATTGGGGATAGCTTGAGGGTTAGAAGCGGGTTCTGTAAGTCATTCGCAATGATCCTGTTGGACTCGGGAAACGGGCTAGGCCCTCCCTCCTGCTGTTTCGAGCACCATCCTGACCAATCAAGTTGTCTGTACGTGCAATACCCAGGCCACTGTTGTGCGCTCAATTCTGAGCACTGGAATCGCTGATTGTTTGGGGCCTTCGCCTAGAGACGGTTACTCCAAAGCCAGACGTCGTACGAAAATTCTGAGTGTCGACAGAAGAGCAAGGCGAATCGACCGTCCAAGACTATCGGAAACGGTGACCGCTGACTGGCAACGACGAGACCCGAGGGAAGAGGACATGAAGGCTGCGGATTCGCCGTTCGCGAATGCAAGCGCAAACTGATAGGTCCCACGGTAGTCGCACTGCCTGCAGACAACGGACCCATGCATGCCTCCGAACAGTGGCACATGGTGCCGTTCGACCTGAGGATGTAAACACGAAGGACACGCCACCTCAACCCAGTGCACTTGCGGTTGGGCTTGGAGCTCCGCTGTCTCGCAAAACTGTCTCCGAGACACACCTCGTTTTTTAAACTTCTTTTTCTTCCGTCTGTTCACCTGCGCTCAATTCCCCTCTGCAGACCTCATATGGTCCTTGAGCAATATCCAGCAAGAAGTACGCCAATCAACTTTGTCCGTCTCCGTTTTGTTGCGATTCGGAAATCGACCAGCGACCGGGAGGCGCCCATCGCTTCACTACGAGTAGCGTATTTACGAATAATTCCAAATATGTACCTGCAAATGATCGCCGTCCTGCACTGCACCCTTAGATCCAGCGTCCACGGGCCCCCCAATTCATCTATACGTGCATGGCGGGGGGCCTTCTCGCCCGAAGGCGGTGCCCCGAGGACCCACGGATAATGGTGGGGGCCCTTGCGGATGATGACGAGTCGTGGTCAGCGGTCTCCATTGGGTCACTGAATGCAAACTGTGAACCTGGCCCCACACCGGTGGGAATTGACCTCCCCAAACTAAGCGTCAAGGACCTGCCTTATCTGAAGCGAAATCGCTGTTCTCACGAGATAAGCGCGTGCACCCATTCGCAAGTGGGTCTCCCGTTTAGTCATTCAGACGCGGCCTGGTGTCGGGAAAACTCGCGCAATCACAGGTGCCTACGGGTTTTTGTCCCGCCGCCTCGTCCTTCGCTCAAAAATCTTCCTGCCCTTCTTCTGTTCGGCAGACGGTATCCTGAAGTCCCCAGCTTTACCCGGGGAGGACGCCTCGGCTTTACCGAGGGAGGACGTCACTTTTCGCATACAATCTTGGTTTCGTTGCCCTTCAGCGTTCCCGTGGGGCACGAATATTCGCCACTGCCCTCGATTGTGAGAGTGCCTTGGTTGCCTCCGATTCGAACGTTGAAATCGTCCACGGAAGCGTCTTTGCCAACCTGAAGCTCTAGTTGTGGTTCATTTCCCGTACCGACGACGACGAAAGTCCCGAGTTCGAAGTTCCGGACGCTGACCTTGGCCCGAGATTGGTTGCCGCCAAGGATAAAACATAGTCCCTCAAACCCAACCGTAGGGGTGCTGGTATCGGTGCCCGCCATGTCCGCGTTCATCGTGGGTTCAATGTCTACGAAAACACGATTCTGGTTGCCATTAACCTTTACCGCGAGCAAATCAGACGCTTCGAGTTCTACAGTCTGTTGGCTGCCAGAAACCGTTACAAAGTTGGGCGAACCGGAGAAGGCATCGCCGCATTGGTTGAGATCGCTTTTGGACGGCTCCTCTGCCTCCGCGGGCGAAGGATTACTTTGTGTGGTTCGAAGAGCAAACGACTGGTCGCTCACTCTTACGCGATAACTGGCGCTCTCGTTGGACCCACAGGCCACCAGCGTGAACGATGCGGCATATACTAGGATACTCGAAGCAATCTGGATTTCTCGTTTCATGCCTGGAATGGTACCAGGGGACGGAGAAACTGTAAGAGGTAGAGACACACCCGACAAAGGTGCCCAGTCTAGGATAAATACCGACCATGGGATTGCGGTCTTCAACTCCGTCGATACAGTCTTCGTTCGATGTCGGATATTGCTACTCAAATTCCAAAAGTGGCTATCGAAGGTTGAGGTGGGGTGATTGTACTCCACAGGCTGTTCAACCGAGTGAGCACATCTCACAATTGCTCTGAATGACTGCCCGCGAAGTGGCCTGCGCGGGCTGCTCCAGTTCGTCTGCGCTCCGAACACTGCTCAGTAAAGTGATCACATGGAGGCCGGTTGTGTGCCCATGAAAGGCCATTCCTCCAAGTCCCAAGCCAGGATTGACTTTGGCACGAGCATTGCTCTGACCAGATAAGAGATGCCCGTCCATCCGAGCTGGTGACCGTATGATGTTCACCCGGGTGTGTGCCCTGAGGATCTGGCGGCAGAGAAATTGATGGAGAACCAAGATATGACTTTTTTTGTTTTTCGACCCGCAGCGTTTCTTTTGAGCGTGGTTTTCGCCACTGCAGCCTGTGGTGGGGCACATGATGCATTCCAGACAACCGACTCGGCCCTAAATACTGCCGAAGCAGCCGAGGCGGCCGCCGAAGCGGCCGCGGAAGAGGCCGAGGTTGCGGCAGAAGCTGCTTCCAAGGCGGCCGAAGCGGCTCTAAAGGCGGCGGATGCTCAGGCGAAGGCAACCGCTAAAGCCGAAGAAGCCAAGACCGAAGCAGATGCAAAAGTTGCCGAGGCCCAGGCAAAGTCATCAGAGTCTGAAGGTAAAGCTGCCGCGGAGGCTGCCCAAGTGGCCGCAGCCAAAGCCGCACAAGCAGCCGAAACTGCAGAAGAAGAGGCCAAAGCCGCGGCAGAAGCCGCAGAAACTGCCGACGAAACAGAAGCGAAACCCGCAAAAGCCGCGGCAGAAGCCGCCGCAGAGGCTGCACAAGCGGCTGCCGAGGCCGCACGGTCTGCGGCCGAGGCTACCGTGGCGGCAGCAAAGGCCCTTAGAGAAATCGCCGCAAGTGTGGCCGCTGTGGCGCGCGAAGGGAGCACAAGAGAGACCGACCTCAAAGAGGCGGCTGCCGGCGTTGCAGAAGCGGCACGCGAAGTGGCGAACCCCCGGGGAAAAGACTAAAAGGGGACAGGCACTATTATTTACCCTCGCCACTCAACGTCCCAGCCACTTGGAAAACGTCAGTCCCGTGGCCTATGAAGCGGCGGCGCAGAGGGCAGTCTGATGTCTATGAGACTCGGGGAAGCCCACTTCTGTGCCCCGGGGTTTCGAGGACGCCATCGAGGCGACCAATGGTTGCTATCGTGCGCTCTGCGATATGCGCAACCGAAAGACATGCGCCGGTGTGTCGGTGTACGGCACAGTCGGGTTCATCCCCTGCTGGTATTCGTCGATATTCTTGACTCCGTCTTGGTCAAAGTCGTCTTCTGGACCCACGTTTTCATTGGCCCCCCCAAAGTGCTTGGCGGTCCAATCGGCGGGGTAGGGGTCACAGTTGTGGCTTCGATGACGGTCGGTATCGAGGCAGTCTTCGGCTGTGATGACACCATCGCAGTCTTTGTCTGCGCCTTCCTCTTGGGCTACCCGATGAGTTGATTGGGTATCGCTGTCATCGCAGTCAAGAAGCTTTACGAAGCCATCGCAGTCGCCGTCCTGAGACCTCGTAGTTGAGGTTGGGTCCGCATCGTTGCAGTCAAGGCTCTGAGGAATGCCATCACAATCTCCGTCCAAGGACTTAAGGCTTGAGATGGGATCCAGATCATTGCAGTCGCCTGCAGTGGGCACGCCGTCGCAGTCTTGGTCATTGTGCCGAGTTGTCGATTGGGCGTCATGGTCGTTACAGTCCTCGTGTTTGGGTACACCGTCCCCATCTTCATCAATAGATTGGTTTGGCTTTGGGTCGGGTTCGCAAGCGCCGCAGTTCATGAAACTCTGGCATCCGTTGTCGACGCGGCCACACTCATCGTCCCTACAAGCCCGCGGCATACATCCGCACACCGCATCAGACTCACCATTCTCGCAGTCTTTGGAGTCGACGGGTGTCAATTGGTTTTCACGCTCATAGTCCGCCTTAATGTTTTCAGCGCCCATGACCGTGTTATAGATTCGAATATCATCAAGAAGCCCATTGAATTCTCGGCTTTCCGCATGGTTCCAGGATCCAATGGACATGGGGACCTTCTTGACTGGTGGCAGCACAAATTGTGCATTCCTTCCTAGGCTTGCACTTACCAGAACACCGTTGACGTAAAGGCGATAGGAAACAGACTCGTTTTCTGCGCCCGGATCAATCACGGCCGCAACGTGAGTCCATTCGTTCAATAGGTATGCGCCCACGCCCGAAATATAGCAGTTCTTCTGAATACACAAAAACAACCTCTGATCCGAAGCGTGAGCGATAAGTGTGTAGCCATCAGAGCCATTCGGTCCATAAGATTTGTCCACGATTCTCTGATAGTCATCCCCCGGAAGCTGTCTAAACCACGCCACGATGGTGCCCCCATCGGTGAGTTGCAGTGGAGAATCGCTAGCAACGTCACCCAGTCGAATAACATCATCGTTCCCGTCAAGTTGAAGATGGCCATCAAAGACACCACCCGGAACAAACGTTGCACCGCCCTCGACTACGCCGTTGTTTTCGGTTCCTAGCTGATTGCTTGCATCGGTGTCCATCGGGTAGTGCGCAATCATTCCTTTGGGCAATGAACGACCCTTGGTGTGAAGCTCTTCGATTTCGTTGGGTGTCAAGACCGTGTTATAGATTCGAATGTCATCAAGAAACCCGTTGAATTCACGATTTTCAGCATGATTCCAAGACCCAATGGAGATGGGAACCTTTTTGTTTGGCGGCAACACAAATCGCGCATTGTTTCCTAGGTTTGCACTTATCGGAACGCCGTTGATGTAAAGGCGGTAAGAAACAGAACCGCTTTGTGTGCCCGGATCAATCACGGCCGCAAAATGTGTCCATTCGTTTAGCGCATATGCGCCTGCGTCAGAAAAATAGCAGTTCTTATCTACGCATAGAATCAGTTTCCCCTCCGAGGGGTTCGCGCTGATCGTATAACCATCAGCACCACTAGGACCGTATGATTTATCAATAATCCTCTGATAGGGATCGCCTGGACGCTGCTTGAACCAGGCGGCGATCGTACCGCCATGGGCGAGCTGTAACGCGGAATCGGTCGCTACGTCTCCCAGTCGAATGCTATCGTCATCCCCATCGAGTTCAAGATGACCTTCCGGAAGAAACACCGCCTCGCCTTCAACCACGCCATTGTTTCCGGTCCGCATTTGGTTGCTTGCGTCCGTATCCATTGGGTAGTGCGCAATCATAGCTTTGGGCAACGAACGACCTTCGGCCTGAAGCTCTTCGATCCCTTCCGGCGTTAAAACAGTGCCATAGACTCGAATATCATCAAGAAACCCATTGAATTCACGGCCCGCAGCATGATTCCAAGACCCAATGGAGATGGGGGCCTCTTTGTTTGGCGGCAACACAAATCGCGCATTGTTTACTAGGTTTGCACTTATCGGAACACCGTTGATGTAAAGGCGGTAAGAAACAGAACCGCTTTGTGTGCCCGGATCAATCACGGCCGCAAAATGTGTCCATTCGTTTAACGCATATGCGCCTACGCTCGAAAAATAGCAGTTCTTCTCTACGCATAGAATCAGTTTCCCCTCCGAGGGGTTCGCGCTGATCGTGTAACCATCGGCACCACTAGGACCGTTTGATTTGTCAATAATCCTCTGATAGGGATCGCCTGGGCGCTGCTTGAACCAGGCGGCGATCGTACCGCCATGGGCGAGCTGTAACGCGGAATCGGTCGCTACGTCTCCCAGTCGAATGCTATCGTCATCCCCATCGAGCTCAAGATGACCTTCCGGAAGAAACACCGCCTCGCCTTCAACCACGCCATTGTTCCCGGTCCGCATTTGGTTGCTTGCGTCTGTATCCATCGGGTAGTGGGCAATCATAGCTTTGGCTAAAGCCTCCTCCGTTTGCGATCCATTTTGGCTGTTGTCATAGGCGTCGCTTTCTTGGCAGTTGAACCCAGGCATTGCCCAAAGCGCGAATGCGAGGCCTACCCAATGCGAAATTGGTTTTGACGTGTGCGCGGTTGCGGACGTTACGCCTGGGCTAAGAAGTTTGTAGTTCCTGTTGTGTTTCATGATACATCCTTGTCTTGATAAGTGGCCCTAAAGACCGATCAGAGGCCTGTGATCGTTCTCGTGGCCGCCCGCTGCAATGCCTCGTAGTGCCGGCTCCCCTGTTGGCGAAAGAGGTCAACCAAGGCATCTTTGGGTTTGGTCAGCCGGAGGCCTTTGTCGGTAAGTTTTGTCAAAAGCGACGGGTTGAAATGAGATACGCCATTGCTTCGACAAGCCATTGATCTGCATGAGCAGTTTACGCAGGAAAAAGCGATCATCGTCCACGCCCAAAACCAGTTCTTCTTGGTCGAAAACCCCGTTTAAATTGTGGTCTCTATATCTGAGCCCTGTTCGACGACCCCAGGCGCCTTCCGGCGGATCGCCCAAAAGAATCGTATCGCTATCCGCTTCGAAGGTCCGGTTCCCGTTGCTGTCCTCCCACGCATGGCTTTGAAAGATCAGAATGTTGAGAGGTGCGGGCAACCTCGGTAGCCTGGCTTCGTCGACCCCTTGTCCCAGCGTACGCAAGAAACGGAGACGATCAAGGAGCGCCGTATAAAGTTCATTGCGGAGGTCGTCTCGGTGAGCTTCCGTAAGCGACTGCCGGTTTATGTTGTTTTGGTCGCTGGGCGCTGGCGCCATGCTGTCCGTGCTTACCTCGGAACCCCCTGTGGAGGCGATGCGACTGGAGCACGCCGACAAAGAAAGTGTGATAGCCAATGCAATCCTTCGAGACATTCTGGTGTTTTCCTTTCCTATCCAATGGGCGCCATATGACGGTCGAAGGATGGCCTGCGTTTGGGTTCGGGCGTACGAAGCCCCCTCGTGAAGCACCTACGAGAGGCAACCGCGGTGGGGCAAAAAAAATGACACAAGGCGCCCTCGGATCAAAATCAGCCTCCTAACACAGAATACGAGCGGCGCCGTGTGCGGTTGAGCACAATGCGATCCCGCCGTTTTGTCCACAGGGAGTCAGCTACGCAATCCCACATTGAAATCCGATCATCGGAATCGAGCAATGTGTGTTTCACTGAGTTGAGAGAGTAGGTGAAAGTCTAGGAAGATTTTGCGAAGTGCAGCGTCTCAATGAGATCCTGTTTAGCTTAGGTTAGCTTGTACTCGAACTGCTACGACCTGATAATTTGGCTTGGCCAAAAAGGATGTCGCCGGTTTCGGTTTCTTGAATCTGGGCTTCGGAGATTTACATGCGTGCGCGACGGGGCGCTTGACGCTTGTTCAGACACGACCGCACACGTCTGAGCAAATCCGAAGGCGTGTAGGGTTTCCAAAATATGGGGAACGACGAGGCCTCCTGTTTTGTCTCGCGGTCCGGATAGCCCGTGGTCAGCAACACAGCCACGTCCGGATGGGTACGTCTGACTTCAGTTGCAACATCAAACCCGCTGGACCGGGGTAGGACGACATCCGAGAATACCAGGTCGATGGCGGAAGCGTTCTGACGGAAGATTTCGATTCCAGCGACCCCATCCTCCGCCGTCAGCACCGTGTAACCTCCTTCACTCAGAACGCGTTTGGCCACTTGCAAAATGGATGGCTCATCCTCAACAATCAGAATCGTCTCGTCTCCGCCGAGATCGGTGCTTTTCACATCACTCGGTGGTTGGATGCGTTTTGCACCTTGGAATTGGGGCAGATACACACTAAAAATCGTCCCCTTAGCCGGCTCGCTTTCGACTTGAATGCTTCCACCCAATTGTTTCACCACACCGTAGCACGTGGCGAGCCCCAATCCCGTGCCCTTTGTAGCCCCTTTCGTTGTAAAGAACGGCTCAAAGATTCGCGACTTCGTTGCGGCCTCCAGCCCCACACCTCTGTCCTCGACCTGCAAGAAGACATACTTGCCGGGCGCCAAGTCTTGGCGCTTTTCCGCAAGCTCAACAGGCTTGACACTGATTCGGAGAACGCCTCCATCAGGCATCGCATCCTTAGCATTGACGGAGAGATTGACGATAATCTGGTCGAGCTGAGTGGCAGCCCCCCAAACATGAATCGGTTCGTCCGGCATCGAAATCGAAAGATCTATGTTTTCACCAATCGTCCGTCGCAGGAGAGGCTCGATGGCACGAACTGATGCGCATACATCCAGCTGATGGCTCTCAGCTGGGCGTTGACGAGCAAATAGCAGGAGTTGCCGTGTGAGGCCTGTCGCTCGATCCGCGGACGCCAGAACCTGCTGAATATCTTCTCGGCGCTTGTCTCCGGGTGGCAATTCATCCCGAACGAAGCCCGCATAGCTGATAATAGACGTCAACAGATTGTTAAAATCGTGCGCAACGCCTCCAGCGAGCACGCCTAGAGCCTCCATCTTCGCTGCTTGCTGGAGTTGTTGCTCCAGGGCTTCCATTTTCGACGCATGCTCAAGTTGCTGTTCCAGTTCCCACTCGCGCTTCTTGTTTTGGCGTAGCGCCTCTTCGGCGCGCCCGCGCTCGACGGCAAGCCCCGTAATGCGGGCGGCCGCCCTCAAGCAGCACCACTCCTCGGCCTTCGGGGCCCGGGGTTCAGATGCATAGAGCGCAAGAGCCCCCAAGATTCGACCATTCTTTGCAGCAAATGGGTGAGACCAACACGCAGCCAGTCCCGCCGCTTTAGCAATCCCCGCAAGGGAAGCCCAAAGCGGATCTTTTTGAATATCTTCTACGATGACTGGGACGTTCCAGTAGATTGCAGTACCGCAAGAGCCGACCGTCGGCCCAACAGAGCAGCCATCCACGGCAGCGTTGTAGGCTTCGGGTAAGCTGGGACCGGCCCCCCTTGTGAGACATCCATCTTCAACAAGAAGGATAGAACATTTGTAATCGGGGTTTTGCTCTTCGACGATCCGAGCGATCGTGTCAAGGGTGCCCTTGATGTTTGTATCGGCGTCACTTTGAGTGCTCTGTGTGTCGTCAGCACCAACACAACGACCGAGCACAACGGTTTCCTGTTCCACATCGGCCAAACGAATGGTCAAGGCAAGTGGCGCCCCCGTGCGGGTCCGATGATGGGCGCGGCAGCTCTGACCCCCTTCAAGCATGGCCCGCACCCGCGGTTGATCGACGGGATCGATCCAGTGGAGAAGCGGCTGGCCATTGAGTTCTTTTTCGCTAAAGCCCACCTGAGCGCGAAATGAGGCGTTCGTGCGAATAAAGCCCCGAGACCCAGCGGATCTCAAAAGCATCGGTGGGTCCACGTCTTGGGGCGGGTGGTTCTCGATCATTTATGAAGATGGTGACACGAATCGCGTCTCGCCGTGTAGTCGATTTCTTGGCGCAAAGGCGCGCACAGAGGCTCACCCACGACCACCCATTGAAGTATTCTACAACCACCAGCGACTTCATCCGGCGCACAGTGCGCTATGCGGGACTGTCGAGCGACCTAGCGTAAGCGACCGAATGAGAGAACAGCATGCTAGAGAGGCAAGCGATCGACCCCGAGGCCCGCTGCCCATTGACTGTTAGCTATCCACAGCAACTGCAAACCCTTTTGGCCGGACACGAAAGTGAAGCACGGTGTTTTTTCGCTACATGGAGCACCCCCCAGGGTCTTCTTCATGATGTTTCCCGCACTTGTCCGACCAATAGACTGAGTCGTGGTCGACAGCCACATTCGGGGGCTGCTCCTGATTCACGGCGTGTACCGTCTCCGGCGGACAGCGGGCCGCGGTGGCGGTGACGATTGTCTAGGGTGCTTGCTGGGGGCACACGCCGCTAGAGGGTGTGCCGATGGTGCGAATGATGGTGTCTGGGTTGGGGGGAGACAGTCTTCCTTTCAGTTCGGAAGTGATCATCCGGACCATGAGGTTTTTCAGGAGTTCGACATCGTAGCAGGGAACCCGGGGTTCGGCGTGCGCGTGACCGACGGCGGAATCGTCGGTCAGAAACAGGTAGCGCCCCAGGGTCAAAAAAGAACCCGTTCGCATGACGTACTCTGCGAGATCGGCGACGCCGCTGGCTGCGATGGGATAGACTCTCACCCCTTGGTGCCGGAGCGCGTCGAAGGCTTCGATGCTGGGGGCTATCTTGTTGTCATGGGGCGGGGCGTCGGCCATCAAAAACAGCATTCTGGAGACGGGGCCGTTTCGCCACGGGAGCTGGGCCGCGGCCTCTTGGAGGGCCGTGTGCATGGCCTCGGGGTAGTCGCCGCCGCCTCCAGCACTTTGCTGGTCCAGGAACTGTAAGAACTCCGTGAGCCCCGCGAAGCCGTAGCCGCGGGTGACGTATTCGTCTCCTTCATCGCGATAAACGATGAGCCCGAATCGAAGGTCTACGCTCTGATCGCGACTCTGAATCTCGTTGACGATCGCCGTCGTCTCTGCCTTCAGAAACTCCAGTTCATCTCCCATGCTTCCGGTTGCGTCCACGACGAAGGCCAGGTCCATCGCTTGGACAAGTGCGGTCGACGTATCGACATCAAGCGCCCAGGACGGGGTTGCCAAGTCGAAGGTTTCCGTGGTGGTGGCGCCGTTCTTTTCTGCTCGGACTTTGAATTCACCCTCCGGAGCAAAGCCATCACGGTTTGGGACAAAGAGTGCCCGACCGTCGGTTCCGGTCACGAGCGGCAGCGTTTTTCCTTGTGCTTGAACCTGGAGCGTTGCAAAGGCAATGGGTTGACCCTGTGTATTTGCCACCACGATGGTTGCGTAGTGCTCGACCACAGGTGCTTGTGATTGGGCGTCATCCAATTGCCTGGAGGTATCCAGGAAGCGGCGGAAGGCATCGGGGTTGAGGTGATCGTCAAAACTTCCTGCGGTGAGTATGCCGGGACCGGGCTGTACTCCACCCTCTGGAAAGGCGTCGCCGGGGGGCGGACTCGGGTCTGATGACGAAGCACCGGTGTCCGCGACGCTGCTCGGGGCAGAGCGAGCGCCTCCGCCTTCGAGGGAGGGAAGGTCACCGTCGGATGAACGTGCTCCGGTTTCCCAGCGTACCGGGTTTTTGGGATCGGTCGGGAGCTCAAAGCGGGTGCCTCCTTGGCAGGCCAGAGCGGATAAGGGAAGCAGCAGCAGAAATCTATCCATGACAACGTATCTGAGCAAAGGGCATGCCAAGCGAAATTACTTTTGGGTCTCGGCCATGAAGCCACGCTAAAGGCTTGGTCCAATCAGGAATCTGAGTATTCGACAAAAATTCGAGGCGCTTTCGCCTACGAGCTTCGGGACGGACAGACACCGAAGTATCACAGTCTTCCGTTGCCCGGAGCAGAGGATGTCGCATGGGTAATTTATAAGGTGACGGTTCGCTTGCATGGGTACTTGGAACGAGCGCCTGCAAACACCACATAGCCTGCTATCGGCCTTCGTATGGGTCTACGTATGTTCATGTGTGTTTTATTCCGACACCTTCGCGCACTGTCCTAGAACCCTCATGAGAGCTGTCTAAGAACACGGCGTATGCCAACGTTGGTGCCGGTGAAAAAGTCTCTGGTTGTCGCAAAGAGATTCGCTGTGTTTCTGTCGATAAGTCAGGTTGTCACGGGCCAGGAACAACTTCTTTTCTGTCTATAGTTCTTACGCCAGGGCACCTCAGGGCGACGTGCGCTTAGTCAAAAGCGGAGGATTGGGGCGACCACAGGGATCTAGATGAATCGCTATTCCCGAGACGGCTCCTGTCTTAGGGATCAAGACCGCTCGGGCTTGAGAAGTATACCCGTGTGGATCCAGAGTGCCCTTCTTGGGTAGGATTCGACGTAGAGACACCCACGCATGATTACCTGGCGTCATTGGTCCCGGGGGGTATGATCGAAAGGAGTGGCCGCTATCGACTTTGACGAAGACAAAACCTCGGACGGAAATCCCCCTCGCAGATTACCTCCAGTCTTGGAGCTATCGTTCCTTTTCCTGAGCGGACCTCACCGGGGCCAGGTGGCCCGCATTTCCAACGAAGGTGGGACAATCGGTCGCAGAGTAGGGGCCACGGTTCGAATCAATGACCCTCAGGTTTCTCGGTGTCATGCCGAGGTTGAATACAGGCACGGAGCGTTTCGGATTCGAGATCTCGGGAGCAATTTCGGAGTCTTTGTGGAAGAGGCGCGTGTTGAAGAATACGACTTGCAGGATGGTGACCGGATTCAGTTTTCGAGCAACACCATCGCTCGGGTGCGGTATCAAGACGCTACCGAAGCGGCACTGCTCGAACAGCTCCAGTTTTCTGCGTCCAAAGATCCTCAGACTAGTCTTGTTAACCGACAGCATCTTCTGGAACGACTCGAAGAAGAGCTTTCCTTCGCGCGTCGACACAAGGTCCCCTTCACCGTTCTGTTGTTAGGCATAGATCACCTCAAGAAGATCAACATGCAATTTGGTGACATTGCCGGTGACGAAATCATCAAGAACCTCGCGGCTGTGATTAAAGAAGCCACGCGTCGTGAAGATATCGTGGCTCGATATAGCGGGGATGAATTCGTGGTTGTATCACGAAATGATGGCGAGGCTTCCGGGGTCAAATTGGCAGAACGTCTCAGAAAGGCGGTGGCCCGGTGCGAGACGAAGCTCGATTCTCAAAAACAATCGATGACGGTAAGTGTTGGCGTTGCCAGCTACATTCCGTCGGACGCCCAACAGACCCCCAGCACGGTTGCCGGTCTGATCGCCAGAGCCGACTGCGCGCTCTACGGTTCGAAGAGGTCAGGAAGAAACCGAACCACCGGATGGTCATCCATCGCCGGAGACAGCGATCAGACCGCGGACGTTGAGTCCTCCGATTGCGCGATCACCCTCGCCTAGGCAGCATGGACTTCCCCCGGGTCTCTTAGACACTGCGCGGGGTCAGGGCCAAGTTTACAGCAGCAGTTTTTCCGGGCACGTCTCGACTTTGCTAAAAATCTAGGCTCAAACCCAAGGCCCAGGTCAGGTCGCTGACCCGCAGCGTCTCTTTTTGACCGAAGGCAGGAGTCCAAGAGCGCGAGACGTCAAAGAAAAGGCTACTGTGTTCAATGCCCATGTCTCGGAGCGATCGCGTTGCGGTTCCATCGAGACTGTCAAGTCGAAGCGCGACACCCAAAGATGTCAGCCATCCAAAAGTCGTACCCTTTGCGGATCCTGCTCCACTTTGAGCAAGTGTTCCGTTACCCTGGGTGACCCACCAGTGGAAGGCGACGACGCCAGCCTTGGCATACGGTACGAGTTCCCATTCCGTGGTGTCGGCCAGATGCGTGAAACGATAGACCACCACTGCCGCAGTGGGAACAAGACGAAAGCTTGTCTTGTCGGCGCTACTTCGTTTGCTGCAAAGGCGACCGCCTTGATCTTCCGCGCATGCCGGTGCAGAAGTGACAAGATGGCCGGCGGATAGGCCGAGGCCCAATGAGCCCGCCCGCCATGAGAAATATCGGTCGAGTTCAACTTGAAACATCCACTTGGTGCCACTGCCGTACACGGTTTCGAACGGCTTGCCCGCGAGTCCAGCTTCGCGGTCGATTTCGGGAAAATGGGGCCCAGCCCGAAGTTCGAGGCTCCACTTGGAGCGGTGTGCATGACGGGAACGGGAAAACAAGGAATCCACTCCATGCTGCGCCATAGACTCGTTCCCCTGTGAGACCAAGGCAACCATGGTTATGGCCAACGTGAGCGCCCTTCGCGCCGAACGGTCACCGCGCAAACCTCGCCGTCTCAGAATCCATACGAGTACAAACAACAGGAAAACCGGACCCGGCGGCGTTTCGGTGAGCGGACCAAGGGCGCGACACCCACCGCCTTGAGCGTCTCCGCCGGAGGCGTGATAAATTTCCCAAAAGTCGAGCGAAGGTACCGGCCGGGTTTCTTTAGGGGATGGGGAGACGATTGTAAAATTCCCACTGGAGTCGACGACCAGGAGCCGGACACCGATTTTATCTTCTTCACCCAACTCGACGCCAGAGACGTCAATATTTAGCTCGGAAGCTTTTGCATCGGCTTCTCCACAAAGAAACTCTGGCGAAGGTTCGTGTTGGTCCAGCGGCCCCCGATCATCGTCGTCTGGGTTTTCTGAGCAGAGGTCCCTTGTCCGTACGTACGCAGGCTCTATGGTTTCGCTAAGGTTGAGTGAGGTCTCCTGACTTTTGTTGACTCGGCTGCATATAGCCTGAAAATGTGCCAAATCCGTGGACCGCGCATCGGAGAAAGACCACGCGAGGACAAGATGCGCCTCGCCGGCTTTGAGGGACAGTTTATCGGGTTTATCGGGAGGCGTTGTATCGACTGGGACCCCGGCATGTGAGACCGAAAAGTCGGGCTCACCGTCACCGTCGTCATCGAGAACAAACCAGATTGTTCGGTTTGTCTCCACCAGATCCTCGCATTCCCCATTGGGTGGCGAAATGATACGCGACGAATCAACCCAGATCGTTTCTTTAGTCCGAAGTTTGTCGAGGTTCACTGTCGCAATGGGTTCGTCGCCGCAGATTTCGCTTCGGTCTTGAGTCGGGGCGTCACACGCCGGGCCCGCCCAAATCTCAAGGCTTCGGTTTGAGGCCGTTGGTGCGTTCTCCAGCAGAAGTTCAATGCCGACCTGGGCTTCACTCTGACAGTCACATCGCGATTTCCCCCACCATGATTGATAGGTATCCCCGCTCATCAGCACAGATTGCTCCGATGAGCCATCGCGAACGCGCAACCTGACTTGAAGGTCACCGTAGGCGCCGAGCTCGGCTCTTGAACTGGGGTCTTGCGCGAAAGCTGTTACCGGAAGAGTCCCGAGAAAGAAGCTGAAACAAATGAGTCGCATGCCCTTTGGCGCAAAGCAACCAGCGTGCCAAGATCAAAGTCTATGGAAACACGCGTTGATGCGCTTTCCCTGCGGAGAATTCTGACACCTTGTCTGCGCTCTTTCGACAGCGTGTCAAAAGGAGAATACCCTTGCTGGTCCTGGTCCGTCCGCCAGGCGTGGTCGTTTTTATCGTAACAAAGTGACGAAGCACGTCTTCCACACCAGCCGGAAAAATTCCCGCTTGCTGAAGAGCAACAGAGTGCGTGGGCGAATGCGCGCATCGGGGGCTGCCATCCGCTGAACCCGCGGGGCGCGAGGATCAAATCCAGCAGACCCGTGTTGGTTGCTGGATAGTCTTCAGGAGCTGCTGTTGGTTCGTGTTTTTTGTACGGCGCGGTGGCTCGAATGATCTGAAGCGTGCCTGATATGATGTGCTGCGTTTGGGCTTTGCGCAAGTAACGCTGCTTGTCTGCCGCGTTTGAGGTGTTGTCAACCTCCATAAGGATGTGTGGTTATGAAATAGGAATGCTCGTTGTCTGTCCTTTCTCGCAGCCGTCATTTCGTGCTCGCCCGTCAGTTCTGTGCCGAAAGAAGGCACGTATCTATCTGAGGTTCACGTAGGCGGAAGTGCACAAAAGGGCCCGTTTGCTGCGGGCGCAGTCGTTCATGCCGTCTATGTGGACCCCCGAGGCAGGGCGGCTCCGGAAGAATTTGAAACCGAGACCACGAATGATCTGGGGGATTTCTCTTTGGACTTGCCCGCTTTGGGGATCTTGTCCTTGGTTGCTACAGGGCGTTACTACGCCGAAGCTTTAGGGCGTTTGTCCAATGCGCCCATCTCCCTCCGTGCATACCGATCGGTGTCAAAGGACGATGCGGCGGTGCATATCAATGCCGTTACGGACCTGACGTTCGATCGCGTGTCCTGATTGATCGAGACTGGAATGGGACTTGCAGAGGCAACAAAACAAGCCGAACGGAACTTGTGCATGAACTTGGGCTTGGAGCGAAAGACTTTGTGCCTCACATTTCAGGCGCGGAAATGAATATCCTGGGTGGTCATTCCGAAGACAACGTCTATCTGTTGGCTCTGAGCGCCGTATTGACCAAAGCAGCGATGCTTCGAGAGGTGTCCGAGCACAATGCGCTTCAGGAGATGATGCGCTCAATCGCAGCCGACCTGAGCGAGGATGGTGCGCTGGATAGCAAATGGAAGATAGAGCTAGAAAACGCGGCCGTTCAGGTCGACCCCCATCAGGTTTCCGGCGATCTGGCCACCTACCTGAAGAGCCTAGGTGTATCGGTGGGCCTGCCTCATTTAGACTTTGTGCTGAATCCGAAACACAGCACGGCCGGCAGCTGTCTACTTTCGTACATTGATCCTAAGTTGTGTGATCAAGCCGTCGCACATTCGCGAACGATCGATTCCGATGTTGCGCAGCAGCTTCGCGCTTTTGACAAGAAGGTTCTGACGCAATTGCAGTCTTTTGAAAAAGAGCTCGAACCTTATCCAGAGGCAGGTGCGCTTCAGGTCGATGTATGGAGTTCCTACCCAAGTGGCGCAGCGTCTATCGCCGAGCCGGACGCCTACCAGGTGCGGGTCGTTGCAACGACAGATGTCGACTATCCCGTTCAGTTCCCTTATACGTGTCGTGACGATGTCGTGCGTCATTGGCGTTCGGTCCCAGTCAATCTCACGGACATGGTGTTCATGGCCACAGAATTGGCCGTTGGCCGGAACATCTTCGGAAAAAAGAAGACGCGCCTCCAATATCAAGGGGTGGTCACACTGGACCTCCCGGACGGCCGTCGCCTTGACCACCGTCAATATAAGGTAGCCATCTTTACGCATCGGGGTGCGGTAGAACGTCTTGTGGCCGAAGCGCCGGTCAATGCGGACGGAAGCTATCGAGCTCTGCCCGCGCTACCTACGCTGACTGCGCTTAGGGCCACGCTGATCAAGATATCGAATGACCAGGTGGTGGCTTTGACCCATCGCACGGTCACCAGACCAAACGCGCCGGTTTGGACGTCACGTGGTCAATGGATGGCGCCTCGGGTGGTTGAAGGCAAGAAGACCTTTGAGTTGGTTGACAAAGCGACCGGTGAGGTGGTGGACGCGGTTTCTGAGGACTCCAACCTTCTTGTCTCCTACCGGGTACCGTACTCAGACGGACTCTACCGCTATCTTTCGCATACGACCAAGCCGTGGCCAGCATCGTGGCGGTCAATAGTCTCGACGAAGCGACGGCCACTCGGTGGATTCTCGGACTTCTCTCGGCGGTTTCTGAGGACGGTCAGATACCGTTTTCAGTCAACCAAAAGTCTGGGTCATCCATCGATCCCTATTATCGAGTAGGGGCCGAGATGTGGGGGTTTTATGCGTTTGGATGGTATCTACAAAAATATTCAGACAACGCCATTTCGCCCCCTGGTTAAAGAGGCGCGTGGCCTAGATCGTTTGATTGAACTCTGCCTGAAATCCCAAAAAGACAACACGGGGCTTGGCAGCGCACAATCAATAACAGCCACCTCGTCCATCTTTGAGGCCTCCACCAGCAAAACATCCCAAGGACTTCTCTACCTGCTTACCTCCACATCGACCGGTACCGTCGATGCGCCGGCGTTGTTCACCGGCGGTAGGGGTTGGTATGGAAGAGAGTGTGGTGGTCCGATCGCCTATGGCTTGCCCACGCCGGAGGCCACGGATGACATTATCGATCCCTATATCCGTATTGAACACGCTGGGCTTGACTACGACATTCCACGGGAAGGTTCGCCCGTAGAGAAAGAGCAGCTTTCAAATATTTGCCGGGGTTGGTCTCTTTATCCGCTCTATCAAAGGGGGCTATTGACCTGGAACGAAACCCCGGTGGCGGAGATCTCTCAGACCGATGCAAACGGCAATACCATTCGATTCACCTATGATCTTTTAGGTCGGCGAATCGACAAGAAGAGCCGGAGGGACAAAGCACCTGGACCTATAACAAAGAAGTCCCCGCTCAAGGGAAGCTTGTTCAGGTGACGGGCCCTGGCGGCTATTCCAAACGTCTGTATTACGATGCGTTGATGCGTGTATCAAAGAGCATCACGACACTCGAGGGTACCGACTATCGTGTGTCCTATCGTTACGATCAACACAGCCGAAAGAAGGTTCTCGAGTACCCCACCGGTTTTGCGGTGGGTTTTCACTACAACGAACGAGGGCATCTTCGAACCGTATGCCGTACGTCTCAGGGGTCTTCGGTGCCTGGTTCTTGTACAACCAGATCGGATGGTTCGGCCGATGTGTTTTGGGAGGCCCAGAAAACTTCTGCGGATAGCCGGATGGAACGCGTTCGTTTGGGGAATGGTTTGGAAACGACGTGGGCATACAATCGGAACACGGTCCCGTATCCACACACCTCTGGTTCAGGACTTAAGTTATCATTTCGATGCCGGCGGCAATCTTATCGAACGCCGTGACGAACTTCGAGGTTCGGTTGAGAACTTTGGGTACGACAGTTTGAATCGGCTGGTTCGGTCCGAAGTTGTGGGTGGTACCCCCATTTCAGTGGTCTACGATGCGCTCGGCAATATTCGCAATAAAAGTGATGTGGGCGATTTTTGTACGAAAGCGAACGCCCTCATGCGATGACCTCCATAAAGGGCGTAGGCGCCAACCGCTATCGCTATGACGCCAATGGGAATCGCACGGCGAGCAGAGATGGAAAGGTTGTCTACAACTCCTTGAATAAGCCGGTTTCCATTGAAGCTGGGGAAGCGGGTCACCGCTTTTTGTATGACCCCGACCACAATCGATTTCAGCAGCAAATCTATCATTCGGGTCAGTTGCTGCAGACGAAGTGGTACGTAGATGGGGTCTACGAAAAGTCGGTGGATGGTTTGGGTCGTGCTCAACACGTACACTATATTTCGGCCGGGGGTGATGCTCCATTCGCCATATACATCGAAACGGAGGCGGCAAAAACAGCTATACCCTCGGTGGAAGAAAGCACACCGCTTACGCTTCAGTATCTGCACCGGGACCACTTGGGTTCGGTGCAAACGGTGACCGATGAAGCGGGCCAATTGGTTGATGAGCTGAGCTTTGGCCCGTGGGGTCGAAGGCGGAGCCCGGGCTGGAAGGAGCGAGCATCAGACGGTGGTTCCCTTCGTGGGTTTACTGGCCACGAACAACTGGACGGCGTGGGTTTGGTGCACATGAATGGACGACTCTATGATCCCACGGTCGCCCGTTTCTTGAACCCAGACCCTTTTGTGCAGGAGGCTCTTTCAACCCAGAATCTCAATCGGTATAGCTATGTGCTGAATAATCCGATGCAATCGCATCGAGGTTGTGGGCCCCGAGTCGGAAACGACCCAGGTTGTGTATGATGGCAATCGTCAGCGTGTTCAGGAGACTGACCCTCTAGGCCGGGTCACGGTGAATGCCTACGATCCGCTCGGTCGTATGATCGCTGTCTTGGATAGAGAGAAGAATGTCACTCGCTACGAATACAATGCCTTTGGTGATCGCACTGCGGTCATTGATGCTTTAGGGTATCGAACCGAAGTCGAGTACGACGCTGCCGGAAATGCTGTATTGGAGATTGATGCCTTGGGCGTCGAAACCCGTCGGGAGTACGACGCACTGAACCGACTCACCGCAGTTGTTGTGGCTGCGAACATGCCGGATGATGCTGCAGTCACCAGGCTTGTGTACGACGCGAAAGGACAGCCCACTGAGCGAATCGATGCCGTAGGTGCCCGCACCCGATGGGTCTTTGATGCGCGGGGGCGTCAAGTGAAACAGACCCAACAGGGCCAAACGGCTACCCAAGATCGGGTTTTCGAATATGAGTACGACGGTGCCAATCGACTTTTGCGTCGAATCGATCCCAAAGAGCACGTGACGGACTTCCATTATGATGCTGCGAACCAGTTGCGGATCCAAACGGATGCGCTCGCGCAAAGCACTCACTTTGCCTACGACGAAAATGGCAATCGCACGAAGCAAACGGATGGCGCCGGTCGCACGACGGTCTCGCAATACGACCCATCGAACCGTTTGGTTCGTGTCTTGACCAACGGACAAGAACGCCCCTTTCGCTAGGATCTCAGTGCTCGGCTTATTGAGGAAAAGGATGCCCGTGGAGGGATAACCACTCACGAATACGATCCCGCGGGTCAGCGCATCGGTACCACCGTCGCGGTGAATACCCACGATGAAGCCACCACCGATTTTGCGTATGATGCTTTGGGCCGTCAGACGGCGGTCACCAATGGTCGGGGGCATCTTGCCCGTATTCCGCGAAAATTCGGTCCTGACAAAGATCTCCGACAGCCGTGTGCGGCTAGAGTCCTGAGCGGTTTCGGCGCACACGATTTTATTCGTGTCTGCACACGTCTTGCGCAAGTATTAGACCGTATGGGTGTTGGGTTGTTTTGGCTTTATCGTTCCGATGGTCGACGAGCGTGACCCGAGCCACGATTTCAGCTTTCGTCTGACAACCAACTGAGGTCCATCAGATCTTGTGGACGACCAGCAGCCCGCTTCGCTCGAATCAATTCTTTTTTGCCAAGGTAGAATACATTAAGCTTACCGTAACGGCCCCTAACCTTTGTCGACCACGCCTCTTCAAAGGTCACACCGCGGATCGACGTTAGAAAGTCCACACGATTTGGCGCAACACCCAACTGAATAACTTGTTCCGGCTCGGTGAAGTCCGTAACCGAAAGCCCAAGTTCACCAAATCCAAAAGCCCGAAGGGCTTCCAAGAGTCGAGCAGCATTGTCGGAAGTGCGCTCGATAAGGACGTCCACGTCTTTCGTGTACCGAGGCTTTGCGTGAAAAGCGACCGCGTGGGCTCCGACGACAATCGCTTTAACGTGATACTTGTTTAAGTATCCGAACAGATCTTCGAAGTCCTTCGTTACGCTCATTACGATTGCTCCACCACTGCCGTCGCAAGTCTTCCAACGCGGCCACGCGCTCGTCTGGCAAGAGCTCAGCCCAAAATTCGCGGTCTGCCTCCCGTTCTTCTTCGAAACCTGAGCATTTCCGGACCCATATCTTGGCCATGCTCTCATGGTAGATGCATCGAAGATGACATTCAAGCCCTTCGTTGCTTTCAAGCGTGCCCCAGGGAGCTTAGACCCCCCATAGACGCTGGGACGCATCGCTGGCTGGGAACTCTGATGGGTTGATGGTGGCAGCCCCTCCGTCTGTTCAGCGGGCGGGGTGAAACCCCTTGCAAGAACATGGGGTCTCGGGTGCGCTGCTTTGGTCGCAAGATGCATGGCACGCCAGGAAGGCCCATCAGTGTGTGAAAACCGGCCCGAAGCCGGTATTTCTCTTGGTTTGTGAACGGTGGGCCTTCCTGGCTTGGAAATCAAAACGATGCGAAAATGGTCAGATGTTCGTTTGTGCTCGGTGCGGATTCGAAAAAGCTTCCGGATGCAGCGAAGCGCTGTTCTGAGTGCCAAGAAGCCCCGCTTCTTATGGGCGGTTTCGTCTCGAGGAGGAAATCGGGTCCGGGCCGTCGCTGTTCTGAGTGCCAAGAAGCCCCGCTTCTTATGGGGCGGTTTCGTCTCGAGGAGGAAATCGGGTCCGGGGCCGTCGGAACGACGTTTCGTGCCACGCGAGTGGAAGATGGGCAGCGTCTTGCCATCAAGGAACTCTTTGTTCGCAACGGGGAAAGTCGACCGCACTATACCTCGTCCAAGAGTTTCGGGACGGTGAGAATTTTGCGGCTGCGTTGGCGCGATGGCGTTATAGCGAGTACGAAGTGTGGGTGTTGCACGCGAACCCCAACCAATGCTACCTGCCATCGCCCACAGGCGTCCGCACCCGGGCGATACTTTGTAGAAGCGCTCATTCCCAATATCGGACTTCACGGAGCTTGTGCCGTGAACCGAACGCCAGCGTGGGAGGTCACCGACTGTAGCCCTTCGGAGTGGTGAACGATATTGGCTACGTTTTTTGGTGGCGATCCTGCTCCCGGGTGCTTGCAAGGAACATTGATCAATTCGCCTGTTGAAGTCGTTCGCGCCCGCACGCGGGTCACCCGTCGGCTCGAGGGATGGGGATCATCAGGCTATAGCAACTGAAGGGGTTCCTCCGGGCATGTTTGTTCCCGAGATTGGACACGTATGGTTGGTTTGCCCCAGGTTCATGTTCAGGGCGGCCCGCAAGATGATGCTCTATCGTGGGCAAAAGATGTTGACCACGCTCGGAGAATGTCTTCTTTGGGGCAAGAATTCTAGCGGTGCCTCTAAGTGGGGGAGCTATTTCTGTTGCGACGTTCGGGGGAACCATGAAATATCCAATCGGGCTTTGCGCGGTGTTACCGGTTTGCCTTCTCGCGACATCCAAGACGCACGCGGGTCCTGAAGTGGCCGTTTCCGGCGTCCTTCAGCCAGGGTGGAATCTTGTCTCGGTGCCTGCTGAGGGCGTAGGTTTACCATTTTTATGGCGCGAGGCGGGGGCCGTTGTCTGGCGGGTGTTTCACCTTGAGGATGCTCAGAGCCGAGTCCTGGAGGAGTTTCCCATCGATCGGGAGGTTCTCGATGCCGGGGGCTATTGGGTGCACGTCGAGGGCAGTACGGCTTCGGAGCTGTTTCAGATCTTGGACGATTCTCAGGCGCCCGCCAGCGCGTTTTCTGCATACGAACGCCGCCAGGCTGGGGCGAGCGCACCGGAACCACCCGGAGGCTTTGTGGCGGTGGTCCAGTCCCGAACCGCTACCCTCGTCTGGCGAGCGCCCCAGCTGTTTGCCGACGGAAACGAAATTCCGGAAGGCATGGTGGTCTCGTATCAGGTTTACCGAGAAGGGGAGCCCATTGGGTCTATGGGCAACAAACTTCGGTTCGATGATGAGCTTCGGGAGGGGCGTGCGACGTATGCGTATCATGTGACTGCGTGGGTTCGCGATTTGAGTGGCAACCCCGTTGAATCCGAGCCCTCGGAGACCATCTTTGTCGAGACCCCATCCGCACGGCGGGTGACAGAACCGGGGCATTTTGAGCCCGCGAATCCCTTGCCCTCTGTTCGAGGCTCGGCGGCGAGGGTTCAGGTTGCCTTGTCGGAGTTTGAAAGCGCTTTTGTTGCGCATGTGGCTCACATTGTGAGGGACAACGGTGCGAAGGGCGACGGCGTCAGGTATTTTCGAAGCGACAAGGCCGGAAAACCCGGAAGCTTCGAGGAGGCTCAGGACTTGGCCAGCGTGGAACAGCCGGTTACGATCTCTGACCTTTCGGTTGCGGCTCGAGACGGTCGGGTGTCTGTCGTGTGGATAGAGCGCGATCAAAATCCGCAGGAAGAGCGTGGGTTGCGGGCATCGACCCATATTGTGCTTGTCGAAAGCGATGATGGTGGACGGACCTTCGGTACGAGGAACACGGTTCGAACCAGCGATGCGTGGGTGCGTGGACTCGATAGCGGCTACGATGTGCGCGGTCAGCATCACGTGGTTTGGGGAGAAAAGAACAAGATCTACTATCTGATGGGCTCGTCTGGTGAACCTTCGAATGTTTTTGATGTAGTGCGAAAAGAGACGCCCAGCGAAAACGTCAAGTATTTGATCCGCGATGAGCCTGATGATGACGGAAACTGTGATTGCGTCGGGTGCTGGTGCGAGGAGTCTTATCGAACCGGTGAAACGAGAAATCCCGAGAATGAAGAACACTCGCTTGGCGCGCAGGTCAGTCGCATCGAAGAAAGCTATGTGTACGAACCCTCGCTTCATCTCGGGTCAGACACCATCAGTATTGTCGCTCGAAGAACCCGCATGTGGGACAACCTCCCGGTTGTGAATGACCGTTGGACCCAGATGATGGAGGCGCCCATCTATGACGACAAGGTCGTCCAGCGCCTTCAGCCGATTCGGCTCGTGGTTGGATGGAAATCGGTGTGGAAGGACTTCTTTAGGCCGGGTGATGAAGAGCAGATGGAGGCGGTTGGTTTTCAACACCAATATCTATACCGTGGGCAGTGGCACGAACAGGATCAGATTGTCCTGGCGCAGCGCCCGCTTGTTGCGGATGCGTGGCCGGTATTTCAGGAAAACGGCGATGCTGGGCGTGAAAGCGTCGGGCACCAAGATGCGACCGAAAGCGCTCTTCAGCACGGGTGGCGCCAACTTGTGGTTGCGCGTGTTGGCCAAGATGAGAACAACGATCGACCGTCACACCCCAGATTGGTGGATGCGCCCTGGGGGTTGACGATGGTTTATGAAGACGGCCCCTCTGACAATCCCAACGAATCGGGCTTCAATCCCATCTGGCTCCAATCTTCGGTCGATAACGGCCGGTCGTGGTCTGAACCACGACGGGTCGCAACCGGATACTTGCCTCAACCGGCTGTTTCGGCTTCAGGCGACGTGACGGTCTTGGCGTATGTCCCGCTCGATTCAGGGCAAGGAACCGTGTCCGTGGTTCAGAGCTTCGACGGTCAAGACGACTCCGGTACGTCCTATTCGGTGAACGCCGACGTGGCCAAGCCCGTGCATTGGAAGAGTCACGGCAGCGACGCGGATGTCTTGATAGGCGGCGCATCCTTGGTCACTCTCAAAGACTTGTTTTTTGCGGCATGGATCGAGCAGGGCGCGGATGGGGATAACGCGCAAAGGGTTGTTACGTCGCGGGCATCCCGGGCGCAAGACGCGGTGCGGTACGCCGTAGCGCCTCGCGAGAATCAAACCGCAGGCCATAGAACACCCGTCGAAGTCGGTCTGGAGAACGTCTATCACATGCGCGTTCCCGGGACCGAAGGTCCCGGGGTGCATCTCGCGCGTTTGGCTGGCGTTAGCGCTCCTTTATTGGACGTTTCCCTCCATGAAGGACCTGCGGTCCTTTCGGGTGACCTCACAGCACTTATTGTTTTTGGTGATGGGCTCATTTCGTCGGAGGTTGTTGATGGGCGAGAAACAATCGGGCCGCTGACCATTGCGCTTGAAGATCACGTCGATGGCGCCAGAGAGCCTGTGGGCGCGCGCGGGAATTTAGACAAAGCAAAAACAGAGCGCGACAGACTTTGGCGCAACGGTGACCTGAGCGAAGACGGACTGTCTGCAGGCTATCAGGTCGAGTATGTTGCGGTCGACGAGAAGAACGAGACCCTACGAGGGGCGTCGGATTGGCTGGCCGCCCACTTCGATTCGGGGAAGGCAGAAGATTCCAAAAGTCTGGCCGCCCATGAACGGGTCTGGGCGTACTCGCAGGGCATCGCGTTGGCTCAGTTGTCCAGGGAAAAAACCGTGGATTCCGACGCCAAAGCGCAGGCTCTGGCCCGCTACTTGTGCGCCAAAGCCAAGGTCGTTCGGGCCGGTCGAAAGGACAACGGGTCGTACATCCAGGGTTGGCCCTTTTCTTGGAACACGCTCGACGACACCTGGGAAGATTCGCGCCTGGTCACCGGCGCGACCGCATGGGTCATTCATGGGTTGGGCGTATTTTTGATGTCGCCTGCATTTCGTAAAGCTTCTCTTGAGGCGCAGCGTGCCATCAAGCTTTGTTACCACCGGGCGCTCGACGGTCTGAAAAGGCATCGTCTTTCGGGCGAGACCAGCGATGGTCTACGGGTGACCCTCATGACGGCCGGATGGACAACGCAGGGCTTGGCGCATGCCGATGAGCCTTGGCGTTTGCGCGGGAATGACGACGATCGGATGGGGCAAAAGGGGGAATCTTGGCACTACTACGACGTACTTGATGCCATTGGCTACGAGGCATTCAACCCAGACTTTATTCCCACGATTCGAAGAAGCTCGCATGAGCCTGGCGCCGCAACCGAAGACGAAACGGGTGAATCACCGCCCCGACCGGACCATCTTGAGGCCCTGATCCTCACCCCAGAGTTGTTTTCGATATTGAAGAAACAGGTTTTGGCGAAAAATGTTGTGACCGAGCACAATCTAGATGTCCTAAGTGTTCTCAACCATGCCATCGACTATGCCTCGGCCCTGGATATTGGCAAGATGGGAAGCATCGAGGCATCGGAGCTTGTGGCCTGGCGTGATGAGCTCCGAAATGGCATTTTTCATGTGCTCTGGGACGATGGAGACCAATACTGGCGAAGTGATCTGACGAGGGCGCTCGAAGCGAGCCCATCACAATCCGAGAAACGAAAAGATATCTTGGCGGCGCTCGAGGCCGGACAATGGGGTCGTGTGGCTACGGGAGGCGTGACGGTGGCCGATGCTGGCGGCACGGATGCCGCCAGTGTCGAGAAAGCGGTCCATATTCAAGCGGGGTTGCTTGATGGCTTCGATTTCATTCCTTCTCGTCAACACACCGCCATCGATAACTGCAGCTGGCTGTCATTGGCTGTGGACTACGAGGATCTGACCGACCCGGCTCACGTCGAGCAGCTGGCACGCTGTCTCACCTTTACGACGCTTGCTTTTGCCAAAGATATCGAATTTCGGGGCAAGACGTACTATGGGGCGCACTACTTCTTCGACGGTTTCGAAGACAAGTATATCAGCCGGACCGACCGGCAGGAACAGTCATTTCATCTCGAAGCCACCACGGGCCTTATCTTGGGCCTACTTAAGTTTGCCGATGCTTATCCTCAGCATCCGAAGACGCCCTTTCTCGTTCGCGAAGCCTATAGACTCTGGAGTGGCGTCCAAGGGTTTGTATCGGATCACGGTTTTCCGTATTCAAGCCAGCGCATCAGAGACTTATCGACGCTGTTGACCTCGAGTACTGCACTCATTTGGTTTATCGATGTGCATGCGTACTTCGAGGCACGAAACAAAAACCCGGATCGCTCGCTTCGAAACTATGCCACGGGCGTCGAGCCGGAAGACGCGGTGCGTTTTGTGTCGGAGCGCTACGATCATTTCCGTGCCCTTGCCCGCTCGGGGCTTGGGCTCATTCCATCCACTGAGCCGGGCCCAACACCGGCAACCCGCATTGAAGACCAAGCGATGGCGCTGATCGTTGCCGCCAACCATCACGATTGGGATACGGCCGAGGTGTTGGCCGGGGCACTGCTACGCACCCGACGACCCGATGGTGATTCGGGCGAAAGCGCATCTGAAGCCTCGCATCTTGAGTTTCCTGCGGTGGTGAGCACCTCCGATGGTGAGCCACTTTACCCTTATCGAAGCACGAATGCGCAGATGACTGCGTACCTTGCTTTGGCCTCGTATGCCCGAAGCCTTCAGATTCATTCGCAGCGCGTCGAAGGGGGTCCTCCTGGTCCCCGAGACCCCATCTTAGAGGGGCAGGCACTGCACGATGCGGTGGTCTTGGGGCTCGCCTCGATGGTGAGCCGCTGCTTCGACCCTTCTTCGCCCGAAACGCGCGGCCTCTTTATTGCGCAAGATGCCGAGGTCCCTCCAGAGGGGCGAAGGTACGCCCGCATTGAAAGCAACATCTTGGCGTACTTTGCGTTCCTTCATGCATGGACGCTGAGTCTTGAACCCAAGATCACCGATCTCGGGATCTCAGAAGACTGGCTAAGCCGGTTTGAGACGCGGATTGCCGGGCTGTGTCGAGAAAAGACGCTGACGGTCTTCGAGGATGGGGCCGTACAACGCTTCAAAGATGCGGGTGATTCCTCCCGTGGGGCCTTAGGTCTATGCGCGCTTTTTGCCAGCGCCTCCGGACAATTGGATGCCGGGGTCTTGGATGGTTTGGCGTCTCATATTCATCCGGTCAAAGCGTCGCTGCTGGAGCGCCGTTTCGAGCCCGAGGTTGAACAACAAAGAGCCGTTTCGCTTCTCCTCACTTCGGCAGACGCGTCTCATGCTTCTCACTTGGCTTGGCTGGACTTTGTCGCGTTGCATGGACCGAACCAGCCAAACCATTGGGCGCTGGTCGCGGGCGAGGCGCTTGCGCTTCGTGCCTTGGCGAACATCGATCCCCGGCACGGGGAGCTCGCCCTGGAGTCTTTTGGGGCCCTTCGCGCTTTGAGCGGGCGTGAGACTTCACACCTGATTGCACCGCTGCTGCTCCACGCGCCGGGCACGTTGTTTCAACCCACCCGCGGTCCCCTAAAGCCTTCTGCCGGTCCCCTCTTTTCGATACCGGGGTTTCGTGAGGGCGTTCATGCGATTGAGCCTGTTGCGGTCGAACATGCGCTTGACGGATTGACCGCGGAGGCCATGCGCACGCTTTTGTATTCGGATTTTTCGGTGCCGGTCTTTGATGAACTGCTTCACCGGGTGGCTCTGTTTGCCTATCTTCGCCGTAATCTGAGAGACTACGAGAGAAGCCCGCATGAGTGGGTTCGGGCCTTCTGGAGGGAACGGCTCAGCTGGATCCGAAGAGCGGATCAACTTCTGCAAAATCCTTGTGACGAGGCGCTGTGGTCCAAGAATGGGTTGGACAAAACGATCGGTCTGAACTGCGGCAGCGCCGGCGCCCTCTACACATCCCTTCGATGGGAGCGGGTCGGCGGGAGCCCGCACGTTGATTTGGAACGCATCGTTGCAGACCCCGAAAGGCACGATCTTGGCCGCCTCTTGGATATTCTGCTCCGTTCGGTACATCATCGACCAGATTTTCGGATTGAGGTGCCCCTTCAATCGGCCTCAGGAACGCTCGGTATAAAGAAAAGGCTACAGGAGGCGTATGGCCAGAGCTATCTTGCGCGCGCCGAGGCAGCCTTGCAAGAATCTTCGGCGTCCGTGAGGGATTGGCTTCTGCATCAACTTCGGTTTGTCGATCCGCTTGATGCCTTAAATGTCGGTTCAACAGACTATTGGAGCATGGGCTCTGTTGGGCTTCGAACGGCCTTAGAACTCAACCGCCAGGGAAGGATTTCGTTACAATCGTTTCCGGGCTTTGGAGCTCTTGAGCTTCCGCCAAAGGCAAAGGCTGGGCAAAACATCCGTTCGCTTCGACGCCGTCTCAACCTTGTTTGGAACGGAGAGCTTTCGAAGGCCGCGCGTTCGTCTGGTCTTTTGCCGGTGGTGTTGCATCGCGCGATGCAGACCGGTGAACTTGCTGAGGATGTAGCCAAAGCATTATCGCGCGCGGAAGAAGGTCTTGCCGAGGCAGCAAAACCGAAGGTGGCTGCCCTCGTAGAGACCGACCACGAAAGTCCGGATGCCGACGGGTGGATACTCCCTGCTTTCGCATCGCTTGACGACACCAAAGGCGGTGTTTGGCGCGCCTGCCCGGCTCAAGAGCTGGGATACGACGCAAAGCTATGGGTGGGCGATGTGGACGGTGAGCGTCAATCGGTGGTTTATGTGTACGATCTGCCGAAGGGCGTGAACCCCGGTCTGGCAACGTCGTTTGGTGCCGCTTTGGGGCCCGATGCCGGACCGCTTGCGGTGCTCAAAGCTACTGATTTGGACGAATTCCCGTACTCGGAGCCAGGCTGCGTGGGTGTAGACTGGAATACCGCGACTTCGACCGCAGCAGAACGATGTGTCGGTGCGACTGGCGTTTCTCAAAAAGAGTGTGAGGCCTTGGTTTCGTTCTATCAAGCGACCGGTGGACAAAACTGGCGAAGGAACGACCAATGGTTGGAGTCCACAACGCCCTGCGAATGGTATGGGGTTGAATGCAAAGAAGGCAAAATCGTTGAGTTGAATGTCAGTTACAACAATCTAGACGGATATCTGCCACGGGATCTCGTGAATTTAAGGTTCCTCGAGGATGTGAACCTTGCCGGAAATTCGGCTTTGGGTGGACCTCTGCCAACGTGGGTGGGGAAGTTCGCGGAACTTCAATATTTGAACTTGGGCTTTTGCGATTTCGAAGGCACCATACCCTCCACGGTGGGACAGCTGTCGAACCTGGAGGACTTGCGCCTATCTCGCAACGCTTTTTTGGGATCGATTCCGAGCGAACTGGGCCAGCTGACAAACCTGTCTTGGCTCTTGCTCTATGGCAACCGGCTTCAGGGTGAGATTCCTGATTCTCTGGGGAATCTGGCAGCGCTGTACTATCTCGATCTTTCAGAGAACGAACTCGAAGGGGAAATTCCTGATTCATTTGGGCGTTTGTCGAAAGTCGATTCGTTGCGTCTAAATCACAACCGACTGAACGGAGAAATCCCCGCCTCAATGGGTGACCTGAGCGTGAGATGGCTCGATTTGAGCGCCAACGGGCTTGACGGAGACATTCCTGTGGCACTCGCAGACGTCCAAAGATTGGATCATTTGGACCTCCGTTACAACGTCAATTTGGGTCCGATGCCGTCCGCGCTTTTGCACCTGAAGCCCGGTACGGGGCGCGAGGGGGAGCCGGTGCGGGGAGCGCCTTCGAGGCGCAAACTTCTCTCGATTGGAGAGATCGTCAACTTTACGAGTCGACGCCGAGTCTCCGTAGACACAAGAGGCAAGGCTTTGGAACTCGAGGTTGGCCTCTATGATTTGGCCAAAGACCAGCCCCACGACGTGGTACTCGAATTCGATGTACAGGGGGAAGACTATGCCAATATTGAGCACCCCGAAGCATGGGATGAGATCATGGCCGATGGGCTCTATCGGCTTTGGGCGAACCTGGTAGACCCGGGGGTCAACTGCGATCGAGCGTGTCGGGGTCAGCACTATTGGCGAGACGAATGGGAACACAGCGCCACGGAACGATGCGAGGGCGTGCGCATCATCGATTCACAAAACGATAACCTCCTTGGTGTGTTTCGGCACTACTCGGATTCGAAATCCCATTCATGGATGGCCGAAGACTACGAGCTGTCGCGGACGAGCACTGTCGGGGCGGAAGGCTGGGAAGTCCGAAGCTCGGATGGTCTCGGAACGATTCTTCGTTGCCAAGCCTCCACGCGGCTGGCCGCAATCGATCCCACGAGGTGTGCTCCGTTTGAGAGGGTTCCAAAAAAAGAGCACTTATTGCCGCCGATTGGAGGGCTTCCATCGGATAATGAAAGGTTGGAGCTTGAATGTATGCGCTCTTTGCCAGACTTTGCCTTTGCAAATGAACCAGTGACCCTCGACTTGGATGGCGGCGAGGTTGTGTTTCCGGACCTTGAGGTCGAGTTGGCCACAAACGACGCGGAGTTGGAGATTCTCTTGTATGTGATTCACAAGGGCACCCAAAAGGTTTATTTGTCTTCGCGTCACGCCGTGAGTGGCCCTCGAGCGACATTGAACCCTGTGTTCGACGAGCTGCCGGAGTTTGGGTCATATCAGGTGATCGGGCAGCTGGTAGAGCCCGGCGGCAGCTGTGCCCCACCCACCGCAATCGAGAACTCGTCCAGCAATGAACGTTGCTTGGTTGCCTATGACTTCGATTCCCTGGCTCTCAACGTCGTGGCGTCGAAAACGTTCGGATTCGGGGACCCGCTTCGTATCTGCCCTGAACAGGACGACGACCTGCGCGAGAACGAAGGTGGAAGCAGTGGAGCCTATTGTACCGTCAAGAGCACGTCCCCTCGGCCGGTACGCCTGCAGGTCGCGTACGATCCGAGTATTTTGCGGACGGGAAGCCTAGAAAACGACAGAATGGAGTTTCCACCAGCCGGTGACGAATCTATCTCCAAGACCATCTCTTTTCGGATCAATACGGACTCTGCCCCGTTTGGAAGCTACACGACGCCCGTGGTCTTTTCGTGACGTCCTGACCGGAGAGGAAACAACGCGCAATTTTCCCGGTTCATTTTGAAGATCGCGGGGTTCGAAGGATTCTCATTGAGCCTAGGCTGACCATGATGGTGGATTTACATCGTGTACCTCGCCAGGGGGAACTTCAGTGTCAGACGCAGCGACTGATGGTGCGAGAAGGGGGTTCGAAGGTGTCGAACTTCCGTTTCGAAGACGTGGAGTCCTGGGCAACTGTTCGACCGAAACACCTACTCGACGAGGCATTTGAGCTCGCCCCTGGACCTTCCTCGGCGCTCGAGTTCGAAGTGTGCTTTGACGCCCGCGAGTTTCCGTTGGGGTCGAGTCAGCTGGAGAGAAAAGGGCTCGCCCGCCTAGCGATTAATGATGAGTACACACGAGGTTTCGCTATCGAGATACCAGGCCCAAGCGCTTCGCCCTTGCCCGCCAACCAGCTTTCAGCGCCAACGAATCTGGCGATAACCGATCAGATCGATTCGGTTGATCTAGCATGGGATCCCGTACCAGGCGCCGAGCTATACAATGTGTATCGAATTCGTCCGAAAGAAGAGACAGTCTTTGCCTTGGTCGGGCGATCGGATGTAACCGAAGCGGCTATTTCCATTGCATCGCATTTTACTGAGCGCGACGCCGAGATATACAAGGTTGCGGCTGTGAATGCGCAAGGGGAAAGCGCACTGTCCAAGGGCGCGCAAAGAGAAACGCGTTCGATTTGTGAAGGCACACGCATTGCGGGTGCCGTCCCCGATGATGTTGCAGGCATTTATCGGGCATTACATCGAGGTGGCTTGCCTCGCGGTATTGTGTGGCGGACCCATTCTCATGAGCTTTATTGGAGTACCGAAAACACAAACGGTCGTTGGGAACTGCGTGAAATGGAGTCAAACAAACCCAAATTGTGGTGTACCCCATCCGATCATCGTTTTGCATTTGATCCTTCGAAGTGTTCTCCCTGGTTCGAGAGCGTACGCTCGGCGGGGGAGACGACCCGTGTCGAGACGAGGGCGGAACTCAAGTGTGTTCCGACCCTGCCCAGCGCATATTCATATTTGAGCGCCCGGCAGCTGGACCTCGACGAAGAGCCGCCGCCGATTTCGTACGAGCTTTGGGGGGCGTCAGGGTATGAAGGTCTCGAAATGAGAACCCAGGTTATCCAAGATTCGACGGGCGAGGTCTTTTACAGAGGTGGACCCTGGCCACTCGAGGAGGCCGGCGATGTGAATGAGGTCATTGAATGGACTCGGGCACCTACGGTCGGCGGCTACCGCATGGTGCTCTACGTGGTCGAACCGGGCGTGGACTGTGAGGCCGAGGCGCTTCTGAACACCTGCCCGTTGGCCTATGATACCAGAAGCTATTCGCTCGACGTTGTGGCATCCGGATCCTTCGGCAACGGGGGGAAATTGATGGTGTGCGTAGATACCGAAGGATCTACAAGCAGGTACGGGGTTGGCGTATCGAAAGCGACATCGATCAGCTGCACGGTCGAGAACCACTCGGAGAAGACCGTGCGCCTCAAGCCAGAGTACGATCAGACGCTCTTGGTCGCCAGCGGTCTGGAAGGCGAATGGATTGAGGTTCCCGCGGCGACGGCGTTGGATTCGGGTGAGGTGACGGTGAAGTTTTCGGCCAACCGGTCGTCTGCACCGAACGGCATCACCAAAGCACCGGTGGTCTTTCGAAGTGAAGACGGTTCCGAGCAAGTCACGCGTCACTGGAATGTAGATGTGGACGAACGGAGGGACAGGGAGCTTGTCGTAGAAGAGGGCGAGCGAATCACCTTCGCGGCGCATTCGACTCGCAGGGTGAGTCCTTCGTGTCAGACCAATCGCATCACGCTGCGCGGTGGCGGCCAAGACTCCTCAGTGATACGCGTGAAGAGCGTTCGCCCTTGGGCGAACGTTCGCCCTCCTTCATTGTCAGAGGAGGGCGTCGAAATCCAACCGGGATCCGAGGGTGTGCTTGAGATTGAAGTCTGCGTCGATGCGTCCAAAATCCCCCTTGGGAGTCATGATTCAACCGATTTGCGCTTGGCCCGGCTGAGCTTAGACGGCACGTTGGTGGGCAGCTTGTGGATGGAGAACTCAAAACAGAGCACCAAAGCGCTTTCTTCAGATGTCTTGCCGGCTCCAGTGGGTTTGCGGTCTTCACCGTTTCTGTACGCAATCGATTTGAGTTGGCGTGCGGTATCTGGTGCCCAAGGATACAATCTTTATCGGCGCGCCGCCGGCACCTCTGACCCTTATGAACTTGTTGCGGCAATAGGCAAAGGGCAGACGTCTTTTTCGGATTACTTTTTCGACCACGCTATGGAGCACGCGGTCAGGGCAGTCAACAGTCAGGGGGAGAGTGAGCTGTCGGCGTCCATTAAGAGCGAGGCACTCATTAAACCGGTGGTGGCAACCAAGATTGCTCCATGGGAGCTGCCTCCACGAGGACTCATCGTTCGTTTCGACTATCCTTCGGTGAAGCATGAGACTGACTTGGCAACGTGGGAGAAGGCGGCCACTGAGGCTGGCGCGTATTTCGAGACCATGTCTGAAGGACAATTTCGTATCTTGTTTGACGTCAGCGAGGTTGTTGTTCGGGCGCCCCTGAGGCCCACAAGAAAAAACGGCTACGCTTACGAGGGCTCCGGTCGGCAGGCCGGTCGAGATTTCATGACAGACGACTTTACCAAGATCCTCTTCGAAACGGCCGACGCCCACGTTGATTTTTCATCCGTGGATCTTGTTCTGCTCGCGCTTCCAGATCCGAATAACAGCTTTCACTCGTATTTTTCCCCTATCGTTGGGGGCGTGCGGGTAGACGGTCGAGAGTTTAGCCCGCACGTCGCGCTCACCGAAAGTTTTGGTTGGCGGACCATCGCGCATGAAACGATGCATTGGCTGGGCTTAGACGATATGCACTCTCAAATAAGCTATTACCCGGAGCATTTCGCCGGTACTTGGGACCTGATGGGGCATGGAAAAGGACTTTCGGCGGTCAGCCGTGTCGAGCTCGGATGGGTAAAGCCCCGTGTCTTTGTCGACAATCAAGACGATGTTTCGGTGGCCATGGGTGAAGTCATTCAAGTCTTCGTTCCTGGTTCAAAAGAACATATTCTCATTGAGAACCGTCAAAAACGAGGACCAGACGAAGACTTGCCAGGCGAGGGCATCATGATCTGGCACGTCAGTGGGACAGAGGGCGGTCGAAGACCACAACTCGTGAAAGCATGGGAGGGCCTAGGGCTTGAGGCCGAGGCCACAGGAGGGGGGACGGACCGCGAGACCACGCTTTTTTTCCTTGGGAACACCGCGCCTGGTTACAAGAATCGCTTCGATGTCACCGCAGAAGATGGTACCCCAGCAGGCTTTTACATCGATGATTTCAGCGAACCAGGCCCGGTCATGACATTTGATCTTCATTTTCATGAGCGTTGAGACGAGGCGCCCAGGCCGAGTTTTCGGTTTCGCGTCTCAGATGGGTTGAGGGGGAGCTGGCGAAGGCGGTGAAGCTTTGGCCCCCCCTCAAGAGTGTCCGGGTATGCAATTCGTTACGGGCGCGCGAGATTGCAGTCAGGGACCCGGACCGGTCGTACCCTAGTCCTGTTGTGCCGAGTACAACAAAGAGACCTCTTCGTCCGTGAGGGCGCTGTTGTAGACCCGTACATCATCGATATCACCTTCAAAATAAAACCCGTTGTTCTCGCCATCAAAGGTGAGCGCTTCGGAACCATCTCCGATGAATCCGAAGCGGGTTACTCCGGTTCCGAGCGGCTGGCCTCCGTGCGGGTTGGGGGCATGGACAGCCAACACACCGTCGACAAAAATACGTTTGTCGGCCCCATCATAGGTTCCGCAGATGTGATGCCATTCACCATCGTTGAGCGTCCAATTCTCAGCTGCGAGGTCATCAACGGTATCGGCAAACGTAGAAAACGCAGGAGCACCGGTGACGCCATGGACATAGAGATTGAAGTACTCAGACCGATCGAAGTCGATAAGCGCCCAATTCGACGACATGGATGTGCCCGAAAACGAAGTTTTGGCCCAGGCACAAAGGGAAATCTCTGGCACGGGTTGGCTAAAGGAGCTGCGAAGCGCAATCAGGTCGGTCGTTCCGTTAAAACGCCTGGCGCGACCGGTTGGACCCTCAACGGATGTCGTTCCGTACATCACGTTTTCTTGCGGCTGGGCAATATTTTCTGCGCCGTCATCCAGAGGAATGTGATCCACCAATCCCCGGCACACAACGGACGTACACACGGGTGTTTCGTCTTTGGCCGCATGAAGCAAAGCGACCTCCTCGTCGGCGAGGCTTCTGCCGTACACGCGGACGTCATCAATGTCACCTTGAAAGTAAAGGTTGTTGCGCACACCGTCGAAGGCGAACGCTTCGGAGCCGTCTCCGATGAATCCGAATCGGGTTGCCCCGGTTCCGAGCGGTTTGCCTCCGTGGGGGTTGGCGGCATGGACGGCCAGCTCCCCATCGACGTAGATGCGTTTGTCGACCCCGTCGTAGGTTCCGCAGATGTGATGCCATTCACCATCGTTGAGCATCAATGGCTCGGCCGTAAGATCATGGATGGTTCCGCCACTCGTTGAAAACCCGGGTGCTCCGGTTACGCCATCCACATACAAATTGAAGTATTCGGAACGGTCGAAGTCGATGAGCGCCCAATTCGAAACCGCGCTGGGGCCCGAGAACGAAGTCCTGGCCCAGGCACACAAAGAAATCGCAGGAACAGGGGCGCTAAAGTGGCTGTGAAGTGCAATCACATCACTCGTTCCATTAAATCGCCTGGCACCACCGATCGGGCCTTGGACTGCTGTTGTGCCGTGCATAAGGTTTTCTTGCAGGCTCACGAGATTGTCTGCGCCGTCATCCAAGGAAATGTGATCCACCAATCCTCGGCAGACAACTGCGGTGCACCCGGGAGCGTCCCCTTTGGCCGAGTACGAAAGACCGACCTCGTTGTCGGTGAGGCTTCTCTCGTACACTCGGACGTCATCGATGCTCCCTTGAAAGTACAAGTTGTTTCGTTCACCGTCGAAGGCTGTTGCTTCCGAGCCGTCTCCAATGAATCCGAAGCGCGTTTCTCCCGTTCCGAGTGGTTGGCCTCCGTGGGGGTCGCCCAGTTCGAAGCCATGATAGTGCCCGCGTACGAAGTCTTGGCCCAGGCACACAAAGAGATCTCAGGAACGGGTTGGCTAAATGAGGTACGAAGCGCAATGACGTCGCTCGTTCCGTTGAAACGTCTTGCACGGCCGACCGGACCTTGGACTGCTGTCGTGCCGTGCATGACGTTCTCCTGCGGGCGGGCAAGGTTGTCTGCACCATCGTCCAGCGGTATATGATCGAGCAATCCTCGTTCTAGTGGATCGTCCCCATCAGGTTCGTTGGACGGGGCCTCACACGCCGTAGCGAACCCAAGCGACCACGATAACACCGTTCCGGCCGGCGTCGGGAATACGACGTCGGGCGCAAAATAGTCATAAATCCTGAGTTCCCAGCGACCCTCGACGGGCTCACCGCGGAAGACCCCCAGGGGTTCATCGATGAGCAGGGCTCCGCCATCTGCCTCGTAATCTCGAAGTCGCAGGACAGTCTCTGTCCCGCTCGGCGAAGTCAGCGATGCGCCCAATTCGAATAGATCTTCGTGGGCCAGATCGAGCGAGAGCTTCACGTCGACCGCACGGCCTCCGCTGTCTACATCGATAGAGGATACAAGATCGTTGATGCCATCGTTTGGAATGGTCAGAGGCACATTCTCGTCCTCATTCACGGTCGTGCACGGTGCCGAATTCATCACCAACACGTCCACCGCGTGTTCGGTACTCACTTGGTCGAAGCCAACGTAAGCTTTGGCGGTGATGGTTGCGAAACCGTCGACGGCATCGGTCGAGTCCCATTCGAATTCAAAGGGCGCCGATGAATCTTCCAGCTCAGTTCCGTCGGGCAGGGTAAAGACGACTCGGTCAATGTCTGCTGATACCGAGGCAGCACGTGCAGAAACAAATACCTCTCCATTCAAAAGCGCCCCACTTTTTGGACTATCGAGGACAACCACCGGAGCCGAGACGACTTGTTGTATTCATTGTTCGTAAAAGGAGACCCGCGCGTAGAGCCCTGGAAAACTTTCCTCCGCGCAACCAAGCCCCCAGCTCACCACGCCCGCCAAGACGAAACCCGTTCCACTTGGGTCGGGAACGACCAGAGGGCCACCGCTGTCTCCCTGACAGGCATCTTTGCCACCGATGCCGATGATACCGGCAGCGAGCTGGTCTGCTGTGATCTCCCAGTCGGAGTACAGTGCGTTTCGACGATACATGGTCTGCGCCATAGCGTTGGAAACAATGGGGACCTCGGCGCTGTACAATTGGTCTGGTGATTCACCGCCTTCGCTGAGTGTCCCCCATCCGGAAACGGTCGCGTCAATTCCATCGCGCACCAATTCAGCGGCGAGAGACTCGGTGGCGAGCGGGATCTGAGCGACGTCGGGCGCTGTGAGGTCCAGCGGTTCCACCAACCGCAATAGGGCGATGTCTCGCCCCAAAGACGGCTCTACGTATCCTGGATACGAAACAATCCTCAACACTTCGCGCACCTGCCCGTCGGCGTCAGAATGACTCACAGGGGACGAACCCGCGACCACGCGCAGGTCTCGGTGATCCAGCCCATCGACACAATGGGCTGCGGTCAGGATCCAGTACGAATCAATGATGGAACCTCCGCAAAAATGGAATGGCGCTGAGCCCAAAACAGGATGGTCTTGTAAAGAAACTTGCCAAGGGAACTCTCCAATGTTTGAGGGTACGTCGCCGACGATTGCGCCTTCTTCGGTTTTTGTGGTTTCTGCATGCCCACAAGCAATGAATGTGACGCCCAAGAAGAGCAGTTGGAGTGTGTTGCGAAACACGCGCTTACCACGCTCGGCTGTTGCGCGATGTGTCTGAGCTGTTTGGCTCAGATGAGATGGAATGATGGCTTTCATGCGTCCTCCTGATGAATAGCCGAACTGTTTTTGGTCGACACACGGTCATTGGTGTCAACGCGCTCAGTTCCTATTTCTAACGTTTAGCAATGGGCGTCGCTCTTTACTGGCGAGCATTCGATAGGGATCAAGAGTCCGACAACGCCGTATAACAGCCACCTACGACTGCCTTCGGTTTTGGGGCGATAAAACTCTCGTTCTTGACCGGGTCACCGCAGTAAAGAAACCACGGGACATTTAAAACGGAGTATCGCTCCTTTAGACCCAATACTGTACGGGATGCGGACTTGTAGGTCTTGGTGCGTAGCTGTTTGTCAGCATCGGTGTAGGACCTACTTGTCCGTACCAAACTGACCGATCACTTCAAAGGGCGCTTCATGTTCTGAATTCTGGGCGCGCTGCAAGAAGGTTTCGAAGGGGGCCTTGGAATGCAACTCATATTGGGGAATGTGGCGCAACGCCGAAGCCTTCAGGCTGTATTGCTCACAGACCAGACTGACGCGAGTTCTTGGAGAAAGGGTAGGCGCTGTTTTGGATTCGCCGACGTCGTCTGCGTATGGAGGATGAGTATCGACGGTTTTGTTAGCGGCATCACCGGTGAGGACTTCGTGGCGGAGGTCACCACGAAAATGCAAAAGAGCACCGCGTTGGGGTTCGATGTCGGCGCGCAAGCGATTTCCTTCATACAACTTGAGGAGGCCGCCGTGCCCGGGCTGCAAATAAAGAACACTCACCATGCGAGGGATGAGCTCGGGGACGCCGCTGGGGGTTCGCAGGGTCGCATCGACATGGGCGCCGACGCCGGAGCCCGGTGGCAGCGCCAGGACATTCAGGTACAACGCGTTGGTCTTGCCCGATCCCAGGGTTCCCTGTAAACGCTGGCGCCAGTTGCACAGTTGATGCCTTTTGGGATCTCTGAGGACTCGCTCAACATAGTGGGCCAGGGGTGGCAGCTCTTGGCGGAGGCGCGCAACGCCAGCCGTGCGGAGCGTCACCGCAAAACCCCGGCTCTTGTAGAAGCTGCCGCGCAAAGTGCTTCGGTTGACGAACCCGGACGCGGCAATACAGTCCAGTAGGGCACAGACCTCAGGGTTTGAGAAGGCCTCGGGGGTGTAGACATGGGTGCCCATACCTTGATCCTGAGGAGCGATAGCTGGGATTGAAGGCCAAGGCGAGCGTTTACTCGGCATGGTTGAGCCAAGCTACGCCTTGAGCCCCTCCGGACCGGCCTTCAGGGGGCCGTTGTTTGTGGGCACGAAGCGGTGATTCTTTGGTCAGGGTCCCAGCTGTACCCCACCGGGGGTTGTGGTTGACGTTTCGTTGGAGTAGCGCGACGCTCCGCTCTGAGAATTGGTGGAGATGTGGCAAATGCTGAGGGCCGCAGCCCCCGACATGGTGTCTGTATCATCCGGTCCTTGTTGGTGAAACCGTGAGCTCAAGTTTGGCGCGCTTGCCGTCTTGGCAAAAGAGCCTTTACGCGTTTCCGGAGCAGCGCCTTGGGAGTGGTCATTCGCAAGTCTTTCATGCAGCGTTCAAAATGAGACGATCGGTCGAGCAAACGACAGGTAGACTTGACGAGATCGGCCTCGATGTTGGGATAGGCGGTGCTCGCCTTCTGGATCGCCTGGGCAAGGAGCTTCTTGGAAGGGGCCATCATTGCGAGGTCGATGAGATCACGGCTGAGGGTGGCATCATCTAAAAAGCGGTCGGCGTTCGCCAAAAGCTTGCTGGTTGCCATGTCGAGCGGGGTCAGGGTGGAGATTCCAAAGATGCAATCGTTTTTGCCTGGGGTGTCCAACGCAATCCGGCCCTCTAAAACGATTTCGAATTTGATGGGGGTACCGCCCGTCGTGAGCAGGGTCCGAATCCCGTACTGATCGGTGCGCACCGGTCTTGCCTGATGAATGACAGCGCCTGAGCGGACGATCGCTTGCATGCCTTCCGGTTGTTTCAAGATCTGGCGAAGGTTTCGGTACCCCGGCACACTGGAGACCAAAAAATCGATATCTGCTGACTCGCGGTATTCGCCATACCGCAAGGCCATCGCGGTACCCCCTCCAAAATAGCATGCGTTGGCTGCGAGCTGTTGGGCGTCCAAAACACCTAAGATAGAGGCAATTCGAAGATGGTGCTTGCGTTCAAACAAGAAGTCTTCCTCCTCCGATCGTCTTGACGAGCCTGTTCACCAGATCGTGCTCTTTGGGGTCCATGGCGCTGTGGTCCACGTGGCGCCAATTGCGCTCGTACAGGTCGAGGGCCTCCTGGGGCGTCAGCTCCGTCACACCCTTGCGTTGCCATAGCAACTGCCTCAGCTGAGGGTAGTCCATCACCTGGATTGTGGTGGGTAGGGGCGAGGGCGTTTGGTCCTCTTGAGGGGCCTTCAGATTGACTCCCATACCGAGCGCATCCATGACCCTCAAATAGGCCCCCATCGTCACCGCAGGTTCTCCCTTCTCGACGCGGTGAAGGGTGACCCGGGATAGGTCTGCGGCCTCAGCAGTGGTAGTCGCGCTGACGCCAAGGGCCTTGCGGCGCGCCCTGATCGCGTCCCCCAATCCTCTCAGTTGTGCCCCGAGGACGGGGCCGAGTGGTGCACAAGCTGCCGGCATATGTTTCTTATTATATGCAAAAAGATATTATTGTCTATAATGAGATACAGCTTATGCTATTCAAGGGGCTTTCCTGAAAGACGATGATGGTGGGCTTCGGTTTTGCTTCGGGGCGTCCCACGCCTAGGGCTTTGTGGCCCCCCGCTGTCAGGGAAGCCGTCGAAACATCGCGGTTCATCGGTGGTTGCCTGTCGCAGGTTCTGTCACGTCACACCTGTTACAGGGGGTGGGTGCGTCGTAAGTTATTGAAACAATGACTGTTTTGTTCTCGGCGTCCAACGATCTCTGTGACGCTTTGGGGGTGACACTTGGAACGTGAGGGCCGGTTTCACGAGGCAAATGGCGCTTTTCGCGTTGGCACGCGAGTTGAATATGTCTTCAGGCACAACCATCAACCCTTCAACACTCTTAAAGGAATCAAGTCATGATCAATCTTCCAAGCGCACTCGTCGGCAACACCCTCGGAACCCAGGTCAACGATCTTCTGGGAAGCCTCGGCATTCAGGGGGGGCTGATCGGCGCCCAAGTGGATGCGCTCGCGGGCAACCCCCTTGGCGTCCTTCGGAACCTCCAAGACGGGTACACCGAGGCCGCGACCGGCCGCGCGACCAACAAATGGCAGCGACAAAGAAATGAACGTCCTTTTGGACCTTTTGGACTGGTGCCGCGGCCTGGTGCTGCGCTCCGTCGATTGGCCCCGTTCGCCCGTGGCTACAAGCGCATGGATTTGGCGCCTGGCGCAAAGACCGGTTTTGCCGGGCTTTTTGATCCCCGACGTCGTGGAGCGATGAAGCTGGAAGGCCTTCTTCGCAAGAACCCCCTCGTTCGGGCGGTCTTCGAAAAGGCTGTCGGCGGGAAATACATTCCTGACGGCCGCAACGACGGGAAAATCACCATTCGTCGCAATCCGTTCCGACCTCTTCCGTTCCCTGGGCTTCCGCCGCACCTCAACAGCGTTGCGTCGCACATCAATGGGGTTCAAAGGGGCATTGCCAGCTTGGCGAAACAACTGAAGGGCCTGCAAAACGGTGGTGGCGAGAGGGGACCTGGCAACAGCTCGGGCCCGACCTCCAGCGGGAACTTCACCAACGCCGCGAGTTCTTTTGAAGACCTGCTCTTCGGGATCATGATGGACCAGATGAAGAAGCTGCAGGCTGAGATTGAGGCGAAGGGCGGAGAGCTCAAGAAGCTTCAGAACAAAAAGGACGGTGACAAAGGTGGCGCCAAAAAAGCTGGTGGCAAAGGTGGCAAAGGCGGCGGCAAAGGTGGCAAAGGCGGCGGCAAAGGCGGCAAAGGCGGCCTTCTCAAGACCATCGGTGGAATCGCAGGTGGTGCTTTTGGTGGTCCCTTGGGTGCCATGGCCGGGCAAGCGATTGGTGGCGCCGTGGGCGGTGCGGTCTCTGGCGGTGGTGCCAGCGGTGGTGCCGGTGGCGCTGAAGGCAAAGGCAAGAAGAGCGAGGAAGAGGTGACGAAAGAGCTCGAGCAGCTCACCAAGAAGTACGAGCGTTTCTTGACCTCCATCGACAACATCATGAGCACGCTCCACAAGACGTCCATGAGCTCGATTCGAAAGATTGGCCAGTAGTTAAGCGATTGATACCGCGCCCCGCGGAGTTCCGGGTCACACGGTGGCTCGGAACCTCCGCCCGCGGTGTTTGCAATGTCTGTCGGCAGCCCTGCGGCTGCCAGGGTTCGGCGGCAAGTCCGAACCAGGCGAGTCCCAACGCCAATGTCTTGGGGGGTTTTGGGAGAGCGCCTCGGATGCGGACTGGTTTCCGCGCCCGGGGCGTTTTTTTTGGTCATCCCTTTTTGGGGTTGGCCCCCGGAATCCACGCCCCTTCGGCTTGGGCCTCCCGAAAGAATCGCGTGGGCGGCGGGTTTCGGGGCAAACGCCTTGTCGGCCCGAAGTCACTCAGTGTAAGCCTGAAGTCCGATGGCGGAACCCGATCCATTGGTCCTCCCGAGGGATGCACGGGGCCCATCGGACCCATCGCGGGTTCCTCCTCCGGACGGCCCCGCGTTGCCTCGGCGTTCGATTTCGTCGGGCGGCAAGCCCGGTCTGGATGCCAAGCCCTCTCGGCCGATTCCCACAACCCGTGAAGACCGTCGCGAGAAGGCGGCCGGCTCTGAAGATACGCTTCTGATTCGCCGCCGCATTCCCGGCGTGGACACCAGTTCGATTTTGCCTGAATTTCCCCTGGCGTCCTCCGAGGACTACGAGATTCGAGGCGAGTTCGCCCGTGGGGGGTTGGGTCGCATTCTGGATGCCTACGACCGGCGCCTCCGCCGCGACATTGCGATCAAGGAGATCCTGACCAAGGACCGAAGAAGTGAGACCCGCTTCATCCGCGAGGCGTTGATCATCGCGCGTTTGCAACACCCGAATATTGTTCCCATCCACGAGGCCCGCCGTTGGCCCTCGGGGGTTCGTTTTTACGCCATGAAAATGGTTCAGGGGCGGACCCTGACCGAAGAAATCGATGCGGCGAAAAGTCTCGAGAGTCGTCTTGCGCTTTTGTCCAACGTTATCGATGTCGCGGACGCCGTGGCCTACGCCCACGACCAAGGGATTCTGCATCGCGATTTGAAGCCCGCCAACGTGCTGGTGGGCGCCTTCGGTGAAACGGTGGTGATCGACTGGGGACTTGCCAAAGAACTCGGCGGCGCTGATGGAGGCTCAGATGCCGAGTCCGGCGAGGATGACGCATTCGCCGAAGACCAGGTTGCCAAGACCCTCGATGGCATTGTGGTCGGCACGCCACCCTACATGGCCCCGGAGCAGGCCGCGGCGAAGGACATCGACCAGCGGGCCGATGTCTACGCGCTGGGGGCGATGCTGTATCATGTTCTGACCGGCGAGCGCCCTTACCACGACGTGCCCAGCAACAAGGTGTTGCTGAGCGTGGTCAGCGGTCCGCCCAAGGCGTTTTCTGAGTTGGCTCCAGACATTCCAAGTGATCTCACCGCCATTGTTGACAAAGCGATGGCGCGCGATCTCTCGAAGCGTTACCGCACGGCCCAGGAAATGGCGGCGGAACTTCGCCGCTTTCGAAACGGGCAGCTCGTCGGTGCCCACGACTACAGTTTTTTTGACCTGATTCGGCGTTTCGCCCAAAGGCAAAAAGCGGCGGTCTTGACGGGCTTGGTTTTTGTGACCGTGCTGCTGGTGTTTGCGGTCTCGAGCTTTGTGCTCATCAACGAGAAGAAAAACGAGGCCGAAAGAAGCGCAGCCCTCGCCAAACTGCGTCTCGATAAGTCTTTTCTCGAGCAGGCCCGAACTTTTCTCGAAACCGATCCCACCATGGCGCTTGCCCACCTCAAACGCATTTCGCGGGTGTTGCCTGGAGCAGCTTCGGTTGCGGCCGAGGCGGAGGCCCGGGGGGTGGCGCGGCGCATCTTTCGAGGGCATGATGACGAGGTTGAGCAGGTCGTTTTTGCGCCTGGAGGTCGTTTTTTGGCTTCCGCGGGTCGGGACCGCACGGTGTGGCTGTGGGATACAGCCGCGGGCACGGGGAAGCCGCTCGAGGGGCACCGCGATCGGGTATCGAGCTTGGCCTACGCGCCGGGAGGGCGCTCTTTGGCCACTGCGAGCTACGACCGGACCCTTCGGCTTTGGGATCTGAATACCCAGCGAAGTGTTGTCCTCGGAGGCCATGCGGCACCGGTCAAGGCCTTGGCGTTTTCGCCCAGCGGAAAGATTTTGGCGTCAGCGAGTGAGGATCACACCATTCGTCTTTGGAGCAAAGAGGGCAAGCATCTGAAGACGCTGGCCTTTGAAGAATTTGATCGCAATATTTCTTTGGCCTTTGTGGGCAGTGACAACGTGTTGGTTTCGGGCGGGCATGGGGATGTCATTCGTATTTGGCATGTGGACACCGAGGAGGTCCGTTTTATCGGCCCTCACGACAGTGCGGTGTCGGCGTGGGCGGTGTCCGCGGATGGGCGCAGTCTGGGCACGGGGACTTTTGAAGGCCAGGTGCACATCTGGGATCTCGCGACGGGGGCTGGGCGTTTGCTGGGCAAGCATTCCGGGGTGGTGCAATCCTTGGTGTTTTCGCCCGATGGGGGGCTATTGGCATCTTCGGGTCACGATCGGACGGTTCAGCTGTGGTCCTTGAAAACCGGAGAAACCCGTATTCTTAGGGGACACTCGGAGCGGGTCAACATGCTCCGCTTTTCGCCCGACGGCAGCCGCCTGGCCTCCGCGAGTTGGGACCGAAGCATTCGCCTGTGGGAGCTGGACAGCAAAGAGACGCAGACCCTCGTTGGCCACGACAACGTGGTTTCATGGATCGCCTTTTCTCCGGACGGAACCTCTTTGGCCTCCGCTTCTTCGGATGCCTCCGTGCGCCACTGGCGGGTCGGACCGAATCAGCGGAGGGTGCTCCGAGGCCATCGTATCGGCGTCCACGGCGTCGCGTTTTCGCCGGACGGTGTGCACCTGGCGTCCGGCGGCCACGACAATGAAGTGCGCCTGTGGGATTTGGCCCGAGGGGTGAGCCGGGTATGGTCCGGCCACACAGACCACGTGTTTCGGGTCCAATTTGCCCCGAGTGGCCTGTTGGTTGCGAGCTCCAGCGACGACCGTACGGTGCGCATCTGGGATGTCGCGGACGGCAGCGCGGTCGTCCTTCGGGGCCACGAAGCGGACGTAGAGGAAATCACGTTTTCACCGAATGGGGATTTTGTGGCCTCGGCGGGTGAGGACAATGCGGTGTGGCTTTGGGACGTGCGTTCGGGGAAGGGGCAGGGGCAACCCCTTCGCGGACACAAGGACCACGTCACCGGCGTGGTGTTCGCACGGGGGGGCAAATGGCTGGCCTCCTCCAGTCGAGATGGCTCGGTACGCCTATGGAGCATGCCGTCGGGGCGCTTGATCCGGACGTTGCAGGGACACGGTGGCGAAGTCTGGGGTTTGGCCATTTCTCCAGACGACCGCGAACTTGTGTTTACCAGCTCCGACAACTACGTTCGCGCCTTTGATGTGGAGTCTGGAGTCTATCGTTTTGCCTTTCCGGTGTTGCAGACACCCCGCCGGGTCTTGTTTTCGGCGGACGGTCGCTGGATTGGGGTGACCAGTGCCGGCGAGCATGCGTGGCTTTGCGACCGAGCCCGGGCCGAGTGCACGCCCCTTTTGGGGCACAACGCAAGGGTGTGGGATATGGTCTTTTCGGGGGATGGCAAGGTGCTGGTGACGGGGAGCGCGGATCATACCATTCGTCTTTGGGACGTCGAAACCAAGGAAAGCCGAGTGTTGCGAGGGCACCGGGCCCCCGTGTTTGACGTCGACGTATCTCGCGATGGGCGCTGGGTTGCGTCTGCCAGCGCCGACACCGAAGTTCGCATTTGGCCACTGAGTTTGCCTCCGCGGCCCGAGACTTTGGCTTCATGGCTCAAGAGTGTGACCCAGGCGACCGTCGAGGATCGCTGAGTGGCCAGGGCCTCGGGGTCGCGAAGGGCCCCCAAGTGTCCGCTCGAGGACGTTGTTGCTCGGTTTTGCGAGGCGCGCGAAGTGCCGATCCACACCCTTGCCTCCACGCTCCGGGGCGATGGCTACGCCTATGGCGTGGAGCTTCGAACGTGGGTCCACCTTTTTGAGACCTATGAACTGGAGGTGGTTGACCCGTCCGGCGCCGAATTTCGGGTCCCTCTGCCCGGGGCTTCGCTGACTCAGCTGGTGGAGGCTGAGGGCAGCTTCATGGTGGCGGAGCTCGTCGCATTCTTTTGCGCGAGTGCGCTTGTGGTGCAGCAGGACGAGATGAGCTTTTTGGTTTCGTGGCACGACTCAGCACGCGGTGCGTGCCGCGTCCGCTCTTTTCATCCCGATGATTGGGGTCTTTGGCCCACCGATGATTCTCTTTCGGCCTTGGTTTACCGGCTGCTTCAATCGGACCCGGCGCCTTACCGGACAAGGCGGTTCGAGGGGGACCGAGACACCCAGATGCAGGCAAAACTCTCGGCCTGGGGTGTGTTGGAGGAGCGCTACACCCTTGCGCCCCACCTCGATCCAGCCCACTTGTTTGTGCGGACCGAATGGTTGATCCGGCTGTTTTTGAACCTTGGGCGCGATTGGGCCCGCACCCTGCAGACTGCGGCGCCTTTTGTGCAGTACGAAGAAGAAAAAGACCTTCTCGATTCCGAGGCTCCTCAGCTTGCCGCTTATTGGCTCTGGTCGCATTTCATGTTCGGGCACGACCATGCGTTGGACGAACTCTTGGCGCTGACGAAGGCTGCAGTGAACCCGGTTGTACAGGAGTCCAGACAATTGGTGACGGCGCTGCGCCGAGGGGAGGCCGTCCGGCTTGGGGCTACGAACCAGTCTGACTTTTTTTCGCACCGTAGGCTTTTTTTAAGAGAGGCGCCCGCCCTCGTGGCCGAGGTGGCCTCCCCCCTTTCGGTTTACGCCTCCAGCCGACCGGGCGAGGCCCCCGAAGAGCAAGTGGCGTGGGCGGAGCTTTTGGAGGCGGCGCGAGACGACCCCAAGGTGGAAGAAGCCATCATGCTTTTGGAGCATCTCAAACATGGCGGCATACACCATCCGAGGCCTGCACCCGTTCGCGGGGGTATGCCTTGGCAAGAGGCGCTGGACCGTTTGTACCACCTGGTCGACGTCCGGTTTCGTCCGGTCATTTTGGGGCGCCTTGGTCGCGCGGTCCAGGTGCTCGATAGCCACCAAGACGCATCGTGGGGGCTCATTGTGGCCTGGTCGGCCCTCGCGCGTGATTTTGATGAGTACTACGAACGCCTGCAAGCCCTCGGTATGCAAAACTATGGTGCCCGTCGGTGGGCCGAGTTTTATCAAGGCTGTGGGCGATTCCAGGATCGCCGGGCCACCCAGTGTTTACAGGAGGGCGCCCGATTGTGGATCCGCGAGGTCAACGATTGGATTCGGTCCGTGCCGGTCGACCCCCTCAAGGTTCTTTTGAAACGCGACACCCTCGAGACCCATGAGGTGATTCAAGAAATTCTTGAAGCCGCCGACTTTGGTGGCGCCAATCGAGATATCGCGGTCGCCGCCGCTGCGGCGGCCGGCGAACTCGGTTCAAAGCGAGCCCGTTTGGGGCTGGAGCTGGCCGTGAAAAGACGTCTGGGACGAATCGAGGATGGGGGTCGTGCATCCGTGATCCGCGCCTACACCACGGTGGAGGGGGCAGCGGGCTTGCCCATCCTCCGGTCTCTTTTCGACAAGGCCTGGGCGGAGGCCGGTCGCCTCGAGGGCCGAGATGCCGAGGCCCGGACGCGTGATGCGATGTGTTTCTTGGCCGGCCTCCTTCGGCTCGAACCAGCGGATCCGGTGTTTCTGACCCGCGCGCGCGAGAGCTTCGCCCGCGCTCAGATTGGGCTCACCGCGGCGCGGGGGCGTCCCTCTTGGATCGGGGCAATCTCGGCCCTGTTCTCTTCGATTCGCGATGCCCAGATAAGGCCCTTGCTCGAAGAGGTGTCTCCTTTCTTGGCGCTCGACAGCCCCGAGTTTGTGGCGCTTCGTGAGGAGGCGCTTCGCGTGTATCAAGAATTGCGCTAGTGCGGCGTCACCGCCAGCCTTTTGGCGGTTGAATGAGAGAAAATGGATCTTTATGTTGCCAGTCCTCGTTCGCGTCTTGAAGCGCTTCCCAAATCTTGACGTCGCTGTGGTCCTTGCGCCAGCCGTGGTCGGGTTCATTGTAGCCAAAGTCTCGAAGAAGGTCTTCGAAAAATGCGGGCAAAAAGTCCCATTTGACCAGTGAAAGGATAAAATCGGGTTGAATCTCGATGGGGACGTCCCAGCCCGCCTTCGGGGTGGGAACGGCTCGCCCTTCAATAAAGTCTTTGACAACCGCGACGTCTTTGAGGCCCGAAAACGAAAAAGGTGACCGAGCGTCGGCTGGGGCGCGAATGGCCTGACTGAGAAAATAAAGCCCAAGTGACACCGCCTCGAACTGGGTCAACGTTTCGTTGTCTCCATCGTAGGGACTTGGAGGCATCCATTCATCGAGGGCATCTTTGAGCCAGGCCGAGAACTTGTCTTCATGAAACAATCGAGCTTTTTTGAGATCGACGCCGTGGGTATGAAAGAGGTAGGCCAATTTACTGGTCACGCTTCTCACGAGCCGGTACCGAAATAGTTCTTCTTGGTCCGTATGTTCGTCGGCTGGGGCTGCCGTTCGCAACAGGCCCAAACGCCCTGGCTCTGGTCCGAATAAACCTTGCTCGTCATGGGGGCGCACCTGGACTTCCCAAGTGCGAAGCGGGATCCTTGGGGGGGCAAAGAAAAACGGCATGCCTTTGCGAGCGGCTCCGATAAGGTGGTAGGCGATGGGATCTTGGACGATCACCGCCTGCATTTTCTCACGCTCGTCTGGCTTGGCGATGGGCACCCCTACGGTCAGGACTTCGTCTTTGTCCATCCCGAACACGTACTTGACCAAGAGGTTGTCGAGTCCGAGCGCGTCATCGACGGCCGCTTGCTCCACGGCGGTCGTCAGTTCTTTGTGCATGCTCTCTTGAAGGTCGTCACTCAGGTCCAGCTCGGTAAACGTGAAGTCTTTCACGATGGGAAAGTCGCCCACGACGTTGAGGCGGTGGTAGTCCACAGACAGTTTGCGACCCGCAGTGGAGTGTGCATGGCTCATTGCGAAACGCCAGGGGTCCTTGGTTTTGTCTTTCATGCCCAAGAAGAATACAACCTCTTGTTGTTTGTTGTTGAGGGTGACGGTGGCTTCGAAGAGTCGAGTGGGTACCATAAGGTGTGCGAGCCGTCCGGCGTGGGGCTGAAGATCGTAGCTCGTGATCTCCATGGTGTTTATTCCGCCACCGGTGCGGAGGCGCTTGAGGTGGTGTTTGAAGGGTAAAAGATCGTCCTTAAAGAGTCGATCGAAGTTCAAAGGCGTATTCGGGGTCGCATACCCGCTGCTCCTCGGTACCCTGAGGGACAACAGGGTGTCGGTTACCACGCGAATGATGGTCTGTCCCTCGTCCGTGAACGGATCGACCATGATGGGGTCGGTCGGCGATTCGAGCTCTTGGCTGTAGGTTTCGAGCGCGTTTTTGACGTGCGGCAACAAGTTTGGATCTTGGGTGGCCACCGTCATTCTTGTAGCCCCGAGAAGGAGCGTGAAAGACGATTCACTTTCTTTTCTGATGGAAATGACGCCACGGTAAAAGAGTTCAAAGAGAAACTGCTTGAAGGACCAGATCAGTTGTTGGGGCTCCATGAAAGAAAGGCGATCGTTTTTTTCGAGGCTCGCATCCGGCAGCTTAAGATGCCAAACAATGTTGGGCGCGGTGCCGCTTCTAAAAGGCGACCCGCTCCAACGGGACTCGGGATAATAAACGATTCGAAGGGTATCTTCTTCGAGGAAATCTCGGAAATCGGAGTGGGTCTTCAGGCCCTGAAGAAACTCGTTGCGCATGTCCTTTTGGAGGGCGTCGCTTCTGGGGTCGAAGCTTTGCGCCCAGCCGTGGATGAAGTCTTCGTAGATGGCGAAGTTGAACGGAACGTCGACAGCGCTTTCGACCATGCCCGTGAACCCGATGTTCTCGTCGTCTTCATCCTCTTCATCATCTCGGGGACTGATGCCGCCGCCCGTTGTGCTGGGGCCCTTGGCACCGATTGTGTGCTCTTCGAGGAATTCGACCACAAGTTGGGCGGGGCCAGAGCCATAGAGGCGTCCGTGTTGCGGGTGATGGAATGGAAATTGAATGTGGTTCGGGCTGAGCTCCTTCGGGGACCATAGGGTCGGCTTGAAGAATAAGGTGTCGCCTCTTGGGTGCGCCCAGACGAGGTGAGGGGCGTTCGCGAGTCGTTTCAAAGTCGGTGGTCGCTTGATGGGGGAAGAAAGCGTTTTTGGGGTGGGGGCAGCCGGTAAAATGGAGCCCGGGGCGAATCTTTGTGGTCCGACAACGAAGCTTTCGGCGCTCAAGCGATCGAATTCGCCGCGAACGACAAGCTCCAGAAGATACAAAAACGCGGCTTGGTCCTTTTTTGCGAGTCGATCTGCATAGGGGGCAAAGTGTTTCCAAAATCTGTGGTTGTGGACGAAGTGTTCGAGAAGCTCGGACCGCGGTCGGTCCGTGCGAAGCTCGAACACCGGCCACAACGCACCGGTGTCGGGAGCGAGGATGCCGAAGTGCCCCGAGGGGAGCTCGAGACCCCACCAGTCGATCTGAATGAGATAAACGTTTTCGTCTTCAAAACGAATGCCCACTTCGGGCAGTGGACTGTCGAGGTGCGGGCCCTTTGGGTGAATGGTGGTATCCCGACGAAGCGTATCCTCGTTTTTCAGGTGGGCTCCCGTGGGCCAGGCCACCACGCTTTCGGCTTTGACGAACCCGACGGGTTCCCAGAATGCGGAGGATGGCCTTTCGCCGGAAACGAGGATGGTTTCCAGTCCGACGTCAATTTGCGCACTTCCGACGTATGCCGCCAGGTTTAGACCGGCCACCGCGCCCAAGAACAGTTCCCTTGGTAGGCGGGTGACGTCGCCCATCCACTTTGCCGCTTGGGGCCCCAACCTCGATGCCAACTTGCTCGGAACCAATGCCAGCCTGGCGCCGAGTTCAACCCTCATGTCGCTCGGAGCGTTTGCGAAATGCCCCTTGGTGACCCCCGCTACCAAGTCCTCGAAAGCAACGCTGAGGTTTTCAAATGAGGGCGTGGGCGTGCGGTCAAAATCGAAAGCGCTGGCCCTGGGGGTGAACTTCACGGCCTCTGGTGTTTTTTGTGCGGCCAAGTTTTTTAGGATGCCGTACGCATCTTCGTCGAGTTCGCCGGTGCGTAAGATGTCGTGCAGAACGTGTGCGTCGAGGCCCGTTTGGGATGCGAGCAAGAACAGGTCTCCATGCGCAGCCCGGTTGGCCAGTCGACGAAGGGCCACGACATTTTCTTTTTGCTCGGCGCTTGCGGGGAAGCGGAAGGCGTCGACTGGGGTCCCTTGGAGCCAGATCTGAATATTGTTGGCAGGCTGAGACAAGGCGTATCGCAAAAGGACGGACGTTCGGGTCCAATAGGTCGAAGAAACGGGATGCAAGGCGGAGATTACGTCCATAGATGGCATGCTCAGCACCAGGGGAGTAGGGCCATGGGCCCTCAGAGGTTCAGTCAAAGCCGCCTCAAGTGTCTGCTGAAGTTGGTGTTGAAGCTCGTCGGTTGAGGCCTCTTTTGGCAAATTCAAATCGTCGCCATGGAGGTTGCAAGTGAGGCAAAAGCGGTTGGCTTGGTCTTGGGTCCACACTTCGCTTCGGCCGAAGCGCCGGATGAGGCGAAGCTCGTTGAGTCGTTTTTGGGTTTCCAGCGGGGGCGCGGATACAAGCATGATCTCAAGGTCACCGCCACGGCCGACTTTGGCGTCGCGCAGGCTTTGGTACAAAGAGGACAGCGAACGACAATCAGGCGAGGGCACCGGCACTGGACCCCGTTGGCAAAGGTCGAGGAGTTCGTAGTCGGTTTGGTGAATCCAATCGGAGGCTAGGTATGGATCGTGTATCGTCCATTGGTTGGGAGGGACCAGGCGGTCTGCTTGGTCGAGAAAAAAACGAAATCGCGCCAATCGGTGAAAACGGAGGTCAAACGCAACGCCCTCAGTAGAAGATAAGAGCAATGCAAACAAACTTTCTTGGTACTGGTGGAGCAAGATCTCACGCAGGTCTCGGTAAGCTTCGGCCGCGTTTTGTTCAGGGCCAATGGATTCGCCCACGCTTTCGAATCCGTGCTCAACCCCAAACATGCCGTTTGGGCTCGCGGCCAGCAACGGGGGCGCCAGCGATAAAGATGGGCTTTCAGGTGGGTTGGCCATGGCCAACATCGGGGCGAGCGCTTTTAGGGCGAGCTCACCCTGCCTGGCATCAAAGTTCGACAACGCCTGGCGGGCCAGGATGCCCGAGATCGCATCGGCCCAGCTTGAGCGGCTCTTGATCCCAAGCGCTTGGGTCTCGGCCGGCGCCAAGAAAGCGGAATGGCTGTGCTCCATATCGAGCAGCAAGCGCTCCGCGCCATCCATGTCGCCGAGATGGGCCAAGAACAAGGAACAGAGTCCGTAGGTTCTTGGGCTTTCGACGCGATGTTCTTGTCCATCCGCCCCAATGGCTTCAAGCGGAGTCTGAGAGCTCGGGCCCGTACACATTCTGAGAAGGTGCGCGACCAAGGTGTCCAGGGTGGGCTCCAGGCTTTCGGCCGCCTCGGGGGTGGGCAACACTGCTTGGGCCTCAAAGAGCGCAAAATACGCCAGCACATTGTCGTCGGTTCGGGCGGTCGTAAAACCGGGTGTGACAAAAAGCCCTTGGGTGGCACCCGTCTTCTGGATGAGCACCTGGCTCCTTTCGAGCCCTAAGCTCAGGTCGTGGACCGCGCTTTCACGGGAAGCACCACCTTGAACGGCGATGTGCTTTGCCAGCGCGTAGAGCGTCAGCATGGTCGAACCGATGTCTTGAATGCCCGCCACGGGCGTGCCGGTTTGGGTGTCCAAAACGGTAAAAAAGCCAGTCGATGCGTCGCTCGGTTCGGCAGATTGAAAAAGAGCAGCCCGAAGGGGACGAAGCCAAAAAGCGGCTTGAGCGTGGTCGTTTCGCGCGAGGGCAACCAGGACTGCCAAAGCCTGCTCCTCGACGAAGGTGTATGTTCGCCCCTCGGTCGTGCCCGACACAAGCAAGCCACGGTCGCCATCGCTTTGCCCTTCTTGAAGCGTCAAATACGCGTTGTCCACAAAGGCGCGTGTCTCCTTTGCGCTCAAGTCTTGGGCATAGGGCAACAAGGGTCGGTCTATATCGCCCTTTTCGCCCTCGAGGATGTCGTGGGCATCCATGAACCAAATGACGGCGGTGCTCGAAGACAAGAGGGTGGATAGGTCCTGGATGCGCTGGCTTGAATACGGAAATCCGTGGTCTCGGACAAAGGCTTGGGTTCCGGTCCAAAGGCTTCGAGCTTCGGTTTCGAACTGAGCTGCCTCGGGATGTGTGGGGTGGGCCGACGCGAAGGCATGGAGCCCAAGAACAAGGCCCATGGTTGCCTCTAGATGATAAGACGATTCTTGTAGCTCGCTCGGCGCGATATAGGGATCTTTGAAGGCGTTCTGAAAGTAGTGGGCGCCCCTATATGTCTGGCGGGGAGGACAGCTTGTGGTCCGTGGGTCGCATAGGGCGGGGCCAAAGCCCAATTCTTTGGCATACTGAATCACGGTGTATTTGAGGCATTGACCTAAACGTTCCACATAGATTGCCTCGCTTTTTGGGTCTTTTGCCCAGTCTTGGTCGTCGACCGACAGAGCGAGCCAACTACAATTGTCGATGGCGCTATGGGTGCTGATCTCGAGCCGAAGGCTGCCGTCTTGCGCCTGATGAATCTCCCCTCCGGTGACGATGCGCCCCAAATTGTCGCTTTCGAGGGCCTCTTTCATCCATCGTTGTCGCTCTTGATGTCGGTCCTCTTGGACGACGGTCTTGGGGAACGGATTTTGCGCGGACATGGTATCGAGCGCTTCTTGAAACTCGGTGCGATATGAACGATCGTCCCACAGTCCGAAAAAAATACCATCCCGCAGTTGATTTCTCCATCGGAGAAGGGCGTCGGTATCCGTAAGGCCGAGCGTTGGGGCATGGTGAAGTGCGTGGTTCAGAACGGCCAGCACATCGAGGTTGTGCTCGGTGACGACGTTGTCTGCCTTGACACGCTGTCCGAGCGCGCTCCAAACATCTTCCGTGATTTCGGTGCCAAAAGAACTGCTGCCCTGGTGTGCTCGGATACAATCTGCTGGGGCATTTTTTTGGCAGGTTTTGATTTTCGGGGGCTCTGTATAGGTATTGTACCCAATGGCGTCCAGTACACTGTAGTAGGCAAATTGAATCGATGAATCTTCGGTGACCGGGACTTGGTTGGTCATCAAGATCTGGGTGGGTTCGGTTGCGAACTTGAGCCCCAAAGTGGTCCAACCCGCCGTCATAAGGCTTATGGGGCGTCCGTCTTCGAGCTGAAGATCGCGTCGGTGGGCTTCGAGCCCGCGGAGCGCATCTTGGTAGCAGGCCAAAAATGAGGCCTGTTCATCCTGCGAGGGCAGACTTTCAAACGCTTTCGATGTGATGAAATGCCCGAGGCCGTGAACGGCCCACGCGTTGGCGCCGGTGACCAGGCGCGCGTCTCGCCAATCGTCGCCGTCGGTGTTCCACGAAAACGGCCAGCCTAGCGCGAGCCCGGTGCCGGAGTCGATGACCAAGGTGTTGCACAAAAAACGCGCGGACGCTTGCGCATAGCGTACTTCCTCTTCATTGTTTCTGCGCGCAAATTGAGCCAGCGCAATGCCCTGGGTGTAGACCCAGACCCGCTCGAAGCCGGCCAGATGTTTTGCGTCTCGCAATTCTGGTTGCTCGAAGCGTTGGTGGTTGAGTCTGTCTATGTTCAGAACCGCTTCCTCGTTCACCAGATCCGCGTCGTATTCTACGAGGTACCCCCATTCTTTTCCGGTATCGGGGTCTTCCTCGAAGCGGTAGAGACGTTTTCTCGCTTCGGTTGCGCGCGCGTAGTTGCCTTCGCGGTTGCGCTGGAGCTGAGGGCTGTTCTTCTTGAGGCTCGGAACACCTTCGCTTTGCGCGCTGAGGTCGACCGAGGCTTCACCTAGGCCGACGAGGGTATTTCCCTCGGGGATAGAGAGGTCGCCGGCCCACCACACGGAGCCTTGGCCCTTTTCCATGGATACCGAAAAGGGCGAGATGCCCTGACCGACGACCGCATCTTGGAGCGGCGCCGGCGGTAGGTTTGGATTCGGCGATCCATGATGCACCACCCGCATGTGGTTTTGGTTTTCGACCGTGACCGTGAGCTTGGTCCCTCGAGGATGGGAAGACGGCCGCGTGACCTGAATGTCTAGGTGATGGGCTTCGGTGTTGCGAGACGCACGGGTGACAACGATGCGGTCTTGCTCGGTCACGCTGGTTGCCTTTTGGACCCACGCGGCCAAAAACAGATCGCCCAAGCCCGCGAGACTCGGAGCATTCCAAAGAAATGGAACGTCGGTGTGGCTTCGGGGGTGGACCGCGAGGGGCGGATGGCGATGGACTGCATCTTGACGCACCCACCGGGTGCCGTCTTGCTCCGGACGCAGGACATGCATCGCGCCGGCAGCGCCATGGGCTTCGTAGTACAAGATGGCCAGCTCGCCGTCGGTGGCCGTAAGCTGCGGCACGTAGCCTGTTGCGATGCGTGTTGGAGGTGACCAGCTTTGGCCACCATCGTAAGAATGCGCGCCATAGATAGGGTTGAGATCCGGAGCATTGGGATCAAGCGAAGGCCCCTTTTCGAATACGGCGAAGAGGCGCGCGTCCGGTGTGCGCAGGACCTGAGGATGGGCCAGCTTCCCTTCGTGCGTGTGGTCTTTGTCCACGACCGAAATGCGCCAAGACGCAAAAGTGTCATCGCGCCACGTGCCTTGTGTCCATCCCGCACGAACGGTCTCTCCTTGGGCGGTTTGAACCGTGTCTGCCCACGCACCAGGCACCAAGGGGCGCTGCGCAACCTTGATGAGGTCCTGCTTCTGCCGAGTGCCGGCGTAGCGGTATTGGTAGTTGAGACCGAGGCCCTCCCAAAGCGCTTCGTCGCCGGCTTCGAAGCTTTGTTTCCAGATTTTTCTCCAGCCTTTGGTCAGCCGTACCCGGGTACCGTTTCGCCACACGCTGTTTTCGGGATCTTCGTAGACGGGGTGGTGATCGAGCCACGGTTTGTGGGCAACGGGTTTGTCATTCCAGCTCATCTTTTGCCGACCGATGATGGTCACGGCCTCCTCGTCTACGTGAAGCGATGCTTGGTAGATGTAGGCGGCTACGGTGTGGGTCACGTAGGGTCCGACGTTTTGGCCCGGGTTTTTGGGGTCGGTCTCTTCGCTGAGCGGATAAGATTCATCGCACCAGCAGTCGTCGCAGGGGCAGGCACCTCGAACGGGCTCCGAAAAGACCTGGTAACGTACTTGCTCAGTGGCGGGACTGCGATGTCGGGTATCAAAAACGTTTTCCGGCTCCCCATCGAAGTTCTTGAGGTAGTAGACCTTGTGGTCTTCGCCCCAGATGAGATGGTGTTCGCCCGAAGGGTCATAGGCGGCATCCAGCCCATGTTTCGGGCCCCCCGCCTCGCGAACCACGACCGGATCGGCAAAGCTTTGGCCGCCGTCGTGGCTCACGCGGGTCAGAATACGGTTTGAAAGAGGACCGGATTCAATCCAGCTGATCGACACCGAAGCCGTGTGGACCGCAAGCGTGAGATCCGATGCAAGGCTTTGAGGCCCGACCTCAGCAAGAATGACAGGCTGGGTGAAGCTCCCCGCTTTGCCCGCGCGCGCGCTTCGTTGGTAGCGCACCTCCCGGGGCTGACCGTTTTTGTCGCGGTTCAGGTAGGCCAGGTGTGCGTAGATTGTGTCGCCGAACCGAGAAAGCTTTGCTTTCGGTCGAAATGCGCCTCGTCTTCCGTCGGTGACGGGATGCGGTGTCTCAAAGTCTCCAGGGGGAGGGGGAGGAATGGGGGTTTTGCGAAAGAAACGAATCAGGTCCGACGGTAGAGACTCAAGGATGCCTCCGTGAGGGCCTTTGAGGACGGCGGTGACGTAGTATCGAACCTCGCGATCGAAAACCACGGCCGGATCCTCATGCCGTGTGGTGTTGTCCAGCTCCTCGAGAAGGGCGTCGTCTTTGTATACCCGGTAGGCCAACGGGAGCGAGGCGCTGAGCGGTGCGCCGTCTGCGAAGTGCCGGGGCCGCTGCCAGCTGAGTACGGTGGTGGAGGCGCCTTCGAGCTCTGCTCGGAGGCGGTCGGGTTTTTTGGGTCGGGAAAAGGGCGTTTGGAGCGCCAGGGCCTGCGGGACCGCGGCGTTCGCGTCAACGGGTTTGAGGGCGTCAGGGGGGTGTTGAGGTCCCTGGCTATCGCGTGTTTCTTGGTTTGAGAACAAAGCGAGGTAGCCCACGGTTGGCTCAAGCGGTTGCGTTAAGCTTGCGAGGGCGTACGACTGCGTGTCTCCATTCCACCGGAGCAATCGTTCGGGGGGCGGACTCAGGTCTTCTAGGTTTTCTAAAGGGAGGATATAGCGCCAGCCAGATCGGGACTCTCCAGAGAGGTTCCCAGCCACGCCGTGGCTCGAAACGTCCCTTTGCGGTCCCCGTTTGGTCTCTTGGATTGCGGCCTTTTGGCCACTTTGCCCCACGAAGCTGTCTGATGAATCAACACGACTCGGTGCCCAAATCAGCGGTGTGGTGTGCGGCGACCAGATCCAATACGTGGAGCCAGCTTCGATCTTGTTGACCGAGACGGGCGACGTGGGCGGTCCTTCTAAAAAGGAGGCTCCCGACGCGGATGGGAGGGTGGTGGTTGCGGGCCAGGCATGAAGGTCAAGATGCTGTGGGCTTGAGGCCTCGTGACGAACACCTCTGGCCACGCGCACCAAGTTCCAGCCCTTGACCAAGGCTACCGGCAAAGCGCTGCCGGGCAAGCGGTTCTCGCTTGCCCGGGTAGGCCGGGGCACCAGGCCTGCGGTCAAGCCCACTGCGAACACAACGTGGCCGATCCGTGTCTGAAGCGTTGCCTGGCCTCGTCTGAGCGGTGTTTTGGGGGACAAGGGGCTCGCTTTCCTCGAGAACTTGCGACGGAGCACATCCTCTGCCGGGGAGTCTCGTCCTGTTTGCCGACGCGAACGCCTGCTGTTTCCCCTGGGCTTCCAAACCGATGCCCCTGTCCTTCGACTGGTTCGGCATCTATTTGTTTCCCAATCCCTCGCCCTAGAGGACATGTGATCACCTCCTCTAGTGCAAAAGCACCCAGTGGAAAAGCCCCCGGTCCACCGACGGCCGGCGGGGATAGCAGCGGATGGGCCGAACGTTTGTCAACGCTTTTTGACGAAGCATCGGCCATGTTGAAAAGCGTGGGGCCCGACCTACAGCCCTCATCCTAGGGGGCAGAGCAATGGTTGTTGCCCATGGGGCTGCGCGCGCGTCTTGTTCTGCACGGCCTCAGGCCTTTCTCGTTTCCGTTTTTGGAAGGACGGCTCCCTCAGTGACTTCAAGGTGGCATCTCTTTACGGGTGTTCGTCGCCCCCTGCTCCGCGGCGGCATCCGTGTTGTGACCGCGGTTTTTCTCGCTAAGGGTTATTCAGGTACTGGTGCCTAGGTTTGGCGCCATGTCGTCCGAGGCAGTCGAAGCGTTTTCGGGCGCCGGTCACTGCTGGCGAACATCGTGTCTTGTCCCTGGCGCACCCGCGAAAAAAAGAGGTTGCGTTTGTCACAAACGCAAGCGTACTTCCATGCGCTGGTCGGCCTTCAGACGAAACGGCGGGATAGACCTGAGGGGGATGATGACGTGAACCGACAAGAGCTTAGGGGATATCGAATCCTCCTTTTGGCGTTGGGATTGTGTGCGGCATCGGAACCGCAGTCCCACGATTTCAAGACCACGCACCAGATGGTGTGGGAACCGGGCTGGAATCTGGTGACGATCTCTCGGCCGTGTGTGGGGTTGGGCGTTTCCACGGGCAGCGTCTCGGCTTCGTTGGAGGAACCGGGTTCGGCCCAAGAGGGGCCCGAGAACGTCGGTTCTACCGCGCTCGGCCGGACGGGCGCCGACCCGGTCGCCGAAGCCTTGGGCCGCCTCAAAGCGGTTTGGGTGGCGCGCACATCGCATTCAGATGGGGGTTGGTGGGAAGCGCTTGATCGCTCCCCATCGCTGGCGCCCTCGGCTCTGTCGGAAACGTATTGGGTGTTGTCCGAGCGCCGCCAGGAGGTTTCGCTTTCCTGTCGCGGGCGTGCGGCCCCAAAACTTGAGGCCCAGGTTCGCTGGGACGCCAAGCAGCAAATCTACTTGGCCAAGGCCCCTGCCCAGTATGACGCTTCGGGAAAGGGTGCTTTGAGACCGCCTCTTTTGAATCCGCCGATGGGTCTTAGGGCCGTCTTGGACGGCCGGGACGTGACGTTTCAGTGGGCGACATCGCGGCACTGGGACGACGGTGTACCCATCCCCGAAGGGATCCCGATTCGCTATCGGATGTATCGGGATGGCACGCCGATTTTCGAGGGTGAAGATCCGAGGTTTGCCGATGTGCTTCCGAGCGAGGGGCCCCACCGCTATTACGTCACGGCGAGCGTGGTCGGTGCGGACGGAGTCCGATGGGAATCGGAACGTTCCGAGGACATCGACGTGGCGTCGCCCGACGCTTTGTCGCCCAAAGCCCATGGCGCATTCGAAACACCTTTCACGGTGGCGAAGGTTGCGGGTGCCGCGCTACCCCAGTTGTCTTTTGCCGAGTCCGGCGGGCAGCTCATGGCCCATTTGGCTTTTGTGGCGAGGGAGCGAGCGGCCGGTTTAGGGGATCTTGTTCAGGTTGTCCGGAGCACCAAGGGGGGCCGTCGAGACTCGTGGAGTCTGCCTCTGTCCGTGGTGACGACCGAGGCGGTGACCATCTCGGACCTCAGTCTTTCGAGCCATCGGGACCGCGTGGTTTTGGCGTGGATCGGGAAGGTCTTGAATACAAAACGCGATGAAATGAGTCAGCTTTACCTTCTCGAAAGTGAAGACGGTGGATTGACATGGCCCAAAGAGCCCCGTGTCGTGCGCAGCAATGCGCACCCAAAGCGTGGCCTGGCTTTGGCGCACGATGTTTTGGGCGCGCTGCACGCGGTGTGGGGTGAGGCGGGAAAGATCTACTACACAAAGAACTTTGCGGGCGAGCCGAGCAACGTATTTGACCAGCGTCGCCGCAAGGTCGCCGATGAAGTGGTGAAGTACTTAGCCAAGTACGAAGAGGGTGCGTCGGGCTGTCGGTGTCCAGATTGCTGGTGCGAGGAGTCGTATGCGGTCGGCGACGAGGATGGGTACGTGCACTGGGTGGAGGAATACACGATGCACGAGCCCTCCATTCACGTAGACAAGCGTGGCATTCATATCATCGCCCGACGAAGTGCGATGTGGGACAATGTTCCGGTTGTCAACCCGCTTTGGCAGACGATGATGGCTACGCTCCCAGTGTACAGCAACCAGGTGGTGCCGACAGAGCGGGCCACGCGGCCGGTTATCGGCTGGCGCAAGACCTGGAAACACGCAGCCGAACCAGGAGATCCAGAAAAGCTTTCTGGTCTTGGGGCAGAATTTCAGTATGTCTACAACGGAAGCTGGCACCACGAAGACCGCATCATGGTGGCCGAGCGGCCTCTGGTCGAAGGGGCGTGGTCGAGGGTTGGTGAACCGCAAGCGTTGGGCATCGAATCGCCTGATTCCGCTTCTCGAAGCGAATGGCGTGAAGGTGCGTGGGTCGCGGGCGTGTTCCAAAAATGGCGGATCGCAACCGTGGGTGTTGCTGGGGGTGATGCGGATCAATTTTCGCACCCTCAGGTGAGAAGCGGGGCAAACGGCAGGCTGTACGCGGTCTACGAACGGAGTCGATCGCCACATCCGGACGCCTCTACAAAAAGCGCCTTGGTGTTGGCGCACTCTGATGATGGAGGCCAAAGCTGGTCGGAGGGCCTGACCGTGGGCCAGGGAACCCGGCCGAAGATTGCCTCGACTTCAAACACTGTGGCCGTCCTTGCGTACCACCCCCGCGACGACGACCGGGGGCCGGGGCGAATGCCCTCCGGGAAAATCCAGGTTGCGCGAACGGCCGCGGTGGCCGGTGTCGCGTCGGAGTCGACAAACGCGGTTTGGCATACGGAGGGCGCCATTCACGGTGCTGCCCACGCCCCGGGCGCCCGTGGGCTTTGGGGTGTACCGGCGTTGGTGGCTTACGACGATCTGTTGGCCGCAGCCTGGGTGGGTGTGCCCAAGGGGGGGGCAGGGCAACAGGACATCATGGTGTCTCGGGCCGCGACCCTTGAGCCGGACCAGATAAAGACCCATGTGGTTGTCTCGCCCAGCGAGTCACTGGTGTCGGGACGGGCCGCAGCGTTCCGCGTAGAGGTCGAGAATCAATACCATGTTGCGGTTCCTGAAGAGCTCGGGGCGGTCCGTTTTGTGGATGGGCCAACGTTGCGACATGATGCACAGACGGCCTCGACCCCACGCCAGGGGTTTCCAGGCGTGGAGGATTCGGACGCTGCCCGGTTTGCCAGCGATGGCGCTTCGTTTGGGAAAGACTCTGATGCCGCCGGGTCTCTAAACGAAGAAGCCTCGTTTGGGGGGGGATCGGTGGCGGCTTCGCTGGCCACCGCGGCGTCTTTGCCGGCGGATGCCTATGTGTTGGGTGGTTCGACAGCGACCCTTTGGCGAACGTTTGACGATGCAGGGGGCCACGCGTCCGTGGTGGTCGAAAGTGCGCGTCATCTCGGTGTTGGGCTTCAGTCTCTGCCTATCGCATCAGGTTCGGTGGATGGGAACTATGCCCGTGCGGTGGCGCTCCGGGATGGACGCTACGATTCGGCCACCGGTGCCCAGCGCGAGTTTCTTCCCGACCCAACCAACGAAGACAGCGCCAAGCTGGCGGAATACGCTCGGGTGTGGGTGTACACGCAGGGCATCGCTTTGGCGCAGGCGGCGCGACGGGGTGAAAAGAGCGCCGCATCCTTGGCTCGGTGGCTCTGTGACCGTGCGGTACGCGACCCTCGGGATCCGACAGTGATTCTGGGCTGGCATTTTTCTCACAACACCGTCGGGGATGGGTGGAAGGACTTTCGTCTGGTCACGGGGGCCAGCGCCTGGGCCGTGCACGGTCTGGGCCTATATGTCAGCACCGGCGGGGCGGAGGCCGCATTTGCGCGGGCGTGTTACCAAGCCTCTCTTCGTGGGTTGCTGCGCGCTCAGACCGATTCGGGCTTGCTGACCGCCGGGTATACGGCTGCTGCGCTCGAAACCGCCGACGGTGGGGAAGGGTACTACCGTATTCTCGACCGACTTGGATACGACGACGACATCCCTCGGGTTCGAGCGACCAACGTGGTGACGGAGCACAACGTGGACGCGCTTCAGGTTCTCAACCATGCGCTCCATCACCGGGAAGTACTGGGATTGTCTGAAGACGAACTGGTGGTGGCAAAATCGTCATTGAAGCGCGCGATTTTTACCCATCTTTGGGATCCGGGTCAGGCGCGGGTGATCACGGGCGGCACCTTTGACGCTGCGGGGGCGTTTGTGCCCAGCCGGTTTTCTGCGGTAGACAACTGCAGTTGGCTATCGCTTTCGGTGGACTATGCCTCGCTCACCGATGAAGAAGTGAAAAAGATTTCCGCTTGTTTGCACTACACCATCAAAGCTTTTGTCAAAGAGCTTCCTTTTGGGGGCGACCCCCAAGAAAGACTTTATCTTGGCACCCACTACTTCCCGTCTGATTTTCGGGATCCTTACATCGATCTGAGTGCTGAAGATCAACAAAAACAGCCCAAGTCGTACCATCTCGAGGCCACCGCGGGCGTCATTTTGGGTCTTTGGCGTTTCGCCGAAAACACCGAGCATGAAGACGTTGCGACCTTTCGGCGGATGGCGAACACGTTATGGGCCGAGATGCAACGCTTCGTACGGGATCATGATTTTCCGTACTCAAGCCAGCGGATCCACAACCTTTCGACTCAGCTCCAGTCAAGCACGGCAGCGATCTGGTTCATCGACGTGTATGATCACCGCCATTTTGCCCAACAACATTGGGATCGGCCGCTCAAGACCTACGCGCGGGCCGATGTGGACCTTAACCCTCGCCCCATTCAAGTTTCGCTTGAGGACAAACAGGTCCCCCAGGCGGTGCCCGCCCAGGCGGTCACCGCGAAGATGCTTCGGGATCATTTCATCGACCAAGAACAGGCGCTGGATCGGGCCGTTTTGGACCAAGAATCTCATATTGTGGACCAGCGCATTTGGAGCCCGCAGAATCTTGATGTTTTGGACCACCGCCTCAAGCTCAATGACTTTCGAGCCCTTCCCGGTGGTGGACAGACATCGGTCGTCGAAGACAAGATTCCAGAGCCCGGTGCCGAGGCCCAGTACCATGTGCATCTTCCGGAGGGCGTGCCCCTTCGGGTGGCGGTCGAACCGCTTTGGCCGGACGCGGTCACGGAGCCTACGCTGTGGCCATCGGTGAAGCTCATCGAACCCAACGGGAAGTGGCAAAACGTTGACGCCGAAGCCTCGGGCGCATCGGCGGAACTTGGTCCTTTGGCCACGATGCAGTTTTTCGGTGATGACCGCTACCGATTGGTCGTTACCGGGTTGTCGGCGACAACCGGGCCGTTTCGTCTTCGGCTGACGCTTGGGGATGCAAAGCGCGCAGTTCCTCCCGCCCCCAGCGCTTTGACCCTTGAAGATCACACCCTTCAGACCCTGGCTTGGCTGGCTTTGGGCCGGGTAGACGATGCCAAGAATTCGGTTGCCCCCATCTTGTCCTCCTTTGAGGCGTGGTCCTCGACGGGGCGCGACGCGTCGAGCTTGGTCGGAGAAGGTCCCGGCGCAAGGGTGCCCCTCGAGGAGACGGCTTTAGGGCTGTATGGGCTTCTTCAGTACGCCTCGCATCAGACGGCACCGGGCGATGCCCCATCGTCGTGGTCGGTGGTGGGGCGGTGGCTTCCGGACGTTGCGACGGAGGCTCTGGCGCGTTCGGGCGATGCCACCCCATCGGTGTCTTCGTGGGTGTACGTGTATTTCGCGCTCGATGCGGCCCTTTTGCTTCTCGAAGGAAGTGTTGCGGCCCCCGACGGGCCCGAGCGCGAAGGGGTGCCGTCGGTCTTGTCCGGTGGTGCTTCGTCCATAGAGACGTTCGGGGCCTTGCGAGAAGCGGTCTTAGGTCGCCTAACCGCCGAAGTTTGGGGCGAAGTGAGGGGGCTTTTAGCCAAAGGTTTAGCGTCGGCGCACGAGATCACCCGGGGGGACCTGGTGCTTTACGGACTTTTTTCTCTTCAGCAGGGGGAGCTCGATAGGGTCCACGAGGTTCTCCATGTGCTCCAAGCGCGTGGACCATCCACCGGCAGCGATGCTCAGGGCCCCGGCAATGGGGGGCTGCTTGGAAGCGAAGAAGGATTGGCGATGTTATTGCGTGCGGCGAGTCCGCTCGACCCGCGGTACGAAGAACTGGCGGTGGCGCGGCTTTTGGCCCTGCCGCCCTCCGCAAACGGGAGCCGGTCCGCACTTCGGATATTGGTCCATCGTCCGGGAGGGGTCTTGGGGATTCGCGTAGGACCCACCGCTTGGATGCGCGATCTCGACGATCGAAATCCATCCACGAATCTCGGGGTTCACTTTCAAATGCGCCGGGAACAGTTGGCGTCGCGGTTTCGGGATGGTCTTTATACGCTTTTGGCCTCAGGGTTTGAGGATCACGTGTTCGACGACTGGGTGGAGCGGCTCGCAGCCCTTCGTTTTGCTTGGCACCAGGCTGGCGATGAAGGTTGGCCGTACCAATGGGTCGAAGCCTACGAGCGTCGCAACCGGGAGGCGGTGTTGAACGAAACCGTGTGGGACCTGGCGCATCTTTGCGACATGCCCATGATGAACCCGGTTTCGCACACCCATTCGTTCAGTGACGAGTTGGGGCTTTCGTGTGGTGCGGCAAGCGAAGCTTTTTCTGTTAGGCTTGAGGGGCGTTTGGGGGGGGCACCGTCATCCGATCTTGTCGTGGTGACGGCCAGCGATGGTGGCGAGACACTGCGATTTTCGCAGTGGGTGGGTGCCCTGCACGATCCATTGCCGCCACCCGCTGCGCTTCATGATGGACCACCGGGTCTGACCTTGGGTACCCTTGAGGGATACGCGGCCGGTTTGGACGATCACCGGTTTCCGACGACCCGGACTCATTTTCGTTCGATTTGTCTCGGTTCTAGATCGAACCCGGCTCCGGATAGGCCAGCCTTTTGTGAACCCCCAAAAGATGGTGCCGATGCAGAGGAAGTGCAGGCGTTTTTGCGGAATCTTCGGTCCGAGGTCCTCGACCGGGCTCTGAGCGAGGGCGAGGAACAAGGGCATCCGGTCGCTTTTCAGCTGTGGGGTATCGACAGTGTGGAGGCGATGAATCGAGGCTCCTCCATCTATTGGGCGCCCACCAGCATGGCGTTTCGTGCGGTGTTGGACCGAAATGTCACGGTTCTGTGGTGGTTCTTAGACATTCCGGTTGCCTCTTTTTCGCGCCCGGAACACGCGGATCGGGTGCGCAACACCTTGTGGCTGCGGCGGCTCATCAATCAAGAAGCGGACGGTGATCTGCTTCGGGTGGCGGCGGCCATAGAGCGGCCGATCGGCGTGGTCCATCATTGGCTGCGGGACGGGGTGCTGACCGAAAGCGCGTTTTTAACCCTTGACCAGGGTCTTGGACTCGGCCACCGCGCGGAGGGTTGGCGGGCACGATTGGCGCTCTCGTCTGGCGCTGGGGGTGCGGACTCGGTTGGGGCATCGCAAGCATTCGACTTCGACAGCGCTGGGCAGCCATCGCCGTCTGAACTGGCGACGGCCCTCAGGACGATGACGGGTGGTTTGATGACGGGGCGGTTCAAGGATGCGCCTCCTGACGTGGTGGCCGAGTGGGGGGGCCAGGTTTTGCTGGCTCCGAGTCGTTTGGCCTCTCGGTTTAAGCTACCGGCGAGCCGTTGGTTGGCAGAGGTTGCTGGGTTGCCCAAAGAATGGATTTTGGGCGCGGTGGTGGGATTGGATGCGGCGGCTTACCTCTCGAGCGCGGCCGTGGACGTTGGGCTTGATACCATTTTGGTTTCGGATGTGGCGCCGACTTCGCCGCTTTGGGAGCGCGTGGGGGTGGTATCTCCGGAAGCGGTCGTCGTTCAGCCTGCCGGAACCCACTTTAGAAGCGAAGACGTGCTTCGGGCGGAGGCCCTGATTCATCCCGAGGGCCCCATCTTGGATAATCCCCTTTCGAATCCGGGCGTCAGGTTCGACGACCAATCGGTGTACCTCATCCAGATGGATTGGCTTGGGCTCGAGGTGCCTTTGGGTCACTTTGGGATTCTGACGCCGAGCGCCGAGTCCTTGTGGCCGGTTTTCAAGCTGAAGACCTCGCGCCCTCGGTCGGAGTTGCTTGAAGCTTTTGTCCACAACCACAAGTTTTGGCAACACATCGCCCCGTTCGCCGATACCCTGCCCGCAGAAGAACGTATTGCCTTCTTGTACATCGTAGAGCTCATGATTCGAGGGGACTTCGACCGCGCCAACGCCGAACGCTTGGCGGTAGGCGCAAGCAGCAACCACGATGCGCCGGGGGGTAAACCTGCGGCAGATGTTTCGCCAAAAAGTGACCCAAAAGCCGGCACGTCCCTGTCCTCCGATAAGGTGCCGGCTGGGGTTCGCAACTGGACTCCTTACACGTTTGACCGGCGGATCTATGGCCATTTCAAGCACGGTGTGCTCCTGTTTGCCAAAAAATACCATGGCGACATGAAGCAGCTTACCCGTTTTTTCCAGTTGATCGAACGGATCCCTCGGTTCAATGAGGCGCTCGATGACGGCTTGTATGTGATCTTGCCGGCGACTCCGGACAAAAAAGATGCGAGGTTGGTGCCCGAGGCCAGAGTAGAGATCGAAGAAGGACGTATGGTTGTCGTCGGCCATGTGCCTGAGAGTGATACCGGTGGTCTGCTTTCTTTGTGGCGGGCATTCGTGGATGTGCTGGTTGCGGATGGCTTGGTCTGGGCGGAGCTTGCACCGAACGGAACAGCGCTCATCGCCACCCAAAGCGGAAACATACGCACCTCCGAAAAGCCGAGATACGAACTCAGAGACGAACATGTTTTCATCATCAGCGGAGGCCGTTGGCTTCCAAAAACAGAGGGCCTCTCTATCAGAATGCACTATGTTTTTGATGGCAAGGCGTTGGCCGTCCTGTACCACACCAACAAGAACGTGATTGAGCGCACCATCGATACCGAGCTGTCGCCCTCGTCCTTCGAGTTCCAGCTCATCGAAGAATCGCTGGACGATGACCAGCTGGCTCTTGCGCTCGCGGCTGAGGGTGAGGGGCTTCTTAGACGCATTCCGGAAAATCGGTTGTTCTTGCCTTCGGTGCATAGCGCTCACTTACACGGTGTTCTGGCGGTATTGGCTGAGATGGATGTGACCTCAGCCGCCTATACGGTGTACGAGCTTCGGCCGCTTGCTGAAGCTGCAACAGATGTCCCCACGCTGCGGCTGGCGAGCATGCAGGTGCAACGGGGTAACCAGGGTAAGAGCGTGTGGTTCCATTTCTTGGTTGTTCCGGATTCGGAAGGCGACCGGCTCGCGGTCGACGTCCACTGGGACCACGATAAAAACAACCGTTTCTCAAAGGAAAAACCGGCCTACGTACCACTTCCCATTCTCAAGCCAGAAGATAGGGCGTTGTCCGAAGAACTTTTCCGCAAGATCAACAACACCCCACCTACGGCCCTTGATGAGAGGGCCTCTCTTGCGTTTCTTGATACGGACGTTTTGACCGGTCTGGTACCCGGCGTTCAGTTGGTTGGGCCGATGGACGCTTCTGACAGTCGCGGGGACATTTTTGAAGCGATCGAGTCGGACTATCTGGTTATCTACAGCCTCCGCGAGGCGGTAGAATACCGTAAAATTAGCTTTCCGATCGACCACTACTGGTTTGCGCCGGTTTCTGCCGGACATAGCCTCATTTACACCCCCGACGGAAACTACGTGTACAAACTGTTTTTTGGTTATGGCGTAAACATGGGTCGCGAAGATTTTGCCGATGCGGTGTTCCACGAAGTGTGGCACGAACTGTTTTTCTCCTATTCTCCAAGGTTTCGCGCGGCGCTGTTCGATCGTTTTCATGCGCAGCCCTACTTCCAAAAAGCGCTGGCCTATCTTGAGGTTGACCCCGTACATTTCAGCAAGAAAAATTATGAAGAACGTTTTGCCACCGAGGCCTTGTCGGTGTGGAGCGAGCTCTTGCGTATCGCCATGCGCCAGTCGCCAGACAATCCAACGCCCTTTCATGTTCGCGGGGTGAACCAGGAGCGAGCCATGAGGGACATGTTTGCCCGAGCGGCTCAGGCCGTCGGGTCAGGACAGCTCTCGAAGGAAAAGTATGACAACATGGTGAAACAGATCGGATTCTGGAACGAATTAGAAATCGATCAGGCAGCGAGCGATGAGGTGTATGCGCTTTTTGCTGGCGCGGACCCAGAACGTATCCTCAATGCACCCTTCGATGCCCCCGAGCTCGACTACCAGATTCAGCCGGGAGACATGCTCCTGTTCTCCAAGGGACTGCCGCCGTTTTTCAAGGAGATCCTTAACCAGCACGGGTACACCAGTCCAGACGCAACGTGGCAAAACGATGCCCACGCCAAAAAGGTCTGGGACGAACTTTCGCACGAACTACGAATCGCCCTTAAAGAGTACTTCGAGCACCCCGAAGATTCCTCCCGGGGTCGGGCGCCTCGAGAGTGACGGGCACGCACTTCCGAAAACCTGCGGTGGGCAAACGCACTCGGAATAACCCCCGGTGAATGCTGTTCGCCTATGGCGTTCGGCTTCGAGTTGAGTCAAACACTGAACCCAAGTGGCGATCATCGAGTACGACTTTTTCGTGGATGCTCCGCTCGAGCGGGTCTTTGACCTCAGTCGTTCCACCAAAATGCACGTGTACTCGACGCAGGAGACCGAGGAAAGGTTGGTCAGCGGAGCCGAAGGTCTCCTTGCCCTCGATGATGAAGTGACCTGGGAGGCGGTGCATCTTGGGGTTCGGCAGCGCTTAACGGCTCGGGTGACTCGATTCGAGCGGCCGCGTTATTTTCGAGATTCGATGGTGAAAGGTGCATTTCGGCGTTTTGACCACGATCATGAATTTGAGGCACAAGGTGAGGGCACCAAGGTTCGAGAGCGCTTTGATTTCAATGCGCCCTGGGGGCCGATAGGCGTTTTTGCTGAGCGACTTTTTCTCACGCGCTACATGCGGCAGTTTTTGAAGCGTAGGGCTGGTGCGATAAAAGCCGTCGCAGAGTCCGATGACTGGAGCCGCTACCTTTAGCGCTCGGACCTCCAAGCCTCGGTCAGTCCTCCGGAGAGCCCTCAGACGATCGTGTGAGGGCGTCACGGACAACCACTTTGACTTCGACGTTGAGGAGCCGACGGTCCGTCGCGCTTTCGATGACTTGAAAGCGGTCGCGAACCCAAGGGCCGCCTTGGACCGTTGGATGGATCTCAAAGAAGCGAGCCGCATCAACTTCGAACTTGAGCTCAAGCCATGTTCGGCCGTGTTCATCGACGCCATCACCCTCGTGGGATACGTTGACGAAGTGGCCCCCCCGGAGGGTGGAACTCACCGTGGGATAAAGAACAACGTATTGAGCTGGCGGCGTGAAGGCGCCATCGGCGAATTCGAACTGTAGGGTCCATCCTCCGTCTGGGCGTCTTTGTTTGGGGTCGAGCGCCTGATGAAATTCATCGTATGCGACGGTGTCGATGGCTGGGTCGGCCCCGAAATTTCTGGCGTTTGTGGCCGTGCTTTCTCTCCACACGCGATCTTCGTCGATCCAGGGCGTATCATGACGGTCTTGGGACCAAAGGTCAGGCTGATAATGCTGGGTACCCGGGATACCGAAAGTGACCACAAAATCTCCGGTGGGTGGATAGATGTGTGAGAACCGCTGGCCGGTCCGAAAAGAGGCTTCGATGAGGGACTTCACATCGCCTCTAGAAGGGGACAAGTGCGCCATGGATGCTGGATGGAGGTGTCCCATGGTATAGGGGACCTCGGCGAAGAACGATAGATCGACCTCGACTTGGTCGCCATCGCCGGGAACGAGGACGAAGAGCTTGTGGCGCGGCAGATACAGCTGGATTAATTCTGTCTCTGTTTTTGCGTGGCGCTCCTGGATGGTTCGTAGAGGAAACTCGTTTTGAGCGCATTCTGCCTGCGGGAATTCGACGATTCCCTTGCAAGAAACAAGTTGGACGTTGGGTTGGTTGGGAGGGGTATACTCGATGGGAAGAACGACAGATGGGGTGCCATCGCTAAACTCTGCAGTGGCCGTGCCCCCGTCCAGATCGACCTGGTAGTTCTTCGTGTACGATGCTTGTTCCCAGGGTGTGAAGCTGGGGTCGTCTCCCAGTAAGCGGATTTGCCAATCGTCCACAAAGGCCGTTGTTCCCTCGTTTGCCTTCAACTGGAAGTCGATCGGTGCGTCCGAGACGGCGGCTGGGCGGCCTGATTCGCCATCGGGGGTCCTCAGGTGGGCCGCCCATATTGGTCCTTGGGCGTCTGGTCCGAGCGCTTCGCTCAGAACTTCGAAGTCGGTGGTTGATATCGTTCCGGTTCGCATCCAGCGGTGCACCACGTTGGGAGAACGGTCCACGAGGTTGGCTACGCGCAAAGGATCGCCCTCGGCATGGTCGTTGATAATCCGACGAACGTGTCGGGCATCATCGGCGACCGAAAGGGCTCGTTGGGGGTCGTAACTTTGGAGAGGAATATCGGAATACCACCACTCGAGGTCGAGGGGCTCTTCAGCGTTCGCCACCATGCGAAAGACCGCTTCGGTGGGGTGCCAATGCATCGGGGAACCCGGGTTCAATGCGCCTACCGTGTCAACCCGCCACAGTTGAAACGCGACGGGCATGGGTTTTTGGGCCGCCAACTGAAGAGCGTGGTGAAGCGTTTCGGTGAGTCGATTGCGCAGGAACCCCGGCACTTCCTCCGGACGTGCGGTGGCATGGAGTGGTTGGCAAAATTCCGGAGACTCTGCGTGGCGCCCGTACAAGCAGGTGTCTACATAGTGGTCAAAAAGCCTTGGGACAAATCCGTTGCCTCCTCCCCGTGGCATGGTCCCCAGCGCCAGACCGTAAGGTGGGCGCACGCCTTCGATGCCCTGATGACGTTGGAAAGTGCCTTCCGGAAGACGGTGTTCCAAAAGGTCTTTCGGGCTGGGGAGCGGGTCATGAAGGGTTTGAATCAACTGGTTGAAGCGAAGGGACTCTCCCGCCCGGTCGATGAAATGGTTCAGCGTGTTTGCCCTTTGACCTCCGAGTCTTTTTCTCAGGATCGCTTCCCACGTCGCGCTGGCCAATGAACAGGACAGACCCATATGGTCCTCGAACGTGTGGATCTCGGACACCCTGTGCAACATCGGTACCTCGCACAGGTGGCTGAGGTCCCACAGTGTCCGGTCGAACTCCACGTCGCGATTCCGAAACTCGTAGGCCTCAAGCCATTCGAATGGAAGGCGTTTGGCTTCGGTTTGGGCGTAGGCAAACCGAATTTGGTCCAATCGCTCCACCCAATGATCCACGGTGTGGGGCGCCCGGTCAGAAGCCAGGAGCGCATAGAGCGCGTCTCTGAACGGAACAGTGAGGTCGAGCCCCAGGCTAAAAACGTTCATCGTTGTGCTTCGATGTTCGAAAGTATGTTCGGGAGGGTGGTCGGCCCGGGGCGTCCAGGCGCTCGGACCGGCTCGAATCCCGAAAATCCCGGTCGGAAGATGAGCGAGGACTCGAACGGCCACTTGTTTATCGAGAAGTTGTGACGCTGGGCTTTGGACCATCGACGCCAAGGCCATTTCTTCGAGCCGTGAATCAAATGAGCCCAGCGCGCGGTAGAGAAGAAGGAGGGCCTCTGGCAATTCTGTCCAGCGAGCGGAGGGGACCGCCTCCTGAGGTGGGTTGGTTGGCTCGAGCGTCGATAGGAGCATCTGGAGGGTTTCGATGTCACCCTGGTCGAGGAGAAACAGGCCAAACAACAGACGATCCCCGGGGCGAAAGCTGCTGCCCCCACCGGAGGTGGTTTCGAAAGCGTGGTCTCGTTTGGCATGCCCTCGAAGAGCCAGGAGCCTCTCCATGATAAGACGTCTCCAGGACCCGACCGAGCCGGCGAGTGCATGGTCCTCTAAAAAGATCTGCGTAGCCAGGTCGCTCACAAAGTACCCATAAACCCACGCGGCCAGGTCAGTGACGTTCTTCGAACCGGGGTCGAGAAGCGGTTCGAACAGCGCGGGAAGCTTGTGCTCGACCGTGGTGAAGAGGTTCTCGTCATAGTTTTTGCCGGGCGTTTGGACGATGGCTTGTAGGAGGGCATAGAGGCCCAAGAGTTGGTCGGCAGCCGGGGCGTCGTCGAACATGGAAAGCAAACCAGAGATTTCGTTCCGAGCGCGGGAATGGTCGAAGAGCGCCAGCCAGGCAAGCGTCCGGAGGGCGCGTTCCTCGAGAGAGGTCGCCTGGGCCGGGGTCGCAACTGCTTCCGTCGGACCGCCCTGGCCTAAGTGAACACGCAAGCGAAAGGGGCCGGTCGAGTCATCTAGGCCAGAAATGAAGAACTGGTAGGTTGGATCGCCATAATAGTTCATGGTGGCGAGTGGCCCGATCGTGATGCTGTCGCCCGTTGATTGGGCTGCGACCAAGCGCCTTTCCCCATTGGGCTGGACCATTTCCAAACGGGGCCTGAGGGTCGGCTCGATGTCGGCATCAAGCCACAGAGGTTCCACCGTCACGTGGAGTGGCTCCCCCGGCTCAAGCCGCAAAATGTAGCGCACGTCCGCGCCTGGCTGCTCAATCTTGTCTTCGATGGCTGACGCTTTTCCCGCGCTTTTTTTGGGCAGCGGTTCAAACTGGGCCAGGCGCAGGTGTTGCAGCGCGCGAAAGACGTTCAGTCTCCCGCCCGATATGGCTTTGCCCTCGAGCGAGGGTCGTCTATCGACCCCGTCCATGATGGCTTGGCGAATCTGTTTGGGTGTAGCGTCCGGGGCCACCCGCCACGCCAATAGGGCGGCGCCCGACACCAAAGGCGCTGCGAGACTGTTTCCCTGCGGAGCGCCAAGCTTGGGCTCACCCGAAGACACCGAGTAGTGGTAGGTGGGGGCTGCGATTTCCAGGCCGTTGCCGCTGTCGAATACCGGTTGGTCGTGGGCATCGCTGGTGAAAACGCCGAGAAAGTTCTCAGCCCATAGCTCCGCCGGAATGCTGATGACGTCTTTTTTGTTGGAGGCTGCTGCGACGACCACGATGCCGGCGTCGTTGGCGCTCTGTATGGCCTTCATGAAGTCGGCACGGGTCGCGTGCCCGAGTCCCATGGCCGGCACCGCATTGAGAAGGTTGAGAATAGAAATCTCCAGCCCCAAACTCAAGTTGATGACCCGGACATCTGCGCCCCCCAAGCCCTGATTGTGTCGCCGCCTCATGGCGGTGGCGTATTCCATGCCATGGATAATTTGGGCCATCTGCGTCCTTGGGGTGAACATCTCCAGCACCGGAATCCCCGACATGTAGGGCCAGGGACTCTGCCGGAGCGCCATGACCTGGGCGCCGGGTGCTACCCCGGAAAAAGTGGTGTCGGGGTGGGCGGCAAGCCATCGAGCGACCGTCGTGCCGTGACCGGTCTTTCCTCGGGGATGGTTGTCGTTGTCGAAGAAATCCCAGCCCCAGGTGTCATCGATATGTCCGTTCTTGTCGTTGTCGATATCATCGCCGGGAATCTCACCAGGATTTTGCCAATAGTTGAGATCGGCGAGGTCTGGCTTAAATCCGGAATCCACCACAGCCACAACGAAATCTCCAGGGTCCCGCACGATGGACCAGGCTTCGGGCATATCGATGTCGACATCGAACTGCGACGCATCAACCTGCCCGATGTTGTGGAGGTAGGTTTGCTCGTCAAAAAAACCATGGTATTCCGGGTTCCAGATCGCTTGATCTGCGACGTGACTGTTTTGAGGGGTTTGTGCGTTGAGGCTGGCTTCGGCTTGGGACAGGTCTTCTCTCAGCATCTTGGCGGTGACGGCGTGGGTCCAAATGGGTTCTGAGTCGGTGTCGCCCCAGGCCACCTGCTTTAGGCTGTTTGTGGTGATGGGGGCGCGCGCGTAGCTTTTGAGAGGGCGGTCGGCGCTTCGCTGCCGGCGGGCTTCATCGTCCCAAACGTCGATGAACCAGATGGCGGCGGTGCTGGACTCGAGTGTCGTAGACAGATTGTGAATACGCTGACTCGAATAGGGAAAGCCGTGATCTCGAACGAAGCGCTGCATTCCGGACCACAGATCATCACCCACGCCCTGGAAATGGCGCGCGTCCTGGTGGCCGGACTCATGGGCGAAACGCCAGAGGCCTAAAATAACCCCAGAGGTAGCCTCCAGGTGGTAGGACTTGGGCTGTTGGGCTTGCTCTGCTGGAGTGAGATCAATGTATGGATCTTTGAAGTCCGCGGGGAAGTAATGGGTGCCGAGGTAGCGTCGGTCTTGGGGATCGTCGGTGAACGGAAGTTCTTTCACAAACGCAGCGATGGTGTAATGAAGGCAAAGCGCGATCTGGTTGATCTCCTCTTCTTTTAAAGACGCATAGTCCACCGACAGCGAAAGCCAGCTGCAATTGTCCACCGCAGAGAAACGACTTTGCACGAAGCCCCCGTCCTTGCGAAACTCGCCTCCCGTGATCATGCGTTTTTCATGGGGGTCCCAAAGTTCATGAAAAAGGGCACGCCGGAGCGCGTTTCGGGCCGAGCGGATAACCTCGTCGTCGAGGGCCAAAGCGGCATCGTGGTGCAAGGCATGGTTCAGCACGCTGAGGGCATCGAGGTTGTGCTCGGTGACCACGTTGGTGGCGCGGATCCGCGGGGTGGCGTCGTCGTAGCCGAGCTCGTCCAATACCTGGTAGTATTCGATACCGCCAGGCGCTGCCGCGAGGGCGGAGGCCGAAAAACCCGCCGTGAACAGGCCCGAGTCCGTCTGACTTTTGAGGAGACCACGGAGGGCCGCTTGATAGCAGGCCAAAGCATCGTCCAGGCCGAAGCGGCCGGCGCCATCATCGGCTGGGGGAGGGACATCAGAAGTCAGGAAGTGGCCGAGACCATGGATGGCCCAAGTCGTGGCACCGGTGACCAGACGAAAGTCTTTCCAGTCGTCATCGCGGGTGTTGTGTGAGAAATGCCAGCCGAGAATGGTGTCAGGGTCGTTTTGATCGCGCACCGCATGGTCGCACAGCCACCGAGCCAGCGGATACGCGCGAGGAAGGCCCTGCCGAGCGGCCTGAGCGAGGGCGATGCCTTGCGTGTACACCCAGACGCGTTCGTGTTTGGCCAGGTGGGCGGTGTCTGGGTGGTTGGGCTCGGGAAGAAACTCACGCTGCGCTCCGTTTCGCGCGTTGTACCGCTTGTCACGAATCGTCAGGGCTCGCTGATGATTTCCGTGCCCGTTCCCGGAGACCATCTTGAATGACGTCGCTGCGGATGTTGGGTGCAGATCGCTTTGTGCGGCAAGAACGAGGGTCGGTTCTTCGTTTTCGAACGCCGTCCAAAAGTGGGCGGAGGCGCTTTCGATGGAATGGCCCGTCGAAAACGCCGCCGCAGCGGACGGGGTGCCACCCTCTGATGTTCTGAATGCACCCCCCGCGTTTGGTGGTGACGGATCGATTCGAAGAGAACCCATCTTGGCATCGACCGCCATATGGTATTGATTTTCCACGCGCACCTGAACGGCTTGAGGGGCACCTGACACCATCTGGTCGGACGAAATCAGGGCGAGCTGGGTTTTGACTTGCTGCTCGTCGAGCGTCGCGGCGCGGGACAGCCAAACGCCGTGACTCAAAGCGCCTCCCCGACCCAGAGGGTCGTGGCTGCCGACCCACATGACGGTGAGGAGATCTTCATGGGCAAAGAGCATCGGGACCCCGGATAGAGGCGCTCCGTCCCCGTGGGTGGTGGGGTGGATGGGCGAGGCAGGAACGGACTGCGGCCCCGCGGAGGCCCAGACTCGATTCACCGTCTGCGCGTCGAAGGTGGCCCCGTCCGAGCTGAGAAGGACCTCAATGGACCCTTGGGGCGTCCGCTCGGGGGCTTCGGTGGGGCGGGGCACGTAGGCCATCACCGCCAGGGTGTTGGATGTGGTGGCCAACCGCGGAAGATAGCCGGTGGTGATCTTTTGAGGCGAAGACCAGGTGCGCCCGTCGTCGCTCGAATGGGTGAGGACGATGGCGTTTTCTCCTACGCGGTTTGGGTTCGCCTGTGCGCCTCGCTCGTAGGCTGCGAAAAGCCGGCCGTCTGGGCCTCGGCTGAGGGTGGGATGAGAAGGGCGATCATTCAGTTCTTCGCCTTCGATGACGTCGATGGACGTCAGACGCCAATTCTGTAGCGCGCCTTCTTTGGACCAGGTGCCCCCCTCCCATGGCTCTGGTCCGTGGGACCAGGCACCGCCGGCCAGCGGCCTCGAAGCCAGCACAATGTGATCTTCTTCATGCAAGCTGCCGTCGTAAAGATATTGGAAGTGATGCCCTACGGTATGAAGGGCCCGTTCGTCGCCCACCTCTTTCGACCGCTTCCATGTCTTTCGCCATCCGACCACCAGTTTTGTGGGACGTTTTCTTTGAACGATTTCTTCGCTGAAGATCGGGTTTTGGACCATATCGAACCAGGCCGGATTTTTGACCGGCACGTTGTCCCACATGCGTAGGCGTCGGCCGATAATGTGTATTCCGGTACCGTCGACAAACAAGGAGGGCTCGTATACCGACGCCTCTTCCGTCCATGTGCGATGGGGGCCCTCTACGTCGGACAGTTCGTAGGTTTCTTTGCACCAACACTCGGGGCAATCGCAACCGCTGTCCTTGGGGTCGTAGTGGGCTTTGTAGTGGACGGTTTCGTCTTGGGGTTCGCGCCACGTCTGGTCGAACACGTTGTTTGGTTCTCCCCGGAAGTTTCTGAGATAGTAGACCTTCCCTTCCTCTCCAAACACGAGGTGGACATCCCCCAGGATATCGTGAGCGAGTCCCAGCCCTCGTTTGGGTCGCTCGTCACTTCGTATCGGCTGAGGCGCCTCTGGCCACGAGGCACCTCCGTCTTCGCTGAAGAGCGCGTAGATTTGGCTTCGACCCTTGGCCCCTGCATCGCTTTGGAGCCAGGCGAGCACGACCTGCTCGCGATGGACCGACAGCCGAAGATCGGTCACGGTTTTTCCGCTTCCCGCCATGAGGACGAGCCCCGGTTCGAATGACCCGCCACGCCCCGCTTCTTTGCTCCGGCGGAATCGAATCTCGTCTCCGGACCCAGATCCGAAATCACGGACTACAAATACCACGTAAGAAAAGAGGGTCCCCCCGTGTTCGTTCAACGCCCCCTGAGGCAGCGCCGCGCCCTTTGCCTCGGCGACCCACGAAGCGTATTCAAACGCCCCGTTTGGCACCGCTTGGATGGGCTCGGTTGGCGCCATTTCGATGCGTTCAGATCTGTCGGACTCCCACCTCTGGCCGTTTTCATCAATCACGCTGGCCGTGACGTAGAAGCGATGGGCTTCGGAGTCCGCCAGCGTGTGTTTGTAGGTCTGCTCGAGGGTCTCGGCTGCGAGCTTGCCATCCATATAAACGCGATAGAGAACGCGAACGTCTTCCGGAATGGGCGTGCGGTTCACCAAGCGTTTGGGGGCACTCCAGTACAGACGAGCCTCCTTGCCTTCGAGGAGGGCCTGCAGTCTTGGGGGAAAGTCCGGTGATCTTGAAGAGGAGGTCGACTGGTTTGCGTGGGGCCGGGCGGCGTCAACCCGCGCAACGTGGTTGGGATCAAGTAGAGCCCAGTACGCTGTGCTGGGGTTGAGATCCGTGTCTGCGTCGAGTGAACGATAGGACTGAAGGCTTGAATCCCAAACGAGAAACGCGATTGGCCTTGAAGACTCCGCACTTGAGAGCGCATGGCCCGACGCCAAGTTCCAGCCGGGCACGGGCGGGCCGAAAGACGGTTTCTGACCGCATTGGAGCGCTATCGTTTGAACCCTGGACGAATAGATCCAGTACGTACGCTCATGGATGGAGCCAGGCGTATTGCCATCGAGGTTGTCGTGGTCGAGCTCGATCCACACGGAAGCATCTTTGTTTAGGCCTTCAACTTGCCACATGGACAACGGCGCCTCGGCTTGATCCGCAATATGGCAACCCGGTCCTGCAGCAATGAGATTCCAGCCCACAACGAGCTGATCGGTTCGGGCGTTATCAAGATTGGATGCGTTGCTGGCGCGAGCAAGCAAGCATAGCACCAAAAAAAGGATCGCGCCGATGGCCCAACGCCGAAATCGGTAAGATTCTCTGGTCAAACCCCCTCGACAAATCGGGGACCAGACTGCACGAGCGGTCATTTTTGGTAAGTAATCTTGCGAGTCCCGTGATGCAACACGGAAACCGACAAAGAAGAACGGAGCGCTGTTTGATCAAGACCAAGCTTCGGCAAAATCAGTGGATACCCTGATGACCCGCAACCCCTTGGTCCTTGGTGAGGGGCACCGCCAGCGTTCCTTACAACCGGACGGAACGATTTTTTGCCAAATCCGGGTATCGGATTCCAGTCAGTACGCTGTCTGGCGTCGCCATTCGCGCTGCGCCTCTGGCGGAAGATCTTGTTGGGGCGATAAAGGCCTACGCGCAAGATGTCGCCCCGTACCTGGCGATCGATGCGACCGGCGTCCTCCTACAGCAACCTAAACAGTGCCTCCGAGGCCACGTGTGGATGCGCTACACCGAGGATTTCTGCGTCCTTGTGAGCTTCACGAAGAGGCACGACTCCCAAAGCGCTTCTGACCAGCTCGATGGCTGGAACTGTCCAACACTCGCCGACGGCGCCCAAGTCTACGACGAAAAAAATCGTCACACGAAAAACGTTCGGGCGGGCTGTTGGTCGCACGCCAGGAGAAAACTTGTGTATGCAGCACCGACGGACGGGCGGCCGCTCGTCGGTGTCCGATGGATCAATCAACTTTTCGCAATCGAGCGCGAAACCGTCGATGCTTCACCAGAAAACCGAGTGGTTTCCAGAACCAAACGCTCCGCACCGGTCGTCGATTACCTCTTTAGGTGGCGAGACGACTTACTGGCCAACAAAAATCTCGGTCGAAGCATGTTCGCAGGCGCGCTTCGTTACCTCCGAAATCAGGAGCCCAGACCTTGCGTCTGTTGTAGCGGACTGTCATTCGCGTACCACACCGTCCACAGATAACGATTCCTTGGAGCAACACCAAGCTGGACATCTTGCGTTCGGAAGGAAAAACTGGCTCTTTTTTGGCTCCGAAGATGGCGCCGAAGCGGGATGCACATGGCTATCGCTCGTTCTATTCGCACGGATGCCCGGACTCGATGTCGAGCTATACCTCCGCGATCTTTTTCGTGTGCTGCCTCTATGGCCAAGGCGACGGATCCTTGAGGTGGCCCCTCACTGCTGGAAATCCACCCGCGCTCGCCTCGACACTATAGAGATGAGTCGAGAGCTCGGGCGGCTCACGATCCCGCCCCCACTCTCCTGATGGCCCGACCTCTACCCGACACACGCGGAACAGGTTTCGTTGTAAACACCGGTTCACGGGATGGTTACTATACGTCGGAAGCGGAGAGCGCGATGCGAGAGATTCGAACGTGGTCAATATCGCCGTGAAAGGGCCTCCCACCGCCCAATGGTTTGTCCCCGATACGCAGGTGTGGCGAGATCAAAACCGGCCGATACTTGGTCCGCTTCACGGAGTCCTACCACCGAGATCGGCGTTGTGCTGGTGCCGACAGTTCTGTTTCAGGCGGGTTTGCGATGACCGCACATGGGGCCGTGCGCAGTTTCTCTACCAGACGCCAAGGTCGAAGTTTGAGGAAGGGCCTGGTGGTGTAGATTCGCTTGCTCTTACGGGTGTCCCGGACACGCGCCCTCTCGTAGACCGTCCAACGAACTCAGCGGTGAACGTCACATGAGTGATGTCGACACTGTTGCCCACTGCATGAATGTTGGCAACCGAGTGGGGGCCAAGGTCGGCGTAGATCGAAATAAGACTTAAGGCCGAGGCGGCAAGAAGGGTTTCAAACTTCTCGTTGAGCGTGCCGTCCTCAGTGACCACCCTCACGTGAACAGGTACCGTGATTCGGGGACCGCATTCGGTCCCTATGTTCGACTGTGAATCCTGATCGTCGTTTTTCCATACCCGTTCCACGTAGCGCGCGGCTCCGCCTTGGTAGGCTACTTGGATCGTGAGTTCGGTCTTGTTCCCCTTCGTCCACGACAACGTGGCGGTATGTGTTCCAGTCGCGATGTCCAAGAGATCTTGAGGCGAAAATCCCAGTCTTGAGCTGTCACCTAGGTCGAGCTCAGATGAAGCGGACTCGAGGCAACCGAAACGTACCTCTCCCGTCTGCCCGCCAAGAGAGGGGGCGTCTTGACCACAGGCAACGTTGACGAGGCCCAAGACCCAAAAAAAACTCGACCGGACACAGCGCAATCGGAAGCCCCCAGGGATGGTGTACCGGGCCCTGGCTCTATCGTTGCTTGTACGCATGCTTGCCATTAGATCAGGGTAAATTCGAATGCACAATAGCAGTAACGCATATTATTTCGCCCATATGCGCCCAGAGGAGTGTATAATTGCTATAGCATGGACTATCAAAAGCTGGCCCAGGAACTGGTTCGGGCCCTGCGCGGCCATCGCTCACAAGTCGCCCTCAGCAGGCGTCTTGGATACAAGAGCAACGTTATCTACCCCTGGGAATCCGGGCGACGCTGGCCGTCGGCGAGCGAGACCCTGAGGCTTGCCCGCCGTGTCCGAATCGATGTCCCGCGTGCGCTCGAGGGGTTCTTGCAGCGCCCAAAGCCATGGGTCGCCAAGGCCAATTTTGATTCCCCGGAAGCTGTGGCTCAGTTCCTCACCGAGCTCAAGGGCAAGATGTCGATTGCGGAGTTGGCAAAAGGCATGGGTCGCAACCGCTATGCGGTATCTCGGTGGCTGTCTGGCAAAACCGAACCTTCGCTTCCCGTCTTTTTACAACTGATCGATGTCACTTCGCTTAGACTGCTCGACTTCGTCGGTGCTTTTGTCGATCCGAAGGATCTTTCGGCGACCCGCGACGCGTGGCTCGAGATGGAAGCCCGTCGAGAGGTTGCGGCGACCATGCCGTGGACACAGGCTGTTTTGCGCGCGATGGAACTGAAAGACTACCAAGACCTTCCGACCCATCAAGACGGATGGATCGCGGAGCGCCTAGGCATTACGAAATCTCTGGAGCATTCAGCGATTCAGGCTCTGTCTCGGGTCGGCCACATCCAGCTCGTCGAGGGGCGATGGGAAACGCAAGCAGTCACAGTAGATACAAGACCCAATCCGAACGCCGGACTGAGCATGCGAAAGTATTGCATTGAAAAGTCACTGGATATGGTTCAATCAGGCCGCGAAGGGCTTTATTCATACAATATATTCACCGTTTCGTCGCGAGACTATGAGCGGATAAGAGAACTCCACCATGCCTACTTTTATCAGTTACGCGCGATCATTGCGCAATCCGAACCCGCCGAGAAGGTTGTGATCACCAACATCCACCTTTTCGAGTTGGCTGGACTGCCGGTTTAATCCCTTGGCCCACTTCGATATCCCACGCGTCAGCCGTTGATATGTGTCTCGATTCTTTTGGATTGAAGTTGATCCGCGAGCCGCAGTGCACGGTTCAAACTTCCGGCGGGATAAGTCCACAAACGCGATGCCTCGCGATATAGCGAATATGCACTCAGTCGAGCGCATATGGGCCATGATATGAGCAATTATGCTATTGCTGTTTGGCGCGTCTTCTTGCTTAATAGGGTTATGAAGTTTGATTGCGCAAACGAGCGATAGGGGGCCGCGAAACGCAGCTTTCGAATCGTGTGGGTCAGTCCATTCGACTGTCCAAGATTCGAACTTCAGACTTGGAACTTGATCGGCCCCACGCGGGCTAGCCGACAACTTAACGCACGCACGGGCAGTTTCGTTCCGGTGCAGCAAAACGTCTTGAAAGACAGGAGAGCATCATGAATCAACTACAGTTTATCTTACCGGTTCTTGCCCTAGGCATTCTCGCTTCAATCCACACCGCTTGTGGTTCTGATGGAGCGGACATCGAATCGTTTTCTATCCGAACCATCCCATTGGCTCAGTCTAGTCGGGAAAGCCTAGACGACTGCGAGCACACTGAAGAGGTATGTACCGCAAGTTTTCCGGCTCAGTGCTATTTTGTATGTCGCGATGGTGACGAAGAGTGTGCGTGTACAGAGAGCTACCCTGTCGTTTGCTCATGTGGCGCTGGATCGATAAGTGAGCGTGACTGCCCAGGTACGGCCGTTGTGAGCAATGGCATCGACGCTCCCATCGAAGTATGTGTAGACGATCACGAGCAATCGACGAGTGGTTCGACAAAAGATGGGTACTGTTCTGATTGCGATCAACCTGGTGGTTTGAATGGTGAGGCACCGCAAACCGACTTGGATACGAGCTCGCAAATGGACCTCTAGAGCCATTCACAGGACTCTGGTAGATCCGAGAGCTTCACGAAATGATGCCCTTGAGAATCCCATCTTGGTTGACCATGGGCGCAGAACATTTTGTCCATCATGAACGGCCCGAACGTGGTGCCGACCAAGAGGCTAGCGTGAGTTATTTTTCAATTTACACCATATTTGTTATTACATTTGCGGCAACGGCTTGCTCGTCGGTAGACGACTCGCAGCAATCATTTGCCAATATCGTCGACGAGGGTATGAACGAGGATGAACTCACGTCTTATTCTCCCCAGGCAATTCGGGACTATATCCAGGCAAAAGGCAGTGGCCCGACGGATTTGACTTCGAACGCGGCAGCTGGGGCGCCCAACATTGTGGTCTTTGTTGCCGATGACCTGCCTCGGGGTTTGTTGGGGTTTGAGGCCAATCCAGCTGCGTCCGTAAAGACGCCAAACATTGATGCGCTACGGGAGGGGGGCGTTGCATTTTCTCGCTTCTATCTTCCCATCGGCCAATGCGCCCCCTCCCATAGCGTACTCTGGACCGGCCTGTTTCCAACCCAATCGGGCGTTCAAACCAACGGTCATGTTTTTACGGACCAGTCCACCGAGGTTTTGCCCAAACGCCTACGAGATCATGGCTACCGGACCGGCTTTTTTGGCAAGTGTCATATCGGCACGGAGAACCCGGGGACCTTGGATGCGGACTGGGAATTCGATGCGATTTTTCACACGGAGGGCGGCTCCGCACTTCAACCGGATACCATTGATATGTACAACTCCAGGACCGTTCACCGGAAAAACGTGTCCCAGGCGGTGCCGGGGGTGCACTTTACGAAGTCCATCACCGATAAGGCCATCGAATTTGTCGCGGCGACCGAGGAGCCCTTTTTCGCATGGATAGCGCATCGGGCTCCGCATCATCATTCGTTGAAGATTACCGGCCCAAACGGACAGTGGCGCAATGCGCCTCCTGGTGCGCCGCGCTATCGAGTCGAAGATATGCCGAACGTCCTGTCGCCTGAAAAGGCGAACGATCGCTTGGCTCACAAGCCGCCGCAGCAAAAGAACTCCCCTTCTTCTGCCTTCAAACGACGCCTTGAAGCTGAACCAGGGGGAATGCGTGAGTATATCCGACGAGCCCACGAACAAATGGATTTTTTGGATCAGCAGGTTGGGCGGTTTCTCGGCGAGCTCGAGCGACTGGGTAAGCTTGAAAACACGTTGGTCGTGTTCTTGTCGGACAACGGCACCTTCTTGGGGGAACGCAGCTTTGCGGGCAAGGGGCCCTTCAACTACGACGAGATCACCCGAGTGCCATTGGTGATGAGCTGGCCCGCAAAAATTCCGGCAAACCAAACGCGGCGGGCGCTTGTACAGAGCACCGATCTTGCGGCGACTTTGCTTGCGGCCGCTGGGGTCTCCAAGATCCCAGGTTCAATCAGTTCCAGTTTTTTGGATGTCGCCCGTGGAACCAAGAAGGATGAACATCGTCGGTCGGTATTTTTCCAGTATCACTCTCAGAAAAACGTTGTTTCCAGAGTGCGAGGTGTCCTAAAAAACGGATTGAAGTTTAGTCACTACGACGGCGGCAACTATTTTTCTGAGACCGCGGGGACCGACGCTCTTGTTGTGCCCTTGGTACCGTACAATTCCAGTGGCTACGAACTCTACAATCTCGAGGACGACCCCAATGAACTGGTGAACCTGTTGCCGTACAGAGGTCGAGAGCGTAGCGCCCTTTGGACCGCCCTTTCCAATTCCGACCACCGTGATGTCATCAATGACCTGCTGCGCACCATGGCAGACTTTCAAACGGTCACCCGCGATGACCTTGGGCTAGAACTCGCTGACATTCAAGTTGACCGTAGGGGCCAAAAAACAGCAGAAATTCGGTGGAAAAGCGTCAGACGCGCTCACAAAAGTAAAGCGAGTGCGTCCACAGAGGTGGTCTATACGCGCAACGGATGTCACGATTGTCCGATCTACGAGATCGACCACAAGATCAACAACGAAACCCATCGGGTTGTGCTCACAAACCTTGTTGAGGGGGCTGAATATCAAGCATTGCTTTTTAGCATCGGTGGTAGTGGAAATGGTGGCATGGCCAGAGTATTGATTCCTGCGACTCCTTCCGCCGGCGGCCCGGGCGTTGGACATCCTCGTTTGAGTTACATATGGAAAGACCACACGACTGTAGTCCTTGAGCGCTCCGGCCCGTTCCCTTGGCCGCGGGACCACTGCGTTATTACCAGCCAAACCGGGCGGACGCTTACAGAATATCGCACCGAACGCGGTATCTGCTTGGATGAATGTCGCCTACGCCAAGACACAAATCCTGGCCGACTGTGTTCCTGGGGCTCCGAGATTTTCCGCAAGCCTTGACGCGCCTAAGTTGCCCAACGCCAAGCAGCACTATTCCCGATAGTCGCCCGCATCTTTTGCAACAATTCTCACGAGTTCGTCTGCGCTGAAGGCGGTTTGCGTGGCTGAACCTGGCCAACTGCGCCGCAACCACAACGCTCCTGTCCGCGATGCGATTCGAAACGACGAAAAACTGTAGGCCTACGTTGAGCGGCTGTCAACGCGAGTGGGCTCAAGGTACCCGTGGCTTAGAGCGGATCGCAGCAGCGTCTGCGCCGTTTCTGGTGGCGGCGCTTTGTTGCCTGGCGCTTGGCCGGGGGCGCCGCGTGTCGTTTTATTGCCTTGTCAACCCTGGGTTACGCTTTTGAGGCCTATCCTTTTGCGAGCGATGTCGGGCGCTTGGGTGAGGCCCGCCTTTTGGGCGGTGAGGCATGGGGGCTTGACTTGATGAGCTGAGTATCGTCAGTTCTCGTCGACGTACTCGGGTGACTATGCGGCGTGGCATTCAGGTTGCGGGGACTCGGCGATCGTGCGGCGTGGCGTTCAGGTTGCGGGGACTCGCGGTGTTTGGAGGCTTTGGATGATTGGAGGAGTGCATGTCTCGATTTCTGTCGATGGGGGCTTGGGTCGGTGTGTGTTCGATGTGGTGCTTGCCTTTACGGGCAGAGCCTTCACTGAAGCCGGTGGCATGGAGCCTGGAGCCTGGCTGGAATCTGGTTCCCGCACCCCTTCTGAGAGAGTCTTTTTGGGCTCTTGGTCGAGGCAAGGTGTGGCCCGCGCAGGGTTCGGATGACCTGCCTCGGTTTGCGGTTGAGCCACCGACGCTAGGCGGCGACTCGTCTGGGGGCGGCACAGGGTTTTGGGTTCACGTCGACGAGCGGCGGGTTGTGGATGTTGCCATCGAAGAGCCCGTCGGCATGGCGCCGAAGTGCAAGACTTCTTGGTGTTTTGTGTCGGTCGCAACACCGACGGTGGCGGATGGACGCGCTGCCGACCGCTTGGTGAGGTGGAACGTCCAAGCGAAGGCCTACGAGGTGGTCGACTCGGGGGACGTTCTGCTTCCAGGCAACGGTTATCTTGCGCTGAAAACCGGACAACCAAGCACTGAACCTCGGTCGAGCCTCGGTTCCGAGGAAGAAACAGAGACAACGCCCGGTCGCGTCTTGCTCCCACCCGTGGGTTTGTTCGCTGGCCGCCTCGACGAGGGCGTCACGCTGGTTTGGAAGAAACCAACCCTTTTTTCGGACGGCCGTGAGATCCCCCAAGGCACGAAGCTGGGATTTCGCATCTACCGGGATGGCCAGCGGGTCGCATCTTTGGGGCCCGTAGAGCAGTACAAAGACGCTGAACCCGAGGCTGAGGGCGGGCATGTGTACCAGGTGAGCGCGGTGATGGAGGCCGGTACCCGGGTTTTTATGGAGTCGGAGCGGTCGCAGCCGTTTAGGGTGGAGGCGGCGATGTCGGTGGCGCACCCTGAGCCTGGCCAGTTTGAACGACCCGAGCCCGTGGTCGAGTCTGGCGCGGCCAAGGCGCTGGTAGAAGTGGCCCTGTCGGCGTACCAAAAACGCACGCTTGCCCACTTGGTCTACGTCAAACTCGGCGCCGCGGGCGAAGGTCTCGATGAAGTTCGGTACGCTCGAAGTGACCAAGCTGGCAAGGCAGAGAGTTTCGGTTCCTTTGTGCGGCTGTCTCGCCTGGAGCCTGGGTGGTCGATTCTTGAGCTCACGGTGGCTGCGCGCGAACATCGGGTGTCGGTGGCCTGGGTTGAACAAGCGCGGTCGACCCGGAGTGACCTTTCGCCTGGTACGCCTAGGGCCAGGCTGCGGGTAGCGCTGAGCGAGGATGGTGGGCAAAGTTTTGGCGCCTTGCCCCTGGTTCGAGCCAGCACCTCGTTTGTGCGCGGCTTGAGTATGGGGTACGACCCGGCGCTGGGCCACCACCTGGTCTGGGGTGAAGCCAACAAGGTGTACTATCTGAGGAATCTCACGGGCGAACCGACCAACGTCTTTGATGTTGAGCGGCCTATGCCGGTTGGTGAGCGGGTGAAGTACCTGACGCAGGTACTGCCCGACGACGATGGCCGCTGTGTTTGTTCCGATTGCTGGTGCCCGGAATCTTATCGGATGGGTCATCAGGTCGGTGACGACGCCGAAGACGAGACGTTGGGGTCGGGGGTCAGGACCGAACAAAGCTATGTGTATCAACCGTCGCTTCACGTGGGTGATGACGCCGTGAGCATCGCCGCGCGACAGACGCGAATGTGGGACAACTTGGCGGTTCCGAACCCCGCGTGGCTCGCGATGCTGGCCGACCCGGTGTACAGCGAAACGGTTGTGGAGCGGAATCCTCCCGCGCGATTTGTCGTCGGTTGGAAAAAAACGTGGAAGAACGCCTACGAGCCTGGCGACGAACGTTTGTTTGAGGACTTGGGGATCCGGTTTCAGTATCGGTATCGGGGGAGCTGGCATCTTCAGGACGAAATCAAGGTTGCCCATCTGTCTTGGTCCGGAGCGTCGTCTGAGGCGAGTGTGCCGCCGCGCTTTCAGGTTGTGACCGCAGCGGTCGTTGGGCACACAGAAGGCGACGATACCCCCTCCCATCCCCAGTTGGCTTCCACGCCTTGGGGTCTTGCTTTGGTCTATGAGAACGGGGATTCGTCCAACCCCAACACCCCGGGGCAAAATCCCATCCAGTTTCAGCTGTCTCGTGATTCGGGGCTCACGTGGTCTAGGCCGCGCACCTTGTCTTTGGGTTATCTCCCCAGGATGGGTGCCATGGCAGGCGGTGTTACTCAGGTCCTCTACTATGTTCCGGACGCGCCGAGCGGGGGTTTGGTGCACTCCGTCGAAGTCTCCGCGGTGGAGGGGGTGCTCGCGCTGCCGCGGATGCTGAACGAGGGACCGGTCAAGCCCATCCACTGGAAGGGCCATGGAAGCGATGCCGACAGTCTCATCGGTAGGGTGTCTGTGGCGAGTTACGAAGACCTTCTCGCGGCGGCTTGGATCGAACGTTCAGACGGGGGTTCACAGGAGCGCATCGTTGTTGCCCGGGCTTCCAGTGCGACCGAGGTGACGAACTATGGGGTGACGCTTCCCGAATACTTCACTGAGGGCCGCGGGTCCACGATTACGGTCACGGCACAAAACGTGTACCACATGGCCGTGGATTCCGATGAGGATCTTCAGGTCCTGGGGGCTTCGGGGTCATCCGGCGCGTTGGGGCCAGTGGTTCAAGGGGCCGATAATGGGCCGGCGGCTGTTCGGTTGCCCCTTGTGGGGGGGCGTGCCCTGGCATGGGTCCATCCCACAGACGTCTCTTTGGTCGGTCCATTGGGAGAAGTCTCGCTTGCATCCCTTTCCGTTTCCGAAGGCCCGCGCTTGGCGGGCGTTTTGACCCCAGCCGCCCCTGTTTCGTTGGACCAGAGCGTCCCGACGTTTGCGGCGACTACGGAGGGCAACTACGAGAAGGCGAAGTGGATGCGAGATCGTCTGTGGCGTGAGTCTGGCGATGGGATGGAGGCCGTGTACCAAGTGGAGTACCACATGGCCCCCGAGGCGAGTGACGCCGAAGAAACGGCATCTCAGTGGCTATCGAGGAGCTTTGATGATGCCGCGGGGCAGCGCGAAGACGCCTCGTTCCTCGCGCGCTTCGAACGTGTCTGGGCATACACTCAGGGCATTGCGCTGGCGCAACTGGCGCGGCAGCCCGCGCCCGAAGATCGTGCGCGGGCACAGAAAATGGCGAAGTCGCTTTGTGAGAAAGCCCAAAGAGGAGAGCAGAATGGGCAACCAGTGATCAAGGGGTGGCCGTTTTCTTGGAACACCGACGGCGATGACTGGAAAGACGTGCGGCTCGTGACCGGAGCCACCGCTTGGGTGGTCCATGGCCTGGGGTCTTTTTTGGTCTCCAAGGGCGCTTCATCGCTGACGGATTCTGAGCGCGTCGGTCTTCAACAATGTTATCGGCGGGCTCTCTTGGGCTTGGAGGCCCATCGGTGGTCGGGAACGACCGATGATGGCCTCCGGGTCAGCCTGATGACTGCCGGATGGACGGCGGAGGGCCTCAACCACGCGGCCCGTCCCTGGAACATCGTGGGACCAACCGGAGAACGGATGGCGGCCGAAGATGAGGCTTGGGACTACTACGATGTGCTCGATGCCTTGGGGTACGACACCTTTGATGCCGAGCGGTCGCCCGTCATTGCCAGAACCGGTGCATCTCGGCGTCTCGACCCTTCGGCTTCGGACTCCCTGAGTTTGAGTGAAGCCGAGTTTTGGCATCTCAAGAGGGAGGTTCAAGCGCACAATGTGGTGACTGAGCACAATGTGGATGTGCTTGCGGTTCTCAACCACGCAATCGGTTATGCCCACGTGCTTGGACTCCAAGATAAGGCGCATCTGGAGGCCTGGCGCGATGAAGTCCAGGACGCGCTTTTTTACGTCCTTTGGGATGACAGCGACCGCTTTTGGCGGCGAGATCTTGAAAGTGCGCTCGCAAAGGCTGCCTCGGATGATTCCCGCAAAGAAGCGGAGATTCAAACCGCATTGGACGAAGAGGATTGGGGGCGGGTGGCCACCGGCGGAGCGCTTGCCCTCCCCGAGGATCTCAAGGCTGTTGGGCGCGGTGAGAAGAGCGTCCCCGGCGGCTTGTGGGATGAAGGGGCGGCGTCCCATGTCCAGCTGAAAGGCGATGACGGCGCGTTGGTCTTTGCCCGTTCGGAGCACGTGGCCATCGACAATTGTAGCTGGTTGTCGTTGGCCGTGAACCACACGGGCTTAAAGGACGTCTACGTGGACCGGCTGGCGCGATGTTTGTCGTTCACGGTCCTCGCTTTTGCCAAGCGCATCCGTTTTGCGAACAAGGCCTATTACGGTGCCCACTACTTTTTGGACGGTTTTGAGGACCGATATATTGCCCAAAGCCATCAACAAGAGCAATCCTTTCATCTCGAAGCCACGACAGGCTTGATCTTGGGGCTGAGACGCTTCGCTGAGCATCATCCTCAGCGTGCCGAGACGCCCTTTTTTGAGGCCGAGGCCGATAGGCTATGGGCGGGGGTTCAGGCTTTTGTCACCGACCACGGATTTCCTTATTCGAGCCAGCGCATTCTCGACTTGTCGACTCTTCTGACATCCAGCACCGCGCTCATCTGGTTCATTGATGTCTACGAGGATCGCCATGGGCTGTGGGGTGATCCTCAGCGGCCGCTTAGACACTATGCGAGGGGCGTTGATGCCGAGGCACTCACCGCTTTTGTCGATGAGAGCTACCGCCGGCTCAAAGCGCTTGTAGACCCTCACACAAAGCTCATTCGTTCGGGTGGCCCAAAGGGCGTCCCCTTCACCCGACTCGAGGACCAAGCGATGGCGATTGTCGTGGCGGTCAACCGCGGCGATTGGTCTTTTGCGGATGGGTTGGTTCGGGCGGTCTTGGAGACCCGAAGACCCTACGAGTGGCCGGGGCCGGGTGGTGACATCGAGACCCATCACGAGTTTCCGGCCGTGTTGCACACCACCACCGGCGAGGCCCTGTACCCCCACCGCAAGACCGGCATGCAGATGGCGGCGTATTATGCCCTTCTTTGGTATCTCAAACGCGACATCCGTGTGGGGACCGCGGTGGGGCCTTTGGCCGAAGCGGTGGTCAAAGAGGGGGTGCCGGCGATGATGGCGCTTTATCTTCAACCTGGCGTATCGCGGCTCCAGGATCTATTCCTCCCCGGGGATGGCGACCAGCCACGCGGGGTCCCTCGGGTGGCGACCGGGACCGAAACAAATGTGTGGGCCTACTTTGTTCTTCAGCTTTGGCAGGCATCTTCGTTCAAGGACGCCCTCCCAGAACTTGGGTTTCGCGGCGGTTTTGCCGGTTTTTCGAGGCAGCTTTCGGGACTTTGCCAGCAGGAATTGGCGAGGGCGATGGTTGGCGGGCGGGGCACGAGCGCTTCGTGGGTGATTCATCGTCCCCCCGCGAAGGCGCTTTGCAGTCTCTTTTTGGCCGATTCTCTTCGCTTCACCGATGCTCAAGCCCATTTGGAGTCGATGGGCCCCCGGGCGGCTCGGCCTCGTTTTTTGGTTCATCCACAGGGAGACCCGGAAGACTGGATGTTGTCCGAAGAGGATCTCAGCCGTGATCGCGAGGGGCGTGGTGAGGATGCGCGCTATGCGTTTTATTTGCGCTCCAAGGTCACCACCGGCAATCTGTGGGGCAATCTTGCGGGCGAGGGGCTGGTTCAACGGGCCCTGGCAGCAGGTGATGCCCGACAAGACGAATTTGCGCTTGAGGCCTTGCATTGGCTTTACACGTTGAAGGGTGAAAGCGCCTTTTACCACGTCGCGGTGCAGCTCTTAAATGATCCCGCGGGCGTTTTTGGGGTCAGGGCGCCGTCCCTCACTCTGGCTGGCATGGGACCGGACGGGCCGTCGGTCTTTTTGGAGGGGGGAGGGGCCCAGCTGAAGCAAGCCCAGCGCGATGCCGTACGTACTTTGTTGGTCACGCCGTATCGGATTCCAAGCTTTGATGTGCTGCTGGAGCGCGTCGCCTTTTTGCTTTTCGCCGAGACCCAGCTCGCAAAGGGTGTGGACCCCGCAAAATGGCCGCGAAACTATGTGCGCGACCGAAAGTCTTTGGTTCTTCGCGCCGATGCCGCGCTTTTGAGTCTTTGCGAGTGGGACTTTTTGGACAAGGTCTATACGCGCTTCGAACGCTTCTTCGGCCTGAGCTGTGGACGGGCCGAAGCGTTATACGCCGCGCTGGGCGACGCCCGTGTGGGCGCGCACGAGGGTTCTTTGGCCGACATGGTGTTGGCGACCGACGTCACCGACCTCGTCAAAGAGCTTCGGGTGCTCTTGAGCCGTGGGGTCTTGGGCGGCGAGGTCTTCGAGGCGCGCGTTGACGGTGCTTCCTCGTCGTCGGTGACCGAGGGCCCGTGCATCACCTGTGGGCTTTTCTTCGCGAGGGTTGATGTCCCAGAAGATGCCCCGGTGCCTGAGGTGCAGTCCGCGCTGCGGACCGCTTTGGTGGCGGGGTTTGATGAGGCCTTTGCCGCTCGCTTGAAAGGGGGCTTCGGACGTTCTTCGCTTGGGCTTGCAGTGTCTTACCGGTTCGGCCACGTCGATGTCGCCGATGCTTTGAACCCAAGAGCGCCCATCTACTGGGGGCGTGATGCGCTGATCTTTCGTACCGTGCTCGAGCACGACAGAGATCTTTTTGTGGCGTCGCGTGATCGCCTCTTGCATTTCGACGGGCCGCTGCCCCCCGACCGGGCCCAAAATGTGCGCACCCTGCGTGCCTATTTGAACCAAACGTGGGATGGAACCCTCTTGTCGGCATCGCAAGGTTTGGGCGTGGCGCCTACGCTCTTGCATCGCGTGATACAGACGGGCGTGTTCCCCAAGGAAGGCGATGAGGCTTGGCCGGCGTGGCACGCGAGCGATCTCGGTCGTCTTCAGCCTTCGCAGCAGGTACGGATTTTGGAAGCCACTGAGGGCCATCGAGTCCGGCTCACGGCCAATGAATGCCGTGGGCTGACCCTCGCCCATGCCGGAAAGGAGGCCCTGGAGCTTCGACTCAGTGCACAGGTCAACACCCAGGCGGCAGCCCGGGGTGAAAAGGGCGGGGCCGTCGTCGTGGTGGAGGGCAATGAAGCGTTCCGTTTAGGACCTCAAGAGGAGGTTCAGGCGCGCGTGTGTCTTCAGGTCCCAAAGAGCCGTTTGGCCGATGCGGTTCAGGCTCACGGCCCGCTTTCACCGACCCGGTGGACGCTGACCGTCGAGGGGAAAGGTGCGCGTTCCGATTTTTCGTACATGTATCCCGTTGACTTGGTCTCCGGGCGCTCGGAGGACTGGCGGGTCAAGGTCGGAGGCGCCACCGCGACCGGAGTCCTTCAGGTGATGGCCGGCGGTTGCCGGTGGTTTGAAGTATTCAACAACCGCGCGCAGGCGATGGACTGGGATGTCCGGGTGGCGGGGGATCAAAGCGCCAAGCCATTTGATCTTTCTGTCCAAGAGGTGCTTCGAGGTGCCCTCGACGCCCAGGATACGGGTCGATTCCAGCTCTGTACGTCGGCCTCGGACGGGTCTCTTTTTGAGGTCGGGCCCGTGACCAAACTCGGTTCTGGCGTCGAGATCTTGGTAGCGGGCGATGCAAAGACCCATCGGTACGAGGTGGAAGTGCTTCAACCCAGCGTAGAGCGAGATGGCCGCAGCCGAGACCAGGCAGATCTGGTTGGCCACTGGCCGCTCGATGGCCACGGGTTTGGGCTCGTCGACGGCCAGAGGGCCCACGAGGCAGTGGCGCGTGGTTTTGTCCCGTCTTGGATCCCCGCGTGGCAGGCGCAAGGTTTGCCGCGAGGCCACTGGTTGGACGTTCCGCTGGACGCCTCGGAGCTCTGGTTCAAAGAGGGCGGTGAGGCGTTTTCGGTTTCGGTGTGGCTCCAGCTCGGCGACCACTATCGATACGGTCCCCACGCACGCGATGGCGCGCCGGAAATGTTTGTGGGTACGCTTGGTCCTGCCGGTCTTCATGGCAGCGGTGGGGGTTGGGCGTTGGCGATGGGAAAGGACCGGCACCTGGCGTTTCATCTTCGGCCGGACGACGCCGAGCCGAGGGTCTTTCGGGCGGCCCACAGCATCGAGTGGTGGCGGAGTCCAGGAGATGGTCACGAGTGGGCCGGGCGTTGGGCCCACGTGGCGGTCACCTGGAATGGGCGAGGGACGGCGGCGATGTTTGTGAATGGAAAAGAGCTCATGACCGAGCTCGGCTCGTCGGCCGAAAGCGTTTCAGTTGGGCGGTCGGCTGAGGCACCCATTCGCTTGGGTTGGTCGTGGGGTGGCCTCGATGACCTCCGCCTGTATCGAGGTGTGCTCTCCTTGCCGGAGGTTGAAGCGTTGGCGTTTGTGCCTCCGCGGCCTGCGGATCTTGAGGAAGCCGAGGCGTTTCGGGTGATGCTCGACTTCGAGGACGCGCGGGACGATGCCGATTGGCAAGCGGGGCCCGAGGGGCGCGCGGCGCTTGCCTTTGGTCCCGTTGGCCAGAGTCGGGCGTTGATCTATCGCGTTACTGGCGAAGGGGCTTTGGGGCAGGCCGGTGCGCGGGGCCCATCCCCCCTGGTTGCGTTCATGGGGCCGAAACCTTTCGATTTGGCGGGCATGAACTACGTGTCGTTCGACATGGGTGCCACCGGGGGAGCTTGGGAAGGTGGTTCGGTGTCGATGTTGTTGACGACCACCGAGGGCTTTTCGTGGTCGAGCTCGGGGCGGGTTGTGGACGGATGCACGCGAATTGTTCACGCGTTGGGAACGGGGTACGCGAGAAAGGATGTCTTTTTGCCCGAGTTTTGGTTCACGCCCCCACCCGGTGCCGTGTTGGGGGGGCTTTCGGGGGCGGTCTTCATCGACAACGTTGTGGCTTATCCACAGGGGGTGACGCCACCTCCCTCGGGGCTTGCCTGCGATGCCGATGGCTCCTTATTTGACGCGGCCCGCGCGCGCCAGGCGGTGGACACGACTGTGCCTGAACTCGGTGTGGTCCCCCTCGGGGCCGGGCGTGAACCCATCGAGGGCGAGCATCTCATGTTCGTGGTCGACGAACATGGCGCGACGCCCTCCGTGCAGTACTTTGATCTCGGTAAGCCGTATTGGCCTTTCGTGTGGGAAAAGATCATTCTGTCCAGTTTGGGAGGCCACCTTCGGTTCGGGGAAGATAGAACCCCAACGCTTTCGGCTCCCAGCGATCACTCGGTGGATGCCGATCTCGGGGTTCCGTATTGGCCACCGCGGCCGGTAGCCGTTCGGGTTGACACGACAGACTTGCCGCCCATGCCCCCGGGCACTTCGGTGTGGGACGTCGTACGGTTTGCCGACGGGAACGGGACCGAACTTGCCCGCCGCAAGGTCGAGATTCGATTGGAGCGTCCCATCGTCTCCCCAACACCCGAAGAGCCGCCGGAGGACGAGGTGGTCGCGGGTGCTGTGGAAGAAAAGACGGATCCGGGAGCCATCGTGTGGGGCCCCTGCGACGATGATGAAGAGGAAGTCCTAGAGTGTGGTCGCCTCGCGGTCCCTTTGGACTACGACGATCCGCTGGGTGACCAGATCGAGCTTGGTGTGGCCCGCCTCAGAAAAGAAGAGCGCCCGGACAAGGTCTTGTTTGTTCACCCCGGAGGACCAGGTCTGCCGGTCATCGATTTTCTCAAGGACGGAATCTCTCAGGGAAGGCCGAAGGTGCCTGAGGCGGTGATGTCCTCCTTCGATCTCGTGGCCTTTGATCCCCGGGGCGTTGGTCAAAGCACTCCGATGGACTGTGGCCTTGTTTCCGGGGCCGAGGTGCCGAATCGCTTCGGGGGTGAGGGCGTCGTATCGAAGGTGGCCCAGGCGGTTCGCCTCCATGGTTACGCCTGCGAAAAGAAGTATGGCCGGTACATGTCCGAGCTCGGAACCATGAGCGGTGTCGAGGACATGGAGCGTGTTCGCGACGCGCTCGGCGCAACGGAGATTTCTTTTCTGGGGTATTCCTATGCGGGTTTGCTGGGTGCAGCCTACGCCGACCGTTATCCTCAGCGGGTTCGTGCGATGGTGTTGGACGCTCCTTTAGGGCAAGGCCTCGATGACGAAGTCTTCATTGTCGAGCGGGTCGAGGCGATGCAGGCGACCTTTGAGCTTTTTGTTTCGTATTGCCAAGAAGAGGTCCCAGGATGCCCCGATGACCTCGGAACCCAACTGACCGAGTTGCATCAGCGTCTGCTCCACCAAGAGAAGCACACTTGGGACGCATTCGAAGAAAAGATGAGCGGTTTTTCGGTACATCTTATCGAAGCGACGCTTTGGGCGGGATTGGCGCAGGGGCCACGATGGCGTGATTTGGCCGAGGTCTGCATCGAGCTGGTACAAGACCGAGTGGGCAACATTCCGGCTCTCAGTGGGCTCGCCCAGCTCCACGCGGAATTGGTCCCCGACGAGATCCGTAGCCCAAAAATCAAAGGCGCGCACAGCGCGCATATCCACTGCCTCGATCGCCCCGCCCTAAGCTCTTCGGCTGCGGTGATCGAGCTCGATCGCCGTTTGCAAAAAAAGGCGCCCATTTTTCACGCCCACATGACGGTACTCGGTGCCGTTTGCCGCGGATGGCCAGCGACTCCGAATCACGTGCCCACTGTGCTCGAGGCGGGCGGCGCCGGCCCCATCATGGTGGTGGGCGGCGAACACGACTCGTCGGCACCGTTCGTATGGGCGGAACATATGGCTGAGACGTTAAAATCGGGCTTCCTGGTCCGTTCGGCCCACCGAGGCCACACGATCGTTTTTAAGGAGGATGCGTGTGTGGGCGACGCGGTCACCCGTTTTCTTCTCGATCCTTCACAACAGCCCAAAGACCTACGCTGCGGTCCCCCTGGTCCTTAGTCCCTCGGCTCCCTTCCGTTTCGGCGCACCGCAAGTCACCCTAGGGGACCTGGTACTGAGCCAGGGCCTGTTGGATCGCCATTTGTTTGGCTACCGTAGGATCGGAATCTTCTGCTTCGCTGAGCACTCGGTTTTTTCCCAAAATGGTCACTTGGTGGATGCCACCCGTTGTGTGGTGTTCGTACTTGGGCACGGTGTTGTGGGTGCGAAAGAACCAAGCCGCAAGCCGGAGTTCTCCTAAAGATTCTGCTTCCTGGATTTGACGGGGTTGGTTGATGAACATCAATTTGGGCTGAAGAACCGCACGGACTCCGGGCATCCCGCGTTGCACGTAAACGAGCCCTAAAAGAGTGCGAAGCGTGAACAGAAGCCCATCGATGAAATGATGGCCTGGGGCGGACGTGTGAAGAATGTTCGCAAGCCCCAGCTCCCAGGCAACAAGGGCAAGACCGCTTGATTGTGCTCGCAACAAGGACTCCAACCGCGTGAGATTCCCATCAGGTTTGTGTTTGAATGCATTCTCGGCCAGGGCCAATTCACTGGCAGCTTCCCCAAGCAAACTCAACTTCCCCGCGTGGCCATATTGGTCCCGGCGCGAGGCGTAAACAAGGGTATTGGGCATGCGAAGATCAACAGACAATCGTTCCAACACATCCCGTTCCGCCTGGGTCAGCTCTACGTCGGGAAGATCCGGATATTGTTGCGCCACGGGGATGAAAACTTTCAGCGTGTCTTTCTTTTTCTGCGCCTGAGCCAAAAGTTCAGCGTCGAGGGAGAGGGCGACCGAAGCAGCCTCCATTTCTGATGACTCGCCTTGCTCCTGGGCGATGATCTCATCGCCGATCCACACGGTGGTCTTTGGGGTTCCATCTTTGAGAAGAACGGTGTCGTAGCGAAGCTTACCATCTAGGCCCAACACCTTCGGAGCAAACTTCTTGAGAACCTCCCACCGATCCTCGGGGGTCAATAAGCGCTCCGGAGGTGAGAGAAACGGCTCAAAGGGGGGCTCAAGCTCGCGAATGCGGCCTTTCTCGCTGTAGTAGGCAGACCCCAGCAGGGCTTGAAAGGCCCGAACGAGGGTCGCTTCATCCTGCCGGAGGTGTTCGTGGGCGCTACCCAGACGCAACCAATCCCCTAGATCCATCTTTCGGGCTGCGGTTGCCGGCGCCCCCGAGGTCTTTGCGATGTTGAGGAGCTTGGGCGCGTCGTCCTCGGAAAAGTGCTGGATGACCCACTTTCGGTTCAAGAGGGCGTGGACACGCTTCCCGACCAACGAGAGCTGGTCGAACCGACTCTGGGTTCCGAAAGTTGGATGGGTTGTCGCGTGCGCCAGCAATTGTTTCTTAATCCCGTAGTCGAGCATGTCAAGCAGCTCTTCCGGCCCGCGAGACGCACCGCCTGTTCCGTCTTTTAGAGGTTTCGAGAGGGACCAAGGGGGCAGCAAGACCAGTCCCTTTTGGGTTGCTTTAGGGGGCGCAGATTTTAGGGGTGCCCAGTTCTCGGCGTGCAGGAGGTCTTGGCCGGGAACCTGGTTCTTCGCAATCGCGTCCTTCACTGCGTTGTCTTTGGAGCTCTTGCGGTCCGAGCCTTCGCCAGAGCCCAATAGCCGAGTGTCTGCGTAGATCTCCGTGACGAAACCTTGCGGTGTCTGCTCGGTCCGGTAGTGGGGATCGACGCCAAAGCGCTGATGACTATGGACCGCGAGACGGAGTTGCCCGGGGCTGTCGGGGAGGGCGATTCTTGGGGCCACACGGCTCTCGAACAAGGGTTGCAACAGAGATTCGACGGTCGAGTATTCGGTGACTGCGGCAACAAGCCCCACAAAGCTTTGTAAAGTGTAGCCGAGTGCCTCCGAGTACGACGAGGCGGGTCCAGACGATTTTTTAACAAACGGAGTCAATTTCAGCGCGAACGCAAATGCGGGGTAGTGTGTCCGAATCTCCCCGGTGTCGTAGTACCCGGTTACGACACCCGCATTATGCGTTTTCCGAGCCATGTGCTGAAGAATCGCCTCTCCAAAACCTCGGAGTTTAAGGCTCTTGTCGCGGTCCGTAGAAAAACGAAGAAAATAGACCAGCTTTCCCGCTCCGGGAATAATGTGTGCATAGGATTTGGCAAATGCGGCTTCCTTCGAAGAGAGCTCGACCCCCAAGACTGGGGGAAACTGGGTATGGAGGGGCACCAAGGGGGTTTGGTCAAAGACCGGATGGGTGATGTCCTCCAATAGGTCGTCATGACGCGCAAATACATCGGCGAGCGCAGATCGCCTGGCCGACTCTGTCTCTTCGCCTACAGCTTGCCCGACAACTTCCTGGCCTACGGTCACCTGCGACTGGATTTTGCCGTCAGGAGTATGGGTCTCGGTCTGACGAACTTCTGCCCCGGGCCCATATGTGCTGCGTGCCCATTTTTCGACCATCGCCCTTTGGTCTTGTTCGGTCAAACGAAAGCCGATATTGAGGATGCCCAACCAGGGCTCGGTGACCCACCGCGTCACGCCAAACGGTGTAGCCTTTTCGTCGTCCATGTATATTGCGCCGATGATGGCCTCCATCGTGTCGGCAAGAACCTCCGAGTCTTGTCTCAAGTGGTCCTGCTCCCCTGCCACGTTGAGGTTTAAGAAGCGCCCGAGATCGAGTCTTTTGCTCGCGACGTCGAGGGCGACGTTCTTCACCAAACTGGTCTTGTGCCGAAGGTGGTCTTCGTAGCCCGCATCGGGTATTCGTTCCATGAGCGTTTGCCGGGTATTGATCTCCAAGATCCCATCGCCGAGAAGTTCTAGGTCCTCGTACTCTCGGGTCCACGGCGTCAGCGCACGTTCGAGGAGCACCTTGTTTTTGAATGTGTATCCAAGCTTTCGCTCAAGCGCCGCCAAGTGGCCTGGGGCAACGCCCGGGCGTATGACAAAGAGCGCTTCAAGGGGGCCGCCAATGATAGACCCCTCGGCGTCGCGCTCTGCGGTGACGGTGTGCGTTTGAAAGCCATGCTCGAGCAAAATGGTCCCCGGAAGGGTGTCTGACACAACCGCCTGCTCGGCGATTCGCCGGTTTCTACCGGTTTCTTGGCTTTCTGTGTTTTGAATGTGTTGTTCGACATTCCGAATTAGGGCTGGGAGCTCAGGATGGTTTTTGGGCCACTCGACGATCGCACCGATGAGCTTCTTGCCCACGATGGGCTGCTGAAGAAGCGTTTGCTCAACCAGCGTGTTGAGCACCCCGAAGATTCAGATCTTGTTTGCCTTTCGTATCCTGTGTGCCCACATGCACGATACTCTCAAGGTGCATGACGTTGTTTTCATCGACCCAGGCGTGTCCCAGTCGCTGTTTTTTGGTCTTCTGCCATACGAAGACGTGGGCAAAACCACTTTGCCCCGGAGTCACGGGCGTCGTGAGCTCATAGGAAAGGGTTTCGGTGGCACCGAGGCGATCGAGTTTTTCGCCCCATCGAGGCATTTCGCCCTTGAGGTTCAGGCCCAGGCTCAGAAGGGTTTCAGACAATTGCTGGTCCACGCGGGTGAGAAAAGCAGGGCCGTGATCTTGGGCCACAAAGTCGGGGCTGGCGGCACCGGTGGGCGCTTTGTGCGGTGTCACCCGAACCCACGACGCGATGTTCTCCCTGGGAATGCCGTCGGCGACCAGGATGCGTTGGCCCGGGTGGAGCCCGAGATCAACGCCGTCTTCTGGGGCCACGCGAGACAAGTCAATGGCTCGCATGCTGGGGGCGACCACCGTGTAGACCCATGCATCACCGTCAAACCATTCGAGTTTTTCCTGCACAATCTGGGGGTCGGTCGTGCCCTCTACAAAAGAGGTCTCAGGCCAGTTGTCTTTGACGTAATCCGTGGCGTTGTAGTTGTTCTTGGCCCGAGGCCCAAAACCGTTTTTAAGCCGGCTGGGAGAAAGTGGGCTTACGATCTGCATCACCAACGGGGTCGGGTTCAAGAGATCGGCATCTTTTTGTATCAGGCTGTCTAGGGTCTTTCGATCCTCACTTTTGTGAAGCACCGGCTCGGTGACGGGGGGCGTGGGCTGGGTGCCCAGATCAAGGGTCACGTGCGCTTTGACATCACCCGGGGCCACAAATGCCGCCTGGACGCCTCCGTTTTGGTAGGGCCTTAGCTCGCGTACCACTGAGTAGCCTAAGAGTGCGGCCACTTCGTAGGGCTCGGTCGCTTTTGCTGCGTTTTCCCGAGTCCTACCGTGGGCTCGATGGGCTTGAAACACCCGCAGGCTCTCAGAATCTTTGCCCCACTGGTCGATGAGCCCTAGGACTCTGTAGCCATGGCTTTTGGCTTCGGCTTTGGCCTGCTCGTGGAGGGCGGTCAATATGTTACGAAACGCGCCGGGGTCCTTTTGGATAGACGGGGGAACCAGAACCTCGAACCGAAAAAAGCCGTTCTTTTCTAGCCACATCGAGCCCACATAGGTGCCGCGATAGTGGGCTTTTTGGCTTTGTGCATCGCCCGCGACCACCAAATGCTTGTCCTGGTAGGGCTCCTGCAAGACCGAGGGCCTTTCGCCCAAACTTGGCTCGCCCGCCGAACCACCCGTTCCGCTGACCATCCGTTTGATCTGCGCTATTTTGTCGCGGAAATTCAGCCGGCCGGGTGTGCCCAACACGCCCTCCAGTATCCAGGCGCCCACCGCATTCAGATAGGCGGTCCGATGGTTCTCAGGGAGCGCTTCGCCCAGCACGTGCGTTTCGTACCAGCGGCTCCAAGGGCCGGGTTGTCGGTGAACAAGCGCGGGTGCCCCCGAACCCGATTCGAGGTGGATGACCACGCCGCGAGCCTCCTCGTCCCAGGGGAGATCGAGCCGGAGTTTTTGGTATATCTCAACCCCGTTGTCGGTCTGCTTGAGAATCACACTCCGCGGAACATAGCCTTCGACGTAGGACCGAAGAGACTGGGCCCAGTCGTCCCGCACGTCTTGGGCCAGCCCGACGGTGAGGTTATCTACCAGGTTAAAAGAAAACGCCTCTGCCCACTTGGGTGGGTGTTTGCCCAGCACTTCGCGTGGCCAAAGGTACACATCTCGCGGGCTGAGTTCGGGAAGAAGGGGTTCGACACCCACGAAGCCGAAACCCTCAGGGACCGTGAAAGGGACATCTCGGTCGACCAGGACGACGCTGTGCGTTTCATCGATGAAGAGTTCGTCAACCAGGCGTTCGATTTCTTCCTCGTTCATCCCGGCGCTTATCCCCGCCATGGTCGCAATCCCCATGATTTGGATAAGGGCTTGCTTGAGCCCCTCGCGTGCGCCGAGTTGTTTCGCAAATTCGAGCCCCAAGGTTGAATGCGCCACCGCCTCCGGTCGGGGACCAAAAAGGGACGCAGCCGAAATCTCTTGGGCCCAGTCGGGGTTCTGAATCGGCTGAAGCGGAAATGACCAAGGGCCACAGGCCGTTCGCTTGGGCACTACCGCTTTTCAGGGTCTCCAGCCAGGCGGAGAATTCGCCTACCAGTGGAAGCATTATCGCATCGGGTTCTTCTGCCAAAGACATGGGCCGGGTGCCATCGCCCCCGTACCAGGCCATGGATGGGCGCGAACCCTCCGCACCTTGTCCATGGTCTTCGGTTGCCCGAAGACCGTAGGCTGCATAGAGCTTCGACCACGTGTCCGCGTGGACCTCACCCGTTTGGAGACTTCGGTGAAGGTACAGCAAAGGAAGACCAGATCGCTTGGCCAATGAGGGCAGGCTTCCTCCCGCGTATCGATGGACAAACCTTCGGAAGCGCCGCTGTGCCTCAACCGCCTCCGGCGTGGTCGTGAACTCTGGGGCGCCCGACGCATGACCTTCGAAGGAGTACGCAAGCGTTTGACGACTGTGTTGTGGGTTCATTTCGTCATGAAACAACCGAAGCTCGATTGCGGCACGCTGCCAATAGAGCGGTGACTCAGGGTGAAAAGAGGCCAAGCTATCGAGGCCTTCCCACGCGTAGGTCGTTGTGAAACCATCCGATGATTCGATGGTGTCGGTCACCGCCTGGTGCAAGCGCCCACGGAGCATCGCTTGAGCGTCGGCGAGGTTGGGGGGCTCGCTCCCGGGGATATCGAGTGGTTGATCGAAAACTGCGGCGTCCCAGGTTCGTCGGATTGGGCCGGTGAGCGCTTCCCTTGTGTTGTTTCCGAGCAGCGCATCACCTGGCTCGTAGTTCACGTTGGACTGCCCTGGGGCACCAAGAAGCCTTGTGGCCCAGCCAGCGAGAACGCGGGCGATGGGCGTGCGTGAGCCACCGGCGCCAAAGCCATGAACCAACACGCCCATGTCGGCCTCCACCGAGCCTCCGCGAAGGACCAACAGCGATTCGAAGAGGCTGACCACAACGGGGCATGCCATGCCCAGGTAGCGCTCTATCAACGCCCTTTTCGGCGTGAGGGGGGCTTCGTCGCTGCATAGATCTCTAAGCTCAGCCGCTGTTTGCCGCATCCGGTTCCCCATCCGCCGGCTATCGGGGTTTTTGAAACCGGGTGCCAGGCGTTCCATCCACGTAGAAACCGGCACCTCTTGTTCAACCATTTCCTCGACAAACCGGAGAATCGTGAGCTCGACCACCAGGGTATCAAAGAGGGCCGGACTCGCGTCCGAAGCCAACAAGGCCCCGAGCGTTTCGACGTAGGTTTCGTCGAGTTCAAAGAGGAGGCGAACCGGCTCGTCGTTGCGCCCGTTGTTCAAGCCTGGGAGCGTGGCGCCGAGCACCAAGGGACCCGAGTGTGCCCCGAATAGTCCTGCCGGGCTTTGAATCAACACCTGGGCTGCGTGCGCCCCTGGATTGCCCAAAGAGGACGCTTCGGAATCCAAGCGTGAGAGCCAGTCCTCAAACTCAACGAGTGCGATTTCGCCCAGTCGGGGATCGAGCTCTCTGCCTCGCCTAAGCGCCAAGATCCAAAGGAGTGGTGCGTCCAAGAAGCCGTGGGCGCGAAGAGGCGCGGCCCCCATCTTTGTTGACCCTGATTCCGAGGTGGTCTTGAGGGCGCCGGTCGAGAGCTGAAAAAGCAAACCCGCGTCCAAGGCGAGGCGCGCCTTTTGGGTATCGCCCACATGCGCGGCGAACAAGCTGTACAGCGCCGCGGTCCCCAAAGTCGTGGACTCGGTGCCAGGCCCTGAGGGCACCGAGTGCCATGGGTGCTCGCCTTCGTCGTTCCAAAACCGGGTCCTGAGTGCCGCCGAAAACGACCGCGTGTTCATCTTGACTGAATGGAGAAGACCTAGCGCGTCGGCTTCGAGCAAGGCGAAGTACGCCAAGACCTGGTGGTGCGAATACGCTCTTTCCGGTCCCCCGCCCTCAACCGGTGCGGCAACCCACGCAAGGTCCCCTTGGCGCCGGTGGTTTCTCCGGTCGAGCGTACGCATCACTTCGGTGATCGCTGCGCGAACGGAACGAAAAGAAGGTTCGTTCAAGGCTCCTTGCGTCGCATCGCGCGCCGGATGATGGCTATAGTACCGGGTGAGGGCGTAGATAGAGAGCAGCTGGATGTCCAAGGAGCGCCCGTTGATCGTCATCGAGGCGGTCTGTGCGTCGACTTCTATAGGGAAGTACCAGTCCTCCCCAAGGAGCTCGTTCGATTCTTGCACCACGGTGTCAAGAAGGCCCGACGCCCAGCGGTCCGCCGAATCGAAGTCTTGGTGGTTCACGGCCGCCAGAAGGCCAAGCGCTTGGTCCTCGACGCGGGCCTTCGGATTTTCAGATCCCGGGTCGGAGACCAAAAAGAGGCCCCGCCCAGTTTCAGTCGCCAAAGAACCAAAATCTTGGTCCTTTTCGCCTGAAGAATCCCGCGCTGCGGCGTGGTTCTCTGGTTCGAAGCCGAGTGCCTTCAATCGGTCCCAGGCCCCGGCGATGGCCCCCGTCACCCAGGCGCCATCCACCTGGTGGGCATAGCTATGAAGGGGGCGGTCGAGGCCATCATCGAGGTGCTCCAAGGCATCATAGACGTCCAAGTACCAGATCACCGCCGTGCTCGAAGCGAGGCGGGCAGACAGGTCCTGAATGCGTTGGCTCGAATAGACAAAACCGTGATCACGCACAAAGGTCTGCACCCCGCTCCATAGCCTGTGTGACTTTTCATGAAAGTCCTCGCCCCGATTCGGGTGGGCTTGGTGAAAACGGTAGAGGCCGAGGATCAAGCCCGCGGTCGCTTCGAGGTGATACGAAATCTCTTGCCGATCGCTCTGACTGATATAGGGGTCCTTGAAGGTATTGGGAAAATAGTGTGCGCCGTAGTAGCACTGTCCGTTCGAGCCGTAGGGCATCACGTCGGCAAATTTGTCTACAGTGTACACAAGGCATTCAGACAGCTGATCCACCCGATCGCTTGGGAGATCGTCAAAATTGACTGAGAGGGCGAGCCAACTACAGTTGTCAACGGCGACTTCCGGATTGGGCTGAAAGGTTCCTTCTTCGTCGAAACCGCCACCGGTTATGGCGTGGCTTCGTTGCTCAAATCGCTTGGTCTCTGGTCGGCAGGCATGTGGTTCTTTTTCTTCATCTTGCGTGGTTGAAGACGGGGTATGCCAGAGAAGCTCGAAGATACCTGCCCGAAGACCATCACGCCACGGCCTAAGCCAATTGCGAACTTCCTTTCGCCCAGCTTCAGACGTGTCGGACCAGATTTCATCGGTATGTTTCAGGGCATGATTCAAGACGCTCAGAACGTCGAGGTTATGCTCAGTCACTACGTTTTGGGCTTTGGTTCTCACTTGAAGCACCTGGAAATCCGCCTCTGTGAGAACCCAAAGATCGTCCTCTACCCAGAGGCCGTCTTCAGCAACAAAACTTCGCCTCACGGAGGGCGGCAGAAGCTCATCGAAGCGCTCATACCCTACCGCATTGAGCACATCGTAGTAGCGCCATTGCTCGCTGGAATTGTCGGTCAACCCAAGAGCCCATGGCGTCTGTGCTTTTTCGAGTCCTTCTGTGCTCCACCCAGCGGTCATCAAAAAGGCGCATTCTTCGATACGGCAGTCACTTGTAGGACTTCGCTTCCGCCGTTTTTCAAGACCCACAGCCACTACGTGGGTTTCAAGCCCTCGAAGTGCTCCGAGATAGCACGCGCGAAAGTCAGTCTTTTCGGACTGGGCAAGGGAAGTAAACGCTTCGGACACCAAAAAAGCGCCTAGGCCATGAATCGCCCACGCATTGGCCCCGGTGACAAGGCGGGCATCCTTCCAGGTGTCTCCTTTTGTGTTTTTGGAAAACGGCCAGCCGAGAATACGATCGCCTTGCCAAACCGCTTGCGCCGGATCGCAGAGCCATCGTGCAAGCTCTTGGGATGTTTCGTTTTCGTGGCGCCGAACCGCTTGATGAAGCGCGATGCCTTGCGTGTAGACCCACACTCGCTCAAAGCTGGCCAAGTACTCGGCATCTTGGGTGTCGAGGTTCAAGGGCCCGTCCACGAGGTGTTGGATTTGTAGATTGGTTGTTTCTGGATGGTATTCTCGTTGTATTCGCTGGCGCGGTTCGGAGGGGACTGCCTTTTGCAGCTCATTTCGAAGCGCCAGGGCCCGGGAGAGATTCCCCCCGGCGTGATCCTCGTACGCCGTGGCGTTTGCGTTCACCTCTATCTTTAGATTTCCTTCCAGCGCCACATCATCAAGCCATTCCACCGGGACGGAAGCCAGTGCCTGACCTTCCAAAAGATCCAGATGAGCTGGGTGCAACTCAGGGCGGCTTTGGTTGGTTGCCGCCTCTGTTGGATGGATGTTTCGAGGCACCGAAATTCCATACTTGTTGACCGATTGAATGTGAATCGTTGCGTTTTGGTTTCTTGTAGTGGGTAGGCGTGGCGAAAGGGACAGTCTTGTTGCCTCGTTTGTGTAAGAAGAGCGCGCGACAACGATCTGATCGGCCTCGTCGTCGGATGCCCCTTTTTGGACCCACGCTGCCAAAAGCAAATCTTGATGCACCGAAAACGAATGAGCCGCCAAAAACGACCCTGTGGCTTCGCTGGGGCCAACGGTAGCTAGAGCAAGGTCCGACTCAACCGTCCCCTTTGCTTCGTTGAGGGCGACGTCACTAAAGTTGTGCAAATCTTGAGACCGCGCCACCCGAATGGTACCCACGGGTGTGACATACAAAACCGCAATTTCATCTGGTGAGGACGCTTCTGGACCACGTACAATTTCTACTGAGGGTCGATGGCCATAGGCAAATGGTGTTTGAGGGCCGAACCAGGTCTTGCCGGAATCATCCGAGATCTGAAGGACGAGCGGATTGCCCCGGGTGTTGCTGGGGCTTATCGACGGGCCCTTTTCGTACACAGCGATCATTCGCCCTGATGGGGTCGTGACCGCATCAGGATAAGAATGTGGGCCCTCAAGCGTTGCTTCAAAATCGTCGTCCACGACAAATACTTGCCAGCGCTCGTCTTCCTCAAGCACGCCGTCCTCTGTCTGGCCATCGTCCTTCGGGGCCACACTTGGCGCTCTCCAGCCGTCTTCGTCAATGGGCCGGACGGCAACCTGAATGCGGTCGTTGTGGTGCCAGGTGCCGCGGTATCGGTATTGAAATCGGATGCCAAGCCCATCGTAGAGGTCTTCGTCGCCATCCTCGTAGGCGGTCTTCCACGCTTTTCTCCACCCCACGACCAGCTTGGTGGGCTGCTTTCGGAACACGATGTCGTCGCTGTACACCGGATCCTCGAGCATTGTGTCCCAAAGGGGATTGGGAACGGGCAAAGGCTCCCAACGCTTTGTCTGCCGCGCGATGATCGCGATCTCCGAGTCATTCACATGAAGTGATGGCGTGTATGTGAAGGTGTCGTCCAACCAGCCTACATGTCTATCTTGTGAGCGACTGCTCTTGTCCGCTTCACCGGGTGCCACCGGATACGCTTCCTCGCACCAACAGTCCTCGCAAGGGCATTGCCCGTTCACTCGGCCATACTGAACCTGCATTTTGATCAGCTCCGTGGTGGGCTTCTTTCGGAGTTTGTCGAACACGTTGACGAGCCGACCTTCACGGTCCGTGTCTCCCCTCAGATCGCGCAGATGGTAGATTTTGTTGGCCTCTCCCCAAACCATATGATGGTGCCCTTGTCGATCGTACGCCAAGGAGAGATCTCGCTTGTAGGCCGCACTCTCCCGAAAGATGCGCGTTCCGTCCGGACAGGAGTTGAAATCCATGCCGCCATTGCAGCTTCTTTTCAGGACAATACGACTGACTGGATCGTCCTGGGCGGGTGTGTGGGTTTCAACTTCGACCCACGCGATGTCGACCTTCGATCCTTGGGCCCCAAGGGCCCAGTCCGTAATCTTGGCCTTGCCGTCAGGCGCGGCGGCTACAACCGACGCTTTTTTCCAAGTCCCCTGGGCCCCGAAGCCCAGACTTCGTCGATACTCGATGCGATCTCTTCGGCCTCCACGACCTGGAACCAAGTATGCCAGATGGGTTACGACCTGATTGGCCTCTTCGGTGATCAAAACTTCAGGTTGCGACGCGCGAATACCCGAGGCGCTGACCGCATACGGGGCTTCAAATTCCCCGGCGGCCGGCGGTCTCACCGCGTCGGCATGAAAGAGATAAACATTCTGTGATGCTTTCGAGCGCAGGACCTTGCCCGATGCATCTTGGACAGTGGTCACGACGTGATAGCGGAGCGGCTCCTCCCCGTCCGGTAGCCTGTCCTCCACGCTCGAATCTTTGAGATCATGTTGTACGCGTACGCCGTCTCGGAAGAGTTCGTATCCAAGGTGTACACCAGGCGGGATCAATGTCCCATCCGACCATTGCTTTGGTGATTGCCACGACAAAAAGACTGTCTGGTCACGAAGGAAAGCTACGGGGTTTGCTGGTGGATTGGGTGTGCGAGCCATCTGAATTCCAGATGGCTCGTAGTACCGATGAATGGTCTGTATCGTGGTGTTCTTCGCGGCATCTTCGGCTTCGATGGTGAAAGTATTGCCCCCCTCGTTAAGAGTAAGGGCGATAGAAAAGGTCCCGTTGCGTACAAGAACCGGCAGTGGGTCGCCGTTTGTGCTTTTGTCCGAGTAGAGGTTCAGGCGTCCCGGGTGAGCTTCCTCGACGGCGCCCTGGAGTCTAACGTGGGGACCATACACCGTTTTGCGAAGACCGCCGAAAATGCGAAGCTTTGGGGCTTGTTGGTCGAGTACAACCTTGAATGTTCGAAGAACTTCGTTTTGACTGTGGTCCTTGGCCAGCAGACGAAACACATGTTCGCCTTGAGATGGAAGCGTCGCCGCATACGAAAACGGGCCCGGCCGCGTTTGGATATGCACGCCGTTCAAGCTCAGCCGGAAAAACGAGGGGTCTTCCACCGATCCTTCGAACCGGACATCGGATTGGGCAACGTAGACGATGTCTCGCTCCGGTGTATGAACCACCAAACGCGGGGCCTCAGTATCGGATGCGGCGGGTGCTTCTCGCCTCTGAAGCAGGTCCATGGACAGCGCGACGGGCATCGACGTGTGCGCATTCCGCACGCGAATTTGAATCAGGCGAGCGTCATCGACTTCCAAGAGATCGTCAAAATAAAACCAGGATGTGGCTGCCGACCCTGGTTCGGAGCTGGGACGGTTGACCCGATGAATCTCCTCATTTCCCCAGCCATCCGTGAATGCCACGTCAAGGAACTGTGTTGTTACTTCCTCTGGCCAAATCATAGACACGCCGACCGTTTTGGCCAGGGGTCGTACGCTGACGCCTTCTTTATTTCGGAAAAAGGATAGGCTTTGGATCGTTTCGTGGCCCACGTGATCTCTTGCGCGGACCTGAAAGATCCTGATTTCACCAACCGAGAGATCGTCGAGGCGCACAGTCTGTTGAAACGCCCGAGCCACATCTGGTCCCACTCTGTGTCCGCCGATCCACACGTCTGCCAGATGGTTGCCACGCACTTCACCGACAACTGTCACCTGATCCTTCGAGGCTTGCTCCGTAGGCTCTGCGTAGAGGGCAATGACCGGAGGCGTGGGATCAAAATGCACCTGTCGGACGACTCGAATCGGGCGACCGTTTTTTGTTTTCGCTTCAAACAGGACCGTATTGAGGCCGGGGACGAGGTCGACTGTTACCAGGAAACTTTCGTTGTTTTCCAGAAGGCGAATACCATTGACCGACAGGGCTTCAAGTCCTACGGCTTCGCCCCCAAAGTCTAGGGTGTCGATGCGCGTGCGGATGGGTGTTGTCGGCGGCTGCAGGATGCGAAGCGCCGGTCGCCCAAGTGATGCCGCCGAAAGATTTCCCTGGGTCCTCGCTTTGTTGTCCAAAAGTTGGTTAGAGCTCGGGGCGTCGAGAAGATCCGTTTTTTCTGGTTCGTGGGGGACAAGCGCAAAGCGAACATAACCGACACCTGGCTGAAGCATAGACCCCGCTGGTACGGCCACATAACGTTCGGACGCGCTGTCCCAGCGATGAACTGAACCCCCTTGGGTGTCGGCATGAGGAAGAGGCTTTGGCACCGAGAACACGTTCCATCCTGTACTCGAAAAGAGTGAAGCGGGATGTTCCGAGGGGTCTGATGCCGACACTCGGATGTGCCCTGGCTCCTCAGCAAAAAGCCAAAACACTGAGAATTTATTGGACGCTTTCTCCAAAAGCGACCCAAACCGCCAAACTTTCGTGTTGTCCAAAAAACGCACTCGACCCCAAGACTTCGGCCAAGCGACCAAATTCCAACCCCGGGTCCACGAGATCTGATGCCCGCTCGAGCCCGCCGCAATCGATTTTTCCAACGGTACGGACCTGGTTTTTGTAGCCATGCCCTTGGACGCAGGCAACGAGGCCAAGGGCAGAGGCCCATCTGCCGCGCTCCCTTGCACGGTGCGCCTTGGAGCGCCCGTTTCGCCAGGAGGCTCAGCGAAGGCATCCAACGGTTGGGCGGTTGTCAGCACAGCGTTCCAAGTGCCGAACCACGCCAATTTCTTAAAGACCTTTTGCGCCAGGCATGTCTTCTTCATCGTCATGTGCTTACCGATGTCCCACTTGCTTTTTTTCACCCGGCTCGTCCTCAAAGAAGTGAACCTCCAGCAGCGTGGGTGCCTACCTAGAGGAACCCCTAAGCCACGAGGTGCGTTCTATCGCTGAGGCTTGCGCGGATCCACATGGAAATGGGCTGGTAGCCTTCTTTGTTTCGTTAGGTTGACTTTGAGACCAACCAAAACAGCAATGCCTGTTGCGTTTACCCTGGTCCCGAGTCGGGACATGCACGGTTCTAAGGCCAGGGCCCTGTAGGCCCGGCCTCGAACCGCCCGCGGGTGCTCCAATAGCCTGCCCTACTTACGACTTAAATAGCGCACCCATCGAACGGTGCCTCGCCAGCCCGGCAGCCCAGACGATGTATCGGCCTTGAGGGTGGCGAGCTCGAAAGTGATGGGGCCCGCGTTGTTGGGTGCTTTCACACTTTTTGCCAACTCTACGAGGTGGGTGCCGTCTGGGTCATTCATCAAATAGGCGAGGTCAATGGTTCCATCCGGCTGGACTGCATGTTGGCTTTTGGTGTCGACATAGTCGTGCGCGTCAAGCACTTCCTTCGTCCAGAGGCCCTCGCCTTTGGGCATCAGCCCGATGTCAAACACGGTTTCGCCCGAGGAGGCTGTTGGCAGGAGGCTTACTTCCCACCCTGGGCCGAGGTGGGTGGCGGCCCACGCTTCATAAGAAAGGCTGCCGGTGTCGAGCTGGCCGAAGCTTGTGAGAAGTTCTTCGGGGCTGAGCGTGTGCACCGGGTAGCTGGCGTACTGGTGGTCGCTGACGAGGTTTCGTAGGCGAATGGGGCCTTTGGGCACAGAGGAGGCCATCCGGAACATGAGTTTTGATTCGCTTCCGGGTTCCCGCCGGATCCAAATCGTTACGAGGGTGCTCGTGGCTGGCCCCTTGCTGTCCCCCCCAGTCGTCATGAGCGGGCCGAATAGCTGGGTAAACAGGTTGTTTCGAAATTGGGGAAAGTTGACGCGGTCCCATTTGGGGGCCCATTCTCCGTGGGTTGAAACGTCGCCTCGCTCGACCAAAGTGATGATGCGGCTTACGAGTACTTCGATGTCCTCGTCGTGAAGCGGTCGCCCGTGTTCCACCGGAAGCCCCTCGAGCAGTTCCCGCAGGACAGGATGAGTTCGTATCAGTTCTGGGTAGTCGGGCACCCCCCAAACACCCTGAAGTTCGGCCACTTTTCGCGCGGTCAGTTGCATCGGCTCGGCGCCCGATGTCTCGGTGGGAGATTTGGGCGCCGCCGTCGATCGGCCATATTGATCCCATTCGTTCCAGAATGCTGGGCCTACCTGAACGAGTGGGCTTTCACGCCCAGCCAGTTTGAATTCCTTCGTTCTCGTTGGATTTCCCCTCTGGTTGCCGATGATGCGGGTCGACATGCTCAGCGATTGTCCCGACGAGAGCGAATCGAGAAAATCGATGAGGCTCAGTCCTTCGGTGCTTTTTTCGGGGCCGTCGAAGTCGAGGAAGAGCGTGGTATCGTGGCCATCACCGCTGGCAGCGTTGTATTCGATGTAGTCTTCGGCCCGGACCCGGCCTTCTTGGATCGTGGTCTTGCTCAGCACAAACTGAACCTTTTCGGCCTTGAACCCTGGTTCTTGGTAGTGAAACGCAATGTTTAAACCCCCGAGGACATGTTCGCGCGTCGGGTGAACGAGGCGGGGTTGTGAGAATCCGATGGGGCTGAGTCTCGGCAAGAACCGGACTGTATTCGATAAGTATGAGAAGTCTTCTTTTCCTTTCAGGAGCTCTACCTGAATGGCAACTTCTCGTTCCAAACCAGGAATCGGACGTCGCCACTTCTGTTTGTGCGCATCCTTGACGGATACAGCGGTATCGGGGCGCTGATTCAAAAACCGGGAGTCGATGGTCATACTGAGGTCCGCCTCGTGGTTGTCGTCGTCGACAATTTGGATCGAGACCCATTGGGGGTACTTGTTGAGCAGCTGGTCGACATGATCTACAGACCCTACCGGCTTTTTCCGTCCGAAGTCTGCGTTGAGAAGCTCGGGTCGCTGGGTCGAGACGACATGAAGAAAGTCTGCGTTCTGGGAGAACTTGATTCGTTCATCGACCACGATTTTCACTTTGTTGTCGGGGCCGTAGCTCTCGATGATTCTCGGGGGCTTTGGAATAAAAGGTGAGGGTAGCTTTTTTTGGCCGAGAGCTCCGGGGAGCGTTTTGCCATCGCCTTCGGTGTCTTGAAGTGCCTCCTTGAATCGTTTTTGAAGCGTTTGTTTTTCAAGATTGCCCAATTCGTCCCACTTGATGACAGCCGCTGGAACGCTTGTGGCCCCCAGTTGCGAGAGCGCGGCGATGGTATCATGCCCGTAGAGGAGTTTGGGTTTGTCGCCGTGCCACAACATCAGGATGGGGTTGCCATAGGCCTCCTGGTTTTGGATTTGTTGCACGAGGTCTCCTACGTTTCGCTCGGATTGAATCTTGAGGTCCCCGAATGCGTAGAGGGGCACATCGGTGATGAAGCTCGCGAAGCCAAACTCCGGTATCAGCGGATTTTTCGCGTTCGGGTTCACAGTCAGACCGCCTTTTTTGGCGTTGATGCGGTACGACCCGAGGACATCCGTAGGTGCGATCGCCGTGGGTACCAGAACTTCGTCTTGGCCGGTGAGCAGCACCTCCTTGGGTGCGAGGCCACCGCTCGGTCTGACAATGTACATGACGTCGGCGGACTCAGCCACCATGGTGGACGCTTTCCGTAAGCTCGATTGGGTCTTGACGTATCCATGGTTTGTTCCAAACCAGTAGTAGTCCAGCAGGTCGAGACGGGTCCCTTCCGCCTTGAATCCGGTCTCAAACGGATTCTCACCTTTGGGTGCGCCGATTTTGACGGTGGCGACGCGGTTGCTTGCTTTCATCAGCTGAAGCTGCTCCTGGGTGACGCCGTGGCTCGCTGCGAGTGCTGGAATGCGTTTTTCGGGATAGCCGTCCGTAGACCCTGCAGGCCAGGTCATGACGTGGGGCACCTCGCGCACGGGCACCGTCTCTTCGTTCAGGCGTTTGAGGGCTAAAAACCGTGGGACATCGCTCTTCCACACCAGATACTCATCGTTCTCCGTGTAGACGTGGATGGGATCTTGGAGGTCGATGCCCCGGTTCACGAAGCGCAGAGCAATGTTGTGAACGTCCGCCGACTCTTCGTTTACCGGCGTTTCACTGGTCTCGATTGCGATATGGTCTATGGAGACCTCCGTCACGCCTTCGGGGTACTCGTTTGTCCTGCTGACGACTTTCCGGTTCAGCATTCTTTTCACCAAACGCTGGTTGGGATCTTGCGGAATCGTGTACTGTGACATGAGCGTGGCTTGCTGATCGAAGGACAGTGTCTCCCACTCAATATTGAACTCCAGAAAGTCATCCTGACCCAGTTCGCGCAAGGCCTGCATGTCTAGGTCTCCTTCCAGAACTTGAACCGGTCGATCGTCCTTGAATTGGACCGTCAGGATGGGGTTCGCGTGAACGCCGGGGGTTCTGAGCTCGTTGGCGCGCTTCTTCGCAGCCTCCGGCTCGACCTTGGTTTCCCATTTCCATATCCGTTGAGCTTTGTCGATGGACGATGATCTGACAATCGTCGCCAGTTCGTAGTTTTTGGGCAGAGGAACTTTCGCGGCCGGATTGGGCACAAACGAGCCATGCCCCAATCCTCCTTTTGGTTCGAAAGCACCCACAATGTTCTCGGGCAAAATCTGGTCACGCACCGCCAATTGTGGACCCTCGCCCTTCAACGCGTCGAGCAAGGCTCCCAAGTTTCCTTCCGCGTGAAGTTGGGTACCCGCCCCGAGCGCCATGTTGACATCGATGACGCCGTGCGGCCGTACGATGAAAAACCGAGGGTGGTGGGCGTCGGGTTTCTCTTGTCCACCCCAGAGTTCGTCCTCCACCTGAAGGGTAGAGAATCTTCGTGGAGTGGATATCCAGGCACTTTTGCTGGGCTCGTCGAGGAGTGCGCGGAGGCTTGGGTCGTCGCCTTTGGCAACAATGCCCCTCTGGAAGACGTCCGGGGTAGACCCATGCGCCAAGAAGGGCACGACGCCGAAAACGTGGGCTTCTGCGTCTTTCAGGGACGTTTCTTTTTCGGCAATACCAATCGCAAATGGGGGCGGTGGGATGATGGTTGCGGGGACAAATGTTTCGCCTGCGAGGGTCATGCGGGCGAGCGCCAGGTGATCGTCGGGGTGTACGAGTGCGTTCCCTTCTTTGTCTTTGTACAGACGAATGGGGTGGGACAATTCGATGCCATCGAAAACCTTGTCGACGATTTTCGAAGCGATGTCGAAAAAGTCGGTGCCCGATAACATCTGGTAGCGATAGATGTCCGCGACGGGAAACTCCACGACGCCCTTGGGGTACAGGGGCGCGCTGCGAATGATTTTGTCTCCAACCTTACGGGCTACTTTGTTTCCATCGTAGAGGACCTTGGTTGAGCCCCGAGTACGGGCGACCGTTTGCGCGACACCCGCGTACACCGCCTCTTCGTATATGTCCGTGGTGACCGCAATGGGGTGAGAAGTCGAATCCATGAGCGTGCGATGGTTTTCTTCGACGAGGTGCGCGGGCGCGCCGTGCCAGTACGTTCGAACAGTCTGTTGAGCAACATTCTGACTCGGGTTTGGAACGTACTCTTGGCCAATCCACTTTTGTTCTACGTCGTCCCAGGTCATGGCCTGGGCGCCAATGATCTGTTTTGGTGAGACTGGACCCGGGACCAAGACGAGGGGCATATAGCTGGCTGGCGTGCGAACGAGTAGTCCGTTTTCTTGGATAAGGTAGTAGAACCAAAGCATCTTTTCCGACGGAACGGTGCCGTCCACAGACAGGGTGTCTTTGACGTGGAACGCGGGTGCGGCTCGGGTCGTCACGTAGGGTGACCAGGGGCCAGATGAGGTCGCGTTGAAGCCGGTTTCGAATACGCCGCCGGCGCCGCGAGGATCTCGAGAATCACTTGCAACCACGAGACTGGGTGCGGTCGATAGGGCGGCGTTGAAGCTCTCGATGTTCGAAGTCTCTTGAAGTTTCGTCGAGAGCTCTGGACGCGTTCGAAAGAGGCGTTCAAGGTCTGGGTCTGAGTGCACATGGGCGCTGGCGGATGCGGCATCGATGGGCCTGAATGGAACATGCTTGCTATCCCAGTCGATGGAAAATCGGTTGCGAGGCATATCCTCTTTAAGACTCATGGCGTTCCAAAATTGGGCTCCGGAAAGACTACCGGGGACGACAACACCGTCCTTCAGCGTGTCCGGAATCTCCCAGTCCAGAGCCTTAAACATGCGATTGAGGTTGATGGCTCCTGGAGGCACGTCGACAAAAAAAGTGTTAAGCACCGAATCAGAAGACTTCTGAGGGTCAATAATACTTTCTCTGACGATCTGAAAACCACCCGCGCCGGTTTGGAGGAACGCCAGCAAATTGCCTGGGGACTGAAAGACGGGGATTCCGTTTCGAAAGATCTCAGCCGCGCTCCGTTCGGATTGTATGCCGCCTTGGGTCCATTCCTCCTCGACGCTCGCCAAGTAGACTTCCCTGGGAAGCCCGTAGTAGGCCACGCCGCCGCCGCCATCTACGGATGGCCAGGCCGATGGAATGGGGACGGGCTCGCTTGGTTGCGTTTTCTTGGTCCCTTGTCCAAACAAGTCGCGGAGGGCGTCCAAGCCATTGGTCGTCCAGGGCGCGTAAACCTGGCCCGCACCAAAAGAGGGGCCTAGGGGTTCCGTATAGGGACCGAGGCCCGTGTTCCACCCATCCAAACTTGTGAAGACGGAAAAGCTTCCCCCGAATGGATTCCAGATGGAAATGGGCGCAGAGGGCCCAAGTTCTGGTCCGGGGTGTTTGACGTTCAAAGCATCCGGGTTTGACTGCCTTACGAACTCCAGCATGTGTGACGCACCTTGGCGGGGCTCCGCGATGATCCGGACGCCATACCGAGACAGTTCTTGCGCATGCATATTGAGCTGCAGCACGAACGCATGCATGGACCGCAAAAACGCGGTTACGTTTCCGCCGTTCTCGGAGAATTTTGCGGCGAAGGATTCGAATTCTGTAAGAAGTGGGTGATCTCGGTGGACAACAGTCCACCCCTCGTCGTTTGGTACGGGTTGCCCATCGAGTCGAAAGACCGCTAAGGGTTCGGCCAAAAGCCGGGCCGCGATGGAAATTCTATTGCCTCCAACCATGACCTCGAATTCATGAGGCGCGGTTTTCGGCTGGTCTGGAAGCCGAAACTGCTCCTGAGAAGCCACCCATTCGGCCAAGATCTGTTCGTTGTTCAGGTACGCTTTGAGACCAAATCCTCCCGCACCGACATCGATGTCTGCGCGTTGAGTGTATCCAAAGCTATGCTGACTGAGGCCCAAGGAGATGTGGACTAGGGCCGCGCCGAACTCCGTTGTGGCCGGAATTTGCAGACTTGTCTTGGAGCCGAGATAGCCCAAGAACGGTTCACTTCGACCTCGGGCCCCTACCTTGACGTCGGTCGACGTGATGTACACCTGAAATTCGTGCCGGGTTTGGGGTGGGGCCCCAGGCACTCGAAACGCATCGGTGCCGAGCACCCACTTTGCGACCGCGGCATCATCTGAAACCGAGTGCTCGATAGAAAAGGAACCTCGTTTGAAGAAACCTCGCTCCGTAAACCCTTCGGCATAGGCGGCATCGGCCCATTGGTCTCCGCGATAGATGTAGACCATCGAATCGCCGTGACCCATGGATTCTGGCGTATAGATGGACTTCACGCCCGAATGGCCGATGGGATCGATCACCGTTCGACCTTGAGGTCTTAAGCGCGCAAAAACGAACAACTGGGTGCTGTGGTTCTGAACCCGCTCTAGACCCAATCCCGACAAGAAGTTTGAAACAAATAGATTTGAGATCATTGCGGGCTCAGATACCGACGCATTCACCCTTATCGAAACACCCTCAATCGGTTTGGACTCCGCCCGGGAAAACAGGCGCACGGCGTATAGGCCTGACACCGGGGGAGCGATTCGGAATCGGCCGAGGGTTTCAGTGAGAAAAAGGTCTGCGACAACAACCCCATCATCGGTGGCGGCGAGTACTTCTAGGTCGTAGATCACGTTTGGATCTGAATAGAGAAGTTTTTGGTCACCGACTTGATGAAACACCTCGAGAAATGCGTCCTCTCCTGCGTCCAGTTCGAATCCGCCTCGCGGTGTGTCAGACTCCGTGGTGTGGGCAAACACGGTGAAGGGATCGCATCGATGACCCTCGATGGTTGTGATGTAAGGAACCCCTTTTGGGTCAGTCCATTCCACCCGATGAGCCCCCTCTCCCTCGACCAAATTTTGGCCAGATTCTTGAACCAAGAAGAAGGGTGTGGGTGACCCGTTCGCGGAAAGGTTGGCGACCTTGACCTGCACGTCATCGGATACGGTGCGGCAAAATCGAGGTGGGTTGATGGGCGCCACCGTTGTTTGTGCACTAAGAAATACTTCGCGGATGTCACCAGGCTTGCGGTCCCGCACCAGCCAATAGCGAAATTCTCCGAAGACGCCTGGCCGAGAAGAAATGGTTATCCGACGGGTGTTGGATGCCCCGGTGCGAAAATCCCTCACCAGTGGTTTTCCGGGCTCGCTTACATGGATATTGGAAACTCCGGCCACCGCTTCTCCTTGGGACTCCACGACGAGGGATAGGGGCGCCTCGCTTTCGGGCGTGGGGGCCACGATAAGGCCGAGTGCGCTTCGGGCCGCGAGATTGATTTGAAGGAGCACATGGGAATGGGTTTCGTTGATGCGACCGGTCCCTGAAACAAACGCGATGCCGTCCATGTCTGCGTCGACCGGTTGAAAGTCAGCATCGTCGATGACGTCATCGCGACCAAGCGAGGCGTCCACGGGGTTGAAGTCGAATCGTGCCGCCCAATCTGAAGTGTCGTCTTCGAGCCCCAGGGCCGAAGCCAGGACTTCGAAGTCTGCTTCAGAAAAGTCACCGGTCGACATCGGGTGGTGCAAAAAGAGAGGTGAACGTCCCATGCGGTGCGCCGCATGGACGAGGCTTCCATGAGCATGAAGGTTGAGGAGACGCCGAAGCCACAAGATGTTTTGGGCTAGAGCGGGTGTGAAGTTGGGAACAAAGCGCTCGGTCGGCTGTCCGAAAAGCAACCACCCCGGTGAATGGTGCGACCGGGAAACCGTTCGTAGCTCCATCGCCGTTCGAGACCAGTATCTCGCTGAGCTGGGATTCCATGCCTCGATGCTGTCGGTTGCGAACACTTCAAAGACCGGCGAAGCCTGGACGCCGGTCTTTGACAAAGCTTGATCGAGCGCGTCCAAGAATCTTGTTCTCAGCGCTTGACTGACCTCTTTTGGCACCGCATCCGGCGCCAGTGCGTTGGGGCACAATGGCGTCACCGAATTGGCCGACGCGCCGTCGAGCATGCAGTGCGCCTCAAGGAGCTCGTGGCTCGTTTTGGGGGTCGTGTCTCGAGAGCGTGTCCAGTGGGCGGGGTTGATGCTCCCAAACAAGAGATCGTGAGACCCGCCCTGCCCGTGTTCGGGAGCAGGGGGGGCAGTGAGCATCTCAGAAGTCCAACGAAGAAAACTGTGGGCGTCGTCATGGCTCATGAGCACGGCGATTTTGGCCTCATTGGTTCCGGTACGCTGCATCAGCCTTCGGCGGAAAAAGGCACTTGCCTGTTGGCATGACAACCCTAGGTAGGAAGAAAGAGCCGCGGGGCTGCTTGGGTCTTTCAAGAAGCGGAGCCCGCATAGATTCTCCAGGACAGAGATGGTGTCCTCGAGGGCAGGGCCAAAGGGGTGTGCCTGGTACAGGGGCCACCATTGGCTCGGTGGTCTATCGTCTTGTACCCTGTCCATGACAAAGCGGATTTGATGGATTCTTTTCAGCCAAAAATCGAAGAAGCGATCCTTGGCATCGGATGCGAGGAGTCCAAAGAGCGCCTCCACGAAGCGAACCTCGAGATCAATCGTGAGTGCCATGGCATCGGGGCGCCGCTGTAAGCCGTCGTTGTTTTTAAGCCAGGGAAGGGGGCCGGTCTCGACGCCAAAGGCACCCCTCGGATTCTGGGCCAGGAGTAATTGCGCGGGTACCGGTGTGTTTTGTTCTTCTGCCTTGGATTTCGCAAGACTGCGCAACGAGAGTTCTCGGTATCGGGGGTCGAACCCAGAAGCGGCCCGGAACAACAGCGTGAGACCGCCACGACTGGCCAAGGCGGGGGGCGTGTTTCGAGCCGATGGTGCTGCGTCGTCTACACGAGCCACCCTGCCAAGAATAGCCTTCGCGGTCTGAACGTCTCCCATGTGGATAGCGAACAGCCCACCCGCCACCAATTCCTCCAAGGAAGGCATGGGTGCCCGTGCCAACGACCTGCTCCAAAGAAGCAGGTCGCTACGCACATTCTGTAAAAGCGGCTCCTGGGAAGATAAGGTCCCCGGACCGAAGACGGCATTGGCCTCTCTCAAGAGAAAGTAGGCATAAAGCTGTGCTGTTGGTCCTGGCAGGTTTTTGGGCTGTAGTTGGACAAGGCCTGATCGCACGATTTGCTGTGCCTCATCGGCCTGTTCCCCGCTCGGTGCTCCTGCCAAATATCGAGCAAGGGCGTAGTGAGCCAAGAGAAGCTGTGCGCTCGGTCGCTGATGTTCTGAGGCGGCTTTATCGGCAGCGAGGGTGTCAACAAGCAACCCCATTGCGTTCTCGGTCAGTTCTGGATCATGGATTGAGAGGGTGGACAGAGCTGTCCAGGCTCGGATCTCGATTCGCGATGGATTGCTATTCTCAAGCTCTGGCAAGAGCAAAGCGGCTGCCGAGGCGTTTTCCTCGATTTGATTCCGGATATGGCGCTCGGCCGTTTGCATAGAAGATCGAACGTCTTCTAGGCGGATCGCAACGCCTTCGGGGCGTTTTTCCTGAGTCCGCTCTGGGGCGTAGCTTCGAAGATCTCGGTCGGGATCTTCGGATGCTCGTTTCTCATAGTCCCAAACATCGAGAAACCAAATGAGGGCTGTGCTCGACGGAAGAAGGGTGGACAAGTCTTGAATACGTTGGCTCGAGTACGGGAAGCCATGGTCTTGCACGTAGATTTGCATCCAGTACCAAAGCTCGTCGGCCTTTGAACGAAAGGAGTCAGCATCGGGATGTTCGCTTTGTTGGTCGGCGAAGGTCCAGAGCCCCAGAATGAGACCTGCGGTGGCTTCAAGATGATAGGATTTTGGTTGTTTGGCTTGATCTTCAGGCGTGAGATCAATGTACGGATCTGCAAAGTCGCTCGGAAAATAGTGAGCGCCCACATACGCTCGCTCTTGTGCACCGTCGGTGAAAGGAAGAGGCTTGACGAAGCTGCGGATGGTGTAGTGCAGGCATGCCGCCAGTTTTTCTCGCTCTTCCTCCGACAGCTCGGGGTACGAGACCGAGATCGAAAGCCAACTACAATTGTCTATGGCTGAAAACGCACTTTTTCGGAACGCGCCGGAAGGCGTGAACTCACCACCGGTGACGATGCGCCCTTCTTCGTCATCCCACAGGGCGTCAAAGATGGCGTGACGAAGCTGATCGCGCCAGGTCCGAATCTCATCGGCGCTGCGCGGGAAATCGGGTTGGTGCTCGAGATTCTGATTGAGTACGCTGAGTACGTCGAGGTTGTGCTCGGTGACAACGTTTTGTGCTTTTACAAGCTGAAGGTCTTCTTTGTAGCCTAGATCGTCGAGCGTCTGGTAGTACGCCTGGCTTCCGTTTGTGTTCAAAAGATTGGGATGGGTGAAACCTGCGGTCACAAGCCCCGAGCTGCTGCGGTGGCGCGCCAACCCGCGGACGGCTGCGGCGTAGCAATGGCGATAATGAGACGATTCAGCCGTGGTGCTTTTGAGGGCGGCGTAGGCCTTTGAGGCCAAGAAGACACCGAGACCATGCACCGCCCACGCGGACGCTCCCGTGACCAGGCGTGCGTCCTTCCAATTGTCGTCTTGGGTATTTTGAGAAAAGTGCCACCCCAAAATGATGGCGGGATCAACGGGATCGTAGACCGCGTGTTCGCAAAGCCAGGAGGCCATGGCCTGTGCTTTTGCGCGCTCATCGCGGCGCGAGGCTAGCGAGAGCGCGATGCCTTGGGTATAGACCCAGACCCGGTGCATGGCTGCGAGCTTTTCCGAGTCTTCGTTGTCGGGGTCTTCGATGAATTCTCTTTGGGCGCCCGTGTTGGAATCGTAGAGTTTTTCGAGAAGTCGTTCAGCTTGCTGTGCGTTGCCATCGGTATTGGCGGACACGGTTTCCAAAGTGACGTGCTGTGCCCCGATTTCACTCGTCGCGAGGGCTGTGAGGACTGTGGGGCCGTTGCGGTTGTCAATAGAAGTCCACAGGACGGCAGAACTCCCCTCAGCAGGATTGACCAGACTTTGGCCTGCAGGTGTTTGAGTCGGATCGTACACTTCGTTGGCTGCCTCTTGGGGCGAACGATCGGCGCTGGGAGCTAAAGAGATCTGCTTCGAATCATCGAATCCCCCTGATCTTAAGCTCGCTCCGGTGCGAAGCGCGATCGATGGGAGGGGGGCTGAGACAGCCATGTGATATTGATTTTCCAATCGCACCTCGACTGGCATGGACCTTCCGCGTGTGGCTAAGGGTGTTGGCCGAATGTCGATCTGGTGCTCAATTTCGTCCATGCCGAGCTTGGCGCCCCGGGCCACCATGACCGCGTGCGGGGCTCCGCTGGCCGCCGGCCCGCTGAGCCATGCGGCCAGCCACAGGCCATCGTGGACGGCGAGGGTAGGCACGCCGGCCAAAGCGGGTTCCAGGGCGGATGCTGCCAGCGATGGGGCCCATCGTTCGCTGAGCCGTTCATCGACAAAAGTCATCCCATCCGGCGAACGGGACACCCAGATCTCTCCAACTGGGGCTTTTTGGCTGTCCTCGGCCAAAACCGCGGGTCGATAAGACAGGACGACGATCTCTTTGTCGGTCACGGCGAGTCTGGGCCCATAACCGTGGGAGATGCGCTTGGGCTTCGACCATGAGTGCCCGCCATCGTCTGAGCTTGAAAGGGCGATATCGTTTTCGTGTGCTGGGTTTGACTTTCGGGAGGACCCTCGCTCATAGACTGCATAAAGACGACCGCCCGGCGCAGTGACGACCTGAGGATGGGATGGGACGTCGTCGAAATCGGCATCGTCGATCATGTCTACGGTCGTCCATCGCCAATCGTGGCGAACGCCGTTGTTCCAGATGCCGGGTGCGATTCTCGGCTGGTCGTCGTGGGATGGGGGTGTTTCCTCAAGGGACCGGCTTGCCGTGATGATGCGGTCAAGGGTGTCTTCGGTGCCCGCGTAGCGATACTGAAACTGGAGTCCAAGGTCATCGAACGCTTTGTCGTCACCGGGTTCCCATCTGGTTTTCCAGGCCTGACGCCATCCGACGAGCAAACGTGTGGGTCGCAGTCGGTGAACAATGGTATCGCTGAAGACTGGGTCGACCTGCAGGGCGGTCCATCTTGGATTTCGCACGGGTTCCGGGTTCCAAGCTCTTGTTTGTTTTGCGATGATGGTGATGTTCTCATGGTCCACGAAAAGTGCTGGTCGATGCACAAAGCGCTCCTCGGTCCACTCCACATAGGGTCCAATCGCTAGACCGGTTTTTGAGTTGGTCTCTTCGCTGAGCGGATAGTCCTCTTCGCACCAACAAGCCTCGCAGCGGCAACCCTCCTCGGGGTGGGGTTCGTATTGGGCGAGGTACCGGACCGACTCCTTTGCTGGGCGACGGCGGGGGATATCGAACACATTGGCAGCGGGCCCCTCGAAGTTCTTCAGGTAGTAGACCTTGTGTCCTTCTCCCCAAATGAGGTGGAGCTTGTCCTGGTGATCGTATTGAATGCCCAGTCCTCGCTTCCAGTCGCCCGTGCCCTGGATGTTTCGGATCTGAGACGGGGCACTGGGCTCTGAAGAGGATGACCAACCTGCACCTCCATCGGTATCGACCAAGACGTGAACCGTGTTTATGGCAGGCTTTGCCCGCCGGTCTTGGGTGATCCACGCGACGGCCACTTGATCGCCGCGCGCGGCCACGGAAAGGTCGCTGATCGTGACTTGGGTTTCGTGGTGGTGAATGGTGGCGGCCTCGGACCAGGAGTCACGCTTTCCCGCCTTGGTACTCCTCAGGTATTGAACGCGATCACCTTCTTGCGCGTTGCCGCGAACGATCACTGCCAGATGGGCCAGGAGTTTCATGGCCGGCTTGATCGGTTGCTAAGAACGAGAGGCGGTTTTTGCCTTGTCTGAGGGCGACACGATACACAAAAGGGCCGGTGTTCTTTGTCATCTGAATTCCGTTCAGGTAGAGTCCTAAGAAATCCGCATCGTCGATCTCTCCGCCGACCAAGAGTACTCCGGCGTTCGAAGCGGAAGAGGTCCGAGAAAAGGCCAAGCGAAGGACCGGTGCACCGGTAGGCATGTTGCCTGACCCCGAATGCGCCAAAGGCGTGGTGTTTTCACCGTTGAAGAATCGGTCTTGGAATGCCTGGACGAGGGCATGGGCGTTGAGCGCCTGGCGTGGCGTCGCAAATTCAGAGCGTGGCGCGACTTCGTCCCCTGCAAAGATACAAGTGTGTATCATTTGTTGCGCCGCATCGAGGCTGCTGATGGCGGGGATACATGAGGACATGCTGGACGGAGGTTGCGTGTCAAAGTGCAGCCAGTAGCCAAGCCCGGGCCGAAGAAGGCTGCCGAGCTTGATGGTGTGATAGGTTTGGCGTACTGCATCCCACGCAACGACTGAATCAGGTTCTGGTGTTTCCCAGCGTACCCACCGAGTGAAGCTGGCGAGGTTCCACCCACGATTAAACAGGGGCGGCGTCGCATGCGTCTCCGAGGGAATTTCACGGGTGAGCGGCTCTTCGGAAAATACCCAGTACGGCTTGAGGGGAATGATGTCAGACGCCCTGATTCGGGTCGATGTTGGGGTAGCCGATAGAGGGTGTTCCGGAGAATGGGTGCCGACCGTTGACGTCGGAACGGGAACCCAAATTTCAAGGGTGTCAAGATCCAGTGCTTCGGCTTCGGTCGTGGTCCATGGAGACGGGAAGGAAACGAGGTTCCATCCTTTTGCCAGTTCGAAGTGCGTAAACGATGGGGCTGGTATCGAAGCGAGACCCTTGCCGTGCGTGGCGACGAGAATCAGAGTCAGATACACCCACTTCCAGTTGTACTTTCTGAGCACAGCCGGGTCTAACATAAGAACAATCCCCCCTGCGCAATCCGCCACGAAGTCCGCGCTGGTCGTCGCCCAGTCGCTCGAACTGACCGGTTGCCTTTCAGTCTCGGTTGGTTACGCGGCGCGAATGTAGGAGCATGGAGTTGCTTTCGTCCAGCGGAAAGCCCATCGTGTTGGAGCAGGGCGGGTTTCAGTCCGACTGGAAGGTCCCGTTGCTTGTTGAAAGCATGACTTTGGCGGGTTTCCCTCGTTAGCAGGCCATCCGGAAGCAGGGCCGTTCCACAGGGTCGGCTACGCGCGACAGCCAACGCGGTTGCGCTTGACGTGATGGGCGCAACTAGAAGCTGACGGTGACTGGGCCGATGCCGCGCTCGACATCGTTGCCGTCTGCCAAGACAATGCCTAAGGTGGCGGCGCCTGCGATGGCCGCGCCCGAAGCAGCGAGCCATGCCCACCACGGAATGGACCAGGTGGTGTCGAGGGCTTCGGCTTCCTCTACGGCTATAGCGATTGGACTCGGTTCGCCAAAGCCTGCGATGACGGTCCCTGAAATTTCCTTGACCAAAACCTTGACCAAAAGATCGCCCGCGTAATTGCGCACCTGCGCCGAGTCAGAGAACGTGGCGGAGAGGGAACCGTTTTGGGCTCGAATCTGCTTGACGCTTTCGACCTGGCCCCCCCCGCTCCAGACTTCAATGTCTCCGCCGGCGATAAGAGACCACGGATCTGGCCCGAACTCGGCGCTGACCAGAAGTTTGGGGCCCTCATGGCTTCGGAAGCGCTGCGCGCGGACTTTGCGGATTTCAATCGGTTTTTGGGTTCGAAGCTTGGCCTTTGTGGTTTCGATCCAGTGGCGAAAGAAGCGGCGAAGGAAGGGGTTTTTGAGGGTTGGGGCGGCCGAGAGCGCCTGGCCAAGGTGTTTTTCGGCCTGGTGTTGTTGATTTTTGGCGGCGTAGAGCAGGGCCAGCAGCTGAAACGTTTGGGCGAACTCGGTGCGGTTCAGCTGTCCGCTGAGCTTCGCCGACTGTAGGAGGGTTTCGGCTTTTCGGAAGCGGAGGTCCTGAAGTGCGCGTTTGGCGCTCTTGAGGGTTTGCTGCGGCTTCAAGTGCTTTTGGTTTGAAAACCGGGGCCCGTTCGGCCCGGGTGCCTCATCGGCGAGGGCGGCCAGAGCCATGATCGCTTGGCGCGCCAGGGTGGGGTCTCGGCTGTCGGCGGCTTTTCGAAGTCGGTGGTACGCGGTCTCGGCCCGGACGCGGTGCTCAAAGAATTGGACGACGCTCGGCCATTTTTCCTCTGGGACGCTGCGGGCCGGAGGTGGGCGGGTCATTTCGGAAAGGCTGAGTCGGTGCCGGTGGTCTTGAAGTTTTTCGTAGACGGTTTTGGCACGCTTTTGAAAGAATAGAAACGCGCGCCGGTCCAGCGCGAGGGCCTTTGAGGTGGTTTCGTGGGGCCACACCCGAAGCTCGACCTGGACGTCTTTTCGCCAGAGTGTCTTGCTGCCGTCCTTGGTGTAGACCGCGAGCGTGGCGCTCAGCCGATACGGGGCTCTTCGGGCGATTCCGGCCCGAAGCGCGACGCGCAGCGTGGCCTGGGTGCGAGGACCATCTCGGCGGGCGTCGACGATGTGGACCCACGGAATCCACTGGATCCCCGGCGCCTTTCCTCGGGAGGTGAGGCCTGCTTCAAACCCGGAATCGGTATGGGCGAAGTCGAGTTCGAGTTCAAAAAAGACGGTGTCTCCTTCGATGGTTTCGAGGCGCGAGGGGTGTGACCTCACGCGGACGATGTGCTGTTCGAGAAGCTTGTCGTCGTCTTGAGAAGCCGGCTTTTTAGGCTTTCGTTCCAAGAACTGGAGGCGATTGGGCAAGCGTTCACCGCGGTCCTCGGCGCTGGCGAAGAGCGCCCTGGATTGTTGCGCGGGCGTAGGGTTCGCCGCCGGCGGCTCCGTGGTGACGCGATCGGCGTCCTCGGGAACCGCCAACCACAGCGAGAAGACCGAACACAGAAGGCTACTGTTCACCATCTTGGACCGTACTTCGGGGCTGGTCCAAGAACAAGTTTGACAGGACACCGCACACGCGGTGTGAAGAACCGCGAGGGGCGATACGAGGTGGTGCGTTGTCGTGCGAACGGGCGTGTTCCGCGGTTGGTTCGAATCCGGCCGTTCCTCGGGTGGCCCCGCCGTTTCCCGGGGGGAACGGGGTCTTGGTTTAAGGGTTTCATGAGACTCCTGCGCCGCGGCTTGGGCGTCGTCGGCCACGGGCGTTGGTTCTTCTTGCTCGGGCTGACGGTGGCCTGCGGGGGGCGGCAGGTGACCCGCCCGTTCGATCTCGAGGTGCAAGGCCTCTCGAGTGAGGCCCAAACCTTGGTGGTGAAACTGTTCCCCGGCTTGGAGGCACCGGCTTGCGATGGTCTCGATGTGGGGGGGGTGCAGGCGCTGTCGGCGCCCCATGTTACCCGCTGGGTACGGAGCGAAAACCAGGGGCGTAGCTTGAGCTTAGAGGGTGTGGACGATACGCGGATGACCGTCGTCGTCTACGCCGAAGACGCCGGGGGCGTGGCGCTTCAATTTGCCTGTGCCCACGTCGAGTACGCCGATATCGAGGCGCCTGAACTTAGCGTTCGCTTAGCGCAGTCGAGTGCGGCTATAGTGCCAGGGTGTCGCAGGTGTTTGGCGCATTCGAGCTGGAGCTTTTGCTCGGTCGGGGCGGTATGGCAGAAGCGTTCTTGGCGCACCGACGTCAAGATCCGGCCGAAGGCCGGTTTGTCCTCAAAAGGATTCAGCCTCAGTTGGCCGAGAATCAAGAGTCCGTCCGGCGGATGGTGCTCGAGGCCCAGGTTGCTTCTCGCTTGAATCACCCGAGCCTGATTCGCTTTTACGAATTTGGCCGAGTTGGCGACTGCTACTACATCCTGATGGAGCACGCCGATGGGTTTGGCTTGCACCGCATCTTGAAGCACGCGTTCGACGTGGGTCCGCCTCCCCCCACCGATGTCGCCCTCCACATTGTGCTCGGAATGCTGGAGGGGTTGTCTGCCATGCACTCCGTCCAAGACGAGGACGGGCGTGCCCGCCCGATCTTGCACCGGGACATCACACCGAACAACGTCATTCTCACCCACGATGGTCGGCCCGTAATCATCGACTTTGGCATCGCCAAAGATGTTCTCGGACCTCAGATTACGCTGCCGGGCCAGGTGGTGGGGACTTCGCGCTACATGGCGCCCGAACACCGCGCGGGCGAGTTCGTGGAAGCGTCGGCGGACGTGTTTTCGGCAAGCGTGATTCTTTTTGAGCTTTTGACGGGGCAGCATCCTTGGCCTCCGCTCGATGCGGTCAAGGAGCTTCTTCGCGTTTCGTTTGATTCGCCGGAGATCGGCGCCGAGCTTAGGCCGTTCGTCCCCAAGGACATCGAACCGGTTCTACTGCAGGGTATGCAGTGCAAAGCCACGGATCGTTTTCAGAGTGCGCGAGAAATGATGGACGCCCTTTCGGCGTGTCCCTCGGCAGAGCGGGCTCTCGCCCGTGGCCCATCCCTTCTGGTCCAATGGCTTGAAGCGCTCCCCATCCAATCGGACCTTGCGCTTGCCAAGCCGGTGGTCAGTCGAGGCACGCTGCCCGAAATGGACGCGGAAGTGATGTGGACCGGCAGTGGCGCCATCTCCAACGAGCCCGAAGACCCCCAGCCTGATGAGGCCCCGGTCAGCGTACTTTCGGTGCCGCCCCTACCACCAAGGCGGGATGAGGCGCTGGGGGAGGAAAATGCCACCCAAGAACTCATCTTGATGGCTCGGGGAAAACCCATATGGGTGTGGTCCGCGGCGGCCCTTTTGGGGCTGGCTTTGGGGGGGGCTTTGGCCCTCAGTACTGCGTTTTGACGCCGATTCTTTTTTTTTGGCCCTCGGACAACTGTAGGCCTTCTTTTGGTCGCCTTTGCGCTAGACTGGACGCGTGTCGGACGCGAAGCGGGCTTTCACGGTTGATGTGGCCGGCCTTTTTGAGGCTCTGACCGAGCAGTTCCCGGAACCCCTCCTTTGTGTGCGTGAGTTGGTGCAAAACGCTGCCGACGCCGAGTCGTCCCGGATCGAGGTCGATGTTGCGTACGACGCTTCCCGCCGACTGATGCGGATTTCGGTGCGCGACGATGGCCGCGGCATGAACGAGGACGAGGTTCAGGGTTACCTGACCATTGGCTTTTCTCAAAAGGACGCTTCCCGCCACCGGGGCCGTTTCGGGATGGGCAAGCTTTCCCCGTACGCCCTTCGCATTGTGCGCATGACGGTCGAGACCTCCGACGGGCACGAGACCCACCGTCTTACGTTTCAAAGCGATGGCTCGGGGACCATGGCGCGCCTGGGGCCGAGGCCCCGGGGTACTGTGGTTTGGGTTTATAAAGAAACCACCAGAGAAGAAGCGGAAGACATCGCGGAGCGGATCTTCACCTTGGTCAGCGACAACTGCGGCTCGCTGGCCATTCCGCTTTTCGTGAATGGTACCCAGGTCAACCGTGACGTCGCGCTCCCCAGCCACTATTCGGTGTCCTTCAGTGCGCCTGCGGGCACCGGCGTCCTGGGTGTTACCCTTGAGCCGACCCACGTGTTGATGGGTGGGGGGATCGTTCTTGAAACCGATGCCCCTCTCCTTGGGGCTGAGGTTTCGTACATTCTCGACTCCCCGCGTTTGGCGCCCACCCTTTCGCGCAATGCGGTTCGTAGAGACCAGGCTTTTGATGCGCTCCTTCGGGCCGCCCGGCAAGAGATGCCCAACTTGACCGCTCGCGTGGCGCGCGAGCTGCGGGTCCGCACCGACCGGCTTCGCCAAGAGGGGACCCCGGTCGAACGGGGGCTCGAGGCCCAGGATCGACCGGCGCTTGAGTGGTTGCGTTTGCTGCTCCTCGAATCCGAAGACGAAGTGCCCGATCCGGTCGTCCGAGACGCGCCCGTGCTGGAAACCGCGGACGGTGATTTGGTGTCGGCCAACGAGGTGGTGGAGGTCATTCGCCGTGAGGGGCGGGTGCCCATCTCACGTGTCCCTCGCCCACGCGACGAGATCAGCGCGTATGCCGACCGCGGGGTTCCGGTGCTCTTGCTGTACCGCGATCTCGAAGATTTTCTCGAGCGGCAGTCCATCGAGACCTTGGAGATCGATGGTCTCGACGATGGCATCGAAGTTTCGCAGGGCGCCTGGGGCAAGGGTGAAAAAGCGCTGGCCACGCCTTTGCCCAAAACCTCTAGGCCCACAGTTTTTGCGCCCGCGTTTTTAGGGGCCGCGGCGGCGGTTGCGGTGCTTGTTTGTTTTTTTGTATGGGGTCCCTCCTCGCCACAGTCGTCGATGCCGGGTGTGCCGGTGGTGGCACAGACCGTCCCTCGCGCGGTCCAGCCCGAGCGGTCGTGGCAGGCTGAGCTTTCCGAAGGCACCGCGAGTGCCCACGTTGTTGCGCTTCCGGTGCCGAGCGGCCAGGGCAATGGGTTTTGCGGTGACGCTGGCGGTGATTGTGGCGGTCTTGTCGGCCGCGCTGGGCTTGGCCATGATTTATGTGACCCTGTTGCCGCGCCCTCGTTCGACGGCGAGTTGGCTGAGGGCCGAGGCCGGCGCCCCGTTGACGGTCGGCGAAACCAGGCGCAGGCGTTTCAATGTTTTGAGCCGGGCGCTTTTGCATCCCATCGACTTTTTGGTTGCGCGGGGTTGGTCCTCGCGCGCGGCGGGCGCGAAACCGCTGGTGCACCCCGGAAAAATCCAGGGCTATCGCGAGTTGGCGCCAGAGGCTCCGATTCGCTCCGGCGCGCGACTGGATCTCGACCGCGTCCGCATCGGCTTTGTCGATTTGGTTTCTCAGGCTGGTGACCCACACGACGGTCGAATCCTGATTCGGCGGCAGGATCGGGTGCTTCTCAACCGCAACCATCCGACCGTGGGCGATCTGATTTGCATCGCCGAGCGCGATCGGCGGCGGGCGCACCTGCTCTTGGATGTTCTTTTGGCTACAGACCCGGAACTGGCCCGCGGGACGGGACCCCCGGCAGGTCGAATGGGATTTGTTGGGCCGCGCGGAGTTGAGCCTCAGAGGCCACAAACATTGAGTTCCCGGGCCGACACGGGTGACGACGGGACTTTGGAAGAAGACCTCAGCGGTGGGGCCTCAGCGCCCGAGCAGCGCGGCGCTGAGGCGTCCAAAGGACCCGCTTCCGTCGACGATGGGCCCGCGGAAGAGTTCGAAACCTTGTGCCTGCACGGGAGTCAAGGGAAGGGTGTTTCATCGCCCCCCACCCGGCGGCCCCTGTATCGCGCAGACCCGGACCGGGTTTTACGGGTGTTGTCTGCCAACCAGTTTGAAGATGCGTTTTTGGCCTTTCGTGAGGTGTACGCCAACGCGCTCGATGCGGTTCGGGGTCGCAGCGACCCCAAGATCCAGGTCAGAGTCGCGGCAGACCGGGTGGTTTTTGAGGACAATGGGGCGGGGCTCGACGAGTCGGGCCTAGAAGCGCTGACCACCCTCGGGGCGTCCACCCGCCGGGACGATGAAGCCATTGGGCGTTTTGGGATCGGTTTTGCCGCGATCTTCGATCCGTCTCTTGGGGTTTCCCGGGTTGATTTTGTCGCCACCCGACCGGGACATGAGCCGGTTCGGGTTCGTTTTACCCCTGACGTGAGCGGCGGGGTGTCCATTTCGATGACCACTGCGCCGGCGCCCAAGTTGGGCGGGAGCCGGGTCGAGATCTGCTTTGACTCCGTGCGCGCGCCCGCCGACCGGGTCGCCCGGGCCATCGAAGTCCTGGACACCCACGCGGCCTATTCGGGTGTGCACACCGAAGTGAATGGTCGCCTGCTGGGAAAGGATTTTTCCGACTACATCCGCGCGGAGCTCAAAAACGGCGATTGGAGCCATGTGGAGCGCTCGTTGGTTGTGGCGACAGCGGTTCGGGGTGCGGTGGGGGTTGCGGCCATCGATCCTTCACGCTCGCAGTCGGTGTTTCGGGCTTACCAGCGAGGCCTGTTTGTGAGCGAGATTCCCTTGGCGCGGGTCCACGGGCGGCCGTGGCCGCGAGGTGTGTTTGGCGCAGTGCACGCCGAGGGCCTCGACTTGGTGGCGAGCCGGAAACGCCTTTGTCGAAAACGAAAACTTCGAGCGCTTCCAAGAGGAGCTACGAAGGCTTGCCCAAGAGGCCGCGTATCGCGTGGTTCGCAATTTTGAGTCCACCGGCGACGCCTACGCCCGCATCGTTCTTCTGGACGCGCTGCGCCGCGGTCTTCGCAGCGGAACCCCCGAAAGTCTCCTCGCTGAATCGGACGACCTGTTCTCGAGCGCGGTGGTGCGCTCGCCGCTTTTTCGGGCTTGGGCCAGCCGCAAGACCTATTCTTTCGAAGAGCTGGTGGCCCTCAAGGCTGCCGATAGGTTCCGGGCCCTTTCGTATCGGCCGGCGTGGCGTCGCAAGGACCAAGATCCGATCATTCGGGCCGACGACTCCATCGAGCGGGATATCTTCCGAAAGCTTTCCGGAATGCGCGAGATGCCGGCTGCGGCGCGCGCCGAGGATATCGCGGGCCCCTCGTTGATCTCTCGGCTGAGAGATCGACTGATGTCGGGGCCGCGCGCGGAGTACTCGCTCTTTCAGCGCCACATTGACGCGCAGTCGGTGAACCCCGCAACGAGGCGGATCATTGAAGCGATGACCCGGTTTTTGGCCAGCGAGGAGGTCTCGGAGTCGTTGGCTCGATTGCTTCCAGGCCCCTTGCCGAGGCTTGGTTACGGTTGTTCGCGCAATGCGTTTGGACCCGTGGCGGCTTATCGGCTGGGCGAGGTTCGTTTCAACACCGCCCATCGGGCTTTGCGCCGGCTCTCCAAGCGTGGTGACCCTGAGCTTTCGGCCCGGGTCTTGCTGCCGGTGTTGGCCCACGAATTGGCGCACATGTGCCATGAGCTCCACGACCTTGATTTTTACCGCACGAGTCGCGCCATTCTTCGCGCCCTGGCGGGGGCGGCAGCCAAGATCGACGCGCGGAGTCTTCGCGAGACCCCAGACTGGGGCGCGCTTCCTGCGCCTGAAGACCTCGGGCCCTGAGGATTCGGGCAGGCGCTCGCATAAACCCTGAGTCCTCGACAATGGAGTCCAGGCCGTGCTTGCGGTTCTGGCTCTTTTGAGGCCAGTTTGACCGGCAGATGCCGAGCGTCAACATTGACGGGAAGGATTTCGCGTTCGAACCGGGAAAGACCATCATCCAGGTGGCCCTCGAACAGGGGATCGAGATCCCCCACTATTGCTGGCACCCGCGGCTTTCGGTCGCGGCCAACTGCCGGATGTGTCTGGTCGAAGTCGAAAAAGCGCCCAAACTTCTTCCGGCGTGCGAAGTCCCCTGTCGCGACAACATGGTGGTGAAGACCGCCAGCGACAAGGTGCTTGAGGCCCGCGGGGCGGTGATGGAGTTTATGCTCATCAACCATCCCATCGATTGCCCGATCTGTGACCAGGCAGGCGAGTGCAAGCTCCAAGACTACTATATGGCCCACGACCAAACCGGGACGCGGTTCTCTGAGGTCAAAGTTCCGAAACGAAAAACGGTGCGGCTCGGCCCCACGGTGGTGCTCGACGAGGAACGTTGTATCAACTGCACCCGCTGCGTGCGCTTCATGACCGAGGTGGCGAAGAATCCCCAGCTCGGTCAGTTCGACCGAGGCGATCGCGCGGTGATCGGCGTATTTCCGGGCCAGGCGCTCGACGACCCATACAGTGGCAACGTGATAGACATTTGTCCGGTCGGCGCGCTGACCAGCCGTGACTTTCGGTTTAAGGTAAGAAGCTGGTTCTTGAAGTCCGCAGACAGTGTATGCCCCGGTTGCGCCCGCGGCTGCAGCACCGTTGTGAATCACCACGAGAACAAGATTTATCGGCTCAAACCGCGCGACAATGAGTACATCAACCAAGGTTGGATGTGCGACGAAGGTCGCCTCACTTACCGCGAGGTCCATGACCAAGAGAGCCAGGTCTTGGTGCCCCACGTGCGGAGCAAGGAGGGCGTGCACGTCCCGGTGAGCTGGGAGGACGCAAAACTCCGTCTGGCCGAACTTCTGGGACCCTATTCCGACGGAACTGAGGGGACCCTCGGCCTGGTGTTGTCGGCACAACTCACCACCGAAGGCGTGACCGCCTTTGTTGAATTGGCTGAGCAAGTCCTGCAGGTCGATACCTACGCGATTTTGGGGAGGCCCGACGGTGGGGGCGATGATTTTCTCCGAGTCGAGGACCAAAACCCCAACCGTGCGGGCGCCGAGCTGGTGCTGGAGGGGTATTCGATTTTCGATGAAGGCGCCCAGCTTTTGAGGCGTGGCCTCGAAAACGGAAGCGTGAAGACTCTGCTCATGGTGGGGGGGCATCACCCGGATCCAGATGAGCAATGGCTGGGCTTGTTGAAGGAAGCTACGGTCGTGGCGTTGTGCTCCCGCTGGGAGGACAGCGCCAAAGAGGCCGACCTGGTTTTGCCCCTTGCCAGTTACGCGGAACAGGATGGAAGCTTCGTGAACGTCGAAGGACGCATGCAGCGCCTCCATCGGGCCCTCAAGCCCATGGGGGAACGCAAAACCGAAGTGGAAGCCACAGTCTTGATTGCTGAGACGTTGCGTCCCGACCACGACTGGCAGATCACCGACTGGACCGCGGCCTTTCGCGCTCTGAAAAAACACACCAACCTTCTGAGGCATGTCGAACCCGAGGCCCTCGGTCCTTGGGGCGTGATGCTCGATGCCGAGGAGCCCATCGACACCGCCCCTGCCGTCTTGGAAGAACGGGCTGCGGGCTGAGGTACAGGTTCGGCCATGGAACCCTACATCCCCTATATCTGGGACTTGATGTGCATCGGCGTGATGTTTGCCGTTTCGGTGGGGCTCGCCGGCCCGCTGACGTGGCTGGAGCGTCGCCAATCCGCCATGATCCAAGACCGCATCGGCCCCAATCGCGCTTCCCTCAACCTTTTTGGCCGAGAGTTTCGGGTGTTTGGCCTCCTGCACCCCATCGCCGATGTCATCAAGCTCATCACCAAAGAGGACTCCATCAACGCCCACGTCGATCGCTTCTTATACAACCTGGCGCCGGTGGTTGCCCTGGTGCCGGGTTTGGTCACTTTCGCGGTCATTCCGTTCGGCCCGGATATCTTGTGGGAGGGCAAGCGTTATGCGCTTCAGGTGGCTCGGCTTGACGCGGGCATTCTGTACATCATGGCGGTGAGTTCCTTGGCCGTGTTCGGGGTGACGCTGGCGGGCTACGCTTCGGCGAGCAAGTTTGCGATGTTGGGTGGGCTCCGGGCTTCCGCCCAAATGATCTCCTACGAGGTGACCATGGGGCTCTCTATTATGGGCCTGGTCGTGATCTTTGGGACCCTCGAGCCCTCCGAGATGGTGGTTCAGCAAGGCGGTTTGATCGGAGGGTGGCTTCCGAACTGGGGCATTTTCCTCCAGCCGGTTGCGTTTGTGGTCTTTTTCACCGCAGCCATCGCCGAGAACAAGCGCATCCCCTTCGATTTGGCCGAGGGCGAGTCCGAGATCGTGGGCTATTTTGTGGAGTACTCCGGGATGAAATTCGGCATGTTCTACATGGCGGAGTACATTGAGGTGATTGTGATTTCGGGCATCATCACCACCTTGTTTTTTGGTGGTTGGCAGGTGCCCTACCTGGCCGACTGGGGTTTTCGACTGCCTGGCGGTTTTGTGTATGAGCTTAGCCAGTGGGTCGTGGTGCCTTTGCGGATGGGCGCTTTTGTCTTCAAGCTGCTTTTTTTCTGTTGGTTTCAGCTCATGATTCGCTGGACGCTGCCGCGTTTTCGGTACGACCAAGTCATGACGTTGGGCTGGCGGAAGCTCCTTCCCATTTCACTTTTGAACCTATTGGTGACCGCGTTTGTGGTTTTGTGGCTGGAGGGTTGAAGGCATGGACAAAGTAAAAAACAAGCCTCGAGGCCAGGTGTCCATCCGAAAGGTCGCCCGAGAGATGAGCGTTGGCGACCGCCTGTACGTTCCGGCGTTGGCCTCCGGGTTGGGGGCCACCGTACGGCATCTGTTCACCAATTTGTTCGGACGCGAAAAGTACACCCAGACGGTTCAGTACCCCGATGCGAAGGTCGATTACCCTGAGCGCTTTCGCGGCATGCATCGGCTTGTCCCGCGTGAGGATGGCACCACCCGATGCGTGGCTTGTTTCATGTGCCAGACGGCGTGTCCCGCCCGCTGCATTCACATCGAGGCCGGAGAAAGTCCGGACGAAAGCATCGAGAAGTTCCCCGTCGTGTTCGAGATCGATGAGCTACGCTGCGTGGTGTGCGGCCTATGCGTGGAGGCGTGCCCCTGTGATGCCATCCGAATGGACACCGGCATCCACCCGCAGCCGGTGTACAGTCGCGACGATGCCGATTTTGGCAAAGCCGATCTGCTCAAGATTCTAGGCCGCGACGAAACCGAGAGCCGGCGATCCTCCGTGCGTTCTCCTGCCTCGGCCGCTGGACGCGGTCGGGTGGATCGTTCAGACGGCGATGGTGGTGCCGGTGGTGCTTCCGGAGGCTACTGAGAACCTTTTCTGCACCCGAGCGGTCTCACTGACCAAAGAGAGCGCGACCAGACAGCCGCTCCGCCTGTTCACGGAACAGGGTCGAGGTGAATCTGGTGACATCCCGCCAGCTTGCCCTGAACGCGCACGACCGGATAGTCGCTTGAACCGGTGCCGGGACTGGCGTAGTGCGCCACGAAGGCTCTGGTCCCTTTTTCGATGATGCCCTCTCCAAGGTACTCGTCTCCGTCCTGAAGGACGAGCGCCATATGCGTGTAACCCTGAGCGTTTCGGGGAACATTGGGTGAGAGCACGCACCGCTTGTTGAAACTTACCTTTTGCCCGGGCGCGAACTGAGGCCTCATGATCGGCTGCTTTCTTAGGACGGGTGGGCGCCGATGTCCAATGTTCGCGCATTTCGGGGGCCTCCGCCTGAGCTCCGGTTTCTCCCTAGGTTACAAGGTTTCGGGGCGCGCCCCTTTCGAAGGCTTCGAGGTTTTGAACGATCTCTTCGGCCAGTCGGGCCTGGGCCTGCCTACTCGACCACGCGACGTGGGGCGTCACGATCAACTGCGGGCCGACCATTGCCAAAAGGGGATTGTTGACGTCGGGCGGCTCCGAGGTGAGCACATCGAGCCCGGCGCCCGCGATTTCGCCCGAACGAAGCGCTTCAGCCAATGCCTTTTCGTCCACTACGTCTCCGCGAGACGTGTTGATGACCATGGCCGTCCGCTTCATCATCCGAAACGCCGACTTGTCGAGGAGGTGGCGGGTCTCCTCCGTGAGCGGGAGATGGAGGCTGACCACGTCACTTTGCGCCAATACTGCCTCAAAGGGCGTGCGGCCGGTTCGAAGCTTCGGCGCGCCGGGGCGTTCGGCGACGAGGACGTTCATCCCAAAGGCGCGGGCGAGGGCGGCCGTTTGTTGCCCGATGGCGCCGTAGCCGAGGACACCGAGTGTCGCTCCCACCAGGTCGTCGATGGGAAATAGGCTGAGCGAAAACGAATCGGATCGAGACCAAGCACCGTCCTTGACCGCCTCTCGATAGCCCACGAGGTTGCGCTTGAGTGCGAGCACCAGGCTGAATACGTGCTCCGAAACCGCATAGGTTGCGTAGCCTTGAACGTTGGATACCTGGATTTCGCGGCGTCTACACGCCTTCAAGTCCACATTGTTGGTACCGGTCGCTGCCACCGCGATGAAACGCAGTCTTGGCCCGTTTGCGAGGTGGACATCGTCGAGCACCACTTTATTGGTGATGATCATGGTGGCATCTCGAATTCGAGAGGTGACGTCGTCGGGCGAGGTGCGGGGATAGCTTGTCCAAGTATGCTCGAAACCGGGCCTTCTGAGTGTGGCCTGAAGACTCGCGCCATCCAAGAAAACGATGTGCTGGGTCATGTTTTGCTGCATACCGGAGGGGGACCGGCTTCGGGGAGGTGAGCCGAAGCAGCCGTCCGCCTTCAGGAGTCGAGACGGACGGCCTTTTCGAGGGACTAGAACTTCACATCCGTCGTGACGTACACAAAGTGTTCAGGCTGGAGGTCGATGCCCGGTGCGACCGCGGGGCCTGGCTTCCGCGGATGCGCTCGCATGAGTTCGCCCGGCAGGAAGAGCCCGTAAACCGCGCGAATCCAGACGCCTTCCATCATGGTGTAAATCATCTTCACGTTGATCTCCGTGCCGAAGCTGCTTTCGTCGTTCAGCGTCTGGGCGCTTCGAAACACATGGAGATCCACGTGGGTTTTGATTTTGCTGTGGGGCTGAAGTCCGAGGCGCCCGCCGATATCCATGAGGCCGCGGTTGAAGGTGTGGACGTTTGTGTTTAAGAAAAAGTCCATTTCGCCGTAGAACTTGTGGTTCGTGGCGTACAGGGTGTTGAAGGTCTTGTTGGTTGCGCCCCCATCCGAGTCTGAATTGCCCGAGAGGTACTCAAACCACGCGGTCAAAGATGGCTTGAGCGGCGTAGAGCCTAGCGTGTACCCAGCCCGGCCGGCTGCGAGGAATGCGCTGACTGCGTCTCCTCCAGGATTGGGCCCGAACTGGTAGAAAAACTCACCGGTGTAAGCAAACCCGCTGGCTTTTCCGGTCAGATGAAAACCGGTGGTGTGGCGTGCTTGGGCTCCCGGGGTCTGATCGGCGTTCGACAAGAACATCACCGAGAGTTTGTGACCCGGCGCCAGTGTGTACTTCGCGTGAAATCCGCCGAAATCGATATCAAATCCGGTGTCCGGTCCTACGCCCGGGGTTCCGTCGCGACCGATCGAGATATCGCTGTCGGCTTCCCGCACTTTGGCGACGAACAAGGTGGCTTCCAATTGACCCATGGCGAGCAGCAGCCTGGCGGCATCAAAGGATTGGGCGCGGTGCACCCAGTCCACGTTGCCGACCAGCCGGTGGTTGTCAAAGATGATTTCTTGCCGGCCGAGTTTGAGCTTGAGTGACTCACTGAAAGGCAGCACCACATAGGCTTCCTGAACGTCAAGGCCGTTGGCGCTGAAGTCGTTGAGCGGGCTGCCCTCTTCACCCCAAGTCCTGACGTCCTGAAAGAGAATCCGGAACATCACGCCCTTTTTGTTCGTCATCGAAGCACCGAGGCGTGCGCGGTGGTTCACGAGGGCTCGGGTACCGCTGTCCGGCATCCGGTTCTCGCTCTTCACGAAGGTGAAGCCTGTGTCTGCAATGAACCGAGGTTTGTATTGCCCATCGATGGAAAGCGTCCAATTGTCTCCCACCGCGATGGATGGATGCCCGCCCGCAGCCTTGGGGGCTTTGGCCGAGCCTGGTTGATGTCCCGCGGCCATGGCGACCATTGGCGCAAGCGCCAACAGGCCGACGGTCCACGGAACCGGATTTGTCGCCACGTTACGTCGCTGTTCCCGTCTCATGTATCTCCCTGTTTTTTTCTGTTCGGTCTTGTTGTTCTCGAGACCGACAACGGACGCTGGATACACGGTTCCCGAAAACCTGTCACTTTTCCCGCCCCGCATGGAAGGGAACCCGTGATTGTTTTCAAAAGCGAGGTCCACTCAGGAAACTAGGGGTTCCTCCACTCAGGAAACTAGGGGTTCCGCTCATCGCGGTGGTGGACCCAGGATGGCTGACCCACCATGCCTACTCGCCATCGCCCCGATTGGCCCGCCGACCCTCCCGGGAAGGGAAGCCTCACGTTTTGGCTCTCCGCGAGACACGGGCGAAAAAAACCGCAGGGTCGAAAACGAACGTCGTTTCGGCTGTTTTTTGGCCTTCGCATTGCTGGTGCTCTGTGGGTTCCGACTTTCGCGAAAACGATGATGCCCCTCATGGCAAGGGGGTTCGTTTGATGCAATGCAAGTGAGCCGAGGTATGGTGAACAACGCCGCCAAAGAGGCCTGTGGTAGGTCAGACCCATGAGCGGAAGCCAAAAAAACTTGACGTGAGGAGCGGGTCCTACATGGTTATCGGAGGTGAAGCCGCCGCGGCGTCCCTTCGCGGCTTGGGCTTGCTTCTTGTTCCGGGTGGGTTGGCGAAGCATGATCGTTCGAACCTTTGGTTTCGGTCGTCACGACGGAGTTGGCTGCGTTGTCGCGTGCGGTGTTGTTGAACGGTGCGCGCCGATCCCGCTCGGGTGCGTGTTGGGCCCAAACCGTTGAAGATGACCCACACCGACTCGATGTCAGCCCTGTCTTTGGTTGGCGCCAAGACGTCTTCAGTTTTGCGAGTCAGTGCGTATCTTTGCGTTTCGTATTCGTCTTTTTTCAGACGCTGTGTGGTCTTCTGCGCCGAGTGTGTGCCGAGGTCCGTCTTGACGGTCCGTTGGTTTGGTGGGAGGTTAATTTTTCAGCGGCTCAACATAGGAAAACAGGGGGCTGAATGGGTCGAGAGGAATCGGCTTGGTAGTGGGTCTTGCTGCATCAATGCAGCACGAGAGTAGGCGAAGGAGACCAAGGATGATTCAAGACGTAGATTTTATCCTCCAGGGACGAAGTACAGCCAAGGTTGCGGCAAGTGCCGATGCTGATGGCAATGTTGTCGGCTTTGCTGGCGAAGGCGATGGCGAGAGTCTTTGTGCTGTGGGAACCATGTGTTCACGAGCGTTGGCTGACGCGGGGCAGAGCCTCGGATTGGGAAACGTTCGTTCGTGGACGACTGTCGGTGAAAAAGTCTCCATCTTTGCCCAAGTTTACGACCAAGGTATCGTCATTGCCGCAGGAGAAGCGTCAAAGAGTTCCCTTTCCAACTGGAAAGAGTTCTGCAAACGAGTAGAGCAAGCGGTCGGCTCTTAAAACGAATCTTTTGCGACGGCGTACGCAGGGAACCAGAGGTTGAGAGGCCTGTATGAGCGAGAATCTATCCAATCTATGTAACATTTCTGGCGTCTTAGGGGCCGCAATATTTAATGAAGCGGGTCATTGCGTCGACCATCAACTTCAACCTCCATATGAACCGGTTCTTGTGGGACAGGCTCTGAAGGAATTGATGGCTGCCTTTGAGGTTTGCAATTATCTCGATCCCTCTCCACTGGAAACTGCGGTTGCGCAAATGTCGGATGGCTATCTCGCCATCCGAAAGGTGGATGGTTTTGCGGTGATTGTTCTTGCGAGCAGCAATCTCAACCCGGCGATGCTAAACGTTGCGTTTAACGTCTTGGCGCTGAAGCTCAAGCAGGGGAGTGCTCAGACGGCCATCAGCGCGGGCAGTTTGAGCATATCAAACAGCAACTTGAGCATCGACCAGAGCATGGCAGGGCGCCCGGTGAATGCGGTGGGCGCTCGTGTCATGCGGGGTGTTGTGCAAGCTTTGGCGAAACAAGTCGGCCCGTTTGCCAAGGTTATGGTCAAAAAAGAACTGAAAAAGATGGGCGCCAGTAGCAGTACCCTAGATCAATCGATGTTCGAGGACTTTGTCCAAAATGTATCCAAGAAAATAGATGATCCGGACGGTCGCCGGGCATTTTTGGCCCAGGCCAGGGAGCTCGAAGAGTAGCCTTTAGTAGACCCCTCTATGATTGCCTCCTTTTTCGGGGTACGGAGGGAATGAGATGCGGGAGATAGCAGCGGACCGACGCAATCGTGTGGCGCCTCGTTCTTGTGCTTGAAGACGACGTTTGAGAGCAGGGCATGAACGAAGCAAGACGCCAAAAAGCTCTCGATATCGGAGGCCAGCTCGGTAATTTCCGACTCGAGCGTCTTTTGGGCGGAGGGGGCGAGGCGACCGTCTACCTAGCCCGCGATGTTGTTCTTCGGCGGCGGGTTGCCGTCAAACTTTTCGACCGCGCAAACCTCAGCGATGCGAACGAGCGCGCGCTGCGAGAAGCGCGGCTGATCGCCACTCTCGACCACCCCAACATTGTCCGGATCTATCACGTTGGCCAGCGCGACGGGAAGCTGTACATCGCCATGGAGTACATGGACGGGGGCAGCCTTCACGAGCGGGTGAGGCGTTGGGTGGGGCCGCTGAGCAGTGCTGAGGCCCTTCAGTTCATGCTGAAGGCTGCGCTGGCGATGGAAGAAGCCAACCGAATCGGCGTTCTTCACCGTGACGTGAAACCGCGTAACCTTTTGTTGTCGAAGGCCGGTGTACTCAAGCTCGCAGACTTTGGTTTGGCCGCGGTTCAAGTCACCAAAGGTGGAAAAGCGCACGGGACGGTTGGCACACCTCAGTACATGGCGCCAGAAATCTGGCAAGACAAAGGGGCCACCGCCAAGTCTGACGTCTATAGCCTCGGGGCCTGCCTCTATTTTCTCGTCACGGGTCGCCCTCCGTTTGTGGCTTCGTCGGTTGAAGAGCTCAAGGAATTTCATCTTCGCGAGCAACCGGCCATTCCTCCGGATGTTCCTCGTCCTGTCGCAGAAGTGATTTGGTGTTGTTTGGCAAAGGCGCCTGAGGCACGACCAGAGTCTGCGGCAGAGCTTGCAGAGCTTCTTGCGGAGACTCTTCGTGTCGTCGTGGGGGAACGGCGCCGGCCTATATCCCAACCGCCCATTACACACGACTTGCCGAGTTCGTTGTCTCCGGGCCGCGGTACGCGCGCGGCCATAATGGCCGTGCCTCTCTTATTTGATTGCCAGCGCCGTCTTGTTCTTGCGGTGCAGTCCAAGAGCCCGATGGTTGTGGTTCACGGACCTGAAGCCGAGATTCTGCGGCGTATCGCCCAGGTCACGCTCGAAGGGAGCATCGGTCGAGTCTTCTTGGCAGCGAGGTTATCCATCCGCTCCGAGAACCAGCATTTGATGCAATCGCTGGCTGAATGCGTACACAATCCGGAGCTGCCGAACGCTACGGTCAAAGCGGATCCATCAAGCATCATTGCGGCCCTTGTCGAAAGCACGAGCACATCAAACCAGTTGGTTCCGATGTTGGTTTATGTACACTTCCTAAGGTCGGTTACGCAGGACGAAATCGCGGAGCTTTCCTCGCTTGCTGGGCGTGCCCAAAAAGAAAACCTCATCTTTCTTGTCCTGTGTGACGACGACGGCGCGGCGCACTTGATTCGCGAAACGGGAATGCGGGGCTATGCTGGGGCGGTTTCGACCGTGCAAATTCCTCGGCTTTCGCTCAAGGAGATTGCTCAGTTCATTCACATATGGAGCGCGAAGCTTGCTGCTGACCGAGAGATTCGGTGGACAGCAGATGGCTTGCTATTGGCGGCCTATTTGCTTTCAACGGGGCAGTATAGTCTCGATCGCCTGGTGAACAATGCAATCATGATCATGCGTGCATCCCACCTACCTTTTCTTACCAGCTGGTGCATCTTCGGTGCAGGTAAGCGGCGCGACGCTATTCAAGATGTCGCTGAAGTTCGAGCTGAATGGAGCTCCCCTCCGACGTCGTGGCCGGACGAAAAGATGGCCAAACTTCTTCAAGAATTGCGTGTGGGCGACCGTCGGCCCCCCGGCCGTCGAGGCCGATGACGTTTTGTTCTTAAAAGAGCATAGTGCCGAAATGACTCGGTGTTGGTCGAACCTGAAGGATTGTTTCTTTGGCCTTTCGTTGCCTGCACGCGAACGATCTACGGTGACGTGTCCAAAAGATTCTTAGTCCACTTTTGGGTATGTTTTGTTCCCACTCTCGCGGCTGTTTTACGCCATCTGTCCGTGATGGTGTTGTGTCGTTGATTAGAGTGCTTAGCGTACTTTCTGGTCCCTTATCGCGTGAGGTTCCGAAGAATTCAGGGGTCGTGTATGGTTCCAAAAAAGCGCAACAAGGCTTGGGTATCCAGCCGAAAGCCAACAAGGAGGATGACACGTGCTGAAGAACATGGGTCTCGTAAAAAAAACGACAATACCTGGATTTTTTCTGGCGGTCGGTGTTTCGATCGCCCTTTATTTTTTGATCAGTGGAGCGCAGAGGGATCTGGCGGTTCGTCAGGCAAGTAAGCTTGCTAAAGCGATCAGCGTTCAGGTTGCTGCCGACCGGGCGGTATACACCGGGCAGGTTGTAGGAAAGCTCAAGAAGGATGGTGTTGAAATTAAGCCCGCAAACATGGCGAGCTACCAAAATATTCCTGGAGGCATTCCGCTTCCCGCAACCTTCGTGCATGCAACCTCGGACGAGGTCAATGGCGGCACACACAAGTCCCATACAGTTGACCTTCTGAGTTTGTGGCAGATCAATGAGACCAAGGGACCGCGAACCCCTTGGGAGGAAAGTGCGCTCCGCTATGTCGCGCAGCAACCGAACGAGATTAAGGGTGACGTCATTGGCGCAGGAGATGATGCCAGGTTTTACGGTGTGACCGCGGATGTTGCTTCCGCACAAGCTTGTGTCAACTGCCACAACAATCATCCCAAGAGCCCAAAACGGGATTTTAAGAAGAACGATGTGATGGGCGGCTTGGTTGTTTCTGTGCCTATGGCTGAGGAGTTCCGGTTAGCGAATTCGAACGCGGTGACCTTAACGGCTCTGGCCTTCTCCGGCTTTATCTTTGTTTTGCTCCTTCAGTTCTTCATCGTTGGTCGCCCGCTTGTGAGTGCTCTTCAGGGCATGGAGCAAGTTGCTTCGAAGATCTCGATGGGTGATATGGATACCCAGTTTGTCGTGGACTCCAACGATGAAGTGGGCCGTCTCGCCAAGGCTTTCGAGCGTATGCGCACGAGCCTGAAAGCGGCGATGGAGTCCATGGACGACGACGAATAGAAGAAATGGGTGCGACAGGTCGAACCGTGCTTGGCGAGATTACTGGGATGCTTATCAACCATTGGTTGCTCCGCGAGTGCTGTGCGCTTTTTTGAGGCCCACGTGAGGAAGATAAGAAACGTGAACTTGGTCTCAAAGGGTGCGGTTCGGGCTGTTGTTGCCTTGGGCGTATTGTGCACGGAGCCCGCGTTTGGCGCTGAGCGCGACAAAGCGGGCTTCGTTGCACACTCTGTTCCCAGCCGGATGGAAACTGGCCGGAGCTATTCGGCCTCGGTCAGAGTTCAAAATGATGGTGACGTACCTTGGACCCGTAGCCAGGGATACCGGCTTCGGTGCCAAGATCCAAAAACCAAGTATCTTTGGTCCACGGTGAAACTGGATAAAGGCAAGGAGGTACAGCCCGGCGGGGCGCAAACCTTCGAGTTTTCTGTTCGGCCGCCGAAGTGGGCGGGCCGTTACGCGTTTAGGTGCCGGATCTACAGAGGCGATTCTTTGGTTCAAGGCACGATGAAAGCAGTGGTGGTTCGGGTGCCGCGTCAGGATCGTGCTCGTTTTGTTAACCAGAAGATCCCAGTGGCGATGAATCAGGGGGACAAGTACGAACTTGTTCTTCGTTTCAAGAACGAAGGAAACACCGTATGGGGTCCGAACAACTACCAGCTGAGGAGCCGTATCCCCGATGTTTGGGGGGCGAATCGGGTGTCGGCATCGGGTACCGTCCGGCCTCAAGAGGTTGGGACCTTTCGATTTCAGGTCACGGCTCCAGGGACGGGCGGGCTTCATGAACAGCAGTGGCAGATGCTTGGCGACAGCGGTTTTTTTGGCAATCGCAGCCCAAAAAAAGAGGTCTGCGTTCAGCCGGGGGAAGGTGAGCAGCCACCTGTTGTCCGAATCATTGCGCCCAAGCCGGGTGCGAAGATTCCCGGTATGGTCGAGGTCACGGGGGAGGCGCAAGATGATGGCGCCGTCGTTCGAGTTGAGGTTTGGTGGCGTTCTGAAGAGAGACTGGTTGCGCAAGGGCGGGAGCAGTGGAAACGAAACCTCGACCTCAAGGCTCTGTGTGGTCAGCAGGCGACGGTCTATATCTATGCTCAGGCCGTAGACTGCGGCGGTAAGTCGAGCAAAGTGGCCTCAGTTCAGACTTATGTTTGGGAGTGCGACGAGGGTTAGCGAGATTTTTATCGCGATGCGCGTCTTGTGCGCTTCCGTTTCGATTGTGGCGGCCCCGAAAAGTTCTTCCGAGATCGAAGTTGGAATGGGGCTTGCGGGCCACGGATGACTATTTTTGGATCAAGCCATGCAAAAACCGTGACCTCGTCGCGATCGTAGTACAACTGTCGTGCGCGAATTCCCCGCCACCCGGCGCTCTCGAGGATCGTGAGGAGCTCTTGGAGTATGGCCGCCTTTTTTTTCATGGGCAGCTTGAAGTTGACCAGCAATTGCCGCGCCCAGGCCCGGCGGCCCCATTTGGCGATCAGCTTGGCCACTTCCCGGGGGCGCCACGCCATGTCACAGAGCATCCAATCGAGGGTTTCGTCGGGAACGAAGTCGAATGCGCTTTGTTTTTGGTGTGTGAATTTTTTTTTGGGCAGTGCGACCTTGATCCTGGCGGGGTCGATCGCGATGACGTGGGCGCCTCGTTTGATCGCCACCTGAGACCAGCCGCCAGGTGCGGCGCCCAAATCGGCGATGCGGTCTCCTGTTTCTGGCCCGATCCCCAACCATTCAACCGCTTCCTCCAACTTGAGGCCGGAGCGGGATGGGGACGCGTGGTTTCGTCGGAGTCGGGTTTTCCCACCAGGATGACCAGACAGGGCATCATGGATGCCGGTGGCGCCCAACCAGGCTTCCTCTTCTTGGACCACCCACACCTGCACCAGGACTTCTGCGCCTTGGTGATGGGTTTGTTTGCGGGACCACAGGTCGGCGGGAACATCTGCCTGGAGCTCCTTTTCGAGGTGTTCTCCCCAGGTTTCAGCCAGCCGACGTCGGGGATCAAGGGGGTCTTTCGAGTCGGGCGCGACGACCTGGAGAGACCAGCGGGGTAAGGCGTTTTTGGTCGCGCGGCGCATCGCTTTCGTGAGGTTCTCCGCGACTTCGCGGGTGTCCAAGGGCGTGAGTGCGTGGTGAACGCGCATGGCTTGGCGCGCAAAGGCGGGTGCGGTCGGGGCCCCGTTTTTCACGATCGGTCGCCTGTTCGCGAGGACCACGCCCTCCGCCAGCCGTCGAGGCGAGGCGTCTTTGCCAAGCTCGAACGCCAAGTCTTCCTCAGAGCCTGCTCGGGTCAGGTACATGACCGGCTGGGCCTGGCGGGGTCGCTGCGAAGGCATTCGAATAGGGAACGGCCGGCCTACGGGGATGTCAAGCGAAACCCGCGTTGGTTCGCATGAAGCGCTCAGATTGCACGTGACCCGGCCCCGCGCCGCCCTTCGTGGCCAACAGCCTCAGCTTACGCGATTGACGGCCTGTGCCCCCCGTAGTACCCGCGCCGGGGAATGGCCGGGCCTTTTGATCTCCTGTTTCTGGTTGTCTTTTTGCCGGCCCTCGGGGCTTTGGTCCTGAGTCTGTTCCCCCCGGGCGACCAATCCAATCTGAAGGGGACCGCCTTGGCGTTCACGCTGCTGGACTGCGCCCTTTCAGTGGTCCTCTGGAACCGTTTTGAGGTCGGCGCGGGCTATCAGTTTGAGCACAATCTGGCATGGATCCCGGCCTTCGGGATCAGCTATCACGTCGGAATTGATGGGATTTCATTGGTTCTCATCATGTTGAGCACCTTCTTGATGCCGCTGGTGGTGCTCGGGGCTTGGCGCGCGGTGCAAAAGCGCGTCAAGGAGTTTGTGATCGCGTTGTTGCTGCTCCAAACCGGGATGCTGGGCGCATTTATCGCCTTGGATTTGTTCCTCTTTTACGTGTTCTGGGAAGCGATGTTGATCCCGATGGTGTTTCTCATCGGCATCTGGGGTGGGGCCCGGCGGGTTTACGCGGCGGTCAAGTTTTTCATTTTTACGATGGCGGGTTCTTTGCTCATGTTGGTGGGCATTCTTTTTGTCGCCAGCCAACCGGATGGCTCGTGGAGCTTTGATCTCCAGACCGCCCTTACCCGATCGTTTGATGCCGGCGAGGAACGGTTGTTGTTTTATGCGTTTGCGTTGGCTTTTGCGATCAAGGTTCCCTTGATTCCGGTGCATACCTGGCTCCCGGACGCGCATGTGGAAGCGCCGACAGCCGGCTCCGTGATTTTGGCTGGTGTCCTGTTGAAGTTGGGGATCTACGGTTTCATTCGATTTGCCTTTCCACTGTTTCCCAATGCGGCGCGCGAGGCTCTCCCGTTGCTCGGTTTTTTGGGGGTGGCCAGTATTATTTATGGCGCGTTGGTTGCCTGGGTGCAGCCTGACATGAAAAAACTGGTTGCGTATTCTTCGATCAGCCACCTGGGTTTTTGTGCCCTGGGGCTCAGTGCCATGACGGTTGAAGGCGTCTCTGGTTCGGTCTTCATTATGCTCGCGCACGGGGTTTCGACAGGTGCCCTGTTTTTGCTTGTTGGGGTGCTCTATGAGCGGCGCCATACTCGGGTGCTGTCTGAGTATGGCGGTCTTGCTCGGCGGGTTCCGATCTTTTCTTTTTTTCTGGTGGCGATGGTGATGGCCAGTGCCGGTCTTCCGGCGCTGTCTGGGTTTCCAGGCGAGTTTTTGGTTCTGGTGGGGACCTTTGCGGCCGGCGGCCCTCACCGGATCCTTGCCGTGCTCGGGGCCACCGGTGTGATTTTGGCGGCGGTCTATCTGTTGTGGATGGTTCAAAAAGTGCTCTTTGGGCCTCTCCAAAATCCGGCAAACGAGGGGCTTCAGGACATGACTGCCCGAGAGGTTGCGACGGTCCTTCCGCTCGCGGTGTTTGCCGTGGGGCTGGGTTTGTTTCCTACGGTGCTCCTCGAGCGCATTGAGCCGTCGGTAGAGCGTTTCATAAGCACCGTCGACCGCCGGGTCCACGAGGACTACGCTCGGGTACCGGACACCCTCTTGGGTGAGCACGCGGGTTCCCCAAAGAGCGATGCCATCGGGAATGTGCGCTCACAGAAGGTTGTTTCCGGAGGTCTGCCGTGAGCGGTGATATCGGCAATCTCTACGCCCTTTTGCCCTTGGGCATACTCATCGGAACGGGCGTTCTTTTGCTCTTGTACGAGGTTTTCGGCAATCAATCAGACCGCACGTACTCCGCGCACGTGGCTGTGCTGGGTCTCGGCGGGGCGCTTGCGCTTTGCCTGGCGCATGTGGGGCGCCCTCCGGTGCACCTTTTTACCTCGGCCGACGGCAACGCGGCGATTGTTGTGGATGCCTTTTCTTTGGTGGCTTCGTCCGTCTTCATCGTAGGCGCGATGATTGCGGCTCTTTTGTCGCCCGCGTATGTGGCCAATGCGCGTTGCGCGCACGGTGAGTACTACGCCCTGATCGTTTTTGCGGTTGCCGGGATGATGGTCATGGCGATGGCCAGTGATCTATTCACCCTTTTTTTGGGGCTGGAGACCATGTCCATTGCGGTCTATGCGCTGACCGGCATTCGTTTTAACGACCCGCGTTCTTCGGAGGCTGCTCTCAAGTATTTTTTGATGGGTGCTTTTGCCACTGGCTTCCTTCTATTTGGCATCGCGCTGGTGTATGGAGCGGTGGGGTCGGTTCACCTTGATGCGCTTCGCGAGGCCTTGTCTCGTACGTCGCCACCGGCCTTGCATTCGTTTTTGAGCCTGGGCTTGCTTCTGCTGCTGATCGGATTTGCCTTTAAGATTGCTGCGGTTCCCTTCCATATGTGGGCGCCAGACGTGTACGAGGGCGCACCGACGCCGGTGACCGGTTTTATGGCTGTGGGCGTCAAAGCCGCCGCGTTTGTGGGGCTCCTGCGGGTCGTGGTCGTGGGTCTAGGGACCACCGGATGGACGCTGGAGCCGTTGTGGATTTCTTTGTTGGGGGCCCTGACCTACCTCACCATCATCGGGGGCAACGTCTTGGCGCTGGTGCAGACCAACGTGAAACGGATGCTTGCCTATTCGTCCATAGCGCATGCTGGCTATGCTTTGATCGGCTTGGTTGCGGTCGCGAAGGGTGAACCGAGTGCGGGGAGCGCAGTGTTGTTCTACCTCGCGAGTTATACCTTCATGACCCTAGGCGCTTTTGGGGTCTTGACCTTTTTGGAACGCAAAGAGGGCGGGACTGAAGCGGAGCGCTTTGGCGCGTTCGCAGGAATGGGGTTCAAACATCCCGGTCTCGGACTGGCAATGTCGTTGTTCATGTTGGCGCTGGCTGGGATCCCCCCGACCGGAGGGTTTTTCGGGAAGCTCTATCTGTTTTCTGCGGCCATCCGGGCGGATGCCCTTCCGCTTGCCCTTGTGGGTGTTTTAGGCTCGCTTCTCAGCCTGTATTACTACCTTCGGGTGGTGGTGGCCTTTTACATGCGGGACGTTCCTTTGCCGGGGCCCACGCCGACGGCCACCCGATCGACGCAGTTGGCTATCGGGGTTTCTATGGCGGCCTTTGGTGTCTTGCATTTCGGCGTTTTCCCCAGTCGCTGGATTGAACTCGGTCAGGCCGCGATTCGGTCTCTTGTCCTCAGTTAAGACTCCTGTCATGGAGCAGACTACAGCGTGGCGCGCGCCACGTTTCCGCCGGGCTGCCCGAAACCTCATCAATCGTGTTGGGGGCGCGGAGGCAGTTCAATGCAGGGGAGCGGAATGAGCGATTCAGGCAACGACGTGTACCGGAGGAAAAAAGACGTGCTGTTTCGGGTCGTCGAAGACGAAGGTATTTTGCTCAAGAACGACGACGCTGAGGTCTTTGGGCTCAACACGCTCGGAGCGCGTGTCTTGGAGTGGGTGGATCAGGAGATGTCGGTCGACGAGATGGTGGAAGAGGTCTTGGCGACTTACGAAGTGGACCGGGTACGGGCATTCGAAGACGTGCGGGCGTTTCTCAAAGTTCTCGAGGAGGGCGGTCTGCTTGTCCGGGCGGGTCGCTGTTAGCCCGTGAGGGTTCGCGCCGCGGGAGTGGGCCCAAGGCCCGGCCTCACGGGGACCTTAATCCTGGATAACCCTCGGTTTGGCCTCCTGTGAGGCATTTCGTTGGGTGTGGGGCGCCCGAGCGTCATTCCAAGGTTGACACCAAGATTAGGCATCTGATTTATGCGCCTCCTCCTCGGGGGTGTAGTGTCACCCGAGGGAAGGAGGTGCAGGCGGCGCGAGCAGCTCGACTGACTGGTTTCTATGATATCGCCTTGGGCGGATCGCGGTAAGGGTGGATCTTCTCGATTCGCACCCCGAAAGCCCAGGAATGATCAGAGAGCCACGAGTCTCGGCAGGGTAAATCTTCAAGCGTTCCTAGGTGCAAAGCGTGCGCGCAGTTATACCTGAAGGACGCGAAGAAACTCGAGCCTATCGGCCAGTTGGCTCGTTTGTCCGGTCCACTCCGGAGCAAGACGCGGCGGTTCACCGCCCGACCAGGCCTACCGATCTCAACGCCACCACACCCACACAGACTACAAAATCAGTGCGGCGCGACCAACGCTCCAAAGCCTGGGTTTCTTTCGTGACCCCGTCTTTTGGGCTACGGGTGCCGCTTGATTGTGATTCGCAATTGGAGCGACTCAACCAGACGGAGCCACCGAAGGATGCCAACCATCAATCAGCTGATCCGCAAGGCGCGGAACGCACCGCCTACCAAGACGAAGTCTCCTGCACTTCGGTCCTGCCCGCAGCGCCGAGGTGTATGTGTGCGCGTTTATACTTCGACACCCAAAAAGCCGAACTCCGCGCTACGGAAAGTGGCGAGGGTTCGGTTGACGAACGGAACGGAGGTCACTGCATACATCGGCGGTGAAGGGCATAACCTTCAGGAGCACTCGGTTGTGTTGGTTCGTGGGGGTCGTGTCAAAGATCTGCCGGGTGTGCGCTACCACATCGTTCGCGGCACTCTGGATTCGTCCGCCGCTGAGGGGCCATCGAACACCAACAAGTTGAAGCGCAACAAAGGACGCTCCAAATACGGTGTGAAAAAGGCTCGCTAGCCAGAAAGGAATCACGGACATGCCACGTCGTCACGAGTCGCCTAAGCGCAAAGTCCTACCGGATCCCAAATATGGGGATCGTTTGGTCACAAAGTTTATCAACGCTTTGATGCGACAAGGAAAAAAGTCTACAGCGGAGCGAATCTGTTATGGGGCTTTCACACTGGTTGCAGAGCGGGCTGGTGGCGATGAGCCGCTGGCGGTCTTCAAGAAGGCCCTCGAAAACGTGAAGCCGCGCATCGAGGTGAAGTCTCGCCGGGTTGGTGGTGCGACCTTTCAGGTTCCCGTCGAGGTGCGGCCGGAGCGCCGAACGTCTCTGGGCATGCGGTGGTTGATTCTCTTCTCGGAAAAGCGGGGTGAAAAGACATTTCGAGAGAAACTGGCGGGCGAGATCATGGACGCTTCTCAAGGGCGTGGTTCCGCGGTCAAGAAACGCGAAGACACCCACAAGATGGCCGATGCAAACAAGGCCTTTGCACACTTTCGTTGGTAGGGTTGGATGGCGGCTGGCGCACATATTCCGCTTGAGCGGGTCCGAAACATCGGGATCATGGCGCATATCGACGCCGGCAAGACCACGACCACGGAGCGCATCCTTTTTTACACCGGGGTGGAGCACCGCATGGGTGAGGTCCACCATGGTGCCGCCACCATGGATTGGATGGTCCAGGAGCAGGAGCGTGGCATTACCATTACGTCGGCAGCAACCACCTGCTCGTGGCTCGACCATGCGGTCAACATTATCGATACGCCTGGCCACGTAGATTTCACCATTGAGGTTGAGCGTTCACTGCGCGTGCTCGACGGCGCGGTGGCTTTGCTTGACGCGGTGTCGGGTGTGGAGCCCCAGTCGGAGACGGTGTGGAGGCAGGCCGACAAGTACCAGGTGCCGAGAATCTGCTTCATCAACAAGATGGACCGCGTCGGCGCAGACTTTCACGCGGCGGTCGATTCGATTCGCGAGCGTTTGCAGGCGCGCCCCATACCCATCCAGCTCCCCGTCGGCAAAGAAGAGCGCTTCGAAGGGGTGATTGATCTGATCGAAAACCGGCAGGTGATTTGGGATCAAGAGACCCTTGGGGCCAAGTACCACTTTGAGCCCGTTCCCGCCGACCGAGAAGAAGAGGTCAGTGCGGCTCGCGACGCCATCTTTGACGCGGTGGCGGAGTGCGACGAAGAGGTTGAGCGAAAGTACCTGGAGGGCGTAGATGTCTCGGCGGCCGAACTTCGTCGGGCGGTTCGCAAGGCCTGCGTTGAGCTCAAGGTGTTTCCAGTCCTGTGTGGTTCGGCGTTTAAGAACCGCGGCGTGCAGCCCCTGCTCGACGCGACCGTGCACTATCTCCCTTCCCCCAAGGACGTGGTCCCGCCTGAAGCGCAACGGGTCCAGGGCGACGGGGCGGTGGTGGTGGAGTCCGATCCGAAGGCGCCGTTTGTGGCGATGGCCTTCAAGCTGATGGCGGATCCCCACGTGGGGAATCTGACCTATCTCAGGGTCTACTCCGGGACCTTGGAGGCGGGTTCGGCCCTCCACAACGCCACCAAGGGGAAGAAGGAGCGCATCGGCCGGATCTTGCGGATGCATGCCAACAAGCGCGAGGACGTCAGCGTGTGTTCTGCGGGCAACATCGTGGCCGCGGTGGGCCTCAAGTACACGACCACCGGCGACACCCTATGCATGCCCGATCGACCGGTGTTGCTCGAGTCCATCGATGTGCCAGAGCCGGTGATCACCATCGCCATTGAGCCCAAAACCAAGGCCGACCAGGACAAGTTGGGGGCCGCCCTGGCGAAGCTTGCGATGGAAGACCCGTCGTTCAGCGTGAAGACCGACGAAGAGACCGGACAAACCCTTATTGCCGGTATGGGCGAGCTGCACCTGGAAATCATTGTCGACCGGCTGCGAAGAGAGTTTCGGGTCGATGCGAACATTGGGCGGCCTCAGGTTGCCTACAGAGAAACCGTCAGCAAGGAAACGAAGCAGACCACCCGATTTGTACGCCAGACGGGCGGTCGGGGCCAGTATGCCCATGTGGTTATGGTCATGGAGCCTGGCGAACGGGGATCTGGTATCGCATTCGAGAGCAAGGTTGTTGGTGGAGCCGTTCCCAAGGAGTATATCCCGGCTGTAGAACGGGGTGTCCGGGAAGCGGCGGAGTCTGGTGTTCTCGTGGGATACCCGGTAGTCGATGTCGTGGTTCGCCTGATCGATGGCAGTCACCACGAAGTTGATTCTTCCGAGATGGCCTTTAAGATCGCGGGATCGATGGCTTTCAAGGAAGCGGTGCAGTCGGCGGGGCCCCTTCTGTTGGAGCCGATTATGCTGACGGAGATTACAACCCCAGACGAATACTGTGGGGATGTGATCGGGGACCTCAACGCTCGCCGGGGCAAAGTCTTGGGGCTCGACCCCCGAGGCGGTGTCCAAATCGTTCGCGCGGAGGTTCCCCTGGCGAAAATGTTCGGTTACGCAACGGACCTGCGGTCCCGTACCCAGGGACGGGCAACCTTCTCGATGAAATTTGGATTGTACAACCCAGTGCCTTCGCATGTTGCGGAGGAAATACTTGCGAAAGCCCAAGGGAGGCTCTGAAAGCTGAGCTTGGAGTTCAACCGCGCAAGGTCGCGGCAAAGAACTTGAATGGAGTGGGAAACAGATGGCCAAGGAGAAATTTGAGCGCACCAAACCTCACGTGAACGTGGGCACCATCGGGCATGTCGATCACGGAAAGACGACATTGACGGCGGCACTCACAATGGTGTGTGGCGAAAAAGGCTGGGCTAAGCCGCTCAGCTACGACGAGATCGCGAAGGCGTCTGCGTCACAGGGACGCCGGGATCCAACGAAGATCCTGACGATTTCGACCGCCCATGTCGAGTACGAGAGTGAGGGGCGACACTATGCGCACGTCGACTGCCCCGGACATGCGGACTACATCAAGAACATGATCACCGGCGCGGCGCAGATGGATGGCGCCATCTTGGTGGTGTCAGCCGTGGACGGTCCGATGCCGCAAACCAAGGAGCACATCCTCCTTGCCCGCCAAGTTGGGGTGCCGTCCATTGTGGTGTTCTTGAACAAGGTCGACCTCGTTGACGATGAAGAGCTTCTTGACTTGGTCGAGATCGAAGTTCGGGATCTTCTGAGCAAGTACAAGTTCCCCGGCGACGACGTACCCGTGATTCGAGGCAGTGCCTTGAAGCCTTACAACTCCCAAGGAAAAGAGGGTGCGGAGCCCATCTTAGAGTTGCTTAAGGCGCTGGACGAAAACATTCCGGATCCAGTTCGCGACGAAGACAAGCCATTTTTGATGCCGATCGAAGATGTGTTTTCCATCTCTGGTCGAGGAACGGTGGTGACGGGTCGCATCGAGCGAGGCATCGTCACCGTGGGTGAGAAGGTCGAGATTGTTGGTTTCAAGCCAACCTCGGATACGACCGTCACCGGCGTCGAGATGTTTCGAAAACTGCTCGATAAGGGGATCGCCGGAGACAACGTGGGTTGCCTTCTTCGTGGTGTAAACAAAGAGGACGTGGAGCGGGGTCAGGTGTTGGCCAAACCCGGATCCATCAATCCACACACAAAATTCAAGTGTGAGGTCTATATCCTTGCAAAAGAAGAGGGCGGGCGTCATACACCCTTCTTCAAAGGTTATCGTCCGCAGTTCTATTTTCGAACCACGGATGTCACCGGATCCATCACATTGCCCGAGGGGACTGAAATGGTGATGCCTGGTGACAATGTGGCTATGGACGTGGAGCTCATCACCCCGGTTGCCATGGACAAAGGCATGAACTTTGCCATTCGTGAAGGTGGCCGCACCGTCGGTGCGGGCGTGGTGACGGAGATCAACGAGTAAGGGAGTCCGGTGGCCTTTCGGGTCATGGGGTTTCGCGCGAAGGAGCAGAGGAATGGCGAACAAGTCGACGAAGATTCGGATACGGCTCAAGGCATATGACCACCGCTTGTTGGATCAAGCGGTGGGTGAAATTGTAGAGTCGGCTCGGCGAACAGGCGCCAGCGTCGCTGGTCCCATTCCGCTCCCTACGCGCATCAATCGGTATACCGTTTTGCGGGGGCCGCACGTAGACAAGAAGAGCCGGGAGCAGTTTGAGATCCGGACCCACAAACGGGTTGTGGACATCCTCGATCCAACGCCCCAAACGCTCGATGCGCTCATGAAACTCGACCTCTCTGCTGGTGTAGACGTCGAGATCAAGTCTTGACAGGAGGCGAACCGTGAAAGTCAGCGTCTTCGATACAAACACGAGCAAGGTGGCCGTGACTGAGTTGGATGATTCGGTTTTTGGTGCCGAGGTACGTCCTCACCTTTTTTGGGAGGTCGTCAAGATGCAGCAAGCCAACCGTCGGCGTGGAACGCATTCCACCAAGACGGTTTCTGAGGTGCGTGGTTCGGGCGCGCGCCCCTATCGCCAAAAGGGAACAGGGCGTGCGCGTCATGGAAGCAAGCGGGCGATGAATATGCGGGGGGGGGGCATCGTTTTTGGCCCGAGGCCCCGCGATCATGGCTATAAGATTCCCAAGAAGATGGTGAAGTGTGCGCTTCGCTCGGCGCTTTCACTCAGGCTGGCTGAGGAAAAGCTGACGATCATCAAGGGATGGGCCCCCAAAGCCCCCAAGACCAAAGAGGCCCTTCAAGTTTTGAAGGGTTTTTCGGTTGAGAGGGCCTTGGTCGTGGGGTCCAAGGAGAACGTAGAGCTCCAGCGGTCGTTGAGAAACCTGGCATGGGTCAAGTTTCTCCCGCTCGAGGGCCTCAACGTTTATGACATTCTTCGGTACGACAATTTGATTTTGAGCGCAGAGGTGGTTGCGGAAATCAATGAAAAGTATCGGACGCTGCCGTCGCGCCGGGAGCAAGCGCTCCAAGAAGCGCGAGCCGGGGGAGCGGACGCCTCCTAAGGGGTGTAGCGGGGTGGAGCCATGAAGCGAGATGCTTACGATATATTGCGGAGGCCTCGGATCACGGAAAAAGGATCTGCGGCGTCTGAGACACGGCCAAGCGTGATTTTTGAGATCCCCGTCGATGTGAACAAGACGGAGGTCAAAAAGGCCGTGCAACTGGTATTCAACGTTGAGGTCCAGAGCGTCAGAACGTCGATCGTTCGCGGCAAAGTCAAACGGCGCGGGCGACACATCGGGAAGCGACCCAACTGGAAGAAGGCGATCGTCACACTCAAAGAGGGTTTTGATATTGACCTCTTTGGTGGCGTCTCGACCTAGAGCAAGGGAGGCGGTCTAATGGGCGTACGTACATTCAAGCCTACGACTCCGTCGAGGCGTACCATGACGGGCTCCGATTTTTCGGAGATTACCAAGTCAAAACCTGAAAAGAAGCTTCTCGATACCAAGAAGCGAACCGGGGGCCGGAACTTCCGAGGCAAGATTACTTGTCGGCATAAAGGCGGGGGCCATCGGCGGCGATATCGGCTGATCGACTTCAAGCGGCGTAAATACAATGTGCCGGGAAGAGTTGCGGCTATCGAGTATGATCCGAATCGATCGGCTCGGATCGCCTTGGTGGCTTATGCGGATGGCGAGAAGGCCTACATCCTTGCGCCAGGGGCTCTGCAGGTTGGGGCGACCGTCATGTCGTCTGAAAAAGCCTTAGATCCCCTTCCTGGAAACGCCATGCCGCTTCGAGAGATTCCGCTCGGGACGCAGATCCACAACATTGAGCTTCGGCCGGGTAAGGGCGGGCAGATGGTCCGTTCCGCGGGCGGTGGTGCCCAACTCATGGCGAAGGAGGGGCGATACGTGACCGTCCGATTGCCTTCGGCAGAGATGCGGAGAATTTTGGCAACGTGTTTTGCGACTGTCGGCCAGCTCGGGAATGAGCAACAAGAAAATCTCGTGTACGGCAAGGCGGGCCGTTCACGCTGGTTGGGGATTCGGCCCACCGTTCGAGGGGCCTGCATGAATCCGGTCGATCACAACAACGGCGGTGGTGAGGGTCGGGCCAAGGGTGGTAAGCCGCCCAGGACGCCCTGGGGTAAGATGGCTCGGGGCCTTCGAACCCGAAACAACAAGCGAACCGACAAGTTCATTGTCACACCGCGCAAACGCGGTAAACAGTCCGGGAAATCTTAAGTTATGGCTCGTTCATTGAAGAAAGGTCCTTTTGTGGACACCCACCTTCTTAAAAAGGTGGATGGTATGAATCAGGGAAAAAAGAAGGCGGTGATCAAGACTTGGTCACGTCGATCCATGATCACCCCGGACTTCATTGGCCACACCTTTGCAGTCCACAACGGGAGAAAGTTTATCCCCGTGTTTGTGACCGAGCAGATGGTGGGGCACAAACTCGGCGAGTTTTCACCTACGCGAACCTTCCACGGGCATGCCGCCGACCGGAAGGGCAAGAAGGCCGGTAAGAGGTAGTTGGGGAGCTATGCATGGTAGCCAAAGCGGTACTCAGAAATCTTAGGATAGCGCCCCGGAAGGTGAGGCTGGTTGCCGATCTGATTCGAGGGAAACCGGTGGAGGAGGCGCTTAGCATCCTTCTGTTTAGCAACAAGAAGAGTGCGCGTTCGCTCGAGAAGCTTTTGCGTTCGGCGGTCGCCAACGCGGATCAAAAGCCGGGGGTGAATGTAGACAAGCTCTTTGTGTCGACGCTGATGGTCGACAGCGGGCCAACGATGAAGCGTCACCGGCCGCGAGCCATGGGGCGGGCTTCCGCGATTTTGAAGCGAAGCTCCCATGTAAGCATTTCACTCGAGCAGGCGAGTTAGCGAAAGCGAAGGAACAACAATGGGTCAGAAGACAAATCCAATCGGTTTTCGCCTCGGAATCACACGGACGTGGGACTCCAAGTGGTTTGAAGAAAAACACTACGCGGATTGGCTCCACGAGGACATCAAGCTTCGTGAAGTGGTGAAACAGAAACACTACAGCGCGGGCATCTCACGGGTGGAGATCGAGCGCGCCGCAAACAAGGTCAAGGTCAACATCTACACGGCTCGGCCGGGCATCGTGATCGGGAAAAAAGGCGCGGGCATCGAGCTCCTCAAAAAGGAACTGCAGCGCCGGACCGAAAACGAGGTCTTTATCAACATCCAAGAGATCCGAAAGGCCGAGATCGATGCGCAGTTGGTTGCCGAAAACATCGCCACGCAGCTCGAACGGAGGATCGCATTCCGGCGCGCGATGAAAAAGGCGGTGACGATTTCGATGAAGTTCGGGGCCAAGGGCATTCGGGTCGCGTGCTCTGGCCGGCTTGGCGGCGCAGAAATGTCTCGCTACGAGTGGTACCGCGAGGGCCGGGTTCCTCTCCATACGCTTCGCGCCGATGTGGAGTACGGCTTTGCGACTGCCAAAACGAAACAGGGCACCATTGGGGTGAAGTGCTGGATCTTCAAGGGTGAGGTTTTGTCGAGTGGTCCGGAGATGGAGCCTCGGCGAGTTCCGAGGCCACGTGGTGGGGAGGCTGCCGCTTAGGGCAGGAGGTGAACGATGCTTCAACCAGCGAGACAAAAATACCGCAAGCAGCAGAAGGGCAAGAATCGAGGCCAGGCGCACCGCGGAAGCAGCGTCGCTTTTGGGACCATTGCGCTTCAAGCGACCGAATGCGGGTGGATTACGTCGCGGCAGATCGAGGCCGCACGTATTGCCATGACGCGGTATATCAAACGCGGTGGGCGGGTCTGGATTCGTTTCTTCCCCGACAAGCCGGTTTGCAAGAAGCCGCTTGAAACACGTATGGGCAAAGGCAAGGGAGCGCCTGATCACTACGTCGCGGTCATCAAGCCTGGACGTGTGCTGTATGAGATCGATGGCGTGGAAGAGAAGATTGCCAAAGAGGCCTGTCGTTTGGCTGCCCACAAGCTTCCGCTCAAGACGAGGGTGATTACCCGAGAGGGGCAGATTTAGATGGCGAGTGAAGTGAGCACGGCAAAGGACTTGCGTAGTCAAACTGACGAAGACCTGGCGCATTTCCTTCGGCAAAAAAAAGAAGAGCTTTTCAAGCTGCGTTTTCAGTTTTCGACCGGACAGCTCGAAAACGTCGCTCGACTGAAGCAAGTGCGTAAAGAGATTGCGCGGGCAAAAACGGTGGTTGCCGAGAAACGAAGGAGTGCGGAGCCATGACCGAAGCGGCTGAAGTAACAACGGACCAGGTCACCAGTGAAAAAGCGGTGACGGCTCGCCGAAACATCAAAGAACGCCAAGGTCGGGTGGTTTCAGCAAAAGCTCAAAAGACGGTGATCGTCGAAGTGGAGCGAAGGGTGAAACATCCGAGATACCACAAATATGTGGCGGTTCGAAAACGCTATGCCGCCCACGATACCTTGGACTGCGTCGTAGGAGAGCGGGTGCGCATACGCGAGAGTCGGCCGATCTCGAAAACCAAGCGCTGGCGCGTCATGGAGAAGTTGTCCAAAGGCTCCTAGAGGGCCGGAGGCATAAGGAGACAGACCCATGATTCAGATGACCTCAATCTTGGATGTGGCCGATAACAGTGGGGCCCGAAAGCTTTTTTGCATCAAGGTTCTTGGTGGATCGAGGCGCAGGTACGCCCGCATTGGCGATGTCGTCGTGTGTTCGGTTCGTGAGGCCCTGCCGAACGGCAAGGTCAAAAAGGGCGATGTGGTGAAGGCGGTCCTGGTGCGCAGCAAGGCGCAGACCGGCCGCAACGACGGCAGCTACATTACCTTTGATCAAAACGCCGCGGTGTTGGTGAGCAAGGAAGGTGACCCGGTGGGCACACGCATTTTTGGACCGGTAGCCCGAGAGCTTCGGGGCAAGAACTTTATGAAGATCGTGTCTTTGGCACCGGAGGTTCTCTGATGGCGAAGATAAAAAAGGGCGATATGGTTGAGGTGATTGCAGGGCGTGACCGGGGAGAGCGTGGTCGCGTGCTGCATGTGTTTCAAGGCGAGAGCAAGGTCATCGTCGAGGGGGTGAACGTCCTCAAGAGGCACATCAAAGCCGGTGCCCGGCAAAGCATGCCGGAAGGCGGCATCCTCGATAAGCCCGGAAAAATTCATATTTCGAATGTTCAGCTCTATTCTGACAAGCTCGATCGGGCCGTTCGTGTAGGCACGAAGATCTTAGAGGATGGGCGGAAGGTCCGGGTGGCGCGCGGGCGCACCGGTGCCGAAACTCAGATTGACTGAAGGCGGAACGGACCATGGCAGAGGACAAAAAGAAGAAGAAAGCAGCGGGCAAAGGTCGAGGCAAGGAGTCGCGCGCCAGGGCCAAAGACAAGCCTGAAGTGCCGGATAAGCCGCGGCCGCCGCCTCGTCTTGTTGAAAAATACAAAGGCGAAGTGGCTCCGAAGCTCAAAAAGGATTTGAGTCTTAAGTCGGTGAGCCAGGTGCCTAAACTGGAGAAAATCATCGTCAACATGGGGCTCGGAGAGGCGATTTCCAACAACAAGATCTTGGATTCGGCGCGGGAGGAGATTGAGGCCATCACTGGCCAAAAGCCGGTTGTCACCAAGGCGCGAAAGTCTATTTCGAACTTCAAGCTTCGTGAAGGCATGCCGATTGGGGCGATGGTCACGTTGCGGCGCGCCCGGATGTGGGAATTTTTTGATCGTTTGGTCTCGGTCGCTCTACCGCGGGTCAGAGACTTCAAAGGTGTTCCCGACAAGGCTTTTGACGGACGTGGCAACTATACGCTCGGTGTGAAAGAGCAAATTATCTTTCCTGAAATTGACTACGATCGGGTAGACAAGGTCCGGGGGATGAATATCAGCTTCGTCACCTCCGCCAAGAACGATGAGCACGGAAAGGCGCTTTTGGCTGCCCTAGGGATGCCATTCCGTCGACGAGGACAAGCAGATGGCTAAGACATCCAAGATTGTTGCGGCGCGCCGTACACCGAAATTCAAAGTGCGGCAGAAGAATCGCTGCCGAGTTTGCGGGCGGCCGCGGGGATATCTGCGAAAGTTCCAGATGTGTCGCATTTGCTTCCGAAATTTGGCTCTGTCTGGCCAGATTTCTGGGGTCGTGAAGTCGAGTTGGTAGGATAGGTTTGGTCTCATTGAGGTTTGTATGTCTGGTGTAGTGAATGATCCAGTGGCTGATATGCTGACGCGTATCCGAAACAGCATCAACGCGCGGCACATGAAAGTGCCGATGCCGTTGTCGAGGCTTCGCGAGCGAATCGCGGAGGTTCTGAAATCGGAGGGTTTTATCGATGGCTTTGAGGTGCAGCGTCAGGCCAAGCCCACGATCACCATTCAGTTGAAGTACGATCACAACCGAGATCCGGTGATCAGTGGCCTGAAGCGCGTGAGTCGTCCTGGGCTTCGTCGGTACGTGCCCACCGATGAGATCCCTACGATTCGGAATGGGCTCGGCGTGGCGATCTTGTCGACTTCCCGTGGGGTGATGACCGATCGGGAAGCACGTCGTCAGGGCGTCGGCGGCGAGCTGATGTGCACGGTCTGGTAAGGAGCGGGACGATGTCGCGGATTGGAAACAAACCTATTGCCCTCCCTTCGGGAGTGACGGTTCAGGTGAACGGCGCCAAGGTCGTGGTCCAGGGGCCCAAGGGCAAGTTGGAGCGTGTGATTCATCCTTTGGTTTCGGTCTCGTTGGCAGGCAACGAGGTTCGAGTCGCCCGCAAGGGCAATGATCGTCGAGCGCGCGGAATGCACGGCTTGAGTCGGACCCTGATCGCCAATATGATTGACGGGGTCGTGAAACCCTTTGAGCGGGCCGTTGAGATCTCCGGTGTTGGTTATCGTGCGGAGCTCAAGGGCAGCTTGCTCAACATTCAGGTGGGTTTTTCTCATGAAGTGAATCACCCGATTCCGCCTGAGGTGACGTGCAAGGTCGAGAAACAGACGCTGGTGCATTTGTCCTCGGCCAACAAGGAGCTTGTGGGCCGGACTGCGGCGGAGATCCGGGCCTATCGGCCTTGTGAACCGTACAAAGGTAAAGGCATGAAATACGTGGGCGAACGCATCCAGCGCAAGGAAGGCAAAAAGACCGCCTAGCGGGCCTCGGGTCCGCGGGTAGAGATGTCTGAAAAGCCATGGTGTTAATGGAAGGGCAAGTCGGTCCACGCACGGACGATGGGGAGGTCGGCGTTGCCAGTCTCTGGCGGTCTCCCAAGGACGGTTGGTCATGAAACGTAGAATTGGGGACGACAACAAGCGGCGGCGCCTGCGACGGGCGCTGGCCATTCGAAAAAAAGTTGAAGGGGCTGCTTCGCGTCCGCGACTTACGGTTTTCAGAAGTGCGAAACATATTTACGCACAGCTTGTGGACGATCTCGCAGGACGAACATTGGCGGCCGCTTCTTCGCGTTCTTCGGCGCTTAAAACGGAGCTTCAAGGCCTGAAGAAGTCCGAAGTGGCTGAAAAAGTGGGTCAGAGGCTGGCCGAAACCGCAAAAAGCCAAGGAATCGAGCGGGTTGTTTTTGACCGCAAAGGGTTTGCATATCATGGGCGGATCGCCGCCCTTGCCAAGGGTGCCCGTGAGGGAGGACTCAAGTTTTAGGCCCGCGTAAGCGGCGTCCGACCTTGGGCGAAGGAAAGCAAGATGCCACGACACGAAATCATCAACCCGAAGGAGCTTGAGCTCGTCGATAGGGTAATCCATATCAACCGGGTCGCAAAAGTGGTGAAGGGTGGCCGCCGATTCTCCTTCTCTGCGCTGGTGGTGGTTGGTGACGGCGAGGGCCACGTAGGGGTGGGACTCGGCAAAGCCAATGAAGTTCCGGAAGCGATTCGAAAAGGGCGAGATCAGGCCGAAAAGAATTTGTTTCAAGTGCCGCTGATGGGGCGAACGATTCCTCATGAGATCGTGGGGCGTTTTGGCGCAGGGAAAGTGGTGATGAGGCCGGCAGCGCCGGGGACCGGTGTGATCGCGGGTGGTCCGGTTCGCGCGGTTTTGGAGTCGGCGGGCATCCGTGATGTCCTCACCAAGTCATTCGGGACCCCGAACAAACACAACGTGGTCAATGCCGCGGTTCAGGGACTTAAAAGTCTGACTACGGTCAAAGAGCAATCCGGCCGCCGCGGGGTTTCGGCCGATGAGTTGAAACCGGTTCCCCTGAAGATTCAGGTGCCGACGGGTCTCAGCCAGTAGCATTTGGGGAGGGTTTGTCAGGTGCCAAGTTTGATCAAAGTGACGTTAAAGCGAGGGTTGAGCAAGTGTACCGACCGCCAGCTCGGGACCTTGCAGGGCCTTGGTTTAAGGAAGCGACAGCAGTCGAAGGTTCTCAAAGATACCGCACCGATTCGCGGCATGGTGCTGAAAGTACAGCATATGCTTGAGGTTGAGCGCTTTGACGGCGAAGACAGCCTTCGGGAAAGTGCCCGGCTGAACAAGCAGAGATCTGGCCAGCAAGACGGCTAGGACCTAAGGGAGAAGGACCATGAGCGGAGAGCTGAGTAGACTCCAAGCGCCCAAGGGGGCCAACCGACGCGGCAAGCACAAAGGTCGCGGCATGGGATCGGGCAACGGCAAAACAGCAGGCCGCGGCATGAAAGGGCAGAAGGCTCGAAAGTCTGGCCACGTTCGGCCGGGCTTTGAAGGCGGCCAAATGCCGATTCAGCGCCGCTTGCCTAAACGTGGTTTCAGAAACATTTTTGCCAAGGTTTTTGCCGAAGTTCGAGTAGATCAGCTGAATCAATTCGAGGCAGATTCGACGGTCGATCATGCCGAACTCAAACGTCACGGTCTGGCCAAGGGGCGGGTCGATGGCGTGAAAATCATCGGCAAGGGTGGTTTGTCCACCAAGGTGAGCGTGAAGGTGCATCGGATCAGCAAGGGCGCGCGCGAGACGATTGAAGGTTTGGGGGGCGCCGTCGAACTGATTCCCGACAAGCCGAAATGGGTTCGTCAGAACAGTCGCTTGGCTCGACGTCAAGCACAGAAGAGCGCCGGTGCGCCACAATCCTGAGACGTCGTCTTCGAGACGATTCTGGCTCGGGGCAATGTAGGAAAGGGAGCCCATGACCTCTTCGTTCGCAAACATTGGAAAGGTCCCAGAGCTTCGGCAGCGGATCCTGTTTACGTTGTTCATGCTGGCGATCTACCGGCTCGGAATCTTCATTACTGTTCCGGGCGTGAATCGTGGCTTGATGCAGCAATTCATCGAGCAGCAGTCAGGCACGCTGTTCGGCATGTTCAACATGTTTGTTGGGGGGGCTCTAGAGCAAGCCTCCGTGTTCTCTTTGGGCATCATGCCGTACATTTCCTCGAGCATTATTCTTCAGCTTCTCACGGTGGCGGTGCCTACGCTGGAGCGGCTGAGCAAAGAGGGAGAGCAGGGCCGCAAGAAGATTACCCAGTACACACGGTACGGAACCATTCTCCTTTCGGTGATCCAGGGGGTTGTCATCGCAGGCAATCTCGAGAGTGCAAACTATAACGGTCAGAGTGTGGTGATTGACCCCGGCTTTGGGTTTCAGGTTCTGACGGTCCTCTCTTTGACAGCCGGTACCGCGTTCATCATGTGGCTCGGCGAGCAGATCACGGAACGCGGTATTGGCAATGGCATGTCTCTCATCATCATGGCGGGGATTGTTGCGGGCCTGCCTGCAGGGGTTTATCGGACGCTGCAGCTGGCCAGCCAAGAAATTATTCAGCCGCTGAACCTGCTTTTCTTGCTGGTCGTGATCGTAGGAACGGTCGCGATTGTATGCTTTTTCGAGCGGGGACAGCGCCGTATTCCGGTACAATATTCGAAGCGCGTGGTCGGGCGGAAACAGTACGGCGGGCAATCCACGCACTTGCCGCTGAAGGTCAACACCGCCAACGTGATTCCGCCGATTTTTGCTTCTTCCTTGTTGCTGGGGCCGGCCACCCTGTCGCAGCTTTTTCCTGACTCTACAGTGATGCAGTGGCTGCAGGGCCAGATGGCACCTACCGAGTGGTCGTATAACGTGGTTTATGGCCTTCTTATTATTTTCTTCACGTTTTTTTACACCGCGATCATTTTCAACCCGGTCGATGTCGCGGACAACATGAAGAAGTTCGGCGGGTACATCCCTGGCATTCGCCCGGGCAAGCAGACTGCTGAGTATATTGAGCGGGTTCTGACTCGCATTACGGTGGTGGGTGCGCTCTATCTTGCGGCCGTGTGTGTGCTGCCCAATCTGCTTTTGGTTTATCAGAGCAATTTGCCCTTCTATTTTGGGGGGACCGGTGTGCTGATTGTGGTTGGGGTTGCTCTGGATACGGTCAACCAAATTGAGTCTCATCTCATTACCCGGAGTTACGAAGGCTTGGCCGGGGGCGGGGCTCGGATACGTGGGCGTCGTACCGCGTGAGGTGGAGAAGCGTATGAATCTCCTGCTGATGGGTGCACCGGGCTCTGGAAAGGGCACGCAGGCGAAGTTGCTCGATCGCGAGATGGGATTACACCAGATTTCGACGGGAGACATTCTCCGTGATGCAAAGCGCAAGGGCGAAGAGCTGGGCCAGAGGGCCAAGCAGTATATGGACGCGGGCCAGTTGGTTCCCGATGATCTGATCGTCGATCTGATTCGCAGTGTTCTGGGGCAAGAGGACGGTGGCCGCGGCTGGGTGCTAGATGGTTTCCCCCGCACGATGCCGCAGGCTCAAGCCCTGGATGCCATGTTGGTCGAGACCCATCGAAAGATTTCCAAGGTCCTCTTTATCGATGTGCCGGAGCAGGCGCTGCTGAGTCGCATCACGGGACGCCGTTCATGCCGCGAGTGCGGAAGCGTCTACCATGTGGTGTTCTCGCCGCCTAAAGTTGATGGGCGGTGTGACCGGGAGGGCTCGGTGCTCTATCAACGAGAGGACGATACCGAGGATAAGGTTCGGGTGCGGCTCGAGGCCTACCAGGCGCAGACTAAAGAGGTTATACCCTATTACTCGAAACAGGGCCTGGTGGCGACGATCGATGGTGAGCGGAAGCCAACGGATGTGTTTGCCGATATTCGCCGCACGTTGGAAGGGCTCAGCTGAGGTGCGTGATTTGTTTGGGGTGCCTCGGACGGAGATCGTTCGCGGGGGGCGGGGGCGTCTCATGCACGACCGTACGCGACCTCGGGTAGCCGGCGGTGCCTTTGCCGAACACCCACCACTTTTTGGGTGGAAAAGGGCTGTTGCCTGGGAGAGAGGTTCGCAGTGGGTCGCTGAATGGTTTGTTCGGATGCGATTCGCCTTGACCTATTCGTGGGAACGCCATCCGGGAGGCTGTATGCGGGTTTTCCAGCGATCGATGAGGGCAACGTTTTTTGTTGGGGGGGGCGGTGCCACTGTGCTAGCGCATCCCCGCCAGGGAGTAGCTTTGTCCGGGTTTTGAGAAGGTTGGACGCCCGCTGGGCTGTCCCCCGGGAACAGAGAGAAGACGAGAGGTTGGCATGAAGGTTCGAGCTTCAGTGAAGAAGATGTGTTCGAAGTGCAAGGTGATTCGAAGACGCGGGGTGGTCCGGGTGATCTGTCCTGAGAACCCCAGCCACAAGCAGCGGCAGGGCTAACGCCGGCCAAGGTTGCACGATAAGAAGGTAGGTAGATCAAATTGGCGCGCATTGCAGGCGTGGACCTTCCACGAAACAAACAAATGAGGATCGCCCTTCGGGCGATCTATGGCATTGGTCCCAAGATTGCGGACGAGATTTTGGGCAAGGCCCAGCTCGCGCCGGATTTGAGCTCGGACGATGCTTCCGAGGATCAAGTCGCCAAGATTCGTGAGATCATCGACCGAGAATACAAGGTGGAGGGTGATCTTCGGCGTGAAGTCTCGATGAACATCAAGCGCCTCATGGATCTTGGTTGCTACCGGGGACTTCGGCATCGTCGGGGCCTGCCCGTTCGGGGGCAGCGTACCCATACCAACGCACGCACGCGGAAGGGCCCCCGGCGTGGAAGTATCAAAAAGAAATAGGTTCGTGGCTTCGGACTCAGACGTTTCTGTTGAGAGCCGAACAGGTTAGGAATTTGTAAGCTATGGCAAACCCAAAATCTGGCCAGAAGAAAAAGGCCAAGAAGAACATTCCGCACGGCGTTGCGCATATTCAGGGCACATTCAACAATACGCTCATCACCTTTACGGATATGGCCGGAAACGCGGTTTGTTGGAGCTCCGCGGGGTCGAAGGGTTTCAAAGGCTCGAGAAAGTCAACGCCGTTTGCAGCCCAGGTGGCTGCGGACGAGGCTGCACGACGCGCGATGGAACACGGTATGAAATCCGCCATCGTGCTTGTCAAAGGTCCGGGTTCGGGGCGTGAGGCTGCGCTTCGGGCGGTCGCTGCATCGGGACTCAAGATTACCTTGGTCAAGGATGTGACGCCCCTGCCTCACAACGGCTGCCGGCCTCCGAAGCGACGGCGCGTCTAACGAGCGCGTGTTCGGCCTCTTTTTATTTCACGTCATGCAGTGGAGCGCTCGAGCCGACGGGTGCGTGGTGGCATGAGGAGGAACCATGAGGGACATTCATCATAACTGGCGAGATTTGATTAAGCCCAAGCGGCTCTCTGTAGAAAAGGAGAGCCTGTCGAATCGCTACGGGCGGTTTTTCGCGGAGCCGTTGGAGCGAGGTTTTGGGATCACCATCGGGAACACCCTCCGGCGTGTACTGCTTTCGTCGCTCCAAGGGGCGGCGGTTACCTCGGTGCGCATCGATGGTGCCTTGCACGAGTTCACCTCGTTGCCCGGGATCACCGAAGATGTGGCCGATGTCATTTTGAACGTCAAAGATGTCCTCATCAAAATGGCCAGCTACGACCAAAAAACGCTTCGTATCGACAAGAAGGGGCCCTGCGCGGTGAAGGCCTCGGACATTCAGTGTCCGGATGGCGTCTCCATTCTTAACAAGGACATGGTGGTGGCAACCGTTGGCGAGGACGGACATCTCAGCATGGAGATGACCTGCCGTAAGGGGCGAGGTTATGTTCAGGCGGAAGCGAATAAGACCCCCAACATGCCGATCGATGCGATCCCGGTGGACTCCATCTTTTCGCCCGTGAAGAAGGTCAACTATCATGTGACCAATGCCCGTGTGGGACAGCAGACCGACTACGATAAGCTCACCCTCGAGGTATGGACGGATGGTTCGGTCGCGCCAGAAGACGCCGTCGCGTACGCGGCGAAGATTATCAAGGACCAGCTTTCGATCTTCATCAACTTTGAAGAAGACGCGGAGCCGGAGATTATCGTCGACGCACAACCCGAGGAGAAGTTCAACGAGAACCTTCTGCGTACGGTTGATGAGCTCGAACTTTCGGTGCGTTCAGCCAATTGTTTGGCGAACGCCAACATCAAATACATCGGCGATTTGGTTCAGAAAACCGAGAGCGAGATGCTGAAAACCAAAAATTTTGGTCGCAAGTCTTTGAAAGAAATCAAGGAAATTCTTTCGGAGATGGGCCTTTCTTTGGGGCTTAAGCTTGACAGCTGGCCACCGAAGGAACTGAACAAGTAGAGGGGAGTGCTTCGATGCGCCACAGGCATGCATTTCGGAAATTTGGCAGGACGCCGGCCCATCGGAAGGCCATGTTCGCGAATCTGGCCAACGCGTTGATTGAACATGGGCGAATCCGCACCACCGACGCAAAGGCAAAGGCTCTTCGGCGGGTGACCGAGAAATTGGTCACGCTTGGCAAGAAGGGTACGCTGGGGGCTCGACGACAGGCGTACGCGTCGCTTGGAAGCGACCTGGCCGTAGGCCAGCTCTTTGGGGACCTGGCCGAGCGTTTCAAGGATCGGCCGGGCGGATATACCCGGGTACTGAAGCTTGGTCCTCGCCCCGGCGATGACGCACCCATGTCCATCATTGAGTTCGTGGACTACGAGCCCGGTCGAGACGAGACCGAAGCCGAGGAATAGCCGAAGGGCTCCCGGCCGGGGCGCGGTGTTGCCCCTGGATCCCGAACGCCGTCAGGACGAAGCGAAGAATGGGGAAGGCGTCTCTTGGGCGTTGTTCATCCTGGTTCCGCCCGCTGCCGACCCCAAAGAAAAGCCAACCAGAGAGAACGCCGACGGCTCGCGTGTTCCCGTACACCTGGCGCCTTGAAAATGGCTTATTGCCATACCCCCGACGGCCGCGAAAATGATTCGGAAAATTAGGGTTTCTTGAAGCTTTAGATTCAGTTTTTTTTGTAAGTGGTGGTGATTACATCATTATTCCGAGTGGTTGTCCGTTGTGACTGCCACCACAGCGCGGATCGAGGGGTCACCTTTTGGGGCTGACTGTGCAATATGAAGAAAGCGCGCCCGTCGACGGGGTGAATCGGGGTGACCGATTGAGCAAGCGGGCATTTTTCAGCGGTGATTCGTCTCCTTGTCGTGTGACCCCAACGGTTGACACTGAGACGGTGGCCGCCTAAAGCCAGGGCTCTCAAAAGTGACTTGAGTCCTTGAACGGGTGAAGAGGAGACAAGATATGAAGCGGTTCATACTTACGATGACGTTGGCGGTACCAGCCCTGGCCTGCGGTGGGGGGCAAAAAACAAACGAGGGGCAGCTCACGGCCCATGGCCCCGTGGTGCAATACCCCGAATGGGTGAATAAAGGCTCAGGCGCTTTCGGCGGCGAAAAGCAGGTGCTGTACGGGGTCGGTGCGGCTTCAGGCATTCGAAACCATGCCCTTGCAAGAACCACATCCGACAACCGAGCAAGAGCGGAAGTGTCTAAGATCCTCCAGACTTACTCTGCATCGCTCATGAAAGACTACAGCGCGTCGACGACCGCTGGAGACTTCAGTCAGTCTTCCGAAGAGCAGCATGTTGAGCAAGCGATCAAGACGTTTTCTGCCAACACTCTGAACGGGGTTGAGATCGTCGATCACTGGATTCATCCGACCGACGGCACCATCTACGCGCTCGCGCGCTGTGATCTCGCGGGCTTCATGGACCAAATTTCGAAGGCGAAGGAGCTTTCGAAACGGGTTAAAGAGGCGGTGAAACGATCGGCCGAGAGGAGCTTTGCGAACCTCGAAGCTGAAGAAGAGAAGGCCCAGAATCGCGAGTAGCTGCTCGCAGGCAAGGGGGCAACGCGTGTCAGCAGCAAAGGCACTTCGCGCAATGGGGGTGCCGCCTTTCGGCCGAATCGCGCGCAGTTTCGGCGGGGGCTTGGTGCTCCTGGCTTTCTGGGGATGCGGTTCTGCGCAACGTCCTCAACCGGTGGTCGAGGTGCCCGCGGCTCCGCCCAAGAAAGCCGCGGCGGAGGTCCCCGAATGGGTGGTCAAGATGCCTCGGAAAAACGGGTACATTTGCGCCACCGGTGCGGTTGATCCGACCTTCTACCGACAAGACGGCCGGGTGCACGCGGCTGAGGCCGCCCGGGGCGAGTTGGCCAAGAGCATTGAGGTCCAGGTCACCAGCGTGATGTACGATGAGCAGTCTAGTGCGCACGGCCGAGACATCGATCAAGCGGTGGTGACCCAAGTCGTGGGGTCGATCACGGAAGGCGTCTTGTCCGGCTCCGAAGTGTTGGCCTACTGGTTTGACGACGTGGGGACGGTGTCTCGGGTGGGCATGACTTACGCGTTGGCCTGCATGTCGACGAGTCAATCCGTCGCACAGCTGGCCGACAAGCTGAAGGAGGCGTACCAGGGAGAGGACCGTGAAGCGCAGGTTGCTCGGGTTCGCGATCGGGCCCAGGCAGCCTTTGACGAGCTGGAAGCTATGGAGGCCCGGGGAGGCCAAGCGGCGGTGCCGGGACCGGGGCAGTAGGACCGTTTTTCTCAGCCCCTTTTGGTGGATAGCCTCTTGGCCGAGGTCGTCCTTCGTTGGGGCCGCGCGGTGGGGAAACGTAGCGATTTGCTCGATGACCGTGTGGGCATTGGGCACCTCTGAACTTGGGGCGGCCCGTGTGTCCTCAGTTCGGAATCTTTGGAGGTTTGGTGATGTCGACAACAATAAAAAGAGCGCTTTTCGTTTCGGTGCTTATGGCGCTCGGGTGGAGTGGCTTATCGGAAGCCAAGGAGCTGACGCCGCGTGAGATTTACCGCCACTACGGTAAGGCGGTGGTGCTCGTCTTCGGGACCGATGGCTCCGCGCAAGGCAGTGCCGGTACGGGCTCGATCATCAGCAAAGACGGCCAGATCATCACCAATGCCCACGTCGTGGCGAAGAAGGGTCGGCCGTTCAAGAAGGTGTACGTATACCTCAAACCCGACAAGCTGCGGGGCTCGATGAAATACGATCTCAAGCACCGTTTCAAAGCGACGGTGGTCGACATGGACGAGAAACTGGATCTGGCGCTTCTCAGAATGGTGGATGCCCCCGCAACCCTACGGACCATCGATTTTGTCAATCCTGACGATGTGGAGATCGGCGAGCCGGTGGTGGCCATAGGCCACCCAGAAACGGGCGGCCTATGGACGCTCACCACCGGGTCTGTATCTTCGGTGGTGGCCGATTTTCAGGGCATTCAGGGTAAGGACGTGTTCCAAACCGAGGCTTCCGTGAATCGGGGCAATTCTGGTGGTCCCTTGCTGAACGCTTTTGGGCAGATGGTGGGCATCAATACCTGTATCAGCCGGCGCGCTGCGGATGGTCTGGCGATCACCGACATCAATTTTAGTCTGAAGAGCTCGGTGGCGGTCGACTGGCTCAAGCGGCGAAGACTGATGAGCCTGGCTTATGCTAAGCCCGGCGCAAGCAATGTTCCCGGCACGGCTCTTGCTTCGGCGGGGCAAAAAAGGGATCGGGCCGAAGAACGGGTGCCCCCCAAAGCGCCTTCCAAGCGGGCCAAAACGACCCGAGAGACCGACGGCTCCGGGAAGGAGACGATCAAGGTGGACGGAGGCGACGGCAAGACTTTGGTGGCGGTTGTTGAACCCGAAGCGGGGGAAGAAGTGGCAGATGACCCCGAGTTTCAGGCGGCGGCTGGAGACACCGATATGGTTTCGCGCGGGTTCAAGACTCGAAAGAACCGAGCGAAGCGCCCGAAACGGGTCAAGCCTAAGCATTTGACCAAGGTCAGACCGTACAAACTGGATCCCTTCGTGAGCGCTCGAATTCGGGAGATCCGCGCTCTGGAAGACATGATGGACGACATGTCACGCAAAATCGATCGTCGTCGGGGACGCACCGGGCGAAAAACGACCCGTGGGAATGGAATGGGCCTTTGGTAGTTTGGTCGCGACGTTGTCCCGCGTTGGTGTTCGTGGGGGTGTTGTTCGTTGGTCTTTTTGCCCAAGCTCATGCCGAGGCCCAAAGCAAGAAGAAGGTTGTCGCTGTTCTGCCGTTTAAATCGCCCACCCGTCACTCCGCCTACAACGCGATGGGCCGAAACGCCCAGCCGACGTTCATTACCGAGCTGGTCAAATCCAAGAAGGTACGGGTGGTCGACGAAAAACGAGCGCTCTCGGTGGTCCATCGCTTTGCCGCCGAAGAGACGGGGCTTTTCAATCCCAAGAAAATTCGCAAGATTGGCCGTTTTCTGAAAGCGGACTACATTGTTTCGGGGCAAATCTCGTACACCGGCGATGCGTTCACGATGACGGTGCACGTCACCAATATCGAGACCCTGGAGCTCGAAATGGCCGAAGACGTAGATTTTCGGCGAGCGGGCAAGATGCGCCTGGCGATTCGTCAGTCGGCCAAAGAGATCGCCGCACTCATCAGCGGTACGACCAGAAAGAAGGGGCGCCACGAGGCTTTTTTGAATATCAACGCCCGGCATTTTTATGACACTGCGGAAGCGTGTATTCAGGCGCTCAACGGCCTGGGGCGCTGGCGCTACGAGGGCTCTATCGACGAGGAGCTCGACAAGCGAATGGTCCATGTGCGTTTGCGCCATGGCCGTCCCAAGCCTGGAACACCGCTTCAAGTGTTCGAAGAAGGTCTCGGAGAAAATGACCGCCCCATCGGGGTGGTCTACGTCGTGGAGCCCGACGAGTCGGGGGGAGGCTTCAAGGCCAAGTGGATCAAGGAAAAGGATAAGAAGAAGCGGAAGCGCGGCGATTTTGGGTTAGGCGCCCGGGTTTCCAACGCCCGGTACCGTTATCGAATTGCTCTTGGTCCGTTGGTCGATGAGGCCGAGGACAATGCCCAACTCATCGAGATGTTTGGCGACAAACTCGTGGAAAAGATGGAAGAGTCGGAGAGGTTTATCGCCAAGACCGGCAGCCGCGTGGAGGCGCTGGCAAAGGACCTGGGTCGGGGGCGGTCGCGGAAAAAGCGACTTCGGAAACTGCACAAACTGGGCGTAGATTTCATTCTCGAGGGGAAGTTCATCGGGGACCCCGGCCGGAGGCGGGCCGACTTTAAGGTGACCAGCAGCATGAGCGGCACACTTTTTGGCCGCTTGAAATTTGAGACCCGGATCTAAACAGGAACGCACAAGTTCGAAGCCGGGTGCGCGACTAGGCAAAGCCGGGCCCGCGGAGCGAACACGGAGGTACGTGAGCCGGCACCACAGGGTTCAATGCCGAATAGAGCCTGGATCCGGACTTGTGAAGTCTGCGTCGGTTGCCGAGGGGTGGATCTCGGGCCGTGTCGACAAAGATGGGAGGGCCGGCTCAGGTATGGTCCCCATGGCGGTCGATTCTTCTGTGAGTCTGGGTGCTTACGGCGTGGGTGGTGCTCGGGTAAGCTTGTGCCCGAGCCAGGGAACGTGTTATTTCCGGTGTCGAATTGAGCGCGTGCTCAACTAAAGGAGTCGAGTGACCATGTTGAAACTGTTTTCTCTGTCTTTGGTCCCAGCCATGGGACTTGCGTTGTTGCTTACGGCCTGTGGGCCAACCCGCAAAGTCACCCGTACATCAAGCGATGCGACCGAGGGCGGGGATCTGTCTGGGTACTGGAATGACATCGATGCCCAGATGGTCGCGAAAACGATGATCAAACAATGTTTGGACAGTCCATGGACGTCAAACTTCCAGGCGGAAAGCGGTGGCAAACGTCCGGTTGTGAAACTGATGGGGGTCATTAAACGCACGGATGACCGAAATGTGAACACGCAGTTCTTTTCGAAACAACTCGAGCGGCAGCTTTTGAACTCAGGGCGGGTTCGGGTCGTCGCGTCCTGGGCCCAAGACAACATCAACGTGGTTGAACGAGCGCGTCAGGCCACGCACGCAAACGATGAAACGGTCAAGAGTCAAGGCAACGAGACGGGAGCGGACTTTACGTTGCAGACGGTTGTGAACTCCCAGAACGAAACAGACGGTGGTGGAAAGTCGGTGAGGGCCTACCTGGTCAACATGGAGCTCGTGAATGTAGAGACCAATGAGAAGGTCTGGATTGGCGAGGAGAAGATTCGCAAGGTTGTCGATCAAGCGGGAACCACTTGGTAGCGGCCGGTGACACCATGACAAAGGGGCTGGCGAGGTACACGTTCCATCTGGCTATGGTCGCGGTCGCCGTGACGTCTGCCTGCAGACATCATGGCGGTCTCAGAAAACAGTACAACGAAATACGGCCGCTGATGGCGCGTGGCCAGTGGACGGATGCTGCGGCCGCGTTGGAGGCCTCAAAGAAGCAGACCTACAACGAAAAGGATAGGGTGATGTACTGGTTGAACCTCGGTTCTCTTTTGCATTACGCGGGGGAATTCGAGCGGTCGAACCAACAGTTTATTCAGGCGGAAAAGGCCATCCAGGAGCTGTGGACCACCTCTATTTCTGCGGAGGCCTCCAAGGTCATCGTCAGCGAAACGCTTTCTTCCTATCCCGGCGAGGATTTTGAGAAGGTTCTTCTCTATTTGTACACCGCACTCAACAACGTCGGGCTCAACAAAGCGCAAGATGCCCTCGTGGAGATGCGTCGCGCCGATCAGTTCTTAAAGAAAATGAAGGTGCACTACGAGAAGGAGGGCGAGCTTGGGACCATCTATCGTCAGGACGCTTTTGTTCTGTGGCTGATCGGACTGTTCTACGAAATGGAAGGCAGTCTCAACGATGCCTTTCTTGCCTATCGGGCCGCCTACGATGCGTACACCGGCGAATATGCGGAGCAGTTTGGGCTGACGGCACCCGACTACCTGGGTGAAGATCTGGTGCGGTCTGCGCGGCTGGCCGGTCTTGCCGGGGACAGCCAGGCCTTTGCCCAACAAACCGGTGCTACGGGTGAGACTCTAAGCTTTCTCGCCGAAGGCAAGGGCGAGTTGGTTGTGATCCACGGAAACGGTGAGTCACCCTTCAAAAAAGAGCTCCGAATTAGCGGAACAATGCCTGACGGCGAAGTTCGGCAGGTTGCGATACCCGAATTTGCACCGGTCGCTCCTCGGGTTGCGTATGCGTCCGTCCGCGTCGATCAAGCAGAGTCGCGGTGCCAGGTTGCAGAGCCGGTCTCGACCATCGCACTGAAGAATTTCGAGCACCGCCTTCCTGCGATAAAAGCGAGGGCGGTTGCCAGGGCTATCGTCAAGTACACTGCGACTCAGGGGGCCAAAAAGGCAGCCGAGGGAGATGGGTCGGACAGCAGCCGGCAGCTTGCCGGCGCCTTGATTGGCTTGTTCGGTAACATTGCATCAAATGTCTCCGAAGCGGCAGACCTGCGTTCTTGGATGATGCTCCCGGCGAACTTTGGTGTGATTCGTGTGTGGCTACCGGCAGGAGAACACACGTTGGATATCGGCTATCATGCGATCGATGGAAGCCCTGTGGGGGCGGCTGAACAGAGGGTTGTCAAGGTTGCGGCCGGCCAGCGAAAGATTTTGAGCGTGCGCAGCCTTCTTTGAACCCCCCGATCACTTCAATGCCCCGGGCGTCAGCTGTTGATGCGCATTGCGCCTCAAGTGCCGTATGCGAACCAGAGCGGCTGTGACCGAAGTTGCCGGAAAAAAGAGCATGGAGGTTTCCGTGAAGACTGAATGGAGTACCAAGGTATTCAGAACCCCACGCCGATGGAGCGGTTTTTGGAGTGTGTTTGTGGGGGTCTTTGGGTTGCATTCGTCGGCGCTTGCTGGGCTGCCGGCTTGGGTTGATGGCAAGGACCCTCGTTTTGGCGCCAAAGAGTTTTTGATCGGAGTGGGAAAGGGGCCTCATCGCAAAGCGGCAGACATCGACGCCCGCGCGGAGATTTCGCGGATTTTTCGATCCGATATTGCGGCGGTGCTCGAGGACTTTCAAGCGGCTGCAAGCAAGGTTAACGGCGCCAACAAGGGGGTTCATGTCGAGGTCCAGGCTATTGCTTCTTTTCAACGGGTCACGACGAAGTCTACGCTTCAAGCCGTTGAACTTAGAGAGCATGCCCAGCACAAAGGTACCCACTATACCCTTGGCCTGTTGTCGCGAAGGCAATGCGTGGGTGCGCTGAAAGATCGCATTCAGTCGCTTGATGGACGGATTCGTGGCGCCCTCAAACGGGCCGGTGCAGGCGACAAGCTGAAAGCCTTTCGAAGTTACGGCAAGGCCATGAATCTGCTGGATGAGCGTCAAGGCCTCAACGCGATGCTCCGGGTGTGCGATCCATCAGGCCGCGGAATTCGTCCTCCGATCGATCTGGGCTCGCTGGCTGCGCGTTTTGAAGAGGCGGGGGGCCAGCTTAGGCTGGGGCTGGAACTTGAAGGAAGCGGAGCCGACCGCGTTCGAGACTGCTTGATGGCGTCTCTCGGCGACCGTGGCTACGAAATTGTAGAGCTGTCTATCGAAGACGAAGATGAGGACGAGGACGAGGACGAGGATGAAGACGAAGATGAGGACGGTGCTGCGAGAGACCTAGACGTTTTGCTGCGGGGCAAGCTTCGCTCCGAAAAAGCGGGACGTGTTGCCGGAAGTGTGCTGGTTCGCACCGAGCTTGTGCTTCGGATGATCAATGCCAAGACAAAAAAGACGGTCAAAACCTTCCGGGGAACCCGGAAGGAAGGTCGTCGCTCCATCAAGGCATCCGCGTCGCTTGCGGGTTTTAAGATCTGTCAAAAGAACGTGCCCAAAATCGCCGCTGCGATCGATCGATACTTTAAACGCTGATAAGCGCGCGGTGCGGAAGCGCGTGGCGCTCGTACCTGTAGCTGGGGCGGCCGTTTGACCCTGTAGGCCTTGGACCTACGCGGCGTTTTCGAGGGTCTTTGGGCCCCGGTGGATGTCGTTTCGGGGCGGGCCAGGCCGATTTTGGTGATGTTTCATTGACAATCACCGCCCGACCTTGACTCAAATGTGCCCGGAACGAATCTCGGGGGCGCTGTGAGGGCGAGCACGACCGGCTGGGTTGTGGACTTGGCCTCTATTTATGGGGCTAACCTCTGGGAAACACTTTTGTGCGTGCGAGCGGAGGACGCCACCGATGACTGTTTCTTTGACCTCGATGACCCAAATCCGAATACGGTCGGGCGAAAACCACGGAGGGCGTCGGAACTTCTGTAAAGCGGTCTCCGTGGCCCTCTGGGTGCTGACCGCTTGTGCCGGTGGCCAAGCGAAGCCGGGTTCGCCGATGGTTGCGCCCAAACATGGGCCCAAGTGGCTCAATCGGGGCAGCGGGGTCTTCGAGGGCTCAATTTTGGGGGTAGGCTCAGTCAGCGGTATCAAAAATACACCACTCGCTCGGGATACGGCTGCCAACCGAGGTCGGGCGGAGATTTCGAAGATTCTCGAAACCTATTCAGCGTCCTTGATGAAAGACTATCAGGCGTCTACGAGCGCTTCGGACATGACCGCCTCCAGTGAGGGGCAGCGGGTCGAGCAGGCGATCAAGACATTTTCTGCCAACCTTATGAACGGGGCTGAGACCCGCGAGTTGTGGCTCGATGGTTCAGGCAACACCTGGTACGCGCTGGTCGAACTGAACTTTGATCGGGCCAAAGACGTCGCTGCCGCGCAGGCCAAGATGGGGGGCGGGCTCAAGGATTGGGTCGCCAAAAACGGAGACCGTGTTCTCTCCGATCTGGAGTCCGACATGGGCGGTTCCGCGCGGGCTCCGGCCGCACCGGGGCCTGGGGCTGGGGCTGCCGTGGGTCAACCCGAGGCGGCTCCCGTGGCCGAGGAGCCGCGGGTCGAGGGGCCTTTGGCCCGTGTCGGCGGCGCGAAACCGGAGTGGACCCAAGGGACGTGTGACCGCGCGCGTTTTCTCTGTGGCGTTGGCGATGGCGCTGACCGTCGGGCGGCCGACATCCATGCGAGGGCGGAGATCGCTCGGATCTTCCAGGCGAGCATTCGTTCGGTGGCGGAGAGTTTTGAGGGCGCTGCCCGAACGGTCTCTTCAAAAACCAATGAGCAATGGGAAGAAGTCCAGAAGGTCTCGCAACACTCCATTGTGTCGACGAACAAGTCGTTGACCATGTCGGAGATCAAGGAGCGCTGGGATGACGGAAAAGGGCGGGTTTGGGCGTTGGCGGTGATCGACCGCGCGCAGGCCAGTGCCGCCATCCGCGAACAACTTCAAGAGACGGACGGGATGGTCGCTTCGTGGGTCTCGAGAGCCAAGGAAACGGATGATGTCGTACGCAGATTTAAGGCTCTCCGGAGTGCGTTGGGTGCGCTGTTGAAACGGGAGGCGCTGAATGCCGACCTCAGAGTGATTCAGGGCTCCGGAATCCCGAGTCCTCACAAGCTGGGTGAACTCGTGGCGATGATGGAGAATGCCGGAGAGCAGCTATCCTTGGGTATCGCTCTTGCGGGCAGTGGTGCCGAGCGGGTTCAGGCTTGTTTGGAGGACGCTCTGACGGAAAAAGGTTTTCAGATCACATCTGAAGTGGACGAAGATGCGGAGGACGCCGAAATTGGCGGCACCTACGATATTCTCATCAAGGGGAAGGTTCGGGCCGAAAAGCGGGGGAGAATCGCTGGAAGCGAAGTGGTGCAGACCAATCTCACGCTTCGCCTCGTCAATGGGAAAACCGGGAAAGTTGTCCGGACCTTCCGGGGCTCGGCAAAGGGGTCTCGGGGCTCTGTGCGGTCGGCGGCGAGTACCGCCGCATTCAAGATCTGCCAGAAGAAGATTCCGGCGATCGTACGGGACATCGATCGTTATTTTGGCGGCTAAGCGGCAGGCTGTAAGATGGCGTTTCGGAGGGTGGAGCGTGGGGTCTGCTTTGGGGTGAGGGGGCTCTTGCTCGTTGCCTTCGCAGCGTTGTTCGCCGGGTTTACGCCGGCCAACCGCATTTGGCCCGATGCGGCCAAAGAGCCGATTCGGTACCAGATTCAGCCCACCGGTTCTGACGATGTTCGCGATGGGACAGACTTGGCGGCGATTCGGAATGCGTTTGCGTCTTGGGCAGCGGTTTCTTGCTCTTTTCTAAGCTTTGCTGAGGAAGACTTTGAGAACGTGAGGCTGGTTCAACGCGACGGCCGGAACGTAGTGTTGTTTGCCGAGGCCCAAAGTGAATGGACCCAGGGACCGGAGGTCTTGGCTCTGACCTTCAGTTTTACCGACCAGGGTTCTAACGGCTTGTCTCATTCGGTGGACGCGGACATTGTGATGAACGGGGTCGATTGGGTGTTCACGGCCGAGGAGGCCGAAGTCGGGCAAGGGGTTCCGGCGAAGGTGGACATCGAGACCGTTGTCCTCCACGAGGTCGGTCACTTGTTGGGGCTTGGGCACAGCACCGATGCGGCAGCGTCGATGTTCGATTCCAACAACAAATTGGTGGGGCGCGCTCCGGCGTTGGACGACATCCGGGGTGTTTGCGCCCTTTATCCGAACGGTGAGCCGGTTCCGCAGTCTGGGACGCAAACCGGCTTTCCTCTGGGCGCGGTTTGCGAGAACCATGTTGATTGTCAGGCTCGACTTTGTGTCGACGACGAAGCTATCGGTCGTGCTTATTGCACGGCCAACTGTGAGCCACCTGGCCAAGACGTTTGTCCGGCAGGGTTTCGGTGTGGCCATACTGCTCAAGGAACGCTGTGCCTCGCCCCGCATGCGGCGGACGAGCTGTGCGACCGCTGTTCTATGCCGGCCCACTGTACTTCCGGTTTGTGTTACCTCTCTGCTGGCAAAAACGGTGGACGACGGTTTTGTACCCAGAGTTGCAACGTCTTGAGTGATCCGAGCGACTGTCCGCCCGGTTTTAGCTGTGAGGGGGGTGGTGGCTCGGTATTGAACGGTGCCTGTGTTCCCGACGCGGATTCGTGTCAGGTTTCCGGAAAAGGCGGGCAAGACGAGTTTTGTTTCGCTGACGGAACGTGCAAGGCCGGATTTTCCTGCGTTGAGTACCTTCCGGGCAGCGGCCTAAACTATTGCTACTTCACGTGCACCAAAGCATTTGTGGGTGTGGCGTGTGGAGAGGAACGCCGGGTTTGCCGGGCCCTCGCGACCAACGCCAATCTTGCTGCCTGTTTTACTATTGCCGGCGTTGGACAGCCCTGCATTCCCGAGCTGTGTGATGAAGCCTCTTTTTGTGCCTTCGACGAGACGGTGGGTGTTGATTCTGCGCTGTGTTACCGGCGCTGCCCGCTTGGGACCTGCCCGGACAACAGTACTTGTCAAACTTTCGCGAATTTGCCGCCTCTTTGTGTGCCCAAGGAGGGGTTTTTGCCGGTCGGAAATGCGTGCTCCGGAAACGAACAATGCGAAACCAACGTTTGCCGAAGCGTTGGGGCAAGTCGCTTGTGCACCGAAGTGTGTACGAGCACGAGCACCGGTACGAGTACGGCAACCAGCGCGTGTGGCCAAGGATTTCGATGTCTGACGCCTACCGGGAGTTCGGGGGGGGTCTGTTGGCCCGAGGTGGTGACGGGGCCGCCGGCGCCTGTCCGGTCTCCTTCTGACTTTGGCGAGTGTCCCTGCAATACGTCGACCCAATGCGAAGAGGGATGCGGCTGTGACCCTGATTGCGATGGTGGCTGCGGATGCAAAAGCGCCCCCGCTCCAATGCATCCAGCAGGTGAAGTTGCGTTCATGCTGTTTGTGGCATGGTGGTGGGTTCGCAGGAGGGCATTCCAGAAACGGCCCCTCGATTGAGTGCAAGCGGGAAAGGCGATTCGCGTACGGCCTTGTCGAAGCCCGATCAGGGACTGGGGCGCGTCCGGGCGTCGTTTGGTGTGTTTATCGGTTTTCTTGCGTTGGCGACGGGCTTCGTTCTTCGTTTTTTTCCCGCGCACGGCATGGACGAGCCTCGTCTGGGTTTTCGCTGGATTGTCTTCGCCTTCTTTTTGTCCTTGGCCGCGGTTCTTTCGACCTGGCTGAGTCGCCCGGTGAGCCATTGGCTTTTTTACTTGGGGGTCCTGCCGTGGGCGGGTCTTTTGGGCTTGGTGATGCCCCTCCTTTCTTGGTGGGATCACCAAGCACAAGAAGTTTTGGTTCCGGCAGCGCTCGAGAGCTCGGGGGGCTTTGCTATTGTGGTGGCCCTGATTCGGTACGTGTGTACGGGGGCCTCTCAGAACGTCGTGCCTTTCCTCTTTGATAAGAAGAAGAAGTTTCGGCTTCTGAAGGACGACGGCAAGCAAGTCGAGGTGACAGCGTTGGCCTTGGCTCGGGGGGATCGGGTTCTTTTATCTTCCGGCGCCTGGGTACCGGTCGATGGGGTTGTCGCCCGGGGTGGAGGCACCGTGGATGGATCGCCTCTTCTCGGGGCGGCGCACAAAAGAGCGGTTTCGGTCGATGACACGGTCCTGGCCGGGACCCGAATGGTCGAGGGTGAAGTCGTTGTCCGGGCGAGCAAAAAACTGGAGGAATCGCAGGTCAGCGTGCTTTTCCGGCACGCTCAAACCGCCGTATCCGATTTGGCTCAACCCGGCAAAGACGCTCAAGCGTGGGCGCTTTTGAGTGGACTGTTGTGGGCGGGCGGAATCGTCTGGGTGATGACCCGGCAAGGCTTGTTTCCGCTCGTGGGTTCGATGCCGATCGTGGCGGCGTTGACCCTAGGCATGGTTGCGGCGGTGCCTGGTCTTGCTCTATTCGTCATTCGGCGCAACGCGCTCAGGATCGCCTTCAAGCGGGGGCTTCATGTCTCGGATGCCAAGGCCTTGCTTGCTTGGCTCGATGCACGAAGCTGGGTTGTGGATTGGAGGCTCTTGGTCGACGCGAGCCGAATCGGTGTGGAGTCTTTTTTTGGCATGGAGGAAAAAACGGTGCTCCAGGCTGCTCATGCGCTTGCCGAACCCGGTTTTCTCCGTACGATGTTCGAAGAAGGCCTGCTTGAACGGCGCCTTTCAGAAACTCCGGGAGCTGCGCTCAAAAGGCGACGGGGCGTGTATTACGGAACGGTTCGGGGCGAGCGATGGTTCTTGTGTCCGTTCTCTTTGTGGCCTGAAGTGGACCAGATACCGGATCTCTCCGAGAGCCAAAGATTTGAGGCGCTCGCCCGCCCTTCGAATGGCGTCTCCATCTGGATTTTGGGGAAGGTCGGTGACGGTCCCCAAGCGGCGCTTCGCATTTCGTTGACGGCGAAAACGGCCGTGAGCGAACTGATGAAGGTTCTCCGTTGTTCCCGCGTGCGCGCAGACCCGGCGGTCTTGTTGCAGCCTTTGGCGAGCGCACTGGATTTGGAGGTGGTGAGCAAGATCCGGCCCCGAGAAGGTCTGCTTCTGCGCCAAAGCAAAGGGGTTGATCCCGTGGGGTCGGAGTTTGGGGTGGTGCTGAGTGCGGACGCCATCGTGCCCGAAGCTGGGACCCAGGCGGTGATGTTCGAGGGGGCGGCGTTTCAGTTCCCCGAGGTTTTCGAGCTCGGTCGCCGGGTCCGGTGGCGGCTATGGGGTGCACCGTTCGCGGTCCTGTTGCTTCCCTGCGTGGCCCTCGCGCTGTGTTGGATTGTCGGAATCTTGACGCCCTTGGTCGGCACCCTGGTGGGTGCGCTGGCAGTGGCCCAATTGCGGTTTGGGTCGTGGATGTTCCGGTGAGACTTGTTGGGGGTTTAGCGCAGGTTGCGAAGAACAGAGGGCACACGCAGTGCCGGAAGTGCCCCGTGTGAGGTGCAGGGCCTGCTCACTGGTGGAGGGCACCGGGCACGCTGCTACCCGGAAAAACGGTTTTGTCTACGGATTCTTGCTGGTCTCGTTCTTGCGTCCGTTGGCGCCGGAATGGGGAGGGTCGAAGGGACCGGGGGCTGGGGGCGAGTCGCTCCAACCTGCGCACGCGACGGTTGTCGTCGCCTGGAGGGTCCGGGGCTTTCAGGGCTGTTTTCCCTAAAGGGCGTTGAAGGGCACGGCTACCTGAAGTGCTCGGAGCGATGGCGCCTCGAAGCCTTTGTCTTGGGATTGGGCGAGTACGGGATTCCTGCGCTTCGCAGCGTCATTCGAGAGCAGCGCACCCGCCTAGAGCAAGATTTGACCACCGTGGGTCGGGATATTCTTAGACAGATCGAGGTTCTCGGCCGGTATGGGGATAAGGCGAAGCTCTATGCGCGCTCTTTGCCTCAGGACTACCGGTTGGTCTCGGCCGCGGCCGATCCCATCATTGCCATGCCGCGGGCTTTTGGAGACCTTGGCACCAAGCTCCTAAACCAGCGAATCAAGATGATCGCGTCTCAGCCCGACCTGCTTGCGTCTTCGGTTCCCAGTCTTATTCGTGGTTTTGGCCAGCTGGGCTGCCCGGACCGATTGCTTTTCCTGGACCTCGTTTCTGCCAGCGGCCCATTCGAGAGACCGAGCCTTCAAGGCTGCGTGCTGCGGGCTCGGGCTGAGCTCACAGACTATTTGCTCAAGCGGGGGGGGTTGCGGCACGAGTATCGTTTTGAAGCCGCAGCACTCGGCGTTCGCCGTCAGGTTGAGGTTCTGAGAACGTTTGCGCTGAGGGCTCGAAAGCTGCTTGGTGGCCGTTTTCAGGGCCGTCTGGGCGTCGAGCAAAGACGCCACGAACTTTTGCGCTATCCACGGTGGATTGGGTCCTCCATGCCCAGTCTGCTGAAGGGGTTCAACAAGCTTTGGGCCGACGAGAAATTGGCCTTGTCGGATCTGGTCGCCGGCAACGGGGCCTTCGCTTTGCCGAAGTATAGGACGCTGGTTGATTTTGTTCGCGAGGAACTGGTTCAGTATTTGCGGCGTGTCGCCCCCAAGCACAGCCCATTCCAGCAGGCTCACTTCTTGAGGACCTATGTTCGTGACGCCCATGCGGTGCTTGAACAGGCTCAAGTGGGGGTATGAACCGCTCACCGGTCCGACACTTGTGAAGTCGTAGGTCCTCAAGCTCGTCGTGCTCTTCATCGGCCGCGCGCGATCCTTGTGGCCAGGCTGAGTGTACTCGACTACACTCGGGTCGATGCCCTCGGCGAGGCCTCAAGCGCAAAAAGGTGAACCGCTTCGGCTATCGTGGGATCTCAAGAGCTCCGCACCCATGGAGAAGGTGTGGGCACTGGTTTCCGACAGCGATCGTTTCAATCGTCACCTGGGAACCGTGTTTACTTTCCGTGAGTCTCTTGATGCATCGGGGCGCGTTTTGCGCGTGGGTGAGGAGCGGAGCCTCGGGCTCACGTTTCGATGGGAGGAGCGGGTTTTCGACTTTCAGGCACCACGGGGCTTTCATGTAGAGAGAGTGTTTGAGAATGGCCCAGTGGCCCGGATTCACGTGGACCTCAAGTTGGGCGAAGAAGAGAAAAAGACGAAGATTTACTATGCGATCTCCATATGGCCAAGCAGCGCCGTAGGGCGCTTCTTGGTGAAAGCGCGGCTGGTGGGTGTTCGACGAAAAGTCTCAGGGGCCTTCGAAGAGATTCTCAAATTGCTTGAGGGTCGCAACGCGAAGTACGACGTACCGCCGCCATCTTTGAGCAAAGCGTCACGCGAGCGAGTGTCGGAGGCTGAGCGGCAGCTCGAGCCTCGGGCTTTTGGCGTGGCGCTTGCGCACCACATACGAACGGCACCGCTACACGAGCAAGACCGTATGGCGCCGCTGAGATTGGCGCGTCTGTGGGGGCTCGACGAGAACGTGGTCATCGATGGGTGTTTGGCCGCGGTTCGTTTGGGTGTGCTCTCGATGACGTGGGATCTTCTTTGCCCTTCTTGTCACGGCGCCAAGTCGCGGCGTGAGACCCTCGAAGACGAAACCTATCACGCCGATTGTCCATCGTGTAACGTGAGTTTTACGGTATCGCCAGTCTCTTTGGCTGTTTCTTTTCGTCCTGCCCCCACTATCCGCGCGATCAAGATTGCGCCGCGATGCATCGGCAGTCCGGCTCGAACACCGCACATTCTGGTGCGGGAGAGGCTAGAACCCAACAAGGGCTTGTACTGGACGTTGCCCCTTGAGCAAGGTGGGTATCGAATTCGGGCCCAGACTTCTCTTCGTGCGGCCAATCTCGAAGTGCGAGAAGGACTGGAGCCCGGGGTGGTCACGGTGAGAATCGGTGAGTCCGGGGTCCAGCCCGCACTGCTCCGGGTGGGCACGGGGGCTGTCACGGTCGTTGTGGACTCTCACCTTAGGGCCCCGGAGTGGATCGTTTTGGAACGCCGCTGGGACGCCCAAGACGTATTGACCGCGGGCCGCCTGTTGGAGCGGCACGCCCTGAGCCGCCTTTTGCCTCCGGGCTCTATTGCGAAGACCTTGGTTGCACAAGTGACACGCTCGTGTGTTCTCGTTGTCGAGTCACTCGAAGACGACAAGGTGCTGGCAAGCGTGGAGCGACGTCTGGCGACCGAGCGTCCTCATCACGTCTATCGCGGGACGCGTTCACTGGTTGCGCGCTGGCTGGATTTTGATGCTTTGTTGGGTGCGATCCGGGTTTTGGAGGGCACGCCCGAAATTTGCGGGGCAGCTACTGTCGGTGCGATCGTTGAATTGGCCGGCGAAAATTCGCGGTTGCCAGCGGGTCAGGCGGTCGAAGATGCTTTTCTTGCGCTGCGTATTTCTCTGCCAGGAAGGACGGTGCTCGCGTCGTCCGCGGTGGTGGATGAGGAAGTGAGCAAGGTGCTCGGTCGGAAGGACCCCGGGTTGCGGCTGGTCGAAGGGCCAAGGGTCGAGGGGCACGCGGACTACTTGATCGATTTTGGCGTGGTTTCATCGGGAGCGGGTTCTCAGGGCCCATGGGCCGAGCTACCGGAGATCGGGACCGATTTCGTGGGCCGCTATCGTTTGGAGCGAGTCCTTGGGTCTGGGGGTTTTGGGACCGTATTTGAGGCCAAGGACCTTCAGCGCGCCCAACAGAGGGTTGTGGTGAAGGTTCTCAGCCCGAGCCTGGGAGCCAACCCCACGGTGGTCCAACAGTTTTTCAACGAGGCGAGAGCGTGCTCTTTGATCGGGCATCGAAATGTTGTTGCGATTACGGACTTTGGTCATGCCAAGGGGGGGATCTTGTATTTTGTCATGGAGTTTGTCGGAGGGCTGGGGCTCGACCAGCTTCTTGGTCGTCGGGCTCTTTCGCTTCGGGAAAGCTGCTTTGTCGCCCAAGAAGTGCTCAGTGGGTTGGTCGCGGCTCGAGACCATGGCATCGCGCACCGTGATATTAAGCCGTCCAACATCTTGCTGTCTGAGGAGAGTGGTTTGACTGCGGTTAAACTGATTGACTTTGGAATCGCTCGCATCGAGGGGGAGGCCGACTTGATGGATGGCCAGCTTGTGGGGACCCCGATGTACATGAGTCCTGAGCAGTGTCGATCCGAAGGGGGCGATGGTCGAAGCGATCTTTATGCCCTCGGGCTGGTGATGTGGGCGTGTTTGCTGGGCCGTCCTCCGGGCGCGGACCTCCCTCCAGCGCAGCTCATTTTAGGGCGTTTGTCAGGCCCCTTGCCTGACATTCGAGACCTGGCAAAGGATGCCATTCCGCTGCCACTGTGTGCGTTGATCATGAAAGCTGTCGCTGCGGACGCCCAGGACCGATTTCAGACCGCACGCGACATGCTTCACGAGCTCCGCCGGGTTGCGTGCGAACTTCAGGGGCCTCTCGAGCTTCGCTGGACGGAGGTTGTCCCAGAACCTATTGCGCCCGATCCTCGGGACGAGCATCCCACTCGGGCCTCATAGATTCTGAGGCCTCGGCGACGAGCAAAAATGGGTCGTGCCGCTGCCCCTCACAAAGGCCCCCATGCGTTGAATTCGGCACGTTGACGCCGCCCGGGTTTGGGCGCCGCAATCTCGGGCAGACTTGGATGCACGTTTGTCAAGGGCTCTAGATCCGATGGGTGACACCGCCCTTTGGGCGCGGGGCCTGTCCGGTTGGCGCCTTTATGGGGATTACCATGAAACCGGCTGACGTGAACCCGCGCTTGAGGTGCGCATAAGTGTTCGCCAACGGCCCCCCAGTTGGGTTATCGGTATCGATGCATAGCGAATTGCGGTCGATCGTGAGAACCGGTTGTTCTCAAAGTGACGGACTTGCGTTCACACACGCACAATCATGGTGGTCGCTCAAGCTGAGAGCTTTTTAGAGGGTGCGTTGTCGTTTGCATCGAAAGGCCGGAGGAACTCAACGGATGGTTAAGACGTGGAACAGAATTTGGACGGGTTGCATGGCCTTGAGTGCCATGGGGTGGATGACGGGCTCCGTAGGGTGCACGCGCCCAACAACCCAAAGCAGCAAGGCAAGTCAGAGCAAAACGAGCCAAACTGAAAGCGCAAAAAAGCGGGCCCCCGAGCGAGACGGCATGATGGGTGAGCTGTCGCAACGCGTCCGCCATTCGGGCTACCGCGTTTCAGCAGGCCAAAATGGGCTGCACGCCAAAAACCCAGCCCACGGGCTATCGGTGGATTTCGGTGCGGGCGCGGTGGGCGTGAAACCCGCTTCACCAAGCCAGCAGGCGGAGGATTCTTGGTCCCTCAGGGTGCGGCTTTCCCAGTGGGGACGTGCCGGGAAGCTCACAGCGCTCAAATCATCCAGCCCTCGTCTGGGGGCTTGTTTGGCGACCGGTGAAGTGGACGTGGGCGGTCAGTGTTTGCGACGTGTAGAGTATCCGCATGCGGGGTTGATAGAATGGTGGGAGAATCGGCCGAGCGGCCTTGAGCAAGGTTGGACGGTTGACAAGGCGCCGAGTGGCGATGGGCCGATGATGCTTTCGGTTGAGTTTCGCGGTTTGTTGCCCAAGGTCAAAGCGCGCGCTCTCCATGCGTCCCTTTCGGGCCCTGCGAAGCAACGCATGTCTTATGGCAATCTCAAAGCATGGGATGCCTCAGGCCGAAAGCTTCCGGTCTGGATGGAAAAGAGCGCCCCGGGACTGTCGCTGTTTGTTGACGACGCGAACGCGCGCTACCCGATCACCATTGACCCCATTCTGACCAGCGATGGGTCACGCTTTGAGCTGGTCTCGGACCTCGGTTCGGCGCAGCTTGGCTACAGTGTTGCTTCGGTGGGTGACGTGAACGGTGACGGTTTTGGTGATGTCGCCATTGGCGCGCCGCTCTACGATGCCAAGGGCCGGGTGTTTGTGTACCTCGGCACCCGGACATGGCCCGAAGGGTTGGGTGATCCTTGGATCATCGACGGTGACCAGCAGGACGCGTGGTTTGGCCACTCGGTGGCTTCCGCCGGTGACGTGAACGGCGACGGGTTTGGCGACGTGGTCGTCGGAGCACCGTTTTTTTCCAATGGCCACGTTCGCGAGGGCCGCGCCTCGGTGTACCTCGGATCCGCGCAAGGGTTCCAGCCCGCTCCCTGGGTGGTAGAGTCGAATCAAACCGGCGCGGAGTACGGGCATTCCGTGAGCTCCGCGGGGGACGTGAACGGGGATGGCTATGGTGATGTGTTGATTGGTGCGCCCAAGTTCGAAAACAACGGAGACTCCGGTCTTGCGGACGAGGGTCGGGCCTATCTTTACCTGGGTGGTGCGGGCGGTTTGGCCACGACCCCCATATGGGAAGGGCGGGGCGATCGCCGCAAGGGCGCCAAATTTGGCTTCTCCGTGGGGGCTGCAGGCGACGTAGACGGTGACGGATTCGGTGACGTTGTCGTGGGGGCGCCGGACGATGCCAAGGGTGCGGCCAATTCGGGTGCGGTGTTTGTGTATTTTGGTGCCGAGACGGGCATTGCGCCCAATCGGATCTGGACAACCAACTCCAACGCGGGTGGGGCCCAGCTGGGGTTCTCGGTGGGGGGCGCCGGAGACGTGAATGGGGATGGCTACGCCGATGTGGTCGTCGGCGTTCCTGGGGAGTCTTACACCATTAGCGTGGGGCGAGTGTCGTACGCACGCACGGGTGTGGTCCACATCTATTTTGGCTCGGGTGAGGCTGAAGCTCTGCCGACCGGTGGCCCGAGCGTGACGATTCGCGCCGATCTGGAGCTGCGTGGGGCCGCGAATGGGCGTTTTGGGCAATCGGTTGGTTCTGCGGGTGACGTGAATGGGGACGGCCGGGCCGACGTTGTGGTGGGTGCCCCCCTCGTTGCGCGCAGCTACGTGTTCTTCGACTTGGGGATTTCTCAAGAAAACCAAACTCGCCCTCATATCGTTTTTGAACGGGCTGACGGGGGTGAACATGGCTTTTCGGCGGCGTCTGCGGGCGATGTGAATGGTGATGGTTTTGCAGACATCGTCGTCGGTACACCCAAACACGCGCCGCCCAATCTCGCGGATGCCGGGCTCGCTGAGGTCTACCTTGGGGGCGGGGGCGACGTTTTGGGGCTGTTCCGGTGGCAGCCGACAAGGCCCTCGGGTGGGGGCACGAGGACCCGGTTCGGTTTCGCAACGGCAGCCGGCGATGTCAATGCGGATGGCTTCAGCGATCTTATTGTGGGGGCGCCTAACTTTGATGCCGAGGGCGTTAGCCCGGTGATCGACAAAGGGAAGGTGTTTGTCTATCTGGGGCCGCTGCCGTCCGACGATCCCGAGATTTGGGAACTGGAGGCCCTCGGGACCCAAGCGTCCGCACTGTTTGGGCACGCGGTGGCTGCCGGAGACCTGAACCACGATGGTTTTGACGACATCATCGTCGGTGAGCCCGGGTTCAACGAGGGGCCCCAGTTCGAAAAAGCGGGTCGGGTTCACGTTATCTTAGGCGCGCCAGAGAGAAATCAGCTGGTCCGGGTTCGAGAGCTGACCGCGTTTGACCTGAATGCGGGCGCTCAGTTCGGTTTTGCTGTCGACACCGCTGGGGATGTGAACGGTGATGGCATTGGGGACTTGGTTGTGGGGGCACCCTTTGACGATGAGTTCGTGGACGATAATCGGGGCACGGTTGAGGTATACCTGGGGCGAACGGATTTGGGCGCCAACCAAAGTCTAGACTTCGAAGGTAGCGTGGGTGGAGCCGAAAATGGGGAGAACTTTGGTTTCGACGTGGCCTCCGTCGGTGATGTGAACGGCGACGGCTTTGGCGACATCGTTGTGGGGGCGCCTGGGTCCAGTCAGCGCGTCGCGAATGGCGGTCGCGCCGTCATTTATACTGGGTCTCCGCAGGGGATTCGGACTGCATTCTTTTGGCGTGTGGATTTTGGCGTGGCCAATGCGCGCTACGGCGAGTCCGTGGCGCCCGCGGGTGATGTCAATGGCGATGGCCTGGACGATGTGCTGATCGGAAACAAACAGTCGATCGGTGTGCCACTTTTGTATTTGGGTGGGCAGCCGATGTCGCAAGCGGCGGCGCTTTCCGTTACGGGCGGGCATGCGTCCGTGGCCTCCGTGGGCGACGCCAACGGCGATGGCTTCGGCGATTTTGTGGTCGGAGGAACCGTGGGTACAGTGGTGCGATACGGTAAGGCGTTTGCCCCCGGAGAAGAAGGACTGGCGCTCAGGCTGACGCGCTTTGGCCGTACCGATTGGGCCCCGGACGTTGGTTTTGCGGGTGATGTCAACGGTGATGGCTATGGCGATTTCGTGACCGCCAATCCGGCTGTTGAGGCTGTCCGTTTGTACACTGGGAACAGTGACAGCGGGTTCTTGGTTTCAGGGCGCCTTTTGGCCGGGAACCCCACCCCGCCAGCCTTCCCGCTTAATCCGGAGGCTCGTCGGGTCGACGAAGACGTTCGTGTCGCACCGTGGAGTCGTTCGTCGTCCACTGTATTTCGGATTCTTGCGAACGGCATTGCCTCCATTGGTCGAAGTCGAGTGCGCTTGCAGGCCGAAGTGAAGCCTCTCGGCGAGCTCTTTGACGGGACCGGTTTGGTCACCGCGCGCGATTGGGTGGACAACGGAGATCCTGAAGACGCGGCGCGTCCGCGCCTTCGACTGGCGGTGAGTGTTCCGACCCCTGACGCCGCGTTTCACTGGCGGGCTCGAATTCTCTACGACTCGGCGCACGGCAGTCCCATGCGTTGGTCTCCTTGGTTTTACGGCGGGATTTCTGGTCAAGCGAACGGTGTCCACATCCGGGTGGGCGGGCGCGAATGTGGGAACGGAGATATTCTCGAGGGGGTTGAAGAGTGCGACGACGGTGATTTCGATGACGGTGATGGTTGCAGCGGAACATGCCTCATCGAGCGTGGATACCAGTGCGAAGGAGAGCCCTCGGTGTGCACCACGGAATGCGGCGACGGTGTACGTGTTCCGGAGTTCGAAGAATGCGATGATCGCAACCTTCAGCCAAACGACGGGTGCGATGAACTGTGCAAAGTTGAGCAGGGCTTTCTTTGCAGCGAGACCGGCGATTTGTCGACCTGCCGGGTCGATCCCAATGCGGGGGATCCGGGATCCAGTTCCGATGGCGGGACCGGTTCGGATGGGGGTGACGGCGGTACCGGAGGAACCGATGGTGGCACCAGCGGCGGCAGTTCGTCGCCCGACGACGACGGCGGCGGCTGTGGCTGTCGAAGTTCGAATCCATCGGGGATCTCCTTGTTCTTCTTGAGTCTCTTGGTGCCGCTGTTTGTTCTTCGGCGCAAAAGAAGGGCTCTTTAAGACTCCGGAGGGGCTCGAAACTTCGTTGGGGGCAGCTCTTCGCCTGGAGGCTGGGCCCCCCACGGCCCCTACAGGAACGGTTCGATGGCGTCCCAAACCTCCGGGGCGGTTTCGGCGTAGCTGAAGAGCTCCAAATCCTGCGGCGAGATGACACCTTCGTCTCTCAAGAATTCTCCATCGAACGCCTGTTTCCAGAAATCTTTGCCAACGAGCACAATGGGAATGCGCTTGATGGTGCGTGTTTGGACCAGACACAGGGCTTCGAACAATTCATCAAAGGTTCCAAACCCGCCGGGGAAAGCGATAAGGGCCTTGGCGCGCTGCAGGAAGTGCAGTTTACGCAGGGCGAAGTAGCGAAACTGAAAACAAAGTTCTGGTGAAATGTAGGGATTGGGAAACTGCTCCATGGGCAAGGTGATGTTGAGGCCGATGCTGTTGGCGCCGGCGTCGTAGGCCCCGCGATTGGCGGCCTCCATGATGCCGGGTCCGCCTCCAGTGGTGATCACCCACTCGCCTGGGTCTGGATTTTTGAGGCTAACCAGTTCGGCGAGTCCTCGAGCCACATCATAATAGTGACTCTTGGCAAGGACGCGCTTGGCGATACGAAGGCGCGCCTGTTTTCCCTCATCGGGTCCGTGTTTTTCAAGATCGGCCTCGCAGGCTTGGACCTGCCTTTTTGCTGCGGCAGGTTCTACGATACGGGTGCCTCCGAACACGACGATGGTTGACTTGACGGCCTGTCGAGTGAGTGCCAACTCGGGTTTCAGGTACTCGAGCTGAAGGCGAACTGGGCGAAGGGCGTCTTCACTTAAAAGTGCCAGGTCACGGTCGGCGCGCGCGTAGGCTCGACTGTTCAGAAGCTTGTCAATGTTTTTTGGTGCGTTGGGATCATCAACCGCATCTTTGGGCGTGCAGAGGGGGTTTTCTTCGCGTGTCATGGCGGAAGGGTAAAAAAAGCCGACAAGGATGGCAAATGCTGCTGCAGATCAGATCCAAGTGGGCGTGGTTGTCCTGGCGTGCTCGATTATCGCGGGTATTCGGTCTTTGGGCATCCGTCGCCAGTAGATATGCCACGCGTCGTCTTTGTGCATGCCGTCGCACTCTTTTTGGTACCAAGAAGAGATGGGGTTCCCCGGACGACTTCGCCAAAAAAAAGAAGTGCAATCGTTGGCCAATGTTTGCCAAAGGTCGCGACCCACGCCTTCTCCGCGAGCTTTTCGGTCGACGACAAACTTGCCTAAATAGGGTCCGAGGGGGGTGTCTTCAATAAGGGCTGCACCCCGGTATTCGTCGGCAACATACGTTGTTTTGATGGGATGCTCGAAGAAATCTTCGCGGAGCTTTCGGCTGAAAGCGGTCTCAAGCAGTGCGCGGAGACGCCCTTGCTGGACGCCTTCGTATCCGTTGTACCTTTTGATATCGGAACCGCAGCGGATCAGCGTCCCCGCTCCTCGCACCGTGAACAGTTCTCGCAACAGGTCGAGGGGCGAGGTGACGGCTACGGTCATGGGATGGGGGGTTGCTTCAAGCATGCGTTTGACTTGTCGCAAGAGCGCCGATTGTTTGTCGTCGAGGCGAACCACGAGTTCTGCAAAGTCTCTTTTGAGTGCGACCAATGAAGGGTTCGGGCCCTCCAGAGGTTCAAGTCGGGCGCGCTGTTGCAAAAACACAAGTTTTTGCGTTTGGAGGGTCGCGGCGAGGCCGGTCAGGCGGTCGAAGCGAGCGTCAACAGTGGGCGCGTTTTTCGAATCCATTGCGACCAAGGGAATCGTTTCGTTTTCGAGTAGGGCTTTGGCGTCTTCTAGGCGTGAAAACTGGAACGACCTGGCCTTGGACACCTGGCGGGCCACTTGATGGGCATGGTCTTGGGCCTGTTTGGGGTTTTTGAGTCCGAAGACCACCGCGGGAAAGAGGCCGAGGTCGGCGAGGAAGCGGAGATCGAGGACCAGAGCTTCTTCGGCACCCCGCATGACGGAGTCGGAGACCGAAATGATCGCAAAACGTTCGGGGCGGTTTTGTCGAAACAAGGAGAGGTAGTATTCGGCCTCTCGCGGTTTTCCGATGGTTCGAAGGAACTGGAGAACAAAGTCGGCAGGCTCGAGCGTATTTTGGGTTGACGATACGGAGTTACTCACGGGCGTACCTGTTTTTGAGGGCGTCGTATTCGGGAAATCCGACGATTTCTTGGAGCCGAGAAAACGGCATCAAATCGTCTGGAGTGCGGCCTTGTCGCAACGCCCCGAGGGCCTTTTCCATGGCGTGGGCTGCGCTGGCGAGCAGGGTCAGGGGATAGGCCGCGATTTTGAACCCCATTTGAGCGAGCTCGGTGGGGGGCAAAATAGGGGTGTCGCCTTGCTCCAGCATGTTCACCATTTGCGGACAGGGGAGGGCGCGGGCAATGGTTGCGAGCTCTTCGACCGATTGCGGAGCCTCGACAAAAATGATGTCGGCACCGAGGGCCAAAAAGCCTTCGGCTCGGTGCAGGGCCTCGGTCAGGCCCAGCGGGCCTCGGGCATCGGTTCGGGCCATGACCAAGATGTTTCCTACCTCCTGGCTGGCTTCGACGGCGGCGCGTACGCGGGTGAGGGCTTCTTTTCGGCCAACCACTTCCTTGCCCCGGGTATGGCCGCAGCGTTTGGGGGTAAGCTGGTCTTCGATCATGAGACAAGCAAACCCGGCGCGCGCGTAGCCTTGCACGGTTCGGCGAACGTTTAGGGCGTTTCCGTAGCCAGCGTCGGCGTCGCCGATCACGGGGATGGACACCGCGTCGGTGATGGATTGGCCCTCGCTCAGCATCTCGGCGTACGAGATGAGGCCGGTGTCCGGAAGGCCCAGGCGGGCTGCGGAAACGCCAAAACCGCTCATGAAGGTCAGAGAAAACCCCGAGCGTTCGATGAGGCGAGCGGAAAACGCATTGTAACAACAGGGCATGACCAGCAGGTCCGGAGCCAAGAGGAGCTTCTTGAGCTGGTCTTTTGGGCTCAAGGAAGGTGATGAGGCCCCCGAAGCCTGCTCGGGCTCCAGCGCCGACGCATGGGGAGCGGGCCCAAGGCTCGATCCCTCGGCGGGCGTGAAACCGCTTCCGGTGGAACCGGGGGCTTGGTTCCTTTCCCGAGGTGGCCCCTCGAGATCTGATGGGCAATCGGTCTGGGCTCGTGGGGCCCTCGGCGCTGGTGGTTCACCGACCTTAGGTGAGCCGGTTTCTTGAGCCGGTGCGTAGATCAAGGCCGCCAGTTCATCTTCCGAGAAGCCGGTTGCATGCTGATCCAAGATATCGACCACATAGGCGCATGTGATCGAAAGTTCTCGCTTTTCTGACTCGGCCACCAGATCACGATGGGTGAAACGAAGGAGCAGAGATTCGGTGTGGGCGGTCAACCATTGGTCGATCGCCTTGTCTGAGGCACTGTTGACCAGAGGGGCTTTTCCCTCCATGTGCTCACGGACCATGTTTTTGGCGGTCTCCACGGAGAGGTTTTCTAAGGATCGCAAGGCTCGTTCCGCCTGTTCCTTGCTGAGCGCCTCGCGGATGTTTTTTTGCGTGTGTCTCAGCGCCCTGGCGTGGAGTTTGGGCACTTTGGTCCAGAGGAGCTTCAAGACCCGTGTTCTTCTCCGCTCCGCGATTCGAGAAAACAACCCCATGGTCCTTCGATTGAGGGCAAGCTTTAGCACAACCGGGCGTGTGCGTCCTCTCGGCCCGCCGTGCGGATCGTGGTAAGGGTGCGGTGTGGTTTCGCATATCGGGGGCACCAAGCCGCCCCGTACGAAGGAATGGGTCGCGTGTACGCGCTGCGGGAAGGCGTTTCTTCCTCGTTTTCGGTATCAAACCGAGGTTCAAGGGTCTCAGGGGGTGGGCCACGCTTACTGTTCCGTCGAGTGCCGAGCGCTCGGCCAAGAAGCGCCGCTCGAAAACGTTTGCCGAGTATGCGGCAAGGCCTTTGAGATGCGGTTTGCCTACCAGGTTGTTGCCGTAGGGAGCGCCCGCACAACGGTGTGCTCTGAGGGATGTCGGGAGGCCCTGCTCAGAGCGAGTACGCCTCCGACGCCAAAGCTCAAGCCCGCGCCGAGGGTCATCGCGGTCTTGAACCAAAAAGGAGGGACGGGGAAGACGACGAGCAGCGTGTCGGTTGCCGCCGGACTCGCCGAGCGAGGCAAGAATACCTTGCTTGTGGACTTAGATGCCCAGGGGAGCGTGGGGGTTTCCTTGGGCGTTCGTGGATCGACATCGCTTTACCATGTGTTGGTGGACGGAGTCTCTCCAACGGACGTGACGGTACCCATTCGGCAGGGCCTTGATGTGCTTCCTTCAGACCAGTCCGTGGCATCCGCCGAAATCTCGTTGGTCAATGCACCCGATCGCGCGCGGGTTTTGAGCCGACGATTTGAGGCGTTGACCAAGCCGGGTAGCCCTTACGATTTTATTCTGTTGGACTGTGCCCCCTCACTGTCGCTTCTCAATCAGAACGCACTGGTTTTGGCTCAAGATGTGCTGATCCCGGTTTCTTGTGATTACTTGGCGCTGGTCGGCGTGCAGCAGATTCTTCAGACGCTTAAGCATGTTCACGACACGCTCCTGCATTCCGTGGAAGTGCTGGGGGTGCTCCCGACCTTCTTTGATGTCCGGAACCGTATTTCCAAGGAAGCCGTGGCCGCGCTTCGCTCTTATTTCAAGGGGAAGGTCCTGCCGCCGATTCGCGTGAACGCGCGCCTCAAAGAGGCTCCCAGTCGGAAGAAAACCATCTTCGAATACGCGCCCCGAAGCCATGGTGCAGAGGACTATGCCCGCGCTGTCGACTGGATTCTCCAGAGCAAGGACCGGGCCAAGGAGCCAATGCCCCAAACCAACAAGCCCCCCCACGTGGCCATGGGCAAAGCGCCTTCGTCTTCCCCCGCACCCGCGCCCGGGATGTTCATCCACTAGCGTCGCTGCCTCACAAGCGCGCACAGGGGTCCGGCGAGGTCTTTTCGACTGGAGAACGGCTCAGTCATTTGATGGCGGACTCGCGTCGGTCGGCTTGGTCAAGAGCCCAGAGTCTTCGAGAAAGCGACGGATGTCAGACCAATACCTCCGGCGCTCGGGGGGATCGTTGTGTCCGCAGTCGTAAGAAATCAAGCGTCCATTGGGCGCCGCCTCAGCCAGCTTGACCCCGTGTTCGTAGGGAACGACGCCGTCGCGGCGACCATGCAGTACGAGGACTGGGCCCTCGAAATTTTTGATCACGCGGTGGGTGTCGAAGGGATCGACCACTGCAAATCGGGGCACGAAGAAGCGTCGGGCGATGTCGGCGACGCTCGTAAAGGTCGATTGTAGAATGATGGCTTTGGGGGCTCGTTTGGCGAGGAGGGCGCCGAGGACCCCGCCGCCAAGCGAACGCCCATGGAAGAGAATCCTTCCGGGGTCAACTTCCTTGCGTGCCAGGAGCCGATCGAAAAAGGCGACATAGTCCTGAGTGATGGCCACCTGACTCGGGTTTCCCGACGAACGGCCGTAGCCGCGGTATTCTGGGAGGAGAACTGAGATGCCTAAATCTCGGTAGGGTTCCAGTCCGTCAACCCAATAGTCGATGGCTTCTCCGTTACCGTGTGCGAAGATGACGACGGGACCGGGATTTGTTGGGCTGCGTTCGTGACCCAAGAGAAACCATGCTTCGACTTTGCCTTCTTCGGTGCGAAGCCACCAACGCTCGAGTTCCGGGCCTTTTGGGGCCTCCCTCAGGTCTACGACGACGGTGTGGCGCGGAAAGAGAAGGGCACGCTGCAATTGCTTGAGCACGACGATCAACACCCCGCAGGCGGCGGTCAGGATGAGAGCCCTTCGGGCGATCTTCATCTTTGCCATTGATGTCCATATTCGATGGGAAGCCGCTTGGCAAAGGTTGAGCGGTTGGGGACATCAACGGGTTCAGGAATTCAAGCAAGAAATTGCACGGGCTTTAGGCTGCCGCGCGGTGGGTCGGCTGCGTGGACTTGTGAAATCGCATCGCCGTGAAGAAACGACGGAAGGCGAAGATTCTACGCAGTTTGGTGCGGACAAAGATGCTATGGGCAATCCGGCCGAACGGACCCATGGGCACCGAATAGCGAACTGTGTCGCGCATCATCGTCTGCTTGCCGTGCGCTTCGAACGTGTGCTCGTGCCACCAGTACGCATAGGGGCCGCGGACCTGGGTATCTACAAAGGACTCCCCGGGCTGCCAGCGGTCGATGCGTGATGACCAGCGCATCGACACGAGGCCGAGGCGAATGTCGTACTCGATGTGGGTGCCTTGTTCGATGTTCCGTGGAGCGGGCTCCCGGATCTGGAAGGCGAGATCCGGCGGCGTCATCGCTCCAAGGTTCTCCACTTTCGAGAAGAAGGTGAACACCTCCGGCAAGGGCGCATCGACCAAAGTCTCCTGTCGGAGTTCGAAGTCGGCCTCTTCGTTCGCGGAACGCGAGATGACGACAGAATCGTCGTTCAGAAGGTTGTCGAGTGCGAACCCGATGTCGCCAAACTCAAACTTGAATTCCAGCTGAGACGCTCTTTTGGGCACGACGCGTTGCCCCCCCAACAGGACGGAGGCGGCCTCTCCGAGCACGAGGCGAAGCGCCGTCGAAGGAACGGGAAAAAGAGCGGGGCGGCCGATCGCCTTCGACAGGGCCTTGGTGAACTCAGCGTTGGTCAAAGACGATGGGGCTGTGGCGTTGATGACGCCCTCATAGCGGTCGTCCGTCACGGCCTTGCAGATCATGGAGACGAGGTCGGCGAGGTGGATCCACGACATGGGCTGCCGACCGGAGCCGAGTCTTCCACCGAGACCTGCGCGGAAGGGAGGCAACATTTTGGCCAGGGCTCCGCCGCCTCGCCCGAGAACGACTCCGATTCGGAGGAGGGCGACCCGGGCTCGGGTCGCCTGGAGGGCAGCACGCTCCCACTGGTGGCAGAGGTCGGCGAGAAATCCCGAACCGGGCGGGCTGTCCTCATCAACTTCGTCTGAGACGCGGGGTCCGTAGATGCCCACGGCGCTCGCAGAGACCAAGATTCTCGGACTGCTGTCTCCCATTCGATTCATCGACTCCACGAGCGATTGCGTAAAGGCCACCCGACTCTTGACGAGCCTTTCTTTTTGGGTTGCGCTCCATCGACGGGCAAACAGGTTTTCGCCTTGGAGATTGACGATGGCATCGCAACCCGCAAGCGTGTCTTGGAGAGCGTGTTCGGCCGGCGATGCGATGCCCACTTCTGCACCGAGGATCGCTCTTGCCTTCTTGCCGTCTCGCGACCACGCGATGACTTGGTGTCCTTCTCCAAGCAGTCGGGCCACGACGATACGACCGACAAATCCCGTAGCGCCCGTCACAAAGACTTTCATGATTCATCTCCTTTTCAGCAAGCTCCAGCGGTCATGACCACACGGCGAGGGGGCCAAAAGCCGCGTGTTTCGGTGACGATCTGATTCATGGGGCCTATCTTCATTCGATTTCCTCCGATCAAATCTAAACGAACTCTTCACAAAATCGACGTTTTCCATGCTCAGATACTGGACAATTATCTAGACATAATTTAGACAATTCCATCCGGTATAACCCGTAATTTGGCCGATTAGTGACTTTTTGTATACAATATCTATGCAAAATATGACGAGCCGAGCGAACGGACCCTCTGGTCTTTATAAGATGCAGACCTTCGCCAGGCTGACCGGTTTGGCGCCCACGACGCTGCGGGCGTGGGAGCGTCGCCACCGGCTCCTCGAGCCAGAGCGACGCGACAGCGGACATCGGCTGTACACGGAGGAAGACCTCAGGGTCATTCGCAGGGTCCAGGCGATGCTCGAGGAGGGCCGTGCGATCGGAGAGGTTGCGGCCCTGGGGCGGCGCGCTCTGCTCGGGGTGGGGGGCCCCGCTGACTCGCCCGCCGAATTGAATGGGTTCCTCACTTTTCGAAGGCACATCGTAGAAGCGGCTCGGGAAATCGACAGCGATCTCCTCTCTCGCACCCTGGATCGGGCGTTTTCGTTGTTTTCGGTGGAGTCTGTGCTCGCCAAGATCATTCAACCCGCCACCCACGAGATCGGTGACCTATGGGCCCAGGGACGGGTTCCGATTGCTGGTGAGCATCTGGTCACGGCGGCCCTCATGGCACGCATCGAGCGGGTGCGCGAAATTGGGGTGGAGCCGTACGCGGGCGCTCCCCACGTCATGTGTGCTTGTCTGCCCGGCGAGCGGCACGAGCTCGGACTGCTTGTCCTCTCGCTGTACCTTGCTCGCGCGGGCTTTCGCGTCTCGTATCTAGGCAGCAATCTTCCGATGTCGGAGTTGAAGACTGCGGCCGCCCGTCTTGACGTCACTGCGGTCTGTCTCTCGGCAAAGAGGGCGGAGGTGGTCGAACGCTGTGGGCAAGAGCTGATTGAAATCGCACGGACCTGGGCCGGCCGCATCGGCGTGCATCTCGGAGGCGTTGGCTCGTCGCCTCACCTCAAGAGGCTGAGTGAGGCTGGTGTCCACGTTTGGCCGCGGACTTCTAGCATTCAAGATTTGATTGCAAAAGTCGACCAGACGAACCGAAGAGGCGGTCCAAATCGAAGGCGGCGCGAGCCCAAGTTGTCATGAACGGCCGCACGAAAACACCGATAGACATGCACCCAGCACGCCGCAAAGGAAACGGGCCCGCCCGCGTGGCCGTTTGATGGGTTTTCAGGTCGTCACAAACATACCGATCCGCGTTCGGGTCCAACATTTCGCGGTAACCATGACCTCTTCCGCCGCAACGTGGCGCGACGAACAGCGCTCCCCCACTCCTGTAGAGGCCTCCGAGCAACGATTCGATTTCGGGGACGGTCAAGCACGATGGGCGCTGGGGCTATGGGACAAAAGCAGGTCAATGACCGCTCTTTCGTCCTTTTTGCGGGCGTGAGGTTGTGCTTTATGCGGAGCATGGGGGGAATTGCGATCGTCGCCCAGAGGGTGGAGCCGCATCGTGGCGGACTTGCCGTGGCCAGCTCTCGGATAGCGCGGCACGCTCGGGCACAGGGCGAAGAGGTTCATGTCCTTTACCTTTCGAAAGATACACGGGCCGGGACGCGCGGTTATCGTAGGCGAGACGATATTTCGTACCACCCGGTCAGCGTTCTTCCGGACGAAGAGCTGACCCTGCGGACCTGGACAGAGCATGTGAAGGACATCACCGTGGAACACAAGCTCGACGTGCTTCATGGCATCTACGCGACCCACGCGGGGTACATTGCCGTGCTGGTCGCGGGAATGCTGGGACTTCGCTCCGTCGTAAGCCTTAGAGGCAACGACCTTGACCGAGGAATCTTTCGAGCGCGAGACTTTCCATTCCTTGCGCATACGCTCAGCCACGCGACGGTTGTGACCGCGGTATCAAGCCGTCTTGCGAAGACTGCCGGCGGTGTTTTTGGTCGGCCGGTGGTGCACGTGACAAACTCGGTGGACGCAGACGTGTTTCGGCCCAAGACGCCCGACAATTCGCTTCGTCGATCTTTGGGCCTTCGAGGGCGCGTGATCGGGTTTGCAGGCGAACTTCGCGAAAAAAAAGGCATGCGACACTTGTTGCCAGCCTTTGCTGAAGTCTCGAAACACCGAGATGTTTCTTTGCTTCTGATCGGCGGTGTGCGGGACGAAGCACAAAAAGCCTTCGAGGCCTTCAAGGCCATGTCTTCCGAGGCCGCAAAGAGGATTCATGTGGTTGCTTATCGTCGCCATGCGGAGCGCCTCTGTGAGCTTTTGGCGCTGTGTGATCTGATGGTCTTCCCGTCACTGTACGACGGTACGCCCAATGCAGTCCTCGAAGCGATGGCTGCGGGGCGGCCGATTTTGGCTACGGATGCCGGTGGGCATGGCGATCTCATTCAGCACGGTGAAACGGGGGCCTTGCTGCCTCTTTGTAAGCTCGGGCAGCTTGCGGAAGCGATCATGGAGTTTTTAGATCTCCCACCGATGAAGCGTGAAGCGATGGGGCGAAGTGCCCGTTTGTTTGTGGTCCAGCACCACGCACCCCAAAAAGAACTTGAGGCCTATCGCCGTGTCTACCGGGATACCAGATCCCTGTAGACCGTGAGTAGTTTTTGGGTTTGGTGTTTCCACGTTGCGTGGTCCTGGATGTATCGCTTGGCGCGTTGACCCAGACGGTTTCGCTGGTCCTCTTCGCACAAGAGTGCACTCAGGGCGTCTCTGAATCGTTTTGGGTGAGAGGGACGGGTCAGGACTCCAGTCACCCCGGGTTCGACAATTTCTCGGGTACAGGGGAGATCGGTTGCCAGGACCGCGCGGCCAGCGGCCATGTACTCGAAGATCTTGATGGGGCTACATCCTTGGATGCGGTTGCGAAGGTCGCGCGGGAGGGGGGCGACGCAAATGTCGCTTGCGGCTACGCGGTCGGTGAGGGCGGCCCGGTCTAGAGGCTCTTCGATGCTGACGCTCTGACTCAGCTTGAGTTTTTGAACGCGGCGACTCAAGCTCTGTTTCCAGCGCTTCCGCGAGGGCCCGATCACACGGAGGAAAAAAGGTATTCTCTTTTGAGTTTGCGCTGCGGCCAGCAGCAGATCGCCAACCCCCTGCCACGGGGCCAAAGACCCGAGATACAAAACCTGCGGGACGTCGGTGCGCGCCTGAGGTTGGTAGCGCGCCGGATCCGCCCCGTTGGGGACCACAAAGATGGGGAGGGGGGTTTTGGCGCGAAACTCGAGAAACCTTCGGGTCGCAAGAGACTGAGTGATGACTCGGTCACATTGGGTCAAGACGTCATGTTCGAGTTTTTTGAGTTTTTCCTCGAACGGTGACCGCGCTGCTGAAGGGTAGTGGTACCTGAGCTCGATGCTCGGGAGGCCATTCACTTCAAAGACGGTTTTCGCCCCTTGCGAGGCCGCGTAGCTGAGGGCGGCCTGACCCTCGAAGGGGCCTCGGAAATGCACAACATCGGGGCGCAGAGCAAAAAGCGCACGAAGGACGGCATCACGAAAAGCCAGGACCCGGCTCAGATAGTTGTCTTCGAGAAGGCGAATGGGCACAAAATGGGCGGGCGGCGTAGACCCCGCGCGCCCGCTGAGGGCGAGGAGGGTCGTTTCGGCCCCCGCGTCACAGAGTGCCGCGGTCATTGCCCCGATACGGGTTCCGGAGCCCTTGTGGTTTGGGATGCCTTCAAAAGCGATATAGGCGACCCGCAGTCCAGACAGCTCTTTTGCCCGAGGCGATCCTGACCTATACTGCACGGATGCAGGCTTCTCCATCAAGGCTTGTCTACAGCGTGGCGCCCCCACACGCCAACCTTCAGTTCTCCAAAAACGGGCCCGCAGCCCTGGTTCTCGATGCCTGTGAAAAGATGCACGAAGCGGACAAGAGGGCCGAGCGAAACAAGAAGCGATGGGGCACCATCGCCATCGTGTCGGGCATTGGCGCGATGGTCGGACTTTTTGTCGGCGCCGGAGCCGAGAGCCCCTTGGTGTTGGGGTTGGCCGGACTGTCCTTTGTGCTGACCATCGTCTCGTTGATTCTTCGCTCGGTATTGGGTTCGTCCGATGTGGATGACCGTAAGCTCGACGTGGTTCGAGGCCTCGTGAAACACCTAAGGCCCGAACTCAAGGCCAGACGCCCTCTCCGAGTGCGACTCGATTTTCGGGGATACGATCGGACCCGTCCGTTGGGAAATACAACCAAATGGTATCGGGCCACGGGATCCAAGGTCTTCAAGCGCCAGTGGTTGACGATGAACTTCGTGTTGCTTGACGGGACCACGGTGCACCTTGAGGCCAGCTCTACGTGTAAGCGGAAGCAAAAGGCCAAGCGAAAGTATGTCAAGCTGAAGGACAAGGTTGTGGATGAGTTGGTCATCAAGTATCGGCCCGCAAAAGGACGGGTCCTCGATCCCAACAAACAGTCCGCTGTGGAAGCCGGGGTGCCGAAGAGCCAAGCTCTAAGCCTGGTGTCCTGTAAAATTCGGCCCAGGGTGGCCCAATTTGTGCTTCGAACTCGGCCGGGCATGCGGACGCGTCTTCGCTCGGGGTGGGTACAGAACAACCTCAAGGCCCTTTTGGATGGGAGAAAAGTCTTAGGCGGGGTGATTGGTTCTTATCGAGCCCTGACGCGGGCCTGATGTACGACGTTCAGCACATTGCCGAAGAACCCTTGCTCTTGGACGCCTTCAAGAGGGCGGTGGCCGGGGAGCCTCCGGCGTTTCTTCGTTCGGCCAAGATCAAGGTGACCGCTCGCTGCAATCTGAAGTGTGTGATGTGCAAGTACGGCCGTGGGTGGGCTCCCCCCGAGCTTGATGGTGCGCGTTTTGTGACCTTGATGTCAGAGCTTGCCGACCTTGGTTGTCGCAAAGTCCATTTTTCTGGGGGTGAAGTCCTGGCCCGTTCCGACTTTGAGCGCATCGTCGCTCGGGCGGCTGAACGACGAATGAAAGTTGCACTTTCCTCAAACCTGACCCTGCTGACCAAAGAGCGGGCCAAGTCGCTCATGCGACACAAGATCAACTCGGTGTCGACATCGCTGGACGGCGCAACCTCCAAGACCCATGAAAAGGTGAGGGGGGTTCCGGGGGCCTTCAAGAAGACACTGGCAGGCATGCGTTACCTCGCCCGAGAACGAGCCCGGCGCGGACGAAGGACTCGCCTTCGGGTTAACTTCGTGATGATGCGCGCCAACCATCGCGAGTACCCCGAGCTGGTGCGCTTGGCGGGTGACCATGGTGCCACCGAGGTGCACCCGATGCCCGTAGACACCAAGTCCGACAAGCTTCGTCTGTCGAAACGAATGATTCGCGTTTACAACGAAGACATTGCGCCCCAAGTCTACGAGGTGCGAAGAGCGTACGGGATGTCGACCGAAAAGCCCTTTGTGTACCCCTTCGGGCGCACTGGGCTTGAGCTTGCGGAGTCGGCCAGCGGCGGCTACGCGGGCGGGTACTATCGTGACCATTTGTGTTACGCGCCGTACCTCCATCTGTTTGTGGCCTGGGATGGAAACGTGTACTTGTGCTGCATGACCAACGGCCGCATGGAGTCGCTGGGCAACGTGTCGATGAGCTCGCTTGAGGCCATTTATGGGGGCCAAAAGTTTCAGGAAACGAGGCGCGCGATGGAATCAGCGAGGCTGCCTTCATGCCACGCTTGCGACATGTTTCTTGCCGAGAACAAGGCGCTGGCCCTTGCTTTGTCCGGGCGGGAATCCTCGTCGCCGTAAGATGTGTTGTGCGAGTTGGTCGAAGGTTTTTACCGGCACGGACGGACGGGCCACCTTGAGGCTGAGGAGCTCGAGGGCGCGTTGTTCGAGGGCATACGGGTTGCGGAAGGTCTCGGCGATGGCCCGTGCACGGCGGAATTGATCGTCTACCCTGCGTCTTTGAGGGATACAGAGATGGTGTGCTCCGACAGAGGCCGCTTCATAGCTCAAGTTGTACCCGGCGGCGCCGATGACCACCTGGGCGCCATCGAGTGCTGCGGGGTGTTCGGAGGCGATGGTCACCCGGTATCCACAGTGCGCGAGTCGGGGTTGAAGCTTCTGGAACAAGCCATCGAAGGTTCGCCCGCAGGGTACGAGCACGCAGTCTGCCTGAACCGCTTTGGGTCGCCACGCGACTGGGCCGAACCCGTCATAGGGGCTCCACGCCAGATTGGGTTCGATGTCGATGATGATGTCGTAGCCGGGGAGGGGCATTGTTTTCGCCAACCGTGTGAGGAGCACCCACTCCGGCCTAGGCTGAAGTTCACCAAGCACGCCGCGGGAGAATACGTCTACAATCACAAGGTCGGCTTGGTTAAGCCGCCGGTTCAATTCGGGTGTTTGGCTGGGGCTCACGGGGATGACCAAGGGTGTCTCTGTGACGCCCTTGCCCCGAGGGGCAAGAAGCCTTGCCGAGTAGCCCAAAGCTTCGAAGGCGCGCGCCAACCCGAGCGCCCGGGTGACGTGACCCCAGCCCCCCCCAAGGGCGTAGATGACAATCTTCAGCTGCCTTCCCATCCGGCTACATCACTTGCGGCCTCGTCGGTCGTACCGCCGCCGTCGAAGAGCGCGTAGTCGGCTTCATCATAGGGCTCCCCCCAGGTACTGTCCACGTAGTAGAAATAGAAATAGGGGTCATCGTCATAGGCACTGTGGCCCTGTTCGTTTCGGGCGCGGCGCTCCTTCAAGATACCTCGCACGCAGGCAATACAGACCGGTTGATCGTTGTGGTGTCGTCGGTGTCCGCTGCAGATCGGTTTTTGGCAGCGATGGCAGGTATCTTCGGCTTCCGTATCGCACCGGTGGTTAAAGAGGATACCGCCGCTTTCTCGACATCGTGGCATCAAAACACCTCTCGCAAAAACACACCTAAGGCCATGCGCTGGTAATCGTCGATACCCGGCGCGGCAAGCACCAGCGCAGCTGTGGGTGAAAGGCCGGTCGTCTTGCACACCGCTTGGGACCCAAGGCGCACCACGACCTTGCCGGCTTCTTCTTTGGCCGTGGCTTCCTGGGAGCCTAAGGTTCCCTTGGGACCTTTGAGTTTCCCAACGAGGGTTCCGCTTTCTAGGACAAGTTTCAATCGGTTCTCTCCTCTGATTTTCGCCTTGAAGATCGTGTTCTCCGTCGGGCCGATCACCTTGAAACCGTAGTCTCTTTTTTTTATCTTGCCCCGCGGTTGGCCGGTGTTGTCGCTTACCTTGACGCGGTCCTCTTGGACCTTCAGCTTACCGACCTTTGTCCCCTGATTATCGAGGATCTTGTAGCCGCCCTCTCTTTTTTTGAGTCGAAAAAGGAGGCGATCGTCGGCGCGGAAAAGTTCGAGGTCACTGCCTTGAGAAGGTGGCGTGGGTTTGCTGGCGAGAGGGGTTGTCGTTTGTTCGGCCTGTGGCGCGCGGGAGGTTTCCTGGCAGGCCGAAGCCACAAAGAAGAGCGAGGCGGCGATGAGGCGGACCATGAGGCCTGGACCTAACCCTTTATGCGTCCATGAGGCAAGAAACGCCGGACCCGTATGCTCCTCGAGTTTTGGTGATGGTTGAATCAACCGGGTTCAACCGACGTGATCACGGGGATTCGATTTCAGGCCGAAGACTCGCGTGATCGGTGTTGGACTCAAGGATTTGCGCTGCCGTCAGCAGCTTCGGTTCGTCAAACCAGGACCCCATCAGTTGCAGACCGACGGGCAACCCGACCGGCGTGAGTCCTACAGGGACGCTGAGTCCCGGGATACCCGCAAGGTTAACGGCCAAGGTGTAGATGTCCGCCAGATACATGGAAAGCGGATCTTGCAAACGTTCATTCAGTTTGAACGCAGCGACGGGTGAGGTCGGGGCGACGATGAGGTCTACGGACTGAAAGGCGTCCTCGAAGTCTTTTCGAATCAGTGTACGCACGCATTGCGCCCGGTGATAGTAGGCGTCGTAGTAGCCGGCTGAGAGCACGTAGGTGCCGAGCATGATGCGCCTTTGGACTTCTTCGCCAAAACCCATGAAGCGCGATTTGGCGTACATTTTTCGCAGGTCTTTTTCTTCTTGGCGCTGACCGTAACGAACGCCGTCGTAACGGGCGAGGTTGGACGAAGCTTCGGCGGTGCACAGAATGTAGTAAGTGCTCAGTGCGTATTTGGTATGGGGTAAGTGGATAGGAACCGTTTTTGCACCAGCCTCTTCAAGAACTTGGATTCCGGCTTGGACCAGGGCTTTAACGTCGGGGTCCAAGCCAGGGCCAAAGTATTCTTCCGGGACGCCCAGTCGTAACCCAGAAACGCTTTGGCTCAGCGCGGCCGTGTAGTCCGGAACCGGCTCGTCCACGCTGGTTGAATCACGCTCATCGAATCCGGCGATGGCCTGCAAAAGATGGGCGATGTCTTCGGTTGACCGACCAAAGGGACCGACCTGGTCCAAGGAAGAGGCAAAGGCAATGACCCCAAACCGAGAGACCCGGCCGTAGGTAGGCTTGAGCCCATAAACACCACAGAGGGCCGCAGGCTGACGAATCGACCCGCCGGTGTCGGTACCCAGTGCGCCAAAAACCTGCCCGGCGGCTACGGCGGCCGCGCTTCCTCCCGACGACCCGCCAGGGATCCGGGTGTGGTCCCAGGGATTGCGGACCGGCCCCATACCTGAGTGCTCATTGGAAGAGCCCATGGCAAATTCGTCGAGATTGGTTTTTCCGAGCAGCACGACGCCCGCCGCTTTGAGCCGACGGGACATGGTTCCATCGTACGGTGGTACGTAGTCTTGAAGGATCCTCGAAGCAGCCGTGGTCCTAAGGCCCTCGGTGATGAGGAGATCTTTGAGGGCGACAGGAACCCCATCGAGCGGCGACAGCAAGCGGCCGTGTTTTCGCCTTTGGTCCGACGCCTCTGCTTGGGCGAGTGCACCCTCGCCGTCGACGGTGATGAACGTGTTGAGGTGCTTGGTTTTTTCGATACGCGCGAGCGACGCTTTTGTCGCTTCGACCGCACTCAGCGCTTTGGCAGCGAGTTGTTCTCGAAGGTTGGACAAAGATAGGTCGTGCCAGAGGTTCGGCATGGGGCTACTCGATGATTTTGGGAACAGAAAACGCATTGCCCACGCGAAGCGGAGCTCCGCTGAGGACACGCTCGGATTCGATGGGTTCTTGGGGTTCGTCTGTTCGGAAGCGGGTGGGCAGCGGTACTCCGTGGCTGCTGGGCTCGACGCCTGATATATCCACTTCTTGAAGGCGTTCGACGTGCTCAAGGACCTTGCCGAGCTCTACGGCAAGTTTGTGGCACTGGGTGTCGCTGAGGAGGGGATCCGGGGGTTCGACCCAAATGCCTGCTTCGTCTTGGATCTGAGGATATTCGAGGTTTGAGAGCCTCGCTATCCTTCGCACTTCCTCGTCAGCAATTCCCACGGCGCCCCTGTACCAGCGGCTGCTATGGAAGGTCGAGCAAGGAATGAACCGTGGGTCATTTTGTTGGCTCTGCGGGGTGGTGGATACCGGGCGTGATGAACTACGGATTCATGGCCTTTTCGAGGGTGGCGATCTGCCGCTCTGCCGCTCGCCGATCACCGCTTTGGGAGGGCGCCCTGGCGAGGTATTGTTTGTAGTACTTGATCGCTTCTTTGGGGTCGCCGAGGGCCCGAAGGGCCTCTGCGGTGCCGAAGTACGCCTCCGCGTATCGACTGTTGGCCTTAAGCGCACGCCTAAAGGCGTGCAGGGCTGCCTGGGGGCGGCCAAGATCGAGATAACACCAACCGGTCCCCGCGGGTGGTTCCGCGGAGCGGGGCTTCAGCTTGGCCGCTTTTTCGTAAGCGTTGAGGGCCTGGGCCGCCTTATCCCGTTCGCGGAGCCGATTCGCCATGGAGAGCCATGCCTCAAAGCTTCGACCTTGACCCGAGCTTCCTTTGGGCTTGGCGCTCGAATTTTGCGCTGCCTTTGTTGTCGCCTTTTTGGGTGATGTCGTTTTGGTCTCAGGCGGGTCTTGGGGGGTGGGGTCCGGCGGCACCTCAGCTTGGGCTTGGGCGCCATCATCTTGGCTTGGCGGTTCGGCCTTTGGTTTGTCCTCGGGGGCGTCTTCCGGACGCTTTGATGCCTGTTGGGCCTGAATCTGGGCCATCAGGCGTGTGGTGCCCTCGTGTTTGGGCGTCGCGGCCAAGATTTTGGTTGCCTCCGATTTGGCTTTGATGAGGTTGTTTTTGCTCAGATAACTTTGGGCCAGCAACAGTCGCGCCCGATTCAGTGTGGGGTGAAGCATCAGTGTTCGACGAAGCAAACGAACCGCCATTTCTTTGGCGTCGTCCTCTCGTTTGGCCAAAAGTGATTTGGCTTCGATGAACAAAGATGCAGGGTCGGTTTCACCTCGTTGCTCGAGCGAATTTTTGAGCCGACCCAAGGCTTCTTCGAAACGATCGTCTCGCTGGGCTTCGTGGTAGGCCGCGAGGGCTCGTGCTGGCTCGAGGGTGTTCGGGGCTTTTCGTTGGGCTGCGGTGGCCATCTTGAACGCAGAGCTCAGCAGCACCGCAGCTTCGCTTCTTTTGTCGGCGGCCAGGGCACGCAGGGCTTTGGGGTCGGGGTCGCTTGGTCGCGGTTCGACTTGTCCCCTCCGCTTTTTTGCGCTCCAGGCTTTTAAGCGCCCGTCGATGCGTTTTGCGGATTGTTCCAAGCTGAGTGCCCATGCTTCCAGCGCGTGTGCACGAATGACCCGCGCGTGGGCCCGATCGGCTTCTATCGCCGGATCTCCCGGCATCAACTGTTGAACTTGTTCCAGCAACAAGGATGCGTGTTTCAGGCTGGGCAGGGTATCTGCATCGAGTGCGCGGCGAGACTCGAGTAGAAGCTTTTCGGCCCGGGCGTCGATGGGTCGCTTGGGGAGGATGGCGTACTTTTCGCCGAGGGCTCGCAACGCGTTGTCTCTCGGACCGTACATCGCAAATGCATAGGCTCCGGCGAGTCCGAGAACCGTGAGCGCACCAAGAGCCCAACCGATCTTGCCTCTGCGGTGCTGGCGTTTGAACTCGTCGACAACGCTGTCGGCGGCGCTCGGCCGTCTCTCGTGAGGGTATTCGAAGGAGAGGTCCCACGAGGCGGATGCAGGCTGAATGGGTTGTTGCAGGGGACCCAAGTGTTCGATGGCGTCTTTCTGTCTTGGCTTGGCTTCGAGTGGGGGCACGATGGCCTTTTTGATGGTCGGGGCAAGCTGGGGTTGCTCCGGCAGCTGGGGCGGGATCTTGACGTCTGACCAAGCGTCGTCGTCATCTTCCTCTTGGCGGGTGGTTGCCCCTGCGATTGAGTTCGGGCCGGTGGTCGAGGCTGCAGGGCTGCCTCTCCCCGTGCCCTTTACGCCAGGCGCGCCGCTCGGTGACAGGGACCCATCGGTGGACAGGACCTGCCCGGTGATGGGAACCGGTGCCAGCGGCTCCGCGGAGGTGAGCGGCGCCTGGACGGGATTCGATCGGGGTGACGACGCCAGATTCGGGTTGGGTTGGGCCTGTACCCCGTGCGGATTCGGTGGCGCCAGATTCGGATTCGGAGTGTGCGCCAGATTCGGGTTGGGTTGGGCCTGTACCCCGTGCGGATTCGGTGGCGCCAGATTCGGATTCGGAGTGTGCGCCAGATTCGGGTTGGGTTGGGCCTGTACCCCGTGCGGATTCGGTGGCGCCAGATTCGGGTGGGGCGCGGCTGCCAGGTTCGCGTTTGAGGGGGTCCGGGGCGCGTTCATTTGGCGCGGGGCGGGGGGCCCATTGGGGTTTGGCGGCGCCAGGTTGGGGTGGGGGTGAACCGGGGCGACGTTCGGTGAACGCACCGGAGAGGCCACCCGAGAAAGCGGGCCTTGGCTCGCGGGCGTAGCCCATGCCGCTCGCGCTGCGGAGGTGGTCAAGGGGGCGGCCAACGAGGCTGCAGCTTGGGCGGCCGCGGTCTGCGTCGGGGGCTCTGACGCAGGCGAGGGCGGCCCGGACTCAGGAACCAGGCTGGGATAGGGGGCCAAGCTTTGGCTGTCTTGGGCGCCAGGCTGGACCTGGGACGCGCGCTCTACGACGCTAAAAAACGGCTCGAGCTCACCGATATTGCCCAAACGTTTCCAGGTCTCGCCGTTCTTGCTGATCTCGTCATGCCGGGAAATACGCCCCTCCACGATCCATTTTTGGAGGGTGGTGAGCTCCCGGAACGCGATCATTTGACCACCTGGTTTGCGGACGTACCACTCGCGGTCCTGGGGGCCAGCCCCGATGATCGTGGTGGCGCGCGCGGGCGGCGCCGGATTCGAACGAGGCTCGACCTGGAACACATGGCCGCAAGCGGTGCACTTGACTGCGACCCCCGTCGGGCCAATACGGTTCTCCTCGAACTCGTACTCCGTGCCACATTTTTGGCAGCGAACATCCATGAGGTTGGCCATCCGAAGTTACCACGACTCGTCAACGGATCTCACGAACCGGGCAACCACCGTCTTGGACCCAAAATCGGGAAACTGGATGGTGAGGCGTGCGTTAGGGCCTACCCCGTCGACGCCCTGGACCAAACCCTCCCCAAAAGTGTTGTGTTGGATGCGAGCGCCGATTCTGTAGGGGTTTTCCGGCTCGATCTCGTGGGTGTTACGGGAGGGGTTGGGCGGGGTGAGGGGGCGCCCATGTCGGGTGGGCTCGTCGTATTCGATTCGATCTTCGCCCCGAGAGACCGTGCGCCGGTGTGGGTTTTTGTGCCTGTGGCTCGGCGGGTTGTGGGGCGCCCCGAAACCCATCTTGGGGGCGGCCGGAAAGGGGCCCACGATCGCCTTCGGGAGGTCGCCAAGAAATCTTGACGGCTCCCGGTACTCTTCGCGGCCGTAGATTCGGCGATTTTTGGCGGCCGAGAGGTTCAGCTCGTGCATGGCCCGAGTGAATCCGACGTAACACAACCGCCTTTCTTCCTCCATCGACTCTTGGCCCCCTTCGACCGCTTGGCGGCTCGGAAAAGTCTGTTCTTCCATGCCGGCCATGAACACGGTCGGGAACTCCAGCCCTTTGGCGCTGTGCAAGGTCAACAGCGAAACCGAAGCGCCTTGACCCTCTTCGTCTACCGCGGATGCGAGCGCCGCTTCATCAAGAAAGGCCTGTAGGGGCGAACGCGCATCTTGGGCGGTGGCAAACGGCGCCGCTGATGTCGGATCGTCATCGGTCGTGTAGACGCTTTGCCGACTTTTGGGGTTCGCTTCGTGCTCGGCGATGGAGGAAATGAGTTCTGCGACGTTGGCCCCTCTGTCTTCCGCGGTGGCCGGCTCCGAAGTGACCAAATACTGCATGTACTCCGTTTCTTGAATGATCGCATGCGCAACCTCTGTGGCGCTGCACTCTGTCGCATGGGCACGAAAGCGCTCCAAGGTGTGGCCCAGGGTTTGGAGTTTCCGGATTTGTGCCGTTTTGAGTCCGCCGTTTCTGAGAATATCTTCTGGGAGCGCGAGTGCGTGGGCCCCTAGGCATTGATGGGTTTGGCCAATGGCTCGGAGTTTTTCCAGGGTCCGTTCCCCGAGTCCTCGGCCCGGCGTGTTGGCGATGCGGTCAAAGTCAGCCTGGGACGAAGGGTTGGCGGTGATGCGCAGATAGGCCACGATGTCTTTGACCTCTCGCCGCTCGTAAAATCCCATGCCGCCGATGAGCACATACTTGAGGCGGGCGCGTCGAAAAGCCTCTTCGAAGAGACGGGACTGGGCGTTTTGCCGATACAGAACCGCGAAGTCACTGGGGCTCTGGCCCGCCCGGATGCCTGCGTGAATTGCGTTTGCGATGAGATGGGCTTCTTCTTCGCTCCGATGACAGATATGAAGGCCGATGGGCTTTCCGGCAGCCTTTTGGGTTTTCAGTGCCTTTTTGTGACGCCCTTTATTTTTCGCAATCACCGCGTTGGCCGCCTGGAGGATGTGGCCCGTGCTTCGGTAATTTTCTTCGAGCTTGATCACCGAGGCTTCAGCATACTTCTCTTGAAAGCCGAGGATGTGGCGAACCTCTGCGCCGCGCCAGCGGTAGATGGCCTGATCGTCGTCCCCGACCACCCCGAGGTTGCGATCGGGTTCGACCAGCTGTTCGAGGAGTGCGTATTGGACTTGGTTGGTATCTTGGAACTCATCGACCAGGAAGTAGCGAAAGCGACGGGACCACGTTTCTTTGACTTCGGGGTATCTTTTGAGGAGCTCTACCGATTGAAGCAACAGATCCCCAAAATCCATCGCGTTTGAGCGCTCGAGGAGCGATTGGTATTTGGGGTAGGCGGCTCGTGCGGCCCCTTTTGCCGGGCCCTCTTGGCCCGCGCTCGTTCGCAAAAAAGCGTCTACCGTGAGCCCTCGGTTTTTGGCGCGGTCTATTTCGTTGGCAATGGCCGAAAGAGAGCTTTGCTCTGGGTTTGCGTAGGTGCCGAGCTCTCGAAGAACTTTTTTGAGGAGCCGCTTGGAATCGTCGGCATCGTAGATGGTGAAACTTCGGTCGTAGCCCAAGTGATGCGCTTCTCTTCTCAAAAAGCGCGCCGCTAGGCTATGGAACGTCCCGATCCAAAGGTTTCCCAGGTCAGATCCGAGGAGGGCTTCGAGTCGTCGCCGCATTTCTTGGGCGGCCTTGTTGGTAAAGGTGACCGCAAAGATTTCCCAGGGCTGGGCGCGCTGGGTTTCAAGAATGTACGCAATGCGGTGCACCAGGACCCGTGTCTTTCCGCTGCCGGCTCCGGCCAGGATCAGAAGGGGCCCTTCGGTGGTTGTGGCGGCCCGGAACTGCTCGGGGTTCAATACGGTACGGAGAATCTTGCGACAGGCGGCGTCGCCGGGTGCCTCTTCCAACACCCGAGAGCCTACGGTTTCGCTTTCTTGGAGGCAACGCCGACTCAAAAGTTGATCGTTCCCTTGGTTTTGGATGGCGCACTCACGGGCACGAGCAGTTTCGGCAGCGATTCGCCGGCCAGCAGTCGGTAGATCATCAGAGTTTCAAAGACACGACGCACATACCGCCGTGTTTCGCGGTAGGGAATGCGTTCGACAAACTCGTCGAGGGGCCAGCCCCCAAAATCATTGAGCCACTGTCGGACGGCGGTCGGACCCGCGTTGTAGGCCGCGATGGCGGGTGCCCGCTGTCCCTCGTACTTGTCGAGTAGGCTGCCCAGGTACCACGTTCCCAGCCATACGTTCGCCTCCGGGCGTTTGTAGCGATAGGCATAACGTCGACCTCCAGTGGCCATGCGTCCGATGCTTTTTGCGGTTTTGGGCATCAGCTGCATCAGCCCGCGGGCCCCGGCCGGGCTCCGCACGTGCGGTCTGAAATGGCTTTCGGTCCGCATGATGGACCATACGAGGACGGGTTCTACCCCGTGGGATTTGCTCGCAGCCAGCACCGCTTTTTTGAACGCAAAGGGGTACGCGTGCCGAAACGCCCGCCAGGCCGACGCGCGCCCCGAAACCAAATCTGCCCCCGAAGCGGCGACCGACAATGCCACGCGGAATGCTTGGTGATGTGCGCCCAGGTTGTGAAGGAGGTCCGCCACCCGGGTTCTTCCGGCGGGCGACTGCAACCGCCTGAAGAACCGGTCGGCTGCACGGAGGTCTTCGAGCGCTTCCTCTTTGAGGCCCACGTCGTGAAGGGCGATGGCGCGATCCACGATGATCGGGCGTTTCGGGCCGAGCCCGGTGATGATTTGTTCGGTCTTGAGCGCTTTTTGGGGCGGGGGGGCCTTAAGGACCACTTTTTCTCCGAGGCTTTCGAGCCGAGCCGAAGCCCAAAAGCCGTAATAACTGAGCGGGCTCATTCTCAGGACTTCGCGGTATTCCCCTTTTGCGGCATCGATTTGGGCCTGCCTCTCTCGAAGTCGGCCGAGCCAGTAGCGGGCCTGAGGCCCGAGGGTGCTTTTGGGGTGGTCGACCAGAAGCTGGCCAAACGCGCGCCGAGCCATGCCCTCTTTTTTGGCGAGGTAGGCGGCCCATCCGGCGTACCACAGGGCGTCGGTTCTTTTCTTGCTTGTCGGGTACCGCTCTGCATAACCCAGCATCCGCCTCGATGCGGTCATGTATTGCCCCCGGTTGTAGGGAAGCCAGGCCGCGAAGTACTGGCCTTCTTCCGCGTGCTTCGACTCTGGAAACCGCCGTGCGGCCTCATGAAACCAGGCGGTGGCGCGGGTGTCGTCATCGCGGCTCATCGCCAGTTTGCCGAGGCGAAAAAGCACTTCATCGCCTCGCTTCTTGAGGGGGCGCTTGTGGAGTCGAAGAAGAATCTCTTCTTCTTTTTGTCGCCATCCACGCCGGCGGTACATTCTTGCATAAAGAAAGTCGATGGCCGTTTTGGCCTTGGGTGAGGTCTTCTTGAGTTTGTCCAGTCGTTTCGTGGCCCGGGTGTAGGCAGAAGAGCGGATCAGGTTCTTGATGCGTAAAAGCTCGAGTTTGGTGGTGGTGATCGGGACTTTGATGCCTTTTTTTTTCTTTTTTTGGACAAATCGCTCGAGTGCTTGGGATACGCGGGCGCCCGGGTGATTGAGTAGGGCTTTCCAAGCCACATGGGTCGCCTTTGTTTCGCGGCCGAGTCGGTCGAGGGTCGTTGCTTTTTGGAAGAGCAGATTGGGACGCCGAGCCACGTTTTTTTCTTTGAGAAGCGCTTCAGTGAGCTTCAGCTTGGCTTCCATGTCTCGGGTTCGGGTCAGAACGTTGATCAAGCTCCGGGCGGCCCGTCGGGCGATTTTTCGAGTCTGCGCGTGCTCGAGCGCATCTTTGTACGCGGTTTTCGCACGCTTGTGGTGGCCGAGTGCGAGCAGTGCGTCCCCGCGTAGCAGCGCGATGCGATCTTCGAGCATCCGGGGTCGGGCGTTTTTGAGGGCTGCGAGTGCCTGGGTGGGGGCGCCCCGCCTCAGCGCCGTTTTGGCCTTGGCGTACGCCCGCTCGGCGCCGGTGAGGCGTGCTCGGTTGTGGGCACGTTTGGTGCGAACTTTCAGTCGGCCGCGCTCATCGAGCGGCAGTGAGGCGCCCGTGGTCAAAAGGAGTAGGGCAACGAGCAAGCTCCCGAGCGCCCACTTGGGGGGCTTCGGGTGTACCGGCCCGTGTCCCGGTTGCTGAGGGCCGTGCGCCTCCCGGTGATGATCCGATGTCAGAGGGTTCAAAGGTTGATGATGCCCTGCCGGATACCTTCCGTGACAGCCTCGACGCGGTTGGAGACATCGAGTTTTTCGTAGATGTGTTCCAAGTGGGTGCGAATAGTGGCCTTGGAAAGGCCCAGGACTTTGGCCGCTTCGTGATTGGAGAGCCCTTTGGCGATGATCTGCAGGATCTCCAGCTCTCGTTCGGTCAGGGGCGATGCGTCTTTGGCCGCCTGCAGCGAAGACGGCCCCATGCCGGTCCGGGTCTCGATGAGCCGGAGGAGCGCACGGGCCAAGTTGGGCTGAATCACCGCCCCGCCCGCGTGCACGTCCTTGATTGCTTCCACGATTTTTTCGACGGGGGTGCCCTTCAGAAGGTACCCCGCTGCGCCGGCGGCGATGGCGTCGATGACCTTCTCTTCTTCGTCGAAGATGGTGAAGATCAGAATCTCTATCTTGGGATGGGCTTGGCGCACCCGCCGGGTCACCTCGATGCCGCTCATGTCGGGGAGGCCGAGGTCCAGCAACATCACGTCTGGCTGGAGTACCTCGAGCTGCGCCAGCGCGCTCTCTCCGGTCAGGGCTTCGCCCACGATATGTAGCTCTGGGAACGTCTCCAGCAGCTTGATTTGCGCTTTGAGGATTTTAGGCTGATCCTCGACCACCAGTAGACGAATGCCCATGTAAACCTTTGCCGCTCCACTTACCGAAGCCGTTGAGCCAGGCACAACACCAAATTTCAGAGGGTGCATCTCACATTCAGCGCTTTGGGCGCAAGCGACGCTCTACGGATGTCGCGAATGCGTGGCAAAACACGCTGTTTTTGCTGGTACTTAGCGTGGATTTTGGGGCCTGACGCAATCCGCTTGCCTAGGGCCCCCGCCGTCCGCGAGGCTTGTCTTTGTCGATGCCAAAGAAGGCAACCATCGTGTCCCGCCGGCCTTTGACGGGCGAGACGAAAAACGAGGCCCTGGTTTTGGGTCGCAAACGGTCAGACCGCGTTCTTCGGAGGGCATTGGACGGGTTTGTGGCGAAGGCCGATAAAGAGGCCTGCGTCGAGCGGGATCCCTTGGCGCTTGTGCGTCGCTATCGCGACCCTCACGATCAGGAAGTCGCGGGCTTTTTCGTGGCGATGCTCGCCTACGGGCGGGCGCAAAGCATTCAGGACAAGGCGGGTGCGTTGCTCGACTTGCTCGGGACGCGTCCGGCGCGCACCCTCGGGCGCGGCCAGGCCGAGCGTTTGCTCTCGGGGTTTGTGTACCGCTTTCAACAGGGACGGGATCTGCCGCGCTTGGCGGAGGCGGTTCGGCGTCTGCGAAAAAAGAGGGGCAGTCTAGGGGCCGCCTTTTTGCGGGGCGCCAGGCCCGAAGAACCTCACTATGTCCCCGCGATGGGGCGTTTCGTGAAGGCGCTTGAAGGCGAACTGGAAGGCGCGCTCACCTACGGCCTTCGGTTCTTGCTGCCCCAGGTCGACCGTGGGGGTGCGGCCAAGCGTTTGGCCCTCTACCTGCGTTGGATGATTCGACCCGACGATGGCGTCGACCTGGGTACGTGGCGGCGGTTGGCTCCGGGGGTTGATGCGCAAAAGCTGGTGATTCCCCTCGACACCCATGTGGAGCGCATCGGTCGCTACCTGGGTCTGACCGATCGGCGTTCCTCGGGCATGAAGACGGCCCTGGAGATCACCGCGGCCCTCCGGCGTTTGGCCCCCGAAGACCCGTTGGTCTACGATTTGGTGCTTTGCCACCTCGGTATCAGTGGGGCGTGTCCTCGGCAAAAAGACCCCGTCCTTTGTCGAGGTTGTCCCATCAAGCAGGTGTGCCGCCTGGGGTCTTCTTGAGCTTTTGTAACCTACTGAAACTCATGGTCGTTTTTTTGTTTTGGTCCGCGGGGGTGCGCCTTGGCTACCGGGTCAGGGTGGTCGAACCTCCGACTCGGGATGGTGGACGCCGGGGCCGAACCGGCGTAATCTCGACAGCAGCTGATCCATGGGTGCCGTCGTTTTTCGTTACTCCGTTCTTGACTCTACGACACCCCTTGTTGGACGACGCACCTCCGTGTTTCCTTCTTTGACCTGCCGCCTTTCTGATTCGATCAGACGCGCACTGCTCTGATGCAAGTTTCTTTACCCGACGGTTCCGTGCGTGAGGTCCCAGATGGGGCCAGTTTCCTTGATTTGGCTCAAGACATTGGGCCTGGCTTGGCGAAGGCCGTGGTTGCGGCCAAACTCGACGGGGAGCTGATGGATATCCAGGCGACCATTCCGCGCGAAGGGCGGGTGGAGCTTTTGAAGCTCGATGCGCCCGAGGCTCAGGATATCATTCGCCACACCTGCGAGCACGTCATGGCGACGGCGGTCTGCCGGCTCTATGAGGGCGCCCAGGTGACCATGGGGCCGAAGGACCACGGCAAAGACTTCTACTACGATTTCGACATCGGTCGGCCGTTTACCCCCGAGGATCTCGAGAAGATCGCGGCCGAGATGAAAAAGATCATTGCTGCGGACGAGCCTTTCATCCGGCGGGTGGTCCCCAAGCGCGATGCCCTGGAGATTTTTGCGGCGCTGGGGCAGCGCTTCAAGCCTGAGATTCTAGACTGGATCCCCGGTGACTCGGTCACCCTGTATCGCGATGCCGATTTTGTGGACCTTTGCCGCGGTCCACATCTTCCCACTGCCGGGCGGATTGGGGCTTTTTCGCTGACGGGGGTTGCTGGTTCCTACTGGCGCGGTGATCGGACTCGGGATGCCTTACAGCGCATCCGCGGTGTGGCCTTTAAGAGCAAAAAAGACCTTCAGGCTTACGAAAAAAAACAGGCTCTGGCCAAGGAACGAGACCACCGCAAATTGGGCTCGGAGCTCTCTCTTTTTGGTTTCTCCCCGCTCGCACCCGCTTCGCCTTTTTTTCTGCCCAAAGGCGCGATTGTCTATAACCAAATGGTGGCCTACATCCGCGCGATTTATCGGCGCTACGGTTACCAAGAGGTTGTGACCCCGCAGATTTACAACACAGACCTGTACCGAACGTCCGGGCACTACGACAACTACCGCGACAACATGTATTTCGCGGAGTCTGGCAAGACCGAGGGCGGTGACTCCGGCGAAACCGAAGAGGCTTCCGGCGTAGAATGGTCGGTGAAACCCATGAACTGCCCCGGCCACTGCGTTCTTTATGGGATGAAGCACCACAGTTTTCGCGACCTCCCCTGGCGGGTGGCTGACTTCGGTCGGCTTCATCGTTCCGAAGGGGAGGCGGTTCATGGACTGATGCGGGTACGAACCTTCGCCCAAGATGACGCCCACATTTTTTGCACCCGCGAACAAATGCTCGGGGAGACCAAAGCCTTTATTGACCTCGTGGGGGAGGTCTATCGAGATTTTGGCCTTTCGAAGTTCTCGGTTGTGTTGGCCACGCGGCCAGAGAAACGAATCGGTGAGGATGCGCTTTGGGATGAAGCCGAGGCGGCCCTCAAGACTGCGCTTGTCGACAAAGACCGGCCGTTTGACCTGGCGCCGGGCGAAGGGGCATTTTACGGTCCGAAAATTGAGTTTCATGTCCAAGACGCGCTTGACCGTGATTGGCAGCTCGGGACCATCCAGGTCGACTTTTCGATGCCTGGGCCTGGCGCCTTTAACCTCGGTTACGTGGGGGCTGATGGTCAGCGCCATACCCCGGTGATGCTTCATCGAGCGATTTTGGGCAGCCTTGAGCGTTTTTTTGGTGTTTACCTGGAGCACACGGGCGGGGCTTTTCCGACCTGGTTGGCTCCGGTGCAAGCTGCGATTTTGCCGGTCACCGATCGGGCCATGGCCCACGCGGACCAGATTCAGGCGGTCCTGGCGCGTGCGGGAATCCGCGCCGATGTCGACCGCAGAAACGAAAAACTTGGACGCAAAGTCGCGGAATCACGAGTGATGAAGGTTCCTTATATGCTCATCGTGGGCGATCGCGAGGTCGAAAACGGGGGCGCATCGGTTCGGGTTCGCGGGGGGAAGGATCTGGGCCCCATGACCACCGATGCCTTGAAAGCATTCTTGGCCCAAGAATCGAGGATGCCGGGGGCCGCGGAGCTTTCGGCTCCCGGGAGCACTGGGCTTTGAGGTAGCCACGAGACGCCCCGAGAGGTAGACGGCTTGAGGGTCGTTCCCAGTGGGCACTGACGGGAGGAGTAGCCATTCCACGAGCAAAGCATAGTCGCCGCGACGACAAAACGCGCGAGCCACGGGTCGATCGAAGAATCCGCGTGCCTGAAGTCCTGGTCATTGACTCTGACGGGACAAAACTGGGGGTGATCTCTACGCAAGACGCCCTCCGCCGAGCCCGGGACCAGGGCCTCAATTTGGTTGAGGTGGCCCCGAACAGCCGGCCTCCGGTGTGCCGTATTCTCGACTACGGGAAGTACAAGTACGACGAAAAGCAGGCCCAAAAGCGCAAGAAGCGCAACCAGGTTGTGGTTGAAGTCAAGGAAGTGAAGTTTCGGCCCAAGATCGAAAAGCACGATTTTGAGTTTAAACTGCGCCACGTGGGACGGTTTCTCTCGGACGGGAACAAGGTGAAGTGCACCGTCATGTTTCGGGGTCGCGAGATGGCCCATACGAACCTTGGCGAGCTCATGCTGGAGCGGGTGCTTGGTGAGCTTGAAGGCAAAGTCAACGTTGAGCAGTCCGCCAAGCTTGAAGGGCGCAACATGACCATGCTGATCGCGCCAAAGGTGGGTGCTTGGCCGAAGAAAGAAAAAGAGCAGCCTGAGGCGGCTCGATCCAAAGATGGCAAGCGGGGCAGCCAGCGCCCGCAAAAGACCGAAGCAGCGGACGGCGAAGTGCGCGCCGAGGGCGGCGAAGAGGCACCCGAAAGCCAAGCGCCGGCCGTTGCCGGCGGCGAAGTCGCGGGGACTGGGGCTGCCGCGCTCAGCGCCGACGCCGGCTCGGAAACCCCGAAAGAACCCGCCGCTGAGGCCTCCTGAAGGACGGGGGCCCGCCCCGCCGTGAATTGGGCCCATGGCCATTGTGTCTCGGCTCACTGGAATGCATGCAAACGAACCCGTTTGGCGGGTGTGCGTCGAGGTCGAGAGGTGGGCCGAATTTTAGATTCGGCCTAGGCGCCCTGAGGTCGCCCCCTGTTGCTGGGGCTCGGCTATCCGTGAGGCACGGCGCAACGGATCCGTGCGTTCAAATAAGGGGTTTTCTGGTTTCGTGCGCAGGCGGGTCAAAATCGATTGGCGGTCGAGCCCTGGAGGTGATAGCAGAGCGTTTCTGCTGCGGGTTGGACCGGAGCGACTTCGAGGGAGCCCGTCAGGAATGCCAAAAATGAAGACAAACCGAGCCGCCGCCAAACGGTTCCGCGTGCTCGGATCTGGAAAGTTTAAGCGCGCCAAGCAGGGTCGTCGTCATATCCTTTCGAACAAAAATCGGAAGCGAAAACGAAGACTTGGTGAAATTGCGTACGTACACCCGTCCGACGAAAAAAGCGTGCGGCGGATGGTTCCCCACCTTTAGGTCTTCCCCGGTCAAAGCGCCGGTAGGCGCCGGGGAACCATGGGTTTGAGTAAGAGAGGGAGTTTTTCTCCATGGCGAGAGCAAGACGAGGCGTCAAGGGTCGGCGCCGTCATAAGAAGTGGTTGAAGCTTGCGAAGGGCGCGTTTGGCCGACGTTCCAAGATCATCAAGTCGGCGAAGGCCACAGTGGAAAAAGGGCTTCGTTACGCCTACGTGGATCGCAAGCTTCGAAAGCGAAACTATCGACGACTCTGGATCGTGCGGATCAACGCGGCCGCCCGCCAGCACGGGATGTCGTACAGTCGGTTCATGGCGGGGCTCAAGCGGAACCAGGTTGAGCTTGACCGTAAGGTCTTGGCCGATGTCGCCATCCACGATCCCCAAGCCTTTGCAGACTTGGTCGCTTGTGCTTCAGCCTAGCGGGCAACGCGACGTCCGCCGCCCGTGAACCGCGGCAGCCCCAGCCCCATGGGTGCCTCGATGCCCTTCGGACCGGCCCCTCTCTGAACCGCCGCCAAACCCGATACGTCTGTTCAAAGATGCGCGCGATGTCTTTGTCGTCATTTTGACCGAGCCGGCCTGGGGGCCGGTTGGCGGGTCTCTGACCGCCGTGGTAGCTCCTTTGCCAGCGATGGTGCGGTCCTGGCGAAGGGCGGCCCATCGACGAGGGAGGAACGTTGATGCGACGGGGAACGACGCGAAGCGCGGGTGTATGCTCGCACCGGAACCATGCAAACTGGCTTTCCCTTGGTGCGTTTTGCGCACTGGTGGCGTGCACCGAAAGGCCAACGGGCGATGCCCACACCCAAGTTGCGGGCACCGGTATGCTCCGCATCGGGCTGGCCTCGGCGCCGGACGAAGCCTTTGATGTGGTCCAGGTTCGCTTTGTCGTCACCTCGAGCGCGACCGGTCAATCTCAGGAAGCCACGGTTTTTCTCGAGGAAGAGGGGCTTCCAGAGGCGCTGGATGCGGCGCGCGCTGGGGTCCGGTTCGCCGATTGGTTTGTGGTCCTGAACGCCGGAGACTATCTCGTACAAGCGATGCCGCTCACCCAAACGGGCGCGCCGTCGGTGAGTTGTTCGACGGCGATGGGAAGTGCTTCGGTGCTTTCGGGGGCCACGACCGAAATCGTGTTGGAGTCCGCATGCGGAGGTGTCCGTTCTGGAGCTCTGGACGTGGTTTTCGTGCTGCAGCCCACGCCGTTTATCGAGGAGCTTTTTGTCGAGGACAGTAAATTTATCTGTGAGGACGAAGCGCTTTTGGCCACCCTTGCGTTGGGCGCCTCCGTGGACGGTTCGGACTGCACGTGGACCGTGAGTGGCACGCCAGACAACGTAGGCGAGGAAAGCTACTGTTTGGTCTCGAACGGAGGACAGGCAAGCTTTTCGGCGAACGCGCCAGGGCGCTATGAACTCACGGTGAGCGTGGCGACCAGCAGCATTTCGACGGCGCTCCGTTTTCCGGTGTACGTGTCTTCGTGCGGTCTTGGGTCTTCCTGTCCGGGGGACCCCGCGTTGTCGGACATCCCATCGCCCCCAGGACTTTCGTCGGGACAATGCGTGTGTTCGGGCGACGAGTGACGGTTTCAAAAAGGGAGCACAGTGATGGAACGAACAAAAGCATCCAAACAGTCTTTCATCCGTCGTGGGGCCACCTTGATCGACCTCGCGGGCGGCATGGGCCGAGGTCGAAACGTCTCGGTCGCGGTCTTCGCTCTGATCTTGAGTCTGGGTCCTAAGGGGGTAGAGGCGGCGGGAGATGCGCCTCCGATCCCTGAAGCGTACCGGGTGACCATCCAGAATCTGACTGGAGGTCAGCCCTTTAGCCCGCCCTTGGTTGCGGTCCACAACCATCGGATCGACTTTTTTAGCGTGGGCGCGGTGGCATCCCGCGGACTTCAGGCCATCGCCGAAAACGGCAACAACGCGTTGATGAGCGGTCGATTCATGATGCAGCCCGACCGTATGGTCTCTCGGGTCGCGGAGGCTGCGGCGCCGTTGGTTCCTGGATCCAATCCCGGCGGGACCATGTTTGAGAATCACGTGACCCTCGACCTGGCCACCCTCAAGGGAACGCGTTTTTTGTCGATGGCCACGATGCTGATCTGCACCAATGACGGTTTTACCGGGCTCGACAGTGTGCGGCTTCCACGCAAGGGATCGCGGACCATGGTCACTCGGGCGTACGACGCGGGAAGTGAACAAAACACCGAGGACTTCATCGACATGGTGCCGCCGTGTCAGGGACTCATCGGTGTGAGCTCCCAAGATCCCGGCACCGGCGAAAGCAACCCGGCGCTGTCAGAAAACGGAAGCATTGGACCCCATCCTGGAATTGGGGGTGGCGCCGATCTTCTTCCGGACGTCCACGGGTGGCAGAACCCGGTGGCTCGGGTCACCATCACGCGGGTGTCGCCCACGGGCCAACGCTTTGGGGCGCCCCTGAGCGGTCGAAGTGAAGTGGTGGAAGCCGACGACGGCCAGGTAGGGATGGTGGACAGCGCGGCCACCGGTCTGGCGATTTTTCGTTTACAAAACGGCGAAACCGAGCTTGCCTATCGGCTCACGGTCAGCCGACTCGAAGGCGTCACCCAGGCGCATATCCACATCGGAATGCCTCACGAGAACGCACCGGTCGTTGTATTCTTGTTCGGCCCGGTGGCACCGAGCACCGGGCAAGGCTCGATCGCGGAGGGCGTGCTCACCGCCGATGACCTCGTGGGGACCGTTGCGGGTGACTTTGCGGCTTTGGTCTTGGCGATGAGGGAGGGCCGGGCCTACGTCAATGTCCATACCGAAGCCCACCCGCGCGGCGAAATTCGTGGTCAGGTGGGGGTGGTCTGGTAGGGCGTGCAACCCATTCACCGCCGTCGAGTTCGGGTACGCGTACGGGCAAGGGCACGGGGGCAGGGTGTTTTTTAACACCTTGCCAGAGGTCTACCAGAGATCGCAGGTTGAGCGGACGATCGCTTCGCACACGCCATAAGGATCGGCGTTGGCAGCAGGACGTCGGTCTTCCATGTATCCCTTCTTCTCTTCGGCGACCTGACGCGGAATGCGAATCGAGGCCGTACGGTCGGCCACGCCCCAGCGGAAATCCTTGTACGAGCAGGTCTCGTGAAGGCCCGTCAAGCGGGACTCGTTGCCTTGTCCATAGCGCTCGAGGTGACGGGCATGATGCTCGCCAAAACGGTTGCATGTTTGCTCAATGATTTTCATGCCCCCCTCATCTCGCATCGCCTTGGTTGAGAAGTTGGTGTGCATCCCCGCACCATTCCAGTCGCCAGGGACCGGCTTGGGATCTAGGGTTGCTGACACGTTGTGGTTCTCGCCGATGCGATAGAGCAACCAGCGTGCGAACCACAAGTGATCCGACGCCGTCAGGGGGTCGACCCCGGGACCGCCACACTGGAACTCCCATTGGCCAGGCATCACTTCAGCATTGATGCCGGTCAGATGAATGCCCGCCTTCAGGCATGCCGCCAGGTGCTCTTCCACGATGTCTCGGCCGTAGACTTCGTCGGCGCCGACGCCGCAGTAGTAGGGGCCCTGGGCGGCGGGGAAACGACGCTCGGCGGGGAAGCCGAGTGGCCGTGAACCCTCGAAAAAGGTATATTCTTGCTCAAAGGCGAGCCAGAAATCGGCTTTGGCCGCGCCTTTGTCCATGGCATCGCGCAAAAGGGCGCGGCGGTTCGAAGCGTGCGGCGTTCCGTCGGGTTCCAAGACCTCACACATGACGAGAAAGCTGCTTCCACCCCGCACCGGGTCCGGCACGACGCAGACCGGCTGAAGGATACGATCCGAATCTCCACCGGGGGCTTGGTTGGTGCTCGAGCCGTCGAACGCCCAAACGGGAAAGGCCTCTGGCTTGGCCTCCACGTCTTGAGGAATGATTTTGGTTTTGGAGCGCAAGAGCGCTGTCGGTTCGGTACCGTCGGTCCAGATGTACTCAGCTATTGTCGTCACATTCACCTCTGCTCCGGAAGAACTGGGTCTATCCGGACATGTTTTTTATTTCTGGTCCCAGCAAGCTCGATGCCAACGTCAAGACCACTGTGTTTTGTGGCTTTTACCGCGTTTTGGGTCCCTTTGGGGCTACATTTTCGTAGGATGTAGGCTCAGATCCTACCAGAATGTAGGGGATCCAAGGAGAGATTGGCTCGGGTGCATCAATCCCCATCGGGGGCCGATGTCGGGTTGGGTTCATCGAGGAGCCAGTAGTTCCATTCTTCCACGGATTGGTTGGGGGTGAAATACATCCGGCCGTTCGGGTATGTTGCATCTTCTTTCCAAAACCGGAGGATCTGGACCGTGTCTGGACCGTTCAGGGTGGCGATGTAGAGGGCTCGTTCGTCGTCGTCTTGGAGGGTGCGGTGCATGAATGCGTTGATGGGGTTGAAAGTGTTGATCGCGGCGGCTTGGGGTTCAAAGCCGAGGGCGGCTCGGTGCTGTGGATTGAGCGCCGTCTCTTGGGGATTGAGGGGTGTTTGTCCAGCTTGAGGCATCCGAAGATGTTCTTTCCATTGGTCTTCCAAAAAGCGAAGATACGATTCGAGGGTGACCGTCGGTTTGGGGCCTGGGGCCAGTTCGAAGGGGCTTAGGTCCTTCAGCACATCTTTGAGGAGCACGCGGTCCACCTGCCAGTCCGAACTCATGAATATCTGGATGGCCTCGGCCTCGAACTCGAACGTGTTCCCGTCGGCTTTGGCGATGGCAGGCACAAACGCAAGAAAAAGAGCGGTCCCGAAGAGCGCGGCGCCGGTCTGACCCGACATGACGCGGAAAGCCTCCTCTGGGTCCTTTTTCTTGATGGCCAATAGATCAATGCTTCGGTACGGAAGGAAAACGTCGTCGATGACTTTGGCGACGCCAAACGCATCGTCAAACTGTGTTTGCATGGCGTCGATCACGCGCGCAGCGCTCGTCTTTTCGATGGGGACCCGGCACACGCGGCACGCGGGGACGAAGTAGGTTTGACCAAGCGTCATGGAGAGCAAGGCGTTTTCGAGGCGCACGAAGGGCTGTGAGGGTTGATAGAGTCGTTTGGTTTCGAACAATGCGCCCGCCGAAGGGTCTGGGATCACGTCGATGATGGCAAAAGGCCCGGGAAATTTCGCTTCGTGGATTTCGGGGTCCAAGGTGTTTGGGTTCTCCTCCGGCGGGCCCCAGCGTGGGCGAATGTTGGGCCCGAACAGACCTTCAGCGAATGCGGAAAAACCGATGAGTACCGGGCCTCCTTTGCCGGTTTCTGGGTTGACCGTGTGGAGGGGAACCCAGAGTCCTGCCTTTTCCTTGGCCGGGGACAGCTCCTCTTTGTGCAGAGCGTACAGTTTTTCGATGATGGCTGCGGTGCTGCGCTCAGGATACGGCGTAAGGGCTTGATCGACAACCGGGTGAATGTTCATGAGGTCGTGTCGCGCCTCGTAAAAATTCGTTTGTACCGCCTGCACCATATCCTTGTTGGTTCCTAAGAAGACGGACGCGAGTCCAGCAAAGTTCCGGAGGATAAAAGTTTGGGCACGATTTTTTGGACTGGTAAGCCGTTTATGCTCTTTGAGGCTGGTCGGAATCGCTGTCGAATAGACATACATGCCCGAGACGCGCAAAAGCGCGGCCAGGGTCATGAGCTGCGTGCTTTTTCCGTAGCCGTCTCCAAGTTGGGGTTCTTTGGGGGGAACGACACCGATCGGTTGTAACGGAAGCTCTGGCGAGGGATGAGCCGAGGCGTCCGGAAGCTTGGATGCCTCTTGCTTAAGCGTATCGGTGGACTCGGTTGGGTTTGAAGGGGGGGGCGAATCCTCCACGCCTGGGGCGTTTGCCATGTAGGTCACGGGGGGCGTGCGGAAGTGGGCGTAGCGTTCCGCTTCTTTTTGAGAGAACTCCCCGCGAATGGTGAGTTCAATCCAAAAGAGGATCTGTGCTTTCATGGCGTCCGGAAGAAAAGAAAGACTCTCTTCGGCTTTCTTCATACGAAGATGGTTCTTGACAAACGCAGCCAGGATGTCGCTTTGCGGGTGCGCACTTTTGAGCGCGTGGACTTCAAAGAGGGCGCCGTCCTCGAAGGTCAAGATCCCCAAGGACCCAAAGGGTGTTTGGTCTACGCCCATCCAATCGATGGTGACGTGGTAGATTCGGTCATCGTTCATGAGGATCGATGGCCCCAACAGTGGATCGCGTCCGAGATCGGTCGAGGTGTACACCGGAACCGTCGTGCGCAACACGTCTTCGTCCTTGAGGTAGGTTCCAAACGGCGCGAGCAAGTCTTCCCCGCGCACCAAGCCAACCGGCTCCCATGCGTGCGGGCTGGGGGGCGCGCTCCCCACAAATACACCCAAAAGGCCGGGGTCGACCTCGAGCCCGAGGCTTGCGGCGTAGCTGAGTACGCTCGGGGCCACGGCCGTGACTGCAGCGAGTTCGGGCGGGAGAGCCAAAAGGTCGTCGAAGTGCCGGGCGAGTTCTTTCAGCACGAGCGTCCGCGACTTGGTCGCGATCACCCCTGGGGGCCCAAGGCCCGCCAACTCGGTGGTGCCCAGCTTTTCGCTGTGTTTGGAAGAACTGCGGTCCTCGTCGTTGCTCGGCATGTTGTCCTCAGGGGTGAAGACGAACGACGACTTGGTGGTGTCTTTCTCGTCGGGAGGCAGGCGGGCTGCGTTTGCGAGGCGGTCGAAATCCGACTCGGTGATTCTTCCGGTTCGCATCATGAGGTGGACGCGAAGCGGCGTGAGACCGGCCGTTTCGGCCAAGTCGGGTAAATTGCCGCTGTGGTAGCGGTTGATGAAGCGACGCAGTTGCCGAACATTTTCTTGGAAGAAGGCGTAATCCGCCTCGTCCGAAATAATGAACGCGCCCCCTGGTATCCATGTCGGCTGGGCATAGAGGAGTTGGTCCAGCGCGACTTGGGGAGAGATTGCCCCCGTATGGAACCGGGGCGTCTTTTCGTGTTTTTCGATGGCTCTGAGCTCGATGGCCGTTCGATGCCAATAGTTGGGAGACGCAGAATTTTTGAGTGCAATCAGGTCAATTTCTGGTGTGAAGTAGTAGGGCGGTGTGACCGTGGTGACGGTTTTTTCAGCCGCCTGGGTCCATAGTCGGCGAAGTTTGTTCGACAGGGTGCCCCCCGCTTGGTCGGCCATGCTGTCTTCGTGTGCAAGCATGGCATAGATGGTGGATTCGCGTTTATCCGTCTCGTCCACATCGAGATTGCCGAACCGGGCAACGGAAAAATCACGTGGTCTGGGCATGGTGACCACCCGGGCGAGTTGTATCAGCTCGAAACCGAGATCGGTATTGGGGTGCTCGAGCGTGAGACTCGTGACCGGTTTGGGGCCCAGTCGTTTTTGAAGGGCAGCCTGAAAACCTTCGCTGGCCTCTTCACACGAGACGCCGACGAGAGGGCGAAGGTCTGGCGAGGTTCCGAGGAGTCGGGTTCCTTCGCAAAGGGTACGGAGTTCGTGGACGGTTTCGAGGAGGCGGTCTTCTTGGGGGGTGCTTAGGACGGTCTGGGGCCAGTCTCGAACCGAAACCTTTTGAACGTACAGGTCGTACGCCGAACCGATGTTCATCAAGCGGTGCAACAAAGTGTCGAACACATGGTCGTTTTGGTCAGACATCAAGAGCCCGGCCAGAGTCTCCGTGTAGCGGTAGCGGAGCCGATCGCGAACTTCATTGAGATCGGGGATGTTTACCCCGGAGGAGTCAGGAAGCCTGACATCAAGGTCGGCGAAGGCTGGGAGGTCGAACGGTTCGGTGCTGGGCGGTAAGGTGAAAAACATGTGGCCGGCGCCGTGTCCAAAAAGGCCGACGGGCTCTTCGAGGATGGCAAGGCCCGCGAGTTCGGTGATGCTTGGCGAGGCGCCGGGCACCAAGGATCCAAATTCGTGCCACGCGAGCTCCTCAAGCCGGGCATCGAGGCGGGCAGCGGCCCTTTGGGCGAGGACCGGCAGCAGTGGGCTTTGGAGCAAGTTGCTGTCCGCGGACCAAGCGGGGGCGGCATCGGGTGCCTCGTTTTCAGCGACCCAGGTTATGGCCTCTTTCCAACGAAACAATACGGTTTCGCTCATGGACTGCGAGTGGAATAGAGCCAGGGCGTAGAGCGCCGCGGTGCCTCGGTGGACCACGTCTGATTCCACTTTCGTCGTGGTGCCGTCTGGAAGCAGCTGGAGGAAAGGAATCAGCCGCCCACGCTCGGCATCCCAAAAGTCGTTCACGATGGCCACATACAGTTCATCGGCCCACCGCATGAGGAAGTGCGCCGTTTCTCGATCCCCATGGAACAAGATAGAGCCGAGGTGTTTAACCGATACCCAGGCAAATATGTGGTCCGTCAAAGAAAGAATTGGGGTGCGCGGGAAGCCGGTTTTCTCATGGAGGATCGGTGGGGTCTCAAGCTCTAGGGATCTTTTCTCGAGGCCTAAGGCGCTCCGGGCTGCTGTTGGGTCTCCACCTTCGGTCAGAAGGCGCCCGTCGCTTTCGCTTACGCCGTAGAGGTCCCGAATCGAAAGGGCGAGGCGCGCCAGTTTCGCATTGATGGCGTCGGTCCATTTGAAATATTGTTCGTATGATGACAGGGCGTACAGGGCGAGAAACTGCATACCGGTTTGGTAGTAGGGCTCGATGGCGGTGCCGGTTTCGCTGTCGAAGAAATACGGAAACTGGAGATATTCTTCCCCATCGTAGGTCCGGGTTTCGAGGGCGGACATAAGGGCCTTGGACCACTCGCGGAACCAGGTTGAGTCTGATCCGACCCGATTCAGGTGAATCCGCTGTCGCCGCTGGCGGGCGGCAAAGATCGCCAGGGCTTGGTCCTCAAGAAGGGTGACGGGGCGCTCGCTTTTGGCAAGACGCCGCGAAACCACCGGGCCCACCGCGGCCGTGTCTCCGCGCAGGCTGTCCTCGACCCCGCCGAGCCCTTGGGAAATGTCGATGATTTCGTACCGATGATGTCCGCCGAAGCGGTGGTGAAACGACCAAACGCCCGCGCCCGCGGTCCACGGGAGGTGCTCCCAACCGCGATAGTCCCCGAAGCGGTAGACCGAACTTGCGCGGATATGGGGGGCGGTGGGAGACATGAGACGGGCAACCGGAACGGCCTGGATATCTGCCTTGGTAGAGGGCAGGTTGTGGATGGGCTCGGGTTCTACGCCCGGGGGTGGGACGTCGGTCCATTGACCGTCCTCTCGTTGATACAGGGGGCGGTTGCCGGGGGCCGTGGGGGCCCACCCCTCTTCGTCGATGGTGGGGTTTGGAAAGCCTTCTTGTCCCGCCGGGTACGCGAACTCGAATTCCCCAGAGTCGCCGACGTGGTAGAGCGATACAAACCATTCGACGTCGTCGATGATCAGGGTGAGCATCAGCGTGCGCGCGCTTCCAGGAGGATCACGGACGCGGCCCTTCAAGACAATCTCGACCTCGTCAAACAGCCCCCAAGGATTCAGGTGCGACAACAGGCCTTCCGGGGGACGTTTGCGCGCAAAGGCTTCGACCCAGACGGCGGTGGTGTTCACGGGAACGTCGGCGATCTCGGTCATGGGAGGGGCGTCACCCCCGGGCACCTGTCGGATGGACGAGGTGGCCAGGCGTTCGTGGCCGGCTTCCGTGATCCATAGGCGCACGCGATATTGCGCCGGGTCACCCTCACCGATGTAGGCGCCCCAGGCCGGGTCTCGCCGCCCGTCTTCGAGGCGGGGACCGGCGTAGGCCGTGAACAGGCGGTCTTCAAAGTTGTGAAGGGCGCGGCCCTTAAGCGCTTCCCAAGCGTCGTCGATGACGGTCTGGGCGCGACGCACATCGACGCCGCGGGCATAGTTGGCGAGAGGCCGGTCGAGGTCGCGGACGCCACCTTGAATTTCGTCGTAGACGTCGATGAACCAAATGGCGGCCGTGCTGGAGTCGAGTACCGTCATCAGGTCTTGCATCCGGCGGCTCGAATAAGGGAAGCCGTGGTCTCGAACGAAACGGTTCATGTCGGTGTACAGCACGTCGAGCTCTTGGGCGAAAGCGGAAGATTGTTCGCGCTCGGGGTGGGCGTCGACGAATCGTTTGAGGCCCAAGATGAGGCCGGCGGTGGCCTCCAAGTGGTACAGGGTTTCGTGGTCGTTGCTGGGGGTGATGTAGGGGTCAGAGAACGAATTGGGAAAGTAGTGGGTGCCTCGGTACGTTTGCCCTTGGTAGGGCAGTTCTTTGACAAAGGCGGCGATGGTGTAGTCGAGACACTGCTCGAGTTTGGTGATGTGGTCCTCTTCGAGGCTCGGATAGTCTACGGACAACGAGAGCCAGCTGCAGTTGTCGATGGCCGAGACCGGGCTCGGGTGAAAGCTTTGACCCTCAAAGTGGCCCCCGGTGATGAACCGTTCGTTTGCTGGATCCCAGAGTTTGTCGAAGATCGCGTCTCGTAATCGGTTTCGCCAGCGTTTCAGGGCGTCCTCGAAGGGGTGGTATTCCGGTTTGGCCCGACTTCGGATGGTCTCCCAGTGTTTCAGGGCGTGGTTGAGAACGCTCAGCTGATCCAGATTGTGCTCGGTCACCACGTGGGTTGCAGGGGTGGGCACCTTGAGTGCGTCGAAATCCGCAGCGGTGAGGGTTCGGGGCTCAAGGATTGACTGCGGGTCGCCGGGGGCGAACCGAGACACCACCGGGGGATCCTCGGGATTGTAGCGGCGGTATCCGATGGCATCGAGGACCTCGTAGTAAGCCCAGCCGATGCCTGGTTCTTCGAGGCCCAGGATGTGGGGCTCGTCTTGGTTCACCAACCCCAAGGTGGTTCGGCCTGCGGTCATAAGGCCCGCGTTTTGGTGCGGCTCCAGTCCTCGGAGTGCTTCGAAGTAGCAAGCGACGAGTGATTCTTGGCCGTCTTTGTTGAGGTCCAAAAAGGCGCGGTGGGTGATGAAGGTTCCGAGGCCGTGAACCGCCCAGGCATTGGCGCCGGTGACCAAGCGGGCATCGGCCCAGTCATCGGACCGCGTGTTCCATGAAAAAGGCCAGCCGAAGATCACGGCTTCGCCGTCGCCGTTTTGGCCTCGCTCGGCGTGTTGGCACAAGAAGTGGGCGAGGGGTGCGGCTCGGGGATCGCGGGTTCGGGTGTATTGCGCGAGGGCAATGCCCTGGGTGTAGGTCCATACCCGGTCAAATTCGGCCAAATAGCGGGTGTCGTCGTTGTCCTCGTCACCCAGGTATTCGAGCTGGGCGCCGAGTTCAGGGTTGAATAGGGCGTCGCGGAGGGTTTGGGCGCGGGCATGGTTTCCCGCGGCGCTCGGTGCTTCGAGCATAGGCGCTTCAGAAGAAGTCGCCAGTTCGGCATGCGGTGTGGGCGAGCTGGCGGGACCGTCCACTTCCGCCGCCGCCAAGTGAACCCAGGGGTGCGCTTGCCTGAGCGCTTCCAGCGCAGCAGGTGTGGGCGCGCCGTGAGGAGAGGCCTCGGCCCAGATGGCTTGGTGCGGAGGCGTCTTCGCGTCGGTGGGTGCGCACCGATTGCTCAGCATGTGAAACGCGTCCACACATTCGATGGCCCCCGGCGTCGACTGGCCGCTCGCGGTGCGGGAAGGCGCGGTCAAGACGAAGCGCGCGGTCTCGGGCTCGGGCGTGATTCGGGCTCGGGTGGTCACGATGCGTGGGGCGTCATGTTCTCCCTTGGGGGCTTCGACCCAAGTCGCCAGGAGCAGACCTTGGTGGCTGACCACTCTGGGGGCGTTTTCGAGCCGATCTGCACCCTGGCCGTGGCTTCGGTGGTGGATGGGTTGTGCCTGTTGACCGCTCAGCAGGTGGGGCCGTGGCGTGGAAGGTTCGCCTTTTTGGGGCATGACCAGAGCCTGGATCGACCCCGGCTGGCCTGCGTTGCCCGCCTGGTAAAACACCGCCGCGCGGGTGTCGTCGGCGGCGAAGGCAGCGTCGGGAAGATAACCTTGAGCCCACTTTTCCGGGGACGACCAGCTTTGACCGCGGTCCAAAGAGCGGGCCACCATCAATGGGTTGCCGGTGGCGGCGTTCGGATTGTGTGACGGGCCCTTTTCGTAGATGACCGTCAGCTGGCCGCCCTTGTTTCCAGAGACCTTGGGGTACGCGGGGCCCCATTCGGCGAGGGGTAAGGACGTCGATGGGTCATCACACGACACCGAGGCGGTCTCTTGGCGGTCGAACGTGTCGACCCGGTTGATCCGCCAGCGCAAAAAAGTGTCGTCCTTCCATACCCCTTGGCGCCATCCTTCTTCGACTTCGCGTTCTTCGTCGACCACGTGGACAAAGTTCCCCACCAGTTTGGGAACCCGGACGGTCTTTGTTGTGACTCGGGACCACGCATTTGGGCTCAAAGGCCGCTGCGCAACCTTGATGTGGTCTCGTTCGTCCCAGCTCCCCTCGACCAGATAGAAGGTTCGGCTTGGGTCCGCTTCACGCCACTGGTTGTCCATTCCGTTGCAGTCCAAAGCGTGGCGCCGGAGGGCCTGCCGGAATCCCTCGGGGCGCGCCACCGCGCCGAGCAGGGGGCATGCGAGCGCCTTTTCGGGCGTACGGGGCCCCGCCAACTGCCGATAGGGGCCAAAGCGTCCTGCCCAGTTTGGGTTTTTGACCGGTCGGTTGTCGAAGCTGCGGGTCTGACGGACGGCAATGGTGATCTGCTGGTCATCGAGGTGTAAAGACGGATGCTCCACGTAGTTTCTCTCGGTCCGTTCGAGGTAAAGACCAAAAGGCGCCCCCCCGTTTTGGGGGTTGGGCTCAAGGGCGAGGCTGTAGGATTCGGGAACGGGTTCAAGACAGTCGCAGGCATGGTCGTCGGTGCAGTTCGATGCGGGGTACAGCCGCCGGTAACGAACGACCTCGTCGTTGATGGATCTTTTGGTTTCGTCAAACACGCTTCTTGGGGGACCTTCGAGGTTCTTGACGTAGAGCGCGCGGTGCGCTTCCCCCCAAACCAAGTGGAGGTCTCCGTGGATATCGATGCCGACGTCGATGCCGCGTTTCCATCCGGTGCTCTCGTGGACGACCATGGGCGTTTCGTCAAAGCCATAGCCCGCTTCTTGGCTTTGAATGGCGTACACCCGGCTCTTGGCAGGTCCTTCGTCGGGGCCGCGTTCTTGGATCGCCAACCACACGATGGCGACCGCCTCCCGATGGGCGGCGATGGCCACGTCTTGGATGAACCAGCCGGGGTTGGCTTGGGCCACGGTCAGCGGTGCGCTGAAGGACCCTCCTTTGGCCAATCGGTCGCTTCGGGCGTAGTGGATTTGGTCGGTACCGGAATCGGATTCGCCACGCGCCACATACGTGAGATGGGTGTGGACCGCATCGGGTCCTCGTCCAATGGCCATCTCGGGGAGCGTGGGCCGATGGGGGCTTGCGGTGACGATACTCGGGGTTTCGAAGGTACCGGTCTTGGTGACTTGCTTCCTGGGTTGGGGACGAAGGGTGATGCGCGCGGAAGGAACGGATTCGAAAGAGACGTCTCCGGTTCCTGGGAGCACCGCGGTGATGAACCAGACGGTGGTCTCGGTCGATGGCAGGGGACCCTCGTACCTTGGGTCGCTGAGCGCAATGGGCTTCGGGTCCGGATGCCGATACAATCGATAGCTCGGCCGCACGCCTTTCGGGATGGGTCTTCCGTTGCTGAGGAGTCGAGGCGCTTGCCACTGGAAGGTGGCGCGGCCTCCGTGGGACCACGCCAGAATTGACCTCGGGGGCCTCGGGGCATGGTCACTGACAAACGGCTCTTCATGGACGGTGATCTCAATGGACTTTGTATGGGTGAGGCCCGCTCGGTCGAGGGCCACCAGTCTCAAGGGATGGGACCCCGCGGTCAGCGTCAGCGCGTGTTCGAAACGCCCTTCCTCCCAGGCGATGCTCTGATGTTGTCCAGTCCTGAGGTTTGTGAGTTCGAGCCCTTCGAGGTGGCGGTCCCAAACCCGGCCGCTGAGGATGTAATGAGGGGTGTAAATGTCTTCGTGGGATGGCCCGTCGAGAAGAAGCGCCGGACCCTCTTGGTCGACTGAACTGTGGAGCCCGTGGCCCGGCGCAGGACGCGCCGGGGGGGCGACGTCCAAACCGGTGCCATGAGGAGGCTTCTGATTCAAGGGATCGGTGTCCGGGGATGGGCTTTCTTCCGGCGAGGGTTGCCGAACCCAGTAGACTTGCCCTTGGGCTAGGGTAGAACCGCTCGTCCACTCTTTTGGCGCACCGGTTTGTGCATCCCACGTCAGGACCGTCGCGGGTGCCAGGGCGTCCACGTGCAGGGGTTTCTTTGCCCAAATCAATGCAGGATGCGTGGAGGACAATGGGGCGAGGGAGGGGGGCTCCCTCGGGATGTCGGACTCGGAAGCGCTCGGGGCCACGTAGATCCAGTAGGGTGCATGGGGGTGAAGGCGCCGAGTCGGCCGAGGGCCGGACTCCCTTTTCTCTGGGGGCCGCGACGCGGACCGGGCGTCGTACGCGACCCAGCGGTGCGAGGGCAGATCGTTTAAAAGATTTTTGGCTTCGCCGCCCCCAAGGAGATGCCATCCAGCGGAGAGTTCCAAGATCCCCGTGCCGCCGACGGGTGGGGCTTCATGCCGTTCGGGGGCGCGGCCGCAACCCAAAAAGAGCGCCAGCAGGAGGTGTATGTTCCGGTGGCGCCCCTCGGCATGCCTTCGGCGCCCTTGAAACGGGCGCTTCGGCACCCGTCGCTTTTCCCATCGCTTCATGGAGGTCCCCCCTCGATGCTTTTCTTGCACCAAGTCCGCACCCGAAAGCTACCGGTGGGGCGGTGTCAAGAGGCATGGCGAGAGATCAGAACGGTGAGGTGGGTTTCCCCTTCTGAGAAGCGCGCGCGGGCAAATTCTCAATCGTCGCGCTTTTCAGATCGAGGAGCAGAAAAATGGGGTCATGAGGCTCCCGCTGCGGTCCGGTCGATTTGTTTCTTGATGGTTTCTTCGATAAAGACCCTGTTTGAGAGGGTCACCGTGCCTGTGTCTTGCTCGAGGACGACTGCGGTTGGGGTGATGGAACGGAGGGTTCCTGTTTCGCCTTTGACCTCGATGGTGTCACCGATTCGGAATACCTTTCTCGCATAAAATCCGGCGAGCATGTTGCGGGTGATGTCGCGGGTCCCCAGCCCAAAAGAAAGGCCAAAGGCAAGCGCTGCCCCGGCGAGAATTCCGGCGGACAGCAAACGGATGATATCGGTGTCAAGTTTGAGCTGGCCAACGGCCATCACACCGATGACAAAGATGATTCCGCCCGATACGATGTTGCCCAGCGAAGAGGCAAAATCAATCCCCGCGTTTTTGGCGTTTTGGGTGATGATACGACCGGAAAATTGCGCTGCCGTACCGCCGAAAACCAAGATCACGATGGCGGCACCCAGGTTAGGGAGATAGCCCAGGAATGACCCGATGGCCTCTGAAATGACCGTGAGCCCCAAAGCGTCGCATGCGGTTCGGGTAAACAAGACCAGCAACAAGAAATAAACAACTCGAGGGACCAGTTCGCTCAGCTGGGACCGAACGCCCATGCGATCGATCATTTGTCGGATGCCTACTTTGGCTGAAAGGCTATCGATTTTGATGCGGGCCAGAACCACCTGGAAAACCCGCGCGATGATTTTTGCCACGAACAGCGCGCCAATAAACAGGAGGATTCCCGTTGCGATTTTGGGGATCCACGCGGCAGCGGTCTCGAAAAACTCAGTGAATGACGAAGTGAGGCTGTTGATAACCTTGTCGAGCATGTTTATCCTTTGGGGTCTGTGCGTTGAAAACCGAGTGCTTCGAAGAGGGTACAAACGTACTCTACCAAGACCTTGGTCCAGCCGTGGTAGGGCACCTCGGCGATTTGCGAAGCGAGTTGTCGTCTGAAGATCGTCCGACGAACGCGCTCTACAAAACGTGCCTCGGGGAGATCCTCGAGGGCTTTGAGATCGAGGGGGCGGTCCGTCCCGTTGTCCAAGTCGTCCGTCATCAGGTCAACTCATTCGCGCCGGCTCTGGGCTCGAGTTCTTGGTAGCGGCGACGAAAGGCCTCTCGACCGCGTTTGATGCGCATCTTGGTCGCCGATAACGTGATGCCGAGCTTTTGGGAGATCTCTTCGTAGCTGAGGCCATCCAGATCGCGGAGCACCACGGGTATGCGGAGCGTGTCACCCAGGCTATCGAGCACGTACGTGATTCTTGCTTGTTCTTGGGTTCGACCGACCATTTGTTCAGCCACAGGCGGTGTCTGCATTTCAGGCCTCGCCTCGATACTGGGGTCCACCATGTCCACGTGGGTTCTTTTTCGGTTCTTCGCCACATAGTTGAGGCAGTGGTTGATCTTGATTCTCTGCAGCCAGGTTTTGAATGTGGCTCGGTGTTCGAATTTTTCGATGCCAAAGAACGCCTTCACAAAAACTTCTTGGGCGAGGTCCTCGGCATCTTGAGGGGCTCCAGTCATGTGTCTACAGTTGGCTTGGATATGGCCTTGGTGGCGGGCCACCAAGGTTTCGAACGCCCAAAGGTCATCCCGAGGCCCCGAAACGGTGCGCTCGACGAGCTCTTCGTCGGCCATCGCACCCAGGCTCTTCTTGGTGGGCCTTCCTTTGTCCATGCCTTCCTATCGTTGGCGAACCCTTCGACCAGAGCTCTGCCCCAAAAGTCACATCCGCACGCGTGGCCGCTGGCCGACAAGAAAATCCAGTCGTTCTGACCCGTTCCGGGGCCTTTTCTGCCCCCGCCGGCACACGGTCCTCGTCTTATCCTCACCTGGGGTTCGATAGGGAGCCCTTCGTTGCTGGCGTGCGGCCTGGAAAATCAGCTTCGCCCTCCTGCCGGGGGCCCGGCGGACAGGGTGAGAACTATGGGAATTTACCCTGTTTGTCTCGCGGCTGCGATGGGCAGGCCGCCCGTCGGGTTGTGTTGTCGGTGGCAAGCCGCCAAGCTCAGCCGGTGTCGACCGAGGGTGTGAGCCCCAGCGTGCCGCGGAAAATGCCTGGCATGGAGTATCTGGACAGGGTTCCCCAGTCTGCGATCCTTCTTTTTGGCATTCAGCTTGAGCGAAACGCTGCGTACCAGTCTTTCAAACAGCGGTTTCCCGGAGCCCAGCACTTGAGCTTGGACGGAGGCCTCAAAAAAAACCTCAAGGGAAAAAAGAGGGGACAACGGACCTGGCAAGCCATCGAAGACCTCAAAAAAGCCCAACCCCAGGTCATCTTGGTGGTGCAAAACTACCGCTATCTCAAACTTTTGGCATTGACCGCCTCGGGCGCGATCGTTCTCGTCTATCGGGCCGGACGCATCACCCCCTTTGGGCTGCTTGGGGCTGCCATACCCATGGAGCGCACCTTGCGGGCGCGCGCCCAAAACGGAGCCCGTCGCCTTTTGAGCACGGTGCTCAAACCCAAGGTTCCTGAGCCCATCGGCGCGGGAAACGATTACAGTTTCATCAAGCGTCGGGTCAAGACCGACTCCCCTGCATCTTGGCACCTGAAGCTTTCGGTGGTGATTCCCGTCTACAACCGCAAAGCGGTTCTCGACAAAACGCTGGCGGGTCTTTGTCTTCAGACCTACCCCAAGGACCTGTTTGAGGTCATCGTCAGCGATGATGGGAGCTCAGACAACCCCAACTCTGTCATCGACCGGTATCGTGACCGGCTCAACATACGTTACGTTTGCCAAGAAGATCTCGGTTTCCGAGCCGCCAAAGCGCGCAACCGGGCCATTTTGGCGGCCGACGGTGAGGTGATCGTATGCCTTGATTGCGATATGCTGCCACCGCCTGGGTACCTCGCTGCCATGGCAAGGTGGTTTCACGTATACGACGGCCCCCTTGCGGTGATAGGCTACCGGAAGTTTGTCAACACCGATGATGTGAACGCCGATGAGATTCTCGCCGACTTCGGGGTGGTGCATCGCCTCCCACCGGTGCCCGCACCGCTTGCCATTCGCGTCAGAGATCGCCCCTATGAGGACTGGAGGGTTGCGTCCACCGAGAAGTCAGAAGGCTTGAAGACCCACCGCGTCCCGTATAGCGTATGCGCTTCGGGCAATGTGGCTTTTGGGCGTCAGTTGGCGCTTGATGCCGGGCTTTTTGACGAGGCTTTTTGCCAGTGGGGTGGAGAGGATATGGCTTTTGCCTATCAGCTTTATCGCCGTGGTGCGTACTTCGTCTACGAACCCCGCGCCGATGCGTACCACCAAGACCATCCGGACTACGCCCGCCGCGCCGAATCGCAAAAAGCGTCGCGCAGGATGCTGGGTAGACGGGTGCCGTTTTGGCGAAAATTTGTCGAGGACCGCGAAGGCCCCTTCGAGGGCCCAAAGGTTTCGGTCTACATACCGGCCTACAACTGTGATGCCTGGCTGGTACGCACCATCGAAAGCGCCCTTTGCCAGACGCTCGAAGACCTCGAAGTCTGCGTATGCAACGATGGCTCGACCGACCGAACGCAAGAGGTGCTTGAGACGCACTATGGCAGTCATCCGCGGGTTCGCTTTGTGACTCAAGAAAACCAGGGCATCGCCGCTGCGTCTCGAGCCGCGGTTGATTTGTGCCGAGGGGAGTACATTCTTCAACTGGACTCTGACGACGAACTTTTACCCTACGCGGCCGAGACGCTGGCCGCGGTCCTTGACAGCGATGTCTCTATCGCATTGGCGTACGGCGGTTTCGAAATTCACGATCCCGGGGGCCTCCTGTATGAAAAAAAAGAGTCGGTGCCTCAAGCTTTTGACAGCTTTGATCTCCTTCTTGGCTGCGTGACCTCCGCGCCGCGGATGTTTCGGGCCCGAGACTACTACCGCACCGAGGGCTTCGACCGTTCTTTGCTCAATGCCGTGGACTACGATATCTACCTGAAATTGGCAGAACAGGGCCGCGTACAGGCGGTTCCTGAGGTTCTTTACCGCTACTACGTGCACGGTCAAAACACCTCATTTCGTGAGCGCGCCACCCAGTTCAAGAACCATCGCAAGGTGGTCGAAAACGCGCTCAAACGGCGGGGACTGGACTGGGAGATTACCGTGCCGGATCCGTCTCGGCCGCGGGGGCTGCGTTTACACCCACCCGGGGGCCTGTTCCGCAGCGCGCTCACCCATCTGGCGTTTATGGTCGCGGAGTCGAAGTAGACGCCCCTGATCCATGGGATCAGTCGGGGCCGCCCACCAACCATTTGGTTTCAAGGAGGCCTTTGGGACCAATGGTTTCTTTGTACGATTTGAGCGTTGTCCCTGTGGGGTCGACGACCTTGATGTAGCGCTTCCCGTACCCTGGGTTGTTCGCGGCGTGGAAGAACTCGAAGCGGTAGTTGCCGTCGGGCAGTTTCTCGGTTCGGAAATGTTGGCCCTTGTCCTTGGCGTGGCGGTAAAACTGGTTGGCGCTTGTTCTCAGGCCACCGGTGAATCCTTTTCGCGCTTCCTGTCGTGAAAGGAAATGGATCGTTGGATTTGTGGAGACCTCAGAAGAAATGGGTCTTTTCAAAGGCACGGTGAAAATGTTTCCGGTTCGGCCCAGGCTGATTTTTGTGGCCGATGCGAACTTTGGGGCGGTGGTGCTGGCAACCTTGACAAAACCCAAACCCGCGAGGGCGGCGGTTCCAAGCACGGCACCTACTTTGGCGACGGGAATGGGGGCCAGACCCAAAAGGTCGAGCAAGGTGATGGGGATGGCTTCGCCATTGCCCTCGTAGGGGTAGTGCACGCTAAACGCGACGGCTTGGTCGCCTTGGTCGTCTTCGTACTCGAGGAGAATTTGAATCACCGGACAATCGGGATTGGTGTAACACTGGGAAAGATCGATGTTGTCGAGTGTTTCCTTGGTCTCCTCGTCGGCGTAGAGTCGTTCTTCTTCGTGCAATCGCTCGAGGTAGTCTGCAAGGCTGTAGATGCCGTGATCCTCAAGCTCTTCCCAAAAATCGGGGTCAATGAAAAGACCGCGTGGAAGTCGACCGTCACTGGCGAGACCCTCGAGGCTGTTGCCTGATTCGGGTGCTACGTTGACCGTGGGGCGGTTTTCGTTATGAATCGCAACGAAGATCAGGTCATCAACAAAAGACTGCCCGTCGTACACTTTGCCCGGCACCAGATCCGTTGAAAAGTCATTGTATTGGGCACGGAGTGTGCCCTGGTAGTGCTCCCTATCATCGGGATGGTGTGCGCCTTCTTGGAACCTGAGGTTGATGACCGTCTGGGCACGGGCATCCTCCGTGCCGTACCCCCAAACCGCGTTGATCTTTTGGGTGAACCGGGTCCGGTACGACTGACCGCCGCTGCCCACGGCGACATGCACCAGACGCTTGAGCTTCTGAATCGCTTCTTCCCTGGCATCAAGCTCCTGCTGGTAAGGCTCGGCACCCCGGAAGGGCCAAAAGGCGTCCACAATGGCTTCGTAGGCTTCGAGCCTGGTGCCTGACAGGTAGAGCCGGTCCAGCGCGTATCGTGTATCGCCTGTTTTTTCGAGGAAGCTTCGAATCTCTTTGAGCACCACCATTTCGTAAAAAACGCTTTGGGCCTCAGCGCGCACCCAGGCGTTGAAGTGGGCTTCACGCCACGCTTTTTCTGACAAGGCCGCGCGTGACCATCCGGCGAGGGTACAGGTGCCGGAGCCATCCGCGCAGGCGTACACCTGGTCTTCGGTCTGTTGATGAAACAGGGGGTGATTGTGGGCGATGCGATGGGTCAGTTCGTGCGCAATGTGGCCAATCAACCGTTCGGGGTTGAGGGCATGGCGTTCCGATATGAGCACGATTTGTTTGCCTACGGTTCCAGGAACAAAACCGGTTGGGCCGTCGGTCCACTTCATTTTCAAGCCCCGATCGGGGAGCTGCCTCTGAAGCCAGTTGAACATTGCGGACCGGCCGATGACCTCTTTCACCAGGGGGACATTGAGTGGGCTGTGGGCGTCTACGATGCGTTTGATGTCTTCCCGTGTTTGCTCGTCGAGGTCCTCGCTTGAGGGTGCGTGGCCGAAGGTGTCGTCATCGGCGTGTGCTTGGGTTGCTCCGAGCGGCTGTTTTCGGGGCTCGTTTGGACGTTCCTCGGCGTCGGGGAAATGCAACACCCGAGTCTCGATGAGGCCTCCATCGGTTTGATTGATAAACTCCAGGGTGATGACCTTCTGGGGAGGGGAGAACGCCGACTCAGGGAACCCGGGAATGCCGCCGCATACCCGCAGCATCGAAGAGGCGCGCGGGACCAGGGTACGCTCGGGTACGCCGAGCGTTTCAGCCGGTTGGCCGTCCAAGAGGATATTGAGCCAAGAGGAGTCACTTCGCGCGGACCAGACGATGTTATGGTCCCCAGTGTTTTCCAGGGGAACGTCCGCACACGGGCTGTGTTTCGAGATGGCTGGGATGGGGGCGGGGAGGCCAAGGCCTGAAGCACTTTGGACCAAATAGTCGGCGACCCGATGCATTTGACCGTCCACGTTGCGGGTGGCGGCGGCCGTGGCCTCCAACAACGGTGCGCACCGTTCGTCCTCGCCAAGGGCCCGGCAGCCTAGGAGGAAGTACACGAGTTCGTTGAAGCGGCCTAGGGTTTGGAATTCGCCCACTTCCTGTACGCCCATGGCGCCGCGCCCGCTCTGGTCGTGGACGGCGGCCAGGGTGCCGGGGTGAAGTCGGGTGTGAACCCAAGTCCCGTGTGGGCTGGTCACCCGGTGCTCGGTGGGACCCTCGGTTGACCCCCCGAGTCCGCTTCGGGTCAGGACCGTAAGCAGGTCGGCTTTGAAGCCGAGGTAAGGGCTCAAAATGCTCTGGGGCGCATGGGCTTGAATGTCCGCGGCATCCAGGCGAACGTCACCGATTTCTTGGTATGTGGTGTACGCTGTGTGGGCGACGATGCGTACCGACGAGTCCATATCCAAGAGGGCTTGGTTTGCGGCGCCCACGATGCGATCGATGTCTTCGTTGAGTGCATCGACGCCCCCCGATTCTCGGACGGCAGAAGCCGTATAGAGAATGGCCATGTCGATGACGAGGGCATTTTCCTCGATGGTGGGGTCCGAGTCGGGGATGCCGGGTCCGGGCGAGGCCTTGCCCCCGACCAAGGGGCGTCGGTACGCGCGGGGGAACACGGACGGGATCTGGGGAAGTTGCACATACCCAGAAAGGAAACTTCGGGTTTGGGGGGTGCTCAGCACCACGGCATACATGGGGTCGAATCTGTCTTGGGTGGGTGCGCGCTGAAAATAGGCTTCGAGCAGCCCGAGATCCTCGTAGGGTGACGCCTTAGCGCAGGCATCGATGCGATGCTGCTCAGCCTCCTCGACGGAAAGCGCGAGGAAGTCTTCGGGACTGAGCGTCTGGGCGTCGAATCGAAAAACTTCGTAACACACTTCTTTGCCAGGCAGCTCGGTGTTTCCGACCTCTTCGCTTGCGGGCAACACAAAGTGAACTCGGGGGTTTTTGGGTGTCGCCAGTTCGGTCCCTACCGACGGATTTACGGGGTCAAGAATCGCGGTCGCAAGACCGACTTGGTGAAGGGCCAGTTCGTTTTTGGGGGTTCCGGTTGCCGAAATATGCACCCGGGGGTCGTTCGGCTCTACAAAGGTAAATCCAGCCTTGTACGCATCAGCTTTTTCTTGGCTCAATCCGACGGCGTTCATCATGGACATCAAGTGGGTCTCCAACAGGAGTCCGCTTCGCATGGCACGGTGCACAATAGACGGATCAAGGCCCGCTTGCCGGGCCAGCTTCGGAAGTTGGCCGCCGGCCTCGGCATTGATGAATCGGCGCAAATGCCCGGCGTTGGTGGCTTCGGCGGAACCGATGACCCCCACCCCAGGCTCTAACATCTTCCACGCTTCGGGTAGGGGTTCTCGGGTCGGTATGCCCCCGAGTGCATATCGGGTTTGATGCTCGGGACCTTGGAGCACAAGGTATTCCAGGGCTTTGCGTCCGGACGCTTCCAGGGAGGCTTTGTTTCCAAGGCCGATGAAGTTGATGCCTTCGACTTCGAACCAGGGCGTTCTACCCAGGTGTCTTTGCTCGAGGAGCGCGTCTTGGAGGGTTGTTTGCCAGTGCGTTTGGAGCTGTTCTTTTCGCTGGGCGACAGACAGATCCGCGCTGAGTTCGACCGGGTCCGCTTCTCGAATGAAATCGAAGCTTACCGGGCCCTTGGGCGCCTGGACAATCTGGGTGTTTCCGTGAAGCGAATCGCCGTAGCTGTGGGGCGACGGGACATCGTCTCGGGTGAGTTGGTAGATGCGCTGGGTCAACTCAAAGGCGTCGTGAGGGTGCTCGATGAGGGCGGCCAGTCGAGAGGGGTCCTCGCTGGTTCCAGTACGGGCTACGAGCAGAGCTTTGAAGTGGGCGCTGGCGGCTTCGCAAGAGAGTCCCAACGAACGGTTCAGATCCAAGCCGGTGAGGGCGCCTTGGTTTCGGCTTTCGCAGAGGTTTTGGAGCGCCCAAACCGTATAAGCCACCCGGTGGCTGTAGGTCTCTTCCCGGTAAAAACTGCGCCACCTCTCAACCGGAACACCTTCGTGCAGGGCTTCGGCCAGGGCGACCAGCTGGACCATACGGTTCATCCCGGTGTCGAAGCTTTGGGGCCGGTAGGGTGACAAAAAGAGGCTGAGCAGGGTATCCAATCCCTGCTGCTCGATGCGGCGCTGGACCCTTTCTTCCCAATGGAGGGCGCTTGGGCTTCGTACGAAGGCCACCGGGCTGGCGGTGACCCCAAACAGGTCTTTGGGATGTTCGGCCAACAGCATGGCCGCCATCGAACCCGGACCCGCCGATGCCGAAAGCAGGGTTTCAAGGCGGCTCCACGCCAGTTGCTCGAGCCGCGGGTCGATGCGTGCGCCGCCGCGCTCGGCGAGGACGACCAGGGCGAAGGAATTCGAAAAGTCAAAGCCCTTGCCGTCTGCCCACGTGTCCTTCAGCGCATGGGTCAGTCCGGCCAGGCGGTCCAGCGACAGGTGCGCGCGCCGTACAAGACCTCTTTCGAGCGCGAACAAGGTGTAGAGCGCATGCATGCCGATGCTGTCTTCGGTGGCATCGACCTTCTGTTCGTCGGATGGGTCTTGGATAAACCGCAAGGGTCGATCGTCTTGCCAAAAAGCATTCTCAAGTTTGTCCTCGACCGAGCGTTTGAGATCTTTTGCGAGGGCTCGGCCCTTTGGGTCTGGCAGAACCTCGGCTGCCCGGGCAAAGGCAAAATACGCATAGACATGGTCACGGAGCGAGGCGGACGCAAAAACGGGAAGGGATACGTCTTCCGGATGGGGTTCTTCGGCGTTTCCTTCGAGGGCCTTTGCCCACGCCTCGGGAAAGCCGTTTCCGCTTTGGAAAAAACCTTCCAGGGGGTGCCCGGCTTCCTGGTGGAAATAGGCTGTCCGCATCGATTGCTGAAGTTTGAGGATGTGCTCGGCCAGCGTCTGGGCACGCGCCGGGTGCACCGGTTCGAGGGCCCGGTGGAGGGTCGCCAAGGCGTACAGCGCCATCATTTGGCTTCCGGTTTGATAGTAGGGCGCCACCGCGACCCCGGTTTCCGCGTCGACGGCGTAGGGAATCAGAGCCAGTGGGTTTTCGGGATGAAACACAGTCTGGGTGACCCGCTTTAAGGCCCAGCCCCAGGCCCAAGCCTGCTCGAGATCCCCTCGGTGGACGGCGGCCAGAACCGCCAGCGCTTGGTCTTCGGTTCGGGTGATGGGACGGGCCCCTTCTTGGTCCGATTTCGTATACCCCGACACCAACAGGGCCAGGTCCTTTGCGTGGGCGGCGGCGATGGTGTTTTGGGCGTGGTCTTTCAGTTCGAAGGTTTCGCTGTCGGCTCCGTGGATGAACCATTCACCCTTTTTTCCCGAGTAGCGTGGCGTAGGCTGGTAGACCGCGTGGGCTGAGGTGGCATTCTGAATGCTGGTTGGGCCCCCGGTGGTGGCGAGTATCTCGCCCGAGCCTCGTCGAAGACGTGCGATTTTGGTCGAGAGGGTGAACCGGTGGGCGTCCCCAAGAAAGACCACCGCGTCTTCTTGTTTGAGCGCGGTTTCAAAGTGACCGCTTTCGTCGAGGGGGACGTCTTTCACAAAAAGCTCTCGCCCCTCCTGCCGAATGGAAAGTAAGACGCCAAGCTCGGGCCCGATTTCGATGCCGGTCACGTCACCGCGAAACACGTAATAGAAATCGTAAAAATAACTTGATGGCAGAAGACTACCGAGTCCCTCTAGCGGTCTTTTTTCGACCCAGGCCTCCACGGAGATGTTGGCGGCGTTGACGGGGGCACTGTTGCTGAAGTCGACTGGCTCGTCCTCGTAGCCCGGGTGCCCGAGCATGGGGCTTTTTTGTTTGGGGGTCTGGGCTGGGGCCGCGTAGATCTGGTTTTCGCCCGACGCCGGATCTGCCGAACCCCAGGTCAGGTTCTGGTCCGAGCCGTGAATTTGAAACGCGGTGTTTGTGGGGCCTTTGTCCCATTCCATCGCGGTCAACTTGGACCAGGCATCCACCACCCAATCTGTGGTCCGATTCAGGTCCGTGCCTTGGGCGTAGTTGACCAAGGGTCTATCGAGATCGTTTTCGGTTCGTTCGATGTAGTCGTAGACATCGATGTACCAGATCAAGGCGGTGCTTGAGGTCAAGAGGGTGGAGAGGTCCTGGATTCTCTGGCTCGAATACGGAAAGCCTTCGCTTTGGACGTACGATTGGACACCGGCCCAAAGGTGGAGCGCTTCCTGCCTGAAGGCTTCACTTCTCGGGTGCTCTGGGTGTTCATGAACAAAGACGAGGAGCCCCAAAATGAGGCCGGTGGTGGCTTCGAGGTGGTAGGAGGCCTCCTGCAGGTCCGTTTGGTCGATGTAGGGGTCTTTGAAGCTGTTCGGGAAGTAGTGGGTACCGCGGTAGCAGGTGCCATTTGTCTTCAGATCGTCGGCGAAGTGGTCGATGGTATAGTCCAAGCATATGGCCATTTTCTCGACGTACTCGTCGGGAAAGTCTGAGGCTCTGTAATCCACCGACAACGACAACCAGCTGCAGTTGTCGATGGCCGACTCCTCGTTGGCCTCGAGGGACTCGCCGCGGAGCAGTCCGCCCGTGATGACCCTCGATGGGCTGTCAATGACCCGTGCCTCCCGGCATCCGTTGGCCTCTTTTTCGACGTGCAGCGGTTTGTCGCTCCAAAGCGCCTTGAAGGTACCGTTTCTGAGGTCGGTGCGCCAAGTCTGAAGCTCGTCGAGTTGGTCTTCGAGTCCTAGCTTGGACGCGTTTTTGATCGCGTGGTTGAGTACGCTCAAAACATCGAGGTTGTGTTCGGTGACTACGTTTTGTGCGAGGGCGGGCTCCTTGAGGGCCTCCCACTCTTCGAGCGAAAGCGTTCGGATGCCGCCATCGAGAAGGCTGCCATCCGCTTGACGGAGGCTCACACGAATGTTGGGCTTTTGGTCCTCGTTGTAGGCTTGATACCCGACGGCGTCCAAGACGTCGTAGTAGGCCCATTCTTCGTTCGGCCGGACGGGCGGGGTCATGTCTAGGCGAAGTTCGTGCGGGCTTCTTGCACTTTGGAGGCCCTTTGTGGTTTCGCCCGCGGTCATCAGCGTGACCCGCGTTCCGTCAGGCGCCACAACGTCGTCGTGCCGGTGGCGTTTGAGGCCTTCGAGTGCCTGCAAGTAGCAGGTCCTGAGCTTCGTTTGTTCGGAAGCGGAGGCTTCCTCAAAGGCGGCAGAGCTCACAAATACGCCAATGCCTTGAACGGCCCACGCGTTGGCGCCGGTGACGAGGCGTGCGTCTTTCCACGAGTCGTTGTTGGTGTTTTCTGAAAAATGCCAACCGCGGATGATGGTGCGACCCTGCCACTCGCCGGTCTCAGCATGGGTGCACAGCCAACGGGCCATCCCCCGCGCGATTTTCTTGGCTTCGGGCCCGGGCGTTCGGGCTTGCTGGGCGAGGGCGATGCCCATGGTGTAGGCCCATACGCGGTCGAAGCCCGCAAGGTATTTGCCGTCTTGGTGTTCGGGGTCGTTGATGATGTGCGCGACTTGCTGGGCCTCCACGCCGAGGCTCTCCCAAAAAGCGGGATCCCTGAGGCGCAACGCGCCCGGATCGCTCAGGTCGGGCTGGTATTCGACTTGGTAGTAGACTCTCGAGTCTTCATCCATAGACGTGCCTTCGCTGTCAGACGCGCTTGGCGCTTCCGAATAGCGAATGAGGCCATCCCGTAGACGGGTGGCCCACAGATGGTTGCCCGTCAGGTACGTGGGGAGCACGGAGGTTGAGGCGTGATGCTCGAGGCCGTCTTGCCCTTTGAGGTTGACTTGGTCCACATCGTGGCCGCTTTGGGTGGCTCCAGAGCCGGTGTTGCCGAAGAGGCCCACATAGGCGGTGGCTTGGCCTCCCTGAATTTCGATGTCGACGCCGCCGTCGTCTTCGGTTGATGCGTTCGGGGTGCCATCGTGCAAAAAGGCCTGAAGTCCGGATGGGCTTGGGCTGGCTCCGTTCGACCCGAGCCGGACCGATGTGTCGACGTCGAGTTGCTGGTGATACTTGTTTTCTACGGTAACATGCACTCGCGCGGCGTGGCCCGCACGAACCTGTGTGGGCAGCTCGGTGTCGATGCGGCTGGCCGTTCCCTCGCGTGAGGAGCGGGTGATGATCACGCGCTCCTGGCCATCCTGGCCCTGGGCCGGCCTTACCCAGGTCGCCAAGAAGAGGTTTTCGTGGGTGGTGAGCGACGGCACCCCGGCCAGGGTGTCTGCGGCTTGGGCGTGACTCTTAAAGTGGATGGGCTTGGCCGGAAAGGGGCTGAGGACTTCGGCATCGGTCCAAGAGCGCCCAGCGCTTTGGCTGCGACGGATCTGGATGACCCCCTCGTCGTCTGTTTTGGGTACATAGTAGAGCACGCCGACTTCACCCTCTTTGGTGACCCCAAGGTCGGGCAGGTAACCGAAGGCGATGTGATGGGGGGCGGACCATGTGCCTCCGGCTATGGAGTGCTGCACCATGATGGGGTTGTGCCCGGCGACGTTCGGGTTCGAAGAACTTCCGGTTTCATAGACGACAAATTGGGTCCCATCGGGTCCGGTGTAGATCCGAGGATAAGAATGGGTTTGATCTTGCTCCGCTTCTTTTTCGAGGGTCGCCACGACCGAGATTCGCCAGCTTTCAAACCGACCATCCACCCAGGTGCCTTGGCGCCAGCCCGTTTCGACGGTTTGCTCTTCTTCGTGCCATGTCAGGAGCCCGCGTTCGATGGGCCAGTTCGAGACCTCGACGGTGGCGGTCGCCGGCTCAGACCAAGCCCCTTCGACCACGGGCCGCTGTGCCACTTTGATCTGGTCCTCTTCGTGCCAGGTGCCGTCATGAAGATAAAAATACCAGTTCTTTTCGTGTCGAACATTGGGGTCGTACGAAAAGAACGTTTGGTTCCCTTCGCCGTGATAGTAGGTGTAGGCGTTTTCGTTGCCCGATTCTAGGTCCCGTCTTCTTGCCCTTTCTTCCTCTGAAAGCCGCGTTCGGGCCTGCGGACGACCCCCTTTGGCTCGATATTCGTACACCTGCAGGAAGCCCATTTGTGCGCGCCCTGCGCCTTCTTCCGGGCACCAATGGGTTCGGGTGCTTCCGTCCCGGCTGGTGACTTTTTTGTCTAGGGGCGGTGCGAGGGGGCCATACTCTCCGGTCCATTCGGGGTTTCGGAGCGGTTTGTCATCCCACATTCGATTTTGGCGGGCGACGATCGATATACGCTCGTTGTCGATGTGGAGCGAGGGTTGGTAGACCCAGGCCTCTTCGACACGCTCGAGATAAGGGCCAAACGGTTCGTTCGTTTTGCGATTGTTCTCAAGTCCGTACGAGTAGCGTTCGTTCGGCATGTCGTTGCATCCGCATGGGGGGGAGGTGTCCTCACATTTTTGTCGATAGACCCGATAGTAGTCGACCACGATGTCGTTTTTTGTCCGGTAGCGGCGATCGAACACGCTTTCGGGCGTGCCCTCGAGGTTCTTCAGGTAGTAAGCCTTGTTGCTTTCTCCCCAGACCAGATGGAGGTTGTGGAAGCGGTCGTACCCAAGGTCGAGTCCTCGTTTCCACGCCGGGGTATCATGAACGAGTCGGGCTTCTTTGAAGTGCGCACCCGCCCTATCGCTTTCGACCACCCACAGTTGACTGCCGGTCGTTTGGGTGTCCTCGCGGCCGTCTTTTTCGATCCAGCCGATGGCCAGTTTATGCGCCTTTGCGTCCAGTGTGAGATCGGTGATGGCTCGTCCGGGTTTCGAACCTTGGAGGACGGCCGGTTCGGAAAAGGAATGGGGCTTGCCTGCTTTTTGGCTGCGGACGTACAGCAGTTGGTCGCCCTGTCCTTGGCGACCCGGCACGACGTACACGAGGTGGGCAACCAGTTTTCCACCGACTTCGGAAACCGCGGTTTGAGGCAGGACGACGGCTCTTTGACCTCTCGTTGCTGGACTTGGGGCCTCGAACTGACCGGGCGCGGTGACTGGGCGCTGGAATCCAACTTCGACCTTGAGGATGTTTGAGGCCGACGACTCGATGGCCTGACCGCCTTGGTCGAACAGGACCGCGGTGACGTAATACCTGTAGACTCGGTCCAGGGTTTCGACCTCGTCCGCAAACGACGGTGTGTCCAAATCTGCCGAGCCGTCATTCGAAATCTGGACGTCGTCACGGTATACCCGAAATCGGGTGGTGAGACCGCGCGGTATCGATGAACCATCAACCAGTCGTTTGGGCGGTTGCCATTGAAGCTTGACGCGCTTTCCCACCGAATGTCCGATGAGGTCGGTTGGGGGCATGGTCGGCTTTTCCAGTTGGTATAGATCCTTGTAGGTGATCTCCAAGGTGGTCGTGACCTGGTTGTGCGCGAGGTCGGTGGCCGTGAGTTCGAGGACGTTGAGGCCGTCTTGGAGCTGAACCAGGGTCTTGAACCCGCCAAGCTCGTCGGTGGTGAGCGCCTTGGTGGAGCTTGCGGTGGGCTCAAGGATGGTCAACCGCCTTAGATGGGGCTCCATGACTCGCCCGCTGAGGGTGTACGCACGGTCGAAGACCGTTTCCTTGAGCGGACCGTCGAGGCTGATTTTGGGGACCTCTTGGTCGAAAACGATGCTTCGTGAAACCTGGTTCTCGAGACCCACCAGATCGCGCGCCACCACCACGAAGTCATTTTTGTTTTCGTTCAGCCTCACAATGGAACTGAAGGCGCCGTTCTTTTGGGTCACCACCAGCTGGTTGATGCGGACGAACATCAAGTTTTCGTCCGAGACACTTCCGGTGACCGTTGCAAAAGGGACGTTGGTGTAGGTGACCGGATGAACGAGGTTTTTGACCTCGAGAAACGGAGGCTCAGCGTCCGAGCTCAAAGAAATGGGCGCGTCCATTTTGTTGAAGAAACCAACTTTTGAGAACAGCGCTTGGGGCGGTGATGCCTCGTCAGAGGCCAGGCTTTCGACCCGAACCGATTGGACCTTTTCCACCACCTGAAGATCGTCGAAATAGACGTAGACCCGCTTCCAAGAGGGGGATGCGCCTCCTTCAATGAGGGTACTGAGGCGGATGCGCTCCATCTGTTCGCCTTCACCAAGAACGACCAATTCGGCGTCCATGTTTTCTGACTGGGCTGCGATGTCTACGAAAAACCCGATCGCATTCTCGGGTCCGTGAGGGCTCTTTTCGGGAGCGGAAGCCAGGTCTGGCGCAAAGCGCATCTTCACGCCGTCCACGAGCAACCCCAAGGAACGTTCGGTGACAAAGCCTGCTTGGTCGGTTGCGACAAACCTCAGGACGTGAAGGCCGGGGGACAAAGATGCCCGTTCGAGTCGCTGTTCGAATTGGTCTTGGTACAAGGGGATCGTTTGACCGTCGACTTTGAGGTCGACCAGGTTTTGCTCAACGACTCGACCGTAGAAGAACACCTCCTCTTGCTGAAGGGCGAGCTGGGATGGGTCTGGGAGCGTGAACTCGATGATGGGTGGCGTGTCGTCGAAGACAACTTCCCTCAACACTTGGCTTTGGTGGCCAAAGAAATCGATGGCTGAGAAGTCGATGAGGTTGGTTCCGGGAGCCAACCAGAACGCATGTTCGAAGCTTTGATTTCGCCGTCCTACCAAAAGGTCGTCGATAAAAAATGCGAGCAGATGATCATCGTAGACTTCGCCGGATACGATCAGTGGGTTTGACCGGCTAAAAGACCTCTTGAGTTTTGGGGTTGCGACATAGAGCACGGGGGGCCTTTGGTCGGGCGATGTGTAGGGTTCGGCGACCGATGAGGTCTCGGCGTCGTGGAAGGATTCGCCCGGAGTCGATGTCTGGGTGACGGTGATCAGAGGCTGCTCGGCCGGTCCAGCCGTGTTTTCGACGGGTTCAGGCTGGGTCAGTGCGGAATGCCCGTCCGACCATGGGGTCAGAATGGGACCTTGCCCGCAGGCGGATAAGCCTATCGCTACGCTGAAGGCCCAAAAAAGCCTCGAGTCCGTTTCCTTTGTTTTCCGATACATGGGGGGTCTTTCTCCTAAAAGACATATGTGGGTCCTGGTCATGTGTTGTAGGATGGATGACTACAGGTGTGTGACCAACCTACACGAACCCACATAGATAGCAATAAAAATTGACATATCTGTGCGACGCGCCTTCCGGATTTTTGACAATACGCGCCGCCGGTCTGGAAGCTCCAGCTAACTGTGCGAAATCTATATTGCGGACGATCTGCGGCTCGCGCCAAGAGGCGGTGGACCACCCATCAGGCCCAGCGGACTTTGACTGAAGCTACGCATCAATGGCTGACGCGTGGGGGATAGAAGTGATCGGGCCTTCAGCGATGGACTACCTTCAAGGCCCAGACAATGTTCTCAAGGGTCTGGATCAGCGCATCGATTTCGGGAACCAGTTTCTCGAATCTTGGGGAACGTATGTGCTCGGCCTCGAGCAATTCGAGCAGGGGTTCGGTAAATGGCGCCCAATGGGCCTCGAGTTTATCTTTGAGGTCTTTTTGGAGGGGGACAGAGATGCGGATCTTTTCGTTTGGCGTGGTGCGGAGAAAGGCAAAGTACTTTTCTACGGCGAGGTGTCCGTCTGTCGTCACGGCGGTGAGCGGTTGTTCGATGTCTTTTTTGAGGGACGTGGTCATGGTGGCGCTCCGGAGTCTTCGAAGGTCTTCGATGAGGGTTGTGAGCGCTGAGATCTGTTTTTCCAACGTGAGATTCGAAGGGTCAAGGTGCGAGGTGGGCTTGAAGGCCAGGTTTCGGGACTCAGCCTGGCGCAGTCTGGCGAGGCCTTTATCGAAGGCCGCCAGCGGGTCGGCGGCCGCATAGCTCTCCCCGACGAAATGGTCTAAGGTGGGTGTGTAGTAGACGACGCTTCGGTTTGGCATCACCACGCGGACATAGGGCTGGTCTGGAAGCCTTTGGAAGATTTCTTGCACGGCGTTCTCATCGACCGTTGGGTCTCCCGTGCCGCTCATGCTCACCACCACTTGGCTCTCCTTGGGGAAGACGGCGACCTTGGGGTGTTGCCAGCCGGAGCCATTCATTACGGGGAATGCGGCGTAGAGGCTTTGTGGAACAAAACCCTTCAGGAAGATCTGGGCGATCGGTTTGCCATGCACAACGCCAGTCACCTCGAGTTCGACGTCGGTGAGGGGTGCGCGGTTGATGTACACCTTTCTTTCGCTGAAGCCGGCTGCGCCTGGCCCAGAGCCCGGGGTGTCGCCACGGTAAAGATGCTCCAGTGATATCGCGTTTTCGAGGGGGTCGCTTGACACCGCGACCTCGAGTTCGTGGAACTTGCCGTCCCGGGTTCGCGCTTGAGGCTTCACCGATTCGCCGGACACGAGGCGAATGACGCTCTGGTCGGTGTGGTTAAAAAGCTCGTCGAGCTCTTGTTTATCTTTGCTGGTGAGTTGCCCGTCCGACGATGCGGTATAGCCGGTAATGATACGGTCTTCTCGGGGAATGAGGCCCCAAAAAGAGTTTTTCGGTGAAAATACGATAAAAAACTTCTGCTTGCGATCGTATACCTGGACCACGTTGTACCGGATGTTCACCCGCGGTTGATGCAGATCTCTGACTTTGGCCATTCTCTTGTCGGTGAGCGCGTCCGGACTGACGCGGACCATGCCGCTGAATCTGTAGTTTGAGGCGAGGGTGTTGAGTTTTGTCGACGGAATACCGTAGGTCTTGTGGGGCAGGTTTTCTACCTGGGCGATCAGTTTCTCCACCGTGGCGTCCTTGTTGCTTTCGAAGGTGAACGAGAAGCCGTCTTCGTCTTCGGCCACGGTCAGGGCGTTTCTCTTGATTGCTTGATCGATCTCTTCGCCGGTCAGCACTTCAAAGGGGTCTCGGGCCTCGCGTTTGAAGAGGACGACGTCAATGAATCGCTCCGGCTCCGCGAGCACGTCGCTTAGAGAACTCGGTGGGGGACCGTAAAGATAGGTGGTGGTGATGCTCCCCGCTTCGAAGGTCGTTCCCGTCCGCTGAGGCGGCTCGGGCGAAACTCTGTCGAGCAAGTAGATTAAGGGGCGTTCGGTGAAGGGGGACTTGGCGGCGGCCGCTCGTATCAGACCGATGGCCAACATGGGCTGGACGATTCCGCTGCCAAGAAGCTCGTCTAGGCTCAGGCTTGTCTGCACCAGCGCTTGTTCGATTTCGATCGGGCGGGCCTGGGTTTTGTGGCTCAGGGCTTCTAAGTCGAGCACCAATCCCAATGCGGCAGCGTGAGGGCTGGCGAAAGTTGTTCCGCATCGCTCCGCATCCTCGGCACAGGCGACGGCAGACCGGCCGGCGGCCGCAAGTTTCACTGAGGGGCCGGTGTTGGCATAGTCCCTAAGGCTGGCCCGCTGGCTCGGGCCGAATGAGTTGAGGGCGGTCACAAAGATCACGTAGTCGCTGAGAGCCTTGGCATTGGGGTGCACGTCTTCGAGGGGCTTGCCGTCGTTTCCGGCGGCGACAAAAATCGTGATGCCTGCGGCACGGGCCTCGCGAACGGCGGCGAGAAAGTCATCGTTCAGCCAGGCGCGGAACTTATTGGCGTTGGCAAAGGAGCTGTCGAGACTGATGTTTAGCACGGAGATCCGTTCGCCGCCCTGATGGTTGTTGAAGTCGGTGCGAAGTTTGGTTGCGAGCCGGACTGCTTCCGGAACGTCCACATTGAAGGGGGCCATGAACCCGAGAAAGCTTGCGTCATAAGGGTCATGGCCGGCCAACTTGGCAAGCCTCGTGTATTCAAACTCCAACGCGCGACGCACCAGGAATCCGTGGATGGCATGCGGATCCTCGGTCATGAGGTCTTTGCTGTTCGGAACCGTAAAGCTGCGTTCGATGATCCCGATGGTGGCCTTGGCTTTGTTTGTTCCGAAGAGCCGAACCGTCTTGATGGGTGGGGGGGCGGTGCCGAACGGTGCGGGCTTGATCACGGCGGTTCCGCCCTCTTGCTGGGAGTCGACCAGAGGAATGGCCTCGCCCGTCTCCTGTCTGGTGAAGGGGGATGCTTTCTTTTCGCTCAAACTGCTGTACCCCGCGGCGTCGAGCCACCAGGAGGGTCTTTTGCCTTGATCGTTCCGGTCCACTTTGACCGCCCGTTCCGCCGTTTTTGCGTCAAAAAACCATCCGAGGAGAAAAGCCCGGCCCCAGCGCAAAAAGCCTTCTTGGAGTGCGGCGCTGGGCAGGTGCGCCGCGATTTCCAGCATGGCCTGCCACCACTGGTGATGCCGGAGGAAGTTGTCGATCACTTCGCCTCGGCTGTGGGTGGTGTCGAGGGCAAACACCTTGACCCGTCCGTCGTCGCCGAGGATTCTCGGCAGATCGGGAATACTGAGGTCGAGCGTCCCGCCTCCCGATTCGGGCACGATGCCGCGTAGCGGCAAAATCTCGGGCAGATGCCGAGCATCAAAACCATAGATCCGGCCGTCCTCAAACGGTCTTTGGGTGCCCGCTTGGGTGTCAAATTCTCGGTGGCTTCGAATGGTCTCCTCGTCTTCAAAAAATAGACCTACCCCCGTTTTGTCGTCGAAAAAGACCGCTTCTCTTACAATCTCACCCGCCTGGACGGAACCGACTTCGACCCAGGCGGAACTCGGCGCCTCTTCGAAAACCACCATCGTTTCCAGGCCGACGTCCGCCTGACCGGCCATGATGGCGCCTGCGGGAAGGGCGAAAGGGAGCACCGCGGCGGCCAGGCTCGCATCTTGGAGAATCAATCGCTGAAGCCCGGCGTATGTGCCCTTCATCGACTGCTTGATGGCCTTGACGCGCGCCACGTTGGCGGAGGACACATCTTCGAGGACGGTCACACCCTCGTCCCTGCCAGCGTTCGGGTTGGGGGTGAATGCTTCAAAAAGTTCTAGAAGTTCGGGGGATGGCCGCATCCACGCCGCCAGGTGTGCGATGTGGTTTTGGTACTCGCCGGCCAGCTTTTCGGCCGCCTCTACGGAGAGGGCCTGACCATAGATTTGGAGTTGGTCGATGAGGCCGTCAAAGACGTGGGAGACGGCCTTGGCTCCCCAATGTCCGCCGATTGCCAAAGGACCTGCCTCTTCGAGCCCGGGCCATGAGGGGTAAAAGGATAGGTTCATGGACGCGTTGGCGATGCCGTTTACGTAAAGAAGGCCCTCTTGGATGGGACCCTCCCAGGTGACGGCGACGTGATTCCATTCGCCGGGCCTCAAGGCGTCGACGGAGATCAGGGTGTGTGCGGTGGGCGTTCCTAGAGGGTTCGTGACCAAGAAGGCGGCTCGATGGTCGGTCATGACCCGAAGCTCGAACCCCTGGCCCGCTTCGTCTCGATTGCCGACCACGACCCCGTCTTCGGTCAAGGTCCGGGCGGGGTTGAGCCATACGCTGATGCTGAAAGATTCGTCCCCCCCGAAACGGAGCGCGTCCTTTGGCGAGGGCACTTGAATGGCCCCATAGGCGATGGGCGAGGTGCTGGGCCGGTAGGCGTGGCCTCGTCCGCCTACGCCTGCTTCGTATCGCCATGCGGGCATGGGACCCATGGGAAAGACGCCCGGTGCGTAGTGCCCGGTGGAGTCGCGGGTATTTTTTTCGAAGGCCCATTCGCCGATGGGCGCAAGGGGTTTGGGTTCGGTGAGCGCTTCCTTGAGCGAGGACTCGTCGCGATTTTCGCCTAGTGAAATTTCGATGCTTCGCTCCACCTCGTAGCCGGTGGCTTTGTTCCTCAGCCGTATGGGGAGGGTGTAGGTCGAAGGCACGGGCAGCCCCAAAAGCCTCCAAGGCTCGGTGCTGACGCAGATGTTGGCGCCTTCGCGCGCACCGTGTTCGAGGTGTTGTGTCGGATAGCGAGAAACCCAAACCAGGACCCGTGCCTCGTCATCCGGATGGATGAACTGGTGGTCGACCTCGAGCGCGCCGTCTTTGAGTGCGATAAAACATTGGGTGGCCGCACCGTCCACGGGCGCTTTGATGCGAAGCACTTCAGGCACCACTTCCATGTTTTCGTAGACCGCATCCTCGGTCATCGCCCACGCGGTGTTTGGGCGCCCAAGACCCGGTTCTCCGAGTCCACTCAGAGACCAAAGTTCGGCTTCGTTCCCGAGGGTGCCAAGGTCATCGCCCGTCGGCGCGGAGCCTCGGATCTCGACGGGTGTGGTGTCGAAGGTGGTTCCGTCGTTTTGCCGCAGCCTCAGTGAAATCCAAAGCGGCTCCCCGCGGCCGGCTGCTCGGACATACTCTGGCCAGGGCTGCCCGAGGATACTCTTGTCTTCGTGAAAGAAGGCGCCGGTGTGGAATGCACCTACGGCGTGGGTTTGTTCCCCGGCGGAGATGTCACGGAGCAAAAACCGAATGGCGTCGTGGACGCCACCGTGCGCTGTTGACTTCTTGAACACAAAGGCTTCGACGCTCGTGATCGGGGTATCATCGTCGAGAACGAATCGGGTGTGCACCACCGTTTCTTTGGGGGCAATTCCAATGCCAAAGACGTGCTGGCTTTGAAACTCGGCCGTGACGTGGACATCGGCCAAGTGGGGTGTCCACGCCTTAGGGGCGTGCACGCTGGGCTCTTGAGGCATTCCCGGGGAAGATGGCTGCATGAGCACACACGAAAACGGGAGCCCGGGCACCGGTGGGGTGATGACGTACGAGCCTTGGAGGGCCACGCCCGCCTTCCCGACCGGCGTGAAGTGAAAGTGTGTCGGTTTGTCGTTGATGGCAAACAGCTGTGCATGAAACACGCCCGCATCGCCCTGGCTTCGCCGCGCGTAGACGTCATGGTGCGCCCCTTGAAGGAGTCCCGCATCGTAGCTGCAGAGGAGGTTCTGCTTGTTTTCAGGAATCGGCGGGTCTTTTTCAGGAATGGTGACTTCGACGAGGCCTTTTTCGAGCGGCCCAAACTGAAAGTCGGTGGAAAAGGCGACGGCCAGCGCCGATTCTTCCGGCGAGCCCAAGAACCCGAAAAGGTCGCCTGGCGTCGATGTTTGAGGGTGAGACAGCACACTCAGGGCACGGTCCGGGGCGGCATCCCAAACCGCCAAACTGCCGATGAACCACGGTGCCCACGGCGCACCAAAACCGGCGCCCAGAACTGACGCGCGATGCGCCCTGTCGTCGTCTACGGGACTCAACCGATTCCGCCACGCATCTTGGGTGCTCGGGCCCAAGGCATGAGCTTGCCCTCCGGCATGGCCGTCGACCAGCATGTCAAAGTCTGCGGTCGACAAGACTCCCTGGCGGAGCCTACTGTGGAGCCAGCCCGGGCGCATGGCGATGCGGTGACTGAAAGGGACGAGCCGCCCCTCGCCAAAAGTGTGAATGAACTGTCGAAGTTGAGTGCTCCGCACTTGCTTTTCGGCGCTGAGGGGCCAAAGGGGCGGATCCACCGGCACTCCAAGCGCGCTGAACTGAACGTGATGGCGGGCGGGCGTTTTTAAGGCGAGGCGAAGCGCGACGTGGGTGGGGAGCCAGTAGGCCAAAGAAGCCGGTGAAAACGCCTCAATGGGATCTATTCCGCTGAGTTCGAAGTGTATCGGCTGCTTGTCCTCGCGCGCCCGGGTCAGCGCGTTTTCGACCACGTGGACCAACCGGGCGCGGACGGTCTTTTGGATCCCTTCGAGCGAAGCGTCGGGGGGAATCACAGAACTTGTATGGTCTTCAAAGAGGCGGTGGATGCCTTGCCAGCGGTTGGGTGCGGTCCGGAGCTTGAGACCGCTTGGTTCTGGCAGAGCGCCGACCACGGGGTCCGTCAGGCGGACCAGATCATTCAACCTAAGAAGGTCCTCTTCGTGATCGTAAGGCAAGATCTCAACGAGCTGGTCGGGTGAGGTGCCCGTGCGCGCTCTCAGGAGATGGGCGACGGCGTTTTCAACGACCGCACACGCTTGGGGCGTGCCCAAAAACGCATCCAACGAAACCGACGCCTCGGCGAGGAGGTCAGCCTCCTGGGCACACAGGGCAAAAAGGTCGTGTACCGTTTCCCGAACGCGGTCCGAAAACCCGCTTGCACTCAGTTTTCTTGCCCACGCCTCTGGGGGCGTGGGCCCGCCGCCCGTGGAGCCGAACGCCAGCTGTTTGAGACCAAAATGGATTCTTACCAGCTGCCGGAAAAGTTCGTCAAAGCGGTGGGCCTCGAAGTCGGACGCCAAAAGGGCGCCCAGGGTCTCCACCATCTTCACCTTGAGACGGTCTTCGAGGGCAAGCCAGGACTCTGACCTCCGCACCGGTGGACGAGGGTTGGCGCTGACCAGGGCGGGCCCGGCCTGCACGCCCAAAAAGCCCGACGGTTGATGAACAAGGCGCGCGGCGATTTGGGCCGCGGGGTCGGGGGCTTCGAGGTTTCTGAGGGCGCTCAGCTCCACGAGCGCCAGGGCCTCCTGCCGCGAATCGATCCCCCGCACGCCGCGCCTTGCCAACGGGACGCCGATGAGATCTAGCCAGGCCAGGGGCTCGGCGCCGCCTTCCCCCGTGCTCTGGGAAAAGGATTGGGGCGCATGCGTGCGGGCGAATGCGAGCGCGTCGAGAAGGGCGAGGGCCTTGCCCGGCGCTTGGGCATCGAGAAAAAACAACGAGCAGAGGGCATAGGTGCTTGGCCCGTCAGCCTCAACGGAGGCGCCTTCCCGGAAAACTCTCTTGATGGGTCGGGTGCCCCCTTCGTTCCCGCAAAGCTCGGCGAGGCGTGCCCCGATTCGCTCAGCCCAATCCAAAAACACGGGCTCTTGTGGCGAAGCCTCCTTCAGGGCGAAATAAGCGAGGACGTTATCGTCCACGTCGGCGTGGGCCGCGTCCGGGAGGGCGTGGAAGAGGCCCTGGTCGTGCCCCACCTCGTGTTCTCCTCGGCCCGGCGATAGGCCGCCGTCTGGCAACTGGTGTCCGAGGTCATGGCGGAAGGCCTGGCTTTCAAGAAACAAAAGTTCGGCTCGGAGCAAGGATTGGGCCTGGGATGCAAGGTCGGGCTCAACACCGTTCAGTTTCGAAAAGGCAGCGATGGCACCGAGCGCAACCATCTTTTGGCCGAGTGTGACTGCAGATCCGAGTCCCTCCGCCTCGCTGGGCTCGGCCTCCGAGGTGGGGGCTGGGGCCGACGACCGGGCCGCGAGAGGGGCCGTGAGGGCCAAGCTTTTGAACCACTTGGCCGCGGCGGATGGGTCGTGGTCTTTGCTCGCCGCCCAAAGGGCCAGCGCTTGGGTCTCGAAGGTTGGCGATGAGGAGCCTTCGCCGTTTGATGGTCCCTCCTTGAGGAACGCGTCGATCCGGGTGTGCGCAGCGTTCACGAAACGTGCGGTTTCTTTGACCCCGATGCCGAGCGCGTAGTGCGCAAGCGGCCCGTCGCTCCGGTCCTTTTTGGGTTGAAGATGATCGTGCACATCCATGAACCACACGATGGCGGTGCTGGAGTAGAGGCGGGTGGATAGATCCTGGATGCGTTGACTCGAGTAGGGAAAGCCGTGGTCGCGCACAAACCGCTGGGACTCTGCCCAGAGGGTGTGCGCAAGCGTTTCGTATTCTGTTGCCCGCCGGTGCTCCGGGTGGGCGTCCTTGAACTGAAGCAGGCCCATGATGAGCCCCATGGTTGCTTCAAGGTGATAGGACGATGTCTGGAGCACGCTCGGGGCGATGTAGAGGTCGCGAAAGTCGTTTTGAAAGTAGTGGGCTCCGGTATAGGTCCCGTTCTGGTTCGGACATGCCCCTTCTTGGTCCCCAAGGCAAAAACCGAGTTCTTTGACGTAACGAATGACGGTGTATTGGAGGCACCGGTCGAGCTTTTGAACGTATTCGGTGTCTGTCCCTTCGGAACGCTCTGGCGTCAGATCGCGGTAGTCGACGGAGAGGGATAGCCAGCTGCAATTGTCGATGGCCGAGTGGTGGCTTTGCCCGGTCAGGGCGTACAGCGGTTCTAGGTCCCCTTGACCAGAGGACAGCGCCGCCTGGTTGGCTTTTGGGGTCAGGTCTCCTTGGCTCCCCGTCACCATTCGTCCCAGGGGGCGTTCGGAGTCGAGGGCTTCACGCATCGCACGCGCTTCGTTTGTATTGGGGTTCTGGGCGATGGTGGCTTCAAATTCTTGGATCCAGCCCGTTTCGTCCCAAAGTAAAGTGAAGATGCCCCTTCGAAGTTTGTCGCGCCAGCGCTCCAGGTGTTCTTGGTTTAGGTCTTGGGTTTGATTCAGGCCGAGGGCGCTTGCGTGGTCGAGGGCGTGGTTCAGTACACTCAGGACGTCGAGGTTGTGTTCAGTCACCACGTTGAGGGCATGGTCCTCCTGTTTCAGGGCCTGCCACTCGGTTTTGGTCAGCAACTTCCATTTCCATACGTCTTCGTTGCTGGTGCGGTGCGCGGCACACGCATCGTCGAGGTCACAGACTTTTACGCTGGGTTCAAAGTCGGGGTCGTAGTGGTCGTAGCCGATGACGTCGAGTACGCTGTAGTAGCCTAGGCGCCCCTGTCGGCTGACGCTGAGGCCCAACGTGTGAGGCTTCGAAGCGTGCCGCAGTCCCCGAGTCGTCCAGCCCGCGCTCATCAGATAGACCTCTTGGCCGCCTTCGGTATGAAGCTTTCGGCGATGGCGTAGGAGTCCTCGCAAAGACATTTCGTAGCAGCGCTTGAGCCAGTTTTGGTCCTGGTTCATGGCGTCGTAGGCCAAAGAGCTCAAGAAAACGCCCAAACCATGGACCGCCCACGCTGTCGCTCCAGTGACCAAGCGAGCGTCTCGCCAATGGTCCCCCTGGGTGTTCCACGAAAAATGCCAGCCCTTCAGTTCGTTGTCGTGCTGGGCGTCGAGGACCGCTTGGGCGCACAGACTGCGCGCAAGCCCCTGTGCGCGCCGCTGGGCGTCGGGGTCCCCTTCTCGGGAGGCTTGGGCGAGGGCGATACCCATGGTGTACGCCCACACCCGCTTGTAGCCAGCGAGGTGCTGGGCATCTTGGGCATCAGGCGATGTTGAAACGTCGTCGGTGCCGGCTGCTTCCCATCGTTCTTGTTTGGCACGCTCGACTTCATTTGGGCGATACTCCACGAGATAGAGTCCGGTCGTCCCTTCAGGAACAAAGCGATCCTTGTAAAAATACTCGGTGGTCCTTTGGGGCGCTTGCTCATCGGCATTTTTTTCGTTTGCCTCTTCGGGCGCCAGCGATAGGTCGGTTCGAAGTAGGGCCTTTCGCTCGCTCCAGGCGCGTGCGTAGTTTGCACTGACACCGCTTGTTTCGGGTTCAGCCAATCTGAGGTCTACATGGGCATTGTCAAAGGTGACGACGCTTGCCGCGGCCGCGCCCGGGGCAAGGGTGAATTCGATTTGCCCTTGAAAGGGGGCGATTTGGGGCGGCGGGCTCCCTGTGGCCTCGGAGGCGGGCGCCAAGACACTGGTTTCGGAGCTTTTTGGAACGTCTTTGTATACCGCCACGTGATCCCCATTCACGGCCCGGACTGTGGCCTGAACGGCGTGGTTGCTGACGCCAAGACTCGGCCTTATGGTTGTCGAGACCTGCCGCACTTCGTTGTCCCATGATGCCCGGGTTGCAAAGATGCGTTCGAATTGCTCGTTGGTCGCCCCATCTCCCGCGAACGTGACGACGGCCAGGGTGCCCAGGGTTTGGACCGCTGGGACGGCAAAGTAGCTGTCCTCGTAGGTCGTTCGGGCTTCGGCGTGTGAGCCTTGTGGGTTCAAGTGAGGCGGCTTGACCGGATAGTGGCGTGCACTTCGCGGATCTTGGCTCAGTTCGCCAAGGGTCCATGTCTCACCGCCGTCGGGGCTCTTGGCCAGCATAAGCTTTGCCGACGGTTTTGGGGTTGAGTCGGTGGGTGCGCGCGGCGCGCCATAGGCCACCAACAGGGCTCCGTCAGAGGCGACGGCGATGTCTGGCATGTAACCCCTCAGATCCTCGGCACCGGCGCGCAATCGATGCGGTGAGGACCATGTGAGGCCGCCATCGTCAGATTGCGCCATGTGGATGGCATTCCCGTTCGGTTGATTTGCGTTGGATGACGAACCTTTTTCGTACACGACAACGAGCTCGCCGCCCGGTGTCGATACGAGGTGGGGGTAGGAAGGGCGCTCCTGGTGATCTTTTTTGGTGACGGTATCGATGGTCGAGATGCGCCAGGGTTGTGTTTTGGATGCTTGCTCAGCGCGGACTTTGTCTTTTGGCCCCAGCGGACTTTGAAGGGGGCGCATGGCGATTTTGATGTGGTCGTCCTCGTGCCAGGTCCCTTCATAAAGATATTGCCACTGGTGACCGATGTGTTCCCACAAAAGTCTATCGCCGGATTCGTAGTGTTTTTTCCATGTTTCTCGCCATCCGACAACGTGTCGCGTGGGTCTGGGTTGATAGGTGATGGACGCACCGAACACTGGATCTTTCGCCATGCGCAGCCACGCGGGGTTTTCGACGGGTTTGTCGTCCCAGGCGCGAAACTGGCGCGCCACGATGTAGACCGCGCGGTCGTCCACCCACAGTGAGGGCGCATAGGCGTAGCTGTTTTCTAACCAGTCGATGTGGGTCGCCTCGGCGTCTTCGTTTTCGCCCAAAACATACGATTCTTCGCACCAGCAATGCGCGCAACGACACTCGCCGTTCACCGGCTCATATTGCACTTTGTATTGGACGACTTCTCGAGCAGGCCGGCGCCTCGGAACATCAAACACGCTGAGTCGATGGTGGTCTTGCTTCTGGCCGAGCGTCTTGCTCTCTTCTTCCTCGAAATCTCTTGCGTAATAAATCTTGTTGCCTTCATTCCACACCATATGGTGGTGCCCGAACCCATCGAAGGCCATCGAAAGGTCTCGTTTCCATTCTCGACTGACACGGTCCGACCAGACTTCAAAAAAGCGATCGTCGCTTTTGTCTTTTTCCCATACCTGAATATGATGCTCGCCTTTTTCGTTCTGCTCGATAAAGCCGACGAGGACGCGACTGGGGGTCGCGGCGACGGCGACATCGGTGATCGTCTGCCCGCGTTTGGGTTCGAGGACCCAGGCGCGATGGACAAAGCTGCCCGGAGCCCCACTGATTTCGCTTCTTCGGTACGCGATGGCGTCCTGGTTTTCTTGGCCGGGGCGACGGACGATGTAGGCGAGGTGCAGGTGCTTTTTTTGCCCGTGTTGGCTGAGTGCGGTTTTGGGCAACAAGGTACGGTGTTCGACCGGAGTGACCGGGAACGGGGGTTCGAATTCGCCGAGAGCCATGACCGCTTGGGGTTCCACCACCGATTGTACGACAGCGGTCGAGGGCATGGACCATGGAGCCGTTTGAGATGGGGTCTGAACCACGGCCTGGACCGAGTAGCGATATTCGCCATACGCAGGCACGGTTTCGCTGTGGTGGGCCTTGGTGGTTTCGGTGATGCGTGGATGGCCCCAAGAAGTGCGCTCGGTTGCGGCCGACTCTCGGGTCACCCGGTACCGAAGTTGCATCCCCGGCGGAATTCTTGCCCCGCTTTCGAAAAGTGCGGGGGGCGTCCACGCGAGGACGAGTGACTTTCGGGCGTGGGCGGCAGCCAGCTCCGTGGGGGGGCTTGGCGGGGAGGTGAACTGGGGTTCGGTTTCGTAGCGGACCGTGACCTCTTGATGGCTCTGGTTTCCCGCCTGGTCGGTTGCCTCCAAGCGGATCTGGTTTTCGCCTGGCTTCAATGGAATGAGACTCCGGAAGGTTCCATCTTCTTGCACGTGAACCGCTTCGGGCGGGGTGCCGGGCGTGTGATGTTGAAGGGCCCCAAGAAAGGGTTCCGCCACGCGGCCGTGAAGAATAAAGGGGCTTTCGGTAGCCAGGACGGTTTTGGGACTTCCGAGCACAAGGCGAGGAGCGGTTTGGTCGAGGATGACCGTCACCACGTGTTGCGTGCGCTGACCGTTCTTGCCTTCGGCGACGACCCGTAAGGTATTTTCTCCGTCCGCAAGGCGAAGCAAAGACCGAAAGGGCCCTGGGCGTGTGGTCAAGGTGATACCATCGAGGTGCACCCAAGCCAGGTCGCGGCCTTCGGCGGTGCCCTCGATCCAGAACTGCGGTTCGCGGGTATGGGTGACCGGGCTTGGGGGCGACAACAGGGTGAGCACCAGCGGTGGGTGGTCTTGAGGGGGCTGGGTTCGCAGGGGGTCGGGGGTTGGGCCACCGGATACCTTTTTCGGTGGGGGCTCGTAGAACACGTGTTTTTCTAGAATGCGTCGATTCTGGGCGTGGTCGACAGCTTCAAGAACGATGTGATTGGGCCCCGGTTCTAGACGGACCATCTGGATGAAGCTGCTGCTTGCTTCGTGGACCCGTACCCGATTGATGTAAAGGCCTAGAAGGTTGGGGTCTTCGACGGTGCCCTCAAGGCGTAACCACCGTTGGTCGGTGCGTACATTTTTGGCGGAGGGTGAAAAAACGAAGAGGGCAGGGGCGTGTGCATCGCGGGGGTTTTGGGCAGCGTGGTGGGGTTGGGCCTCGGCCCAATAGGCGACTCCAGGCTCAAGAAGGTCTCCCGGTTTCATGCGAACGTAGTGGTTTGCTTCCGTATCCCAAGCCAAGAGCCGAGAAGCGTCGGAGTCCTCGTAGGGGCGTCTTTTCTGTGGGCTCACATGAATCCAGGGTGTGCTCGAAGGGGAGCGCGGCCCGGTATCGGTCACAAGTTGGCCTTCGATGCTCAGTTCGATGTCCCGGTGGGACCAAACCCAAGTGCCTGCGTAGGGATCAAGTGCTTCACGGGTTCCTTCGCCCGTTTCTGGGGGGCTTCGGAGATGACCGTCGGGCTGTGTTGCCGAGGGCCAGGCCGATAGGCCGTGCGCCTCGAGTGCGTTCAGGGGAATGTGGGGGTCGACAAATGGGAAGTTACTCAGATTCCAGCCCTGTTTCAGTCGATAAACAATCTTTGTTGAAGACGGACCGGCCTTTGTGTCGGGTGGCAACAAGGCTGCGGTTGCGAGGACCGCCGCCCCCACCAAGTATCGAACGCGTGTCCTATCGGACACCATGCGCCGAGCTTTCATGCGCGGCGAGTCTTTGCAGTTTTAGTTGCGAATGGCAACAAAAACGGCCATGGGGCTAAAGTGTCTAGACGGTAAAGAATTGGCAAAATCCCCTCCCCGATCCGGTGGACTCTCAAACATGGCCCAGACTTGGCACGCCCGAAGCCGAGCGCAAGTCACCCTTACACCGGATAACCCACCCGAACCCACCTTATCCTACAGAGGCTGTCAACCAAGCCTTTGGGCCATGAGAGGTTTCATGGATTTGCTCACAGCCCGCCCAACAGGCGTGGATTATCCCTAATACCTAGCTGGACCCCCCGGCTCTACCAGGGAGGCACCCCGAGTTTAGGCACGTCCAGGAGTCGTTCGGTCCTCTCGGAGCCGGAAATCTACCCGCGGCCACGTCTCTACGTGGTCGTGGTCTGGGGCTTACTCAGGGATACCCCAAATGGGCATGAAAAACCGATCGGGCCGGCGCGGGGACTCAGTCGCCGGCTTCAAATGGGTCCGAGAACATGGGGTTTTGCACGAACGCATGGTCCGTAAGGCTGTGGAGGAACGCTTTCAGATCCGCACGCTCATCCGCCGACAGCACGAAGCCGACCATGAAGGGGCTCTTTTTGGGGCTCTTGCTGCCGTCTCCAAGGTGTTCGCCCTCTGAAATGTTTCGACCTCCGTTGGCGTAGTGATCGATGGCTTCATCCAAAGTGGCGACGCTCCCATCGTGCATGTAGGGGGCCGTCAGCGCGATGTTTCTCAAGGTCGGGGCTCGAAAAAGCCCCATGTCTTGCGGATCTTGAGAGACTTCGAATAGGCCGCGGTTCGGCGGGGGATACGCGCCGTTCCCATCAAGATTGTAAAGGCCGGTGTTGTGAAAAAAAGCCTCACGAAAAACCGTCGTGGCCGAGGCCACCGAATTGGCGAAGTTGAACCCTCCGTGACAATGAAAGCATTCGAGCTTTTCGGAGAAAAAAAGATCCATCCCACGCTTGGCCGTATCCGAAAGTGCGGTCGCATCTCCGTGGACAAACCGATCGTATGCAGAGTTGCCCGAAATCAAGGTTCTCTCAAAGGCGGCGATGGCCTTGACCACATGGTCCAAAGAAATCGCATCATCTGCGTCCGAAAACGCCTCCGGGAATAATCTTTGGTATTCCGGATCGGCCCGCAGGCGGTCGATGAGGGTGTCTTCCAGCCCGGCCAGTCCGAGCTCAACCGGGTCCTCACCAAACATGGGGAGGAGTGCTTGGGCCTCCAGGGTTCGAATCAGCCGGTTGGCCCAGGTCTGGGCCGAGTTGTAAGCCACGTTGGTGAGGCTCATCGAGCTGCGTGGGGTGATTTCGCCGGTGGATCCGAGCGCCTGTGCCCGGCCGTCGGTAAACGCGTGTTCTTGAAGATGACAGGAGCCGCAGGCCTGGGTTTCGTTCCCGGAAAGCCGCTTGTCATAGAAGAGACGCCGTCCCAGGGCGACCTTGGCATCATTCATGGGGTTGTCGGCGGGGACCTCCGGCACCGGAAACCCCGTGGGCAGCTGCCACGGGTACTCTTCTGATTCGCCGCCGCCGCAGTGCAAGAGAAACGACGCGACGACCAGCGCGCCTAGGCCTTTTATGAGGGGCTGTTTCATCGCTGTCACCTTCTTACTCCGTGTTTTAGAGCCATGCCAAGCTTCCTATTCGAAGCGAAACAAACCTTGTTGACCGGCTGGCGCTCCGTCAAACGGCAAACCCAGCTTGCTGAACAGCGGTCCGCACTCGGGATCCGTCGTGCCTGACATGCAGCCTGGTTGGGTTCCGGTGGTGTTGGTATTGAGGTCCGAACTTTCGACCAGCGCCCCGATATCGGCCAACAGCGTCTTGGTCAGGGGGTCGAAGCCGGTCAGTTCTATGGTCGGCCGGTTCGGGTTGTCGCAAGTGGTGACGTTGCCCATCATGTCGCCGTCACAAGCCGTGCTCCCGAGGTGCACGCGAAATGAGCTCTGCATCGTGGTTTGGGCGTCGATTCGTAAAAACTTGTAGCCACCGTTCCAGTTCCAAAACATGCTGGTCAGATTGAGCGGGGCTTCGGCCTGGGCTGCGTTTTGGTGGTTCATTGCGAACGGTACTCCGAGCTTGAAGCGGACCCCATTGTAGCTCCCCTCCGGAACACGCCCGATGACGGATGCATTGCGCTCGCTGGTTCCGTTCTGGCAGACGCTGGACCCGTCTTCAAAGTCCAGGAGCGCGAGGCGCCCTTTTTGCCATTGGCCATCTTCCGTCAATTCGACGTCCACGGACGAACCGTCGTTTTTAAGAAGCTCTACGTCGTGCACATAGAGCCGAAAATCGGCCGGAATGAGATCGGAAGCGGTGCTTCCCATACCGCTATAAGTTTGCCCGCATGCGAAATCTTGATTGCCCACAACACCGCGAAAAGAAATACCGATATCCATCATGTTTTCGTCGTCTTCGCCGCAGCTCGCGAGCAAGAGGCCGGCGGCGATGATTGTCAGTACGTTGCGCATTCTTTTCTCCAAGACACCGGTTTTTTACCAAGACCGGTTTGTGTTTTTGTTTTGTGGGGTCCGGTCCGAATCGGGTCGATTGTCGTGAACTGTCCTGGTTTGTCGAGTGGCAAATCGTCGCAGCTTGCGCCGAATACCCCGTGAGGATGCACGTATGCCAGGCCATTTCGCCACCGGTTGGATACGGTATTGCGGGATCTAGTCCTCAAACGGTAACTCACCGATTGGACCTGACTCGAGAGGGTGACAAGCCCGTGCCACCCGTCTTGGGCTGCTATTCTCGTTTTCCCCGCTGGATGTTCAGCGTCCTCGAAGGCCCCAGTGACTCCAGTTCGGCCTGCGATGCGCGCTCCTCGTGTGACCCATTTGCGCTCAAAACCGGCTTCTTCGCGACGGAATCAAACGGAGCGGCGCTCCAGCGGGGCCCGCGGTAAACAAGTTTGCCGTCATCGATGTTTGGCGCATGGCCGCCAGGCTTGGAACATCGTAGGACACCGAGGTGCACCCAAAGACCAAGCGGCGGATGGCCTCGAAGGTGCCCGTGTCAGGAGGGATGTCGCGGGTTTCGGACCGGGCGATCCTCTGGGTGACGGGTGTTGCCCACGCTTCGAGCCACGCCTGGGAGCTGATTTTTCCGGCCGTAGCCGTCCCGATGGCGCAGGGTTTTGGTGTCCCCTTCGAGGACGCGCTGCGCCTGTCTTTCACGCTCTACTTCCTCTTTGGCTTGGGGGCCCCCCTGGCAGGTTGGCTTTCTGATCGTTTTGGAGGCTGGTGGGTGGTCTTGGGGGGCCTTGGGCTCGGTGGCGTGTCCGGCGTGTTTGTGGCCCTTGCAAGCGACTTCACGACCCTCCGAATCGCCTTTGCGTTCTTGGGCCTGGCGGCGTCAGCGTATCATCCGGCGGGACTTTCGTTGCTGTCGCTTCGTTTCTCACAGCGCATGGGACGAGCTTTTGCGGTCAACGGCATTGCGGGCGGGCTGGGAATTGCGCTTACCCCGCTTGTCGCGGGACTGGTGACCTCCGTCTGGGGCTGGAAAAGCGCATTTGTTGTCCTGTGTGTTCCGGGACTTTTGGTCGCTGTCTTTGCCCTAGTGATTGGAAGACAGACAACCGGTGACCTTGGTTTGTCAAAGAGCAAGGAATCCCCCAGCACCGAGGAGCCCTCATCGTCGTCGCCCGGTCGTTTGATTCTTCTGGGGTTCATTTTTGTCGCGGGTGGTTTGATTTACCGGCTGCATACCTTGGTTGTGCCGGCCCTGCTGCAGCTTCGGGTCCCCGGTCTGGCCTATCTCGAGGAACTTCTTCCTTCTTGGCGCTTGAGCCACGTCGAGAATCTCGCGGCCACGTTTTTGACAACCCTTGCGTACACCATGGGGGTCGTTGGGCAATGGGTTGGCGGCCGCATCGCCGACCGAAAGCCATTGCTCGGGTCTTACCTCGGGTTTCATCTGGTGGCGTTCCCCTTTTTGGTGGCGCTCGGGTTCGTGTCTGGCATGCCCCTTGTTTTTTGTCTCTTCGGGTACGTTTTTTGTGCCATTGGCCTGCAACCCATCGAGAACAGCTTGGTCGCTCGTTTTACGCCGTCTCGGTGGCGGGGTCGGGCGTTTGCGGGGAAGTTCGTGTTGGTGTTCGGGGTAGGCTCGTTCGGGACGTGGATTGTCGGTTGGGTGATGCCTTGGGGTGGCCTCGCAGCCTCAGTCTACGTTGCCGCTGGCTTGGAGGTGTTCTTGCTGCTCATGGTGTTCGGATTGTGGCTGCTCGTGCGGCCGAAGGGTGCATCAAGCGATGCGTGACACTGGTTTCTCTGTTGCGCCCAACATCCATGATGATCTTAACCTGGACCTGGACCTGGACCTGGACCTGGACCTGGAGGTCGATGCAACTGATGCGTGGCATTACTCGCCGGGTTCCTTGTTTTGGCTGCGCACGGATCTGGCTTCGAGCCACTCGGTAAAAGTTTGTGCGTTGAGGGGGCGGCTAAAGTAATATCCCTGAACGATTTCGCAGCCCTCTTCGGTGAGGTAGTCTAGTTCGCCGATGGATTCGACGCCCTCCGCCACCACTTGTAGACGAAGACGCTTGGACAGGGAAATAATGGAGGACACGATAGCTTTGGTGTCGGGGTTGGTCATGACGTCTCCAATGAAGGAACGATCGATTTTCAGCGTGTCGATTGGAAACTTCCGGAGGTAGGTTAAAGACGAGTAGCCCGTCCCAAAGTCGTCGAGCGCAACCTTCACACCGAGGGCTTTGATCTGATGGATGATGGCTTCACCGTTGTCGAGATCCTCCATCAGGACGTTTTCGGTGATCTCCACTTCGAGGTATTCAGGGCTGAGTCCGGTTTCATCGAGGACCTCGGAGATGGTGTTGAGCAAGGTTTCGTTACGAAACTGTTTGCCCGACACATTGACCGCCATGCGGAGCGGCGTGAGGCCCATGTCCAGCCATCGTTTGGCTTGTTGGCATGCGGTTCGTATGACCCAGGCTCCGATGGGGACGATGAGTCCGGTTTCTTCGGCCAAAGAGATGAAGTCGAGGGGGGCGACTGGTCCGCGTTGCGGGTGCCTCCATCGGATGAGGGCCTCGACCCCCATCGGTTTTCCGGTGCTCACGTCTATTTGGGGTTGGTAGTGGAGTTCGAACTCGTCTCTTTCCAGCGCCAGCCGGAGCCCGTTTTCCAAAGATAGACGTTCCAGCGCCTGCGCGGTCAATGAACGTTCGTAGAAGCGGTAGGTGTTTCTGCCTTGAGATTTTGCGTAGTACATGGCTGTGTCCGCGTTCCTTAAGAGCACATTCACGTCCATGCCATCCTTTGGAAAGATGGCGATGCCTACACTCACGGTTGTGTTGATATCGTGTCCTTCTAGCTCGAACGGTTCGGCGATGGCACATGTGATTCGGTTTGCAACAACGGCAGCGTCTTCTGCTCGTCTCAGATCTGATAACAAGATGACAAACTCGTCGCCGCCCAGGCGAGCCACCGATGAATCCTGGTCTGCCGCATGTTGGTCTGAGCGGGTGACGCAATCTGATTTTCGCACACATGCACGAAGCCGGTCCGCGACCTGCATCAGCAGTTGATCACCAACGTGGTGGCCCATGGTGTCATTGATTTGCTTAAATGAGTCCAGGTCAAGGCAAAGTAAGGCCCCACAGCGTTCGTAGCGGTTCGCTTGGGCTAAAGCGGTCGAAATATGTTCATGAAGAAAGGCACGGTTTGGGAGGTTGGTTAAACTGTCAAAGAACGCCAGGTGTCGGAGCTGCTCTTCCGCCTTACGTTTGTCGGTAATGTCTTGCGCAGTACCCATAAGACGTTCGTCGTCGCCGCTATCGTCCGACCACCAGTAAGCATCCTGCCGTATGATGCGTTCGGTGCGGTCTTTGAGTACAACACGATGTTCTGAAACAAATCCTGTCCGGGAACTGATGGCGTGACTGAATAACTCGTGGACTCTGGCTCGGTCTTCCTCGTGGATTTTCGACAGCAGATCTGAATAACGTTGAATCTGTCCCGGGTTCAGGTCGAATACGCGATGCATTTCCGCCGAAACCTCCAAGCGTCCATCGGATGAAACACACTCCCACCCCCCGAGCCGGGCTACTCTTTCAGTGGCTCTGAGCCTACGTTCGCTATCGTGCAACGTTTGCATATATTGCTGAGATCGCAAAATGTAGCGGATACGGTGGACCAGAATCACGGGCTGGAAGGGCTTGATGACGAAATCGGTGGCGCCGACGTCGTAGGCCCGGTCTATGGAGGGACCGTCGCCAAGCCCTGTCATGACCACAACCGCGCTGTACTTCCTGTTTGGGAGCTTTTTGAGCTCTGCGCAGGTAGCAAAACCGTCGAGGTCGGGCATCACAAGGTCGAGAAGGGTGAGGTCGAAGCTCGTCTGCTTCGATAGTTCAATACCTTCGCGGCCGGAGTTTGCTTCTTGGATCTCGAATCCCTCGGGGACCAGAGTCTCCCGAAGGAGAAGACGACTTACGGGGTCGTCGTCAATGATGAGGATTCGAGCCATAGCCGAACTCGCTTACCAGAGTAACATAGTCCCGAATGCGGTTTTTTGGGCCTGTCCGCGAAGCCATGGAGTGATGGTAGGGTCATGTAGGCAGGTCCTGGCGCGTACTCGCCTACAGCCCGAATTCGCCCTGCACGATCCGAGCGGAATCTGCCCCGACTATCTGTAGGTATCGCACACAGCCTCGCCCACCGGTGTTTGTGTGGCAGGGCGCGCTTCTCGGCTGCCGCCGCTGTCCGGGGGGCTAGCGCTACGGGTTGAGCCTTGCCGTTGGCATGACCCGAAGGAGCACATCGATGACTTCGTCTGCATCTTTGGGTTCGAGTCCTGCATGAACCGGAAGGCACATTTGCCGAGTCAAGATGGACTCCGTCTTGGGTAGCGCGCCGGGGCCGGACCCCGGGAGGTCTCGAAACACGGGCATGAGGTGGCAAGGAGGACTGTATAGGGCGCCGGTCTCGATGCCATACTCGTGGCGCATCGTCTGTTTGATTTTGTCTCGGTCAAATCCTTCAGGGAGCATAATGGGATACTTAAAGAAGGCAGGGCGGACGCCGACGCCGAGAATGGGAGGCCGAATGCTGGGGTGCTCTGTCAAGCGTTCGCGATAGCGAGCCGCCACCGCGCGGCGCTTGGCCACAAATTCGTCCAGACGCCGCAGCTGCTGTTGAAGAAGCACCGCACGCACCTCGTCGAGCACCCAATCGTTGCCCTCGTGAATGATTTCTTGCAGCGTGCGCCCCTGGCCGTGGTGCCGCATCGAACGCGCATAGGCCGCAAGGTCATCGTCGTTGGTGGTGATCATGCCACCCGTGCCGCTCGTCAATACTTTGGTGGAGTAAAAGGAAAAGCAAGCCGCATCCGTAAGGGCGCCAGCCTCCTGGCCTCGATAAGTTGCGCCGTGGGCGTGGGCACAATCTTCGACCAAGGCGATGCCACGGTCGCGGCAGCCTTCTTTGAGTCGGTCCAAGTCACTCGAGATGAGCCCTCCGAGATGCACGGCCACGATGGCGGCGGTGTTTTCGGTGACACGACTGAGGGCGTCTTCGACGTCGATGGAGAAATCACGATTGTCGGTTTCGGCAAAAACAATGCGCGCGTTGGACCGATGGACCGCGGTTGCGGTGGCTACGAAAGTGTTGGTCGGTACAATGATTTCTTGGTCCGGTTTGGCATAGTAGCGATAAACTGTTTCGAGGGCTGCGGTGCCACTCGCAACGGTTATCGCGTGTTTGACGCCCAATCGCTGGGCATAGGCTTGCTCGAGAGCCTTCGCTTTGGGGCCCAAGATGAGGCGTCCGCCGCGAAGAACGCCGCGGATTTCAGCCAAGACGTGGTCCAGATCTTCTTCGGGAAAAAGGGGTCGTGCGCTTGCGATTCGTTTTTCGGTCATGGTGTATCTCTTTTTGCCATCATGTTGACGAGGTCTTCAATGCCACTTTCCATGGGGACTTCAGGCGTCCAACCCAAGTGCTTACGGGCGCGCTCGATGTTCAAAGAGCGGTCCGGCCACAGCTTTCCTGGCGGCGCTGGCTTTTGTACCAGGACGGGCTTTTGCCCGAGCTTGGTCCCTGCCTCCACACAGTTCGTTGCGATGTCTTTAATGGCGCTCGGCGCCCCCCCACCAATATTCAGGGCGGGCGGCAGTTTTTTTGTTTCGAGGGCCAGCCCAACGGCACGACATACGTCCTCGATGTTGACGAAATCGATGCGTTGCTCGCCGGTCCCGTAGATTGTGAGTTCTCCTCCGGTGGCCGCAGCGCGTGCAAAGCGTTCCATTGCGCCGCCCAGACCCATGTCTACGCCGATTCCGGCGCCGTAAATGTTGGCGAACCTCAGCGCGGTTCCTCCGGCGGCCATCCACACTTCCTCCGCGGCCTCCTTGAGTGCTCCGTACAGTCCGCCGGGATCCGGGGCGAGGTCTTCCGAGTAGGGGCCGAGCGCTGCTCTTTCGGTGCCGTAGACCGCGACCGTGGATGCGAAGATAAGGCGCTTTACACCATGCTCTTTCGCGCGTTGGCACAGGCGTGCGGTTGCAGTCACGTTGACCCTGACCGCCTTTTTGGGGTCCGCCTGGCATTTTTTGGGTCCGCCCCCTCCGGCCAGATGCACGATGGCGTCCACGGGAAAAATTTCTCCGGGATCCATCGCCAAAAGGTCGCCTCGGTGGTGCCGGACGCTGTCCGGGAATCGCGACAGTACCGCCTCGTTACGCGGCCCGTGACCAAAGGCGACAACGTCGTGGTGGGCAGCAAGCCGCAGCGTGAGCGTGCTGCCGAGATACCCGTAAGCGCCGGTGACAAGTACTTTCATATCTTTTGGACCTCCGGCCCAGGGATTGTCAAAACGATGACTCCCTTGGGCACTTTGTTTCTTCCGAAAGGGCGGCACGCCATTTCTTTTAGGGTTGTGCCGTGAACACGGCCTAGTTTGGTGGGCTCGCCGTGGTCGCGGCCTATAAAGATGCGCTTCATCGTGGAATTTGCGACCGCCCTATGGGGGATTGCGCGGCGGGTTCGGCCGTCGGTCGTGGGCGTTCCGCTCGGCTTGAGGCCGAACCTCCGCTTCGCCAAAGCCGTGCGGGCCCACACAGAGAGTTGCGCACAGAGCGCATGGTCCGTATTCGGTTCGGACATTCATCGGCGCGTAACACACGTGACCTCAGAACTTCAATCGGCCAGTTTGCCTTGCGACCGTGAAAACCTAGCCAGGGCGATACGCTTGGCCCATGCCAAACCCGCCCCATGGAGGATTCTTAGGCCCCGCGAAGGGGGAACCGAGGAAAATGCGCCCAATTTGCAGCGACCTATCCACGGAGGACCAATCCGATGGCCGCCGATGGTGTGCGCTCGGTCACGGGGGCTGTTGGTTTCCCCCCCTTGGCATCCCTCCGGAACGACCGTGATTGTACTCGACATCGGACGTTTGCCTTACATACATCCGTGGGAGCTTGTAGGGCGTATGTGTTTTGGTCAGGATTGTTTCGCTTGCGGTCCTCGGGCTCGCAGGATGCGGAAGCGAGGGGGACAAGCTTGATCGCCCGACGCTCCGTGGTCAACCCCTCACCTGCGTTCGCTATTGCGGATGCATGAGAGACCCATGCGCGAAGTATACCTTCAGATATCCCTGGTCAGACGATGCGGAGTGCCGGAACGCTTGCGGGTCCTTTCCCGCTGAGGGGCTGAGGTGTTGGACTCAGTTTTGTGAAGAGGCTCCAAACGCTCAAGTTGAGGAGCATGATTGTGAGCACGCCCGAGGTCAGACGGGGCTTCTGGAGTGCTCCTGATTCTTGTGCTCACACGACTCCATTGATCCCAGAGCTCACCTGTATTCATCCAAACATGTTCGGGTGATGTGGGTGAGCGGAGGGAACGGGTGGTCCGGTCACTTCGGTAGGGCAGAATCGGCGGTGACTTGGGCTCTGGGATTCGTGAGGTACAAGGGGCAGCGCAACCGATTCGTGGGTTTCAGCAACCGGTAGGTGGCCCGTGGGGTATCGAAGTGATTCGAGGGATTAGTTGCAGTCTGCGGGGCACTCGGCGGCGGTTTCTCCGAGCTCGCAAACGCCGTCGCCGCAATCCATGAAACGGTCCATGCGGACTGGCGAGGTCCGTTGCGTGGTCGTTCCGTCGCCGAGTTGTCCGTAGTTGTTGTTGCCCCAGCACCAGGCAGAACCGTCGTTCTTCATGGCGCAGCTGGACTCTACGCCGGCCGACACGCCGGCGACGTCGCTCATGACGAGGACGGGCTTGTATTGGGAACTGGTGTTTCCAATTCCCAGTTGGCCATACCCGTTGTGGCCCCAGCACCGTAAGGTGTCATCGTCCAAGATGACGCAGTTGTGGCTTTTGCCTCCGCTCAGCTCAACAACCGGGGAGGGGAGGTCTTTCACCAGGACTGGGGTTGAGCGGTGGGTGGATGTGTCGTCCCCGAGCTGACCCGAGCTGTTGCGACCCCAGCACCACAATTCTCCCGTGGTGCTTGTTGCGCAGGTGTGTCGCTCGCCAGCGCGGAAGTCAATGAAACTTTCGGAGGTTGAGACGGCGACCGGCGTTGCGGAGCCGGTGGTGGTTCCGTTGCCAAGCTGGCCGTACCCGTTGTCGCCCCAGCAGAACAGAACGCCGTCGTTGCGAAGCGCGCAGCTGTGGTCTCTGCCCGCTTCCACGTACACGATGCCCGTGAGACCGGCGACCTGGGTTGGCACGTGGCGGTCGACGAGTGTCCCGTCTCCGATTTGTCCCGTCAGGTTGCGCCCCCAGCACCACACCGTACCGTTGGTGTGAACGCTGCAAGTTTGATACGAGGTCGACACGTGGCTCGAGTTGACCGCGACATCTTCGAGGGGTTGGACGGGGACCACGGAGTAAGAAGATGAGTAGTCGTCCCCCAAAGAACCCCGGTAGTTTCGTCCCCAGCAGGACAAGGTTCCGTCGGTTTTCCGTACGCAGCTATGGTAGGCGCCAGCCCGAACTTCGTCAGCGTTGCTGATGCCGCTAACTTGGACAGCATTGACATTGTTGTCCGTCGTTCCGTCTCCAAGTTGCCCGTAGTTGTTTCTTCCCCAGCACCAAACCGTGCCGTCCTTTTTTCGCGCGCAGGTATGTTTCCAGCCGGAAACCAGATTCGAAACCAAAGGCAAAAAGGTGTTGATGACGTCGGTTGACCCCTCAGCACCGCAATCGGTGTAGTTGCCTTCTGCGTCTTGGCTCGCGCAGGCGGTATCACACGGGCCTTCGTCCACAAAGCTGCATTGGCCTCCGGTGCAAATGCGGCCAGATACACCGCCCCCATTTACGGAGCAGCTGTGAACGACGTTGTTCGAATCGAACATATTGCCCCAAAAAGCGCCTTCGTGATGGCTGTAGGTTTCAAGCTCGGTGGCGGTGGTCGGAATGCCCACGCCGCGAATAGACAGCTGAACCTTTTTTCGATGGGGGTTGGTCCGGGCGGCCAGGCAAGCGGATACCCGTCGTTGGCCTTGCGGGTCCAGGTCGAAGTCTGGGTTGCTTTTCCAGGTTGGGGCCAGGCCGATGGCGCCGTAGTATTGGATTGTTTCCGTTCCGCTTGGGTAGAGTTGGTAAGTGACCTCTACGCAACCAGGATCAGCGCCGCAGCTTCCGCCCGTGGATTCGGGGAGGGCACACGACACGGCGTAGCTGTTGAGGTTGTCGGCGTAGGCGCGAAAATCGTTATTGAGTTCTTCTAGGGTGGCATCAATGCAGTCATCGACGTTGGCGACCACCGATGGGTCGCTTTGGTCGGTGCCGAGGCCGTCTCTACCGGCAACATAGAGTTCATTTCCGTCGCAGTCGGTGATGGTCCGGCAGTCCGCGCTGGATGCACAGTCGAGTTGGCTCATGCACAGGACGTCGTTTTCGGCACAGGGCGGCGGAAGCGCACACTGGATAGTGGCCACGTAGACCATGAGCTCGGTCATGGCGGCGCTTGTATTGACGCTCGGGTCGCAGGCCGAGCCCGTCAAGGCTGTGTCCGTCAGGTTGGAGATATCGAGATCGGCCACCGCCAGGGTGTCGAAGATCATGCCGTTGCCCCAAGAGCCGTTGCCCCAAGAGCCGTTGCCCCAAGAGCCGTTCCCCCACGTGCCATTGCCCCACGTGCCGTTGCCCCAGGAGCCGTTGCCCCAGGTGCCGTTCCCCCATGAGCCGTTGCCCCAGGTGCCGTTGCCCCAGGTGCCATTGCCCCAAGAGCCGTTGCCCCAGGTGCCATTGCCCCATGAGCCGTTGCCCCAGGTGCCGTTGCCCCAGGAGCCGTTGCCCCAAGAGCCGTTGCCCCATGAGCCGTTGCCCCAAGAGCCGTTGCCCCACGAGCCGTTGCCCCATGAGCCGTTGCCCCAAGAGCCGTTGCCCCATGAGCCGTTGTCGCTCGAAAGTTGGGAGACCTCCGGCTTCACTTGGGTCTGGCGTTCACTCGGGGTGCCGCAGTGGGATAGGGTGAATGCACAAAGGGCGACAGGGAAGACGGGGCCGGTTTTCATATGTTTGTGAGGAAGAGCAACATTCGTGCCGGGCAGGTGATCCCCGAGGGTCCATCGGAAATTGGATTGGGGGCGTGTTTTTTTCGGCGCCGGTGACGATGTTTCGGCAGGCGGCGCCGAAATTTGGGCGGCCATGCCCGGGCGGGTTCCTTCGTCGGTGTCACCGGTTGAGGTGCGACGCGGGGTTCTGAGGTGGGTCTCCGACCGCCCCTGTGAAGCGCATGGGGACTTTTGGTGCCGGTGGGCCGCTCAGATCTTGACTATGCTGGGGTTCGCCCATACTCCGTACGGCATGCTCGACATGGAAATGATGGATGTGCGTACTTTTCAGCGGCACATTTCGAAGGGTGAAATCACCCACAAAGAGTTTCAAGACCACTTGGATTCGCTCCCCGACCTGACGGACAGCGCGGATCGCATTGATTATGACAAGATCTTTCTCGCTGAAGAGTCGAGTCGAGCCCAGGCCGGAACCCAGGCACCCTTAGCGGGGACGCCGCAGGCGCCGCGGCCTCCGGTGGGCCTCGGTGTGCCGGGTCGTGACCCGGGCCTCGGGAGTCCGAAGCCACCTCAGCGTCCCATGGTCACCGGCCCACGCGATCTGTCGCCGAGTGGCCTGGCGCCGGCCCGAGCCCAGGTTGCGCCTGCAGAAACCGTCTCGACGGCGGTGGCTCCGCGCTTGCCGAGCAAACTGCCGCTGGCACCGAAAAAGCCCGCGGTCGCCGGGCCTCCGCCTGGTCTCAGGGCCCATGGTGCCCAAACCTATCCGGGGCCCACCACCGCGCTTGGGGTCCCGCCAGCCAAAAAAGCCTCTCCCCGTCCAGCGCCCCAAAGGAGTGCTCCACGGAGTGTATCAAGCGTGAGGCCTTCTGGCGTTTCCCCGGCCGGCGGCGCAGCGCCGAGTCAGTCTGGCTCCGGCACCCCCAGCACTTTGGGCCGGGCGACTGTCCACCCGGGCCTGGTTCCCGCGGCGACAAACGTCTCCCGGCCTGGTGGCGGTCCGGATGCCGGCGCCTCGTCCGCCGCGGCTTCCCCGGGACCCGTCGCCAGCGCTTCCCCCACCCCGGCTAGTGTTGGCGCGGGCGGAAGCGCCTCTTCGGCCGTGTCGGGTGGCAGCGCTTCTCCGGTTGCGACACCAGGCAGCGCACCGCCGGTCGAGTCGGGTGGGGTTGAGGCGCCCGGCGCCTCCGATGGTGTCGCCCAGCCTGGCCTCGTTTCTACGCCACCGGCGAGTGACGTGGGACCGCGGTCGTCCTTGGCCTCGTCGGGTGCGGTCGCTTCCGCTACTTCACCCTCGCCAGGAGCGAGCATTCCCGGTCCGGGTCGGTCGGAGCCGACGCCTCCGACCCCGTCTCCCGTGCAGGGCGTCGGGGATGGGGCCATTTCGACGCCCTCGGCTCCAGGGTCGGCCGATCCTGGTTTGGCGGCCACGGCGACGACGTTGGCGGAAAAGCCGGTTTCATCGCCTGGTGGTCCGACGAATCCCACGGCTCCTTCCGCAAGTGAAGGACCGGTTGAGGCCCAAAGCGGCGGGGCACCCACCGCGCCCTCAGCCGGTGTGGATTCGGGAGGGGCCATGTCGCCCGAAAAACACGGTGAAAACGATCCCGAGGGGCAAGGGCCGACCTAAGGCAAGCTTTCTATGGCCAAAGAAGAGGAGAAAGACGACACGCCGGATGGGCCCAGCGCAGGGCAAGACGTGGGCCCGGTGGGGCTCGAGTTTTCCGACTTTTTGCTATCGGTTGCCACCAACGCGGTGATGCATCTGGGGGGCGAAGACGATGGCTCCGAGGGGGTGACGACCTCGGGGCGGGTCGATTTGGCGCTGGCGGCGCAGCACATCGATATCGTGGTGATGCTCAAAGAGAAAACGAAGGGAAATCTGGAGGATCACGAAGCTCGGCTTCTCGACTCGCTGCTTTATGATCTTCGCATGCGGTACCTCCAGGTCGCACAAGCCCACGCGTCCCAGGCCTAAGCCGTCGACGACCGTTGCGATGAATGACCTTCCCGGGGGCGCGGACGCTTTAGGGGCCCCCTTTCGTCTGCGACGTTCCCTGAGATGAAGCACGCTGCTGGCGTCAAGGGGCGTGTTCTGAAGGCCTCGGGACCGACGAGGGCCCGGTCTTGGGCGTCCGTTGGGAGGATCGGTCTGAAGGCGCCCGGAGGTCTAGGGTCGTTGCCAGGTCTATTTTCCAAGCGGAACCTTCCCGGCGCATCTTAAACACTGCGCTCTGCCCATTTTCCACCGAGACGCGCAGCGAGACCTCTGGCCCAAGGGGTGAGGTGACGACGATGCTTTCGGGGGTGGTGAGTACGGCAAGGCCGAGCTGGTCAAAGAGGATCTGGCCCGGCTCAGGATCGGTTGCCGGCTTCCCGGCGGCGGCGGCCAAGGTGCTGTGCCTCTTTGCAAGGATGGCTTGGCTCTTGGCTGTGAGTGCGTCCCACGCTGGTTTGGCCCTATGATGCCGAAGGTTGGTGAGAAAAGTCGATAAGACTTCCTCCGGTTCGGCCGGCTTTTTTGCGCAGGCACCCAGCAAGGCCCCGAAGAGCATGAACAGGATGCACGACGGTGGGCGCGAGGGCCGATGCGGTGCATCGTAAGCCATGCGTGAGGGGGTCTTGAAGGACATGGGCATCTTCATGCCGAAGAAGGGGCTTGCATGACAACCAGGAACCCACGCCGAGGTTTCGGCCCTGATAGGGGGCTTCGAATCGGTCGCGGGCCATCCTTTTCAAAGTTTCCTCTGCAAGGGGGTGCCAGAAACCGTTGACACCGTCCAAGGAATCCTTTCTAAGAGGGAAAGGTGGGGTGTCGCCAAGTGGTAAGGCATCGGTTTTTGGTGCCGACATGCGCAGGTTCGAATCCTGCCACCCCAATTTCCGTGCACCTTTTGCTTTCCACTCGGGAGGGCGGCCGTGGTCGGTAGCGTTCTGAAGATTTTCGCAGGAAACAGCAATACAGTCCTTTCCGATCAAGTGGTCAGAGAGCTTGATGTCCCCTTGGGTCGAGCGCAGGTGGGGCATTTTTCGGACGGTGAGATCAACGTCACCATCGACGAGAACGTGCGCTCTTCCGACGTGTTCTTGATCCAGTCGACTTCGTCTCCGGCAAACGAAAATTTGATGGAGCTTTTGGTGATGCTCGATGCGCTCAAGCGGGCGTCGGCAGAACACATTACCGCGGTGATCCCGTATTATGGCTACGCTCGGCAGGATCGAAAGGTGGCTCCACGAACGCCGATCAGTGCGAAGCTGGTTGCCGACCTCATCGCGACGGCCGGGGCCACCCGCGTGCTGTCCATCGACATGCACGCGGGCCAGATTCAGGGGTTTTTCAACGTCCCCTTCGACCATCTTTATGCGATGCCTGTCCTTTTGGAGCATATGCGGCGTCATTTTGATGCGTCGTCGGTCATCATCAGCCCTGACGCCGGCGGCGTGGAACGGGCGCGCGCGTATGGCAAACGGCTCAACTGTTCGATCGGGATGGTGGATAAACGGCGCCCCCAGGCCAACGAGGCGAAGGTCATGCACGTCATCGGGGACGTCGCCGACAGAGACGTGATCATTTTGGATGACATGATCGACACCGGGGGAACGCTGACGGCTGCCGCCCGCGCGCTCAAAGAGCGGGGCGCGAAAAAGATCTATGCGTATGCGACCCATCCCGTGTTCTCCGGTCCTGCGGTGAGCCGCATCAACGAGAGCGACATCGATCAGGTGATCGTCACCAACTCCATACCCTTGTCCGAAGAGGCGCGGTGCTCGGCGAAGATCAAGGCGGTGAGCATCGCGAGCCTGATCGCAGAAGCGATCCGTCGCATTCACCACGGTGACTCGGTTTCGAGCTTGTTTGTTTGAGGGGGTGAAGGCCGCTCGTTCCCGCAAGCGTGCTGCGGGAGGGGGCGCGCTCTTCGTTCGTATCGGCGCTTTCGTTCGTGAAGGCTTGTGAGGGTAATTCCGCCAGAAGATCAGGGTTGTGTGGGTCGCTGTCCATCTTTGGAGGCGGTGCCGTTTTGGGTTCACCCGTGGCGGACCCAGGGTCGGGCGGCGCCCTATGGAGCCTGCGGCGTGCGGATTGGGTTCGCTGCCAAGGAAACGCGTTGACGGTTCTGCGGTCGCGTGCTACCTGCGCGCTCTTTGGGGCGGTTGAGTCGCGCTCAGAGGTCTGGAAATGGAACAGCACGTAATCGAAGTGACGCCCAAACAGGCGACGGGCAAAGGCGTGGCGCGAAAGCTCCGGGCCAAGGGACTGATACCGGGCGTGGTCTATGGGCACAAGGAGCCTCCGCGCGCGCTTTCGGTCGACCCGCACGTCTTGACCCTTGAGCTCCAGCGCTCAGGAAAAGGGCGGAACACCCTGTTTACCCTCAAAGGGCTCGACCGCGACGGGCTGACGGTTCTCATCAAGGATCGGCAGGTCGATCCGGTCCGCCGCAGCTGGGTTCATGTCGATTTCATTGAGGTGCGGGAGGGCGATCGGGTTGACGTGGGCGTTCCCTTTGTCGTCCAGGGTCGTGCCGCCGGGGTCGTTTTGGGGGGTGAGCTTCATGTCATCCGACGGGGCATTCCCGTGACCGCGGGTCCGCTGGCCATCCCCAGTCGTTTCGAAATCGACGTTTCGGCCCTCCAGATTGGGGACAACTTTACGGTCTCTCAGGTGCAGTTTCCCGACGGTGTAACCCCTCGGTTGCCTGATAACGCACCATTGGTGACGGTCCGTGCGTCTCGAGCGTCGGCCGGGGCGGGCCCCGCTGAAGGAGCGGAAGGCGAAGAGGGGGCGGATGCCGCCGCCGCCGCGGAGAAAAAAGCCTAGATGCAACCGGCGATTCCGGCCCACGCCTGGCCACGCCTGGCGTGCGTGCCTGCTGGGCGGCGCTTGGTGCGCGCAGGTGGTCTGAGGAGACGCCCGGTTTTCGTCGGGCGATGAATCGAAACGATGCGACTGGTGGTGGGACTCGGAAACCCAGGCCGTGCGTATGATGCGACCAGGCACAATGTGGGCTTCGAGGTCGTAGATGCCTTGGCCAACGAAGAGGGCATTTCGCTTTCCGACCGGAAGTTCAAAGGGCGGTTTGGGCGTGGTCGAGTGGCCGGCGAGGACTGTTTCTTACTTAAGCCAGACACTTACATGAACGTTTCTGGAGAGTCGGTGGGACCGATGGCGGGGTTTTATCGAATTCCCCCCGAAGACGTGATCGTGGTCCATGATGACCTCGATATTGAGGTTGGGCGCCTCAAGATGAAGCGTGGCGGGGGGCACGGGGGCCACAATGGCCTCCGCAGCTTGATGTCCCACCTCCCAAGCCCGGATTTTGTGCGGATTCGCGTGGGTGTGGGGCGGCCCCCGCCGGGCCGCGACCCCGTGGACTACGTGTTGGGGCGTTTTCGGAGCGACGACCGGTCTTTGGTCGACGCCGCCATCGAAGAAGCCGTCCGGGCCATTCAGGCTACACTTCGTGATGGGCTTTCTCGGGCGATGAATGTATACAACCGGCTTCCTCAGAGTCGCAAGGCCGAGGGACAGGAAGAAAAAGCAGGGCCGGCTCAGCCAAAAACAAAAGGTTGAAGGTCAGCGAGGAGCGAGCGAAATGAGCGCAGTTCTTGGAAAATTGCGAGAATATGAAACGGTTTTTGTGGTGAACCCGGAACTTGCGGATGACGCCGTATCCAAGCTGGGAGAGCGGCTCAAGGGGGTCTTGGCCAAGCAAAAAGCCGAGCTTTTGCATGAAGAAAGCTGGGGAAAACGAAAACTCAGCTTCGAGGTCAAGAAACACATTCGGGGCAACTATATTCAATACCACTACGTCGGAACGCCAGGTGTGGTCGAAGAGCTCGAGCGCGCGATGCGCAATATGGATACGGTTCTTCGGTTCCTCACGACCATGAACGGCGAGGTTGTGGATGTTGAGGCCAAACGGGCCGAAGTGGAAAAAAGAGTACGGGAACGAGCGGCGAGCAAGGCCAAGGCGGAAGCTGAGCGCAAGGAACGTGAAGAGCGACGCGAGGCGGAGGCCAAGGCTTCCGCGCAAGAAGAGCACCACGAGTCTTCTTCGTCGTCGGCCGATGAGGCCGCTCGGGTCGAAAGCTGAAGGAGAGGCGCCCCATGATGAAGGTGATACTTAGAGAAGATGTGCCCAACCTGGGTGTGGTGGGTGACATCGTAAGCGTTCGCGATGGATATGCGCGAAACTATCTGATCCCCCAAAGAAAAGCTCAGTTTGCCTCGGTTCGTTCGGTTCGAGAACTCGAGCACCAAAAGCGCGCGGCCGCGCATCATCGCAAACAGGCGACGGCCCGGGCAGAGTTGGACCGCAGGAAGGTCGAGTCTTTGGCGGTTTGCCTGTCGGCCAAAGTGGCCCCGCCACCCCTTTCGGACGATGGTACGCCCATCGTTGAGAAGCTGCAGAAGCTTTTCGGTTCGATCACCAACCGGGACATTGCGCAGGTTCTCAGAGATTCAGGGGTGCGAGTGGATCACCGCCGCATCAAGCTGGAAGAGGCGATTCGAACCGTGGGCAAGTATATGGCAGCCATCCGGCTTGATGGTGGTGTCATCGCCCATTTGCCGTTTTGGGTGATTCCCGAAAATGCACCGGATATCGAAATTGAGAAAAAGCGGGTAGAAGCCGCCCAGGAAGCGGTGAGACAAGCCAAGGCGAAGACGGCTGAGGCCGCCGCTGCGAGCGCGCGTCAAGAAGAGGAATCGAAGGCGGAAGAAGCAGCGCCCTCTGAAGCTTCCGAAGCTGATGGCCAAAAGCCCGACAAGCCTGCCGAATCGTGATTCTTGCGCATGGGGTGCAAGATGGGTCTGACGGGTCCGCTGGTGCTTCAAACACGGAAGGCTGATGCTCGAGGTCAATGATCCGTCGGACAAGGTTTCGGAACAACCGCCCGAGCCCCTGCGGCCCGTTCGAGGGCGGCTTCCTCCCCAAGATCTGGAGGCTGAGCGGGCGCTGTTGGGCTCCATTCTATTGACCAACGAGGCGATTTACATCGCCCTCGAAGAATTGACGGCCGACGATTTTTATCGCCCGGCTCACCGGCTTCTGTTCCAGGCGATGACTTCATTGGCGACCCGGAACGAGCCGGTTGACGCGGTGACGCTGTCCTCTCGCCTGAAGGCCGAGGGCCAGTTGGAGGCGGTCGGCGGCCTGGCCGAGGTCATCGCGCTGGGCGAATCGGTTCCTACCGCGGCCAACGCGAAGTATTACGCCGATATTGTTCGAAAAAAAGCGATGCTTCGAAAGTTGATCGAAGCCGCCACCGGGATTGTGCAGGGGGCCTACCAATCTGCAGATCCAGATGTGTCCGTGGACGAGGCAGAGAAGCTCATCTTCGAGGTTGCAGAAAGAAAAGATCGGCGGGGGGTGACGCCCGTCAGCGAGATTGTTGCCGATGCGTTTAAGCGCATCGAGAAGCTGGCGGAAGAGCGGAAGCCCATTACCGGCCTCGGGGTGGGGATCGTCGAGCTCGACGCCAAGACCTCGGGGCTTCAGCCTTCGGACTTGATCATTGTTGCGGGCCGCCCTTCGATGGGAAAAACCGCTTTTGCACTGGGGATGGCGCTCTACGCGGCGACCCACAACCAAAACCGGGTAGCCGTCTTTTCCTTGGAAATGTCCAAAGAAAGCCTGGTGACCCGCATGCTTTGTTCCGAAGGTCGGATCGATTCGGCGCGTCTCAGGGGGGGATTCTTGACGGAGTCCGACTGGCCCAAGTTGGCGCGCGCCGCGGGTCGACTTTCGGAAGCGCCCATTTTTATCGACGATACCGGCTCTCTGTCTCTTTTGGAGCTCAGGGCCAAGTGCCGCAGACTCGCGTCCGAGGGTGGCTTGGATCTGGTGATGGTGGACTATTTGCAGCTGATGCGAGGGAGTCCCAGTGCCCAAAGCCGGGAGCAGGAGATTTCGGAGATCTCAAGAGGGCTTAAGGCGTTGGCCAAGGAGCTCTCGGTCCCAGTGGTGGCGCTGTCTCAGCTCAATCGCAGTGTTGAGCAAAGGACGGATAAGCGCCCAGGTCTTGCTGACCTTCGGGAATCGGGTGCCATTGAGCAAGACGCGGATGTCATCATGTTCATCTACCGAGATGAGGCCTATAACCCTGAGACGGAGCATCGGGGCATCGCCGAGGTGATCATCGGCAAGCAGCGGAACGGGCCCATCGGTACGGTGCGCACCCGTTTCACCCATGAGTACACGCGTTTTGACAACTTGGCGCGCGACGAGCACCCCGCCTGAAAGGCGGGGGCCCGTGGCCGGCGCGGGGTCTCGGTTCTGGATTGCGGGTGTTCGCCCGCTCGGTCGGATGGAGGGAGAAGCAGTGGGGGTTGGATGCAGCCCTACGTGGTGATCGGCACCTGCTTGTTAGGGACTCAAGGGATCGCTGGGATCTGACCCTCTGTCGAGTTCGCGTTTGTCAACAATGCCGTCGCCGTCGGTGTCGGCATGGAGGGGGTTCGTGCCGTGGATGAGCTCGTCATCGTCTGAAAGCCCGTCTCCATCGTTGTCGAAAACGACGAAAGAGGCATTGAAGTGCGGGGTATCCTCGACCTCCACGGAGCTTGTGACGTTGGTCATCGCGCCCAGGTTGATTTTCATCACCAGCGGATTGTCCCGCGTGCTTCCGGTTCCATCGGGTAGGGGTTGCGCGCGGAGCGAGCGGCTCACGTACTCGGTAATTTCTTCTCGGTTGTGAAGGACAACAATGCGGTAGTTTTCGCCTTTTTCCAAAGTGAGCTCGCGAACCACGCCGAGTGCATTTTCGGAGTCTTGGCGGGGCGGCTGATGCCATGCAAGGCCCCGGTTGAGCAGATCACGGCCAAGGCCTTGATCGTTTCTCCACCACCGGAGCTCGGAATAGAACCACCAGGTTTCGGGGACGAGTCCATTGTAACCAAAAGCTCCGGCTTGGAGATCGGCTTCACGCACATATCCGGGACCGATGGGCACCAAGATCGTGGCTCTTTTGAGCGGCACTTCCTCGGCCCCTGAAGTGGCGACGGTGGAGGTAAAAGCGGATGTGATTTCAAGGCGCAGGTGCACCATCTCTTTGCTTGCCGAAGGCGTGCTTGTGGGAACCTGAATGGCTTCACCTTGTACGTTGAGGTCGAGCTGGCGTTCGAGTACCGGGGGATTCTCTTGGATCCACGAACGGTAGTCACCGTCTTTAGGAATGGCGTTATCGTAAGAGTGCATCGCCCACCCAAGGAAGTAGCTCTTGTTTCCCATGACCGATTCGAGGTTTTGGCGCAGGTTCAAATAGGACAAGTGATCCTCGTTTGCGAAGCCGATGTTCTCAAGGAGGTGGTGTTTGAATCGACGCTGAAACTCCAGTCCGAAGCGAACGATCGGCGGTTTCTCCATGGATTCGATGTATGCAAGCTCGTCTTCTAGACCCCCACTGATATAGTGAGACCGGTCGGCATAGGTCATGAACGTAATGCGCTCGAGCTTGTCGAATATGAACTGCCATGCGGGTCGGGTGCCGACGCCAGGGACTGTCCAGTCGAGCGACGCGTGGCGTTCTTGGTCATAGTGCATGGAAATATCCCAGTTGAAGGGCAGCTCATCAGCAGAAAGTGAGGCTGCGGTTCTTTCCGCCTGCAGGCCATCGGCCAGGTCGAGAAAGTACTGGATACGCATGCGCTCATCGATAGGGCCATAGGTCACGGGGTCAATCCAGGCCTCACCGTCGTCTTTTTCGAGTGTTTGAATTTCAACGTCCAGGTGAACGCCGTCGAACATCGCTTCTGGGGTATCCTGGTGCCGACTCTGATAGCCGAGAAAATCCCGCATGACCTGCATGGCGTCGGAACGGTCCTGTGCTCCGGCCAATCCGTTTTCTACGATGTCCCATCCGCCGGTAGGCATGAGCCATGCGCCTTCACCCATCAGGCCTTCGACTCGAATGCCCCGCTCGTGGAAGGTTTCAAGCGTGGCGGCAAACATTTCGTCTGTGAAGTACTCCATGTTTCCGGCGTACAAGTATACCTCCGAGATCTTGTGCTTTTCGCAGAACTGAATAAATTCTTCGAGGGCGACGCCGTCTGCTACCGAGGATCGCAATAGGTATTGAGTGTGGCGCCACACCCAAATGGCGTCCCCTCGGCGTCGCCAGTAGTTTCTTCGGTTTGTCCGGTCGGTGACCGCCACGTGATCGATGAGCGCTTCGAAGGTCGTATTTTCGCCCTGGGCCGAGAAGACGAAATTGATCTGTGTGATCTCACCAAGGTCCAGCTCGAAGTTGCCTTGCCCCGGGACACGGTTTGTGAGTTCGAACCCCGAGCGCCCCAAGTCGACCTCCACGGTGGCGTAGGTATTGGTCATGCGGCTCCTGGGTGATTGGGTCCATACGTCTCCGTCTTTGTCGACCAGTTCGATGGCCACAAAACCTTCGCCGTGAATCGATTTGGCGCTGTATCGGATTTTGTTGTAACCAGATAGGTCGAGCTCACGACTGTGAAGAACGCCCCCAAAACGTTTAAAAAGATGGTTTTGATAACGCAGCGCGCGCTGGCCTGCGTAGGCATGTTCTGATTCGGCGTGAAAGACGAGCGGGTCTCCGTTGCCGAACGCGGTCCAGCCCTCGGCGTTGTCTTCGAAGTCAAAGATGACCTCGTGACCGGCAGTGTTTCGTATCTCAGAGCCTGAGGTTTGGTCACTGGGTTTGACCGAGCATGCGGCCAGAAGAGCCACGCCGAGTATGCTCCACTTGGGCCCCTTCGACGTGACGAAGGTACCGGTGATTGGCGTTGGTTGAGTTTGGTTTGTGATGGTGCGCAAGTTATTCATGATGAGGTGGCTTCCTAAGAAGTTATTGTAGGTCTCTGTAGGCTGGCTTGCTGTTCCGCTTGCGTCAGAGTTTTGTCTTTTGGTACCGATGCTTGATTTGGTGAAATATGTATTGCGATATTGTCCCCGGTACGTCGCGTGATTGGAGTATTTGGCCCGAAGTGGCCAGCCTACCCGGGGCCCTCGGTTCTCGCGTGAGTCAGGTCCATCGGCATTACGATGCACGTGAGGCGGGGATTTGGTTTGGGGCGTTTTTTGGAACGGAGGCGTAAGAGCCTGTAAACGTTGCAACCGTCGTGTTCTGCGGTATAGGCTCCCGGCCCGTGTACAAGGCAGAAGTGATCACCATCGGTGATGAGCTCCTCTCGGGGTCGGTCGACACAAACTCCAGCGAGCTCGACCGATGTCTGGAGGGCGCGGGTTACGATGTGATTCAGCACACAACCGTGGGCGACGACGAGGCCGCGATTGCCCGTACATTTTTAGCGAGTGCTCAGCGCGCTGATTTGGTCATTTCTACCGGTGGCCTGGGGCCTACAGCCGATGATCTCACGATGGCTGGGCTGGCCGAGGCCCTCGGCGTGAGGTTGGTGGAGGATGAGGCTGTTCTTCGGTCGATTGAGGCGCTTTTTTCGCGCTTCGGCAAGGCGATGACGCCCAACAATGCGCGCCAAGCTTTGGTTCCTGAAGGCACCGAAGTCATCGAGAACAGAGCAGGCACGGCGCCTGCGGTGCGGACCACACTTTTGGGGGCAGACGTGTTTGTGCTCCCTGGCGTGCCTCGCGAGGTGAGGTTTTTGCTCAAAGAAGAAATCCTTCCCCGCATTCAAAAAGAGCGGCGGGTGCAGCGTCGAACCTTGAAGGTTGTGGGCATTGGCGAAAGCCGGTTGGAGCACATGATTCAAGACGTCGTAGCGGCCCACCCTGAGGTTGTGTTCGGTTATCGGACCTTGGGGATGGAGAACCACCTTCGTCTGGTTGCAAAAGGGGCTGGATCATCTGCGGTGTTGGATAGGGTCGAGGAGACCTTGCGAAGCGTTCTTGAGGACCGTCTTTATGGCCGAGACGACGACACGCTTGCCAGTGTCGTTCAGGCGGAGCTTCAGCGCCGAGGGTTGACGGTCGCGGTTGCGGAGTCGTGCACGGGGGGACTTCTTGCGAAGATGCTCACCGATGCGCCCGGATCTTCCGGTTGCTTTCGTGGGGGCATTGTCGCGTATGCCAATGAGATCAAAGAGGCCGTTCTTGGGGTTGAAGCAGAAGTCCTTGCCGCTCATGGAGCGGTCAGTGAGCCTGTTGCGCGGCAGATGGCGTCTTTGGTGCGGGACCGGTTTGGCGCAAGTGTTGGGGTTTCTGCAACAGGAATTGCGGGTCCGGGCGGCGGCCTGCCGTCGAAACCGGTGGGCACCGTATGGGTTGCGGTGGCGGATTGTCTGGGGGTGCGGACGCGGCTTCTTTCGCTCAAAGGGCATCGCGATTGGATTCGGATGGAAGCGAGCAAGTGGGCGCTTGAGGAGCTCCGAAGAGCCCAATCGGCGTGGGGGTCTCGCGGCGCATGATTTTGCGGTAGGCCGCTATATATTGTGGGGGCTACCCCATAGGGGCCTATATATTGATTCACCTTGACGCTGAATACTGAACAACTGTAGAGTCCCACTTCCGTTGCCGGTTCATGGTTTACGGTTGTTTTTTTTACGAAGGGTGAAGAGTAAGCGCTATGGCAAGAAATGAGCAAAAACAAGCCCACGGGGATCAAGCTGAACGACTTAAAGCGGTCGAACTCACGGTGGCGACCATCGAAAAGCAGTTCGGTAAAGGCGCGATTATGCGCATGGGGGACAAGAATGCCCTAGGCGCCGACATTCAAGCCATTTCGACCGGATCGCTGGGACTTGATGTTGCTCTTGGGGTTGGTGGTGTGGCCCGCGGCCGGGTGGTTGAAATCTATGGTCCTGAGTCATCCGGTAAGACCACACTGACGCTCCACGTGGTCGCCGAGGCCCAAAAGGCAGGCGGCGTTTGTGCTTTTGTGGACGCGGAGCACGCCTTGGATGTGGGTTATGCCAAGAAGCTTGGCGTGAAAACCGCCGATCTTTTGATTTCCCAGCCCGATACGGGTGAACAGGCTTTAGAAATCACGGACATGTTGGTTCGTTCGAACGCGGTGGACGTGGTGGTGATCGATTCGGTGGCCGCTTTGGTGCCCAAAGCCGAAATTGAAGGAGAAATGGGTGACTCCCATGTTGGGCTTCAAGCAAGGCTTATGAGCCAGGCTCTTCGCAAGCTGACCGGAACCATCGCCAAGTCCAAAACTTGTGTCATTTTTATCAATCAGATTCGTATGAAGATCGGTGTGATGTTTGGTTCTCCAGAGACCACTACGGGAGGCAATGCACTCAAGTTTTATGCATCCCAGCGCTTGGATATTCGAAGAATCGGGTCGATCAAAAAGGGTGACGAAAGTGTCGGCAACCGGACGAGGGTGCGGGTCGTAAAAAACAAATTGGCGCCTCCCTTTCGAGAGGTCGAGTTCGACATTCTTTATGGTGAAGGCATTTCACAGATGGGTGAGCTCATCGACTTAGGTGTCGACCTGGGATTCGTTGATAAATCGGGTTCATGGTATTCTTACAATGGGGAGCGCATTGGCCAAGGCCGTGACAATACCCGTTTATATCTCCTTGAGAAGAAGAAGATGGCGCAGGAAATCCAGCAAAGAATCCGCAAACATTTTGGACTCTCAGCTGGTCACGCCACTTCAGCAGACGCTAAGGCCTCTGCCGCCTCTGCGAGCAATGTGACCCCTATGCCGCAAAAGCGAAAAGGCCGTTAAAAGGGTCCGATCGAAGGGACCATAACCGCACCGGTGAGTCTCGGCCTTGTCGCGCCTCGAGTGAGGGTACTGGCCTGCGCGTGGCTTCTTTTCTCTTCAGCTCAACTTAGGTCTGTGACGACCATCCTGTGGGGTGTGGCTCGATACCGGAGTGATTTCTTCCGCCTTCTTGACATTGAATGGAAAACGCCAACCGGGCTCAGAAGACCCAGTTGCCGTAGACCAAGCGGACGGGGGCGAGTCCGACAATGAGCCGGCCATCGGGATGTGCTTCGATGGCGGTGACGGTCCCGCTTTTGGCTCCCTTGGGAAGGCAGACCCGTTCGATGGCACTGTAGTCGGCGGCGACGCGAAAAAGCGATGGGCGGTCGGTTCCGAGCCAGATGGAGCCGTCCGGCGCAACCGAGGCCGCGCTGAAACGAATCGTGGTGTCGCTCTTCAGACGTTCGTCCGAGAACAGTGCAAGGCTGAGGTCAGGGATGGACTCGGGTTCGATGGTCAGAGGGGCCTCGCGGTTTCTGGGGACCACCAAAACTTGTGCCTTGTTTCCGGGCACTATGACGGGAAAATTCGGACTTTTGGGGACATAAGGGCTATGAAAGCGGACACAGGCGTTGCCAATGCAGCCTACGTTGACCGGGGGGTCCGAAGTGGCCAGCCACATGCCGGGCCTGTCGTTTTGGTACAGCGTGCCCTGCTGGTCAAAAGCGAAGCGGGTCGCCGGTAGGTGTGTCGAACATCCCGACAATAAGCCTGGTGTCGGTGAACCGAGTGTCGGTACGCCATTGTCTGCTGACTTCGTTTTGGCACCACAACATGTTGTCCGTGCCTGGCTCCGCTTCTAAACCGAAGACGCAAAGCTCGCGCTCGTCTCCTTCGCCTTGCAACAAGGTTCCGGCAAATGGCCCCCATGGCTGGGGATGTCGGCGTGTGGGCGACATACTCTTCGGTGTCGGGGTCAAGCCTCAGGACAAAGGCCCGTTCATCGGTATCCAGTTGTCCGGATATGGTGACAAATGAGGTGTTGAGGGCCAAGCTCTGTGGCCTCGTCTGTCCGCTCCTGAGGACCCTCTCGCTTTGGATCGGGAGCAACGTGTAACGGCCGCCGGGTTTGACGACGGTGCTTGTGGTGGGCAAGGGGATGAGGTTCAGCTGATCTTCACCCGGGCCGATCCACGCCAAAGAGACGGTGTCGGTGGTGTCGAGACCGAGAAAAGTATCACCGCTGGATGTGGTTTCCATGTTGTTGATCCAGGAGGCGTTTGTCGTGGGGGTTTCGACCTTGTTTTCTCCCCGCATTTCGACACACGGATCTCGAAAGCTGAGCTCGGAGAGCATGGTTTGTACGCGTGCGTTGCGTTCGCTCCGGACGTCAGACGAGGCACCATTGTCGAACACCAAAACGAGCTCGCCGCTTTCTTCGGGGTCGATGGGGGTCGCGAGAACGTGCGGTTGAACGAAGCCCGGCAGATTTCGAGCATCTTTGTGTCCGTTCACCACGAAGCTAGAAGCCGTGACCTCCGTTCCTGCGGGGAGGTCTTCTCTTCTCAATCCGGCGAAAAAGACGTCGATTTGCCCCCCGCCGATGGGGGTTGGCTCGAAGGTCTTTTGATCGGAAGCCGGCGCGACCTGAATCGCTGAGGGCGACAACGATTGGCCTTCGCGGGCGGTACCAAACACAAAAAAGTCAATGGTGCTCGACACCGGAGGAATCACGATTTTTCCCCCGTCGGAACCATTGCACCCCGACAGAAGAAGCAGGGACCAGGCGGCCAAAAAGCGCATGGTTTGAAAGACTAGCCCAATGGCGGGGGGAAACACCACCACAACTTCGGGCCCGGTTGGCGTTCGCAAGCGTCCGGCGGGCAGAGAGGGCACCCCAGGCGCCAACATGGTCGGCGCGCGTGGAATGGGGCCCCAAAGAGAACGAATTTGCGTGGCGTGTTTCACCCCAGGAGGTTCAAGAGGGTGGTTGAAGGCTTACTCGCCCCTCACCTGCCGGTCGCTCGTATCGTTGAGACGGTGACTTTTGGGCCGAATCGCTGTTACTGGACCCCATGTCGGATGTGACCTTGGAGCTTGAAGCTCGCCAACGGCGCGCCTCTTTGGGCGGCGGAACAGACCGGATCGACCGACAACACGCTCAGGGTAAGCTGACGGCCAGGGAGCGTCTGGAGCTGTTGCTCGATCCCGGCTCCCTCGTGGAGTTGGACGCGTTGCGGGAGCATCGCTGCCTTGATTTTGGTATGGCGGAGCAAAAAGTCCCCGGCGATGGGGTGATCACGGGTTATGGTCAGGTGAACGGTCGCCAGATCTTTTTCTTCGCCCAAGATTTCACAGTTTTTGGAGGGTCGCTCTCCGAAACCCACGCCCAAAAGATATGCAAGGTGATGGATTTGGCGGTCCGCACCGGCGCGCCCGTTGTCGGCCTCAACGACTCTGGCGGAGCGCGCATCCAAGAAGGCGTGGCCTCTCTTGGTGGCTACGCTGACATCTTTTTGCGGAATACGCTGGCATCGGGGGTGATTCCCCAAATCAGCCTGGTCCTTGGTCCTTGCGCGGGTGGCGCCGTCTATTCGCCCGCGATTACGGACTTCATTGTGATGACCCAAGATACAAGTTTCATGTTTGTGACGGGGCCAGACGTCATCAAGGCCGTCACCCACGAGGAAGTCACCAAGTCGGATCTCGGCGGTGCGGAACCACACAACACCAAAAGCGCCGTGGCCCACTTTGCGGCCGAGAGCGAGGTCGTGGCGATCGAAACCGTCCGTAAGCTCTTGTCCTTTTTGCCGCAAAACAATGCGGAAGACCCACCCCGTTTGGACGCCATGGATGACCCGAATCGCCGGGCTCCGAAACTTGACAGTTTTATTCCGTCCAGCCCGGAAAAACCGTACGACATGCGAGACGTAGTACTCGAGGCGGTCGATGCCGGGGATTTTCTCGAGGTGCAGCAGGCGTTTGCCCAAAATATGATCGTGGGTTTTGCGCGTTTGGGGGGAAGAGCCGTCGGCGTTGTGGGAAACAACCCCACGGTTCTTGCGGGCTGCCTCGATATCGATGCTTCGGTGAAAGCTGCGCGTTTTGTCCGTTTTTGTGACTGTTTTAATATTCCGCTCGTCACCTTGGTCGATGTTCCCGGGTTCTTACCGGGCGTTCAGCAAGAACACGGGGGCATCATTCGGCATGGCGCCAAGCTGCTCTATGCTTTTGCCGAAGCGACCGTCCCCAAGGTGACCGTCATTACCCGCAAGGCCTACGGGGGGGCCTACGATGTGATGGCTTCGAAACACATTCGGGCGGATGTCAATTATGCCTTTCCGACGGCCGAAATTGCGGTGATGGGGCCCGATGGGGCGGTCAACGTCATTTTCCGAGAAGAATTGGCTCAGGCCCAAGACCCGGTGGCGAAAAAAGCGGAACTCGTGAAGGATTTTAGGGAGAAGTTTGCCAACCCCTTTAAGGCGGCTGAATTGGGGTACATCGATGAAATCATCCAGCCCAAGGATCTGAGGCCTAAGCTGATTCAGGCGCTGAACATGCTCGAGAACAAGCGGCAATCCAATCCTCCCAAAAAACACGGCAACATTCCTCTTTGAGCGAAACTCAGGTTCGCCACGCAAGTGAACCGAGGGTTCAGTGAAAGCTATGCGTTGACTTTGTTGCAACTTGGGTGCGGTAATTCATCGCCTTGTGGATGGGGATGCCGTGCGGTTTGAGTTGTGCGCGTTGTCCGCTTTGACGCTAGGCGAAGTGCGTATCGTTCCTTACCCCGAAGGGGTCCCGCCCAAGATGAGTATTTTGGTGACGCGGGTTGAAGATGGTTACCGCGCGTACTGGAACGTATGCCAGCACATTCCCATTCCGCTCGACGGCGGCAGTGGCGTACTTCCGCCTTTTGCGGAACTGACCTGCCTGACCCACGGGGCCATGTATCGCAAGACGGACGGTTTGTGTGTAGAAGGGCCGTGTGAGGGCGCACATCTGGAGCCTGTCCGTCTTGAAAGCAGCGACGAGACGCTTTTTGCGTTGATCTGAGCTTTGGGCTCCGGAGCCCAAAGCGTGGGGCACGCTTAAAGGAACGCACTTGAGCGTTTCTGTTTAGTTGGGTTTTTCGAAGTCTGGGTTAGACCCTTGAGGGTGGCTCATGTCGCCTTCTTCTTCCTCTTCTTCCGGGTCGTGCTCGACGAAGTTGGAGCTGTGGTGGAGCACCATACGCCACTGGTTTTCGCTGAGCTCAAACATGTTGGTGGTGACGACGGCTGCTTGGAAGGTGTCCCCGGTTTCGGTTGTGACCTGTACGCTGGCCACAAGGTTGACCCATGCGGCGCGGCCCGAAACTTCGACGTGCACGTCGCCGATATGAAAGTCGATGGTTTCGACGGTGGAGAAGATTTCAAGCCAGCTTTGGCGAATGTCGGTCCATCCGATGACCAGCTCCCAGCCGGGGTGCACGCAGCGGGCATGGGGAGAGTGGGCCCAGACTTCGGCCATTCGACCAATGTCTTTCAACGTGAATGCTTCGTAGAAGGCCAAGTTGGCTTCCTCGACCCGCGGCAGTTCGCGAGACATCCACGCACCGCTATCGAGGTCTGCCCCCGGTGCGGTGTCTTGGGGCAAGACAGCTAGGACCGATTCTGTTGGCTTGCTCATAGCCTCCAAGCCACGTTAGCACATGCGAGAGATGGCGAGGATTCCGTTTCATCCCTGTGTCGGCGATGGTGGTCCTTCTGCCGTGGGCGGGGTACGTCCACGTACCCCCTTTTGGGGCCTGGTTTTTGAGCAATCTTGGGGCCCTAGCGCGGTTTGGGGCCGGGCCGCTTTCGCCCAAAGACGGGCGCGTTCAGGGTGGGCGACAACCGTGCCCGTTTGCCCTCCTGTCAGGCAGGTGTCGTACCTGGCCGCTGCTTTGGCGTTGTTGCTGTTCGCCGGATGCGCACCCAAGGGCGCGGATCGGGTTGCCCGGGGCTTTGTCGATGCCTATTACATTGAGTTTGATGTGGCCTCCGCGCTTGCCTACTGTGCTGGAATGGCCAAAAGACGCCTTGAAGCGGAGGCGCCGTTGGTAGAACAGGCCAGAAAGCAGTTGGCCCTGACGGATGCCAAGACGCGTGTGTATTATGATGCTCCAGAGCGTCATGAGACCGATAAAACCCAAGTCCACTATACGTTTCGACTGGCGTCGGTGGGCCCCGCGAGCCGAACCATGACCGATGTGGTGGTGATGGTGGCGAAGCGGGGTGAGGCTTGGAAAGTGATCCGATTTCGAGAGGACAACGATGCTGGTAAAAGTGATCCTTGAAATTGATAAGGGACCCGGCACCGGGACCCAGTACGAACTGTTGCTTCAGGGTTACCGAGCGGTCGGCCGAGCGGGTGGAGCGCTGGTGACTGAACAGTTTACCACCAGCGGCGATCGGCCCCTCGACCCCGACGATCTCGCCTGCGTGGAGGCCCATCTCGCGCGGCGCAGCCCCCCCAACCGGGAAGGCAAACCTGATCTTCGGATTGGGGCATTTAAACGCGGCCGTGATGTGTTGCTCGACGACGACAAGATTTCAAAAACCCATGCCATGTTTTTCTTGGATGACCTCGGGCCGTCGGTCGTCGATCTGTTTTCGACCAACGGCACCCACGTCAACGGCAAGCGAATTGCGGACGCCGACCTGGCCGATGGGGACATCGTGAACTTGGGCAAAACCCGATTCGTGATCCGTCTGACGGAGTAGGAAAGAAGCGATGGGCGCGGGTCTGGTGATCGTGAAGACCGGCGACGCCTCCGAGGTCGTCCGCCACCGGCACGGAGACTACGATCGCATGTTCGTCCGCATGCTGGGGGGTGAGCCCGAGGTTGTGAATGCCCACCGGGGTGAGGCCCTTCCCCCGCCGGCCGCGGTGTCTGCGGTGTTGGTGACCGGCTCGCCGCATTCGGTGACTGAAGCGCAGCCTTGGGCCGTGCAGCTCGCAGGCTGGATCAGAGACTTGGTGGAGCGCCGGGTGCCCCTGCTCGGCGTGTGTTACGGGCACCAGCTCTTGGCGCATGCCCTCGGGGGCGTCGTCACCCAAAACCCACGCGGCTATGAAATCGGCACCGTCCCGGTGGAGCTCACGGAGGCCGGTCGAACCGATCCCTTGCTCGGGTCCCTCGGGGAGCCCCTCAGGTTTCAGGCGGTGCACGCCGATGCGGTCGTCCGGTTGCCCCCGCGCGCGAAGCGCCTTGCCACCAATGAGGCTGCCCACGTTCAGGCGTTCTCCGTTGGCGGTACGGCGTGGGGTGTTCAGTTTCACCCAGAGTTTACAGTGGAGATCATGGAGGCCTACCTCGTGGCCAAAAAACGAGAAATTGCCGCCATGGCCTGCGCGCAAGGCGTGGACCCCAAGGCGCTCCTCGAGAACATCGAAAAAGGCCTCGGGCCCACCCCGTGTGGGCTCGAGGTCCTCGAGCGCTTTCAAAAGATGGCTGGGCTTACCGGTTAAGGCACGGCTTTACAAGCGCCTCTATCCAGCGCCTGCGTTTCGGTGTCGGTGACAAAGTAAATCTCCACCGATTCTCCTTCTTCAGGTTTGGACCCAGCGAGCAGGCGCAACTTGGTGCCGCCCGTAATTTCGTAGTTTGTGCCCTGCACCAATTCTCTGGTGCCGTCCTGACCGGTGATGCGTACAACCACGCCCTCCGGATAGACGGGGGGAGGGCTCAGGGTGTATTCGTCGACGTTGACCAGTTCTCGTGCGATTCTGGCGAGCGTATCGCCGAAGTTTGCTTGGCAAATGGATTCGATAAGACACACCGATTGGCCCGGGTCGCTGGTGCAGGTTTGATCGGGTACATCGGGATCGTTCACGTCCTTATTCAGGCTGTCGGCGACGATGGCTTTGGCCAATGCGCGGGTGAATGCCACATAGCGACCACCGCCGAGGGCAGAGCAGCAGTCTTCGGTTCGGTACTCGGAGCACCACTTACAATTGGTTGCGCTCCAGTTCTGAAGATCGATGTTCTCGCATTTCCCGCTGTTTGGGCCTGAACGCAGGCTGAGGTCGCAGAATTCGTCGGCGGCACAGGTGTTGTCGTCTTTAACGCAGTCCCGTGGGTTGCTTGAGGACGGGGGTTTGTTGTTGCAAAGCGAGCCGCAGATTCGTCCATCTTCGCCGGGGTTATCGGGGATTCTACAGTCCGCGGGGCTGCCCTCCCAAGACCCTACGATGCTCGCGATTCGAATACGGCGGTACTCTTTGATCGCAGCGAGTTCATCAACGAAGTTTTGGTAGCAGCCCGCGCCCGAACACGATTGGTCGTCTTCGTCGGAAACGATGACAATGATCAGATTGGCTTCCGGACGCAAGAAGCCCTGGTTGCAGCCGCTGACCGCCTGACGGAGCGCGGACTGCATGGCGCCTAGGCCCTGCTCCCGCCCCGCGCCGCAAGATCCCACGCGAACGTTATCGGTAAAAATTCTCTGTTGGTCCTCTTTAGTCATCGTAGAATCGATGACTGGAGTCGTAGGGCCTCGAAAGCAGCCATGGCCCGTGGACACCGGCTCGCAGGTTGCCTGATTGGAGCTGGTGTCAAACAGAACCCGGCGAAATGGGTGCTGCTGGGAGAATCGGATGTTGGCCAGCCCGGCCATCTCGGTGGCGCTCGTCAGGTCGGTGCTGACGATGGCCATGCGGTAGTCTCCGTCTTTTGGAATCTCTTCGATAAAACGATTGAAACTCGTGGCCAGATTGTCTTGGTCATCGGCCATCGATCCCGAGTTATCGACCACAAAGAGGATGTCGGCGGGCGTAGGTTCGGCCGCGGCTTGCTCCAGCTTGGTTTCCTTGGTGATCGCCGGGCACTGCTGCGAAAAGAGGTAGTCTTGGCACCCTGTCTGTGTCGCAAGGAGGACGGCCAGCGCATAGGGCGCCTGACGGGGCGGCTTAGAAAGCTTCATATTCCCTCATTCTGGGGGGAGGTGGGTCTGAAGATCAATGGAATGGCCGCCGGTTGATGACGGTCACCGGGCGTGCATGGGGCGGCCACGGGCACCCAAGCTGGGGTTTTCGAGGCATCGCCCGTCGACGCGCCGGGCCCAAGCGCTCGGGTTTTCTCGGTGCGAGTCACCCACACAGGGGCCCCAGTCCACAAAGGTCTTCAAAAGCGGAGTCCCCATCACTATGACGGGGCATGCTCGACTACCGAAAGGTTGGCGCGGACCTCGACACCCATCGGCAAAAGCTCAAACGAAGGGGCTTTGATGTGTCCAAGCTAGAAGATGTGCAGTCCGAGTGGGAGGCTCGGGCCCAAGCCATCCAAAAGACGCAGGTGCTCAGGGAGCAAAAAAACCAAGAAAACCTCGAGATGAAGCGTATCTTCAAAGAGGGAACGCCAGAGGAAAAAGAGCGGGCTCGAGAAGCACAAAAATCGCTGTCCGCGAACATCAAGGCTTTGGAGCAAAAGGTGGCCGATGCCGAGGAGGCCCTCAGTGCGTTGATGCTCAGCATTCCAAACCTGCCTCACGATTCGGTTCCAAACGGAGAGGACGAGTCTGACAATGTGTTTGTGCGTTCTTTTGGCACCAAACCGGTTTTTGCCGGTCCCCCGAAAGACCATGTGACGCTCGGCGTGGATGTTCTTGGGATGCTGGACTTCGAGCGGGCCTCAAAGTTGGCCGGTTCGCGTTTTGTGGTGAGCTATGGTCAGCTTGCCCAGCTCGAGCGGGCTTTGGCCATGTTGATGCTGGATATCCACGTGAAAGAACACGGCTATCGCGAGGTTTCGGTCCCCTTTTTGGTCAATACGGCAGCCTTGACGGGCACGGGGCAGCTCCCCAAGTTTGAGCAAGACCAGTTTCGAGTCCCGTTTGCCGAGAACCAGGACTACTGGCTGATTCCCACGGCGGAAGTTCCGGTCACCAATTTGTACCAGGATGAGGTGCTCCTTCCTGAGGCGGGACCTCTTCCCCACGCCTATTGTTGCCATACCGCCTGTTTCAGACGGGAGGCCGGTTCTGCCGGACGCGACACCCGGGGCATGATCCGCCTTCATCAGTTCAACAAGGTTGAACTGGTGCGTTTTGTCGAGCCGGACTCTTCGTATGACGAGCTTGAAAAACTCGTTACCCACGCCGAACGAATTCTTCAGGCGCTCGAGCTTCATTACCGGGTGATGCTCCTTTGTGCCGGCGATATGGGGGCCGGCGCGGCGAAGTGCTACGATCTCGAGGTTTGGCTGCCCAGCCAGGAGCGTTATCGGGAGATCTCGAGTTGTTCCAATTTTGAAGACTTCCAGGCTAGGCGGGCACGTATTCGCTACAAACAGGGAAAGAAACCCCGTTTACTGCATACGCTCAACGGTTCGGCCGTCGCCGTGGGGCGGTGCATGGTCGCCATCTTGGAGCAACACCAACAGGCGGATGGCAGTGTGCGAATTCCCGAGGTCTTGCGCCCGTATATGGGCGGCCTGGAGCGCATCCAGGCATGACGACGGTGTCACCGGAGGACATTGCCCGGGCTGCCCGCCACCTCAGGGCAGGGGGGCTGGTGGCCTTTCCCAGCGAGACGGTCTACGGCCTGGGGGCCGGCGCCTACGATGAGGATGCCGTTCTCAGGGTCTTCGCCCTTAAGAAGCGGCCGCGTCTTGATCCCTTGATCGTTCATGTGAGCACCGAAGGCGAGGCTCGACAGGTGACCCAGGCCTGGCCGCCCACAGCACATGCCTTGGCACGTGCTTTTTGGCCCGGCCCACTCACTTTGATTTTACCCAAGACCGAGTCGATTCCGGACGTCGTCACCTCCGGACATTCGACGGTCGCAGTGCGCGTGCCTTCACACGACGTGGCTCGGTCCTTGATTCGAGAAGCAGGCGTTCCGGTTGCGGCCCCGAGCGCCAACGTGTTTGGGTCGGTGAGCCCCAGCACCGGTGCTCATGTTCAAGAAGCCTTTGGTGACCGCGAAGAGGTCATGATTCTGGATGGGGGGGCTTGTTCGTTGGGCGTAGAATCGACCGTTGTTTCCCTCATCGGTGGGAAGCCGGCCCTGCTTCGTCCCGGGGGTGTGCCCCTCGAAGCCCTTCAATCCGTCGTGGGGGCGGTTGCGCTTTTGCGAGAAGGTGAACAGCAAAGTTTGTCGCCGGGGCGAATGCCTCGCCACTACGCAACCCGTACCCCGTTTTACCTTGCGGGGACCGAGCCCGAAGGCGGCTTGGGGCCAAAGGTGGGGCTTTTGTGTTTCCTAGGCCCCCCAAGTGGTCACGGGTACGCTGAGGTGGAGGTGCTTTCGCAAAAAGGCGACCTCAAAGAAGCGGCAAAAAACCTGTTCTCGGCGATGAGACGCCTCGATCGCTTGGGGCTGGATGCCATCGTGGCGACCCCTTTTCCCGAAGAGGGTCTCGGTCTCGCCATTTTGGATCGCCTGAGGCGCGCAGCGGCTTGAGGCCCAGGCGAACCCGAATGCATTTCGCAAAAGTGGGGTCTTGAAATCTGCCGGGTGACGACTCTTGTCCTCTTTTGGTGGACGAAGCTCGTCAGTTCGCATGAAAGTTGCAGTGCCTGCAGTTTGGATTGCCGTTTGCACGCAGGGCCGGCGTGTTGTTCTCTTCCAAGCGTTCGGCCCCAATGCTCATCGGTAGCGTCTTGCTCCTACCTTTCGCGTGCAGCGGAGATGAAGGAGTACTAGAGGTCAACCAGGACTCCGATTCATTCCCCGATCGGTTTGAAGATCGCAACCAAAACGGTCAAGTTGACCCGGGCGAAACAGACCCGAACCTGGCCGACACCGACAACGATGGCATCCTGGATGATGATGAGGTCCAGGCGCTGGCATGCTCCAAAGTGCACGATCGGCCCTTTATGGTCTACGATGTGCCCGGTGCGGACGCCGTTGTTGCCGCCGACGCTGGGGTCGCGGAGCGTTCGACGCTGCGCCTGGCTGACGGACGGGCACCGGGAGCCATGTTTTACGATGCAGGGTTGGGGGTGGCGGCTGTCCTGGTCGCCAAGGCGCCGTCGGGCGGAGCCTCAAGCGCCGGCCTTCAGCGAAGTTTCGAGCAGTCGAATGCCATCGAGCCCCTAGGGCGCATTGAGTCCCAGCGTACCCGCGGTTTTCAGAGCTTCGCCGGCGAGGATGCGGAGCAGGCCAGTTTTAGGATGACGTTGAAGGAAACACGAGATGCAAAATCGGTTGCGGCTGAACTCGGGCGTTTGTTCCTTCGGGGACAGGCGTATGAAGGGGCGCTGCCTGCGGGACAGGACCGAGGCAAAAACGCGGTGATCAATCTCTTGACGGTGTATCGTTCGCGGGGCCGGGTCGTTCTGTTGGCTGCGGTGGTCATGGGTGACACCCCGAGCGAAGACCAATTGTTTCGGCTCGAAGAATGGACGGATGGGACCAACCTCGCCCGTCACGGTTCGTTCACGTGGCATGTGTGTGATGAGTTTGACACCAACAAGGAACCCAAGGCCGACATTCTGTGGGTGGTGGATGATTCCTGTTCGATGGAGGACGACCAGCAGGCGGTCAAAGATGCCGCCGGGGCGATGGCTGATATCTTGGCGTCCGCAGACGTGGATTTCCGACTCGCCGTGACCCGAACGCGGTCGACCCAAAGCAACGACCGGTCGCGCGAGGGTGAGCTCGAGGGCGGCGGTTTTACCAGGGACCTCGATGTGTTCAAGAGCCGTATTGTGGTCGGTGCCAAGGGGGGCTGGGAGCCAGGGCTTGAGACGGGTCTTTCAGCCCTTCGTCGTCTGGAGCCTCGGACGACGGCACTCGAATCCGATAGCCCTCAAAAGCTCCGTGAAGATGCGGCCACGATTGTCATTCACATGTCAGATGAACGGGATCAAACCGTAGAATGCAAAGTCTGCGGCGAGTGCAGCGGCCACGAAAATGAACAGTTTTTCTGTGAAGAACCCGGAGGGGAGGCCATCATCGAGGATTTTGTGGCCCAGTATCGGAGCAAGAACGCAGTGAATTTTGCCATCGTTGGCGATTTTCCGGCAGGCTGCGCGAGAAACTCCGATGGTTCCGATGTGGAGCCCGGTCAAGGCTATGTGGAAGTTGCGCACCAAACCGGGGGACAGTTCGGTTCCATTTGCGGCGACATGGCGCAGAATCTTGAGGACATCGCCCGAGCGGCTACCGGCGTCGCCAGTGCTTATCAACTATCGCATGTACCGGCGTCAGCCACCTTAAAAGTTGCCGTGGGTCCCCCCGGCCAAGGCCGGGTGATCTCTCGAAGCCGCCAGCACGGATTTGACTACGACCCCGCCTCGAACAAAGTGATCTTCTACGGCGATGCGCGGCCCAAGCTGGGCGACGAGGTTGCGATTGGATACCGCCGGTGGGATTGGGCTGGCAATCCGGATACGCCATCTCATGAATGCGACAGCTGCGGCGATTACCTGGTCTGCGATCCGGCCTTGGATGTGCCTGAATGCGTACCTCTTTGCGGAGAGGCCATGTGCGAGGAGGGGCAAGCCTGTTTGCCACACACCGGAAGTTGTGGGGACCCAAGTGATCTCCCTGCCGACAACCCTTGTGGCTGTGGTGCAGGCTTGGTGTGTGATGCGGCTTCTGAGCTTTGCGAGGTTCCTTGCGAAGAAAAGGGATGTTCAGGAAATGAAAGTTGCAACACGGTTACCCATCTTTGTGAAGAGGTCACCCTGTAAGGCCTGCGGGCAAACGGTGCCGTGGATATCTAAATTGAGTACCGTCCCACGCTGGGACGGCCTTGTGCTCTGCGAATCCCTCAGCCCAAGTGAACGCCGATTCGGCCTTGCGGGGCCCGGTCCGAAGTGAATTCGGCCCACCCGCCCCCCTCCGCTCATTTACACCACGCAAACCGGTTCGGATCGACGCAGGTGAGCTCCGGGATTAGAAGAATCGGAATGAACCCTGGATGAGTTGGAATCCTGGGGCCACGTCCGCCAAGTCTTCATCGTAGTACTGCTCGGTGACCAAAAACGATTGCTGCTCATCGCTCGCGGAGAAAATCCGGACGCCGCCTTGGACGCCGAGGACGCCTCCTTTGATGTGGATGCCTTGGCCGGTGTAGGGCCCCCATTGATGGAATCCTTCGCGTTCGGGCTGGGTGATCAGCTGTCGGTAGGCCTCGACCTGGTTGCGCACATTGTGTGCCGGATCTGTGGGCTGGGGAAAGACAACAAACACCGAAAGCGCAGAGCCCGGACTTTGCACCGTGAAGACGCGATCGGGATCGTGGCCGCTTGCGCTGGAATCTATCTTCCAATTGCCGGGGTACTGCAACTCAAAGCGTTTTCGGGTGTATTTTTGTGGGTTTTCGGTGTCGGCGGGTTTTTCGCCGGAACCGCCGAATAGATTGGTTAATGGAGATCCCTCTTGCCCAACGAGGGTGCCGAGGAGGAAGCCGGTGAAGTTGCCGAAGATGAAAGATGCGGCCACTGTGGTGAAAACTGCGCCCATCAGGCGGCCTTTGAGCCCTTTGGTGGTGTTCATGATCGCGTTAGGCGTCGGCGCTTGGCGTGGGCAGGCGGTTTTTGGGCATGGATCCGGTGGATTTGTTCTTGGCCGTTTTTCGGGTGATGGCGTCGCAGTACCAGCGTACGAGGCCGGGAGCGATTCGGTGAACCGCGGCCGTCAGTCGGGCGTCCCAACCCGGGATGATCTCAAATTTGCCCTTGGCCATGTTTCGAAGCAGGGTCATCGCGACCTCTTCGGCGCTGAGCATTTTCACCGTGCCTGCGATGGCGCGGGTTTCGGCGGGGAGGTGGGGCATTTCGAAGCTGTGCTGCGGGGTGTCGGTGTCGGGGGGCAAGAGAATACTGACCTGGATGCCGTGGGGGCGTAGCTCGCCCCGAAGCGCGTCGGAAAAACCGTAGAGGGCAAACTTGGTGGCTGCGTACGCCGAATAGCCGTAGACGGACATCACCGACAGCAAGGAGCCTACGTTGGCAATGTGCCCTTGCCCTTTTTTGACCATATGGGGGGCGATGGCCCGGCACATGTACACCGCTCCGAAGTAGTTGACCTCCATCAGTTCCCGAAAATGTTTCTTGTCGAGCTCCAAAAAACGACCGGGCATGGCGATTCCGGCGTTGTTGATCAGCACATCCACCCCGTGAGCCTGGACGTGCAAAGGCACCTGGCGTTCGACGGCGGCTTCGTCGCTGATGTCGAGCGGGAGGACATGGATGGGTCGTGTCGCGTTCGGTCTGAGTTCGTCCCTGATTTGCTCAAGCGTTGGCCCGCGTCGGGCGACGAGGGTGAGCTCTGCACCCATCGGCGCCAGCGCTTTGGCGGTGGCCAGGCCAATGCCACTCGACGCTCCGGTGACCAGGACCCGTTTTTGACGGAAATACGATTCGACACCCATAACTGGCCCGGAATTAACACAAGAATCGGGGAAAATCCAGAACAAGAAACAGAGGGTATCAGCGCCCGAAAACGCTGCTGTCTTCCGTTTTTTTGGCTATGCTGTTTCGAATTCTAGCAATTTTTATTGCACTTAGACAAGAAGGTGCGAATCTTAGGGGTCGTCGAAAAGAATGGGGGCGCCTTGAAAGTCTTTTGCGCTTCGAACCAAGATGGTCGTGGGGAGCGGCTCGGTGATGGCCTGGATGCCTTCGTAGAAGGTTTCTGGATCTTCGTCGGCGTCTGGAAGGCGGAAGCCGACCAGCGCGAGATCTGCGTTTTGGCTCTCGGCCTGCATGATATCGGCGGTTCTTTGACCGTTTCGGGCAATGACCCGGGTTTGGGCCGGGATTCGGGCGCTTTTCAGGAGGGTTTGGAGCTTTTCTTCAGCGGTTCGTTCTTCTTCTTGGGTGCCTACCGCCGTTAGAAGGGTGACTTTGGCTTTTCTCCAGCGCCCTTGCGCGGTGAGAAGAAAGGCCAAAAGCAGCATGAGCGCTCCGTTGCCCTCGAGTCCGCCCCACCAGATGTGGATGTGGCGTTTTTTGCCCCAACCTCGCTCCGCATCGTAGCGAAGCAGCAGCAACGAGCAATCGAGGGTGATGAGGTCGCGCAGCATGGGTATGTAGCGCGGGCTGCGCTCGGCTCTTTTGGGCCAGCCGAGCAATACGCTGTTGGCCGAAAAATGGCCGACACCATAGGCTTGGGCCACGGCCACGGTGCTTTGGTGGATGTCGTCGACGATGTCTACCCGGTAGTACACATGCGGAAACTCTTGGGCGATTTGGTGTTCGTTCTTTTGAAAGAGTTCTTTTCTTTTTTGGGCATTGTCCTCGACGGACCCGGTAATGAAGTGAAAGAGGGTGACCACGCCTCGGTCTTGCACGATGGCGCTGCCAAGCTCGAGGAGGTGGGGTCGTTCCTTGGGGTCTCCACCAAGGATGAGGAGGTTGGGGCGCCAGTTTTCGGGGTGAAACTCAGCCCGCCTCAGCCGGAAGAGCGCCGCTCGGACCAAGGCCGCCCATATCCCATGCCGTGCGTCACCGTAGGTGGTGCCGAGCGCACGACGCTGGGCGAGGGCAAAGACCACCAAGCACACTGCGAGCGCAAGAAACATGGCGAGCATATCGATGATGCTCATGACGTAAAAACAGGCCAGGCTCCCCAAGAGGCTGATGGCTGCGGGCACCCGAAAAGATGGACGGAAGCTTGGACTGGCCGCCCACTTCTGTAGGCCGCAAGCCAGGTTGGTTACGCCATAGGTCGCAAGAAAGAACATGGTCAGCACGGGCGCGATGGCATCCAGGCTGCCAAGAAAAATGCCCGCTTGGGCGAGGGCAAAAGTGAAGAGGGTGCCGATGCGCGGTTCCGAAGAGCCCCCGAAACCCTTGCCAAAGAGCCTTGGGACCAAACCGTCAAAAGCAAGGGCCTGCAAGGTCCGCGGGGCGGTAAGAATGCTTCCGAGGGCACTCGACAGGGTTGCGCCCCACACCCCTACGTAGATGAGGGCGGGCACCGAGGACATCTGAAATACGGTGTCGAGGTTCTTGATGAGCTCATCGTTGCTCGCGTTGAGTGAGAGCCATACCGGAAACAGGGCGTACACGATAAACCCGGCCAAAATGGCCAAGATGGTCCCCCGGGGAATCGCTTTTCGCGGATCCTTGAGGTCTCCGGACATGCTGACGCCCGCCATGATGCCGGTCACTGCGGGAAAGAAGACTGCGAACACGGCAGGAAGGCTTTGGGTGCCTTGATGAAACCACTCTATGTTTGCGGGAAAGGATTCGGTCCGGCCCGTGAACACCGCGACCAGCGACAAAGCAATGGCCCCCATCACAAAGTATTGCGCCCGGATGACGAGGTCCGCGCCTTTAAGGGAAAGCGCAGTCAGGGCCACATTGACTACCGTGCTCACCACCACCCGGGGCAAGCCGGGGACGAGCTGCGCCAAAGATTCGGTGAACCCCACCAGATAAAAGGTGACACTCAGCGCTTGGGCGAAAAACAACGGGATGCCGATGGCCGCCCCCGCGGGGGCACCGAGGGCCCGGCTGATCATGAAATACGCGCCACCCGCGCCGACGGTGCGGTTGGTGGCGATGCTGGACACCGATAGACCGGTCGCCAAAGAGATCAAGTGGGCGATGACCACGATGAGAAGGGCCCCGCCGAGTCCGACCTGGCCGGTGACCCACCCGAGCCGCATGTACATGACGACCCCAAGGATCGTCAGGATGCTCGGCGTAAAGACGCCGCCAAAGGCCCCAAATTGTTTTTTCGGCCCGGCCTCGTTGCCGTTTGGGGAGTCATTCATCCGCGCACACCCAGCCAAAGTACAACACATCTTGTTGGGGATTTCGCCCCACGACCTGAACCCAAGGGCTCGCGCGGTGTTTCCCGCACCGGCGAAGACCGTAATCCACCCACCTACGCGACCCAAACCGGTTCGAATCAATCCCGGTGAGCTCGGGGATGGGTCCCTCGGCTCACTTCTCTTACAAGCGCGTCAGCGGTCGACGCTTGGGGGCATAGAAGTCACCGTGTTTCTTCGGTCGTAGACTGGGATTTCATGTAAAACTGTTTGTTTAGAGGACTGGTGCTGTCGTGCATACCGGTATCGAAGGACCGTGTGGCGGCAAAACCGCTTTTCTTCCACTCGTCTTCTGCATCTAAGATGGCCTGACGTACGTCTTTCTGGTCTTGGTTCGAGCGCCAGGTGTCATCGTTCTCGTCGTACCCGAAGTCGCGGATGATCTGTGCAATGAATGAGGGCACGATGTTCCACATGCTCAAGAGGAGAATGGTGCTTGGACGAACAACGAGGTGCACGGGGATGACGCTGTCTGGGCTGGCAAGAAGTGTGTCCCGCCACTCAGGTTCGATCTCGGACAAATCGTCTATTTCGAAGGGTCTGTCGTGATGGCTTGGCCGATGAATTGATTGTTCGAGTAGCATGGCATAAAACTGGGCTGCGTAGACTGAAAAGTGGATTCTTCCTGCCAAGCTTTCGGTGTTGGACAAACGGGTGTCGGCCACCTCAGTGGCCCTCTGTATGTAGAGGTTGTAGTGTTTGTCTTTCCTGAAATGGTCAAACGCTTCAGCAGGGTCAAAAGGGTCTTCCTCAAGGGCCTTGAACATCCCCAGTAGATGAAAGGTTACGCCTCGAACGAGAAAAGAGGTTGTGATTGCGTCTCGATCGCTATCCGAAAGATGCCTTTCCGTCATGGTGCGCACCTTCTTGACCGACCAGTCGCCCGGGTCGTACACAGATGCGACAGCACCGCCCAGGCCCTCCCTCGCGTCGACCATGAACGACCGGAGTGGAATTCGGACTGAACGATTGCTTGGCCATGCTTGGCTCTGGGACTGTAGGATGAGATGATAGAGGAACAAGTTGTCTCGAATCAGTGCCTCAATGCGGTCTCGGTCGTAAGCCGCTTCAGGAATTGGGGCAAAGACGTCTAAAACCTCTTTGTCTTTCAGACCGAGTTCGTCCCGAAGTGTGCTGGTACTCCATGGTTCGGGGGTGGTGCTGGCCACCTCTTCTTTCAAGAGCCGGATGATATGCCGTTGAAACGGATCCTCGGCATCGAGTTCGACAAAGCGGTAGACGCCTTTTGGCGAGTCGTCTTTCGAGCTGCCTCCGTCCGACTCGGAAACTTCGAAGTCGCCATGGACGCTCCTATGTTCCAGTGCGAATCGTCGATAGTTGGGTGTGTCGTCTTGCATGGCCAAGAACGTGGCCTCCTTCACGCGTTCGTCCTTGCCGGTGAATGTGGCCAAGACCAAGCGTGCGGGTTCGAGCAAAGAGAAATGTACCTTGCGAACGGAATCGAGGTTCACCATCTCGACCTTGACGGAATCGGGGTACCCGCCTTCCTCGAGCAGCCGGATGTCGTTCTCGAACTGGGTCAAATGGTCCGTGAACACATGGTTTAGGGCGATGACGCCGGGTACAAAGTCGAATCCGAAAGCACCCCCAGGGGTTGTTGGGTAAGCAGAATGGAAGACCTTTCGGACGGTCGAACCCGAATTTGACGCTGGATCGATGGCGACCGACGTTTTGAACAATCCGAATTTCTTGCCGCCCAGTTCGTGTAAAGCCTCCTGCGTCTGTTCCCGAAGCTCTTGGTCATGGGTTTCATAAGTGATTTTTGTGCGACCGAGGGGGACCGAAAAGCTCGTGTCTGTTTCTTTTTGCACCCGAAGGATGCCTCGGTTGAAGAGTTCGTTGGTGACCAAGCCAAAGAAAGCATCTGCCTGGAATTTGAGGAGGTTTTGACTTCGGCTGTACTGGGGGTTTAGCGCGCGATAACGTTCTTCTAAGAATCGATCGGGCTTCAAAAAATACCAGGTCTGTTTTCCGCTGTCTTTTTCCTTGAGAACAAGGTGCATCGGGTAGTCGGTTTGGTCTTTGAACAGGGCATGGTCATGCCAATCGGCCTCCGGCACAAAGGTGATGGTGATGCCGCTGGACTCGATGAATTTGTGAAAGGGTCCGTACTTTTTGAGTGCATCCATGAGGTTCTTGAACTCCTGTTGAACCGGTGCGATTGTGAGCATGGTCCAAAGCTCGGCAAGTTCGTCAAAAAACTTGGCGTCGAGTGAAAAGCTTTCCCAGCCTTCTTTTCCTCGCGTTGGTGCCGGTGGGTAAGGGGTGCTGGGCGCAGGCAACACCTCGTGCGGACGGGTCGACGGGTCCACGGGGACATCTGTTTTTTCGTCATCGTCAAGGGGCAGAGGGCTTTTGGCGCCTTCTACCGCAGAAGGGCCACTTTTATACCAAAACGGACGGCTGCCCTTGGAGGGCCCGTTGTGGGCGACGAGGACCGCGGTGCGGGCATCGAAAAACCAGCCGAGGAACATATTTCGCATGGTGCGAAGCCACGCCTCTCGAGTCCCGTCGGTGGGAAGAAAGGCCGCCACCTGGAGTACATGATCCCACCACAAGTGATGGCTCAAGAAGCGATCGACGACGGCAGACTTGGAGTCGTCGGTGTCGAGAACAAACACGCCGAGCCGCGCGTTTGCGGGCTTGGTCTTGAAGTGCGGGACTTCGAAACGGGCGGTGCTCGAATCGCCGCCGCCGAAGATGGTTTCGTAGGGAAGTAGATCCGGCAGGTCTTGAAGGTCAAAGGCGTAGATTTTGTCTTCGTCAAAAGCGTGGGTTGTGCCTTGGGGGGTTTGATAGCGGCCCCATTGACGAATGTCGGTCTCCGGGTAAAAGAAGACCAAAAGCCCGCTGTCTGAGGCCAGCTCGTGCATGACGTGGTCCGCAGCAATCGAGCCCGCCCGATTCCAGCCGGGTCCCGGTGGTTCACGAAGGGCCACCATGGTCTTGAGAGCCATGTCGTTTTCGACACCTCCGCTGAGGCCAAAGCCCAAGCTCAGCGCGGCCGGGGCCAAGAATGCTGCAGCCTGAGGATGCATGGTGAGCAAAGTCTGAAAGGCATTGTACAGCCCGCGGCCGACGGCGATGCCCCCGGGTTGGGTTCGAGAAAGAGGCCACAGCCTTGTTTGTTCCGGTCCCCAGGGGATTGCTGGGGCCAGGTCTTGGCGTTGGGCTTCGATGTGGTCATACACATCGATGAACCAAATCAGGGCGGTGCTGGAGGTCAGAAGGGTAGAGAGGTCTTGAATCCGTTGACTCGAGTACGGGAAGCCATGATCGGCCACAAAGTCCTGAACCCCTGACCACAAGGCTCCGGCTTCGGAGCGGAAGAAGGGGGCCTTGGGGTGGGTGGGGTGGGCTTCGGCGAAGGCCAGCAAGCCCAAGATAAGGCCGGTGGTGGCCTCGAGATGAAAGGATTGCTCTTGTTGGTCGCTGGCATCTATGTACCGGTCCTCGAAACCGTCAAAAAAGTAGTGGGTGCCATAGTATTGCTTGGGGCCAAAAGCGATTTTCTTCGCAAACGCCAAGGTGGTGAACTCCAGACATCGTCCCAGGCGCTCGATGGCCCGCTTGTCGGTGAGATCGTCGTAGTCGACAGAGAGAGACAACCAACTGCAGTTGTCGATGGCAACGTGTTCCGAACGATGAAAGGTCCATGCCTCGTTCTCGTTCAACTGCGCAGACCCACCGGTCGAAATGCGTCCCCACGCGCCTTCAAAAAGCGCGCGTTGAATTTCCCTTCGTTTTTCGGGATCGTTTTGGTTTGCGGCCAGAGCGTCTTCCAGGTCTCGTTGCCAAAGGGTTTCGTCCGGATCGTAGAGCACGTAAAAGATGCCGTTTCTCACTTCGTTTCGCCATCGCTTGAGCGATGACCGGTCCACGCCGAGTGCTTCAGCATGCCTGATGGCATGGTTCAGTACGCTCAGGACGTCGAGGTTGTGCTCGGTGACGACGTTCAGGGAACGGACTTCTTCTTTGAGGATCCAAAACTCGCTTTCCGTCAGGACCTTGGCGGACCCGTCTTTTTGCGGGTTCTGGCCTTGGGCGGATGGGGTGCGCCCGATTTTCGGGGCTTGTTCGGGGTCGAAGCGATCGTAGCCGAGTGCGTCGAGGACATCGTAGTAGTCCCATGACTCTTCGGGCTGAGCCATCGGCTTGCCGTCTGGCCCTCCTATCTTCGATGGTGTGGCGGCCAGATCCAGTCCTTGGGTGGTGAACCCTGCGGTCATTAGGCTGAAGGGGAGGCCGCCTTCGGTGGTTCCCGTGAGGCGATGGATCGCGAGGCCCCCAAGTGCTTTTTGGTAGCATTCTCGGATACGCAATTGGGCCTCTTTCGACGTCTCGTGAAGGGCAGAGGATGTTAAGAAGGCCCCGAGACCGTGCACCACCCAAGCGGTTGCACCGGTGACCAGTCGTGCATCTTCCCAGTTGTCGCCATCGGTGTTCCAGGAAAACGGCCAACCCTTGATGATGGGGGCACCTTCATGGGTACCAACATGGGCGCGCTTGCACAGATAGCGGGCGAGGGCGATGGCGTCGTTCTCCCTTTTTTCCTCACGAGCAAGCTGGGCCAGGGCGATGCCTTGGGTGTAGGCCCAGACCCTGCGGAAGCGCGCCAGGTAGCGGGTGTCTAGATTGTCCTCGTCGGCGAAATTGTGGGCGAGCCAGCGGCTCGCGTTGGTCCTGGTTGTTGAATCCGACCCGGCGACTTCGTATTCGACCTGGTAGGCCATAGGCTCAGTCTCGTCGTCGGCCCGGTGAAACAACCGGTCCCTCATCCAGCGGGCCTTTTCGTAGTTGCCCAAAGCGGAGCGCTCGAAGACGGGAACGTCCGCACCGAAGTGGGGCCAAGCCTTGGTGTTTGCGAGAGGAGCGTTGGTGTTGTTTGCGGTGGCTGATGGGGACAGAGTCAGTTCACCTTGGACCACGCCTTGGGTGTCCATGAGGGCCAGCTGCGGCGAATCCACCCAGACCCAAGCTTCTCCGCCCTGGAACCGAAGCTCGAGCGGTGGGGTGCTTCGGTGAGGGATAGAGCCTTCGGCCTGGCCTTGGTGCCCGGTGGTCTTGGTGCCCGGTGCGTCGGATAATCCATCGACCTTTGTGTTTGTGGGTGGGGGCAACCCATCGGAACCCTGGTATGGAGGGGCGGTCGATGGGCCGCGCTCTCCGATTGGACGGGCCAGCCGGATGGGCTCCTTGGAGTCGACCTTCATATGGTACCGGTTGAGGGCCTGGACCCGAACCTCAGCCCCCTTGTCCTCAGTCAGGTAGTCGGGGAGGTCGAGATCGTAGTGAACAACCTCGGTCAAGCTTGAAGCGCGCGAAATCACGACGCGATCGACGGCTCCTACCGGGTCTTGTTCGACCCAGGCGGCCAAGAGCAGGTCGCCGTGACTGGTCAAAGCGGCACGCCCCTGAAGGGCGTCGCCTCGGTCTCCATGGCTTCTGAAGTGAATGGGGCGCGCCGGTTGGGTATTGAGCACTTCTTCGGGCAACATCGTGCGCTCAGACGAAAGGGTGCCCCGGCGCGCAGTGATTGCGCCGTGCGTGGGTCCTTGAGGGACATAGTACAAGGCCGCCATTTCGCCGCTTTGGGTGACGGCCACTTGAGGTACGTAGCCCCTGGCGATGGTTTCAGGTGAAGACCAGCTCAGGCCGCCATCAGCGGAGGTCTGGTGCTGGATGGGGTTGAAGCCCGACACGTTGGGGTCATCGGAAAGGCCGTTTTCGTAGACCAGCACCAGTCCGACGGGCGTGGATGTGATCTTGGGATAGGAAGGCGTATCGTCGCTTTGACCCTCACCGACCGCGGCCACCGCCGAGACGCGCCAGTTCTGAGTTTCGCTGTGCCACTCATCTTGCGTATGCTTGCCCTGCGCCTGACCGCCTCGTGGTTCACGGGCGGTCGACTGGGGTTGGGTGCTGCTGTTGCTGGGGGGTTTGAGGTCGGTCCAGGCACCGGCCATGATGGGCCGCTGGGCGACCTTGATCTCGTCTTGCTCGTGCCATGTTCCTTGGTAAAGCATCTGGTGCGCAAAACCGAGGCTCGGGTAAAGCGCTTCGTCATTGGGCTCGTAGGCCGTCTTCCATACGCTTTGCCAGCCGACAAGGTAGCGGGTTAAGACTTGGCCCCGCACGGCCCTTTGGTTGTAGACCGGCGACGCGAGCATCGCTGTCCAGGCGTCATTCAGAACCGGTCGATTGTCCCACATGCGGATCTGCCTGCCGACGATGGTGATTGTGTTGTCGTCTACGTGGAGTGCCGGCTGGACCACGTGGCTTTCTTCGGTGCGGTCGCGGTAGCGGATCCCTTTTTGATCGCGGCCGAGCGTATAGGACTCTTCACACCAGCAATTGGGGCAATCACAGACTCCGTTCTCATTGGGTTCGACTCGAACCTTGTACCGGACCACTTCAGTGACGGGGCTCCGCCTTGTTACATCGAAGACGTTGGAAGGCTCTCCCGCCAAGTTCTTGAGGTAGTAGACTTTGCCGCCCTCTCCCCACACGAGATGATGCCCAAGGCCCCGGTCGTAGGCCATGTCCAGGCCGCGCTGCCATATCGAACTTTCGCGGACCAAAAAGGGGGTTGAGAAGGAGAGCCCTCCGTCCATGCTTTGGGCTACCCAGACCTGGCTAGAACGCCTTTCTGGCGCCATCGCCAGGCCTCCCCAAGCAGAATCAGAACTGGCGTCAGAGTCGAGGCTCGAGATGGGCGCCGCGGCATCGCTCTGCTTCACCTCGACCCACGCAACACTGACCAAAGCGTCCCGGGCGGTGACGGCGATCTCCGCGAGCGTCCCGCCCTGGCCGGTCGCGAAGCGGTGGTCCACGTCAAAACTGCCGGGTTTGCCGGCCCTCTCGCTTCGGTGATACCGGAGATGGTCTGGGCTTTTTTGATGCGGGTTGGCGCGGACGCCGTAGACGAGGTGGGCGAGTGTGGCGTCCTCGGTCTTGGCAAGGGCCACGTCTGGGAGGATGGCTTGACCATCGGGCTTGACCACTATGTTCGGAGCTTCGAACGCGCCTGGTTGAGGGATTGGCGCTGGCGGTGCCCACCGAACCGGAATGCTCTGTGTGGGGGGCGATTCGCGCCCCACGCCGTCTTCGCTGAGAAGCACCGAGGCCACGTGGTAGTGGTACACGTGATCTGGCCCAGGCATTTCATCTTCAACGCGCGTCACGCCGGTCAGCTCGCGGACGGGCACGTTGTCGCGGTACACTCGGTAGCCAAGTTCAGTGCCGTCTGGTGTTGGGCTGTGGTTGACCCCTGCGCTCGGTTCTTCCCATGTCAGGACCACGGTTCTTCCATAGGTTGTGGCTGACAAGTTTTCGGGCATGCCCACAGGCCCTGGATCGACGTTCTCAAGCGGTGCCATGGCGAGGGGTGACGTGGCGTGGCAGGCCTCAAGGCCTTGCGTTTGGGATTCAGGAAGAGGGACTTGTTGGTACGCTTGGAGAACGGGGTCCCAGGCCAACGCCTCTTCGGCAGCAGGATGGGTGTCTTCCTTTCGGCAGCGGAAGGAGAGACGTCGGGCGCCCTCCGGCAGGTCGAGGTCCGTGGGGTTGGTTTGCCCTCCCACCAGGATAAAGTGTTCCGTCGGGGTGTATACCCAAAGTAAAAACCCTGTGGATTGGCCTCCGATACGGTCCGCCTGGCTAGGGAAGCGTGCTTGCTCGGTCGAACCCCCATGCACACGCCATACTGAAAGGCCGTTGCGACTTGGGGAGGACCACGGTGTGCCCGGGGGGAGCGCCAAGAGGTTCCATCCAGCCTCGAGTCGCAGCCGATCGGAGTGGTGGCCGGTGCGGAGGTCAGTCTTGGATGGTGGCGTTGCGCCCAGGGAATTTGGAACGAAAGCGACAGCGATTCCGAGCATCCATGCCGCCATGCTCAGGCGCTGTGCCCCGGTGATGGGTTCTAGGAATCGGTCCCGTGGTGCCTGCGGCGAGCGGCGCGGGGGAGCGGCGTAAGACACCACCGAGAAAGACGACGGCACAAAGCCTTCAGTCAAGTCAAATAAGGCAATCAGTATTGCTCCACGCCCCAGACTTCGGGTTCCACTGCGTTGTGGGGCCTTCGGATTCGTGAGGCACCCGGGGTCGATGCCGCTGACTCATCGGTTTCATCCCGAAGTTCACCCGCATGGCTCCAAACCCCGTTGGCGTGTGGGATGAGCGGAGAGAACGGGCGGGCCGAATGGACAAGGACTCAGCGGGTAGATTTTTGCTGCGTTTGCCGAGTGTACCAACGGTCGAGAAGCGGTTCGAGTAGCAAGACGGCGGTGGATGCTGCGGCCGCCGAGATGGCGACGGCCCAGGTTGGCTTTCGCGCGACACAGGCAAGGACGCCAGCCAAAACCACCCCAGGCCGGAGCAAGGTCAAGGGGCCAAATACGATGACGGTGGTCAAGGTGCGAATCTCGCTCCCCCAAAAAAGGTAGGGGAGGAATGCCAAAAGAACGACTGTGGCATAAATGCCGTAGACCCAGACCATGGTTTGGCCCGCGGAGGCCAGCTCCCAAAAAGCCCTGGTGCGGTCCGATTGGGCGAGGATGACCGCGAGAATAACCAGTCCTGCGGCTGCGATGAGTGCTTGTCCGGCACAAAGACCACGGAGAACGGCCCTCGTATAGTAGCGCCGTTTGTAGATTCGGCCATTGCGGCCGGCCGCGGCTCGAAAACCGGCAAAGGCGGTGTCGGTCGTGGCCAGTAGATAAAGGAGCAAGGGTGTCATCGAAAGGCCTCGAGGGTTCGCGCCGCGGGGCCGAGTTGTTCGGTGAAGCTTGCTTCGAGCTCGGGACGAAGGCCTATGATCGGGCGCAACGCGCGAATCAGGATGTGTCCGAGGTGCTCCACCTTTGTGAACGACACCAAAAAATCGGGGGCCCCTTCTTTGACGTGTTTTGCGAGCACGTCGTTGCTGTGGGCGCGGATTGCAGATCGAACGCCGTCATACCGAGCCAGCGGCTCGCGCATCCGACTGATGTGGAAGACCCATGCGCCCAGCGGGCTGACCCACGAGGGCATGACATCAAAGTGAAAAAACGCCCGGGTGGATGGACGCGATTGATTGACAAAAAATTCGGTGAGCGATGGCCCGCGAAAGTGATGGAGGACGCCGGTCGAGATGAAGATGCTCCCCGGCTCTTCGAGGGCAAAGGCATTTTTGGTCAGAAACCGGCATCCAAGCTCCTCTTCGCGGGCAAGGCGCGCGGCTTGTTGAATCAAGGTACGGTTGTAGTCGCATCCCACCCACTCGACTTCGTCTCCGAAACCACCATGCGCACAAAGCCATCGAATCACAAACCCGAGCCCGCACCCTACGTCGATGATTTGCACGGGCCTTGAAACGCCCATTTTGAAGAGAGACGCGACACAGGGTCTCAACAACTTGAGCATGCGATGTCCCTGCTGGAATTCTTCGGAAAGACGCTGAAGCTCGGCGTGTGCGCGAAGAAGCGTCTCATCGACGGCCTGGGCATCGAGTATGCCATTCCGTTCTGGCAGCTTTTCTACAATCTTCGCCGCGCGTCGCATCCCCAGGCGGCAGAGCGTGTCTAGGACCTCTGCTTTTTCGACAGGCTTCCTTGCCAGAGTCTTCGGATCAAAATCGACGATCAGATCCGAGATTTCAGGCCGCTCGTCGTCCACCCGCGATCATTCCATGGAGAAAAGGTTCGCGCGAAACCAGGTTTGGCTCGTGGCGTTCAAGACCGTGACTCTAGCGGAACCGGTGGGCGCGTCAAAAGTTTCCGAATGTCGGTGCGGCCTATGGGGCTTGGTCTTGGGTGAGAACGGCGGCATGCGCCTTGTGCAGGGGTGCGTAATGGTTTACGCGGAGGACGACGCGGGGGTTTGGATCGCGAGATTGCAGATTTGGCACGCAGTGTGCACTGGTGAGCGTGGGCGGGGTGCGGACCGTGGGATCGGTGCCTGTTCCAAGGGTTGGCGATGAGTCAGGGTAAATTGCTTCGGGATCGACGGTTTTGGCCGATGTTTTGGACGCAGTTCTTCGGTGCGTTCAATGATAACCTCTTCAAGAACGCATTGGTGATCCTGATTGCCTATCGGGGCATTGACCTTTGGGGCCTGGGCTCCGAGCGGTTGGTTGCGTTGGCGGCGGGGTTGTTCATTTTGCCGTTTTTACTGTTTTCGGCGAGTGCCGGACAGATCTCTGACAAACTCGCGAAGTCTCGTTTGGTTCGCCTCGCCAAGGCTGCGGAGTTTGTGATCATGGGGGTTGCGGCCCTTGGTTTTTACCTCGAGAGCGTTCCCCTTCTTCTGGCGGTTCTGTTTTTGATGGGCGCGCAGTCCGCCTTCTTTGGGCCTGTCAAGTACAGCATTTTGCCTGAGCTGCTCGACGAAGATGAATTGGTCGGCGGCAATGCGCTGGTTGAGACCGGCACCTTTCTTTCCATTTTGCTCGGGACCATAGTGGGCGGGGTGTTGGTGGGCCTTGCGGGGGTTGGGCAGGTGATGATCGGGTTGACGGTGGTGGTGGTGGCTGCCCTCGGGTGGACGGCCAGCGCGTTCATTCGCCCCACGCTGCCCGGAAACCCCGATTTGGTATTCTCACTCAACCCTTTCCGCCCCACCTTTGAAACCTATCTGGCTACACGCCGCAATCGACCGGTGTATCTGTCCATTTTGGGCATTTCGTGGTTCTGGTTTTTGGGGGCATCCTTTTTAACGCTTCTTCCCAACTATTGCCGCGAGGTTGTTGGGGGCAATGAACATGTGGTCACCCTCTTTTTGGCGCTCTTTTGTGTCGGGATCGCCGCGGGGTCCCTTCTTTGCGAACGGCTGAGTCGGGAAAGACTCGAACTGGGCTTGGTCCCGCTGGGCTCCATCGGCATGAGCTTTTTCGCTTTTCGACTTTATCTTGCTGGCCCCGGTCCGATTCTTGAGGCCGATGGCCTCCTTGGCCCCAGCGCGGTCTTGGGCAGCTTGCCCGGCCTCGCCATTGGCGTAGACCTGGCTTTGGTCGCGCTGTTCAGCGGCTTTTTTACGGTTCCTTTGTACACCATGATTCAGCAGCGATCGCTCCCTAGCGAGCGTTCCCGGGTGATTGCGGGCAACAACATTCTGAACGCGCTTTTTATGGTCGCGTCTTCGGTGATGTTGATGGGGCTTTTGTCTTTGGAGCTCACGATTCCTCAGATTTTCTTGGTGATGGCGTTTTTGAACGCTGCGGTTGCGGTGTACATTTACACGGTTATTCCCGAGTTTCTTCTTCGTTTTGTCATCTGGATCATTGCGTGCATCATGTATCGCGTTCGGGTGACTGGGCGTGAAAACATTCCCATGGAAGGTCCCGCGGTTTTGATCTCAAACCACGTCAGCTTTGTAGACTGGATGATCATCGCCAGTGCCTGCAAGCGCCCCGCACGCTTTGTGATGCACCATACCTATTTTAAGATGCCGGTCGTTCGGATCTTGTTCCGCGACGCCAAGGTGATCCCCATTGCCCCTGCCCGCGAGGACCGTGATACGCTGGCGCAGGCCTTCGATCTGATTGCCCAGGCGCTCGAAGAAGGAGAGCTGGTCTGCATCTTCCCGGAAGGGAAGTTGACCAAAACCGGTTTGATGAATCCCTTTCGCCCCGGCATCGAAAAGATCCTTGCCCGCACACCGGTCCCGGTGGTTCCGATGGCCCTCAACGGCATGTGGGGTTCTTTTTTTAGCAAGAAGGATGGCCAGGCCCTCAAGAAGCCCTTCCGCCGGGTCCGGTCCAGGGTGTCTTTGAAAGTGGGTGCCCCCTTGAGCCCCGAAGGTCTCACAAAGTCCTTTTTGGCTGAAACGGTCGCGAAGCTTGGCGGATGGGAACCACCCCATCCGCTTGAACCAGGCTCCTCCGCTGAATCTTCCGAAAGGGGTTAGGCCGACCCGGCCATCTCCTCTGAGCTTGAGAGTCCGTCCCTTTGGCGGACCCTATGGGACGTTGTCGCCATCCGGAAATGCATTGATAATCTGGTCCACAAAAGCACTGGCTGGAAAGCTGCTTGCAAGCGCACAGGCTTGCCCGGCTGCTTCTCCCAAATCGATGCTTTGTATCACCTGGTTCCGAATAACAATTTCAGCCACCGTGAGAAAAAGATCATAGTTTTCCAGTACGGCCTCTGTAATAGGGACTGCATTTCTTGCCAGAAACCATCCGCCCTTGAAAAGCCACAGATATGGAACATTGGCCTTAAGGCCGATGCCAATTCCTATTTCCCGGTGAAAGTAGGAAGAAACCGGAAAGGAAAGAGGGGGGCCATAGGGAACGCCTTCACACAGCTTCTGACACGAGATGGTCCCGCTCAATTGTATGCCCAGTATTACTTTTTGTCCGATGAGGCCAACCCCATCCCACTGCACATGTTCTCCCGGGGGAATCAATTCGTCCGTGCCGGTCAGCGTCGTGTCCCTGGTCCCTGACCAGAGGCCCTGGAAAGTGGGCGCTTGTTGGCACTCGCCATTTTCATGAACCACAACACCTTTTGCCCGAATGGAGTCGACTTGAAGCTGGTTTCGGCGGTAATCGCCTCCGCCGCGACAAACACGGATGTATCGAAAAGGTTTCGAAATGTTGAATACCTGAGGCGCATAGCTGTCGGGAGCCGGTATGCCGTGACCAAGCTTCGAGTAGTGGCTGCCATCCTTGCTATAAAAGGCCTCGTATTTCTTGCTGGTGTTGCATTTACTTCCGGAGCATGAAACCCCGCATGCCTCCGTTCGGGTTCGCAACACGATTTGGACGCCACCCACGAGCGGCACACCAAAGTCGGCATCTACGCAGGCGGTGACCGCAACGTCGTCTTCCCACTTGAATCCGTTGTCTTTGATCGCCAGGCCAATGGGTTGGCCGTCGGTGAATACGCCATGGCTTAAGTTGCATATTTCTGCGGCCTCGGTTCGTTTGCCAAGTGAAATTTGTGGAATCATATTGAACTCACCCGCACCGAGTTCGTCGGTCCAGCTTAAGAAATCAACTTGTGTCGAGTCGCTCATGCTTGACCAATCATAAATGGCTTGGGCGCTAAAATGCCCCAGGTTAAAAACCGGCCCCAACGTATGCTCTTCAGACAGTTCGAGCATGGGATGGTGGGTTTTATCGATATGTAGGCCCATGTACTGTGCGTTCGGGCTGTACGACAACAAACCATCGGTAGGCACGCTGATTCGAATGGGCGCGTCGAATTCCATGGCGGGTTTGAGAACGAGGGTACCAACCAATCCGGTCGGGAAAATCGGACTGCCCCTGACTTTTGCCTTTTTGGGTTCGGACCTTATCTTGACAGTGATGTCGACGGCCTCCTTCATGGCCGCCTTTGGCACATCGAAGACCAGACCGGCGCAAGGCTCCACCTGCGTTCCGGGTTTCAGCGTGACCTCGATTTCCTTGTCGAGCTCACATGTTGGCGGTGGACGCATCGCCGTGATTTCGTCTTGGCTAAGGCCGACATTGAAGATGCGGACATCGTCGATGTCTCCTTGAAAGTAAAATTCGTTTCTGGCGCCGTCGAAAGCCTCGGCCTCCGAACCATCTCCAATAAACCCGAAACGAACTGCGCCTGAACCGAGGGCACGCCCCTCGTGGGGTGCATGCACCGAGGCGTCGAGGATTCCGTCTACGTAAATGTGTTTGCTCATACCGTCATAGACGCCGCAGATATGGTGCCATTGAACACCATCATTGACCTCTGTAACTCCGGCCAGATCATGGATCTCATCCGCCATCGTTGAGAACCCGACGGCCCCGGTTTCACCATGGACATAGAGGTTGAAGTACTCGGAGCGGTCAAAGTCGATGATGGACCAGTTCGAGCTCCAAGAGTCGCCCGAGAATGACGTTTTAACCCACGCACAAAGAGAGATCTCGTGAACGGCGCGGTCATAGAAACTTTTGAGCGCAATCACATCGCTCATTCCGTCGAAGTGTCTTGCGCCCCCGATCTTGCCCGTGATGGGGTCGGTCCCGTGGAGGGTGTTCTCCTGGGGTCGTGCTGAGTTCTCAGCCGAATCATCGAGGGGATAATGGTCGACGATACCTGAATGCTTTTGGGTCACAAGTCGGTTGATCTCGTCGACGCCGATGGCACCATCATAGATTCGAACTTCGTCGATCCGACCCTGAAAAAAGTAGTGGTTTCTCTCCCCATCGAACGCTGTTGCTTCGGAACCATCTCCCAGGAATCCGAATCGGACCACGCCGGTTCCAAGCGGACGACCGCCATGGGCCTTGACCGCTATCTGGTCTTGCACACCATCCACGAAAATACGCTTATTCAGCCCGTCGTAGGTTCCACAAACGTGATGCCAGGCGCCATCGGCGACAACCGTCACTCCGAATAGGTCGTGGGTTTGTTCCGCCGTGGTCGAGAAACCGACAACACCCGTTTCGCCGTTCACATAGAGGTTAAAATACTCAGAACGATCAAAGTCGACGATGGACCAATTGTCGGTCCAGCCTTGACCAAACACCGATGTCTGAACCCAGGCACATACCGAAACTTCGAGCTGTGGACTCTGATACGAAATATCGAGCGCCACATAGTCATCGAGACCATCAAAGCTCAAAGACTGACCGACCTGACCGTCTGATACGGTTGCGCCGACCAGCTTATTGTTCTGGGGACGCAAGGCATGACCAACATGGCCATTCAGACTAAGGCGATCGACCAGAACCGGTTCCTTTTTTGAGAGTTGTTTGACCAGACCCGCATCGAGGGCGCCGTGATAGATTCGAACATCATCCAGGGCTCCGTCGAAATAGAACTCGTTCCGTGGCCCGTTGAAGCTTTCGGACTCCGAGCCGTCGCCGATGAATCCGAAGCGGGTCGCCCCGGTGCCAATCGGGGCATGCGAATGCGGATCGACTGCTGACCCATCAAGCTCGCCATCGACAAAAACGTGTTTGTCCTGACCGTCGTAGACTCCACATACATGGTGCCACGCTCCGTCATTGATGCTTGTGGAGCCGTAGAGATCGTGAACCTCAGAAGCGGAGGTCGAAAATCCCAAGACACCTGTATCACCGCTTACAAAGAGACTGAAATACTCCGAGCGATCGAAGTCGATGATGGCCCAATTTGAAAAGGGATCTTCGCCCGTGACTTTGGTTTTGACCCAAGCGCAGGCGGATACTTTGGAAATTGGCGCGTCGTAGAAACTCTGGAGTGCAATGTAGCCATGCACGGCTTCAAGAGAAATCGCACCAGCCTTGATGCCTTCGACTTCAGCTGCGCCGAGCGCGTAGTTCTCTTGGGGCCGCACTCGGTTATCGATGTTTCCATCGAGGCCGTAGTGGTCTACAAGCTGTACATCAAGCGCTGCCGACTCGATGTCTAGGCGGGCCACATCAGACTCGTAAGACGTCGTACAAGCAAGCACCAAGGCGGACAGGACCGCTCCCGAGCATTGCATCCCGGAGTTCAGCATTGAGCCGAACCGGTTTTTGTGGACCATTTTGCCTTGCGGCGAGGCCTCGGCAGGGGGGTGAATTTGTGTAGAAATCCTTCTCATGAGTAGGATGTTAGAGACTCACAAGCACATCGGTCTTGACACTTTGCGATCCGATGCCCCTGCTGAACCTCCATCGTCTTCGAGCCATTTTCGTCAGGCAGAGATGACAGTGAGTCGGTTGTATCTGACAACGTGATCCGCGCCAGAGGCAGCGTAGGCCAAAAGCCAAGGACTTGGTGCACTGGCACATGTTTTGCTCACGACAATATGTGATTCATGAGACAGCATTTTGTTCACATTGCCCCAAATTCCGTTCTTGATGGGGAGCGGAAGCCGTCGAAGCGCTATGATTCTGCTACCAGCGCGTCCACTGCTTACCGCGCGCTCGATCGATACGTGAGAGAGTTGCTGAGGGAATTCGCTTCTCTATATAACTTTGTCAGCCACGTTCGAAGAGCCATCACCATCGGCATATTCTACGGGAGCGCGAGCCTCAAGCAGACCGCGCATGCGCTCTCGATAGCGCCACGCGTGTTGCAAGCGGCGCTTTTTGAGCGTGGCACGTCGTATCGAGAACTTGCTCGTGACATCCGAACGCGTCTGGCCAAGCGACTGCTGACCCACATGAATTTGAGCTTGGTGGAGATTGCTGCACTTTTGGGGTTCGCAGAACACAGCGCCTTCAGTCGCGCATTCAAGGCTTGGGTTGGCATCTCGCCTACCGAATATCGACGGGCCCGAGCCCCTGGTGAAGGTAACGGGTTCTCGGGGAATGTTGGGGCAGTGGGATATCATCGTACCTTTACCCTGAGCCTGCGCTCATGGGGACGAGGTCTTTAGCCTTTGAGGACGGGGCGAGGTGTCGGGGCAGGTCGGGGCGCCCAACGGAGGTGTCGAGTCCCCAGGGCGTGGGGGCATCTCGAGGGGCTGGGGCCTCAGAAGGCCCCCACGAAGGGGCTTTTCTCGTGTGAACGCACTTGGCCCACATCATGCGTACCCATCACGTCGGTTGGTGCATGACGCGGCGTCATTTCGCGGCTCCCGGAGGGTTTCACGGGGCTCGTTGCTGGTGTGCAGCGGGCTGGTTGGGTTGGCCTGTGCGACCCCTTCCGGGGTTTTGGCGGGGGCGCCGGCGCACGCTACCCCACGAGGGGTCGGTTCGGCGCCCACGCTTATCCCGGATTCAGAGCATCGCGAAGTCGGTCAAGCTTATGCTCGGGCTCGAAGCGCCCTGGCCCAAGGGCAGCCGAAGCGGGCTCTTGGCATCTTGGGCAAGCTCAGCGGCGATTTTTTGGTGGACCGGCGGCATATCCTTCGGGGTCGGGCCTTGGCCAGACTTGGACAATATCGACTCGCCAGCGAGGCCTACCTCCAGGGGAGCGGATTGGCCGAGAACGCAACCGTTCATCGCAGGGCGCAGCGTGGCTTGATCGACAGCTTGGGTCGAGCAGGCGCGTTTCAAGAACAGCTGACCCACCTCGAGGGAATCAGAGCGGGATCCGATTTGCTTCGAGATACAAGGATCCGCCTCAAGCAGGCCGAAGCACTCTATGCGGTTGACCGTCCGGGGGAGGCCATTGACCTTGCCCTGAAGGTGGCCGGTGACAGCCCTTATTCATCGATCCGCAAACGAGCCCTTCGTTTGGCCGGTGTATGGGCACAAGGGAAATGGGGGCATCGTAGCTTTCGTATCCGGTTGCGCTTAGCCGAAAGTGAACATCTGTTTCGCTCTGGTGCGAGGAGGAGAGCATTTCGCCTCTTGAGCCGGGTGAAAAAGATGTCGCCGATCGCGCGCATCAAAGCAGCAACCAAGAGGGCTGATTTTTATCGACGTTCGCGGAAGCGACGAAAAGAACGGCGGGTCCTCAAAAAGCTCGTGGCCTCTGGGGCACAGGTGGGCCCATCGGTGTTGTTTCGGCTGGGAGAGCTGGAGGTCAGGGCGGGCGCTTCGTCCCTCGACGCGGGTGGATTCGCGAAGGTGCTCGATCGCTTTCCCCATTCGCGCGACGCGATGGCGGTGCGCTACCGTCAGGCTCATACGCACTACGACGACGAAAGATTTGAGGATGCCTACGAAGCCTTTGCCAGGGTTGCAGATGTATGGCACGACCCCGCAACGAAGGAAGATGCGCTTTGGTGGGCGGGGTGGTCTGCGTACCGGGCCCATCGCCTCCAAGAGTCGGACGCTGCGTTTAGCCGGCTTCTCCACGGGTTCCCTTCAAGCAGTTTGGCTTTCGGCGCGCGGTACTGGCGCGCGCGTCTTTCAGAGAAAGCGGGCCGTTCTTCACAGGCGCAGCAGGGCTTCGAGTCGCTGTGGCACGATGCTCCGCTGGACTACTATGGCTTGCTGGCTGCGTCACGGCTCAAAAGCATGGGCGTCGGGGTCTTTGTGTTGCCTACACCACCCCTTCCATCCCATCTTGCGATGGACACGGTTGTCCAAGGCCTAGGTCGCGACCGGCCGCATGGCGTGGATCGGGCCTTGGCCCTTTTCCATGCAGGCATGGTTCGGGCGGCAAGAGAGGAGCTGGATGCCGCCGTGGGTATCTATGAGAAAAGCCTTGATGTCCGGGGTGCGGTCGGGATCGTGGAACTCCTTCAGCTGTTTGGGCAGCCGAAGTGGGCGGCCCGCCTGGCGAGAAGGATTCTCTCGTGGAAAATCGGATCGGAACTCCACCACAAGCCCTATGCTTGGAGGGTCTGGCGTTATGCTTACCCGAAACCCTTTGGCCTTGAAGTGTCGAAGGCGGCTACGGGGCACAGCGTAGATCCTCTTTTGATTTACGCGGTGATGCGCACGGAGAGTTTATTTCGGCCAGATGCCGTGAGTCCCGTGGGCGCCCAAGGCCTTATGCAAGTCATGCCGGCCACGGCGGCTTGGATTGCGCGCCAAATTGAAGGCGGCAGAACCCATTGGCGAAACCGCCGCACACCCAGCTCCAACCTGTGGCTCGGTGCGTGGTATCTCGGTTCCCTCTTGAGCCAATACTCTGGGCAAATGGTTTATGCGTTTGGTGCTTACAACGCGGGTCCGACCGCCATGAATCGCTGGCGTTTGAGGCTTGATGGACTTGACCTCGATGAGTTTGTGGAAGCCGTTCCTTATCGGGAAACCAGACGATATCTGCGGTCGACCACCCGAAACTACTTTGTGTACCAAACGCTGGCCCATGGGGTGCTTCCGAATTTTGTGAATGCGTTCACGCGGATGAAGCTTTCGATGGCGAAAAGCCAGTTCGAGCTCCCCTAAGGTACAGAATACGGGGGCGAAAGGCGCAAATGCAGAAAACATGTGCGATTGCAGTTGCCTGCAACCTTGTGAGCAATTGTCGGGCGAAAGGGGGGCGTTGGCATTTGTCCCTACCTCTCGCCGCGCGCCCCAAATTGATAGCCTTAGGGGCGTGCAAAACCCCACGGAAAGCCACGGATTCGAGCCGCTGCCTTGGAACGACTCGCCTGCACTCGATTCGTCCAAGCCGGTTAAACTTATTCTCGAGGCTGAAGTTCTCAATCGTGGCTTAGAAAACAAGACCTGTCTGCAGTGTGGGCAGAGCCCTGCGGACAAGGACATTCGGAGGACATTTCGGTACCAGCCCTGGTGGATAGTCCTCTTGTTGTGCCTTTCCTTGGGCATATTTTTGGTGCTTCCGGTGACGTGGATCTTCCACGATCGAACTTTGTCGGGGAGCTTTCGACTTTGCCGCTCGTGCAAGTGGTCCATCGTATGGGCGGAAGGAAAACGAAGTCTGTCCATTGTCATGGCGCTGCTCCTTCCGGTTGGAGCAGTCTTGCTCAAGGTCAGCGCCGAGAGCCAAGAAATCTTGGCTTGGGCTGCGGGTGCATTTCTTGCCGGTTCTCTTCTATCGGTTTTGATCCACATCAAGACGAGGGCCAAGGTCATCAAATGCACCAAGATGAAGGAAGACAACGTGACCCTCCGCGTTTCACCAAATTGGAGAATGATCCTCGAAAAGGAACATCCGGAAGCCTTGGTTTCTTCATCTTGAGGATTGTGGGGCATGCGTAGGCCCACAGAAGCATGGGGTCGCGTTGTGATCCCTGATGGGCCGGCTCTTGACCTAACGTTCGATTCCCACGACTTGGTACCCTTGTTCGTCTACAGCCGCGAGGTGGAACGCGACGGGCTTGGCGTAGCCTTTGTCGCCGTCCCGACGGGTTTTGAGCTCAAGAATGACGTATGGTTCGCCCGCGGGTTGGGGGACATCGATACAGATTTCGGATGTGTCGTTTTGAAAGGGCGCGCTCCAGGGCCCTTTTTGAATGCGCCGCTTATAAAATGACCGGGCGTTTAGGGCGTAGCCGCCCTGGACCATGAGGTCGGATACGCAGGCGGTGGCGCCTTCGGTTCGCGGGAAGTCCAAAGCCGAGAGTCTTGTGAAGTAGTGGCGAACAATCTTGTCTCGCCGGCCAGACAACACTTTGGAAAGATACCGCTTGTGTGCTGGGTTAGGAATTTGTGCGGTATTGACCAGGGCTTCGATGTGCGCGTTCGAGAATCGACTGATCACTTTGGTCGCCCAGAAAGCATCGCCGTCGGCCACGTGATTGAACGCCGGATTGGGGTAGGCGGGTTTCCAGGCCTCGGGCTCGAAGTTTTCGATGTCGTAGTACCCATAAAGTGGCGCCTCTTTGTGGATGGTCGCGCGGTCCCAGGGCCGAATGATGATCCCGAACGCAATCAAGTCTGTGACCACGTGACCGAAATCCAGGTAGTACGAGTGGCCAGCGCGGCGACTGATGAGATCCCAAAAGGATTGAGCGCCCAGGCAGTCTCCGAAGTCGATGACATGGTGCTGAACGTAGCCCACGTCTTTTCCCTCGCGTTTGACAAAGGTAGAAAAGGTATTCTGTTCGCGGGCATCGTAGTGGTTTAGCCACGCCGCAAGCAGTCGCGAGCCTCGCAGTTCGCGGCGGTTCTCGTGGCGAATGGTGTCGTTGGGGTCGTCTGGCCGGGTGCCATCGTAGGTGAACGGTCCAAGGGGTACGCCCGGCAGAAACAGGCTCGCCGACCCCCTGGTTTTGCCCTCTGGACTGTGCGCTGCGGTCTTGAGCGCCCGCTTGATGTCTGCCTGGGTCATGGTCGTCTTGCGCCCTAAGTGATCAGTCTTGGTCGATTTTTCTGTGAGGCGGATGATTTTTGGGTCGAAGTAGACGATTTCGTTGCATGGCGTACTGAAGCCTGCCGCCCAATAGATTTTGGAACCGATGACGTCGGCGGTTGTTGCTCGAGTGGGGGCTTTGGGGTCATCAAACTTCAGAAGGTAGCGCCGTCCGTCCGTCTCGTCTTCCACGACAAAGCCGGGGTTCTTTCCATCGGTCTTTCCGCTGAAGACGCGCCATGGCCCCTGGGAGCTGATGCCTTGCCCCGAGCAAGGGCCACGAGCCACCCGTTCTGGGCTGAGCACTTGGATGGCCATGCGGTTGGTGTACCAGCTCGAATTGGGGATCTCGCCCAATGCATTGACGTTTTTTGCCGGCCCGAAGGTGCCAAAGAGCCACATTCGGCTAAGCGGACGGAAGGTCAGCTTGTCAAAAATATCCCAATAGAGCCCGGACCAATAACTTTTTGGCTGGGCGATGGGCATCTTATCGGGATCGGCCCAAACGATGGGCTTGGTGGAGAACGGGCGCTCCTTGTGGGCGCAGGCCGCGTTCGAGAAAAGCAGGACGAGCAAGAAGAGCTTTTCTTTGCCCATCAGAACCCCCAGTTCGTTCCTACCGAAAAGCGCACGGCTTCGATTTTGAAGTCTTGCTCGAATCGGGTGGTTGAGAAGGCCAAGAGCATGCTCAGTGAAGAGCTGGTTGTGCTGAGCGAACGAAGGCCAAGACCAAAGCTTTGCCGCAAAAGACCACCACGGAAGTCTTCGAGCCGTTCTCCAAAGACGTTGCCGACCTCATAAAAGAGGGTGCCGTCGAGGTAGGTCCACACCGGGTACCGATAATCGATTGTGGCCACAGCAAGTGATCTTCCGTGAAAACGAGCACGGAGAAATCCACGCATGTGTTCGGGGCCGCCGCTGGTGATGAGCTCCGCGAACGGGAGATCACCATCCGCGATGGGGTCGGTCATTTCAATACGTACTCGAGCGCCGAATACCCGACGATAGCCGGGAACAACGTCCCAAAAGGCTGAAAGTTCACCGCCGTAGCGAACAAACTGAATCGACTTGGAGCGACCCCCTAATCCTTTGCCATAGCGCAAAATACCCTCTAGTCGCACGCCGGTTTCGGAACGCAAAAGGTCGGTGCGACTGTCGGCCGCGAGGGCCGCTTTGAGCCGAATGAGCTTATACCCGCGAAAAAAAGCGGCGCCCTGTGGATCGTTTAATCTAAAGAGATCATCGGCGGTTTCTTGTTGGGCATCGGGGCCGCAGATATCGAAGGCACTGCTCGCCGACGCGCAGTCAAACGCATTGCTCGAATACTCCACGCCGAGCCGCGCATCAAAATAGCTGACTCGATCAAGCTCTGTCTCGACAGCGATGCGCATCTTGTCGCGGAAAAACCGGCTTTGGTCTCCTTCGTTTGTTGCCGCGCCTTGTCCAAAGAAGACAAAGTCATCTCGCTGCTCAATGTGAAAGCCCGCCGTCACTTTGAGGGCATCTTTGGGAAGAAAACGAAATCGGACCGCCGCGTTCACGGTGACGTTTCGATCGAAGTCGCTGTCGGCCCCGGCGAGGAGGTCTTGTCCGTCAAAGAGGGCGTTGGTCCAAACAGCGCCGATGCCCAGTTTTCCCGAAAAACCGCTCGGCAATGCAAAAATAGGAAAAACGCGCCCATTTCCTCCGTCCCACGTCGTCAAATGGTTGTACCACTCGCCGATGTGGTACCGTTCGAACGACTCTGCGAGAAACTCCAGCGGGTGACGGACCACGTACTCCATCACCAAATGCACCGGAAAAAATAGCACGCGGGGTCCCCACAAAAGCAGGGCCGCACCTTCAGGCTCAGGCGCCCTACCGGCGAGGGTTTGGGGTGTGGGCCTTTTTTCGATGTTTTCCTCGGGTTCCATCGCGCCGCGATAGGCGGCCCCGAGGGGCTCTGGGCTTTGGGCGCCCTCCAAAGAGGCGGCTTCCTCAGCAAGCCCGCATACAAGCATGGCGAGTAATGCGGCACCCATGCGGACCCTCTTAGGCCTAAAGTTGGTGTATTGCCAAGGCGTTCGACGAGGCGACGCGGGCGACCGCCATGGGAGGTTTTGCGCTACTTCGGCGCATCTCTAAGGCCAAAGGGCTTTGCCTCCGGTATTTCCCGCTGGGTCAAGCTGGTGTGGGGTTAGGCGAAGTTCATCGATAAGGGGCCGTCCGTGAGGTTCCATCGGGAACAACGAAACGAAGGAGGACAGGCAGCGTACAATATCGCGTGCAAAGCAGACATGCTGTCGTCTTCTTCAGACACGCGGGTTCCAAGCCCGGTAGCGTGGGCGGATAAGTCCCTTGTCTCCCCAAGCGCACGTTCTGACCTCGGAGGCACCCCTCGACTGTTTTTATCTGATGGCACGGTATCTGCTCTTTCGCCTTATCCATGATAGATTGGCCACAGCCTGCCACGTGCAGGGCACCCACTTTCACCTACCCGCAAGCACCCGAAGGCATGAGGCGTTGCTTTAGCGCCCTGCATGGGTTGTCTCTTGTTTCGCTGGCCATGCTTGTGGTTACCCAAACCTCTTGCAGCAAGCAGTCACAACGCAACAGAGTGCGTCCTTCCGCGGCTGTGGACAGGATGGGGCGATGTTCGGGCAAGACGATGGCCGGTCAGTCGGGATGGCAGAGGTACTATTCCCTTGGCTTGTTCTTGGACGTGGATACGACCGAGTGTGGCTTCGATACAACGCCCATTTACTTAAGTTCAATCGGTGGAAATGGGCTTCAGTGGACAGTTGAAGGGGGAACCGCCATCTATTTTCCCACAGCCAGTGGTTTTCGGGTCTACCTTAGGACGGATGTTTCGCCAGAGGACGCAGAACGCTTCAAGTGGCATGTGAACTGGGATGCGGTCCCCAAAGGTTCTACACTCGATGGCCAATGTACCGGACAAACGGAACCCGGTCACACGAAGTGGATCCAAGGCGACGACTCCACCGTGTACACGGACGTCGATACCCTGAACTGTGGCTTCGAAGAGACGCCCGTGTATTCTACATCGGTGGGTGGCAAGGTTAATCATTGGGTTGCGCGCGGCAAAACGTCGATCTTTATCCCCACCGCAACCGGGTTCCGGGTTCACCTGCATTTGCCCGGGATAACGCCAGAACTGGCCAATCAAAAGCAGTGGCATATCAATTGGTCGGCTGCGAGACGAAATATCGAAACGCCAGAACTCTGTACGGGCGCGACAGAACCGTCTGCTTGGCAACCATACAGTCACCAATCCTATTATGTAGACGTCGATACTTCTCAGTGTGGATTCGCCTCAACGCCAACCTACATCACTTCCCTGTATGGAACCGACCACCTGCTGACCCATGGCTCGGGAGCTGTCTATTTTGCTACCGAAACCGGTTTTAGAGTCTATGTCGGGGGCGTACAAGAGCCGAATATGAGCCTGAACTGGAAGGCGTCTGCCACGCCCGCAGACAGCAGTGAATGTCTCTCAGGCCCATGCTGCAGCAATGGTCGTTTTCTTCTTGCGGATCACCTGTGCAGGGAGGCTGATCCATCCAGCACTTGCGACGTCCCCGAATACTGCACGGGTGTGTCGGCTGAATGTCCGCAAGACCGGTACGCCCCAGCCACTCAGGTTTGTCGAGCAGCAGCTGACAGCTGTGACGAGCCTGAGTCCTGCACGGGAACCTCGCCCACCTGCCCGCCAGATACGTTTGCGCCAGCGGGTCAGGTTTGTCGGCAATCTTTGGCGGGCCTTGGTTGTGATGTGGAGGAAAAGTGCTCCGGAAACTCTCCGTCGTGCCCGCCGGATACCTATGCGGCCGCGACCCAAGTGTGTAGACCAAAGAATCCAGTCAATTCGTGTGATGTAGCAGAGCTGTGTTCCGGCGCGTCTCCCGTTTGTCCCGAGGACGAGCCCTTGGCAACGGGTGTGGGTCTGTGTCGATCCGATGACATGGACATCGGCCTCAATACCATTGGTGTGCCCACCTACGCCATCCAGTTTTTTGGTGCCGATGCAGCCGAAGTGAATCGAGTTACCTCGGACAAGTCTGAGGGTACCGCCGCAGCTCAAATTCTGTCGGGGAGAAACGGCCTCACGCAAAGTTGGGGGATGGGTGCTCGTTTCGCATTTCCGAGTGCGATGGATCTTTCTGACTACGGACGCGTCTCGTATGCCGTCAAGAGCAGCGTTGCCAGTGCGAACGTTAAGGTTGCTCTGGAGCTTCTGATTGATGCGGGGGGCCCGAACGAAAGCGTATGGCGTCAGCGACCGGAATCCCAGCTCCGCTTGTCTGATATCTCTCGGGCTTTCACAACCGTCAGCGTGTCGACCAGTCGAGACGCCTTCGAGCGGTCGGATGGGGCGCATTCGACAACCATGGACTTGACCAAGGTCACAGGCGTACAGTTCCTGATGCTCATCGAACCCAATACACCGGGAAGCCCCCGGCAAGTCGCGCTCAATGTGGACGAAATTCGTTTCTCGGAAAAATGGAGACTCGCTGGATACACGAGCAACCGAGAGGCAACCGTCGTTCCTCCGGCGGTTGCCGCTAAAATTTCAGACTTCGACGTAGGTTCTTCGAGTCGGCTCGCGGTGTGGGTGACCGATCCTTCCAGTGCCTGGCTCGGCATCGTTCAAGGAATGAAGGCCGTTGGTGTGCCGATTCGAGTGACCGAAAGCCTCTCAGAAGCGATCAAGCACAAAGCGGTCTTGGCATACCCGTCCATTTCTTCGGTTGCGGCGGACCGGTCGGCATTGCGGTCTTACGTGGAAGAGGGTGGGACCTTGATTGCTGGAGAGGTCAATGACGAATCGATGAAAGACGTGTTTGGGTTCGATGCCGTTCAGTTTGTGGCGAGCTCTGATCGATTCTATAACGGAAAAGAAATTTCCCGCATTAGGTTTACGGCAAGTTATCCCAACCTCACTGCAAAATTGACAGACGTACGGGAAAGAAACATCCCCATCTATCGAAGCGAGCTCAACGAGAATATGCCGACGTGGAGATACAACGGAACAGTAAAACCGGGCTTGGCTCTGTATGCAGATGCCTCCGATACCGCTTCTGGGGTGCTCGATAGCAATGTGGCCATCACCTACAACGAATTTGGCAACGGTAAAGCCTACGCGGTGGGGCTGAATATTGGTCTTTATGTCCTTCGCAGTTTCGGAGGCTTTGGGGGTGGGCTCGGCCGAGATTATCTCAATGCATTCGATCCCGCGGTAGATGTCCTGTTGCGGCTTATTCGGGATATGTATCTTGAGGCTGAAGACCGCGCTGTGACCCTGTCACCGCTGCCGAACGATCGCGACTTGGTTGTCATGTTGACCCACGATATCGATACCACGGAATCCGCCATCAACGGCATGGAGTACGCCCGAATAGAAAGAGAGGCGGGCGTGACGGGGACGTACTTCATCCAGACAAAATATGTGACGGATGCGCAGGAGTCCGCGTTTCGAGGCATTGATGCTTTTAAGGCTCTTACAGATCTCAATGCACTGGGGATGGAGGTCGCAAGCCATTCCGTCGCGCACGCCAACAACTTCAACTATTTCGATCTGGGGACCGGGAACGAACAATTTCAGACTTATCGGCCGATCAATATCGAAACGCCTGATGGACTCGAGGCCGTCCATGGCACGATCCTAGGTGAGCTTCGGGTGAGTCGATTCCTTCTGGAGGATTTCGTTCCAGGTGTTCACGTCTCATCTTTTCGCCCGGGCCACCTTCGAAGGCCCCTCGCGCTCCCGCAGTCATTGTATGCCACCGGCTATCGTTACGGCTCTATTAGCGCCGCGGGCGAGTCGATGACACACCTGCCCCACAAGATGACCTATAACCTTGGGACGAGCAGCGAGGTGAATATTTTTGATTTCCCGGTCACCATAGAAGACGAACTGCCTGAGTCTCCCATCGTCACCAATCGAGTCGTCGACGCGGTCCGCATTGCGGATCAAATTGGAAGCAAAGGCGGTATTATGGTGATGTTGATACACCCCAATGTCCTTGGTTCCAAGCTGGAGTTCGTTCGGAACTTCATCGAAGCCAGAAAAGACAAGTATCTGTTCTCGAGTGTGGCGGACTTCGGAAGCTGGTGGGAAAGCAGAGATAGGGTAGAGGTCGGGTCCGACAGACACGGCGAGGTTCTTAAAGTGACCCTCAATGCGCCGCGCCCGATTTCTGGGCTCACGCTGGAGATACCGGAAGGCTTGGTCGTTTCATCCAAAAGTCGCGACGTAGCCATCGCCGAGTTGCCCGAAAAGTCACGACTGGTGGTTCAGGGCGAGTTCTCAGGAGAGCTTCAGATCTATCTTCGAACGAGGTAGCTAGGGCCTGCCCGCAAGCGCCCAGAGCGGGCCTATGCTCGAGAAGAAGTAGCTGTATTCCTGCTGAGACGCCTTTTTTGAAACCACGTCTTTGATCGTCTGGCTGTTTGGGTAGCGCCGCAGAACCAGCCAATAGAGGGGCGAGTGGTTGCGGTTCCCCGGATCTGCCACGCGGTAGGCTGTATCGGCCCAGGGAGCGCCCGCAAGAAAGCCTTTCACCAATCGGTTGCTTTTGTAGCCCCATGCGTCAAAACCATTGTGGGTTGAGGCCTCCGCGGCAGCGATGAGGCCCAGCAGGGCAAAAAAGTGATAGTGCTGGCCATCGCCTTTGTCTTCTCCTTTGAACCCGACCGGAGTCTTGAAACCGTAGTTTCGCTTGTAACCGTCATAGGTGTAGCCATCCGGGTAGACCTCGCCTTCGATCAGATTCCGAAGAGAGCGAATGTGACCTTTATTGAAAGCCGGATCGTTGATGCCGTAGTTGTTGTCGGCTACATCGGTTTCGAAAATCCGGTCGACCATTGCTTGAGAGTGGGAAACCATTGCAAAAACAAGGCCGGCCGTTTGATCCAGGATGTAAAAATTATCGTAGCCTACCCGGACTGAACGCGGCAGTCTTCGGAGTTGAGCGGGATCCTCAAGCACTTTTCCCTGTGAGTTCTGTATCCTGTTGCCGCGTTCATCGATTGCGAATAGAACGCCGTGACGCTTCACGGTGAGAATCTTAGCATACTTTTGCATGTAGGCATCGACCTGAGCTTTATCTTCTCGGCTGAGGCTTCCCGTGTTGTACAGGAGGTCGTACATCCATGCCAATGGATACTGCATATGGCCGCCATTCTGTGAACCGCGCGCCCAGTTGTTTCCTTCGCCCTGTAGGCTGGTCCAGCTCAAGAGCGCCGACTTGAGCGCCTTCTCCTTTGCCGGTGTAGGCTCGATCATATAACTCATTGCGGCCTTCATGTTCCTCTTACTCAGGGGTTGGCATAATCGGTAGCTTTCGCGCCAGGACTTCATCTTGGTTTTGAGCGCCGCTGGTTTGCCAGCTGCTCTTATGCTGCGAATTTTTTGCCAGGCTGCTGTCGCCGCGCTGGAGGTCTTGTTTGCGACGGCCGACCGGATACGCGCGATTTCTTTCGCGTTGAAATACAGGTTCGGATGTTCGGATGGCTGTATCGCCCGGACCGTTCCGACTGGCCTTGGCGTAACCTTTTGAACCCGGATGTCCACGCGTCCGCGTGCGCTCCCGCCCCTACCGTCTTTTACTTGAAACTGAAAGGAGTCCGTTCCTGTGAAGCTGCGCTTCGGCGTATACACCAGAAAAGGCGGTTCCCCGGAGAGCTCACCTTGGCGTGGCCTCGTGACCACCGAGAAGATAAGAAGATCGCCATCGCGATCAGATCCGCTGAGTTTGATATCAACACCGACACCTTGTTCGGTGCTGAACGACGAGTTGGTAGCGGTAGGCGGCCTGTTGACCGGTGGCTCGGGCTTGGGCTTGTTGACATCGTCATTTGGTTCTTCTGGTGTTGGTTCTTCGACGGGTCGGTTTTCTGGCGCACCACCCCTTGCGAGTTGCTCAATTTCGTGGGCCAATAGGGCGCGCTTGTAGATGCGGACATCCTTAATCCGCCCATTCCACGGACGATCCCGTGGCCCTGGTGCATTCCCACCAATCCAGGTGCGGGCGCGGGCGCTTGTCGTGAGCCGGCCACGTTTGGCAACGCGCCCCACAAGAATGCCATCTTTGAACAGCCTCATCCACTTACCATCAAAGGTTGCCGTCGCATGCGTCCACCGCCCATTGACCAGATCACCGGACGTCGCGATCAAGGTTGTTGTTTTCCCTCCAGCCCTTACCCGGAATCGCAGCCGCCTCTTTTTTCCGACCTGAAAGGTGCTCAGCATGAAATCATGAGACTGCTCCGCGACGCCCTGCGATCGCGAAAGAATTCGACAGTCGGCTTTTTCACAATTGTCCAAGTGGTCTGATTTGAAAGAGGCGGCTAACGTCAGCGCCGTACCACTGGCTCGAAAGTCGCCGATATCAACATAGTCATTCACACCATCGAAGTCGAGTTCTGAACCCCGTCGAGCCACGCCCTTCAGCACACCGTGGTGCGAACCAACAGTATCAAAAACACGTGTTCCGGAACGCTCGTTCAGGGGCCAATGCGCGGTCAAGCCGTTGGCGGAAGCGTGCGCTACGTGTTCACTGGCGACGACACTAAATGACAGCACTGCGGCAGATGTCGTAATAAATCGAAAAATATGATCATGAAACATGTGTTGCTTCCTCACATGAAACTTCGAGTCAGGCAACCGTTAACCGTCGTATGAATACGCAGATCCGTCAAAGATCGTACGGTCCAAAACACGAGCGCGCCAACACATGACAAAAACGTCGTGTTTGGTATGAAACAAAAACTCGATAGGACAAACCGGGAAACCGTGCCCTTGTTCGCTGGGGGCTGAAACGCGATCCTTACAGCGAAGAAGAACTCGCATTTGGATGCTCAACACACATACCGCGGCGTAGCGGGACTGCGAGGGCGCCTCTGACCCTCGGGTATAAAAGGGCCGGGCAGAGGGGCCGGGACATCGGGGGCAGGTTCAGCCTAGGGCGCGGGGCGCACGGCAAGTGTTATGGTGCGCCAAGACTCGGTGTTGAGGCCTCCTTGGTTGGGCCAATGGTGGACGCCCGTGACACCGGGTGCCACCCGTGCAAACGCACCCTGAAATACGACCACGACAGGAGTGCAGGCTTAGACCTCGGGGTTCTCTGAGAAGAGATTTCCCCAAAATGCCCTCCTGAAGATTAGGGGCTGGTGGGGGAAGAGCTCGGCGCTTCGGCACACGTGCAGGTTCCGCAGCCTGTTGTCGGATCGGTCTCAAATCCATGCTCACAATGGATGGCGGCGCACACGATATCAGGACACCCCTCGGGCGATGATGGTTCGCATCCTATGGGCTCACAGTGTCCCGGGTCGCTGGGGGGCTCCGGATTGCACTCGCAGACTTCGCAGCCCGTTGAGGGGTCAACCGCAAAACCGTTTTCGCAGTACATGCGGCAAGCTACGGGCTTACATTGTCCCGGGTCGCTGGGGGGCTCCGGCCGGACGTTATGACATCCAACATATCCTGATTCGGGTTCGCAGCTCTCAGGTGCAAGGAGGACACAGGGTTCGTCTTCGGCGCATTCCCGCCAACAATCTCTTTCATACTCAGGCTCGCACTCCGGATGTTCAATACATCTATTTTCTTCCAGTCCATGACAAAGGCGATCGGGTTCATCAGGTCCTGCAGCGCATTCGCAGACCTCGCAGCCGGTATCAGAATCGACCGCGAATCCGTACCGACAAAACATCTTGCACAGAACCGGCGCGCAATCATCTGGCTCTGCGGGTGGGCAAACGTCGGTATACGGATCGTCGTCTCCGTTCGCCGAGCACGAGGGCGGGTCCGCGGGCTCCCATGAACATCCAACGTATTTGGGGGGAAGGACAATTTGTCCGCCACAATCATCGCGATCGGGCCGATGACATGGCGCACGACCGGGACCACCTTCAAAGGGCGAAGAAAATGCGACTTCAGGTTCGGGAGCGAAATCGAGCGTATTGGTGGGTGGCGCCTTCCCTTGTACGGGTTCCGTTCCTGAGCCAACGGGGTAGGACTTGGGGTCAGCACGATAGGGCGAGGCGTACTCAGGCTTACAATCAACGCGTGAGGTACAAGACTGTTCGTCTAGAGCCCGGCACGGATCGCTCATGACACACACGAACAGCGGGGGCGGGCGCCGTGCCACCTCGTTTGGTGCCCCCTCGCTAAAGACCCTGGGCCGTTGGGGCTGAGCGGGGATTTCAAAGAGAGGTTCACATCCGGGCGTTTGCACACAAGCCTTCGGGCCCAACTGTTGGCAATCGATGGGCCTAGTCGCTGCGGGCTCAACGTTTGGTCCGGTGGCGTCAGCGATACCGCCAGGGGCGGGCTCATTTCCCACATGTTGTCCGATGTCGACTTGAGCGTCGCCATCCACCCCCCCGCAGCTTCCTCCGGTATATCCCGAAATCCACATTGCGCCGAAAAGCAAGAAAGCCATATTCCTATGTCGTTCGTTCATATCTTCTCCTCATAACCAGGCGCCAGCTCCATTCAGGCGCTCACAGTCCCGTAATGCAAAGGTGTGGCCATCCCATCAAATCGCCCTAAGCATTCATGATCGTGGCAAGGTGTACACGCACAGGTCTCAAAATTCTGACGGGCAGACCAGACTCCGGCTCGGGGATGACAGAATTTTGAGGACGCCCACCCATCGGAAAATCAAGCGGGTGTAAACCACGCCCGCCATGGTTTTCAAGGATATGATGGACCCGAGGATGACAGGGTCAGAGTATTGTAGCCACCCCGGCGATGGGGCTTGGTGTCAGCCGCATTCGGTCGCTGGGTTCCCGAGGTATGGGCTGGTTCAGATCTTTCTTCAGGCCGAGTTCAAGAGGCCAGTGCCCGAGCAGGGGCTGTCGGGCTTCATTGAGAACCGTCGGAGGGTGATTCGCTGATGAGCGCCTGATAGCCATCTAAGTCATGGATCGCAAAACCTTGGAAACTCGTGTGAGCCCTGAACGCTTCGGATACAATCTGAAGCTGTTGCTCCATGATCCGCACACCTTCCTCAAAAAAGGAAACCTTCTCGACACTGTCGGGCACGGGTCGGGTCTCTACACCAATGAACACCGGTTTTCCTAGGCGCCCAGCGTAGTTGAGCTCATCCTGTGCCAAGAAGACGATTCCGTCGGGGCCGATGAGGGCAGAACGCGGATCGGTCGCATTATTCACTTCGTCGCCATCGCTTACGCCGTCGCCGTCGGTGTCAGCGTTTGCGGGATCGGTGAAAAGCATAAGAATCTCCCGCTTATCACTGAGGCCGTCTCGGTCGGTGTCGAAGGAGAACGGATCGCTATGGTAGATTGATATTTCGTCCTCGTCCGAGATCCAATCCCGATCGCTGTCTTTTTTTCTTGGGTTGGCACCATCGATCAGGACCTCTTGGGCATCGTCTGCACCGTCTTCGTCTGTGTCTATGTTCAATGGGTCGGAGTGAGACACTCGGATCTCATAACCGTCAGAAAGCCCATCGCCATCCGTGTCCGAATTCATGGGGTCGGTTCCCGTGATTTCTGTCTCTTCTCGGTCGGACAGCCAATCTCCGTCGGCATCGGGCGGTAGGGGATCGGTGCCGTTGCGTATTTCTTCTCCGTCATGGGTTCCATCGCCATCGCTGTCGGCCATACTGGGATGGGTGTTGTGAACGTTGACTTCTTCGCCATCGCGCAGTCCATCCCCATCGCTGTCTGGGTTGTTTGAGTCAGATCCGTAGTACGGCTCGAGTTCGTCCGATAATCCATCCTCGTCTCGGTCAGAGACCAAAGGATCTTGACTGTCTTGTAGAATTTCTTGCCCGTCGGTGATGCCGTCTCCGTCGGTGTCGGAGTCGAGGGGATCGGTACCGAGAACCAAAAACTCGGTTCCGTCATCGATGCCATCTTCGTCGGTGTCTCGAACGAGCGGATCTGTTCCAAGGGCTTGCTCCCAGGTATCAAGCAGAAGGTCACCGTCCTTGTCTACTGGTTCGAGCGTCGAGCCTTGCCTGTCTTCGATTGACCTGACTGGGCCTTGATTTTCGGGCGCCGGGTCTTTCTCGGAGTGCGCCATCGCCCATGTCCACGCCCCCAGGGCAAAGTCCCGGTTGGCGAGGACGGTGACGCAATCATAGGTGTCTTGAAGATGGGCGTGGAGCGGTTTGAGATGGCCTTGCCAACTCACCGGAAAGTCAAACCAGAAGGGAATGGACGCACAGACTGGCATGTTGTGTTTTCCTGCTTCGGCCATGAGGGCCTCGGACAACTCGAGGTATGCCGTTGAGAGTTGGTCTCGACCGTCGTCGTCTTCCTCCCATTCGGGTAGCAGATAGGGAAAGATGGATGTGCTGATGCCGTCGAAACGTGTCGCGTCTTCGGTACGAGTGCGGTTGTATCGGAGCACGCGATTCAGCATCGCAAGTGCATCGCGTCGGTTTTCGGGTAAAACGTAGGTTTCCGTACCAAGAAACTCCGATCCGAGCAAAGCATGTACCTGTATGCCCTGATCGTGAAGCGTAGCGATCAGCCGTGCATATTTTGAGGGTTCGTCTTGAATAATATTGCGTCCGTCGTATGCGTCTGCGTATAAGTACAACCTTGTGATGGCGTGACGCCTTAAAAACCGAAGCGTAGACCTGAGGAAGTCTGGTTCTTCTAGCATTCGAAACGTCGTTTCCTCCCAAACCCATGTCGCCCGAGCCAAAGGCGGTGAATCACAGGAACAGTCGCCAGAAAAATCGACTTCCTGCTCGTCAAGAGTGCCGCGTACCGAGCGTCCGGAGCACTGGGTGTCATTTTTGTTGTTGTTACGGACAAAGACGGAAAAACGCAGTCCTTCCGATACTGAACTTTGAGAAGGGTAGACGGCGAGCTCGTACCGACCTGGCTTGGAAGCCGCGAAACTTGCTCTATCAAAATGGCTTCCTAGGCAATAGTCTTGATGGTCTGCGCCGGTTGGTAGGTGCGTGACTGCCCACTGCCAAGCTTGGGCCGCAGTGCTTGTCGTCGAGGAGTGAATCTGCGCGCTTAAGGCCGTTCCCAGGTCTGCGGTTCGACTCGGTTCGAAGCTAAGGTCCTCTATGACGGGCTCGGTTGACCGATCCAAGACGAAGGTAACGCCCAGTCCTCCGCGCGGTGTGGGGCCACAGTCTGAACGAAGAACGATATCGCTGGTTGCGAAAGGGGTGACTTCGATTTCACTTTCGGTGGGTCGACAACTTTGGGATCTCGCACCTTGAGCGTCCGTAAGGGGAGTGGCGCGAACCGTGTAGGTGCCGGCCAACAGGGGAACGAACCACTGAGAGAACCAGTGGTCTTCTTGTTTCGCATCGAGGGTATCTGGAAAAGCACCCGGGTTCAGAGGAACAATGGCAGTCCTTTTTGTGGTCGCTCCCCCGATGATTTCGAAATGGATATGGGTTACGTCAAATTCTGCATCCTCGACAGAAGCAGAAAGCCCGAGCCGAAGCATGCTCTTTTGTGGTGGGTCCGCGGTGTCAGCTGTTGTTACGTGATCAGCGCAAGCGTTGATGAAGAGCACCGAAAGTGCAGGTGCCATGCGGTATCGAATCATGGTGTTTCTCGTTCCTTTTTTGTTTGGGCTTTATTTGTGACAAGCTCATGGGATTGGGCTTTGCTCGTAGCGGGCCCCTGCGTGGGTCTTGCTCGTAGCGCGCCCACGGTTGAGAACCATCGCGTTGCGAGAGACGAATGGTTCAAGTTCTGTGCCACCGGGGAACGCGAACAACGATGCCGCAGGGGGGGAACGAATGCCGCAGTATTCAGTGTTTTTTTGATGAGCCTACTTGGGGAAGCGGCTCTTGTATGTCACGGGACATGTGACAGGACACGTGGCAGAAGTCCAAACGACTCCACACTCGGCCCCTATGCGGTGGGCGTGCGATACGATGGCTTATTCTTGGGCTCACTTCGAGGACCTACAGGAGCCCGTTGACCTGGGCGGGATGAAACTCGGTACCTTCGAGCAGTCTTTCTGCGAACGAGAGAAGCCGATTGCGGAGAGTGCGCGTGACGTCTGGGTACCAGATCGGGCTCGCAAGCACGAGGGAGCGCCATGCAAAGAACGGCGCAACGACCTTGAGAAGGTCACGATCCTCGGAGACCTCAAGGTACGTTGCCCAGAAAAGATCCCAGACCTGACGAAGCGCACCCGAAAACGTATTTTGTCCCAAGAGCGCGAAAAACAGATAGTTGATGGAGAGGCAGGTCACGTCGTCCGCGGGGTCTCCGGCGCACCCTCGACTGGCGTCAAGGACTGAAAAATCTGTGTGGGCCCGAAACAGAATGTTGAAGGGGTGAAAATCGCCGTGAATGCGTCGACACCGATGGGGTTGACTTCGAAGCTTCCAGCGCCAAACGACCAGTTGGTGCTCGATGGCCTCCAAGCGTTCCCAGGAAACATGGGGGCAGTCCTTGGGGTAGTTGTCGCACAGGCCGAAGACCCCTTCTCCATGTCCGACGGTGTCTCGAAGGAACCGAATGTACTGGTCGCTGGGTCTTGTCTTTTGATGCAGCCTCGCCAGGTATCGCGCCAGGGCATCCGCGCGATCCAAGTCGGGTTGCTTGGCCCGCGTTGACCCCGAGAGGCGCCGAAGATCGTCGGCGTAGAGGTCTCCCTCCACGTGGTTGGTCACCAAGAAAGGCTCTCCGTCAGGCAGAGAGATCAGTTGACCGGCTCGGTCGAACAGACCCATGTCCTTGGCGCGAACGTGCCGGGGCAGTTCATTGAAGGTGTCGTAGGCCAACACCAGTGCTTCCACCCGATCGGACCTTCGGTCATGTCCAAAGGCATTGGGCTGGACGGTGCGAATCACAAAAGTCTCATTTCCGTCTTGGTGCCGAAAGTGAATCCGAAGCGGGCTCCCGTACCCGCAGCGCTTTTCTGGCTGGTCAACGGGCTTCCCGAGGGGGGTCAAGGATAAGATTTGAGGCCCCTCGAACCCCAACCGCCCCAAATAAGTCTCGAGCGCTGGCAAATCCACCAAACCGGGTGGGGCGTTTGACGGAATGTTTTCGGATGATGGGCTGATGCGGTTCATGGATCCTTTCTCATTCAAGAAGTGCGCCACCAGAGTTGGCCTGGTTCTTGAATGGCTCAGGGGTATGACGGCGATACATGACAGATGCCTACCACCAAACGCCGGCAGGGTTCTGTGGCTCACCGGCCTTCCGGCGACGGGAAAAACGACCGTGGCCGTGGCCCTTTTGGAGGCGCTCAGGACCCGAGGCACGCCTACGTTTTGGATCGACAGCGATTCACTTCGTCGGGTGCTCCGCATGGAGCAAAAATACACCCCCGAGGCCCGCGACCAATTTTACGAAATCGTAGGGCATCTCGCGACCGAAGCGGCGCGGGGTGGTGTCACCGTGGTGGTCAGTGCGACGGCACCCCGTCGACACCATCGGGATCGTGTTCGCGCTGCGGTCGACGATTTTGTGGAAGTACTCCTGGTTTGCGGACGAAAGCGCTTGCTGGAGCGCGACCCAAAAGGCCTGTATCTCAAGGCCCACCACGGGGAGATTCAGAACTTTCCCGGCGTGAGCGCCGCCTTCGAGTCACCCGCAAAAGCCGAGTTGGTCCTCGATACCGGTCGCATCGAACCCGTGCAAGCCGTGGACGCAATTCTCAGGACGCTTGATGCTCGGGCGACGAAGCGACCCATGACTGAGGTGCCCCCGACCGTTACAAAACCGTACCACGATAGCGCGTAAATGGGACAGTCCGGGAACATGGTTCTCGACGGGGTGTCTTCGTGCGTTTGATTTTTCTCGGTCGGTCCCGCCCTTTTGTTCATGGATGCGGCCTCAAAGGGCGGTAGCGGAGCTCAACGAAGCCTGCACCCAGTCCTTTGTGTCCTGTGAGCTCCAGGTCGTGTCGCCGATGGACGCCGGCAAATAGGGGACGGCCCCGGCCCAGAATGCGGGGGACGATGGTGATGACGAGCTCATCGACCAGGCCTTTATCGAGTGATTGGCGCACCAGCTCGCCCCCGTCGATGTAGACGTCGCGGTCGCCGGCCATTTCGCTGGCTTGGGCGACCGCCGACTCGATGCCCCCGGACACCGCTTGCACCGTGGATACCCGCGATTCGATTGTGCGGTGGGTCAATACCAGCACCGGCGTTTCGCCGTAGGGCCAATCACCGTCGAAGTTGTTGACCACGTCAAAGGTGCGGCGGCCTATCAAAAGCGCTCCCACGCCGGCGAAGAATGGCGTAAATGTATCTTCGACTTGCTGCCCTCTCTGTGGCTCCAGGAAGCCAAGACTGTCGTCTGGTCCAGCGATGAATCCATCGAGTGAACACGCCATGAAAGCGATTCGATCTTTGGCCACGTGTGCCTCGTAACCCTCGCTGGCAACGAAATCAAAGAACGAACCATGGGTAAGAACGACGGGGTTGTCCTGGTGGGCGAATTCAAGACCCCGTAGCCCCCCCTGGGCCGGGGCCACGAGAGAGGCCGCGTCATATGCTTCGAACAGGGAGGCAAGGAAAGATGTTGGTCTAAACCTTTGATGTGAGAGGGGTTTCCAGGAAGTCGTGGCCCGGTCGTTTGGGGCTGTGATCAGCCCAGGTCGGGGTCGGGTGAACCTGCGGCCCTGGGGTACGGTAGGCTGGGCCGCGCATGAACCCATGCGTTATTTTAGGGCACGGGCGGTAAGATTGCGACGATTGGGCAACGTGACGAAGGTTCTCGCTGGTTTGGTGGTGGGGCTCTTGCTTGCCGAGGGTATGTTTTACGTGAAGGACGACGGTGCGTTTGATGGCCGCCGATGAAATCCTCGGACTTCGGCCGGAGGCGACGACGCTCATCGTGGTGTACAATTTTGCTCTCGGCAACCGTTCATTGCTGGCCAACCCGACCGATAGCAGCATGCGGGATCGCATCAATCACAAGGTTAAACATAGAGAGGCTTTTCGGCCGTTTGCACCCGCAATTCTTGCTGCTACATTCGAGACCTCGTTTGAGGGGGTGCCAGACGCGATGACGCCGTACATGACGACGGTACGTTCGGTGCTCGACCCAAAAAGGCTCGGCGCGGTCACGCACGTAGATGGGACCGCCCGCGTACAATCAGTCAGTCGGCCCGCCACCATGCTTCACCAGGTGCTCGGCCAGGTCACGGTACCGGCGGTCCTTAATACGTCCCTCAATGGCGCGGGCGAACCCATTGCGGGTACCGGCGTTGACGCGCTCGCCTTCTTTATGAAACATCGTGTGGACGCGCTCTTTGTACACGATGTTGAGGTGACTCGGTGATTCGACGCTGGACAACGCTCAAGGAGTTGGTCGCACATTTTTCTCATCGGCAACGGTACTTCCTTTTGCCACTTCTCATTGTTCTCCTTCTGGCCGGGGCCCTTCTCCTGGCGACGAGTACTCTGTCGTACGTAGCGCCTCTGGTGTACACCTTGTTCTGATCGCCCAGGGGGTTTTGGCGCCCATCCTGAGTTCGGCCCATCATTTATCCGACACGGGCGTTTTGAGTCCTGTCACGCTTTCCTGTACTGGCGCCTATACGGGGGTGGGCGGTTGTGAGCCGCATTGGATAGGACGAGTAGGGTTGCCTCACCGAACGCCAAGGGAGAGAGAAACATTGAAAAACGCGGGTAAGTTCCGAAAATGGGCTGCCGACCGCTGTTTTATCGGAGTGGGGCTGTTTGTCCTCAGCATTGGGGGCGGCTCCCGGGCTTTGGGGCACGAGAACCTCAAGGATGGACCGGTCTCGAGGTTTGATGGCCGTCTCGCAACCTACATAGGGTATGCACTGCGAAAAAGTCCGGTCGTTCAAGCTTCGTTCGAGCGGTGGAGAGCGGAGACGCTTCGTATTTCGAGGGGCTATAGACTTCCTGAACCAACGATCAGCTACGGCTATTTTATTCAGAGTGTAGAGACCCGGGTGGGGCCCCAGCGTCACAAGTTGAGTCTCGCGCAGACTTTTCCTTGGATGACCAAACTGAGCGCGAGGACCGAGGCCGCATCATTTCGTGCCTCCGCGGCGCGACGCCGGTTTGAAGCACTGGTCCTCGAAGTGAAGATGAGGACAGCCGAAGTCTACTGGCGTCTTTGGCTTGTTCAAGAGGAGCATCGTTTGAAATCTGAACATGATCTCGTGCTTGAGAATCTTGCGGGAACCATCAGGGGGCGCATCGAAACCGGTCGGGCCTCATTGGCCGACCTTAATCAGGTGGAGCTCGGCATAGCGAGGCATCACGACCACCACGGACAGCACCATGAGACCCTAAGATCTGTATCGGCAAGGCTGCGTGCTCGCATTGGTGCGCCCACAAAAGATGATATGCTCACGGCGACCGACACCCCGGAGCAAGGCCCCATCTTAGAGTCTGCCACGGTCCTTAGGCGTTTGGCAGAGACGCATCCCCGGATTGAGGCGTTTGGGCTCATGGCGTCAGCGAGTGGAGCGCGCGCTCGAGCCGAAGCCGCAGATCGCTTGCCTCGATTTCGAGTGGGCATCGACTACATCGAAACGGGGGAAGCCGGTCCATCAAGCGTTGTTGGAAGTGGGAAGGACGCGATGATCGCCTCTTTGGGCATCAGTCTTCCCCTTTGGCTTGGAAGTTATCAAGACGCGGAGGATGCCGCTCGGGCCGACGGCCGGGCTCACATGGCGGATGGGGAAGCCGCTAGGCAAGAAGCCGCAGCTGATTTTCACGGTACGCTTGCGCGGGCACGTGACGCGTATCGCCGGATCGGGCTCTATCGAGATACCCTGCTGCTTCAAGCTGAGACTACGTTTCGCTCTGTTTTAGGTGGGTATCAATCAGGACAAACCACCGTTGCCGCTTCGCTCTTGGCGCAAAAGGATTTGCTCGAACTCCAACTGGAGCTCGCTCGAGCGCGTACAGAGTATGTCCGAGCGCTGGCCCGACTCCAATACATCGTGGGTCGTCCGGTCAAGACTGCCACCGAACCGGAGGTTTTCGATGAGTAGCTCAACTGAAAAAATGGTCAAAAAGTCTGTGCCTTGGGTCGCTCTACCGGTCGTTGCCATCGTATCCTATTTTTTGGGAAGATCGATTCTTGTCGAGCCTCATCCAAAGGCCGGTGACGATGGAACTCATGGCCATGCGACTGGCTCCGCAGTTAAAATCTGGACCTGTGCGATGCACCCCCAGATCCGGCGAGGCGATCCAGGGGTGTGTCCCATCTGTGCCATGGATTTGGTCCCCGTTCGCGCTGGCGCGGAAGACAGGCCTGCGTCACCCGAGCGCGTGGCGCTCTCCGAGCGGGCCAAGGTGCGGGCTCGTATCCAAACAACTCCGGTGCGGCGCCTCACCGGTGGGGCGATTGAACGACGATTGCTTGGTCGAGTCGACTACGACGAAACGACGCTCCGCACGGTCACTGCCTGGGTGGGCGGACGGATCGACCGTTTACGCGTGCGCGTGACCGGTGAGCGGGTATCTTCCGGACAGAAAATCGCCACCTTGTACAGTCCAGAGGTTTATAGCGCCCACCAGGACTTGATCTCTGCGAGGCAGCAGCTTCAGCAGCTTTTTGCCGCTGCTACAACGGATGCACAGCGTGCCGCCCGAGTTGCGTTTGGGGCAGCACGAGATCGACTGCGACTTCTCGGCGTTCCGGAACGAGAATTGAAATCGATGGAACAAAAGAAGCGCCCGTCCGAACAAGTCGTGATTCGGACGCCGTTTGGCGGAACAGTCATCGAACGGCTTGCCACCGAAGGCAACTATGTCCAGACGGGGGCGGGCCTGTACCGCATTGCGGATCTTTCACAGCTTTGGGTACAGCTGGATGCGTACGAAAGCGATCTTCCATTTTTGGGCATTGGCCAGAGGGTCACGCTGACCGTCGAAGCGCTTCCAGAGGAGCAGTTCCCCGGGCGCATCACCTTCGTGGACCCCGTCGTCAATCAACGGACCCGGACAACTCGGGTCCGCATCGAAGTGAAGAATCGCCAACGACGTCTGAGGCCCGGAATGTTCGCGGAGGCCACCGTTCAGGGGGCATCACCAAGCGATGCACCTGACCGATTGGTCATTCCCCGAAGCGCGCCGCTGTTCACTGGCCGTCGCTCGGTGGTTTACGTTGAGGTTCCAGGCGCGAAGCGACCCACCTACGACGCGCGTGTGGTTCGGCTTGGAACGAGAATGGGCGATGCCTATCCAGTGGTTGCTGGTCTTTCAGAGGGTGAACGGGTCGTTACCCATGGCGCGTTTGCGCTCGATGCAGACCTTCAAATCCAGGGCGGTTCGTCCATGATGACGATGCCCGACGATCGCCAAGTCGGATCCTACGGTCGAGTCGTTCAAGTGTCCGATGAACAGCAAGCACACTTGGCCCAGGTCGTTGAGCGGTACCTCGCCATGCACGAGGCCTTTGCTGGTGACAGGCTTAAGGACGCCAAGAAGGCGAACGCCGCGCTGGTGAAGAGCCTCGCGAAAGTTGTCGGCAATTCAGGCTCCGCCTTTCAGGGCGCATGGGCACCCATTGCCCGTCATTTGGGGACTCATGCGATGCACATCAAACATGCAAAAGGACTCGCCGAGGCGCGGGTGGGCTTTCGCGAGCTCTCCCGTCAAGTGGCCACGGTGCTCAGGGTCTTTGGCAACCCCACCAAAGATGTTTTGCGCCTGGCGTTCTGTCCGATGGCGTTGAACAATGAGGGTGCGGAGTGGGTTCAGCGTTCGGATCACATTCAAAACCCATACTTTGGAGCGTCGATGCACAGCTGTGGTGCCATTCATAGCACCGTGGAATACGGGACATACCTTCCGGAAAAACCGGAAGCATCAAAGAAGTCACGCCGCGCGACACGTGTACGAGGACACCAGCATTGAGCCCCAACGAAGCACCTCAAGAACCGCGCGTGCTTTCCTTTGGGTGGGAGCGGTTCATCATATTTTTTGTAGAAAACAAGCTCGTGGTATTCGTTGTCATTGGTTTGCTCTTGGGGGCGGGCCTTTACGTTTTGCCGTTTGACTGGGACCTTGGCATTCCTCAGGACAATGTGCCTGTCGATGCCCTTCCGGACATGGGTGAGACTCAGCAGATCGTTTTTACCGAATGGCCCGGCCGCTCCCCGCGGGATGTCGAGGACCAGTTAAGCTATCCCCTCACCGCAGCCCTGCTGGGAATTCCGGGTGTCCGAACGGTCCGGAGCTCGTCGATGTTCGGGTTTTCTACGATCTACCTCATCTTTGAAGATGGCATTGACTTCTATTGGTCGCGCTCACGAGTGCTTGAAAAGCTTGCCTCCTTGCCGGCAGGTACTTTGCCGGATGGCACATCGCCGGCGCTTGGTCCCGATGCCACCGCCCTCGGACAAGTCTTTTGGTACACCCTGGATGGCCTCGATACCGACGGCAATCTTGTCGGGGGCTGGGACCTCCATGAACTTCGCAGCATTCAGGATTGGACGGTCCGGTATGCGCTTCAGGCGGTGCCTGGCGTATCTGAAGTCGCATCCGTAGGTGGATATGTTCGAGAGTATCAGGTGGACGTAGATCCGGAAGCGATGGTGGCCCACCAGGTCAGTCTCGATCACGTCGTGCACGCGGTGCGCAGCTCCAATCTCGATGTGGGCGCCCGAACTCTTGAGATCAACAGCGCTGAATACCTCGTGCGCGGCCTTGGATTCATCGAAAATGTAAAAGACCTCGAAGAGACGGTCATCACTACGCGGGAGCATATACCGATTCGCGTTCGCGACATCGCCCGAGTGACACTGGGCCCCGCCGGGCGAAGGGGGGCCCTCGACGACGCTGGTGCACAGGCTGTGGGGGGCGTTGTGGTGGTGCGTTATGGCGACAATCCCATGGCGGTCATCGAGCGCATCAAGTCGAAAATCAAGACAATCGCGCCCGGGCTGCCGCGACGAACGCTGAAGAACGGAACCGTCAGCCAGGTCTCCATTGTGCCCTTTTACGACCGCACGACCCTGATCAGGGAAACACTCGGTACCCTGTCCGCCGCTTTGCTGCAGCAGATCTTGGTGACGATCATCGTGGTGCTTATCATGCTTCGAAATCTGAGGAGTTCCCTTTTGATCTCTGGGGTTCTTCCACTGGCCGTGTTGGCGGCGTTTGTGGCGATGAAATGGACCGGGGTTGACGCCAACATCATGGCGCTGGCCGGAATCGCAATCGCCATCGGCACCATGGTAGACATGGCGATTGTCTTCACCGAGAACATTGTCGAACACTTGCGAAAAGCGCCAAATGACGCGGACCGAGGTCGCATTGCGGCGCATGCGGCGGCTGAAGTCGCGCCGGCCGTTTTCACGTCGGTCTTGACCACGGTGGCAAGTTTTTTGCCTGTGTTTGCGCTTACGGCAGGCGAGGGGAAGCTTTTTACCCCACTGGCGGTCACGAAGTCCTTCGCAATGCTTGGGGCACTCCTCATCTCCTTTGTGGCTCTTCCCCCGTTTGCCCATATTCTTTTTGGCCGCGTGCCGAATCCTCCGCCCGAGATCAACAAGGGCCTTTCAAAGAAGATCCTCCGCTCGGTGATGCGTCTTGTCCATGTGCACCATTGGGTCCTCATCGGGCTTGGCATGTTTCTTACTCAATGGACCGCGTTCGGCCTCCTTGCGGTGATGTTCGGTGTGTTTCGCCTCGCCGAGCCACTGCTCAACGCGAAACATCGATGTTGGCTCAGCGGGGCCGAAAATGGGGTTGCCGTCGTCATGGTCATTTGGCTTCTGACCCGCGATTGGATGCCGCTTGGGATGGATCGAAACCAGTTCATCAACTTCATCTTTGTGGCGGGAAGCATCGCTGGACTATTGAGTCTGTTTGTTCTCTTTCAGAGGATATATGGGCCCATCTTGGTTTGGGGTCTCCGGCACAAGGTGTGGGCTCTGACTCCTCCCCTGTTGGCTCTGACCTTTGGCTTGACCGCTTGGCTCAGTTTTGACCGCGTATTCGGATGGCTGCCGCAAATCATCCGAACTTGGGCGCCTGTGGCCATGGCTGCGCAGGCGTTCCCGGGATTCGGTCGGGAGTTCATGCCCCCGTTTGACGAAGGTTCCTTCCTCTATATGCCGACCACCATGCCGCATGCATCCTTAGGGCAGGCCCTGGATATGCTCTCGGATCTCGACGCAGCCATCGAAGCCATTCCCGAGGTGGAACGGGCGGTGGGGAAACTTGGGCGCGCAGAGAGCCCACTCGACCCCGCGCCCATTTCTATGTTTGAAACCATGATCACCTACAAACCGGAGTACCGGATCAACGAGCAAGGCGAGCGTATCCGGCAGTGGAGACCGCATGTCAGGTCACCTGACGATATCTGGGACGAGATCGTAGGCGCTGCCGCGGCGCCGGGATTGACCGCCGCGCCTATGCTTATGCCGATCAATGCCCGCATCGTGATGCTCCAAAGCGGGATGCGGGCCCCGATGGGTATCAAAGTATACGGCCCGAGCCTGAAAACCATTGAGGCTTTCGGTCTCCAGCTCGAAGAACTTCTCAAAGAGGTGCCCTCAGTTCGTGCCGAGACCGTCTTTGCGGATCGGGTTGTGGGGAAACCGTATCTAGAGATCGATATCGACCGAGAGGCCATTGGCCGTTATGGTCTCACGATCCGCCGGGTTCAAGATGTCATCCAAGTCGCGGTCGGTGGCCGGATACTCACCCGAACGGTGGAGGGTCGTGAACGCTACCCGGTTCGAGTGAGGTATATGCGCGAAGAAAGAGACAGCGTTGAAGCGCTTCGTCGTGTGTTTGTTCCCACGCCAGGTGGTGAGCAAATCCCCCTCGAACAGCTGGCTCAGTTCCGATATGTACGGGGTCCGCAAATCATCAAATCGGAAGACACGCTCCTGATGAGCTATGTCCTATTCGATCGAAAGCCAGAGGTGGCCGAGGTTGAAGCCGTTGAGGAGGCACGCGCCTATCTGAACAAAGCCATCAAACGCGGACGGTTGGAAGTACCCGCGGGCGTAAGTTACAAGTTCTCGGGCAGTTACGAAAACCAAGTCCGAAGTGAAAACAAACTGTTGATTTTGGTTCCTTTGGCTTTATCCCTGGTCTTCTTGTTTCTTTATCTGCAGTTCCGGCGGGTGTCGACGACCCTGATCATCTACTCCGGGGTGGCCATCTCGGTGGCTGGCGGCTTTTCCTTCATGTGGCTTTACGGGCGCCCCTGGTTTTTGGGCTTCGAGCTCTTCGGCGTCGACGTGCGGAGGTTGTTCCAGGTGGGCACCGTCAATCTTTCGGTCGCAGTTTGGGTTGGTTTCATCGCCCTTTTGGGCATCGCTACCGATGTGGGCGTTGTGATGGCGACTTACCTCGCCCAGCGATTTCGCGCCCGGCCGCCTCGGACCATTGAGGAGGTTCACAGATGGGTGCTCGAAGCGGGGCAACGCCGGGTTCGTCCTTGTCTTATGACGACCGCAACAACCGCACTCGCTTTGCTCCCTATCATCACTTCACAGGGTCGAGGCTCAGACATGATGATGCCCATGGCTCTCCCCTCGATCGGAGGAATGGGAACGATTCTCCTTACGATGTTTACAGTGCCCATTCTGTTCGCTTGGGTAGAAGAGTCTAGACTGCGCAACAAGGGGCAGAACCCGGCATGACACTCTCAGGATTTTCGGATAGGGGAAAGGAGATGATGCTGAGTCCCAGGATGCTTCGATGGCTGCTGAATTGGTATCCGCCTTACATCGGTGCAGGCGTCAAGGTTACCCACATTTCGGATGACTGGCGACGCCTCGATGTCCGAATGTCCCTTCGTTTTTACAACCGGAATGTGGTGGGCACCCACTTTGGTGGGAGTCTTTACTCCATGGTTGATCCGCACGTGATGCTGTTGCTCATACAATGTCTTGGGAAGGGCTACGTCGTGTGGGACAGCTGGGCAGCCATAGAGTTCCTCAAGCCCGGGCGCGGCACTGTCAAGGCAAGCTTCGAGATTACCGATGCGATGCTGGACGAGATTCGCCACCATACCCAAGGAGGCGACAAGTATTTCCCAGAACTTGAGGTTTCGATCTTGGATTCCGTGGGGGACGTGGTCGCACGGGTCAGCAAGCGAATTTACGTCCGCCGCAAGCGAGATCGCCCGAACTCCGGCACCGGTTCTTAAAAGCCCCTGGCGCCTTTGGATCGCCGCCTGGCGAGCACGCGTCATCCTCCCCCAGTTGCAGCATGGCACCAATACCATCGAGAAACTGTTGCCGCGGCACGCCGGTCATCATGTCCACGAGCGTTTCGGCATCGACCCCGACTGGGTTGTGGATCGGCGTGTCCGATGTGGCACATTCGAAGACCCTCTCTGCGACAAATCTGAGGATCTTGCCGGGTGCCGTGAGGGTTTACGGTCTGACGAATCCATCGCATCCGACGACCTTGAAAAAGTAATAAACATTCAGCGTCCGGGTTCCGCAGAGATTGAGTATCTTCTTCCGCGGGACCCAATACGGCCCATCCATCGCCGTCACCCACCTCTGATTAAAAGTTATAGAAATGGATGCTCCCATCCTTCAAGTTGAGGCCCACTTCGCTACGAGAACCGCCATAGGCGACCGTTCCGGTCGACCATCGCGGGCTTCCTACAAATTCTGGGGTACTCCAAATTCCTCCTCGATATCGCGAAAGATAGACATCACCGTACACCAGATTGATGGTATCCACAGGCTTGAAGAGGATCTGAATTTCATCGGGTAGTACGATGAGACCATTTAAACCTTTTACCCGCTCGGTGTATTGCTCAAAGACGATAAACCGCTTGGATCTATCCAAATCGATCTCGACGATACTGACATACGCCCCTTTGATAAATGGTGAGGTAGAGAAAATCTGGTCGTACTCATTTTGATATGCGAGTAAAAGTGTATTTCTATGGGGATCGGGAACCGCAACAAGTGCCGGAGCTTCTCCCTCGGGCCCTAAATCTCCATCTGTATCTTGAGAAATAAATTGGCTGTCGATCCAGTCAAGCTGAAGCCCATCTGATGTTTCAGTAAGATGTAGCGCCCAAATTGTGCTGAAACTGTCGGCCTTACTAAAACACCAAATGCTATCATCGGTTGGATGTTGCGCCAACGTTAAACGATGGAGTGAATTGGGCAAATAATCTATTTGTATTGGTGAAAGTTCCTGCCAGTTTCCCTGTGGACTGCGGTACACAATAAATAGTTCTGCAAAACGATCATCCAAAGTTCCATTGTATTCATGATGGCGATACCACGTAGCAACAAGTCCGCCACTCTTTAGCTTGATCATGGAGCTTGCTACGCTTCGATCATCACCGAAAAATTTCTCAGAAGCGAGCGCCGCGGTTGTCGGAAAGGGGTCGCCGCTTAGCTGGTATCTTCGCGCAACCGCGGGCGCCCCGTCGATCGAGGAAAAAAAGCCGCCGTTGCTAGAAAAGACCCAGAGTGTATTGCGCGAAGCCAGAATATACTGCGCATTGAATATCATATCATCATCCAAACCTGGCAGGTAGATACGAGACTCATGACCTTGCCCATCTTTCATGTATAGCCATTTCTTTGTTGTCGTTGATTCAACGTAGATAAGAGCGGTCACGTCTTCATACTCAGCCATACGCCCCTTGGCCTTAATGCTGCTTATCGGACCAAGCCGACCAAAGCTAGTCACGAGGATGTCGTTGGGATGGGTGTTGATATCAACCCATGTCGACACCGGTTCCGAGGTGCTGCGGTTGCCCTCAGCGTCCTGGGCTACCGCTGTCCATGTATGTGCACCGTTGTCGCCCGCATTGAAGTTCCAGGCGTATTCATGGGGTGCCGAAGCATCTGTATGAAGCAGGACGCCGTCCAAATAGAAGGCCACCGAACGCACCCCTACGTTGTCTGTGGCCGAGGCCTCAACGGTCACGCTTCCTGACTCGGCGTAGGTGACCCCGCTGGACGGATTCACGATCGTCACCGTGGGGGAAGTCGTATCTCGATTTTCGACGGCCACAGTGACGGATACGGGCTCGGAGCTTTGGCGATTCCCCGCCGCATCTTGGGCAATCGCCGTATAGATATAGGTCCCGTTGTCCTTTTCATCCACCGCCCACGAAAACTCGTAGGGCGCACTCAGATCTGTGAACACCAGCGATGAACCTCGGAAGAATTCTACGTGGGTTACATTCCTATCGTCCTCTGCCGCGGCTAAAAACACCACAGTTTGCGCTTGGCTGTAGACCGTATCCATGGCGGGGCTGACCAGTCTGACCGACGGGGGAATCGTGTCCACAGGTTCGGGTGGCGGTATCGATAGCTCGACGATCACGACTTCCGACGAGCTTCGGTTGCCCGAGGTGTCGGTGGCTTCTGCCCGAAGGCGGTGGGCGCCATTGTCATTGATATCGAATGTCCAGTCATAGGAAAATGGGGCCTCGATATCGGTAAATACGGGCACCTCGTCTAAAAAGAACACCACCGCATCTATACCGATGTCGTCGGTAGCGGAAGCCGTTATTTGCACGGTGTCTTCGATCCCAAACGTCGTACCACTCAGGGGACCCGTGATGGCAACGATAGGGGGCGTGACATCGGGGGGAGCAACCACCTCAGCTTCACAGGTTGTCAACAAAGATTCGTTGTTGCGTTGGACGTACATCAAGTTGAAGGTCGCTGGCCCCAAACTTGTTACGACCTGTGGACTGGAGGCGATCAGGCGACCGCTTCGATCCGCCATTGTTGTCCAAGAAAAGGTCTGATCGACGGCCTTTGCATCGATTCGGACATCTAGTGATCTACCGAGCTCAGTGGCCTGTAACGAAAAGGCCTCGCCTGAGACGATCGGATTTGGTGTTATCGAGCACTTGGCTTTGGTCCTTTTTAAGGTATCGATTTGTGTGCTGTCCCCGACAAGATTGGAGCCGACTTGGCTGTCCCCAGTACACGCAAAGAAAGCAATAGAGCTCAAAACCGACCAGACGCCGATTGTGTTTCTGGTGACGCAGCCAAATACCATATTCACCCCTTTAGGGTTGGTCACTCGCAAATATTATTCCAGTTGTGGCTACCCAATGCGTGAACGAAGGTTTCGTTGCTCCATAATGAGATTGTCAATCATTTCAACTAGATCACGATGGAGCTCTAGCTCGATCCGCAACGGATTTGCTTTTGACCCACACTATATGCATGAGGAGTCGAGACTCCACCTGTGCACTCTCCTACGCACCGAGATCTGAAAGCACGTTCAAAAAGGGGCTCTTGTGTCGAGTGCTCCCGAACGTAGTTCAAATACAAATGCATTTGTCCCGCATCAGCGTGTGTGAATTTACCCAGCTCTAAGTCGATGGCCACCATGCATCGAAGGCGCCGGTGGAGAAGAGGAGGTCTACCCGAAACCATTGGTCTCCAACCCGTAGGCGTTTTTGGCGGCCGACGAAAGTAAAGTCGCCGCCCAGTTTCGAGCAAGAAACTTTCGAGGTGAAGAATGAGCGCTTCCTCAAGATCCGTTTCAGAATATTCGTGTTTGAGGTTAAGAAAGTCTTCTCTACATCCAAATGAATGCGCGTCACGGAAACCGAAAAGTCATAGCGGACCCGAGGCTCACTCAAGGTCTGGACAACCGTCTCATCGACCAGATTTTCGAGAAGATGGGCGGGCAGATGGAGCGCTTCCTCTGCGGGCGACACGAAGCTGCTGTTCATCAGCGTCTCGGTCGAAGATTGGAGGGCCGGCGATTCTTCTCCATCGCCGCGTTCTAAATGCTCGACAAGCAGCTCGACACTTGCCGCTGATTTAGCCTTGGCCTCTTCGGAAAGCTCAATTTCTTCTACTGGGACGTCCATGGAAACCTCTTGCGGTCGTTCTGACGACGTAGCCACCTTGGCTAGCTTTTTCTCTATTTTCTCGGCTTTGGTCTCATGTCTGTGCTGCAAGTCTGTGTACCGAGCGGCCAAGGCACGACTTCGATCTCGTTGCTGTAAGAGTCGTTCGCGCGGCTCGGAGAACACGCATTTCGAAGAGGAGACCAAACCTTGGAGAGGGTCACCACTCTTACGCTTTTCACTCGATGGGATGATGCCCAGCGCTCGACCGAGCTCCCGAGTATAGGTGCGATATTTCTGGGACGACCCTTGCCCCGACGGTATCCTTAGGCCAAAGATATCCGACGGGCACCGGCATGCGTAGCTCACCACGTTGTGCTTTCGCCTGAGCTGCGTCCAGAAGCCGACGCCTCAATACCGTTAGCTCGAACTCACTCATTGTACCCTTAAGTCCGAGAAGCAGTCGGTCATTGGGCATCTTCGGATCGTAGATGCCATCGGTGTCAATAACACGCGCGTCAACAAGAGCACACAACTCCACGAGATGATGCCAGTCGCGCCCATTGCGAGCCAAACGCGAGGCCTCAAGACAGAATACGGCACCGACTACACCTTCGCAGATCTGGCCAACCAAACTCCGAAAACCTGGACGTTCCACGGTGCCACTCGCCGTGACGCCGAGGTCGTCATCAATGATAGCAACGTCTTTGAAGCCATAGCTCTTGGCTAGGTCTGAAAGCTCATACTGCCGGCGCTGGCTTTCAAGGTTCTCAGTCACCTGCATACCGGTTGACTGTCTTACATATACAATCGCTCGACGTTGAATGACACTACCAGGAATCTCACAAGGCCTCATCGCGCTCCCCCTCTTCGCCTTCGTCGGCGAGACTGAACCCGGTCGCCTTGAGCAAAAGTTGAGCCAGGAGCTCGACCGCTGTTGTGCGCCACTTGGGATCTAGAGTCGAGAGATGGATCGGGCTCTGAAACAGTCGAAGCTGTGCTACCAGTTTCGGCTTGCGGGCTTGATTCGGCATTGGCGTCCTCCTTGAGACGACTCTTGCCTACTGTCGAAGACTGATCGAGCTCTACTTCTGCGAGGATTCTCTTTAGTTCCTCCATCGCGCAAACGGACACCCGGGGCGGCCCGAGCTTCATATGACTACATGCCCCCGAATCGAACATCCAAGCGGGTATAGCTGCGCCAGAATCGTTCGATAGGAAACAGATGTACACTCGTTCTGCTCCGCGCGCCTCTTCATAAGCGACATCAACTTTCTTGCCAAACAACGGATGCCATGGATACGCAATACGAGCGCTAAATTCGGCATGGGCAGAATGAGCTTGGGCTTGCTTCCGGAAGAAAGTCCTGGCTCTTTGCTGGCTCCAGGGGAGGCGCCGAGCGATTCGCCGACGTCCTTTCGGTTGTCTCCACCGCCGACGCAGCAGGCGTCGATTGTGGAAAGTACCTTCCTAGCATCATCGCCAACATCGACACTTGGCCGAACCGGGAGCTCGATCAGCTCTTGCCAGCCAACTGGCAAACCGCGCTCGAAGATTTCCTTCGCGAGAATAACATTCAGCACTCCACACCTGCTGTACATTGAGCGCAGACCTCAACGTTACACCATGAAGCGGGCCGGGCTAGACGCCCCAAAAAGAACAGTTACGTTAAAAGGGTGTGGGCTTAGGGAGCTGTGGCTGTTGGTAGCAGCCACAGCTCCCGCCCTTTGTTAATTGCAGTAAGTATACCCAAAAGTACCAATATTGTAGATACTTATATCAATGAAAACATGTGGTTGTACCTATGATATATGTACTTATGGTAAGATCTGGCTATGGTCCGGAAGATCTCGGGAACCTATAACAGTCGTGCTCGTCAGCATCTGATCCGGCACATCGAACGATATTGGCCGTCCCAAGCAGAATTTGCCCGCACCGCCGGTGTGAAGATTCAGCATCTCAATCAGATCGCGAAGGGAGCCCTGCGGCCCGGCCTTAAGTACGCGGTGGAGATTGAGCGCGTGTCAGCCGACAAAGGCGATCCGATTCTTCCCCGCGAGTGGATGGATGAGAGCGGAGGTACTTCTTGAGGTTCGAGATCAGCACCCTTAGGCAGTGGTGTGGACCAGGCTAATAAATTTTTCCCCCGGGGCTAAAGGGGGACCGTCTGGTGAGAGGACTCGTACAGCGCCATCAGATGGTGACCACGCCACTAGCGGAATGGCTCCGTTGTCGTAAGTTTCCTGGAAGGCCTCGTAAGTAAACTGCTCAGTAATTGTTGTCACCTTGAACTCACCATTCTTCAGCAAGGCGTCTGTAAGTTCTTCATGCGTATGGCCTGAGGCAAAGTACCGGGCACGAAGATGGATTGGATACCGGTGCGTGTCATCTTCCATCGATGGGGTTAGCTGATAGACTTCATGGCCGAAGACGTCCTGAAAATGGAGCCCGCAAAGTGCATTGGCTTCATCGTTGGGAAGAAGGGCGATCATGCGGCCGAGGCCGTCATAGTCGAGGCGACTCATGGCATGTTCAGAGAGTGCATGGGCATGTTGTGCATCGAGTCCGGCCATCCGCGCTTTGGTGACTTGTCCACGGTCAGAATCAACCAAAACAACAGGTACGCCTTCTTGTTTGAGGCACTGCGCAAAGGCTCGGGCTAGGCGGTCTGCCCCCACGATGAGAAAACCCGCTGGGTTTTGGTCTCCGAGGCGAAGGATTCGAGCCAAGGGCGCCGCGCTTAGTCCATATACGGCGACCGTCGACACAATGACGAGGAAGGTCACCGGCATGATCTGGCCGGCGCCCTGAAAGCCTTCCTCCGTGAGACGAATACCAAAGACGGAAGAAACCGCCGCAGCGACAATGCCTCGGGGGGCAAGCCAAGCAAGAAAAACACGTTCCTTCCAAGAAAGTGAGGTGCCGATAGTGGACAAATACGTCGCGAGAGGGCGAACAACCAAAATGAGCGCCAGAATAAAGGCGACTACGCCCAGGGGGATTTGAGAAAAAGAGGTCAGCTCAATTCTCGCCGCCAAGAGGACAAAAAGGACAGATATGATCGCAACCGTGATGTGTTCGGCAAACTCAACGATGGGCCGTACGTCAACGGAGCGCTGGGATGCGAGCGCAATACCCATGATCGTGACGGAAAAAAGACCCGATTCCGACTGAATGTGGTTCGATGCAGTGAAGACCACAAGGGCCAGAGTGATGGTGCTGCTATTGGTTAAAAAAGCGGGGAGCCACCGTTTCTTCAGGAGCATCTGAATGAGAAACGCACCTCCGATCCCGAGGAGCAAAGCAACCGCTGCGGTTTTGATGATACCAGTGACAACAACCCAAAACGCACCCTCAACACTGGGAACACGAACCGCTTGAAAGACCAAGATGGCTAAAACTGCGCCCACCGGATCGTTGAGGATCCCTTCGAGTTTAATGAGCGATCCAAGTGTTGCCTTTGGCTTAACGTGACGAAGAAGAGGTCCGATGACGGTGGGGCCCGTCACCACCAAGATTGCACCGAGTAGGAGTGCCATCGGCCAAGAGAAATCCAAGAAGTGGTGCGCGGCAGCAGCGCTCAGTGCCCACGTCACCAGGAGTCCGATGGTCACCAGCCTACGGACGGGCTGTGCCACCAGACGAATCTCCGAAAGGGGTGCGCCAAGGCCCCCCTCAAATAGAACGATCGCGGCCGCTATGGATACGATGGGCAAGGTTGCAGGACCGAGAAGTGCCCCTGGATCCACCAGGTTTGTGACAGGGCCGGCGACAAAACCGACCGAGAGCAGCATCAATATAGAGGGAAATCTTAGGCGCCAAGCGATCCACTGCGAAATCGCTCCGAGCGCCAAGACAGTCACTAAGCCAACGATAAGATGCTCGTTCACAGGATTCACCGAACAGGAGAAAATGCCTAGGCGGCAAGGAGTTTGTCGAAAGAAGCACCTTCTTTTCGAATGAGGCGCCGGTACGCCCAACAAATTTTTCTAAGGCGCTCGGGATGAGCAGCAAGTCGTTCCACTTCAGCCCAACGGGCCCACTCGCGTGCGATGCTCCACGTTGGGTCGTCTACCTCGCAGTTCGGTAGCCGATAGTGAAAAGCGGGGCGGGCGCTGACGAGCTCGGGTTCTTGTACCTTAGATTCTACCGCCTCTTTATCTCGTTCGGCGAGAATGGGAAGCAGGTCCAAAGCTCGATTTCGCGTTGGATTCATTGAGACGTAGTCCGCGAGAAATTCATCGAACGAGGGCGAGTATTGCGGATCGAGGATGCGTTCTCGGTACGTCTTCGGAAACGGCTCGATGTACGATCCGATCCGGCGCGATAGGTCAGGATCGATATCCTTGATGAGCCAATCCCACAGGAGAACAAATGCTCTGGTGTAGGCGAGCAAAGTCACCGTTTTCAAGTCTGGGGCCTCCACATTGAGGTGAAGTCCAAACGCATAAAATGGTGAGGCGCCGGTCCCTTTCGCGCCTGCGTTCACGAGTTTTCTACGTAGAATCTCTAGCTCGGGCAAATCGTTCAATTGAATCGGTGGGGCTGTGATCTCACACGGAACCACCGCTTCCGCGAAAAACTCAGCGCCGTCAGTGAGTAGATTCGCTAGCTTTGAGTCTTTGACATCCAATCCCAGACGGTCAAAAAACGAAAGATGTTTCTCCTTTTTGAGAAACTGAGCGTCAAAGGAAACGACGAAGACTCCCCTTCGCGTATCTTGGATTTCGATCTCAAACGCAGATTTTTTGGCAATTTTGCCCCCGAACTGTTGGCAGACAAGCTTAGCCACGCACTCGATGTCCAGGCCGGAGAATTCGAGCTCAACGCCAATCCGACGAGGCTGTCCAGACTGAGTAAGCAACCGAAGAGGTCGTACGAAGGCAGAGGGGCTCGGGATACGATAACTTGAATTCCGCATTGGTCAGATAGGATTGCAAGTCCTGTTCCAGGATTTGGATGGTGAAAGCCCAGGTTTTCATGTGGCGCGCATGCCACACTGAGGCAATTTGCCCCGTCCTTGAGGAAGCTTACCGTCGCTACTCGCCGCCGACCTTTTCCATAAAGTGATTCATGTTGTCGGCCTCGCCGACGAGCATCAGTGTATCGCCCTCGTTGATTCGATACTCAAGGTCAGGGATTCTCAGTCGGGGGCGAACCCCGGAAGCCACTGGGCTGCTCCCGCTTCGAAAACCGAGGACCATGATCCCGAAGCGTTCGAAAATCTTGGCCTCTTGAAGGGATTTACCCATCAAAGGGCCCGATGCGGCCCAGGGGATGACGCGGTAGTTTTGGGCAAACTCAATGAGGTCCTCCGAAATGGGTGCGAACAACTCATTGGCTACTCTTCGTCCCATTTCGGCCTCAACCTCTAGGGTTCGTGTCGCGCCGACTGTCTTGAGGATATCTGCTTGCCTTGGCGTCGCGGCCCGAACAACGATCTGCGAAATACCGAGTTCTTTGAGCGTCGCGACGGTAAGGACCGAGGCTTCCAGGCTTTCCCCGTAAGTCACGATGGCAGCATCGATCTTTTCAATACCGAGATTTTCAAGGACTTCCTTTTGTGCACTGTCGCCCACGAAGGCGGCGCTAGACCGTGACTTTATCTCCTCGATTGTTTTCTCATTGGCATCCAATACCATCACATCGACGCCCGACTCCCAAAGAGCTTCCGCCAAGGCGCGGCCGAGGCGCCCGAGTCCGACGACCAAGATTTTCTTGTTCTCCATGGTGTACCTTACCCGATTAAGACATCTTCTTTTGGAAACTGGCAAGGTGAAGGCTCGCGGCTATGCATGAGTGCCAAAGCAAAGGCCAGGGGACCTACCCGGCCGACCAACATGGTCAAGGTCACCAAGAGCTTTCCCGCCACCGAAAGCTCTTGGGTGAGGCCCGTGGACAGCCCTACAGTGGCGAAGGCACTAAAGGCTTCGAAAGAGATTGCCATGGAAGGTGCATCTTCGGTCACCAGAAGACAAAACATGACCGCAGAGACGACCAGGACGCTGGTGAAAAATACTCCCAACACACGTTTCACCAGGCGTGTCGACAGTTTTCTACCTAACAGGTGGGGGTCTTTGCTGTTCGCGGCTTCTGCCCGAAACGTTGCGAATAAGATAGCCAACGACGTGGTTTTGATACCACCACCGGTTGAACCTGGAGATGCTCCCACAAACATCACCAAACAAATGAACATGAGGGCAGGTGCGCCGACTTGTGAAAAATCAACCGTATTGAATCCAGCAGTGCGCGCCGTGATAGATTGAAAGAGTCCTCCAAGAATTCTCTCGAAAAACGTGCGTTCTTTGAGCGCGTTGTTCCATTCCAGTGCACCGAAGACTGCTGCGGTGACAAGCGTTAAACAAAGAGAAGTCCAAAGGACAACACGGGTATTAAGGCTTAGGCGGTCGGGTCTTTGTCCTCGTACTTTTTGCCAGAGTCTCTGGCCCAGTTCATCTAGGACAGGAAACCCCAGTCCTCCTGCTACGATCAACAGCATCAAAGCGAAGTTGATACCCCAGTGGTTGAAGTAGGGCTCCATCCCGCTTTCGAGAATAGAAAACCCGGCGTTGCAGAATGCGCTCACGGCATGGAACAACGCTTGCCAGAAGGGCTCCCATACGGCGGCTGCCCCATCAGAATCCATGCGAAAGAAGGCGTACAGAATCGCTGTGCCGATGCTCTCGAAGAGCAGGGTGTAAGCGATGGCCCCAAGGACGATACGTTTAAGTTGAGCCGCTGAGGACGCATCGACTGCCTGGGCGAGCACGGCTTGAGACCGAAAGCGCAATCGATTGCCCGCAATGAATACAAGGACGGACGACAAGGTCATGATCCCGAGGCCCCCGACTTGGATCAAGACCAAAATGATCGTTTGACCAAAAGGCGTATATGTTTCGGCCACGTTGTGAACCACGAGTCCGGTGACACAAACCGCGCTGACCGCCGTGAACAAGCTATCAATAAACGAAGCGCTGTTCTGTCCCCGGACTGCTTGGGGCAGAGCCAGGAGTAGCGCACCGATAATGCCCAAAAGCCCAAAGGCCATCGTCGCGAGGCGCTGAGGCTTTTCCGACCAATCGATGAGGACCTCTTTGGCTCCCATCGTTTTCGTAAGCAGACCGATGGCCACGGAGACCAGGAGGGCGGCGGTGTAGATGCGATGGGTGCCGACCCACTCTGAAGTGGGTGGATTGGACTGAATGACCACAAGCCACTTTTGAACAAGGCTCAAGAGGAGCACCCCGGCACTTGCGATCCGAACCAACAGTACGAACCCGCGGCTCTTCTGAAGCAGCCTAGAACTTGTCTCGGTGCGATCTCGCCTGAATAGGCCGATGATGAATGGAATCGCGAGCGTAGACTCGAGGAGTGTGAGTCCCAACGAAACGTACGCACGTACCCCGAGCAAGTAGTCCATGGTGAGGATGATGGCGGCCCCCACCATGCTCTGGATCCCTGCTCGGGTTGTTCCGGATCCGGTGGCGGTTGCCCCATCCTCGACGTTCATGTGCTCAAGTTCTGGGACATATGCGTTTGCCACGACCACCGGAACTGCGCGTACCTAGGTCGGTTGCTGGTCAAGAGTTTTTCAGACGCAGATACCCGCCCTTCAAGTCGGCCGCGATTTTCTTGGCCGTGGACTCTAGAACTTCTGAAGCTTGGGCTGACTTCTTTCCGAGCTCCTCGAGGGTGGACTCGAGCTTAAGCCATTGCGGCTCCAATTTTTCTAGGGCTTCTTTCTTCCCCAGATGGGCTTGGACCTTCAGTTCGTCCCGGGTGCGTCGCAGCTCCTCCAGGTCTCTCTTAAACTCCTCTTTCAGGTTTGTCATAAACGAATGCTCCTTTCGCAGGAACATACCAGCAACTTTCATGCCAACGATTTCGAAGACGCGGGACCGCAGTATCTCAGCCAGATGAAGCCCAAGGTTCCTGACGCCAGCGACCCTAGAAGAATCCCTAATTTGGCCTGATCGAGACGGGCAGCAGTAGGGAAAGCAAGGCCGGCGATAAACAGAGACATTGTAAACCCGATCCCCGCCAGCCAGCTTGTTCCCAGGACGTGGCGGAAGGAAACCCCATTCGGTAGTTCAGCGACGCCGATTCTGACTGCGAACCATGAACAAAGGGTGATGCCGACCGGTTTTCCGACAAAGAGCCCAAGGGCGATGCCCAAGCTTTCCGCCGATGTCCACACCGAGGTCAGGTCTTCAGGGAGGGTGACCCCCGCGTTGGCGAGGGCAAACAGGGGAAGCACACAATATGTCGCCACCGGCGCGAGGCTATGCTCCAGACGCTGTAAGGGCGCGCTGGCGAGCGCGATGGTGTTCGCAATGCTCTCCAACACCTGCTGTTGTTCCTTGGAGTTCAAAGCGTGATCTTCTGGGAGTCCAGCCGCATGAAGATCGGCCAAGTGTGCTTGCATGTTTTCGTTAAACTCGCTCCCATCGAGACGGGTTCGGGCCGGTATCACGAATGACACCAACAGCGCGGCAATCGTGGCGTGCACGCCAGACTGGAGGAAGGCGAGCCACATCAACAGACCGATGATCAAGTAGATGAGGGGCGAGCGAACGCGCAGTCGATTCGCGACGACGCACGCACTGAATATGAGGCCTCCCGCGCCAAGGCTCGCGAGGGCGAGATGGTCCGTGTAAAATAGTGCAATGACCAACACCGCGCCAATGTCGTCAACGATTGCGAGTGCGCTCAAGAAGACCTTGAGTCCAACGGGGACATGGTGCCTCACAAGCGCGAGTATCCCGAGGGCAAAAGCGATATCGGTCGCCATCGGAATGCCCCAGCCGACGACGGTGGCTTCCCCACGATTGAGAAGATAGTAGATGGCGGCAGGTACGGCCATCCCGCCCACGGCGGCGACGGCTGGAAGGGTTGCCTGTCTTAGCGTTGAGAGTTCACCCACCAGCAGCTCACGTTTGATTTCGAGGCCGACTAGAAAGAAGAAGATCCCCATGAGACCGTCATTGACCCAGTGAAGAGATGATTTTCCGAGGTGCCATGGCCCAATGGCAATAGAAATTTCGGTGTGAAGAAGCGCGTGGTACCGCGCGTGCCACGGCGTATTCGCAAACACGAGTGCCAAGAGGGCTGCCCCCAAGAGCAAGAAGGCACCGGCCAGGGGATGTGCCAGGAACGCCTGGACGGGTTGCACAAGGCGATCAATGGGACGATCCTGGAGGACGGTCGGTGTTTCATCGCCTCGCACCATGAAAACTGGGGGACGATCCGTGGAACTCACTCTTCTTGCTTGCGTTTTTTTCACCCTCGAAACAAGTCCTAATAGCCCAGCACTTTTCGCTGTGGCGTATTGTCACGATTGGGACGTTCAGCCTCGCACACGCCGTGGCGTTCAGACGCGGAAGGGGTTCTTTCTACATCGCGCGGGATAAACCGGAAGCGGTCGTGTTGCATGTATCATGGTGGCACGAAGGTTGCTTCGGCATGGCGCAAGGACTCAAGGAAGTCCCCTGGGTTCCAATGGAGTGGTGACTCTCCGCGGGGTGGTAGATAATCGAAAGGCAAAGAAGACCGCAGAACAACTCGCGGGGGCGCGATCGCAGTGGAAAACAACCTAAAGCTTCGCCAACTACCCTCGGCTGTCAACTAAGAACACAAGGCTTGCTAGAACTTGAGGTTCCAGGTCTTCTTGGCTAGCGCCTCAGCCTCATCGTACAGGTTCTCGAACGACTCGATTTGGTTCTCCAGCTGTTCTCGAGTGTCCACAAATGCTGTTGCGCCAGTCTGCTGGAGCAGGGCGAGGTTTCGGTTGGCCTTCTTTTTCACCTGGCTGATTCGTCTCTTGACCGTGGTGAAGCAGTTGTCATGACGATGTTCTGTCTGTTTCTTGAGAAGCGCCCACCTTTCCTCAACCGCCTCCAGCCGCAATCGGAGAATTTCCGCCGCGTTTCGTTGTCTAAGTGTCAGCGGTGCGACCGGTTCGATGCGAGGTTTTCCGACCGTTGGGGCTTCTGCGACAAAGGCATTTTGGGCGTTTTGACCCGGGCATCCCAAGGTTGTGCCTGCAATGGCGCTCGAAACGACGTAGACATGCAATCTCATCGTCCAGTGAGGGTGCACATTCCATACCACGTCAATTGAAGACAAGGATCTAGATCCGAACACTCAGTACGGGGCATTCGGAACCGCGTATGACTTGCCTATCGATGCTGTCATCCTGTTTCCAACGGGGCATTTGATTCCCTCCCATCACAATGAGGTCGTAGTCCTTCGAACGGGCCATGATTAGGGGTGCAGGTATGCCCGGTTCGAGCAGGAGGCGGATCGGACATAGAGGCCTGGACATCAATTGGCTTACGAACACGGCGGTGGTCCCGCTATTTCCTTTCTCTTCGCGCTTTTGGTTTGCGCCGGTCGAGGCAAAAACACGTGGTGTCCAGATGTGAAGGATATCGACGCCGGCGTTCAAGAGGTATGCAAGGTGGAGTGCAGTTTCTATCGCCCCATATCCTTCGTTCAAAAGATCAACTGGGACCAGTATTTTTTGGATGACTCTCAATACTCCGCGTTCCGGTTTGGTACAGCGTTTGTCGCTATGTTGTCCACGCACAGCCCCCACTCAATGGGAAAAATGGGGGTGAATAACTCGCCTCTTTTGATCTGTTCTCGGATGTGGGAGCAAGCTCTTCGGGTACAACAAAGATGGGACAGTGCGCTTCGTCTAACAGCGAGTCGACGGTACTCTTCTTGAAAATCTTGGACCACGCCCCGCGACTGTGGAGGCCGACAAAAATCATATCGTAGACGCGGGAATGATGGACGAGAACCTGAGTGGGATCCCCAGATGTAGCTTCTGCCGCGATGCGGAGTCCTTCCGGAACCTGGCATTCTTTGATCATCCGCTCGATCAGCAGACGATCTTGGGCGATAGGGCCGTGATCGTTTGGTGGTCGATGGCCCTCGTCATCTCTGTGCGGTCGAATATGGAGGACGCGAAGGTCCGCGTCGGTCTTGGTGGCGAAGTGAATGGCGTACTCTAGGGCCGCAGATGAAGCGGGTGTAAAGTCCACTGCGGCCAATAGTTTGGTCATACGTTTTGAACGTTTCTTCAGCACCTAGTATCCCAAGCAGAGCAAGTCTTGTGCCATGATGTTCGACGCATATGCGAGCAAGACAGGTGACGTTCTGGCTGCTCGGACCTGTTGGTATTCGCCACAGTCGTGACAATGTGCCCCATCCGGTTCGACGATCGGGTGGTCGGCTTTGTGCCGCTAGAATGGTATAGATTGTGCTGTCCGAATGGCGTGATGCCATCCAAGATAGAGACGTTCGACAATCTGGTCAGGAAATTCGAAACCGCCATGTTGGTCACGATTGCGGCGCAGGATCTTCCTCGAGCCCGTCCGATGAACATTGTGAGGTATGAAGAAGGCGGTGTGTTCTATTTTCTTTCGGCGGACCGAGCTCCGAAGATGTCGGAGCTCAAAAGAGATGCACGGTCTGCTCTGGTGCTTCAGAGCGCGACCCGGTTCATCTCGGTATCCGGGTATTCTCGGGAGCTTGAAGGAAAAGACATGGATGCGCTGGCGAGAGAGTTTGAGAATGAGGGTATTTCCTGTGATGCGATCACAGACGTTGCAAGTAAAAGGGTTTCTCTGGTCCGCTTTGATGCGGAGCAGGCTGAATACTGGGATCTATCTATCAAGGAGGGGCTCAAGCACGGGTGGGATCGGATCGCAGCGGTGATCAAGGTGGAGCCCCTCCCAAAAGTGCGTCCCTCAGCCCAAGCAAAGGTTGAGCTCTAGCCTCGCGAAAATCCAATTTCGGAAAGTAAGGTTCATGAGCCGTGACCCATGGCCTCCCTATGTGCCATGACACTGCCATGCCAGAGGCGGCCGAACTCAGTGGGACTCTGCTTCGAGCGATCTGCGAGGGGGCCCGAGGCATGGGCATCGATGTGGATGGGATGCTCGCGAGGGTAGGGCTTTACGAGGCGGAGCTGGATGACCCCGATCTTGTGGTTCCAGTGGCCGTGGAATCTCGGCTTTGGCAGGCGTTTCTCGCGGGCGCTGGACACGTGGTGGGTCTTGGGGTTCGGGCTGCCGAAGCCTTAGACCGAGGTGCCTTTCGAGAGCTCGAGTATGTGGTGCGAACCAGTGAAAATCTCGGGTCGGGCTTATCGAAGCTGGTGGCCTTCGATCGTCTGCTCCATGGTGTGGATACCTTCTGTTTCGAGGTGGACAGTGAAACCGCTCAGGTTGAGTATCTCCATCCGCACGGTGATGACACTCATGAGGCCTATGCGGCAAGCGAATTTGCATTGGCCGTTCTGGTTGCGCTGGGGCGTGACGCAACCGGTGTCGATTGGAAACCCGAAAGGGTATGGTTTAGGGGGCCTGCGCCTCTGGCCGAAAAAACGGAGCCGCTCGATAAATTCTTTCGGGTCCCGGTTTCGTTCGGAAAATCTACGACGGCGCTTTTCCTCGACCGCTCGCTCCTCGGGACTCCAATGGCGGACGCCGATCCCGAGTTGACGCAGGTTCTAGAGCATTGCCTTCAGAAAAGGATATCAGAACATAGCCCAACACGGCCGCTCAGTGAGGCCGTTGAGTCGGCCATCGTACAGCTGTTGCCATACGACACTTTGAGCATCGACACTGTTGCCCGTCGATTCGATCTCAAGGCCCGGACACTCCAAGAACGACTCAAAAAGGATGGGACCTCTTACCAAGAGATCCTGGATCGGACCCGAGAAACGCTCGCGAAGTCATACCTCGAGAACGGTCGAAGTGTTGCCGCTATTGCCTTTTTGTTGAGCTACGCTGACGTACGGGCCTTTCGCCGAGCGTTTAGGCGTTGGGCCAATTGTTCTCCGCAGGAGTACAAGAAGCGCCTCAAGGAAGAAAAGGGGACATCTGGCTCAGGGTGCAGCGCAAATAACCCTCTTCCCCGACGCTGATCCGTATGCTCACCATCGGTTGCGATGCTGAAACGCCCACACGCTACAGTTTCCGATCCGTTGACAGACGAAGCATCTTTGTTGCTCTCAGCCGTGGGCCATGACCTGAGAAGTCCGCTCACCACGATTCGTATTGGCCTAGACATCTTGCGGGATAGTAAGGGCCTGTCCAACGAGGAGAAGAAGCTACTACGGCGCATGAAGAAGGCCATTGAACGTTCAGAGCGATTGACGGGAGATCTTTTCGAATGGGCTCAGGTGCGATTCGACGTCCAGCCGGTGAAGCGAGAGCCTTGCGACTTATTTTCGATTTTCCAAGACATCGTTTCGGACATGCAGATGCGGTATCCCTCCACCGAGCTTCGCGTTTTTTCCAGCGGGTCTACAATTGGAGAATGGGATCCTCACCGCGTTGCCCAGATCGCCGAAAACCTTCTGTTGAACGCGCTTCAGCACGGTGTGTTAGATACTCCGATCGTCGTAGCGATTGACGGAGATGTTGACTTGATTGAAGTCACTGTCCACAACGAGGGCAGCCCGATCGGAGATACGATTGACGCCGTTCTTTTCGAACCTATGCAACGAGGCACTGACGCAGTGGCCGGCAGTGGCTTGGGGCTGGGGCTGTTCATTGTTCGGCAGCTGGTCTTTGCGCATGGCGGACAAATCCATGTCTCTTCGACTCAGGAGGGTGGCACATCGTTTACGATTCGACTTCCCCGTTTTTGCCGGTCTTCATCCCGTCGCGCATCAAGTCCCTTGGTGGCGAATCCCCGCAAAAAGCCACAGAGGTCGACTCGCTCAAGCAGGCGCCCTCCGTGATGTCTTTCTCTTTGTTTTGGACACCTTCTTTGAGCGTGGTACTTGGGCCAGAGCACTTCCCGCTGCCCGCCTCGCTTGGGGCCGGGTGTTTTTCCGGCTCAAGGCCCGGGCGGCCGCCGTGGCGGTTCTCTTTGTTGTTTTGCTGTTGCCGCGAACCTGTCGCAGTGCACTGGCTGCGGCGCTCTTTCCCGCCGGTGTGGTCTTTGGGTTCTGAAGGGCTCTTCCTGCCGCAGACGCTGTCTTTTTTTGGGTTGTTCTCGTTTTTTTTTGTTCTGTCATCTTGGGATAACTGTTCAGCAAATTTCATGCCACCCGCTCGTGGGACGGGAATATTCGGCTTCGAGAACCGGAATACGTCTGTCGTGGATCGGCGCGGTGGGAGGCAAGATGCCTCAACTGAGACAGCCTGACACGACGCGGATCTTTTCAGCTGGGAAGTGGGCGTGGGTAGGGCCCATACGGTTGGCAGTACGGATTGGCTCACTTCTTGCTGGAGCGTATACGGTAAGGAGTAAAGAATGAAACGGCTTTGTATCGTTCATGTGGGTCTCTTTGTCTTCGGGTTGGCCTCTGTTGGCTGCCAGAGCAACGAGGTAGCCGAGGCACAAAAAAAAGAGCAAGAACCTAGTCACAGCGCTACGCAGGAACAGAGGCTTGATGAGTTGGAGAACCAATGGATACGGGTGAAGGCGGGCATTCAGGGCAAGGCGGGACTCGAGCAGGATCTCATCGTGCTGCGAGACGAGATTGAGGAAGAGATAGACTCGGTGAAGCGAGAACTTAAGAAGATGAAAGAGTCGGCCGCCACCAAGGGGCAAGAAGCAAGAAAAGCCGTCACAAGTCAGTTGGACATTTCGTTGAAAAAACTCGAAGCATCAATCGCAAAAATGCGAGAAAAACTGGGCTAGGAGGTACACATGGTACACGCAAGCATGACCCGTGATCGGCCAGCCGGAGATCTATTTCGGGTCGTATTGTCTATTCTATTGCCGCCCCTAGGCGTGGCTTTGGAGGTTGGTCTAACGAGACACTTCTGGTTGAACCTGCTTTTGACACTTCTGGGGTACATTCCTGGGCTCGTGCACGCCGTCTGGATTATTGCGCGTCGCTAGCTTAACCTCAGCTTAGCGGGTGCGCCCGACAAGTCCCCCCCTGGCGGACCCCTTGCAGCGACTGGGAGCGAAGTCGCAACACTTTCGGCGAACCTTTGTTACGAAAGCACTGGCAGCAGGTCGAGGCATAGTCAGTGGGTGCGAAATGCTGCGGTTGGGGCATTTTCCCCCTTTGTCGGCCCAAACATTCAGGCTTTCGCGAGCTGGAACAGACATTGCAGTTCGTGAGGGCATAGACAGAAAAAGGAGAGACCCCATGCTAAGAAGCTTAGACGAGATCCATAACTACGGGCTTGAGGCAACTGATGGCCAGATCGGTCGGTGTAGTGATTTCCTGTTCAGCGAGGACGACTGGACTGTGCGGTACATGGTCGCTGACACGGAGCGGTGGCTTCCAGGCCGAAGGGTCTTGATCGCACCCATCGCGTTTCAGACCCCCCAAGAACGCACCAAACAGTTTCCGCTTTCACTGACGAAGAGTCAGATCGAGAGCAGTCCTCCGTTGGCTAGCAACGCCACGATTTCTCGCAAGTATGAAGAAGAGTACTTTGCTCACTACGGATGGTCCGTCTATTGGACAAAATCTCCTGGAATCCAGGTGGCCAAAGAGAAACTAAACGAGCGCGGACCATCTGCGAAATACCGAGATTCTCAGCTTCGTTCAGTCAGGGAAGTCAAGGGCTACGAAATTTCTGCGACCGATGGTGATTTTGGGCGAGTGAAAGATTTTATCGTAGACCACGAAGACTGGAAGATCCGCTTTGTGGTGGTGGACACCCGAAGATGGTTGCCCGGTGGGGACGAAGTGTTGCTTTCGCCCGAATGGATTTCTGGCGTTCGTTGGGCGCCGCGACAAATCACTGTGGATGTCACGAAAGATCTTGTGAAGGATAGCCCCAAATTCGATCCTTCGACCCCCGTCAATCGAGAGTATGAGATACGGTTATATGACTACTATGGTCGGCCGAAGTATTGGGAGGCGTTCTAAATAGAAACGCAGAAGTCGGGATCCAGGCCCTATGCGGTATTGGACCCTGCGGTGCCGGCGCACGTACTTCCGTGTACGCTCCCTTAGCTCCGCGGATGCGGCTTTGCCTAGCACCTGGCTTCGAACTTGTGCGTTCCTGTTTAATATCGTCCCCGGGATGTTTGACCGAGCAATCGTGCGTTTCCTTCGGTGTCGGTTTACGTGGCGATTTTCAACGCAAACTTAATTGACTGGGGCGAATTGCCTCATGATGCGTGTTTGGTCTCTAAGAAACCTTAGCGAAAAATTTGGCATTGCTTGTGCATTCTGAATGCCGCCATGGAACCACTACAAATTGACTTTGCAAGCGTAAGAGACAGTGCCCGAGCACAGGTCCTTGATGGGGCGATGACCGGGGCGTACCGTGGTGATCGAAAAAAGGTTGTCGAAGTCCTCAATTCAGTCCTGGCCAACGAACTGGTTTGTGCGCTTCGCTACAAGAACCACTACTATCTGGTCCAAGGGATTGAAGGTCAGACGGTGGCGGAAGAGCTGCTCGAACATGCCAAGGAAGAAATGGCGCATGCAGATGCCGTGGCCCTTCGAATTCGGCAGCTAGGTGGAGATCCTGAGATGGATCCCGCGGTGATTGCCGATCGTTCACATTGCGAGTTCAAGGCCCCAAAGAACTGGAGGGAGATCATCCGCGAAAACGTGATCGCGGAGCGAATTGCCGTTCAGACCTATTCACAGATTGTACGCTGGCTGGGGAACAAGGATCCTACTTCCCGTAGGCTGATGGAACGTTTGCTAGAAAAGGAAGAGGAGCATGCAGACGAGCTCGCCGATCTTCTGGCCCGTTTGCCAAAGCAGGATGATCATTCAAAGTAAATACGTTCGCTTGTGAAAGGTCGGCCAGGATTTGCATAGAGGAGCCTGAGGGATAAGAAATTGGCTGGCCAAGCGCCTAGACCCGCGGACTGCCTGGGACCAATACGGCATTCAGGTTTTAGATTGAATGACGCCTGCAACAAGGCTTACTGCTGCGAGTACAATAAACCCAAAAAACAAGATTTTGGCTATTCCTGCAGCGCTGGCTGCGATGCCGCCAAACCCAAATACAGCAGCGATCAACGCAATGACGAAAAAGGTAAGAGCCCATTGAAGCATTGTTTGTCTCCTTCTGTTCGCGATAAGAGAAACGCCGAACCCGATCGAAACCTGCATGATTCATACCGACTCAGCCCTCGGTCGGATCCGTATTGCCGTGAGGAAGAATGACACGGCCGTGACATTTAGCCTCCTCATTGAGTTGAGGCCTCCGAAGAATCTTCCTCTAAGGTCCAAACGGTTATTGGCGCGGTGTTTGCAGAACACAAGAAGCGCGGACGTTTAGTTCCATGACATAAGGAGAAGCAATGACAAAACAAACTATCGTTTTCGGAGCCTTTAAAACGCCAGAGGGTGCACATCGAGCCTCGGATCGGCTGGTTAGCAGTGGTTTCAATTTCAACACAATCAGCATATTACTGTCAGATCGGGCGAAAGAAAATTTCGCAGCGATGCAGGACAATACCAAAGGGCCTGAGGGGGCGGCCGTGGGGGGGGCGACGGGAGCAACCATCGGCGCCCTTGTGTCCGGACTTAGCGCGGTCGCTGCAGTGACGATACCCGGCGTTGGTTTACTTGCGGCAGGTCCTCTCGTGGCAGCATTGGCCGGAGGCGGTGCGGGTGCGGCTACCGGGGGTCTTGTTGGAGGATTGATTGGTCTAGGCATATCCGAGCATGAAGCCAAACTCGCCCAAGATGTGCTCGACAAAGATGGGATTGTCATGGCGGTTCAAACCAACAAAGAAAAGGCGGATCAGGCGAGAAAAGTATTACGAGAGGCCGGATCGATCGAAGTCGAGTCAGTAGCTGGCCATGCTGCGCGAGTGTAGCGACTGGGTGCGCTCTGCCTCTGCTCTTACGAGGAGGCACATCCCAGCGATCGTCGAACTCATCGAGCGCCATTTGGGCCGCCTACTCGTCCGTGGCTGTGCCGGCAGTGAAAGTCTGACACTCTCCTGCCTATGCGTGCGCCCGTAAACCCCTGCCCACAAATTCCATGATGCGGCGCCCTGTGGAGCGTCGGTGCCAAGACTGCCGGGTGATAAGCTCGCTTTTCGCAATGTCCTTCTCAAAATGGTGGCGAAGCTGGTTGAGGATCTTATGGTCGACGACCGCCAAGCTGATCTCATCGTCCTGTCGCATTGAGCGCTGATTAAAGTTTGCCGATCCAATGATCGCCATGACGTTATCTATAGTGATCACTTTGGCATGCATCATTGTAGGACCGTAGCGCCAAAGCTTGACACCAGCCGAAAGAAGGGGGGCTATGGTGCTGTCTCCGATTGCTTTGGCCACTCGCGAATCTGCGCACTGCGCGGAAGGCGTAAGGATTTGAACATCAACACCGCGTGCAGCAGTATCACGGAGTAGCGTTACCATCGTCTCATCTGGAACGAAGTATGCTGTCGTGATCCGCAGGGTCTTTTGGGCCATCAACACAGCGGCTCTTTGCAGTGAGGCGATATCCGTATACCCGTAAGAGGAAGTGGTTCGAACTACCTGTATCCAGCTCTTACCGGAACATCTCAAGGGCATTGATTCGTTGCTGGCGTCCCACAGGCGCCCTCCCTCGATCCAGTTACCAACAAACGCTGCCCGAAGACCATCCACAGCCGGTCCTTCAATGCGAAAGTGGGTATCTCGCCACTCAGATTGATTTCGGGCATCACCCTCCCATTCCTTTGCGATACCAACCCCACCGGTAAATCCTACTCTGTTGTCACACACCAGAACTTTGCGATGGGTTCGACGCATATTTTTCCACCAGCGCCACGTGAGCGGTCGGAACCAGCTAACTTCAACCCCGGCTGCCGTCATGGATTCAACCAGGCGAGAATCCATACTTCGTGCCCCATAGGCGTCAAGAAGAACTTTCACCCGGATGCCCGCTTTGGCTTTCATCTGAAGGGTGGAAGCAAAACAATCGGCGATCGCTCCTCGCCAATAAACAAATGTCAAAAACTCGATCGAAGATTCTGCCTCGTTGATGGCCTGCAACATGGCCGGAAAGATCTCTACCCCATTTTTAAGAACGGAAATGTGGTTTCCTCCGGTAAATGGAACCCCGAGTAGGTTCTCGAGGTTCTGGATCAGAGTCGGATTGGGTCTACAGATGAGTTCCGGCTTCATTCTTTGAAATGACGATTTCTACGCGGCGATTATTGGCCCGACCCTCTGGCGTGTCGTTTGAGGCGATTGGGTTGCTCTCACCTTTTCCTTCAAAGCGGAGCCGATTCGCATCCAGGCCCTGCCGGATAAGAAAATCGTAGACGGATTCCGCTCTTTCCCTGGAGAGTTTTTCATTCAAACTTGAAGAACCTCTTGAGTCTGTGTAGCCCTCGACAACAAAATGAGCGTTGTTGGCTTGGTCCTTTAGAGCGCGGGCAACCTGGGTCAACCTATTCTCAGCGATGGGAAGCAAGTCACTTTTTCCCGTCCTAAAGAATACTCCGCCCGTCAACGAAATGACCGTTCGTTGGGTTTCCATTTTCACTTTTGCGACCTCCTTAAGACTTTTCAGGGCATCTTGAGCTCGGAGCTCGGCATCGACTTGAGCTGATCGGGCCTCTTGAAGCTGTTCTTTTGTGTTCTGATGCGCAGCCTTGACTTGGCTGAGTTTTTCTTCGAGGTGCCTTTGGGTCTGAGCCTGTTCCTTGATGAATTGGCTTTCCAGCTTTTCCGTTTCGCGATCCAGTCCAATTTGAAAGGCCTCCGCTTGGGCCAGTTCAAATCTACGCTGCGCCATATACGCGAAATGCTTTTCATCTCGAGATTGGGGGGCTTCCGCATGGGCAGACTCGGCCTTCGACAGCGAACGCTGCGCTTCCAACACCTTGTCCGGTGCCAGTTCCTGCGCTCGACTTTGGTTGATGACTCGGTCACGAATCTGACGTGCTTCGGTCAGCTCCGACGAAGGGGGTGTCGTCGCGCACCCTAAGCCTAGATTCACCATGGTCATCGACAGTATCGATGGTAAGGTGAGATGCTTCAATCGGATATTCATGTGCATAGTTGACTCTCCTAATATCTGCCGATCCGAAGGGGTCAGCAATCTAGTTTGCGTTTTTTTCTATTCGGTCAAATCGCTCTTTCATGCGATCAGACGCCTCCTTGGATTTTTGGGTTCTGACGATCTGGAGCGCTAACTCTGCGTCCATTCGCGCCCGTTCCATGGCTTGAGAGGCTTCCTTGGTCTTCGCCGAATCCATTAAGGCCTGGGCATGATCGAGCTGATCCCGGGCCAGTTTGACATGGAGCTTGGCATTGGGATACGCGTCCAGATCCGCCTGCTCTGCTGCTTGGATACTTGACTTGACTTCTACAAGTTCATCGGGGGCAATCGCCCTGGTTGAGGCGCAAGCTGTAAAGCCCGTTACACCCAAAATAACGAACATCGATTGTATTTTCACCACGAGGACCCTTTCTACCGCCGATGCGGTTGCTCAAACTACAACAAGGGAGGTCTGCACGCATCGTGCCAAGTCGTTGTGTTATGAGAAGAGTGGTCCCGTGGCCTTGGGTGATACCAATATCTTGTTGTACTGGGGCAATTGAGAATCGAGTGAGGCAATTTGTCCCGTTCTAAAACAAAAGTATGATGGAGAGGAAATAGACTGCAGACGCGCTTTTTGGGCCGACCTATTCGGTTTCGTACCGATTGGGTTTTGAGGCGCCGCGCGTCATCAGGAAGTTTGAATGGCTCCAAGTGCTTGTGATGGGGCAAATTGCCTCGGAGACCGTTTTATCGCTCGGTATGTCCCAAAAAATGACTTGAACCACATCGTGGTTACCGCATATTGGCGGGCTTGCGGGTGCGTTGCTCACCCAAGGAGTAGATTCCGACATGGAGATCAAAGCGATGCTCGACAAACTGACCGACAAGCTCACCTCGTGGGCCGAAACAGTGATGGTGATGCTGCCGAACCTTGCGATCGCTATCTTGATCGTTGTTGTCTTCTGGCTGCTTTCCAAGCTTGCGCACAAGCTTACTCTAAAAGCCCTCACTCGATTGCACACCAATCGAGCGGCACGTGGACTGCTAGCCACATTTGTCAGGCTACTCATCCTGGCGGCCGGTCTTGTGATCGCGCTCGGAGTCATGAATCTGGACAAGGCTCTTGCCTCTATCTTGGCGGGTGCCGGCATCGTGGGTTTAGCACTTGGTTTTGCGTTTCAAGATATGGCAGCAAACCTCATCTCTGGCGTTGGCTTGGCCGTCAACCGGGAGTGGCCATTCAAGATTGGTGATGTGGTGGAAACCAACGGAGTCTTCGGCACCGTCAAGAATATTCAACTGCGGACGTCCGTCATTGAAACGCCGGGGGGGAAGACGGTTATCCTCCCCAACCGTCAGATCTACCAAGAGAAGGTCGTGAACTATTCGATGGGGAGAAAACACCGCGTGGAGGTTGAATGTGGCGTGTCCTATGGCGATGATCTCGAAAAAGTACGTAAGGTGGTTACCGACACTCTGTCCAAGATAACGGAGAGAGACTCTACCCGGGACATCGAGGTTTTCTTTAAGGCTTTCGGAGACAGCTCCATCAACTTTGTAGCGAGGTTCTGGATCGAGTTTTCAAGACCCGTCGACGAATTGGCTGCGATGAACCAAGCCATTTTGGGGATCAAGAAGGCCTTCGATGAGGCTGACATCATGATTCCCTTCCCTATCCGTACGGTCGATTTTGGCATTCGGGGTGGCGAGAAACTTGAAGATGTTCTGAGAAAAACGAGCGGTGCGTAGGATGTCTTTTGACTTGATCGTCACACTTTAGTTGTGGTGCTCAGCGTTCGCGCTGGACTGACAAGGACGCGTATTTACGCAAAACCCTTGTCGGCTGGTCAATTGCAGGGGTATAGGGAAACAGATGGACAGGCCGAAGGGAAAGGTTCTTGTCATCGACGATGACATCGATCTCGCGGACACGCTAAAAATGGGCCTCAAGGGTCGAGGCTATCAAGTTCATACGTTGAACTCCGGCAATGAAGTGGTCACCAAACTTGAATCCGACGATTTTGATGTGGTCCTCACCGACCTCCAGATGGAAGGTCTCGATGGACTGGGTGTGGCCCGCTATGTGGTGGAGAACCGGGATATCCCGGTGATGATCATGACCGGCCAAGGAGACATGGACAAGGCCATCGAAGCGATCCGAGCCGGGGTTTACGACTTTCTCCCCAAGCCCGTTGCCCTCGATGTTGTAACCATCGCGCTCGATCGAGCGATTCAGCACAAGCGGCTCGGAACTGAGCTTCGACGTTTGAGTGAACAACTCTCGAGTACCCAGACGGCGCTCGACATGATCGGTGAGAGTGGTCCCATCGAGCAGCTTCGAGATTTGGTGAAGAGAGTTGCTGGTGCTGAGGTTTCCGTGCTGGTGACGGGGGAGAGCGGAACGGGTAAGGAATTGGTCGCACGGGCCCTCCACAAGGAATCAGGAAAAAAAGGACGCTTCGTCGCTGTGAATTGTGCGGCGCTTCCCGAGACACTTCTAGAAAGTGAACTCTTTGGACACAAGAAGGGGGCCTTCACGGATGCCCGTACCGAGAAGAAGGGGCTTTTTCTTGAAGCCAATGACGGGACCCTGTTCTTGGATGAGATCGGCGACATGCCCATCGGCATGCAGGTCAAGCTGCTCCGAGCCCTTCAAGAATCCAAGATACGTCCGGTGGGAGGCACCGAGGAAGTCCACTTCTCGAGCCAGGTCATAGCGGCCACGCATCGTGATCTAGAGGAAGCGATCGAGGTCGGGGATTTTCGCGAGGACCTCTACTACAGGATCAATGTGGTTCGAATCCCCGTGCCTCCTCTTCGAACGAGGGGCAACGATATACTCATTTTAGCTCAGCATTTTATCGAAAGAGCCAGGGAAAAGTCCAATCGCCTCGTCAAGGAAATCTCAGAGCCAGCGGCCCACCGGCTTCTCGCATACGATTGGCCCGGTAATGTGCGCGAGCTGGAAAACTGTATGGAGCGTGCGGTGGCGTTGGCTCGCTTTGACAGGATCACAGCGGAAGATCTTCCTGAAAAGATCCAGAACTATGATGTGAGTCGGGCGCCGAATGCGATTCTCGCGCCAGAGCTCCTCTCTATGGAGGCACTCGAACGGCGCCACATCCAGAGCGTTCTCAAAGCTACAGATGGAAACAAGACCCGGGCCGCAGAAATACTGGGCTTCGACCGACGGACCCTCTACCGAAAGATGGAGCGCTTTGGCATGGAGCTCTAAATTGCTTCATCCAGCCTGCCGTACCCATGTCGGTGGCCTTTGGCCGCCATGAGAAGTTGGCGTTTGTGTTTCTCAACCCACAAGACCTGTTCTAGTATTTCTTAATCCGTGTCATCAGTTCGTCCTGGAGTTCGTAGATTGAGCGGCCGACTGAGGCAAGCGCACGGTGAATGTTGAACCCTTTCCAACCTCGCTCTTGACGCTTAGGGCGCCGCCCATTCGTGCCACGAGCTCTCGAGAAATTGAAAGTCCCAGGCCAGCGCCCCGCTTGGTACGTCGGGGTTCCCGAAAGTAGGCGTCAAAAATATGCGTGAGATTTTCTTTGGAAATACCCGGTCCATTGTCCGCCACCGAGATATGAACCCACTTTCCCTCCTCATCGGTCGCACAGATTGTGACTGTCCCTGAGGCGGGTGTGTATTTCGCGGCGTTTCCGACGAGATTGACCAAAACTTGCCTCATGCGCGCCGCGTCTGCGAACACCTCCAACGAATCCGGGATTTCAGCGAGAATGGTGTGGCCTTTGGCCATGACTTCTCCCTTCACCAAAGTGAGCGAATCGTCGACCAATTTTCCGACTGATATGACTTGCAGGGACAGCTGCGTCCGGCCCGATGAAAGCGCTGCCATATCAAGGACATTGTTCATAAGCGTGCCGAGATGACGGGCGCTCAGTCTAATTTTTCTAAGCGCTGAACGCTGTCCTTCGGATAGAGAGCCAAACTCGCCGCCCTCGAGCATATCAAGGCACCACTGAATGGTTTGAAGTGGGGTCCTTGCGTCGTGCGAAACCGTGGCAAGCGCCTTCTCTTTGCGCTTGGCGAGCAAGTCCTTCGTCTCGGCCAGTTCTTCGGCTTCCTCCCACGCTTCTTCAAGCTGGACGCTGTCCAAAGCGAGCGCCACTTGATCTGAGAGCGCCGATAGCAGCCACTCCTCAGCCGAGGTGATATCTTCCTTCAGCTCGACCAGCAAAAGGATCCCGAGCTCCTCCCCTCGCGCGACGAGCGGGACTGCAAAACGATCTTGCCCCTTGTTGACCTGCACCAAGAGATCGGTGGTTGTCGCGCAGGAGTGTCTTTCGGCTTCTTTGAGAAACCTGTCTGCATTGCCTGAGTGATCCGCTAGACCGAGCTCGCCTTCTTCACTGACGAGAACGACGGCCACGTCCACGCCGGGAAAAATCCCACGGGCGGCCTGGATGGCGACACGAAAAACGTCCGATCGTTTTGTTGCGTAGCTCAACGCCCGACCGGCTTCGGTCATGGCTCGAAGCACGCCCGGACGCAGCTCAATCTTCGGGCGGCTGCGATCATTCATCTGGGGCCCCCGTCGAGGCGATGTGCCCCAGTACGCAAGATGGCCCCAGGGTTAACACGTATTTGTTTGTACCTGGTCGAGCCCATCTCCGTTCCTGGCCTTGATTCATCGAGCGAAGCTCCTTGGCACGGTTGCTGCAATAACTCAATGCATGATGATGAACCAAGCACGGAAAAAGAAACGGAAAAGCGATCGGGCCCGATCCGCCACACCACCACGCGTGGACTTGGCGCTTGTCACCGAACAGCTTCGCGAGTCCACCCAAGAACCCCCGCACGGTTACCTCAACGGCAAGACGCAGTTTCGGGAAGAAGTCGTGAAGTGCCTCGGGTGTTCGGAGATGTCCGCAGAGGCTCTGGTGGACACGCTAGAGTCAAGAGGCTTCTTAAAGTTCAACGCTTCTCCCAACCAAGTCCCCATGGGGGTTGGATCATGGAGCATCGCTCCGCCATCCCTCGGCGCGTCACCGCGAGGTATCCTATGAGAACGATGGCCAGACGAGCAAGACGGATGATATTTCCCAAGTTTAGGGGGGCGCGGAAGGCTTTAGAAGCTTCGCGTCGCCCGAAAATGCTTCGCGCTTCGCACAATCTTGTTGAGTTCGCCACCGGGGGACCGAGCAAGGCGGTTGACTCGCTCCTCTCGAATCTTCCGATCGAGCGAAGACGCGCGGAGAGTGAGCGTACCGTCGCCGAGTGCGTGGATGACGGCACAATTGGCATTGTTCTGATCTGTGGACAACCCAATATGCATATCGAGTCTGCGCTTCGGAGGCTGACGTATCGTTACATACCCCGGTGGGTGGTTGTCTCCGGCATTGTGGACAGGGATACCGCCCTTCGTCTGTACCGCGCCGGGGCGACCACGGTATTTTCTTGGCCCCGTGACGGTTTGGTATTCCAAAAGGTCATGGGCGAACACCTATGGCCCTCGGGCACGCCAGTCCCCGAGAATAGCAACCAGGCCATTGGTGACGCAGTGCGGGCACGGATTCAACTGTTGTCGTTCGATACTTCCTCTATCCAGATCGACTGTAGGGACGGAAACGTTTTCCTTTCAGGCACAATCGCGAAAAAGCAGTACTCCGACAGCGTAGCCTCTCAGGCATGTCAAGTCTCGGGCGTTCGCCGCGTACATACGTCAGCGCTCCTCGTGACAGAGAAAGTGCGCACAGATGAGTGCGTTCACAGAGACGTCCAGCACCATCTGGAACAATCCGCCTCGGTTGATGCAGCTACGCTGTCCATGTCGGTTAGGCGTGGATGTGTCACCCTCGCGGGCACGTTGCGCGGCGCGGATGAGCTGAAGCGTGTCCTTTCGCTCGTCAGTAAAATAGAGGGTGTTCGGTCCATCGCCAACATGACCACAGTGTCTCCAAGACAGAAAGTTGTGGATAAGAGAATTGCCACTCGGCTTCAAAAAGCGTTGTCGGACCGTTTCCCTCGTTCGGAACTGAATATCTCGGTGTTCGGAGGCTGTGCGGTCGTGGACGGCCTCGCTCCAAAGTCGAACATCAAGCGAAGAATCGAACGTTTCGTCGGTTCGATCGGATCGTTTCAGCATGTTGTGAACCGAGTCGAGGTCGCCAGCGGCGTAAGTGCGTAGAAAACCTATATGGAAAAGACAAACTTCAAACTTATTAAGGCGCTAACCGAGCATTGTGCATTTCCTGCGGTGTCGGTGTACATGACCCCTGCTCCGCCCGGAGAAGACTCGAAGAGCAGCCAGATCGTGCTAAAGAATCTGCTTCGAGACGTCGACCAGGGATTGGGCGCATTGGATGCAAGGCGCAAGCAAGAAATACTTCGCCCTCTCACAGCGGTTGCTGAAGGAACAACGACTTTTCCTAGAGACAAACGCGGTCGGGCCTGGTTTTGTGGACCGGGTATATTCAAGTACTTCACTGGCCCGGCTCCTTTTGAATCCCTGGCTGTCGTGGGACATCGGTTTCACTTGAAACCGCTCGTGCCTTTCTTCGCCGAAGAGCCAACATTCTATCTGTTGGCGCTTAGTCAGGCTGACGTGCAGCTTTTCGAAGGAACACGTTTTTCGCTTACCCCTGTTCCCCTGGACGCAGACGTTCCCACCACGATGGAGAGCCCCTACGATCCTGAACAAAGTCTGCAATACCACTCCAGTAAAGCAAGTGGGGCTCAACCAATTTATCATGGGCACGGCGGTGGAAAGGACGATACGAAACCGAAAATCTTACAGTTCTTTTCCCAGGTGTCCAAGGGAGTAAGAAAACAGATCTCATCTCGCGCTCCGCTGGTGCTCGCGGGGGTGGAGTTTTTGCTCCCCCTGTATCGCCAAGCCGCCCAAGATGTGTGCATCGTCGATCGCGAGATTGTCGGGCACCCAAGCTCCCGGAACCTGGATGCACTTCACAAAGAGGCACTGAGGTGTGCAAAGCCCGTGCTTTTTGCTGAAAGAGAGTTGGCGCTCGGCCGATTCAAGGAACAACAATCTCAGAACCTAGGGACGACACGGATCGACGAAATCGTACCCGCCGCGGTGGAGGGGCGCGTGGATACGCTCTTCGTTTCACCAGGTGCGCGTTGTTGGGGGCGCTATGATCCGACACGCCGTAGTATTCGATTGGATAAGGCGCATACGGCCGAAAATGAAGACCTATACGATCTTGCGGCCGTTCAGACTCATTTGAATGGCGGCAAAGTTTGGGTCGTGCCCCAAGAGGAGTTGGGTGCGGATGTTGCCGCGCTTTATCGCTACGCATGAGTATCCTACCGCCAATACAGACACCCTACGAAACACCCGGCGACGGCGGTCCGGAGGTGGAACCTCCGCCGGATCGACCGATACAGCCTCCTCAGGATCCGCCGCTTCAGCCTCCTCAAGAGCCGCCCATTGAACCCCCAGGGAAATTGCCCGAACCCGCGCGCCCTCCGCAAGATCCTCCGGCACCGATCAAGCCGCCCACCGAGCCCCCAGAGCCGCTTGAGCCGCCGGGCGAAAGGCCGCCCATCGAAAGCGTGACTCCGTCTTCTAGAGACTCTGCCCACCGGCCTGGCCTCACCAGAGAATCGACGAGAGACCGGAGGGACTGTGCGGTGCGCCCGATTTCGACGCCAGGGTGGGCTTTTCTCCCCAGCATTCGGGTGCCGGACCCGAGCTGACCCAGCGCCCGCCATGGATCACCCGATAGAGATTCCTTTCCCCGACGGGGCCTATCTATTTCTCGCCGGGTTTCCATGAAGCGAGGCAGGCTGGCGGAGTGTGCGGAAGATTCTAGTCCCCGTCGATATCTCGGGGGGCGCAAGGGCAGTCATTCGAACCTCTCTCTTTTCGATATCGCGAAGCAAAAGGCGAGTCGCGGCCTGTCGGAATACCTTGAAACCGAGACCTCTGATTGGGGCAGCACTCGTTCTGTATTCAGGGTCGAGTTTGGCTTTCCGTCCGGGGTGATTGCCATGACCGCGGCTGAGGGCAAATTCGATCTTGTCGTGATGGGCGCCCGCGGTTCCGGAGAATTTGATGCGCTTCGGCTGGGCCGTACCGCCGAGACGGTGTCCTGTCTTGACGGCCCGAGACCCCACCCACCGTTCGCGCGTTCGATTGAAGGGGCGCGATGAAACTGGTGGGAGTCGTTTGGTTTTGCTCCTGGGATTGGCGCGTAGTGCCTGCTTACGTTCGATTTCGTGGTTATTGAACAAGATGTGCAGGCTGTATTCGCCGGATGGAACCGGTATCATATGGTCACCGCCGGGCAAGGGGCATCCTTTTGAGCTATCTACTACAAAAGGCTCCGCGAGCGCGTCACATTCCGGCGCGTCTTTTCCCTGTGAGGGCAGACGATCTAAATTGCGTACGCACCATGGCGTTGGTCATCCAATCGGGCGGCTGGCATCTTGTAATGCCAGCCGCCCGATGGATCCCATGGTCAACCATGATTCACGGGCTGGTTCGACCTACTGGCAATCGATGGGGCGGGAAGTTCCCAGGTCCTAAGATTGTGCTGCCAAGATCCGGCCTCAACTTGTACCCGCTTGTTTCCTATTTCGTGGTTGTCGAGCAAGACCCGCAGGTTGTACACGCCGGGTGGAACCGGGATCATATACTCGCCGCCGGGGAACGTATCCGCCGCAGCGACGCACTGCTGATCTGTGTATGCGAGCACTGTTGCCGGTTGGCCCAACGGTTCCCCGTGCGGGCCAATAACGCGTCCACCAATCTCACTCGTCGTTTGTCCAAAGACGGGCGAGGAGAAAGCTTGGACGATCAAAAAACTGAGTGTCAAGATAAAGCTTTTCATCACTACCTCCTCCTTTGGTTATTCATTCTTAGTCGAGCGCCGGGATATCTACATAGTGCGCTTCCCACAGGAAGTCACTTTCTGCCTGGGACACGGACTGAACATCATCGAGAATACTTCGCACTTGTGATTTGACGCTCTGTGGGACTTCGACTCCTGCTCTTAGCACGTGAAGCACCTGGTCGACTCGCCGGAGAATTTGGCGCCTTTGATAGCGAAGCCGCTCGAGTTGGTCGGAATATTCGGGAAACTCATCCAGAAACTCACGATAGAGCGGGCCAGACTCCACACTCCGAAAGTGGCGTCTGATGTCATCTTTCAGGGAACGAAGCGCCTCACGTAGCCTGGAGCATTCATGACGTCGAGCCTCCGGGTCGTCTCTTGATTCCAACGAGCGTAAGATCTCGTTCACTCGAGACCCGCAACGTTTCCAATCCTCGCCGACCCGCAGTCCTTCGAGACGAAGATCGAGACCTCCGCCCGGTGCGAGATCCTCTGCAGGCGCAAATGTACTCAGACCCTGAATCGAGTACTCGCCATCCCCCCACATCCAATTCTCGTCCCATGCATTTGATAGCTGCTTTCGCATGATGTTTCTCTCCATTTGGATCTTTTCAAGTAGATGTTCTACTCCTTGCCTACCAGCTTGCTTGAATCAGGATTTGTTTCGGTTTCGCCGATTCGAGCTTGGGCATGTGGACCTCGAGGAGTCCGTTTTTCAGTTCCGCGGTGATACCGTCGATATTCACATCTCTCCCCAGCTCAAATGTCCGCCGATAGTCAATGGCTCTCGGCTCATACGTATCAGCGGGGCGCCGGGCTTCGATCCTAAGTTGGCCATCAGCATACTGCACGTCGACATCTTCTTTGCTCACGCCAGGGATGTTGGCCAGGACAAGATAATCATCCGGGCTCTCGAACACATCGGTCGGGGCGCTGGCCCAGCACCGTGCAGACTCCAATCTTGCCAACGCACCCTCCGAGTGCTGACCGTTCGATTTCTCCAGTGCGTTTTCTTCTTTGGTTAAGATTTCAGTACCCATTCTGGTTCCTCCTTATTGCGGTACTCCCGTCTACGCGGCTTTCACATCAATTTTTCGCGGTTCGGCTTCTGGCCTCTTAGGAATTTGAAGCGTCAGCACGCCATTCTTTATCTCGGCGTCGATGTGTTCGGGATCGAGATCTTTGGCCACGGAGAACGTCTTTGAGAATTTCATAGGGGGCCTTTCTGATAGGCGTTTTTCGTAGCCCTCAGGAGCCTCCATGTGCTTCTCTCCGGTTACCGTCATCTTGTTTCCGGTCACTTCAATTTGGATGTCCTTTTCCGAAAGGCCGGGAACATCGGCTTTCAGTGCAACGCCAGAATCAGTTGGATAAGATGAAAACTTCGGCCCGGGTTCGGTGTGCAGCCCCCCCCAGTTGTGCAAGGGTGCATCGAACGGTAGGAGCTCCCGCTTGAGCCAAGGGTTTGGCAATGTCCAATCGACAGAGCCAAACAAAGGGTTGTTAAAAAATCGGTGCATCATCATTTCTGTGCCTCCTTATTTTTTTCGGGTAAGAGGCGCTCGGTGCGAGCCCGAGAGTAATGGCGGGGCGGGTCGGATGTGCCCGGTCCCAAGCGGGACAGCGGCGGCACAAGTTTTACCCGACAGAGCCCGAGCACTTAGGCGCGCGAACTTCTCTTGGCGGCTCGCCGATCCGGGGATTTCCCGATCGAGCGACCACACCGAGCGCAACTCATACTTCCTATTTGTGACCGTAGAAACGGTTTTTGGGGCGTCAAGCGGGGCCACGTTTTTTTTCAGCACCGGATGTGGGTGCTCAGACCACCTAGGAATCGCCTCATGCCATTCTTCGCAATGGCTCTGGACCCTGGGGTGCCGGCTCACGTACTTCCGCGTACACTCCCATGAGAAGGTTCGAAGCGATAATTGATGCGTGGATGTATGCCTCAAACGACCGTAGGGTTCGCCCAGTGCATCGATACAGACCAAAGACTCTTTTGAGAAATGAGATGGTGCCTTCTATGCCTGCGCGAAAATGCCGAAGTGCCCTGTAGACTTTCGGGCTACTCACGAGGTCCGACAAGCTGAGGTCACAGAGCTTACTTGAAAGCAACATCTCGGATGTCCAGCGATTTCATTTGATGATGATGTCTGTGTGCGGTTCAAGAACGGACACAATCTTTCCTTGTTCGGTACTGTCTCGCCTTTGAGTACTCGACGACGAGCTTGCTGGATAACACGCTCTGTGGGGGTTCCGTACCGTCGCAGCTTTTCCATGAGGGTGAACGTTGATTTGTCTGGTTTGTCCAGACCCTCTGGGCGCCCCCAAGCCTGGGCTGCAGATTGTGCTGTTTTCTCAGTGATTGCGATCAAGTCTGGGTATGGGAGGATGCGGTTCTCCATTCCCTTCGCATTCTGGATCTTGATGAACGCCGTTTTCCGCGACGATTATGGTTGGTAAACTGAACATTGACAATTGTCTTTGCTTGCTCGAGTAGCCGAGTAAGAACGCGAACGCAGCAGGAGTCAGCATAGGAGATGGTCATGGCAAAGCCCCATCCTGACATTCGGAGAAAAAATGCGTGTCTTCGAGCATGCCAGCCGTGATAACGTGTCGAAATCATGCCGGTATTTTGGCATATCCCGCGAGACATTCTATTGCTGGAGACGTCTTTTCCGAGAAAAGGGGCCGCAGGGACTCATTAACAGCAAGCCCTGCCCTCAGAACCCCGCGCTCCGACTGCCTGCGGAGGTCGAAAAAAGTACTCCATGTCCGAAAGACCTATCACCTCGGGCCGCGCAGAATCGTTTGGTATCTGAGCCGATACCATGGGGTCAAAATCTCAGAGCGTGCGCCGGAACCGCAATCTCCCAATCTCACACCGAGGCAACCTGTATTGACTCAAGAGTGCACTGCCCTATACTGGCTACAAGATTGAAATCATATAGCCTTTCGGTTTCGGGGCGGGCTCTAGTTTAGTACCAAGAATAGAGAGTGACCCTGTCGATGAACGCGCAGGAGCACCGATTCCTTCACTTGCTTGTAAAGTTTTCGAAAATCCTCCATCGACCCGACCTTCTTTCGGTTGACCTCCAAGACGACGTCGCCTGGCTTTAGACCGGCCCGCGCTGCACGACTACCTTGGGCCACGTTGCTGACAACGACACCCTTTCGGATCCGGCCAGAAATCTCGAAACGTTGGCGTAATGCCTCGGTCAACGTTGCGATTGACGCGCCTCCGAGGGGGCCCTTGTCCTTGTCGATGGTCGTGCCTTCATCTGGGTCTCTTGTCTTTTCTTCTAGCTTTACAGTATATTTTTCGACCTCCCCGTCGCGGAGAACCTCAAGTATGGCCTCGTTGTTGGCACCAACGCTCGCGATAATGTTTCGGAGTCTTGAGGAGCTGTTCACCTTCTCTTGGTTCACGCCCAAAATCACATCTTGGGCCCGAATCCCGGCTTTTTCCGCAGGACCATCCTTAACTACGTCGGACACGAGCACCCCCTGGGCTTCTTTGATCTTGAGGGCTTTGGCCAGTTGAGGAGTTAGATCTTGAATCATGACTCCGAGGAAGCCGCGCACCACCTTCCCGCTCTTTACAAGGCTGCCCATGATCGACCTGACCATGTTGGAGGGGATCGCAAAGCCGATGCCTTGGTAGCCTCCACTTCGACTCAGGATCGCAGTATTGATTCCGACAAGCTCACCCTTCAGGTTTAAGAGCGCACCCCCAGAGTTTCCCGGGTTGATGGCGGCGTCAGTCTGGATGAAATCCTCGTAGTCGACAATGCCCACATTGGCTCGACCCTTGGCCGAGACGATGCCCATCGTGACCGTTTGTCCCACGCCGAATGGGTTTCCGATGGCGACCACCACCTCACCGAGTCGAAGGTCATCGGAGTTTCCAAAGGGGATGGTCTTCAGATCATCGGGCGCATCTTTGAGACGAAGAACAGCCACATCGCTGGGCGGGTCCGTGCCCACAACCTCGGCTTTAAACTCTCGTTTGTCAGACAGCGTGACTTGAATCTCTTCTGCCTTGGCCACCACGTGGTTGTTGGTCAGGATGATGCCATCATCTCCAACAATAACCCCGGATCCCAGACTTCGCTCAAGCCGCTCCCGTGGCTGGCCCTTGAACTGGAATCCCCTAAAGTCTTCAAAAAAGCGTTTCAAGAAGGGATCATTGAAGAAAGGAGATCCAAACGGTGTGTTTTGGGTTCGCACCGTCTTGGTGGATGAGATGTTGACGACGCTGGGGATCGCACGCTCGGAAACGTCCGCAATGGAAGCTGGGTCTTGCGCCAAAAAGCCCGGAGAAGGGTCTGGAGCCGCGGCCCTCGTATCCGACTTGTCGTGGTCCTTGTCGCACGGGCAGTTGTTTCCACCCGCGGAAGCACAGGTAACGGATGAAATCACAGCCATCAGCAATAGACCGTTCAGAACTGTTTTCCGGTATTTCACTTTGGTTATCTCCTCACATCAAGTTTCAATATGTCGGGCAGCGGTGTGTGGCCTTTGTCAGGTAGCCTCACCCGTTTCTCCTTCGGATTCGCTTCGTTGGTCGTTGTGTTTTGAGTCGGCGTCAGATGTCGTCGGTTTGAGTCGAGGTTCGAGCTCACTCCGAGGGCGAACCCACGCATACGTCTCATCGTCCTGTGCTGTCGATGGTACGCCATCGAATGGTTCCCTTATCGGTCTCGTGCCTGAGGGTGCCAGTTCAATGCGAGGTCCTCGTAGGATTGCCACAGATGGCATGACTTCGAACCATGGCGCTAAAAAGCGCTCCTGCCAGTGCAGAGGCCTCTGGTCCTTCTCTTGAGCCGGGATGACTTGCATGTTTACCAGCAGATCTTTCAGTTGCCGCGAAGCCCGACAGAGCTTCGGCAAAAGGTGCGGTCGGCTGGGTACACACTCTGCGTGGGTGACAACGTTCGACTGCATCTGGCTCATGCTGGATGGGAGTAGTCGCAAAGGATGCGCAATCGCTGTTGGGGCCATTCCAAGAAAAACGCCAAGGGCGGCCACTGAGGCCACCACAATGCTTTGAGTATTAATTCGACCCATGGTGCTCGTCCTCCTTTCTCTCGGGGTCGGCGCGTTGCGCGTATGGGCCTCGCCTTGTGCGTCGCCCATACGCGCAACGCGTGTGTCTTTGCCTGTGTGTCTTACTGGCTGCTTCGGATAGGGACCTTTTTGGCAGCCCGAGCCGTCGCTGTCTTAGGCAATCGGATACTGAGCACACCCTTTTTAAAGGTGGCTTCCGCCCGCTCAGTGTCGACCTCGACCGGCAATGGGATGGTCCTCTCAAACGAACCGTAGGATCTCTCCGTTCGGTAGTACCCGTCTTCTTCAGAGGTCTCCTCGACCTTCTTTTCTCCACATATCGAAAGCGAATCATCGTGGACAGTCAGATGAATATCCTTCTCCTCCATGCCGGGGAGCTCAGCCGTGACACGCAGGTGCTTTTTCTCATCCGCGATGTCGATAGTGGGCGCAAAGGAAGCGGGGCTAAAGTCTCCATACCAGCTACCAAAGTCACTGAGGCTGCGGGTCCAGTTGTTTCCAAAGGGATCTGCGAAGAACAGATCGAACATTCGGTCCATCTCGCTCCTCATTTGAACGAGCGGATGCTGCCCCGAACTCGTGGTGGTCGGTTTGGACACCGTGCCTTTGCGGTCTCGTTTGAAGGGAATCAGGTTTTTGAGGCTCTTCATGTCTATACTCCTTTAGCGGCGAGGCGGTAGCCGAAGGGTACTGCGTGCATGAGGCGTACGTGCAGCACCACCAAGCGCATGGCCCGGGCTCGCCGACGTCAATCTCTGTTTGCTAACCAACCTAATCACGGAACCAGGACGGTCAAGCACAAGGAAAAAAATCGTTAAGCCGCCTGCGTTGCTTTGACGCTGTCGGACGCTTTGTTGTGCACAAAAAGTACCGCCAGGATGGCCGTAAGGGCCAGGAGCCAGTAAAGCGGAGCTGGGCCCCAAAGTTTTTGAGGTGTGCGCATGGTGTGTCCTCCCTTCTCGCGCGGGTTTCATGTGGGACATAGCCACAAAAAAAAGACGGTCAAGGATCACCACCACTTGACGGTATTGCCACGGCGACTATCACGAAAATAGGCACAGATTGGGTCTAGGGAGGGCCCCCAGGCTCAAGGGATGTCACCCAATCAGCGGGGTGCGCGGGTTGGTGCTCGGGCCACCGGCATAGAGCGCAAACCGGGCACCCTCGTGGTCGTCCTCAGTAACATCGAGATGGGCGCAGGAGGGGTGACCGACGACCGACCCGCCACGGATTTTATCGCGCGCCGACTGGTCGACTACCGGGTCGCTCGACCTCCGCCCACGTGTGGGGCACCGGTCGAGCTTGAACCCTCAGTCTATCACGACGAGGCCTAGGGGAACCGATCGGCGCCTACCATTGCGGACAACCGTTACGTGAGCTCGGGTCCCTGGTTCTCGCCCGTCCAAGGCGTTGTATAGGTCGTCGTAGTTGACAATTTCCTTGGCATCAATGCGGACAATGACGTCACCCACGAACGTTCCACGTCGTGTCCGTTTCAGTCCGCGAAGTCCAGCTTTGTGAGCAGGGCCACCACGGACGACGGAACCAATAATAACACCCCGAATACCCGCTCGCCTGGCAAGTGCATCCGAAATGATCTCGATTCCAAACCCTACGCGTCTCGGCTTTCCGTAGGTGATGATCTGAGGAACGACACGGCGCAACGTTTGTGCGGGTACAGCGAATCCAATACCCGCCGACTGGCCAACCTTTGTGAAGATCATAGTATTCATGCCAATGAGCCGGCCCCGCCGATCCAAAAGCGGACCACCTGAGTTTCCTGGGTTGATGGAGGCGTCCGTCTGGATCATGTTGGGGATGGTTACGCCCCCATAGCCTCTTACTTCTCGATCCAGGGCGCTCACAACGCCTACCGTGAGTGTGTGGTCCAGACCAAACGGGTTACCGATCGCGATCGCAGTTTGGCCAACCGCGAGCTTCACCTTCTGGGGAGCCAAGACGATCGGGACCAATGGATTTGTCGCCTTCCCTGGCTTGATCTTGAGCACTGCAATGTCCTTGTTGGGATCGCCACCGACGAATCGTGCTGGGTAGTCCGACCCATCGACCAACGTAACGACCAAAGACGTGCCCGAAGCAATCACGTGAAAGTTGGTCACGATATGGCCCTTTTTGTCCCAGACAAAGCCAGACCCAGTCCCTGCCTCCACCTCAGATTGCGCCATGGTCCAGAAATCTCGGACCAGCTTCTTCTGGGTAACGAAAACGGTTGCGGGCGCCATACTTTGAAAGACCCGGATATTGTTTGACTCGTAGTCTTCCGCCGACAACCGGGCCGCCGGTGTCAAGCTCCCGGGAACTTCGGCAACGGCAAGACGGGGCATTATTCCCACCCACAACGTCCAGACTCCTATAGCTGTTTGGAAGCTTCTCTCGCACACAGTCGCTCGACTTAAACCAGCCGAAAGCGTTTTGAAAGCTGAAAGCAGTCTCTGTCCTGCTTCTGTCCTACGAACGTGCGACAGGCGCTGTTGTAGCCCTCGTCTGGTCTGGGGACACAACGAGAATCACCCCACAAGGGAATGAAGACGCAGTCGCCGGGAGCATCGCGCAGCGAATTCCGGGTAAATCTCGGTGTTCGGTTGACGGGGCAGCCCCAGTAGACTTTGGTACCAGACGTAATGGTCGTCTGTGCAGACAGGGGCGTGAAATGTTGAACATTCGAAAAAGCAACGAGCGAGGGGTGGGTGAGCATGGTTGGCTGAGCTCGCGACACACCTTTTCATTCGCGGACTACTACGACCCACAGTTCAACGGCTACCGAGATCTTCGGGTCATCAACGAAGACCGAGTGGCCCCGGGGCAAGGGTTTGGAACTCACGGTCACCGTGACATGGAGATCTTGTCCTATGTCTTGTCCGGGGCTCTTGAGCACACAGACAGCATGGGAAACGGCTCAGTCATCGTCCCAGGTGACGTACAGCGGATGTCGGCTGGAACCGGGGTGCGCCACAGTGAATACAACCACAGCAAGATTGACCCCGTTCACTTTCTGCAGATTTGGATTCAACCCAACGAGCGCAACCTGCCCCCGAGTTACGAGCAGAAAAGTTTCTCGGACGAAGACAAACACGGACGGTTCTGCCTGATCGCCTCAAGAGATGGTCGCGATGGATCGGTAACCCTCCATCAAGACGTCAATGTCTCGGCGGCGGTGCTCGACGCGAACGGTTCTGTTTCCTATGACAGACCGAAAGGACGCTACCTATGGTTGCAAATCCTTAAGGGAAAAGTCGACGTCAATGGCCATGCGCTTTCGAGCGGCGACGGACTCTCAACGAACGACGTTGAGGTTATCTGGGTCCGCGGTCTCGAGCGTGCCGAAGCGTTGCTCTTCGACCTGGACTGAGCGTGCCTCCCGTGCGTCCGGGTTGGTCACCCGTTTCGCGGTTTGGTGGGTATCAAGGACCAACGTACCGCGGTGCGGCTCGAGTGGCGTGTGACGCAAGAGGTGTGACTCGACGCCGGCGGTCGAGACTATCATCGAGGGCCGCGCCCGCGACATCGACGGTTTCAATGTCAGACGCGTTCTGCCTTCTAGCGCACGTCGTCTCGTTGGCCCGTTCATCTTCTTCGATCATATGGGGCCGGCGGCGCTCCCCCCTGAACGGGGCATGGAGGTGCGTCCACATGCGCATATCAACCTTGCGACCGTGACTTATCTGTTTGAGGGGAAACCGTGCACCGTGACAGCGTCGGCTCTCACCAGCCCACACGTCCGGGTGCGAACAATTGGATGACGGCCGGCCGAGGCATCGTGCATTCGGAGCGGACGAGTGTGGAGGAGCGCGCGCGGGCGCCTCATTTACACGGTATTCAGCTGTGGGTGGGCCTTGCCCAAAGAGCACGAGGAGACCGAGCCGGAGTTCCATCATCATCCCGCCGAGACGTTGCCCGATCTCGAGCGTGGCGGTGTTCACCTGCGTGTTCTCGCGGGCTCCGCCTTAGGAATGACCTCGCCGGTGCGTACGTTCTCGCCGCTCTTCTATTTGGAAGCGGTGATGTCTACGGGCTCGAAGGTGGATATGCCGACCGAACAGGACGACCGTGCGGCGTACGTTGTGTCGGGACGTGCCCACATCGGCCCTGAGGTTGCGGACGCGGGGCGCATGTTGGTGTTTTGTGCTGACCGGCCAGCCTCGATCGAGGCTGTGACCGACCATCTATTCAAGAAAATTGCCGTTGCAGGTCATTGCGTCGCTTAGGTGGCAAATGACTCCCAGGAACCATAGCTGCGTGGCCATAGAGGCCGAGTCCTCTCACCGGGTATCGAAGATGATTGTTTGGTGCCGGCGGTGGCGTATAGGGCGCGCTGATGCCGAGGCCTGTCATACGAAAGGTCTTACGGTTCCGCTTTGCTTTAATCGATTCTCGCCCCTCCAACTGTGCGGCGCGAAGGGTTGTGTCCGCTCCGGCGCAAGGGTCGCAACCTAGATCGTCTGCGCGGCTATTGTTCGAATGCCCTGCGCCATCCTGGTACCAGGATGTCATCCGTGATGCTCGCCATCCATCCGCGGCAGCTTCCTCAGGTTAGTCGCCCGGTCGTATGATATTCCAAGCTTCAGGTACGTGTGCCCGCGTACAGTGACGCGTCTCCGGACTTTGTCGTGGAGCTCAAGACGTATGCTCCGCCAAAGTAGCCCCGGGTGGCCGTGCAGGCCGCGCCGCCGTTTGGCGTTTTGGCTCGAAACCACAACGACCATGGCATGACCGGGCGTTACCTCGAAGGAAAGCAGGGGACAGGTATATGTCTTCTGAGAATCTCTTGCCTTACGCATTGCTGCTTTGTCGAAGTAGTTGGCCACCGCGACCTCCGCTCCCGGCAGTTTAGGCACTCGATTTGGATCCCGAACGATCAGCCGGGTGGGAATATTCAGGTTAGCGAGCTTGCGGGCGACGCTTCCGCCCAGGTTTCCGGTGGCGCCGGTGATTGCGATGGGTACTTTGATCGTGAGGTCTCCCTTAGAAAACAAAAGTTACGCGAATACAACGCTGCGCATCGACAACGAGCCCATGTCAAAACCTTCGATGGGAAAACGTGCCGTGTCGCCATCATCGGTTGCGCCGTACACATAGCCACCAATGGTCGGGCGTGGGATGGGACCTTTTTCCGTCATCGGTGTCGGGCCACATTGAAAGGAGACGTAGCTCATCACGTTGCTCAAGGGCGTTCTTAGTCTCTTTATCAAAGCGCTGGGCCCACGACGGAGATTCAACGATAGTTCCCCGGTGTACACGCCCCAAAGCGTCCTGGAGGTTATGTGCGACGTTGCCACTGCCCAAGATCAAGGCCCCCTCCTCGCGGAGCGCACCCAGTGACCGGGCGAGGGTCAAATGCCCCTTGGCATCGAGTCCTCGGTCGATGCTGAGTTGGACCACCGGGATGTTGGCCTCAGGGTACATCCAGCGAAGTACACTCCATGTGCCGTGATCGAGGCCCCACTCGGTATCGACCGATGCCCGTTCCCGGCCGAGCAACTGAGTCACCTGCTTGGCAAGCTCTGGCCGGCCCGGAGCCGGGTAGCTGATCTCGTACAACGCCGAGGAAATCCAACGAAGTCATGGATGGTCGCCGGATTTGAGATGCCGGTCAGATAGGGTCCCATCGTTAGTGGCAGTGGGATGCGCTGCGGATCGAGTTGACGCATGTTGACATGCAGTCACACTCGCGAACGCCAACAGCAGCATGACACGACTCAACGTCCTGTTCCTACCTGTCGAGCCGTACGACGATCTTGTGTGCTTTAGGCCATTCGTTTTCTCGCTTTGCATTTTACCCCCTAAAACATTGTGTTGGTATTGGCGGATCGTTCGGGAACAATCTGGAGTACATCCCAGTGTTCGATGATCTTGCCGTGCTTATCGAATCGAAAAATGTCGATGCCGGCATAGTCCTGATCACCGGGCCACTCTTGGTAGCAGTGCAGTACAACGTATTCACCTTCTGCGATGGCTCGCTTGAAAGTCACACGCTTGCCTGGATATTCCCTAGCCATCCGTTCGAAATATGCGATAAAGGCCTCCTTGCCGTCAGCGACCTCCGGGTTGTGTTGAATGTACGCCTCTCCTACGAAGCGCTCGACTGCTTCGGCGGGCTTTGACTGGTTGAACATCAAGTCATAGAAGGCCTTAGCGTTTTTCTTGTTCTGTTCCGCGGACATACAGCTGGATCCTTTCTCTCATATTCCTAGCCTGCGAGTCGAATTTCACAAATCTCAAAGTGATAATTCGCAGTTGAGAATTACTAAATTTGGTCCTAGATCGCTTGATATGAAGTCTGAGGGAGCCGCGTCGGATGCTCGCAATCCATTAAGGGGAATCAACCTCAGCCACCTGCCAGTCCTAGATGCCTTGCTCCGACATCGCAGCGCCTCGGAAGCGGCCACTGAGTTGGGTGTTACGCCATCGGCCATAAATTCTTTCACGATGGCGCCCGAAATCGTTGCGGCCACCGACGCGGTCTTGACGTTACCAACCCGACTCGCGCGCGCCGTTGCGGCGGTTCCGGTCTACGCGTGCTCGAACCTCCCCTACCTTATCCAAGTTTCTCTGTCGACGTTTCTTGGAACCGAGGACGCGAGGACGAAGCGCTCAGGTGGATCCGCGCGCAACTTCACTCCACCGCGGCGAAGGCCTTCGGCCGGTCGTGATCGCCATTGTTCAGGCGGAGGCCGGAACTGCAGCTCCATTCTCATTGCGTCAATTCGCAGCGAAGCTTTCATTGAGAAAAACGCAGTCAACCCGATCCTAAGCGATCGAAATGATCGAACTTTTCGATTTCGAGGCGGGCCCTAACTAAAGCAGGTCATGTGTAATATCATTTCTGTTAGCGCCCGAGGTTGTTGATGCCCTGAGCAAGTCCCGCGGTCGCGCTATTCGGTGGATCTCAAGTGAACGGTGTACTGAGTGCCGTCACTAAACTTGGCGTAGTGCTTGAGTCGTCATAGGGTCTTCCCGCAGGAGGTGGCGGGTAGGCGCTGACACACCAACCCGCCGGTGCTCCGCAAAGAATTGATCGAAAAAATACGAAGCTCCTTAGGGATGGTTCATGCGCCGATGGAGATCAAGCAGTGGCAGCAAAATTTTCCAACGGTGGAGATTGCGCGCCCGTGTCGCTGTCCCCGCTGCCAGACGGGATCTCGGCGTCCAGGTTTCAGGGCCATGGGGGCGTTCAACGGGACGTCTGGGGCCCTTCGGAGGTTGGAGCTGTCCCGGAGATTGTCTCGGTGCGTCTTCGACGGTTTCGGTGCCTGGCTTGCTATGCGGTCATTCGCGTGGGCCCTCGAGGCTTGTTTGCGCATCGTCGATACAGCGCAGGGGCCATCGGACTGGCCCTGGCCCTTTGGGCGGTATTCAAAGTAAAGACCCACAAAGCGCGCACGGCCGTCAGTCCTTGAAGGGAAGTCGCGGTCGAAACGAAGTATCGCTGGCCATCCCTCATCCGCTGGGCACGGGTTGCCACTCAGGGACATTTTTGGCCCCTCTTACGACGGGCATCTGAGGCCACGGTCCTTCGTGAAGCAACCGCAGGCGCTGTTCGCACTGTCGTAGCAGCGCTTCCGGAGTCATCGCTAGGTCCGTTGACGATGCGACAAGTATTTGCAGCCGCTCAAACAGAAGCGAGGACCTCATAGCGGGTACACAACAGCCATAGCCCCCCCCACCGTCTGCGATCGTAGTCAAGGAACGGATGCAGGGGGACCTTCATTTCTTTGACGGGCTGCATGACTACGGCCCTAAAAGAAAGGAAGGAAGTATGTCCCCATCGTTGAAACCCAAAGACCACGCCGAAGCCGTGGCGCTCTTCCGTGCCCAGGTTATTGGTCCACTGACCGCTCGGTCGCTCTCACACGGTGATCTGGCCGAGGAGCTTCGCCATCTCGGCAAGAGACGGTTCTGTCCACCTTGGTTATCCCATAGCCGCACCTATTCGGTGACGACATTGGAGCGCTGGTACTACGACTACAGAAAACTCGGATTCGAAGGACTTCGACCGCGTCCCCGTTCCGACCGCGGTTACGCTCGAGCCTTGACTCAAAAGCAGCGCGATCTGATCTTACAGATTGCCCAGGAACGACCCGAGGTAAGTGTCACCGTGCTCGTCCGCACACTTGTCGCAGACGGCCGGCTCAACAAGGGCGAGGTCTCTGAAAACGACCGTTCGCCGTTTACTGGCGGACCATGGCCTTGACCGCCAAATGCGGCGTCAACGCATCAAGGGACAAAGGCGACGCTGGCAGGCGGCTTTGCCTGATAACCTTTGGCACGCCGATGTTTGCCATGGTATGTCGCTCAAGAATCACGGTCGAACGACCCCATTGCGTGTCCATGCGATTCTCGATGACGCATCTCACTTTATCGTGGCTATTCGAGCCTTCTCGTCCGAGCGTGAGGTTGACATGCTTGAGCTCCTCGTTCAGGCACTTCGCCGTGCCGGGCCGCCGCAAACGTTGTACTTGGACAACGGCTCAACATACCGAGGTGAGGCTCTTTCCCTAGCCTGCGTACGCATGGGTATTCGTGTGGTCCACGCGTCGATCAGCATTATCATGGGGCACCCCACGCGGGTTTGGTGGGCCGATGCCCGGCTGATGTTTATGCCACGGACGGCTTACCGCGTGACCCCATCACAGATGAGGACCTGCGTCGTGCACTTACGGTTCGGAACTCGCGACGAGTCCGACGCGACGGCACACTCTCGGTCGGCGGGCTCGACTGGGAGCTTGAGGCTGGATATCTCGCTGGGAAAATCGTAACCGTCGCACGGACACTATTCGAGCCACAGGTGCCGCCCTGGGTTGAGGTGGGTGATAGACGATACATTGTCAAACCAGTCGATCCCATCGCCAACGCGATGCGGCCAAGAAGGAAAACGAAGAACCGACCAAGGGGGGTCGATGCCATTCCCTTTGACCCTGCGGGCGCGCTCCTTGATCGCATGCTTCACCGAGACCTCACGAAAGGAGGTGAGCAATGAACCGTCCGCTGTGGCCTTCACATTTCGGATTAAAAACACCGCCCTTTGCGAAAGACCTCCTGGACAGCCAGCTGTGGCTGCCCTCCGCCCGAACAGCCGTCGTCGACGATATCGTACAGGCCGTTCGGGAACGGGAGCATGTCTTACTCGTAGGAGAACCCGGTGTGGGAAAGACGTGCTCCCTCAGAGCGGCAAGACATCGTCTTCCCGAGGCTGGATTTCGTCTCACGTATTGTCACAACGCAACCCTGGGCCGCCGCGACTTTTACCGGCAGCTCTGCCTCGCCCTCGGACTTGCTCCCAAGGCCACCGCTGCCTCGGTTTTCTACGCCATCAACACCCATGTCGAGGATTTGGGGCGAGAGCGTATGCATCCGGTCTTCCTCATCGACGAAGCCCATTTCCCAAAATCGTCGATCGTGAGCTTCTGGGACACGTGCTCGAGGCCGACGCAAGACCCCAGCTCTCCTAGCCCACTCACGAAATCTAACTCGGAATAGCTCTCCAGGCTGCCGCCTGTTACACCTCGATCAGCTTGACCGCAAAGCCACTGCTCACCTTGAGCGGTAACACCATTGAAGAAGAAAGTTACCGGCTGCATGAGGTCACCTTAAGCGCCAAGAGCAGAAGGCAGAAGCGTCGAAAGGCCGGGGCCGCTGCGCGTAAGATGTCGTCGTAACGTAACTGTTCTTTTTGGGGCGCCTAGGCGAGCGTGATCGCATACAGCATGCTCGGTACATGAGCGAATCCTACTTCACAAAGGCGGATGGCAAGGCGCTTGTTTCTGAATGGCGGAGAAGCGAATTGAGCAAGGGAGAGTTTTGTCGAGTTCGAGGTGTGTCGAAACCGAAGCTGGTGTACTGGACGAACCAGGTTGGGGTCTCGCCGAGCTTCATTGAAGTCACAGCACCATCCCGTAACAAGAGGAGAGAATCTGACAGCCTCGGTTTTGAGGAATCCGTCGAGGTCTTGATTGGAGATGCCTTCGTTCGCTTTCCGAGTCAGCCGGGGGTTGTGGGGGAGATCCTTGATATACTTATGGGTGGCGACCGTTGATTCCTTCCGGTACTCGGGTCTTTTTCGCAGTCGAGCCGGTTGATCTTCGTCGTTCTTTCGACGGATTGGCAGCAACTGCGCTTCAAGACTTAAAGATTGATCCGCGCCACGGAGGCCTGTTTGTGTTCCTTAACAAGCGATGCAACCAAGTGCGCGTGCTCTTTCGTGATCCGCACGGCTGGTGCATTCTTGCGAAGCGACTCGACCGAGGACGATTTCGTCGTCCCCGGTTCGAAGATGGTCGGTTCTGTTGGGAAATGGACACGAAATCTATGCTTCGTTTTTTAGATGACATCGACCTTTCGTCGATGAAACGAGGACGGAGAACACAAACATCGCCGACGCTGAAGCTTTTGGAAACTTAGCGTTTTCTGCTTGCCTCGTAAGCTTTGAGCTTGTAACTCCAATTCATCTCGAAGACGCGTATCAAGAAGGCGACTACCGAGCTGGTCAACTTCACGGACCTCATCGAAGTCCTTTCGAACAAGGGCGGCGAAATGCCCTCAAAAGAGGCGCTTGCGGCCGTTCTTCAGACCGCTCAGAAGGTCATCGAAGATCAGGCTGTCGAGATCCACCATCTACAAAGGCAGTTGTTCGGACGGCGCTCGGAGAAGGTACTTCTGGGCCAGCAGAGTCTCTTTGTCGACACGCTCGAAGCTGTAGCCTTGCGAACGCCGGAGCCTGAGCCAGAAGAAGAAGATACGCCCGGGCCAAAGAAACGAAAAAGGAAGAAGCGGCGCGCCCCGCTCAAGCCCACACGCACCGAGAAGATCTGTGTTGCTGACGAAGACCGGCCCTGGCCTCAATGCGGTGAGCCTCGGTGCACCATCGGTCACAACCGGAGTCTCGTTGTCGAGTACACGCCACCGAAGTTTGAGGTTATCGAATACTTGCGTGAAACCATCGCGTGCAGGCTGTGCGAAGGTGAAGTGAAAAAAGCTCCAGCACCCTCAACCCATGCCCGGGACGGCGCTTGGCCGGGACCAAAGCTTCTCGCTGCTCTGATAACGAACAAGACGGTGGATGGGCTTCCACTTCGTCGTACGCAGAAGGTTTTCAGACGCACCGGGGGCAATTTCGCAATCTCCACGCTCAGCCGCTGGGAAAGCTTTGGGCACGAAATCCTTAAGCCGCTCTGTCATCGTATCACCGAGCTCGTCCGCAAGTCCGACATGATTAACCTCGATGATACATCTATTCGCGTCCGAGACCGAGACGTCGAGGGCGGCGTGGTGAATGGGAAGATGTGGGTATTCGTAGGGCGGTACTTCGATCCCGGAGGCGACCTTTCGAAGACTTTGACCTATGTGGCTTACCAATACGCGCCCACGTGGGAGGCAGAGCACCCCGAGAAGTGGCTTCGTGACTCCAAAGCAGTGCTTCAGGGTGATGCGTATCGGGGCTACGAACGGATCGCCGACGCGAACAGGGGTGATAAGGTTGGACGACTGCTCGCGGGATGCTGTATGCACGCACGTCGACCGTTCGTTCAAGCACTCGAATTCGGAGATACCGCGGCGCGTCCTTTTGTCGATGCGTTCCAGCGTATCTATCGAATCGAAGCACAGTGCAAAGAACATGCTTTGCTTGCCCCTCAGCGACTTGAGCGACGGCGCACCCAGAGTCTCCCCATTATGGAGGAAATCCTCGAGCACGCTGAGGCACTCAAGCCTATGCCTCTGCTCAAGCCCATGAAGCAAGGGGTGACCTACTTCACCAATCAGTGGGATAAGCTCAGACTTCCCTTTGCGATAGACGGCCGCCTCGAGATTGATAACGGGGAGGCGGAACGGCGACTCCGCCGCATTGCTTCCGGAAGAAAGTCCTGGCTCTTTGCTGGCTCCAGGGGAGGCGCCGAGCGATTCGCCGATGTCCTTTCGGTTGTCTCCACCGCCGACGCGGCAGGCGTCGATTGTGGAAAGTACCTTCCTAGCATCATCGCCAACATCGACACTTGGCCGAACCGGGAGCTCGATCAGCTCTTGCCAGCCAACTGGCAAACCGCGCTCGAAGATTTCCTTCGCGAGAATAACATTCAGAACTCCACACCTGCTGTACATTGAGCGCAGACCTCAACGTTACACCATGAAGCGGGCCCGGCTAGACGCCCCAAAAAGAACAGTTACATTCATGGAGTCTGCGGGCTGGTTCCGATCAGGGATGAGTTGCGTTCGGGCGTACCGGTGCCTCGGGCGCTGTGCCTCGGGCGCCGGAATACGGGGAATCAAGAGGGCGTGCGCATTCAAGATGTGTCCACCTTTTCCGGGGCTCGCAACAAGAGCTCGGCCAATTCGATCGGTGATAGAGGCCGGAGACAGTGCATGCGGCCCCCCGCGCAGGCCGGACAGGCCATGACGTCGATTCCGGTCTGATTGAAAAATCGCTCCCACCATGGAGTGGTTGCCTCGGGCGCCGTCTCGCTCTTCGGTCGTGAGGATGTATCAGATTTGTCGTTGATCAAGCGGAATGCTGCCTGAAGCTTGGTGTTTACGTTGCTCGAAGCACAGATTCCATAGTGCCTGATTCGGACGAAGCCATGGGGCAAGACGTGCAGAAGAAATCGGCGCAGAAACTCGACGGCGTCGAGCGTCATGCGCTTCTTTTTACAGCCATCGGTGTAGTCTTTGAACCGAAAATCGACCTTACCATCACCGACGTGGAGGATGCGGTGATTTGAGATCGCAATGCGATGGGTATAATTCCCGAGATAGCGAAAAACCTGCTCCGCACCACCAAAGGGCGGTTTAGCGTAGACGATCCAGTCCTCGGCATAGAGGTTATTTTTGAGGGCGCGCCACGTGGTTTTGTCCGCAAGCTCGGCGGTGCTTCCTCCGAATTTCAGCTCGCCGCCCTTGTAGGCCCGTTCCAGTGCAGCTAAAAACTTTCCTCGGAAGAGTCGTCCGAGCACTTTGACGGGCAAAAGGTATTTCTCTTGGGCTGAGATCCAGCGTGTTCCGTCGGGGGACAGTCCGCCTCCGGTGACCACGCAGTGCACATGGGGATGAAAAAGAAGGTTCTGGCCCCAGGTGTGGAGGACCATCGTGAAGCCGAGCTGGGCGCCGAGATGCTTCTTGTCTTGAGCGATGGTCTGCAAGGTCTCTGACGCGGCGGCAAAAAGAATGTTGAAGAGGACCTTTTTGTTTCTGAGCGCGACCGGATTGAGCGCGTCTGGGATCGTAAAGACAACATGGAAATAGGGGACGGGAAGAAGCCGCTCGAGTCGCTGGGTGAGCCATTCGGCCCGCGCGGTATTTTGACACTTCGGGCAGTGCCTATCCCGGCAAGAGTTGTACGAGATACGCTGATGTTCGCAGGTGTCACACGCCTGCAAATGGCTGCCCAAAGCGGCCGTGTGACATTCCCCGATATGTTTCAACACCGCTTCTTGGGCCGCCGAGGGGCGGTGCGCACGACGGTATTCCTCGCCGTGCGCACGCACCACGTCCGCGACCTCGAAACGAGGCCGGCTCTGTGAGGCCATCGATGACGACCCGTGTCAGCCGAGCTTCTTGCCCGCTTCAGTCCCCAGAAGGTCGAGCGGGCTTTTCACCCGGCCGATGTGTTCTAAGCTCACGTGAGTGTAGACTTGGGTGGCCCGGAGCGAGCTGTGACCCAGCAAAGCCTGGATGACAGCGATGTCTACACCGCTCTCTAAAAGATGCGTGGCAAAGCAATGACGAAGGACATGCGGCGTCACCTTCTTTTGGATACCGGCTGAGGCGACGGCAAGGTGGAAGACTTGCCGGGCTGTCGTGGCAGAAATGTGCCCTGCCGCGCTCCGGCCGGGAAAGAGCCAGCTTTTCGGACGGTGTTCCCGAAAGTAGTCGCGAAGAACAACAAGAAAGCGTTGGGAAAGGACTGTGTAACGATCCTTTTGGCCCTTACCCGCGCGGACATGGATGAGCATTCGCTTGGAATCGATGTCCTCGGGCCGCAGTTGACAGGCTTCGGTAATCAGAAGTCCCGCCGCGTACAGACTCATAAGCATCGCGTGATATTTTGGGCGGGTCACCGCATTCAGGAGACGCTGCACCTCGGTGCCGTTGAGGACAGAAGGTAGCTTTATCTTCTTTTTCTGGGTGGGAAGATGCTCGACCTCAATCGGTCTCTTGAGCGTTTTGGTGTACAGGAAGATAAGGGCGGCTCGTACCTGCCGGTAGGTCTCCCGCGAGCATTTTTTCTCATCGACCATGTACAGCAGGTACTGGCGGATTTCATCCTCACCCATTTGTGCGGGCGATCGCATATGATATTTGGCGAAAAGTTTCGCGTAAAGTAAGTAGATCTTCTGGGTCCAGGGGCTGTACCCTCCGAGCCGGAGATCGGTATGCATTCGTTCTCTAAGTTTTCCCATGATGTCCTCCTTGGGTGGGTTGTTTTGTGGTGACTCAACCGTCCAAGGGGGACGTCTCTTTTTCAAGCCTTGCGCGTTGACAAAGAGCTGTGGTTTCTTTGAACAGGCTACAATCGGGTACTTGGCATGGAACCACCGCGCATTTTTTGTGGTTTCAACGGATTGATCGACGATGATATCTATGGATTGAGTTGCGTCGGCACGACGAGAGATCTCGAGCGGCTGGGGTTACAGCTTCAAGCCGGGATGCAGGTCGTGCTCTACGATTACGACGCTTTCGATTCTGGCCAGCCAGCCTGGATCTTGGCTGACGCTGTCGTCATAGAGAAAGATACGTGGGCCTTGTAGCGAAAGTCGATCCCAAGTCATTCAGGTGGGAGCCGCGTAAAGAGGAAAAATAAGTTCTAGCAGGAGAAGCTACCGCGCGAAGCGCGGTTTCGTTCAACGCCGGGAAACGCCACGAAACGGGTCGAGGCGCTCGGTTAGCTGTTTTTCCCTTTGTCGGGTCCGACCACGTTCGCAAAGCTGACTGAACCCTGTTCGCATAGGACTCGCCGTAGCTATCGGCTGTGATCTCTTTGTCTATCTATTTCGGCTTCCTTCGGCTAACGGGTCGTTTCGATTTCTTGACGGCGCGCTTGCGTTTGGAGTTGGCCGGGCTCGGCGAGGGTTCGAACGACGGGGGTGTGAGCGCTTTCTTTCTTTCGACCCTCTCTCTAGTTCGTTCCAGTTCGGTGACCAACACAGCCTCATCGGGAAGCGTAGTCTTGTATTCCGTCGCGAGGACCTTGTTGGGAAGTCCTTCAAGGGCGTAGCGCGCTACCGCTGCGTTCTTCTTGGCGCATAGAATGAGACCGACGGGAGGATTTTCGTCTGGCAATGTCCAGTGCTCCCGCGCGTAGTTCAAGTACAAGTGCATCTGTCCCGCGTCCGCATGAGTGAGCTTTCCTAGCTTTAAGTCGATAATGATCACGCAGCGGAGCCGTCGGTGGTAAAAAAGAAGGTCCACACGAAACCACTGGTCGCCGATCCGTAGACGTTTCTGGCGGCCGATGAAAGCGAACTCGCCCCCAAGTTCGAGCAGGAAGCTTTCGAGGTGGAGGATGAGCGCCTCTTCGAGATCCGTTTCGGAGTACTCGTCCTTGAGGTCAAGGAACTCCAATAGTAGGGGATCCTTCACCTGCTCTTCGGGTGCCATGTGGTCTTCGGGCTTGCGTTTCTGACCCTTGGTGAGCATGGCGGCTTTGTTCTTCGATAACAAGGTACGCTCGTAAAACTGAGAATTGATTTGGCGGTCGAGCTGTCGGATCGTCCAACCACCCCGCAACGCCTCCGCCTGATAAAAATCGCGTGCCTTCGGGTTGTCGACGGCCAGAAGACGGACGTAGGCCGACCAGGGCAGCGGAAAAAGAGCCAATAATAATCCCGCCGATCCCGGAGATTGTGCAGACAGTGTCTGCACTTTTCGTTTGTGTCGACCGGCCACGGATTGTGCAGGCGGCGTCTGCACTATTTCCTGGTAGGCCAAGTAGAAGGCTCGCATCTGGAACAGGTTGCGCCGACCGAAGCCTCGACCAAAGCGTTCCACCAGGTCCGTCGATAGACGCTCAACCAGCGCCTGCCCGTAGGCCGCCCGCGATTTCCCACCTTGTTCATACTCAACAATGCGCCGGCCGACTTGCCAGTAGGCAGCGGTCATCACGGCGTTGACCGATCGTGCTGCGGCCTGGCGGGCCTCGTTGAGGAGTGATACGACTTCAGAAAGCACCTTATCGTACCCAGGGGGGTGACGTACCTTTGCGGTCTTTTTCTTGCGCGCTACTTTTTTGCGTGGTGGATCCTTTCTCTTCGTGGAGCGTTTCATTAGACGGCCAGCTTCCCGAGAAAGCTCGTTATCATGTCTACCTCCCTTAAGCTTCTCTTTCTGTGCGGCATATGCGCAATCTCACCGCTCCGCTATACGCCGGGGGGCTTCCGGCCAAGAGAGTGCCATCGCTGGCGTTGTTTGCGGCAATGGCCAACGACAACCAGCAAGTCGTACAAGATTTCTCGGACTCACCCTCACAGTTTATCGATCTATCACCTGGACATCCTGCGGATCCCTGGGTCTGGTACGTGTTAGCGAGCAGGCTTGATGAGGGCCCCGCGGCCCATTTCGATCCAGTAGTTTGAGGGTCAGGCCCTCCGGGCCCATCAGAGATGGGTTTTCTTGCAGATCCAGCTATCTGAGGTAGTCCACACCGCCGAGGAGGGGAGCCGCCTGAGAGAAAAGGGCGACGAGGAGCCGAGATTTCGCCGTCCGGCTCCTCGTCTGTGCTCCGGTGGTTTTGCCGAAACGAAGCACGTCGAGAATCGTCCGAGTCTGTCTGAATATCAAGTATTGGATCGAAGGTCCGCCGAGGGTCGAGGAGGTCCGTCCCTCGCATTGTCCGGGATGCCAAAGGCCCGGGGCGCCGCTGGGGGAAAATCTCCGGCTCGTCGGGCATGGCATTCGGTGCCGAGAGCTCCGAGGTGTGCTTTGCGCCGATGAGCCGCCCGTCCTTCGTCTTCTCTTTGTGCGTCGGTTTCTGTGCCGGGACTGTGGCGCGGTGTGCACGGTCGTGCCGCAGGAGGTCGCACCCGGTCGGCTCTATTCCATCGCTACGATCGCGCTCGCCCTGGTGCTGTTCGGCGTCCAGGGCGTCCCGGCGGAAGAAATTTTCTCCCGTCTAAGCCCCATCGCAAGGCAGGGGGTTTGATCACCGAAGATGGCGCGTTCTGGACCGCTGGGTCCGCTCGATTCGCCAGGCAAAGCTTTTCTCTAAGATGACCTTGGCCTTCTCGGAAGCCCCCCCCTCCGTCCGTGCCGCCGCCGCGGGCTTTGCCCAAAAACTCGGTGCGCTCTCGAGACGGATCCGAGGCCCCCTGGAAGAGACGGTTGTCGACGGCGCGATGATGGCCATCTGAGCCTGAGCAAGGAGGACGACAAGCCCACCTACGAGGTCCACTCCCGCCCCCCAGCCATTCAAGGCATGACCGTCCGTGCAGTGACTGCGCTGCAGAAAGGATGAAACGCAATGGATGACCTTTTACCCAAAGACCACCGGGAGGCGGTGGCCCACTTCCGGGCGGGTCTGATCGGCCCGCTCGTTCACCGTGATTTGACTCGGGGGGAGCTTCGCGCGGAGCTCCGCGCACTCAGTCAGAAGCGGTTTCGACCACCGGGGGCCAAGGCCACGCGACGATACGGTGTAAGCACCTTGGAGCGCTGGGTGTATGCCTACAAGCGGGACGGATTCTGTGCACTTATGCCCGCCCCGCGTCAGGACCGGGGTCGAGGTCGTGACCTCAGCGATGAGCTCAAGACCTTGCTCCTAGATATCCGGCGGACCCACCGTTCGGCCTCGGCCCCATTGATCGTGAAGACCCTCGAGGAAATCGGCGTCCTCGAGCGAGGGCAGGTGACGTCTACCACGGTACGGCGTCTCTTTTGCGAGCACAACCTGCCTCGCCTCTCGAAAAAGAAGCCGGTCCCGAAGAGCCATCGTCTGCGGTGGCAGGCGGAGCACCCGAATGGGCTCTGGCAGGGGGACGTTTGTCACCTCGCTCCGATCGAGGTCGGGGGCCAGCGTCTTCCGGTCCGGGTGCATGCGCTGATCGACGATTGCTCTCGGTACATCGTCGCGATCGAAGCGCACCACCAGGAGCGGGAGGTCGACATGCTGGGGTTGCTGGTGCGGGCCCTCCGCCGACACGGCGCTCCGGACGCACTCTATCTCGACAACGGGAGCACCTACCGGGGGGAGACCCTCGAGGTGGCGTGTCGAAGGCTAGAGGTTTCTCTTTTCCATCCCCCGCCTCGCTCGCCGGAGTCCCGCGGAAAAATCGAACGCTTCTTCCGCTCCCTACGCGAGGGCTGTACGGACTTTCTTGGGCCCATCGCCTCGCTTCATGACATCAATGTGAGGCTCTTTGCCTTTGTGGATGAGCACTATCACCAACGGCCGCACGCGGGTCTCTTTGGCCGCACACCGGCCAGCGTCTTTCGGGCCGCAAAGACGCGCGCCCTCTCGGAGGAAAGGTTGCGGGAAGCGCTCACTGTACGCGTCAGAAGACGCGTACGTCGGGACAGCACCCTATCCATCGAGGGCAAGGAATTCCAAGTGGACCAGCATTTCCTCGCGGGAAAAGTCGTCCACGTCGCCTACGCCATGGTCGATGACCCCATCCAGCCTTGGGTTGAGCACCAAGACCGCACCTTTGCACTCGAAGCCATCGACCCGGTCAAAAATGGAAAACGAAGAAGGGCCCGCATCGAGGAGACGGCAAACAAAAAGGAGCTCTCCTTCGATCCGAACGGCGCCTTGCTTAACCGAGCCCGACGAAACATCCGAAAGGAGACCCGCGAATGAGACCCACCGAGCTTCGCCACTTTGGCTTCAAAACCACTCCTTTTTCCAAGGAGATTTCCGATCAAAACCTCTGGCTGCCTCCGTCCAAGGCCGTCCTTGTGGACGACCTCTGTCAGGCCCTTACGGCCAAAGAATCCGTCCTCCTCGTCGGAGACCCCGGCGTCGGAAAAACCTGCGTCCTCAGGGCCCTCCGGCATTGGTTGGGGCAGGGAGGATTTCGGCTCACCTACTGCTCCAACGTGACGCTCGGCCGGCGGGATTTCTATCGCCAGCTGTGTCATGCGCTGGGGCTTTTGCCCAAAGCATCCGCCGCGGCCGTCTTTGCCGCGGTGGCCAGTAACGTCGAGGAACTCACCAAGGAGAAAGTGTATCCGGTATTCTTACTTGATGAGGCGCACTTGATGCATCAGGACGTCTTGGACCATCTCCACATTCTGATGAATTTCGACTGGGACAGTCGAGCGCTCCTTTCTCTCCTGCTTGTGGGGCTGCCCGAGCTGGACGACCGACTCCGACTGAGAAGGAATCGTTCGCTCTATAGCCGTCTCAGGCATCGCTTCTTCATCGAGGCCCTCACACCGGAAGATACCACCACCTATTTGCAAAAGCGTTTGGCCGTCGCGGGCGTCACGCGAGAGGTCTTCACCTCCGATGCGATCGCCATGATTCATGAGGCGGCGCTCGGAAGCCTGCGTGACATCGATCGCATCGCGGCCCGGGCGATCAAGGTCGCCGCGCAGAAGAAAAGTAAGCTGGTGGAGCGCCATCATCTGATCGACCTCCACGAGGAGGAGACATCATGACACCACCGAAAAAGAACGCGCTGAGCATTCCTCTGCCACCGTTTACCCCGGACGAAGCCCTCCGCCTCGTCCATTTCCTCGAGAACGCGGTCGCGGCCATCTGGAAGGCGCATGGACCGAAGATGTCCGAGCTTCTCCTTGATCGCTTCTGCGAACGCCAGGCAGACAATTCAGACCAAGAGCAGGCATACGAACGCTAAGTCCATCATCCACCGGTTTCCCCTAGGCGCCTCCGTGATGGGCATCGGAAAGCTGGATCGCTGCCCCATCATATAGACGGAGCGGTAACAGTCGATGACGACGAACCGACGCGAATCGCAGCGACTCAATTTCTCGAAGACGAAGGCTATCGGGTGTCGGTCGCGCAGAACGGTGAGGAGGGCCTTGCCAAATTTCAGGCGAGCACTCCGCACCTGGTTATTACGGACATCCAGATGCCCCGCATGAACGGCTGTGATCTGCTTGAAAATATACGACAAACTTCGCCTTCGATGCCCGTTATTCTCATCACGGCCCACGCCACAATCGACGCTCGGCGAGAGGCGGAAAGGCTTCAGGCGAACGGCTTTGTGAACAAGCCGATCGACCTCGATGATCTTTTAGAAACGGTCCAACGTTTGCTCTGAGGTTCATCTCCACCGGCCCAAGCCTTGATCTCGGCCATACAGTCGTGGTGCTACCAGAGTCTGCTATGTCGAATTCAAGCCCTGATGCCGCCAAAGTAGAGCTCCTCGGTCGCATTGCTCCTGATGTCGCGCATGACTTCGGCAATATTCTCATGGGGGCCAAAAGCTGTGTAAGCATGGCACTCAAGGACCTTCCGGAGGACAGCCCGGCCCGGCGCTATCTTGACGAGGCGAAGCGGTCCTTAGAACGCGGCGCTTCACTGACCCATCAGTTCGTTTCATTTTCCCGTGATATTCAAGTCGGAGGCACCGCGGTCGACGTAAATCTCGTTTTGCGCGACTTGGATCTTCTCATAAAACGCATCGTGGGGAGCACGGCGGAGCTCAGCCTTCAGATCGAACCCATCTGTGTTCCCACGACTTTGGATGGCGCTCTCCTAGCACAAGCCATCCTTTCGCTTGTGCTGGGCGCGCGTGACGCGTTGATGCCAGTGGCCTCTTTGACGATTCGGATCAGTCTGCCACCTCAGTCCGAAGCGAACAGGAACACACTGAACAGGCCAGAGACGACCCTCTTGATTACGATCAAGGGAACCGTGCCTGCGGACGAGGCTCTCCTTCCCATGCAATCTCCTGCGGTTGCACGGGCCGTGCGTATCCTTGAGCAAGCCGGCGGGCGGATCGAAACCGTCTGTGACGGGCCCCTGTGTACGTTTCGATGTTTCTTACCTGACCATAGCGACATATCGTTGGAGACGCCATCGGTCCGTGCGCCGTCAACCCCACCTCGGGTCCCGGGTGCAAAAGAAGCTCCCATCGCAAATAGGGCGACGATTCTTCTGGTTGAAGACGAGGAGTCTTCACGTCTGGCCCTGTGTGATCACTTGAGTGATCTCGGCTATCGGGTACTCGGTGCGTCTACCCCGTCCGAGGCGCTTGCCCTTTGCCGCGCGAACGGAAAAATGGATGTCTTACTTACGGACTATGACTTGCCGGAGATGTCGGGTGTTCGCCTCGCCTTACAAGTTGAAAACGTGTGCCCGAGCATCGGCGTGGTTGTGATGTCGGGCTACACCAACGTTGAGCTTGCGCCCGGGCAGAGGCTTATCACAAAGCCGTTGGATTTGGATGCGGTCGCTAATATCGTTCAGACGTCCGCCGCAGAATCAGCGGTCCTTTGATCTTATGTGGACTGCGACGCTCGCTACTGTCGGCGTCATGGCTGGGATCGGTCTGGTGTGTTGGGGCACACGCTGGGGATCGACGCCCGGGGAGCGCGGTCGTGCGATGCCGGGGGACCAATATCTCGAGTGTGGTCCTCCCGCCCGAGTCGCTATGACGCGCGCCATTTCGATCGATGCCCCGCCGGAACGCGTCTGGCCGTGGATTGCTCAACTCGGACGCGGTGCGGGATGGTACAGCATCGACTGGCTCGATAATGGGCGAAAGGCTTCCGCGCGGCACATTGTCTCTTGGATTCCGGAACCGCAATTGGGCGATGCTGCGGCAATCGGTTACTTGCGTTACCTCGATAGCGGGCGAGCCCTGGCCTGGTGGGCCGACGGCGCACGGTTCGTTGGAGCTCAGGTGTGTCTGGTGACATGCTTCGCCCTTTCCCCTGAAGAGGGCGGGACACGTCTCATCAGCCGAATGTCTGCCGATGCTGCGGGGCCCACAGCGCACATCGCTCTGCTCGTTTTTCGCATCATCGACTCCATCATGGCTTGTCGGCAGTTGCTCAACATTCGCGCCCGAATTCACGTCTCCATAGGGCCCACGGCTCCGAGATCTTCGGAGACCGGAGCTCTTGACCAATACCAGCTCTACGAGACTCTATACGCCACCAAAGATAGTGCCGGGGTTGCTGGGACCGAAAACGGCGCCAAATTCCGTCAGTCCGCCATTAGAGATAAGGTCCTCCGCGTTAGCGGATAGAACACACGCACAACGAAGATAGACTTGTGCTGGGGCTCCGGCGATATGCAGAGAGCCGCAATGTCACGATGTAGTAACGTTAACGGAACGAATCGTCCCATTTATTCGCTTTTCGCGCTTACCCGGCTCGCAGTCTGTTAGCCCCTCGGTCTTTTTTACTCCTGGTCCTGATTTTGCATTGTTTGTGTAGTAGCGGGCACCTCCCAATGGGTACGCAGGCGAAAACACAATCGCGCTCATACAAGTACGGAATCGCATTCGCCGTGCTCGTTGGCTTGATGGCCGGATTGGCCGTTTGGTGGATGCGCCACGATGGCGGACTTCCCGAAGGGATTGCAGTCGGAAACGGACGTCTCGAAGCGATCCAGGTCGATGTGGCGCCAAAGCGACCGGGCCGTATTGCCGAGGTTCTGGCCCACGAAGGTGATTGGGTGGAGCGAGGGCAAACCGTAGTCCGGATGGACACCGCGGAACTCGAGGCAAGGCTTCGGCAGGCGAAAGCCGAAGTCAGGCGCTGCAAAGAAGGGGTCCGCTACGCGGCAGCGATCATTGCGCAGCGAGAAAGCGAGCTCAAATTAGCGCGGAGCAATCTCCATCGGACGTATCAACTGTACGAAAATGACAACATTTCGCGCAAAAACTTGGACTATGATCAGACCGCGGTCCAGACCGCCAAGGCAACGCTTGCGGCGGCAAAAACGAAGTTCGCGGATGCCGAGGTTCAGGTTGAAGCCATGACCGCGACGATGGAACGTATCAAGATCGAAATCAACGACGGTACGCTCGCTGCTTCCGTCTCGGGCCGTGTCCTCTACCGGTTGGCTGAGCCCGGTGAGGTCATCGCCGCGGGTGGAAAGATTCTTACGCTGATCGACCTAAACGATGTCTACATGACGCTCTTCCTTCCGGCTCGTTTCGCGGGTCGAGTGGCCATCGGGGCCGAGGCGCGGATCGTGCTTGATACCGCACCCAACGTTGCCATTCCGGCAAAAGTATCATTCGTATCCCCAAAGGCGCAGTTCACCCCCAAAGAAGTTGAGACACAGACCGAGCGAGAAAAACTCGAGTTTCGAATCAAGGTCCAAATTGATCCACAACTTCTGAAAACATACCGCGACCGGGCCAAGACAGGGCTCCCCGGTGTTGCTTATGTTCGGGTGGACACCGCCGCCGATTGGCCAGAAAAATTGGCCCGAAAGCGTTCGCTGTGACCCACGCGCCCCAAGGGGTTGCGACACTCGCGGGTGTCACCCATCGCTATGGAAATATAGCCGCGCTGGACGATATTGACCTGAACGTTCCCCAGGGAGCCCTCGTTGGCTTCTTAGGGCCCGACGGCGTTGGGAAATCCACGCTCTTGGCGCTTATCTCTGGTGTGCGAAAAATCCAGAACGGTCACGTAGAAACCTTAAATGGCCCCATGAATGATTCTCGCCACCGGGCAGCGATATGCCATCGAATTGCTTACATGCCGCAGGGACTGGGAAAAAATCTGTCCTCCACACTTTCCGTGGCCGAAAACATCGACTTTTTCGGCCGGCTTTTCGGGCAATCCGAGAGAGAACGTACTTGGCGTACCGATGAGCTTCTTGAGAGCACTGGACTTTTCCCGTTCAGAGACCGTCCCGCGGGCAAGTTGTCTGGCGGCATGAAACAAAAACTGGGCCTTTGCTGTGCGCTTATTCATGACCCGGAACTTTTGATCTTGGATGAACCCACCACCGGTGTGGACCCTCTTTCCCGCCGTCGGTTCTGGGAACTCATTGAGCGAATTCGACTCCGCCGACGGGATATGAGTGTCCTCGTTGCGACCGCCTATATGGACGAAGCGGAGGCCTTCGACTGGCTGATTGCCATGGACAAAGGTCGAATACTCGCGACCGGAACGCCCAGACACCTCAAAGAGAGCGTAAACAGGGAAACGCTTGAAGAGACATTCATTCGGTTGCTCCCCGGAAATAGAAGCAAAAATCATCAGTCGATCTCCGTATTAGAGCGGCCGAAAAATGATCAGACGATCGCGATCGACGCACAGGGGCTGAGTCGACGCTTCGGTGATTTCACCGCAGTGGACAAGGTCAGTTTTCAAATCAAACGCGGAGAGATTTTCGGGTTCTTGGGCTCCAATGGCTGCGGCAAAACCACCACCATGAAAATGTTGACCGGTCTTTTGCCCGCGAGTGAAGGCAAGGCTTTTCTGTTTGGCCGAGAAGTTCATATTCGTGACATAAAGACTCGGCGACGGGTGGGCTTCATGTCTCAGTCTTTCTCGCTGTACGGGGAACTCACCGTACGGCAAAACCTGGATCTTCACGCCCGACTGTTTCGGCTTCCTAAGCATGAAATTGACGCACGGGTCGACGAAATGGTCCAGCGTTTTGACTTGGCCGCCTTCGTCAAAACACGCGCAGATGATCTGCCCCTCGGGATACGTCAGCGTCTCTCTTTGGCGGTCGCCGTGATCCATCGACCTGAGCTTCTTATTCTCGACGAACCGACGTCAGGGGTAGACCCCATCGCGCGAGACCGGTTCTGGAGACTGTTGATCCATCTTTCTCGCCACGAGGGCGTGACGATTTTTATCTCCACACATTTCATGAATGAAGCCGAACGTTGTGATCGCGTTGCGCTTATGCATGCGGGAAAAGTTCTTGCTCAGGGCTCCCCGAAGACTCTTGTAAGCGAGCAGCACGCCAAGGACCTTGAGGAGACCTTTGTCACGTATTTGGAAGGCGCGACGCCTACGACCAACGGCAAGCCGTCAGGAACTACACCTCACGCTCTCAATGTCCCATCCGGGGATGCTTGAGATCCCTCGCCTTTAGGCGAAGCCTTTAGGATGCTTGCGGTACTTGGGTACAATGCCGCCATGAGGCACTACCGTAAGTCGTCCCACACCGTCTACGAGTTGCACTACCATTTTGTATTCGTACCCAAGTACCGCAAGCCTATGCTGCGTGGAGACGTGGCACTTCGGTTTAGGGAACTGGTTCGGGAGATATGTAGTCGGAACAACATCCAGATTCTGAAGGGGAACATCAGCCAGGACCACGTGCACCTCCTCTTGAGTGTACCTCCGCATCTGTCGCCGAGCCGTGTGATGCAGGCCATCAAGGGAAAGACTTCGAATCGGCTCATGGCTGAGTTTCGGGCCCTGCGTAAGTCCTTCTGGGGTCGGCACCTTTGGGCTCGGGGTTACTTTGTGGCGTCGAGCGGCAATGTGACCGACGACGTCATTGCGAAGTACATCGAGTTGCAAGGTGCCGTGCCCCAGGAGGACGAGGATTTCAAGATCACGGAGTGAGATGGCCTGCATTGCAGGCGAGCCTTTAGGCGACTTTAGTCGCAGGCGAACCCACCGCCTTTAGGCGGTGGAGTATTCAGTCCCAAAACCAAACCGATGGGTGAAAAGCGGAATCGAGTACTCGGTCCTACGCGGGTCTGGGCCTATGCGCGACGAGAGCTGCTTGAGCTCCGAAGAGATCCGATCCGTTTGGCGTTCGCGTTTCTCGGACCCGTACTTCTCATGCTCGTGTTTGGCTACGGTATCTCGTTTGACGTCGAAGAGCTTTCATACGCGGTGCTTGATCGAGATAGGACCCCCGAGAGCCGCACGTTCCTAGAAAATCTACGGGGGTCCCGGTACTTTCGTGCAGAGCGACCCGCTCGGACATCGCAGGAACTCGCGGCGCGCCTCAAAAGTGGAGAACTTTGTCTGACGATTGAAGTTCCCTCAGGCTTTGGCCGAGATCTCAAGCGTGGCCGATCGCCGGAAGTCGGGGTTTGGATCGACGGCGCAATGCCTTTCCGAGCGGAAACCAGTCGCGGTTACCTGCGAGGGGTTCACGGGAGTTATCTCGAGGATTTGATGGCGCGACAGGGGACCGTAGAATCGAATACGGAGCCTATTCGAATTGAAACACGTTTCCGCTACAACCAGGATTTTCGAAGTGTGTTCGCCATGACGCCCGCGGTCGTGGTGCTCATTCTCGCGATGATCCCCGCCATGCTGACCGCCGTCTCAGTGGTCAGGGAAAAGGAGCAAGGTTCGATCACGAACTTTTACGCCACCCCGGTCACCGGAACGGAATTTCTCCTTGGGAAGCAGGCCCCCTATATTGTCATCGCCTTTCTGAGTTGGATGATTCTCGTACTTCTCACAGTCACTCTGTTTGGCGTGCCCATAAAGGGTAGCGCGCTTGCGTTGGGATGGGGGGCAACCTTCTATGTTGCCGCCACCACGGGCTTTGGCCTATTCGTATCGAGTTTCGTCAAAACGCAAATTGCTGCCATTTTCACCACGGCGATTGCGGTCACGGTTCCCGCCGTTAATTTCTCGGGACTCTTCAACCCGACATCTTCTCTAACGGGGCTTCCTAAAGCGCTGGGTCTCAGTTTTCCGAGCATTTACTTTCAGAAGATCAGCTTAGGCGTCTTCGCCAAGGCACTCGGATTTCGCGAACTGGCGCCTAATTTTTTCTTTCTCGTCCTGCTCGTTTTCATTTTCTTCGCGTTGAGTCGGATTTTCTTGAAAGAGCAGGAAGCCTAGTCGTGAAGGAGAAACTTGGACACATCTACCAGTTGGGAGTGAAGGAACTTCTGAGCCTCCGTTCGGACACAGTTCTTTTGGTATTGATGGCGTATACCTTTACCCTGGCCATTTACGTCGTCGCGGAAGGAGGTTCTACAAACGTCAACAACGCTTCGATTGCGGTTGTCGATGAGGATCGATCTGCCCTGTCACACCGGATCCGTGATGCGCTTCGCAAGCCCTATTTTCAAACCCCGGCGGACTTAATTCTCGCCGAAATCGACATGGCTATGGACACTGGGCGCTACACCTTCTTGGTCGATATACCTCCAGGCTTTGAGGCGGATGTACTTCGTGGCCGACGACCGACGATTCAGATCAACGTAGACGCAACGGCCATGTCACAGGCGGGGGTTGGCTCCGGCTACATCCAAGAGATCATTCGGCGCGAAGTTATTCGCCATAGCGGCGGCCATGAACGGGCCCTACCGGTACGTCTTGTCGTTCGCGCGGAATTCAATCCCAATTTGAACTCCGGATGGTACGCGGCGATTATGCAACTGGTCGATAATATTACGCTCCTCGCGCTTATCTTAAGCGGCGCGGCGCTCATCCGGGAACGGGAGCACGGGACCATCGAGCACCTGCTTGTCATGCCGATCACTCCGGCGGAGATCATGATATCCAAGATCTGGGCCAACGCTTTGGTGGTCACCCTCGCCGCCGTTGCGTCCCTCTATGGCATCGTCCAAGGTCTGCTCAATATTCCTACTCAGGGCTCGATTCCTCTGTTTGTTGCCGGTGCGATCGTCTACCTGTTCTCGGCCACTTCACTGGGTGTTTTCTTGGCCTCACTGGTCCGGACCATGCCGCAGTTTGGGCTGCTCGTCATTCCCGTCTATATCGTGATCATTCTCCTTTCCGGCGGAAACACACCGTTAGAAAGTATGCCTCGTGTGCTCCAATATTTGATGCAGCTTTCTCCGTCCACCCACTTTGTAAAGCTCTCTCAGGCGATACTCTTCCGGGGCGCGGGCCTTGACGCGGTCTGGAAACAATTCGCTTTGGTTATAAGCATTGGTACGGTGCTTTTCGTGGCGTCCATGGCCCGATTCCGGAAGATGATCTCGGTCAGTCAAGCATAGTACATCTCACCGGCTTACACTTCGGTTTTCCGAAGCCGCAGCGCGTTGGTTACGACCGAGACAGAACTCAAGCTCATCGCCGCCGCCGCAAAGATGGGGCTGAGTAGGACCCCAAAAAATGGATACAACCCACCGGCCGCGATCGGAACTCCGAGGGCATTGTAGAAGAACGCAAAGAAAAGGTTTTGTCTTATGTTGGTCATGGTCGCCCGACTCAGTTTTCGAGCCCGCATGATGCCTTGAAGGTCGCCCTTTACCAGGGTCACATCTGCGCTTTGAATCGCAACGTCCGTTCCGGTCCCCATTGCGATTCCGACCTGAGCCTGAGCGAGAGCTGGTGCATCATTGATGCCGTCACCTGCCATCGCCACGAAATGGCCGTCGTTTTGAAGTCGTTTGATTTCCGCCATCTTCTGGCCCGGCAAAACTTCTGAAATGACTTCGTCCACGGCCAATTGATGCGCAACGTTCTGAGCGGTGGTGTGGTGGTCTCCGGTCAGCATCACGATGCGAATTCCTTCGTTTTTTAGAGCGGAAATGACGTGCATTGCATCTTTCTTTACGGGGTCAGCCACGCCGATCAGTCCGGCGCACCTCCCATCCACCACAATAAAGATGATCGTTTGCCCAGCCAAACGAAGTGAGTCTGCTTTTTCGTCCAGACCGATTTCTTTCACGTTCAGCTCGGCTAAGAGTGCGCGGTTCCCCAAGGCAACCTGACGGCCGTTCACCTCCCCGCAAACCCCCTTGCCCGTCATAGATCTGAATGAGTCGACCCCCTGTAGAACCGCCCCTCGTTCTTGAGCACCCACCACGATAGCTTCCGCCAGTGGATGTTCACTACCCCGCTCCAAGCTTGCCGCAAGCCCCAAGATTTCCCGCTCGTCCCAGCCGATGTCCGTTTCGATGTGGACCAACTGGGGACGGCCTGCGGTCAGCGTGCCGGTTTTGTCGACTACCAATGTGTCGACCTTGCGCATCTCTTCGATCGCTTCAGCATTCTTGAACAGTACGCCAGCGGTCGCCCCCTTGCCCATCGCGACCATAATCGACATCGGCGTCGCCAAGCCCAACGCACATGGGCACGCCACGATGAGTACCGACACTGCGTTGATGAGCGCGTAGGCCATTCGCGGCTCAGGTCCTACCAGCGCCCAGACGATGAAGGATCCGAGCGCAATCACCATAACCGCCGGAACAAAATAGGCGGCCACTGTGTCGGCGAGTCTTTGTACGGGAGCACGACTTCGCTGAGCCTCAGCCACCATGGCAACAATTCGCGACAAAAGCGTCTCAGTGCCGACTCTTGTGGCGCGTATGACCAACAGCCCATTCGTGTTGACCGTTGCGCCAACCACCTCATCTCCCGAACGCCGCTCTACGGGAAGGGGTTCACCGGTGATCATGGATTCATCAACCCAGCTGGTGCCTTCGACTACGATCCCGTCCGTGGGTAGTTTTTCACCGGGGCGTACGCGGAGTCGATCGCCAACCGCTACGGCATCAAGAGGAACCTTCTCCTCGCTTCCATCTGCCAGAAGCCGTCGAGCTTGCTTGGCGGTTAAACCAAGAAGTTTCTTGAGGGCCGTACCCGTCCGACGCCGCGCCCTCAGTTCAAGAACCTGGCCGAGAAGGATCAATGTCACGATCATACCCGCCGCCTCGAAATAGACCCCGACGCCTCCATCCTCAGACCGGAAAGACGCCGGGAAAATTCCAGGAAAGAGCACAGCGACCACGCTGTAGCCGTAAGACACGCTAACGCCGAGACCGATCAGCGTAAACATATTGAGACTCTTGCGTTGAAGCGATCGCACCGCCCTCACGTAAAAAGGCCAGGCCGACCATAAACAAACCGGTGTCGCAAGCATAAGTTCAAGGAAAAAACGCCAGCGGGTTGGCAATAGGCGGGTGATGGGAGCACCGGGCAGCATATCGCCCATGGTCACCGTCAGCAGTGGAACCGCAAAGATAAGAGCGGTGACGAACCGACGCGTCATATCGCGAAGCTCGGAATCGTCTTCCTGTTCCAAGCCAACCGTTTTGGCTTCAAGCGCCATTCCGCAGACGGGACAACTTCCAGGTTCAGCCTGGAGAACCTTCGGGTGCATGGGACAGGTATATGCGTTCATGTGACGATTCTAGGCCGCTAGAGGCGTCCTTTGAGCATGCCCTTCCAGTACAAGAGCGGGAGAAGATAACGTTTAAGGAGCCACATGCTATACCGGGGTTTTGCTTGGTCGACGGGGAAGGTTTCCATCGGTTTTCCCTCGTAGTCGAATTCCGCGAGCATCACGCTGTGGTGGCCCATAACCAACGGGCACGAGGTGTAGCCATCGTATTTTGCTTTGGGCGATCTTCCACTTAAGAAAGCGAGAAGATTCTCGACCAGGACTGGCGCCTGTTTACGAACGGCAGCTCCGGTTTTAGCCGTAGGGAGATTGCTGGCATCGCCGAGGGAAAAAACGTTGGGGTAGCGAACGTGCTGGGTCGTTTGGGGATCGACCTCTACGAATCCGCCGCTTCCGCCCTGTGGCAGGTTTCTTTTCTGCGCGCCGAGCGTCCGTTCGTCGGGAGCAAGACGGCCACCCTCTGCACCGAGTGGACTATCGACGATAAAACTATGCGCGCGAGACGGAGGAGCCACATGGAGTAGCTCATAGTGGACCTCGATTTCTTGACCCTCATCCACATTTTCGAACACGGCTACACTTTCCTGGTGCCGAATCTCGACAAGATGCATTTTCGTAAGGAGCTTGATGCCCCGGTCCGAGGCGATGTCGTCGAGGACCTCCCGGTATTTGGGAATGCCAAAGATTTTATCACCGGGAACCACAAAGCGAACGGTTGCCCGATCGCGGACGCCCCTATCCCGAAAAGTTTCCTCGGCGATCCACATAATCTTCTGGGGCGCCCCACCGCATTTCAAAGGAGTGCGCGGAAAGGTAAAGATTGCATCGCCGCCTTTGAAAGCTTCAATTGCAGTGGGCCCCTTCGTTACGTAACGTGCGAGGTAGTTTGTCCAAACTCGCGGATCTTCTTCGAGGGCGGCTTCGAGGCCGGCCACCTCCTCAAGCGCCATTCTGAGACCCGGGGCCAGCACCAGTGCGTCGTAGGAGATCGGCCCGTGTGCTTGGGTGATGACGCAATTTTCATCCGGTTTGAGGACAGTGACCTTGTCTTGAGTCCAGGTGACGCCGTTTGGCACAACGTCGGCCACGGGTCTTTGCGTTTCTTTGAGTTCAGCCAGTCCCCCTCCGACCAGCGTCCATAGGGGTTGGTAGTAGTGGCAGTCGTCTGGAGAGATGATCTGAATGGTGAGATCGTTTCGAGCATTTCGAAGCCGTGCTGCGACCGTAATACCCGCCGTGCCCCCGCCCACAATCAGGACGCGCTCCCGCATAGTCCTGTTAAATAACATACCGGGCCTCATGGACACCACCAATTCGTCCCTACCGTGGCTTACTTACTGTGGCAGCGTTGACGCTCTAATGGTTCATTTGGCAAATAGAAGATTTGCGGGACACGTGGGCGTGATGGAGAAGTCTCAAGCCATCGATGATGATGCTTGCGCACCATTTCTGCTGTTTATCGATACAGGCAGCGAGCGACTCATTGTCATACGTCGTTTACCCGAAGGAGGCGACGCTTCCGAACAGAATTCCTCGACCGGGCGTCGCTGTGCCAACGAGTAGTACGGCCGCTGTGTGCTTCGCCCGATCGGCCTTGAGGTCGTCTGATTCCGAGCTGCGAGCGCTGCTGGCTGTGCCGGTGATACTGAGCACCGTGCCTGCGATCCCGCCCGCGGTTGGCGCTGTGTCTCAACCTTCCTAAGGACAACGCTTCCTGGAGCGTATTTTGAAGGATGAGATCGATATTCGCATCTCACGGCCGTGAGTCGGCCCTCACTATCCCGTCGATAATCACCGCGGTATGCGCATCCGTCGCAATTCTCCACCGGCTTACGTTCCTTCCATACAGGACATGAAACGTAGAGCCTCAGGGCCGCCACCGGTGCGCCGCTAGAAGGCCCCCTCGCTGTGGTCTCGTTCCTATGCAACCTACGTTTCTCCAGGCAGGGCCAGGTTTGGGGGCCATACGCAGTGTCCCACGGAGCCAGCCGAACCGTATTCAGATTCGTGGGAATACTCTTCTTTGGTTTCGCGTGAACCAGCCTTATCGCGGCCGCGTGTGTCTTCGCCATGCAGGACTTGGGACCCAACAATTGTGCCAAGTCGACTCTACGGTCTTCTCCGGCGCTATTTCCCCGAGTCCTGTGTGGCCGCTGTAACCGGTGGCGCCTTACGGGTTACAGTGCCGTGACATCATCCCTATGATTCGACAGGTGCTGGATATCTGACGAGCGGCATTTCAATTTTGGAAAAAAACGATCGCATTCTTTCCATGATGCGCAGAACCCATTCAAGAACAGCCATGGACTCCTACCCGATCCCTTTGCGCTTTCGCTCTGGTATCCATTCCAGGTTGGCAAGATAGTCGTGAATCTCAGTGGGCGACTGTCGCGTCAGATCTTTGGCCAATTCGTAAACTTTGACCTTGTTCAGCCCAAGTCGATCCAGCTTGGGACGGAGTTCGGGAAGGAGTCTCACGGAAGCGGCTACAACGACGGCATGAACCGTGGCCTCCGAATCGACCCGTTCGGCTAAAACTTTTGCAACGGTGCCGGCGAATCGTCGGTCCAGCTCTAAATCGTGGTTGCTGCGACCATCCTCAAAGCTTTGTGAGCGGTGACTTGGCCCTGAACGCGTACCGGGGTTCGTCTCGCTGAAAATCTCGCCGTCGCGCATTTGCCGTTCCGGATGCACCAGGTCCTGTTCTTCCGTGAGCTGGGGGAACGGGCGCGCTCCATCTAGCCTGAAGAAGCGCGCCCGAGCGCCGTCGGCGATAACCACCCAATAAACACTCATAGTCCTCAGTCTGCCTCCGGAGTCGAATCAAATTTGGGCTTCGGCGATAGGTTCGGAACCCCCGAGTCTTGCTTCTCGAGTCCTGAAGTCACGATCGATCCATTCACCCGGCACTCCACAATCGCTTTATGCCACTTTTTTAATGCGCCGCAAAGTTTGAGGGGAGTGTTCGAGGCCGGCAGACGCCAGCCAGGACCGTCGCCATCCCTTCAATGGTGGCATCCTTAGCCTTTCGACCGCCCTCACGGATACTCGCGCACGCGATGTCACTCAGGGAGACCACGCCGATCAGAACCTCGTTCTCGTCCAGGACAGGGAGCCGACGAACCTGTTTCTCGTTCATCAGTTTCTCTACCTTGTGCATAGAATCTCGGGGTCGACACGAGAAAACCACGTTTGCCATGGCCGTTCTTGTTGGGATTGAATCCAAGCTCCTACCCTGCGTGTAAGCGGCCATACAGACGTCCCGGTCAGTGACGACACCGACGACGTGGTTTTCATCATCGACGACCGGAACGAATCCGCAGTCTCGATCCCACATAATGGCTGCGGGCACGCAAAGCGTATCGTCCGCGCGGCAGCTTTTCACATCTTCGGTCATCAGTTCTTTTGCTTGCATCATTCTTCTCCTACGGTAGAGCTTCAGCGAAAAGATCGCTGCCAAACTACTTGACACGAATCTCCTTGGACGGCGTTTTTGCGGTCGGCGACTTGGGAAGGTGAACATAAAGGAGCCCCTCCTTGGTATCCGCTGCAATCTTGTTCTCATCGACGCCTTCAGGCAACGAAAAGCTCCGACAAAAGCTTCCATAGAAGCGTTCAATACGGTGAGTCTTACTGCCTTTTTCTTCCTTTTCGCTTCTTCTTTCGCCGGAAATCGAGAGGACACCATCCTTCACACTCACCTTAATGTCGTCCTTCGGGACGCCCGGGAGCTCGGCGGTGACAACGTATTCCTCAACGTTTTCTTTGATATCAGCGCGCGGACTCCAGTCGGATACTGTCATCGTGGTGACATCCCCGTTTCCGCCTTCGAGTTTAAAGATGGAGTTGAGCCGACTCGACATATCTTCGAGTTCGCGCCAGGGGTTCCAATGAGTAAGTGCCATGACTATTTTCTCCTTGTTTCTTGGATCTCTGAAATGAGCTCCGAAGACGGTCGATCGGTAAGCAACGATCGTGCCAAAGGATGATCAGGGTTCGCGCTGTTCAACCATGGGGGTCCACTGCAAAGCCGTAACGAAACGGTGACCTCAATAGCTTGTATGGTTACCGAACGTAGCGATCTGCTGTTAGAGCCAGTAATCGCGCCACCTGCACGGTTCTCTCTGCCAGCGTTTCGATCACTCGGTCGCTGCCGATCGTTAGCAAGTCCTTGGATTCAATGCTTGTGCAGTCAGGCCAGCCACATTCCTGCCGAGGCGAGGAGGAAAAACCATCCTGCGATCTTAAGGATGCGGCTCGTGATGGACGCGCTTCTCTCCCACGCGGATGGGAACACGGCGGCACGATAGGACGCGAACTCCTCAACCCCAGCCACATTCCTTCGAGAGAAGGTACGACGGCCCACCCAATGTTTGAGCGAGGACGAAGCCAAGAATGCGATTCCCGCAAGGGTCGCGGTGCCCAATCAAGCGGCAGTTCGGCCGTCCATACCTGAAAGCCCTAGATCAGCAAACGCGAGTAAAACAAGTGTTAGTTGTGAGAACCGGAGGTTCTCGAAGGATGCCGCGCCGCCAGGGATGCGTATCAAGTGAGATCCCTCCTTGAGAACCACTGGCGCCATCATGGCTCATCAATGGGCTTTCAAGCTGCGCTCGTGTCATCGCCCAATCCCGCTCCATTGATCGAGGCTATCTGAGGCCAAGGCCTCAAGCCTTCGACTACGCCGTGAAGTAGCGCGAGAGTTCGGTGCGATTCAGCCAACGCCGCCTTGTTTTCGCGAAACGTATCAGTGCTTTCAAGAAACGCCTTGGCCTTCCACTCAGATAGCTTCGAGTCCTTTTTCAACATTTCGCAAATCGCGTTCGCTCGGAACTGCCGGTAGGCGGCTTCGAGTTGCATGAATTCTCGCTCGGCGCGTGAGAGCAGATCGTTCCAGAAGAGCCATCCTTCGGTCGTGGCGCCCGACGCAGCAATCTGCCCAAGATTTAGCTCGTACGGATATCCATCCACGACGACTTCAATGACGCCCTGTGGATGCCCTTCTTCTTCGAAGTCTGCTGAGAACTCCGGGTCCGTTATCGGTTCCCGCGGCCGGGTTTTCGTGACCATCGTCTTCGCTCTCTCGAGGGGGGATCTCACCCTCACAGTCTTTTCGTGTAACTGTTCTTTTTGGGGCGCCTAGGCGAACGTGAACGCATGCAGCATGCTCGGAGCATGAGCGAATCCTACTTCACAAAGGCGGATGGCAAGGCGCTTGTTTCTGAATGGCAGAGAAGCGGGTTGAGCAAGGGAGAATTTTGTCGAGTTCGAGGTGTGTCGAAACCGAAGCTGGTGTACTGGACGAACCAGGTCGGGGTCTCGCCGAGCTTCATTGAAGTCACAGCACCGTCCCGTAACAAGAGGAAAGAATCTGACGGCCTCGGTGTTGAGGAATCCGTCGAGGTTTTGATTGGAGACGCCTTCGTTCGCTTTCCGAGTCAACCGGGGGTCGTGGGGGAGATCCTTGGTATACTTATGGGTGGCGATCATTGATTCCTTCCGGCACTCGGGTCTTTTTCGCAGTCGAGCCGGTTGATCTTCGTCGTTCTTTCGACGGATTGGCAGCAACTGCGCTTCAAGACTTAAAGATTGATCCGCACCACGGAGGCCTGTTTGTGTTCCTTAACAAGCGATGCAACCAAGTGCGCGTGCTCTTTCATGATCCGCACGGCTGGTGCATTCTTGCGAAGCGACTCGACCGAGGACGATTTCGTCGTCCCCGGTTCGAAGATGGTCGGTTCTGTTGGGAAATGGACACGAAATCGATGCTTCGTTTTTTAGATGACATCGACCTTTCGTCGATGAAACGAGGACGGAGAACACAAACATCGCCGACGCTGAAGCTTTTGCAAACTTAGCGTTTTCTGCTTGCCTCGTAAGCTTTGAGCTTGTAACTCCAATTCATCTCGAAGACGCGCATCAAGAAGACGACTACCGAGCTGGTCAACTTCACGGACCTCATCGAAGCCCTTTCGAACAAGGAGGGTGAAATGCCCTCAAAAGATGCGCTTGCGGCCGTTCTTCAGACCGCTCAGAAGGTCATCGAAGATCAGGCTGTCGAGATCCACCATCTACAAAAGCAGTTGTTCGGACGACGCTCGGAGAAGGTGCTTTGTGGCCAGCAGAGTCTCTTTGTCGACACGCTCGAAGCTGTAGCCTTGCGAACGCCAGAGCCTGAGCCAGAAGAAGAGGATACGCCCGGGCCGAAGAAACGAAAAAGGAAGAAGCGGCGCGCCCCCCTCAAGCCCACACGCACCGAGAAGCTCTGTGTTGCTGACGAAGACCGGCCCTGCCCTCAGTGCGGTGAGCCTCGGTGCACCATCGGTCACAACCGGAGTCTCGTTGTCGAGTACACGCCACCGAAGTTTGAGGTCATCGAATACTTGCGTGAAACCATCGCGTGCAGGCTGTGCGAAGGCGAAGTGAAAAAAGCTCCGGCGCCCTCAACCCATGCCCGGGACGGCGCTTGGCCGGGACCAAGGCTTCTCGCTGCTCTGATAACGAACAAGACGGTGGACGGGCTTCCACTTCGTCGTACGCAGAAGATTTTCAGACGTGCCGGGGGCGATTTCGCTATCTCCACGCTCAGCCGATGGGAAAGCTTTGGGCACGAAATCCTCAAGCCGCTCTGTCACCGTATCACCGAGCTCGTTCGCAAGTCCGATATGATTAACCTCGATGATACATCTATTCGCGTCCGAGACCGAGACGTCGAGGGCGGCGTGGTGAACGGGAAGATGTGGGTATTCGTGGGACGGTACTTCGATCCCGGAGGCGACCTTTCGAAGACTTTGACCTATGTGGCTTACCAATACGCGCCCACGTGGGAGGCAGAGCACCCCGAGAAGTGGCTTCGTGACTCCAAAGCAGTGCTTCAGGGTGATGCGTATCGGGGCTACGAACGGATCGCCGACGCGAACAGGGGTGATAAGGTTGGACGACTGCTCGCGGGATGCTGTATGCACGCACGTCGACCGTTCGTTCAAGCACTCGAATTCGGAGATACCGCGGCGCGTCCTTTTGTCGATGCGTTCCAGCGTATCTATCGAATCGAAGCACAGTGCAAAGAACATGCTTTGCTTGCCCCTCAGCGACTTGAGCGACGGCGCACCCAGAGTCTCCCCATTATGGAGGAAATCCTCGAGCGCGCTGAGGCACTCAAGCCTATGCCTCTGCTCAAGCCCATGAAGCAAGGGGTGACCTACTTCACCAATCAGTGGGATAAGCTCAGACTTCCCTTTGCGATAGACGGCCGCCTCGAGATTGATAACGGGGAGGCGGAACGGCGACTCCGCCGCATTGCCGTTTTGGTTTCATTATGCGGTACCTCCTTAAATACCTGGAATCTCTAAAGTTCGATCGTCACGGGAAATTCGACACGGGCGCCCTGCGCGCCTTTGCCGGTTCTTGAGGGCCTCTTGTACCTCGGGTTTTTCAAGATCAGTTGCCTGTATCTGCCAGGGAGCATCGAAGACGTGTTGCTTTGCGGGGAGAATTTTCTCCTGAATAAGCTTTCTGACCGCATGGGCACTGACCCCTAGTTTCTCAGCAGTTTCTGACATCGTGAGGCATTTTCCGTCCTTGATGGCGGATTCGTATCCTGGAATGCCTTTGCTGCGACGGAATTGAGATACCCTTCGTGCGTTCCAGGTGTGGCCGTACGGAGTCTTCGTCCCCATTCGGTTCAGTGTGGCTGCGATATGATCATCGGACCACCGGGTGCCCATCTGCCGAATGGTTTCCTCCACTTCAGGAGAATTTCGCATGGTGTGCTCTCCCGGTTTCGGTTTACGGACACGAAGCTCCGAATGCCTTCCGCCACGCCAGTGAATAACAAGGACAATCTCCCTTGTGGAGTCATCGACGTCTACTAAGATCTCTTCGATGAGCGTTCGTATAAGTCTCTGTTTAGTGCGCTGCTCCGTAGTTGGTGCGGTCCACACTTTTTGAAGCTCATCGGCGAGCTTTAGGAGTTCCTCGCGTTTTGGTGGCACTATCGTTTGAGAACGCTTCTCGGTGATCTTTGCCTCGCACGAACGCAGTTTTTCGATCGCCGTATTCCATCGCGCCTCAAGCTCGGATGCGACAAGTCGATTGTCTGGATCTACGGATTGATAACGACGCGCGGCGAGTCTCTCTTCGTATTCTGCTTGCTGGCGTTCCAGCTCATATGCTCGATGCCTCTCTTGGATTTGGAGCTCCGCATTCTGCTCGGCCATGATGGCCGCTTCTATCGCGAGTGGCTGGACCACGGCAAGGATCTCAGATCCCACTGCGAGATCCGGGCGACTGGCCCCAAATGTAATGCACGGCTTAAGTCCCTGCATTTCGTTTCCACGCCGGCATGAGTAGCGGGGCTTGGGGATGCCTCTGCCTCCGTAGGAGACCTGGAGCATGCGACCGCAGCGGCGGCAGCGAAGGAGACCGGCCATAAGTGCCAACCCGCCACGGGCGGATTTTGCGGCACCGGAAGACTTCGAAAAACTGTTCTGAGATAGCCTCTTCTGAATTCCTTCATGCTGCTCCCAGGAAACGTAGCCTTCGTGGTGGTCCCGAATAATGATCCAGTCTTCACGGGAGCGGGCCCGTCCGTATGACTTTCGGACCTGCCCATCCACGATTCTGGTCTGCACCTGAGATTTTCCGTACGCATACGCGCCAGCATAGAACGGATTCTGGAGCACCGAGATTACGTTGCGGTAGCACGGAGCGCGCCACGTCAAACGAGTGAGTTGCTTTGCGTCTGCGGGGCGAGGAAACACGATCCCCTCCTTGCGCATGTGGAGCAAGACTTGTCGCGCACTACCGTGACGCTCAAACAGTCGGAAAACGGTTCGAATGACCTCCTGCACTCTTTGATCCGGATCCATAACCAGACCAGTGTCTCGCGGCCAAAGATACCCAACAGGAACAGGCATTCGCAGTTCACCGCGTCGAGCCTTGGCCCTCGCAGCATCAAGAAGCCGACGTCGGAGCACCGTGAGTTCGAACTCACTCATCGTTCCTTTCAGTCCGAGGAGCAGCCGATCGTTGGGCATCTTTGGATTATAAACCCCGTCGGCATCGATGACGCGGGCATCAACGAGCGCACATAGTTCCATCAAGTGATGCCAATCGCGTCCATTGCGAGCCAAACGCGAAGCTTCGAGGCAGAACACTGCGCCGACGATGCCTTCGCAAATTTGGCCCACCAAATTTCGAAAACCAGGGCGCTCTACGGTGCCGCTGGCAGAGACACCGAGATCGGCATCGATGACAGCAACGTCCTTAAAACCATAGCTTTTTGCCAAGTCGACCAGCTCGTACTGCCTACGTTGGCTCTCGAGATTTTCGCTGACCTGAATACTGGTTGATTGCCGCACATAGACGATTGCTCGACGTCGAACGACATCCGAGGGAAGTTCACGAGGCTTCATTGCGCACCTCCGCTCTTACTTTGAATCCGCTGGCCTCCAGCAAGAGCCTCGCCAGAACTTCGACCGTCATCTTTTGGTATGCGAAATCCAGATTTTCGATAGGGATCGTGGTGTTGAACAGCGGAAGCTGTGTTACTTTGTTCCCCGCATGATTCGCGGTGGGTTGATTCGGCATTGGAGTCCTCCTTCGGTGGATTCTTGCTCCCTGCCGTTCCCGGATCGAGTCTTACGGCCGACACCAGCTTCTCTAGCTCCAGCAACGCGACCAGCGAGGCCTGGCGCCTCCCTAGCTTCATCCCCTCGCAGGTCGCTACCTCGAACATCCAGCGCGGAATCACCACTCCAGAGTCGTCTGGAAGGAAGCAGACGTAAACTCTCTCTCCTCGCCGTACCTCCTCGTAGGCAACGTCAACTTCATTGCCGAACATTGGGTGCCACGGGTACGTGACACGTGCTCTAAATCCGATATGGGCACAATGGCCTTGGACCTGCTTCCGGAAGAAAGTCCTGGCTCTTTGCTGGCTCCAGGGGAGGCGCCGAGCGATTCGCCGATGTCCTTTCGGTTGTCTCCACCGCCGACGCGGCAGGCGTCGATTGTGGAAAGTACCTTCCTAGCATCATCGCCCATATCGACACTTGGCCGAACCGGGAGCTCGATCAGCTCTTGCCAGCCAACTGGCAAACCGCGTTCGAAGATTTCCTTCGTGAGAATAACCTTCAGAACTCCACACCTGCTGTACATTGAGCGCAGACCTCAACGTTACACCATGAAGCGGGCCTGGCTAGACGCCCCAAAAAGAACAGTTACCCCGATACGCAGAGTTGTTGATCTCAAAATCATGCGTTTCGATTCCGGTCAGTTTGCCTTCGCGTATAGATGCGTCGCGCGTTTCCAAGTGAACGAACTTGCCGACCATCTCATCGAGATCGATTTCCCATTTCCATTTCATAGCGGTTTCCTATCGGGCCGCATCGATACAACGTCTTCCCATTTTTTTCGACCTCAACGCGAAGCAAAGCAAGCGTTTGTTCTCTTCACCTCTACGTTGTCGGAAAGGGGTGAAGAGACACCGGAATCATTTCATTGACGAAGATAAACTTTCACTCCTTCACCCCTTGTTCGCGCAACAAAAACTGAAAAAGAGGGGTGTCGTAAGTTGAATGACCAGTCAGTGTTTCTTCACCCCTTAGTTGCCCAACATAGCTCCCTCCTTTTTCTGCATTTCATCCCAAAAAACCGGTTTAGGGGTGATGGAGGGGTGAAGGTTTTTGGCTGAAATCGCTGGGACTTCACCCCTTCACCCCTCTTCCCCTTACTCAGCAGCAAATGACAGAATCAACAATAAGAGTTCTAAACCCCTCTTCAAACGCGTGAAAAGGGGTGAAAAGCGCGAGTTGATAACTGATCACAACCTGTTAGCCTTCACGGCTTTTCGGGCTTGCTACCTCGCCTGAGCTGCGCCGCATTCCCAGGCGCTAGCGCCCGCCACAACAAGGTCATTTGCATGTGGCAACATACCGAATGTAGGGCTCAGATTCAGATGGCTCAGCAGCGCCAAAGCGAGCCCCAATATCGTATTCAATCCGGTCGATGGAAAAACGCGCATAGGTGAAGTCGCCATCCGGAAGCTTCCAGCTTACCTCACCCACAAACGGTATGTTCACGCCCGAGGCGTCACGGTAGTCTGTGAAGCGTGCAACCCACGGTGTGGGAACGATTTTCTTGCCCACATCGCGGCCTCGGTCATGTGCCTCTAGACTCGTGAGCTGGCCCTCATCGTTGATGCGAACGATGGCGGACACCGAAAGGTTATCATCGACGGTTTCTACCTTAGCGGTGTATTCGTCAACTGGGCTCCACTTGATGTGGCGGTCGTCAAGAAAGACCTGCGGAAACCATGGCGCCTCGGCCAGCCATCTCAGAAGCGAAGCGCGCGTAACCTCCGGTTCGTCGTGTTTGTCCACCAAGGTGAAGGTGGACCAAAGTTTTCCGAGAAATCCTGCCCTCCCGGATTGGTAGTGGTCCCTAGCCTCCATCCAGATCAAAGGTGCTACAGAAATCTTCGCGTGCCAGACAAATCCGGGCGGTTCAGTCGCGTAATACTGCTCTCCCTTGATGGGGAAGAATTTCTGGTCCGGCTTTAGCCGGAAGTGGCCCGAATGGAGAAGCCGCACCGATGTGACGGTTGTTCGGGTCTGGTCGAGTGCATACTTGATGTAGCGCTGTACAGGAGGAGGGAGGGAATCGATGTGGATGCCAGCGGTACGCCCGACTTTTGAGGATTCAGACTTATCAAAGAGTGCCGCCACCTCGCGATCGATCCTTCGGTCGAATCGCTTTCGGCTTACGAAGATAGCCGCAACGATCAAGATGACAAACAAGATTGCGGCGGAGAATGCAGCCGTCATGGTGATTTCCTCAGCTCACGCGAGTCGTCCGAAGCCGCCGGGGCCCGTTCATGCTGAAAAGGCATCGTGACGCTGTAGACTCCGGCGGATAGCGTGCTTTGAAGTGATAGCCCAGACTTGTGAAAGACCTGGAGCATCGCTCGATTTGTGCCGAGAACTTCCGCGGTAAAGCCTTCGAGACCATTCTTCGCGATTTTGAGCATGTGGGCGAAAAGCGCGGATCCAATGCCCCGTCCTTGATAGTTGTCGCGAATGACGAGTGCGACTTCCGCGTAGTTGGTCGCCCGGTCCGTATGGTAGCGCCCAACGCCAATAAGCTCCGACTCGGCGTCTGGTTTTGTGGTCTCTGCCACGATGGCAACATTCTTGGATTCATCGGTCTTGAGGTAATCAAGAAGATTCCGATGGGACATTCGCGGAACTGCGGTCATCCATCTTCGGTAGACGGTCTCGTCGGAGAAGCTGTAGAAGAGGTCGCTCATCTTCTGTTCATCCGTCACCCGAATGGGGCGAAATCGTACCGAACCGTGGCCGCCAATCGCCACCTCCTTTTCGTATGCACGAGGTGGAACTCTCGGTGGCTCAATCTGGTCCGGGAAGACATAGTGGCGGTTTTTCGCCGCCGAGAGTAGGTCGGCTCGGTAGTCAGGATGGGCGATGGAGATCAGAGACAAAGCTCGTTCCCGGATCGATTTCCCCTCGAGGTCTGCGACGCCATACTCGGTGACGACATACGCCACGTCTCCTCGGGAGGTAACGACACCCGCGCCTTCATCCAGTGTGGCGACGATCTTGCTCACAGACTTCTGCTTCGCCGTCGATCGCATCGCAATGATCGGCTTTCCACCCGGGCACATGGACGCGCCTCGAATGAAGTCGACCTGGCCGCCGATGCCCGAGTAGAATCGGGTGCCAATAGAATCGGCACATACTTGCCCGGTGAGATCGATCTGAAGCGCACCGTTGATGGCAACCATTTTATGCTGCTGTGAAACAAGGACGGGGTCGTTGATGTAGTCGGACGGGTGAAACATGAAGGCCGGATTCCGATTGATAAAGTCATAGGTCTTCTGAGTACCGAAGGTGAAGGAAGCTGATATTTTTCGGGGCTCGATGGTCTTGTGCTTTCCGGTAATGTTTCCGTTTTCGATGAGATCGATCACGCCGTCGGGAAGCATCTCCGTCCAGACGCCGAGATCTTTCTTGCTCTCGAGGGCCTTTAGGGTCGCATCTGGAACCTGGCCGATTCCAATCTGGAGGGTGGCCCCAGCTTCGACCAAGGAGGCTACGTTTCGACCGATTTCTAGGGCAACGTCGTCGGGGGCTTCGCGATCGAGGGTGGGAAGTTTTGAGGGGTGATGCACCCAAGCATCGATCCGATCCATGGGAATGAACCCGGAACCATAGACTACCGGCATGTTCGGGTTGATTTCCGCGATGACCAGGCTCGCCGCCTCGATGGCCGCAAGCACGACATCGATCGAAACGCCTAAGTTTACGAAGCCGAAAGAATCGGGTGGCGTAGTCTGAATAAGCGCCGCATCCACACCGATCCTCCGGGTACGAATGAGGCGGGGGATCTGGGAAAGAAAGACCGGCGTGTAATCGGCCCGGCCCTCGTAGACCGCTTCACGAACATTGGGGCCTATGAAAAAGGCATTGTGTCGAAAGTAGTCCTCAAGCCTGTGTTCGACGTAGGGTGCGGGCCCCAAAGTAAGAAGATGGACGACCGGGTTATCGGCGAAATGCTGGGCTCTTTTGCCAAGCGCCTCCACCAACCCTACAGGTTCAGCGGCGCCCGATCCGATGAAGATGTGCTTTCCTTTGGGAATGAGTTCCACAACCCCAGGCAGGCTCGCTTCCTTACTCTTGTACTTCTTCTGCCAATCCATGATGTATCCTCCGTCGGGTTACAGAAGCGTTTCGACATGGGCTTCAGCGTCTTCAGCCAAGGCGTTGGTGTTGTAGCCGCCCTCCAGAACCGAAACGAGATGCCCGTGACAGTGCGCATCGGAGAATCGGACCACGGCCTCCGATAGTGCCCGAAATCCGGTGGGGGTCATACGCAGGCCGGCCAATGGATCTCGATGGTCCGCGTCAAACCCGGCGGATACAAAAATGATCTCCGGCTCAAACCTTTCTAGCGCCGGCCTTATGGTTTGCTCCCAGGCTTCGAGAAATTCATTTTCGCCCGCCCCCTCGGACAACGCACAGTTGATCGTGGCGCCGAGCCCGTTTCCTTCTCCAGTTTCATCCGACCCGCCGCTGAACGGAAAAATACCTTCCTGATGCCAACTCGCATAGAGAACATCTCCCCGGGTCCAGAAAAGCTCCTGCGTTCCGTTTCCATGGTGAACGTCCCAGTCCAAAATCGCCACTCGCTGGACGAGGCCATCCGAAATAACGCCCTGAGCGCCGACGGCCACATTGTTAAATAGACAGAATCCCATGCCGTTTTCAGCGCGTGCATGATGACCGGGGGGGCGAACTGAGCAAAAAGCACGATTCCATTGCCCCGAAAGGACTCGGCGTGCTGATTCAACGACGGCGCTGGCCGCAAGTTGAGCGGCTAACCAGGAACCGGGGCTAACGGCGGTATCTGGATCAACGCGTCCGCCTGCGGTCTCGGACAATTGCCTAACGTGTTCGATGTAGCCTTTCGCATGAACACCCCCCAGGAGTTCCGGCGTCACTTGCGGTGGCGTCTCGATGATCAACTGATCGTTCAAGCCATTTTTTGCGAATCTCGTTCGGATGGAGTGAAGACGCCTTGGACACTCGGGATGGTCGATGTCATTTTCATGTTGGTCGAATAGGGGACTGTCCATCCACCCGACTTTTCTTGGTTGCTCTTCCTTGTTCATCTTCGTTAGCCGGACGTTACCATCTATTCCCACACTATTTTGGTGCTGATCCAATGTCGTAGCGCCTAAGTCCAGGATTCAGACCGCTTTCTGCCCGCTCGTCGGTCACCGGGGTTCGACCCGGGTGGAGTGCTTGAAACCCTTTCGCCAGGGCGTCGACTTCAGACTCCGAAAGCTGCGCATCTGGGTGCATCAACTGGTAGATGTATGGTGGCATCTCCTTTTCCCGGATCTCTTCGATGATCTCCTCCATCAATTCATCCATCTTTGGGTGCGACGGAGCCCATTCGGACAGATTAAGTGCCTTTCGGCCCTCGTCGACGTCGCGCTGGACCAACCAGGACACTGGGGCTACGTGGGAGTACCAGGGCCACGTTGTTTCGTTGCTGTGACAGTCGTAGCAGGCACGTACCGCGAGCGCACGGGTGGCGGAGCTACCCCAGTTTGGTTCCGTTCGCGCGGACGGATTGGTGTGCTCGCGTCCGTACGGAACAATCTGGAGGATCACCCCGACAACGAGCATGCCCATGAGCAGAATCTTCCATTTGCGCGGCCCGTTTCGAGGTGTCTCACCGTCGATTGCGATTATTCTTTCAGAAGTCATGATCGTTCCCCGATTCAACAATCGTGCCAAGCAGAGACCTGGTACGCAGATTGCACTTAAACGACGATGGGAGGTCTATGAGTACTGAATCTAAAAAAGACTCCGGGCAACTACCGCCTGGAGATACGGTGAGTCTGGCTCAACTTCTTAGCTACGCAGAGAATGCGATCGTGAGTCGGATTTTGCTCAAGAACGATGGTGGGACAGTAACGATCTTTGCTTTTGATGCCAGTCAGGGCCTCAGTGAGCACACGACGCCCCACGATGCTTTGCTCCAGCTGGTTGAAGGCCAGGCCGAAGTGACCGTCGGGGGTACGAGGGCCACCTTGGTGGGGGGACAGGCCATTCTTCTTCCCGCGAAGGTTCCGCATGCCGTTCACGCAACGGAACAGTTTAAGATGCTTTTGGTCATGCTGCGTTCCTCGCCTCGAAACGCTTGACGGCCTCATCAATGGTGAAGGTGAAGGCATCCTCTCCTAGGAAATCGGTCAGCCCCGAGCGTTTCATGACATCCCGCACGGGCCCTTTGACCGACGCGAAATAGAGTGTCACGCTGCGATCCCGGTACTTGCGGGCGATCTCTTCGAGCGCTGTCGCCGCGGAGCTATCGAGGTCGTTGATGCTACTGGCGTCAATGATGACGCCTCCTACGGGTTCCGCCGCCTCACGCTCGATTCGCTCGAGGTGCTCCCTCAGAAAGTCCATGTTGGCGAAATAAAATGTGGCGTCCACGCGGACAATCAGGAGTCCCGGCACCCGCTCTGCGTCAGGAAAACGGCGGACGTTTCGGTATACGCTCAAGGTCCCCGGGAGCCGACCTAAGACCGCAGTATGTGGCTTGGTGGTCCGAAGGATGAAGAGCAAAAGTGACGCACCCACGCCAACCAAGATACCCAACTCGATGCCAAGGACCAGCGTACTGATGAACGTTAAGGCCAGGAGCCCCGCATCGGTGGGCTTGACGCGGACAAGACGCAAAAATTCACGAACGTCGACCAGCGAGTATACCGCGACTACGATGATCGCCGACAACACGCAAACGGGAAGATAGTAAAAGAGTGGCGTGAGAAAGAGCAGCGTAAGCGCTACTACCGATGCGGTGACTATGGACGCGAGTGGGGTTCGGGCTCCAGCTTGATCATTGACCGCCGTACGGGAAAAACCACCTGTAACCGGGTACGCGCCAAGCAATGCCCCGCCCACGTTCGCAACCCCCAGCGCGATAAGCTCTTGGTTCGCATCGATTTCGTAGCGATGTCGTGCGGCCATAGCTTTCGCTACCGCAACTGATTCCATGAACCCCACAAACGAAATGAGGATCGCCGTCGTGAAAAGCGTACGAATCGCTTCGAAGTCAAAAGAGGGCCAAGCCATGGCCGAAAAGCCCGCTGGAACATCTCCTACGATATGGATCCCTTCGCGATTCAGGCTCAATCCCCATACCGAGAGCGCCCCCAAAACGCAGACAACAAGGGCGCCCGGAAACGTCGGCTTTTTCTTTTTCGCGACGACAAGAGCGCCCATAGAGAGTGCACCCATGACAACCGTGGGTGCATTCACCTCACGAAGCCGTTGGATCGCTTCGATCAGGACTCGGTGGACATGGTGACTTCGGCTCAAATCCACGCCAAGCAGACCTTTGAGTTGACTAAATCCAATGATAAGCGAAGCGGCCGAGGTAAAACCGCTGACCACAGGATGGGACAGGAATTTGACGAGAGCCCCTACCCGGAGCGCACCCATCAAAAATTGCATGACGCCCACAAGGAGCGCCAAGAGCACTGCATAATGTACATATTCGGTCGTTTCTGGCGTCGCGATTTCTCCGACGGCGGCTCCGACCAAAAGAGAAATAATCGCTACCGGGCCCACAGCGAGCTGACGTGAAGTGCCAAGCACCGCGTAGAGCAAAAGTGGCAAGACCGATGCGTAGAGGCCCACCGTCGGTGGAAGGCCTGCAAGCATCGCATAGGCCATGCCTTGAGGGATAAGCATGACCGCGACGACAAGGCCGGCACTTAAGTCTCCGCGTAGATTTTTAGCTTTGTATGCCGGCAGCCAGGAGAGTACCGGGACATGCTGACGAAGCCATCTCATGGAAGTGGGACGATCTAGCTGGATGCGCCGCAGGCTAAATTCGCAGGGACCGCCACGTCCATCAATTTCGGGTTTGCCAGTTTGAGCTCCGCCATGAGCTGAACATACCCCTCGACGGACTTGACCTGAAGCCGTGGATTATTAGCGATCTCTTCACCGATCGTGCTCACCGTCCAACCTTTGTAGTCGTGGGCTGGATAGACCAGCGTCTCCGGAGGAAGTTTCAGGAGCCGGTCCCATAGACTTTGATGTTGCTTCTTGGCATCGCCATTTTGAAAGTCGGTCCTCCCGGTGCCCCGAATTAGAAGGGTGTCTCCGGTAAAGACCCGATCCCCCATCGCAAAGCTATAGGAGTCATCGGTGTGTCCGGGGGTATAGAGAGCGCGGAGTTCAATACCGGGAATCTGGATCACTTCATTGTCGATGAGCGTCCGTGAGACACATTCAGCCTGACTCTGCTCACCCATGATGGTGATGCAGTCCGTTTGTTCACGAAGGTCCCCCAGTCCGGTGACATGATCTGCGTGTACATGTGTATCCATGGCAAAAACCAGCTTCAGATCGAGCTCACGAAGGAGCTGCAAGTACTTCGGCACCTCTCCCTTGACGGGGTCGATAAGAACCGCCTCACGCCCTTTTGGGCTCCCTAGTAAATACGTATACGTGCTGGACTCTCGGTCGAAAAGCTGTCGAAAAATCAGATTCTTGCTCACGATGGACCTTTTAGTTGCTTCCGCCCTATCGAGCAACTGTCAACGCCCAACAGCCTGTACATCGGGCACATTCCGACGAATCCAGTCGCGAGTGGAATGATGCCGATGAGCCCCCACCATGTCTTCGGGCCGATAAAGGTAAGCGATAGAAGCCCAATGCCCAGCAGAACCCGAATGACGCGGTCTGTTTTGCCTACGTTCGGTGCGCAAGATGGTTTCATGATTGTCTCCTCTCTGTCGTTAGGTTCATTTCGTTGGCTATCGCCAAGTGACGGTGCGTATCCCGCTCGCCACACGGGGATATACGCAGCTTTCCTGTTCAATAAGTGTGCCATCTGATCGGCGTCAGATTTTGATGAGTGGCGATCAGGGAAGATTTGAGAAGGGACAATCGGCATGCAACTTTCGGAGCCAAAGGGGGGGCATCTGCCCACGTGCCGGAGTTGGTTACTATGCCGTCGCAGTTTGTCGAGAGTCCCCATAAAATCTCACCCTGGGCCTATCGCAGTTTGCGAAGTCAAGAAGTCGACATTCGACCCGAGAGCCGGTGGACGGTGGAGGTGCTACCGTTGTGAAACATCGCCAAGGTTCTTGGTTCCTACTCAGTAGCGGACAATCGTCTGATTACGCAGATCAGGCTCGGCGAGCTGAACCCTCTTTGGCACGTTGGTTGCAAATGCCTGCTTGCATGATGAGTGCCTCACCTATCCTAAAAACCATTGTCATCACTTCCTTGTTTTCCTTCTCGTTGGCTGCAGCGCCCTCGGTTGAAGCTCAGCCGGGCCCGGGACGAGGGTGGCGCGGCAGTGGTGGATGGGGACCGACATCCATGTATCAGCGCAACTATGATCCAAGTAAGATCGCGACGCTTAAGGGAAAGATCGTAGAGGTCCAGCGGATCGAGCATCGACGGGGAATGTCCGAAGGAGTTCATCTCATCGTACAAGTCGAAAAGGAAAAGCGTACGGTCCACCTTGGACCGAAGTGGTTTATTGAGCGTCAGGACACTGAGCTTAAGGTTGGGGATGAAGTTGAGATCCGAGGATCGTTGGTGAAGATCGGCAATGTCAATGCTCTGATTGCCGCCTCGGTGAAAAAAGGGAACGCCACTTTGGAGCTACGCGACTCGAAAGGGTTCCCCAGGTGGGCTGGCTGGCGCATGGGAAGACGAATGCGCGGTTCCTAGTACCAGAAACGTAGCTCAGTCACTTGGGATGAGCCAACCTTCAAGTATTCGATATCTCGGGAAGGGAAAATGGGAGATGAAGTTATGATTTTTGAGGAACTCAACGAAGCCGCTTGTAAGACCTATCTGGTCGCGTCAGAAGAAACGCAGGAGGCTATGCTAGTCGATCCAGTACTTGAGAAGGTCGAGGACTACTTGAATGAGATTGAGAAGAGGGCGCTGACCCTCCGGTACATTGTCGACACCCACGTTCACGCGGACCACATCTCGGGGGCCCCCGCCATTCGTGACCGAACTGGCGTCGACTATATCATGCACCGAACGTCTCCATCCGCCTGTGCAAATCTTCGTTTTGATGAAGGCGATACCTTGATGCTCGGCGACATTCCGGTTCACTTTCTTCATACCCCTGGCCACACTCAGGACAGTCTAACCCTAAGACTTCCAGATCGTATTCTTTCTGGGGATTTCCTCTTCATTGGCGAAGGCGGCGCCGGTCGGACGGATCTTCCGGGCGGCGATCCGGGCGAACACTGGGATGCGCTTCAAAAGCTGAAAGACCTTCCAGACGATCTCCTCGTATTTCCGGCGCACGACTACCATGGGCGAAAACATTCCACGCTTGGGCAAGAGCGAAAGACGAATCCGCGTCTCGAGCGAAGAACCCGGGGTGACTATATCGGCTGGTTAACCGGCCTCAAGTTAGGCCCCGCGGAGTGGATGGCAGATGTCATTCGGGCGAACTACGCGTGCGCAATGGACCCCAGCGCCGCTTGGATTCCAGCCGATCAGCCGACGTGCGAGGTAAGTGGGACGGCGGGAAGCGTGAACGCGGAACTCGTTAGAACCATCCCCCCACAGGAAGTCCACCGCTTGGTCAAGGCTGACCAGCCCCCCTTTGTCCTCGATGTTCGAGAGCGGTCCGAGTACGATGGGGAATTCGGTCACATCAAGGGCGCACACCTTGTTCCTGTGGGCGCCCTCCCGGCGCAATTGGCTGAGCTCGATGCGTTCAAGTTGAAGCCCGTGGTGACAGTCTGTCGGAGCGGTGGGCGGTCCGCAACGGCGGCCGCGATTCTCACCGTGGCCGGGTTCAAAGACGTACACTCCATGGATGGAGGTATGCAACGCTGGAGAGCGCTTCGATTTCCGGTGGAAAAGCGAGTTGTCTAACCTGAATCCTGCGCTTCAGAAGATGTCGTCGCTTGGCCTGGCTCGGATGCTAGATAAAGAGAGATCCGAGTGATCACCGGACCGATGAGCTCAAAAACAAACGTCGTCCCCACGAGTAGAGAAAGAAGCCCCTCTCCGACTTCTGGAAACCTTTCGGCGGCGAGGAGGCCAAGCCCCAACGCTACCCCGGCCTGAGGCAAAAGGCACCACCCCACATGCTTTCTGACCTCGGGTGAAGCCCCCGCCGCTTTGGCCCCGAACCACCCTCCCGCTACTTTTCCAACGGTGCGGGACGCAACATAGATGAGGCCAAACAGACCAAGACTCTGAAGCACCCCGAGCTCGAATTCAAAACCTGCGAGTAAGAAGAATACGATGAGAAACGGCTGACTGATTCCTTCAATGGCGTGGAACGGCCGGGTGTGGTGATGGGCCCAATTGGCAACGACTGCTCCCATCGTTATGGAGGCGAGAAGGTAAGAAACGTGGATTTTCGCTGCTAAACCTGAACACAAAAGAACAAAGCCCATGGTTTCGATTAGGGTCAATTCACCGGTTCGTACACGACCCGTTAGCCAGGCCATTGGGAATCCAATAATACCACCGAGAAGAACTGCGCCTGCGATCTCCCATACGCTCGAAATTATGGTCGACCACGCCACAGAATCTCCCGACGCCAATCCAGATAAGGCCAATACGACGCTGAACAGAACAATGGCGTAGGCATCGTCGATCGCCACTACCCCCAACACGGTATCACTCACTGGTCCGGCCGATCTGCTTTCCCGGATGACGTCCACCGTGGCCGCCGGTGCCGTCGCAGCAGCAATGCCTGCCAAGAGGAGTGCCAATGTGAGCGGTGCACCAAAAAACAGAAGTGCAAGAAAAACGAAGACGGATGCTGCGAGAGTTTCGGTCACGGAGACAAAGGCAACAATCTTACCCGTTTTCCGGAGTGTCTTACCCAAGAATCGCTCGCCGAGAAGAAAACCGACGATGCTGAGTGCGAGCTGAGCAACCATCGGAAACCATGCGGACATGGCGTGTGGAACAAGATCGAAACCACTGGGCCCGGACAAGAATCCCAGAAGAAGAAGCAACGTCACCCGCGGCACATGAGCTCGTTGGCCAGCAACGTGGGTCAAGTATCCTATGAGGAGAAACAAACCCATCACAATGAGTGGGTCACGGCTAAGTCCCTCCACTTGTTCCTCCCGGCGAACTTCAAAAGCAGAACTTCGTTAGACAACCTGAGGTACTTCACCGCCAGCTATGGCCAGAGAAGGCCTCAAAGCATCGTCCTTCCTCCCAGAAGACGAAGCAGGTCGCTCGATGGGGCTTCGGACGCTTTCCTGCCACTTGCGGAGACGCCGCGGTGTTCCGAGATCGGTCCATCCGCAGGACGCCACTCTAAAAGCCATAAGATGTTCCGGCACACGCTCTAGAACGTCAAGGGAAAAATCGAGTGTTGGGACGTTGCGATACAGTTCGTCGGCTGCGCCCTCGCTTCCTGCGCACACCTCGGGCACACACTCTAGGAATTGACGGAGGAGATCCGACTGGGCGACCCGAAAGAGATCAAGGAGTCCACGGGCTGTACCGACGATCACAAACGTATTCCACAGAGCTCCCTTTTTTAGGAGCCTCTCTGCTTGGGTCGGGTCGGGCTTTTCAATGAACCGCATGGTGGGGGGGCGATTGGTGATCCCGCTAGGCCCACCGCGTTCTCAATGGCTGACCTTAGTGGAGAAATCGTCGGGCGGCCATTTCCACCGTACGCCGCCGCTTTTGCCGGTTGCTTTTGTTCCCATGACTCGTAGGACCTTGCCTTCCTAGTGGTTCGACCATTTCCCGCCCCTCCGCCAGTCTCAGGGGGAAGCATGGTCATTGTGAAGCTCCGAAATATCAGGAAACGTCGCCCATTGTTCGTACTCGCTGTCATAGCGCCCACCTCGATTTTGCGCGCACTCAAAGCACAAGATCTCCTCCTCAAAGAAAAAGCAGGGATCCCTGTCAGGCACGACCGATCCCCCGCAATCCGTACAAAGTTCTTCCATCTCCCACTCTTCTCGATCACCCATCTTACGGCCTCCTCTCTTTGTTGCCGGGCCCCCGGCACGATCAAGGCCAAGCAGAAATCGGGCCACTGCGGGTCATCCTGGGGCCTGATGACCATCAGGTATGACGGAGACGAATCACACGCAGGGATTGCCCGATGAGCGGCGGCACCAAGCTCATTGTACCCACGGTCAGCCATCCATCGACGCCAGGCGCCTCGACGCGGAGTATGTCCGACAGGCTAGGTGCGTAAACACCGAGCAAGACAATCCCGGCGCACAGCAAAAGAGCACCCCAGATCCATAGGTTCTTCGTCACTTCGTTGAACAACACATGAGTGAGTTGGCAGCACGCCAATATAAGGAAAGATACGGTCACCCTTCACCCACGCCCAACGCGAGCGCGGGAAAGACATCAGTGACTAGATTCAAAAGCAAAATTTGCAGCGGAAGGATCGGAATCGGCAGGCCCAGTATCGAAGCGAGACCTACGGTCAAGATCTCACTCAGGTTACAGGAAACCAGGTACACAATGAATTTGCGGATGTTTCGGAAAATAATCCGACCCTCTTCGATGGCGACGCCGACGGTGACAAAGTTATCGTCTTGAAGCACCATGTCCGCGGCTTCTTGCGCCACCTGCGTGCCCCGTTTTCCCATTGCGATACCGATATCGGCTTTCTTCAGCGCAGGGGCATCGTTGACACCATCCCCAATCATGGCCACCACGTAGCCGGCTTCCCGATACAGATCGAGAAGGCGCATCTTCTCCTCGGGGCTTGCGCGCGCTACAATGTTCGCGGTGAGGATTTGTTTTTTGGCCTCTGAGGAGAGTTCCTCTTTGGCGAGAACATGGGAGCCTGAAAGGACGGGTGTTTCATCGCTCGTGTCGACAAGCCCAGCCGCTTCTGCAACGTACCGCGCCGTAGGGCCTGGTCTCCGGTCACCATGACCACGCGGATGCCCGCGCCGTGACAGGCATCAACCTTTGCTTTCGAGGTCGATCGCGGAGGGTCCACGAAACCCAAGAGGCCAAGCAGGGTTAGGTCTTCATAGGGATCGACGGCGGCGTCTTCGTGCTCTTTGGTCGCTACGGCCAAAACCCGGAAACCCTTGTCGCCCAGTTCAGTGGCACGATGCTCCCATTCCGATCGAAGGTCCGGGGTCAATGCCTCGCGCCCCGCCGATGTCTTGAGATGGGTACAAGTTCGTAGGACCGCTTCGGGCGCGCCTTTCACCGCGGAAAAAAAGGATGCCCCACGTTCGTGAATGGTCGCCATCATCTTGAGCTCAGGGTCGAAAGCCTCTTCCCGGACCTCCGGAAACTTCGCCCCGAGTTCTTCAGCCTCAAGGCCATGCTTTCTCGCATGGGCCAAGATGGCCACTTCCATCGGATCACCCACACCAACTTTGTTCACTTGACAACGCTGCGTCGGTGCACAGTACGGCAGCGATCAGTGCAGCCTCGACCTGGTCTGGACGTTCCTCCGACCCGACGACTATCCGCGCCAAGGACATCTTGTTCTCCGTGAGCGTTCCAGTCTTGTCGGTTAAGATTACGTTGGTGGAGCCTAGTGTTTCCACCGCAGGTAAGACCTTCACCAATACATTTCTACGGGCCATGCGCCACATGCCACGGGCCAGCGCGAGGGTTGCGACAATGGATAGTCCTTCTGGGACCGCGGCGACTGCCAAAGCGACCGCGGTTTCGATGACCAAAACGAGATCTTGGTCTGAAGCTATACCTGCGCCCGCTGCGACGACAACGAAGGCGATGGAGGTCAAAGCCAAAGTACGACCCAATCGATCCAATCGTTTTTCTAAAGGCGTGTCAGATTCAGCATCCACTTGAACGTCACGCCCGGCAAGGCCCAAGAGGGGATCCACGGCCAAAAACCTCAGAACTTCGGCGGGGGACGAAGCCCAGGGGGTTTGAGGGCGCGTGGGCGTTTGCGCCGCGCTCGCCTGACTTGAACTCGCCGTTGTACCTTGCGTGGAGCGCTGCGGGTGATGCACCTGATTCAAGAGCACCTAAGCACCTGGAGCCATTTGCGACAGAGCGTCAAGCTGTAGTGAAGCAGTAACTTCCCGCTACTGTTGAGTTGCCGATTGACCCCATCAGTAGAAGCGATCGCTGTTCCTGCCTTCTTCCAAGGTCATATGAATGCTGGAACAGTTTTTGCTCTTCTGTACGCCTATGAGCTTTACAGGACTCACGGCATTTGACCGTTCAATTCACAAAGCCAACATTTGGCTCCGAGATTTGATGGAAATCCTCGGTCACGACAACCGCGGGGAGGCCTATCTGGCTTTGCGCACCGTGCTGCAAGGGCTACGAGATCTTCTTACACCGCAGGAGGTCACAGATCTGGGGGCGCAACTCCCGACACTCATCCGGGGATTTTACTACGAGGGTTGGCGAGCAAACATGGCCCCGCGAAAAGATAGGACGACAAACGCTTTTTTCGATCGTGTCCGCAGCGCTTTTCCGCATACGAGCAACCGCGACCCCGAACACGCCATCCGTTCGGCCTTTGTCCTTCTGAGCCGCCACATCAGCGAGGGCGAAATCGAGGAGGTAAAACAACTATTGCCGAAAGGTTTCTGGGACCTGTGGCCAAAGGAGTCTGCTAGGCAGCCTACCCAAAAGAGCTGGGAACCTGGACATCTAAGCGGTTAGTTAAGGGGAAATGTGTCGAAAGAAGAAGTGCTCGGACGAGGCGAAGATGGTCAGCGGTAACCTTTAAGTTCTTGCGACTTGGGCGCCGTCGTGCCCGTATACCTCCGCGGGCCAATCTGGCCCTAGTCGGGATGGGAAACCAGGAACAAACACCCTCGTGGCTGCACTCTTTGAGTAGCACCGCGCCAGCGCTCGGGGACCTGGTCGACAAACTTGGCTTTCTCGTCCGGGGCAAGTTGTGGGTTCAGATCCTATCCGCAATGGTGCTCGGAATTTCGACGGGGCTTCTCCTCTCGCCTTCTGGCGTGGCCCTTGTTTCGTACAAAACTGCCGAAGTTGTCGCAGGGTGGTTGGTCTTGCCGGGTCACATTTTTCTCGCGCTTATTCAAATGATCATGATCCCTCTGGTCATGACTTCCATTGTCTTGGGAATCTCGGCCAGTGAGAATCCGAGCTACTTGAAGCAAATCGGTTTTCGCATCGCCCCCTATTTTCTAGGAACGACGACGATTGCGGTGGGAATCGGCACCGCCTTGGCTCTCTTGATTGGGCCGGGGCGTTTTATTAACCCTGAGATACTTGATTCGGCTGTGTCAGCTGCCACCACGGCGGGTGACATGGGCGCAAATGTATCTCAGGAAGCCTCGTCGGTGCATGAACGCATCGTTGGACTCATTCCCTCGAACCCATTGGGGGCCGCTCTTGATGAAAGCATGCTGCAGATCGTTGTTTTCTCGATCCTGACCGGAATCGCACTCATGACAATTCCGCGAACCCGGGCAAAGCCGCTCACCGATTTGGCAGGCTCGATTCAACAGCTCTCCATGGAGATCGTAAGCTGGGCAATGGCCCTAGCGCCGTTGGCCGTCTTTGGGCTTCTCGCCGACATTACGATGAAGGTCGGTCTCGACGCCCTTGTTGGTATGTCTGTTTATCTTGGAACCGTCCTTCTTGGATTGGCTGTGCTTCTACTTTTCTACCTGGTGGTCATCTCTCTGCTTGGCCACGTATCTCCGAAGCATTTTCTGTCCAAGGTTCGTGCGGTTCAACTTCTCGCGTTTTCAACCTCAAGCTCCGCGGCCGTGATGCCTCTCTCCATCAAAACAGCGGAGGATGATCTGCGTATTCGATCATCGGTTGCCCGGTTCATTGTACCGTTGGGCGCAACGATCAACATGGATGGAACCGCCCTCTACCAAGTTGTTGCCGCGATCTTCCTTACACAAGTCTTTGGTATTGAACTTTCCACGGGAGGACTCCTTTTGCTTATTGCGACCACGATCGGTGCGTCAATCGGCTCACCGAGTACGCCCGGTGTCGGTATCGTCATTCTCGCTACGATTCTACAGGGTGTTGGTGTGCCCGTGGCCGGCGTCGCGTTTATTATCGGAGTGGATCGAATTCTCGATATGTCCCGGACCGCGATCAATGTCACCGGCGATCTTACTGCGTGCGCAGTTATGGATCGATGGCTTCCGGCTCCGGAACCATTGAAAGCAGACGCGTACCACGACTCTCTTTCCGAGCCCGCATAGTTCGTCGTCAGAATCCCGTTGTCCACATTGCGACTGACGGTCTTTGAGGATGCACTCGAGCACTCAATGCCTATGAAAGGCTCTGGATGCGTTGCTGTGGAATACACCGGCCAGTATCAGTGATCCCCGTGACCTCCATGAGAACGGAACCCTCAAACGGTTTTCGTAAGAACGCGTGGGCGAGTCGATCGACCACGCGAGCGCTGTGAGCAACGCGCACGTCGATCCCAGACATGAGAATACGTCGAACGTTCGGGTGTCGGTCCGCAAGTAGTTCAAGAAGCATTGGTCCGTTCTTTCCGCCCATCTGATAGTTGACCCCGATCCGATTAACGAGACGGCGACTCGGATCGCGAGGAGCTGCCCAGAGATCGAACACCAGAGAGAGGAAGCCGACGAATTTGAGTGCGTGTTTCGTGAAGCACTCTCTGACAACCTAAACGCGGCGTGGTTGGACCTTGATGTCCTAAAAAATGATCGGCGGGCCATGGAGCGAGCGCTCTACTTCAATGTCGGAGTCGAGATGGGTCGCGACGCTTCCCTTATCAGTCGTGCTCTTGAGCGCGCAGGTTTCGATATCGACGAGGCGTCACCGGAGTCGCTTTCCTTCTTGGCCTACGCTCTGAAAGAGATTGGGAAGCGACTGACGCTTTGCTCCAGCCATAGCGGAGGTGATTCCTCGGCTTAACGAACAACTTTGAGGTGAGAATATTATGAGTAAGACGGTCGCAATCGAACTGGATATTGACGAACTGAGGTCGATTGACGCGGTGGCTCGATTCCTGGGCTATAAGAACGCGGGAGGCGTACGGGTCCTTGTATCCCGAGGTCTACTGACGGTGGCTGCGCGTGGCTCGCGGCACAAGGCGTTGTTTCGGCGAGATGACGTTTCGGCGTTAGCTCAGCTTCGCGCGGCCTCTTGCGGTTCGATGTGACTGAGTAGGAGCACCAAAAGTGAGGGGAAAACGACCTTTTCTGATCACGAAATTTGAGGTCTGGATAAAAAGCCCCCTCAAAGAATTTGACCAAACCCTCTGAGGAGGCCGATCTCCGACGTTGCTAAACCAACGGAGGAGATAATGCTGACTCAATGGCGCGGCGATGCCAAATTTTATAATGATCTTTTAAAGTTCGATGAGAAGTTTCTTGAGCTCGGTCAGCAGAAAGGCTGCCCCCATTGTGGCGGCCGGCTAGATCGAGCGGATTACCCCCGAAAGCCCCGAGGCCTCCCCGAAGAGGTTGAAGAAGCCTATGCCCTACGATTGAGTCTCTGCTGCCGAGAGGATGGCTGCCGCCGTCGCCTGACACCTCCGTCTCTCCGATTTTTTGGCCGGAGAGTCTACGCGGGGGCAGTGTTTCTTTTTATCAGCGCGCTTTTTTCAGACCCGGTGGAATCGATGTCTTCGGCCGCGAAGAAAGTCGAGGTCCCCAAGCGTACGGTGGGGCGTTGGCTTTTATGGTGGAAAGAAAAATTCAGGGCGACTCTCTTTTGGAGAATCGCCGGTGCACGATTCTTGCCACCGATCCCAACATCCAGTTTTGCCTATTCCTTGGTGGCCCGTTTTTACGACACCTGTTTTTCGGAAGCGATGAAAAAGACACTCCATTTTATTGCACCGGTGACCACGAAATCGTCACCCAAGATGATGTTCGCTTGAAGGAGGCCCATTTCACGCAGAAGATGGCTTTTGCTTAAAAAACAGGGTCTCGCTTAAAGGTCCGTTTCACAGCGCATTAATTTTTTCATGCGCTCGAACGAGAAACCTCATGCGAGATTCCACTTCTAAAACCGCCTCTATCCGAGTCCGTTGGGCCCGTTTGCGATTTGCGATCATCGGCCCTCTTTTGGCGGCGCCGCCCAAGTCGGGTGCGCTCAAAAGCACCCTAAAAGCACTCTCTGAGAAAACGTGGCGTCATCCCGTGACCGGAGACCCAATTCAATTTGGGGTGTCGACCCTCGAGCGGTGGTTTTATCAGGCGCGCCGCGAAGCCAACGACCCGATCCAGGCATTGGCGCGAAAAATCCACAAAAACGCGGGGCACCCCCCTTCCATCAATGAAGTCCTCCAAAAAGTGATGCACGACCAATATCGTGACCATCCAACCTGGAGCTACCAGCTTCACTACGACAATTTCCTGGCCCTCGAAAAAAAGGACGCGTCGCTTGGTGTCCCGTCCTATCCCACGGTCCGCCGATACATGAAGGCTCAAGGCCTTCACAAACGAAAAAGAACAAAAGGCAAAGGACGAAAGGAAAGTGAAGCGTTTGAAGCGCGCGAAAAGCGCAGCCGGAACGTGTCAACGAGTTTGAGACAGTCCCTGTTTGAATTTAGTGTAGCACCTCCTCTTGCGACTGCTCGGTTGGTTTTTGATGTGAGGCCGCGAGTGCTGGGTTGTTGATCCAGACCTCTTGCGGCGGATGTGCCACGCGTGGTGGGCCATGAACAAAGCGTTCTGGCTTCGCTTCGTAGGCCTTAAGTAGCGCCTTCTGGCGCACGTTGAGCACGGTGTCTGTGCGACCGTGGTGAATGTCGCTGGGCGTGAGAAGAGCCAGACCCGAGTGACGGTGTTCGTCATTGTACCAGGCAAAGAATGTGCGGCAGAAAAGCCTGGCGTCTTCCAGGCACCCGAAACGCTCCGGAAACTCCGGTCGGTACTTCATCGTTTTGAAGTGCGCCTCCGAGAACGGATTGTCCGTGGAGGTGTACGGACGACTATGTGTCTTCGTGACGCCAAGATCGGCCATGAGTAGGGCGACTGGCTTGCTGCGCATGGACGTGCCCCGATCAGCGTGAATAGTGAGTTGGTTTGGTTCGATCATCTGCTTTTGCAGGGTCTCCTTGATAAAACGCTTGGCCAGTGTACCCGATTCACGATTTGCCACCATCCAGCCGACCACGTATCGACTGTACACGTCGAGCATGACGTACAGGTAGTAGTAGGTCCATTTCTCGGGGCCGAGCAGCTTGGTTATGTCCCACGACCATAGTTCGTTGGGCGACGTGGCAAGCAGCTCCGGCTTGGCATACGCCGGATGACGAAGCTGATCGCGGCGTTCGCGCACCTCCTCGTTCGCGGCGAGAATCCGATACATCGTTCGGACCGAGCACAGGTACTTTCTTTCATCTAAAAGCGTGGCATATACCTCTGTTGGCGCCTTATCGACAAACCGATCGCTATGAAGAACAGCGAGCACAGACTGTCGCTCTTCAGGACGAAGGGCTCGCGCAGGAGTGGGCCGAGGTCGCTCAACTGTCACCTTTGGATCGAGGCGACGGTAGAGGGTTGCCCGGGGAATCGCGAGTGCTGCGCACAGCGGGGCTTTGGCGATTGAGTTGCCCTTGGTAAACTCGGTGGCTGCGTTCATGATTCGCTCCCTTCTTCGTCGATCGTCTTCAGCGGAATCCCCAGAACCTGCGAGACTTTTTTTTGGATCTCGATGATCGCCTCAGCCTGTCCAAGCTTCTGCTGAAGCCGAGCATTTTCCCGACGGAGCCGATCATTTTCGACCACCATCGGGTCCTTTCGTCGCCCTGGCTTACGGCCCCGCTTCTTGGGTCCAAGCCCGACGAAAGCACCGTTGTCCCGCTGTTTACGCCAATGGGTGATCGTCGATGAGTAGAGCCCCTCCCTCCGAAGGAGAGCGCCGATCTCACCGGCTTCCTTGCACCCATCGATCTCCCTGAGAATCTTCATCTTGTACTCGGCCGTGAAGGTCCGACGTTTCGGCCGCTCTAAAACTTCCGGATCGGCTTTACCATTCTTCTTGATTGCCATCTGCATTTCACAATCTCATCTCCGCTCTCCACAGGTCACCAACAACCTGGTCACAGGTTTGTAGTCTCCTCCTCCCCCGCACCCCCACCACCTCCTGGAGGTTCACGATGTGCTATGGATCACACGGGTGCGGACGAGTAGGTCGTCTACGACAACGACAACTGACTCTCTAATTTCGGAACAGGTTACTGTCTCACGTTCGTTGGCACAGAGGGGCGACGCTTCGGCATAGGTTGTGATTTTACCACATGCATGCCGCTTCGTTTACTGTTCTTCCTTTTTTGCCTTGCTTTCCCGCCGAGTCGCTTCCGACTCCAACCGCTGCAGCTCTTTGTCGAAATCGCTTTCGAACCGACGATCCTGAATGATGCGGTACTTCTCAAATTCGCTCTCGGCGAAATCCTTAGCCAGCTTTGCAGTGACTTTGCCGCTGTCCTGCAGGATGTCCCGTTCATCAAATGCGAGGAACGCGTCCAAGCGTTTGGCCCAATCTTCCATGGTCATAGGAGTTCGCCTGCGGGCCCGGTCTTCGGCTAACTCCAGGTAGGCATTCACAATACGGCCAAGGGATTCGAGTTCATCTTTGGATAGGTAGTTTTTGGCTGTGGTCACATCAGACTTGAGGATCTTGCCTCCCGGGGCATTCTCCCAATTGGTGAGCCCCATCTTCGACTTGGATTTGTCGGCTCTACCCATGATGAGCTCTGCCGCCGTATGCCCGTGAATCGCATAGTGCAGCTTGTTTTGCACGGTCGCAAAGAATTCCCGCGTGGTGGCGGCGTCTTTGTTGTAGTCCACGCTTGTGGCATAAATATCGGTAATCTTCTGGTAGAATCGGCGCTCGCTGAGCCGAATCTCTCGAATTTCTTCGAGGAGCCGTTCAAAGTAGTCCTCCCCGAGGAAGGTTCCGTTCTCCAGCCGCTTGCGATCCAGTACATAGCCCTTGATGGCAAATTCTCTCAGTACTTGGGTCGCCCACTGGCGAAACTGAGTGGCTCGCTTGGAGTTCACGCGGTATCCAACGGAGATAATCGCGTCCAGGTTGTAAAACTCGACGTTCCGCGTAACCTCCCGTTTTCCTTCAGTTTGAACCGTCCGGAATTTCCGGATAGTTGCGTCCCGCCGCAGTTCTCCCTGCTCGTAAATATTGCCTAGGTGCTCCGAAACGGTTCGCACATCCACGTCAAATAGTTTCGCCATCATCTTCTGGGAGAGCCAGATGGTTTCGTCCTCATACCGAACCTCAATCGATTCCTCTCCCGACTGGGCCGTGAAAATCAAAAAATCTGCCGTGCTGTTGCGGATCATTTTCGACGTTTTCGGTTGCGGGGTGTTTCCCATTTGTTCTCCCAGGTGATACCAGGTTTTCATTTGGAACGCGGTCGATTTCGAACGAAGTTCAGAGGCCGTGGACTCAGGGGGGACTTTTGAAAAACGAGTGATCGCGGCCTTCGTCCCGCGCGGCGCATGTGCCTTAACTCGTTAGAATAATTGAATAGGCGCAGGTGGCTTCGAACCACCGACCTCTACCGTGTCAAGGTAAAGTGATTGAGACGAAATCGCGTACTCCTCCAGATCGAATTCTCGTTGAACGTCAGTAGGTTGTCTTCGAAACACCTCTACTTTTTCTTGTAACACAAGCCGGTCATTAGATGCCAACTGAGGTCAACGTGCGACAGAATTTCGTAGAAAATTCAGGGGACGGAGGGCGTGATCGTCTGAGGACGCTACCATGCGTGTAACGCCGGGTAACGGCCTGTAACGCCCCGTAACGCCGGGTAACACGTTGTAACGCCGGGTAACGGCCTGTAACACGTGGGCGCCGCCACTTTTGCCGCCGGTCGCGTTCACGGGCGACGACGCGTCCCTCGTTGTAACGCCGGGTAACGCCCCGTAACGCCGGGTAACGGCCTGTAACACGTGAGCGCCGCCACTTTTGCCGCCGGTCGCGTTCACGGGCGACGACGCGTCCCTCGTTGTAACGCCGGGTAACGCCCCGTAACGTCATGTACCGCGTGGGTAGGTTCCTTCCGCACGCAAAGTTCTCCCGTATGGGCGGCATTCACGAACGGCAAAGCCGGGAGCATAAGCCGAAGCCGCCTCGTCGGGCTGGAGCTATCTGCGCGACGCCGGCGGGATCTAGACTGTTGCCTACGCCACGGCGTACCGCGCCAACTCGGTCCACGTGTTCGTTTCGCGGGACGTGCTCGACTGGGGTCACGCGCGGTCAGGAGTATCGTTTAGATCGCTCTCGCATAATCTAGGGTGTTGCAGGAGTTGCAGATGGCCGTTGGCTGGGGCTGACGGCGAAACAGCCGGGCCAACCTTCACCCGGGGCGACGGGCTGCGAGATGACTTGGAGCGTGTTCGATATCGGACTGCCGTTTTCCCTCCGTGAGGACGTCAGGGCTTCACTATTTGACCAGGAACTACTATCATGCATAGTAGGCATGCTGATTCTTGAGGTGGGCTCATGAAAGGTATTCGTTTCCGCCCCGAGCAGGAGGGGCTTCGAGCCGCGTTGTTCGACCTAGAGGCGGACATCATGGAGGTTGTCTGGGCAAAGGGCTGGGCTGAGTTCGCAGTAGCCGATGTCCAACGTGAGCTCGAGCGGGATCGCGACATTGCTTACACGACGGTAATGACCACGGTCGGGCGACTGCACGAGAAGGGGCTTCTGGACCGTGCTCGCGATGGTCGGCGATATGTGTACCGGCCCCTCATGAGTCGAGAAGAATTTTCCGAGGCCATGGCTCGTGAGCTGCTCGGTTCACTGTCGGGGCTAGGCCATGAGCAAGCCCTGTCCCTGTTGGTGGATCAGGTCGCGGAGTCGGATGGCGACGAGCTTAAGCAGCTGGAGGCATTGATCCGAAGGCGCAAAAAGGAACTTGGCCAGTGAGGGAGCTCTTTTTTCCCGTTTTTGGGACCATGGTGGTTTTCCTGGCGGCGGTTCCGCTGCTCACTTTAGTGGCCTACGTAATCTTCGCCACCGTTCCGGTTAGCAAGAACAGTATAGAACAACAGGGAAAGCCCTGGCGGTATGCACTTTCCGTCGCGCCCACGCTCGTCCCTGTGATTTGGCTAGTCTCCGCCGCCGTCCATCAGTCCGAGCAGGGGGCGCCGCTTGCGGCCTGCGTCATCGATCACCTAGGCGGAGAGTTCTGCCAGGACGTCGTTCTCTTCGGTTTATTGCTCTTTGCCATCCTGGGTGTCGGTATCTTGCGCAGACTCAGAAGCGCCTACAACCCGCACCGAAATCGGCGGGTTTCAGTGTCGTCCCCCATCAACAAACGTCTGAACCAGGTATGTGCTAGGCGGGCCGATCTGCTGCGTTTCGCTGACCGCATTCGAGTCGTTGAGCAGGGCCGCGCACCTGTTTGCACCCGAGGTCTGTTTCGTCCGCGCATTGAGATTGAAGCTGATACGGTGGACCGGCTCAGCGATGATGAGTTGGAAGCCGTGCTACTGCATGAGCTTGAGCACGCGCACGCCGGCGACCCCTTTCGCCTGTTTGTTGCCCAGGTTGCCTTGACGATCAATCCACTCGGGCGTCTGCTCGAGGCCGAGTTTGCTCGCTATTGTTTCGCCCGCGAGGCGCTCTGCGATCGTCGGGCTGTGCAGTTCGGAGCAGACCCGATATCGCTCGCCCGCAGCATCGTGGCGGTGGCCGGGCAGCGTCCCACGCCTAAGTTTACTGCCGCTCTCGGAGGCCACGGCTTGGAAGGCATCCGGGTTCGCGTCCACCTCCTTCTCGACTATGCGGCACACCGCCCCAAAGAAGCCATTCGTCGTGGCCCCACGGGTGTCTTGATGACGGCGCTTGTCTTGCTGGCAGTTCTTCCTCACTTCACGGGTACGGGCCTTCTCGATGCGCTTCACCGAGGCGTCGAGGGGGTGGCCGTTCTCATAGGAATCATTTGAGATCATGGAACCCATCGAACTTCTTGGCCCTCGCTCGCGGTCAACTACTAGCCAGGATAGTAACTGGCGCAGGTTTGCCGCAGTCAGCGTGCTCGTCCTCGGCACGATGGGCATCAAATCGGCTCTCGCTCAAACGCCGCCGGAAAAGGACAAATGGCCCTCAAGTGACGAGTTCGAGCCCACTCATGTCCCCGATGCTCCATTGCCCGACACCACGGCTGGTGGAGCGGTGTCGCTCGACGGAATTCTCGCCCACGCTGATCGGTATGCACCCAGGCTTCGCGTGGCCCGCGAGCGCCTGGGTTTCGGGGACGCTGCTGTCGAGGGTGCATCCCCCTGGTTCCCCGACAATCCAGAAGTGTCTCTTGGGGTGGGGCCTCGACGCACGGGTGGACAGACATATACCGACCTGACGGCTTCGCTATCCCAGCGTTTTGAGATCGCCGGCGAACGTGGACTTCGACTCGATGCAGCCGAGGAGACCCAAAGGCGCTTTAGGGCCGAGCTCAATGAGACACGCTGGGAGGTTCATCGTGATGTTCACGCGGCGTTTCATCGAGCGCTCGTCGCCCGCGAACGTCTGGAGGCGGCGGAACGTCTGCTGGCCTTTCAGGAGCGTCTTTTGGATATCTCCCGGCGCCGGCTCCAGGCTGGAGACGTTTCAAAGCTCGCGGTCCGGCTCGCAGAGGGTGAACTCAGTCAATCACGCGTCGCCAAAATTGCCGAAGCGCAGAACTACTTGCGTGTACGCCTTGAGCTCGGAGCGCTCGCGGGGTGGCCAGAGGCGCATCCCCTCGAACCGGCGGGCAAGCTCGACGAGCCACGCGATCCGCCCACGCGCAAGGTACTTGCGGACATTGCCCGACGTCATCAGCCCCGACTGAAAACCTTGGATGCTGTTCGCAGGGAGGCTGAGGCCCATGCACGTTCTGCGGATCGCGACGCGTGGCCGGAGCCCACATTGGGCGTCGAGGCTACACGAGAGGGCGCACCCCGCGGAAACGAAGAAACCGTGGTACTTGGCATCCTTTCGTTGCCCATCCCGCTCGTCCAGCGAAACCAAGGTGCTCGGGCCACGGCCCACGCTAAGGCTCGGGTGGCCGAGGCCAAAACCCAAGCGTTCATCACCCAGCTCAAGAGCCGCATCGAACAGAACTGGACGGCGGTTACGGCCGCGGCAGCGCGTGTGCGTACTTATGGTAGCGAAATCTTGCCAAGGTTCGAGGAAAACTTGCGCCTGATCCAGCGTGCCTTCGAGCTGGGGGAAATAGACATTCTACAAGTCTCAGTCGCACGCGAGCGGTTCTTGCGGATCCAAACAGACGCATTGGTCGCCTATTCGGACTACTTCCAGGCCGTCGCCGATCTCGAGGCCTCAATCGGTGCCGATCTTTGGCCGGATGAACATCACGGGACTTCCCTGCCAGGAGTCGCACCCCACCAGGAGGAACGATGAGCCATCGTCACATCTTTATGATCGCCTTCAATACACTGCTCCTCATCGCGGGATGTGAGGATCACGACGACCACCAGCATATGGCCCGAGAGCGGCCATCCGAAGCACATGACGATCATGACGATCATGACAATCACGACAACCACGGCGATCATGACGATCACGCGCGCGAGCGAGCTGTCCATATTAGCCCGGAGGCGGTGACTCGCATGGGGATTCGGATCGCCACGGTGAGTGCCGCCCCGTCCGCGGGCGGGATTGAAGTTCCAGCAGAAATCCAACCCGAGCCGGATCGGGAAGCCCACGTCTCCTCCGTTGTTTCAGGCCAGCTTGTCCGGGTCACCGCCTCCGTGGGTGACCACGTAAACGCAGGTCAAACGCTGGCGCTGGTCCGCAGCATCGCCCTCGGCGAGGCAAGAGCCCAGGCCGCGCGGGCGCGAGCCAATTTAGAGGTCGCCCAGTCAAATTTCGATCGACAAGAAAAGCTAAAGAGTGAAGGCATCGGCGCACAGCGAAAATTCTTGGAAGCGCAGGCGGCGCTTCGTCGTGCGCAGGCGGAACAATCGGCCGCCGACCGTGCACTTGAAGTCTACGGTCGCGGCGGTCGCGGAAGCGAAATCATGATCAAAAGCCCCATCAAGGGTCGCGTCAAGTCACGCCACGCGACAGTGGGCGAGGTCGTTGCACCCAGTGATGTGCTCTTCGAGGTGACCGATATTTCCCGCGTATGGGCGGTGGGTCGCGTTTATCAGCAAAACGCGGGACGGGTCAGCGAGGGCGCACGGGCTATGCTCACACTGCAGGCGCTTCCGGGACGGACCTTTTCCGGGAAGCTTGATTATGTCGCCCCCGCTCTCGATGAACGCACGCGTACACTGCCGGTTCGGCTCAGCCTGGACAATCCCGATGGCATCCTGAGGCCAGGACTCTTCGGCACGCTTTCCATCAGCCCCGTAGGGGCGAAGGAGGAGACGGTCCCCGTAGTCTCCTCGGCTGCGGTTCAACGTCTCGGTGAGAGCACGATTGTCTTCGTTCCCGGAGACGAAGAGGGTGAGTTTAAGGCAGTCAACGTGACGGTTGGGTCAAAGAGCCGTGGTCTCGTTCGAGTTCAGAGTGGCCTTGATGTTGGGGAACGATACGTCTCAGAGGGTGGCTTTGTATTGAAGTCGGAGCTCAGTCGCGGCGAACTTGGGGAAGGCCACGCACATTAGGAGACGGCCGTGATCGATCGAATCGTTGAATTCTCTATCAAGAATCGTTTCTTGGTTATTTTCGTCGTCCTTCTCGTCGGCGCCGTTGGCGTTCGGGCAGCGCAAGAACTTCCCATCGATGCCGTTCCTGACGTCACCAACGTCCAAGTTCAAGTGCTAACCAACGCGCCCGCCCTTGGACCTGCTGAGGTCGAACAGTTCATCACGTTCCCCGTGGAGACTGTGATGAGCGGACTACCCCGTCTCGAACAGGTTCGGAGCGTTTCCCGCTTTGGGCTTTCGGCAGTTACCGTCGTGTTTGAGGAAGGCACCGACATTTACTTTGCCCGGCAGCTGGTGGGAGAGCGTCTCGCCGAAGCGCGCGAAGCCATCCCCGACGCCTACGGCAGCCCGGAGATGGGACCGATCTCAACGGGGCTTGGCGAGATCTATCAGTTCGAGGTGCGCGGTACACCGGCCTGTAAAACCGGGCAACCCGACACGCCCGATTGTTACTCGTCGATGGAACTCCGAGAGATTCTGGACTGGTATATCGCTTACCAAGTTCGATCCGTTCCTGGGGTTGTCGAGATCAATAGCTTCGGAGGGGAACTGAAGACCTATGAGGTCTCTGTTCATCCCGATCGCCTGGCCGCCTTTGAGCTTGGACTTTCGGACGTGTTTCTTGCGCTGGAGCGCAATAACCAAAACGCAGGCGGCGGTTACATCATCCACAATGGAGAACAGCGCCTGATTCGGGGAGAGGGGCTCGTCGAGACTCTCGAAGACTTACGTGAGGTCGTCGTCACCACGAAGGATGACGGCGTTCCGATTCGCGTCGGCGACATCGCTGACGTGAGGCTGGCCCCGATGATTCGTCAAGGTGCTGTCACACGCGATGGCCGCGGCGAAGCAGTCACGGGCATTGTGATGATGTTGATGGACGAAAATTCCCGCTCGGTATCCCGGGCCGTGCATGAGCGCATCGAAGCCATTACTCCGTCGCTTCCTCCGGGGGTTCAGATCGAAACCTTCTACGATCGGACTGAGCTCGTGAATCGAACCATTCGTACGGTCGCCACAAATCTGATTGAAGGCGGCGTTTTGGTTATTGTGGTTCTCCTACTCCTGCTCGGAAACCTTCGGGGCGGTCTTTTGGTGGCGAGCGCAATCCCACTTTCCATGTTGGCGGCGTTCATCGCCATGAACGGATTTGGCGTCTCCGGTAACCTCATGAGCCTCGGGGCTCTCGATTTCGGTCTCATCGTAGACGGATCGGTGGTGATGGTCGAACACATCGTCCAAGCGCTCGGTAAGAAGAAAGCGCGTGAAGACAGCGTTCAGCTCACCGTGGCCGGGGCAGCGAGGGAGGTGGCGCGGCCCGTGGCGTTTGCGGTTCTCATCATTGTCCTCGTCTACGTACCCATTCTCAGTCTACAGGGTATCGAGGGGAAGCTGTTTCGGCCCATGGCCCTAACGGTCATCTTTGCCCTGCTTGCCTCCCTAGTGCTTGCGTTGACCCTTATGCCCGCCATTGCATCTGCGATCTTTCACAAAGGCGTAACCGAGCGTGAGACTTGGCTTCTTCGTAAGAGCAAGCGTGCTTATGAGCCGGCGCTTGCCTACACCGTTCGTCGACCTTGGCTTTCCGCCGGCGTGGCTTTGGCCCTTCTCGCCTCGGCCGTAGCCACCGTGCCTTTTTTAGGGGCGGAGTTTATCCCTCGGTTGGATGAAGGGGCCATCGCAATGCAAGCAGTTCGCTTGCCCGCGGTTCCACTCGAGGAGTCCGTGCGTTACACAACATTGATTGAAAAAAGCCTCAAGGAAGGCTTTCCGAACGAAGTAGATACCGTGATCTCACGAACTGGTCGCGCTGAGATCGCTACCGACCCGATGGGGGTGGAGCTGTCCGACATCTTCATCATGCTGAAACCTATCGATCAATGGACGAAGGTGCATTCAAAGGAGGAACTGGTCGAGGCCATGCGGGCCTTGCTACTCAAAGAGGTGCCGGGTCAGAACTATCTTTTTTCCCAGCCCATCGAGCTTCGCACGAACGAACTGATCAGCGGAGTCCGTGCCGACATCGCAATTAAGATCTATGGCGACGACCTCGATACGCTCGCGCATATTGGCGAAGAGATCGAAGCCATCGTACGCTCGGTGCCCGGGGCTGGGGATGTGGAGTCTGAACAGATCTCAGGACTGCCATTTCTGAGAGTGCGGGTCGACCGTCGGGCCATCGCCCGCTATGGCGTAGATGTCGCAGATGTCATGGATGCGGTTTCATCGGTGGCCGGACGTACCGTGGGAGAAGTTTTCGAGGGCCAGCGCCGATTCGTGCTCCAGGTTCGCCTAGCCCCAAAGACGCGGCAGGATATCGATGCCATCAAACGCGTGCCGATTCGTACGCCTACGGGGACGACGGTGCCGGTCGGTGAGCTTGCGGATCTTCGCTTCGAGGACGGTCCTGCCCAGATCAGCCGTGAAAATGTCCAAAGACGCGTTGCGATTATGACCAATGTTCGTGGGCGTGACCTGGCCGGGTTCGTTTCCGAGGCCAAAGAGAAAATTGGTTCCAAAGTCGAACTGCCACCGGGCTATTTTATCGAGTGGGGAGGCCAGTTCAAAAACCTTGAGGAAGCTTCGGGGCGACTCGCCATCGCCGTTCCGGCCGCGCTCATCCTCATCTTTCTCTTGCTTTACATGACCTACGGCTCAGCACGCCCAGCCATTCTCATATACCTTAATGTCCCCTTTGCCGCTGTCGGTGGCGTATTCGCCCTGGCACTCAGGGGTATGCCGCTTTCTATCAGCGCAGCCGTCGGCTTCATCGCGCTGTTCGGGATTGCGGTCCTAAACGGTGTCGTCTTGGTCTCGTACATCCGGGACTTGCAGCGAGAAGGCCTTTCTCTCCGCGATGCGAGCACGCGTGGCGCCCAGCTTAGACTCCGCGCCGTATTGATGACGGCGCTCACCGATGGCATCGGCTTCCTCCCGATGGCCATCTCCACCAGCGCTGGCGCTGAAGTCCAACGGCCCTTAGCGACGGTTGTCATCGGTGGGCTCATTACGGCCACGATGCTTACCCTGTTGGTGTTGCCCTCCGTCTACAGTCGGTTGGGCGGGCATCTTTCTCAGGCTACAGCGAGCCGAGGCATCGCCTTGTAGCGGAGGTCTCAAGGCGAAGGCAACAGGTTCGTACTCAAGGATACTACGGAATGATTGAAAGGCACGCAAATCGAGGCAGCAAAGCAACGGATACCGTTAACGCTGGTGTGACGTCTCATCAATCGGCAAAAGAACTGGCGCGATACCGCATCCGCGGGATGGATTGTGCCGATGAAGTCGCTGCGCTGAAACGGGCTCTAAAAGACATTGTCTACGTGGAGGATCTCCGCTTCGACCTTATGGATGGGGTCATGGAGGTCCCGGCGTCTGTTTCTCGACAAGCTGTCGCGGAGCGGGTCGCACGTGCCGGTATGAGGGCCGAACCGATCGAACATACCGGCACGACAGACGAGCGTTCGTGGTGGGAGCGTCACGGGCGCAGCGTGCTGACCACGGTCAGCGGCCTCAGCGTTCTAGCGGGATTCGTCGCTCATGCCGTGCTCGCCGATTTGGAAGCGGCTGTCGGGTCTGAGGGGTTAGCAAATCACGACGGTATTCATGAAGTTCCAATCCTAGCTGTTACGTTCTATGTGGTCGCGGTCACAACCGGATTGGCTCTGGTACTTCCGAAGGCCTGGTACGCGGTCAAGAACATGAGGCCAGACATGAACTTGCTGATGACTCTGGCTGTTGCTGGTGCGATCGGTCTCGGAGAGTGGTTCGAGGCGGGTACGGTTTCCTTTCTCTTCGCGCTCTCACTGACGCTCGAATCCTGGAGTGTGGGACGTGCACGACGTGCCGTGGAGAAACTGCTTTCGCTTGCACCACCCCGGGTGCGAGTCAAGCGAGACGACGGAACCACGGAGGTCGAGCCCGCCGACGTTCCGGTCGGGACGATCTTCATTGTACGGCCGGGAGAGCGTATCGCGCTGGATGGCGTCGTGGTCGAGGGCACATCGGACGTCGATCAAGCACCGATCACGGGAGAAAGCGTGCACGTGCCGAAGTCAGTTGGTGATGATGTGTTTGCGGGGACTATCAACGGAAATGGTGCAATCGATGTGCGGAGTACGAAAGCCGCGTCCGATACCACCCTCGCCCAGATCATTCGCATGGTCGGCGAGGCCCGCAAAGACCGTGCTGATGCGGAGCGCTGGGTAGAGCGATTCGCCCGTGTATACACGCCTGTCGTATTCGCAGTCGCTGGCGCGGTTATGCTCCTGCCGCCATTGCTTCTCGGTGCGAGCTGGGCGGAATGGCTCTATCGAGGGTTGGTTCTTCTCGTTATTGGCTGCCCCTGCGCGTTGGTCATCGCCACTCCAGTCGCAGTTGTCGCTGGCTTAGCTGCATCGGCGCGGCATGGGGTGCTCGTTAAAGGAGGGCGCTTCCTCGAACTTCCTGCATCCATCAGAGTGGTCGCGCTCGACAAGACCGGTACACTGACGCAGGGCAGGCCAGAGGTCGTAGACGTAGAAGCTTTGAATGAACACACGTCACAAGGGCTACTCACCGTCGCCGCCGCGATTGAGTCACGGAGTGAACACCCGATCGCCCGGGCCATTCTCGGCCACGCCAACAGTAAGGGTATCCACATTCCGCGTCCGGAAGACGTTGAAATCGTGCCGGGCAAAGGCACCTCCGGACGAGTTGACGATCGGCGATACTGGCTGGGCTCGCACCGATGGCTCGAGGAGCGTCAACAAGAGACCGACGAACTGCATGCAGCGATCGAGCAGCGATCGAGCGCCGGGCGTTCCGTGGTCGTCGTCGGAACAGATAGCCATGTGTGCGGTTTTGTGACACTGGCCGACGCCATTCGCCCCGAGGCCAAGCAAACCGTCTCGGAACTTCACAACGCCGGCGTCGAACAGGTTGTTATGCTCACTGGGGACAACCAGGCGACAGCGTCGGCCGTGGCCTCACAGGTCGGGATCGATGACATGCGTGCGGAGCTCCTGCCAGCAGACAAGGTGGCGGCGGTTGAAATGCTCGAACGTGAGGTTGGGCCTGTGGCCATGATAGGGGATGGAGTAAATGACGCGCCGGCACTGGCACGTGCCACGATCGGCGTGGCCATGGGCGCAGCGGGCACAGATGTCGCCATAGAAACGGCCGATGTGGCCCTCATGGGCGACGACATCTCCAAGCTCGGTTGGCTCGTACGTCATTCCGCTCGCACACTCCGCGTCATTCGCCAAAACACGGTTTTTGCCCTCGGTGTGAAAGCCCTGTTTGTCGTTCTGACATTCGCTGGTGTGGCATCGCTTTGGGGTGCGATCGCCGCAGATATGGGCGCGTCGCTTCTTGTCGTGTTCAACGCCCTGCGGCTCCTGCGAGCGTAGGCTCGACTGCGTCGCGTAATAGCGCAAGCTTCTACCACGCGACCTCCGATTCTCATTTGAAACTGTTTTGGCGTTCGAACGCCGGGCCGTAGGCGACGCGCTATCGAGAAGGGGGAGAGACATGTCATAAATCTGCCCCTAAGGTGATGGTCTTACGGTCGGACTAGGTGTCGGAGGGTGTGTTCACGTTAGAGTCGGAGCTCACAGCCCGGCGGTTCGCCTGGCGCAGCGGAGCAGTGGACTGAGACCAAGAGCCTTAGAGCTTCCACGACGCCTTGAAGCAGGCTGAGCGTTCGCTTCGACTCGGCCAGAGACGCCTTGTTCTGTCGGAACGTTTCGGTGCTCTCAAGAAATGCTCTGGCCTTCCACTCGGAGACCTTCGTGTCCTTGACCAGCAAGTCACAGATCGCGTTCGCTCGAAACTGGCGATATGCGGTCTCGAGGTTCATAAACTCTCGCTCCGCTCGAGAAAGGAGATCGATCCAGAAGTACCATCTTTCAGTGGTATAGCCCGACGCTGCCAGCTGACGGAAATCGAGTGTGTACGGATATCCCTCGACGACGATCTCAACGACGCCTCGCGGCCGCTCGTCCTCTTCGATGTCCACCGAGAACTCCGGGTCCGTGGTCGGTTCCTCCGGCATTGTCTTCATCACCAGTGTGTCGGCTCTCTTCAACGGAGTTCTCACTTTCAGAGTCGCTTCGTTCTTCTCGTTCATCCCTTGGATCCTCCGAATGGGGCGACCTGTTCAGAAAGTCCTTAACCTTCTGAGCGGCCTTAAACTTGATTCTCCGCCGCCCTTTGATCTGCTTTTCGATGCCCCCAAAGGTGCGAATCCGTCTTCCTTCAGTAAAGCGCGCGACGAACGTGCCAAAGCCAAGGATGTACACTCGGTCCCCTTCATCAAGTGTGGTCAGGATCCGATCGAACACCTCCACCATGACCTCTGAGAGATCCAACGACGACCGACAATGCGGGCAGTGTGGATGGATTTTCTGCGTTATGTGATGCAGTCCTGCCATGTAACCTATGCTCCTTTGATCCAGCGGCGCATCAGGTCGTACGCGCCGTTCACGACGGCCTCGAGGCCGATGTTTTCTTTCCACTCTGCGTAGCTGCCCAGCGGAGCCACGTTTTCTGGCCACTTCACTCGTGGCAACCGCGTCGAGATGGACCCGTCGTGATCCGTCTGAAGGCGAACGAGATCGTAGCCCTCAGGAAATAGAAAGTTGAGGTCCCCCAGCAGTGCAGACGCGGTGACTTCCCCGTTCATCTCCGCCAGGTAGCCGGGGCCATTTGCGCGAAGCTGGTAGATGGCGTCATGTGGTGTGTAGGGCGTCAGCACGTGGTCGAATCGACGGTATTGTTGGGAGTTCCTGGGAATGATTTCTACGCTCGTTCGTTCGGGCACAGGAACTGACGGCATCTGAAACCAGACCTTCGATCGAAACCGCCATATGGGTTCAGTCAGTACGACGAAGTCGTAGGGCAGTCGCTTTTGACCAAACGTCACGGCTCCTGGCCCTACGCTCCAAGCACCTGTGTCTACGACCCGTCGTTCAAGCCCCCGGAGGGCATGGCGCGCGACCTGGGCCGGATCGCAGCGCAGGCGTCTTTTGGGGCGAACTCGTTTCAACTCTCCGTTGGGCTTCTTCGGGTGCATCCCGGACTTCAGTCGCCAATCACACCAAACCTTCTGCGTTTGGACGGCGTTCAGTGAGCGCAGGTGGCATGGGTATTTCTTGATTGAACCGTTTAGGAGAATACCTTGCCGAGGAACGAAGGAGCTGTAGTTGACGCGCAGCTCGCTCAAGACCTCTCTCAAGCCCGCAGTATGTTCGAAGGACGCAGTACGCCCGCTGTCGATGACGTCATCGTCGGTGTTCGATCCGATCACCCATACGTCAAGATGCGGATGCTGCTTGAACACCCAACTGGCGAGGAGCCCCTCTATTCCACGTCCGATGACGACGGTGCGAATCATGAGACCGCGATAAGCTCCCTGTCAGCCATACGCCTAATCGCGGAGACAGCGAGACCGATACCTTCGCGATCGAGGTGCTTGCACACGGTTTGAAACTGTCCGACGACCGAAGTTCTTGGGCTGAGCTCTCTGAGTGTCCTGGGCTTGAGTAGTGTCTTGAGCGCATCCGCTTCGACCGGCAGTGCCAAATCGACTTGCTTCAGTCGAGGTTTGAACCGCACGCAGGCAATGGCTTGGTCTGGTCCTTTGGCGCGCGTGCAGTACCACGAAACATAGTGCGACGCCCTTGTCCGATCGACTGCGTAGAAGGTGCCGGGCCTGGCCACGACTTTTCCGTTTCGAGCGAACCGGCCGTTAGGAAACTCATCCCTAAGGCATTGCTCGAAATGGGCTCCCAAGAGCAGAATATCCTCCGCAAGTGGTTGTTTTTTCCTCGGACTTCGTACCTTCGCCTTGGAACGTGACGATCGGGTCGACTTCCGTGGGAGCTCTGCCAGGTCGACTCCGGAACCACTATCACCCGTCTGTTCTGCTAGGTGTTTTTGGGGGACGCCATCGACGATCTCGTCCAGTTCGATGCGGTTTTCGCAAAGGGTTACGAACTGCTCGTAGTCGAGCGTGGCAACCACAAGCTCCGCCGGCTGGTGGGTTTCTGCACAGAACTGTTGAAGCCCAACGCATCGGTTACGCCATGCGCAAGGCATGCGTTCTTGTTCAGTGACCCCGTCTTGATCTCCGTTGCACGTGGTGTGCTCCGGCTCGTACGTGCCCACGCAATTGGGCGGCTGCGGCATAGGCACACCGTAAAGGTGACGCGCGATCACCGCAACCCATCGAACGTCATTCTCTTTGTTTTCTTTTTCGCAACGACTCCACGAACGGAAGCATCGCGTTCGAAACAAAGACGCGTTCGCCAGACTCCAGTGCTTTGGCGGTGTAGAAAACGGACATCAGATGCCTATGGTTCCAATCCCGGACATCATGACCCGCCCTTGTTAAGGTCGAGCGGCACTCAGTAAGCACCTCACTGTCTTCGAAATCTAAAACTTTTGCGATCATGGACAACCTCACTCATCGTGCGACAACGTGGTTCATTGGTGGACAAATTGACTCGGTCCCGAAATTAGAGCGCGGTGAACAACGACCACCTGACGGCGGTACTGTTGTTCATCGTGGGGCAGTCGTATGTAGCCCTTGTTCTTGAGCTCCCGGAGCCGCGTCTCCGTGGCGCGTCTGGACCAGCCTAGCAGACGTCCCAGGTGGAGCTGGCCCCGTTCAAGCTCCCTGCGAGGAAGCGTCATGAGGCGGATCCAGAGGGCGAAGGCGCCCGCCGAAAGATCCGCAAAGGCTGACTCAACGGGGCAGCCTGGTAAGTCCGCACCAGGATGGGTCACGGGAAGGAGGGCCCCCCGGGCGTCATGTTTTTTTTCTCCTTGATCATGCGGAGCTGCTCTTGAAGCTGACGCATCTCCCGTAGGACATTGTGGAGAAGATCGCCTTGCTCCCTATGGGTTTCCTCAAGTTCATCCATTCGTTCGAGTAGGGAACGGCGGTTGGCCAGCTTGAGGTCGTCCGTGATTTCTATGTTCTGGGTGTCGTCTGGGTCTGCCATGTCTATTCCAGATCTCTCGTGATGTTGGACAGCGCGTTGACCGTTCGGCTGAGTTCCTTCATTGCCGTATGGTAACGTTCCGTCGTTTGCTGGGTCATGGCGACCATGCGTTCGTACTGTTTCCGATTTTCGAGCCGTTCCCTATAGGCCCACCAAATCGCGAGCGTCGCCACGGTGCCGACGATCCCGGTGTCGGCAAAAGATTTAATCAGCTCAATCATGTCACCAGGCACAATTCACCATCTGAGTCTCATTCCAGCCATAGCTCCCCACTCCGGCCGGAGGTCACCGTACGAATCTTGTGCCAGGCCGCCATAGCCCGTTCCAAAGGCCGACAGGTTGTCCGTGAGCCGATGCACGTAGTCGACGGCGCCTCCAACGCTCGTAGGTTTGGCGTACGCTTTGAGTTCAAGCATTCCAGAACCAATCGCCAGCGACTCAGCCTCATCTAAGCGACGCGTTACGGTACGCGGATCTAGGACGAGGTTTAACGCCTCGGTCACGTTCCCGGCGGAACGCGGAGCCGCTGGCGCAGCTAAGGGCGGGCGGCAGCCTCGGCACGCTCGACCTTGAGATCATGGACAGCCGACTCAATGCGGCCTCCGATGACCTGGTGGGCCTCCGCTTCCCCGAGCCCCAAAACCCCTAGCACTTCACCTAACCCCTTTTTGCCTAGGTAGGCCTTGGCCGACGATAGCGCAGCGGCTTTGATGCGATCTACGTCCTGTTCCGAGATCTTTCCGTCCGCCGCGGCCTCCCGAGCGGCTTTCGCGGTCGTCTGTTCGACTTCCTTGACCGCGTTCACCGCCGCGTAGTCGAGTCGAATGAGTGTGCCTCTCAGGTACGCGTTTTTTACGTGCGCCTGAATCAGGTCCGCCACCTTCTTCCCAACCCAGCCCAGTCCCGCAATCAGTACAGGCGAAAGCGCTATCAATACATTTATCACTAGATCTCTCATCTTTTCCTCCTTTAGGTTTCCACAATTGGCAGTGAGAATATTTCGTCGGGGCTCGCCCACGCGAGCCCGGTTCCGGACAGTCTCTGGCGCCCCGCATCTCGCATCAGCGCCGTAACTTCGGACCGAAGAGAATCGACATCGATGTGCCTCCCCGGACACCTCTTGCCTGCGCTCCTGGAGCCTCCGGGAAGCTCATCATGCCCGCGAACAGCGTGTCGCGGATCCAGAGCCCATGCAGCAGAAAGAGCGGTTAACAGATCCACCAGCGCGGTCCACTGGGCGCGAGTTGGTTCTTCGTACCGGAAATCCCCGACCACCGCGACGCCTAGGGCCGACGTGTTCCATCGGCGCGCGTGTTGTCCGATGTCGTCAATGGGGAGGCACTGCTTGATCGTCCCGTCTTCCTCTATCATGAAGGTGTAAGCGATTTCGCCACCGGTATAGCGGGCCACCTCGGGGTCGTTCAGGAAGCGGTCGCAGATCTCCTCCGCGGTGCGGCCGAGGTTCGACACAATTTTGCCGTCTCGATCTAGGATACGCCCAACGCGATGCACCGCAAAGACCTCGATCTTGTCCCAGTCCCGTACACGCCGATTGCCGTCGTCGACTTGAGCGATGACATTCACGATCTTCATTCGGCCTTCTCCTCTACAAAGCTGTGCCGAACGATGGTCGTGGTCCCGTCGATGCTTTCGAGGCCTGGGGGGACCTGAATACACGCAATTTGCCACAAGTAGTCATACTCGCTGAAGTCATAGGGCTCAGATAGCTCGACTGGGTTCTCCACCATCTCGATAAACTGAATGTCCGCGGAGTTGTCACTCTTCTTCCTTCTGATATGGCAGACGACCGCACGAGGTCGGGTCGCATGAAAGTTTACCGGGCTCGTGCCACCAGAAACACTGTAGTCTTGCCCTCTGACCCTAATGTCACCTCCGGCTATGACGACTTCATTCGCCTTGTCGTCAATCGATACGGACAGTCTAATGTCGGTATCGTCCACTGATTTCATGTTCTGTATTTCGACGGCCATTTCGTACTTCCTATTACTGTGTTTCGATCACCAAGAATCGGTAGAAAACATTCTGGCTGGTAGTGGGAATCGTGCTTGTAGTCGCGTTGTGAATGACAAACGAGATTTGGTTTGTGCCGGATGCGATGTACGGTGCCTGTTGCATGATCAACCCCCCCGGCAGGGCCATTCCGCCTGGCGAACTCGGAATAACGTAGAACGTCGTTGCTCCGGGAGCGCGGACGACATCGCCCCCATCAAGTGGTGTGAAAGTGTCATCCAGGAATACCGTCGTATGCGCCGGAACGGCGTTCACGCCGATGGTCAGGAAACCGCTGACGAGAACCGTTCGGCGGATCGGAGTGCTTTTGGCAGAAACCGCAACGCCCACGTTCGCGTTGTTAAACATCGCCACATGACCCGACAGATCCCCTAGCTCAGTGACCGGTCCAGAGTAGCTGAGCCAGCCCGCTGGTGTACCGGCGCCGTTGAAGATTGTGAACCCGGTTGCACCGCCTATGGCCAGGACGTCGTTGACGATTGCATCTTCTGCCGTGAGAACATTTTCAACGTTAAGACTCGTTCCGACAAACCGACCGTTGTTGCCGAATCGTACCTCCCCTCCCGACTGATGTCTGATCTCACCAGAGCCCGTCTTCATGATCAGGTCATTGCTGACGGAGAGATCGTTGACGGTTGTGTTTCCTGCCGTAAGAACGCCCACGCTGGTGTCTCCGGCCGTAAGCGTGTTGTCTACGATGAGGTCCGATCCGACAAACCGACCATCGCTTCCGAAGGCCAGTTCCGCCGTCATACCGCCAGCGGCCTTGATCTCGCCGGCATCATGCATAAACAGGTTGTTGAAACAGTGAAGATCTGGTGTCTGATTGTTCGGCCCGCCCACGTTCACTCGGTTCTGGCCGGCTTCGACAGAGAAGCGTTCTGTTCCGGCGGTGATAGAACCTCCCACTTCAAAATCACCATCGATGTCGGTCAGACCGGCTGAAACGTGAAGCCCGCCTTCCGCGGTAAGCTGCGATTGGGTTGTCAATTCGGATAGGAGGTTGAGGAGGCCTACCCCGGCCGGAGAGTTGAGACCCCAGTCCAAGAGACTCTGACTCCACGCGGTCAGCGCCCAGCCGGTATTGTCGGGTCCCTCCTGGAGGAATACTTGAATGCGGGGAGAGGTCCCGAGCGTATTCTCTACACGGATGCCTACTCCTGTTTCGTTGTCTTGGTCTTTGCGCCAAACGCTGGCTGCACCGTCCCACTTAGCATTGATCGTGATCCAGTACGCACTCCCGTTGCTGTCGACCGCTGTCCGTACCTGTCGGTCCAGGACCGCACCAAGTGCACCGATGATATGGGAAACAACGTTGACGCCCGAAAGACTATTCAGGGGACCCATCACAAAGCGGGGCTTCTCGCCTTCGGTTGCTACACCGCCGTCGAAATTGCTTCCTAGATGCGTCTGCCCCTTGATGTCCGCATCTGCGTTGACCGTCAGATCGTCGATAACTAGGTCGGCAAGGGTCGCGGCCCCGTTCACGTTCAGCGTCCCGTCGATATTCGTGTCGCCAGACTCATCGATGGTAAACCGTGGAACCGAGGCGGCATCCTGAACCTCGATTTGCGACTCGTCGGCGTCGGATGAATCAGCCCGCGTGCGAATCTTCAGCTTGCCGTGATGGGGCGCGGTAATTTGGCCTATGTCGCCGGCCGCGGACCCCAGTGTGTTTTGACTTGAGATATCGAATCCGGTGGGAGCGTTGCCCGCACCCGCGCCAACGAAGGAACCGACGAAGAGCGTGAATGGCTCACTGCTTAAATCGTGTCGGCTAACGGTTGGGCCCTCTAGGAGGACAAAGTAGTCGCTGGGATTGGTACTCGCTTGGCCTATCGTTTGACCGAAAGGATTGATCCCAGTGGTTCCGACGGTAATTTCGTTGTTTCCCGAGATGACGGAGACGGATCCCTTAAGGATGGCCGCAGGTTCGGTGCCAGCAGTTTTTCCAGGAATCTTCTTCCAGACGAGGACCGTTCGGCCACTTTGGCTCGTGGCGTTAGTGACGTCGTCGGGAAAAGGACGCGCGATCGTATTCACGCGGAAGGTCATGGTGCCGTCTCCGTTGTCGACAACCAAGTCGGGCTCGTCTCGGACCCCGATGTGCTCGTCAACCCGTAGAAACTCTGGAAAGCCGGTGCGGGGATTGATTTGGACGCCGCTGGGTTTTTCCGCGTAGCTCAACGCGACCGAATATGTGACGCCCAGAGTGTTTTCGACCGGAATGCCGCTCCCCGTTGGTGCGCGGCCGGCCAAGAACTCGTTTGTCAGGATAAAGTGCCCCTGCGCGTCGGTGCCCAGGATGTCGTCGTTGATCTGGATTCTGTCTGGCCCGAACGCTTGAAACGTAACGGCGGTCGCTGAAGGACTAAAGAAGCCGTTTTGAGCGAAGGCGTTCTCCGTGATGTCCTCCAGCAACTTCTTGAAGTAATTGAGCCACCGGTCCCTGAAATCAAGAAACCCAAGAAGCCGTTTGGGGGCGATGCTGACGAATTGGTCTCCGGTAGCCATAGTGTCCCTTCGCCTTCCCTAGGGAAAGGTGTTTATCTCCAGCGTGTCCGAATCCACTGGGAGTTGAAATACTTCGGTCTCATCGATCTCGACTTGTGCACTCGCGTCGTGTCGGTATCCGACCGTTCCCTGAGTAAGGTCCTTCGCAGTTACAAGGCTCGCAATCTCTGCTCCGTCGACGGTTACCTGGATACGATGCCCCAACGACTCATTTACGACCGTAATGCGTAGGGTGTAGTTCACATCCGGAAGTAGGTTGAACTCGATGGCACCGAGGTTCACCGTGGCGAGATTCGTGACCGCCCCGGTAACCACACTCTGCACTCGAAGTGTTTGATCAAAAGTATCGATGAGCACACGGTAGTGATTCAGAGCATCCGTGTAGTAGAACAGCAGCGAGAAGGCGCTGCCTGAGACGTCACTTCGCCCCCGGAGTCGGGAGGAGAAAACGTACTCCCGCCAAGCGCTCGAACCAGCGACGATCGCAAAAGTCTCCTGGGCGACGGTGGTATCTGAAAGCCGCATCATGCCGTTTTCGATAGGTACGTTCCCGGATGATAGGGGTGCCCATTGAAGGTCGTCGCCTTCCACTTGAAAGAGATCCAGAAAATCCAGATAGGTGATGTTCCAACGCTCACCCACACCGCGCATGAGGCGGAGCATCCGCTTAATCAAGGTACGATCAATGCTTCCATCATCCGCGATACGAAGGTCGGACCGGTACTCATCATCAGCCGCAAAGGATTCGTCTACGACCTCCCAGTCAGACTCGGGCAACACCGTGCCTAAACCTGTTCCTTGCAGCACGATTTGACTTGGTGTCGGCCGCGAGAGAACGAGAGCGCTCTGACCATTGAGTGGCCCACTGGTCAGCCGAAAACGATCGCTTTCCTTGATGTCCCCAGAAAAGCTTCCGAAGTTCAAATCGATGGTAACGCCATCGGCGGAAAACGCCTTCTTGCCGCTGTCGACCAGCGCTTCATTTTCGACCGTGGCTGGAAGGTTGATCACCCACGGATCTCGGCCCTCGTGCTCCTCGCCTAGTTCAGTCTCGTCCAGGACCCAGCGAAAATCGAACCAGTTCCAGATACGCATGCGGGCACCCCCGGTGATCAGACGAAGGGCATTGATGATGGCATCCTCGGGACCTCTGGTTCGCCAAAGGCGACCGCTCACTGCAATGAGTCGCCGGAGCGTTGCATCGTCAATGGAATCGGTGATTTTCTTGAGTTCGGCTTCTTTGGTCCAACCAACGATTGTCTTGAGGTGAGGCAGGAATCGGTCCGGGATCTTTTCCACTGACCATAGGTCCGGGATGGATTGGATCCGATCGATGGTGTCCCGCCAGAGCTGGTTGGGCCCCTCGATAAACCTTCGCAGAAACTCGGTGCCAGGGGACTGGAGATCTTGGCGACGGATCTCGAAGATGATGAACCGGTACATATCCAGCGGGAAAGCCGGGGGCGGAGGTGGCTCGGGGGTGATCGTGTTAAAAAAGTAGCTCTCTTGGGTCGCATTTCCGTTCGCGTCTTCGAAATCCACTCGGACTTCAAGGACGGTCTCATCCAGAAGGAACGATGTCTTTTCGATGGTTACGATGCAGTCGAAGCCGTCGGCTACAATGGAGGAAGCCGCCCCATCGAATGGCGGTTGAAACACACCGTTCACGATCGCCGGCTGGGCCCCGCCGCCCCCTTCCTCTACGGTCACGTTGACCGACGCCTTGACCACCTCAACGTCCGCATCATTCAAGCGGAAGCTGATGGGCGTACCGGGGAATACATCCGCGGATCCCGGAGCCGGCACCTGAGCATTGATGAAAGGGGGGATGTCGTCTTCGGTCACAAAGAAAAAGGACGTAGAAACCGTATTCGGGGTGAGGGCCAAATCTTGGCCGAACACGGTCCAGTCGATGCGTCTGAAATTTCCTAGTTGAACCTCAGGATCAATGACGACATCGAAGCCTCCGGTCCCGGCCGGGGTGATGCTGGAGCCCGGCCCTTGAAAGCCTGACTCAAAAACCCCGTTCTGGATAACGTTGACCGGCGCACCACCACCGCTGGAGAGAGTCACGGTGATGGAGCTTTGGTCGATGCCACTTTCGACGTCGTCAATTCGAAAGAGCAGGAGAGACTCGCGGGGCCGATCAACACTCGCATGCGGCGGAGAAACGTTCACGACGAATGGTGCAAACGTCTCTGCTACCGGTGCGCCACTATGGCCGAGAATATCGATCTTGTGTTGCCCCATGGTAAAACTCTAGGGAATCGGCCCCACGCACCAGCGCTCAGTGGTTCCTGTGTTCGGGCAGAAACCGATAAAATGTCTCTGGGGCACCAATCGATCGGCAATCATGACATCGTGCGGGTACAAGTTTACGTTGCCGGGAAACGTAAGGAGATTGGGAACCCGCGCGAACTCCCCTCGCTGAGCGGCGTCCACGCCGATGGTTCGGCAAGTAAACCTCTGCGTTCGCTTGTTGGGTGAGTTGCCGATTCCAAACTCGCCTTCGCTCGCGTAACCGGGGCGAACGGAAAATGTGACATCCTGGAGGATTGCGCCAAAGGGAAGGTTGTTGTTCACCGCCAGCATATCCGAGCCCATCGGGCTCATACGTTCCGGAAGGAAAAACGGCGTGACCCACACGTCAGGGTCGTCGGGAACCTCATTGATGGCCGCGCCTCGAATGAGGGGCGAAGCATTCGCGCCGACCCGCGCACCGATTGCATAGCTTTCAGGTAGATTGCGAACCTCGAAGGTACTTGTTGTGGCGCCGAGAATGTAAAGTCGATGGGCCTTAACCGTCTGTGACTTGTCTGTTTCAATGATCTCGATGTACTCCCCAGGGCGATAGCCATCGGCCAACGGATTGTTGGGGGCGACGTCCAGTGTGGCGTACTCGCCAGCCGTAGCCGCACTGTTTAGTGCGTAGACGTTTGGATTGGCACGGTTGGTTCTCTTTCCAAGTCCAATCGAAACCCAGTTTAAGACGGCCCCAGAGCCGTGGGGGACTTCTTCCACAAACGCAAACAGGTGGTCCTTAGACGCCAGGATGAACATGTCCGCCGTGAAGTCCACGCTGCCTAAGTCCCATCGACCGTGGAAGTCGTTGGTGGCCCCATTGCCCACTCGGGCTTCGAGATCGTTTGAGATGCTGAGCTTCGGCGCGATGTACCAATACAAATACCGAGTCGCGGTCTGTAGCTCCATCTGGAGCCCAAAGTTTTCGTTCCCGTTTTCACCATTGCTCTCGTAGACGATATCGGTGGATGCAGTCTTGACGTGCTGAATCATCCCGGTCGCAACCATCGCCGAATCAAGGGCGTCGAAAATCTCTTGGCGCGTTGTAGGTCTAGGGATGGGGGTCCCGGTATCAAAGGGGGACCCGGGTGGATGGGGCCCAGGGCCGCTGATCGAATCGGCTGTAACCCCATCGGTAAATCTAAAGATTGACGCCACCATCTACTCCGAGAAGCCGTCATCCAGGGTGTGCCGCACCACACCGGACAGGTAGCCAGGTTCCTGGCGTTGGTCGGGTGTACCACCCTCGACGACGCCAAGACCCTTGAAGAGCGCAACCGCATCGATAAACGAGGGATCGGACGCGGTATTGTCGAAGTTAATGCCCGGGTCGACGTCGAGTAGGAAGCCATCGTCAAAGACGGTCAGGCCGCCGAGACTCGGGCCAGTGACCATCAGATCTCCGGCGCGATGGGCCTCGGTCTTTCCATTTATACCACCAACCGAAATAGTGTTGTGGTGGTGGTCTCCGAGAACCGCGACATCGACCAATGTGAATCCCTCTTGTGCCGCCGCCGGTACGACGAAGTCATGATCCAGAATGTCAATTTTGCTCTGAGCCATTATGGGGTCCCCATGTCCTCAGAGGCCAAGAGCCCCTCTAAGAATCCACATGCCCAGGCCACGCATGGGTCTGACGTGTGCGACTTGCGGAGCTCTTTCTTGGTCCACTCTCTTGAACCGACAACCAGCTTGCCTGTTCGTCCGATTTTCCGAATGAGGTTCGGCTCGGCCTCAAGTTCCTCTTTGATCTCCTCCCATGAAGTGCACGTGAGGCTCATGGAGCCATCTGTTTCCGCTGTCCAAGTTCCAGGCACGTCATCCTCCTTCTACGATGGAATCGCCATCGGTTGCGGCATCGGTCCGATCGCAATGGGTTGGCCGACCGTGTCGTCGGGGTTGTTGTTGAATCTCTGAAGCATTGGAACGACGTAGTAATACTGACCATCCCGGTCGCGAATGAACCTTTTATTGGTGATCCGTTTGCTGAGGACGTGATAGTATCGAAGACGTCCTCGCCATTGATCTCCAGTCACGTCGTTGACGATCACGCCAAGTAAGCCAAAGCGTCCTGTTCTTTGGCTCGGGTCTAATTGAGCTACCTCTGTGCGGGGGACTCGATCCAGGCGCGCCGTAAAGCCACCAAACGTGAGGTGACGAGCATCGTTCTGACCGTTGTGGTCACGGTATGTCGGGTCATTGTGTCGTGATCGATTACTGACCTTCACCTGTCCGCTGTTGTTCTCATAGACGGTGCTGTAGTGAAGAGGAGCGGCGATGAACATGGGTTGAGGATCTTCCCCGACCAATGCCCCCTTCTCGTAGGACTCCTGGAGGATATCGACGGTAATTCCGAAACCAGACCCCTCCATGCCTCGCACGGTGAATCCCGGATCGTTTACGGCTTCGGTGATCTGAACATTGGTCGCAGCGCTATTTGGAGTGTTGTGGAGAAGATTTACCCCATCACCGTTCAGCGTCGCGGCAATATTGAGCAGGGAACCAGTGATGGCCACGGCCGTGCTTGCGGCGACGTCTGCGGCGGAAGTGTCTCCACTGACATCGATCGGAGTCCCGGTTCCACCACCGACGGCGTCGAGATTGTAGTAGAACGTAACGATGTTCCCTTCGCCATCGTCGATCGTGAATGAATCGACGTCATCGACGAGCAGTGATTTCGCGACGCAGTTGATGCGTCCGGTTGCTCCGACGGGGCCGATGCCCTGGATGAAGGCGCTCTCGATAAACTCTCCGGTGTGGCTTTCACCGTCCGCATCCACGGAGTTCACCTTTTGGCCGACGATTTGAATGTTATCACCGACCTGATAGCTCGGCCCAGGAGAGAGGTTCGCCGGATCCTCGGTTGAGCCTACGCGAAGAACGACGTTGGAACCTGCCGTAACCGAGCCCTGGAGCGTAAAGGGCGTCACCTGAATCTGTGACGGGAGTGGTTCCATCGACCCCAGGTGGAGTGCGGTTACACCCCTTCCTTCGGCAAAGACGAAGATATGGATCTCGTCCTTGTCGCCGAAGAACATGTAGTCGTATTCAACGAAGGATCCTCCCTTGGGGTCACCCATGGGGTGCTCTATGAAAGTGTCGTGGTCTCCCCATTTATCGAAATCTTGGTCTGGGAACGGAGAGCCATTGGTCATGTCCGCACACCATTGCGGCTCTTGGTTGCTTGTATTGCTGTCTTTGAACCAGCCGGCCCAAAAATGGGTGGAGGAACTCGTTACATTGAAGTGATACCAAAGAGGATTAACGCCCGCGCCATCCTGAAGCTGTCCAGCGGGGTTGATGTGGACAAACGAACGATCCCACGCTGCGAACATCGCAAACTCAATACCGGCGGTGTTGTTGGTGTCCGAACCCATTCCCTGATTGTTTTGGCTAAAGCGTCCGAAGCGTAGCGTCATCTTCTTGCGGCTGTCTTCACCATCCGATCGGTAGACAATGTCATCCCAGGTGTCTTCATTGACCTGATTTGTGCCGCGCCATTGCTCAAGTTGCCACCCCGTGTCGAGGATGTTTTGATGTATGATCTTGAAGAGGTCGAACGTCGAAAAGGCGGGCCGATCTTTGAGATACCATTCCAAACTTGATTCAGTCGGAAAGCTTCCGAGCACGCCATAGAGGTCCGAGATGCGAACTGAGTTTGCGCTGTTTCTCTTGCCTATCGGGAAAGGCGCGATCTGGAGGGTCTTGTTCGCGGGATTCGGAAAGACGATGACCTGGTGCACGACTGGGCCGGCATCATTTATAGTATGGGGCTCGGCCGGGAAATTGGCGCTTGCCGCAGTGAAATCGGCGGCCGCCAGCACCGTAAATGAAATCGTCGTGCTCGGGTCTTCAAAACGCATGCCCTCGAGCCGTACGAAGTCACCCGATGGGTCTACGGATGCAATGCGCACGATCCAGTTCTCCATGCGCCCACCGTAGATTCCGCTGTCGTTGGTGGCGTTGCCTTTAGGGGTGTTTTGAAGAAGAACGTAGCGCCCCTCGAAGTCGGCGGCCGGAGAGAAAAAACCAGCGCTGTAGAGTTTGTCGCGGTCGGCTTCCGCAGTTCCGGTCGTTCCAACATCAAAGACCGAACCAGTTCCCGTAACTTTGGGAAGGGGTGCGGAAACTGTACCATCAGGCGGCCCGTTGATCGGGTGTCTCTGGTAAACCATTCCTGAACGTCGAAACAACTTCGTCATAATTTCTCCTAGGCCGGCGGGACCACCGTAATGTTGATCGCTCCGGCGACCGGAAGCTCTCTGGGCTGAAGGACAACATCTGCGCTCGGGACCGTAAGATTCACGTCAGTGATGGATTCGTTTTCGTCGGACTTGAATATCTCGTGGATGATGCGGTCGGTTGGGATCTTCCCCCCGAACGTCCATTCAAATGTGATTCCATCTCGCTTGAGGGCTTCTGGCTGAATGAGTTGAAGCAGACGATTTTGGACTTGCGCCTCGGTCACGCTGCCAAACACCGTGGCCGTGATGTCGATTGGCTTCTGGATGTAGTTGACGGCGGATACCTCTTGGTTGGCGAGGATGCGTTTTCGCTTTACCGGTGTCACAAACGGGTTGCCGTTGAAAAACGTACTGACGGCCTCAATTTGCTCGGGTGAGAGAAGCCCTGCGCCCGCGGCTACTACGACCAACTCGATCGTTTTGGGCCCGAAACCTTCTTCAATCGCCTTGGAACGCGTGATGCGAACGACCGATGGATCAAGATCGCTGGCCCGAAGCACGAGGTTTGTAACGTCATCAGGACCGAGAGCGACCTCTTTGACGCGAAAGGAAGCTGGGCCCTCGATTTTTGCGCGCTCCAGGCTTTCAGTCGTGGCGCCCTGCGCCTCCGCCCATCCGAGCGCGGGTCTCGGATTGAATACCTTGCTAACCAGAGTGAGTCCCGTCTTGTCCTGGGCGATGGAAAGCGCGCCGACGTTCCCATCTATGTCGGCCCCAAATCGGTACGTAGCGACGATATTTCCTACCCCGACCGGCGGGATGGCTCCGCTTGCTCCGTCCCCGAAAATAAACTCCGGCTGATCGTCGTCGACGAGCTCTATGCGGTAGTGCCGGTCCGTTGGACGGCTCGCGAGGAAGTTTTCGACGCGTGTCCACTGGGTCCCCGAAACGGAGAGCGCGTCGCTTCCAGAGATAAAGTTGGGCTTGCTGCCCCGGAATCTCTGGTTCGGCGTGCCGTTGGAGTCACCAAGCGGCGACTCGGTGTGAAAGCGACCCTGGGTCACGTTGCGTTTCAGAAACTGCTTGCCGGTGTCGATTCGGATCCGGTCAATCTCCGGCGACGTGGCGCCGCCGCCGACCGAAATGATGCGATAGCGGATCCAAAATGCAGAGACCCCGTTATGTGTTCCGAGGGACCAGTTTCGCGTGATGGTCTGGGGAAACGCAAAGGTCACCTTGCCGCCGGCCAATAGATTCCCGGTGGCATCACTTAGATCGTCGAGGGCCTCCCATTCAGACCCCACCGTGTATGCATTGGCATCGGTACTGGGGGACGACTGACCGAGTAAACCAACAGTCTCCACGACGTTTTCGCCGGCCAAGAACTGCACAAAGAGGTCTTCGAAAGCCCCTGAGGCGTTGAGGCGAACCCGAACCTTCGTGCCCGTTCGATCCGATGTTCCGAGGTAGCCCGAAAGTACAAATCGCAGTGACGTCGCGGTTACGAGCGTGACGGTGTCAGGCCGTGCTTTTTGCACGTTGCCATCAAAGTATTCCCAGACCCCAGTGAGATTCAGGCCGGGGGTCTTGATCGCGAGGTCTATCTCTCCCCACATCGCTTGCTTGTGGCCAAGGTACAGCGCGTCTCCTTCACTGCCGAGCGGCCCACCTGTGCCGCCTAGAGGGGTTGTCCAGGGGCTAAAGTCTTGGCCTGCCGTTCCATCATTGGCCTGTGCCGTGAAGTCCGCGAAGACACCGCTGGCCGTGGCAAAGCAGGCCGACAGTTGGTCGGTCCGCTCCAGTGAAAGGCTCTCAAGCGCCTCGAAGAACCGAGCTGGCTCGTTGTCGGTGGCCCGCGTGGCTGCCTGCGCGAACTGTGAGATCGCCTCGGTCGTCGAGCTGGTCACCTGAGAGAGTTCGTAGACGAGGTCTGCTTGCGCTGGTGTCGCAGGCCTGAGTTGGAAATCGATGAGCTGGAGCATGTTCCGGACGGTTTCGGTCAAACGCGCCGTGCGGAGCGTGCTCTCGTTAGCCACCAGATCGATGAGCGTGTTGTTCAAGTGGGCTGTTAGGGCGAAGGCCCGGAGCACTTGCATCAAAGGTTCCTGAGGACTCTCGTCGGTGATCTCGGGAACGTTTGTGCGTGTGAATTGAAGCAGCGCCTCCAGAATCTGAGGGTAGTAAAGGGCCGAGAAATCGAAATCAGGGGTCTCGATCTCAGTTGCCATGTTTAGCCCTCCCCGGTGAACGTCCTCACAAAAATCGCCTCCTCGTCACTTTCGAGGTTGATGTAGCGGAACTCTAGTGTCTGCTCTCCATCCGCAGGCCCTCGAGTCCAAGTCACCGAGCCTTTCACCAACTTAAATAGCTTGAGTTTTTCGTACTCCGCAAAGATCTCGAAGAGTCGACTCAACACCTGAGCGCGAAAACTGGGGCTAAGGGGATCGAATATCATGCGGCTTCCGAGCCCTAAGTTTTGTTGAAACGCGTTGTCGCTTTCGTTGTCTGAAAGTGAAAGGCGGATGATCTTATCGGCTTGCTCATCGCCTTCCGTGATCGCCACGCCGCCGGTCGGACTTGGACGAAGGGGCAATGCAAAACCTCTAGGCATCTTGTTCTTCTCCTAGTCGAGCGGGCACGCCGGAAGTGTGGGGAGCGAAGGCAGCCCGGGTGGCGTAGGCAGACCCACGCTCGGACTTGGAAGCGTAATGCTTGGTAGAGCTGGCAGGACGCCGAACTCGATTGACGGAAGTGTCGAGAGTCCTGGCAATCCCGGGAGCTTCGGCAACCCCAGAATGGGTAACGGCAGAGAGAGCGGCGGCAACCCGGGTATCGTCCCGATCTCCGGGCTCGGCAACTCCGGTAGTGCGGGGAGACTGGGCAACGCCGGCAACCCTAGCCCCGGCGCAGGCAGGGAAAGACTCGGTAGGGGTGGTAGCGTACATTGACTCATGGCTCATGGGGCCACCTGAAATGGAGCAGGCATTGGAATGCCGGGCGGGGTGAACTGGGCGGTGGCGACCCAGGTGGCGATCGCAGTCGCGTAGACGTTGGCCGGTGCAACGGGCTCGCCGATCCCGGCGATGACGAACGGCGCCAGGGCGGGGATCAAGATGGCGCTAAACGGCGCTGGTGGAGGCAAGAAGATTAGGTTCGGTAATATGGACGCAGCGAGGCCCGGGAATGCCGCCACCGCCGCAGCGCTTAGGGCGGCTATGCCTCCGAACGGTACAGTCACCAGCGGCTCCATCACGCTGGCCCAGGTCGCCTTCGATGCCGTGGGTGGCGCGGTGATGGGCGGTGCCGCCAAGTTTTCAACGGAGGCAAACCATACTTCCGACCAAAATTGCGCGACTTCCGCAGGGTCGTCCGGAAATTTGTTGAAGGTTTGACCACCGACTTCTTGAGCGTCCGAAAAAGTTAGCAACTGGTTCTGTGCGGCGACGGTTCCCATCACTTCACCTTCCCGATGGCGGAAGCTATCGTTGGCGTGGGTGGTACTATGGGCGGCCCACTGGGACCGAAGGCCGTCGGGTGGGTGTGTGCCATCGCCCAGGCAAGCCATTCTGTGTGACGCATCACGGGCGTGTCGGCACCCTTGCCCAAATCGTAGGTGTCGGCGTCCACTTTTGCGGCGGTGCACGTAACGTTCACATCGCCTTGTGCGGTGACGTCTAGATCTCCGTCCCCTTTGACTTCGATCTTCACCGTCTCGGCGGTGCCACCGCTGGACGCCACAATGTTTCCACCCGCGGTCGCCAAGAGGTCCCCGGCGGCCGTGACCTGCACGACGCCGTCCTTCATTTCCACGATGTTCCCGTGATGTTCCGCTACTTTGATGCCGTCTTTGTCGGTCGCGATGAGGTTTCCGTGCTTGTCGAGGACCGTGGTGCCCTCGTTTCCCTCTTTGGCGTTGAGGTGGAGCAGCATGCTGTTGTGGGTCAAAAGGACGATGGACCCTTCTTTGTCGAAGCTGAGTTGCGTGAATTTTTCCTCTTGGTTTTTCTTCCAAGTCAGAATGATCGACTCGTCGCCGGGTGTGTCGTCGAACAGCAGAACGTGACCGTTGGGGGTCGCGAATCCGCGTCGCTTCCCGTAGTTCTTCGCAGTGAACAGCGCGTTCGGGGGCCTTGGCGCCTCGCCTTCGTCCGAAGAGAAACGCTTGTTTCGCCACCGCGCCCGCGGCTGCTCAAGGAACGCCTGCCCGGGCACTCCCTCGGACTGGGCGTCCTGCACGACGACCTCGATTTCGATCTCCTCTCCCACGTCCGGGACGTAAAACCACCCCCAGTCGAAGGCCGGGTCGACGAAGTCGGGAAACTCAACGTTCTCGTCGCCCATGATCTGAAGTGACTTTACTTTGACCCGACCGCGCTGCGTAGGGTCCTCGTTGTTTGTCACCGTGGCCGGAAAGCGTTCAATGATCGTTGGCATCTAAAGCACCTTCCGAGCGAAGATCTCGCACTCATAACCGCGCGATCGATCGGCGATGTGGCGGACTCGGGTGAAGTAGTAGTCTCCGTCTAGCGTCTTTCCGAGTCCTTCCAGTCGATGTGACTGACGCGCGAATAGAGTTTCGACCCCGATGGTCTTGCCTGAACCGGTGACGAAGTTTTCCCGATTCCGACGGAACCATTGAAGCGCCCAGTCTCGCGCCTCTTTTGCCGATTTGAAGGGCTTGTTGGAGATCGTTTCGATGGAGAACTCACCAAAGAACAGCTTGACGGCGCCTCCGGTGGTTTGGGTGTCTTGGGTTTCTTCCGTTGGTGATCCAGTGCTCTTGAGATCCGGGGCCTCGGCGTCGTCCTCTATTTCTTCCTCGGTCGTTCGGCCCGTATCCGGATTTCGTACTTGTACACGGATCTTAGTTTTAACGTCGCGAATCGCATACTCGGGTCGGAAACTTAAAAGTGTCGAACTGTCCCCAAAGTTGTAGCGAAACGTAAATTTCTTCTCTTGAACCTCGGGCACCAGCCCCGTACGCTCGTCTGGTTTTCGAAAATGGAGTGTCCATTTCCCACTCTCATCAGCGTCGACCCAGAAGACGTATCCGGTCAAATTGGCGAGGCCCTTGACGAGGTCGTAATCTGACAGGCCTGCCTTCTGAGTGATCGAGCGTCCCAGTGTGAAGTCGTCGATGTCAGTTTCGAACCCGTAAGCGCTCGCCTTCTCATCCAGAATATCCTTAATGCGAGCGTCCGGCCACGGCTTCGGTTTCGGGCTTTCCGCCGGCGCATTGTCCATCATGAGATGATCGCGGGTGTATCCGATCACCTCGACTGTGGGCATGGCGTTTCCTTCAGGATAGTCGTAGACCGGCCGCACAGTTTGGACGCGCCCCACGTAGGAGGTTTCGCCGTACCCTAGAAAGATCTGAATTTCGTTGCCGGCCTGCCAGAGTTTTGAGTCCGTGAAAATGAAGTTGGGATTGTCGAGGCGGATCTTGGCCATGTCTGCTATGCCGTCTACGGATTCATATTCCACTGACTGAATGAAGCGCGCGAGCTCGGGCCTAACGGGTTGGCCGGCTACGCGGATCGCGTACTGAGGCGCCAGGCTATCATTCGAGACCATCTAAAATCCCTCCGGAAGAACGAGGGATGTATACGGACGGTTGAGTCGCTCGAAATGGAAGTCGCGGAGCCGGGTTTGCGGGCTCTCCTTTTTCTTGGTGATGCCCTTGAGCGGCACCGAGTCCGGAGCCACCGGCGTGCTGCGGATAGCCTCAAAGCTGGGCAGTTTGACGGTATCCCCCACCCGAAGCACCTGAAGCTTCGGGTGACGCTTCCGAATCACATCACCGATGAGCGGACGACCGTACTCCCGCTCGGCGAGGAGCTCCATGTACTCGCCCTGTTTGGCTCGATGAAATCTCGACTCAGGGGGATCGCCGGCGGCGAGCTCCGAAGCGATGTCAAACTTGACGAACTTTCGGAGGTTGATGGTGCAGGTGATCTGCTTCACTTCGCCAAAGGCGCCGAGGTCTCCGTAGTTTATCGGGCCGATGGATTGGATCACACTCTGCTGGTGAATGAATCCGTCGCCGATAGAGAAGAGAACGACTGCGGGCCGGCTAAACCTGGGATCAATTTTGGTCCACTCTTCCAGTTTGTCGAGTTTGTCTCGGGCTGACTTCGTGCCTCCGAAAAGGTTGAGTCCGACTCGCCCCAATACACTGTCGGCGAAGAAGGTCGCCTGAAATGACAACGTGTCGACATTCCCGTGAAGGAACTGTGTGATGGCATCTTGAGCTCCAAGTGCAATAGACTCGGCATAGGTTGATGAGATCTGCCGGGTGACACCCTCCGCCTCGAAGTCGCCTTCGACTTCTTCGTTGGTGTCACGGTTCGTGATTCGCCAGTTCCTCTGATTGGATAGAAGACCCATCAGATTCAGGCTCCCGTCATCATCGGCACTGCGCCATGCTCCAGCGCGGCGCGGCGTTGCCAGGGGGTCGCCCGGAAACCAGATCGTTCCTGAATCTCCTGGGTATGCTTGGTGGTGGCGAACGCAACGGCCCGGCCGTCAATACTGACGGGGACGCTGACCTCGGTGTTCTGTTTCTTCAGGGCCTTGGCCAACTTGTCCATCGATTTGTCCGTCTTATCCGCCTGCTCTTTCGCGATCGCCTGTGCCATGTCTCGGATATTGGCGGTCCGTTTGGCCTCTCCAGCGGCGGCTCCCACCTCTGGCGCTCTGCCGGGGCGACGCTGAGTGGCGATGACCTGCGCCGGGCTCGCGTCGTCCAACGGACGGGTCACGAAATCGCTGATCGCATCACCGGCAATTTTGGCCCCTTCGGCAAAATTCCCCTTAAAGATCGCGTCAAACGCAGCCCCGAGGCCGCCAACGATCGCCCCCAACTTATTGAATGCCCCCTTGAACGCTTGCACTATCGTCACCACCACCGTGGCGACCACTTTCACCAGGCCGCCAAAAACGACAGCAGCCGCCTTTGCGAAGCCAGCCATGATGGCGCCAAGGGTTCGGCCAAGCTCAAGCCAGTCGGTCATTGTTTCGTCCGTGCCGTTCGAAAACTCACCGACGAGATCGGTCCAAAGGCCGCTTATGACGGCAATGACCTCGGACCAGACCTGTTTGAGTTCACCGAGCACAGGCATCAATCCTTGTTGGATCCCGGTCACCAGAGGCTGAATCGCCGTATTCCAGAAGTCGACCACGGTCGTCTTGAGTGAAGTCCACATGCGGAGCGCGAACGCGCCAAAGGATTCGTTTTCTCGGCGCAGAGAAAGTACCGCCGCCGCAATAATGCCAATCGCCAACCCTACTGGGCCGAGCGCTATTCCAACTAAACCTGAAAGGACGCCGGCGAGGCCTGTCACGGCCGGCACGACAATTGACGTAAGCAGAAAACCGAAAGCCAGGAGGGCGGCACCTAAGGGCGCGATCGCTGCCCCCGCAAACGCCAAGAGTGTACTAAATTTTGCCACGGTCTTCAGACCATCTGGTCCCAAGAAGCCAAGGAGACGAGATTTTCCGGCGTCAAATTCCGTACGCAGTGTCCGAAATACACCGAGGATTCTGTCGATCGCGCCGCTCACGCCTTCCGCCAAAGACGTGGCGGTCTCGCTCAGACCGAGAAACTTCTCGCGGGCTTTGTCCGCGGCGGGACCCGTCTCGGACAACAGGCCGGAACGGATGAGCTGAATTCCAGTTACGACTTGCCCCAGGGCTGTCGCTGCTCGCTTCACGAATACCGTGATGGGCTTTAGCAACGGGCCGAACAGCTCAATAGCAAAGCCCTCCATCGAGGACCGCAGAATCGTAAGCTGGCCAATGAGGTTGTCCATGCGGACCTCTGCCATCTTTCTCGCCGCCCCGGCCGAGAAAAAGGCCGCCTTGGTAAGCTTGGCGAGTTCCGGCTCTCCTTTGACAGCCAAAGCCGCGAACGCTTTGCCGCCGCGCACCCCAAAAAGTTCCGTCGAGATGGCTGCACGTTCCACCGAGTTGGGGATCTTATTGATCCGTTTGGCGAAAGCTCCAGTGATCTGTGACACGGATTTAAGGCTTCCGTCGGCGTTGGTGAGAGAAATATTCCACTTCTCCATGATCGCCTTCGCCTTGTCCGAGGGTTTGCTGAGCTTCACGAACATCTGCGTCAGCGAAGTGCCACCCAACGAACCCTTTAGACCGGCGTCGGCCAACGCCCCCAAAGTGGCCACCAATTCAGGCATTTGAATGCCCATTGTCTTAGCCTGCCCCGTGGCAAAGGTGAGCCCGAAACCGAGTTGACGCACGTCCGTATTGGTTTTGGACGACGTAAACGCGAGCGTATCAGCCACTTTTGTCGCATCCTTAAACGAGAGCCCCATTCCTTTGATGGTGTCGGCTACGATGGTGGTCGAAGTAGCGAGATCAAGGCCGCCGGCTGCCGCCAGGTCTGTCACCCCCCCGAGGCCCTCAATGATTTGTCCGGTGGAGGCGCCCGCCAGCCCCATCAATTCGATGCCCTTCGCAGCCTGAGATGCCGAAAAGGCGGTAGAGGCGCCAACCTCTTTCGCTTTGTTGGTGAGCGCCAAGAAGTCAGATCCCGTTGCCCCGGTGATCGCCGATACGGCGGACATTTGGTGCTCGAAGCTAGCTGCCTGGGCGGTTCCACCCGCAACGGCCAAGGCTAAGGGGGCGGCGGCGAGACTCAAGGATCTCAAAGCGCCCCCCATCTTTCGCGCGCCCGCCGCGGCCATGCTTGCTTGAGTGTTGAGTGACGCGAACGAGCGCTGAGCTACGTTCATCGAACGTACGGCAGCGGCCCCATCGAACGTGAGTATGGCTCCAAGTCCTAGCTTCTCAAGCGCCATCTACTTCTTCATCCTCCGGACTTCGTCCCTCAACTGTTTTTCCGTGCGGTTGAGAAACCACTGCCGATCGTCGGGCGACATTTCCTCAATGGGATACGTGAATCCTCGGACTAAGTACGCCAACGACCAGATCTCCTCTCTCAGTTCGTCTTCTGACCTCAAGGGCCAGAAACGCCAAAAAAACTGTCGTATCTCCAATCGATAGGTGCACGGATTTCCCGCTGGCAATCTGGGCACTTCGTTTCGACCATCATGTTGGGGCCAAAGTGATTCGCCTCAATGCTCGCAGTGATCCGTTCGATATCGAGTTTCCCGAGTTCATCGATTTCATGGGGCGCGAGCGCGATGTTCTCTTGACCCACCACACCCTGAATCGACGCAAAGATGACCTCCGCTTTCTGGCCACCCGTATCCTGATCGGCGCTCTTCATTTTTACGAAGGTGTCCCAGCGCGGTGGACCCATCTGAAGGCGCTCTACTTTCGCGCCGCGAATGGTGAGCGGCTCGGCGAGGTCGTACACCCATCGCGTGGCTTCGAGCCGATGAGCAATCCGTACCTCGAGGGAGCCGAGGTCGGCTTTGACTGTCTTCGCATCCACGCACGCGGGACAGGTAAGCTCCAAGGTAAGTTCGGGCCCCAGGACCTGGCCTCGCAACCATATCCATGCGTAGAGGGCATCGGCGGCCCACATCTGGCCGAGTTGACTGACGTGCTGATTGAGGTTGTTCGGCTGTGCTCCGCCCGCCAAGCTTAGCGCTCCGAGCCGTTCGTAGAGTGTCGTCAGGACGATACTTACGAACTTCCCGACGTTGGCCCGGCGGTTTTGGCTGCGGAGCTTTCCGAGCTCTTTTTCAAGCTTCAAGCTCCAGCGCCGGTGGGCCATCTCTTTTAGGAGGCCTCCACCCGCGGGGTCGTGTGTGCCTATCGGTAGCTGCGGCCCCAACTCGGCCAAAGTTGTGGTTTGAATGCTTTCGGTTTTGGGCTTCTTGACGTTGGCCGCTTTGTCTCCAGCCACCTCAGTTTGTGCTTCCACGGCTTACCTCCCATCGGCTGGCGCCTAGAGTGGCCCAAGCGCGCGTGATTTTGGCTATGGCAACGGCAACATACTGTCCGCGCGCATGGTCCATTCGTTGGCGGCCATCTCGCCGTCGTTTTCGAGTTCGAAATCGGGTGTCGTGCGCTTCATCGGAAAGACGTTAGAAAGCGCATACGACACCACGATCTGCCGGCTACTGGATGGCAAAATCAGCGTCGCCGGCTTCTTGTACGTAGGCAGCACCGGGTCCTGCGATTCGCGATACCAGAGTTCCATCTGAGCCTGCTCAGTCCGGTGATGAAGCGGAAGCTTCACGACGAATTCTATAGCGTTGGTTCGTCCACCAGACGCCACCGTTCGGTCTGGGAGGTCGACGACGTTGAGTTCTTCCTCGAGTCCTGTGACCGAAATAAAAGTGAAATTGCCGAGGCCCAATACAAGGAGCTGGAACTGGTTCAGCGGGATGTGATCTGGCTGGATGACGCCCTTCATCGGGATCCTCCGTGTTCCTGAGGTGAGTTCTTTACAGTTCTCTTTCCCGCTTTGTGTGCCAGGAAATGGTCGAGATACTTTGTGCGGTAGCTGCCAGCCTTCCAATACGACCGATCTTCGGCGTCTGCTTTGTCAGTCAGGGGGCTCGACTGTTGGTTGTCGAGTTGATGTCGAAGTTCACAAACCTCTTTTTGTAGAACAACTATCTTGTTTTCGTGCTGTCCACATTCGTAGTGTAGCCGCCGAACCTGGGTGGTGAGCCGGTCGTGCGCCTCCACGATCGCACACAAGAGATCTTGGTGGGGGTGGCGATCTTTGAAAGCGTCCCCAAGGATTTTCCGGTCGATGGCGAGGTCCAGCTTTGAATATGTCATCTTTCTCTACTCTTTCCCTTCGCCTAAGCCGTGGCTTCGAAGATTCCTTGTTTTCCGATGACGATCCGTAGCCGCTCCACCACACCGACGAGCGCCAGTGAGATCTCCGCAAACATGTCCCCCGCCGCTTTGGTCGCCAGCGTATTATTTTCTGCATCGATCTTGATGGAGGCCGATTCCTCGAACGGAAGATCGTTATCGAGTGCGCCCTTGACGTACTCTGGTTGAAAGAAGGAGATCAGGCTGGTTCGGACAATCGTCCGACTCTCGGGACTGTTGAGCGCGAAGATAATGAAGTCGAAGGACTCTCGGAGAACATGCTCGTAGTAGCTCATGAGTTCCCGCTGGTGCTTGAACTTCCAAGCGGGATCGACCCAGAGTGTGCGATCTCCCCAGAGTACGAAATTTCCCCGCGCTTTCTTAATGATGTTGATGCCTTTGCCGTTCAGGATTTCCTCATCGAGGACCCGGTCCTTCGTTGGTAGGTCCAAGATCGCGGGTAACACGGCATCCACACCCGCTTGCGCTCGGTGGTAACCTAGGTTGTCGTTGGCAATGCGGGCCTCCTGGCCATGAATCATTCCCGTCGCAGAGACCCGCTTGAGCTTTCCTTCGCCGCCACCCTCGGGGTCGAGAACGTCGACAAAGCTCGGAAACGTGACGACTGCGTATTCCGTGCGCCCAAGCGTTTCGTTGACGTACTCGTCAGCCGTAGCCTCGGTCACGATGTTTTCAGGAATCTCGTACCGATACTGATGGTTCTTTGCGTTGGCGTACGCGGCACCAGCCTTTTGCACTGCTACGGAGGTGATCCCAGGTGTGGCGAGCTTGAGGAGGCCGAAGTTTTTTCCGAAGGTGCGGTTGAAGGGGCTGGTCTCCGTGTCCCAAGCCTGTTGGATGTAATCCGTGTCCGCCACATCTGCGTGACCATCCCGACCGCTTTGGAGCGCCGTGGGAGCCTGCACCATGAACTCGTCACCGATCGCACCATCAACGGTCAGGTCAGAGCCGTCTGCGACGGTGATGACGTTGTGCGTGTTTGAGACGATGCGAAACCGGGCGCGCTTTGCATTTGGTTTGTCGGGGAAAAGAAAACTCCCGACGAGCGTCGAAGGCCGGAAGGGTTTGTATTGAATGGCGAGTTCATCGCCCGTGGCCAGCACTGGTGCACCGTTCGTGATCGTAAAGGGAGGCACCCACTTGGCGAGAGCCACGAACTCGGTGCCTAGGGTCCCAGTGCCTACGGGACCAAACCGGTCGGATACCACCGAGAAATCGGTCGCCGTGTCCATGGTCACTGTTAGCTTTTGCTCAAGATGCTCGTCGGTGGTTGCGCCCAGTGCAAAAGTGGGGAGCGCGCCAGTCGGGGACAAGGTCACATCGAATTCGTGGAGCGTCCGGGTCAACGTCGTCGCAGTGACGGCATCTACGGCGCCCCAGTAGTTTGCAGGCCTCACATCTGAGGTGCGTGTACCAACGAAGGTGTCCTCGACTTCAATTTCGTGATTGTTTCCATCGTTGTTGATGATGTTGACCCAGTAACGCTTGTTCGTCGGATCAATAGACAGGTCGGCGTAGGTCAGGACGAGGGCATCGTCCACGAACACGAAAAGACCAAACTCGGTGTCGGGAAGTTCCTCTCCATCGCGGACCTCAAAGGAGACGGCTTTGCCTTCGTTATCGAGGACTAGGTAGTAGCGAAAGTTCAGGGGATCGCTTGAGTTGGCTAAGTCGTTGGCCATTCTCTGGTCGAGTTCGACGCTGAGGAGCCCGGTCGACGTATTTCCAATGATTGGATACCGCTTGTTGGGCACCGCATCGAGCTCGACAAAGCCGCCTTTCCATTGGTCCGTGGAAAAGTGGGTGATGCCGGTATCGAGCGTGATGTCTGTTAGGTCGCCGGAGACGGAAAAAGTGTTTGTGTATCGGTCGCGCTTTCCTGCCCAACGCCCTCCGTTCTTGGCGTTGATTCTCCCCAGAGGCGTCTTCCTATCCCGACGGATATATAGATTTGCGCTTGGTCCACCCGTGCTTCGATCAAAGGGAAGCGTGCCACCGGCCGGGCGTTCGTTCCCATCGGTCACGCGTACGAGCAACAGTCCACCACGGCCACCCGAGGTCGAAAAGTAGTCGTTCGATGCGTCCGGGAGCAGGCTGTCGGAAACAAAGGAACCTACTTGTCGGGCGAGTGCTTGCTTGCTGGTAATCGTGATCAGCTCACCCACTGGTCCTTTTTCTAAAAGTCCGGCATAGCCAGAAAAACCGAGAAGTCCGGGCTCAATAGGTTTCTCGCCCTCACGTTCGGTGATCTGGACGCCTGCACCCCGAATTGGGCCAAAGACACGCCTTGCCATTAGGTTCTCCCGCTACTGGAGTCTGAGGTTACTGCCTGAGGTTGTCTTAACGGATAGCACGGCGCTTTCGTCGTGGGCGTCTCTAAGCCACTGCCGGAAGTTCCGTACCTGAAAGCGTGCTTGACCGATATGAATCTCATCCTGGGTCGACTCCGAAATACTGGCGTACTCATCCAGTAAGTGAAGTCTATAGCGCTCATCCAATCCCGTCGATGTTACGTAGGGTGTGTTCAAGAAGAACGCATTAATCTCTTCCGACAAACGCTGTTCATCTACGCCTTTGTCGGCCATGCCTTTGAGCGTTACTTCGAGGTCACCTTGCTGCGGTGTTGGCACGAGCACGCCCGTCGCCTGAGTCTTATTGACGACAGAGTCATCGCCGCTCGGCGCTTCTCGGGCGTTAAGAAGTCGCACTGAATCCAAAATTATGGCGGGAACGCGGTCAGCTTCTACGAAGTCTTGACTCGTCTTCATCGCTACCAGCGGTTCGTAGATGAATCGAACCCAAACGGCGTTCCCTGCGCTCACCGGTGCGCTCAGGGTGATCGTCGTGCCGTCAAAGGATTGAAACAAATCGTTCAGGCGATTCGGATCCGTCGTGTAGTCAAAAACACTATCAATCCCAGTTACTTTGTACCCGGTTTCCAAGTTCGCGTCCGCAAGAAGCAGCGTATTCGAGGTGGTCGACATCGTGATGACGAACCGCGAAACAGGGGACATCTTGGACCGAATGAGTGGAATCAGGGAGCGATAGAGGATGTCCTCCTGGAAATCGATCACCGCTTCGTAGAGCACCTTGATTGCCACGACCTTGGGCGTGAAGCGTGCATCCGTCGTACTGATGTTGATGACCACGCGTAGTTTTCGCTCGGCCGTTGCATCGAACGCGGCAATGTTTTCGGCGACCTCGGACTCGGAGCTCCAGTCGCCGGGTGCCGCTACGGCCCAGGCGCTTCCATCCCAGTAGTGTTCGTTGATTCCATCGTCTAGCCGGTATTGGGCGCCTGTCAACGGCTGGCCGAGGTCATCGAGCGCGTGAATGATCTGTGCCTCGAACCCAATCCATCGTCGCACGGCTTGAGGGTTCGTCAGTCGTGTTTTGACAAACAAGTCAGCAGACGTCGGAAAGAGGCCTGGCACGATTTCTTTGAGCTGAGCGCGATGCGTATCGGGGTTGAGTCGCGTGTCGGGCCCGAGTTCTATGTCGTCCCGATCTTGTTCTCGGAAAGAGAACGTCTTGATCAGTCTTCGAACCCGCATCGCCTAACGCCCTCGCAGCCCTTCGCGAAATGCGGCATCAACTCCACGGCGCCATTGCTCTTGGATCTGCGTCTTCAGCGAGGCACTACGAAATGCCTGCTCAATATAGGGTCGCCCTTGGATCTTAATGGCGCGGGTCTGCGGTCCAAGCGGGCGCCAGTCCTGAAATCGCTCGAAAAGCTCCTGGGCTCGACCCGAGAGGGGGGGCGCACCCGCGCTGGGGTCGCCCCGCGCCGCCCGACTCGCCAGCCACAAGACATAGAAGAGTCCCCGCATCTTCTTGGTGACCGGAATTGTGGCACCGTCGTGCAGAAGTCGGGCCAAGTTGTGCTCGGGGGTCGTCCGCTTGATACCAATGAATGCCGATTTCCAGTCCGGCTGCACCTCCGCGACGGCCCTAAACAACTCGGCGAAGTCCACCAACGGCTTGGCACTGCGCTTCAACGCTACTGTGAGGGCCGCGTTCTGTGGAGTTATTCCCCCCTTGATGGTTTGACGAATCTCTCGTTTCACCAATAGAGCGCCCCTCCGCGTTGAAAGTGCGATGTGCTTCTTAAGCGATCCCTTGAACCGGTCGCCGCCGAGCGCTACGCGGAAGCGGTCAAAGTTCTTGAGCTTGATTCTGACGTTGGCCACTACGAGCGCTCCTTCGATGGCGCCCGATCTGCGAACCACGCTCTCAGTAGACTGGCGCCATTTTGGTCCGGATACGGGGCTTTGGGCTCCAGACGGACGATGTAGACCTCGGTCGAAAGACGGCCCATTTGAACGAAGCGGTCATTGATTTGAAGGCTAAGACCGAGGGCATCCAAGTCATGGAAGCGAAAGGTCACCCAGCCTTGGGCGTCACTGCTTGGGCCACCGGCCTCGACTCTAAGTCGCTCCAAAGACCCCCAATGAGGCTGGCCTGGAATGATCGTTTGGGTTTTCCGGTTGGCATGTTGAATGGGCTCTCGGGCGTCCGGATCGAAGATCGTTGCCGCCCGGTCGATTTGCTCCACTGTGATGGCGACGAAGTGGATCGGAGCTGGAACGGGCATGGATCAAACACTCCAATGCGCAGGAGTGGCGATCCCCAGGGGCGCTCGATAAAGTTTGAGGATGTCCAACACTTCCTGGTCTTGAGTGAATCCGGACAGTCCGGCCCGCCGCATTCCCACGGACGCGGTCGCAAAACGAATGCTGTGGCCGTCAGTTTTTTCAGAGATCACAACTCCACCGGCGCTGGGGGGCGGCGCTAGGGGGGGCGATGCACCCGGCGCCGCGAAGATGGGGGAGGTGAGTTTCTCTACGACGAGTCGTTTGGTCGCATGCTTGATGAGTTCTGGCGTTTCACCGTTGTCTTCGACGAAGCCGAAAAGACCCTTCAGTTCTTGGTTTTGGCGTCCCTTTCGAAATTTCAGGGTGCCATCCGTCAGTGGAGCGGTGTAGATGTCACGGTGATCAGAGGAGCGCACCAGCTTGATGCGTGGATTTTTCCGGTCATCTGGAAAGGACCGGCCGCCATAGACTCGATAGAGGTCGCCATCGAGTGCCGTCGTGCTATCATTGATCTTAAGAAACTCCACCGAGATGATGGGGACTCCCAGATGAATCGCATCGCTGTCTGAACCATCAAACTTGAACTGGAGTGACCTGGGCACAAACCACTGGCGGGTTGCACGCTCGACGAAGGCCTGGCTGACGTTTATCAGAGAGAGGATCTCCGGGTCCGTGGGCGGGTTTGGCATGCCCAAATCTCTGATTTCTTGCACCGTCACGTAGGTATCAGCGGTCGAGCCCGCTGATTCGACCAAGATCTCAAACTCCTCTTGGTCCGATTGGAACTGAGTGGACGCACTGCTGATCTTCCATCGCCATTTGATCAGGTGCGGGCCTAGCGGCTCACCGAGGCTTGGTGTCCATCCCGTACCAGCCCCATTGTCGTATGCATAGTAACTGCCAACGCTGAAGTGACCCGGTCCGGTTTCGACGGGTTCGAATGCGCCTGGGGTTGCGGGAAAGATCTGTGTGCCCGGAAAACCGCCAATAATGTCGAAAATCTGAAAGCCGATTTCGGCCGCATCTGTGAGAAGACCATTAACTCTTATGTACCAATTGAGTTTGGTAGATGTATTTTCTTGTCCTCTCGCTAGTGCGGGCATGACCCTACCTCCTTAGCAGACCTCTCCCGGCCCAAAGGGGCTGCCTACGCCCAGAGGTGCGCCCGTCTCCTCGATGTAAAAAGCGTCGACGTCGTCGCCTGCGCGTGGGGGTGTGTTGACTTGAATCGTAGTGGAATTGATCTCCGCAAATCCGAAATCATCTTCCGTGGGTCCGTACTCGGTGCCGTTGACCAGTAGCCTCAGAGTGCCCGGTGCGAATGGTGTCGGCGTCGTAAACGTCACGGTGACGCCATCCCCCCGTGTAGGAATTAGGTCAACGATTCTACTTTCCCGTACAACGACCATGCCTACAGCCTTATTGCGGTATACGCGCCGCCCAGTGCTTGCGGTTTTTCACCCTGATTGGAGATGTGGATTGACAGAGCCTTCTGGCCGTCCCCCTCAAACTGTCGATTGACGATGAACTTTGCATCCCCATGTGTCGCGGCCACGATCTCTTCGTCAGGACTCCCTGGAGCCCAAACCAAACAAATCTCGGTCTCGGTCACGTAGGCGCCGGAACCGTGAAAGGAGAGCACCTCCCAAGTCTCGCCGGCCGGGATAACCTTGTTCTTGAACTCGGTCGTATTCGCAGCAAGTTGCTTAAAGAGCGAATCAGATACATCGAACGCAGACACTAAGGCGCCCCCCATACAGTCATTCCCCGCTCCATCCGACGCGACCCACTGCCGCTCCACTTCAGTTTGACGGAGATAGAAGCCGAAGCCAGGATCGGAACCGGCGGTCGAAGCAGGTAGCGTCGAGACTTGTACTCGCGGATAGGAAAGTCCTGGTCCGTTAGTTGAAACGGTCCCTGGACCTCATCGAGGTCAATGCCGTTTGTATTGTTGGCAGGCCAGATAGGTATGCTGTCGACTTCTAGCACGAAGAGAAATTCGTCCCCTTGGAGTTGGAAGACCGCGCTGTGAAATAGCAGGGGGCCGTTCCGTGTATAGACGGTGGTAAACGTGTTGCTCGCAACGCTTTGGCTCGGCTGCCAGGTGTCAATCCTGACGTCCCCGCCGAAAACACCGAGTGCATCGGTGGCTGGGTGCGTCTTTGCATCCGTGGCCAGCCGGGCCACACCGGCATCATCGACTACGCGCGCCTCGAGCTCCGTCTCTGGGTCAATCATGATCGCGCGGTTGGCCATTACGGTGTTTCCTCAACCCCGTACACCACCGCCACAAAGAACCGGATCGCAAGCTGGTTCGCCGTGAGGTCATCTCGAATTGTCACCCGCAGTGCATCCGTACTGCCAGCCGAAAGCACAACGCCCCCAGAGAAGAAGATGCTTGCGACAAGAATATCTTTAGCTTTGCTACTGTTGAAGAAGATTCCGCCAGGAGAATTAAAGTCAAACCAGTCGTCGTTGATCTTCACGTTGGCGACGACCTTGGATACACCGCCAAGAAAATGAGACAGCTCGACTCCGTTGGAGATCGCGTTGCCCTTCCCGAACTTGTCGTCACCGATCTCCGTATCATCGGTGGTGAAGTTGAAACGGACTTCGAAGATGCGGAGATTCTTGGTTGCACTCGGACCGACCGAGAACGTTTGGGGCGTAACGCTCCCGTCGACAATTAGGCTGTCGCTTCCCGAAGGATAGTTCGAAAGCATCCGGTTCCGGAAAGCGTCGGTCGGGTTCGATGGCACCGGTGTGCTTGTCGTTGTGATTACCTGGCCGGGTGCAATTGTAGTGTCTACCAGCACGCGATCCTTCAGTTGTACGCTTTCAACGCGTAGCTGCTTGGTGGTGTCGATGGGATCGACGATGACGCGACCGAAGCTCGGCATCAGAAGACCTCATAGGTGCGGGTGATCTCTGGAGTGAGTCCGGTCCAGACGATATTATCCGTCGCTCGGGCAGCGGGACTGGAGCCGTCTACTTTGAAAACGGTGTGTTTGATGGGGGTCGGGTGAATCGGTGTTGCTGCTCCCCCGGCAATCGTCGTTTCGACTTCAAAAATCTTTTTTCCCAGCACAAAACCATTGTCCGCCTCGGCCTGGGAGGTAAACCAGGCCTCCCGAGTAGGAAAAATCGAGCTAATCTGCTTGAAAACAGGCGCTGCCACAAAGCCATCGCCGGGACCACCTCCGGAAAGGAAGTGCACAAGTTGCCTTAGTGACTTGTGCTGGGCGTCCGTGAGCCCCCCACCCGAGCGAGGATCGAACTCGCCAACGTTATCGCGCAGTTTGAATTGGCCATCCGCATATACGGCCTGGCCGGAAAATGTCGTGCTGACGCCTGGCTGGTCTAGAAACTCAAGCGTTCGGACCGTTTCATCACGCGTTCGGCCGGCCATGATCCACCTTGTCGTCCCTCTCCGGCGCTGGTGGCACCTCTATGACGACCCCCTCTTCGACACCATTGGTTTTCTTCGGCTCTTCCTTGCCATATTGAGACTTATCCTTTGAGTTGGGCTCTGCGTTCTCCTCCGCCATTCGACGTTCCTTCAGACTCCTTCCTGGACGAGCGCCCTCCGGGCGTAATCCGTTTTCAGGGGGAGCATCGAATGGGGACGGAGCTTCGTCGCCCGGAACCGTTTCCCTGGAGACCAATCCCTGAGCCATCGCGGCGCGGATCCCTTCAAGTTTTTTCGCTTCCTTTTGGTGCTGCTGTTCCAGATGTTCGACGATCGTGCGTTGCTGGTCGAGTCGACCTCGAACCAGAACCATATCGGTGGCCATGCCATCCGCGAGATGCTTCACGAGGTTAATGCATGTCTGGATCGTCTTGTTCGTCCTCTGACCCTCATCCGGTGTCAGTTGCCCATTAGCGACGTCCTTGTTCGTACGCGCCTGGAGTCCTTGCATCTTCTCTAGGACGACTTTACCCATTTCCGCTTTACCCTGAGCGCGGAAAAAAGACGCCTTCAGTTCCTCGAAGGCATTGTGAAACTCTTGTCCAAGGTCCCTGAGCTGAAGCATCTTGAGTTCAGATTTCCAAAGCGCCATGTCACACCCCACTATCCGTTCACAAACATGCTGATCTGATCTGCGTTCCCAGGTCCTGATTTGAGAAGAAATTCGGCGAAGAAGGCGCCCGCCTGGCGTTCGCCAGCCACAGTAGATGGATAAACGTCGTGATTCGAAGATGCGTCGGCACCATTCCTCATCAATTCACCACCGATGAATATTTCTACATCCTGAACAAAGTCCTTGCCGTCGTAGTTGACCAGATCTGCGTCGAGATTGGGCGACGCTAGGGCAGGCCCTTTGATAAGCGTGTTGGCAGGTATATTTGCTGTCACCTCGGCATCCGCACGTACGCGCGCAGCGCCCGCGTTTGCCTGATTGATCGCGTTTAGGATTGAGACTTCGCCGAAGTTGTTTTCAAATGTCGTCCACTCCGTCGCATCCTCCGAAAGCTTGATGCCACTGACTTGAGCCCAGGAACCGGGCTGGTTACTGTCGTCCAGGAACAGTTCGCCCCCACCGAGGAGTCGAAGATCGTTGGCACCCGTTGTCTCCACCACCCCGGGAGTCACGCCCACATGGATGGGTGTTGATCCCGTTGCCGCTTTGACGCCAGCGTTATAGTCGACGTCCACAGCATTGTTGTCGTAAAGATCTACATCTGAGCCGATCTCGAGTTCGGATGTGCCACCAGCGGATCCCTCAACGATGGCCACCAGTCGGGCGCTTGCTGCATCACGCCACTCCCACGAGAAGCCCGCGCCGATATCCACGTCGATATCCTGGCTCTGTGTGGCCGCACCAATTTGGTTATCAATGGCTCGGTCGAGGGTGACGTCGAGCGCAGCGACCTGATCGATGAATCCGGAGCTAGAAAGAAAACAGTCCTCAGGGAATCCGTCAAAATTGATTCGAAACGTATAGCTATAGTTGATGGTCTTGCCCTGGATATCGGCGGCAGGGCAGGCAACGAGATCGTCGAGACCGGCATTGGAAATTACGAAGCTGATCTTGGCTCTGTTTCCGGCGCTCGTATCATTGAAGGCGGCGCCGTCCACCCCCGTGCTTTCGTATTGAAGTAGACCGAAAACGTCTTTGCCTCCAGATTGTACGACGTTTCCTGTGGTCGCATCCCGGACAAGCAAGAGGTTCTTGGGATGAAGTGCATCCGGCCCGCCGAGCTCAGTCAGTTCGTGTGCTGCGAACCCCGCTCCGGAAAGCGCAGATTGCGCTACAACGGCGCCGTCTTGAGTCAGAGCCACAGCCGCGACCTCGGATGGGGCCTCACTGCCCGAGACGCTGAGCACTACGAAGTTATCGCTGGCCCCCACAGTGATATCGGTCAGGAGGTTAGCCCGGCAAAGAATTTTCTTCCCTTCGATGTCCGCCAGATCGGTTTCGAGATCATTGAGTCCCCGGCCGGCGGGAGCAGCAAACCAGTCGTTGCCTGCCGTTGTGGTGTGCAAGATCCGGTTGAGCTGGGAAAGGATGCCGTGGGTGAACGTTTCGATGTCGACGGGACCCGTCTCTAGCGAAGCGCCGGCAGCCACCTGATCGTCGAACGCGTCTAGCGTCTTGATCTGGGTTACCGGCCGAATAAACGTTTTCGTCATGCGAGATCCCTCTCCGTTTCAGCCACTCGTGCCATCGTGTGAGCGGAATTGTATCGTGCTCACTCGCTCGAACAAGCGTCCGAGGCCGAGTTGCGAATCGAGGAGGCTAGTTGTGGCACTAAGTCCACGACCCCCGAACCGGAAACGATGCGGTATCTGTCTTGTCAGTTTTGCCGCCGATGTTTGGTCCAGGCAACGTAGGAAAACGGATGCGGATGAATACACTGTCAATCCGTCCTTTGATCGCCGATGCGCCCTGGCCCCAAGTCCTTACTTCTTCTTAGCCTTGTTTTCGGCCTTTTCTATCTCGGCGAGACCTTTTTTAAGGGTCGGGGTCGTCGAAGACGTGGTCTCTTTATCGCTTGTCCTCTCCCGACTGATAGATTCTTTCGACGCTTGCGTCAGGACGTCACTCTTCGCGGCAGGTGCCGGCTTCTTTTCGACGTCGGTCCGCTTTTCCTGCGCTTCAGTCTTCTTGGGTTTCTCCGGATCTACTCTGCTCTTGAGTCCTGGTTTCTGCCCTACGCGGATAAAATGCTTCGCCAGATCTGCGTGCTTGTCTTGAAGATACTTCCACTCGCTATCCGTGAGTTCCAACATGGAGGCAGGACGGACGTGTAGAGAGCCCTTCTTGGAGCGTTCGCATCCCTCTGGAAAATCTACTTGCCGAGGGCCAATGTTCGCCGGAACAACAAATGTCCGCATTGTCCGTCACCTCCTACGTTCCTATTTACCGACAGCAAGGCGTTACTTGCCCCCGGTTGTCTTACCGGACAGAGATATGTTTCCTTTCGTCGGGGATGCCGCTTGGGCCTTGACCTTCGCCGGCCTTTCCTCGGTGACCGGCGGTGGATCGATCACCGATTTGGCCTTGGTAGGCTCGACGTCCTTGTGCATTGTTACGGTGAAAAGACCCGTGCCTTGATAGTAGGCGATTTTATCAGGGTCGGTCACCGTGTCGGAGTCACCTTTTTTGAACTTTTTTCCCCCATGCGAATGGGAGAGTGCGCCTTGGAGCGTAACTGTTGCTCGTGCCATGAAAACCTCCGGTTCTAAATGCCCAATCCGATGTTGTTTGCTTTGACGATGGCTTCGAGTTCTTCGAACTCGTTCGCAACCTTAAGTGAAATGGCGTATTGATTGACGCCCTTGAAAATGTCGCGGTCACGTTCGATTTTCACGTCGCGGCCGATTCCGATGATGAAGTTGTCTTTGTGGGTCAAAATCATTTGTGGGTTTGCTTTGTACGTCACCTTGACGGTGTCGCCATCCCCGATAGCTCCCGCACCAATGCGTGCGACCGTCCCCAGCGCTGTATCCAGAGTATAGTCGGTGCTCTCAATAAACGCTGAGGTCGGTGTTCCCGCCAAGTCCGACCGTGTCACCACGACGCTGGATACTGGCGCGTTCCTTAGCCCGACCGCGGTTGTTCCGTTGAGGGTGATGTGCTCGACGACTGGCGGCTGGTCCGCCCACAGTGGAATTGGGACCACCGGGACGCCGAACGGAGTGTGGCCAACACCCTCCGTCGCGCGGTCACCGAGGCCGGTTGCTCGCGTGGCGAGCTTCTCAACGAACCGTTGCCAGAGGTCGGGGCTCAAGAAGAATCGGAGGTTCGCCAAGTTCCGCCGGAACTTCGTGGGCATCGCCCGGATCATCTCTCCGAAGATGCCCAAACCGATATTTTGCCCGGCGGCATCCACAAGGTTCGCCCCGTCCGCTAGGCGGGACCACCCATCTTGGAGAGCCAGATAGGAGTCTTTGACGTACTGCGAGGTTGAGCCGCCATCCTTGATGTCGCCCTCAAGCACCGCGTGGCCGTTCTTGTCGCCGTTGATGTAAAGCTCTTCGACGTCGTTTGCAGTTTGAGAGCTCATCATCCGGATGATGTGTTGTTCGATGCCCTCGCCCTCAATGTTGATTTCCCGGAAGATGTCGCCGATCTCGAACGGCACCATGATCTCTCTGGGGGTGAGCTCGACCTTCGACGTCTGAACGCCGCGCCGCAAGTTCGGATCTTTTGCCTCCGCCTTCGGCACGGCCAACCGTCGGCCAATTCCGATTTTGTCGATCTGTAGCGTTTCATTCCTAAAGCGCACAACCCGGGCGTTGTTCTTCAGCACCGTCTCGTCGACCACGAAGTCGATGAATTCGTCGCTCTGCGCTGGGTTAAGCTTGCCCTGCGCCGCCAACGCCTGCGCGGTGATGATCGCTTTCTGGATGAGTTCTTCGTTTGCTATGCCCGTCATGTCCAAAATCTCCTCGCTCTCCGCCTAAAAGAGCACATCGCTCCAAAGACTCTTTCTGACCTTCTGAGGGTCATCTGTTCCGCCTGCGGCCTCCACCGACGTGGACGGCGATCGGGCTTTCTCGATGGCTTCGAGACGTTCGTTCTGGGCGGCTATTTGTTTACTGATTTGCGTCGCCCATGCGGGAGGCGCCTCCTCTGTTTCCACAGACTTCTTCGTTGGCACCGGCCGGACTCCGCTTTGGTAAGTGGGATCTTTTGGGAGTTCCTTGCCGACCAGGCGCTGCATCGCTCCTTGGAAGGATTTTTCATCTACCTCCCTAAGCATTTCGAGCAACTTAGTTGACGCTTCCGTCAGAGCCTGGGTGCGACGAGCGGTAAACGCCTTTCCGCTCTTGGTAACAAAGTGAAGTTGACCGTCTTCATCCACCTGAATGAACGCCGAGGCCTGCTCATCGAGCGTAAGGGCCTTTTGTTTCGGCTCCTCGCTTCCGTTGGTCACCTCAGACTTGGCAGCCTCCTTAGGATCATCCGCCTTCGACGAGGCTTGAGCGGCTGGGCTCCTGGTGTTCTGGGGAAACGGGAATCGGCCGCCCTGAACGTTGCTCAAGAACGCGGCGACACGCATGATTGCCTGTCGCTCCTCAGGATTTGCTTGCGCTGCCATTCGCCGCATTGAAGGGACGACCGTAGAGAGTGCGCTCTTTAGCTCCTCCGGAATTTGTTTCTTCACGCCATCGAGTTTGCTGATCTCGACGAAGTCGAAGCCCATATCCGAGAAGACCTTCACAATCGTTTCTTCCGACGATTCGATTTCTGCTTTGGTTACTTCGGCGGTCTCGCTCTTTTCGTTCTCTTCCAAGGCGCCCATATCTCCGTCCTCCAAACGTTTCCGGATGAGGAATTCTCTCTGAATGGCAGGTCGATCAACGACGCTGACTTCGTTGACCTTGAGATCGACGATGCGGCGTACCCCGCGCGTCTCATCTTCTTTTGCCTCTTGGAGTCCGGTCTCCACGTTGATGACAAATTAGCGGAGGCCTCTTTGCGGACGTAACCCTTTTTCTTTTGGTGCGTCGGCTGGAGTCAGGCCGCAGTCGAAACGATGCGCGCCAGTCCGCCAATGGAGAAGCCAGTCAGCTCGCCGCGTTTTACTTGGTTCCAAATTGAGTCAGAGACTACGCGGACGGTCATCAGCCACGTGCCCTTCTTTACGCGTTTTCCGCCGATAATCGTGTTCTGCATGACGAGCCCGCTCGCGACCAACTCGATACCGATGTCGCCAAACATTTTGTGCATGAGCCCCATCTTGCTCCCCCCTTCTCGACCAAAGTTAGCGAGAAAATCGTATGCGGCTTGTTCGATGATCTCCGCGGTTATCGTCTCGTTGTGTGCGTCGACCTCGTCGGGGATCAAGACCTCTCCAGTCAGGAGGCGCTTCTCTTGATTTACCTTCAGGATCGGCACGAAAATCTGTGTGTCGTAGGTGCCAGGCTCCAGACCCTTCACATGGGGTGGAGCAGAAAGCGTCTTATGGATAGGCCCGTAGTTCGCGTAGATCTCCTGGGTACTTTCTCCGGCGATGCCGCCCTGGGAGACGGTCTTGCTGAACGAGGTCCACCCCGGCAGGTCGAGCTTGCCCTGGTAGGAGACGAGAACCTTTCCTTCGAGCGATCGGATGACTTCCGTGAAGGCATTGATATCAAAATCCTTCCAGATCTCACCCGTGCCCTCGGGCTTCCAGGGCGGGTCGACGTAGAAAAATGTATCGGGCGCATCGAGTTTTTGCATCTCCGCCAACGCATCACCGCGAACGAGTCGAACCCCTTGGAGTCGGTCCCTAAACGCTTCGAGGTTGGCGAGGAACTTGCTACCAAGAAGCTCTCTCGAGTTGTCTAGCTTGAGACCCCGGCCACGGGCAGAATGCAGGTTGAGGTACTTGAATCGGAAGGCCCTCTCTCGATCGCTCGATGGACTACTGTCCCTAAGTTTTTCGAAACGGATCTTGTCGGGTGACCAGTCTTGATCCCTCAGCCAACCAAGGTCATCATCGGAAGCCTTGGAGAGAAACCGAAGGAATCCTATGATCTCCGGATCTGCATCCACTAGAACCTCGGACCCTGACTTCTCTTTGAGAAAGAAAGGCGCCGCGCTCCCCGCATACGGCTCTACGTAGGTCTTGTGTTCGGGGATGTTCGACACGATCCAAGGCGCCCAAACGTCTTTGCCACCCGGGGAGCGGAAGGGCTTCGCGAATCGCTTTTTAAGTCCTTCTTCTCTTGAGTTGGGGGCGGCTTCCAGGTCTTTCGATCGCTCATCGAGTCCATCGTCCGGCGGAGGTGGGTGCGGATTTCCGCGGCGCGCCAGTTCGTCTACGATGTGGGCGTGAAAGGAGACAGTATCCGTGGTGGTTATGTTTGCCTTCGGCTTTTCTCGGAAGAGTTCATGGAGTTGCCGATGAGTTTGAAGAAGCTCGTCAGCGCTGAACCCATGCAACCTCTCCCTTTGCTGTGCTAGGGCCGCTTCTTTGGTTCGTCGCCTGGCGTTTGGCGCCCGATCCTCCTCGGAAAGAAGGGCACGACCGGTGGGAAGCCCCTGCTTCGGCTGCATTTTTCCGCCGGCGGCCAGCGCTTCAGAGCGGATGCCCATGAAACCCATTTTAGGGGGCGACCTCGCGAGTTCGATACCCTTTTTGGCCAATACTTATGCCTCTTCTTCGAGGCGCTGGACCCCAACTTTGACTTGCTTTTCGAGACGTTTTCTCAATCGGGCCAAGTGAGGGGCCAGAATTTCCTCAATCGCGGTATCCTCGTCGAGATTCTCGGCCTCGAGTAGTCTTTTTAAAGCGGTGACTTGTTGTCCCGGTTCGGCGGGGTCCGCCTGATTCTTGACTGCCTCAGCCATAAGCAGACTGAAGGGAAGCTTTGGATTGAATCTTGGGTCCTCGATAAACTCAGGGAGCTCCCGGCCGAGAATGTCTTCGAGTACAATCCGCGCGATCTCAGGCGTCATCCCGCCCGTTTTCTCCGCGCCGGCAAGAATGCGGACAAGTTCCGCGTTGTCGGTCGTGTTCGGACTGTTCGACTTGAACCGATGATACCTCACGCCCATCGCTGGAAATAGTCGGCGATTAACAAACGAATCGAACTCATCCCGTTCCGGCGCGAATACTTGTTCGTCAGCCAGGCGTCGTGAAGAATCTGCCGTGGACCGAGTGTAGTCGTCGCTTTTTCCCAGGAAGATTGGAGGGAGACGCCAGGCTCGCCGAACATTATCCTGATTGTTGCGGCGGTAGTTTTGAAACAAGGCATCTTTGTGCTGGGTCTCGGTGAGTGGCACCATCTGGATCTTAATCTGTCCGGAGTCTTCACCCTCCAGGTCACCCTCGGCCTCAATGATAAGAAATTTACTGTAGTTGTCCGAGCCTTGGATAGAGGACTCAACAAAAGACTCGATACGCTGAAGAGTTCCCTCTGTGAGCTGACCGTTGGAACAAAGGACGGCCATGCTCGGGACGTTGTTATTGCGAAAGGTGGTGTAGTTGATCTCTTCCGCGGCACGGTCCCCGAAGATCGATAGGAGGTCGCCGATGTATCGGGGTAGGCCGTAGGGGCTCCGGGTACAGTAGAGCTTAAAATGAACGACCTCGTTTGCACGGAGATGCTCAGGCATGGGCTTCCCCGTCCGCTTCCAGTTTAAGACCTCATCCGGTTTGATGATCTTACCTGTTTCGTTGTGGCGGACGCGTGGGTCACCGAACTCCTTGAAGTAGCGGACCGCGAATTGCTCGCCGGAGGTGGACCCGAAACCGCCCGGCATCATCCGTGATTGCACGAACGGTCGAAATCGATCCCATGCCGCGACGGGTTCGATGCGATGGCTCCCGTCAACTTGAAGTTGGAGCGTTGGGACATCGACCTTGATTGAGGTCTCGTCCACCCGACCGAGGCGCATCTGATAGCTAGGAAGGTGAGTGATTCCCTGGATATCACCGCGCGCGTTGCGAATGATCTCCCAGTACGCGTTCCCCGTCGCCTCGAGGTCCTTTCTCATCTTTCGACGGAGGCAGACGAATGAGTCGCGAAGATTGGCATAGTTGAAAAAATTGGTCAGCCGAACACGCTCCGCTTTGATCTCCTCTTGGATTTCTTTGGGCATGTCCTTCGTTTCGACACGCGATTGAAGGATATGCCCGAAGCCCTCAATGTTCGTTTCCATCGTTTCGATGACGGGCTGTAGCTCGGTGTTCTGCTCGGGCAGCATTGCTAAAGAGAGCATGTGAAACGGCGGTTCTATGATCTGCCCATCAGCAGCAAGACTGACGAAGGGATCTTCGGCGACGGCCTTCGACTGACCTGGTTCTACGCTTGCCTCCGCCCGTTTGGTCACCTTCTCGGTGGGCACGGAAAGGAGCCGAAGCGCCATACGGTTCCGGTGATCCGAATGCTCAGCTCGAGACTGTTGTTCCGCCTTTGCTAACTTGACCATCATAGAACTCCTGGTTCGCGGCGGGCGCGCTTGCGCTGAGGGCGTCTTGCCGACTGAACCGCCAGATCAAGGGCATCGAACAGGTCCTTGAACTGATGATTGGGGTACTGGACGAGCTGGTCGATCATGGGACCGTGCACGCCCTTTTTGAAAAAGACTCGACCTTCGTCGAACAGCGCGGCCAGTTTCCAAGCCCGACTCGGCTTGTCCTTGCTTGTGTGGATGGGCATGAATCTTGAGCTTGGTCGCTTGTGCTTTAGCGTTTGGTACTGAGCCGCCTGGTAGGCATTGCTTTCAATGCCCACTTGTATGGGATCCCATTTGTCGTACCACTCGATAATCTTCGGCGTCTGTTGCGGAAATCGCAGATGCGCGGCCATGAAGGCCAAGACGAAGACCTCAAAGTCCGATCTACGACCGGCCATCACCTTGCCCCGACAGCCGATTATGACTTGAGCGAACTGGTCGTTCTTTTGATCCTCTGTGATGGCGAGATCGATCCCTCCGAAGATCTTAAGCTCATCTTCGCTTGGCCATTCATCTTCGTTGAGCTGTTGGCACTGGTCATACTGGAAGACCTCGCCTTTCATGGCCTCTGTGTCGCACTGGTATTGGGCATTGAAGATGATGGCGCCCGATTTCACCTTCTTTTCTTGGAGCCACTGCGGTGGATACCTTTCCGGCCATGGACTTCGGCCCTCTTCGTCTAGGGCAGGAACAATTTGCGTGTGATTCTTTAGTTCGTTCGCGATGAGGTGGCCGTAGAGGTCGTCGAAGTGGTATCGCGTCCCCTGCCGGTGATGCTCACCAACATGTCGGCGGCCGGGCTCCGGTGGCATAAGGGTCGGATCAAGCGTTTGGTAGTACCATTGCTTGACCTTGTCGCGCATATGTTTCGTTCGACTGTTGTCTTCGTCAACGAGGTCATCGGAGATGATGATATCGTAGTGTCGGGACACCACGGCCGATTCGACGCCAACGCACGTGATACTGGCTTCCTTCGTGATCTTTGTACGCCCAAGGACTTCGATCTCGGTGTTATCCCACTTGGTTACTTTGTGCGCGTCGTAGAATTCGCCGAAGACCTCAATCAGACGCTGGTTTCCTTCCAAGTGAGCTTTGATTTCCTTCAAGAAGCCTTCCGCATTGCCCTTGGTCTTACTCGCGATGAGGATGCGAAGGTTTCGGTCCTTGATTAGATAGTGAATGGTCTTCGTGACCGTGCAGATGGTCGTTTTTCCGGCGCCACGGAACACAAGCTGGAGACTGTCAGGGTGAAGTAGCTGCCACCGTTGCATCGCTCGATGCATGGGCATGAGCTGATATCCGAGCACTTCTGTCGCGAGAATATCGGTCCGGTCGTTCTCGATGATTTCTCTGCGCAGAACCTCGTTACTGAGTTGCCTGTAGTGCTGGTAGATTTGGACCAGTTCGGAGCGTTCGGCGTTCCGAACCTTCCGAGCTGCGTTCCTCAAGATAGATTCGTTCGCGATGGGGACGACGGTGCTCACCGCAGATGGTCCAATTCACTTCCCGCAACAAAGATATCTACGCCTTGGCCTCCAGACACGCCCCCGGTAACCGCGATGAAGATGATTCGGCTCCGGCAAGAAAATGTAAATTCGTAGGGCGCGTCCGCGCCGACTCCGACGCGCGTTGCAACGGGGCTGATGGAGATGAATGCCCCGGCTGCGTCACTCCATACCTGGACCTCAACGCTGGGGTCAGCTCCGCCTGAAGGCAGGACCTGTACATGTGCGTACAGGTATCCTGACATGTTCACGCCGCGACCCTTCTCTGTTTCGGGTAATACGTCGATTGCATCACGGACTTCGCGATGCCGAGCGTATACCGGCGCGTGTTGGGGCGATCTCTCAAGGTCTGCCATAGACTCCTCCCAAAAAAGGACACAACTCGCTCACCGGGATGGCATATCGGCGAGCCGGCGCTATGCTGTCTTCAGTCGGTGGCGACCCAGTGGACAGTTTCGCCTGAAACGTTGAGGTCGGCATCGGCCCCAAGGCGGAAGCCCGCTCCAAGCGGGGTCACTCCATCACCGCCAGTTACTAGCGATATGCGAGTCGCCGTCCCATTGTCCGCGGCCTTTTGCATCGAACCATCGGGCATCGAGTTTTGCCACGTGGCCTGTGCGTCGCCGCTCGTGTTGTAGAGAATCACCTCCGCCGGCTTAAAGCCGACCGCGGTGACATCAATCGCATTTCCATCCGCCTCAAAACTTCCCCGAACTCTTCGGTTTCCACCACTTGCCATTTTCGCTTTCTCCTTCTTGCTAGTCCTGCTCTTTGACGACCCGCCGACCACCATGCACTCTGTTGCGTGCGTGGCGCGCCGGTTGGGTCTTGGGCGCAGGCGCCGCTTTTTGTTTGGGTGTAGATAGATGCAATGGGCCAGGATCCACGTCCTGAAGATTCTTCCCGTCGCCATACCGCGACATCAAACTGTTTAGATGGCCCAGTTCCTCGGTGATTGCGGTCCGGAGGTCTTTGTTCGTCAGTTGAGCGACAAACATACCGGCCACCAGTTTCGTTTCTGGCTTCTTGTCGATGAGCCCGAACTGCTGGCCGCGGTCGATAATCTTATCGTAAATGTCGGACCGCGCGCGAACCGCCCCGACCATGGCAGAGTGCTGCTTGGATTCCTGGAACTGCTCCAGAATGGAGGTTAGGTCGCGGATATTGCGCGTCTGCTCGCGTACGTAGTCGACGTAAAGTTGCTCACTGGTGCGATTCCGAACGTCTTCCGATTCTTGCGCGTAGTATTCTTTGACGAGTTCCTCGTAGCGAGACCACTCCCAGCCGAGGAGACGGCAGATCTCCTCGTGGGTCTTTCCGTCCTCGAGATAACTGCGAACCTTGGCACACGTGTGCCTAAGCTCAGTCTTGGTGCGGGCGAGCGCCACGACCGCAGTGTATGAGCCGAAAGGTCCGCGCGCATACCCTTTGTTTTCGAGCGAGAAAGCCCCGAGACAGCAATGAGCATCGCTGTTCACCGTAGTTTGACATGCCCTCGGCCGGCCTCTTCATGTATTGGGGGGAATATGAGGCCGATGAGTATGAGGATGAAGGTGTCCGTCGACGAAAGGCGTCAGGATGAACAACCGTATCAAACAACAGACACCGTGATGCACAGCATTTATCTTGCCCACCCGATGGAGATCGTAACCGTCGGAGGCCTTGTGACGGGTCTACGACCGACGCCGAAAGACAAGCCCGAGTCGGTCTACGGAGATCTCGAAGGCGCAAGCACTAAAATTCAATTTTGTTGCCCGTATGGAAACGCTCCCCGATGTGTGGGCGAAAATGCGCTCATCAGGGGCACAATAAAGGCTCAGCCAAGCCGATTCCATAGTGGCATGGACGTCACCATCTTCGGCGACTATTTGGGGGAGTGGAAACCAGAGACGACGCCGTCATATGACCTCTCTAGAAACCACCGCCAACCCCTGAAAAATTTTCTGCGAACGCATGGTCTTGAATCCTTGGCCGTCTTGGCTTCATATGTTGGAAGATCGGATTGCCAAACCGCCGTCAACCGGGCGGGCGTTGATGTCGATGTTTGTTTCTATAAATGCAATTTTAAGGATCAGCAGACGATTCTCGAAGCGGTAGATCACGCCATAGAGGAGGGCCGAACCAGGGCGGTCGCTTTCGTTCGAGGAGGCGGGGAGTCGAAAGGTTTGTCGCTATGGGACGATCCCGAGTTCGTCGACAAACTGATCAAGAAGGATATTTCCTTTTACACCGCTGTCGGTCATTCAGACAGTATCACCCTCGCCGACAAGGCTTCGGATGAAAGTTTCACGACACCAACCGATATAGGAAACGCAATCGGAAGCGCACTATCAGAGCTTAGGCAGGAGGACGAATCGCGCCAGAGTCTCCGCCTCAAGAGCGAAAAAATAGCCCAGCTCGAGAAAGAACAGGAGGAAGCCCATATCTCCACAAGGGAGCAAGTAGCTCAACTGGAGTCCAACCAGAGAAAAGCAGAGATCAACCTGCGTGAGACGATTGCTCAACTGAAGACAAGCCGTACGAAGTTGATCAAAAGGGGCGCGATAGCACTCGGTGTTTTGGGGCTCCTCTGTCTTCTCTTTGCGATAGGGTCTGATTCGGTACTCAAGACCCTAGCCTCGGGGTTCATGCACCTTTTCAATCTAGAATAGCGATCGTGACGCCCGGTGTCGCCAAAAACGATATCGCGCGGCGTTTACTGTTTCCGAAAAACTATACCGGGATTTTGAGTCGTAGGCTGCGCGCACCTCAGACATGGGACAAAAACTCGAAGCAAATTTACTTTCGAGGTGAGTGGGGGGGCGCGCAACGATCGCTGGTCAGGCGCTGCCGTATTCGTCACACTATTATGAAAGAGTGACGAATACCGCTCTGGTTCTTGGAGTACGGTGACGAATACGAGGTGAAAGATGACGAATAACCAAGCCATTGATCGGACGAAGTATCTGAGCGCGGAGGAGGTCACGCAGCTTCAGAAGTCTACGGAGGGCCGGGCCCTGATCGACCTTCGCGATGGCCGAACAACCTGGGTAGTGTACTGGGCGTTGGTCGATACCGCGCTATCCACCGGGCTTCGGGTGAGCGAGCTGGCCCGGCTGGACGTCGGCGATCTCGATCTCAGACGGGGCTCCCTGGCCGCGTGGCGCCACAAGCGGCGGAAGGAGGTCCAGGAGACCATTGCGATCGGTAAGCCGCTCAGGGGCCACCTCAAAGAGTTCCTGGCCTGGAAGAAGTCTGTCGGCCAGTCGGTGGAACAGGATGCGCCGCTATGGATGGGCAAACGTGGGCGGCTATCAAAGCGCGGGCTCCAACACATTTGGCGGAGCGCCATCGAAGCGGCGGGGCTCCCCACAGAGTTGAGCATCCACGCCGCACGCCATGCGCTGGCCGTTCATCTCCTCAAGGCCACCAGCAACCTCAGGATGGTGCAGAAGCAACTCGGTCACGCCAGCCCGGTTACGACGGCGAACATGTACGCCGACGTGACGTTCGAGGATATGCAGCAAGGGCTCGGTCAACTCTACGCCTAAGATCTTAGGCCGCGTCCTGCTCACCATCGGACCGCCCCCCTTCATCCTGCAAAAGATCGGTCCGACCGGTCGCATTGGTCGGACCGATGCGACCGATGTTTCGCATGTCCTCTTGAGACCCGGACGCTTCACCCCTGTTCACTCGAGAGGTCTTCGGGTCGTGCGCCATGTCTTCGAGCTCACGGAGCTGAGACCACGAGATGTGGGTGAATGTCATTCAGGGAACCTTTCTCTATATGGAAAAAGAGGAGTCGTAGTCCGCGGGGCAGGGGCCTTTTCTAATCACCAAATCACCGTCGGAAAACGCGGGGATGCCTTGGGGGATTGGTACGTAACTCCATATAAATTCTACACTATTCTGGGCCTATGACCGACCGTCACCTTTCCATGGGCATCAACTCATGCCGCGCACTTTCTCGTGCAGTTTTTGGGGTCCTTCGCTCCGAAAGGGCACCAAGTTTGCTATCGGAGCGTCATTTCTTTGATCTGTTGGAACGAAATCGTGTCCAAAGCGTCCCCATTGATTTGAAAACACATCGGCACCCGATACGTAGAATTGTTGATCTCTAAGTCATACGTTTCGATTCCGGTCAGTTTACCTTCGCGTATCGATCCGTCGCGCGTCTCCAAATGAACGAACTTGCCGACCATCTCATCGAGATGGATTTCCCATTTCCATTTCATAGCGGTCTCCCATCGGGCCGCATCGTTACAACGTCTTCGCTTTTTTTTCGACCTCAACGCGCGTTAAAGCAAGCGTTTGATTGCTTCACCTCTACGTTGTCGGCAAGGGGTGAAGAGAAACAAGAATCATTTCGTTGATGAACGTCAACCTTCACCCCTTCACCCCTTGGTCGCGCAACAAAAATAAAAAAAGAGGGGGTGTTGTAAGTTGAATGACGATTCATATTTTCGTTTTTTGCCCGATTTCTTCACCCCTTCACCCCTTTCACCTCTTACTTTCCCATCCACTTCTTCGGTTTTGCTCAAATTCGGGCGAAAAACAGGTCGAAGGGGTGAAGCAGGGGTGAAGGTTTTTCGTTGAAATCATTGCGACTTCACCCCTTCACCCCTTCACCCCTTAATCCCCTTTTAGACTCAGCAACATAAGCTAGAAAAAACAATAGTAGTTCAAAACACCCCCTTTTTGAGGTGAAGAGGGGTGAAGAGGCGAGATTCACAAACGATTGTAGCCAGTTGTCCTTCACCCCTAAGGGGTGAAGGAGGCCGCGAACTCACAGTGAATCTATCCTGCAAAAGATCGGTCGCATCGGTCACCCCCTGAGAATCGCGCCTACGGGCCCGGAATTGGCACCGCATGGCGACCGATGGGGGGCAACCGTATCCGAACGAATCGGTCACCCGTGTGTCTCGCGTGCAGATGGGAATGACCGATCGGAGACCGGTCGGGATTGGTCACCCTACGAGGCCGAATTTTAGCCGCAAAAAGCCCTTTTGGGTGAGGTGACCGATAGGACCGATCTTTTGCACCCATGCTTTGGACAACTGGCGGCGGTGAGTGCCATGTGGTGATCTCGGCCCGAGGGCAACAGATGGATGAAGCACGGATGATGGAGATTTTCATGGAGGTACAGCGGGGCTTGCCTCGGCAAGGACCCGGCCATGATGACGCGACACGTCGCGCCCTGACTTTTTGCGAGGGATTGCCAGAACACCCGCACGTGCTCGATATCGGATGTGGGCCGGGTCAGCAAAGCTTAGCGCTGGCCGGGGCGGTTGGGGCAAAGGTAACGGCCGTCGATATCCATCAAGAATACCTGGATGAGCTGGCCGCACGCAGCGCGCAGGCGGGGCTAAGCAACCAGATTACCCCGGTGTTGGGCGACATGAACGCTTTACCGTTCGAGACGGAGTGCTTCGATCTAATCTGGGCGGAAGGTTCGGCTTACATCATGGGGGTGGGCAATGCTTTGCAAGCTTGGAGAACATTCCTTAAACCGCGTGGCTATTTGGTGCTATCGGAATTGCTTTGGTTGACGGCCAATCCGCCACCAGAGGCGGCGGCATTTTTCGAGCAAGAATATCCGGCGATGTGCGACATTGAGGGCAACGTCGCGATCTTTGCGGAGGCGGGGTATTCCGTTCTTGGTCATTTCACGATCCCCGACCAGGCATGGTGGGATGGTTATTACATGCCGTTGCGGGCCAATTGCCGGCCCTTCGCGAAACATACCAAGCTGACGAGCAAGCGCTTGAATTGATCAAAATGACCGAGAGCGAAATCGGTGTGCGCGAGAAATACGGCAAGTCTTTCGGCTATGAGTTCTTCATCGCTCAAGCTGAGTAGCCCGTGCGTGTTCAAGTTGCTCCTTGCTATTCGCATCGCTGCGAGGGCTTTCTTCCACGCTTACAAGAGTCGTCGAATACAGCTGACGATTAACTCTGTGCGCGAAGCATCGGAATACGATGCAGCGTGTCCGCGATGCCCATTGCATCCAAAACCTCCGCGCGGTTGAAGGATGTCTTCATTAAGAATACGTGTGCGAGTCGATCGACGACCCGAGCGCTGTGATGAACGCGAACGTCGATTCCGGACATGAGAATGCGGCGCACGTTGGGGTGCTTATTGTGTAGGAGCTCGAGGAGCATCAATCCGTTCTTGCCGCCCATCTGATAGTCGCTGATCACAACATCGAACTGATGCGTCTGTAGAAGTTCTTCGGCTTCCTCAACGCTTTCGGCCGTGGTGACGTCGGCCAGCCCCTCAAGATGGCGGGCGACGAGTTTCCTCATCATTGGCTCATCGTCCACAATAAGTACGCGCTTTAGGTTTTCGGGGTTCTTGACTCCGCCGGGAGTCCCTTGTTTCGTGACCATTAGGTCCCTTCCTTTCTCGTGAAAAGGTTGTGGGCTTAGGGGGTCGTTGCTGTTGGTAGCAGCGGCGGCTCCCGCCCTTTGTTAGCCCTGTATTTTAAATATAATCAAAAGCACCAATGCTGTCAATAATGATCCAAATAAAAACATGTGGTTACATTGATGACATTGGTATTTATGATAACATGTAGCGAGTGGAAGGGAAGGCGAAAGTCTACGATAGCCAGGGGCATCGGCATTTGCTCCAGCACATTGGAAGGTATTGGCCTTCCCAAGCGGCTTTCGCGCGTGCGGTGGGCATCCACGTCACGAATTTGAACAAAATAACCAAAGGCGCGAGGCCTAGCCTGAAGCATGCTGTGACGATTGAGAGCGTTTCGGAAAAGAAGGGCGATCCAATCCTGCCCCGTGAGTGGATGCAAGAGATCAGGGGCGCGTCTTAGCCTTCCCGTCTTTGGCTGCCGGTCAGGGGATTTCATCGAGAAAACATTGCGAGTTCCTAAGCGCTTGCGATCTGAGCTCACACTGTGCTGCCATCGTTACGTCCTGTCGACACCCACGTCAGAGATGTCATGGGAGATAAAGAACAAACGCCTTCCTGGCTGAACTCTCTCAGCAATACAGCGCCTGCGCTTGGGGACCTTGTTAATAAGCTTGGTTTTCTCATTCGCGGAAAGTTGTGGGCCCAGATCTTGGTTGCCATGGTGCTCGGAATCGCAACTGGGCTCTTGGTCTCTCCTTCCGGCGCCGCTCTTGTTCCCTATGAGACCGCGGAAGTCGTGACCGGGTGGCTCGTCCTACCGGGCCATATCTTCCTCGCGCTGATTCAAATGATCATGATTCCCTTGGTGGTGACCTCGATTGTACTCGGTATCGCTGCCAGCGAGGACGTGAGTTATCTGAAACAGATTGGTTTCCGCATCGCGCCCTATTTCGTAGGGACGACCACAGTCGCCGTGGGTATCGGAGCGGGCTTGGCCCTCACGATCCGACCAGGGCGTTTCATCAATCCCGATGTGCTTGAATCGACTTTGTCGGCTTCGTCCGTCCGGGCCAGCGATATCACCGCAAAGGCAACCCAGAGCATTCCGTCTGTGCACGATCGAATCGTGGATCTGATCCCCACCAATCCCCTCGGTGCAGCCCTGGACGAGAGCATGTTGCAGATCGTCGTCTTCGCGATTCTCGCGGGAATCGCTCTCATATCCATACGTCGATGTCAGGCGAAGCCTTTGACTGATTTGGCTGGTTCGATCCAGCAGCTCTCCATGGAGATTGTAAGCTGGGCAATGGCCCTGGCACCGTTGGCGGTGTTTGGACTCCTGGCCCAGATCACGATGAGAGTTGGGCTAGACGCCATCGTTGGGATGTCCGTCTACGTGGGGACAGTCCTCTTTGGGTTGGTATTGCTGCTTCTGTTTTACGTGATCGTCGTTTCGTTTCTCAGCCGAGTGCCAGCAAGGGGCTTCTTCTCTAAGATTCGGGATGTACAGCTTCTCGCTTTTTCGACGTCAAGCTCCGCTGCGGTGATGCCTCTCTCCATCAAGACGGCCGAAAGCGAACTAGGCGTTCGATCGTCCATCGCACAGTTCATCGTGCCTTTGGGCGCCACCATCAATATGGACGGCACCGCCCTCTACCAAGTCGTTGCCGCGATCTTTCTCACGCAAGTATTCGGTGTCGATCTTTCCACGGGAGGATTGCTGTTGCTGATCGCGACGACCGTCGGCGCATCGATTGGTTCGCCGAGCACGCCCGGTGTAGGCATTGTCATTCTCGCTACGATTCTGCAAAATATGGGTGTTCCGGCGAGCGGCATCGCGCTGATTATCGGCGTGGACCGGATTCTCGACATGTCCCGAACGGCGATTAACGTTACGGGAGACCTCACTGCCTGTGCCGTCATGGATCGATGGCTACCTGCACCAACGTCGGCGGAGGGAGACATGCAGGAACCATCATCAAAGCATCAACACGTTGAAAACATACCAGACCTTTAGCGTAGGGTTCCGAGTCCCCGAAATATCGCTCTCCTCTTGAAGTCTCCGGGCCAGATTCAAAATTTTGAACGCAAGTCAGAGCACAGAGCTCCATCTTCGGTACGTCTTGTAGCGATGTTTTAGCGATGTGGAACGACCTTCTTCGGAGTATGTTGGTATGCATGACCGACGCTGAGACCAGGCCATTCCGTTATCGTGTAAAGTGGGGATCTGACAGCCATCGAAGAAGCGAGGACGAAAAAGGCGAATGGTGCCCGATACGAGGTCCGTTGATTCTTGCGACTTGCCAGCGTTGCACCTTCGAGTTCCTGGTGCCGACCACCCGAGGGCTTAGGTGCCCCTCATGTACCGGGGGCCCCGTCAAATACGACTGGGGTGCTCTAGAGGTATGCTTCGTCCCCGAGAAAATAACTCGCTAACAGCCAACGCATTTGGCAGCGACGATGGCGAGAAAAGTCCGGTTGACCTTCCATGTTTTCGTTCATCGTTGTGATGTACCTTGCGTCAAAGGACTTGCCCAGTCCGGGCTGCGAACAGCCTTTGGCAAAGATTGACGAGTCGTTGTGGATCCCCACGGTTCCATGGCTTTTCTATCCACGCGTCGATTAGTCCCTCCCAGACCAAGGCGTTCATGAGATGTGGTTGCACGGTTACAGCTGCTCTGGTGACTTTGGGCCAGAAGTTCCTCACGACGCGAAGGAACCCGACGTTGTTCTCGCGGGTCGATGTAGAGGCGATCAGAACAGCAATACTCTTGGTGACAAGAATATGAAGAGCATCTCGCGGATTTTCCACGCACAGCAGGGCGTGGCGATCAACTTTGAGGGCATGGCCAAACACCGTGTGGTTGCGCGAATCTGCATCAAGATAGAGAATAGCTGGACAGCACTTGGCCCGAGGTTCAAGGGACTTAACCATCGATCGCTTTTTCGGGGTCAGCTTGTGTGCAGATTCATGCACCCGTAGGCGCACCCATACGGATAATATTACATATTCTCCATATGTAAAACAAGAAAGCCCGTTCATGTAGCCATTTTGGTGCGTGGGCGACCATCACAGGGAGGTTCTGGAGCTCGTCGGGTTCAACATCCGAAAAGCGCGCGAGCGCGTGAACGTGACCCAGGAACAACTCGCAGAAGAGGCTGACATCGAGTGGCAGACACTCTCTCTTCTTGAAAGAGGAAGGCAAGGGTCGCTACGAACGATCTGTGCGGTTGCTGAAGCCCTTGAAGTTTCCGCGCTTTCGTTTTTTAAGCCCACGCGGACGACGAAGCGGAAGGTTGGCCGACCCAAACGAAAATCGTCCAACAAGAAGAAGCCCGCCTAAGGAGCGTCAGGCGCTTGATGTATACTTTTTGATGACAGAACTTTCGGCGTATGTGGTTAATATTCCTGTTCAGAATTGCGATGGACCGTCGGGCTGCGCTCGACGCGACGAATTCCCGGATACGCTAAATCGCTGACCTTCGTTGAAGTTCAAAGCGAAGGATAGCGGCAAGTACGCCGCCTCGTGATTGGCAGCCTGTCTTCTTGAAAATTCGGGCCCAGTACGTTGTCAACGTACCGCGATTGCATCCTAGCTCCCTCATTGCATCCTCGCTTTCGGCGCCATCCGCGGCCAACTGGAGTAGCTGTCCCTCGCGTTCGCTCAGTCGGAAACGCCGACTAAATGGCTGCACCCAGCCGCTCGGGAGTTTTTTCCTGGCGAGAACGGGAATCGCTTTATCAAGGTCGGCACCCGAGAGTGGTTTAGGGAGAACGAGGTCACAGCGACCATTAAGACGTAGAAGGTTTTCCACGTCGAAGTGCGCGCTCATTGCGACTATCGTTGGACGCGGCCGACAGTTTTCTATGTCGGGTACGAGTTCTGCGCCGTTGCCATCGGTCAAGAACAGATCGAGAAAGACGACGTCAAAATGATTGGCCTTCAGTAAGTCAAGAGCGCCGGTTCGGTTGTCAATCACGTGAACATCGTACTTTGTGCGAAGGGTCCTCATCCATGCACGAACCATTCGTGGATCATCCTCAACGATGAGGACTCGGACTCGTTCTTCAGATGTTTCGCTCGTATTCAGCTCCCGGCTGCCCCCTTTGGGAAGCCCCTTCATGTCGTTCGGCGCCTCTTTCTTTGGGCTACGATACGGGACGCGGGGGTGGTGTACCAAGAACCGCTGTCCTCGGATCATATACGCATATGTGTCCTCGGATCATATACACCCTGGAATGCTGTGCGGATTTCGTTGCGACAAAAGCCGGTAAGAAGAAGTTCTAAAGAGGCCATCCCGATCCCTTAAGCTGTCGCTCCGTCCGCTCGATGCCGTCGGCGTCTAGAACGAGGGAAGTACCGTGGTGTTTGCGCGGCATAGGTTCGCCAAGTATCGCCAAATGCCTCCGCCGCCTCACGCTCCTCCCGTACAGACAGTCGGAGATACATGATGACGAGCACCGGAAACATCAGCAGCGTCAGTAGTGTCGGCCACTGCACGAGGAATCCGAACAAGATGACGATAAACGCAACATACTGAGGGTGGCGTACGTACGCGTACACGCCGGTTCTCGCCAAGCGCCCCTCTCTCTGCGCCGAATACAGAACCTTCCACGCGGCCGAAAGCAGGATGAAACCCGCGGCGATGAGCACATTGCTCAGAATATGGATGGGGTTAAGGTGTGGATTGCCCTCGAATCCGAGAAGCGAGTACCAAAGGTGCCCCGCATCATGAGACGAAAGCAAGTTGCTGCCGGGAAACTTCGTTTGGAGCCAACCGGACAGCAAGTAGATCGTCAACGGAAAGCCGTACATTTCGACAAAGAGTGCCACGAGAAATGCGGAAAAGGCGCTAAACGTACGCCAATCGCGTTTTGTATTAGGCTTGAAGAAGCTAAAGGCGAAAATGATAAAAATGGCAGAGTTGAGGAGGACCATCCCCCATAGGCCGTAGGCCGGCATGTTCCCGTGGTTCATTCTTCTCCTCCTTGCTGATGCGGGCGATGTTCGCCGTGGCCATGCCCTCGATGCATGAAGATATGGATAATCGGACAGGCGAGGAGCAGGACATAGGGCAGTGCGCCCAAGATGTGCGCTTCGTGTTCTTCCCAAAGGAAAAACAATGCGATTCCCAAAAACAAACAAGCCGCCAACCAAACTGGAATGTGAAACAGCTTGCCGTCGCATATCTGCTTTGGTGTCGTCGATTTCATTGCATTTCTCTTTCCCCGTTGGCGAGAGTCCGGAGTACCCGTTTCAGACGACGCTCAGCCTCCAGCGCCATCGATTGAAGCCCCGGGTTATCGGCAAGCTCAGACATCACCTTTGGGTCGGCGATAGAGACCGTCACTTCACTCTCGGTCTTCTCTTGAACCACAACGTCACACGGGATCAGCAGCCCGAGGTGGGACTCCTTGTTTAGTGCATCGTGCGCGAGGTTTGGGGCGCACGTTCCAAAAATCACGTAACGACGAGCCCCGGCGCTGGGCTTCTTCGTGGACGTATCTTTGTACTCAGCCTCTGTGAGGACTCCAAACCCTTCTTCTTTGAGGGATGTTGCAACCCGTTCAACGACGGCCTCATATGTGGCCCCGCTGACAGTCTGCTCAAGGTGGTAGGTAAGTTCGCTCATCGTTCATCCTCATTTCCGGACGAACTTTGATCGCCCCGCAACTGTGTTGGTTTTGACGTCGACTCTGACGCCCGCTTATCGGTTCGGCAGCTCCTTTTCCGTCCACATGCAAGGAAGCGGTACAAAACGAGAACCACGAGCACTCCTAGCAACGCCCAGAATGCTACTGTCCCCATGTAAATGTCGTGGTTACCATCCATCCCCTACCTCCTATCAATTCGTCCTCAGCGGTCTCGGTGGTGGTGTCCCGGGCCGTCCATCATGGCGGGCATCGTCGCCGTTCCCGGCATGGCACCAGACATGCTCCTCATGGGCATAGCGTGAGCGAAGTCTCCCTGTGCTTGGAACTTGAACCAGTAGTAACCGGTGCAAAGGGTTCCGGCGACGCCACCGACAATTAGCAGCCAGCCGGCAGTCTGGAGTAATTTCGCCGGGGCCTCCTTTTTAGCCAGGTGAAGAACAACGAGCCCGCCCGCAATGGCGAAGAGCTCCAACATTCCGGCAACATCTCCTAGAAACTGTGACATGACTTCATACCTCCACCCGTCGCAATCGTAGAGCGTTGGCGACCACCGAAACGGAACTAAAGCTCATCGCCGCGGCCGCGATGATGGGACTCAGAAGAATACCGAAGACCGGGTACAGAACTCCTGCCGCAATGGGGACTCCAAGGGCATTGTAGACGAATGCGAAAAACAGGTTTTGCCTGATATTGGCCATCGTCCGCCGGCTGAGTTTTCGAGCCCGGACGATGCCACGAAGGTCACCCTTCACGAGTGTCACGCTAGCACTTTCCATGGCCACATCGGTTCCCGTTCCCATCGCGACACCGACTTCGGCTTGGGCGAGGGCCGGCGCATCGTTGATGCCGTCCCCGGCCATGGCCACAACCCGGCCATCCTGCTGAAACCTTTTGACCGCTTCGGCCTTTTCGTCCGGCAAGACTTCCGCGACCACTTCGTCGATGTCGAGCTTCTTGGCCACGGCGTTGGCGGTCGTGCGATTGTCGCCGGTGAGCATCACGATCCGGATGCCCTCTTCATGCAGGGCGTGAACCGCCTCCGGCGTGCTGTTCTTGATGGGATCCGCGACGCTGAGGAGTCCCGCGAGTTGATGATCGATCGCCACAAACATGACGGTCTGGCCCTCGGCTCGAAGCAAGTCCGCTTCTTCGCTGAGGGGATTGGGTCGAATCCCCAGCTCCTCAAGGAGTGCCTGATTCCCCAGCGCGACTGTCTGGCCTTCGACGCGACCGCTTACACCCTTACCCGTGATCGACATGAAGGAATCGGCATCCTTGAGTTGGGCACCACGTTCGATCGCACCGGTCACAATGGCTTCGGCCAAAGGATGCTCGCTGCCGCGCTCCAAGCTGGCGGCAAGAGAAAGCAAAGCACTCTCCTCGAAACCCGCCACTGTTTTCACGTTCAGAAGTTTCGGTCGGCCCGCGGTGAGTGTGCCCGTTTTGTCCACGACCAAAAGGTCGACCTTGCGCATCACTTCGATTGCCTCTGCGTTCTTGAATAGAACACCCAGGGTTGCACCCTTGCCGGTGGCCACCATGATGGACATGGGTGTAGCCAGGCCAAGGGCGCAGGGGCAGGCGATGATGAGCACCGCCACCGCGTTGATGAGTGCGTGGGCCATGCGGGGCTCCGGACCGACGACGGCCCAAACCACGAACGTGATGACCGAGACCGCGATGACGACCGGGACAAAATAGCCGGATACGACATCGGCGAGTTTCTGGATCGGCGCACGGCTCCGCTGAGCCTCGGCGACCATGGCCACGATCCGCGAAAGGAGCGTGTCGGCGCCCACCCTTTCGGCCCGGATGACGAGGGTCCCACGCCCATTGACGGTGGCCCCAATGACCCGATCACCGGAATGTTTTTCTACGGGAATCGGTTCCCCGGTCACCATAGACTCATCGATCGCGCTCGTGCCGTCGATTACAACGCCATCCGTAGGCATCTTCTCGCCTGGCCGCACCCGCAGCCGATCGCCGACCTGGACCTCCTCGAGCAGAATGTCTGTTTCTTGGCCATCATCCGAGATGCGCCGCGCTGTTTTTGCAGCCAAGCCGAGAAGCTTCTTGATGGCTGCTCCAGTTTGACTGCGTGCTCGAAGCTCAAGAACCTGACCGAGAAGAATCAGAGTGACGATGACGCCGGCGGCCTCAAAATAAACCGCAACCTCGCCAGCATCGTCACGGAAGGAGGCAGGAAACAGGCCCGGCAGGAGTGCCGCCACGAGGCTGTAGAGATAGGCGACGCTCACCCCGAGCCCAATCAACGTGAACATATTGAGACTTTTGTTTTTGACGGACTGAACCGCTCGTTCGTAAAACGGCAACGCCGACCAGACGCAGACGGGTGTCGCTAACAGCAGCTCCAACAGCACCCGTCCTCGGGCGGACAGGACGCGCGAAAGCGGCGCACCCGGAAGCATGTCGCCCATTGCGACGATGAGGAGTGGCACGGTGAAAGCCACGGCAAACCAGAAGCGTCGTGACATGTCCCGAAGCTCTGGATTCTCGTCTTCCTCCTCGGCTGCGGCGGACATCGGCTCCAGCGCCATGCCACAAACAGGGCAAGTTCCGGGCTCCGTAGAGATGACGGACGGATGCATGGGACATGTGAAATGGGTTTTCGTGCTTGGCTCTCCGCCACCCATCCGCTCGAGACCCATGCCGCATTTGGGGCAACTTCCGGGTTCGGACTGTTCGATCTCTGGATGCATTGGGCAGGTGTACGCCCGCACTGCGTTTTTCGCCCCCGGGATGGTGGCGCCGATGGCCTTGGTTGCCGTCACGATAGAGTAAGTAAGCAAAAGTGGGGCCATCTCCCACGGCCGCAAATCCTCAGGTTTCGGAGGTTCCGGAAGACTTTTGTGACCGAGTCGGTTACAAGCTGTGTCCCGGACGGTCACTCCGCCTACGTCCAAGTGGGGCTAAGTCCCTGTGATGCGGGCGTGTACCGCGTGGCACGGTTTGTGCGGAGGGATGAGGTCGGATTGAAACGAGAGCACATGGGGGCAGAGGCACAAGAACCCGAAGCCAAGCCCCGCGTAATCGCGAAACGGCTGGCTGTCGGTTTCGGCTTGGTCTCGCTGGTCGCTGTGGCCATGTGCGCCATGCTGATTAGCCTCATCGCGGAGGTGGCCGGATTGGTCACGTCGATGCGTAAAGATGAAGCGGCGATTCGAGAAAGCCTGACCCTTGCGACGTCCGTTCGCGAGCAATACATGCATCAGGCGCACTGGATCATTGAGCGCGACGACACCCACATCGAGCATTACAAGGAATGGGTCGAACGGGTCCGAAACGGGGTGAGGGTCCTTCGTCCGTTGGTTCCTGAAGGGGAAGCCTGGCGTTTGGACCACGTAGAAGAAAACAGTCGGGCGCTCGACACCCTCTTTTTCGAGTCCATCATCCCCGCCGTGAAGGGAGAGGATCGCGCCCAACTGGCGCGTCATCACAAGAAAGCCGAGGGGCTGTCCCAGCAGGCGACCAAGCACGCGGACGTTATTGCGAAAGCAGTGGAACGAAGGATGGCCAGCGCCCATGTTTCGGCCACGAAAGCCACCCAGCTTGGGCTCTTGAGCGGCGGAATGTGTGTTTTTCTTGTCCTCGCGCTGTCGGGTGCTTTCACCGTCCGGCTGCGCCGAGCGGTTCTCAAACCGCTCGAAGTCCTCGCCAACGCCGCTCGCCGATTTGGATCCGGAAATTTCAGAAGTCGCGTCGGTTCGGTCGGCGAGGGGGAGCTTCTCGCTGTGGCCCAGGCCTTTGATCGAATGGCTGAGGAACTCGAAACGCGGGAGGAACGACTCATCGAAAGCGAACGCATGGCCGCGATCGGACAGCTGGCGGCGGGGGTCGCGCACGAGATCAACAACCCCATTCAAGTCATACGCGGATATCTCAAAACCATGGGTCCCGACTCTCCGCCCGACACCCTGAAAGAGGAGCTTCAGATTCTCGATGAGGAAGCCACGGCGTGCCAGCGGATTGCAGAAGATCTAGTAGCCTATGCCCGGACCCCCGACCTTCAATACGCCCCCTTGGAAATGGACCAGCTTCTAAAGGAATCCGTTCGACGATTCCAGGAGACCTCGGAAGGGAGTGCGCAGCGCATTGAGTGTTCGGTAGAGCCCGGGACCGTATTCGCCGACGGGGGACGACTACGGCAGGTGCTCCTGAACCTCTTGCTCAATGCTGCGCAAGTCTCGGATTCCGAGTCGCCGATTCACATTACTGGTACAACATCGAAAGATGGAGGTTATGAGATCGCTGTCTCGGATCGCGGTCCCGGTATATCGGACGAAGATCGAAGCAAAATCTTTGAGCCGTTTTTCTCTAAACGTACCGGTGGATCGGGGCTAGGACTCGCAGTCTGCCAGGGCATCATCCACGCCCACGGCGGGACCATTTCAGTGGAGGCGAGGTCGAAGGGCGGGAGTACCTTTCGACTGCGCATCCCGGCGTCGACGCGCCAGGAGGCGAGGCCATCATCATGACTTCATCTAGCGGCCAATCTCGCCCGACCGTATTGGTCGTGGACGACAAAAAGAACCTGCTCCGGCTCATGACCAAGGTCCTCAAAGGAGACGCCCGGGTCCTCACCGCAGGGTGTGGTGCCGAGGCCATACAGATCCTCGAGGCCGAATTGGTGGACGTGGTTCTGTGTGACCTCCGAATGCCAGACACCGATGGCATCGACGTCCTGAAACAATGCAAACGACTCAGGCCTCAAACGGAGTTTATCCTCATGACGGCCTACGCGTCGGTTCCCACCGCGGTTGAGGCGCTCCGGCTCGGGGCTCATGACTATCTCACCAAGCCATTCGATCCGGAGGAGGGTCGTGCGGTCGTCTTGCGAGCCATCGGCCGGGCCGCCACTTTGCGTCCCTCTGGGCCATCCGATGAATCTGAGGGTGAACTTCTCCCGGGAATCGTGGGTCTTGCGCCCGCCATGCGGGAGCTCAGTCGTTTGGTTCGGCGGATTGCGGATAGCGATGTCACAGTCTTGCTCTTGGGTGAGACGGGCACGGGCAAGGAGCGTATCGCCCGAGCGATTCACAGGTTGGGTCCCCGGTCAGCCAAGCGATTCGTCGCCGTCAACTGCGCCGCCATCCCGGCCGACCTCCTGGAGAGCGAACTGTTCGGTCATGCAAAAGGCGCTTTTACCGGGGCCAACCAAGATCGGGCAGGACTCTTCGAGGAAGCGCATGGCGGGACTCTGTTTCTCGATGAAATTGGTGAGATGTTGCTCTCGCTTCAGTCCAAACTCACCCGTACCTTGGAGGAACGCGCCATTCGACGGTTGGGCGAATCGATCGAGCGTCCGGTCGATGTGCGCCTGATTGCAGCGACCCACCGTGACATCGAGGCCATGGTCAAGAACCAGAGTTTCCGCGAAGATCTCTGGTATCGGCTCAACGTGGCGGTCATCGCCATCCCTCCACTTCGTGAACGCCGCGAAGATATCGAACTTTTGGCCACCCATTTCTTGCGCGAGCGCCCACAGGCGCACAAAAAACGTCCCATTGGTTTTACACCGTCTGCCCTTGAGGCCATGCAAAACTATGATTGGCCCGGCAACGTTCGACAGCTTCGCTCCGCGGTGGAACGGGGAAGCGTGGTGTGCACACGAGACCGCATCGACGTGGGGGATCTTTTGCCGGAAGTGTCGGGCGCGCACCGACAAAGATCTCAGGACACCGGACTTCTCAGTCTCACGTGGGCCGAGGCGCAGGAAAAGGGGCGAAGTGAAGCGGCGAAACGGTACTTGGAGGAAGTCCTGAAAAAGCACGACGGTAACATCGCCGAGGCGGCGGTTCATGCCGGCGTGGAGCGGGAAAGCTTCTACCGTTTGCTTCGACGCTATGGCGTGCACGTCGAGCGAACCCGTTCCCCCTCCAAAGGCGCCGGCGACTAAACGGCTTCCCACGTACTTCGCTTCCAGGCCCTTTGTCCGACACGGTCACTCGCTTGTGACCGATACGGTTACAAGCTCTTTTGAACGTAAGGAAAAGGTCAATGATTTTGCGGTCCAGTCATATGAAGCCTTGGCATTGAATTTGCTCTCCTCAGGCGTAGATGCCTCGCTCGCAGAAAATCCACGCCGGGTCCCCAAAGCGGCACCGACCTTGTGCGGTTCTTTCGGTCTTTTTTACCGCGGGTTGCCTGGGAACGGTGGAATCCGCCATTCAGGACGAACTTCAAAGCCGGGCGGCGACCTTCGATATTCGCCCACCGAGCCACGAAGCTGCTCCGTCTCAAGAATCCGAGTCCGCGGCCTTTGATGGAAGTCTCGATGCGTACCTGAGATACGCGCTTAAACAGAGTCCAACCATACGTGCATCCTTTGAGCGCTGGAAGGCAGCCACATTGCGGATTTCTCGCGCACGTCGATTGCCCGAGCCCACGGTCAGCTACGGGTACTACGTTCAGAATGTGGAGACTCGAGTGGGACCGCAGCGTCATCGCCTGGGCCTCGCTCAAACCTTTCCTTGGTTCACCAAGCTGAGTGCCGGGGCGGATGCGGCCTCCTTTTCGGCTCGTGCCGCCCAACGTCGCTTTGATGCAGAGGTTCTGGCCTTACGCATGAAAGTAGAAAACGCCTATTGGCGTCTCTGGTTCATTCAAGAAGAGCATCGTTTGAAGAGCGAGCACGACCTTGTTCTGGAAAACCTTGCTGGCACCGTACGAGGCCGGGTCGAAACGGGTCGAGCCTCGTTGGCCGACCTCAATCAGGTGGAGCTCGGTGTCGCGAGGCACCACGACCATCACGGCCAACACCGCGAGGCGACTCGGGCCGCGTGGGCCGAGATCCTCTCCATCATCGGAGCCCCCGCGTCGAACACGACACTAAGGGCTGCCGACGCACCGGAGGAAGGCTTACCAAGGGAGTCGGACGAGGCTCTTGGGGCCTCGGCGTATGCCCATCCCCGCATCGAAAGATATCAGCTCATGGCTTCGGCGAGTGAAGCGCAGGCTGACGCTGAAGCTGCGGATCGCTTCCCACGGTTTCGATTGGGCTTCGACTACATCGAAACCGGCGAAGCTCGAATGCCCAACGTCCCGGGCAGTGGAGACGATGCCATGATTGCGTCCTTAGGGCTGAGCATCCCGCTTTGGTTCGGAAGCTACGACGATGCGGAAGAAGCGGCCCTCGCGGAGAGTCGTGCCCACTTGGCCGACCGCAAGGCCGCGCAGCAAAGGACGGATGCGGAGCTTGAAGGCACGCTCGCCGCGGTCCGGGATGCCCAGCGACGTATTGCGCTCTACCGAGACACACTTTTGCTCCAGGCACAGACGACGTTTCGTTCGGTCCTGGGTGGCTACCAGACAGGACGTTCCACCGTCGCCGCCTCGCTTTTGGCCCAAAAAGATCTGCTCGAACTTCAGATTGAGCTCGCACGGGCCAAAGCGGATCATGCGCGCGCCTTCGCCCGATTGGAACACATCGTCGGTCGCCCCATCAAGATTGGCCCAAACAAGGAGATCTTTCATGAGTAAGGTGAACAAAGAACGCGTCCAAAAGTCGGCACCTTGGATCGCACTACCGATGGCCTCAGTCGCCGCATTCTTCCTCGGAGGATGGATACTCGGTGCACCCGAGCCTGGGCCGGACCAACACCAGGCCCATACCCACACATCTAAATCGGAAGACAGCATCTGGACCTGCTCGATGCATCCCCAGATCCGTCAAAACGAGCCCGGACAGTGCCCCATCTGTGGGATGGATCTGGTCCTCGTTCGTACGGACTCGGAAGATGGGAACGCGCCACCCGAACGGGTAACGCTTTCCCAGCGGGCCAAAGTCCGGGCCCGGATCCGAACGTCCCCCGTGAGGCGTCTGGCCAGTGGCGCGATCGAGCGACGTCTGCTCGGCCGCGTCGACTACGATGAAACCACCCTCCGCACCGTAACCGCTTGGGTGGGTGGGCGCATCGACCGACTTCGGGTGCGCGTGACCGGTGAGCGTGTGTCCTCCGGACAGAGTATCGCCACGTTGTACAGTCCAGAGGTCTACAGCGCGCACCAAGATCTCATCTCGGCCAGACAACAACTCGAGCAGCTTTCGGGTGCAGCCACAAAAAGCGCGCAGGCTTCAGCGCGGGCGGCGCTCGGTGCAGCGCGAGACCGACTACGACTCCTGGGTGTCCCAGAAAGGGAGTTGAGATCGATGGAACAGAAGAAGCGTCCCTCCGAACAAGTCGTGATTCGGACACCCTTTGGGGGCACGGTGATAGAGCGTCTGGCCACCGAAGGCAACTACGTCAAGACCGGCGCCGGTCTATACCGCATCGCAGATCTTTCGAGTCTGTGGGTCCAGCTCGATGCGTACGAAAGCGATCTTCCGCTTCTAAGTGTGGGTCAGAAAGTTACACTCAAAGTTGAGGCTCTCCCCGGAGAGGCCTTTCCAGGACGCATCACCTTCGTGGATCCCGTTGTGAACCAGCGGACCCGCACGACTCGGGTTCGGATTGAAGTTAAAAATCGCGACCAGCGCTTAAGACCCGGGATGTTTGCCGAGGCCATCGTTCAAAGCGTGGCCCAGACCGATGCGCCCGACCTCTTGGTCATTCCCGAAACCGCACCGCTGTTCACGGGCCGGCGCTCGGTGGTCTACGTCGAGGTTCCTGGGGCCAAACGGCCCACTTATGATGCCCGGATCGTCCGTCTCGGAACGAAGATGGGTGACGTCTACCCGGTGGTTGCGGGTCTTGGCGAAAACGAACGTGTGGTGACCCACGGTGCATTCGCCCTCGATGCAGATCTTCAGATTCGAGGCGGGTCGGCTATGATGACCACGCCCGACGATCGCGAAGTCGGACCCTACGATCGAATCGTAGAAACGCCAGACAAACAACGCGGGCCCTTGAGCAAAGTGGTCAAGCAGTATCTTGTGCTTCACACGGCGCTGGCCGACGACAAGCTGGGCGACGCCAAGAAAGCCGCCACCGCACTCACCAAAGCCACAAGCAAAGTGAGGAGCGAAACGGGCGCCACCTTTTCGGGCGCCTGGGCCCCCATTGCCCGCGGGCTTAAAGCCCATGCGATGCACATTCAGCATGCGAAAAGCTTAACGGAAGCACGGTCGCCCTTCCGAGATCTGTCTCAACAAATGGCCACGCTGCTTCGGGTGTTTGGGAACCCCACAAAAGATGTTCTACGTCTCGCGTTTTGCCCGATGGCTCTGAACAACCAAGGGGCGGAGTGGATTCAACGTTCAGATACCATTGAAAATCCGTACTTCGGCGCGTCCATGCACAGCTGCGGCGCCATTCATAGCGCCGTGGAACACGGAACCTACCTCCCGGCCAAACCGGAAACGTCCAAGAAGCCGCGGCGATCGGCGCCCGCCGGAGGTCACCAACATTGACCCCGCACGATCCGCCCCAAGGACCACGCGTCGTCTCCCTTGGATGGGAACGATTCATCGGCTTCTTTGTCGAAAACAAACTCGTGGTGTTCGTTCTCGTGGGCCTCCTCTTAGGGGCGGGTCTTTATGTCTCACCGTTTGACTGGGATCTCGGCATCCCTCAGGACCGCGTGCCCGTCGACGCCATTCCGGATATTGGCGAAAATCAACAGATCGTCTTTACCGAATGGCCCGGCCGATCGCCCCGGGATGTCGAAGACCAGATCAGCTATCCGCTCACGACGGCTCTCCTTGGGATTCCGGGCGTCCGTACCGTCCGCAGTTCATCGATGTTTGGCTTTTCGACCATTTACGTCATCTTTGAAGACGGCGTTGATTTCTATTGGTCGCGCTCTCGGGTGCTGGAAAAGCTCGCATCCCTTCCCGCCGGGACTTTGCCGGATGGCACCTCACCGGCGCTTGGTCCCGATGCCACCGCCCTCGGACAAGTGTTTTGGTACACCCTCGACGGCCTCGATACGGAGGGCAATCTTGTTGGAGGCTGGGACTTGCATGAGCTTCGCAGCATTCAGGACTGGACGGTTCGTTACGCGCTTCAGGCAGTGCCCGGCGTATCTGAGGTCGCATCGGTCGGCGGATACGTTCGTGAATACCAAGTGGACGTGGATCCGGAAGCGATGCTGGCGCACCAGATCAGCCTCGACCACGTGGTCCACGCGGTGCGGGGATCGAACCTTGACGTAGGCGCACGGACCCTCGAGATCAACCGCGCCGAATATCTCGTACGTGGTCTCGGATTCATCGAAAACGTAGACGACCTGGAAGAAACCGTCATCACAACACGAGAGCATACGCCGATTCGAGTTCGCGACGTCGCCCGCGTGACCTTAGGCCCCGCCGGGAGGCGCGGTGCACTCGACGACGCGGGGGCACAAGCCGTGGGCGGGGTGGTGGTCGTCCGGTACGGCGACAACCCCATGGCGGTTATCAAGCGCATCAAGTCGAAGATCGAGGCGATCGCGCCGGGGCTACCTCGTCGGACCTTGGAGGACGGAACAGTCAGCCAAGTTTCGATTGTACCCTTCTACGACCGTACCACGCTCATCCAGGAGACGCTCGGCACGCTATCTACCGCATTGCTTCAACAGATCTTGGTCACGGTCATCGTAGTGCTCATCATGCTCCGGAACCTCAAGAGCTCTATCCTCATTTCTGGTGTTCTTCCGCTCGCCGTCCTGGCTGCGTTCGTCGCCATGAAATGGACCGGAGTCGATGCCAACATCATGGCACTCGCCGGCATCGCGATTGCCATCGGCACCATGGTGGATATGGGCATCGTGTTCACCGAGAACATCGTCGAGCATCTCCGAAAAGCACCAAAGGATAGTACTCGTGGCCGAATCGTGGCGCATGCCGCAGCCGAAGTAGCTCCAGCTGTCTTGACCTCGGTCCTCACCACGGTCGTTAGTTTCTTGCCGGTGTTCGCGCTCACTGCGAGCGAGGGCAAGCTCTTTACGCCGCTGGCCTACACAAAATCTTTTGCCATGATCGGAGCACTTCTCATCTCGATGATCGTACTCCCGCCCTTTGCCCATATCCTGATTCACCAGGTGCCGGAGCCTCTTGATACAGTCGATAAACGCCTATCCAAGAACATTCTCCGCTCGGTCACGCGGTCGGTTCATATACGCGATTGGATTCTCATCGGGCTGGGGATCTTTCTTAGCCAATGGACGATTCTCGGAGGTTTTTTTGTGGTGATGTTCGGGGCCTTTCGACTGACCGAACCTTTACTCGGCGCGAAGTATCGGTCTTGGCCAAGTTGGGCCGAAAATATCATCGCGATTGTCATCGTCACGTCACTCTTGACTCACGATTGGATGCCCCTTGGCGTGGACCGCAGCCACTTCATCAATTTCCTCTTTGTCGGGGGAAGTATCGCCGGGCTCTTGGGCCTATTCGTTCTGTTTCAGAGGTTCTATGCCCCGGCCTTGATCTGGTGCCTTAAGCATAAGCTGTGGGCTCTGACTCTTCCCGCCCTGGCCATGACGTTCGGCTTCACTGCATGGCTCAGTTTCGACCGCGTGTTCGGATGGCTGCCGCAAACGGTGAGAACATGGAGACCGGTCAGTGCCGTTGCCCATGCGTTCCCCGGATTTGGCCGAGAGTTCATGCCGCCGTTTGACGAAGGCTCGTTCCTGTACATGCCCACGACCATGCCCCACGCATCCTTAGGACAGGCGCTGGAGATGCTTTCGGACATGGACGCTTCCATCGAGGCCGTTCCTGAGGTGGAGCGGGCGGTTGGCAAACTCGGGCGCGCCGAGAGTCCACTCGATCCCGCACCGATCTCCATGTTCGAGACGATCATCACCTACAAGTCAGAATACCGCGTCAGCGAAAACGGCGAACGAATCAGGCAATGGAGAGACCATATCAGGTCGCCGGAGGATATCTGGAACGAAATCGTCCGGGCGGCCGAGGCGCCGGGATTGACGGCCGCCCCCATGCTCATGCCGATCAACGCGCGCATCGTCATGCTCCAGAGCGGAATGCGGGCCCCCATGGGCATCAAGGTCTACGGCCCAACTCTTGAAACCATTGAAGCCTTTGGCCTCAAGCTCGAAGAACTGCTCAAAGAAGTCCCCTCGGTGCGCGCCGAGACAGTCTTTGCCGATCGTGTGGTCGGAAAGCCGTACGTGGAGATTGATATCGACCGGGAGGCGATCGGCCGCTACGGTCTCACCATCCGCAGAGTCCAAGATGTGATTCAGGTTGCGCTCGGCGGGAGGATGCTCACCCGCACGGTGGAAGGCCGCGAACGCTATCCGGTCCGTGTCAGATACATGCGTGAGGAACGGGACAGCATTGAAGCGCTCAGGCGGGTGTTGGTGCCCACGCCTGGCGGTGAGCAGATCCCGCTCGAACTGATCGCCAAGATTCAATATATAAAGGGTCCACAAGTCATCAAATCAGAAGACACGTTCTTGACGAGCTACGTGCTCTTGGATCGAAAGCCGGACGTAGCCGAAGTGGATGTGGTTGAGGAAGCGCGGGCCCATCTCAAAAAAGCGATCGAAGATGGTCGACTGGAAGTCCCCGCCGGGGTGAGCTACAAATTCTCAGGCAGTTACGAAAACCAGGTCCGAAGTGAGAAGCGACTCGCGATTTTGGTGCCTCTCGCCCTTTCGGTGGTCTTCTTGCTTCTCTATCTCCAGTTCCGGCGGGTCTCGACGACCCTGATCATCTACTCCGGTGTGCTCATCTGTATCGCCGGCGGCTTCTCCCTGATGTGGTTCTACGGGCGTCCTTGGTTTTTCAACTTTGAGATTTTGGGCATCGACATGCGGAAGCTGTTTCAAGTAGGCACCGTCAACCTTTCCGTCGCAGTCTGGGTCGGATTCATTGCTCTTTTGGGCATCGCTACCGATGCCGGTGTGGTGATGGCCACGTACCTATCCCAGCGGTTTCGTGCCCAGCCGCCTCGGACGATCGAGGAAGTGCATCAACGTGCCCTCGAGGCGGGCCAGCGCCGCGTCCGGCCGTGTCTGATGACAACTGCAACAACCGCTCTGGCCCTTTTACCCATCGTCACATCTCAAGGCCGCGGCTCAGATGTGATGGTGCCCATGGCTTTGCCTTCAGTGGGGGGGATGGGGACCATTCTCCTCACGCTGTTTACCGTTCCGTTGCTGTATGCGTGGGTGGAGGAGGTTCGACTAAAGGGGAAGATGTGATCCGCTTTTTGCGTGTCGTGGAGATTAGATGGCCGGTTGGCCGAGGCCCGCAGCACGAAGCGTTGCCTCGTCCGCACCGCGACCGGTGCAACAGTCGGCAAGTTTCCCATCGATCACCACCGCCGGCACAGACCGAATCCCCAGCTGCTTGGCTCGATCGGCCACGACCGCATCGTTCATGTTGAGAACAGTGATTTCGCATGATGGGCAAGCCACCTGATGGACCAAATCGATGGTCTCCTGGCACGTTGGGCACCCGGCGCTAAAAACTTCTATTTTCCTTTTGCTTACCATTTTTCACCTCTCTCGGTATCCGTTGTTGATGTTTTCACTATTCACACAGCTGACACATCCTTTTCGGTGCAGTTTTAAGGGGCCAGCTGTTCCAGACCGAGGCTCCGACGAGAACGGCGATCCCCACATACATGGTGACGTTGCTGTCAAAGATGAATTTTCCAACCAGAATCATCGCTGACGCAGTCATACCCACCCAGAGGGGTCGGTAATTGCGCCGCCGCTTCGCCCAGAACGCCAACGCGCCAATGGCGATCGCTAGGAATACGCCAGTCAGAGGGAGCAAAAAGGCATCGTCGAGCAGGAAGCCGAGTCCAACGGAACTCAGAAAGCCCGCATACGCTGGCCAGCACGCAGGACAGGCCACTTTCGGCAGAGCTGAAAAACCAATCGCAGGAAGCGTGGCCGCGCCCGTTTTCCAGTGAACGCGAGAGGGCTCTCCCTTCGGTGTGACCGGAACGCCTGGCGCTCGGCTTTTCGTCAACGCAGCAACAATCGCGGCAAGCGGAGGCGCTCCGCCAAGAGCACCATCGGCCTGGGCATAGACGCGACATGAGGGAGCTCCGCCTACGGATCCTGATCCGCCTACATCACGGCCGTCGACCAAAACCGTTGGCGATCCGTAGCCACGGACGTGAGACGGGGCTTCCGGGTCGTCTGTGCGCCATTCCTGCCAACGGGGTTCCAGTTGAAGCTCCGCAAATGCCTGACCTAGCCTTGCCTGCGCCGCGGGAACATTTGGACACTTGTCATCATATACAAGCTCAACCTTCGGCATGGCGGTCCTCCTCACGGGCGAACTCCTCAAGAATAGGACACTCAGTCGTGGGTCCTCGACCTCTACACTTTTTCACGAGGCGTTCCAGGGCGGCCTTCATCTGCTCGAGGCTGGCGATTTTGTGGTCGATGTCGGCAAGCTTTTGGCGGGCCTGTGCGCGAACGTCAGCGCACGTGCTATTCGGATCCACGCGCAAAGCTAAGAGCTCCGCAATCTCTTTGAGAGAAAAGCCCAACTCCTTGGCGTGCCGAATGAACCGGATTCGCTCTACGGTCTCGGGCGGATAGTCACGATAACCTGAAGGACGACGGTCGGGCTCCAAAATGAGCCCTTGGCGCTCGTAAAACCGGATCGTCTCCACACCGACGTCCGCTTGTTTGGCAACCTGCCCGATGGTCAACGATCTCGCTCGCATTGAGTTAGAGCCTAAACTCTGTACTATACTACAGAGTCAATAGCTGACGCTGTTCGGGGCGGGCAGCTGCCATCTAGCCTGTGAGAGGAGGGTCGAAACCTCCTTCGGGGGGATTCTCCTCACGCTGTTACTGTTCCGTTGCTGTACGCCTGGGTTGAGGAATTCCGACTACGCCGATCGAATTGAACGCATCATGTCCGGTCACGTTTTGCCGCCCCCACGCCTATTCAAGCACAAGCAGAAAACGTTGGGAGACCCACCCATGGATGAGCGCAAGTTAGAGAGGCAGGTACGGCGGGCGTACGAATATGGTCGCCTCGCCTGGGCGTTCCGCCAAGCGATGATCGTGGTGCCCATTGGACTCAGTTGGCTGGTGGGGGGAGCATCCGTGCCTCGTGGGGGCGTCGCAAGCTTTGCGCTGATCACCTTCATTGTTGTGAGCGGCTATTTTCGTTCGGCGCTCGGTCGTGGAGCCGCTGCCGGTGCGTGGGTTGGACTCGCGCCCACTATCCTGAGCCTTGCTATGCGGTCCCCTGATTCCATGCTCGAGGCCGATCGCTACCTGTTCTGCGTCTCGGGGTCGGTCGTTCTCGGTGCGGTTGCCGGTGTATGGCTCGGAATTCGCGCAGCCCATGCCGGAGGCCACGGCTTTGCCGCGGCTGCTATCGCCTCAGCAATCCTGTCCGTGGCCGCTGGCCGCTGGGCGCTTGATATTGGCAGCATCTTTGGATTCTACGCAGGGGCTTTGCTCCTGGGAGTGCCGATCTATATGAGGGAGTCTTCGATATCAACGCACTGAAGCGATAGACGCAGATTGGTCGGAAGTTTGAACTCGAGGCCGAGATCAAAATGGGCGTCATTCACTGAAGTGCAGCCTGTTCGGGAGACACTTCCTCGCTGCCGACCGAGGATTGGTCCGATCTTGAATGAAGAGCTAATCTTCGTTGCGCCGGTTCTTACGGTGCGTGCTTTGACTACTCAATCTCTAGTACACGCAGATGTAGCACTCGACGAAAGTATTATTGTACCGGGCAGATCTACCGCTGGGACTGTCTTCGAGTGCAGGTGTACATCTGCGGCAAGTGTATGAATCCACTAGCAAATTGGCGCGCATCGTCACGGTCTTGTAGCACAATCCGCCGGGCGCAAAGGAGTGCTGACAGCGCATAATGTGGCAGGCAATGCGCGTAGGCCGTTGAACAGTTGGTTCTGTATGGTGCCGTCGCACTTACCAGGTCCTCAGTTTTTCGATCTCGTCTTCTGACTTCCACGGCCCTGAGGGGTTGTGGATTTGCAGGCGGTAGAAACCAGCACTGTTGCGCAGCGCGGATGTGACGACCCTTCGGCCCGCTTGATCACCTGCGCGCGCCCTGAATGTGGCCAAATATTTCACCTTTGTTCTCCGTGTGATCGGGGGAACAAGTATTGCTCCGACAAGTGCGCAATCGCCGCAAAACGCGAGCAAGATCGAATCTCCGGGCAAGCCTATCAATCAACTCCCGCAGGTGCTCGTCGCAACGCAAATCGACAAAACAATTTCCGTGGAAGGAAGCGCCTACAAGAAGAGAAAGAAAAGTCCTCGGAAGAGAATTTCGATGCGCCTCCTTGGACCGATAAAAAAAACATAACGCAGAAGGGTCAAAAAAATTTGACTCCGGAGATATCGGTCACGTGTGAGGACGAGAAAAGTTCAAGGACCACTCATACAGACCGTTCCGCCGCTAAGAACAAAGCAGGGATTCGGTGCCATTTTTGCGGTCGGAAATGCGCTTTTGACCGTACCATGTCGCTTTCGAAGTATCGTCGATCGCAATCGGCATTTCGCAGGTGTCGTGGCCCTCCTTAGGCGCCAGAGTTGGGGATTACTTTGCTGTCGCGGTTCGTTAAGGGTTCGTGTTCATCTTCGCCGGCCAGGCAAGTCACCATACCCTAGGCGAAAGATTGCGCAAAGTTTTTGTCCTCGGATCTTATACAAATGTGTCGGTCGCCGTCCGACGTCGACACCGGCTGGGCGTATCGCGCGCTCTGTGACGCATATTTCCTCTGAACGCCTTCACTGCGTCGAGGGACAAGTGTGTCCGTTCGCTCCGCAGCTTCATTCGTGGACGTCACCGTCATGGGTGAATGCTTCCCGAGACTTCGATCAGAAAAGTAGCAGCCGCGCGCTATTCGCAAATGGCGCGCAAGCGGTCCGGAAACGGAGTCCGCAGAAAACCAAAGGTGAAAACAATGGATGTGCAAGTTGATAATCAGCGATTCACTGGATCGCACCACCACCCCGCAATTGATGCGTGGTTTAAGAAGCAACACAAACAGATTAGGGCGCTGATGCTCGATGGACGATGGCGGACTCTTGACGAAATCGAGGGCCCGACGGGGGTGCCGGCGGCGTCAGTTTTCGCTCACCTTTTGATCCTACGTGAACCAGAGTTCGGCGACTACTACGTCGAGAAGCGTCCAAGAGGTCAGAACATTCGAGGGCCTAGCGAGTTTCGGATCTCCACCCCTGATGAGATTTTCGGGTCGCCTTTGGATTCCTTTTCAGAGGCGGATGGTCGCGCCGCCTTAGCTGAACTCCGAACACTCGTCGCATGGGCAAAGGACCGGGGGTATCCAACTTGCAGCACCATCATCCGGTTGGGGCGATGGATGCGCTGTATCTACGAGGAACCGTTCCTGTCGGCCAACGGCAACGGCACATGTTCTCGGGATAGCGACAAGCAGAAAGAGGCGGACGATGCCCAGTACCAAAGAATTCTGGCGCAGAACGCGTGGCTTAGGGAGCTCGAGGAGCAGATGCAGTCCGATGATGAAGCAGGCGAGCTCACGGCGTGACGAAGGAATGTGCAGAAATTGTGAAGAAGAATTGCCGATTTTTTTTGGCCTACAACGGGATGTTCGGTCGTTTGCGGGTTTTCGTGCTCGATGTTCCGGGCACTTAGAAAAAAAGTGGTTGTGTTTTTGTCGTGTCCAGTCGCCCGCAGTCGCGTCCAGTCGCTTCTGGTTGCACAGGGTCGTTTTCGGTCGCCTCCAGCCGGCTCTGGTCGTCAGTACGAGAGTTGGTGCCGATGTGCTCTCTTCTTCGCCGTTCGTGGCGAAGAAAGAGCAAACGAAAACGGGAGACGGCGGCCATGATCAGCGGCGAAGAACTCCTCTCCTATGCGGAGGCAGCCGTCCGGCTGAAATGTTCCAGAAGGACGATCGAGCGAATGGTTCGGGATGGGCAACTAGAGAAAGTCGTCGTCCGGAGGAGTGTGTGGATCATGGAATCTGAGATTGATCGATACGTTGCTCGGCAACGGAAGAAGGAACATGTCGCACCGACGATATGGGATGTCCTCGACGAGGACTACGAGATCGTCCTCTCCTCCAGAGCCCGCAAGGTGCTCGAGGAGTTCGAAGTCACTGAGCTAGAGGAGTTGGCTTTCTTTGACGTTCGCCGAGCCCAACGCGTTAACGGTGTTGGTGATAAAACGTTCCGAAACCTCATCAACGCGGTGGCCCGAGCCAAGGAAGTCGTCAAGAGGCGAAGCAAAGGCGGACGTCCCGGGGGTTCGAAGTGAAGCTCTCGTCTCAGGAAGGAAAAGTATCCGAGAAAGCGGACGTCAAGAGGCTCGCAAGGAGCACGGATCCGTTTACGTCCGTTCTGGCCGCGGAGTCGATCGAAGCGTCTGGAAATCGAAGAAGGCAAAAGGCGCTTGTCTACGTAGCTCTTTGCGAATTTCTCAAGGCGCACGGTCGCGGAGCCACCTCTGCGGAGCTCGCTTCTTTTCGAAACTGGTCCAGATACATGCCGGCCAGGCGGCTGCCCGATCTTGAAAGTGATGGCCTCGTCCGCCGTGGCGATGCCCGTCGCTGCGAGGCACGGGGCACTACCGCAATTGAATGGCAACCCGTCTAGGGTGGAGGGAACGATCAGAAGATGTTTGACCGACCTGTCACGACTAGCGAGATCCGGACGTTCCGACGCTGCCAGCGAGAACACCAGATCGCCTACGTGCTCGGAATTCGTCTCCGGAAAATAGACCTACCGCTTCGGTTCGGCCAAATCGTTCATCAGGCTCTTGAAGTTTGGTGGCGAGACGACAAGAATTTGGTCGGTGCAATCGATGTCACGGGTGCCGCCGATATCGATCCCTTTGAGCGAGCCAAGGCACGCGCCCTGATCGAGGGCTACCATCACCGGTGGGCCTCCCAAGAGTTTGAGTGCGTGGCTGTAGAAGCCTCTTTCCGATTGCCCCGTGATGGCTATGTTCTCGCCGGTAAGCTCGACGCGGTCGCTCGAACACCGGACGGTCGCATGTGGCTCGTCGAGCACAAAACCAGCGGCAGCGACATCTCTGCTGGCTCTTGCTACTGGCAGAAGCTCACACTAGATGATCAGGTCTCTAACTACTATAGCGGTGCCCGAGCCCTCGGGTTCGAAGTCGATGCGTGCGTCTACGATGTCATCGGAAAACCGTCGACCAAGCCCCTCCGCGCGACACCAGTAGAAAAGAGGAAACGAACCAAAGCAGGGAAGCTATACAAGGGGCATCGCGAAACAGACGAGACACCCGGGGACTATCTGAATCGACTACGTTTGGAGATCGCCGAGAAGCCCAACACCTTCTACCAACGCGCGAACATTGTTCGTCTTGAACGGGAAGAAGAACGCGCTAGGCGGGATGCGCTCCGAACCGTACAGGATATGTCGCGTACGAACGCGTACGAGCCAGCCGTATGCAATCCAGATGCATGTCTGAGGTTTGGTCGGTTCTGCGGTTACCACCCGGTTTGCACTGGCGAGACCACTCTTGAGGATGAGCGGTTTCGAAAGCTGACTCACGTACATGAAGAACTACAAACAGAAAAGGAGGAGAGAAAATGACTGGTCTGCTTAGTAGGGTCAAGTCGGGGAAGATCGACGCCCCGACGAAGATCTTAGTCTACGGCGTTGAAGGCGTTGGGAAATCTACTTTTGCATCGGGGGCGGAGAGCCCGATTTTCGTCGGTCGAGAAAGCGAAACAGAACAACTCGACATCAAGAGGATTGAGCCGAAGTCGTGGGCGGAAACGCTCGCAATCATCGACGAGCTGGCAAGCGAGGAACACCCCTACCGCACGCTCGTGATCGACACGCTCGATTGGCTCGAGCCCATCCTATGGGAACACGTTTGTCGCCAAAACGGGTGGAAGACGCTGGAAGATCCCGGCTACGGCAAGGGGCCGGCGGCGGCTCTTCAAGAGTGGCGCGTGCTTCTATCGCGACTCGAGTCCCTGAGGAACAAGAGCAAAATGCACATTCTCTTAATTGGGCACTCCGAGATCAGAACTTTCCGCAACCCCGAGGCCGAAGATTACGATCGCTATCAGTTGAAGCTCCAACCCAAAGCCGGGAGTTTAATCAAGGAATGGTGTGATTGTGTTCTGTTTGCCGAATGGGAGGCGCATACCTTTAAGAAGGATAACCGTGCCAAGGGGATCCTGACCGGCGCAAGAGTCCTGCGGACCGAACGGCACGCGTCCTATGACGCAAAGAACCGATACGGTCTTCCGCCGCAGGTGTTGCTGTCCTTTGAGGAGTTCGAGAAAGCCCGAAAATCTAATGACGCACTGGTCACGAATCTCGAGGAACTCCTCGGGGACGATTCAGAGAAACGGCAGAAGGTCATGGAGTGGGTTGAGGGACAGCCGGATCGCTCGGTGGCGATTTCGCAGGCGGTCAATAGATTGAAACAACAGGAGGCGATCAATGGATAGTGGAATTATTGCGGCCGGGCGGTTTCGCGCCCGACCGACCGACGGTGACTGGGGCTTTTCGAACAACGGCAACGAGTTTGTGCAGGTGACGTTCAAGATTCTTGAAGGTGCCGATGAGGGAAAACATGTCTCATGGTGGGGCTACTTCACCAAGGAGGGCAATTCGGCAAAATCCGTGGAGGCTCTTCGCTATTGCGGATGCACCTTTCCGGACGATGACATCACCAACCTTGAAGGTCTGGGTAGCGAAGAGGTGTCCATCGTAATCGAGCACGAGGAGTGGGACGGGAAGGTCCGCGCCAGGGTGAAGTGGGTCAACAGTCTGACTGGGCCCACGGTGACGAATCAATTCTCGGACAACGACAGGCAGAGTTTCAAGCAGCGTATGAAGGGACTCGTGGTCTCGCAACGGAACAAACCCAACAGCGAGGACATCCCGTTTTAGGGCGCCGTGTTGAAGCTCAGACGATATCAGGCGGATGCCGTCGAGCGGTGCCGAGCGGCCTATGCGGCCGGTGCCAGGCGAGTCGTTCTCGTCTCGCCCACCGGTAGCGGCAAGACCCATATGGGGTGCTTCATCGCGATGTCAGCGCTCGCCAAAGGAAGAAGGATACTATGGTTGGCCGCCCGGCGCGAACTCGTCGACCAAGCCAGAAAGGAAATGCCAGTCCCGGCCGGCGTGATCCTTTCAGGCAGGACCCCTAGCGATGCGCCGATTCAGATCGCCAGTGTCCAAACCATCACGGCGAGGGAGACGCGTCCGTCAGCCGCGTTTATCGTTCAGGACGAGTGCCACCATTCCGTAGCATCGACACATCGGGCGATTATTGAGGCCTATCCGTCGGCTTTCGTGCTCGGGCTAACCGCCACACCGGAGCGAGGCGATGGAGCGGCGCTCGGAGATGTCTTCGATGACATCGTTCAAGGCCCTTCGGTGCGGGAACTTGTCCGTCTGGGCCGGCTGGTGCCCTGTGACGTTATTGCGCCAGTTTCGCGCGGCGACGCCTTGGGGTGCGAACCGGTTGAGGCCTGGCGCCGGTTCGCGCCGGGGCGGCCGGGCTTTCTCTTCGCGAAGACCGTTGAACAATCCAAGCAACTGGTCCGTCAATTCCGCGAAGTCGGCATCTCGGCAGAGCATGTCGACGGAAAGACATCGAAAAAAATCCGCGACCATGCGGTTCAGCGGTTTCGGGAAGGACAGACGGATGTTCTTTCGTCGGTAGGCGTGTTCACCGAGGGCTTTGATGTGCCCCGCGCCGAGGTGTGTATGCTTGCGCGAGCGCCGGCACACGCCAGTACGTACCTTCAGATGGTGGGGCGGGTCCTACGCACCAGCCCGGAGAAAGGCCGGGCCTTGCTCTTGGACTTGCACGGCGTCGTTCATGTGCACGGGCTTCCGGAGGATGAGCGAACATATTCTCTTGAAGGCGTTCCTATCACAGACACGGAGGCCGCGGAGCCGATTCGCCAGTGCAGCAAGTGCGGCGCCGTCTTTCGTCCTCGGCCCGAGTGTCCGCGATGCGGCTTCGTATTACCCCCGCCCGAATCGCCCAAAGTCGTCGAGCGTGAACTCAAAAAAATCGACAAGCCGAATACGGATGTTTTTGAGGCGAGTGCGACCTACCGACATCTCATCTCGTACGCGCGAGAGATGGGCTACAAGCCCGGATGGGCCGACCACCGTTTCAAGCAGATGTTCGGCCGCTGGCCCAAAAGAGGAATGCGTCGGTGAACGTACAGCCTCAAGGGAATGTTGAACCGCCGACCGACAGGAGGGAATCCAGTGTGCGCGAAAAGGTTCTTCAACAGAAGATTCGCTTGGCTTGCGGGGCACTTCCGGGCGTCGTGCTGTGGCGGAACAACGTCGGGGTCGCGGACTACAAGGGCACCAAGGTTCGATATGGTTTAGCGCCTGGAAGCTCAGATCTAATTGGCATCGTAGATGGGCGGTTTGTGGCCCTCGAGATCAAGACGGGGAGTAGCCCCGTAACCCAGGCACAGGAGGACTTCATCAGACTCGTCCTTAGGATGGGTGGGTACGCTTGCGTCGTACGTTCGGTCGACACTGCTCTTCAGGCCATCGAAGAAGCGAGGAGAGCATGAGCGATGGGGTCAAGCTCACCGTCGGTGAAGGCGTCCGGACATCTCGAGGTGTGGAGATTAACTTCACCTCCTGGCGAGAGGCCCTTGAGAACATGGAGCCCACCAAGGAACGTTGGTTTTCTCCGCACCTCTGGGCCGGTGGTCAGCGTTCGAAGAGAAACTGGCGACAAGGGTGCGCCGCCGTCGTTGATGTCGACTACCACAACGAAGCCGGTGAGCATGCCGCGCCTCCACCAGAGGCCGTTGAGGCGCTGTTGCATGCTCCGCTCCGATGCAACTTCCTTTATTTGACGCCCCGCGGTGCGCGTCTCATCTACGAGTTCAGCAAGCCGATCTCAGACAGACTCAAGATGCTTAGCGCTTTGCAGGCGGCCTGCGACGATGCTGAGCTATCGCTCCAGGGAGTGCCGGGCTACCGGCCTGACCGAAAGGCCTCTCTTGACCTGGCGCGACTTTTCTTTGCGCCCAACGCGATCGTCAACGGCATCCCTCGCAATGCCAAAGTCGTCCATGTCCGAAAAACGTCTTGGACATCACCTTTGTCGTCCGGCTACGCGGAGAGTGCCCTACAAGGTGAGATCGAACGGGTCCGCAATACGCCCCCCGGCGGAGGGAAGGACTCTGGCCGAAACAATGCGCTCAACCGAGCCGCGTTCTCGTTGGGGCAGCTAGTCGGAGCCGGACTTCTCGAGCGCGCCCATGTTGAGGCAGAGCTACGCCAGGCCGCATCCCAGGCGGGTCTTCGCAACGGAGAGATAGGGCCTACCATCCTCAGCGGACTGAACGCGGGAGAGCGTACGCCCCGCAAAGTACAAAGCAGTCCTGAACTGAAAAGGGAACGCGGGTGGACTCATCGTTTGATCCAAAAGGAAAACGCGGATGGAACGCTCTCTCCCCTGCGCTGCACAGAAAACGTAGAGACGATTCTTGAGTACGACGACCGATGGAAAGGCGTTCTCGCATTCGACGAGTTTGCTCAGAAATGCGTTACACTCAAAGAACCGCCGTGGTGTCTTGACGACGGCAAAGGAAGACCGTGGAAGAAAGGTCAACCCTGGACAGATACGGACGACACCCTCCTCGAAATTTGGCTTGGGCGGCACTTCGGTCTTCGGCCTGGGATCTTGGCAGTGGCGCGGGCTGCCCAAGCCGTCATGGAACGAAACCGTATCCACCCCGTTCAAGACTACCTCCGAGCCCTCACCTGGGATAGGGAGCCTCGCCTCGAGACTTGGTTGGCCAAGTACCTGGGGGTTGAAGACACGCCGTATGTCCGGCTCGTGGGACGGTGGTGGTTGACCTCCGCGGTGGCCCGGATGCTGAGGCCGGGATGCAAGGCGGACCATGTTCTGATCATCGAGGGGCCTCAGGGGCGACGCAAATCGACGGCCCTTGCGACGCTTTTCGGCGAAGAGTGGTTCACTGATAATGTAAGCGATCTTGGAAGTACGCAAACGTGTCTTCAGATACAAGGCGCATGGTGCATCGAGCTGGCGGAGCTGGATGCGTTTTCCCGAGCTGAGTCGAGCAAGGCAAAGGAGTTCTTCGCCCGGAAGAGGGATCGATTCCGGCCACCGTATGGCCGCCGGGTGATCGAGCTCCCAAGGCAATGTGTCTTTGCCGGCACCGTCAACCTCGACGCGTATCTCAAGGATGCAACCGGCAATCGACGATACTGGCCCGTAAAATGCGGTGAGGTCGACATTGAATTGCTGAAGCGGGACCGCGATCAGATCTGGGCCGAAACGATCGTTTGGTTCAAAGACGGCGCCGAGTGGTGGCCGGTCCGGCCGGACGAGGTGAAAGCCTTACAGAAGCAGCAAGAGGATCGGTATCAGAAAGACGAGTGGGAGGACATGATTGCCAACTGGCTGTACACGAGAGGCTCGACAGCTCCTTTGACCACCGAAGAGGTCGCTTGCGATGGCCTATCGATCGAGAAGAGCCGCATCGACATGATTTGCCAAAAGCGAATCGCGAATGCGCTTCGCCGCCTGGGTTACAAACGGAGCCAACGCACCGTGGGCGGTGTGATTCGACGCTGTTTCATAGAGGAGAGCAAAAATGACGAAGGGGAATGAGGGACGACAATACTTGTCGACCACCCAGGTCGCGGAGAAGTTTTCCGTTTCCGCACGTACTGTGCGTCGATGGGCTGAACTTAAATCGATTCCGTTCATTCGTACACCCGGAGGCGAGCTTCGGTTCCCAGCACACTTGTTGGATGAGTGGGCGCGCGATGCTGAACGCGTCGCAGAGGAATGGTTTTCTGAGAAGTGCCCGTCGGAGGTTGGCGAAACTGTCGATAGAGTTCGCGAAGGAAAACCGTTGTTAGTGCCAGGGTGGAGCGAGCCCCGATGACGGGTAGACGGAAGAAATCAACTACCGTCCCTAGGGACGGTTTGGTTTCATTCGGGACACCCGGCTATTTTGACTGGAAGTTTACGGGGCTTCCGCTTTCCGGCGAAGAGGAAGATTTCCCCGTCCACAAAACGGACACAACTCATGTAGTGTATGTAGCTGATGGCGAAACCCATCAAGCCCATGGAGGCGATCAAAAAACTGTAACGACGAACAACGAAGAACAAGGCGGGGAGCGCCGGTGCAGACACACCGACGAACCCCTAGACCCAACCTTCCGAGGAAAGGACTGGACCATGAAAGATCCCAAACCGCGGGGGGACTCCCCCGTCAAGAAACCGAAAGAGAGCGACGACGGACCGCGACGAAACCCTGAGAAGTCGTCCGGCTACAGCAAGTTTGCGAAGCTGTTCTCACGTCTCACGGACCGAGCAGAGAGATCATCGCTCGTTCGCCTATACGAGCTCCGCGAGGCGTTGCCCGATCCACGCGAATACATTCCGCTGGTGCCCTCAAAGTACTATGGGCACCCCGACTGGTGGGAGATCTTCACGATCGACCGTGAAGGTGACCGAGACCCCGTAAACGAAATCACCACACGGATTGTGACCTCCAGTCCGGAGGCGGAAGCCCAAAGGCATCAGACCAACGAACTCGAGCAGGCCTTTCGGGACGCACTTCCGGAAGTCCTGAAGGAAGCGTGGCTCGACTGGGATGTTCGAAACAATGAGCGCCGCCTGATGGACCAGGCACTCTATTTCAACGTCGGCGTCGAGATGGGCCGCGACATGTGCCGCGCGAACCAAGTGCTTGAGCGAGCCGGCTTCGATGTCGACAAGACACCCCCCGAGTCACTTTTCCGCTTGGCGCAAGCGCTGAAGGAAATCGCAGAGCGGCTGACGCTTCGCTCCAGCAGTAGCGGAGGCGATTCCTCTGCCTAATAAACACAACTTTGAGGTGAAAACATCATGAGTAAGACGGTCGCAATCGAACTGGATATTGACGAACTGATGTCGATTGACGCGGTGGCTCGATTCCTGGGCTACAAGAACGCGGGCGGCGTACGGGTTCTTGTATCCCGAGGTCTACTGACCGTAGCGGCGCGTGGATCCCGGCACAAAGCGTTATTTCGGCGGGACGACGTTTCGGCGTTAGCGCAGCTTCGCGCGGCCTCTTACGGAACACAGGAAGCAAAGGAAGGAGGACGCCATGCCTCGACAAGTCGGACGAACCACAGCGATGCCGGGGGTCTACTACCTGGGCAACAAGAGATTTCGAATCAGAGCCCAAGTGAGACGACAGGGCAAAAAACCTGTCGAATGCGATCGGGTAATTCGAGCAGAATCAGTTCGCGAAGCAGCCCTGATTCGGCAGAAGGCGATCGAGGAAATCCTAGAGTACCGGCAGCCCCTGCCGCCGAAACTTCAAGCGAGTCCGACCGGCGACGAGCAGAAAGGGAGCGAGAGCGAGAAGCAAAAAAAGCCCGAAGAGACCGCAATCGATCGAGCTTCAAAAAGGCCGCTAGAGAAGTGCGCGGACGCTTGGCTAAAGGGTAAGAAGCAAACCGCCGCGCCTTCAACCCGCGAGCGATACGTCAACGCGGTGACTCATATTACCGAGAGTTCCCTCGGAAGTGTCAGGATCTGCGATTTGACTACGGAGATGATGGAAGAGTGGCGCGACGAAAAGGCCAAGGAAATGGCTTCATCGACCGTTAACGGGCACCTCGCGATTCTGAAAACTATCGTCGGCCGAGCGAGTCGCGCAGGTCGCCTTGGCTATGATCCCAGTGTAGACGTCGAGAGTTTGCCAGGCGGGGACGAACGCACGAACCAAGACGAACCAAATGCGCTGAATGAGAAAGAATTCGTGGAGTTCATCAAGGCTGCCCGAGTCGTGAGTCCGCGGCACTTTCCCGTAATTCTGACGCTGCTGACCACGGGGATGCGTCCGGGTTCAGCGCGGGCGCTGCGCGTCGAAGATCTGAATCAGCCTGAACGAGGATTGATTATGGTTCGGCGCCGCGTGTCTGCCGGGGAGCTACGGCAAGGGGTAAAGCGGGGTCTAGCTTCATGGGACGAAGTGCCTCTGCACCCCGTCCTGGCTGAGGTGCTCAGGATTCACATAGCGGGCTTCAGTCCTGCCCAACGAAAATCCGGCCTCTTGTTCCCGAACCGCACGGGCCAGATGTGGGCTTCGACGTGGTTGAGAAAGCCTTTCATTCAAATTCTCAAGCATGCGGGGATTGATAAGCGATTTACGCCTCAGGGATGTCGACGCACGGCGAACGACTTCTATCGACGAGTTTCTTCGGAAGTCGTTACGATGGCCATCACCGGCCATGTTACGAAGCGTATGCACAAGCACTACTCGACGGTCAGTCGCGAGGAGAAAATCGGCGCGAGCAGCGAGGCCTTTGACGGTGTGTTGGACAAAAAGCCGGAGGACGCACAGGTCCTTTACCTGACCCCTAAGGCTTCGGCGTAGCGCATCCGTATCCATAGAATTTGGAGATCTCTCCGCGGCATGCGTGAATGCTTATGCTGGGGATTTGGGGTTGGTTGGTTGCAGGCAATTCTTCGCCATCGTGTGCAGGTTAAAGGGTTCAACGTCCTCCAGCCTTTGCATTGAGTAAATGTAGTTCGGTTGCGCCACTATATGAAGTAGGTTCGATGTGACGCCGAGAAGAGCGAGCTCCTGGGGACGAGGCACCTCTCGAAACGCGCAGAATAAGAACGTTGGAGACAGTGGGAGGAGTAGTGCGGCTGACTGCTCCTCACCGGGGTACACAAGTGGATAGTCTGAGGTGATAAGGCGAGGGCCTTCGTCGCAGGACCAGATACACCAGGTGAGCTCATTGAGTCTCCGCCTACTGTCGACGTCGTGGCACCGCTTTCCAAGCATTGACCGCACTGCGTTGTGAGAGACGTGGTGGGCTAGGCCGCCCTTTCCGAGCACAAGCTGCTCGAGGTGTTCTGGATGAGGGGATTTCGCGATCGCCTCTTTGGCCAGATCCTCGGCCGCCTTGAGCGCCACTTCCTCCTCTTTCCTGAGGACGCGTGGCCCTCGGTGCTCCAACGCGAGTAGGAAGGTGGTCCAGTTTTCTCTTTCGGCGTCAGAGAGCTGGGAGGGTTTCTTGCCTTCCAAGAGCTTGTCACGGATATCGGCAAACCTACCCTCAAGCGCCGCCAGTTTCCGCTCTAATTCGTCGGGATTTGTGATGCCGGGCGGGTTGGGCAAAAGTGAGTACAGCTTCCTGTCGAATCCAGTTGAGACCGGTGAGGTCTGCCGGCTGTGCAGAGCCTCGCCCATGGTTTTCGTGCACCGCCAGAGTTGGTTCCCATTTGAGCACCACGGCCTTAGATATGTCGCGGGCACGTAGTGGCACTTTGTCGTCGTCTGCATCGGTCTGGCCCAGCAACAACCATCCTCGGTCATCCTCGAGTCAGGGGACAGGTAAATGTCTTTCAGGGGACCAAAGTAAATGTCTTTCAGGGGACCAAAGTAAATGTCTAATCAGGGGACCAAGGTAAATGTCTTTCAGGGGACAGGTAGATGTCTTTTGAAAAGCCCCTTTTAGAAAATTCAGGGGACCGACAGGGGACATTCAGGGGACTTTTGAAAACGGCCCTTTTTCGTGACTTCCAAATCACCCGATATGCGACCTAAGTCGTTGGAATAATTAATAGGCGCAAGTGGCTTCGAACCACCGACCTCTACCGTGTCAAGGTAGCGCTCTACCCCTGAGCTATGCGCCTTTGAGGAGCGAACCTGGTAGCCAGTTTGTGGGTTGTGGTCAAGGGTTCGCTTGGGGGCTTCGAGGACCTTTTTGGGGAGGGAAAGCGAGGGTTGCCGATGGGCGTTAGTCGAGGTTGAAGCGGTAGATGCGCACCCGGTTGGGCTCGACTTGGACCTTGACCGTTTTGGATTTGCCGGTGGGCTGATTGACAGCGGTGAGTTTGATGCATCCGGAGGGGAGCTGGACTTTGGGCAGGGGGGTTTCGCCAATTTTTCGCCCGTTGAGGTAGATCTCCGAGTGGGGCTTGGTGCTGATGGTGACGAAACCGGGGGGGAGGTCGGGGCGGGCGACGCATCCTTTGGGTTTTGGGGGCGGGTTGGTTGGGGTGGCCGGCCGGGTTCGTTGCTGGCTGCTGCTGGCGGTCGGGTCGGGCCTCGGGCGATTTCGCCGCCGTGGATTGCATGTGACCTCACAGACCGTGTTCTTGTTGGGTTCGACCCGAACCCGCGCCGGGCGCACGGTACAACGCTCGGTGGGATGTTTTGCAGTGATCACCACCGTGGTGTTGCCCGGCACTTCCTTGGTGAGTCGGATGCCCGAGCCCACTTCTTTGCCGTCGAACCATATGCGCACACCCTCCTTGGTGGGGTCGGTGACGCGTGTGGTGATTCGTCCAGGGTAGGGCTCAAGCTTGGGCACCAAGATCTCATCGCTGGTCTCTTTGCTGAGGATGATCGTTTTCTCAAACGGGCGATAGCCCAGCTTGCTCAAGCGAATATGGTAGGCCTTTCCGAACTCAAGGCTCGTCAAGTCGCTTGGGGTCGTGGCCGCCTCGCCGTTGGCAAGGAGCATGGGGTTTCCATTGACTGCGATTCGCGCGCCTTCAGGGACCGAGTCCAACGTGAGCCGCCCCGACGGAACCGGCCTGGCCGGGTCTCGGTCCACGGTATCGATGGGTGCCGGCGTTTCTTGAGCGAGTTGTTGGTAAAGGATAGGGAGGGCACCGACGAAGATGAGGATCGCCACAAACAGCATGATGCGGGCGCCCCAGCGGCTTGCCGTAGCGACCTCCACCGTTGAGGAATAGGCGTGGACGTCGTTGGTGCTTTGGGTGTGGGAGACATCGAGAGCGGCGGTCTCTTGAGAGCCGGGTGAGCTTGTGTGACTGAAGCCGGGGGCCGGCCTCCCTCGGTCCACCGGGGTGACGTGAATTTCGTTGGGGGAGCGACCATGGACAACGCGCCGCTTCGGTTGAGCGCCGCTCCTGGATCCGTCGCCGTATTTTCTTTCGAAGTCCTCGCGCGAGGCGATTTCTTTTAGGCGGTTCTTTTCGTTGATGTTGTCCGTGAACAGGGACGCCATGTAGCTGGCAAGTTCTGCTGCGCTGGGTGCCTGGCGGTGGGTCCTGAGGTATTGTTCCAAGGTGAGTTGCAGCTCTTGGGCCGACTGGAACCGCTTCTTCGGATCTTTCTCCAGGGCCCGCATGATGATGTCTTCGAGCTCCGGGGCGAGATCGGGGACCACCGACGAAGGAGGCATGATCTCTCGTCGGGTGATCATTTCAAGAATCATCAACTCCGACTCATGTTTGAATAGGCGTTTTTGGGTGCAAAGCTCGTACAGAAGAATACCCAGCGCGAAGATATCCGACCTCAAATCCAGCGGTGAACCCAGGCATTGCTCGGGGCTCATGTAGCTGAACTTTCCCTTGAGCATGCCCGTCTTGGTCTGTTCGGATTTGCTCCGGGCCTTGGCGATACCGAAGTCCACCACTTTGATTTCGCCCTCGTACGTGACCAAGATGTTCTGGGGAGACACGTCCCGGTGAACGATTCCTAGGGATTGTCCGTCTGAGCCCTTAAGGAGATGAGCGTAGTGCAAGGCCTTACATGCGTGGGCAATGATCGAAGCCGCAAACGCGGTCGAAAGGGGTTTTTTCCGCTTTCGGCCCCGCCAGGAGATTGCGGCAAGGTTCTCACCGGCAATAAACTCCATGGCGATGTAGTAGGCGTCGGCCTCGCGTCCCAAGTCGAAGATTTGGACGATATTCGGATGGTTCAATTGCGCGCTGGTTCGAGCTTCATCCAAGAACATGGTCACGAAGGTGTCTTGTTCGCTCAGGTGACTCAGGATCTTTTTGATGACGACAAAACGGTTGAAACCCGCCAGCCCGCGCTGCCGCGCCAGCCAGATCTCGGCCATGCCGCCTGTGGCGAGGCGTTTGACCAGCGTGTACTGACCGAACTGTCGAACGGGCCCGATGTCCGGAGTGCCCTCCGGGGAATCGGGCCAAAGTGTAGGCGATTTTGTCACTTGGCCCGAAGGCCGACTCTACCTGCCTTGCCTCCGATGAGAAACAAACATTCGATGCAGCAAACCAAAGGGTATCTACCATTAACATCGGGTTCTTCCGAGCCGATCCGCCCCCGCCGACGCGTGGGGCGCGGTCTCCTGGCCGGGATGCTCGTCTGCCTATCGAGCGTGTCCGCCGAGGCCGGTGGTGACGGTTTCACGCCTCGGAAAAAGCTTGAGGCCCTGGCTCGGCGCCTCAGGACCAAGGCGGTGCCCGTGGAGACGCCCTGCGTGCGGCCCGGTGCGGACGCCGAGGCCTGCCAGGCGTGGGCGCTGGACCGAACGCTCAAAAAGCTGAACGACGGAACCGCCGATGGGGAGACTACCACGCGCATCATCCAGCTCGGCGACTCCCATATTGCGTCCGACTACATCACCGGCATGATTCGCGAGCGGCTTCAGAAGAAGTTCGGAAATGCGGGCCGTGGATTTGTCCATGCCGACCAACCGAATCTCTTTGGCGGTCGACGCCTCAAACGCAGCGACAAGGCCTGGAAACGGACCCGCGTTGTGGACCGACATGGGCCCGGCAAACCCTTTGGTTTTTCGGGCATCGCCATCGAGTCACGGAAAAAGGGTGCAAGCGCGGTCTATCGGGTTCATGCGAACGACGAGACGGTTCGCATCTATTACCACGCGCGCCGGGGCGGACCGAAGGTCAAAATCTTTGTGGATCGTCGTTTCTTGACGAGTTTTAGCACCCACAGTGAGACGGGAGAGAGTCGTGTTCATACCGTAGAGATTCCACCTTCCAAGAAGTCGAAAAAGAAGCGAACATTGAAGCTCGTAGCCGACGGTCCGTACGCCCGGATTTTGGGTTTGTCCTTCGAACGCAATGAACCTGGCGTCCTTTTTGAATCCATCGGACTGGTTGGTGCCGATGCGAAGGTCTACCTTGATCTCGAACGAGCAAGCTTTCGGCAACACCTGACTCTTCACAAACCGGACCTCATTATCTTGATGGTTGGGGGCAACGACGGCCTAAAAATTCGCAAGGGATGGACGACCTTGGACAAGGTTCGCCGGCATCACGAAGATCTGCTGGATTTCTTGCGAAAGACGTTGCCCGCAACCGATTGTTTGGTATGGTCTCCGATGGATGCGGCCGGCCGCAAAGGTCGGCGCATCGTGAGCAAACCTCTTGTCAAAGAGATTCGCGATATGCAGCGAGAGGTGGCGCTCGCAAAAGCCTGCGGCTTCTGGGACCTGTATGGTTCGATGGGGGGTGCTGGGGCCATGGGCCGTTGGGCTCGCCTTGGGGTGATGAACAAGGACCTCATCCATCCTCGGAAGCGTGCGGCGGATCTTTTGGGCCACATCTTTTTCAAGAGCTGGATCGAGCTGGACCGCGTCGGTGGCTGAGCAGATTTGGGCCGCGCGTCCGACTTCTTTCTGGTAGGGTGCAAAAAGCTCGGCAGGAAGGGTCGGTGAGGTGGCGCAAGAGCGGATCTTGAGGGAACAACGGGGCCGCCAGACGACTCTTGTCGTGGGGGATCGTGGCCCACAAGCCGTTGTTCATCGGCTGGATTGCAGCGAGCTCGGCGGCCCGTCTTGCAGTCAGCGCCGCAAAGCGCTCGAATGCATCGGTGCGGCCCGCCTACCTAGGGTGGTTTCGTTTGAGGTCGCGATGCCTTGGGAGGGGTGTCTCGAGGTTGTGGAGGCCCATGTTGCGGGCCTGTCGCTGGGGCAGGAGCTTGAGGCTCTTCAGCAGCAGATCACGGTGCCGGTCGCTTTGGCGCTTTTTCGGGACATTGCTTTGGCGCTTGAAGCCCTCCACAAGCTTGAGGTCGACGGTTCCGCGGGCTCTTGTCTCATTCACGGTCGCATCGGGCCAGACAGTTTGGTTCTCACCGAAGAGGGTGGCCTCACGGTTGTTGGGTTCGAAGGGATACAGGGTGACCCTTATGATGACATTGATGCGGTTCTCAGGCTGCTCCAGCTTCTGCTCGCTCCGCGGGGGCGATCGGTTGCCGGTCGAGCTTTGCTCGAGCGGTTGGGACAACTCCAGTTTCACGACGCGGTAGAGTTGCGTGAGGCCATTGATGCCTACCTCGATCACATGGCCAACACAGAGCGGGTCGACGCGGAGCGAGGCTCCTTGTACCAAAGAGTTCTCTTTGAAAGCGCCAAGGCCACCGAGGAAGACCCAAACCAAACCGTTCTTCGCGGCTGGTCAGAGTCAAGGCGTCCGCCCCCAACGCCCCCTCCCGACGCCAACACCGAAAGCGATGACCTCGGTGTTCTTCCGTTTCGAACCGCTTCGGAGAGCGTGACCAACACCAACGTTCGGACGGCCCGCGCCGCTTCAGATAAGACACCGGTCTTGCGTTCCGAGGCGTCGGGGGGGCATGCGATCGGCCCAGAAGAAACCGCTCTTTTGGCCCCAGAAGAATCGGGCCGTCATGGGGCCGGGCCACAGAAGTCTGCTCTTTTGGGCCCACGTAACTCGGGCGGTGTCGACGTTGGGCCCGACGAGACGGCGCTCTTGCGTTCCGGTGAAGTGGAGCGTTTGGCGGTCGCACCCGATGAGACAACCCTTTTGCGTCCCGATGATTCGAGGGGGGTCGCATTGAAGCCCGAAAAGACGGCGGTGTTGGGGCCCGATGGATCGGGTGGGGTCGGAATGAAGCCCGCAAAGACCGCCGGTCTTGAGGAGCCTAGGGAGGTGTCGACGCTTTTGCCCGAGGGCCCCGCGCGTCTGGGGGCTTCAGGGGTTTGGGCTGATGCGAGCGACCATTCACCGGTCCCAGGGGCCAAAGATGACGGAACCATGGTTGCACAGGATGCGGCCCTATGGGGTGGTCGCGGACGAAGCCCGAGCCGACCGAATACGCCTACGGGTATCGAAGAGGTGCGCGACGTGGATATCGAGGCCTCTTTAGAGGAGACCGGCCGCGATTTCGGCTCAGGGGCCGCCTGGACGCCGGTGGATGATTCCATCGAGGAAGGCTCCGAACCATCGCTGGAGAATGTTCCGGTCCATGGCCTACGGGATCCCTCCCGGGTGCTCCCCGACGTGGACACCGAGTCAGAGGATCTCCCAGAGGCCCCGTCGGATCTTGTGGATGCGGTCCCGGAACGGTCCGAGCTTTCGTTCCCTGATGATGCGCCCACTCTGATCCGGCAATTGGCTTCGGCGGCGCCGGTTCGTATGCCCTCCGGACACCAGGACCCAGCGTCGGCAAGACCAGAAGAATCCTCCAAGGATGGGGCAGCGGTTACTTTGGGGCCCTATCGGGTTTTGGCGTCCATCGGGCGTGGCGGCATGGGCGAAATATATCTTGCTCGGTGTACGTCGGGCAAGCACCGCGGCAAGTTGGTTGCGCTCAAAGTGCTGGGCACCAAAGAGGAGGACAACGAAGAGGCGCTTGATATGCTGATGGACGAGGCGGCCATCATGGCCCGCATCGATGATCCGCATGTCCTTAGGGTCTTGGATTTTGGTGAGGCCAGCGGATTGTACTTTCTGGCGACCGAATACCTTGAGGGACGACCGCTGGCCCGAGTGATGATTGAAGCCTATCGGAAAAAAGAGGGACTGCAGTATGGCGCGGTGGCTGCGATTGGTGCGGATGCTGCGCTCGGATTGTTTGCTGCCCATACGGCGTGCGCCAAAGACGGCCAGCCCCTCAGTGTGGTGCATCGGGACGTCAGCCCGCAGAATATCTTTGTGACCTATGCGGGCATCACCAAGGTGATCGACTTCGGAGTTGCCCAGGCCAGCGAGCGGATTACCTCTACACAGAGTGGTTACGTGAAGGGCAAGGCGGCTTACATGTCGCCGGAGCAAGCCGAGGGGCGGACGGTGGACGCTCGGAGCGATGTGTTTTCGCTGGGCGTTTGTTTGTGGGAAATGAGCGCAGGACGGCGGTTGTTTCGAAGAAAGAAGGGTGACAACCCTCTGGTGTCACTCGCTAAGGGTCCCATTGAGTCACCCACGACGGTTCGGGGTGATCTCCACCCGGTGCTCGACCATATTATTCTTGGCGCGCTTGAGCGAGACCGCGAAAAACGCATCCAAACTTCACGAGATTTTGCGGCTCAGCTCATCGATTTTGTGGAGCACCTCAACATCGAGGACCGCTCTTTGGTGGTGAAAGAGCTCATGAGTGATCTATTTGGGAGCGCGGCCATCAAGGAACGGTCGCTGATCGCGTCGCTTTTGGAGCGGGAGCCCACTCGAGACGAGGCGCGCCACCTTCGTTCCCTCTCGGGGGTTGCGAGCGAAGCCAGCCCCATCGATATCACGCTGAATGCCGATGAGGAAAATACCCCAGGTGTGCCCTATGAACCCTCGTGGGTCTTTAAGTCTCGGCCCGGGAGCGATCACCCAATTACCCGAGAGATGGTTCTCGATTCGGTCCGAAGGTTGCAGCGCGAGCGATTGGATAGGGCGTCATCGGCAGACGATCCTTCGTCGCGTTCGCCCCGGATGGATCGGGCGGATACGAAGCTGCCCACGCACGATGTTTCGTCGGGCCCGGGCTCCGATTCCCGCAAAGCGCCCGCAGTCGGGGGCCCCGACCAGCCATCGCCGATGGCCACCAAGGCCCCCGAGCAAACCTTGGTGTTGGCGAAGGGCGGTGCCACACGGGTCCCAGGCCCCCATGAGACCTCACCCAGTCTTCCGTCTCACGACCCCATTCAGCGATCGCCGTCGCGCCTGTGGGTCTCTTTGGTGGCGCTTATGCTTGTCGGGGCCGGGGCGTTCTGGTGGTTCAAGCACGGCGGGTCGCTCAAAGGGCCGGAGCCAGCTTCGTCTCGTTCCGATGCCGTCAAGGATCCCAAAGTCAAGCCGAAGGCGCCCGTCGCCACCTTGCCGACCGGCCGGTCGCCTCTCGTGGCGGATGTGGCCCTTGGTCCGTGGCGCACCCCACAAAGCGGCCTCGGAAAAAGGGCGGCGCCTTCTGCCATCGATTCGCCCCATGGTGGGTCCTCGGTGCTGGACTCCGGCGATGGGGTGCCGTCCCCCCTGGCTTCGGATCGCGCCACCCTACATTCGGAGGCCTCCGCATTACCCGATGCATGGGAGGGGTCGCCCCCGGCGTTGGTTTCAGACCGCGCGGTCGCTCAAGATTCTGGTGTTTCCGCGTTGCCCGACAAAGGCGGTGAATTGCAGCCGGCCTTGGTTTCGGGGCGGTCAGGCGAGCGTTCCGAGGCCCATCCGTTGTCGGACGCCGGCGGCATGTCGCCATCGGCTCTGAATGGCGGCGGCGGTTCGTCGTCGGCTCTGGATGACGGCCATTCGATGGCGAGAACGGATAGCGTTTCGGGGAGCGGGGCGACCGGCGAGACCTTTGGTTCGGGGCTCATGAAAAAAATGAAGCGTCATGGTGTGGACGTGTTGGCGTCGGGTCAGAGTTATCTGTTGACCGACAGCATGGGCGGCACGGTGGTCACGCGGGAGGGTGCGCGTGGGTATCAGGTCACGATCGGATCACTTTCGGGATGGTTGTTGGAGCTTTCGGCCCCGTCCCTGACCAGTATCAACTGGGTAGGGGGTGAGACCAAGGGCTCATGGCGGGTTCGCGCGCTCTCCATCAACGATTGTCCGGCGACGGTGCGCATCGAAGGCGATGCTTTTATGCTCAAGTACAAGACAAGCGAGGTGAAGCTTTTGGCATCGGGTGCGGTCTTGACGGATCTGTCGGCCGCAAGGCCCGCGTTTGCCACTCGCTTGGTGGTAGAACCGCTAGGTATCTCTTTTGCGGCGAGCGATCGGGAAACAGCGTCCTGCCGGGTTGGTTGGTGGGGCAACCGGGTCGTGGTCCGCCGTCTTCCCCTCGGGGCCTATACCTTCCGTTGGTTTGGTCGCGGACGAGAAGAAGCCCAAACCGTGCGGGTTTCAGCCCACGAGGTTTCGGGGGCGACACGGCTCAAGGTCAGCAGAGAGTAGCTCATCGGGTACCCGGTTAGAGCCCCCCCGAAGGCTCTGCCGGGGAGGCACTCTGAGTTTCGCCCAGACCGCCGACCACGACCACATCCACATCCACATCCACATCCACATCCACGTCCACGTCCACGTCGACGTGGTCGAAAGCTGTTCCCCAGATTTTCCGGCTGGGAGAGGACCGAACGACACTCGGCCATGTCAAACCGAACCGAGGCATTTGCGCGTGTTGGAGCGCCGCATTCAACCCAGGTTCCAGGCGCCCGAGACCAGGAGGTTGGCACCAGATACACTTGAGGCTTTGGGCGAAAGCACAAAGTCCAGAGCGTGGAGAATATCTTGGAACTGACCGCGTTGGCCTTGGCGCAAGGGTTCCGTCGGTTGACCGACGCTGTTCTCCAAAAAACCGGGCGAGATCATGTTGGCGGTGACGCCGTCGTTCATGAACCGCTGCGCATAGGTGCGGGTCAGGACATGGACCCCCAATTTTGCCACGTGGTAGGGGGTTGCCATGGCTCGGGCCTCGATGCGATCGCAGCCCGAGTCCCCGATGGCGATCCATCGCCCAGCGTGGCCGGCTTTTTGGAGTAGCGGCCAGGCCATCTGCGTGAGATGAAAGACCTGCGTGCAGGTGAGCTCGAAGGTTCGGTCCCAAAGTTCGATGCCGATCTCTTCGATTTCCTTCATGGGATAGACGCCGAGGTTGTGGACCATGACATGAAGGGTGTCGGTCACTTTGCGAACTTCTTTCATGACCGCGACTCTGGCTTCTTTAGAACAAAGATCGGCTTTGAGGAGATGAATGTTTTTTGAGGGCTCTGTACCATGAGCCCGAAGGATCCTTTCGGCGCTTTTTTGGCTCGTGTGGTAGTGCAAAAAAACCCCGTAGCCCTGTTCAAGAAGGTGGGTTGTGATGGCTCGGCCGAGCCCTTGAGCTCCGGCGGTCACCAGGGCCCACCGGGCGGGAGGGTTCAGGGATGATTTCTCCATGTCAGCCGGCGGGGAGTTCTTCCATCCGTTGTGCATGTTCGTGGTGGTCATGGGGTTCGTGTTGCCCTACGGTCTGACGGTAAGCAGAAACCCAGCTCAGATAGAACATCGTGGTACCGGGAATGGCGCCGACGATAAGTGCAAGAATGCTGACGAAAATCAATATCATGCCCACAACGATCAGACCTACAACACGTGCTTTTTGGTGCTGTGTGACCTGCCAAGAGCGCTGCATGGCTGTGAGCGGGCCCAGTCCCTGGTCCACGACGAACAAGGGTGCGAAGTAAAATCGCGGCATCACGATGAACGAAAACACCAGCGACAGGATGGCTCCTGCAGCCTGCAGCGCCAGCGATTCGACGGCAAGGTTTGCGTACTGAAGGCTTTGGCCAACGATGCTGATCATAACCATGAAGAACATAATCCCCGCGATGGAAATCCAGCTTCTCCCGAAGTCTTGGAAACCCGAAAACATGTCTTGAAACTCGGCCCTGCCGTCATGCATGTTGATGTAAAGCCGCACCACGCCCCACGTGAGGACGGGCACGACGATGAAGCCGCCGATGACGGTCATCATCGACACCACCATCAAGGCCACGAAGACCAAAGTTGCGAGCAACCACAGTCCGAAGTTGGCCCAAGTTGCGTTCCAGGCTTCGGACAGGCAAGTCCCGATATCAAATTCGCCCACGTGCTCGGCCCCGTAGGCCTCCGATGGGGGTGGTTCCATAACCTCTGGGGCCTCAAACGGGTTCTCTTGCATAACCTAGAGTTTTGTCTAGGAGGCTCCAAGCACGCAAGCAGTAAATCTCGCCAAAAGTCTGGCGGCAACCGGCTGATTTGAGTAGGCCAAGAGGCGGCCCCCTCCTGAATCTCGGATGTCGGGCGACCTCATTCTACGTGGAGGGCTTGTGGCCCTTGTAGAGACTGAGGGCGTCACGTACACGAGCAACGGTCCGAACCTCGTGCGTCCGAATCGCGTGGGTTCCTCCTAGGAGGGCAAGAACGGCAAAAAACGGTTCGGCCGCCCGACGCTCATCCTCTTTGAAAACCTCTTTTGCGTGAGGAAGAATATTGAGGATCGGATAGCCCAAGTCATGCAAGCGAAAACAGGTGAGAAAAGTATCCATCTGGTATGAAACCCTTTGGTCGCTGTCATTGAGGTTGCGGTAGTAAAAGCCTAGGCCCGGGTCGATGAGGCACTTTGTGACCCCACAGGCCTCCGCCCGCCCCAAAAGATTCCCAAAATAGCGGAGGAGTTCGGCCACCATGTCGTCTCGAAAATCGAAGTGATCCACATCACGCACGGTATCGCCTTGGACGTAACAAAGAACCACGGCAGCGTTGTGCTTCTCGGCCAGGTGAAAAACTTCATCCGCTTGTCGCATTCCGGTCAGGTTGAACACGTTTGCGCCCGCGCGGGCACATGCGTCGAGCACCTCGGGATGGTAGCTTTCAACCGAGGTGAGGATGTTTTCCTCTTTGAGGGCTCGAACGACCGGCAGGAGCTTGTCGAGTTGCTGGGTCACGTTGGCGCGGCCCGCATCGGGGAGCGTGGACTCCGCGCCGATGTCTACGAGTGCAGCGCCATCCTTGATGAGGTTTCGAGCGCGTTCGATGGCCTGTTCTTGCGAAGCACAAACACTCTCCCGGTACCAAGACTCAAGGGAGAGATTGACGACGCCCATCAACGGTCGCTCTTGAGAAAAGTCGAACAAGCGGTCTCCGATCGAAAAACGGCGGACAGGTTTTCGAGAAGTCATGGGGTGGCCGTCCAAGAGCGCCTGAATGGATAAGAGGTCCAGCATGGCGTGCGTTTAGGATGTTGCGCGTACCTTTGTCACCTTTCGAAAGCCGCGAAAGCATCGGATGGGGGCCTTTTTCGGGGTGCCGTTGCCCGCGGTGCCCAGGAAGGTGGTTGAAGGTGCCCTTCCGCGCACTCTTTTGGGGTCATTTCTTGAGGCGGGTGTTACCCGCCGTCGTTCTCCCTCAAGAGGCACAGGTCCACGGCCGGGTCTCAGTGCCGTTATCGGTTTTGGTGTCGCCTGGTGGTCCAGGGGAGGGCGCAAGGGACGTTTTTTTGTGTGGGTGATGGGCCCGCCGGTGGGGGAGGTGGTCACGGCGAACGATGACACGTACTTTGGCGCACCTACCTTTTCTCGCTGTGCCGTGCGTTACTTCAAAGTCGAGGACCACGTGTCTAAATATGGCTGAACCGACCTCCAACTGGCTTTTGGGCATCGACCTGGGAACGACCAATACGGCGGCAGTCGCCTTCGCACCCGACAGACCGGGCCCCATATCCATCACCCACGGAAGAAACCAACCCGTCATTCCTTCGGTTGTTTCCCTAAAAAACCCCCAGTTGCCCCTTGTGGGTTGGCTCGCAAAAGACATGATGCTGACGGACCCGCTGACCACCATTTATGGCTGGAAGCGTTTCATTGGCCGGAGCGAGCGGAGCGAGTACGTCGGCCGTTATCGAGACCGCTTTCCGTTTCGGATTCATAGCGATCCCAACGGGGCTCTTGGTGCCGTCATGGGTGGCACGATCGTACCCCTGGTGGATATCGCCGCGATGGTGCTTGACCAGGTGCGTCTTCAGACTTCGGCCACGGTGGGGCACGATGTTCGCGATTGCGTGATCTCGGTTCCGGCGCATTTTGCGAACGCACAAAGAAATGCAGTGCTGGAAGCCGGTCGGCAGGCTGGCCTCAATGTGCTTCGGCTCATCAACGAACCCACGGCGGCTGCCATGGCTTTTGGCATGGAGCGTCAGCTCGATAGTTGCATCCTCATCTTTGACCTGGGTGGTGGGACCTTCGATGCTACGGTCCTGGAGCTGGTAGACAATATCTTTGACGTCAAGGCCACGCGGGGCGACGGTTTTTTGGGGGGCATCGACTTCGATCGGGCCGTGATGCAGAGGCTCGTGAGTTATTGCAAAGAAAAACATCGGGTCGACCCCTCCGAGGAGCCGGTGGTGGCCCAGCGGCTGCTCAACGCCGCGGAAAATGCGAAATGCGCCTTGTCTTCCAACGAGTCTACAGAGGTCAACGTGCCGATGGTGGGCCACGATCGAAGGGGTCGACAGTTCGATCTTTGTTACAAGTTGGACCGTAGAGAGCTCGAGAGCCTGACCGCACCTTTGGTCGAAAGGACCCTGGGCATTGTTGAAGAAATGATCGACAGCGCCGGCTACAGTCCACGCTCGATCAACCACATTATCGTGACCGGGGGCCAGTCCCGCATGCCACTGGTGCGTCGCCGCATCGAAGAGGCCTTGGGGCGCGCCCCCTTGGCCCATCTAGACCCGGACACCTGTGTTGCCCACGGGGCCGCGTTGGTGGCGCGAAGCCACAACCAGATCAGCGGGGCTATTCTTTTGGACGTCTTGTCGGTCCCCATCGGCATCGTGTTTCCCGGGGGGCGGACCCAATTTCTATTTAAAGCCAATGCATCCTTACCGGCTTCTAAGCGGGTGCCGGTTCAGCGGCCGCCGGGGGATCAGCCCCTTTCCGTAGGCTTGTGGCAGGGGCCCGATATCACCTCCACCGAACGCCAGGCGTTGGGGGTGATTCGGGTGCCATCGCATCTTTTTGCCGCCGGCGAACGTTTTTGGCTCGAGATCAAGCTGAGCGAAGATCTGTGTCTGCAACCCATTCTTTACGCCGACAATCGGCCTATTCCGCTCCTGCTTGAAGGCGCATAACAAGCTCACGGATCAGGCGAGCGTCGGGAGCCTTATCGAGACGGAGACGTCGGGTCCGAAGGGCGGGGCGAGTTAGCGACGGGCTGCCTGGATTCTTTGTTTGGGCATCAGTCCGCTTTTTTCGAGCTGCTTTCGGGCCTCTTGTTGCAACAACGGATGAATTCGTTTCTGGCCAACAAAAATGCCAAGGAGTTGGGGGGAGATCTCGCATAGCTGCTTGACCGCCTTTTTCATGGCTTTGAAATTGCTCTGATGCACGCAGGCAAAAACGCGGGCTCGCAGAAGCTGAACCTCGATTTCCTTGAAGGCTTTGTCGCTCACATCGTACTTATCGAGGAGTTCTCCTCCTTCGATCGGATTGCCCGACCGCGCCCATGCCTCCGCTACGATCGCGGACAGATTGGCGCGGCCTTTGAGGTCGGGTACCCGACCGAGATCAATGTCGTCGGCCAGGGCGCGGGCCATTTTGACCTCTCCCGCGTTGAGATGAATCATGGCCCGCATTCCGCGAACCTGATGTGCGACCGCTTTTTGGGTCTTGTCGAGATTGATGGCCTCGAGGATGGTGAGGGCCTCTTTGGGGGCATCTTGCATCACCAGCTGCGCCTTGGTGATCGACGCTGCGGCGTCACCCTTTTGGACGCGGGCTTCGAGTTTGTCGATGCGCCGCTGTTTCTCTTCGGGCGTGAGGTCCGAGGCGTCGCCCAAAAGTGCGCCCAATTCGTTTGATTTTCCAAGATTTCGCCAAATGACGAAGGCACCCACCGCGAGCGCGATGGTGAACCCGAGCGCAACGTAGATGGGCACCCGTGAATGAAGTCCGCCCCAAAAGCCGAGCGCGAGAAGCCAAATCACCACAAGGGCAATGGCAGCCACTTTGGAGACGGTCCGGATTTGGCGCTGGGCGGTGGCCATCGCTTCCCCGCGCCCCCCTTGGGCCATGTCTTGGAGGGCTTTGAGGTCTTCTTGGGCCTGGCGTTTTTTACTTTTCTTTTTTGCCGGTGTCGCCACGACCATTCGGAATACCCCGATTGTGCCGACCACAAAAGCCTTTTCTTCGAAACCGAGGGGCGGGGCTGCGGGGCCCGGGCTTTCCAAACTGGGTTTGCCGCGTCCGACTGCGCGGTCAATGGTCTAGTATTGGACCAGGTCCAGGTGGATTATGAGATGGGTTAGTCGTCCGTGCCTCTCGAATCCGGGTCGGTTTGCCGGTCGTCCTGATGGCGACGCCACTCTTCGACCAGGTCGTCCTCCGGCGGGACCACCTGCAATCGGTGGCGCTCGAGTTTCGCCTCGAGTCCTCCCGGCGTTTCTTCGACCACCCTCCCTTTGGGGCCGACCACCACGGCGCCATGGGGCCCCCAAAACGACCAATTGTTGCGCATTCGGGTGGTCTCGGTGGCAAAACATCGAAGGCAATGGCCGTCGACAAATTGAAGGCTGAGGTCGAATCCGGGGGCGGCCGTGTGGGCTCTCAAAACCTCCAGCCCTTCGATCTCGGCCAGCGTGGGCATCGTCTTGGGCTCTGGCTGGAGGGCGTCGCAGCACGAGGCCACAACATGTTTTGGGCCATCCAGACGCCAGTGGCATTCAACCAGCAAGCTCCATTCGCCCTCGAAGGTTCGCTGCAAAAAGGACAGCGAGGGGTTCGCAAGCCGCAGGCTGCGCCGCCGTCGCTTCCCAAAATCGAGGACCAAAGCGGGGTCCTCGGCGCCCCCCACCATTACGCTCCAGCACGACACGCCAGGCAATTGAGCCAGTTTCTCGAGGACGCGGGTCTCAGTGGTCATGACATGCTCACGATTTCTCGGGGCCACATCGGCCCCTACAAACCGTCCGGTGGCCAAAAGGTGCTTGGAACCAGCGAACAAGGTAGACGTCTGAAAGAGGTAGAGGCAAGATCCAAAAGCTGACAAAAGGAACGCCCATGACCCTCACCCGTGAAGATTGCGTTGCCTTTGCCCAAAAACGGCGGACCGACTTCGAAGCCGACCTCAAGGCTCTGGTCGAGGTGCCCAGTATTTCCGCTTCGCCCCAGCACAAGGACGACATGGCGCGGGTGGCCAGTCTCGCGCGCGACCTCATTCATCGTCATGGCGGAGAGGCCCGGATCTTGGAGACAGACGGGTTTCCGCTGGTTCATGGGCGCTTCGCCTTTGGGCCCGACGTTCCCACGGTCACCGTGTACAACCACCTCGATGTCCAGCCGGCGGGTGAGCCCGAGTGGCGTACTCCCCCGTTCCACTTGATCCAGGAGGGCGATACCTACCGAGGCCGCGGGAGTACCGATGACAAGGGGCCCGCCCTCACGGCGCTGTACGCGGCGGTTTTGGCCAAAAGTGTTGGGGTCCCCGTCAACATTCAGTTTCTTTGGGAAACCGAGGAGGAAATCGGATCCCCTTCATTCGAAGCCGCGATCCGCCAACACCGAGCGGAGCTCACCACCGACAGCGTGGTGGTGTCGGACACCATTTGGCTCACCCGCGGGAAGCCTTCAACGCCCCTCGGGCTTCGAGGCATGCAGGCCTTTTCAATCGTGCTCGAGACCGCCGACCACGATCTCCACAGTGGGTTGGTAGGCGGTGCCGCTCGAAACCCTCTCACCGAGCTTGCAGGGCTGATCGGAGAGATGGTGGATGGCGCCACCGGGGAGGTCAAAATCCCAGGGTTTTACGATGAAGTGGAGGCCCTCTCTGGGCGGGAACGCGACGAGTTTTTGGCTTCGGGCTTTTCGGTGGAGACGTTCAAAAAGGACCACCATATCCACAGCTTACGTCGAGATGACCCTCTGGGGGTGATGTACGCGGTCTGGGCCCGACCTACCCTGGAGGTCCATGGGATCGTGGGGGGGTATGTCGGGCCGGGCATCAAGTCTGCGGTTCCAGGGAAAGCCGAGATCAAATGCTCCTGTCGCCTGGTTCCCAACATGCGGGGCCAAACGACCCTCGACCGCGTTCGGGCCTTTGTCGAAGCCCGAATTCCCGACGCCAAGGTGTATGCCGACGCTCGTCTCGAGCCCTACAAAGGGGAGGCTACGGGTCCGTTTGTAGAAGCCATCGAGCACGCCTACCGCTTTGGTTTTGGCCAAACCGCCGCCTTTACCCGCGAGGGTGGGTCCATTGGCGCCGTGCCCAGCATGAATGAGGTCCTCGGCGTGCCGGTCTATTTTCTCGGCCTTTCCTTGCCGGAGCACGGTTACCATGCGCCGAATGAAAACTACGATTGGGACCAAGTGGAAGGCGGTATCCCCGCCTTTTTTCACTATTTTACCCGTGTCGCTCTGCTTTGAGTTTTGGGGCCGTCAGGTAGATGCCTTCTTCCTTGTTGGGGGCGACGTGGGTCCAAAGGGTGCAAAAATCTGCAGCATCAAGCCTATCGGTGATGGCGTCCGTGGTGAATCGGTTTGAGAAAAACAGGCAAAGTTGGTCCCCAGGTCCGTATACGAGCGTTTCGCCGGCCACAAAGAGGGTGACCGGTCGAAGGAAGTTCAAGAGGCATTCCATCCGCCAAACCTGTCCGTCAGGGGACAGACTTCGGGTACGGACATCGAGTTTGGCCGCATCTTCTGGAATGTCCAGACGGGGGAGGGCGGCTCGGTACCAGGCGAGGGCTTCTTGGTTGTCGTACTGAGGTAAGATGACCGAAGCCGCATCCGGGTGGGGTGCCGGGGAGAGGTTTGCCGAGAACAGGAGCAAATCACCTTCGCGGGTCAGGCTTCGAAGATAGGGAAGCAGAGCCTGGTCATCAAAGTTCGGTACGATGCCAAAGCAGGAAAAAATGCTTGGCTGGTCCCGGGCCGAACGCGTCACAAAAGTGGATCGAGGTGGTCTGGCGTCGAGGTCGAGCACAATGGGTTCAATGGTGATGCCGGGTCCTAGGTCCCGTGCCCGTCGGCACGCCTCTTCGACGAGCGCCGCGCTGATGTCGGTGGGGACATAGTGCACCGGTCGCTCCATGTCTTTGGCCAAACGCAGAAGGAAACTGTCCTTGAGACCCCCACCACAACCGAGGCTGACATAGCGAAACGGCCCACTCCGCTCGGAGGGCTCGATGTGACCGGTGCTGAGCGCCGTCTGAAAAGCTTCGCGGTACGAGGCCTGCAAGGCATCGCTTTGCCGGGACGGGGAGTAGGCCTGGTGGTACGCAAGCCAGCGCGCGGTCTGAAGCGGCGTATCGTACAGGGCTCGGCTGGGCACAAAGCCGTTTTTAAGCGCGGCCAACAGGCGAGCTTCGACCCGAGCAGGGTCTTGTGACGGGTGTGGCTGCATCGGGGTAGAGTCCTTGAAGAAGCTTTGGGTCTGGCCCCCGCTAGGATTGCGGCTGGTGGAGCACATGGTAACTCACGATGCTCAGCGCGACGTGCACGTTGAGCGACGCGCCTTTTCCGTACATGGGCAAGAAAATCGTGTGGTCTGCCTCTGCCAGCGCCCGTTTGCTCAGGCCGTGATCTTCGTGGCCTACGAGGAGGCAGGTTTTCGCGGGGAATGTTTCGGCGTAGTAAGGGCGCGCATCGCCGGTGATCTCTATGGCATAGGTCTCGTAGCCTTCTTCTTTGACGGCGGCCAAAGCGGTGCTGAGATCTTGTTCGTAACGCCAGGGCACCCGGCGGTCTTTGCCGCGGCCCACCTTGGTGATGAGTTTGTGCGGGGGCGTGGCCGCGATGCCGGTCAAGATCAGCTCTTGGGCCTTGCAGGCATCCAGAGTTCTGAAGGCCGAACCTACGTTGACTGGATCTTCCACGTTCGAAAGAATGCACTTGAGCAAAGTGCCCGGCTTCGGCAGCGCCCGCATGAAGCGTTTGACCTCCGTTTTTTTTCGCGGGCTCACGGTGCGTCGTCTCTCGTGGCACCAAAAGAGGTCTGGATGTGTTCGTGGAGCAGCCCGAAGCGCACGCCCTGGTTGCTCACTTTCAGGCGGTCGACGCCATAGTGGTCGAGTACCGCAAGGACGATCGATGCGCCGGCCACGATGATGTCCGCGCGCCCCTCGGGAATGACTGAACCGAACAACCGTTCAACTTTGGTCTTTTTCGCGAGGTCAGACACGAGGGCGCGCAATGTCTCCCGCTCAAGGGTGGTGCCTTCCGCCTTTTGATTGAGCCGAGCGAGGTCGTCGATGCCGAGTTCGAGGCCCTTGAGGGCCATGATGGTGCCGCTGACACCGACCCACTCGGCCCCCACAATGGGGTCCGGCGCTTGGTCTTTGAGGGTCTCCAAGATAGAGGCCATCAGGCGCTGGTGCTCATGGGGTGAGGGTGGGTCCTGGCGAAAGAATCGTTCGGTGTCGCGCACCCCTCCAGCCTTGAGCGAAACACTTTGGGTGACGCCGTCTGTCGTTCCGCATACGATTTCTGTGCTCCGTCCCCCCACATCGAGCACAAACAGGGGTCCGGGGCCGTAGGTGGCCGCTGGGGCGCGAAAAGCCAAGGCTGCTTCTCTGAGACCATCGATGATCTCGATGACGAGGCCGAGTTCGGCGTGGGCGCGCTTCAGCAACACGTCCGCGTTGGATGCGCCTCTGAGGCCTGCGGTCGCCACGCACACAATGGGTCTGGCATCGAGGCTTCTCGCCAGTTCGACAAACGAGGCCAGCGCGTCGAACGTGCGGTCGATGGCTTCGGCGCTGAGCGTCGCGCCAGCCGAGTGTGGACCGGCGTGGGCGTCGAGGCCTTCTCCGATTCGGGTGATGCGCGCTCTTTCGGCCAGGACGTGGAGCGCAGAATTTGGGGGCGTGGTTTCAACCACGGTCAGTTTTGCCGTGTTGGAGCCGAGGTCTATGGCGGCGAGGCGTAGGGGCTTCATCTTGAGCCTCCCATGGGTTCTGGCTACTTGTTCTTGAGTCGGAGTTCAGCCCGTCGGTTGCGTTGGTGCGCTGCCTCTTCCAAACTCAAGTCCACCGGTCTTTCTTCTCCGTAAGAGATGATGTGGATCTGCCGCGCGTTGGCGCCCTGGCTCGTGAGGTACTTTTGTACACTGCGAGCCCGGCGTTCCCCGAGGTGCAGATTGTACTCAGTGGAGCCCCGAACGTCGCAATGTCCCTCGATTTCGATGGCGACCTCCGGTCGCTCGGTGAGCACCTCAGCCACCTTGGACAAGAGGACCTTGCTGTCGGCGCGCAACGACGCGTCGTTGTAGTCAAAGTAGATGGTGTCGATGACCGACTCGAGCGAAAGCCCGCCGGAAGCATCGGTTGTGGGGACGGGGGGCGTGGGGTTGGGCGCGGGCGCAGGGGCTTTATCGACCTGTTCACAACCTGGTGTCGCCGCTTCACCCGCACGCGCCGCCAACGCCTCGGCCTCTTTGGCTTTTTGCTTGGCTTGGTCTACCGCACCTACGTCCGCGAGTTTGCGAGCCTGGCGTAGGGCGGTTTCTGCAGCCTGATAGGTTTTTTTTGCGCACGCTGGGGCCTTTTGGTCACGTGCCTCTTGAATCGCGCGCTCTGCGGCGTCGAGTTCGACGTCTGCGGTCGCCTTCGGGCAGGCCCATAAGAACACCGACAGCATGCACAGGCTAAACAGAAACGCACAAGTCCGGATCCAGGCGCTATGCGGCATGGGACCCTGCGGTGCCAGCTCACGTACTAGGAATCGGTTGCCCATGACACTCAGTTTCCCCGCCTACTTGAGGTACGGAGACCAGGCGGGTGTCGAGAACCCGCCCTCCTTACTTACCCGCATCTGGTTTGAACCATCAAAGGCCATGATCCAAACCTGGGAGCGTCCTTCTCGCGTGGACGTGAAAACCAGGTGGTTGGAGTCCGGCGAGAAACTGGGTTCTTCGTTGTTGCCTTGGTCTTGGGTGAGTCGGCGAATTTCTTTGGTATCCGGATTGACGGTGAAAATGTCAAAGACATTGCGCTCATCTCTCGCGGTGAACGCGATGAGGTCGCCCTTTGGGGACCAGTCTGGCGTTTGATTGTAGGTGCCTCGGTCCGTGATTCGGCGAACACCGGTGCCATCGACATTCATGACAAAAATATGTGGGTCCCCCCATCGAGAGGACACAAACGCCAGTCTCTTTCCGTCTGGGGACCAAGACGGAGATGAATCAATGGCCCATTCGTTGGTGAGACGGCGAAGGCCCGTCCCATCGGCCTTCATCACGTAGATTTCACTGTTGCCGTCACGGGACAGCGTGAGGGCAATTTTGCTCCCATTGGGGGAAAGCTGCCCGCCGGTGTTCAGTCCGCGCTCCCCAGAGAGAAGAACCGGTCGGCCTCCAGAAACAGGCATGCGGTACAGATTGGGGTTGTGGCGAATGTAGGACGTGAAAAGAATGGAGCGCCCGTCGCGGGTCCACGAAGGCAGCAAGTTGATGGAACCATTGTTGGTTACGCGGCGTGCGCCCTTGCCGTCGATGTCCATCGACCACAGCTCTCGGCCCTTGGCCGACTTCTTCACTGCGATCAGCTTGGTTCGAAAGATGCCTTTGTTGCCGGTGAGGTGATGGACCACCTCGTTGACAAACATATGCGCGAACTTGCGGGCCTCGTTTTGTCTCCCCCGATAGATTTTCTGCAACAGCTGCCGACCGCTCGCGACGTCGTAAAGGCGCATGTCCACTTTGAGGTCGCCTTGGCTGTTGAGGCTGGCGCCCCCCTTGAGCAACCCCTCAGCCCCAATATTGATCCAGTCCGAGAACTTGATGGAGGCGGCCGCCAGCCCCTCTTTTCGAGGGTTGGCCAGGTAGCTCTTGGGGTCGAGCACCTTAAAGGTGGTGGCGAGTTTGAGGTCCCACCGCAGGACCTCGGTGAGGGTGTCGTACAGTCCAGAACGCGAAACTTTTCCCATGTTTCGGACTGCCGGGACCGCAATTTTGTAAGGCCTGAATGCGGGATTCGTGACCTCGATGATGGTGCGTTTGGCCCCGCGTTCTTGCGCGGTGGCTTCGGTTTGCACAAAAGGGGTGGCTAGGATCCCAATGAGAGCCCACAAGCGTTGCACGGATACCTCGAGCGGAAATAAAGGGGATGACGCCCGCGAAGTGCAGTACGACCGGGAGCGCCAAGCGTCAAGCTCTCGTGGTCTTTCGTGGCCCGCGCCGGGAACGTCTACCTAGGAAAATCACCCATATCCGAGGCGCCCCCGTCGCGCGTGACGGGCCCGCCCCTTCGTTCCCAGGGGTTGGCCAGGAATCACCCTATAGGATGGGGGGCCGGAGCGCGGTTTTGGACCGCGGTCAGGGGCTGAATTTGACCTCGAGGCCGGTTTTGCGAAAGCGGCGGGCCAATTTGGCTGGGGGTGGGGGAAGGGTCAGGGTCTTCAGGAGCTTCTCGAGTGCGCTCATGAACAGCTTGTTCGGATGGCGTTTGACGAACTCCACCCGGGCAATTGCCCCGTTTGGCTGGATGTACAGCACCACGCGCGCTTCGAGGAAGCGCCGCTCGGATGCGGGAATGAGCTCCGGCACACTGTAGGCCGACTGAAGCGCGGCGCTGACCGCCTGCGCGTAGCCCGTGGCCGCGTGGGCCGCATCGGTGGTTGTGCCGCGGACATCCCCCAGGGGATCGCCCTCGGGTTCTTCAATTTTTCGGAGCGCATTGTCCAAGACGGCCGCTCGGCCCGAAAGGATCTCTTGGGCGCGAGCCGAGGGGCGCGTTTGGGTTTTGGGCTTGGCCGCCTTGGGTTTGACCGGCACCGGCTTCTTGCTGCTGGCGGTTTCGAGGACCACCGCTTCCGGTGGGGGCAGGGGGGCGGGCGCGACCTTTCTTGGTAAGAGCTTGGGGTCTCGTTTTTTCCCGAGCCGCACGAGTTTGACCGGAATCGCGGTGTTGATGGGCCGGTCCCGCCCTTGTTTGCCCTGGACGATGACCGCCGCGGCCAGCGCCCCGCCATGGAAAATGATGGACACCAAAACCACCCAGCCAAAACCGTGGCTTCGCCGGCGGCCGGCGAGGACGAACCGGTCTTCGCTCACCGAATTCTAGCCACCTTCCGCTGCGGTCAAGGGATCGGTCACCATGCCGAGTTTTTCGATTCCCGCCCGTTTGACGATCGCCATGATCTCCACCACAAAGCCGTATTCGAGTTTGCGGTCCGCGTGAAGATACAGTTCTTTGTCCTGCTTCAACTTCTCGTTGGTCTTGAGTTTGGTCTCGAGCTCCGAAAGAGGAATGGGATTTTCGTCGTTGCTGCCGATAAAAATCTTCTTGTCCCGCGTCAGGGTCAGGACCATCATTTTTTCGGTGCCTTCGAGAGGGGAGGCGGTCGTCTTGGGCAGATCAACATCCACGCCCTGGGTGATCAGGGGCGCCGTCACCATGAAAATGATCAAGAGCACCAACATGACATCAACGAGCGGGGTCACGTTGATGTCACTGATGGAGCCCCTTGAGCTTGAGCTACTCATCGCCATGGCGCACTCCGTGTGGGGGGCAGGGCCCTTGTTGAGCTTCTGCCCCAACAAAGATAGCCGCCTGAGTCCAGCTTCGGCGTAGCCACCGATAGTCGCCCAAACATGGGCCGCTGGCCGATGATAGGGACCGAGGTGTAGCGCTGATCAGGCGGTGGGCGAGGGGCTTCACTTGAAAAAGTGCCGTTTCACGATATTCAAAAAGTCGGACGAAAAGGTTTCCATCTCCGATTGTAGAATACGGATTCGCGAAAGGAAAAAGTTGAAGGCGATCACCGCAGGGATCGCTGCCGCCAACCCTGCCGCCGTAGCGATAAGGGCTTCCGAGATTCCGGGAGCCACGGTGGCCAGGTTTGCCGAGCCCATGCGGCCGATGTCTCGAAAAGCCTTCATGATCCCCCACACTGTGCCGAATAGTCCGATAAAGGGGGCCGTCGACCCCACCGTGGCCAAGAAGGAGGTGAGGCTCTCCAGGGTCGTCAGCTCCGCGTTTTGACTGCGGCGCAGCGCGCGCTCGACGTTTTCGATGCCGCCCCCGAGGGTTTCTTCGTCACCGGACCGTTTTTTGAGGCGGGCCAGCTCGATATAGCCTGATCGAAACACTTGGGTGATCGGGGAGTGCTGAAACCGGTCGGACTCTTGGTACATCTGGTCGAGACGCTTGGCTTCCCAAAATTTGGTCAGGAAGCGCTCGGTCTGACCGGCGGCGCGCCGGAGGACCACCGCTTTGTAAAAGATGATTGCCCAGCTGACCACCGAGAAGATGACCAGAAGCAAGAGCGCCGCGAAGCCGATGGGGCCTGAGTGGGTGACGGTTTCCCACAGGCCGAGATCGGTCACGTTGACCGCCGCGTTTTCGGTGGCCGGGGACGGAACAGTTTGGATCGTGGTTAGCACGACCTCTACTGCGTTCGGGGTCGAGCCCGCAGGCATCGGTGCTGGCGGTAGCACGGAGCCGAAGGGGTGACAACCGTGATTCGGCCTACGCGGAGGCTCCGGCAGGGCGGCCCTGCTTTTGGGCCAGCGCAGCCCGAGCCGTGCCATCGTCGTCTCGTTTGGTCTGCGCGAACGCGAATCCGGCGCTTGTCAGGAGCGCGCATACCGATTCGAGCTGATGGGGTGAAGCTTCAAGCAAAATCGTGCCCCCGGGGCCCAGGCTTGGCTCCGCTTCTTGGATGAGCGTCCGGATGAGCGTCAGGCCATCGCGGCCGCCCGCAAGGGCTTCGACCGGTTCGTAGTCTCGTACGTCCGCCGGAAGCGCTTCGAGTTCGTGGTCCTCGATGTAGGGCAAATTGGCAACAATCAGGTCTGCCGGCACGGCGTCCGTCGGGAGTTCGCGCAAAAGGTCGCTTTCGATGAGGTGGACGCGGTCTTGCAGGCCATGTTTTTTGCAGTTCCTCTTGGCGACCTCGAGCGCGCCCGGTGCTCGCTCCAGCGCAAAAACCCGCGCGTCTTTGCAGGTTTGAGCCAGCGCCAACGCGATGCAGCCCGAGCCGGTCCCCACATCGATGATGGTGGGGGCCTTGTGCGCCTTGAGGGCTTCGAGGCCGAGCTCCACCAAGGTTTCGGTTTCGGGGCGGGGGATCAGGACCTCGGGGGTGACTTCGAAGTCCATGCTCCAGAACTCCCGCTGGCCCGTGAGGTACGCCACGGGTTCGAAGCGGCTTCTTCGGGCCACAAGCTCGCGAATCGCGGTCCGTTCTTCTTCAAAAACCGGCTGGTCGAACTTCGCGTAGAGCATCACGCGTTCAAGCCCGAGCGCGTGGGCCAAGAGGACTTCGGCGTCGAGGCGCGGCATCTGGACACCTTTTTTGGCAAAGTGGTCTCGGGTCCACTCGAGAATTTTGAGAATGGTCCAGGGTTCATCCGCCATGTGAGGGTCCGGCTTCGGTATTTTTCAAGGCTTCGGCCTGGGCCGAAGTTCTGAGTGCGGTGACCAGGGGGTCGAGGTCCCCTGACATGATCTTGGGAAGGTTGTGCAAGGTCAAATTGATGCGATGATCCGAAACCCGATCCTGTGGGAAGTTGTAAGTTCGTATTTTCTCCGAACGGTCGCCCGTGCCGACCATCGATCGCCGCTGCGTGCCGAGTGCTTCCATCGCCTTTTGGCGCTCGAGTTCGTAGAGCCTTGCCCTGAGAACCTTCATCGCTTTGGCCTTGTTTTTGTGCTGGGACTTTTCGTCTTGGCAGATCACGATGGTGTTTGTCGGCAAATGAACAATACGCACCGCCGAGTCGGTGGTGTTCACCGATTGCCCACCGTGGCCTCCCGCCCGAAACACATCGATTCGCAGATCTTGCGCGTCTATTTTCAGGTCGATTTCTTCGGCTTCTGGCATGACCGCGACGGTGACGGTTGAGGTATGGATTCGCCCTTGTGATTCCGTTTCGGGAACGCGCTGCACACGATGTACGCCGCCCTCCCATTTGAGGTGAGAGTAGACGCTGTGCCCTTCGATGGTGGCGATGACTTCCTTGAACCCACCCATGGAACCCGGACTCATGCTCATCAGCTCGATTTTCCATCGTTTGGCCGACGCGTAACGTTGGTAGAGCTCGTACAGCTCTCCGGCAAACAACGAGGCCTCGTCGCCGCCCGCACCGGCGCGAATTTCGAGGACGACGTTTTTCTCGTCGAGGGGATCTTTGGGCAACAGCTCCAGCTGGAGCTGCTCCTCGAGCCGGTCTCGCTCGGCCGCGAGCTCTTTGATTTCGGCTTTGGCCATGTCCCGGAGTTCTTCGTCGTCGGACTCGAGCAGTGCCTTGGCGTGACCAAGTTCTTCTTCGACCTTGCGAAAGGCCCTGAAGGGGACAACCACGGCCTCGAGTTTGGCCCGTTCTTTGCTCAGCTTGGTGAGTTCTTCGATGTTGGACGCGACGTTGGGATCTGACATCTTCATGGTCAGCTCCTCAAAGCGGCGCTCTACGTCTTCGAGCTTGTCTAACATAGGTTTTTGGGGACCCTATTCGAGGTCCGTTCCGGTGCGGTTCGGGGATCAGGGCCCAGCATGGATGGCGGCCGCGAGCTCCCGATAGTTGCGAAATACCAGGACTTGAGCTCCGTCCGGGGATGCCCGAAGCACCTGCTCTTGGGTTGCGGCATCGGCGGTCACCAACTCCTGCTCCCTTACCAGGGCTGCCCGCATGGCGGCCAGTGCAATTTCGAGCTGGTCTGCCGAGGGCTCCTTGGTGGTCAGTTTTTGCATCCAGCGTCCGGGAAGCACCAAGGCCTGAACCCACCATTGCCCGGGTCGCTTGGCGGCGTAGCGGTTGATCTCGTAGGCAAAACCGGCCAGCGGAAGCATGAGCGGAATCTTGATGAGCACGAGCCCGAGGTGGTTCAGCGCTTCGTGGGTGCTCACGCGCGGCAGTGCGGGCAGCACTGCGGCAAAGATGAACATGGAGAGGACCAGGACAAAAAGCACAAAGCTGGTTCCGCATCGGGCGTGAAAAGTGGTGTGCGCCGCGGCGTTCTCCACGGTCAGCTCGTCGCCGGTTTCGTAGGCATTGACCACTTTGTGTTCGGCGCCATGGTACTCGAAGACCCGCCGTATCTCGGGGATGAGCGAAATGCCCCCAATGTAGCCGACAAAGATCATCAACTTGAAGAGGCCGTCCAAGGCATGAAACCAAAAGGTGTCGACCCCGGAGCCGATGTCGAGCGCGTGCCCGGCGCCCCAGGCAAGGACATGGGGCAGTCCGACAAAGAGGGCGAAGGCCAGCACAAAAGAGACCGCAATGGTTGCCGCGAGCCCGCGCTTTTTTGCCTCGTCCGTGTCCTGTGCGGCCGGGGTGCTTGGCGCGGTCGAGGGGTCGGCTTCGGAGCCACCCTGGCCGGCTTGCTCGGCGGCAAAATTGAGGGCTTGGATTCCATTGTAGAGCGATTCGATGAGCACCACGCTGCCTCGGAGGAACGGCCAGCGAAGAAAAGTGAGTTTCTCCCACAAGGAGACCCAAGCGTCGTCACGAACCACAATGGTTCCGTCTTGGCGTCGGACGGCGATGGCCAAGGCTCGGGGCGACCGCATCATGACCCCCTCGATGACGGCCTGACCCCCTACGTAGGGTTTGCTGATTGGGTCGCTCTCCATGGCGCTCTTCCTATCATAGGGGACCCCCGGGACCTTTGCCACGGTAAGATTTGGGGCTTAGGGGTGCCACTTTTCTGGGTACCGCCTGGTTTCGCGGAGTCTGTACATGCCCCGCGCTTTGAAGGTGGCTTCGGGCAGGGGCCGGGAGGCGAGCCGCGGCGTGCGGCCCCTCGGGTCGCGGGTCAGCTGCGTCCGTACTTCTTGTTGAAGCGCTCGACTCGGCCGGCGGCGCGAACTTGCCGCTGCTTGCCCGTGTAGAAGGGATGACACGCGTTGCAGACGTCGATGCGAAAGTCTCCGCGCGTCGAGGACGTCTCGATGACGTTCCCGCACGCACAGGATACGGTTGCGCCCACGTAGCGGGGATGGGTGTTCTCTTTCATGACCAGCTCCAACACTGAGGGGGATTGCATCATTCCCGGATTCCGGGTTTCGGGGCTTACCCGAAGGACGCGCCTCACCGAACTTGGGGCACTGTTGGACCCGGCGCCTCGGGAGTCAAGCGTCTCGTGCCCCCGGGCGGCACGAACCCCATGCCCCGCTACAGGGTTGTACCCGGATGTGCGGCGCGGTGGGCCCTGTGGCCCCCCCCCTCCTCGATGCCACCCGCCCCTCGCAAGCGTTCCCCCTCCTCGATGCCACCCCGCCCCTCGCAAGCGTTCCCCCTCCTCGATGCCACCCGCCCCTCGCAAGCGTTCCCCCTCCTCGATGCCACCCGCCCCTCGCAAGCGTTCCCCCTCCTCGATGCCCCGTGCAAGCGGGAACGCGCGCAGCGCACCCTGGTGCGCGAAGATGGGTGGGCCGGCTTTGCCGGACCGGGACCCACGGACCGGGCGCCGCTACGGGACCACTTGGATGGGAACCGAAAGGGTGAGTGCGCCCGGGGTGGCGTGGTGTCCGGAGGCTTCCGCGAGGATTTCGGCTCGGTTCAGTTCTTCTTCTGAGAATACGGCGACCAGCGACCATGGGTTTTGTCCCCCGGTGTCGGGAATGGTTACGGGGTACGGGATGGCGACGCGTTTGGCGTGGGACCCGAACGGCAGATGAATGGAGCTTCCCTTGGGGTCAACCAACCAGGCCTCCAGGTCGTCGCGTCCCTTGCGGAGTGCGATGCCCACGTTTCGGGCCCCCTTGGGGGCCAAAACTTCGATGTGGGTCTGGGTACCCGGACTGCAGGAGGGCATGCAGCGCAGCGCCACTTCGGGGGATGGATGGGTGTCGTCATCATAGTACGGCAGCACATCAAAAAACATGAGCGCCCATAGGCCGAGCGCGAAGGCCGCCGCCCCGAGTGCCCACATGAGCCGCGTTGCGAATGGGCGGGGCTCCTCCGGGTGGATGCCGCACACGATCCGCAGTTTCAACCGCTCCCACGTCATCGACGCCGGCTGATCGCGGCCGAACGCTTTTTCCAATAGGGTGTCGACCCGGGCCGGACCGAAGTGTTGTGCCGGCCATCGTTTCTTGAGGGCCTTTTGCAGCCGCCGTCGAACACGGTCTTCGCGCATTCTGACCGCCTGGACTCCACAGGTGAATTCGCGAGCGGCCTCTTGCCGTGAATGACCCTCGCCCCAACGCAGAACAAGAAGGCGTTGGCTCCGGGCGTCGAGGCATTTTTGGGCTTCGCTGAAGGCGTGTGCGCACGCCTCGGCGTCCCCATCTTGCCCGGTGGGGGCTTGCGGTTGGTCGCTGTCGGGCGCCCCGCTGTTTTGGGTGGCGCTGTCCTTTGGCCCTTCGGCCTCGGTGCTGAGGCCCCCCACATGCTCCGCGTGGCGGAGGATGTGGGCCTGGGCGCACTCGGTCGCCCAGGGGAGAAGGCCCTCGGGCTGTTCAATTTTTTTTCGGGCGGTTGCGCTCAAGGCCTGGCGCATGATGTCGCATACCAGATCTTCCAGCACATCCGGGTTTCGGATGGGGTGCACGCGCGTGGGAGGATCTCCGTCGACGACAAATCCCTGCCAGGCCAGGCGCCATACATGGGGGGCCGCGGCTTCGGTGGCTTGGTGCATCGCTTCGGTTTCGCCGGCGTGAAAACGGGCCATATCGAAGTTGGGATCGCGCGGGTTCATGTCTTCACCCCACAGCGATGACGCGGGCGGCCCAAAAGGAGCAGGGCCATGCCGACGAGGAGCCAGGTCGGCGCGGGCCTCCCCCTTGCATGGATGTCTCGGCAGCCGCCGCCAGCCAGCGTGAGATCGTCGGCGACGCCATCGCCGTTCGCATCGTCGTCGCAGGCGTCGCCCGATGGGTCGCCGTCGAGGTTGGATTGGTCGGGGTTCGAGACCGTCGGGCAGTTGTCTTCGGCGTCCACGTGTCCATCGCGATCCACATCGGAACACCGGTCTCCCACGCCGTCGTTGTTGCGGTCGGCCTGATCTGCGTTTTTGGCGTCGATGCAGTTGTCGACCGAATCTGGAATGCCATCCTCATCGGTGTCCTTGGCGCACGCGTCGCCTTGGCCGTCATTGTCGGAGTCTTTTTGGGTGAAGTTTTTGGCGAAGTAGCAGTTGTCGACGCCATCGTTGACCCCGTCGTCGTCGCTGTCCAGATCCAGGTGATTCGCGATGCGGTCCCGGTCATGATCGTATAGAGCTGAGAAGGTGTCACAAATATTGTCCTGGTCTGGATCGGCGCAATCGCTGGCTTGGCCATTGCCTTGGTCGTCGGCGTCCCAAAAATTGGGGATGCCGTCCTGATCGTTGTCGGCCTGGGGGTCGAGGCCAAGGCTGTTCTCGGCACTGTTTTCGAGGGTGTCGTTGTCTGCGTCCGAATCTTGGGGGTCGAGGATTCCGTCTTGGTCTGAATCGTCGCCTAAGTCGCAAATGCCGTCTTCGTCTTCGTCCAGCCCGTCGTTGTCTACATCAGGTTTTTGCCCAGAGACACCGGTGCGGCTGCAGTCGTCGCAGGTGTCGGCATCCGCGTCTTGGCACACCAGAGGATCGACGGGCGCACTGTCGGTGTCGTCGTCCACGCCGTCGTTGTCTTTGTCGCGGTCTTGAAAGTCCAACAAACCGTCGCTGTCGGTGTCGGGCAAGGGCCAGGACGAGCCCCCTTCGCGTGGGTCTACTCGACGGTCGAAGCCGTTGTTTTCGCCATCTTGAAAGCCGTCAATGACTCCGTCCTGGTTTCCGTCGAAGCCGCCCCCCTCGAAAATGTCGAACAAGCCGTCGCCGTCGGCGTCACGGTCCAAAGCATCGATGGTGCCGTCTTGGTCGGTGTCTTTGTTCGGGGTTTGGGTGGTTCGATCCGAAGCATCTTGGTCGTTGTTGTCGACCGATGCCAAAAGCCCGTCTTGATCCAGATCCGGTGATGTCTCGAGTTGGCCATCGTTGTTGGGATCCATGACGCGACCGCCGTTTTCGATGAGGTCGGGGATGCCGTCGTTGTCCGCATCCAGGTCAAGGTGATTGGGCACCCCATCTCGGTCGCGGTCAAAACGATCGTCGACCCCGTCGGCGTTGCTGTCCACAAAGCCGACATGGTCCGCATCGCGCCAATTGGGGATGTTGTCGACATCGGTATCCAAAGAGGGGTCCTGCCCGAGCCCTTCGTCGATGTCGGTGATGCCATCATTGTCGGAATCGGCGTCGGACCGATTGGGGATGCCATCGCCGTCGGTGTCGGTGTCGGTGTTGGTGAGCGGCTGGTGGATCTGGCCTTGGCTGAAGCTGGGCGCGACGCCCGTTCCCAAACCGCCCATGCAGGCCAAGCCGACCAGTATGGTGGGGATCCATTTTGGCTCAGCCATCGAGAAGCGACTGTTTTCCCGCATGTGTCCCACGAACCCGGACCGTACCACTCAGCTTGTCCACCTCAAACCCGGAGACGGGCGTGGGTTTGGCCGCTATAGGTGAACGCCCAGTTCGCGGCACTGGGCTCGGATGTGCTTGCGGCGGTTTCGGCTGCGTACGTTTCGGAGCATCGCTTTGGCGAGGCCCAGGTCTTTGAGCCCGCAGTAGGCGATGGCCATGGTGCTGAAGGCGGCTTCGCTTTTTTGGTCCCGCAGTACACGCCGGCTCAACCGGAGGGCGTCCCTGTACTGTCCGCGCCCGAGAAACCGTGTTGCCTTGAGCAAGTCGGGGTGCGCGGAATGAAGGGGCCGGTTTCGGGAGGGCTTAGGGTAATCCTGAGCCTGGGGTATCTTCTGGTCCGGTTTCTTTTGGGCCAGCGGGGCCGGGGTTTCGGGTTCGGCGACGGTGTGACCCCAGTTTGGGGCGCTTGGCTTCTTGTCCGCCGAGGCCGCGGGCTTGGGGGCTTCGGTGAATGGGGGACTGGGCGCTGGGGGCGCGCTTGGGCGGATGGGCTCATCGAGGGGGGCGTCCAAGACAGGCATGCCCAGGTAGACTCCGAGGCCGAGGCCGAACGTGAGGAGCAGGCCGCCGACCATGTAAGCGACGCGGTTGGCCGGGCTGCCGCTGGCTGAAGCGGCTCTCGGCATGGCGGCGCTTTGCGGGTGGCCCCTGGCCGAAGCCGCGCTCGGCGCGGCGTGGACCGAGGCGTTTTCATGAGGCTTGGTTTTGGCCGACGCCGGTTCCGGGGAGGCGCCTTGGGCTGAAGCCGGATTCTGGGTGTCCGAGGCGAGGGTGTCGACAAAAGCGGCCACGCTCCCGAAGCGATCTTCGGGGCGCTTTTGCAGGGCTCGGGTGATGGCGTGACGGACGTAGTCGGGGACCTCTGGGGTTTTGATGGGCGAAGGGGCCGAGTGGATGACGCTATGCAGGACCGCGATGGCCGAGTCCCCGCGAAACGGGGCCTGGCCAGAAAGCATTTCGTAGGCGAGCACCCCGAGCGCAAACTGGTCGGTTCGGGCGTCGACGGCGTGACCCTTGGTGGCTTGCTCGGGGGCCATGTAGCAGGGGGTTCCCAAAAAATGGGTGTCTTGGGTGACGACCGTGGCGGAGCCCCTGATTTTTGAGATCCCGAAATCGAGGACTTTCACTTCAACCGGCAGGTTGGGGTCATCTCGCAACACCAAGTATACGTTTTCGGGCTTGAGGTCGCGGTGCACGATGTTTTCTTCGTGGGCGCGACCGAGAGCAGAAGCGATCTGGCGTAAGATCGGGATCGCTTCTTGGAGCGCCATCGGCGCTGCGCGCAATCGTTGGCGGAGGTTCAGTCCCTCGAGATGTTCCATGACGATGTAGGCCTGACCGTCCTCCAGCACGTTGAAGTCGAGCACCGATACGATGTTGGGGTGGCCGAGCCGCGAGGCAATCTCTGCCTCTCGCCGAAAGCGGTGGAGGGCCTCCTCGTCCTCGTAGGCAAAGGGGTGCAGGAGTTTGATGGCGACATGTTTGGGGATGCGAAGATGCGCGGCCTTCCAAACGGTCCCCATGCCTCCCCGGCCCAATGGGGAGACCAACCGGTAGGTGTCATGGAGGGTCGCGCCGGGCCCCAGCGCCCGCTCGCCCAGGGATTCCACCGGAAAAACTCTTAACCATCGGGTTGGGATCGTCAATCTTGCAAACCCGGGTGGGGGGAATTGCGAGGTGATCGCATGGCGATCAGGGTTCACGGTTCAGGGACTGGGTTTTAGGAAGAGGGACGGCCCCCCTCGGGGCGTGGGTTGTCTGGAATGCTTGACTTGAAGCGAATGGGAACGGTCTTCAAGGGTCTGGGAGAGTTATGGCGCGAAGGGTGTTGTGGATGCTGGTTTTCTTGGCGTGTGCGGGTGCGCCTCGGGAAGACTCCCCACTCCGGGTTTCGGCGGGGGGGAGGGGCGTGGAGGCTCGGACTCAGCTCGAGTCCGAAAACGAAGAGGCGCTTCAAAAAGATTTGGACGGGCTCAACCTCGATTGTGGGCTGTCGGTTTCGGGGGAAATCGACTGGAGAAGCATCGATGATGAGGTGCTGGCAAGATACAGCGTGGCCGGACACTGCCGGCAGGCGATTGTGGCGGCGCGCGCGCTTTGCGCGGCACGCGATGCGCGGACCTATTTCAAAAAAAATGTGCGTCGGTTTCGGTGTCGTTTTGGGGCGTCTTTCGGTCTTCGAGTGGACGGTGGGGGGCTTGTATTCGATGTGGACACCGGTCAAGCAAACTTGGCGGAACGCGCGAGAGCGCTGTTAGACCAGCAAAGGCTTGCAGACGGTCGGTCACTTGGTGAGGCCTTTTGGGAATCGAAGACCGAAATCTGTGCGGACCGGGCGCGGCGGCACTTTGTCGTGTTGGGTCCAAAAGAGAGCGCAAGATATGGTGGTCTTTCCTACGGTCAGGGGCGGGTGATGCGCCGGGTGCCGACCTCTCACGGGTTGTCGCCTGAGTGGTTTTTTGACCCCATGAACTTTCGAAAGACCAACCGTGCCGAGTTTCGGGGTTATGACCTGAGGTACTACTCACGCCTCGATGTCGCGCCCAAACAAGATCGATGCACCCTTCATTGCGGCCACCGCGAGATCCCGCTCCAGCGGCTTCCCGAAGCCGAGCGGGGGACTCTGCTTCGGGGGCTACGCTTCGTCGAAAGGCCCAAACCGCGCCAGCCACACGCCTTGGCGCGCAGCAAACGGGGTGTTTACTACTACGTCGACCGAGGGCCCGATGATACGCGGGCCCGTGACTTTCGGCTCTATATTGGCAAAAAGGGCCGACTGATTCGTCAGAAAATGAAGGATATCGTGTCTGATTCGGAAGGTGAGGTTTTTTCAAGCCGGCGTGGTGCCCTTCGACTCGTCCTGGGAAAGCGGAGCGCCGAATGGATCAAACGTGGTCGGAAACGAAAGCTGCTTTGGATTCCGATTCACCGCAACCTGGGACTCATCTACAGCGAGTTAGGCGTTTACCTTGGTCAGACCATGGGGGTTCCTTGCGATGATCTGTAGCGGGGACCGGTCTCGTCCCCGTTTTTCGGAGGTGGGGGCGCCCGCACTTCAATGCTCCGAGCGCTTGGACGTCGAAGTGTCAATGAACTGGCATTTGGTGTTTTTCGGACCCCGCAACTCGGACAGGTTCTTTTGAGGGCCAGGGGATAAGCAGGGCCTCGCCATCGGACACTCGACCGTCCGGCGAGGGTTCTTCCTTGATTTGTGCGGTCAGTCCTGGCACCACCGGACGTCGTCTATGAACGCGGTAAAACATTCTCTGGAACCACGGACCCCACAGAAGACGCTGGCCATCGGGGCGCATCCCGACGACATTGAGGTGGGTGCGGGCGGTTTGGTTGCGCGCTTATCAGCGGCGGGCTCCCAGATCATGAATGTGACGGTGTCTGTCCCGACCCTTTTCGACGAGCGTCTTCAAGAGCTCGAGGACGCGGCCAAAATCTTGGGCGTGGAGTGCTTGGTCTTGAATCGTGAGCGCCCGCTGCGCACCGAAGACATCCCGATGTACGAACTGGTGGCGCAGCTGGATCGAATCGTCGGCGCTTTCAAACCCGACTTGGTGCTCACCCATACCAACCGTGATCTGCATTGGGACCATGGGCTTGTGCATTCGGCGACCATCGCGGCCTTGCGGCGCTGGCCCTGCGACTTTCTCGCTTACACCTCAAGCTACGAGATGAACGCCCAAGTACGGACCCTCGGTCGATGTTTCGCCGACATCACCGATTGTCTCGAAACCAAGATTCGCGCCATCTCGGCGCACAAATCTCAGATTCATAAGATTGATGTCCAATCGTCTCGCGACCTGGCTAAGGCCATGGGGCGCGTGGCCGGCGTCGAGTGCGCCGAAGCGTTCGACGTGCTCCGCATCCACTACTGATCCTATTCCCTCCACGACATTTCGTCCGCTGGTGCCAAAAAAGAAACCCCTGGTGTGGCGCCAGCAGTCTGATTAACAACTGCAGTTTGTCTGGCGAGGACAAAAGGGTTGCACCGAGGCAATCTTAGTTGACATTGTGTGAGGTAGACAACAAAGTCTGCGCTCGGGGACGTATGGGGTACAGACGGTCCCCTCGTCCGAGATCAACGTACATGTCTGCATTCTTTGCAGCCAAAGTGACGGATTGAGACGAAAAGCTGCTTTGGTTGCAGCTTGATGACCAACCTCGGCGGGTTGGAGAGGACTTGCGAGCTCGAATGGGCTCGCCTCAGGAGGTTTAGACATGCATTCCAGTCACGCGCCCTCATGCGTACGACAACAGTGGAGTCCAGTCCTTTCATGGGCGGGCCTTGTGGCCCTGGTCGCCATGGGTTCGGCGTGTGCGGGGAAAGACCATGAAGCGCCCAAGCTTCGCCAGGGCACTGCCGCGGCGGGTCTCGCCCCCGGTTGGCATTTGTTGTCCACGTCAACGCCCACCGCTGCGGACTTCCTCAAGCCGATTCCTCCTGATCGGCTTCTGTACTACGCCGTAGACCACGATTACGATGCCGAGACAGGAAAGCTTGCGACCCGATACACGTCGAAAGATGCGTTGACCTTGAATCAAACGATTTGGGCGCACGTATTGGACGAAACGACGTCAAATGAACAAAAGCGAAAGCCGCCGGAATTTGCTTCCGACGACGAGGTCGATGCCTATTTTGTGAAGCCGCATCGTTCGATGCGGGTCCATGAGTTGAATGCCCAGCGCGTTTATCGCTGGGATGCGGGCAAGCAAACAACGGTGCTCATGGCCCAAGATGAAGGTCTGGTGCCGGGTGAGGCGTACTGGGCGGAATCGCCGATCCGTTGTAGACCCGAGGGCTGGGATTTTCAGGACGCCGTTCGGGTATTGGTCGGGTGTGGCATCGAGCACGCGGCCTTTGAGGTGATTTCGAGAAGTGCGTGGTCAGCCAGAGAGCTTCCGGCTCCCATTGTATCCCAGCGCGGTGTTCCCCTCGCGCCGAAACTTGTGCTTCAGCACACGGGCACAACCCAGGACGTATCGATTCTCGACCTCGAGAGCCAAGCCATGGATAGCCAGGGTCAAGAAGACCTCGGTTCCCATTTCATCATCGCCAAAGATGCCCAGGGGCGTTGGCAAGTGTACGAGGGCCGGCCCATCGTCAAGGCGACCGCGCACATCGAAATCAGCATTGCGGGGACTTATGAGGCCGTGGACAGCGATCGGCCCGAAACCCAAGCCGGGCATGCTCCCGGATCCCCGGAGTCTGGTCGACAACCGCCTCCGGGCGCCGCTGTCCGTCTGCTTCAGCTTGCAGCCCATCTTTCTCGTTCGGTTCCGACCATCACCGGTTTTCACCCCTATGGACAGGGGGACAATGCGCTCTTCCCCGGCGCTTCTTTGAGCCCGGGCGAGGGCACGCTGCACTGGGTTTGGGCGATTTCGGATCGCTTTTTTGGCGTGGGGCTCGGGTCCACATCCGGTCCTGATTTGACGCTCTCGGCCATTGAGTACGACAAACTGCTCGGCGGACAAGAAGAGGCCGAAGAAGAAGATCGATCTCAAGACGATCGCTTGCCTCCGTTTTTGCATGTGGTTCCTGAAGGCCAGGTGGTGGTTTCCTCCGATCCGGAATTTCGGGTGGAAGGCGTCGTCTTTGACGAGAACCTTCTCGAGGTGTCCCTGGGCGGCGTCGTCTTGGGCAACACCAACCAGAGCTTTTCAAACAGCGTATGGCTGCATCCCGGAAGAAACGACATTCGTATTTCGGCCGTCGACGCCTTCGGGAACGTGGCCCAGCACCATAAGCAAGTCATTTACGACCGCGAGGCCCCCATCATTGTGGTGAGCCCGCCGGACCGCATTGCGCTCTCTCAGAAAAAGGCCGTCATCCTCGGTGGAACGGTCACCGATGCCAGCCTGCAAACATTGACGGTCAACGATGAGCCGATAAAGGTTCGAGGTGAAACCTTTGGCGTTCGAGTCGATGTGGCCTCCCTGTCGCCGGGGCTTCATGTGTACCGTCTCGAGGCTGATGATGTGGCGGGATTCACGACGTCCAAGCGCGTCGGGTTTTTGGTCGATGACCACGGTGTCAAGTTTCTCCCACGACTTCCGTCAGACGAGGACGAAGACCAGGGGGCTGACGGGGTCGCCTCCGATGTTCATCTCGGCGTCCATGCCGATGTGGTGGCGAACATGGAAGGGACGAACCTTATGATCGTCCTTGAGGATGAAACGGGAACGACCGAGGACGTGGCGCTTCAGTCGCTCGTCGACGGCGGCGCCGGCCCGAGGTTCAAGCGGGCAACCCTCTTTTTTGAAGACCTGACCAAGGTCAACAAGGATGCGATCAAGAGGCTTTCATGGTCTCAAGTGACGCCCGAAGAAAGCGAAGTGTCGGTTCACTTCTCATTTTTTGGTCCGGGCAACCTTCCCTACTCTCCGAGTGACGCGGTTTACCCGATGCTTTCACTTTCGTACCCAACGGATTTGGTTTCGTACACCAACGTTCCCTTGGTACGGGTGGACGGCTCGGCCCAGGACGAGCACTTGATGTTTGTCCGGATCAACGAAGTGATTACGTCGACCACGAGTGGCGCGTTTTCGAGCTTTGTGAAGCTTGAAGAAGAACAGACCGACCTCGAAGTTGTGGCGCGCGACCTTGCTGGACTCGAGGTATCGGCGAAGCGCACCATCGTGTACGACCCGGAGCCTCCGGTTCTTTCTCTTTCCTCGGGCCCAGAGCGCACCGTGTATGAGGCCAAGTATACGCTCGAGGGCTTTGCGGAAGACGCCCACCTCAGCGGTGTGACCATCAGGAATCGAAAGGCGAGCGAGGAAGAAGCCGTTGAACTCACCGAAGGTCGGTTTAGCCACGCGCTCACGCTCGATGAGGGTGAGAACGTGTTTTCGGTGGTGGCGACCGATGCCGCGGGCAATGTGACCAGCCAATCGGTGAAGCTCACCCGAGAAAAGACTTTTTTTGCCACCCAGGCCACGCTGCCTCCCAAGGGACTCTACGCGTGGGCGGACGGCAAGGACGTCAGCCTCCGTTGGCGGGCGGTGAGGCACTACGCCGATGGGACGGATCTCCCCGAAGGGGTGAAACCAAGCTTTCGTGTCTACCGCGATGAGCAGCCCGAAGGAGACGTTCCTGAAATCTACTACGAGGGGCAAGTGCCGAATTCGCCCCAGACCTACCTGTTTCACGTGGTCTCGGTGCTCAAGGGCAAAGACGGCGTTGAGTACGTGTCTGGCCCCTCCGACCGCATCGACCTCGAAGTGGGTGGTGAGGTGCCCGTGGCCGATTTTGGCGAGCCGGAAGGGGCGGCTGAAGTCACCGATGGTGGGTTGTCGGCGGCGATGCCGGAGGTGGTTCTGAACCGCGCCCACGGCAAGGTTTTTGCCCATATGGCCTACATCGTCCGGGGCGAACGCGATACCCAAGATCAGGTGCGCTATGGCCGTAGCGATGACCACGGGCGGCCGGGGAGTTTCACCATGGCCACCGAGCCGGTGGGTACGGTGGATTCGGAATGGGTCATCACCGACATCGCGATCGCCGCCCACGAGCAAAAGGTGGTGATCGGTTGGATAGAGCAAGAGAAGCAGGGCCTCGAAAGTCGGATAGCGATTCGTATCAGCGACATCGGTGGACAGATTACGCCCGATGGAAACCACTCGTTTAAGGCCGAGCGGTCCTTTCCGAAGACCCCGGTATGGAAGCGTGATTTGAGCATGGCCTACGACCACACCGGGACCCATCACATGATTTGGAACGAGTCCAGCAAGGTGTACTACATGCGAAACTTTCATGGAGAGGAAGACGCGCATGGGAATCGGGTCAATGTATTCGATGAGCAAAAGCGCCGTCCGAACCACGAGCTGGTCAAGTACAACCACACCGTACAGGTCGAGTGCGACGGGGGGGGCGGGGGCTGCTGCACGGAAGACTATGACGATGTGTACAGCCTCGGAGTCGAAGCCAAAAGCAGCGATCCTCAGGCATGTGGTCGCAAGAGTGATTGCTCTGGGGATTTTGGCGTCTACCTCACCCGAACCGAGGAGACCTATGTCGAAAACCCCTCTTTGCATGTGGGCCCAGACAGCATCACCATTGTGGGACGCCAAACCCGAAAATACGACAACCTCCCAACCTTCAATTCGGCTTGGAGCGGTCTCAACAGCACGTTCTATGGACCCAATGTTCCGCCACCCAGGCTCATTAAGTGTGGAGGCAAAAACCCGTTTTGGTTCTACGCGGGCGTCAAGCTGTTTCGCCAGGGCTTTCGCCAAACCAAACGTGACCACCAATACGCTTGCGCCCCCGAAATTCCTGAGAACCAGCGCGAGCTTTTGGCTCTTGAAGGGAACTTTGCGGCCATCCAGCACTTCGGGTACGACCGCACCAATTATTATTCTTACGATGGCGAACTCGGCCACGACGACAACTGGTGGCAGTATCTGGAACTCGGCATTTGGCACGAAGAAGATAAGATCAAAGTTGCTCAGCGTCCGATTCGCGCGGGTGCGTGGAGCGACGTCCGAAAGGAAGAACGGGTGGAGGCGAAGCTTTACGCGGGGAAGGGCGCCCGGGTTCATTTCGTAGAGGCCGAAAACCGCGTAGAAAAGGGATTTCGTCAGGGCGCGTGGGAGCGCCGGTCACTGCCCAACGTGCCCCCACCGGAGCCGGGTCAGTTTGGACCGGAGGGCATGTACGAGGAGACCCTCCTTCGGTGGCGGATCTCTACCGTGGATGAATTCGGTTGTGAGCGTGAAGGTGAGTACCAAGAATGCGGTTCACCTACGAAAAACCGCAATTCCGGACCCGTCGGGCCTACCTACGCCAAGGCGCACTCGGGCCCCGAGGGGCAGATGGTTGTGACCTACGAACTCGGCAAGTCCAAAGACCCCAACTCGGGAGGCAACGCCATCTTGTTTGCGATGTCGCCCGACGGCGGAAAGACATGGAAACCCGCTAAAGAAATCGGCCAGGGGTACATGCCCTCGGTGGGGGTGACTCGTCGCGGTGAAATCGGTGTCTTGTACTACAAACCGGATCCCGCATTCCCCTCGAACCAGGGACCGTTGCTCGGTCAGGTCGTGTTGGCGCGGAGCTTCGATGGAAGTGACTTTGATAAGACCATTGTCAACGAGGGATTTGAGGAAAGGACGGCTCAGACGAGGGTGTTTCCGGCGAAGCCGATTCATTGGCGCATCTATGGGGCCGAGGCCGATTATCTACACGGTGTTCCCAGCCTCGCGACCTACGAAAATCTATGGTTGGCCTCGTTCATCAAGTATCCCGATGACGAGGGCGACCGCGATCGAATCATGGTCAATCGGGTGAGCGCGCCCGACGGGAGTCACAAGCGGGTGCTTGCATCGGCTCCGCAAGAGTCCACTGCGAACCAAAGTATAGAGACCGAGTTCGAGTGTGTCGACGAGTACGGTGCGTTGTCCACCGGCTGTAGCCTCGATGCCACCTCTTTGGCGTTTGGCACCCGGGCGTTCAGCAACGTCGGAGAATTTGGGGACGAGCTGAACGGCTCGAAAACAGTGTGGGTCCCGCTGACGGGGGGCTACGGTGCGACCCAAGAAACGGTCTCCATCGCTTCCGGGGCCGGTTCGCTCGCCTCCGGAGAGGATGCGGATGATGCGCAGTCGGTTGAAGTCACCACCGAACTTTTCCGCGGGGATGCGGCGGGCAACTACAAAAAAGCCACCATCATCCGGGATAAGCTGTTCAGCGTGGCTCTTGGCGGCCAGCGGGAGTACATCCCGGACGAAGACCTTCCGGACGACACGCCCTTTTTGGCCCTTTATGAACGTGCCTGGGCCTACACCCAAGGCATCGCGTTGGCGCAGTTCGCGCGCCAAGGAGACCCCCGCACCACCCAATTGGCGCGCTACATTTGTAGCGAGGATATTGCGGTATGGGTCGAAGACGAAAAGACCGGTGAACGGTACATTCGGGGCTGGCACTTTTCTTGGAACACCAAAAACGACTCGTGGAAGGACGCGCGCCAGGTGACCGGAGCCAATGCCTGGGTTCTTCACGGGCTTGGTGCCTACATGTCTTCCGACGAAGCGGAGGCGCTCGATGCCGGTAGCCGCGACGAGCTTCTCGGTTGCTATTTGGCCGCCATCTCGGGCCTCAGCCGTCACTTGGCCGGGGACTTGGTGTCAGACCCGGAAGCCAAGTGGCTGATGACGGCGGGGACAACCGCTCGGGGCTTGAAGTATTCTGAAGAGCCCTGGCATGAAAATCTGGGTCTCACCGAAGAGGTCCTTGGCGTCCCCAAAGATCCGAGCGGAAAACGGCGGCGGCGCATCGCGTATTACGACGTTCTCGATGTCATCGGCTACGGAAGCCTCCGCCCAGACCGGAATCCGAAGATCACCACCTACTTTCGAGACGCGAACGGCGACAAAACGGACGAGCTTGCGATCACGCTGACCAATGCGCACCACGGGCTTTTTGACGCCATTCGTGTCCCTGAGCGCGCGGTCAACGTGGTGACCGAGCACAATCTGGATACCCTGAGCGTGCTGAACCACGCGATTCACAAGTGGGATCAAATTACCCGCACCATGAGTGAGGCGGACAAGGACAAGATTGGGCGGCTGCCCAACGTCCCGAACGCAAAAGGCTTGGCGGGCCTCATCATGTGGCGCGACGGTTTGCGGGACGCCATCTTTACGAAGCTTTGGAACGACGATTTTGGGCGGGTGGTGACCGGCGGTGAGTTCATCGACGGCGTGTTTCACGCCAGCGAGCTGACCGCGATAGACAACTGCAGCTGGCTTTCTTTGTCGGTGGATTATGGCGAGCTTCCCGCCGAGCTTCGACAGAAATTGGCCAGTTGCCTTGACTACACGATCAAAAGCTTCACCAGTTCCGGGTTGACGTTTCGCGGCGAAAAGTATCACGGCGCGTTTTACTTTCCGAATAGCTTCAAAGATCCGTACATCGAGCAGAGCAATGACCAAGAAGAGCTCTACCATCTGGAAGCGACCACCGGGCTCATCTTGGGGCTCTTGTACTTCGGCGAAAAGATGGCCGATGAGTTCCCCGAGGACGCTGAGCGTTTCTTAGACGAGGCGGCCCGGCTTTGGTCAGACATGCAGCGTTTCTTGGCCCATAACGGTGCGCCTTACTCCACGGTTCGCATCCAAGACTTGATGACGCAGCTTCAGTCGTCCACCGCAGCCATTTGGTACATCGATGTGTACGACTATTATTCCGCCCAGTACGGCGACGTGGACCAACCCCTAAAAAACTACGCACACGGGCCATTGGGCTTCGACGCCGACTATGAGGTAGGCAAAGCGCGGGCTTGGCCCAAAGAGGCTTGGGCAAAGCTCAAAGGCCATAAAGATGAACATCAGTCCCTTGTTCCCAAAGACATCATTACCCATTTTGAATCCACCGTGACGATGACCACCGGGCTGACGAACAACCTCCCGGGTGCACGAGAGGAGTATCAGGTGGTCCGGTCTTCGACTTTCGAAGGTTCGGGGCCCGACAAGTACATCGTGGGTTATGAAGAGGGCGCCTCGGTTGACTTTTTGGGATACAGTCCGGTCAACAGCCACTTCGTTCGTGTGGAAGCATGGATGGAACAGCGGAGCGAAGGGCTTATCTATGTGTTCGACGGCGTCGTCAATGGTGACCTTGCGGGCAAGTACCTGATGCTCACCCTCATGCGGGATGGCGAGGAGCACTTCGTTGGCCATCCGGTTGCGGCGGACGGTACATTTCATTTCGAGACCCGGCGGCCACCAGACGAACCCGAGGAAGAGACCGAAACGGAAGACGAAGCGGAGGATGCCGTGCCGGTTGTGCCCGTGGGGCCGGATCTGGGTGACGAGGCCCAGTTCAGGGCGAGTTACCCCATCTTACGGGTCATGCAAGATGCCGAAACCGATGATGATGGCACGAAGACCAAGGTTTTGGCGGTGACGGGTGCGCCGGTGGACGCCAGGAAGCCTGGCAAGAAACAGTCCTCCTTAGGGTTTGAGAGCATTTATAGTTATGCGGGTAATCCTGGATGGTGGGCGCTCCACGAAAACGCTCAGGGGGACACATTTAAGTTGGTCCACACCGGTTCTGGTGGGCGACCTGAGGTGGTTGCCGTCGCGCATCCCTACAGCGATGCGGCGGCGCCCGAAGCCCCATCGGCTCCGCGAGGGGACGCCGGTGGAAGCGAGGCCCTGGTCATCCATTCGCTGGGCCGGTCCTCGGACCTTTTGCCGCCCTGGGGGACCGCCAACATTGAACCGGGTGATACCAGCTTTGAGGTGAGGCTTGGGTCCAAAATCGGCGAAGGTGTGCACCGCATCGCAAAAACGAGGCCCACCGTGGTGTCTCAGGCCAGCGCCACCCTCAAGAGCGCGTTTGACAATCGGTTTTTCTTCGTCGCGCCGGTCAACGTGACGGACATCAGCTTGAACTTGACGGTGGCGAACTCCCCCAGCCTTTTGGGATTTCTTGGGAAAAGCGTGGTATTTTCGGCCAATGGGTTTTTGGGCGAACCCCATTCCCCTGAAAACCACTATGTCACCATCTCGGTGGTGGTGCCGGGCGACAAGAACGAAAACCGAGAGTGGATACTGGGCCGGGCGGTGCTTGCCGAAAACGGGACCTTCCAGTTCAAGCAAAAGACGACGCCCAACCCGCTGGAGCCCGATTTCAGCGAGGGCAAGCCGGTTGCGCGTCTGTTCCGAAAAGAGGACGGCGAAGACCTGATGTTGGCCGCTACTGGGTTTGATGCCCTGAGCCTTGAGGAAGAAAAGGAGGGAAGCTTTTTGTCGCCCCACACCAAGCGGTACTTGACCGAGGGCAAGAGGGGCGAATGGCACTTCCACGAGCTTCACATCAAAGAAGATTTGTTTGGTGGCGTCGATGAAGTTGTCCTGATTGATCGGGCGGATGAGACCCAACCGGTGGCTAAGGTACAGGCTTCGGATGTTGCGGTTCAGACGACCTCTCGGTCGCCCCGGGCGGGCCTGTTTGGGGAGGTTTCAGGCGAACGCCTGGTATCCGAGACGGTCACCAAGGGCGACGTCCCCGCGGGTGCGACCTGCGAAGACATCGGGGGCAGCTGCCTCAAGTCCAGCGAGGAATTTTCGACCTGTGAATCGCGGAATCTTTCTACCGTTTCGGCTTCATGTCCGGGGACGGCTCCGCTTTGTTGCATGGAGCCCAACGACGCCAAGAGGGAAGTGGCCATCACCTACCTCGAAGACCAGGCGTTGGCCATCGTGGCGGCCGTCAACCACGGAGATCTGGTGCAGGCCGCGAAATGGGTCGATGGCATGTTGTCCACGGCCGTGGTTTTTTCGGCGACGCCCGGCGAGCCGGTTCAGCTCCCCTACGCGGTTGAGACCAAGAGCGGAAAAGCTTTAGGACCGTACTTTCAGACCGGTTCGCAGATGCTCGCTGCGTACAGTGTCCTTTGGTACCTGAAGGAGGTTCCAAGTTCGGTGGAGCGATCCAAAGTTGTGGGTCGGGTGCGGGTGCTCTTGGAGTCGATGATCGACCTTCACTACGTGGGCGAGCGAAAGATGTTCAGCATGGGTCTCGGTGATCCCTCGATGTTGGCGGGACTGAAAGCGGGCACCACAAGTGTTGACGATGCGGGCTTAACCAAAACCGAAGCCAAACCGAAGAAGGCGACGACGATCGCCCAGCCGGTCTATTTGTACCGGCTCGGTTTCAACTTCAAGCGGACGAGCCGCATTGCCCACCGCTATCCACTGCCGCCTCTTCTTGGCGCATTGGGTTATGAGACCGGTTTTGAGCCCGCGTTTGAGACCTACAAAGACTACCGCGCGGCCTGGGACGCGTGGCAAGCCGCCATCGAGGCGGGCATCGAAGCGGATCTGGCGTCGGGCGTGCTCACTGCTGAAGCCGAACCCCAGATCCAAGCGCTTCGAACCTTGATGGAGGGTGTGCCTCCACCGCCGAAGAAATTTGACAAGCCGGTGGGCACGACGCTGAATCCTGAGTTTCAGGCGGTCGACATGTGGTGGGACGCCGATGTGGCCGATGCGGTGGTTGCACTCAGCCAGCTCGCAGACGTGGCCCAAGAGCTTTCCGACGTCGATACGCCGGCACCGAACGGAGGCAGTGCGCCCGGGAGCATCAGTCTAAAAGACGTGGTCATACCCGATGCGGTTGGCGGGCTCGCGCGGTTCGATAGGGCCGCCCTCGAAGATCATGTGTACGCCTACTTTGTGTTCACGTTGGCCCAAAAGACCATCGACTGGGGACGAAGCCCCGAGGTGCTTGAAAGCTTGGAGAACACCCTTGTGGGCGAACGTTTTTGGGATGGACCGGGGAGCTTCGGGCCCGGCGAGCCCTTCTGGGGTAACCCGGTAGCCTATGCGGACTTGGCGACGGCCAAGGCCATCAAAGGCACAAACCGCGGGGCGCTCGCGCTGTACACGTTGTTTGCCACCGAAACCGGTCGTTTGCGGCTGGCCAAGCGGTCCCTCGATCTTTTGAATCTCATGGCATTCGATGAGACCCCGAAGGCCTCGCGTGGGCCCCAGGCCTATTCGGAACTCATCGCGCTCGAAATTCTGTCCAAGCGGGCCGCTCGGGTCTTTGATCCTCGTCAAGAGCAAATCGCGTGGAACGATGTGCGCGAAACCTCGGCGGCGCTTTCATCATCGTCTTCGGTGCGCGATTGGGCTGCCACCATGATCGTCCACGAGCCCCGCGGCTTTTTGGGTGTCGAGACCAACGCGATGTTTGGAACGGGACAGCCGCCACGGCTGGACGATATTGAAATTATCGACGATCGTCTCGAAGAAGCCTATTTGAGCGCCCTGTTTGCGCTCTTGGCGTCCGAACCCCGGCCCTACGTGTTTGATGCGCTCCTCACCCGGCTGGTGACCATTGATTTTGCCACCGAGGCTGTGGCGACCGGACTTCCGATGGAGAACTGGCTCGAGCGCCACCAAGAGGACTTCGACATTCGCCTGATGAAGACCAATGGCATTCTTCAGAATTTCTGCAACGAGCGTATGCCCAAGGTCGTCTTCCAAGACAACGCAGGCGAGGACATGGCGAAGGCGATTGGGCTCGACTGTTCGGCGGTCAGCGAACAATTCAAGCGTCTTTTGATTCGCCGCGTCGGGTCGGATGACGGGCAGCTTTTTGTGCCGCTCCTTCAGCACCCGGACGATGCCTACGAGCTGCTTAGGCTCATGGATTATATCTACGCCCCCTCGTACGATCGGGGAGAGATCGACGCGCTTTACGGGACCTGGCTGGCCGAATTCCGAAACCGCTACGCGACGACCCTCGCCCTGTGGTCGCGGGCTTCCACACAGTCATCCTTTGCGCCGGATGCCAGCGCCGGCAAGGTGGCGTCCTCGCTTCGTTCCTTCGCGGAGAGGGCGCTGTGGAGTGGTCCCCATCAGGGTATGCTCGATTTGTTTAACGCGGGGATGAAGCTGAAGTACGAGCTTCGCGGCGTCGATTTCATCCAGACTATCAACGAGGCATCGCCAGCATACTGGAGCCGCGAGGCGATGGAAGCGCGTGTTCTTCGCCAGTTTAATGGACATGTGACCTACCTGCTTGACGGGGTCAAAACCGTTGTTGAGCGCCAGCCCCAAGAAACGTTTTCGCTGGCCCGTCCCGAAAAAGGTCTCTCCCGAGGACAGATGGCCGAAAACGTTCGTCAGCTTCGTCGTTTGATCAACCTGGAGTCCGAGGGGCGTCTGCCGCAGGCCGCACAAGGGGCCGGGCTTAGGACTGACGCACTGCACTTCATCATGCGGACCGGCAAGCTCCGTGAGAGCGACTTTGACCAAATTGCCCGAGGTCTTGGAATGAAAGAAGACGAAGCCCAGCTGACGAAGGCGCTGTTTGTGTTTTCGAGTCCAAGCAGTCCCATGTGGAACCTCCCAGATGAGACCGCGGCCCAAAACCCATTCGACCTGCTTGCGAACCTGTTTAAGAACGAAGAATTCCGGTTGGGTGAAGAAGAGTTGGCCGAGGTTGTGCCTGAGGAAATCGACCTGGCTTTGGTCGACGCGCCGGCGAAGGTGTACTTCATCCCCACCAGCACCGTCTCCGAAGATGGAGGCCCCCCGTGTTATGAGGTCTACCGCTTCAACGAGGGCGTCGAAGAACTTCAGATCGGTGAGAGCGATCTGCTTTCGGGTACCGAGGACGACGATCTCCATCTGCTCGACCGGGTCTGTGGGCGTGACCAGTCGCCCTACGTGGACCGAAGCCTGGCCACCGACGCCCTTCAGGGGATCGGCGGTTTTGCTCTAGGCGCAACCTTCAACCCGCGATACGCGGTTCGGCGCGCCGACGTGCCCTGGTCGGAGGGCTTCTTGACGGGCTATGCCATCGTTCCGCCCATTCCCGGCATCAACAATCCTCAGTCGGTGGTTCGGCTGGTGGGGGGGGAGACCATCGATCTTCATGCATGGCAGGGCGACCGCGGGGCACCCGCGGCCCTTGCCCAGCCGTCGCTTGAGGCGGACATCCTCACCGTGGAGGACAAAGAGCTTGCGGTGATCACTTTCGCCCAAAAGGTCGAAGACTGTCGCCGGGTGCTGATGATGCCCACCGGCCGCATCGACTTCGAGGATTTCTTGCTCGCGGACGAGAAGCTGTTGGCGGATAACGGAGTCAACTTAACGTGTTTTACCGGTTCGGAGTTCAGCCACAACATCTCCGCCCGGGCCCCGGATGAATTTCCTTTGACCTTCGTGTTTGTCTCTTCCAAGGCGGACATGAATGATTGGCCGGATGCGGTTCTTTCGGGCCACGTGGTGGTGGTGTCTGTGGGGGATCCGCCTTCCCCGATCGATCCGGCGAATCGGGTGGGGATCGACGTGGCCTTGGCGTTTGACTTAGAGACCTTGGCGGCCATGGCCCACAGCCTCGATATCCGTGCCGACGCGGTGCTCGATGACTTTACCCAAAAGATCATCGGCACCGCCAACGAGGCGCTTTCAAAAGCCCGTATGCCGCTTGAGCTTCATTTGGGGTCGGCAGAGGTGTTCCCTGGCCTTGCGCTTTCGCCCAAACTTGCGCTGGAACGGCTCAAGGAAAAAGGCAGCACCGAGCTCTTTGAGTGGTACCAAGAAACGCACGCGGACGTGGTGGTGTACGTGACCGGCGAACGGGGCGCACACGCGTGGCTGCCGGGGTCAACTGGCCTGAACAACGTCAGCACCATCGGTTGGCGCGATGTCCTCGGACCCGAATTCTTGCAGAACATCGGCACCCACCTCGGTTGTGCCGAGGCGTTTGATGAAAGCCGATCTTCTATAGAAAAGAGCGGCTTCTGCGGACTCAAGGTTTTGGAGTCTGCTCCGGTCCTGGCTGCAGTGAACGGCTTGGCGCCTTGGTTTGAAGGCGCGGGTTCGGGTTTGGCGTTTGCGCCCGACGAAGGTGCGTTCCAGGTGGGCAAGGAGGGGCTCACCAAGGTTTTGAGAAACGATTCCGACAAGCCCATCGTGTGGACGGCGGAGATCTTTGACGTGGAAGATGACTCGGGAACCGCGATTCCCGCCGATAGCGCCATCCTCACGGTCAGCCCCTCGTCGGGAACCGTCGACCCGGGTGCGTCCGAGACCCTCAACTTCGTACGAAATGACGCCCGTCTTAGCACTTGGGCGGAAGCCCACGGCCCCGGTCCTTATTTGCAGCGCGTCGTCTTCAGCTCGCTCGGAGGTCTCGGAGGTCAGATCTCTTTTGTGGCCGAGGTCGTCACAGACACTCAGAAAAGGCCGTTGTCAGAGGATCCGCTGTACCAGGCATCCAACAAACACTTGGCGTTTGAGGGTGTCCTCGAAGATCTGGTCGTCAGCCGGGAGGTTTCGGGCGAGGGGCTTGGAAAGCGGTGTAGCTCGATTGCGGTGAAGAACCACACCAAGGGCCAAGGCCACACCTACCAGCTGAGCAGTATCCAAAGCGTGGATGCCGGATGGCTCGGCATCCATGCCGACGGAGTCCTGTTCAGGGACTACGGCCCAGGGTCGACGATGGACATCTCGGTTTGCGCCACGAACATCGACCATCTGCCGAAGGGCGCCGATGCGTGGTTTTCTCAAGTGCTGATGACGTTCACCAACGTGTCGAACGGTGACGTGGTGACCGCGGATCGCTGGGTGAAGCTCCGCATTCAAGAAGAGGCGCTTGTGGTGCCGCTCGCGGTGGACGGCACTCTCAAAGTCGGTGCCAACGCGTGTCGCGACTACACGGTCAAGAACTTCGGCGACCAGCCCGTCACTTGGTACGCCACGTCCAACCAAGGCGACGACGTCGTGGACCGGCGGAGCGCCGAAGTGGGCGTGACCGTCCAACCGACCACGCCCCAAACGTTGGCGCCCCGAAGCCAAGATGTGTTCACGGTGTGCAGTCAAGTGCGAGACAGTCTGCTCGGCTCGTCTGACAATGCCCAGGTGTTCTCAGTGGGTGCGGTGGCGGTGGTCAACGTGACCGATTCCCAAACGCAAGAATTTGCCGTGTCCGCGCACCGCGACGGACTGGCTGCCTACTGGGCGTTTGATCGGCACCTCGCCACCGAGGGTTACGACCCCGGACGGACGGGCAGTGCCTACTTCGCGGGGCCGACGGCTCCGCCTTTGTTGCTCCGAAGCGTGGAGGAACGCGCCCGGTTCCACAGTTCAGTTGAGCCTTTTGTGGTGATGGCCTGGGTGCAGCCGAACGCCGCGGTGACCGGGACCAGCTTCTTCGTGAGCAGTGCGTTTCAAGGCAGCGGCTGGTCGGTCGGCCTCGATGCCGAGGGGCGATTGGTATTCCGCATGGAACACCAGCAGACGATGGTAGAGGCCACTTCTGATCGCTCGGTGCGCGATTTGGCTCTCGGCAACGACGCCGCGTGGGTCCATGTTTCGGTGGCTTGGGATGGCCGGGAGGCCACCCTCAGGCTTGCGACCGGCGACGAGGCGCACAGCAAGACAGAGACCTTGTTCGCGGGCGAGGGCGTTCCCTTTATGTCGGGTGCGCTCTCGTTGGCGGGTTCGGGCGCTGGGGAAAACCGGGTGCTCTTCGAAGGCGGCGTGGATGAACTCCGCATCTACCGGGGTGCGCTCGGCGAGGCCGAAATCTTCGACGAAGCTGGGCTCGACAACACGGGCGCCATCCTCTCTGACCTCGTGGGTTTCCAAGAGTGCGGCGGGGGGCGCAAGCTGAGCAAAGCGATCACCCGAGGTTTTTGGAGCTACGAGGTTTTGCCCAACGTCATCAACAACGACGGCAGCGAACCGTTTTACGTGGAGGTAAGGGTCCCGACCCAGGCCCCCAAGTCCTTGGAGGTCCAGCTGAAGCTGGCCGAGGGCATCTCGGGGCCGAATGGTCCGGGCTCGGTGGTCGTGTTCAGCGACGACGGCGTCGGCCGTGACCACACTGCGGACGACAATGTCTATGTCGCGGGGCCGCTCCATTATGTGGGCACGCCCGAGAGTCACTTCGGCGGTGACCGCGATGGCCCCGAGGGGCTTTCGGTCCAGAATGTGGGTGAGATTTCGGCCAGCGGTGAGTTTGGAACCTTCGAAACCCAGCCGTCCATCGGTTTGATTGCACCCGAGGTGGCAGCCGCTGTGGCGCCAACCATTCAACAGAACGCCAAGTCCCAGCTGGGTCGACACTTCGTCAATTTGTGTAAAGACGAGGGGACCATTCAAAGCGAGCTGAGGGAGGTCGGTTTCAACCCGACCCGTTTGGGCAAGGCGTTCTACGCCTCGGGCATGCGGGACAACTTCCAATTTTTGGTGGGGCTGTCGACCTACCATGTCGAAAAAATCGGTGTGAAGCTCGGGACCAATCGCCGGGCTGGCAATACCCGCGTGGTCCGGTCCGACGGTGAGGGCATTGATCTCCCCGGTGGGGCCATCGACGTGGGAACTTCCTACGGAAGTGGGAAGTCCCTTCAGGCCTTGACCTACATCGACGTGCTTGGTGCGGGCATCAACAGCTACCGGGTCACCCATGAGCTGATGCATCTGTGGGGAGCCTACTGGAAGGGCGCCGTTCTGGTGGATGGCGACGAGGTCGTCCTGACCGATGGTGCCCATCTTCTTCAGAATGTGGGTGTGCCCTCGTTGCTCAAATTCCAGGCGACGGAGTTTAATGACCTCGGGAACGGGCAAGTCGAAATCGAATGCACGTCGTTCAGTCAGGCGACCTTGCTCGATCAATATCTCATGGGTTTGGTTTCCGCCGAGGATGCAGGGAGCATTCCGGTTTTGGTGGGCCCCGCCCAAAAGAGCGCTTGTGGTGCCAAAGTTTCGGGGACCGTGCGCCAGGTTTCGGTGGCCGACCACATTGTGCCCAGGTGGGGGCGGCCTTCGGCGGCTCGTTCGCTTTACCGAATCGCGTTTGTGGGTGAAACGCTCGGGCGTTTCATGACCTCCCGAGAGATCGCGTTTTACGAGGCTCTGGCCGCGCACTATACGCAGCCGGTCCCCGGAGGATGGACACCGGCCTTGACCAACACCAATTGGGTGTCGGTGGACAGCTATTTCCCGCCTGAGGTTCGTTTTGAGACGGCCCTCCAAGGCAATCTGAACGCGGTCCCGAAACCGACCACCCCGATTGTGGCGGACACCCCGAACGGACTGGTGGGCCACTGGTCGTTCAACCAAGGGTTGAACGTGGACCAGAGCTACCTCAACCACAAGGCGGACGTCGCCGGAGAGCAGGTTCCGGGTCGTGGAGGCTCTGCCCTTAAGGGGACGCTGACGGTCCAAAGCCCCGCGCTTCGCTTCGACAAAGACGACGCGTTCATGGTTAGCTTGTGGGTCTGGCCCGACGCGAGCACCAAACGAGAAGTGCTCATCGGAAACCTTGATCCCACCCGCGCCCTGAACGGAATCGGCGCCGCCGGTCTTCAGGGCTGGGAGATTGTTCGCGAATCGAACGGTCTGGTGACGGTCAGGACCACCGACGGCAATGGTCGGTCCAACACCAACCTCGGCGCGCGACTGAAAATCGGTGCCTGGAACCACATCGTGTGGCTGGTCCGCCAGGGAGACGAGACGACGCACTTCGAGGTGTACGTCGACGCCACCCAGACCGATCGCAGCCAAAAGAGCAAGTCGGAGGTCGCAGATTTTGGCAGTTCCCAACCGATTCTTCTCGGAGACGGCTTCACCGGTTCGGCCTTCACCGGCGTGGTCGATGAGCTCAAATTCTACCGCGGCACCTACGACCAAGAGGATGTGGCGAAGCTCTATGAAGATCTCAGTCCCATCCCGAAAACCAGCAAGCTCCGGGTGTTGACCCTCCATCTCGACCCGAATCGGCCTTCCTCCGATTCTAAAGATGGGGTGACGGTCACCCACAATGGGGAGAACCAGTTTGAGTTTGTCTTTGCCGACGAGATGCGCGCGGGCTCGGTCATTCGAATTCCGAACGGTGGATTGCGTCCGGAAGAATTTCCCGAGCTTGACCCCTTTGTGGTGAAGCCCTTTGTGCTCGCTGGCTCTCGTTTCGCTGGGAGGTTTGTCGATTTTGTACAGGGCAGCCTGACCTCGGTGAGCTATCCCTCGTGGATGCAGTCGGCGTCGGCCTCACCGGGTGATGCGTTGACCTACGTGTTTATGCCCGAGGGTGATGGCCTCAACGACTGGAGCTCAGCGCTTCATGCGGGTCGAGCCCTGATGGTCAATGTGGCCTTGTACGAAGGGGCCGAGAAGGAGCGCGAGCCGGTTGAGATCATCGATGACAACCCCCTTTACGCGCCGATCAAGCTTTACAAACCAGGCGTAGATTTTGAAGGGCTTCCGGACGAATGGTTCGAAGAAAACGCAAACATCGGACCGGAGCATGTTCTGCATCTGGACAACGTTCAGCCGGGCCAAGGGATCGCCGTGGGGTCTTTTTCTCTGACCAACCGACCGGTCAGCCCGAAGTTGGGTGGCGGGAACTTGACCGAACAAGTTGCCAACGACTTTTTCTGGTTTGGAGAAGCCAGAAGCTATCGGGCCGAAGTCGAACTCCCGACGCCGCGGGACGGGATTCACATTCCCGAGTGGATCGCGGCGGTGAAATTCTCGGTCACGGTGGAGCCCCGAAAGTTTGAGCAAATTGGCTTCTTCTTCGACACCGATGCCCTTGCTGGCTTTGAGGGACAGACCCTGGTGGCCAACTACCTCATTCACGGTTTGAACGAGGATGGGGAGATAGACGAAGCCAATGGCCGCACCTTTTACCGCCAGGTGAAAGTCACGGTGGCGCCCAAAAAAGCTGTGGTGCGCGCTCCGGTGTTCGCGCACCAGGTGACCAACTGGAGCGGTCCGGCGGGAAGCTACAAGATTCTGGTGGAGGGGCCCGAAGATCTCGAAAAATACGGAAAGATTCTCCTTCGGCCCCAGCGCGAAGTGGTGCTGCCCAAAGGGGGCACGGGTTCGTACATGCTCGCGGTCGACACCGAGCGGGTTCGGGCGCTGGACGAGAACGACGTCAGTTTCACGGTGATGTACGTCCATACCGAGACGGGGGAAAGGTTCACGGAAAGGGTTACTTTCACATTCGATGTGGAGGCGGTTTTGGCACCCACCGGCCCGGTGCGCGCCTTGTTCCGTGACTTTGACCACGGACGGGTCCCCGAGAATTGGACGGTGTTCAGTGCCCCAGGAACCGGCGAAAAAGCCCTGGACTGGGTTGAAGGGAGCTTTGCGCTCACCTACGCGCAAGCGGTACTCGAAAACAAGACGTCAAGCTATGGCGGGATGTGGAGCAGGACCCACGTGCCATCGGTTCGTGCGTCGCAAACCCTTTCTTTTTCGGTGAAAAGCGAGACGCCCTCTGGGGTGGGCGCCGAGGTTGCCTTTGCTTGGTCGGAGGCCAGCGGTGAGCGCTGGCGTTCGCTGCCCATGGTGTTGACCGACACCTACCAGACCATGGTGCTCGCCTTCCCCGATGACTTTGTGTCCGACGGCCTTGAAGAGGAGACGGTGGAGGCGAAGCTCAACGACGTTCCGAATCCGGCCGAGACCGAGGTCTTCTCCTTTGTGTTCACCGCCGGTGAAGAGGACCGCACCAACGTGCGTTTTGCCATCGACCACGTGACGCTTCACGACGAATCTGCCGACGTGGTGGCCGAGGCTTTGGGCGGGGTGCGTATCAGCCCACCGGAGCCCGAGCCCGAAGAGGAGGAGGAAGAAGAGGAAAAACCGATCATCGATGCGCCAGACGTCGTCATGGACGAGGTGGCCAATCGACCGAAGACCATTTCCCCCCCCCATTTTGTCTTAGTGGCTCAAAGCATTACCTACCTGGATATCTTGGCGGAGCGGGCGCTGGTGCACGCGCAATACGATGGCTCCAACTCAGCCGGGGTGCAGTACCTTATCGAAAGTGCGTGGGGTACCCTTGCTCCGGACCATCCGCTGGCCGCCTTTTCGACCGGCAGTCCCAAAGATATCAGCCTCACCGGGAACATTCCGGTGCTGAAGCAACTTCGGGCGGTGACCGCCGCCGAGGCAGGGCAGACCGAGGAAGAGACGGAGGTTGTCTGGGAGGTCTTGTTCTTCAAAGACGTGGTCACCGAAGAGATCGTAGGGCAGCTGCCCGTCAAAATCGATCTCAAGAAGGTGGGCCGGGCGAGCATCGACGGTACCGGCGAGGACGGGGAGCTTATTCCCGACCAACTGTTTTTCAATGACTTCGAGCCCGTGAAAGGCTGCGACAAGGAAGTTTGTAACGGCGAGTGGACCATCTATCCCATTGCTGATTTCGACGAGGGGAGGGCCACCCGCGGGCTGGAAAGCTTCGGCGATGGTCGACGTTTGGTCTATGAGAACTCGGCGCTCACGGAGATCGGGGCGCTGTGGGTACCCTTCGAAGAAGACTTGACCCTGTACGAGGCCCTCAGTTTCGAGATGCAGGCACCGGACTACTCGGATGCACGAGCTGTCAATGCGGGTTGCGTGCATCTTCGCATCGTCGAAGAAGACGGCGACGCCTGGGTGTCCGGCAAGTTCAATATTCCGGTGTCCCAAGAGCGGAGGATTACGGTGTTGATGAGCGACTTCACCTACAGTGAAAACGACATCACCCGGGCCACCAATCAGCGCCCGAACTTCACCAAGATCAAGACCTTGTCGTTCAACTTTGTGCCTAACGTCGATCCGGGAAAAACGGACCACGTGCGGTACTCCATCGACACGCTCACGGGCCATGGTCAGCTGAGCGCCGATCAGTCGCGTACGGAGCCCGACTGTGAGACCAAACACGATGATTTCGAGGCTTCACAGACTTCGCTGAATCTGCGAGGCGATCCGAGGGCCATTCCCGAGATCCGGGACCTGCTCAAGTTTTCGAGCACCTTCGGACGCATCAACAAGCAGGCCCAAAGCCGAACCATGTATTGGTCGACCAAGGACCTCCACTGGGAGCCGGGCGACGCCACGGCGGACACCAGTCTTCACCTGCATGAAAGTGCGCACAGCTCGGTGGTGAAGACCGTGGCCGGCATCGTCCATCAGGTGACCCATGATGCGTTCCACCAACAGGGCGACTATCGTATTCCGGTTCCGTGCCAAAATGCCCGGCGGGGCCCCTGTCCGGGGAGGCCCGCGGAGTCTGAGCGGCAGTGGCGTGAGAACGCCTACCATCTGTGGCTGCGGGCTGAGGCGCAGGCGGTACTCAATTCGTTGATCGTCATGAAAGAGATTGAAGCGGTGCCGAGCACGGGTTTTGTGTCCCCCAAGCTTGCGGCCATCCTCAACCTGAAAAGCGGGCCTGGTGGAACGGTGCTGGCCGCCCAAGAAGCATTTGATGCGTACTGGAAGGGTGGGCGCTCACGCGACGAAGAGCTCCTCCGCACCTTGATGGGGGTGGTCCAGTGGCAAAAAGAGCAAAACGGTGCGGTCTTGCGGGAGCGTTTCAACGAGACGTTACTCAACCTTTGGGGCTTTGGGACCGAGCCTTTGATCACCGAGTCCGAAAACCCGTTCAAGCGTCTCTCTGAGATCAACCCGTACATGTACACCCGGGATCAAAACGACGGCCACTACGATCGGAACGACGATCCGCGGGATCAGGACCGTTTCTGGTATCGAGAGGTTCGGCTCCCGCACCAAGGGGTGATCCGGGTGCAATACGACGACTTCCTGCCCGAGGTCGATCCTGAGGACGGAAAGTTCCGGACCTGTGGGCATGTCCAAGGCTCTCCAGTGCCGTGCAGTTCTGCGGGCGTTGTGGCCCTCGACCCTCGGCCTCGGCAGGCGATTTCGTTCTCGGGGTACGACTTTTTTGCGAAGCGCTCCAGTGAACCCATCGCGCCTGGCCCCAACCGCTGGAGTGATTCCTTCGACAACATCTTTGTTGACGACGAAGGTCTGCATCTCAGGGTGACCGAGGATCCGGTTCATAAGGGTATCTGGTATGCCGCGGAGGTCATTGCCGACCGCAATTTAGGGTATGGCCAGTATTGGTTCACGGTGGAGTACGACATCAAGACCCAGCCCCAAAACGTGGTCTTTGGGCTCTTCCTATGGGATCCGTCGCCCAAAGCGCGGAAGTACGAAAACCGTGAAATTGATATCGAGTTTTCGCGCTGGCTGAAGCCCGACCGTCCGTTTGGTCAGTTCGCAGTGCCGCCTTACGAAGAGGGTATGTTTGAGCGCTTTGAGCCCCTCGAGGCCGCCCTGAGGCAAAAGGACAACATCAGTACCTACGTGATGGACTGGCAAAAAGACCGTATCTTGTTTAGGGGCTACTACGGGTCTGATGCGAAGGGCGAGCCCTTTGTGGAGTGGATCTACGACGGGGACCGCATTCAAGAGCCGGGCGAGGAGACGGTCCGCATGAACCTGTGGATCTACGGTCCCGATGAAACGGGCGATCTGAAGCCCGTCGACGACAAGCCGGCCGAAGCGATCATCAAACGCTTCGAGCACAAGCGTGCGCGTCTCCCCTGATTTGTCCCCCGGTGAGAGGCCGGCAAGAGAGCCGGTCTCCTCCGGCGGGCTACCCGTCCCCGCATCAGACGCCTTCCTTTACCAAGCGTCGTGAATCCACTGATTTTTTTCAGGTTCGGTGGCATACCTTGCGCCGATGTCCAGGTCCAGGTCGTCCAGGTCTGTCCAGGTCTGTCCAGGTCCAGGTCCAGGTCCAGGTCCAGGTCCAGGTCCAGGTCATTAGGCGTTCAAGCGTCTGACCGTGGTTCACCGGCTATAACCAACTGCAATTGCATGTGCTTTTGGGGCTCCGGCCCGGGAACGACGAAATCGGAGCGCGTTTCCATAGTTGATCGTACGCCTCTTTCACCATCAGCCCGCGGAAGCAGGGAGGCATGGGTTGGATTTGTGCCGGCGGACGGACCTGGACAGACCTGGACAGACCTGGACCTGGACCTGGACCTGGACCTGGACCTGGACCTGGACCTGGACCTGGACCTGGACAGACCTGGACGACCTGGACCTGGACCTGGACCTGGACCTGGACCTGGACCTTGACGTACATCCGGGGTCGCCTGAAACGGGTGGTTCGCGAAGACGACCGTAAGGGGTTTGTTCGATCGTTTCGCGTGCCGAGGTGCAGGCATGATTGAATCGATCGGAGCGTCGCCGCGAGTCAAAAGGGTTCCTGAGGTTGCTTCAGAACCTACGTTGCTGCTCAAAAAACTTCGTGCTTGGTGCACGCGCCAAGAAGCCAAAACCTCGGTCAATACGGGCATCGTCTGGAATCGGAAACGACGCAAGAAAAATTGATTTAAATTCATCTCCCCATGTTGAAACAACTGATGTATACCTTTGTGCGCTCAGGGGCTCGCCTCGGTTGGAATCGCACGCTGTGGTTTGGCGGATTCTACAAAAGCTGAGGCGGCAAGGAGTGAAATCCCTTACGTGAGAGGGAGCTCTAGGGTTAAGCAGCTTTGACCGCGGGGTCGATGTCAGCCTAGTTGCTCCCACAAGGAGAATCGCGTGAAACGTAGACATCTCAATATCTCGGCCGTGTTCTTTTTCGCACTGTGGAGTGCAGCTTGCGGCAGCAAGTCTGGCGGTCAGATGCCCGCCGGATACGGCACCGCCCAAGCTGGTTTGACCGAAGGTTGGCACCTGTTTTCGACCTCGACGGCATCCGCGGCCGATTTTTTGAAAAATGTTCCGAGCGAGATGCTCACGTTGTTCTCGGTGGATCACCACTACGACGCCGAGGCCGAGCGCGTGGTTTCGAGCTACACGCCCGAAACAAGCCTGACGTCCGGTCGCACCTATTGGGCGCATGTGGCGAGCGGCGATTCGGCTGAAGGCGCGCTCGTTCCGCCCGCGTTGACCGGCCAAGCTTCGGGTGAAGGGTACTTTGTACAGCCCACCCGCAACATGCGCGTTCACGAGTTGGGCGCCGAAAAAGTTTCACGCTGGGATGGTGCGACGCAACAGCTTCAGTTGCTGGCCGTGACCGACAGCGTGAAGGCGGGCGAGGCCTATTGGGTGGCGTCGCCGCTCGGATGTGATCCTGGCCCCTGGGCCTTTGAGGATGCCGTCCGTCTTCTGGTCGGTTGCAGGCTCGAGCACGCCGGGTTTCGCGTCATCCCCAAGTCTGTGTGGTCCTCCGTTGCCCCGCTTTCCAGTGAGCCCACTCCCCCGCCTGCGCGTGCCGGCGCGGGCACCCGACTGGTTCTGCACCATACGGCGACGGCGCAAGAAACATCCGTTCAAGCACTGGAGACGCTGAGAAACAGTGGTGCCGACCCGAGCGGTCTGCAGGCCCATTTTGTGCTCGCCCAAGATGAGGCTGGTCGGTGGCAAGTCTATGAGGGTGCCCGTGTGGATCTGAGTCAGCCCCCCGCCCAAATCGACATCGCGGTGATGGGGACCTACGAGGCGTTTGACCGCGCGGTATCCGAGACGGCGCATGGTTTCGGACCCGAGGCTTCCGAAAAAGCCCAGCAGCCGCCCCCGGGTGCGGCGGTTCGGTTGTTGTCCTTGGTGGCCCATCTCTCCCAGCAGGTTCCCACCCTTCGCGGGCTGTACCCCTACGGACAGGGCGAGAACGCCGTCTCGCCGGGTGCCTCAAAAAGCCCGGGCTCCGCGGCGCTTCACTTGGTCTCGGCGCTCGATGGTCGTTTTTTCGGGGCTGGCCGTCCCGCAGAAGATTTGGCTGAAGATCTGGCGCGGTCACTCGAGGATTACGACGGCCATTTGCACACCGACCTCGGTGAGGCCGAGGCCCAAACCGGCGAAGCCAAGGACAGCACGGCCCCTCTGGTGTACCTCATCGCGGGCAATGATGTCGCGGTCACCGCCCAGTCTCAGTATCGGCTGGAGGGCGTGGTCTACGACGACGACCTTCTCGAGTTTTCGCTCAATGGCGTGGTCCTCGGCGGGCACAATCAGAGCTTTTCGCAAGACCTCTTGTTGGTGCCAGGCCGAAACGCGTTTTCGGTGTCTGCGGTCGATGGCTCGGGGAACACCACGCAGGTCAAAAAGCAGGTCATCTATGACGCTGACGCCCCCCGCATCGAGGTGCTCGCACCCGAGCCTCAGGCCCTCGCCGAAAAGAATGCGGTGACGCTTGGTGGTACGGTTTCGGACGCAACCCTGAAGACCTTCACCATCAATGGAATGCCCATCACCTTACGGGGCGAGACGTTTGTGTTGCCGGTGGACGTGGCCAAGCTGCCTTTGGGGCTTCATCCGTTTGAGCTGTGGGCGGCCGATGAGGCCGGGCTGAGTACCCGTCGCGTGGTCGGCTTCTTGGTCGACGAGCACGGCGTGAAATTTGTGCCTGGGCTGCCCGACGACGACAAGGCGCCTGAGGACATCGAGCGTGGCCACATCGGGGTCCACATCGACGTGCAAGCCAGCGTCGCCGACACCGACTTGGTGTTGGTGGTGGTGGATGCCGCCTCTTTGACCGAAGAAATCCCGCTCTCGCGTTTGCTCGACGGGGGTGCGGGTCCGCGGTTCAAGCGGGCGACCTTGTTCTTTGAGGACCTCAAGTCGGTCGATCCCGAGGCCATCGAAGCCATCGACTGGAAGGACGTGACCCCCCAAGAAAGCGAGGTCTCGCTGACCTACAACTTCTTTGGCGCCGACGAGGCCCCCTTCTCGCCGAGCGATGTGACCTATCCGGCGCTTGTCGTGGCCAATCCCGGCCAGTCGCTGACGTACACCAACGTGCCCATGGTCCGTCTTGAAGGCCGGGCTGTGGACGAGAACCTGAGCTACGTCCGGGTGGATGGGATCATCACCTCCACCGTGAGCGGCGATTTCACAACCTTTGTGAAACTGACCGAAGAACGCACCGATTTGGTCATCGCCGCCCGCGACCTCGCCGGTCTGGAGGTTCAGGTCCGGCGCACCCTCATTTTCGATCCCAAGCCACCGGTCCTGGTGGTCGAGGGCGGGGCCGAACGCACGGTCTACGACGCCGATCACGTGCTTCGTGGTCGGGTGACCGACACGCAGCTTCGGTCGCTGAGCCTCACCCACGGAGGGACTCAAGAAGAAACGCCGATCGACGTGGACGACGATGGGGGTTTTGAAATTTCGCTGTCGCTCGAAGAAGGCGTCAACCGCTTCACCTTGGTCGCCACCGATCGAGCCAACAATGCAACCTCGCAAACCATCAGGCGCACCTTGGAGGAGACATTTGTTGCGGTGCAAGAGACGGACGCACCGCGGGGCTTGTACGCATGGGCGGATGGAGACACCGCGCAGCTCAGATGGCGTCAGCCCGGACAGTTTGCCGATGGCACGCGCCTGCCCCCCGGCCTAAAGCCCACCTACCGCGTTTACCGCGATGGAACCCCGCTCGTGGATGAACCCCAGATTTTTCACCAGGGCCAGGTACCGAGCTCGCCCAAAACCTATCAATACCACGTCACCGCCGTGCTTCAGGGCGACGAGGGTGTAGAATACGAATCAGCTCCGTCCGATCGGATCGATTTGGCCGTGGGTTTTGAGGCTCCGGTTGCGCCTCTCGGTGAGCTTGAGGGTGCGGCCTCCATCTCCGAGGGTGGTCTGGCCCTTTCGACGCCCCAGGTGGTGTTCAGCGAAGTCGGCCCCCGGGTTTACGCCCATCTCGCCTACGTGGTCCGCGGAGATGAAGAGGCCCCCGACGAAATTCGGTACGCCCGAAGCGACCGTTTCGCCACCGAGGACAGCTTCGTCTTTGCGACCGAAGCGGTGGGCACCGCACCCGAAGGCACCATCATCAGCGACATCGCGCTTGCGGCCTTTCAGGGCCAGGTGGTGATCGGGTGGATAGAGCAAGATGAATCGGGTTCGGCCAGCCGGGTCGTGCTCCACAAGAGCGACCAGGCCGGTCTTGATGCCGCGGGCCAACACACCTTCCAAAGCTTCCAAGCGTACAACAAAAGCGAGGCCTGGAAACGCGACCTGGATATGGCCTTTGACCACCAGGGCCTCCATCACATGATCTGGAACGAGGCCAACAAGGTCTACTACTACAGCAACTTCCAAGCCGAAGAAGGCGCGCAAGGCGAGCGACTCAATGTATTTGATGAGCAAAAGCGCCAGGTGAACCACGAGCTGGTCAAGTACGCCCACACCGCCGAGATCGAATGCGAGGACGAGGGGCGTCAGTGCTGCACCGACCGGTACACCGATACCTACGCCCTCGCCATCGATCCTGAAGACTCGTTGGCGTGCAAAAACCGAGGCTCCTGCAAACCGCAGTTTGGGGTCTACCTCGAGCGCACCGAAGAAACCTACGTCGAGACCCCGTCGCTTCACGTCAGCCGCGACAGCGTCACCATCGTGGCCCGCCAAACCCGCATGTTCGACAACCTCCCTCGCGCCAACCCCAACTGGGAGGGCCTGAAGAGCCACTTTTTGGGCCCTGTGGTGCCGCCGCCCTTTTCCAAGATGTGTAACGGGCGTCAGACCTGGTACGCCGGCGACGCCAAAGAGTACCGCAAGGGGTTCCGGGCCGCCCAGCTTGTCGACCAATACGGGTGTGCGTTGGGTGTGCCGAGCAACGTCGATGCGTTGATCGCCCAAGAAAAGGACTACGAAGCGATCCAAAACTTCGGCAAAGCGCGTGGTCGCTATTACGCGTACAACGAGGCTCAGGGACACCCGGACAGCTGGTTCCAATATACCCACCAGGGACTTTGGCATGAAGACGACCAAGTCAAGGTGGCGCAGCGTCCCCTGCGAAAGGGTGCGTGGTCCAATCCCCGAACCGAAGCGCTTTTGGTTCCTCGGCTGTTGGAGGATCAGGGCGCTCGTGTCGAGTTTGAGGCCATGGAGGTCGAGGTCGAGGACGGTTTCCGGGAGGGGGTATGGCGGCGAGGCCCGCTTGAAAACCCGCCCCCCCGCGAGCCCGGTGGCGAGCACTTTCACGAAGAAGGGACGCAGTTCGAAGAGACCCTGCTTCGGTGGCGCATTGCCACCATCGAGCGCTTCTCCGCCGAGCGTGACGGCGACTACCAGGCCTGCGAGGGCGGTTCCAGTGGGGACCAAGGTGAGGTCGGGCCGTCGTACGCCCACGTGCACGCCGGAACGGCCGGCGAGCTGTACGCGGTCTACGAGCGAGGCAGCAAAAAAGATCCCAACGACCCTGAGGGCAACGCCATCCAGTTCGTTTCCTCGCCCGACGGAGGTCTGACTTGGGGTGCGCCCCAGTCCATTGGCCAGGGCTACATGCCGTCCCTCGGGGTGGCCAAGCGAGGCGAAATCGGCGTGCTGTACTACGCCCCCGATTCGGCATTTGTCGCCGACAATGGCACGGCGCTCGGCCAGATCAAGCTCGCCCGGAGTGATGATGGGGACCGCTTCGAAACCAGCGTGGTCAATGAAGGCTTTGACGAGGCCCGCGGTGAAAAGCGCCTCTACCCCGCCAAGCCCATCCATTGGCGTGGTTACGGCAGTGGCGCCGACTACTACTTTGGTGTCCCCAGCCTGTCCACGTACGAAGACCTCTGGGTGGCCTCTTTCGTGAAGGGGCCCGTAGAGGCCGACGATGCGGACGAGATCATGACCAACCGCATCAGCGCGCCCGAGGCCCGCACCACCACCGTTTTTGCCCAAGGGCCCGCGGTGGCCACCCAAAACCAGGCGGTCGAAACCGAGATCACCTGCAGGGACCAGTATCACGCCCTCTCCGAAGGGTGCACCGTCGACGCCAGCTCGCTGGCCTTCGGCACCAGCGCATCCAGTTTCGTCGGCGAGTATGTGGCCACCCAAGGCGGAACGGTGGACGGCAAACAGACCTTGTGGATTCCCGGCTTCGCAGGCACCGGGTCTGCCCATACGCCGGGTGGGGCCGCTCTTGCGGGCTCCGAAGACCCGCGTCTTGACGCGCTGGTCGAAAAGCTTCTTCAGGACCCAGAGTTTCGTCGTATGGCCCGTAGGCGACCGGGTTTGCCGGATCCCGAGGTTCCTGGAAACAATGGTAGGAAGGGGCTGCGTACGAGCCGGGCGTTTCGTAAGGCCATTGCGAACCCCGAGTTTCGTCGGGTACTCACGAGCCGGGGGCGCCGCTTGCCCGCAGACGAAGCGCTCTTTCAAGAGCACGCCAACGGCATCCTTGACGACCTAGAATCGATCCAAGGCGGCTTGGATCTTTCCGTGGTTGACAGCCCTCGGCTACATCGTGCGCCCGCGGCCATAGGACAGCGTTTGGACCAGGGGCCCCAGTTGGGCATCGAGCTGTTCCGAGGTGATGCGGCCGGTAACTACCAAAGGGCCCTCTCGATTCGAGATGGCCTGTACCTCTCCGAGTTCGATCTCCAGGCGGAGTATGTGCCCGACGAAGAGGACCGAGATTCGGCGTTCATTGCCCGCTATGAGCGGGTGTGGGCCTATACGCAGGGCATTGCCCTCGCCCAGTTCGCGCGGCAGGGTGATGCGCGCGCACCGGGCCTAGCCCAAGCGATTTGCCGCGAAGACGTGGCGGTCTGGGACACCAACGCCCGCGGTGAATCGATCATTCTCGGGTGGCATTTTTCGTGGAACACGAATGAAGATGACTGGAAAGACGCACGCCTGGTCACGGGCGCGACGGCTTGGGTGATCCATGGCCTCGGTGCCTTCCTGTCATCCGAGATGTCTCGGGGCGAAGCCCATGCGCAAATCCGGAACGAGGTGCAAAAGTGCTACGCCGCGGCCCTGGTCGGTCTTGCCGACCACCGCGCTGGCGATCTTGCGTCCGACCCCCAAGACCAATGGTTGATGACCGCCGGAACCACCACCCGCGGCCTGAAGTATGCCGACAGCCCCGACAAGATTCCTCTGAACCTCAGCGACTTCGGCTTGACCGGCGGCCGAGGGGCACCACGGGAGCTGGCGTACTACCACATTCTGGATGCGATCGGTTACACGGACCTCGGTCCCCAAGAGGAGGCCACCATCGGCACCTTCGTCCGAGACCAATACGGCGAGCCCGATGAGGCCACCGCCGCCGATCTGGTATTGGGCCTGGAGCAGTTTGGCGTCTTCAACGCTCTCAAGGAGCGCGCGCGGGCGGAAAACGTGGTCACCGAGCACAATCTCGACACGTTGAGCGTGCTGAATCACGCCATCAGCCACTGGGACGAAGTGACCGATGGGCTGACGGACGAGGAAAAACGTAAAGTCGGGCAGCTCGAAGGGGTATCAGGGAGCGAAGGGCTGGCGGGTCTCATCACCTGGCGAGATGGCCTACGCGACGCCATTTTTACCCGACTTTGGGACGACACCGAGGATGAACTTCGAGAGGCGCAGATTGTGCTGGGTAAGTTAGAAGATGCCCAAGACGCTTTGGACACGGTACGGGGTTCTTCATCCGAAATCTTGAAAGCAGGCGAGGCGAAACGCGGGGCGGTGCTTCTGGAGCATGCATTGGCCCACGATGACGTCGGTCGGGTGGTCACCGGCGGGGGGTTCGTTGGGGGCGCATTCCACAAGAGTCCCTTCAGCGCCATCGACAACTGTAGCTGGTTATCCTTGTCGGTCGATTACGAGACCCTGCCGCCGGCATTCCAAGACAAGTTGGCGTCGTGCCTCGACTACACCATCTGGCGGTTCACGAGCACCAACCTCACGTACGAAGGTGACACGTACTACGGGGCCTTCTACTTCACGAACAACTTTGTCGACAAATACGTCGAACAAAGTGTGGAACAAGAGGATCTCTACCACATCGAGGCCACCACCGGTCTCATCCAGGGACTCCTCTACTTCCACGAGGCGCTGGTGGAGTCCCATCCGGAAGTGTCCGCACGCTATCTGCAAGAGGCCACCCTGCTGTGGGCCGATATGCAACGTTTCTTGGCGGCGAACGGCACGCCCTACGCCACGCGGAGTATTCAAGACCTGATGACCCAGTTGTCCTCTGCCACCGCCGCCATTTGGTTTGTGGACGTCTACGACTACTTTGCCAAGACCCACGGCGACGTCGACCAACCGCTTAAAAACTACACCCACGGCACAGATTTGGCCTCTGAGTACCCCATCGACGCCCAGCGCGCGTTTGCGAGCTCTTTATGGCGCACGCTCGAAAGTCGCGCGGTGGCCACCAAGCGCGTCAGCCCCATCGTGTTCTACGGGACGAGCGCCTACGGCAGCTACGGTCATGTCGATGTGGACGGTCCGCTTCGGGACTACTTCGTGGCCAAACCTTCCTGGTTCACCGAATCGCACAGCAAGGGTACGGCGCCCAGTAAAACGATCACCGGCTACCAGGGGGGCTTCCATCTGGACATGCTGCGCCACAGCCCGGTGAATACCCACGAAATTCGGGTGGCGGCGTGGACCGAGGCCCAGTCAGACGGTGCGGGCGTGACCTATGTCTTCGAGGGCGGGGTGAAAGGCGATCTGGCGGACGATCCCGATTCGACCAGCCCCAGATACTACAATCGAAAACTTTTGTTGACGGTGATGGTCGATGGCCAGGAGGTCTTTGTTGCCGAGCCCGAAATCGATGAAGACGGGCGCTTTCATGTCGAAATCCCCCAAGGTGAGGCCCTGGATATCGGCGGCCAAGGCGCCTTCGACAAGCGTTACCCGATCCTCCGGGTGACTGCGGAAGCGACCGCGGGGACCTTCCCCGAAGATGTGGTGCTGGCGGTGACCCCGTGGAGGTCGTTCGCCCATGTGGTTCCCCGCTCGGAGTTGGCGTTCGAAAAACGGGCGCGCGAGTACATCGGCCAGATCGGCTGGTGGGCCTTCCACGAAGACACGGGCGGTGAGGTGTTCCAGTTGGTCCACGTCGCCGAAGGTGGCCTTGACGTGATCGGCGAGGCGACGTTGCCCGCGGACCCCCTCGACCATCGAGCGCCCGTTTACCTTGACGCGTCCGGCCGCCGCCAAGATTCCGAGAACGAAGGCTTGGCAACCAACTCCACCGGAAGGCCCCATATCGTTTGGTCCGAGACCCCGGCGGCCCTCAAGTTGTTGACCCCGGATGGTGCAGTGCCCGTGCCTCGGGTTCAAGGCACATCGAGCGAATCGAGCGAACAGGAACCCGCTTCGGAAGCGTTGGCGTTGGTCCCCGTGTTTGATGCCCAAGAGGGTGATAGCAAGTTGGTTGTCCATTCTTTTGGCCCACGCTTTGGTGGGCAAGTCCCATCCGTTTGGGGGAAAGCGACTTTGCCAGAAGGCCAGGAAGGCGCAGTGGTGGAAATCAATTGGAAAGGCGATGCGGGGAGCTTCCAATCCGTCTGGAAACCCGCAACACCAAGTGGCAACCTTTTGAATACCGTCGCTGGGGCCCTTGGGGTTCCCAACGACAGCGTTCTCGCGACCCTAGAACGCAAGTTCGAAGGGCATACGCTGGCGTACGCGCCGGTGAACACCACCGACCTCACGCTCGATTTTCACGCTGTGGGTTCCTGGAAAACCCCGTTGACCGTGGGAAGCCAGCTCTTCGAGTTCCAGGCGACTGGGCACCTGGGAGAGCCGGTTTCGGTTGAAGATCACTATGTCCTTGTTTCTCTATTGGTGGATCATGGGAAGCGCCGCGAGGATGTGCTCATTGGGGAGGCACAGCTCAGAGAAAACGGAACCTTTCAGATCAAGGGCTCAGTCATGCTGGATATTCACTATCCGGACCTCACAAAAGGCGTCCCGATGGCGCGGCTTTTTCGCAGGAGCACTGCTGACGGTGTCCCGGATCGCATGTTGGCGTCGACGAGTGTCCTGACCACAGCGCCCTCGAACGAGGGGGTGGCCTCGGTTGCCGCCATCTCGCCTGCCACTGCGACCAGCTGGTCCGCGAAGGGCTTCAGGGGCGAGTGGTACTTTCACCAAGACTTGCACTCGCACGATCGGGACAAGGCCGTTGAAAGCATCGTGCTTCGTGCCGACGTCGGTGGCGACAAGCTGGTCGAAGCGTCGAATTTCTGGGCCGACTCCTTGTTAGAGAATCTAGAAGAGCAGAAGGAACGGCAGAAGCTGATTGGAGATACGGCTCGAAAGATCGGTTTGGCTGCGGGCGCGCGGGTTCTCTCGGGTCGGGGCGGGTACTTTGGCGGACTCGTGGTCTCCGAGACGTTCGGGGCCCAAGATGAGGATTCGGCGGCTGCGCTTGAGGTCACCTATCTCGAAGACCAGGCGTTGGCGATTGTGGCCGCGGTCAACCAGGGTGATACCGTGGTCCGTCCTTGGATCGACGCGATGCTTTCGGGCATGGTGTCCTTTCCCAAGACGCCGGGCCATCCCGTTCAGCTTCCGTTTGCGCTTCGCGCCGACACCGGGCGGGCGGTCGCCCCTTATTTCCAGACGGGGTCTCAGATGTTGGCGGCGTACAGCTTGCTTTGGTACGTCCAACATGCGCCCGCTTCCGGCTACCGGGATCATGTCCAAGAGAGGGCCGAGGCGTTGCTCGCCTCCCTCGAAGGCCTCCACTTTGATCCGGAGCGCGGACGCTTCACCGCTGGCTTAGGTGACCCCACGCCCCTCAGGCGCCTGGCCGAAGGCGTGGTGCCCGATGCGGCGGACGGGCTTGGCCCGCAGGATGCCCTGGCTCTTCCCGCCTCCCCAGTGGCGGCGCTCGAAGATCACGTGTACGCCTATTTTGCCCTCCGCTTGGCCGAAGAAGTGACGGAGCAGGCGACCTACGGTGCGCTGGCGGACAAGGTCGACTTCGCTCTCAGCACCGTCTTTTGGCAGGGGTCCGCGGGTGAGGGTTCCACGGAGCCCTACTCGGCGCCTGTGGCGTATGTGGATGTGGGCCAGGGTGCACTGGCCGGCGATGTCCGCGGGCGTGAATCGGCGTCTCTCTATTTGCTCTATGCCACCGAGCGCGGTCTTTTGGGCCGTGCCCAGCGTGCCCTCGATCTTGTGGCCCTCTTGCCCGAGTCGATTTTGGGTGAGTCGGCGCAGGGTCCCCAGGTATTTTCAGAGCGGAAGGCTTTCGAAATCTTGGCGAAGCGCGGTGCGCGGGTCTTTGACCCACGGCAAGAAGAGATCGCCTGGAACGACCACCTGACCGCGTCCGCCGGTGATGGCCTTTCGACCGGTGAACTCGCGGGCCTTGTGGTGGCGGAGAATCCGCGAGGCTTCTTGGGCGTGCATGCGGCGAGCATGTTCGGAATCCGAGAGGGCACGATGGTGTCCGCGCTGAACATCGACGAGCGGCTGCGGGACCTCTATATCAGTACGGTCTTCGCGCTTTTGGTCTCGGAGGCCAAGCCCCACCTGCTTGATCCCCTTCTTCGTCGGTTGGTGGCCGCCGATTTGGTGGTGGCCGCCATGGACGAAGGGCTTCCGCTTCGCGGGTGGCTCGGGCGGCACCAAGAAACCTACCGGGCCCGCCTGATGGAGACCGTTGCGCGGCTCAAGGATTTCTGTGAGGCGCAAATTCCGGGCCGGGTGTTTCCCACCGAGGGGTCCGTGGCGGCGTCGCGTTTGGGCTTGGCGTGTGATGAGGTTGGGCCTCAGGTCGCGAGGCTCTTGAGGCGGCGCTTCGGAAGCGATGACGTCCGGCATGTATTCGCGCAGCTCGAGCGACCGAACGACGCCTTTGAGCTTTTGGCCCTCGTTCATCTCATTCATGCGCCCGCCTACGGACAGGGCGACGGCGAGGGTACGTTTGGCGCGCTTCGGGCCGACTTCGTGACGAGCGCGCCCCTTCTTTCGTCCTCGATGATGTCCGTCCAAGATCCGCTCGCGTTTGCGGCAGACGTGACTTCGAAAGAGGTGGCTTCAGCCCTCACTGCGGGTTGGCGGGAGAAGGTACGAAACGGTATCTTGGCGCTTGAGAACCAGGATACGCCGCATCACTACGAGCTCGATGGCATCGATTTTATCCAAACGACGAACCCATCGTCGCCGGCGTACTTCAGCCGGGAAGCGATGGAGTACCGGATGCTTCAGACCGTGGGCGACGTCGCCTATAGACTCAACGGCTACCCGATGTTGACGGTGCGGTATCCTGCGGAACTCCTTGCGTCTGAGGCCGGGCCTGGCCAGGCCGAGCGTGAAGAAAACGTTCGTCGGCTTCGGCGTCTCATCAACCTCGAGGCCGACGGTCGACTTCCGCTTGCGGCTGAAAAAGCCGGCCTGAGCACCGACGCGGTGCATCGCATCATGCGAACCGGGCTTTTGACGTACTACGATTTTGTTCGGTTGATGGGGGGTTTCGGGTTTTCTGAGGAAGAGGCTCAAAGCCGCTCCAGCCAGTTTGTCTTCCTCGCCGCCGACAGCGCCCATTGGCCGGTGGCCGCTCAAGACCAAAAGAGAAGTGCTTTTGGCATGCTCGCCGATCGCATCACCGGCGCCGACGTTGCGCTGGCTTTGGACCATGTTGCGGCCCCCATCGATGGCACCCAGCTGGTCGGTTCGGCACAGGCCCCGCGCGTGTACTTCATCGATGACGAGCTGCCGGGCACCCATAATGATTGCTACAAGGTCTTCCGCTTCAACGAGGGTCAGGGGGACGGGCAGGTTACGGAGGAAGCGTTTTTGGCGGCAGCTGACAAATCGGAGTGGTTGGTTGACGTCATCATGTGTGACGAGACTTCCCCGTGGGTCGATGTCTCCCTGGCAGCGGCGGTCCTCAACGGCGAAAATGGCTTCGGGTCGGATAAAGGCTTCAACCCGCGCTACGCCGTCCAGGGCCGGGAAAAAGCCACCCTCAGTACGGGCTATGCCGTCATTCCGGCCATTCCTGAATTGAATCCGTCGGATCGGGCTCAGCCCTTGGTCGGTGGAGAGACCATTGACCTGTACGCGTGGAACGGGGCCCAGGGGGCACCCCGGGACCTGTCGCAACCGTCCATCACCGTGGAAGAGGCCTCTTTGCCTGGGGGGAGAGTGGCCATCCATCTTGGAGGATGGGGGAATTCAGAAAACCACGACCCTGATGGCTGCTATCGCGCCTATGCGATTCCGACCACGGGCGTGAACTTTGGCGAGTTCATTCGCATGAGCTCAGAAGACTTGGCCCGCCACGAGCGTACCGGCTGTTCGGGCGAGGTGTTTGTGGATGAGGTGAGTCCGCCAGGCGAAACGCTCGTGACCTATGCCTTTGCTTCGAGGAGCATCGATTTCAGTGATTTCGCGGACGCCATCTTTTCGGGTGAGGTGGTTCTCACCACGGTGGGTGAGGTCCCTGACCAACCGGGTGGCACCTCTTTGGAGGACGATGAGCTTTACCAAAAGACCGATGGGGCCTTGGCCTTTGATGGCGAGGTGAAGGACTTGGTGCGTGCGGCCGAAGAGCCGGAAGACACCCTTTGCACCAGCATCCGGGTGAAAAACCACAGCCCGCTCGAGGGTGGCGATGTCTACCAGTTCTCAGAGTACCAAGTGCTCGGGGCCAAATGGCTCTATACCTTGCACGAGGGCGGCGACCTCTTCGAAACGATCGCGCCCGGCGAAACGGCTGCGGTGACGGCATGTGTCAAGGCGACGGACGCCGATGCGCTGCCTAAGGGTGCTGACGCCTGGTACTCGCTGGTGAAGCTGGGATTGACCAATACCCGGACCGGCGAAACGGTGACGGTCACCAAACCGGTCAAGCTCCGCTTTGAAGAGCGCCAAAACTTGGTGGTGCCGCTTGCGGCCGACGGTGTCCTCAAAGTTGAGTTGAGAGGCTGCGAAACCTACACCGTACACAATCGGGGCGACCACGCCGTCGAATGGCACGCGACCGCCAATTCCGTGTACCCCGACCCCCAGGCACCGGTGGGCATGCTGGTGCACCCCGAAGCACCTCGGACCTTGGCCGCGGGCGCCGAAGATGAACTGGTGGTCTGCGCCCAGGCCCGTGAACTCGACGTGGAGCGCATTGCCGGTCATGCGATCACCCTCGGTGATGTGGCGCTTATCAACCTCACCGACGGTCAGACCCAAAGCTTCAAGGTTTCGACCAAGGGCGATGACGTGTCCTCTGTGGCCACGTTGCCTTCCGGGATTCCGGGGATCGAGAACTGCGGTTCTGGACGGGGCGGGGCGACGGTCATCAAGGACGGCTACTGGAGCTACGAAGTGTTGCCGAACGTGGTGAAGAATGACGGCAGTGAGCCGTTTTTCGTTGAAGTGAGGACGTCTCAGACCCTGGGTGAGCTCAAAGACCTTGGTCTGACTTTGGCGGGCTTCATCGAAGGGCCCGACGGAGCGACGTCTGGAGCTCGGGTGTTGTTCCGAGACGACGGGATCAGCCCGGATCATACCAAGGGCGACGGCATCTATGTGGCCGGCCCGTTCCGTTACGTGGGGCCGGCACAAAAATACTTCGGCGATGACCGAAACGGGCCCGTCGGCGCGTCGGTGACCAAGGTTGGCTTTGACCTTGGGGATCCGACGGTCGGTACGTTTGCCATCGCACCATCCTTGGGGTTGATCGATAGCACCATCGCGGAGCGGTTGGCGCCGAATCTCAAGACGACGAACAATGGTCAGGCCGGCGATTACTTCGCCAACGTGTGTCGGAACCAGAGCACGACGCAAAGCGAGCTTCGCGGTTTGGGCTTTGATCCGACCGGTTTGGCCCAGGACTTCTACGCGGCGGGTTTTGCGGACGAGTTCCAGTTCATGGTGGGCGTGTCCACCAACCACGTCGAAAAAATCGGCCAGGAGAACATCAACAAGCGGGGCGGCCATTCGCGCGTGGTTCGCGACAACACCCCCGGCCTCGATGTGGCCGAGGGCGGGGTGGATGTCGGGGATCGATACGGAAGCCAAAAGTCGCTTGAAGCCGTGGCCTATGTCGATGTGCTGGGGCCCGGTGTCAGCAGTTACCGGGTCACCCACGAAATCATGCATCGATTTGGGGCGTACTGGAAAGGCACAGTGAACGTGGAGGGCATCGACCTTCCGCTGACCGACGGGAACCACTATCTTTTGAACGTGGGTGGCGGCAGCCTGCTCAGCCCCATCACGCTCCAAGATCAAGGCTTTAGCTTTGAGGACCAGGGCAACGGCAAGGTGCGTATTGTTTGCCAGAATTTCCGAAAGGCGACAAAGGTCGATGAATACCTGATGGGTGTGCGCCCTGCGTCCACCGCAGGGTCCATCCCCGTTCTGGTGAGTGAGTCCCAAACCGGTCGATGCGGAGATGTGATTCCAGGTCGGGTGGTGCCGGTCTCCGTGGCGAACCACATCGTGCCGAAGTGGGGCAGCCGGCCGGCGGCGAGCCGCACCAACTACCGCATTGCCTTTGTGGGCGAGACTTTGGGTCGAACCATGACCCCGCGCGAGCTGGCATTTTATGAGACGTTGGCCAAGCACTACACGCGCGAACTTCCAGAAGGCGCTTTGCCGGTGCTGGACGAACGCAACTGGGTGTCTATCGATCACTACTTCCCGGATTCGATCCGTTTTGAGTCGGCCCTCTTGCTGGACGAAAACTTTGTGGCCGGTCCCGTGACCCAGATTGCCTTCGAGCAGCCTTTGGGCATTGTGGGCCATTGGTCCTTTGACGGGGCCAGCTTGTCAGAAGACAAAAGCTTCCTTCGCCACGCCGCCGTGGTGGACGGAGAATCGTTGCCGGGCATGGGAGGCGGCGCCCTCAAGGGGACCCTCAAGGTGGATGCGCCCGCCCTTCAGTTCGGAAAGAACGAGGCCGTCATGATCAGTGTGTGGGTGTGGCCAGACCCGACCAGCAAGACACACGAAGTGATTTTGGGTAACCTCGGTGGTCGGCGTCATGGGAACCCGGGCTCAGTCCGCCAGGGCTGGGAGATCGCGCGTGAAGGAAACGGCCAGGTATCGGCGAGGACGACCAACCTCCAGGGCGCGCCGCAGGTGAAGTTGTCTGGTCAGCTCAACGTCGGCGAGTGGAACCACATCGTATGGAGGGTGCGTCCGAAACAAGAAACCATCGAATTTGCGCTCATGGTCAACGGCTTAACGAAGACAGAGTCCCGCGGAAAATCATTCTTTGCGGACTTCAAGCACCCGGCGGCCGTGGTTCTGGGAGGCGGCCGAGAGGGACGTGACTTCACGGGCACCACCGATGAGCTCCGGTTTTACCGAGGCAAATACACCAAAAAGGATGCGCTTCGGCTATTTCATGGCGAGGAGGTCGCCCATGGGGACCCCGAGTCGAAGATGCGTGTCTTGACGCTCCATCTCGATCCGGACGGGGCATCGGCCGCGACCGCCAGTGGGGTCACGGTCTATCGCAACCATTATGGGGTGACCGAGTTGGTGTTCGAGGATGGTTTTGTGCCCGGTGCGGTGGTGAAGCTCCCGGCATCAGGCCTTCCGCCGGATGCGCTCCCCACGCTTGAACCTTTCGAAGTGGCTCCGTTCCTCGTCGACCACGATGCGTCGTCGAAGTTTGTGGACCACGTGGGCGTGACGCCGGCCGTAGAGGTGCCCGCTTGGCTCCAAATTTTTGGTGTGGCCGGGTCCGCCTGGGCAGACGACACCGAAGATGGGGTGACCTACGTATTCCTCCCCGGTGATTCGGTGACCAACTGGACCCAGGATCTGTTGAACGGTGACGCACGGGTGGTGAGCCTCGCGCTCGATGGTGTCAAGGAATGGGCGCCGGGCGAGTTGGTCAGTACCGATAGTAGCAATCCTCTGTACAAGCCATTCGAGGCTTACAGGCCGCCCGCGGACTTCGAAGAGTTACCGGACGCCTTCTTCGTTGAGAACGCCAACATCAATCCTTTTGACGGGCTTCATCTCGAGGTGACGGCTGGCGAGGGCCTGGCGTGGGGCTCGTTTCGTGTGACCCACGAGGTCAAGGACTTACGGCTCCATTCGGGTATTTCGGGGGGTGATATCTGGGACCCGCTCAAAAAGGCCATCGACCGGATGGAGGTTGAGTGGGGCTACGACAAGTCTCCGAGGACCTACAAGGCGGTGTTTACGTACCCTGAGACGGCAGAGGGTGTGGACCTTCCGCTCTGGATTGGCGGCGTGAAATTTCCAGTGACGGTCAAGTATCTTGAAAATGAAGACATTCAGTCACTCACCGGCGAAGAGCTCCTAGGTGAAAAACTCCCGTTCTTCTTCGATACCAATGCTCTGAGGGGCTACGAGGGACATACCTTTGTCGCGTACATGCAAATCGTAAACCTAACGGGTTATGATCCCGACATCGCGGTCATCACGGGTGGTGACCATGATGTCATGGTCCTCACGGGCGAGGATGACGTCGAAACCGTGAAGTTGAGCGATATTCCGAACGATAGGATTTTCACCCGCAAGGTTTCGATCAAGGTGAAAAACCGCGCGTTGGTGGTGCGGGAGCCGGTGGTTGAACATGAGTTTTTTGTCCGGAATGCACCCGCCGGGCTCTACAACGTCAGCGTGCACGGTCCGGATGAGCTCGAGGAAGAGGGTCTCAAGCTTGTGGCCTCTCAGCGGCAGGCTTTTGTGAACACGGAGGGCAAGGCGCCACTCAAGCTGGTGTTTGATCCGCTGCTGGTTCCGCGGGCTGAGGACATGACCATTTCGTTGGTCAACGTGGCCACGGGGAAAGAATATAAAGAGTCGCTTGCGCTTCGGGCCCACCCCGACGGCATCACGCCTCTCGACTGGAGCCCACAAGGGGGCAAACAAGTGCTGTTCCGGGACTTCGAGCACCCGGAGGCTGCCGGCGTAGGCTCCTGGGGCGTCTCACCTGCAGGGCTCGGAGGCCGACGATTTCTTGACTGGGTTGAGGGCAGCTTTGCCTTCCACTTTGGAATCGACAAGCTTACGACCAACGTCGCAAGTTATGGTGCTCTTTGGAAGACAAGCGACCTCCCCTTGATCGTCGAACCCAAGGTCTTGACCTTCGATGTCAAGAGCGTCACCCAAGCGGGTGTGGGAGCGCAAGTTGCCTTCACCTGGACCGAGAACAGCGGCGAGCGCTGGCGGTCAGCCCCACTCGCGTTGACCGAAAACTACCAGACCATGGTGCTGGCTTTCCCAGACGATTTTGTCCCCGATGGGTACGCGCAGGCCCAGGTGAGAAGCGACTTCAACGATGTGCCCGATCCCCATGAGCTGGCGGCCATCGCGTTTGTGTTCACCGCGGGTGAGGAGGACCGAAAGGATGTCATCTTCGCCCTTGATCATATGATTCTTCACGAGGGCGACCCCGACGACATTGCTCGGGAGGTGGGTGGCATCCGGGTCATTCCCCCGAAACGGGAGGAAGAAGAAGAACTGGAGCCGGAAGAGATCATCGAGGGTCCGAACGTCGAGTTCGCCGGGGCTTCGGAGCGTCCGAAGACCATCAATCCCGAGGACTTCAACTTGGTGGCACAAACGGTGACCTACCTCGACATCCTCGCGGGACGGGTCGCGGTGCCCGTGGAGTACTACGGCGCGTTTGGCACTGAGTACTTGCTCGAGAGTGCGTGGGGAACGCTCTCTCCCGACGACCCCTACATGTTCTTCCAGCCAGGCGGACAGACCACGGAGGTCAAGCTCAAGCCCAACATCGCGCTCCTCAAAAGCCTTCGCAACGAAGTGGCCAAGCTTCGGGGAGAAACCGACGAAGAAACCACAGATGTTTGGGAAGTACTCTTCTTTGTGGACCCGGTGACCGGCGAGCGTCTTGGGCAGCTGCCTATCAGGATAGACCTTACGGTTGTGGGGCGCGCCAGCATCGATGGACCGGACGTCGATACATCGCTGGAGCCCCAGTTGTTTTTCAACGACTTCCAGCCGGTTCGCGGGTGCACCAAGGATTGCGACCCTGTCTGGGGCATCTGGCCCGTCAAGGATAAGGAAGACTACGGTGCCGACGTGGTGTTCAAGTCGGTTGGAGACAGTCGCCGTCTGGTCTACGAGAATCCACAGTTGCTCAGATTGGGCGCGGTTTGGCTCACTTTTGAACAGGATCTCACCCTCTACGAGGCGTTGAGTTTCAAGATTCAGTCTCCCGAGCAGGCCGACAAGCGCGACGACAAAAACGGCTGTGTGCATGTCCGTTTGGTCGAGGCGGATGGGGATGCCTGGATATCGCAGGCCTACAACATTCCGGTCCAAGAAGAACGAGAGATCATCATTCCGGTCACGTTCTTTGAGTACAGCGAAAACGATGTGACCAAGGCCACCAACCGCCGGCCGAATTTCAATTCGATCCAGTCGATTTCGTTCAACTTTGTACCCAACAGCGATCCGGGGGTCAGTGATCACGTGGTGTACAGCATCGACACCTTGACCGGTCATCCCCGGTTGAATTCAGAACAGCCGGCGACCGAGCCCGACTGCGAGACCAGGCACGACGACTTCGAGGTGGTGATCACCTCTCCCGATTTCCAAGGGCTTGATCCGTCCGCACACCCTGACATCAAGGATTTGCTTCCGGCATCGAAAACCTATGAGCTGGTCGAGAAAGGTGTGTTCCACGGGCTCCACTGGACTTCCGAGACGCCCCACTGGGATCCGGGCAACCATGAAGCCAACCGAAAGTCTATTCACGTGCATGAAAGTTTTGCCGGCGACAAGGCCAAGATGGTGGCTGCTGTCATCCATCAGCTCACCCATCACAAGCTCCATCAACAAGGGAACTTCGTGGTCCCGGTACCCTGTCCCAACGCGAGGCAGGGTGTGATCTGCCCAGACATCTACAATGCGACAAGAACGCCCAAGTCGGAGCGGATGTGGCGTGAGTTTGTCTACAACCTCTACATGCGGGCCGAGGCCGAGGCGGTGCTCAATTCGTTGTTGGCCCTCCGCGAAATCGACGAGAGGCATCCCGGTGAGCTTGGCGACATCAGCCTTTCCCACATCTTGCCGGTGAAGCAGGATCTGGGGCCGTCGGTGGACAAACAAATCCAGCAGGCCATCGACGATGCCCAAGTCGCCTTTGATGCCTACTGGGCGAGTAGTCGGACCGACCAAGAACCGGTGATTCGGGCGTTGCTCTTGGTGGTGCAGTGGCGGGCCGAAGCCGATGGGGCATCCCTTCGTGGCCGCTTCAACGAGCGTCTCTTAGATCTGTGGGGGAGCGGCCTCGAGCCAAACATCACCCAGGCCGAAAATCCCTTCCGGAGACTCGCGGAAATTGACCCCTACATGTACACGCGCGACAAAGGCAATGGGCACTACGATCGCCACGACGATCCCAGTGACCCCCTATACGATCCCCGCGATCAGGACGCGTATTGGTATAGCAGGGTTCGGCCACCGTTTCAGGGGGTGGTTCGTGTCCAGTACGACGACTTCCTCGTCGAGCTCGACGAAGAAGACGGCAAGTTCAGAACCTGTGGTCACGTCAAGGGAACTCCGGTCCCCTGCGCGTCCGCCGGCAAGATTGCGGTCGATCCCCGACCGCGGCAACCGATTGCCTTTTCGGGTTACACCTTCACCGCCAAAAAGTCCGAGGAGGCCATCGCGCCCGGTCCCAACCTGTGGAGCGAGACCTTTGAGAACGTGTTTGTCGATGACGAGGGGCTTCACTTGCGCGTCACGCCCCATCCGACCGAAAAGGATCGATGGTACTCGGCGGAGGTCATTGCGGACAAGAACCTCGGCTATGGTCAGTACATCTTCACCATCGAGTACAACATGCTCGCGGCCCCCCACAATGTGGTGCTGGGTCTTTTCTTGTGGGATCCCGACCGCGATGCGGCCGATGTGCACCATCGCGAAATCGATATCGAGTTTTCGCGGTGGGAGGACGAAGATCGGCCCGTGGCCCAGTTTGCGGTCCCGCCCTACGAAGAGGGCATGTTCAACCGCTTCGAGCCCAACGGCGAGTTGCTTAAGAGGGCTGACTACATCACCACCTACGTCATGGATTGGCAGCAAGACCGAATTCTTTTCCACGCGTACTATGGTCCCGAAGTGGAAGGCCGGCCCTTTGAGGAGTGGGAGTACGACCAAGCCTACAACATTGCTCCGCCGGGCGAGGAAACGGTTCGTATGAACCTTTGGCTCGTCAATCAAAAAGGTACGTCTGAAGAGGGCAAGCTCGCGCCCCTTGGCGGCAAGCCAGTGGAGGCCATCATCAAGAGCTTCCGCCACGAGCGCCGTCCTCTCCGCTAGATTCGTCGTCCGGAACCTCCTTTGAGATGTATTTCTCCAAGGAGGTTCCCGCGAAAAGCCCGGCAGTTCGTTCCTTGGCCGCTCCGGAATAATCCCAGGTCCCGTGCATCTGCACTTGCATGCACTTTCGTGAGGCCTGGTTGTTTCCTATGAATTGGGCACCACAGCCGGTGCTCTTCGCGGCGTGTGCAATCTGGGGATCGGAGGTCCATGTCGTCGTGTATGGAAGGGGCTCCTTTTGTCCCACATGAAGGCTTTTGCGGTGGAGGGCCGACGACTAAAGTCGGCCCATTTCGGGTCTCCGAGGCCATTGGGGTAGAATCGTGGGAAGGAGCCGGGGCCCTATGGCTCTGCCGAGCGGGGGGCGACGTCATGCGCACGAACAAACGGGGCGTACTGGGGGGCGTGGCTGTCGCGGGGGTGGTTTGGATGTGCGGTGTGGGGGGGGCGTCCGCGCGGAGCTTTGTTCAGTTGGACAAAGAGACCACCGGCTTGGCCTTTCGGTTCTTGTGGGTGGAGTCGGCATCGCCCGACCAAAGAGCGACCCTTCTTCGCTATCGGTTTCCGGCGGGCACGGCCTACGATTCTCAGACGGTTCGTCGTTCGGTATCCCTCTCTGCCGGAACGCGCCAAAAGACCGATGGCATCGGCAACGTTTCCTTAGCCCAAGACGGGCCGCTGTTGGTCTCTCAACAAACGCCTTTGCTTTTGGGGTTTGTGGCCGACGTGCGCATTCACCGGCGCGCGTTTAAGGTTGTGGACCCGAACGACATCCCGCTTCGCCCCCGGCCGCAAAGTCCCGAGATCTTGGCCTACCTCAAAGACGAGGCCGAATATCAAATTCAGTCCAAAGAGGTCCAATCGACGATTTCTCAGTTGTTTTCGCCCCGCGCGGGCCCCCTCGAACGGGCGACGAAGATTTGGAATTTTGTGCACAACCACATGCGTTACGCGCGACCTCTGAGGCCCAACACCGGTTTGGAAGTGCTTCAATGGAAAAAAGGGTTTTGTGGAGAATACACTCGGCTCACTGCGACCCTATCACGGGCTTCGGGGCTTGCGGCGCGAGAGACCCACGCCTTTGGGTTTTTTGTGAAGGGCCCCCAGCCGAACGATCACGCCTGGGCCGATGTGTATCTTCCGGGCGTGGGATGGACGCCGCTTCAACCACAAGAAAAACTGCCACGTGATGGCCGCTACCCGCTCAGTTACTTCCGGTATTTGGTCGTCTACCGAGGGGTGGCCTTCAAATCTGAGCATCGGGTTGTGGAGGGCAACAATCTCATTCAGTGGACGCCGAGTGGGGTGGGGTATTTTGTCGAGCTTTTGAGTGCATCTGCGCGGGCGCAGGTGCTGGCGCTTGCCCAAAAGATCGCACGGGATGGCCATGGCCCCCAGGCGGAGCAGCTCTTGACCGCTACCCGGAGGGTACCCCCAAAAGCAGAAGCTGTTCTGCTTTGGATGCTCGGCGCATCGGCCAACGAGGTGGTGGGGCTCAAAGCGCTCCGGCGTTTGCTGAGCGTGGTCCAAAGCGAGGGTCTTGAGCTCGCGCGCTTTCGTTCGCAGTCTCCGGTTCTGGTTCGGCACCGAATGGATCGCCTTTTGGGAAAAGGGGGTGCCCCCTTGACTGCCCATCGCTTCCACGGACATCGCTACCAGGTTTACGGTGAGGCCATGCCGTGGTTTGCCGCACAGAAATACTGTGACTTGCTGGGGGGGCACCTGGTGACGATCGGCTCCCAGGCCGAGCAGCGCTTGGTGGGCAAGCTGGCGCGCACCTTGGACCGTGGCCGTCGGATTTGGGTGGGGATGGCGCGGTCTTCGCCCCGCGCCCCTTGGCGATGGGTCACGGGTGAGCCGGTCGGCTACAAGCTTTGGTCGCGTGGCATGCCGGACCCCACCCGCAAGGACTGGAGTCGCGTTCGGCCTTCCAAGCGGAGCCCAGCCCCGAATGTGGTGCGTCTCAGCTACGCGGGCAAGTGGGTCGATTCCGACGGCCAGGAGCGTCGCGGTTTTGTGTGCGAATGGCCCAGGTGAAGAGAAGGTACAGCCGGGCTGGCTAACATCGGGGGGGATATCGGACCAGCCCAGCGGCACCTCGTGAGACCGCGAGTATCGCTGCCTCTTATTTATGGATACGGACCCCCAACCCATTTTTGTTAGAAAAAAGACCTGCGGTACGCATCGGCTCCGTTGGGTGGGTGCTGAGGGGTTTACCATGGACTCTGGGTGAAGTTTGTAAAGCATAGTTGACGTGTCTGTCAGATTGACCCGACAACTGCTGTGAAAATCGGACACCGCCTGGAGGCGACACACTGGTCCCAATTAAGGACACCATGGGGACAGGTATTCGATTCTTTGCGCATTTCCAAAGTGACGTCCATCGCTGTCGTAGCTGGCACAGCGCTTGCTTGGTTTGAGAGTGGCCCCAACAGACCGGGCGCCAAAAAAATCCGACCTACGAGGTTTGCTATGGACAGCCCACTTTCAACCCACCCCACACCCCAGGAGGGGAGCCCATCGATGCACAACGAAGTGTTCAAGATCTTGATGGCCAGCGTGGGCCCGGTTCCACCCTGCGTCCGAACGATTGCAGCCCAATTTGGGATCAGCTCTCGGACCTTGCAGCGAAAGCTGAAGCGCGAAGGCACATCACATCACGACCTGGTTGAAAAGATGCGCCAGGTTCGTGCGATCAAGCATCTTGAGGAGACGAGCCTATCGGTGGGTAAGATCTCTCAACTGCTCGGCTTTGCCGATCAAAGCGCTTTTTGTCGTGCGTTCAAACGCTGGACCGGGTCGACGCCTTCGCGGTATCGTCGTTTGGCGGTGAGCTCCGGTCCGTCTGGCACTCAAGACCCGCTGCTTGGCGCCGAAGAAGTGGGCGGTCGGCCGTCGACTGAAGCACCTGGTTCCTTTGGCACACAGTTGGCGCCGACCGGCAGTTATTGAGGTACAAAAAAGCGGTGAGGGGTAGGCATCTTTGCGGTCATGTAGGTGTCTTATCCCTGCTTTTGGCGTTTCGGGAGCGCTCCGAGGGCCGTGTTTGCTAAGCTCCTGGTGACGGGCTAGCATTTCTCCCTGTGACGGACGGCCAAGACACAGTACGACGCCTTGTCTCCGTCCCCATTCTCAAGGCGCTGAGGGTTGAGGTTGTGGACGGGCCCGACCGCGGAAAAACCGCGGTGGCCAAATCCGACACCATCACCGTTGGAACCTCTTTGGACAACGATGTGGTGCTCGCGGACAACACGGTCTCGCGGTACCACCTTGAGCTTCGGCACTTGGGCAAGGACATCCAAGTTGAAGACTTGGGGTCGACCAACGGAACCATGCTGGGGAAGGCCATTTTGGAGCGTGCCAAGCTTCTCCCCGGTGCGGTGCTCAAGGTCGGCAATACGAGCCTTCGGGTCGATGACGGGGAGCCGCTGCGTCTCGAAACCCATGACCGTGACTCGTTTTTTGGGATTCGAGGCAAATCGCAATCCATGCGCCGGCTCATGGTTCAGATCAAACGTGCGGCGCAATCCGATGCATCGATTCTCGAGCTGGGCGAAACCGGGGCCGGCAAAGAGGTTATCGCCCATGCTGTCCATCGCGCCAGTGGGCGCTCCGACCAGCCCTTTGAGATTGTCGACTGTGGTGCTCTGGCGCCGGCGCTCATCGCCAGCGAGCTTTTTGGTCACGAACAGGGCGCGTTCACCGGTGCTTATCGGCGCCACATTGGTGCATTTGAAAGAGCGATGGGGGGGACCTTATTTCTTGATGAGATTGGGGAGCTTCCCAACAGCCTCCAAACCACGCTCTTGGGGGTCTTAGAAAGACGGAGTTTTCGTCGTTTGGGCGGTGATACACCGATCTCGGTCGACACCCGTCTTATCTGTGCAACCCATCGAGACCTCCGCGCGGAGGTCAACGCGGGTACTTTCAGAGAGGATCTGTACTACCGCATTGCCGTGATTCGTCTTCCCATTCCGTCGTTGCGCAACCGCCAGGAGGACATCCCGACTTTGGTAGAGCATTTTCTTCGGGAGGCGGGTTTTGAGGGTAGGGTAGAAGAGGTCATTCCACCCGAGGTCATGGACCACATGATGGAATACCGGTGGCCGGGAAACGTTCGCGAGCTTCGAAACTTTGTGGACTCGGCGCTTGCGATGGGCGAGACGCCCCGTTTGGAAGAGCACGCGAATACCGACCTAGATCCCACAAGCTTTCCCAGTGTTCCTTTCGATCAGTTGATGCTCCTTGAGTATAAGGATGCTCGCAACTTGGTGCTGAGCGAGTTTGAGCTAGGTTACTTGAGCGCATTGATCAAGCGTGCCAACAACAACGTTTCGGAAGCCTCTCGGTTGGCCAAAATCAATCGAACGTACCTCATAGAAATGCTCAAACGCCACAGTTTGAGGTAGCGCGCTTGGAGCGAACTGCACAAGCTATTGTTGCGACGTCCGTCTATCGCCTGATTCGTTCAATCCGAATTACCGGTTCGTCTCAGACCTACGAGGCATCTTTCGGAAGCGCCGGTTTTCAGCGGCGGGTGATCATCAAACAGCCGGCCCCCGAGCTTCTGCGGGACAAAAGCCTGCTCAGGAGTTTCTTCGACGAAGCCCGAATCTTAAGCCACCTTAGGCACAACAATGTGGTGAACGTCATCGACTTCATCGCTTCGAGAGCGGGGCCCGCCATTGTTCTCGAGTACATCGAGGGGCTCAGCCTCGCCCAGCTCAAAGAAAAGGCCGAGGAGGCTAAGCGCCCGATTCCCGAGGAGTTTGCGCTCTATATCTGCAGTGAGTTGGCTCAAGCGTTGGCCTACATCCACGATGCGCGTGGCCCGAATGGAGACGCGATGTCCATCGTCCACCGGGATGTCAATCCGTCAAACATTCTTATTTCGTGGGATGGAGATGTTCGTCTCGCCGACTTTGGTATCGCCAAGGCCTCAAATCGCCTCGAGCATACCGAAATCGGAACGACCAAAGGGACCGTGGATTTTATGGCTCCCGAGCAGTGCGCGGGGGCGCATGTTGATCGTCGCGCCGATATTTTCTCTTTGGGTTGTGTTTTACACTGGGTGATCGCCGGCTACAGTCCCGTCTCGGTCGTTTTGGACAACACGGTGCAGTTTGTGACCAAACTTGAACCATCGCTCCCTCCCGACATCGCGCGGGTTGTTTCGCGATGTATTCGCGATGAGCCGCGCCGCCGCTACCGCAACGCAGCGGGGTTGGCACATGATTGCTGGGAGCTTTTGTCGCGGTACGCCCCGGATCACCCCCGATCTAAGCTTAGGGATTGGTTGAGTGAGCTCAAGACTCCCGACCGTTCTTCCAAGCCTCTCGCGGGGCTCTTCGACCTGAGTTCCATCAATCAAGGAGGCAAAGAGCGTCGTTCCGAGGCTGAGCTGACTCGGCGGATCGCGACCGAACAACCGAGCGCTCTTGTGGTCCATCGCGATCGATGGGTTGACGAGGCGCTCGAGCCGACGGCCTTGGTGGGGCGGGTGCTGGCTGGCTACAAGCTGGATTCCTTTCTTGGAGGAGAGAGGATGTGGCGGTTCGCAGCCCGCCATGACCTGCTCCAGGATCGGCGCTTGCTTGAGCTCTCCTCGGGTAAGCATGCGGCGCCTAAAGACCATCCGTTGATGACAAAGGTTCGCGCTTTTGCATCGGTTAGACACGAATCTGTAGTTCCCGTTCTGGATTGTGGCGCGACCGAGGGAGGGCGTCTTTATGTTGTGACTCAGGACCCAGATGGTCGCACGTTGGCGTCGCTGGTCGCCTTGGCCGCACCCATTCCGCTGGTGCGTATGCTGTCCATCGCCAAACAAATCGTGGCGGGCCTCATCGAACTCAAAAAAGCGGGCCTGAGCCCAGTCCTCGTTGATCCCCATTGTGTGGTGATGGTTGAGCGCGGGGCCATGGAAGTCGCAGCCATTGGTTTTAGTCGAATGCACAATGGCGGTGACGAAACCAGCGACGAGTCCGCGTGGCGACCGAAGGGTGGCCGAACAAGTGGCATTCAAGGCGATCTGTATGCCCTCGGCGCGATGATGTACGCCATGGTTGAGGGGCATCCGCCCCCCGTGGCTCAAAACGGTGGAGCCTTGCCGGCGGCTGGGCGCATGAACGGTGGGGACGCGATAAGTTCAGTCATTGTTGACCTCCTGGACCAAAGTTCGCCAAGACGGATCGCGAGCTATGAGGGCTTTCAAAAACGCATTCAGCACCTCGAGCTTCATCTCAGCGAGTCGCCGACCGAATATCTCGACGGCGGCGCTGCCCGAACCAAGGTGACGACCGGTGTGAGCACGGAGGCCGTTTTGGAGCCTAAGCGACGATTCCATCTAGGGGTTGTTGTGGCTTTGGTGGTACTGGCAAGTGTAGGCTTGTTCTTGTGGTTCCATTCCTGAGCGTACCTATGCGTTCCCGTTTGCGAATTGTACACGATTTTCACGTGCGCACGCACGTGCTCGATTTCATGAGGTTTTTCTCAAGATAAGAAACGGCTAGTTCGCAGAAAGGTCAAGATGGAGCTTCTTGGTCTTTCCTGGCTGGATCGAAACAATCTTTTCTTGGGTGATGTTTTTCTTGACGTTTGTTAGCCGGAGCCTGTGTTTGCCTGGGGCCAATTCAATTCGATAAAGGGGCGTGCTTCCGCGGGGTGTTCCGTCGATGGCGACTTCGGTCCAGGGTGTGGTGTCGACCGAAAGAAAGCCTCGAGATGTGTTGTTAGGTTTCGGCGGTCTTAGCTTTGGTGATGTGGTGCGCGGACGACGGCGGGGCAGGGCTTTCAACCGCACGAGCACTTTCTTTTCCTGGTTTTCTGATAGCTTGAGCTCCAGATTTTTTTCGTGAAAGCCGGCCTTACCCACGCGGACTTGGTGCGCCGTTTTGGGGGTGAGCTTCCGGGTGGTGAGTGGCGTGGTCCCTAGGTGTTTATCACCCACAAACACGTCGGCCCCTTTGGGGTCGGAGTCTATGGTCAAGAACGCGTGTTTGACCTCTGCCTTCAGATGCGCGGGGCGGCGCTCGTTGGGGGTCGTGGTCGGTGTGCCCGCGGCCGGGGCTTTCTGGCTCATGTTTTCGTTTGCCTGCTCCAAGGGTTTGACGGCGATGACCAGGGCGCACAGCATACTGGCCAGGGCTGCTGCGACCACCCACCAGGTTCGGAGTCTTCGAGGTTGTCTTCTCGCCTTGATGGGTGCCCCGCTGCTGGGTGTGTACCCCTCGCGCGCGGGGGTCGCCGATGAATTTTCATCGGCGGGGCCCAGAGGAAGGAGAAACTCCATTCCGAGTCCCTGGGACCCAGGCTTTCGCGGCTCGTGCTCACTGACCGCGGCGAGCAGCGCGGTGATGCGCGAGGTCTCGGGTCTGGGTGACTGCTGGTTGAGAAGGTGATCCAGTTCTTTGGCGATGGTCTGGCAGTCGGGGTACCGTTCGTTGGGCTCGATGCGCGTCATCTTGAGAACCATGTCGTCGAGTTCTTGGGGGACGGCTCCGTTTCGCGTTGAGGGTTTTGGGATTTTGTTGTTGCTTAACCACTGGAGGACTTCAACCTCTGTGGATCCCTTTCTGAATAGATTTTGCTGCGCGAGAAACTCCCAAAAAACGACCCCCAAAGAGAACTGGTCTGAGCGTGCGTCGACCTCGGCACCGCGGATCTGCTCAGGAGACATGTAGCGAACTTTGCCTTTGATCACCCCGGTGGCGGTTTTGATGCTCTGGATTGCAGCTTTCGCGATCCCAAAGTCCACAACTTTCGTCAGCCCGTCTTTGCGAACCATGATGTTCTGGGGACTGACGTCGCGATGGACGATGTGTAGAGGAACGCCTTCCGGATCTGTCGCTTCGTGGGCGTAGGCAAGGGCGCTCGCAGCGTCTTTGATGATCCGCATTGGGGCCTCTATGGGGATGGTCAGATTGGCCTGGATGGCGGTGAGAAGGATTCCAGCGATGGTGTGCCCCTCGATGTACTCCATCGCGATGAAGTACGTGCCTCGCCAGCGACCAACCTCAAACAAAGAGACAATATTGGGGTGGTTTAGGCTGGCGGCGACACGCGCTTCGTCCAGAAACTGACCGACCTGCACGGGGTCTTCGGCAAGAGTTGGCAGGAGGCTCTTGAGGATAATGAGTCGGTCTACGCCGATCTCGTCCTTTTGGCGGGCCAGGAATATCTCGCCCATGCCACCGACGACGAGGCGCCTGATGACCTCATACTTGTCGAAGACCAGTACCGCCATGACCGCGCACTCACTAAAAGAGTCGGAACTTTCCTAGGTCTGTGGACGACCCGCCTGAGTCCTGGGTGGCGAGGTAGGCGGCGGTTCCGGAAGATACCGCAACCACGGCAACCAAAGACCAAAACCACCACGTTTTGTAGAACTTTGACGTGGAGACCTGTCCGGCCAAGACCGGTAACACGAGGGGTTTGGCGGCGGCGCCCATCTCGAGGAGGGGTGCATCGTCGGCGTCGAGGGTGGATACAAAGTACTCCATAGCGAAGCCGCTTTTATTGGCCGTCCAGCTTGCAGGAATCGCGCCGGTCCAGTCCCCGTTGCTTTGTTGCTTCAGGGGTAAAGAAGAATACTCTTTGTCTCCCATCCGGCGGTACAACACGCGAACCACGGCCACCACGCTTCGGGGGTCTCGCACCCGATACGAAAAGGGGATCGGTTGCCCCCCGGTGGGTTTTGAGGGTGGATCTCCGATGAACTTCAGCGTCTTGATCAGCCGGGCCCGTTCGAGCGCTCTGGTTTGGTCGCGAAGCGCCTGCTCTTCGACCCGCACCTTCAGGAAAATGGCCAATATTTTTGGCGGCGTGTCCTCTGACAGCTGGTAGTCTGGCTCACTTCGCAACAGCAGGCGGAAGGTATTTTCGGCTTCGGTGATTCGGTTCAGTACGGCGAAGGCGCTCGCTTGGAGGCGGAGGACCTCTAAGCGGGTGCGTGATTTGGTTTTTCGGCGCTTAAGAATTCTTGCGCTGAGGCGAATGACACGCTCGAAGTCCAACGACTTATAGAGCTTTTGAACCCGATGCAGGCTTGTGTTCTTTCGGCTGGGTGCGCCTATCAGGAAAGGGATGGTAAGCGCCCATACTGTCGCGGATGTAGGCAATATCCCTTATCTTATCATGCGGCGCTCCTGGGAAGATATCGTAACAAGCCGGCTTCCTCTGTCCGTATAGAAGAACAGGTGCGGAGCTGGAGGCCCCTGTGGGTGGATAACTCAGTAGCACGCAGGTTATACGACGGGGGAGGGAGTGGCTGAATGGAGTGCACATCGACCGAGCTTTTGATTGAATGGTTGTTTGTTGAACAACGGCTCCCGAGGGCAGAAGTGGAGGCCCTTTTGGGCCATCTCAGGACATGTCGCGGGTGCCGCGATCGCTATGAGCGCGCGGTCACGATGGAAAGGCTCCTTGTCAGCGCGGGTGAGGATTCGGAAGTCCCTGTTTTTGCTGAGCTCGCTTGGTTGATGCCGAGGGTTCTTGACAAAGTGCGTTGAGGGCGCCGGCGGTCGAGCCAGGGGGCACGCGTATCGACGGCCGTCGCGTGGGGATTGAAGGCTGCCAAGGGATCAGTAGGCCTGAAGGCTGACCCACTGGGGCTCCGACGGATTGTAGCCGTGAGACTTCAAGTGGTTGTAGAGCTTGCTTCTTAAGTGTTTTTCGCGCGTTCTGAGCTGCATCGGGGTCAGGTGCGTATGTGCGCACACGACGCGTCGAGGAAGTCGTTCTTCGTAGCGCAACCTCAAGATATCGCGGTCGGTCGGGGACAGGGTGCCCAGGAATTCACGGTAGATGAGTTTGAGCTCTCGTAAAAGCGCGCTCTGTTCCGGTGAACTGCCGGATGGCTGGTCCTCAAGCTGCTGGACGCCAAGATCGACGGCCGAGGGTTCGCGGGAGGTCTTTCGAAACCGGTCGATGAGGACGTTTCGGCAGACGCCGGACAGATAGGCACTAAAGGAGCGGCTGCCATCAAAGGATTTACGGGCCGTCGGGGACATGGCGCGTATGAAAGATTCTTGCACCACGTCGTCCACATCGAAGGCGGTGAGTCTGAGCGAAAAGGTTTTTGGTCCTCCGGGACATCTGGCGGTGAAGCCAAGGCGCAAGCTTTTCGCCAAACCCGGCGCATAGTGCTCATACACTTCAGCCAGCGTTGCCCGGTCGCCTGCTCGGTACCGGGCCAGTCTCTCCTGATTTTGCGCAAGCCAGGTCATATCCTGATACCTTTGTATACACCATACCCACATTTGTACGATTAGCTAGCTAAAAATGGGCCTCGTGGCTTCTGCTCGACAGTCTGGATTGCGTGGGACAATGTGGCCCCTAGGAGGAGCGCAACCCGAATTTCGAGTGAGAGTCGACACTGGACGACAGAAGTGAAGTATAATGTGTGGGGTTGGGACCGTATTCAAGCACACTTCGAGGGGCCACGTGGTTACCTCTGGCCTGTGTATGGATGGCCCTGGGCGGCGCTTGCTCCAACGAGATAGCGGTTCTGGTCAGCATCGAAGATCCCGAGGCCACCAGTCTGGGCGCGTCCTCTCTGCGGGTGAGCGACGGTGGAAAATCAAACCTCTTGACAGTTTCGGTCGCAGGGCGTGCCTTCCCCTTGTCCATTACTTTGGTCAACAATCAAGAAGGGCCGAAGCCTGTATGGTTCGAAACCCTTGCGCCCGACCAAACGCTTTTGGCGCGAGGGTTTGTCGAGCTCGAGTTTTCGCGAGAGCGGGTCCGAACCTATAAGATGAACCTGGGGACGTCCTGCGAAACCTCGACCTCTTCCGGCGCTTCGTCCTGCGATGATGGAATCTTCTGCAATGGGGCCGAACGCTGCGAAAACCGGGATGCCGGCCCGGCCAGCCTCCGTGCCCGGCGAGTGCGGTCGAGTGCGTGAACGTCGCCTGCCTCGAAAACGAAGCAGTTTGTACAGTGGAACGAGACAGTCCGTCTTGTGGGGATGAGCACCTGTATTGCGATCTTTTGTTTGGCTGCTCACCAAGGCCGCCCTGCGATCTGGACGCCGATGGCATTCCCGATATCGAAGATAACAACAGTTGCACCATCGACGCTTGCTCTCAGGAAGGTGAAGTGGTTCACATCGATAGGGACGAAGGCGAGAGCTGCCTTCTGGTTGGCGATCTGGAGGGCCAGTGTCTAGGGGGTGAGTGCCGTACTGCCAGACCAAAGGACCCCATGTTTGGTTTACAAGACGGTACGACCGGAAACTTCTTTGTCAGCCTCACCCAAAATGTGAACGTGCTCATTTCTAATCATGACCCAAGTTGGGTGGGGTACCATCTTTCAGAGACCGCCACCTTGGCGCCTTCTCAAGACGATCCCGGCTGGAGGACCAGCCCCCCGTCAGCGGTGCGGCTCAGTCGAAACAACGGGCAAAAGACCCTCTATCTGTGGGTAAGAAACGCCGATGGCTTTACGAACCCGGGTGTCCCGCCCGCCAGGGCGACCATCCAGCTTTCCGAAGGCCTCCGAAGGGTGGGGCCCGGTGAAAACGCATGTCCAGTCGCCACCCAAGGGGGGTGCAACATCGTATGGAGGCCAGACTCCAATGCCATCCAAGCGGCGGTCGACGCGTCGGATGCCGGGGACACGATTTGGCTCTACCCGCTCCCCGAGGGTGAGGTCTATCGCGGAACGGTACGTGTGGACCGAAGTTTGGTGATTGAAGGGGCCCCGGGCGAGGATCCCAACAGCATTGTGGTGGGAGGGCCTCATGTTGGCCCGCTTCCCGCTTTTCGGTTGGTTGCCGATGGAGTGACCCTGCGCGCTTTTCGGATCAATGGGGACGACCACAGTCGGATGTGCGGGGGCGTGACCGCCGACAAAGGCAGCAGCAACGAAAGGGACAGCGATTGGTCGGGGGGGCACCTCATTGAGCGTATGACGCTCGCGGGTCTTGTCGAACCGGGCAAGGATGGTCGGGATTTGTGTGATGCGTTGTTCGTCGGTGATGACACTGTAGTGCGGAACAACTTCATCTACGGCTTGTGGTATCGGGCCATTGATGTGTCAGGGACCGCGGGACGTCCCCTCTCAAACACGCGCGTGCTTCATAATACGCTGGTGATGACCGGCGAACGAGCGCCCGTGCACGCGGGCCTTTCCCGTGGAGTCAAGGTGAGGAACAACGTGCTTATCAACCTGGACGATGGCGGGACTGGGGTGGCCGTCCGCGGGGAACAATCTCAGGGACTGGAGGTTTCCGGCAACCTGATCGGTGGTCGAAACGTGGTTGCCACCGGGCAACTCATCGCTCCCGTTGAGCAGCTCACCGATCCCAAGATCGTTCATATGAGGGATCCACGGCTTGCTCAGGGGAGCTTGGGCCTGAACCGCGTGGCACCGGATCTGGCCGCGGGTACGCTTGACCTATATGGGAACCCACGCGTCATCGGCGGGGCCTCCGAAGTCGGGGCGGTAGAAACGAATGGCGAAGCGCCGGTTGGCCTGTCCTCCGTCATTCGGATTGGCGTTTCAGAAAGAGGTTGTCCAGCTTCGAGCCAAGGGCGTTGCGATTTTGTCGAAACGCCAGACGGAGTTCGGGCTATCGGTCGAGCCCTGGAAGCAGCTCCTGCTGGTGCGACGATCAATCTGTATAGCGACAATATGGGCGTGGCAAGATATGCGGCATCCAACAGCATGATCGATCGAAAGCTTGTGATCCGAAGAGCGCCAGGGGAGCCCGCGGGAACGGTTGCGCTCCATGATAGTCTTCTTCCTAGGAACGGGCCGAACGGCATTTTTTGGGTTGTTCAAGCTGACGATGTTCGCATCGAGGGTCTCGACTTCGGTTGTTTTCGCTGTCGCTGGGCGGTCAGTTTTCACCTAGGGATTAAGGGGGATCGTAATACTTCGGTTGCGGCGCGAAGAGGCGTGATTCACGGGTGTAGGGTGAGGGAAGACATGATAGCGGGTGGAAACCGTGGTTTTGTTCTTGGGCACGAAACCAGGCTGAGCGCGAGCGTGGTGGCTGGCCGGTTTCGTGCCTTGGCCCGTGTCGAAGGACACAACGCCGTGGCGGTTAACAACACTTTTTATCATCTTGACGACACTTTGCCAAAAGAGGGGGAAGTTGCGGCGACCGGTTTCGAGTTGAGTTCTGTGAGCGGTTTTCTTGCGGCGAACAACCTGGTTGATTTTCAGTCCACCCGAGATGTGGCGGACTACACGGTGTACGGCGCTACGGCGACGGATGCCACGAATCCGCGGTTCGAGAACAACCAGTTCTATGGTCTAGACAGCTTGCACAGTGCAGAAGTGCGGATTCGGACCCGGGCCGATGGGGGAACCAACTGCGTGGGCTCGCTGCCAGGCCGGCCGCCCGCTCGCGCGCTGTGCGGTGGCACGCGCCCCTTGTTTGTCAACCCTTCAGACTTCGATTTTCGCCTGAGCGCGGGTTCTCCGGCATGGGAACGAGGCGACCCAGATTATGTCGGCGATGACACCGATGTTCTGGGGCGGTCGCGCACCAACCCGCCGGACGTGGGGGCGTACGAAGAAAGTCGCTGACCGCAATCTCTAAAGATTGCAGACTCTTTTGATGTTCTTCTCGGGTTTCCATACGGCCGGGAAACGCAGCTTATGTTTAGCCTCGCGCGACGGCCCCGTCCTGAGTTCTAGCGTTTTTCCGGACATACATCGGGGGGGGCGTGCCCTATTGTGTCAGAGTTTTGTACCCCCTCAACAATCGTGACCGAGGTGGTCGTATGTGTGTTATGATAGCAGTATAGATTGGCCCATGTGTGATGGAGCGCACATCTTGTCGTCGCAAACGGACAGACGTGCGCAGCTTCGCAGATGGGCCAGGTGGGGGCAACTTTTTGGGACGGGGTTGTTGAAGCAACGTCTCCTTGAGCCATCCCAGCGTTTTGTTCGAATTCCACTATCAATGGCAAGAAGCATGGCGCAGGAAGGTGTGGCAAAGAAATGAAAAGCGCAACAAGCGTGGACTCATTCGTTGACACCCTCTCAGCGTCTGCAGCAGTTTGTTTTTCAAAACCCCTAAGGATAGCACCCAGCCGTAAATAGGAGCCTGGGTGTGCTGGAAGGAATCTCCCTTCAGGAAGGAATCATGGTTATGCACCATTCATTGTTTCAAAAATGTGTCGCATTTGGATTCGTGGTCGCTGCGTTTGCATGCAGGACATCGGTCCCATCAGGCGACGCGGAGCTCGTCGTATCGGCCGATGCGGTCACGGCAGAGGACATCGATAGCATCTCTGTTGCGGTCACCGGCCCCGGCATCGATCCCGACGACCCAAGTTTCACCACGGACTTGGTTTTGACGGACGGCCAGTGGAGAGGGTCTCTGCTCGAGATTCCGGCGGGGGACGACCGAGAGTTCACCGCAACTGCCCTCGATGCCGACGGTGCGGAAATCTTCCGTGGCGTGGCCAGCGGCGTATCCGTTGGTCAGGGCACGCAAGAGATTGCAATTATTCTGCAAGAGGTGAATCCGCCACCACCGTTTTTCAATGTGGCTCCGATCATCGACGCCGTGGTGCGTTCGAGCGCAGTGGTTCAGCCTGACGAAGAGGCTACCATCGTGGTTCAAGCGCGCGATCGCAATGCGGACGACACCTTGACCTTCGCTTGGACCGACGGCGGCGGTACGATCGGGTCTCAGGACGATACGGCCAACGGAAGCCGAATCACGTGGAGTGCGACGCAGCAGCAGGCTTATCAGCTGACCGTGACCGTGACCGACAACAAAGGCGCGGCGACCCAAATCTCCATCGAGATGACCGTGGGTGAGGCCACCGGTGGTGCGGATTTCGTGTTGACCTTCAACACCCTCCCCATCGTTCGGGACGTGACCGCGACTCCGTCGCACGCCGACATTGGCGAAACGGTTCGCTTGGCGGTTCCCGACATCGAGAATCTTGAAGACGATGCCTTGACCTTTGAGTGGGCGATTGGCGACAACGACGACGGTAACCCCGATTGCGAGGGTACCTTCTCCGATGCCGATGAAGACGCCATCAGCTTCACCCTCACCGGTCCTGAGCCGCCCCTCGGTCTTTGCCGCTTGGTGGTTCGCGTCCTTGACGGCAATGAGCAAGGCATCGCTTCCGAAGGCAACTTCGTGATTCAAACGGGTGCGGTGAACAACGGTATCTTCCCCGTCCTCGCCGACTTCGAGCGCGACCTTCGCAGCAATGGTGCCGGCGCCGGTGGACACACCGACGACGCCATTCTGAATGAGGCCTCGGGTGACACCTGTGGCAATGGACCAGCGGCCGTGACCCTTACGCACGCCTCTGACCCCAATGCCAGCCGGTACGCACGTTTCGACTACACGGTTGCGGCGGACAACAGCAATACCTGTGACCCCTTTGCGGCCTTTGGGCTTCCGCTGCGGGCCACTCCCGAAGCGATGGATCTGTCTCGCTTCAGTGGCGTGAGCTTGTCTTCGCGTCGCTTTGGCAATGGGCAGAATGATTTCGTGGTTGAGATCCGAACCATCGCCTTGGACAACAACAACCAGCCGGTCGACTGCCCCGCGCTTCGAAGCCGAACGATTACGGCGCCTGCCACCTGGCAGTCCGTTACGCTCAACTTCGATTCGGTGGACGACTTCCCGTCACAGACTGGGGACCTCGGCTGCGCCTATGACCGCAGCAACGTGAGTGCGTTCAGCGTTGTGGTGCAGGATGCAGGCACTGGCTCGGTCGGCATCGACGACATCGAGTTCGTGACCCAATAAGCACCACACGAGCGTGCAACGGGTGTGAAGCTGGTCCTCGGGTGAGCGCATGCTCACTCTGGGCCAGCCCCACCAAAAGCGGAGGGGGCCAGCTTCAACACTCTCTTCTTCCCCCCCGCTTCTTCTTCCCCCCCGCTTCTTCTTCCCCCCCCGCTTCTTCTTCTTCTTCTTCTTCTTCTTCTTCCCCCCCCGCTTCTTCTTCTTCTTCTTCTTCTTCTTCCCCCCCCGCTTCTTCTTCTTCTTCTTCTTCTTCTTCTTCTTCTTCTTCTTGCTCCCCCCCCTTGGACGACCTGGGGCTCTGGACCTGGACTTGGACCTGGACCTGGACTTGGACCTGGACCTATCGGCCTGCTGCGGGGAGCTCGAGCCGCCATAAAACCAATAATGCCAGTTTGGGGGAGACCGCATGTTGGGGTCTTGCTCGGAGGGCTTGAATCTCCTTGGAACCCCCCAGTTTCAGGTCCAGGTCCAGGCCCAAGTCCAGGGCCCAAGGTGGTCCAGGCCCAGGTCCAGGTCCAGGTCCAGGTCCAGGTCCAGGTCCAGGTCCAGGTCCAAGTCCAGGGGCCCAGGTGGTCCAGGCCCAGGTCCAGGTCCAAGTCCAGGTCCAGGTCCAGGTCCAAGTCCAGGGGCCCAGGTGGTCCAGGGCTCCAGGTGGTCCAGGGCTCCAGGTGGTCCAGGGCTCCAGGTGGTCCAGGGCTCCAGGTGGTCCAGGGCTCCAGGTGGTCCAGGGCCCCAAGTGGCCCAAGTCCAGGTCCAAGTCCAGGTCCAGGTCCAGGTCCAAGTCCAGGTCCCCAGGTGGTCCGGGAGGTTCTGCAAGTCTGGTTGTGGGGCGGGTGTCAGCGGCGGAATAACCTGCACAGGAGGGTCGCTCGAAGTGCACTGCAACAGGGCGATGTGCACAGCAAGAGCGGGCGTTTTGTGCTGCAATCTGGGTTTCGTGGGGTGGCCCCAAAGTTGCAGCGTAGTGGAGGCGTGCCCATTTTGGGACACATGACGAGACACTCAAAGGAGAAGAGATATGTTTCAAGCATTGGCAGCAAAAACGATAGGAACCCAATTTAACGACCTTCTGGGGCAACTTGGTGCTCCGGGGGGCTTGATCGGCGCACAGATTGACAGTCTTGCCGGAAACCCGCTCGGGGTGCTCCGGAACCTGAGCGACGCCTTTTCGGAGGCGGCCACGGGGAAGGCGACTACGGGGTTAGGACGACTCCTCAATGAACGAAAACTTGGCTCTTTTGGACTGGTTCCGACGCCGTTGGCTGCGCTTTCTCGGAATCGTGTTTTGGTCTCCAAGCGCTACTACCAGCGCATGGATCTGGGTGCGGGGGCTTCTACGGCGCGTTGGGGGCGTTACCTTCATCCCCGCCGTCGAGCGGCAGCCAAGTTTGAGCGCTTGCTCCGCAAGAACCCACTGGTCCGCAAGTCTTTTGAGGCCGCGGTAGGGGGTAAGTTCATTCGTGATGGCCGAAATGACGGCAAGATCACCGTCCGCCGCAATGCGGTGGCGCTGGTTCCCTATCCTGGACTTCCTCCGCACCTTTCGAGTGTCGCGTCTCACATTCACGGGGTACAGAATGCCATTCGTTCTTTGGCCAAGGACCTCGAGACCGCTCAAAATGGGAGTGCCGGCGGGAGCTCGAGCTCGACCGGCCCGGCCACTTCGTTTGAAGATATGCTCTTCAATGTCATGATCAAGCAGATGTTGAAACTGCAAAAAGCGATTAAAGACAAAGGCGCCGAACTCGAAAAACTCCAGAACAAGAAAGCGAAAAAGAAGAAGAGTGGCAAAGGCGGCGGCGGCAAAGGCAAAAAGGTTGGCAAGGGCGGCGGCAAGTCTAAAAAGGGCGGCAAAAGCGAAGAGCAAGTGACCAAAGAGCTCGAGCAGCTGACCAAAAAGTACGAGCGCTTTTTGACGTCGATCGACAACATCATGAGCACGCTTCACAAGACTTCAATGAATTCGATTCGAAAGATTGGTCAATAGACCACTGTTCCCCTGACTTGTGGCGCACAGCTGGTCTAAGCGGTAGCCCCCCTTCCGCTCAGGCCGGCTGTGCCCGCAATACGACCGCTTTGTTCATTCCTCGGCTGCGCACGCGCAACTCATGTGGTCCACTCCGTAGGTCACGCGTCGAGGCATCATGAATCTTTTTTGAACGCCAGTTGGTGGATGTGGCCTTTCAGCGCTTTGAGTACGCGGTCCTTGTGGCGGGCGAGCGTATGGTCATCGTCTACTTCTTCAAGGGTGACGCAATCAGGTGCGCGCTCTTTGAGCGCGCGCGCGGTTTCTTTGGGCACGACGGCATCGTGGATCCCTTGAAGAATATATGTGGGCACCTGCACGCGCGGAAACTCGGGGTAGCGTAAACCATCTTCAAAGAACGTGTAGGCGATGGGTCTCTTTTCTCCGTAGGCGTAGTGATCGACCTCAAGGTACCCACGCTGTCGCCAGGCTTCGATGTTCTTGGGGCCAAGAATCGTTCTAAGCCGCGTCGAGAACCCCAAAGCCGGAGCCATCAGAACCAGCGCCTTGATGCGGTCGTCTCTTGCCGCCAAGAGGGCCGCGAGATAACCGCCCAGACTTGAGCCCACCATAATCGTTCGGTCCCGAAGCTGACGTTTGAGTAGGCTCAATGCGCGGCTGAGGGTCAAGGCAGTGAAGTCCGCCTCGTTCATGTCCGGAACCTTCATGCTGATGCCGGTGGGTTTCATTGCGTCGACCAAGAACTGGGCTTTTTTCGAGGCCGGGGACGACGCAAACCCGTGGGCGTACACAATTCCGTCCGGCCCCACGCGTTCGGGGAGGGGGGGCGGCTCTACGGGGGTGGATGTACCTCGAGCACAGGCGTCGCTTTGGGCAAGCGCACTTTTGACATGGCATCGCAGGCCCACGAGGTCGAATCCGAGCCACGCGGAGGCACCGTTCGAGATGTCTTGTAGTTTCTGAAGCGCTTTGGCGAGCAGTTTTGAGGTGCCGCGTACGGTTCCGATCTCAAATTTGTACATGGCGGCCGCGATCTGGATGAGAGCCTGAAGGGTCTCTTTGTTGCGGCCGACTTCGTCGATCCAAACATCCTCCCAAACCTCGTGGGCGTCGAAGAACCGCCCCTCGTGGTAGTGCGTCAAGCCCAGGTTGATGGCCGTGTAAAGATTCATGGGCGCGTGGGGGCGCGGCGCTTGCCCCTTTTCGGACCGCGAAAGAGGGAGAGGGGCCGAGCATGAAGCGAAAAGCTCACCGTTTCTCCAAAGGGTACGGAATAGCGCTGATGGGATCCGTCGAGGAAAATGCTCGCGTGAAACATCCGCGATTGGATGCTCAGGCGGTGGTGTTGGTCGAGTACAGCACATGCCAGCCGGACACTTTCGCCCGGCGGCGCGTAGGGTTCACGTACGCGTAGGGCGAATTGTTTTGAGACCAGCGGCAAAGCCGGGCCGCCCGAAGAAGCCAAAGCCGCAGTCGACCCTGCAGCCGTCGCCACCCATACCCCAGAGCTTCGTTGGAGTTCCCGCCCCTCTGGCCACATCAAAAGATACCGGGCCATAACCGCCGGGTTGTCGGCGCAAAACAGAACGTCGTTCAGGACGGGCTCGGGGAGGGTTTTTTTGCCCACCTTCACCCGAAGTCTTTGAACTTCGACCGGCTGAATGCGGCCCTCCTCGATGGCCTCTAGTGTTTCGCCCAGGTTTTCGGCAAGACAGCCAGACAGGGAGCCCACCGAGAAACCGGGCGCCGAGTTCACACCCAAAATAGGGGTGTGGTTGCGTACGGCGTGGGAAACCGCCAAAAGAATGCCGTCGCCCCCCACGGGAAGCACCAGATCAAAACCTTCAATGATGCTTCGTGGAGGTGCGTGGCGGATGACGAAGTCGATGCCTCGTTCACTGAGGGCGGTTCGGACTTGTTTGAGGGAGGCTACATGGGCGTCATGGGACTGGCGGATCCGCTCAACGGCGGCATCTTCATCTTTGAGAAGGCGTCGTACGCGTGCCGTGCTCCGGTCTTTTTTCCGGCTCAGTTTGGCGTAGGACGATCGTTTCGCCACCACGAGTACACGCGTGATGTTCATGGTGACCCTGGTGGGCGAACGATATGGTCATCTGAGCCCATTTGGGTAGCCGCTTCCCGTTTTTTTCAACCGCTGGAATGCCCTGGGTTGCTTCGTCCGACCAGGGCCGTGTCATGAGGCTCTGTTCTGTGCCCCATGTGCCAAGGGCTCGGTGCCGAAGGGCCAGCCATTGCTTTCTCGCGATTTTCAGAGGGGCGTACTAGGATGGACCGGTGGCGGCCCAGCAAACCGAGGCGACCGTTCGGCGCATATGGCAGGAGACCCCAAAACTGAGGGGCGTGGTTCTTGAAGTGCCCGCCGCGTGCGCGGCGCGCTATCAGCGCCCTGGTCAGGTGATTGTCGTTCGACCACCCCAAGGGGAGGGCCAAGTGTACTTGGCTCTGGCTTCCGCCCCGGGGGAAGCCAGAGCATTTGAGCTCTTGGTCGGGGATGCCGCGTTTGCCCGATTGGGCCTTCTTGAGGGCCAATCGGTGGTCATCGAGGGGCCCACGGGAAACGGATTTCCCGTCGATCGCGCCCGAGGCCGGGATGTTCTTCTGTTTGCGGTCGGTTCGGCGTTGGCGCCCATCCGACCGCTGGTGGAAACGATCCGGAGGGCGCGGTCGGACTATGGGCGGGTCACGTTGTACGTGGGTGCCCATACGGAACAGGATTTCCCTTATAAGGAACAGTTCCCGGCATGGGCTGCGGATGGCATTGATATCCACCGCTGTGTCTCCACGCCTTGGGTTCAGGCTCGTTTTCGTGAACATCAACCTGCGGTCGAAAACGCGGTCGCTTTTTTGTGCGGCATGAAGCCGATGATGGAAGAGACCCGAGAAGCGCTGGTCGAGGCCGGCCTGCCCGAAGCTCAGATTGCGAGCAATTGGTAAACCGAATGGTGGGTGCGAGCGCCTCTGAAGAAGATCCCATCGCGTTGGACGTGTCGGCCATCCGTCGTCGTGCGGGGGTTTTGCGGCGTTCGGACGTGCGTACCCTCCGCGTGACGGGGACGGATCGCGTCCGTTTTTTGAACGGGATGCTGACGAACGATGTCGCCCGGCTGGCGCCCGGCGAGGGGATGCTTGCAGTCAAGTGTACCCATCGCGGGCGGGTCCAGGGGGTGCTGCGGGTACGATGCACCGAAGAAGCCCTGTTCTTGGACCTTTTGGCGGTGGCCGCACCGAAGGTCACAGAGGCCCTCCTGTCGCTGATTGTCATGGACGAGGTGGACATCCAAGACTGTTCCGAGGAACGCGCAGTCCTAGGACTTTATGGTCCACACGCGGCAGGGGTCTTAGAGGCCTCTGGCCTATGGGCCGGTGCGCCGCCTGCAGGCCACGGCTTTGCTGAGACCGCCCAGGCACGGGTGATCGCCGAACCCCGTTTTGGGGTGCCCGGCTTCGAAATCCATGTGCCTTCTTCGGCGGATGCCGGCCGCGTTCTTCGAGCGCTCACTCACAGTGGGGCCCAAGAGGTCACGCCCGAGGCCCTCAACGTATTGCGCGTCGAGGCGGGCTTCCCGTGGGACGGTTCGGACATTGATGAGGACACGATCCCCATGGAGGCCCGACTGGAAGAAGCCATCAATCTCGAGAAAGGATGCTTCCTGGGTCAAGAGGTGATCGCTCGGGCGACGAATCTTGGCGGCATCAAACATATTCTCGTCGGCGTTGCCATCGATGGTGTTGAGTGCCCCCCTCCGGGTGCGGTGCTCTACCGGGCCGATCCCAAAAAGGAGACCGGCGAGTTGTGCTCGGTCGTGTGGTCCCCCACCCTGAAGACCAACATTGCCCTCGGCTACGTCCGAAAGGCCGACGACGCCCCCGGAACGCTGCTGTGGATTGACCATGGCCAAGGGCTGTCTGGCCGGGTGGTCCCCCTACCGTTTGTGTGATGGCGCCGGCCGGCGAAACTCGTCTAGTGAGCAGTTGGAGCCTCCCCGGCTCTGCCGGGGAGGCTCCCAAAGTTTGACATTTCCGGGAGTCGTTCGGTCCTCTCGGATACATCAATCTGGGGAAACGCTTTCGACCACGACCACGACCACGTTTACGACCACGTAGACGTAGACGTAGACGTAGACGTGGTCGTGGTCGTGGTCGTGGTCGTGGTCGTGGCCGTGGTCGAAATCGAACCGAGGCATTGCGCGTTTTGCGAGCACTGCTGTTCGTTCATTCGGATAGCCGCTTTGAGCGGCCCCAGGCTCCTGAAGCCCCCGGCTTTGCCGGGGGAGGACGTCACTACCGGGCCAGCGTGATATTGGCCATTCTCGCTGGCGATTGTCGCACCAGTTTCCCGCACCGCCTTCGGCTCTCGCGAGTCGGGGGCGGGCGGCGTTGCTTCGCATACGGCTTCGCGAACCCGCCCGCTTCTGTTTGTTTAAGAGTTCATTGAGTCTAGGAACTCTTGGTTGACCTTGGTGGGACGGAGTTTCGAGAGCATGAACTCCATGGAATCGATCACGTTCAGCGGATGCAAAAGCTGCCGCAAGATCCATACGCGATTCAAAATATCGGGGGGCTGGAGAAGCTCCTCTTTACGGGTTGCCGACTTGTTGATGTCGAGGCAGGGGAAGATCCGTTTTTCCATCAGTTTTCGATCGAGATGGATTTCTGAATTGCCGGTCCCCTTGAACTCTTCGAAAATCACTTCGTCCATGCGGCTTCCGGTGTCGACCAGTGCTGAAGAAATGATGGTCAACGAGCCACCCTCTTCCACGTTTCGAGCCGCCCCAAAAAATCGTTTCGGTTTGTGAAGCGCGTTGGCATCGACACCGCCAGACAGAATCTTACCAGAGGGCGGGATCACCGTATTGTATGCACGCGCAAGCCGGGTGATGGAGTCCAGTAAGATGACCACGTCACGTCCATGCTCGACCAGTCGTTTGGCCTTCTCGATGACCATCTCTGCGACCTGAACGTGCCTTGATGCGGGCTCGTCGAAGGTCGAGGAGATCACTTCTCCGTCGACGCTTCGTTTCATATCCGTGACTTCTTCAGGACGCTCGTCGATGAGAAGGACCATGAGCCAGACTTCGGGATGATTCGACGAAATCGCGTGGGCGATGTCCTGCAACAGAACGGTTTTGCCTGCGCGTGGGGGGGACACCACCAGGGCGCGTTGCCCTTTACCGATCGGCGTCAACAGATCGATGATACGGGTGGAGAAGTTCTCCGACCGGTACTCCATGTTGAGCCGCGATTGCGGATACAGTGGTGTCAGGTTGTCGAATAAGATCTTGTCTCGGGCAACATCAGGCGACTCGAAGTTTACGCTCTCTACCTTGAGCATGGCAAAGTAGCGTTCACTCTCTTTCGGCGGGCGAATTTGTCCGCTGATGGTATCGCCGGTTCGTAGGTTGAATCGCCTGAGCTGCGATGGCGACACGTAGATGTCGTCAGGGCCCGGAAGGTAGCTGTAGTCGGGAGAACGCAGAAAGCCGAAGCCGTCTGAGAGACACTCGAGTACGCCCTCGGAGTAGATGGTTCCGGAACGCGCCACGTGTGCCTGCAGGAGCGCAAAAGTCAGCTCTTGCTTGCGCATCCCGGCAGCGCCCTCCACGCCCATGTCCCTGGCCATGCGGGTCAGCTCGGAAATACGCTTTTCCTTGAGCTCCTTCAGGTTCATGCGCTCGGTTGTGGGCGTCACCGATGCCTTGGTGGCTTTGGATCGGGGGGCTTCACCGGAGCGGGAGTCCTTGGACGCCCCCGAGGTTTTGGCCTCGTCCTTCGCCGATCCCCCCTGGCCGTTCGTGGATAGGGCCTGGGCTTTTTTCCCACCATTGGTGGTGCTGGTGCTGCTGCTACGCCGTTTCTTGCTGGCTCGCCGTGGAGCCTCGGTGCTCTCACCTGACATATTTTCTGTTTCCTTGGCTTTTTTTGGTGCGGCGGATGCTTCCGTCGTTTGCACCATCGCGCGCTTGGTCCTATCTTGTTTCAGAGTTGAAACTTGAAGAGTGGCCCCCGCCAATCTCTTACGTTGCTGGTTTCTGGAGAACGAGGTGGCCCCCAAGAAGCGCCACCCATGCTCTGAACGTATGGATACGAGGGGCCTGAAGTCAAGGGACTTTGTGCGAGTGGAAAAGGCAGAGGATCGGGCAAGGCGGCTGCGAGGGCATCTTTTGGAACAGGAGCATCTCCTGTATGTACTTGAAGTGCCTGGGGTTTCTCGCAGAAGGTTCCTGAAATATCGGGCCGAGCTGGCGGCGCTTGAAGCTCAGGGTGTGCCGCAGGCCCCCGACTCCGTCACCCGCAGGGCGCCGGTGGCTCCCCGGGCGGCCTTTGACCACATGACCCACGCCACTCCGTGGCCCCAGCCTGAACCCATCCGGGGCGTCGCGGGCTTGGTTGACTACCACGAGGGGCTTGCCATTCTTCGCGGCCGCCGGGTGCTGTACGTGGCCCAGGCCATGCTCCGAGGGCTGGAGGTGGTCTTGACTTATCGCGACGGGGTGTTGGCCCGGGCCGTCCTTCGGGGGGATGGCGTTTGGGGCGAAGACGTCACCGACAACGCCCGCACCTTGGGTTCGATTCCGTTGAGGCTCAGATCGCCCGGTACGGTGACGCCGCCTGATGTAGGCCAGGCGGTCGCCCAGGAAATGGGTCCGAGAACGCTGAGCCCCATTCCGCCCTTTCCTTCGGAGCTCCATATCCGGGCGGTGATCGGTATCAAAGACCAAGATCTTGCTACGCTTGACCGACGGCGTACGGACGCCGGGGAGCCCCCGTTTTTGTTTCCTGAGGCCGCCGTTTCGGGGCTGTTTCGCCGCCTTGACCCCCAGGCATCGTGTGAAGTGCCGCTCAAGGCGTTTGCGCTTGGCTGCGATCGCGCCATTTCCGGTTTTGAGAGCCGTTGGCACTTGTACGGCGCCCTCAAGAGCTGGGGCTTTTCGATTTCGCCCATTTGTTTTCGCTGTCGCGGAATTGCAGAGGTTGTAGAGTTTCTCGCCGGCGTACATCAGCTGCAAGAACCGTTTGCCTTCGGCCTTGCGGGCGTTCTTTTGGAAGCGAACCCACTCGAGCTTTTCCAGGGTTCCGGAGCCCCCGAAGCCGTCCGTTTGATCCTACCGCCGCAAGGGCGTTTGGGGGCCCTCTTACAAGTCCAAGAACGCACGGGCCGCGGCGGCGTGATTTCGCATGTCGGACGTGTGCACGTCGAACGAGGAGAGCCTATCGAGCGCGAATTTCCGCTGGCGCCGGTCGGGGCTCCTCTCATCCGGCAATGGGAAGGTGAGGCGGTGCGGGTGCACCTGGCGGGGTTTTTTCCGGTCGTGGAGCGTGCCGCAGAAACGAAAGAGCCGGCCCTTGGTGCGGAGGCCGTGCTCACGCCCGCCTGCGGTGCCTGCCAAAGCGCACTTGTGGAGGTTTTGCAGGGCTCGCTTCGATGTTGCCCGAATACCCGGTGTCGTGCGCGCCGGCTGGCCCATCTTCGTTATGTGCTTGGGCCTCGGGGGCTGGGCCTCGAATCTGAGGAAGGCTGCTTCGACGAGACTCTTACGGAGGCCCTTCTCGGAGGACTGAAAGGTGAAGTGGCTGAGCTTTTGACCTGGACGAAGGACCAAATCAAGGGCCGCTTGGGTCGGCCTTGGCCCCCCTTGGAGGAGGCCCTTCGTTCCTTAACTTCGATGTCGCTTTGGCGCTTCGTCGATCTTCTTGGTGTACCCCATGTGGGCGAGTTCGAAGCGCGGTCCATCACCCATGGGGCGGTCGACTTGGAAGGCCTGATGCGTTTTGATCAAACGACGGGATCGGCAGCGCATATTCGCCCCGAGGCTCGGCGGTCGTTTGTTCAATGGCTTGGCCAGGGCGGCTGTGGGTTTCTACAACAAGTCCAAGCCTCGGGTTTAGAGCTCGTAGACGCCAGACATGCGTTTCCTCTCCCTTTCTTGGGCATGTCGGTTGCGATTGTGGGCCTGCCGGCGCCGGATTTAGCCCCTTTGATCACCGCGCTCCAGCGGCGGGGGGCCCGGTGGGTGAAACGGTTGGATTTCGCGACCGACTTTTTGGTTGTGGGAGAGGCTGCCGAAGAAGAAATCACGCTTGCAGAGTCTTTCGAAGTCGCCGTGATCGATGCAAAGGCTTTGATTCAGGTCCTCAAAGAGACTGGCTCCGAATGACAATCAAGCACAACGGGCACGTGATCGCTCGGGGTATCTAAGGATCTGACCTGGCGGTCGATCCATACCTTTTCGGCCCGCTCCAGAAGCGGTTTGGTGATCAGCATGTGGTCGATGCGCATGCCCCGATTTCTCTCGAAACCGCCTTTGCGGTAGTCCCACCAGGTGTACGCTTTTTGGGAGGGCTGGAAGTGCCGGAACGCGTCCGATAGCCCCCATTCCAGAAGTTCGAAGAATGCAGCACGCTCCGGTTTGCTGACAAACAGGCCACCGGCCATTTCGTCTGGTGCCCATACGTCGAGGTCGAGGGGCGCAATGTTGAAGTCACCCATCAGGGCCAAGGGCGTATCGCTCGGTGGGCCGTCGTCAAGAAAGACTCGAAGTTGTTTCAGCCACTCGAGCTTAAAGGCAAATTTGCTTGAATCCATCGCCGCACCGTTGGGGACGTAGACGTTGATGATCCGTACCCCTTGGATGGTTGCTGCCATCAGTCTGGGCTCGGCGTCCGTAGCGCCCCCTGGGAAGCCACGAATCACATCGCTCGGGACTTCTCGACTGACGATGGCGACGCCATTGTATGTGCTCTGCCCCCAATAGCTGACCTCGTAGTCGAGGTCGAAAAAAGCGTCCTCCGGAAAAGCTTGGTCGGTCACCTTCGTTTCTTGAAGGCAAAGGACGTCCGGTTCATGGGCCTCGAGCCAATCGAGGACCTGATCTTCTCGCACCCGAAGCGAATTCACATTCCAGCTTGCGATCCGCACGCCGCGCTTTTGGCCTGATTGTTCTCTCGAAGCCAAGCCCCATTCCCAAAAAAAGGTCGAAGTGATCTGGGTTTAGGTGGAAAGAACCGGAAGCTTGCCCAAGGATGTGTGCACTGGGTCTCGAGGCCTCTGCACGATGCGAGCCTTGTGGGGCTTTGGCCGAATGTCTCCCGGGCGCGCCTGCCATGCGGCTTGGAGCGATCGATCGAGAAGGTGGGTGGGCCGAACGTTTTTGAGGGCTTGGAGCATGACGCTCTTGATATGAGGGTGATCGCGCTCCAAGTCGGTGAGGAGCTCTTTCATCCGTTCACGTTTGAGTCCCGATTGGGTGCCGCAGAGGTTGCAGGGAAGAATCGGAAAGGCTTCGAGTGTGGCGTATCGCGCAATGTCAGGCTCAGCGCACTCGATCATCGGGCGGATGACCTCAAATGCGCCGTCGTCGGTGGTATAGGTGGCGGGCATGGCCTGGATTCTTCCGGCGTAAAAAAGGTTCATCAGCAGGGTCTCCAGGGCGTCCTCGCGGTGGTGCCCGAGCGCAATTTTGTTGCACCCAAGGCGTTCCGCCGCCCCGTAAAGCACACCTCGACGGAGCCGCGAACAGAGGGCACAGGTGGTCTGCCCGTCTGGCACGTGTGATTTGACCACCGAGTAGGTATCTTCGCGAAGGATTTCGAAGGGCAGGCCTTGGTGCTTTAGCCAGCGCCGCAAGGGACGTCCGTCGTACCCCGGTTGGGCTTGGTCCAAATGGACGGCCATCAGTTCTACAGAAAATGGGAGACGCTCCGCCAGCTTGGCGAGCAGTTGAAGCAGCGTATAACTGTCTTTTCCCCCGCTCACTGCGACCATGATGCGGTCGCGGGGCTTGAGGAGGGCATAGTGCTTGCAGGCGCCGCGCAGTCGGGCGAGAAGCGCTCTTTCGAGGCGAGCGCGCTCATCTTGCATCGACATGGGATGAGGCTAGCGGAAACGAAGCGCGGTGAGAAGCACTTCATTTCAGAGCTTACCCACACCCCACAAACGTGCGCGGAACCATTTGGGTGCGCTGCGATGGCCCTACTGACCAATCTTGCGGATGGAGCTCATAGACGTTTTATGGAGAAGGCTCATGATGTTGTCGACCGAAGTCAAAAATCGCTCGTACTTCTTGGTCAGTTGCTCCAGCTCTTTGGTGATCTCTTCCTCGGACTTTTTGGAACCCGCGCCCGACGAGGCACCGCTTTGCCCGGCACCACCGAGGAGGCCACCGATGGTCTGACCGGCCATGGTGCCCAAGGGGCCCCCGACTGCACCTCCGGCGAGTTTGCCGAGCCCCTTGAGGAAGCCGCCCTTGCCCTTGCCCGGCTTCTTGTCCTTGTTTTGAAGGGCCTTGAGTTCTTTGCCTTTGCCTTCTATTTCGCGTTGCAGCTTTTTCATTTGGTCCATCATGATGCCAAACAGCAGGTCCTCGAAGGAGGCTGCATTTGTGGCTGAGCTCGCTGGACTGCTTTGGCCGCCCCGTGGGGCGCTGCCGTTTTGTGCAATCTTCAGATCTTGGGCCAGCTTGACGATGGCGTTCTGCATCCCGCGAATGTGGGACCCCAAGCTGTTGAGATGAGGAGGCAGCCCCGGAAAGGGCACGGGCCCTCGGAGCGGTCTTCGGATGGTGAGTTTGCCATCGGTTCGGCCGTCGGGGATAAATTTGCCACCGATGGCTTTTTCGAAGGCGGCTCTGATCCTCGGATTTTTCGACAAAAGGCGCTCGAACTTCATCGCCGCCCTTCTTTTCGGGTGGAACATGGCGAGCCCACGGGTGCCTACTCCGGGGGCCAGATCCATACGATGGTAGGTCCGCCCCAAGAACGGACGCAGGCGCGCCATGGCAAACTGCGGCCGGGCCGAAAGCCCAAAAGCGCCAAAAGCTCGCTCGTTGCGAAGCCGCTGAAGGCCCGTGGTGCCCCGTCCGGTGGCGGCTTCGTGGAATGCGTCGCTCAGGTTTCGCAACATGCCCACCGGATTTCCCGCGAGCGCGTCGATTTGAGCCCCGAAGGCCCCGCCTTGAAGCCCCAGTTGCCCCAAAAGGTCGTTGACCTTCGTTCCGAGAGAGTTGCCGCCGAGTGTCACCATCGTTGTCTCCTTTGGTTGTGTGGGTACCCGCCACACGCGCATATCCCCTAAGCCCCGTCGTTACCGGCCTTGTACCGCAGTTGTATCGACGCCGAACAGGCTTTTTCTCCGAGAACAGTGGCTGCGCTTCGCGCAAGGCGCGGGGGGGGGTAACCTGGCCTCGTGGGGCCGAACCAGCGTGGGCTTGGCACGAGGGGCGTAGGGCACGGGGTCTGCACCAGCGATCGTCGGGATCCCGGCGCTCACCGGCACGGATCGGAATCCGTTTGCGTGGGGTGGGTGAGCCCTTTCGTTGGACCTCGTTGTTTTCGGGTCTCCTTCGGGCCATGCTGGGTCCATGGCGGGTGTGGTGTTCGACCCCGAAAGGTCTCAGGTCCGGGTCCGCACCCGGGCCCTTGGCCCGCTTGCCCGGTTGGCCCACGACCTCGAAATTGACGCCCGTTTTTTGGGTCATCTCGATGTCGATGGCGACCTGTGGTCACTGTCGCTTGAATTTTCGCCCGCTTCGTTTTCGGTGGTGGGTGTTCGGAAGAACGGGCACGTGCTGGCCCATGTTTTGACCCCAAGCGATCGCCGCGAGATCGAGCGCCGCATGGTACGGGAGGTCTTCCGCGATCAACCGGTATCGGTTGAGGCAGAGCCCGGTGGCGAGGGGGTCGCCCGCCTCTCGGTCCGCATCGGGAGGGCCGCGCAGGTGTGTGTGGTGCCTTTTGAGCAAGGAGAGCAGGGCGTTCTTGGAGACGTTCGCTTATCGCTCAGTCGACTTGGCGTACCCCCGATACGGGGCCCGATGGGGGCTTTCCGAGTAGACGACCAAATCGAGGTGCATTTTGTATTGGTGCCGGTTTGTCCAGAAGATGCTGCCGCCCCCTGAGCGCCTTGCGCGCAAAGGGCGACCCATCTTTGCCCGCCACCCGCTAGGATGAAGAATTGCGGCGTTTGGTCTTTTCTTCAGCCAGCGCGGTGCGGGTGTTGGCCACGGTGTCTGCGAGATAGCCCGCGGCATCTGCGAGATCTTCTGTAGAACGGACCAAGAGGGTTGTCGCGCCCCCGGCATTACGCACACAAAGGTGGTTTGCCTGCGGTGCGACCCAGAGTCCCGACACATCGACCCGGACCGCGCGTTTTCGGGGTCGGGTGCGAATGTAGGCCAGGGCTCGGCCGTCGCAGTCAAGTCGCCGGTACGGCGGGGGGCCCACAGTCATGACCGTGCCTTCGCGGGTGCCTGGGGTGTGGTTGATTGTTTCGTCGATGAGTTCTGCGGCAAGTTCCGCCAAGCGCAGAGCGAGTTCGTCTTGGGCCATAGATTTCCTCCGTAACCAAATGTCTTGGGCCTTGAGCAAAGCAGGACTCGGACCAACCGGGTTCTCCGCAGGATCACTGGTGTTTTTGGGGTTTGTCCGTCCGAGGCTCGGCGTACGCCGGACTTTTCGAACGGGTATCCGCAAAAGGGGTGTAGGTTCAGGTAGGTGCATAGATCGCCAGGTGCGTGGGCAGGCGTCAGTTGCCAAGCGGCGCCTCTCGTGGTGGTGGGTCACGGCGTTGGCGCGTGAGCCGCGCTCGCTGAAGGGAAACGAAGCATGGGCCGGCGTCTTAGGGTCTTGATCTTGACCAACCTATTTCCGAGCCATCTTCGCCCCACGTTTGCGCCGTTCAACCGTCAACAGTTTGCCCATCTTCAGGCCCTGGCTGATGTTGAAGTCTTTGCGGTGATGCCCTGGCGCTTGGATGGGCGGTTCTTTCGGGGAGATCGGCGACCGGTGGTCCGGCATGAGGTGATCGACGAGCTTTCGGTCTTTCATCCTCGGTGGCCCGCGGTTCCGGGGCTTCCGTCGCTGAACGCGGGCCTTTTGAGCGTGGTGACGACCATCGAGGCCCTTCGCCGACAGAGCGCGCGTCGTGACTTTGACGTTCTTTTGGCTTCTTACGCCTATCCTGAGGGTTGCGCGGGTGTGATTGCGGGGAGGCTGCTCGGGCTGCCGGTGGTCGTCAAGTGCCACGGGAGCGATTTAAACCGGGTCCCGAGTGACCCTTTGCCCCGCTTTCAATTGGCCCATTTGCTCAAGCGTGCCGCCCGCGTGGTGGCCGTCAGCCAAAAGCTCCGCGAGCGGGCGCTCAGCTTCGGGGTTTCGGCATCGCGGGTTTCGGTGGTGTACAACGGTGTTGACCACACCCGGTTTTTTCCGAGGGATGCGCAGTCCATGCGTAGGGAGCTCGGCCTCGCGGTTGAAAAACCGGTTGTTTTGTATGTAGGGCATTTGGCTGAACACAAGGGGGCGGCTGAGTTTTTGACTGTGGCTACAGAGTGGTCGCGCGAGCCACCGACCTTTGTGTTCTTGGGGGACGGACCGCTTCGGTCTCGAGTGGACGAGGCCGCAAGAACCCATGCGCACATCGTTGCGCCAGGCCCCGCACCTCATGAACAAGTTCCCCGGTGGATGGGCGCGGCCTCCTGTCTTTGCCTGCCGAGTCACGGTGAAGGCATGCCCAATGTGGTTCGGGAAGCGCATGCGTCGGGGCGACGGGTGGTGGCGACCGACGTGGGTGGGATTCCTGAAGCCGTTCATGCGCCCGAGTTGGGGCGGCTTATTCGGCCCCGTGACCCAGAGGCCCTTCGGCAAGCGCTTGTGGCCGAGCTTTCAGAACCAGCGACCGATCCCGAAGTGGTTCGGCAACGGGCCATCGTGCCCACGTGGAAGGAGAGCGCCGCCGCGCTCCATGCTGTTCTTCAAGAAGCGGCACGTTGACAAGCCCGGGCCCCGTAAGGCCGACGACGCGGCGACAAACGAACTGGGCAAGGATCCATCCCGGAGCTCACCCGGGTTGATTCGAACCCGTCTGTGTGGGTGAGCGGAGGGAACGGGTGGGCCGAATTCATTTCGGCCCGGGCCCCGTAAGGCCGAATGTTCGGTGACCGAAGCTACGCGGGTCTACCGTCGACGCGGCGACAAACGAACTGGGCAGACAAAGAAACCGCTTAGGTTTGGGATAGCGATGACCCGAGCTTCGCCATCCATTTCCAGACGGTTCGGTTGTTCTGCCAGCGCTGGTGGGCGGCACGGTACACATTGAAGTGGTTTTCGATGATGGCGCGCCACTGTCGGTTCTTGGTGACGTGGGCACGGCCGCTTTGACCGAGCCTGGTTCGGGTTTGGGGATCGTCGGCAAGCTGGCGGATCTTGTCGGCCAGATCGTCTACGTTTTCGGCTTGGTGGATGAGGCCGGTGACGCCATCGTCGATGAGTTCGGTGAGCCCGCCCACGTCTGAACCGATCACCGCTTTTTCCATGGCCATCGCTTCCAGGGGCTTGAGTGGGGTGACGAGCTCCGTGATTCGTTGGCGGTCACGGGGATAGGCGAGGATGTCCACCACCGAATACATGGGTGTGATCTCGTCGTGGGGCACTCGGCCAGGATGAAGAATCTCTTGCTCAAGCCCTGCCTCTTTGGCTCGGGCTCGGCAGCTTTCGTAAGTGGGACCGCTTCCGACGATGAGGCCTTTGATGTCCTTTCTGCCGCTTTGGTGGAGTCGGATGAGCGCTTCAATCAAAAAGCGCACGCCCTCGAAGCGGGCGAAGGTTCCGATGTACCCGACCACCGTCTTGCCTTCGAGGCCGTAGCGGGCCTCCGTGGCCCGGTCTCGCGGAATCGGCACGAAGCGCTCGGTGTCGACTCCGTTCGGGACCACGTGGACCCGACTCGGGTCGATGCCGCGGCGGGTCAGTTCGTGTTTGATTCCCCCACAGATACCGATCAGGGCATCGACTTGTTTCGCAAGCGCGGTCTCGGCCTTCTGGGTCGCCACGTAGCGGGGCGAACCGGGCTGGCACTTGGCGGAGTCCACCGCGGCGTCCTCCCAAAAAGCACGAATCTCATAGACACAGGGAATGCCGAGTTGCCTCGATGCCAAGTAAGCGGGAATGCCACATAAAATGGAGCTGTGGGCGTGAATGATGTCCGGTTTCTCCCGGCGAGCGACCTGAACGATGCGTTGCCTCAGATGATTGATCTCCATCGCCTCTTTGGCGACCGGCGTGTCTTCAGCTTTTTTTGCCAGACTCGCTGGAAGAGGGGGCAAGGTTCGGTGATGCCGGATCCCTCCGATTTCTTCCATCGAGCACCCCTTGTCGTTTTGCTGCCGTATGGAGCTCAGCACAAAAGGTTCAATCGAAAGGGCTTTTTGGGTGGTGACGATGTACCGCGTCCGGGATGTGTAGCCGGCGAGGGTCGGAATCGAGATGTCGACTACGTGGAGCACACGCATAAACTGGAGATACTAGAGCACATCTCATAACCTCCCGCGACCTCTGGACGGCGCTTTTGCCGTCAGCTTGCCGGATCGGCTCTGCCTGTCCCCGGTTGCATATAGAGGACATGCGCCCTCCTCCTCCGGTAACCTGACAGCAAAATCGCTCGCCCAGAGTCTCTCACGCTAGGTTATGAGATGTGCGCTAGTCCCGCTGTCTGCGGTCGTCGAGCATCCTTTGGATAGGGAGGGAAAACGCCAGTTTATGGGGGGAAAGGTTGATGTGAGATGCGGCCCTCTAGGGGGTGTCCTGCGTTGCGCGGACCCCAATACCCTAAAGCCGCCGGCCTTGCTGGGGGAGGACGTCACTCGAGGGGGTAGAGCACCAGACCACTTGGAATCTTGGGATAGAAGAAGGTCGATTTTTGGGGCATGACCTGCCCCGATTCGCTGACCTCAATGACCTCAGATATCTTGGTGGGGTTCATCAAGAAGGCCAGCTGCACGTCGCCGCCCTGACGGGGGGCCTCGAGCGCTTCGATGAGGTCTTTGGAGTATCGAAGATTCTGTTGCGTTGCTTGGGCCTCTTTAGAGATTCCAAGGATGTGCTCCAAAATGACGCCGTGCAGAATGGCGACGTCCAGATCTTTGAGCGCGGGGTGGTCGGCGTGCGTTTCAATGGCGTCGAAATGGGCCTCTTGTTTGCGTTCTAAAAGCAGGGTGCGACTCCGGCTCGCCAGGGCAAACGCGTTGGTCTTCGCCCCGGCGGTTTTGAGTCGTTCGGTGAGCGAGGCATCCGAAGGCGCCTCGCTTAACGTGAAGTAGGCCCCGAGGGCATCGAGGATTCGGGCCTCATCGAAGTCGGCCAGGCTGTGGACCAGCCGGTGGGTGGGGAACACCACCATGCCCGGGTCTTCGACACGGGCCATGAACACCAGAATGTTCTCGTAACCCGGTTCGTCGCCCTCGTTGCTTGGCGCTTCGTTGAGCGCACGGCGTTCGTTTCGGTAAGCGAGTCCCGTTTCGTATCGGTGATGCCCGTCGGCAATGTAGAGTTTTCGCGCCCGCAATGCGTCTTGAATCTCTTGGACCAGCGTGGGGTCCGTGACCGCCCACAGCTCGTTTTGCACGCCGCTGGCCTCTGCGGCCGCCAGCGGCTTTTCGCTCTTTGCCTGGTTCAGGACTTTTTGGACCCGTTCGTCGGGGTCGCAGTACATGCCGAAAATCGGCGACAGATTGGTCTTGGTTGCGCGAAACAAGCGGAGCCGATCGAGTTTGGGGCCCTTCAGTGTGCGTTCGTGGGGAAGAATAGGACCCTCCCCGAAGGGCGTGATGCGGGCACACCCAAAAAACCCCGTTCTGGTGCGCTCGACACCATCCGGACCATGAAATCTCTGAGAGAGAAAGTAAAAGGCGGGGTTTTGATCGTGGCTGAGGACTCCGCTATCTTTCCAATCGGTCAGAAACTGTGCCGCCCGCTCGTAGCGCGATGTCTCGGTATCGCCGTCTTCTTCTCGGTTCAGATCCATTCGGACGATGTTGTTGGGGTGCTGTTCATACAGCGTGTCTTGCAGCGCCGGCGAGATGACATCGTAGGGTGGGGCGATGCGCTTCGACAGGGCGCCAGGCTCGTCGCAGCGGTAACGGATTGCTCTAAAGGGTGAAACATCAACCATCTTGTTTGGGTCTCCCGATACAAAAGTATTGAAACCCCATACGATTCATGGCAACCGGATCAAAGAGGTTTCGGCCGTCAAAAACGTAGGGCTTCAAAAGCGAGCGGTGGATTCGTGAAAAATCGGGGTGACGGAATTCGTTCCACTCCGTCACCAGCACCAAGGCGGTGGCTCCTGCCAAGGCCTCGTAGGGATCTTCGTGGATGGTGATTTGGTCACGAAAGAGCACTTCCGCGGTTCGGTTTGCCGCGGGGTCTGCCGCGTGCACTTCAGCCCCACGGGCCAGCAGCTCTTGAATGATCGTGATCGAAGGGGCTTCTCGCATATCGTCGGTCTGGGGCTTAAAGGCGAGACCCCAAACTGCGATCCGATGCCCGGTCAGATCCTCGCCCAAGGTCGCGACCAACTTGCGGACGAGCACACTTTTTTGTTGGGAATTGACCCGTTCAACCGCGTCGAGCACTTCGAGTGCTTGCCCGTGGGTCCGGGCTGCGTACAGGAGAGCCCGAATATCCTTGGGTAAACAGCTCCCGCCGAAACCGGTGCCCGGAAACAGAAACGACGGACCGATACGCGGGTCGCTTCCGACGCCCGCCCGCACTTTGGTGACGTCGGCGCCGGTGCGCTCACACAGACCGGCGATCTCGTTCATGAACGAGATCCGAGTCGCCAGCATCGCGTTGGACACATATTTGCTCATTTCGGCGGAGCGGGTGTCCATGAGAATGATTCTGTTGGAGGTACGCTGAAAGGGCGCATACAGATCGCTCATGATTTTTTGGGCGGAAGGGCTTTGGGTTCCCAAGATGATGCGGACCGGTTTGAGAAAATCGTCTACGGCGGCGCCTTCCTTCATGAATTCAGGATTGCTCACCACATCGACGGCAAAGTCTCGCGGGCCGATGAGGTCCTGAACGCGGTCCGCCGTGCCCACCGGTACGGTGGATTTGATGGCTACGACAAGGGACCGAGAAATCGCGCTGGCAATGGACCGGGCCGCTGACATCACCTGTCCGAGGTCGGCGGAACCGTCGCTTTTTTGGGGGGTGCCGACCGCGATAAAAATCACCTCGGCGCTCTGAATGCCCACGTCGATTTCACCGACAAAGTGGAGTCGGCCCCGGTCTTTATTGCGGTCGATCAATCCCTTCAGACGCGGCTCGTAAATGGGCACGATGCCTTGGTTCAGCTGGGCGATCTTCTGATGGTCCGTATCGATACAAACCACGTGGTGGCCCATCTCCGCGAAGCAGGTGCCGGCGACGAGGCCGACATATCCGGTCCCGATGACTGCGAGTTCCATGGCGCCTCAAGACGTAACACAAAGTGGCGAATCCTTGTCGCCGACTTTGCGTCGTTTCACGGGTTTTGGAGCACCCGAAGCGACCCGCGGGGCGTGGACGGGGTGCTGACGATCGGGGCGTTGAGGCGTGCGTGGCTCGGCCTGTGGGGTGCGGGCGCGATGGTGCGGAGGTACGTTCCCCCCAAATCATAGTCGAGGGTTTCTGTGATCTCGACTTCGACCAGGTCGCCGACCCGGGCGTCGCTTTCCCAGATGAGTGTGTTTCCGTCGACCTCCGGGGCTTGACCCCGGTGGCGGCCCGAGAGCGGACCACCCGGCTCGAGCGGGCCGTCGACCAGGACCTCGAGTTTTTGGCCCAGGTAGCTTTTCATCTTCTGTTGGGAGCGGTCCCTCAGAAGGGCCATCAGCTCGTGGTAGCGAGCATCTTTGATGGCCTCGGGAACCTGATCGGGGAGGTCATGGGACGCCGTGTTTTCTTCGCGGGAGAATTTGAACACGCCCACGTGTTCGAAATCTTGGCTTTCGATGAATGTGCAGAGCTCCCGAAAATGGTCGTCGGTTTCGCCGGGGAAGCCCACGATAAACGAGGATCGCAGCGTGAGGTTGGGGATGTTGGCTCGGAGCTGGCCGAGCAGTTTTTCGATGAAACGGCGAGGGCGCCCTCGCCCCATGGTCTTGAGCAGGGGGTCCGCAATGTGCTGCAGCGGCATGTCGATGTACGGGACGACCTTGGGTTCGGTGCTCAGGGCATCGAGGAGGCTCTTTGGGAAAGGCCGAGGATAGGCGTAGTGCAGACGAATCCAGCGGAGGGGCTCGACTTGACCGAGCGCCACCAATAGATCGGCCAGACGGGTTTTAGGGGGCAGATCCGTGCCGTATCCGGTCAGGTCTTGGGCCACCAGGTTGACTTCGACCACCCCGCGGTCGGCCAACGCCTGCACTTCCTGCACGATGTCCTCTACCGGGCGACTCCGCTGCCGGCCGCGAAGTTGGGGGATGATGCAGAAGCTGCACTTTTGGTCACACCCCTCCGACACTTTGACGTACGCACAATGGGGCATAAACGAATTGAGTCTAGGAGAGGTGGCTTGATGAATGAACCGGGGCTCGGTGACCGCAAGGGTTCTTTGGTGGGCGCCCTCCTCGGCGAAGCTTTGGGCGTGCTGCGCGACGCCTTCATAGGCGCCGTTGCCCAATAGAACATCGATTTCCGGGATCTCTTCGTGGAGTTCTTGGCCATACCTTTGGACCAAGCACCCGGTCACGATGAGCTTCTTCGCGTGGCCCTCCGTTCGGTGTCGCGCCATCTCCAAGATGACGTCTATCGATTCTTGCTTGGCGTCCTCGATGAAACCGCAGGTGTTGATGACAATCACGTCGGCCTGTTCGGCGCGTTCGGTGAACTGCAACGCGCGGTCTTGAAGGTGTCCGAGCATGATCTCCGAGTCGACCCGGTTTTTGGGGCAGCCAAGGGATACGAAGTGAACTTTGCCGTCGGTGGGCGCAGGGGATGAGCTCAAGGGTTCTCCGGGTTTCGGGGGCTTCAACCAAGATGGACGGGGCCCCTCCCGATGTCCACGACAAAAAGGGGCCGAGCGGAGGCGGCGATTTGTCGGAAAACCCTTGCGACAAGCTTCCCTTCCGGGGCACCAAAGGGTGTGTCTTCTTCGGTGCGGGGGGTTTCGGTGCGTCCCATCGGTTCCGGCGTCAGCCTGGCCGAAGTGGCGCTTGACGACGCAGAGGCCGCTCGCCCCACGCTCGCCCCGGACGAACAGGCCCTCTATTTGGCTTTGGCGACCCCATCTCGAAAGCGAGAATGGTTGGGCGGGCGCATTGCGGCACGGGCAGCGCTTGCGGCCCAAGGGGGACAGGCACTCTCGGTGCTGCGAGACGGTCGCGGCGCGCCGTGTTTGGTCGGCCCGGGCGCCCAAAGGTTTTCGGTGGCGATTTCGCACGGCCGGAGACACGCGGCCGCCATCGCCTGCCTGACCAGCGGCGCGCGGCCCTACGCCGGGGTTGACCTCATGGACGCCGAGGATCGGCCCCGACTTGGGCGGGTGGCGTCGCGGGTTTTTCGGCCTGAAGAGGAGGCGATGGCGGGTGCTGTTCCTGAGATCCGAATGGTGGCCTGGGGGCTTCGGGAAGCGGTGGCCAAGGCCACGGGCACCGGTATGTTTGTTTTTGCCCTGCAGCACGTGTGGCTCAAGGACGTGAACCCATTCACCCGGCGCTGTGTGACCAACCTTTCCGGCGTGGATGCCTACTATCAACCGCTTCCCGGAGGAGGCATGTTGGTCTGGGCCTTGGTCTCGCGAGACACCCGAGCCGCGGCCCAAAAGCGCGCGTTTGGCGCCCAAGGTCCTGGTGGGTGACGCATCCGGTTTTCGGACGTGGCGTCGAACGTCAGGATGAAAGCGCGAGGTCTCTGGGTTGGCACGCGCAATGCTTCCCACCCGAGGGTGATTTTCGATGGCCCTTGGGTCGACCACTCGACCTTCCGCGAATGGGCGGACATGGAAGCAGACGAGGCGGACTGGCACGCCAAGCGAGACGCCGAGGCGCTTCGCGTGGCCCTTCTCTTGCCCAAAGAAGCGCCCGTTTGGCTTTGGCTCCAAGAAATCGGTGGTCTTCGTCGGCTTCGGCAGGCCGGGAGCGAAGCGCTCCAGGCCCACATGGGGCAACGGGCGGTGGCTCGCCTCGAGGCCGTACTTTACCTGATGGATCGTCTCGACGCCCTGGCGCCGTTGCCCCCTGAGCTCGAAACGCCTGAGGATGTTCTGCGCTATCTCGCATTTCGCGTGCGGTCGTGGGCGGTCGAAGCGTTTTGGGTGATTTTCCTAGAGCCTGGGGGAAGCCCGATCGGCGTCGCCCAAGTTGCGCTCGGGACCCTTGCGGCCTGCGTGGTCCATCCCCGAGAGGTCTTTGCGCCCGCGGTTCGGGCTCGGGCGCACGCGGTGATCTTGGTCCACAACCACCCCGGAAGAGACCCCGAGCCGAGCCCTGAGGATCGACGCGCGAGCGTTCGACTGAGCGAGGCCGGAGCGACCCTTGGGATCCCGGTGATCGACCACATCATCGTGGGGAACGATCGTTTTCGGTCGCTTGGTTCGGCCTGAAATGCGACTATTGCGGTTGTTATGGCACGGGTCGTGCGTCTGGGTTGGGGCAGATGGCTGGGGCTGGTGGCGCTGGCCGTGGGGGCCTGTGATGGTGGCGACGCGGGGATCACCCTGGTCGACCCCGCGGTGTCTTTTCAGCCCAGGACCCTCGATTTTGGGAACCGGGCCGTGGGGCTCGATCACGAGCTCCGAACGGTTTTGAGCCATTCTGGTTCTCGGTCCCTTCGGGTCCGGGCCTTGCGTTTTTCTCCGCCGACCGACGTGTACCTCGCGCGCACCTCAGCCGGTCCTCTGATCGATACCGCATTCGAGCCCGGGATTGCGCGGGAGCTGACGGTTGTTTTCACGCCCCCGGCGGCGGGTGAATACGACCGCACGATGATCGTCGATTTTGGTGATTTTCAGGTTCGACTGCCCCTGTTCGCTCGGGCCGAGGGGTTGGTTGTCGCCAAACCCGTTGTGGAGCCGGCTCAGGTTGTGTTTGCCCCTACGGAGCTGGGTTTAGAAGCCACCAGTGATGTGACGGTCCGCAACGCGGGTGATGCACCGACCCGTCTCGTCCGGGTCACGGTGGGCCCCAGTCAGCCCTTCTCGGTGGAGACGGGGCTGTCCTCGCCCGCTTTTCCGTTGCTCGGGCCCGGCCAAGCACTGGACTTCAAGGTCCGTTTTCGTCCCGCGACGCCGGGGCGTTTTGAGGATGAATTGGTCCTGGTGTTCGAAAATGGCGCCCGGGCACGGTTTTCGGTGGCCGGAGAGGGGCTGATGCCGGGCGCGCTGCAATGTTCGACCTCCACCGTGTCCTTTGACCCGCTGCCCCGGGGAACGAAGGCGACTGAATTTGTGTCCTGCGAGGCGACCGGGGGGCCCTACACGCTGGATTCGGTGGCTTTGCGACCCGGAAGCTCGCAGGCGTTTTCGCTTTTGTCGGTGCCTTCCGAACTCGACGCCGAAGGCCGCCTTGGCTTTTTTGTCCAGTTTCAGGCTCAGGGGTTTGAGGCCACCCATGGGGGGGTGGTGGAGATTGTGGCTCGGCACGGGGCGTCGACCCGTATGGTCTTGGACGCAAAAACGGTTGCGCCGGAGTGGGGCGACGCCGAGTTGAGCGCCCGGCTCCGCTGGAACACGCCGGCTACGGACTTTGACCTCCATTTGGTACGCGACGAGGAGCCGTTGTTTGGTTCCGTTGACGACTGTTATTTCGCCAACAAGAATCCGGACTGGGGCCAGCCGCTCAATCGGATCGACGATCCCTTTTTGGACCGGGATGCCGAAGGCGGTTTCGGGCCCGAAGAAATCAACCTCACGGTGGCGGCGGAGACGCAGTACGATCTGTTTGTTCAATTTCATGGCTATACCGGAGACACCGTGCCCGCCACCTCGACGTTCGTGACGGTGTTTGTCGGGGGCCAGACGTTGTCGTTCGAACGGGTGATGCTCGTCTGTGGAAATACCTGGCATGTAGGTTCTTTTCGTCGGATAGGGGGCGTATTAAACTTCGAGGCGCGCGATGTGATCAGCGATGCTTGGCGACCAAGAGCCAGCGAACGGTGTCAGTGAATGATGAAAAAGCTCGGACCCTACACCCTCCTTCAGCCTTGTGCGTCTTCCAACCTGGGAACCGTGCACCTCGCTCGTTTAACGGGGCAGGGGTCGACGCTGTTTGCGGTGAAGGTGATTCGGCCGGAGTGGGCCGCGGACGAAGAATTTTCTCGGGTTCTAAGTATGGAGGCCGACAGCGCCGTGAAGTTTCGGCACCCGGCGTCGGCGTCGGTCTATGGTGTAGGCCAAGAGGGCGACACCCTGTACGTGGCCATGGAGTTTCTCCGCGGGCAGCCTTTTTCGGCTTTTCTCGAGCGGGCAAAGCTCGCCGGCACACCCATTTCTCATCGGGTGATCAGCTGGATTGGGGCTGAGGCCGCGCTGGCGCTCGCGGCTGCGCACCAGACGCCGTGTTTCGCCGAGGGGTCCGAATGGATGGTCCACGGTGCGCTGGCGCCTCGGAGTTTGTTTTTGACCTACGATGGACGGGTCAAGGTGCTGGGGATGGGCTTGGGGCAAGCGCGCGCCTCCATGCCTCCCTCTGAACTCAGTTTGCCCTATCGTGCGCCCGAGGCCCTCTTCGGTGCGGAGTTGGCACCGGCCTGGGACATCTACGGGCTCGGGGCGATCCTCTACGAGGCTTTTTTGGACCAGAAGGTTTTTGTGAAACCGACCGAGGGGGAGCGCAAACCGGCCACCCTGAGCCTGGCCCGCCCAGAGCTTTTGCCTCAACGATTGTCGGTTCCTCCATCGGTGGCTTCGAATGTGGCCACCGTCATTCGCAACATGATGGCCCGCGAGCCCTCGGCGCGGCTCAAGGAGATCGCTGCGGTGGAGACGGTGCTCCGAGAGGCCGCGGACGCCTCCCAGCTGGAGATGGCCCGGGCGGTGGAGGAGCGGATGAAAGCCATTTTTCTTGAAGAAATGGACGCGACCCGCCGAACGGTGGACCGATGGGCGCGAGACGGGAAAAAAGCCGCAAGACCCGCCCCTTGGTCCACGCCGCCCCGTGTGGCTCAGGCGCCGGTCATCGGGAGCTTGCGGCCGATCGGCAGCCGCGGTACCTCTCTTGAGCCCGTGATCGCGCCTCAGCCTCCCGAGCGCCCGCCGCACGCTGCGAACAGCGACCTGGAGGGATCTCTCACAGATCCCATGATCGACCTGGATGCGACCCAAGAAATGCTGGGACCGGTGCGCAGCCGCACGTCTCTCGAGCAGGCGCTCTCGGGCCGGATCGGCCGCTACCGTCTGGGCCCGGTGATCCACGACTCGGACAGCGCCGTGTTGTTTCGGGCCCAGGACCCCAATTTGGGTCGCGACGTGGTGGTGAAGGTTTTGCATCCGGAGTTTATTCGCGATCCGAGGCTTGACTTGCCGCTTTGGGTCCAAAGCTTCAAGCGCGAGGCCCGCTTGGCCGCCAGGCTCTCGACCTTTGGGGTGCCCTCATTGCACGATGCGGGGCGAGACGGTCCCGCGTTTTTTATGGTGTACGAATGGGTCGAAGGCGAACCGCTCCATGCGGCCCTCCATCGGTCGACCCCGTTTTCTCGGGATCAGATTGTCTCGGTGCTGGAGGGATTGCTCGGCACGCTCGCCCAGGTGCACGAACAGGGGATTGTCCACGGAGATATTCGTGCCTCGAACGTGGTCCTCGATGCTTCTGGTGGTGTGAAGCTCATCGATTTGTCGATGGCCCACGAGCAGGATCAACCGCCGCATCCCTTAGCGGGCGCGAACGTATTGGTGGTGAGTCCCGAGTATCTCGATGGCAACGCCCCAACGCCCCGCTCCGACCAGTTCGCCTTAGGCATGTTGCTGTATGAAATGTTGGTTCATCAGCGCCCCTTCGGTGGGGTCGATGACCAGGCGATCCGCGAAGCGATTCGCAGCGCCGAACCCCGTCCTCCCGAGGCGCTTGATCCCCGTGTTGATCCGGTTTTGGCGAAAGTCTGCATGCGGCTTTTGGACAAAGACCCGAGCATGAGGTTTGAGAGTTGCCGCAGTGTGCTTTCGGAGTTGGGCAACCCCAGTCCCGGTCGTATTGCGGCCGGGCAGGGAAGTACGGGCCAGGTCGGATCGCAAGCGCCCCAAGCAGGGTTCCCAGAGGCTTTTGTGACCTTGTGTCAAGAGGCTGCGTCGCTGGTCTCGGTGTCTCCCCAAGGCAACCCACGGTGCGATGCGCCGCGTGCCGCGGGGATTGTGGCTCAGCGCTTGGGGTTCGATGAAACGGAGCGGGCCAAAATTGAGGGCTTGGTGGCGCTGAGGATCTTGGCGCGTCGGACGGGGTCGACGATGGACCACGCTCGGATGCAGGCTCTGGTTCCGACAAGTCTTCGGGGCCTCGCCGCCGAGGTTGATAAGCTCCATGACGATGCCGTCCCTTCGGCGGGGCCAGGGCCCTCGCGTTCGGCCCAGGTGGTTTGGGCTGTCGAATTCTATTTTGCGGCGACCGATTTGCACGATCCCCAACGGGTGTCACCCCGGACCGCCGTGCTGGCCATGCGTACCCAGCTGGGGGGCCGTGTAGCGTCGCAGGTTTTCGACGTGTTTACCGGCTACCTTCGGGAGATCATCTCGGCGCTGGATCTCAGCCCGTCCACGTTGCCCCGGACCGGCGGGGCCTTTGAGGCACCGGACAATGGTGCGGGCCCAGGGTTGAACTGAGGGCGGGCGAGGACCGGGCACGATCCAGGGCCAAGGACGGACGCGACGGATTCAGGGACGAGGGCTGATTCTATGACAAAGTTGGCGGAGCTGAAACGAGACTTGGCGCGTGCCTTGGAAGATGGCGAACAAGAACGGGTCGGTTCGGTGCGTCGTCTGATCGCGACCCAATACGAAGAGACGGAAGATGGGGTCGAGGCTTGTTACAAGCTGGGGTTAGACGCCCTTTTTGTACGCCAAGACCTCGAAGAAGCCGAGAAGCGTTTTCGCGCTGCCGTCCGCGCCAAGAGTGAAACCTGGAGTGCGTCGGCGCGGGTTTCTTTGGCGTTGGTCCTGTTGGCGCTGGGAAAGTCCCAGCAAGCGGTGTTTGAGCTTCGGAAAGTGGCCCGAAAAGAGCCCCCAGACATACTGTCCGCCCAGGCCTGGGGCATCTTGGAAATGAGTTTGAGAGACTTGAAAAATGGTGAGGAGGCGAAGCGGGCGCGCCATGAGCATCTCAAGCTCCTGAAACGACTGGCCACCGATGAGTCAAGCGAGGATGCGGCGTTGGCGCATTTCATGCTGGGCATGGAATACAAACACGACGGTGTTCGCAAAGAGGCACGCCAGCACTTGGAAACGGCATTGTCGAATGACGCATTGCCCCCGGTGGAGCGGACCCGCGCCGAGCAAGCCATCAAGGATCTGTAGCCCCTCGTGTCGGGCACAGACTGCCATCGTCAGGTAGAGATTCTTGGGGCGCAGGCCATCTATGAGGCCGAGCGCGAAGGCGACGCGGCCCCCAGTCGGCAGGTTACTTTACGTGTCGAGGTCCGGTCTACAGCCACAACCGCGGTTTCTCGACTGGACCTCGCAGTCTTTCTCGGAAGCTCCATGGAGCGCATCGAGGCTACCCGCTTGGCTGGGCTTCCCTCGCAGGAACCCCGTCGGCTCGAGGACGGCGGGCTTGCGTTTCGGGCCTCGGTGCCAGCCTTGGTGCGGGGCGCTAACCCGAGCGTGCTTCGGGTCGTCAAGCGCGGCCTGCCCATCCAAAAGGAGCTCTCGGGGGTGGTGGTGAAAGTGGTCTCGTGCCAGAAGATGCAAGCGGTCGGCAGCGTTCAGTTGGCGCCTGGCCCCGGGCGTGAAGAAACCGGTCTGAGTGGTGTGGCCATTCTTTCTACAGGCATGCTGGTGTTGCTCTTTATGACGGTATTGCTTCTTCGCCTCCGCTAAACCATTGCCCGAGTCCTTCCCATGGAAGGCACGCCTAGGTGTGAGCGTTGGGTCTTCGGACCTGATCGCAAGGTCAGGGATTCTAAGAAACCCCTGGCAACCACTTCCGGGCTACGGATAATATGGGGCCGTGCCCCATTCAGACAAGCCTCACCCGAGCCATGGGTTCGGTGCCAGAACAAGATCAAATTCATCGATGTCGGTCGGTGTCATCGGGGTGGGTGTTTACCTGCCGGACGAGGTCCGCGAAAACGATTGGTGGCCCGACAACGTGGTCCAAGGGTGGCAACAGAAAAACGAAGAAACAAAAAAGAGACTTTGTGCGCAAAACAGTTCGGCTCCCCAGTCGGACGGTCAGCGGCTCATTCAAGCCGCCCTTTCAGAACTTCTTGATGACCCCTTTCGGGGTTCGTTGCAAAGGCGGGTCATGCCACAGAACATGGTCACTTCGGACATGGAAGTCTTCGCAGCGGAGGATGTTCTGAGACAAACCGGCGTCTCGGCAGATGAAGTTGGCATCTTGCTTACGCACAGCAGCGTGCCTGATTACTTGGCAACAAATGTTGCGTGTACGGTCCATTCGGCGCTTGGCCTTCCGGATAACTGCTTTTCGCTTAGCGTCGAGGCTGCGTGCAACTCGTTTCAGCTTCAACTCGCCATCGCAGAACCGTGGATTCGAAGCGGAAGAGCGCGGTATGGGCTTCTCATTCAATCCTCCGGCACCTCACGTATTCTTCCGTACGACAAACCGTTTTCTGCGTGGTTCGGAGATGGGGCAACGGCTGTTTTGGTCGGTCCGGTCAAGACCCAAGGGCTGGTTGGAAGCAGTCACCGAACGGACGGCACCTTCCAGAACACTCTCGTGGCCAGCGTGCCCGGCGGAAAGTGGTTCGAAAGCGGCCCAACCACGCTTTGCACCACCGATATGCGACGGGCTCAGCAAATGTTTCTCACCTGTGCGGACCAAGCAAGGGAGGTCATTGCCGAGGCATTGCAAAAGGGTAAGCTGGCGGCCGAAGATGTGAATTTTTACGCGTGTCATCAACCCACCCCTTGGATGCGGAAAGTCACGCAGAAGTATGCCGGGCTCTCATCTGCACGTTGGTTGGATACATTTCGGTGGGCCGGCAGTTTGTTTGCCGCGAACATTCCCTTGGTCATGTGGTCTGCCCAAAAAGAAGGCCTACTCAGCGACGGCGACGTAGTCGCGACCTGCGCGGCCGGAAGCGGCGTAACGTATTCAAGCTTGGTATTACAGTGGGGACGGTAGTGAGAGAGGTTTCATGTCGAGTCTTTGACATTTTCCTTCGCGACCTCCGCAAACGCGGTTTGGATGCACAAGCTCTGGTCAAGGGAACGTCTTGTGAACTGCAACATCTAAGAAACCGGAACGAACGGGTAGACTGGCAAACTTTCGTCCAGGTCATGAAGAATGCCAGTGAAATCTGGGAGCCCGAACAACTTGTCCTTCTGGGTGGAGCGTTCTTCAAAAATCCTCTGATTCGTCCGTTCGCTCTTATTGGCCGCATTCTGTTCACCGCCAAGGATTTCTATCACTGGATGAACAAGCCGAGGTCCGGAATGGGAAATCAGCTGTTCACTTGCATTGAGGGATCGGCCAAAGATCTCTCCGAAAACAAGGTCGAGATACGCCTCACCATGAAGAAGGGCTATAAACCTTGCATTCCGTTCTTTTTGGTCTCGCAAGGGGCGATTCAAGAAATGCCCCGACTGCTCGGTCTGGGGAGTTCGGTTGTCGTTCGCGAGGACACAGAAAGTGGTGCGATTTACGAGGTCGAGATCCCGCGTGGGGGTGGGGCGCTTACCTCGGTCAGAAAGGCAGTCACTTGGCCGTTTGTTGCGAAGGCTGTGGCTCGAGAACTGGAGGACGCAAACTCCGTCCTCACCGCGAGGTACCAAGAGCTTGAGACTGCGCGGCAATTGCTTGATCGACAAGCAACCCAGTTGCAGACCGCGCACAGTATCAGCAAGGTCATTCATGGTGAGTTGAACCTCCAGCGAACCATGGAGCAGGTCGCGAAATCTTTGGTTGAGGTCGCTGGATTTGAACGCGCAGAAGTCGCGGTCAACGCAAAAACTGACGGCGGACGCATAGAGCAAAAGATGGCTACCGGTACACAAAGCGCCGAACATTCACAGTTGAGCTTCGAATTGACAAGTCGACGTCAATGCTTGGGAGAAGTCAGATTGTTCTGTTCGGCAAACTCCGATCTTTCGGAGAGAAAGGAGCTCTTAGAGTACTTGGGGCCCACGGTTTCTATGGCGGTTGACAATGCTCTGACGTTCACCTCGGTTGTCGACTATCGAAACAATCTAGAGCACAAGGTGAAAACGCGCACGATCGAACTCAGCCAAGCACGCGATCGGCTTGGCGAAACCGTTGAGCGACTCCAGGAGGCGCAGAAAATTCGGGACCGAATTTTCTCCAACATCAACCACGAGATTCGGACACCGCTTTCCTTGATCACCTTGGCGCTCGCGCGATTCCGCAAAGGACTTGCAGGAAGGCTAACCCATGAAGCCGAAGAACAACTCGATGCCGTTTCACACAACATTCACGGGCTGCTTTATCTCGTCGACGGCCTTCTCCTTCTCGCTGCGTCCCAAGAAGACAAGCTGCGGTTGAAGCGCGACCGTTTTGATCTCGCAAAGGCGCTCAGGGCCATGGTTGTGGTTTGGTCTCCGGCTGCTGAAGAGGCCGGTCTAACCCTGACTTATGCCGGACCAGAGGTTTGCGGCGTATTTTTAGATCAGCGTGCTTTGGAGCGTGTTGTCGCCAACCTCGTATCCAATGCCATCAAGTTTACGGAAGAGGGCGGCATCGCGATCAAGCTCAGTGCAAGTGAGAACATCGAAGTCACGGTCACCGACACCGGGATAGGCATCGATGAAACGAATCACGAACGTATTTTTGGCCGCTTTGAGCAGGACAAATCTTCTACAAAACGGAACATGAGCGGCAGCGGGATCGGGTTATCGATTGTGAAAGAGCTGGTTGAGGCGCATGATGGAACCGTTTTTGTCGAAGCAAACCCAGAGGGTGGTACTCGGTTTCGCGTCGTGGTTCCCCGTGGAATTGATGCGTCCTCAGAAGGGGATGGCGATGAGGTCCTCCCTGTGGACGAGGCGGGTGACAACGTTGTGGCCTTGCCGCCTAAAAGGTCATCGACCGTCGATGTTCCGATTGTGCAGGAGATTTCAAATGATCGTCCCGAAACCATCTTGGTGGCCGAAGACCGGCCCGAGCTTAGGAACGCTCTGGTCGACTTGCTGAAAAGCCACTTTCGATTGCTTGTTGCGCCCGATGGACGCACTGCGCTTCGTTTGGCCCAAGAACATCTCCCGGACATGTTGGTCAGCGACGTCCAGATGCCCGAAATGGATGGGCTCCAGCTCACCAGGGCCTTTCGTGCGCTGCCCGGCAACCGACTGGCCCCTGTGCTCCTGGTGACGGCTTTTGGCGATCTTCGCGATCGATTGTCTGGCTTTGAGGCAGGGGCGATTGACTACGTGGTTAAACCGTTTGAACCCGAAGAGCTTCTGGCTCGAGTTCGGTCTTTGCTTTCGATTCGTGCGATGGCGATTAGGCTTCATGCAACCGAACATCTGGCTTCACTCGGTGTGCTGTCATCGGGTCTTGCACACGAAATTCGAAACCCAGCCAACGCGGTGGTCAACAGCATCGCCCCCTTGCGGCAGATGCTCCCCAAAGAGCTGTTGGAAGAAGGAACGGCGGTCGGTGAGCTTTTTGGTGTTCTCGAGGAATGTGCTCGGCAAATCTCGGACCTTTCATCGCGGCTCCTCGGGCATACCCATGAGGGAAAGATTTCGCTCACCATGGAGCAGCTGAGTGTCCTCTTGAGCCGAGCCATCGCGCTTCTTGGAGACACCCTCCAAGACACCTCAATCCATGTCGATTTCCAGTACGACGAGCCCGTCCCTTGTGCGCCTCAGTTCATCGTTCAAGTCTTGGTGAACCTTCTAGAGAACGCGGCCAACGCCCAAGGGAAAGGTGGCGCCATCGACGTCATCGCAAAAAGGGAGAAGGATTGGGTTTTCATGGATGTATGTGATCACGGTGAGGGCGTCAAACCTGAACACCGCGAAAGAATTTTCGATCCGTTTTTCACCACCAAGGCGCCGGGGGTCGGCACGGGCCTTGGACTTTTCAACTGCAGACAGGCTCTTTCGAAACACGGCGGCACCCTCCGTTTGATGGAGAGTGAAAAAGGCGCGGTCTTTCGGATAGAGCTGCCCGCAGCCTCGTCCAAACAGGCAAGAGACGCTGTGGTGCTTGGCACCAAGCCCCAAGCCATCGAAGCCTAGCGAGAAACCGAAGCGAGCTTTGCGCAGGGATGCCTGCTGCAGGCGGGTATACCGCTGTGAGCCGCGTAAGGACGCCCAAGCTTTGGCGGTTTTCAGCGGCTTTTGAGCGCGACAATCTTGGTGAGCCATTCTCCGGCCCCGAGTTTGCGCGCCATCGTGCTGAGTTTGCCCTGGTCTGCGCCCTTCCACCTGAGGTCTTCTAGCGTGCTTTGGAGGGGCACATCGGTTCTGAGGGTTGCGAGTTTTCGGTAGAGGCGGGCGTCCTCGCGCCCTTGGTTGAGCATGTCCGAAAGGGTGCTTGCTCCGCGAACCTGGAAGTCCCATGTGCGGTGGTCGGTGGGAATACGCTCGATGGTGCCATAGACTTTGAGGGCCGAGGCTGCGGAACGAGCGCCCCAGCGGGGGATGCCGGGAATGCCGTCGGCGCGATCGCCCACCAGGGCGAGCCAGTCCGGGATCGATTCGGGCGGTACGCCAAATTTTTCGAGAACGCCCTCGCTGCCGATGACTTTTTTGCGTCGGCGGTCGACCAGCACAGTGCGGTTGTCTCGGACGCATTGAGCAAAGTCTTTGTCGGGGGAGCAGATCAAAATTTGCGCCACATCGTTGGCGTCGCTCAAGCGAGAGGCCATGGTGGCGATGGCGTCGTCGGCTTCGAATTCGACCATGGGCCAAGTGGTCAGCCCCAATGCTTCGGTCAGTGTTTCGGCTAACGGAAACTGGTCAAAGAGTTCGGGTTCGATGCCGTCGCCGGTTTTGTAGCCGTCAAAGAGATCGTTGCGAAAGGACTCGATCACATGGTCAAAGGCGACCCCGATATGGGTTGCGCCTTCCTTCTCGATCAGGGCGGTCAGCGATCGCGCTAGGCCCAAAGTGGCGCCCACCTCCTGTCCGTCGTGACCCGTCTTCTTGGGGGCGCCGTAATAGGCGCGGAAAAGCTCATAGGTGCCGTCGACCAAATGGACCTGCATGGACGGCAAGCCTAATGAGAGGTTGGGGTGAAGGTCCAGGTTTGTCCGACAGGCCATTCGGGGCGCCGGGAGAGGGCCCAAAGGCGCCTTGCTTCGAATCGATGGCTGCGTCCAGGCCCAAACCTGCCGGAGCGGTGGGTCAGTTGCGTCAGAAACACGTCGGATGCGCGAAGCAAAGGGTCTTGGCGCGGACAGACGGCGATTCACAGCTTGTGGGTCGCCCTGTGGACCGCAGTCGACTTTGGTTTGGGGGGCCGGGAGTTAGGGCAGGGGCAAGCGTTCGTTTTGGGGGCCAAACCCAAGGGCAAGGGCCTTGCGCCAAGGGGTTGAGATTGCTGGCCTTTGGGTCAGGGCGTGGCGGACAGGAGACCGCCTTTAGGGGACACGGGCGCGGTAGAACGTTCCCTCGCCTGTCAATCGATAGGCCGGCGCGGTGGCCGCGACGAACACGGACTGGCCCTGACGGAGGGGGAGGGGTTCCTCGTCTGCTGCGGAGACCGGCGTGAGATTGCCGTGACCGCGGAGGGCAAAAAGGATTTCGGGTTGGTCTTCGGGCTCCCGCACGAACGATGCCGTGGCCCCGAGGGTGATGACAGACAGGGTAAACTCGGCTGCGTCCGTGGGGTACGTGAACGCGGAAACGTCAGGTTTTGGCCGGAGGATGTTTGGGACATGGGGTTCAAAATGGAGGACCTCGAGGAGCTCTTGGACATCGATGTGTTTTTGGGTGAGCCCCCCCCGAAGGACGTTGTCAGAGTTGGCCATGATCTCGATGCCGACGCCTTGAAGGTAGGAATGAAGCTCGCCGGCTTGGAGGTAGAGGGCTTCTTGGGGGCGGAGGTGGATCAGGTTCAAGAACAAGGGTGCGAGCACGCCGACGTCTTTGGGGTACGCCTGATGGAGCTTCAGCACCCAACGGTGCTCGGGGCAGAGGGTTTGAGACGGCCGCACGCGAAGGGTGCGTACCACTTCGTCGATCGCTTCGACTTTCCAGGCTTCGTCCGCCAGGAGAAGCGCACAGAGGAGGCCGTTGAGCGCAGCCTTAGGGGACTTTTTCGACCCGTCCTCAAAGAGGCCATCGAGGGAAGAACAACCCAGATCTGAAAAAGCGGATTTGATGTCGGCTATGGGCCTGAATCCCTTGAGTGCCCAAAAGTCGGTGATCGCCGAAATGAGCTCGGGTTTGTGGGAGGCGTCCCGGTAGTTTCGGTGGGCCGCGGTGAGCGGGATGCCCTTTTGGTTTTCTCGCTCGAAGCCGAGCTTCGCTTTTTCTGCACCCGGATGGCACTGAATGGAGAGCGGTTTTTCCGCGGCCAGGACTTTGAGAAGGAAGGGCAGGGCGCCGAACTTTTTTTGGGCCCCTGGACCCAACATGCCCAAGGGATCGCGCACAATGGCTTCGTTGAGAGGGAGCGGGCCTTCTTGGGTCCAGATCTCGGAGGGGGCTTTGGGGTGTGCGCCCATCCAGAGCTCGGCCTCGGGTCGAGAGGGGTCTCCTGGTTCACCTCTCAGTTGGGCAATTGCGGTGGTGGAGCCCCATGCGTAGTTCTGCACGTGGCTTTTCATGCTCCATATACCGGTCACGTTCGGGTCCACTCTTGTTGTACTCGATGTGGCTCCGAACCGCACGCCTGGGGCCGTCTCACGGGTGGGGTCTATTGCGGTGGGCCTCGGGACCAATCCAATCCAGTCCGCGGTCCGCACCCTGAATCACCGTACGCATGACGGCCGTTCGGAGCGAAGGCCCGGCGCGCCGGCCGGTCGTGCGCGAAGTGTTGAGCCAAGCCGCAGGTGACCCCAAGCCCAGCATGCCGTCCAGAGAGTACAGTTCGAGCCGCCCGATGCCTTCACCCAGGGCCGCTGCGATGTCTTCTTGAAGGGCCTTGGGGTCGGTGTAGGTGGGGCCTTGGGGTTCGACGATGCCGGCCCTGCCCACAAGCCCCAACGCGAGGGATGCTTTGTCGCCGAAGTAGCGAACCGCGTCTTGGGCGTAGCTTCGGATGAGGCCGGGCCCGAGCGGGGTGCCCAGCGTTTCGGCGAAGACGCTTTGATAGACCATGAAGCTGAACTCATCGAAAGGCACGCCGGTGACGGGGACATCGAGGGCATCCTGCAAGTGTTCGTCTCCGTCTTGGAGGTCGTCCAGCACCTGCGGCACGGTGACCACCACCGCCTTGAGGCCCTGGGCGTGGACGTCGGCGACGGCCTCGATGAAAAGCGCCTTGGCTGTTTCGAAGGCGTCCGGATTGCGGTGGGCCTGAAGCCGCCAGAGCGTCCTTTTGAGCTGGTCTTTGTCCGCGAGGAGGGCTTCAGCGTACGCCAAAGCAGGTTCCATATCGAAGACGATGGCGTCTACGGGCAAGTCATCGGACCGGATCCACGCGAGCAACCGAAGCACGGCCGAGCGAAAGGCCGCGGCGTTTGATTCGTTGGGCCAATAACCCTGTTCCCGGGAAAGAAGGAGCCACAGGCGGGTGCGCACCTTTTGTTGATGCGCCGCCCGAAGCAAGGCCGCCACCTGGGCATGGCCGATGCGGGCTTCGGGCAGTGCGAGGTTCAGGTGGATGTGTCTTTGGGCCAGTGCGGGGAGGACCGCCTCAATGGCATTGGGCTCCAAGAACTCGCTGTACACGCCTACGTGGACGGGATGGGATGGCGTGGGTTTTTCGCAGGCCGCCACCAAGACACCCAGGAGCCCCCCAGCCAGGTAGACCCGCGCCCCCTCCCGTAGGGCTCTTTTTGGGGAAAACCATATAGATTTGGGCATTTTTGCCGAGAAGTGACGATTGCGCGCAACGTTTTGGGCGGGCGACCGATATCCACGGGTGCGAGGGGATCGCAGGCAACAAAGAGGAGAGGATTTACCCATGGGATTGTTCAAGAAAATTCGTCGTTCGTTTCGGCGCACGGTCAAGAAGGTTGTTCCTAAGGCCATCCGAAAAACGGTCAAGAAGTACGTCATGAAGCCCATTCGGAGCGTCGTCAATCGCTTCGGTGGCGCCGTGGCCAAGGTTCTCAAGAAAACGGGCTTGGGCAAAGTCTTGGCGCCCTTTTTGAACAAGTTCTTGTCCAGTCCCCTCGGTCTGCTGTTCAGCGGCCCGCTCGGGGGCATTGGTGCGCTCCTCGCGGGCTCGTCCGGATTGGGGGGCATGCTGAAGATCGCGTCGGCGGTGCTCCAAACCCCGGCGGCCAAGCATCCCGTGGGCCATGGGAATCTGGTGCAGCTGGTGGCGTGGTCTCACGCCCAGTCGTTGCTGAGGTCGAATCGTTCGCCATGGTAGGTCCAATGGTCCTCAAAACATGTGCTTGGAGCAGCCGCCAGAAGGGGGTCGCTCAAGGAATGAACACCGGGAGGCAACCGTGACCACGTCAGAAAAACACCATATCCTGTCGCAAGACGGAAAACGCCACAACGACTCGACCAAAAAGCTCGGGATGCCCTCCGAAGTCGTTCGCCAACATCTCCAGGCGGACGAGGAAACGAAGGCTATGGCGGCCCTCCTTGGGCTCGAGGTTGAAGCCTACGTTGACATCGTGATGGGTTATGCAACCGCCCCGGATCGAAGCCCGATGTTGAAGGTCGTCGACGAGGAAGAGGCGGCTGCGTTGGGGGAAGCTTATCCCGAAGAAGCAGAGGTCGAAGCCTGGTTTGAAGACGTGGCCTCCGGGAAGATCGAAATCCCTGACCAGCCCTTGGGGTTTGCGACCCAGGATGGATTTGAAGCCGCGCCTTCGTCTCGCACCGCCTTTGACCTGGCAGGACGGTCGGGTGCATCTTCTGATGAGCCCGACGGGCCTGCGGCCTCGGTTCAGGCTGAAGCCATCGCGCCGGTTCTTCCTCCTATTGGGCGTGCGTAACCCGGCCTTGGGTTTCCTTCTGGCCTCCGGATTCTCCCGTTGCGACGCGGCGCGTTTCGAGGCTTACACAGGGTATGTGTCGGGCTCCGCTCTTGTCGCTCCTGTCTTCGTACCGAGATCGGGTGCAGGGTGATTCCGCTGCGTGCGCGCGGGTGGACCGAATCCTCACGTTTGTCTCTCGGGAGCCTCGTTGTTTCCTGAGGGAGAACGCCGAGGGTCATGTGACCGGTTCGGCTTGGATTGTGGATGCGTCGGGCGAAGCTTGTTTGCTGACCCATCACAAGAAGCTTGATCTTTGGATTCAGCTTGGGGGCCACGCCGACGGGGAGTCGGATATTTCGGCGGTGGCTTTGCGGGAGGCGACCGAAGAGTCGGGCATCGCCGGCCTTGAGGTCGTTCGGGAGCGCATCTTCGATGTGGATGTGCACCGGATTCCCGCCCGGCCTCGCGAACCCGAGCATCTTCACTTTGATATCCGTTTTCTGGTCCGGGCGCCTCCCCGGGCTCAGTTTCGGGTCAGCGAAGAGTCGCATGCGCTTCGGTGGTTCAGACGCGACGAGGTTCGTGAGGTGACCCGAGAGGCTTCGGTGCTTCGGATGGCAGACCGGTGGCTCGGGATCGGGCATCCCTAGACACCCTGCTGCCGGAAAGTCCCCTCCGCGTTTCGAGATGGCATCGTGAAAATTCGTGCTTGTTCGGGGCGGTCAGGGCAGCTAGATGCCCGGGCGGGGCGCGAGGCCGGGCTCAACGCATGTTTCCGGTCACCGGGGCTCCCAGGAGGTTCGTTCATGCGCCCGTTCGTCGACCGTCATATCGGCCCCAGCGAATCCGACATCCAGGAGATGCTCGATACCCTAGGTTCGGGCTCGCTGGATGCCCTTATGGATGAGACGGTGCCGGGCGCCATTCGCTTGGCCCAGCCTCTGTCGCTCGATACGCCCCTGACCGAACAAGAGCTCCTCGAGGCGCTCGCCGCCCTGGCGGCGCAAAACCGCGTGGCTCGGTCGATGATTGGGATGGGGTACGCGGACTGCATCACGCCCCCGGTCATTCAACGAAATATTCTCGAAAACCCCGGTTGGTATACCCAATACACGCCGTATCAGGCTGAGATTTCCCAAGGCCGCCTCGAGGCCTTGATGAACTTCCAAACCATGGTCGCCGATTTGACCGGGCTCCCTTTGGCCAACGCCTCGCTGCTCGATGAAGCGACGGCGGCCGCAGAAGCGATGTCGATGTGTGTGTCCATTGCCCGGGCGAAGAACCCCGTCTTTTACGTGGCGGACGATTGCCATCCCCAGACCATCGCCGTCATGAGGACGCGGGCAAAGCCGGTCGGCATTGATTTGCGGGTGGGCCCCTGGTCCGAGGCGACCGCGGTCGATGGGGCACTGGTTGGGGTGTTGCTGCAGACGCCGAGTACCGACGGTAGGGTGCACGATCACCGCGCGCTGGTGGAGGCCATCCATGCCCGTGGTACGCTTGCGGTGTTTGCGACCGATCTGTTGGCGCTGACGGTTTTGGCGTCGCCCGGCGAACAGGGCGCAGACATCGCCATCGGTTCGTCGCAGCGTTTCGGGGTGGCGCTTGGGGCCGGAGGCCCCCATGCGGCCTTTATGGCCACCCGAAACGAACACAAGCGCCACATTCCCGGGCGCGTGGTCGGCGTTTCTCGCGACGCCGAAGGGCGGTCTGCCTATCGTTTGGCGCTTCAGACCCGCGAGCAGCATATTCGGCGCGAACGCGCCACCAGCAACATTTGCACCGCCCAAGTTCTCTTGGCGATCATGGCCAGCATGTATGCGGTGTACCATGGACCGCGTGGCCTAAAAGCCATCGCCGAGCGGGTTCATCAACTCACCTTGCTCTTGGCCGCCGGCTTGCGGCAACTGGGTTTTGCGCGACAAGAAGGTGCTTTTTTCGATACCCTGCGGGTGTCTTGTTCGATGGCCGAGGGACGGCGGGTGCTCGAAAAGGCCGAAGCCCAAGGCTACAATTTGCGCGCTTATCCCGGGGGAGACGTGGGCGTGGCCTTTGACGAAACCACCCGAGTGGACGATGTGATCGCACTTTTGGAAGTGTTCGCGGACCAAACGTCTTTGCCGTTTGCGGTGGATGCCCTGGCCTGTGAAGTTGCGCCGGCTTGGCCTCTTCCACTACAGCGGCAGACGCCGTACCTGACCCATGAGGTCTTTCATCAGTACCAGACGGAGCACGAGATGCTTCGTTACCTCCACCGGCTGGAGTCACGGGATCTGTCGTTGACGACGGCGATGATTCCGCTTGGGTCATGCACCATGAAACTGAATGCCAGCGCCCAGATGGCGCCCGTGACTTGGCCAGGTTTTGCTCGCATTCACCCCTTTGCGCCCACGGCCCAGGTACCGGGTTATCTGGAGCTTTTTCAGTCTTTGGAGCGGTGGTTGTCCGAGATTACGGGTTTTTTTGCGACCTCTTTACAGCCCAACGCTGGCTCGCAGGGCGAGTATGCGGGGCTTTTGGTGGTGCGCGCTTACCAGGAGGCCAACAATGAGGGGCATCGCAACGTCTGTCTGATTCCGACTTCGGCCCACGGGACAAATGCTGCGAGCGCGGTGATGGCGGGCCTCAAGGTGGTTCCGGTGGCCTGCGATGAGGATGGCAACATCGACTTTGTCGATCTCAAGAAAAAAGCAGAACAGCACCAAGACGCGCTTTCGGTTCTCATGATCACCTATCCCTCCACCCACGGTGTGTTTGAAGAGCACGTCCAGGAGGTTGCCGGTGTGGTTCATCAATGCGGGGGACAAGTGTACCTCGATGGCGCCAACCTGAATGCGCAGGTGGGGCTTTGCCGACCGGGGGATCTGGGCGCCGATGTGTGCCATGTCAACCTCCACAAGACCTTCTGCATTCCTCATGGAGGTGGCGGTCCGGGCATGGGGCCTATCGCGGTCCAAAAACACTTGGCGCCGTATTTGCCCGGCCACCCTCTTGCTGTACGCAATCGCGAACAGGCGATCGGGCCGGTGAGTGCCGCCGAGTACGGGAGTCCGAATATCCTCCCCATTTCGTGGGCGTACATTGCGATGATGGGGGCGCCAGGACTCAAAAAGGCGAGTCAGGTGGCCATCCTGAATGCCAACTACATGGCCGAAAAGCTCAAGGCGCACTATGCGGTGCTCTACCGAGGAAAAAACGGGCGGGTCGCACACGAATTTGTCATCGATTTGAGGCCGTTCAAAAAAAGTGCAGGGATAGAGGTTGAAGATGTCGCCAAGCGACTCATCGACTACGGTTTTCATGCGCCCACGATGTCGTGGCCGGTGGCCGGGACGCTCATGATTGAGCCCACCGAGAGCGAGTCCAGATCCGAACTCGATCGCTTTGTCGCGGCGATGATCGGCATTCGATCCGAGATTCGGGCCATCGAAGAAGGCCGGGCGGACAAGCGGGACAATCCGCTCAAAAACGCGCCCCACACCGCGGAGGCGGTCACGGCCGAGGACTGGACCCACGGCTACACCCGGCAAGAGGCCGCGTTCCCGCTTCCGTGGATTCGGGCCCACAAGTACTGGTCCCCCGTGGCTCGGGTCGACAATGCATTTGGTGATCGCAATCTGGTCTGTACTTGCCCGCCGATGCAAACCGAGGCGGATTGAGCGCAACTTATTCGCAGGGGTTAGAAAAGCTGCCAAACTTTTTTTGCGGCTCTTTTTTACGGTTTATGTAAATAAACAGCAGAGGTTTCAGTCTCTTACGTGAAAAATGGAGGTCCTTTGCCTACAAGCACGCACATGGTCATGAGGCTTGGGGGTTAGCGCAATAAGGACTGCAATGTCGTATACTGTTGATTCGACACCCAGAGGCTAACCTGGCTTGGGGCAAGCTCATGGCTTTGGCCAGAGCGGACACGACGGTCAGGGGCGGGTCACGGATGGACCGGGCCTCAATGAGAAATTGGGGAAGAGGAACAGCACATGCACGCGAGGTTGATGGCGCTGGCTTTTTTGGTGCTCTTCGGGGGCTGTAAAAGCATTGTCAAGGACGCGAAGCCGGAGGCTTCGCAAGAAAAAAACCGCAAAAACGAGGACGGTGAACAGGGCGAACCGCCCAGTAACGGGAGCCCCGGTCCCTCACGACCCAGGCCCAGCCCTATTGTGAGCTGTGAGCCCCAAAATGAGACGCTCCCCTACCGAGATCTACGTCGTCTCACCAGGCTCGAGTATCAGCGTGCCATCGAAGGCTTGTTTCCGAGGCAGGTATTGTCGTCGATTTCTTCGGCTTTTGGTTTGATTCCCGCCGACCGTGTTGGGCCGGAGTTCGACAGCCACGCGCAGGGGGTGACCGCGGAGCACGTCCGGGGTTACGCGACCATGGCGGAAACGATCGGGCAGCTTTTGGAACGAAATGCGGGGGCACGGGCTCGTGTGCTTCCTTGTCTTGACGGGGCGACCGACGAATCGTGCATTGTGGGGTTCTTAAATGACTTCGGGCCACGCGTCTTGCGCAGGCCGCTCCAAGACGAGGAACAGAGAAGTTATCTTGAGCTTTACCGGCTGGGTGCGAAAAACGGTGTGGCCACGGGTCTTAGAATGGTGGTCGCCTCCTTTTTGCAGTCACCCGATTTTCTCCTGAAGATGGAAGTTTTTGGACCTCCGGTTCAGGGCTCTACAGACCAGATTCATCTGACCGAGCACGAGCTCGCGGCCAAGTTGGCGTTTTACATTTGGGGCGATCTTCCAGACGAGGCACTTTTGGCCGCCGCAGCCAACAACGAGCTTGGCACCGACGCGGGATTGACCAAGCAGCTCGACCGAATGCTTGCTGACGAGCGTGCCATCCTAAGGACGCAGTGGTTTTTTGAGCAGTGGATGCAGTTGGATACGGTGCCCGATCTCGAGAATCTCAGCGCAGAAGTGCGCCGTGGACAGCACACTCAGAAGGTCAATCAGGGCATCGTGTTTCAGTCCAGGGAGCTTGTGAATCACGTGGTATGGGAGCTTCAAGGCAATTTTGGTGACCTGATGACCACCAACTATGCCCATATTGACAATGGGCTGATCGCGCAAATCTACAAAGCTGAAAACTGGGAGTGCTGCGGTCCGACGGTGGTGCGTTTCACGGATGGGCGCCGAAACGGGCTCCTGACCCGTATGGTGGTTCTCGCGGGGCCTGACGGACTCCAGCATCCTATTTTTCGTGGCAAATTTATCCGGAAGCAAATCTTGTGCGGCACCCTCTTGTTGCCCGACGAAAGCTTGTTGTCCGATGGCGCGCTCGAGGAGCCGGAGGCAGATCCGGATGCTTCAACCCGCGAACGTTTCGCCAAAAAGACGGAGTCGGCGGAGTGCGCCGGCTGTCACACCCTCATGAACCCCCTTGGTTTTGCTTTGGGCAACTACGATGGCATGGGGCGCTACCAAACCGAAGAGTACGTGCTTGATTCAGAGGGCAAGGCTGCGGGAACGCAGCCCGTCAACGCGGAAGTGGACCCCAACATCGAGCGCGAGGGCGTGGACCGCGTGAATGGTGCGGTGGAACTCGGGAAGCTCCTAGCGGATCACCCGGTAGCCCTAGAGTGTATGGCCCAGCATTGGCTTGAGTTCAATATGGCACGAGACCGAGAAGGGACTGATGCCTGCGCAGTCCAGGATTTGACGCGTTCGCTCAGTGAGCCCGCAGGATTTCTTAAGATGATTCGGGGTTGGGTGTTGCGGCCGGAATTTCGAGTCAGACGCATTCTGAGATGCGAAGACGGAGGGCAAGGATCATGAGCAAGAAGATGTCAGACAGAAGATTCCCGCGGCGTACATTTTTGCGCGGGGCCGGATCCGTTTCTTTGGCGTTGCCTTTTTTGCCTTCCTTGGCTGGACGGGCTTTTGCCCAGATTTCCGGTAGCGGAAGTACAGAGGCCCCCAAAGGGGGCATCCGCAGGGTGATCTTTTTTTCTTTGCCCTACGGTACGGTTCAGGAACATTGGTTTCCAAGTGATGCCGCGTTGACCGGGGCGCGTTCGGTGAGCAGCCGAGCCAAGGAGTCCAACCTGGTCGATGTGATGGGGAAAAACGGTCCCCTCACGGTATTCCAAAATAGTGTCTTTTCAGGCCTTTTTGACAAAATGCTGTTTCTCGACGGCATCGATGGACCATCGTCCATCGGCCACGAAAAGAGCTATTCGCTCACCGGTTTTGTCCGAGATGAACCCCAAGCGCTTCCCGGTTCCAGCATCGACCAAATCATCGCCAGTCGAGCGCGCATTTACAACAGTGAGCCGGCTTTTCGAACCCTGAACATTGCGTCTGGCCCGGGCACCCATGCCGGCTCGAGCATTTCGTATACGCAGAATGGTTCGAAGGTTGTTCCCGTGCCTCAGCTGTCGGATCCGGCAACCGTCTGGGATATTGCGTTTCAGTGGGTGAGTTCTGGGGGGGCTCAGGCGAATGCGGAGTTTGAGCAGCAGCGTGGTCGCCGGTTGAGCATCATCGATCATGTGAACGGGAGGCATAAGGCCCTTTTGGCGCACCCGAACTTGAGCTGTGAGGACCGGTCTCGGGTCGAAGCGTACCTTCAACACCTAAGAGACTATGAGTTGAGTATCAAAGACGCAAAGCTCATCGAATGTTCTACGCCGAGCCGGCCCGATATTGCGAGCTATGGGAGAAAGGACCAAGCTTGGACCCGGTATGCCGAAGACCAGGTGGACAACATCATCCATACGGTCCGGTGTGGCCTCACCCATGTGGTGACTTTCAACGCGGAACCTTCCGCGCGGGGCTACCGAAACTTGCCGGGGGTTTTGGGGGACCACCATGGCCTCAGCCACGAAAAGGAGACTGCCAAGGCGGGGGAGGGGGCGGCGCTTGAGCTGTTTGAGGTCGATCGCTTTCATATGGGGCTTGTGGCTCGCCTGCTGCGTGGCCTGGACGTGGAGGAAGACCCCGGTAGCGGCCGCACTTTCTTGGACAACAGCATCGTTTTTGTAGGCAACGATATGGGATCGGTCGCAAACCACAAAGGTCACCGAATGCCTTGCCTGCTCGCGGGAGGAAAAGGCTATTTCAAGCAGGGGAAGCTGATCGATTTTCGAAGCCCCTATTCTCAATCGTATGCCGGAACAGCGCGCACCGCCCGAATCGGGATTTCTTACAACGGTTTGCTGGTGACCATCTGCCAGGCCATGGGGCTCAGGCCAGAGGACTACGAGCTTGGGCAAGAGGGCGTTGGGGACTATACACCTTCCACCTACTACTATCGTCAGTTCCCGGGGGGCAAAGACGAGTATGTGGCCTATGCCTATGGAGACCGGCGGGCGCCCGTGCCCGAGCTGCTTGTATGAGTACAGCGCTCCACGTTTCCCTCAGGTTTTTGGGGGCCTCGGTTTGGGTTGTGGGTTGCGGCTCTGCCGCTTCCCCCGAAAGAGCACATGCTCCGACTGAATCTACACGGGCCTCGAAGTCTGAGTCCTGTTTTGCGGGGCGAACGAGATGCGACGATTTGTGTGTGGTGTTGTCCAGTGACGCGCAGCATTGCGGCGCTTGTGGCGCGGTTTGCGCAAGCTGGCAGACCTGTAGCGAAGGGGTTTGTGTCGACTCTGGGGTCGTGGATGCACAAGGGCGCGTAGGACGCTACAGCGCAATTGCCGTAGATTCCGAGCACCGCGTGCATGTGAGTTATTTCGACGAAACCCATAACTACCGCCAGGCGCTGCGCTACGCGGTCCGCGATGACGGCGGTTGGCATGTGAGCACCATCGAAGACGAAGCTGCGGTGGGGGCCCACTCGTCCATAGCGCTCACCAAGAACGGATCACCGAGGATCAGCTACTACGATCAAACCAACGACTTGCTTCGTTACGCTCTGCTCGAAGACGGCGTTTGGCGTACCGAGGCCGCAGCCGTAGGGGGGCGTTTTACAGCGATGGTGCTTGATGCCGACGGGGATCCTCATGTCTTTCACTACGATTATACCACCGAAGATCTGCTGTACTCGCGGAGGGTGGGGACCAAGTGGCACACCCAAACCGTCGACTCCGAGGGGGATGTGGGCCGCTATGCGGACCTCGCGATGGCGGACGATGGGTCTCTTCACGTGAGCTACTATGACTTCAGCCGTGGCGATTTGCGGTATGCGTGGCTCAAAGACGGGAGCTGGCAACTCGAGACCGCAGATGAAGGCGGCGACGTCGGCAGCCACACTTCGATCGTCGTGGACCGACACGGCGTGGTACACGTGGCATACCACGATGGAGCAAGGGGCACGTTGCGCTACGCCCGGCGAAGCGAAGGCCAATGGACGTCTGAGCCCGTAGATGCATCACCCACCGTGGGAAGTTATGCCTCTTTGGCGATAGGGGGGCGGGGCCAGCTGCATATCGTCTACTACGATGCCCAAGCCCAAATCCTCAAAAGAGCTGAAAAGATGGAGGATGGGTGGGACATCGAGGTCCTCGACGCAGAAGAGGGCGTGGGGCGCTACGCCTCTATGGCCTTCGACCAAGACGGCTTGATGCATGTGAGCTACTATGACAGCACGCTGCCGTCGCTCCGATACCTCCGCATTCTTCCTTGAAGGCGCTCCGTCCATCCCAGTGCCAGCGGTCTCGACTTTGGTCCAACCGGTGGTGGGTGAAGGTCGGGGCCTGTGGGCGTTCACGGCAAAATGGCCATTGCTTGCACTGCCATCGCGGGGGCCTCACAATTCTCAGAGGGATTTCGGGGCGGGGTGTACCCGGTCTCTGGTCGCTTTTGCGGTGCTCAAGGGGATCTGGATGGTGAAATCGACGGGTATGTGGCTCCGGGCGGCAAAGCCTTGGTGCGTTATGGGGCTTTTCGCAGCCGCGGCCGTATGCTGCACCGGTAACCCCAAGCCGATGCCGAAAGAAGTGGAAGAGGAAAAGGTCCGGTCTCCCCTCGAAATCAGCGAAGTGGTGAGCAAGAACGACGGAATTGCGGTGGATGAGCTCGGGGAAACCGACGACTGGATTGAGCTCATCAACACGGGAACTGCGACCCTGCAGCTCGCAGACTTCGCGCTGTCTGATGCCTCGGGAGAGGTGGCGCCCCTGTTCACGCGCGAACTCGCCCCTTTTGAGCTGGTGGTGTTGTTTGCCGACGGGGAGCCCGAACAAGGCGAACGCCATCTCCCTTTTCGCCTGAATGCTGCGGGTGACGAAGTGGTTCTTTTGGACAAGAATCACAAGCCCTTGGAGCGGGTTGTGGTTCCCCCGCTCGAAAACAACGTGAGCTATGCCCGCCTCAACGATGGGTTTTCGCGTTGTGCCCATCCTACGCCTGGTCGCCAAAACGTCGATCCCTGTGGTCCTCCACCGCCTCCGGAGCTGCCTCAAGAGGTGACGTTTTCTCCCTATTCGTGGCCCTCGCCGTGGCCTCCGGCCGAAGGGCCGCTGGTGCTTTCTCGGCTCTCGCTTTTGCCCGCGAAGTCCATTGCCATCAGTCATTTGGGTCAAGATCCGGTCGATCTCGCAGACTGTATGGTTCGCATTGCGGCGCACTTGCCGGGGGAACCGTGGCCTTCGTCGTCGAGCGGCGTGGGGTTGCCTTGTGGCGATGGCATGCTTGGGCCCGAGGGGCAGGCGCTCATCCCGGTGGCTGAAGCCGATGTGGCGGCGCTGACCTCAAGTGGGACGTTTGAAGGCGTGGTGACGCTTTATCTGGGTGAAGAGGTCGTCGATCGCGTGGACTTCATGCACTGGCCGTCCGGTGCCTTTTTGGCACGGACGCTCGATAAGGGCGGCCCCCATCGTTTTTGCCAAGAAGGCTCGGGCGACAGCTGCGTGCCATTGCGTTCTCGTCCGGTCGGCAATCGGTTGAGGCATCTATACACGGAGGGGGATTTTGGCGCGCTCTCGGAGGGCGGCACGGCTACCGGCGTGCAAACGGTCAAGGTGGTCATCGATATGAACGCCGGCGACGTCGTACACTTCTTGAGCGCAAAAACATGGCCGCTACACTACACTTTTGTGCGCCAAGTCATCGAGAATCAGGCGCCCCTGGATCGGTGTGATCCAGGCGAGGCCTCGATTTTTCGTAGGGGGTGGGCTGCCTTCAGTCAAAGGGAGTACTTTCGTACCACCGGTCGGCGTTATCTTTTGGCCAGTCTCCACAAGTACGGGAGTGCCGACCTTCACACCGTGGAGTTCTCCACGGGGGACGCCATTTTGCCTGAGTGGATGGAGCGTGCGTTTTTCGCTGCGACCCGTAGAGTCACGGAACCCACCTTGTGGGCCCTTCGGCCCGCAAGCGCTTCGCAGGTTTCGAAGGTTCGGAGAATCGAGGGGCGTTTGCCTCTGCTCGACCCCAACGCGCCGTTTCGGGGCGTGACCTATCAAGCCCTCAATCACGGCACGGGCTACGGCGTGCTCCGCTTTATTCCCGCGTTGGACTTGTCGGAACAAAGCATTGACATCAATACCATTGTGGTTACCGACGCTGTTCCCAACGATATAGCGTTTACGCGTGGCTTGATCACCGAGGCCTTTCAAACTCCGCTCGCGCACGTCAATGTCTTGAGCAAGAACCGAGGCACGCCCAATATGGCGCTCACGGACGCACGCGCCGATGACCGTATTGGACCTCTCTTGGGTCAGCTGGTGCGGTTGGATGTTCAGGCCGATGGCTTTACTGTGGCCCGGGCGACGCCCGAAGAGGCTGAGGCCTTCTGGGAAAGCCAGCGGCCGAGCACGCCGGTGGCGACCCCGAGGCGCGATCTTTCGGTTCGTGGCATCCGGGATTTGGCGGTCAGCGGCCTAGAAGATCTTCCCTCTCTCGGTGCCAAAGCCGCACAGCTTGCTGAATTGGGGTCCATGACATCCAACCGGAGCCCATGTCGGGGAGCATTGCCGGTTCCTAAAGACGCCTTTGCGATTCCCGTTGTGCATTCGACCGAGCACTTCCAGGCAAGTGGCGCTCAAGCGCTGTTGACCGAGTTGTTGAATGACGCGGGTTTCAGAGCCGACCCAGAACAAAGGGCCCAAGGTCTGGCAGCGGTGCAGGAACGCATCCTTGCGCATCCGGTTGATGCGTCTTTGATGGATGAAGTCGTTCGGGCCCTGGAAGCCCGTTTTGGTGAACGAAGGGTGCGTTTTCGGAGCAGCAGCAACACCGAGGACCTCCCCAATTTCAACGGTGCTGGGTTGTACACTTCGGTGGGTACCCAAGCGGGGGGTGCGCCGTCCTTTGAGGATGCGGTCAAGACCGTATGGGCAAGCCTGTGGAACCTCCGTGCTTACGAGGAGCGAAGCTTTGCCAACATCGATCACCTTGCGACGGCTATGGGCGTATTGGTTCACGAGGCTTTTGTATCCGAGCGAGCCAACGGCGTGGCTGTCAGCCGCAACGTCCTCGATCCCATTAGATCCGATGTCTACTACCTCAACGCTCAGTTTGGAGAGGCCTCCGTGACCAACCCTGCCCCCGGGGTGGGGACAGACGCGGTTTTGTATCGCTGGGGCCGAACGCCGCGCCTTCAATATCAGGCTCGAAGCACACTCACGCCGGAGTCCGTTCTTTCTTTGGCCGAGTCCGACGGCGTTGCCTGTACCCTTTTGGCGATTCACAACCACTTTGAGCCTCTACTAGACCCCGAGGGCATGAACCGCTGGTTCGCCATGGAAATAGAATTCAAGTTTGTGGGTGCCGGTCGAGATCTGCTCGTCAAACAGGCACGCCCTTATTCGTTTGGCCAAAGTGATGTGCCGAGCGACTGCCGCGAGTTCTGATTTGGCCGTTTTGTTGCTTTTGGTCCAAAGGGCCGGTTACCGGGCGTTTTGAAAGACGTTATGACTTCGCGCTGACGCGAAATTCTGCGGGACTGAGGCTCGTCCACCTTTTGAAGGCCCGTGTGAATGAGCTTTGCTGAGAAAAGCCGAGGAGGAATGCGACTTCGGCTACCGACAGCCCCGAGTCGAGAAGGTAGCGCTTCCCAAAGTCGGCACGTACCTCGTCGAGCACAACTTGAAAGACGGCTTCGTGTTCTTTCAACCGGCGCTGAAGGGTCCTTCCGGTGATCTTCATGGTTTTGGCGGTTTCGCTGAGTGAGGCCACCTGGCCCGCGCGGAGTTTTTCTGCGATGGCTCCGCGGACCTTGGTCAGGAAGTCTTTTTCGACCGCCACTTCGGTCAAAAGACGGCGTGCGTAACTGTCAAGAACCGGGCGTAAAGAAGCGTCTCCTTTAACCGCTGGACGACTGAGAACCTCTGTGTCCAGGATAATCTCGTTCGCCGCACAGGAGAACTCAAGGCAGGTGGTACCCAGGACGCGGTGGTGTTCTTTGAGGTCGCTTTTGGCCGGGTGCTGGAAACGTACCACTTTGGGCGCGATGTGGGTCTCAGTGATCTGCCTTCCGAGAACCAACCACGTTGCGACAATAAATTCCGCAGCTTGTCTGGGGGAGCCCGAGGGTCGGGCGTCGAGGGTGTAGCCCAGGGTTGCGTTGTCACCCTCGATGTTGAGTCTCACTTCGGCGCCGCTATGAATCAAAGAAGAGTAGCGTTCAATCTGTCGGTACCCGGCGCCCAGATCCCGCGCGTTGCGCATGGCGTAGTCTAAGACGCCGAATGCGCCGGGCTCGAGATGTTCGGCTAAGTGTAGACCAAGATGGGGGTTGTTGCTGCGCGCTGCGACTTCTTCCCACAGACGGTAGACGGTGTCTTGATCCACGCGTTCCTCGGGGTCTTCGATGACTTCGGCGAGGCCGAGGCGGTCGACAAGGTCTTTGACATCGACGCCAAAACGAAAGGCGCCCTCGACCAGGATTCGCACGTAGGGTGTGGCGACGGTGGCTGTGGACATGGGGTCGAACCCGGATATCGTAGCGCCTCAGTGGCAAGAAGGGAAGCCACGTAGCCCGAGCGCACTCTCGAAGTGCTAAGCTCAGGGGCAGTGCGCGCCCAGCCGGTTGTCTTGTTGGGGGTCATGCTCGTGGCCAGCATGGCCTGCGGTCGGTTTGGGTTCGACCCCCGCGATCTTGGGGGCTCAAGCGATGCCGGCGAGACCGATGGGGCGACGGGTGTTCCTGACTCCGGTCCCGATTCTGGTCCTGAACCCGAGCCCTCGATGCCGGTGCCTCTGGTCCAGTATTTCATCGACGAAGCGTCACAAGGGCAAGCGCCTTTGACGCTTGTGGATTCGGCCTCTGATCCCCTCAACCTCACCATGGACTACGTGGGGGCGTCTCCGTATTTCGCCGAAGGCGCCGGAGGGCGAGGGCGGCATCTTCGATTTTGGGCGCCCATAGGTCAGGGCAGCGGGGGGGCGGCAACAGATGCCAGTGGGACCAAACTGGATCGGCTTCATGGGAGCACTGAGGTGACAGTGGAGCTGAAGTACATGATGGATAGCTGTGGAGACACGGCCCAGGTATCCGAGTCTCGGATTTTTGGCATCAGTGATGGCAACGAGGGTGGGAGGGATGGCTGGCTTGCGATTCGCATGAACGATGGGATCGACGTTTTGGCGGTGAGGTTTTCCGGGGGGAGCAATTGGACGATCTACCGCTTGGGGCCCACCGATGACGATTGCCCCATTCGGTCTCCATCGGTTGTCCACTGGGTACTTGATACCAACAACCCTACGCCCAGCGAGCGGGTGCGGGGATATGTGGATGGGGTGCCGGTCCCTTTGGCTGAAGCGCCACCGGCTCAGGGCGCAACCATTGACCTTGGCCCCAATACGCGTCGTCTGTACCTCGGGCGTCCCCATTTTGGGGTTCGGACCTTCCAGGGCCGCATTTGGTACGCGGCCCTCTACGAACGCGCGCTGACCGAGGCTCAAGTCGGGGCGCAGGTGGCTTTGCTCGCGCGCAATGATTCTGCCGAGGTCGCCGTGCCGGTCGACCTCTTGTCACCGTTTACAGCCGTGGAATTGGTGACGGGCCTGAATACGCTACGCGACCAAGACGATCTGACCTTGTCGGCAACGATGCGCGAGGCGTATTTTAACAGCGGACGCTTGATCTGGCGGAGCGTGCGCTCAAGCGAAAATGACCCATGGGGCACACCTTCGTTGGTCGATGAGCTGAACTCAACCACGCTGGATACAGAACCCCGGCTTTCCTTAGATGGTTTGACGATGTATTTCTCCAGTGACAGGGTCCATCCGATGGCCCTTGGCCAATCAGACATTTACGTGGCTACGCGCAGCAGTTCGACATCTGACTGGGGCACGCCGGTTCCGGTGGTTGCGTTGAACAGCGTCTCAAACGAAGGGAGTCCTGCGGTTTCTGCCGACCACCGATTCTTGTTATTCAGTTCCGCCAGACCGGGCGGGAGTGGAAGCTGGGACCTCTATTTTTCTACGCGCGAAACCGTCACTGAACCGTGGGGTGCGCCTCAACCGGTGGAAATCAACTCCAGCGGCGCGGAGCTCAGCCCTTGGATTGATGCCTCCAAGACCCTCCTGTATTTTTCGAGCAATCGCGAACCTTCCAACAGCTTCGATCTTTGGGTGTCCGCGCGTGACAGTGTGGCCGACCCCTTCATGGTTGCAGAGCCGGTTAGAGGCGTGGATGACGACACCCAAGAGGACGACCCTTGGCTGTCTTCGGACCTTCGAACGCTCTACTTTACCCGCGGTAGAACCGGCGAGCGCAGGCTTTTTCGAGCGACGCGTTGAACGCTTGAGCAATATGCCCCGCAACAAATCTTTTCCGGCACCTGCAATACCCACATATCAGCACACAGATAAAAACCAAAAAGGGGAGCAATACCAAGGCACCGAAGTCGTTTCGATAACAGATCTGGTGAAGCAATGTGGTTTGCTGTAGTCTGTGCGTTTGGCGTTTGAAGCAAAGCATCGACCGGAACCCAGACGTGATCGTACTGCCGAGGTGGCGAGATGAGGACAACGTATCATTTAATCTTTTCCCTTGCATTCTTAGGACTGTCAGCGAATTGCAATAGCGTCATCGATGGTCGCGAGGATTTGGGTGCGACCCACAACAACCCCAGAAGCCTTGGTCGCAATTCGGGCGACGACCATCTGGGCGACGATAACTCGGGCGACGACAGCTTAGGTGGCGATAACTCCGGTGGCGATAACTCAAGGGACGACATCTTGGGCGGTGATAACTCCGGCGGTGATAGCTCCGGTGGCGATGACTCGGGTGGCGATGACTCGGGTGGCGATAACTCGGGTGGCGATAACTCGGGTGGCGATAACTCGGGTGGCGATAACTCGGGGGTGGCGCCGCTTTTTCAAGACACCATTCAGACAGGAACCTCTCCGTGGGGTCTTACCCAGCTCCGTACCGACGCACCTTACGGCACCAAAACGAAACCTCAACCGTCCACCGACGATTCTTTGGGGGCAAGCATTACTCGCGTTCCCGACCCCGCGGGGGGCGACGGATACGCTCTAAGACTGTACATTGATTGCGCAACGCATAAGTCCGGTCGAGCACAGGTTGGCTGGTATAGCTTCTCACCTAGAGACCAACTGTATCAGTTGCTCGCCAGCGAGATGTATGTGAGCGCCGAGTTCTATATTCCTGAGGAGATGACCGGGCACAACTGGATCGTTTTCGCCGACTGGCACCAAGTTGACGATAACGGTGGCAGCCGGACTCACAACAGTCCCAATTTAGGGCTGGGCGCCAACGGTGCGTTTCATTCCAGCTGGCGAAACTGGAACCCAGGCAGTGGCGTCATCGGCACGCTGCCGGTGGGCGAGTGGTTTCACATTGAGGGCTACCGGAAATGGAGTACGACGGATACGGGTGCCATGCGATGGTGGTTGAATGGGTCACTTATTTACGAAATTACGGATGTACAGACCGCCAACGAAAATCAAACCCACGGGGAGATGTATTTTAAGCTGGCGGGAGCTGGGAGGGCTACGTCCCCCAGTCCGCAGGCCTGGTACATTCGGAACCTTCGTTACAATGATACGTATATGGGTCCGCGCTGACACCAAGCGTTTGGTGGCCCATCTCGAACCAAGGGCTCAACACTGTTCCTAACCTCCATCATTGGGAACCCAACACCAACGCGGTACCCTCATCGGTGATCTCACCCTCCGAGGGTGTTAGGCGAGCTGCCAAGCACCAAGGCGTTCACGTTTCTACGGCCCACGCATGGAGTGTCTGCCGGACCATACATCTTGCGTATTTCGCCCATTTGTTGGCTCTTTTTGGAGACGGTGTAACATCGGCGGGGCGGTCTTTATTGCGGGTGGATGACGCGAGAGGTTCCGTACGCGAAGGCTTTGGCGACCGTCGCATACTCCTTGTGCTGAGCACGATCCGTACGGCCTTGGCCCGAACATTGCTCTTATCGGCAAGAGAAGCGGCATGCATGAGTCGTTTCGAGATAGAGGAATGGCTAGAATGGATTTACCAAGGCTTTGTGGACGTAGCATTAAAACGCGGACGTCAATCTTTTTGACCCTTTGTGGTTTTGTGGTTGGGTGCGGCAGCACCGTGGAGCGGAGTCGCGAGCGGGAGCACGACGATTCGGCGCCCGCGACTGCGGAAGATGTTGAAGAAGTCTTTGACGAGGCTGTGGGTACGCTGCCGGGGCGCATCACGGTCAATAATTTTGGTGCCGCTCAGTATGCGATCGACATCTCGGTGCCCCCGGGGACCGGGGCGGTTCAGCCGGCCTTGAAGCTGCGCTACGATAGCCGGTCGAACCGAAACGGCGTCCTTGGGGTGGGGTGGTCTTTGGGGGGCCTGTCAGCGATTCTTCGTACGCCCTCATCCATACGACATGACGGTGTGATCGACCCAGTGGACTTTGATCAAAAAGATCGACTGAGTATAGACGGTCAACGACTGCGACGGGTCTTGCGAGGATATTGGAAAAAGTCATCGGTGTATAAGACGGAAGTTGACAGCTTCGCGCGCATTTTTATGCACGACGGTTATTTTGTTTCCAAAACAAAGTCCGGTTTGTTGATGCGATATGGTTACACCGAGGACGCAAAGTTCTCTCTGTCGGGGAAAGGGACGGTGCTGTGGCAGCTCGATCGCGTGAGTGATCGTTTTGGCAATTTCATGGATGTTGAGTACGAAAGTTCGGAAGATGCCAGCGAGCAATATGTTGCTCGCATCAAGTATACCGGTCACGAAACCGAGAATGTTGAACCAGACCGCTTCGTCGAATTCGTATACGAAAGCAGACCTGACCAAGTCTTGAAGTTTGGCGCGGGGGCGAGAACAGCTTTGCGAAAGCGACTGAGCGCGATCGTCGTTCGGGTCGGGAAAGAAGTAGTGCGGGAGTACCGAATGACGTACCAGCAAAGCCGTATTTCGAATGCGAGCCAACTGATCGCCGTTCGAGAGGTCACTGGGGAGACCGGAAAGGACGGCAACTTGATTGCGCTTCGGCCTACAAAGTTTTTTTGGCGGAACGGACCCAAGTCGCTCACAGACAAGGTTTCCTCCACCGATGTGCCCTTGGCGGGTGTCTCCGAGTCTGTGCCTCATCGGGTTCATGTCACGGGAGACTTTGATGGCGATGGTCGTACGGACATCTTGATTGGGACTGCCGGCACATCGGGCCGCGTACTTCCGGGCACGACAACGCTTACAGCTTATTTGTCGACCAAGAAGGAGACCGCGGAAGTGGTCGATCTTGGCCCAGCCTGCGCGGCAGGCGGTCAAAAGAAAGTGCTCGCAACCGGCGACTTTAATGCCGACGGACTCACGGACTTCGTGGTCTCGTGTGTGGGTTCGGCGAAAGAGACCGCGGACAATCCCGATGGCGGCGCTTCGGCTGGTGCTTGGCATGTCTATGCCGCGCGGCCCGGCGGTTCCTTCGAACGGATTCGAGCATTGAGGACGCCTGTCGTCAGACCTCCCTTTCATACCTGTGGACAGATTCGTGGCTCGGGAGACTTTAATGGTGATGGAGCGACCGATATTCTCCTTTCTAAGTGCGTTATGCTTGCCCGACCGAATGTTTTTCGTCCTAACCAAGGCAAGTGGGTGTTTTCGACCGTGGTCTCCACGAAGCAAAATGAGTATTTTCGTGCGACGGATCGAGTTGCCGATGAGGACTATTTGCGTCTCCTTGGTTTTTTTGTCGGTGACGTGAATGGCGATGGAGTGAGCGACCTCTTCTTCGAGCTCGCGAAGGATTTAAACCTCAAGCATCCGAAAGACGAAACCTATCAAGCTGAATTGGTCACACTCGTAGGCCAAGGCAATGGCACTTTTGTTGAGGCTGAACCGACGCCTTTGGGGCTGCGGAAATACGCCCGTGTCCAGACGACCGGCGATTTTAATGGTGACGGCCTGACCGATCTCTTGCTTGCTGAGCAGGGGAAGGATTTTTTCGCCAGGCAGGACCGGATCTCCGGTAAACCGTCGATTCTTTTTTCTTCCGGGGACGGGCGTTTTGTAGAGTTTTCTACCAACATTTCCATCACGGGGTTTCGGTCCGTAAGCCAAGTGGTTGCCGCTGGCGATTTTGATGGGGATGGCAATACCGACGTCGTACTTTCGAAGAGGCAGGAGCGTCGCGCCGACGCGCATCGAACGCTGTGGCGTTTCCGAACCATGTCCGACACGCACGCCTCTTTTAGCGATGTACGACTATCTCCCAAGGGTGGTGGTGCTTGGGCCGCAACGACGGGCGATTTTCGCGGAGACGGTCGCACGGAGATCCTGTCGGTCAAGGGCGATGGTCAGGGTCGGATGGTCGCGGGCAACGCACGAACCTTTGGACTGGCCGAAAGCAGCATCGATCGTATCACCGGTGTTGAGAACGGAATGGGGGCCATCACGAAAATTCAATATCAGAGGATTACAAACCCACAGCGCGAGAACGAATCGCCCATCTATGTGAAGGGAGGCGGTGCGGAATATCCGGTGGCCGACGTGCAGTCGCCGATGGTTGTGGTGTCCAAGGTGTCGGAGGACACAGGGTTTGGCAAACCCAACAGGTTTAACGACGTTCTGTATCACTATGCCCATGCCCGCATTGACCGTGTGGGTCGTGGATTCTTGGGCTTCCAAATCTTTGAATCCTACGATCTCCTGCGGAATCTTTCGGTTCACGAAACACTGTCTCAGGCGTTTCCGCATCTCGGAATGACGCTTGAAAAGAATAGCTGTGCGCACGATGGACCGGAGGACACGCGAGGTCAAAGACTCAAACGGGTAAGCAACGTGTTAGGAGCAGTTGGGACAACGACGAGGGAGGTTACACAGGGCGAGTGGACTCGATGGCTGGATCGAGATGATCCGAGTCATACAGGCGACTTTGAATCGATCGCACATCATATCGAGGATGGCACTTTACCTTGCGATAATCCGACGGGGATTGAGTGCCTGACCGTCTACGGAACTACGCTCAAACGCGCGGGGGAAAACGTCATTTGCGACCTAAAGACGGGTCTGGTGTGCCGCGATGAGGACCAAGAGGACGGTCGATGTCATCGCGACTATATGGTTCGCTACCTTTGTGAGCAGAAAGTTGACCAGGTGGTGACAACCTTTCCCTTTGTAGAATCTTCCAAAGAAGACACTTGGGAACTCGGAAGCGGGGCTTTGTGTGCATCAAGTGAAGGAAGCGGGTCGGACCCAGCGCCGCACGATACCGTGCGAACGACCAACGACTTTGATGAGTTTGGGAACAACCTACAGGTTCTTAGTATCTGGGATGAAGGACAGAATCAAGAACAGCGGTACCAGGTGGACAACGAGTTTTCCAAATTGCCGACTTGGCGCCACCTCGGGCGTCTGGCCAAAACGACGATCACGGTGAGCGGTCGACACATCGAGGAGGCCTCTCGTACCACGTTGTATCAGTACACAAAGGAAGGTGCGACCGCTTCCGAGCATGTGGCGTCGAGTCCAAGCCTCACAACGCAATACGAATACGATGCGTTTGGTAACGTAACCCTTACGACGCAATCGGGGGATGGCATCGAGACGCGCCAAGATACGCGATACTTCGACAAGCGTGGTCTTTTTGAGCGTTGTCGGCGAAACAGTCTGGGACATCTTGAGTATCGGGAGTATGATGCGCGCTCGGGCCAAGTCACGAGACTTATCGGGGCGAATGAGATGGCTCGGCGAAATCTCGCGCATAGGTGTCCGGTCCGCGTCACGGACTTGGCGCACTCGATTCGATATGCCTATGATGCTTTTGGTAATCTGGTCTCACAAGAGCACCCGGACGGACGGCGCGTGTCCACCGTCCGTAGCTTTGTCCAGAATCAAGAGGTGCTGAATGCATTTTTTGAGGAACGGGTGGAACAAAGTGGTCGGCCCACCAAGATCGAGCTCTATGACCGCTTGGGTCGAACGCTTCGAACCTTTTCAGTCAGGGGGCTGAGCGACATCACAGGGGTTGCGACGCGCTACAACGTATATGGCCATCCATACCAGCAGTCTGCGCCCTACCTTGTATTACAAAAAGACAGGGTCCTCTGGCGGAACAGCGAGTATGACCAGCTTGGTCGAGTCACCCGTGTCACCGAACCCAACGGCAAGGTTGTAGAGACGAAGTATGACGGACGCGTAACGACGATGCGCACCATACCGACGGAAGAGAACGCCCCGGTTCAGGTGTCGACCAGTATCGTGGATAGCCGTGGCCGTGTGGTTCAGACCATCGACGATCACGGGAACTCTGTTCACTTTCGTTACGACGGATTTGGAAACCCCATCAAAACGACTGCCCATATCGATGGGCGTTTGAAAGAGGCGACTGTCGTTGCCTACGACGCCCGCGGGAACCGCACATCGATCGATGATCCCAATCTTGGCTTCTGGCAGTACGAATACAATGCTGCGGGCGAGATGACCAGCGTGACGAACGCAAACGGCGAAGTGAATACCATGGACTACGATTCTTTGGGCAGACTGACCCGTCGTGTTGCGCCTGAGGGCGAGAGCACGTGGGAGTACGATCGCAAAAAAGGCATCAAAGGTGGGTTCGTGGGGCGTCTCGTTTTTCAGAAAGGTGCGGGTTCTGTCGACCAGGGTAGAATCAGGGCCTACGACGTTCTCGGTCGCCTCCAATCGACCGCGCAGACGATTGACGGCGTTCGCGTACGTAAACGAATAGAGTACGATGCCTACGGCCGGCTCGAAGCGGAACACTACGACGTAGGTTCCGGTAGGCAGCTCGTTCCTACGTTCAGTCTTCGGCGGACTCGGAACCTTGCCGGGTATCTGGTCCAGCTTAAAGACCAAGATGACCATGTTTGGTTCGATGCGCGGACGTCTCCATCGAACGCCAATGCGCCACTTGGCTATGACGCGCAGGATCGGCCAACGCGATATCGTCTAGGAGCCAGTGTCGACAATGGCGATGAAGGTATCAGCGTCATCAATCTGTACCATCGGAGTTCGAAGTTGCTTGAGTCCGTCACGGCGAAGAGCCTGTGGACGGAGAATTTTGGGACGGTTCAAGCAGACAAATACGTCTACGATTCGCTGGGTAATCTCGTTCAGCGTAATAAACGTCTTTCGAGGGATATCAGGAGCGAGTCCTTCGAGTACGACACTCTCAATCGGCTGACGACGTCGCGCATCGGTCAAGCGGAAGTGACAGTGCGCTACGATGGTAGTGGAAATATCGAGCACAAAAGCGATGTGGGCTCCTATGCGTATGGACAGGAGGACTCCCGAGGCATTCGTCGCTTCCCCCATGCGGTCACAGAGGCAAGAGGGCAGTCCTTTCGCTATGACGACAGTGGTCAGATGATCTCGCGGGGTGAGGACTCCATATTCTGGACGTCTTTCGGCAAACCTGAGTGGGTCGGGACCGAACGGATAAGCACCGCGTTTGAGTACGACGCAAGCGAGCGAAGAATTCGAAGCATCGTGGACGAGCGACTCGATGATTTGGCGCCCACAGAGGCGGGCAAGAAGTGGTCCTATCGATCGACCACCAAGACCTATTTTGAGCCGGAGTTTGAAGTCATCAAGCAAACCGATGGTACCTGTGAGCTTGGTGAAGAGAAGTCCTGCGAGGAGAGCTCATCGGTTCAAAAGATTCGTGTTTTGGTTCGAGGGCCAGATGGCATCCTCGGTGTTTTTGAAACATCAGGAACAGCGGGCTCGGGTGATCGCAAATATTTCTTGAAGGACCATCTTGGATCCATCGCCAAGGTCCTGGACTCACAGGGCAGTACGGTGGCCCGTTATAGCTATGACGCCTGGGGTCGGCGACGCGATCCCAGGACCGGAGACGCGTTTGACAAGATGCCCTCCGTATCTGACCTCGTGACCGATCGCGGCTTTACGAGTCACGAGATGCTTGACGCCCACACCCTGGTCCATATGAACGGCCGAATCTACGATCCGACGCTCGGACGATTCCTTAGCGGAGATCCAATCATCGATCGAGAACTCGATCTTCAAAACCACAATCGATACGCCTATGTACTGAATCGGCCTCTTAACCTCATAGATCCCAGCGGCTACACCGGGGTCGGTGCCGCCATCGGTTTTTTCGTGGCCGTGGTGGTTGAAGCGATCCAAGTTCTCGCGGCCGTGGCTTCTTTTGTGGTGCCGCTCTACCAGTTTGGAGACACCGTCGCGACGACCGGGGATTGGGGCGCGGCGTTTGTCAATCTCGCAATTTCGTGGGGGACAGCGCTTGTGACCTACGGTATCGGGCGCGGTTTCGATGCGGTGTACACGCAGTCCACCAACGCAGTGGCCGTCGAGCTGGCGAGGGCGACGACCCATGGTGTGTGGCAAGGGGCCTACAACGAGGTTACAGGTCAGGGCAGCTTTACAACCGGTGCGATCGCGGGTGTGAGCGCAAGTCTTGTTGGACATTTGGGACTCAAAAAATTGCCGCCCGCGATCAAAGACAACAAGATGATCTCCACCATGCTGGTGGGTGCGGCGTCGGGGACCGCCGCCGAGATTGGTGGCGGAAAGTTTATGAACGGATTTCGTATTGGCACGACGGTTCATCGGTACAATGCGGAGGGAGAGTCGCCGTGGCGTAAGGCAGGGAAGCAAGCCGAAGGTTTCGGTCAGGGCAAGGCGGCCGAGGCCGTAGGTGGCTACGTTGGTGAGCGAATGGGCGGTTCTGTCGCCAGGTGGGTTTTGGCCAAAGTAGGAGGTTTGGCCACGGAAGCCATCAAACGGGCAGAGGACTTTTTTAATGCCAAGGCAACCGAAGCGGCGGACGCCGGGCGGGTTTCCTACTTCGAAGGTCCAGATAAGAATTCACCCTTCCTCGTCATCAAGGGACCTTCGCCCGGCGCCACGGTGCCAGATTTCGATGCGTCTTTGGTCGATTTCCAGGACGCCCTGTTTGACGTTCAAACGAAGCCTTGGTACCAGTCGGTGTGGAGTGCATCCTTAGAGCGTAAAGTCCTCTTTTGGACGCTCGCGGATCCAAGCCTCCAACAGTAGCATCCGTGGCCGATCGCGTGAGGCCTCCCCCCCCAGCAGCAATCGTATACCCTGAATTCAGTCGCGGGCCGGGCTCGACGCGTGCCCGGTTCATAGCCCCAACGGCAGAGCGTACGGCCCATAGATGCAAGTTCATTTGCGAATGAGCGATTGACACCCTGTGGCAAATTTCATTGGATGCGACCGGGTTCGGGGCAGGAGATGGCGCTCTGCCCTAAGTTATTGGGGAAAAAAGTCGTGGATAACAGTGGTGTGCCTCTCACTCGGGAAACTTGGGGGCAAAAGACTTGTGCTGCGGTCAGTGTGCCGGTGCTCGTGCTGGGGCTGGGCGTGGGGTTCCGGGCCCACGCCGAGGCCGCGGGCCCTTCGGTCAGGATCGAGGCAGGGTGGAATCTTGTGGCTACACCACAGGCCCCCGAGATCGTGGATGACTGGGAGGCCCTCGGCCTCTCGGTCTGGTGGGGAGACCGGGAAACCGGCTCGACCGACAGGACGCTAGGGGCTGGGGGACTGTGGGTCTTTGCCTCCGAAGCGGTCGAACTGCCCGCGTTTTCTACGGTTCAATCGTCGACGACCGCCGCGGGGTGGCGCTTTGTGAGCGTGACGCGGGAAACGATCTTCGGCGATCCCAACATCACGCGTATCGAGCGGTGGTCCCCCCTCACCCAAGGATACGTGACCATCCGTCTCGGCGAACAGCTGCTCCCGATGGTGGGCTACCGAGCCTTCCTCCAAGAGCCCGGGGTGCCTTTTCAAAACAGCTGTCTCAATGGCACTGGGATTCCCGAAGGCGCATGCGCCCGTTTTGCCGCGCTCGGGGTGGCCACATCTCAGGCGGAGCCCGGCACCTTTGAAGCGCCCGCTGAAGCGAGCCCCCGAGGACTCTTGGTCGCCCTCCCGAAAGTAGCCCTTGCCGCACACCAAGACCGTACGTGGGCACACTTGGTCTACGCCGTACGGGACCACGACGGCCGGGGGGAAGAAATACGCTACACGAAGAGCCTAAGAGCCGCCCAGGCACAAAGTTTTCAAACCACCCATACTCTGGCCAAGCCCGGTGCCGGATGGACCTTCACCGACCTGGCGATCACTGCACGTGACCAAAAGGTCTCCGTCGCGTGGACCGTGCACCCTGTCGGCGAACCGCAACCGAGCGCAAAGAGCCACATGGGTGTCGTCGAAAGCCATGACCACGGCCTGCACTTTTCGGCCCCGCGCATCCTCCGCGAAAACCACGCGTGGAAGCGCGGGCTGGATCTGGCCTACGACCGCTTCGGCCATCATCACATCGTATGGGGCGAGGCTCACAAGGCCTACTACCTCAAGAATCTCTCCGGTGAGCCCCAAAACGTTTTTGACCGCGTCAGGCGAGACAAGAATACACGCGTGGTCCAATACGACCGCGCCTACAAGGACCCGCATTGCCACGCCCCCAACCCCTGTGACTGCATCGAGTGGCGGCCCGAAGCGTATAGCTACGCCATGGAGAACGATCCAAAGACCGACGAACCCTTTGGACCCTTCCTCGACCGAATCGAAGAAGCATGGGTCTATAACCCCTCCCTCGAAATCGATGAACACACCTTGAGCATCGTCGTCCATCAAGACCGAATGTGGGACAATCTACCGGTCCCCAACCCGGACTGGGCTGGGGCCCTCGAGGCACAAACCCGGTGCCCAGAAGAGGGCGAGCGAATCGGCCGAGAGGGCTTCCAAGAGGTTTGGCGGCGCCGTGCCGGGCATCCCGAACCCACACGAGGGGAACGGATCACCCGGGCGCAAGATGGCGAACCTTTGGCCCCAGAGGAACAGCCCCAAGAAAGGCGAGCCCAGGGCCTGACTCCGGCCTCAGCCGATGACCCACAGCGCCACCAGTTCCTCTACGACGGCACCTGGCACGAACAAGACCAAATTCGGGTCGCCCAAAGGCCCCTCGTCGCGGGCCAATGGTCTCGGCCCGCTCAGGAACTTCGTGAGGTCCCCGTGTGGCCTATGACGCATGGGCTTTTAAAATGGCGCAAGGTTCAAACCACCGTCGAACACGGCTTTAAACAAGGTGTCTACCAAGATGGCATCCGACACGACTGGCGTCATGCCGTCGTCGCCCAGCTCCATAACCCTCTGCACGAAAACCGACAAGCCGCCCCCAAACTTGTAGCCACCCAAAAGGGTCACCTGGTTGCCGTCTACAGCGACGGGCCCTCGGACAACGCCCACACCCCCGACCAGAACCCCATTTTCATCCAGCAGTCCCAAGACGGGGGCCTCACCTGGACACCCCGCACCCTCGTCACCCACGGCTACCTTCCCGACGTCGCAGCCACCACCGATGGCGAACTGGGCCTCATCGTATTCCAGCCCGCTCCAGAGCCCTCTGATGCTGGCTCCGTCCCCAAGATTCAGATGTTTCGCAGTCGGGACTTCAATACCTGGGACGTGAGCCCCCTCAGCCTCATTCCGCCCGCACCCATTCACTGGAACCCCCATCAAAGCCTCGCAGCCGAGCGCATCGGAGTCCCCGCAATCAGCAGCCACCAAGACTTGTTCGTCGCCACGTGGGTTCAATTGGGCGACAATCAACAGGAGGGAACCCGCGTCGTCACCTCTAGAGCGGCACGGGTGAACCTGACCAGCCGCTATCAAATCGACCACCACGGCCCCCTGACCGTGGGCAAAAATGCGAAGCTCACCATCACGGCCGTCAACGAATACGACATGCGTGTGAACAACCAGGGCACCGTTCGCATTCAAAAGCCAAACAAACCAAAGGGCGCCTTGGCCACAAGCAGCGCCACGGGAGACAAGAGCTTGGAAGGCTCTGTGGACGCACTTGGGGCCCCGGCACTCGACCTCGATGACCCCCGCGCCCAGGGCGCGCTCGCCCTGGTGCCCACCATCCAACTCCAAAACGGACAGGCCAGCCTCATGTGGGCCCCCGATGGACCGAGCACCGCACTTTCGGTACAAAGTGTAGAAGATCTGGGAAGTCCGGCCTCTATCACCACCCTGGACGCCTATCCCCGCGGAGAGGAAGGCAACTACCAAAGGGCCATAGACGCCAGAGATCGCATGCGACGCACCGCCGTCGATCCCGCGACCGGACAAACGTGGGTATTTCAGGTCGAGTACGCGCCCGCTGAGGACGACCCGTACACCCTTTACGGCCCAAAGTCCGACGCGATGGAGGAAGGTTTGCGGACCGACGCCACATACTTGGCAAGCTATGAACGCGTCTGGGTCTACACCCAAGGCATCGCTTTGGCGCAGTTTGCCAAACAAAACGACCCCCAGGCCATGGGCGATGCCCAGGGCATCGCACGTTATCTCTGTGCAAAAGCCACAAGAGCCGAGGTCAAGGGGCAAAGCTTGATTCGCGGGTGGCCCTTTTCCTGGAACACCCAGGGGGACAACTGGGAAGACCGAAGGCTCGTCACCGGAGCCAACGCATGGGCCATTCACGGACTGGGCGTGTTTGTGGCCTCCAAGGCCTTTGAAGGCCTTGAGGCCAAAGAGCAAGGCAAGCGACTCCGTTGCTATGAGGAGGCCATCCGAGGGCTGAAAGAACACCGAAGAAGGCTCGTAGACCCTTCGACCGGAAACACCGTGACCTTGATGACCGCGGGCTGGACCGCGCAGGGACTCACCGCCGTTGACCGCCCCTCTGAAATCTTCGTCGAAGAGGACCCCTCAGTCCGTTGGGGCTATTACAGCGTGCTCGACGCCATCGGCTATGACCACTTTCTTGACGACCGGCCACCCAAAATTCAGCGCCTGCACCGAAATGCTCAAAGCCGGTCCGACGAGCTCCCACCATGGGTTCTGACCGAGGCCCAACACCAAATCCTCAAAAAACGCGTGCTCGCCAACAACGTCGTCACCGAACACAACCTCGACGTGCTCAGTGTTTTGAACCACGCTCTCAAGCACCAAAAAGAAATAGGACTCACCGAGGTGGCCGAGCTCGAACGCTGGCGGAACGAACTTCGTGAAGGCATCTTCAGCCTCCTTTGGGACGAAAAAGGCTGGAAAGCAGACCTCGAATACACTCTCCAAGGCCAAAACCTCGGCGAAAACCGACGCGCCGAGCTCGAAGAGGCCCTCACCCAACAGGACCTCGGACGCATCATCACCGGAGGCCAACTGACCACCCACGATGAGGGCGAAAGGTTCGAGGCCAATCCCCACGTGGCCATCGACAACTGCAGCTGGCTCTCCTTGTCCGTCGACTACACCCGATTGCCAGGCGCTTCTGAAACCGTCGAGCGTTTGGCCAAGTGCCTCCTCTATACTGAGCTTCAGTTTGTCAAACCCCTTCGTTTTGGCACACAGACCTACCTCGGCGCCCACTATTTCCAGAACGCTTTTCGGGACCCCTATATCGAACCCAGTCAGCTCCAAGAGGCTTCGTTTCATCTCGAAGCCACCACCGGCCTTATTTTGGGTCTGCACCGCTTTGCCCAAGCCTACCCGGAGCATCCTCTCTCAAAACGTTTTGAAAAAAAGGCACAAGTCCTCTGGGATGGCGTACAGGCCTTTGTCCAAGATCACGGCTTTCGCTACTCCAGCCAGCGCATTCAAGACCTATCCACCCAACTTTCTTCCAGTACCGCAGCCATCTGGTTCATCGATGTGTACCGAGAACGCCATCCACCCCCGTCCCCCGCAAATTGGATGAAACGGTTTCCGAACGCAGCCCTCGCTCTTTACCCCCTGATGGCCGGGCTCATCCCCAAAGGGGACGACTTTGGCCTCGAAGGCCACGCCTGGACCGATGCCCTATCCTCGCTGGTCGCGACCCATACCACGGTCCCCCTCAGCCACATCGAAGGCTGGCAAACGCCGTGGCGCGTGGTCCATGTCCTGACCACCGAAGAAAACACCACGGACCACCATTCGGTGCCCTTCGACTTCAGCGACAAACCTCTGGGCAGTGCCCAACATCCCTTTCCTTCACTCGCCTCGGTGATCCATCCAAGCATTGCCGGAACTTCCGCGGTCGCATCGATTTCCCCATTTTCCCCCGTCGTCGTTCAAGAGCCCGGACACCGCATGCAGCTCATTCGACCCCGGGGCATGATGGCCGACATCCTGCTCGTGAAGGATATGCCACACGGCAGTCCAAGCGCACCTACCCGCTTTGAACTTCACCCAGACCACGGGGGCCATTTCAGCGTCAACGTGGCACCCGTTCTTTCCGAAGAGCGGGTCTTTGTCGCGTGTGCTTCAGACCCAGCGCTCTTGTCCACAGGGCTCGACCCCTCCGTCGACGCTTCGACCCAGCTGGATGGGCAACTTTGGCTCGCGCCCGTTGGGGAGCGAACCGTGAGCACCCGCCTCCAACACGAGGCCGGCCCCAACGTCTTGCACGGACGTTTTCAAGCCAAAGAACTCAGGCAAACCGTATGGCCCTTTAAGCCCCACGATACCTTCTACCAGACCCTTCACTGCGCTGCCTTCAAAGAAGCGCGCTCGGCTGAGCTTCGCCTCGTTTCCTTGATGTCTCCTCTTCAAACCTTCTCCCACGGAGTCGAAGACTTGGCCCTTGAAGTCACTGCACTTCGGGAAAAAGCCGAAGTCGTGGCCACATTCACACCCCCTGAGGGCGTTGATATTGTGCAAGAAGCCACACTGAACCTTGTGAAGAAGGACCACCAGGGCAACGTCTTAGACGTCATGACCAAAGCCGGGTCCTGGTGGAAAGCGGGTGAAATCACATTTTCGGCGGACGGTTCGCTGAGTATCCCCAAAAAAGACAATCTCCATACCTTCTTAGATACCGTGGGCGAAGAGGAACAGCTCAGCGCCGTCCTTTCTTTTGTGGGCCTCGACGGGAACCGAGTTGTCGCCCTGCCCGCCGATGTGGACTTCGCCTTCGAAGACGACGGCATGGATTCCATTTTGACGGAAACGCTCCTCGGGTTCTTCCAGTTGGACGAAAACACCGCCCCTGAACCCGGGGGACAAATCGTCTCCTTCGGACTCAGCGGCGAAGGCCAAGCCTACGTCGGCGTCCAAGACCAAGGTGCACCCATTTGGGTCAACGCCAATACCCTCGAGCACGCCAAACAGGCGTTCCCCGAGACCCAAAACCTCGTGGGTTCCGTGTCCCGCTACGCCAAACCGGGGACGGTGCTCGCCCATTTGGTCAAAAAGGGCACGGGGTCCGTCGACTCCCTCAAAAACCCCGGTGCCGCCACCACCCAACTCGTTGCCGCGGGAACCACCCTCGCCAGTCTGGTGGCCCTATCCGCCGGGCAAGTGGAGACCTGGACCACGCTCATCCACCTGAACAGCGCGCCCGATGAAACCACCGAACCCTGGACCTTCGTCGGTCATGTCCCCGAAAGCGAAGTCACCTTTTCTGGCTTCTTCTTCAAGGACGAAGGGCTTATTCGACGCGACGTCCGCATCAGCCAAAGCCACGTCCAAGGCGGCCTCGAAACGTCTACCTTGGCGTTCGACGAGAACGCCATCTACGGATTGGTCAAGGAGGTCTACGGTCCCCAAGACGGCGTGTTTCAAGATCTCTACCGCATTGGGCTCCCCACCGGAGAACCCGTCGCCGTCTACCGGCTCGATACCCATCTCGCCCCTGAGCAGATCGTCGAAGCCGTCATCGACCTGCAATATCCCTGGCTCAAGCAGCCCACCCTCGGAGCCGGCACCGACCCTCAAACCTCCTTCGCCCACGAACTTTGGGATCACGTCAAAGCCCTGGCCCTCACTCCGGACTTCCAAAACATCGACCTCACCGAACTCATCGACGCGATAGAAACCCAAGCGAAGACCCCCCCTAGCCCCGCAACCGGTACGCCCCCAAACGCCGCATGGCTCGACCAAGTTCCCGAGCCATTTCGAGCCTCGGTATACTACTGGACCGTGCTGGCCCCACAGTACGGGGCCGCCCCATCGTCTCACCAACAACCCTCCCTTTGGGACGCACTCCAAAACGACCTCCAGCGTCTCGACGAGCATGCCTGCCGCACCATTGGACCCGCCTACGCCTCCCGTTTCCCCGGAGTCCAAGTCGGCTGGGTCCCTGAGTCGAGCACCCAGCCCGGACGCTGCGTAGCCGCCACCCATGGCGCCCAGGGACCACCCACCCATAGCCCTACCGGTTCTCCCGCGGGCGGGGGCTCAAAAGAAACGGGAAAAACCGGCACTCCCAAAAGTCCGACCCCCGACCCGGACGCTGTACCACCAAAAAAGACACCCCAAAAAGACGCTGCGCCAACGGCAACGAAAGATCCGGTGATGGATGTCCGTACCCTTGCTCCGGCGCCCAAAGTAGGCATCCAGTACGACCCAGTGACCGGAAGGCTGGCCGTATCGCCCGAAGCCAAAGATCAAGTCGGCCCCCAAGAGTTCTTGATGGTGTGGGTTTCCGAACATGAAGAGTCCCTCAAGAAGCATCAAATGAAACAAGTAGACAATCTGTGGGACCTCGCCGGCCAGGACGGTTTTTTTGGGAGCGTCGTTTCTTCTGATTCCATCGAGGGGGGGACGGACCTGACAACCGCCCTTGTGGATACTTCTTTTCCACACGGGTTTCAGGATAAGACACTCCACTACCGATACTGGAGCGTTTCTTGGTCCTATGTGTTCTATGAGCTCCTTCGTCGTCACCTGCTGGAGGCCCAGGCCTCAGCGGAGTCCGGCGGCAGCAATACCGTTCTTCCTGATGACTTGTCCCTCTCCACGTTCTTGGACACCTATGATACGCCTCCCGATTCGGATACGGTCTCAGAGGTTGACCTTCGCTCCGCCGTCTTGGCGATGAAAAAGAACTACGGAGCGAAACAGGGGCCGCCTCAAGAACCAGCGAACCCCTTGCTTGTCTTTGGAGACAACCCCGGTTGGCTTTTTGGCCTCCAAGACGGAAAGATGACGTTTGAGGGCGTTCTTCGTGCGGTCGAAGACGCGCGCGACGCGCATGCGCCCTTCGTCTCTCGGGGGTCCAAAGCATTGCCCTTAAGAAGGTCTACGGTTTCAGGCCGTTTGCGTCCCAAAATTTCTTTTGCATCCAAAACCCTCGAACTGACGCCAGACCCTGGGCTCATTGGGCAAACAGATCAATTGATTATCGTTCGAGGGAAAAAAGATCCCACGACTGCGCTCCCTCATGACGCCTTGCCGCCCGTCGATTTGGGCCTTTTTCGGCGAAGCGACGGGCGTTTGGTCTCCATGACCGAAGCCGAATTGTCAGAATCTCAAAACGAGAACGAGGGCCACCAAAGCGTCTATCAGCTCCTGAACGAGCGGTACTTCCGAGAGCTTGAAGCCGATGAGCAGATCATGGTGATGCTGCAAAAAACCTCAGGCCTCACCGAGCCGGAGATTATCGATGGTTTTCAGGGTATTGAAGCGGGCGCTCTCGGTATCGAATGGCAGGCGGCGGTACGCAATTTGGGTTACACGCCCTTGTTGTTTTCTGGTGTTGGACAGGAGCCTCTGTCAGACGATCAGTTGAAGGACCTGAAAGCGGTGATTCACGAAAACGTCGCACTCCTGTACAACAACAACTATGGCTACATGGTTCTGCCCATTGCTACGGGGGCCAGAATCCATGCCGGTTGGGACTTGGTTCAAACCTGGGGACAACAGGACACCACCGCCTTGACGGTCACGGGTTCGCTTCACCAGCGGACAACAAAAATAGCCGCGCGCCATGTGTTTCCCTTCGTAAACAATGCGTACATCCGGCTCATCGACATCGGCCCCGAGGACCGATTCTTTTCTCGAGAGCTGGTCATAACGAAGTCCGAGTCCAAAAAGTCAGACCCAGATCCATGGATGCGCTATCAACAGATGAACGCGTACATGGGTTCTAAAGAGAGCGGGCCCACATCCAAGGCATCAGACCGCCCTGTTGCCGGGCGGTTCTCCAAGAAAAAAGTCTATCGGGAGCAAATTGCGTTGACAGACACCGACCAAGTGGCGGCCGCCCAGGAGGTGTTCAGCGGCAGACCCATAGTTCAGTTTCATCTGAAAAACGGTGGAAAGCTTGGTGTAGACCTCTACGTAGCGTTTTCGTCGGGCATGCACGAGATGCCCTTCCCGACCCGACTCGCTCCAGAAAACATCTCGATGATCGGTGTTTTTTCCGGTGGGGAGCGTAATAAAATTGCCCGACGGGCCTTTGAGATCATTCAACAGCTTAGGCTGAAACAATCGACTTTTCGGCTGGTGCAGGCCGATGGCGTCATCGTCTATCGCCTCGATGCCACCGGTCCTCAGGTTGTGGGCACCACTGAGCTCCGCGACGATCCCTACCAGGCCCATCTTGAGGCCGAGGCGCAATACGGGGTGGAAGAAGAAATGCCCTGACATGCAGCTTCACCCGAGAAGACGGGCCATCGCCCGCGCGCGGGTGGGCAGTGCCGTGACCAGGTGCTCGACGGCTCGTTTTTGGTCTTGTGGCAGTTCTTCGAACCAGTGGACACCGTCCTGGTTTCGCGCAGCGACTGTGCAACCGTCCTTGAGCACGATGCGGTGTTTGGCGAGCGCCGCAATACGTGGGCCGGGGCTGAGGACCCCTTGGAGGTTCAGCGGGTCTGCGGCCGACAACGCCACGAGTTCGCCTGTCTTGGGGCTTTTTCGGATGCTTCGGAGAAGCCCAATGGCCTCGGGGAGGGCGAACTGTTCGCCGGTGAAGCCTTCTACGAACCGCCCCCCGCGGATCTCTCCACGGGCTTCGAGTCGCCTGAGGGTGCGCAAGAGATCTCGGTAGGGCGGCAACGGACCTTCTTTTTGCAAAACGGCGTGGAATACGACGCCCCAGCGTCTGAGGAGGCTCCATACCAGGCCTTCGGTTTCGACGTTGGGGTCCGGTGGGGCGAGAAGGCTCCACCGTCCGGCGCTTTGCATGCCCGAGGGCATGCCTCGGCGCGGTCGTTCGAATGGAGTCTGTCGTCGATGGTGTGAGACCAACAGGGCTCGGAGTCCGGCGTAGCTATCGGAATTTAACCGCCCTTCTGCCGCCAGCTCGGCCAGGGCCCGCTCGAGCTGCGTTCTCAGGAGGCCAGTGCCTCGCACGATGTCATCAAAGAAGGCGGGGCCATGTTTGGTGAGGTAACCGACAACCGCTTGGGCATCCGCGGTCGAGCTCCCGGGGTCTGGGGGAGCCATTTTGAACCTCCAGGCGTCGAGTTCTGCCCGGGCCATGATGCTGATCGGGGTGGTCCTGAGAGATCCTGGACCCATGGTGCCGTGACGCGCCATGGGCGAGCGGCGCGCCCATGCCACCCGCCCCGAAAGACAAAAATGGTCGAGCCAGGCGCCTTGAAAATGTCTTACCCGGGCGCCAAGCAAGTCCATCTCCCAGGCGGCAGCGGGCGTCTCGTAGCCACACAGTTGCGAAAGCACCGTGGCGAGCCCGGACTCGCCTTCGCATCGATGCTCTTGGCCGACGTGCTGCCACGCGGTCAAAAACCGAAGAAAGTCCGCGGTCGAAACCGGCTCAATCTCCTTTCGGAGGCGATTGAGTGTATAACGGTGGACTCTGGCCAGAAGCCGTCTTTCGCACCATTCGGTGTGTTTGACCCCGGGCGTAAAACGCCCCTGGAACACAAAACCCTCGGCCTCGAGGGTGCTGAGAGCCCGGTCGATATCGTTTTTGGGCAATCCCAAGAAAACCGCGAGCGTATGGGCCTCGAGGGGAACGGTGCATTCCAGCCGGCCTCGAACCAGTTCACAAAGCGCGACGTCCGGTGTTTGGTTGGGGCGCTTGAGCTTTTCGGGGAGTTCGAAACTCGGCTCAAAAACAGAGTCGGGAAAAACCGCCTCGATTTCGGGGCTCCGCTCCACGGCCACCCAGAAGCGTTTTTGGGCCTCGGTGACGACGGTGGTCGCTCTGCCTGCTTTCACCAGGGCTCTGAACATCGGGTCCCAGCCCGCCTTGTTCCCCTCTTCGGGGGAGAAAAGACCATGAAGCACAAGGGCATCACAAAGCTCGTCTGGGTTTTGGGGCTCCGGCCAGGTTTCTTCTTGTACCCGACCGATTGCGCTGGCATCGAGTGCACCCAGGTCGGATGCGGATTCGGGATCGGCCCGGCCCCGGCTGAGGATGGCCTGCGTACGTCGTTCCTCCAAGGGCGCATCATCCAAAAACGCATACGGGCGCGCATTCAAGATCTCGGCGGCGAGGGGCGATGGCTCGGTCAGGTCGCGAACCAGCACTTCGATCTGCCCGTTTTCTATCCGCTTGATCAAAGATTCGAGACCATCGATGTCCATGGCCTCGGTCAGGGCATCGTCAATGGTTTGCTTGACCAGGGGATGATCCGGGATTTCTCGTTGACCCACGATATTTTCTAGGCACGCCACTTGGTCGGGAAACACCACGGTCAACAGGTCATCGGCGTGCATGCGTTGAATTTGCGGGGCGACCTTTTTCCCGCCGCGAAATCGGAGCACCGCCAGCGCGCGGGTCGCATTCCAGCGCCACCGGGTCATAAACATGGGCGCGTCCAAGAGTGCCTGCGTGAGCACCTCTTTGACCGTCTTGGCGTTGAGGTACCTTAAGACGTCTTCTAAAGGAAAGCTGTGGGTGGGGCCGAGCGACAGAACCACCGCATCCTCATTGGCTGCCGCTTGAAGTTCGAAGTTGAAGCTCTGGCAGAACCGTTTTCTCAAGGCCAAACCCAGGCCGCGATTGAGCCGGCTGCCGAAGGGCGCGTGAAAAACCAGGTGCATGGCACCCACTTCGTCGAAAAAGCGTTCCAAGATCAGCTTGTCTTGGGTCGGAAGGCCACCAAGACTGGTATGGGCTGCGCCGAGATAGTTCGAAAGCTGTTGGGCCGCATCTTTAGAAACGTATCTGAGCGCTTCGACCTCGTGTTCGAAGGCGTCCTTGTCGTGCCGGCCTTCCATGGAGCGAGACAGTGAAGCTTTGAGCCTGGAGGTCTCGAAAGAGAGCTCGTTCGACCGGGACGGCGCTTCTCCCAGCCAAAAAGGGATGGTTGGGGGCTGACCCTTGGCGTCTTCGACCCGTACCTTCCCGGATTCCACCCGCCGGATGCGATAGGACGTGTTGCCCAGCTGAAAGATATCACCGGGAAGGCTTTCGATGGCGAAGTCCTCGTTTAGGGTCCCTACGGTGATCGCTTGGGGCTCCAGCACCACTTGGTAGTCCGCCAGGTCGGGAATGGCGCCGCCAGAAGTGATCGCAGCCAGCCGCGCGCCGCGGCGGCCGCGGATGGTGCCGTGAATGGCGTCGTAGTGAACGTGGGCGCTCCGCCGCCCCCTACGGGTACTAAAACCACGGGCCAACATTTCGATGACCTGGTCAAACTCTTCTTTGCTCAGATGACGATAGGGCCAAGCTCTTTGCGCCAGGGACCAAAGATCGTTCTCGTCCCAGGCTTCGTTCGCGCTGGCGGCGACGATCTGTTGCGCGAGAATATCGAGCGAACCTTTGGGGACCTCGAGCTTGTCGAGCACCCCTTCCTCGATGGCCCGCATGAGGGCCACGCTTTCCACCAATTCGTCGCGGCTGAGGGGAAAAATTCTGCCCTTGGGTGTGCTTCGCATCGAGTGGCCCGAGCGCCCTACGCGCTGCAAGAAGGTGGCGATGGTTTTTGTGGTGCCGATCTGACACACCAAATCGACATCGCCGATGTCGATGCCGAGCTCGAGCGAGGCGGTGGCAACCAATGCCTTGAGCTGGCCGGCCTTGAGCCTCTTTTCGGCATCGAGGCGATGCTCGTACGACAGACTCCCGTGATGAGACGTGATGTGTTCGGTGCCGATGTGTTCGCTCAGGTGTTTGGCCAGCCTTTCGGCGACTCTTCGGGTATTGACAAAAATCAGCGTGGTTTGATGCTCAAGGATGAGCGTAGATAGCCGCTGGTAGATCTCTTCCCACACTTCGAGGGCCATCACGGGTTCGAGCGGTGAGTCGGGCAATTCGATGTGAAGGTCGAGGGCCCGCTGGTGCCCGGAATCGACCACAACGCAATCCGGTGTGCCGAGCTCGTTCACGTTTTGGGTGCCCACCAAAAACCGGGCGACCTCATGAATGGGATTTTGGGTTGCCGATAGACCAATGCGTACCAGGCGCCTGTTCTGTTCGTTGAACACCAATCGATCGAGTCGCTCGATGCTCAATGTGAGGTGTGATCCACGTTTGCTCTGGGCGAGCGCGTGAATTTCATCGAGGATCAGTGTTTTTGCCGTCTTGAGAATGCGCCGCCCACCCTCGCTGGTCAGGAGGATGTAAAGAGACTCGGGTGTGGTGACCAGAATGTGGGGCGGTTTTTTGATCATCGCGGTGCGTCGACTGCTCGGCGTGTCTCCGGTCCGCACCTCTGCACGAATGTTGGGAGCAGCCTCTTTGTATTCTCGGAGTTGCTGTTGGATCCCTGCGAGGGGCACCTGAAGGTTTTTGTGGATGTCGTTGCTCAGCGCTTTGAGCGGGGACACATAGACCGTACGCACTTCGTCCGGCAAAGCGCCCTCGGCAAGGCTCGCTTCACGAACGAGGTCGTCGAGCGCGCACAAAAAGGCTGCCAATGTCTTGCCGGATCCGGTGGGGGCTGCAATCAGCGTATGGGCCCGGTTGCGAATCGCCGGCCAGCCCTCGGTCTGGGGTGGACTGGGGTGTTGGAAGGTGTCCCGAAACCATCCGGACACCGCCGGATGAAAGCTAGAAAGTACGTCGTCCAAGGGTCCGATTTCACCTGCCACCCCCCAGCCGAGCCGATAGGGCCCCCATCCGTCAATCCCTAGTGCATGGGTGAGCCCTGAAGCCCCGAGACCCTAAGGGTAGTCTCTGAGGCCCGGCCGGTGATCAAAAGCCCAACATCTCCGGAGGGTTGGCGGCGCCGGTCAATCGTCCTCAGTGGCTTTTTGGAGCATATCCTTCCAGGCTTTGACGTCGCGTCTGAGCTCTAAAAAGAAGGGGTTGTGTTCGACCGCAGCCTCGCCAAGCTCCACGGCGATGGCGAGGTTTTTCTTTTGCCGGGCCTCGAAGGCTTGTCGGGTGAGAAGGGCGGCCCGGTCTACTTGGGTCGGCGCGGCACGATTCCAAGCGGCCCGCAGGCTGTCTATGCTGGGGCCGATGCGGACCTTGGCCTGGTAGATGCGCTCATCCGCTCGCACGTGGCCATTTCTAAAATCGTAGTCGAGGCGCCGGCTGGATTTGCACAGGATGCTTCGAATTCGCTTGAGGAGGCTGCGTGCGGCTTGAACCCGCGTCGCTTGGGGTGGGGTCAGATGGAGGTTGTCTTGCGAGAATAAAGCCTCGAGTTCGTCGATGCGAGAGCTCAGTTTGTTTTCCATGGCCGTAGGCCAAAGACCGAGCGCCACGTATAGATCTTGGTTTTCTGAGTCGTCGAGCAACGCTCGGGCTCGTTTGACCACCTCGCGCGCTTTTTCGGTATCAGGCCCGCGCTGGTCCTGAAGGGCATGGGCGAGCTTGGTCTTGAGGCCATCGACGTATTGTTGGATAGCCTTTCTTTTTTTCGTATTGAGGTCGCTGAACTGAAGCCCCACGCCCGCAGGCATCGATCGTTGCTGCGCGCATGCGCGATCCACGACGTGGACCACGGTGGCGTGGAGGACAAGCTTTCCGTCGGGTGTATCGATGAGGACTTCAATTTTGGACTGAAACGCCGGAGGAGAATTGGTTTCAACAAAAAGGCCCCCCTTGGAAATGTCGTGCAGCCATACCTGCCGGAGTTCGTCGCGGTCTTTGAGATGAAGCTCCACCCGCCCGGGGGCGACGAAGCGGGGGTGCTGCCGCGCCGCGGTGTCTTCAGGCCGAATTTGAGGCTCGTCGGGCAACGGCAGGTCGAGGGAGCGCAGATCGGCGGTGGGGGGAGACTCCGATTCGGGGACCAGTGCCGGGAGCATGCTGTGTACCACCGGCAAATGCAGTTCGTGTTTTTCGGTGGTTTCCAGTTGGCCGGGTTGGGTTGCCTCCGCGGTGGGTACGCATTCGTGTGTTTCGGGAACGGCAAGAATGGTCTCTCCGATGAGAACCGTCATGCCGGGGTCGAGGTTGATCTTTCCTTTCAGGCGCTGATCGCCATGCCAGCTTCCGTTTTTGCTGTTGAGGTCCAAAAAGCAGACACGGCCGCCTTTCATCGATATTTCGCCGTGCTTGCGTGAGACCCGTTGGTCCCAGTTGAGCTCAACATCGACCCCTTCACCGCCGCGGCCGAGGCTGAGGTGCTCGCCCTCGCGCAGGCGGTAGGACAGTTCGCCTACCTTGGGATGCATCAGCCGAATTTTCATGTTCGCCCTCGTCACAACCCTCTTTGGGGGTGTCAGGACAGGGTGACGCAAAAGACCTGTAGGTGTTCAACCCGCCACGTGTTGGTGGCACCTCTTATGTCTCTAGGGTACGCTCGAGGGGGTGTGGATGGCGGGAGAAAAAACGTCGAAGCTTTCAAGAATGTTTGTTTGTTTGATGAAATAGCTATTTTGGTCCGCCCACAGTTCGTGGGCAGTGACCAAGCGCGTCGGCCATGAAGAGGGAGCAACCGTTTTTTGGGGCCGCTTCGGCCGCCGGGGCACTCGGCCCGTGGGGCACCTGATGGGAACGCCCGCGCCAGACCCAAAGACCGAAAAGGGGCGCGCTCTTTCGTCCCTATCCGTCGCCGAGCGGGCCCTCATTGTGGGGATTGCGATGGCGGTTTTTATGTTTGCTGATGGTCCGGTCTGGCGCGATCCTTTTGCCATCGATCGACCGATTTGGCTCAGCTACCTGACGGTTCCACTGTTGGTTGCGGCCGTGCTGGCCCACAACGGGCGTTTTAGACTGCGCTTCTTTTTTCTTGAGAGTCTGGAGGTTGCACTTCTCAAGTATGCGTTGAGTTTTTGCATGGCTGCCATCTTTTGGAGCGCGGCGGAGCGGAGCCCCAAACGGGTGGCGCCGGCCAGGGCCAAGCCCGCCGTGCCGAGGGTCCATCACCAACCGGTTCCCAGTGAGATTCCCTTGGCGAAGACGGGTGCCCTTTCGGGCACGGTCCTCGATGCCAGGGGGCAGCCGGTGGTGGGGGCCCTGGTGTACGTGAAATCCGGGCTGGAGGCACTCACGTTCAAGATCCCAGACGAGCCGGTTGTGATCCACAATGACGGGTCCGGCTACCCCGAGACGGCGGTGGTTGTGCATCCGGGCCAGGCGTTGTTTTTGGGGTCACTGGATGGACAGCTACACGGCGCGACGGCATCCGATGCCGAAGGGCAGCAGGTGTTCAATCTGCCCGTCGTGGCGCTCGGATCGTTGGCTACCGGCCGGGCCCACCGGTTGAGGCGATCCTGGGGCATCGTGCGCCTTCGCTGCCAGGTTCATCGAGCCAGCACCGGAGAAAAGGACGGCTTTCTTGCTGTGCTTTCGAACCCTTTTTACACGCGGAGTGGTTCGGACGGGGCGTTCCTCTTGGAGGGTGTGCCCGAGGGGAATCTGGTGCTGGCCTCGGTGCACCAAGGGCTTGTACTCCACGAGGCTCGGATTGAGCTCCGGGCGGGGAGCAGGGAGCGGGTGGCGTGGTCCTCCCCCCCGCCCTCCGCGGGTCTTTCACCCTGACCCTCGGATCAAGTTGCGCGCGGCAGGGGACAAAGGCCCCAAGGCGCCACCCTTGGCGGAGCCGAAATCTATCGCTGGTCTACGGCCTTGTGGTAGCCATGAAGCATGGAGCCGAGCACCGGGTTGGAGAACAGTCGGACCTACCATGCCAAGCAGGCCATGGACTTTAGCACCCTGGTGACGCTGAAGTTTCGGGAGCGCCGCTACGGGATCGATTCTTCACGGGTGATCCGTCTGCGCCAGCCGGATGGGCCGAGCACCGACGCCGGCCGCAAGGCGAGGCAAGCGATTATGCTCGTACGCGAACGCTCGGAGGCGGCGGATGCGGTGGTGTGCGGCTGGATTGATGTGCCTAAAAAAAAGGCAGAGCTACGGGGCTACTTGGTCGTGAGCGAGGCCCATGAGCGCCGCTACCGCAAGCCCTTCGACCTGAGTCGGGGGGAGTATCACCGTGTCCTTGAGGGCATTCAGGAGCTTCTGGATGGCCATGGTTTCGAAACCCGGATCAGCAACTTGCCCAGATCCCTTCCAAAGCCAGAAAGAAAACCGGCGGAGCCCTCTTTGGACATGTTGCGCTTGTGGCCGCTTATCGCCAGCGGGGTTTTGGGTTTTCTGGTGTGTTACGCGCTGACGCTCTGGGGAGTCCTTTGATGACCATTTCCCTTCTATGCCGGGAGTGCTAGTGGTGGCTCTAGGGGGTAGATTCATGCATTTCTCAATGGCCCCGTTGCCGCGCCGATATTTTACGCCCGAGGAAGCCAACGCGATGCTTCCTCGCGTCCGCAGCCTCTTGGTGCGGGCGGTCGAATTGGCGGCCGAGATTCGCCAGGTCACCGAAGGGCGGGTCGGGGCGGTGGTCGAGGGCACCATGGATGAGGTGAATCGACTCCGAAACGAGGCCCAGGGTTTGATGGCCAAAATCGGTGAGTGCGGGGTCGAGGTCAAAGGTTTGGAGGCTGGCTTACTCGACTTTCCGGCCCTCCGGAATGGCGAGTTGGTATACCTCTGTTGGCGGGTGGGCGAACCCCGCATCGAATGGTGGCATCCGGTCCACACCGGCTTTGCCGGCCGGCAGCCCCTCGGTCATGAAGACCGCTGGGAATGGTGCAACTGATCCGAAGGCGCCCTCCAGTTGATCCGTGCAAGCGGGATCTCACGGCGTGCCCAAAAGACGGGTGGCGCCTGTTGAGGTCCGCATCGTTTCGATCCAGTTTGTCGTGACCAAGCTTCGGGTGATGTTGGTGACCAACGGGCTCCGCTACGGCGGGGCCGAACGGATCGTGGAAGCGCTGGCGGAGGGGCTCCGAGGCCAAGGCGATGAGGTCTCGGTGGTGGCCACCACCCGCGATGGTCAAATTGGTACTTCTTTGAGGCGCCAGGGTATCGATGTTTCGGTGTTGGGCATTCGATCGGCCGTCGACCTCCGTGTGCCTCTTCGGTTCTTGGCAGAGGCGCGTCGTTTTTCGCCGGACGTGATCCATAGCCATCTGGAGGTTGCGGATCTGGTGGTTGCCTTGACATCGCCCTTGTTGCCGCGTGCTCGCTGTGTGACGACCATTCATAATCTGGGGGCAAGTCGCTCTCGGTTTAAGTCGGTTATCTGGAAAGGCGCCCTAAGGCGATTCGACCAAATCATTGCTGTAGATGAGACCGCACAAGATACGCTGCCAACGGGACTTGCTTGCCGGGTGCTTCACCCAAGCATCGTCGATGAAGAGGGTTCTCATTTGAGCAAGTCCGAGGCCCAAAAACGCCTTGGCCTTCATTCTCGCGTACCGGTGTTGGTTGCGGTGGGGCGTTTACACCGGATAAAAGGCTTTGACCTGTTGGCAGAGGCGGTTGCGCGCCTCAAGCCGCTCGAGGTTCAAGCGGTGGTGCTGGGCGAGGGGGCGGAAAAGAGCCGGCTCGAAGCCAGCGGCCATCTTCGGCTCGTCGGTGGGCGCGATGATGCCAGTGCTTTGATTTCGGCTGCCGATATTGTGGTGATGCCTTCGAGAAGCGAAGCGTTTCCGCAGGTGGCGCTCGAAGCCATGGCCAGGGCGGTGCCGCTTGTTGCGACCCGGGTGGGTGCTCTGCCGAGGCTTATCGAGGACGGACATACCGGACTTTTGATTCCTCCCGAAGACCCGGAGGCGCTGGCCCGAGCCTTGCGGCGGTTGCTCGAAGATCCAGCGAAGATGCGGACTTTGGGGCAAGCGGGGCAGCGACGTTTTGCCCGTCTTGGGTTGACCAAAGAGAAGATGGTTCGTGAGACCCGCGAAGCTTATCGGCAGGTGGTGGGGCTTTAGTTCTTCGGGACTTGTGTTGGCTTCAAAGTGTCGCGGATGCGGCACACCGCGTCCCCATCCAGCGACAACCCGTGGCGGTGGATGAAAAAACCGGTGAATCATCACTTGGTCCGCTTTGTGCTGTACCGAAGCCCACCACTACACAAAATCGCCGTGAAATTAGGCATTTAGCCGATCACGACTGATCTGAGGAGATGAGAACAATGTCCCACCTTGCCCAATCTATGTCCACACGGCGCAAACGTGTCACGGTCGCTTCACTGCTGCTCGCCAGTGGCTGCGCCCTGTCCGAGCAGGAAATTTCGAAGGGGGATGCGCTCAACATGACCGGAATTCCCACCGGAGCTTCGATTTCAACACCGGCTCCTGGCTCAACCCTTCCTGCCGGCGATGTGACGTTCCGGTGGAATGCCAACGGGGAGGATGTTCTTGAATGGGATCTCAACGTCAACTCGAGGAACTTTTCGTTCCGCACCAGATGGACGGCACAGACCAGCAGGCGATCGGTTGTGGTTCGGGGCATCCCGGCCGACGGACGCCCGGTCCAGGTGCGCTTGTGGTTTTTGCGGCCCGATGGGTGGAGCTTCAAAAACTTTAGGTATACCGCCGCGGAACAATCCGATCAGCCGAGGCCATCAGAGCCAAGCGGTCAACCCAACGTCGTCCTCATCGTGGCCGATGACCTCGGTTACGGAGAGATGAGCGCATATCGAGGCGCGTCGCGACCCACCTCGCAAAATGAATGTGGCAGCACGGGTCAGCGGTTTATTCGCACCCCCAACATGGACGCCTTGGCTCGACGCGGCGCTCGTTTCACCAACGCTTACACCACGGCATCCATTTGCAACGCGTCGCGTACCGGCATCCAGACGGGCCGGTATCCACAAGACTTTGGGGTCTATTGGTATGGCATCGGCACCACCGTACGTCGTGAACCTACCTTGGGGCGATTCATGAGAAGCCACGGACAAGTCAGCAGCTACATCGGGAAAGTGCATGACGCCGGAGGCGCGCGGGGCAACCCCATAGAGTACGGTTTCGACAAGTTCTTTGGGTTCTTCCACCACTCTCACGACTACTTCAAACTCACGGCATCCGACGGCCCGAGCGGCGAGAGCATCGATAGGCCGCTGGTTCGAAACAGAGGCGGGGTGTCAGACCGGGATGGGTACATTACCCAGGTCTTTGCCGATGAGGCCGCAGATTTTATCAACACCCACCGAGATGAGCCCTTCTTCCTTCAAGTCGCGTTCAACGCGGTGCATACCCCCATCTATCAAGCCCCCACTCCGTACAAGGAGCGCTACGGAATCACACCCGAACTTGACTATCCGGAATGGAATCCAGCCGACGGTGGCTACACCGATCATTCCCGTGCTTGGCACCGAAATCGTAAGACCGATACCCACGCGCGCCAACGACTGCTCTCGGTTCTCGACTACCTCGACGACGCGCTCGGCGACATCATCGGTGCTCTTCGGAAAAATGGCCTATACGACAACACCCTGGTCGTCTTGACGTCTGATAACGGAGGAGGCAAATTCAATTGCGCGAACAACGGACCTCTCAGTGGCTTCAAGTTCTCCCTGAGCGAAGGCGGTATTCGTGTCCCGTATCTGGTCAGTTGGCCGGACGGCGGTATCGCACCCAACCAGGTTATTGATACGCCGGTCAGCACACTCGACATATTTCCCACTGTCGTTGCCGCGGTCAACGGTCAACGACCCGAAGGCCGCGATGGGGAGAATCTGTTGCCCCTCCTCCGTGGCGCACGAAACAACCTCGCCCAGCGCCCCTTGTTTTGGCATCAAAAGGCGGGCGGCTACTTCAACGCCTGCAAAGAAGAGTGGGCTGTGCGCCAGGGGGACTGGAAACTTCTCCACAATTGCGAAGGCGACCAACTGTTCAACCTGACCACCGATCCGGGTGAAAAGAACAACCGCTTGGCAAGCCAAGGCGCACGCGCCGCACGACTGCGCAAGACTTTCGAAAGCTGGGACACGAGCCTCTAGAGGTCAAAGCGGCCCCGAAGGTCGCTTGGCATGATGGGGCATGCACTTTTGGGTGTGGAAAACAGACGGTGCCGGACGTGGGCGATGATGTCGTAGGCTTTGTCTCGGAGGGCCGGGGGGATGGCTTTGAGCCCGAAGCCAAGAATGCGCCAAGCGCCCCCGAGGGCAAAAAGAATGTGCACAAGGGCGTTTGATTTGACCAAAAGTCTGTTGTCGCTCGTGAGAACCACGATGCTGTCCGGAAGTTTGCTCTGGTCTTTTTTAGGGACCTCAGCGGCGAAACTGGGCCCCTCGAGGGGGGCAAAACGGAACGCTTTGCCGTCCAGATCCTCACTCAGGAGCAAGCGGACTGCGCGGTGGCACAGCCCGCAAGAGCCGTCGTAGAAGACTCTTTCGGGTTCCTTTTGCAGGCGTCGTTTGACCCAGCCCGGGTCGAAGGTGAACAGGTGAAGCACGATCATCCCCGTGCTCAGGTCCCGAAAATCGATGAGAAGGATCAAGCTCAAGTGAAGCGCCAGCATGCCCGTCCATAGCCAAGGCCGAAGGGTGCGGAACAAGGCCAGGGGCAAGAACACGAGCTCCAGGGCCAAGGTTCCGTAGGTTGCCCCGGCCAAAAGAGCGGAAGGGAAGGCTATGAGGGTCTCGCGGAGCAATCCGGGGCGGGCCAAGGGATTCTCGAGCACCCGTAAGAGGGCGCTTCCATCCTGCCAAGATGGGCTGATGAGTTTGGTGTAGCCGCTGTAGGTGTAGCCAGCCGCCATGAGGAACCAGGCGACCCCATAGATGGCCCGCGGCATGGACCAGTTTCCTCGGGGGTCGAGGCGATTCCTCGCGCTCCAGGCACCGTAGGGAGATGGGGGGAGCAGGGTATGGGCCAAAAGGAGCCAGCCGATGTACGGCAAAGAAGGGTTCGCGATGAGGGGGTTTCGGCCAAACAAGCAAGCCCAGATGTACCAAAGGAAAAGGGCGGCCAGCCGATCGTAAAAACCGGCGAAGAAAAGCACCGAAAGCCCAAAAGCGGTGGCCAACAGGGCCTGAACGAACCAGGCGGCATCCACCAAGCTCAATAGGTTGAAGGGCGCGAGCGCGAGGGGACTCAAGGCTGCATCCGGAAGAACACCCTGGTTTGAGAACATCTCGGGACCATAGGGAATCAGCTCCAAAAAATGGACAAACAGGTACAATCCAAAGGCCATCCGGTACAGGCTATATTGCCCTCCGGTCCATCGCTGGCTCACGGACATGATGAATCCAAAAGAAGTGGAAGCTCGACTGGTTGGGCATCCGGGAGTGGAATGACCCGGACGTAGACCGAGCCTGCGACGGTTTTTGGGTCGATGCCAAGCTCTTCGAGCAGAGGTCGTTTCCCGCAAAGCGCGTATTGAAGCACGGAGGCCAGCATCTTCTGGGTCTTGGGGTTGGCCGCGAGCACGGGCCCAAAAGCGAGTACCGCGCCGTAAATATTGCGCCGATTGTAGGGCCCCCGCACCTGATGATAACGTGCGCTGGTCAGCGCGACCGTGTGCTTTTGCCCCTGAATATCTTGGTACTCTATGTCGAATCGGGTTGAAAACGTTTCCAGACCTAGGGCCGATGAAAACACCTTGGGCGCCGGGGATGCGGCACTGAGCGCGCCGATTCCTTTGAGGCGTGGTTGGTGAAGCAGGTCTCCGCCCATGCTCAAAACCCCGAGTACAAGGAGAAAAGCAGCCTGCTTGTTCATGGGTTTTGGTCTTTCGGGCGATCGTCGAGGTTTTTGCCGAGCAACATCGGCCCGAGCTGGTTTTCTTGTTCACCCTCGAAACCACACTGTTCGTGCCACGATTTGGGGTTGAGGTAGGTCCCAAAAAGCATGTCGAAGATCGGCAAGTCGGCGTAGTTGTAAGCGTGAAGACCCGATTGATGATGCACACAATGGCTTTCTGGTCTTTGAATGAAAGGGCCGATCCAATGCGGTGTGCGGATGTTCCAGTGATAGAAAAATTCGGCCAGGCCATTCACAAGCATGGTCAAGGCAGCCGCTTGTGCACTCAAGCCGAGCACGAGGTACAGGATGACGCTGGAAAGCAGTCCATTGGCGAGGATCTCGAGCGGGTGTTTGTAGAAACTGGTGATCATTTCGATGCGCTGGGGGCTATGGTGAATTTGGTGGAACCAACGCCACAAAAAAGGGGAGGCGTGCCGCGCGCGGTGCCACCCGTAGTACACGAAGGTGTGGACGATGTAGCCGAGCAGGGCTTGGGCAAACACGCCCAGCTTTTCGAGTTCAAAGAAGCGGACGGAGGTGAGCCATGGGTCAAGCGATAGGCCGGCGAGATAGACCGACCCCGCTTGAACGGCGTTTAAGGTGAGGGCCCGAAGCCACCACCGCCGTGTTTTCGGCCACCGCCGGCCCGGCCAGAGCCGTTCGGCGATCCACATGGGCGTTCCGAGCAAAAGCACCCAGCCGGCGATAGGAAGGCTTGGTAGGGCCACGTGGGGTTGTTTTGAGCCAGCGGGCCTTCCTGAGAAAGTCAGGGATACCCGAGTTGCTGACCCCGTGGGGGCTTGGTGAAGGGGGCGCGTGTCGTTGACAGGGGGGGTTTGGGCCGGCAAGGGGGGATGGAGTTTTCGGAAGGGAACGTCAAGGACCGATGAGCGCGGATATCGGGGAAGTGGCTCTTCTATTGGCCAAGGCCCAGCGGGTTCTGTTTATTACGGGCGCAGGCGTGTCCAGGGACTCGGGGCTGCCGACCTATCGGGGTATCGGGGGCCTCTACAACGAGCGGAAACCGGAAGAAGGCATCCCGATCGAAGAAATCCTGTCGGGGGGCATGTTCAAAAGGGACCCGGCCCTGACGTGGAAGTACCTGTTTGAAATCGAAAGCGCGTGTCGAGAGGCTGGTTTCAACCGGGCCCACGCCGTCATGCAGGAAATCGAGAGTGCGCGTCCTCACGTGTGCGTATTGACCCAAAACGTGGATGGTCTTCATCGAAAAGCGGGTTCAAAGAATGTCATCGAGATCCACGGAGAACTCTACGACATCCAATGTCCCCGTTGCGGTCTCGGTTATCGGGTGGAGAGTTTCCGCGAGCTCGAGATTCCGCCAAGCTGCGCCGCCTGCGGGGCTACCGTCCGGCCCAACGTGGTGCTGTTTGGAGAGCTCCTCCCGGCCGACAAAGTTGCCGCCCTCCACAAGGAGCTGATGGGCGGCTTCGACATGGTGTTTTCAGTCGGTACAACGAGCGTGTTTCCGTACATTTCTGGGCCCGTGATGGAAGCCAGGAAAAAAGGAGCACCCACCGTCGAGATCAATCCCGGTGACACCGAAGTGTCCCAAGTGGTCGATTTTAGGCTGCGTCTGCCCGCGGCGGAGGCCCTTGACCGCCTGTGGCAGGAAGCGAGGGCGGAAGAGTGAACAGAGGGATACATTTCGGGGGCAACACCGACATGGACGTGAAAGGGTCGATGGGACGATACTTCACAGTCTTGGAAGAGCTCCTTAGGCTCAAGCACGAAGGGCAGGGGAATTAGGCGTGGCCAGCACACCATCAACGCGAACGCCTAGCGCGGGCGAGGTTCGCCGGAAGATTGCGCGCTTTCACGCGCAGCTTGAACGCCGGGACCACTTTGAGGTTCTTGGTGTAGACCGCTCGGCGGACGATGCGACCATCAAGTCGTGTTACCACAAGCTTGCGAAGCAGTGGCACGCCGACGCTTACGCTGGGCTTGCGCTCGGTCCGGCGAAACAAACCCTGGACGAGATCTTCCAGCGGATCACCGAGGCCTATGAAACGGTGACGGACCCCGCGAAACGCGAAGAGTATTTGGTGTATCTCGAGCGAAGCAAAAAGGGGCTCGTCACCGACGTCAATCAAGTGCTCAATGCCGAGAATCTGGTCGACGACGCCGTCGCCTTGATGCGCCGTAAAGATTGGGCGCCGGCGATCAGCAAGCTGGAAGAGGCGCTAAGGCTGAACCCGGAAGATCCGTTTTACTCGGTGAACCTTGGCTGGGCACGCTATAACGCGCATCAAAAAGATCCCACCGCGATCAAAGAGGCGGTTGGGCTTCTGAAGCAAGCCACGAAGAAGCAGAAAAACATGCCGATTGCGTACCAGTACCTCGGAAAGATTTACTTCAGCACAGGCAAACCCGAGGAAGCCCGTAGGTGGTGGAAACAGTGTCTCGAGTACGACCGCAAGAACATTGAAGCGTTGCGAGGCATTCGACTCATTGAGACGCGAAAACAAAAAAGCGGCCAAGGCGTGGGCGCTTTTTTTAAGAAAGTCTTTGGACGCAAATAAGGGCGCGCCTTTGGCGCGGCGCCCTCAGACCTCGACGCGGTCCAGCATTTTTTGGATGGCGCGTCTTGACGGAAATTTGTTGAAGGCAAAGATCTGCGGGTGTTCGGCGACTGAAGGTGCGGCGCCCCGAAGAACGCTGCGATCGACACCCAACAAGAGGTGAGGATCTTTTCGAACCGAGAGCTGTTTCAACCGTTTCTCCAGCGCGTTTTTGTGCCACGGGTGGAAGAGTTCGACCGCCACCCGAAGCGAGGTCTTGGCATGGACAAAAACAAGGTCCGGCACACACATTTCACTGGCGCCCACGTGTCGCGGTTCTGGGCTCAAGTGTGGGGTCCAAAGGCCGAGCGCCGTTTCGTCTAAGATGGCTGCGACTTCTTTGGGCACATGACCCAGACCACTCTTTAGGGGGGACACCAGAGGATCTTGTTCGGTCAGCGCCATGCGGCAGGGGCCCTTTCGGGGGAGCTCAACTTGAGCCAGGACCTGAAACTCCGTGAGCAGGGGCACCGCAAGAAGAAACTGGGCGAGTTGGAGTCCGTATTTTCGATGCATGCAGACGATGTTTCCGGGGCCTTCGACCTCGAGGCACCACCGGTCTTGGTTCTGTTTGAGCTCGGCGACCAAACGGGTAAAGCGGAGCCATCGCAAAAGCTTACGAACCCTCAACACCTCGGGCTTTTTGGTTCGTACGATCAGTGACTTGGCGTACAAAAGGGGACCCTGAGCCAGGGCCATGTTGTACCTTTCGAGGAGCGCCCCCGGTGTCTCCTTTTTCCACGCCAAGAGGGGCTGGCGGTCTTTTAGATCGGCGTACAGGTCGTTTCGCACCCCCTCCAGAGGTGTTCCCAAGGCGTCTTGGAGCGCGTCCTCGTAGCTTTTTAAAGGCGCGTCGCCCGGGAGTTTGCGCAAGATGGCGGCGGCCTGTTGAAAGATGTCGCGCCGCGCCTGGTCTTTGTTTTGGTCGTCTTCAAGAAAAGAAGCCCGGTCGAGAAGCAGCTTGGCCAGTCCTTTGGCGACCTTGGGGCGCCTAAATCCACGGCTGGTGGCTTCGAGGCTCTCCTCGATGTGTCCCCTGGTTTGGCCGACGCCATCTTGCAGGACGCCAACCAAGTTGGTCGCAAGCTCTTGGAGTTTTCTGTCTTCGACCTTGATGAAACTGGGGCGGAGCATCCCCTTCGTCCTTCGAAACAGCAGCAGGTCCTTGGTGAGCAAAACGAATCCTCTGGCTCATTTCGCAAGCATGCGCGTCGTCTCGCCGCCCTGATAGGCGCGGTGCTGGTTGCGGCGTTCGCTCATTTGGCTTTCGGCAGCGACGTCGGTATAGATCTCGTACAGGACGGCGTGTTTGCCCGGCCGCTTTCGAAGAATTCTCCCAAGGCGCTGCACGTGCTCACGAACACTTCCGGTTCCGGATACCACGATGCCGACGTTGGCGTCCGGGATATCCACGCCCTCGTTGAGCACCCGGGAAGTCACCAAGGCGGGTATGGCGCGTTTCGAGAAGTCATCGAGAAGCCTTTTGCGTTCGGGGGCTTTGGTCTGGTGGGTGATGGCGGGGAGCAAAAAGCGTTCGGCGATGCGGTACACGGCATCGTTGTTTTCGGTGAATATCAGGATTTGATCGTTTTGGTGCCGGATTAGAATTTCCCAGAGGGCGTCGAGTTTGGCTTGGGAGGTGAGGGCGATGCGACGCTGGGCACGATAACAGGCGAAGGCTTCTCGCCCCGCCGCGCTTTGGTGGGCACGGCTGATGAAGTGTGCCCAGCCCGAGGGGTTGGCGAAAGAAATCTTCTCGCTCCGTACGAATTGAATGTAGGTTTTGCGCGCCGATTCGTAGATTTTTTGTTCTTCGGCGTTGAGTTGAACCGGCACCGGGTGCACTTCATACGGTGCGAGATACGTGCCTTCGAGGGCGTCGATGGGCACCTGGTAGACGAGGGGACCCAATAGCGTGGACGTTATGCGTTCGCGGGCGTCGGCCCGGCCGAGTGTGGCCGTCAGGCCCAAGCGAAAGGGTGCCAGGGACCCCTCGGCCACAAATCGATAACATGCCGCCGGGAGGTGGTGGCACTCGTCCACAACGAGGAAGCCAAAACGGTCGCCGAGAAACTCGGTTTGCATGGCCGCTGAATCGAACGTCGTGACCGTGAGTTCTTCACGGCGGCGACTCCCGCCTCCAAGCATGCCGACCGGTCTTTGAAACCAGCGCTCGAGGATTTTCTGCCACTGGACCAAAAGATCGATGGTGGGGACGACCACCAGTGTAGGGCGTCCGATGCGGGCGATGGCCAAGACGGCGAGGATGGTTTTGCCGGCCCCGGTGGGGAGCTCGACGATGCCCCGAGATCCGGTCTTGGTCCACGCCTCGAGGGCGGCGCTTTGGTGGGGGTAGGGCGATATGGACCCCGTCAACGGGAGTGCCAGGGGCTCAAAACGCTTGGCGTTGTCGACGACTGGGAGGCCTTGGTCACGCATGCCAAGCACGACCTCTCGGTATCGGTAGGCTGGTGCGCGATAGGTTCCGGTGCGCGGGTCAGCGACCATCCATTGGTTGAGGGTGGCGGATTCTCCGCTCGGTGCAATAGCGACCAGGGTGCCGTGATCGAAGTGCAAGGAGGTGGGCATTTCAGCATGCCGTGGCTGCCCGACTAATCCCATGACGCACTTGGTAAGCAATCGCCGAGGCTCAATGGACCTCCAGCTGGATGAAATCGGCGCCGGGGACTTGAGCGCGCACCGCGGCTTCGATCCGGTTGACCTCTTCGCCGAGTTCTTCGACTACGATGCGCGCGTGTTCGTCCAACAGTCGGTCGAGGTCTTCGGGGCTTTTGAGATCTTGATAGGCTTTGGTGAGGTCGGTCCTTGCCTGGATCCGGTCTGAGAGGATCGTCCCGTCAAAATCGACGTCGGCACTAAACACGAGCTGGTCGCCGCCCACTACGCGGGTTTTAACATGTAGGATGTCGCGCACGGCGCCGGATGATGCGCCGCGAATGATGCCGAGAATGCGGCTTCGGACGCTGTTTTCAATCGATCGGTCCAGAAGGTAGCGTTGGTTTTGACGGCCCAAGAAGATGGCGACCCCTCCGAGCAAGAGGCCAATGGCGATGGCTGCAGCCGGGTCGGCCCAGGTGACGCCGAGCTTTTGGGCACAAAAGATGCCCACCGCCGCGAGTATGATGCCCAGGCAAGCGGCGCCATCTTCGAACAGCACGGCGACGGTCGCGGTGTCGGGCGTGGTTCGGAGGAACTCCAGCCATGAGCGACTGCCTCGCGTGGCGCCCAAGGCCCGGACAGCGGTGACCAGGACGAAGGCATCGAGCACAAACGAAATGGCGAGGACCCCGACAACCATCCATCCGACGGGCCTGGGGGGTTCGGGGTGTAGAAGCGCGTGGATTCCGTGGGTGACCGACACCCCACATCCCACGAAGAAAATGCCTGCGGCGGAAATGAGCGCCCACACAAACCGGGCCTTGCCGTACCCGAAAGGGTGCTGCTTGCTGGGGCCTTGCTGGGATCGTTTCAGGCCGATCCAGAGGAGGGTTTGATTGCCCACGTCGGCGAGCGAATGAATGGCTTCGGCCAGCATCGCCCCCGAACCGCTAAAAAAATACGCGACAAATTTGATCGCCACCAACACGCTATTGGCCATGATGGCCAACAAGACCGCTTTTTGGCCCCCGCTGCCCCCCGCCATACCTGGTCTGCTTCTTTAGGGGAGACCGGTCCCCGGCTCAAGCGCAAATGCGGTCCGTGACGCTTTTGTGGGCGGCCCCGGAGGGCCATACCGCGGACCGGGGGTGGCCTCGGTCCGAAAATGGCGCTAGAAGCGAGGCCACCGCGGGTCTGAGGACGCCGCTGAAGATGGAGGATGACGATGCACCTGCGAACCATTGCCCGATATGCGCCGCTCTTGTGGATCCTGGCCTGCGGCGAGAACGACGAAGACGGCGACAATGACTCGTGCGCGGGGGTTATGTGCATCACCCCGCCCGTGGCCCGCTGCAACGATGGGGCGGTGATCACCTTTGCCTCCACCGGAACCTGCAACGATGGGGAATGCAGCTACGCGCAAACCCGTACAGCGTGTGACAGCCCGCCCGCGAACTTCTGCGAGGGCGATGTGGCCGTGGCCTACGCGTCGACTGCGGGCACCTGCGCCCAAGCCATGTGTCGATACGCGTCCCAAGAAGTTGACTGCAGTCTCACCGGGCAAACCTGCAGTCAGGGGATGTGCATGGGGATGAGCAATTTGTGTGGAGGGATGGCGTGCACGTCCCCTCCCGGCAACGGGTGTGAGGGCTCCATCGCCTTGGTCTACCCCAACCCCGGGATGTGCAACAACAACAGCTGTGAGTATGAACCGACCACCACCGATTGCGCGTTGGAGGGCAAGCGGTGTGAAGACGGGGCCTGCATCGAGGGCATGGGCATGAACGCTTTGGCCGAATGCACCGAAAGTTTTGATGGAGGCTGTCCCGATATGGCCGACATCTGCGGTGGGAATGTGGGTTTTTCGGGGGGAGATGGTTGCGTTCGCATCGGCGTGGGGCGGTGTTATACGTCGGGTAGGTTTTCGTACCGTGTCACCGACAGCACGCCTCTCACCATCAGTTCGGACGAGGACATCAATCGCGTCAGCGTCTATTTTGTCCACCAAAACATGGGGGGCTCGGGAACCATGGTCTTTCGCGATGACGAAGACGCTCGCATTGACGAACTGACCACCAGCGGGGCCTGCCAGGATGATGCCTCGAAGCCGCCCGTCCGAGAAATCACGCTGCCTCGAGCGGCCCGCTCCATCGAGGTCACCGCATCCACCGGGAGCAACGTCTGGCTGGACACGCTGGTTCTCAACGGCACCATAGAGTGACGGGCTCGTTCTTGCGACGCATATCATGGGCGGCCTCCGTGACCTTCAGCTTTCGGCACGCCGGGTGCTCCCCGTGTCCTGCCTGTCGGTCCGATTCAGCCGCTCCGGCGGCCCAGGGGGGCAAAACGTCAACAAGGTAGCCACCAAGGTTGATCTTCGGGTCGACTTGGGGGCCGCCGAAGAATGGCTTTCAGACTGGGCCATGAAGAAGATCCGCGCGAAACTCAAAAACCGCATCAACGCCGATGGAGAACTTTACGTCCACAGTGAACGATACCGAACGCGAGGCAAGAACCTCGATGACGCGGTGTCGAGGCTAGAGTCTTTGCTCCAAGCGGCGCTGAAAATAGAGAAACCGAGAAAAGCCACCAAACGGAGCAAAGGAAGTCAGGAAAGACGGCTTCAGGCGAAGCGCAGGCGCGCAGGCGTCAAGAAGAACCGAGGCTCGGTTCGAGATTGGGGCTGAGGGTCTTGGTGGCAGGACGCAAACCGGATCCGTTCGGGCCGTGGACGTCCGCCGATTGGCGCGCCCTGGTGAGGGGGCGCGCCGGCACCCAGGCGGAAGATCTACTCTTGAAAGAGAATGCCGAGGGCATTGGAATCCCTTCGCTTTGTACCCACGATGAAGAGGCGAGAGGGGTGGGCGTTCTGCCCTATGCACGGCGCTTAGAGGGGCCGCGGCTGGCATCTTTGGTGGCGGAACCCACGTTTTCGGCCGCGTGTGCGCGGGTGACGGCCGACCTCGAGCAGGGCGTAGACGCTTTTGTTCTTCGGTGGGGTGAAGGCCGCCAAGGCGTACCCTTGAAGAACGAGGCCGAGCTGGAACAGATGTTCGAGGCCGTCGACCTCGGTCGCGTATTGCTGGTGCTGGACGCAGGGGCGGAGTTTGAACGCGCAGTCCCCATCTTTCTTTCTTTTCTCAAGCGCCGAAATGCGTGCGTGGCTGGGCAGCTCGGAATCGATCCCCTCTTGGCCGAAGCCCGAGGCGAGGTGTTTTCAGCGGGCCTGGAAGCCGCGCTTGGTGCGATGGCTGAGCTAACGCGTTTGGCCGAGTCCGAGTATGCACCCGTTCGGGCGATTGAGGTGTCGACCACCGTCTATCACGATGCCGGGGCCAGTGTGCAAGATGAATTGGCTTTTATGCTCGCGACGGGTGTTTGTTACTTAAGAAGCCTCGATGCGCGCGGCATTCTGCGCGCGGGCCTCGCGCCGAGGCTGTGTTTTCGTTTTGCACTCGAAAGCGACGGCTTCGTTGCCGCGGCGAAGTTACGGGTTGCACGCCACCTTTGGGGTGCGGTCGTGAGTGCGTGTTCTCTCGAGCCGGGCGAGGTTCCTCCGTTTATTTGTGCCGAACAATCTTGGAGGGCGCTGACTGTTCGGTCCCCAGAGCTCAACCTGGTGCGCTCGACTTTGGCTGGTTTTGGCGCCTTTGTTGGCGGTGCGGACATGGTGAGGCTATTGCCCTGGGATGGCGCGTTCGGCCGGGCGAGCCCGGCGGGAAGCGATTTGGGCCACCACGTCTCTCAGATTTTGGCCCATGAGGCTTCCTTGGGGCACGTCTTTGATCCCCTTGCCGGAAGCTGGTCTCAAGAGCACCTATGCCGGACCCTATCCGAGGGTGCATGGACACGTTTTCAACAGATCGAAAAACGAGGCGGTATGTCCGAGGCGCTTCGGGACGGGTGGATCCATCAGAAGATTTGTGAATCGCGAGACCGACGTTTGGGTCAGGTGTTTCGCCGCGAAGCGCGCATCGTGGGCGTGAATCACTATCCCAGCTTGGACCGCGCACCCTTTGATGCCCAAGACGCGCGCCCGGTGACGGCCCAGGACCCGGCGGCGTTGTTGCCCCGAGTTCGGTGGTCCGAGTCCTTCGAGAGACTTCGAGACCTCGCGGACGCTTGGCAGCGTACTCACGGGGCTCCGCCGGAGCTTTTCTTGGTTTCGCGCGGGGCGGCCGAACATCATCAGGCTTCGCTTCATTGGGCGCAGGTTTTGTCTTGTGGCGGGATCCACCTTCGACGCGGGGCCACGGCCCAGGAGTCTGGCGAGGTGCTTCAGTCGTACCAAAAAAGCGGCCTGGCGGCCGCGGCCTTTTTGGTCGAGGAGTGGGCACAAGAAGATGACCGGCAGCGGATGCTTTTGGCGTTGAGGGCTCTTGATGCGGTCTGTGTGGTCTCCCTTGGGGGACAGGGGACGGCCAAGTTCGGGCAACACGTGGATGTGGCACTCCAAACGGGGTCTGATCTTGTACAAGCGATGATGGGTTACTATCGGTTGGCCGGAGTGGGTGATGGCGACGCGCGTTCCTGATTTTTCTCAGCTTTCGCTCGAAGATGTTCTCGGGGCGTCTGGGTTCGACGCGCACGACGGGCAAAAGAGCACACCCGAAGACCACACCGGAGGGCATTGCCCTTCAAACCTTCTACGACCATGCCGATCGCGTGGATGTGTGTCAGGGGCTCACGAGCATTCCCGGCCAGCCGCCGTTTCTGCGTGGCCCCTACGCCACCATGTATCGGAGCAAGCCGTGGACCATTCGCCAGTACGCGGGTTTCTCGACGGCAAAAAAGAGCAACGCCTTTTACCGCAAAACCTTGCGGAGGGGCAAAGGGTCTTTCGGTGGCGTTTGATCTTCCCACCCACCGCGGGTACGACTCGGATCATCCTCGAGTGGCCGGAGATGTGGGTATGGCGGGCGTCGCCGTCGATTCCATCGTCGATATGCGGACGCTTTTTGACGGCATACCATTGGAAAGGGTCAGCGTGTCGATGACCATGAATGGCGCGGTGCTGCCGATTCTCGCGCTGTTCATCGTGGCCGCCGAGGAGCAGGGGCCTTCAGCCCAATCAGCTCACGGGGACCATCCAGAACGACATCCTCAAGGAGTTTTTGGTTCGAAACACGTATATTTACCCGCCGGAGCCTTCGCTGAGGATCGTGGCGACATCTTTCGCTATACCCATGCGCACAGTGCCAAGGTTCAACAGCATCAGCGTGTCTGGCTACCACATGCAAGGAGCGGGCGCGCCGGCGACCTCGAGCTCGCGTACACCCTCGCAACGGTTTGGCCTACGTTCAGGTCGGACTCGATGCCGGTTTATCCATCGACGATTTCGCGCCGCGGATGAGTTTTTTTGGGGCGTGGGGATGAACTTTTTCATGGAGGTGGCGAAGCTGCGCGCGGCGCGCTGGCTGTGGGCAACCCGGATTCGGGCTTTTGGCCCCAAAAACAACAAATCGATGTGTCTTCGGGCTCACGCGCAGACCTCGGGATGGAGTCTGGCGGCGCGCGACGTGTACAATAACATCGCCCGCACCACGGTAGAAGCCTTGGCTGCGGTTCACGGCCAGATTCAGTCCCTTCATACCAACGCGTTTGATGAGGCGCTTGCGTGCCGAGTCCGTTCAGCGCGCGGGTGGCCAGAAACACGCAGATTCTTTTGATGGAAGAGGGGGGGGCATGTGATGCCATCGACCCTTGGGGCGGAAGTTATTACGTCGAGCGGTTGACCCACGAACTCATCGTTAGGGCACAAGCGCACCTCAAAGAAATCGAAGAACTCGGAGGCATGGCGAAGGCCATTGAGCTTGGGGTGCCCAAGCGGCGCATCGAAGAAGCTGCCCTTCGGACTCAGTCTCGCATCGACTCTGGTGAAGACATTTTGGTGGGGGTGAACCGATTTTCGACCGGTGAGGCCTTTTCGCCAGATCTTCTGAAAATCGACCAAGCGGAAGTGCTTGAGGCCCAAAAAGCCCAACTGGCAGAGCTTCGCCACAAACGCGATGAAGGGAGGGTCCAAGATGCGCTTTCGCGGCTGAGGTCGGCGGCGAAAGAAGGGGACGAGAACCTCTTGGCGTGCGCGATGGGTGCCGCCCGGGCCCATGCGACCGTGGGAGAAATCAGTTTGGCCCTCGAGACGGTGTTTGGCAGACATCTTGCCCCCAGTTTTGGCGCTTTGGGTGTATACGGTTCGAGTGTGACCGGCGGTTCAGAAAAAAGGGAGACCATCGCCCGTCTGGTGGACAGCTTTCAGCAAAAGGCCGGCCGCCGCCCGCGCATCTTGGTGGCCAAGATTGGGCAGGACGGACAACGATCGCGGTCAGAAGATCATTGCGAGTGCGTTTGCCGACCTTGGCTTCGACGTCGATTTTGGCACGCTGTTTCAGACGCCCGATGAGGTGGCCAAGCAGGCCCTCGAAAAGCGATGTTCACGTGGTTGGTGTCAGCAGCTTGGCAGGGGGCCATCGGGCCCACTTGCCGAAACTTATCGACGCCCTTCGGGCCGAGGGCCGACCGGATATCACGGTCGTCGCTGGGGGGATCATTCCGGAGGCGGACCACACGTTCTTGAAGGAGGCAGGCGTCCAGCAGATCTTTGGCCCGGGGACCGCAGTGTTTGATGCTGCCCTTGGACTCCTCACGTTCCTCGAACAGCTTCTGGACGCTTGAGTTTTGAACAAACCCCTCGGACCAACACCTGCCCCCCCACCAGTGGACGACCTGGTTTCGGGGGTCTTGAGTGGTTCACGAGCAGCGCTCGCCCGGGCGGTGACTTTGGTGGAGAGCCGGCGGCGCGATCACCAAATCCTTGCAGAGAAGGTGATTCAGGCTGTGGTCGGCCGGTCCGCTTCGGCGCTCCGGCTGGGCGTGAGTGGCGTGCCGGGTGTCGGCAAGAGTACCTTCATCAATGCCTTGGGTCAGACCATTCTCGACGAGGGCTTGTCGATTGCGGTGCTCGCGGTGGATCCCAGTAGCCCCACCACGGGGGGCAGCCTCCTCGCCGACAAGACCCGGATGGGGGCCCTCGTGAACCATCCCCGGGCTTTCGTCCGCCCATCACCGAGTGGTGGCATGTTGGGTGGTGTTGCCGGCAAGACCCAAGAGTCGATGCTCCTTTTTGAGGCCGCGGGCTTCGACGTGGTCATCGTAGAGACGGTAGGTGTGGGCCAGTCCGAGACCGCGGTGGAGGCTATGGTCGATGTGCTTCTGCTCTTGGTCCTTCCGCGCTCTGGAGATGAGCTTCAGGGTATCAAGCGAGGCATCCTGGAGTCCGTGGACGCCGTGAGTGTCCACAAGGCGGACGGTGCCCTCTTGGGTCCGGCCGAACAAACCCGAGATCACTACCGGACGGCCCTTCAAATTTTGCGAGGCCACAGTCCAGAAAGTCCGAAGGTGTTCTTGTCCAGCGCCCAAAGCGGCGCTGGGGTTCACCAGATCTGGAAATGGGCCTGGTCTTCCGTTCGCGAGCGAGAGGCTTCCAAAGACCTTCAAAAGAGGCGCAGCCGCCGCGCGGTCGAATGGATGTGGCGCCTTGTCCATGAACAACTCGTGGCCGACTTCGAAGAAGACCCCCACGTTCGAGCCCATCGACACGCCGTCGAAGAAGCGGTGAGGCACAAAAAATTAACCCCCGCCGCCGGCGCCCGTCGTCTTCTCCGGACAAAAAAGTGTTAAGCGAATCAGGAGCGCACACGAGGTTGAAATATGTGCTGCTCACTCGGTGGCGCACCAGGGCCTACTACCCCTTGCCGGAAGTTCGCTCCCGGTTTTCGCCGGCCCTCGTCCTCCCTGCTGGCGTCGCCGCTTCGCTCTCCTCGGTTGCATAGGCAGACTATGCGCCCTCCTCGCGCCACCACCAGGAAAAACGATGACTCGGCGAAAACGCGGAACGAACTTCCGGCAAGGGGTACTACACTCCAGATACGCAGCTTTGTGGGTCCGCTTTGACCCACGTCTCATCGCAGAGTTGGGTGAATGGAGACCCGGCCTGTCGCACATCTGGACCTCTAAGCGCCGCAAAACCATCAGTTTTGTTCCCGTGCGGCGGTTCTCGACGATGGCACTGTTCTTGAAGACACAACACTCGAGTGGGTTTTGGCTATCAATGTGGTGCTGCGTGGTTTGTCGTCTCTTTTGTGACTGCCTGCGGGCCGGGCTCAATCGGACGCACCGCGGTCTTTGAAAACAGTGGCGCAGAAGTTCAGCCCGGTGCGAGTAAGGTTCCTTCATCGAGCGCCAAGCCCCACGCGGCCGTAGACACATACCCGACACATCACCCCATTGACTACGCCAGTTGCGATGTCCAGGAGATCAAACCTGGCCCGTCGCCGCTCAGAAGGCTGACGCGTTTCGAGTATGGCAATACCATCAGGGATCTACTGGGTGATACCGGAGGGCACGAAGATGACTTTCCGGCGGAAGCGGAAGTTCATGGTTTCGACAACAATGCATCGAGCATGACGGTCACACCCGCGTTGGCGGAACAATACGCACGTGCGGCAGACAAAATCGCCGACCGCGCAACCGAGCATTTCGAAACGCTGATGGAATGTGATCCTGCCAAGCAAGGAGAGCATACATGCGTCGACAGTTTCGTCCGACGTTTCGGCCGGCGGGCTTGGCGACGTCCGCTCAGAGCGGCAGAACACTCCCGATTGATGGACTTTTTTGAACAAATGCGTGGGCAGTACGAGTTTCGACGCGCTCTTCGTTCGTTGTTGGCGGTTCTGCTCCAGTCCCCTCATTTTCTTTACCGGGTAGAGATTGAGCCTTCCGAGTTTGAAGAGACAAGAATTGTTCGACCGAATCCGTGGGAGATGGCGTCTCGGCTTTCCTATTTGCTTTGGGCAACAATGCCCGATGAGGCACTGTTCGAGGCCGCACAAAACAACAAACTAGGCGCACCCGAGGACATTGCGCGGCAAGCACGGCGCATGCTCAGGGACCCTAAGGCTCGGCGAATGCTACGCCATTTTACCTCCCAATGGCTGGACCTTCAGCTTACCGACGCCATCGATCGCGACAGCGATTTGTGGAATCCTGCCATGCGCTCCGCGATGCGGGCCGAAACAGAAACATTTGTTGAGCGGACCGTGTTGGATGGACCAGGGGATCTCAAAACCCTCCTGACCGCATCCCACACGTGGGTCAACGACTGGGGCGCGAGACTCTATGAGGTATCGAGCCCACAGGGTTCGAATATGGAACGCGTTGAGCTTGATCCCTCACAACGCGCAGGCCTCCTCACCCACCCAAGTATTCTTACGATCACCGCAAAAACCAAGGAGACATCACCGGTTCTACGAGGGCACTTCGTTCGTGACCGCTTTCTTTGTCAAACTCTGCCTCCACCCCCAGGAAACGTGGACACCACTTTGCCAGAACCTCAACCTGGGCTCACAACAAGAGAACGCTTGTCTGAACACTCCGACAACGATGCCTGTTCTGGTTGTCACCAACTCATGGACCCTATTGGATTCGGGCTTGAATCCTACGACGAAATGGGGATTTGGCGGGACGAGGAAAACGGCACACCCATCGATACGCGTGGAGAACTTTCAGCCACAGATGTGGATGGCGATTTTGAGGGCGCCGTTCAACTCGCTCACGCTTTAGCAACCAGTCAACAAGTCGCGCAATGTATACGCACGCATTGGTTTCACTTTGCCTACGGACGTACCTCTACTGAAGAGGATACCTGCACCATTTCTCACCTCGACAGAGTCTTTCAGGAGTCAAACCTCAGTATGGTCGAGCTTATCGTAGCACTGACCCAAACAAACGCTTTTTTGTATCGCCGCGTTGAGGCCAAGGAGGGAGGCTCTTGATGAACAAATCCAGAAGAATAAACCGACGGGCGTTTTTGGGGGGGCTCGGAGCGGCCGGTATTTCTTTACCGTGGTTAGAATCCTTGGCGTGCCGACCGGGGTCGTTTCCAAAGAGGCATGATTCCGGTTTCGGATTGCAATCCCTGAGCACAAAAAGTGTGGATGGCTTCCCGAAACGTCTGGTTGTTTTCTACACCGCCAACGGGACACATCCCAGCCGGTGGTTCCCCAAAAGCAGCGGTTCAGATCTTGTCTTGTCTCCTTTTTTGCAACCCCTCGAACGACATCGCCATCGCTTGGTGGTATTGGGCGGTGTGGACATGCCCTCCGCAGAGATGGGCGAGGGGGATCCACATCAACGAGGTATCGCCGCAATGTTGACCGGCCGCCCGTCCATTGATGCGGACGGCCCAATTGGAGGCGGTCCATCCGTCGACCAATCCATTGCAAACGCGGTGGGGGGAGATACCCGCTTTCGGTCCGTGGAGCTAGGCGTTCAAAGCCGATACAACGGGGACACGATTTACGAGCGAATCAGCTATCGTGGTCCAAATCAGCCGGTCGCGCCTGAAGACCACCCACAACGTGTCTTTGAAAGGTTGTTCTCCAACGCCACAGGCGCCCCAAACGCAATCGATAGCGTCCTCGCGGAGCGACGCAGTATTCTCGACTTCGTGCGCGATGAGTACGCCCGTCTTATCCCTCAGGTTTCACGAAGTGATCGGGAGCGCCTCAACATCCACCTTGAATCGATACGCGATGTCGAGCGACGTCTCGTGCCAAAAGCTCAAAGTCAGTGTCTCACGCCCGAGCTCGAGCCATTTTTGGATGCAACCGAACCGAGAAATTTTCCCCTGGTAGGGCGACTTCAAATGGACCTCCTCGCAACCGCTCTGGCTTGCGACCTGACTCGCGTAGGGAGCCTCATGTGGTCCCAAGGCCGCAGCAAACAGGTCTTCAGTTGGCTCGGAATTTCCGAAGAACATCACGAACTTTCCCATGAACAAAGTCACGACTCCGGTTCAACGCCAAACCTTGATGCCGTTCAAAAGATCGAACGAATCAACACCTTTTACGCCGAGCAACTGGCTTACTTCTTAGACCGACTCGAAAGCGTTTCGGAGGGGAACGGGACGCTGCTCGATAATACCCTTGTACTTTGGTGCAGTGACCTCGGAGAGGGGCGCGAACATACCCATACAAACATTCCCTTCCTCCTCGCTGGGGGCGCTGGTGGTGCCTTTCAAACAGCCCGCTTCATCAAGTATGATGGCATCCCGCACAATGCGCTTCTTGTATCGCTTCATCATGCCATGGGCGTCGATGCGAGCAGCTTTGGTACCAGCGAATTGACCGGTCCACTACCAGGACTTCTTTCATCCTAGCCCTCGGCTTGCACGGGACGCCCATTTGAAGAGGTCGGCCACAAAAGCGTTCTCTCCGTAACCGTTTCCGCCGTACCCCCACAGAGTGCACAATCTTTGTCATGTCGTACCTATCCCCCAAGGTCCGGCGCCTTTCCATCGGTGTACAACTTGCGCACGAGTTGTGCGATTTGGGGATCTGTCGCATAGAGAACGCCGCGATGATTCATATACGTCGAATCGGCGCGATTCAGATCCAAAGGCTGGCCGTGAATGTCAGTGGCCACTGCGCCGGCTTCGGCGAATAGACACGCGGTGGCAGCGAAGTCCCACAGACTGCCGCCACCACGTGTTTGCTTTGGATACTTGAAGTAACATGCAGGGGCATTGTCCAGAGTACGGCACGCATTCATGACCGCGCCGGCACCAAGGTTGATTGCGACGTCGCCGTTTGCTGCGTGTAGGGAGTCGAGGACCGCTTGATACATCGGAGCGGTCTGAAAGCTGCGATCGAAAAACACCGATAGCGTTTTCGACTCGGGTCGGATTTGTGCGCGGGATACGCCATCGGTGAATACGCCATGCCCGGCGATGGCGTGATGCACCGTGCCCGAAGTCGGATCGCAAACCACGCCGATAACGGGCGTGCCCGCCTGCGACACGAGCGCGATGGATACCGCGAATCCGGCGGTGCCTTCTACGAATGCCAGAGTTCCGTCCAGAGGATCGATGCACCAGAAGTATTGCTTCGTGAGGCGCTGCTTGGTGTCAGGCGTTTCTTCGGACAAAACACCCACATCGTGGCGCGAAATTGTGGGCGCGAGTGCATCGAGAATCATGTACTCGGACTCGCGGTCAATGTCGGTGACCACCAACGACGCGGCGCTTGTTGCCCCGGGCTTTTGCTCAATGACTCTGGGCCGCGCGTTGGCGATGAATGCGCCAGCGGCGCGCGCCGCGCTGCATGCGCGCTCGCTGAGCGTAGTGAGATCAGAACTGGTGAGGGTCACAAGGTTGCCAACACTTCCCGCGCGAGGCGTTCGCTGTACTGATGGATTTTCCAGTGGCCCGGGCTCCAGCCTTGCAGGAATCGGTAGAAGTCAGTCCACGCCACGGGGTACAGCGCTCGCCAGTCGCGCTCGAGTGCCGCAAAGTTGACGTCGCTTCTGGTGGTGGCAATGGCTCGTTCCAACGCGTCGAAGTAATGGTTGAGCAGCTCCTGTTCGAGGCGCTCGCAGTCTTCTTCATCCAAACAGCTGCTTACAAAGTAGGCGACGTCTTTCATGCCGCATCCGCCGCCCACGTACTGGAAGTCGACGGCTGCGACGCTGTCACGGCTGAAGCAGAAGTTGGCCAGCTTGGCGTCGCCGTGCACAAAGGTTTTGAATGGCGTCGCGGAGAGTCGACGGTCGATTTCGGCGGCGTGGGTCTTGAGTGGGCTATCGGCCAACACTGCCAGCTCGTCAGGCCGGGTGGCTAGGTGCCAATACGTACCGGTTGGCCAAAGTCTGTGCGGCTTTTGTCCGAGAAACGTCGCATGAAAGTGTGCTAACCACGACAAGCACATCTGCATGTTTGCTTGCGTGGCGTGTGTGCGCCGCCCATCAAGTCCGGCAAAGTCAAGGTCTTCGAGCAGGATCACGACTTCGTCGTCTACGTTATCGACCGCGATGCATTTCGGCACGCGACACGCTCTGCTGCACTGCTTTGCATACTGCTGGTACCAGCTCGTTTCCACTTGATACGACCGCACCTTGCGTTCGTGTGAGCGACTCGAATTCCAGCCGCGCGGGTGTGCCGCCTTGGTCGGCCATCGCACGTGTTTGACGATGACGGTTGGCGAAGTGTTTCCTCGTAGGCGACACCGCAGCAATTTGCCGTAGCCGCCCCACAACGTCTGCACCAGGTCTGCGCACACCACCTCGGCTTGCATTGCGTTGGCGATACGCGAGGTGATTGCAGGGGGTAACTCCACACCGCAACCTATCACATTTCCTAGTAACTGGCCCGACGAACTGCCCACTGCTTTCGGTTTTTGCGGTGATTTCGCTTTGTCGTTTCTGGTGAGTTGCTGGCTGGGGGAATAACCAAAAACGAATCGCCACCACGCGGCAAAGCTTAGCACATCGCTATGAAGCGGTCCTGACACCCACCGCTTTGGATGAAGGGGATCGACTCACCGATAAACGTCTACTCGTCCCAGTGGTGGAGGTGTGCTGGCCCCACGCACAGTGTTGGGGTTTTTCACGGCCAGCTCAATAGCAAAACGGTGTGACGACCGGTCCAGAACGCGGACGGAGTTTTTGACGCCTTTTTCGGTTCGCGCTCTCATCATCTTGTGAAAGACTCTACCCTTGGGAAGAATCGGTCGATGCGGGGAAAGATCCTGACGGACATGATAAGAGGTGTCCGAGGTCTCGGGACCGTCCAGCTTCAGGATGGTCGCGTGCTGCGTTACACTCCTGCTGAATGTGAAGAGCACCTCCCCGTGGACACGATCGTGGAAGTGCAGTTGCTTTCAGGCGGCCAAATCTATCGAATGAAACGCGTATTTCCCATTGATTCGAACCTTCAAGGCCTTGTTGGCCCGAGGGGCTTACCGATCACAGGGGTGCTCGCGGAGGCCGCGCCTCCCGGGCGAGAGAAGGTGCACTTCGGCCAAGACCCCGCCCATGGCGGTGACCAATCCCAACGTGCTCGACTGTTTGAGTGGCAGACGAAGGCATCAGCGAGTACCGGTCTGGAACCGGACGACGAACAAGACCAGAGATTCATGTTCGTCATGTTGGACTAAACATAGTCAGATGGAAGATGGATCAATCTGGGCTGGAGTTCCTCGATGGTGGACAGGCGAAAGGAGAGCGGGATCAGAAGAACCCTCAATCTACTCGGTTTGAACCGTCTCCTTCCCGGGAAACACCGGCTCCTGCCATCGCGCCACTCAAAAAGACCGACCGATCCCATTTCGAACCAACCGGAACCGCAATCTTCCAATCTTACACAGAAGCAACCTGGATTGACTCAAGAGGGCATAGCCCCCTACAGCGGCTACAAGACTAAAATCATGTAGCTTTTCGGCTTCGGGGCGGGCTCTAGGGTAACTGGAAACTATGCCGCTACGGGAATGGGCTCACGAGCTAGAGCATCTTTTCTTAGGAATCTCCCATTACTATCGCCCCCAATTCAACCTGCACCTGTGGGGACTGAGCGGAGGCAGTCTCCCCTCCCATCCTGCACGCGACTCCTCAGCGTAAACGTCGAATGGTACGCGGGCTTGCGATGCCCCAAACGGCCCGAGCATCGGGCGATCCTCCGAGACGTTTAATGCCCACACCCGCCCGCGCCGTGACCTGCCAGACACCATTCCAATGGTGAAGATCGCGCTCATCCAAGACCCAAACCTCGCTGGCTGTGGCCCAGATGTCGACCACACGACCCGTTAACTCGAGGCTCGTTCGGGCCACCGACCATGCACCGTCTCTGTATCGCAACACAACACCGCCCTCTGGACATGCTTGTCCACCGAACGAACGGGCGCCCACCCACACATCGCCCGGTCCAGCCACGGACAATGCGGATAGAACGAGACCATCGCAGGGAAGGGTTACCACTTTACCACCAGTCTCCGTGACGTGAAGAAGCTCATCCTTGCCTAAGAACCAAATGTCATTCGCGCTGCTCCCATCGACGTGCGATAAGAACCGAGGTACTGGCCCCACATCAATATCGACGAGCTCCGTGCCGTTGAAGTGCTTTACGGCACTGCTCGCGTTGTCTCCTGCTGCGACCCAGATATCATCCGTCGAAGAACCCCATACTGCCCGCAATTGATAGCCGCTATTTGCGACAACGGTCCACTTCGAGCCGTCCCAGTGCTCCATGAATCCCGCTGCGTGGCTTCGAGCTGGATATTGATTCGCACCTACAAGATAGAGGTCGTCCGGAGCCAAACCCCAAATGTCGAAGTTTCCGTCCTCGACATTGCTTGTATTCGCATCGTTGTGGTTTTTGGGTAGTTCTCGCCAATCGCGCCCGTTCCACTCGAAGATGGCGCCATACTCGCCCGTAGCCCACGCGCGATTGGCAGAGAGTGCAAACAAACTGAACAGCTTCCGCTCACTCGCCCCAAGGTCAGGAGCAACGGTGTCCCATAAAAGGTGCAGCTTTTTGTCTCTATTCCACCAGTGCATTCGCCCGCCAGACCCAGCGAACCAGACGTCATCGGGCCCAGTGCCCGCGAGCTGATATGCATCTTTGGGCGACAGTCGACGAACCCAGCTTGTACCATCAAAATGGTACGCCCCGTTGCCACCAACGAACTTAAATTCCGTTATCGCCCAAACGTCCGTTGAGCTTGCCGCCCAGATGCCACGCACATTGCTTGGGGCCCCTGGGTGCTCCGTCCAGGCGCTGCCATCATAGTGAAACACGGTCCGGCCCGTGGCCGCCCACATGTTGTCGTCGGTGACGCGAGACAACTGGAACACGCCGTCGTTTCCAATGCGAGCCGAGACCCACGTACCGTTGTTGTTTAAGGAATAGAGCCGCTTGAGGCCTGCCCACACCGCACCGGTTGAGGTCACCACCAATGCGTTGACCGCTTGTTCTGGTTCCAGGTCCACAGGGTAAACAGTCCAGGAGCCTCCATCCCACCGGTAGACCCGGCCTTTGTCGCCCCCCACCCAGACATTCGTGTCGCTCGTGCCGTGAATGCTACGCAGTTCGGTGCCAGGTGCGGGGCTCGATAATTCCTTCCAGTCCGCGCCGTCCCAGCGTAGTACGTGACCGGCGGCACCTACGGCCCAGACCGAGCCTGATGGCGAACCCCATACTCCAAAAAGACTCTCCGTAACGCCGGAGTCATATACGGACCAGTGGGAACCATCCCACCGCAAGGTCGCACCCTCGGTCCCTACAAACCAAACATGCTGCCCTCCTGCCGAGGTTCCTGCGCCCTTTAGACTCCATCCGTGAAGTATTGGCTTTTCCCAGCACCAGCCCCGCAAACAAATCGGGTGGCAACTTAAATCCAAGGCATCAATAAGTTGGTCGCAATCATTGTCAACACCGTCCGAGCAAAGCTCACCGGGTTCCTCAAGCATTGCTGGATTTCTTGTTGGATCGCGGTCGTCGCAATCGAGGCCCCCGCAGTCGACATCGACGAAATCATCGCTGTCCTGATCGCGCCCGCGACCGCGGCAGACGCCATTGTTGCACATGTCATCTTGGGTGCAGTCATCGCCATCATCGCAGTCTAAGGACGCAGCGATAACCGTGTTTGTGCAGGTGTTGTTGATGCAGCGGTCCTCAGTACAGTCGTTCCGGTCGGAACAATCTTCGTCTTTGGCACATCCTCCGCAGCTGACTTCTTCAATGTCGATCGCGCCATCGCAATCATCATCTTTGCCATTGTCGCAAAGACGGCCGGACTCAATAGCAACCGGTGGATCAAACGTGTGTCTGCAGATGTCTGCCTGCTCATCACACACATCAGAGGTACAGGGGTCAAAGTCATCACAGCGCCGTGGCCCATAGATGCACTCGGCAGCCTCACAATTGTAGCTGGTTAACGTTAAACAGAAACGGCCGGAATCGGCGCACCGGGCTCGAATTTCGTCCTCACTGAGCGTGCATGCCTGACGGACGCACTGCCCCTGACGGCAAAGGGCAGTAAGTTCCCGGCAGTCCGAATCTATTCGGCAGGCGACACAGCGGTCCGCCTCACAAAAAGGTCGTTCTCCCGGACAGTTCGACTCGCTCCGGCACTCTTTTGCTGACCCGCCGTCTTCGTTTGAACCGGCATTGACAGTGGGGCTCATGACCGGGGAGTCGTTGCATCCGATGACGCTCTGCACCAAAAGCAACGGCCAAGCCCGTGTCGCCCGAAGAAGCATGGCCGCCACACCTCAAGATTAGTGCGTCACTATCCTTCCCCGCAAGGCTGACAACGCTTGCTCCTCCCCGTTTTCAACTGTTCTCTGTTCAACGTGACTTCAACTCTTGAGCCAGGACCTTGTTCCGGGCGGAACACAAACGGGTCTGGTCCGGCGCGAAAATCTCGCCCACGGGCCGTTTTCTTGTTGGCACCGCCGATGCTTCTTGGTGCGGGGATGCCCCGTCGTATGGGCTACATGTCGGCATCTGCGTTTTTGAGGTGCCCTCGATGCCCCTTCCTCTTATTATGGGCACCTCGGAACCCCCAACGATGCGAAATTGCACTGAATGCCGACTGATTTACGACGACAATGCCCCGGGGGTTTGTCCGGTCGATGGTCAGGCTCTTACCCCCGGGGTTGTCGGCTCCCGGGTCTTGGCTGAGCGATATCGGCTGGAAGAACGGATGGCGCAGGGCGCGATGGGGGTCGTTCTTCGGGCCACCCACCTTCTAGTGGGCTCCACGGTGGCGGTGAAGCTCATGCGCCCCCAAGATGCGGAGCTCAAAATTGCCATGGCGCGATTTCGCCGCGAAGCGGAGATCTTGGGGAAAGTCAAACACCCGAATGCGGTGTTGGTGATGGATTTTGGGGTCGAAGATCGGAGCTTTGGCCCCCTTCCGTACCTGGTGACCGAGTTCCTACGCGGGGAGCCTCTGAGTCGCCGGATTCGCGGAAAAAAACAGCTTCCGCTCCCCGAGGTGGTGGCGCTCATCAGCCCGCTTTGTGAGGCGGTGGAAGAAGCGCATCAGGTGGGGGTGGTGCACCGCGATATCAAGCCCTCCAACGTCTTTTTGGAGAAGCTGCGAGATGGCACCGAAATTGTGAAGGTTCTGGATTTTGGCGTCGCCCAGTTTGTTCACCGAAGCCCTCAAGAAGAATCAGCCGACGACGCGCCCCCGCAGGAGCAGGACTGGGAGGACCGGCAGGCCACCGATCCCGATCGAGATGTCACGCAGGTTCAGGAGAACGAGGCGAGCTTTTCAGGCTGCATGGTCGGTACCATTCCCTACATGGCGCCGGAGCAGTTTGGTGGCGAGCGCGTTTCGGGCAAGGCCGACGTGTACGCCATCGCCAGCATGATTTTTCGGCTGTTGTCCGGCCGATTGCCGTTTTCAGGATCCCAGCTGGCGGTGATCAGCCAAAAAATGCGGGGGATTCAGCCGTCTCTTCGGAACCTCGGTATCGACGTTCCCGAGCGCCTTGACGAGTGCCTTCGCCAAGCCTTTCACCTCGAACCGAAACACCGACCGGGCGTGCTGGAATTGGCTGCTGAGGTTCGGTTTTACGGCCGACAGCGGGCGCCCATCCGAGCCGACCATGCCAATTCTGAGGTGGTCCTTTCAGCGCTTACCGACATTGCGTCAAAACTGACAGATCTCAAGACCAAGCTTCAGGCCGTGGATTCCAACGTTCGGGACGAGTCCGATTACATCTTTGTCCGCGATCGCATCATCACCCTCGATCGGCCGTTGCTTCAGCTTACCCATCAGCTGCTCTCTCGCGAAACGACGCCGTTTGAGGCCGAAGAGGCGGCGCTTCTTGCGGAAAAAGCAGAGGCCCTCAAGACGGCCAGCGATCAGGCGACACGCGCCCTCACCGGACTGGTGGGCAACAGCAGCCGTCAGGCCGAGTTCCTGCAGTACTTGGAGGCGCTGGCTTTGCGGCTGAAGGCGAGTACCAGGAACCTGGATCGTATTCTTGGTCAGCTCCTTCGGGGTCACCGAGGGCCCAAGGCGCTGGCGCCCGGGGCTGCCTTGTTCGATGCTCCTGAGCTTGGGGCGCAAGCGGCAACCCTCCTCGACATCAGCGACGGTCTTCACGCCAAGGATCCGCTCGACCGCATCGACGCCCTCGATGAGCTTCACAGCCACCACCGAGATGCGGTCATCGCGCACCTCGCCCGGCCGGAAACCGAAAAGTCGGTGCTGACCCGGCAGCTGCTCCTGGGCCTGTGGCAACATGCGGACTTGATCTTGGTCCGCGAACTTTATCCTAGGGACCGCCAGAGTCCTCCTATTTTGCCCCGGCTCGCCAATCTGCACCACGCGCCAGAAGCCAAACCTTTCCGGGTGCTGGCGAGCATTTTCCAAAGAGCGCGCTCTAGCACGCCTAGAGAAGCGTTTTTATTCGCCCAAACGCAGGTAGACCCTCTCGAGGCGGATACGCGACGCGGCTTGTGGCGTTGTTTGCTCCTCCATCCGGTGCCTCAGATTCGTGAAGTTGCCCTTCGAAAGTTGAATTACTCAGACTTTTGGAACGTGGTGGCGCACCCCCGTTCGCCCTTGGCGCTGACGCAGCTGATTTTCGAGCGGGTCAGAAACAACGCCCCCCGCGAGTATCTGAAGGTTTTCTTTTTGTGTGTCCACGATAAGGTCTTGGCTTGCCAGAACCAAAAGCAACTCCTTGATGCCTGCCTGCTTGTCAAAGCGTGTTTTCAAGTGGCCTGTTTTCACGAACACCTGGTTTTTGATCGCCTGGTCGAGTTGGAGCAAAACTTGCGAAAACGGTGTCAAGCTCGCGGCATCGAGCCCTTCGAGATTGAAGCTTACGAAGCGCGCCTACAGGCTTTCCTCAAAGATGGGCCCGTGGAAGACCAGCCCCCTGACAATATGCAGCACGTACCGCTCCCGGTACAACGGAAGATGGCGAGCCAAGGACACTTTCTCAGCTATTTCGTCTCCCATGCCAACGAACGGGTTGCACGAGAGACATTGCCCCATCTTCTTGCGTTGCGGGACGTCACGCCCTTTCTTAAAATTCGAACCATCAATCGGGTGGTTCTGGTTGAGCTCACCAAGAACCGAAAGTTCTTCCTCAAAGGAGAGGCTCGCGTTGCCCTTCTTCACAATCCCAAGACGCCCGGAACCGTGGCGAGAAAACATATCCCGTATGTGACGGCAGAACGATTGCGGCTCCTGGTGAATGATAAACGGGCCAATTCGGAAGTGCGCAAACTTGCCCAAGATTACCTCGATCGCATGGCCCATCGGGGCCGGAGCGCGTAGCCTTTGGCAGGGAACCGAACTCCGGGAACGGTTCGGGTGATAGCCGGTGCCTTCCGAGGTCGCAAGCTTAAGGTCCCGAGTGGTCCGGCCCGCCCCACCCTCGATCGGGTTAAAGAGGCTTTGTATTCGGTCCTCTTTGATGTCGAAGATTTTCGGGTACTGGACTTGTTTGCGGGAAGCGGTGCTCTTGGCATCGAGGCCCTCTCACGCGGTGCCGCCGAAGCTGTCTTTGTCGACAGCCACCCCGAGGCCGCGCTGGCCATTCAAGAAAACCTACGGGCCCTGGGGGTTTCTCAGGCGCGCGGACAGTGCCTTCAACAAGCCGTCAGAAAGGCTCTGCCTACGCTCGAGGAGGGCTCCTTCGATCTCATTGTGGCGGATCCGCCTTACCAACAAGCTGAGTCCGTCACGCGCCTCCTTTTTGAGTCGGCCACCCGCCTTCTTGTCTTGGGCGGTCGACTGGTCATCGAGCAGCCGTCGAGCTTGAGCACCGGGTCGACTGACTTGCCCGAGGGGCTGTCTGGCCCCTCGGAACGCCGATATGGAGACACCGCGTTGATGTTCTACGAGCGTATCTAGCCCCGACCGTGGCCAAGGTTTTTCATGAGGGCCCCGACGTAGGGCGCTGACGTGAGGGGCAAAAACTGAACCAAGCGCCCCCCGGGCCCGCGGCCTCGACCGACCAAATGAACGCAATTGCCTACAATTGAACCTCCCCGGGTCATGTTGTGCCGGCAACTCAGGCGGCATTTGCTCGCGATCGCGCGGCACCGTTGTTCTTACCACTTTAGGCCTTTGTCGTGGGGAATTGGTCTTCTTGCCTGTGCACGCCGAAAAGCAACCCAAGCTGAGCACACGGTACTGGCACGCTGTTTGTTCTGAGTTGCCTTTCTCTGGGTGTGCAATATAGGTTGCCGAGCTTGGGGCGATGGGATGGAAAGATTGTGAAGAGGATGAATGAGAAACGGCTTGTCCATGGGCTTTTTTTAGGTGCATGGTCCCTTTTGTTAAGTCTCGTGCTGGCGTGCGACGGTGCGGGAACGGCGTCGCAAGATGGTCAGCCTTTTGAGTTCGGGCGCTCCCGAGCGGGACTTCAGGCTGGGTGGCATCTCGTTTCTACGTCGAGCACAACCGAGATTTCTTTTCTTCAGGGTGTCTCTCGCGATCGGCAAACGCTGTTCGAGGTGGACCATGTGTTTCGCGCGTTGTCCAAACAGGTTGTCCCGAAGTTTCGCGTGGCGAAACGACTGAGGTCGAACCGCACGTATTGGGTCCACGTGGCCCCGAAAGGTGCGTCCGTGCGTGCCGAAGCCTTGAGCCCTCCGGCGGGTGGGGCAGAGGCTGCTGAGGGGCACTTTGTTGAGCTTGCCGAACCGACGCCAAAAGAACGCGTAGGAGAGGACATCTATCGCTGGGCTTTTGAGCGGCAAGCGCTTGTCGCGGTGTCTTCGGAGAAGATTCTAAAGCCCGGCATCTATTGGGTGGACCATCCTGGCGCCTGTGACCCCGGATCTTGGTTTTTCGCGGACGCCATTCGGTTGGTTGCGACCTGTCCGGTTGAGCATACGCCTTTGACCTTGGTTCCGCGTGAGAGGTGGTCTTCTCTTGGTAAAAAGAGGGTGGCTGAGCCTTTTGGCCATAGCCCCAAGACCTTGGTGCTTCATCATACCGGGACACCCCAAGATGTTGACGTGGCGTCCTGGGAGCGTCTGGAGCGAAAAACGAAAACGGAGGCCGAGCTTCAGTTTCACTACATCATCGCCAAAGATGAGGCGGGTCAGTGGCAGGTCTACGAGGGGCGCGGCCTTGGGACGCCTCTTGGTGCGCTCGCAGAAGGTGGTTCGCGGGACGAAGTGCACATCGCTGTGATGGGCACCTATGAACCCTGGCAGCCAGAGCACGCAGAAGAAACGGCTTTTGGTTATGATTCGGGTGCGCCGGAAGCTGAGCGTCAGCCGCCGGCTGGGGCGGTGATTCGACTCATCCAGCTCGTTTCCTCACTCCGCGCTCAGTTTACAGATGTCGAAGCTTTGGTTCCGTACGGTCAGGGGTTTGATGCGCTCAGACCGGGTGCTTCGCTCAGCCCCGGTCGAGGGGCGCTCCACCTCGCGTGGTCCCTTCACGATCGTTTTTTCGTCAAGCGTGACAACCTGGTGCCTGTGCACCGTTTTGAAACGACGGCACAAACGAGCCACGTCCGGAACAGACCACAAGATGAACGGGGAGCGCTTGTGGTCCGGGACCGTGTACCGCCGGTCCTTTTTGTGGCCAGACCGCCCACAGCCGTTGCCTACAGCAAGACGGCAACCATTTCGGTTCTTGGCGAAGTGTATGACGAACAGCTGATGACCTTTTCCGTCAATGGCATTGTTTTAGGGCAAGCGAGCAAGAGTTTCGAAGAGCAGATTTGGCTTGGCCGCGGACGAAACACGGTACGTTTTTTTGCCATGGATGCCTCCGGAAACACGACTGAAGTCGAAAAACACATTGTCTACGACGACCGACGACCCCGAATTGAGGTTCTCCCTCCGGACCCCCAAACCATAGCGGTATCGTCTCGTTTTGGGGTTTACGGACGAGTGGTTGACGACAGTCTCGCTGAGCTCACATTGAACCAAGCGCCTCTCGAGGTCGTGGATGGGCAGTTTGTCATCTGGTTTGATCGAGGCGATTTCGAAGATGGGTTTTTTCCCTTTGAGGTCGTGGCAACGGATGCCGTGGGGCATGAGAGCACAGCCCAGTTTGGACTGTCTTTTCAAGGTGGCCAGGTGCGCTTCGAGCCGGGTGAAAACACATCCAGCAACCAAGACGAAGTTTTGTTTGAAGACCCAGCGGTTGGATTCTATCTGGATGTGTTCGCTGAACAAGCCGGCACCGATGAGACGGTGCCACACTTGGAAGTGAAGACGCCACCTTCTGGAACCACCTTTACGCGGTTCGAACGCGCCCGCATCGAGGGTTTTGTGGCAGACGACAATTTGGTGATGGTGCGAGTCAACCAAGTGGTTCTCAAGACCAAGAATGGCGATTTTGCGACCAGCGTGTTTCTCAAACAAGAAGAGACCGATTTCAAATTTGTGGCCGAAGATGCGGCCGGGAACCAAGAGGTCGTTCAACGAAGCCTGATTCTGGACCGCGATGCGCCGGGTGTGACTTTGTCACATGTGCCGGAAGGTCCCGTCTACGCGCCCGAGTACACCATCTTGGGCACCATAGAGGATCGCTACCTTGAAGAAGCGAGTCTTTTGATGCCCGATGGGGAAAAAGTGGTGCTCGAACTCGATCATGGACGTTTCCAAAAGCCGGTGAACCTCGATGCGGGGCTGAACGCATTCACGGTGTTGGCGTACGATCGCGCGGGCAACGTGGGTGCCCAGTCGATTGAGGTCTTTTACAAGACGGCGTCGTTTGTTGCATCGAGGCCGACCGAGCCGCCTCCGCTGATCTTCGGGTGGTCGCAGGATGGACAGGTGCATCTTCAGTGGGAGGCGCCCCGAAGATTCGCCGATCACGCGCTGATTCCTCCGGGCGTGAAACCCACCTATCGCATTTATCGCGATAATGTCTTGGTCCAAGAGCAGGCAGGAACCCGTTATGAAGAGAGCCCGCCTGGCCTAGAGGCTACGGTTTCTTTTTACGTGGTCGCTGTCGTTCAGGGCAAGAGTGGGCCACTTGAGTCGGGGCGATCCGATCAGATCGAAGTCTCTTTAAAGAATGAAGCTTCGGTCTTCGACGTCGGTGCGTTTGAGTCCCCAGGCCAGGTTGCGTCATCGGCCCTTGCGGCCTCCACGCCCTTGACGGCGGTGAGTGTGATCGGGGGCAAAGCATACACGCATATCGTTTTTGTGGATCGCGGCGATGGCGGTGAGCGAAGCGACCAGATCCGCTATCTAAAAAGTGAACAACTGGCCAAACGTGACTCGTGGAAGCAAGAGAGGGCGCTTAGAACCCCCAAAAGCTCGGCGGTCGTAACCGATATTGCGCTTTCAGCGCACGGCGTCGACGTGGTTGTGGCTTGGATTGAAACGACCCAAGAGGGCCCGGACAACGGTTCGACCATCAGCGAAGTTATGGCGGTGCACAGCAAAGATGGTGGCCAAAGTTTCTCCAGCCCGAGCCCCCTTCGAACCGGCCCCACGTGGAAGCGGACCGTCGATGTCGCGGTGGACAGTCAAGGAACCAGCCACGTGGTATTTGGCGAGGGCAACAAGGTATTTTACGCCAAGAATTTTGAAATCGAACTGGGTGATGACGGCGAGCCACGAGGTGTTTTTGATCGCTTGATGCGTAAGCCTGCCGATGAGAAGGTGCAGTACAAGGTGCGTTACCGGCCGCACCCAGAGCGAGGTTGTTTGTGTCCCCATTGCTGGTGTGACGAAGACTATTTGCTGGAAGAGGAAGAAAATCCCGAGACCGGCGAGCCCTTCGGGCCGTACATCAGCTGGCACGAGGACGTCTTTGTCTACGAGCCGTCGATTGCGGTTGACAACCAAAGCGTATCGATTGTGGCGCGTCAACGTCGTCGCTTCGACAATGTTCCGGTCCTAAACCCCTTTTGGCAGACGATGGCTGACGAGGCGCCGGTCTTTGGAGATGAGCGGGTGGTTTTGGGGCGGCCCACAAAGCGGCTGGTGGGTTGGCGAAAGATCTACAAAACGCGCTACGAACCTGGCGATGAGGCCCTTTGGCCGGGGCTCGGCTTTGACGCTCAGTATCTGTATGCCGGTACGCTCCATGAAGAAGAATCGATACACCTGATTCAACGGCCATTAAACGACGGCGCGCTGGTGTCGGCTTCTGGGACCTGGCGCGCAGGAACCTGGGTGGACGATGTGTACCAAGACTGGCGTCGGCGGGTGATGACCACCATAGATAGCACCCAGGCTGCGAACCGGCTGTCCTATCCCAAGATCAGCACTTCGTTTGGTGGTCGGCTGGTTGTGGCCTACGAACAGGGCGAGTCCCAGGACCCCAATCTTCCGGGCCACAATGCGATTTACGTCGCCCGCTCGGTGGACGGGGGTGACAGCTTCGGGACGCCCGAGCGCGTGGCCGAGGGATACATGCCCGACGTGACCGTGACCCCGCGGGGTGACACGGCGATTGTGTATTACGGCGTCGGGAAGGCCGGCGAGGGGAACGCCTCCATCCAGGTTATGTACGACGCGGGGGACGGCTGGGAAAAAAAGGGCCCCATCAATGCGGCCAGGCCCAAGTTCATTCACGAGCGAACCCACAAAAAGGCTTCTGACTTCTTGTACGGGGTACCCTCGGTCACCCATCACGAGGACTTGCTCCTTGCGGCTTGGGTCCGGGCGGGCCAAGGGACTGGGGGAACAGACGCGATCATGACCTCGCGCGCGGCCTTGGCGAAGAGCACCCAAAAGTCGGTGCAGCTCACGGCTCGGGCTACGGCCACCGAGAACCTGGCCACACCGGTGACCCTGGAGTGCCTGGACGGCTATCATATGTACGCCCGTGGCTGCCCTGGCGCCGAGGAGGTGACGCTTCAAGTCGGGGAGCAGACCTTCAACAATCCCGAGGGCGAGTTCGACGTGGTGGCTACGGCTTACGTTCCGGTGGGCGCCGTGGGCGGCGACGCGACGGGAGGTGCGGGCATCGCGTTGGCCGGTTCGCAAAAAGGTTTTGGGCGGACGCAGGACCTGGATGTGATCAAGAGTCATGCGGGGGGAAACTATCTGAAGGCCAGTCGGATGCGCGATGCGCTCTACAGCGATGAGATTCATGCACAAAGAGAGTTTGTGGGTGACGACGGTAATCCGGACTCGATCCCTCTTGAGGGATTCAAACGGGCATGGGCTTATACGCAGGGCATCACGTTGGCCCAACTGGCTCGGCAGCGAGACGCCAGGGCCGGCCAGCTCGCGAGGGCCCTGTGCGAAGAGGGCCAACGCGGAATCGTGAGAGGCTCCTCGGCGGATGGTGCACCGGTCGTGAAGGGTTGGCACTTTTCCTGGAATACCGAGTTGGACGGTTTTAAAGACTTTCGTTTGGTCACAGGGGCAACCGCGTGGACGATTCATGGTTTGGGCGTGTACTTGGCTTCTCAGGTTGAGCGGCATGGCCACATCCCCAAAGATGATGAGCCCGTGGCGCGATGCTACCGGCAGGCGCTGGACGGCCTCAAAGAACATCGGAAGGTGGTCACCAAGAACGGTGTTTCGGGAGAGCTGGTGACCGCGGGCTGGACCGCGGCTGGCTTGGTCCATGCGGATGAGCCGTTCGCCCTGGGGTTGACCGAGGACCCTGATGAACGTTGGCCGTACTACGAGGTCTTAGACGCCATCGGTTACGACGAATACGCTGAGGCGCGTCGCCCACCCATCCACCCCAATCGGCTCATAGACGACAAGAAGGTGCCGTTCGGAACCGAGCCCGTTTTCCTCAGCGAGGCAGAGTATCGTGCGCTGCGGGTGCGGGTACAAGCCACCAACGTGGTGACGGAGCACAACCTCGATGTGCTCAGCGTACTCAATCACGCGATCAAACACGCAGATGCATTTGGGCTTGATGAAGCGGCGTTGAGCGGGTGGCGAAACCGTCTTCGCGACGCCATTTTCACCCTTCTTTGGGACGACGCGGAAAAAAGAATCATCACCGGAGGTGAGGTCAATCTTCTCTCGGAGCTTGTGACCAACCCCCATACCGCGATTGACAACTGCAGCTGGCTCTCCTTGTCGGTGGACTACACCAGTCTTCCCCCTGCCCAGCGCGCCCAGTTGGCAGAGTGCCTCCAGTACACCAAAGACAACTTTGTGCGGTCTATCCGCTTTGAGGGCCAGGCGTACTACGGGACCCACTATTTCAAGAACGATTTCAAAGACCCCTACATCGAAGAAAGTGAACTCCAAGAGGACTCGTATCACCTGGAAGCCACTGCCGGCATGATTCTTGGTTTGTTGTATTTTGCGGACGCCAATCCAGAGCACAACCAGGCCGCTTTTTTCCGATCCGAAGCCGCTCATCTGTGGGCCGACATGCAACTTTTCGTTCGGGAACACGGTTTTCGGTACTCCAGCCAAAGAATTCAAGATTTATCCACCTTGCTGGAGTCGAGCACGGCCGTGATTTGGTTCATGGACGTCTATGAGTACGAACGTTCGCGATATTCTGACTGGGACCGTCCGCTCAAAAACTACGCGAAGGGTTTTGACGTGGGGGCCGCTCGGAAGCTGGTGGACGCCTCGTGGGAGGTCCTTCTGGGCGCGGCACCGGTCGTGGATGACGAGGGTCAGGAGACCGGCGAACGCGGCGGTCCCTCGGATGCGGGCCCGGCGCGGGTTTCGGGGTTGTTGGTTTCGGCAGAGCTTCCGGTGACCTTTGACGCGGGGGCCTTCCGGCTTGCGACTTCGGAAGAGCCCAAGACCTTGGTGACTTACATCCAAGATCAAGCGCTTGCCATTGTGGCCGCAGTCAATCGCGGTGACCAAGTGATGGCGGCGCGTTGGGTCGATGCGCTCTTATCCACCCTTCATACGACGCCGCATGCAAACGGTTTGTGGTCACAATTCCCGTTTGTGGTGGATTCTTTGTATGGTCGCCCCGTCGTTTCGTATCATCAGGTCGCGACGCAGCTGAAGGCCGCCTACGCCTTGGCTTGGTATCTCAAGCATGGCGCGGACCATGCTGAGGCGAAAAAGGCGCTGGTCGAAGTTCTGCAGGGCGTAAGCGCGGTATACTTGGATCACAATTTTGGTGGGCTCTTTGGCCTTCTTCTGAGCGGTTCCGGAAGGCCGGACGTGATGCGCCAGATTCTTGAAGGGGGTGCGCTCAGTGTCCGGGAAGCCGAGGCGGTCAACGAAGCCCTTCGGTCGAAAGACCGGTCCCTTTTGCCGGTCGCCTCTGTTGAGGACCATGTCTACGCGTTTTTTGCCTTGGAGTTGGCGCTCGAGGTTCTCGAAGGGGAGGCCGATACGGACACCCTCGAGGCGCTCTTGGCTCAGGTCTTGGGTGCGCTTCAGGGCGAGGCTTTTCAGAGCGAGGGGCGCGTGGGGCCTATCCCCTATGCTTCGCCGCTCGGCCTCGAGTCTGGCGCGACGGTCGCTTCTTCGGCCCTCTACACGCTGTTTTCGCTTCGCGCGGGTTCTCTGTTTGACGTTCCCACGTTGTTGACGCGCCTTTCGGCGGGCATCGCGCCAAAAGCAGAGGCCGAGACCGGGGCCGCACGGCTGGCCGCGGACCTGTTTGGAACCGACTTGGGGGTGGCGATGGCGCGCCGGGCGGGGGCGTCCTTGGAGCCGCGCCAGGGCCAATTGGCGTATGCCATGTTTGCCGAGATGGCCTCGGATGAAACGCCGGGGCGGGTCAAGAGCGTTCGGGACGCGAGCGCGCTTTTGCTCTTGAATCATCCCAATGGGTTCATGGGAATCGATGCGGGGCCCATCGTGTGGGGCTCCTCCGGCCCGAGCATCGGGTCGGGCCCATCGTCTTCGAGACCACGACTGGCGATAGAGACGCGCTACAAGGAGGTGGTTCTTGAGCTTTTGACCACCGCGTTTCAGCGCGACAACTTTGATGCTTTGCTGCAAACGCTCGCGTACGCCCACCACGTGCTGAGGGCCATCAGGGATGGTGTTCCTCCTGACGCGTGGTTGGGAGCCTTCCATTTTAGGCGGGCCTTAGCGGACGTGGTGTACGATCTCCTTCACGCCTGTGAAGGCCAAAGCGCTGAGCTTTCGCTTGCGATGACCGTCGGTCTTGACTGCACGGTTTTGAGCGCCCAGTTCGAGGTCCTTTTGCGCCAGCGTCAGTCTTCGACGGACGGAATGCGATTGGCCTCCGTCTTGGAACACCCGAACGACGCGTTTGAGATGGCCCAACTGGTCGAGCTTTATGCCCTCGCTGAAAGGAAAGGGGCCTCCTCGGGGCTTTACGATAGCCAAGCGGGTTCAGCGCTTTCTTTGGCTTTGGTCCGAAGGGCGGGGCCGGTTCTGTTGCCTGAGGATCCCACGCCGGTTCAGGTTCAGGCACGCCTGCACGAACACTACCGCAAGGTGGTGCGCGAAGGGGCGTCGAATCGGCTCCAGCGAGGGGACGCACTTGCCTTCGAGTTCCGTGGCTTTCGATGGATTCAGTCCCAAAACCCGGTCTCCTCCTTCCAGGGCAGCCGTATTCTCCTTGAGTATCGCGAGCTTCTCAGGCTCGGGCCACAGGTCCACACTCTGGCCCGACTCCATGGGCGGCCGGTACCGGGATTTCATCTCATCGAAGATCGGTTGGTGAGTGACCCCGCATTCGGCGACAATCCCAAACAGTTTCGCCGGCTGCTCAACAACCACGGGGATGGAGATCTGGTTCAACTTGCCCGGCGTCTCAATCTCGATCCGGGGGTCTTGCACGCGACCATGGACCGCGGGGTGTTGACGGAATCCGACTACCACAAAATTGTAGAGGCCCTTGGCCTGAGCGACGCGCTTGCTCAGGACTACAAGGCCTTGTTTGTGCTGAGCCCCGTCGATGATCTCGGTATGTTCTTGGGGATGGACTCCGGTGGCTCGGGACACCTTTCGGTTCACGAAACGGCCCGAGCGGGGCGCACCGACACGTTGCTTGTCGACCAGGCCGGCCCCCTCATCGATCCCCGCAACACCCCGGAGGCCCACACCGGCGAGATCGCGGGCCTACTGGTCTCCCCGAGTCTGGGCGTACGATTCTTGGTGGGGCCCAAGAGCCCGCCCCAAGAGGCGACGTGCCAAAGCTTATCGGTGCGCCACACCCAAAGCGCTGAAGGGACCTGGACTTTCTCGGCTGAGGATCCTTGGCTTTATTTAAGATCCCCTGACGAACCGGACCACCGTCTAAAGAGCCACAAACTCCGGGTCGCCCCGGGCGTGTCCTCGCTGATTGAGGTGTGTTTTGATCCGGATGCTGAGGCTTTGACCCATACCCGTCGACTTGGCTGGCTGCGGGTCGCCACCGATGGGGTCGAAGCGGGGCGCTACCCGGTCGATGTGCAGGATGCATCCTTTTTGCTCCCTGCCGGGAGGCTGGTGACGACCCTTGAGGCGCCTTGTGTGTCCTATCCCATCCGCAACGTGGGGGAAGCGCCTTTGACCTGGCGGGTCGACTACCCAAACTGGGTTCGGGTGACCGCGTCGGGCGCAAGCGTCGATACCCAATCTGCTTCCGAGCGGACCCTTTCGCCCGGAGAAGAACGCAATCTTCTGGTATGCCACCGCCTGGCGGACGCGCAGGCGTCGGTCACCGGCTTGATTCGTTTCATGAACGTGACCGACGGACTCAGCACCATTCGAACGCTTCGGGTACGGGACCATCAGGCCGCGGACGATGTGCTTTCAGTGCTTGAGGCGGGTTCGGATACGCCGCAGTGCCCGGTGGCAAGGCGGTCGATTGAGGCGCTCGACCCGCGCTACTGGGCCTACGAAATTTTACCGAGCGTGGTGTCGAGTACGGACCGAGAGCCTATTGCCATCCAGGTCACCGCGTTTTCCTCGGACCTCGACGCCATCTATCTTCGACCGTTTCATGGGTTTGTGGGCGAAGATGACCAGGACCTCCCCGATCGCATCGAGCTGAACGACCGGGGTGAGGGTTTGGACGCGGTGTCGGGCGATCAGGTCTACACCGGTGGACCCATCTACTACGCTGGCCCTTCGGCGCGGACGCTGTCCGGACAACAGTACCCGAATGGGATTGGGGTTACGCTGCTCGGTGAGCTCCGATACGAATCGGCCGCCATCGGGGACGGAAAGTTCGCGGTCGACCCCCAATTGGGCGTGTTGGACCGCGAGGTTTTTGGTGCGCTTTCGCCTTGGACCTACACGGGCGGCCGGGTGGCCATGTCGGATCGGCTCATCAACGTCTGTGGCCGAAGCCGGGTGGTGGAGTCAAGAATTCGCGAGACCTCCTCAGACCATTCGAGGGCTTCCGCCCAAGCGCTGACCACCGAAGTTTATGACCACGTCGGGTCCGACGCTTTTGACTTTCTCACCCTGATGTCAACCTACCACGTGGAACGCATCGAAGCCGAACGGGACGAAAAGGTCAGTCGCGGGAGTCACACCGTCGTGAGAAATCGAGTCCAAGGCATTGGCCTTCCCCCGACGGATGATGGTCGCGCCTACGGCAGTCCCGACGCGCTGCTCGGCATCAACTACGCCGGCTACATGAACGGATTGGACACTGCCAATGTGACCCACGAAATGATGCACCAGTGGGGTGTTTATCTCCTGAAGGGGACGCTCAGCGACGGCGGTGACCACTATCGCGAAGCGGTCGGTCAGGCGAGCCTTTTACGTGGCCATCACTGGCGGCGCGAGGGCCCCAACCACGTGGTCGACTGCAGCCGTTTGACTGAGGGCTTGGCCCAGGCCACGGATTTTGACAAATACCTGATGGGCCTGGTTCCGGCAGAGGCGGTGTCCCCGTTTATGCTCTCAACCCGTTCGGACCTGGGGTGTGGACAGGTGGTGCCCAAGGGCTCCATCCAAACGGTCAACGTCCTGGACGACATCGTCTCCGACGTCGGTCGGCGAACGCCCCTTCCCGCGAATGTGAACTACCGCATGGGTTTTGTGGCCGAGACCCTGGGGCGCTTTTTGACGCCCACGGAGAAAGTGTTTTACGAGACTTTTGCCAAGACCTATGCCGCTCCCGTGGCTGAGGGTGCGCCCCTTCCGGTGATTGTGCCCGGCGTTCGGGACGAGCTTCCTGGCAACTGGGTTTCGATTTCGAAGTTTTTTGGCGAGGGATTTTCGTTGACGACCGACATTCCCGCGCCGGGTTCGGCGGCGATGACCCAGGAAGTCGGTTCAACCCTCGGGCCCAAGATCGCACCTACCTTGCTCGGCACCAAAGGAGTGGTGCCCATGGGGTCTCAGGTGGAGCACGTCCGCACCCAGGATCCCACTTGTCTTCTCACCAAAAGCATCAACGAATGTTTCGCCGCACACGCCGCCGAAGATACGCACACGAATATCCGCGTTACGATTCACTATACCCCCCTTGCTGCCGACCAGTTCGGCGGTTCGACCATATTGTACCTCAAGGCGGTGGTCGCCCTGGAGGAAGCGAAATTTGCCGCGGAGGACAGCGGGGTGAACATCACATACGAGTTGGCCCACATGGAGGAGGTTGCGTACGAGGAGGGGCCACATATCACCGCCGATCTGGAAGCCTTGGAGGCGGCCGTACTCGATGGGGCCTCCGGGCCGCTCGCGCAGGTTCGCCGGGAGCTTGAGGCGCATGACGGCGATATCGCCATCCTCGTCACCGGCCGGGAAAAGGCACACACCCTCCGTGCCGCGCAGGATGTGGATTCGTATGCGGGGAGAACGGGGCCCGACTACCCGGCGATCAGCAACGGGGCGTTTTGGGGAAAAACGGCTCAGGTGGCGGTCGTGGAAGAGTGGACCCTGGAAGATGACGTGTATCGGTGGGAATTGGCTGGGGCCCTGGGCATGAACCTTGGCTGTTTCCCCCAGCGAGAGGTATTGACAGAAGAAGAACAGCGTTTGCTCCCCACGACCTACGGCCATGCGCTGGTGCTGGACGTTCAGAACTTGCCGGATCCCCATTACACTTTGGGCGGTCGTCCACTGGGATCTTGGTGGTTGGCGCCCCTGTACTCCTCCCCGGACTTGACCTTGACCGAAGGGAGCCGAATCGGGGATCCCGAGCGGGCCGATTGCGTCCGGGCGCTTCGAGAAATCGCGCCGGAAGTCGCCCATGTCGATGGGCGCCCCACCCGGCAGCGGCTCGAGGTGTCCAAAACCGCCTCCGAACCGGCGATGGTCGTCACCGACGCCGAAGGCACCGCCCTCGAGCCTTTGCGGTACGTCCTCACCAACGTGGACGACCATCCTCTTACGTGGCGGGCGATGGCTTGGCGCTCCGAATTTTCTTTTGCCTTCGAACCGTCGTCGGAGGGTTCGCTGGCCCCCGGCGAATCCGTCACGGTGATTGTGCGGCCAGACCACACCCGAATGTCTCTCCCGGAGCCGGGTCGCTACGAAACCGAACTGGCGTTCCTTACCCGCGGATTTGGAGCCATCAGCATTCGCCCGGTGGTCTGGAGCCACGCTGAAGACACCGGCGCCCTACCGGGTCCTCCTCAAGGAGAATCCAGCATTCCATCGTGGGTGAAAAACAATGCCGGGTGGTGGGCAGAGGGGAACATCGATGACAACTCGTTTTTGGAGGGCCTTAAATTCTTGATTGAAGAGAAGATCATTGTTGTGCCCAAAACGGCGCCCGGCGAAACCAAAAGCGATGTGATTCCGGACTGGTTCAAGGACAACGCAAGCTGGTGGTCTCAGGGCATCATCCGCGATGATGAATTTGTCCGCGCGATTGAGCACCTCATCAAAGAGGGCATCCTTTGGGTGTCGACCGATGACAGCGGCGTGTCCTTGGTGTTCGCCTCGCCCGAGGATGACTGCTTCTTGGGCATGTGCTGGGGGCGCGAGGCCTTCGCCGAAGAACAACAGACGGCTCCAAAAATCACGGTTCCTGAATGGGTCAAGAACAACGCGGGTTGGTGGGCCGAAGGCGCGCTCGAAGAGGATGACTTCATGGAGGGCATCCGATTCCTCATTGAAGATGAGATCATCAAAATTCCGCCCACCGTCCCTTCCGGCAAGACCCGTGAGGACATCCCGGACTGGGTCAAAAACGGTGCCCTTTGGTGGTCTCAGGACCGAATCAGCGATGGCGAATTTGTGACGGGCATCCAGTTTCTCATCAGGGAGGGCTTGATGACCATCGACCCGAACACGTCCGATGAGGTCGATGACGTGCGGGAAGAATCGAACCTGCCCGGTGACAAACTGCCTCCGGTGGAGCCTATCGTCTGGCGTACGAAGGGGCCGGGTGTACAAATTGGAGAGGTCTCGGTGCCCATCAACTACGATGAACCCGATGCCGGCACGATCAAGATCGTCGTGAATCGGAGAAGGGCGACCCAAGAGAAAAAAGGCGTCATCGTGTTCAACCCCGGTGGACCCGGTGCTTCCGGTGTCAATTTTGTGGATGTTCACCTTCCCACCCTTCCCTTGGACGATGAAATCAAGGCCCACTTTGACCTCATTGGTTTTGATCCCCGGGGGACCAATCAGAGCGCTGGGGTGACCTGCATTGGGGGTCGAAAGGAAGTGGACCGCAAGTGGAAACTGGTCGCAGAGAAGAACGACCTGTTGAGTTATCCCAACGCATCTGACCAAGTGTATCGTGACGCCCTTCTTTCAGAACTCCGAAAAGACTACGAAAACTGCGAGGGCACCGACGACGAAGACCTTCTCGGCCACATGGGCACCAAAAACGTGGCAAGAGACCTCGAGCAGATACGAAAAGCCATCGGGGAAAATCAGATCAACTACATTGGGTACTCGTACGGCGGCATCATCGGGACGATGTTTGCCGAGATGTTTCCCAAGTCGGTTCGGGCCATGATTTTGGACGCCCCGGCGTTGCCGCACTACTCGAACATGGAGACCAAGTTGGCGAAGGCCGAATCGTTCGAAAAGGTTTTGGACCGATTCTTTACATTCTGCATCGATCAGTTCGGTTGTTCTGAGGATTTCCGAAAGAGCTTTTTTGCTTTGGCCGGCCAGCTTCAAAACGGGCCGGTCAGTCTGTCTGACAAAAGCGACCAGGGCTCAGACAAGACGGTATTCCGGCTGACCGGAAATCATCTCTACTCGCAGATGGTGCCCGCCATGTATAGCCACAAAAGCTGGCCCCAACTTGCATATGCCCTCAGCTTTGCGCTCGAAAACAACTTTAGACCCTTGGTCGTGGACTTGGTGGTGGCGCAAGTTTTGGCTTTTGATTGGGGCTCGGAATCCCACCCGCATATTCGGTGCATCGACCAGCAAGAGATCTCGGAGGACGAGGTTGTCGCAAAGACCGAGTCTTTCCGGAGCAAGGCACCTTACTTTGGAGATAGGCTCCAGGTAGAAGGGCTTTACTGTCACGAGTGGAAGTATCCCCGAGATCCGCTCCCGAAGACGGTCAACGCCGATGCGGTCGACCATCCCATCATGGTTGTCGGAGGTGCCTTCGACCCGACGACGCCTGGCCCCCGCTCCAAGGCGCTGTACGAGATGTTCACGCACGCGTTCTACGTGGAATCCAATCACCTTGGCCATACGGTGCTGTTCAGCGGAAAATCATCCTGTGTCGACGGTATGGCCAAGAAATTCCTTTTGAACCTGACGGCGGGGTCGGGCGTGACCAGGTGTGACGCTTTTGACCTCGAAAGCGAACTGGCAGATCAAATGCTCCGGGATGGCTTCACGTTTGGCAGTTGGGCGGATTCTTTGTCTTTGGAAGAGGCTCCGGGGGTTGACGAGGAAGAGCCGACCGTCGATTCGCCTTCTTCCGAGGACGAGGCCCGATGGGACAATGCGGATACGGTGGTTGCCGAGACCCTTGCACCATCCTCGTCCATCGCCTGTGTGGCCGAGGTCCTGGCCGGCCGCAAAAAACAGGGAAGTACCGACCATACGCTTACCGAATCCGAGTTCGACGGGCCTGAGCACCTGGCCATCGACCACCAGGATGGCTCCATATATGTTGCGGATGTTGGGAATATGGTGATTCGCAAGATTGATATCGCCCAAGACAAAGTGACCACCGTGGCAGGCAATGGAAAAATGGGTATTTCGCTGCCCAAGGACTACGAATGGACTCGAGCCACCAAGATCAGTTTGCCCCAAGTGCGGGGGCTCGCGGTCAATCCGACCAACGGCCATGTGTTTTTTACGGTCGCCGTGGATGTCGATGCCAATGGGATCATAGAGCACTCGGGGATCATTGAGTTTAAACCGAACCGAGAGCACCCCCTGAAATCCGAACTTCGCCTGGTCGCCGGGCGCACCGATGAAATTCGCAATGAGGTTGACCCCGTCGAACGTCAGGGTTGGGATGATCCCGCGGATCCGACCAAGATTACGTTCCACGAGCTCAATGCCTTGACCGTCGACGACGACGGAATTGTTTATGTGGTTGATGTGGAGCGCTGCGCGGTCTACGGTTACCAGGAAGCCAAGGGTGTGGTTGCGGTGTTGGGTTTCGTGCACGGTGACTATCCCGCTTGCCGGTATCGCGATGGCCGAACCATCCGGGACGACGGACTCGCACCCGCGGGGTTGATCGTCCGAGAGGGCAATCTTAAAACCAAAAGCACGGGCCTGGTGTACGATGAAAGCGGCCAACTGTACCTCAGCGACTATGTGGGCATTCGGGTGCTCCGAGCGGGTACCCTGACCACCGTCGCGGGACAGCGCGCCCAAGTTTCCTCCCTGTTTACTGCGGTGACACCCCGTTCCGGGTATCGAGATAGCGCCATCCCGAGCTCGGTGCGACTGCAAAAGGCCGCAGCGATGGCGCTCGGAAAACGGACCATCGGTGGCCATTCGTACAGCCTGCTGTATGTCATCGATGCGGGAGACGTCCGGTTGGTGTTCCCGCACTCTGGGGCTACCTTTACCCTGGATATTGAGGGCGAGACCTTTCGTGAAGCCTTTGGGACCTACGCGCTCAAGGGTGTGGCGCTCGATGCCAAGCGAGACACATTGTACGTTTCTCGATCCGACACCCACCAGATTCTCAAAATTGAGAACATCTCCTCTTGTGGTGCGGGCAAGTGGTGGTGCGGCGGCGGATCTTGCTCCTATTGTTATGCGGATGATCCTGAGGCCTGTCGAGATGAAACCGGTGCGCCCATCGATCGCCGCTAGGCTTGTCCCCGACCCAAACAAGAGGCTTCATATCGCATTGACTCGAAGCCACGCGTACCCACGATGGGGGCATGGCCAAACGGAAACGGACAAACAAGGCCGAAAAGCGGGTACCCCTCACGACATGTTCTCCGATGCCCCGACATGCGCCACCATGCTGTATCTGAGCGGATTGACAGCATCGTCCGTTGGATTGATGAGGGCGAGCACGGTCGGGCCAATCGACTCACAAACGCGATATAGTCTTGTATATGTGCACTGCAACTTATCTCCGAACCGCGGCTTTTTGGTTGATTATCCATCCTTTCGTTTGGAGCTGCTCAGGTGTAGGTGAATCCAAAGAAAGCTCAGCACCTGCATCTATTCGCCCAGTCATGGCATCTTTGTGTGACTTCATTGGGCGGTGCCCCAATGCTCTATATCCGGTTGGCGTGAAGGATCTTGAAGAGTGTATCGATACCATCTATTGGGCCCTCACTTGTCGGATCGTACGAGTGAACGATAGGCCGTCGGGAACTAAGCGTGTTCCGGTGTCGTTCACGGCGGACGAAGCCGAACAGTGCGCCGTCGATATCCAAGGGCTCACTTGCGAGGAATTTGAGTGCCTGAATGAGGGAAGCTGTGCTGCATCGCCCGTGGGGTCGGCTTGCGGATTCTTGTTCTCGGCCTTTAGTGATGACGATGACGATGATGGAGGCGAAAAGGGTCCGGGCGAGACTTGCAGTTACCACGATCAATGTGTCAGCCAACACTACTGCTCTTTGGCCTCGTATGATGAGTCAACAGAAGCCGAGGTATGCCAAGTTTGTGTTCCACCACTCCCCGAGGGCGCCCAGTGCAGCCCGCACGACAGACGGTTGGTGCCGTGTGGCCCTGGATTTTCTTGTATGATACAGCATGACACAGGCGAATGGCGCTGCCTGCCCAAGCGAGCCAATGGTGGTGATTGTAACCACCCCGAGCACTGCCAGAGCGGGTTTTGCAATGGCAACGCGGTCTGTGCCGATCCGAAGCACGAGGGAGATGTGTGCTCCGAGAGCGCGGACTGTATTCAAGGCCTTGTGTGCTTCGAGGGCCGTTGTGAGCCGCGACGAGAGTCGGGCTCAACCTGTGCCCAAAGCGAACACTGTCGCAGTTTTTGGTGCGAACCTTCCGATGGCCTCTGCGGCCAACGTGATGGCGAAACGTGCAGGTTGCGGTCCGGTGCGTCGTGTCGGAGTGGGTTCTGCGACGACAATAGTGGGCGATGCGCGCAGCCGCACCCGGACGGGGAAAGCTGTCAAGAAAACGGCCACTCGACTTGTGCCTCTGGCTACTGCGATCTCAACACCCTCACGTGTCAGCCGAGCCCTCGGCGCCCTCGGGGCGAAGCGTGTAGCAGCAAGGAGGAGTGTGCTGAGGGCTTGTCCTGCAGCACCGGCAACGTCCGCCGCTGCTATCGTCCGTGTGATCAGGGCTCACCCACACCCTGCCCCCACGACCAAGTCTGTTCTTATCGTAGCGGTTCCATAGAAGAGTGTCTCCCGAAACAAGCGGATGGCCTCGCATGCGAGGATGATGAGGAGTGTGAGTCAGGATATTGCAATCCAAACGATAGGTGTGCTCAGGAGCCTGACATTGGCGACGCCTGTGTATCGGGAGAGTGCCTGCCCTACGGATACTGCCAAAGGGGCGTATGTCAAAGTCGAAAGGGGCCGGGCGAAGCCTGCAGTGGGTACGATAGCTGCTTGGCTCCCTACCTCTGCCTAGAAGGAAAGTGCGTACGCATGAACCTGTCTTGCGAGCCTGCTAAGACCGGGCAAATTTGTACCTTCCTTCAGTTCTGTGACGATCAGAGCTATTGCGATCGATTGGGCACACTCCGATGTCTCCCACGCAAGGATGATGGAGATGAATGCGGCAATGACGAAATGTGTCATATCCATTCCTACTGCGATAACGACGGCATAGGCGGGAAATGCCGCCGTCTCGGGAAAACAAACGAGCCTTGCACTGTATCAGAACAATGTGAGTCGGGGCTCCATTGCGATACGTCGATGGATTCTCCGCAATGTAAAGCACGACTTGGGGAAGGGGCGACTTGTGATGGCACAACCCCTTGCCAAATCGAACTCAGCTGCTTTCGAGGCCAGTGCGTCAGTGGGATCGCTTCACGAGAGTGCAGCTCGATACGGCAATGCCCGCTAGGTACTTACTGTGACCACGACCGGGATAGGTGTCACCCCTTTCCGGTTCTTGGGCAGCAGTGCGAGCCGCACGACGACTATTGCGAAGGCGAGAGCTACTGCAGTCGTTACACGCGACGCTGCGAAGCCTACAAAAGCGCGGGAGAGGAATGCGATGGGTCTCGATGGCCCTGCGAGACTCACTTGGTCTGCGGCGGAAGCCGACCAGAGGTGTGTATGCCGAAACCAGGCGCAGGCGAGGAATGCGATTGGTATCGCGTCGGATGTGCACCTGGTCTACATTGCAACGATGCGCGAATCTGCGGCCGTCGAGCAGAATCAGGTGAGATGTGTCAGAACGATAATTGGGACAGCCTTGGTAGCAACTGCAAAGAGGGTCTTTTGTGCCAATGGGACTCCTCGACCAGAAGCCGCACCTGTGTCCCGCTGGGTAGCGCTGGAGATGAGTGCGAAGAAGACAGCAACTGCCAGCCCGGACTCTTTTGTGATCGTCTTGTGCACCCTAGCGTGTGTGCCGCCCCCAAAACCAATGGCGAAAAATGCACTATGGCCTCTCAGTGTGTGAGTGGCATGTGTTCGGATACACTCGAACGGTGCATTGCACAACTCGAGTGTATCAACCCTGCGCGCCCATGAAGGGCATCATAGCCGGAACGTGTCAACGTGAATGAGACATCCTCGCTGAGAGTTTAGTGTAGCTCCATCACCTCCTCTGGTTCGTCCCCGGCCGGCCAATGGTAGGCTAAGCCCAGATTGGGGGGCTCCTCTGCGCGCGACACTTTTGGGGTGTCGCTTTTGCGCAGCTCCGCCTGTGCCGGCCAGCCTCTTTGGGTGGTCAGTCGGTCCTGGGAAGCGCCAGGAAGAGCCGCAATTATAGTGGCGTTTGCGGACTCCGATTCTCGTGTTTCCTCAGGTTCCTTGGGCTTGTTGATCCACACAGCCATTGGGGGGGTGATCGCCTTCGGTCTACCCTGAACGAATCGCTCCGGGTGGGCCCGATAAGCTGCGTCGAGCACATGAACTCGCTGCAAACGTCGAGCCTCGGCCAATCCGTGGTGGACATCATGCGGTGTCATCATCGCGATCCCGCTGTGGTGATGCGTATCGTTGTACCAACGGAAAAATTCGACCATGAACGAACGGGCATCCTCCAGGCTGCCGAACTGCTTGGGAAAGTCCGGTCGATACTTCAACGTCTTGAATTGGCTCTCCGAGAACGGGTTGTCATCCGACACGCGCGGCCGTGAATGCGTCTTCGTGACGCCCAGGTCCACAAGCAGAAGCGCCACGGGCTTGGACTCCATAGATGAACCACGATCCGCGTGCAGAGTCAGTTGGTCCTTGGTGATGCCCTGCCGATTACAAGTTTGCTCGATGAGCTTGGTCGCCAGCGATGACGATTCTCGGTCCGCTACCATCCAGCCCACCACGTATCGACTAAAGACATCGAGGATGACGTACAGATGAAAATAGCTCCATTTTTGTGGGCCTTTCAATTTGGGTTGAGTAGACCGGGGGAATTTCACCCCCAGCCCCTCCAAGAACCGGACGTGAATCTCTCAGCTCATCCGGCTCCTATCGTTCAAGCCACCCGGAAAACATCCAAGCTCCCAGTGCACGAAAAGACTCGGGTTTGAACGTGCTAAGTCATTCACATACGCCCTCGCCTGTCGCTTATGCCTAGCAAAACGACGATATTTTCTGCGGACCCACTGAACAAGGTACGTATTGAAGTCCCGCCAAATGCGGCGGAGCCCCGTAGGGTAGAATTTTCCGTAGTACTGCTTCCAACCCCGAAGAACCGGGTTGAACATTCGGGACAGGTCTTGAAGCGTCTTTTCGTTTTTCAGCTGAACATGCCAGCTGCGCATTTGACTATGCATTGCCTGCCTCGATGCCCGACTCACGGACGGAAGAAAATTCGGATGCACACCTCGACTTGGACTCACACAACGCCGGGGGCGAAATGTGTAGCCGAGAAAGTCGAAGCAAACCGCATCATAATCTTCTGTCCGATTCGAGTCTTTGCAATATACTATCCCTGATTTCTCGGGATGGACCTCCAAACCAACCTCGGCAAAACGCTTCCGTATTCGATTCAGTACAAACTCCGCCTGCTTCTGTGTTCGACAATGCGCCAACCCATCATCTGCGTAGCGACAAAAACGAATGCTCGGGAGCGTTCGTCGCATCCAAGAGTCAAAGGCATAGTGCAGAAACAAATTTGCCAGCAGAGGGCTGACAACACCACCTTGCGGCGTGCCACAAACCCGTTCTTCCTGCTGACCATCTGCGTGCTGCACTCGCGCACTCAACCAACGCTCGACATACAGGATTACCCACCTGCAGTTGAAGTGTTTGCGGAGCGCCGAGAATAATAACCCATGATCAAGGTGATCAAACAGGCCCTTAATATCGAACTCCACAACCCAGTTAAACTGCCAGCAGCGCTTCCGTGTGATTGCGAGCGCATCGTGCGCCGATTTGCCTGGACGGTATCCATAAGAATCTTCGTCAAAGATCGGCTCGAGCATGGGCTCTAGCACCAGCTTTGCCGCCGTTTGTGCTACACGATCTGAGACCGTTGGGACGGACGCTTCATAATGCACCTCCTTCAATGCGCGTTTGGGATTTGCGGCTCTTTGCAATGCGAGGGGAGGACTCAGTCCACTGGAAGGGGGGGAAGGGGGGGACGGGCACTATTATTTACCCTCGCCAGTCGCCCTGAAGGAATTTCGAGTGACCGTGATGAGACTCCGCAAACCTCTTCACGGAATATGCGCCGTATGCCTCGTAGCCCCGCATCGTTGCCGACGTATGTAGAGGCCAAACGGTCCAGAACGGTTCAGGAAAACGAAGTGGTCAGACCGAGCTCACTCGCGTTGATCCGAATCGGTTTGCGTGGTGCGGGTGAGGGAAGGGAACGGGGCGGGCCGGTGGCTTCGGCCCGGGCCCCGTAAGGCCGAACCCGCGCTCACTTGGGCTGCGGGATTTTTAGGGGTCGGCGCAACTTGGCCGTGGGATTAGATGCGGAAGAAACCTTGCCGCAGGAACAAGAGGTCGGCAGCGGCCTTCATGTCCTGAATCATGCCTCCGAAGTTGCTGATTCCGGTCGAACCGTCGAGCCATGCGTTTTGGGCATGCGCCGTGTAGGCCATGAACGCGGCTTTGGCATCGGGCGTGAGGCGATTCCAGTTGTTGAACGCGAAGTTGGTAAAATCCGCAAATTCACGACCGGCGGCCTGTCCATCGAAATCCGCTGTGCCTCGGGCGACGGCGCCGATGAGGCTGTTCGCATCGATCATTCCGGGCTGGGACTTCAGCTGCTCGATGGCTCGACCGGCACTGGCGTCGTGGTACCCGGCGCCGCGCATCTGCCATTTCATGGCCTCGTACTCCCCGCGTGGAATGCCCTTCAAGCCCCGCGCCTGTGCCGATTGGGCGTAAGCTTGGTAGACCCTGAACTTCTCTTTGGCGCTCGGTGTCATCCGGTGCCAGTTCTCCTGCGCGAACTTCTTGAAGTCCGCGTATTCGGTGCTGGCCGCCGAGTTGTCCAGGTCCTGGGTCCCTTCAAAGATGGCACGCTGAATGTCGTCACCGGTAATGGGGCCGGACTTGTCCTTGAGGCCTTCGATGGCTTTGGCCGCGCTTGCGTCTTTGTATCCAGAGGTTTTCATCTCCTTGACCATCTGGTTGTACTCACGCATCGGAATGCCGGTTTTACCGCGTGCCTGAGCGGCGCGGGCATACTTCTCGTAGACGCGAAACTTCTGTCGCGCGTCGGGCGACATCCGATCCCAATTCTCGGTCGCAAACTTCTTGAAATCTGCGTATTCCTTGCCCGCGGCTTGGCCGTCGAGGTCTTTGGTTCCGTTGACGAGCGCCTTTTGCATGTCGTCGCCGGAGATGGTGCCAGGTTTGTTCTTCAGGCCCTCGATGGCGCGCCCGGCACTGGTGTCCCGGTAACCCGAGGTACGCATTTCGTTGACCATGCGGTTGTAATCAGCCCGCGCGATGCCCGACTGCCCCTGGGCTTGTGCCGACCGTGCGTATTTTTCGTAGATGCGGAATTTGGCCTTGGCATCCGGAGACATCCGATGCCAGTTCTCTTTGGCGAATTTCTTGAAGTCTGCATACTCCTTGCCCGCGGCCTGACCGTCGAAGTCTCGGGTTCCGTTGATCAACGCCTTTTCGAAGTCTTTGCCCGAGATCTCGCCCTTTTGGCTCTTGAGGCCCTCGATGGCTGCACCGGCAGATTTGTCGGCGTAACCGGCGCGGTTCATTTCACCAAGCATCTTCCGGTAGTCGTTCATGGCGATACCGGATTTGCCTTGCGCCTGCGCGCGTTTGGCGTGCTTCTCGTAGACCCGGAATTTGGCCTTCGCGTCGGGCGACATGCGATCCCAGTTTTCGGTCGCGAACTTCTTGAGATCGGCATACTCTTTGCCGGCGGCCTGCCCGTCGAGATCCTTGGTCGCGTTGTAAATGGTTTTTTGGATGTCTTGCCCAGAGATCTCACCCTTCTTGGATTTGAGCTCCTCGATGGCCTTGCCTGCGCCCTTGTCCTTGTAGCCGGCGCTTTTCATCTCACTTTGCATTTTCCGGTAGTCGCTCATCGCGATGCCGGTCTTGCCCTGCTTTTGCGCGGCTCTGGCGTATTTCTCGTAGGTTCGAAACTTCTCTTTGGCGTCGGGTGACATGCGGTGCCAGTTCTCGTTCGCGAACTTTTTGAGGTCCGCGTATTCTTTGCCGGCGGCCTGCCCGTCGAGATCTTTGGTCCCGTCGGTGATCGCTTTTTGCATGTCGTCGCCGGAGATCTCGCCACGAGGATTTTTGGCCTTGAGGTCCTCGATGGCTTTGCCCGCGCCCTTGTCCTTGTAGCCGGCGAGCTTCATCTCCCCGAGCATCTTTTTGTAATCCTGGTGGGCGATGCCGGTCTTGCCCTGCTTTTGTGCGGACTGGGCGTATTTTTCGTAGACCTTGAACTTGGCTTTGGCCTCAGGGGTCATGCGGTGCCAATTCTCGGTTGCGAACTTCTTGAAGTCTTGAAACTCCTTGCCGGCGGCCTGGGCATCGAAGTCTTTGGTGCCGTCTTTGATCGCCTTTTGCATGTCGTCGCCCGAGATGGGTCCCGACTTGTCTTTCAGCGTCTCAATGGCTTTGCCTGCGGACTTGTCTTTGTACCCCGCGGTCCGCATTTCTTTTTGCATCTTTTGGTAGTCAGAGGCCGCGATGCCGGTCTTGCCCTTCTTTTGGGCGGCCTTGGCGTACTTTTCGTACACCCGGTATTTTTCTTTGGCGTCGGGGGATAGCCGGTTCCAGTTGCGCTCTGCGAAGTTCTGGATGTCTTTGAACTCCTGACCGGCGGCCTGGTTGTCGAGATCTTTGGTGCCTTCGGTGATCGCGTTCTGAAGGTCTTTGCCCGAAATCTCGCCCTTTTTGGCGTCCAGTTTCTTCAGGGCCTTTTTGGCGCTCTTGTCCTTGTACGGCTCTGGCTTTCGGGTTCGGACTCGGACGGGTGTGGTGGTCTTACGAAGGGTTGTCATGGCGTTCTCTCTCCTTGAGTTGGGTGGGTGAAAGTGGTTTCAAGATTCGTTCCAACCAAGAACAAGTCACAAACCCCTGATCTGACGGGGCCGGAGCCCCTCGATGTGACGTTCTTGGGCCAAGACGTGACGTAACACTGGGACGACGATACGGTCGCAACTTCACGGGCCCCCATTTGCCTCGGTGCGTTTGGAGCAACGGCTCCGTGGCCCGTAGAGGGAATACGCATCCCTCGACTCGAGCCATGGTCCCGCGGCACTGCGCGGCGCGTGAAGTGTCTTAGAGTGTCCGGCACGGCGTGTGTCCTTCCCTGACGAGAGAGATGTGCAGGATCTGGGCCATGGTTGCCTGCAATGAATATCAATAGCTTAGAGGCATGGGTCCGGGCTGCACGGGGCTTGGTCCGGACAAACCGGACGCTCCGGTCTCTTCGTCTTTTGGGGCCGAGTGCTTCGACGTGCGCGAAAACGGGACGTTTGGGCGGGGACGCTGCCCGCGAACCGGTGCGCGTTTGTCGCTTGGCCGTCCTGTGACCGTCACGTGGCCGGTCGCACCGGCGCGTCCTGCGAACTGTGGCCTGGACCCGTCGCGGGCTCGAATTTTCTGGGCACGAAGGGAAGGGGGACCCCGGCCCCGAGGGCGGTCAGTATCGGCCCTGGGCGCGTTCCTTGGCGGGGAGGATCTCGAGGCAGGTGGTCCAGGAGCCGGTGCGGATGGTTTCCATGAATTCTGCCGGCAAGCCTTCTTCGCGCATTTCGGCAATCAGTCGTTCGTGAGGGTACCGGACCGGAACAAACTCAACCCCGAGCTTGGCCCCTTGGTCTTCGACGATGGTGAACCACACCCACGGACGTCCATCGTTGGCGGGGCGTCCGAGCGCGCCGACGTTGATGACCCCGCGTCCCGGTTCGTGCAGTCGGGACCAATGGATCCCGGTATGGGTGCAGACCACCACGTCGGTGTCAAAGGTCCGCAGCATTTTTTGGACAAAGGGCGTGGGCGTGGTGGAGCGCCAAAGGAACTCATTGATGCGCCGCGGTGACCCGTGACAGAGGTAAAGACGGTGCTTCCCGACCTTCACGCGCCGGTGTCGGGGGAGGGTGGCCATCCAGGCTTTGTGCTCTGGTGAGGTGTGGGCCGCGGTATAATCGTAACTGATTTGGGCGAAGTGATTGTCGCGGGGATCGGTGTAGCCGCAGTGGCAATCGCCGGCCCCGGTAGACAAGGACTCTTCGTAGTTGCCTTGAATCGCTGGGATGGAATGGGTCCTGAGAATTTCGCAGCTTCGGTCGGGGTGGGGACCAAAGGCGCCAAAGTCGCCGAGCGCAAACATGGCTTCTACCTTTCGCTCTTCGGCGCATGCGATCGCTTCTTTGAGCGCCAAGTAGTTGCTGTAGACCCCCCCAAAAAAAGCGATGCGGCCAAAGGACTGCTCAGGGTCGTGGTTTACGCGCTCGACCATGCTAGGTGGCACAGGTCAGTCCTTCCATATGGCAGGTGTAACAAGCGGGATGGCTCAGAGAAAAAGGGCGCAGGGTTTCGGTCAGGGTGCGACCCATCTTCGCGCCGGGCTCGTTGATAAGAATCGGGCATACGTATACGCCTTGGGCGCAAACCATCCGGCTATGGCCACACTGAAGCGCTTTTTTTTGCGCGTCGTCGAGGTGTACACCCGCAAGTGATTCCCACTGGTGGTAGCCGCGTTCTCGGTCTTCTTCAGCCCCCATTCTGAGGAGCGGCAGCACTTTGAGCCGGCTTTTGAGACCGATGTCTTCCATGAACGCCAAAAACTGGCGCCTCCCTTGGCGCGAAGCGGCGCCTTCGCAGGCTTCGGTGATGGTGATCACCGGGTGAAGACCTGCATCGGCCAACGCCCGAATCCCGGCGAGAATTCGCGCGAAGCTGTGTTCACCACGGATGGGATCGTTGGTTTCGGCGCTCCATCCATCTAAGGAAATGCGCAGGTCCAACGAGTACTCACTTTGTTGGCTCAGGGCGTACAGCTTTTGCGCGAGCTGAGGACGAAGCAAGGTGCCGTTGGTCAGGACGGAGGCTGGGCCTTGGGCTAGGGTGGCTTCAAGAATGCGCAGCATGTCTCGGTTCATGAAGGGCTCGCCGCCCGTGAAGTAATATTCTTTGACCCCAAGCGTTTCTGCCTCGCGGAGAAACGGCAGGACATCTTCGAGGTGCATCATGCGGTGGGTGTGATTGGTCGGGGAGCAAGAGATAAAGCAGTGGGAGCACTTCAGGTTGCAGAGGGTGCCCGCAACCTGAAACCAGAGCGTGTCCAGTTCGGCAATGCCCACCGCGGGATAGGCTGCCGCGGATCCTTTGGCCCCGAGGTGCACGAGATTGGCGTTTTCGTTGTGTGCGTGCATCAGGGGTTCTTTTTCTCCAGCGCATCGAGGACCATGTCCAGCTGCGCGAGCCCGGTGTTCAACAGGAAGGTAGGGAGTCGACCATACGCTTTGGCGCCCACCCAATAAAAACCCGGTTCCTGGGACTCGAGGTTTTGAGCGGTGACCCTAGGGACCTGAAGGCAGTCGGTGACTCCGCTGAGTGCGCGGTAAAGGGGGCCGGCGCCTTCGCTCACCGAAGAAACGTCTAGGGCAAGCTCGGACAAAAAAGCGTGCTCAGGCCGGTAGCCTGTGAAGCCCACCACGTGGTCCGCGTCCAGGCTGCGTCCGTCCGAAGTCTTGACGGTGAAGCCGCGGTCCTGTTGGGCCAAGACGTCGATGTGTACGCGGCGTTCTCTTCGCAGGGGTTCGGGCGGGGTGGCCGCGAGGTCGTTGGCGCGGCGGGCGACGTTTTTTCTGTGCGGCAAGGGATCCTCTGCGACTTCAGGAATGGGGCGCCGGTTGGGACTCCGGGTGGCCCATATGATCTCCGTTCCTGGCGCTTCTTGTGCCATGCGGCTGAGGGTGAGGGCGGCATGGGCGGCGGAATGGCCCGCCCCCACCAAGAGGACCCGCTTGCCCCTGAGGGTGGGCAGCTTGGCTTCGAGTGCGCCGAGGTGCCGGATCAGGCGAGGGGCGGCTGCTCGTTCGCCCACTGCGGGTTGTCCCCCAGAGCCGATGGCCAGGGTGTGGGCCAATCCGGACGCATCGAGAACCGCGTCCGCCTCGTAGACGTGTTCGCCGCTCGGCGTTTCGGCCAAGACCCGAAAGGGGCGCGTGCTTCGGTTGGGGTGTCCTGGTCGGTCTCGTCGGGTCATGCGTGCCCGGCCCACGCTGACCACGCGGTGTTGGGTGTGGACCCGTCCCAAAAGCGGTGGACAGTGGGCCAGCGGCAAAAGCACCTGGTCCACCATTTCGGGGCCGGTGAGAAGGGCATCGCGGGCAGGGACCCGGTCTTGCAGACGTTCCCGTGCGCGTGGCGATACATTCATTTCGAACGGGGTAAAAAAGCGGGTCGAACCCCACTTTCGCAGTGCGGTGCCGACCTCCGATTGCTCGAGGACGGTCACGTCAAATCCGCGTTCGCAGCCCCCGAGGGCTGCCTCGAGGCCGATGGGCCCCGCCCCAATGATGAGCAGACGTCGTGTCATTCGTTGCGTTCGAAGGTGTTGGTGGCCTGGGGCCAGTGGGCGATGGTGCCCCCGCCCCGAATGCTCGCAGCGACGTTGACGGCCTCACACATTTGTTCAGGCGACCAGCCGTCCTCAAGGCATTGGGATGCGTAGGAGTCGATGCAGTAGGGCTCCTGAATGGCAAACGCGACCGCGAGGGCGATCAGTTTTTTGGTCTTTGTGTCCACCGCGCCATCTTCCATGGCGGCGCGGTACCACTTCATGAAGTGCTCGAAGAGCGGCGCATTGGTTTTGGCCATTTCGTGGAATCGCGCCAGGTCTTCGGACAGATAGTAGCTCGGCATAGTTCCCTCCTGAGGTGCGCGGGCATCCTGCCGCGGGCCGCCTTTGGACGAAAGGCGAAACACACACCCATGGGCAATACGGCCATTCCGCCGACTGTTTCTGAGGCGATACCTCTCGATTACCCTTGGTACTTTTGGCTCCCGGCCGGCTCCGCGGGCGGAATAGGAGGCCCAAGACCTGCTCGGCCGATTTTCCCTTGCGTTCGCTGCGAGGTTTTGGGGCCCGCCGGACCAGACCCCGGGAGACGTGGCGGCTGACAAGGGCGCGGACCTGTGGTTTTGAGATCGTCCAAGAGGGCACGATGGCGACCGATCTTGACCGCAGCTTTTCATTGGATGTGCCCCCGGATCGGGTGGTGTGGGCGATGCGGGAGCGATCCCTCATTGAGGCTTCGGAACGGGCCCGCAAGGCCCTGGACGTGCGGATCACCGATCTTCGTTCCACCCCCGAGGTTCATGAATTCGAAATCTGGACGCGACAAGCGGCGCGAACCATCAAGGGACGGGATCCATCCAAGACCGAAGAAAACCGAACCGTCGTCACCTGGGACCTCAAAGCCCTGACCGGACAGTGGGTGTGGTCGGGCCCTCAAGGAGACAAGGCACGGGTGACCGGGACGTATGCGGTGTCGGGGACCGATGGGGGGGCTCGCTTGCGCCTAACCGCGCACGTCCAGATCCGGGTCCCCGTGGTGGGCAAGATGATCGAGAAAAAAGTCCAGCAGGGTTTTCAGGATGAATGGCCGCACTACGTCGAACGGATCCGTCGGTGGGCTGCCGGTGAGAAGGGTTGATCCTCCCCCTGGATAGGGCCCGGTATCTTGGCGACGGCGGGTTCGCGGCCGCGAGGGGTTTCTGCCCTCGGGGGCCTGGCGCGAAATACCCTGCGTCGACCGCGCGCTCCGGGGTCCCCCCCCGATGGCCTTTGGTCTTCGACAAAAATGGGCGCGTGACTTCCCCGATTCGTGCGTGTACCGACACCGGTGGATAACAGAGCGCCCCCCCCGCCCATGTATTTGTCTGACACCGATGGCTCGACGCCCCAAGGTTCAGTGGAGCTTGCTTCACGGCTGCCGGCTTCGCCTGAAGGGGCTTTCTTTCGGACACCGGTCCGTGCCCGTGACGTGCTGAGGTCGTTGTTTGCGCTCGGGTTGCTGTTCCTTTTTTTGGTGGGTGTCCAGAGCCTCTCTGCTGGCATCAAGGGCTTTGGCAAGGACAGCCTGGCATCGTTGATGCTGGCGGTCGAACATCCCTTGGCGGGCTTGGTGACTGGTATTTTGGCGACCACCCTCGTCCAAAGCAGCTCCGTGACCACATCCTTGATGGTGGGCATGGTTGCGGGTGGCGTTCTTCCGTTTTCCGTCGCGGTACCCATGGTGATGGGGGCCAACATTGGAACCACTGTGACCAATACGGTGGCGGCGTTGATGCAAGTCGGGCATCGCGCGCAATTTCGCCGCGCTTTCGCTGCGGCCACGGTGCACGACTTCTTCAACTACCTGACCGTCGTGGTGTTGCTTCCCTTGGAGTTGGCCACCGGCTTTTTGTCTCGCGCGGCGTACTTCGTGAACCAGCTTCTCCCCGCGGGCGGCGGTGTGACCTACAACAGTCCTCTTAAGGCGATGCTCAAAGGGTGCGTGGGGTTCATCAAAAGTGCCCTCGGATGGGTGATCGATGATCCGCGGCTGGTGATGTCGGGTTTGGCGCTGGTGGGCGTTCTCATCATTTTCTTTTCGCTCATGGCCATCGTGCGGGTCATGAAGAAACTGGTGTTGTCGAGGGTCGAATCGGTGGTGCGGCGTCTTCTGGGTCAGGGATGGGTCGGCAGTTTGTCCTCGGTCGGCTTGGGCATCGGTTTGACCGTAGCGGTGCAGTCGAGTTCGATCACCAGTTCTCTTTTGGTTCCGCTCGCGGGAACGGGCCTTGTACGCCTGCGGCAGGTCTTTCCGGTGACCGTGGGCGCCAATATCGGCACGACCGTGACCGCTCTTTTGGCATCGATGGCGATTACCGGACCGAGTGTAATGGTTGCCAGACAGATTGCGATTGTTCATCTCCTTTTCAACCTCGGTGGCTTCTTGGTGTTTTATATTCCCCAGCGAACCCGTAGGCTCCCCATGCTGGCGGCGCGGTGGCTCGCAACCGTCGCCACCAGGAGTCGGCGTTGGGCGCTCGCCTACGTGGCGTTTGCATTTTACGGGCTGCCGATCTTTTTCTTGATGCTGGCTAAGTAGCGCCGCCCTTTGGCGACGCTTGTTTCGGTGGCTCCAACGTGCGGCTGCCGGTGGTTCTGACGGTCGTGGGGGAAGGCTGGGTCACGGGTGAGCATGCCTGTGGCGCTCCACCGCATGGACCGCGGGTTTTCTTACTGCTGGTGAGGCAAAGCGGTGTCACGGTTGAGCTTGATGCGTACCAACTGAGTCGGGCCCTCTCGCCGGCGAAAATCGTTGTCCGAAATGAGGGCGACGTGGTTTTGGTCGACAAGCTCCAGGCCTTCGAAGTTGGGGAGCCCGTCGGCAAACAAGGGTGCGAGGTCAACCAGCACTTCGGGCTCGATGCGCGCGGGTTGGTCGATGAGGGGAATGCGGAAGCGAAGCAGGCGCGAGGTTTCGAAATGTCGCTCCACGGCGTGGACCTCAAGGTGGGTTCGTTGTTCTCGGCAGGCGAGTGCAGAAAGTTTGCCGGTGGGCGAACTCAGTGGCACCTGGTACGCCGTCCACCGTTTGCTGGCGAGATCAAAGCTCGCTACGGGGGCGATGCGTTTTCCCGAGCTCTTGAGGGGGCACTCGATCGCGACGATCAGCCGGCCCCCGACGTGACATATCCCTTCGATGCCCTGGTTGCTGGTGGGGCTCAATCCCCATAGGTCCTTGTACGGGACCTTGAGGGTACGACGGACTTCGGCTCGGTTGTTCTGTACTTCGGTGAAGAGGAGCAAGTCGTTGGCACGGCTATCCACGGCAGCCTCGGTTCCGAGAACCAAGGTTGTTCGGGTGATCCACGCCATGGATTCGATATCAAGATCTTCGGGGACACCCCGAATGGGAAGCGAGTCACCCCGGATCGTCGCGGTGCCGTTGTGGAGGGCGAACGGGACCAGCACCCGGAACGTCTCAGGAACAGCCCATAAAAGACCCGCACCGTCGCGGCTGAGTCCAGAGGAGCCCGTGAGTTGTTCTTCGGAGAAGCTGTTTCGGTTGATGGTCCACGTGGGCGGGCTCTCGGTGTGGTTGGCGGGGGGGGCGGTCCGAGGCGCGCTGCACGCGGCGAACGCGAACAATGGAACCGCAATCCGACCGATCCGCCCCTCCATCTCTGACAGCTTGTCACGATTTTGCCTAGAACCACAATTGGGTCTCTGTGGCGGGAGGTGGGCGTGGAGCGGGCGCCCGGACCGGTTTGGGGCGTTCTCCCACTTGTCTTGTCCGGGGGCCTTCTGCATGACAGGGGGGATGCCGGGGGTGCCGCTGCTTGGTCTTCGCGCTCAGGAGGTGGTCGAGCGGGCTCGGGCCCATCTCGTTCGGGGGGCGGGCGTGGCGCCACAAATCTACCGAGAGGCCTGTGTCCGCGGTCGTTTTACCCCCGCGAAACATGGGCTCGGCCAAGAGGCGCAGGCCGCTTGGCTGTCGCACTTTGCCCTGGAGTTACCGAAGATTGTGCACCAATACCGCGAGCCGAGCCCAAACGGTCGGTCCACCGTCAAGCTTGTCTTTGCCGGTGGGGATGGCCTGGAGTTTGAGAGCGTGCTCATTCCGATGGGGTCCGGTCGGAACACCCTTTGTGTGTCCAGCCAGGTGGGTTGCCGTCTCGGGTGCCTCTTTTGCGAGACCGGCCGGATGGGGCTCCTGCGCAATCTGGAGGCCTGGGAGATCGTGAGCCAGGTGGTGGTGGCGAGGGCGGTTCTGGGCTGGTCGGTGCACAACATCGTGTTCATGGGGATGGGAGAACCCCTCGATAACCCCGATGCCGTGATTCAGGCCCTTCGGGTGCTGAACGACGATCGGGGCCTGAGTTACGGGCAGCAGAAGATGACGATTTGCACCGTGGGTCGTCCCGAGGGACTCCTTCGGTTGGCCGAACTCGGCTGGAAGCGGCTCGATGTTTCTTTAAGTCTCAACGCGGGCACCGATGCGCTGCGAAATCGGTTGATGCCGGTTCACAAGAAAAGCAGTCTAAAAGCGGTTCAAGAAGCGCTGCTTCGGTATCGGCCTCGTCCGAAGTTTGTGTTTGGGGTGAACTATTGCTTGCTCCCGGGCATCAATGACACCCAAGATGACGCTGAAGCGGTGGCTACCTTTTGCCGCCCGCTGATGCCCTTGATGCTGAACGTCATCCCCTACAACCCCGGAACGAAGCCCGTGGCCCGCCCGCCCGAGGTCCACGAGACGGTGCGTTTTGCCGACAGACTGCGCGCGCTCGGGATTCCCGTCAGGCGCCGGTTGACCAAGGGGCAAAGCGTGATGGCGGCATGCGGTCAGCTTGGCGACCCTGAGGCTCGGCGCCGGCGCCTCAAGGTGATGGCGTAAAGAAAATGGGCGGAACCTACCCATCTCAAGAGATTGGCCAGCTGATTGCGCTTGGGCACATTCGAAGCGAGGCGCCGATCGCGACCGAGCAAATACAGCCCGCGTCGTTGGATCTGACCATCTCCGATGAGGCGTACGCGGTGCCTGGAAGCATGCTTCCTCTTCAGGGCGAGTGTGTCCGTGAGCTCCTAGAGCGCTTTTGTCGTCGACGGATCGATCTATCACAGCCACAGATCATGGTTCGGGGCGAGGTTGTTTGGGTGCGGCTTCGGGAGCGTCTGTTGTTGCCGGAGGCGGTGGCAGCCTACGGCAACAGCAAAAGCAGCACGGGACGCATCGATCTTCAGACCCGGGTCTTGTGTGACGGGAACCCCAGATACGACAAGGTGCCCCGAGGGTACCAGGGCGATCTTTGGCTCGAGATGATCCCCAAGAGCTTCGATGTCCGACTTCGCTCGGGAGATTCGCTCAATCAAATGATCTTCTTTGAGGGGCGCGAAATTGTCTCCTCGGAGTCCCTGGAGCGGATGCACCGCGACACGCCCCTTTTGTTCGGGCCAAAAGGTACGCCGGTGGAGGCGGGCCAGGCGCTGCACGGCGACCGAGATGGCACCCACGCCTTGTTGATGACTCTCGACCTCGATCAAGACATCGTGGGTTACGTCGCCAAGAAGAGTTTTCGGCCCGTGGACCTTGCCCAAGTGGCCAAGCACCGGCCCTACGAGTTTTTCGAACCCATTCGCCGACCACCTGATGGTGCTCTGTTCTTGTCCCGTGAGGCTTTTTACATATTCAGCACATACGAATACGTTGCAGTGCCAACCGCATTTGCGGCTGAGATGCTCCCCTACGACACCAGCGCGGGCGAATTCAGGGCTCACTACGCCGGGTTTTTCGATCCGGGCTTTGGTTATGGAGAGCATGGCGAAGTGCGCGGTACGCCAGCCGTTCTAGAAGTGCGGCCGTACGAGGACGATCTCATCGTGCGGCACCGCCAACCCGTGTGCAAAATGGCATACGAAAAGCTGTGGGAAGAGCCCGCGCGAATCTATGGGGTAGGGGTCAAGAGCCATTATGCACAGCAGCGGGGCCCCCGTTTGTCCAAGCTTTTTGCGACGCCTGGTTGATGATACAGTGGGCTAAGATTCACAAACTTCATTGACGATGCAAAGACGCGGAACGTAGCGTGCCCGTCCGGTGTTTGATCTCGGCACACTCAACGCTGACCAGCTTGCGGCGGTGACCAATACTGAGGGCCCTCTTTTGGTGTTGGCCGGTGCCGGCAGCGGCAAGACCCGGGTGATTACCTATCGCCTCGCGTACCTGATTCGGGAGGGGGTGGCCGCTGACAACATCTTGGCGGTCACCTTTACCAACAAAGCGGCCAACGAAATGCGAGACCGGGCTCGAAAGTTGGTGGGTAGGGTTGTCAATGGCGCAACCATCAGCACTTTTCACGCCTTGGGCGTGCGGATTCTCAGGCGCTACGGAGAGTCCATCGGTCTGAAACCGGGATTTACCATTTGTGACGCTGGCGAACAGATGGGCAGTATCCGGCGAATTCTGCGGAAACTCAGAATATCCGACAAGAAGTTTGACGCCAAACGCATTGTGTCTGCCATTTCTGACGCAAAAAATATGGGTGTGGATGCGGCCAGCTTTCGCGAAAAGGACGGTGTTCTTCCGGGGGCCGATGGCCTGATCGGTGAGTACGAGGACGACTACCCGGTGGCGACCATAGAAGCCTATGAGCGTTACGAGTCTGAGCTTCGGGTGCAAAACGTTGTCGATTTTGACGACCTTCTTTTGTTGTCGGTTCGGTTGTTGCGGGACCAACCCGAAGTCCTCTCAGAACTTCAAGCCCGTTTCCCATACATCATGGTGGACGAGTACCAAGACACCAACGGTGCGCAATTCGAGCTTTTGCGGCGACTGGCCGGCGAACGCCGCAACCTATGTGTGGTCGGAGACGACGACCAGTCGATCTACGGGTGGCGCGGAGCCAACGTGGAGAACATTCTGTTGTTCTCCGAACACTTCCCGGGGGCAAAGACCGTCATATTGGGGACAAATTATCGTTCTACCGGTGCCATCTTGTCGGTGGCGGATAGCATCATCCGGCAAAACCGCCGTCGCTATCAAAAAGATCTCCGCTCGGCCCAAGGTGACGGCCGTCCGTGCAAGTTGGTGGCCATGGACGACGAAGAGGTTGAGGCCGAAGAAGTGGCGAACGCCATATTGGCCTTGACCGAGGATAAGACGCCGCGCTCGGACATCGCGGTGCTCTACCGTTCCAACGTGCAGTCTCGGCCGGTTGAGCTTGCTCTTCGGCGGGCCCACGTTCGGTATCGTGTGGTTGGTGGGATGGAATTGTTCGACAAAAAAGAAGTCAAAGATACGCTTGCGTATCTTCGTACCCTCAGCAACACCGATGACGAGCAGTCGGTTCGCCGCATCGCCAACTTTCCTCCCCGGGGGGTGAGTGCAGGTGCCCTCAAAAAGGTCGATGACTGGGGCCGCCAGCAGGACATGTCTCTGTTTGACGCCCTGTTGCGGGTCGACGAAGTTGAGGGGGTTTCCGCCAGGGCTGCACGAGGGGCCAGTACTTTTTGTGGTCTTGTTCGCGAATACCAGGCTCAGTTGGTCAGTGAGCGGGCAAGCGTCGTGGCGCGCAAGTTTCTTGAAGAGGTTCAGCTCGAAGACACCTTGCTGGACTCAAGCGATACCGGTGTGGCTGCCAGCCGCCGGGTCGACAACGTGCGGGAGATTGTCAACCAACTCGAACGGTTTGAGGAACGGCAGATCAAGAAGCCAAAGGGGGGGCCCGTCTCTTATGATGGACGCTCCGACCTGATCACGTTTTTGGCTGAGCTGGCCCTCAACGGTTGGTCTGGCTCAGAGCCGGTACGCGACGAGGACTCGGTGGTCCTGTCGACCATCCATGCGGCCAAAGGCCTCGAATGGAAACACGTGTTCTTGATTGGTCTCGAAGAGGAGCTTCTGCCTCATCGCCGCACGATAGAGGGAGACGGTGATATCGATGAAGAACGGCGCCTCGCCTACGTGGCGGTGACCCGTGCCAAGCAGGCGTTGACCATCAGCTATGCCCGCACCCGGGCGAAGTGGGGGAAGGTGGTTCGGCGTAGCCGATCGCGTTTTCTCGAGGGCCTCCCGGAGGATGCGGTCGAACGCTCCGAAGGGATGGCGGTCGCCCGGTCGGAAGAAGAGATGCAGGCGATTCAGAGCGCTTGGCTGAAGAAGATTCGGCAAGATTTGGGGCTAGCGAAAGGCTGAAAGCGGCGAATCCGGGTTGACGGGAGCCCTCGGCAGCGTCGACCCTTGAACGGTGGGGACCGAGCTCCAAGGCCGCGCGATGCAGGCTCCACGGGGGGCAGGGCGCGGCCCGCTGCCCGGTGAGCGCCTACGCTGGGCACGGCAGGGGGCGGCGCGCCCGAGCGTTCTGTTTGCTTTAGGGTTGTTTTGTCTTCTCCTTGCGGGGCTCCTTGTTTGGAGGTCGGGGCATCGTCTGGGGTCCGGGTTCGATTCCGCGGCCCTCGATTCGGCCTGGGCCCGCGTGAACGCGCGTCCGAGTGATCCAGACGCATGGATGTCGCTCGGAGAAGTGCAGACGGAGCAAGATCAGTTTTTGCTGGCCGAGCGATCCTATCGGAGTGCCATTCAGTTGGGTGACCCCGAAGGTCGTGCCTACGCGCGACTTGGATTTTTGCTCTATGCGCGAGGCGCCGACTCCGAGGCTCTTGAGACCCTCGGCGAGGCCCAACGCCTGGGTGCCGATGTGCCGATGCTCAAGTGGACCGTGCAGCAGCTCAAGGGGGCCCAGAGTCGCGTGGTCGCGGCCCGAAACGAGTCGCGGCCGGAAGAACCGATAGGGACCCCGGACGTGGTTTTTGATTCGGGCCAGCCTGAAGACGCTCAAAGTTCGGAGGAAACGCCGGTTTCGCCGGCGGAGGACGCGGTGGAGCCCGACGTGGTCGATGCGCGTGAAGACGCGACTGCCGACGATGCATCTTCGGTGGCGGAGCTGCCCGAGCCTGAACCCGAGTCGCCGGCTGAGCCGCCTCCTCCCGACGGCCGGTGTTCCATTGCGCTTCGTGCGCCGCGAGATGGCCGCACGTACACCGTGCCCTTACGGATTGATGGTCTGGAAGCGGAGCTCATCCTCGACACGGGGGCCAGCCTCACTCTGATTACCCAAGCCTTGGCCAACGATTTGGGTGGGCGCTTCCAGTACGGATCGCCCATTCAGGTGGTGACGGTCAATGGCTCGGTCGAACTTCCTACCGGCACGATCGGCGAGGTGGTCATCGCAAAGCGAGCCGTCGACGACGTCCGGGTTGCGGTGTGTAGCGATTGCGTTCAGAACATTGCTGATGGCCTCCTGGGGGTTGATCTTCAGACCGCCTTTGGCATGCGCATCGATCTTGTCGAACGTCGTATCGACTTTGCAGATTGTGATCCGGAATAAGGCTGCCCTGGTTGGCTACACACGGCCCGTTCCTGACAGTGGGTTCGTGCGTCACGGGGCCTAGGCAAAGTGCTTATCCGAGGGGCTCTGGCGTGAGCCCACCGCTTCGGCGCAGGTGCTCGAAGTGGAGCGCAGAGACCACCAACGCATGACTGATTCTGCCTGATGCCACATGGCGCTGGGCCTCCTCGTAGCTTGCGAGCTGGACCTCACAATACTCGGTGGGGTCAAATGCCTGGGCTGCGCTTGGCATGGCGTTCCGGGCGAGGAAGGTGTGGCAAGTGTTGTCTTGAATGGCGGGATTGGGAGTCGTGGTGCCTAGCCGAAACCATTGGTTCGATTCGAATCCGGTCTCTTCTCGGAGCTCTCGCACTGCGGTCTCGAATGGCGTTTCTCCGGGATCTACGACGCCGCCAGGGACTTCAAGGGTCACGCTTTGAATGCCGGGTCGCCATTGTTCAATGAGCACGATCTCATCTTCAGGATTGAAGGCGACGATGTTCACCCAATCTGGAACCCGCATGACGAAGAAGTCCGCTCGACTGTCTTGGATGGGCCCTTGTGCTTCCCAGATTGCGTGCATGCGTTCTACCTGGAAGATCCGGCAGTCTGCCACCAGCTCTCGTCTTTCGGCTTTCCATCGAAAGTGTTTTTTTGCGCTGTCGTTGTCGTTCAAGGCTTAAGCATACACGGCCTTCACCGAACGCGCCCCCCGAAGCCCCGCGTCGGTCCGAGACCCACGTCTTGTGGTCGGCCAGACTATGGCTGTCGAGGTTTCTTGGGGGAAGGGGCGTCGTGTTTGTCGGCGTCCGAAGGGGTTTTTGCGGATTTTCGGGAGGGCGGTGGGGTGGCCCAGTGATTTCGAAGGGCAGCCCGAGCCTCGGGGTCCTTCATGGAAAAGTCACGGTCGAAGCGGTCGTCTCCGGGTATCCATTTCCACCAAAAAGCGCCACGGATCAGGGGTTCATGAGCCATGGCTTCGAGGGCGACTTCCATCAGTCGCTGGCGGAGTACGCGCGCGGTCTTGGTGTTGTCGACGGCAGGTTCCCAGGGCTTTTGGGCCGCCTGGGCCGCGCGCGCGTATCCGATTTCGGTGAAAATGATGGGCTTTTGGCCATGGGCGGCCGAAATGTGGCGCAAACGCTGAAGACGCTTGTCCCAAGCCCGTTTGAGGGCCGCTTTGGTCGGCATCTTGTCGGTGGACAGCGGAAAGTAGGCTTGAACCCCGATGGCATCCAGCATCGGCCAAAAAGGCACGCTTTGAATGCGGTCCCAGTTGGCGGCGTACGTCAGCGTTCCGCTGTATACTTGACGGACCGCCTTCAAGAGCGAACGCCATTCTTCATGTTGGGCCATGGTGCCTTCGAGTTCGGTCCCGAACGCGAGTACGGGGATCTGGTGGGTTTGGGCGAACCGTGCGTGACCGAGTATGAAGCGCCGGTAGCCCTCGAAGAATCGTTTCCAAGCTTGGCTATCTGCCCTGAAGTCGATGGCTCCGCGCCACGGGAAGCTCCCCCAATAGGCGAGGTGCGGTTTCCAAAACAAGGACAGGCCGGCGTTTTGAGTGCGGCGGACGGCGTCCGTCAGGTAGCCGGTGTTCTCGGGCGGCACCGACGACACCCGGCCATTTTTGTACACCGACCCGTAAGGATGGAGTGCGATCCAGCGGGCCCCGAGGGCCTTGAGGGCGTGGAGCGCGGTGGTCATGTGGGGTGAACCCCAGATCTGCCCGTACCGAGGGCAGGAGACGGTGATCCCTTTCATGAAGGTCGTGGGTGGGGATTGGGTCGCACCGCTGCCCGGGGGGCCAGCGCGCTTCCCTTCGTGTTCGCCCGCACCGAGCAAACCCAGGCTCATGACCATCAGCAGGATCCGGGGCCATCCGGCCCTCCACCAGCGATAGCGACCGGCGGCCTTGGCAAACACGTGCACGATGATGCGCCGTGGGTAGCATCGCGGGAGGTCAGCCTCGAAGCTTTTTGTTCGCTTTCCCTTCGAGCATCGTATTGCGCTTGCCGGAAGCGGGTTGGGTCTGTTCTTTTCGGGCGGTGATGAACACCCCCTTAAGCGTTCAGCGTAAGCCGAGGTCCACGGGCGGGCCGAGTTTATTTCGGCCCGGGCCCCGTAAGGCCGAATGGGCCTTCGTCCTCTTGATGTTACAAGGCGTGGCCGCCTGCACGGTCATCGAAGACGGCGAAGTGGGTGTTTCAAAGAGCTTTGGCGCCATCAAGGATGTGCCGGTGCCTCAGGGGGTCGCCCTCGTTTTTCCGGTGATCCGAGAGATCGAGGTGTGGAACGTCAAGCTTCAAGAGATCAAGGAGGAGGCGCAGGTGCCATCTTCTGAAGGCCTCATTGTAGGGCTTGATACCACCTTATTGTTTCAGGTTGTGCCCGAGCAGGCCCCCTCCATCCGCAAAAACGTGGGCGCCAACTTTGTGCACGTTTTGGTCATCCCCTACCTGAGGAATGCAGTCCGCGATACCGTAAGTGGCTATCAAGTCAAAAACATCTACAGCGAAACCGGTCGCAAGCAGATCGCGCAAAAGATCAAAGATTATTTGACCACCAACCTCGAAGTACGAGGCGTGACGGTCGTCGATGTTCTCCTTCGGGATGTAAAACTTCCGCTGAAATTCAAGGAGAGCATCGAGGCGAAGCTGACCGCCGAACAGAAGGCGGAGCAGAAGCGTTTCGAGCTTGAGCAAGCGCGGCGTGATGCCGAAATAGAGATCGCCCGCGCCGAGGGTGCTGCCAAGGCCCAAGAAATTGTTCGCTCGACACTCTCCGATTCCTATCTTCAGTACCTTTGGATCAAGACCCTAAACGAGAATCCGAATGTCATCTATGTGGCCACGGAGGCGAACATGCCCATCTTTCGCGCCGTCAAGTAGGCTACACGACCGTTGCCGGACGGGGACATCCAGACATCAGCTGTTCCAAGCGATGCGGCGGTCCGCGCGCTGTCCTGGCGGGACGGCGTTGTGGCGTGCATGGTCACCGTGGCTCTGCAGGCGGTTTTTCTTCTGGGCGTCTCGCTGACGGTGAGGCGTTTTGCCTTTGAGGCGGGTGATCCGCGCGCCGACCGGTGGTGGCGCGTTCTGAGTGATCTGGCGGTCGGGGCCTCTTTTTTGGGTGCGGTTTTGCTGCTCGTGCGCCTGCAGGGGCGGGCGTTTAAGGAGACCCTTCGATTCAATCGGGTGCCTATCATCGGTGTGCCTTTGGTGGTGCTGATGCTTCTTATGACCAGCGCGTGGCCGCGCTGGATGGGATCCGGGTCCTTTCCTAGCCCTGCATCAACCCGTTTTGATTGCAGCTTGGGGATGGTTGCGTTGGAGTTTTTCGCGATGGTGATCTTGGCCCCTCTGGGTGAGGAGATGCTTTTTAGGGGGTATCTGCTGCGGGCCTTCCAGGGCCGGGGGCCTTGGCCCGCCCTGGGGCTGACGACGCTGCTTTTTGGGCTCATGCACCCCGGTTTTCCGGAATCGCTTTTGAGTCACGCTCCGTTTGGGGTGGTGGCCGCCTCCGCGGTTTGGCTGACGCGATCTTTGTGGCCGGTGGTCGTGGGCCACGCCGTGTGGAACGCGGCGGTTTTTTTGGGGGCCCCGGTGCTGTTGGCGACGCCGACCCTCGTAGAGCTTTTGATCGCGTTGCCCTTTGAGCTTGCGGGTTTGATGCTGCTTGTCCGGCTGCGCGCGCAGGATAGCCGGGCACTTGAAGAGGAACGCATGAAACCTTGAATGCCCAACCCAAATTTGAAGCGCATCCGAGAGTGAAATGGGATTTTTGAATCGTTCTCACCCGGCAAGCCCTAGCAGGTTGCTGAAAAAGTCGCGGAGCGACGTTTCAGCGGCCTGCTCCCGTGCGCGTGCCCTTGCCCGTACGCGTGCCCGCTTTGGAGTCCATCGCTTCAATCGCCAGGGAATACGGGACTTTTCCGGAAAAGGGCGTGCAACAAATGACCTGCGTCGAGTTCGGGTACGCGAACGGGCAAGGGCACGCGTACGGGAGCAGGGTGTTTTTTAACACCCTGCTAGCCCATATGGGTGAGCTGGGATCAGGTGTCGCGTTTGGGGCACTGGAGGTTGACGCCCCCTGGGTGTTTTTCTTGGCAGCGGCCTAGGGCTTCTAGGCTGCACGCCTTTTCGGCTTCGATGCATGCGACGTAGTCACGGAATGCCTGCAGCTTTGCCGGGCTGCAGTGCTTGAGGTTGTGTTCGCACAGGGGATCGGGACTATGGACCACATCCGAGCCAGCACAATGGTTCTCGAAAAAACGGGTCTTTCGGTGGCAAGGGTTTGAGGCGCAGGCGCCCACCAAGTTGATCATCACGAGTACGCCGATAAAGCTCAAACCGTTCATTTTAGGTCTCCCCTTCAACCTGCCCAACCATTCTTCGCGGGTAAGGTCAACGCTTGAAGAGGGATGGGGGCCTGCCTTTCTCACCTACGCTGGACCCCGGTCGTCGGTCTCGACGCTGGGCCGTGACGCGGCACCGACGCGGGGGCATCCGACGTTGGGTACCGCACCCCGTTTGGGAGAACGCCCAAAAAAAACCATCCGAGGATGCGTGCGCACGCGAGGTCACTGGCCCCCGGTCGCTTTTCGTGGGATGGAGTCGCCATGCGGCTCGGCAGCACCATTGGGCCGCCCAAGCCCAAACGACGTGTTGGTCGAGGGCTGCTCCTGCTGGCCCTGGTCGGGGCCGCCGTGTTTCTCGGCCTGACCGGTTTGCGCGTGGGTTCGGCCCCTTCGGTTCGGGTAGAGACCAACCGTCCTGGCTTTGGCAAAAACACCGTCATTCGGGTTCATATTGAAGGGACCCGGCTCGCGCGGGTCCAGGTCGGACTGGCGCAGGGTGCCCAGCGACTGACGCTCAAAGAGCTCAGGTTCGTGGCCACATCCACCTGGACCTTGGCCGCGCCGGAAACGATGCGGCCTCGTCTCGAGATTCCTCTCGAGTCGGCGCACTTGTCGAGCCTCCGCGAAGGGCCGGCGACCTTGACCGTAACGGTCCTTCGGCATGGGACGTGGTTGAAATCGCTCCCGACGGTGACTTCGACCAAGACCTTGCCGGTCCGCCTTCTCCCGCCTTCCATCCAGCCGAAGCCAGGCTACGTCCTTGCGGCCCAAGGGGGGGCCGAAGTGGTGGTGTACGAAGTCGGGAAAACGGCGGTCCGCCATGGCGTGCGCGCGGGTCGATGGTGGTTTCGGGGTTATCCACTGCCCGGAGGGACCCAGGGGACATGTTTTGCGTTTTTCTCAGTGCCCTATGATCTCGGTTCGATCGAGAAGGTGCGATTGGTGGCTCAAGATGCCTTCGACAACGAAGCCACCGCACCTTTTATTGATCGTTTTAAGGCGAACCCGTTCAAGAAGGATACCATCCACGTGTCGGATCGGGTGCTTGAACAGATTGTTCCGGGGGTGATGCAAAAGACGCCGTCTCTCAAAGACCGGGGCTCTTTGGTGGACAACTACATCGCGATGAACCGGGATCTGAGGCGCCAAAACCGCCAGCGCCTCAAGGCATTGGCAGAAAAGTCGGTGCCGAAGTTCCTGTGGAACAAGGCCTTTGTACAAATGAAATCCAAGGTGATTTCAGCCTTTGCCGATCGCCGAACGTACTACTACGAAGGGCGGGAGATCGACCGCCAGGACCACCTCGGATACGACCTGGCGTCGTTCAGGAGGGGTCCTATTCCTGCGTCCAACGATGGTCTGGTGGTTCTGGCTGAGTACTTTGGTATTTTTGGGCAAGCGGTGGTGATTGATCACGGGTACGGCCTGATGAGCTTGTACGGTCATTTGTCTAAGATTGAGGTGCGGGTGGGTGATCGCGTCACGCGGGGCCATGTCATAGGTCGCACCGGTAGCACCGGCCTCGCGCTCGGAGATCATCTGCACTTTACGCTTTTGCTTCACGGGCTCGCGGTGGACCCCCTCGAATGGTGGGATGGTCACTGGATCCGTGATCGTATCGCAGCGAAACTAGGCGCTGCGCTTTCGTTTGTCAGCGAGTAAAACCGGGGGAGGTTCATGGCGAAGAAAAACAAAGTCCGAAAGAAGGGCAAACAAAAAAAGGCGGGCAAGTCGATGGCCGCAAAGGCCGATCGCTACGCTTTGTACCTCAAGTCCGTTCAGGACCCTACGGTTGACGTCCGTTTTTTTGGACGCGTGTATAAATCCTTCTTTAAAAAGGCGCCCAAGGCCCTTCGAGAGGATTTTTGTGGGACCGCCGCGGTCTGCTGCGAGTGGGCGAAAAAGAAAAAAGATCGTAAATCCTATGGTGTGGATATTGATCCGGAGCCACTCGCGTGGGGTCGGCAGCACAACGTTGCGAAGTTAAGACCCGATGTTCAAGAACGTGTACAGTTGATTGAAGGAGACGTTCGGAGCGCAACTTCGCCGAGGGTGGATATCGTTGTTGCCCAGAACTTTTCGTATTGCATTTTCCGAACCAGGGACCAGCTGCGAGACTATTTCCGCGCAGCCCTCAGAAGTTTCAACGAGCGGGGCGTACTCATCTTAGATCTGTTCGGCGGTTACGAATCCATCGAAGACAACCGTGAAGAAGTCACCGAACACAGTAAGTTTGATTACGTATGGGAACAAGCAAAATTTGACCCCATTACCCACGATGCAACCTTCCACATTCATTTTCGTTTCCCCGACGGGAGTCGGCTGAAGCGTGCATTTTCTTACGAATGGCGCCTTTGGACGATCCCAGAAGTTCGGGAGGTTTTGCTCGAGGCTGGGTATTCTGAAACCCATGCGTACTGGGAAGACACCGACAAGAAATCGGGGGAGGGCAACGGGATCTATCGTCGGCGAGAACACGGTGAAAGCGACCCCGCGTGGAACGCATACATCGTGGGCGTCAAGTAGGCTGGGGGCTCTACTTCAGTCCAAAGAGCTTGCGCCCTTTGGGTTTGTCTTTTTTTGATTCTCGCCTTCGCACCAGCCGCAGCTCCCGCTGGGCGTCGTGGTCTCGCGGGTTGACCTCTAGGGCCCGCTTAAACATCCGTTCGGCGAGTCCGTTGTTACCGTCCATCCGCGCAAACTGACCGAGAATCGTATGCGCGCGGGGCGTCTTTGGGTCTTGGGCGAGGGCTTGCTTGGCCAGCTCGGCGGCGCGGCCCTTGAGTTTTTCGCGTTCCTCGGTGTTTTTTGTGTTGAGGAACTCAGTGTAGCTGAGCGCCATGCGGTACTCGACGGCGCCTGGCCTGAGTGTGACCGCGGTCTTGAATTCTGCGAGTGCGCCTCCAGGGGCGTTTTGGCTGAGGTAGCGTTGTCCTCTGTGGTATGCGGCTTCTGCGTCCAATTTGGCACGCCGCTCATCCGGTTGCTTTTCCGACGATACTGCTCTTCTTTTGCGCGGCCGCGGCGGACTGCCCTGCGAAAGTTTGGCTTTGAGTCCATCTCTTGCCGCCCTCATTCTCGAGTAGATTTCGGTGGCCTTACGGGCGAGGTCGGTGGGGAGTTCTTTGGTGTGCTCCGGAGAAAACTTTTTTGCGTTTTGTAAAAAAGCGCTCTCAATGAGTTCTTCTGTTGCGTCCTCCGCCACACGGAGGACGACATGGTCCGCGCGGCCTTTGACACGAAGGTACTCTGTCAAGATGGCCTCTCGCTCTTGGTCATCGATGAAGGTGCTGTTGTCTCTGGTTAAGGGCCGCCTTCTTTTCTCTTTTTCGGCTGTGGGTTTAGTGGCCTGGGTGAGCAACTCCATGGAATGAGTCAAGAGCATGGTGGCAAGAATCTGGTCGGTGACCACGCGGTCCAGGCTGCTTTGCTGACGGAGTTTACCTAGAGGTTGGTCCCCCTTGAAGGCCGAGAGAAACTTGATTTCTCGACCGCTCAGTTTGTAGCGTTGCCCCAGCGTATCGATATCTTCGGTGAGCTTTGCGTGTGCGCCGAAATTTGGCTCCAGGAGTTGCCCGAGGCGACCCGGGTCGTAGTAGAACCTGACGCCTTCCAAAATAAGCGGTGCGACTTTGCAGTTGAAAATTGTTGTATTTTCGACGAAGGCACTTCCTTGTTCGAAAGTATACTCTACGGTCGGCCACTGAAAGCAGGCCAGTACCTTGTCCCGAACTTGGGCTTGGAGTGCGGTAAAGACGTCGTTGGCGGTGAGAAATTTCAGTTCGATCAGGACTTCGCCCAGACGGGCCTGCCCCTTGTCTTTGGCCATCTTTTTCATGGCCCGTGACAGATGAACTTCGGTGATGATACCCAGGCGGAGCAGTACGCGCCCCAGGGTGTCTCCTCGGGCGCCGTGCTCTGCAAACACGGGCTCCCCGTTAAGAAAGTATACGGTGGTGGCGATTTCTTGGGCCTTGAGTTTGAGTACACCCGTTGCGTTTGCTTTCCACAGCGCAACCAGAACCTCCGCAAAGGATGAGCCCGTGGGCGGTAGGGCCAGTTGTACGTGGTGGCTCGTGGACGGGATAATGCTCTCGAGGTGAGACGCAATGACTTCCGCTGTTTGGCCGGCACCGACAACCACATCGGGTTGGCGGCTTGGTGACAGCTTTGATTCGAGTTGGTGCGCATACGCGGCGGAGCCGATGAGCATGACTCGAGGGGGGGCGGCGCCGGTTTTGAGTTTCCGGCAGACAAGAGCGGCATCGATTTCCTCGTTGCTGGAGTCCAAGATCACGACGGGCGGAGAATGCTCCCAGGCCATTTGGCATGCCTGGGCCGCGTCTTCCGCCGAAAGGATACGATAGCCCTTGGCGGTAAGAAAGGGTTCGAGGGTCAGGGTCAAAGACCCGTCGTCACCCACGATCAAGATGGGTTCTGATTGAGCCAACGCTACCCCCATGATCGCGAATCCGGGTCCCGGGGCGCAAGGGGTTTATTTGAGGCTATTGTAGGACGCGCGCACAAACCAGACCCGTGTCATGAAAAAGGCTGGCTGCATGAGCGAGGGGGCGGTGTGTGCGGCGGAACGCGCCCCTTTCCCTAATGGGGTGCGCGAACTTCGATGCTGGCTTGGTGCTGAGGCGTGGGCTGTTGGGCCTTGAGCTTGAGATAGAACGCTTCTTTGTCCTCGAGCGCAAGCGCATGTTTGAGCACATCGTCGACGTGCTCCACGGGGACGATATTCAGATCTTGCCGTACGCTTTTGGGGAGCTCCGGAATATCCTTTTGATTATCTTTGGGGACCAAGACCGTTTGGATTTGGGAGCGATGTGCGGCCAGAGCCTTTTCTTTGAGCCCCCCGATCGGTAGGACACGGCCCCTCAGCGTGATTTCGCCCGTCATGGCGACGTCTTTTCGCACCGGGATACGGGTCAGTGCCGACACAATAGACGTGGCCATCGTAATGCCCGCGGAAGGGCCATCTTTGGGCATCGCCCCTTCGGGTACGTGGATGTGAATGTCGACCTTTTGGTAAAAATTGCGGTCCAGCTCGAGAAGCTCGGCGCGTGAGCGAACGTAGCTCATGGCTGCTTGTGCCGATTCCTGCATGACGTCGCCTAGTTTTCCCGTGATGATGAGTTTGCCTTTGCCGGGCATGATGGTGACTTCAATCATCAGAATATCGCCACCCACTGCGGTCCAGGCGAGCCCATTGGTGAGGCCGATTTCGTCGCGATCTTCGGTTTGTCCGAAGCGGTGCTTGTGAATGCCAAGGAACTTCGGAATCCGCTTTTGAGTGACCCGAACGGGCTGTTTTTTACCTTTTTTGACGACGTCGCGGGCAATTTTGCGGCATACGGTTCCGATTTCTCGCTCGAGGCTTCGAACGCCGGCTTCGCGTGTGTAGTAACGCAAGATGGATTCGATGGCGTCATCGGCAAAGCTGACCTGTAGATCCTTTAGGCCGCTCCTTTCTCTTTGTTTGGGCACCAAATACTTCTTTGCGATCGCCATCTTCTCGAGCTCGGTGTACCCCTCGAGCCGAATGATCTCCATTCGGTCTTGGAGCGGGGCCGGGATACCGCTTGTGGTGTTGGCGGTCGCCAGAAACAGGATGTGGGACAGGTCGTAGTCCACGTCCAGATAGTGGTCTCCGAAAGATGCATTTTGTTCCGGATCCAGGACTTCGAGCAGGGCCGAGGATGGATCTCCTCGAAAATCCGTCGACATCTTGTCGACCTCATCGAGAAGAAAAACCGGGTTGTTTGCGCCCGCCCGCTTGAGGGACTGGATGATCTTGCCGGGCATGGCGCCGATGTAGGTCCGGCGATGACCTCGGATCTCAGCTTCATCACGGACCCCGCCCAATGAGACGCGGATGAATTTACGGTTCATGGCTCTTGCAACCGAGCGGGCCAAAGAAGTCTTGCCTACGCCGGGAGGTCCCACCAGGCAAAGGATGGGGCCTTTGGGGTGTTTCACCAGGGACTGGACGGCGAGGTGTTCAAGAATGCGTTCTTTGACTTTCTTGAGACCGTAATGGTCCTCGTCGAGAACTTCTTCGGCGTGATCGATTTCGAGATTGTCCTCGGTGAACTCGCTCCATGGAAGGGCCAAGATCCAGTCGATGTAGTTTCTTACGACTGTCGCTTCGGCGGACATGGGGGACATCATTTTGAGTTTGCGCAGCTCAGAGTTTGCACGCTCTTTTGCTTCTTCGGAAAGCTTTTTGAGGTCGATGCGTTTTTCCAGTTCGAGCAGTTCGTTTTTAAATTCGTCGCGTTCGCCAAGCTCCTTTTGGATCGCTTGCATCTGCTCGTTGAGGTAGTACTCCTTCTGGGTTTTCTCCATTTGCTTCTTGACGCGGCTGCGGATTTTCTTTTCGACCTGAAGAATTTCAATTTCCGCCTGCATAAACTCATGCAGTCGCTCAAGCCGAACGTGAGGTGAGGCGCTTTCAAGAATCAGCTGCTTATCGGGAAGCTTGAGGGTGAGATAGGACACGATGGTATCCGCCAGGCGCGATGGCTCGTCGATACCAAGGACAACCGAAAGTGTTTCTTGGGGAATGCGCTTGTTGAGTTTGACGTAGGTCTCAAAGGTGGTCTGAAGCGATCGAATCAGGGCTTCGACTTCGACACTGCTCTCGCTTTCCTCGGTGAGTTCTTCAAACTCGACCCGAAAAAAGCCGTCCGTGGACGCGTAGGCGATGACTTTCGCACGCCGCTTGCCTTCAACCAGGACTTTGACGGTCCCGTCAGGGAGACGAAGTCGCCGTTTGATGGATGCGATCGTTCCGATTTCGTAGATATCGTCAGGCTTGGGTTCGTTGGTCTTCGCCTGTTTTTGGGTAGCCAACAGGATTTCTCGAGATCCGGCCATGGCGTCTTCGACGGCGGCAATGGATTTTTCTCGACCGACAAAAAGAGGCACCACCTGATGGGGAAAGATGATGATGTCTCGTAGGGGCAGTAGGGGCGCAAAACGCTTCGACATGGACCACCATCGTGGCACTGCCCTTGAGTGGACGCAACTTTGGGTGCGTGTTTGTAGGCTTATTCCGAGAAGCCGTAAACCAGCTGAAGAATCTGCCCTTTTGCCACTTTCACCTCGAGTTCCTCCTCATCCCCACCTTTGGTCAATCGGATGATGTGTTTCCCGGGTCTGGTCCGCGTGAACTTGAGCTTGGCCGCCGTCCCCAAGCGTTTTCCATCCAAAAAGATGGCGACCTCGGGGGGCGATATTTTCCAGGAGATGCCCGTTTTCACTTTCTTCATGCGGGTGGTGGTCTTGGCTGTGGCGGACTCGACAGACAAAGTGAGCGGAAAAACAAAGGGAATGACGAGTACGAATAGAAACCACAAGCGCATAAGAAAACCTTTTCGGAGGGGCGTGACGCCGAGCCTCCAGGTTTCTCCCCCTCAAGAATGGATAGGGTACCCCGTCGCTGCGCCCTGACTTTTCACAATTGTATCCGACCGCGAGGCGATCCATCTAGCCCCCCGGTCGAAATGGCACCCCGCGGCGGTGCGACCTGTGGCGTGGATCACAAGGAATGGGTTCACAGCCGCAACATTGGTGTAAAGTCCTATAGGACTAGCCCTTTAGACTCTTTCTTCGGGGATCTCCGGGAGAACCGCGAGGACCGGGAGACCCGTCTGCTCTTCGAATTCACCGGGGTCGAGAAACGATTGTCGAAGGGACTCTCGAATCACCGAGATTCCGATGCCAATAATGGCCGCGATGACCGCGCCTACCATCGCGACCCGATTCCGGTTTGGGCTGGACGGCAGCTCGGGTACCCGCGGGGGATCGACGAGCTGGAAGTTTTCTTGAAAGTCGTTGGCGCCGACCAAGCGATCTTGGTGGCGTTGGGCGCGGCGCTCCTTGAGCGCCCTCAATTCACCCTCAAGTTGATTCACTTCCGAACTCAGGCTGGCCCACGCGGACTGGAGTCGCGGTTTTCGGATGCCTTCGGCTTCGATTTTGGCTTTGGTGTCGTGGAGCCTTTTCAGCCGAGCGCGAACCGCGAAGGCGCAGTCTTGGGCGGCGCCACCTTTCTTGCTGCCGGAGCGTCGGCCTTGGCCGCGTTCTCTTTCGCAGATGGCTTCTTGGCGGTCGATGGCTTCCTGCACGGCGCGGACCGTGGGGTGATTCGGGGTGAAGTCCTCTAGCAGGCCCTTGAGTTCGTTCTCTTTCGCGCGCAGTTTTCGGCAGCCGGGCGTGTTGGCCACCGGCCGCGCGGGTGTCTTGGTTCCGGGGGCGAAACAGCGCTTGAGCTCGGTTTCGGTGCGTCGAATCTGGCTTTCGATGTTGGCCATCGGGGAGTCGACCGGCAGGCCAAAAGTGTTTCTCGGGAAGATCTTTGGGTGGCGGGCGTTGAAGCGAAACAGTTTATCGCGTGCCGCCTGCACTTTGGGCTCTAAGAGGGCGATGGCTTGCTCCAGCGCATCGAGTTGTCGTTTGAAGGGAGAGTCCAGGAGGTTTGCGACTTTTTGGAGGGCACGCTCGGTCACGAAGGCGACAACCTTGTAGGCCTCGATGGGGTTTCGCGAGTCGAAAGCCACGCGGATGGTGCTGGTGGCCCGATCGACTTGGAGTTCTCGGCGCATGCGCCTCAGCGCAACCTCGTAGGGCTTCGACGCCCTGGTTCCCGAGAAGAGGTCCAACTCGTTGATGATCAGCATCATCTCCTCGTCGGAGTTGAGGCTGCGCATGGAGCGGTTCACCAGCCTCCGGGCGTAGTCTTCGCGGAGGGTCTGGGTCGAAATCGCGATCTCGGCTTTGGCGGTATAGGTCTTCGGGGTGGCGAGATAGGTAGAGATGGTCACGATCCCCCCAAGGATCGCCACGACCGCCAGAAGCTTCTTCTGCCGGAGCATAACCCTGCGGACCAGAATGAACGGGTCCAGCTGGACCCGAATGCCACCGAGATCAATCTCCTTGCCCTTTTTGTCCATCATCAGACACAAGCACCTTATGGCCACGGTGGTCTGTGTCAACGGAGAATTGTGTGGGCCCGAAGCGGCCCGCGTTTCGGTTTTCGATCGAGGCTTCCTGTATGGAGATTCGGTATACGAGGTCATCAGGACGTACCGCGGCATACCCTTCGAGCTGGACCGGCATCTGGAGCGGCTTTTGGCCTCGGCCGAACGCATCGGAATGGGGCTTCCAGCTTCGCTGGAGACCATTGCCGCCGAAATTCAGGAGACGCATAGGGTTTCCGGGAATGAAGATTCCTATCTCCGTATCGTGTGTACCCGGGGCCAGGGGGAGATCGGTTTGGATCCGGCGTTGGCTGAGAACCCCACACGGTTGGTGATCGCGAAGCCCATCCATGTGCCAGAGCCCGAGGTGTACGATTCGGGTGTCAAGATTTCAATTGTCGAAGTCCGCCGCAATCTGCGGGCGGCCATCGATCCCCGTGCGAAGACCGGCAACTACCTCAACTCGGTGATGGCCTTGGCCGAAGCCAGGCGCGGCGGATTTTTTGAGGCGGTGATGCGTGACCACCGCGATCTGATCACCGAAGGGGCTTCTTCGAACATCTTTGCGGTCATCGGAGGGTTGCTTTTTACGCCTCCCCTCTCGGTCGGTATCCTGGAGGGCGTCACCCGCTGGGTGGTATTCCAGGTTGCCGAATCTTTAGGCATGCGTGCGCTCGCGTTGCCCCTTACAGCCGCGGCCCTTAGGCAAGCCGATGAGGTTTTTATCACCTCATCTATCCGAGAAATTGTCCCGGTCGTGGGCGTTGATGATGCGACGATCGGAAACGGTACGGTCGGCCCTGTGGTTCGACAAATCCGTGAGGCTTTCGACGCCTACGTCGAAAGCTACGTCCACACGCGCTTGTCAGCGAGCCCATAGGCGGGGCGGGGGCGTCAACTTTGTGGTTCATCGGGCATGGCCACATACGCGTTGGATAACGGGATGCGGCTCGGGTCCCAGTACGCGATGAGCTCGGATGGCGAAGCCGGAACGCAGCGCCCCACCAACCCTAGGCTGTGGGCGAGCGCGCCGATGATCTGCTGCGGCGCTAGCCCTCGCGCCCGAAGTTCCTCGATGGTTGTCGGGCGGTCTCGTTTGGCGAGGCGAGCCCCTTCAGGCCCAAGGACCAGCGGCAGGTGAAGGGTCTCGAGTTTGGGCGCCGCTTTTTGAAGCAAACGGCGAAGCAACAGTTGCCTTGCAGTCGACGCCAGAAGGTCGGCGCCCCGGACGATGCAGTTTACGCCTTGCCCAAGGTCGTCGACTGCGACCGCCAACTGATAGGCCCACATGCCATCAGCACGTCGAAGAACGAAGTCACCGACCTCGGTGTGAACATTTTCTGAGAAGGGCCCGAAACAACGGTCGGTATGATGGATGATGTCGTCGGCCTCTGTCTTGAGGCGTATGGAGGGGGTCCGGCCTTTCTTTTCGGTGAGGCCGCCTCGGCAAGTACCGGGGTACCGTCGTCCGCCCTCGGGGTTGTTGTGGGGCGCGGAAGCGACCAACGCGATGTCCTTCCGGCTGCAGCTGCAGGGGTACACGCGAGCCATTTCTTCGAGCGACTGGAGTGCGAACTCGTAGTGTTCATTGCGCTCGCTTTGGTAGTGCGGGCCTCGTTTTTGGCCTCGGTTCGGTCCTTCATCCCAGTCGATGCCAAGCCATTCGAGGTCTTGCTGGATGGCCGTGTCCGCGCCAGGCACCGTTCGGGGCCTGTCGATGTCTTCGATGCGCAGAATGAGGCGTCCGCCGTGGGCTCGGGCATCGAGCCACGCCCCGAGGGCGGTTCGCGCAATGCCGAGGTGGATACGCCCCGTGGGGCTGGGCGCAAGCCGTCCTACGTAGGGCCTCTGCCGCTGGGTTGGCGTGGTCAGCACGAATACCGGTGGTCAGCTCCGGATCTGGCCGGTTCCGTAGACCACCAGTTTCTCAGTGGTCAGCTCCGTCATCGACATGGGGCCATAGGCGTGCATCCGGGAGGTGGAAATCCCCATCTCTGCGCCGAGGCCGAGCTCGCCTCCATCGTTGAAGCGGGTGGACGCGTTCCACAGGACGCAGGATGCGTCCACCGCAGCGAGAAAGCGCTCGGCGGTTTTCTCGTCGCCGGTGACGATGCTCGCCGTGTGATGGGTACCGTGTTCGCCGATATGGTGGAGGGCTTCTTGGAGGTCATCCACCGTTCGGACGGCCATCGAGAGGCCCAAGAACTCGGTATCCCAAGCGGCTTCACCCGCGGGAATGGCGTGGATGCCCGCCTCACCTAGGGTGTGAAGACTTTTTTCATCGGCGTGAATCTCGACTTCTTTTTGAGCAAGCTTTTTCCCCAAAGGCTTCAGTACGGACTCCAGTTTATCTTTGTGGATGAGCAAGGTCTCCATCGCGTTGCACACACCGGGTCGCTGGACCTTCGCATTGAATGCGATGTCGATGGCCATCGTTGGGTCTGCATCTTTGTCTACGTAGACATGGCAGATGCCTTGGCCGTGCCGAATGACGGGTACCCGCGCATGCTGGTCCACCATCGCCATCAAGCCTTGACCGCCGCGCGGGATGACCAAGTCGACCAGTCCGGTGGCGCCGAGAAGCTCGGCCACCGCTTCCCGACCGGCGTTTTCGATGAGTGTGACCGCGTCTTCAGGAAGACCGGCTTCTCGAAGCCCTCTTTGCATCGCCGTTGCGATGACCGTGTTGCTCCGTTTGGCTTCTTTGCCGCCGCGCAGGACCACGGCGTTGCCCGATTTCACGGTGAGGGCGGAGCACTCCGCGGTCACGTTGGGACGTGCCTCGTACACGATGGCGATGACCCCCAAGGGAATTCGTCGTCGGGTCACCCGTATTCCGGACCGTCCCTTTCCCAGTTCGCGTGAAGACTGAAGCGGATCGGGGAGGGCACAGACCTCCTCCAGGGCCCGGACCATACCCTCGAAGCGCGATGTGTTCAAAGATAAGCGGTCGCGAAGAGACGGTTCCAGGTCGGTGGCTTTGTCGAGGTCTTCTTTGTTGGCCGCAAGAATCTTGGCCCTGTCGGAGGACAGGCTTTGGGCCATCGCGCGCAGGGCATTGTTACGGGTTTCGCTCGGAACCGTGGGGAGGACCCGCGCCGCTTTTCTTGCTCTTAGCAGGAGTTCATGAACTGAAGACATATCCTAGCATTTATACCCTGGATGGCGTCGGTTGCAACGCCTGTCGTTTGGTCTTTAGCGATCCAGCAAGACGAGGTCGTCGCGATGGACCACCGCGTCGCCCATGGAAAAGCCAAGAATATCTGCGATCTCGCCGCTGGACCGGCCGCAGATCTGGCGAAGCTGTTCGGCCGGGTAGCGGGTTAGACCCCGTGCGAAAGGCTGAACCTGGTCCCCGAGCATGGTCTCGCCGATGTCCACCGCATCACCTTCCGCAAACTGGCCGTAAACTTGAGTGATGCCGGAGGGAAGAAGGCTCTTTTTGTGGGTTGTCAGTGCATGTTTTGCGCCCGCGTCCACCCGCACCGCGCCCGCCGGTCTCAGGGTGTGGAGGATCCAGTGGTCGCGGCTCGAGAGGCGCACCTCTTCGTTTGCGGGGAACAAGAGGGTGCCGACCTCTTCGCCTTCCAAAAAGGCCCCGATGGCGCCGGGGCGTTTGCCTTCGAGGATCACCACCGCGGCACCGCGGGCGCACGCGGCCCGAGCGGCTTTGAGCTTGGAGTCCATGCCGCCTCGCCCAAATCGTGAGCGCTCCGGTCGCACCGCCTGGTCGAGGCTTGGGTCTTGGTGTGATGCATGAACGATGAGGCTCCCGTCTTGTCGCAAGACCCCGGGTGCGGTGCTCAGCATGATGAGAAGCTCCGCGTCGATAAGATTGGACACTTGAGCCGCGAGCTCGTCATTGTCGCCAAGCGCGATCTCTTGATACGACACGCTGTCGTTTTCGTTGATGATGGGGATGGCGTGTCGCCGTTCGAGCTCTCCGAGGGCGCGCCTCGCGTTGAGGAAGCGTTTTCGGTTGGCGAGGTCGGCGTGAGTCAATAAGACTTGCGCTGCAGGGATGTGGTGGGGAGCGAAGGCTTGCGACCACGCTTCCAGCAGTTTTCCTTGGCCTATTGCCGCGGCGGCTTGGAGGCCCGCCATCGTCTGGGGCCTGGCCTTCAGACCGAGGATCCCTACGCCTACGGCGATGGCTCCCGAGGAAACCACAACCGGTTTGAGGCGCTGGGCAAACAGCGGGGCGATTTCGTCGGCGAGCCGCCCGATGATGGAGGGTTCAAGGCGTCCTTGGGGGTCGGTCAAGACGCCCGACCCGATCTTGATAACGACCCGCCGCGCCCGAATCTTTTGAAGGAGTGCCCGCCGGTCTGTCATGGCTTCTAGGGTGTGGCCTTTTGGGTTTTGGCCCGTGGTTTTTTTCGCCCTTTGGGCGTCCGGTTCTTGGGCTTGGTGCCTTTGCCGCCAATGGTGGTGCTGGTGCGGGTTCGGCCGCCAAGAAAGGCCAGCGGATCCAACTCGATGGGCCTTCGGGTGATCCGCGGACGCGCGCGTGGCAGCGGGATTTCCAGTCCAGGCACGGCCCGGATTTGGTGATGGAGCTTCAGCTCGAGTTTCCCGGGCGGCTGGCCGTCCTCACCGGGAATGCCAAGGGTCCCTTGGAGCGTGGCCTGAAGGGCAACACCGGTCGCTTCGTCGACATAGAGGCTTCCCGCAAGGCTCATCGGCGTTTTGGGCTTTTGATCTTGGCCCGAAACCACGGACTGTGAACCGTCGAGAAGGACAAAACGATAAAGCGCCGTACCCCTTCCGGTGACATCCTTTCTCCCAACTTTTTGGAGACCGACTCTGATCCCAAAGTAATCGGTGTAAGCGCGAAGCGGTTTGTAGGCTTCTTCGAGTACGTGGGTGTGGCGCTTCTGAATGGGACCGCCGTCCCTGAGGGCACCGGGACCGTTTCTGAAGTAGTAGCGGCCTTCTTTCAGCATGACTTCACGGGTGAGGGCCCCATCGGCGTCTTTTTGGAGCAGATGATGGGCGTGGTACCGCCCGTGCTTCAAGAGGGTATCTTCGGTTACCCGTAGGTCGTGTCCATTCCGCGTGAGGCGAAATTCAGCTCGGCACTGAAACTCGAGGTGGCCGAGTCGGGTCGCCACCTCGGCGAAGGACATGCCGAGAACGCGTTCCTTGGCGTCGGGGCGTTCGTGGACGGTGTACGGGTCGATGGGGTGTTCGGCTTGGGTCTTGAGGGCTGCGGCGACCCGGCCCTGGCCCCAAAGTTCGCCGCTCGTCGCGGTAGGTGGTTCGCTTCCGTCGCAGGCGAGCGCCAGGGCGGCCACCGTTCCGCACGTCGTCCACACGCGGGGCCGCTTCTTTGTGAAGGGGGGCGCTGCGGGTGCCCCCTGACCGGTTCCGGCGGGCGGCGTTCCACGGACGGCAGTGCGTGTGCCCCGAATCAGGGCCTCGCGAAGGGCAGGAAAACTGCGCATTACCCGCCGCCGGTGTACCACGCAGGCCCCGATTCTCAAATGATTGTGCCGTGCGCCGGACGCCTTTGGTACCGCCTACGGGTGGATATAACCCGGGGGCTCATCTCTCCGGCTCCCCCGAATGGCGCTCATGACCAGCAGCGTGCAAAGCGCGCTGGCACTGAGGAGTCCGCCCCCAACCATGAGTGCGATTCCTGAATTCGATCCGGACGGATAACCTCCGAACAGACCCACCACCAGCCCCAAAACAAAGAGTAATGCCGCATACAGATGTCGCATCTTTAATCCCTCCTCCCAAAAAATATGCAAACCGGAGACCAACCGTTTTTTGGCATTTTTTTGTTCCAACACACCTCACCACTCAGGCCTGTCCACACCAAGCGGGTGAGCTCCCGGGATAACCCCGCTGCTGCGGACATCCGTGCGGGAAGCTCGTCTCCGTGTTTCTCTGTTGTGAATCGCAGTTCCAGCCTGAAGGCACATCTGCTAGGGGCTTGTTATGGTGTCGAGAACGGTCGGCGAGTTTGAACTCGAAGGGGACGGTGACGTCACCCTCGACGATGAGGGGGAAGGGGAGTTCGAACTGTGGTTCAGCGGTCAAGTGCTGACCACCAAGATCGATCTCACCCATGCAGATCTGGTGAAACTCAGGGCTCTTATCGACCAAGCCCTCGGTTGACCAAAAGGACGCAGCCCCATGGAAAAAGCGGCGAGGGGGTGCACCTCTTCTCCAAGCACCAACGATTCGGTGTAGGCCTCTGGCCGGGCGGGGGGCTGTCCAGTGGCGACGCGCGGCCGCACTCAGTCTGGTGGGCAGGCGCGCTTTGGCGCGCCCCGCTGGTTACCGATCGCGCAGCGGATGCCGAAAAACGTCCGGTTTCGGTAACTCTGGATTCGGCCCCGGCGCGCATTTTCCGGGGCCCATGCGTCCACGGCCTACCCGGTGGTGGGTTTCGTGGGACGATCCGGTCAGGGTTGTCCGCGATGAACCCGGTCGCTAGGATACCGTCGCTTTGAGGCCCAGGGTTAGACGTTGGGCGCCGGTGGTGGGCGCAGGTTGGTGTGTGATGGGCCTCGTGGGGTGGGGGTTGATGGCGTGCCGGGGCGACGATGGACGCACACGGGACACAGGCACCCTGCGCCTGGCGCTCGCGGTGCCCGCCCAGGCCGGATGGGACGTGGCCCGGGTCGCGTTCGAGGTGACGCCCACCGGGTTGCCGGGGCCTCTACAGGCGCGGATTCGGACGCCGATCTTCGAGCCAGACCAACATGGGACGGGGACGCTGATGGTTTTGGTCGGGGGCGCGTATCGGGTTGTCGCACGGCCGCTTCGCTCGGATGGGACGCCCTCCGTGGACTGCAGCGCCGTGGGTGCCGAGGCCACCGTGGTACCGAGTTCGACGACGGTTCTCGAATTGTCTTCGCGTTGCCAGGGGCGTCCCCAGGGCGGCCTGGATACCGTTTTGACTTTTAAGCAGGCGCCGTTCATTCAGAGCCTGGATTTTGACCGGAGCAAGTTTATTTGCAACGACGAGTCGGTGGCGCTGAGGGTGAGGACGACGTCCTCCGGCCAGCAACCGGAACGCATCACGTGGAAAGTCAGCACATGGCCCGAAGCCTCGACATCGTCGCGTCCATTCTGCTTGATTGGCAGTGGCGCAAGGGCCGGTTTCTCTGCGAGTGCGCCTGGCGCCTATGGTCTCCGGGTCGAAGCGCAAAACGAGGCGGGTACCACCGCCGTAGAGTTTCCGGTGTACGTTTCGGGCTGTAGCGAGCCCGCTCCGTGTCCGGGCGATCGCTTGCGTGGTCGCGCCATTGGGTCTACCCAGCCGCCTCAGGGCGACGCTTGTCTGTGCGCGCCCATTCATTGGGCCCAAGCCCGGCGTTCACCGCGCCACACGGCGTTTAATGAGTTTGAGTTGTTGCTCACCGCAAACAGCGTGTCGCGGCTTCGGATTGCTTGGGAGCAAACGACCCGTGAGCCAGGCTCTTTGAGCCCCCAAAGCGTGTCGGAGCGGGGCGATCAGCTTTTTGTGAACACCCACGGGTCTGAAGAGGGTGCGTTGGTTGCGCTCGATCGCCATACCGGTGGTGTTCTGTGGAGACATGGTTCTTCGGTCGGTGCCTTGGAGGGGACGCCGGCTTACGATGCGGGGTACGTTTTTGTGTTGGGCGAAGAGGGGCTCTTGGGGCTCCACGCCCGAAGAGGAACTGTGCGCTTTCGTGAGCCCCTGTCATCGTCTGATTTTCGCCGCTCGACGCCCTTGGCTTCGGGCGCCTTCGTCTACGTCATGGGCCAAAGGCGGGAACTTACCGAGTCGAGTTTGCTCTTGGCCCTTAGGGTTCGGGCGGACAGCCGCTTGCAGGTGACCCTCCCCCTAGGGAACCTTCGACATCCCGCCGCAGCGAACGGACACATTTTTGTCGCCGGGCCAAAGGGTGTGATGTCGCTCGCCAAAGATACGACAAACCGGCGTTGGCGAGCCTCACTCGAAGGCCCCCGCTTTGGTCCCGCGATTCTTCGGGGGCATGTCATGGTCCCGCTGACCGATGGCGTTGTCGCGCTTGACGAGATCACCGGCGGTGAACGATGGCGCGCGTTTACCATGGGCGAAGTCGTGGGACACGCGGCGGTGACGTTTGATGCGGTCCACGTTCCCACCGCGATGGATGGCCCGGGCGTCCGTGTCGAAAGCTTCGATCTTCAAAGTGGTGCCCGGCGATGGGCATCGGTCGTAGGAACTGGCGAACTGACGGGCGAACTCGGGATTGCTGCGGATGTGCTCTATTTGGGGCAAAGCGACGGGCATTTGTATGCCCTGGACGTGAACGGGGGCAGGCTCCTCCAGGCCTTCGACCTTCAAGACGGCCCCGTGTTTTCGCCCGTGGTGACGATGGGGCATGTCTACGTCGCCGGCGATTCTAAGGTCTTTGCCCTCCGTACCTTCGAGTAGCCCTATCGTCAGGCCATCCCTCATCCCGGTATCGCGAAGATGCGCGGTTGATGCACCGGGTTGAAACAAAGGTGTTCGAGGTTCGTATGTCTACCGGTTGGGGGCCTCAGATACGCGCGGGAACTGAAGTTTTGGGCGCTTGCCTCGAACGGTTTTTTCGGCAACAAGAAGGCCTCCATGTTTTCCCCTTTCAACAAGCGCTCCCCTACCGGAGGGGTGCTATGGGAGTCGATCAAATGAATCGTCGGGATTTTGTGCTTCGATTGGCTGGTGGCTGCGCAGCCGTTCCGCTCACGCTCAAGTTGGTGGCGTGCGGTGAGGACGACAACAACAACAATAGTAATAACAACAATAGCAACAGCTGTTCGACCGTCTCGAGCCAGATCGAGAACAATCACGGGCACACGCTGATCGTTTCGATTGCGGACATCACCGCCGGCGCTCAAAAGTCGTTCGACATTACGGGCAGTTCGGCACATCCGCATGAGATTACGCTCACTGCGGCGCATTTTGCGACGCTGGCGGGAGGGGGGAGCGTGACCGTGGATTCTACCACCGACGCAAGCCATTCCCACGAGGTGGTCGTCAGTTGCGCGTGATCGCGTAGCCGGCTTGCGTCTTGCTTCCGGCAAGGGGTACTGGGCGTCTCTGGCAAAGAGGTCGCGTTGCTCGGTTTGGGCTTTTTGCGCGCCTGGACACGTGTTCGCGCGATCGCTCGCCTACCTGTCGAGCTCCAGCACTGCCTGAATTTCCGCTTCTGACAGCGCCCTCCCGTAGACGCGCACGCCCGCTATTCTTCCGTCCCATGGCCTGGCCGTCGCCAGGCTTGGATTCCCCCCAATCCAGGCGGGAACGGCGCGGTGGGTCGTCAGCGCTCCGGTCTTCGTCATGTGGCCGATGCGCCGTCCATCCTGGTAAAGAAACATAGCGGCTCCGTCGTACACGGCCGCCACGTGCACCCACTCATTTTCGGGCACAGAGCCCGTCGAGGAAATCAGCGTGCTCGTGTTGTGGTTGGTCTTGAGCCGGAATCGGAGCCCGGTTTGGGTGCCAAGGGCAATGGTACTGACCATGATGTAGTGGTCTTGGGTCGACGTGCCCGTTGCTTTGGAGAAAATCCGGCAATCGCGTGAAGCGCAATTGGACAGGTCGGTCGCAAAGAACCACCCCGTCACGGTCAGCGCAGATCCGGGCACATCGAAGGGGCCGACATCGACGTGGTCATCGTGTCCATCGAAGGAAACCCCAGTGTCGGTGCCCCAGCGGGCCCCGTTCACGAGCTGGCCGGTGTGTCCGTTCCCCGTGACGTCCTCCACCGCCGTGCCTGTGCCCTCATCCATGGGCCAGTGGGCGACCAGGCTACCGAGAAGGGGCGGGATATCGGGTGCAGGCAGAACAACAACCGCTACGGAGTCCGAAGCCCTGGCCCCGTCATTGTCTTCGACTTCAAGCACGAAGAGGTGAGTGCCTTCCCCAAGCGACACCTGAGGTGTTACCTGGTCGCCCGGATCTGGGCTCCCGGCCCAGCGGTACGCCACGATTTGGCCGTCGGTATCCGTGGAGCCACCGCCACTGAGCGTCACGATCGTCTCCGTCTGGCCCAGTTCGAGTTGAACAGTTTGATCCGGGCCCGCTTGGGCAACAGGGGGTTGATTTTGGGGCTCCTCGTCCGGATTCGCCAAAGCCTGAACTTCTTCTGCCGAAAGCGCCCGATTGTACACCCGCACGTCGCCGATTTTCCCGTCCCACGGTCTGGCTGTCGCCACCGACGGATTACCACCAATCCAGAACGGAGCGGCAGGGTTGGAGGCCAGCGGCCCGGTTTTGCTCAGGCGTCCCACTTGCTGTCCATCCTGGTAAAGAAGCATAGAGGCTCCGTCATACACGCCCGCCATATGCACCCACTTGTTTGGTGGCACGGAACCCGTCGAGGCAATCAGCGTGCTCGTGTTGTCGTGGGTCTTGAGCCGGAACCGGAGCTTGGTTTGGGCACCACTGGCGATGGTACTGACCATGATGTAGTGGTCTTGGGTCGACGTGCCCGTCGCTTTGGACAAGATCCGGCAGTCGCGCGAAGCGCAATTGGACAGGTTTGTCGCAAAGAACCACCCCGTCACGGTGAGGGCAGATCCGGGGACATCGAAGGGGCCCACGTCGATGTGGTCATCATGTCCATCGAAGGAGACTCGAGCGTCGGTGTCCCAGTGAGCCCCATTGATCAGCCGGCCGGTGTGTCCATTCCCCGTGATGTCTTCCACGGTTGTGCCCGTGCCCTCACGCATGGGCCAGTGGGCAACCAGACCTCCGGCAGGGGGTGGGACATCGGACGCGGGCAGAACGACAATCTGTACAGAGTCTTGAGCCCTGGCGCCGTCGTTGTCTTCGACTTCGAGCACAAAGAGGTGTGTACCTTCCCCAAGCGACACCTGTGGCGCCACTTGGTCGCTCGGATCTGGATTCCCTGACCAACGGTACGCCGTTATCTCGCCATCCACATCAAAGGATCCACCCCCATTGAGGGTCACAACGGCCTCGGTCTGCCCAAGGCCAAGTTGAACGGTTTGGTTCGGACCGGCGTTGGCCATCGGGGCTTGAGGGGTCGTGCCCCCGCCGCCGGCCAAGTTCTCGTAGATGACGACGCTCGTACGCGTCCAGCCGACAGAGATGATGTCGAGGTCTCCATCCAGATCGATATCCACGAACTGAGTTCCATCATGGTGATCGATAAGAATCGAATCGCCCGGGTCCACAACGTGTGACCGAAACGCGCCGCGACCATCGTTTTCGTACACAAAGACCTCACCGCTGCCCTTGTGCGATCCGCCCACCACGTCGATATCACCATCGCCATCGACGTCGCCGGTGTCCATGCTGAAGTACAGAACATCCTGCGCGATAACGTGTTCGACCCAGCCGGCTCCGTTGGTTTGATTCTCGGCCCAAATGAGAAGTGGTTGGGCGCTCTCGGCACCGATGACGACATCGAGGTCCCCATCCTGGTCGATATCGGTAAGCTTCAATCGGTCGGGCACGCCAAAACGCATGGTGACGCCCGAACGAACCTCAAATTGGCCATCGGATCGTTGACGGAGCCATTCGGTGCCAAGATGAATGTCCAGTCGACCGTCGCCATCGATGTCTCCGACAGGAACTTGCTCGCCGTTGGTGGCCGTGCTCAGCTGAGTGAGCTGCCAGTTGGGGGATGTGGGATCTGCCGGGACGGATAGCATGCTCGTTCCCGAGGCGCGATTGTGCCATGACAGCACAATTTCGTTCTTTTGACCGGGAAGAAGCTGAGCCACGCTCACGCCCTGCAAGAAGTCTCCACCTGTAGGTGGGCTCGCGATGTCGTGAACGACGAAGTTCCCTCGGCCGTCATTTTGGGCCCAGGAAAAATCCTCCCCAGTAATTTTTCCGTTTGTCCCCAAGATGTCCATGCTGCCGTCGCCATCAAAATCATGCAGCGCGGCCATATTGTTCAACGGGGAGCCAATGGTCGTTCGTACCCAATGTCCATCGATTCTACCAGGGTTGGGGTACCACCAGCCGCCCACCACCAAGTCTGGTAAGTTGTCTCCGTTCAGGTCTTTGCCATGAATGAACGCGGCCTTCCACGGCAGGGATGTTTCAACGATATGACGTTGCCACTGGTCCAATTCCGAAGGCGGTGGAGAATCGAGCTGGTTTTCCCACATTTCGATGACCGCAGAGTTCGGAGCGCTCTCATTCCAATTGGCGCCAAACACATCTAAATCGCCATCGTTTCCAATATCGCCGACTCGAATATTGTGAGACCCGGTGTTCGCAAGGACCATTTGGGTCCACGCGTTCGCGTGACCGTCGTTGAGATAAATGCTGACTTCGTCGGGATCGCCAGATTGGTGCATTTCGGCGGTGATGAGATCGAGATCCCCATCTTGGTCCATGTCAAACGACTTGAAGGTATGAAAATACGATACGGTCGAATCAATGATATGCTCGGTCCAAGGACCGCCGCGGGGGTTCGAGGTCTCGTACCAAGAGAATCGCCCGAAGGGGCTTTCAGAAGGCGCAGTCACGATATTCGCCCGCCCATCACCATTGATGTCGGCAATGATGACCCCAACGTCGTGGGGGCCATCGGTTGAAAAATCATGTTCCGTCCACTGACTTGGCGAAACCTGCTCCACCCAGAAGCCATTCTGAGCGACGTCTATGTCGCCATCTCCGTCCACGTCACCGATTGCCGTTCCCTCACCGTCACGCATTGAGACTGTAATGGGCGTCCAAAGGTCCGGGTGTTCTTGTTTCCAGAATATCGTTCCCTGACCGCCTTTCTTTCGGGTGACGACATCCAGATCGCCATCACGGTCCATATCTGCCACCTCAACGTCGTGAATGAGCGTGGACTTTCCAATGAGATGAATGTTCCAATTTCCGTTCCTGGGGTCGCCTGTAGGGCGCGGATTCTCGTACCATTTGATGCCGCCTTGGCCGGGTATAATGATGTCGAGGTCCCCATCGGCGTCCACATCACCGACCTGCATGTCGACACTCCAAGAGCGGGTTGGGAAAATCGTGTGTTTGGTCCAGTTTGGGTACTCGTACCAATGCATGCCACCATCACTGGAGCTGGCGACGATCGCATCGATAAAGCCATCTCCATCGATGTCTCCGAGCGTTTTGCAATGCGGATCCGTGGGGTTCGCCCCGTCGATGATCACATGCCTAAATGACAGCTCCGCGGTGGCAGATGCGGATTGTTCGCTTAGAAGTGGGTTTGAGCCGCTGTCAGCCTGTGTGCATCCCAAGCCCGCGGCCAAAAAGAGAACACACCCCAAAGGTGTAAGCATATCGTTAGGTTTCAAGTCTGGCCCCATTTTAGAAAATTCTCCTGTAGGTGGTTACATCGGACGCCGGGACGTTTGTGTTGCATTGCGGCACATTTGTAGGGGTACCGGTCAGCGCAACGTGTTCCCGGTCCTTCGATGCTTGGGCGGCCCGAACGTTCCCCTTTCGCAGATCTTTGTAGAATCTGGGAAAGCCGCGGAGCATTCTCTCCATGGTGATGACTCTCTCCATGGTGACGACTCTCGTACCCAGGTGAGGTGTCGCTATGTTGTTTGTAGGACTATGAAAAAAAGAGGAACAGTGCGGCCTCTCAGTCATTCAAGAGCGTAAATAATGACCGCGCCCAGATAGCGGGAGCGGCGATCCGACAAGCTAGGAGATCCCACATGCGTTGCGCTCTTCCCAAAACTCATAGCCCAGCCATTCTATTGGTTGCAATTGGCCTTGGTTGTTCCCAGTCAGGGAACAACAGCGATGGGTCGAATACACAGTCAGAGGTACAAGCTTCAGCTTCGCTTTTCGCCCACTGGCCAATGAACGAAGGAGCCGGTACGACGGTCCGAGATGCGACTACTCATGGACACTCGGCCCAGCTCGTCAACGGCGCCAAGTGGCATGAAGATGTCGGTGTCGTCTTTGATGGTGCCAGCGCCTACGTGGATGCGGGGATCTTGGAACTACCAAGAACCGCCGTGACGATCAGCGCGAATTTTTTTGCGAGGGACTTGTCGAATTGCTCATCTCGAGACTGCCGAATTATTTCACGAGCGACCGGCATTCGGTCTTCGGACCACGATATGATGGTGAGCACCATCGCGAGTGGCACGCAGACTCGTCTTCGATTTCGACTCAAGACGGACGGTGCAACCAGTACTCTGATCGCCTCTTCCGGTGAAGTCCCACAAAACAAGTGGGTTCATGTTGCGGCGGTATACGATGGCGCTACAATGCGTCTGTACTTGGATGGCGCGGATGTTGGAAGCATGAACAAGCGGGGCAGCATCACGAGCACAAGGGACGTGCCCACCTGGATTGGTGGAAATCCGCTGAGCGCAACGAGTCGGCCGTGGAGCGGCCGCATCCGGGATGTTCGAATCTACAACGGAGCGCTGACCGGCGACCAAATCCGAGCGCTGCTGTCTTCCGGACCCAATCAACCTCCGGTGGCCCACGCGGGTCCTGACCAGCAAATTCAGCTCAGCACGGGACAGGTTCAAACCACAGTCAAGCTCGACGCCAGCGCTTCGTTCGACGAAGATGGCCAAATTACGGCCTATCGGTGGGCAGGTTCTCCCGATCCTGCGGACAGCGCGGGCCCAGAGCTCACCCTCTCAGCGGGTCGACATGTATTCGACCTTGAAGTGGAAGACGACAGCCATGCGACCGCGAGTGATTCGGTTGTGATCACAGTCTTGTCCGCACCCAATGGCAATGATCTGCCTCCAGTCGCGCAAATGAGCGCCGACGTAACCGCTGGACACGCACCGCTTTTGGTGCGCTTTGATGGCTCGAAATCGTTTGATCCTGAAGGGTCGAGACTCTCCTACCGGTGGCGTTTTGGAGACGGCACAACGAGTGATCGTGTGGATCCTACCCACGCCTTTTCTGCCGGCAAATATCGGGTTTCATTGACGGTCACGGACTCTGGTGGGCAACAGAGCGTTTCCAGCTCACTGGAGATCGACGTCCATGACGAACATACCCATGAACACCAGCTTCCGCACCAAGACAACCTTGGCAAGCAGAGTGAGCATTTGGCGCTGTTTGATCTCGTCGAACGGACGGACGCCACCCACATCGCCGTGCTGAGCGGTGACTGGAACGACGCCGACACCTGGTCCCGAGGAATGGTGCCCGGTCGTGACAGTCGCGTGTTGATCCCTGAGGATACGACCGTTACGGTGGCCCACGAAGACTCGGCACGATTGGCCACGGTGCGTGTGGATGGGACGCTTCGGTTCGATCCAAGTCGAGATACACGGCTGAGTGTCGATACGCTCGTCGTGGATGTGCATGGCACGCTACAAATGGGAACCGAGAGCGCGCCCGTTCAGGCAAACCGAAGCGCCAAGCTTCTGATCATTGACCGCGGACCCATTGACCTGAGCTGGGACCCAAACATGTTCAGTCGTGGACTCATATCACACGGAACAATGATTGCTCACGGCGCGAAGAAGACAGCCTTTTCACCGCTGGCTGTAACGCCCTTGAAAGGAGCCACCAAACTCGTGCTCTCGGAAGCGCCGGTGAACTGGAGAGTCGGCGACGAGCTTGTCCTGACAGGTGTCAGCCCCTACGAGAACCAAGATGAACGACGACGGATCATCGAACTCAACGGCAATGAAGTCACCGTCAACGCGCTTCAGTACGACCATAAAGTTCCGGAATCCGACCTGCAAGTCTACGTTGCCAATCTGAGCCGTAACGTTATGGTTGAGTCTGAAAATAAAATAGATGTTCTCCAGCGTGGGCACGTGATGTTCATGCATTCTCAAAAAGTTGACATACGGTACTTCAAGACGGTCGAGACTGGGCGTACCGACAAGACTTTTGCCATCAATGAAATAGAGTTGGATAGCGCAGGGAGGTTGGTGCCTGGGACGGGGAACGCGCGTGGTCGCTATGCCCTGCATTTTCACCGCACGGGCGTCAATGAAACAAAAACGCCCGCCATCGCCACGGGTGTCGTCGTGCACGGCAGCCCTGGCTGGGGCATGGTGAATCATTCAAGCTTCCTGCATGCCCGCGATAACGTGACGTACAATGTTCTCGGCGCTGGGTTTGTGGGGGAGGTTGGCAATGAAATCGGCTCCTATAGACACAATATTGCCATCCGTTCCCAAGGTTCTGGAGAGCACGAAACCGACAAACGCCAATTTGTGAGTGGAAGTGAGCACCTCGGGCGCAACGATGACTTTGGCCATGGGGGGCACGGCTTTTGGTTTCAGGGTCCGCTGATCGAGGTAGAGGATAACATCGCTGCCGGCCACCGTCATTTTGGGTTTGTCTTTTGGAATCGAGGTCTTGTTGAGTTTGATCTCGATCCGGCCGATGCCATGAGCCGCGTGGGGAGCACATCAGGTTCCACTCCGAAAATCCCCGTTGCGAGTGTGATGGATACCCAGCCAGAACTCACGAATGGGGTAGACTTCGTCCGCTGCGAAGACGTCATGATTCGGAGATTCAGGAACAATACAACCTTTGCCAGCGGTGCCGGCCTTGAGATCTCCCGGCATATGCGAGGGCTGTCCAGTAAGTTTAAATCCCTGGGGTGGCGAAGCGTCATAGAGAACTTTACCGCGTGGAACGTGGGACACTACAGAAATAAGTACGGACATGGGCCGCTGGCGGACCGGAGCGACGGCGGTTTGTTTAATCCTCAAAGTGGAGACAACGGGATCTCCGTGCGATACTCAACGCGTGTTGTTTTGAAGAACCCTCGCCTACTGGGCATCAATGAATCAAAGTCAACGGGAATTAACCACAATCATTTTGCAGACACCAATGCGATTGTCGATTCGGTCATCAAGCGTTTTGACCAAGACATTCGCAACGATGGCGGATTTGTCGCAGAGTCATCATTCTAAGGCTGCGGTTCTCAGAGGAGGCCAAACCGTGAGGCCGATAAACGTCACGCTCATGGCCGCCTGACGCTTTTGGGCTAGGCCGGATTATTTGGGCGGCAGGCCTGTGCCTCTTGGACACGACGCCAAGTGCGCCTCGACCTCGTCCAAATGCGGATCGCCGGGAAAGCGCCGCTTATGTTTGGCCCAATGTGCACATGCCTTTGCTTTGAGACCCAGACGCTTTACCAACAAGGTGCCCAACTCTCGACTGAAGCGCATGCGGTCACGGGCCGAGAGTTTTGGTGAAGAGGCGAGCTTTTGGAGTAGCCTCCGAGCCTCATCGTACTGCCCCTGACTCCGTGCCAAAAACATGCGCTCTTTGAGCGCACGAACGGACGCGGCCGATTCGGACGCCTGGACAGATTTTTTTCTGCGCTTTTTGGGCTTTTTGGCCTTGGGCTTTCGCGGCGAGGTCTCGGTCTCGCGTTGGGTCTCGGTTTCGAGCTGGGGCCCGGTTTCGAGCGGGGTCTTGGGGCTCAAAGTGGGCTCAATCTTTTTGGGCGGCCACTCAACCCGATCGCCGGCGGCCAGTGGCTGACGTACACCGCTGTGCGCCCAATGAAAGGTCATTGCCCCAGCGATAAGCTTTAGCCGGCCGCCGTCAACGTGCTGCACGACATCCACATATACGCGTTGATGGGTTTCAATCTTCCCGTGCGAAACATGAAGCACAAAGGGCCTTATCAGTGGCTTTCGGCTCGCCACCCGAATGCGCGCACGACCTTGCTCGAGTCGGATTCCGGTCTTTTCTTGGGTCAAGGTCGTTCCGCTCGAAGTTTCGAGATGATCGGCTCCCACCGCGATGGTGGTCTGACCACAGCGGGTGGTGACCGATCGGTTTGCCGTATCGTCCGAAACACATGATTCTTGGTTCCCCTGGACCGCATACCAAGCCGGTGAGGGAGGAGGAAAGCGTAGGAAAAAGAGCACAACAATCGTGGCCACGGCGCCGAGCCCATAAGTCCACCGCCTGGTGCGTGCCCGGCCCTTAAGGCGCGCGTCGATGCGGGCGCGAAGCTCCACGCGTTCTTGGTCCGAGAGGCGTTCAGCGGCGCGTCGGTCTCGGGTCTCCCGGATCATCGCTTGAAGGTCTGTCCGACGGGTCACCGTTCGATCTCCCAATCTATTGCGCTTAGAGTCTCTTGTGCCTTTCGGTGCAGGCGCGAAGTCTGCGCCTTGGAGATCCCTAGAATTCGCCCTGCTTCGGCTTGGGTCTTTTCCTCAAGGTGTACCAGAATGAAAACGGCAGCTTGCTTGGGCGGAAGGGTATCGAGTGCGATCTCGAGTCGGGTTAGATCACGCTTGGCCGCGTGTGCGCTTTCTGGGGAAGGCGAATATGTCCGACGGGAGTCCGAAAGATCCGGCAGCAGCCGACGCCAGGTTTTCATCCGACGCAAGCGCATCAAGCATTCGTTGGTCGCGACCCGGTAGAGCCACCCCCCCAGATCAGGAATGTCGCATAGTTGTTCGCGCCGCTCCCCCAACTTCACAAATGTGTCGTGCACGCGGTCCAAGGCCCAATCCCGGTCGCCGTTGGCAAATCGCATACACAGGACAAAGAGTCGTTGGCTGTGTTGCCGGTATACTGCGTCAAAGTCGACCGCCCCCTCAACTTTAGCAATGCTTGAGCCTTGCTCAGGTTGCGCCAATTCCCAAATTCTCCAAAACTGTCTCAGCGCAGCACATAGCTGATACGCGCCAACACTCCGAAATTCCTCACAACGTGAAGAATCGTGTCCCCGCTCACATGTGTGGTTTCGACGAAACGGACGAACGGTGCCACCTCAATTCCCAAGTTCCACCCGTCAAGACCGAGTACAAGGGGAGCCGCAAGTCGGGCATCAACGTGCATATTCGAAACACCGTCACGAAATGCGGTGTGCAAAAGGCCCATCACCTCCAAGCCGCTGCCCACGTACATTTGATCACCCAAATTCCATCGGTGCGCGAGCCGTATTCCCGCTTTGGGGTCCCAAATCCAGATGGGCCCAAAGCCCGAAACACCAAGCTCGAGTCCACCCCCTAGCCACCAGCTTGAAGACAAGGCCGCGTCCATCCACAAGGCCAAGGACCCACGAAGGCTGTTGGGCATCGACAGCGAGGCCGAGACTCGCCATTCGATTTGATCGGGTGATGCCTCCAACAAAGTTGGCTTTGATTCTGCCTTCGCCTTCAGTTCCAGTCCGCGTGCCGCATGAATGTCGTTCACCAATCCCACGATCACGTGCATGATTTCTAGATCGAGAGATTCGTCTCGACAGCTGGCCGCAAGATCAACGCGACGCAGACGGTGCAATTCACCCCACCGTGCGCTCACGACGAGATCGGGGCCGTCGGAACGGAGGGTGACGGCAATGTCATCAGGCAAAGAGCGCTCCAATACGGCGTACTTTTCTTCGATGATGCGTTGCAGGGTGAGATTGCGTAGATGACTAAGGCCGCAGGCCAAGATCTGGGTTTGATTCACCCTTGACCAGTCGAGGGTTACAAAGGCCCTGGGCGCCTCGGTCCAACCAGCGGTGGGGCGCATGAGCACCCACACGAGAACCCCAAGGACGACCTGGCGTCGGACAAACAAGGCGTCACGGCCGCCCGGCATCATCCCACTCGCGCAATTGTTCGGTGTTGGTCCGAATCTCTTCCTCCGTCAATGCTACCCCGTAGAGCGCTGCGTATGAAATGGTGCCCTCCGGGGACCGCTGTGATGTGTCCCCCAGTTCTCGATTGCCGATGCAAATGTGCCCCGTGGGGTCGAGCATGATATTTTCGCCGGAATTCAAGCTAAACCCGGGGTCGATCTGCGAGATGTCACGCTCAGTGCCATCCCGATAAAGTCGTGGCCTCGTCGAGGCTTTGGTGTCCAACACCATGGTGAGCACGGTGCGCCCCGCGAAAAAGAGGTCTGCGTCCCACCGAACGCCGGCGCCCCCGTGACTATTCCAGTTGAACAGGACTCGACCCACCTCATCGGCCCCGACACTAAATCCCCAGAGTTGCTCGGGACCAATGTGGAACAACCGCGTGGCCAAGGCAACGGCGCCCTTGATATCAACGACGAGTTCAATCGTGCCCTCGTCCTGGCCCGAAAGGTCCAAAATTTTCGTATTCAGGATAGGGGCACAATAGCGATCCGAGGAGCCGGCCGCGGTCCAGACAATGCCTGTTCCCGTACCCGAATTTGTATAATGGGGAGGCGATACAGAGGCAATGACGGGTCTAAGGTCCAGTCCGGGATCAACTGCGTCGTGAAGAGATGAGCGTGCGGGGCCGGAGGCCTGTTCGGCGAGGAAGTAACGCACGAGCACTCCGCGATCGGTGAGTGTGCCCGCGGCTTCACAGGAGCCGTCGTCGCACGCCTCATGTGCGCGGCAGTCTTGATCGTCGGGACAGGGGTAGGTGTAAGAGCGTGGCGAACAACCGAGGCCAACCCCGATACACAAGGGCCATGCGAATCGCGCTCTCACCGCCGGGAGTATGGGAGGCGCTGGTTGGGGGGTCAAGCGCTCCGCTGTTCTAGGCAGGATGTGGACTAAGCGCTTGTCATCGCAAACAAAATGATGGTGCCGAACCTGTGTACCCGGATGTACTCCTGTTCCATGATGCTGGCGTCGTTTCGGGGTCAGCCCGTTGCCGTGATAAGCGTGGGTGGGGTGTCATGGCGGGTCTTCATTTGCGTCTGGGCGGCGGCGCTTGGATTCGCTTGCGCGGCGGCCCCACGCCCGTCTTTTGCACCCGCTCGGGACTGGTCTGAGACGGCCCTCCGCGCAAGTGGATTCAATCAGGCAAAAGAAATGAATGAAGCGCGCGCCCGTCTCGATCGCCTGACCAACAGACTTCGCCGGGCAGTCGGTCCTCTTCGCGATGTGCGGACGAAGGGCGAACGCCTTCTGCGTATGCTTCATGGTCCCGAGGGTGCGCTCCGCACGTATGACGTTCGTGCGACAACCCTGCGGGATGTTCTTTTTGATCAGCGTTACAATTGTGTTTCGGCTTCGGTCTTGTACAATCTCATCGCCGAGCGGCTTGGGCTTGTGACGCGGGCGGAACTCCGGCCCACACACGCCCGCAGTGCGCTCCTTGATACGGTGGCATCGACTCGGATCGTGGTCGAGACCACGTCGCCCGAAGGCTTTGATCCCGACCCCCAGGAAGCGAAAAGAATGCTTCGCCGGATTGCCGGCGGGTCGGATTCGGCGGACCGAGTCCTGGTACCGGAGGCTGGGACTTGGGTCGCGACCGATGTGCTTATCGGGCTGATCTACGTCAATCGGGCGACACTCGCGGAGGAGGCCAAAAAAAACCAGGCGGCGGAGCGCTTGTTTCAGGCTGCAGAACAGCTGCTCGTCCAACGCGGCATGCTCCAGGTGTTGCGGGACCAACGCGCGGCGCTCTTGGCGCAACTCGGTGTCGACGATATTCGCTCTGGTGTGGCTGCGCGCTATTCGCGTGCCCATCGGACTTTGCTGCGCGCCGCTCGGCTCGAATCTCAGTTGCCCGCCATTCGCAAGGTGGTGCGCCAGAATCTTCGGGCCGCCTCCGAGCGGTTTATCGCGTCGATGGCCACTCAGGCGGGTCCGGAAGCCGTGATGGCCGTCGTAGAAGACTCGGCCCAGGCCGGGCTCGGCGTGGCCGATGTTGCCGGACTGACCGCCTTTGCATTCTCAGAGATTGCGCGGGTCCACCTTACGCGAAAGGACTACCGTGCTGCCCTTGAGGCCTTTGATGCGGCGCTGGCTCAGCCTATCGACCCCAGCGAGCAGCGCCTCTTGGCTGCGCTCAAAAGCAACCGAGTCATGGTTCTTCGGCACTTGGCAGCCAAGGCTGCCAGCGCCGGCCAACTCCAAGGCGGCCTGGCATGGCTGACGCGGGCGGCCGAGACGGGTCTTTTGAGCCCAGCGGACCTGGCGGCGGATCGCAAGCAGATCATCAAATCGGTCGGCACGTGGCGGTTTAAACACGATGACTTCGATGGCGCCGCCGAAGTTCTTCGTCTGGGCCGAAGCTGGTTTCCAAAGGACGCGGAACTGCGCCACAACCTGGTGGCGGTGTTGTCGCGCCGTGTGCAGCGCATGATCGAAACTCAGCGGTGTCGGTCCGCGCGGCCCCTCATCGGTGAGATTCGTGGCCTCGAACCCCGTAGTCGGTTCGCAAAAAAAGCGTCGGCTGTCTGCCAGGCGGCCGGGCAGCCTTTTGATGGGAATGCCGCCCGGAGGCGGATCCGATAGCGGCGGGCATGCTTCAAAAACCGTCAGATTCTTGCGCAGGACCGATTTCTATCCAGGACTTGGCTTCGTCTTCTCCTTCTTGAGCCTCGTCGTCGCTTTCTGTCACTTTCACGACCATATGGTCCCAGTCATACGGGGCCTTGAGGCCGTGTTGCATGGCGGCGATGAGGTCCGCGACCAACTCAGGCGTGAATCCACTCCGGTCACCGGAAGTGTGAACGAGCATGCGGAACTCGGCCCAACGCGCTGGCGGTGGGAGGAATTCGGTCGGAGGCTCGGACTCCCATTCGAGAGACACTTTTGCGGCCGTGCTGGGGTGGATGTCTAGTCCGCGTAACCGGTCGCCCTGCCATCTCGGCGAAATGTTTTGCTCGCCCGGGAACAGATTTTGTACCCACGGATGCAGACTCTTTAACAAAAACCGATCCGGAGTCGAACCGTTTTCGGTGACGGGCTGAAACGGGATGGCGACGTCCCGTGGGAGGATACGGTCTTCGTCCAGGACAATCCGTGGCTTGTACTGCCCGTAGAAGAGGGTGACGCGTTCGCCGGCGCGGCCAAAAACTTCGACGCGGTCCAACATGACCACCGACGGGTGCGGGCGCCGGTAAAGAACCACCTTGTGGATGTCCATGGATTGGCCCAGCTCCAGCCCGATCCAGTAGGCAAACCACCGAAACCACTCGATGGGGGTTTCGCCGTCTTTGTTGGGGAAGAGGAGCGGGGCGTCCATGTTGAGGTTGGCGCGGTTGGTGACCAAATGTCCCACCTCAGGCTCGAACCCGGCGTTTGGTGTGCGGTCTCGCAAAAACGGCAATGCGTGTTGTTTGAGCCACCAGTCGTTCGCGGGTGAAGAGCGAAGATTGTAGGCTGCAAGCACGTGACCGCCATGCCTGGTTCTGAAGAGGATATGATGGATTTTGTCGCTGGAGGCCTCCGAAATGGCGATCGGATTGCTTTCAAGAACGACCTTGGATTCGAGTGCTTTTTTCAGGCCGTCGATGACTCGACTCCGATGAACTTGCTGCACCAACGGGTCGGTATCCTCGGGCATGTCCAGGACTTCAATGTCCGATAAGTCTACGCCGGTGTCATTGTACACGATGGCGCCTTTGTGGACCCGGATGCCTTCCTTCAAAATAAGATCGAGTTTTGCTTCGGCGGCCTGCCGTTGGCTCGTGGGCTCGGTGGTCTTGTCGCCCTGTCGGCGATATTCGATGACCAGCTGCTTGTCGTCGGCAAAAGAAATCGTGACTTCCTGTTCGGTGGAGTATGCGTAGGGTGGAAAGCGGAGCGCCAGCGGGCGTTCCAACGGGCGCGCCTTCACCACGTAACGCCCGTCCGTCTTTTGGACGTTGTGATCGGCGTCTAAATGCGTGCGAATCCAATTCTGGAAATCTTCTTCGAAGAACGAGCGCTGCCCAACGATCGGCAGCGGAATGATGTCCTTTTCGTCGAGAAGAACGGACGTTGTGTTTTCCTTGATGCGGCCGGTGCGGTGATCGCTTGGTGTCTTCGGTTGGTTCGGTTCGAACTGTTGTGCCCGCTGTGCCGCCAGCCGTTCTCCGGAATCCCGCAGAAGTTGTTTGGTCGATTCGGGAGCGGTTCGTTCGAAGTCTGCTTTTTGCTCGCTGGACAGAGCCTGAAAGCTCGCCACGCGACTGTGGTCGAATCCTCCGCGGAAGTGGTAACCGCCAAGGGCCTCGTCCCAATACAACGGTGGCTGAATGTCCTGCGTAGCCGCTTTCCAGTGGACGTTGAGAAAATCGGTTCGGCCCACATCCACTTGTAAGAGATACTCCAAGACGATGCGTTGACCGCCTCCGGGCACCGCAAACTCTTCGACGACTTGGGCGACGAATTCTTCCGCGTGTAGGCCGTGCTGCTGAAGCCATGACGCGATTTCGGGATAGAGTTCAGTCTTGACGTATCGGTCAAAAGCGTCGGCCAGCTGAGGGTCCAAGGGCATGAACTTGGCCAAGAGCCAGTCCAAGCTCCCACGGGGGAGCTCGAGCGAGCTTGAAACCCATGGAAGGATCGTGCTGGGGAGCTTGGGCGGCAGATCGGCCTCCTCGAGGGCCGTTGACAGGGCTTTTTGGAGCTTAGGCTCGAGTACAATCGGCGTTCTCTCAAAGGTCTTCGGATCGAAGCCCTCGGGAGGCGATTTGGCGTGGGGGTTGCTCGGCAGGGTGAAGTATGGGTCTTGCGGCGGCGTTCGCACCCCGGGTCCGGTGCCGTTTCCCTCACCTGCGGCCGCCTTTTTTGCGTGGGTCTCCGCCGCAAAACGGTCGAAGCTCGAGAGAATGGCGAGCTCGACGATATAGAGCCAATGGGCACGGAACGCCTCTGGGAGGTGTTGGCTTATTTCTTGTGCGCCCTGCCGGAAGGCGTGGTTTTCTAGAAAGGCTTCCATGATTTCTGAGCGTGGACGGGCGCTATCCAGGGCGTAGACCGGCCACAAGCTTTGGTTGCTCGCCGGCAGGATCTTGAAATTTCCGAACAGCGGATCGTCAAAGCCCTGCCACTCGAGTTGGATGTAGTAAATCTTGTCGGGATCGAAGGTGATCGAAGGGTTGGACAGCGGATTCTCGAGGGAGGGGCCTGCGGCATAAAGGAGCACGTTGGCTCTCAGGTCTTCTTCTGGTCGCAGATGGGCCTCCAGCGGCTGCTGGGTGGCTTGCCGGTCTTCGACAAATCCGACGAGGTTCCAGTACTCGGCAGGGGGAGGCTCCGGCTCGGCAAAGATGGTCTCAAGCCCCACGTCGACGCTCCCCAGCGTGGCCAGGTAGCCAAAGCTTGTGCTTCCCACGATCACCAAGGCGCCAAGTTCGGCCGGGAGTCCGAGCACGTTCTCTAAGGTGTTCCGGAGCTGGGTACCCAACCTCGAGGTCGATTTTCCGAAGGTGCGAAGCAGGGGCTGAAGGGCAGCGCCGGTTCGTTCTTGTTGGATAAGCAGGTTTTCGCTGGCATCTGTCAGTTCTGCGACGGAGTTTTCGAATGTTTCTTGGGCCTGAGAAACTGCGTGGTGGAGTTCGGGCGGTGTTAGGCTGGGCGCCAAGCCTGCCCGCCAGGCGCTTTGGGTTGTCTCGTCTAGACCCAGGCCTTGGGTCAGCGCCATGAATTCCGATTCGGCCATCACGCCGGTCCGAAGAGCGCGGTGCATGCTCGCCGTGAAACCGGTGCGGTTCGGGCCCGAGATCCCCGCCAAGTCTGCGAACACCGACAGCTCTCCGCCCGCAAGCCGATTGATCTGTTGCCGCAAGAACCGCGCCTGGGCTGCGGGCGTTGCCGCCAGAGGAAATTCTGGTGCCCGGACGGTGCGACCACCGATACGAAAGGTGATGTGTTCGCGGCGCTCGAAAGCCAGCGCCTCACGGAGCTCCAACGCGCCTCCCGTCCAGTAGATCCAGGACGCTGGATTGAAGACCTGAATGGGATCGAGATTGCCGAGGTCAACATGAATTTCGGTTGGCGCACCCTTGGCTTCATCCACCAGAACCTGGGCCAACTGCCGGGCCGCGTCTGTCCTCCGTTTTTGGAGCGCTTCTTGAAGGTCGACGACCGAAGCGTCTTCGGAGAGCGCCCAAGGGGTGATGCTTTGGTTGGCTTGCGCCGACTCCACCCCAGGACCGCCAAAGCCTGCATGGTGGTAGGACGACGGCTCGGCCAGATGTTCAACAAGCGCCCAAACCGCAGACGGATCCAGCGATGCGCGGGTGGCGCTGAACCCCGCGACGTTGCCGCGGGCTGCGAAGAGTTCCTTGGCCATCCGCTCAGCGGTGTTGCAGTCGAAGCCGAGGCTGTCCTCAAGAGAAATGGATCCCTGATGAAGAAGCAGCTGCCCACCGCACAACGCGTGACCGAGCTGGTGCTGGAGCGCGCGCACTTCGTCCGAACCGACGAGCGGGGCTTGTGTCTTGAAGATGAGGTCATGGGCTTTTTGGAGGCGAATCAGTTCAAGAACCAATGCATCGAAGCGATCGGGGCTTACTTTTGAGGAAAGCAGTGCCAAGAAGGTATCCAAGCTTCGCCGCGCCAGTTCATTTCGGGCAAACGTGGCGTGCTCAGGCGGAAACGGTGCGCGTTCGGTCTCTGCCGGTGTTTGCTCCAGGAGGGGCGCGCCTTGAACGCCGAGCACACCACGAGGATGCGCTCCCAGCATTTCGCCGAGCGCTTGGGTGGTATGGCCTCTTTCCCCGGATACCAACCCGACGAGGCCCAGTTCCGCTTGCCGGGGATCGATTGCCGCGACCGCGCGTGCGGCCAGAAACCAGGGTGCGGTCAGCCAAGTTGAGGGGGAGGGCGTGCCGGATGCCGGGTCTGTCCCGGGCAAGGGTCCGGGCCATGCCGTTTCTGGGTCTTGGTACCGGGCGATTTCAAGCAGTGCGAGGGCCTCGGGCCCGCGTCCGGTGGCCGCGGCATACAGCACACAGGCTCCAAGGTCGGTCAGGCCCGGCTCGCCGAGGGCGGCCGAGCTTGGCCGGTCCAAGGCGCACTGGGTGTCGAGTGAGAGCGCAAGCCCAAGGGCGCGATCCAGCCAAGATGGGCTCCGAGGCGCCTCACTCAGCACGAGGGCAGCGAGGTCCAGGGCAAAAAACGCGGCGACGTTGTTGCGGATCTGCGAGATGGACGCCGTAGGCGGCTGGTTGAACCCAAACCCGCCCAAGCTTGGCAGATCTTGGCCATGAAGATCGATCAGCGACGAAAGGCCCAAAGAAACAGTGTTCTCAATTGCGCCTCTGTGCACGGTGTCTGGGTACTGGCGAAGGAACCAGATCAGCGCGTAGTGGCCCAGCATTTGGGTTTCGATGCCTCCGGGATCAGAGGACGCTTCGGTCCCGGGCTGGAAGCTTGATGGGAAGAGGTGTCCCTCGAGGTCTTCGGGGTCCCCCTCGGTTCGCATGGAGAGGAGCCCTTGGGCCCACGCTTCTGCCCGAGCATGGTCCCGGCGGTTGGTGGCCACCAAAAGCGCAAGGGCTTGGTCTTCGAGCAAAGTGCGCGGACCTCCTTCGGGGCCCTCTGCTTCTTCAGAGGCAACCCACGCCACCGGCCCATCGCCGACGCCGTTCGACAATGCCTGATAACGCGCGTTGAGATCTTGAGCCAGGGCCGAGGTCTTTGGATCGCGGGCGTAGGGTTTGAGGGGCCGGTCGAGGTCTTCTTCAGGGGCGTTTATGTGCTCGAAGACATCGATGAACCACACCACCGACGTGCTTGACGGCAGCCTTGCCGAGAGGTCCTGGATGCGGCGACTGGAGTATACAAAGCCGTGGTCCTGCACGAAGGCCTGGGCCCCGGCCCACAAGTCCCGTGCTTCGCGTTGGAACGCTGAGGCCCGCGGGTGATCGGGCTGGGCCCGGGCGAAGGTGTTCAGCCCCTGGATGAGGCCCATCGTGGCCTCCAGGTGGTACGACGAACTCTGGAGTTGACTGGGCTCGATGTACGGATCGCGAAACGCGTTCTGAAAGTAGTGGGTCCCGCGATAGGTTTTCTCAGGCGGGCAATGGCCACGCTCCGGCGCGCAGGCCGAACCATCGAAACGCAAGTCTTTGATAAATGCCAGTGAGGTGTACTCGAGACACTGCGCCAATCGCTGGGTGTACGGCGACGAAGGCCCGCCCGTGGTTTCGGCCAGGACCTCGTAGTTCACCGATAAGGAAAGCCAACTACAGTTGTCGATGGCGCTGTGTGAGCTCTGATGCAAGCGGTACGTGCCTGGCGACACTTCTTCGAGGGTGCCGCCCGTGATCACCCGACCGAGATCCTCGGATTCAAGCGCCCGGACCAAGCCTTGCTCTTGGGCCAGCCGTTGTTGCTGTTGCGCCTCGGTCTCTCGGGAGGGCGCGTCGGCTGCCCGCATTGTGGCCAGCGCGTCCCGGAATTCAGCTTTCCAGCCCTCAGCGTCCCAAAGTCCGTAGAAAATGCCATCTCGAAGTGCGTCGCGCCACTGTTCGAGAGTGTCTCGCTTCACGCGCGTGAGGGCCAGGCCATCAAAGTTCACGAGGGCATGGTTGAGAACGCTCAGAACATCGAGGTTGTGCTCCGTCACCACGTTTTCGGCTTGGACGCGTTTTTTGATGGCCCGCCATTCCGCCTCTTGTCCTTCGTCCAAGGCGTAGGTCTTCCACGCAGGGTTTTTAGGGTCGTGGTGGGTGCAGGTTCCGTTGTTTGAAGCGCTGCACACCCGGATGTGGGTAGGGGCAAAGGAGCGGTATCCGATGGCATCGAGGACACTGTAGTAGGCCCACCGTTCGTTTGGGTCGTTGGTGATGTGACGACCGTCTTCGGTGGTGAGTTTCCAAGGTGTGGATGCGAATTGGAGGCCCTGGGTGGTCCAGCCAGCGGTCACGACGTCGGCCGGACGCCCGTCCTCGAGGGCCACGCTCCTTCGGTGGTCTTGGAGGCCAACGAGGGCATCTTCGTAACATGTGCGGACTTCGTTCTTGAGGTCTTCGGGGGCGTGCCGATAGGCGTTGGAACGGATGAATACGCCCAACCCCTGAATGGCCCACGCACTCGCGCCGGTGACCAACCTTGCGTCCTCCCAGTTGTCTTCGAGTGTGTTCCAAGAGAATGGCCAACCCAAGATGACCTGGCGAGCCTGGTCGCGCACCGCATGCTGGCACAGGTAACGCGCCATCCCCTGTGCCTCTTTTTGGTGGTCCACGCCCGGTTTTCGAGCGAGCTGGGCCAACGCAATGCCCTGGGTGTACGCCCACACCCGTTCGAAACGGGCCAGGTAATGGGCGTCGCGTTCATCAGGAGAAGGTGACTCGGCGGTGCTCGGGCTGTCGCCGGAACCGGGGGCCAGGTACTCGACTTGATAGTAGAGCCCGCCGGGGCCGAGCGCGCCCTCCTCGCTCCGGAGGAGTGTACGACGAAGGGTCTCTGCCCGGTATTGGTTCCCGGCCGCGTTGTCGGCCCTGGCGAGGTCGATGTCGTGGGCGGCGTTTGCCGCCAGGTCCGCCGGCTGCAGAGCGGCTGCGGCCCCTACGGAAAACGGAGCTTGGGGAGACGCCGTCGGGTCGACGGTGACGGCCTTGGAGGGGGGGGACTCCCAGATCTCACCGTGCGCGTTTTCGAACACCGTGGTGACGGCGTAGCGGACTGATGCGCCGTTTTTCGGCGCCTCTTCTTCATAGGTCTCTTCGGCATGGGTTTGCGCGACGAGGGTGTCGTTCCGGTAAATGTGGTACGTGAACGCGAGGCCCTCTGGCACCCTCTGGCCGTTGGCAAACAGCGGCGGTTTTGGCCACTGAAGGCGGACGCGCTCGCCCAGCGGGGTCAGCGACACCGGGCTCGGGGCGGTGGGCTCCGCGCTTTCGCTCAGATTTTCGGCAAAAAGAAGCTCTACCCTTCGTTCGGTGGTGTGCCCCGCTTGGTCTGTGGCGCGAAACAAAAACCCATTGAGGCCCTTATCGAGGGTGACCGGGAGCGCAAAAAAACCGTTGGAGGTGGTCACCGTGTCTGCGGTCCCGGACTCTCGATGGACCATCAGGTGGTGTGGATGTTTTTCCGAAAGAACCCCCTGGATGACTGCGGTTTGGGTGTAGACCGTCCTTATTTCCGCACCCGAAAACACAATTGCGGGGGGAACATCATCGCGCGTGATGTGAACCTCCGTTCGCGTTTTTTGGCCCAGTTGATCTCGGGCGACGATCTCGACCGTCGTTTCGTCCGCGTTCACGCGAATGGGGTGTTGAAACCGGCCTTCGGTGTGTGGGATCACGACCCCATTGAGCGCGACGCTCGCAAGATCGGTGTCGTCGGCGTGTCCGCTCACGATAAACCGACCGCTTTGGGCCACCACCGAGGGTCCTTGCGGCGTGTGGACCGATAGGATGGGCGCCCGCCCGCCCGAGGTTTTGGCGGGTGGCCCGCCAACGTGGGCGTCGTCTTCTGCCTGATTGTTGGGCAGCACAACCACGCCGTGCTTGTCTCGGAGAACTGCGTTTTGGATGGTGCTTCGGTGGCCCGCCTTGTCTTGGGCGACGAGCACCATGGTGGACTCTCCCATGGGCAGGTCTGAAGTGGCGTAGTCCTCGGTCCAGATGGGGACGGGAGGGAGGGGTTCGCCGTTGAGCTCGAATGTCCACAGGTGGTCTTCGACCACCTCGGCCCGGACCCGAAGCGTATCCTCATCCGCGAGGCTGAGGTCCAACGAGAGCTTGGGGGCCTCGGTATCGCGCACGATCACCCGAGTTTCTTGCTGGGTGTCCGTGGCACTCGTAGCGACGAGATCCACGAGGTTTTCGCCGGGCTCGAGGTCGATGGTCCACGCGAAACGCGCGCCCTCGGTCTCCATCTCGATGCCATTGACATAAACTTCAACCGGCGACGCGCTTTGAATCTCGCCGCGGACGTCGAAAGTGCGCGCGGGGGTGTAGCTTCGTGCTCCGCGCGGCTGAAAGAGCCAAAACCGCGGCCGGCCTGAAGGTTCGCCCTCGACTGAGGCCAGCCGAGGTGCGGGGGCTTGCACGTGTACCCAGTAGGTTTCGCTCGGGTCCAGCGGAGGACCGAGCGGCACGGCTACGTACGACTGCAGGGGGGCGTCCCATCGGATGACCCGGTCGACGCCGGGGTCGACGTTGCCCGCGGTTTGGGTGACCAAGTGCCATCCTGCGCGGTCCATGGCCCCCACATCTTGAGACTCCACGCGTGCCTCGCCGATCGGTTCGTTTTGTTCGGACGCCCTTTGGGGCGGAAGGGTTAGGGTGAGCGCCTTGCTGGACCGGAGCCAATAGCTGGCTTGGGGCCCGAGGATGGGGTGACTGGATGGGACAGCTGGGCTCGCTGGGGCCTCAAGAGACGACGCCGGCCAAACTTCGATGCCGTGCGCGATGAGGGTGTCCCGGATGGCGCCCTCGGAATCTGGGGAAAAAGACTTGAGGTTCCATCCCGGCGACAAGGAGATGCGCCCATCTTGGGCCCTTGCGGGAGGACCGCCGATGGCAGCCATGGATAGGGACAGCAGGCACGGGACAAGAAATCGATTGCGACAAGATCGCATAAGAAGAGCTCCTCTCGAGGGCAAGCGAACGAGTTCGGTCACCAAAAAGAAGGGGGATAAAGACCAGCAAGGTCTGGGTTGTTGTTGTATGGCGGTGCCCGGTGAAAAAACGGGAAGCCTAAAGGAACGAAGATCTCGTCACCGACATGTGCCTGGGTGCGGTACGCCCCCACGTTGCCGCATAAGCAGATGCGCTTGACATAGCTTCCGTTCTAAAGGCCAAAAAACCGTCTGGCCGGAACACGCGAGCGCATCTAAGTTTTTACGAGCAGCACCAGATCTCCCCCCCTTGATCCAATGAAATCCGCAGACTTTTGGTCTTGTTTTCTTTTTGTCGGGCCCCGCAAGCGGGCGCTCTCGATAAGCGGGCGAATGCGAACCGACTGTGTCGTTCCTTGTCAATTGGGGGCGAGCCGATCTGTGTCAGGGTTTACTCCTGTATCGCCAAAAGGGGCTGGCCCAAAGAGGTCGGTGGAGCATCCGATTGAGGTTCGATACGGGGCCGGTTCGGAGGCGAACCCGTGCCCATTGGAGGTGTGCAGCTCCGATTGCGCTCAAGCTTGAGGCGTCGGGACGGCCCCGGAATCGTGCGCTTTTGACAGGTCGCGCCCTCACGGCCACCGTTTCGCGGCGATCGAGCCTAAAAAACAAGGGGTTTGTCGCAGTTTTGGGGTTCTCGACGAAAGATGGAAGATCGGGGCATCTTTCGCAAAAATGCGTTGACAAGGCCATGTGCGATCATGTCGGATGCCTGCTCGCCGAGGGACATGGCGAAGGCAAGTTAGCCTGCCGTGTGTCTCGAGCAGAACCATGTTCGTCAGCATGGGGTTGGAAGGGTCGAGGGGGATCATATGCAGCCAGTCACTGGAGCAAGAGATCACTCGAACTTTGGCCTTCGGTGCTGAGCGGACGAGAGGGATACCATGCGTTTTTTTCAGGCCCAGCGTTCGTCGATGCTGACCACCCCCTTCCTCCTATTAGGCCTTGCGTGCGGCACGAAGGCTACCCCGGGTAACGGGTCAACAGGGAACAACACTGCCGCCGGGGGATCACCCACCGGGACCGTTGTTCAGGTTACAGAATCCGGAACCTGGAGCCTTGAGCAAAAAGGCGACAGTCTTGCTTTTCGGGCCAAGGGCACCGACGTCTGGGCCTTTGCCGCCGGCAAAGCTGCCAGCGCGAAGAAAGGCGGGGGCCAGGTGCTTCCCGGCCTCGGCTTCGCGACCAGCGCCGCGGGTGCGTCCGGGAGCGTATTGGGGGCCGACAAGGAAGCCCCCTTCCTGATGCCCACCAAGTTCTGGGAGGAGCATCGTCTCGAGGTCAAAAATGACGGCGATACCCTCGTCTTTCGTTTTCTGTCCGGGACGGACACCGTCGAACTGCGGGCGTCGCCTCCGGGCAAGGACGGAGTCGATGTCGAAGTTGTCGGCCGTGCGTTCATCGCGCTTCCCCGCGATCAAACGGCGGTCAGCGGTTACGTGAAGGGGAAGCAGTCCTTCTCCTTCACCGCGAAAAGCGAGCGCGCTTCGATTCTTGAGCCTCGTGCGGACCGCATCGAGGTGAAGAGCCGTGACGGCCGGGTCATCGAGATCAACGGTGCCTGCCCGCGCACGCGGCTCACGGTCCCCGCCCGGCGGGGCGGCCAGGACGCGTTCTTGCTGGCCCTCGGCGGGGCATCGCCCGGCGGCGATCGGTTCCAAGAGGATGCCCTCTTTCCGCCTCCGCACCCTGAGTTGGTCGAGTGCTCCAAGAGCGCCAAGAGCGCCGTCAAAGTTCGCTGGTCGCTGTAAAACCAGCCTTTTCTCTCTCCATTCAGTGGAAACTGGACGGTCTCGGACCGCGGTCCGAGACCGAAAGCCCTTGGCGCGCCCTATCGTGTCCCGGTGCTCCTCAGGCCGTCGGTCCCCAACTCAGTAGGGGATGCGGTTGGGGTTGATAAGGCCCTTGGGTTTCTTCTTCTTTGGGGGCTTGAGTTTTTGCTCCGGCTTACTCGCCGTGAAGGTCTTGAGCATCGCATCCAGGTCCTGAACCAGGACCTGGCGGGCATTCTCTGCCGCTTCCATGGTCAGGACGTAACCTCGCTCGTCCACAATGAACACCACTTGAATCACTCGGTTGGTGAGGCCGACGTGATTGCGCTCCCGGTATGTGAAGTGGGTTCTCTTGGCCGGCCGACCTGAGACCTTGATCTGGTCTCGGCCGAGCATCCGGAATCCGAAGGCTCCTTTTTTGGCCTCCTCGATGGCCTGAAGGGCGAGGTGTCCGGGGCTGACTTTGGGTGGGAGGGTGCGCATTTCCACGGTCAGGTGCGCGATGGCCATCCCATTTCTTTGCCGCTTCCAAAAGTCCACCACGTGGTGGGTGTCGGGCCGGGGCTCGGCCCGCCAGCCCTGGGGCAGGGTCATCTTGAAGCGGCCTTCGGAGTCCAGATACGGGGCCTCCTTTTTCTGATTGAGGAGGGCCTCGAGAGGACTCTGGGCCTGAGCCGAAGCCCAGGGCGTGGCACCGACACCGAGCGCCAAAGATACGCCGAAGGCCGAGAGGGCGCGATGGGGCCGGTCCTGGCGTTTTCGTCGGTCGCGGTCACCGGTGGGCCCATCGGATTTCGTCGGCATGGCCCGAGCATACCATGCCTACACCGCCCGGCGCGGTGATCCACGTTCACCTTGGCGCCCTCGGGGGGGGACGCGATCCAAAGTTTGGTGGCTTAGTGAACGGTGTTTGACGACGCTGGAGCGAGAAGGTACCTAAAAGGGCGTGGGCCTGTCGCTTTTGAGCTTCGGTGTGTTGCTCGGGGGCCTTTCCGTCGGCCTTCCGCCGCCCCTTTGCCGGGGGCGGGTTGTGGGACCTTACGAACCTGGTCGGGATGAAGATCCGAGCGCGCGGGCGATTGCTGAAGTGCAGATTGCGTATGAAGCCCTGTGTCCAGGCGATCGGTGCGGCACCGGCCGCATCGTCAAAAATGCCACCATCGGAAACAATGCAGCCACCTGGGTTTCCGGCATTCGGGACGGGGCTCAGACCCACGCCAAGATCGTGTATTCAGCTCAGTTTCTTGACGCCTTGAACGTGAGCTTCGGGCCGGGGGCTTCCTTTGGGGTGTTGGCCCATGAGGTAGGGCACCACCTGACCGCCGCCTTATCTCTTCGCCACCGGTTCGAATCGTCCTGGAACGAGGAGCTTCGTGCGGACTACCTTGCAGGGTGCGCCCTCGGTCGGACGGGGACGCCCCCGGACTCCATGGAAAACGCTCTTAGGGCATTGGCCAGCGTGGCCACCCGGTCCCATCCGTCATTCAATCAGAGGAATCCCGCGGTCCGTAAGGGCTATCGCGATTGTGTGTCTGGTGCCGATGGGTTTGCGCGAGCGCGGAGGGTCTTTGGGCTCCAGTCGGCGTTTCGGAGCGGCGTCCGACCGAACGGTTGTTTTGGCTATTGGTATCGATTGACGCAGGAGATCAACCGAGTCGGCCCCGTGGCGAGTCCTCGTCGCCGCGCTGGGCCGTATCGGACCGAAGCGCGCTGCACCCGCGCCCGCAAAAAGACCGTGGGCGCGGGGCTTCGCCAGGCGGAGGCGTGCCGCTGTGAATAGTTGCAGGGTTTTGCGCTTTGGTTTGTGGTTCTGGTGTGGAACCGTGGCGTGCCACGGCGCGCAGGTTTCTGAGGGTCTGGAAGAAGCGCTTCAACCCGAGGTGTCGGTCGCGGACTATGGCGATGCCATCGGACCTGAGCCACGCCCGGTGAGCGAGTATCATGTGGGCGAGATTCGTTCTGGGGACGCGCTCAGCACCGCCCTGGGTCGTCTCGGGGTTTCGGGGCAGGAGACCGACGCCGTGGTGCGGGCGCTTCACGGTTTGTTTGATTTTCGGGTCGCGAAGCGGGGCCACTGGTTCGAGATCGAGCGAGGGGCATTGGGGGAGCTTCAGCGGTTTCGCTACACCGTGGGGCCGCGGACGGTTTTTTCGGCCCACCGGGATCAGGATGGCTCTTTTTTGGGTCTCAAGGAACCGGTGGTTGTGGACACCAAAGCGACGCTGGTGACCGGCACCGTGGAGCATTCCTTATCACAAGCCATGCAAGCGGTGGCGGAGAAGCCGTGGCTTGCGCTCACCATGGTCGACATCCTTGCTTGGGATGTCGATTTTTTTACCGAGACCCAAACCGGCGATACGTTTCGCATTCTGGTTGAGAAGCACTACGTCGACGGTGATTTTGTCGACTACGGACGCATTCTCGGTGCCGAATATGGGATGCGCGATAAGACCCGTCATCGCGCCTTTTTCTACCAAAACGCGAAGGGCAAGAGCAGTTACTTTCGGGAGGACGGCACCGCCGTCGAACGGGCGTTCCTCAAGTCTCCCATCAAGTTTGCCAGCGTCACCAGTCGGTACGGCCTGCGCCGTCACCCGGTGCTCAAGTACGTACGCGCCCACCGAGGGGTTGACTACGGGGCCCCTCAGGGCACGTCTGTATGGACGGTGGCCGACGGCGTGGTCCGTTTTGTGGGGAGGCGGGGTAACTACGGCAAGATGGTGATCATTCGTCACAAAAATGCGTTTGAGACCCGTTACGCGCACCTGTCACGATTTGCCCGGGGGCTTCGGCGCGGGGTGCGGGTCACCCAAAAGCAAGTGGTTGGGTATGTGGGGCAGACCGGTCTGGCGACCGGACCTCATTTGCACTTCGAGGTCCTGAAAAGGGGCCGACATATCAACCCCAAAGGGGTTGTTTCTCCGCCTCGGCCCCCCGTTCCGGAAGATGAGGTTGCGCGGTTTCGTGATTCGATTCGTCCGGTGGCGCTTTCTCTCGATGGCCCCAGTGTTCCTGACGCCGACTCCGAGAAAACCAAACCCCAGTACGGGCAGCTTTCGGTTTCCCCTAGGTGATTTGACCCCGTTTCCTGCGGTGACCGGCGCACCCGTTACGGTGCTGGCCCACGCAAGCGGATGGGGCCAATGCCGGTCAGCCGAGGCATCATTTACGGGTTCTTGGGTTCGCCTGCAGGCGGGCTGCCCGGGGTTTGGAGCGCTTGGATGCGCGCTTTGAGGCGAAGTTGTTGTGCGTACTCCGGATGGGCGTTCAGTAAGGTCTTCCAGGCCCCGAGGGCTTTTTCGCGCCCCTGGCTCGAGGCCGACAGGATAAGGCCGTAGGCAAACAGGACTTGCGGCGATTGTTTGTGTTTTTTGTAGGCGTCCTCAATGATTTTTTGGGCTTCTTGCTGTTTTCTTTGGGCAAACAGGGCCTCCGAGAGTCCGGCCATGGCCGACGGATCGTCAGGACTGAGCTGAAGCGCTTCTTTGTACGCGGTCTCTGCCGCGCCCGGGTCTCTTTTTTGCATGGCCAAAAAGGCGCGTTGAATCGCCTGACCGAAGGCATTCAACGCGCCGACGTCTTGGCCTTCGGTTTTGGGTACGGGATGCTTCGGAATGGGCGCCTCGGGTGGGGCCGAGGGGCCTGGCTGGGTGCTGGGTTGCGCGTCGGTAGGGCGCGCTGGCCCAAGTTTGGCATCGATTTGCGCGATGGCGCTTCGAATGTAAGCGGCCCGAGGGTGCCCGGGCGCAACCGCCAAAAGCCGGTTCCAGGCCAGACGCGCTTGGCGAATGGCCTCGGTGCTGCCGTCACGCTCGAGCAGGGAACCAAACACCCACAGGCAATCGGGCTCTTCTCGATTCACGCGAAAACACCCTCGGAGCTCTTCGACGGAGGCGCGTACGTATCCGAGTTCGAGGTAGCCCTCGGCGAGTCCGGCCGCAATGCGTGTATTGTCGGGCGCTTTTTTGCGCGCTCGGGAGAACGAGGTGACGGCCTTGAAGAGCTGCCCCGCCTCCAGGTACAAGCCCGCAAGGTCCACCAAGGCCTTCGTGTCCTCTTGATGGGCGTGCCAGTGACGCTCCTTTTGGTCGATGGCTGCGCGGAGTTCGGGGTGTACAAGCGCGCCGGGGCGATCAAAGTCGAGGGTGCAGGCCCCAGCCCATATCAACAGCATGCCCCCAAAAGCGAGGCGTGCCGGTTTGGGTCCGTCCGCCAGACACCTCGGGTACCCTGGGCTGCCGGCTCGATCGGTTGTCCGCCTCATGGCCGGGGGGACCATCCCGGGCTCCCCGGCGCGGGTCAAGGGGACGTCGCCCCGAACTTCCAAGCTCAGTCGTTGGCTGTGCGGTTTCTTGGTCTGAGAGACAGCGGGGCCGTTTTTTTGGGGCGACGATCCGGGGGCACTTCGGGGGCCGAACGAGCCTCTCCCTCATATTTTCTCCATAAATGGCTGAAAACGAAACCTTTTTGGTGACTCCAGTCACGTCTGGAGCGGGCCCATGGGGGTAAAATTGAACCCCATGACAAATGCGGGGAAGAAATGGACCCGCTAGGGTGTTTCACCCTAATCGCAGGGCGTGAGCACATCTGGAGGCCTGGCCATGGGCTTGGGTCGTCTGAGTGCGTCGCCCAATCGCGGAGATAGGCGATGTGGGCTTGGGCAAAAAAAGGGATCAGTGGCTTGTCAAAAGCGGCGTGGGCGGATCTTGCCATCCCCAGTTTGCTGACCGTCCTCTTGGGATTTGGACTGGGTTTGGTCCCGCTGGTCAATGGGCACCTTCACTGGAATCTTTGGTTGGTGTTGCCCATCAGCGGCTTCTTACTCGGCCAAGGTTTCGGGCTGGTTCAGCTTCAGATCGTTCGGGCTTTGGACGCCCGCCTGTCCATGCCTATGCTTCTTTTTCTCGGGGTGTCCGGGGTCGCGGGCTACCTGGCCACGGACTATGGTCTATACAGCTCGATGGTGGTGCCCATTCAGGGAGCCCCTGGGATGGCCGATGGGCGATATCCGTTGCCCGCGTTGATGAGCTTCGCGGGTTTCCTTGAGATGCAGTTTGGCGGCGCGCTCGATCCGGCCTTAGGGGGCAGCCCCATGGGTATGAGGCTATCGTTCATCTCCGATCTTGTGGGCTGCTTCGTAGGCACCGTCGTGTGTCTCGGGATCGGGAAAAGCCGGCTCGGCTATTGTCGGCCGTGCGATCGGTACCACCGCCAGCACCGCCGGCAGGAACTTGTTTTGACCGACGACGTTGGGGTTGTGGAAAACGTTCTGCATCGCATGACGACTTTCGTCACCGAGGGCCGCTATCGTGACCTCGTGAAACACCTCGATGACGTTGAAGCGGGAGAGACAACCCTATCGGGGACGACGATGGTGGTGGCAGAGCATTTTTTCTGCCCGAGTTGTGGTCGCCGGATTCTCCACGGGAGTGTGCACGCCCGTTCAGGTCGCTACGAATGGTCCGAAATCGCGGGTCTGTCCTTCCGGGTCAAGTCTAAGAAGGCTCGTGATCGCTTGACCAGCGTGAGCTGAGGAATGTGGATTGCCTCTCGGTGCGGGGGCGCGGTAGCCCTTCGCCTATGGACGTGCTCCAGCTGACCCGTGACCTGGTCCAGATACCCTCGATCAGTGGCTTAGAGGGCGAGGTCGGGGTTTACATCGCCGATCGACTCGAGGCCCAGGGGTGGCGGGTTGTGCGCCAGACCATCCCGCCTGCTGAGGGGGTGGAGGCAAAAAAGCCGAGACTCAATGTCCTCGCGCTCCCCGATGAACATCGGGCCCCCGAGGTGGTCCTCACCACCCATATCGATACCGTCCCCCCTTTCATCCCCATTTCGGAAGACGACACCTATCTGTACGGGCGGGGCACATGCGATGCCAAAGGCATTTTTGCCGCCCAGTGGGTGGCGGCCGAAGCCCTACGCCAAAAGGGGGAGCGTCGCGTTGCGCTCTTGGGGGTTGTCGGGGAAGAGACGGACTCACTCGGTGCCAAACACGTCGATCAGATCCTTCCGAAGGTTCGGTGGATCGTGGATGGAGAGCCCACCGATTCTCGGTTTGCCGCCGGGGCCAAGGGCGTCTTGTCCTTGAAGCTGAGCGTTGAAGGTCAGGCGGCTCACAGCGCGTACCCGGAAAAAGGCGATTCGGCGGCCCATGCCTTGCTCGAAGCTTTGGCGCCTCTGCTGAAGGCCAAGCTTCCCTTCGAAGAAAAATTTGGGCCGACAACGGTGAATATTGGGCTCTTGCAGGCTGGGCTTGCACCCAACGTGTTGGCGCCTTTGGCGACGGCCGCACTGATGGTTCGGCTGGGAACCGATAGAAAAACGGTGCTCCATGAGATTGAGCGGATCTTGGGCCCGCGCGTCAACATTGAAGTCGTCTCTCAAAGCGAGCCCCAAGAAATCTTTGTGCCCCAGGACCAATCGGGCATCCTTGTCCGCTTCGGCTCCGACGTGCCCCACCTCTCGCATCTGGGGACGCCGTTGTTGGTGGGGCCAGGGTCCATTCACGACGCCCACACCTCGGGAGAGAAGATCGCAAAGCAGGAGCTTTTAGACTCGGTGGTGCTCTATGAGCGCTTGGCCGAAACGCTCCTGAACCTGTAGGGGCGACACCGGTCATGGGTGTGATCATCAACCGTGTGTACACGCGCATAGGCGACGACGGAACAACTTCGCTGGCCGGTGGTCAGAAAGTGGGCAAGAATTCGGCCCGAGTCGAAGCCTTTGGATCGCTGGACGAGTTGAACGCCATCTTGGGCCTGGCGCGCGAGCTCTTGGCGGACCGCGACGAAGGCACCCGTGAGTCGAGAATTTCGCTCGCTGGCGCGCTTTTACGGCGGCAGCACGAACTCTTCGACTTGGGTGCGGAGATGGCAACCAAAACCGAGGATATTCGTGACCAAGGACGCTTGGTCGGCGACCCTGAGATCGCCGGGCTTGAGGCCGAGATGGATGAAGTGCTTCCCGGGCTTCCTCCGCTCCGCTCTTTTATCCTTCCTGGTGGCGGTTTGCTTGCCGCCCAACTCCACCAAGCGCGAACCGTTTGCCGACGGGCGGAACGGCGCCTGGTGGCGCTTCATCGAGAAGAGCCCCAACGCCCGGTCGTGCTTTCGTACATCAATCGTCTCAGTGATTGGCTCTTCGTTTTTGCCCGCCACGCGTCGCTTTTGGTCGGCCGGCCAGAGGTGCTTTGGCAGCCGAAGGGTGCGCGCGAGCGGTAGACTTGTTTGATCTGCAATGGGGTTGGGCGAGCGCTTGGCTGTCTCGCCCGAGGGGCGTGGGAGCGTTGGGTCAGCGCGCAGGCCTGAGGCCTTGGGCGGGGTTGATGATCAGTAGGGCGCCGGTGGCTTCTAGGGCCAGCACTTGGTTTTCGTAGGTGGTCAGGGTTCGGATGGAGCCGAAGTTGACGCGGCCGCGGGGCCTCATCCGCGGCAGTTCGACGGCCATCAGGCTTCCATCGGTCAATAAGGCGACGGCGATGTCTTTGGGACCCGGAGTTTTTGCCGCCGGAAACACAAAGGTGCGGATGTCTTTGGGGAGGACGCGGCGGCGCGTGATTCGGCCGCGGCGGGCGTTGAGAAAAGACAATGTGTTGTTCGAGGACACGAGCCAACCCCCTTGGGTCGGAACGATGGTCTCGCCATCGACGGGCGGGCGCTTGAGCGTGAATTGTTCTTTGCCGCTGGCGACATCCAGGCCGATGAACCCGAGTTCGGTCTTTAGCAATATAACTTGCTCTGAAAACCAGGCTTTCGTGGTGTGGGTCGCATGGGGAATCATCCAGAGGCGGCGACCCGTTTTTTGGTCGAGAAGATGATAGATGCCCTCGTCCCTTGCACCTTGCACAAGGATGTGCCGGGCGTCGGCCGCCAAAACGCGCCAGCTGTCGTGGTCGAAGGTTTGGCGCCAAAGAGGTCTGTTGTGGCCGATGGCTTCGCGGACCAGCAACTTGGGTTCGGTCGGCGGGCGACCGAAGATCAAGCCATCGTGGAAGATGTGCTCAGGCCGTCTTCGCCCGTGCTCGGTCACCGGGGTACCGTCGGCGATGCGATGAAACCTTCCCGAGGCCACAAAAAGCGCGTCGCCGGCAGCTTCGGTGGTGGATTGAGGCATGGTCCACAGCGTCTTTTTTGTTTTGGGGTTGAGCCCGAGAATTTGGTTTTGGAGTCGGACGATCACGACCGAGCGATGGGTGGCCAGCAAGGCTTCGATCGGACCCTCGGGAGGCGTCCACCGAAAGATGCCCACCAGGGTGTTCAGGCGTCGGGTGGCTTCGACGCCCAGGGGGTCGTGTCGCTTGAGCCGCATGGCGAGGTCCCGAAACCGCGCGGCCGCGGCCTCGGGTTTTGATCTCGACTCTGCCGCGGCCACGAGGGCGATGACGTCCACATTGTTGGGCTCTGCCTCCAGGATCGCCAGGCCGTTTCGCGCGGCTTGAGTGGAAGCGCCGGCCGCCAGTTGGGCTGACGCCAGCGCACCTTGGGCCGTGACGTAGGCTGCTTGGGGCACACCCGGAGGGGGCGCACGCAAGCCGTAGACGGTACCGCCCACCGTGGCGGCCGCGCCGCCTTCGGGCCCGTAAGCAATTTGGGTGACGGTTTCATCCAGTTCGACGCGATGTTGGATGCGGCCCCGTTCGGGTTCGAGGAAGAGCACTTCGCGTCCGGAGGCCACGGTCACAAAGGGGGGTGAAAAGCCGAGTGCCATCACCGGGTGGCCGAGGCGCGTCCGCCACTTGAGCGCGCCGGAATCATCGCGTCGAATGACCGAGGTGGGGCGTCCCTGTGCATGGACGAATCCCCCAGCACCCCCCAACGCGACCGGCTCGGATGCGCCTCGGAGGTTTCGCTGCAGCAGCACTTTTTCGCCGATCGAAAACAGGGACAAAAATCGACCGAAGGTTCCGCGGTGCCCGGGAAAGACGATGGCCTTTTTGAGAATGGCGGGTGAGGCAAGCACGCCCGGCACGCGCTCTTTCAGGGTGGTTTTGTGTTCAAGATCGAGGGCAAATACGTCGTCGCTTCCGACGATAAAAAAGAGGTGTTTGTCGGCAAAAACCGACAGGGGCGAGGAGATTTCGTCTCCTACGGGGACCTTTCGGTCCGGCTTGCCCGTCTTGGGATCAAAGGAAAGGACAAAAGCGTTGGCTCCGAGGACGATGCGCCCCCTTGCGAGAACAGGGCCGGAGATCACCGTATGGTGCAGGACTTGCCGCCACCGTATCTGTCCGCTCCTCCCGTCCACAGCAAGCAGCTCCTCCTCTCCCGCGAGGTAGACGGTTTGGCCAAGGGCTGCGATTTCTGGGAACGGGGTCTTGAGGGGGACTTTCCATTGGGTTTGCCCCGTGTCTTCGTGGAGCGCGACCACGTCGTTTTCGAGGGCCGCCAGGAGGGTGGAGCCGTTGATGGGGGCCAGCCGGGGGATGGCTCGTCCTACGGTCCGGCACCACTTTTCGGACCCGGTGCCCACGTCTAGGGCACAAAAGGTGCCGTCGGCGAAACGGATCAGGGAAGAACCGCCCCACGAAAGCACGGTGGGGCCTTTGGTGTAGGGTCGACGCCACCGCGGCAGCAGTTCTCCTCTGTGGAGCCGGGCCACGATGTTTCTCAGGATGGGCACCGCCTTCTTCGGTTGCCCGCTCCGCTTAAGATGGGCGGCATACGCCCATCGTTCCCCGAGTTTCCCCCAGCGTTTCTTCGGTGGGGGCGGTGCCAGTCGACGCAGGGTGGGCCCCGCCGCAATTCCCGCGTGGGCGTAGGCCTCTTTGGGTTGCCGGCGGCAGGCTGCCAAGAGGGCATCTTCGTTGGAGATGCCAAACCACAATGGCTTTTTGAGTTTGGGCAAAAAGGGAGGCCAGATCGCGGTCACCGCGCGGCTGAGTGCGAGGCTTGAATGTCCTTCTTGGGTCGACGACCGGGGAGACTGCTGGGCGACGCTGAGTTCAACGTGGAGGTTTTGGCGGTTCGGTTTGCCCTTTTGGGTCTCGATTCGACCGTCGAGGGCGAAGTCTGCGAAGGCGTTGTTCCGCGCCTGGTCCAAGGACTCATCTTCGGGCTTTCGGGCGCGTATCAGGCGTAGATTCGGCGTCTGGATCATCAGGGTCGCGAGCATTTCGCGAACAAAGCAGGCATGGGGGTCTTGGCCCTCGGGGATCAGCACCAGGGGTGGGGCCGGGGCGCTCGAAAACAGTCCTGCACTCACAATGATGAGGGCCAACACGTCCCGCGTATTGGTATCAATGCCACTCGGTTACCGCAAACAATGGCTGGTCTAGGTCTCGGCCCTTGGGTTCACGGGAACCAGGGGCTATGGTCTTCATGGCTATGGGTGGATTAGGGGCTCTTCCTCAGTTTCGGGTGTCGAATAGGTTTTGGGCCGGCTCTGTGTGCCTTTTGGTGGCGTTTTTTGTCGAGGGGCCCAGTCGAGCCCAGGCGGCGCGGCCCGTTGCGACGATTGCCGCCGCCCGGGGCTCGGTTCAGGTGCGGGGACCGGGCGCAAAAAAGTACGGGCCGGCGAAGGCCGGCATGGGGCTCTCCGGGGGTACCCGGCTCAAAACCGGTCCGGGGGGCGACGCGCGCCTCAAGTTCTTTGACGGCACGGTCAGCAAAGTCCGTTCCGAGACCGAAATTGTGGTTCGGGCGCGGCAGGGACAGCGTCAGAGCACCATTGTGCTCTTCTTTGGCCGGATTTGGACCCGGGTCGTGTCCACGGTTCGCGGTGAACGCAAGTTTGAGGTGCATAGCGCCAATGCGGTCGCCGGGGTTCGGGGCACGGTCTTCGAGGTCGGGGTCGCTGAAGACGGTTCCACCCGCGTGGTCGTGGAGGAGGGCGAAGTGAAGGTAGACGGGGACCGAGGGGAGCGGTCGGCGGCCGTTCCTCAGGGCTACGAGGTTCAAAGTACAAGCCAAGGTGCGCTTGAGGCTCGAAAAAAGACGCCCCAGGATCCCGGCTGGGTGGAGTGGCTCCAAAAAAGGGCGCGCAAACTCGAAAAAGAAGGCCTCAAAGTGGCTCGCGATCTGGATGGCCGTTTGGCCCGACGCCGCGCCAAAGTGGAACGTCTGGTGAAGACCCAAAAGCGTCTCCGTCGCGAAATCGAGGCCCTAGGCCGCGCGCCCGGTCCGTCCCGCGACAAGACCCTTCGGGCCAAACTCAAAGAGCTCGAACGCGTGACCGCCCGCCTCCTTGATATGCGAGCCCGGTTAGAGTCTGCCTTTGGTCTGTTTGCGCGGTGGGGCACTCTTCATGAGCGTGGTCGGTTCTCGAAAACCGAGGGCAAACAAGTCAAGGCCATCGTGAAGAGCATCGCCAAGATCGCAGCCGATTTTGCGGATATGATCGAAGAAGGCACCGACCTTTCAGAGGAAGGCATGGATGAGATGATGGAAGAGATGCAAAAAGGGGGCACCTTGCGTCCGTCCAAAAGTGCGAAAGACGAGCTCTTCTAGTCCCCAGTTGGAGCCCCCCTTGGCTCTGCCGGCTCTGCCGGGGAGGCTCTCTGAGTTTGACATTTCCGGGAGTCGTTCGGTCCTCTCGGAGACGGAAATCTGGGGAAGAGCTTTCGTCCACGTCCACGTCCACGTCCACGTCCACGTGGGTCGTGGTCGTGGTCGTGGTCGTGGTCGTGGTCGTGGTCGTGGTCGTGGTCGTGGTCGTGGTCGTGGTCGTGGTCGTGGTCGGCGGTCTGGGTAAAACCGAACCGAGGCATTTATGCGTTTTGCGAGTACCGCTGTTTGTTCATTCGGATAGCCGCTTTGAGCGGCACCATATCCTGAAGCCCCCGGCTTTGCCGGCAAAGCCAGGGAGGACGTCACTCCCCTGAGTCCGTGATCCCTTGCATAAGTTGGTCGGCGATTTCTTCGCGAAAGCTCCGAAGGACGGGGTTGATGTCGCCCGGAGTCAAATAGGTAGTGTTATCGAGGGTCAGGCACCCGTGTAGAATTCCAAAAAGCGGGATCGAGTTGTAGATTCGCCGGTGAGCGAAGTTTAGGTTCCTTTTTAGACAAGGCTTCGCCGCGATGCGTGCGGCGGATTTGTGACAGGAGGAACGATGAATCGATTTATTCTATCTATGGGAAGCGTGTTGGCCCTATCCGTCTCGCCGATTGAGGCCGCTGCGAAAACGGTCATAGTTGAGACTGCGGCCGAACTGGAGTTGGCCGTTCGGACGGCGAGTCCGGACGATGTTATTCGACTCCGTCCAGGCGTCTATGAGTTGACCAGTCGATCGAGTCCGCAACTTCGTCTGCCCGTGGGTGTGGACCTCGTTGGCCCATCAAACGAGTTGGCCATTGTCAAACGCGCTTTTGAAAACTCCAATGAACACAAGGCATCAGGGAGCATTCTGGCTTTGTCCGGGGGCCATACTCGCATTCGCCATATTCACTTTGTTGGGGTCGCGGGGGCTCTTGGCAAGAGGGAGACCGCAATTGTCATTGGAGTGTCATCAACTACGCTCGGGAATCCTATCCGCGCCCACGTAGACCACTGTGTTTTCGAACACTTTGGGACCGCAATTCGCGCTTCGGGCTCGGTCAACCGCTTGTTTGTCCGCAGCACCCGCTTCAGAAAGAACGGTGTGAGTATTTGGAGCAGCATCGAGACCGATGTTCGTTACAGCCAGTTCCTGGGGTCCGCTGGCGAAAAGGGTGTCGTTTCTGTCCTGAATTCCAGCGTGCGCCTTCAGTCAAATCTGTTTTACGAGGCTGACGGTTCCTTTGGGTTTTTTCCGTGGGACCCAAGCGACGCCAATCTGACGTTGGTGAACAATATCGTTCACCAAGGGACGCCGTAGAGCGCGCGCCTGCAGCCCGGCGTAGGACGAAAGCTGGGCGGATGTTCTCAGCCGCCAAGCCTGGTTTCGAAGTCGTGGCCTGTTGGGTTTTGGAAGACCCGCAAGTCAAAGGTCGGAAGAACGGCCAAAACATGGTCGAAAATATCGGCCTGAAAGGCTTCAAAGTTCGCCCAAGCGGTGTCATTGCTGAACATGTAGATTTCGATGGGGAGCCCTTCGGGGCCCCCTTGGAGTTGCCGCACCAAGAAGGTCATATCCTTGTGTCTTTGAGGGAGTGTTTGGAGGTGGTTCACCAAGTAGGCGCGGAAGGTACCGATGTTGGTCAGGCGCCGACCGTTGCCGGGCTCGGTGCTGTCGATTTTTTGCTCTTCATTGTATGATGCAACCTCTTGGGCCTTTTCGGTGAGGTACGCACTGATATGATGCAACTTGGATAGTTTTTTTGAGAGCGCTTCGTCGAGGAAGCGGATGCTCCGTTGGTCGATATTGACCGAACGTTTGATGCGCCTACCTCCGGCGTTGGTCATGCCCCGCCAGTTTTTGAAGGCGTGATCGATCAGTTTATGGGTAGGAATGGTGGTGATGGTCTTGTCCCAGTTTTGAACCTTGACCGTATGAAGGGCAATGTCGATGACGTCACCATCTGCACCAAACTGGGGCATCTCGATCCAGTCGCCCAGACGCAACATGTCGTTGGACGCGAGTTGAATACTGGCCACGAATGATAAGATCGTGTCCTTGAATATCAGCAAGATGATGGCGGTCATTGCACCGATGCCGCTGAGGAGGCCCCATGGCGAACGATCAAGGACGATGGCGAGTATGGCGATGCCCCCCATCATGTATCCAATCAGCTTGACGATCTGCAAATAGCTCTTGATCGGGGGGTCGTTGTCTTTGCGGGCGGCGTTGTAGATTTCGTTGGCTGCGGTCAGCACGCGCCCGCCCACCAGGAGGAAGATGAAGAGCACATAGGCGACGATCAGGCGCTGGGTGATTTTCTCGATCTCTTCTCCAAGAAGATAGGCAGCGTAATAAACGACGATGGCTGGCGCCAGCCAGGCGAGGCGATTGAAGACCCCCTGGTCCAAAAGGACATCGTCCCAAGCGGTGTTTGTCTTCTTGACGACGAAGGCCACCACCCGAAGAAGAAGCCTTTTGGCAACCCAGTAGCCCAAGACGGCCAATAGAATGAGGCCGAGTGCCAAGGGCAAATGTACGAGCTCTTCGTGGCTGCCGAGCCATTCAAGCCACTGGTCTTTAGTCATGGCTCAGTTCCTTTTGCGTATCCGCGGGGGTGCTGGTGGCGATGGGTTCAGATTGTGGGTAGGGACGTATCACGAGGTTGTCGAACCGGAGCTGGTTTCGCCAGTTGTTGAACGCGAATCGGTTGTGGTGGGGTCCGTGGAGCGGCTCCGGGTCTTCGAATTCGAGATAGGGCTTCTTGTCGAGCAGCCACCGAATGTGGCGCTCGTGTTTTTCGATCCGCCAGTGGATCCACCGTTTGCCGGTGACTTGCGTGGGGGTCTTCGTTTTGCGATCGCGGCCATGCTCGTCGAGTCGGGCGATGACCGAGTGTTTGTTTTTCCAGCCGCCAAGAACAAAAATGTATCCGGACGCGTGTTTTTTGCCGTCGGTCATCAGTTCGACTTTGGTGTCCACGTCGTGGGTTTCGCTGTAGCTATCGAATTCGACAACCACGTTCTCAGGCAAGACCGCCCGCAAGAAGAGGGGCGCGTTGTGCGCCCCGGTGCTGATGAGTCGCCCGTCTTCAATCGCCCAGTGTCCACCGCTGGGCATCCACTCGGGACCTAGGGTTTTTTCGGAGAAATCCGCGCTGTAGGGTACGGAGACCGCCACCGGCTCGATGCGTTTACAGCCGACAAGGACCCCGAGGGCGAGCAAGGCCACACCGGAGCAGGGGCGCCTCCCGCTTCGACGGGCTCTCAGGCTCCGGCGTCGACGCTCTCTTTTGGTCGTATGCATGGGGGACGTTTCCTGGGTGCCGTCCAGAGGGGCCTTTGTGTCTCTGTCGCTGCCTTAGCCCGGCGCGCAAGCCATCCCAAGCGCTTTGTGGGCTTAGAGTCAGCGTTTCCCATAGGTGTTGGTCTCGTATCAGGCATTGACTGGTTACCGGGGACACCCGATATCTGGCGCCGCGTGAATCAAGCCAACAAATCCACTGCCCCCGTCCGTTTCGATGATCTGCCGCTTTCCGAGGAGGCCCGTGAGGGGCTCCGGGCGTTGGGTTATGAGTTGGCCACGGCGGTGCAGGCCGCGGTGCTGGCGCCCGCGTTGGCCGGCGAGGACCTGATGGTCCAATCCAAAACGGGCACCGGCAAAACGACGGCGTTCGGTCTTCCGGTGATCGAGCGCATTCGTACCGATGCCCAGCAAATCGACCCTCAGGCGGTGATCTTGTGCCCTACCCGAGAGCTGGCTATCCAGGTGGCCGAAGAGCTGGCCGAGCTCGGCGACCCTAAAGGGGTGCGGGTCCTTCCCATCTACGGTGGTGCCGCGATGGGGCCCCAACTCAAGATTCTCAAGGCTGGGTGTGACGTGGTGGTGGGGACCCCGGGTCGGGTTCTGGATCACATTCGTCGAAGGACGTTGCGTTTGGTCCACGTGCATATCGGTGTGCTGGATGAAGCCGACGAGATGCTGTCGATGGGGTTTTGGGAGGACGTGACCGCCATCTTGGAAAAGCTTCCGGCAGAGCGCCAAACATTCTTGTTCTCTGCGACCTTGCCCGACGCGATTCGAAAGACGGCGCTCAACTACATGAAGGAGCCCAAAAACATCGATATCTCCAGGGATGAGTTGACGGTCGAAGGCATCCGCAATGTGGTCTACGAGACCGACGACCGTCTGCCCAAGCCGAGAAACCTCTTGTACGTGCTTGAGGTTGAGCGGCCCGAAAACGCGATTATCTTCTGCAACACCCGAGATGATACCAACATCGTGGCTGCGTTTTTGAGGCGACAAGGTTTGAATGCTTTGGCGCTCTCAGGTGAACTGGCGCAAAAGGACCGCGAGCGTATCATGCAGCGTATGAAGCGGGGCGACCTTCAATATTTGGTCGCGACCGACATCGCTTCTCGAGGCATCGACATTTCGGACCTTTCTCATGTGGTGAACTATGCGCTGCCCGAGTTTACGGAAGTGTACGTGCATCGGGTGGGGCGCACCGGTCGGGTCGGCAAGAAGGGGACGGCCATCTCCTTGGTGAGCGGGCGCGACGAACTGACCTTTACGGAGTTGGTGCGAACCTTCCAAATCAAGTTCGAGAAACGAAGCTTGCCCGACAACAACGAAATCACGCGACTTCAAGCGGCCCGGGTGACTGCCGAGCTCTTAAAGGAAGCTCGAGAAGTGGAAATCACCGCCAGCCTGCCTCTTGCGGAGTGTCTGCGAGAAGCCGAGGGGTCGCAAGAGGTCATCGCATTTTTGTTGAAGCGCTATTTTCAGCAGCTCGAAGAGGAGCGCGCACAAGGCCTGGCGGAAATCGCCGGTGTTCGTGAGCGCCCTGGTTCTCGTGCGGCTTCGAGGGTTGCACCGGATCGGGGCCAAACTCGGAGCCGGAGCCGGAGCCGGAGCATGACTCGAAAAGACCGTCCGGGGACCGATGTTGGAGGTCGCGACGACAAGACAGAAAGGATACGGCTTTTTGTGAGCCGCGGCGTCTCTGATGGATACCGAGAAGACCAGGTTCGTCGGTTGGTGCTGGAAGCAACCGGAATGACCAATGAGGAAGCGGCGGTGACGCGTATCCAGCTTCGGCGAACACACTCTTTTGCGGAGGTGTCCGGCGAAGCGGCAAAACGTGCGATTCAGGCCTCGGACGCGGGAATTGAGCGCGAAGAAAAACCGGTCACCATCGAACGGGCACGGACCAGGGGATAAAAACAGCTTGGCTAAGAAAGCTTCGGCGGTGTCTCGGACACAAAAGCGGCCGGCAAAGAGAAAAGGGGGCGGACGTCGTTTGAGACCGGCCCGCGGCCCCCTCCCACAAACCGGACAACCGTCGAAGACGGAGCGTGCGATGGCTTTGCAGCTCGAAGAGCTCGAGCCGGGAACCCCGCGACATGCTCTTCTTGCTTCGGCGATTGACTTCAAGCGCTCGTGGGTTCATCTGGCGCGGGCCCTTGCGGAGGCAGCCCGTGAGGGTTTGTTTCGCGCTTGGGGCTTTCGAACCCTCGAGGCGTACGCCCAACACGAGTTGCACCTTCGTCGCGAAACGACGCAAAAGCTTGTGCGTTCGTTCGATTTTTTGGCGGCCAACGAGCGAGGCTTGCTCCGCGCCGCTGAAGCTGAGGACCAAGTGGTGCCCCTCCCGGGTTACCAGGCCGTAGATATCTTACGGGAGGCGCAAACCAACCCCTATCTGTCTGAGGAAGATTACCGCGAGATCCGGGATCAGGTCTTTCGAGAGGATCCTTCGCCGAATGCGCTGCGCAAGCTTGTTCGAGAGAGGGCCCCGGAGCCACCCAAAAAAGAGGCTCTAGACCCTACCGAGGGTCTAAGGCGCTGCCTGAAACTTGCTGAACGTCTCTACGGGCTTCTGCTCGAAGAGAATGCTCCGCCCGGCGTTTGTCGCTCCGTTGAGGACGCCGTCGGTGGGCTTCGAAAAGCGCTTGGTGAGTGAACATCGTTGGTTGCCGGCGGTGTAGGCGATGTCGTGCCGAATGGCCTTTTTGTTTATGGCACCCTCATGTGCGGTGCATCCCATCATCATCTTCTCTCGGGCGTAACAACCGTCGAACCTGCCGAGGCGCGGGGCCGACTCTACCGGATGCCCGCCGGCTACCCAGCGATGGTTGCCGCCGATGAGGGGGTGGTGCACGGCGAGCTTTGCTTGTTTGGCGCGCTCGAGACTCTTTTCGAGACGTTGGATGCCTACGAAGGCGATGAGTACGTCAGGCAGATGCTTCCGGTTTTTCGTCGTCGAGATGGGAAAAAATTGCTCTCTTGGATATACGTTGTGCCTTTGGCCGACGAGCCCAGTATTCAAGCCATGGGAGCATTGCGCATCGAGGATGGCCGATATGTGGAGCACGGCTCAAAAACTTGATGAGCACATCTCATAGCCTCATGCGCCTGGACCTGGACGTCCAGGTCTAGGTTCAAGTGGGCTGAGGGATAAAAGTTGCACAAGACGCCCGGGACTCTGGCCTCAGGGGTTTTGCGTGTAGGCTGTAGAACTACACGGGGTATCCAAAGGAAGAACGCTTCATTGAGTCAGAAGTGGCCGAGAGCGCCGCATCGGCGTACGATGACTCCGTGGACCTCCCCACAAGTCTTCGTGTATGGCTCAACGACCTCGAGCCCTATGTTGCCGATGCCGATGTAACCGAAGTCCTGGTTGCGGGAAAGGATCGGGTTCTGGTCACTCGGAATGGCCAAACGAAACCCGTTGGGCTCCGGTTCAGCGAAGCGCAAGTTCGCGGTCTGGCCGCGCGTTTGATCCGCGCGATGGGGTCCTCAAAATCGGGCCAAGAACCCCTGCAGCAGGGGATGCTGGGCGGGGAGCTGTCGGTACACATTTTGGGGGCGGTGCGAGGGCGGGACCTGCCGATCATTCGCATCGTGCGGCCGCAAAGTTTGGCCATGGATCTCGATGAGCTGTTGTCGCTTGGACGCCTTAGCAACGATACCCACCGGCGTTTCAAGGAGGCTCGAGACATGGGCATGTCCTTGCTGATTACGGGCCGGGGTCGTTCCGGAAAAACGGCGCTTCTTGCGGCCCTCGCGCGCACCTGGCAAGAAGTGTGTCGTGTCGCTGTGCTCGAGGCCAAAGGGGGGGGACTCGCGCGCGTAGGCATTGGGCATTTTGCCGTTGATCCCGAAGTGGGTGCCCCCGGTGCCGCGGCACTGGGCGCGGATGTGGTGGTCGCCGACACCCTTTCGGGGCCACAGTGGCTTCCTACACTGCTGACGGGGTGCCCTTTTGTCACGACCCTCGAGGCTCGTGACGTGGCCACCGCGGTTCGTAGACTCCTCGCCATGATTCTTTTGCACGCGCCCCACGTATCAAGGAGCAGCGCTGAAGCGTTGATCGAGTCGTCGGTGGGGTGGGTGGTTGATGTCTCGCGCGTCCAAGAGGGCGAGTGGGTTCGAAGTATCCAGCGGGCGAAATGGCGCCAGGAAGCCTTGGTTTTGGAAAAGGTCTTTTGCGAGGGCTCCGTTTCTCAAAGCGCCGAACGCAGCGGGGTGGCATTGAAGCCCGGTGCGTTTTTGGAGGGTTTGGCTCAGCCGGTCCCCCAGGCGCGGAATTCGCAGTCGGAGTCTCGTGCGATCGGTGACGTGGACGCGTTGTCGTTGGCGACGCGCCCGGTGAGCGATATTCGCCCAGAGCAGCTGGTCAGCCGGTCCTTCGTTTTGCGTCTGCAGGGTGAGGATGCTGCGGAAGTCTCAGGCTCTTTGCATACGCGGGTGGCGCCCGATGAGTCTGAGACCCAAAGCGAACAGACCAAGGCCGCGGCCCCAGCGGATGGCGAGGCCATGGACGACGAAGAACTGGCGGAATCGTCCACGTGGGGTGGCAGACAGAGCTCGGCTTCTTCTGAGGAGCCCGAGGTGTCTCATGCGGGCACCGGCGACCGTGCAGAGGGAGCAGGGGCAGAAGCCGCCGAAGACTCGAGCCAAGTACCGGACCTACGTGCGGCCACAGATCTGGATGCGGTTGATCCTCCAGCCTCTGATGAGGTCTCCAGCGAAAATGCGGGGGACAGCGACGAGTTTCAAGACATCGTCGCCGAAATCCGAGAGATGGCCGATGATGCTCCCAAGGGAAAGCGAAGACGTAGGCGAGGCCACTAGCGTCTTTGAAGAGGCACTTCTTGTCACGATCGCAGCCTTTCGGCGGCTTGTGAGAAAGAAGATGCGGCCGGTGCTTGTAGGAGCTCCCACGTGATCCGCGCCCTTGGGCGTTGGTTGGAGTCGTTTTTTAGGGCTGCGATGCCCGATCCTTTTGTCATTGCGATCTTCTTGACTCTGCTGACGGGCGCCATCGCCTATACGATCACCGACGCGGGGGTCTTGGGTATTGTTGCGGCGTGGCAGGGGCCCCGTGGTTTTTTTGGTTTGCTCGGTTTTGGTATGCAGATGTGTTTGGTCTTGGTGACCGGGCATGCGTTGGCCAAGGCCCCTGTCGTTCGCCGCCTTCTCAAAGGTTTGTCCTCACGACCGAGGTCCGCGAAGGAGGCGGTGGCTTGTGTGGGCTTTGTGGCCGTATTGACCAGCTTTTTGAACTGGGGCCTTGCACTGATTGTCGGGGCTCTTTTGGCCAAGGAGGTTGGGCTCGAGTGCAAGCGTCGAGGCATCCGCGTGCACTACCCGCTGTTGGCCGCGGCCGGCTACGCGGGGCTGATGACGTGGCATGGCGGTTTTTCGGGATCGGCCCCTCTTAAGGTGACCACTTCCGGAGATTTGGTTGAGCTTCTCGGCGCCTCGACGGCAGCTCAGGTCGAACCGCTTTCGCTGTATCGTACGGTTCTTGGGTCCATGAACGTTTGGGTTTCGCTCGGCCTTCTTGTCTTGGTTCCATGGGTGTTGGCCTCGCTTTGCCCCGGACCCGAAGAGCCCATTGTGGAGGCGCCCGATCCCCAAGAGGCCCATGGGCAGCCCCGTTTGGCGCGCATGCCTTCGGGTCCAAGGGGATGGCCGGAGGCCATGGAGTCCAGTGCGATCGTCGTGTGGCTGCTCGTGGCGCCGCTGGCGGTTGCGTTGTTTGTGTACTATCACGAGCACGGTCTCGCGCGACTTGATCCCAATGCGGTGAATCTCACCTTGTTGACCGTGGGGCTTGCGCTTCACGGTTCGGTTCGTAGTTACCTCTCGGCGGTGAAGGCCGCCGTTTTGGGCTGCACCGGCATCATTATCCAGTTTCCGCTGTACGGGGGAATCATGGGTATCATGTCGGGCACCGGCTTGTCGGCGCTCATGGCGGGTTGGGTTGGTGCGCAGGGGTCGGCCACGGGTTATCTTGTGCTGACCTTCTTGCTGGCTGGGCTCTTGAACCTTTTTGTTCCGTCTGGCGGTGGCCAGTGGGCTATCCAGGGCCCGATAGCGGTGGAGGCCGCCCTTCGCCTGGGGGTGCCGATGGAATCAGCGGTGATGGCCGTGGCCTATGGCGACCAGTGGTCGAACATGCTTCAACCGTTTTGGGCCTTGCCGCTTTTGGGTGTGACCGGGCTGCGGGCGCAGGATATGATGGGGTACACCGCTGTGGTGATGCTGACGGGGGGCGCTTGGTTTGTGCTAGGACTCTTACTTTGGGGTTAAGGAGCGGGTTCAGGACGGGATGACACAAAAGCGGGTTCTGGCACGGTTTGAGGCGCACATTGCGCCGATACTCGAAGAGCGGGGTTTCGAGGTTGCGGGCGGACACTGCGTTCGTCAGCAGGATGCCGTGGTTCAGGTCATTGAGCTTCAGCACTCCATTTACGGGAGCCGATTTACCGCCAATCTCGGGCTCGAACTCGCTTGGCTTCAGCCTATGGTGCGGTGGATTCCGCGGCCCGAGCTTGGACCGCACGCCCACGACTGCACCCGATGGGTTCGCCTGGGACTCGTCGGCGACGGGGGCGACGACACCTGGTGGTCTTTCACAGATGATACCCAAAGCATCAAAGAAGCCATCGAGGGTTTGAAACAAGCGCTGCTGGTGGATGGCTGTCCATGGCTCACGAGGCAAGGAGAGCAGGCGGCATTTCTCCACTATGCCAGAGCTCGGCTTGAGCGAACGCGCACCCCGGATACACCCCATGGCGCTTTTTTGGAGCTTCGGCTGTTGGCGGTGGTGCTTGCGTGGAGTGGCGCCGGGGATGAGGCGTGGTCGTGTGTCTTGAAGGCCCGGGCCCTATGGGACGACGAAAAGCGGAGGCTTCAACACGCGAGGGCGCTGTACAAAAAAGAACGGGAGAAAAGCCGCCTCAAAGGTGTGCCTGACCTTCAGGCGGAACTCGAAGCCCTCATTGAGCCCACCAGGGGCGGCGGGGTTCTCGCTGTTGCCCCGAAGCGGCGGCGGTCGCGGTCTGGACGCCCGAAATCATCTCGGGCGTGATCAGCATGAACGGGTCTTGGTCCCACGCCACGTGTCTTGCATAGCCCACAAACCGAGCTCGGTTGTCGAAGACCGGCATGCCCAATCGGAGTTTCAGATCGATCCTAGGGTGTCCTTCGTACTCTGGTGCGTCTCCGAGATGTGTGAGTACCCCGTGTACGACCCCTGATCCAGCTGCAATGGACACCAGCGCAAACACGTCCATGCCCTGGCGCCGCTCGGATTTGGTTACGGAAGCCGGCGTTTCGAAGCCGAGACGCGAAAGCGGATGGTGGCTCTTTAGGATCGCAACCCGGCGCTCAGCGTTGTACAAAACCACGGACGCAAGAGTGCTTTGACCGTTTGGGCCGGTGACCTCGACACGCGTGTGCCCCTCAACGACAAAAGCCAAGCAAGCAATCTGTCGCCCGGAGAGCACGACGCCATAGCCATCGCGAAACGTGGTCTTTGGGTCTGCTTGTGTTTTTGAGCTCTTGATATAGGCGACATGGCGCTTGAGTCGGCTGGCTATCGCATCCAGGTCGCTGATCTGGCTTGGCCGGTACACGCGGTCTTGGTTGTCCGGCAAAAACGCGCTGGCTTGAACGCCGAACGCGAAAGCGGCCATGCACGCACAGGAAGCAAGGAGCCACATGGGGCGGCCCGGGGAATGGGGGTGGAGCTGGGTCAAAGGCCGCCTTGCAGCCTACCCCAAAAAACGGGGGTCGAACGAGAATTCTTAGAGGGCTACCAGGGTTCGGCGGCTTTTTTCTCTGAGCTCCAGTTCTCGGTCGATGAATTTCACAGCGTTTTCAATGCTGTTGGCCATCATATCGACCAAGAAGTGCTCCATCTCGCGCTTGTTGAGCCGAAGGGTATCGTAGTATCGCTGGCGTTCGGTTGCGTGGAAAACCACGGGTAGGTACCCGTGACGGAGCAAGAGGTAGTTGACCAGAAGACGCCCGGTTTTGCCGGTGTGTTCGGCAAACGGAAAAATACTCATGAATTCGAAATGAAAGTGGGCCGCAAAACGAACGGCGTCGTCGTCGTCGGGGTCGTTTTCTGAGGTCCAATCGAGCAGTTTGGCAATCCGGCTGGGGATGAGGTTGGGCTGTGCGATGTCGTGAAAATAGGCCCGATGAAGCGGGATATCTTTTCGGTACCGCGCCGGCTGAAAATCTGGGTCATCGCTTCCAAGCACGGCATGCAGACGTCGAATGAGCGCCATGTCCACCTTGTGATTTTCCGGGGCCTCACGGCGCACGAAGTCGACCGCCAACTTCTGATTCCGGATGTCCCCGTAGGTCTCGGGCGCGATGGGACGACCCTTCAGCGCCGAGGTGAGCTCGGCATGGGTGAGCACAATGCCCTCCAGGGCATTCTCATGGTAAATCCACGAAAGTTCGAACCGGCCCAGAAAGTCGGCCCAAATGTCGGGGTAGGCGTCGGCCAGCTCTCGTAAATCGTCCGTTCGATCATCGATGTCCCGGGACTTTTCCTGTCGCTTGTTCATGAGTGGTCTCCCTAGTTTGTAATCTTTGAGTGTTCCACGCGGCGTTGCTTCGGTGAGGGGTCCTTGTAAGGGCGCGATCTCACCTTGATGATCAGCGATATCGGGTTCCGTTAGACGATGTCAACTTGCTGACTTGTCCCCTAAGTAGTCCGCGCATCCCACATGTAAGGTACTGAAGATCCACTCCCTTTCGGATCGAGCCGTGAAACATTTTCTGCTGAAGGTTGATGTAGGCCAGTATTCGTTTTTTATAATAAAACCAAATACTTATGGTGTCTGAGTCGTTGTCCTAAGGAGTAGAAACCACGGGTCGGTGAATGTTTCACCACCGTGGCTTTTTTGCCCAATCATCGGTCCGGCTCTCCACAATCACGCGCTCGCCCCACATCCCCATGGCGAAATTTTTTTTGTTTTTTTTTTCTCTTCGCGGCGCTCAAGGCCAAGTCACCGGGATGCCGTGGTCGTGGTCGTGGTCGTGGTCGGCAGAACCGAACCGGGGCATTTGCGAGTACCGCTGCTCGTTCACTCGGATAGCCGCGTTGAGCGGCCCCTATATCCTGAAGCCCCCGGCTTTGCCGGGGGAGGAGGACGTCACTCTACAAAGCCGGGCCCTGCCCATCGTGGAGCCGTCAGACGTAGGTGAGCCATGACGGATGGCTTTCGCTTTCGCCCCGCACAAGCTTGAAATAAGCCTCCTGCAACTTGTGGGTGATCGGGCCTCGCTTTCCGGCGCCAATGGTTCGGCCATCGATTTCCCGCACGGGCGTGATTTCTGCGGCAGTTCCCGAGAGAAAAACCTCGGTTGCGGTGTACAGTTCGCTTCGGGTGATCATTTGCTCCCGAACCTCAAACCCGAGATCTTGCGCCAAGTGGAGAACGGAGTCCCGCGTGATCCCGTCAAGGATGGGCGCACCCGGCGGAGGGGTGTAAATGGTCCCGCGACGAACGAGATAGATATTCTCACCGGTGCCTTCAGCCGCGTAGCCTTGGTCGTCGAAAACCAGGGCCTCATCGTAGCCGTCAAGCTGGGCCTCGCGTTTGGCCAACACACTGTTCACGTATTGGCCACATATCTTTGCTTTTTCCAAATGGGATCGGATGCCTATTCTTGTGTAGCTTGAAACCTTGCATCGTACGCCCTCTTCGAGCGCTTCTTTTCCGAGGTATGCGCCCCACGACCACGCAGCGATTGCGACGTGAACGGGGTTGTCGACCGGCAAGATCTTGAGCGAACCTCTCCCAAGCCAAACCACTGGTCGAACGTAACTTTCGTGCAGGCCGTTATGACGAACCACTTCGACGATCGCGCTGGACAGTTCATCGAGTCCATAGGGCACGGAAATCATGGCCGCATGACAGGAGCTCAGCAGGCGTTCCACGTGTTCCCCAAGTCGAAAAAGCGCCGTTCGACCGTCGTGGGTCTGATAGGCGCGAATGCCCTCGAAAGCGCCGAGGCCGTAGTGAAGGGTGTGGCTAAGGATGTGGGTCGTGGCCTGCGATTCATCGACCAGCTTTCCATCCATCCAGATCTTGGGTTCAGAAGACATGTTTTTGACCGAGCGAACACGCATATCGCAAGTGGAAGGAAATGTGGAGGGGATCTCACGGGCTCTTTTGACCTGCCGAACGGTCGGTCGCTCCAGCGTGTGTCCGTTGCGGACCGAAAGCTCGAAATGAATCCCGAAGCTGACTTCTCCTGATCCGAACCCGTTTGCGTGGTGTGGGTGAGGGGAACCCAAAAGCTGCGTGTCCCGGCCACGAGGGTGGGGCGGTGGGCTTTCAGGGGCCGAGATCTTCGAGCATTTTTTTGACAAACGAGGCTTCGCGCTCAAATTCGCTACGGCCCTGGTCGATGGCGCGTTCCACGTGGCGAGGTTTGGGTACGAGCGCTGCGGGCGAAAGCACTTTTTTGTACGTAAATGTCATTTGCGAAAAGGGTCGGTTCCGAGCCACATTCTCCGCAGCGAGTTTTTGGAGACCGAGGAACAACACATTGCGTCCAATTTGGGGGGCAAAGCAGTCGAGCCCCACGATGAAGGCGTTTCTGGTACCGATTTGTCCTGAGTGCACATATTCCCAAGCGGCTTGTGAGGGCACGTTGGCTGTGAGGCCCCCATCGGTCAGGTGCGCGACTTGGTGTGCCTCGAGCGTCTTTTGAACCAACGCATGCATCCGTGGATCGTCTCGGGTAATATCGTATTGAATGACCGCAGGTAGCGCGGCGGAAAAACCCACGGCATCGAGTGCGTCGAATTCTTTGGTTTCATCATCGGCGCCAAGCGGGATGGGCCTCAGGGCTCCGGGGGTGGCGACAAGCTCTGATAGGAACGATGCGGTATTTTGGGCGAGATCTTTGAGATGCAGGAGTCGGCCCAAGGTGCCTCGGCGCATCTCTTTGGCCAGCATCTGTTCGTAAACGCCAAAATCTCCGGCCGCATCGCGTTCGACACCCGTGACCACAGATACAAAGGGGATTTGGGTCTCGCTCATCCGCATCGGTCGTTTTTCAGCATTGAGAAAGAAACGGGAGAGTGCGCCTCTGAGGTGGAGGCGCAAGGTTCCGGGCATGGCGTAGCGGGTTTCGGTGTCGAGAATTTTGAACAGTTTTTTGAAGGTCAAGCCGTGGGTCACCACGCGGATGGTGCGTTGATGAAAACGGGTTTCTTTGGCGCGAAACAAACCGAGAATCGCGCCCATGCTGCTGCCGACAACCAGCTTAGGCGTGATGCCCATGGCTTCGAGGGCCATGAAGGCTCCGAGGTGGACGTATCCGCAGCCGCCGCCTCCGCCGAGGGCGAGAACCAGGGCTTTGTGGTTGAGCTCTTGGTCGAGATCGCTTGGAAGCAGCCGCCCGGAGCGTTCAGCAAGGATGGATTCTTCGGCTTCTTTGACTTTGGGTGCGAGCGCGTGCGCGTCCGGCCCGAAAGACGCTGGATCGGGGTCTTTTTGGGAAGCCAAAGTGTTGGCCAACGGCCGGATTTGGTCGCGGAATCGACCGAGAAGAGGGCCGACCACGCAGGCCTCGTCGTCCCGAGGAACGACCCAGAGGCGGGCGAGGTTCAAGGCGCGTCTTAGGACGAATGTCTCCGGGCTGCCCAACCGGTCTGGTCGGGCGACCAGGGCCCGGACCAAACTGTTCTCGGCGGCATCGAACGGTTGGAGTTGCCGGTGGCGTTCCGCGAGATCTGGACGAACGTGAGACGCCATCATCGCCAAACTACTGTTTCCCCCGCATCCGGAGCAAATTACCGGATGATCGGTTTTCGGTGCGATGGGGGGCCCTCTGGGCCTACAGGGGGTTTTTGCTGAATTCGGAGGGCCTTTTGGTGCGACGGGCCATCGGGTGTATCGTCAGGTTACGGGCATGGCCGTGACGATGTCGTTCATTGCGTTTTTTTGGAGCGCGCTTGGGTACGGGGGCATGCGTGGGTCGGCAGAGGAGATTCGCAACTTGGGACAGTTTCTTGAGGGCTATCTCGGTGATTGCGACAGCCCAGAACCGGCTTTTGACAAGCGGGGGTGCCTCCGGGCGGTTCGAAAAAAACAAAAGCGCTATCGGGGCAAGCTCCTGGTGCTGGGCGTGGACGAGCCTGCCGAGCAGCTGCGTTTGGCTCAGTGGGACGACGCCAAGCGTGCCTACCGCCTGCACCTCACGCCTTTTTTCTCGGAGCGGGGTCTCGCTCTGTCGGTCGGTGCGCCGAAGCGGATGAATCGTCAAGGATTTCCCATGGTGCGGAACATTCCGATTTGGGTGAAGCAGCCGTCAGGGAAGCCTCGTTTTGGGTTTCGGCGGGCCCTCGAGCGGGGGATGGTTCGGCTCGAACTCTTGGTGAAGCCCCTTCGGCCATGGCGTCTGCGTCAAAAACGAACCAAAGACGTGGTGCGGGGACTGGCGGTCCGCTTGATGGGCGTCAGGATCTATGGGAGTCGCGGAGGCGACATCCTATCGGAGCAGGTCTACTGATGACAGACGACAAGGCGATGGAACGCCGCCTCCATTTTGCCGAGGCGTTGGGCAGCGAAGGGGTGCTGGCGGTCGCGGAGCGCATTCGCGCGGCTGAGGAGCCGAGTCTGATCGACATGCTTGAGTTGGGGCATGCGCTCGCGGTGGCCTGTGATCAAGCGGGCCATGCGGCCCGGCTCCATGCCGAGCTTAAGGGCTACCAAAATTCTTCGGTGGACGTGCCGCCCGAGCGCAAGGCGATGGGGTTTGCGAGCCCATTTCCGGTGCGTGCGTTGGATTTGGGCTTGTTGGATCCCGAGGAAATCTTCTTGGCGAATCGCGAGAAGTTTTCGCAGGTCACCCTCACCATTGCCCAGCCCATAGAAGAACTCCAGCTCGCATTGAGCCAGATTCGGCAAGGCGGGGTATTGGCGGTCAAGGTGCCCGCCTCCGAGGTGACTGCGGAGTCTGCCTCAACCGATGAAGACACCGAGGTGTTTATCTACATTCTCCCGAGGGAGATTCAGCGAATCATCGATGCGGCCCACGGTCTTGCTCTTCGCGCGGTGGTGATGCGGATCGTAGACGTCTCCCTCGGTGCGTAGTTTGCTCGTGAAACCCCACCCATAGGACGTATGGGCTCGAGGCCATGCGGGGCCCGCGTCTGGTTTGCCTGGCCGCGCAGCCGATTTCTTGTCAAATCAGCCTCCTTGGCCGACCTTGAGTCGCGCGGGTCCCCTCCGGGATTTCCGCTGATGAACGCAGAGCCAAAGAGGGGCTAAGAATGAAGGGTTTAAACATCGTTGTTGCGGGCTGGGTCTTTTTGATGTCCGGGCTCTTGCCGGGATCGGCGAACGCCAACGAAGGTGTGATGCACTACATTCAAAGTGGGGCGCTTCTTGCCTACGCGGATGCCGAACTCAGAATCCTCTATGGTCTGTTAAATAAAAAGACCTACAACCCCGAACTGGCGAAGTCCGTCCTCGACGAGCTCGACCGAGCCCTCGGCGGTGCAAAAAAATCGGCGGAGCGCGCGCTGACGCTCTTTGTGGACGATAAGCGTCAGCTTGGGAAGTCGATGGGTGCTCTACGCGATGAGATCAGAAAGGCGGAAGAGCAACTGCGTACTTTTCGCAACGAGCTTTCGGAAGAGACCGCATCAGACGCAGAGGAATGGACGGGCGAATTGGGCGAAGAAGCCGATGAAAAAAAAACCACCGACTGGAAGTCTTTGAGGAGGGGCGTCGGTTGGCTGGGGGTTGATCTCAAGGCTGCGCGGAGAAAACATCGCCGGGTTGCCAAACAGCTGGATTTGCCTGCGATGCGCGCTCCTCCGAGGCCGAGAGGTGCGCGCGGCGGATGAAGGCGTCAAGCCGTCGATGGTCCAGCGGACCGGGCAGCGACACGGTCCGCGCTCCGGTTAGGGGCGTTACTCTTCGACCAAGACTGCGGTGATGCTGACACTCGGTCGGTTTGGGTCCGGTCGAACCGATTTTTCCCAGCGGCGGTAGCCGTCGCGTAAGATGGCGATGCGATAGACCCGGGGCTCGAACCGGTGGCGGATGACGACGGGCGTTTGACCAATAAAGCCGCCGTCCAGTTCTACGGTGGCACCGGAAGGGGTGCTTATCACGGTAAGCAAATGTTCTTTTGGTTCGGAGCGCTTCTTTCGGTTCCGGGTTCGAACCGGTATCGGTTTGGGATGCGGCTCATTGAGGGGCGGCTTTGCCACGGGTGTCTTGACATGATGGGTTTGTGGCTGAGGCTCAGTTTCTGGGGTCGGTCCTCGGTTCAGGACCGCCAAAAGGAGCCCGAAGGCAGCGATGACGCCCGCCCACGCGAGGATGATTCGCGGTCTGCCTGTTTTGGAGGTGGCCGACCCGGTCGTTTTTTTTGGGGGGGGCAATGCCGTCTGGGATAGAGCCGAAAGGGGGTTTGCAGGGGGGCTTTCGGGGAGATCCGTGCTCAGGCTCAGTCGGGCCACTGCCGACCTTGAGGGGTCTGCGCCCAAGTTTTTGATTGGGGGTAGGTCGAGTGAGCGTGTTTCGGCTTCTGATGGTATCTCACGCGCGGGTTCAGATGGGGCGCGGTCGAGGGCTACGCCAAGGACCTCTGCCCAATCGTCATCCGGTCCACTTTTTGCGACCAGGCTCCCCGGAAGGCCCTCGTCCACCGGGGTGCGGTCCTCATCCCAAGGCGGTGCGGGGTCCAAAAGGGGTTCGAAAGAGGGTTCCTCAAAGAGGGCTTGTTCTAGGGCCGGCTCATCGTCGACTGAAAAGGCCAGGCCGTTTGCGCCCACGCACAGGGCGCGCGGAATGAAGGCTTCTAAGAGGCGTGCAAGCCCCTCGGCTGAGGAGGTGTGTTGTCCTGCGGATTGGGCTTCTTGCGCAATGGCTCGGTCTACGTGTGACAGAGACGGGTACCGGTCATCCGGATCGGGTGATAGGCCGCGGCCGAGGACCTTGAGCAAGGCGTTGCGACGGTCTGGCAGAACGGCCGGAAGGGGCCATGGCTCAAAGCCGAGAAGGTGTCGTCGGGTGCTGGATCTTCCGAGCTCCTCGGTGAGGCTTCGGCCACAAAGGAGCTGGCAGTACAGGAGCGTGAAAATAAAAACATCGGTCCCTGCATGGGGTTCTTCTTCGCGCGCCGCCTCTGGGGACCGGAGTACGGGTGAGGCTCCTGCTTTGGGTATCAACAGTGGGGAGAGCGTCGGAAGGCTTGGATCAAGCATGTGGATGGTGCCGTCAGGCCCGATCAAGATATGACCCAGTTGCAGCAGTCCGTGCCCCCGAGCAGGTGTCTTGCTGTTCCGAAGCGCGTTCAGCATGGTGGCCACTTGGCCCATGATGTAAAGCGCGTGCGGAGCGCCCACGGGTGAGCCGTAGGCGCTGAGGACACGGACGATCACATCCAGTCGGACGGCCTGGGGATCTATCGGGCCCAGGCGAATCAGTAGGGTTCCGCTGTGGCCGTCTTCCGCCTCCACTTTGATAACGTTCGCGGCTTGATTCGTTTGTGCCGCTGCTTCGGCCGCTATTTGCTCGCGTAGGCTGGTGGGCAGCGGGTGGGCAAAGGACAGGGTCCAAGTCGGTCGCACGTGGTTCTGGCCGTCAGCTTCGAGCGAGAGCGTCCGATGTACGACCTCATCAGGAAGTCGACTGCGTTGTAAGCTCATCGAGCGTCGTTTCCTCGTACCTTTGTCCAGAGGGCCCCTACAATGGGTAGCATCCCCTGGCAGGGTAGAATAGGAGAAGGGTGTGCTGATTGCGAGTGTATCCGATATTCACACCGACTTTCCGGCCAACCGTGACGCGGTGGTCCGGCTGGCCACCGAAATCCACGACCGGGGTGCGGATGCGGTCATCGTCGCGGGCGATATCTCGCACAAAAACGACCGAATTGATCGTGGGCTGCGGGCGTTTCGGGCGGTGACTGAAACCGTGGCTTTTGTGCCCGGGAACCATGACTTGTGGTTCGATGTTCCGAATGCGTCTCAGGATGCGAGTCTGGACACCTGGCACCGGTATCATGTCGAGTTGAAAGACTTGGCGGAGACCGCGGGCGTCCATTATTTGCCCGCCGCGCCCTTGGTGCTTGATTCGGTGGCCATTGTCGGATCTTGCGGCTGGTATGACTACTCTTTGGCCCTTCCTTCGGTTCGTGCCTCGGTGGGGGAGGAGACGCTCAAAAAGAAAGAGATGGGAGGCGTGCGGTGGAGTGATCTGCGATTTATTGCTTTTCGCGACCAAGATGGTGGGTTGATGGACGACCCAGCGGTTGCCCGCGCCATGGAGCGAAGCTTTGAGGCGCACCTTGTGGCGATGCAAAGCGCGCCCAACATCCAGGAGATCATCGCGGTGACGCACCACCTCCCTTACGCCGAAGTGGTCAGTCGCACCGGAACCCTTCCGTGGGAGTTCTTCAACGCGTACATGGGAAGTCAAGGGCTCGGAGAAATCATGAGTCGCTGTGACAAGGTGAAGACGGCCATTTACGGCCATACCCACATTGTGGCGGAGCACGATATCCAGGGGATCCGTGTTTATGGTACACCCCTGGGCTACCCGCGGGAGCGAGGCGGATTGTCGGACGCGGACGTGGTGGGGACACGGATTGGCTGGGTGGAGTGCTGATCAAGCTTGCCTCGGGATTGTGTGGCACAAGGCGCCCGTGCCATGATCCACGCCCGACGTGTGGTCCCAGGGCTTTCTTGTCTGCATGAGTTTGGCCGGGCTTCCGGATCGAAACAAGCCGCTCGATTTTTTGGATCTCGAGACACGCCTGACGCGTCACACCGAGGAACGGTACGTCGGAGACCTTGACGTCATGACTCGACGCGGGGTGCTTCGGGTGATCACCCGAAACAACGCCGCCCACTACTTTATCGCCCGCGGTTCGGAGCGCGGCTTTGAGTACGAGTTGGCCCGGGCATTTGCAAAGTCTCTCGGCCTTCGGCTGGCCATGGTGGTTCCTCCGTCACGGTCGGCGTTGGTCTCGGTTCTCCGGTCCGGTGCGGGCGACATGATTGCAGCGGGAATGACCGTCACTCGGGATCGCAAGCAGCGCGTGCTGTTCACTGAGCCGGTGCGGGAGGTTCCACGGGTGATGGTGACTCACCCGTACACGGTGAAGCTGCTCGAGTCGTTGACGGACCTTTCCGCGTTCAAGATTCACGTCAGTTTTCGGTCCACCACGTATCGGGACGCCAAAGCGCTGGAGCGGCGTCTTGGGGTCTCTTTGAGACTCGTGGATGTCAGCGACGATCCGGAGATGGAAGAGATGATGCGCCGAATCTCGGTCGGGCGGTACGAAGCCAGCATCATCGACCAAGATTTGGTCGACCTCGAAAAAGCGGCCGGTGCCGAGGTCGCAGCGCGGGTGGCGGTCACCGGACCTCTGCCCAAGGCATGGGGTTTTCGGCATGCATCGAAGAAGCTCCGGTTCAAAGCCGATGCGTTTTTGCGAAAGAAGAAAAAGGCCGGGTTGGTACGCATCTTGACCCAGAAGTACTACTCGCCGAGCTCGCGTTCCTCGAAGCGCGCGCGGGAGTGGGAATTTCGGGCGGATCAAGCGGGCAAGATTTCTCCTTGGGATCATTTGTTCCGCAGGGAGGGGAAGCGGACCGGTTTGGACTGGCGCCTCTTGGCCGCGGTTTCCTACGCCGAGTCGAGATTCGATGCCAAGGCAAAAAGCCGGTTTGGCGCGGTGGGCCTGATGCAAGTGCTGCCCTCGACGGCGAAGGAGCTCGGGGTCACCAAGTTGGAAAACCCGTCCAACAATGTTCGCGCGGGGGCGGAGTATCTCCGGTGGCTTCTTCGTCGATTTGCCGAACCGAGTTTGAAGCCGAGGCAGCGGGTTCGATTTGCGCTCGCTTCCTACAATGCAGGGGTGGGGCATGTGCGTGATGCCCGCAAGTTGGCCAAGGAAATCGGCCGTGATCCGAACCGATGGTTCGGCCAAGTCGAACGGGCTCTTCTCTTGAAGAAGCAGCCCAAGTGGCACGAAAAAACGCGGTACGGCTACTGTCGAGCCGGTGAAACCATCGCCTATGTGTCACGGGTTCAGGCCCAATACGACGCCTATGTTCGGCACGTGCCTCTTCACTAACTGGCGAACGCTGGGTCCGGCTTCGCTAGCGTTCGAGTGCGCCAAAGGATCGTTCGAAGAGTCCTTCGATGGCGCGTCGGCCATCCTCGTTGACGAACCGGGTCCCGGTCCCGGCGAATCGGGTGTGGGTCACCGAGGGTGGGGCAATTTCCATCCATTTGGAAGCGGCCCACGCGTACCATTGCTTCTTTTCTTGCTCGTAGACGTAGACCGGTTTGTCAAGATGACGACCAAGTTCTGCGGCCCAACCGGTACCGCCCTTGACCGTTTGATCCTCCAAGATCGTGCCGACCACAAAAACCTCGGCTGCGGTCATGACCTGATGCCAAATGGATTGAAGGAGCTTCTGGAAGCGCGGGGTTTTGGGGAATTCGCGGTGAAGCTGGGCTTTGATGTAGCCGTCGGTGACGTGGCCTTCTTCAAGCTCTGACTCCGACAGCATCACCAGGCCTCGGGTTCGCTCCGGGGTATGCCCGAGGAAAGTGAAGTTTTGTTCTCTGAGACCCCAGGCCTCGGCGCAGCGACCAAATTCTGCCTCGGCGCCTTTGGCTCCGCCTGAAAGGAGCGTGTATGCGTTTTTCGGGAGGCGAATGTTGGCGACCCCCTTTTTCCGGGCCCGCAGCGTGTCCCCACAGAGCTCGAGGCCGGTTGGGTGCGGGTGCCGATCGTCATGTTCTTTGAGCAAGCTGACATTGACGTGATCCCCATCGGGTTCGAGATAAAGCGCCACGTCGATGAAGGGCTCGAACGGGGTGCAAGGCGCGGGAATCTCGGTGGGGGTGCCGTCAGGGCCTTGGGTGCGGGCGGCCAGCCAAAGCTCGGTGCCGAGGGCTTCGGCCTGCTTTTTGAGCGTCTGAAGGGCATCCGGTCCGCTGTTCCAGTCGAATCCTTCGACGATGATGGCCCGTGGCTTGAATCCTTGGTGCTCACAGTACAGCCCGAGCACCCGATCGATGCGGGTGGTATCCACCGGCCCGGACCCAAAAGTGTGGATGACGCTTTTTTTGTGCAGGGAAGGTCTGATGCTCTCCCGCTCCTCGAGTTCAAAGATGTTGGCGAGGTCGTCAAAAAGGGCGTCGTACCAGGCCTGTAAATGGTCGACTGTATGGCCCGACGCCAAATGGAGGACGGGTTCGTCTCTCAGCAGGTGGTCCAGACCGATCTGTACGAGAAACGTCGTCTTGCCCACACCGGGTTGGGCGATCACCACCCCCAGCTGACCAGGGGTGAGACCACCGTGTGTTTCCTTATCGAGGATTCGAAGAGGACTTGCTTGGTTGAGCTCTTGTCGACGCATGGCTTACTTTTTCCTTGCGGGTTTATCCTTTTCTTTCTTCTCACGCTCTTCCAAGAGCGCTGCCTCGATGGATGCGGGTACAAGGGCGTACTTGAAGAATTCCATTGTGAACTCCGCCTTCCCTTGGGTCGCGGAGCGAAGCGCGGTCGCGTAACCAAACATTTCCGCCAAAGGGACCTCGGCGGTGGTTTTGGTCAGTCCCCCGTCTTCTTGGGAGCCGGAAATGATGCCGCGTCGCTGGTTGATGGTGGTCAACACCGCGCCCGCGTGCTCTGAGGGGCCTTCCACCTCGACCTTCATGATCGGCTCCAGAATACGTGGCTTGGCCCGGTCGTAGTGTTCTCGCCAGGCGCCTTTGGCTGCTTCTTGAAAAGCGACGTCTGAGGAGTCTACGGCGTGATACTGCCCGTCGTTGATGGTGACTTTAACCCCGACCACCGGAAAGCCGAGCTTGCGGCCTTTGGCGAGCATGGCCTTAAAGCCTTTTTGGACCGAGGGGATGAACTGCCTCGGGATCACCCCGCCCACAATCTTGTCGACGAACTCAAAATCACCCTCTTCGAGGGGCTCGATGGTGCCACAAACCTTGCCGTATTGCCCGGAGCCACCGGTCTGCTTTTTGTGGACGTAGTTGAAGTCGGTGGCCCGAGTCAGGGTCTCTCGATAGGCCACCTGCGGTGCGGACGTCTCCACGGCGACGTTGTATTCCCGCCGCATGCGTTCGATGTACACCTCGAGCTGGAGTTCTCCCATGCCCTGGATAACGGTCTCGCCCGACTCTGGGTCCACGTAGGTCCGAAAGGTCGGGTCCTCTTTGGTAAACCGTTGGAGCGCCTTCGTGAGATTCTGCTCAGACTTGTTGTCCTGGGGTTTCACGGATAATGAGATGACCGGATCCGGTACGTGGATCGAAGTCATCGCAATCTTGAGCTTGCCATCGGTGAAGGTGTCGCCCGAACGGCAATCCAGGCCGAAAATGGCGACGATGTCGCCGGCCGCTGCCGACTGGATGTCTTCCATTTCTTCCGAATGCATGCGGACCAGTCGAGCAACTTTCGTTTTTTTGCCGGTTCGCGTGTTGATGATGAACTGGTCTTTGGAGAGGGTACCCTGATAGATTCTGAGGTACGTGAGCTGCCCAAACCGGCCGTCTTCGAGCTTGAAGGCCAAGAGGGCCAGCGGTGCCGAAGGATCGCTTTCGAGGGCGACTTTGGCTTCTTCGCCCGGCGCCACGTCCGGGTCCAGTTCGAGCGCCTCGTTGACGATGTCGGGCGGGCTCGGGAGGTAATGCACCACCGCATCGAGCAGGGGCTGCACACCGCGATTTTTGTACGCGGACCCCATCAGGACCGGCGTCACGTGGAGGTCGATGGTTCCCTTGCGGAGGGCCTGTCGGATCAGCTCTGGGGTCGGATTACCCTCAAGGACCGCCTCCATGAGCTCGTCGGAGAACATGGATACGACGTCGAGCAAGTCTTCGCGGTACTTCTCGGCATCGGCTTTCAGCTCATCGGGGATTTCGCAGGTTTCGATTTTTTCGCCGTAGTCGCCGTGAAAGCGGTAGCCCTTCATTTCGATGAGGTCGATCACGCCTTCGTGTTTGTCCTCGAGCCCGATAGGGATCTGGAGCAGGACCGCATTGTGTCCCAGCTTTTCGCGGAGTTGCTCTTTGACGCGAAAGGGATCGGCCCCCGTCCGGTCGCACTTGTTGATGAACGCGATACGCGGCACTGAATAGCGCCGCATCTGTCGGTCCACGGTGTGCGATTGGCTTTGGACACCAGCCACCGAACATAGCACCAACACCGCCCCATCAAGCACCCGAAGGGAGCGCTCCACCTCGATGGTGAAGTCGACATGGCCTGGGGTGTCGATGATGTTGACGTGGTTGTCGAGCCACATGCAGTGGGTTGCGGCGCTCGCAATGGTGATGCCGCGCTCTTTTTCGAGCTCCATCGAGTCCATTTTTGCGCCCACGCCGTCCTTGCCCTTCACGTCGTGGATGGCATGGACCCGGTCCGTGTAGAACAGGATGCGCTCCGTCAGCGTCGTCTTCCCGCTATCAATGTGCGCAGAGATTCCGATGTTTCGGATGACCGATAGATCTTTGATCACGACAGTCCTCGTGCTCCTCGGCCCCCAGAAACCTGAAAACGTTCGCGATGTAAAGCAACTTTGTAGGACTGATGTCGGAAGAGGTGCGAGCAGCTGGTGTTTGTGCGCCCGGGTGCCTCCCATCCGGGCCGGGTTTTATCCGTCCGTTGCCAAATCCGCACCGAAGTGCTGTCTCGACCCCTTAGGAGCAATTTCATGGCTTCAGGCGCCTCTTGGGTGATGTTTATGGCTCTTTTTGTGGGGCCGAGGGCCCGGGACTGGCGGCCTCCTGAGTTGGCGGTACAGCCTACCAAGGCCGATGTCCGAGCCTTGGAAGGCCTGGCACGCCAGTATGTGGGCCGACCCTATGCGATGGGCGGCATCGGGAATCCCGCTTTCGATTGCTCCGGGTTTGTGTGTCGCGTTTTTGCCGAGGCCGGCTACGCATTGCCGCGGGTATCGCGGGACCAAGCAAGGGTGGGGCGAGACGTCGCTCTGGATGCCCTCCAGCCGGGGGATGTCCTTTTTTTTGCGGAGCGCGGGCGACCGATATCCCACGTAGGGCTGTACTTGGGCGGGCAGAAGCTCATTCACGCTTCGAGCGGACAGGGGAGGGTGGTTGTGGCCGATCTTGGTCGGTCCTGGTTTCAAAAGAGACTGGTGGCCGCGCGAAGAATGCTCGGCGGGGCGCTTGAGGCCAACCCTCTGCTGGCGTCGGCGCCGGTGGAGTGGGTGGAGCACGCGGGGGCCCTTCGGCTTCCGGCGACCCTGCGGCGCCCTGCCGAGGGTCCGCCGTTTTCGTTTGGACCCGAGTCGTTTTCGGTGCGGCCCAGCGGGGTGAGCGTTACGGCGCTGTGGGCCACCGAGGACGGGCGCTACGGCCTGAGTTTGGCCCCTGAGCTCAGTCTCCAGTTCGAGGGGGTCGGTCTGGGTTTTCGGCTGGGGCTTCCCTTGCGGCTATCGCGTGATGGTGGATGGCGTGCGGGCTCCCTTCGGGGGGCGCGGGGCGTGTCGCGGTTCCTGCGCGCGTTTTCCTTGGGCCTTTTGGGGGCCGATCTCGAACTTCGCTTGACCCGAAAGGCCGACCTCAGCCTGCTCGGTGGCGGACTTGTGGCCCACTGGATGCCTTCGCAGGCGGTGCGGGGCCTCCCCGGTTTCACCCAAGCACGGACGCCCCTCTCGTTTTTTGGGCGGGTTCGAAGGAAGTCCTTCGAGCTTCAAAGCCTGGTGGACGATGTCGTAGATCCTGCGCTTTTTGGGGCTGGCGTTTTGTTCCCTTGGGGGCAGGGCCGAGTGGCGGTCGGCGCCGGCGCGGTGACCGACCAGCGTGCTGAATTTCTCGGGGGCCAAAGGACGGTGTCCGCTCTTGAAGCGCAGGCCGGGTTTGCGCTGGTGCGAGGGCCCACCGTGTTTCTGAAGGCCGTGCTTCACGGCAGCCTCATTCGCGCCCTTTCTGACTTTGGGGGCACGGGTTCTTTGGAGGCGCGTCTTCGGGTTCGTGCGTCACGGTCGGGCGCGACCCGTCTTGGCGTGTCCGCGCGCGCCCGTCTTTTGGGGCCGCATGCGCTCGCATCGCTGTTTGGGCCAACCTACGCGGCGGCAAAGAGTCTGCACCTCGAGGCTTTGGAGACGCTCGAAACGCGGCCTGCGCTTGGGGGCACGGTGTCCTTGGTCCATGGACGTTTCTCCTTGGGGGGCACCTTTGAAAGCGGGACCGGCACCGGCCGTCATCCGATGGATCGATTCTTGTGGGTCTTTATGAACGCCCACGATCTGTCTTTGGGCCGAAACATGTCCTGGGATCTTGAGGGTGTTTATGCGGTTCGCGGCTTGGGGAATAGGACAAACGATGTTCATGTCATGCAGGCCTTGCTGCGCCTACGTCTCAACGCTTGGTTGAGCACTGAGCTTCGCCTTCGGCGCGGCGCCAGTTTCGAGGGGGGATTGGGCCTCAGGCTGGCGTGGAGCCCCTAGGTTGAGCATGCGCCTTTTGTCTTTTCGCTCCCGCGGTTTTCGCCCCTGAATGCACATTCATCGGGTACAATGATAGGACCGGGCGTGGGTCTTGAACCACGCTGGGGTCGAAAAATGAGTGTGACCAGCGAACCGGACGCGTTTTTGTCGCGGCCCTTGGCCCCGAAGGGTGTTGAAACGCACCTGAGCCCGGGACCCGTGTGCGCTGGCGCACAGGGCGCCAACCTCTTGGTGGTCAGTGATCTCCACTTGGGGGATTCGCTCCGGACCGCCGGCGTTTCTTCGTTTCGCACGTTGGCCCGCCTCAATCGTGCCTTCCGGAGGTTCTTAGAGCATTACGGCCAGCATCCGGTCGGAGGCCGCCCCTGGAAGCTGGTGATCAACGGCGACATGATCGACTTTCTTCACGCGGGCGTAGTGAACGTGCGGTCCGAGGCTGGTGAAGAAGCCTCCGCCCTTTCTGAAGGGGCGGCTTTGTCCTGGCTGGAAACGGTGATGGGGCGCGAGCGCCGAGTTTTTAGGGCCCTGGCGTCCTTTGTCGCCCGCGGGCACGAGTTGGTGATCATTACGGGCAACCACGATGCGCAGTTTCATTGGTCCCGCGTGCAGTTAAGTTTGACGGAGCGATTGATTGATATCCATGTGGCTTCGCTCGCGAGGGAGGGCGATACGCATCCTTCAGAGCTTGGCGAACTTCGAGACACCATGCGAAGTCGCATCTCGTTCTGTCCCTGGTTTTACTACGAAAAGGATGTCGTTTACATCGAACACGGGCACCAGTACGACGAGTTTTGTTCATTCGAACACGTGCTTTCTCCCATCCATTCCGGTTTCGAAGAGTTAGAAGATCCGATTTCTCATCGAACCTATCGGGAATTTGCAAACCTTATCGGTGAGCTCGACGTGCATCGCATCGACAAATGGACCTTCGGAGACTACATTCAATGGCTCGCTGGGCTTGCCCCGCGTGTGATTGGACGACTGGCCTACACCTACTTTGCAAGCGTCTCCTGGCTGGTCAAAACCAAACGGCGACTTTCTCGCGTCGCCAAACGGGGGCGGCGTGAACATCTGTGCCGCTTGAAGAAGATGACTCGGCGCTTCAACCTCAGTGAGGAGCTCCTTCATCGTCTCGATGCGTTGCGCGAGCGACCGGCTGGTTCACGCGTTTTTTCCGGTCTCCGAATGCTGTACCTCGACCGTTTTGTGTTGCTCCTTCTCATTGCGACGGTGTTGGCGGCGGTCTTTTTTGCCCCTGGTTCCGCTTGGATTCGTTCTTGGTCCGGCCTCGGGGTGTTACTCGGCGCCTTGACCACAAACTGTTTTTTGGACCGAATCCGCAAAGTAGACTCCCACCCCAAGCTGATTCCGATCGCCCACAAGGTGGCCCGCCTGATGAAGGTCCCCTTTGTGATCTTTGGGCATAGCCACGTCCCCGTGGCTTCTGAGCGCCAAGGCAGCACCCTGTCCAGTGGCGAAGGCCCCAAAAGCGCGCACCCGAGCTCGAAGTACTTTAACACCGGCAGCTGGACCGCGGGCCTCGAGAAGGGGCTGACCCATGTGTGCATCCTCCGCAAGGACAGCGAGCCGGTGGCCGAACTCCGGCGCTGGTGCACCCAGTCGAAACGCCCGAGGGCTCTGGTGCTGTCGCCCGAACATGCAACCCCAGGCCAAGACTAACGGGCAACCGAACCGGCATTCCCGCTTTCATTTCCATTTTCAGATCCGCTTCTCGTCTAGATGGTTTCAATCCAGGCGTAGGCCCCCTGGGCGCTGAGACGGGTCCGAATACGTCCGGCAGCTTTTCGGGTTTTGGCAAGGGCGACAAAGGCTCCACCGGGACCGCCGGCACCGCTCATCTTGGCGCCAACGGCGCCGTTTTGTCTGGCCATGCGGACGAGTTCGTCGACGTCGGCGGAGACGATCCCTAGGCCGTCCAGAAGCGCATGGGCCAGGTTCATGGCTTGCCCTAGCGACTCGAGTTGACCCGCGGTGAGGGCGCGACGCCCGGCGCGGGTCGCTTCTCCTAGGGTTTTGAGCACTTGGCGCGCCAATCGGGGCATACCCCGTCGGATATCCAGGACTCTCTGGACCGTTTTTCGAGCCCCACCGTGACTCGAACGGGCACCTACCACGAGGTATGCCGGTTTGCCGACCCGGATGCGCTGGATGACTCTGCTCCGGCCCTTGCGTCGGAACTGGATCGGGCCATCGGCAAGGCACAAGGCGGGATCGACGCCCGAAGATCGTGCGTGGGCGAGTCCCTCAGCCCGTCGCGCTTCCCGCCAGAGCGCCTCCGCCGCTAACGTTTTCCCCGATAGCGCGCTTCGGGCCCGCAGAAGGGCAATGGCCAAGGCCGCCGACGACCCAAAGCCAGCCATCGGCGGAAAGTTGATGTGGATATCCGCGTGATAGGCGCGGGCGCTCGCGCCCAATACCCGTTGGACAAACATTTGAGGCGTTGCCCCCCCCCGGGCCCGCGCGCGGTCCACGGCGACCGGACAGTCAATGGTCGCAGTCCCCTTGCCGGGCTCCAGGTTGACCTCAACCTGTCGACTGAGTGCGAACCCCAGCGCCGGCTCGCCTGCGAGTACCGCATGTTCCCCGAACAACAAAACCTTCCCGGGCGCCTGCCCTTGAGCCACCCGCGGCACCCAAATCTCCTCGCCACGTCTTGCAGCCCCGGTCAATCGCCGACCTTGGCCCGACCCGTAATACCGGCCGACGGGCCTTCCGATGCAATACAACCGAGCTGAGTACGAGTTTGTATCGGACCTTAGGGGCACCCCAGCGTCTTTGCGGGTCCGCCAGACCACGCTTTTCTCTACTTGACCAGAATCTGGCGCCTTTCTAACAGAGGCCCCGTGAAAAAGCCGACTCGATCCGAACAGGAATCGTACCGTCTTTTATTCTTCGTGATCGCCCAGGTGATGATGCTCAGCATGGGTTGGCTTCTGTTCCAGGAGTTCGCTGAGCGCAGACCCTGGAAAGGCATCCAAGACCAGTGGGCACAGGTGGAGGAAGCGCGGGCCCTCAAGAACCTGAGCGGGGAGAAGACGTGGCTGGAAAAAGGTGTCCTCGTGAAGGAGGTCGACGGCGAAGAAGAGGAGACGCCGGTCAAAGACCGGGTCGACGCCCTCAAAAAGGAGATCGCCGAGCTTGAAGGCGGAATCCTCGATAGCGGCAAGGCCCAAGAGGTGGCCACGCTCAAAGCGGACCTCAAAATAGAAGAGGTCAAGACCAAGGACGCTGAAATCGTCTTGGCTTTCGCCAAGGCCGACGAGGACGAAGCGTACTACTTTTACCGAAGTGCCAAGCATCACGGCCACCATGAAGAGGCAGAAAAGCTCAAGGCGAAGTTCGACGAAATCCACGAAGAGGTTCTTGAAAAGAGCGCAGCGTACGATGCGGCCACCAAGAAACGGGATACCGTGCTCGACAAGCTGTCCCTCGTCGCCAAGACGCTCAATGCCAAGAAAAAAGAGCTCGAAAATCTCGAGGGCGGTCTCAGTACGGCCGAGCGGGCGCTCGACGCCGCCCGATCCCAACGGCACGATGTTCGCCAGTTCTGGAACCAGCGGATCGACCTGGTGGACCGCTGCCACACCTGCCACATGGGCTTCGATCGCTGCGGCTTTACCGATCCGGAAGAAATCCTCCATTACACCATCGAAGAGAACTTAACTGCCCAGGACATCCGGCGTCGCTACTGCGTGACCCGCGAGGAAGCGGAGGCCTATCTGGAGGCACGAGAGACCATCGTCGACAGTTGGTACGAGGATGAAAAACTTGGCTACAAAGATGTTCAGGCACAGCTCCTCGCCGCCGGGAACCCCGAAGGGCAAGAGGCGGTTTCAGAGCCGGTGTTGGCGACGGCCAAAGCGCTCGGGGTTGAGTCGAAGGCCGCCGAGGCCCTTTTTCGAACCCACCCCCATGCTTGGCAGCTTCTCCGAAAGCACCCCGCGGATCGGTACGGCTGCACCACCTGTCACTACGGGCAAGGCCGCCAGACCAAGGGTGTGGGCCTCAACTACCTGGCCGCAGCCCTCTGGAAAGGAAGCCAAAACTTGGCGCCCTTCGACCATGCCAAGTCCGACCACTATTGGGAAGCGCAGCTCCTTGATACCGAGCGGCACCACACCGAGTCGTCTTGTTTCAACTGCCACGCAAAAGACTACGAACTTGAGTACGCGCCTCATCTCACCGAGGGGCGCAAATTGGTCCAGCATTTGGGTTGCACCGGCTGCCATCCCTTGGGGGACCTCGATCCGGATCGAAAACATGGGCCGAGCTTGCGCAAGGTTGCGTCCAAAATCGATGCCGGTTGGATGTATGCCTGGTTGAAGGATCCCCAAAGCTTGAGACCGAGAACCCGCATGCCCAATTTTTGGCCAGACGCGTCGTCCCAAGGAAAGGGTGAGGGGAAGTTATGCAACAAGTTTGACTTCGAGCGCGGTTCCCCGCCTGCGCCCGCGGAATGGATGGATTGCGAGGCGCAGCGTGAAGAAGAAGCCGCGTACATTTTGAAGTACCTGCTCGACAAATCTGAGGAGCAGACCTACGCCGCAATGCCCGCGTGGGCAGACGCCGGCGAAGGCAAGCGTTTATTTGAGAGCATTGGGTGTCAAGGCTGTCACAACATGGGTGAATGGAAACAGGCCTCCACCATGCCCGGCAGTCACGATCGAGATGTGGCCCCGAACCTCGCCGGTATCGGAGACAAGATCCGCGATCCCGGTTGGTTTTATTTGTGGCTCCAAAACCCCAGCGAGTATTGGTCCGAGACCCGCATGCCGAGTCTCAGGCTGACCGACAAGGAGGCCTGGCACCTTGCAGCGTACCTCAGCGGTGCGAAGAGCAGTGGCCCCGAGCGGCAGCTTTCGCCACGCGCGCGTACGCTTTTGCGTTCGCCGGGTGCCGCCAAAAAAGGCGAGCAGCTCATCGCTTACTACGGGTGTTTTGGTTGTCACGAGGTTGAGGGCTTCGATGGCCGAGCGCGGATCGGCGCGGATCTGACCCTATTCGGATCCAAACCTGCGCACAAACTCGACTTTGGTGATGTGGCGGAGCTGGTGGAGGACCCGCACGCCCAAACCTGGGAGGCGTGGACCCGTAAGAAGCTGGCAACCCCCAGGGCTTTCACATACGAGCGCGCCACCACGCGCATGCCCCAGTTCAACATCACCCCCGCGGAAATGGACGCGGCGATCATCTTTTTGAAGAGCCAGAACGAACGGACCAAAGACTACCCTGAAGACGTCAAGCACATGCAGTCGCCCGAAGATGCGGCCATCGCCCGCGGTGCCTTTTTGGTGGATATCTACAATTGTCGAGGTTGCCATCTCATCGACGACCGCGGCATCGACGTCGACGGTGATCACCAGCTCGACGGCGGCGACATTTATCGCCTGTACGCAGGGACCCCTGAGGCTTATCGGGCCCCCCCCAAGCTGATCAACCAAGGTGCCAAGGTCTATCCCGACTGGTTTTTCGGTTTTCTGAAAAAGCCCTTCAAGCTTCGCGAGAATTTCAAACTCCGGATGCCCACCTTTCCGCTGAGCGATGCCCGCACGAAGGACATCGTGGCCTACTTTGCGGCCAAGGCGAAAAAGCCGTACCCCTACATTGAAAAGAAACGCGATGTGTTGTCTGCGGAAGACCGAAAGGTGGCGGCTCAGCTGTTCCAAAGGGCGCAATGCACAAACTGTCACAACCTGGGCGGAGGCACGAACGACCCCAAAAACGTCGCGCCCAATCTTCGGCTGACTGCGGATCGTCTGCAGTACGACTGGCTGTTCGATTGGTTCAAAGACCCGCAGGTTGCGGCGCCGGGCGTGGGCATGCCCAACTTCTTCTCTCCCGTTGAAGATGAACCCGGGGTCTACGAAACGCCCCTGGTGGACATCGCGGGTGGCGATTGGAAGCGGCAAATAGAGCTGCTGCGTGCCTACGTCATCGAGCTCGGCGTTCCGTCGGCCCAGGCCGACAAGAGCGAGGGTGTGAACCCTCGCGGTTGATCACCCGCTGCGCTTGGCTGTTGCTCGGTGCGGTTGTCCCGCTCGTGGGGGGGCCGCTCGATGGCGCGGCGGCCAAGACGGTGACCGGCACGGTCGCCTTTCAGGGAACGCTGGCTCAGCCTCAAGTAGAGGTGACCCAAGACGCGCACGTCTGTGGCGCTCGGGTTCTTGCCCTGCAGAACCTCCTCCGCCAAAACGTGGATGGCGCACTCGAAGGGGTGATCGTGTACTTCGAGCCCCGCGTGCACCATGGGTCCGCCCCCCAAGAGCGAGCCCCCACAAAAGTGGTTGTCGATCAAAAAGACTGCATGTTTACCCCCGGCGTTGTGGTTCTCGAACGTCGGGATGTGCTCATTTTTCGCAATTCGGACGCTGTTTTACACAACGTGTCGGTTCTTGGCCCCGATGGTCGGGTCGCCGCCAATTTTGCGATGCCGGTCCGTGGGCAAAGCTCGGACCCCATCACGCTCCATAAGACCGGCCCCTATTCGTTTCGGTGCGAGGCCGGACACCCTTGGATGCGAGGGCACGCGCTGGTGTTTGAGCGGGTGGTCGCAACCAAAACCAACTCCGACGGCTCTTTCGTTCTTGGCCCAGTCAGCCGTGGCCTCCATGATATTCACGCCTGGCACCCCCTGCTCGGCCGCCTCCGCCAGCGGGTCGCCGTGGCCGAAGGCGACCCTCGGCCCATTCTGTTTGAGTACCGTTCTGTCAGGAATGACGACTCAGGCGTATCAACGCCCCAACATTGAAGCGCTTCCAGCCCGGCATTCGGCCCGGATCCCGTAAGGCCGAATGGGGAACCCGCCCTAGCGTCTTCGCGCGAACAGATCGAGGACTTCCTGCGCACTCAATGCTTTATCGTAGATGCGGACACCATCAATCTTTCCGTCAAAAAAATCTCTAGTCTGGTTTCGTGCGCCCAGGAAAAGTGGGTTGTTGTTGCGGTTGATCGAACCCGAGAATGACACGGTCTTTTGCAGCGTGCCATTGATGTAGACCTTCAGCTGTGTCCCGCTGAAGGTTCCTACGACGTGAGTCCATTCGAGATTGGGCATGGTCGCTTGGGGCTTGGCAACGATGCTCGTACTTCCGTTGTACACCTGGAAGCGGACTCTTCGGTCGGTATGAGCGTAGAGTCGGTAGGCGCTGCTCTTGGACACGATGGAAGGATACGAGCCGCCCCCGGCAAGGTTGTCTGGATAGATCCACGCGGATAGGGTGAGCTCGGACTGTGCATCGAGACTGGAAGAATCTTCGATTCGTGCGTAGTCGTTGTTTCCGTCGAACCTTAGAGAAAAGTTGCCGATTCGCGTGGTCGCCCATTTGGCCTGCGATAGGATGGCCTCGTGACCATTCCCCGATGCGTCGCCCGCGACAGTTCCGTGACCCTCTTCCATATCCCAGTGGGCAACAAGTCCGATGTTGTTGGTGGGTGGGGGGGGAGCAGAAGACGTCTTGGCGATTCGGTAGATATGTCCATCTTCGGCCGAAATATTCGCACTGAGCAAGTATTGCCCACCGCTGGTACGCACGCTCACGTTTCTTTTCCCGAGCAATTCCTGGGCGGTGCTCGCATAGCCCTGGGCGCCGGTGCTGCCGAGGGCAAGAACGAGATTCCTGCTGCTGCTGGAATAGTTGGATAGGGCTACGTAAAGGTATTGGCTGTCGTCCTTGGCGATGAATTTCACGTCGGAAGTGTCCCCCGAGTTCACTTTGACGCTCGATACGTTCGAGCCCAACATCGCATTTCGCATTTCGTCTACGGCCTCGCCGATGTCCATGATGGTATCAAAAAGAGCAGGGGCATCATCTTCGAAGCTCCGGAGCGAAGATTTCGAACCGCCACCAAAGATATAGTTCTGGTTGTCGGCGTTAAACATGAGACCGTTGACATTTAGGGCCAAAAACAAGACCGAAACACACCGAAGCTCGTTGACGCTGGGTTTGGGTTTGTTGTCACTGCTGTCGTCCTTGAGGAAGTTTGCGGGAACCAACCCGAAAATGGGCGTGCGGCCGTCGGTGAACGCTCTTGCTGCCGCCAGTTTGTCGACGATCTCGGTGCGATAGTTCGATACCGAGAACCCACCTTCGTCTCCTTTGAAGTTCGGCCACAAGGTCATGGCATCGCCAAACAAACCGATTTCGAAATCTTCGAGGTGGTGGGTCATCTGATTGACCGGCCGATTGGGGGCAAGGCGTTTGCCCAGATTGTAGGCCCAAGCCGATCGCTCCGGGTTGATGCCGTCGTCCGCGGGCTCGCCGCCAATGTCGATGCCACCGGCCCAGCGTTTGTCTTTGTTGTCGAGCAATCGGTTCATCGATTCAAGATTCAAGTCGTCCTCGAAGATGAACCGCTCGAGGTAGTGAAAGGACGGAAACAAATACATGCCAAACCCGGGCTCATGGGTGTGTTTGTATAGGGTTCTCGTGGCTCTCAAAAAATCGACCCACTCGAGATCTCGCATCGGCTCCGCATCTTCATTTTGAATCGAATAGAACCCGATGGGAAACCTGACTTCTTTTGAACCACTCTGGTCCAAATCCCAATCGTATCGCGGTCCTTTGGTGTTGGAGGTGAGGTGAAAAAAGCCGCTACGGGTTTCGTTGCTTCCGTTGCCAGAGATGTCGACGGTGACTCGATAGACGTGGCCCGCAGGATAGCGACTTGGGCTTAGTTTTACCGACGAAAACCTCATGCTCCCGTCACTTTGCGGGCTCACCCCCGTTTGGCGAAAAAGGACCTCAGAGATGTCGCTTGCTCTTCCCCGAGAGTCCAGTTCGACCTCCACGGTATCGATGGTGAGAGAGCCTCTGATGGAGGATAGGCTCTCCCCATTGGGTGTGAGGACCCGGTGCGACATATTCAGTGTTTCGCCCGGTCTGTAGACGCGGTCCGTCAGCGTGCTGTCGAGAAAAGCGTTGGTGATCGAAATATCGTCGATCAAGATGTCGGTGGCGTATTTGATATGAATGGTGACGAAGAACCGTTTTGTATTCTTGGGTACAAGGATGTAGCGGGTATGTTCGGCCCACTGCCCTTGCTCATAGGGCACCCGAATGAAAAAAATGGTTTTCTTGTCGTTGATGTCGTGCGTCTCGATTCGAAGGAAAAACGGTGTCTCATCGTGTTTCTCCATTCCAGATTTGAGTTTCGCTGCGACATGACACCTGAAGAGGCGTTCTGCAGTACTGCTCAGGGGCGGGTCGAAAAAGACATTCCCATTGGTATTGACGTTCAGTTTTGTCGTCTTATCCCGCTTCGATGAGGATTTTCGCAAGCGTAGTGCTTTGGCGCCGCGAAACGTGTCATTGACCTCCAAAGAGAAGGTCTCCCCATGATTTGATTTAAGGGTGTAGGCGTCGCCCAAGGGCCTGCTGGACGTACTGGCCTCGAATCCACCATTGTTGACCCGCTGCTTGTACTGAAAGGGCGTGGCCAAAGCGTTGGATGTTGCGAGAACGAGAAACAGGGGTACTAGCCTCTTCACTTCTGTTTTCCTCCGGATGGTCTGGGGCTGTTGGTTGCCGGCCTTGGGCGGACCGCTTGATCAGGCCGAGCCGAATCGCGCGTTTCTAGGTGACCGAAGTGGCGTTGTCAATTCATCGCCGCTACGTCGGAAGAAGGATTGCAAAAGCCCAAGAATACGCGTAAGGACGTTTGCCGTTCTCTGGCTCAGGCGCTTGCACCGTTGCCGGTTGAGGACTCAGAGGACTTCTTCCCTTAGCTCACTTCGACGACAACCGGGACTTCGTCTCTACGTGGGCTTCTTCCGTGAGGACACCATCGGCGCCCGTAGATTCGATGCGAACAAAGAGGCGCTCGTTTTGAAGCCCGCTGTCGATTGAGTCAAGGAGCCGTTTGCTGCGGAGTGGGACAATAATTTCTTCGCCCAGAACACCCTCGTCCCAATCAGGAAGATATTCGTTGTCTTCTGAAGGCACCTTGAGGGGATGGAAGTCGACTATGGCGTCGCCTCTTTTTAGGTACCCGAACACTTGTATGGGGCCCTCAGGGATCTTGTCGAGGGTGATGACAACGCGCTTTCGTTTGTCGTCCCATACGGCCTTCACGTTGCGGTGGGAGACGGGGATTCTGAACGCCTCCGAAATCGTTGTGGCGGGGAGTACGTCGAGTTTCTCTAGGGTGATACCTTGGGTCAGGTCAAAGAGGATGCGTCTCAATTCATCGTGCGGAACTTGCTTTAACGAGGGGGTTCCAGTGATGGCAAGAACACGTTTTACGAGCTTTGTTGTCGCCCGGGGATCACCGAAAACGGTCAAATACAGGTTGTGCGGAACCTCATCTAGCCAAGTGAGCACGTCGATTCCAGAGGCTCTCATGGCAAGGAGGGTGAATACACTCGCGAGGGGCACCCATTGTGAGCGCGGAACGAGCACGTGTTTGCAGTAGAGATCTTTGTTGAGTGCGATGGGGCCGATTTGATCGAAAATGGGGAGATGCTGATTCTTGCTCTTTTTGTTGCCGGAGTCGTCTTTTTGACTGGCGAGTACGATGGGCCCCAGGACATGGCTTGGGTTGTGGGACCGAAGGATAGAGAAAATCCACGTACGGACGTTCTCATCTTTTAAATGATTGGGGTCGGTTGCACAGAAGAACAGGAGCATGTCATCGGTGGTGAGTGCGCGGCTCGCTCTCAAAGACATGGCACCACGGGTGGCGTCGTAGCCCTGATACTCGAATTCAATGGGGTCAAGGTTGCCGCCCGTACTTTGTGCGCCGATTGCAACGACCCGTTCGGTGACGGGCCCATTATCCCTCTCGAGCTCGCCTTGGAGCGCTTCTAGGGTCAGTCCGTCGATGAAGGCCGACTTCACCAGGGCGTCCCAGCCGGGCTGAATTTCCGGAGGCAATGCCTCGGTGATGGGTGCGATGGCTGGCTGTTTCCAGACGGGGTGGTTGTTTAAGAAGGCCTCCCAAAGGTCGTGCCTGGAGCGCTCGGTGTTCAGGGCAAACACCTTCCAAAGCGTGCCAGGGCTTGGGTTCAGGGGCTGGTAGTCGGCCAGCGGGCTTTCGTTCCCGGCCCATCGCTCAACTTGGATGTAGTACACCCGCGTGTCATCGAAGGCTTGCTTGGGCGCCTGGGCGATCTCGTCGATCGATCGCAGGGACGGGTAGATGGGTACCTGGTTGCGGATGTTGTCTTCGTCCTTGAGATAGGCCTCAAGCGGCGGCTCTAGAAGGTCTTGGGCCACGACCACGCCCACCTCTGACCAATGGCCTTCGGGCGGAGGTGTGCCTCCAATGAGGATCGTCTCCAGGCCGATGTCCACTTCGGCCGTGGTGAGGTAGCCGGCCCCGTGGGCCATCGCAACGGCGGTGACGGCCACCCCGCTCGGGAGGGTCAAAAGCTCATCCAATGCCCGAAGCGCCGTCTTGGTGAGGCGACTGGGGGCTTTGCTCTTCAAAATGACCTTCCCGGCGCCGGCTTCCACGACGTGGTCTCGTTCATCGGTTGTTCGCTCGCCAAGGTGGACGACGCGGTGGAAGAAATCTTGGCCGACATCGGGCTGAGGCCGTTCGGCTACGGCGTCGGCCGGCGCCGATTCGGGGTGCGAAAAAGGCCCTTCTTCGAGGTGAAACTTCGGTGTGACGGGCCCGCGTGTGTTGATCTCGAGCGCTTCTGTGAGCGCTTCGAAACGTGCCCGGGGGAAGACGCCGGTCCGCAAGATGCGATGGAGCATGGTCAGCCACCGGGCGTGTCGACTGGGGTATACGCGGGCGTCGTCCGCCAGTCTTTGGAGGTCACCGCCCGCCAGGGTGTTCAGCCACCGCCGAAAAAGCCGCACGTTTTTGCTGTGGATGGGGTCGAGCGGAAACGCGGGGGCTGCAGTCGGTTTTCCTTCGACGGTGAAGACCACTTTTTCTCGATACGCTGGGGAGAGCACGGCTCGGAGTTCAACCGCGCTTCGCGCCCAGTAGGTGGGGGAAGACGCATGGAAAACTTCGATCGGATCCATACCGTCCAGCGCGAAGTGGACAGGGGGTGTATCGGTGACAGCGCTTTCAAGGGCACGCTCGATGGCTTGTGTTAGCCGTTGCCGAAGGCCGTCTTGGACTTCAGCGACCGAAGGAGCGGACGGAAGCGAAAGGGGCGGTGCGGCGGCGAGACCCAAGGCGCCGAGCTCGGTGTCGCCCGACATCAGACCTTTGTCTTGTGAGGGCGGGTGGACGACCGCATGAACCAGATCGTGGAGTCTACCGGGTGAGAGGTCACCTCGAAAGGTGGTCGTCCACGTGCCCTCTCCCAAGCTGCCGCGGGCTTTGAACAGGCGTCTCACGATGGGTTGGGCGGCCTTGCAGTCCATGCCGAGCACCTCGGCGAAGGTGAACGAAGCCTGGTGAACGAGAAGATTGGGGTCGCATAGGTTTTGAGAAACCGTGTGTTCGAAGGCACGGAGCGTTTCGTCAACGGTGTAGTCCGGACCCTCAGCCGCGATGCGCTGGTGCACAATCTCGAGTGCGATCCACTCCGCAAGAATCGCATCGAAGCGATGCTCGGTGAAGGAAGAGGACAGAAGCATCGAGACGACATCGAGGCTTCTGTTGGCCAATTCGTTTTTTACCCGGCCGAGATGTTCGTCGAGGACTCGGGGCTGGTGGATGCCGTCCGTTTGCACATCGGTGGCTGGGGGCGCAAAGACGCCGAAGATGCCCTGGGGATTGTCAAACAAAAGAGCGGTGAGGGCGTCTGGAAGGTCCACCTGGGTGCGGCGGGGGGAGCGGGGGACGTTGTCGTAGTCGACGTAGTCGACGGATGCGATTTGGGCTTGTCGAGGGTCGAGCGGTGCAAGGGCGCGGTGGGCGAGCAGGGCACGAAGGCGAAACCAGTGAAACCAGTAGGTGCTCGCATCTCTCGTTCCGAGGGGGCTCTCCTCTGGGGCTTCCCGATCGGCGAGGGGCGAACCCTTGGGCGCCCAAAGGGCGACGGGTTTGGGGGTGGGCCGGCCGTAGGCGTCGTCGGCATCGGTGAGGTGTGCACTTCGGTCGAGCAGCCTGGCCGCGTCTTGGTGATCCCCGGTGTGCCAAGCAAAAAGGGCGCAATCTTTGTGCACGCCTTCGCCTGAGTGGTAGCGCCCTTCGCCCTCGCTGACAAAAGATGTCGGAGGCGCATCAGAACCCATGCCACACATTTCTTGCAGACGGAGGGTGAGCGCCTCCAGTTCTGGGTGCCAGGGCACATCCTCTCCGGCCTGAACCAACAGCTTGCGGGTCAACGTCAGGGCGAAATAAGCGATGAGGTTGTTTTCGAGGGTCGCCACCGGTCGGTCTAGATCTCTAAAAAGGCCGGACAGCGGTCCCGGGTTGCCATCAAAGAAGTCTATGAACAGCGCGTTGATGCCGTCGCGCAAGGCGGTCAGGATCTCTTCTTTGAGGACGCTGGTGGGGTTTCGGTGAAGAAACCATGCCAGCGCGTAGTGACAAAGCATGCGTTCTTGGATGCCTTGCCAATGGAGATCGATGGATTCGTGGGTGTCGAGGAGCCGCGCGTAGGGAAAATCGGGTTTGCTGCTTCCGTGTTGGGTTTCGAAGGAACGCATCGCCAAAAGTTCGCGCGCCCATGGTTCCGCCAGCTTGGGCTCCGGGCGGTTGCTGAGGACCATCACCGCCATCGCTTGTTCGGCCACGATGGAGTAGGGCCTGGGCGTGCCCCGGGTGGTCAGCCCAGACCGGAGGCGAAAGAGCGGCGCTTCTTCGACAAGTCGGGCTTCACCGGGTGTTGGACCGTGCAGGTGAAAGTGGCTTTTTTCTCCAACGAAGGTTTGACCCAAGAAGGATTCGGGGTGGCCCCCGGGTTGGCTTGGCCTCGGGCTGGTGACGGCCAGCTGAGCGCCATCTTGGCGACGAATGAGCCGGGCCACGGGAATGCTGTGGTACAGAAGGTCTTTAATGGGTTCCTCACGCAGGGAGAGCGTGAATGACCCATCTTCCTCGAGCGGGGCGATACCCAGAATCCATTCGGTGGTTTTGTCGCCGTAGGCTTTGAGCCCCTCGAAATGCCCGGGCTCAGGGCTGGTGAGGAGGCCGATTCGCACCAAAAGCTGGTCTTTGTCTTCGGCGTCGACTTGCCCCACAAAGTGAACCCTCGTGCGGAGAAATTCCTCCACTCGGTCAAAGGACACCGAGATGTGAGCGGTGTTGATGGGCGCATACCAGCGGTAGGCGCGGTCGGTGACCGCCGGTTCCGGTGAGGTTTGGAAGCCCGTGAGATCGACAGCCGGCGGAAGTCGTGCGGTCGACCACTCGAGGTCCATGGGTGACGAAAGTTTGACCACATGTGCGTTTGGATTCGCATCCAGTGGCAGGGTGACCCGCCCAGAAATGAGCCGAGGCTCACCGGGGCCATCCGTCGTTGGGCGTCCACCCCAAGTGGTTTCGAGCCCCCCTTCCTGTTCCACCCATCCGGTGGCTTGTGCGTCCTCGAAACGCTTCAGAGCTTGCTCGACGTAGGCTCTAGAGACGACACGGCTGTCAGAAATCAGATCGTAGGGCTTGATTGGGCGGTCAAGGTGGTTGTTGCTTCGTTCGAAATCGTCGTGGGTGTCAATGAACCAGATCATGGCCGTGCTGGAGGCCAAAACGGCGGACAGATCTTGGATGCGCTGACTGGAATACACAAACCCGTGATCGCGTACAAAACTCTGGGCGCTCGCCCACAGGTGCTGGGCCTGTTCAATGAACGCCGGTGACGATGGGTGGTCCGGATAGGCCCGTGCGAATCGATTCAGGCCCATGATCAGGCCCATCGTAGCCTCAAGGTGGTAAGAAGAGGCCTGAAGCTCACTCGGTTGGATGTAGGGGTCTCGGAAGGCATTCTGGAAGTAGTGCGTGCCAAGGTATGTCTTTTGGATTGGGCAGGAGGCGCGGCGAGGATCACAACCGTCGTCCCCAAAGGGCAGCTCTTTGACGTACTGGATAACGGTGTATCTTAGGCAGGTTGCAAGTCGGGTCCTGTACTCAGAATCCTTCCCAAGGGGAGCGGCCTTGAGTGCGTCGTAGTCGACGGATAAGGCAAGCCAACTACAGTTGTCGATGGCGCTGTGGGGACTTGGAGAAAACGCGAGCCCCTCCGTGGGGTTCGAATCGAAGGTGCCCCCGGTGATCACGCGGCCGAGATCCCCCGAATCCAAGGCTTCTTCCATCTGTATTTGTCGGGCCGCGAGACCGGCCGCTTGTCTTTCGGTCAGAGGGCGCAAAGGTAGGTCATCGTTGTGGGCTTGGAGACCTTCGACAAACTCTTCTTTCCAGCCTTCATCATCCCACAAAAAATAGAACACGCCATCGCGGAGCCTGTCTCGCCAGGTTGTCAGCTCGGTTTCCCAGGCTCTACGCGCCTGTGCGTCTGCTGGCCCAAGTTTGTGCGCTTGCTTGAGGGCGCTGTTCAAGACGGCCAGGACGTCGAGGTTGTGTTCGGTGACGACGTTTTCGGCCCGAACCCGGGCCTTCATGGCCCGCCAGTGACTTTCTTGGTCGATTTCTTTGGACTGCCAGGCCGGATCCTGGGTCCCGAGCCCATCGCAGTTTGCGGTCGGCGACTGAATGCAGACCTTGATGGGCGTGGGCGCGAATTCTTCGTACCCGATTGCGTCAAGAACCGTGTAGTAGGCCCAGCGTTCCTGGGGGTTGCCGGTGAGCGCCTGACCTTGGCTGGTGCGGATGTCGTGAGGGTGACTGGCGCGTGTCAGGCCCGCCGTGCTCCACCCGGCGGACATCAGCACCGCGGAACGCCCTTGGTCATCGGCGACGATGTTTTGATGATCTTTAAGCCCCTCAAGCGATTGATGGTAGCACGCTCGGATCTCAGCCTGGGTTTCTTCGGAGGCGCCCAAAAAGGCGGGCGAAGCGATGAATACGCCCAAACCGTGCACCACCCAGGCGGTGGCCCCGGTCACGAGCCTGGCGTCTTTCCAGTGATCGTTTTTGGTGTTCCAGGAAAACGGCCACCCGAGAATTCGCCTCTGGCCAAGATCCCGGACCGCATGTCGGCAAAGATATTGCGCCATGCCCCGACTCTGGGGCCCGTAGCTTTGCGGTTGGCGCGCAAGCTGGGCCAGCGCGATGCCCTGCGTATAGGCCCAGACCCGTTCGAACCCCGCCAGGTGTTTGGCGTCACGGTATGAACCCGTTTGCCAAAGCGACGGATCTAGGAGGCGCGCTCGCTCAGCCCGTCCTTCTTCGTCAAAGACGTCGGGTTCGTACTCGACCTGGTAGTACAAGAGCGGTCCCTCCTCTTCGCTTTCCTCTGCTTTGAGGAGGTTGTGCCGGGCGAGGATGGCCTTGTAGTAGTTGCCACTGACGTTCCCGGGGATGGTGCTTGCCTCGGATTCGAAAAACGCCGCGTCAAATGCCTCAAGGGGGTCTGGGTCGGGTGCCGCTGGAGTCAGGTCCGCTGCCCAAACTGGAGATGCCGCGTCTGCCGGTACGTTTGCGAGGGCAAGTTTCACTTCGTCGAACGTGCCTTCGCCGGTCAAAAAACGGCCGTTTTTGGGAAGCACGGCATGGGCTGCACCGTTTTCTAGCGTGAGTTCGATGGTCTTCGGAGCGCCGCTTCCCTGAGGGCTCGCCCCTGACACCCGAACGCGGCCCGTCTTATGGACCCTCATGTGAAACTTGTTTTCGGCGGTCACGGCCACCGAAGCGCTCTTTTGGGTGGGGTGTGGGTTCAAAACGCGAAGGCCGAGTTGAACCGGCTCCACCACCCGTGTGGCCCGCGAAGTGACGATATCGACTCCGGACGGATCCGCCGGATCGTTTCGAACCCATGCGGCAAAAAAAAGCTCTTCGTGAGCCGACAACGACGGCCCGGTGAGCGTTGGGCTTGTGTGTGGACCGTGGCTTTTCGGATGGACGGGCAAGGGCGGTCGAACGCTGATGGCCCTCGGTGGCTCGAAGTCAGCTCCGGCCGTTTTTTGCAAAGCCCGAATTTCGGCGGATGCGCCTTGCTCCGAAGGGGCATAGTAGAGGATGACGGCGTCCCCCGTAGAGGCCCCGGCCAGCGTGGGCACGTAGCCTCGCGCAAGTGGCCTAGAGGGGCTCCATGTTGCACCCCTATCCGCGGAATACGCGATGTGGATCGGGTTTTGGCCGGGGATGTTCGGGTCGGTGGAAGGTCCTTTTTCAAAAACCGCAATCATGTCGCCTTGTGGCGTGGCCGCAATTTGGGGGTGGGACGGTTTGTCGTCAAGGGCGTCTTCGAAATCAGAATGGAGCACCGAGATCTGCCAGTCTTGGGCGACGTTGTTTTGCCACTCGCCTTCTTGAAAGTTTCGAAGGGGCCGCCGAGCGACTTTGATGTGATCTTGCTCGTGCCACGTTCCGGCGTAGCGGTACTGGTACTGGAATCCGAGGCCCGCGAGGAGATCCTCGTCGCCGGGCTCGTACGCATGCTTCCATGTTTTTCGCCATCCGGTCACCAGCCTAGTGGGCCGCAGGCGCTGGATAATGGTGGGGTCATACACGGGGTCTTCGACCATGCGCGCCCAGTCGAGATGGGGTACCGGTCGGTTGTCCCACATACGCACCTGGCGACCGACGACGACGATTTGGTGATCATCGATGTAAAGAGACGGCTGGTGAACGGTCGCTTCTTCGATACGGTGAACAAAGGGTCCGATCGGTCGACCATCGTCGTCGGGATTGGGTTCTTCACTGAGGATATACGACTCTTCACACCAACAGTCGGGACAACGGCACCCTTTTTTGGATGGGGCGTATTGTGCTTGGTAGTGGACAAGCTCGTCTGCCGGGCTGCGCACCTTGCGATCAAAAACGCTTGAAATCGGGCCTTTTAGGTTTTTGATGTAGCGAACCTTGCCGGCTTCGTTCCAAATCAGATGATGATGACCCTCGGGGTCGTAGTCGACATCGATGGATCGCTTCCAGTGTTTGTTGTCTCGAACCAGGACCGGCTGGCCAAAGCTTTGCCCCCCGTCTTTGCTTTCGAGCGCAAAGACTTGGCTTCGGGGTGAAGCGGCTCCGGCCAAGGTTTCGATCCAAACGAGGGTCAGCTGGTTTTGGTGGGCTTGCAGGGTGAGTTCAGTCAGGTGCCAGCCCGGTTTTGCTTTCGCCAAAGTACGTGGGGCCCAAAAACTGCCTGGCCGACCGGCCTTGTCGCTCTGAACATAGCGAATGCGTTCACGGCCCGGGCCTTGGGCGCTGCCGGGCGCGGAAGCGAGGTAGACGACATGCGCATAGGTGCGGCCTTCACTGGAAGAAAGGGCGGTCTTCGGCGCGGCTACGCGTGGGTCCTGGATACCCATTTTTGCCGGCGTCTCGAATGCGCCGGGCAGAGGGGCGGGCGCGGCCTCGAAGGCATCAACGAACACCGGATCCGAGGGTGTGGATTCGATAGGATGGCCCATCGCGTTTCGCCAAACGGCGGCCACTTGGTAGCGGTACACCCGGTTAAGGTCCGGCACTGGGTCTTGGTATTCGGTTGAAGCAACTTCGGCGATGGGGGTTCCGTCGCGGTCAATGCGGTAGGACAGTGGCCCCACTTGCTCGGAAGGCACGTCGGGGATCGCCGAGCCATCCACAAAGAGTTTCGGACCACGCCACCAGAGGCGGACGGTCTTTTGGGCGTGGGTGGCGGCCAACTCCTGTGGGGCTCCAGGACGGTTGGCGGTCTTGACTTCGAACGTTCCCTTGGTCTCGCTGTCCGCCTCGTCTGTTTCGGACCTGGCAGCAAATGTTTCGCGCAGGGGGTGAGCCCAGTAGCCCTCGCCCGGATGAAGCATGTCACCAGGTCGCAGTTGCGTATAGCGGTTTTCGTTTGTTTTCCACTGAAGAACCCGCCCGACTTCCGCCCGGTTGTATCGGATTGCTCTCGTAACGCTTATCGATTGCCACCCGAGCTCTTGCACCAACAGAGGTTTATTGGGCTTTACGGTCTTTTGAGTCTCAAACGTCAGCCGTCGGGCGACGTCTGACCAAATCCAGTAGATGTCTTGGCGACCGGAGGGGGCGAAAGGTTCAGTTGTGCGGAGGGCATTCTGTGCGCTCGGCGTTTTTGTGGTCGGCGCGCTCAACGAGCGGGCCGGCCAAAAGGAGAGCCGCGGTTCCTCTGTCACCTCCTCAATGGAGCGCGGTGGCGCGCCCGTCAAACTCTTCAGGTTCCACCCACGGGCCAGCCGAATGGTCGTCGTTTGCCCCGATGTTTGAGCGAGGGCAGCGGGGCTCTCAAACAGCGAGCAGGCAAGGAGTGTGGCAAGAAAAAGGCTTTGGATGGTGGTCTTAAGGGTCATGGGTACTCGGTTCCCGTCTAGCGCCAGCCGCGCCCTGTTCCCCATACCCGTGGCCATAAGATACGAGCAAGCAAATCCGGGTTGCGATGGTGGTTTCGATCGTTGGCTATCGCTAACCCTTTACAGGACCGCGTCAGCAGTAGATCTGCGGGCCGAATCCAGCGTTCGCGTGGGTTGCGGTATTTGTGAGGCGCAAGGTCGACGCAACGGATTCGTGAGTGATACCCTGGATCACTTCACAGCCACGCGTCAGCGGTTGATGCACGTCGCTTCGGTCACCGCCCATTCGGCCTTACGGTGACCGGCCCACCCGTGGACCCTCGGTTCACACGCAAGTCAGGCGGTCCATCCTTGGCGCACGCAAGTGAGCCGAGGGATTAATCCGAACTTTCGGCCATCTGGTCGTGGGCCAAAAGGAGTCGCGCGCGTTCTTTGAGTGCTTTGCTGGGGGGTGCGCTGGAGGCGTCTTTTGTGAGCGCCACAAGGTTCGCAATGATGATTACAGGCGTGACAATCAACCCGAACGGGAATCCCCACCATCCCAGAACCGAGGAGGCCAAGAGGTCGATGATCTGGTTTTTGCGCCCACAGCTTTTGCAGCAAAGGAGAGGCTTTTCTTTCCAACTCGTAATGATGACCAAAGAGTACACGAAGTATGACTTGTAGATTTCTACACCCGTGCGTTTGTTGCAAACGGGGCATTCGCTTAGACGAATCTCATGCGCCAACTGATCCACACGCCCGTCCTCAATCGTATCACCGATTCGTCCGAGCTTGTCTGCGTCGTAGCAGCTTTGATTGCAGTATCGTCTTTGGCCCGATTTCTTGCCACCTAGGAGAATGGTTCTTCTACATGTTGCGCACGCCACTGGTTTGTTTCCTGAACTTAGATCCGTAGCACGGCGTGTTGTGGCAAAAAAGGCCGGCCCCCGGGGGGCCCGGTCTCTTGCATTATTGGGCTCCGTTTTTGTGGCCTTGTACCCGTTTTGTCTACCCGGCGCGACATGGTCGTCGATGACGAGGTGTGCTCACGAAGGCCGGGCTCTGAACCCCGACGGGTTCACTTGGTGTACTTTTTCTTTTCTTTTCTCTTTTTTCTTTTTCTCAGTTTTGCGCCGGCCCGTTCCCGCGCCAGCTGAATGAAACGCTCTTGGGCCCTTATTCGTTTCGCGCCGGAGGTTTTGACCCGCTTGTGGGCACCGCTGGGTTGGAGAATAGACGACTTACAGTTGTCACTCAGTTCGATGCCGAGGATTTCGTCTACGATTCGGCGCTTGAGGGCGCGGTCTTCGATGGGGATCATGACTTCTATCCGGCGGTCGAAGTTGCGCGGCATCATATCGGTGCTGGTGATGAACACATCTTCTTGGCCTTCGTGGGAGAAGCTCAGTATTCGGGAGTGCTCCAAAAACCGATCCACAACGGTTCGGACCTCGATGCGGTCGCTGACACCGGGGACGCCCATGCGAAGCGTGCATGGCCCACGAATGAGGAGGATGACCTCCACGCCCGCTTGGGACGCTTTGCAAAGAGCGTGAATGATCTCGGGATCGATCAACGCGTTGGATTTGAGGATGATCTTGGCCTCTTGGCCTTGTTCGGCGACCGAATGCTCCCGTTCGATGAGGTCGAGTATCGCCTTGCGAAGCCCAAGGGGGGCGACCAAAAGTTTTTTCCAGGCCGGCGGTTCCGAGTATCCAGTCAACAGGTTGAAAAGGGCTGAGATGTCGCCGCAGATCGCGTCGCGTGCGGTAAAGTATGAGAGGTCGGAGTAGATGGTTGCGGTTTCTTCGTTGTAGTTTCCGGTTCCTAGATGAACGTATCGTCGGGTTCCGTCTGGCTCTCTTCTGACGATTAAGGTGACTTTGCAGTGGGTCTTGAGCCCGATCATGCCATACACCACGTGCACGCCGGATTTTTCGAGAATACGGGCCCACTCCACGTTGATTTCTTCGTCGAAGCGCGCCTTGAGTTCCACGAGCGCGGTGACGTGTTTGCCGTTTTCTGCTGCGCGAACCAGCGATCGCAGTATGGGCGAGTCGCGGTTCATCCGGTATAGCGTCTGTTTGATGGCCAAAACCGCAGGATCGAGCGCGGCCTGCTCCAAAAGTTCTACTACGGGCTCGTAGGACTCATAGGGGTGGTGCAGAAGAATGTCCTTTTTGTGGATTTGGGCAAAAAGCTCTTCTGGGTCTCGAAGGAGGGGGCCTACAACGGGCTGGAAGGCCTCATCACGAAGGTCCGGTCGCCCGAGGTCTTGAGTCAGTTCGGTCAGATCGGCGAGCGCCAGGGGCCCGCGATGCAACTGCACGTCTTGAGCCGTCAGCTCCAAGGTGGTGCTCAGTCGCGACACCAATTCGGGCGTTGCCCGGGCACCGAGCTCTAGACACACGGCATCCAGCTGCCAGCGGCGTTCGAGCTCCTTTTGCACCAATTCCAAAAGATCCTCTTGTTCGTCTTCATCAAAGAGCAGATCCCAGTTGCGAATGACTCGGAAAGGAACACACTCAAGAATCTTCATGCCTGGAAAGACCGTGGCCACATGGGCGCTGATGAGATCTTCCATGAATACGACGGCCAAATCTCCCTTGAGAGGCACGTCGACGAATCGCGGGAGCATTTTGGGGACTTGAATGACCGCCAAGAGCGGAAAGGTTTCGAGTGAGCTCTTTTCCGGAAGGAGGTGAACGGCAACGTTTAGGGAACGGTTTTTGAGGAACGGAAACGGATGGCCGGGATCGACGGCCAAAGGGGTCAGCATGGGAAAGATTTGATGCTTAAAAACGGGTTCCAGGTCTTTTTTGATAGCAATGGGGAGGTCCGCGACCCGCAGGATATGAATGCCTTCTTTTTTGAGCTTTGGCAGAAGCTCCTCAAGCAAGATTCGTTCTTGCTCGGCCCGCTGGGCCGACACCCGCACCGATATGGAGGCCAGCTGATCCTTGGGGAGCATGCCATCCGGCCCCGTTTCGAGGACATCGTTTTTGACCTGCTGTTTCAGCCCAGCGACCCGCACCATGAAAAACTCGTCCAGGTTTGCGCTGACGATGGACACAAATTTCAGGCGCTCAAGAAGGGGGACGGCCGCATCGCTCGCTTCTTGAAGGATTCGCTGATTGAACTCCAAGAACGAGAGCTCTCGATTCACGAATACGGAGGGGTCGACGTGTCCTCTGCGTTTGGTTTCGACGGACTTGAGCGATCGGCGGGCCACGGGTGGTCTTCGAGCTTACGTCCGGACCCCGCAGAGTTCAAAAGAGCGGACGGTCCGTCACCGAAGATGCGCGGATCGCCGCTTCGACAAAGACGCCATGAGCGGCGCTGGGATCCGGCGGGTGTCCCAAGTGGGGGGCTTTCGGGGGGGCGGCTACGCTTAGGGCCGGGCGCCCTCGGGCCGCGAAAAGAGTCCCCGGGGCCTCCTGTTCGGGTTTTCCGAAGAGAGAGACGGGCGCGCCAGGGGCCGCGAAAGCCCAAGAAATGGGGGATGAGCGTGTGAATATGGGTCTTTTGGGCCTCAATGTGCTGGAAGTATCGTTGACTGGGCCAGGAGGCGCGCATAGAAACCTGAGCCATGATTGTGGATCTGCAGGTTAACCTTGAAACAGAATCAGGGGCTCCGGTGGAGCCGGACGTCTTGATTCGGGGTGCGAAGGAAGCGGGCCTGGACGGGCTCGTGCTCACCCAAGAGGGCGCATTTTGCCCCGATACCGGCGCCTACCGCGACGCCGGTCGGCCAGAGGGCGTTTCGGTGTTTGCGGGCGCCAAGATTCCCACCAATCACGGCATCATCCTCTGCATCTTCCCTGAGGAGAAACCATCGTTGTCCGACGATTGGGCCGAGCAGGAAGAGGGCGTTTACGACGCCCAATCGGTGATCGAAGCCGTCGAAGAGCGAGGCGGGGTCACTGTCGCGCTTCGACCCTACGATCGCGAAGTGGCGCACCCGATGGGGGACCACTTGTTTTCATTGCAGGGTTTGTCGGCGTGCGAGGTCCAGAATACCCAGGTGGCAGAAATTGCCAATGACCTTGCCCTCGAGGCCGCGTCCAACATGGAGCTCCCCTGCGTGGGCACCAGCTGTGCGGCCGGAGCCGATGGGCTCGGAACCTCCGCGACTTTGCTTCGTACCCCGGTCGAATCGGAGTCGGAGCTGTGTGAACTCATTCGCAACGGAGATTGCTGGCCCCTGACTTTCTCCACCGAAGCGCCACCGCCGAGCGAGTCTCGTCCGTCACGCGGCGGTCGCGGCCGCCGGGGTGGTCGCGATGGCGGCGCTTCTTCCGGAAGAGGGCGCCGCGGAGGCGGAGGCGGAGGCGATCGCCGTGGCGGCGGGCGTCGAGGCCGGGGTGAAAGGTCTGGCGGAAATATGGACCACGACGACGGCGGTCGCTCACGGCGCCGAGGCCGACGTCGACGCCGCAATGGTCCGACCCCCGACGACGTGGGGAACCGCGCACCGCGGGCGCCGCGGTCGGTCGATGAAGATTTCGGCAATCGCGTGCCCAAAAACGAGGCCAATCTCCCTGAAGACATTGGCAACCGCTTGGCCCCCGGAGAGCGCTCCCCCTACCGTGTCGACGGCCAAGACGGCGAAGGCAACAACTGATTTGCTGTTCCTGCTAGGTGCGATATCGGGTCTTCAAAAGGTAGGCTGCGCATTCTTGGGTGCACCGTTGGTCGTAACCGTACCGTGACTCCATTTCCTTGACCGTCCGGTCCGCAGAAGCTTGCTCTTCGTCTGAAAGCCGGGAGCGGCCGCCTCGCAAGAGGGTGAGAGTCGTCTCGAGGTTCTTGGCAATCACTTTGCGTTGTCGGTTGTAGTAATCTTCTTCCATCCGGTGGATGTAGTTTTGAAAGAGCACTCGATAGTCGGGTGTTTCTCCGGCGTGATCGAGGCTCCACGCGCCAATGCGGCCGATAATGGCCTTGCGAAAGTCGACGCGGTCCTCGCCCTCAGCCAATATGGTGGCCTCAACGTCTTTCATGAGGTCTTTGTCCGGGTCGACGTAGTGCCCAGTGACCTTGTCGAAAAGCTTTTCTTTTTTCATCAGGTGGGACACATGGAGAATGTACTTCGAGAATAGATCGTCTAGGCGAGCTTCTTCCACCAGACCCATCGATGTCCTGAGTTCTTCGTCCAGAACATCAAGCCACCAGGTACGCACCGCTTTGACAAAAGCGCCGTGTTCGTGAAAGCCGTTTTTGGGCTTCTGCTGGAGAAACTCATACAGCGTGGGGTCGCGAATAAAATCATCGAGCTCGTCGAAGATGGGAAGAGGCGTGAGACATTGGTACTGTGGCCGGTGGGCGGCGTTCAAGATGAGCGTGCGAATTTCTCGGGCGGACGCGCCGAGCTGCCCTTCGTAGCTAAGTACTGAGCGGTATTCATCGAGAATTTTGCGAATACCTTGTTTGAGTTCTCGCGCGTTTGAGGCTGAAACCCAAGAGGGCACCTCGCCCGTGTCGTACAGCTTTAGTTTTTCGATAGGCGTCAGCTTTTTTGCGATCGATTCGAGCGTTCCGCTGAAATGCTCTGGGTTGGGTGCCTTGAGCCGGCTGAGGACCGCCCAAAGCGCCGCCACCTCAACCACGTGAGGGGCAAGGGGTTTTTCGATGGATACCGGTGTGATCTGGCTACGATAGATTTCTACCTCGTCGGAGAAGCGCAATAGGTATGGGACACGAACAAGCTCGATGCGCCCCTTGAAGCTGTTCCAGTCGGGGTGCTGCTTAAACGCCTCCAGTTGCTTTTCGTTGGTGGAGGCAATGAGAATCTCATCGAGGTAGATCCTGAATTGGGGCAAAGAGGCGCTTGCTTCCTCACTGGTGGTCAAGAGGTACTTAAAAGCCTCAAGAGGACGCTTGAGGAGGTCGGAATACTCGAGCATGCCGCGGTTTGCCGAAACCAAGGGGCCCAAGATTTCGTACATCGGTACGCTTTGAAGGGCTCGAGGCAGGTTCACAATCGAGCGGTCGGCGGTGAGTTGTTTCGCATCCGCGTCGACGTGCATCTGGGGTTCGACTGTGGCCACTGCTCGGCCATAGATACGAGAGACGAAGAACCGGTGCACCTGAATGTGTTTGAGCACCGCCGCGTGGTCTCCGTCATGGGCGAGAAGGAGCGCGTCGTAGATGGCACGGTCGCGTGGCGAAAGGTCGCCTTCCATGATGTAGCGAGAGAGGACAAAGTCTTCAGCCAGCCGCCCCTCAGATCGGAGCTTTTCGAGCATGGCTTGGCGCTCCGCCTTAGGAATCAAAAAGATCGGATGGTCTCGAAGCTCGCAGGGGAGGCGAGCGTCCACTTGCTCTGACGGAAGGTGTGCAAATGATTCGCTCGCGTCAGGACGATCGTCGTCTCGGGAGTCGAAGCCCAGTCGGCCTTTGACGACCTTCTCTGACGGAAATATCCACGCATACGAATAAAGGGCCCCCTCGTTGGTTCGCGAATAGTTTGCCATGCCTTCATGAAGGCATCGAACCATCGAGCTTTTGGCCGAACCGTTTGGTCCGTGAAGCAGTACGAGTTTCGTGACCCGTCCATCGCGAACAAAGTTGGAGACCAATCGGTAGATTTCCCGCTGAACGGACTCTTGTCCGGCCACGCGGCCATCGCCACCGGACCAGGGGGCGTCGAATAGCCGGTATCGGGATACCGGGCCCCGAGGGAGCTGTCGTTCGACCGTACCGAAATGGTCGAAGACGTCGCGGATATATTGGCTGGAGCTTCTGAGATTTCTCGCAGGGTCCTTGAGCAGAATCTCCAGCCATTCGCGAAAGCTAAGGATGGTTCGATCGTCGTCGAAGCTTGTTTTGACTCGGCTCGAAAGATCGCTCAATAGGCGCTGAGCTTCCTCTTTATGGGGCACACACTCTGTGTAGCCTGGGCGGTGGTGGGGATCCAGTCGCCCCCTCGAGAAGCCCTCAGGCATAAATGTTCAGGGAACACGCGATCAGTAGGTGTGGGTCCCGCCGCAAAACGGCGACCGATTTTTTGGGGGTGCCGCGTGAATCCAGCCCGCGGGACGGGGCAGGGTTTTGGGGGCGTAGAGCAGCTCTAGGGTTGGAGAAAAACCGTGATGGTGAGGGCGAGTCCGTAGAGCCCCAGCACCGCCAGGCCCACCTTGAGTGCCCCGGAGTCAACCTTGGTGGCCTCCACGAGGCCGCGGGCCATCTCCCGCTCGCCTTCCGCGAGCTCGCTGTTCTCGGCCAAGGGTTCCAAGCGGGCGCGCGCCTCCACGTAATCCCCGTTTTCGAAGACTCGGAGCGCCTGCTGGAGCGGATCGGCCCCCTTTTTCTGTTTTTTTGCCATCCGGTTCTGGCCCTCATAGATGGGGCGGTCCCCGGGCGCAAGGGGCTCGTGTGCACTGAACGAAGATCTAGGTGGGGGCTTCAGCCACGGTGTAGGGCCGAGGGCTTGGCGCGCTTGACGGCCCCGTCCGCACTCCCATAGGTTGCCGCGAAAGTGGCGAAAAGTGGATCACAGTGGGTTAATTAGAACCTAAAGTGGATCACTTTTGAGGCTCCCATGTTCCGAGGGCGGTACGAGCACAATCTGGATGCGAAGGGGCGGCTGGCGCTGCCGGCCGCGGTGCGCAAGGTCATTGCGCGTGGCGATGGCGCGCCCTTGATCATCACGCCTCACATCTCTTCGAGCTGTTTGGTGGTGTACCCGCTGGTGGAGTGGGAGGCGTTTGAGAAACGTTTTGCTGAGCTTCCTCAATTTGATCCCAAGGTGATGGCGGTACGGCGTCTGTATGTGGGGGGTGCGATGGAGTGCCCGCTCGACAAACACGGCCGGGTACTCATTCCTCAGACCCTGCGTGACCATGCGGCCATCGAGCGTGAGGCGATATGGATTGGGGGCATGCACACCCTTGAGATTTGGTCGCCGGCGCATTGGGCAGAGGCGCTTGACGCTTCTCGCAAACTCATTGGCTCGGACGTGCTCGAAAAGCTCGGAGAACTTGGAATCTAAGGAAGGGTGCGTTCGATGGCCGAAGAACACATCCCGGTGATGCTCAAGGAGACTTTGGAGGGTCTGAATCCGGTTTCTGGGGGCGTCTATATTGATGCGACCTTGGGGCTCGGAGGTCACGCGGAGGCCATTCTTGAGGCTTCTTCACCGAAAGGACGGCTCTTGGCCATCGATCGAGATTCAGAGGCGATCGGTCGGGCTCGGGTGCGGCTCGAGCGCTTCGGTTCGCGGCTCGACATCGTGAAGAGCCGATTCTCGGGCGTGAAAGCCTGTGCCGAGCGATTGGGATATCTCCCGGCGAACGGAATCTTGGCGGATCTTGGAGTGTCTTCGCTCCAGTTGGACAGCGCGCCTCGAGGTTTTAGCTTCCAAAAATCTGGACCACTCGACATGCGGATGGATGCATCGATGGGTCTTTCGGCCGAAGCTTGGCTCTCTGAAGTCTCCGTCGAGGCTCTGGCCCGTGTGTTTCGCGATTTGGGTGAGCTTCCGAAGTCTGGCAAAGTTGCGGCTGCCATCGTGCGGGCAAGGAACGACGGCCTCCTTACAAACACCCAAGCTTTGGCTGAGGTTGTCCTCAAGGCCATAGGTGCTGGCGCTCGCCCCCGGCACCCGGCGACACGCGTATTTCAGGCCATTCGGATGTTTGTGAACGAGGAACTCGATGAGTTGAGGTCTTTACTCGAAGCTTTACCGGACATCCTCGAGCCCGGAGGACGCGCTGCCGTGATCTCTTTTCACAGTCTTGAAGACCGGATGGTGAAACGAAGTTTTGAGGTGCCTCAAAAAGCAAGGTGGCCTCACCGCATGCCTGTAGAAGCCCCCGCTTTGCCCAAGCTATGGAAGCGGGTTACAAAAAAGCCGCTGACAGCTTCGTCTGAGGAGCTTTCGAAAAACCCACGGGCGCGAAGTGCGAAGTTGCGCGTTGCGGAGCGGCTACCGCAACAAGAAGGGCAAGACCGAGTGGCGTGATGGGGGGGCTCAGACGAAAAAAAGGGTCTAAGACCGCGTGGATACCGAGCGAGCTTGGACCTTTGGGGCTTTCAGTCGCTTTGGTCGCACCGGTGGTGGCGGCGGCCTTGTTTTATGTGTGGACCCAGGTGACCACGGTGCGACTTGGGTACGAATTGTCTGAGGCCGGCGAAGCCCATCAAGCTTTTCTCGAGCGTAACCGCGGTCTGCGTATCGAGGTTGCGGCCCTTAAGGCCACCGAGCGGCTCAAACTTTTGGCACCGCAGTATTCTTTGGTATCGCCCAAGGGCGATCAAATTGTGAGACTGTCGAGCCCCCGGGTAGCGAGGACTGGGCCGTGAGACGGGTCTTGCCCAAAAAACGAAGGCGCGGTCAACCGAAGGGGGCCTCGAAAAAACGCGATGTGCACGCGAAACCGGTGCCAGGACGATGGCGAATCGTTGTGGTGGCGTCACTGACCGGATTGATCGCGCTTGGTGTGGCGCTTCGGGCTGGCCAGCTTCAGATCATGCAGGGCGCCAAGTACGAGGGGGTGGCTGACCGGCAAGCCAGTATTTCCGCACGCATTACCGCAACCCGTGGAGTGATCAAAGATCGCCACGGGAACGAGCTGGCCATAACCGTTGATGTCGATTCGGTGTATGCAGAGCCTCGGATTGTTCGCGAACCCAGGAAGGTCGCGCGGTCCCTCGCACCGGTACTCGGCATTTCGAGAGCGAAGCTCCTCAAGAAACTGACCAGCGGGCGAGCTTTTGTTTTTCTCAAGCGCCGCGTGGATGCCAACGTCGCGAGAAGGGTCCGCGCGCTCGGTTTTGTCGGTATTTCCACGCAGCCTGAGCCCAAGCGATTTTACAGCAACATTGGTCTTGCAGCCCATGTGCTTGGTTTCACGGGCTTTGACGGACAAGGTCGTGCTGGCGTTGAGCGGAGCATGGACGCTGACCTAAGAGGCAAAAGCTACGAAGTTCCGGGGCTCAAAGACGCGCTGGGCAATCGCGTCTTTTCTGAAGGTTTTGTGCCTCACGCAGTGCTTGAGGGGGCCGACGTCTATCTGACCATCGACCAGCAGATTCAGCACGCCACCGAAGAAGCTTTGGAAGAGGCCATTGTGGGCAACGAGGCCAAAGCAGGGGCCGCATTGGTGCTTGAGGCCGCGACGGGTGAGGTTCTCGCCCTTGCAAGTTATCCGAGCTTTAATCCAAACAACCTCAATGGCACCGATGCGCACCACCACCTGAATCGAGCGGTGAGCGCGGTCTACGAGCCGGGTTCAACCATGAAGATCGTGACCATTGCGTCGGCCCTCGAGGCCGGATTGATCAAGGCCAAGGATCGAATTCACTGCGAGGATGGCATCTTCGAGGTGGGCGGTCGCCGAATCCGAGATTCTGACCACGCCTTCGGAGAGCTGTCCATCTTTGAGATCATGAAGGTGTCTTCGAATATCTGTGCCGCCAAGATTGGGCTGGCGCTCGGTGCAAAAGCCTATCATCGGTGGCTCTTTCGTTTTGGTTTTGGGGCGACGACGGGGGTTCGATTGCCCGGCGAACTCAGGGGTCTGATTCGCCCCCCAAACCGATGGAGAGCCATCAGCCTGGCCAACGTTTCTTTTGGCCAGGGGCTATCGGTCACGCCGCTTCAAATCGCGCAGGCAGCCTCGGTGATTGCCAACGGCGGGGTATTGGTTCGACCGACCGTTGTCAAGGCTACGCTGAGCAAGAGCGGGAAGGAAGAGCGCGCTCGTCCTCACGAACCGGTTCGTGTCGTGTCACTGAAGACCGCTCGTGAGGTGACAGAGATGATGGTTGGTGTGACCCAGGACGGGGGCACGGCCGTCGGTGCACGTATCCCTGGGTTTCGTGTCGCGGGGAAAACGGGCACTGCCCAAAAAATCGATCCCGTGAGCAAAAGCTATAGCAAGGAGCTTTACGTGGCGAGCTTTGTGGGTTTTGTGCCTGCGGACAAACCGGAGGTTCTGGTTTTGGTCCTCATCGATGAACCGAAGCGCTCGGTGTATGGCGGTGCCGTCGCCGCGCCAGCCTTTCGAAAAATTGCCGAAAGCGCGCTCGCGGCCCGCTCCATCTTTGGGGAAGATCCCGCCCCCCGTCGGCGGTTTTCACAGGGTGGTGCGAGAAGCGTCTTGAAAAACAAGGGGATAGCGGCCCCGCCGACGCCTTCGGCCCGAAGCCTCGATGTCGATTCCGCCCTTTCCGCTGAGGCTCAGTCCCTTCTCGGGGGGCACCGGTCGTTTTGGGACACGGCTCCAAGGGCTCATCCGTTCCCAAAAAAGCGTCGCAAGATGCCAAACTTCTTAGGCTTGCGCTTGGGTGAAGTGCTAGACCAATCCCAAGGGCTTGGCTGCGATCCTGTGCTGGTGGGGACCGGACATGTTGTTTCCCAAAAGCCAAAAGCGGGTGCGCTTTTGGCTGCAGGCTCGCATTGCGAGTTGACCTTTGCGGAACGCGGATAACGGGCTGGTGGATACCGAAGGACAAGACATGAGACTGAACGAAGTGATTCGAGGCATTGCGATCAAAGACCGACGGGGGCGTTTTGACACGACTATTTCAAGGGTCACGGAAGATTCACGGTTGGTGGGACCGGGGAGTCTCTTTGTTGCGGTCCGGGGTTCCAAGCAAGACGGGCATGACTACATCGGCGCGGCACTAAAAAAGGGCGCAAGCTCAGTGATGGCCGAAGCCTGGCCCGACGATGTTGATGAGGAGGCGTGGCCCAACGTCGTATTGGTTCCCAACAGCCGTCGCGGCCTAGCGCTTGCCGCGTCCAACTATTATGGGCAGCCTTCCCGACGGCTTCTGATTGCGGCGGTGACGGGCACCAATGGAAAGACCACCACCACCTATGTCCTCGAATCCATCATCAAAGCGGCCAGCAAAAAGGTTGGCGTCATCGGAGGCATTGAGACCCGCTACGATTCCGTAGTGGAGTCTAGCCAGCATACCACGCCGGGATCTGTAAAGATCCAGGATTCACTTGGGCGCATGCTAAAAAAAGGTGTGACCCATGTGGTCATGGAGGTCTCCAGCCACGCCTTGGCCCAGCAGCGGGTCACGGGCGTGCACTTCAAAGTCGCGGGTTTTACCAATTTGACCGAAGAGCATCTCGACTACCACCAAAGCATGGACGCCTACTTCGAGGCCAAGTCGCATCTTTTTTCTGAATTGCTTCGAAAGAGTCGCGCGCGTGGCCGCATGGCGGTTGTTAATATTGACGACAGTCGAGGCGGTGAACTGTTAGAGCGCTGGGGCGGCAAGGCGCTTCGGGTCTCGATGGATCCCAAAAGCGATGCGGACGTTGTTGCGCTCGAGGCTGAGTATGCGCTGACCGGAACCAAGGCCCTCGTTCGCACCCCCAAAGGGGAGTGGACGCTGTCTTCGGCACTGGTGGGCGCGCACAATCTTTCCAACGTTTTGTTGGGTGTGGGCATGGCGCTTGCCATGGGGTTTTCGAAGGCGAGAATCATGCGCGGTCTGGCAGCTTTGGAGCGGGTCCCAGGGCGTCTTGAACCCATTTTGAGTGACGAAGGAAAGTGTGTTTTTGTCGATTATGCTCACACCGCCGACGCGTTGAAGAAGACGCTTGGTGCCCTGAAGCCTCTTACTCAGGGCAGACTTATCGTGGTGTTTGGCGCTGGCGGTGACCGGGACAAGAAAAAGCGGGGGCCCATGGGCCGGGCGGTTGCACAGACGGCCGATCTCGCTTTCATTACCAACGACAATCCCCGAACCGAAGACCCGCGAAGCATTGCGGATCAAATTGCCGCGGCCATGAAAGAGACGGGCTCAACCGAGGATTCCGAAGGCCTCGCGAAAGGGTCTTTTCGAATCGAGCTGGATCGGCGCTCGGCGATTCGTATGGCCGTCAACCAAATGAAAGCCGATGACGTGTTGGTGGTCGCCGGCAAGGGGCATGAGCAAACCCAAGTGGTTGGCAAATCGCGCTTTCGTTTTGACGACCGGGAAGAGATTCGGCGTATTTTGGCCGGCCAACCCCCTCCACCGCCCCTCAAGCTCGAGGACGCGGTCGAAGGTGAAGAGGCCTCTATCGACCTGGATGCTTCGGTATCCCAAGGATACGAAAGCGAGTTGCCGGAGGTTCCGGAGCTGACAGCGCGGGAAAGTACGATTACCATCGAAGCGGATCACATCATTCAGCAGATAGCCGAAGACGGCATGAGCGACAGCGAGGACGCGTCGACTTCGGATAACGGCGACGCCGAAGAATCCGCATCTGAGGATACTCAAGAGGACAAGCCGTGATCGCGAGAGCCTCTACATGGCGCGCCGGCGAGGTTCAAGCCGCTGTGGGGGGTGAGCTGTACGGCTCGCCCGATCGAATCCTGCGCGGTGTTTGCACCGACACGCGAGATGCGCTTGAGGCTCAGTTGTTTGTTGCGTTGTCGGGGACCCGCTACGACGCGCACGATTTCCTTAAAGAGGCGCTCAAGCGTGGGGCTTCAGGGCTTTTGGTGACGCGGTGCGGTTACGCTCGGGTTCGCGCCGATCTGCCCGACCATCAGTCGTCCTGTTCGGTGATTGAGGTCGAGGACAGCACGTGGGCGCTTGGAGAACTTGCTAGGGCCTACCGGCGCCGGATGGGTACACCGGTACTCGCCATCACTGGCTCGAACGGCAAGACATCGACCAAAGAGATGTTGAGCTCGATTCTTGCTGAATCTCGAACTGTCCTCAAAACAGAGGGCAATCTCAACAACTTGATCGGTGTTCCTCTTACTCTGCTTGGACTCAGCGATCGCCACCAGCTTGCGGTGGTTGAGATGGGAATGAATGAGCCCGGTGAGATTGCCCGCTATTGTGAAATAGCCGAGCCGCGGATGGGTTTGGTGCTCAACGTGGCGCCCGCTCACATTGGGAATTTCGGCTCTTTGGATGCCATCGCGCAGGCGAAGGGTGAACTTTACCGGGGTTTGGACAAAAGCGACGGCTTGGCGGTGGTGAATGCCGACGATGAGCGTGTGGTGAAGGCCGCGCGCGAGTCGGGAGTAGAGCGGGTGCGTACTTTTGGTCTCACCCAAGAAGCCGATGTTCAGCTCTTGCGTAGGGCGCTTGTGGACAAAGGGGGCGCCCAACAAATCTGGTTTGCGGTCGATGGCGAAGAGGCCACGACCACCGTTCCCATGGGGGCACAAAGCAGTGCACTGAACGCGATAGCTGCGATAGCGGCGGCGACCTGCCGGCTCCAAGGCGAGGTCTTGGCAGGCGTTGCCGACGTGATCTCTGGCTTGCCGAAGACAACAGTCGGTGCGGGTCGCCTGAATGTGGAGATCCTGGGGGACTATATCCTTATCAATGACTGCTACAACGCCAATTCGAGCTCGATGGCATCGGCTTTTGAATTTGCAAAGGAATATGCGGAACGAAACGGTGGCCGTTTTGTCGCCTTGCTCGGTGAAATGGGCGAACTCGGGTCGTTTTGTGAGTCAGAGCACCGCCGGGTTGGCGCGGACTTGGTGAAGGCTGGCGCGAAGGTGGTGGCATCTTTTGGGCCCGGTGCGCGCCCCATATCGGATCGCGTTCAGGAGGATGGCGTCACGACCGAACACGAAAAAAAGAGCGTAGAGCGGCTTTTGTCTTGGCTGGTCTCAGCGTTAAAAAAGGGCGATGTCGTTCTCGTGAAGGGATCGCGCAGCTGCCGAATGGAGCGCTTCATTGAGCCGCTCCGAGTAAGGCTGAGCTAATGCTCTACGCTCTTCTTTACAAGGAGCTCGGGATCAATGTGTTCCGGTATCCGTCCACTCGGATTCTTTTGGCGTCTACCTTCGCGCTGCTCCTTTCCATTTGGCTTGGTCCGTTGTTCATTCAATGGCTGCGCCGTATGGCGATCGGTCAGGAGGTCCGTGACGATGGACCCCAGGATCACAAGGAGCGAAAGCAGGGTACGCCAACCATGGGGGGCACGCTCATTGTTTTTTGCTCGCTCTTGCCGACGCTTCTTTGGGTCGAGCTATCAAGTCCCTACGTTTGGTTCGTGCTGATCATCTTGATTGGTTATGGTGGGGTGGGCTTTGTCGATGACTTCCGAAAGGTGGCGCTTCGAAACACCAAGGGACTCTCTGGTCGCTACAAGCTTTTGGGTCAGCTTGTGATCGGCTCCGGTGCCTTGGCCTTTTTGTTCTGGGCGACGCCCTACGATACGCGACTTTCGTTTCCTTTTTTTAAGCCATCCCTGTTCAGCCCGGACATTGGATTTTTCTATGTTCCCTTTGCCTTGCTGGTGCTTCTTGGCACCTCCAACGCCGTGAATCTGACCGATGGGCTTGATGGCCTGGCCATCGTGCCTACCGTGATCAGTGGTGCGGTCTTTTTGGTCTTGGCATACGCCTCGGGCACGGTCTTGTCAGGCTTTAGCCTGGCGGAATATCTTCGCATTCCGCACGTACCGGGCGCGGTGGAATTGGCCGTTTTTTGCGGTGCTTTGTGTGGTTCAGGGCTTGGCTTTCTCTGGTATAACGCGCACCCCGCCGAGGTGTTCATGGGCGATGTCGGTTCGCTCGCGCTAGGCGGTGCGCTTGGGGCGCTGGCCATCGTAACCAAAAATGAACTGGTGAGCGCGGTGGTCCACGGGATTTTTCTGGCAGAGGCTCTGTCGGTTATTTTGCAGGTGGGTTCATACAAGCTCCGCGGCAAGCGTATTTTTAAGATGGCGCCGATTCACCACCACTTTGAGTTGGCTGGATGGCCGGAGCCTAAGGTCATCGTTCGGTTCTGGATTCTTTCGGTTTTGTTTGCGATGGCGGGGCTCGCCACGCTCAAACTTCGGTAGCTTGTGGGGGTTTTAAGGTGAGTTGTGTGAGGCCAAAAGACCGCGATTGTCCGAGCTATCGTCCCTCAGAGCTTGCGGTCAAAAACGCGGGCAAGATTCGGGCGAAATTGATGTCGGGCGAACCGCTTTTAGCCGTCGTGATCGGTGCCAAAAAGAGCGGTTTGGCGGCAGGCAAACTCCTCAAAGCCAAAGGTGCCAAGCTTGTTTTTCTGGACGACAACCCGTCGGACCGGCTTCGTGACAGTCTCACAAAACACTTTGGGGTTTGTCGATTGGGCCCTATTCAAAGGGCGACACTCAAAAACGCCGAGTTGGTGGTCCTTAGTCCGGGGGTGCCGCCTCAGCATGACGAACTGCAAGAGGCCATGTCGCGCGGTATTGTGTTTGGCGAGCTCGAGGTCGCCTCATGGTTTGTCGATTGTCCTACTATGGGCATCACCGGAACGAACGGCAAGTCTACGACCGTTTCGCTGATTGCGCACAGTCATGAGCGGGCGGGGTTGAAGGTATTTGCGGGCGGAAATCTTGGCCGGCCACTCTCTGAATTGGCGCTGGGAGGCGAAGACGTTCGTCTTGCTATTTTGGAGTTGTCTTCATATCAGTTGGAGTCCGTCGTACGAGCCCGTTTCGATGTGGGGTGCTGGCTCAATTTGGCGCCGGACCATCTCGAGCGCTACCGTTCCTTGGACAACTACGCGAGGGCCAAAAATCGGCTGGTGGAGTGTCTCACCGAAGGCGGAATGGCGGTCCTCAACCGAGAAGACCCCTTTTGCGTCGCAGCGGCGGCGCCATTGTCGAATGTGCGCTGGTTCTCAGGTCGTCAGGGCGCAGGGTCTTTTGGGGGCGACGGAACGTTTAGGCACAACAATTCCGGCCTCGTAGGGCGCGACAAGAAGGCCGGAGATATCCAACTCGTGAGAAAAAGCGCGGGTTCTTTGGACGAGCACTACTCGATAGGGAGCCCGGCCCTTTTGGGGGACCACAATGCCGAGAACGCAGCAGCCGCGATAGAATGCTGTCGCGCGCTCGGGCTTGGACCCAACATCATTCAAGAGGGGCTCAATTCCTTTGGCGGTTTAGCGCATCGCCTGGAGTTGGTTTCGGACGAAGGAGGTATCCGCTGGTTCAACGATTCTAAAGCGACCAACATCGAGTCTGCGCTGGTTGCGCTTCGGGCCGTTTTGGGCCCGAAGATTCTTATCGCCGGCGGCAAAGACAAAGGGGCGCCGTGGTCCCCTTTGGTCGCGCGGGCAAAAACCGAGGTGAAACGGGTCCTGGCCATCGGGTCTTCTGGGGCCCGCATCGCCAAGCTCTTTGAGGAGGCCGGCTTGCCCGCAAAAGATTGTGGCGATCTGGAATCGGCGGTGGCTTCGGCGCGGCAGATGGCGGTTCCGGGAGATTCGGTGCTTTTTTCTCCCGCTTGTGCGTCTTTTGATCAGTTTCGTGACTTTGAGGCGCGCGGGGACAGATTCCGGGATCTGGTGCTTGCGTCTTCTCGAGGTTCGTTCGACTCGGAGGCAGAGTCTTGAAACGCGGGTCCTCATCGGCCAGGCCGACCTCGATGCCCATGCGAGCGGGGGTGACTTCTTCGGCCATCGTGAGAAACGTAGATCCGTGGATCGCCGGCTCCGCGGTTGCGCTCCTTGGTTTGGGAACGGTCTTGGTCTATAGCGCCAGCGCGGTGCGGGCCTCGTCTGGTTCAGGGGCCACTTCTTTTTACCTTTGGAGGCACTTGGTTTCGGTCCTGATGGGGCTGCTTCTTGCCGCCTTGGCCTTGAGAATTCCTACCGATCGTTGGAGCCGGTTTGCTTATCCATTTTTGATGGTGAGTGTGCTCTTGCTGGGGCTGGTCTATGTTCCTGGTGTGGGTCGGCGCGTGAATGGGGCCGCCCGCTGGATCTCTTTTTCCGGTATCAGTTTTCAGCCTGGTGAGCTCGCGAAGCTGGCTATCGTTGTATACCTGTCCCATTCGCTGGCAAAAAAGCGTGAGATGGCCAGCACCTTTTCCGTGGGATTTGTTCCCCATGTTCTGGTGACCAGCGGGGTTGCGGGGTTGATCCTCTTTCAGCCCGATATCGGAACCAGCGGTGTCATTTACGCCACGTTGGGTCTGATGCTTTTTGTGGCGGGCATTCGGATGGGGTACTTGGTCTTGGCGGTCGTTGCCGCGATACCGGTTGCTTACCACTACGTTTCGACTCGACCTCATGCCTGGGCGCGTATGTTGGTCTTTTTGAATCCGGAGGCGTACCGCACAAACATCGGATACCAGGTGTGGGAGTCCATCGTGACTTTTGGATCCGGGGGTGTGTGGGGCCTCGGACTGGGAGCCGGTAAACAGAAGCTTCACTTTCTTCCTGAGTCCCATACGGATTTTATATTTGCGGTCTTAGGTCAGGAGCTCGGGTTTGTTGGTGTCTTGGTCACGCTTTTCTTGTTTGCAGTGATCGTCGGCCGCGGCATGTGGCTTTCTCAGAGATCGCCGTGCCGCTTTGGGGTGTTTTTGGCGTTTGGAATCTCTGCGTGGATCTCCGTACAAACGTTGACCAACATGGCCGTGGTTCTCGCGCTGTTGCCGACCAAAGGTTTGACCCTGCCGCTCGTGTCGTACGGTCGGTCTTCATTGGTGGTGTCCATGTTGGCTGTTGGTATTTTACTTCGCTTGAGTGCAGAGCTGAAAGCTTGCGAGCCTCGAGGCCGCGCGGCGAACAGAGGGCGAAGCCGATTCAGCTTAAGGCCGCGCATGTTGCGTGTTGAGGGCCGGTCATGAAAGTGCTGATCGCGGGCGGAGGGACTGGGGGCCACCTTTATCCAGGCGTGGCGATTGCGGAGGAGATCAGTACTCGGCAGCCCGGGAACGAAGTCCTTTTTGTAGGAACGCGGCGAGGTCTAGAGGCCCGCGTGATCCCCGAGTTGGGTTATCCCATTGAATACGTAGAGGTCTCGGGTCTCAAGGGCAAAAGTGTCAGTAAATTGTTTCGAGGGCTTGCTCGTCTTCCGGCCTCGCTCATTCAGTCAGGCCGGATCATTCGCCGTTTTCGGCCGGACATCGCGCTCGGTGTTGGGGGGTATGCGTCGGGCCCCGCGATTTTGGCGGCGTGGATGCTTGGTGTGCCCACTGCAGTTTTGGAACAGAATTCCGTTCCAGGGCTGACCAATCGAATCCTCGGAAAAATAGCCAACGCCGTCTACGTGATGTTTGAGTCTTCGGGGGCCTATTTTCCGCGGCGCAAGGTGCAAGCACTTGGCAATCCCATTCGCAAGGCGCTGCTCGACAATTTTTTGCGCTCGAAGATCGAAGATCCAGGCAAAAAGTTTAACGTGCTGGTCTTGGGGGGGTCTCAAGGCGCGCACACGCTCAACCTACGCATGGTTGAAGCCGCCGCCTACCTGAGTGATATCGGTGATGCGCTTCGTATCATTCACCAAACGGGCCCCGCGGACGAAGACCTCGTCAAACGAGGCTATCTCGAGCGAGGAACCGAAGCGGAAGTACACGCGTACATTGAGGACATGAGTGAGACCTACCGCCGCGCAGACTTGGTGATCTGCCGGGCTGGCGCGAGTACGCTTGCGGAGCTGATGGTCGCCCAAAAGGCTTCGTTGCTTGTTCCATTCCCCTATGCCTCGGACAACCATCAAGAGCTTAACGCCCGCACCATGGTGGAGGCCGGCGCGTCCCGAATGCTTGTGGAACGCCTGCTGGATGGGCGCAAGCTCGCCGAAGAGGTTGGTCGCTTGTACCGAAATAGAGACGAACTTGAGGGCATGGCTCAGGCCGCCAGAAGAGCGGGGCGCCCGGAGGCTGGTCGTGAGATCGTCGACGCGTGTGTGGAGCTCATCGAGGAGCGTAAACGGTGATGCATAGTCAGACCGAACATGTGGGGATGGCGCGGCGCACGCGCCTGGTTCATTTTGTAGGCATTGGAGGTATCGGTATGAGTGGAATTGCCGAGATCCTCTTGAACCTTGGGTATCGCGTTCAAGGCTCGGATTTGCGAAAGAGCGATACAACCCAGCGGCTTGCTTCTTTGGGGGCCAAAATCTTTGTGGGGCACGACCAAGGCCATGTGGGGGGGGCCGACGTGGTGGTGACCTCGTCTGCGCTCGCCTCAGACAACGTGGAGGTCGAGGCGGCGCGGAACCGAAAGATTCCGGTGATAAGACGGGCGGAAATGCTCGCGGAACTGATGCGGCTGAAGTTTGGCATCGCCGTCAGCGGCACCCATGGCAAGACCACCACCACGTCCTTGACGGGGGCGCTACTGGCCCATGCTGGGCTCTCCCCAACCATCATCGTGGGCGGAAAAGTCAATCGACTGGGGTCCACGGCGCAGCTTGGGCGTGGCCCTTACCTGGTCGCGGAGGCTGATGAATCAGACGGTTCCTTTTTACATCTTTTCCCCAGCATTGCGGTCGTGACCAATATCGATGCCGAGCATCTGGATCATTACCGTGGGGGGTTGAGGGAGATTCAGCGCGCCTTTTGCGATTTCGTGAACCGAATACCGTTTTACGGTTTGGCGGTGTTGTGTGTGGACCACCCTGGCGTCCAGGCGATTGTTCCTGATGTCGAGCGTCGTTTTGTAACCTATGGTTTGAGCGCCCAGGCCGACTACTGCGCGAAGAACCTCGAGTTTAGCTGTGATGCCATTGATTTTGACCTCGTACGACACGGGGTCCCGGGCGAACGCTTCAGGCTTCCTATGCTTGGCGTGCACAACGTGTTGAATGCGCTCGCGGCGCTGGCTGTCGCCGATGAATTGGGCGTAGACGACAAAGTGGGCAAAGAGGCGCTTCAGGAGTTTGACGGTGTAGACCGGCGCTTTAGCGTGCGCGGCGTGGTGTCTGACGTAGTGGTCGTCGACGACTACGGGCATCACCCGGAAGAAATTCGAACCACACTTCGGGGTGCGCGATTGGCGTATCCCAACCGCCGTTTTGTGGTTGTGTTTCAACCCCATCGGTATACCCGCACGCGCGATCTGTTTGTCGATTTCGCAACAGCGTTTCATGACGCGGATGTCTTGCTGGTGACCCCTATTTATCCCGCCGGTGAAGCCGCCATCGACGGTGTGAATCACGATGCGCTTATCGAGGACATTCGAAAACACGGTCACCGGGATGCGCGCCGTTTGGCCGACGTCTCTGACGCCGTCGATGCGCTCGCGCAAGAATCGAAGCCTGGAGATCTGGTTATAGCCTTTGGTGCAGGCGATGTCAGCACGGTGGCGTCGACACTGATTGGTCGTTTGAAGGAGCGGCAGTCGTGAACAAAGAAGGTGCTTGGCGCGCTCGGCTCGAAGAGGCTGTAGATGGGGCGGTTGCCTTCGACGTGCCGATGGCCAAGCATGTGGCGTTTCGCATTGGAGGCCCTGCCGAGGCTTTGGTGAAGGCAAAAAATGCGACGATTCTACAACGAACTTTAGGCATTGCGAAACAAGAAGCGGTGCCGGTGACGATTTTGGGGACCGGTTCCAATGTGCTGGTGTCGGATCGCGGGATTTGTGGGGTGACCATCCGGATTGTCGGGGGAGCTTGCGGACATTCATGTGGGGGCGGTCAATGAGGAGCAGGCGGAGTTCGAAGTGGGTTGCGGCGCGCTCAATGCAAAGCTGGTCGCGATGGCGCTTGGTCTCGGCTATGTGGGCTTGGAGTTCTTGGCGACGGTGCCCGGTACGCTGGGTGGGGCGTTGATGATGAATGCGGGCGCGCATGGGTCTGAAATCGGATCCTTTGTACAATGGGCGAAAGTCTTGACCGGCGTTCTTCAACTCGAGACGCGCTCGAATCATGAATGCGGTTTTGCCTACCGGAACAGCGCTTTTGCCTCTGAGGATATACTGATTTCAGCGAGTCTTGTGTGCTCGGCCGGCGATACCCAAGAAGCGAGGGCAAAACTCAAGGAGATGCGTGCCAAGCGGCGCGCGACTCAGCCTACTGACCTTCCCAACGCGGGCTCCATTTTCAAAAACCCTGCCGGCGATTTTGCCGCCCGACTGATCGAAGACTGCGGTCTGAAAGGGTTTCGGATAGGGGACGCAATGGTGTCAAAGCGTCATGCAAACTTTATCGTGAACACCAAAAGCGCCTCAGCGCACGACGTCGTTTTGGTCGCCAAAGAAATGAGGGCGCGGGTCGAAGAGAAGTTTGGAATTTGTCTCGAGTGGGAGGTCAAACGCATCGGTCAATGGTCGCAAGAGGGGTGCCGGTGATGCGTCTTGTGTGTGCACGAAAGGTCCTACACTGGATCTGGTGTAGGTTTGCGGCTCGCGTCGCTCGTCAAATTTTTTTCGGGAAACATTGTTTTGGCTCTAGTGCCAGGATCCAAAGTGGGATACCCTCTTCAACGTCAAGACATCGCGGCACAGCGAGTCTGGACTGTCGGGCGAGATCTTTTTGTGATCAAGAGATGTTGGGCACAGCCTTTCAGCGTGTCGGTGACGACCGCATCCGCGAGAACGCGCTTTCGGCTTGCCTGGGTGAAGGTAAGACAACGGGCGCGTATGACGGTGGGTATGGGGACCTAGGCCTTTTTGATCTTTCGGTGGGGATGCCTCGATGTTGACCTTGACACGCAGTCAAACACCGGCCTCTCACTCGATGCGCGACCGTGCAAGCGTTCGCGGTGTTCGACATGGACGGCCGAACCGGAAGCGCGGTCTGGGTCGCCGGCAGGCCCGTCCCGACACTGTTCGCTTCGGATCTTTGCTCCCCAAGGCTCTGTTGTGGGTGCTCGCCATGGGGGCATTGGTCTACGGTGGCGAGCAGCTTCGTCGTTTTTTGATCACCAGCCCCCGTTTGGCCATTCAATCGGTGGAGGTTCGGGGGGCGGCACGGGCATCGAGCGATGTTGTGGTTCACCTTTCGGGGATTGCAGTGGGCGACAACATCGTGAGCCTGGATGGTGCGTCGGCCGTGAAGACCATCGAGGCCCATCCTTGGGTGCGCTCCGCGCGCGTTCACCGCGCCTTTCCGGATCGAGTCGTCCTGATGGTGGAAGAACACGAGCCGGTCGTGCTTGTGGCCTTGGGACATCTTTATTATGCCAATCGAGAAGGCGATCTTGTGAAGCGTTACGCTTCCGGGGAGTCGCTTGACATGCCGGTGGTCACCGGATTGACCCGCGAACGCTTTGAGACCGACGACGGGCAGAGCAAGTTGGAGTTGTGCGGTGCCATCGATTTTCTCAGGGAGTGGGACGAACGCATGGGCGAAGGGGCGCCACCGATCGGGGAGCTTCGCCTGGATGCGATCATGGGTTTGACCGTGGTCATCAAAGATAGGGAGCGAAGGATCGAGATGGGGCATCCGCCATGGGCGGACAAGATTTCGCGGCTGAGGGCCCTCGAGGCAGAACTTGCCCGTCGTGGCGTGAGCTCTACGCGGGTGATTCTCAGCGGTGGCCGCCGGGGCGACCGGGCCATCGCGCGACTCTCCAATATGGGTGTTCATTCAAAATCGGAACGGTGAAGGTAGTGTGATGGCAAGAAAGGATAACATCGTCGTTGGCCTAGATATTGGTACAACGAAGATATGTGCGATCGTGGGTGAGGTCGGTGAGGGGTCTTTAGACATCATCGGCATCGGGTCTGCGCCTTCGCGTGGTCTGCGCAAAGGGGTGGTCATCAACATCGCGTCGACGGTCGAGTCTATTCGGCAAGCGGTTGAAGAAGCGGAGTTGATGGCAGGATGCGAAATCTCAACGGTGTTTACGGGGATTTCGGGGGGGCACATTCGGGGTTTTAATAGCCACGGCATCGTTGCCGTGAAGGATGGTGAAATCACTGCAGCCGACGTGAATCGTGTGATTGATGCCGCCAAGGCGGTCGCTATACCGATGGATCGGGAGGTGATTCATATTCTGCCTCAGGAATACATCATCGACGATCAGGACGGGATCAAAGAGCCTTTGGGTATGCACGGGGTCCGGCTTGAGGCCAAAGTCCATATCGTGACGGCTTCGGCCACTTCCGCGCAAAACATTGTGAAGTGCGCGAACCGGACGGGCTTGAACGTGTCTTCGGTGGTGCTGCAGCAATTGGCCAGCTCAGAAGCGGTGTTGACCGAGGACGAAATGGATCTTGGGGTTTGTCTCGTTGACATCGGTGGCGGTACCGCCGACATCGCGATTTTTTCCGAAGGGGCGATTGTACACACGTCGGTGCTGCCCATTGGGGGCAATCACCTGACGACGGACATCGCGCTTGGCATTCGGACCCCTCAAGATGAGGCGGAGAAAATCAAACAAATGTTTGGTTGTGCCCTCGTGGACCAGGTGAGCCCGGAAGAAGTGATTGAAGTGCCCTCGGTAGGGGGACGTAAGCCGCGTGATTTGTCTCGACAGATCCTATGCGAGATCATTGAAGCGCGGGTTGAAGAAATTTTTCAATTGGTACGTGACGAAATCCACAATACGGCCTACGAGGATCTTCTGGCGAGCGGTGTCGTGTTGACCGGCGGCTCCTCTCGCCTTGGGGGCATTGTGGATACGGCCGAAGAGGTTTTGGGCTTGCCCATACGGCTGGGGCATCCCAATGGGATCGGTGGGCTCTTTGATGTCGTCAAGAGCCCCGCCTACGCGACGGGGGTCGGGTTGGTGCGATATGGGGGCAAGAACCTGGGGCCCCAGTACGGTCACGTGCCGCAAACAAATCTGTATCGTCGGACGACCAAGAGAATGCGAAACTGGCTGAGTGAGATCTTTTGAGTCTCGGGATGAGTTGAAGGAGCGGGAAATGTTTGAGTTTGAGGATATCGTCAAGAATGAGGCGATCATTAAGGTGATCGGCGTGGGGGGTGGCGGCGGAAACGCCCTCAAAACGATGATTGATTCTGGGTTGTCGGGTGTAGAGTTTGTGACCGCCAATACGGATCTACAGGCTCTCCGTGGAAATCCAGCGACCGCAAAAATTCAGCTGGGCTCCAATTTGACCAAAGGATTGGGGGCGGGCGCGAACCCCGAGATAGGGAAAAATGCGGCCCTCGAAGACCGCGATCGCATCGCGGAAGCGGTGGGTGAAGCCGACATGGTTTTTATCACCGCGGGTATGGGCGGTGGAACCGGAACGGGTGCCGCCCCGGTGATTGCCGAGGTGGCTCGCGAACGGGGTGCCTTGACCGTGGGGGTGGTGACCACGCCTTTTGCCTTTGAAGGACGCCGGCGGCAGCGCCAGGCCGAGGAGGGCATCAACGAGCTTCACTCTTTTGTGGATACGTTGATCACCATTCCCAACAACAAACTGCTCCAGATCGCGGGTGAAACAACGTCGATGGTCGATGCCTTTAAGCGGGTCGATGACGTGCTGCTCAACGCTGTGAAGGGCATTTCGGACCTGATCAATGTGGCGGGGCTCATCAACGTGGACTTCGCGGATGTGCAAACCATTATGTCCAATCAAGGTCTGGCCCTGATGGGGACGGGAACCGGCACGGGTCCGACCCGGGCCACCGAGGCTGCAGAGGCTGCCATTCACAGCCCGCTTCTTGACGATATCGACATTCAGGGGGCGATGGGCATCCTGATCAACATTTCGGGTGGCAGCGATCTCACGTTGCACGAGGTCAATGCTGCCTCGACTGCGATTGCAGAAGAGGCACACGAAGACGCCAATATCATTTTCGGGTCCGTGGTGGATGCGGGGATGGGCGAAGAAGTTCGGATCACGGTCATCGCCACCGGGTTCGAAACGGGTCAGCATCAGCGCCTGGGTCCGCATGGCCGGCGTGATCTGGGAAGCGGACGCCCCGGCGGCCGGCGCTTCGAAAACCGCGACATCCCTACGCATATTCGGCAGCGGTGGGAGTCCCAGCAAAAGAGCAATCGTCCGGCCCGAGAGGTTCCTTCGATGCTGGAGCCGGCCGAAAGTGGTTCGCTTGACATCCCAACCTTCCTGCGGCGCCAAGCCGATTGATTCGACTTTCTTGAGGTTCGTCCTTTTGCCAACGGGTTCGACTTTTCTTCAGCGTCTTTCCTAAACCGATCCCGGTCGATGGATTTCGAAAGCGACCAAGTGGCTGTCGGCACGCGTGGTCTCGGTCGGTGGGCCCTTCGGCCCTGCGAGGCCCGGGCCGAAGGGACCGCCCGACCCCTCCACCTCGGTGCACGCCAAACAAAAGGGGTTGATCGGATGGTGCGCAGGTGAGTCGAAGGATAAAAAGCGGAAAACGAGCTTGCATGCAGGGTCCTATTCGGGCACGCCAGCGGCGTCACTGGGGCCAAGAATTGCGCCAAGCGTGGGGTTGTGGGACGCTGCCAGAGCGCTCATGGGGCTGCGTGAAGGTGGCTCGCGGTGCGCGAGATCGGTGTGTGCCTAAGGGTTCGCACGCGGGGAACAACCATTGTTGAGGGTCGACCCATCGCTAAGCCATATCCCCGCGCGCCGGGAGCACGTGGTCGCGCTTTACGAGTCCATGAATCAACCCCTGGTGAATATTCCCAACCACGGCACCGGCCCCACCGCATCCTACGTGCTTGGCACCCGCAATGAGCACGGGCACTACACCGTTTTTGTGTACCTGTATCAGCGTGAGACCAAAGGGGTCATGATTTACGTTTCCGAGCCGAGAAGCCTTTCCTTCGATCACTACCGGAGCGAAGAAGCGGAAGCGGTGCGGTTTGCGGAGTCTATGGGGTTTCTCATCGACAACATTGGGTTTCAGTCGTTGCCGGTTTCCGAGCAGGACGCGGTCGTCTCTCGCGTGCCCGTGTTTCGACCGGTGGAGCAAACCTTCGACCTCTATGAGGTGGCGGATCCGGAGCCTGCGGGGCCCGCGGCCGCGGTTTTTGGCGGTCTTGGCCAGGGGGCGGGTGAGGTTTTTCGCCAGGCGGGGTTTTCGGAGTCTCCGGCTGCGGGAGGCTATGGCCACGCCCAAGGGCAGGGGACCAGCTCACTCACCGGCCAGATCGGTCCGGTTCCGGGACAGATGAGTTCTCAACCTGGGCAATTGAGTTCCCCGCCTGGGCCCGGATCCGGCGCAGCGGCTACCCAGCCGGGGCTTGTAGGCCCTCCAATGGGTACGGGCTTAGGGCCGCACGGATCCCACCCCGGACAGGTGGTGCCTGGCGGTGGAGGCTCTTGGCCGGGGCAGGTGGCAGCGATGCCCGAGCCGTTGATGCCCGCGGGTCCGGGCTACGGTTCGTCCTTTGATTTGTACCCCAGCGGCCGGCCCGGTGGGCCCCCTGGGAGTCGCACCGGGGATTTCGCTGGGGGCGGCGGCGGCGGTTCACACGCGGGTGCGATGGCTGAGCCGTCTCGGCCGTCACCCGCAGGGACGGAGCCTGGGCCTTCCAGCCGTGCGCCGGCGCCCGACAGAGGCCCCATGCTCGAACGGCTGGGGCGGTTGCTCGTGGTGTTCTTGGCGCTCCTGGTCCTGTGGGTGCCGGGGTGTCGCACGCCTCAGGGCCGCGGCCAAAAACCGCACACCGCCGAGCGCCATCTCGATCTGGCGATGCAGCAGCTGGCGGAAAGACGTTGGCCGGACGCCATTTTGAGTTTCGGTCGGGTGCTTGAGGAGTCGCCGTCGGATTCCGCAGCGCTTAGGGGGACAGGATTCGCCTACATGAGCCTTGGACGCATGGGCGAGGCGGAGTCTTTTTATCGCCGCGCGGTCGAGGCTGACCCCAAATGGTCGGTGGCGAAGAACGAGTTGGCGGTGGTTCTCATCCGTAGGGGACAGTGTCAGGAGGCCGAGGCCCTACTCCTACAGGTGACCGAAGACATCTTCTATCCTACCCGGGAGTTTGCCGAGCACAATTTGGCACGGGCGCTGGCATGCCAGGGTCGCAGCAACGAGGCGGTACGGCGCCTCGATGTTCTGATGGTGAAGCGCCCCCATTTTTGCCTCGGTTATCTGACATTGGCGCAGCTCTCCTTTGAGGAGAAACGACACGAGACAACTATTCAGGCCTGTCAGGGGTTCAGGCTCAACTGCGAAGAGCATGAGGAGATAGGACCCAAGGTATTGCCCGAGCAAAGTGCGATGTGCTACTTAAGAAAAGGGCTGTCGTACGCAGAGATAGGGGATCTGGAGTCAGCCCGGGCATCATTTAAGCGGTGCCAGTCGGACGGCAAATTCGGAAAGGAATGTCGCCGTTCGCTACGACTGCTTCCTCCGTAAGGCTTCGGGGACCTCACGATGGAGCAAGGGTGAATGCAGGGCGAAGACAATGGATAAGGGCTTGGAACTCGCTGAAGTACTTGCGGCTGGAATGAAGCGAGCCAGCGTGCAGGTAGACGATCTGGCTGAAAGCACAAATATTCCGCGGTACACAATCTTGTCGCTGTTGCGAGAACCGGTGTCTGCGGTTCTGCCTGAGCGTGTCTATTTGAGAGGCCAGCTTTTGGTTCTTGCCCGAAGAGTCGGCCTCGATGAAGCGCGGGCTTTGGCGCTTTTCGACGATGCCTATCCTGAACCCGCCACCCGCGACATCGAGGTGGAGCGACGGTTTCCCGCCGGCGTCATGGCCTTGGCGGCGGGGCTCGGCTGCGTTGCGATTTTGGCTGTGGTCCTCGCTTTTGTGTCCTAACAAACCTCGCGCCGGGATGCCCCAGCGGGGAGCCCAATGAACGCTGACCACACCACGGAGGCGCTGGTGGTTGGCGGCGTCAACGTAGGTGACGCCGACCGCGTCGTTCATCTGCTAACCGAATCTGGCAGGCAGGCGGTGTACGCCCATGGGGCCCGAAAAAGTCGACGTCGGTTCGGGGGCTCTTTGGAGCCATTTACCTCCGTCCGAGCGTCTTTGGGCAGGCGCCGCCAGGGTTCGATGGGGACCTTGGTGTCGGTTTTGAGTCTCAAGACCCGGTTGGGGCTGAGAGACGATCTCCTTAAGATTGCGATGGCTTCGTATTTTGCGGAATTGTCGTACGCGGTGGCCCCCGAAGGAGGGCCCGCGCACGACGTGTACGCGCTTTTGCTTGGTCACCTCGATCACCTGCTGGAAACCGAAGCAACTTTGGCGCTTCGGCGCGCGTTCGAATTCCGGCTGCTCGGGGCTTTGGGGTACGCCCCTGAGCTCCGTTTTTGTGTGCGTTGCCGCGAGGTGCCCAGTGCACCCTTGTTTGATCTCGGCCTTGGCGGAGTTTTGTGTTCTCGCCATGGGGCCGGGGCCCCCCGCGTAGGACCCAAGAGCCTTGAGTGGCTGTCCGGCGTTGTGGGTGAGGGCAGCCTTGGCGCCAGCGAGGGGCTGGGGCCCGCGGATTCGCACCGGGCGGCCCGGGCCCTGACGCGGATCTGCTCGGTGTTTTACACCGAGCTTTTGGGTCGACCGCCCAAGAGCCTTAAGCTCCTGACTCAGCTTGAACTTTAGCTCCTTTTCCCTTCGTGGTGGGCTCCAGGCCGACAATCTCTCGAAAAACAGGCCGGGGTGGTTAACAAAACCCGCCCGGGTGGTTAGGCTCTGAGTCGAAGGTTTGCTGGGGGTTTAGGCTCTGGTCACCTTTGGGCACTGGGCTTCGCTTCGTGCCCGCCGTTGCGGCTAGACCGGCAGAAAGCCCCCCTTTCTGCCGGTCTAGTTGCGCGCTTGGCTTCGCGCGTGCGGTGCCAGGTGCTTCGCGGCATTCGCCAAGTCCCAGCGTTTTCTGCTAAGGCAGGCGTTTCAAATGTCTGACGCTGTCTCTCGTGCTTCGACCTTTCAAGAACTGATTTTCCGACTGCAGCGCTTTTGGAGCGACAGGGGATGCATTCTCGCACAGCCCTACGACATCGAAAAAGGCGCGGGCACGTACAACCCCCATACTTTTCTGCGTGCCTTGGGACCCGAGCCTTGGCGCGTGGCGTATGTGGAGCCGTCCCGTCGTCCGACCGATGGGCGCTACGGTGACAACCCCAATCGCCTATACCGACACCACCAGTTTCAAGTGATCTTGAAACCCTCGCCCAAAGATGTTCAGGGTCTGTACCTCGATTCCATGGCCGCTCTCGGCATCCATCCTCTCGATCATGACATCCGTTTTGTGGAGGACAACTGGGAGTCCCCCACCCTAGGGGCTTGGGGTCTCGGTTGGGAGGTCTGGGTGGATGGCATGGAGCTCACCCAATTTACCTATTTTCAACAATGTGGGGGGCTCGAATGTCGTCCGGTTTCCGCCGAACTGACCTACGGTCTTGAGCGCATCGCAATGTATCTGCAGGGTGTGGATAACGTCTACGACCTGAGCTACGCGCCGGGGATTCGCTACCGCGAAGTGTTTCACGAAGATGAGGTCGAGTTTAGCCGTTTTACTTTCGAATCGCTCGACGTCAAAGCGTACTTGGGGCTCTATGAAGCCTGCGAAAAAGAGTGTGCCCGTTTGGTCGAGCTCAATCTGGTGATCCCCGCGTATGACCACCTGCTCAAGGCCGCGCATGCCTTCAATGCGCTCGATGCCAGTGGGGCGATCAGCGTAACGGAGCGACAGGCCTACATCCTCCGTATTCGGGATTTGGCCAAGGCGTGTGCGGAAGCGTATGTCGCGCTTCGGGAGTCGCTCGGTTTTCCGTTGCTTCAAGCCGAATCAGAACGCCCTCAAAAAGCGGAACCGTCCGGTGGCTCGGAGAGGCCAGGTACCCGCGGCGAGCTTTTTGTCGAGGTGGGTACCGAAGAACTGCCGGCCAAAGAAGTATGGTCCGCGCTTTGTCAGCTCCGTGATGGGGTATCAAGCCGCTTACAAAAGCTGTCTTTGTCTCACGATGCGCCCAAGATCTACGCCACGCCTCGACGTTTGGCCGTGGCCTTTTCCGGTCTTCCCCAGAAGCAAGACGACGTGACCAAAGAAGTCTTGGGCCCTCCGGTCCAGGCTGCGTTTCGCGACGGCGCGCCGACCAAAGCCGCGCTTGGTTTTGCCAAAGGTCAGGGTCAACCGGTTGAAGACCTGTTTCGCAAGCACACCGAGCGCGGAGAGTACGTCGCTTTGACAGTGACGGAGAAGGGCGAACCGACCGCCAAGCTTCTGCCGGACGTGGTGGAGGCCGCCATCGGATCCATTGCATTTTCACGATCCATGCGGTGGGGCTCACAGGACGAGAGTTTTTCTCGGCCGATCCAGTGGCTGGTGGCGCTCTACGAGGGCGCGGTGCTTCCGGTTCAGTTTGCTGGGGTTTCTGCGGGCGGAGAAAGCCGCGGCCATCGTTTTCACGCACCGGATGCTTTTTGGGTCGAGGGCCAAGAAGCCTACGTGAGCGAGCTCAAGAAGCGCTCGGTCATGGCCGACATCGAAGGTCGCCGCGCGATGTTGGTCGAAGGCGCGAATGCCCTGGCCGAAAAGCGCGGGGCGCAGCTTTATGAGGATGAGGACCTCATGGATGAGCTTGTCCAGCTCGTGGAATGGCCCCATCCCTTGCTCTCGGAGTTTGATCCGCGTTTCCTCGAGATTCCACGGGAAGTCTTGATCTCCGAAATGATTCACCACCAGCGGTACATACCGGTGGTAGATGAAAATGGCGCCCTGCTTCCCTGCTTTGTGGTGGTGGCCAACACCAAAGTTGTCGACCAAGACCTGAGCCTTCAGGGCTATCGGCGGGTTTTGACTGCGCGGTTTGAGGACGGTGCCTTTTTTTTCAAGGAGGATCAAAAGACCCCGTTGTATCAGCGGGTGGATGGCCTCAAGAATGTTCGTTTCCACCGCGCCCTCGGAAGTGTGTACGACAAAGTTGCGCGTAACGCCGGCCTGAGCTTCTGGATGGTGAGCGCGCTTGGAGCTGAGCTCGGAATTCATGAGGTGGCAAGCCGTTTTGTCTCCTCCGCCGAAGCGCGTGCCCTCGCCGATGGATCGGAGCCTGGCGACACGAAGTTGCGATTTTGCTGGCGCCTTGCCCGTGCGTGCTTCTTGGCCAAGGCCGATCTCGGTACCCTCATGGTCTACGAGTTTCCAGATCTCCAGGGTGTGATGGGCGCCTACTACGCGCGTTTGAGTCAAGAACCCGAAGACGTGGCCCAAGCCGTGCGGGAGCACTACCAGCCTAAGGGCGCGCACGATACCCTTCCTCAGGGCGTATTGGGTGCGCTGGTCGGTTTGGCCGATCGCCTCGATTCGATCGTTGGCGTTTTTTCCGTCGGCAAGGGCCCGACCGGAACCGCAGATCCGTTTGGCCTACGGCGCGCGGCCATGGGTGTGATTCGGGTGCTTCGCGACCGCGCATGGCACCTCTCTTTGTCGGGTGCCCTTGATCAGGCGGGCAAGGCTTTGGTGAGCCGGGCTAAAAAGGATGGGACCAAGGTGAAGACCGAGGTGCTTGAATTCTTTCGGGCGCGCATCAAAGGATTGATGGGGGCCGACGGCATACCCGCGGATGTCGCAGAGGCCGTCTTGGCGGCGGGCTTTGACGATGTTGTCGATGCCTTTGCCCGGGCGGAGGCACTCGCACAACTCGAGGAAAGCCCCGACTTTGAGCCCGTTTTGGTCACTTTCAAACGGGTGGCCAACATCCTCAAGAACCAGACGCCGTCTTCTCTGGACCCGTTACGGTTTCGCGCGCCCGAAGAAAAACAGCTCCATGCGGCGCTCGCGAAAGTCCAAGGCGAGGTGGAGCTGGCGGCCCGAGGCCGAGATTTTGCCAGCGCGTTCTCTCACCTTGCAGCGCTTCGGCCCGCAGTGGATGCGTTCTTCGAAAACGTGATGGTGATGGATGAAGACCTCGATGTTCGAGCCGCTCGGGTCGCGCTTTTGGCATCGGTTCACGCGGTCTTTTCGCCGCTGGCTGATTTGACGCGTCTCAGCTGAGCGCGGCGGGCGGCGCATATCGGGCGAGGGCAGGGCGTCAGCGCTTTCGGAGCGCGTCAGACGCTCGGTCGATGTGGTGTTGCGCTTCTTGAATGTGGAGCAATCCGTCTTCACGGTGTCGCTCGTAAAGAAGGCTATAGGCCCGCAGGGTGTCTTCGATGGCGGTTGCGGCTGCACTGAGCGCCTGGATGGCCGGGTCGGATCCAGGTTCATCGAGCAAGCACCGGGCCACGATGTGCAGACGCTCCATCTCCAGGGGTCTGGCAACCGTCTGAAAGGTGCGATCAGCGGATGGCTCCTTGAACAATTGGGTCGCCGTTTTACGCACCTCATGCTCCAATTTTCGGAGATCTTCCATGCAGGCCCTGAGGGCCCGGGCGTCCACCTTTTGCGGCCGCTCGAGCGGTTTGGCTGAAGGGAGGCGATCGAGGGTGTGGATGATGCCCCGAAAAATGAGCGAACAGATGAGCGCGATGAGGAGGACAAAAAGTGCCACCACGAACCTGCGGTAGGGCCTGAAGGCCTGCCGCTCGTCGGATTCGGGCTCGTCGTGCTCGGTGGTCACGGCCAAGAAGGCGTACCCTGGTGTTCTGGACGGCGCCAAGGTGAGAACCCACGCAAAAATGACTCTCAGGCGGGTTAACGCTGACTTTCGAGCGCACCCGCCTCTGCGATCCGGCCCGCTTCACCGGCTCCATGATGGATGAGCTGCTAGGATGCGGTCCTACACTGGCTCTCGCTCGGTCTTGCAAGAGACCACATTGTGAGGCAACCCTCGGCGGGACGACCTTCGTCGGCAGGAAAAGGGGACACCTCGTGGCCGAAAGCATCATCGCAACCTTTGAACAGACAGTGAAACGCCGCGGGGCGTCGCGGGCCGCTCGCTTTCGGAATCGCGAAGGCGCGTGGGAGAGCCGGACTTGGGACGAAATGGACCGCGATCGACGGGCCTTGGCCTCTGGGTTATTGGAGCTCGGCGTTGCGGCGGGCGCCCGGGTCAACGTGCTTGGCAACACGTCCTATCGCTGGATGCTGGCGGATCTCGCGATTCAAAGCTGCGGCGGGGAAACCGTACCCATCTATCAGTCCAACCTCCCCCACGAATGTGCGTTTATCATCCAAGACTCTTCGGGGACCATGGTGTTTGCAGAAGACGCCAGCCAAATTGAGAAACTCGAAGAGGTGCGGGATCAAATCGGTGCGGTCAGCAAAGTCATTCTGATGAGCGATGAGCCCCAGTCATCCGAATGGGTCATCGGCTTTTCAGAGTTGATGGACCTGGGTACAAACAATCAGGAAAAACACGCCGCATCCTTGCGCGCCCGGACCGATGCGCTGGGCCCCGACAGCATTCTTACGCTCATCTACACCTCGGGTACCACCGGTCAACCGAAGGGGGTCGTTTTGCCCCATTCGGCGATGCTCTATGAGATAGAGGCGACCAAAAACGTGGGCATTGCCCTCGAAGACGACATTCAACTGCTCTTTTTACCGATGGCACACTCCTTCGCCAAGGTGCTCCAATGCACATGGCTAGGGGTGGGGCACGAAATGGCCATCGACAGTGAAATCACGCGAATCGGTCAAAACCTTAAGGAAGTGCGGCCGGACGTGGTTTGCTCGGTCCCCCGGATCTTCGAAAAAATGTACGCCAAAGTGGTGGGCACCGGTCTTGAGTCGACCGGCATCAAAGGCAAGCTGTTTCGTTTCGCGATGGCGGCAAGTGACGAAGATGCCCGGCTGCGCATTGCGGGCGAGCCGGTTCCGCTGGGATTGAGTTTGAAGCTCGCATTGGCCAAGAAACTGGTGTTTTCGAAAATCCACGCCAAGCTGACCGATACCTTTGGTGGCCGAATTCGGTTTTTCATTTCTGGAGGCGCCCCTCTTCCCAAAAAAATGGCTTACTTCTTTCACAATGCCGGCATCCTGATCCTCGAGGGGTACGGGCTGACCGAGACCTCGGCGGCGACTTCGGTGAACCTGCCCCATCGGAACAAGATTGGGACTGTGGGACCACCGGTGCCGGGTACGGAGTTCAAAATTGCCGAGGATGGGGAAATCTTGGTTCGGGGTCCAGGGGTCATGCGCGAATACTGGAACCGACCGGAAGCGACCCGCGAGGCGCTTTCTCCCGACGGTTGGTTCGCCACCGGGGATGTCGGAAATCTTGACAGTGACGGCTACCTGAGAATCACCGACCGCAAAAAAGATCTGATCGTGACCGCCGGAGGCAAGAATGTTGCACCGCAAAAAATTGAGAGCTTACTGAAGTCTTTGAGTCCATTGATTTCTCAGGTGGTCGTCCACGGGGACCGCCGCAAGTTTCTGAGTGCGCTGGTCACACTGGATGAAACCCAGGCCACGCAACTGGCCGCGAAATCCGGCCGAAATGGGAGCTACCAAGAGATCGTATCTTCCGAGGAAGCGCGAAAAGCAATTCAAGACGTGATGAATCGGGCAAATGCTCAGCTTGCGAGTTACGAGACCATCAAGAAGTTCAAGATCCTCGACAAAGATTTTGTCATCGGTGAGGAACTGACGCCGACGCTCAAGGTCAAGCGTAAGTTGTGTAACGAGAAGTTCAAAGCGGTGCTCGACGGTTTTTATCAAGAGCGCGTCGAGTAGGGTACCCTGTGAGGGCTCTGTTGAACGCAGCAAGAGAGCCCGTTTCGGCAACGCTCGGTTCGAACCGGCGCGGGCCTTTGTTTCGGTCGCCGGTGGACGCCAAGATTTCCCCCGGCGTGTGCGGCGTTTTCTTTGGCCTGGGCGTGTTGGCGCTCGGTGGTCAGGGCATCGCGTTTGGACAATCGGGATTCATGGCATCCCCGACCGCAAAAAATGCCCAAGCCTATGGGCGGGTCTTCGTGAGCCAACGGGTTTACGATTTGGACGGTGACGGGACGAGCGAGGTTTGTGTCATTCAGCGCCACGGGAATGAATTTGTTTTGCGGATCTACCGGCCCATGGGTGCTGGGGATGACGCCGAGGGTTTTAGGGTGGTTGCCGAAAGTGAGGTCCTGGTGGCCACGCGGGTGCTTCGTTTTGAGCTGCGTCGCATGCTGGGTCGTCGACTGCCTCAGATTGTGGCGGCTCTGGAACAAAAAACACCGGCTCAAACCACTTTGCATCTGGTGGTGATGGGTGCCACCGAGGAAGGCATCAGGCGCATCTTTCAGAAGAGTTTCTTGGTGCCCGATGGGCACAAAAAAAGCCTGAGCTCGGTGGACTTCGGTGATCTGAGCGGGGTTTATGATCTCCGTGACGTGAATGGAGACGGTCTGGAGGAGATCGTGTGGAGCCGTGCTTGGGAGCATCTTTCGGTGGATGGACCTCGGGGCCGGGTTCGGTTTGGGGTAGGGGCTCGTCAAACCGTGTTCGCCTATGATCGCGAGCGAGAGCGTTATGCGCTTCAAAGTGAGAACGCGCGGGCAGACTTCTTGCCCCCGAGACCCGCGTTTGAGGTTCGAGCTTCGGTGCAAGTGCCCAAGATCTGGGGAACGGCCCAGCCGTTTTGGGCCACGGACGGAGACCTCGGGACTTCTTGGAATGTCCCCTCCTCGCGCGCCCTCGGGGCCACGCTGAAGGTGCGGTTTCGGGCACGAGAAAAGATCTCGATGGTGCGTGTCGTCCCAGGGTGTGGGGCCAGCAAAGAGGCATGGACCGAGCACCACCGATTGCGGGGATTTACCTTGACCTTGGGTTCAGGTCTCAGGGTGCGGGTGGATCGCCGCCGGCTTTTCGCGTGCTCGCCGGGCGTTCTTGCTCAGGGCAGCTTTCCCCTAAACGGGGACTTTGGTGCTCAGGTTCTGGTTTTTTTCCGAGAGCCTCAGGAGATGTCCTGGGCTCGCCTCGAAGTCACGGGGGTTGAGCGTGGTGTCGGTTCGGTCTCGGAGGTCTGCCTGAGTGAGCTGAGTTTTCACTCCAGTGTAAGCCCCTAGGCACGAAGACAAAACGAAACCTTGCCACTGGCTTCGTTTTGCCGTGAAATCCGCCGCGCCATGAGGATTGTTCCGGTGCTTTTTCCCAGCGATCTTGGACGCACCGACCGGGGCCGGTACCAAGAGGGCGGTGAGCGAGGCGCGCCCGACCTTTTGCTGGATATGCTGGAGGGTGAAGGGGTCAGGATGGCCCGGCCCATCACGGTCTCGGTCGAGGTTCCGCAGGAGCCCGACGCTGAAGATGCCCCCCTCAAACTGGATGCGGCGATCGCCCGGGCGGTTGTCGCCCTTGCGGAGGTGGTTGAATCGGTCAATGCCGATGCCAATTTCCCCCTGATCCTCGGTGGTGATCAAATCGCCCTTTGGGGGCACATCATGGGGCACTCGGATCGCCACCAAGAGGGGATTGGGCTCGCGGTCCTATCCGACGGTGCCCTGGATTTGGGAACGCCGGGGCCTCCGGTCTACGACGATGCGGCCCGTTTGGGGAGTGACCCTGAGGTCTCGGAAACCGGGAATGCCCACGGCATGATTTTGTCCGGGGCACTGCGTATGATTCCCGACGACTTTGCGATCGGCAAGCTGCTCCGAAAAAGCGCGGTGCAAGCCGCCCAGACCTCCGTCGTGGGGGTTCGTGGCCCGCTCACAGCAGCGCTTCGTGCGAATGAAAAAGCCGCGGGCATTGAAGTGTGGCGTATGGAACGCCTTGAGCTGGATGGAGAGTCTGCCTACCGCTCCATGCTGAGTCGACACCTGTCTGAAGGACCCATCATCTTGTCCATCGATGCCACCGGCCTCGATCCCGACTTGATGACCGCCGTCAGAGATCCCCGCTCCGATGGTCTCGACTGGAGTTTTCTCAAGCGGTCCTTGGAGCAGTGCCTTCCTCACGTGGATCGCATTTTGGGCCTGGATGTGTCCGAGCTCGATCCCACCCAGGATGACGCCCACCACGGCGCCCTTCTTCGGTTTGGAGAGACATTGGCGCCCTTTTTGCGCAAGTTAACCCGCTGAACTTCGGATTGGACCAAGACGGGCGTTGACCAAAAGTCGCCGACGCCGTTCATTCCCGCAACATGTCGCGTTCTAGTCGTACCGGCGATGAATTTGAGGGCCTCGAGGACGAGGGGCCCACCGAGGCGCGTCTGGGCTCGGTGGAGGCGGCTTTTAGCGAAGATCTGAGTCGGGCCAATGCCTCTTTGGCGCTTGAGGCCCTGCTCGAGGTGCGCTCGCGCTATTTTGGCCCCAAAGGAGCGATGACCCGACTCCTGAGATCCGTGGGGCGTCTCCCACCGGAGTCTCGGCGTGATGCCGGGAAAACGACAAATCTTCTCAAACGTCGCCTTGAGGAGCAGCTCAAAGAGGCGCTTACGGCAAGAGAACGCTCGGTTCGGGACGAGGAGCTCAGGCGGGCGCGTCTGGACGTGACCTTGCCTGGGAGGGCCCCCATGTTTCGGGGGGGGCTTCATCCGGTGACGCGCACGGTCTACGAGATGACCGATGCCTTTGCGCGCATGGGGTTTTCGGTGGCCACCGGTCCGGAGGTGGAGCTGGACTGGTACAACTTTGAGGCCCTCAACTTTCCACCGGACCACCCCGCGCGGGATATGCAAGACACGTTTTTTGTGGCCCCCCCGGACGCCCGCGGTATCCAAGAACTGGTGCTTCGGACCCACACGTCTCCGGTTCAAATTCGGACCATGGAGGCTCGGGGCGCGCCCCTCGCGATCGTCTCTCCAGGCCGGGTCTATCGATGCGACGACGACCCCACGCACTCGCCCATGTTTCACCAAATCGAAGGACTTTGGGTGGATGAGGGTATTTCGATGGCGCATCTCAAGGGTGTGCTGAACAGTTTTGTCAACGTCATGTTTGGCGAGCGCGAGGTCCGCTTGCGCCCGTCCTATTTTCCATTCGTCGAGCCCGGTGTGGAGGTCGACGTCGCCTGTGTGTTCTGCGAGGGTGAGGGGTGCAAGGTGTGCAAGACCACGGGCTGGATGGAAATCCTCGGGGCCGGCATGGTTCACCCCAAAGTGCTGGAGGCGTGCAAGATCGATTCTGAACGCTACACCGGCTTTGCCTTCGGGCTCGGCATCGATCGCATTGCGATGCTTCGCTACCACATTGACGATCTCGCGCATTTGTTTCGAAGCGACGCCCGCTTTTTGGGCCAGCTTTAAGTGCGGGTAAGGATGATCTATGCGCGCGTCACTCAAATGGATTAAGGAACTCCTTCCCACCCTTCGGTCTACGCCTCGGGCCATCAGCAAGCGTTTGACGGCCGCCGGGTTGGAGGTCGACGAGGTTGTGAATGAAGGCCAGGGTCTCGAGTCGGTGGTGGTGGCGGAAGTTTGTTCGCTTGTGCCCCATCCGGAGGCCGAAAGGCTGCAGGTGGCCGAGTTGGATGACGACCGCGGTCGCCACACGGTGGTCTGCGGCGCGGCCAACATTGAGGTGGGGCAAAAGGTCGCTTTTGCGCCCGAGGGTTCTGTGCTTCCGGGTGGGATGAAGATTGAAGCGAGGCCGGTGCGCGGGGTGATGAGTCGGGGCATGGTTTGCTCAGAGGCGGAGCTCGGTCTCGATGACCAGTCCGCCGGTATCTTGGTGCTCCCATCCCGAGCGCGTCCCGGGCGGACGCTGGTTGATGCGCTCGGGTTGAAAGACGTGATTTTCGAGCTTTCGGTGACGCCGAATCGTCCCGACGTCTTGTCCCACTTTGGGTTGGCCCGTGAGCTTGCGGCCCTCTTGAGGCTCCAGCTTCCTCGAGTCACGGGGAGGATTCGGGAGTCTCATGTGGAGTCCAGCTCTTTGGTCTCGGTGGAGGTGAAAAACGAGGCGCGCTGCCCGCAATATATGGCGCGGGTGATCGGAGGGGTACGCGTGGGCCCATCGCCGGCGTGGGTGCGCCGCCGGCTGAGGGCCGTTGGCCTACGTTCGATCTCCAACGTGGTGGACGCAACCAATCTGGCCCTTCTTGAGTTGGGGCATCCGCTGCATGCTTTTGATCTGGAAAAGCTTGGTGGGGCTAGGATCGTGGTTCGTTCAGCGGCGCCCGGGGAACGCATCACGTTGATCGACGGCCAGGACTTGGCGCTTTTTGAAGACGATTTGGTCATTGCCGATGACCGACGGGCGGTGGCCCTCGCCGGTGTCATGGGAGGCGGTACTTCGGAGGTCAGCGCGTCAACCACTGAGGTTCTTTTGGAGTCGGCTTATTTTGAGCCACGGGGCGTTCGCCGGACTTCCAAAAGACATGGTCTTCATACCGAAGCTTCCCATCGCTTCGAACGCGGGGTTGATCCCGGCATGGTCAAGACCGCGCTCGACCGCTGTGCGCGGCTGATCGTGGAACTGTCCGGCGGCCGTGTGGCCAAAGGACATTTTTCGCAAGGCGAGGGTGTCAGAGCGCCAGCGCCGATCGCCATACGGCCCAAAAGAGCTTCCCGAGTCTTGGGACGGACGGTCGAGCGCAAGGAAGTACGCGATGCGCTCAAGGCTTTGGGGCTATCGCCGGTGCGCAAGACGTCGGGCGGGAGCGGCCGTGGGCGTGGGGCGAAAACCGAGCCGGGTTCGATGCTGTTTCGGGTTCCGAGCTGGCGGGTCGACCTTTTGCGTGAAGAGGACCTGATCGAAGAAGTGGGCCGCCTGTCGGGCTACGATACCATCTTGCCTTGTATGCCGCCGACTTCCACCGCGGTGTGGACTGAGGGGCCGGCGCCCGACCGGGCCCGCCTCCTTCGGAATTTGTTGGTGGGGCAGGGATTTCAGGAGTGTATTTCGTTGGCCTTTCATGGAGAAGCCGACGCGACGAGTTTTGGGTTGGACCCGGCTCGGGGTGTGCGTTTGGCCAATCCCCTAGGCGAGGAACGAAGGCTCTTGCGAATGTCGATGTTCCCCGCGCTTCTCAAAGCCGTTCAGCTGAACCAGGATCAGCTGCCAAGTCGGACCGATCTCCGGTTCTTTGAATTGGGCAAGATCTTTTCTTGGGCGGTGCCTGCTCAGAAGATGCCCGTGGAGACCGAGATGTTGGCGCTGGTCATGCGCGGGCGGCGACAGCCGGGCGGATGGGCGGCGGACGGTTCGTTGTTGGACATGTTCGACCTCAAGGGGGTTTTGGAGTCCCTTTCGGCTGGCGTCCACCTCGATCCCGTGAAGTGGCAGGGTGAGGAGGCGTCGTGGCTTCATCCTCGGGCCCGTGGGGCTCTGATGCATCAAGGCCGCGCGGTCGGGGTTTTTGGGGAGGCCCATCCTGACCTGCTTGAACGCTTTCAAATCGAAGGGCCGCCGGTATTCATGGCGAGCCTCGATGTGTGTGCACTGACCGCATGTGTAGGCACGCGCCCGCGCTTTTCGGCGTTGCCTCGCCTGCCGCCTGCGCAAAGAGACCTGTCCTTCGTGTTGTCCCGCGACGTGTCAGCCTTCGAGGTCATGCGTGTGGTTCGCGAGGCGGGCGAACCTACTTTTTTGGAGGATGCAGAGCTGTTCGACGTCTATGAGGGCGAAGGGATAGAGGCCTCGGATCGGAGCTTGGCTGTCGCCCTGACCTTTCGGGCCAAGGACCGGACGCTGACCGACGCCGAGGTCGAGCAGGCTGAGCAAGCGATTGTTTCGGCTCTCGCGGCCCAGGTTGGGGCAAAAATCCGAAATTAGGGCAAACCGAAGGGGGGATCGGCTTTGCCCCAAACGGTAAAAGGGGCTGCATCGAGTCCTTTAGGCTCGGTTTCTTGAGCGTTGACAAGGGCTTGTAGGCTCGGGGTGTCTTGACCCGCACTCCGGACAGGGGCAGACTTTGTCTCGTTCTTGGTGATGGACGAGCAAAGTGAGGCCCTCGAACGGATGCGGCGTCCGGCCTTGGAGCCCAAGCGGTTTCAGGAGCTTCTATTTGGGGAGGGGCCGTGGCCCCTCGAACCTCAGCAGGAACCTTGGCCAAACGAGGCCGCGCGTCCTCGGGACGAAAAGCCGGATGGATTTGAAACCAGTGAGGATCTGCGCATTCCAAAAGGGAAGCGGTTCTTTAAGATCGGGGAAGTAGCGCGCGTGGTGGGTGTGGAGCCCTACGTCCTTCGTTACTGGGAAGAGTCGTTTCGAAGGGTCCGGCCAGAGAAGACGCGTTCGGGGCAACGGCGATACCGGCGTCAGGACGTGGCCTTGCTGTTGACCATTCGGCGTCTACGGCACGAGAACGCGCTGACCATCGCCCAAACCCGAAAGGTCATCGAAGCCCGACACCAAAAACAAACCAGAGGCCCCGCCAAAGGGGCACCCAAAGGTGCGGCCGAGGCCCGTGGTCCGCGCTTGTCGAAAAGCGATGCTGAAAAGCTGGGGGCTGAACTTGCCCAGATGCGGCAGGTGCTGGAGGCACTCCTCCGGACCGTTCAAGATTGAAGTATAGAATGAGGAACAACAAGCGGACCTGGGGTGAGCTTCGAGTTCCTGGAATGCATGGGAGACAGTGATGGCAGATGGAACGCCGACCAATTTCAGTTCGGAGGTTGTGGGCAAGACCCTCACAAAGGCCGATTTTGTGGAGGCCGTGTACAGCCGGATCGGAGGGCTCTCCAGAAGAGACTCGGCCGAGATTGTGGATATGCTTTTTGAGGCGATGAAGGAAACGCTGTCGCGGGGGGAGCCGGTCAAGATCTCTGGTTTTGGAAACTTTGTGGTGCGTGACAAGAAGGCGCGTGTCGGCCGCAATCCGCAAACCGGTCGGGACATCGAGATCTCGGCGCGGCGCATTTTGACCTTTAAGCCCTCTCAGGTTCTCAAAGATCAATTGAACGGTTAAACAGAGCCGCTCACGCGTCGCATATCGAAGTGAGCCGAAGGATGAGTTTGCGCGCTCCGGTCAGTCTTTCGGTAGGAAGACTTTGGCCTGGGAGTCAGGCTTTTGGAGCGTTTGTATGGCCTGACCGCGCTGGGGGTCGGAAGCCGGTTCGAAAGCGATCGCGTTTTTGGCCGAAAGAGACAGGGGACTCCAGTACAGGCCGAAAACGATCAAAAGAGCGCTTATCGGGCCCAGGATCAGCTTGGAAGGAAGATCGACGTGCAAGGTGTCCTCATGGTCTTTGGGCTTTTCGAGAAACATCTTTCGGACCACCCGAGCGTAATAATAAAGCGAGATCGCGCTGTTTACGACGCCCGCGATGGCAAGGGCGAAAAACACCCCGCCGCCTGACAAGGCGCAGTTGAGGCGATTCGCAAGGCCCATTTCGGCTTGCAACGCAGGGGCACAACGGGCCAGGGGGACAAAATCCAGACCGCGTTCGAGGGCGGCCGCAAAAACATAGTATTTACCGATGAAACCGGCCAACGGGGGAAGGCCCGTCAAAGAGAACAGACACACGGTCATGGTGACCGCGACGAAGGGCGCGCGGTAACCCAGGCCCTGGTAGTCGTTGATCAGGTCGCTTCCGGTTTTGCCCTGGACCCAAATGACTGCGTAAAAGGCACCCATATTCATCAGGACGTATAGGCTCATGTAGAACAGGACGCTGGACGCGCCGGCTCGACTGAAGGCCGCGACGCCGATGAGACCGTAGCCGGCGTGGGCGATGGAGGAGTAGGCCAAGAACCGCTTGATGTTGCTCTGCCCGATGGCCGACAAGTTTCCTACGGTCATCGTCAAAATGGCGACGACAATGACCAAAAGGAGCCAAGGCACAGTGCTGACGTCGGCGAGAAGGTTGGCTTCAAACTGCGATCGGTCTGAAAACCCAACGACGAAAAACCTGAGGATGGCTGCGAAACCCGCAGCTTTTGGGCCGGTTGATAAGAAGGCCGTGAACGGTGTGGGGGCACCCTCGTACACATCGGGGCTCCACATATGCAGGGGGACAGCCGCAATTTTGTATAAAAAGCCCGCGAACGACAAAACGATGCCTCCGCCGACCGCGAGCGGCATGGCCACCTGGCTTTGGCTTCCCAGGCTCAGTCGAGCGGTTTCACGGGCGAGTTCGACCACCTGGACGTTGATGAGGGACAGCTGCGTTTGGCCCGTGAGTCCATAGAGAATGGAGAACCCGAACACCATGACCCCGGAGGCTGCGCCCCCATAGATCACATATTTGAGCGCGGCTTCGGCGCTTTTTTGGTCGCGGCGGCGGCTGCCCACCAACACGTAGGACATCAGTGACACGAGCTCGATGGCGATGAACATCATCACCAGATCCGAGGCCTCGGCCATGAGCATCATGCCGAGGACCAAAGCGAGAAACATCGCAAAATATTCGGGACGGACCTTGGCGGAGATTTCCTCCGAACCGACCGAAATCATGACCCCCAGGAGGCCCGCGACCAGAAACAGCACCCGGAAAAATTGGGCGAAGGGGTCGAGCACGATCATGCCCGAGAACAAACGCGTGGCGGGGGCGCCTTCGTTCGGGAGGAGCACGGTCATGGCCAGGGCCATCCCTAAGATGGCCGCGGCCAGCCACGCCGGACGGTTCTTGGAGCCGCGGGGCGCGAAAGTCTCAAACAGAAGAAGGAACGCGCTCCCGAGGCCGAGGAGCATCTCCGGGATCAACCACGACACGCCGGCGAAATAGCGGGTGACATCCATCGCCTGGGCATCCATGCGCGGGGAGCTATAGCCAGAAGCATGCGCCTTTGGCAACAAGGGGGACGCACAAGAGGGCGGGGGCTGTCGTTTTCACGCGCGGAAGTTGGGCTGGGGCCTTGCCCCCCCTAGGCGCTCTTTTTAGGCTCGGACTTTTTGGGGGTTTCGGCTTTGGGTTTTTCAGCCGCCTTGGATTCAGCCTTGTCGGTGCTTTTCTTAGGCTCGGTGCTCTTGGGTTCTTCCGTTCCCTTTTTGGCACCGCTTTGCTCGCGGGTGCCCCCATACCCATCCGCGTACCAACCCTGCCCCTTCAGGGCGAAGCTGGACTGGGAGACAAGGCGCTCCAACGCGGGCGCGTTGCATTTCGGGCAGATTTGAGCGGGCTCCTCGCTGATTCTCTGGGAGATTTCTAGCTCGTGCCCGCATGATCGGCATGCGTACTCGTAAATTGGCATCCGCTGAGGCTGGACGGTAGCGTACATGGTTTTCGGCGGCCAGACAAAAATCACCTCGGGGGCCACCATTCTTTGCACCCTTGACGAATGGGCCGGTGGCCATGTACGCCCTCCTCAGCCGCGCACGGTGCCGTCGCCAAGTTGGTAAGGCATAGGTTTGCAAAACCTACATTCACCGGTTCGAGTCCGGTCGGCACCTTTTTTCTTTGACCCAGCGGTTGTGTGCGCATGGGTATTTGGGTCCGGGCGGAGCGGCAGTGCTTTCTAAGCGTGATCTCCAACTGGTGCGCTTGGGTGTCCGCCGCCGATGGTTGACCGCCGAGCAAGGAGAAGACTGCCTCTTTCTCAAACGAAAGTTCGGTGAGCGGCTTTCCCTCGAAGAAATCATCCGGCGCCGGGGTTATCTAGAGCCCGAAGATATTGAAGCCTTATCACGGGCTTCGGGCCACCTAGGGGGGCGGCGGGCGCGTCCGTTGTTTCGGAGTCGCTCCCCATCTCGGGCACCATCCCCCCCTCCGCGGCCCTCGGCGAGCATGGTTTCGAAGCCGGCTCGACCTCCTCCTCTTCCATCCCCCCCTCCGGCGTCCCCGGCTGAAGCACCTTTGGGCGTACGCCAAGCCACCCCTCAGGCGCGTTTTCAGATGCAGCGCGCGGCGCATCTTCATGCCCAAGGTCATCAGGGGCTCCTGGCCGGGGCCGACTACGAGGCGCCCGAAGACGATCTCGAGCGAACGGTATTCCAACTATCCCATGAACTCGCGGAGGTTCGCGCGCGCTTGCCGCAGGAGGAGTCCGCGTCCGAGGACCGTCTGTTCTACCAGAGCCTCGAGCCGGCGCTGGCCGAGCCCGCCCCTCCGCCGACCGGCGATTCTGCCCAGGTCCATGATGATCGCTGGGCCAGTCCGGTCGAGACCGATGACGTTGTAGAAATCGGGTGTGAAGCGGCGCCCGGTTCCGAAGGTGGGCCCGAAGCAGGCCTACCTTACTTTGACGATGATCTGGACGACCAAGAACCGACGCTGGTGATGGACACCAACGCCGCCGAGCTTTTGATGAACGACTATGCTCGGCGCCGTGCAGGCCCACCCCCAGATCCGGTTGCGGTTGAGTTGGGTTTTGTCCCGGCGCCGGGCACACCCTTTCCGTCTCCCGTCGAGGGTCACGGGCCGGATGGCTCGGTTGCGGAGTCTCTGGCGAAGGCGCCCCCCCCGATGCCGGGCAGAGGGCGGATGGATGAGGACCGCGCGGTTCGGCCCCCTGTGCCGGCCCCTTCAGTGGAGATCCGTTCGCTGGAGGGCGAAGCGCTTGTGGGCCACAGACTGGGGCCCTACATGATCGAGCGGGTGGTCGCGCGCGGCAGCCGATCGACGGTGTACCTGGCCACCAGCAGTGCGCGCAAAGAACCGGTCGCGCTCAAGGTCCTCGAAGGGGACGCGCGTGCCAATGGGCGTTACATCAGCGAGCGTGGTCCCGCGCTGCTCAGAGCGGCTCGCATTTATTCCAAGCATGTCGTCGGGCTCGTGGATGTGGGTGTGGTCTCGGATCGGTACTTTGTCGCGATGGAGTATGTCCGAGGCTTCACGCTTCAAGAAAGACTGGATGCCGAAGATAGGCTGAGTCGCGCGGAGGCGCTTCGTGTGGTTCGGCATGTTTGTCGAGCGCTGGAGGTTGCGGGGCGAGAAGGTCTGGTGCATGGCGACATTCGTGCGGACAACATCTACTTGAGTGTCGACGGGCCCATTCGATTGGCCGGTTTTGGCTTGGCCAGAGAGGTTACGGTGCCCCCTTCTGGGAGCAGCGGTCCCACACGGTTGATAGGAACGCCGGGCTACATGGCGCCTGAGCAGCTGCGCGGTGAAAAACCGGGGCACCGCAGCGATCTTTATGCGATCGGTGTGTGTTTGTACCAAATGTTGACTGGGCGTATGCCTTTCGACGGTGACGATCACCTTCGGATGGCCCGCACCTTAAAGGACGCACCACCTGATGTTCGGGTCTTTGCGCCAAACCTGGAAGAGCCTCTCGCCGTTATCGTCGATCGCCTTCTCAAGAAGACCAAAAAGGAACGTTATGCGCACGCCCGCGAGCTCCAACGTGCGGCTGTTGCTGCCCGTTCCTCGTTTGCTGCGGTGGATGGGCAGCAAGAGCCAGTACCCGATGAAGTGTCCACCCCCTTGCTTGTACGCCAAATGGCGTTGTGGTCCGCGGTTTACGTGGTGGGTGCGATGGCCATTTTTGTTCTACTGGGCAGCACAGGGCTTGGTCCCCACCTGGCGTCCTCAGATGCGTATGGTCTCGCGTTTGTCGGGGCCGGCGGACTGCTTGGTGCATTGACGCTTTTGGTGGTTCTTGATCTGATTCGTCGGGGTCAATTGCCCCTTCCGATGTCCAGCGCTTGGCTGGTGCGGGTGCGTGACATCGTGGGGGCGGTGTCTGCTACTTTGCTTGTCGGAGGTGTCGCCATTCTTCCTCCGGCTATTCTCAACATTGCGGTCTCGTCGGTGGCGGTGTTTGTGTTGGCGAGCTGGATCTACGGCATTCTTTTGCGTCGGGGCATTGCGGGTGCCAGAGCGGATGGCGGGGTGGGGCGAATGCTTGCGGTCCTGGGGGACACGCGCCTGGCTGATTGGCATCACCTTCATATTCCCCTTCACGGTGCGCTCACGCTGCTCGCCGTGACCCGGTGGGCCCTTTTGGCTTATTTTTCAGCCGGCACCTGAGACTCAGGCTCCATACCCGTTGGATGCCATCCCTGGCTGTGGTGGCATGCGGTGCAGGTTCCGGCGACCGAGGCGTGGGATCGGGTCTCGGGGGCGCTGTGGCAGAGGTCGCACGCTTCTTCGGTGAGCCGTTTGTGGTTGGCTTTTGCGCCTGCCCAAGCTTTGACGCTGTGGCACAGCCCGCAGCGAACGGTGTCTGCGGGCGCGTGGTTGTCAGCCTGTCCCGCGCCGTGACATCGGCCACACTGCTCTCGGGTGGTCTTAGGGATAATGCCATGCTCGAAGGTCGAGGGCTCCGGTCGATGGAGGGTGTGCTCCCGGTGGCAGTCCGTGCACGCGTGGGATCGAAGGGCTACGTGAAACCGGATGGGCATCGCCGGTCCCGTTCGCGGAGGGGTCCCAGTGGCAAGCTCTCCGTGGCAGCCCGGCCCCAGACATCGTGATCCGGGGGTTCCCACGAACGGGACGTGACAGTCGAGACAAAGTGCCAGGCGCAGCCCGCGGGCATCCTTGTCGTGCTGGCCCGGCAGACCAATCAGAAACGCCTCAGGATATTTGAAGGAAAACAAGAGCAGGGTTCCGGTCAGTCCGATCGCCAAAAAGCCTGCTGCGAGTATGATCAAAAGAGGGCGATCGCGTTTTGGGCCACGACGGACGAATGTAGTCATGCCTTGCGGAGCTTGTAGATCATGCCGCGCCCCGGGGGTAGTTCACGGTCTTCGCCTAGGACCTGGCGCGCCCGCAACCGATGCCCCAAGATGCCACCATGCGCTCGGTTGCGACCCGCAACCGGTACCCGCCCCCATGGGCGCCGGACGCGTCGCCTCTGGCCAGCCGACAGGGACACAATCGAACCAAAGAAGCGTAATCGCGAGCTGCAGGAGTCGAACCTGCGACCTTTGGCTTCGGAGGCCAACGCTCTATCCAGCTGAGCTAAGCCCGCTCGGGCGGTCGACCACCTACCAACCCGTTCTGCCAGTTGGCAATGTGTAAGTTAGGGGCTACCAGAGCGCATCTTGGCTTCGCGGATCCCCTGGTTGGCGAGTTCGTCGGCGCGCTCATTGCCTTCGATTCCCGCGTGCCCCGCGACCCAATGGATCTGAAGTCGGGTCCACTTTGCGAGGCGGGTTCGAATGTCTTGGACCAACGCTTGATTGGCCTTCGCGCGCCAACCCCTGACCAAAACGCCTGCGGCGTAGGAGGAGTCGGTCAGGAGTGCGACTTCAAAAATCAGGGGCGATATCCGCTTTTTCAAGAAGATTCAAAGCGAGGCCGATGGCGGTGAGTTCAGCGACGTTGTTGGTGGTGTTTCCAAGGGGTTGGCTGGACTCCAGGCGTTCACCATTTGGGAGCCAGAGCACCGCCCCGGATCCGCCGGGGCCCGGATTTCCCTTGCAGGCGCCGTCCGTAAAACCCAAGACGGCGCGCCCCTCGAGGGATCCGATCAGTTGCTCCGCCGCGTCCTTGGCCATCGCCGCCTGGGCCCGGGTTCGCGTTTTGGCGCTTCCGAAACCGCTTGCGGTTCGGGCTCCTTGGCCATCGCTCGCGGGGGAGGGGCTGCTTTCAAGGTTTTCGATGGGGGCGTCCTTTTGGATGGTCACCCGTGAGGCCCCCGCTCGGTAGATCTTGGCACTTGGCCCTTTGGCGTAGCGGATGCCGATCCGGCCCTCGAGAACCACCGGCTCTCCCGCGGGGTCAACTTCAGCCCATACTTGCTTTTCTTTGAAGGTTGCCTGTCGCCACCCCACGATGCCTTCCCTAGCGTGGCCCTGGGGCGGTTGTCATCTTTCCTCCAGGTGGCAACCACGGAATTTCACCAGGCAGCGTAACCCGAAAGGTGGTGCCGTTGCCCGCTTCGGACACGACCAAATCAAGTTCGCCGCCCTCGGATTGCACGATACCCCGTGCGATGGATAACCCGAGGCCGGTTCCGATACCCGGCGGCTTGGTGGTGAAAAACGGGTCGAAAATCTTGTCCACGAGGTGCTCAGGGATTCCAGGACCGGTGTCGCTGATTTCTAGAATCAGTTGGCTTTGTCCGTCGCGGTCGATGGAGATGCTGATTTCGTGCTCCTCGGGTTTGCCGGCGCCGATCGCCTGAACCGCATTGAGTACGAGGTTGAGGAGCACTTGCCGAAGCCGAGTCTCGCGGATGCGAATCTTGCCCACGTTTCGGAAACGCTTAGACAAGCGAGCACGGCGCCGGATTTCATGCTCGAGCAATCGGAGTGTCGATTCGATGGTGGCCTGAACATCCACCAGGGCTTGTTTGCCCCCGTCTCCCCTCGAGTAGGTTTTGAGCTCGTGAACCACGTTGTGGACACGGTCTGTCCCCTCTTGAATGTCTTCCAGCACGCGGATCACTTCTTCGTATTGTTCCGAGGGTAGGCGTTGTTTGTGGTGCATCAGGCGCCCGCGCAAAAAATCTATGCCGGTGACCACCGCGGAAAGGGCATTGTTGACTTCGTGTGCGATGCCGACGCTGATCGTTCCGGCGCTGGCAAGGCGTTCGGTCCGAAGGCGTTCTTCTTCGCGTCTTTGCCGTGACAGAAACTCGGCGCTTGCTTTTTCGAGGATCTTGAGAAGGACACTTTTTTCTGTTTGGTCGCTGATCCACGCAAAGGGCTGGAAGTTTGTGATGATGTCGGTGGGGTCCAGTTTGCTTTGGGAGCATACGATGATCGGGACTTCCGGCCAGCGCTCCCGGATGAGGTTGCATTGGCTGATTTCTTGATCGTTGACGCGGTTGACTTCGAATACGAGGGCGTGAAGACGCCCTGCAAAGGCTTTGAGTTGCCCGGCGTCTGCCGGGTGCTGCACGTCATAGCGGATTTTCGCCACCCCATGCAGATGGCGTCCGGTTTTCGGATCGTGCGCCAAGATCGCAACGATGGGTCTTTCCGTTGCGGCACTTGTTGTTTCGTCCTCAAAGTGGGTTGCAGCCATCGCCGGATGTGCAAAGTGTGAAAGTGAGCGCATCGAGTCAAGCAGCGCGCTCGACACTGCCGGGCCTTGATCCCCGGGCGAAATCTTGCAAGCTTGCTTCGATTCACGGGTGGAGGCTCAGCGTCTCCTTCTGAATCTTGCCCCGTTGACGTGTTCGGTGCAGTTTCAGTCAACGAGCCTCCCGGGCGAAGACGCTCGCCCGTGGCCGTGTTTTTTTCTGTTGAGGTAGAGGCGGCTACTCGAGTCGCTGGACGTCGCTCTTTGGGCATTCGAGTTTGGCGAGAAGCTCAAGAACCGTGCAGCCGAGACCGGGGATCACCAGATCTGGGTCCAGATCTGAAAGCGGCTGAAGAACGAAGCGTCGGTTCTGGAGCTCTTTGTGCGGAACCGTGAGCCTCCCGGTAGAAATAGTGTCGTTTCCGTAAAGGATGATGTCGAGATCGACGACCCGTGGCCCCCAACGGACCGCGGGTTTTCTGCCCAGCAATTGTTCGATCTGCTGCGTTCGATCTAAAAGATCGGACGCATGGAGTGCGGTTCTGATTTGAACCACAGTATTCATGTAATCTGGCTGTCCGGGTGGCCCTACTGGTTTTGAGCGATACAGTGGCGCTCGCTTTTCAACCCTTGTCGGCTCGGTGTCCAGCGCGTCGATGGCAGCCTCAATGTTTTTCCGTGGGTTGTTGAGATTGGCGCCAAGTGCGACAAAACACCGCGTTTCAGAGTCTTTAACGTCCACTTGGTCCAGAACCCTTGGTGCGCCGCCCGCGTTCGCGTTTACCTCGCCTCGAGAAGGGCTCCGGTTTCGCGGAGAATATAGGCCATAGTCAACATATGTTTTTTCTCAGCGGGTGTGGTTGATAGGCATTTTGCGAGGGGGGTTCCACTTCCAAAACCCTTGCAGGTGGCTTGAGCTTCAGGCGCGAGGTCCATCGCTTCGATGATACCGTCAAAAAGATCCGAGGGGGCAAAGGTCGCATTCAGGCTGGCGCCGAACAGCGAGAGCAGATGTGCGAGATTGAAGGTGTTGCTGACCAGGCTCGGCAGGAGCGCGAGGCTCGAGAGTGACGGGACGTCCTCGGTTTGGATGTTTGCCTCAATGTAGTCGGAGTTGAACGCGAATGGCGCTTGGGTCCACGTGAAAAGCTCCGATAGTCTGAGGGGGACCCAGTCCCTTCGGTTGCGTGCCTTGCCTGTTTTTCTTTTGAAGACTTCCTCGATGGGAACCCTGGCCTCCATCGCGCCGCGAATCAGTTCTTGGACCTGTTCGCGGCTCAGGTCCTCATGAGCGATGATCAGCTCAGGGATCTGCATTTTCGTGATGTTCGTTTGTACACCCACGAGCTTGCCGGCGGTAAACCATAGCTCGTACCATTGGTCTTGTCCTTCATGACAGACCACAGTGAGCGTTCCCGTGGCGCGTTCTTGGTGAATTCGGCCAAACAAGGAGGCGACACTCGTCGATGAGAGATCGCCCGAGAACACCACGTTACTTGGGCGCGTGCCTTGGTCCACGATGAGGTCGTGGCCGCTCAGATAAGCAAACTCCTGCGCGCTGAGCCAGTTGTGTTTGTCGAACGACACCCAGTATGGACAGGCCTCCAGGGATTTTTTCAGACAGACTTCGTACAGTGCCTCGTGTTTTTCTATTTTTCGTTCGCCCTCCAAATCTTGAACCCAGTACTCGCCACCGTGCCCATTAAGCGTGGGGCCTATCTCGGTGAGGCTTCCCACGTCCTTGTCAAATGGGAGTTCATCGTCGTCCTCATCGTCCCAAAGGGTGTTTTGGTCTTCGGGGTCAAAATCTACGGGTCCGCCCGGCGTAGGATAGGCTTCGACGCCGGTGTCGATCTCCGATGGCAAAGCAGCGTTGGCGTGGGCGATGCTTTCCACTGCTTTGGCTACATCAACCTGTTCCACACGGGGCCGAAGCTGATGCAGGATCATGAGGAGTTGATGTTTGAAATCGGAAGCACGAGCGAACCGTAGGGTTCGGTCCGCGCGCAAGGCTTTTTGGAGGCAGCTGTCGAGCTCTGACGGGATACCGGATGCAATGGTGGATGGCGCGGGTCGTTCCCCGGAGCAAATGGCTACGACCGCATCGAGATCCCGCTTGTGACCAAAAAGTGAACGCTGAGTGAGGCACTCCCAGAGCGTGACGGCCGCCGAGAAGATGTCCGAGCGGCGGTCCACGGGCTCACGGTTGAGTTGCTCCGGGGACATATACGGGAGCTTGCCCTTGAGTTGCCCGGCCAGCGTCGTGCGGCTCTTGCCGGCAAACTGGGCAATGCCTAGGTCGCCGAGCTTCACCGCCCCTCCTCGGGAGATCAAGATGTTTGAGGGCGTTGGATCTCGGTGAACGATTCTTCTAGGGTTCCCGTTTTTGTCTTTTAGGCCGTGGAGGAAATCGAGCGCCTCCAGGACCTCGCAGATGAGATGGACGCTTAACCACGTGGGCATACGATGTCCGTGATCGTTTGCTTTTCTCAGCAGCTGTTCCAGGTCAATTCCGTTCACGAACTCCATCGCAATGAAATAGTGTCCGTCTCTCGAGCGCGAAAACTCGAACACCTGCGCGATGTTGTTGTGGACCGCGAATGCTCCGATCTTGGCTTCTTCGGCAAACATCCGTATCGAGCGCGCGTCTTCGGCGAACTCCGGCAGGATGCGTTTGATCACAAGCTCTTTTTCGAAGCCAAAAGGCCCCGGCATCGTGGCCAAAAAGATTTCTGCCATCCCGCCGAGCCCGATCCGCCGGGTCAGCTTGTAGCGTCCACATCGAAGCCCCTCTGGCACCGGATCCCACTCTGCCAGCGTCATTCTCTGAGGTTAGCCTCTTGGCGTGGTCGCCGACAGAGGGTTCCTGCGTTGTCTGCAAGGGTAGGATCGTTGCTGTTCTTTTGTGTCGGAGTCCGGCGCACGCCGGCCGACTTCATCTTACAGCGAGGTGCTTGATTCCGGGCTCAGCCGCATTCGTCCAAACCGGCTGGGTGGTGTGGGTGAGCGCCGGGCTGAAACGAGAACAAAGTCTATCTTAACGAGCGGATACTTCGAACAAGCCGGCGGCGCCCATTCCACCGCCGATACACATCGATACGATGCCATAGCGACCACCGCGGCGGCGAAGTTCGTACAGGAGGCTGGTGGCCAATTTGGCACCGGTACAACCGAGTGGATGACCAAGGGCTATGGCGCCTCCGTTCACGTTGAGCTTTTCTCCCGGGATTTCGAGTTCGCGTTGGCAGTAGCTTGCCTGCGCAGCAAAGGCCTCGTTGATTTCGAAGAGGTCGATGTCCGCAAGCTTAAGGCCGGTTTGGTCGAGCAGGCCGCGAATCGCCGGTACGGGACCGATGCCCATGATATCCGGTGGAACTCCCCTCACGACGTAGCCGCGAAGCCGTCCAAGGACTTGGGCTCCGAGCTTTTGGGCGGTGCGGTCCGAGAGCAGGACTACCGCGGCAGCGCCGTCGTTGAGGGGCGCAGAGTTTCCCGCGGTGACCGTGCCATCCTTCTTGAATGCCGGGCGGAGCTTTTGAAGCACTTCAACGCTGGTTCCTGGCCGCGGGCACTCATCTTGGGCAAAATCGATGGTTTTGGGAACGTCGCCTTCGAACACGCGTGCTTTGACCGGAACGATTTCATCTTTAAACCGTCCGGCCTCAATGGCCTCAATGGCCTTTTTGTGCGAATCAGCAGCGAACTGGTCTTGCATGGACCGCGATATCTCGAATCGCGCCGCAACCCGCTCGGCGGTGTGCCCCATGGCGATATATGCTTCTGGCTGTTCAGCGCTGAGTCTGGGGTTCAGGTTTACCTTGTTCCCAGTCATGGGCACCATGGACATGGATTCGACGCCACCGGCAACGACGACGTCTTGGAGACCCGTTTCAATCGCTTGGGCTCCGTGGACAATGGCTTGAAGGCCACTTGAACAAAAGCGGTTGATGGTCTCCCCAGTCACGGTGTCGGGCCATCCCGCGAGGAAAACGACATTGCGGGCCACATTAAAACCTTGTTCGGCCTCTGGGAAGGCGCAGCCCAACACGATGTCTTGGACGTCGGCGGGTTCGAGTCCTTGGACCCGGCGCACCGCCTCTTGGACTGCCGTGGCCGCGAGATCGTCCGGCCGGGTGTCCTTGAGGGTTCCCTTGTTGGCCCGCCCAACTGCGGTTCTGGTGGCGCTGGCAACGATGGTATTGAGTGGAAATGCCATAGTTTCTCCTATTCGCTCACAAAGCTCTAGTTTCGGAGCGGCTTGTTGGTCATGAGGAGGCTCTCAATTCGGGCCTTCGTTTTCTGTTCGCCGCAAAGGGAGAGGAAGGCCTCTCGCTCGAGATCGAGATAGTCTTGCTCCGAGCGCGGGGTGCCCACGGCCACCCGCCCGCCACAAAGGACGTGGGTCAGTTTCTTGGCGATGAGGGCATCGTGCTCGGAGGCCCATCCGCCTTCGACCATGCCCCAGATGCGCATGTTGATGGTTTCTGCGATGTCTAGGCCCGCGGCCTTCAGGGGTTCTTTCAAAGGGGGGCGGTATCCCGACCGTGCCATGCCCAGCGCGCGATTTTTTGCATGGTACAGAAGGTGGTCTCGATTGAGTGATATGCCGTCGCTTTTGAGAAGATAGCGTAGGCGGCGGGCCTCTTCGGCACTCGTTGATACTTTTGCGGTCGCGATGTTGAGGGAGGCCTCACCCACAAACGGTAGATAGTCTACGCCATGGACCGCGCCGAGTTCGCGGGTCCAACGCTCCACCATGCGAAGGCAGCCTCCTCCAGCAGGAATCAGGCCGGCGCCGACCTCAACCAGTCCCATGTAGGTTTCTGCGTGCGCTTGGCAGGCATCTGCCGCCATGGCCAGTTCGGCGCAGCCGCCAAAGGTGTACTGGAAGGGTGCCGCGACGATGGGGACCTGTGCATAACGAATGCGTTGAACAGCCTGCTGCAGTTTTTGGACCACGGATTCGATTTGGTCCCACGCTTCTTGCTGTGCCCCCATGTAAATCAGCATAAGGTTGGCACCGGCGCCGAAGTGCGTGCCTTCGTTTCCGATGATGAGCGCTTCAAAGTTGTGTTCCGCTTCGGCGACACCCTCCTCCAGCATTGTGATGACGTCGCCGTCAATGGTGTTCATTTTGGTGTGAACTTCGAGGCAGAGGCATCCGTCTCCGAGGTCAACCAGGGATGCGCCTAGGTTGCGTTTGACGATGTGGTTTGCATGGCGCCGCTTTAAGATGATGTGCCGCGTGTCTTCGTCGAGCTCGATACTCGAGCTGCCCACCAAGTCAAAATAAGTTGGGTGAGACTCTTCGGCTTCATAAAAACGTGTTCGCCCCTTCTTGAGCATGTCGGTGACGCTTTTTGGGACTTCGATGCCTTCCTTTTCCATCCGCGAAGCGGATTCTTGAACCCCGATGGCGTCCCAAGCTTCAAAGGGCCCTAGGTCCCAGTTGAATCCCCAACGCAGCGCGCGGTCCACTTGAACGATGTTGTCCGCGATTTCCGGAATGCGTCGGGCCGAATAATTCATCGTCCTCGCGAGGACTTTCCAGGCCAGAGCGCTGGCGCGATCGTTACCGCCAATCAGCCCCTTGAGGCGCTCGCCCGGGTCCTCTACATTGCGTGCAGCGCCCAGCGAGTCGAAGCGGACCTTGTTTTGGGCACGGTACGCCCCAGTTTTGGGGTCGAGGACCAAGATGTTCTTGCCTTCTTTTTTGTAAAATCCCGCGCCCGCTTTTTGTCCCAAACGCCCCTCGTCGATGAGGGTTCTGACCCATGTGGGAATCTGGAAGGTGTCGCGCTCTTCGTCGTGGGGAAGCGCTCGGTAGCAGTGGTCAGCCACATGGGCGAAGGTGTCGAGGCCGACCAGATCCGTGGTACGGAACGCCGCGGACTTGGGACGCCCCATCGGTTGGCCCACGATCTTGTCGACCTCTTCGATGGTGTATCCATCCTGCTCCATGGCGTGGATGATTTGCATGATTCCGTGGACGCCGATCCGGTTGGCGATAAAGTTGGGGGTGTCTTTGGCCAGAACCACACCCTTTCCCAAATATTCCCCGATGTGTTTGGCCCGCTCCAGCGTTGCCTGGCTTGTTTTTGGCCCGGGGACGAGTTCGAGCAAATGCATGTACCGAACGGGGTTGAAAAAGTGCATGATCAGAAAGCGAGACTGGAGCGCTTCGGGGAGCTCGGCTGCCATCGCCTCAATCGACAGACCGCTGGTGTTGGATGCCAGGAGCGCGTTTGGGTTCAGATGCTCGAGGACCCTCTTAAAAAGCGCGTTTTTGATTTCAAGTTTTTCGACCACCGCTTCGATAACCAGGTCGCAGTCACCGATACGTGGGAGGTGGTCGTCAAAATTGCCAGGGGTGACGCCGGATGCGGCCTCAGGCTTAAAAAAGGCAGCTGGTTTGGCCTTGAGCGCCTTTTGGATCCCCTCTTGGGCAAAGCGGTTTCTGAGGGCGGCGTCGCCAGGTGCGTCTTTTGGGATGATGTCCAAAAGGTGCGTACGAATACCTGCGCCTGCGAGGTGGGCCGCGATATCGCGGCCCATGACGCCGGCACCCAGGACGGCGGCGGTCTGTATGCGTTCGGCCATTGTACAATGCTCTCCTTGGTCGTGTGGGCTCAGGCTCAGAGCCGTTTTGAGGCTACGCTGGCCCGCCCTTGGCGGCAAGGCCCCGCAATGTGTCCCTTTTTGGTCCTTCGTTTGGATTCGCCGGCTCCCACGGTGTTTTTCGCCTAAGTGGGGTCACGGGTTTACGCGTTGGGCTGCCGCCGAAAACCCCATTTTCGGGCTTCGTAGGTCTCGGTGGGACGGGGTATAGCTCGATTCGGTGAACTTGGTTCTTCTGTTTGAGGAAGAAAGGCTTGGGGGGGGCTCGGATCGGTTCCTTGTCAGAGGCCGCCGCGCCCGCCATCTGTTTTCGGTTCTTGGCAAGAGGCCGGGAGATACGGTGCGGGTGGGGCTCCTCAATGGGCCCGCTGGTCAGGGCCGGATTGAGGAGCAACGCCCGCAAGAAGTTCTGCTCGCCTGTGTTTTTGAGACCAAAACGAAAAAAACGGCCCCCACGGACCTGATTCTCGCGATCCCACGCCCTAAGGTTTTGACCCGGATCCTTCCTGACTTGGCCTCTTTTGGGCTTCGCCGAATCGTGTTGCTTCGGACCTGGCGGGTCAACAAACCGTACTTATCTTCCCATGTTCTTTCGCCCGACCGCTACCGACCCCTTTTGCATGAGGGGTTAATGCAAGGAGGGTTGACCGTCGAGCCGGAGCTTATCATCGAGCCCGCCTTCAAGCCTTTTGTTGAGGACCGTTTGCCCGCTTGGCGCCATGACACCCGCATTGTCGCCGACCCTAGGGCGCGCGCTCACATGGGGTTGACCAGCCTTGGTGCGGAAGACTCGGTGGCTTTGGCTATTGGACCAGAAGGAGGCCTGATTTCCTATGAATTGGAGTCGTTTGAACGTGCGGGATTTGTCGCCCGGCGAGTCGCCTCTTCGATCCTCAGGGTGAAGGCCGCATGCATCTCGGCTTTGGCGGGGTTGGACCTCCTAAGGCATCAGCCACCGCCTCGCGCCGAATCACAGTAGGGTGAGCACGTTTTCGGGGGGGCGGCCGAGGGCCGCTTTGCCCGACTTGAGAACGATGGGGCGCTCGAGAAGGATGGGGTGAAGGGCGATGGCGTCGACGATGGTTTTGCGAGCACTCTTCGGGCTGAGCGCCAAGCGTTTGTAGGGCTCCTCTTTGGTGCGGAGGAGTTGATGGGGCTCTACCGACAGTTTTTCGATCAGTTGCTCAACCGTCTTTTGGGTGAGGCCCTCTTTAAGGTATTCAACCACTCGCGGCTGGACGCCGTGCTCTTTCAACAGGGCCAGCGTTTGACGGCTCTTGCTGCACCGGGGGTTGTGGTAGATGAGGACCTCTTCTGTCATGGGGCGTGCCCTAGCAGAGTTGTCTGTGGGTGAAAAGGGAAACGGCTTGGCCTCAAACCGGCGCGAGTGACCTCGACTAGGCCGGGTTTTTGGGGATGTCTTCCTCCGACAGGGTTCCGAGATCGTTGGTTGCAATCAGGATGGCCATTTCCTCTTGGGTAGGCGGCTGGGAGGGCGATACCACCGCCGGAGGTTCAGCAGCGTCTGGGCTATTTGAGGGAGCGGCCTCCGGATGGGTCTCATTCGGTGAGGATGCTTCGCTTTTCGGGGTGCTTTCGGAGGCTTTGGCCGCTTCGCTTCTCAGGGAGGTCGCCATCTGCTCGAGGAGTTCGGGAAGGCTCTGAATGGTGCTCTTGGCACTCTTGAGGCTCGCGATTTCGGGGACCAGTTGGCCGTTGACTTGTTCGAGGAGACTGGCTTGCTGTTTGCACAAGTTGTCGAGGCCCAAGGTCACTTCTTCGCGTAGGGCTCCGATTTCTGACTCTACGGCGCCGACATTGGCCTGCAGGGCCTCGACGGAACTTTTGAGGGCCTCCATGCGCTCCCGCTGGGCATCGTAGCACACCTGCAGCTCAACCAATTTTTCGTTTTTCGCCGCGCTTTTGCTGATCTCCTCGACTTTTTGAATCTGCTCGTTGTGACTGGTCTGAAGGGCTTCGAGTTTCTTTTCGTTCTTCTCTTGTGCCTCAAGCTCGGCGGTCAGCATCTGGTGGATGTGTTTGGTTCCCGTTGCGGCGGTGGACTCCACTTGAGCGAGCTTGACCTCGATGTTGGCAAGGCGCTCCTCGGCATTGCTTTGGGTCTGTCCCAAAAGGAGGTTACGGATCTGTTCGAGTTCAGAGTTGGTCTTGGTCTGAGTCACAAGGGCCTCGGCGTTGGTGTGGGTTGTAGGTTCTGAAATGCGCTCGTTGGCATCGGCCGGGCGAGCTTCGTTGATGGCGTCTTCTTTTGTGGGTTCGGCGGTTTGTGCTTGGGGCGGTTCTGCGGGAGCGGCTGAGGCCACAGGCTTTGATACCGGCTCGTTCGATGCCGGGTCGGTCGACGCCGGCTTGACGGATGTCTGTTCGGCGGCGGTCTGTTCGGCGGCGGTCTGTTCGGCGGCGGTCTGTTCGGCGGCGGTCTGTTCGGCGGCGGTCTGTTCGGCAGCAGTCTGTTCGGCAGCAGTCTGTTCGGCGGCTGCCTGCTCGGTGGCCGCCTGCTCGGTGGCCGCCTGCTCGGTGGCCGCCTGCTCGGTGGCCGCCTGCTCGGTGGCCGCTTGCTCGGTGGCCGCCTGCTCGGTGGCCGCTTGCTCGGTGGCCGCCTGCTCGGTGGGCGCGGGCCCCTCGAGCGAAATCGGCTCCTTGGAGACGGTGTGGTCTTCCGAGAGGGCCAAGGCTTCGATGGCTTCCCCGATGGCGGCGAGGTTGGGGTCTTCAGCGTTTCTCGTTTCGCTCTCCATTTGGCCTTTGTCGGCGTTGGCGCTCGGCGGAGGCTCGCCTTCTGGCGTGTTTTTTAGGGCGGATGGGCTCTCGGGGGTCGCAGGCGGTGACAGGTCTTCACCGTGCACGCTCGCGATGAGAATGTCGTCCAATTCATCTTCCCCGATGGGGTCGACCAAGGGGATATCGTCGCTGGTGAGTGGTTCGTGACCCGCGGGCGCTGCGTTCGGGTCTGACCGCATGCGGAGTGATTCATCTATCATCGTCTGTGCGACGTCGGGGTCCGCCGCTTCCGGGGGCTTAGGGCCTGAGAACACCGCCATCGCTGCTTTGAGTTCGTCGGCGGATTCTTTTTCGTGTTCTGAGCCTTCGTTGGTCATGGCCGTCGTTGAGTTTTTGGGTTTGATGATCAAGTAGCTGGTTGAACCGGAGTCCGAATCGCTCGGCGTTCCATTTGAGTTGCTTCCCATATTCAGTGACCTGTCCTTGAGCCGGGGGTGGCGTTGCGCCCCTGGCGATTGATCCAAAGGATACGAAATGCTTGGGGTGGCTACAAGCCACCGCGCTTGCGCCTACATGGCGCTCCGAGGTGAGTGGGCTATTTAACCCACTGATTTCGCCACCAGGCCAACCTATCTCGAAGACCGAAATTGACGGTAGAGGTGATGATGTCAGGGCGCATGTCGTCGTCAATATGACCTGCCACGACCACCGATATCCCGCGATAGCCGCGGCGTACATCCTGCGGCGTCCACATGTTCTCGGCGTTCTGCACGTACACGGAAATTGTTCCGCCGCTTTGGGTCGTAGCGACTACATCAATGCGTCCGTCTTGATCAAAATCTGCGGCAGCGACCATAGGATTGTCGCCTTGACCCTCTCCGAATGCCCCAACGATGGTTTTTTCTTCCCAAGGGAGGCTGGGGCGTGCTTGGGGCTTGTACATTCGAATGGAACTGCTGCTGGTCTGAGTGAGTCCCACCACCAGTTCTAACCCAGGATCCTGGTCCAGATTCGCCAGCGCGAGCCCTGCGGGCGTGCCTTCCACTTCTTGGATGACACGCCTGGCGAAAAAGGGGTTGTCGTTGCGCAGGTTCGCAGGGCGGCGGTTTTCGTACCAAAGCACGATGCTCGCGGCGCTGACGATGACATCAGACACGCCGTCATCGTCGACATCAGAGACCAAAAGCCTGTTCAATCGCTCAAGATCGGCGTCTATGGGCAAGGCGGCGCTGAACTGGCCGCTCGCTTCGTTGCGAAACCAATAAAGTCCGTTCCCTTGGGGGTTGCCTTGGTCGTCCGCGACTTCGGTCCTTGCGAGGACGATATCCATAAACCCATTGCCGCTTAAATCGGCCAGTCCGATGGCTTGGGCGCCCCACTGACTCATGTCGACGACGTGTGTATTCCAGTCTCGAGCTGGATCGCCCGTGTTCTCGTACCAAACGAGCCCCCCCGGTGAAGCTTCGCCGCGGCTGCGGTCAAACAGGGCAAGTGCGGCGATATCTAGGTCCTGATCGCCGTCGATGTCGCCGACTGCGATGTCTCCCGCGACAATCTTTCCTGTACCCGAAACTTGAATGGGCACCCACTGGTTCCCCTTTCCGTCAATGTGAAAGTGGATCTGGACCGTGTCGCTGATGCTCGACGCGGAGACGATGTCGAGGTCGCCGTCGGCATCGATGTCTACGGCTTCAAAACTCTGCCCGCCTCGAATCTTTGCGTCGATGAGTGTTTCTCGAAACCCCCCTGTGACCACCGGGGTGTCGCTACACGCGAGGAGCGATAGGCCGAGCGACAGGGCCGTCAAGGTATGAAAGGGTGCCATTGGCCGGGACAGTCTTAACCAAAGAGTCGGGTTCCCAGCAAGGGGGATGCATGATTCTTCGGAGCTCCGTTGACGATGCGGGTGCTTCTCTGCGCGTGTGTCTGTCACCTCGGCTCACTGGCCTTGGACTGCGGGATTCGCGAGGCACGGGGGTCGACGCAACGGATCTGTGGGATAAATCGCAATGCGTGGGGTCATCGAGCAAACGTGGGATGGATGCGATGCGGAATCGCCCGCTCACGTCGCTTTTGAACTTCGGGCGGTGGCCAACGGGCTTGAGGTGGTCTGGGACGCACCGTTTTATGGAGATCCGCGGCCAGGCGGGCCTCCCGGCTCCTTCGAAGGCTTATGGCACTTCGAAGTCTTCGAACTTTTCTTGTTGGGTCAAGGGGCGCGGTATTTGGAGGCCGAGTTTGGGCCCCACGGGCACCATCTGCTCCTCGAGCTGGACGGTGTGCGTTCTCCTAAGCGTAGAGGCTTGCCTGTACGCTATGAGGCGCACATGGCCCAAGATCGCTGGACCGGGCGGGCGGTCATCGCGCGGCGGTTCTTGCCCCCTGGTCTCGGGCGCTTCAACGCGTATGCGATCCACGGCGCGGGGCCCTTGAGGCGCTACCTTGCGTACTGTCCGCCGAGGGGGGTGAAGCCCGACTTTCACCGGCTCGAATGCTTTGCGCCGTTGGAGCCTTCGCTTTTACTTGAGCTCGCGCCGGGCTAAGGGGCGTGGTACAACGGAGCGATGATTGTTCGCCGGATGGGGTTGAGTGCAGTGTTGGCGGTGGGCCTGTTGGGGGTGAGCCTCCCGCTCCTCGCCGAGCCCACGCCCGAGGAAAATAAACCTACGCTTCCCGAGGGATTCGATTGGAAAACGGAAGGGGTCGGCAAGCTTGGGGATCGCGCTCAGATTGACGTCACCGAGGGGCATGTCTACCTGAACGGCAGTGACACCAGCAAACTGCTCCAGGCGATGGGTAATCTTTCGGACCACGACGAGCTCGGGCTCATCGGGAGTCAAGATCTAGAATGGTTTGCCGTCTTTTTCTTTGATGACGTTGGATACGTCAAAGACGACGACAAAGAAGAGCTCGACCAAAAAAAAATGGCGTCTGCCATCGAGGAGAACCTTGAACGCGGCAACGGGGTGCGCGAGGAAAGAGGCTTGGAGGCCTTGAATTTCGATGGCTGGGCTATGCCTCCTCGATACAACGAAAGCTCGAAACAATTGGAGTGGGCAACTCGGCTCAAGTCGGCCAGCGGGGTGAGTGTCAACTACAACACCCGCGTTCTGGGACGCAAAGGTGTGATTCGGGTGATCTTGGTGACTGACCCGGACAAGCTCGACAGCACCCTTCCGAACTACCAAAAGGTGATGGATGGCTTTTCATTCATAGAGGGGCAGCGGTATGCGGAGTTTCGGGAGGGCGATAAGATTGCGGAGTACGGCCTGGCGGCGCTGGTGGTAGGCGGGGCCGGGGCGTTGGCCGCCAAAACGGGGCTTCTGGCGGCCGTTCTCGCGTTCTTCAAGAAGGGCTTCAAGCTGATTATCGCAGGCGTGGTGGGGCTTTTTGCGCTCATCAAGAAGTTCTTTACCGGCGAGCGAATCACGGACGATGCGCCGCCCCCTGCCGATGAGCCCCCAGAACCCATCGCTTAGGGAACTGGAGCACATCTCATAACCTCCCGCGACCTCTGGACGACGCTTTTGCCGTCAGCTTGCCGGATCGGCTCTGCCTGTGGTCGGTTGCATATAGAGGATATGCGCCCTCCTCCTCCGGTAACCTGACAGCAAAATCGCTCGCCCAGAGCCTCACACTAGGTTATGAGATGTGCACTAAAGGATAGACCGGCATGGATCCGGCACTGCTTCTCGTTGGATCACTGTTTCTGTTTCATCTGGTCGAAGGCGCTTTTTGGGTCCGTCGCAGCGCCTTTGTCTTTTTGAACACCCGAAGAGGGTGGGTGATGGGTGCGACCTCGTCACCCCTCGGGAACGCGAACAATACCTTTGTTTTTGGCCGGCCCTGGCCTCCCCTTCGACCCCTTACGGTGGTGGAACTTTGGCCGGTGACCTTTTTTGACAATGAAGTCGTCAACCGGTCCAAAGAGACCGTGGGTCTCGAGACCCTACCGCTTTTTGGGTTTCGGACGCTCGGGCCGAAGGAGGCCGCGACGGCTCGGGCTGACGGAAAGCGGGTCTTGGCCGGCGGGCGTCCTTTTGTCACCACCAGCAGCGGTGTGTTTTCGGTGCTGATCGCCGAGGCGCTTCGCGATTGGGCTGGGCGGCCTGAAGGGCAGCGCGCGAAAGTGAATGAGCAATGCAGACGGGCCCACGGTTCGGACTGGGTTCGGGCTCGTCTTTTGGCCTACGAGAGTGAGACTCGGTGGCTGAAATGGCTGTGCAATTTGGTGCCTATTGTGCTCATAGGCGCGGTGTACGGCATTTTCTTTGTGCATGCGTTTTTTGTATGGTGGCCGTGGGTGCTCGGGGTGTCGGGGGCTCTCCTTGTCGCATGCTGGGCCCTTTTTGTGCGCATTCATCGTCGGCTCTACCCCACGGTACGGCACGAACGCTGGTACAAACTTCTCTTGCTCGTGTCCGCGCCGCTGGCGACTGCGCGGTGTCATGTGTGGCTTGCCCGCGATCTTTTTGCCGGGGCGCATCCCCTTGAGGTGGCTGGCGTTCTTCATTCCGACGAGACCCTGCGTGATCTGGCCGGTCGATTTTGGCGGGACATTCAACACCCACTTCGCCTTTCGGGCTATGTTCGTGTGCCCCAAGTCCCTTTGGCGAAGGCCCGCGAACGAGCGATGGCCGAGTTTCGAAGGATGTTGAAGGCAAGGGGGATTTCGGGCTCCGAGCTTGAAGTTCCCGCCGGCGAAGGGGACGCCGGATGTTCGGCTTTTTGTCCTCGGTGTCTCGAGTTTTATGCCCGCCCAAAAACCGAGTGCGTCGACTGCATAGGCGTGCAATGTCGCGCATTTCCGGCCCCGCGGCGTGCGAGTGGGGCGGGCGCCTTGCCGCGTACGGTACGGGATGGTTGACGCGTGGTCGTGTCCGGAACCGAATCGGCGGGTTCAGAAGGGTGTCGCAGGGTGGACGGCACCGAACCCTGCGCTTGGGGTTTCTACGCGGCCGTTTGACACCGCGCATGTTCCGGATCCCTGGCCTTGCCCGACGCGCGTCGACCGCTAAGGGCTTACGAGTGCATGAGCCGAAATCCCCGCCGGTGATCTGGGTTGAGAGCCTTCGCCTTCAGGGGTACATCCTCCCTCATGGCATCGTCCATCGGCGCGCACAGTCTGCCTTTCGCGGAGGCGATGTACGCCAGTTACCTCAAAGATCCCGGGTCGGTGAGCGACGCGTGGCAGGCCTACTTCAAGACCTTGGGAGAGCCGGCGCCCGGCAACGGAGCGGGTCCTAAAAGGTTGGGGCCCACGTTTCGGCCCCCTGGCTACTTTGCCGCGAGGCATGCGGCCCCGGCCGAAGGGCCGTCCGGGCCAGGGCCCTCCCGTGCGCCGGCTTCGGTCGGGCAAGCGCCCTCGGCCCCCAAAGAAGTGCTTCGCCGCTCGGCCTCGGGTTTGGAAGATTTTGACCCTCTGCCATTCTTAAGGGCGCTTTCGATTTTCAGTGGCCTGCCCGAGGAGGTGCTCCAGGAAGTGGCCTCCATCGCAGAGGATGTGGCCCCGCGCGCCGGGGATGCCTTGGTGCGCGAGGGACAGATCGGGCGTGACCTCTATGTGGTGACCGAAGGGGCGGTCGAGGTTCAGCGTGGTGGGCGTATTCTTGCTGAGCTGGGCGTCGGTGAAGTGGTGGGCGAGATGGCGGTGCTCGACCACCAGCCGCGTTCCGCCGACGTGGTCGCCAAAAAGAACACCCGGCTGCTCGCCATCCATGGAGAGCGATTGCTGGTACTCCTGGAAACGCAGCCCTCATTGACCCGCGGTGTGATTCAGATGCTGACTCGGCGCCTTCGGGAAACGGGGTCGCGGCAAGACAGTGTAGACCAACTGATTCGCGCCTACCGGGTCCGAGGGCATCTCATCGCCGACATCGATCCCGTGGGTCCCCCAAAGACCAATCCCGAATTGAGCCCGGATCATTACGGTCTCAAGGCGGGCGACTTGGATAGTGTTTTTTCGAGTGCAACCATTCCTGGCGCCGAAGTCATGAGCCTCAGGGCCATTTTGGCCCACCTTGAGGATACCTATTGTCGGTCCATTGGCGTTCAGTTCATGCACATTGATGATCTGGCTATCAAGGGCTGGCTTCAGGAGCGGATGGAGAGCACCAAGAATACTTGTGAACTGAGTCAAGAAGAGCAGCTGAGGATTTTGACCAAGCTGACCGACGCTGAGATATTGGAGCAGTTCATCCACAAAAAGTTTGTCGGCGCCAAACGTTTTTCCCTGGAAGGCGCCGAAAGCTTGATCCCGCTTTTGGACATGGCCATCGAAAAGGCGGGTGTGCATGGTGTGGACGAAGTTGTTATCGGAATGGCCCATCGGGGCCGGCTCAATGTCCTCGCGAATATCATCGGCAAGAGCCCGAGAGAGATTTTTCGGGAGTTCGATGATAGCAACCCTGAGCGCTCTATGGGGCGAGGCGACGTCAAGTACCACCTTGGTTACAGCAGTGACCGGGTAACCGCCTCGGGCCACAGGGTACATTTGTCTCTTTGTTTTAACCCCAGCCACCTGGAATGCGTGAGTCCCGTCGTGCTTGGACGCGTTCGTGCCAAGCAGGATCGGTTTCGAGACGTCGAACGGCGCCGCGGCCTGGGGATTATCATTCACGGCGATGCGGCTTTTGCGGGGCAAGGCGTGGTGCCCGAGATGCTCAATATGAGCGAACTGCATGGCTACCGGGTCGGGGGCACGCTCCACATCATCGTCAACAACCAGATCGGTTTTACCACGTTGCCCGAAGAAGGTCGATCCACGCAGTACAGCACGGACGTAGCCAAGATGCTTCAGATTCCCATTTTCCACGTCAATGGCGAGCATCCGGAAGCGGTGGCGCAGGCCATTCGTTTGGCCACCGAGTTTCGAGAGAAATTCCGAAAGGATGCGGTCATAGATATGCTGTGCTACCGCCGCTATGGTCACAACGAAGGGGATGAGCCCGCGTTTACCCAGCCGTTGCTTTACGAGCGGATTCGAAAGAGAAAATCGGTTCGAGAGGCCTACCTCGAAAACTTGTATGCGATGGGGGGGGTGACCCCCGAGCAGGCTGAGAAAATCGCAAAAGAGCGACGAAAAGCGCTGGAGGCAGATCTGGGCGCCGCGCGAGCCAATGACTATCAAGCGGTGGATATCAGCAGCGGGGAAGGCGTTTGGCGTGGCTTTTGCGGTGGGCGCGATTCGGGCGACGACAGCGCCTCAACGGGCGTGCCGCAAGAAGAGCTTTCGCGTTTGCTCACTCAGCTGACCCGCCTCCCTGAGGGTTTTGAGCCTCATCGCAAGCTGAAGCGCTTGCTTGACGGACGGGCGGCCATGGCCAGGGGGGAACGACCCTTGGATTGGGCCGCGGCGGAGGCTTTGGCTTTTGCCTCCTTGGTGGTTGAGGGGCACCCGGTACGGCTGAGTGGCCAGGACTCCGGCCGAGGGACCTTCAGTCACCGCCATGCGGTGCTGCACGACCAGAAGCTAGACCAAATTTATACCCCACTCCAACATTTGAGTGATGGGCAGGCCAGCTTCGAGGTGCGCAACAGTCCGCTGACGGAGACCGCGGTGCTTGGTTTTGAGTATGGCTACAGCCTTGACTATCCCGAAGCGCTTGTCCTCTGGGAGGCGCAGTTCGGCGACTTCGTCAATGTTGCGCAGGTCATCATCGATCAGTTTCTTGCCAGCGGAGAGGACAAGTGGCGTCGGCTCAGCGGTCTCACGCTTCTTTTGCCCCACGGGTTTGAGGGCCAAGGGCCGGAACATTCCAGCGCGCGCCTCGAGCGCTTTTTGGGGGCTGCCGCTGAAGACAATATCCAGGTGTGCAACCTGACGACGCCGGCGCAACTCTTTCATGCCCTTCGGCGTCAGGTGCTGAGGCCGCTTCGCAAACCCTTGATCCTGATGTCGCCCAAGAGCCTTCTCAGGCATCCCAAGGCCGTGTCGACTTTGGACGATCTATCGAACGGTCGATTTTCGCGGGTCTTGCCCGACGACGAAGTGGCTTTTGCCCCCTCGCGGGTGCAAAAAGTGTTGCTGACCAGCGGCAAGCTCTATTACGAGCTCTTAGCTGCCCGAGAAGCACACAACATCAGCGACATTGCACTCCTACGTGTGGAGCAGTACTACCCCGCTTGTGAACAGGCTCTCGGCAGTGCTTTGGGAAAGTACCCGCATGACACGCCCGTGGTTTGGGTGCAAGAAGAGCCCCGAAACATGGGCGCATGGTGGTTTTTGCGGTTGCGTCTCGGAGAGCGGGTGTTCGGACGAATGCCCCTGTCGGTGGTGGCGCGTCCCGAATCAGCCAGCCCGGCGACGGGTTCGCAGGCAGCGCACAAGAAGGAGCAAAAGGCGCTCATCGAAGAGGCCCTAGGAATCGAGAGGTTGAAATAGCGTTATGACGATCGAACTCAAAGTGCCTACCGCAGGCGAGTCGATTACCGAAGTGACCATTGTGGAGTGGCTCAAAGAAGAGGGCGGTTGGGCTCTTCAGGACGAGACGGTGGCGGTGATTGAGACCGATAAAGCCAACGTGGAGTTGGTGGCACCGACCGAGGGGCGAATCACGCAAATTCTCAAGGCCGCGGGGGCGGTGGTACGGGTCGACGAGGTTATCGGATACATGGAAGCTGGCGCCGGAGAGGATGCCGCCCAGACGGTGCGGCCACGCTCCCATTCGGCTTCATCGTCCGAACCTCAAGCGTCCAAGGTGGTGGAGGTTCCAAAGCCGAGTCCGCCGGCGGCACTGGGCTTTCGTGCCTCGCCTTCCGTACGTCGGGCGTTGCGGGCGGGGGACATCGATCCCAAAGACCTCAAGCCTTCGGGGCCGGCCTTGGGCAAGGGACAAGACACCGAAGGGGCTGTTTTTCGGGCAGAGACGCCTGCGTCTTTGGCAGAAGAAGTGGTTCCGATGACCCCCCTTCGCCGACGCATTGCAGGGCGCTTGGTGGAGGCCCAGCAAAATGCCGCCCTTCTGACGACGTTCAATGAAGTCGATATGGGTGCGGTCATGTCACTTCGCCGGTCGTATCAAGAGGCCTTCGTGAAGAAGTATGGCGTGAAGTTGGGATTCATGTCCTTTTTCGTTCGGGCGACCGTCGAGGCGCTCAAGAGTATGCCGGCCCTCAATGCAGAGATTCGGGGAACGGATATCGTGTATCGCAACCACTACGACATCGGTGTGGCCGTCGGGGGAGGGCGGGGTTTGGTGGTCCCGGTGATTCGAAATGCGGAGCGACTTGGGTTCGCCGAGATTGAAGAGCGCATCGTTGATTTTGCTAAGCGTGCGAAGGCCAATAGCCTGAAGCTCGAGGAGCTTCAGGGGGGGACTTTCACCATCAGCAACGGCGGTGTTTATGGGTCCCTTCTGTCCACGCCCATCGTCAACCCTCCCCAAAGCGGTATTCTCGGGATGCATGCCATCCAGGAGCGGCCGGTGGTCAAGGACGGGCAGGTTGTGGTGCGCAAGATGATGTACCTGGCCCTGACCTACGATCATCGGTTGGTGGATGGGCGAGAAGCGGTGGGCTTTTTGGTGCGCATCAAAGAAACCATAGAAAACCCTTCTCGCATCCTTTTGGAAGTATGATGAAGGACAAGGTGGGCGTCGTTTGTGGGGCGACGGGGGGGATTGGTCAGGAAGTGGCCCAAACGCTGGCTTCGCGAGGGGCTTCCTTGGTCCTTCTCGGGCGGAGTGAGCCGAAACTGAAAGCGCGAAAGGCGGCCCTCGAAGGCCTGCGGCCTGGTTCGGTGCTCGGGTGCGCATCGGTCGATTTTGCCTCAGAAGCTTCGCTCGAGAAGGTGAGATGTTCGCTTCGAAAACTCGAGCGGGTGGACATCTTGGTGCACAGCGCGGGTTTTGTTTCACTTGGTTCTCTCGAGGATGCGCCGCTTGAAGATTTAGACCGGAACTATCAGGTGAACGTCAGAGGCCCCTTGGCGCTTACGCAGGCTGTTTTGCCCCAGCTTCGGCTCGCTCGAGGGCATGTGGTCTTCATCAATTCGGGTGCAGGGCTTCATGCTCGGGCTACGTGGGGCCACTATGCGGCCTCCAAGCACGCGCTGGTGGCCATTGCTTCGAGCCTCAGAGAGGAGACCCGCGCCAGCGGGATGCGGGTGACATCGGTCTTTCCGGGGCGAACGGCGACCCCCATGCAAAGGCGGGTGGCTGACCTCGAAGGCAAGGCCTATCGAGAAGAGGCGTTTGTCCGCCCCCAGGATGTGGCCCACATGGTCGGTGAACTCCTGGCCCTGCCACCGAGCGCCGAAGTCGTCGATCTTCAGGTGCGTCCAGGCCCCTAAGGAGGCAGGGCCCTCGGGCGAGGGTGAACCCGGCCGCCACGTCCATCACTGCTTTGGGCTCGCTCCGGTTGCGCCTGGGAAAAAGCGCTCGAGGCATGGGGCCGCGTCTGCTACGAGAGATCCAACGAAACCCTACGGGAGAATGTTCACAAGATGGCCACCACCCTTTCCGCGAACCCCCTACTGGACCTGGCTTTTTCCATTCCTTTCGATCGGAATTGAAGCGGCCCACGTTGAACCGGCGGTGAAGCACCTCATGGGTGAAGCCCGCGCGGCGCTGAAGCGCATTGTCGACGTGCACGGCCCTCGCACCTACGACAACACCATGGCGCCCTTTGATGTGGCGACCGAACATTTGGATCGCGCGATGGAAGTTGTGGGACACCTCGAAACCGTTTGTTCGGCGCCCAAGATGCGGAACGCCTACAATAAGGTGGATCCGGAGGTCAGTGCATTTCACGCGTCGATTCCTCTGGATGAAGATCTGTGGTCGGCGATTCGCGCCTACGCCGAGACCGAAGACGCTGCGGCGCTTTTTGGGGCCAAAAAACGTTTCTTGAAAAACGTGATGGACGATTTCAGGCGGCATGGTGCCGAGCTCGATGCCGCGTCCAAAGAAAAACTCAAGGCCCTCAGCCGTGAATTGTCGGAGCTGACCAATCGCTTTGCCCAGAACCTTTTGGATGAGACCGCGGACTATCAGCTCATCATTGAAGACGAAACGCGGCTTTCAGGCCTTCCTGAGTTTGCGAAACGAGCGGCCAAAGAGAACGCAGAGGCCAAGGGCTGCCAAGGCTGGCGCTTTACGCTCCAGGCCCCCAGTTTGGTTCCTCTCATGACCTATCTCGATGATTCCACTATTCGTGAAGAGGTCTATCGTGCGGCCTATCGGCGGGCAACGGGAGGCGCGCGCGCCAACCCGCCCCTCATCAAGCGCATTCTTGAGGTTAGGCAGGCGCAGGCCGCGCTCCTTGGATACCAAAACTTTGCGGATTTGGTTCTCGAAAACCGGATGGCCAAGCGCGGGGAGCGGGCGCGGTCTTTTGTGAAGGCGCTTCGAGAACGCAGTTTGGAAGCATTTGAGCGTGAAAACGAAGCCCTTCTTCTGTTTCGGCGGAGTCTAGAGGGTGGCGACGCACCCGCGCTCATGCCCTGGGACCTTGCCTACTATGCGGAGAAGCAACGGAAGGCCCGGTACGACTTTGACGAAGAGATGCTTCGCCCCTATTTCCCCGTCGAAGGCGTGATGGCGGGGCTTTTTGAGATCGTGGGACGACTTTACGGGGTCCAAGTGGAGTCCTGTGACCATTTGCCAAAGTGGCACCGAGATGTGCAGACCTTTGAGCTCAAAGACGCTTCGGGTACGCTGCTTGGTGCGTTTTACGCAGACCTCTTTCCTCGAGAAGAAAAACGGGGTGGCGCGTGGATGAATGCGTTTATCACGGGGGTCTATAGCGAGGATACCAAGACGCCGCACTTGGGGCTGATTGCGGCCAACGTCACGCCACCGACTAAGGACGGCCCGGCTCTTTTGTCACACAACGAGGTTACGACCCTTTTCCATGAATTTGGTCATTTGATGCACCAGCTCCTCAGCAAGGTGGAGGTGATGAGTCTTGGGGGGACCAACGTGGCTTGGGACTTTGTGGAGCTGCCGTCTCAAATCATGGAGAACTGGTGCTGGGAGCGAGAGGCCCTAGATCTGTTTGCGCGCCATCACCAAAGCAAGGAGGCCCTGCCCGAGGCGCTGTACCAAAAGATGCTGCGCGCGCGCAATTATCGAGAGGCCAATGCCATGATGCGGCAGCTGGGGTTTGCGGCGGTGGACCTTACGCTCCACACTGAGTTCCTTGGGGGGGAAGAGCGTGACCTCCTCACATTTTCGCGTGAGGTGCTTCAGGCCTACGCCCCTGCAGAATACCCGCAAGACTACGCGTTTATTGCGGGCTTTGGGCATTTGTTTTCGGGGCCTGTGGGTTACGCCGCAGGTTACTATTCTTACAAATGGGCCGAGGTCCTGGATGCCGATGCGTTTACACGCTTCAAAGAAAATGGCGTTTTCGACCGCGCGACCGGAGAGGCTTTTCGGCGGCATATTCTTGAGCGCGGAGACAGCGAAGACGCCATGGAGCTCTACAAGGCCTTTATGGGACGAGAACCCTCGATGGACGCGCTGCTTGAGCGCTCTGGATTGATGCCGTAGCCCGTTCGCCTCACGGGGTGTGGGCGGGCCCGCCAGGGCAACAAAGAAGGGGGTGGACGAGTGAACGTTTCGGAGTCGCCAACAAACAGCAACAAGGCCTTGGATCGCTACTGGCGGCGCAACGTGGTGCTGATGAGTTTGTTGCTTTTGGTCTGGGCCGCGGCCGGACTCGGTGCGGGCGTTTTGTTTGCAGAAGAGCTCAACGCGTTTCGTTTGGGCGGTTTCCCGCTCGGATTTTGGTTCGCGCAGCAAGGCAGCATCTTGGTGTTTATCGTGTTGATTTTGGTCTACTGCGTGGGTGTGAATGGGCTCGATAGGCGTTTTACCGAGGGCGAAGGCACACGCGCTGGGGCCCCTCGACCATGAGCGTTCAGGGCTACACATATTGCTTTGTGGGTTTGTCCTTCAGCCTCTATTTGGCCATTGCCTGGTACAGCCGGGTTCGAGACACCAAAGGCTTTTACGTGGCGGGGCAGGGGGTTCCGGCCATCGCGAACGGAATGGCGACTGCCGCCGATTGGATGAGCGCGGCTTCGTTCATTTCCATGGCCGGATTGATTTCGATGATGGGCTACGCGGGAGGCGTCTATCTCATGGGGTGGACCGGGGGGTATGTGCTGTTGGCGCTCCTTTTGGCGCCCTACCTCCGCAAGTTTGGCCATTTCACGGTGCCGGACTTCATTGGGGATCGGTACACCTCGACCACCGCGCGTCTGGTGGCCGTCATCTGTGCGATCTTTGTCAGTTTTACCTACGTTGCGGGTCAAATGCGCGGTGTTGGGGTGGTGTTCAGTCGCTTTTTGGAAGTGGATATCAATGTGGGCGTGGTGATCGGGATGGCGATTGTCTTTGTCTACGCGACCCTCGGAGGCATGAAAGGCATTACCTACACCCAGGTCGCGCAGTACTGGGTGTTGATCACCGCGTTCTTGGTGCCTGCGATTGCCATCAGCATTCGTTTGACCGGTCAGCCCTTGCCGCAGGTTGGCATGGGCAGCGAGCTGGTGGGCGAGGTTGCGGGCGCTGGGATGGTGCTTCTCGACAAGCTGGACCAAATCCACGTGGACTTGGGTTTTAGTTCGTACACGGCAGCCTTTGTGGGCAAGTGGGACAAACTGAACGTGTTCTGCACCGCATTGGCATTGATGCTGGGTACGGCCGGGCTTCCCCATGTGATTGTGCGTTTTTATACGGTTCGCTCCGTCAGGGCCGCTCGGTGGAGCGCTTTTTGGGCGCTTTTGTTTATTGGGTTTTTGTATCTGACCGCGCCCGCGACCGCCGCGTTTGCGCGATACTACATGATTCAAAGTATCCAGGGACGGACCGATGTGGTTCAAAAGGATGCCTCGATTTTGTCGGAGGCGGGTGCCCCCGAGGTCGGCAAGCGCGTTGTCGACAAGTCGGGCCGAGTGCTTCATTGGGCCAGTGGACCACAGGGCCCCTACCTTTCAGAGCTTCCTCCTTGGTTTCACAACTGGCACAAAACAGGCCTCATTCTTTGGCTGGACGACGGGGATGGGAAGGTTCGGTACTCTGCGAGAGACGACAACGAGATTTTTCGAAGCGGCAAGCTGAGCAGCCAAGAGTTGACTGAGATTCGCACCGCCCACGCGAGGTGGCTGGGAAGCAGCGGTGGTTCGGGCGCCGACGGTCGCCGGGTGTTGCGCCAGGCGGGATTGAGCGGCCCCGATCGAGACATCATTGTTTTGGCCACGCCAGAGATGGCGGGGCTGGCGGCATGGATCATTGCGCTCATGGCTGCAGGGGGGCTGGCTGCCGCCCTTTCCACAGCCAGTGGCTTGCTTTTGGTGATCTCGTCGAGCGTGGCCCACGATCTGTACTATCGGGTCATCAATCCAGAGGCGACGGAGGCGAAGCGCCTATTGGTCGGGCGCGCAGTGATTGGGGTGGCGGTGGTCATCGCTGGTCTATTTGGTATCTACCCCCCTGGTTTTGTCAGTCAGGTGGTGGCCTTTGCTTTCGGTTTGGCCGCCGCCAGTTTTTTCCCGGCGATTGTGCTTGGTATTTTTTCGGTACGCATTGGGACGGTGCCCGCGGTCGCGGGCATGCTTGTGGGCATTCTTTTTACGGGTTCCTACATCATCGGCAACGTCTTCTTTGGGATGCCACGGTGGTGCTTTGGCATTGGGCCTCAGGGCATCGGTTCGGTGGGCATGCTGCTCAATCTGGTCGTGGCGCTGATCCTGACCCCGTTGTCGGCGCCGCCGAGTGAAAAACCCGAAGAATGGTTCGAAGCATTCGCGCGCCAGAGGGCTTTGAAGAACGGGTAGTCTGACGGGGCCGAAGCGACCGGCCCCGCAAGGCCGAATGAGCATGGACTGAAGCTGCGCGCGCAGGCCGCCTACGAGGGGAGAAAAGAAGCCAGCGGCGGGACTACACAGAAACGCACAAGTCCAGATCCAGGCACCATGCGGCATTGGACCCTGCGGTGCCGGCTCACGTACTTCCGTGTACGCTCCACGGGCTCCTCGGGCCCGGCTTTGCCTAGCACCTGGCTTCGAACTTGTGCGTTCCTGTTTATTTGCCACTCGGTTTTGAGGCTGCGCCTATTGCCCGGTTTGTCGCTTGCGCCCGTCTTACTGGACCCCGATGGTTTCGGTGGCGGGGGCGGGGGGGCGCCTTTGGAGATGTTCAAAAGCTCAACGTCGAAGACGAGCATGCCTTTGGGGGCGTTGGGGCGACCCTTGTACGCGAGGTCCTTCTGGGATCCAAAAGCGCGTTTTTTCTCCGATGCGCATGAGCTGCAGGCCTTCGGTCCATCCGGCGATGACGCGACCAAGCGGAAAGGTTGCGGGGCGGTTTCTTTGGACAGAACTGTCGAACATTTTTCCGTCGGTCGTCCATCCGGTGTAATTGGACCGGTGACGACGCTTGTGGCTTCGGGATGCTTGGTGCCGCTGCCGGGCGGAGAGCACTTTGTAAGCGAGTCCTGACCTTGGTTTTTTTTTGCGTCTCTTTGGGGGGCGCTGCCGACATCCTCGGGCGCTTTGGGCGGGGCCACGATGGAGAGAAGCTCGACGTCAAACACCAGCATTCCGGCGGGGCGTCCAGGCACGCCTTTGTAAGCGAGTGCTTCGGGTATCCAAAGACGGCGCTGCTCACCCACGGTCATCAGTTGCAGACCTTCGGTCCATCCGGCGATGACCGCCCGCAGCGGAAAACGGGCCGGCTGGCCGCGGGTCCTCGAGCTGTCGAACATTTTCCCGTCGGTGGTCCATCCGGTGTAGTGCACCTCCACGGTGTCACGGGCGCCCGGCTTGTCTTTCCCCGTCGCCGGGCTTCAGGACCTTCGAGGCCAACCCCGACGCGGTCTTTTCGGCGTCTTTGGGCGGCGCGGCCACGTCTGGTGGCGCGGGAACGGAGGGGGGGCCAGGGGGCTTTGCTTTTTCGGCCGCCGGCTTGTCGGTCGTGGGCTTGGAGGCCGCTGCTTTTGGCGCATCTTGCTTTTGGGCCTCGGGATCGGTCTTCTTTGCTTCGCAGGCCAGGTTTAGGGTCCATAGAAGCGCGATGGCCGAAGCCGATGATCGGTGCAGTTTCATGGGGCGGCACCCTAACGGAACTTGGCCTTCCTGGATACCCTCATGTTCCGAGTATCCCCGAGATAGTGTTGGCCCGCGAGCCCGAATCCGAGCAGCAACAAGAGGAAAAGGGCGGTCCGCCCCAGGGCGAGGCGTCGCGGCCCTCGGACCCTGGGGAAGCCAATCCGGTGTATTTTTTCCGCGGCCATGTCGAAGAGCAAGATTCCATCGACCCGAAAGGCACAGGCGTATTCGAGGAGCTGCCTTCGGGTGCGGCGGCCGGTCGGATCGGGCGCCTGGCGTCCGGACTTCACTTCCGCGACATAGGTCTTCGCACCCTTTTTGAGGAGGAGATCGGCCCGAAGCTCGATCTCAACTGTTTCCCCATCCACGGTCATGGTGGTCATTCCCCGTACTTGGTCGTCCAAAACCCGGTAGCCGGCGCGCACTGCGAGGCCAAGCGCTTGTTTTTCTGCACCTCGCGCCACCCTGAACATCCGTTGTAGTCGCCACTTTCGGAGTTGTTTGGACAGAACGGCCGCAACCAACGCGGCAGCGACCACGCCGGCTGTGCCCACTGCCCAGGGTTCCATGACCCTGAGGCTACGGTTTGGACCGCGGGAGTCAAGAATCGGACACAGCGCGGGTTCGGTGACTGGCGCCCGCGCCCCAGCGGCGGTATGCAATGAACTATGGGATCACCCGGCTGGTCGTTGTGCCGATGCCATAACCGGTGGGACGGTGGTTTGTATGAGGCGTGAATGCGGGACCGTCATGGAGGATCCGATGGTCCAAGGTGCCGTAGCGTTTCTCAAAGAAGTTCCGTTTTTCCGAGTGCTGCCCGAACCCTTTGTGGAACAAATCGCCGAGCAGGCGCGGCGGGTTCGCTACGAGGCGGGTGGCATCGTGATCCGCCAAGGGGAGGCTGGTCGCCATTTTTTTGTCATGCTCAAAGGCATGGTCCACGTGACCCAAGAAAGTGCGGGGGGCCACAAAACAAGGCTGGCGACCCTCCGGCCTGGGGATTGGTTCGGCGAAGTGGCTCTGTTGGATTCGGTGCCGGGGACTGCGAGCGTTATTGCGGATGGGGCGGTCGAAGTTCTTTGCATCGGGCGGCGCGCTTTAGAAGAGGTTGTGTTGGGGTCCGAAGATCGGGACGTCATTGCGCTGATACGAGGTGCGGCCGCGCTGAGGCGCTCTCCGGCCTTTTCCCACTTGTCGTCTTTGAGCCTGACCGAGTTCCTGGCGGAAGCCACGCCGCTCAGTGTCCAATCGGATGATGTCGTGATCCGCGAAGGCTACGAGGGTGATGCTTTTTATGTGGTCCTCGAAGGGGTCTTTGATGTGGTCAGAAGCGGTCAGGCCCAGCCGATCGCGCGACTTGGTGCGGGGGATCATTTTGGAGAAATGGCGATTCTCAATGCGTTGCCCGGTCACGCGTCGGTGGTTGCTCGCCAGCCGGGGAGTTTGTTGTCCTTGGGCAAGGCTGCGTTTCGCGCTTTTGTGGAGCGGCACCTTTCGGTGAGCGCGGGGCTCGAGCGATTGGCGGTGAGAAGAATGCAATTGTACCTCGGCTCATTTGCATGGCATCCGAACACCAGCCGTTGAAGTTTGTGGCGTGGTCGTAGTTGTTGCCTCTGGTGCGGGAGTGGACCAATCGACCACGACCACGACCACGACCACGACCACGACCACGACCACGACTACGTAGACGACTACGTAGACGACCACGTAGACGACTACGTAGACGACCACGTGGACGACTCCGTATGAGATCTAGGGTCGGGACCTCGCGTGGTGCGATGGGCTCTTTAGGGGGAGAGGATGGACGTGACCAGGGCGTCGGGAAGTTGGCCGGTGTGTTGAAAGGCGCGCATATGCAGAATGGGCTGGGTTCCGACTTCTGCGGTGGTCTGGCCGTCTATTTTTGTGGTGTATTTTTTGGGGTGGAAGGGGCGCAGGGGATCGGGTGACGATCCGAGCTTTGCCAAAAGGGCATGGAGGGCGTCAAGGGAGTTCATTTTCATGAACGGGCACGTGGCGCAGCCTCCGGCGGTAGAGCAACCTTCGCCACCGGCTACTCCGGGGACGATGCCGAGTCTCTGATCTTCGCTGGGGGCGATGGCTTCGTCGGCCACCGGAAAGATGATTTCCACTTCGCGCGCAGAGTGGCTTTGTTTTTTGAGCAACGCTTGCGTTTCTTGCACGATGGAAGTCACCATGCCGGCTTCGGTTCCGAGGACAAAACGAACACGACCTTCAGGGGTGTCTGCCAATTTTCTTTTTACAAAATCGAGGATGTTGGAGGTTGAACCAACCACGCCACGGTTTTGTTGTTGGGCATCGAGTGCGAGGCGAAACATTTCACCCGGAACCTCCAAGTGGGCGGTCAGGCAGGCGTCGCTGTAGTGATTCTGAATGTGTTCGACCACTCTTTGTCCGAACATGTGATGAACGATGCAGACGCCCTGCTCGAAGTGGTGAAAGCGTTTGAGCAGTGCTTCGACGGAGCGTTTGCTATGTTCTTTGTGCAGTTTTTGAATGGCATCATCGTCCATCGACAAGAGGCCCGTGAGGAGCTCTTTGAGATTTTGGCCCATGTAGGTATCGGGGCCGAAAAAGAGGTTGAGGTCCGGGACTTGGGCGAAGGCCTGAAGAACGGTGGCGACGACGTTGGACGAGGTGGCGGTGATGGTGGGGACCATGTGGTGGGCTTTGGCTTTGAGGTCCAAGCTGGTGTTGATGTACACCACGTGAAGGGCATGTTCGGTCTGTTGTGCGCGCCTGAGGTAGTTTTTGTAACTTTCGGAGTCGGCGGCTTCGGCAAGGGTGCAGCCTATAGGGTCTTGGGCTACGCGGTAGACGGGGACGTCGTGGTGCCCCTTGGCGTCGAGAATGGCCCGAACGTTTTCGGACATGAAGTCCACGCCCAAAACGACGATGATGCGGGCCCCAGATTCCACCATGCGGACGGCCGCGTCGGCCATCACGAGCGAGTCGGAAACGTGCACGTGATCCCAGCGGGAGGCGTGGAGCAGGCCTTGTATCTCTGGGTCCATGTAGTAGTGGGCGACCACGCCCACGGCATGGGCCTCGAGCGATGCGCGAAGGCGCTTGGCCTCATCGGGGTCGGGGTCTAGGTAAAGGGCTTGGGCTTGGGCAAAACTTCCTTCGGCTTCGAGGGCGTCGGCTTTGATGACCAAAGAAGGAAAGGGGCCAGATTCGGCGACGGACATGCCCCATTTCTTAACATAGCCCTGGGCGGGTTTACGGGCTTTGTGGAGATGCGCCAGACCGATCGGGGGAATGCCCCGAAGGTTTCTTCGGTTTCCCAGGGGCTTGCCAGTCGGAAACGAACTTGAGGTTCAAAAAATTGATCACAAAATGACCGGCAATGGGCGCTGCCACCGATTGCGTCCGTTCGAAGGCCAACCCAAAACAAAACCCCACCGCACCGGCGCTGAGGGTCCAAGGCAAGAGGTCCTTGTTTTTGGGCCAATGGGCGAGGGCGAAAAGCAAGGTTGCGGCTCCCAGACCGAGCACCGGTTGCAAGGCGCCGCGGAAAAACAATTCTTCGCCGACCGACGAGAGGCAGGCCAACCAAAAGGTGTCTCGGTAAGTGAGGGTCCCGAGGATGTCCTGAAACCACTTCATCAATCTTTGCGCGCTCGGGGTCTGAACCAACAGGCGGGAGGCAAGGACGATCCCCAGGCCGAAGCCGAGTCCGATGGCCGCTTGCCCGAGGACGCTGGTTTGGGATGGGCTCGGTCCGAGGGGGATGAGTGAGGGCTGCCCGGTGGCCACGCGGATGACCAGGGCCATGCCGGTCATGCCCGTGTAGAAAATTGTGGCCAAAACGAGGGTCTGGTGCCTGGGTGTTTGGGATGGCATGGGATGTGGCATCGTCGACAAACGGCTCTTCTTAACCCCGATGGGGATGGGGGTCATGGGCTTTGGCCCGGGGGCGTTGGAATTTGTTCGGAGGCGCTGATACCCTTCGCGCTATGTCTTCTGTATATCGCGCCCCTTTTGGGGTCGACGGCGACATTCCAGTCGATGAGGCCATGCTCGAACGCATGCTCGGACAGGCGCTCCATGCGGGGGGTCACTACGCGGATCTGTATTTTCAGTATCGGGTTGCGGGGGCCATCAGCTTGGAGGAAGGCATCGTGAAGAGCGCCAGCCGCGGTGTGGGCATGGGTCTCGGAGTGCGGGTCCAAAAGGACGATGCGACCGGATACGCCTATACCGAATCGTTCGATCCTGAGGCCATGGCGGATGCGGCTCGGACGGCGAGTCAGGTCGCCAGCGGCGGGGGCGCTTCTCCCGTAAAAACCCCCAAGAGTAGGCCTTTGCCTCGTCGGTATGTTCAGGAGGAACGTTCGTTTGCGGTTCCGGGTGAACAAAAGTGCGCATTGCTTCGCCGTCTGGACCGCGCAGCCAGGGCCTATGACCCGCGCATCGTTCGGGTGCAAGCCTCCCTTTCCGAAGAGTGGACCGAGATCCTCATCGCCACCAGCGATGGAAGCTTGGTTCGCGATCAGCAGCCTTTGCTCTGTTTGCGGGCCATGGCCATCGCGGAATCTGGGGCCCACCGTCAAACCGGGACCGTCGGAGGGGGTGGGCGCGTCGGCCTGGAGTACTTTGTGCTTCCCGGGCACACGCCTGAGGCCTATGGGCGGGAAGCCGCCCGGGTCGCGGTGGCCATGCTTGAGGCCAAGGAGGCGCCTGCCGGTGAGTTTCCGGTGGTGTTATCGGCGGGGGACAGCGGCGTTTTGCTGCACGAGGCGGTGGGGCATGGCTTGGAGGCGGACTTCAACCGCCGGAAAAGCTCAAACTATTCGGGACGCGTCGGGCAACCGGTGGCCAGCGAATTGGTGACGGTGGTGGATGATCCGCGATATCCCCATGGGCGAGGGAGCATCAACGTGGATGACGAAGGCCAAGAAGCGGTTCCGGTTCGACTGATCGAAGACGGAATTCTTGCGGGTTATATGCACGATCGCCAAAGCGGTCGGCATTTTGATGTGTCGAGTGCCAACGGCCGCCGACAAAGCTTTCGGCACGTGCCCCTTCCCCGAATGACCAACACTTTGTTGTTGGGAGGTCCCCATACCGAAGAAGAGATCATTCAGAGTGTCCAATACGGAATTTTGGCGAAACGTTTTTCCGGCGGGCAGGTGGACATCTCCAACGGAGACTTTGTGTTCTCGCTGACCGAGAGCTATCTCATTGAAGACGGCAAGGTGACGGTACCGCTCAAGGGCGTGAACCTTATCGGGAATGGCCCCGAAGTCCTGGCCAAGGTCGACATGCTTGCGGCCGATGTTCAGCTGTCCGACGGCAGCTGGACTTGTGGCAAAGACGGACAGTCGGTACCGGTCGGCGTAGGCTGTCCGACGATGCGAATTTCGGGCATGACCGTGGGCGGTACGAAGGTTGGAGGCTGATATGGGTGAGGTTGAAGAACAAGATATTCAGGCGATGAAGGCGCTCGGCGAAGCGCTGGCCGAGCGTGCCAAGAAGAAAGGGGCCACGACCGCCGAAGTGCTTCTTTGTCGGGCGCGGGAGCTCAGCACCAAGGTTCGCATGGGTGAACCCGAGCTTGTGCAAGAGGCTGCGACCTATGGGGTCGGGCTTCGGGTGTTCCGGGAAGGAAAAAGCGCCCAAACCCACACCTCGGATACCTCTTCGGCCGGTCAGGAGGCGCTTCTTTCGGACGCCATGGAGCTTTTGGATTTTTCGGAACGTGACCCGGAGCTGGCTCCGGCAGATCCGGCCTTGTTCGCGCGTTCGGTGCCCGAGCTTGGTCTTTTTGATTCCGAAAGCCGAAACATTGACGCCCAAGGGGCCAAAGATCGGGCCCTCGAGGCCGAAACGGCCGCCTTCGAAACGGACGCGCGGGTCAAAAACAGCGAAGGGGCGCGTTTTTTTCGGACCTTGACCTCGCGGGTGCTGGTGAGCAGCAGCGGGTTTTCAGAAGGGTATTGTGGGAGCTACCAGCGCATCAGTGTAGAGCCGGTTGTGGACGACGAGGGCAAAAAGAAGCGCTCCGAAGGGTACTGGGATGGTCGGCGTACGGTGGCGGACCTGGCGTCGCCTCGTTCGGTGGGAAAAGAAGCGGCCTTGCGGACCCTCGCCCGACTCGGGTCGAGGAAAGTACCGTCGTGTGAAGTGCCGGTCGTCTTTGATCCGGATGCGGCGCGGGCGCTCCTTTCACTCTTTTTCTCCACGGTGTCCGGCCACGCCATCTACCGAAGAGGCAGTTATCTGTGTGATCAAGAAGGCAGCCAAGTGGCGAGCGAGAAGGTGACCATTGTCGATGACCCGCTTCTTGAGGGCCTACCCGGTTCCAGGCCGTTCGACGGTGAGGGGCTTGCGGCCAGGACCAATGTGGTTGTGGAGTCCGGAGTTCTCAAAAACTACCTTCTCGACACCTACAGTGCCCAAAAGTTGGGAAAGAAGAGCAATGGATGCGCCTCCCGGGGCCTCGGGGGGCGGCCCACGGTGGGGGCCAGCAACTTTCACCTTCTTCCGGGCAACCAGAGCCCCGAAGAAATCATCGCGGGGGTGGACCGCGGTTTGTACGTCACCGGAACCATGGGATTTGGTTTCAACGCGGTCACCGGGGATTTCAGTCGGGGCGCCGAAGGTTTTTGGATTGAAAACGGTAGGCGGACCTATCCGGTGGGCGAGATCACCATCGCGCTCAATTTCAAGGATTTGTGGCCGCGGGTCGATGCGGTGGGCAACGATCTGGACCCTAAAACCGGCATGTGTGCGCCTACCTTTCGGGTACGCGCCATGACCCTTGCGGGAACTTGAGTCTCGAGGTGCCGACGCCTCGAGCGGTGTCGGCCGAGCGGTCGGTTTGCCCCCGTCTCGTGGGAGGCTTTTTGCAGAAGTGGCTTGGTTTCGGGCTGGTCTTTGGACGGCGTATGGGGTCTAAGGTTCTCCGTGCGTTATCTTCACAGTATGATTCGGGTTTGCGATCTTGAGGCGGCCCTCGCCTTTTTTGTCGACCAGCTGGGTTTGGTACAGACTCGGAGAAAAGACCACACGAAGGGGCGGTTTACGTTGGTGTTTTTGGCAACTGAGCCAGGCGCTCCAGAAATTGAGCTGACCCACAACTGGGATCAGGAAGACGCTTATTCGACCGGTCGAAACTTTGGGCACTTGGCCTACGAAGTGGATAACGTCTACGAACTGTGTGCGAAGCTTCAGTCTCAGGGCGTGAAGATTCTCCGCCCACCGCGCGATGGTCGTATGGCCTTTGTGCGTTCGCCCGACCAGATCTCCATCGAGCTTCTCCAAAAAGGTGAACCCTTGCCGCCCCAAGAGCCTTGGGTATCGATGCCGAGCTCCGGTGAATGGTAGACGACAACATGTTCCCCGCGACTCGAAATGTGCGTCGTCTGAGAGGATCCCCGTCGGACTATTTTCGAGAAAGTTGGGGGGATGCGACCTTACGCAGCGCGTTTTCGAGGACGTGCCTTAGGGCGGCGTCACGGCGTGCTTTCGGGGTGTAGCTGACCGCGCTGTGGTCGAAGGTCAGTACGCCGTCTTTGAGGTAGAACCGTCGCGCCCAGCCGTCACGGCCCAGTTTTTCGCCGACGGTGTTGAGAAGCACGATGCGCTTGATCCCTTTTTGGGCGGCTTCTTTTTGCCAGGTGTCCTGAGTGAATTCTTCGAAGACGTCGGTCAATGTGCCGAAGATGATCTCTTCGAAACCTTTGGTGTAGAAATTCCCGTGGAACCCTTTCACGGCAAAGGTCTGCCAGCGAATGTCGAGCTCGACCTCAAACCCGAGTGCCTCGTTCAGCTTCTTGTGCAACTCGGGTAACTTGTTCTGCCGCACCTGCTCGACCGCTTGTTTTTCTTTGGGGCCGGGGGCATTGAGCGACTGGAGTTCTGTAGCGAGCGCGGCGGTGGAGGCGAGGCTGGCGGTGAGGGCGAGTAGGGCGGTGTGGGCGGTTTTGGTGTTCATGGGGTCTTCCTTTCGTGTCGGTGCGTGGGATAAATGAAGATAGCAGTCCCGGCTTGCGGGCACGGTGTGCACGATCACAGTTTGGCACACAAAACGCATTTTTGGTTGCGTTGTGTGGCCGGGGAAGTAGACGTGGCGTGATGAAGACGCTGCTACGGATCCTGCGGCACAATGGAGAGGAGGTCGAACAACCTCTTCTTGGTGGTGTCTTTCATCGTGGTTTTTCGAGTGAAATCAATCTTGTCGGGTCCAAGGTAAAACCAGATCTTGGAGGCACCTGCATGAAGTCGTGACACGGTTCCGGCAAACTGTGCGTCCAGCTCGTACAGTGTCCCCTCATGGTTCACGGCGACCGAGGTGTGGGAGAAGTCGGCCACGCCGGACAGGCCAGCCTCGTCCTCTTTGAAACCCTTGACGATGGCCCACGCTCCAAAGCCGGCGGCCTGAAGACGGCGAACGGCTTCCGTGAGGGTGATGTCTTCAAAGTGATCTCCGTACTTTCGAACAAGCGGGGGCGTTTTTTTAAAATCGTCTACATGTCGCTTCGGTGCAAAGATGAAGGGGTTGCCTTGCAGCAGGCGCTCGACAACGGTGATCGCGCAGTGCTGGCAGTTGACTGCGTTTTGGGTCGGGTTGACGTTCTTCACCGCCAACTTCAAGACCTCTGGGGTGTGCGTGACCCCTGGTTCCAGAAGTTCCTGTGGTCGGGTGCGGTCGTTTTGAAACGCGGCTCTGCTTCGCGCCAGCCAGCGGCCGTAGGGATCCTCGTCCACGTTCCAGGCGATGCCGATGCGGTGGCCACCTGTGGTTTCGAGGGTGGCGCGGTGCGAAAGGTGCCATCCTTCATCACGGTAGTGAAAGCGCACGTGATTGATGTGGATGTTCTTGGGCAGTGAGGTCGCGGCCCAGTTCAAGAAGGCCTCCCGAAACGCGGCCTGGGCGCTGGGGCCGCCGCCTGCCGTCTTTTTGGGTGCGCCCGAAACTTCGACCCTAGAAAGGTCAAATTCCGTTTCGTTGTATACGATGGCGCCTTCATACTGTTCCTCGCGGGAGAGCATGAAGACGTCGCCCAGAAGCGAATCTCGAAAAATGGGGTCGAAGTGGGGGTGAAGGAGGAGTGGGTCTATGACCGCAAAGGGGTGGGGCCCGTAGGGCTCGAGCGAACTTGGGTCTTGGGCGGCGTTCTCTTTCGGCGGCGACCACGCGGTCGATGACAGGGGGCTTAGACCAGATTCAAAAACCCACCATACGATGGCATCGACGACCCGCTTGCGTTGTTCTTCGCCAAAGGCTTGCGCCCATTCTTCGACCTTGGTTACCCATTCGTGGGCGATGACGTGGGTGTCTTGAAGCTCGGTCCGCGGTGTGGCCCCGCCTGGGTGTTCGCCGGCGTATCGAAAGACTTGAACGTGGGTGTCGAGGGTGGGGACGACCACACCCGGAGGCCACAAAAACCCATAGATTTGATTGGGCTCGAACGCGATTCCGTCGTGATCGACGCCGCCCCGGACCGAAGTGGCCACGATACGAACGTTTTCGCGAATGAGGGTCTCGCTGCCCAAAAAGATTTCAAACGGGCTGACGGTTCCGAGCGGTTCCCATCGAGCGCTTGTGGGCGCATGCGGCAGATAGACAAATTTGGTCCAATCGCTTTCGAACGAGGCGCTCAAACCGACTCCGAGCAGGGTGGAGGCAGAGATGCTCCCGATCACGGCCTGGCTCATCAGGCCCGGGAATGCTTTTTCGACGAGGGGTGCCAGGTGGCGTACCGGTATGCGTACGTGCACCGGTTCAAAGGGTTCGCGCAAAACAAGGGCGGGTTCGTTGTTGCCATCGACGATCACATCGATTTGCGACCACTCGCGCTCTTGCAATTGGTCCCAGGCGCCGATGGATTCCCCGTCAAGAAATCGCGGCATGGCGGTGACGGACGCTGCGTGAAGGTTCGGGTCTTCGCCGTCCGGGTGGTGTTCGGTCAGGTGTACGGTGTTGCTTGCGAGACCCACCGAACCGGAACCGAGCGTTTTTTGGTCCGAGTACGCGAGGCGCACGGAAAGAAAAAACTTTTCACCCTTCGCAGCGGAACTCAGATGTTCGGAGACACTCTTTTCCCCGATATGGGCGATCGACGCGAGCCACGTGTTTACGGTCTTTCGGTAGACCAAGGGAATGGGAATGGTGGCGCGCCCGAGTTCAATGATGAAGCCGAGATTGGTTTTCTTGAAGAGGTAGACAAAAGCTTTTTGTGGGCGCTCCTGTTTGCCTTTGATGGTGCGTTCTTTGAGGTCAAAGAAAACGTCGATTTCGGACGTGCTGTCGAATGCGAGCTCTGCGTCAAAGTGAAGGGGGGTCTGTTGGGGCTGGTAGGGTTCGGTGATTCCGCTCAGTTTAGAGGCTCTCACGCGGCCATTTGGCAACACCCGAACCACTTGCTTGAGGCAATGCAAGGGAAGTCCCGCCATGGGTTCCATGCCGCGCACCGGGTGAACCATCTTGACCCGGGAACGGGGGTTTTTGAGCTGGCTCGCGGTGACTTTGTAAATGCGGACCAAAGGATGACGAGCAATTCCACTTGCGATTTTGTCCGGCTTAGCATCCTCTACGCTGTGCAGAAGCGCTGGGTCGTGAACACAGTAGAGGAGCAGATAACTGTTTTTGTCTACCAGTTCGTCGTGAATACGAACTTCATCGTGGGGGTTCGCCTCGGAGAATTCAATCGGGGCTGGTTCCTCGATGAACTCAAGGCGGTCCGTTGAACTTACGACGACCACATCTGAGAAGGCCCGGCCGCTGACCTCTACGGGGTAGCTTGGTCCGTTCCCGTCGCCTTGGATGATGGTGACCGGCATCCAAGACACCACTTGTGCAAGGTATTTTGCCTCGTCGAGGGTTGTGATGTGGCTCTCCCTTCCCGGGTCGTTGTCCACCCGCACCACCAAGACACCATCGACCACCTCGATTCCGGTCTGAAGCATGGGGCCAAGACCGATGGTTGCGGCAAGGCCATACAGGGAGGCCACAAGGCTTTGGCCGGCTCCGGCGAAAGCGCCCAGAAGAGACAGGGTGACCTTGGGGGCCTCAGGGAAGATCACCACGCCGGCCACAAACGGTGGGAGACCGCGTTCGCCGGTGGGGTTTTGGGGCCTTTGGACGGCGTAGCCCACCGCGGGCTGCTTGCCGGCAGTGGGATAGACTGTGGCGTATGCCTCATCTACAAAAGGCAAATGTCCAGGGTGGCAGTCTTTGACCAGGTGGGTTTGTTGTTGGTCGGCGGTTTGGTTTACAAAATCTTCGTTGGAAACCACGTTGGTTTCAAAACGGTAAACTTTGACGCAATGGGATTGGGCCGGAAATGAAACCACCGGGTTCACAGTGTGGCTTTTTTGATGAGGCTCGGGATCCTCGTCAATTGGCGCTGGGTCTTCGGACGCTTCCACGGGAATCACAAGCGCATCGTCTTCGGATCCGTACCTTTCCTCCGAGACCGCTCCATGCAGGTCTTCGCGCGTCGGGGGGGGCGCTTCCAAGACCAAATCAGGTTCGGTCCAGAAGCGGCCATCGGGGTCGGTTTCGAAGGCATCGGTGAATCGGCGGTAAGCGTGTTCTGAAACCCGTCCGGTGCGCATCCACTGGTGAAGAGAGGGCAGACCAAGGCCCAGCGGGGTTGCCACATCGGCAAGTCTTCCCGACGCGTTTCGGTTGACCCAAGACCGGAAGGTGTCCACGTTGCGCCGGAAGGGGGGCTCTAAAGGCCATGGCGGTGCGTGCGAACTCGGTTGACCGTCGAATACGAAGCCGGTCCGTAGTTTTTGGGTCGAAAGAACTCGAAGCTCGACTGCGGCGCGGGTGTAGTCGTCGAAAGAGGCGGTGTGAAAGGTCTGAATGGGGTCGACGCCCGCGTGTTCGAAGAAGATGCGACCCCGGACGTTTTGAACACTCGCTTGAACCGCTTCCTTGAGCCTTTCTCGGATGGCAGATCGGATATCATCGGTGGTGGCCGTGGGGTCTAGGGGGGCCACCGGGAGGCTCAGAAGGCTCGTCCAGGTGGTGTGCGAGGCGTCCAAAAACCCGGGGCTGTGGGCGTGGCCATACATGCCGTCATCGGAGCCCATCTCCAAGGCGGGCCCGGGCGTCCGGTGGAGTAAGGCTCGGAGTTCAAGAAGCGCCAGATCATCGTCTTCGTGCTCCAACAGGCGCGCGAGGTCGTTGCCCCCTCGTTCCTGGCGGAGGGCCGTAAGCGCTTGGGCGACTTGTGCGCAAGGCATGCCCAGGTACGCTTCGATGCTGACCGGTGCGGCTGCAAAAAGCGACGCGCCTTCGCACAGCGTGGACAAGGCCTGCTCCGTCTGGCGTAGCCGATGTTCGTACGGTTCTTCGGCAAAGGCTTGGTGCCAGTCGTGGGGCTTTCGGCCTTGGCCGGTGGCCGCCTTCACGAAAAGGAGCCGCAGCAATCGTGCATAAAGGCGGTCAAAGCTCGAGGCTGAGGGCTCGTGGGCGAGCAGGGCGCCGAGGGTATCGAGGCCCTGGGTGTCGAGGCGCTTGAAGAGGGTTGGCACGGGAAGGCTGAGGTCCTTCGAGTGTTGGGGGGTCCATAACAGAGGGCCCTCGTCGATGCCAAAGAACCCGCCCGGATGATTGATGAGGAGGGCCCTGGCCGCCGGCGATGAGAACGCGACCGGGTCGGTTGGGCAGAGGCCGGAGGGCGGGCATGGAGGCGCCGCGGTCTCAGGACGGAGGGCGTTCATCAGGGCCGCCAGGGCGATCTGCTGCTGCCGAGAATCAACGGGAAAGAGCGCCCGTCGTGCGAGGGCCACGCCCGCGGGGCTTGCGGGCAAACGCAGCCGGGCATCGGCGACGTTGGTGGGCTGAGGCGGCATCAAGAACGGATTTGGGTACCTCCGGTCGAAGGCGTCCATGGTTTCGAGGGCTCTTTGGGGGTGTCCGATGTCCGCCCAAAGGAAGGTAGACAACACAAAGGTACCGGGGTGGGTCGCCGGTGTGCCTTGGCCCGAGGTGAGGCGGGCCCCCAGGGGCTGCTTGGTGGCCGGGTCCCAAAACAGGTGGACCATCGCCCGTTGCACGTGGTCCTTGGCGGTGGTCAGGCGGCGCTGGGTCTCGCCATCGAACAATACGGCGGTGAGCCCTAGGGCGAAGTACGCCAGAATGTTGTCTTCCAAAGAGGCCTTTGACCCCCGGACGAACAACCCCTCGAGCGGTGTGCCTTTGGGGGCCCGATGGTTGATAAGCAGGCTTTGGAGCCGGTGTTTCAGAAGGGTCTTGAGCTCTGCTTCGAGTGCGGCCTCTGCTTGGGCATGGGTTAAGAACCAGCCGAGGGCGTAAAGCACCATCAGTTCGGTTTGGATGCCGTCGGTGGTCCCTAGGGGTTCACAGGTGTCGGTATAGACGGCGACTGGGAGGGGGTTGTGCTGCGTTTGTTCGCCGGGCGTGGACGGCAAAGCACAGAGGAGTCCTCGGGCAAAGTCCTCCGCGTGTTCCACATCTTGGTCGTTCACCAGGGCGATCAGTCCAAGGGCTTGCGCCTCAAGAAGGGTCACGGTTTTTACGTTCTCGAACCCGGACCGAATCAGCACGCCACGTCCTTCGGGGGGCGTTCGGCGCGCTCCAGAAACCAGGGTGGTACGCGCCGTGGCCAGCGCGCGTTGGGCCTTGGCGACCGAAAAACCAAGGGCGTAGTTTTTGAGGGGCTGTTGTTCGTATCCCGGGGCGGCTTGAAGGGTATCGTACACGTCGATGAACCAAATGGCGGCGGTGCTCGAGGACAGACGCGTAGAGAGATTGTGAATCTCCTGGCTCGAGTACGGAAATCCGTGATCGTTCACAAAAGATTGCACGCCGCCCCAAAGGGCAAGCGCGGTCCTTTGGAAAAAGGGCGCCTTTTCGTGATCGGGGAGGGCCTCTGAGAAGCGGTCGAGCCCTTGGATGAGACCCAAGGTGGCCTCCAGGTGGTAAGAGGCTTCCTGCCGCGCGTTTGGCGCGATGTATGGATCTTTGAAGCTGTTGGGAAAGTAGTGCGCGCCATAATAATGTTGACCACCGAATTCGAGATCCTTGGCAAATGCGAGAACGGTGTAATGAAGGCAGCGCGCCAGCTTTTCTCGTTCGGTGTCATCGAGGCTGGGATAGTCCACAGATAAGGAAAGCCAGCTGCAGTTGTCGATGGCGACATGATTGCTCGGTTCAAAATTTTGGGCCTCGGCGTCGAAGACGCCACCGGTGATGAAGCGACCCAACTCGAGATCGTCGCTGACGGTGTCCCCGAGATGGGCTCGCCAGCCTTCTTGGTCCCAAAGACGATTGAATATTCCTTGACGTAGCGTGTCTCGCCACGTCTTGAGCGCGTGTTCCTCAGCCCTGAGGTCCAGTTCCTCGAGGTGCAAAAGCGCGTGGTTCAGTACGTGAAGAACGTCTAGGTTATGCTCGGTGACCACGTTGGTCGCCAAGACCGGCGTATTGAGCCGGGTGAGCTCGGTTTGAGAGAGCGCTCGAACCCCGAGTGGATGCCGCTTTCCATCCGCCTTGACTGCGTACGTTTGGATTTGGGGCGGCTGGCGTTCGTCAAACCAGCGATACCCAAGGGCGTCTAGAATGTCGTAATAGGCCCATTGTTCCAGCGGGTCGCTCGTCAGGCCGAGGGCCGAGGGGTTCTGGGCGTGGGTGAGTCCGAGGCGGGTCCAGCCCGCCGTCATCAAGACTTCTGGATCCTCGTTTTCGGGGGTGCGAAGCGGGCGCCGGTGCTGCTTGAGGCCTTCCAAGGTGTTCTGGTAGCAGGTACGCAGCGTGTTTTGGGTAGGGCTGTCGAGCCGGTCGAAGGCCGTCGAGCTGATAAAAGTGCCGAGTCCGTGAAGCGCCCAGGCGTTGGCTCCGGTGACCAGGCGGGCATCCTTCCAGGTATCTTCTTTGGTATTTTCTGAAAACGGCCAACCCCGATACGCTTGGCCGCTCGGGGCCACAACGGCACGGGCGCACATCCACTGGGCCAGCCCGGTGGCCCGATCGAATTGCTGGGTGCGGGCAAACTGAGCCAGCGCGATGCCCTGGGTGTAGATCCACGCGCGTTCGAAACGGGCGAGGTAGAGGCTGTCTTGCGCTTTTTGGGTGATCGGCGTGGGCTCTGGGTCTTGCGCCGCGTGCGGGGCTTCGGACGCATCGGGGGCGTACTCCAGCTGATAAAAGGTGTGGGGACCACCATTTTTTGGGCCTCGAATCAAGGCGTCGCGTAACTTGATGGCGCGCGCCCGGTTGCCGGCGGCGTTGCCGGGAAGGACGTGTGCACCCCGCTTCAAAAGAATACCCGCCGGGTCGAACGAACCCAGATTCGACGTCTTGGCGGCGGCACCGAACACGGTGGTGGGCGGGGTTTTGTTGTCCGGGACGGTTGGGTGGAGGCCGACGGTGGGGGCATGGCCGCTCGCCACCACGGGTTTGGGCAGCCCCGAGAGGTTGGTGAACAGTCGCGCTTCCCCCTGTTTGAGAGAAACATCGAAGCGCTCTTGTCCGGTTTCAAACTGGACGGAATGGGCGCTGTCTACCGCCATATGAAACTTGTTTTCGGCCCGAACCTCGAATTCGAAACTTTTTTGGCCGTGAATCTCTTGGGGCGCGACAAAGTCGAGATGTTTGACTTCGGAGTCTTGCGAGGCCCGCACGATGACGATTTGATCGGGTCCAAACGGGGCTTGCGGCCTGACCCAGGCGGCGAGCACAAAATCGTCGAGGGTTGCGAGAGAGGGTCGACGGGCAAAAAGGTGGGGGGGGTGGCCGCGTCTTGGGTGGCCCATCGGCTTGGTGACAAAGAGGTCTTTTTCGGCGTGCCCAGGCCCGGTGGTCTCTTGCGCAAGCCAGACTTGGTCGGATTCGAGCGGTTCGTCAGACGGGGCGGAATACAGAATCAGGCGTTGACCGGTGTCCGTCATTTTGAGGTCCGGCATGCGGCCCGTGTCTACGGGCACCGGCGTGGACCATGCGGATTGGTCGTTCGCACGCCGACTGATGTGGAGGAAGCGTTCCTCGGGGTTGGGAGAAGGGGCCATGGGCTTTTCGAACACCGCAAAAAAGGAACCGTTGGGCGCGCGGCCGATTTGGGGATGGGCACCCAGATCGGCCTTGTCCAGCTCACTCTTTGGTTCGTGAAGGCTCGGGTCTGGGCCCTTGGGTGGGGGGCGCTCGGCTTCGAACCCCAGGTCTGGGCCCGCGAACCTATCCACCACGCTGTGGCGCCAGCGCTGGAAAGTGTGGTTCACCCACACCCCTTGCTGCCATCCGAGTCCGTTTCCTTTTGCTTCGGCGGTCGAGGGCCCGCCGTTTTGGGCATCAGGGGGGGATGAGGGGCGGGGTTCCGTGTCGCCCACGACGAGCGGTCGGGTGGCGACGACGATGCGGTCCTCGTCATGCCAAGTGCCCTCGTACAGGTATTGGTAGTCGTGGGGTCCAAGATCTGAAACGCCCTCGGGGTGGGCGATGTCCTTTTGTGCTCGATGTTTTTTCCAGGTTCGGCGGAAACCAATGAGATCCCGTCTGCGACCTTGGTGGGGGTCGTTGCACCTGGCCTCGGGGTTGCGCGGCGGGTTTTCGGGTCCGAGCCGTTTGGACCACTGTGGGTTTTTGACCGGGAAATTGTCCCAGCGAAAGCGTTGGTGGGCAATCACCGTGACCACGTCTTCGTCGACCGAAAGCGACGGGTTCACGACGTAGTTTTCTTCGCAGCGGTAAAAATAGGGTCCAAAAAGCAGGCCCGCTTCGGGATCTTGTTTGAGATCCTGGTACAGGATGGGGAACTCGGCGTAGGCATCGAGGCATCCCAGGGCTTTGTCCCTGGCGTGGGGGGGGATCGGTTCGTGGGCGAGTGAGTATTGCTCGCGCACCGTTCGGGTGCACGGGCAATCGCGGTCTGTTTTGCAGGGCTCCACATATTCATATTCGTATTCCACCATGACGTCTACGGGGTACCGGTGATGTTGGTCGAAGACGTTGGACGCGGGGCCCTCGAGATTCTTGAGGTAGTAGGCCTTGCTGTTTTCGCCCCACACCAGGTGAAGGTTTCCGTAGCGGTCGTAGGCCAGGTCCAGTCCGCGTTTCCAGTGTGGGGTGGCGCGCACGAGCTTGGGGGGGCTGAAGCTTCGGCCCCCATCCGTACTGGTGCTCACCCGCAGTTGGTGGGCGCCATCGGGCGTATCGGGGCTGGGGGCGACGGTTTTCAGCCAGGCGAGGGCGATTTGGTGTTGTCGCCCGGCGAGCGCCACCTCGGTGAAAGACGCGGAGCGGGTGGCACTGTCGAGAATGCGTGTTTCCTCCCAGCTGCCGGCTTTGCCGGCGCGTTCGCTTCGGGTGTAGATGAGCGCGTTGCTTCCGGTCAGGTCCTCGCTTTTTTCGAGATGGCTTTTGCCCGCGGAAGCCGCGGCGTTCTGGATCCATGCGAGATGGCCCAATGTGGTGCTCGAACTTTGGGTCACGGCCGCGACGGGATGGCTTAAGGAAGTCTGTGATTCGCTGACCACCACCGGCGCCTCGAAGCCGTTTTCGGTTGTCTCTCGGGGTGAATGGGGATCCGATAGGACGACCTCAACGGGACTGGAGCGATGAGAGATGGGTGTGTGGTCTTGCTCTATGGCCTCGATTTGGGCGGTCAATGCGTATACGTACCGTCCTCCAGCCGCCAGAACATGGTCTTCAAATCGGGTTTTTTGGCTGACCGTGCCGACCGGTTCCCCATTTCTGTAGATCGCATAGCGGATGGTGCTCGTGTTCGGGATGGGCGCACCGTTGACCAGCGCGTGGGGTGCCTTCCAATAAAGTTGGACGGCCTGATCGCGGACGAGGCCTAAAAGGCCGGTTGGGGCCTGAGGCGGGTGGGGCGGGTGCTGTCCTTGGCGGTAAACGAGGACGATAGGCTGGGTTTGACGATTCCCGGCGCGGTCCGTGGCTTCGACCACAAAGGTGTTGGGGCCTTCCGCCAGGGATACCGGATGGGCAAACGGGCCCTCCGTGGGTTCTATTTCGTCAAAGTCGTACACACCCTCCAAGCTTGAAACCGGCCTCGCAGGTTCGCGTTGTTTCGTCTCGCGTGGGGCGTTTGGGGTACCCGAGCCTGGGTCTTCTGAGGCCGCCCCCCCGGGATGGTAGATGCGGAGCGTTTTGAGGTGGGGCTCCAAGACAAAACCCATGATCGTGAAGCGATCTTCATAGACCGTAGAGGTCTTGGCATGGCCGAAGGCCAGTTGTGGCGACTGGGTGTCCACCACCAGGTTCAGGGTTGTCGATGCTCGGTGGTTGTTTGCATCGTGGGCGGCGATCACGATGCGCGAAGGGCCGTGCGGGAGGTCGAGAGAAACTTCGAACGGGCCTGGGCGGTCTGAGATCCACACGCCATTGACACCGACGAAACGGAGGTCGTCGTCCTCGACCGAGCCCTTCAAGATGTAGTCGGTGGTGCCGACGTAGTGGGTGCGGGTCCAGTCGGGGGTGAGGTCAATCTTTGGCCCCTCGGTTTCATGGGTTGTGGCATCGCTCAGGGATGCCTGTGCTGGGGCGACTTGTCCGGATTCGTAAATGACGTAAAGCGCTTCTTTGGTGCGGTTTTGAGACGCGTCCAGGGCTTCAACCTGAACGAGATCGCGATCGTTTTGCAAGCGCACCCGGTGCGAGAATGGCCCGTTTTGCCGCGTGACCAACACGCCGTTGATGTAGAGGCCCAAAAGATGCGGGTCGTAAAGGTCTCCTTGAATCCACAGCCATGGCTGGTTTGCTTCAACCGGCGTACGGTTCGGCTCAAACAAGAGGAGGGTAGGGGCGAGCGTATCGCCCGTGGCGCCTGCCCACTGGGGCAGGACCGTGAGCGGGAGTGCCCCCACTGCAAGTCGAAATAGGCAAAAGTGAATGGTTTGTGGCACGTCGTGGCCCCCCCAAAGAGGGGTCGAACAGCGCGTACAAATCCAAAGGTTTGGCCCCGTCCGCAAGGCCATCGGCAGTGTCCTTGCGAAGCGGCTGGAACCTCGCGTCGGCACATCCCCCCTATGCGCCGATGCCCAAACACGGTGTCGTCTATGGCTCTTGTGTGTGGCCCATCCCCCCTGGTGAGCTTCCACACCGCTATGGGGGATGAGCGGTGCTCGGCAACAAAAAAAAGAGGGATCCCGGGGAAAGCGGACGGTGATCGCATGGGGATCTCGGCGGGTCGTAGGCGCCAGGTGTCCCGGGCGCCAGGGGGGGCTCCCGGGACTTTGACCCGGTCCCGCCCCGGGGCGTCACGGCCTACGATTGGACGGAGCTATCCAGAATGCTCTGAATGGCGTCGATGACTTCGTCTGCCGAGAGGGTCGTCATACAGCGGTGGTGTCCCAGCGGACAGCGACGGTGACCGTGGGGGCTGCACGGCCGACAGTCTATCGTGGCCGACAGAACGCGATCCCGGGGCTCGAAGTGATGCCGGTCTTCGGCGGTGGGCCCAAAAAGGGCCACGACCGGCACCCCCAGGGCTCTCGCAATGTGAAGCGGGCCGGTGTCGCCCGCGATGAGGAGGTCGAGACCAGCAATGCCGTCGATGAGATCGTCGATGGTGCCGCCGACAAGGTTTTCGGCTCGGCCTTCAAGAACGGCCCCGTTGAGGTTTTCAAACAAAACACGCTCCAAAGAAGAGCCGAGATACACCCAATGAAGCTGCCCCGCGGGAAAATGGGCGACGAGTTTTTCGGCCTCCAAGGCCGGCCATCGTTTGGTCTCCCAGTGGGCGCCCAAAACCAAACCCGCGCGCGCGGGCCTTTCAGAAACGCGTGGTTTGCGCCCTTCACCAGAATGGAGGCTCCCCTTTAGGGTTTGATCGCCTGAGGCCAGCGTGGAGCGTTTTTCTGCCAGCCGCAGTCGCGCGTCGACAAAGGGTTCGTTTTGAACTTCGGGTTTGGCTTGGGTGTAAAGCAGGCTCCGAAGGCCCCCGCGAAAGCCGACCCGGTGGGGAATCTTGGCGGCCAATGCCAACAGGGCGCTTCTCAACGAGGGATGGGGGATATAGGCGATGTCGTAGGCCTCGTGTTGAAGTTCTCGGGCCATTCGCAAAAGCCCCTGAACGCCGCGATCGTCGCCGCGTTTGTCAAATACATGAACGCGACCTACGCCTTCGAGGCGAGCCGCGAGCGCGTCGCTTGGGGGGCGAACCACCACGCCGACTTGGGCGCCGGAGCCTCGACGGAGCGCGCGTATCAAGGGGCCATTGAACACGGTGTCGCCCAAAAAGGCCGGGTCGATGATCACCACCTTGGAGGCTTTCAAACTTCGAGCCCTTCGGTTTTGGGTGTCGCCGACTGCGTGCTCTCGGAGGCAAACGTCTTAAGCTCCCAGAGCCGGATATACTTTTGATAGACCTCGAAGGCTTGGAGGACGCTTAGAACCAATCCGAGCCGACCGGCCAAAAAACCGGTCTTGAGGATGTATGCTCGGAAGAATCGAAAGCCCGCGCGAAGAAGCGCAAGAAATGGACCGCTCTTTTGTCCCCGCTGGTGGGCAGTTTTTGCAAAAAGCTCGGCGTAGCGAGAGGACTTGGCCAAAAAGTGGGGAATCGAACGCATCGTATAGTGATTGATGTGACCCGAAAGGGTTTCGGTGTGGCCCTCGATGAGGAGTTTTTCGTGGACGGGTCGGCTGAGGTCCCATCGCGCGCGGCTCTTGCGAAACAGCCGAACATGGTGATCCGGATAATATCCACACCGCTTTACCCAAGTGGATTTGAAATGGTTCCGAAACGGAATGCGAAAAGCCGCAGTCTCGACACTGCAGGAAGAAACGACTTGTTTGATTTGCGTCTCGAGCTTTGAAGACACCTGTTCGTCCGCATCGACACACAAAATCCAGTCTCCGGTACAACGGGTGCGCCCATATTCTTTTTGCGCTGCATAGTTGGCGAAGGGATGCTCAAAGACTTGGGCGCCCAGGGCCCGCGCCTTTTTCTGGGTTCCGTCGGTGGAACCAGAATCTATGACCAAAAGCTCATCACAAAAGGAGAGCGCCTGTAGGCAGGACTCAATACGTGGGCTTTCGTTTTTAGAGATCACCAGGCCCGATATTTTGTTTTTTGGGTTTTCTTTCACGACTGCGTTTCATCCGTCAGGCCGGCGGGCGGTGAAGCGGTTTCTCATCTCAGACCGGGACCATGCTGCCATTTTTGCGGGGCCGTGGCCTCATGTTTTGCCGTGGACACGCGGCACGATCCGGTTTGCGGCGGCCGTCTAGGGTTATCGAGTGCGTCGAACCCCTTTTGTGCATCCGCCCCGGAGGGTGCGCTGCCTCACAGTGGGGGGGCTGTTCGGTAAGAGCGATGTGCCCGCTGTGGGTGCGCATGCACGGACGGTCAACTTCGTTTATCTGCCATGTTTTGTTGCGAATTTTTGATCATCGCTTTCGTATATGTCTGTTCAACTGCTCAATGAGAAAATGCGGAGCGCATCCGTGCGCTGCCTACGATTCGTTATTAGTGTCAATCATAATTGACGCAATGAGAGCGCGCATGGGATCCAAAATAGATGAGTTATCAAACCAAGCGTTCGACGCGATGTGCATTGTCAGTGGTAGTTGCTTTGAGTCTCTCGGTCTGGTGGATGCCGGCAGAAGCCTCCAACAAAAAAGTGCTGATGGTCGATGATGATGGCGTTCAATGCCCTGAAGCAGAACACTCCACGATTCAGAGTGCGGTCGATGCGGCTTCCATGATGAATGGCCGAGTCATCATTCGGGTGTGCCCTGGTCGCTATCCGGAGAACGTGGTCATCCAAACCGAACGGAAGCTTCTCATCGTGGGCACGGGCCCTGAGGTGAGCGTCGTCACCGGCGTAGCGGGCACCGAGGGGCCGGTTTTTGACGTGACCGGCGGCGGCAAGGTGAGCATCAAGAATCTCATCGTGGACGGAGAATCGTTGCTTGACGGTCCGGTTGTGTGGGGCATTCGGTATCGGGAAAGCTCGGGACTCATTTTTGGTGTGGAGGTTGCGAACATTCGCAATGCCGACGGCTCATCGCAGGGCGTAGGCATATCCGCCGAATCGTCGGGCGAAAGGGTGAGCGTGGTTGTGGCGAAAAACGTGGTCAGCAACGTCACCCGTGTCGGCATTCGCGCCAATGGGCCGGGCATCACGCTTCACGCGAACGGCAATCGAGTGGTGGGGCCGTCGCTTCCCAAAGTTTGGGCGCCGAATGGTATTCAGATATCCCGTGGTGCGCGCGGCGTCGTGGTGAAAAACGAGATACACGATGCGACGTCTCCGGTGCCCGAAAACGGTGGTGGCTCTGGCATTTTGCTTTTTTGCTCAGACAGCAGCCGGGTTCGGCAGAATATTGTACTGCTCTCGGACCTTGGCGTCGTCGTTGCCGACAATGCCGGCGCACGGGTCGAGCGCAATCACATCCTGGATAGCGTCAGCGATGGCATCAGCATCCAGCGGGTGGGTTCGTTTTTTGGGGACCCAGGGTGCCCCGACGGCATCCCGGTGACGGAGAACAATACATTTTTCCGAAACCACGTGAGTGACAGCGGGCGGCATGGGCTCAGTATGATTTCTTTTGACCCGGAGCTCGGGCCGGTTCCCACGCACAATCGGGTGAGCAAGAACACGATCCTGGATTCAGGTTTTTCGGGGATTGAAGTGTTTCACGGTACTTCAAACCGGTTTTTCCGCAACTTCGTGCGGCAAAGTGCAGTCCAGGATCTTGAGGACCAAACCGTGGGCAGCGGCACGCTGGGCACCGACAACGATTGGAAGCGAAACCGCTGCCTCACGAGCTCGCCGGACGGGCTGTGTGTGCACCCGTGATGGGCTACAGCTGGTCTTGACCGTCGGTGGAGTTGTTTGGGTTGGGCATCTGCTCTTGGTTGTGCTGTATGAAGATCTTCTTTTTGACGTTGAAGAACTTGTTGGATTTGATTCGGTTGCCCTTTCCGCAGTCTTGAACGCCGATGAGGGCGTCGTTGATGGTGTTGTCACGGACGAGGGTGTAGTCGCCGTTTAAGAAGATGCCGTTCTCTTCGTGGTTGAAGATGCGATTCTTCTTGATGCGATTTTTGGTACCACCGAGGATCAGGATGCCGGCTGCGACGGAAGAGCTGTCGATTGATCCGAATACCGTGTTCCGGCGGATCCAATTGTTGTTGCCACGAACCAGAATGTTGACGTTGGTGGGGCCAATAACGTTGTCAACGATTTCTACATTGTCTGAGTTTTGCACGAGGATACCGGTGCCGACCCAAACGCATGAAAGTTCGTCGTCGAAGATGTTGCATCCGCTCCAGACGTTGTTGTTGACGATGTTGTTTCGGATTCGGCCCGAAGCACCACGGGACAGAACGATTCCGTTGGGGACTGAGGTTGAGCTCGATCCCGGCCCTTCAACCACGTTGTTTTTGATGTCCACGGTGGCGCCTGCTCCGTCGGCCATGATGCCGTTTTTCAGAAAGCCGTCCACGACCGAAGACTTGACGGTCACGTCGATCTGGTGACCATCGCGGCCCAGTGCGGTGATCGCGTTCCATCGGGTGCACACGACCTCTGGGCCGAATTTTGGCAAGATATTTCGAACCACGACCTTGTTGGCTTCTCCCGAAGCGTTGAAAAAGAGGATCCCGAAGAGTCCCCTTCCGCAGGCATCCATCTCCATATTGGAGCCGTCGATCGTCAGGTTTTCAATGTTCACCCGGGGCGGCTCTGCAACCGACGAGGTCTGGGTATTGGACACATTGATGAGCGCGACCCAAGACTGCGCGTTGACCCTAAGGTTTGTGGGCATGAGCATCGCTCCGCTGGTGTTGCCTCGGCCGCCGTGGCCGCGCTGTACCTTGCGGTTGCGCCCTCGAATTGTCAGGCTTTTGTCTACAATATCGAGCTGCTCGTCGTAGGTCCCTTGGCAGACCACAATCACGGCGCCGTCCTGGGCGGCATCAATTGCGGACTGGATGGTTGTAAATCGTGCATGCGGACACTGCTGTCCGTCGTCATCGACGAAGAGTCTGGGGGCTCGGCCTGGGCCGTGGCCATAGCCGCCGGCATCGGCAGGGGATGTTAGGCCAAGGGTGACCAACAGGCCCAATCCAAAGCCAGTGAGGGATCGTGGGGTGCTTAAGGGTCCGTTCATTTCGAGTTTTCCTTCTTCTTGCGGCCACCCGTGTGGCCTAAATTCCGTCAAAGCGTGCCTCCGGTGCGTATTCGTCGGCGATCAATAACCCGCATGGCGTGCACAAGCCCCTGCGTTTCAACGCTGGCGGGTCTCTTCAAGTTGTATTGCTTTACTGAATCGCTTCCACCAAACAGTTGCAAGCGTTTTTGACGAAAACAGCTCTCGAGAATACAGGTAGGCCGATTCCGTCTAGTGATTTCGCCTTTTACGACATTACCCTAGGCGATGAAGGTGGTCCTGCGGACGATGGAATCGGTTCTTGGCGGGCGCCCGAAGGGAGCAGATAGGCAGGTTGCACAAAGCAACATCCTGAAGGGAGAACGCGACGTGGTTTTCACGGTTTGAAGGGGGGATTCATCGGCAGTGGGCGCCCTGCAACCCGGGTGGCAGATTCGCCATCCGATCGCCCAAGTTACTGCAATGACACTGTTTTGGTCGGAGCCTTCGAGATGCGCTGGTGCGTCCTTGGAGCCCACCCGGCCGGGTCGGCGGACGAGCTCAGTCTTGGCCAGCGGAGCGAGTCAGATCTGCGGCGGTGACTACGATGTCTCTGACGAAGCCCTGATAGCCGACCTGAAAACGCCCATCTTCGATGGGAACCCGATGCAGGTTGCTCTCGAAGAGCGCACTTTGCTCAATCAGGGTTTGGTTGCGGTTTTTTCGGTCGTAGACGCTCTGGCTGTCGAAGAACCGCATCCTTTTTTGGCCTAGGCTTTTAGGAATGGCGGGGTCCATTTTTTGGCCGACCCGACGGCCGTCGATGGATACGCGGACCACGCGGCTAAACCCGTTGTAGCTTGCGGTGACGCGGTGCCAACGTCCATCGAACAGCACATCGTTGTCGACGTTGACGCTCAAAAAACGACCCAAGGTGGAATCCGCGGGACCGCTGTCAAAGATCTGACCGGGACTTTGGTAAAGTCGCCACGAAAGATCTCCACCTTCGTTGTTGAGGAGAAGACACAGCCCGAGATCAAGATCCCCGTACATGAACACGGGTACCGGACGGCGGCCAGCATCGCCATCCGGTTTGAGCCACAGCTCGACGCTGAGGGCGTTGATGGGGGTGGTTTCGGCCCTGAGGACTTCCCCGGTCGCGAGGTGGGCGCCCCTTTGAGTCCATAGTCCAACCAGCTCGGGGGGGTTTGTGACGATTTGAGCTTGGGCGCTGCCTCCCAACACGAGATCGGGGCCCAAGGCCATTTCGTTCTTCCAGAGCTGGCCTGGGTCGCGCATCGACCACCGGCCCAGGACTCGATTTGTTGGGAACGCGGCTGGGTCGTGGGGGTTGGAATCTTGGGCGATCTCTTCGTTGTTGCCGACGCCGTCCCCATCGAGGTCCAGGTCTTGGTGGTCTGGGATGCCGTCGCGGTCGAGGTCGGGGGCGACTTCAATCACCGTGGTGCCGGGGCCGATTCTTTGACCCGTATCGGTGCGGCCAAAGACGTGAAGGGCAAGGGTTCCCGGGTGCGGGGGGACGACGTGGGTGTAGGATCTCGGCGTGACGAGGCGTTCGGTGTGGCTGGCACCGGTCGATGCGGTGTAGACCAGCTCGAGCTCGTACAGGGAGACCGACGGCGCGGGGGGCATCGAAAAGGCCGGCCAGGCGACCCGTGATCGACGTCCTTCAAGCAGGGGTTCGTGTGGCCAGTGACTGACCGATTGGGGAGGGATGTCGGCCGACGCTTGGGCAGGGATCTCAAGCCAGCCATCGGAGATGTCGTACCCGGTGGTTCCTCCCGGCTTTTTCTCCGTCGCTTCGATGCGCACCCGGTACCGCGTACCCGTAGTGAGCAACATGGCCTGCATGTCGAGGGCGTAGTGACCGTCGTTGATCTGAACCCCGTGCCCTCCCGCGTCGATGGTCGGCACCGAACGCCATTGGTGCTCACCCTCGGTCATGATGGCGATATCGATCGATAGGGCTTCGTCATCGGGGTCGTAGGCGCGGTAGTCAATATCCAGTTGAGACGTGGGGTGGGTCCGGCTCAGGGTGGATGCATGGAAGAGGCAAGCGGGGGGGCGCGCTTGATGTCTGGTCAGGCTTCGGTAAGCGGTGTCCCCGTTGGCGAGGTCTTCGTAGTAATGGTACGCGAGGCCTTTGAGGGCCGGATTGTGTTGATGGGCAAGGACCAGGGTCTCGATGTTGGCCCTGAGGGCGTTCGGAACCGCATAGTAATACGAGGAAGAGTGTGCGTAGAGGGTCTGAAAGAAGGATTCGGGTGTCGGTTCTTTTTGGGAGACCTCGAGCGACTCAAACCCCACATAGACACTCCGGTGTAGTCCGCTTTGTTCCGCGTACCGGAGTTCGTCCTGGGGCCCTGCCATCATCGGCTCCGATCGAATGTCGTAGTTCATGATGGCGACGTAGTCGGTTCGGTCTTGCACTTGTCGATGGTCGGCAGGCGTCCCCCGCGGGTTTTCTGGGTCCCACCAGGGAGGAATGGCGGCGCCGAGTTGAAGGTCATCGTGGGTCTCTTGATTGTGGGTGTTCACGCGGGCTCGCCAGGCCTCCAGCGTGTCGATGTATTGAGGCCAAATGATGTGGGTTCGGTGCTCCGGGTTGGACCACGAGTACGGGTAGCCCGCGTCTTCTCTCAGAACATAGGGTTCGGTGTCTTGCTGGAAGCCATCAAAGCGGGCGGCTTCAGGGCTCTCTTGGTTGAAACGGAGGACCGCATCCAGGACTTCGAAAGAGCCGGCGTTGTAGGGTTCTTGGGTCTGCGGGTTGCGTTCTTGGAGTGACCACAGCGGGTCACCCGTAAGGAAATGAACCTCGAGCCCTCGGCTGTGGGCGTCGGCGAGGAAGGCGCGAATAGGCTCTGCCTCGGTCAAGAGGTGCTCGGAGCTAAGCGACAAGAAAAGAACGCGGATGGGTCCGGATGGGCTTTGGGCGCTCCCTTCGAGAAAGCTATACAGGGCGAGGCGTTCGGTTTCATCGAGCACGATGCGGTCCGACATATTCCAGATCCACATGGCGTTTTGGGGTGGAGCCAGAGGCGCGTTGCCCTGGCCGTGGGGTTGAGCCGAGGGGCTTTTTGGGGGAGGAATGCTTGCGGTTGGGGGCGCCCCCATGGGCGCTCCGGTGCAGGCTTTCAGGATCTGAGCGGTGACCAGGACCACGCCCAGGACGTTTCGGGTCCCCTCGTGGACCAAAACGGACCTCCGTGGTTCCCGGGTTGCTCGAGAGGCGTGGCGAACGCCGTCTTGGCTCGAGATGTTCTTCCCCCACGTTGGCCAAAACGGTTGGAACGCAGCCTTTCGCTTGCTTCGGTTCCTTCCGGGCACAGCGATGTCTGATTCATGCGCTTTTCCCGTTCGTCCTAGGGTTGTCCAGTGGGGCCATCCGAGCATGGTGCGACTCCTTCTGATGACCAGTACTCGGGCGCGCTCGATTTGGGTTGACCGTGGCTCGAAAGCGCTGGCTGCCTTTCAGGCTTTTAGGGTTTTACAGTCCAGCAAGTCGCTCGGCGCGCTCGAAATCGATGTCGCCAATGCATCCACCGTCGGGCACCTGGTGGGGGGCGCGCACGAAGTCTTGAATGATGCGCCGAGGGCAAGGGTCCGCAGAAAACCCGACCACGTGGCCCAGGAAGGGAAACTCGAAGGCATGGCTTTGGGGCCAGGCGTCCGGTGCGGTCCGGGCCCAAAAGGGTGGGGTCGCGGGATCGACCTCGCTGGAAAGGAGGAGGACTGGGATGGGCGAAGCGAAAGCGCTCCTTGCCGACTCCGGAAGGGGCGTGAGGTTCCAAACGTCGCAAGCTGTTTTGATGAAGTTGAGGGCCTCTTCGGCCAGTTTGCTGGTTTCCGGCCAAAGCGTAGCCGGCAGAACTTCGTCCGGCAGCGGGTATTCGGCGCAAACTGTGCTCAGAAACCGGCCGAGGGCGACGGTGGGAAAGAGGTTTTGAAGCACGCGCACAAAGAGGCGGAGCTCTTGGGTCCGCGCCTCGTCGGATGTCTCTTGGACCCAATCGGTGGACTCGATCAGTTTGGGGACCAGCGCGCCGCCGCCGTCCAGTCGCGCCCCGAGTCCCAGAATGCTCAAAAACCCTTGAGCATCGAGGTCGATTGCGGCGCCCGTCGCGGTCATGGAAGGCAGTCGAAGCGGTTCGGCGCGAAGCTTGACGAGCACCCGATCCAGGGTGGAAGCCAGGTCTGGGTAAGTATTGTTGCAGGCGGGATCGCCCCTGCACAGGCGCAAGACCGCCTGGAGGCTGTGTTCCATCGCCCGCGTGTCTTCCACATAGACCGGTGGGTTCAGGGGTACGACGCCGTCGAGGATTGCCGCGTGAACCGATGACGGGTGATCTCGCATGATATGTTGCGCAAGCAGGGAGCCGTACGAGGTGCCGTACAAGAGGAGTTTTTCGTAGCCAAACGCCTTTCCCAACAACGCGACATCTTGGGCACTGTCTAGGCTGGTGAACGCGCTGAGCTCGACCCCTTTTGCCTCCAGGTGGCGTCGACATTCATCGGCCCACGCCCTGGTCGCTGAGGCGGTTGTGGGCGTGCGCGTGGGACAGTGCAGCGTGGGCTCCGACAGTCCGACCCCTCGGGGATCGAAAAAAAGGAGATCGCGCTCTTGGCCGAAGTTCGCCAAAAGGGGGCCGATGAACGCGCCCGCGTCTTCCAACACCCGCACCCCGGGGCCCCCCTGCAAAAAAACCACCGGCGGATTGTGCCGAAAGGCATCGGCGGCTTTGAGTCGCACCGCCGCGATGCGGACCACGCCCCGATCTTCTCCGTGAACGAGGGGGGCGCGCAAAAAACCGCAGTCCACGCGCTTTGAATCGAAGTCTGGCAGCGACGACCAACACCGGCCGGACTCGAAGAGCGCGGGATCGGGAGAATAGGGGTCAGTCCCCCCGCACCCCGGTGTGCCTAGGATCAGGGCAAGCACCCCCAGCCACGGCATCGGAAGCAAGAGGGGCGACCTGAACGCCGCGTGCATGCCGGTCCGCTTTGCCCAAAGCATGGGCCGACGGTGACCCATTCGGGCCGTGGGCTCAACCCATCTTTTGGCTGCATGCCGAGCCGCACGTTCCACCCCTCCTTCATACATCACCTGCGCATGTGACCATTTGGCTCCCCGCGGGCGATCTTTGCGGGAAGAGTGGGGGGACTTGTACCCAGCGGTCCTTGAATCTTGGGGCCCAAGACGCCCCAAAAAGGCCGCCCGCGGAGCTGATCCATACCATTCATATTCCGGAACAGGCCTTGCATCCCGGTCGATGGATGCAGCCAGCAAGGGAGAAATCTGATTGGACTCGTTTCCGTTCTCCATGGGCGGCTGCTTTCTTGATCGTGGGCTGTACGGGACAGTCTTCTTCGGTGGGCGTGGCCCCTGGGAAGGGGGACGGTCTTCGCGGGGGCGACATGGAACTTCACCCTGAGAGGTCAACCGCAGTTGAGCCGACCCCGAGTACGAGCCCCCATGAAACGCCCGCGCCTACAACCTCGGACGGCGTCGTGATTCAGGCCACGCCCCCGACGGGAAACGCGCCACTTTTTGTGAAGTTTAGGGCGCTTCCGACGGACCCCATGGGCAAGATCGTGCGCTACCAATGGGATTTTGGCGACGGTGCGACATCCGATGAAGCGGAACCCACCCACACATACTCTGCTCCGGATAACTATCAGGTGACGCTCGAGGCTGACGTGGATCTCAGTGACCTCGTTTTGGGGTTGGTAGAGCCGGCAACGGCGACACAGACGGTGCGGGCTCAAGACACATCGTGGAACCGTTCCGAATATAGGCTGAACCTGGGCGAGGGATGGACGAGCTGGGTCGACGGCTTCTCATGTGTCGATGGTCAGCATTGTGGCACCAGTCGAGTCACCCTCCCAGGCGCACCCAACGGGATATATGATCTCCATATGCGACTGTACCTTCACCCCAACCACCGGGGTGATCCGCATCCAAGATTTCTCTTCAATGGCGCCTTGGTTGATCGCGTTCCACCCAAGGAGGCCTCCGGCGAACTCAGTTTTGAAAAGGTAGCGACCATTCGAGTGACCAGCCACGAATATACCTTTGAAGTGGATGATCTTCTCGATGGGGGCGTGAGCATTCGTCAGATCTTCATCAAAGAAAACAAGGATTTTGTGAACTCCGAAGTGAGCCTTGCGGCCTCGGTTGATCGTGGAGAGCTTCCGCTCAAGGTCAGCTTTGGGACCCAAAGCGGAGTCCGTTTGGTCGACTACGCCTGGGACTTCGGCGATGGTGGAACGTCCACGGAGGCTTCTCCGACGCACGTTTTTCGGAAAATGGGTCGTCACCGCGTATCTCTTGCGTATGTCGATGCAAATGGCCTTTCTGGGCTCGCTGTGATGCCGGTGACGGTGAAGCCGTCCAAGGTGGACCTCCCTGGACTCAAAGACCTAAGGCGCTTTGGCTTTTACTCGGCGGGGTTCAAGAGTTTGGATGCTGCGCAATTCAATTCGAGACGAATAGAAGAGCTAAAAAGCATGAACGTGAATGTGGTCACGCCCGGTGGCGCTTCATCGGGTATCGGAGGTGAGGCGCAGGCGTTTCGCGACCATGCTCACGCGCACGGCCTCGAAATCGGTACCGGGTTCTTAGGCAAGGGAGACTGGTACCTGGGTGCGGCCGAAGGCCTCCCCAGAGATCAGTGGGTGTTCGACATCACCTCGGCGGAAAACAAACTGCAAGCGACCGATCGGGACGGAGATGGCGTATCTGAGCTCGATGGGCTCGTGGACTGGTTCTATCTGGGCCACGAGATGGGTGAGTATGCCACCCGGGACGAAGTGCGACAGATGAACCGAATCGTAAAGCGGTATTTCCCAACGACCATGACGATGGCCTACTACGGGAACATCTCGATCGGCTTTGAGCGTGCCGGGATGCATCCCGCGGGGGGTTTGCGCGAGGACTATCGGTTTGGGGACGGCATCGCCGATGCCATCTATTTTTCTTGCCAGGGTCCATTTACGGTGGATTCCAGCGGAAAAAGGCGGCTCGATCCCAATGCCACGCTACGCAGTCTGATAAAGAACAAACAACATGCTGATGGAGAGTCGCCAGGCACGCTCGTGTGGGTGAACACCAACCTGCCGGGAGAAAAATCGCATCACACGGAGGAGGACATGTGGAGCGCAGAGGAGCTCCTGGACTACGTTCGCATTCTATTGTCCGTTGGAGATATCGATGCGGTGACTTTTCGAGCCTATGGACGCTTTCGATACGACCTCGCTTACGGGATGAATACCAGCGATCCCAGCCAACCGGTCACCGGGTTTGTGGAGCAACGCATGGCCATAAAAACCATCGGTGGATGGGTCAAGCAATCCAGGGCGGGCCGACCCATCCTGATCATCCGCAGTCCCGAGATCGGCGATCACATTTCTGGAACGCTCCACGTCGACTACGCCGTGATCGGTGAAGGGACCCAGAACGTGGCGCGTGTCGCGTTCGATGTGGATGGCGGCTCCCTCGTCAGGCTCACGGATCGGCAGGGGCGGCATGAAATCAGCGGATTGGCTCAGGGGTCCCACGTTCTCAGTGGCCATCTCGAAGCACCGGACGGGACCCTGATTGAGGGGAGCGACGTCACAGTCTGGTTCGATGTGCAGCCATAGGTCGGTCTTTGAAGCCCACGACAAATCCCGTCCAAAACACCTCATGCCGCCCGTGCGGCAGACCACATCGCCAGCTTAGCTAAAGGCCGACAAGGCCTAACTGATTTGCTAGGGCGGCGACTGGGGGCCGGGCGTCGAACGGCTGAAATGGTCCGCCAGCGTTCGGCCCACCGCGGAGGAGATTTCCTCTGGCGATTCTGCGTGATGCTCGACGCTGGAGGTGAGCGCAAGCTCCGGTTCAAACAGGGTCAGGCGGACCGTCGCGCCGCCTGGCGCAAAATCCGCCCGCAAGATCACGGAGCCTTTGGGCGCCCATTTGGGGAGAAGGCGACGACAGCGGGCATCGCACGCCGAGAGCGCGTGGACGCCTTGTTTGGCGAGGTCTCGATCAAATCGCTCGACACTGGAACGCCGCAACCGCGCCCGAAGGCGGGTGATTTCTCGGTGCACGTATCCATTCATTCGGTGTACTTCACGGGTTTGAAGACCAGCGTCCTCGAGGCCTACCAGGAGCACCAGAGGGCACGGTTTGGGTGCTTTGGTGGGGGGCGCCTTGCCGTGGAAGGTGTACCAGGCGCTTAAGGTCGAGACGCCGACGACGAGGCTGAGGCAGGTCAGAAAGTCTCTTCCGAAGGTCTGGGGCCCGGGGGAAGGGGACGGCGGTGGCTTTTTCGGCAAAGGCTCCGCTGAGGACGACCGGCCAGACTCCGCGTGGTTTGCGCCGAGGAGGCCGAAGAGCTCTTCACCGAGTGACTCGCCGAGCACGAAGCCACTGTCCCCCATCAAAAAGCCGCCGATGGTTGACCCGATGAGACCACCGCTTCCGAGACCCAGGCCGAAGCCTACGCCCATCTTGAGCGCGCGTAGCGCACGGTCCCTTGGTGATGGCTGTTCTTGTTTATCGGTGAAGTAGGCGACCACCGCGACGCTGAGGAGGGACAGACCGCTTTTGCCCCAAGGCCCCAAGTGGCTTTCTACCAGTTCGGAAACCACAAAGCCGCTGGCGACGGCGAACTTCGGGCGGCGCCCTAAGCGACTCTTCAACACCCCGAGGGTTACGGCGAGGCGAGTGGTGGAGGCGACTAAGGTGTTGTGGGGTGGCCAGGGCAGCCCCAGTGCCGAGTTCAAGGCGGCGGCGAGGCCCGTGCCTACGAACAGATTCGCAATGATGAGCGCAGTGACGTAGTAGCGAATCACGAGGAGCAACGTGTGGATGATCTCTTTGGGGGCGTCCCGAGGGGGCGCGTCGTGGTGATCACCGGGCGCCGGGCTTCCGGCGGCCCATAGGGCCCGTTCGCCGAGGCGGTACCCGTAGAATCCGAGGGCGAGCGCGACCAGGATGATCAGGAAAATGCCCAGAAGCGATGGATTATGAGGGGCCGGGTCGATTTCGAAATGCGCTCTTGGGCCTGCTTGCGAATCCGGGGATTGGAGAAAGTGCATCACCAGACGGGGGAGGGCCAGCAGTCCCACCGAGGCGATGAGCAACGAGAGCGTCTGAATGAGACGGCCGGTTTGATCGCCTTCAGGGGCCCGAAAGCGCGTGGTTGCGATCTGGGTGAAGGGTTTGGCGAATGCCGGCCCGATGACCGAGAGGAGTCGTCGGTGAAAGCGTGAGAACGCGAAGAGACCGAGTGGCACCCCCAGCGGGACAAGGAGAATGGGCTTCACCGCGAAGGCCATAAGCAGCAATAGGGTGATCTCCTGGGTGACGAGCGCTCCGGTGTACGCCGCGAAGATCAAAAGAATCGCCAAAAAGAACAGCGATAGCCGGCCTCGCTCACTCTGATTAGGAAGGTCTGCCCGCAGGACGCGAGCGTTCTTCGCATCGAAGACCACAAAACCGTCGTCGAAGCGAAGAAGCCAAACCGGATAGAGCATCTCGGCTTGGATTTCCTCGGCCGTCAGGACGAGTCCTTCATGAGGAGGCGAACAGACCCCTTCAGACTGGGACCCAGGATCCAGCCGAAGGTTTTCCAGCTCAGGAAAAGATTCTTGAAACGCAACCGGATTTTCTTGACCACACCGGACTGGCAGCCACACCAGCGTGGTCTGTTCGTTTTTGGGCACCTTCAGTGTGCCAAGTCTCCCGTCCCAGTTGAGGCGATCACAAAGGGCTTGGAGTTTGCTCCGTGGGACACGAACAACGAATCGTTTCTCTATAGGCAAGATGACTTCCCCAAAGCTTAGGGCCAAGGAACCGGTGCGGCGCCATGGACGGTGCATTGGGTGTAGCCGCACGCGCCTTGGGTCATCCAGCCGCCATAAGGACATCGCTCATGGATGGCGTTTTTTCGCGCATTCGCCAGGCTCATGAGCCGACCCTGTTGCCGGAAGCAAACACTGATTTCCTGAGGGGTGGGTTGGGTGGAGCCGGTGGTCGACCACGAATGCGCCCCCCGATAGGCGATGTGGTCGATCCATCCGGCTCCCGACAACAGAGCGCACAGCAGGACCAGACGAAAGAGAGGATGCTGGTGCGCCCTGAGGCTCCAAAATCGACCGGCATGGGCCCGAAGCCTCCGAAACGACGAGCCGAGCGCAACGCTGAATGGAACGTCGTCCAAAAGAGCCGAGATGAAGAGCCACACCAACAGAAGGAGCAAAAGCCTGAGGACATCCACGGCGGACGGGTCCTAGATTTCGGCGATTCTGGGAGCGGGCGCGTCCGGCGCGCAATCTTTAAGGTCAACGTCTTCGACCGGTCCGGCGACGGAAGGGCGAAGAAGCTTCGCGAACGGGTGACGAGCGACGCGGTCGACCATGGATCCCAATGTGGAGGGGTTGAGCGGTTTGTGTCAAATTTGGGTTTCGGGGGCACGCGGTCCGCACCGTGCCCCGAGTTCGGGTATGACGAGGCTCGCGAAGGCAACGTTCCAGCTGGAGCCCAAGCCAACGCCCGGAGCTTGCCTCGTGAAGTCTTCCCGTGGTTGCCGGTGATGCCGTGAAACGCTTCGTGGACCTTTTTGTGGTTTGGGTCACCGCCGGAGCGGCGCTCGCACTCTTCCAACCGAAATCGTTTACGTGGTTCCTGGAGTTCAAATTGGTGACACCGGGGCTGCAGCTCATCATGCTGGGCATGGGAATCACACTCGAGTTTTCTGACTTTCAGCGCGTCCTACGCGCGCCCAAACCGGTGCTCCTTGGGGTGCTTCTTCAGTATTTGGTGATGCCGTCCTTGGGCTTTTGCTTCGGTTGGTGGCTCGAGCTCCCACCAGCCTTTGCCGCGGGCTTGATTTTGGTTTCTTGTTGTCCCGGAGGGACCGCGTCCAACGTGATTGCCCATCTGGCGCGGGCGGACGTCGCATTGTCGGTATCGATGACGGCGGTTTCCACCCTTCTGGCGGCTCTGATGACCCCGGTGCTGACCGCGTTCTTGGTGGGCAGTCAGGTGGAGGTCGATGCCTTGGGGCTGTTCAAAAATGCCGCCGAGGTGGTGGTTCTGCCCGTGGTGGCGGGACTTGGGGCGAGACGCTTTTTCCCTCGATTCACAGAGCGGGTTTTGCCGGTCGCGGCCCCGCTGGCGGTGCTGATGATCGTCCTCATCGTGGGGGCCGTCTTGGGCGCCCAGAAAGAGACGGTGTTGGATGCGGGGTTCCGATTGGTGGCGGCCGTTTTCATGACCCACGGCTTCGGATTCCTCCTGGGCTATCTATTCGGACGTTGGGCCCAGGGGCCTCGGGTTGCCCGAACGGTTTCGATCGAAGTGGGCATGCAGAACTCGGGCCTGGGCGTGGTATTGGCCCGCAACAACTTTCCCGACCCACTGGTGGCGATACCTGCTGCCATCTCCGCGGTGTTTCACTGCATGATGGGCAGTGTGTTGGCCGGGCTCTGGGGTTCAATAAGGCATCGGCCTAACGGCGCTGAGGTCCGACCGACGGGGTTTGGTCCCCACGCCCCCCGAGGTGACGCGTAAGGGAGAATTCTGCTCGATGGGTCAAGTCTGGTTGACTCCATCGTTGGAGTAGGGTCCGGTGGCGCCGTCTTGCTTGGGGGGACCGGGTGGTTGTCCGGTTCCTCGGCTCGATGGGGGGGCGAAATCGGTGCCAACAAAGAAGTGTGTGGGGGTTTTGGCGTGGGGTGTGGTGTTGGGGCTTGCGACCAGGGCCTCGAGTGACACCACCGAGGCCACGGTGACGTGGGTGCTTCAACCCGGTTGGAATCTGGTCGCAGTTCCTTTTTCGGACGCACGGCATCGGGGGGCGCAAGCGGCGCTTTTTCCCTTGGTTTGGCCCGTTACCGCCAGCAGCCGCCCCGCGGGGGAGCCATCGGGCGCAGCCTCGACCATGGGCCGTTCCCAGCGGGTGGAGGGGGTCCTGGAAAGGGGGGCCTATTGGGTTCATAGCCATGAGGCCCAGACGTGGGTGGTTGAGGGGCGGCTGGTGGTGTCCTCCTCGACTACGGCGCACTCCGGTTGGCGTCCTCTGTGGGTGACGGCGCCTACCCGGCAGCAGGATCTGCGTAGGGCGCTGGTCGTCGGTTGGGACCCTCGAAAAGCGCAATATTTCTCCCTCGCACCGGAAGACGTGTTGATGCCGGGGATCGGTTATCTGTCCTACGGCCCGACCTCACCATCGCCCGCGGGGCGCCAGCGCCCGGCGCCGCTGACCCCAGCGGGGCGTTTCGAGTCGGCCCGAGCCCTTTTGGGGCCTCGGGGCTCGCTGGCGTTGGTGCGGGGGGCGGTGTCCCGTTTTCAGGATCGCACTTGGGCCCACGTGGCTTACGTGGTGCGCGGGGCGGATCCTGCGGGTGACGCGCAACCCGAGAAGGGGGCCCGGGTTTTGGGGGATGTCGGCCGCGAACGGGACCCGGAAACGGTTGGGCCCGAGCGGCGCGGCGACGAAGGTGATGTGATCTGGGTGTACCACAGCGCCCAAGCCGGCAGGCCCGGAAGTTTTGTCCCAGTGGCAAGCTTTGCGGCTTCGGGGGTTCCGCAATCGATTGTCGAACTGTCGATCGCTGCCCGCGACGCGCGTGTAGCCGTTTCGTGGATTGGAGAACACGTCGAGGACGCGGAAGAGACTGTGGTCCGGCAGCTCTGGGTCGTACAGAGCATGGATGGTGGTCAGACTTTTGGCCCCCCGCAGGTGGTCCGAGACAACGCAACCTGGAAGCAGGGCCTGGATATGGCCTATGACCACCATCTTCACCACCATCTGGTATGGGGTGAGGGCCACAAGGCGTACTACCTCAAGAACCTTTCGGGCCCCCCATCGGCCGTGTTTGATGTGCAAAGGCGTGCGCCCGCGACAGAATCTGTCTCTTATCTCGTGAAATCCGTCCCCGACGAAAATGGACGCTGCGCATGTCCTGCATGTTGGTGCGAGGAGTCGTATCTTTTGAGCGAGGAACCCAACCCCGACGATGGCAGCCCGCCTACCGGACCCTATGTTTACCGGACGGAGGAAAGCTACGTCTACCAGCCCTCTCTCGCGGTCAGCGGCGAAGCGGTCACCATCGTGGCCCACAAATCGCGGATGTGGGACAATCGGCCGGTCCTCCACGACGCGTGGCAGGCGATGGCCTTGGCACCGCGCTACGAAAATGAAGACGCCTCAGATCTTCCTTGGATCCGCCGAGTTGTCGGTTGGAGAAAGGTCTGGAAGACCGCCTACGAGGCGGGTGATGAGGCGTTGTACGCAAACCTTGGGGCGACCTTCCAATACCGGTACCGGGGCACCTGGCATGAGCAAGATGAGATCGTGGTGGCGCAACGGCCCCTTGCTCCGGACGCGTGGCCGGAGTCTGCTTGGCGCGAAAACGTGTGGGTTGAGGATCGATTGCAGTCTTGGCGCTTGACCACCCTGGCGGCGGTGGGGGGGGACCAAGGCGACGACCAGGTCTCTTACCCAAGGGTTGCGGCTGCGCCGTGGGGCTTGGTTGCGGTCTACGAGGATGGGCTCGCCGATGGCCTCGAGACGGGTGGGGCAGAGCGCGTTCGTGTTCAATCATCGTCGGACGGTGGGGTCTCGTGGTCGGCGCCCAGAACCGTGGGGGCGGGAACGATGCCCGTGGTGGGCGCTGGGCAAAGCGGCCAGCTCAGCGTGCTGGCCTACGCCCCTCGGTCAACATCCGGGGGGGCGGTGTGGGCGGTGAACAGCGAAGAAGACAAAGCGCTTTTCGGCCCCCCCGCTTTTTTGAACCAAGGGCGCCCCAAGCGGGTTCATCGAAATCGCACCGGCACCGGTACCATGGCCGGTGGGGTCTCTTTTGCGACCCACGAAGACTTGTCTTTCGCCGCGTGGATTGAAAAGGACCAAGATGGTGCCGATCGGCTGATGACGACCCGTGCATCACCGTTGTCGGAAGCGGTTCATTGGCGGGTGAACTTGCCCGCCTATTGGACAGAAGGTCAACGCGCAAAGGTGGTTGTCACCGCGGAGAATGCGTACCACATGCCGGTGGACGCGGAGCATCGGGTCCGGCTCAATCATGCCCAAGAAGGGGTGAAGATGGCGGCTGCCCAGGGTTCGTTTCAGGAAGGCCAGGCGGAATTGTGGGTCGAAGACCCCACGGCTCTGGTGCCGGATGGGGCCCTCTCCCAGGGGGTCTTGAAGGCCACGCCGGTGGCGTTGAGCCGAGATACCCCCTTCGGGCCCGTGGTCGAGGTGTCCCTCGCGCGCAGTACGGTGTTTGATGCGGCAGTGGCCGGGGTGCCCCTGTTTTCGGTGTCGGCCCGAGGCAACTACGAAAAAGCCCGGTGGATGCGAGACCGGTTGTGGCGTGATGGGGGTCCGTCGCCTTCGGGGGAGCCGATGGGCTATCAAGTGGAGTACCAAGGTGTCGGCCAAGACGGGCTTCGCACCGACCCGGGCTACATCCTTGAAGAAGAGGCATCGGATGCCGCCTATTTGGCCGCGTACGAGCGGGTCTGGGCCTATACTCAGGGGATCGCGTTGGCTCAGTATGCACGCGAGGGCACGCTCGAGTCTGATGCGCGGGCGCAGGCTTTGGCGCGCTATCTTTGTGCCCGCGCCGACGGGGTGTCCGAGGGGAGCGATGGTCCTGGTCGGTTGATTCGGGGCTGGCCGTTTTCTTGGAACACCTTAGACGACGCATGGAAAGACGCAAGATTGGTGACAGGGGCGACGGCGTGGGTCATCCATGGCCTGGGTGCTTTTTTGGTTTCTCCCGCGTCCTACGATCTGTCCCCCGATGCCCAAGAACGGATGCGCCAGTGCTATCGTGAGGCCCTGAAAGGGCTCGAGCAGCACCGACATTCGGGCACTACGGAGTCCGGTCTCCGGGTGAGTCTGATGACTGCGGGCTGGACCACGCGGGGCCTTCAGAATGCGGAGCATCCTTGGCGACTTCAGCCGGAGGGCCGGCCACGGATGGGCCAAGAAGATGAATCTTGGGACTACTACGATGTCCTCGATGCCATCGGGTACCGGTCCTACAACGCCCTGTCGCCACCCCAGGTGATGCGGAGGCTCACCCCGTCCGATGGGGCCCCGGTTCAGTTGGCGCCGCGGGTTCTGACCCAGGTGGACGTACGGTTCCTGAAGGAGCCCGTCCGGGCGAACAACGTGGTGACCGAGCACAACTTGGATGTCCTCAGCGTATTGAATCATGCGTTGGTCCACAGTGATGCGCTTGGGGTCGAAGACCGGGACGTTCTTGAGCGTTGGCGAAATGAGCTGAGAAACGGCATCTTCTACGTACTCTGGGATCAACATGATCTCCATTGGCGCCGCGATCTCGAAAATGCTCGGGACGCACACGGATCCGGCGAGGCCAAAACGGCTGAGATTGATGCCGCTCTTTTAGAGGGCGCCTGGGGCCGGGTGGCGACGGGGGGCGAAGTGCACCTCGCTTCAGTCGGTTTGGCGGGCGATGCCATCGGCATCCACCTTGGCTCTGGGGAGCGGCTCGACTTTGTGCCGAATCGCAGGCACACCGCCATTGACAACTGCAGCTGGCTTTCGCTTTCGGTGCATCACCCAGACTTAGGAAAAGAAGCCGAGGCCGAGGCTTTGGCGCGTTGTCTTGAATTCACAACCCTGGCGTTTGCCAAAACCATCGGCTTTCGTGGCCGGCGCTACTATGGCGCCCACTACTTTTTTGATGGCTTCGAGGACCGGTACATCGCGGCCACGGGAAGGCAGGAAGAATCCTTTCATCTGGAGGCCACCACGGGGCTGATCTTGGGACTGTTGAGATTTGTGGAGCATCATCCCGAGCATCCGAGGTCCGCCTTTTTCGCGCGCGAGGCGGAGGCCCTGTGGGCGGGGGTGCAGTCGTTTGTCACCCAACATGACTTTCCGTATTCGAGTCAGCGCATCCTCAATCTGTCGACGCGATTGACGTCGAGCACGGCCATCATCTGGTTCATCGACACCTTCCGGGTCTTGGAGACGTTCCCAGAAAATGGGGGTACGGGTGCCCCGAGCGAAGTGGGTCTGACAGACGAAACCGCGTCCGAGCACCCGCTTTGGACCCGGCTGCGCCGCGGCGCCGGAGGTTCCAACATCGAGGCGTTGCGGGGGCTTTCGTCCGGCCCATGGATGGCATCCGCCACCAGCGGAGAGGACGAGCGGTTTGTCGACAGAAGCTGTGAGGGGCCTTTGGGCTCCGCGTGCTGGGCCCTCGGGGAGGCGCCCCATCAGGTGCAGATCTCACGGTTGGCGAGCGAGCCTCACCGGTTTTTGGTACATCCATTGGAGGAACAGTGTTTGTTTCACCTCGAAAACCAGGGAGGACAGGCCGCCTACTACCGCGTCTTGGTCAACGGCGAAGCCCTTCAGACTCAGGCATCGTGGTGGAGGGACGACATGGAGCCCCTGGAAGTCGAGGTGCGGGCGCACCAGACCGCGCAGGCCTGCGGCATCGTACCCGACATTCAAGGCGATGTGGCCAAGGTCCGGGTTGAAAATGTGCACTCCGGCGAAGGTTGGGATTACGCGTTCTTGGTGGAAACTCAAAGGCGCTGCGGGTCTCAAGAAGGGGTTTCGGGGTCCGAAGCCCTTTCGGACTCCAGCATGGACCTGGTGGCTACTCGCCTCTGCGGCGAAGACCGCTTGGTGCTCACGTCGAAACCGCTTACGCCGAACCACATGAAACTGAATCCGCATGCGGCCGCCAAAGCGGCGGAAGCGGCCAACAAGGTTCGGACCCTGTTGGTGTCGAGCCCCGGGGGGATGGAGACGGCAGCCCAAGTCGCCGGCATCATCATGGGGCTTGGGCTCAGCCTGGGCTTCGGGGAGACCCATCTCATCTCGGGGTTGGTGACGTGGTACGGGTGGCGTTCGCTTCGGCTCTACGGTGCGCGGCCCGAGGGGCCGTGGAAGCCCGTGGGTTACGCAGAACTTGCGGACCTCAATGGCCAAAAACAAGAAGACATTGTGGGGGTGGTCGACATTCATGCCCCACGCGAGGTCGGGGGCTTTGTGCCCACGACGAAGCTGAGTCCAGACAAGGTGTATGCGGTGGTGGTTCCTCATGCGGTGGTCCCTTTGATTCCCCAACTGCCGTTGCTGATCGTGGACCCCTCCGTCTCCCGGGTGGAGATCTACGAATATCTCGAACCCATCGCGATGGAAGAACCAGGATCGCGTATGGTTGAATCTGGGTGGTTACGCCCCGCCGTCGAGGCCGGCGTCCAGGGGCCGGATGATGACACCCTCAGCAGGGGCTACGAAAAGTGGGCGAAGAACGGGTGGTTCTTGTTGGCGGTTCTTCAGCGTCAAGCGTGGTTTCAAGCTCTGAGCGCCGAACAGCAGTGGGGTTACCTCTTTACCATGCTCCATCGGGAGTCCGAGCCGTGGTGGCCCCTCTTGCTCGCGGAAGGGGTGCCGCCCGCTACGCGGGCGCGTCGTGGGATGCCGAGCAATCCCTTGTTTGTGGGGGTTGTGATGTCCAAAAGAGAAACAGACCTCATCACCAGGACTCCGGTTGCGCCCCAACGTCTTGTCGACGGAATGTCGTACACGGTGGTGCCCCGGAAGACCCATCCCGAGTTTTGGTCGGTGAAGACGGAAGATCTCTCGAAGCTCCCCGACCATCTCCGGGCGCTCCACTGGACAAGCCCAGGGTCGCCGCCGAACGGCTCCGGCAAGGAGGAGGAAACGGCGGTGGGTTTGTCCAAAGGCGGCGTCCCTCATGGGCCACAAGACCTTGGCCCGAGCAGAAGCCAAGGGACGACGAAGTCGCGCCTTCGAAAAACTGGCCTTGATATCGACAACCTCGCAGACAGTATTGCGTCTTCTGCCGATGGGACGTGCCCCGCGTGCCCTGCGCTGTTTGAGTTGGGCCTTCAAAAGTTGGGCCGCAAGTCCAAAGAACGCGGCCTTCTCAACACCTTCGATATGGGTGATCCGATGGCCGCCGAGCGGTACTTTCGCGAGGTCTTGGACGCCAAGTTTCTTGAGGTCAAGGACCCCGAGGAGGCGATAAAAATACTGGACAAAGAAGGTCCGGGACACAAAGCGGTTCTCCGCTACGTTCCCAAAGATGGCCAAGATGTTCGTTACAAGAATTTGGTGAACATCTGGTTTGACACGCACTGGTACGATATCCCAACCGGAGAAGACGTCGCGCCCTCGGGTGGCGCCGAGTATACTTTGATGCTCACCGGAAAAATCGACGCCGACCTCTGGGAGCGGTCCCTCGTCCAGATCAATATGAATGAGGACGTCAGGGTGCAGTATTCCAAAAAACGAATTTTGGGTTCGCCAACACTGGACTCGGAGAAATACCAAACCCTGAAGCGAACAGTGGAGAGCGTCCGAGCCGAGCACGTGGGCACCACCGCCAAAGAAGATTTAAGCCAGCTCTGGCAGGTCCTGGATTCCGCGGGCATGCCGAAGCTCGTTCGTGATGGGAACATTCGGCTCGGACAGGATACGACGCTGGTAGTGGCCGTCGACGACAGCGACGGGGTGAAGGCGGTGAACTTCAGTGTGGCTGGAAAAGACTACGGCTTTCTTTGGAGTAGGAATCAAAGCGTGGCGAGGAGCCCTCTCGAATTGTTGTCGGGGCTTCTTGCGATGCTTATCGGCAGACAAAAGCTGACCATCGAGGCCAAAAAAAGTGGCAAGTCGATTCGTCTCGCGTCTTCCAGCGAAGAATTGATTGTACCGGTTTTGAGCGTGGCGGAGCGGAATGGGCTCAAGAAAGACCCGGACCTAGCGTTTCAGGTCCTGCTCAATACGTTTTTGGGTTTTGAGCGCACCCGGCATGTTTGGGTCGTTCCACACTTCTTCCCCGAGGGTGAAGTCCACGTCATGTTCACCCCCAAAGCGGATGGTGCGAGAATCAGTGCGATCCCGGTACCTTCGAGCGATGATCCCCAAAAAGGTAAAATCCTTGAGGGGCGAGCGACGAAACTGCTGCAAGAAGGCGTGGGTCGCATCGAAGCCGGATCGAAGGGGCTTCAAGCCATTGACTTCGGGCTTCTCTTTTCTGATCTGCCGAGCCACCGGCAGAAGAAAGAGGCAACGCTGATCATGCTTGAGGAGGAAGGTACGCTTCATGAGGCGCGGGTGACAATCTACGACGCGGGTGCTGCATTTGGGCGTCCTCTTCGTTGGCACTACGGAGAAGCAGAGCTTGTCTACACCCATGGTGAGGTGCGCCATGTGCATGTGATCGCTCTTTTGGACGACGCGGGTGCCTATTCCACCATCGCGCTTGGTCTTCACTGGCATCCTCTGGACAACAAACGCATCGGTCCCGGCGACACCGTTTTTCAAACCCTGGAAGCGTCGACCGACTTTGAGGGTGAGCTCCTTGACGCGCTGCATGTGGCCTTGCCGGTGGCGACCCAAAGGCCTCTGACCGCGTCCTTGAAAGAAAAGTTCTTTGGCAAGGGGGTTGACGATGGTTTGCTTCAGGGCCCCCTGTCGCTTGAGGCGCCGGTCGGCGTGAAGGATGCCGGTGGTCAACTTGACCTGGGCCGCCTCCGGGAGCTGATTGAAGGGGATGCTTTTTTGTACCAGATGATCGAGAAGCTTCACACGGCGAACTACCCCCTTCGTATTCCCGCCAAAACCTGGAGAGTAGGCCCCTACACCCCGTCTCTGTTCCACTTCGATCGCAACGAGCGTACCATTGCGCAAACCCACTACGGGGTTCGTCTCGACGACGTGGAACGATGGCTTGCGGTTCGAACCGGACTCGGGCACGAGATTGGACATGCCGTCTTCTTTTACATCGCCGTGGCTGCCAACGTCTCGTATGCAGAGCTTGTGCCGCATTTTGCTGAGGACACCGCGATTCAAGAGATCCTGTTGCCGTACACCATTCTCTACGAGGCTTATCCCGACGACAAACGGATCTTGATGCTGACCGAAAGCATGTCCTGGTGGCTTACGCTGTTTTTTGGTGCGATGGCCGAACCGAACCCATCCTCGACGCCATTTGAGGTTCCGGATCTCAACGACACCCCCCTAAACCGGGTGGGCCTGCAGCTTCTGGAATATCCGAGGACATTGACGCAGGAAGAGCTCGAACAAGGGGCGGTGAAAGCGAAAAAGCTGATCGAATGGGTATCCAAGAAGACCATGACCGATGCGGAAGCGGTTGCGTACTTAGAGGAAACGAACCGTCGCCTCAACGACATCGCCCACGGTCGAGCGCCGCGCAGACCTTACCTCCTTAGCCCCCGTTCTTTTTTTCTGGTCGGGGGGTTCTTCTTCCATGACGATGTTCTCCAAGTTCTCAGGGACAAGGGGTACAAAGAGACCGACGTCGAATGGGGCGATCAACGCGAGGCGTTTGAGGCCATCGTTGACAAGGGCAAGGACCTCCTGAAGACGGCCGTGCGGTAGTGCCGCCACGCCTTGTTTTTTGCCGGTTTCGCTACGGGATTCCCAGTTCCTGGTTCCCGTTTTTTGGCCGACCGCTCCGACGTTTGGGTCGAATTTGCGGGCTTCTTGCTTGACGCTTTGGACTCAGTGGGGGTCGACTCTGACGCTCGATGACCGATGAACGAGACGGCTTGTGTTTTCTTTGTGTGGCCAACTCGGCGAGAAGTCAGATGGCAGAAGGATGGGGCCGTGCTTTGGCGCCTCCCGGGGTTCGGGTGTACAGCGCAGGGTCCCGACCGACGGCGGTCAACCCTTATGCGGTCCGGGCCATGGCGGAGGTGGGCATCGACCTTTCGGATCACCATTCGAAATCGGTAGACGTCCTGGATTCCAACAATATCACCACCGTCGTGACTTTGTGTGCCGACGAAGTGTGCCCCGCGGCCTTGGGGTCCAAAGAACGGCTTCACTGGCCGCTTCCCGATCCCGCCGCGGAGACTGGCTCCGAGGAGGCCATCTTAGATGCTTTTCGGTCGGTCCGTGACCAGCTCGCTTTGCGACTGAAGGCCTATTTTGGCCGGGACCGATGAGACGGTCAGGCGCTTCGGCCTCCGGGCGAAGATGATGTGGGTCATACTTGCATGTATTGCGGGGGTCTTGGTCGCGCTCATTTGGGCGACCAAGCAGCCCTGGGTGCGTCCTGAGCGCGTTTCGAGTCCCGAAGGGTGTGGGCCCTCCCGCCTCGAACACCACGTGCGCACCCTGTCGTCCGATTTTTTTCCCCGAGATCATGCCCACCCCGAAAATCTCGATCGGGCAGCAGCGTACATCCGAGAGGTGTTCGAGGGGTTTGGCCTGACCGCATGGGAGCAACCGTTTGGCCGCGACCAGTATCGCAACGTGGTGGCGCGGTTGGGGCCTCAAGAGGGTGCGAGGATTGTGGTGGGGGCGCACTACGATGCGGCCGGGGAGCATCCCGCGGCAGACGACAACGCCAGCGGCGTGGCCGGGCTGCTCGAATTGGCACGGCTATGGGCGGGGCGGGTGCCTCGGGTCCCCATGGAGTTTGTGGCCTACACCCTCGAGGAGCCGCCCTATTTTGCGACGCCGATGATGGGCAGTGCGGTTCACGCGCGTTCGCTTCGAGAAGAGGGCGCCGAGGTGCGGGCCATGATTTCGCTGGAGATGCTGGGCTACTTCCGTGATGAACCGGGGTCTCAGCGGTATCCGACTTCGATGTTTAAGCTTTTTTATCCGTCGGTGGGAAATTTTATCGTGGTTGTCGGCCGCTGGGCCGACGCCGGCCTCACGAGAAGGCTCAAGGCTGCCATGCTTGGCGCCACGGATCTACCGATCGAGTCGATCAATGCCCCGCGGATTCTTCCGGGGGTAGACTTTTCGGATCACCGCAACTACTGGAACGAAGGTTATCCGGCGGTGATGGTGACCGACACCTCTTTTTATCGCAATCCCAACTATCATCGACCCGAAGATACCCCCGATACCTTGGACTATCACCGGATGGCGAAGGCGGTTGACGCGGTGTCCGCGGCGCTTGAAGCGCTTCAGCTTGCGCCTCATCGTTGATGATCAACGATCGCTCGACTCGCTTGCGGTGTACTAGCACTACCTGATCAGCCTCCGCGCAGCGTTTTTACTGAACTTCCTGTGACAGGTGGGACAGCTCCCCAACCAGTGCATAAGCACCACAACAAGGGCACGGTGAAAGTCCGCCCACGTCCACGGGTTCTGATGGCTCTCCGGGGGAAAAAGCCTCTCGGTGGAGGGAAAGAAAAGCGTGCAGTAGTGAAACCATGGCTAGATGACGGTGCAAACCGCCCCAACTTCGGCCCTCGTAGCGATCGAATCCAAGTTTTTGCTTCATGTCCTGGTAGTCACGTTCGATGTGCCACCGCATCTTGACTAGGCGAACGACCTCTTTGATCGAAGCACTTCTGGGGAGAGAGCACAGATAGTACTTGAAAGATTCATCCGCCGAGACTTCCCTCTCCATGACCAACCAAATGGGATCACTTGCTCTCTTCTTCTTGGTTCGGCGCTCCGCACTGCGAACACGGACCGCATAAAATTGTCCTCGCATTCTCCCTGTGCTGCCTTTCCTCCATAGTACGGTTCTAAACTTTCCGTCGGACCAATACTGATGAGCAAGTTGGTCGACTCGGACAGGCTTTTTGCCATTCTTATCTCGATCCTGGGTAAACGGACGGCCTGATTTTCCTGTCCGGGGAGGCACCTCAGGCCGGCTTCCCGGCGGCCAAACGGTAGTGTTAGATGAAATGCCGACTCCGTAGACAAGTCCCAGTTTTGTCAGGCCATCGCGAAAATCGCGGCTATCGCCATAGCCAGCGTCGGCGACCACTGGGCGTTTGGGCATACCGTGACCTATCGCTGCTTCAAGTTGGTCCAATGCTATCTCTGGCTTACTTCGGAAATCGCTCTCTTTCGATGGCACCCCCACTTTCTTTAGCTTCGCCTCGTCTTCAGCGGAACGTGTCAACGAGTTTGAGACAGTCCCTGTTTGAATTTAGTGTAGCACCTCCTCTTGCGACTGCTCGGTTGGTTTTTGATGTGAGGCCGCGAGTGCTGGGTTGTTGATCCAGACCTCTTGCGGCGGATGTGCCACGCGTGGTGGGCCATGAACAAAGCGTTCTGGCTTCGCTTCGTAGGCCTTAAGTAGCGCCTTCTGGCGCACGTTGAGCACGGTGTCTGTGCGACCGTGGTGAATGTCGCTGGGCGTGAGAAGAGCCAGACCCGAGTGACGGTGTTCGTCATTGTACCAGGCAAAGAATGTGCGGCAGAAAAGCCTGGCGTCTTCCAGGCACCCGAAACGCTCCGGAAACTCCGGTCGGTACTTCATCGTTTTGAAGTGCGCCTCCGAGAACGGATTGTCCGTGGAGGTGTACGGACGACTATGTGTCTTCGTGACGCCAAGATCGGCCATGAGTAGGGCGACTGGCTTGCTGCGCATGGACGTGCCCCGATCAGCGTGAATAGTGAGTTGGTTTGGTTCGATCATCTGCTTTTGCAGGGTCTCCTTGATAAAACGCTTGGCCAGTGTACCCGATTCACGATTTGCCACCATCCAGCCGACCACGTATCGACTGTACACGTCGAGCATGACGTACAGGTAGTAGTAGGTCCATTTCTCGGGGCCGAGCAGCTTGGTTATGTCCCACGACCATAGTTCGTTGGGCGACGTGGCAAGCAGCTCCGGCTTGGCATACGCCGGATGACGAAGCTGATCGCGGCGTTCGCGCACCTCCTCGTTCGCGGCGAGAATCCGATACATCGTTCGGACCGAGCACAGGTACTTTCTTTCATCTAAAAGCGTGGCATATACCTCTGTTGGCGCCTTATCGACAAACCGATCGCTATGAAGAACAGCGAGCACAGACTGTCGCTCTTCAGGACGAAGGGCTCGCGCAGGAGTGGGCCGAGGTCGCTCAACTGTCACCTTTGGATCGAGGCGACGGTAGAGGGTTGCCCGGGGAATCGCGAGTGCTGCGCACAGCGGGGCTTTGGCGATTGAGTTGCCCTTGGTAAACTCGGTGGCTGCGTTCATGATTCGCTCCCTTCTTCGTCGATCGTCTTCAGCGGAATCCCCAGAACCTGCGAGACTTTTTTTTGGATCTCGATGATCGCCTCAGCCTGTCCAAGCTTCTGCTGAAGCCGAGCATTTTCCCGACGGAGCCGATCATTTTCGACCACCATCGGGTCCTTTCGTCGCCCTGGCTTACGGCCCCGCTTCTTGGGTCCAAGCCCGACGAAAGCACCGTTGTCCCGCTGTTTACGCCAATGGGTGATCGTCGATGAGTAGAGCCCCTCCCTCCGAAGGAGAGCGCCGATCTCACCGGCTTCCTTGCACCCATCGATCTCCCTGAGAATCTTCATCTTGTACTCGGCCGTGAAGGTCCGACGTTTCGGCCGCTCTAAAACTTCCGGATCGGCTTTACCATTCTTCTTGATTGCCATCTGCATTTCACAATCTCATCTCCGCTCTCCACAGGTCACCAACAACCTGGTCACAGGTTTGTAGTCTCCTCCTCCCCCGCACCCCCACCACCTCCTGGAGGTTCACGATGTGCTATGGATCACACGGGTGCGGACGAGTAGGTCGTCTACGACAACGACAACTGACTCTCTAATTTCGGAACAGGTTACTGTCTCACGTTCGTTGGCACAGAGGGCAGCCGTTGATACGTGTAGCTTCACTCACCGCCCATTCGACGTTACAGAGGGCCCGGTCCGAAATGAATTCGGCCCACCCGTGGACCCTCGGCTCGCGCGCAAATTAGGTCGCCCATCTGTGGGCCACGCACGTGAGCCGAGGTATAAACCGAGCACGTGCTGGACGGTCAGCACTTTTGGACGTTTCGCGGCTCTGAAAAGTTGACGCTCCTTCTAAAAAGATCGGCCCAACTGAGGTCTGACCTCGTATTGTGCTCCAAAAGAGCTGTGGCTTTGGCCAAAGCCGAGGAACATGACGAGGATAAAATGATGAACCCAAAGGTGCCGAAATTTAACGCCCTAGTCGTAAGTGGCCTTTTCCTTAGTACCGCGTGCGGCGGCGCCAACGCAAACAGCAAGGACGCTCTCGTCCGCATCGAGAATGCGCCAGAGGGCTCCAGTTGCCCGACGGGCGGCGCATTGGTTATGGGTGGGCTCGACGCGGACGGAGATAACGTACTCGACGATGACGAAGTCACTTCAACACAATATGTCTGTAACGGGCCGAAGGGCAAAGACGGCGCCCAAGGTCCAAGAGGTGCCGACGGCAAGAGCGGCAGGAATAGCACCGACGGCGCTCTCGTCCGCATCGAGAATGCGCCAGAGGGCACCAATTGCCCGACGGGCGGCGCATTGGTTATGGGTGGGTTCGACGCGGACGGAGATAACGTACTCGACGATGACGAAGTCACTTCAACACAATATGTCTGTAACGGGCCGAAGGGCAAAGACGGCGCCGATGGGAATAGGCCCATCGGCGTCTTGATCGGGAGCTACGTCATCCATAATGCCTTGGATGTGGCCTTCTTGCGCGACGTTACCGAAATCACTGGCGAGCTTGTTGTCGAGGCACCGGGTCTTACGGCAATCAATTTGCCTGTTCTTCAAGAAATCGGTGGCCAATTTGAGATAGAAAACAACGATGCCAATACACCGGGTCTTACGGCAATCAATTTGCCTGTTCTTCAAAAAATCGGTGGCCGATTTAAATTAGAAGACAACGAGGACCTAGCAACGTTGAATTCTCCTCGTCTCGAGTCCATCGGGGGGGGCTTGTCGATCTTGGGCAGCGGCGCGCTCACCAGCCTCGAGGGCCTCCACAACCTCACATCCATCGAGGGGTACTTGCGGATCAGGGACAACGCCGCGCTTGCCAGCCTCAAGGGACTCGAGGGCCTTACAACCATCAGAGAGGACTTATCGATCTCGGGTAATACTGCGCTCGCCAGCCTCGAGGGCCTCCACAACCTCACCTCCATTGAGGGGGACTTGTGGATCAGGGACAACGCCGCGCTCACCAGCCTCAAGGGACTCGAGGGCCTTACAACCATCAGAGAGGACTTATTGATCTCGGGTAATACTGCGCTCACCAGCCTCGAGGGGCTCAATAACGTCACCACCGCGGGGAAGCTGCGCATTTCGAGCAACCCCGCCCTGACGAGCTTTCTCGCTCTCCACAACATTACCGCCCTCGTGGCCATGGATAGGTTCTCCGCGGGACCGAACTTAGGAATCTCGGAGAACGCCGCGCTCACCAGCCTCGAAGGCCTCCATAACGTCACAACCATCGGGGCGAGGGAATTGTCGATCTCAAACAACGCCGCGCTCACGAGCCTCGAGGGACTCCGTAACCTCACAACCATCGGAAGGTTGTCGATCTATGGCAACGCTGCGCTCTCGTCCTGTGAAGCCACCGCCTTCCAGCTTCGGTTTCCGGACATAGGATGCAATTGTTCTGGCAACAATGACACCGAGGCGTGTGAGTAGCTGCACCGGGAAAATCGCACCCTTCCCAACCGAAAATCACCGACAGCGAACCTTCTAAGTCTAGAGCACATCTCATAACCTCGCCAAAGGGGGATCGACATGGGTTCGAGGATTTGATCTACCGTGGTCGATGGACGTCACGGATGATCAGTGGAAGGCTATTCGGAAGCACTTTCCTACAACTGAAAAGCGTAAGACAGGCATCAAGGGAGGGCGGCCATGGCGAGAACCGCGAGGTGTTCTGAATGGAGTGTTATGGGTTCTCCGAACAGGGGCGCCCTGGGCAGATCTTCCGCGTCGCTATCCCCCCTATCAGACCTGCCATCGTCGATTTCAGATCTGGGTAAGAAAGGGCGTGTTTGAGAAAGTCCTCGTTGGACTTAGGAAAACTTTGGCGACGAGCGAGGATGCCGAGGCCTTGATAGATGGCACGGACGTAGAGGCAAAAAAAAAGGAACATGTGTCGGGAAGTGTCGTGCCGGGAATGCGAGGAAAGTGATGGCCATTGCAGACAGCAATGGTCTTCCACTATCTGTGGTTATTGCAGAGGGCTCCCGACACGACATTGTTCTCACTCAAAGAGTGCTCGACGCTGCGTTTGTCGATGAGCTTCCCAATAAGCTCATCGGCGACAAGGCCTGGGATAGCAGAAAGCTACAGGGTGAACTCAAAAGCGGAAGAGGAATTGAGCTTATAGCGCCAAAACGCGGAGGGCAAAGGCCGAGTAAGAGAAAGCAGGATGGCCGCTCTTTCCGACGTTACAAGCGCCGATGGAAAGTCGAGAGGCTTTTCGCTTGGCTCAAGCAGTTTCGCCGGCTTTCCATTCGCTGGGAATACAAATCGGACAATTTTCTCGGCCTCCTGGACAGACCTGGACCTGGACCTGGACCTGGACCTGGACTTGGACCTGGACTTGGACCTGGACGCATGAACTACCGAAATCTCGAAGTCTACCGGTTGGCCATCGCCTTCCTGCCTCTCGCATCGCAGCTCACGGATCAATTTCCCCCCGGCTACGCAAGTTTTGCGGACCAAATCCGGCGAGCGTCGTTGTCTGTCCCGCTCAATATCGCGGAAGTTGCGCCAGGCAAAGCCTGGGAGGAGGAAGCATGAACTGAAAAGTAAATATGCGAAAGTCCTTGAAGGGACCCTGCCGGTTTCAATCCGGTCGGACGGTTGGCAACCGTTCGTAAGCGAGTCTTGCGTGGACCTGGGGTGACCCAGGCTGCGAAGCGTAGACAGCGAGCAGGATAGGCCGCGTGATTCAGCCCCGAAAGATAGAAATGGGGAGGCCGACGATGTCTTTAGATCGGAAGGCAACACTGCTTGCCCGCCCGCCATGGGTAGGCAGCTCCTCCGGGGTCCAAGAGCGGGGCATGTTCGCACAAGGGTTCCCCAGGAACCTGGGAGAGCTGATCGCCTCCTCGGCAAGAATCGGTTGGGAAACCGAAGACCAAAATCCAGGCCTGCCGCCGTCGCGCCCCACGACGGCAGGAGCGAAGAAGCGGGCGCGGCCGAGGTATCTTCGAGCGAAGGCAACGAAGCGAGGGGAGAAGGGCGTTCAGCAGTCGGAGTTGCCCATAGTACCGCAGAAGCCGGGGAACCCAAGCCCAGGGGACTCGGTGGAGGAAAGGGGGTTGCAGAATTTGCCTCAGCCCTGGAGTTGAACCTGCAGGCTCTAGTTGATGCGTTGAAGAGTGGTACATATCGGCCTCCGCCGGTACGTCAAACGTACATCCCCAAAGGGGAAGGAAAGCAGCGGCCGATCGGTATACCGACGGTCAGGGTCAACTACACTTAGTAACAGTGAGCTTTCGGACTGGGCCGAAATCACCCATCCATTCCACCCCTTACGCGGTCAGAAGTTTCCTGTCCTGAAATCGAGAAAACTTGCTCAGCGAGACCTGCTCTCGCTCAAGGGTTCGCCCAGAGGAACGATCGTCGTCCCGCGTGATTGGACGGACAAGTCAGACCCAGATCCATACTCCGGTTTGGATATTCGTCCTCCGATCTTGTCATTCAAGCATCTGTGCGCTTTGGCCGATCTTTTGAGTGCCCTTCGTCGGAAATCTGGGAAGAAAAGTGGGGTTGACGGATGAGGCGGTTTGATAGATCATCAGACCAGTTATATAACTGGTCTGATAAATATGAAGAGTTCAGTAGAAAAGCTGCGCCGGAATCGCGCGGGTCTCATCCGTCGACTTCGAGCGATGAAGCCCGAGTTTTTACGAGGATCTCTAATCGAGCGTTACAAAAAGTGCGGCAAAGCTGGCTGCCAATGCGCGGAAGGCCGTGGCCATGGTCCCAAATATTACTTGTCGGTGAGCCTCCCCGGCCGCCGTCCAGAGATGATCTACGTGCCGCAGTCGTACGTGAGTCAGGTCGAAGCCTACCTGGAAAATTTAGCAGAAGCCCGCGCGTTGCTGGAAGAAATCTGCGAAACCAATCGCGAGTTACTGAGACGGCGGGAAGACTTTTAGAGCGGTGCGATGGAGCCAGGGCCCACTCATCCCCTGAAGTGTATCGATCTGTCGATGGCCGGAATCGTCGTGGCCAACATGATTCAAGACTTTTTCCTTTTGAAACAAGACAAAGAGGAGTTGCAAGATGAGCCCGAAGATTCAAGAGCGACACCTGAGCAAGTCGGCATATGTTTACCTCCGGCAGTCGACGATGGGTCAGGTTCGTCATCACCGGGAGAGCACCGAGCGACAGTACGCGTTGAAGGACAAGGCGATACGCCTGGGTTGGCGGGCCGATCGGATCAAAGTATTGGATGGGGACCTGGGCTTGTCAGGGACCCAGTCGACGACCCGGACGGACTTCCAAATGTTGGTCGCCGATGTGTCGATGAACAAAGTCGGTGCGGTGTTCTCCTTGGAAGTCTCGCGTCTTTCGAGATCCAACACAGATTGGCACCGCCTGTTAGAGCTCTGCGCGTTGACGGAGACTTTGATCATCGACGGGGACGGCTGCTACGACCCGTCGGACTTCAATGATCAACTTTTGCTCGGTTTAAAGGGGACGATGTCTTCGGCAGAATTGCACTTCATTCGCGCCCGTCTCCAGGGTGGTAAGATCAACAAGGCGAAGAAGGGAGAGCTTCGTTCCCCGTTGCCGGTGGGGTACGTGTACGATGAATCGGGCCGGACATTGGTCGATCCGGATAAAGAAGTTCGGGGCGCGATCAATCTGTTGTTCGACACGTTCAAGGAATTGGGTAGCGCGTATGGCGTTGTTCATCACTATGCCAAAAATCAACTGAAGTTTCCGAAGCGTTCTTATGGGGGTGCATGGGATGGAAAGCTTATCTGGGGTAATTTGGTGCATGGGCGCGTCCGAGGTGTGCTGAGGAATCCTGGGTACGCTGGGGCTTACGTTTACGGTCGCTATGGGTACGAGAAAACGATCACCGAAGATGGCCGTATTCAGACCAAGATCTACGAAAAACCCATGGAAGAATGGTCGGTGGTGATCCAAGATCACCACGAGGGCTATATCTCATGGGATGACTTCGTGGAGCACCGACAGATGCTGACAAAAAACCAAACGAATGGGCAAGAGAGACGACTTCCTGGTCCAGCGCGGGAAGGTTTAGCTTTGATGCAGGGACTTTTGCTCTGTTCGGATTGCGGCCGTCATATTTCTGTTCGTTATACAGGCAACGGTGGTCTCTATCCGACCTACCAATGCACGTGGAAGAAGCGCGATGGGATCTCTCATCGACACTGTATCAATATTTCTTGCGGTCTTGTTGATGGAATCGTGTCCGAACGGATTATAGAAGTCCTTCAGCCCTCAGAGATCAAGATAGCACTTCGCGCATTCGAGGAGCTGGAGCGGAGAAGTACGGCCGTCGATCGGCAATGGCAACTCCAAATTGAACGAGCAGAATACGAGTCCAATCTCGCTCAGCGACGTTATGATGAGGTAGACCCGTCCAATCGAAATGTCGCCTCGACGCTCGAAGCTCGATGGAACGATGCGCTTTTGAACCTCGAATCCATTCGCGAAAAATATGATGAACACCGTAAGAAAGAAGGTCTGTCCGACTGGAAGGAACGAAAGGCTGAGATTCTCACGCTGGGCCAAGATTTGCCTCGCCTTTGGCGTTCAAAAACGACGAAGTCCAAAGACCGTAAGAGGATTTTACGCCTTTTGATCCAGGATATCACCGTCAAGAAGCAACCCGGCGCCAAGACAGTACAGCTACAAATCCGTTGGCAGGGCGGAGCAACCGAGGCGCTGGAGGTCGACATTCCGCAGAATATCGCGGACAAGTGGCGCCATTCTCCTGAGATTGTAGACCGGGTGCGAGCACTGGCCAAGACGCTTACGGATGGACAGATTGCCAGGAAGTTTACCGAGGAAGGTTTGCAGTCCAATAAAGGGAATGATTTTACTGCAAGCGGGATCTCGTGGATCCGGTATAAGCATTCCATCCGTGCTCCAAACCTCAAACGTTCGGAAGAGCTCACGGTCAAAGAAGTTGCCTCGAAGTTCGACGTCAGCGCCCACGTGGTGTACTACTGGATCGAACGGAAGATGCTAAAGGCTCGCAAGCTCAACTCCGGATCTCCCTGGTGGATTACGCTCGATCACAAAACAGAACGGAAGTTACTTCAGTGGACTGAGTCCTCCCCTCGCATTGCAAAGAGCCGCAAATCCCAAACGCGCATTGAAGGAGGTGCATTGTGAAGCGTCCGTCCCGACGTTCACCGACAAAGTGATGCAAAGAGCGGTGACGATGCTGCTGGAGGCGATCTACGAGCAGGATTTCCATCCTGACTCTTACGGCTTCCGTCCAGGTCGCTCGGCTCACCATGCGCTCGAAGGGCTGCAGAAACGGCCGACGTACTGGCAACAATGCTGGGTGATTGAGGCTGATATTCAAGGCTTCTTCGATGCCCTTGAGCACAAGCATCTACGGCGTTTTCTCGATCAGCGGGTACGGGATGGAGTAATTCGTAAGGTCATCGACAAATGGCTCAAAGCGGGCGTGCTGGAAGAAGGCATTCTGCAACGCTTCAAGATGGGTACACCGCAAGGTGGGGTAGTGTCGCCGATTTTGGCGAATATCTATCTCAACCATGTGTTGGATGCCTGGTTTGAAAATGAGGTCCGTCGCCGTGTGGGACGGCGCGCACGAATCATCCGCTATGCGGATGATTTCGTGCTGTTGTTTGGAAAAGAGGAGGATGCTCGGCGTGTGTTTGCGATACTCCCGAAACGCTTCGCGCGGTACGGTTTGTCGCTGCACCCGGCAAAGACTCGGCTCATTCCTTTTACGAGTCCAGAGTGGATCCGTGAGAGGGGAAGTAAACCGGGTACATTTGTCTTCCTCGGCTTCACCCATTTTTGGGCTCGGTCTCGGAAAGGCCGGTATGTGGTCAAGCGGAAAACATCGAAGGAACGTTTCAGCCGTAGCCTCAAACGCGTAAAAGAGCAGTGCCGGCGAATGCGGCATGGGTGCTTACGGGACCAACACAAACGGCTGGGCCAAATGCTTCGAGGGCACTACAACTACTTCGGAATCACTGGAAATGGCGACGCCATTGGACACTTTCGTCAGGAAGTGGAACGGATATGGGGTCGCTCTCTCTCACGTCGGAACAGCCGGCGTTTCGCGTGGCAGCGTTTTGCCGCCATCCTGAAGCGTTACCCGCTTCCGTACGCGAGAGTGGTTCACAGTGTTTGCCCGAGCGAACCTACAGCCTGAGGAGCCGGATGCGGGAATTCTGCACGTCCGGATCTGTGGGAGCCCCGAGGGAGCGATCCCTCGGGGCGACCTAGCGCTCTGGAAAGACCAGGCCAACGGACCAAAAACGCTTCTACGCAATCGCCAGAGGCTCCGCTATGGAGTGTGGAGCAATTGTCGACGCCTGTTTTGCTCTTGGCTTTATCGACAAAGCATCGGTTCGGGAGGCTGTTAAGATACTCGACCCGATCGTTCGCATTCTCTCCAAGATGTGCCTTCCCCCTCGAACCCGCCGGTAGGAATCCAGGTCCAAGTCCAGGTCCAGGTCCAGGTCCAGGAAAATGAGGTTATGAGATGCGCTCTAGCACTACCTGATCAGCCTCCGCGCAGCGTTTTTACTGAACTTCCTGTGACAGGTGGGACAGCTCCCCAACCAGTGCATAAGCACCACAACAAGGGCACGGTGAAAGTCCGCCCACGTCCACGGGTTCTGATGGCTCTCCGGGGGAAAAAGCCTCTCGGTGGAGGGAAAGAAAAGCGTGCAGTAGTGAAACCATGGCTAGATGACGGTGCAAACCGCCCCAACTTCGGCCCTCGTAGCGATCGAATCCAAGTTTTTGCTTCATGTCCTGGTAGTCACGTTCGATGTGCCACCGCATCTTGACTAGGCGAACGACCTCTTTGATCGAAGCACTTCTGGGGAGAGAGCACAGATAGTACTTAAAAGATTCGTCCGCCGAGACTTCCCTCTCCATGACCAACCAAATGGGATCACTTGCTCTCTTCTTCTTGGTTCGGCGCTCCGCACTGCGAACACGGACCGCATAAAATTGTCCTCGCATTCTCCCTGTGCTGCCTTTCCTCCATAGTACGGTTCTAAACTTTCCGTCGGACCAATACTGATGAGCAAGTTGGTCGACTCGGACAGGCTTTTTGCCATTCTTATCTCGATCCTGGGTAAACGGACGGCCTGATTTTCCTGTCCGGGGAGGCACCTCAGGCCGGCTTCCCGGCGGCCAAACGGTAGTGTTAGATGAAATGCCGACTCCGTAGACAAGTCCCAGTTTTGTCAGGCCATCGCGAAAATCGCGGCTATCGCCATAGCCAGCGTCGGCGACCACTGGGCGTTTGGGCATACCGTGACCTATCGCTGCTTCAAGTTGGTCCAATGCTATCTCTGGCTTACTTCGGAAATCGCTCTCTTTCGATGGCACCCCCACTTTCTTTAGCTTCGCCTCGTCTTCAGTCCACGACTCGGGAAGATACAGCTGAGCATCCAAGCAAAGTCCGAAATCGTCCGATATGGCATGCATCGTGACAATGATCTGACAATTGTCGATTTTCCCCAGGGTCCCGGAATATTGTCTTTGAACCCCCGCAGAACTCTCGCCCTTCTTGGCAATCCCCGTATCGTCGATCGCATAGGCTTCGAATTTATCGCCCTGCCGTGAAACTGTTTCTTGGAGCCGTGAGAACACGTTGTGGTGAGTAAACCGGCCCTTCTGGAGAGCCCTTTGGATACGCTGCCGCCGAGCCTCGACGTTACCTGGATCGAGTCGGGAGCCGATTCCAAAGACGCTCTTTTGCGGAAGCTCCAGCCCAATCCCCTGGCAATACCAGGTCAAAGCCTCGATGCGCTCGTCGTTTTCCAAGTTCGACAAATGAGCCGTGAGAAACGACTCGAGTTCCTTCTGAAGAGATCCAAATGTCCGGCTCATGGACACTTTGGATCACAAGTGAGGTCCCTAATCAAGTAGTGCTAGTACCCCTTGCCGGAAGTTCGCTCCCGGTTTTCGCCGGCCCTCGTCCTCCCTGCTGGCGTCGCCGCTTCGCTCTCGTCGGTTGCATAGGCAGACTATGCGCCCTCCTCGCGCCACCACCAAGAAAAACGATGACTCGGCGAAAACGCGGAACGAACTTCCGGCAAGGGGTACTAGGGTGTGGGTGTTTGGGAGGCGGAGCCATCCTGTCCGTACCAAGCGATCAGTTCATTCAGCTTTTCGAAATCGTCGTCGGTGGTTTTTTTGTAGCGGTGGGGGACACCGGCGCCGACCAGGGCGTGGTGGAGGTCGTCGATGTTTGGACCGAGCAATCCGAAACCGGAGGAAACGGGGAGATGTTGGGTGACGTCCCGCATCAGGCTCTGTTGAAAAAAAGACGCTTCTTGGGGCATGGTGCTCGGCATGACCAGCAGGACCTGCTGGTGGGCCTCTGCCAGTCTCTGGAGCGTGCGGTGCAAAGGGTTGGGCCAGTTGGCCCAGTCTTGTTTTTCGCCGGGGAAGAGATAGAGGCCTGGCCGGGTCTGGCCCTTGCCCAGTTCTCGAGGGGTGAAAGCGACGTACGAAAACCAAGCTTTGTGGGTCTGAGAATAAAAGCGGTGGGCCTCGGGCTGGGCGAGCTCGGGGTCATTCACGGGGAGCAAGAAGATGCGCTCGAGTTTTTGCAGGACCTGGTCGACGACATAGGCGGCCCCGAGCCGGCGGTAATGGACCCCATCGCTGGTGCGCATCAGTCCGCGTTTGCCTTTGTACCGCACGGATTTCCGGTATTGGCCTTTTTTCGTTGACGACATCTCCCACGTCGAAATCCAAAGGACGTTGGCTTTTTCGGCTGCGCTTCGTTGGACCGCGTTCAGGCGCTTCATTTTCCGTGCGAACTTGGCTTTTCGCATGTTGGGCATCCCGAGAAAGACCAAATCTGCCCCATGCTTTTTGGCGACCTCCACCATTTCTTGGACCCGTTCGGCGTAGAGCTGGTTCCAGGCCTCGGTGCCGAATTTGATGTGGCCTTTTTTGCCCGACGGGATGTTTTGCGCCCCGTTTCCCCCGAAGTTGGCCACCACGAGGTCGGGTTTGAAACGAGCGGCCAGGCTGGCAAACTTTTTGGGCCAGTTGAAGAAGTCGGGGCGCGACAGCCCGGTGGCCAGTTTCCCGAAGCGTTTGACCCGCACATGGTTGTAGCGGGAAAAACGGCGTTCAAGTTCGACACCCAAGGCAAACTGAATGGAGGACGCGCCAATGACCAGCACCCGGGTTTTGGGCTGGGGGCTAAGGTGTTGGCGCTGCGACGGGGCGGAGGGGTGGGGGGCCTCTGCCCCGTTTTGGTCTTTGCCTAATGCCGCGGTGCCCCCCCCCGTATGTTGGGGTTCGGCATCGGGATCCGCGTCGGCCTGGGCCTCGAGCACCAAGACCGGGTCGTTGATCATGGCGCGCAGCGACTCAAGCGCGCTGCGCACTGGGGAGCGTCCGAGGGCCTGTCCCCAACCGTCGACGGTGTCGATGGCGCCCAAGAGGCCATGCCATTCAGCGGTGGCGTCGTTTTTGGTTACTTCGTCGCGAAGCTCGGGGGCTCCGTAGATGGAAAGGAAGCCGACGGTGAACCAGATACAGAGCAGCGCAACGAAAGGACCCGTCCTTTCGTTGCGCACCCAGCCGATGACCGGTGCCTTCTTGGATTTTTTCTGGGGGTCAGCCATGTCAAAAACTAAAATAGATGGTCGCGGCCATCCCAAAAGGTTTGAGGGTGAAGAGCAGGAGCATGGCCGCGGCCCAAGCCAGGGGGCGCACCGGATTGGGGATGGCCTCATGCCATCGGATGAGGGCCATAAACACCCGTCGCCCGAAAAAGTTCATCCACAGGGTCAACAGGGTCACAAAAAGGACGCCCACATCGAAGCCCGAGCCCCGGAGGGTCATATCCGCCATCCGGCCAAAGAAGTCCCAGGCGGTGGTGAGATCGGTGGTCTTGAAAAAAATCCGGGTGAAGGCGCAAAAGCTGATGGTGGCAAAACAGCCGGCGGCCTGCCACCAGAAGGGATAGCTTCGGTTGGTCTCAATGCCGAGGTCACGACGAATGTCGAGTGAGGCTTTGTATACCGACAAGCCGATGCCGTGGAGCGTACCCCAAATGACGTAACCCCAGGTTGGTCCGTGCCAGACGCCACACGACACAAAGGTCACCATGAGATTGAAATAGCAGCGCAGTCGGCCCCGGCGGGACCCCCCGAGCGGAAAGTAGATGTACTCCCGCAGCCAGGTAGAGAAGGTGATATGCCACCGTCGCCAAAAGTCGCCGATGTCCGTAGCCCGATAGGGATAGTTGAAGTTTCGCGGGATCTCGAACCCGAAGAGGAGGCCGATCCCTCGCCCGAGGTCGGTGTATCCCGAAAAATCGAGGTAGACCTGTGCCGTGTAGGCGTACACCGCGAGCACCAACTCGGACGAGGCGTAGTTGGACGGCGCCAGAAATGCATCGGTGGTCAGATGCGAGGCCAAATAGGTGGCGAGAATCATCTTCTTGAACAGCCCGGTGATGATGAGCACCACCGCCCGTGACAAATCCGGTACATGTTTGGGGGCCGGGGCGTGGATCTGAGGCAGCAGGTCCTCGGAGCGGCAGATGGGGCCGGCCCCAAGCTGCGGGAAAAGCGCGATGAATAGGAGGAAGTCCAGCAACGATTTGGGTTGGACGGCTCGCCCGCGAAAGGTATCGACGAGGTACGCCATGCCCTGGAAGGTGTAAAAAGAGATGCCAAAGGGGGCGATGACTTCCAGCAAGGGCAAGTGGGCTTCCAGGCCGAGAAAAGCCAAAAAGGCGCCCAGGTTTTCGATAAAAAATCCGTAGTATTTGAAAAACCCGAGGAAGCCGAGGTTGGCCACCAGACCGGCGGTCAGAACCATCTTTTGACGGGGGTGCTTTTCCAGGGAAACCAGTGCTTTGCCCAGTCCCCAGTTGACAACAGAGGATAGGATGATGGTCGCCAGAAAAAGGGGCTTGAATTTCCAGGCGAAGAAGTAACTGGCCCCCAGAAGAAACAGCTTCTGCGTCGTCCGCGTCCGACGAAGGAGCCAGCTGATCGTGAGCACAACCAGGCAGAAATAGACGAACTTGATTGTGGGGAATTCCACGGCGCCGGTTCCCACTCAACCTAGCATTGGGCGTGTCGATGCAAAAGGAACCGGCTCGGGAGGGCAAAGAATGCGCGTTTTTTGACGCGAGCCCTTGCTTGGATGATGCTTTGGGCATCCCTCTATTTTTGGTCGGGGGCTGCCCTTGAGCCGGGTTTCGGGCTGTGTGAAGCTCGCTCAGCGTCGACATGGCCTTGTCCAGCTTCTGTCCTACATGTGGAACTCTAGGTCGCTTGACGCCCGAAGGGGAGAATTCGGGGTTTCTTCAATGTACCCTTTGCGAGGGGTACGCGCTGAGCGCGGCTGAAGTTCGGGTTCGTTTGGTGACCCCTGATAAGGGGGCTTTCACGCCGGTGGTTTCAAGTGCGCCTGAGGGTGAGGCCGACCCCCTGGACTGTCCGTTTTGCGAGCAGCTTATGAAGCGGGCGGTCGGTCTGGAGCATGTCTGCCATCTGTGTTCGTCCTGCAATGCAGTTTGGTTTGACACCGGTGTGCTCCGTTCGCTTCAAAAAGAATTGTCGCCGGACATTGAGGCGCTGAAAACCCGGCGGCTCGCTCAGGCCTTGGACCTCCGTTTGGACACGCCCTCGGTGGTCTCTGGAAGCCAGTCCCTGGATGGCAGCACACCGAGTCCTACCGATGGTTCCGGTTCAGTGCAGGGACAAGCGCGCGGAGCGACCCCGCGAGGTCGGAAGCATGAGCAGAGGGCGCGGCGCGCGCGGACATCAACCAGCGGTTCGAAGTGGATTTCATTGGGATTGCGGCTGGGGCTTGCGGGGGTTCTGATGCTCGGTGCGTACCGTTTGGCGGTTGGTTTTTTTCCTGAGCAAACGCGGCAGCTCACCGAGGGAAAATGGTTTCTCGGATGCCGGCAAAAAAAGACGCAAGGCGCGGCGCCGGGCCATGCGGTACCCCCCAAAAAAGCGGAGCCGAGACCGTTGGGCTCGGGCAAGGGCAAGGGCGCCGGCTCCTGAAAACGCGCTCCGTCACTTCATCCCTAAGCGCATCGCCATGGGGCTCCGGCTGAGGTGGGGGAAGGCCCCGAGCGTTTGCGGAAGAATGGTTCAATCGGGCCTCGATGCGGACTATGATGCGTCCGATGTCCGGGATCCAGATATTCTCGTTGGCCGGAGTGTCTGTCTCCGTGACCGGCTGGTACCTCATCTTGATGCTCTATCTGGGCGCGAGCGGGGGGGGGAGCAATGGCATCTTGTGGGCGGGGGCCGTGACGTTTAGCATCTTGGTGCACGAGTTCGGTCACGCGGGCGTGGCCAAGTTCTACAGCCTGTCCCCCGCGGTGGTGCTCCACGGATGGGGTGGTCTTTGCCAACACGAGCGGGCCGAACGGGACCTCCACGACGCCTTCATTTTAGCCGCGGGACCGCTTGCGGGACTTTTGCTCGGAGGCCTCGTTTTGGTGGGGTCTTACAGTGTGGGCGTGGTCGATGGGACTTGGCTTGCGCGCCGTCCATTGGCCCAGACGTTGGTGTTGTACCTCCTCGAGATCAATTTTGTGTGGAGCTTGGCCAATCTTTTGCCTCTTTGGCCCCTCGATGGGGGCCAGTTGTTTCGTTTGGGGCTTCTTCGGGTGTTCCGTCCGGCACGCGCAGAGCGTGTGACCCATGTGGTGGGTTTGGTCTTGGGCGCGGGGGGGGCGGTCCTCGCCTGGAAGACAGGCCACAATTTTGTCGCTTTTTTGGCCGCGATGTTGGCCTGGCAGAACGTCGGACGCCTGAACAGCACCGGCGCCTCGGGGGCCATTCGAAGCCAAAACCATTTCGCCAAAGAACTTTTGGGTCGGGCCCAAGAAGCGATGGCCGCCCAAGACTGGGGCGAAGCGGTCCGTTTGGGTCACCAGATGCGTGCCGACAGCAATCTGGATGCGGCAACGCTGAGTACGGTGTGGGGCATTCTGGGTGTCGCCAATATGGCGTTGGGGCGGGTCGAGGAGGCCATGGACTACCTTGAGCGCGCTTCGCCCGAACCCGCGGTGCTTCAGGCCAAAGCCCAAGGCATCATTGCCCTTGGGCGGGCTTCAGATGCGGTGAAGCTCCTCGAGCACCCTGGCGCCCACCGGCTGGATTCCGAGCTTCGCCAGGGGCTCGAGCTTTTGGCTCGAAGCGCATCGCCTCCGGGATAGAGGCCCAGACTCGGCTGGAACACCCTCGCCGGACATGTTGCGTCACGGTGACAGCGGCCTGGACCAAGGGGCTTTGAGGGGGTTTGGTCCGTAGGTTGCGGATGTTCGGACCTTCCGGACAAGGTTCGGCTTCGGACGGACGTTTAGACAACTTTGTTTGCTTTTGCCCGTACCCGGTCGCTTTAAGCGTTTGATCTTGGAGCGAAATACCTCTTTTGTGCGATATATACCTAGGTTGGCATACACTATGCATCGCACAGGGTTCACAATGAGAATTCGAGCCGGAGGACAGGCTGTCCCGCGTCAACCCACCCGAACCCAATCCGACACCGGGCCCCGACCCCAGTCCAAACCGGCGGCACGTCACGCGGCCCACACGGACACTTTTGCCCCCACCGGGCCGGGCTCCGATCTGGGGCTTCAGCTGGCGAAGGCCACTTCGCGAAGCCCCGTCCGCGATCCCGCACAGGGCCTGATGGTGAGTTCTTTTCGCGCCCGAGCCCAAGACCGCGATGGTTTTCATACCTTGATGAAGACCGCGTTCGGGTCGTCGTACGACCGAACCCGTGCGGAACAAATCAGAACCCGAGCGAAGCGGGGCGATATGCGCTGGCTTCCCCAGATTCGCTATGTCGATAACGAGGTCTTGGGCGGTGCCCACGGGGCGTACGACAAGACATCCAAGACGGTTCTTCTCAACCGGTCTTTGGCGAGCGACCCCGAAAAAGCGGCTTCCACGTATGTGGAGGAAGCGGGCCACCACTTGGACACCCTGTTGAACAAAAAAGATGCGGTGGGTGACGAGGGTGAGCTCTTTCGTCGTCTACTGGCCCAAGAGAAGCTGTCCGCGAAAACCATCCGCGACATTCGGTCCGAAAATGACAAGGGCATGATCCGCTTGGATGGGCGTCGCGTCGAGGTTGAGTTTTGGAGCCCCTGGAAGGCCATTGTTCGTGGCGCGAAAAAAGTGAAAAACGCGGCGGTATCGGTGGTCGATGCGGCGGTGTCGGTGGGCGAGGCGGTCAAGGATACGGTGGTGCAGGCTGCCACCGGCGTCGGTGAGGGCATTGTGGGTTTTGGCAAGAACCTGGCCTCGGGTCGCGTTGGTGCTGCTTTTGGGGCTCTGGCGCGTGGGGTTGATCGCGGTGTGCTTCAGGCGCCCTCTCGTTTGGTGAATGGGGTTGCGAAGGGTGCCCAGCAGCTCATCGATGGGGTCACCCCCCTTCTCGGGCCGCTGAAGAAGCCGGTCCGCTGGTTTTCGACGCGGGTGGTCGACAGCATAAGGACCGCCGCCGATACGGCGACGGGCATCGCCCGTGATGTGGTGCGCACGCCGTTCGAGGCTGGCGCCGCGTTTGTAAAGGGTCAACGCAATGCGTTTCGTTCCCTGTTGCGCGGAGATTTTAAGAAGGCCCTTGGGCAGTTCGGACAGTCTTTTGTCTCCGCGGGAACACGGGTCGTGGGGGGCGCCGCGGATGTCGTATTCCGAACGGTTGCGGGCGTGGGGAGCATCGTCGGCACGCCCCTTGGCCTCGAAGACCCGTCTCGGGGTCTGACGCCCGCCGAAAAAGAAAAATTTGCCAAGATTTATGGCGGATCGGTGGATCTGTCTTTGGTGCGTATCAAGAGGGGGGGGCTCGGGTCCGTCGGCTCGGCCAGGGTGGTCGGGAACACCATCTACTTTCCCAAAAACAAGGGCTACTTTCTTCCCGATGGAGGGCTCACCGCCCGCGGGCGGCGGACCCTGGTCCATGAAATGGGGCACGTGTGGCAGAATCAGAACGGAGGCGGCGACTACATGCATCGAGCGTTATGGGCCAGCCGTTTCGGTGCCCGGCCCGAAGCCTACGACTGGCGCCGTTACGCGGCACAGGGCGTGGCCTTTCGCGATCTGAACCCGGAGGCCCAGGCGGAAGCCATTGAGTCCATCACCGAGCTTGGTGGGGATCCCCAGGCGATCGTTGCCGGGGCTTGGGTCTCGCGGGGCCGGCTGAATGAAGCCGAAGCGCAGTACCTTCGGGAAGCATTGGTCTCGGTTCGAGCCGGTGAGGTGGATTGATGATGGGGCCTATCCAGTGTGGTAAGGCCCAAAGACTCCGGCCGTTCAGGGCAGCGTCTTTCAAAAAGCAGTGCCTTGGGTTTCACTGGCGCTTGGTCGCTGCTTTTGGATTGGCTTCCTTGTTTGGTTGCCCGAGTTCGATGGGCCGCATCGTGAATCCGCCGCTCGAGGCCAGTGTGCAGTCGGAGGAGTGGATTTACTTCTTGGATGCCGAAGAGCGCCTGGTTCGTATGCGTCTCAATGCTTCCCGATCGGAGCATCTGCATCCCCCCGGCCTGGCACTCGAAGACCTGTCCCCCGACGGGAACCAGCTGGTGTTACGGGACCAAGAGGCCGACCTCTATGTGGGGCCCGCCGGTGGGCCGTTTTCTCGGGTCTTCGAGCTGGACGGTCGCGTCGGTGAAGCCAAGATGGCTCCCGATGGGCGCACGGTCGCGGTGATCCGGGTTCCAGAGGCAAGCTTTTCAGGGTTCGTGAAAGAAAGCCCCGGGGCGTTGGTCTTTGTGGACGTGGCGTCCGCCCGGGTAGAGCTCAGCCCGCCTGCGTTTGCGCTTCAACAGCGATGGGTTTTTCTCGCGTGGGCGCCGGCAAGCGATGGTGTTTGGGTTCGGGGCATTGAGGAAGGTGCTTCCGAAGCCCATTTTTCCTATCCGGAGGGCGTTCGGACCGAGACCTCTTTCGAAAGGGCCCACCTGGGCGACCATTACCCCTTTGAACCCAGGGTAGAATGCGGGGAGCAGTCCATACGTTTCCGCGGATTCAAAGGGGATGAGGGCATCGATCTTGTGCACGACGACGGTACCGAAAGGCGCCTGGTTCAAATCGAGGGGCGCCAGCGTGGTTTCCACGACCATTTGTCGACCATCGACGCCGGCTTTTTTTCGTCGGACTGCAACTATGTGGTCTTTGCTTACGACCGCCAGATTTGGGTTGCAGAAGTTGCGTCTTCGAGGGTCAAGCTTTGGCGGGATGGGTCCAATCCGTTTGTGACCCCGCGCCACGATGCGACCTCAAAGTGAGACGATTGTCCCCGATGCGATACGTAAAGGATGCAAGCGAACGGTCGTCTGTCGCGAAGGGCCGGCTGGTTAGGCCGAAGCCGACTGCACTTGATGGGGCCGGACCTGGAAGAGGTGGTCGCCGTTTATGGCACAACGGTATTGCAGCATGTTTTGCAAACGTGGCGCCGATGCAAGCGATCGGTCCTTGGGTGGGGCGATCTAGAGGAAGAAAACAAGATGCAAACGCAAAAAGTTCATCGCTTTTTGGGCTTGGCGCCGGGCTGTCGGCATGAGACACGGCGGTGGTGATGCGTTGGCCGACACCGTGCGTCCTTGGTGTCCTTCGAGGGGCAGGCCAGGGGTGTTCCGGGTTGACCTTAAAGGGGTCGGGCGATGCCTGAGCTACCAGAAGTGGAGCACGGCCGCCGACTGGCCGAGGCGATGGTGCTCGGGCAGCGGATTGTGGACGTCGTTTCGGCCGATGACCCCATCGTGTTCGATGGCTTGAGACCCGACGATATGGCCAAGGCTCTTTGTGAACGGACGATCAAAGAAGTGCGCCGGCATGGCAAATACATCTGGTTCGTGTTGGATCGGCCGCCATTTCCGGTGTTTCACTTTGGGATGACCGGTGCTTTTCGAACCCAAGATGCGTTGCCGCTTCGTTTGAGCTCCAGTCCAAAAAAAAGCGACCCGAGTTGGCCTCCTCGGTACACCAAGATTCAGATCCGGGTCGAAGGAGGCGAAGAACTGGTGATGACTTCGGCGCGACGTCTCGGACGTATCCGTCTTCGCCGCTGTCCGGAATCGGAGCCCCCCATCAGTCGCTTGGGTTTTGACCCCTACCTCGCGCCGCCAAGTCCGGAAGACTTTCGCGCCGCCGTGAGTCAGCGAAGCCGTAGCTTGAAAGGACTGCTTTTGGATCAGTCGTTTGCTGCGGGTGTAGGCAACTGGATCGCGGACGAAGTGCTTTACCAAGCCAGGCTTCATCCCGGGCGAGCGGCCAATACACTGAGGGTGGCCGAATCCGATCGCCTGCTTGCAAAGTTGCGATACGTGATCGATACCGCGGTTGCGGTCAACGCCGAAAAAGACCAATTCCCCAAGGCGTGGCTTTACCATCGTCGCTGGAAAAAACAAAAACACGCTAAGACCGTGAACGGCGAAGCCATTGAGCACAGCGTGGTCGCCGGCCGTACGACCGCCTGGGTACCGGGGCGTCAGCGGTGAGTCTTGGGCGGTGGGCGCCCCGAACGTCGCCCCTTCGTGGGACGGTTTTTGGCGTTTGTCGTCTCGCGCTCGCTTAAGGTCGACTGAATGGTTTTGGTGCGCGAACTTCGGTCGGTGACGACGAGGCTGTTTGTTCGCCGGTCGACCGACACCGAACCTTGCTTGGAAAGGAGTTGTTTGACCAGGGGCTTCATCTGTTCGGCGCGGGCGTAGTTCAAAGGAATGATCACCGTGCGCATGGGGGCGCTTTGGATTCGGGCCCGACGAAGGGCGAGCTCGTCGTGGGCTCTTTTTGTGAAACTTTTTAGATGGTCCACAAAAATAATGTTGTCCTCACGCTGCATACCCAAGTGATGAGTCCGAAGGAGGGTACTGAGCGCGGCGTCCCAAGGGGCGTTCTTAAGACTAAGACTTACCTTGGCGCTGACTTCGGGGGCGACCACGATGTTGACGTCGCCTACCTTGGCAAAAAGACGGAGCACATCGCGGATGTCGGCATCATGGGCACGGATTGAGATGGTGTGGGCTTGGGGCTTCGCCCTTGCGGTCTGTGTGGCGAAGACGCCGATGCCGAGGACCAGGGTCCATGTCGGCAAAAGATGGCGCACGATGTGGAGGCGGCCCATGTTGGCATTTTGCCGTCCTTTGCGTTTGTATACCAGCGCTCTTGGGCATTATTTGCCGGCGTTCGGTGAGCGCGCTCAACCCGGAGACCTTCGCTGTTGGTTCATCGCTCGCTATGGTACGTTTGGGCTGGTCGTGGTCTTAAGCCAAAGCTGCGGCAGATCCTTGGTGAATGGGCTCGTTTTGTCCCGTTTCCTCAGGCCTTCGAAAGGTCGGTGTTCGCACCCATCGGGCGGTGTGGTTGTATGAGGTCTTTTTCCGTTCTTGGATTGCGCGCAGCCGTGTTTTTTCTGCTGGTGGGTGTGGCCTCGCCGGTGGTGGCGGCGCCCCCTTCGCCCGATGTGGCGTTTTACTATGGCGCCAACCCTCCGGTGGAGCTTCTTACCCTCTATGACTGGGTCGTTGTTGAGCCCGACAACGTCTCGGACCCAACGCCGCTCCAAGCCTTTGATACCACGGTCTTTGCGTACGTCAGTGTGGTCGAGGCCCGGCCCAGCCGCGCTTGGTTTGCGAACGTCAGCCGGCAGTGGATTCGCACGCGAAATCCGGTGTGGGACAGTGAGGTTTTGGATGTTTCGAACGCCGAGTGGCATAGCTTTCTCATTGATCGGGTGATGAGGCCGCTTTGGACTCGCGGCTACCGGGGGTTTTTTCTCGATACCCTCGATAGCTTCCAAATTGGCCTTGAGGATCCCAAGGAGATCCAAAAGCAGGTGACAGGCTTGATTCGGCTGATTCGTCGGATGCGATCCCGTTTCCCGGGTGTGAAGCTTCTTTTCAACCGAGGCTTTGAGATTTTGCCTCAGGTTCACAAAGAGGCACACGGAGTTGTGGCTGAGGATCTGTTTCATGGATGGGATCACGATCGAAAGATATACCGGGCCGCCAAGAAACCGGATACGAAGTGGTTGCTCAGGCGGCTGGAGGAGATTCGCGACGTCTATCGCCTCCCGGTCATCGTCATCGACTACCGGGCGCCTCAAGACCGTGCACTTGCAAGAAAAGATGCCGCTAGGATTCTGAAGCTTGGCTTTTCCCCGTGGATCACAAATTTCTCTTTGGATCTCATGGGTGTCGGACGCATGGAGGCCGAGCCTCGTCGTGTTCTGATGATTTACGACAGTCAGTGGGAAAAAAGCGTCCCCTACAGTCAGGCGCACCGTACCGGCGCCATGCCTCTTGAATACCTTGGGTACGCTGTTGATTACCTCGATGTTCGGGGGCCGTTGCCTTCGTCGCCGCTCAAGGGACGTTACGCGGGTTTGGTGACATGGCTCGGTGATCAGGATGTAGAGCGTTTAGGACATTATCGCGACTGGTTCTTGAAGACGATTGCCGAGGGTACCAAGGTGGTGGTTTTGGGGCGATTTGGCTTCTATTTGGACAGCCGTGCGTTGAAAACGTTGGGCCTTAACATTCTTGGCACCGCGCCCGAAGGCGCACTCCGCGTGACGCACAGTGATCCGATGTTCAACTATGAGGTTCCTCTCGTGGCGCGGCGTCACGCGATGCCGGATCTGCATGCGGCGAAACAGGAAGTAAGGCCGCTTTTGGAGGTGCAAGATCAAGAAAAACGGCGTTATCACCCTGCTGGGCTCGCCCCCTGGGGCGGTTTTGCGCTTGCACCCTACCTGATCAAAACCTTTGGCGACGACGATCTCGCGTGGAATCTGGATCCCTTTGATTTCTATGCCCGGGCCCTGCAGCTGAAGCCCATCCCTCGGGCCGATATTACCACAGAGAACGGACGGCGATTGCTTTTGGCCCATATCGATGGAGACGGAATGGCAAGTCGGGCGGAGTTTCCTGGCTCGCCTTTTTCCGGAACGGTGGTTCTCGAGGAAATCCTCAAAAAGTACTTGATTCCACAAACGGTCTCCGTCGTTGAGGGAGAAACTGGCGCCCAGGGCCTCTACCCCAAGCTGTCCCCCCAACTCGAAAGGATTGCCAAATCTATTTTTCGCTTACCGCACATTGAGATCGCAAGCCACGCCTACAGCCACCCCTTCAAGTGGCAAGCGTTCGAAGCAGGGGCCAAAAACGATCACGTTCACCTCCCGATTCCTGGCTACAAGGCGTCGATTCCTCGAGAAATTGCGGGGTCTGTTGCTTACATCGATAAGAATCTGGCACCGCCTGGTAAACGTTGCGCCGTCTTTTTGTGGACGGGCAATGCGCTTCCCGGGGAAGAAACGGTGGCGCTCACCTATCGTTTGGGGCTGAGCAACCTCAACGGTGGGGACACGCTTGTGACCAAAGATGCACCTTCCATGACGCGGGTTTCTGCGCTTGGGCGTCGGATGGGTTCGGTCGTTCAGGTCTACGCGCCCGTGATGAACGAAAACGTCTATACCAACGACTGGACCGGACCTTTTTACGGTTTTAGGCGGGTGGTTGAAACCTTTGAGCTGACGGAAACCCCTCGCCGCATCAAGCCCATCAACATCTACTATCACTTCTATTCAGGGAGCAAGAGTGCTGCCCTTAAGGCGCTCAAAATCGCCTATGATTGGGCGGTCTCTCAAGAGACTCTGCCGGTGTGGGTCAGTGAATATTCGGCCAAGGGGCGCGATTTTTGGGACCTCGCCCTCGGGCGGGTTCCTGGTGGTGGCTACCGAGTTCAGGGCATCCAAGAAATCCGCAACCTGCGCATCGATCCTCAAATGGGCTGGCCTGATCTGGTGCGTTCTGAAGGCGTGGTTGGGTATCGTGATGGGGATTCGGGGCGGTATCTCAGCTTTCTCCCCGTCAAACGGGCTTTGGTGTATTTCAGTCCACGCCCACCGGCACAGATTCACCTGGTCGAAAGCAATGCCCGTGTGGTGCAATGGTCGAGAAGCGGGAACGTTGTTCGTTTGCAACTCAAAGGGCACCTCCCGGTGACCTTTTCGGTCGGTGCCCCGAAAGCCAAGTCATGCACGCTGTCTGGGGCGGGCAAGGCAACCCGGAGCAAGGGCCGTGGCTTTACGTTTCATCTCGATGCGAAAGACACCGGACGACGACGGCTCCAGTGCCGGTAGGCTTTGGGAGGGCAGGGTTGCTCACTTGTTGGTGACCGTGTCGGCGACGTCGTCAATGCCCACGCCAGCCCGCTTCATGGCGTCGTCTAGGAAGTAGTTCACGTCTTTGGCCTCTTCATGATGAAGCACGGCGTAGGCCTGGGCCGCACTTCGGGCATGGTACAGCTGCTCGCGGTAGTTCGGGTCGCTGGTGAGTGCCCGCGTGAACTTGGCCAGGATTTCCACGTGGCGTGTTCGGTGAACGTTTGGGGTACAGAGCAAAAGGACTGCATGCACCGGTCGCCCATCGGGTGCACCCAGACTGAGGCCCTCGCGGTTGAGGCCCAAAACGCCGGTGATCTCTCCGTCGCCTTCAAAGCCGGCGTGCGGGATCATGATGCCCCCGCCGAGTAGACTGACTTCCACGGCCTCGGGGCGCAGGACCGCCTTTTCAAAGGCGTCCTGGGAGATTTGCATATTTGGGGTGACGGCGTACAGCCGTGCGCACAGGGTACGAATCACGTCTTCGGTGGTATCGCCTTGGACGCCGCAAACGATGTGCTGTTCGTCAAGAAAGTCAAGGAGCCGCACCCGATCTTTGCCGACCTCCCCCGCCCGCCCGAGGGCGAACCTGGTCGCACTGGGGCCGAGGAGCTGGTTCACCGCAAGCGTGGCGAGGCCAACCGTCGTCACCATTTCACTCACACCAGCGAGGGCGGGCGCTTCCTGCACGAGAAGGATGAGGCCGACGGCTACGCCGCCATGGGGAAGCAGGGCCATGCCGAGGTAATTGCGGACCGCGGGGGGCACGTGGGCAATGCTCATGGCGGTGAAGGCTCCGAGCGACTTGCCGAGTAGGCGCAGGAGGAAAAAGAGCATCACCAGGCCCGCGGCCGCCGGGACCTGGCTGAAATCAAGTTTCATCCCCGCAAAGGTGTAAAACGCTGCGAAGAGAACGCCTCCGATGGCGTGAAGGTAGGCCTCAGCGGCGCGGACGAAGTCGTGCTGGAGATTGGAAACTGCGATTCCGGCCATGGTGCACGCGAGGATTCCCGAAACGCCGAACCCCTTTGCCGAGCCCCAGGCCCCGAGGATGACAAAGACCATAACCGGTCCAAGAAACGCGGGACCGACCACTGTTCTCAACAGCAAAATGGCCAACAGGGCACAGCCTCCGCCCGAGAGCGCAGCCACTCCAAATTCAATGGCGACCGCAGAGGGGGCAAACTGGAACGCACCGGTTCCAAGGGCATCAAATACGAATACAAAAGCACCTACCGCGACCATATCGATGAGGCCGACGGCGGCCAAAAGGGTGCGGGTGAGGATGCCGCGCGCGCGGGCCTCCTGCACGACCAGCACCGTGGTGCCGGGTGCACCCGCTATCGCGATCGCTGCGAGGATCATCGAGGTTTCGGTACCGACCGGCTGGCCGACCCAGCCGCCGAGAAAATAGAGGCCGCCAAAAACAACGAGCGGAGTGATGATGGTTTCGCAGAGAATCAAGAGGCCGAGGCGTCGACCCGCGTTGCGGAGGCTGCGCACGTGAAGCGCTGCGCCCACTGTGAAGGAAATATACCCGAGCACGAAGCTCATATAGGGGCTGAATGAGGTCACCGAAGCCGGGTCGAGACCGGGCACTTGTGCCGTTCGCAGAACAATTCCGGTACCGATCCACCCCGTGACTTTGGGCAATTTGAGCCGTCCCACGAGCTCTCCACCGACCACCCCGGCGAGCAGGACAATAGCGAGCTTGAGTAGGGTGTTATCGAAGCTGAAGGCCATAGCTGATGGGGGAAACACCCGAGAATGGGTTGCGGCGGGAGCCTAGCACAAACCGCGGGGAAATCCCAAGCTGTGAGGCGCGCGGTGGGCGCTGTCAGGCCAATTTTATGGGGACCCCCGGGTTTGCCGGGCGATGTCTGCCCAGGGGGGTGCGTCCAGCCTCGTCCTAAGGAAAGTGATTGGGCTGGGATTGTACCGGCGTGTCCGGGTTCTCAGGTGTCAGTCCCGAGCCGCCGGCAGTCACTTCTTCGACCGAACCGTAGTCTGCGATTCGAGGCGGCTCGTAGGCTTTCTTGCGCGGAGCCTCATCCGCCTTTCGGTGAGTCTCCTTGTCTGATGCTGCTTCAAACACGAGTAGCTAAACGCTTAGATCGAGTCCAAGTTATTAGCAACATGTAGACAAGAATCTCCCGATGCTTTGTTTCGCTTGAGCCATTGATGCAGCATCGCCGTACGCCAGAATGGTCCTGGGTTGTCGCATTCGCGGCCGCCTGATGATGGATTCCACGCGAGAGCCATTCTATCTATTTCCATGAATGGCAATAGTTCTTTTCTGTGCCGAAATGCCTCCAAAATGAGTTCGTTTTCTTGCCGAATGCGGGCCCTTGTGAAGCGCCAGCCCAGGTGTTCATGACGTGTCGTCCATTGAATGTCTTCGGGAATCATGCCGTCGGTCGCACGACGTAGGAGCATCTTGGTCCAGCCATGCGCCACCTTTGTGTGCCATGGGGCGTTCAAGCATAGACGCACCAGGCGCAGGTCCAAAAACGGGTGCCTGGACTCCAATCCAAAATGGGATGCGACACGCTCATATCGATCAACGGCTACACGGATGTATGGCATCTGTAGCAATCGCAGGTGCGCTGCTCGGGGCTCAATGGAGGCCGTTTTCCAGTCCCGCTCTCTCATCGCGCGCATTTTTCTCTTCAGGCCAAATCGCTGAGCAAATGTTCTTCGGACAAATGAATTTTTTAGAATCTCTGAGTAGGCGGGCCCAGACTTCAAGACTTGTCGAAAAACACGAAACGGGCGCGGGACAAAGGCCATCCACGCGTTTTGGGCCAGGAGTTGCAAAGGTGAGTAGAAACCTCTGGAGAATCGACTATAGCCCAGGGCTTCATCGACAGCCCAACCAAAGTGCCGGGTTCGCATCAGATGAGCGATGTAAGAAACCGGGCTAGATGTCACCATATCCCCATCCACCCCATCCAGAACTACGCGCGCTCCCTGGTTTCTGGCGATGGCCATGGCAGCCTGGGGAAGGGTCATGAAGACGTCGAAGAGGTCATCGGCCTGTCGGGGCAGTTCGGAAAATTCCTTCCCGAGGGCATCGAGGGATTCTGCAGTGGTGTAGGCAAAAGGGAGCCCCGTCTTGTGCACCACGCGGCGTGCTCCCTGGGTTTCGGTACACCGGGATGTCGTGGGGTTCAACGCGGAAACGCACCACACCTGAGCACGGGCCTCTTTGGCAAAGGCGGCGACGGCCGCCGAATCGATGCCCCCACTCAGCATTACCGCGGCCGGTTGAATGGTATCCAGACGTGCCCTCACGCACTCCGCAAAGGTTTGGCGAAAGGCGTCAAGCCAATCTTCTTTTCTTGCGACCTCCCCGATGAGCGAACTTAGGTTCCAATAGGCATGGATGTCGGTACTTCGTTCAGTGGCGACCAAAATGTGGGCCGGAGAGAGCTTTTTGCATGAGGCGTAAAAGGTTGCGTTGGGCTGGAGGCTCTCCAATCCCGGTACCAAAAAATCGAGTACACGACTGCCATCCATTCTTCGCGACGCATCAGGGAGTGAGATCAAGGCTTTGACGTCTGAGGCAAACGCCAGCCCACCGGAGCTTAATTTTGTGTAGTAAAGAGGCCGAACGCCGAAGTGATCACGCGCCAAAAGGAGGCGCCCTTTGATCCCGTCCCAGATTGCGAACGCAAAGTCTCCAAGGAGGTGCTGGACACAGTCGAGACCCCATCGCTGGTACGCCATCATGATGATCTGCGCGTCCGTGAGGTCGTTCTCAGAATGCTTTGATTCATAAAGAGACCTGACCAGCGTTTTCCGGTTGTCCAGTCTCGCATCGGCGACCACCGCGAGCTCATGCTCTGGGCTCATAAGCGGCTGGACCTCACGGACGGATGAAGGCGTCGTTCGAAGCATGGCGTGGCCAAGGCCCACATTCTTGGCCGAGAAGGCCACAGCAGCATCTGGCCCCCTTTTGCGCATGGCCTCCAACATGCGGTTGAGGTCCGTGCGCGCTACGGGCTCGCCCGGCCGGTTGAAGCGGCCTGCAATCCCGCTCACGGGGAGCGTCTCTTTATCACAAGTTTCAGCGGATCGCGTTCGAACGCAAAGAGCTGGTTTTGCAGGTCGGTCGAGCTTTCGAGTGACTGGTTGTCAAGCTCGACCCACGCGTGAGCCACCAGACCGTTTTTGGACTTGCGAACGCCAATTCGAAGATTCGGATGGAGTCCACGACGCTCTAGACATCGATAGATGACCAGGGATTTTGGCAAGCAGCTTCTTTGTCCGAGCCAAAGTTCCGCCAGTGATTCCACCCTGCGTCCGATGTCTTTGGGGTCGGTAAAAAGCTCAGCCCCCACGGAGTCGTCGCCCTCTGGATCGGTTCGGCTATGACCAAAAAACCAGTGCGCTGCGGCCCGAAAGCCCACGCATCGGAGGACAAGCTGGAGGGCGATGAGCTCTTTCGAACGCTGGCAGCTCCACAAAGATTTTTTTAGCCAGATCACAAGGGTGGTCCCCCGTGGATTCGGATGAGGCCCCGTCGCTCGAGCTCGCTGGCAAAGTGCTCCAAGTCGGCTTTTAGACGTTCGGGGTCGATGTCAAACTCCTCGAGCATGCAGGTATAGGTTGCTTCAACGGACCTTGTCTTGGTCAGATGGTTCCAGATGCTTGTGCCGATGGCGTTAGCCCCGAAATAGCGTCCGGTATCGAGGTTTAGCAAGACGGCCTCGTCGCCTACTTTTTGACACAAGACACCCGGCGGAATGGTGACTTGCCGCGAGGCCGTCCGATTCAAACCTCGGCTCATGCCCAGGTTTGGTAACATGGAAAATGCTGGGGTCAAGGCCTACGGGAGCCGTGGAGTAGGTTCCGAACGCACCTGCCGATGCATCGAATGCGCTCCGGCAAAACTGTTCGAAAACACAAGCCAAATGAGCCCTTACACGGGCACACACACGGTGCCGACGGAAGCATACATCAGCATGCAAAGTTCACATTTCACTAGAGTGGTAAGCGAAACCAGGGCTTCGTCTCAGTTGCCGATGCGGTCCATCGGTGACAGCTTTGGGCAGTGGACATGGGCGGCAGCGACAACAAAAACCGCTCATCGCTGAACGCCTATCAGTTTGCGGATGTGTGTATCGAAAGTGAAATTGCGTTTCCTGAGCTGACGAGAACTGAACGGAGTGGGAGATATAGAATTCGTATCGAGCCGGCGATAGCGCCCGTTCGACAAAGGAGTCGTCCCATATGGGCGTGCCCCGGCGTGACCGTCCAAAGACTAGATAACGACTATCTATTTACGCTCGGGAGCGCGGCTCGTTATCGCGTTTCACCAAAAGAACGATGCATCTTCGTCCAAGGGCGTGGTGCCGCCCCGAATCAAGTTCGTCACGAAATCGCAGATCAACTCATGCCTCGCATGCTTTCCCATGAGGGACGCCTGGTTTTACACGCGTCTGGCGTTTCAACACCAGAAGGTGCGCTTCTTTGCTTAGGGGCTTCAGGGGCCGGGAAATCTACGCTGGCGGCTTCCCTTTCGCTGATGGGGGCGAGCGTCATGAGCGACGATGGTATCGCCATCGAGCCGCACCGTGAACATACGTTTGTGGCTGCGGGCCTCTACCCAAGCCTTCGTCTGTTCGCAAACAGTCAACGGATGGTCTTCGGCCGGGTCGCGAAAGCGGCTGACCTCATGGGGCGCAAGCAAAAGAGCCGGCTTCAAGAGCGAGATACGGGTCGTCCGTTTTCGCACGGGAAAAAGCCCATCAGTGGGATTGTTCTTCTCTGTCCGCAGGCGGAACCGCAGCGGTCCGTCGAAGTTCTTCGTGGTGCTGATGCGGCGGTTGCTATCATGCAGCATGCGTTTGTTCTGGATGCTTTTCATCGTCTGAGCCTCGGACGTCGATTTGCAACGGCCACGAAGCTTGTGCGTCATCAGCCTGTCCTCCGTCTGAAATACGCCAAGACCTCGACTTCGCCGCAAGCCTTGGCACACATGGTCCTCGAGTCCGTACGCGGTGTCGCCGTCGGTTGCAGGCCTTCAAGGACTTGCTCACTCCCCTAATGTTTGCTCTTGGTGTGAATCTGAACGATTTCGAGCGAGATGGCCGATTCTCGAATGAGCGCAACCGATGCGTACACCACACCAGCAATGGCCGCTCCGCTCCCCAGTCCGATCAGCATTTTCGTGTTGAAACCCCACGATAAGGCCATGCCCCCGAGAAGCGCGGACGTCGAAAGGAAACACACCGAGACGTACAGGCTGACGAGCGCGTTGCGAAACAAAAGGGCTCGTTTTAGCTCTTGCTGTGCATGCTGGGTTTCACACTCTTTTTCGTTGAGCGCCTGAATGTCCGAGACGACGTTCAGATATCGAGTTGAAGTCGATAAAATGAGGAGCCCCACTGCCGGAAGAAGGCTAATGGGGGCCAGCCATATACCCTGTTCCATCACCTAACCCCTATCGCGTATGGAACCCCTAAATGAGCTCCGAATCGGTCATGACCTCTACGAGGCTGGGCCCATCGTGGGCCAAGGCTTTCTGAAACGCATCATCCAATTGCCGTCTTTCGGTGACGCGTATTCCCAGCGCGCCACAATTTTTGGCGTAGTCTGCAAAGTTAGGGTTGTGCAGTGACGTTTGCCAAACTTCCCAGTTGCCAGCCCGCTGTTCCTTCGAGATCTTGCCAAGCTCAGAGTTGTTCAAAAGAATATGGGTGACGTTCATCTTGTACTTTACGAGGGTGGTGAGATCGGCCATGCATTGACCAAACCCTCCGTCACCAGAGACCGAAACGACCTTGCGCCCTTTGAATCGGACATCCTCCTCCTGGGTAGCCATCCAGGCGCCCATGGCTGCGGGAAGCGAGAAACCGATAGAACCGAGGTAGCCCGACATCAAGATGGAGTGATTCTCACATTCGAAATACCGTCCGAACGAATAGGTGTTGTTGCCAACGTCCACCGCAATGATTGTGTTTTTGGGCGCTTGTCTTGTGAGCGCCGAGAAGGTGGCGGCCGAGTTCAGACCGCGCCCGAGATCATCTTGTTCTCGTTTTTCCTTTTCTGCCCGCCAAATGCGCCACCTTTCGGCAATTTCTGGACGCTGATCGATGGTGTTGGTTTTGTCTTGAAGGGCTTCTTTGAGCGCCGCGACGGTTGTGGCGATATCACCCCAAACCGGGGCGGTGATCGAATGAAACCGTCCAAGCGCCATGGCATCTGCGTCGACTTGAATGGTACTCTTGTAGGAGGTGATTCCGGTGTGATTGGAGAAGCTTGCCCCGAGGACAAGAAGCTGATCGGACTCATTCATGAACCAGCTCGCAATGGGCGTTCCGCTGCGCCCGAGCACGCCGCAACCCAAAGGGTGGCTATCCGGAATAAGTCCCTTGCCTTTAAACGTCGTGAGGACCGACGCATCGAGCATCTCAGCGAAGTCGATGATGAGAGGCATGTGGAAACGGGCGCCGTGCCCGACGATGATGGTGGGTCGCTGGGCTTTCTTGAGAAGCTCCACGGCTTTGCCAAGGGCCTCGTCGGAAGGACGTATGACCAGATCGGGAAGACGGCCTTCGGGTCCTCCCGCCACGGACCCTTCTTTTGCGGGTAAGGTTTGAACTTCGTCAGGGAAGATCAAATGAGATACGCCTCGATTGATGATCGCGCTTTTCATCGCAAGATTCATCAATTCGGCGTGTTTTGAACCATGAAGGACGGGTTGACTCCACTGAGCCACTTTGCCAAATGCGGCGAGGAGGTCAACCTCTTGAAAAGCACCAGGCCCTACGACCTGCGTATCCACCTGCCCGGTCAGGGCAATCGCGGGTGAGCGGTCCACGTTGGCATCCCAAAGGCCGGTGAGGAGGTTGGTTGCCCCCGGGCCCGCGATGGCGAGGCATGCCGCGGGGCGGCCGGTGAGTTTTCCATAGGCTGAGCACGCAAACGATGCGGCGCTTTCGTGCCGGACGCCAATATAGGTGAGTCTGCCCGCCTCTTCTTGGACCCGAAGTGCGTCCGCCAAGCCCAGGTTGGAATGTCCCACAATTCCGAAGACGGCTTTTACGCCCCAGTTGGCCATGGTTTCGGCCATGATGTCGGTGACGGTTGTTTGGTGCGAGGCCTCCTCTTCAATGCCGACGTAGATCCCGTCGTCTTCTTCTTTGAGCGCGTAGGTACAGACGCCGCCATCATCAAAAGGGGGGGGCGACTTGCCGGTTTGGGGATGGAAATCCCATCCATGCCACGGACACCGAAGAAAACCGTTTTCGATGGATCCTTCTCCCAAAGGTCCCCCCTGATGGGGGCATTTGTTGTTCAAGGCTGAGTACTGGCCCTTGTAGTGGGTGAGACAGATGGTTGTGAGGCCGCAGGTCACGGACTTGACCCGGCCATCCGGGAGCTCAGTTTTGTCCGCTGCTTTGTACCAGACGAGTCGCCGTTTGGCCTTCTTCGTTTTGTCGTCCTTTTGGTGGGGTGTGCTCATGACTTCACCGGAATTCCTTTGTAACCAATAAGCCTTAGTGATTCAGTGATCGCGTTTTGGAGAAAGTCACCCACCTGCTTTTTTTGGGTCGTTTCGTTGGGATCTTCTACGACGGTGGATCCGGTTAAGACCCCCGCAAGAAAACCGTCGGTATGCCAGGCTCCGCCGCCCGAGAGCGGTGGCAACGCCGTGTCCTTGGGACTGGGCCACGGGGTAACATACCAGTAAGGCTCGGAATAACTTCCATCCCCGGGCGAAAGACCTACGCCGACCGAACGGGCGGCTTCCGGATCCTTGTCCGGGTCAAGAACCGCGAGAAACGCAATATCGAAGTGATGGGGCCAGCATCGAATCGGTGACGCCCCTGGGGTATTCTTTTGATGGGTGCCCAAGATATGGGCCGCATTTTCGTACCACTTTGCGAGCTCCACGAAGGACTCCGAGCGCGCGGTAGAAAAGGGTTCGTTCGTTTGGACAGGGTGTTGGGGCAGCCCCGAGGCTCTGGGGGCGAAGGCTTTGTCTGGCGTTTGTTTGAGGTGCGGCGGCACGGCTTTGTTGAGCCAAGCAAAGCCGTCCTGAAGGGTTTGGCCGTGAAGCGAATAGGCATCGATTTGCTGACCCTCCTCGCCAAGCAACAAGAGGGTCAAATCGTGAAGCCTCAGGCCGCATTGAAGCCGGGGTTTCTGCCCCACCGCTTCGCCCACCAACGCGCGATGCTCGGACGACCAACAAAGCGCCGTGTGGCTCCAGTCGGGGCGAGGCTCAAGCAGCTCCGTGCCCAGGCCTGCCGCGATTTGTACCGCGAAGTGGGCCTGGAGCCGGGCGTCTTGAAGGGTCTTTGGTGCGGCCGCACCCAATTTTAACCATTCAGTCACTGTTTTCTCCGGTGATGCGTTACTCAAAGAGCGCATGGGATACTACAAGGGGACCACGCCGGCGTAGGCGATGCCCGTTAGATAGGCGATGTCTCGGTTCCAGGTGGTGAGATCGTGCGGGCTGAACCGACCCACATGGTTGTGCCCACAGGCGCGGGCAAGAATCTTCATCAAGTCTACGGTCGCGAGGAGATAGTTTTTTAATCGGTGTGCCGACGCGTCCACTCGAAGTCGCGCCCGTAGGTTGGGCTGCTGGGTGGCGATGCCCACCGGACAGTTGTTGGTGTGACACGCTCGCATCCCTAAACAGCCAATGGCTTGGAGGGCGGAATTGGAGACCGCGATGCCGTCCGCGCCTAAGGCAAGGGCCTTGACGAAGTCAGACTCGGTGCGAAGACCGCCGGTGACAATCAGAGTCACATCGTGAAGGCCTCGAGCGTTGAGATGCTTTCGGGCGCGCGCGGTTGCCGCAAGCGTAGGAACGGAGATGTTTTTCTTAAAGATTTCTGGTGCCGCGCCGGTTCCGCCGCCTCGACCGTCGAGAATGATATAGTCTGCGCTCGCATCCAAAGCGAAATCGATATCGGCCTCAATGTGCTGGGCGGAGAGTTTGAAGCCAATCGGAATCCCCCCCGTCGCTTCCCGGACCTCATGGGCGACGCGGCGGAAATCCAGGGCGGTGTGAAGGTCGGGAAAGGTCGACGGGCTGATCGCCGTTTGGCCCTCTTCGAGACCACGAACTTTGGCAATCTTCCCCGTGACCTTGTGTCCTGGCAAGTGGCCGCCGGTCCCCGTTTTGGCCCCTTGGCCGGCCTTGAAATGGAAGGCTTGGCATTTTTGTACTTTGTCTAGGCTCCAGCCAAAGCGCGCGGAGGCGAGCTCGTAGAAGTACCGAGCGTTGGCTGCCTGTTCTTCAGGAAGCATGCCTCCTTCACCGGAGCAGATGCCGGTGCCTGCAAGTTCGGCGCCGGTGGACAAGGCGATCTTTGCTTCCTCAGAGAGAGCACCAAAGCTCATGTCCGACACAAAGAGGGGAATCTTGAGATGAAGCGGCTTTTTGGCTTGAGGTCCAATTACGAGCTCCGTGCCGACGGGCACATCATCCAAGAGTGGCTTTTTTGCCAACTGCGCGGTCACGAGTTGGATGTCGTCCCAGCGCGGCAATTCGGTGAGCGCGACTCCCATTGCAGAAGTGGGGCCATGATGGCCTGATTTCGAAAGACCGTCCCGAGCAAGGCTTTGGATGTATCCGTTGAATGGCTCTTCTGGTCCCCCATGGGGATCTTGATAGAGGCCCAGGTAGTCACTTCGCTTGTACGGCTGGGGATGTTCGGATTGCCATGCCCGAATTTCGTTTTCATCGACAAACACGGCGTCTTGTTTGGGGTCGACCCAGGCCGTGAACTGCTTGAGAGCCTCCGCATTGTTGTATTCGCTGACGCCCGTATCAAGTCGGTAGTCCCATCCGTGCACCCCGCAGACAAGGTTGTTCCCAAGAACTGTTCCGTCCGACATGAGGGCGCCTCGATGAAGACAGCGTCCGTAAAGAACGGATACCTTGTCGTCGTATTTGACCACGACCAGGTCGACGTCAGCGACAAGCGCATATTTCGGCGATCGGTCCTGCAGTTCGCTCAAGGTCGCCACTTTTCTTTTGTGCGTTTCAATGGGGCTCATATTCAACCGCCTAGCAGCGTGGATGCTCATTGTCTACGCCCGGTTCCGGGATGCACGTCTTGAGATTTGGTTACACAAGAATCTGATCGATTGAGGGGCGGGGGATTTCCGGTTTTGGGAACTGCATTGCCGAGTCTTTTCAGGATCATCGCGACTCGGGGGCCTCGATATGGACTTCGAGAGCGGTGACCTCCCCAAGAGCATGGCCTATCGACCACCGGCGAAGTGGGCTGCCCTGGTTCCTCATCTTGGACTTGGTATCAAGTTTTGTTGGCCAAAGAGCGATTGTTTTTTGCCCGATTCCGCATCCTGTTGGAGCGCTTGATCGGAGGCGCGGGTAGCGTTATTTACGCCGCTCATGGATCTGGAGCTGCAGGTTTTCGTTCGTACGCACCGGACGGGATTTGTGACCGTACAACTTGTGGGTGAGCAGGATACGATGGTCCATTCGAGAACGCTCGAGCAGGCCCGCGAAGACTTGGAGCTTTTCATTGGCGATCGTGTCGAGCGGACCCATCCCAGGCTCCAAAGCACTTTTTCGGCGGCCGAGTCCTTCCGCCTTGAGAGTCTCAAGATGGATACCTTGGTTCCGGTATTCGACGGCGAGCGGAAGCTCATGCCTGGTGTGGTGTCCATTCTCACCGCGGAAAGTCGTGCGTGGCGAACCCTCTGGGTCCCTGTTTTTGATCTCCACCACTTCATGCCAGTCAAGACCGTTGACTGGCAGGCGGCCGTAAGGGAGCTTATCAAAGAGCACGTAGAGACCCTCAGCGATGCTGACCGACTTGCGGTGCGATTTGAGCGTGAAGAGCGCGTCGAGCGTTTTTCGGTGCACACCAAACCGCCCAAGTTGTCGGCGTTTACAGGGAGCAACCGAAACCTGGCAGTGCTCCCGCTTCAGGCGGAGGCAGACGAGCGTCGCCGTCAAGAAGCGGAAGAAGAGGCCGAACGAGGTGCGCCCAAAAAAGTGCCTACACCCACGCTTGAGGCCGTTGCCGTGCCTTTAAGTCGCCTCGCCGAAGAGCAAGATCTGGATCGGGCCATCGGCCGAGACTCTGTGGTTGAGGATTTGCTTCGGCTACTTACGGGCGCCAAAGAGAAGTGCATCGTGCTTGTTGGCCCGAGTGGGGTGGGTAAGACGACGGTCCTCAACGAACTGGTCTATCGATTGCAAACACCCCAAGCTTTGGCGTCCTTGGGTCGTCGGCCGGTCTGGTATGCTTCGGCCAGCCACCTTATCGCGGGCGAGGGCATGTTCGGCGACTGGCAACGACAGACCTTTGATATCATCGATGAGTGTATTCAGGCGGAGGCCATCTGGTATATCGGCAGCCTCCTTCCTCTGCTTGATGCCGGAAAGCACGTGGGGTCCGATCAGAACGTTTCGCAGCTTCTCAAACCCTTCCTGGCGGGTCGGCGTGTGACGGTGGTGGGGGAGTGCTCCGAACGCGATTGGGCTCAGCTGCGCCTTCGCGATGCGGGTTTTGCACGGCTTTTCAGTGCCTATCGACTTTCCGAGCCAGGAGGAGAAGACGCGCGACGGATCTTAGAGGGTGCGGCGGAAAACCTCCGAAACAAGGAGGGGGTGGACGCCGAAAAGGACGCCCTAGACTGCATTCGCGAGCTCTGCCGACGTTACGCTGAAGGCAGCCACATCGGAGCTTGTGTCGATTTTTTGCGAAGAGCGGTCGAAGGCGCGCTCGCTTCGGGACGACCGAGGGTAGGTCGAACCGACATCGTTTCTCACTTTTCGCAGGAAACGGGCCTCCCCGAAGTCTTGATTCGAGATGAGCTCCCTCTTCGCCCAGAGGAGGTCGCTCACGTCCTCAAGAAGCGTCTGGTCGGGCAAGATGATGCGGTTCGACGAATGGCCGACTTGGTGGCCATTATTAAGTCTGGCCTGTCGGATGTCTCGCGTCCTCTTGGTGCTTTTTTGTTCGTGGGTCCTACGGGGGTTGGAAAAACTGAAACGGCAAAGAGTCTGGCCGATCTGTTGTTTGGGTCCGAAGATCGACTGCTTCGCTTCGACATGTCTGAATACGTCGGTGCCGATGCCATTCATCGTTTCTTGGGGGACCGCGCGCAGGAGGGCAAACTGGTGGAGTCTATCCGCAAGCGACCATTTTCCGTGGTCCTCCTGGATGAAATAGAAAAAGCAGATCCATCGATCTTCGATGTGCTTCTTCAAGTTTTGGGTGAAGCCCGCTTGACCGACGAGTCGGGTCGCGTGGCGGATTTCAAGAACGCCGTGCTGATACTGACCTCGAATCTTGGGGTTGATACTTTCAAGCGGTCGATGGGTATCCAGTCGGGACCAACGGCGGTCACTTATCACGAGCACTTCGTCAAAGAGGCCGAGCGCTTTTTTAGGCCCGAGATGTTCAACCGGTTGGATCACGTGGTCTCGTTTCTTCCACTCCCCGGTGAGGCCATTGAGCGCATCACCGAGCGCGAGCTCGCCAAACTCCTCCGGCGAGAGGGGCTGAAGCAAAGAGGCTTTTCCATCGAAATCGAAGACGGTGTGAAAAATTGGCTCGCCGAACGCGGCGTCGACGTTCGATACGGCGCTCGACCGCTCAAGCGCGTTCTCGAACGTTCGCTGACGATTCCGCTGGCGCGCCACCTTTCACAGCACAAGCACGACAAAGATCTTCGGGTGGTTGTTGGTGGCGGCGGCTTGGCCTTTGAGAAAAGTGCGCGCAAAGATGTCGCCGCCGCCGCAGGGCGGGTGAAAAAGGAACTGAGTGAGTCTTTGGTGAGCGTGGACGAAACACACTTTCGTCTTGGGCGTTGGATGAAGTCCCGAGCCTACCGCGAACTCGACAATGAGCTTCGTCTCCTCGAGCAGCTCACCCGAAGCCGCCAGTTTTGGGATGATCGCGATCGCGCTGAAGAGCGAACACTTGGCATGCAGCGAAAGCTCAAAATTCGGGATGCCTTCCTTGAGTTGGAGGCCGAGCTGGGGGACATCCACGACGTCGCCATTGAAGCATACTACGAGCGTGATCCTCAGCCCCGCGCGATCGTCGAAAGCGAACTTTGCGCCGCGCGAGAGAAACTCAAAAAAGCAGAGCTCGCTCTGTTTTCGCTGCGATTCGCGAAGCCTGATTCCTGTGTGCTTTACCTGTCGTCGCGGGCTGAATCCCGGTCCTTTTTTAAGGGGTTTATGGCGGTTTATGTTCAGCTGGCGGTTCAGAACGGATGGACCATCGATGCCTTCAGAGGTGAACAGCTCAGTGATGAAACGGAACCGGTGAAAGGTCAGAGGCGCGGCACAAAACGCGTGCGCTGGAAGTGGCACCCGGTGCCCGAGCGCCTCGTTCCCGTTGACCTCGAGGCCAGGGAGGCCCACTTGAGGTACGGGGCCGAGGATCGGTTCGTCAGGGCCGTTCTGAAAGGTCTCACGGATGAGGGGCGCGTCTGTTACGTGTTGCAGATTTCGGGCCCGTATGCACGCGCCCGGCTTGCATTCGAGGGCGGTCAGCATATGGAGTCGGCTTATGCCCAGCGTGCCATCGTCAACATTGCGGTGACTGACAACCCCATCACCCATCCAAATCTGATCCCGCATCCAAGAGACGTCCACTGGCCTGAGCTTCGGCGTCGATCTCGGCTTGTCTCCAAAGGGGTTGTGGTGGATCACGGGCTTGGCCTGCATGTGGCGGATGAAACCCGACTGTCTAGGGCTTACGCGAAACTGATGCGGGCGAACATGTACGTTGCCGTATTCGGGGAGCAAGGGGTTAAGTGGGCCAAGCGCTGGAGTGAGAAATGACCGAATTTACGCTGCCGGTGATGGTGTCGGTCGATGAACGGGAGCGCTATGAGGTACTGATTCCAGGTGTCAAAACACCTCGGTTTTTCGGGACAAGTCTGGCTACGCTCCTTGATGATCTGACTTTGCATCTGATGGAAACCATCCCCAAGGCACAAGCGAAGACCATACCGAGGTTTGAATTTAACCCCTACGTAGAGCTCCGAAAAGTTCGTCTTCGGGTTGAAAGGGGCGACAAAAGAGACCGGCGTGTCTGGAAGGGGCGAATACCGGTTGTGGTCACCCGCTGGAAAGAAGATGACTTCTACGTTGCCTGCGCTCCGCGGCTTGGCATCGAGAGTTTTGCGTTGAAACACCTCGTCTCTTTGGAGCAAGCGCTCTTTGCCTTTGTTGAAAGCAAAAGCAAAGAATATAGCGAGGCCGATTTGGATCGGTATGCTTGTCGGTACGACGACTTTCTTCATATTCTTAGCTTCGAGGCTGAGCTTCCGACCATCCTCCCGAGCCAGCCAAAAATCCGGGGTCGGAAGAAAAAATCGAAAGGCAAACAAGAGACCGAGCGAAAAAAGAAGAAACGCGAGCTGGTCCATCCTCGTGAGCTGAAAACGGTTGGGCTGAACCTGACCCACCGGGTGCTCGATGGCCGGCTACCCAGGGCGTTTTTGCGGGACGAGATCGTAGAGGCCGTTCATGAGCAGGTCTGTCGGGAGGGGGCTGCGGTGCTTCTGGTGGGGCCTTCCGGCGTGGGAAAGACCACTATCTTTTATGAGGTTGTACGCCGACTGAATCGGGATGCGCTCTCGATGCAAGAGCGCCGCGACGTGTGGCAAGTCGATGGAAACCGCATCATTTCGGGCATGAGCGTGGTGGGGCAATGGGAACGAAGAGTTCAGCAGATGGTGTTTGAACTTTCTGCCCGACAGGATGTTCTTTTCGTAGAGGACCTACCTGGGCTGGTGTTTGCCGGCCGGTCCGCACATGGCGATACGAATGTTGCGGGGTACTTGGAACCACACGTCACCCGCCGCGAGTTGCGCATCGTGGGCGAGTGCACTCCGGAGCGACTCATCGTGCTTCGGGAAGAGGCGCCTGCCTTTTTGGCCCGGTTCTCCATCATGAATGTTTTGCCGATGGACGAACGACAGACACTCCTCTGTCTCACGCATGCACTCCGTGCTCGCGCGAAAGAAGAAGAGGTGACTATGACCCCCGATGCGCTGGAGTCGATTCTTGGGCTCACGCGGCGTTTCGAGGGATCCGCGGTCAACCCCGGGAAATCAGTTGACCTTGCCAACCGGGTTCTCTCCAATCACGAAGAGGGCGAACGTGACGAACTCGGTAGGCGTAAGATCGATCGCAAGCGCGTTACGATGTGTTTTGGTCGTCAAACGGGCCTGCCGGGGTTTGTTCTGTGGCAAGAGGAGGCACGTCCTCATCGGGAGGTACAGTCTTTTTTCGAGAGGCGAATCATTCAGCAGCCGGAGGCCGTCGAGGCCGCAGCGGATGTGGTGAACCTCATGGAACAAGGACTCAACGACCCGAGTCGGCCCCTGTCGACTTTTCTCTTTGTGGGTCCCACGGGGGTGGGCAAAACAGAAACCGCAAAAGCGATTGCTGAGTTCTTGTTCGGCTCGGCCGAGCGCATGTTGCGCTTCGATATGAGCGAGTTTATGGCGCCCTACACCGTGGCTCGGCTTTTTGGAGATCGGGTGCAGCCCGACGGAGAGCTGACTCGCCGAGTTCATCAGCAGCCGTTTTCTGTGGTGTTGCTGGACGAAATAGAAAAAGCGCACCCAGCGGTCTTTGATGCGTTGCTTCAGGTCTTGGGAGAGGGGCGTCTCACGAACGCGGCGGGCCAAACGGTGAGTTTCACCAACACCATCATCATCATGACATCGAATCTTGGCGTACGAGATGCCCAGAAGCGTTTGGGATTCGAAACAAAGTCAAGTGAATCCCTCAAGCTACACTATCAAAGAGCGGCCGAGCAGTACTTTCGACCAGAGTTTTTTAATCGAATCGATCGCGTTGTTCCCTTTGAATCCCTGGGACGAAGCGCAATCGTACCCCTGGTCAAGCAACTCCTCGAAAAGATGCTGGGTCGCCGGGGGCTGAAGCGAAGCGCCATTGTGGTGGATATCGACCCAGAACTGGTCGAGGTCCTTGTCGACGAGGGCTTTGATCCGAAATATGGTGCGCGTTCGGTGAAACGAGTCCTTGAGCAGCGGCTTGCCGTGCCGCTCGCCGGGCATCTTGTCCGCCACCATACCCACGAGCTTACACTGGCGGAGCTCTTTCCTCGTGGGGGCACTATTGAGATGGCGTTGACCTCACCGAGACCAAAGAAAGTTGCGCCTGGCGAAGGACTGGAGCCGCTTTTGGGCTGGAAGCACATGGAGCGTCGCCATCGGCGCCTGGTGGATGCGCTCAATGCCATGGAAGAGGGGGACGATGCGGTGGCACTTCGGCTTGAGCAGTCGCGTTTGCTTCAGGCCGTTGATGCGTATTCGCATGATCCTCGTACCGATCGCCTAACGAGTTTAGCTGACTGGTTTGCTCAGGTTGAATGGCTCCGAAAGTGCCTCGTCGACCTCGAAGATGAGTACCTTACGGTGCCGCAATTCGAGGAAGGATATCGCACCGAGGATCGTCAGCCTAAATGGCTCCGAAACTACGAACCCCAGCACACCCGTCCGTTCGCCACCGTCGTCGCCCGTCCCATTCGTGGGGTGCGAACACCGTTTTCGGAAGGTGTTCGGGCTCGGATGGAGATGCTCGAATTGGATCTTGCGACGCTTGCCTTTTTGGCGGCACATCTGTCTTCCGGAGACACCCAGCGCGTGTTGTTGTCGTTTGAGGCCGCAGGCTCTGATACGGAGTCGAGGGCTTTTGCCGCCGCCCTTGGTTTGTGTATGGCCAGGGCTTTTGAACATAGCGATAGAGAGACCGTACAGCGTCTAGCGACGGCCACGCTTTTCATCAAACGTAACGAGCGAATAGAGGTTGATAACCACTGGGGGGCCCAAGAACATGATTCGGTGCGCCGGGGCATAGATGAGGGGATCCTCTGTGCGGTCTTGCTCGAAGGCCCCGGAATACGAGAGCTTGTTGCACCCGAGCTCGGGTATCACGTCAACACTCGCGAAAACGGTCCGGACCGGGTGACCGAACTGATTCGAGTTCGGGATGTGTACGATGGGTCTGACCCGATGGAACGCTTACGTGCCGTGGAACGGGCGCTGCTGTCCTATCGGAAGGCCCGCCGGATGGGTGATGCGCGGCCGCCACACGGTGCGATGGACTTGGTCCGGGCTTATGACAATGGCCGAGCCCGAGATCCCGGCACCGCTGTGGAGGTTGATATCTTGGCGCCCAAAACGTTCCATCGGGCTTCCACGCGGCGAATTTTTAACGACACGATGCGGAGGTTGTCTTGAAGCGACGCTTCACCCTCTATGTGCGGCAGCATCAGAGCGGGTGGTTTACCGCGAAGGTACTCGCGCTCCCAAATTATGCGGCGCATGGTCCGTTTCCGTCTGAGCTCCGCGATGAAATCGCCCAAGCGCTCAAAACGGATCTCAGTAACGGCGACTTGCTGATCCGAGGGGAGACGCATTTCGACGCTCTGGTTCGAAAGTCCGTCACCGTCGAGGTGAAGGCGGTTCAGCATCAACGCCTGATGACCGTACCGTTGCGGTTGAGTGCGCTCTACCGAAAGATGAGCGCCCATACCCAGCTTTACGAGGTGCGTATCCCGCGCATCGAAACGAAGTTTACCATCCGGGGCGAGGAAAACATCATCCCCTGGGTAGAGGAATCTATTCGGGGCGCATTCCATCTCAAAGAGGTGACCGAACTGCTCGCGTATCAGTACGAAAAGTCAGAGCGTCTCGACGAGGTTGAGGTCGTCTTCTCGCGCCAGCCGAAGAAGGCGCGGATCTTTCGTGATGTCGACGAGGTTATCCGGAAGACGCATCCTTTGGATGGCCTTGGCGTAGAACTGGTGGGGGAGGCGCAAAACGATCGCGTGGGGCGTGCCCTCTTTCGCGATCCATTGATGGATGAATTACAGGGTGTGTTGCGGTCTCGGGCCAATCCGAGCGTTCTTTTGGTTGGCTCCTCCGGCGTAGGTAAGACGGTTTTGGTCCATGAGCTGGCCCATCGGATTCACGAGGGCCGGACGTTGGCGGAAACAGAGGTGTGGCATATACCGGGATCCCGCATTATTGCGGGCGCTCGTTACGTCGGTGAATGGCAAGAGCGCTGCAGTTTTGTGGTTGAACAGATCATGCGTCGCCGATCTATCTGGTACGCAGATGGTCTTTTGGAGCTCCTTCAGTCGGGCGTGAGCTCTAAGCAAGCGGGACTGGACGTCGCGAGTTTCATACTTCCCTATCTTCGGTCGGGTGAGCTGTCTCTGATCGTCGAAGCCACGCCCGATGCGCTTGCTAGGGCTGAACGCATGAATGCCCCCTTTGTTCAGGTGCTTCAGCGGTTGCGCGTGCCCTCGCTCGAAATCTCTCGAACGCTCGACGTGATGGAGCGGTCGGCGCAAAGGTTGACCAAGTTTCGCGGCGTGACCTGGGGAGACGATGCCATTGCCGCGGCTTTGGATGTGGTGGCTCGATTCGGGGACGCAGACTCTCTTCCGGGTTCGGGGCTTGCGGTTTTGGAACGAATGGTGGGTCTGTGCGACCCTGACTCAGCGCTTGATCAGAAGGCCGCGGTGCATGCTTTTGCCAGGATGAGTGGCTTTCCAGTGTCCTTGGTCGACCCAAGGGCCCTTCTTGATGTCGATCAAATTCGTCGATTCTTCCGCGACCGAGTAGTCGGTCAGGATTCGGCGACTGATTTGCTCAGCAACGTCATCATGCTGCTCAAAGCTGGCCTCAACGACCCGGCCAAGCCCTTGGGTTCGTTTTTGTTCATGGGCCAGACGGGGGTGGGCAAAACTGAGTGCGCATTGGCGCTCGCTGAGTACCTGTTTGGTGAAAGGAAGCGGCTGGTGCGTTTCGATATGAGCGAGTTCGGCCATCCAGGAAGCTCGCTCTGCTTTGTGGACGGGCCAAACGGGGAGGGCGCCCTCACCAAGCCAGTGCGGGAGCAGCCCTTTCGCGTTTTGCTCTTTGATGAGGTCGAAAAAGCGGATCCAAGCGTTTACGACACGCTTCTGCAAATTCTGGGAGAAGGGCGTCTCACCGACGGGACGGGGAGAACGGTGCGGTTCACGCATACCATCGTGATTATGACCTCAAACTTGGGTTCTGCCGACAAGGAGCCGATCGGGTTTGGGGAGGCGAAGCGCGTGTTTAGCGGTCATTATATTGAAGCCGCTGAGCGATTTTTTCGGCCGGAGTTTGTGAATCGCATCGACCATGTTGTGCCCTTCTCATCTCTTTCTCGCGAGAATGTTGCCCGGATTGCCCGTCGTCTCTTGGATGCAGCGATCGGTCGTGAAGGTCTCGAGCGACGTGGCCTGCGCGCTCGGTACGATCAGTCTGTGGTCGACGAGGTTCTGCGCGTTGGATACGACGCCCGGTATGGGGCCCGACCCATGAAGCGCGCTGTTGAGTCCGTGCTGACGGTTCCCCTTGCTCGTCGGCTTGTCAATCCTGATATTCCCCGCTGGGCCACTTTGCTCAAGCTATCGGTTGTAGGTGGTGAGCTTCATATCGAGCCTAGTGACCCTGCAGGCCCAAAGTGAAGCACGGTTGGGCGACATTTTTGACTGCTTGGGTTGAGCCGCACAACAAGCATGAGGGGCTCCGCTTGACCGACTTAGGGGTCCGGTTTACCCGTCGCGGCGACGATCGCTTTGATGAGATCCTCGGGAACCTCGTCTGGAACTTGCTCGTCGGAGTGAGCAAACGTTTTCTTGCCGAGGGCAACGGCATTTTTGTACTCCGCGAGATAGCGGCGACACTCCGAGCAGTTTGCTTTCGCCATGCCGAGTTGCCGCATGCTTGGGGATGCTGCCTCCAGCGAAAGAATCGGTCCTGCGATGGCCATGTCGGTATGGCCGCGGGTCCCATTCGGCCCTATGGGCCCGGTCCGAAATGAATTCGGCCCATTCGTGGATCTCGGCTCACGGCAACCAGAGTGGTTCGTTCGGATGCGGTGCAAGTGAGCCGAGGTTTCGTCAAGATCATTGCCGCGTTGGCCCTCGTAGCCGGAGTGGTCGTCATGGGCGTGCTCATCAGCGCGGGCGACGCTCCCGGTGCCAGGGCCGCCGGCGAGCGGCAAAAACGCATCACGGAATCACCTCAGTGGAAAGGCGCCGGGTTTGGCAACCGGCTTCAACAGGTCGATGGCCCCATGCTGGAGCTCTTAGGTCAGTGGTTTTTTGGGGGCTCCGAACACCGGGTGCCACAGAGGCCCTTTCCCATCACGAAACCGACGAAGCCATTTTTCAAAACCCTCCCCATCTCGGGGCTGCGCGTCACTTGGCTTGGGCACTCCACGGTGCTGATCGAGATCGATGGGAGGCGGGTATTGATTGATCCGGTTTGGGGCGAGCGTGCATCGCCATTCTCGTGGCTGGGCCCTGAGCGCTTCTTTTCTCCTCCGCTCCCGCTCGAGCAGCTTCCCGACCTTGATGCGGTGATTATCTCGCATGACCACTACGATCACCTCGACTACCCCACCGTGCTCCGGATGCGTGAGATGAACGTGACGTGGGTTGTCCCGCTCGGTATTGGGGCACACCTCGAACATTGGGGCCTTGCCAAGGAGCGCATCGTTGAGCTCGACTGGTGGGAGGAAATCGCGGTGAAGGATCTCGTCCTCACGTGTACGCCCGCACGTCACTTCTCGGGCCGATCGGTGATTTTGACCGATCAAAACGCGACCCTGTGGGCAGGTTGGGCGCTCCGCGGTCAAAAGCACCGTGTCTTCTACAGTGGCGACACCGCCATGCATGACGCGTTTTTGGATATTGGCGAAAAGTTGGGGCCCTTTGACCTCACGCTCATGGAATCTGGTGCGTACAATACGCTTTGGGCCGACGTTCACCTAGGCCCCGAGCAAGCCGTGCGCGCTCATCAACTCGTTCGAGGGCGGGTGTTGCTCCCCGTACACTGGGGGCTTTTTGACTTGGCGCTGCACGGATGGACGGAGCCTATAGAGCGCATCTTGGCGGCCGCGAAAGCGGCGGGCGTGAAGGTCGTGATGCCGCATCCCGGCGAGAGCGTTGAGCCTGCGACCGCAGGGGGAGTCAGGGCATGGTGGCCCACAATTCCTTGGGAGCCCGTGGCGGTTGCACCTCTGCAATCGTCGGGCGTTGGCCACCTGATGGAAGACGAAATCCTCGAGAAACTCAAAGCCATCGAAACATCTACGGTCGCCAAGGAAACGCCATCAGGCAGCCAAAGTTCGCCCACGAAAGACTGAGTTTTGCCGGTACAGTCGTGAAGCCTACACGGCGGGTCAGGCTTGAATGAGGGGTTGAGTGCGGCGGGCATGGATTCTTTTTCGTTTCTTGCTTCTTCGCGTCGTGGCGACTCGCTTGGGGTTGGGTCGTCCCCAATGTCCCAGATTTGGGACACAGGGGACGATCGAAAAAACGCTTGAATGGAACTCGGTGACTTTATTGTTGGAACGCTGATGTTGACGCAGATGGTAGGTTGGTGTGTCAATCTGTGTTTGCGTGTGATCTGATGTGTGTGTCAGCATGATGCCATGAGTAATAAAGACAACGGCCGCAATTTCATGGACTCTGCTCGCGTGCTTCAATCATTTTTTGCAAGACGCCTGAGCTGGTGTTTGTCGGTTCCGCTTGCTGTTTCATGCGGCGTACCTCAAGAAAACCAAAAGACCCAAAGAACCGCCACGACCGAAGTGAGAGAATACATCGCGGGCGGCATAGACCGCGTGGTATTACGAGACTTCGAAGATCCGCTCAGACCTTCCGTCAGCGCATTCGGCGAGAATACGCGCGAGGTTTCGTCGTATTCCATCAGCGATCCATTTCGTGGAGAAGGCTCGTTGTGGTTTCGGGCTCAAGACATCGCAAGACAGGCGGTTATACACGTTCCCAATTTGGATGAAGCAGATCTGAGCCAATTCGATCACTTTCGTTTTTGGGCCCGGGTCGCCAAGGGCAAGGTCGCGGTCATGCCCGCGTTTCGCGATATTGACGGCGAGGTTTGGGGGTATGAAGGTCGTTTTTTACTTACTGAAGACTATCAAGAGTATCGTGTAGAGCTTGACCCGGCTTTGTTCCACAAAACCCATCAGGATCGGATTTCGCTTGAGCCCAACCTGAGTCTGGATCTCCATCGTGCTTCTAGTTTTTACCTGGTTTTGACTGACGAGGGCGGTAGCGAAACGGTCGAGCTCTATATGGATGATATCCAGGTTACGAAAAGGTCTTCGGGCTCTACCGCCGCCAAGACCGTCGGCCAAGGCGTCGACCATACGTGGGTGCAAGAGACATTCCCGGTGTCCTTTGAGGAGGTGCCGGTCGTGCTTGCTGCGATGCAGTCTGCAAACGACGAAGACCCAGCAGCGGTTCGAATGAGCGAGACTTCTACCGCCGGAATGCTTCTGAAGGTCGAAGAAGAAAGTTCAGACGGGACCAGTGTGGATCACCTCCCTGAGGAAGTGGGTTATATTGCGCTTCCAGTTGGGGGTGTTCTTGATCGCAACGGGAGGGCAATCGGAGAGGCGGGCCGGCTTCAGGCGGACCACGCATGGGGCGTAGAGGACGATTGGTATCGTGTTGATTACCAGAGGTCCTATCGGGATCCAGTGGTTTTTATGAATCTCAGCACCGTTCGGGGCGGCGAGCCTGCCCACGTCAGGCTGCGAAACGTTGCACCGACCTCGTTTGAGTTTATGATTGAAGAATGGGACTACTTGAACGGTTCTCACACCGGAGAAACGCTCAGTTATTTGGTCTTAGAAAAAGGGCACCACGCCCTATCTGACACCAGCGGAATCGCCGTGGGCACAACCCAGAGCGCAACCACAACCGAGGGGCAAACGGGGTGGAAAAACACCGCCTTCCCCAAGGCCTTTTCAGGTGTTCCGGTGGTCATCAGCCAGGTCCAAAGCTTTGCGGATCGTGATGCGGTCGTGACCCGCCAACAAAACATCACCCCAAGCGGTTTCGACATGCGGCTACAAGAGGAGAAAGCGAATGACGATGTACACTCTTCGGAAGTTGTTGGTTATCTTTCAATGGGTCAGTTTGACGAGCGTTTATGGTTTCCGCCGGTTCTTCAAAGCATGGGGACCGTGGAATCTGGATATTCTGATTGGAGCCGTCGAAATGTTGTAGATCGCTACTACTCGGTTCTTGACGAGCAAGTCCAAAACCTGGAGGTGAATGGGTTTGTGACCCAGCTGGACGAAACGCTGACCCTTGGGCAATCTCTGACCGATTCCCAGTATTGGATCGCCAGCTTCCCAGGGAAGGTTCGCAACCAAGAAGGCAAAGAGATGGTTATTCTGGTTGAAGGCGAAAGAGGGAATCCGACCAGCGCTCACCTGAAGGGAGAGCCGCATCCGGAGTTTCCGAACCGTTACAACGCAGGTAGCTTATCTTTTAGAACCCACGACTACCGAAATCCAGTCAGTTTTGGCGCCATTGGCATCACGCGATCCGATGCGGAGGACATCAGCGAGAATCCGTTTTCGCTTGAAATTCGGTATTTGAAGCACGAGAGCAACCAAGTGGACGGCATGAATATTCGTGTGCGAATCATGACTCGAGACATGCGGCCTCGAAGGTGTCCATTCTGTTTCGTCTGGGCGGACGAAGAATAGCTTTAAATTGGATACTTTAAAGGGTGGCTGCCCGGATACCTCGCAGGGTGGCCACTTTTGATCCTCCTTGAGCCAAGCGGGAGCAACAAGCCACTGTTGCTCGAATCAAAAAAATATCTACGCAAAACACTGAGCAGCGGCATGATTCAGGCCAAGTCGGGGTCACTGGACCTTCAGCGGTTTTTTGAGGACCGGACACCCCGCTGCCGCATCTATCAATAGCTCTTCCGGAGAAATCCAAGCTCCGCTGTCTTCGCCGCGGGACAGTTAGCCGTCCCGCGTAGATGACACGCGCGGTCTTGCTTGGGCTGTAGGCATGGTCGCCAGGTTTTGGCCCGCTTTCTGCTTAGGCCTTTAGCATGTCGTGTCGGCATGTCTGTTGTTCCTCATCATGTTTTTCTTAATCAGGAGACCCATAATGTCAGAGTTTTCAACCAATTCATGGTCGCGAAACCTTTGCGCCTCCGCGGTCGCAGCGCTATTGATCGGAGCTTTCGGGTGCGGTGGTGTCAGTGAAGATACCACCCGCCTCGATGCGCTGAATATGACTGGTGTTACCACCGGCCCCACAATGAGGGCGCCCTCGGTCGGTTCGGTCCTCAAAGGAACCGACGTCACCTTTCGGTGGGACGAAAATGGCGAAGAAGTGTTTGAGTGGGACCTGAATCTGAGTGCCGCCAACTATGTATTTCGAACCGGCTGGACCGAGGAAACCAGCAAACGCTCCATTCTCGTTCGTGGCCTTCCTACCCACGGTGGCCCCTTGAAAGCCCGTCTTTGGTTCCGACAGCGTAACGGATGGAACTTCAAGGATTTTAAGTACACGACTGCCAACAAAAAAGGCGAGACTGGACCAGAAGACCCCTCCACGCCTCCCAACGTGGTTCTCATTGTGGCCGATGACCTTGGCTACGGAGAAATGGGGGCCTATCGCCAGGGTCAAAGGTTCCCGTCCAAGAACGAATGTGGCAGCACGGGGCAACGTTTTATCAACACGCCGAATATGGATGCATTGGCCGCGCGAGGTGCCCGATTCACGAATGGTTACGCCACGGCGGCCATCTGCAACGCTTCCCGAACGGGTATTCAAACCGGACGATATCAGCAAGATTTCGGTGTTTACTGGTATGGCGTCAAGCCCACCGTGCCGGGTGAGCCAACCCTCGGAAGGTTCATGAAGGGCGCGGGGCATCGAACCGGCTACATTGGCAAGGTTCATGATGCCGCGGCGGCTCGCGGGAATCCCAGAGTGTATGGATTTGATGAGTTTTTCGGTTTCTTCGGGCACTCCCACGACTATGAGAAGATCGCGCCGGGACAAAGCTCAAGCAGCGCCTCCATCGTGAAGCCTCTGATACGAAACAACTCGGGCCCAGCCGGCGTTACCGGATACATCACCAAGGTCTTTGCCGACGAGGCGGCGGACTTCATTGATGCACAGGGCAAGGATCCCTATTTTCTGCAGGTCGCCTTTAACGCGGTCCACACGCCCATCACCAAAGCCCCCACCCCATACAAGAGGCGCTACGGCATTACGCGTGACCTCGAGTATCCCGACTGGGATCCCAATGAGACCAGTTATACCAAGTATTCGCAGGCATGGCATCGAAACCGCAAAACCGACAGCCACGCTCGCCAACGACTCTTGTCCGTGCTGGATGCCCTTGATGATTCAGTGGGGCAAATCATCGACGCGTTGCGCAGAAACGGCGTATACCGAAATACGATGGTCATCCTCACCTCCGACAACGGGGGCGGTAAATTCAACTGCGCAAACAATGGGCCACTCAATGGATTCAAGTTTTCTCTGAGCGAGGGCGGTATTCGGGTACCCTTCCTCGTGAGCTGGCCGGCTGGAGGCATCGCGCCCAACCAGGTTGTTGAGACGCCCGTGACTACACTGGACATCTTCCCCACCATGGTTGCATCGGTGCAAGGTCAGCAGCCCGCTGGTCGAGATGGCGCGAACCTTCTTCCCATGCTTCGTGGAAAAAGACACCAGCTCGGGAAACGAAACCTGTTCTGGCATCAAAAGGCCGGCGGGTATTTTGCCTCATGCACCGAAGAAGAATGGGCGGTACGTGAAGGCGACTGGAAGTTGCTTCGGAACTGCGAGGGAACCAAGCTGTTCAACCTTCGAGATGATCCCGGCGAGCAAATCGACCTCTCCGGGAGCCGTCCGGCTCGGGTGAGTCGGATGAAGGCAAGCTTCAAAAACTGGTCTGCGAACTTGTAGCCAGGCTCTGTGGTAGACTCCGAGCCCATGCGTTTGGCCTGGATACTGGTGTGTACCGGTGTGGGTGTTGGCGCCGCCGTTGGGTTTGGCTTGATGCTGAGCCAGGGCGGCGCTCGGACCAATCCGAAAAGCGCTGCCAACGAGGGCCTGGTCAGAGACCCGGCGAAAACGCCCACCACCACACAAAGACGGCGAGAGGCTCCCCACTATGTGGGGAGCGGGCGTTGCGCGTCCTGTCATGAAGAGGCCTTCGGAGCTTGGAAGGACTCTCACCACGACCGGGCAATGGATATCGCCAGTCCTGCCACGGTACTCGGAGATTTTAACAACGCTCGTTTTTCATACAATGGCATAGAATCTGTGTTTTCACGCCGTGGCGACGATTTCTTCGTGAAGACGGACGGTCCGGAAGGCGAATTGAAGGAGTACAAAATCGCTTTCACCTTTGGCGTGACTCCGCTGCAACAGTACTTGATCGAACTTAGGGGTGGACATATCCAAGCACTCAGTATTGCCTGGGACGCTCGGACCCGGGAGCAGGGCGGTCAGAGGTGGTTTCACCTTTACGCTGGCGAGAAAGTCGACCATCAAGACCCATTGCACTGGACCGGTTTCAATCAGAACTGGAACTACATGTGCTCAGAATGTCATTCGACAGGCGTGAAAAAGAACTTTGATGCCAAGACGGTGACCTACAAGACCACGTGGGAGGTTATTGATGTGGGCTGTGAAGCGTGTCATGGCCCAGCCTCGAGGCACGTTCTTTGGGCCGACAAGTCGGTTCAGCTGACGGGTGCAGAAGAAGAGGCTTTTGGCCTCGTTGTTCGCTTCAGGCAAACGGAGTCGTCACAGTGGCGTATCGAACCCAAACAAAAAAACGCGGTCCCCACCTTTTCGACGCGTTCCACAAAACAAGTCGACGCCTGCGTCCGTTGCCACTCTCGGCGTCAAGCCATTTTTGAGAATGCGGAGCCGGGCGATTCACTTCTGAATACCCACATGCCCACTCTTCTAGACGATCCTGCGTACCACGCCGATGGCCAGATAAACGAAGAAGTCTTTGTCTACGGGTCTTTTCTCCAGAGCAAGATGCATCGCAAGGGTGTGCGCTGCGCCGATTGCCACGACCCGCATAGCTTGAAGCTTCGAGCGGAGGGGAACGCTCTATGTGTTCGCTGCCACGCCGCTCCAATCTATGATGCTGCCTCGCATCATCACCATCCACCGGGCGCCGGCTCAGAGTGCGTCAACTGCCACATGCCGGCTGCAACCTACATGGTCGTAGATCCGAGACGGGACCACAGCTTTCGGGTTCCGCGGCCCGACCTGTCTGCCGTCACGGGGGCACCAAACGCCTGTAATCGCTGTCATATCGGCCGCAACACCGATTGGGCAAAAGACCAGTTCCTGCGTTTGTGGAACAAGTCGAGAAGGCCAGAGCACTATGGAGAAATATTGGCGGCCGCACGGGCCCGTCGCCCCGAGGCTCTCCCGAAGATCGGAACCTTGGTCTCCGATCTCGAACAGCCCGAGATCGTCCGAGCGTCAGCCATCAAGCTTCTGCGCAACTACAATACGCCGTCTGTTCTTCCCATTCTGGAAAAAGCTGCGAGCAGTCAAGCCCCTCTGGTCCGTCTTGCCGCCATGACCACCCTCGAAACCGTCCCGCCAAAGCTGCGTTGGTCCATTGGCCACAAGGCCCTCAAGGACCCTCTTCGGGCAATTCGCATCGAGGCGGTACGAACGTTGGCCGCCAGCCCCGAAGCTCAAATAGACAAACCAGGTTGGGAACAGGCAATCCGCGACTTCTTTTCGACCCAAGCGTTCCTGGCCGACCGTGTTGATGGCCCTATGAACGAGGGTGTGTTCTACCTTGACCAAGCAAAGTTTGATGAGGCCGAAGCGGCATTCAGACGCGCCACCGCGGTCGACGCTCATCATATTCCGGCATACTTCAATTTGGCGGAGGCCCATCGACTACAGAACGACGAAAGCGCCGCCGAAGAAGCCCTGGTGACCGCGTTGGGCCGCGATCCTAAGAACGCAAGCGTTCACCATGCTTTGGGTTTACTTTTTATTCGAACCAAGCAGTACGAAAAGGCGTTGGAGCCCCTCAAGCTTGCGGCCACCCAAGCACCTGAAAACCCGCGTTTCGGCTTTGTGTACGGCACTGCCTTGCGCGATATGCAACAACCCAAGGCCGCCAGGGGCGTTTTCGAAACGACGCTGGAGAATCATCCCCACGATCGCGAGGTTCTGATGGGGCTGATCGATGTGGTGGCGCGTTTGGGGTCGTATGCTGCGCTTTCGCGCTATGAAAAAAGGTTTGCTAAAAAATGGCCAAACAGCCCCGCGGTCCACGTCCTCCGCGAGGCGCTAGGTCGGCACGCTGGGTCCCCTTCTTCGAGACGCAGGTGAACGTGGCGCCTTCGCGTTGGCGGCCGCGGTTGCCAAGGGCGGTGCAAATATGGTCGTCTGGCGGCTCAAGTGTAAGAGGGGGTTGGCTATGTCGAGCGTCGGGGCAGGTCCACACGCTGCCGTACCTGTGGTGGTCAGGTTCTTTGTCGTTGTTTCTTTTCTTTACGCGGCGCGCGGTAGCGAAATTGGCCATGCGGGCACAACATCTGAAACCTATCCGGGTGATGCCATGTGGGTCTGGCAGGAAGCCAAGGATATCATTCTCAGTGACACCCGGGACGATGCGCCTCACTTGGACCGCCTGATTGACTTCTCTCAGACCAACCACATCGACACGGTGTTCATCTCCATTCAGTATCGCAATCCAAGTGGCCGAGACCCATCGCTGTTGGCGCCACCTCATCAAGAAATGTGGTCGCACGTCCTTTCGCGTTTGCACGCGGCGGGCATTCGGGTGCAGGCGTTGGTTGGCAAGGCCGACTGGTTGATGCCCCATGTCGGTGGCACGAGCGGATGGGATCTGTGCGACAATACTACGGAGTCAGAGAAAGAAGACCGGCAGTATGCTCTGACGCTCATTGAAGAGATTTTGGCGTATCAAAGTGCCCACCGGGCCAATCCTGCGACTTTATTCGATGCGCTTCATTTTGATCTCGAAATTCAGACGCTCGAGGGGACCCAGGATCCGGAGGACCCTGACTGCACGTCAACCACGGAGGCGGATCGGATTCGCTGGTATCTCGAATTTATCGAGTCGGTGACGGGCATCAGAAGTTCCGCCGGTTTTTCGAAGGAGCGGCTGCCATTTGAATGGGACATGAGCATGCGGAGCAATCGAGTAGGGCATGCGTCTGAAACGGTCCTTTATCCCTCGGTCGTCAATCCGGAGGAGCTGGTCGAAAAACCAGCGTGGCAGCACTTTTTCGATCGTTTCGAGCAAATTTCCTTTTTGACGTATTCGGATCGGGTTCGGTTCGTGACCGAGGGCATGTCGGACGAACTCGCGTATCTGGATGGTATGCCCAGCCTGGGCCTCACCCCACCGCGGGTTCGGTTCTCCACGGAGTTTCAGGCCCGTTTTCGGGACAACAATCTCTTAGATGAGGGCTTCGCGAACGAAAACTACCATACCTATGTCAACTATCGGCTCAATCTTGATTCCATCATGACCGACCGTTCCTATTTTCTCGGTTGGGCCTTACACACCTACGACAACATCTTCCCGGAAGACGGGCAGTATCCGGATTGGCTCGAAGCCAATAGCCCGTTTCAGTACCCTGACGTTGTCCGTTTTCAGTCCTTTGGTCCACCGCTGAATGTGCCGACAAACCAGACCGAGTCTGTCGCGGATCCGGTCTATTTTCGACTTCAGATCAAGGCTCATCCCAAGTTTGCGTATCGGGGGTTTGCGTTCAGGGACATGATTTCGCTCTACGTTTCGGGTCATGGCTACGGCTCCGAAGCCCAGCTCAAAAACATCCGATTCGACGACGGTTCACCGGGCTATGATGGGATCGCACCCACAGCCTGGTGGTACTTTAGCCAGACCATGTGGTGGAACACAGATGTCGAACCGTGGCCAGAGGTCAGGGAACGGGGTCTCACCTGGGCGAACCCCGCCACATTGAACAGCCCGGACTTGGGCGTACAGAGGCAGCTGCTTCTCGAAGCCGGCAAGAACTACCGGTTTATCGTCGCCGTCACCACTTCTAGCGAAAACGGTATCACCGATGAGTTTCTTTCGGTTTCCGTGAAAGCACGCAACCCAGAGGGCCCGGTCGGGGACAGCTTTGCGTCGCCGGTGGAGATGTTCCTTTATCTGGACGACGTCGACGACTATGCGACGCCTTTGGCCGCGCACAACAATCGCGCTGAGATCGTTTTCGACAGCGATGGGGACGGACTGACCGATGCCAACGAGTTGGTTCATGGCACGGACCCGCTTCAGGCCGACACCGACAAAGATGGGCTGGCCGACGGCGAAGAGGTTACGAATGGGCATGACCCGCGTGATCCGGACTCTCCGGTGCCGAGACCGAGACAAACTTTGGCGGTGACCCCCGGCTGGAATTCTTTCTCGGTATGGGTCTATGACACTCGCCCCGCGGAGGTTTTGAGACGCGCGTTGGGAATCGTCGGCCCCATCTGGCATTGGAACGCGGTCTCGAAGCGGCACGAGGCGGTGACAGACGGTTCAAGTTTAGAGGTGGGGAAGGGCTATGTGGCCTACGCGAGAGCCGAGCAAAGCGTCACCATGCAAGGACGGGGTCCGCCCATCACCCTTGATCTGGTACCCGGCTGGAACCTTGTCGGTGGCAAAGAGGAGGTCATCGATTTGGAGGAGCTTTTGGATCCAGACCATTCTGCTTTCGTTCGATTGGTTTGGAGCTTCCGAAAGCTCCGTTTGGCGCGGACCAAGCGGCTCGTGCCCGGCGAGGCCTACTGGATGCTTGCGCGGAAGAAAGTGTCTTTCTAAGCTCGACCGTTGTTGGTCATTCCGTTGGCGAATACGACGACCGCATGGTCAAGAGGGTCTTGTCTCTTTGGCGTGCGCTTTTGTGGCGATGGCATAGATAGTCAAGCGACTCACAATGTTGTCGCAGGGATGGTCGGCCAGCGTGGAGTCGACAGCAATAGTGGTTGACTCTGGGGCGGTACCTGGTACGGGTTCTTGGTGTCCTTTAGGTCGAAAGTAGGATGCGGGCGCAGGGCCACACGCCGCGTCGCATTGGGACTACGCGGTTTTAGAGCAGAGGTGATGATGCGACGCAGCACCGTTTTTGCTGCGTTGGCTTTGGGGACTACGCTTTCTCGGGCTGCATGGACAGCCGGTGAAAGCAACGGGTCTACGGGTTTTCTCGAGCCCGGCTGGAACCTCGTTTCCGTCTCCTTTGATGGCGCAGAGATTCCTGCCCCATGGCGCAGCCAAGGCATCCGTATTTGGCCGGTTTCTCGCGGAAATGCGCCTACAAGTCGCGTGGATTGGCCTTCGAGTCATAGCCCAGGCGGGCTCTATTCGAAGGGGGAGCTGTTTAGGGGCGGGTACTGGGTCTATGCCGATACCGGGCAAGCGTACGAGATTCAGGAAGTGCCCAGTCCGCTTAAACCGTTCTCATCGATCTGGAAGTCTGGGTGGCGGTTTCTCGAAACCGGAGAAGCCGATTCGAAGGGCGGTCGATTGGTTCGGTGGGATTCTAGCCTTTCGACTTATGTGCCCGTAGGTGTTTTCGAAGACCCGAAGCCGGGTGTAGGGTACTTCGGGTTTTACCCGGCGCGGGACAACCCAGAATGGAGCGGCGTGTCTGGAGCCGTCCCTGGTGCGGCCGCTTCGGACGAACAAGCGAGGGCTGGGTTGGTCGAGGCCGGGCAGTTCGAACCATCGGCGGTTCTTACGACCGTGCGCGGTTCGGGCCGTTTGACCCGGACTGCGCTGTCCCAGTTTCCAGATCGTGTTTTTGCCCATGTGGCGTATGCGGTTCGCGGCCATGGAAGAGGTGGAGGCGATGAGATTCGTTACCACCAAAGCGACGAGGCCGGAAAACCGGGAAGCTTTTCCCTCGCGCATGGGTGGTCGCTTCCCAATGTCGACTCTGCAAGAGATCTCGCGTTGTCGGCGAGGGGCTCGCGCGTGAGTATCGCGTGGATCGCTTATCGCGATTCCGGGACTCAAGCGGGTGCAAAAACACAGGCGCGAGTCGTTGTTGTCCAAAGCGAAAACGGGGGACAATCTTTTGGTCGGAGGACGACTGTACGCGTAAGCGATGCTTGGAAGCGCGGCCTCGCCATGGCTTATGACGCCCATTTGAATCACCATCTGGTGTGGGGAGAAGCGAACAAGGCCTATTACCTCAGAAACTTGGATGGCGCCCCCGCAAACGTTTTTGACCAAGAGCCGTTGGGAAGAGGGGGGGCGGACGGTATCGAGCCCAATCCAGGCCAGACCTACCGGTTCGAAAGGCAAGTGCTGCACCCCTCGCTTCACGTTGGAAACGACACGGTGAGTATTGTGGCTCGGCAGACTCGACTTTGGGACCCTCGTCCAGTTGTTCAGCCGGCTTGGGCGGCCGCTTACGACGGGGGCGCAATCCCCGGGGTTGAGGGGTGGCGCGAGGGTACGTGGCACGAGGCTGACGAAATCCTACTGGCCCAGCGTCGCCTCAAGGATGGCCAAACCGCCCAAAAACGACCGGACGGAACCGCCCCACCGGGCGGATTGGACAAACAGCAGGCCGCCGAACCCAATGCCTGGAGGGTCTCCACCGTGGCTTTGGTGGGGGCGGGCGCCGGTGACAACCAGCCCTCCTACCCGAAGCTGGTGGCTGCACCCTGGGGTTTGGTGGTGGTTTACGAGGATGGCGCTTCTGCCAATCCGAATCGGCGCGGCCACAATGCCATCCGTTATCAGTCCTCCGTCGATGGTGGGGCGTCATGGTCGACGTCGCAAACGATAGGCACGGGCTATGTTCCCACCGTGGGGGTTTCCAAGAAGGGGGACATCCGGGCGCTCTACTACGAGCCGGGGCTGGGGCAGAGGGGGTCTATTGTTGGGTGGTCTCGTGACGGGATTCACGAGCCGTGGCGTGGGCCAACACGCTTCGGTTCGGGGCGTGTTAAGCCTATCCACTGGCAAAGCCACGGGGAAGGGTCGGATAGCCTCGAAGGGGGGGTTTCTTTGGCGACCCAAAGTGAATTGTTCTTCGCTGCGTGGATAGAACAGGTAGAAGGCCGAGACCGCATCGTGACTTCTCGAGCGTCTAGGTCTTCGGAGGTGGTTCGATACAGTCTCCAAGTCCCAGAACGTTTGACCGAGGGCGAATCCATACAAATTTCGGTTGCGGCTGAAAATGCCTACTCCATGCGCGTGAATAGCAGCGACGTGGTCCAGGTTCACGCAGCATCTTCGGTGTTTTCGGCTGATTCCGCGACTTCTCTCATCCCCGAGCCGAGCACCGAAGCGCAGTCGGCAGAGCATTTCACGGAGGGCGGTGCCCATTTTGCCGTGCCGCTGATCGAGGGCACAGCCACCTTTTTCGCCGATCCGTCGAATCTACAGATTTCGGGGCCCGCAGGACTTGCGGAGCTATCGACGACACCGATCACGGACGGAATGGCTCTGTTGGAGGGCGCTTCGGGTTCTCCGAGGCTCCAGTTCTCCGCTTCGGTGGACGGCAACTACGAAAAGGCAAAGTGGCTAAGGGATCAACTTTGGCGGGAGGGGCCTCTTTCTTCTGAAGGTCAACCGACCGGCTTTCAAGTGGAGTACCAAGCCGTTCGAGAGGGCGCTCGCGCCACTGAAGGTCAAGCCGTGGACTCGTCGTTTCTAGCGAAACATGAACGGGTCTGGGCGTATACTCAGGGCATTGCTCTGGCGCAGTATGCCCGAATCGGGAGCCCGGACGGCGATGCAAGGGCACAGGCGTTGGCCCGGACCCTATGCGCGCGAGCCGTGCGTTCCGTTGATTCAAAAACCCAGACCCCAGTGATTCAAGGATGGCCCTTTTCGTGGAACACGCGCGAAGACACGTGGGCGGATGCGCGCTTGGTTTTGGGGGCGACGGCGTGGGTTGTGCACGGTCTAGGCTTGTTTTTGGTGTCGGAGGCGTTCCAGTCGCTTGGGCCCGAAGAGCAGAGCCGCCGCCAAGACTGTTATCGGGAGGCGCTTTATGGGCTCGAAGCGCATCGACGGGTGGTCATGTCGGAAAACGGGCGTCGCTACACCCTGATGAGTGCCGGCTGGACCGCACAAGGACTTGTGGAAGCCCGAAGCCCCTGGAAGCTCAAAGGCCCAGACGGAGCCCCCCTGGCGATGGAGGATGAGGGCTGGGATTACTACGACATTCTTGACGCCATAGGATACGCCCACTTCGACTCCGAAGCGGTGGTCCAGGTTGCGCGTACCTACGAAGGCGAAACGTTCCGGTCGGACGATGAGAACCGGGTGCTTCCCCCCAAGAACCTCACCGAGGATGTGGTTCGCGTGCTGAAGCAGAAAGTTCAGGCCGAAAATATCGTGACGGAACACAATCTTGATGTGCTCGCCGTTTTAAACCACGCGCTCCAACACGCGGCCTTGCTGGGGCTTGACGATGTCGCGCATCTCACCGAATGGCGTGACGGCCTGAGACGCGGAATTTTTCGGGTTCTTTGGGATCGCGATGACCGACGCTGGCGGCAAGAGCTTGAAGGCGCACTCGTTCGAAATGATACGAACCCCGAAAAGCAGGCCGACATTCGGGCTGCTCTTTCGCGAGGGGACTGGGGCCGCGTCGTGACCGGGGGAGAGCTTCGCGAGCGCACAGAGGCGTCGGAACGTGTTTTCGACTTCATTCCAAACAAGAACAATACAGCCATCGATAATTGCAGCTGGCTGTCGCTCTCTGTGGACTATGCGGCATTGACCAACCAGAAAGACGTCGATGCTTTGGCGCGGTGTCTGGAGTTTACGGCGCTGGCCTTTGGCAAAGACATCGCCTTCCGAGGTAAAACCTACTACGGTGCGCACTACTTTTTTGATGGATTCGAAGATCGGTACATCGACGCAACGGACCGACAAGAGCAATCCTACCACCTGGAGGCCACGGCGGGCCTGATCATGGGCCTTCTCGCTTTTGCTCGGCATCACCCAGACCACCCGAAGTCAGATTTTTTTGGTCAAGAAGCGCTTCGGCTGTGGGGTGGCGTCCAAACTTTTGTCAGGGATCACGACTTTCCCTATTCCAGTCAACGCATCGTCGACCTTTCAACCTTGTTGATTTCAAGTACCGCACTCATTTGGTTCATCGATTCCTACCAGGCGTTCAATGAGCACGAATTGCCTATGACTCCGGACGGGGCTGAGAACGACCCCGCTACGGCAAGCGCGACGGTTGTCGTGCCTCCTTTTGGGGGTGCATTTCTCCTCGGGAGCCAAAACCTATTGCCAGAAGCCGGGCCAAGCTCCGTGGTGCAGCTTTCTGTTCTGAAATGGTTCTTGCAAATCACGGGCCCTCAGCTGGTCAAGGAGCCCATCAAAGAATTGGTCAAGGCGAGTGTGACTCGAGGTGCAGGAAAGGCGATCTCCACCCAAGCAGGCAAAGGTGTTGGCCAGGTGCTCGTGGGCGAGGTGATCTTGACGGGCCTCGGGGGGACGATCCTCGGGGCCGAAGCATCGAGAGCTTTACTTGAGTTTGTCGAGGAGCACCATCCGGTGTCGGTTCACAACATCTACGTGTGGACTTCCGATCTCCCGGTGGAGCCCCCCGCAGGATTCAAGGCGATTCACACGGACGTGTTTTTAGATCTCGAAGAGGTGCAAAGCATGTCGCTCGCAGAAAAGGCGCTTTTGGCGGAGTGGGCTCTGAGCCCCATTGACTGGTCGGCCCCAGCCACCTGGGGACGGGACCATGGGCCACCGAAACCGCTTGTCGATTTGGCACGCGTGGCCGACATGCCGACAGATATCATCGTACGTCAGGGCCGAGGTGGCGTGGATGTGTTCTATGGCCCACGGACTTCGAACGTAGGGGGCTATGTGATTGAACTCCGCCAAAACGGCGTGCAAGTGCTAGACCGCCATAGCGGCGATTCCTCGAGTGTTTCCGCGGAGCTGAGCCCGATCGAGCTTGCAGCCTTGCTGCGACTGCCGGAGTTGATTCGCGAATGGATCTTGCGCGCTCCTGAACCGAGCCAACGAGGCCTACTGGAGGAATATCTGAGTCAATGGATCTTTAGCGTCGGCGCAAACCCCGTGCCGCCCTCACGTTTTCCGTCCAGTGGCCTGCCTACGATCACTGGCACAAGCAAGGAGGTACCCCACGATTCCGATTCCGACGATCTTTTCGATAAGCCGCTTTCTGAAGCTGACGAACCTGGACCGCAAACACCGCGCTCCGAGTCTTTCGGAGATTCGGAGGTCGGTGCTCCCGTCGTCGAACGCGTTCAACTCAGGGACGGCGGTCGAACCCTCGTCTTTGCGATTCGGGGCGACATCGATATCGACAAAGACGAACTCTCGGTCGACTTCAGTCACGACCCCGCGCTGTTTGTCGATCGCCGAAAATGGATGGCCGTTGCGGCCGAATCAAATGAAATCTTTCGCGGCAATCCCATCATTGAAGGCTACAACCCCGACGGGACGGTGCGCGTATCGGTTTCTTACCTCAGCATTGTGAGGCGCAGTGCATATATTGAAGACGTTCTCCTCAGAGCTGGAATGAACATCCGCCATCAACGGATAGTGTATGTTAGGCCGGTTCCGGGCTCCACGCTGTACGCGATTTTCTTCGTTGGCAAGGGCCTCAAGGGTATGAATGCTCAAGTAGAGGCGGAGCTCGTCAAAAGCGCGCAGGGCCTGACTATTGAGGAGGTGAGGGAAAAAGCAGGTGAAGAGGCTTCGCCATTTTTTGCAGATCCCGAAACAACGTCAAAACGGGATGCTGTCCTCCAGGATGTTGAGAGCCCGCCGTCCCTTCCGGTTGAGATTCCGGCAATCAGAAGAGAGCTCATTACTCAAGTGATCTACCACCGAGCAAAACGATCGGGAGACTGGGTTGAGGTCTCCTTTCGAGCGCCTGACGACGTCCCCGACAATAAACCGCAGCACGTCATCTACTTTATCAAAAAACGAAAGGGTGACGATCACCATACGCCGATCGACTACTTGGCGACGGAAGGTCCGTTGCTGCTCGGCCCTGGGGCAGAGGACACGGTGATTGTGTCTGCTGAGTCTGGTCGAGAACACTCCGACCCAAACAGTGGGAAGCTTGCAAGCCGACTTGGCAAAGATTGGCGCAAGTTTTTAGAGCTCAAAGAGGAGGAAACCTTGGCCGTGGCCGTTTGGGTTGTCTCCAGGTCAAGCGTCGATCAACTGCCTGTGATCTTCAGCAGCGAAGTGGTGGAAATCGACATCCCCAACGACTAGTCGGTACACCCGAGGACCGCGCCCGCAGGCAAATGGCTATGAAGTTTGATGTCGTCGAGGCGCCCGTTTCCTCGTATCAAGAAGCCCTGGACGGACACGATGATCTCGTCTGGGTCGGTTTGGCCCCCGTCCTCAAGATCCTGCCGAAGGTCACGGAAACAGGTTTGCCATTTCGAGCCGCTGCTTCGACCCAGGCCATGATGAATGTAGCGCGCGTTGGTGCCTTGTAAGTTTTCATCGACGGGAGAGTACCAGAGGTAGCGTGTCGCGCCTTTGTTCGTTCGTACTCGGACGAAGATACGATAGTCACCAACGAGCTTTGTTGTCCACTCCATGACAAACTGGTGTTGGTTCTCCCAGGAGTGCTCAATGGATGGCAGCGCAAATCCGTACTTGAGGCGCGAAGAGGCGGGCCCAATTTCTATCACCCGACTACCGCGCTCTTCATCGTAGACGTTGGACAGTGTGGTCTGGTCTTTGTCCCCACTATAGATACTCCAGCGGCTCGTGCGTTGACTCTCGGCGTCTTCGTAGACCGTGGTCGGGGCGGTTACGTGGCGAGCGGTGCGAGATGCGTTGAAGCGATGGGCTCCACTGAAGTAGGGGCTTTGGGCATCGCCTTCGACCGAACTGACAAAAGTGAGTAGACTCTGCGTCCCCGTCCGATCCGTTCTTGTTGAATAGAAATTCATGATGAGGTCGAGCTTCCCGTCGTAGTCTACGTCGTCGATGAGGATGACTTCAGGTTGAGGGGCCAAGACATCGGTGCGCACACTTCCATCGCTTAAGAGCGTTCGGAGGGGTAGCGGATAGATTTTTGGGAAGTGTGGGGTTTGAAGCTCACGTCCTCGCCGATCGATGAGACGCAACTGATAGTCAAGAACGGCGCCCCGATTGGGCGGGGGGTGCCGACCGCTCACCAGAACCAAAAGCTCCTGATGGCCGTCGGAATCAAAGTCCGCCATGAGGACCCGCATAATATTCTCTGCGAGCGGACTTGAATCATCCCACGAAAAATCGGTCAGTTGCCAAATGGGCTGACCCGTATCGAGTCTGAACGCAGCCAAGACCGACCCCGATCCCACGGCAATATCCACCCGTCCATCCTCATCGAGATCTCCCAAAGCGAAACTGAGAAAGGCCGAGCTGCCTTTGTCTGTGGGGAAGGTTATTCTGCTAGCCGACTGACCTTTCATGTCGTAGATATCCAGTACGAATTCCCTCTTTCCCGAGGCGCTCTGATGAAAAAGACCGATTTCGTCGAGTCCATCTCCATCGATATCTACCGAAAATAATCTTGCGCTCCGAGTATAACGTGTCGGAATGATTTTGAGACCTTCTGCGTCTAGGTCTACGCGCTTCGACCAGAGGAGCACATCTTCTTTGGTGACCGCATCAAGCTGCAGCATGGTTCGATTGTCCTCGCGGTAGTGTGTTGCAACAATGATCTCTTTCGTGTGGGCCACACCGTCAAGTTCAGCGAGGGCAATTATGGGGTTCCCCAAGGACCCCGAACTGGCGGTGAGGGTCCGGCTGAATTGATGATTTCCCGCTGCGTCTAGGACCTCCAAAGAAGTGACGTAGCTTCGCGACGGCTTCGTCTCGTCGACTTCGATATGGGTTGTAACGGTCTCGCTTCCCCCGTCTCCGTCGAGATCTGCGACCAGGATTTCTTTGTCCGACCGCGGGGATGCGTTCTTGGCGTGACCGGTGGCCGAGGCGATGAAAAAATCCGGCGCATCAAGCCGGACCATCGACCAGGGCGCCGGCGTGAACCAGGGTCCGGACAAGTTAGCGACGGTATGGTTACGAAGCTTCAAGGCGAGTTCCGCGCCCGAACCGGCCATCCCCACGATCTTCCGGTAGGAACCGCCGACAACATCTTCACGCAGGTGGAGGCTTTCTCCAAGCACCGTCCGGCGGCCTTCTAAGCTGGTCCTTACGAGCTCTGAAGTGAGAGGACACTCGATTGTCCCTTTCTTTTCATTTCTGGTGCACCGGGGAAGAGACTGATAGATCGTTTTCGAAGTCATGAGGCCTGGTTTGGGCGGCAGGAGGAGCAGCGGAGAAAGCGTGGCGAGTTCGAAGGCGCCGGGTACCATCAATGGAGAATGCGGTCGAAGATCAAAATCTACGTAGATTGATGTGCGCTCGGTCGAGACCTTCCCGTTGCTGTACTCTACCCTCAGCACGAGGTCATAGCGATCGGATTTCGGCCCCAGGGTCTCCAGATCTAGGACGAGACCTTTTTCTAGAAACCCAGAAGACTCTTGGTTGTTCACCAAGACCCTGGTCTCCCCATGAAGATATGACTCTAGAGTAACTTCGTAGGTGTAGCCCATATTCGAACCATCTGTACCTCTGCCATCGAGCACACTATAGTTAAACGTGAGGCGCTCGCTTCCGTTGTAGACCGCAGATGCTTCGGTCGGTGGCTGCCAAATCTTAAGAAAATCAAACACAAAGCTAAGGGCGGATCTCCCGTTTATGCGCCCCGATTTCTCCGTCCTGAGTTCCACCGTATAGGGATCGTTTTCGGAAAGATATCTGACCGCAACGGGATTGATAATGCATCCCTCGGTCACAATGTCGCACGGTGACCTCCAAAGAGAACCAATACTTTCGATCTTGGAGACATACAAAGACCACTCATCATAAGAATCGGGCTCAAGATGTACCGTAAGGTGGGGGGCGCTCTCTTTCGAATTTGGTTCACGAACGGAAAGCTCGGCCATGCTCAATCGCGTCGATGCCATTTCAAGCAAGTTCTTGAGACTTAGGCGTCCAGCACCGAGTTCCCTCGAATGGTAGGGCGCCGGTGACGCGAGTCCCAAAGCGAAAACGGAGTTTAATCGAGAGCTTTGAAGTAATTGCCGAGCGCTCGCTGGGCCGATGCGATTGCGGGCCTTTGCTTCGGTCAAGGAGGATATCAGCCCTGCTAACGCACCCGAGACGTGGGGCGCGGCCATAGAGGTACCATCTAAGCGCAAATACTTGTCGTCGACGATCGCATTCTTTTTTTGCTTTTCGTAAGCGCTGCCCTCGGCGAGTAGTGAAAGAACGGAAACTCCGGGAGCCGTAATGTCAATATCGCTTCCCCAATTGCTGAAAGTGGCCTTATCGCGAGAGCGCGGCCGAAAGGCGCCAACAGAAATGACGGAAGGTATGTTGGCAGGAACAAAGTCGTCGACGGGTTGGTCTTTATTTCCCGCTGCGGCGACAAAAATGACATTGTTGACTCGCGCAAACTCAATCGCGTCGTCCATGATTCGGGGCGACACCCCTGAGTACCCCCAGCTGGCATTGATGATACGGGCGCCATTTTCGACCGCGTAGACAATGGACTCTGCGAGATCTGGTGTCGTGCCCTGACCTGTGATTCCGAGACCGCGCAGCGCCATCACTTTGGCCTTGGGTGACACGCCGACAATCCCAATCCCATTGTTGGCCTCCGCGGCGATGATACCCGCCACATGGGTTCCATGGCCCGAACGATCCGCCGGGTCATTGTCTGGTCCACGATCGTCGACCCCATCTTCTTTCTTTTCACTTCTTACGAAGTCCCATCCCCTAAAGTCGTCTATTTTTCCGTTGCCATCATCGTCAACGCCATTGCTCCTTCTGTCTGCTCCGTTGGCGTCTTGCCCTGTTTCGCCTTCATTTTCCCAGATATTGTTCGCGATATCGGAGTGCGTGTAGTCCACACCGCTATCGATAACGGCGACAACGACACCTTCACCGTGTCCGTAATTCGGACTTTGAAAGCCAGCGAGAAATTCAATGTCAGGATTGTATGCAGCACCTGTGCTCTTGTCCGCATCAAGTCCCACTTGCTCGGGAAATAGGGGGTCGTTGGGCGTGGAGAAGGCATAAAAAATTGCACTGGTTTCAGCGTATTCAATATCGGCGTCGTCGTTTAGGGCGTCGATTATCGCGGTAAGCTCGCCGGCTTTGGGTTCGTCGAGGGTCCATACCTCAATTCTGTCTAGACCGAGATCCTCGGCCGATCGCTGAGGAGCCCTCGTAGCATTCTTTAGCGTTGAGTTTGTTGCAGGAGAAGATTTCAGCGTCGGCAAGGAGAATGCGGGTCTTCGGCGAGTGACCGTATATCTTTGACCACCGACCGAAACAGCCGAGCGCCGAGCTTTCTTAGGTGCCCCTTTTTTAGGTCTGCGAAGTTTTACGATGATTTCGACCGATCGGCGATTTTGGTCCGTTTCGGTCTCAGCGCCGGAAACCGATTGTCGCTCAGCCCCAACCTGGCACCCGAGTCCAAGCAAGAAGATACCGAAGGCACAAAAAAGGCGATGCATGCGTGCAAGTTAACATTGCGAAGAATCCTGTGTCGATGATTGTACTCACGGCTCTGTGTCTGATTGCATAAGGTGTGACCATTTATCATTCGTGGTGTACAGTTCTGTCCGACTCTTTCGGCCTCTTTGGTTGCTTCGGTCGATCAGAGTGATCACTTTAGCCAGTCGTGATGATAAGCAGTAAGGCCGTTATCTCGAACTCGTAGCATGAGACATGGCAAGTTATGTTGATTTGGACGAAGGGCGGGGCGCGTGTCTGAGTACACAGTCGCTGCGGTCCGGATGCGTTTTTTAATGGCGGTCGTTTTTGCTCTACCGGCGCTTCGGCGCCGCGCGGAGGACTATCCGTTCGAGCCAGTTGATTCCGGAGCTGACCCGCATTGTTCGAACTGGCCTGGGTGAGCGCCGAGCGTCATCTGTGACCCAACCGGCGTCAGCTGGGCTGGTGGATCCGCGAGCACTAGGCAGCTGCAACCAGCCCGTAGTTTTGCGCACCCGGTCCCCGTTTTCTCGGAAAAACCCTCGTTCCGTGATTCGCAACAATCCTGCCGGTGTTTCGACCGATTTGGCTTTTTCTGTCAAGATGGTGGTCGTTGGGTTGGCTCAAAACACCAAAACTGAACCCCTTCGACCGGATATCGCCCAGTTATCCAGTCTTGACTATCGCAGGAGGACCGTTCTTAGTCTGGAGACATCAGTCACAGGCAGGAGGGCTTGCCCCTTCGACCCATGTAGCCGATTGGCCCGCGGCAGGCAGGATGCTGCGCATCTATGGAATCAGCGGACGGAGCTCCGCTCTAAGGAAAGACTCATGCGAACAAAACGGTTTTCACAATGGGGTGCGTGCTTTGCGCGCCTTTGGGGCATTAGCGTGCTTATGGCAACCATCGGGTGCCAAACGACCCGTGCCACAACTCGTGGCACAACATCGGCCGCACCAGGCCTGATTCCGAGCCCCAAGACCTTGAAAATGGACGACGGCCACTTCAGCGTGGGCCCAAAAACCCGCATCGTGGTTCCCGCAGACGATGATGAGCTTTGGCACATGGCAGAGCGTTTGGCCGAACAACTGCGAGCGCACAAAGGACTCTCTTTGCCAGTCAACCGGTCGACCGAAGGCCAGGGCGGCAATGGAAACGCCGTCAAGCGAAATACCATCACCCTCAAGCGAACAACCGAAATTACCGGAAAAGAGGCCTATCAGCTTGAAATAGACTCGAGCGGTATACAGGTCCGCGCGCAAACCGCGGCGGGAATGTTCTATGGTGTCCAGACACTGCGCCAACTTTTGATGGCCGCATCCCCCTCGTCAGAAGCCGAATGGCAGCTCCCCGCGCTCCGAATTGAAGACGAGCCCCGTTTCTTGTACCGCGGCGTTCACCTCGACGTCGCTCGGCGCTTTTTTCCTATCGCCAAGATTAAGAAGCTCCTCGACGCCATGGCGCTCTATAAGCTCAATACCTTCCACTGGCATCTCACTGATGACCAAGGTTGGCGGATCGAGATCAAAAAGTACCCCCGACTGACCTCGGTTGGAGCCTACCGAAAAGAAACGATGGTCGACAAAAACAAGGACCCCTACGTGGGCGACAACACCCCGCACGGCGGCTACTACACCCACGCCGAAGTTCGAGATCTCGTGGCGTACGCTGCGGAGCGCCACATCACCATCGTCCCAGAAATCGAGATGCCTGGACACTCCCTGGCCGCGCTTGCAGCCTATCCAGATCTTGCATGCACGCCTGGTCCCTTCGAGGTCGAACCTCGGTGGGGCATATTCGAAGACATATACTGCCCCACGGAGCATACCTTTCAGTTTCTGGAAAACGTTCTGAGCGAGGTCATGGAGTTGTTTCCCAGTCGATACCTGCATGTAGGCGGCGACGAAGCGCCCAAGACCCGTTGGCGCTCCAATAAAGAAGCGCAAGCGCTTATGCTTCGAGAGGGCTTGGCCAACGAAGACGAACTGCAAAGCTATTTCATCCAAAGAATTCAGCGATTCCTGAACCAGAAGGGGCGACGACTTATTGGTTGGGACGAAATCCTCGAGGGCGGCCTTGCGCCAGGCGCTACGGTGATGTCCTGGCGGGGCACTGAGGGCGGCATCGAAGCCGCCCAAAAACGTCATGACGTCATCATGACCCCACACCGGCATCTGTATTTTGATTATTATCAGGACGACCCCAAAAACGAGCCACTCGCCATCGGAGGCCTAACCCCCCTCTCCAAGGTCTACGCATTCGATCCCATCCCTCTAGAACTGAACAAGGACGAAGCCCGCCACATCCTGGGTGCCCAAGCCAACGTCTGGACCGAATACATGAAGACCTGGGACCACGTGGAGTATATGGTGTTCCCGCGACTGCTGGCGCTGTCTGAGGTCGTTTGGTCTCCGAAACAGGCCCGCGATTGGGACTTCTTCTCCGCTCGACTCCCGGTACACTACCGCCTCCTGGACGCGCTCAAGATCAACTACAGAAGGCCCAGTACTTCGGGTGGCTTGAATCAGGCGCACGTCACAAGGTAGCCTTCCCACAACATGCAGTGTTGGGCGTAGACCTTCCTTCAGGTACCCGAGCCACACGAACCAATCCCCCGGCTCACTTCTTTGCACCAGCGTCCACGGTCGACGGGCGTAGCTTCAGTCACGGCCCACGCGGTGCACCCAGATCTGATTGTCACTGCGTGCACCCGTAGTGGACATGCGCGGTATTGGGTCGCGGCGAAGCTTGAACATTGAGACCTGGATTGACAGCGGGTCGACAACAGGATTGACGTTTGCGGCCCCAGGTCGTTCCCGACGATGAGCAACACTGCCAGAATCCATGGCGAAATCCGCCGGTTCCGGGACAGTGTACGGGGGTCTTCGACTTTTTCTACAATTCCAAGGCACGCATACCCCTGGCGATTAACGATACGGATTCTTTGGCCTTTGTTTCTTTTGCGCTCGAAGAAAGTTCGAGTCAAATCGACCCGCAGCTTGCTTTTTTGGAGAGGCGCCGCCATACGAAGGCTCGGCGGTCTATAGACTTGATGTTCCTAGCACGGCAGATGCCGCAAGCCGCCGGAGGCTTCATTTTGTCGCCAGTGGCGAGCGATTGGTAGACAATTTCGATGAGGGGCTTGTGCGGACGACGCCCAACAAACGCACACTTCTTTGAGCCGAGAGTTGGGACTCAGCACTGTCTTTCATGGGACGTTTTCGCATCGAGGGTTCAAAGGTATAGAGTTCTATATACGCGGCAACGGGAACTCGCATACTTTCGATGTAGGGCTCTCGGATCTGGTTGCGGACAATCGACAGGACGCAGTTGTGGGCGGGGCCATTCATCGTTATGTGGAAAATGGCATCAACGATGAGTGGAAGCTTGTGCGGGTTCCTTTTTTCGGACTTTAGCGGGCTTGATTTTTCAAAAATGGTTTCGCTCGCCTTCAATTTTTCGGAAGAAGGTGAGGGTACCATTTGGGTCCGGGATATTCGTCCCGTCGAAGCTCACGCTTCGTGGGCAACATTAGAGACCTATTGCCGGGCGGGGTAACGGCCCAATGGCAAACCGTGACCATTCCTTTGAGCCTTCTTGAAGTGGACTTCGACACGAGCAGAATGGGCACCTTTGTTGTGCTTTTTCGCGATACGAGTCAAAGCACCATCTACCTCGACGACATTGCTTTTGTGCGCTGACGGCTTTCTTCAATTCTTGCACCCATGCCGTTGGGAAGTCACCGGTACAATGGACGTTTTTAGCGGGGAAATGCTAGGGCCACTGCGCACTCCTCCAGTACATTTGTCGCAATGTGTCCTGCCAGTACGTCGAAACGACTTGTTGGAGCTCGGGGGCGCCTGCGGTCTTGTACGGCCGTGTTGAAAACGCCTGGGCCCAGCCGTAAGGCTCCTCCCAGGTCTTGCCGTTGATAACATCGGTGGGGCGGATATTGTACTGGTAGGTCACGCGATAGGTCGGCCAGTAGTGTGTGGTCACGCCGTTGTGGGCGGGCTGATAACAATTGTTGGCAACGCACGGTTTGTTCGTGTTGTGACAGTGATAGCAAAAGAGACCATCTTTTCGTCCGGAATCTCGGCCCGAGGTAATCCGGTAAAGGTTCTTGTTGAGTAAGTGTGAAGCGACCGGTTGAAACGTATTCAGGGTATCGCGATTGATGGGGGAGTACCAATGGAGGCACGGAGTGTTGGTTTCTCCCTGAAGGATGAGCTGATCCACGTTGTTCGAATCTTTCACATAGAATCGAACTTCCATTCTTTGGCACCGGGCGATGCTGGTCGCTATGGTGTTGGTGACCGAGGCCGTGAAATAGAAATAGCCGAAACTTCTCGCTGCAACATGGGGCAACCGCTCTTCTGAGCCTAGTACCCCTTGCCGGAAGTCCGATCCGGGTTTCGGGAATAAAATCAGGCCGGGCGTGATCTTATAGACATGAGCCCAGGGCCGGCAGCGAAGAAGCTTGTGATCCCACGTCGAGTTCGGAGGGATTTGAGGTTTCTCGTTCGTCGCCAACGTGCTCCGCACGGAGTCGTTGTGCGGGCCCAGATGGTGTTGATGGCGCGGCAGGGCATGGGCACGGCGGAGATCGCAAGGCGGCTCAGTGTCACGGGAAGAACCGTGAGGAAGTGGAAGCGGCGTTTCTCCGAAAACCCCAGCGTCGAGAGCCTACAAGACGGAGCGCGGTCTGGGCGCCCCGCGCAGATCCCAGTGGAGATGAGGTGTCAGTTGGTCCAACTCGCTTGTCACCGCCCAGACGAGGATGAACATCCAGCGCCTTTTCGAGATCTTTGGACGTATAGAGCGCTGGCAGATGCCCTGGAGTCGTCTACGGGTTGCCGAATCAGTGTGAGCGAGGTGGGCCGAATTCTCCGGTTCGAGAACCTGCGCCCCCATAGGGTTCGCCAATGGTTGAAATCCTCCGACGCGAATTTCCTCGCGAAGGCCAAACGTATTTGTCGACTGTACCTCCGTCCTCCAAAGGATGCAGTGGTGGTGTGCGTAGACGAAAAACCCATGCAAGTGCTCGAGCGAAAAAGCCCGACGCACCGGAATCCCTTTGATGGCTCGGTGCGCTACGAGTACGAGTACAAACGCCACGGCACCCAGTGCCTGTTGGCTGCCTTCAACGTAAAAACAGGCCGGGTCTTGGGCCGTGTGGTTCCCCACCGAAGCGCCGATGCCCTCATTTCATTCATGAACGAACTGGCCCGCAAATACTCGGATAAGAAGATTTATGTGGTGTGGGACAATCTCAATACGCACTATGACGGTCGGGCAGAACGATGGAAGGCTTTCAACCGCCGGCATGGGCATCGTTTTCACTTCGTATATACCCCAAAGCACGCGTCCTGGATGAACCAAGTCGAGATCTGGTTCTCTATCCTGCACCGACGCATCCTCAAATATGGCGATTTCTCTTCACACCGGGTGCAGGCGAAACGCGTGGTGGGCTTCATCAAGCACTGGAACCGGTATGAGGGTCACCCGTTTCGCTGGACATGGAGGACCGATAAGTTACAAAATGAGCAGCGTCTGGCCGCGTAGTCGGTCGGTGCCTGATCATGCCCGCCAAACCCAAAGCTGAGTCCAGAGACGCCACGCTCGTGGAAGAGGTTTTACACGCCGCGGGCGCCAAGCATCTCCGCGCCCGTAAACATGGCGTTGCGGTCATCGTCGAGTCTGGACCAGAGCGCGATCCCGTCAAGCACTTTCGCCTTCGTCGTGACACGGTGCATCTTTGGTGCCTTGACATGGCGAACTACTCTGGTCGCTGGGAACGAACGCCTTTCCGAGACAATCTTAAGCCCTTGGTGAGGATGGTCTTGGAGAATTTCCCCTGGACACTCACGCCTATCGCAGAAAACCCGGAACGGACTTCCGATCTCGAGCACTAGGTAGCCCCTCCCGCCATCAAACCAGGGGCCCCAGTTGGTTTTACTCAGCGGCCGAATTCGTAGCTTAGCGGTCACTTGGGTCCTATATTTTTGCAGCGTTCGGCCGCCCCAGTTGTACACCGTGAAATACAAAAGGTGGTAGTACGGGGTGTGGTGGTAGCGCATTTGGGCAGTGAGTAGAAAGTCTCTGGCGTTGAGATCTGCCACGGCAAGTGCGTCGGAGCTTTGTCCCTGATCTTCTGCGTGTGTATCTGTTGTGCTTCCGCAAGCGGCCATCAATCCAAGGATACTCAGGGATATCGATAGGCGACGGCAAGGGTAACGCTGTCTCACGGATCCAGGTCTTGGCATGTCCATTCATGATGCAAGACTTGGTCCGAATTCACTCACCTCGGAAAGGTCGACAAACATCTCCCAGGGGTTTCGTAAACGTGTACCGTTGTGACGCAACGTGTGACGGTACATGTGACGGAACGGTGGTCATGGTATGGTTTGGGGCGGCGGTCCGAACCATCAGCGTTCAGCCAATGCCTTCGTGATGAGCGCGGACATTGTGTCGAGTGGCTTGGAGCGAAGACCAGGTCGGGATACCAGGTAGTAGTGGATGGATGGCGTGCCGTTCAAGGGTATGGCCTTCATGCCCCGAGGGGCAGGACAAAAATCGTTTACGACCGTTGCTCCAATGCCATACTTCGCGAACGCAAGCATCAGCTCCGACCTCAACCCATCCGTGGTGGTCGAGACGAATGCCAATGGCCCCTGGCCGATGGCGAAGCACCAGACTCAGAAATTTACTCAGGGAAACTCTGGCTCTTTCATCCATCACCGCGCGCTCCCCAGCTTACATCAACACCGTTCCCGGGCACAGCATCGCTGTGTCGGCTGGGGGCGAGTGGTGAGGGGGTATCAATTCAGACTGTTCGGACTCGATACCACAAAGAGCAGATTGCGCTCGCGGTCCAGCATCAAGCTGTTTTGACCGGTCGCCGCTGCGGAACCTCCGGCCGATGGAAACGGAAAGACGCTGAATTGCGCGGTCTCAGCACTGGATGAAGTCTGGATCCATGTGCGACTTTTTTCGCCGCTGTAGGCAAATCCGTTAGCCTGGCAGATCACGCCAACACTTCCGTGGGTGGCTACGGGTGCACGGTACGACGCGCGCTGAAGTCCATTAGCTGGATCGAGAGAATACAGTGTGGGGCGTCCCACCGGTACATTTTCGCTGGCGTGCGGCATGGCGAGGGCCTCGAGATTCGTTCCGTTGTGGCAAATGGCTGTCGTGTGGATCCCCGGCACCGAGAATACGGCCGACAGGGCGCCACTATCCATATTCACCACCGAGAAACCGCTCGAAGTGTTTCGACTGGCATCGTCGTTGATGTTGACGGTTTGAAAGTAAAATGAGCGGCCGGCAACGGCGAAACTCTTCAGGCGGTGGCTCGGCTGCTCAGCGTCAGGTCCATAGATGCTTGCGAGCGCCTCGTCAGAAAGTGTGAAACTGCTCTGTGGTTGAAACGTGGTTGGGTCGTACCCAACCACGTGATCCACATTTGCTCCGTCTTCGTAGTAGACCCAAAGGGTATCGTCGCCGATGGCGATGTGGGAGGCGCCTGAACGACGAAACGTGCGTACGCTTTGAATATCGAGTTGCCTGATAGGGTCCTGGGGCCATTGGAGCTTGTGGGCCTGAAGCGAGCTGGTCACGCCCCAAAATCCATCGTTGTCCCCGGTGATCGGCCCTTCAGGTAGGTTGCCCACAAAACCGATATGGGCACCGGTATTGACATCAAAAACTGCAGCTTCTGATCGAGATATGCGAACGAGAAGCTTTTGATTCGATACGGCGATGGACTTACGGTCAAAAACGAGTCCCTCGGGGAGCTCCATGGATTCGAGCGTGGCGACAATCGTGTCCTGGTAGTCTTGAACCACGAGAGCGGTTTCTGAATCGATGGCCAAAAGGACATTGGAGTCCTCGGTAGAAACGCCTACATAGATGCGCCCCTGGGCGTACCCCAGCGATACGCTGTCGCCTGCAGGGTGTGGGAGGGGGATGAAGGCATTGGGTCTCAACGCGATCCGCCCATCGGAGACGCTCACCAAATCGGTATGGGACTCACTACTTATCGCGAACCATTGTAGATCTTCTTCGAGGTGCCCGGTGGTCCCAGACACAAAACTCATTCCGTTATAGTAGCCGAAAACCGATCGACTATAGGACTGTACGTGATGGAACTGTTCGTTGGTTGCGAAAGAGCACTGGACGTTGACGTCCGTCATGCCTCCGACCGACGGCATCCAATGGCCACCGCGAATCGCACACAATCCATAGTTGGGTAAGCTGTGGATCCAGTCGCCAGAGGGTGCCGGTATCGTCTCTGCGATTTCCAACGCGTAAAAGGGAAGCTCCGTGTTTGTGGGTAGATCCGAAAGCCCGTATAGAGGAAGATCATAGGTTTCAAGCTGAGCGCTTTTTTCGCTACAGGCTGCCGTTGCGAGGCCTAGGAAAAATGGGGAAAAAAGGAATACCTTTTTGATGAGCGGGTACATAGATTCATCGCCTCCTGCTAGAATGCTTGCCGTCTGGTTTGGCAGTTGTGTCTTGGATTGTAGATAGTTTTTACAGAACATGTCTATTCGCGTTGACGCATAAGTTTTCGCAAACGAACATGTTCTTTGATGCTCCGTAGTCTCTTGTTCGCCGAACCGTAAGAAATAACCGGTGCTTTGGTCTTCAAAGAACAATCAAATTCAGTGGTGAAAAAAATTCAACCGAAAACAAATCGCTCCCAGGGCGTCAGCGTCTCGTGTTCGTCCTCACAGGATGATGTGTGACGAGGATTCCGAATCGCTCGCGCTCCCGAATCTGTGAACATACTTCCCTGTGCGCAAACTCACGTGTCGACCTTGCTGAGAAGTGCTGTTTTTGGGGATCGGAAGAGGTGCCCCACTTAACCGCGCTCCAGGGAAGGTTCGTAGGTCGACGATGCGACTAAAGGGGATAGCGGTGATCGGCAATTTGACAGGCGGTCTTTTGGGTCTGACGATTGCGTAGATGGGGATTCACTTCGGCAAGTTCATAGCGGTCTCAGTCGGTGCCGCGCTCGTATTTTGTTTAGCCGGCCATGGGGTGGCGGCGCCGCCCAAGGAGCACAAGAAGGCAGCGCAAACTCAATCGCCGAACAAAGACATGCTGCGTCGAATCGCCAAAGCGTTGGGGGCGCAAATTAGCGCGACTTGGTCGGCATATGCCGAGCTCATCGAGAAAATGAAGCGCGATCACCTCCCGGTTAAACCACTGAGGCATCCAGATTACGGTGTCACCGAGGGAGGTATACCGCTCCCTTCAGCGTTCCACAATCAGATTTCCGATTTGGCTCAACATAGTTTCGGAACTCACACCAGCTACGTAAAGAGTCTTTGGCCAATCAACCCCACGCGCGGCCCCCGCGACCACTGGGAAAAGCAAGCACTTGAGTTCCTTACTCGATCAAAAGACAAAAAGGCTTTTCGCGAAAAACTCAGCAAACCATCTTCTTACGCTCGGTACTACGCCATGTACCCTGTCGTAGCCTCGCACCGAGTCTGTGTAGATTGCCACAATGGCCATCGGAAGAGTAAAAAACGCAACTTCCAAGTCGGGGATGTCATTGGAGGGCTTGTGATCAGCCTGCCGGTTCGGGAAGGAACCGTCAAAAAATGAAGATCCAAGTATTCAGGTAAAAAGTTCGCTGCCAGTCGGTAATCCACTCATGCTCATGCGGGTAATGAATTGCCTCCGCATTCAGCGCTTTCTCCTCATTCTCACGCACTCGTCGGATGCACTGGAATAACTTATCAAATGAAATCTCAAAGAATTTTTCGATGCATTTGTTTCCCAGCTCGGCACGTGGGCTATGATCTCACCGTTGAGCACCTGTTCTTGAGGGAAGGTTTGTTTTTCGGTTACAGCTTGTTCCTCAGTGGCAGTTGCTTGGGACGAGCGACTACGTCCGCATCAGCACCATCATCATTGAGCACCTTTTTCACGATGCGTTCGGTGACCTCGCCGAGGTGTTCTTCAAGGGCGTCGCTGAATTGCTCAAACTCAGGCCACAGGGTTTCGTCAACAAACGACTTGGACACCTTGACCATGACCGTGGTGTACCGCTGCCCATGATATCGGTAAGGCTTGAGTCCATACCGGCGCAGGAGCGCCATGAAGACACGGCGGTTCCACGCATCTGCCATGGTGAATTTGTATTCGACCGGTGGGTCCTCGGCCGCCCGGTCCTTAAGCCGGGCTGTGATGCGCTGCCTGGCGCGATCGGCGGCGTTACGCTCGCCTGGGGTTGTCGCACCCGCGAACAGGGCCTCGATGGCCCGCAGTTTCTCAATGAGCCGCGCTTCATTCATTGGTGTGCCCCCATCCCGAGATATTTGCCCAAAACCTGCCGCACAAAGCCACCGGGGTGCTGGTCCATGTGCCTGTGTATATCGGCCTCGACTTGGTCAGCTACACCAAGGGCCGTGGCGGCCTTTTTCGCGTAGTCGTAAGCCGTGTGGACGTCGAGCCCGGTAATCTCGTAGCCGTCGCCATCGTCAATGTGTTCGAGGGCGGCAACTGCAGCGCCAAGGGCAAACTTTGGGTTGGACTCGAGGTGGTGCCGGGCCGCCCGGTTCAGGGTCTTGGGATCGCAGCGCCCGCGAGCGGCCAATTCGAGCGCCAGGTCATACATCTTGAGATCCTTGGCCGTAGCGAACCACTTGCCTTCGTCGCCCCACCGATCGCCTACCCGACTCATGTCATCGACCCCATCTTCTTCTTGCGCTTGCCACAGCCGGTCCAGCTACTTTGCACGGTTCTTTGGGGTCGCCGGAGCGTCGATGACAACTTGGACGAGAACGTCCATCGCGCGGCCGATTACCGCCCCCAGTGCACCCGACGAACTGTCCACTTGCTCGAGCGCCGGCCATAGCTTTTCTATGAGGCGCACGGCGCCTTCACCAGCCAGTACAGGGTCTTTGCGGGCCACGCCCTTGATCTCGGTAGTGGCTTCTTTAAGGCGCTGACAGGCCAGCTTCGATGATTTCCAGCCAAAGGCGCGCGCCCGGAACCGGGCCGGGAATATCCATTTGTGGCCATCCGCCATAGGCCTGTTCATCGCACCGGGGAGGCTCCCCGGGCAAGCGTTGACCTGCCATCACCGAAATATGGTACACGGAGTATTCCTCAAAGGGACAACGAAGACGAAGTAACCAACAACCAAAGGCGGACGCCGCCGGTGCGCGAATACCAACGACGTCCTGGGACCCAAACCTAACTGGAGGCATGGATCTTCAATAAGAACAGAACCCGCGAGACAGACCGCGTCAACCGTCAACGTGACGCGCTCACGCTCAAAAGTGTAAGGGCTTTGGCGGATGTCCTAGGTGACATCGAAATCGAGAAAATCAAACGACTTGAAGAAGCGGCGAGACGGCTCAAGGACCGTCCCTACCGCGTAAGTCTTCCCCCCGACATCAAGGCCAATTGGATTGACGTATTCGCGACTGGTGGTGAGCGACATGCCGTCCGAGGCGTTGGCACGGATGCATCATTCAACGCCCGAGCGATCGTGGTGTACCTCAGTAGCTATCGTAGCGAAAATCATCGAAACGCTTGAGCTTTAGGCTGCGCAGGTAATCCTCAATTGGGTGGTCTACGATGGTATGGTCGGCGTTTGGGTTCGCATAAAGAAAGCCATCTACGTTGATCTTGGAGCGGTTTGTAGATGATCGAGATTTGTCCTCCAAAAATAGAATTGCCGAAAGCTTCCTCGATACTTCATCAGCGGTATGGGCTCCGGTGAATTCTTGATTCAGCGATGAGACTGGGACGGGCTTGTTAATGTATTGGCAGAAAACTCGTCTCGAAAACGCACGGTAGAACTCCGTCGCGGAATCATTAAACGTCGAAATGAGCCGACTATACCAAGGGGAACTCATCATTATGAGGATGCATGGACGGTTCTTATGGAACTTGTTGACGTGTAGAAAAGGCAGCGAGTGGTGGCTGAGTGGGTGACGATATGGCTCGTATCCTGCGGTGTAAACCGTTGCGCTGGCTCCATAGTTGATTTCGAAAGATAGCCCTTTGGGACGTTGGAATTTGATGATTTCTTCTTTTCTTTCTCCAGGCTTGGAGGCGGGGATAGCAGTCTTGAGTGCAGAATAAATGTTGTTCCGGTTCTCCTTTATGGGATCGAGCGGAAAATCTAGTGGGTGCTGCGGTACTACGTAAGGTTGGCCGGGGACGATGGGTCCATCACCGAAAGCATAGCGGAACGAGAACGACGCGTAGCCCAACTTGAAGCACAGATCACTGTAAGCAGTGCATAGACGGGCCCACGACAAGCCTGATGACCGGCGCCATATTTGCCTCGCACGGCGTGACCGCCGGCAAGGAGGCAGAGAGCAATGAGAAAAGAATCATCACGTTATTCGGAGGGGTCAGCTCGCCGGTCCAAGGGTCGTCCAGATGTTGAAGACTATTTGCAAGCGCTGCGAGAACAGTTCGCGGTGTTTCGGAACACGCATCGTCCCCGGACGCGAATTCCAGACGAACTTCGAAGATCGGTCGTGCAAGCGATTCGACAGGGTGCAGGCCGGACAAAGGTCCGGCGTGTTTGTAGTGTGTCATCGCAGCAGCTCGATGTGTGGGAAAAGCAAGATGAAGAAGGGGCGCTTGATTCGAAGGGCGTTCAGAACGATGCGCGTATATTCTCCTTGGACCGCAGCGACGAAATTCCGGTCGAGAAAGGAAGGACCGATCTGTTAGAGCTTCGACTCTACGGCTGGTCGGTTACGCTTCGACGGATCGACGAACGGTTCGCGTAGTATGATTCCGGTTACGATTCGTCGCGTCTTCATGGCGCAGCACCGGGTGGACTTTCGTAAGCAGATGAACGGTCTTCTCGGTGAATCCTATCGCCTAGGCGCAGATCCATATCTTGGCGACTGCGTACTGTTTGTGAAGAAAGACCATACACAGCTTCGAGCTATCGTGGGAGACAGCGTGGGCCTGTACTTGGTGAGTCGACGTTTTGAAGAAGGTCGCCTCCGCACTCTACTGCGTTTCGCGGAGGAGCCTTCACGAACATCAATATCGACGGCAGAGCTGTCGCTGCTTCTTGAGGGCGCGACTTTCACAGTTCACAAGCGTGCCCGCAGGTGCTTACCCAGCGAGAAGGAGCATTCGGCGTTCCAAAAAAAAGGCGTTGACACGGAGATCCCGGCACGATCTTAAGCTTGCGATGGAGCTTGGTGACGTCGGCAAGCTCAGTGATGCTCAGCGTAAGGTGGCTATTGAGTGGCTTGGCCGCACCGTAGAGACAGCGCCTGCGCCCCTGCAACGGTTCCTGAGTACGGTTTTGAAGGATCTGATTTCGGGTTGCGGGTCCCAGAGAAAGTATAGCCGGTATTCACGAGAGCTCGGGCGTGCGTTGGGAATCGTTCCGTCGAGTGAAAAACGTCCGAGCGGGGACCCTCTCAAGGGGGTCAAGTCGACGCCTAAGCCTGATGCGTTGAGTAAACGGGAGCGGCTTTTGCAATTGCATGACCGTGCCGAGTCGTTGGCGGAACGCCACAAAGCACTCAGGAGAAAGCACATGTCCAATGCCAAGAAACTGAAGAAAAAATTGTCTAATCTCGCTGAAGAATGGCCAAGTACGGAAATCGTGAGCGCGTTAAAATCGGGCGTACCGGTCGAGGAGATCGAGCTTTCCGATGAAGAAAAGGCTGAATCGAAGTCCGAGGCCACTGCTCTCATCGAGCACTTAGAGGTCGGCGGCGAAGACGAGCCTGCGTTGAAATCGTCTACCGAAACGCTGATGAACACCAGCCTCGTGTCACCGAGTGTTGAACAACGCACCCTACCGGTTGAATTTCTGCCGAATGGCGATGCGGAGCGCGTAATAGACACAATCAACGAGTCCCGGGTGCGCTACGATTTCTCTGTGGCGGTCACTCGGGTCGAACTCGAGATAGAGAAGAAGATCGTAGTTACAAAGAGCGGTGACCGTAAAGTCGTTTCTGCCTCAACGGCTGACATCGGTCCGCCGCGTTATGCCGTAACCTGGCAGGCACTGGCGACATTGGCTGTGATGATTGCCCAGTACGCAACGCCTCTCAACCGACTTGCCCGGATGCTGACGACGAATGCGAAACGGTTCACGGCTGGAGGCCTGGGTCGCATGGCCCATTATATTGCTAAGCGTTTTGTTTCGATCTATTTGGAACTCGCCAAACAACTTGCGGACTGCGAAATTCTGGCGGGCGACGACACTTCATGCCGCGTACTTGAGATTTCATCGTACTTTTCGAAGCGAAAGGGCGGAAGGGGAACATCGCCTCCATGGGCAGGTTATCGCACAACAGAGGATGCCGAAAACAGTTATGCCGAATGCATGAAAGACAGGGATAGAATTCTCGAACACAGAGCAGAGGGCGACCGAGCCGCTAAGCGCAGACCACTCACGGAGCCATCCCTTTGTGTTCTGGTCGGCCGGATGCTTGCGTTCGAATCGATGAAGCGCGACGGAAAAAATTCAAAAGAGGGACTGCATGTTACGGTCGCGACGGGTCGAACTGACCCTGAGCGCCCGGAAAGTATGATCACGTTCTACCGAACCCACTTCGGAAGTTTCGGAGACCTGCTGGCTATGCTTTTCGAAATAAGGAATCCCGATGCGCGTCAACTCACCGTACAAGCTGACCTCAGCAGCTCGAACTTCGTTAGAGAGAAGAAATTCACCGAAAACTTCGACATCGACTATGCTGGATGCTCTGCTCATGCCAGACGCCCCTTTGCTCAATACGAAGATCACGACCCCACACACGCAGCCTATATGCTCCATCTTTTCAGGGAGCTCGCTTTGCACGAGCATTTGCTCGACCTTTACGGCCGCAATTACGATAATGTTTCCGCAGTAAGAAGCAATGATAGTCGGGAAGTCTGGGAACATATGAAGGTGCTCGCACAACAGATCGCAACCATTTGGTCCAAGGCGACACCCCTCGGGACGGCTGCAAGGTACATCATCAAGCACTTTGAAAAACTTACCGCGTATCTTCGCAACCCAAGGCTCGAGGCAACGAACAACCTTCGAGAACGCCTCCTCCGAGTCGAGAAACTGATTGAGAAAAGTTCCCTCTTTCGCAGGACGACAGAGGGACGCATTGTCCTTGATATACTACGCACTATTGTACAAACTTCGGTTGCGGCCAGAGTTCCGGTTCACGCGTACCTTGTTGATGTCATGAAAACGGATCCTGGGTTAGTTGCCAAGTATCCGGAACGTTATACACCCCTCGCTTGGAGTTGTCGCAAAACGAAAGAAACGTCGTAGTCTCCCATCCTGAGCCGACCGAATCTTCGCAAAGCACCACGACCGGCAAACCACCGCCAGATCCACACGGCCTTGACCTCAGCCAGGCACAAAGTAGAAAACCGGGAATCCGACGCGTGGACCGACGACACCCACTCAGGCTTGCAAACCTGGCCTCGCGCAACCCATCTGAGCCCAGCTACCCAGGCATCTCGTCGCTCCACATGCACCTTCGAAGCCGGTAGACTGTTGGGTCTCAGATGGCGCCGGAGCCCATCGCGCTAAGAGTTTTCGAGGATGCCTCTCAATGCACTGGTTACGCCTCAGCGCGCTCGAGGATTTCCTCCATAATGGGGAGACTCTGGGTGCGCCGTCGCTCAAGTCGCTGAGGGGGCAAGCAAAGCATGTTCTTTGCACTGTGCTTCGATTCGATAGATACGCTGGAAGGCATCGACAAAAGGACGCGCCGCGGTATCTCCGAATTCGAGTGCTTGAACGAACGGTCGACGTGCGTGCATACAGCATCCCGCGAGCAGTCGTCCAACCTTATCACCCCTGTTCGCGTCGGCGATCCGTTCGTAGCCCCGATACGCATCACCCTGAAGCACTGCTTTGGAGTCACGAAGCCACTTCTCGGGGTGCTCTGCCTCCCACGTGGGCGCGTATTGGTAAGCCACATAGGTCAAAGTCTTCGAAAGGTCGCCTCCGGGATCGAAGTACCGTCCCACGAATACCCACATCTTCCCGTTCACCACGCCGCCCTCGACGTCTCGGTCTCGGACGCGAATAGATGTATCATCGAGGTTAATCATATCGGACTTGCGAACGAGCTCGGTGATACGGTGACAGAGCGGCTTGAGGATTTCGTGCCCAAAGCTTTCCCATCGGCTGAGCGTGGAGATAGCGAAATCGCCCCCGGCACGTCTGAAAATCTTCTGCGTACGACGAAGTGGAAGCCCGTCCACCGTCTTGTTCGTTATCAGAGCAGCGAGAAGCCTTGGTCCCGGCCAAGCGCCGTCCCGGGCATGGGTTGAGGGCGCCGGAGCTTTTTTCACTTCGCCTTCGCACAGCCTGCACGCGATGGTTTCACGCAAGTATTCGATGACCTCAAACTTCGGTGGCGTGTACTCGACAACGAGACTCCGGTTGTGACCGATGGTGCACCGAGGCTCACCGCACTGAGGGCAGGGCCGGTCTTCGTCAGCAACACAGAGCTTCTCGGTGCGTGTGGGCTTGAGGGGGGCGCGCCGCTTCTTCCTTTTTCGTTTCTTCGGCCCGGGCGTATCCTCTTCTTCTGGCTCAGGCTCTGGCGTTCGCAAGGCTACAGCTTCGAGCGTGTCGACAAAGAGACTCTGCTGGCCACAAAGCACCTTCTCCGAGCGTCGTCCGAACAACTGCTTTTGTAGATGGTGGATCTCGACAGCCTGATCTTCGATGACCTTCTGAGCGGTCTGAAGAACGGCCGCAAGCGCATCTTTTGAGGGCATTTCACCGCCCTTGTTCGAAAGGGCTTCGATGAGGTCCGTGAAGTTGACCAGCTCGGTAGTCGTCTTCTTGATGCGCGTCTTCGAGATGAATTGGAGTTACAAGCTCAAAGCTTACGAGGCAAGGAGAAAACGCTAAGTTTGCAAAAGCTTCAGCGTTGGCGATGTTTGTGTTCTCCGTCCTCGTTTCATCGAAGAAAAGTCGATGTCATCCAAAAAACGAAGCATCGATTCCGTGTCCATTTCCCAACAGAACCGACCATCTTCGAACCGGGGACGACGAAATCGTCCTCGGTCGAGTCGCTTCGCAAGAATGCACCAGCCGTGCGGATCATGAAAGAGCACGCGCACTTGGTTGCATCGCTTGTTAAGGAACACAAACATGCCTCCGTGGCGCGGATCAATCTTTAAGTCTTGAAGCGCAGTTGCTGCCAATCCGTCGAAAGAACGACGAAGATCAACCGGCTCGACTGCGAAAAAGACCCGAGTACCGGAAGGAATCAACGGTCGCCACCCATAAGTATACCTAGGACCTCCCCCACGACCCCCGGTTGACACGGAAAGCGAACGAAGGCGTCTCCAATCAAAACCTCGACGGATTCCTCAACACCGAGGCTGTCAGATTCTTTCCTCTTGTTGCGGGACGGTGCTGTGACTTCAATGAAGTTCGGCGAGACCCCGACCTGGTTCGTCCAGTACACCAGCTTCGGTTTCGACACACCTCGAACTCGACAAAATTCTCCCTTGCTCAACCCGCTTCTCCGCCATTCAGAAACAAGCGCCCTGCCATCCGCCTTTGTGAAGTAGGAATCGCTCATGCTCCGAGCATGCTGTATGCGTTCACGTTCGCCTAGGCGCCCCAAAAAGAACAGTTACCGCGCAGCTTTCTTTTCTCCACAATAAGCAGAACTTGATTCTGCTCGGAAAAACGGGAGAAGGAAAAACACATCTTGCGACCGCCCTGGGAAGGCGAGCCTGTGCGGAGGGCCACAAGACCCTCTTCATGCCCGTGAACTTCCTTTTTGAAGAAACGTCTGCACACAAAGCGGCGGGAAAATATCTTTCCTTCGTACGAAAGCTCACCAAAACAGATATTCTCATCTTGGACGACTTTGGACTCCGTGCCTACCTCCACGAGGAGGCAACCGCGCTCGTTGATATCTTGGAAGAGAGATACCAAAAGGGGGCGACAATCATCACTTCACAGGTCGACATTCCTGGATGGAAGAAGCTCTTCGAGGATGCAGTTATTGCCGAGGCCATCATCGACCGGATGAAGAATCCTTCTCAAAAAACCGTCTTGAAGGGGGGCTCCTATCGGGCGCGGATTCACTGACGGCGACGACAAGAAAGGAGGTTGCGCATCAGGGAAAATAGTGGATAGGAAAATACTGTAAAACAAAAGCGTCGCTCACGCTCCGCTGGATGTCGATCAGACCCACTTAGGGTGGTCAACTTCAGCCAAAACGGTGGTCAACTTCGCTGCAAAACGAGCATTTCATCTACGTCATGTCTGACCGCACCATCGAGGTCGTCGTAGACATAGTAGTGACGGAGATGAGCTATGTTTTTTGGGGCTCGTTTTCGCCATCTGGACTGGGCCAGATCGTAGACGTGGACGAATGGTTCTAGGCTCTTTTCCGAGTCGTCGCTCAGGAATCCCTTGAGATAACACTGCGGAAGAAAGTGCTGGTCCTTTGCTCTCGAAGTCATGGCCCAGTCACTGGTGTCCGGCTAGGCGTGCCGCCCGTTCGACCCAGAGGCCGAACTGATTGGAGTCCCAGTAGTAGGTTGGGTAGCGATGTTGAGTCAGGCGGTGTGGGATTGGACCTTGGGCGCTCGTGTAGCCGCTTTGATCGCGGAGGTTGTGAACGAAGACACCCAGAATGCCATTTCCACGGGCGATACTGGCATCGATTTCGTACTGGACCCATCGACGGTGCGCAGTTTCCGTTCCGATAAGCACAGCGGTCACTGTCGTTCCGTTAAGGCCGTCGTCGATGAGTCGTTTGAGAGCTGCGTCGCCCTGCAGCCTGGCGCGCTCCCACAAGGAGGCATCCTGAAAGCCTGCCGCCGCCGTGCCCTCGACGATGTGGTGGTTCCTGATCTGGTTCACGCGCCAGATGTCCCGCTGATAGTGGAAACTGAAGAAGACTCTCCGTGCCATTTCAGACGACCTTTGCGGCCAGAAGAACTACGGCCAGAACCATCGCTAAGATGAAGACGTGAGCGCCTGCCACCGTCTTTGACGAGAGCGCGGAGAGGTAGTGCCCCTTCTTGTTGTAGCTTTCGACGTTCATCGTATAAGGATCATCGGCAAAGCCTGTCGCGCGAGCATCGTCGTAAAGGGCGCGGAAGAGGCGCTCTTGGTGGAGGTAGTACCCATCGAGTGCCCAGAACGCGAGCCCAGGAAAAAAGGCCAGGATTGCGTACCTTTCGTTCGTTTCTTTCGCAGCGAGGGCAAAAAGCGCTGCAATAAGTGTCACGGACCAACCTTTGAGGAGAAAGCTGTTTGTGGCCATGCGCGTAACGACGGCCTGGATCATCTCCAAGTGCTTCACTTTGTCGTAAGCTGAGTTACTCATCTCTACAGCCCCTTCAGGAGCTTTCCCCCTTTACTTTGGCCGGGCTCGAACACGGCGAAGCCGCCCTTGCTTGTCGAGTGAACGGACGGATAGCGCTGGAGGTACTCTGCGCCTTCCCAAGTACCGTCATCTTCTACAAGTGGGAGAAGGATCACGCCGGACGGTCCCTTCATCCCGTCAGCAAGGCCGAGTTCCCACGGGACCCAGCGCGAGCGTTTGACAGCGTTGTTTGTTGCCATGAGCATGACCTTCTTGCAGTCACGGATCTGATCCTTGAGGCGGGAGGCTGTTTCCTCGCTAGTGATCTTCGGCATGTGTGGATCCGCACGATCCACGTAGACCTCCAGGCCCTGATCCTCCAGGAACGCGACAACATCGGCGACGAGATCCGCGTCGTGCGATGAGTGAGATAGGAAAACGTCAGTGGTGCGCTCCCGCGCCTCTTTGATGACTCTTTCACTCTTCCTCAGCTGCCTCGCAGCGTACCCGCGTACCCGGCTCTCCTTGAGCACGGTGATCCCCCTTTCCGCGCTCCCCGCTGCGGCCTTCCGACCACCGCGCAGAACTGTCCAGGTTGGAGATCTAGGATGCTTGGCACCTCCTGGTCAAAGGCGTTCCTTACGTACTTCTGTGCGCCACACGCAGAAGTAGCCGTAGGAGGCGCTGTCCACATTGGTATCGGGCTCTGTCCACCGCCTACCGGACCTGGCCTCTGCTTTTGAGCTGGGATTTCGATTTTGAACTCTGGCCAAGGTAAAAACGGCCTCTGATGCGGAGTCTGAGACAGTGTTCTCCAACGTTGGCTCGTGGGAGGTGAGGGAAAAGTGGGAACGAGCAAGAAATGGTCTAAGGCCGAGAAAGCCTTTCATCTGTTCAAAGAAAGAGATGGGGCGACGCTGTCCGCCGAAGATATCGCGGAGGTTGCTGGCTGGACGCTTGGCACTGCGATCACTTATATCAACAAGAAATGGGCCGGTCTCCTAACGCCGACCTCTGATGGGCGCTTCGAGGTCTAACTCCCGCCTGATTTGGACTGGAAAGCCTTCAAGGCTCTTCACACACAGAACGTGATCATTCCGAAGGCTCCGACGCCGACGAAATTCGACATCGACGTGGCTTTGTCTTTTGCCGGAGAAGATCGACCCCTGGTTGAGGAAGTGGCTGCGACACTCCGAGCGTACGGCATAGTGGTGTTCTATGATGCTTATGAGCGGAACACTCTATGGGGAAAAGATCTCTATTCTCATTTGGACGAGGTCTACCGTGTGAGATCTCGTTTCTGCGTCATGTTTCTCTCAAGGCACTACAAGAAGAAGCTGTGGACCAACCACGAGCGAGAGTCGGCCCAAGCGCGGGCATTTGAAGAGCAGGGTGAGTACATCCTGCCAGTGCGTTTGGATCAGACTGAGATCAAGGGGATCCGGCCAACGCTAGGCTATCTTGACGGATCGAATATGAGCGCTACCGAGATTGCGAATGAGATAGCGAAGAAGCTCGGTCGGGATACTGACGTACAAGGATTGCTAGAGGAACTGCGGGGCTGGCTGGTTGACTACGAGATTAAACAGGAAGGCCCTCAGCTTCGGTTCTTCTGCGAGAAGGAGGACTACGAGACTCAGTTGTCCCTTGCTATGCTTCTTGAGGCGTACAGGTACGGACAGCTGAACGTGTTCTTGATGTCGTCCGTGTTCCCGCAATAGGCGCTCCGCACACGCTCCTCTGGCTTAGGATGACGTGGATCGAATACGAGGGCTGGCAATCGAGATCACGGTCGAGAAAGGCAGCCATAATTCGGGGCGTTGTTGTTTCTGAGGAAAGTCGATCAGCGGGCCCCCGCTATTCAGTTTTCCGTTTAAGTCGGTCGGTGTACAACCGTCCTCTTCTCTGTAAGCACGGTCACGAAAATTGATGGTGTTCTGATCACGAATTTTGAGGGCCGCAGCAACAGCCGCGCGCATGCACGCGCGAGTCCATTTCGATGCTGAGGGCGCTTGGCGACTCTGCCTCCCGGCTGGCCCGCTGATGATCTCAGAAATATCCGTTGGGGGTCAGCCCCTAGGAGAAGTACGGCTTTAGGCGGACCAGCCGGGAGGCAGAGTTTTGAGGAAAGGCAAACGGACACAGGACGATGTTTATCGCCTTTGCTTTGCAGCTTTTTTCGCTTGCGGGGGCTGAAATATCTCAAAGAAGAGTTTTTCGTCGAGTTGGGTGAGCTCCCGGTCAGCGCCAACGGCCAAAAGTTCATCGGCGAGATTCATCATGATCCGATAATTTCCTGCCGCGTGTTCCGCGAGGGTGGTTTTGAGCTCCGAGCTCATCAGGGCAGGGTTCCCCGCAACATCCACGAGGTGATCCAAACAAGCGGACAATTCCTTTCGTGGCGCATACTCCAGGCAAAGTCGTCTGCGGATACGACTTTCGAGCGGCCTTAAATCCGGATGGCGAAGCCTTTCGGGGAATCGGCTATCCCCGGGGAAGACGACACAGAGGAGAGACCGAGAATCAAATTCTTTGCTGGAGAGAATACGCAGCTCATTGAGGACGGCGGAAAGGACCTCTTGCGCTTCATCAATGATCAAGACAGGCCTTTGAAGGGAGGCCACAATGTGCTCACTCCATTTGGCCCGTAAGCCCTTGAAGCCTTCCCACCGATTGTTGTTTTTTAAGGGCACCCCGAAAAGGTCGCCGAGTTCCCGGTAAAAATCGCTCACCCGGCTTTGGGGATGATCAACGGTTCCAACCATGACATCTCGCCTTTGCTTGAGACGGTGACTGAGTTGCCTGAGGGCGACAGACTTTCCGGTGCCGGGGTCTTTGGTGACCATGGCAAATCCGCCATCGGTGAGTGTAAATTCAATCCGCCGAAAAAAAGCATCCAGGTCGGGCGCCGGGTAAAGCGCCTCGATGGGCACATCCGGCCGGAAAGGATAAAATTTAAGCCCAAAAAGAGATAAGAGTTTTTGATTCACGTTTCGTTCTCCTTGTCTAAAAGGGGGATGTAAGCGGGCGGCAAACCACTTCGTTCGTAATCCTCCATGAGTTGTTTGAGATGCGGGGCGATGTGTCCGTCGGAGTCTTCCTTCAAGTTCTCAACCTCGACTGAGCGGTGCTCTTCTGAATGGGGTGCTCCCAGAAGGCGTCGTTTTCGGTCTGCATTTTTCTGTTTATCCAGCGGCAAGAGGTGGGTGAGAAATTGTCCGGTCCGCGGGTCGACCAATGCGACGTGAGATAGATCCCATCGCGCGTACCGTATCGTGGGTCGCATCAAGCTACGGTAGGGGGTGGGGATCTCGAATCGTTTACCTTCTACGGAGATGGTTCCGTCCGATGTTCTCTGCTTTCTCAAGGTCTCCATTCGGAAAACGCGTTTTAAATGTTCCGATTCAGGGGGCGGACGGCCCACACTTTTCTCTCGAAGGAGGCACGCGGTGGGCGCCTCGCCAATTTCTGAATGCTTTTTTCGATTGTATTCCAGTTCGACCCAGGCCTGGGTGGCGCGATTCAAAAGGGCTAAGGTGAGCGCCTTTTTCTTTTCGAGCATCGGCATGAGTCGACCCTCGATTTGGGCCCAAAAGACTTCCTGCTTGGCGTTCTGTTCAGGGGTATACGGTAGCGTGGTGTCGTGAAGAACACTGAGCCGCGAAAGTCCCTCTTCGACTTCCTTGGCCAACATCGCTTTCCCGTTGTCTGTTAAAAGCTTGCGAGGCAGCCCCCTTTTCAAAAACGCCTGTGACAAGCCGTGGACGAAACATTGCGCATTTTCCGCTGTGTACCATTGAAGATGACAACAAAGCCGAGACCGGTCATCCAGCATGCCAAAGAGGACCGGTTTTTCCCAGACGCCTTCGGACGTCAGCACTTTGCGTTTGGCTTCGTGAAAGTCACTGTGCCATAGGGCGTGTACATAGTAGACTTCGAAGCTGTGCTTTTCGCGCGCTTCAAACGCTTCACTTTCCTTTCGTCCTTTGCCTTTTGTTCTTTTTCGTTTGTGAAGGCCTTGAGCCTTCATGTATCGGCGGACCGTGGGATAGGACGGGACACCAAGCGACGCGTCCTTTTTTTCGAGGGCCAGGAAATTGTCGTAGTGAAGCTGGTAGCTCCAGGTTGGATGGTCACGATATTGGTCGTGCATCACTTTTTGGAGGACTTCATTGATGGAAGGGGGGTGCCCCGCGTTTTTGTGGATTTTTCGCGCCAATGCCTGGATCGGGTCGTTGGCTTCGCGGCGCGCCTGATAAAACCACCGCTCGAGGGTCGACACCCCAAATTGAATTGGGTCTCCGGTCACGGGATGACGCCACGTTTTCTCAGAGAGTGCTTTTAGGGTGCTTTTGAGCGCACCCGACTTGGGCGGCGCCGCCAAAAGAGGGCCGATGATCGCAAATCGCAAACGGGCCCAACGGACTCGGATAGAGGCGGTTTTAGAAGTGGAATCTCGCATGAGGTTTCTCGTTCGAGCGCATGAAAAAATTAATGCGCTGTGAAACGGACCTTTAAGCGAGACCCTGTTTTTTAAGCAAAAGCCATCTTCTGCGTGAAATGGGCCTCCTTCAAGCGAACATCATCTTGGGTGACGATTTCGTGGTCACCGGTGCAATAAAATGGAGTGTCTTTTTCATCGCTTCCGAAAAACAGGTGTCGTAAAAACGGGCCACCAAGGAATAGGCAAAACTGGATGTTGGGATCGGTGGCAAGAATCGTGCACCGGCGATTCTCCAAAAGAGAGTCGCCCTGAATTTTTCTTTCCACCATAAAAGCCAACGCCCCACCGTACGCTTGGGGACCTCGACTTTCTTCGCGGCCGAAGACATCGATTCCACCGGGTCTGAAAAAAGCGCGCTGATAAAAAGAAACACTGCCCCCGCGTAGACTCTCCGGCCAAAAAATCGGAGAGACGGAGGTGTCAGGCGACGGCGGCAGCCATCCTCTCGGCAGCAGAGACTCAATCGTAGGGCATAGGCTTCTTCAACCTCTTCGGGGAGGCCTCGGGGCTTTCGGGGGTAATCCGCTCGATCTAGCCGGCCGCCACAATGGGGGCAGCCTTTCTGCTGACCGAGCTCAAGAAACTTCTCATCGAACTTTAAAAGATCATTATAAAATTTGGCATCGCCGCGCCATTGAGTCAGCATTATCTCCTCCGTTGGTTTAGCAACGTCGGAGATCGGCCTCCTCAGAGGGTTTGGTCAAATTCTTTGAGGGGGCTTTTTATCCAGACCTCAAATTTCGTGATCAGAAAAGGTCGTTTTCCCCTCACTTTTGGTGCTCCTACTCATCTGAGGGGGGCGGGTAGACTTCCCTACCGGATGATCGATAGCTCTGAATGAAGAAGCCCAGGAATGGAGACACGGACCAGCCACACGAGGGAAGCACATCCCACAAGGAGTCCAAGCCGCAGCGCCCTAGCGCCGACGTAGCGAAGGATTTCATTCGGCTCGGTGGGACTGTTCTTGTGACCAGGTTGGGTGACCCCGAGATCTTCACTGGGTGCCCGATTGAGGTCGTCAATGAGGCAGCCCGGCGCCGCGATCTGTTGGGTGCGTGGGTGTCCCTTAGGAAGGGGCCCTCGAAGTCAGTGATTGATTGCCTTACCGAGTTGATCCTGTTGAACCTCGACGGGGACGGTGGAGAATAATGCGCGCCGCAATCTACGCGAGGAGGAGCACCGAGGAGCACCAGCAGGACTCGATCGAGGTACAGATCGAGAATGCCACCCGCTTTATCGAAGAGAAGGGCTGGATTCTCGGTCCTTCACATCTCTTTGAGGACGATGCGGTCTCTCGCGTAGAATTCGTAAAGAGGCCTGACCTGGTTGCCGCCCTGAATGCTGCGGAGGACGGACAGTTCGATGTGCTCCTCACACAGAGCGATGATCGTCTGGGCGGTGACATTCACCGAACCGGCCTGTGGATGGAAGATCTCCTCAGCTCCGGATGCCGTTTGTTCTACTACTCTAACGGGAGAGGAGGTGCACCTGAGCACCCCCGAAGAGAAGCTCCAGAACGTCTTTCGCGGCTATGCCTCGGAACTAGAACGGGCAAAGAACAGTCTTCGTGTTCGCGAGAATCACATGCTGAAGGCGAGGCGGGGCTATCACGTGGGCGGAAAGGTCTACGGATACGACACGAGGCCTGCAGACGATGGAACCGGGTGGAGTATGTATGTCATCAACGACGCGGAGGCCGCCGTCGTACAGGAGGTCTTTCGCCAGCGCGCCATCGGAGCTGGTTACCGTCAGATAGCGATTGACTTGAACGATCGCGGCGTTCCGTTCCCGAAAGTGAAGAAGAGGGGAAGTGGTTCTTGGTCGATGCATCAGGTCAGGAACCTGCTGCAGAATGAAAGGTACTGCGGCGTTCTGATCTATGGCCGCTACAAGAAGGCCTACAAGGGAGGGACAAAGATACGGGTGAAGATGCCCTCGTGCGACTGGGTTCGGGTCGAGAAACCCGAGTTGCGGATTATTGACCAGACGCTCTGGGAGACCGTTCAGGCGCTGAACACCAAGAGGCGCGCAACGGCTGGATTGCAGGGACGGAGGGGACCCAACAAGTATCTCCTTTCGGGCATCGCTCGGTGCGGGATGTGCGGTGGACCGATCTCTGTGGATCAGAAGCGGCACGGGAATGAGCCCGTGAAGGTGTACATTTGTTCTTGGCACAAGGACCGTGGCAGCGCTGTGTGTGCGAACAGCCTTCGGCGCCCGGTGCGGGAGGTCGATCGCGGCATGATAGATTGGCTTGAACAACACATCCTGCGCGAAGAGTACGTAGTTGAAGCGCTCAAGGAGGTTCGTCGCCGCTTGAAGGAACGCTCGAAGAACGTGGGACCGGAGATAAAGGCCCTGGAACAGGAACGGCGCAAGCTCAAGAAGGAAATCGAGAAGCCGGTCATGGCGTTGACTATGACCGACAAGCGCCCCGCGCCGGTCATTGAGGCGATCGATGCGCGCAGCAAGCGTGTGACGACGATCGAGTCACGGCTTGAAGCTGCGAAGGTGGCTCCCTCCACAATTGATCTCGAAACTAGGCGCTTGGAAAAGGACGCCACGGCCCGCCTTGAGCAGCTACGTCGTCTGCTTCGTGGCGACTCCGCTAAGGCACGGAACGTTGTGGAGGCACTTGTGGAACCGGGTTCCCTGACCATGACGCCCGAGAACGATAAGGGTCACCGCCGCTACTTGGTGCAAGGCCTCGTCTCCCCAGGAACTTTGCTCGCGGGCAGGAACCTGCCTCCCTCGGAAGAGCCCGATGATAATGCCTCCTCGTTGAGAGGTAGAAACGTCCCCAACATGTTTTTACTGGAAGGACTGGTTGGGGACGTAGTTTTCCTTTGAATTGAGGCATCCACGTTTTGACCGGGCCCATTTGGGCCGTCGGTGACCGCTCGGGCGGCATCAAGTAGCCCGGCGGTCGAGACACTTCCCTGCACGCGGTAGCGCCGGCCATGGCCTGTTTGCTCGGGGACGAACGTTAGCGGCGCCTCGAACAGGGCCTCCATGACGTTACGGGCTTCGATGGGTTCGCCACTGAGGTGCGCTTCATACTGACGGATCCGGTCGCCCGACTCGGTGGCCATGCGGCGGGTCTCGAGGTCTATCATTGATGGGGTGATTTGAGCGGCGGTGATCTGCGCCTCGAGGTGGGCCAGGCATTGCTCACGTTCCGCTAGGCTGTCGGTGAGATGCCGAGAGCCCCCCAATCGCGGCTACCGCCGCGATGAGGTTGGCTATTTCGTCCTTGAGTTGCTGCGCTTCTTCTTCGAGTTTGGCGACTTTCTCCTCGGTATGCACCCCGCGCTCGAATAGCCGCCTCCGAATTTCCTTGATCACTTCCGTGACAACACCCTCCGCGAGGACGTTGTGCTTAAGCCAGCCGACGACTGCACCGTTTACCTCGTCGATTGGGCGCCTTAGGCCGTTGGCACATACAGCCTTCCCCCGGGTGCGGTTATACGAGCAGGCGTAGACCCGCACTTTTCCCCTACCAATTTTTCCCGACTCAACCCGTATGGGGCCGCCACACTCGGCACACCTCGCGAGCCCTGACAGCAAGTGAGTCGGCTGCCGGCCTTTTGGCGCGGCGCGCCCATGCTCCCGTCGTCTCGCAACCAACCGCTCGCGTGTCGCCCGCCATAGGTCCTACATTGCATGTCGTCACTACTTCATTCACCTTCTTGCGAGGGAACTTTGCATTGAAAAGCGATCGTGATTTGGGTCCCCTAGGGGAAAGTACACTCGAGGTTTGGGCCGCTCAGGCTGGCATTATTGCCAACCGTAGTGTGCGAGACGAGGGCGGCTGGGATCACCATATACAGATCCGACAGGCTTGCGAAGATATTGATCCGGCCAAAACCCTGGACCTTCGTCCTGCGGAGTTTTCTAGCTTGGTTCAGGTGAAGGCAACGGCCAAGCCATCGACGAAGCGTGTGGGCGTGAAGCTCGTGAACTGGCTTCGCTTCATTGATTATCCATTGCCTTGTTTCTTTCTGATACTGGATTTTGGCGTTGACGATGCGGTTAGGCGCGCTTTCTTGGTACACGTTAATCGATATTGGATCGAAAAGGGGCAGAAGCGACTACGAGAATTGAGCTCCACAAAGGATTTGACTCGAGTCATGTATCTTACGTGGTCGGACGACGAATTGCTCGAGTCATTCGACGGTCGTGGGTTCCGTGCCGGAATGGAGGCGGTCACTGGTGGTGACCTGGACTCCTACGTCTCCAAGAAGCAGGAATGGAAAGCAACAGCAGGCTACGAACCTATGCCGATCAAAGGCGTGATCACGTTTCCGGAAATGTCCGAAGATGAGCATTGGGCAATGGTTGTAGATTTCGCGCTGGGCCTTCGGCAGGATATGCCGATCTCCAAGTTTGCGGCTGACAAGATGCGCTTTGGTATTCCGGAGCAAGTCGTGAACATGGAAGAACGTGGTTTGCTGTCTTTTGGGACCCAACGTCTGGGGCCAACTGGACGTGCTTCGATTGTGTTTAGACGAGCGAACGCCTCCAAAACCATCCGACTCGATTTCGATGCGTACGTGTCCCAGTTGGTCTTTCCCTTTATTCCGGAAAAGTACAGGCGCATACGACTCGTGGCTTCTTGTCTCCAACTCATGATCTGGCCAGATATGAGGATGGAAGCACAAATACTTCTCCCCGACCAAGATCTCCCAACCGCACTGACGGACTTGAGTGCCGCCCTCGACCTTCTTCGCTTTCTTCTGTCGAGAAACGGCGGGATAAGTGCCGACATAAGTGTCAACGGGATTTTACAGAATTGTGAACTTAAGTTGGCGGATGCCCCAACGATAGAACCAAACTTCAATGTTATGGCAGGCTGCGTTGAGATGGCAGTACGTTTCGCGAAGCACGCTGAGGTGGATTTGAGCACACGACCGACTATACGCGAGCTTCTGGAACAAGTAGACAGTCTCAAGTTGGTGCATGCGTGTTTGGAACCCACGATCGATGGGTTCCATGTCGAGTTTGAGTTGGATGGAGATGGCCCGGCGGCGGGCGAGCAAGTCGCGGTGCCGATGCTCGCAAAGGTTAAACTTGGGGACGACGTTGTCTTTCTTGGCGCCGCTGCATTTGGGGTCGTGCGAATCACTACGCCCGAAGGCGGAGGACGTCGATTTCGAGTCGATGTCGCCGAAAAGGAGCTGTTCGGGACCACTACTGTTCCGTCTCATTCCCTTGAGACGTTTACGGAGCATGACAAGTTCGAGGAGATAGTCGGGATGTTGGAGAAACGCGGCTGTACAGTGATTCGTTGCCTGGGGGTTTAAGGGCCTCGGTTCTTCGTGCAGGCTGGTTCGCCGGAGGTGCCTAATCATCAAAACCCGCCCGGGTTTATGTTAGGATCCCGGAGATTGGATTCTTCCTTGCCTGAAGCTAGGTGCAGGCAATATTCCTGGTCGCTATGAACCGTCCATCAATGCGTGCTTCGATTTATGCAAGACGAAGCACAGACGAGCACCAACAGGCGTCGCTGGAGATTCAACTGACGGAGGCACGCCGGTATTGCCGGAACAAGGGTTGGAAAGTAGATCCGATTCACATCTACGAAGAAGATGCCGTGAGTCGAGCCGAGTTTTTGAAACGACCTGCTTTGATCCGACTTCTGAATGCAGCGGCTGATGGCGAGTTTGAGGTCGTGGTTGTGCGAGACGAAACGCGGCTTGGCGGTGATGTTAACCGGACAGGTCTTCTGATTCAAGACTTGCTCGATAGTGGTGTGGAGCTGTTTTATTACTTCACGGATGAATGTGTGAAACTGGACGACGCGGTTTCCAAATTCATGGTTGCCGCCCGCAACTTTGCTGCAGAACTTGAACGTGAAAAGATTAGCCAGCGAACACGGGAACATCTGATGGTGAAGGCGCGAAAAGGGCTGAACGCCGGTGGTCGCTGCTACGGTTACGACAACGTTCGTGGTGGTCGAGTTGTGGAGTATGTCATCAACGAACAACAGGCTGCGGTTGTGATTGATATCTTTCGAAGGTACTCCGAAGGGCAGGGCTTTTCGAACATCGCACGGGCCCTGAACGAAGAAGGGGTGCCGCCGCCTAGGGCGGGCACTCGAGGATCGGGCTCGTGGGCGCCCTCCCAGGTTCGTTCAATGATCCGCAACGAAAGGTACGGGGGAGTTGTCGTATGGGGCAAAACGCAAAAGACGTATCGAGGCGGAACGAGGGTCAGGATATCGAAGCCTGAGTGTGACGTCATTCGTGTGGAAGCGCCGCATCTACGGATTGTTGACGAGGACCTATGGCGGGCGACACGCGAGCGGTTGGTTGCGAGACGACGGGAGCATGGGCGCGCCGCGCCAAAAGGCCGGCAGCCGACTCACTTGCTGTCAGGGCTCGCGAGGTGTGCCGAGTGTGGCGGCCCCATACGGGTTGAGTCGGGAAAAATTGGTAGGGGAAAAGTGCGGGTCTACGCCTGCTCGTATAACCGCACCCGGGGGAAGGCTGTATGTGCCAACGGCCTAAGGCGCCCAATCGACGAGGTAAACGGTGCAGTCGTCGGCTGGCTTAAGCACAACGTCCTCGCGGAGGGTGTTGTCACGGAAGTGATCAAGGAAATTCGGAGGCGGCTATTCGAGCGCGGGGTGCATACCGAGGAGAAAGTCGCCAAACTCGAAGAAGAAGCGCAGCAACTCAAGGACGAAATAGCCAACCTCATCGCGGCGGTAGCCGCGATTGGGGGGCTCTCGGCATCTCACCGACAGCCTAGCGGAACGTGAGCAATGCCTGGCCCACCTCGAGGCGCAGATCACCGCCGCTCAAATCACCCCATCAATGATAGACCTCGAGACCCGCCGCATGGCCACCGAGTCGGGCGACCGGATCCGTCAGTATGAAGCGCACCTCAGTGGCGAACCCATCGAAGCCCGTAACGTCATGGAGGCCCTGTTCGAGGCGCCGCTAACGTTCGTCCCCGAGCAAACAGGCCATGGCCGGCGCTACCGCGTGCAGGGAAGTGTCTCGACCGCCGGGCTACTTGATGCCGCCCGAGCGGTCACCGACGGCCCAAATGGGCCCGGTCAAAACGTGGATGCCTTAAGGAAAGGAATTGGCACGTCCCCAAGGGGAACTTGACGTTGAGCGCCGGTTTGTTCCCCAAGATCCAGTTTGTCGAGGTCGCCGGGGCCGGCTGAGACGCCTTGCTCGCACCAGTCTCTGTGAAAAGGCGCATTCTGGGGGGGGGGGAACCCTTGGCGTTATGGGGTAGGTGACAGCTTCGTCATCGGACTCCAACCTTGGTGCTTCATGGTGCTGTCATTCGAGTCCGCTGAAACGAGCTCTCGGCCATCTCTTGCTCCAGATCTGCTCCGATACTACTCGCAAGTTGGACCGTGTTCGCCGGAAGATGTCTATGTCTGCTGGACAAAGCTGCGGTGTTGAAGGTCGCGTGACGACTGTCTTGGGTCGAAACGGGATCGATCTGGGAACGCAGACGATTGGGCCTTCTCTTTCCCGGGACGACTACTGTTGATAAGGATAGCTGGCTTTCTGGATTTCTCCATTCGTTTCGAGATTTGGACGGAATCGCTGGCGTACGATTTTCGCCATCTGTTCCGGATGATCTCCACGACCGAAGCGCTGCGTGTCCTTGTCGAGCCTTCGTCGTGTGCGGGTGAACCATTTTGTTAACTGAAACTAACATTCTCAACTACGGCAGATCGATCGAAAGCCATGCGAAAGAGATTGCCCGAGTGTTTTCGTGTACATCCGTATTCGTTTCTCGTGGCTTTTGTTGTGTGCAGGTTTACTTTCGTTGATGCGCTGTTGGTGCGTGTGTTTTTTGTCTTGATTGGGTCTCAGGATGTCGTTCACTCTGTTCTTACAGTGTTCGAAAACAAACGATCCGACAATATGATGCCACAGGCCTCCCAGACAAAATCGGTGGCGACACAAGACAGCGATGGTCGCCCTGCGAACGACGGCAAAGAACTATACGGGCTCCCAAAGGTGATTGAGGTTCCGCAGTTCCTCATCTCCTCGCCTGTTGATCAGCGCCGAAACACTCAAGGCAGCGAGGAGCGTCCTAGGGAAAGACTGCCCTTTTTTGACCTTTGCACGGACGGGCTACCGATCGAACCCTTTCTTCGTTCTGATGTGAAACTTAGCGAGGATGGTGTATCTCTTTCAAGACGTCTCCTTGCGTCCCACCTGGGAGAGAGCACGGTAGAGGTTGTCGAAACGTTTCTCAAGTACAGCGGTCGCACCGGTCTGTTGAGTATTGAGAATACGGAACTCCGAAAGCTGACGAATAAACGTGCTCAGGAACAAGGCCGGCCAACTTTGACGCCGAGTGAATTCCATCAATCGCTCGCAGTTCTCCGAGAGTGTGGCCTGACGACAAGGGTACGGATTCGCGGCAAGAAATTCCGACAGCTACACGGCAAACGCAGCGGTCCAAAATTCGTATTTCCATGGTCTTTGGCTCAAACTGTCGTGAACGACCGTCGTCCAAAAGATATCGACTGGGTGGTCGAGATGATGCGTGAAGTGGGTGATGCGCGAAGCCCATATTTGTACGGAAGTGCATTGGACTACGAGTTTCGATCTTGTCGCTATCGGAACTATACCAACACTCGTGAGCGCCAAACCGCAGCGTGCGAGAGATCTCGTGGGCAGGCTTACCAAGAGAACCCGGAATGGGTAGATCTCCCTGGTGCTGTTTCGAGCGCCCCTGTGGAGTATGCCTGGCTTCTCGTCAAGATGGGGTTCGACACCGTGGATGTCTGGATCGCGTTGCTCGAAATGAGAGATAGCGAAGCTCGCGTAGAGGCAACCATAGAAACTATCAGGAAGCAGGTGAACGCACGACGTCGTATGGAGGGACGTCGCGTAATCTCGACAGTCAAGTTGGAGAAGGCGCTCGCAAGGCTGGCGAAGACCCGCCTTATCCGCTGCGCTTCTCAAGACAGCGAAGCTCGTATCCTCCACGTTGATGGGAACTATCTCAACGGCGAGGCCTTTTTGCACGAGAGTAGCCTGGAGGAGCTCCGACGGCTCCCGAACAGGGGTGGATCAAAGCCTCGAGTTGCTCGATGATGAACGCCTTACTCCGAATTCTCTCAGGTACTTCCGCCCACCGGTTCCTCTGTATGGCCAGAGACTCTGCTGATGGCGTGGTGGCACGCGCGACGCACACTCCAACAGTTTGTCTACGAGAGCATCCTCGTGGAGCGACCCATCGCAACGTCGCTCCCTACAGCGGAGGGCGTAAATGAATTGCGCACCGTTTCTTGAACGCCTGCTCAGAGATACGAAAAATCCCACTCTGCGAGGTCTCATACGTGGTCGACTTTGGGTCCTCGAGGTCGGAACCGCACACGCAGTCAAGCAGCTGAAGCGGGCATGCGTACCTTGGAACAGCCAATACGAATTCACACTCTGGAAAAACGGAATCTACTCCACTAATGCGGGCGGCCGATCCGTGACGATGGATATTAGCGACCATGTCAAATGGAGGCGGCGCAACGCTAAGACGATTTCGGCGAAAGGAACAGGTCCCGTGATAGCGCACGCCCGGAGTCGCAATGGGGGTTCGAAGGATGCGGACTGCGAGGCTATCACGGGATTCTTTGCGGACGCTGAGGAGGTTGGAGACTGGGGTCCACTCAGGTCATCGGTCGAAGAGATCGGGTTCGCGGCCATCTTCGAGCGAAGCAGCGGGCATCGACTTGATGCGCCACGATTTCACATGGAGATCCCCCTTGCGTTGCCCATATTTCCCGCTTGCAAGCGCGACTATCAAGAAAGGTACGGATACCTTCTGGGGATCTTTTCTGAGCTTGGTGAACTCTTGGCCGTTTCTGGCGCCAAGAATCACGGCTTTGATCACTCTACAGACCGCTTCTTGCAACCTCATTTTCCTGCAAGCCGTCGAAGCCTAAACTCAGAAATTCCCGGAATTGTTTACGAAACGGGGGGCGCAATCGATTGGGAAATAGCGCTCACGGCTACCGATTTCACGCCGGACCCTCGGCGCCGAAGGAAGCGAAATGTGTCTTCGAATGCTGGGTTCTCCGAGGAACGACTCGACCATCCGATGGTAACGACCTTTCAGACGCTTGGCTGGGACCTCTGGGAAATCGATAGCGAAAAGTTCGCCGTACTTTGCCCCTGGGAGCGGGACCACAGAAGTCCAAGCGGCAATTCCGCGACGATCCTCTATCGCGATACAGGACACCTCCACTGTTCCCACACGGCATGCGCCGGGGAGCGTACGAGCGAGGAGCTCGAGGCAGCCCTACCCGAAGACGGACGGAAAATTCTTCGTCATCTGCGGCAAGAACGACAGGAAAGGTACGGCGTTTGCTTCGCTCGAGGGCGTCTCAAAGCCCAGTACGAGCAAAGTCGAAAAGAGGAACGCCTTCACCCCGCCACGGCTGAGGTAAAGATCCGGGAACAGCTTTCGGCCCCCAAAACCGGCCTTGCCGTCATTCAAGCTGACACCGGGAGCGGCAAGACCACGGCGGTGGTCGACCGCATGTTGAGTTTAGGGAAAGCGATCTATGGGGCACAGATGCATGGCAAGCTCGAGGAGGTTGCCGGTTTGCTCCGAGAGAAGGGCGCGCCCGTGCAGTACTACCAGGGCGTCACGCGCGCTGTGGGTCCAGATAGGAAGCCGCTCTGCAAACTCTATGAACGGGCCGTGGCCATCGAAGAGGAAGGAGGTAGCGTCCCGCAGCTATTGTGTCCCACCTGTCCGCATCGAGACGGTTGCCCAGCGAGAAAACCCAAGGGCGATCCGGGAGGAATCAAATTGGTGCCACATTCACTTCTGCCAAAGGTGCACGAGGATCACCCAGGGTTGCCTGTCTTTGTCGATGAGTGTCCCGACGTACTCTCCGAGTACCGAATCTCGAAGCAAGCGCTCCGAGAAGTAGGTCGGTGTCTCGGGAACCCAAAGCGTCTGTTTCGTAACTCAGAAAGGTACGTTGCCCTCATGACCCCAATACTTCTTATTCTCCGGAGAGCACTCCAGGCGGGAATGGACTTCGAGGAAGCGACCCGGGCTCCGGAAAATCGGCGCGTAGACACCTTTGAATACGTGCCCTTCGACCAGCTTCAGTGGGCGTTCGAGGAAGAAGTGTCGATGCACGCCCCGGAATTCGCCGGCGTCGCACGCGATCGGAGTCGGTCTCGCCTGGAGCGGGCCATGTTCCTGGCTGGCGTAGCGGATGGGCGACCTCCCGTCCGGCCACCACCAGAGGGGGCGACCATCACCGAAATGAATCTGGCTGGAAAGGTCACCAGGGTCCTCTCGGAGCTTCACCGCGCGGCGAGGTTGGGCGGAAGATCCGTTCATCTAGATTCGCGCGGTGAGGAAATCGTTGTGACCGCCCCCACTCAGGTCGGTGAGATAATCGGCGTCAGCAACAACATTCTGGTTCTCGATGCCACCCCGCCAACACGAGAGCTCCGGGCGATTCGTTCTGATGCCGAGATTATACGGATCTCGGTGGAAACGCCGCTACTTGCAAAACGGACTCTGGTAGTCCGTGCAAACGTAGGTCGGAGAACACTAGCTCCCGGTCGGACGCCTAACTGGGACAAGGTCGAGCGCCCCATGCGACTCGCAGTCCAAGAAGCGCATGATGCGGGGGTTCGGAAGCTATTAATAGTCACACATATGCCCATCGCACAGGCACTAGGAGGCGACAAAGGCCTCCTGACGAAGCTTCTAGGAGCTCCGCTGCTCAAGTGCATGACTATCGAGTTCGCGTGGTACGGCAACCTTCGGGGGTTGAATCAATGGGAAAACTTCGACGGTGTGATAACATTCGGAGATCCGTGCCCGAACCTTGAGGAACATCATCGGAGAGCTGGTTGGCTCGGCCTGGAGGAGGACGAGATCGATGTTCATCTCTCGGATCGAATTTCTGCCGAGCTATCCCAGGCGCACGGTCGGCTGCGGGACTGCCGGCCCAACGGACGCACATTGATCTGGCACATGCACATCGGACAAACACCTCCTGCGGACTGGACGGAAGAGAATACAATAGTCGTTGTCCCCCAAACGGGTAGGCCCAAGAACGAAGTAGCCATGTCGACAGATGATCTGAAGAAGATCGTACGTCAGGCTGGCAGTCAGCGGAAACTGGCAAAGCTCAGCGGTATCGGGAAGAGCACGATCCAGCGCTACGAAGCCGGGGACGCTGCGATTCCTGCCAAGAACGCCGTCAAGATTCGAAATGCGCTTGACCGCATCAACAAGCCGACGCCGACGTCAGTGCAACAAAAAGTAGGCCGTTCGGAACGAAGTCGCCCGAGAGGGCCGAGGCGTACCCGGCGGGAGCCCTTGGTTCGTCCAAGCCGCAAGAAGTCCGCCTAGCTTGATGTTGCATGTTAACAAATTCTGAGGTTGTCAGGATGGTGCTCGGACCGACGTTTGCGTTCCTTTGGGGAAGAGTATCAATGCGGAAAGTTGGTCGCCAAGAGGGGCTACTGAGCTCCTTAGATGGTGCGAATGCTCGCGGTCTCTAAGTTAAACAGGAAACCGTCACTTGCAGTTTCATTTCCGAAGAGTTTGTCGCCTGGCACCAAACCGAACACGCAGCAATGGCTGCGGTCGTTGAAAGGGGCCCCTGTGTTGGCGACAGCTATGCAGGAAAAGGCGCCCGTGCGGGGACTCACGTCGAAATCGATTATCGAACGCTGCCTTAGACGCCCATTACGTTGAGTCGAAACAACGATCTCGGCGAGCTTCGCGCTAGCCTGCGCTGAAACAGAAAAGACCAAAGCGAAAGTGAAAAGGGATTGACCAGGGAATAGGAAGCTTCAGGACCAGCGTCTGTTTCTCCGTGGGGTTTTGTGCCTTCATGGTGAGATTCCGGTCGGATCGTCCAACATTTTCCCAAAAGATCGGAAAGATCTAGTGTCCCAAAAAGTGCTACAGAAGAATAAGAGACCAAAGCCCTTTCTGGGCCACAAAACCCCACGGGAAAGCGGACGCGGGCTGATACCTTGATGTCAATCGAAAGATCAGCGTTCGGTTAGCTTGGCGGATTCTTTGCTTTGAATAAGGCCTGTTCTCGGTTCATCTATTGTCGGTGGTTTTTAATGCACCTGCTTTCCGGAGAGCTTAAGTTCCCGAGAGGTCTTGCGCCGACGAAAGCCTCTCCGTCGAAATGCCTGCGGAAGTGAACTGTTGGGCGAGGTTGTCTTCTGAGCGCCCAGCTCAAGCTCATATCTTGAAGGGCTCACCAAAGCCCATGGCGATCATGTGGTCGTCTGGAATCTTAAAATAGGGGTCTGGTGATGGTCCCAGCTTGAAATTAAACCCCTTGCCGTACCCATTTCGAAAGTAGACTTTCTTGAAACCAATTCTGGCGAGTCGATCGAAGAATCCAGCTTGCTCCAGCCTGTGGTGCCAGACGCGATTTTCAAAGAAGACATGCCTCAGCGTAATACGGTCCTTCTTCTTCCCAGTTACTCGGACCTTTACGTCGAGGTTGTGCTGTAGAAAGTACTTGTCCAGGCCTTTCTCCTCGTTCTTGCGCAGTACGATCAAGGACTGCTCCGCCGATTGCTGCACGTACCGAATCATACGCCTCCTGCATTTCTCCAGGCGGGCTGCCGCCTTCTTCGCCTGCGAGTACTGCGAGTTTCCTTTTCTGATGCCTTTCAGGCGTTCCCACGCATCGGATACGGGTTTCAGCGTTTCGTCGAGACAGAGACTTTTGTCGCCGGCGACCTTTTTCGCGTGGATAATGACCCGTCTGGTACGTTCTTCTCGAAGGCTTGCGCTGAGCTGGTCGAAGCTGGCCTTGAGGTCACCAGCCTCATTGATCGCAATAGGGGGAATCGGTGAATACTTCTCACCGACCGTCTTCAGCGTCGCCCTGGCGTCAGCAAGGTTCTTTTCGGCCTCCTCCAGTTCACCCGAAGAGATCCGTTCTCGGATTACTTCCAGGGAAGGCTTCAGCTTTGCGATGGACCGCAAGACCTCCTTCTCCTGGACCCTACTGAATCCCTGCTCGGCCAACCTCAATGCCTCATCAAGGCCCGTCAGTGTCGGACGAATCGATTGTGCTTGCTTCAGGAGCGCTAGAGATTTTGACCAATCGCCTTGTTCGGAATACTTTACTCCCTGCTTCATTAGGTCCCGAGCCTGAGAGATCGCTTGTTTTCCAATCGCTTGTTCATAGAGAGTCGCATCCACATCGGGAAGGCGACCGAGTTTGGCGGCGGCCTTAAACCTTGCAACAGCTTCGGCCGGGTTACCTGCATCGAAGGCCGTACGGGTTTTCGTGATGTTGAAATGGATCTCTTCCTCTACTTGCTGTGCTTGGAGATCCGCGTCTGCTTGAGCCGTATACTCCTCCGCGATCGATCGACCCCTTGCGACTGAACCGCTGAGGCCAAGAACCAACGCCGGCACGGTGAGCTTTAGATTGATCTGCTGAGGCGGAGATTGAAGAAAGAGGCCCCAGGCCTTTGCACGGAGTGGGGGTAGCAACGCGACGACGGCGGCACCGCCGATCATCAGGTTCAGCAGGACACCCCACCACGCAATCATTTCCGAAACCTTGAGCCAACAAGCCCAGATGATGACGGCTGTAATCAATACAGTGATGGCTTCTTGAGCCCGTCTCCGGCGCTCTCTGCGTTGCTCTCGAGTTGGCTCACCCGGGTTCCCCTCCTTCGTAGACTCTTCGTTCTGAGTTGAGTTATTAGAATTATATCAACGTTAAATGTTGAGCTCACTCCGACTTCTCAACACATGACGCCCTCCTAATCGAGGGTGTGTAGACGTATCCCGATGTGGGATGAAGAGCCCGACACGCAAACAAGTGGGAAAGCGGATTGCACAGGTTCGGAAGCAAGCTGGATTCACACAAGCTGGGGCGGCGGAAAAGCTAAACATCGCAAACGAGAGCGTTTCTCGGCTTGAGCGCGGGACTCAGTGGACCGACTACGAAACGCTGGCGGCGATGGCTCGGCTATATGGCGTGACTCCGGCCGATCTGTTGGCGGCCATTCCGGCCGGGCCCGGATCAAAACAAAAGGAAGCGGTTCAAAAGATCAGCGACCTTCTCCGTGACTGCAAGTTGGACGACCTCGAGCTCGTTCAGGATCTGCTGACGGTGCTGCTCAGGCACCGGTAGCGCTTCGACCGCTGCCGTTCGGGCCCAGGCATCGATCTCTTGGTGATGGGAATAAAGTAACTCCCATGGTTACAAATCCATCAAACGCTGTGTGCGGCTGTCTGATGGACGATCTCCATCGCCCATGCCAGGGGGGCGGGTCGAGCATTGGAGGCTATCGGACGTCATGTGGCACCTTCGTATGCTCATTGACCGGCGCGGCATCGGAATGGACGTCTCGCACCTTGTTCCAACCCGGCACTCGAGACAGTTGAATTGAACTTTGTCGCAGCGCCGCGACAAATTCTCAGAACTCCCGAGGACGTCCCACAGCCCTTGATGGCGTTGGCGGACTCAAAGAAAGTTTTCTGAAGCTCAGTTGGGCGATGGAGTGCAGTGATGTCGTACGGATGGTCGCCGCTGCTATTGGATTGGTCTCGGAAACGGTTGCCGGGGTTGTTGGCCGCTTCGTGGCCCCATGACCTTGAACACGGGTGTGGCCCCATGCCCCTGAACAGCAGCAGCCTAGGAATAGGGAGAGGATTCTTGCAAAGCAGAGGGATCCATTGGACGGAGCTGCTGCAGATTCTTGGTGGATGTTGGCTGGCCAAGGAATTTGGTGGCCGGAAAAGGACTGACCTCGGTCCGTTCAGGAGGGCTCAGACCGGGGATCTTCAGGGACCTGAAGTTTCTTGAATCCACCCTACGATAGACCGCGGTACAAACCGATGTCCGTCTGTTTCAGCGGTCGCAGCAACGTAACCGATTTCAGAAAAAGGGCAGACGGAAGCGCACCTTAGATTTCGATGTGTCTCCATCGTGTGGAAATCGGTCTTGCGTTTGGGTCGGTTTCTCGTTCGGCAACTTGTCTCTCGACGGCACTCTAAGTCCTTCGAAGCGCCCGCCACCATCGCAGAGCGGAGATCAGTAGAGGGGAAGCGAATGATCTCGCGGTAAGTCGGACCCGTACTTCGACGAAAACACCTTGTAACTCCAAGCCTCTAGGGCTTGGGCGGTCGATGTTGAGCGCAACGCGGACATTGAAAACCCTGCAGACGACGAATGCGATGTTGGTCTGCTCAGTTTGGGTGACACGGAAGGGTATCATAGGGGACATAGAAGGCCATAGCTGGGTTCGGAGATCTTCCTTCTAAGTGCCTGAAATGACGGCCTCTTGCCCCACCTCAAATTGGACACGTGTAATGAATTCACTGTTGTTTTGGGTAGCGTCAGGTCCCTCGAGCCCCGCATGCACGACTGGGGGTTCCTTAATAAGTATCTGCCAAGGGATTGCAGGCGTTCCGCACGATACCTCTTGGCGCTCATTGCTCCAAGGTGGGCTACCCTTTTCGAGTTCGCATTCCCTTGGTCTTGGCTCTTCACTTCTTCCTTGAGGTCCGCTTGAGCTTGACTTCGGCCAGGGCCTGGATCAGCAGCCGGCGTACAGCGTCAGCACGGGAACCCTGAAAGCCGAGTTGCTCTTTCCTGAGCACTTCAGCGTAGTCATTCAGTCTATCGACCGGGTCCGTGGGAAAGCGGAATGCCACCTGCACTGTTTTCTCCGCCATGCCCGGCCCCTCCTGTCATGTTCGCGATTTGCTGGGCTGCGAAGATCTTGCCGTTGCGTGCTCTGATGCCCCGGCGATCGAGTTCTCGGGCTGTGGACCGAAGAGAGAGCCCCCTGGCACGTAGCTCCCTGGCGATCGCCATCACGGCCTGCTCTTTGGCCTCGGCAATCAGTTCACCATCGAGGAGCTGATAGCCATAGGGTACGCGCCCACCGATATACTCGCCCTTGGCCTGCTTGTACCGCATCGCTGCGCTTGTTCGCTCACGCACAAGGTTTCGCTCCAGTTCGGCCGCCCCCGCCATGACGGTGAGAAAAAATCGACCCATTGCACTGCTTGTTTCGATGGCCTGGCCTCCGAGATCCACCAGGTGAAGCGAGACTCCTGATCGGTCCCAGTCTCTGGTTACGCCGAGGCAATCTCGACAGTCCCGAAAGAGACGATCCAGCTTCAGTGCGACAACGGCAGTGATCTTCCTGCTCCCGATCAGCTCCAGGATGCGTTGGCCACCTGTCCGGCCTGAAAGAGCTTCGCCGGCGCTCACGCCGGCATCGACAACGACTTCGATCGGTTCGAGCCTACGCATCTGGCAGTAGGCGCGTATCGATTGCTCCTGGGCGTGAAGAGAGATTCCCTCCGACGCCTGCTCTCGGGTGGAAACGCGGCAATATCCAATGGCTCGTATTACTATCGATATACTCTGGTTTATTCTGTAAACCAGTGTCAATATGGGTTCCCGCTTTGACAGCCTCCGGAGGCTTCGTGCAACCTGGGTTGCCTTGGTCGACGGCGCTTCGCCGACTTAAGGGTACGACCGTTGCACTGTCGTTTGGGCTCGAGGCTCGATTTTGGATGCGAGCCGCTACCGCTAGGCGCAAGAATCTTCAACCTCTCCATCCGGGGATACCTCCCTCTCATGGAGCCTCCTTCCGGCGATTCTCGCGTTTTCGGAGGTATGTCAGGGGTGCCAAATTTGTACGACTAATGTCCCATCCGGGGATGCTTGAGATCCCTCGCCTTTAGGCGAAGCCTTTAGGATGCTTGCGGTACTTGGGTACAATGCCGCCATGAGGCACTACCGTAAGTCGTCCCACACCGTCTACGAGTTGCACTACCATTTTGTATTCGTACCCAAGTACCGCAAGCCTATGCTGCGTGGAGACGTGGCACTTCGGTTTAGGGAACTGGTTCGGGAGATATGTAGTCGGAACAACATCCAGATTCTGAAGGGGAACATCAGCCAGGACCACGTGCACCTCCTCTTGAGTGTACCTCCGCATCTGTCGCCGAGCCGTGTGATGCAGGCCATCAAGGGAAAGACTTCGAATCGGCTCATGGCTGAGTTTCGGGCCCTGCGTAAGTCCTTCTGGGGTCGGCACCTTTGGGCTCGGGGTTACTTTGTGGCGTCGAGCGGCAATGTGACCGACGACGTCATTGCGAAGTACATCGAGTTGCAAGGTGCCGTGCCCCAGGAGGACGAGGATTTCAAGATCACGGAGTGAGATGGCCTGCATTGCAGGCGAGCCTTTAGGCGACTTTAGTCGCAGGCGAACCCACCGCCTTTAGGCGGTGGAGTATTCAGTTTCCCCCAAAACCGCTTTGGCCCGGCGCGAAGATTTCCTGGAACACGAGGGGATGTGCGGCACCACCCTCAACTTCCGCGACGATTCGCAGTCAATATTGCGTGTAAGATGAGTCCCTTCAGCAACTTCGTTCCCCGATGGCTTTGGGCCTGGCATCATGGAACTGGCCTATGTTTCGCTGTTCCTTCAAACGTACTTTTTGAGTCTCGGATTCGTATTTCTCCTCGGGTGCCGACAAAGACCTCGGGGTGGATCATCATAGTTGTGGCTATGTGCCCAAAAGGACAACGAGCGGCCTCATCGAGCCGAATAGGAGCAGGTTGTACCAGCGCATGGCTTTTGGGCTCCCGTTCGATTCGTGGAAGGAATGGGCACCCCGACTGCGTAGACCGAAGGCGACGACCATTCAAAGGATCGTGCTGTGAGTGCAAGGTTGAATTGCTATCTCGGAAGATGAAGCCGAACGGAGTAACCTTGTTCCAGGGATTGGAAAGATCAATGGTCTGCGGTCAGACTACGCGATGGCCATGCAGACCCATGAGCCGCGGGACCTTGGTGCATGCGATGGTGATGTGGTCGCGCCGTTTGCTCCGACAATCCACAACGTACGAGACCAACTGCGCTCTGATTTGTACAGCGATCCCCTGAGGTAGGTCTACTCCCTGGAATTCAAACTCCACCCCAGTGTTCGCAATGACCTGTTGATTTGTTCAGTTGTTGGGTGATAGGAGGACGTCGAGCTCGAGGAGATCAGAATGTCGACAGACCCGACCTTTCATTTGGCCCAGATGGACGCAATCGCTTGGCTGCGGAGCTTGAGAGACGAGTCTGTTGATCTCGTGATCACGGATCCTCCGTACGAGTCGCTCGAGAAACATCGCGCGATCGGAACGACCACGCGCCTCAAACACAGTAAAGCCTCGAGCAATGATTGGTTCTCGATCTTCCCCAATGATCGCTTTGCCGATCTGTTCACCGAAGTGAAGCGCCTGCTCAAGAAGAACCGACACTTTTACCTGTTCTGCGATCCTGAGACCGCGTTTGTAGCTAAGCCGATCGCGGAAAAGTGTGGCTTCAAGTTTTGGAAACCGCTCGTTTGGGACAAAAAGAAGATCGGCATGGGCTACCATTACCGTGCGCGCTATGAGTTCATACTCTTCTTTGAGAAGGGAAAGCGAAAACTCAACAACCTCGGCATTTCGGATATCATCGAAGCGCCCCGGGTGTACAATGGCTACCCTACCGAAAAACCGGTCGATGTGTCTGAAGTCTTGATCGAACAAAGTACGCAGGCCGGCGAACTCGTCATTGATCCGTTTTCCGGCTCTGGGAGCGTAGGAGTTGCGGCACTGAAACTCGGTCGGTCTTTCAGAGGCTGTGACCTCTGTAAGGAGGCGGTCGATGTAGCTGCAGAGCGCCTCGCAGATTTCGGCACACCGGCGCCGGAAGATGCGGTGCACGCCGACGCAGCCGGGCAGGGCATGTTGTTCGCCGGGGCGATCTGATCAATAGATCTCTTTTGTGACGGGGGCGGAGTATCGCGACCTTATTGCGGCCTACATTCTAAAGAACTTCGGTGGTCGCTCTGTGCGTGTCTATCCAGAGGTGAGTGTTGGAAAGTCGATCATTGGGAAGAACCGCCGCGTCGATCTTTTCGTGCACGAGGAGAGTAAGAATCTCGCGCTGGCCGTAGAGTGCAAATTCCAGGGGGTGGCTGGAACAACGGACGAGAAGATCCCGTACACGCTCGAGGATATGGGGGCGATGCCTATGCCCGCGTGCATCGTTTACGCAGGAGATGGGTGGTCGAACGGCGTTCGCCATATGTTGGAAGGTTCGACGATCTCCGCCCACTGCATGCCGGCCAAGTCGTTGATGCGGACCAGGGGGACCCACGAACTCGATCACCTCCTGGCGCAAACATTCGGCTGGTGGGACCTTCTTATAGGAAAGAAGCGGGCCTTCGAAATTCCGGAATAGGACCGACGTCAGTCGCAAGTGGCTAGTGCGAGCTAGTTCTACGCCGTCCTCGATATCGGCGGCCGTGTAGCAAATGTCATCGGCGGTCTCGATAATGAATGCGATGGGATGACGTGCTCATACTGCAGGAGTTTGCGAGTGGCAACGAAGCCCGACATCATGGTCAACTTCACTGCCAAACGAGCACTCGTGGCTATATTGGTTTGATTGCCGGATACTGGGATCCGGGGCCCCAGGCACCGCCGATCGCTTTCATAGGAGCTGGTACGTCTCCCAATGTAACGCGGGGTGACGGCCTGTAACGCTGGGTGACGCCGGGAAACCCGTGGGCGATTTCCTTCTTCGTACGACCCAGAAGTGTACGACCCAGAAGTCTCTGGCAAGGACCTCCGCCCGGGCAGGACTTTTCCGAAGATAGGCCTGCCCGGACGGGTCTTGGTCAGGTCGCGCCAGAGAGGAGGGTCAGATAGGAAACTTCGGTGGCACGGCCGATTGAACGGCGTGTCGCAGCTCATCGAGGTCAAAGGGCTTGTTGATCACCGTGGCCGCGCCGAGTCGTTTGGCCTCATCATGGACGGCCTCATCTCCAAATGCCGTGATCAAAATGACCGGCATGGACCAGTCCGCCTTACGAAGGCCCGCCAAAACATCCAGTCCCGTCTTGCCTGGCATCCTTATGTCAGAAATAACCAAATCCACATCCCAAGTCGGACGCAGCATGCGATCGGCCAAGCGCTTGAGCAGTTGGTTTCCGTCTTTCACCTCGCAGACTTCGTATCCATCACGGCGAAGGGCAAAGGCGATCATGCTCCGCATGGCCGGATCGTCTTCGGCCAACAGGACGCGAGCGGGAACCGATGTCTCGGTATTTCCGAGTGGTTCGTTTAGGGCAAGCAGATGAGGCTCAGGAACCGTTCCCGCCGATTCGATGACCTCCATATCCAGCGCTAACATCGTATGTTCCTCCTATGTTGTCTGAGTTCAGTTACTGCAGAACTCGTGCCAAGTATTCGGACATGAGGATCGTCGAATTTCAGACCTCTTGGCCCTTCTAGACCCGTGTCAAAATGACTCGTGTGTCAAACCGACGCATGTTTTCCAAGCTTTTCTAGTTTGCGGTACAGGGTCTTACGCTCGATTCCGAGTACCCTTGCGGCCAGGGTTTTGTTATGGCCCACCTCCTCTAAGACTCGAGCAATGTACCTTGCTTCTAGGTCGGCGAGGGGCACCAATTCTGAGGGATCGTTCGACGCTACGACGACATGTGATCGCTTGTAGTTCCGAATCCGTTCGGGGAGGTCGTCCACCAGCAGCTCTTCGTGTGCGGTCAACGCAACCGCCCGTTCTATACAATTGGAAAGCTCACGGACATTACCCGGCCAGGGGTAGGCCAAGAGCTTTTCGGCGGTGGGGGCAGCGATTCCGAGCACGTTCTTGCCCGTCTTACGCCGGAGCTCGTCGACAAAGTGCTGGGCCAAAAGGAGAACATCCGTCCCCCGAGCGCGAAGCGGGGGAAGCTCGATGGAAATGACGTTCAGACGAAAATAGAGATCCTCACGAAAACTTTTCTCCTCGACCGCACCATCGAGATCTCGGTGCGTGGCTGCAATCAAGCGAACGTCGCATGTGACCTCCTCCGAGCTTCCGATCGGACGTACCCGTTGATCTTGGAGGACCCTCAGCAGTTTGGGTTGAACGGCGAGCGGCAGATCCCCGACTTCATCCAAGAAGAGTGTCCCCCCATCGGCCTCAGCAAAAAGCCCCCGCCGGCCGGTTTTTGCATCGGTGAACGCACCGGCGGCATGACCAAACAGCTCACTTTCAAGGAGTGTTTCGGGCACGGCCGCGCAGTTGACGGCCACAAAGGGACGGCCCTTGCGCTCGCTCTGCTCATGCAGGGCACGGGCCACCAGTTCCTTTCCTGTACCGGTCTCGCCTCGAATGAGCACGGTGCTCTCTGATGATTGAATCCGCGAAAGAAGCTCGAAGATCTTCTGGATGGGCGCACTTTCACCTACGATGCTATGAGGCTTTGGCAGCGAGTTGGCATTTTTCAGTCGCTGGATCTCATCTTTGAGCGCTTTATGCTTTACGGCGCGCTCCAGGACCAACCCTAGACCTTCAGCTTCGAAGGGCTTGGCGATGAAATCATAGGCACCGGCTCGAATGGCGGCCACGGCGGACTCCATACTTCCGAACGCTGTCATCACCACCACCGGAACGTATGGCCGGTGCTCCAAGACCTGGCGGCAAAGCTCGATACCCGTCGTCTTGGGCATCTGAATGTCCGTGACGACGACATCGAAGTCTTCAGCGAGCACCGCCTGGAATGCTTCCTCAGGTTGGGTGATGCATTTGGTGTCATACGAATACTTCCGAAGCGCCTTCGCTATGAAGTCGACCATCGTCGAATCATCGTCGACCAGTAAAATTTTGGCTCTTGTCACTTACGAAGCCCTCATCGGAAGAAAAACAGAAAACGTTGTACCCTCGCCAACCTTGGTGTTCACATCAATCCATCCCCGGTGCTCACGGACAATGCCATGGACCACGGCAAGGCCCAAGCCTGTGCCTTCCCCGACATCTTTTGTCGTAAAAAAGGGATCAAAGATGTGCGTGAGATCTTCTTCAGAAATCCCAACCCCGCTATCTTGGACTTGGAGACAAAGGTAGGCCCCTAGATCGGTGGAGTGCTCGCCCGGAGGACTTTCGTCCGTCCGAAAGACGCGAACCCGAAGCTCGCCTCCTTCGGGCATGGCATGAACCCCGTTGATGGTCAGATTCGTAAGGACCTGCTGAATCTGGTTCTGGTCCAAATGCGCAAGTTGAGATTCTTCGCTTTCTTCGTGTTTGAGCTCAACATTTTTCTTTTTTGCCATGGGCATGAGTAAGGCCAACGTTTGGCGAACAACATTGTTCAGCTCAACCTCCTTTCTTTTGGGGGACGGGCGCCGAACGAAGTCGAGCATCTGCCTGACAATACCAGCGATGCGCTTGGCCTGGTCTCGGATAATCCCTGCGGTCGGCATGATCTCATCATGGGAAAGCTCACCCTTCACGATCATCTCGGCGTGGCCGGAAATCACGTTGAGTGGTGTCCCTATTTCGTGGGCGACACCGGAGGCCAATTTTCCTGCGGTTACGAGCCGCTCCGCGTGCCGGAGTGCCTTTTCCGTCTTGCGCCTCTCCTCTTCGCGCCTGGAAGCCTCTTCCTGGGCTTCGGTGACCTGATGGCTCATCAAATCCATTTCTTTCGCCAGTTCCCCAAGCTCATCACACCGACGCATATCCAGCGGTGTGTTCGCTCCCGCCCCTACGGTTCGTGCCTTTTCGATGAGTTGTGTAATCGGCCGGCCGACCAACCAAGCACCTAGGCCAAAGGAGAGGATAGCCCCGAGCAAGACCATGGTAAGGAGGACGACGCCCAGGCGCTCTAACGTTCGGCTCACATACCGATCACGCGCGCCCTGAGACTCGACGATTTCGACCGCGCCCTCTACGTTGCCCATCCGGACCGGAACATAGGATCGTACGGGCGCGTTCGGATTGGATTCCAAACCCATGGGTTGAATCTGACCATCGACTCTTTCGATGCCCTGCTTTTTCAAGTCCTTGATGGAACGCCAGTGAACCTCTAGGTCTGATTCCGAAGTGTTGATTTCGCGAACAAAGGCTTGGATTTCCTCTTCGGACAGGCTGGTCGACATGCGCTGGACCGCCGCGGCGATCGTACGGGCCAGGAGGGCACCATCATGCACTGTATCATCGCGAAACAAATCCTTTTGGCGCTCAATGCTGAGATAGCCGTGTCCCGTGAGAATAACGCACATGACGAGCGTTAGGATGGCGGTAAGTTTAGCGGTTAGGCGCATGATCTAGGGTGGCTTTGGGCAACCGATTTCCTGAGGAACACGGTTGCCCAAAGCCTTCGTTGGGTTATCCGTGATCGGGTTGGTCACTTGATGATCGACTTGCAATGGATGGGACCGGGAGTTCCCAGGTCTCTACATCATGCTGCCACGAGCCAGGTGGGACATGGACCCGTTTGTGGCCGATCTCGTATTCGTTGAGCAAAACCTGTAGGTCATACGTGCCCGGGGAGACCGGGATCACGTACTCGCCGCCGGGTAGTGTATCCGTACCCGCAACACATTGCTGATCCGTGTAAACGAGTACCGTTGCGGGTGTCCCCAGCGGTTCCCCTTCCGGACCCAACACGCGTCCACCGATCTCACTCGTCGTCTGTCCAAAGACGGGCGAGGAGAAAGCTTGGACGATCAAGAAGCTGATTGCCAATAGTAAGCCTTTCATCACTACCTCCTTTGGTTATCATGGAAATGACTTCCATTTTCTACTTAATCCAGCGCGGGCGTATCCACGTAGTGTGCCTCCCAGAGAAAATCGCCTTCTGCCTTTGAAACGGTCTGAATGTCATCGAGGATGCCGCGAATGCGGGCACGAAGGTTCTCCGGAACCTGCGCGCCCGGGCGTAGTTCATCGAGTACGCGATCGACTTGTTCTACAATCTTTCGCCGTTCGGATCGTAACCGTTCGAGGTGGTTCGAATACTCCGGAAACTCCTCCAAGAACTCACGGTAGAGCGGGCCCGACTCCACACTTCGAAAGTGCTGCCGGATGGCCCCCTTCAGGGAAAAGAGCGTACCCTTCAGCTTTTCGTATCCACGTTGTTGTATCCACGAACCGCCGTCGGATTCGAGTGCGCACAAGATCTCGGTGACTCGGTGCCCGCATCGCTCCCAATCTTCGCCGACGCGCAACCCCTCTAACCTGAGATCGAGACCGCCACTTTGAAGGTCGTCCTCCAGGGGTGTGACAGAACTAAGACCGCGTGGCGCGTAGTCGCCCTCACCCCATATCCAGCTTTCGTCCAACGGATTCAACAACTGCTTTCGCATACCTCTTCCTCCATTCAATCTTTAAGTGAGCTCAAACGATTTCTCCTTATTCTTCCTAGGCGGTCTGTACCGCTATTTGTCTTGGCCTTGCGGACTCCAGCTTGGGAAGATGAACTTCAAGCAAGCCGTTTTTCAGCTCTGCCGTGATGGCCTCCACGTTGACATTTCGTCCCACCTCAAACGTGCGCCGGTAGTCGATGGGCCGAGGCTCGTACGCATCGGATGCTCGTCGGGCCTCAAGTCGAAGTTCGCCATCGACATACTGGACATCGATGTCCTCCTTGTTCACGCCCGGGACGTTGGCCAGGACGAGATAGTCATCGGGTCCCTCGAACACGTCGGTGGCGGCACTGGCCCAGCATCGGGTGGATTCAGACTTTTCCAGACGACCCTCTGGGTTGTGGGTGCCGTTTGATTTTTCGATGGTGTTATCATCTTGGGTTACAAGTTCGGCGTTCATTTCGTCCTCCTTTCAAATCTCTTGCCTAGGATGCCTTGATCTCGATCTTCCGCGGCGCGGATTCTGGCCGCTTCGGGATGTTCAACGTCAACACACCGTTCTTGATGGCGGCCTCCACGTGATCGGGATCGAGGTCTTTCGCGACCGAGAAGGTCTTCGAAAACTTCATAGCCGGTCGCTCAGAAAGGCGTCGATTATAGCCTTCTGGGATCTCCGTCTTCTCTTCTCCTGACACAGTAATCTTATTGCCAGTCACGTTGATGTGGATGTCCTTTTCGCTGAGACCAGGCACGTCGGCTTTCAGCATGGCGCCGGCTTCGGTCGCATGCGATGAGAAGCGTGGGCCCGTCTCCGTATGGAGCCCACCCCAGCGATGTAAGGGCTCATCAAATGGTAAAAACTCTTTTCGTAGCAAAGTGTTCGGGAATGTCCAATCGACCTCACCGAACAATGGATGGTTGAACAATCGATGCATCATCATGTTATTTTCCTCCTCATATGTCGTTCGAAGCAGCGGCGCTCAGCGGGCTCGCCAAAGAGTCTTGGGGGCGGTCGGACGTGCCGGTACAGGTACCGGACAGCGGCACAAGTATTCACCCGACAGAGCCCCGGACGCTAAGGCGCGCGAACCTCTCGGTTGGAGATGATCCCAACCAGCAGCCACGCCGAGCGCAACTCATACTTCCTATTTTTGTTTGTAGACACGACTCAAAGACCGTCAAGCCACGAACAAGAAATGTCGTTAAAGCACTGAAAATTAAGAGGAAGTTTCCATGGCTAGTTGACGACAACCAGCCTTAGGGAGACGGACCGGTGCTTACCTTTCCGCACAAGCTTCACCTCGACTTGAGTTCCTGGTTCTTGTTCGTCCAGGGCGTTGTAGAGGTCATCGTAATCAACGATTTTCTTGTCACCGATGCCCACGATGACATCGCCCACAAAGGTTCCGCGGCGCGTCCGGCGCAGCCCGTGAAGCCCCGCCTTGTGGGCGGGACCACCCGGCGTAACGGACGCGACAATCACGCCCTGAATTCCGACGCGCCTCGCGACCGCGTCCGAAACGATCTCGATGCCAAGCCCGACCTGTCGAGGTTTTCCATAGGCGATGATCTGCGGAACGACGCGGCGCAAAGTTTGCGCGGGAACCGCAAACCCAATACCCGCCGATTGACCCACCTTGGTGAAGATCATGGTGTTCATCCCGATCAGACGACCTCGGCGGTCCAAGAGTGGCCCGCCGGAGTTTCCGGGGTTGATAGATGCATCCGTCTGAATCATGTTTCGAATGGTCACCCCTCCATAGCCTTTCACTTCCCGATCCAGAGCGCTCACAACCCCGACCGTGAGGGTATGATCCAAGCCGAAGGGGTTGCCGATCGCGATCGCCGTCTGGCCGACCGCCAGCCTCTCCTTTTCGGGTGGCAAGACGATCGGACTCAAAGGTTGGGCTATTCTCTTTGGGTCGATTCTGAGAACCGCGATGTCTTTGTTGCGATCCCCGCCGACGAACTTCGCCGGATGGTCCGACCCGTCGATGAGCGTCACAATCAACGACGTCCCTGACGCAATCACATGAAAGTTTGTCACCACATGACCTTTGTGATCCCAGAGGAAGCCGGACCCTGTCCCGGCCTCGACCTCCGCCTGGGTCATGGTCCAAAAGTCCCGGACCAGTTTCTTCTGGGTCACGAAGACGGTCGCAGGCGCCATGCTCTGAAAGACTCGGATGTTGTTGGATTCGTAGTCCTCCGCCGACGGCCTAACCGCGGGCGGTACAGGGCCGGGGGCGTCGGCGGTGGCGCCTCCCGGTATGATGACGGTCCATGCGGCCAGAACTACGACAATACTTCTAAAGCCCCTCGCAACCATGCGCGCAGGACTTAGTCCACGGGGCACGGTTTTGAAAGCTGGAATTGGGACGCGGGGCGATTCTTTGATACCGATCTGAGGGCATTCAGAGCCGTACTGACAAGCGCAGTCCCGGCGGTGGCCTCCAAGGTTACGACCTCACTTGCTCCGGCTGACTCGAGCGTCTCCCGGTCAAGTTCGTATTGGGCACGAACGATGAGAGGAACGGAGGGGGCAAGTTGACGGATAGTCTTTGTTGCCCGCTCGGAGGCGCGGAGATCATTGATGCACAGTACGAAGAGACGCGCATTCTTGCCGCCCAGATCTTCGATGATCGCCGGCTGGGCCACATCACCCAAAACGGCTCGACCTTCATTCTCTTTGGCCAAGCGAACATTGTCGGGGTTGATGTCCACCACGATGTAGGGAACCTGGGCCTCCTTCAGAGCACTGCAAACCGCTCGCCCGGCCAATCCATACCCTGCCACAATGACATGGTCTTGGTGTGGATCTTCCATGTTGACGCCGGGAGCGTCGGCCCCCAGCAGCCGATGGAGCCAGGGGATACGACCGGTGCCACTCACGATCCGCGGACCAAGTGAAATGGCCACCGGGGTGAGAAGGAGGGACAGGATGATGGCCACCAGTAGATTATGAGAAACAGCCTCAGCCAAAATGCCCGTATCGGAGGCTGCACTCAACAGAACGAATGAAAATTCACCGACCTGACAGAGCGCCGCCGCAGATAAAATGGCAACTCTTAGTGGCATCTTGAGGACCAATGCGGTTCCTAGGATGATGATAAATTTTCCCGCCACGATCGAAACGAGGATCGAACAGATGGGGGCGAGATGCGTGACGATGTCAGAGACATCGAGCAACATCCCCACCGACACGAAGAACAAACTTGCGAAGACCTCACGGGTGGGAATCAGATCGGAAAGGGCCTGGTGTCGGTATTCGCTGCTGGCAACAACCAGGCCGGCGAGAAAGGCACTCAGGGCCAAGGAGATGCCGGCCAGGGACACCAGCCATGCCGTGCCAAAGCACACCAAGAATACGGTCAGGATGAAGAGATCGCGTTCCCGCGTGTTCGCAATGACTGCAAGCACCCGGGGTACAAGTACATTGCTCGCAACCACGACACCCGCAAGGACCAATGCTGCAATCCCCACCGCGTACATGACTTCTTCTGTCGTACCCCCCTGACCACTCAGAAAAGGAATAGCGAGCATGATGGGAACGACCGACAGGTCCTGAAAGACCAAAACGCCTACGGCGAGTCGACCGTGGGGCGCGTTCAGTTCTCCGCGCGCCGCGAGTCCGCGAAGCACCACCGCGGTACTCGATACCGCGACGATGCATCCGACAAACACCGCCGCTCCGAATGGTAATCCTAGGGCATAGGCAACCGATGCTCCGACGAGGATCGTCGCCAACATTTGCACGCCGCCCCCCAAGAGCACCATTTTCCATAGACGTCGCAGGTTCTCGAGGGAAAGCCCCAGACCGATGCCGAACAACAGGAGAACGACTCCGATCTCCGAGAGCGTCTCAACTTGTTGGGTATCTTGGACCAACCCGAAGGCACTCGGCCCGGTAAGTACGCCAGTGAGAATGAAGCCTGCGATAGAAGGAAAACCGATCCGACGGAGCAGCGTCACCACTAAAACCGCCGATCCGGCGATGATGAGTAGGTCTCTTAAAACGCTGATCTCATGCATCGTCGATCGATCCGAAATCCCTTAGGTTAAACAAGCGGGTCTACTTACCACACATAGTCACTCCGAAGAGCTCCGGCCCGTGGTCCTGCGGACATGCCGGCTTGGGCCTTCAGCCGGCGCACGCGATCTTCCGTGCTCGGGTGGGTGGCAAAGAGTCGCATCACCCCGTCGACCCCCGCCAGGGGATTGACAATGAATAGGCTGGCCGTCGCCGGCTCTGCGCTCGCCGGGAAGTGAGCCGCGCCACGCTCGAGCTTAAGCAGCGCGCTGGCCAGTGCTTCCGGATCGCCACAAATGCGGCCTCCGGTCTCATCGGCTAGGTATTCACGGGAACGCGAGATGCCCAACTGAATCAGTGTGGCGAGTACGGGGGCAAAGAGAACGATCACCAGCGAACCGATCGGGGATGGGCCGTCCTCGTCGTCTCCGCCTAAACCAATGAACGGAATAAACGAAAGTGCGTGGGCAAGGTAGGTTACGGCAGCGGCAACGACCGCAGCGATGCTCGAGACCAAAATGTCTCGGTTCTTGATGTGGGCAAGTTCGTGCGCTAGGACACCCCGCAGTTCGCGGCGGCTGAGGATTTGAAGAATACCTTCGGTCACTGCAACGACACCGTGCTCGGGGTTACGCCCCGTGGCGAATGCGTTCGGCTGGGATTCAGGAATGATACAGATGCGAGGCATGGAGAGCTCGGCTCGCTCGGCCAACTCCTCCACCATATCGTGAAGCCACGGCGCATCATGACGTTCGATTGGTTGGGCTCGGTGCATCGCCAAGACGATGCGGTCAGAGAAGAAGTAGGCGCCCGCATTGAGGACAATGGCCAATGCCAGGGCCCCATACATCCACGTGGGCCCGAGCATGGCCCCTATGCCTACGATTAGGACAGCCAGCCCCCCCAAGAGTGCGATGGTCTTCAATTGGTTTTTCATGTTGAGTCTCTCCTTTCTTTGTTCGTGACCGTCGCTTTACAAGTTCTTGTAGTGCCGCAAGACAGGACGTCAAGCGGGGAAAATGGAGAATCCGACGGGGGCGCGATTTTGACACATTCAGCGCGAGCTCAGGGTACGCCTCAGCCATTCGAGGGTTTCGGCAAACTGGCGCCGCTCCTCTTGGATGCGATCCATGAGGGAAAGAATCACCTCAACCCCTGCAAAATTGACCCCAAGCTCCTGCGCCAGTGTGTGCGAAATCCGGATACGCTCCAGTGCTTCCTTTTCGTAGGCCCCGTCAGGGTCGGGGACCACGACCGCTTCTTGTTCGAGTTTGATGATGAAATCCTCCTCGAGCTCAAGGAGCTGAAGAATTTCGCTACGGGTCCACCTTCGTTCCGTCATCACGTACCCCTCTGGAGCTCCGCTCTCAGGTCATCTGAATAAAGGGACTCAAGCGCATCCGCGGCCTTTTGCGCGGACTTCGGATCTTTTTTGGGATCGGGGACTTGAACGACCACTCGAGCGTAGAGATCCCCCGCCGGGCCGTTCTTAGGGGCCACTCCCTTTTCCTTCAATCGGAGTTTGTGCCCATTTTGAGTTCCGGGCGGAATTTTGAGTGAGACGCGGCCCGCCAGAGTTGGAATATTCACCTCGGCTCCAAACATCGCTTCACGGACCGTCACCGGTAAATCAAGCTCCAGGTCATTCCCATTTCGCCGAAACACCGGATGGGGTGACACGTGGATCTCGATGAAGAGATCTCCGGGGGGGCCGCCCTGTTTGCCTGGGCCGCCCTGACCCTTGAGCCGAATCTGCTGGCCATTTTGGATCCCCACCGGAATAGAGACGGTGAGATGTGCGGTCTCACTCTGCTCTCCGCGTCCGTGGCAGCTTTGGCACGGCGGTCCGCTTTTTTGGCCTGTCCCCCCGCAGGTCGAGCAGGGTACTTGAATCGGGATCGGTCCCTGTGAGATTTGTCCCCGGCCCGTTCCACCGCAAGTGCTGCAGGCCGAAGGTCCTGTGCCCGTGCGCTGACCGGTTCCGCTACATGTCTTACAAGCGGCCGGCTTGGTGAGGCGAATTTCGCGCTCGTCTCCACGCGCAGCCTCCACAAATGAAATCCTAAGTTCGGTCGAAATGTCGGTGCCCTTTCGGGGCATCTCCGCTCCTCGTGAGAATGGGGCACCCGGGCCGCCGCCGAAAACGTCACCAAAAATGTCTCCGAGGTCGAACCCCAACCCATCGGCGGCGGAGCCAGATGAACGGCTTTGGTAACTTCGGGTCTGCTCGGCTTGTTTTTTCCACTGGCGGTAAGCCTGAGCCTCTTCCGGGTCGTAGTTGATTTTCTCTGCGTCTTCACCGAACTCATCATAGAGCTTTCGCTTTTCGGGATCCCCCAGAATTTCGTACGCGGCGCTGATTTTCTTGAACTTGTCTTCGGCCGACTTGTCCCCCGGATTGACGTCCGGGTGATACTTTCGGGCCAACTTCTTATAGGCCTGTTTCAGCGCCTTGTCCGACACCGAACGGGATACGCCGAGGATCTGGTAAAGGTCTTTGGCCATTGTCTTTTAGAACCCTATGCACCGAAGAGGATTCGTCGAGTGCAAACAAAGATCAATCGTTTCCTCTACTTGACGACGCCGTATTCGGAGTCATCTTTGACCTGGGATGACGGATCGCGACTCATCAGACTCGGGAACGCCTCCTGCGGGCTCCATTGTCGCCGCCTTTGGCCTGGCCCTGGAAGATCTGTATCGAGTCACGTGGCCGGAGAGTTTCGCCGACGGCATCCGGATTCTGAGCGGCACATTGAATAAGGTGGTTGCGCATACCGAAGAAGATCCTGAGGCGGATGGTGCCTTCGTGCTTTCTCTCTTGCCCATCGTGGATGGTCTTGAATATGCGTGTCGCTCGGAAACCAACCTGGATCCGGCGCGTCGGCGGATCCTCTACCAAACCTTGAACAAACTCGCGGCCGCCCTTCGCGCAGTCGGTGCTACACCCGATCGGCCCGTCGGCGCGGAGTTTGAACCCTATGTTCACGATGCCGTCGCCGTCGAACCGCGCGCCGCTTCGGAGCCGGGTCTCGTGACCGATGTGGTTGAACGGGGCTGGTGGTTGAACGGCAAGTTGCTTCGTCCATCCCGGGTCGTCGTGTCTCAGCCTAAAGCCGGCGACGATGGACCGGGTTCCAGCGAGTCATAAATCTCGCTGAAACCCGTTGGTGCATCGCGGCTTGCGTGGCTACGATTGCCTGGAGTCCTTGGCGCCTCCCTCTTGGCTGTCTTTGAAGATGGACTTGATGGTGGTCTTTACTTTGCTGAAGAACCCCTGTCCCGATTTGCCGTCGGAAGTCTTTTCTCGAATCTTTTCGACTTCTTCCCGGAAGGACTCGATGTCCTTTTCCATTCCGTAGCCAAACGCCTCCGCGAGTTCGATCTCTTTTTGAACCGAGGTGAGGAGTTCATCCAGCTTCTTGTTCTCTTCTTCTTTTCGATCAGATTTTTCGGCAAGCTTTTCGGCATCCTCCAGCATCGACTTCGACCGAACGATCGGCAGCGGAATGACCGACTCCGTCACCACGAGTGTATTGAGGGCCGCCTGCAAAACGACTTTCGCATCCTCAACCTTATCTTTGTCGACCATGGCTGCTGCCTGCTTGATGGCCTTTGGATAGGTAGCAAGTGGGATGTTTGTGGTACTGATAACAGTTTCACTCCCAAGATGCTCGAGCAGTCGCCGGGCCTCCTGGACACGACCATCCTCGAGCAAGTCCTCCGCCTCGTCTCGGATCTTCTTCACCTTGTCGGCAGTCGCCAGGGTGTCAAGTGTTGTGGCTACGACATCCACAGGGGCGAGGGCCAGGCTTGGTTCCCGGGCCAAGATGATCTCCAGCTTTCCGGTCGCGCGTTCGAGCGCCCTTAGGGCGGTTTTTGTCTTCTTCTTGTCAAGCGCCCGAAGCGCATTGTGAGTCTCGTTGATCGCACTGGTGGCTTCTTCCAAAATCTCTTTTCTCTTTTGTTCCGTCTCCTTGCTTGTACTCTTATTGGCTTCGGTCTTCGCTTTTTGCTTGTGGGGATCTGCATCCTTTGCAAAACCCACTGTTCCTCCCGCCAGAGCCATGGCCGTGGCCAGCACTGCGGCAAAAATCCGAGCTTTCTTATGGTTTGTTGTAACGTACTTCATGGCATCCTCCTCTTCTTTACTTGTTGTTGAGCACTAGGAACATTGAACTTCCTTGGCGATGAATCCGCAGCAGCACGGACCCCTTGGCCTTCTTGTAAAGGCTCCTAAATGACTTCACTGATTTCACTTTGTTTCGGTTGATCTCCAAAATCACATCTCCGGCGCGAAGCCCGGCCCGAGCCGCAGAAGTACCCGATTGCACCTGACTTACAACCACGCCCTGACGAATCCGGTCCGAGACATCGAACCGTTCGCGAAGTTCATCGGAGAGCGTGGCGACTGAGATCCCACCGAGGGGGCCTTCGTCCTCATCGATGGTCGTTTCGCCTTCGGCGTCACCCGATTTCTCTTCAAGTTTGACGCGGTATTCTTTGGTGTCGCCATCGCGAACAACTTCCAGTGCGACCTCGTTGCCCGCACCGACGCTTGCGATCAAATTCCGAAGCCGCGATGAACTATTCACTTTCTCATTGTTCACACTCAAGATGACATCCTGAGGCTCAAGGCCCGCCTTGTCGGCTGGACCATTCGGTACAACGTCCGAAACCAAAACCCCTTTGGCATCCTTAATCTTCAAGGCCTTCGCCAGTTGTGGCGTCAGGTCCTGGATCATGACACCCAAAAAGCCGCGGACGACTTTTCCGTTCTTCACGAGACTCCCCATGATCGATTTGGCCATGTTGGAGGGGATGGCGAAGCCGATGCCCTGATAGCCTCCACTTCGGCTCAAGATGGCCGTGTTGATCCCCACCAGTTCTCCCTTGAGATTCAATAGCGCTCCCCCCGAGTTTCCGGGGTTGATGGCGGCATCCGTCTGGATGAAATCTTCGTAGTCCACGATGCCCACATTAGCCCGGCCCTTGGCCGATACGATGCCCATGGTAACGGTCTGCCCCACGCCAAACGGGTTTCCGATGGCGATCACCACCTCCCCGAGCCGGAGACTTCCGGAATCACCGAACGAGATCGTTTTCAAGTCGTCCGGTGCATCTTTGAGTCTCAACACAGCCAGGTCGCTGGGCGGATCGGTGCCGACCACTTCCGCTTTGAATTCCCGTTTGTCGGAAAGGGTGACCTGGATTTCGTTGGCTTTGGCCACCACGTGGTTGTTGGTGATGATGATCCCGTCCTCACCTACGATCACCCCCGAACCAAGACTTCTCTCCAACCGCTCACGGGGCTGACCCTTGAACTGAAATCCCCGGAAGTCCTCGAAGAAATGCTTGAAGAACGGGTCGCTGAAGAATGGCGACCCGAATGGCGTGTTTTGGGTGCGCACGGTCTTGGTGGATGAGATGTTCACCACGCTTGGGATCGCGCGCTCCGATACATCCGCGATCGAGGCCGGGTTTTGGCTCAGGAATGCTGGGGACGCAGTTGGCATGGCTGCATGCGTTTTCTCCGGCGAGTGCTTGTCGTCACAGGGGCACGGTGGACCATTTCCCGTCGATGCACAGGTCACCGTTGACAGGGTGACCGTGACCAGAAGCGCGGTCCCCACCCATTTCTCTTTGATCTTCATCCGTAGCCTCCGTCTTAACGTTCTTTTTCTTTCATCTTCGGTATTGATGTCTCGTCCTCGATGCTCAAGGGACTTACGATTCCTGCCCCTTGTTTCGATGGTTTGCGTTGTCGCCTCGCTGTTTTTCTCCTGAGTCAGACGTGGCCTCCTTCATGCGCGGTTCGATTTCAGTTCTCGAACGCACCCAGGCATACTGATCATCGGGCTGGCCATGCGGTATCCCACGCTGCGAGTCATCGAGGGGTTGTTGAAGCGGTTTCATGCCTTCGGGGGCCGGGCCGATGGTCGGCACCGTTGTCCATTCCGTTGGAGGCACAGCATTGAGCAAAGGGGTAGAATCCCAGGCTCTTCGCGTTCGATCCTGGGTCGTGTTGGACGTCTGTACCCATAGGTCGGACGACCAATCTTCCTCGCACAACTCAGGAAGCAGATGAGTTGTATTCGACTCGCAGGCGGGTGGCGAGGCGATCCACTCAGATTCAAGCCGATCGGTATTCGAGGGAAATAGACTTATCGCGTCGCTTGACGTCGGCAGGGGAGGTCCAAAAAGTCCACCCACAACCGCAAGTGTTGGCAATACAGTAGCCATGATTGGTTCTCTCCTTTCTGTAGTGGTGTTCTTGACCTCGTGCACGGGCGGAGTGATGGCTCGCGCCCGTGCACGAATGTCCGCAAGCGCTACCCAGCTCGAATCGGGACCTCCTTTGCCTTGGTCTGGGTGCCGATTTTCGGTAGTCGGACGCTGAGTATGCCCTTTTTAAAGGTGGCTTCGGCCCGTTCCGTATCCACCTCCACCGGAAGGGGGATGGTCCGTTCGAAGGACCCGTAGGATCGCTCCGTTCGATAGTATCCGTCCTCTTCGGAGGTTTCCTCCACCTTCTTCTCACCCCGAATGGATAGCGCATCGTCATTGATGGTCAGTTGAATATCCTTTTCGTCCATCCCCGGCAGTTCAGCCGTGATGCGGAGGTGTTTCTTCTCGTCCGCAATGTCGATGGTTGGGGCGAAGGAGGCTGGACTAAAGTCACCGTACCATCCGCCAAAGTCGGTCAGGCTCTTCGGCCAGACATCCCCGAAGGGGTCGGAAAAGAACCGATCGAACATCCGGTCCATTTCCTGCCGCATCTGCACCATCGGATGCTGGGCGGGCTGGGTTCCGGTTGATTTTGAAACCTCGCCCTTCTTTTCTCGCTTGAAGGGAATCAGATTCTTCAGGCTTTTCATGTTGTACACTCCTCTCCCGGCGAGCATGGTTTCCGAGGAAACACTGCTTTTCTGAAAACGTGTACAGCACTCCCTGCGCTCACGCCCAGGCTCGCCGCTATCAATCTCTGTTGTCTAGACTAAGCACCAATTCTGGAGCGTCAAGCGGGTCGACCTAAAAGATTCTAGGCAGCCACGACACCTTTACTGTTTTCAGTACGACCTTCGGTCACAAACAGTTCTTCTTTAAGTTGGGCCAGAGCCTCTCGATCCAGTGTTTCTTTAGCCAGAAGACGCTCGGTCATGCCTTGAAGGAGGGGCTGCTGGAGTTTCAGGATGCGACGTGCCCGTTCGTACTGTTCGTCGATGATATGGCGGACCTCGGTGTCGATCAGCCGAGAGGTGTCTTCACTGTAGTTCTTCGTATCACTCGCGCCGGGCAAGCCTTCCAGAAAACGCGCTGAAGACGTGCGCCCGAAGGTCTGCGGCCCGAGGGCATCGCTCATGCCGAAGCGACAAGCCATTTGCCGCGCGGTTTCGGTGGCACGCTCCAGGTCATTCTCTGCGCCGGTGGAAACATCATGCAGCTCTTGGGCTTCGGCGGCACGGCCGCCAAGCATGACACAGATTCGATCCAAGAGTTCACTCTTGAGCATCAGATAGCGGTCTTCGGTGGGAAGTTGGAGGGTCACCCCCAGGGCGCCAATGGAACGAGGAATGATCGAGACCCGATGAACGGGATCGGCATTTTCGACACTCATGGCGACGAGGGCGTGTCCCGATTCATGAATGGCGACCCGCTTTTTCTCTTCTTCGTTCATGGCCCGGCCCTGTTTTTTCAAGCCGAGTTGGATGCGGTCCACGGCCTCTTCAAAATCCTCCGGCCGTACCTTTGAAGCACCGTGTCGAGCCGCACTGAGGGCGGCTTCATTAACAACCTTGGCGAGGTCTGCACCCACCATGCCGGATGTGCGCCGCGCCACGGTTTGGAGATCAACGCGTTCATCCATGGTCAACTTTTTCGCATGCACATCTAGGATGGCGTTTCTTCCGGTCACGTCGGGCCGATCCACGAGCACTTGCCGATCGAAACGCCCCGAGCGAACCAGCGCGGTATCGAGGACCTCCGGGCGGTTGGTGGCAGCAATGATCACCACCCCGGAACTCGCATCGAAACCATCCATTTCCGAAAGAAGCTGGTTCAACGTTTGCTCGCGCTCATCATGACTCCCGAAGGTCGCGACGCCGCCTCGCGACTTTCCGATGGCATCAATTTCGTCAATGAAGATGATGCAGGGACTTCGCTTGCGCGCCTGCTCAAAGAGATCGCGTACCCGGGCCGCCCCGACCCCCACAAACATTTCCACAAAGTCTGATCCCGAAAGGGAAAAGAAAGGCACTTTGGCTTCCCCAGCGATTGCGCGGGCAAGAAGCGTCTTACCTGTACCCGGAGGGCCGACCAGCAGGACCCCCTTCGGAATAGTTGCGCCGAGCGTCTCATACTTTTTGGGGGCCTTCAAAAAATCGACGACTTCCTTCATCTCGGCCACCGATTCATCGATGCCGGCGACGTGGGCGAAGGTCACGCCCGAAGATTTACTTTCATCGTAGACCTTGGCGCGGTTTCGCCCAATGGTGAGCGGGCCTCCGCCTTTGCTCATCATGCGAACGCCAAAGAAGTAGATGGCCAGCATGATCCCCAGGGGAAGCATCCATCCCAAGAGTACAGGTCCCCAAAAGCCCTCGTCGTCAATCTTCCCTTTGAACTCAACCTTCTGTTCCTTAAGCACGTCGATGAGCTTGGACTCATCGAGGGCCGGGAGTCGCTCGGCGACAATGAACCGGCCTTTTTTCGCTGTGTCACTCTCAACTTCCGCGCGAATGGCTTTTCGTTGGATTTCGACTCGCTTGACCTTACCTTTGTGGAGTGCCTCCAGAAACTGGCTGTAGGGCACCGCCTCGAATTCGGTCCGGACCGACAAGAAATGGTTGACCGCCAAGAGGGCGGAAAGGGCGAGCAACCAGTAGATCGGACCCATCGTTTTCCGTGGAATACGCATCGTGTGCTCCTCTCTCGTCTTGAGTATGTTTTGCTCGTATCTACGTGCGTAGACACCTGTCCTGAGCCGTCAAGACGATTGTCCCTTGACGGTCAGATCCGCGGCATTACCTTGAAGGGGAACGATATGTAGAGATTAGGGAGAACCTGAATGAAACCGGTCAGTTCGAGCACCAATACACTCTTGACTGGAACCCCAAGCCCCGGGGGCCGCGCGCCCGGGCGCCGAGCGGATCACCGGGTCGTTGTACTGAGCGACATCGAAATGGGGGCCGGGGGACGGACGGATGATTGTCCGGACACCGAGTTCATAACCGAGCGGCTCTTGACCTACCAGGGAACCTTCTTTCGAAGATGCCCGATCCATTTTGTGTTCAACGGAGATACTTTTGATTTCTTAAAGGTCAGGCATCACGGCAACTACCCTCGGCATGTGACCGAAGACATCGCCATGAGCAAGCTCCGTTCGATTCATCGCGCCCATCCCGATTTTTTTGAAACGATTCAGGCGTTGCTTCGTGGTTCGCATCCGGATGCTCACGTCCACTTTGTGGTGGGCAACCACGATCCGGAACTTCTGTTCCCTAGGGTTCAAGATGAAATTCGTAGACTTTGTGGGGCCGAATCTCGAGTCCATTTTCCGGGGTTTGGATTTAACCTCGGTGATCTTCACGTTGAGCATGGTTCACAAGGGGACCCGCTTTTCCGGATGGATCCCAACCAGCGCTTCTTGGACTACCGCGGTGACCAGATCTTGAATCTCCCCTGGGGTGCGGTCGGACTCCTTGAGACGGTGCTTCCGTACCACGAAACTCTTTTTCACCTTGACCGCGTAAAACCGAAAGACCTTCTTTTTTCGATTTTGCCTGAGGCCAAGAAGCTTCTCCTTGAAAGCGCCTACCGGTATTGGACGGGGAAGTTTTGGCGAGACCTCTTGGTAGAGAAGGACCCATTGAAGAGGATTTCCTTCGGAATGCTGAAGGAGCTCGTCTACCGGTTTTTGTCGGTAGATACCGATGTTTCCACCGGGGACTACTATGTTCGAGCGGCGCGGCGGTCATCCGAGCACCGGTGGTGGATCGTGGGGCATCACCATAAAAGAGAAGACCTCAGGCTGGGCGATCGACGTTTGGTACAGACGGACTGTCTGCGAAATGAGTTTGTTATCGATCCGATCACAAAGAAGGAGTCACCCGGCCCCCGGGGCTATGTCGAGGTTGACCTCTGTGGTGGGCGAGTGTCTGAACTAAGAACCATCGACCTCGATCCCTGGGATGTACCCCCCGACTATGTACCCCGATCATTGGATGAGCTGCGCCCTGTGATCGAAACCCATCTTGAGCAACTCCGTGGAACCGGAGAGGGGCTGGCTACCCATCTGCAAGAGGAAGTTTCTTCGAGCGTACCCGGGTGGGTGCCCCAACCTGGTCCGTGGATGAGGGTGTCCACGGGTCATGACAAGCTCGAGGTATAGCGGAGACGTGTGTGGCCAAGATCCAGATACGCCCCATATCGCGCTCCATGACATGGATCGATCGCTTGTATGTGCCTCGATTTTGGCCGGCGCTCCAGGTGACCGCACGGCACTTTTTTCGAAATTTGTTTAGACGAACTCCACGGGTCACAGTTCAGTATCCAGACGAACGCGTACAGTACCCCGATCGTTTTCGTGGCGTCCACCGGTTGCTTCCACGAGAGGATGGCAGTCCCCGATGCACGGCTTGTTTCCTCTGCCAGACGGCATGTCCGGCAGCGTGCATCCGGATCGTCGAGGGTGAGCATGATGACCCAACCATTGAGAAGTATCCAGTCGTTTTCGAGATCGATGAACTACGCTGTGTGGTATGTGGGCTCTGCGTCGAGGCTTGCCCCTGCGACGCGATACGCATGGACACGGGACTGCATCCACCGCCCATCACGGAGGCTGAAGAAGGCATGTATCACAGGCACGATCTTCTGAGCCTTCTTGGATCAAAGGAACGCCAAGCAGGGAGAAGGCAAGTTGACCGGCCACCTCCGACGTGCGGCGGATCGGGCCGGAGGAGATGACGAAGATCTCTACGACAGCCTTTGGGAAAAGAGACGGCTAAGGAAGGGCGTCCGGGCAATGACCGCCAAGTGGCGGGAGTATGTACGACGTTGCTTTTCAAACCATGTGGCAAAAGCGCTTACCCAAACTGGACCGTTCGACCATATCTCGTGCTCGTCGATAAGACGCAGGTCGCGTCTGTGCACGGTCATTCGATCAGAAGTGCGGCGTGTCCGCGCCGGGCTCGGCCATGGTAGAGTTTGGTGATGGTTGAGGATAAGGTCAAGGTCTCCTCCGAACCAAGACACGGGCTTGCCGGACATGACTGAACACGTCACGAGCTTCGATGGCGACCAGTTGCGCCTCAAGATCGAGCACCGTGGCAGGAGGTGGTTTTGGCAGGCCAGAGCCGGCTTCCTAAGGGCCTCACTTCAGAAAAACGCGCAGAGGAGGTCAACGCAGTAGACCGCCTCATTCCGGCGTTCAGGGCGGCTCATGGCGTTGAGCTGCATCATACCCACCCAGACCCCGACGATCGAGACGCCGATGTGATCGCTCTGGCGGCTGGCGAAGAGCGCGGGCTACGCTTTCAGATCGTCCGGCCGCGCGACTCGAATTTCTGGAGGGAACAGCGCACTCGGCATGAGCACACTGACGAGATCTACCGCCAAGAGCTCTACGAACTGCTTCTGAGCACGCTTGAGCTGAAGCGCACTCGAGCCGTGGCTGATGTTATTCTCGTGATGGACATCTGGCCGCACGTTCATTTCGTCTTCGTCCAGGAGTTCAAGGGTCGTCACCAGGTCGAGATCGATGCCATCGCCTTCGCCGAGATTTGGTGGAGCGGCAGGGAGGAGCCGTATGTGTGTCTAAAGAGGATCGGGACGGATGAGCTTCCATGGATCAAGGCCAATACATTGTTTAAGGCTGATGCGTCTGGGCAAGGTGATCAGTCGAATGGATTTCATCGTGATAGCGGTCGGTGCCCGGTCCGGGCGTCATTCGGGCGCGTGTTGGTCGGGATTTTTGGCGAGCAGTCGGCGTGCTATATGCACGGTCGAGTCCCGAAGGGGGATATCAGGGCCTACGCCGCGATTCGGATTTGGTTGATGACTGTGGTGAAGATAAATCCTGACGGCGATGCCAAGAGCCTACTTGGCTGGTGCTATTCCTCCATTGTAGGGGCTGGTTCGGCCATGGACTGCGATGAGCTCGACGTGAGCTCAGTTGTCCAAGGCGGATTCGAGGAGGAGTAGCATGGCGATTTCGGTATCAACGGACAATATCTACAAGTTTGTGACTGGGCTTGGCCTGCTGACCCTCGTAGGGACGATAGGCGCGAGCTGGACCATCACGGACAGCACGTTCCAGGAGTACAAGGCTCAACAGCCACGGATAACCAAGGTGCGTCAGGAGACGACTAGAATGCTTCACGGCATTCCCCCGATTCTCGAGGAAGTAAAAGCCGTCATGGCCTCCAATCTCGAGGTGATGCAGGTCTTTATCGGAGCTCGAAATCGCGTACGATTGGGTGAGCCAGCCGTCATCTGGTTCGACGCGTTCGGTGAACTTCAGAAGATGGAATTTCCGGAGGCATCCCGGCTGGATGATATTGGACGTCGCCTAGGCAATTTGGATGTCAGACTCTCCGGACTGGGATCCGACGTGTCCTTTAGTGGGACCGACCTTCTGTTTCTGCATGCGCGACTCAACTCTCGTGTGCAACTCATGAGGCTTGGGTTTCTGATCGGGCTCTTTCTGACTGCCGTTGGCCTTGTCCTTTGGTTTAGGAGAACTCAAGTTCTTGAGGATCGCTTGAAGGAGCTACAACGAGATCGAGCTGAACTGGAAGTGCAGGCCCTTCGCAACAAGATCCACGGGGAGTGCGCCGCCTAGGACGAACGAGTGGGCTTCATCAATCATCTTTAGGGTTGTGCGTCGGTAGGGATGCGGCCCTATGCGTTTTTCTTGCGCGATCGATGTGTTCGAACGTCACGCTCGCTGCGGCTGGGCGAGATGGTCTGTTTCGATCTCGGCTGCGAACCGGGCTGGGGCTTCCGACGGGCGAGGATGGCCTCGGCGCTTCTCAGTCGATCTCTTTCACGGTAGGTTCGCTCTTTCACTCGGGATGCGTCGGCGTCGGGACATGGCCCTTTGTAATCCAGACCAAGGTCGTGAAGTAGTGTTCCAATCTCTTTTGGCTCTAGGCCTGCTTCCTGTCTGAGCGCACCACATAGGACGGTGATACCTTCTTGCGGTCGAGTTTTCGCAGGGGCTAGCGCTTTGACTGCTTTGGTGTACTTTTCTGCCGAGACATTAATGTTTCGATACGGAGGGGTGTGTCGGAGAGCGAGCGTTCTTGAGGCCCAGTGCACTAGATCGAGATCGTGCCGGAAGTCGAACGCCTGGTCGTCTTCATCGAACTCAAGGAAATAGAACAGTACCTGAACCGCAATATCCTCCTCGCGACATAGTTCGAGTGGGGCAAGAACCGATGGATCGGCTGGAGCTGTTTGGGAGCACATCGAGTGCGCTCCTTTTGCGATATTTTTGAGTGATATTCGCTTCTTAGCCACGATAGTTGTGTTGCCTGATTGTCTTCCGCAATTGTGAGGAAATAGCTATGTGATTGCAAGCCGTCCATCGCGCCTTGAGTCCGGTCGACTCGTTGCTTCGCGGCGGTTCATCCTCAGAGTTTGCGTAAGCTTCGAGGCGCAGCTTGTAGGGCATGGTGGTGGCGATAGGCCTGGCCTCCGGATGTTTTCTCTAGTGCTGACGAGAGGGGCCTTGTGAGCCGGCACGGAAATCAAGACCGGCCTGCGGGAAAGGTCCAAGCACCCGAGCCGCATTCGAAAGCCTGTGTGACCCGAAAGAGCGCCAGACCCTCATCAGAATGTGGGCTGACAGTTGATTTGGCCCCTTTCATCGAACGACTTGCCGATTTGCTGATCGCAGATCTAGAAAGGTGTCCCCCGGAGAAATGATGCGCGTTGCCATCTATGCGAGACGATCCACGGACGAACATCAAGAAGCATCCCTTGAAGTACAATTGAGTGAGGCTCGTCGGTATATTGCGAGCAAGGGGTGGTCGGTAGACGACGCTCACATCTATCTGGAAGACGCAGTTTCGCGTGCGGAATTCGTAAGAAGGCCCGCCTTAATAAGGCTACTCAACCAAGCGAAATCTGGAGCGTTCGATGTTGTCCTGACCCGAGATGAAACGCGCTTAGGCGGAGATGTCATGCGGACAGGGCTCTTGATCCAGGATTTGATCGAAAAAGGGGTCGAGCTTTGGTACTACTTCACCGACGAGCGCGTGAAGTTGGATGGTGCTACGGACAAGTTCATGGTTGCGGCCCGCAATTTTGCGGCGGAATTAGAGCGAGAGAAGATTAGTCAGCGAACGCGGGAGCACCTGATGGTGAAAGCCCGGAAGGGTCTCAATGCGGGTGGCCGATGCTATGGCTATGACAACGTCCGAATCGAGGACGGGCGTGTTGAATACCATATCAACGAAGGCCAGGCGGCGGTTGTGCGCGATGTATTTCAAAGGTTTGCGGCTGGATACGGATACACGGCGATCGCGAAGGCGCTCATTGAGGGGGGCGTTTCCGCACCGAGGGCAGGGGCGAGAGGTACGGGTTCATGGTCGCGATCGCAGATTCGCTCGATGCTACAGAATGAGCGATATCACGGCATTCTGATTTGGGGCCGGCACGCCAAGGGCTACAAAGGTGGGACCAAAGTCAGGGAAAAGCGGCCCGAGTGTGAGTGGATCCGCATTGAAGTCGTTGGTCTCCGGATCATTGATGACGGGCTGTGGGATAGTGTGCGCAGCCGAATGGAAAAGAACCGGAAGACCTATGGCACCAACGCACCCGAGGGTCGCCCGTCCAAGCATTTGCTGTCAGGCCTCGCGCGGTGCGCTCAGTGTGGCGGGCCGATTCGAGCTGAAACGGCCAAGTTTGGTAGCCAGAAGGTAAAGCTGTACCTCTGCTCGTATGCACGAACTCGCGGTTCCTCCGTTTGTGAAAACAAGCTCCGGCGGCCGGCTGAGGAGATTGAGGACACGATCGTCTCTTGGATCAAACAAAACGTGCTCACAGAAAAGGTGATGGTTGAGGTTATTCGAGAAGTCCGCCGTCGACTAGAACAACGTGGGAAGACGGCCGGAGCGGACGTCGATGAGTTGGTGAAGCAAGCTCAGAAGCTTCGCCAAGAGGTAAGAAATGGGGCCGAGGCTCTACTGAAGTTAGGGCACTCACCGGCGCTAACCGAAGCCCTCGCGGAGAGGGAGGGACGCCTCAAGCAGGTCGAAGCTCAGATTGAAGCGACTCGCTCAGCTCCAGGCGCGATTGACCTAGAGACCCGTCGCATGGAGCGTGAGGCACGGCGACGGCTCAAGGATCTGAAGGCCCTCTTAGACGGGAACCCAGCCGAGGGCCGTAAGGCTCTAGAGGCACTGCTCGACGGGCCCGTGACCTTCACTCCCATCGAAGAGGATGACGGACGTCGCCGGTATCAGGTGAGTGGTACGATTGCCACCGGCGCGGTGATGGCGCCTAACGTAAACGTCCCCAAGGGGATTTGAACCCCTGTTGCCGGCGTGAAAAGCCGGAGTCCTGGGCCAACTAGACGATGGGGACTGCTGGATAAAACGCGTTTCGATTTCGCTAGCCCGCCTATGAGGCAAGTCGAAGGATCTGTCAAGCTTCTGTGTTTGGAGGGTGGGATGCGGCGGGGGAGGGGGGCCGGGATGCCCTGAGAGGGGTGGGGCTAGCGTTTGAAGAGTCTGGAGAGGCCCTTGTTGCTTTGTTTTTCTTCCTTTTTCTTTTCTCGGGTTTCCATGAGCCGCACTTCTCGGGTGGCTTCGGTGTTTTTGGGGTCGAGGCGTGCGGCGCGTTTGAAATGGGAGAGGGCCTCCTCGGCTTTGTCGGCGTGGGCTTTGAGGACTCGGCCGAGGTAGTAGTGGGTGAGGGCGTCTTGTTTGGCGACCTTCGTGGGTTTTTGAACCGCCTGCTGGAGGAGTTCGAGGGCTTGTTTGTTGGCTTCGTCTCGGTCGAATTTGGGATCTGAGAACATGGCCCAGGCGAGATCGGTTTTGTACTCGCTGGAGTCGGGGTCGGCTTCGAGGGCGAAAGCGAGATACTCGCGGGCTTTTTGGTAGTTTCGCTTTTTGAGCATCACCGTGCCCATTTGGGCTTTGACCTCCGCGTCTTTGAGACGGGCGGCGCGTCGGGCGTCGCCCTGGATGCGATCGTCGCTGAGCATGGCGAGGTAGTTTGCGCGTGACTCGGGGTCGCTGAGTGTTTCGTAGGCTTCGTTGATGCGCGCGGAGATGGTCTCGACCATAGACTGGATTTCTTCGGGGACGTCGCCCGAGAAGACATCGGGGTGGTACTTTTTCGCCAGCTCCGTCATCGTTTTTCGAAGGGTGTCTTGGGCGACATCTTCCTTGACCCGCAGGAGATCGAAGTGGCTCTTGCGCTCGAGGCTCGCGTGCAAGTCTTTGACCTCTCGAATGAGGGAATCGCTGATTTGCTTTCCGGATGTGGGCTTGGGCTTGGGCGTGTCTTTTTTCAGTGCCTCATGGGAGGGGCTTTGGGGCTCCGAGCCGCTGGTGTCCTCCCCTCGCGGCCCCGTGCCCGAGGGGGCAAGGAAATCGGCTGGGCTCGTCAGGCGGGTGGCCTTGAGAATGGGAACAGCGCGCGCTTGGGGGGATAGCTCGAGGGCCTCGTGCGCAAGGAGAATGCGAAGCAGGGCACGAACCAGCCGGCGGTCGCCAACCGCCCGTTCAAGTTGGTCGGCTTTTCGGGGCTTCCTCAGGTACTTGAGGGTTCGTACCACCGCCTCCGTATCGATGGCCTTCAGGAAACCGGGCGTGGTTTTGACCGCAATGGCTTTGCCAAGGACCGCGGTGCTTGCGGATCGAAGCTCCTGACTGCTGGCGTGTCTTTTGATCGCGTTCACGAGAAACGGCCCCGGCGCGGTGACCACTGCCACTTGCGCCAGGTCTTCAGAGGAATCCGTGGCTTCCCATTCGCCCTCCGTCTGCCCAAAGAGCGGGTTGAGCCGAAGTTCGATCTGTTTGGCGATGCTGGCTTCGATGGTCTCTTCGCTTAGGTCGTGCCGCTCTCGCAGGATGGTGCCCAACGATGGCGCATTTTTTTTGAAGCTGAGTTGGTGCTTCAGCGCGGCGTCGATAACCTCTTGGGTGCAGGCTCCGCTCTCGAGAAGAATGTCGCCAAGCCGGCTGGCTTCTGAGTCTGAGTCGCGGGCGTGAATCGGTTGTCCGTCACGAAAGAACACCGTTCGTTCGTTTGAAGCTTTCACCACAAGACTGCCGGTGAGCCGGGCTTGCATGGCGGCGAAAAACAAATCTGAAAACCAGGTGTCTTTGCCCAGCGAGCCCGCTTTTTCTTTGGTCAGGTCGATCACCCGGACACGGTCCCTCTGCTTACACCGGAGCTCACCCGTGATGTTCCGAACCCGTTTGCGCGGTGTGCGTGTGTGGAGAAAAACGGGTGGGCCGAATTCACTTCGGATCCGGCCCCGTAAGGCCGAACACCGTGCACTTGGGCTGTGGGATTCGTGAGGCACAAAGGGTCGACAGAACCGATCCCTGGGCTCAAGCGCGCCATGGGACATAGACCCACGTTCCATGACCTTGGTTCATGGGTGCCTCTTTGACCCAAGCGTCTTGCGGTGGGCGTTATTGGCATAGGCCTAAATCTAACCCGTTGTCCGGGTCGATGTCGCGTCTACCCAAAACACATCTCTCGGTTTGAATGCATCGGGCTCCAGATCCCAAGGCACAGATGGCTTTGCAGCGAGGCTCGCTGCTATCGCCTGCGGCGGATGCGCACACCATGGCCCGACCGAGGTCGTCTTGGCGCGCACACAAATCCACATCATCACACCGCTCATCCAGTTTCTTGGGGCCAGCGGGCACACACGCGGTGACGTTGCTGTCCCCAATGGGATGGCAGACTTCGTTGCCGCCGCATGGCGGCGGATCCTCATCGAAGATGTTGCACCGGGTGAAACACATGCCCGCCCCGTTGAACGTGACGCAGCCGCGGGCGCTGCCGCAGGCGGTGTCGTTGCCCAACGTCTCACAAACGCCGGCGGCGCAAACTCCTCCTCGACTGGACGAAAAGCAGCTCTGGCTCGTCCCGCAGGTTTCGCCGACTTTTCTCCCAGAGTCCGGCGTCGCGTAGGTGGGCGGCGTGCACGGTCGCAGGCACCGCGCCACATCGCCGTTGACGGCTTCGCAGATGGTTCCCTTGGGGCAAAGATCGTCTGGATTCGGGGTTTGGGCGTTGCAGTTTTGTCCTTCGAGAATGGCGTTTTTTTGAATGCAGCGATTTGTGTTGGTCAGGCAGATATGTTCGGCGTCGCATGGGCAGGGCAGCCCGTCGATGTCTTCAAAGTCCAAAAGTACGCTGCAACCCACGATCGGAACCAAGAGGGTCGCAAGGTGTTTCAAGCTCATGGCAGGTTTGCTTCCCCCTGGACCCAGGCTGCCTCCTCGGTGGGGTAGCGGCCCCCGGGACTCAAAAAGGCCAGCGCGTTTGCAAGATTGTCATCCGGGTCCATGAGGAGCAATGTCAAAATGCCGGCGCCTGCGGCGATCAAACCCCCGATAAGGAACACGTCGGACCGGAGGGCATGGCCCTTTCCTGCGTCTTGGATCCCCTTGAGATCGGGACTCCCTTGCGCGGTCTCTTCGAAGGTACTGTGCTTCTTTCGGGCCAGTGCGCCAAAGATGCCCCCGGTGATGGCCGCAGCGGCGCCCACGCTCACCAAACTCCAGCCCACATACACGGAAGCAGGCGGGCCCGGTGTGTAGTCCGCGGCGACGTTTCGGGTCGGAGGCGCTGGCGGCGGGGCGGGTACGCTTGCCAAACTCGGGAGTGGGGAACTTGCCCCGACCCCTGAACGTGGGGCCTTACCCAGCCGGTTGAAGAAGTCCTGGAGCGCCTGGGGGGCACGCGGCGCCTTGAGATTGAGCACCTGGTGTACGAGAGTGGGTGGATCCCCCCCGGGCACAAAGCGGCCCCCCTCAAGGGTGGTCGATGCGCCGCTCCCGGTCACCCGAATCAAGAACAGTTGATCCACATCGAGCTCCCCCATCAGGGTATCGATGGCTCCCGAGGGCTCGGCCTGAGGAAATGCGCGCCCGGCCTCAAGGGCACGCTCACTAAAGTGGGCCCCGGCGTCCGGAACCTCGAGCTCCAAATGGGCCTCCACCGTCGTCTTCGCCCTAACCCGCACAAAGCGGCCGCGTGAGCGGGCGCCCGTGCGCACCACCCATAGGTCGTGAGGGCCCGCCGGGATGCCTCGAAGGGTGACCGGAGAAACGCCTCGAAATTGGCCGTCGAGGTAGACCGCCGCGTACGGAGGGCTGGACGACACCCGAAGTTCGCCGGCGGGACGGTTTTCGAGTCGGTCCAAGGCTTTGTTGAAAACCCGCATGGCGACCTCCGGCAAGGCCTTGGGTTCGTAGTCGGGCTGCGCGCCAAGCAGATCGACAAAGCGCTTTTCCGCGCGCCCCTGGGCGCCTGAAAGGGTGTCGACGGCCCCGAGCAGGGTCATGGTGCGGTAGAACGCCTCTCGGTGCGAGCGTCCTGGCCCGGCCTTTCGATACAACTGCAACGCCTTCACCAGGTGTTTTCGGGCCTTTTTCAGCGCGAGTCCGTCATAGGCTCGCTCGCCCGCTTCGAGCGCCCCGCGGGCTCGAGCGAGGCGTTGGGCGCGTTTTTTCGAGGGCTCGAACAGCGTGCTTTCGATGTCGACCGTCGTCCACGGCCTGGGGCGGTCTCCCCTCGCGCGAAGGTGGGCGTTGACCCAGGCGGTGGCTTTTTGAGCCTCGGTGTCCCTCGGGACCGCAAGCCCCGCTGAACGGTTCTCCTCGCCCCTGGCCGTGCCCAAAAAAGGTCCAAGGGCAACAAAAACGCCCGCTAGAGCCGGCCACAAGGCCAGGCGTGAGGTGAGCTTCTGCATCTTTGTCGGCCGAAAACTACCATTGTCTACCTATCAAGGGCTACCATTCACAACCATGATGAAGATGTGGCGGATTTCGAGAATCCTGAGCACGGTTTTTCTGGGCTCAGTGCCTGTGTTGGTGGCGGGGAGCACCCATGCCCGCCCGCTCACATCAAGACAGGCTGATCGGGTTTTAGCTCGTGCTTGGCAAGCGGAGCTGAACGGAAACTATCGACTTGCGCGCGCCTCGGTGGAGGCTTTGGCCGCGCGCGCCAAAACACGAAACGAGTTGGCGGGACGAGAGCGTCTGACCGACTGGCTGGACCAGCTTGCCGTGCGGCGGTCCATGTTCCAGGTCCACGGTAAGACGGCACCGGCCTATCACCGCGCCTACGAGACCTTGGAGCGAGCAACGGTTCCCACCAGAGAAGAGTTGTGGGTTCGGGCTCTCGACCACGTTGAGGATCTTGGACCCATGATGCACGAGTCGGCCAAAGTGGTTCTTCGTATCGATCAACTGAAGCCCCTGGAGCTGCCTCTCGGTCGCATCGCGGCCCTCGGCCGACGTCTGGCTCGACGAGGCATTGAGGTGGTGGATGGCAGAAGACGCGACGCCCGTTTTGAGATCCGGGTTCGGGCGGACAGCACCAAGTCCAGCGAGCGCGGTCGAGACGTCGAAGTGGTCGCCGAGGTCACCGCGGTGCTTCGCGACCTTTGGCACGGCAAAAACGTCGTGGGGTCGGTCGCCAAAACGCGTCGCGAACAGCGGCGAAGCGAAAATAAGGCCCGACGGTTCGCACTGCGCCGCGCCCTCGATGACGTGGCGGACGGGGTGGTCTACCGGATTCGCAAGGAGATTTTATGGGAGGCGCAGGAGCCCCGGTACAGCACGCGGGACGGCTTTGTGGACTTTGATCAAGTGACCGTGGGCCAGCGATGGACCGACGACGCCGACGCCGACGATCTCAAGCATCTGCAATAAACTGCACGAGGGCCACCGTCGCGTTGTCGGTCCCTCCGGCTTCGTTCGCGGCGTTGATTAAGTTTTCGCACGCCTTGTCCAGGCCCGGCGCCTCCAAGGTGATGTCGAGAATCTGCTGGTCGGTGATCATGCCCGACAACCCATCGGAGCACAGAAGGTAGTAGTCGCCCGATGCCGGATCAAGCCGGTTGACGTCGACTTGCACCGTATCTTTCATGCCCAGCGCCCGCACGATGACGTTCTTGTGCGGGAAGTTTTCGATCTCCTCGGGGGTCAGCTTGTTGGCCTTGATGTAATCGTTCAAGAGCGAATGATCGTCCGTGATCTGCTCGATTCTCCCCTCGCGGATACGGTAGCCCCGAGAATCGCCCACGTGGCCCAGGTAGGCCCCGCCCTGCGTAAAAAACGCGGTGACGATGGTGGTGCCCATGCCCTTAAAGCGGCTTTCTCGGGCCGCCGCCTCGTAGATCCGCTGGTTGGAAAACCGGATGGCGGCCACCAGCCGGTTTTCATCGTACCGGAGGTTTCGTTCCTCCTTGAATGGCCAGGTCACGTCTTCGTCGCGGGTGGTCATGCGGAAAAAACTGGTGATCGTCTCCACCGCCATCTGGCTCGCGACTTCGCCTGACGCGTGGCCGCCCATGCCGTCGGCGACGATGTAAAGGCTTTCCTCGGGCAACAGCGCGAGGTGATCCTCGTTGTGCGTCCGCTTCATGCCGACGTGAGTCAATCCAGCGTATCGGAGTCTCATGCTTCAGGCTTTGGGCTGCATACCCAGGGCAGCAACCTTCTTTGAACTTCATGGTTTCCCTGTCGGGAAAGTCAAGTCAAGTCGTTGACGCGTTCCAAGCAAAGTTCTTCACGTGAGATCCATGAGGGGGAATCGGATCCGGTCGCCCCACGGAATCCCTTGACGGTCTCCATCGGCGACGTGTCGGGCGACCACCACCGCGTTCTCGAGCACTTCACCCCTCCGGATCCGGACGCCCGCACCCACAACACTCCTTCGGACTTTGGCGTCGGCTTCCACTTCGCTGTTTTCCCAAAGGACGCTCAGGGTGACTTTTGCGTCGGAGGCAGAGTGGGCACCGGAAGACGCGACCACCGGGGGGCAAAGCCCGAGTCGCATGGCTTCGAGGTGAAGGGCCAGATAGCGCTCAGGGGTCGAAAATTCCCACCAGCGCCCTTGGGGTTCTACGTGGACGGCCACCCGACCTGCTTCGATGAGGGGAGGGTAGATGTCCCGTATCGTGTCGGCGTCGGTGGTAGGCATCTTCGCCATGATTTCGGGCGATACGATGTGGATTCCGGTAAAAAGCAGAGGGTCTTTCCCGGTCGGTACCCGGCCTGGCCCAAATCCGCGAACCCGGTTGTCTCCCACATAGACCTCTCGAAAGTGGGCCTTTTGGGGGTTGGGTCTCAGGAGCATGGTCACCGGGCAACCCTGGTGTTTGTGGGCGGCCCAGACCGCCTTCATGTCGATGGTGGTGTGGAGTTTGCCGTTGACGACCAGCACCGGTTCCGTGGGATCAAGGACGCCGTCGTGGTAGGCCTTGCCCAACGCGCCCGCGGTCCCCAGGACCGAGACTTCGTGGCTGAAATGGATGTCGACACCGGGCAAGGTCGCCGCCGCCACCGCCCTTTGCACCGACTCTGGGCGATAATGGGTGTTGATCACCAGGCGCGACACGCCTTGCCCGTGAAGATGCTCGAGGAGCCCCGCGAGCAGCGGTTTGCCCAAAAAAGGCACCGCAGCTTTGGCGCGGTCCGACGTCAGCGGACGGAGCCGAGTCCCAAGACCCGCCGCCAAGACCATGGCTTGCACGGGATGAGACCCCTAGCAGACCGTTTTCGGAAAAGCTCGGTCAATCGTTTCTGGACGGCGTGCCCAAAGGACTCGGCGTGATGAGGCGCGTACTCCTTTGGGTGGCGGCGCTGTACTTTCTGTGCCTCTTTTTTGCGTTCTTGGTGTGGGGTCGCTTTGTCCACTTCATGACCAGCCCAGCGGGCCCCCCCGAGACAAACAGGACGGTGGTGGTCGCCGATGGCACCCGGATTGAGCAGCTGGTTGAGACCCTCAGGGGGCATGGTCTGACTAAAGAATCGCCGTGGCTGCGCATTTACACCGATCACTTCCGCAAGGCGTCTCGCCTTCAGCCCGGCGAGTATGCGCTTTCGGCAGGGATGAGTCCGGTTCGATTGCTGGCCATGGTTGAGCGGGGCGAGGTCCTCAAGTACGCCGTTTCTGTCGAGCCGGGCATGTCGTCTTGGCAGATCGTCGAGCTGTTGGCCCAAAAGCAGCTCGGCGATCGCCGCGTCTTGGAGCGCCTGTTGGTCGATCCTGGTTTTGCGAAATCACTCGGGCTGTCCGCGGAGCGGCTTGAGGGCTACCTGTTTCCAGACACCTATTCGTTTGCACGTGGCCTTGATGAAAAGGAACTGTTCAAAGCGATGGTTGCGCGCTACAAGCAGGCCACCGACCTCTTGATCCGTCGAGCGGAGGGCAAGTGCACGCCCTCAGAACACCAGATGCTCACCGTCGCGTCCCTCATTGAAAAGTCCCTGGTGCCGCGCGGCCAGTGGCGTGTATACGCGGCCCTTCTTTACAATCGCCTCGATGCAGAAGTTCCGCTGGAGCACCCCTTGAGCTTCGACTACGGGAAACAAGGTCCACAGCGGTGGGGAGCCAAGCATCCCGGCCGATCCAATCGCTGGGATACCCGCGGGCGCACGGGGTTGCCGCCCACCCCGATTGCCAACCCCGGTTTGGGTGCGGTTCTTGCCGCCACCCGACCGGCGGTGTCCCAAGCGATGCACATGGTTCCCAAAGCGGACGGGGGATACGCATTTTGTGAGGACCGAGATTGTTATGTGGCGGCGATGAAGCGTTGGCACCAAAGTCGCGCAAAAAAGCGCGTAAGGCCTCTTTTGCGCTCGAAGCCTGCTTTGGGCCCGGAGGATACACCTTGATGGCCTGTGCGGCTCCACCGGTCGAGGTCCGGGGCCTCAAAAAGACTTTTCGGGTGAAGAAGTCGGCGCGCGAGCTTCTCACCCCCTGGAAGCCGAGGCGGACCGTGGCGGCCCTTCAGGGGGTCGATTTGGTGGTACGTCGGGGTGAGCTTGTCGCCCTATTGGGTCCGAATGGCGCGGGCAAGACGACACTCCTCAAAGTGCTGGCCAGCTTGGTTCAGCCCGACGAGGGCACTGCCAAGATCCAAGGGGTGGATGTGGTGAAGGCTTCGGATCGGGTGCGGACGCTGATGGGCTACGTGTTGGCGGAAGAACGAAGTTTTTTTTGGCGTCTCAGCTGCTGGGATAATCTCCGCTTTTTTGGCGCCCTCCAAGGCTTGTATGGAAAGGCGCTCGAAGCCCGACTTCACGAGCTTGGCACCCTTTTGGGCCTCACCGAGCATTTTCAGCGGGAATTTATGGTCCTTTCTCGAGGGCAAAAACAACGGGTGGCCATTGCCCGGGGCATGATCGTCGATCCCCCGGTCCTGCTCTTTGACGAAGCGACACGATCGCTGGACCCCGGGCAAGCCGAGCGTGTTCGCCGCGTCATTCGAGAACTCTTGGTCGAGCGGGGCAAAAAGACGGTGGTGTTTGCCACCCACGATCTCGACGAGGCTCGGGAGCTTGCGGACCGCGTGGTGTTGTTGGCCAAGGGGCGAATCGTGTGCGAGGGACGCTACGAGGACCTCGAGGGACAGCTTTTGGAAAAGTTCAGAGAGGAGGCGGATGATGGCGGTGATGCGTTCGAGCGACTCCTCGGCGCGGGGACCGTCGGAGCTTCCTCCGCCAAAGCCGGAGATCCCAGCGCGTGAGCCAGGCGTCGCCAGGGATCCGCGAGGGGGCGTTGTTTCAGCCCAAGGTGTCCTATCTTCGTGTGCTTTGGGCGTTTTTCATCCGAGACGCCAAGACTGCGCTCAGCTATCGGCTTCACTTTTTTCTCCAAACCGCCGCGATGTTTTCGCTGTTGGTGACCTTCTTCTTTTTGTCTTTGATGATGTCCGGCGTCGAACAAAACATCGTTGCGCTCGGGCGCTATGGGGGCCAGTACTTTCCTTTTGTGTTGGTGGGGACTGCTTTTTCAGGGTTCCTCGATGTCACGTTGCGCACCCTCTCGGGGTCCATTCGCAACGCCCAGGTGACCGGTACCTTGGAAGCAATGTTGACGACCCGGGCACCCATTGGTGCGCTTGTCGCGGGCTCGTCGGTCTACTCTCTATTCAACACCACCCTGCGCGCCACGGTCCTCATCGGGTTGGGGGTGGTCGTTTTTCAGGTCCCCATTTACCTCGGGGGATGGTTCGACGGCCTGGTCGTACTCTTGTTGACGGTCGCCTCCAGTCTGGTGCTCGGTATTTTCGCGGCGGGCTTCATCGTGTTGTTCAAGCAAGGGGATCCGGTGACGGCTGCCATCTCCGGCTTGTCTTTTTTGCTGTCCGGCATCTTGTACCCGCGCGAAATTCTCCCCAGTTGGGTGCAAAGAGTCGCCGATTTTCTACCGATGACCCACACCCTTGAGGCCATGCGCTTGGTGCTTTTGATGGATGCGCCGACCGCTCAGGTCACCCGCTCCATGTTTTGCTTGGCGCTTTTTTCCGGCCTTGGACTGCCGCTTTCTTTGAGCTGGTTTCGGTGGGCGGTGGGACGCGCGCGCAAGGCGGGAAGCTTGGCCAGGTACTGACCCGGGTGGACTGACTCATAGGGTTTGGCCTGAGATGGCCTCCTTGAATGTGGGGTACTACCGACTCTGGGCGCGGTCCTTCACCCCGGGCCCGGACCGGGTTACCGTGCGCGCCATGAGTTTGACCGTCGCCCAAATCGCGCAGCTCCAAGACGTGGAGCATTACCGAGAGTTGCACTGGGAAGGATCTTTTGACGAATACCTGAAGGTTGTACGGCAACGGCCCCGGGTTGTGCGCTCAGCCTACCAGCGTATCTACGACATGATCGTGTCTCACGGACGCGAGGAGTATATCGACAGCCGCAAGAAGTTGGTTCGATATCCGTTCTTCCGAGATGACAAAAACGGCGGCGAGGACGCCATCTATGGCCTCGATATTCCGCTGATGCGGTTGGTCAATGTGTTTAAGTCCGCGGCCAATGGGTATGGGACCGAAAAACGTGTGCTTTTGCTCCATGGCCCCGTCGGCTCAGCCAAGTCGACCATTGCCCGGCTCCTGAAAAAAGGGTTGGAGCACTATTCTCGGACAAAAGAAGGCGCCCTTCACACATTCGAATGGCAGTTGCCCGACGAGCTTTCGCACATTGCGGGTGGCGCCAACAGCTTTCCGTCACCGATGCACGAAGAGCCCCTTAAGTTGATTCCGGTCGAGTGGCGCGAAAAGGTTTTCGACGATCTCGGGATCACCAGCAATCTGGGTTACCCGGTGCAGATCCACGGGGAGCCCGACCCTGCCAGTCGGTTCATCTACCGAGAGTTGATGAGGCACTATGGCGGTGACTGGGAAAAAACCATGAGCCACGTGGTGGTGAAGCGTTTGGTGCTTTCGGAAAAGGATCGCGTAGGGATCGGAACCTTTCAACCCAAAGACGAAAAGAATCAAGATTCTACAGAACTTTCGGGTGACATCAACTACCGCAAGATCGCGGAGTACGGTTCAGATTCAGATCCTCGGGCGTTCAATTTCGATGGTGAGTTCAACATCGCGAACCGGGGAATCATCGAATTCATCGAGGTTCTTAAGCTCGACGTTGCGTTCCTCTACGACCTCTTGTCGGCTTCCCAAGAGCATAAGATCAAACCCAAGAAGTTTGCCCAAACGGATATCGACGAGGTGATCATTGGGCATACGAACGAAGCGGAGTACAAAAAGCTCCTGAACAACGAATTCATGGAAGCCCTTCGTGACCGAACGGTCAAAATCGATATTCCGTACATCACGAAGCTCGACGAAGAGATCAAGATTTACGCGAAGGACTACGATCCCAAACGAATCAAAAAACACATTGCACCGCATACCCTAGAGGTGGCGGCGATGTGGGCGGTGCTGACGCGTCTAGAGGAGCCGAAGAAACACAATCTCAGCGTGTTGCAGAAGCAAAAGCTCTACAATGGCAAGAGTCTCCCCGGATACACCGAAGACAACGTCAAGGAGCTTCGCAAAGAGGCGGAGCGTGAAGGCATGGAAGGTATTTCGCCTCGCTACGTACAGGACAAGATATCGAACGCCTTGGTTTCGGAGAAGTCAGAAGGGCACCTCAATCCATTTTTGCTCATGAACGAGTTGGAGGCAGGTCTGAGAAACCACTCCCTTATCAACGACGACGAGCAGCGAAAACGGTATCGAGAGATGATGGTCCTCGTAAAACAAGAGTACGAAGACATCGTCAAAAATGAGGTCCAGCGCGCCATTTCGGCGGATGAAGAAGCGGTTCAAAAGCTCTGCGCCAACTATATCGATAACGTGAAGGCGTACACGCAGCGGGAAAAGGTCAAGAACAAATACACGGGTCAAGCCGAGGAGCCCGATGAGCGTCTCATGCGGTCTATCGAGGAGAAGATTGATATTCCGGAGTCGCGCAAAGACGATTTCCGCAGGGAGATTATGAACTACATTGGTGCCTTGGCCATTGAGGGCAAAGTCTTCGACTACCGGACGAACGAGCGTCTGCACAAAGCACTGGAAGCAAAACTTTTCGAGGACCAAAAGGATTCCATTAAGCTCTCTTCGTTGATTTCCAATGTGGTCGATCGCGAGACGCAAAAGAAGATCGACATCGTAAAGCAGCGCATGATTCGAAACTTTGGTTACAACGAAGAATCCGCCACCGACGTGCTCAACTACGTAGCCTCTATCTTTGCCCGCGGAGACACGAAGTCGTAGGTCGCCGAGCGCCGAAGGCGCTACCGTACGACAACGTCGCCACGCCGTGAGCGTGGCGACTGTCTTTTCACGCTATCTTGTGCGTCGGGGCGCCGTCGCGGTGAACGCGAGGTGCTCGTCCCTCAGGTCCTCCTCGGAATGGACCGCCTCGTCTGCGTGCGCCGAGCTCCATGGGGGTGCCGAAATCATTTCGGCCCGGGCCCGTCGGGTTGAATCACGGGTGCCTAGGCCTCGTGGGACGTGAGGCATGGGGTGGATGCCACGGATCCATGGGGTGTCATCCTCGTCGTAAGGGATTTAAAACACGCCACTTTTTGTTGCCCACGGTTCGTCTGGGGGCGAGCGCGCTTGTGGGCAAGCCGTCCGCTTCGTCGTAAACGAGACCGGCAAGAACCGTAGCCGGCGGCTAAGGGCTCTCGGAGGCCTTTTCAGGGGCTCTGGCGCACACCGCCCTTGATTCGCCGCGATTGCGGTGAAAAGGTGCGCCCTCCGATGAGCGGTTCTGGGTCTTCGGGTGGGGGTAAAAAACCCGATCACGCCTCCATGAGCATCGACCCACTCATCGGTCGGGTTTTACTCGATCGATACGAGGTGCTGGAGCGCATCGGCTCTGGGGGCATGGGCGCGGTTTACGTCGCCAAGCAGCGCGCGGTCGAACGGCAGGTAGGGCTCAAGGTCCTGAGGACCGACCTGATGAGCAATAAGCACGTCCGCGAACGCTTTCGGCGCGAGGCGGAGATTATTGCGAAGCTCCGGCACCCGAACACGATTCAGCTGTTCGATTACGGAGAGACCGAGGATGGTCTGGCGGTGATGGTCATGGAGCTCCTGGTCGGCGAGCCCCTGGATCAATACCTCCGAATCCATGGTTCGTTGTCGCTCGAAGAAACACTGGTCGTTGGGGAGGAGATCGCGGGTTCGCTCGCTGAGGCGCACCTTTACGGGATGGTGCACCGAGACCTCAAACCCGCGAACATTTTCTTGGTGGAGGTTGCCGGGAAGAAACACGCCAAAGTGCTGGATTTCGGAATCGCCCGAATGCTCGACGAAGAGTCGACCCGCATCACCTCGACCGGCCAGATCTTCGGAACCCCCCGCTACATGTCTCCCGAACAAGCGATGTCCACGGCGGACGTGGATGCCCGCTCCGACCTGTATTCGCTTGGATTGATTCTTTACGAGTGCCTCGTTGGACAGCCGCCGTTTGTAGCGAGCACATCCATCCAATATCTCAGCGCCCATTCCACCAGTCCGCCTCCGATGTTGCGAGAGCAATGCCCCGGTGCGCCGGGTGCACTCGAAGAATTGGTGGATGCGTGTTTGGCCAAAGACCTCGAAGACCGGCCAGAGAGCGCGGACGCGGTCGCGGCGTGTTTGGCGTCCATTCGAGGCTCGGTGGTGCATTCGGGCAAGCAGGACACCCACATTGCGGTTCCAGGTCGCGGTAGAAACAAAGGGACAGGCGGGGTCACGGTGGGGACTCAGTTTGGCACCGGGACGTCTACGGTGCTCGAGGGGGCTGAGCCCGCGCAAAGGCCCGCTCCCAAGACGTCGGCTATCGTACTCATCTTGGCTGCGGGGGTTTTACTGGGCGTGGCCGGTTTTGTGGCCAAGGTGGCTTGGTTTACCGGCGAAGTGGAGCTCACATCGCGTGTGGATGCGGAAGTGTCCCCTTTCACGGAGGTGGATGCGGGCCAAGACAAGGCGGCGGTCGTTCTAGTGGACGATGTGGGCGGGACGCCCGACATCGACAAGGGCGATGCTGGTTTTGTTGACACGGTGGCCGAACCGGACGCGAGCGATGCTGGTCTTGTTGACACGGGAGCCGAACCGGACGCGAGCGATGCTGCCGTGGGGTCCGCCATCGCAGCCGTGGATGCAGGAGACGCAGGAGACACGGGGGTTGCGGATGCAGCGACAAAGAAAAGAATCAACAAGCCTCGAACCGCCCGCAAACCCAAAAAAGGCAAGGGGCGCTCCAGCCGAAAGCCCTCGCGAAAACCGGGGGTGAAACAGCCGGTGGGAACGGGGGCTACGACGGGTCCGCGGTCGTTTATTGTCGACGATGTCGTTGAGGACGAAGCGGCGGCGCTCTTGAGCGTCGCCAAAAAGTGCAAGACGTCCATCTACCGAGGCCTGGCCCGGCTCACGACTAAGGGTTGTCCACCGGGTTGCGCCATTGTGATCGAGGACCAGTGCGCCGGAGTCACACCGGCGGAGGCTAGGGCTATCCCTCCCGGGCGCCGCAGGGTGACTGTCGTTTGCAAAGAGACCGTTCAACGCGACGGACACCTGCGATTTCAGGCGGATAAGACATCTTTCTTTCGCTGCCGGTAGTGCGCGCGGATGGCGCGTGTGGTCACGAAAATGAAAGGGGTTTTCCGTGATTTTATCCCTCGCGACATCGGAAGCTGAGGTCTTGAAAGATCCCCATGGCAGGGTTAGGTCCGACGTGGTACGTTGCTGTAGCTAGGCGCGCGACATGTCGGGCGTCGTCTCAGACACCATGAGCATATCGGGAAAGCCAACGGAAGACACAAATACCCTCCGGGGAGAATACGTTGGCGATCGCCAACGGGCCATGGCTTTACAGCTTGCACGTGAAGCTGAAGAACAAAAACGAGAGCAAATCCAAGCGCGGGAAGCTCCGCCCCCAGAAGTTGTCCCTCGCGAATCCTCCAAGACGGTTCGCGGCAAACGGCAAAAGCGTTTGAACGTTCCGAAGGTCACGCTGAGCGTGCTCGAAGCGGGTCGCTATCGGGAGGTGTCTGAGGTTCTGGCCCATGGTGCGGCCATCTTGCGCCGTTTTCAAAGGGAGTGACGGATGCCCATCGACGTGCAGCAAACACCAAAGAGGCCGGGGACCCATGAGGTTCAACGTCTGCTGATGGATGCAGAGATGGCACCGAGCTATGATCTTGCGTTGAAGCGGGTGACCGAGGCCGTGCTCACACAGCTATTGGGTGCAATGAAACATGCTCGAACCCGGCTTCGACCGAAGGAGATCGGGAAGCCAGACAAGTACATCGAAGCGCTGTCGGCCATCGGGCTCGACCAATTGTTGGTCGAAGGTTGGTGCCGAGGCAAAATCACCTACCGACAGGTCGATCAGCACGTCAATCGCCTCCGGGAGGCGATTCAGGCCCGGACACTGACTCCGAGCGCAATCAAGCTTGGAATTTTGGCCTTCGACGGGACAGCCCAGAGGCTGGCCTCGGTGTCGGCTGAAGCCGGGGGCTTCGAGTACCCCCTCGAACGCAATCAGGCCCGAGATTCCTTAGTGACCTTCGCCCGCGCACTTCACCGCTGAGACCTTCTGCCAGCCGGCTTCGGTTTCGACCACCGTGGGGCAATCGAAGCCGGTTGGATGCCACCGGTCGCTCTTCTCGACCAGATCCACCGTCCGGCCTTCGTGAGCAGGAGACAAGGCGAGGTTGTCCGTGCAATGACAGCTATTTATCGATGTTGAGCCGAGCGGTCAGCCCTCCCGGGCGCGGAGGGTCTCGACTGGGTGCCGCGGGGGCCTCCGGACCACGAAACGTCGACAAAGTTCCAAGGTGGGGTTTTCTGAGCGCCCGGGTGGGTCGCGATTTTTGGCGTGGCGTACTAGGCTCTTAGACAATGAGCCTCAAGATCGACACTGATCACGGCCGCTTCAAGTCGATCGTGCGCGGCAAGATAAAGCAGAACCTCAAGAAGTACATCCAAAAGGGTGAAATGATTGGAAAACAGGGTAAAGACCTGGTTTCCATCCCGGTCCCGTCCATCGAGCTTCCCCGCTTTCGCTTCGGCCACAAAGACACCGGCGGCACGGGGCAGGGCGAAGGGGACGTGGGCGATGTTCTTCAGCCCGGTCAAGTCGAACCTGGGGAGGGCGCGGGTGCAGGAGAGACGCCCGGCGAGCATATGCTGGAGGTCGACGTCAGCATGGAAGAGCTTGCGGAAATGCTGGGTGAGGAGCTCAGGCTCCCGCGCATTGAGCCCAAGGGCAAAGAGCAGATCGAAAACGTCAAATATCGCTACACCGGCATCAATACCGCAGGGCCCGAGTCTTTGCGCCATTTCAAGCGCACCTACAAGCAGGCACTCAAACGCACCATCGCATCCGGCAACTATGACCCCAAAAATCCCGTGGTCATTCCCAACCGCCAAGACAGTCGTTACCGAACCTGGAAAGAAGTGGTTGAGCCTCAGGCGAACGCAGTGATCATCTACATGATGGATGTGTCCGGCTCGATGGGGGACGAGCAAAAAGAGATCGTGCGGATTGAATCGTTTTGGATCGATACCTGGCTCCGTTCGCAATACAAAGGCATCGAAGCGCGGTACATCATCCACGACGCCATGGCCAAAGAAGTGGACCGTGACACGTTCTTTCATACCAGAGAGTCGGGCGGGACGATGATTTCTTCGGCCTACAAGCTCTGTTGGAAACTCATCGAGGATGACTATCCCCCGTCGCAGTGGAACATCTACCCCTTCCATTTTTCTGATGGGGACAACTGGTCGGCCGACGACACCTCTCAGTGCATTGCGCTTCTTCGCGAACACCTTCTTGGTGCGGTGAATATGTTTTGTTACGGCCAGGTGGAGTCTCCTTACGGATCCGGGCAGTTCATCAAGGATCTCAAGGAGTCGTTTCCCCCGGGTGAAGATGCGTCGGTGGTCACCAGCGAAATCAAGGACAAAGAGGCCATTTATGCCTCCATCAAAGACTTTTTGGGCGAGGGCCGCTGAGCCAACAGATCATACTCGAACGGCCGTCACTTTTTGGCCTTTGCGCAGTTTCAAGCGTTTGTGAGCGTCTTTGGGCAGCTTGAGGAGGCGACCAGAGGCTTCTGCTGGGCTGACGGTGGCGCAGAAATTCGTGGGTCCTTGGCGATGGGCGACCCCCACCAGGTAGGACGAGTCGGCGCTCTCGAGTGTGGTGTTGGACGTTGCGTAGGACAGGGTGTCTCGAATCAGCGAAATTCGGGAGACCGGGGCCTGAAAGTGGGGACCACCATCGAAGGGGTCGATGCGATGTGAATACCGAAAGCCGATGCGCTCAAGCATCCGTTTTACGCCTAATGCTTCGTTGCCGACTTGCCCGATCAAACTTCGAACATCTTTGGGAAGCAGCGATACTTGCAGTGGTGTTTGGGGAAAAAGCGAGATGATAAACTCTTTGTTCGAGCTCGAAAGTTTGTCGGCTTCCTGATAGGTGAGGCCAGTGAATTGTTTTCCAAGGTGCTCCCACAAAAGGGATCGCCCGTCCCGAAGCAATGGTGGCATGAGTTCTGCGAGAACCTCCTCGCGGAATCGTTTGGGAAACATCGCCATAAACAGAAAACGTGCGTAGGATAGAGGCTTGCCGATGCCGCGCCCTCGAAAACGGGGGTGCACAACCAGGGACCCAATTTCGGTGGGGCCGCGGTAGTTGAAGCCCAGTCTCAAAGTGAGGTGACGAAAGTGACGATCCAGGGTGATCGAATAGCGTTCGTCTTTGATGACATCGAAGTAGATGTGGGGCGCGTTGGGGTGGCCGTGTTGCGCGAAAACCATGGAGGCTCCAGCAAGGATTTGCTTCGGCCCCCAAAGGGCCACAAAGAGGTACGCGCGTTGAAAAACCGGCAACGTCCCTCGAAAGCTCGCGCGGGAGCGCCGAAGAATCTTGAGGAGCGCACCCTTGTTATAAGGAAAATTGACCGAGTTCAGGTGTCGTGAAAGCCGGTGGAGGTCATCGAGATCTCGGGGGCGCGCTTCTCGAATGAGCAGGGGGCCTTCGCCTTGCGGGGGTTGCTTTTGCGGAGCAGAAGCCAGGGGCTTACGGATCTTCCGGGCGGCCATCGGGGGCACACCCTAGTACGGACGGCAACAAATCTCGACCCACGGTTGATGCGATATCCGCCACTAGATCCGGGGCGCACCAGCATGGATCCGCACACGCTTGCGTCCCGTGGGTGAGCGGAGGAAAACGGGTGCCGAATTCACTTCGGACCGGGCCCTGTCAGGCCGAACCAGCGTTCGGTGGGGCCCGCGATTCGTGGGGCACAAGGTCGACGCAAATGAGCCGTGGGTTTGGCCGAATCGCACAGGTACGAGGCCTTGTGCGAGGTACAGCCGGACCCGAAGAGCCTGGGCCGTGCACACGGAAGGATGTGCGCCGGCGGCGCCGGGCCCAAGCCCGCATGGTGCTTGGATCTGAACTTGTGCGTTCCGGTTGAGAAGTGGGATGGTGTGGGTGAGGTCAACTGCGTCGTGGATGAACCGGTGGATTTGCCAGGGCTTGACGCCCGGGTCCTCGAGCGCGCCAAAGAGATGATGGCGCATAGCCGTGAGGCTCTGGTGGGTCTCAAAAAAGACCTCGGCCCGACCGATGGGCATCCGTTGACCCATCTGGCGACCCGTGAGCTCGACGCTTTGGTCGCCTTTTTAGCCCGTTCGGTCCAAAGCGCGCTCGCTGAGACCGACGCGGCTCCTCAACATCTGGACGCGGTCGCGCGCATTGGCATTGTGGCTTTGGGCAGCTACGGGCGTTTCGAATTTTGCCCTTGTTCTGACGTTGATCTTCTTTTTCTGCTCCCGCGCACTCCGCCTAAAAGTGTGGGTCGTTCTCCATATGAAGCGCACTTCGTTCGCACCGTCCTCTATGGTCTTTGGGACCTGGGGCTTGAAGTGGGGCACGCCGTCCGGACCGAAGCCGAGTGTTTCGATGTGGCCGCACAAGATCATTCGGCTTTGACCGCTCTGTTGGACGCCAGGCTTGTGCGCTGGCTCGACCAAGATCGTCACGATGCCGCTTTGGTTTGCGATCCCCGGGCAGGGTTGCGTCGACCGGGTGCCTCCCGCATCCCCTCCGGGTTTGATCGGCTTCTTGAGGTTCTCGACCAAAAGCTTTTGGTGGGCGCGGCGGCGAGACGTTTGATCGAAGCCAAGGTCACCGAAGCCCAAGAACGTCGCGCGCGGTACGGAGACAGCGTGTATCTTCTTGAGCCCAACGTGAAGGAGAGCCTTGGGGGCTTGCGAGAGCTTCACACTGCGCGCTGGGTGGCCCGGGCCCGGTGGCACGTTCGTGACCTTGAAGGGCTCCTTCAGCATGGTCTCCTTTGGCCTCAAGACAAAAGAGCCATCGAGCGCGCATACGGCTTTTTGCTTCGGGTTCGTTGTGAGCTTCACCTCCTTTCTGGGCGGCGCCAGGATATCCTCGGCTTCGAATATCAGGAGCCCATTGCGCGAAACCTCGGCTACCTTTCCTCAGATGAAACACAAAGGTCGGCTTGTGAGCATGGCGTCGAGCGCTTGATGCGTGCGTATTACTTCCATGCTCGGCAGCTTCGGGTGCGAGGCGAAGCGGTGGTCGAGCGCGCGATGGCTGGTCCCGACCGCGAAAAGAAGGAGAAACACTCGGGCTTGGAAGGCTTCAGTCTTTGTGGCGGTGCACTCAGGGCTCGCGGAAAAACACAGTTTCAGCAAGATCCCAGCGCCATGATTCGGATTTTCCGCGTGGCGCAGGAAGAAGGGGTTCGCATCGAAGCGGACACCAAAAAATGGATTGCGGAATCGCTGGCGCTGGTCGACAGGCAGGTGCGCCGGTCGAAGCCGGCCGTCTCAGACTTCCTGGCGCTTTTGCAAGATCCACAGGCGGATGGGACCGTAGTGGAAGCCATGCATGAGCTTGGTGCCTTCCGAAGAATGATTCCTGAGTTTCTGAGAATCACCGCACGCTGGCAATACTCCTTGTATCACGTGTACACCGTAGACGTTCACTCGTTGGTGGTATTCAAGAACCTGAAACGCTTACAGCTTGGTGATTTTCAGAAAGAGCAGCCCGAGCTCACCCAGACGATGAGGGGCCTCCCTCGGCCCTTGGTGTTGTACATGGCGGGCTTACTGCATGATGTGGGCAAAGGCTGGCCGCGGGACGACCACAGTGTGCGGGGCGGTCTTGTTGCCCGAGCCGTGGGCGAAAGGTTCGAAGTTGCCGGTCTTCCGGTTTGGGGCCCCGTCGAGACCCAAGATCTGGTGTGGCTGGTTGAGAATCATCTTTTGTTGTCCGACACGGCCCAGCGAAGGGATATTTCGGACGAAGATCTGCTCTTGGGGCTTTGGGCCGAACTGGGTTCAGAACAGAGACTCAGCATGCTTCATGTTTTGACGTTCGCTGATATGCGGGGCACGAGCCCCAAGGTGTGGACCGATTGGAAGGGCGCGCTTCTTCGTGAGCTCAGCGAACGGTTAAAGGTTGTTCTCAGCCGACGAGACGAGGCTCCTTTAAAAAGCGCGGAGTCCCATCTTCGGTTGCTGACCAAGCAGGCGTTTGAGTCGGTTGAACAAATCAAGTCTGGGACCTCCTCGAATGTGTCGACGGCGACTGTAGCTGCTTTTACGGCCGCGATGCCCGCCCGTTATCTTTGTCGTTTTTCCCCGCAAACCATGCTCGCTCACGTGAAGATGTGGCACACGATGGTGGAGCATGGCGGCATCGCCATCGAGATGCAGCCCATGGAGCCTAAAGGAACGATCCAGGTGACCATACTGTGTGAAGACCGGCCCGGTCTCCTTTCTGTTTTTGCGGGGGTCATGGCTGCATACCAGCTGGACGTTCTTTCCGCTCAAGCCTATACCGCCAAACCGGACGCTTCGCTGGTTCTCTCCCAGGGCGATGGTGCATCACTGGCCTTGGATGTGCTTCACGTGCAAGATGTGTCTGGTACCGGGACCACAGCCGAATCCCGATGGGGAGAGATTGGAACTCGGCTCAAAAGAGCGGTGCTTGGCGAGATGGATCTGGAAGCCCTTCTCGACGCGCGGGTGCGCCCAAAGAAGGGCCACGTTTCAATCAAGCGTCTCGAGGTGAGAACCGAGCTTGCCTTTTTTAACGAAGACAGTCGAGACGAAACGGTTATTGACGTCTTTTGTCAGAACCACTTGGGTGTTCTGTATACCATTGCGAAGGCTTTGACCGACCAAGCACTGTCCATTAGGCTTGCCAAAATATCAACCCAAGGAGACCGCGTGGCGGACGGTTTTTATGTCTCCGATGCGGTTAGCCGGCAGAAAATCCTTGACCCCAAAAGACTCGAGCTTATCCGAACCGCAGTCGAACAGGCGATTGCACGGGCCACTGGGGGTTCGTTTGGACGCAATGCACGTGAGCCGAGGTCTTGACCTGGAGCGCACTGCAACCGAGGGATCAGTATAGCGAAAAATCGTAGCGAAACCTGGCAAAGAAGCGATCGTGTTGGTTGAGTCCAGAGAGTGGACTGAGTTCTCTGCCCGGGTGGTAGCTGGTCAAGCCGATGCTGGCCCAAAGGTGATCGATGGCGCGAAATCGAAGTTCGAGACGGGCAAGCCAGCCGCCCTCGAAGTTCCATCCGATGCCCGATAAGGCCAGGTGGAGTTCGAGGTCCTCGCGCAAAAATGTATGACGGGAGCGCAGCGCCACGGCCGGCATCTTGGTCGAAAACAGGGTTTTTGGGAGCTCGGTGAGGAGGAAACGCTGCTGAAACTCCAAGAAAATGAACGTGTTCGAAAATCCCGAGTAGGTCCAAGAAAGCATTCCGTCCAAAAGCGTTGCCCGCCCGTGGGTGCGGTTGTCCGGGGCCGGGGCGAGGACGTTGAGCGCACGGTTGACCGATGCCGCGAGCTCCCACTTGATGAGCCAATCCCCAAGGGGCAGGGCACCCGATGTGCCTACGAGTGTGTATCGTGGGTGCGCGATAACAAACTCCAAGGGACCCGGTGCGAACAGGGCTTCGATGGTGGGGGGAACAAAGACGCCATCGCGGTCCAAGACCGACGCCACATAAAACCCGAGATCAAGCCCTCGTCCCCAGCGGGTGACTCTGAGGAGCCCTTGCTGGTTCTTGAGCGAGTACCGTCCGGGCCGGTCGACAAACGCAAGCGGGCGGCTCCGAAGGCCTTGCTCGAGGCCTTCAAAAACTTGGTCAAGCCGGCCAACAACTTCGGCCCAGGGACTGAACGGGCCGAGCGGTGGTGAGCGTAGCCCGAAGAAAGACTCGTGAATCATCATAGCCTCGATGCGGTAGGCGTCGGCAGTCACGCCGACTTTTGTACTCAGGACCGGCAGTCGGATGTCCTCGAGGTCGCTCAGACCAGGCTCTCTTAGGTCTCGGGCATTGGCAATATCGAGGGGGCTCAGAACATCACCTTCGCCCCAAACCACCGTTTGGCGGCCGAACGAGAGTTGGACCCAAGAGAGGGTTGCGTGAATCACACTTTCGCGCAGGTCGACGAGCCATTCGTATTCGTCTAGCGTCTCGGAATCGTATCGCGATCGCTGGTGGAGGTACGCCAAGTCGTACTCCGCGTGGCCGGATATCAAGAGCCGAAACCAATCGCGGGTGTAGCGAAGTTGAAGGTCCAGGTTTTGACGTCCCTTCGCAAATGGGTTGCCTGAAAACCTTTCTACCCAAGCGCCCCACTGGCTTCGAAAAGCTCCGTCCAAGCTTAGGGGGTTGGGGGCCTCGATGGCGGCTTGGTCCCCGCTTTCGGGGGTGTCAAAGCCGATGGCGTCTTCATCGCCGAAATCGTCATTGTACCAGGCATCATCTTCGCCTTGTGCATCTCGATTCTCTGGGGTCGATCCCCAAGAACCGCGTGGTGCCCATACCGCTGCGAAACAAAAAACACCAAGCCGAAGAACCCAAAAGCGGGTGTGGCCCATCAGAGACCCTGTTCGAGGCGCTGTTCGGTGAAATCAGCGGGGGTGACCGAAGGATCGTTAAAACGGATGGACTCAAAGCGCATCACCGTCGAGGAAACTTTCTTGCCCTTGTGAACCACGGTCACCGAAAGCTCTTGGGCCACCCATATGCCGTCAATGAGACGGAGTTTCTTTGATTTCATATACTTGAGCCGGCGGCCCTTCGGAACCCACATCTTGGACTGAATGGGAATCAGTTTGTCTTTGCTGATCCAGTTCAGAACTTTTTGATAGCCGGTTTCTTTTCGCTCCCGTTTTGTTTTCGGCTTGGCTTCGATGAGCCAACAGATTTCGCCGTCGACTTTGACCTCAGCTTTGACCAGTCGATGGGTGTACTCCGAGGGCTCTCTTTGGGTGAGGTCCGCGTAGCTAATATCTGTTCCCATGAAGGCGCCAGACTTGTCGGAAGTAGAGATCCTGGTGGAGCGGTGTAGGCTAGGAAGATAAAGCCATTGGTCATCACTTTTGCTCGCATCGTCATAGTCGACAGAGAGGAGTCCGGTGTTTTTGATATCGAGCGGGCTTTCAAAGAACATGACGGTTTTGGTCCCTCCATCAAATTTGAGCATCCGCGAGGACACGACCCGAACTCTTTTTCTTTCTTTGGCATCGATGAGGGTCATAGAAATCCGCGCAACTTGTTTGTCCCCGGTGTCTCGGTTCGCGGCCGCTTCGGCGATGGCTTTTGCATCGACGGTTTGAGGCGAAATCTTCGCATCTGCCGTGTTTGGGGTGCACAGCCAAAGAAACAGAAATGGAGTAGGCCTCGTGCAGAAAAAGCGCATGTGGGGTCGGGTCATGGGTTCTGTCCTTCTGCATACGCCGCCCGCAAAAGGGCAGGACCAAAAATGAGATCGACCAAAAGCGCAATGGCGGCCGTCATTGCGACCAGAATGCCAAAGCGCTGGCTGCTGATGTTGGTGGCGACTGCGTTGCTGGCGAAACCGGCGACGAGGACCACGCTGGTACTGAACATGGCTCGCCCCGCGTGTTTGAAAGAGTCCTGAATTCCGAGCTCCACGTTGTTCGTGCGCTGATGAGCCGTCTGAAAATGGTGAAAAAAGTGAATGGTGTCGTCCACTGCGATGCCAATGGCGATGGAGGCCAAAAGCAAGGTGGTGGTATCCAGCGGAATTTCGGCGAACCCCATAAAGCCCATCACCATCACGATGGGGAGAAGGTTGGGCAAGATGGCTATCAACCCCAGTTTGACGTTTCGGAGCAGAACAATAAGCATGATGGAGATCACGAAAAATGCGACGCCGAAGCTTCGCAGCAAATCCCCGAGAAGAAGGGAGACTACGGTGAATGAATTGAACGCATAGCCCGTCAATGCGACGTGTGCTCTGTTCCCGACCAAACGGTCAATGCCCTCCTCTACGTGGGCGGTCAAGGGACGGTAGGACCAGGCGTCGGTCCACCTCACCCGGAAGCGCATGAGCATTTTTTTCATGTCGACCGTCACCAGTTTTGCCATCTCGTCGGGGGCGGAGTTTTCGAGGAGGGTGATGACGTCGACCAAGCCCCGCTCTGTGCTGGGTATGGCGTAGAACTCTGGCTTGCCTTCGTGCAGGGCTTGCCAGGTTTCTCGAACCATGTCGAGGAGGCTCAGGGCGGTTCCGACCAACTCCGCTTTGGGTCCTATCGCCCGGTAGGCCTGGATGTGCTCTTCCAGTTTCTCCAGTGCCAAGAATAGGTCGCGACTCTTGAGGTTTGTTCCCTCTCGGGCTTCGACCAAAAGGGCTATGTCGGACGTTCCACCGACGTGTTCGTCGAGGGTCTCGACCGCTTGCCTCACCGGTGTGTCTTCGGGCATCCAGCGAAGGGCGTCATGACGAACGCGGAGTTGGCTGGCTCCGTATACGCTGGTGGCAAACACCACAAAGGTGGCGAAGAGCGTAACGCGGTGACGGCTGAAACTTTTCCCCGTCGGGTGCGAGGTGGGTCGTGAGAGCCGGCCGCAGGCGTACAGCACGCGGTCGATGAGGTCTTGCCCGCTCGTGTCTTTTTTGACCCCGAGTAGGCTCTTTTTGTTCATGCTGAGGCTGATGGGCAAAAAGGCGATCGACAGCAAAAAGGCCACCATGATGCCAAAAGCGCCAAACAGACCCATGTCTCGAATCGCTTGAAGGGAGGCGAATCGAAAGCTGATCAATCCGACGAAGGTCGTCAACGAAGTAAAGAGAATGGGTTTGCCGGTTCTGGATATCGCAAAAACGATAGCGTTGGCGTTGTCCACACCCTCGCTTCTCAGGTCTCGGTACACGGACTGGATATGGACGGAATCGCCCAATCCTACACACAAAATGAAGCTGGGCAAGATGAGGCTCACCATCGTCATGGGCGTCTCAAAAAATGCCATGATGCCCATGGTCCAGATGATCGCCTGAATCACAACAAACATGGGCCCAAGAACCCCGAGCGGATGGCGAAAAAGTATTGTGAGAAAAACGCCCATGATGAAAGTGCCGAGAAGGAACAACAGACGCACATCATCGAACACCATACGATTGAGGGTGGTGATGAGGGCCGGCGCCCCCGCAATGCTTATCTCGAAACCCTCGGCTTGTTCGCTCTTAATGGCAAGGGCGATGGCATCCAAAACAAATGCGGAGTCTTCCTCGCTCATGGGCTCGGTGACGACCACGATCACCGAATAAAGACCTTGGGGATCAACCACTTGACCAACCATGGTGCGGTCGCTGAGAACCCGGGTCTTCAAAGCGGCGAGGTCTGATTCTTTTGGCCAATCCTCGAGGAGTTCTGAGACGTGGATACCTCCACGGGTTGAATGCGTATTTCGAACATTGATCAGTGATCTCAGGTCCTGGACGATGGGTGCGTCCTCGTTCCAGTCGGCGTCAACGGCAGGGCCCGTGGGCCGTTGTTCCTTTCGCTCGGCGTGGCCTCGTTTTTTGTCGTTTGGACTATGATCGGCAGCCTCACCTTCGCCGAAGCCGAGAAATTCGTCACCTTGTGATGGATTGGATCCATCTTGTGCATCTGGGCGTTCGATACGAATATCGGCGAGCTTGTGGTGCAGTTTTTTGAGTCGCTCCAGATAGGGCATAGAGAAGACGTCGCCCCGTACGAGCACCTGGAACATGATGTCGTTTCCGAAGTTTTCCCGTACCTCAAACATGCTTCTGAGGCCCTCTGAGCCTGAAGCCAAAAATGCCTCTGAGCTGTTGTGGATCACCAAGCGCGTGAGGACCTGGTGGGCAAATGCCCCTGAGGTTATTGTGGTGAACACCAAAATGAGCCAACGGTGCCCGAGGATGAAGTGGGCCCAGCTTCGGAAGAAGGCGCTTTCGTGGGTGTCCTCTGGCGGGGAAGCACGCTTATCCATGGACCCTAGCCCTCACGCCGGCTGTGACGCCGTTTTTTGGGCTGTCTTCTGCGGAACTCAGCTTGCGCTGCTCGCAGCGCCGGAGACTGGGCTTCGGCGACCGACACTTCGGGGCGAACGGAGGGCCTGAGCGCGAGCCCGCGCTGTTTGGCGAGGGCCATAAAAGCGGTTTGCGCCCGTGTCGGATGGCCCTCGGTCGGCGCGTTCGAGGACTCCGGGGTTCTTGGCGTGGGTTGGTAGTTACCATCGGCGGTCAGCTCCCAGGCGAAGCTGTTGTCCGAGAACTCCATGGGCATCAATTCGTTCATGATGCGCGCCTTGATCGCCGAATCGAGGACCGGAAAAGATACCTCGATGCGGTGGTTGAGGTTTCGCGGCATCCAGTCTGCGCTGCTTAAATAGAGTTCGTCCGAGCCGCCGTTGGCCCACCAGTAGAGTCGGCTATGCTCCAAAAAACGATCGATGATGGACCGTACTCGGATGTTGTCACTGACTCCAGGCACGCCAGGCCTTAGGCAGCAGATTCCGCGGATCATCAGATCGATGCGAACACCCTGCTGGCTCGCCCGGTAAAGAGCCTCGATGATCTCTTTGTCGACCAAGGAGTTCATCTTTGCGATGATGGCCGCGGGTCGATTTTTTGCTGCGTGGTTGGCCTCGCGTTCTATTCCCTGGAGTACATGCTGGCGGAGCGAAAACGGGGCGACGATCAGTCGTGACAGTTTGGGGAGTTCGGCATAGCCGGTGAGGACGTTAAACAACAAGAGCGCATCCCAGGTGATGTCGTCCCTGGAGGTAAAGAGACCGAGGTCGGTGTAGAGCTTTGCCGTTGCTGGATTGTAGTTCCCGGTGGAAAGGTGCACGTAGCGTTTGAGGGTCTCGCCCTCTCGCCGTATGACCAGCAAGATCTTGCAGTGGGTTTTTAGGCCGATGAGCCCGTACACTACGTGAACACCGCTTTCTTCGAGAGATTGAGCCCACGCGATGTTTGCGGCTTCATCGAATCGGGCCTTGATTTCGATGAGGGCTGTGACTTGTTTGCCTCTTTGGGCGGCTCGAGCGAGCGCTCGGACAATGGGCGAATCTCCGCTGGTTCGGTACAGCGTTTGTTTGATCGCGACGACGTTGGGATCCATGGCGGCCTGATCGATAAAGTCCACGACGTGGGCAAAGCTTTCGTAAGGGTGATGAAGCAGTACGTCTCGCTCCCTCAAAATGCGGAACATCTGGGGCGAATACCTTAAGACCGGGGAAGGGACAGGGGAGAAGGGTGTATCCTCTAGATCGGGCCGATCAATGTGTTTGAGCACCGACCCCACTTCTTTGATGGCGACAAAACCGGCAACTTCATGCACGTGATGCGCGCTGAGACCCAGGCGTTCCTGTAAGCTTGTCTTGAGGAGATTCGAACTGTCTTTGGACAACTCCAGGCGGACGGGTTCTCCACGTTCTCGTCGCCGGAGTTCTTTTTGAATGGTTGAGAGCAGATCGTGTACTTCGTCTTCATCGATATCGAGATCGCTGGCTCGGGTGACGCGGAAGGGACACGCTTCGATGATCTCGTGTCCAGGGAATAGGTCGCCAGCGGACATGGCAATGACGTGTTCGAGGGCGATGTAGGTGTAGCGTTTCTTTTCTGAGCGAAGGTTGACAAAGCGTGGAAGGACCGACGGAACTTGCACCATGGCAAGGAGTTCTTCCTCTTTTGCACTTTCGGTGCTTTGGGAACGCTTGCTGCCCCCCTTTCTTTGGAGCCGGAACGCAATATTGAGACTTCCGCTTCTGAGGAGCGGAAAGGGGTGACCGGGGTCGACCGCCACCGGGGTCAAACAGGCATGGACCTCGCGATCGTAGTACGACCGGATTTGTGTATGTTCCTTTTCGTGCAGTGCGGCCGGAATCAAAAACTCGATGCGTTCCTTGGCCAGTTCTGGGATCAAGACTTTGGTGAGCGCGTGCACGATCTCTTGTCCGACGACCCGCGCAAGTTCGGTGATTCCGCGAAAGCGTTGAAGCCAATCGGCGTTTTCTGGGTCTTGCTGGTCGCGCCGTTGTCGCTCCAGGCCGCCGATACGAACCATGTAGAACTCGTCGAGGTTGGACGCCGCGATGGAAATAAATTTCACACGCTCCAAGAGGGGCACGTCTTCTCTGGTGGCCAAGGCGAGGACCCGTCGATTGAACTGAAGCCAGGAGACCTCGCGGTTGAAATACAAGGATGGACTCGTGAGGTCGCGGCTCATCGGCGTAGGGTCTGAATACCAGAAACTTTGGGACCATCGAAGAAGCGCATTTATGGTAGGCGTCGGGGGGCGTGATTCCGCGGGTTCAAGACATCCTGGGTCGAGGTGGGAGCGCCGAAGAGTGCATGGCGGGCTGGGAACCCCGAACAAGCCAGCTCGAGATGGCGCTCGCGGTGTGGGATCGACTCCATGAGGGGGGAGCGACTGTCGTTGAAGCCCCTACAGGCGTGGGAAAAACACTGGCTTATTTGGTGCCCGCGGTGCTGTCGGGACTGAGGGTTTTGGTTTCGACCAACACCAAGGCCCTGCAGGACCAGATTGTCCAAAAAGATCTCCCGCTGCTTCAGACGCTGCTGGCCGCTCGAGGGTTCTCCTTGGAGGAGGCTTCGGTCGATGAGGCGTTGGCCTCGGGACCCCGCGAGCGCCGTTTTGCCATCATGAAGGGCAGAAACAATTATTTATGCCTAGAGAGGCTCGACAAACACACCGCACAAGGCGTTCTCCCTATCGTAGCGGGCGAGCTGGATTCGGTGGTGGCCTGGAGCAACAAGACTTCTCATGGCGACCGCAAGGAGCTCCTCGGCCTCGACGAGCAGGATCCGCTTTGGGGTCGCCTCGATGCGCGGTCCGAGGTGTGCAGTGGAAGTCAGTGCCCCAGGGTGCAGGCCTGTTTTGTGACGCGCATGCGGCGACGGGCGCAAAACGCCCACCTCATCGTGGTCAACCACCATCTGCTTTTGGCGGATTTGGCGCTCAGAGCCGAGTTGAGTTTCAAGGGCGTGGGCGGCTTTGGTTCGGTGGTTCCTACGGCGGACGTGGTGATCTTGGACGAGGCCCATGCGTTTCCCGAAATCGCTTCTGAGTACTTTGGTGGTGAGGTCTCCAGTCGCAAACTCACCCGATTGGAGCGCGATCTTCTGGCCTACGTGGACGGTCGGGCCCCACGTCCGGCACGGGCGAGTGGCCGCCCTTTGGTCCGAGAGGCGGTTCGGCAGTTTAAGAAGGTTTTTGAGGCGCTTCCGGCTTCCGAAGGGCGCAGCCGTGTGCTGAAAGAGGATTCTCAGCTGGCCCGAGCCCGGGAGGAAGCCAAAAACGGCGAGCCCGCCTTGGCCTTGTGCGCCTACCTGGAGGCCGAGGTCGCCCGCGAACCCTCAGCAGAGCCCCTTCTTCGCCGGGTGACGGAGCTCGTACAGAGCGTGTCGTTTGTGTTGGCTGCCGACAATCCAGAATACGTCTACTGGCGGGAAGTTGATGCGCAGGGGGCGAGCCTCGGGGCGTCGCCGGTCGAGGTGGGTTCTCTTTTGCGAGACCACCTGTTTAAACCGCACCACGCGGCGGTGTTGACCAGTGCCACGCTGGCCATCGGCGCCGACAAATGCGCCTATTTTATGCATCAGGTGGGTGCGCCTCCCGAGACGAAGCCATTGGAGCTGAACTCTCCGTTCAACTTTCGGGAGCAGGCGGTGCTTTACCTTCCGACCGATGCGCCGCTCCCTGAAGCGAAAGACGCTTTGGCTACGACCGCGCGCATTGGGCTTGACCTCATCCGCTTGCTCGGGGGCGGTGCACTGTTTTTGTTTACCAGCTACCGAGCGATGCACCAGGTCTATGACCTCATCAAAGATGAGCTCGGATTTCCCGCTTTTGTCCAGGGGACGCAGCCAAAACATGCGTTGATTGAGTCTTTTGTGGCCGAAGCGCCCGCAGTCTTGTTTGCAACTGCGAGTTTTTGGGAAGGGGTGGATATTCCCGGTGACCCACTCCGGTTGGTTATCGTCGATCGGTTGCCCTTTGATCCCCCCCAAGATCCACTCATTGTGGCCCGCAGCGAGTGGCTTGAGGCTGAGGGCAAAAGCCCCTGGGCGCACTACTTGCTTCCGCGCGCCATTTTGCGTTTGAAACAAGGTTTTGGCCGTTTGGTTCGAAGTCGTCATGATTCTGGAGTGGTTGCGGTCTTGGATCGGAGGATTCAGACCAGGAGCTACGGGACCCGTTTTGTGCGCGCCTTACCGCATGTGCGCCGGATAACACATATGGACGACCTCCGTTTGTGGCTCCGTGAACACAAAAAAAAACTGGGGTCTTCAGTCTCCACTGAAGCCAATGCGCTTGAAGTTCTCAACTGATACTCCAAACCGTGTGGGGCAAGGTGTGCCCGACACCCTGGCCATCGCCCTATGCGCTTTTCCGCAAGGCTGGTAGCTCATGGATATGGCCGAATCCGGCGACGCGGACCCCTCGAAATCTGAATCCAAGGAACTTGCGGAGGTTCCCGAAAAGCTGCCTTTGTTGCCGATCCGCGACCTGGTGGTCTTTCCGTTTATGGTGGTTCCGCTTTTTGTGGGCCGCAAGATTTCAATTGATGCGGTGGAAGCCGCGCTCGCCGAGGATCGCTTGTTGTTCCTCTGTGCTCAAAAAAACGCCGGGGCCGATCAACCCGCCATCAGTGAGCTTTATAACGGTGGAACCATAGGCAAAGTCCTTCGGGTCCGCCGCCTTTCGGACGGCCAGGTCAAGATCTTGGTCCAAGGGCTCAAACGCGCTCGATTTTCGGAAGTGGTCGATGACGAGGAAGCCATCTTCGTTCGCGTCGAGGCCATGGAAGAACCTCGCCCCGAGCCGGGCACCGAGCCTCAAATCGAGGGTCTCATCCGTGCGGTCAAGGATTCGCTTCGTGGGCTCAGCGAGGTCGGAAAAGGTCTTCCGCAAGACGTGATGACGGTCCTGATGGGGCTACACGATGCGGGTGCGCTTGCCGATTTGGTGGCCTCGAACCTGGGGCTTAAAGTTCGAGAAGCACAGGATGTCCTGGAGGCGACTTCGCCGCTTCAGCGCCTTGAGAAAATCAACGAAGTTCTTCTGCGCGAAGTGGAGGTTGTCGCGTGGCAACGCCGGATCCAAACCCAAGCCAAAGAGGAGATGTCCAAGGTTCAGCGGGACTATTTTTTGAGGGAGCAACTGAAGCAGATTCGCTCCGAACTTGGGGACGTCGATGACAAACATGAAGAAATCGATGCACTTCGAGATCGCCTAGAGCAGGCCAAATTGCCAGAAGAGGCGCAGAAGGAAGCCAAAAAACAGCTCCGACGATTGGAGCGGATGAATACCGATGCGGCCGAAGCCACCGTAGTGCGCACCTACCTTGATTGGCTGGTTGAGCTTCCGTGGTCGAAACTGACAGAAGATCATCTGGACCTCAGCCGGGCGCAGGGCATCCTCGACGAAGACCACTATGGTCTGGATCCCATCAAGGACCGCGTTCTCGAATACCTTGGCGTTTTGAAGCTCAAAGGCGATCACAAAGGTCCCATCATTTGTTTTGTGGGACCGCCAGGCGTAGGCAAGACGAGCCTCGGGCGGAGCATTGCCCGGTCGCTCGGGCGCAAGTTTGTTCGCGTTTCATTGGGCGGGGTGCACGATGAATCCGAGATTCGCGGGCACCGGCGGACTTACGTGGGGGCCATGCCTGGGCGGATCTTGTCCGGTCTCAAACAGGCGGGCTCGAGAAACCCGGTTTTTATGCTGGACGAGCTCGACAAAATCGGGAGCGACGTTCGCGGCGACCCCGCTTCGGCCTTGCTCGAAGTCTTGGACCCCGAGCAGAACGGGACCTTCCGGGATCACTACCTGGACCTCCCTTTCGATTTATCTCGGGTACTCTGGGTGGCCACTGCGAACCTGGTGGAGCCTATTCCCGCCGCGCTTTATGACCGTATGGAAGTCATTCACCTCGATGGCTACGACGTGGATGAGAAGCTTGAGATCGCTAGGCGTTATCTCATTCCCAAACAAAAATCGGAGTGCGGCCTCAAGGACAGCGATCTCAGGATGAGCAACAAGACCATAGAGGCCATTATCGACAAGTACACGCGAGAGGCGGGCCTTCGGGGGCTTGAGAAGAAAATAGCGGCCATCTGTCGGAAAACGGCTCGGACCTTTGCCGAAGGCCGAACCAAATCGGCTCGCATTGGTGAAAAAACCCTTGAAAAGTACCTTGGCCCACCCAAGCACGATCCCGACCGCCCCGATGAGCTGGACCGGGTGGGTCTGGCCACGGGGCTGGCGTGGACGCGGGTGGGCGGTATGGTCCTTCACGTAGAGAGCACAAAAATGGAAGGCAAGTCTGGTCTGACGCTGACGGGACATTTGGGCGCGGTGATGCGTGAATCAGCCCAGGCCGCTCTGTCTTGTGCGCGCACCCACGCCAAAGACTTTGGGATTGCGGACGACAGCTTCCGTGACCGCGAAATTCACGTGCACGTGCCGAGCGGCGCTACGCCCAAGGATGGCCCTTCTGCGGGCTTGACCATGGCGACCTCGATCGTTTCCCTGCTGACGGGTCTACCCATTCGGCGCACGGTCGCGATGACCGGAGAGATTACCCTCAGGGGGCGGATTCTGGCGGTTGGGGGTCTGAAGCACAAGCTGCTTGCGGCCGCACGCGCCGGCATCGAGGACGTCATTGTCCCAGAGGCCAATCGATCCGATCTCACCGAGCTTCCTTCGGCCTTGAAGCAAAAGATCGGGATACACTTCGTCAAAGAGCTGCCCGAGGTCCTGGAAATGGTTCTGGTCGGTTTTAAGCCGGCGCCGGACCGGGTTCGCAAGTCGGGTGTCCGCACCAGTCAAGTGGGTCTCGCGTAGGCCGCATTGCCCTGATTCTTGAGGGGAGGCCACGCACAAGTGCTGGCTTCCGAGGCACGCCTGTGGTGCCATCGACCGGCGATGGACCTGGCTTATCGGTTGCTCCGTCCCATCCTTTTTTCCATGGATGCCGAGCGTGCCCACCGCCTGGTTCTTCGCTCGGCTTCGTGGGCAGCGGCGCGGCCCTGGTTTTTGTCGCTGGTGCGGGCCTGGTACGCACCCCGGCCGAACCCGGCGCTCAAGGTCGGGGCTTTGGGTTATGACTTTCCGTCGCCCATTGGATTGGCGGCGGGTCTCGACAAAGATGGGGAGGCGGTCGATTTTTGGTCCGCGCTGGGGTTTGGTTTTGTGGAAGTGGGCACGGTGACCCCGGGGGATGGCCAGCCCGGCAACGCCCAGCCGCGGCTCGAGCGAATCATCGAAGATCGTGCCCTGGTGAACCGAATGGGGTTCAACAATTTGGGGGCCCCAAGCCTCGCCCTGCGCATCAAGCAACAAAAATCGGGGGTGCTGGTCGGCGCGAACTTGGGCAAGGCCAAGGTCACGCCCCTCGAGCGCGCGGCCGACGATTATGTGGCTTGTTTGGACGCAGTGTGGGCGCATGCGGCCTACATCGTGATCAACGTTTCGAGTCCCAACACCCCTGGGCTCAGGCAACTCCAGGCCGTCGATGCTTTGCGCCCCATTTTGAGCCTGGTGGAAGAGAAGAACCAAACCCTCGCCAGCCGTTCGGAATCGGGTCAGCGGAAGCCTATTTTGGTGAAGATCGCGCCGGATCTGGCCAACGAGGATGTCGACGAAGTTTGTCGGTTGGTGTTGTCTTCGGCGGTCGACGGGGTCATCGCGACCAACACCACCTTACGGCGCGAGCTTTTGAGTCGCGCGCCCAACATTGAGGGGGGTGTTTCCGGGCGCCCGCTTTCGTCTCGTGCGCTGGAAATCACGCGGAGGCTGTATCGAGGGCTCAAGGGACAGGCGGTGATCATCGGTGTGGGTGGTATAGAGTCGGCAGATGACGCCTATCATCGGATTCGCGCAGGCGCTAGTCTGGTCCAGGTCTACAGTGGACTGATTTATGAAGGACCAGGACTGGTTCATACCCTCGCGCGTGGGTTGGGCGAACGGCTCAAACGAGACGGTTTTTCTACCGTCCAGCAGGCCGTGGGTTGCGACGTCACAAGCGTCGGGTCTTCAGGTAGAATTCCGGATGTAGGAGGGCCCTTTGCAGTTCAACACCAAGGAAAAGGAGTTGACCCTTAAGATCGTGTACTACGGCCCGGGGCTCTCCGGGAAGACCACGAATTTGCATGCGCTACACGGCATGCTCGACCCAGGGGGGCGCAGCCGTCTGATGACCCTCGATACCAAGGGCGACCGAACCCTCTTTTTTGATCTCCTTCCTTTGAATTTTACGACTCGGTCGGGCTTCAAGGTCAAACTCAAGTTGTTTACGGTTCCGGGGCAGGTCATGCATGAGGCCACCCGGCGGATCGTCTTGGCAGGCACCGACGGCATTTGTTTTATTGCCGACTCCCAGCGTTCTGAACGAGCGAACAATAACCAAGCGTTTCGAGGCATGTTGGGGAACCTGCGTGCCAACGGAATCCCCCCCGACAAGATCCCGATCGTGATCCAGTTCAACAAGCGTGATCTACCGAACGTGCAGACGGACGCTGAGCTGGCGGAATTCGAAAAGCGTGGCAAAGAGCCCATCTACCGCGCCGTTGCCATCAAGGGCGAAGGCGTCCTCGAGACCCTCGAGGGCTGCCTTCAAATCGTGTGGAAGAAGCTCAACGCTGAACATGATTTTCGGCGTCGGCTTGGTATTACCCGAGAAGAGTTTATGCGGAGCATTTTCAGTTCTATGCGTCCATCCGCCAGAATGGAGGTGCAGCCGTGAACGACGACGTAGTCAGTGGCAGCACCGCGCTCCCCATCGTGACCGACGATGAACCTCAGATCGGACGTTCAACGTCCTCACTGCCAACCGAACGGTCTATTTTGGAGCGACGCATTCTGTTGACGGAGCTCCTGGATCTCAAGGCTTTTGAAGAGGTGTGTGCCAGCTTCGTTGAACTCTACAAGATCGGGATCAAGATTTTCGACGGTGATGGCACAAAGCTCGTAGACATTCGGGTGGGCAGCGGCGACTGGTGTGGTTACATTTACCAAAACCGAACCGGGCGGACCAAATGCACGGCCTTGGTCAGCAAGATCAAGCAGTTCGGCTACGCCAATCTGAGTGACGGCGAGATCGTGGAGCAATCGTGCTTTTCGGGGCTGAAGTACATCATCATGCCTCTTCAGTACGGGGGCGATCTGCTTGGCCGTGTCATCTACGGGCCGTTCTTGCCCGCAGATCTCAATCGTCCGGCGGACGAGGTGTATGCATTTGGGGATGGCTTCGATGCGGCGCGCCTTTGGCGATACAGTGACCGTCTGCGCCGGGCGCCCGATGAAACCATCGCAAAGATTGTGAGTCATTTCAGGGGGGTCGTGGATGCGATTGTGTTCATCGCGATGAAGTCTTTGATGACTCAAAAATTGCACGTCGAATCGATCACCGCCAGCTACAATGAGCTTTCTCAAGCCAATCGCAAATTGCGCGAATCGCTCGACAAGCTCAAAGAGTTGGACCGCCTCAAGTCGAACTTTTTGGCGATGATCAGCCATGAACTCCGAACGCCGCTGACCAGTGTGATCGGCTACTCTGAAATGCTCATCGAGGGCATGGGTGGCGAATTGAACGAGGAGCAGACCGGCTTTATTCAGACCATCAAGGACAAAGGCGAGGCCCTGCTCCAGCTCATTGGCAGCTTGCTGGATATGTCGAAGATTGAGGCGGGGGCGATGCGGGTTCGCACCGAGGAAATCGATGTGGTGGAGCTCATTCAGTCGGCCACGACCTATGTGGTTCCGCAGGCCAAAAGAAAATCGATCCAGCTTTCGACGTCTTGTGCCCCCGATGTCTCGAAGTATTACGGAGATCCCGACAAGCTTCGGCAGTCCGTCATCAATCTGCTGAGCAACGCGGTGAAATTCACACCCAAGAACGGCACCATATCGGTGGACGCCCGTCTTTTTACGGGGTCGCGTAAGATGGCCCAGGAGGAATTGCGTTTTGGGGCGCCCGAGGAGCAGTTTTTACGGATCGACGTGAAGGATACGGGGATCGGCATTCCCCAAGAGAAGCTTGAGCGCGTGTTTGAAAGCTTCTACCAGGTCGACAGTACGATCACCCGCGAATACGGAGGCACTGGTTTGGGGCTGGCTATCGTCAAACGGTTCATGGAGGCTCACCGGGGAGAGGTTTGGGTCGAGAGCCGTCGGGACACGGGGACGGTGTTTTCTTTGTTGCTCCCCCTCGCGGGCGAAGGCGAGGGCGTGATTCCCGACTGATCGGCCTTCATGTCGGGTATGCCGCGGGGTCGGGGCGCGATGGGCGCGGGCGCGATTACGTCTTGCGAGTGTGATGCCGTGTAGATAGGGTCCGCGCGCGCCATGGGGGTCAAGGGTCAGTTCCGCTTCCGCCGAGTTCTTCTCAAGCTGTCGGGCGAGGCCCTTCAAGGAGAGGATTCCACCATCAGCCGGGCCACGATCGCCCGGGTCAGCGAGGAAATCTCGGAGGTGCACCGCAAGGGTGTCGAGGTCGCGTTGGTCATTGGCGGAGGCAACATTTTCCGGGGCTTGTCCTTGGCGACCAGCGGCATGGAGCGGGCGACCGCTGACTATATGGGCATGCTGGCCACCACCATCAACGCCTTGGCGCTCCAGGACGCACTCGAGAAAGTGGGGCTGGAGACCCGGGTGCTGAGCGCCATCGAAATGCGACAAATCGCTGAGCCCTACATCCGCCGGCGAGCGGTCCGTCATATCGAGAAGGGTCGGGTGGTCATTTTTGCTGCGGGTACCGGCAATCCCTACTTTACCACCGACACAGCGGCTTCCCTCAGGGCCATGGAGATTGGCGCGGACGCAATCTTGAAGGCGACCAAGGTGGATGGGGTCTACGATCGGGATCCCCTCAAGGAAGCGAACGCCCAAAAATTCAGCAAGTTGAGCTATCTCGACGCCCTGAATCGAGGGCTCAAAGTCATGGACGCGACCGCCATATCTTTGTGTATGGATAATAAACTGCCCATCGTGGTGTTCTCTATGGGAGACCCAGGGAGCCTCAAAGAAGTGCTCCTCGGAGAAGCGGTGGGCACCGTGGTGGGGGCGGCCGAAACGGAGCCCAAGATGGACCGGTGAACTCGGGGTGTCCAGGGTCTCGTCGGGCGATGGGCACGGAGGTGGCCGGCAGGGTGTGGGCAGAAGCGCAATGAGAGACGGATGCCGCAAAAAAGACAGGTTCGGCCGGGGTCGGATGTGTTGGAGCGGGCGGCAGATGGCAGAAGATGGACGAGTTTGATCCAAAGCCGAGGTGATAAACGATGCATGAGGAAGTACTGAGCGAGCTGGAAGAGCGAGGCACACAAGCCATGGAGGCCCTGCGAAAAGGGCTGACGCGCATTCGAACCGGCCGCGCCAACCTATCTATTTTGGACAATATTCGGGTCGACTACTACGGAAGCAAGTCTCCGCTGAACCAGGTGGGAACGCTGACCGTGGTGGATCCGCGGCTTATCACGGTCAAGCCGTTTGATAAGTCCTTGTTATCCGACATCGAGAAGGTCCTGAGAGCATCGTCGGACCTGGGGATTTCTCCCCAAAACGACGGCGAGAAAATCATGCTTCCCATTCCTCCGCTTACGGAGGAGCGCCGTAAAGAATTCACCAAAGTGGCTCGGAGCAAGGGCGAAGACGCCAAGATCTCGGTGAGGAACGCCCGACGCGAAGCCAACGAAGTCTTGAAGGGGCTCGAGAAGTCCGGAGATCTTCCCGAAGACGATGCCAAAAAGGCGTTGGAACGAACTCAGAAAATTACCGACGAGTTTGTCAAGAACGTGGATGAAATGGTCGCCAAAAAAGAAAAGGAGATCATGGAGGTTTGATGGCCGACGCCGAGCAAGAGCTCTCACCGGGGCCTTTGCCTCGGCATGTGGCCATTATCATGGATGGAAATGGCCGATGGGCCGAGCGGCGTGCGCGCCCGCGGTACGAAGGCCATGTGCGGGGCGCAGTATCGGTCCGGACTGTGGTGACCGCGGCCCGTGAGGCGGGCATCGAGGCCCTGACCTTGTATGCTTTTTCGATTCAGAACTGGCAACGGCCCGAGCCAGAGATCGAAAAGCTGATGGCGCTCTTGTTCGACTATTTGGCAAGCGAAGTCGATACGATTATGGACAACGGCATCCGCCTGAGGGCCATTGGGCAAACGGGGCGGCTGCCCGATGACGTCCAAGAGCGGCTCTCGGCCCTTGAATCTCTGTCTTCGCAAAATCAGAGCATGGTGTTGACCTTGGCCTTGTCGTACGGGGGGCGTGAGGAGATCGTGGCGGCCTGCCAGAAGGTTGCGGCGGAGGTCAAAGAAGGCCATGTCGACCCCGATGCGATTTCGGAGGCTCTTCTTGAGGGCCATATGTTCACGCGGGATCTGCCCCCACTTGATCTGTTGATCCGGACGAGCGGTGAAATGCGACTGTCGAATTTTTTGTTGTGGCAGTCGGCCTACGCGGAGCTCGTGGTCACCGATGTCCTTTGGCCTGACTTTAAGAAGAGGGACTTTTATCGGTGCATCGAGGTATACCGCAAACGCGAGCGTCGTTTCGGCGGCGTCGGCGCCCGAGGAATGTCTTGCACCTCGCAACGGGGCGGGGCCGAGTAGCGGCGTTGTTGGCCCGGATCTTGAGCGCGGCCATCGGCCTGCCGATCGTTCTGTTTTTGGTACAGCGAGGCGGGCTCCCATTTCTGTTTTTGGTGGTGTTTGTGGGGGCTGTTGCGCTTTTCGAGTTTGCCTCCATGACGATGCCGCAGGACCACATTGCCCAAGGTTTTGTCGTGATTTTGGGGGTCCTTTTGATCGTGGTCAGCGCTTTTGGGGGGGTGAGTCAGGCCTATGCGGTGCCTCTTTTGGGGTTGGTGCCCATCAGCGTGTTTGTGTTCTTCACGTTCCGGGATGGGGAGCCCCGCACCAAGGTCGCCCGTATGGGTTTGGGGACCATGGGGGTTTTTTGGGTGGGTGGGCTGTTGTGTTCGACCTTTGCCCTTCGCCTTTTGCCGGGGGGCATGAAATGGTTTGTGTGGGCTGCATTTGTTTCTTGGGGAAGTGACACCGCGGCCTACTTCGTGGGAAAGAGCTTGGGCCGACGCAAGCTGGCGCCGTCTTTGAGTCCGAATAAGACCTGGGAAGGTTCGGCCGGGGGGGTTGTGGGTGCGGTTCTTGGGGTCTACGGACTCGGCACGTTGTCCTTGGTCCCGGAGGTGCCGCTTTGGCAAGCCGGCGTGGTCACCGCATTGGGTGCGGTTTTGGGGCAGGTCGGGGATCTTGCGGAGAGCCTTCTGAAGCGAGCCAGCGCGGTGAAGGACTCTGGGCGCATCATGCCCGGTCACGGAGGCATCTTGGACCGCATTGACGCCCTTTTGTTCGTCACCCCGCTTCTCCTCGGGTACGCAACGGTGGTGCTCGGTCATGAATTGGTGTGGCTTGGGGCGGCTACGCCCGGGGCGGTTTGGGGCTCGAATTGATACCCTACGGCAACCCGGGTGATCGACTCGGTGTCACGCAGGTGAGCCGAGGTATGTTCCGGTCTAGCGAAAACACGTAGAGGGCCCTCCGCCGGGGAGGAATGCCCGGGTCCTGGGGGGACGGTGTCAGAAGAGGTGGGGTGCTCTGGTGTGGTTTTGGGCGCGGTCTACTCGGGCTTGCCCATGGTTTTTGGAGGTCGAACCGGTGGTTTGTGGTGTGACAGAAAGCGCCGGAGCCACTAGACTGGGGGTCTCGCAATGGACGCCCCTTGGAGTTTTGGTCCGACTTCGGTCGCTGCATTTATTGCCTTTTTGGGCATTCTCATCTTCGTCCATGAGCTCGGACATTTTCTGGCGGCGAAGTATTTCGACATCAAGGTGGTGAAGTTCTCGATAGGTTTTGGCCCACCGATTCTGGCGTTTCGCCGCGGTGAGACCACCTACCAAATTGCTCTGGTTCCCCTCGGGGGGTTTGTCAAGATGGTAGGCTACAACCCGGGAGACGAAATTGCCCCCGAGGACGAGCTTCGTTCCTTTGGTCGAGCTCCGCTTTACCAGCGGGCCATCATTGCTTTTGCCGGTCCGTTGTTCAATCTCGGCTTCCCGGTCATTTGTTTTTTTGCGTACAACCTTCTTGGCCCGATGGTCCTTTCGCCGGTGGTAGGTCAGGTTGAGCTGGGTCAGCCGGCGCAAGCCGCAGGCTTCGAAACCGGCGATAGAATCGTCGAGATCGAAGGCCAGCGTACGTGGAGCTTTGACGGAATTCAGCGCTTGATCAGCGCCAGGCCCGGGCTTGCGACTCAGGTTGTGGTTGAGCGTGACGGAAAGCCAGTCGCCCTCGAGGTGACTCCGCGGTCGGTGCCGAGTCGCAATGCGCTCGGGACTCGATACGACCGGGGCATGATCGGCGTCAGTCCGCGCCGCGCAGGCACCAGTATTGGTGTGGCTTTTCCGGACAAGAACACCGGTGGATTCAAGACGGGTGATCGCATTCTTTCGGTGGGTGGACAGCCCGCCGCCAACGGTGACGAAGCCGAACGGCTGCTGCGGGCTCAGGGTGGGGAGCAGGTCCGGGTCATGGTGGCCAGGCCCGTACCGAAGTCAGCGGGGGACTTAATCTATGCGACCGCGGCCCAGGCGGTCGCGCTCGAGGTTCGGGTGCCGGCGGGGTTTAAGAAAATGGAGGACCTCGGGCTGGCCTCGTCGGATGCCTTCATTCGCTCCCTGATTCCGGGAGGTGCGGCCGAGCGCGCGGGGCTTCGAGAGGGTGACCAGGTTCTGGCGGTAGGGGGCAAACCCATTCGACTGTTTTACTCTCTTTTGACCGAGGCCAGGGTTGCCAAGGACCAGCCGTTCTCTGTGGAGGTCCGAAGGGGCGGTCAGGTGTTGCGCTTCTCGGTTGTGAATGATGCCTCGAGGTGTATTCAGCAAGCCAGCAAGAACCCCGATGTCTACTACGATGCCGGCTTCGGTCGTGGGCCGCTTCCCAAAGATGCCTGGTGCCAAGCGATGGCGGAGCCCTCCTTTGAGAGGCGCGCACAGCTTTTGAGCTATTGGCCTTCGGGTGCCCCTCCTGAGGTCGAAAAGGCGAGGCTTGGCCTGGGAGAGTCTTTGGTCACCAGTGTTCGCCAAACGGTGGATGTCATTGCGTCTGTGGGGCTGGCCATCGTGAAACTCATGACCCGAGACATTTCACTCGATCATGTGGGGGGTCCGATTCAGATCTTTAAACTTGCAGCCCAGGCGGCCGAGCTTGGTGTTTTTCGGTATTTGGAGCTGCTCGCCGCGATTTCTGTGAACCTGGGCCTGATCAACTTGCTCCCTATTCCGGTCTTTGATGGGGGGCACCTGATGTTTTGCGGTATCGAAGCCATCAAGCGAAAACCGATATCTCTTCGGACGCGCAACGCCGCGAGCATTCTAGGGCTGGTTTTGGTTCTGGCGTTGCTGGCGTTGGCGCTCCGAAACGACATCCTCAGCCTGGGTGTGTTGTAGGATGTCTTTGAAGTCGGCGGTTGCTGAAGGCGGCGAGGGTCCAGCGGTCGGCGACGGCGGCCAGTTTCTTTTGGCGCTTGAGACGGCGACGGCGCGGGGGAGCGTCGCATGGTTGAGCTCGGATGCCGAGGTGCTTGCTTTGGTCGAGCTGCCCGGACAACGGGATCACGGTGCGTGTCTTGCGCCGGCGGTGGCGTCGATGTTGGGGGCAGAGCTCTCGAGGCTTGGCGCCTACGCGGTGGCCATCGGCCCTGGGTCGTTTACGGGCCTACGAATCGCTCTGTCCTTCGTGAAAGGCGTGGCTGTTTTTCAGCCACGCCCGGTGGTTGCGGTGTCGACCCTGGAGCTTTTGGCGCACAAAGCGGCGACGAAGGTTGAGGCCAAACGCCCCATTCTTGCGCTGATGGACGCACGGAACGACGAAGTTTATGCCGGCCTTTACCGGTTGTCAGAAGACCTGGCCGTCCCCGATGTGGAGCCGTCCGGTCTTCCGGAAGGGTTGTATACGTCCGAAGCGTTGCGATCGCGGCTCCGGACTTGCGGGCCGTTGACGGTTGCGCTCGAGGACCCGGCATGGTTACCGGGGCAAGGTGCCGAGCGGGTGGTGGTGACGCCGGATGCGGCCACCCTTGGACGGCTTGCCGTGGCTCGCTGGCGGGCCGGCCGGGTGACCGATGTCCCATCCTTGGAGCCGCGGTACCTTCAGGCCTCAGCGGCAGAGCGGAAACGCGACGCGAACGCCCTCCGATAGCGGCGCCGCAGGGGAACACGCAAATTTGACCCATTTTTGCTCAGTCTTTGAAGCGCTTGAGGTTCGTCCTCCAGCCCGGCGAAGCCCCCGATGGGTAGGTGGGGGTGGGGCGATTGACTCTTTGGCGCCACGATTCTACTTTGGTAGGTGGCAGGTGATCATGAGCCTACGATTCGCAACCTCTCCAAAGTTACAACGGGATCACCGGCCAGGGCTCGAGTGGGTTGGGCCTTGGGGAGGGCGAGGTGGGCCTAAGCCATAATTAGGGGTTTACGCCTATGGAAGCCAGCAGCTCTGCTGTCCACACTGACCACCACCCGGGTGCGGTCGCCGATGCCGAGGTCGATCGCCTAAAGAAAGAACATACTGAACTCAAGGCTCGCCTCTGCGAGCTCAACGATCGACTCTATCTCAGCCCAAGAGAAGAGGTCGAACGAAAGACACTCCAAAAGCTCAAATTGGCCAAAAAGGATAGGCTCGCAATGCTGGTGGGCCAGTCCGGCTCAAGCTGACAGGGCGCGCCGAAATATCGGTATTCCTTGCCGAGAGCCCTCCTCGCGCGTTCGCCACAAACCGCTTGGCATCGGACCACCGCCATGATTCGTTGGCGTGTTTGGCGGGCGCGCCAACGGTGGCAGTGCGATGTCCAGACGTCTTCTTATTCTCGGTGCCCATAGCGCCGTCGCGAAAAACCTGGTCGAATGCCTCGAAGAGCGGGGCCTGGAGGCAGAAATCATTCGGGCCACCACCACGGAGTGGATCGGTCCCGAGTTGGTGCTGGTCGACGAAGCGATGCTCAGTGCTGCCGATCTGGTGGTTGCGGGTGCCGGGGGCGAGGTGTTTTTGCGTTTGGCCGAGGCCGCAGCCGAACGCCAAAAACCGGTGCTTGACGTCGCAGGGCTCGGCTCGGCTCGGGGTGAAGCCTTGTGGCCGATGCTCGATCGGGCGGAAGATCGCTTGGCTCCGGGGGGCGTCTACCAGATCGCCACGGGTCTGGCTTCCTCCATCGGATCGGTTTTGGTGAGCATGGCGCCGCTGTGCCCCGAGCACGTTTTTGTGTCGACCTACGAATCTGCGGCTTGCCTTGATCAACCGGGCATGGACAGTCTCTTGGACGAGACGCGTGCGGTTTTTACGATGCAGGAGCCCGGTACTTCTTTGTTTCCGGACACGTTGGCTTTCAACGTCGTGCCACGGGCGCCAGAGTCTTTATCGCGGGTGCCGGGGTGGTCGTCTCGCCTTGCGGAGGATCTCAAGGCGGCCTACGCAAACTTCGGGAGGGCCGAGGGTTCATTGTCGGTCATGACCCAACGCGCCTGGGTGCCGAGCCTGACCGCCGAGGCCGCAGCTGTCCATTTATGCTTTCGGTCCGAGGTCCCGAGGGATCGGGTCGAGGCCTGTCTTCGAGGGGCGCGCGGCGTCCATTACCGACCAGAGTCCCTGGTGAGCGCGCAAGCGGCGGTGGGCCGAGATGACGCGCTTGCGGGGCATCTCGAAGTGGAGGGGACCCGTGCGACGCTGTGGATTGCGGCCGATCGGTTGCGACGAGGGAGCGCGAGCCTGGCCGCGCTGGCGGTCGAGCGGTTTGTTTCAGTATAAACCCTCCTTTTGGTTGATTGCGGGTTGCCATTCTGTCAGTCACAAAGCGGTCTTGGCCACATTGGCAAAAGACGGTCGCCGTTCGAGTTCGTTCACCAAGCCCACGGGTCGTGGTACGGAGTTTGCGTTCCGGAGTTCTACTTTGCGTCGAAAGTTTACGTGTCTCCTCGTTGTATCTAGCTTCGCGCCTGGTCTGTCGGTTTTCGCCCAGATCGAGGTGCAGCCTAACCTGGTGCTGGATGGGCCCACCCCGCCGCCGGCGCGTAACTGCATCAACAGCGCGGATATTGCCGACTCTCGGGTCGACGGCGAGCCCCGGTTACGATTCGATTGGACCGCGTCGTTTACCGGAAACCAAAACTTTGAGTTCGAGGTCACCTACGACCGCCTCTCGACGCAGAGCATTCCGGCGACCCGGGTGCTGCTCGAAAACGAAGCGGCCGGCGACGAGTTTGGGAGCGACGTACGAAACGGTGTTCGACAGAGCATCTGGATGAGACCTCACGAATTGGCCCACGATCCCATTTCGTCCTCGGGCGTGATCCAGCGTGATTTTGACGACGGAGCCCGAAGCATCATTCTTCGCGTAGGCCCGAGTACCTTCGATGAGGATCAGACCGCTTCAAACAGCTGGGAGGTTCGGATTGATACCATCGCCCCCGAGCCCCCAATCCTGACTTCGGTGGAGGGTGGGGAGAATCGTTTGGAGGTCAATTGGACGGCGCCCACCGAAAGGGTGGACGATGTCCACGCCTACGAGGTGGTCTGGTGCGCCAACGCGGGCACCAGCACGTTGAGCCAGGGAATGCAGGGTGAATTGACGGAGCTCCCTTGTGAGGAGAGCGAGCAACGGACGAAGCAGGTCGGCGACGAGCAAACCTCAGCGTCTGTAGAAGGGGGGCTTACGAAGGGGGTTCCGGCCGCGGTGGCGGTGCGCAGTGTGGACCTTTGTGAAAACAAGGGGGCCATCGGTCGCGTGATGTTGGCTACGCCCCTGGATGTGATTGACTTTTATGAGCTCTATCAAAGGGCTGGTGGTCAAGAAGACGCTGGGTTTTGTTTTATTGCCACCGCCGCCTATGGGTCCTATGCGCACCCCACCGTTCGGGTGTTTCGTGCGTTTCGCGACCGGGTGTTGATGCCTACGCCGCTCGGACGCATGCTCGTGGGTCTGTACTACGCCTATTCTCCTCCATTTGCGGCGCGGGTGAAGCACGACGCGGGCTTGGCCGCGTGGACTCGATTGGGTCTCATTCCCGTCGCGGCCGGGGCCCTTTTGGTCCTCGGGTTTCCGTTGGTTGCGCTCCTCACCTTGTTTTTTGGCTTGTTCGGCCGAGCGAAGTCCTGGCGGCGGCTCGTGCCGTCGCTCTTGGTCCTCGGCGTGATGGGGCTTCCGGGGGCCTCGGAGGCGGCACCGCGACCGAAGTCCAAACATGGCATTGGCCTTGGCTTTGAGCTCAAAGGGGGGCCGTACGGGCCTGAGCTTCAAAAAGAAAGACTGGGCGAGGTTCGGCCTTTCGAAGCTGTTTTTCAGGATACGGGTCCTAATCCGCTCTACACTCTGGCGCTCGACTTTCAGTTGGTTCGAAGTTTCGGCACCTTTGGGGTGGGCGGATCTTTTGGTTTCATGCAGTTCGTCGGACGATCCTTGGTGCCCGATCAGACCAATCCGGAAAAAAATACCGACTTGGCGCGCTCCCGGGACACGACAGTCTTCAACATTTTGCCTCTGAATTTTGTGGCCTTTTACCGATTTGATTGGCTTGTGGACCATACGCCGGTCCCATTTGTGCCTTATGTCCGGGGTGGGCTGGCCTACCACATATGGTGGGCCACGACCGGAACCGGGAAATTCTCGCGTGTGGACGGGACCAAGGCCCGCGGAGGCAAATGGGGTTGGACCGGGACCGTGGGCCTTTCGTTTTATCTCAATGCCATCGAGCCGCGGGCGGCGGCCAACCTGTTTGAGGCGACAGGGATTCGTGGCACCTATATCTTTGGCGAGTATCAGACGTCCAAAGTCGACGACTTTGGCGGCCAGGGTTTTGATCTTTCCGACTCCACTTGGAACATCGGCTTGTATCTTGAGATGTGAGTGCGCACCATTCGTTTGACGCTTGAGTACGATGGCACGCCGTTTCACGGTTGGCAGTCCCAGCGAAATCGTTCCGACTGTATGACGGTCCAAGGCGCCCTGGAGGCTGCCATCTTCAAGCTGACCGGCGTTCGCTCCGAGGTCCGCGGCGCGAGCCGTACCGACGCCGGCGTGCACGCACGGGGTCAGGTGGCCGCCTTTGACACCGGTCGCACCGAGATTCCGCTGACGGGGTTTGAGCGGGGGCTCACGCGGTACTTGCCCCCTGAAATTGTGGTGCGGCGCGCCCAATGGGTGGAGCCGGGCTGGAATCCTCGGCGCTCGGCTCGGGGCAAGCGTTATCGCTACACGTATTGGCTTGGGTCGTCGCCCCCGGCGCTGGACCGGCACCGGGCATGGTTCGTCAAGAGTGCGCTTTCGGTGGATACGATGCGCGAGGGCGCAAAATGTCTCCTCGGAACGCATGATTTTGGTGCATTCCGAAGCTCCGGATGCTCGGCCAAACACGCGGTGAGGACGCTGTATGGGGTGGCGCTTCATGTCGATGGGGCGGAACGGCTGGTTCTCGAGGTCTTAGGCAATGCTTTTGTCCGGAACATGGTTCGAATCATGGCTGGGAATCTTTATGAGGTGGGGCGCGGTCGTTTTTCCGTGTCGGATTTGCGTGCGATTTTGCGGAGCCGGGATCGCACCCAGGGGGGCGTGACGGCCCCCGCGCACGGTTTGTGTCTGGAAGAGATCATCTATGATGATCGGTTACCTCCGCGGCCCAAAGAGAATGTGGATCTGGTGGGGCGTCGGTCCTCCGCTGGCTCGCCCGAGTGATTCGGCTCTAAAGGCAGCAAGGGTTCAAGGTTTGACGAAGACTTCGTTTTGGCATCAACCGTGGGTCCTCGCCCCTTGTTTTGCTGCCTTGACCTTGTTTTGGTCGCTGGTTGCGCTGTTTTGCTTGCCGTTTTCACGGGGCCGTGGGGTGGGCTGGATTGGTCGTCGCTGGGGCAAAGGGGTGCTCCAGATCTGTGGGGTGTCGGTGCAGGTGGACGGCGCGCTTCAGGGGTCGGGGCCGCGCTTGGTGATGGCCAACCACGCCAGTCACTTCGACGTTCCGGTGCTCTACGGATGTTTGCCGGTTGACATGAAGGCCGTGGCCAAACGCGAGCTGGGATTTATTCCCCTGTTCGGTTGGGTTTTGGCGCTTGGCGCCGCGGTGATGATCGACCGCAAAGATCGGGAAAAGGCGGTAGCTGCATTGGCTCGGGCCCAGAAAAACGCGGAAAGTGGGGTCTCCTTGTTGCTGTTTCCTGAGGGTACGCGGTCGAAGACTGGAACGCTCGGACCTTTCAAAAAGGGTCCGTTTCATCTCGCGGCGCACGCGGGCACGCCCATCGTTCCGGTCGGCTTGTCGGGAACGCAGCGGATCCTCAAGCCCGGTGATTGGCGTATCCGCCCCGGTGGGGTGCGTCTTTGTGTGGGGGCACCGATTGATCCAGCCGCGTTTTCTCATGATGACGCGGGTCGAGCGCAGCTTTCGGAGGCGGTTCACCAGGCGATCGAGGCGTTGTCCACCAGACCCGGTGCGTAAACCGCGGGGTAATTCCGACGGGCTGATTCCCTGATGTTCAGTAGCGGTCGTTTTCTCAGGACCGGGGTTGAGGTCTGTGCTTGACAGTCTGAGGCGCCCTACTTACAAGCCACGTTTCCATGGCAAAGGTGAGCGCAAAGGCTCGGACCTCAGGGCCGCCGGCTCTGTGTAACGTTCGGCCAACCAAACACTACGGGGCCGACACCCTGGTTCGCAAGTGGCTCTTGATCGATGCCAAGGACCAATCGGTGGGGCGACTGGCCACACGCATCGCCAGCATTCTTCGAGGCAAGCACAAACCGACGTATACCCCCCACGCCGATGTTGGGGACTTCGTGGTGGTGATCAACGCCCAAGATGTCCAGTTTCGGGGCAACGCCAAGGCCGACAAGAAGGTGTATTACAAACACACCGGCTGGATGGGCCACCTGAAAGAACGCACCGCAACCGAGATGCTGGCTCGAAAGCCAGAAAAAGTGATCGCACTCGCGGTCAAAGGCATGATTCCGCGCGGGGCCCTAGGCAACAGCATGCTCAAAAAGCTCAAAGTGTACGCGGGTCCAGAACATCCACACAAAGCGCAGCGCCCGGAGCAGGTCTCCGCTTCTTCACCAAAAGGGTAGGAACGAATGGCTGACAAGCAGCAATACGCAGGCGGAAAACGCAAAGAAGCCCGGGCTCGAGTATGGCTGAAGCCCGGGTCCGGGAAGATCGTGGTCAACAAGCGGACTCTTGATCGGTATTTTCCGCGCGAGACTCTCAAGATGATCCTCCAGCAGCCCTTTGAGGTGACCGAGACCCAGGGCAAGTGGGATGTGACGATCAACGTCACCGGCGGAGGGCTTTCGGGCCAGGCCGGTGCCATTCGGCACGGCATTGCGCGCGCGCTGTCCGCGGTGGATCCGGTTCACCGGCCTCCCCTGAAGAAAGCCGGGTTTCTTACACGAGACTCGAGACAGGTGGAGCGCAAGAAGTACGGCCAACCTGGCGCCCGCAAACGGTTCCAGTTCTCAAAACGCTAAGAACCTACGTTCGGTGCGCGGCCTCTTCTGGTGGAAGGTCTTGCGGGTCCACGCGCTGTCGTGGCTCGCGCTTCTATGGGCGAGCTTTGCGATGGCCGAGGCTTCCAAGCCTGGCCATTTTGCGCCCCTCAGGCCGCTTTCCCGGGACGAGCTTTACCAAAAACAGCTCCGTTTCCAGAAGGGTGAACCCTTCATGTCTGTGGGCGTGGTGGACGACGCGCCGACCATCACCGTGGGCGGCCAGGCGCCCCTCCGACTCATGTTTGATGAGGGGCGGCTCCCTAAGCGGGTGTTTGCACCGTCCGGAAGCCACTTCGTGTTTCGGACCGTGTCCAGCCGTGCGGCGGTGCTCCGGCACTACGTGGTGGTGGCCACCCGAAAGTACGGTGAGCTCAAAGAATCAAAAGTCATTCGCGACGCGTGGGCCGGGCAGGGCTACCGGGCCAAGGTATTCGAGGTCGGGACCATTGTCGCCCTTCGGGGGGCGGTCCTGGATACCCGAGCCCGCTACGTTGGGATCGGCGGCTACCGTGACCATCGTCGTGCCGACGCTCTGGTGAATCGCCTGTCCCAAAAAAAGGGTCTTCGGACCTTCGTGCATCAAGTCATGGTCGGTGCCCCGCGTGGCGTCATCGGAATCTACGACAAGGGCGGGAAGCTGCTTCATCGCGCCCAAGACGCCCTGTACGTGGGCACCGTCGAGGGCGGGCAGGTGACCGTGCACGCCGGGACGGGAGGCCCCAAGGACAGGCAGCAACTCTGGGGGCATGCCTATGTGGTCGTGAACCGGCACGGTCGACTCGCTTTGGTCAATTCGGTGTCTCTCGAGGCGCTTTTGCAGGGCTTGGTTCCCAAAGAAATGTTCGCTTCTGCGCCCCTCGAGGCTTTAAAGGCACAGGCGGTGACTGCACGGGGCGAGATTTTCAGCAAGGCGGGGCATCGGCACTTTGCGGAGCCCTATCATTTGTGCAGCGAGCAACATTGCCAGGTTTACCGCGGTGCGGGGCACGAGCGCCCACGGAGCAATCGGGCGGTTCGAGAAACCAGGGGCCTGTTGGCGGTAAGGCCCCGCGCCGATCCCCGGGCGCCTCTGACCCTGGTCGACTCGGTGTATTCGTCAACCTGCGGAGGGTTTTCAGAGGCCAACAATGTGGTTTGGGATGACGCACCCTCCGAGAGTCTCAGGGCCCGGCTGGACGGCTCCCCCCATGATCCTGCCCTCAAGCCTTTCGAAAATGGACTCAATGAATCCAACATTCGGACGTGGCTCGCCTCGTACCCACCGACCGAGTGTGGCCGGTCGAGTTTCGCCAAAAAAAGCAAAGTGCGTTGGAAACGAAGCCTGACCCAAGACGCGCTCGCACGCGTCGTCAAGATCCTGGGCCTGGGCCCCCTCACGGACATCGAGATTCTGGGCCGCGGTCCGGGTGGTCGGGTCACGGGGCTGCGCTTTGTCGGGGTCAAGGGCGAGCGAGATGTGTTGCGGGAGCTGCCGGTTCGAAAGCTTCTTGGGCATCTGAACAGCGGTGCCTTTGTGTTCGACTTGGAACGCAACCCCAACCACCACATCACGGCCCTTCATTTGACCGGCGGGGGTTGGGGCCACGGCGTCGGCATGTGCCAGATTGGTGCCATCGGGCGCGCCGAGCGCGGACAATCCTTTGAGGCGATCTTAGCCCACTACTATCATGGGGCTGTCGTCGAGCGACTCTACTGATCTGGTTTGAACCAACCCCACGGACCGGTCGTTGCGAACGAAGTGGGCCAGAGGATTAGGCGCCGAGACGGCCCTTACGCACGCCTTCCTTGATGCGTTGGATGTGGCCCCGGCCCAGGGCCTTGACCTCGCAGCCGAGCTCAAAGTAGCGGCGAATCTGGGCGTCTGACAAAATGCCGAAGCAGTCGATGACCGCGACCGGGCCGCCCGCGTACTCGACAACGTCTTCAGGCTCAATTTCGAGATAGGGGCCGTGGCGGACCGCAAAGATGACGGCCTCGGCGCCCTTCATGGCCTTTTTCAAGTCTTTTTGAATCTTGGTCTCCGAAAGGTCATCTTGATTTCGGAAAAAACGAGCCCAGGAGTGACCGGGGGCGGGATAGACGTCTTGTTTTTCGAGTTCGTACCAGTGCTCCACGTAGGGGTCGTGAACGCAAATCTCGGCGCCCATCTCATGGAGCTTTCGGACGACCAGTTCGGAGCCACTGTAGCGGGTGTCGCCTACGTCCTCTCGGTAGCTGGCCCCGCAAAGCAAGACCTGGGCGCCGGCGATGTACCGTCCCATGTTGCGGAGCGCATCTCGGGTGAGCTGCGCCACGTGCAGACCCCTGGTGTCGTTGGTGTCGATGGCTTGAGGGGTGATCTTGAAAAGCTGGTCGTGGTCCTCGAAGCCGAGAATGTGCTTGTACGCCCAGTAGCCCAGCCCGCCGTCCTTGGGCAGACAGTATCCGCCAATGCCAGGACCCGGAAAGATGATGTTGCTGTGGGTCGGACGGACTTTGATGGCGTCGATGACTTTGATGAGATCGACGCCGTTGCGTTCTGCGAACAAACTCCATTCGTTGAGGAATGCAAGAATCGTTGCTCTGTAGGAGTTTTCGATGATCTTCGTGGTTTCAGACTCGATGGGGCGGTCCATGACCGTGAGCGGATATTCCTCCGTATTCAACACTTCGCTCAGAAACTTGACGACACGCTCTCGGGCCTTATCGTTGCAGCCCGAGCACACACGCCAGAAATCCCGGATAGAGCGAACATAGTCCTTTCCGGGCATGACGCGTTCGAAGCTATGGGCGAGGAGGGGGTCCGAATCGATACCGCGCTGGGCAAAAGCCTTTTTGAGGATGGGCCAACCGACGAACTCTGTCGTCCCGGGAGCAACAGTTGTTTCGATTAGGACCATACACTCTTTGGGGATGCGCTCGCCGATGGTGCGCATCGTAGCCTCGAGTGCTGCCATGTCGGCTTCTCCGGTTTTCATGTTGCCGAGTTCTTGTTTGGTATAATCGCACTGAACATCGACAACCACGCAGTCTGCAAACTTGAGACAGTCGTTGTTGAAGGTGGCCGTCAGGGTGGCTTTTTCTTTGACGCAGCGGGCGATCATCGGATCGACATCGGGGTCTTCGGCTTTGACGGGGCTTTGGCCGCGATTCAACAGCGGAATCTTCCAGTAGCTTCTCGGACTCGGCCGTTGGCAGCCGATCACAAACTTATTGGGCTTGCCGGTTTTCTTATCAACGCTGTCGGCAACGATCGCTGCCATCACGGCGCCGACAAAACCAACGCCCATGACAACCACGATTTCTTTGTCTTCGGCTCTTGCACTTTTGACCAAAGATTCAATGCGCTTGAGTTCGAGACCGTAATCATCGGCGTTGGGGATAGCAAATTGTTCACCAGAGGGGCTAACGGAAACCTTGGTCACGGAAGACTCCTTTCGGTTAAGGGCCACGCGATAAAGGTCGCGAAGTCAGCCTGTCAAGGGGCCCGTCGTCCGATACCGCCCGCGTTTGGGCTTCGGCGCGGACGTTTCGGCCTGTTTTGCTCTGGGGTTGTTGTCGCTTGTGGCCCCCGCGTGAAGGTCGTCGCGCGGTGACGAAGGAGGCAGAGGAATGATCGGTTCTGCCCTGTCAATTTTCCGACTGGCCTTCGCTGTCGAGGGCTTCTTCGAGGTCTCTTTGCTGGGCTTTGAGAAATTCGGGCTGCTCTTTGAACACATCCTGAAACATCGTTTCGACCTTGGGTGGTGAGGTGCGCTCGGCGCGGCGAATGGCGGCGTCGACGTGTTGGGCGATGTGTTGTCGAAGTTCTTCTTCCTCTTTTTCGGTCCACAGCCCCACCTGAGAAAGATGTTCCCGGGTTCGGGTGATGGGGTCGCGTTTCATCCAAACCTCAAGCTCTTCTTGCGCGCGATAAGCGCGCGGGTCATCGCTGGTGGAGTGCGCGCCCTGCCTGTAGGTGTACATTTCGATGAGGGTGGGACCTTGTCCACTTCGGGCTCGGCCCACCGCTTCTTTGGCTGCTTGATGTACTGCGAGCACGTCGTTGCCGTCGACCCGTTCGCCGTGAATGCCGTAGGCGATGCTCTTTTGGGCCACGGTCTCGGCCTTGGTTTGCAGTCGATAGGGCGTGGATATGGCCCACTGATTGTTTCGGCACACAAATACGACCGGCACTTGGTAGACGCCTGCAAAGTTGAGTGCGTAGTGGAAGTCTCCCTCACTGGTCGCACCGTCCCCGAAGTAGACGATGGCCACGCCGTTGGTCTTTTGCAGTTTCATCGCCCAGGCAATGCCAACCGCTTGCGGAATTTGAGTGCCTACCGGGGAGCTGACCGAAAGAATGTTGCGCTCCCGATCGTTCCAGTGGCAAGGCATCTGCCGGCCTTTGGCTACGTCGAGCGCGGTCCCGAACACGTTTTGTACCAAGGTGTCGAGACTCATGCCTCGGTACAGGGCGACACCGGCCTCTCGGTAGCAAGGCACAACCCAGTCCTGTGGTTCGAGGGCGGCGGCGGTTCCGATCATGACCGCTTCTTCGCCGACAGACCCTACGTAAAAACCGATGCGGCCTTGTCGCTGGAGCCGGGTGAGTCGTTCGTCGACCTCCCGATTCCAAATCATATAGGTCATCATCTCCCGAAGCAGCTCTTTTCGAATCTGAGGATCGACCAAAAGGCTCCCGTCCTCGGCGAGGCAACGCCGCATGGGAAACATGGCTTTGATGTCGATGGGCTCCGAGCTTTTGGAGCTGCCGTTGGTCTTTTCGGCAGAGGTCGGTCCAGCTAATTCGGTTTCACTAGTCATAGGTTTTTGGGCCTTAGTTGGCGCTCCATATAAAGTTCGAAAGCGCGGTAGGACGATCGCACCAAAGGCCCGGCGGCAACGTAGCCGAAGCCCATCTCTTGGGCGCGTTTTTGGAGTTCGTCAAAGATCTGGGGAGGCAGATAACGCACCACCGGGAGGTGCTTCTTTGAGGGACGGAGGTATTGGCCGAGCGTGAGCACATCGACACCCACGCTCCGGAGGTCTTTCATGGCCTGGATGATCTCTTCTTCCGTTTCGCCCAGGCCGAGCATCAACGAGCTTTTGGTCAGTTTTTCGGGGGCATAGGATTTGGCGTTTTTGAGCACTTCAAGGCTTTGGTGATAAGAGGCACGCGGGTCGCGGACTGTTGGGCTCAGCCGTTCGACGGTTTCGACGTTGTGGGCGAGGACGGAGATCGGGCTGCCAGTGATGGTCTTCAGGGCCTCTTTGTTTCCCTCGAAATCGGGAATGAGCATTTCGAGGAGGACTTCGGGTGACCTTCGATGGATGGCATGGAGGCAGGAGGCAAGATGGGCGGCCCCCCCATCGTTCAGATCGTCGCGATTGACGGAGGTCAACACCACGTAACGAAGGTCCATGGAAGCGACCGCCTCGGCGATATGCTCAGGCTCGTTTGGATCAAGGAGGGGAGGGTGGCGGGCGGTTTGGACCGCGCAGAAACGGCAGCCCCGGGTGCAGGTGTCGCCCATGAGCATAAAAGTTGCTGTTCCACCGCCCCAGCATTCGGCGAGGTTGGGGCACTGGGCCTCTTCGCACACGGTAGCCAGTTTCAGGCGCCGGGCTTGGGCTTTCAGGTTCCGATAGTGCTCGCCTCCAGGGGGCCGTATCTTGAGCCAACTGGGTTTGGGTGGTCCCCGAGGGTGTTCACTGGGAACGATGGGCAGGGCGCTTCGCACAACCCAGAGTTACCACCTCTAGCGGATCGGCTGCAAACACTATCGAGCGAAAAAAAGCCTGTACCTATGGGATGTTATCCGACACCCTATTCTCCAAGATAAGGAAAAACGAGGCGGGCCGCGGCGAAGCACACCGCAGCGACAACCAAAAGGGCGGACAGGCCAAGTTCGACGGACAACAGATGCGCTAGGGCAGCCCCTGCGACGGTGGCCACGGCGTAGATGGCGTGGCCCCAGGCGACCAGACCGATGTTTCGCCGGCGGCTGAACGCGAGCCCTGCGGGAAACGGCATCCCGGCGGCGATGCCCGAAAACAACGCAACCAAAAAACCAATGGCGACGCGGACGTCCACGGCGAAAGGCCGGAAAATTTGGACCAGTCCCTCGAGGCTGGTGGCGAGCACCAACGTGATCACGGTGGCCAGGGTCGTTGCCCAGACTTTTCTCGAGAGTCGCTGAGACTGGTGGGCGCCCGCGCCCGCACCCAAGAAAAAGCCCGCCAACGCGGTGGTGAAGACAAGTTGGGGGGGGCCGAAGAGCAATCCTAAAGAGATGATGAGTGCAATCTTGAGGCCCGCGAACGCCGCGCCCGTGCTCCCGTAGTAAACCAAGTTTGCGAGAAGCCGACGGGTGGAGACATCGTTGCGTTTTGTTTGTCGGGTCGCGACGGGTATCAAGACGAGCACTGCCCCCAAAATGATCACCACGACGAGCGCCACCAGAAGCAGCAGGCCGCTCGGGGCCGGGTCTTGCTCCCAGCGGTCCGTGTCCTGAAAAAAAGCGTACTGAAGATCGCTCCACGACAGTTGGTGGAGACTCAATTGCCGGCGAAACGATGGGCGATCGTCGGTCGCAGGGTCGAGACGGATACGATCGGTTTTTGCAAGGGTGCTCGTGGGCAACCCGTCCAGAAAATCTTTGACGGGACCTTCCTCTCCTGGCCGGGTTGGCGTTGTGATGAGCTCAGCATTCTTGCGTGCGCGCACGAATGTTTCTGCCAATGTGGTCTCTTTTGGGCTGAGCGGGGTCCTCGACACCAGAATGGCGGTGCAGCCGCGTGGCTCGGTCCATGCGATGAGGTGGCGTCCAAGTTGCGGACCGAGAGTCGCGCCGAGGGTGATCAACAACTTGAGAAGATGGGCCCTTGGCAAGGTGAAAAAAAGAAGGCCGTTGTTCTCGAGGGGACGCGAAATCGCGGCCAATGCCTCAAGCGTGGCCGCCGGATCTTGAGAAAGCCATACGAGACCCGCAGCCGGCGGCTCCGAAGCACCGATTCCGGGGATGACAACGGCATCGTATGCGACGTTTTCACGGACCAGCGCGCTCCTTACATCGTGTGGTCGAAGATGGGTGTAGCTGGGTTTTGTGATGGGGCCCTTCGGCTGCGGTGCCTGTGGTCCGAGCGAACCCGTTGGTGAAGGCTCACAAGGTGATGGCGTCGGTCCTTGTTCGAGCACCAAGACGCGCGCACCCGGGCGGAGGGATTCGATGAGAGGTTGACTGAACCGATGGCTTTTGGGGGCCGTGTCATCCGGTTCGGATTCTGAAGAACGAAAGCTTGCTTCTGGAACCAGCCACAAAAAAGTGGTCAAGAGCAGCCAAAACGAAGCCTGGGTGCGGTGCCGCTTCCCAGAGCAGAGGAGGAAGGCGATGGCACCGAGCGCGCTGGCGAGAAAAAGGATGTTCCAGCTTCCGAGCGTGTGCATAGTCACAAGCGCGACGACGCTTGCGATGCTGGTCCCCATCGCACCGGCGGCGCAGAGGACGTGTGCTTTTTTTGCTTGTTGATCGAGCATGAGTGCGGGGGCGAGCCCGCCGCCCAAAAAAGGCAGACACAAGAGGCAAGACGAGGCGATCGGACCGATGGCACGAGTCAAAAACAGGACAAGGGGCAGCCCGACTGAGAACACCAAGCAGCCCCGTGCGGCCAGGATGTCCGGGTCCAGCGTGTTTAGGCGCCGACGGGTGAATACCGCTACGCCGCCGCCGCCGACCCCCAAAAGGGCGATGCAAACTGCAAGAAAGGCTTCCTCTCCTCGGTGGCTTTGCCCGTACAGACGAAAAAGTGCAATTTGGGCCGCCAGCAGGCCCCCTGCGACGCAAGCGACGATCAGGGGTCCCCGGGCTTGGGTGTGCCCCTCGGTGTCCGACCGTGCTTCTGCCGCCGGCTCCATGCCCGTGGAAGGATTTCATTCTCTCAAAGAGACGGCCAGTCGCCAGGGCCAGCGACGGTCTTTGGACCGAACCGGCCAGGTGCCGGGCCGGTTACAAAAGAGCACATGGTCGGCCCATGGCCCACCTCTCCTTGCTTGGACGATTCTATGCCTTCGTCGGTCGCGATGCGGGCAAGCTCGCCGAGAAATGGCTCGCGCACGTGTGCACGCCTACGTTTACGAAACGCGTACACGATTTCACATGCGCGTGCGCGATTTCACGTGCGCGATTTCATGGGACTTTTCACCAGGATAGAAACCGATTCTAGTTCGCTTCGGACCAGTCGGCATCGATGACGTTGTCGTCATCAGGCTTTTTCTTCGGTTCTTCGGCTTGGTCGGCGCCGTCGGTGGGCGGCGGGGCTCCGCCCTGGGTTGCTTTGTACAAGTGCTCGGCCATTTTTCCGGAAGCCGCCATCAGCTTGTCTTCGGCGGCTTTCCAGGCGTCCACCTTTTCTTCTTTGAGGGCTGCTTTGGCTTCCTCGAGCGCTGCCGAAACCTCCTGTCCCAGGTCTACGGGAAGCTTGTCCTTGGACTCTTCCATCGTCTTTTCGACTTGATAGACCAGTTGGTCCAGCTTGTTTCGCTGTTCGACGGTTTTACGTCGTTCCTCGTCATCTTGCTCGTGCTTTTTCGCCTCTTCGACCATCCGATCGACTTCGTCCTGCGCGAGTCCGGATGACGCTTGAATCTTGACCGACTGCTCGCGCCCGGTGGCTTTGTCTTTGGCGGACACCGATACGATCCCGTTGGCATCGATATCGAAGGTCACCTCAACCTGGGGAACGCCCCTCGGTGCCGGCGGAATACCATCAAGAATGAACCGGCCCAGGGTTTTGTTGTGCTGGGCCATCTTCCGCTCCCCCTGGAGCACATGCACTTCGACCTGACTTTGGCCGTCCGCCGCGGTGGAGAAGATTTCTGATTTTCGCGTGGGGATCGTGGTGTTTCGCGGAATCAAAGAGGTGAACACCCCTCCGAGCGTTTCGATGCCGAGCGACAAGGGCGTCACGTCGAGAAGCACGATGTCTTTGGCCTCGCCCGTGAGGACGCCGCCTTGGACAGCTGCGCCGAGTGCCACCACTTCGTCGGGGTTGACGCTTCGATTGGCTTCCTTCCCGAAGAACTTTTTGACCTCTTCTTGGATCTTGGGCATCCGCGTGGAACCGCCTACAAGCACCACCTCGTCGATCTCGCGGGGGGACTTTTTGGCATCGTCGAGGCATCGTTTGACCGATGCAAACGAGCGGGACACAAAATCGCCCACGAGCGCTTCGAATTTGGCGCGTGAAAGCTTGAGTTGAAGATGTTTGGGTTGGCCATCCACTGCGGTTAGAAACGGAAGATTGATCTCGGTCTCGAATGCGCTCGATAGCTCAATCTTGGCTTTTTCCGCGGCGTCCTTGAGCCGCTGCACCACCATCTTGTCTTCACTGACATCGATTCCGGTGTCGCGCCTAAACTCGTCGGTGAGCCAGGTCATGATGGCATGGTCGAAGTCGTCGCCTCCGAGATGGGTGTCGCCCGAGGTCGATACCACCTCAACAACCCCGTCACCCACTTCGAGAATGGACACGTCGAAGGTCCCGCCGCCGAAGTCGTACACCGCAATGACTTTGTTCTCTTTTTGATCCAAGCCATAGGCCAAGGCGGCGGATGTGGGTTCATTGATGATTCGGCGAACGTTGAGTCCCGCGATTTTTCCGGCGTCTTTGGTGGCCTGTCGCTGGGCGTCGTTGAAGTACGCGGGAACGGTGATCACTGCGTCTTCGACGGTTTCTCCCAGATGGGCTTCGGCGGCACGCTTCAGCTTCTGAAGAACCTTGGCCGAAATTTCGGGTGGTGCGTAGGTTTTGTCCCGGATCTTGATGTGGGCGTCGTCGTTTTCTGCCTTCACGACGTGGTAGGGGACGCGTTTCAGTTCGTCTTGGACGTCGACGAATTTCATGCCCATGAAACGCTTGACGGAGTGGACCGTGTTTTCTGGATTGGTGATGGATTGGCGCCGCGCCACTTGTCCTACAAGGGTCTCGCCCTTTTCTGTCCAGGCGACGACCGACGGTGTGGTGCGGGCGCCCTCCTCGTTGACGATGACCTTCGATTCCCCTGACTCCATCACAGAAACCACGGAATTGGTTGTACCTAGATCGATTCCAATGACCTTGTTCGCCATTTCAGGCTGCTCCTATTCTTACCCCTTGATGACTCGGGCTGCTTATTACTCTAGAGGTTATCCCCGGTCATTTCTGGCCGGCCGAACCGATTGAGGCGGCGGTGATTACCCCCGTCGGCGACGGTAGTCACGACCCTTTTTGCGTCAAGCGGCGTGTCTTTCCCGCCTCGCGGCGAAAAACAGTTAAAACCCTAATGGGGCGCAGCAATCATCTTTCAAGTCGCTAGGGTTTTCTGTGAAAAGCGCCGGGTAGGCGGGGTGTGCCTTTCCGAGCGCGAGTCTTTTCGCGACAATGTGGCTTTCCGGATGAAGCTGGGGACAGTGACTTTTGGCCTCTTGTTTACGGGGCTTGTCGGTTTTTTGGTCGGGCTTTCTGGGCAGGAGAGTCGGCGGGCCCTGAGCCAGGGGGCGCGAGAGTCGCTGGAGACGCTGGAAAAGCTGGTGGACAAGCCGAAGTCTTCGCCCGAGGCATCCTTTGATCCCCGATTGGCCCGGGTTCCGGTTGGCAAGGCCCATCAACGTGGCCCCACGGATGCTTTGGTGACCGTGGTGGAGTTTGCCGATTTTCAGTGCCCTTTTTCGGGGAGGGCTCAGGCCACGCTCGGGCGCTTGATGGAGCGCCACCGCGGCGATGTCCGAATTCTCTTTCGGCATCGCCCTCAACCGTTCCATTCGGACGCAGAGCTCGCAGCGCGGGTTGCGCTTGCAGCCGATGCGCAGCAAGCCTTCTGGCCGATTCACGATCACTTTTTTGAGCATCAGGACGCTCTGGGTGCCAAAGAGCTGGTTGCTCATGCGAGGTCTCAGGGCTTAAAGCTCCCCAAGCTTCTTCAATTTTTAGAGGAAAAAGGCGGCGATGAGGCGCTTCTTGCCGATCGGGCACTCGGAGATCGCCTTGAAGTTCAAAGAACCCCCACGTTTTTTGTGAATGGTGTGCGTCTTGATGCGCCGACACAAGCTCAACTCGAAGCGCTGGTGAAACGTGCGCTGGGAGAGGCTCGGCAAATGGTAGCCGATGGGATCCCTAGGTCACGCCTTTACGAGAAAATTCAGCTGAGGGCATCGTTGCAGGCTTTGGGCTACCCCGTGACCTCCAAAGAGAAAAAGCGCGCACGCATCCCCATTGTCGACGGGGTCCCGTGGCGGGGGGCATCGGAGCCGTGGGTGACGGTACACCTTTTTTCCGAGTACGGTGGTGCGTGCCAGGCGGTGACCAAGGCCCTAGACACGGTGCTTGGTACCCACCAAGAACGCGTTCAGGTCCGTTTCCGACAGCATCCACTCACTTTTCATCCACGCGCAATGGAAGCGGCGAAGGCTGTGCTCGCGTCCCATCGGCAAGAGAAGTTTTGGCCAATGCATGAGCGCATGTGCGCCATGGACGAACTCCAAGAAAACGAGCTGGTGGGCCATGCGCGGGCCCTGGGGCTGGACATGGATCGTTTTTCCAAGGATCGCGCCTCGAGCGGGGTCGCTTTCGCGCTGACGCGAGACCGGGAAGACGCGATCCGCTATGGCGCGCGGGGGCCACCCACAGTGTTTGTGAATGGTCTTCGGGTGGAGGCTCCGCTGAGCCGGGAGTCGCTGGAGGCGCACATAGAACGGGAGCTCGCGATGGTTCAGCAACTGTTGGATGAAGGCGCCGATCGAAAAAACATCTATGACGACATCGGCCGTCGATACGAGATGGGCCCCTAGGTCCGGTGTTTCGGAGGGGGGCTTGGCAAACCCTATCTCGGTCTTTACACTGGAAGTCTGGCATGGCGTTTCGGTCTCAGCCGCGATCCCCGCCGGCCTGGCGATGGTGCATGGCGCCTCCGTATTGGGTGGTGGGTTTCGGTCTGTTTCATTTGGTTTTCGGGGCCTGGCTCCCGGCCACCCCTGACGAAGAGGTTGCGACCCTCAATGCCCACGCGGGGTATCGACCGAAAAAAGTGCATGTGGTGGCCCGGATTCCGTCGGTGGATGAGGTGGCTGGGCGAGTGTTTGTGCGGGTGCCAAAGAGCGAAGCGGCGCTTCTCGAGCTTTTCAGGCGACAAGAAGTGGTCTTTTTCTCTGACGATGAGGCGGAGGTTGTTGAGGTGCGGACAACCGAACCCGATCTTTAGGTCCCCGAAGGCAAGGGATCGATGTCTTCTTGGGTGCGCTTGAGGCGGCTGTTTCTCGACATGTGGCCCGTTCCATTCTTCATGGCCAGTGCTATTCCCTACGGGAGTGAAGCCCCCCAAGCGTGAGGAGCCGGAAACGCCGAAAAGAGCGTCACCGGAACCCGGCCCTTCGTCCGGGGTTCACGAATCTGAGTGGAGCACATCTCAGCGGATCCCGATCTGGCAACGCATTCAGACGCGCTTGGTCACCGGATTCTTGATCATGGCTGTTGTGCCGCTTGGGGTGCTCGGGGGCTATGCTTACCGGGAAGCGAAGCAGGGTTACGAGTCTCACTTGGGGCGCAATTTGGCGGGTGCCGCACGCTTGGTATTTGAGCAAGTGGTTGAGGTCCTGCGGGTTTCAGATCGACAGCTTGAAACCTGGACGAGGCTGCCGGACGCGGCATTGGCACCGACGGTTCACGGAAAGACCTTCAGCGTTTTTGTACTTCTGCAAAAGCGCTTTCGAACTTTCCTCAGGGGCCAACGGGATGTTCTCAAGACCTTCTCCAACATCGCTTGTGTCAAACCGGCCTCGAGAGAGTCTTCGCACGGCGTTCATGCGGCGGTCGTGTTGTACGCGAGTCGTGAGGACCAAGAGGGTTCGACAATCATCCGCGACTTTTGGGTGCGCACGGAGGACGGTTTTTCGGTCAACGCACGCTATCGGTGGGGTAGCTTGAGTGACCCGGCTGCCCCCATTCTGTCTCCGTTTGATTCCGAAAGAATGGTCGTTCCGCTTGCAAAGGCTTATACAGACAACGATGGCCAGCCTGTTGCCCTCCTTGGCTTGGTTGATTTGGATCGGCTTAAGCAGCGAATTTCTCAGGCGGCCTCTGAGCGTCGTCGAGAGACGGATCCGCTCATGCACAAGGACACCCATCTTGGCATTGTGGATCGGGCCGAGAATTTGGTGACCGCTTTTTCAGCCTCAGCATTGCTTGCGCCGGATCGCTTGGAGGAAATTCTTGCCCAGACCACCTTCACGAGGTCAAGTTACCACGGAAAATCTTTTGTCCCTGGCCTTGGAACAACCTTTGTCGGAATCAGCCCCCCGGCACGATACGGTTGGAGGGTGGTGGCTCTTAAGGAGGCTGGAGTAGCGCTCAGACCCATCACCGCTTTGAGAAATGCGCTGTTTGGCATTGGGTTGGTTCTTCTTTTTGTAATCATCTTTGCGACTTTACAGATCTCTAGACGCATCACCGCGCCTGTACGGCGTCTGGTCGAAGATACGCAGGCGGTCGCCGCGGGAGACTTTAGTCGAGAAATAGAGGTGTCTACGCGGGGTGAAATTGCGGTACTCGCAGGATCCTTTTCAGAGATGCTCCGCCGCTTGCGAGATTCTATTCAGCTCCTCGAGTCTCAGAACCAAGAGCTGAAGCGCTTGGACAGACTCAAAAGCGAGTTCTTGGCGATGGTGAGTCATGAGATTCGAACCCCCATGAATGCGGTGATCGGCGTGACGGATCTGCTCTTAAGGACCCATCTTTCGGATCGCCAGCGATTGTATGGACGAAGAATTCGTGGCTCGGGAAATATGCTGCTGAGCATCATTAACGATATTCTCGATTTTTCAAAGGCCGAGGCTGGCAAACTGGAGTTGAGAAAAACCAATTTTGGAATCCGTGAGGTGGTCGAGGATGTTGCCACATTTTTGTCTGTAGAGGCGTACAAGAAGAGCCTTGGCCTCGTATGCCAAATTTCGCCGGGTCTTCCTGCGTTTGTGCGTGGCGATTCCGACCGACTGCGGCAGGTGTTGGTCAACCTCGCGGGCAATGCCATCAAGTTTACCGAGGTCGGAGAGGTGGTCATCCGGGTGAGTGAGAAGCAACGCGAGGGATCTGAGGTCATGGTCTTGTTCGAGGTTGTCGACACCGGTATTGGAATTCCAGCCCGTGAGCTCGGGCGCATTTTTTCTGCGTTTGCGCAGGTGGATGCTTCATACACCCGCACCAAAGGCGGAACAGGCTTGGGGTTGGCTATCTCGAGTCGTCTCGTCAGTCTCATGCATGGGGAGATGGGCGTTCAAAGCGAGCTTTCGGAGGGCAGTCGTTTTTGGTTTACCGCGCGCTTCGATGTCGAAGAAATGGGCAGCCGCACCAGTGATCTCGGCACCATTGATCTTGGGGGGATGCGTGTCTTGCTTGTGGTGCGTTCCGAGACGTACCGAAAAGCGCTTCGGGAGCTTCTTGCTCCCTTCAACGTGCGGGCTGATATCCTGGACGATGTGGCGGCATCGGTCGCCATTCTCCAGGACGCCCATCGCCGTGGTGAACCCTATGATGTCATGGTGGTCGACGCCGAGGGGGAAGAAGAGCACCGCATGGGCCTGCTATCCAAGTTGAAACGGGACAAGGCGGGTGTCGATGTTCCCAAGCTCGTGATCATACGGCCCGTCTCTGAAGACGACGAAGAAGGCGAAGGCGTGCTTGAAGCCGACGCCTGGTTGGCGAAACCCGTGCGCCAGCTGGAGCTTTTGCATACCCTTTCGGCCCTTTTCTCCGGGGAGGACGTGAGCCGATCGGGCTCGTCGGTGATGCGGTCGAGAGCGCTCGTCGGTATGGCATCGCACGCTGCGATCTTGGTTGTCGATGACAGTGAAATCAATCAAGCCGTGGCCCTCGACATCTTGGCTGAGCTTGGATTTCACGCCGATGTTGTCGAAAATGGAAAGTTGGCGGTCGATGCGGTTCGCCGCCGAGCCTACGCCTGCGTGTTTATGGATTGTCAGATGCCGGTTCTTGACGGATACCAAGCCGCAACCCAAATTCGGGCCTGGGAGGGCGAAGGGCGCCGCACCGTCATTGTTGGCCTGACCGCACACGCGATGGCGGGCGACCGAGAAAAAGTCTTGTCGTACGGGATGGACGACTACCTTCCGAAACCGATCACCATCAGCAGCATGCGCCGCATGCTCGGCCGATGGCTCCCCAACAAACCCCAAACCTAGACTAAACAGAAACGCATAAGTCCGGATCCAGGCACTATGCGGCATTGGACCCTGCGGTGCCGGCTCACGTACTTCCGTGTACGCTCCTCGGGCTCCTCGGGCCCGGCTTTGCCTAGCACCTGGCTTCGAACTTGTGCGTTCCTGTTTAGTACCCAGTCGGAGACCCCGCGGCTCTGCAAAGAGTTCCCGGCGATGTTAGACCGCCGAGAACCACCGAAGATGCCCAGGGAGGGAGTCGAACCCACACGCCCTTTCGGACAGCGGATTTTGAATCCGCCGCGTCTGCCATTCCGCCACCCGGGCCTTAACCGACCGGTGTTGTGCAAAAGCAGGAAGCAGGAGTCAAGGCATTCGCGGTCGGCAAAGAGACGAGGAGTTGGACCCGCGAATTTCTCGAAAACGAGACCTCGTTAAAAGGGTCCAACTCCCCACTCCGTCACACTGCAGCTCGGACCTTACACCTTTACCGGGCGTCTAGGGAGCGGTGGTGGGATGAAGGGGGATGGATGGTGATGTACGTTATCCGATCCCTTGAGGCTTAAAGCCGTGGCTTTTTTGGAGAAAACCCTGCTGGATAACCCGCGCTGGACCACCCGTTCCTGGGCTATCCCACAACGTATCAGGGTTCTACTGCCGGCAAGGGACAAAAACCGGTCTCAGGGGACATCTAAAGCGTTCCCGTTTAGGTCCCAGCGCGTTTTCGGTTGCTACGGGCTTCGGGCTCGTCTGGATCGTAGGCGAGGTTCGGTCGGAGCCATTTTTCCGCAAACCTGACTTCCATGCCTTTTCGTCGGGCATAGTCTTCGACCTGGTCCTTTTCGATTTTCCCCACACCGAAGTACTGAGATTCGGGGTGGGAAAAGTAGTAGCCGGAAACCGAAGCGGCGGGCAGCATGGCAAAACTTTCGGTAAGCATCACGGAGGCGTTTTCCGTTGCGCGCAAAAGTTCGAAGAGGGTCCGCTTTTCGGTGTGGTCGGGGCACGCGGGATAGCCTGGCGCGGGCCGAATGCCGTGGTACTCCTCGCGGATGAGTGATTCGTTGCTGAGCGCTTCTTGGGGCGCGTAGCCCCAAAATTCTGTGCGGACTCGACGGTGCAAATGTTCGGCGAAAGACTCGGCGAGTCGGTCGGTGAGGGACTTCATCATGATGGCGCTGTAGTCGTCGTGTTTGGCCTCAAATTGGCGGACCCAGCGATCGATCCCGATGCCGGCGGTGACCACAAAAGCACCAAGGTAGTCGGCGACGCCGCTTTCTTTGGGGGCGACAAAATCCGCCAGGGCTAAGTTGTTTCGGCCCTTGGGCTTTTGCACCTGCTGCCTCAAGGTGTGAACGACGTGCACGACCTTGTCTCGGTTCTCGTCATTGTAGATCTCGATGCTTTCATGGTCCACCCGGTTTGCCGGGAACAGGCCGAAGACGGCCTTGGCTTTGACCATGGATTCGCTGACGATCCGTTTGAGCAGCTTTTGGGCGTCACGAAAGAGCTCTTTGGCTTGTTCTCCGACGACCGTATCTTCCAGGATTTGGGGGTATCGACCTTTGAGCTCCCAGGCGTGGAAAAAGGGGGACCAGTCGATGGTGTCGAGGAGTGCATCAAGCTGGTAGTCCGAAAATGTTGTGACGCCTAAGGTTTTTGGTCGTGGCGGCGTGTAGGTGCTCCAGTCAAGCGGGATGGTATTGTCCCGAGCTTGTTCAATGGTGATTCGGCCGGCCCTCGCCCTCTTGCCCTGGTGACGCGCACGAATTTCGCGGTATTCTTTTCGTGCGGTCTCAAGAAAGGAAACACGGCTGGTTTCGCTCAAAAGGTGACTGACGGTGTTCACGCTCCTGGAGGCGTCCGGAACGTAGATCGTAGGCCCGTGGTAGTGGGGTTCGATCTTGACGGCGGTATGGACCCTGGAAGTGGTGGCGCCCCCAATGAGAAGCGGTATCTCGAAGCCTTCGCGCTCCATCTCTTTGGCAACGTCGGTCATTTCGTCGAGCGAGGGGGTGATGAGCCCAGACAAACCGATGATATGGGCCTTTTCTTGGCGGGCGGTTTCGAGGATCTTGTTAGACGGGACCATGACCCCCAGATCGATGACTTCGTAGTTGTTGCACCTCAGCACTACGCCGACAATGTTTTTGCCGATGTCGTGCACATCGCCCTTGACTGTTGCCAGAACAATCTTGCCTTTGGTCGTCAGGTCGCCGCTGGCCAGTTTTTGCTCTTCGATAAAGGGCACCAAATAGGCGACCGCTTTTTTCATGACGCGGGCTGATTTGACGACCTGAGGAAGAAACATCTTTCCCGCGCCAAAAAGATCCCCAACAATGTTCATGCCGTCCATGAGCGGGCCCTCGATGACCTCGATGGGTCGATCGAAGGTTTGGCGTGCTTCTTCGGTGTCCTCTTCGATGTACTCTTGGATCCCTTTGACCAACGCGTGGGAAAGGCGCGCCCCGACCGGAAAATCTCGCCAGGACAGATCCTCGGTGCGCTGCATGGTTTGGCCTTTGGCGTTGGCCGCCACTTTGAGAAGGCGCTCCGTGGCATCTGGGCGACGATTGAGAACGACGTCTTCCACGCGGGTTTTGAGCTCCGATTCGATCTCTTCGTAGACTGCGAGCTGTCCTGCATTCACGATGCCCATGTCCATTCCGGCCTTGGCCGCATGGTAGAGAAACACGGAATGCATAGCCTCTCGCACCGGGTTGTTGCCCCGAAAGGAGAAAGATACGTTGCTGACGCCTCCGCTGACGAGTGCATGCGGTAGCTCGGTTTTGATGTTGCGGATGGCGTCGATAAAATCGACTGCGTAGTTGTTGTGTTCTTCGATGCCGGTCGCGATGGCAAAGATATTGGGATCGAAGATGATATCTTCGGGCAAAAAACCAACCTTGGTGACCAGCAAGTCGTAAGAACGTTTGCAAATCTCTCGTTTGCGCTCGGCCGTATCCGCCTGACCCTGTTCGTCGAAGGCCATCACAATGGCGGCCGCACCGTACCTTTTGATCAATCGGGCCTGTTCGAGAAAGGGCGCTTCCCCTTCTTTGAGGCTGATCGAGTTGACGACTGCTTTTCCTTGGACGCATTTCAACCCGGCCTCGATCACCGACCATTTGGACGAGTCAATCACGATGGGAACCCTGCTGATATCAGGTTCTGAGGCGATGAGGTTCAAGAAGCGGGTCATGGCCTCTTGGGAGTCCAGCATGCCCTCGTCCATGTTGACGTCGACCATCTGCGCGCCGTTTTCGACCTGCTCCCGCGCCACGTCGAGCGCGGCCTCATAGTCATCCGTTTTGATGAGACGCTTGAACTTGGCGGAGCCGGTCACATTGGTTCGTTCGCCAATGTTGACGAAGAGGCTGTCGGGGCGGATGGTCAGGGGCTCAAGGCCGCTGAGGCGGGTGAAGGGTTCGATGTCGGGAATCTTGCGGGGCTCGATGGAGGCGACGGCTTCACGAATGGCTTGGATATGTTCGGGTGTGGTTCCGCAACAGCCTCCGACGATGTTGACCAGCCCGGCTCGGGCGAACTCCCCGATGAGCTCGGCCATGTGTTCTGGAGACTGGTCGTACTCGCCGAATTCGTTGGGCAGCCCCGCGTTGGGGTGGGCGCTAATGTGGGTGCCCGCAATGCGGGATAGCTCCTTGAGATAGGGACGAAGCTCTTTGGCTCCGAGGGCGCAGTTGAGACCCACGGCCAGCGGACGGGCGTGCGCCATGGAATTCCAGAAGGCCTCGGTTGTTTGTCCCGACAGGGTTCGACCACTGGCGTCGGTGATGGTTCCGGAAACCATGAGGGGCACGTTTTGGCCCTGGGCCTCACAATAGTCCTGGATTGCGAAGATGGCTGCCTTTGCATTTAAGGTATCAAAGACGGTTTCGATAAGGAGAATATCTGCGCCGCCATCGATGAGCCCACGGGTCGCTTCCCGGTAGGCGTCACAAAGTTCGTCGAAGGTTACGTTTCGTAAACCGGGGTTGTTGACGTCCGGAGATAAGGAACAGGTCCGATTGGTGGGGCCGATGGCGCCCAGGACAAAACGCGGGCGAGTGGGGTCTTTTTGAGTGGCTTCGTCGGCCGCTTCTTTTGCGAGTCTGGCCCCTTCTCGATTCAGCTCGTAGGCGAGCGCTTCGAGACCGTAGTCCGCCATCGCAATCGAAGTGGAGTTGAAGGTGTTGGTCTCCAGAAAGTCGGCGCCGGCTTCGAGGTATTTGCTGTGGATCTCGCGGATGATATCCGGCTGCGTGAGCGACAACAGGTCGTTGTTGCCCTTGAGGCTCATCTCGTGGTTTCGAAAACGCTGACCTCGGAATTCATCTTCGGACAGATGGTAGGCCTGAATCATCGTTCCCATCGCACCATCGATGATGGGGATTCGCTTCCGTAGAAGCTGGTGCAATTGCTGAATGCGTGCTGAGGTGTCCATGATGTTTTCGGAATCGCCCCGATAAAACCCTTGGGGACGCGATCTCCTCATGTAGCCGCGTGTGGGTGCTCGGGTCAACACTTGCTTGAGGGCGGCGCTTTGTTTTGGGGGCCCGGCACGAGATGGTATGACCTCGAAGTGGGGCAAAGGTGGTGTGGACGGGCGAGCCCCCCAAAACAGTGCTTTTGGGCTGTGAGGTTCGCTTTGGCCTCTGGGCTGGTGCTGGGCGCTTGCCAACGGGCCGTCGGGCAAAAACAGGCGCTTCCACTCGAGCCCTGTCGACTCTCGTCCGGCAACGGTCTCGCCCGCATGGCTGCCCTCTGCGGCCGCTTGTTGGTCCCCGAAAAAAGAGAATCCGAGGGCTCGCGGCAGATTTCGCTCCATGTGGCGGTGATTCCGGCGCGAACCCCGGAGCCGGAGGCCGATCCGTTGTTCTTTTTGGCCGGGGGGCCCGGCCAGGCCGCCTCGTCAGCCTACCTGGAGGTCGCGGGAGCCTTTCAGTTCGTGGACGATCGCGACGTGGTTTTGGTGGACCAAAGAGGGACCGGCCGTTCGCATCCTTTGAAGTGCAAGCTTCCGCCGCAGAATAAGAGTTTCAAGCAACTGAACGAAGACGCATTGAGGAGCTGGGTGGAGGACTGTGTCTCGAACGTGGATGCGGACCTGAGCTTGTATTCTACCGAAGATGCCATCCTCGATTTGGATGCCGTCAGACGGGCTCTTGGTTATCAAACAATCAACCTGTACGGGGCTTCCTACGGCACCCGCGTTGCGCTCAGGTACCTCGGGCGCTACGAGAGGCATGTCCGAACCGTCATTCTTGACGGTGTGCTCGGGGTTGATGTCGCCCTTGGCGCGGACGCTTTTCACAACGCCGAGGCGGCGGTGCGGCATCGGCTTCTTCGGTGCGAATCCGACGCCGGCTGTGGTAGAGCATTTCCGAAAATTCTTGAGCGCTTCGAGCATTTGCTGGCTCGGGTTGCCCGCCTTGGGCCCACCGTGAAGCTCAAACATCCAGTCTCCCATCGCCCGGTGGAGCGGGGCCTCACCATCGACTCATTTTGGGCGACGGTGCGCCTCTTGGTCTATCAGACCGAAACCGCAGCGCTTCTTCCGCTGTTGGTGCACGACGCCGATGTTCACGGCGATTTTTCGAACTGGATGGCGCAAAGCCTTCTGATGGAAGCCAACCTAGAGGGGGGGCTCAGTCACGCGATGCATCTTTCGGTGATTTGTGCGGAGGATGTGCCTTTTTTTCCTGCTGAGCCTGAGGGCGATGGGCATCCGAAGTACGGCCCGGGAAAAAGAGGCGCCTTCGAGGCCGGACTCGAAGAGCGCGCGGCCCTCGCGCGGGTGTGTGCCAGGTGGCCTCGGCGGCCTCTTCCTGAAGATGCGCGGGTCCCGGTTCAATCTGAGGTCCCGGCACTGGTGCTTTCGGGTGAGGTGGACCCGGTTACGCCGCCCGCGGGGGGGACACGGGTCACGCAGTCCTTAAAAAACTCGATGCATGTCGTTGCCCAAGGCCAGGGCCACATCGTCGGACATCGAGGCTGTATCCCTCGGCTGATTTCGGATTTCCTGAAACACATGCAGCCGGAACGCCTGCACAGCGGGTGTGCGCTCGAGATGGCGCCCATGCCTTTTTTTCTGAACTTTTTGGGGCCTTCACCATGATGTCCGGGAGTGCGCTGGGATGATGGAAGCCAAAGACCTTCATAAGTCCTTCAAAGATGTGTTGGCCCTATCAGGCTTGAGTTTTTGCGCGAGCGATGGTCGCGTGACCGGTCTTTTGGGGCCCAACGGAGCGGGCAAGACGACCGCTCTACGCATCTTGTACACGGCGCTTCGCCCATCGAAAGGCAGCGCGTTGGTAGATGGGGTGGACACCCAAGAAGACCCCCGCGCGGTTCAGCGGAGCATCGGCGTGTTGCCGCACAACCACGGTTTGTATCCCAGGCTGACTGCGCGCGAGCACATTCTCTATTTTGGCCGTCTTCACGGGCAAGACGAAAGGGTTTTGTCAAAGCACGCCGAAGAGCTCATTCGTCTCCTCGATATGGAGGACATTGCGGATCGCCGCACCGCGGGATTTTCGGAGGGGCAAAGGGTGAAGGTCGCCATCGCGCGAGCGCTTGTCCACCAACCCAAGAACGTGATTCTTGATGAACCCACCAGCGGCCTCGACGTGATGAGTACGCGCGCAATGCGCGACTTTGTCCGCCGACTCCGTGACGAGGGACGATGTGTCCTCTTTTCGAGTCACGTGATGCAGGAGGTTTCGGCGTTGTGTGATGACATTGTGGTGTTGGCAAGAGGGCGGGTCGCTCTTCAGGGCACGCCGAGCGAACTTTGCGCGATGACTGGGCAGGCCAACCTTGAGGACGCCTTTGTTGAGGCCATTGGCTCGGGTTCGGGGCTTACATGATGATTCGCCGCGTAACCACGATCGCCAAAAAGGAAGCGATTGACAACGTGCGGGATCGGCGGACGTTGTTTACGGCGCTCTTGTTCCCTCTTTTTGGCCCGGCGATGCTGGGGACCATGGTCGTGCTTACGGGCAATCTTGTAGGTGGAGCCAAGGATGAGCCGATTGGGCTCCCGGTTTCTGGTACGGAGCATGCGCCGAAGCTGGTCGCGTTTTTGGAACAGAACCACGTCCTTCTTCGCCCGGCTCCAACGGATCCGGAACGGGCAGTGCGGGAAGGGCACGAAGAGATGGTGTTGGTGATCGCTTCGTCCTTTGGCCGCGACCTTTCGCTGGGGCGGCCGGCGCCGCTACAATTGTTTTTTGACCAATCCGATCGCGCTTCAGCCCCGCTTGTGGCGCGTACCCGTGGCTTGCTTGAGCGTTACGGTGCTCAGCTCGGTGCGCTTCGTTTGTTGGCCCGAGGTGTCGACCCGAGTCTCACCCACGCCATTGTCGTACAGAGCGTCGATGTTTCTACGCCTGAGGCGAGGGGGCTCTTTTTACTCGGAATTATGCCTTTGTTTGTGGTGTTGTCGGTGTTCATTGGCGGTATGCATTTGGCAATTGACACCACCGCCGGTGAGCGTGAGCGCGGTTCCCTGGAGGCGCTGCTCATCAATCCGGTGAGCCGCGCAGAGGTGGTTTTTGGTAAGCTCCTCGCGACCTGGATGTTTACCGTCGTGAGTTTGCTGACCACGTTGATCGCGTTTTTGCTCATGGGCGCGTTGCTTCCTGGCGGCCCCCTGGCGAGGCTGGGCATTCATCTCAGGCTGGATGTGGTGGTGGTCTTTGACATTTTGCTGGTGGCGTTTCCTCTGACCTTTTTTGGCGCTGCAGTTCAGATGAACGTTGCCGCCTTTTGCCGAAGTTTTAAGGAGGCTCAGACCTATGTGTCCTTGGTGATGATGCTCCCGGTGGTCCCGGCGCTGATTTTGGTCATGCTTCCGGTCCAAGAAAAGCCGTGGATGATGCTGATTCCTACGGTGGGGGAACAGCTGGCGGTTTTGGGTATACTCCGCCAGGAACCACTGGGCGCACTTTTTCGAGGATTGTCCTTGGTTTCGACTCTGGGGATCAGCTTGCTTTTGGGCGTGACCGCCGCCGGATTGTACAAGAGGGAGCGCATTCTTTCGCAACCTGCCGCATAGTGTAGCTTTCTATTTTTTTTGATTTCGGGCTTGGGGGCGCATAAGAGCATCTCCCAGGTCATGGTGGTGCAAGATTTTCGCAGGGGTTTCGGCATTGATTTGCGGGTGAAAAGAGAACAGCAGGACGGTGCCTCGAAGGCGAGTCGGGTGGACAGCGAGGCGCCTCCTCTCGCGCCGGGTGTGGCGTCCGACGAGGCTGCCACCAGGCCGGCCGACCAGGCTGGCGCCCGCCCGCAAATCGCGCCTACGGACACGGCGGCTGCACGGTCCGACGTTCAAGCGCAGAGGGTGTATTCGTCAAGGAGCGCCAACAAGGCGGCTTTTGTGGCCAAACTTGAGACCTATGGCGCTGGGGTGGATGAGATGGATGTCCGGCGGATGCTGGCTTCGGGGTACACGCTCGATGAAGTCCTTGAGATCGGGCTTTGGACGGCCACCCGCGCGGGTATGGGGTCGCCCGAGGAATGCCTGGACGAGGCCCGCAAAAGACGCAGCAAAGAAAGGCCCGGGTAGGTCGCGAGATTTGACACCGTAAGGCCGAAACCGCCTTGGCTTGGGCTGGGATCGGCGTGAGGCACAAGGTTGACGCAATTGATCTATGGGATTGGTTGACCGATGGGACCCATTTGGTTAGAAAATGGGTTGGTCCGCGAGACGTCCGCTCCGCTCGAGCCGAGGGGGCTTCGATGGAGCGCAAAATGACGACATTCCCGAAAGACAAATATCGACCTTTTCCCCCAATAGATCTGCCCGGCCGAAGATGGCCAAGCCGAACGATTGAGACCGCGCCCCGGTGGTGCAGCGTGGACTTGCGTGATGGCAATCAGGCGCTGATCGAACCCATGGGTTCGGACCGCAAGCTTCGCCTGTTCTCCACCTTGATTGGGTTGGGGTTCAAGGAAATCGAAGTCGGATTTCCGAGCGCCTCGCAAACGGACTATGATTTTCTTCGACGTCTCATCGATGAGGACCGTATTCCCGAAGACGTCACCATTCAGGTCCTGACCCAGGCGCGCGAGCATCTGATTCGTCGGACGATGGAGGCTTTGCAGGGCGCGCGGCGGGCCATCGTGCACGTGTACAATTCCACTTCGACCGTCCAGCGGGAAGTGGTCTTTGGGCTTGACCGGGCCGGGGTCATCGACTTGGCCAAAACGGGCACAAAGATGGTGGCAGACTTGGTTGGCAAGGTTCCTGATACGGAGATCGTGCTTGAGTACTCGCCCGAAAGTTTTACGGGCACCGAACTGGGCTTTGCGGTCGAGGTCTGTGAGGCCGTGATGGAAGTCTGGAAACCCACGCCGGACCAACCCATCATTTTGAATTTGCCCGCCACCGTCGAGATGGCCACGCCGAATGTGTACGCCGACCAGATCGAATGGTTTGGTGCGCATCTTCAAAACCGCAGTTCGGCCATCATCAGTGTCCATCCGCACAACGATCGAGGAACGGCCGTGGCTGCTGCCGAGCTTGCCCTGATGGCGGGCGCGGACCGGGTCGAAGGCACCCTTTTCGGGAACGGTGAACGCACCGGGAATGTGGACGTGCTGACCTTGGCTCTCAACATGCTCACGCAGGGCGTAGACCCCAAGCTCAAGGTCGATGACATCAATGAGATCGTCCGGGTGTCGGAGCACTGTACGCGTCTTCCCGTCCATCCGCGCCACCCCTATGCGGGCGAGCTTGTGTTTACCGCTTTTTCGGGGTCCCACCAGGACGCGATCAAAAAAGGCCTCAAGCGTCGAGAGCTTGAGGGTGGAATCTGGGAAGTCCCTTACTTGCCGATCGATCCCGCGGACTTGGGTCGAACCTACGAAGCGGTCATTCGCATCAACAGCCAGTCGGGCAAGGGTGGGGTCGCATATATTCTCGAGACGGACTATGGGCTTCGGCTTCCCCGGCGTTTGCAGATCGCGTTCAGCAAGCGGATCCAAGCCATCACCGACAACAGTGAAAAGGAGCTCAGTTCGAAGGAGGTGTTTTCGGCCTTTGAGGAAACGTACCTGTCGAACTTGGGACCCGTCATCTTGGTGAACCACGCCCTGCGTTCCGGGCCCAGCGAAGAAGGCAGCTACGAAATGACGGCCACAATTCGCGAGGACGAAGAAGACCGCGTGATTCAAGGCCGCGGGAACGGACCAATCTCTGCTTTTTTTGATGCCCTTCGGACGGCGATTGGCTTCGAGGCCCGGGTGACCGACTACAGCGAACATTCCTTGGGCAAGGGCGCGGATGCCATCGCGGTGGCTTACGTGGAAGTGACGGCCGCAAGTGGTCGTTCGAGCTTTGGCGTCGGGCGGCACGCCAATCTGGTCACAGCCTCGCTCCAGGCGGTGGTTCGCGCGCTCAACCGGGTGGGCTTTCATGCCGCGGGGGAACGGGCCTCAGCTTAAAGGCGATCCGAGTCCATATGCGGGTTTATACCTAGGGATGAGAAACAATGTTCGTTTTTCCTGTGCGGCGAGGTGGTATGCTCACTTACCCGAGTTGAACGCTTGCGAGCGGTGACCTCGAGCGGTACGAACGAGGCGCCATCGTTCAGTGGGCGAATGGGTGGTCAACGATTGATCAGTAAGGGCAAAACGCGGAAGTCGGGCACGCGCCGACCCATGGATCGGGAGCGTCGGGTGGAGATCCTTGAGACGGCGGCTCGGGTCATCTGCAAAAAGGGCTATGAGGGCACCTCCATTCAGGACATCGCCTCCGAATGCGGTTTAACCAAAGCCGGCCTCTACCACCACATCCAGAGCAAAGAGCACCTTCTTCTGGAAATCATGCACTACGGCATGGACTTGTTCGAAGATCAGGTCCTCAAGAAGGTGAAACCCATCGAGGATCCGGTGGACCGCTTGAAGGCGTGTATGCGCTACAATATTTTGCTCGTGACCCGCGGTTGGAGCAAGGAGGTCACCATTATCCTCCACGAGCATGCCACCCTCACTGGCGAGTATCGGGTCCAGATCAACGCCCGCAAGAAAAGGTACGTGAAGTTCTTGGAAGATGCCTTTCGCGAGGCGAGTGAGTCCGGCCAAATCCGCCCGGTTGACCCGAAAGTGGCCGCTTTTTCGTTTTTGGGCATGGTCCTTTGGATTTACAAATGGTTCCGGCCAGAAGGCGCCTTGTCTGAAGAGACGCTTGCCGACGAAATGATCGATCTCCTTTTTGGGGGTCTTCAGAAGGCAAGAGGGGCGTCTCTTGCCGGGCACCACGAACATGCCGAGCAGTTCCCAGCATCCTGAGTGTCCTGAGCAAGCTGGTGGCAGGCAAACGCCTGCCCTGGAGCTTTTGTACGAAATTGCGCATCTTTTGGATGAAGCGGGTGAGCTCAGCCAAGTGCTCGAGGGGGTCCTTGCGTCGATGGCCCGGCACATGGGCATGCTTCGCGGGACGGTGACGCTTCTCAATCGGGCGAGTGATGAAATTGTGACCGATGTGGCTTATGGTTTGTCTGCGTCTGAGCAGGAGCGTGGTCGTTATCAGGTGGGGGAGGGCGTCACCGGACAAGTGGTGAAGACCGGCAAGCCCATGGTTGTGCCTCGAATCTCCCAAGCGCCTCTTTTTCTCGACCGAACTGGTGCGCGCAAGAGCCTCAAACGCAGCGACATTTCGTTTATCTGCGTACCCATCAAGCTGGGTAGCGTGGTTGTGGGGGCGCTGAGCGCAGATCGCGCGTTCAGCGACGCGGATCCTGACCGCACGCTTGAGGGCGATGTCCGATATCTTTCTATTATCGCCTTCATGATTGCTTACAATGTGGCCGTCCGCCGATCGAAACAAGAGGAGGAGAACCGAAAAGAGGCGCTCGAAGGGCGCTCTTTGAACATCATCGGAAACTCCCGGGCCATGGCGTTGGTTTTCGACATGATTGGCCAGGTTTCCAAAAGCGACGCCACGGTCTTGTTGTGCGGCGAAAGTGGCGTCGGTAAAGAGGTGGTGGCCGAAGCCATTCACAAGGACAGTCTGCGCGCCAATGAGGCTCTCATTAAAGTGAATTGCGCGGCCCTCCCTGAGACCATGCTGGAAAGCGAGCTTTTTGGGCATGAAAAAGGGGCGTTCACCGGGGCCATTGCCCATCGAAAGGGTCGATTCGAATTGGCCCACCGGGGGACGATTTTCTTGGACGAAATCGGCGACATCTCCCAAAGCGCCCAAGTCAAACTGCTCCGGATCCTCCAGCAAAAAGAGTTTGAACGCATCGGAGGAACCGAGACCATCAAAAGTGACGTGAGGATTATCGCTGCGACGCACAGAAATCTAGAGGCCTCGGTCGGGCAAGGTACGTTTCGTCAGGATCTCTATTACCGGCTCAATGTGTTTCCGATTTATGTGCCTCCGCTTCGGGAGCGCCGGACCGATGTGCTTCTCCTTGCCGACTATTTTGTTGAGAAGTATGCCCGGGCGAACGGCAAAGATGTCCGTCGTATCTCTACGTCTGCGATCGACATGTTGATGGCCTACCATTGGCCGGGAAATGTGCGCGAACTCGAAAACTGCATGGAGCGCGCCGTGTTGCTGAGCAATGACCATGTGATTCGTGGCCACCATTTGCCGCCTACCCTACAGACGGCGGAGGCCAGCGATACTTCCAGCGCGCGAACCCTTCAGGACACGCTCGACTCACTGGAGCGCGATCTGGTCCACGATGCCCTCAAAGCCGCCCAGGGGAATATCGCCAAAGCGGCACGGAGTCTCGGTGTGTCTGAACGGGTGCTTGGCCTCAGGGTCAAAAAGTACAGCATTGATGCCCGGCGTTACCGAACGAGCTGAGGGGTCTTGGGGGGCACGGCCGCCTCACTGGGGCTTTGCGTAAGGAAACGGTTGAGGGCATTGAGGTAGGCCTTGGCGCTGGCGAGCACGATGTCTTCGTCGACGCCCGTTCCGCTGAAGACCAGGGCTTCTTCGTCTTGGGAGGTGACCTGAAGCTGGACGCTGACCGTGCTCTTGCCCTCTATACCGTCGTGCACTGGGTGAACCGCGTACTCCAAGCGGGGGGCTTTGAGAGCGACGACGCTGTTGATCGCCTTAAAGGCAGCGTGGACCGGGCCGGTTCCCACTGCAGCAGAAACTCGGCTTTCACCGGCACGGGTCATGAGCCGCACGGTCGCCGTCGACAGCCCACGGGTTCCGCATGCAACCTGCAATTCCTCCAGGGCAAACGCCGAGTGCTTGGCTTCGTGGCTTCCCTCTAGGAGCGATTCCAGGTCGCTGTCGGTGATCAATTTTCGATGACTGGCCATCTTTTTGAAGCGCTTGAATACGTCCAGAAGTTGGGGGTCGTCGAGTTCGTAGCCCAGTTGCCGGAGCCTAGACTTGAGTGCGTGGCGGCCGGAGTGCTTGCCCAGAACGAGGCCGCTTTGGGTTGCGCCGACACTTTCAGGGCGTAGAATTTCGTAGGTGGCGTGGTGTTTGAGGACCCCGTCTTGGTGGATGCCCGACTCGTGGAGAAAGGCGTTTTTGCCGACGATGGCTTTGTTGGGTTGAACCGGCATGCGCGCATGGGCGCGCACCACCCGGCTGGCCCTGGTGATCTGCCGGGTGTTGATGCCCATCCTCAAGCCGAAGCTCTGCGGGTGGGTTTGGAGCGCCATCGAAACTTCTTCGAGTGCTGCATTCCCGGCTCGCTCACCGATGCCGTTCACGGTCACCTCGACTTGGCGGGCGCCGGCCTCAATGGATGCAAGAGTGTTTGCGGTCGCCAGGCCGAGGTCGTTGTGGCAATGGACCGAGATGATGGCGTTGTCGATTCCGGGCACGTTGGTTTTTATTTTTTCGACCAACTGCCGCATGTCGGAAGGAAGACAGCAACCTACGGTGTCGGCGATGTTGATGGTGGTTGCACCCGCCTGGAGGGCTACGCCGATGACTTCGAAGAGGAAGGCTTCGTCGGTTCGCCCCGAATCCTCTGGGGTAAACTCGATGTCTGGGCACAGGCTTCGGGCGTAGCCCACCATTTCTTCGACGCGGTTGAGGGCCTCGGCCTCGGTCATTTTCAGCTTGTGCTCGAGGTGGATCTTGGAGGTGGCTAAGAACGCATGGATGCGTGGCTTGGCGGCGGATCGGACGCTTTTGTAGGCCTTGTCGATGTCTTGGGTGGCGGCACGGGCCAGCGAGCAAATGGTCGGAGGCTCATTGGGGTAGCAAGTGTTCCCGGATATGTCTAAGTTCCCGACTTCCGATGCGATTTGGGCGATGGCGTCGGCGTCTGCCGGTGCCGCAGCGGCAAAACCGGCTTCGATGATGTCCACCCCAAGCCTGGCAAGGGTGTGGGCCACGTCCACTTTTTCTACACGGGTCATGGTTGCGCCGGGAGACTGTTCCCCGTCGCGCAAGGTGGTGTCGAAGAATCGAACGTAGTCGGTCATCACGCTTTGAAGCTCCTACCTACCGTTCGGTAGGTAGTCAGACGATAGGGATCTGGCGCAACCCTGTCAACCCGACACTGCGTTTTCTTGGGCGCATCCTTCGATGCCCCCTGAGATGCCGCAAGGGCTGCGCTTGACTCGCCATCTCGGGCGGGGAGAAGAGTCCTCGCGATGAAAGTACGCGCAGCCGTTGCCAGGGAGGCCGGAGCGCCGTTGGTGATTGAGACGGTGGATCTGGAAGGCCCCAAAGAGGGCGAGGTGCTCGTCGAGCTCAAGGCGACAGGTGTCTGTCATACCGACGAGTTCACGCGCTCGGGTCAAGATCCGGAGGGGCTGTTTCCGAGTATTCTCGGCCACGAAGGCGCAGGAATCGTTCGCGAAACCGGGGCCGGCGTGAAAAGCCTCCGGGCGGGGGACCACGTGATTCCGCTCTATGTCCCCGAATGTCGAGCGTGTTCCTATTGCCTCTCGGGCAAAACAAATCTGTGTCAGGCCATTCGGAAGACCCAAGGCCAGGGACTGATGCCCAATGGTTCGACCCGGTTTTCATTGGGGAAAGAGAAGATCTTCCACTACATGGGGACGTCGACTTTCGCAGAATACACGGTGGTGCCTGAAATCGCTTTGGCCAAGGTTCGTTCGGACGCGCCGTTCGAGAAGATCTGCTACATCGGCTGTGGCGTCACCACCGGAATCGGTGCGGTGATCAATACCGCGAAGGTGCAGGCCGGAGACCGCGTTGTGGTGTTTGGGCTGGGCGGTATCGGACTCAATGTTGTGCAAGGCGCGCGCATTGCTGGTGCCGATCAGATTGTTGGGGTGGATACGAACCCGAACAAAGAAGAGTTCGCCAAGAAATTCGGAATGACGCATTTTGTGAACCCGGACGAGGTGGGGTCCGAGTTGGTTCCTTATGTTGTGAATCTTACCAAAGGGGGCGCAGACTTTTCTTTCGAATGCATCGGAAACGTGAAGGTGATGCGCCAAGCTCTGGAGGTTTGCCACAAGGGGTGGGGCACGAGCGTGATCATCGGAGTCGCGGGTGCCGGAGAAGAAATTTCGACCCGTCCGCTTCAGCTCGTGACCGGTCGCGTTTGGAAAGGGACGGCCTTTGGTGGGGCAAAAGGTCGAACGGATGTCCCCAAGATTGTGGATTGGTACATGGACAAGAAAATCAACATCGATGATCTCATCACCCACACCATCCCGTTGGATGAAATCAATCAAGCCTTCGAGCTTATGCATCGCGGCGAGTCCATTCGGACCGTTGTGACACTGTGAGGAACCTTAGATGGCAGAGCCAGGCATTTTTGTGCATCAGTTTGAGTTGGGTCCGTGGGATAACTTCATTTACTTTGTCGGCTGCAAGCGCTCGAGGGCGTGTGCTGTGGTTGATCCGGCATGGGACCTTGCTTCGATACTGGATGAAGCCGAGCGGCTCGATGTGCAAATCAAGCATGTTTTGTGTACCCACAGCCACTTCGATCATGTGGACCAGGCTGAGGGCTTGGTGAACGCCACCGACGCGCCGGTGCACATGCTCGGGGAAGAGGTCGATTTTTCTGGTTTTCGCTGCGAAAACTTGGTGCGTCATCACCCTGGAGACACGCTTAAGATTGGGGACAGTCTCAACGTTGAGTTTGTTCACACCCCTGGCCATACCCCAGGTTCGGTGAGCTACAAGATCAGGGACGGTCTGGTCACCGGAGATACGCTGTTTGTCGACGGTTGTGGCCGCTGCGACTTTGTCGGCGGTGATCCGGAAACGATGTTTGAGACCCTCAAGCGGCTCCGTGAGACCATGGACGGCAGCACCCGCATATATCCCGGTCACAACTACGGCAAAACACCGAGCGCGAAACTCGACACCCAGCTCGAGAGCAACCCTTATTTGCGCTTTTCGACTGTGGGCGACTTTGTGAACCACCGTATGGAAGGCAAGGTTTCGGGCAGCCCCCTTCCTCCTCGACCTTCTGACTGGTAAACGGGGAAGATCTCCCCTGGCGAAGCCGTGTGATCCGGGCGATGGCGGTGGGGCTGCTCAGCGGCCACCGAAGTGGGCGTTGAGCCCTCGGGTCGGAAGCCAAGGTGCTTTGCCGTCTCGGAGATAGCCGTCAATGGTACGCGCGGCTTCGCGACCTTCCGAAATGGCCCAGACAATGAGGCTTGCGCCCCGATGGGCATCACCGGCAGCGTAGACACCGTCTACGCTGGTGGCCAACGAGGCGTCGGTTTTTACGTTGCCCCTGGGATCGAGTTCGACCCCAAGTTGACCTTGGAGGGTTTCGGTTTCGGGACCGACAAAACCCATGGCCAAAATCAGGAGGTCCACCGGGATTTCGAACTGGGAACCCTCTCGCTCGTGAAAGCTTAGGCCACCACCGGCTTTGGGCGTGACATCGATGCGGACGGCTTCGAGTTTTTGGAGCCTGCCTCCATCACCCTTGAGTGCCTTGGTCATCACCGCAAAATCACGCTCACCTCCCTCTTCGTGGCTCGAGGAGGTCCGGTAGATCATCGGCCACTGAGGCCATGGGTTCTCTGGACTGCGTGCATCGGGGGGTCTGGGCATCAGCTCAATCTGGTGCACGATCTCTGCACCCTGGCGAATCGCGGTACCCAGGCAGTCGGAGCCGGTGTCGCCACCCCCCAAAATCACCACCTTTTTGCCCTTTGCCGATATTTGGTGCTCGACCGTGTCTTGGGCAACCACGCGGTTTTGCTGGGTCAAGAAATCCATGGCGAGATGGACGCCTTGAAGATCGCGACCGGGAACGTTCAGGTCTCTGGGACGGCGTGCTCCGGTGGCAATAAGGACCGCGTCGTGGTCTCGGCGGAGGGTGTCCCAGCGAATGCTGCGCCCGATGTCCGACCCAGTGAAAAACTCAATGCCTTCAGCGGTCATCAGCTCCAGTCGGCGGTCGATGACCCATTTTTCCATCTTGAAATCGGGAATGCCGTAGCGCAAGAGACCGCCAATGCGATCCGCCGCTTCGTAAACCCGCACCTGATGGCCGATGGAGTTGAGTTGGGCCGCGGCCGCCAGGCCCGCGGGACCACTTCCCACGATGGCGACTTTTTTTCCGGTCCGGGTAAGCGGGGCCCGGCGCTCCACCCAGCCTTCTTGGAATGCGCGTTCGATGATCTCTTTTTCGACCTGTTCGATGGTGACAGCCTGGTCGTTGATCGCCAGCACACACGCGCCTTCACAAGGCGCGGGGCACAAGCGACCGGTGAACTCGGGGAAATTGTTTGTGGAGGCCAGGCGAACGTGGGCATCGCGCCACCGGTCGAGATAGACGAGCTCATTCCAGTCGGGGATCTGGTTCCCAAGGGGGCAGCCCTGCTGGCAAAAGGGAACGCCGCAGTCCATGCAGCGTCCGCCTTGCTCTCGTTTTTGCTCTAGGGAACGCTCGCGGTACACTTCCTTGTAATCGTCGGTACGGTCCTGGACCGTCCGCCGCTCTGGCATCTGTCGGTGCCATTCCATGAATCCTGTCACTTTGCCCATGTCTAGTTCCGTCCTCCTTGAACCGCAGCAAGCTTGGGTGGTCCCTGCCTGGGCTTCAACGTTGTTCGCCGAGCTTCAAGAACACGTTTGTATTCTACGGGCATCACCTTCACAAAGTACGAATACATGACGTCCCAGTGGTCGAGAATGCGCCGCCCCAGAGGGCTTGCGGTGTAGCGGACGTGGTTTTCGATCATCGCCCGGACCAACCACCGTTCATCCTCTTCGGCCAAGGTCTCCAGTTCGACCATGCTGAGATTGCATCGCTTCCGAAAGGATGCGTCGCGATCAAAAACATAGGCCGTGCCGCCGCTCATCCCGGCCGCAAAGTTGCGTCCGGTGTCTCCCAGAACCACGACGACTCCGCCGGTCATGTATTCGCATCCATGGTCGCCGACCCCTTCGACCACCGCGCGGGCTCCGCTGTTTCGAACCGCAAAGCGCTCTCCAGCGACACCAGAGACGTACAACTCGCCGTCGGTTGCCCCGTAGAGCACCGTATTGCCGACAATGATGTTTTCTTCGGGGACGAACCGACCCTCTGGTGGGGGATAGACCACAATGTGACCGCCCGAGAGTCCCTTGCCGAGGTAGTCGTTGGCTTCGCCTTGAAGCTTGAGGGTCACGCCCGGTGCCAAAAAGGCGCCAAAGCTTTGGCCGGCGGCGCCTTTGAACTGCACCGAGATCGTATCGGTGGGCAGCCCCTTGGCGCCGTGTTCTCGGGTGATGAGCCCGCTCAGCACGGTGCCCGCCGCCCGATGGGAGTTGTTGATGGCGATGTCGAGCTCCATCGGTCGCCCCTGAGAAATGGCGGCCTCCGCTTGCCGAATCAGTTCTTGGTCGATGTGGTCGTCCAGAGGCCAAGGCTGCGGCGTGATGCGTCGACGTGGCCACTCTTTGGGCACCTTCGGTTCGGCCAAAATGGCGTCGAGCTGCAAACGTTTGGCCTTCCAGTGATCCACCGGTTCGCGGACCCGAAGCCTGTCGACCCGGCCCACCATTTCGTCCACCGAACGAAATCCGAGCCTGGCCATGAGCCGTCTCACTTCTTCAGCCACGAGGAAGAAGAAGTTGACGACGTGGTCCGGGTTGCCCTTGAACCGCTTTCGAAGCTCGTCTTCTTGGGTGGCGATGCCCACCGAACAGGTGTTGAGATGGCACTTGCGAAGCATGATGCAGCCCTCGACAATGAGAGCCGCGGTCGCCATGCCGTACTCTTCGGCGCCAAGGAGCGCGGCGATGACCACATCACGCCCGGTTCTCAGGCCGCCATCGACCTGAACGCGAATTCGATCGCGCAGGCGGTTTTGCACGAGGACCTGTTGGGTCTCCGCGAGTCCCAGCTCCCAGGGAAGACCGGCGTGTTTCAAACTGGACATCGGTGATGCCCCGGTGCCGCCCGAATAGCCTGCGATGATGACGCAGCCCGAATGCGCTTTGGCCACGCCGGCCGCGACGGTGCCGACGCCGACTTCACTGACAAGTTTGACGGATACGCGGCCGTCTGGGTTCACCGCTTGCAGGTCGTAGATCAGCTGGGCGAGATCCTCGATGGAGTAAATGTCGTGGTGGGGTGGGGGCGAAATCAGCGACACCCCCGGTGTTGAGCATCGGACTTTGGCGATGCGCTCATTGACCTTGTGACCCGGCAGTTGCCCCCCTTCACCGGGTTTTGCGCCCTGGGCCACTTTGATCTGCAGATCATCGGCATTGACGAGGTAGTGCGCCGTCACGCCGAAACGGCCGGAGGCGACCTGCTTGATGGCGCTCCTTCGCAGATCACCGTTGTCGTCTGCGCTGAAGCGATGGGGTTCTTCGCCTCCCTCTCCGCTGTTGGAACGCGCGCCAATTCGGTTCATGGCGATGGCCAGCGTCTCGTGGGCTTCCGCACTGATGGAGCCGAAGGACATCGCACCGGTCACGAAGCGCTTCACGATGTCCTTGGCGGGCTCGACCTCAGCCAAGGGGCACGCGCTGGCGCCGTCATGGTTGAACTCGAGGAGCCCCCGAATGGTGACGCGAGCATCGTCCTCGTCGTTCACCAGGTTGGCGTATTCCGCGTAGACCTCAGGGTCATTGGCTTTGCACGCCGCCTGGAGCTTGGCGATGGTGGCCGGGTTCCATTTGTGGAGCTCACCCCGGCGGCGCCATTGGTAATTTCCCCCGACGAAGTGCTGGTCTACGGAGGCAAAGGCTTCTCGGCCAAAGGCCCGATCGTGACGTTCGAGGACTTCTCGACCCAGCTCTTCGAGTCCGATGCCTTCGATGCGTGACGGGGTTCCCGTGAAATAGGTGTCGATGACCTCTCGGTTGAGTCCGACCGCTTCGAAGATTTGCGCCCCGCAGTACGACTGAAGCGTAGAAATGCCCATCTTGGACATCACCTTCAATAGCCCCTTGTCGATGGACTTCACGTAGCGTTTTTCGTTGTCCTCGTAGTTGCCCAAGATCAGCTCTCGGTTCACCATGTCGTGCACGGTGTCGAGGGCCAGGTACGGATTGATGGCCGCGGCCCCGTACCCGACAAGCAGTGCGAAGTGGTGAACTTCGCGGGCTTCCGCGGTTTCGACCACCAGGCCGGCCTGCATGCGGATGCCTTCTTGAACCAAACTTTGGTGGACCGCGCTGACCGCCAATAGAGATGGGATCGCGGCCTGCTTCGAGTCCACGCCCCGATCGCTGAGGACGAGAACATTGTAACCGTCGTCGATGGCTTCGGCGGCGGCTGCGCACAACCGCTCCACAGCCTTCTGGAGGCCCTTCGGGCCGTCGCCGACCGGGTAGAGCAAGGACAAGCTGGTGGACGCGAAGACACCCTCGTGGATGGAGGCGATCTTCTTGAGGGCACAATTGGTGAGGATGGGGCCCGGCAACCGGATGCGGTGGCACTGTTCGGGCGTTTCCTCAAAGGTGTTGCCGTCGGGACCAATCGAGGTCTGCACCGTCATCACCAACGCTTCGCGAATGGGGTCGATGGCTGGGTTGGTGACCTGGGCAAACAGCTGGTGGAAGTAGTCGTAAAGATTCGGGGCCCGATCGCTTAAAACCGCCAACGGGGTGTCCGTGCCCATGGAGCCGATGGGCTCTTGCCCGCGCTCGGCCATGGGGCCGACCAGTACCCGAAGGGTCTCATCGGTGTACCCGAAGGCCCGCTGGTTTTGGCGCAGTCGCTCCCCCGTGATGCGGGGTTCGGGCTCGACATCGGGGAAGAGCTCGAAGTTGAAGACGTTTTTCTCCAGCCAGCGTCCGTAGGGGAAGCGGCCGGTGATGTCCTTTTTCACTTCGTCGTCTTCGATGATGCGCCCTTCGGCGGTGTCCACCAAGAACATCTTGCCGGGCTGCAGGCGCCCTTTGGCGCGGATTTGGTCGTCCGGGATGTCGATGACGCCAGCCTCGGAGGCGAGAATCACGCGGTCGTCTTGGGTGACCACATAACGCGCGGGCCGCAGCCCGTTGCGGTCTAAGGTGGCCCCGACGATGTTGCCGTCGGTGAAGGCAATGGCCGCCGGACCGTCCCAGGGCTCCATCAGCGATGCAGAGTACTGGTAAAAATCACGGCGCTCCTTAGGCAACTGCTCGTTCCCCTCCCACGCCTCCGGAATCATCATCATCATGGCGTGGGGAAGGGTGCGGCCACCCAGGTGGAGCAGCTCGAGCATATTGTCGAACTGCGCGGAGTCGCTGGTGCCGGGCACAATGATCGGGAACAGCCGGTCCAGGCTCCCCCCGAATTTTGCCGACTGCAGCTGGCTGCGTCGGGCCATCATCCAGTTGCGGTTACCCCTCAGGGTGTTGATCTCACCGTTGTGGGCGCCATACCGAAAAGGTTGCGCGAGGTCCCAGGTCGGAAAGGTATTGGTCGAGAAACGGGAGTGCACGAGGGCGATGGCGCTCACCATGTCCCATTCTTGCAAGTCGCGATAAAAGAGGGGCAGCTGCTTGGGAAGCAAAAGACCTTTGTAGACAATGGTCTCTGAAGACATGCTGGCTACGTGGAAACTCTCTTCAGGGTCTACGCCGCGCTCTCGGATTCGGTTCTCCGCCAGTTTGCGCACCACAAAGAGCTTCCGTTCGAAGGCGCTCGGCGGGATCCGGCGCAGCCGGATGTACAATTGGCGCATCATAGGCGCCACATCGCGTGCGATTTGGCCGACGTGCGCGGTGTCGATGGGGACGTCTCGCCAGCCGAGAACCGCGAGCCCTTCTTCTTCGACGACTTCCTCGAGAATCTCCTCGCATGCGGCGCGGGCCCGTCGGTCTTGGGGCAAGAAGATCTGTCCGACGCCGTAGCGCCGGCGCCTGGGCATGTCGAAGCCCAGCCGGAGACCTTCGCGCTTGAAGAAGCGGTGGGGAAGTTGCAACAAGATTCCCGCGCCGTCGCCCGTCTCGGGGTCGCAGCCGCACGCGCCGCGGTGGCTCAGCCTTCGGAGGACTTCGAGGCCTTGCTCAACGATGTCTCGGGACTTTTCACCCTTGATGTGGCTGACGAAGCCCACGCCGCAGGCGTCGTGCTCCATCTGGGGATCGTAAAGCCCCCATCTTCCAGGTTTCATGTTCTCGACCTCCTGTAAGCGCATGTGCGAAAGCACTTCATAAGCCACCCACCCTATCCTCCACCCATACAAAGCGCAGCCAGAATCTTACATTGGGGGGTGCGGCGCGCGCGCTGGGGCTTGGACCAGTGTAGTAGACCAATATCATTGGTGGTTTGTCGTGGATCGCCAAGAATCATCGGTGACGTGCTCTCAGGATATCCACTACGTCTATCAGGCGTTTGCCCTTAGATCTGAGAAGAACCATCAAATGGAAGATGAGGTCCGCGCTCTCGCCCAAGAGCTCTTTGGGGTCTTCATGGCGGGAGGCGATGACCACCTCGACGGCCTCCTCACCGACCTTTTGAGCCATCCGGTCCACCCCGCTATCAAAAAGGCGGCTGGTATAGGATGCCTCGCTCCGGTTTTGGTGCCGCCCGTCGATGACGGCCGCAAGCTCGCTCAGGAAACCAAGGGCCGCCGACGGCGCTTCAGAGAACGCACTTTTGGGGACCGAGCCGTCCGCCTGGACGAGAATCAACAGACCATCGGCCTCTTGTTGGGCGAGGACTTTCGTCACCCGGGTTTTGGGGCTCTCGATGGGCTTGTTGCCCTCAAGCAAGTGGACGCGGTTGGTCTCCAACGTGGCTCGGAGGCACGCCGCATCCATATGTCCCACCCGCTGGACTTCTAGGGTCTCGCTGTCTTGGACCACCGCGGGGACGGTTCCGCCGCGGCCTTCCCAGTCGATGGCCAAAGAGGGGTGTTTGCTGCTCATGGCGAACCTCTACCGGTGGTGGTTATGGATTTCACGGTCGGATCTCGATGCCTTCCGAAGCTAGGGTTTGTTTCAGGGTCCCGATCGAGACCTCGTTGCGATGGAACACGCCTGCGGCCAGGGCGCCATCGACGTGGGCTTCGCGAAACACGGTGCCAAAATGCGCGATGGCACCGGCACCACCGGACGCAATCAGGGGAATATGCAGGCCTTTTCGGGCCTCTTTGAGCTGGGCGACATCGTATCCCTTTTTGACGCCGTCGTTGGCCATGCAGTTCAACACCACCTCGCCGGCGCCGCGTGCTTGGACCTCTTGGAGCCACGCCATCGTGGTTCGCGGCGTGGCGCGCATGGTCTCTTCACTGCCGGTGTATTGGTAGATGACATACTCGCCGTCCTGTCTGCCCACCATGCTGTCCACCCCGACGACCACACACTGGGAGCCGAAGGTCTCAGCCAGTTCGGTGATGAGCTCAGGCCGCTCAAGCGCCGGCGAGTTGATGGAAATCTTGTCTGCACCCCGGTTGAGAATGCCGCGGGCGTCCTCTACGCTTCGAATGCCCCCGGCGACCGAAAACGGGATATCGAGAAGCCGTGACGTTTTTTCGACCCAGTCCCGAGAGACGGAACGGCCTTCGGCGCTGGCGGTGATGTCGTAGAACACCAATTCGTCGGCGCCTTCGTCCCGGTAACGCTGGGCCAGTTCGAGAATGTCACCCATCACTTGATGGTTTCGAAAGGCCACACCTTTGACGACCACGCCGTCACGCACGTCGAGGCAGGGAATGATCCGCTTGGCTAACACCGTAGTGCCTCCTCGAGGGTGAAGCGCTGCTCCAAGAGGGCTTTGCCAATGATGACCCCGTGGGCGCCCGTTTCTCTCAGCTTGGGAAGATCGCTCAGCCCCTGAACCCCGCCCGAAGCTTGAACTTGGAGCCCAGGGTAGCTTTGGACGAGCTTTTGGTAGAGCGCCACATTGGGGCCCTCAAGGGTTCCGTCCTTTTGAATATCGGTGCACAGAACATGCTGGAGCCCGGCGGATTGGTAGCGCTGGATGAGTTCAAACCCGGTGATGTTTTCGGTTTGGGTCCAGCCCTCAGTGGCGACCCGAAACGCATCGTCTTTCCATTGTACGTCTGCCGCCAAAGTGATGCGATCGCCACCCAAGGCTTCGAAGATGGCGCGGGTCGCGGGCTCGTCTTTCACCGCGAGGCTCCCGATCACCACCCGCTTCACCCCGAGCTCCAAGAGGCGCTCCACCTCTGCTTGGCAACGGATGCCGCCGCCCACTTGGACTTCAAGGGGGGAGTCCTCAACGATGGTCTTGATCAGGTCGAATTGGCGGTTCTCGGAGGCCTCGGCCCCAGAAAGGTCGACGATATGCAGATGCTTTGCGCCGGCATCGGCGTACGCCTGGGCGAATTCGATGGGGGCACGCGGGTAGTGCGTGACCTGGTCGAACCGACCTTTTAAGAGGCGTACGCATTTTCCGCCAAGGATGTCGATAGAGGGGTAAATGTTCATAGCTTGAGAAAATTCTTTAAGATTTGGGCGCCGCACACCCCGGAACGCTCCGGATGAAACTGCACGCCGTGAAAGTTGTTTTTGCTGACCATGGCGGGCACCACTTGGCCGTGTTCGGTGGTTCCGGTCACAAAAGTCCCCATGGGGGCACAGTAGGAGTGGACAAAATAAAAATGCTGCCCCTCCGGAATGCCTTCGAGCAGTGGGCTTTGGGTGGCCGTGCGTGCCAATCGGTTCCATCCCATGTGCGGGATGGTGAGGCCGGGCGAAGTGTCGAGCTTTTGCACGGTGCCGGGCAAAATGCCCAGACATTCGGTGGGCCCCTCGCTTGACGCCTCGAACAACAGCTGCATTCCGAGGCAGATGCCCAAAGTGGGCACGGTCAGTTCTTGAAGCACCGACACCAAACCTTCCGCTTTGAGCCGGTCCATCGAGTCTTTGGCTGCTCCGACGCCAGGAAAGACGACGTGGCTTGCTCGGGTGATTTGGTGGGGGTCCTTGGTGAAGGTCCCTTCAATGCCCAGCCTTGATAGGGCGTATTGCACCGAGGCGATGTTGGCGCCTCCGGTGTCGACGATGGCGATCATAAGACTCCTTTGGTCGATGGAAGGGACGTTCCCTGTTGGCGAAGGGCCATCCTGAGGGCTCGGCCCACGCCTTTGAAGCACGCCTCGACCATGTGATGGGTGTTCTCGCCGCGGACCTCGATGTGAAGGGTGGCCTGGAGGGCGTCCGCCAGGGATCGAAAGAAGTGCGGGACAAGTTCCGTGGGAAGCGCGCCCACACTGGCGCGGGGAAAGTCGCCCTGGAAGACCAAATAGGCCCGCCCTGAAAGGTCGAGCGACACTTTGGCTTCGGTCTCATCCATGGGGAGCAAAAAGCCGAACCGCTCCAGCCCCAGCTTGTGGCCGAGGGCAAGCCTGAGGGCTTCGCCGAGCGCCAGGGCCGTATCCTCCACGGTGTGATGCTCGTCGACGTGCAGATCACCCGTAACCTGGATATGGGCCCCAAAGCCGCCATGCCGGGTGATCTGCTCGAGCATATGGTCAAAAAAGCCGATTCCCGTTGAGATTTGGGAGGGCTCTTCTTCATCGAGAACCACCTTGACGTCTATTTGGGTTTCTTTGGTGTTTCGACGGCAGTGGCCGATTCGGGGGCCTTCGGTGAGCGCACCCACCACTGTTTTCCAGTCCACGGCCCCTTCTGGGCTGTTGCCCAACACAAAACCGCGAAGACCCATGTTGTGGGCCAGGTCCAAATCACTTTGGCGATCGCCCACGACTGCCGAGTGGGCGCGGTCCAGGTCAGGGTTTTGGAGGTACGCCCGCACCAAGCCCACGCGAGGTTTGCGGCAATCGCAGTGGGCCTCAGGAAGATGGGGGCAGACGAGCACTTCGCGAAACGTGACGCCCTGGGACCGGAAGATTTCGAGCATGGCCTCCTGAACTTTCTGAAAGTCCTCCTCCAAGAACTGTTCGGTTCCGAGGCCATCTTGGTTGGTCACCATCACCAGCTCGTAGCCGGCGCGTTGGAGTTTGATCAGGGACAAGATGACGTCGTCCACCAATCGAAGCTTGTCCAGACGGTCTATTTGGGGGTTGTCTTTGGGCTCGACGATCAGGGTGCCGTCGCGATCCACAAACAGAATCTTCAGTGCGCTCATTGCCCGACCTCGTTTTGGAGGGCCTCGAGGAGTCGCTGGTTCTCTTCGGGTCGGCCCACAGTGATGCGTACGCACCCTGCAAGCATGGGGTGCTGACTTCGGTCGCGAATGATAATGCCCTGTTGCCGGCAGCAGTCCATGACGCGTTTGGGGTCTTGGGTTTTGAGCAGCAAGAAGTTGCTATCACTCGGATAGACGTGGCTCACGATGGGCAGACGCAAAAGGTCTGCTTTGAGGGCTTCTCGTCGTTCCCGAAGTGCGCAAATCTGGGCTTGAACCTCTTGTTGTCCGTTTTTGTTCATGGCCTGAAGGACGGCCTCGACGGTGGGGGTGGACAAGGGGTAGGGGGCCCTAACCTTTTGGAGTACTTGGATGAGCTCCGGCTGGGCAATCGCGCTTCCGCAACGGGCTCCTGCCAGGCCCCACGCTTTGGACAGGGTGCGCAAAACGACCAAATTCGGGTGGTTGCGAATCTGGGTTGTAAAGCTTGGGGTGGACGAGAATTCGACGTAGGCTTCGTCGACCACCACCACCGCGCGCCCGAGACTCTCGCGGATGACCGACGCGACCCGGTCTAAAGAAAGGGCATTGCCCGTCGGGTTATTGGGGGAGCAAAGAAAAATCAGTTTGCTTTTTGCGGTGAGGGCTCCAAGCACCTTTTCGGGGTCGAGGTCGAAGTTTTGATCGAGGGGGACCTCTTTGACGTCCACCCCCTGGATGCGGGCTAAGGTCTCATAAAGACCATAAGTGGGGCCGACGGTGACGATGTTGTCTTGCCTCGCTTCGGCGAACGCGCGGATAAGCACATCGAGGGCTTCGTCGGTGCCGCGTCCGACCATCAGCATGTCCTCTTCGACCTCGTAGAGTTCTTTGAGACAGCTGAGAAGCCGTTTGGGTTGAGGGTCTGGATAGCGATTCAGATGCGCGACGCTCTCTTTTTGACCGAGCGTCCACGTGGCTTCGTTGGCGTCCATAAACACCAGGTCCCGAAGCGCAAGCGCATGGGTGCTGCGCGCAGAGGTATAGGCCGTGAGCTCCCGAATCGCGGGTCTCAAGAGTTTAAGGACTTCGTCGGTCACGATGAACGCTCCTCGGCGCATTTTTTGAGGCGCACGGTGACTGCGTTTTTGTGGGCGTCGAGGCCCTCAATGCTCGCCAGCCGCTCCACCGCTGGCCCGATGTGCTTTAACCCACCTTCGCTCAGTTCTTGCACGGTGATGCTTTTTTCGAAGTCCTGAACCCCGAGCCCACTGTACGTGCGGGCGTAACCGTAGGTAGGCAGCACGTGGTTCGTTCCGCTTGCGTAGTCGCCCACTGCTTCGGGGGACCAGGGGCCCAAGAACACCGACCCTGCGTTTCGGACCCTGTCGAGTAGGCGCCGTGGTTCTCGGACCTGTAGACTCAGATGCTCCGGCGCGTAGCGGTTTGAAATATCCATCGCCTGGGTCAAGTTGTCGGCCAGGATGAGTCGGCTCTTTTTGAGCGATTCACGCGCAATCGATTTTCGGGAAAGATTTTCGAGCTGAGCCTCGAGCTTTTGGGCCACTTCTTTGAGCACTCGGGGACTGTCGCTGAGCAGAACGACTTGCGAATCGACACCGTGTTCGGCCTGGGAAAGCAGGTCGGCCGCGACGAAGTCGCTCGTGGCATCGTCGTCTGCCACCACCAAAAGCTCTGAAGGCCCCGCGGGCATGTCCGAGGCGGCACCATCAGGGTCCAAAGAAACCTGTGACTTGGCCTCGGTGACCCACGCGTTGCCAGGCCCGAACACCTTGTCGACCTTCGGAATTGTTTCGGTGCCAAAGGCCATGGCCGCGATGGCCTGAGCGCCCCCAACACAAAAGACCTGGGTGATGCCGGCGAGCTTGGCCGACGCCAAAATATGGGGGTCAACCCGGCCATCGGCGCCCGGTGGCGTACAGAGAATGCGCGTTTGGCAGCCGGCAATGGTTGCCGGGAGCGCAAGCATCAATACCGTGGAGGGCAGGGGTGCACTGCCGCCGGGCACATACAGGCCCACACGCTCTATGGCCCGGCAGATGCGTTCACAGACGATGCCCGGTCCGGTTTCAAGGCGAATGTTTTTGCGCACTTGGGCTCTGTGAAAGCATTCGATATGCGCCTTGGCCTGCTTGAGGGCCTCGTGCGCGTCTTGACCGATGCGGGATGGGGCTTCTTCAATGTCGGCTTGGGGAACGGCCAACGAGGTGAGCTGGACCCCGTCGTAACGAGCGGTCAACAAAAAGAGTGCATCGTCTTTTCCTTGGCGCACTTCATTGATGATTCGCCCGGTGGCGCTTTTCAGCGTCTCGCGCTCCTGGAGCGCGGGTCGGAGAAGCAACGATTGCTGCTCCGACGCATCGAGTTCAGACCAAACGTGGGTTGGAAGCTCAAGAGCGCTCATGGGGTGTTTACTCGATCATCTTTTCGATGGGGAGGACCAAAATGGAGCTGGCACCGGCTGCCTTGAGTTTCTCCATCGTTTCCCAAAAGACGTTTTCGGCGGTTGCGGTGTGAATCGCAATTCTGGAGCCGTCGCCGTCGAGACGCATGATGGACGGTTCTTCGAGGCCGGGCAACAAGTTCTTGATCGCCGCCAACGCGGTTCGTGGTGCGTTCATCATGATGTATTTGTTGGCACGAGCCTTCAGAACCCCTCGGACGCGCACCAAAAGCCGGTTCATGGTTTCTTGCTTGGTCTCGGAGAGAGGGTAGGGGGTTTTGGCGATCACGCCCTCGCTCTCGAGGATGACCGACTGCTCGACGAGGCCATTGGAACGCAACGTTTGTCCCGAGGAAACGAGATCGCAGATCGCGTCGGCAACCTTGAGCTTGGGGGCGATTTCTACCGAACCGGTGATCTCGATGATCTTGGCGTCGATGCCTTTTTTGTCGAGGTAGTCTTTCAGGATTGCCGGGTACGAAGTGGCGATCCGTTTTTTGGAGAAATCCATGAGATCATCGTCGCCATGGGACGTTTCGGACGCCCACGAGGCCGGGATGGCCAAGGACAGACGACAATGACCAAACCCGAGTTTTTGGATCACCTGGACTTCGTGCTTGGTGCCATTGTTTCTTTGCAGAAGCTTTTCTTCCAAAACATTGAGGCCCACAATTCCGAGGTCACACACCCCATCGTAGACGTACTCGGGTATGTCGTCGTCTCGGATCAGCACCAGGTCGACGGGAAAATTGAGGCAGCTCGAAAAAAGGCTGTCTTTTCGCCGCTCAAAACGAAGACCGGCACGGTCAAGAAGCTCGTAGGATTTTTCGCTCAGGCGCCCCGATTTTTGGACGGCAATACGCAGTCGTTCTGCTTCACTCACTTTTTCTTTTCCTTAAGACGATCCAGGATGCGTCGGTAGCCGTCTTGGCCGTGGATGAGGGCGCGTGCCACCCGGGTGATGGTTGCGGTGCTCGCGCCGAGCTTCTCGCTGATTTTTCGATACGAGATGTCCTCGTCGAGCATTTGCGCAACCTTCCAGCGTTCGCAGAAGGCGTGGAGCTCTTGAGGCGTGCACAGATCATCGAAAAACTTCTCGCATTCGGCAGGGGTCTCAAGCGCCAAAATCGCTCGAAAAAGGTCTCGCCGATCGCTTTTCGAGCTTTTTTTGATGCCGGAGCGCATGTCTTGATTTGCTCTGCTGAAGCAGTGCAATGATGTGATAGTGTATTAGCGAGAGAAAACAGACTCGTCAAGACAAAAATGGGACTCAGCGCCCTACGAGCATGCCAACCCACTCCCAACACGCCAAAAATACAGTCTGAAAGCCTTGTGGGTTAGGCACCAAGAACATGGGCGCAAACGGAGGCACTTGGCCGCGGCGGTCGGCCGGAATGGGAATCATCTTCAGATTGTGGCGCTCGACATGCCGCATGATTCGTGGAAGGTGGTAAGCTGAACTGAGGACGCCGACTCGACGGAACCGCTCTTTGTGGATCATCTCTCGATAAGCTTCGACTTCTTGTTTGGTGTTTGCTGGTCCGGGAATGGATTTGATGGCCTCGCGGGGGACGCCGAGGTCCATCCACAGCTTTTGGGTGGCGTAGACCAGGCGGCCAGGCCCGGCCCGCGTGTGAATGGAGCGTCCGGAGGCAATAAGCACCGCCGTTTTTTTGGCGTGGTAGAAGCGGGCGGCCAACACCGTGCGATCGCCGGCGTTGGTCACCCGAGCACCGTGGTGGGCGTCGAGTTCTGCCCCCCCTCCGAGCACAAAGATGGCGTCAAACGGCTCATGGGTTTGAATCGGGTGCGGAGGGTATTGGCGCTCCAGGGTCGAAATCAGTGCCGCCCCAAGCCAAACGTTGCCGGTCAATGCGTACGCGAGGGACAAAAAAGCAAGCCATGCGGCGGTGCTCCGCTGCCGCTTGAGCGCATAGTGGGCCACGCCGAGCAGCATGAGGAGCCATACCGCGCCCGTGGGCATGATCAGGTAGGCCACAAACTTTTGGAGCGCCAGGCTTTTTTTGACCATGAGGAAGGCCAGCAATGTCAAAAGTGTGCTTGCCGCCGCAAACAAAAAGGAGAGACCGTCTCGTTTTTTGCGTCGCTTGAAAAGAAGGCCCCCGGTCACAAAGAGCGCACCGAGTGTAGCCAAAAAAAGCATGACTAGAGAATGCCTCTGGTTTCGAGTGCAGCGCGGATTTCGGCTCGCTGGTTTTGAAGCGTTTCGGGATCTTTGACGGGCAAAAAGCGGCCTTTTGGGCCCGTGCGCGGCACCTTCAGAAAATGGCAGGGTAAAAACGCACTCACTTCGCCCACCAGGCGCTCGAATTGAATGGCCCTACGGCCGTCAATTTGCTTTTCAACGGCAAACCAACTCAGGGGTGGGGGGGCCAAGGCGGCTTCGACCGAGAGCATGAGAGAATTGGTGTTAAAAAGGTGCGTTCTCGATGAAGAGGGAAGCCGGAAGGCCTCGACAATCTGGGGCTTTCCGTCGACGCACCATGGGCTCCCACCTCGGTCGCCAGGTTTCGTTTCGGTGACTTCAAGGCCCACGGGCTGGCCGAGATCGAGGTGGGCGGCGAGCACCGCCGGGTCCATGGTGGCGGTCAGGTTGTCAACATTGGAGATGTAAAGATAGCGTCCACCCTTGTTTGCGAATCGTTCGAGGAAGCCTGAACGCTTCAGAACAAGAAGAAGGTCACCATGGCCGGGCGCGTAGGGCGACGCGTCGCCCTCGTGGGTTCGGAAGAGCGCCCCTTGGTCGTCGAGTCGTAAGAGCACGCTCTGGGCGAAGGTTTCTTCCGGTCCCTGGCTTTTTTCGGGTCCTCGGGCGCCTCCATGCCCTGGGGCTGGGCCGTCGTCCGGGAGCAAGGCGCGTACCGCGGCGTCGGTGGCGAAGCTGGTCATGATGAATACTGGGATGGGGCCGCCGCACCGTGCCGCCTGTAAACGAATGTCTCGAAGCTTGAGGTCCAAAAAACGGTGGCCCTTCAGGACTTCGACCGCCGCTTTGACCTTGCTGTCAAAACGGGTTGCCATGCCTCCGGCGAGAATGACCGCGGCGACCTGTCCCTGCTGGATGGCCGCGCGGCCCCGCTTTTCGAGGATGCGCCACGTGGGGCTTTGGGGCTCTGGAAGCGGACTGATGTGGCTCGAATCCAGGGGCGCGACGTTTGGGCCCAGGCGGTGGCTGTCGGGCGTCAGGGTCCCGGAGCAGAATTGGTCCTTCAGGGTTTCGAACATACGCGCGTCAAAGGCAAAGTCAGCGAGGAGCCTTTGCGTCGCTGGATGGAGGCCATAGGCGGTCATGGTTGTCCCGCCCGCTCTTCCCGCTCAGAGGCCGCCTGTTGGTCAACCTAAGCCTGAACCTCGCGCGGGTTTTTCCCGGTTTTCCGGAGATGGGCGGCCGGCGAATGGGGTCTTTGCTTGCCGGGTTGGGGGCGCACTGACTAGCATGGGATCCGATGAAACAGGCAGGAAGAGAGGTCGCTCAAGCGTCCGAACACGTGATCCTTGGAAGCGACGAAGAGCCCCCTATCGAACTCACCGCCAAGGCCATAGAAATGGTGAAAGAGGCCATGGAGGCCGAAAAGCTGGAGGCCCACGGTCTGCGGGTGTACGTCCAGGGCGGCGGCTGCGCCGGCTTTCAGTACGGCCTCGACTTCGACGATTCCCCTCGCCCGGGCGATTTTGAGATGAACTTCGATGGGTTGACGGTGTACGTCGACGCCATCTCCGCGATGCACCTCGAAGGGACCGCCATCGACTACGTCTTGGGGATTTCTGGCGCGGGTTTCAAGTTCAACAACCCGGTCGCCAAATCGACCTGCGGCTGCGGCTCGAGCTTTGCCGCTTGACAATCCCGCTGGCCAGGGCAGGGATTCGTTTGATTTTCAATGACTTAGGTTGCGGGAGCGCAAAAGTGCCCGTTGCACCCCGACCCTGAGCCCAGCTTTTGCCTCCCCATTTTTGGCTGTTGCCCATGTGATTGCGGATTTTCACCGGTGCGGTGAGGGTTGTCCGCAACGGAAGTTTCGGGTCTTAACCTCTGGGCAAGTTTCACCACATGTGCTCCAATATCGCATAGCAGCGACCTACCAGCGCCATGTCGGGTTGGGGCCCATCGGGTTTGGGCTGCGTACGCCAGGAGGGGTATTGATGATGAAAAAGGCAAACTTAGCAGCTTCTTGGGATAGGCGCTCCTTGGTGGGGCTGCTGTTCGCGACGACGCTGGGATGTGCGTACTCCGTGCCCTTGACGGTGGCCGAGCCTCCGAAGCCGAGCGGGCCTCGTCGGGTGGCCTTTTCGGGCTACAAATGGCGGGTCAAGGCCAGCGATCAGATGATGGGCCCCCGGTCGAATTGGTTTTCCGATCGATCGGACAATGTGTGGGTCGACCAAAGAGGCCACCTGCATCTCAAAATCACCAAAGATCCCACCGCTGCCGCGGACAAGTGGTGGGCCGCCGAAGTCATCGCCGAAGGCAAGTTCGGTTACGGACGCTACGAGTTCACCATTGAGCTCGACGACGCCCGTTTGGATTCCCACGCGATCTTTGGTTTGTTTACCTGGGATCCGACGCTTCCTGAGGGCGGCCCCCTGCACAGCCGTGAGATTGACATCGAATTTGGGCGTTGGGGGGACCCGAAGCGCGTGCCTTCGCACTATGCGGTTCCTCCCTATGAAGCCAAGGGTCTGACCGACAGCTATTTCGTGAACAAGTTCAAAACGAACGAGATCGTACTGCGGTCGCACGGCAACATCAGCACCCACGTTTTTGAGTGGCACAAAGACCGCATCGTGTTTTCAAGCTACTACGGTGAACACACCCGAGATCTGACCAAGCGGTATCAGACCTGGACCTTCGCCGATAAGCGTTACGTGCAAAAACCCGGTGAGGAGGAGGTTCGCATCAACCTATGGCTGCTCCAAGATCCCAAGTTCTGGGAGGGCTTTGATCCCAAAGGGTTCGAAGATGAGACCGCCAAGAACCGCGAACACGCCCGCCGCCGCGACGCCGCTGCGGGCCACAACAAGCCCTACGGAGATGGCGTCGTGGAAGCCATCGTGCGACGTTTTTCGTTTGAGCCTCACCAGCCGGTGTTTGCGCCGGTTCGCACCCCGCGGCCCGCGCAAGCTCGATTCCGGCGGTCCGACCGATAGAGCCCCACGCGGCGCGCCGGCGCGGCGCGCATCTGTGGACTCCTGGTTTCAGAGCGCGAACACCGAGTCCCCCTTGCCGGAAGTTCGTTCCCGGTTTTCGCCGGCCCTCGTCCTCCCTGCTGGCGGCGCTGCCGCTTCACTCTTGTTGGTTGCATAGGCGGGAACGAACTTCCGGCAAGGCGGACTCGCCCCCGGTCGCGCTTTTCACCTCAGCTCACCGAATCGACTTCGGCTCAAAAGGCTCACATATTGAGGTTGTGCGCGGGTCGCCGGGCATCGATGGAGTTCGGGTTTCCTCGGAGAATGCTCGGGGTGGGTGAGGGGCTCACCGAGGGCCAAATACGCGGTATAGTCCCGACCGTTCCGCTTTGCCAAAATTCGAACAAAGCGCATGGCTGGTCGGCGCCACGTGGGTGGCGGCTTCGGCCCTGGTTTATTTTCAACTGCCGCGTCGGGATCCACCAGCCGTGGTTCGCGCCGAACGCGAGATCCCCGTGGCGCTGGTACGAAACATCAACGCGCATTTTTCAAAACGGTGGCAGCGCTTGGGTGTGGAGCCGGAAGAGGCCCCGCCGCTCAAGGTTTTGCGCCGACTGAGTTTAAGCCTCCAAGGGACGGTTCCCTCGTTGGAGGAGATCCGGGCATTCGAATCCGATGGACGTCCCAATCGCCTGGCTTTTTGGACCAAGAGGATTCTCGAGAGCCCTCGGTTTACGCGTTATTTTGCCGAGAGGCTGGCCCGCGTTTTTGTGGGAACCGAGGGTGGCCCCTTTGTGATTTACCGGCGAGATCACTTTGTGCGTTGGCTGGATGAAGCGCTGGTCAAGAATCTTCCCTACGATGAGATGGTTCGCGCGTTGATCGCCCAAAATGGTCTTTGGACCGATCGGCCTGCTTCGAATTTCGTGACGGCCCAAATGCAAGGAGACAAGCCAGAAGTCAAATTGGCAGGTCGGTCCGTGCGGGCCTTCTTGGGACACCGGATCGATTGCGCCGAATGCCATGATCATCCTTTCGAGGATTGGAAGCAGTCCGACTTTGAAGGGTTGGCTGCGTTTTTTGGGCAGGCCAAGGTTACGGCCCTGGGGGTTCAAGATGACGTCGAAGCGCAGTACCTTATCTCTTCGGACGGCGAAGAGCGCGTTGCGTTGCCTCAGGTTCCGTTTGGAGCCGAATGGTTTGTGCCCGAGGGGACAAAAAGAGAGCAGTTCTCTTCTTGGCTGACGCATCCAGAAAATCGGCGTTTCGAGCGCGCGACGGTCAACCGGGTCTGGGGTCTCTTGTTTGGGCGGCCCTATATCACGCCGGTCGACGACCTACCGGCGCCGCCCGCCACCCCAGACATTCTCGACATTCTCGGTCGGGATTTCCGAGAAAACGGGTACGATCTCAAGCGCCTGATCTTGGGGCTCTCGATGTCTAGACCCTTCCGAATCGCATCTTCGGGCCAAGGGGACGCAGCGGGCGAGGCTGGAACAGATTCGTGGTGGCGTTTCCCGCTCACCCGCCTTCGGCCTGAGCAAATCATCGGGGCGATGTTGCAGGTGGCGTCCGTCGAAACCATCAACCCCAAAACCCATGTCGCCGCGAGGGCTATCCGCTATTTGAGAGCGCAGGACTTTGTAAAGGGCTACGGAGATGTTGCAACCGAGGAACTCGAGGAGCGGTCAGGCACCATTTCTCAAGCGCTTCTCAGAATGAACGGCAAGCTCCCCAACGAGCTGATTGAAGGCAATCCGTTTACTGCGGTGGGACGTATCCTCGGTTTCACACGCTCCGATGAAGATTGTGTGGCCACAAGCTTTTTGGCGGCCCTATCCCGGTTGCCGAGTGCGGCGGAAATGGAACACTTCGGGTTGCAGCTGAAGGACTCGGTGGGTGACGCGCGCCAGGCGATCGCTGAAGATATGTTCTGGGCCCTTTTGAATTCGCCGGAGTTTTCGTGGAACCACTAAAACGGGGTCTGGGTGATTCGGTCGTTTCGCGAAGGGCGCTTTTTAAAAGGGCCAGCGAAATGGGTTTGAGTGCTTACTTTTTGAGCTCGGCCCTTGCCCGCGCGGCTCTCAAAACCGGCGAGCGGACGTCTCATTCACTCATTACGCTGTGGCTTTCAGGCGGGCCAAGTCAGCTCGAGACGTGGGACCCGCATCCAGGCTCGCGGGTGGGTGGGCTCACCCAGTCGGTGAAGACCTCCGTGCCCGGCTTGGCCATTGCACATCTTTACCCGCGGGTGGCAGAGGTGATGGATTCGGTCTCGGTCGTTCGGTCTTTGGTGTCCAAAGAAGGTGACCACGAGCGCGGGACCTACATGCTCAAGACCGGTTTTCGGCCGGAGCCTACGCTCAAGCGGCCATCCATCGGGGCGCTCTTGGTGCACCAACGCGAAGATCCCGAAGTCGAGATACCGCAGCACGTCTCCTTGGGGCCAAGCCCCTGGCCCGCGCGCAGCGGCTTCCTCGATGCCCGGTTCGATGCTTTCAAAGTCTTGCGCCCCGGTCGGAATCTGGGCGATCTGAAGCCCTATCTGAAGGGCGATGTGGCCGCTCGGCAGCAACGTCGGCTCAGCAACCTTCAGGTGGTCTCCTCTGCGTTTGTTCGGGGCCGTGAAAAAGAGGTCCAAAAGACCCAACACCAAGGCACTATTGACCGGGCACTGAAGATGATGCGCTCGGCTGAGCTTCGCGCCTTCGAGCTCGACGATGAACCGCAAGCGGTTGTTGACGCCTATGGGGACAGCGGTTTTGGACGGGGCTGTCTCGTCGCTCGGCGTCTGGTGGAGGAAGGGGTGCGCGCGGTCGAAGTGACGCTCGGTGGCTTCGACAGCCATGTATCCAACCACGAGGCCCACGTCGCCCAGGCCAAGGTCCTTGACCCCGCGCTCGCGGCTCTCGTGAAAGATCTCAAGACGCGGGATTTGCTCCGTTCCACCATCATTCTTTGCATTGGAGAGTTCGGTCGCACCCCAAAAATCAACGTTCTCGAAGGCCGCGATCACTGGCCCTCCGGATTTTCATGCATCATTGGCGGTGGAGGCATCCGAGCAGGACAAGTTCTCGGGGAAACCGACCCAAAGGGTGAGGCCAAAATGCCCAAAAATCCGGTACCGGTCGAAGATCTGCTGGCGACGGTGCTCAAGGCCGCGGGCGTTGATCCCACAACGGAGATCTACGCCCCGGTGGGGCGTCCGGTGCCCCTGTGCGAAGGGACGCCCATAGGAAGTCTGTTGGGGTGACCGGTTTAGGGCAAGCGGCGGAAAACAAGCAGGGGGCGCCCCCGTCGCCGGCGTCCCGAGGGCCTTTTTTACGATTTCTGCGTTTGGCGTTCGGGATATGGAGTCTTGTCCTTTTACTTTCCTTGGTTGCAGCCGTTCCCCTCCTCAATCTCTTTGCGCTCGGGGTGCTGCTCGAGGCCGAGGCGCGGGTGGCGCGCGGCGCGCGTTTTCGAGATGCGGGGCGCACGATCGATTTTGCGGGCCGGGTGGGGGAGGGCGTATTGGGGTTTTGGGTGTGTCTGATACCCCTACGGATTCTCAGCGATCTTTTGGAAGACGCCCGCATCGTTCGCGCGGATAGCCACGCCACCGAAACCCTCGAGATTGCCGCGGTGGTGTTTGCCGGACTGCTCTCGGTGCATCTGACCTTGGCCTGTTTATGCGGTGGGCGATTTTCCCACTTTGTCCGCCCGCTTCGGAACATCCGCCTGGTCCGCCCCAGAATGCGGCGGGCGCTTTTCCAAGAGGCTCGGGAAGCTTGGCGACGGGTTTGGACCCGACTTCAAGTGCGTCACCATCTGTCCCTCGGCGCACGCGGTTTTTTTGGGGCTTTTGTGTGGCTGCTTGTGCCCACCGCGATGTTTGTGGTTCCCAGAACCTCGACGCCCCTCGGTTGGTGCGTGGTCGTGGTCGGGGCGGCTGCCACGGTTTTTGTCCTCGGCTGGCTCCCGTTTCTCCAGGTTCAGTTTGCGGTTGAGAACCGGCTTGGGGCGATGTTTGCGCTCCAGCGAACGCGGACGCTTTTTGCCCGCCGTCCCTTTTTGTGGGTGGTGGTCCTTGGGGTTTTTTACGCGTTGACCACACCCTTGTATGTTCTCAAAACGTTTTTGGCGCCCCCCGATGTGCGATGGCTGATGACCGCCATGTTTATCGTGAGCATCCTCCCGGCGCGTTTGGTCGTGGCGTGGGCTTACGGACGGGCCGAACGAAAAGACACTCTGGCGCACCCCATCGTTCGAAAAATCTGCAAAAGCGGATTGGTCGCGGTCACCGGACTCTACGTGTTTGGGATGTTTTTTCTGCCTCACATCGGTGCTCAGGGCCGATTGGGGCTTTTTGAGCACCACGCATTTCTCCTGCCGTTCCCCTTTTGGTGATCGCCCAAGCTCATCTGCATGGCCGCAGGCCGGCAGCCTCATCGCCATGAACCCTGGTGCGAACGTGGGCCCGGCTTGGCGGAACATGGCCCCCTTTGGTACACAAGGAGAAGAGGAGGCGATTTCATGAAAGCGATGGTGGTGAAAGAGGCAAACGGTGACTTTGTGCTCGAGGAACGTCCCGTCCCCGAGCCGGGTCCCGGTGAGGTGCGGGTCAAGGTCGAAGCCTGTGGCGTCTGTCACAGCGACGCGTTTGTGAAGTTTGGTGCGTACCCGGGTTTGGAGCTGCCGCGGGTTCCGGGGCACGAAGTCGCAGGCCAAGTCGAGAAGCTAGGCGAGGGTACGGGGCAGTTCGCGGTGGGCGATCGGGTCGGGGTCGGGTGGCACGGTGGCCATTGCCACAAGTGTGATGCGTGGCGGCGCGGATGTCATTTTGGCCACCGCCCCGAGTGCCCAAGCCATAGAAAGCGTCATCGACGGCTTGTCGAATCGGGGAAAGATGATGCTCGTAGCCGCTGCCCACGAACCTTTCAAAGTGAGCGCTTTCAGTATGCTCTCGGGCAAGATGGTCCATGGCTGGCCCAGTGGAAGCGCAGTCGACAGTGAGGACGCCATGAAGTTCAGCGCCCTTGCCGACGTTCGGCCTCAAATCGAAACTTTTCCGCTCGAACAAGCCAACCAGGCCTTCGCCAGCGTGATGGAAAACACCGTTCGTTTTCGCGCCGTACTTGCGATGGCATAGGCCAAGGCCTCTTCATCTCGAGGCTCAACCCCAGTGCCGATCTATGGCGTAGGCCAAGGCCTCTTTATCTCGAGGCTCAACGGAGTGCCCGGTCCATGGCTTTACGGCCTTCGGTGAACAGCGCTTCGTCTTGAATGTCGTACGCGTACGCCGTGCTTGCGACTGCATGAATGATGGCCCGCAATCGCGCCAGCCGAAAGCGGGGCTCCGAAATGGGACCATAGGCCTGCCAAAAGGTGTCGCGACCCTCCGGCGGAAGGAAGGTAAACGCCAGCGCGAGATCAAGACTGGGATCCCCAACATGGACGTCGCCCCAGTCAATCACACCGGTTGGCCTTAGGCCTTCGTCAACGAGAATATGGCGGGCGTATAGGTCGCCGTGAACCAGTTTCGGCTGGTCGGTGACAGCGGGCGCCTCGGTGGTTTCGAGCCGATGGATCCAAGGCCGTGGACTCGAAATCACACCGTTTTGTTCGAGGTTTTCAAGTTGCCGACGGCATTCCGGGATCCGCTTGGCCATATTGAGTCGGTCCCAGTCGTCCAAAGGGATGCGCTCGTCATCCACACGAAGCCCATGAAGAGCCGAAAGAAAAGCGCCGAGGGGTCTTGCGCACTCGATGTGCTGCGCCTCGCTCAGCTTGGCGCGGCACGCGGTCGTGCCCGGGAGCAGCGGATAGCCAGCGAAAGGGCAAGGATAGGTCTTTGTGGGCGCCCCGACCCACCTCGGTTGAGGCACCGACAAGGGAAGATGCGCCGCAATCTGCGGAAGAACGTGGCATTCCGTTTCGAGGAGCTGCACCGCCACCTGGCGGCGGGGAAAGCGAAAAACAAGCCCGTCGTTGACCAAGTAGGCCGTGTTATCCCAGCCGCTCGAAAACGCGCGCACCGAGACCGGTTTGAGCTCCAAAAACTGCGCGGCGATCCATTGGGCGGCCTCTTCGGCGGTGACGATGCGTTCCGGCTTCCAGGGTCGATGCACAGATGGGTCCCTCGGCTCACTTCCTTTGCAACGACGTCGGCTGTCGACGTTCAGACCGCACGGATACTGTGGCATCTAGGGCGAATCAAGATGAAACCGATGCGGGGTCAGTAAGGCCGTTCATAGTGCCCTTGCGCTCATCCGGAGCGAAGCGAAACGTTGATCCGTGAAGGCCCTATCGAAATTGAGCGGCAAAACGACCCGCTTTTTGTCGAACGAACTCGGGCAGCTTGACCAACCAACGTTCCGGGAGGCCCTTGAGACCCCGTCGCGCTCCAACGATTTGGCCAAACATGGACGCGTTGGTATCTGTGTCACCCCCCGAGGAGACGATTTCTTTCACCACGGCCTCGAAGCTCCCGGGACGCTGGGCGGCACAAAGCGCGAACGGAACGGATTCAGCGACGTAGCCCGAATTCCCGTGCAGGGAAGCAACCTCCTGAAGAGAAAGCTGCTTGAACTTGGCGACCTTAAGGATGCCGTCGCGAACCCGGGTGTCGGGAAGTTCTTTGGCCAAGCGCGTCAGCAAGTTATCATCGAACACTGCCCGGTCATGAACGGCGATTGCGATGGCCAGCGCGCCTGCATACGCTTCGTCGTTGTCGTGCGTGATCCGTGATACGTCACGAATGAGCCGGCGATTGGCCGGCTCCAGCGGGTCCACAATGAGGGCTATTGGCGCAATGCGCATGGCTGCCCCGTTTCCGGCGGCGCGGTCACCTTTGCGGCCTGCCAGTGCCCAGTGTACTCCGGCCGAGAGATCGCGCAGCGCCTTCAGTGTGCTGGCGCCTACGCCCGTGACTCGACCCGCCCTAAACCACTCTCGGAAGCTGATTCCGATCTCCTCCGGGATGACGCGTCCCGCCCGGCCAAGGGCCTCACAAGTCGCCAGGGTGAGCTCGGTATCGTCGGAGACAGAAAAGGCGTCGGGTTCGCGGAATGCAACACCTGGTTGGCCTTCGACCGCGTACCCCAGGGCATCGCCTATTGCGCCCCCCAACAGGCACCCCAAAATGCGATCCTCCCCGCTCATGTCAGGTTGGCGCCCACGATGCCCTAGGTCTCCACCGAGAGAGAAAACGACCGTCGGTCGCTGCGGTTTCAAGTGGCATCGCGATGAATGAAGCGATGGTGGCTGCGGTCTTTCTAAGGTCCTCAGCGTCTTGGACTCCAGACTTACGGATGAAGGCGGTCCATTGGCCCTTCTTCGTTGCGTCCTCGAAGAACGTCGGCGTGAGGGCTACGGGGAGACTGGTCGGAAGAGGGGTCCCACGGCGCTCAAACGTGGCGCGAACGGCGCGTACCAGAACTTCACCGTCAAACTCGAACATTCGCGACAATGCCTTCAGATCGTAGAAGTCTTTCATCCGACTGTTGTTGAGTCCGAGCTGGACCATGGCCTCTATTTTTTCCGCGACCACGGTTTCGGGTGGATAGGCACGCATTCTGGGGCCGGGGAAATCGAGGAGGGCCGGAAAGTCGATCTCTTTTGCTTCGGGTGTGATGGCATCACCAAAACCCACGTCGATCTGGAGTCGCACCTTGGCCGATGCAATGTGGGCAACGGCGGTGGCTCGTATGCCGCCATAGATTTGGTCTTCACGAATCGAACGGACCTCAAGAGAGTTTTGATCGAAGGTGACGCCATCATCGTCAACATTCACGGCGAGCACATCATCGAAGACACTGTGGATACGCTCGGCGCTGGGGTCACCAATTCCGAGCAGGTCAACGTCACGGGTTGCGCGGTGTGGCTTCCCGGTCCAAATCGTAAAGAGGGCGGCGCCCTTGAGTACAAACTGAGTACCGTGGACCGAGTGCGTGAGTCGGTAGAGAATTCGCTCATTCGCATATTGCGTGAGCAGAAACTGGAAATCATCGCCTCGCGCTTTGGCGATGTTGAGGAGGCGCGCGCGCACGGATGCGGCGATGTGACTTGGTGTCTTTTTCACGCGAGTGCCTCCACATAGGGCTTCATGAGGGCGTATACGCGATCTGCCCGGGCGGCATCGACCAGGGCGTCAGCACCGCCACGATATTTACGGAGATAGTCTCGGAGGGCAGAAAGAGCAACCTCAAGTCCAACGTGTCGCCGGTAGCGAAAACAGTCGGCAACCGTTTTAGCGGGTGTGGTGAGTTTGATATCCGCGCCTTCGATTTTTCGGTGCTCGATGCCATGGTTACGAGCTCGGCCGCTGGCTCGGACCACTTCGATCGCCGGGTAAGAAATCTTGGGCGTTCGGGCATGCCGATCAATGAGAATCCACACAGCGTAGGGTACCTCTGTGGTCAGCTCGTGCACCTGGAGGGCACTGAGGAGGCATACGATCGCGCCCGGTACTCGTTTGGCCACTTCGGCCAGGGAATGAAATTCGGTGACCGGCGCGTCCGCCAGTCGATAGAGTCCTCGATCGACTTGCTCGAGGACGCCACGATCACATAGTCGTCGGAGGTAGGCTCGGGGGATCTGGGCCTTCTCGAGGTCTCGTGCTCGAAGCGGGCCCGCCTCGGCCAGCCGCAGGAGCTGTTTCGTTTTGTTTTCACTGTCAGACATGATACTTATTGACTGTCATTAAGTATTTAGACATTCACTTTGTATCATGGTGAGCTGCCTTCCGGCAAGTTTTGGCCTGCCACGCCTCTTTGGTGCCACCGGCTTCTCAGTCCTGGTTGGGATGTTTCCTGGTGCGTGGCTTTCCCACTTTCGATCATCGAGATTCGCCCGCTGTTCGATATGGAAGACTTCGGTAAAAAGATGACGTCTAAACTCTGCCATCAAGAAGAACGACTTCGGTCAGATGTTGAAGCTAAGGAGGCTTAAATCGAATGAGTAGTACACGAAAGGTAAAAACCTGTTTTTGGTTCGATGGCAACGGAGAGGCTGCGGCGGAGTTCTACGTGTCGCTCCTGCCCGATAGCTCCGTGACGACGGTGGCGCGTCAGGCCCCCGACAAACCGGCGCTTATTGTCGAGCTGTCGCTTGCGGGCACGCCGTATATGTTCCTCAACGGCGGCCCCCGGTACAAGCTCTCTCCTGCGGCTTCGATTGCGGTACGCACGGCGGACCAAGCAGAGACCGATTGGCTCTGGAATGCCCTTGTGGCGAATGGTGGCGAAGAGAGCATGTGTGGTTGGCTCACCGATCGCTTTGGTGTGTCTTGGCAGATCGTGCCCGAAGCTCTTCCCCGATTGCTGGGCAGCGAAGATCGCGAAGCTGCGGCTCGGGCCACCGAGGCCATGCTCAAGATGAAGAAGATTGATATCGCTGCCCTGGAGGCGGCGTTTCAGGGGCAATAAGGCCGAAGGCGAACTCAGCGATGAGCTGCGTGGGCGCGTCCGCAAAATTGGCGAGCCTGCAAACTTTGTGCTTGAGGTCATCGGTTAGGAGCGCGAAGGTCCAGCAACCCTACGTGGACGAGGTCGCCGGTGTAGTTGGGTTGCGCCGAGGCCTTGTCTCTGGAAGTGCGCGGGAGCCGGTACGGCGGCCGCGCTTTCGTATCCTCGGGGGCAGATCCCAAGGTACAGAGTATAGGGTTTTACGGGGTTATCAAACAATTGGTATCGGTTAAAATGATACCATGAGGCCAAAGGAGACCATAGGCCGTTTTGACCAGTACCTCCATGAGCGGGGTCTTTCGTTCGAAGCCGTTGTGATCGGAGGAACAGCGCTCGGTCTTTTGGGCATCACTACACGCGAAACTCGAGACTGTGATGTTCTCCATCCGCAGGTGCCTCAGGAGGTCTTGGATGCGGCGCGCGAATTCGCATCCGAAGTCACGGCAGAGGCGGCGGTCCTGCGCGAGGACTGGCTCAACGACGGCCCCTCTTCATTGATCGATGTCTTACCGGAAGGTTGGCAAGAACAGACCGAAGTCATCTTCAAGGGGCAATCGATCACGCTTCGCTGCCTTGGCCGTCTGGATCTCTTGCGGAGTAAGCTATTTGCACTGTGCGACCGTGCTCTCGATCTTCCAGACTGCCTTGCTCTGAATCCCACGGCAGCTGAACTCGATGAGATCGAACCTTGGCTTTCGGAACAGGACACCAACCCAGGGTGGCCGGATCACGTTCAAGGTACCCTGGAGGATTTGAAAAGGAGACTCGGTCGTGGGCTTTAGCCGCATCGTAGTCCCAGAGGCTCTGGCCGAGGCGGAGTCGTTGACCCGGAAAATGGTGGGTGTCGGAATGAATCTTTCCGCTGACCCAGATCCGAACGCCAACATTGAGGATACCCTGCTAGCCGCATCCGTTGCTGGTGTTGAAAACGATGATTTGCGGACTCTAGCCGTTCTCGTGACATGGCTTGAGATTCACCATCCCTGGATCAACGCTTCCCGACTGGCGAGACTCGTAGACGCTCAGAAGTCGTCCCGAGTACGCTGCTTTTGGGCTGCGGTAGGGGGCTGGTTAGTAAAGGAACGACGGTTTTCGAAGCTTAGAGGTTTTTATCAGGGGCACCGCATAGATCTGTTGCGAACTGGCACGGACTTCCAGGTCAAACGTCACGGGGAGGATATTCGGTTTCGTGGCGGCCCAATGCGTATTGCCGCCAACACGTTGCGAAATCGCCCGTCCGATGTTCTATCGCCCTCCGAACTTGCCGAACGTCACGCGGCCTATCGATGTAGGCTCACCATCGGCCCCTCCTATCGAGCGGACATGTGGTCCGAGTTGATACAGGATTCAAGCCTGTCCTCCGCCGAGCTGGCACGCAGGACTTACGGCTCCTTTGCTACCGCCTGGGCTGTCAAACGCGATTTTGGGCTCACGTCGGGAGGGACGGTTTCAGCCACGATCTAGTCGTTGTCGTCGATGACCATGGCCGGATTGAGGTCGACGTTTCATTCTACGAGGTTCCTGCCGGTCGCACGGGTGAAAGCTTAGGTGTTCAATGGGACGAGCGGGTTGTCCGCATCCCTGAACCCTCGACGGGTAACTTACTCGTACTCCACAGGAACGTAAACCTCCTGCTTCGAAAGTTTAAGCGCCTTGAGGTGACGGCGAATGGTGTTGGCGCCGACAACAAAACCCTCTTTGACAAGCTCAGCGTGCAGACGGGTCCCGGTGATCCGCTGCTTCTTTGTCGTGCGATCAGGCGCCGGCCGTCGTCTTGCCACTCCCGGGCTCACCCAAAAGAAGGGGTCTCGGCCAGCTCGTCGATCGTTTGGAGCTTGGGGTTGACCATCTTTCCAAGCTCAGTTCTTGGGTCGACAAGAAATTCCGAAGAGTCGAGAGTGACCGACTCTGTGATCGGGAACAAGAATCTTTCTATGACGTTGGGGCGGTCATGGCATTCGTGAAGATGAGGATTGCGTGATTTACCTAAGGGGAACGGTCCGAATTGCATTCGCAATCCCATCGCTTTGGTTGGCCGCGATGCCGACCTTCGCAGCATAATCTGGCCAGGTAGAAACGGTCTTCTGTACCTCCTCGATAATTTCTTTGTGTCGCCCACGTTTCATCGTAATCAGTTTTGCGCAGGCTTCGAAGTCACTTATCTCAAAGCCATCACGTTTTCCGTTCAAGGTCATCTGGTGGTTGGCGGTCCAGATGCCACCGGGGTTATAGGCATAGGTTACGTCAAAAGCTGGAGAGAGAGACCACTCGCCACTCTTGTTCATCACAAACGCGATGTTTTTCACGTGGTCATCCTGGTTTCGCGCTACGATGTTGAACACCATTCGTCGGAACTGCTGTTCAAGGCTAGAGCGGGGCAGACCTAACGTACTCATGACCTGGAGGGCTTGCTCATATGAGTACGCTCCCGCTTGATTGAAGTCATAGTGGGCCATCGCACACAGAGATTGCATGTGAAGTTTGCGCCCGGTGGCATTCCGGTCGAATCGGCGGGTCATGAAGTGACGCCTTCCGCCTTCCTCCAGGAGTCGGCACTCTGCCATTTCGACGCCCGCATCGACCGCCATCAGGTGGTAGGCGTATTCGATTGCGCCGTAGCCTTCTGGGTCTGCGAGTTCCTTGTCTTTGTTGTTCGCAACGCCGTCGAACTTCAAAAGCCAATACTCGAATCCCGGACCCGCATCCACCTGGCCTGAACGGACTTCGTCGGTTTCTCGGTTCCACGCGATTACCGCCTTCGCGCGAGCACCTCCTGCAGATGTCCCCACGCGAAGAATGTCCTTGAGGGCTTCTTGCTTCGTATCAGATCCAAATGAGCTCTCCAGTTGGTTTCGGCTGGTGAGAACTTCCGACGCAAGCTCCACCAGCTTGTCCACTTCGATCTTCTTTGCGTGCTGCTGCTTTGGCCCGATGGCCGGGACAAACTCCAGCGCCCCCATTCCGCGAGCGCCTGTGTAGCACAATCTCTCGACTGCGTTGAAAGCCTCCCCGGTGCGGCCCAGCGTAGCGAGCCATGCGTCGATAAGCGCGTTACCGAATCGGTCGGGCAAAGAGTCGGCCAGCATCCCGGGTAGCCCGTGAAATGTTTCGGGCCGCAATTGCGGAAAGCGATAGGTTTGGGCTGCTGCGAGTGGCATCATGAGGGGGGCGACTTCTATGCCGCTTTGGGCGAATGCCGGGTCGTATTCGAACTCGGCGATTTGCTCGCCATCTTTGAGTGCGACGGCTCCTATTGAGCTGCCCCAAAGTAGAACCTCTGCCACCGTGGTCATGAGTCATCCTCAGACCATGACCAACTTCTATGCTGCTGGTCGCGTTTCTTCGATGCCCTTTGCCTTCGTCGGCCCCGCGTTTTCAGGAGCTCCATAGGGCTAGGGCCGGTGTCTGGGAGAATCGACAAGAATACGTCGAGCAGATCTAGAACTCGGAGAATGCGGACCACACTTGTTAGATGGCAGGAGTGACCCGCTTCGAGACGTTCTAGGGTCCGTTTGCTGACGCCAGCTTTCCGAGCCAAGTCGGTCTGCGTTAGCCCAAGCGCAACACGTCGGCGCGACAGACGAACGCCAAACTCCTCGAGAACGGCTTGGTCGGTTGTTGCTTGGGTGACCGCCATGGCTGTTTCTCAATGGTACGGACGAACTGTTTCTCGTCAACTATGACGAATTAAGGGTTGAAGCCTATTTCCTATAAATCGTCGAAAACGACGAGTCAAGAGCCAAATATGGACATAACTCGTCAAATAAGACGAATTATAACAAACCGGTATAAACCTGATCCACACCCTTTACATGTGGGACCGTCTCACCCGATCTGTCGACAACCCTCATGTATGGCTAGACAATAACCCACCGAACGCGGGCTTCGAGTGCCCGCCGTTTTGGTTTCATTATGCGGTACCTCCTTAAATACCTGGAATCTCTAAAGTTCGATCGTCACGGGAAATTCGACACGGGCGCCCTGCGCGCCTTTGCCGGTTCTTGAGGGCCTCTTGTACCTCGGGTTTTTCAAGATCAGTTGCCTGTATCTGCCAGGGAGCATCGAAGACGTGTTGCTTTGCGGGGAGAATTTTCTCCTGAATAAGCTTTCTGACCGCATGGGCACTGACCCCTAGTTTCTCAGCAGTTTCTGACATCGTGAGGCATTTTCCGTCCTTGATGGCGGATTCGTATCCTGGAATGCCTTTGCTGCGACGGAATTGAGATACCCTTCGTGCGTTCCAGGTGTGGCCGTACGGAGTCTTCGTCCCCATTCGGTTCAGTGTGGCTGCGATATGATCATCGGACCACCGGGTGCCCATCTGCCGAATGGTTTCCTCCACTTCAGGAGAATTTCGCATGGTGTGCTCTCCCGGTTTCGGTTTACGGACACGAAGCTCCGAATGCCTTCCGCCACGCCAGTGAATAACAAGGACAATCTCCCTTGTGGAGTCATCGACGTCTACTAAGATCTCTTCGATGAGCGTTCGTATAAGTCTCTGTTTAGTGCGCTGCTCCGTAGTTGGTGCGGTCCACACTTTTTGAAGCTCATCGGCGAGCTTTAGGAGTTCCTCGCGTTTTGGTGGCACTATCGTTTGAGACCGCTTCTCGGTGATCTTTGCCTCGCACGAACGCAGTTTTTCGATCGCCGTATTCCATCGCGCCTCAAGCTCGGATGCGACAAGTCGATTGTCTGGATCTACGGATTGATAACGACGCGCGGCGAGTCTCTCTTCGTATTCTGCTTGCTGGCGTTCCAGCTCATATGCTCGATGCCTCTCTTGGATTTGGAGCTCCGCATTCTGCTCGGCCATGATGGCCGCTTCTATCGCGAGTGGCTGGACCACGGCAAGGATCTCAGATCCCACTGCGAGATCCGGGCGACTGGCCCCAAATGTAATGCACGGCTTAAGTCCCTGCATTTCGTTTCCACGCCGGCATGAGTAGCGGGGCTTGGGGATGCCTCTGCCTCCGTAGGAGACCTGGAGCATGCGACCGCAGCGGCGGCAGCGAAGGAGACCGGCCATAAGTGCCAACCCGCCACGGGCGGATTTTGCGGCACCGGAAGACTTCGAAAAACTGTTCTGAGATAGCCTCTTCTGAATTCCTTCATGCTGCTCCCAGGAAACGTAGCCTTCGTGGTGGTCCCGAATAATGATCCAGTCTTCACGGGAGCGGGCCCGTCCGTATGACTTTCGGACCTGCCCATCCACGATTCTGGTCTGCACCTGAGATTTTCCGTACGCATACGCGCCAGCATAGAACGGATTCTGGAGCACCGAGATTACGTTGCGGTAGCACGGAGCGCGCCACGTCAAACGAGTGAGTTGCTTTGCGTCTGCGGGGCGAGGAAACACGATCCCCTCCTTGCGCATGTGGAGCAAGACTTGTCGCGCACTACCGTGACGCTCAAACAGTCGGAAAACGGTTCGAATGACCTCCTGCACTCTTTGATCCGGATCCATAACCAGACCAGTGTCTCGCGGCCAAAGATACCCAACAGGAACAGGCATTCGCAGTTCACCGCGTCGAGCCTTGGCCCTCGCAGCATCAAGAAGCCGACGTCGGAGCACCGTGAGTTCGAACTCACTCATCGTTCCTTTCAGTCCGAGGAGCAGCCGATCGTTGGGCATCTTTGGATTATAAACCCCGTCGGCATCGATGACGCGGGCATCAACGAGCGCACATAGTTCCATCAAGTGATGCCAATCGCGTCCATTGCGAGCCAAACGCGAAGCTTCGAGGCAGAACACTGCGCCGACGATGCCTTCGCAAATTTGGCCCACCAAATTTCGAAAACCAGGGCGCTCTACGGTGCCGCTGGCAGAGACACCGAGATCGGCATCGATGACAGCAACGTCCTTAAAACCATAGCTTTTTGCCAAGTCGACCAGCTCGTACTGCCTACGTTGGCTCTCGAGATTTTCGCTGACCTGAATACTGGTTGATTGCCGCACATAGACGATTGCTCGACGTCGAACGACATCCGAGGGAAGTTCACGAGGCTTCATTGCGCACCTCCGCTCTTACTTTGAATCCGCTGGCCTCCAGCAAGAGCCTCGCCAGAACTTCGACCGTCATCTTTTGGTATGCGAAATCCAGATTTTCGATAGGGATCGTGGTGTTGAACAGCGGAAGCTGTGTTACTTTGTTCCCCGCATGATTCGCGGTGGGTTGATTCGGCATTGGAGTCCTCCTTCGGTGGATTCTTGCTCCCTGCCGTTCCCGGATCGAGTCTTACGGCCGACACCAGCTTCTCTAGCTCCAGCAACGCGACCAGCGAGGCCTGGCGCCTCCCTAGCTTCATCCCCTCGCAGGTCGCTACCTCGAACATCCAGCGCGGAATCACCACTCCAGAGTCGTCTGGAAGGAAGCAGACGTAAACTCTCTCTCCTCGCCGTACCTCCTCGTAGGCAACGTCAACTTCATTGCCGAACATTGGGTGCCACGGGTACGTGACACGTGCTCTAAATCCGATATGGGCACAATGGCCTTGGACCTGTCGTTGGCCGAAAAAATCACTACGGCTCTAAGTCACGCGCGGGCACTCAAGTAGCCTCGGTCTACTACACGATATTTGAAACCGCGAAGCTTTGGGGCGTGAACCTCATGTACCTACGGGGAGGCCACCATTCGAGGGCGACGGGGGGAATCTACTTGCCTGAGCATTTTGTTGCTTCGCATCAGGATGGGCTAGGTCGGACACTTACCTTGCGCCACGCGGCGGCGACATTGTTATTGAGTCTCGGTGTTCACCGTAAAGTCGTTCAGGAACGGCTGGGGCATTCCAACGTAAGGATCGCGCTCGACACGTATTCGCACGTGCTCCCTTCGATGCAGCGGGAAGCTGCCGAAAAACTTGACGCGTTCCTGGGCACCTAGCCAGCTTCTTTTTGGAAGTTGGCGTATCGATTCAAGCGAGCCACCGTTTCTGGAGACTGTTGAGCGTTTTTTCGCGACTCTTCGGCAATAGTTTCTTTATCTCCGAGGGTTCCCAGGGCTCAGGGACTCGCCCGAAGATGTTTTCGGAAAAGGTGCAAGCCACCTCATCGCCAACTTTCGGCTCCGGGCGCGAGGCCATAAAGACGCCCTCGAAGCGTGAGAAGGGAAGGTCACCACCAACGGCGAAATCCAGGTGTAAGTCGTAGGAGCGTTTGTTCATCATTTTGCTCGTTGTCGCGCCAAGCGCCTGGACTCGGCCCGTAACGAGCAATCGTCGAGGTGCCCGATAGCGTGCCGCGACTTCTTCGCGATCTTCTGGCCTGTAGTATCTAAGCGAAAACTCCGGTGGTCCCACGTGTTTCAGCGCCCAACCCTTTTTGGAGAGCTGCACGGCATCTCTGCCTACCCATACTCGGTTTTCCATGGAGCCTACTTCTCGGACGAAGTCGGAGGCATAGACGAAGGAGTTCAAGAAGTTGGATTGAATCCACTTTCTCAGGGACTTGTACCAGGCAGTCACCCTAGGGGCCGTGTTTGGATCTGTGTCTGGCGCTCCTTTCCAGCCCGTAGCGAGGGCGATCCGCCCGTTCGTGATCCGTCGGTCTTTGATCGGTGAACGCAAAAACTGAATCAGACTTTCATCTGAACGGAGATAGTAGTCATTGCAGCTTGAAATGTACTCGACCTCAGGATTGGAGAGAATTTCCTTGTTCCAGAGCATACAGTGGGTGCTTGCGACACCCTCGAGGGATCTCAAGCCCCGCACTTTAGGTGTGGGATTGCGGACCTTTGGTATCAAGTAAACGTCCGGGTTCTGAAAAACAAACTCGAGGAAGTTCTCCTCGTCCTTCGGGCTCATCAGGGTTGTGACTTCGGATCGCATCTGCCTACCTGGTTGGTTCCTGGGAAGGTGTTTCGACGTAGGTCAACCCGTCGTTCGCACGGAAGACCATGTGCTGGGCGGTAATTTTCATCCGTACCGCTTCGTCTCTTAGAATCGTGATGGCTTCTTTGACGGACGAGGGATTGGTGCTCGCGACTAGCGAAGATGCACGGTCAAACCTGCCGCAGGATGTCTCTTGGAGTTCGTTTACGTTGATCGCGGGCTTGTCTGGATCGATGAGTCGATAGTCGTTTGTGACGACGACGAAACCATCCTTGGGCTCGCGGATACGATGGCGGGTGGGCGTTCGTTCGATGACGCACATCTCGCCCGGCTGTGTTCCCGACACCAACAGGAGCGAACTTGAGACAACGGTGGTTTCCGCGAGCAATCGGACGGCCTCGTCGTAGGTTTCGGCGCGTTCCAGGACCTGCCGAAGGAGCAGAGTCACGGCCAATGCCAACGGTGGCCTTTCGTCGCTCAAGACGGCGTTCAAGGTGACAGTAAACCGGCCCGGCGCGATTCCGGAGAGGGCACCCATAAAACCCGGCCATGAGATGGTCGAGAAACGGTGTGTCCCGTTCCTCACAAACCGGTAGATCAGTGTCTGATCCGAAAGGGCAGTGCCGGGGCTCCACCAGTCGAGGTTTCGAGCGTGGAGCGGACCGTTTTCGGTGTCGATGGCAAAAGCGGTACACCCGAGCACGAAGATCATGGCGTCATAGTACAGGTTTGCCAGAAGTACCTCAGAGCGAGGAACCTTCAGCAGGCCCGCGATTCCCTCCATCTCGGCAAGATAGACAGGCGGCACGTGGGCGTCTGCATACTCTTCGAGGATCGAACCAAATTGATCCAGGCCGCCCAAGTCGTCCACATACGCTTTGAGCATCCTTCGGCAGGAATCTGCCTCAGAACCGAGGAATGCCCACCTGTCCTCTGGCGAGCGGTCGAGATCAACGGTGAACTCTCGAACCGACATCACGAGACCTGCTCGACGAGGTGATACGCCTCGCCAACGGTGCCCACCGTTTCGACGACAAAGCCCTTTCGTTCGAGTACCCGACGGAGCTTAGGATTGGGTTTGGCACAAGAAACGGCGTGGACGATCCATTCGACCTGGTCGAGACCGCGCTGCCGGGCGTAGCGTTTGGCCAAGACCCAGAGCGTGGGTAGAACGCCTTCGCCGCCATTCTCGACCTGTGCCAACTCCATTACGAGTCGGTTGCCTTCGAGGCGAAACTGGCCGAGAAGCTCGGCGGTTCCTGCCCGGAAGATGACCGGCTGATCGCAGAGTATGAGGGCGTCTACTTCCTCGTCCGGGAGGGCCAGGATCTCATCGGGCGTAAGCCCTTCGATGTCGATCTTCTGTGGCATCGTCCGGCTCCAACGAACATCCTCAATACCTTAACTCCTACAGTTAGGCTACAGATCCAAAAACAAAGGCGGCTCGAAGCCGCCCTAAGTGTTTGATTCTATTTTATGGAGCCAATCGGGATCGGACCGACGACCTCTTGAATGCCATTCGCGATATTCGTCCTTGCCCGGCTTGCGCTCCTTTCAAATCGCATGGTTACGCGACGGTGCTTCCTTGGCAACCTTGAAGAACTTGCCGAAATTGACCGCCATTGGCCCCAAATTGGCCCCGGATTGCCTTAGGTTCCCTGGGGCGCTCGGGTCCGAGCTGTGGCGTCAGGAAACTCGAGCACCTGGAGGTCGTCTTGGGTGAGGAATCCAAACTTCATCTCGAGGAGCTTCCGAAGCTTTGTGTTGGCTGTGGCGATGAATACCTGCGTCTCGGCCAATGCCGCGTTCCTGAGATAATCAATAAACGCAAGACCATTGAGGTCGTCGATGTGGGCAATGGGATCGTCGATCAGAATGAGATCGAGGCAGTCCTTGGCGGAGCGATTGAGGGCAAGAAAGATTGAAAGCGCCAATGCACTGCGCTGGCCTGTACTAATCTGACTAAGCTTGGCAGTTGTCCCATCGTCCCTTTCAAGAACGATCTCTTGGTCGTTGCCTGCCGTCCCTAGTGACAGTCCCGTGAACTCCTTCGGGGAATGGATGCGCTCAAATACATCGAGGATGGCACTCTCGTAGGCTTGCAGGAACGTGCCGAGGTGCGCCTCCATGCCGTGTGACTCGACCAGCATGGAGACTACCGCCTGGGCTCGGACTCTTCGCTCTAGCCGGTCCTCCAAAGCCTGCAAGTTGTTCGTGACCTCGGTCAGAGTCTTCTTCTTCTGGACGAGCAAGGTAGAGCTATGTGCCAGCTTTGTCTCTAGGGCGAGGATTTGCCAGTTCTTCCGACGTTCGCTCGAGAGCACTTTCGAGCTTGAAGATGTTGGCGGTGGCTTCCAAGGAGACGACGGAGGCCAAAGCATCCACCGCCTCTGCCGCCCCGCTGATGGCGCGGACCCGTTGCCCAAGCACCGTGAGCATGTGTTCTGTCTCGTGCAAACCTTCAAGGGCGGAGGACAGTGTCTTGCGCAGATCTGAACTGAATCGCTCGATCTCCGCCTCGTGTTCTGCCTTCGCAGCGATGATCGCCTGCTTCTCAGACTCTTTGCTTTCGCGCTCCGAATCGAGTGCTTCGGAAGTAGTCTGAATGAGATCAATCTGCGACTGCGCCGCGAGGGAAGCAATGATTGCCTGCGCCTGCTTTGGGCTGAATCCTTGTGTTTTGAGTGCGGCCTCAAGAGTGTCCAGGGCCGAGATCCGCTGCTCTAGTTGGGCAGCTCGCTGACCAACTGCCTCCAGCCAATCACTCACGTCATTCAGGTGGGAGGTAGGTGCATCCGCGATCTGGAGTGTCGATTCGATGGCCTCCAAGCTCGTTTTCAGCTCTAGGCATCTATGCAGCAGGTCATGCCGAGCGCGCGAGCCGTCCGCTGTTTGCCGTAGCCCTTCCAACGTGGTGTCGGATGCATCCAACTCCTTCTGCAGAACAAGCTCCAATTCACCCGACTCATGGGCTTTGCCGCACAGTGGGCAGCTACTGTCGTCACCTGTGACCTGTATGTATTTGCTGCCAACGCTGCGCAGTGTTGCCAGGAGGCTCCGCGCCTCTCCTACCACCTGTTCCCGATCAGCCAACGCTTTGGAGTCGGCTTGGGCAGCTTCGAGCGCAATCGCGACGGTACTCTGTGATGCCTTGCGGAACATTTCGCTCGCTTCGGCGATAGTCCGCAGGTCCTGTGCTTTCTCTTCAAGCCGGGGTACGGCCTCGAACGTAGCCAACTGCCGTCGCAGATTTGCTCGCTCCGGCTCCAGCTCATCGAGGAGTTTCAGGTTCTGGATGGTCTGGAGTTTAGTCGCGTTCGTAAGAAGACCCAGGGCTTCATCCAGCTCGCTCAGGCGCTTCGCAGTATCTGGCACCGACTCCAAAAGCTGTGACTGTCGTGCTTTGAGGTCATCTACCTTGCTCTTGGTTTCTAGCAGAGCGGCTTTCTCCTCCCTAATTGCCATCGTCGTCAGGTTGTCGATCCAGGTCACTTCCCGCGTGATGGACTTGACCTGGTTCAAGATGGCCTGGATGCGAGCGTGCTGGTCCTGTGTGGACTCGCTTGCCTGGAGTCGAAGCCCAAGAGCATCCAGTCGTTGGAGACTCGCTGAGGGTGTCGGGATCTTGGATTCGACTTCGCTCGCGAGTTGAACGATCTCGTCACTGAGAGTCGTCTTTGTCTCTCTTGCCTCCTCAATCTCATTTTCTGCCTGGCGACATCGAGATTGTAACTCTTCATGAAACTTGGAAATGCGTCGGCTGATTCGGTCTGCCTCGTCACCCAGGGCCAGCTTGACAAAAGCATCCTTGATGTCCTGCGCGGAATCTTTGTGGGCTAGATCGTACGCGGCGTCTGCTGAGAAAAAGTTGAAGCGAGAAAACGCCTCTGGCATTGGGTTGCGGCCTCGGCCCGCCGAGATGCCGTACAGAGCTTTGGCTCGTGCCTGGCTTTCTCGAAGATTCGTCGAGCCATCGTACGTAATCTTTTGTCCATCTGCCGATACCAGATCGACCTTCGGGCCATCCTCCGCACCACTGCGTTTTGTTTGGCCGCAGAGGGCGAGTTCTATGGCTTCAAGGAAGGAAGTCTTGCCCGCACCGTTCGGGCCCACGAGTAAGTTTACCTTCTTCAGGTCGTAGGTGTCGTCGCGAGCCTTCCGATAAGAGGTGGTCACCACCCGATCAAATCGCGCCAGCTTCGTTCCAGAGGGACCAACGGAGGCACTAGCCGGAGCGTCAGCCAGCGGCTTGCCCGAATCAATTCGTGAGTGAACCTGCGTCCGTGGCGCAGTCGTGTAGATGTCCGATAGGTCGGCCTCGTCTAGCCTTGCCGTCCAAACGGATACGATGTCATCGACCGGCGCTGCAATCGGAGGGATGGGGTTCTGGGAGAACTCGACAAATCGCGAGAGACGCCCCTCGGCGACGATGTGCTTGCGGGCAAAGGACGTGTCTTCGAGAATCTCGCGTCGCAACGAAGCTGGCACAGGGGCAACCACGTCGTCGCGGTCCAGGATGAATACGAGGTAGAAACTCCACTGAAGAGGCCCACGGTTTCGGTAGTAATCATGCGCTAGGTGCGCCTGCTGATACTCAGAAAGGCTGAACTTGGGTTCGAGGAGCTTCTTCGAGAAGTCGAAGTAGTAGATCGAAAACGGCTGCTTTGCGTGTTGCCTTTCACAGCGGATGACCTGCTCATAGGGCCGCGTGACGTTGAGGAAGGCATCATGCAGGGTCTTCTCGATCTGGTTCGTGTCCATGATGCTTACTCAGTGATGGAGGGGCCACTCGGAGCCGCTTCCGTTATGCTTGTTTCGTTCTCGGTGGAAAGGTGCTTCCGGTTCGGTCCCTCCGTGTACCAGACGAAGATAGGCCAGTTGCCGGGGATCGGAAAGATGGTTCGGAGCCAGTCTCTAGCTTCGGCGGCGAGGACGCCGCCGACATCGTCGCCGACATAGGCCCCGGTGCCCACGGCCTCGTTGTTGCAATAGATGTTGCAGCAGGGATGCTGTGGGTCGCTGTGGAGGCCAGAGCCAGCGAGCAGAGAGCTGTAAGACCCTGGCTTCGGATTTGATGCTGAGAAGATGTCAACGAGCTGAAAGACCTTCGACAGGCGGGAGGCCGCTTCCCGTCTCGAATCGCCGCACCTGCAGAATCCAATTCGATGTAGCGACTCCTGCGCACCCAGTTTGCACAAGCCAAGCTTGTTGGGCTTGTGCCAATCCTTGCCCTTCACACTTCCGCAACACAGTGCGACAAAGCGATCTACATCCAGCGGCTGAAGCGACGGAAACGGATGCGCCTGATGGAGATGCGCTCGCTTGAGCGCATCGAAGCAGCCGTCTTGGAGCTGTGACTTATGCCAACCCGTTCCATTCCAGCTCCGGGTTTCAGATGCTTGGAGGCCGGACCGAACGCTGGAGGGCGGTGGCCCCTCAACCTGTGAGGGCTTGGTCGAACGAAAGCGCAGGCAGTGCTCCTCGTCGTGAGCGACGAAAACGTGCGCATGTGGTTGCTCCCAGTAGAAGTAGAAGGCACCGTGATCGTGGTTGGTCTGAAGGGCCGTGTCGCGAATGTCGAGCTGCCTTGACTTCGAGTAGAGCGCCGAATGTGGAAACTCGAAGTTCAGTTGGGAACCGCCGGGAACGGAAACGGTGGTTCCTTCTGCCCAGTTCAACGTGATGATCTCGACTTCGGAGGTGTTTCTTCCGAAGACTGTTCGTCTGTAGTCGCTGAAGCCCGAATGACGCGGTCCAGGATTCAGTTGCGGATGCAGCAGAAGGTAGCTTCTTCCGGGGAAATCCGGCAGGTCGGCGTTCGGGTCGAACGCAAGTGCGTCGGAGCACACGAGCGTCGCGAGGCGAATAGATGATCCGTTGTTCTCGAAGTAGTAGGCCCTCGTTCCATGTATTAGGGCATCTCGTTCGAGTGCGGGGTGGACACTCATGTGTGCCTGTTTGAACTGGAACAGAATGACGAGCGCGTTCGAGGCATCCCGAAAAAGGTATGCGACGGCATCGAGAAAACCGCTTGTCTTGCCCGCCAGAGCTTCAGGCTCGTGGAGGATCTTGACTGTGGCGTTGCTGCTCTTGAACGTGGAGAGCTGTCCCAGGTCGAGCGATTGCATTCCGAGCGCCCACAGACGACCAGTAGCGGGAAGAACTCCTTGCGTAAGTGCGTCCTGTAGCGCGGACCATGGGCAACAGTATTCGGGGCATACAGCGAGATCGACGTTTTCTCGCTGCGCATCTCGCAGGAATGCGTACAGTCTGTCGTGTAGCGATGCATCGACGATGCCACTGGGACTCGCGGAGATCGTTCCTTTGGGCTGGATTAGAAGGCACTCATAGAAATTCTCATCCGGGGCCAGGAAGGGAAACGCCGGGACAGTCACGCCCGAGGCAGCGCAGATAGTTTGAATTGGCTCAAACTTCATCGCGCTGCCTCGAACGCAGCGTCGATGATTTGCCTGGCCTGAGCTTCTGGCGCGATTCCCCCTGGGCTCATTCGACACACCCCGAAGCACCACCCCAGGGATGCCCGGAATGCGCCTCACCTTGTCGCCGAGACGGACAAGTACCAGCGGACGCTACCCAGCCTTGAACTTGGAGACAATGTTGGCCTTGGTCGCCTTGAACCTATGAGCGGAAACGAGTCGTGGACCACCCGCACCCCAAACATCGCCGGGTTCTAGTTCCCGGGTGAGTGGGGGGGCACCGAGCCAGATTCTCAACTTAGGGGTTTATACGTTTCGGTCGAACCGTATAAAATACTGAACATATGGATAACCCCAGCACCGCAAGAACCGCCAAACGGGGCCGGAAACGCCGAACCCGGCCCGGGCTTGGGATTGGGTACGTCCGGGTGTCCACGGACGACCAGGCGGGTGGGGCCGCCGCCCAACGGGATGCCATCGAACGGTGGGCCGGGGCGCACGACGTTCACCTCATCGGCATCCACGAGGACATCGGTGTGAGTGGTGCGTCGGAATTGGGCGATCGGCCCGGGCTTTGGAATGTCATCGAGACGGCACGTATCGAGCGGGCGTCGGTGCTCGTCGTAGCGAAGAGGGATCGGTTGGCACGGGACGCGATCATTGCGGAGTTGCTCCGTCGCAAGCTCGCCGACCTCAACATCGAAATCCGCAGCGCGGATGGCGCGGGCAATGGCGACACGCCGGAAGCGAAGCTGATGCGCACGATGCTCGATGCGATCGCCGAGTACGAGCGAGCACTCATCCGGGCTCGAACGAAGGCCGCACTGGCGTCGAGAAAGCGGCGGGGGCTCCGAGGCCCCGGGCAGGCTCCGTACGGCAAGCGGGTATCGGGCGATGGCAAGACGCTGGAACCCAATCCAGCCGAAGCGGCGATCGCGCGCCTCATCGTCGATGCGCGAGCCGGTGGGCGAACATTGCAGGGCATCGTCGATGACCTGGACACGGAGGGCGTGCCCGCACGCGGCAAGCGATGGCACCTCGGTACGATTCAACGCATCTTGAGAGCCAACAGCTAGACAGATCCTGTGCAGAGGAGAGGCAGTCGTCCGCCGCACGCCGAGGGCGGTTTCAGCCGCACTCTGTGGTCGCGGACGTGATGCCGAGTTCACCCCGGCAGACATCGGTGTTGTTCGGTGCCTTCGACCCCTACTGGGTAAGAGATACCACCGCGGCCCCGTCGCTCGGCAAACGATGCGCAGCCACGCAGATGACGACAAGAATGGCGAGGTTATCGAGGCCACACGCACAGCCAGGGACAAATGTGACCCGGGTTTAGACAACGACAAAGGTCTTCGGAGCGCGAACGATCATCGCGCGTTGAGTGATCTCGACGGTCACACGGGAGCCATGTCGCTGTCCGGTAAGCCGAACGTACCCGAAGTCTGCGAGTTCGTTGAGCCATCGAAGGAGGCTACGTCCACTCACGCCGAGAGCCGCTGCGAGTTGTCCGCCGCCTCTGTGCAGATAGATCGGATCAACCGTTTGCAGGCGGAGCCACGCAGCGAAAGCCGGAGCCGAAAGTTCTGCGAACGCTTCATCAATGGTGACCGCATCCACATGCAGATTGTCCCCGGGGCAACCTGGATCGTCAAACTCGCGGGAATGAAGTAGCTTTCCACGGTCGATGAGGTCGGTGAATACCGATGCCAGTGGACCCACGCTAGGGAGAGTTGCTTGGCGTCTCGGTCAGCATCGGAGGTGGAAGATGGACCCGGTACACACGGCAGCTTCCGCGCCGGGCTTCCGAGTGGGTGCTGTCCACGAAGCCCAACGCGATCGCGGTTGTTAGAAGGTGCCTGTAGGCCGATACCGGTTTCTCGCGGCCCGGCAATATGCGCGGCTTTCCACCCGTGAGAATTTGAAGTGCCTCGCGGCTCAGGGCCACAAGCTCCGTTTCGTTCGTCGTAAGGCTTCGTAGCAGGCCGATGAAGGTCGTCAGCTTCTTGCGCAGCCATGGGTCTTCAACGTGTCTGATGAGAGCCAGATCCTCGGGCGTTGCGAGACGCTGCGCTGAATCTCGCCATTCCCGATCACCGTACCACTGGCGGTGTCGCACCATAGAGGTGGAAAAAGAGAGAGAAGTGAGAGCCCCGGACGCGCCTGAGCGTTTACGCTCAGCTTGAGGATAACAAAGTTGGGCTGAGAACCCGGCAGATGGTGCACATCGTGTTACACAATGCGCTGGGCTATGCCGCAAGGAAAGAATTCGTAGTTCGAAATGTGGCGGCGCTGGTAGACAAACCGTCGGACGTTGACGAAGAACCATCTGAAAAGCTCAACGTTTGGAATGAAAAGGAGGTTGCGACGTTTTTAAAGAAGGCCCGTAACGACCGCTTGGAGGCGCCTTACATCTTGGCTCTGACCTGTGGCTTTCGGCAGGGAGAGTTGCTGGGCCTTTATCGCCGATGCGTGAATTTGAAAGCGGGGACGGTCTCGATCCAGCAAACGCTGATCGAAGTGAAAGGAAAGCTGACCCTGAAAGATCCCAAGACCAAAACGAGTCGACGCCTGGTCAATCTCCCGGAGGTGGCAGTGCACGGACTGCGCCGACACTTTGAGCGGATGATGGCCGAGGGACACGCGGGCACCGAGTGGGTATTTTGCGATAGCCAGGGAGGGCCGATCCAGAAGAGCCACCTTCGGCGCCGAAGTTTTAAGCCGCTCCTGGAGAAGGCTGAGGTCCCCGAGATTCGGTTTCATGATCTGAGGCACACCGCCGCCACGCTTTTGCTCAGCTTGGGTGTACATCCCAAGGTGGTTCAGGAGCGGCTCGGGCACTCCACCATTCGGGTCACCCTCGACACCTATTCGCACGTGTTGCCCTCGATACAGGAGGAGGCGGTGGGGCGTTTGAACGGCATGTTCAATGCGCTGGGCTGAACCGTCCCATAGTCCACACACGCGTCGTCATTCATCCGGATCACGATGGGCGGTGGCATCCTGATCCACCCAGTCTTCTTCTTCGTAGGTCATCCCACGGCGGCCCGGGACTTTGCGCGTGGGGCCGGCTTTGTAGGCTGGGCAGGAGAGGGGGCCGTAGCAAAACGTCTCGGTCCGGTATCGACGTTGGCTGGGATTCCAATGGTCGATGATCATCTCCACCGCCATCCGGCAGCCCCAGATGCAGGAGGTGCATCTGCTGTCGTAGGTTCGCGCGGCCAACCGGCGGTGCCCGCGTTCTCGGTACACGGGAAGCACAGGCGGAACTCCTCCGTGGGGTGGTGGTGGTGTGGACGCGGGCTGAGCTTGTACGCGTTCAGTGACTTTGAGCTTGCTCACCTTGTAGAGTTCGACGATCTCCAAACGTGGGTCGGCGACCCGCAGTCCTTCTCCGCTGATGGAGTCTCCAATCCTGAATTGATGTTTGGCCTGCGCGCCTTCGCCGATTCCGACGAGGAAATCACGGTTGTCACCGCCAATGCTTCCATTCACGCGGAGAACGTACCCCTGATAAGTATGACTTCGTTCGTCAAAGGACCGCATCAGCCGAATCCGGGGCTGAATCGAAGTAGTGACTCCACTCCATGGGATTTTTTCTGACGTCACGTTGTGTCTCATCCACCCGGCATTGAAGATCCGGCCTTGGCATAAGGCAACGGATTTGCCAATGTGCAGTGAGTCGTGGACAGAGAGGTTCCGTTTTCATCTGGGAACCGGACCCTTAGCCCAACTCCTCCGCGGTGCGGTGCGGGTCCAGGATAGGCTCAGAACGGGTCGGAAGACGTGCGAAAAACACCCCCCCGCTTTCTGTTGGGCACGGAGAGCCCAGTGACCGAGGAAATACCAATAATATGAGCGAGATAGGTGGATGACGAGGAGCTTATACTTGGGGTCTTTTCTGGTGGATAAAAAAGGTTACATTTATTCATAAGTGATGTGAATTCTATCCATGGGTCCTCGGGCAGCCAAGAAAGTATTCCACCAGTATGGGGGCGTACTCCGAACCAAGGAGGCCGTAGGTCATGGTATCCATCCCCGGACCCTGTACGAACTCCGAGACTCCGGCGCCATCGTACCGATCAGCCGGGGTGTTTTCCGTCTCGCGTCCCTGCCGGCGCTGACCAAGCCCGATATCGTCACTGTGGCCCTGCGCGCGCCTCGCGGCGTGCTCTGCCTGATCTCTGCCCTCGACTACCACGACCTGACCAGCGAGGTTCCGCACCAGGTCCATATTGCGCTCCCGCGCGGGAGGAAGACGCCCAAGCTTGATCATCCACCGATCCAAGCCTACCGGTTTACGGGGCCGGCACTTACGGAGGGCATTCAAGTCAACGAGGTGGATGGGGTCACGGTTCGTATCTATGGGCCAGAAAAGACGGTTGCCGACTGCTTTCGCTTTCGGAACAAGATTGGCACTGACGTCGCCATTGCAGCGCTTCGCCGGTGCCTGGAACAGACAGAGGCAAGTCCGGCGGATATTCTTCACTACGCCCGGATTTGTCGGGTTGAGAATGTCATGCTGCCCTACCTGGAGGCTCTCCAATGAAGAAGAACATCACGAATACGGCCGCTTCCGTGCATGCGCGACTACTCAATCGGGCCAAATCAGAAGATCGGCCTCTTAACGAAGTTCTTCAATACTATGCGATGGAGCGGTTTCTGTACCGGCTTTCGAGGTCTGATCACGCTTCAAATTTTGTTCTGAAAGGGGGCATTAATGCTTCAAGTTTGGGGCGGGCCCCAGGCGCGTTCGACCAAGGATATCGATCTTCTGAGAACGTCCACCGCTGCGGTCACGGATGTGGTGGCGATTGCTCGGGATTGTCTGCGAGTTGATGTGGAGGACGATAGGCTTCAATTCGATGTAGACGGTATCCAAGGGAAGGAAACACGTCGCAACGCCAAATACAATGGCGCCCGGCTTCGGGTCCGGTCTTTTCTTGGTAAGGCCGAGATCGCCCTTCAGGTTGATGTTGGGTTCGGCGACGTGATCACGCCGAATCCAACACCCTTTGCCTATCCTTCTCTCCTTGAGCTTGGTGAGCCCAAGTTGGTGGGGACTACGCCCGAGACGGCCATCGCCGAGAAGTTCGAGGCAATGGTAACGCTCGACATCGCGAACGCCCGCGTGAAGGACTTTTTTGATATCTGGCTTTTGTCTGAGCGGCGCGAGTTTTCCGGAACAGTTCTTTTCGACGCCATTCGCGCGACGTTCACGCGGAGGGGGACACCACTTCTGAGTTCGGTTCCCATCGCGTTGACTTCGAGTTTTTATGCGAACCCGAGCAAAAAAGGCACAGTGGAAGTCTTATGCGAAGAAGGCCCGAGTTCGGGATGATCTGCTCGAGTTTGATGTGGTGGCCAACCGGATTGAAAACTTCCTGTTGCCGGTGACCGAGGCCCTACTCAACGAGCGTGTATTCATAAAAAGGTGGCGTCCTGGAGGCCCTAAGACAAGGGGCGGCGGGCTACCGCAAAGTCTTCGATTGGCTACAGTTTGGCTACAGAACGCAAAATTTGGGCACCCTGACGATGCCCTAAGTTCCTGTAATTCTTAATGGAGCCAATCCGGATCGAACCGACGACCTCTTGAATGCCATTCGCCATATTCGTCCTTGCTTGGCTTGTGCTCCTTTCAAATCGCATGGCTACGCGACGGTGCGTCGTTGGCAACCTTGAAGGACTTGGTGAAATTGACCGCCATTGGCCCCAAATTGGCCCCAGTTCTAATCGGGAGGGCGGCGTCACACGGCCGATGCTCGGTAGTCCGATGGCGTTTGCCCGGTCCAATCGTGGAACGCACGAAAGAACGAATTGGGGTCCTCAAAACCCAACAGAAACGCGATCTCGGACCCCGAGAACTTCGAGTTCCTCAGATAGTGCCGGGCCAACTGCGTTCGGGTGTCGTTGAGGATCAACTGGAACGCGCGGCTCTCGCTCTGCAACTTGCGCTGGACGGTTCTGGCGCTCATGCCGAGGTATTTGGCAACCTGTTCCATCGAAGTGTTGCCCGAGGGAATCAACTCAAGGAGTGCGGCCCGTACACGCTCCTCGGTGGTTGCCGATGCGTCCAGTTCGGCCAGTCGTCGCTTTAGGTCGGGCTCGAAGAAGTCCCACATCTGTTCGTTGGCGGTAAGAAACGGACGCTCCGCGTCATCCGCCTTGAACAGGATTTCGGGATAGTCGCCCTTCGTGACCCGGACGCCGAAGTACTCATGGTAGCTGTCTTTCGGAGAGGGTGGAGTCGGTGCACGTACCTTGATCGGTTTCACTTCGGTGCGAGTTCCGATTCGGGAAAGCTGCACGAAGAACACGAGCTCTGCCGCCACCAATGAGGTCGGTGGCGCAATTGTCTTGTCGAGCCACTCAATTCGCAAACCGGTGTGCTGATCAGTGCGTTCGATGTGCAGTGCCATCGGGTAGATCAACCGCTTGTACAGCGAGATGCGCTCCAGGGCGGCGTTGAGGTTTGGGCTGCACATAGCGGCGAACACCGGCGGGTCGAAGGCTTCCGCCGAGATTCCGGAACCCATGCGCAGAGGCACGAGAGGATCGCTGGCTTCATCTCCAATCGCGGCCCAGAGCCGAAAGTACTCGGCTGTGTCGAGGGAGGCGGTCTCCCGTGCGAAGAGGTCCCCAGGAAGATCTGCCCGCTTGAGGACATTTTCCGCGTTCAGCCCAAGGTCGTTCAGCAGAACCCGCCATCCAGGATTGAGGGTGTATTTCATCACCTGCATACGGTACCGCCCACTGAGCACGATTGGCCTCGCGGATCACGCCAAAACGCATTCGGATGACGACATGGTTCGGTCCGTATTCTGAAAAGTGCTTTGATTACAATCGAGTGGCGACTAAGGCTTGGTGGCAGGATTGGCGAGACTATTGGCGTCTTTCGCTAGTCCGCCATCGAACCCGACTGTATATCTTGGCCTGCGTGAGCAAGGAGGGAACTGAATGAAAGCGAAAGAAGCAGTCGAATGGCTCAAGCCAGAAGCGTGGGCCGCCACGCCCGCTCCGGAGCGTCTCCATCTACTGGAGGCGGTTCGCGAGAACATGAGGACCTACCCGGATGAGTTAACAGCGTCTGACTCGAAGATGAAGAACGATTTGATCGGAGAGGCGCTCTTCAGCGACCCGGTTTCGTTGGTGGGCACCATTGTGCCTCTCGCCAACACTGTGACCGCCTGCATCGAGCTGTACGAGTCGATTATCCAGGGAGAGATGCTTGGACCCTTGGAGGTCAAGCAAGTTGGGCCGGACCTTTACGACGTGCGCGTGTTTCCGAAAGCCGCCAAAGACAAGCTGATGAACCCGGACCGCTCGGACTTCATCCGAGTCAAGGGCGAGCCTAGGCAGACGAATCCTTTGGACAAACCTCCTGGAATCATCGCGGTACTCGGCGCTGGCAACTACAGTTCGTCCTTGGAAATGGTGAAGGCCATGTTTCTGGAGAACTGTGCTGTCGTCCACAAGCCTCACCATCTCAATCAGGAGACGGACAGGACTTGGGAGAAGATCATGGCCCCGCTCATCGAGGTGGGTGGGCTCTCGTTCTGCGACTCTGACCAGGGGCGAGATCTCACCAAGGTTGAGCGGCTGACGAAGATCTACTTCACGGGCGGGGCGAGCACGGCAGAAGCCATCATGAAGGCTACTGACACCGAGCTGGTGTCGGAGTGCGGTGGAAACAACCCGTGCATCATCGTTCCCGGCGACCGGCCCTGGACACAAAAGGAGATTCATCACCAGGCGCTTCAGATCGCCACAATGGTCAAGCTGAATGGGGGGGCTGTTTGCGGGCGTCCTCAGACCCTGGTGACCAGCAAGCATTGGCCGCAGCGCGAAGAGTTTCTGGCCGCCCTCGAAAAGGCCATCGTCGAGGAAACGCCAGCGGCTGGGACCTACTATCCGGGCTCCCAGGAGGTCGCAGCAAAGTTCAAAGAGAATCATCCGAACGCGAAGCTACTGAAGCCAGAGGGTGGAAAGTACGCGAGCGGAGAGTTTCTGCTCATCGCGGGCGTAGAAGAAGACAGCTACGCGGTCCAGAACGAAGCGTTCTGTCAGGTTCTGGACGAAGTGCCCCTCGATGTTCCTGCGACAGCCGAAGCCTTCCTCCCCAAGGCCGTCGAGTTCTGCAACACGAAGCTCCTCGGGTCCCTCGGCAGTTCAATTCTGATCGACGAAGACACCAGGAAGGCTCACGAATCGGTGCTGTCGCAGGCTGTCACTGACATGGAGTATGGCGGCATTGCGATAAACACTATGCCCCCGTTCATCTTCCTTAGCCCCTACCTGACCTGGGGAGGGAACGAAGAAGGCAAGGCGTTCGTCTCGGGTCACGGAAACTTCGGAAACCTGTTGTGCTTCCACAATGTGGAGAAGTCCATCATCTACGCTAGCTTCATGTCACCGGGCCACATGTTGATGACTAACAAGGGGGCCTTCGATTGCATTGCTTCCAACATGGCCACGTTCTCGATGGCACCGACATGGATGAACATGACCAAACTCATGGCGGGTGCGGTCGCAGGTAACTTTTCACGCAAGGACTTCTAAGGAGAAGATTATGACGAGCACAATTCTTATCACCGGATGCAGCAGCGGAATCGGTCGGTCGACAGCGAAGCATTTCCAGGCCCAGGGCTGGAATGTCGTGGCCACCATGAGAAGACCAGAGGCTGAAAAGGAGCTGAACACGTTGGACAACGTGCTCGTAATCCGCCTCGATGTCGTAGACCACGAGTCGATCACGGCGGCTGTGGAAGAGGGAATCAAACGCTTCGGCCAAATTGATGTCGCCCTCAACAACGCGGGCTACGGCTCGTATGGCCTTCTGGAAGCGACTCCCATCGAGAAGATAGAGCGGCAGTTCGCCGTCAATGTGACCGGTCCGTTGATGGTGGCGAAAGCCGTGCTGCCGCACTTCAGATCGAAAGGCTCCGGCGTGCTCGTCAACATTGCGTCGATGGGAGGAAAGGTGGCGTTCCCGCTTGGCACCCTCTACCACGGGTCCAAGTTTGCGGTCGAAGGCATGTCTGAGGCGCTCTCCCACGAGCTAGCCAGCGTCGGCGTAAAGGTAAAGATCATCGAGCCCGGGGTCATCAAAACCGATTTTGGCGGAAGATCCTTCGACCTCAATCTCGACCCGAGTCTCAAGGAGTACGACGCTGTGGCGGCCAACGTGATGAAGGCCATGGGCAACATGGGGAACATTGGCTCAGAGCCCGAAGCTGTCGCGAAGGTAATCTATCGTGCGGCCACTGACGGGACCGACCAACTCCGATACGTCGTGGGCGAAGACGCCGAACAGATCATTAAGGCGCGGAAGCAGATGGACGACGATGCTTACCTTGGGATGATCAAGGGCCAGTTCGGATTGGCCTAAACTGCTCAGCGTAGTACTTGGACCCGCGATTGTCGAAGGCGGGTCTGGTGCCCTCAAGGACATCGACTAGATACTTGTTGATCTGTGGCGATTCAATGGAGCCGGTGGTGTAGACCACTCGGTTCTTGTCTGAGCGGTCGATTGAGGCGTGTACGATCCGTTCCGCATCGCACACCACCGCGATATTTGGGCTGTGCGACACCATGATGATCTGGCGTCGCTTCTTTACGTCGGTGATGACCGGCATGAGAAGCCTGTAAACCGTCCGGCTGTCTAGGTTCTCTTCGGGCTGATCCCGGTGCTTGATCGGTTTACTCGCCATCTTTTTCTCTATGGAGCCAATCGGGATCGAACCGACGACCTCTTGAATGCCATTCGCGGTATTCGTCCTTGCCCGGCTTGCGCTCCTTTCAAATCGCATGGTTACGCGACGGTGCTTGCTTGGCAACCTTGAAGAACTTGCCGAAATTGACCGCCATTGGCCCCAAATTGGCCCCAGGTTCTAGACCTGGATTTGCGTTTCTGCAGCAATCTCGTTTGCGATCGAGGTATACAGATCGGCCGTGGTCGCCGGAGTTTCCAGGCTCACGACCAGACTGTACCGCGCCTGGCTATCCCAGCGGTTGAGGTGAGCCCTCTCTCGCCACCAGCCTGTGACTGGATAGACAGCGACGCAGCCGCACTGGGCGACCTGAGCTGCGGTCATTGTGAACCAATCGCAGTGAAGCGAGCCACGGGTTCGCCCGTTCACGCCCACGACCCACGGGAGCGGGTCGCCGCTGGTCTCCTCGAGATCTTCATACTCGGTGGCTGTGGCGTCATTGACCCGAGCAAGAAAGCCATCCTGCGTTTCTGTGGGGCGCTTCACGCGAAAGCGGAGACCGTGGCTCGCATACCGATGACGCTTCTTCCAGCCCTTTCGTCCAGGGCTCGGTTCGATGAAGTAGGAAAGCGTGATGCGGACGGTTACGTCTTCGGCCGCCAAATCCTCCAGGACCTCGGTGGGCCACGGCAGTGGGTGGAGGTGCATCTCGTTCGTTTTCACGTCTGAGTCTGGCCGATGGAACGGCTGAAGTGCCCCTTCGTGGATAAGAGTGGCCGAGTTGTTTGCGCTATACAGCGCTCGGTCGAGATTCGGAACGCCGTATCCGTAGCATCGCAGCCGGTTTTTGACTTGATCCTTCGCGCTGCCGGGGAACCGTTCCAACATCGCGTCGGTCCACCGGGCCGAATGAACGATCAGCCCACGCGCTGTTTCGGGCCACATCTCCGGATACTCGGCGAGCAGCGTTGCTGCGACTCTGGCCACCGAGGCGGTGGCTGGGCTGGTGTCCCCGACGGTTGTGAAGAGGCCACCGTTGGGACGGAGCGCGGTCGAGAGAATCAGAAGGTCATCGGGACAATCGCGGATATGACCGTCCGTTTGGGCCCAGTTACCACCCTCGGCTACGATGTCCGGCTTCAAGGGCCAGCCTTTGCGCTGCGACTCTGGCCAAGCCAACGACGTACGACTTATTGGGGAGAGATCTCCGGGCGGTGCAATGGGTTCGTATTCGTTGAATCCGTCATCGAGGATGGACACCTTGTTGGTCATGGCTCCGACGGTGAGCGCGTTCCAGGCTTGGCCTGGGTCTTCTACTCCAGCGAGGTCGCCTTCGAGCATTGGGTAGGTGAACTCTTGAACGCGAATCTGCTCACGGAGGTTTCCAGCGGCAACGCAAAAGAGCTTGGGCTCGCCCGCGAGCGGCCCGCCGCATGCGATCTGGTCAACCGCACCAGACCACGACGAGGGGAGACCGCCGTCGCGGCTGTCCGCGGTTGGTGTCATGCAGATGGCCCGGCGGCGGCTCGGAGCCGCTTCTTCGGCTCGGGCAACGGCCTCGGCCGTGATTGCACCATAGAGTTCAGGGTCGTTCGGTCCAGCGGGTGGGAGAATCTTCACGGACTCCAACCGCGTGCGAATCTCCATCTCGTCATCAGAATCTAGGTGGGAAGAGAGCGCATCTCCGAACAGCGCGATCCCGGCCATGCTCGTTCCGTGCTTTTGGGAGTGGTGATCGGCCGCGCCCCACTCAGGCTGGATGGTCAGAGCATTGGTTGGCGCGAGCGCCGGTTCGATCAGTGGATGGCCGTTATCGACACCGGTATCGAGCAGGCAAACCGCGGGGGCCGACTCGTCGGGGTAGGTGAGCCGCCGAAGAAGCTCGTCCACCACAAGCCCCTGAGTCGCGGCGTCCAAGTCCGTGTACTCGGCTGCGAGCGTTTTTGCTCTTCGCAGTTCGGCTACGCGGAGAAGCAGCGTTGGATCGGCCGCCCACTGCTTGCAGTCACCCCAGGCCAGCGCGACCACTCGATCGGGAAATGTGACGAACCGTTTCTTTACCTGAAATCCAGCCTTTGCAGCGTGTTCAGCAAAGCCATCGAATGCATCTTGGGCGGGGGCGTGACTGGGGAGCCAAACCTCCCACCACAGCTTTTCGTCCATGCCGGGAAAAGGCAGTGCATCCGTCCAAAGATCGGCCTCGGTCGCAAGGCGAATCGACTCGATGCTCTCCACCAATGGCTGATTCTTCGGCTTGCCGGACTTGGTTTGTTCCGTGGCGTAGCGCTGGATGACTGACTCGATGAGGTTCTGCCTGTCGTACGGGATTCGGACTGTAGCGCGAAGAGTTGGCCCTTCGTCTACGACGTTCAGCAGCTCGATTCCGGAGCTCGGTCGTTCCAGCGAGACCACTTTCTCGATCGCCTGGGGGATCAGTTCGTACGTTACGATGCGTGGGTCCTGGGTGCTGAGGCCGCGCTTACTCGCGGCAGAGTCGAGAGCGTCCGACAGCTGGGAAGCGAGGCTCGCAGCATGGGCCCTACGATCGCGAGGAGGTAGATCGAACGGAACGTTTCGAGCCCGCGACGGTGAGGTGTACTGATGCGACTCTTCTCGACCGGCTACCCAGAGATGGCGCAGGTCAACCATCCTCGGGCCCCGGTCTCAAACGCTTCTTGGCCTGGAGGGAGCGGAGCAGGTCGTCCATGTGAATCCTCTTTCGGGAGCCCAGCACTGCTAGTTTCGCGGCATCCTCTGCAGCAGCAACGATTTCGGCATGACTGAGGCCCGCCGCAGCGCCAGCCAGCTTTTTCCAGCTTAGGCGAGCGGTCTCGAAGGCGCTCAGTCGATTCTCGATGAGCTGTCGAACGGCGTCGGACGCGGGAAGTTCATAATGTAGTACGGCGTCGAATCGCCGGAATAACGCGCTGTCGAGGATAGGAAGTAGATTGGAGGCTGCGATTACGAGGCTGTCCGACTGGTGCCGCTCCAGGAAGACAAGAAGCGAGTTGAGCACCCTTCGGATCTCGCCTACGTCGTTCGTGGATCCGCGAACGCTGCCAATGGCATCGAACTCATCAAAGAGGTAGACCCCTGGAGTCTTCTCAATCGTCTCGAAAACAACGTGCAGCTTCGAGGCGGTCTCTCCCATAAACTTGGTGATAAGGGCGTGAAGCTGAACGGACAGGAGCGGAAGGTGACACTCGCCAGCCAATGCAGTAGCGGTCATGGTCTTTCCACAACCCGCTGGCCCTACCAGGAGCAGACGACGTTTCGGCACAAGTCCGTGTGCTCGTAGCCTCTCGCGCTGCCGGTATTCCATGACCACGCGATCCAGCTCTTCGCGTAGTGCCTCGGGAAGCACCATGTCTGAGAGGTGTGTTTCGGGATACGAAGCAACAAGGAGTCCGGCAAGCTCACGCGATGGACGAGCGATCGGGATCGCTTTGGTGTCGCCCACGTGCATTTCCCGTTGCTCCGGCGCACGGTCGAGTAGCTCCCGGAGTTCCTTGGCGAGCTTTTGCTTCCCTTGCTTCGCAGCGAGTGCTGCGATCTGCATGGTGACAGCGCGGAACCGCCGGTCGTCGTGCTTCACGACGCTCTCAATAAGCGCTTTGAGCTGTTCCGCGGTTGCCATCGTTCGATCCTTAGAGAGTATACCCTCGCCCCGGCTCGGCAGCGAGAAGGTGGCCAAGCCCCCCGATCGCACTCAAGCAGAGGTGCAGATCGACGACAAGGGGCGTCTGGCTCGATCCGTGAAGCAGCGAGAGAGCCCGACCCTCACGTCGCAGGTGGATTCGATCGCAAGATACTGCATACCTCAAGGTCTGTGGCGACCAAACCTCCGAATCAGATCATTACTCCGTCCTCCATACCATCGTCCGAAGCGTTCGGAATTCCGAGTGTTATCCAGTACCCGGGCTCGCTCGGCACTGCCATACGGTTCTGGCTGGCTGAGTGTTACGTCCCGCGCTATTCTGGGCTGATTTCTCATCACAGTTTGTGCGGACCTAGGAGTTAATTCCCACGTTACGCGCTCCGGTGGCGCGCTATGGACGGTGGACGAATTCGGAAAAAGCGGTGTGTGTCTATGGCTGAGTTTCCGTTCCGGCGGGCCGATGTCCGTGATAGCCCCATTGGGGAGCTTCGCCGGGGCGAGCCATTGGGGGGCTCGCTTTTCCCGGCTACGCTTGGGGCGGCCCGCCTCCGCCGGAGATCATTCAAGGGCGGGAGAAAAACAGTCTGTCAACCCACTTCAGCACTGGCCGTTTCCACGTGTTCGGCGGTGACCGTTTTCGCCCGGTCGGCGGCCGCGGCATTGAGCGCATGATGGGCCAATCCGTTGACTTTCCTGGGGCGTCCGCCCGTCGCCTGAAAGATGGCCTCAACCGCAGCATCGTCAAAAAGCGTGACTTCTGCCCCAGCCAGTCGAAGTAAGTGCGTCAGGTAGGCGCTGAGCTCGTCGTGCTGGAGACCTGTGACGTGATGTCGGACCACGATACGCTGGGACAGCGATTCATGGACCGCCATAGACAGTCGCCTTCTCAATTCCGCTTGGCCCACCAGTACAAGCGTTAATCGGTTTTCAGAGTCCATCCTGAAGTTGGTGAGAAGCCGAAGCTCTTCGAGGACCTCGCTCCTCAGACTTTGTGCCTCATCTACAATCAGAATCGGCCGGAGTTTGGACTCCAAGCAAAGCCTGGAGACTTCATCCCGAATACATTTGTATAAGGCCGCCCGGCTCCGTTCGGTCGGGAGGCCCAGCGCCCAGGCGATGGTTTTATACAGATCCATCGCATTCCCGGTCGAAAGTGGCACGTAGAAGACCCGGTACAGGCCCTGATGAAGTCCGCTCGTGACCTTTCGCGTGATCGTCGTTTTTCCGGTCCCCACATCGCCGGTCACGAGGCCGATGCCTCTGAGCTCGAAGAGATATTGAAGCCGGGCCTCCAGTTCTTTCGTGGCGGCAGACAAGTAGAGGTCATCGACCTCGATTTCATTGTTAAACACGTGTTTCGTTAGCCCAAAATGTCTCCTGTACATCAGCATTCCTCCTCATTGTTCTCGGCCAGTTCGGAAAATTTCACCCCGGGCATTGTTTCGTTTCACAAAGCAGTTTTGGTGAATGTCGACGGGCTTCGCATCCGCGTAACGCTGCCCCTTGAAAACGACCTGCAGGGTTTTTTTCCGATGCGGGTCAAAACGCAGCGTGACTTTCTCTTTGACCAAAGTGGCATCGACTTCGTAGGCAATGCCGTCGAGGCTGATGGTTCGATCGGTTCGGACCTTTCGGTGCGCCTCAAAGAGGAAGAGGTCATCGCCCACCTGCGCGAATCGATCCAAAGGGGTCTGGCCTTCGAGTCCGCAATGCGGCGTATGATGGTATTCTCCCTCGACCCAAGCCCAAAGACGACGATTAAGCGCATCCAGACTGGAAAGGTCTTCTGCCCCCAGGCGTACAAGGCGCCGGGTGCGTACGGTCCGAAACCAGCGCTCGATTTTTCCTTTCGCTTGGGGATGCCGGACGCGAGCATGGATGAGTGTGACGCCGAGTTTCGCCATCACCAACTCCAAATGATGGGAGCGATAGGCGGACCCGTTGTCCACAAAAAGTCGCTTCGGAAGGCCGCGCCGCAAAATGGCCTGCTTGAGGGTGGGGAGGAAATCAACGTTGCCCTCTGAAAACGCGAAAGCTGCCTGCGGTATCACCCGGGTCGCATCGTCGATGAAGGCAATAAGATACGTCTTTCGTTTCCTTCGGCCCTTTGTGAATACCGGGACCCCATGCATGACATCGCTCATCCAAAAATCACCGGCTTTCTCAAAGCTGAAGCGCCTCCGGTCTTTTTCTTCGCCTTCCTCTTGTTGCTTTTTCCTCATCAATCCATGTCGGCTTAAGAGCCGATGCACGGTCGATGGCGGGAGCTCGACTTTTGGGCCTACGAACTCAGATTTTCGGGCTTCATCGATCACCAAGCTCACCGAATAATCGGGATGTTCCTCCTGACGGTGAGTAAAACATCTTGGACGGGCTTCGGGAGTGCGTTGGATGTGCCGCGGTCCGACCGACCCTTGGGAAGCAGCCCATCAAAGCCGTGTTTTCGGTAAAGTTTGAGCCAACTGCGGATCGTTTCCGTCGCGAGGTTGTTCTTCTTGTGCCAGGGATATCGTACACGCGCGCGGCTTTCTCTTGCATCCTGGCGTAAATGCCCCGCATCCCGGGCGGAAGGTGCACCAAGTCCGCGATCACGCCGTACCGAAACAGCGCGACCTTCTGTCTTTGCTCGTCATTTTCATCGTTCATCAAAAAGACCTCCTTCAAAGCATCCATGGCGGATGTTTGAGCGTGCTACGCCTTTTTCCCAACGCGCACCGGCCCCATCGATTGTTGGGGACCATCACGGGCCCGAAAAAGGGCGCCCCACCGGGGGGATAAACCGACGGGTGAGGGCATGAAGCGCAAATGTCCGTCGGCCACAGAACGGATGTGATGAAGGATTCCATCGCCCCGAACGAGGGCGGCCCGAAAAGCAAAAAGCGTGGGCTTCACGCCAGCGAGCGGTTCTGGAAAAAGACCTCGAGCGACCGTCAGAGCCTGACGCACATAATGGATGCGCCGCCGAAGCCAACGCACGGCACCCGGAAGCTCAATATCCGGCCGGAGTTTCTCCGCCGTCGACTCGATACTTGTCCCGTTTTCGGCGGTGCGAACCACCGACTCCAGCGCGAAAAGGGACCCCTTGAGCCGCGAGGCCAAACAGTCCGGCAACAGGCTGAACGTTTTCTTGCCTTTTGGGCAATAAAATCGAGCCACTCGGGTCCCCTCGGGCACGTTTCGGGAGTACGTCCCATGCCGGGCAAAGCCGCACCCACCCTTGGGATGCAAAGGACAGCGTGAAAGCGTTGCCTTCTCCCAAAGTTTTTCGCTAACATACTGCTCGCTGGACAGCCCGGTGGCGAACCGCAACTGCACCAGCACCTGACCCGTCGTGGCCGTACACCACGGCGGGTTTCCTTTCCTCTCAATGGAGCAGCAGGAGCCTCTAGGCAGGCAAGATGTGAAGACAGAATTTCTCGATTACGGCCACCGTTTCACCAAACGACCGGTGAGGGAATGTGACATTTATATGCGGTGGATCACAGAATTACGCGAGAGGTAACAGCTAGGACACCCAGCTTGAGCTCGATGTCGCGTGCCTCGGCCATCGATTGGCGGAGTAGTAGCGTGTTTAGGAAGCGTTTGCATTGTCGAGGATTTCCGGCAAGTCCGGATGCGAGGATCGGAGCGACATAGTGGGCGACTGCGAGTCGCTCCTCCAGTTCGGGAGTGACGGAATCGAACAGCTCTCTTGCGATCCCTAGGTTGAATCGAACCTCAAGGAGGCTGCCGTCCGGTGGGTTGACAACCCGCGCCCGTGCCATCTCAAACTGAGGGCCGGACAGATTCGAGGCTTGCGCGAGCAGGAGGTTTACATAGTTCTCGGTCTCAGGCGCGCCAAGTGGTGGCACCCGCACTGGGAATTGAATCAGTTTCTCCAAGTAGTCGCGGCCGACATCTCTTCGTTCACCAGGCAGCTCGGGGAAGCATCGTCGGACTGCGTATTGGACTAGGCGATCGTCTGCGGCCAAGATGAAGGCGGAACCGCGCACGAAGAGGAAGAACTTGATGGCCTCCAGCGTCTCGATCACCGTGTCGGGAAGACACCGATCCAGGTCATCAATAGTGACGATGAGTCGCTCAATCTCTGCCGCCTTTAACAGTTCCTCAAAGTCCTGCCGAAACTTGGCAATGCCCTGTCGTGCATCTCTTCCAGGGTCGTCCTTCAGAAACTCTTTGAGGTCCTCGGGCTTAACGTCTTTTGCCTTGTCCCAGAACGCGAGTGCCGTCTCGCCGGCGTCCGCGCCCGCCGTAATTCCCAAAGCTGTCGTGCCGCCAATCGCGTAGGAAAGGCCGTACTTTCCAAGCCTCGTTCCGATGCGCAAAATGTCTAGTCGACGAAACAGTTTGACGACGAGATCTTTGGCCTTCGTGCCGAGCGTTTTCTTCTCCGTGAGCGAGTCCAAGATGGATCCCATCAAAGAAGCCCGGGCGTCTGCGTACCCCTCGAAGAGCCATCCGTTGAAGGGGAGCACCAAGGTCTTGTCGTCGTCCTCCAGACGAGTGCCGACCATTCGAAGCAGCGTCGACTTGCCGCTTCCCCAGTCTCCAAAGAGTCCGATGGTTGCCGGCAGGAGGTCCTCGTTCTTGACGATTCCGACCACGGCGTCGGCGAGATGCCCGTACCCGAGAAGATCTACTTCCGCTTCGTTGTCAGACCACATAGCCCCCCCGGCTCTGGTTTTGCTGCACCGGGGCTTTCTACGGACCCCCGTGAGATGTCGAGCAGACTACGTGGAGGTATTTTGGGTGGAGTTGTCTGTCAAACGTGACTGTCAGGGAAAAAAAGAGCGGCTCGTGGCCGCTCTAAGTCACCGAACTTTTTGAAGTGGAGCCAATCGGGATCGAACCGACGACCTCTTGAATGCCATTCAAGCGCTCTCCCAGCTGAGCTATGGCCCCAAATATTTAATTTTACGAGAGTTTTCCGATTTTCGGCCACTGATCCTCTGCGCAGTGCTGACGATCAACTGACGGCCATTGCGGTCAACTGCTACCCGGGTTTGTTCATCACAAGCCTACGGTTAGGTCAACTCGAAAACCGGTGTTTCAGGGCGGATTCTGTACATTCGTATGCGCGACAATTCCCGGCCCGAGGGCCGCCGGTACTTCTGCTAGAAAACCACTAGTGCTCGAGATCGGAAGTCCGTTCCGGGTTTTCTGCGATAGGCGTGAGTGTCCAGGGGAAATTCTCCAAGACCATCCTCACCAAGGGCTTAAGATTGTCTCGGAAAGGCGTTCGTTCCCAGCGACCAGAGTAGTTCGCCATGTCAAGGCACCAAAGATGCACCGTGTCACGACGAAGGCGAAAGTGCTTGACGGGATCGCGCTCTGGTCCAGACTCGACGATGACCGCAACGCCATGTTTACGGGCGCGGAGATGCTTGGCGCCCGCGGCGTGTAAAACCTCTTCCACGAGCGTGGCGTCTCTGGACTCAGCTTTGGGTTTGGCGGGCATGATCAGGCACCGACCGACTACGCGGCCAGACGCTGCTCATTTTGTAACTTATCGGTCCTCCATGTCCAGCGAAACGGGTGACCCTCATACCGGTTCCAGTGCTTGATGAAGCCCACCACGCGTTTCGCCTGCACCCGGTGTGAAGAGAAATCGCCATATTTGAGGATGCGTCGGTGCAGGATAGAGAACCAGATCTCGACTTGGTTCATCCAGGACGCGTGCTTTGGGGTATATACGAAGTGAAAACGATGCCCATGCCGGCGGTTGAAAGCCTTCCATCGTTCTGCCCGACCGTCATAGTGCGTATTGAGATTGTCCCACACCACATAAATCTTCTTATCCGAGTATTTGCGGGCCAGTTCGTTCATGAATGAAACGAGGGCATCGGCGCTTCGGTGGGGAACCACACGGCCCAAGACCCGGCCTGTTTTTACGTTGAAGGCAGCCAACAGGCACTGGGTGCCGTGGCGTTTGTACTCGTACTCGTAGCGCACCGAGCCATCAAAGGGATTCCGGTGCGTCGGGCTTTTTCGCTCAAGCACTTGCATGGGTTTTTCGTCTACGCACACCACCACTGCATCCTTTGGAGGACGGAGGTACAGTCGACAAATACGTTTGGCCTTCGCGAGGAAATTCGCGTCGGAGGATTTCAACCATTGGCGAACCCTATGGGGGCGCAGGTTCTCGAACCGGAGAATTCGGCCCACCTCGCTCACACTGATTCGGCAACCCGTAGACGACTCCAGGGCATCTGCCAGCGCTCTATACGTCCAAAGATCTCGAAAAGGCGCTGGATGTTCATCCTCGTCTGGGCGGTGACAAGCGAGTTGGACCAACTGACACCTCATCTCCACTGGGATCTGCGCGGGGCGCCCAGACCGCGCTCCGTCTTGTAGGCTCTCGACGCTGGGGTTTTCGGAGAAACGCCGCTTCCACTTCCTCACGGTTCTTCCCGTGACACTGAGCCGCCTTGCGATCTCCGCCGTGCCCATGCCCTGCCGCGCCATCAACACCATCTGGGCCCGCACAACGACTCCGTGCGGAGCACGTTGGCGACGAACGAGAAACCTCAAATCCCTCCGAACTCGACGTGGGATCACAAGCTTCTTCGCTGCCGGCCCTGGGCTCATGTCTATAAGATCACGCCCGGCCTGATTTTATTCCCGAAACCCGGATCGGACTTCCGGCAAGGGGTACTAGACACCAGGCGGCAAGTGGGCGCTGCGTCTCGTTCACCCGAGTAGTTTCATGCGACGTCACGGTCGGCCCAAATCAGGCGCCGGGCTTTGCCCAGCACTTCCACCAGGGGGGTACCGCGACCGCCTGGGCGCACCCCTTGACCGCGTTGCCGTGGGCAGCTTGAGACGTGCGGCCGGAGCGTCACCGGTCGTAGCGTCGCAGTCGACTTTTGCAGTTTTCGAGTACGATGTAGCCTTGGGCCTCCTGACGATTTACGAGGACTTGGCTTAGGCGGGGCAAATGAAAAGATTTGAAAAGTCCGAGCGCGCCGCTTTGATCAGCCGAACGGTTGTGATGACAAAGTCTGGTCAGACGGCTCGGAAATTGCCGGTGCGCTTGGAATCAGTATAAGCACAGTTTTTCGTTTCCGGGAAATGGCTGGCAAGAGAAGCGCCCGGAGCGATAAGTTCGTGCCGGTGACCGTGACCTCCGAACCGACCGACCAGGGCGTGGCCTTGCTGACGCCGGACGGCTTCCGGTCCGAAGCCCTTGGACTTCCGGCCGCGATTGAGCTTTGGAGGTCGATTCGTCGATCGGCCGTGGAAGCGGCTGCGCATACGCTCGAGCAAAGGCAACGGACCTGCGGAAGTCCTTTCACACGTTGGGCGCACTTGTAACCGAGGAGCAACTCGACGTACTTATACAACCCCCGGCGGGGCTGCAGACACCTGATTGGTTCCTCGCCTTGGACACCGACGTTGATGAGTATCCGGTCAATGAGCGCGTGCATGCGATTCTCAAGAGCAACCGGAAACTCGAACGCCAACGCCACTAGACTCGACTTGAGCACTTTCTTGTCCCGACTCCTCATAAGTAGCGGTGCCCGATTTCTTCGTAGGGGTACTGCCTCTTAATGTGAGTATTGAAGAAGCGGCCTTTGGATTCGGCATCGAGAAGTGCTTGGCACACTTCCGCGGAAACGTCGGAATACCGGTAGACGCGGCCCGTGTTGAATTCTTCCTCAAGGATTCTGGTCCTGCGGCTGTAACCGACTGAGGCAAGACTGGAAGATTCGACTCTTTTTCGACGCACCGGCAGCCTCGCTTAGAGCATAGTCCGTGTAGCTGATTGGGACACCCCTTTTTGAGGAAGGGTTGAAAGCACGGCCAACTTCGATCATGGATTCAGTCAACCAAAACACAAACCCATCGGAGATCACCGTGCCATGGCTGAGCCTATCATTGTCCCATCGTTTTTGTCTCTCCTTTCTGCATTTTCGGGCTGTTTTACCGCGCCGTCCTTTGAAACGTTCCGACATCTTATGACGGGATGGGTGCTCTGCATCGGCCGCCATACGACAACCCGCATGATTGAGGCCGCCGGCGTTATTGGGCTGAAGCATCATACCAGCTTTCACCGTTTCTTTCGTCTGGCCCGGTGGGTGCCGGATGAACTGGGGGTCGCCCTGTTGCGATTGTTGTTGAACCTCGTTCCTCCCGATGAGCCGCTGGTCCTCGCGGTCGACGATACGCTCGCTCGTCATACGGGAAAACGGATCTCCTCCGCTGGGATGCATCTCGACCCCCTATTGTCTACGGCAACGAAGAAGTTCTTTCACTTCGGCCACGTCTGGGTCGTGCTGGCGTTGGTGGTCAAAGTTCCTCGCTGGAACAAGGCTTTTGCGCTCCCGGTTCTGGCTCGACTTTACCGCTCCGAGAAGGTCTGTCAGGCCATGAAAATCCCCCACAAAAAGAAGACGGAGTTGGCGTTGGAACTTATCTCATCCCTATGTAAGTCGCTCCCAAAACGCCCGATTGTGTTGGTGGGCGATAACGCCTTCGCCAACCGAACGGTCTTGAGAGGACTGCCGACCCGGACCACCTTTGTCGGTCGCGGGCTTATGAATGCTGCGGTTTTTGAACGACCTTGGCCGAGAAAGCCCGGCGAAAGAGGAAAAACACGGGTTCGCGGAAATCGCTTAGCCACACCCCAGGAGCGGGCCCAAAACTCCGAATCAAAATGGAACACGGTTCAAGTCGAGATTTACGGCAAGCCGGAGACCGTGAAAGTCATCGTGTTTGATGCCCTTTGGCAAAAACGGGGCCCAGGAACTTATCTTCGCTTTGCCTTGATTCGGGGATGGCCAGGCCACGACAAGGATGATGTCCTCATTTGCACGGATACCACGAAGTCGGCACAGTGGGTGATTGAAACCTATTGCTTGCGATGGACTCTGGAGGTCACATTTTACTGGAGCAAGGGCAAGCTGGGTTTTGAGGAGCCCCAGAATCGCAAAGAAAAAGCGGTGCTGAGAACCGCACCTATGGCGCTTTGGTCCTACTCACTCGTTGTTTATTGGTATCTCACCGTGGGAAAGCATTCGCACCGCGCGACGATGCCCGCACTCCCTTGGTACACCAGCAAGAAAGTACCCGCTTTCTCTGACATGCTTGCAGCTCTGCGTCGGGAAACCTGGCGGCGTAGGATTATCGATCGCGTCGGGAATCAGCGGGCGATCAAAAATATTGTTCAACCTCTTCTCGACGCCGTGGGGTACGCGTGACTGGGGGAATACTCGCTTCCAAAAGTGCTCAAGTCGAGACTAGAGCGCCGATCAGTTTGATGAGCCCTAGATAGTTGAGCAATTTTGATCTCTTACGAGAGACGATCGACGGCCCGTTTGATCGTAACCAGTGCATTGAGAGGCATCCTCGAAAACTCTTAGCGCGATGGGCTCCGGCGCCATCTGAGACCCAACAGTCTACCGGCTTCGAAGGTGCATGTGGAGCGACGAGATGCCTGGGTAGCTGGGCTCAGATGGGTTGCGCGAGGCCAGGTTTGCAAGCCTGAGTGGGTGTCGTCGGTCCACGCGTCGGATTCCCGGTTTTCTACTTTGTGCCTGGCTGAGGTCAAGGCCGTGTGGATCTGGCGGTGGTTTGCCGGTCGTGGTGCTTTGCAAAGATTCGGTCGGCTCAGGATGGGAGACTACGACGTTTCTTTCGTTTTGCGACAACTCCAAGCGAGGGGTGTATAACGTTCCGGATACTTGGCAACTAACCCAGGATCCGTTTTCATGACATCAACAAGGTACGCGTGAACCGGAACTCTGGCCGCAACCGAAGTTTGTACAATAGTGCGTAGTATATCAAGGACAATGCGTCCCTCTGTCGTCCTGCGAAAGAGGGAACTTTTCTCAATCAGTTTCTCGACTCGGAGGAGGCGTTCTCGAAGGTTGTTCGTTGCCTCGAGCCTTGGGTTGCGAAGATACGCGGTAAGTTTTTCAAAGTGCTTGATGATGTACCTTGCAGCCGTCCCGAGGGGTGTCGCCTTGGACCAAATGGTTGCGATCTGTTGTGCGAGCACCTTCATATGTTCCCAGACTTCCCGACTATCATTGCTTCTTACTGCGGAAACATTATCGTAATTGCGGCCGTAAAGGTCGAGCAAATGCTCGTGCAAAGCGAGCTCCCTGAAAAGATGGAGCATATAGGCTGCGTGTGTGGGGTCGTGATCTTCGTATTGAGCAAAGGGGCGTCTGGCATGAGCAGAGCATCCAGCATAGTCGATGTCGAAGTTTTCGGTGAATTTCTTCTCTCTAACGAAGTTCGAGCTGCTGAGGTCAGCTTGTACGGTGAGTTGACGCGCATCGGGATTCCTTATTTCGAAAAGCATAGCCAGCAGGTCTCCGAAACTTCCGAAGTGGGTTCGGTAGAACGTGATCATACTTTCCGGGCGCTCAGGGTCAGTTCGACCCGTCGCGACCGTAACATGCAGTCCCTCTTTTGAATTTTTTCCGTCGCGCTTCATCGATTCGAACGCAAGCATCCGGCCGACCAGAACACAAAGGGATGGCTCCGTGAGTGGTCTGCGCTTAGCGGCTCGGTCGCCCTCTGCTCTGTGTTCGAGAATTCTATCCCTGTCTTTCATGCATTCGGCATAACTGTTTTCGGCATCCTCTGTTGTGCGATAACCTGCCCATGGAGGCGATGTTCCCCTTCCGCCCTTTCGCTTCGAAAAGTACGATGAAATCTCAAGTACGCGGCATGAAGTGTCGTCGCCCGCCAGAATTTCGCAGTCCGCAAGTTGTTTGGCGAGTTCCAAATAGATCGAAACAAAACGCTTAGCAATATAATGGGCCATGCGACCCAGGCCTCCAGCCGTGAACCGTTTCGCATTCGTCGTCAGCATCCGGGCAAGTCGGTTGAGAGGCGTTGCGTACTGGGCAATCATCACAGCCAATGTCGCCAGTGCCTGCCAGGTTACGGCATAACGCGGCGGACCGATGTCAGCCGTTGAGGCAGAAACGACTTTACGGTCACCGCTCTTTGTAACTACGATCTTCTTCTCTATCTCGAGTTCGACCCGAGTGACCGCCACAGAGAAATCGTAGCGCACCCGGGACTCGTTGATTGTGTCTATTACGCGCTCCGCATCGCCATTCGGCAGAAATTCAACCGGTAGGGTGCGTTGTTCAACACTCGGTGACACGAGGCTGGTGTTCATCAGCGTTTCGGTAGACGATTTCAACGCAGGCTCGTCTTCGCCGCCGACCTCTAAGTGCTCGATGAGAGCAGTGGCCTCGGACTTCGATTCAGCCTTTTCTTCATCGGAAAGCTCGATCTCCTCGACCGGTACGCCCGATTTTAACGCGCTCACGATTTCCGTACTTGGCCATTCTTCAGCGAGATTAGACAATTTTTTCTTCAGTTTCTTGGCATTGGACATGTGCTTTCTCCTGAGTGCTTTGTGGCGTTCCGCCAACGACTCGGCACGGTCATGCAATTGCAAAAGCCGCTCCCGTTTACTCAACGCATCAGGCTTAGGCGTCGACTTGACCCCCTTGAGAGGGTCCCCGCTCGGACGTTTTTCACTCGACGGAACGATTCCCAACGCACGCCCGAGCTCTCGTGAATACCGGCTATACTTTCTCTGGGACCCGCAACCCGAAATCAGATCCTTCAAAACCGTACTCAGGAACCGTTGCAGGGGCGCAGGCGCTGTCTCTACGGTGCGGCCAAGCCACTCAATAGCCACCTTACGCTGAGCATCACTGAGCTTGCCGACGTCACCAAGCTCCATCGCAAGCTTAAGATCGTGCCGGGATCTCCGTGTCAACGCCTTTTTTTTGGAACGCCGAATGCTCCTTCTCGCTGGGTAAGCACCTGCGGGCACGCTTGTGAACTGTGAAAGTCGCGCCCTCAAGAAGCAGCGACAGCTCTGCCGTCGATATTGATGTTCGTGAAGGCTCCTCCGCGAAACGCAGTAGAGTGCGGAGGCGACCTTCTTCAAAACGTCGACTCACCAAGTACAGGCCCACGCTGTCTCCCACGATAGCTCGAAGCTGTGTATGGTCTTTCTTCACAAACAGTACGCAGTCGCCAAGATATGGATCTGCGCCTAGGCGATAGGATTCACCGAGAAGACCGTTCATCTGCTTACGAAAGTCCACCCGGTGCTGCGCCATGAAGACGCGACGAATCGTAACCGGAATCATACTACGCGAACCGTTCGTCGATCCGTCGAAGCGTAACCGACCAGCCGTAGAGTCGAAGCTCTAACAGATCGGTCCTTCCTTTCTCGACCGGAATTTCGTCGCTGCGGTCCAAGGAGAATATACGCGCATCGTTCTGAACGCCCTTCGAATCAAGCGCCCCTTCTTCATCTTGCTTTTCCCACACATCGAGCTGCTGCGATGACACACTACAAACACGCCGGACCTTTGTCCGGCCTGCACCCTGTCGAATCGCTTGCACGACCGATCTTCGAAGTTCGTCTGGAATTCGCGTCCGGGGACGATGCGTGTTCCGAAACACCGCGAACTGTTCTCGCAGCGCTTGCAAATAGTCTTCAACATCTGGACGACCCTTGGACCGGCGAGCTGGCCCCTCCGAATAACGTGATGATTCTTTTCTCATTGCTCTCTGCCTCCTTGCCGGCGGTCACGCCGTGCGAGGCAAATATGGCGCCGGTCATCAGGCTTGTCGTGGGCCCGTCTATGCACTGCTTACGTTTGATCCGTGATCCCTTGGAGGCTAAGGAGGGGACACATGGACGATCTAAGGTGGAAGCCTCGAATTGAGCTCACTGCTCGAGAGGAAATGCTCCTGAGGACGGTAAAACGGACAAAGATGTTGTTCAGTTTCTTCCGCCGTCACCGCCACGAGCTGTTCAACAAGGACTTTCAGGAGGAGCTGGCGGCCACTTATCGAGGGACCGGAGCAGGAAGGGCTCCACATCCGCCGGCCTTCATGGCGATGGTCGTTTTACTTCAGGCGTACACGGGGGTTTCAGACGCCGAAGCTGTCCAACGCTCCGTGACTGACTTGCTGTGGCAGATGACCCTCGATGGTCTGGGCGCTGAAAAGGCCCTCTTCTCACAGGGCTCACTTCATGATTTTCGCCAGCGCCTGATCTCTCACGATCTAGATCGTCGTCTTCTCGAGCGGACGGCTGAACTCGCGGAAGAAACGGGGTGCTTCGATCGAAAAAAACTGCCGAAGACCCTCCGTCTCGCGGCCGATTCGAAACCTCTTCTCGGAGCGGGACGAGTGGAGGACACGTTTAATCTTCTGGGTCATGCCGCCCGGGATGTTGTTCAATGCGTGGCTGAGCTTCTCGACGAGTCTCCCGAAGCGATTGCATGCACCGCAGGCATTCCGTTAGTCGCCGCGAGCAGCACGAAGCTAGCCCTCGACACCGATTGGACTGAATCTCAAAAAAAGACGCAAGCGCTGCAGAAATTATTCGGTCAGCTGAAGAGCTTACTGAATTATGTGGAAAAAAGGCTGCCGGGCCAAAGTAGCCACCGCCCCCTTCTGAAGCCCCTCGAGCTCCTCCAACAGCTCATAGACCAAGACCTGGAACCCGATCCCGATGACCCTACGGGCAAGAGAAAGAGAATTCATCAGGGTGTTGCGAAGGACCGTCGGGTGTCGGTGTGTGACTCCGACATGCGTCATGGGCGGAAGACGAAAAGTAAACCTTTCAACGGCTTCAAAGAGCATGTTGCCGTCGACCTGGATCGACGCCTTGTCCTTGCCTGCGCCGTGGTCGCTGCTAACCGCCGCGAGTACGATGCTCTTCCTGACTTGCAAGAGGATCTCGAAAGATACAATCGACCTCTCGCAGAGATGCATGTTGATAGAGGATACGTCACCCCCTCCCTCGTGGAAGAGTCGACTGAGAAGAAGTTTGAACTGCTTTCAAAACCACGACAAATGCCGCCCAACAACGGACTTTTTACCAAACGCGATTTCAAATTTGATCTCCGAGACAGAACGGTGACATGCCCAGCCGGCCAGACTCAGTCCTTTCAGCCCGGAGTGCTACTCGAATTTGACGAAGAGACCTGTCGGTCGTGTGAGCTCCGGAAGGCGTGCACACGGGCCAAGCGGGGTCGAGGGATGCAAATATCCGAAGATGAAGTTGCCCAGCAACGATTCCTACGTCTTGTCCAAACGAAAAGGGGCAGAGAACGGCTTCGGGAAAGAATTCCCGTCGAACACCGTCTCGCTCACCTGAAGCAGAAACAAGGTGACCGAGCGCGATACACGGGCACGCGGGCCAATCTCTTCGACCTGAGGCGGGAAGCGGCCGTGCTCAACCTAGAGATTATCCACCATGAATCTGCCAAAGCCGCCTAACCATGGTGGAATCAAACTGATTGGCGCTCTAGCAGGCCATCGGAATAAGACGAATTTGAATTTCTGTTTCTGTCCTCTGTCCCCTGTCGCCAGTTCTCGTGCGTTGTTCACCGGTGCCTGATGGCCGGTTTTGCCGCGCCTTGGCCCTCCTTGTAAACCATCAGGAGAACGAGGGCGCCCATTTGGCGATCCGAAGCAGGTTGTACGCGGCGCCTGCCATGTAAGCCAGGAGTTGATTCTTGGCGCGCCCCTTGAACCGCGTTTTGCGAAGCCCCCCGACGCACTTGAGCCACCCGAAGATCTGCTCGGAGCGCTTGCGAATCCTCTGGCTCGCCGAGTAGCCACAGTGGCGGGTGGTCCGGCGATCCACGACAGAGTACTTTTTCGATGCGACATGCGGTGTGATACCGCGATTTCGGCAGTTCTCCACGAAGTCTTTCGTAGCATATCCCGCATCAGCCCCCAGTGTTGGCTGACTCGAGTTGATGGTGCGAGCTATCATGACCAGCGCGGAATCTCGCTCGGAGCGCCCCGTGGGTGAGGAGACCAAGATGTCCGCGATGAGCCCGTTTCGATTCTCCATGAGTGCGTGGGCCATAAAGCTCATCCGGGCTTCTTTGCCATAGCCCTTTCGATAGAGCTTTGCCTCTGGGTCGGTTTTAGATTCGTGCGTCTGGTTGGAACGCCTCTCCCCCCGAAAGCCCGACCAAGAATTGGAATCGAGGTCGTCATCATCCTTCGAGCGAAAGCTCTTCAAAGAGGCCCAAGCTTCAATAAGCGTGCCATCAACAGAAAAGTGTTCTGTGCTCATCAGTCGGCCTTTTCTTGCCTGGTTCCGTACCGTGCGGAAGAATTTGCCTGCCGCATCATGTTTTAACAGGCGTTCTCGATTATCCGAGAACGAACAGTGATCAAAGACGGGTTCCGTCATGTCCATATCGAGAAACCAACGAAACAGCATATTGTACTGGAGTTGTTCGCAGAACTGGATCTCGCTTCGAATCGAATAGAGCGCCATCAACAGCATCCCCTTCAGCAATCGCTCCGGAGGAACCGAGGGACGTCCATGTTTCGCATACATCCGGCCCAGGCTCGACGATAGCTTCTTCACAGAGTCATCTGTGAGTCGTTTGATCGAGCGAAGTGGATGGTTCTCATAAATTCGTTCCTCGACGTTGATCTTGTGGGCAACATCCGTGATGTATCCGGTCTGTACCGAAACGAAGAAGAACGCCAGAAGCGGGACGTAGAACGAGTGAAGCGCCTGATGGACCCTTTCGGTCTCTTTAGCGGCGCCTACGACGATGCCGGCCAGAAAAGCGCCGAGAGCGGTGGAAAGTCCCACTGCTCCACTTAGCAAGGCAAAGCCGAAGGCGATGAGAAACGCACCAAAGACCTGGAGTTCATGGTCGGAGCGTAGCCAGTGCCCAAACGGCAACCGAATCGTCGGGTGCCGCGCGAGAAAAACCAAAAAGCAGGACCACGAAGATACCGCCCAGCGTCTGAGTTGAAACCGTAGTCAAGGGTGGAGATTCACCGCCCAGAAGATTGACGGTCATCAGCATGGGAACAATAGCAATATCTTGAACCATAAGAATACCCACGATATCGCTGCCCACGGTCTCGTCGGTTTCGTTTCGATCTCGGAGCAGCTTCAAAACGACTCCGAGGCGAACGATTACTTCTCGGTCGTCGACAAAACCCAGACCACTGGGGCCCAAAAAGGCTCCGGCCAGGAGGTAGGCCACGACGTGAGGTTGGTTGAACCTTCGCAAAATGATGCCCAGGGCACACGGCGTGGTCCCACTGGTGATCGGTTCTCGCCGTTTGGTCACTTCCAGATTCTTTGGCCAAAACCAAGATCGCGAGGACGAAAGAAATCGCCTTGGTTAGGCAGCAACCACGTATACTGGGTTCGTGGGGGATTGAGCCCAAGCGTAACGCAATGCACCGCCCCCTGGAGATCCAGCATTTCATCGGCAGGAATGGGTATGAGTCGATCCCGGGGCAGCGCCCGTTTCAACGCGGCGTACGCGAGAAATTCCTCCTCCGGATGAACGCCCTCGTAGTGAGGAACGAGGAGAACACTCTTCAGCCGCAAGCTGTTGAGGTAACTGTAGTACCGTTCGCCTTCAGGTGGAGGGTGAGGAACCCGAATGATTTCGAGCAACAAGCCAAGCACGGAAGCCGCCCGCTTCAGTATGTGCGCAGCTTCCGTCATTCGCTCCGCATCCTCCGGGGCCCACTTTGGATCGTATTTGGCCAGGGCCACCCGGTTGGCGGACAGAAACTGCATGAACATGTCCGTATGGTGGGTCTCTTCCCGAGCCAGGGCCGGAACAAGCGCCAAAACCTGACAGCCCAACTGGAGAAGCAGGCCTTCGACGCCACCCTCATCCGCATGAATCAGACCGCTGTCTTGGAAGATTTCTGTCGTGGAGACGCACAAACCCTGGCCGTTGCTGGCCAGCGCGCCACCATCGAGATTGAGTCGAATTCGTTCTCGGGTGACTCCGAACCGCTCCGCCAAAGTCTTGGGTACGACATCATCCTGGGCTCGCGGCTCGTAGTCCGTATCGAGCCAAATTCTTCGGCCCATAGCGTCAGTTGTTTCCTGAGGGCCATAGTCACGGATCCAGGGGCTGTCGATCGGCGTCGACATGACGTCCAAAGAGGTTGAGAACAGGTTCTTCTCGAAAAGCCATTGATGAATAGATGGGAGGTCCTCGTCCTCGGGCATGAGCAAGAGCGTTCGAGCCTTTGATTTGAGCACACGGAGCATGTGCCCCAGGGCCTCCTTCCACGCCGGGGTGTAAGTCAGCACCACCAATTCTGGCGGTTCCCAGTCACCACGAAGACGCCGAGATATATTGGCTTTGGCCACGATGATCTTCGGCTGAATACTCGGGCGCCAGTGGTCTGTTGGGACCGAACCACTGGCGCCCGAGGTGAGAACAAGCGCCGACAATGATGCGAGATACGTCATCATATCTGGTGAACCCCTGCGTCTTCGTGAAACCGATCCTTTGGACAAAATTGCGCACTTCGGAGGGACGGCGCCGGAAGTTCCCCGTTCAGATATGCGCCGACCGTTCGCCCATCCAATACGTAGGGTACGAGCGGCTGTCTGACATCAGCGGCAGCTGCGAGTGCCGCCTCGACGTCCCGGTCCCACCGGTCGGCATACCGCACAAGATCGCGCCCCGATATTCGGCCGCGACAAGTTGAAGCGCCGCAGAGGCAGTCGAGTGGAGAGTCTAGATTGCATTCCGCGTAGTCGCAGGTGATCTGCTCGCCCGGAAGAATATCCCGGACCGCCACCTGGATGTCGTCCCCGACCCCGCGGATGTTCGCATCGCAGGCATGGTTTACGAAGCGACCCGCGTCCGCGCAAAGAACCCACAAGCCCGATGCCGAGCGATAAGCCCATCTTTTGATCAAAACCTGGTGCGGCAGTGGAAGCGACAGGATCTCTTCGTGAGAAAGCACACGGTCGAATAGATCTCGGGCCCAAACTATTGTGCCCTTGGGAATGAGACTAGCCGCTCGGACACCGCGACCGATGCTCTCCGACACGAACACCAACTCGGTATCTGGATGGATCATGAGGATATCCGTCGCCGCCGAAGCGTACGCGTTGTTCTTGGGCTAAAGTGCGTCACTTCTTGTTCGATTCGAGCAGCGATATACGGTGAAAAGTAGCCCGTGTAACGGCGTTGAAGTTCGGGAGACTTCCAGTCCTCACCCGTGACCTGGCCTCGGCATGAAAGCGTTCCGCACCTGCACTCGAACTCATCGTACGATGAGCCGTCGCTCATCGCATAGTCGAACGTTACTTCCTCTTCAGGGAGAATATCGCGCATGGCGACCAGTACGACCTGTCCCCGAAGGCCTGCGTTTGGCTCGCAGCTGTGGTTCACCCAGTCGGCAGGGCCTTCGCGGGTTGATACAATATAAAAGTCCTCATCGATCTGAAGGGTGAGACGACGATCGGACAGAGTTTGATCCCGAAGCTGAGTCCCTCGAATCACTTGGCCTCCCCATACGGCCAGGACGTCGCCCCTATTGACCCGCGCACGCGCAAAGACGCCCCGGCCTAGGGGGCTACTCTTCCCCTCAAGCCGAGGCGACAGATAGCCGGTCGGTACATCGTCATTCATTATTCCACCCGAACTCTTTCAACTTTTTCCTTGACCGACAGTTCGACCAGGTCGAGCCGCAGATCGTGAAGGGGCTGCACCGATCCGATCTCCCGGAAATGAGCTAGGGTTCCAAAATCGAGATCGGCGATGGAATAGCAGCAAAGAACGCCAAATTTTCCAAAGGGCGCGTCAAAAATCTTGAGTCCTCGGCCCGGTTTGATGCCCCAGGTCTGGCGTTCGCTGGGGGAACTGTGGAGCTTATCCTGCATATAGACCTCACCGCTCGGTGAAAACAAGTGCACTACCTTGTACCCGGAACCAGCCCTCATCACGGGATGGCTTCCCGCGACAATGAACATGCTCAAGGTTCGTCGGTGTCTGGTTCTTCATCCTCCATCTCGCCGCCGGGTTCCAAGAGCTCAGAACCGGAGTCGACGGCATGAGCCGGCTTAGGCTCGACGACGGAGAAACCCGATCGAGCCACCGCGCTCTTGATCGCGGCCAGGCGCGTCACCTTCGTATGTCGAACAAGGAGCTCCCCTTTTTTCTTGCTTACCAAGACGCTCCGCACGCCGCGTACCTTCTTGACCATGTGATGGAGCTTCATAACCCTTTGCTTTGGAGTTTTTGGCGTGAGCTTCGCGACCTTCACGGTCATTAAGGCGGTCTTGGCGCGGCGGGCCACTTTGGCCTTAGGTTTCTTGGGGCCGGCCTCGACGTCCGCTGTAAGCGCCAGGCTGCATAGGAGCGCCAAGGGAAAAGGTAGAAGTTTGCGCAGGTTCATCAAATCCTCCTGTGGCCGAGGCAAGCCTGGACCGGTTTGCCCTGACGATAAGCACGTTCTGTGCCAAATGTGGGACATCACCAAAGCCGGTGCTTCTTGCATTCCATCACCCCGGACTCGCTTCCGGCGAAAAATTTGCGCACGCCTCGGCGCAGGATCTGCGTCCCGCCTGGAAAGGTTGCCCATCGCCAGCCTTTTCATCGGGCCACCAGCTTGGCACGCGGAATGCACCATCGCCGGACAATGCAGCCTAAGATCTCAGTGAATGCCAATGGCCCCTACCTCGTGCGGGGCGACGTTGTCCTCGTTGACAAGGACGGCGCCCCCTTTGAGGTCCCCGAGAAGGGCTATGCACTTTGTCGGTGTGGTCACTCAGAACGAAAGCCGTTCTGCGATGGCACTCACAGCCGTCTTGGGTTTTGTGCTCCCTCGTTGGCCCGAAAGAGTCAAGATGAAGCGTAGCCGTAAACTTGGGCGCTACAATGATGCCGACCGCGTAGTCGCCACCGACGGAACCTCTATGCTTCTGATATCTTGGATCCAGTCATCGACCGGCTTGGACCGCGTGAGGCGGTGGTTCGTTCTCACCCCAATCAATCTTCGGCGTCGCTCGTCTCTGTCGGTGTACTCGAGGACCTGCCCCCTGCCAATCGCAACAACTTTACCTTCGATGGGCTTTTCTCTTGCAGTGTCCGGAATGATAATTCCACCATCTGACTTCGCATCGGTCTCTCTCCGTTTGACCAAAACGCGGTCGTAAGGTGGACGAAATTTGGGCATTTTGATCTCCCTCGCCTGACCCGTGGGTCGCGGCGCACGCTTGGCGGGCGGAAGTTTTCCGTCCTCGGCGTGGTTCAGGACTATAAAGTCGCCAGATCGACGTTGTTGAAGGCTCGCTCGTAAAAGCCCATGTATTGCACCTTGCGCTCCACGGCTTCGATCACGGCTTGGGCGAAGTTGACGCCCTCAAACTTCTGAGCAGTACCAAGCCCGCCGGGAGTGTAAACATTGATCTCCATCAGTTTGCTCCCAACGATGTCGAGGCCCACGAGAAACATCCCGTCTTCCACCAGTTTCGGTCGAACGATCTCAGCCACCCGCAACATGCGGTCATCGACCTGAACCTGAGCGACCCGCCCACCCGCATGCAGGTTTGTCCTCAGGTCTTTGCCGGAGGCAATTCGCTTGAACGCTGCGTACTTTCCCTTTACCCGCATCGGTTGGCCATTCATCATGAACAGGCGCACATCACCTTGCTCCGCCTCGGGCAGATACTCCTGGGCGATCACGTAGCCATCGCGACGAATGGCGTCGATGATCTGATTCAGGTTCGAAGAGCTTTCTGGTCGCACCATAAAGACGCCCTGCCCACCGGAACCAGACAGTGGCTTCAAGACGACTGTTCCTCCCTGTTCCTGGACAAAGGTCTGGATGGCGGAGGTATGTGGATCTTCCTCCCGCAGGCGCTCGTCTTCGCTGAGCGCAAAATGCTTGAGGAGGTCAGGTCGCACCTCATGTCCGTCGTGGATGGCGGTTGCAACCACCGGCACATTGCTCTCAAATCCCCGTAAGACGTACATTCAAATCAAATGGCGCGCACTGCATGGCGCGTGCCAGTTCTGGGATCGCGATAGACGTTGCTAAATCACCGCATGTCGACCGGTAACCGCTTTGCCGGCGCAATTTCTGCGCCGTCCCCGCGCAACTTCTGCGAGAGGGATAAGATGCGGAACCAAAGCACTCCCGGCCGGGAAACACGCCCAAGCTACTGAGGGCGCTGTATGCGTTCACCGGGAGATTGGGCGAAGGCTTCCTCCGCCGGAGCTTCTCCCGATGATGAGCTCTCACGGTTTGATCGCCCTTGAAGTCCCCATTCCTTGAGCCGGTACTGAATGGTACGCCGGCTGGTGCCCAATATCGCCGCAGCCTTCGCAGTGGAACCGCTAACCGCATCCAGGGTTTTTAGGATCGCATAGCGTTCGATCTCGGCAAGAGTTGCGCCAGGAATCATGAGCCGGAGGGCATCCAGAGGGCCATCCGCCGGAACCGCGATCGGGAGATCCTCAGCCTCGATCGTCGCCGATTCAGTCATGACAAAGGCCTGCTCGATGGCATTTTGAAGCTCGCGCACGTTCCCCGGCCACGGATACTCAAGTAGTGCGCTCTTCGCCGCCTCCGAAAACATCGGAGCCTCGACCTCTTCTTCTTCGGCAAATGTCATCAAGAAGTGTTCCGCGAGGGGCAAAATATCGGTGGTACGTGTCCTCAGGGGTGGGATCTCGAGGCGTACAACATTGAGGCGGTAGTAGAGATCCTCTCGAAACATCCGATCGTCGACCAAGGCCTTCAAGTTCTTGTTCGTCGCGGCAACAATGCGAACGTCGACCGATATAGGCTCGTTGCTGCCCACGCGCTCAAACTTCCGCTCCTGCAGAAAGCGCAGCAGCTTGACCTGCAGGCTGAGTGGGATTTCGCTCACTTCGTCCAGAAAAAGCGTCCCGCCGTCGGCATGCTTGAACCGGCCCTCCCGCTTCGCCGTTGCACCGGTGAATGCGCCCCGCTCGTGGCCGAAAAGCTCAGACTCCAAGAGGGTCTCCGAAAGCGAAGCACAGTTTAGGGCGACAAAAGGGCCGTTCCGCCGGAGCGAATTCTGGTGTAGCGCGGAAGCAATCAATTCCTTCCCCGTTCCGCTTTCGCCGTGGATGAGAGCGGTCGCTTTCTTCGGCGCCACATGCGCGACCCGTTTGAGCAATTCTTGCATCAGAGGATGCCGCCCGATGATCGCGTCCCCTCCCACCAGGGAAAGCGGGCGCCGGGCGACATGGGCCACATCTTCCCGGAGCAAGGCGTGCTCTTGGCTTCGGGTGACCACCAGGCGCAGCGTTTCGGGCGTGACCGGGCGGGTGAGCGTGCGGTGAGCACCTTCCTTGAGCGCCACGCCGACCGCTTTGGTGTCCCCCTGGGCGGTGACCACCACGAAGCTTGCGGCCGGCCAAAGCGTTCGCCCGCGATCGATCCAAGACTTTCGTTCGGACGGGTTGCCGGTCTGAAAGTCGAGCAGTACCACTTGGGGGCTGTATTCGGAAAACTGCTCGATCTTGGCATGCGGCGTGCACGCGCTTTGCACTGCGAAACCGGCGGCCTCGAGTATACCCAATGCATCCACATCAGGCTCAGGCTGATCGCTGACAATGAGCACGGTGCAGTCGGGCTCGGCCATTGCACGATCGTTGTAGGCATGGTCGGCCCCCGAGTCGAGCGGAAATTGCAAAAAGTCATTGGAAAATTGGTAGGATAGGAGGCATGGCCCTATCCTACGGCGAGCGCCATACTGCCGCTGCGACACCCTGCGCGAACATCGCGCCTCAGGGTGCGTCTGAGACCTAGGGGGACCCCTGACTGTCGCGCACATCGTGGGCGCGGCGCAAAGACCGACCAGCGGTTTCTTGCGTAGGCCGCCTCGCTCTTCGGTCGGTCCACCGGCTTCAGCTCGCCCTTGCTCAGCGTTTCAAGCTGCTCAGCCTCAACCCCCAACCGGACGAGATAGTCATAGACTGTCCGGGCGCGTCGGTCGCCCAGGGCAAGTTTGTACTCCTCAGTACCGCGCTCATCGCAGTGGCCTTCGATGGTGAGGCGGATCCTCGATCACGATTCCACGCATTCGGAGCTCCTCCAGTGAGGGCGTCGATACCGCGTGGCGTAGGAAGAGTCCCAAAATGAATGCCATTCAAGCGCTCTCCCAGCTGAGCTATGGCCCCAGATACTGAACTACGCGACCTATTCTAGCCCGTGGGAATACAGTTGAACGCAAACGCGAAAACCCTGGATTGTGCACCGGTAGCCGGGGGCGGGTGGAGATCTGGTCTATCTGGGATGGGGCGGTCCCTCGGGTGGGGCAGGGCCGGTGGCGTTGGACGGCGGATGCGGGGTTCAAATGCTGGAATCGGTGCCTTCCTCGGCTGCGTTTGGGGCGCTTCGTTCAGTCGAGTTGAGGGGGCGTTGTCTTGAGTCCGTGGATCACTCGGGTCTCGGCAGCCAGGATCTCGTTGGCGCTGAGGCGAAATTTCTTTTTGGGGCGCTTGTTGTCGGCCCATGCGATCTCTCTCCAAAGCACGAGGGCTGCGTCTCCGTGGCTCAAGGATCGATTGCGTCGAAGGAGCTCGTCGGCATAGGTGATGAGGGACACGTCGGTGCGAAAATGCTTGTTGTGGGCGAATTTGCTGAGCACGTCTGTTTCGTAGTCCAAGTCGTTTTCCACGGCGAGCTCTTCGAGCAGGTTGAGCTTCAGGTTTTTCGCCTTTTGTCGTGCGCTTTTGGTGATTTTCTTGGTCTTGAGGTGCGAACCGGCGGCGAGGAAGGTGCACCAAGAACAAAAACATCCGCAGTATGAGGTCAGGATGGTGCGGGGGGATTTTTCGAGCTCGAAGGAGGCCATGAGGAAAGACGCAAAAAGGGAAGCGAATGTTGGAAGATCCTCGGGGGTGGGCCGGGTGGTGGGCGGGATGTTTGCCAGGTGGCGGCCGATCCATTCTTCGGCGGCCTGCGATGCGGTCAGAGCCTGATGCATGACGTCAAACCGAAGCGTGCCGGCTTTTATCGATGCGTTGACCCAGGTCAGGAGGCCGTAGCTCTTCTCCTGAAGCGCGACAACGCGCGTGATTTCGTCGTGGTCAAACATGTCTTTTCCTTCGCTTTTTGAATCATCCTTTGATCATCTCGTGAATTTGGCTTGCGTGAAGTGCTTAGCCCTTCACACAGACGACTTGCCTCAGGGTGTGCACGATATCCACGAGGTCTTTTTGGGCCTCCATGACGGTATCGATCGATTTATAGGCGGCGGGGGTTTCGTCGATCACTTCGGCGTCTTTTCGGCATTCGATTCCTTCGGTGGCGGCGATGTGGTCGCTGACGGTGAATCGTTTTTTGGCCTCGGTGCGGGACATGACCCGTCCGGCCCCGTGGCTGCAGCTACAGAAGCTTTCTTTGTTTCCCTTGCCTTTGACGATGTAAGACCGCGTTCCCATGCTGCCCGGAATGATGCCCAAATCGCCTTCGCCCGCGCGGACGGCACCTTTTCGAGTGACCCACACATTCTTACCGAGGTGGTTTTCCTTGGTGACGTAGTTGTGATGGCAGTTGACGGCCTTGAGCTCGGCAGAAAATTCAGGCACTTCGGACGACGCGCGAATCGACCGAATCACGGCTTGCATCATGAGTTCACGATTCGTTTTGGCAAAGTCCTGGGCCCAGCCTACGGCTTGGATGTAGTCGTAGAAGTTTTGGGTTCCCTCTGGAAGATACGCCAGGTTCACGTCGGGAAGATTGATCATCCACGTACGCATGTCCTTTTTGGCCAGCTCGATGAAATGGCTCCCAATACGATTCCCGATCCCTCGTGAACCGCTGTGAAGCATGAACCAAACGTGTTGCGACTCATCGAGGCAGAGCTCGATAAAATGGTTTCCAGTGCCCAAGGTGCCCAGGTGGTTTACACTGTTGGCGCGTCGGATCTTGGGGTGTTTTTCTGCGATGCGCTCGAATCCTTCCTCGAGGGTGCGCCAGGCGTTGTTGACGGGTGCGGGCGTTTCGCCCCATGCACCCCGATCGCCGGTTCCACCGCTATGGGTGCGGCCGTGGGGGACTGCGGCTTCAATCTTGCTTCGAAGGCCAGCCAGGTTGTCGGGGAGATCATTTGCGGTAAGGCTGGTTTGGACCGCCATCATGCCGCAACCGATGTCGACGCCCACTGCGGCGGGGATGACGGCTTTGTCGGTGGGGATCACGCTTCCGACCGTCGCGCCCATGCCCCAATGAACGTCGGGCATGATGGCGACCCAGCCGTGTACGAAAGGCATTTGTGCGACGTTAAAAACCTGATCTTTGGCCTTGTCCTCGAAGACAACCCCGCGGGTCCATGCTTTGATGGGCTTGGCATTTTTTCGCTGAAATACGTCGTAGTTTTGGTTCTTGGTCATGTCGTTGTTTCCTCGTGATGGCTTCTCATAAAGCACGGCCTATGCCAAAGCGCAGGGCGACGTAAAATCAACCACTTAGAAGAACGTTGGCGCTTCTGGGGATGCTTCTGGATAGAAATTTATTCTGTGGGATAGAATGCTTTCAGACCGCGGGCGGGATGAGGGTCTGCAGGACCCCTTGTTTTTTGAGGCGTAGGAGTCGGTAAAGCCCGGGCAGAACAATCAGCGTGAGGAGGGTCGACGAGATGATTCCGCCGATGACCACGGTCGCCAGGGGGCGCTGGACTTCGGCCCCGGTCCCGGTGGCGAGGGCCATGGGGACAAAGCCCAGCGACGCCACCAGGGCCGTCATCAGCACTGGACGAAGCCGCGTGAGGGCCCCTTGGTGAATGGCCTCTTCGAGGGTGTGGCCCTGGGCCATGAGGCTGTTCATGACGGTGATCATCACCAGCCCATTGAGGACGGCCACCCCGGACAGGGCAATGAACCCCACGCCCGCAGAAATCGAGAGCGGAATGTCTCTCAACCACAGCGCCGCCACGCCTCCGGTCAGCGCAAAAGGGATGCCCGAAAAGACCAAAAATGAGTCGGTCACGTTGCCGAAGGTGGAGTAGAGCAACAAGAAAATCACAACCACAATGATCGGGATGATGATTCGAAGACGATCCGAAGCGCTCTTGAGTTGTTCAAACTGTCCGCCCCACGCGATCCAATAGCCTGCTGGGGTTTTGACCTGGGCGTTCACGAGGGCACGCGCTTCGTCTACAAAGGAGCCAAGGTCGCGCCCGCGGACATTTGCGGTGACGACCACCCGCCGCTTGCCGTTTTGGCGCGATATTTGATTGGGGCCCGGACTCACCTCGACAGAGGCGACCTCTGAAAGAGGCACAAAACGCGACGGCATCGGGGGGGCGTGGGGGACGGCGGTTTCGGAGATATGGCCTGGCGGCAGGGCAATGGGAAGCCGTTTTATTTCCCGAATGTCCGAACGGATGGACTCCGGCAGTCGAACGATGATGCTGAATCGGCGGTCGCCTTCAAAAAAAACGCCTGCTTTTGCGCCACCAATGGCTGCGGCGACCGTCGTTTGCACATCCTTCGCAGACAGTCCGAACAATCCGAGACGCGCTCGGTTGATCTTGATGGTCATCATAGGGAGTCCCGAGATTTGTTCAACGCCTACGTCGGACGCGCCCGGGACACGCCTTAAAGACGCGCCAATGGCTTTGGCGGTCTCGAGGAGGGTGTCCATATCGTCTCCGAATACTTTGACGGCGACGTCGCTTCGAACGCCAGATATCAGTTCGTTGAATCGCATTTCGATGGGCTGAGTGAACTCGTATTTGTTGCCTGGCATGTCGATGACTTGGTTTTCGAGCTCGCGGACCAACTGGAGTTTGGGCTTTTGGGGATCTGGCCATTGATGTCGTGGTTTTACGATGACAAAACCGTCGGCGACCGAAGGGGGCATCGGATCGGTTGCGATTTCCGCGGTTCCTATTTTGGCGAAGACATGTTTGACCTCGGGCACCTCGCGGAGTCTTTTTTCGAGCGCGTGCTGCATTCTAACCGCTTGGGTGAGGCTGGTGCCCGGGACCCTTAGAGCGTGTAGGGCCACGTCACCTTCGTCGAGGCTGGGGACGAATTCGGTGCCCATCCGGTGGGCTACGACTGCGGAACTTGCGACCAAACAGGCCGCGGCGACGATGACGGCGATTCTCCATTTGAGGCAAAACGCAAGCAGTGGTTCATAGATGCGTTTTGCCAGGGCGACGACAATATTCTCTTTTTCGGTGATCTTCCCGGTCAAAAACAATCCTACGGCGGCGGGGACGAAGGTGACAGACAGGATCATGGCGCCCAAAAGTGCAAGAATGACGGTATAGGCCATCGGGTGGAACATCTTTCCTTCGACGCCCGATAGAGCCAAAATGGGAAGGTAGACCGCGGTAATAATGAGTTCGCCGAACATGGTGGCCTGGCGCACCTCGCGCGTGCCATCAAAGACGACGCGCAGGCGCTCACTTTGAGTGAGGAGCGTTCCTTTTCGGTGCTGGGCTTCACTCAGTCGCCGAATACAGTTTTCTACGATGATGACCGCGCCGTCGACGATGATGCCGAAATCAAGGGCTCCTAGACTCATGAGGTTGCCGCTGATGTTGCCTTCCACCATTCCGGTGACCGTGAACAACATCGAAAGAGGAATCACCAGGGCGGTGATCAGAGCGGCACGGAGATTACCAAGAAAAACAAAAAGGATGACGATGACGAGTAGAGCACCCTCAACGAGATTGTTCCTCACCGTACGAATGGCCGCGCTCACAAGGTCTGTGCGGTTGTAGAGGGTGCGGGTGAAGACTCCGGGAGGAAGGCTTTTTTCGATTTCTTGCATCCTTTTTTCTACGGCTTCTGCAACCACGCGGCTGTTTTCTCCGAGGAGCATGAATACGGTGCCAAGGACGACCTCACCTCCGTCGGCGGTGGCTGCTCCGGTTCTGAGCTCGTCTCCAAGTTTGACGGTGGCTACGTGCTTGACCTGTACGGGGCGCCCGGACCGAAGGGCGATGGTGATCTCTCGTATTTCGTCGAGCGACTGCACCTGGCTCGGCACGCGGACGAGGTATTGCTCGCCATTCTTTTCGATGTAACCGGCCCCGACGTTGGCGTTGTTCTTCGAAAGCGCATCCATGAGATCGCTTATCGCAAAGCCGTAGCCGCGCAAGGTGTCGGTGTCGGGGATGACGTGGTACTGCTTTTCGAAGCCCCCGATGCTGTTGACTTCCACCACGCCCGGCACCTGTCGAAGCTGAGGCTTGATGATCCAGTCTTGGACACTGCGCAAGTCGGCAAGGTTTATCGGGGTCCCGTCACGGTTTTGTGCGTTGTCATGTGATTCGACGGTGTACATGTAGATTTCGCCCAGGCCGGTGGCGATGGGACCCGGTTGAGGTTCGATGCCCCTCGGTAGCTGGCCGAGTACCGTTTGAATCCGCTCGTTGACCAACTGTCGGGCAAAATAGATATCCGTATTGTCTTCGAAAACAATCGTGACCTGCGACAGTCCGTAACGCGACAGCGAACGGGTATAGGAAAGCTTGGGAAGCCCGGCCATGGCGGTCTCAATGGGAAAGGTAATTCGTTGTTCCGCTTCGAGTGGAGAGTAACCCGGCGCTTCGGTGTTGATCTGCACTTGCACATTGGTAATGTCGGGCACGGCGTCGATGGGTAACCGGATGAGGTTGTACGCGCCCAGGAGCACCATCCCCGTCGTCGCCAGCATAATGAGCCCGCGTCGATGAATCGAGAATTGCAGAATGCGTTCGAGCATGTTTGGGTTGCCTGCTAGTGATCGTGTGAAGCGCCAGACTTGTTGATGTCTGCTTTTACGATGAAGCTGTTTTTCGCGACGTAGCGCTCGCCTGGCGAAAGGCCTGAGAGAACCTGCACAAAATCGCCATCGACAATGCCGAGCTCGACGATGGCGATCTCATAGAGTGTGCCTCGATTGCGAAAAACCACTTGCCAGTCGCGAAAGCCCTGAATGGCCTCGCGCCTGACGGTCGCTTCGCAGTTGACGGTGCGCACTTCAATTTCGCCTTTCACAAAAAGCCCCGGCCGAAGCTTCCCGCTTGAGTTTGGGATCACGGCACGTGCCGTGACGCTTTGATTTTGTGCGTTCCCCAGGGGAGCCAGATAGGCGAGGGTACCTCGGAGCGCGCCAAGGCCATCGCCGGGCATGATCCGGACCGGCTGACCGGCCGCCACGCGGGCGGCGTCTTGACGGTACACGGTAAAATCCACCCATACGGTGGAAAGGTCCGCGACCACAAACATCGTGCGCCCGCCGTCGATGACTTCTCCCACAGTGACCCTTTTTTCCACCACCCTCCCCGGGCCCAAAGACCGGAGAAAAAAGGTGCTGAGACTCTGGGTGCCCTTGATCGATCCCATGGCTGAGCCTCTTTTGACGGAGTCGCCCACACGTCTCGAAAGCGACAGTATCGTGCCCGAATAGGGCGCAGAAACGTGTGTGACCGCATCCTGGTTGAACCCCACTTGGCCGAGGACGGGGATTCGCTCAACCAATGGACGAGGCTGAACGGTCTCTACGCCGACGCCCAAGAGTTGAGCACTCTTTGCCGAGATTTCGGTTCTCCCCTCGTACGAGGCGTATTCCCAACGTTGCGCCTGGCCCTGGTAGGTGGCACGCACCTTGACGTCGAAGGAGTGGGGCTCTTTGACGACGAGGTCTCCCAATAGGAAGTCGTCCTGGGCGCGGTACTGGATGGTGTCCACTCGGCTGAATCGGTGGAGCTCGACGACAACCTTCACCTGAGCCGGCGAAATTGCGGCGCCGTTGACGTAGGGATAAATGCGAGACTGGGGCGGAATGCCGGGCTCGAAGATGGTGACTTCGAGCGCGAGGCCCGCCTCGCTTTCCAACAAACGACCGCCGTGCGGGCCAGACTTCGTTTCGTGGGCATCGTCGTCATGGTTGCCATGGCCTTGGTGCACCTCGGGGCCGGTCGCGTAGGCTTTTGGTTGGGATGTGATGAGCCCCAAGGCGGTGGCGACTCCGGTCAACACCAGGCCCCACGAGGTTGAGGGTTTCCTACTCATGACGGACTCCTTGGCTTGGCGGCGGGGTGGTCTTCGGTGTTTCTGAGTCTGCTTTGGGCGCAACTTCCCGAGCGCCAAGAACGCTGCGAATACGAACGGTGATGGCCCATACCTCTTCGGCGACATCGACTCGTTCTCGTTTGAGTTCGATAAGCGTTTTTTGAGCGTCTAGCATTTCGATCTGTGAAAAACGGCCGATCTTGAACCCCTGGGTGATGAGGCGGAAGACCTGTTGTGCGTCTGGAAGCATGTTCGTGTCCAGTGATGACAAGACATCTTGGGCGTGTTTCAGTTCTTGAACGTGGCCATAAAGGCCTGAAAGAATGCGTAAACGGGTGCCCTCTTGTTTGGCAGAAAGTTCTTTGCTTTCCATCTTGGCAGAGCCAATGGCGCTTCGGTTTCGTTGAAAAAAAGGGAGCGGTACGGAGACGCCAAACACGAACCCGAAAGCGCCTGGATTCTCGAACCTTCGGCCCCCAAGCGATAACGTCAAATCGGGTACCGCTTTTGATTCTGCGAGCGCCAGCTTCGCACTTTGTACCGCTTGCGCTTTGGCGAGCTGGGCCAGCTCGGGATTGCGCTCAATTTGCGTGGCGAGCTCTTCGTAGTTCGGCACGGCGCCGAGCTTGAATAAGTTGCCCTCAACTCTTTCGAAGCGGGGTTCGGTGTGCCCAAACATCATCGCAAGACGACGTTTGGATGCCAAGAGTTCATGCTCTGCGTGCTCCCGTTGAATTCTTCGGCGGGCCAACGCAATGCTCGCACGGTGTTCCTCGACGGCAGAAGCTGCTCCGCCTCGTATCCGGCGTTTGGCGACCTCGAGCCCCTGCGCGGACACTTTGTAGGCTTCGCGCGCAATGACCAGCCGATGTTGATCGGCAAGCACATGCACAAAACCGATCACGGTCGTTGCTAGAACATGAATGCGCAGTCTTTGAGATTCGGCCTGGGCTACCGATCGGTGCGCGTTTGCGACCCGCACACGGGCACGACTCTTCTTGCCGAGCTCTATTTTTTGAGTCAACCGGACCGTGGTCTCTGCGCCCGAGAATCCCGAAATGGGGCCGCTTCCGAGAAAATCTTCAAGCTGGATGCCGAGGATAGGATTGGGAGAGCGCCCCGCATACTTTTGGTACGCGTCCGCACTGCGAATATGAAACGACGCCGCTTTAAGCTCAAGATTGCCGTCGAGCGCCGATTGAAGGGCCTCGCCGAGTGTGAGCGACGGGTCTTCGTTTGCCCCTAAGGCCTGCGCGTCCGGGATTGAGAAAAAAGCGGCCAAAAAAACCAAAAACCAAAGTGGCGGCGCACCGGTTTTCGACGTGGGCGCCATGAAAACTGCTTGGATTTGAGCTGAGCGCTCGGAGACGCGTTTCGATGCGGTGTGTCCGCGTACAGCAGCGAGTGCGAACTCTGGCGTCATCGCCATTGGGGGAGCTGATACACGGGAAAACTCCGACCGTCAATCGGAGGGACGACGCGTTTCGTGGTTCGTCCCCCAGCGGACGACAAGTTCCGGGTCGCTCGGACCGGGGGTTTCGGGCTTCGTCCTTCGAGGCACGACCCCGGGCCCGGGTGCGTTAGGCTCGGGCGCTGAGGTCGATGTTGATGGTGTTGTTCGGAGAATCGGGTGTCGAAAGGGTTCCCACTTTGGTGATCAGGTTCGCATGTTTGGACCACCATTTTTGGGCATCCAGGAGCGTCCACGGCGCAGGTGGTGTGATGCCGCTCAGACGGGAAAGGAGCTTTTGCATGCTCTTGGGACGGTCTTCGGGTGATTTCGCCAAGCATTCTAAGATGAGGCCCTCAAGCTCGGGCGTGACCGCGTTGCCCGAGCGGACGGACGGTTTTTCCGGGGGGCTGTGAAGGTGGTGCCCGCACACTTCAACGGTCGTGTTCCCGCCGAAGACGTGGGTGCCCGTGATCAGAAAATAGGTGAGTGCCCCCAGGGAATAGATGTCGCTTCGTGCATCGACAGCGTCTGGTTCTCGGATCATCTCCGGAGACATGTACAGCGGCGTGCCGGTCACGATGTTGGCTTGGGTCAGTTCGGGGGCCGCGGGATCGTTTTCTATTGGCTTGACCAGACCAAAGTCAACAACCTTGGCAGTGTCCTGGATGCCGCCTCGTTCACAAAGGATGACGTTGCCGGGCTTGATGTCTCGGTGGATGAGCCCGTGGTTGTGGGCTTCTGATAGGGCGCCTGCGATCTGCTTGACGAGGTGGATGACGCGGCCTTCCGGAAGCGCGCCATCGACATCGACGATGGTGTCAAGGGTCGCCCCGTCCAGAAGCTCCATGGCGTAATAGAATAGGCCCTCAGGCGTTCTTCCATAGTCAAAAACGGTGACCGTATTGGGGTGCGACAGTTCCGCCGTCAGTTGAACCTCGCGCTCAAAGCGAAGAATATTGGTACCGCCCGCCCTTTGTGGGGCCAGGAGTTTGATGGCCGTGGGTCTTCGAAGCATGGCATGCTGAGCTTGGTACACGGCACCCATTCCGCCTTCGCCGATTTTCTGCAGCAAGGTATATTGGCCGAGTTGGAGGGCCCGTCGGGTCTGTTCACGCAGTCCGTAGATCACCGAAGACGTGGAAGTACACAGAATGCATGTGAGGGACCACCAGGCCGCCAGCCCCATTGCGGCCGCACTCGCGTGACCTTCAACGGACATGGGCGTCGCGCTTCGTTGAATCATTTCGCTGCTGAGACGGTTATAGGTTTCTAAGAGTTCGGGCCCCATGCCTAAGAAGCGAAAGTAGAACACGATGATCAAGGGCGCTCCGATGATGAGACAAAGCCCGAGGGTCAGTCTGGCGTTGCTGGGCACAAAGATCGAACGCCCCACCAAACCGAAGGTCAAGGCCAAAAGCACTACGAGATGGGCGCCGCCCTCCAAGGGAAGATACGAGCCCATGAACTGGTAGGAAACGGCACTCAACACCACGCCGAGAGCTTCGAACCACTGGGTGGCAACCCGGCTCCGTCGACCGCGGCAGGTCAGAAGCCAGACCAAGGCGTAGGGCAGTACACCGCCGAAGTGAAACAGCATCGAAGGATGGGTGAGGAGCTCCGGCGCGTCGAAGGTAAACAGAGCTTGGAAGATCCGGAAGCACCAGAACACGAAGCCCAACGAACCGACAATCAGGGCGTATTGGGCAACCCGGTTTTGAAAAAAGACCGGACCGCCGAGACCCTCTTGGCTCGAGTGCCCGTCCCCTGCCGGCGTCTTTTGGCGCTCAGCGAAGGCGGGTGTGGTTCTTTCGGATGGGACGGCCCGGAACAACTGGTCTGGTCACTACCACGGGGCTCGGCGAAAGGCTTGCGTTCAGGCAGAGGGGCGAAAAAACGCGTGGGGGTAGGCCACTCTGTACCGTCCCGGCGATGATTGCGCTAGGCTGGTCATGGATTGACGGTGGCCTGAAACCTCCTGGATGCGATACGGACGGTTGCGGTTTGGGAAGCCGCGGATCCTCTTTTGTCGGTGTCCTCCTTTGAGGTGTTTTCGAGCACAACATCGACCTTCGGGACCGACCCGATTGCCACCGCCCCCTTCGACGCCGGCCACTCGATTTTTGCCATTCCGAACGGGGCGGAGTCTGTGTTTGTCAAGGTTCGAGCGCGGCTCGCCGACGGTCAAACCCAGGGCGACGATCGGGTCACTTGCTGGGGTCCAATACGCATCACAAGGTGCTGGGGTTTGGGCGCTATCTCGGCGCCGATCCCCTCGAGGAGATCTTCCTTCCCGGGGCGCAAGCGCTGAGGGAGGACGCGTTTGGCAATCTTGTGTTTTCGGCGCAGGCCATGGTGCATGTGTTGTGTCTGGAGAACCAGCAAGCACCTTACTGCGTTCGTCGAACCACAGGGCGGGTCTACACGGTGGCTGGCTCCGATGGGGTGGCCGATGGCAGACACGGTGGGCTGGCGAGTTCGACCCCGATGGGTGTGGTGTCCGATGTGGAAGTGGGCGTTTCGGGCAACCTCTACATCGCGGACCGAACTTTTGCCCGCGTCAGAGTGGTGTGTATCCGCACGGATGCGCTCGGCTTTTGCCAGGGGAGGGTGCCGAACCACGTCTACCATCTTCTCGGAGACGGAACGGCCTTGACCAGTCCGCCTGCGGTCCTGGGCAGCAGCGCTCGGTTGCCGCGGGCGTCCATCGGAGTCCCGAGCGCGCTGGCTGAAGACGCCTCGGGGAACCTTCTGTTTGGCGATGAGGGCATGCACCGAGTCCGAATCTATTGCGAAAACACAACCGGTTTGTGTGATGGTCTGGCCTCCAATCAGGTCCATCCCCTGATCGGGACGGGCACGGTGGCGGATGGTGTGGAGGGGGCCGCCCGCGCGGTGCCCATGGGGGCTGTGGCCGGGGACTACGGTGCGCTGCGCGTGATCGTTCCTTAAGCAGTCGCAGGGCTCCCTTGCGCAGGCTGTGTACTTGACGAATCCCGCAGCCCAAGCTGGCACTGGCTTGGCGCCCGGGAAGTCTCAGCGGACTGTGTATTGCAAGGTTTGAGGCCTATCCTTACGCGTGAGATCAAGACTGAAGGCGTTTCGGTTTTTGAGGGCTTGGAAAATCTCGAGTCCTTGTTCGGGGCCGGAGATCTCGAGGCCATTCACTCTTTTGAGGACATCGCCTTTTTGAATGCCCAACTTCTTGAGGATGTGTCCTTGCCTAAGGGAGGCAATGCGGATGCCGCGCATTCGGTTGCCTTCGAGGTAGGGCACAACCCGTATGCCCCGCATGAGCTCGGGGAGCCGAGCGATCGCATGGTGGAATTCCTCTCGTGGAATTTGAAACGTCCGAGGTGCGCTTTTTCGGATGCCTCGGCCCAGTTCCGGGGTGGTTTGGTGAACGGTTCCGGCGACCGGGGTTCGCGCCGGAGCCGGGGGGGCGAGTGTGATCTTTTCGCAGCGGCCTTGGTGTTCGAGCCAAAGGGTGCCTGGCTCAATTCGGGTGATGGTCACGTCGGGAGGTAGGCGGTCTCGAATCTTGTGTTGGAAAATGGTCTCGGTCGTGCGGTGCTCGAGCACGGCGCGAGACTCTCCTTCGGGGTCGGTCACGAGCGTTGCCAGGAGCCGGAAGGGCAAAGCCGAGGGTGAACATGCGGCCTTTCGAGCTGGGGCTTTCAGGGGGGGGCGCACAAGCTTGTTGATCGATTGAGCTCCAAAAAGGTTGCGATCCAAAAAACTTTGAAGAGGTGGCGCTGCTTCGGGACGAGGCGGAGCGACGCTCGGGGCGTGGGCCATGGACAGGATGGAATCTGTGATGTCCGCTTGGAGGCGGAGCTCAAGGCTGGTGGTGAGCGTTTCAGCGCTCACGGCTGCACCCACAAAAACGGTCGCGAGTCCGACCGACCAGGGAAGTCGACGTTTGGGTTGCGGTTTGGGCATCGTCCCTGAACCTTGCACAGGGTGTGCCACGGTCCGTGAGGTTGCGTGGGGCCGGCTTTTGGTCCCTTGGGTGGGGCGATTCGCTTTCGTGGACGACAGGACGGCAATCCCGCGCGACAATTTGTCCCGGCGTCGGGATAAACCTTGATACCGATGCCTATCGGTCAGGCGTTTTGGCCGAACAGAGCCCCCGCAACCGCTGAATGCCCGGCCCCCTGGCCGGCAGACTGGCCCACCGGGCTATGTCCCTCGGTATGACCCTCAAAAAAGCGCCCTTTGCGCATGGAGGTTGAAGTGTGTATGCAGCGCGTTGTGAAAAACGACGCCGTAGGGTCGCTCTTCGTCCCCGTACTCGGAATGGCGATGGGGCTCGGGACCCTATACCCAAAGCTCGCTCTGGCCGAGACGCCCGAAGAAAAAGGGCTCAAAATAGCCATCCAATTGGACAAGTTCAACGAAGGATTCAAGTCCGAGTCGTCGGACGTCAAGATGGAGCTCATCAATGCGCATGGCGACGTGGTCAAGCGTAAGATGACCATGGAAATCCTCGAGGGCAAAAACGATGGTGACAAATCACTCTCTGTGTTCAGTTGGCCGGCTGACGTCAACGGAACCAAACTTTTGACCTGGACCCACAAAAAGCGGGACGACGATCAGTGGCTCTATCTTCCCGCCTTGAAGCGCATCAAGCGCATCAGCTCCCGGAACAAATCGGGGTCTTTTATGGGCAGCGAGTTTGCGTACGAGGATCTGGCGAGCCAGGAAGTCGAAAAGTATCGCTATCGATTTTTGAAAGAAGAGAAATTCAAAGATCGGGACTGCTGGAAAATGGAGCGGTTTCCCGTGGACAAACGGAGCGGTTACAAACGGCAGGTGGTTTGGAGCGACAAGGGTTACATGAACCCCGTCAAGATTGAGTACTTCGATCGCAAAAATGAGCTTCTGAAACACGCTTTGTTCAAAGGCTACAAAAAATACGGGAAATACTGGCGGTTCGGCGAAATCGAGATGTCGAATGTGCAGACCAAAAAACGTTCCGTTCTGCGCTGGGAAAATCGAAAGCTTGGTGCCGAGGTCGACGAAGAAGACTTTACCGCCGACGCGCTCGAGGACTGAAGAACTTCGTAACAAGGACGCCGCTGGCGTTTCAGGGCGATGGGTGTGCGCGTGAGGGCCATGGAGATACCGTACAAATCGACGGGTCAAGTTTTTATTTTGTCATGTGCACTGGTTGCGGTTGGCCCAAGTCCCGTGGTTGCCAAGTCTAAGTGGAAGAGCAAAGGGGCGCTGGCGGTTGAAGGTCGGGCATTCAGCGACGATGGTACGTCGACCAGCAAAGACTACGGCCTTGGCCTTTTTGGTCGCTTAGAACTGGGCCACAAACACCGCCCCTTCCAACAGAGGGTTCGACTTTATGGGCGCCTTGATCAGCAAGATGCTGGGCGTACGGTACTGGTGGTCGAAGAGATGTGGGCCGAAGTCAAGAAATGGGGCCTGCGTCTACGGGTTGGCGCCGACATTGTGAATTGGACGGCCACTGAGGCCTTTCATCCGGCGGACGTCATCAATGCACGCAACATCGATAGCGATGTCGAGAACTACGAAAAGGTCGGGGAGCCGATGGTTTCGCTGTACCTGAAACTTGGCAATGGGGGGCTGACGGCCTACTTCATGCCCTACTATTCACGGCCGATATTGCCTTCCCGGGCGTCGCGCCTCAGTTTTGTTCCCCCCGGTGTGGTTTTGGGCGAGACCTTGAGGTTGAAAGCCAACGGGCGCTATACCCGTGGGGATTTTGGCCCTCAAGGGGCCCTTCGTTTGCGCCAGAGCATGGGGCCCGCCGACCTCAGTTTGCACGTGATCCACCAGATGGACCGCTACCAACCCGAGGTGGTGTTTGACGCCGATCTTGGGCTCCCACGGACCATTTTTCGGACCGTGACTCAACTCGGTGGGACGCTGCAGTATGTGCTCGGAGACATCATCCTCAAAGTTGAGTCGGCCTATCGCTTTTTTACGAGTCCCAGCGGCGACAGCCAAGAGTACGGGGCGCTTCAAGACCGCGACCACCTTCAGCTTGCTCTAGGTCTTGAGGCCGGAATGGTACACGACAACGGGTGGGAGTCCACGTTTTTGCTCGAGGGCCAGTCTATTTTCGGAGTTGAGCGCAACGTGCGCCAAGGCCTGCATGTTTTCCAAAACGATGCGCTTGCCGGCTATCGATTGGCCTTCAACGATGTTGCGGGTACCGAGTTTTTGGTTTCGGGCATTCTCGATATCGAGGATTTTGATCAACTTCTCTTGAACGCAAGTCTTACAAGGCGTCTCGGTGATGAATGGCGGATTGCGGTGGCTGCCCGTTTGGTCTTTGCGCCGGTTTCGTCCGGGACCGCGATGGGGATACAGGTACCGAGGAGGAGCGATCATCTTAGGTTGGCGCTTACGCGGTATTTCTAGGCGCTCTTGAGGCGGATGAGCCCACACAAGGAGTTTGGATGAAAAATCACGAAGTTCGCACCCCGAAAATCGCCGAAAAGCTGGTGACCTTTGTCCGAAACCACTCGTGGCTTTCCATTCTTTTGGGCCTTGGCTTTGTAGGGGCGCTGGTCCCTGGTTTGTCGCGCATCACGGCCGACTTTACCCATCGAGGCTTTTTTCACGCCGACGACCCGCTCCTTTTGGCTTTTGACAAGTTCGAGCGACAGTTTGGAAACGACGACTCGGTGGTGGTAGCCGTTCACAGCCCGTCGGGCATTTTTGACAAAGATTCGATCACCCTTTTGAGCGAATTGACCGAAGAAATGTGGAAAGTGCCCGAAGTCATCCGGGTGGATTCCCTCACGAACTACAACTGGGTTCACGCCGATGAAGACGAGCTTATCGTGGAGCCGCTGATTCCCGACGATAGGCCCGTGACCGAGGCGATTCTGAAACACCGCAAAAGCGTGGCCATGAACCACGAAACGCTGCCGGACTACCTCATTAGCAAAGATGCCCGCACCGCGCTGATTTTTGCGCCGGTGAAGCCGGGGCTTGAAGTGGCGCCCGATGCCCCCCTCATCGTTGGCGCGGTTCGCAAGCTGGTTCAAAAGCTCAAACGGACCGATCATGCTTTTTACATTTCGGGTGGGCCCGCAATTACGCTGGCTTTTCGTGAGGCCTCGCAACAAGATTTTCAGAAGCTGATTCCCGCGGTTTTGGGTGTAACGATTCTTCTTCTGATCGGGCTTTTGAGGTCGTTTTTTGGCGTGGTTCTCTCTTTGCTGGTCGTTTTTTGCTCGGTGATCGGTGCGATGGGCGTCTCCGGGTGGATAGGCATTCAGTTCAATAATATTACGTTCATTCTTCCTCAGATCTTGATTGCAATCGGAGTTGCGGATGCGGTCCACGTGTTGGTAGTGTTTCGACGTGCGCACGCGCGGGGTTTGGAGCGAAAGGACGCCGCAGAATACAGCCTCCGCAAGAACTTTTTGCCCACGTTGATCACCAGCATCACCACAACCCTGGGTTTTTGGACCTTCTCCACGGCGGACCTTAAACCTCTGTCCGGTCTGGGCATTTTGGCTGGCTTGGGTACGCTTCTCGCTTGGCTCTTGACCTACTTTTTGCTGGGTGGCCTTCTTTTTGTGCTGCCGAGCCGACGTCCGAAGCCGGTTTCGGAAAACAATGACCCAAGCGAGAAGCGCGCCAGTCGGTTCTCGGCCTTCCTGGTGCGCGCGCGAACCCCCATCATGGTTGGGTTTGGGCTCTGTGTGGTGGCTGCGGCTTTTGTTTCTACCAAGAACACGGTCAATTCAGACCCTTTTAAGTATTTCCAGACGGGCTTTTGGGCTCGGACCGCCAACGAATTCATTGAGGCCGAAGTGGGGGGCGCGCGTGGGGTGGAGCTGGTCATCGACAGTGGCAGCGAAGAGGGCATCAAAGACCCGGCGTTTTTAAAAAAGGTGGATGCATTCCAAACATGGTTGGACGCGATTCCTGGGGTCACCCGTAGCTTGTCGATCGTTGACATCCTGAAGCAGACGAATCGTTCGCTGCATCAGGACCGTCAAGAGGCCTATCGGCTTCCCGACAACAAAGAGCTCATTGGTCAAGAGTTGTTTCTGTACACCATGAGCTTGCCTCAGGGCATGAACATCAATGACCGAGTCACCATCAAAAACGACGCACTTCGCGTGACGGTTCTGTGGACCATTGCGTCTTCAAAAGAGGTGACGAAGACCATTGAACGGATTGAGGCCAAAGGGCAACAGATGGGCCTTCAGGTGAGCGCCACGGGGAAGAACCGTCTGTATCAGAGCATGAACGGGTACGTTGTTCGATCTTTTGTGGTTTCCATCACGGCGGCGGTGGTTCTGATCAGTTTGGTGCTGATGATGTTTTTCCGTTCGTGGAAGCTTGGATTGTTGGCCATGTTGCCCAATACCATTCCTCTGGTCATCGGAGGCGGCGTTTTGTGGCTCATCAAAAAACCTATGGACATTGGCGTGGTCCTGGTGATGAGCGTATGCCTCGGCATTGCGGTGGACGATACGATTCACATCTTGAGCAATTTTGGCCGCTTGTTGTCGCAAGGTCGGGACCGAAAAGAGGCGGTGACCGAAGTTTTGGCGCACACCAGCCCGGCGCTCATCGTGACCTCGGTGGTGCTGGTTACTTCCTTTGGTACCTTCGCGTTTGCGACGTTTACGCCCAATCTGTACCTTGGGGTGATGGTTGCGATCATTCTCTCGGTCGCGCTTGTGACCGACTTGACCTTTTTGCCTGCCTTGCTGCTTGGGTCCGGGGGCCAGGAGAAGCCGCGGCCGGCGAAGGGTGGTGCCGCGTAGTCCGGGCTAAACGGATGGTTCTTACTTTGATGAGGGGCCTTGTGGGCGCTAGGGGGTTGCGGCTTTTTTGGCACCGGAGTCGAAGATGAGCTGCCCTTGGAGGTGCTGCTGTTCTCCGGTTGGTGTCCGGAGCTTGAGGGCGCCTTCGGGCGTGACGCCGAGAAATTGGCCCTGAATCCGTTGGCCGTCGTCGAGGACCAAGGTGGCGGATTCTCGAAGGCCGTAGGCACGGGCGGTCCATTCAGCCAACATGGGCGCGGGGCCCATGGCTTCGAGCTCTCGGAGTCTTTGTTCGAGCTCGAGCGCGAGTGAACCCAAGAGCTTGGGCAAGGATGGTGTTTCACCGGTACAGTCCTCTACGGTGGTCGCGATGGCTTGAATGTCGCCGGGAAAATTTTGGTGCCCAAGGTTCACTCCAATACCTAAGACCACGTGGTAAAGGGCCGTGGTGCCCGCGCAGGCTTCGACCAGGATTCCTGCTACTTTTTTCCCTCGGTGTGGGCCCTTTTGGGCCAAGAGGTCATTGGGCCACTTCAGTCCGGCAAAAAGACCAGCGGTATTCTCCAGTGCACAGTGTGTTGCGACGCCGGCAAGAAGCGGCAAGACGCCGGCGTCCGCCGGTTTGAGCGCGGGCCTGGTGACAAAAGAAACGTAGAGCCCCGCATCCTTTTTTGCGTGCCATGTTCGGCCGCGCTGACCACGTCCGCGGGTTTGGGTGAGCGCGACGACGGTTGTTCCGTGGGGGGCTCCCTGCTTGGCGCGTTCGGTCGCGAGGTCGTTGGTACTTGGCAGCGACGCGTGTACCTCCAAGGCCCGCGCCATCTTTTGGGTCTCGAGCGTTTCTTTCAGTCGTCGGCCCAGCTCTGGTGCCGTCATGGGCCGGATGCTCACGGCGTTGTGGAGGGCGATGTCCAATCGAGGGACAAATCGACGGCGCGGGCGCTGTGGGTTAGGGCACCCATCGAAATCAGGTCCACGCCGGTTTTGGCCACTTCGGCGAGGGTGTCTAGGGTGATCCCACCGCTGGCTTCAACCAGGGCGCGCCCGTGGATGCGGGTGACGGCTTCTCGCAAGCGCGAGGGTTCCATGTTGTCGAGCAGAATCACGTCGACGCCCGCCGCGAGCGCTTCATCCACCTCGGCCAGGGTGGTGACCTCGCACTCCACTTTCATCAGGTGATGGACGGTGTGGCGCAGCGCGCGAACCGCCTGCGTGATGCTCCCCGCTGCGCGAATGTGGTTGTCCTTGATGAGAGCACCGTCGAACAATCCGAAGCGGTGGTTGTAGGCGCCGCCGACCCGAACGGCGTGTTTTTCGAGGCTTCGAAGGCCGGGGGTTGTCTTGCGGGTATCTACAACCCTTGCATGGGTCGTGGCGACCTTGGCTTGAGCCTGATGGGCGAGGGTGGCGATGCCTGACAATCGTTGCAAAAGATTGAGCGCGGTGCGTTCTCCGACCAGAATTGCGCGCGCGTTTCCGGTAACCCGTCCCACTTCGGTTCCCGGCTGAGCTTGCTCGCCTTCTTGGACCACAAACTCCACGACCACGTCGCCGCCTACCTGCCGATAGACTTCGGAAAAAGCGCCGACGCCGGCAAGAACCAAGGACTCTTTGGCCAATATTCTTGCGGACCCGGTTTGATGCGCGTCGATGAGGCTCGAAGTGATGTCTCCTGGCCCAAGATCCTCGCGAAGCGCCAACGAAATCAACTGACGGGCGTTGGCGTCGAGGTCGATGGGCAAAGTGGGCATGGGATCAGAACTGTGCGGCCGCGGTCACAAAAACGGTAAAGTTGGTGGTGTTTTTGATGATGAAGCGACGACCGGGTTCGTCGTAGCGCGGATCATAGTACGGGGACCGCTCGTCATTGCCCTGTGAGTTCCGAGCGTTGACTCGCCCGATGCAGGGCGCGTCTTCGCAAATTTGGCCCTGGGCCGAGGCGGGGTCTTCGTCGGTGCCCACCCGTTCGGCGGTCAGGAGGTGGTCGTTGACCATGGCCAAAGATACACCCGCCCGAATCAGTGCGTACTTGGCGGGTTGGATATGAAAGGCGAGGGAGCCTTGCATTTCGAGGTGTTCATCGACCCGGTTGAGCTCGCCGCACGGAACGTTGGCCAGGATACCGCATTGGGCCCCGTCGATGTTGGCATTGTAGTTATTGGGATTGTTGTAGTCTTCGTAGTTGACGATTTCCGGGCCGAAGGCCGGGTTCTGGCCTCGGCTTCCGGGCACCCGGGTTTGATCGAAGTTCGGGAGATAGTCTGATAGTTCACTGTAGGTTCGGCCGATGCCGACGTAACGAACACCGAAGGACAAATCGAGTGCGTACCGTTGGTGGCTTTCTTCCTCTTCATGAAAAATGAGCTCCGAGCCGATCGTGAAGCGGCCACTGGCGGGCGGCTTCATGCCGCGGCCGCGCTGCTTGGACGTCGCCACCGGGATCCTGGCACCAAAGGTGATGTAGGGATCGAGTGCCGGAGTGTTGGGGCTGGTGCGTTTGCTCAGCGCAACCGAGACGTCGAACGTGGTTTGCCCAAGGCCCACGTGGCCGCCGGAGCCACCGGGAAGAGCCGCTTGTTCGACGGGATCACGGGTCTTTCCGGTCGGGGCGATGATGTCTCCGCGCAGGGTGAGTGTGGGGTAGCTTTCGTCCTTTTTGTCGACAAAGGGTGACCAAGAAAGCCCAAAGGTCATGTCACCGAATCCGCTGCGTTTTCGGGAGGCCGGCACTTGGGTGATGGGAAACCGGTAGTCAAAATCGGGATCGTTGGCGTTGAGGCTCCCGAAGATCGTGGAGTTGCCCTCTACGCCGTCGGCAAAGGAGATTTCGGTGTCGTCCTGGAGGACGATGGGGGCGATGGCGTGAAATTCTAGGTGGTGGTAGATGCCGACCCTGAGCTCCAGCAGGAGTCTTTGGGTGTTTGCGCTGAAGTCGAGCTCCTTGACGTCGAGCGCCTTCAATTGGCCGTCCACCGTCTGGACCCATTCGCGGCTGATGGTGGCCCTTTTTTGGGAGCGATCAAAAGAAACACCCAAGAATAGCTCAGGCAAAGCCTGATCCCGGGTGACCGCGGTCAGGGTCTGGGTTTCCCAGGCCGCATGTGCGGGCTGCCCCAATCCGAAGACCAGGACAAAAGCGGCAACTTTGGTGAACCCCATACCGGCCTGACGGCGGTAAACCCGCTTGGTCACCATGTCAAGGTTGAATCCGTGCACCGAGACACCCCCGATCAGCCCGCGCCGGCGACCGAATCGGTCTCTTCGGCTTCGTCCGACGGCTGGCCGCGAAGCCCGAGTTCTTTCATTTTGTTTTGGAGGCTCTTGCGGGAGATTTCTAGCTTTCGGGCGGCTTTGGTGACGTTTCCACCCGTTTCCTCCAGAGCGCGGGTGATCAAGGCCTTTTCGACGGTTTCGGTGTGCTGACGGACGATCTCTTTCAATGGACCGATGGGCGCTCGGGGTTTTTTGGGATCGTCCACCGCAGCGGTGGATGGCCCGCTGTCGCACAGAGGATGGTGCACCGCCTCGGGCAGATCATCCGCGGCGATGATCGCGCCTTCGGCGAAGAGGACCGCACGCTCCATGACATTTTCGAGTTCACGGATGTTTCCCGGCCAGGCGTAGCGCGTCAGGGCATCTATGGCCTCCTCAGAAACCCCCGCGACACTTTTGCCAAGCCGCTCATTGTACTTGGCCAGGAAATGGTCTGCCAACAGCGGGATGTCTTCCATACGCTCTCGAAGAGGGGGCAACGTGATGGGCACGACGTTGAGCCGGTAATACAAATCTTCGCGAAATCGCCCCGACTGGACTTCCTGACGGAGGTCGCTGTTGGTCGCCGCCACCAGCCGGACGTTGACCTGGGTGGTGGTCACCCCGCCTACCCGTTCGAACTCCGACTCTTGAAGGGCCCTGAGGAGTTTGACCTGCATTTCGAGGGGGACGTTTCCGATCTCGTCGAGAAACAGGGTGCCCCCATCGGCCAGTTCGAAACGGCCGGGCTTGCTCCCTACCGCGCCGGTGAACGCACCCTTTTCGTAGCCGAAAAGCTCGGATTCAATCAGATCCTTGGGGATCGCGGCGCAGTTGATTTTGATGAAGGGGCACGCCTTTCTGGGCGAGTGGCTGTGAAGGGCGGCGGCGATCAGTTCTTTTCCGGTTCCGGACTCCCCGGTGATCAATACGGTAGAAGGACTGGAGGCGACCTTTTCGATGGTCTTGAACACCGTTTCCAAGACCGTGCTCCGGCCGATCATTCCGAAGCGGCTGTTGGCTTCGCCCTCGGGCTCGCCCAGGCTGAGGTCGCGGGTCGCGGAAGCCTTTTTGATGGCCAGCTGCAGTTCATCTTGGTCGAAGGGCTTCGTCAGATAGTCGAAGGCGCCAAGCTTCATCGCCGTGACCGCCGTGTCGACGGTGCCGTGCGCGGTCAACATCACGACCGGGGTTCCTTTGAAATCTTCGAGCACGTGCCGCAGAAGACCCATTCCGTCTATGCGGGGCATCTTGAGGTCGGTCAACAGGACGTCGACGGGGGTCCGCCGCATCAGCTCGAGTGCTTCTTGCCCGTCGCTGGCGGTGAGGACTTCGTAGCCTTCCTTACGCAGCATGGCCGCCAGCACCTTACGCAGGTTGGCTTCGTCGTCTGCGATCAAGATGGTTCGCGCGTCGGTTGTGGGCATGCGCAAAGTCTCCGGTCAAAGAGATGCTAGCGGGGGCAGGCCCCGGCTCCAACTTCTGCGAGTGAAAAGATCCCCCCCGCCCAAGACTGGGTGGGTAGCACGCTTGGACAAGGCCCCGTCAGACCACCGCCGAACGGCGCTCCACTCGAACGCTTGACTCAAAATCACAAAAAACGCCTCTTCCAAGACTCTAGCCCAGCCGCTGGCGGAGCGAAATCTTTGGATGATACAAAAGGCTACTGTCTTTCTTGTCAATAAATTCAATGAGTTAGGTTTAAATGTCTCCAGCCAAAACCCTGGCCCGTTCGCCTGGGGCACCGCCCCGTCGCGTGGGGACCGCCGTCCTTTGAGGGGCGCGGGCCACGAATGGGGGAGAATCTGGGCGCCGCGGGGCTGAGTCTCTGGGGTTCACCCTGACGCAGTCGTCGACCGCCCGGGGTCTCCAGCCCGGGCACCGCGCGAAGCCGGTAGAATCTTGACCCCGTTAGGGCTCGACGTCGGGGACGATGGCGGGTTACGTAACGCCTTCGGTCATGACTTCGGCAATGGAAAATAGGGCGCCAGGGCTGGCGCAAAGCCGAGCCGCGATGAACTGGAGCGAATTTCTTCCACGGTACTTGTTTATCGAGGATGCGCTCGTCACGCGGCGGGTGCTTGAGGTGGGTACCGAGGACACGCGCTCGCTTCATCGCCTTCACCAGACCGGTGCGGTCAAGGTGGTGGGGACCGCGCCTCGCGAAAAGAAGCTGCCTCCGGTTGAACGCGGCGGTGCGGTGGAGCTTTTGGCTATGGAGCCGGGGCGCCTCGATTTCGGAGAGCACAGTTTCGACGTCGTGTTGGTGGTTGATCTGTGCCTTCAGTTGTCACGGGAGGCGGCGTTTCTTCAGAACCTGCGTCGGGTACTCCACCCTGATGGGTTCTGTTTGCTCGGGTTTCAAGGTGCCGGCCGTACGTTCACGGATCTGGTCCAAGACGGTGAAAGTGGGCCCCTGCCACCGGCGGCACCGCAAGAGATCGAGAGCGCGATCCGGCGGGTCTTTCCCGATGTGACTTTTTACCATCAGGCCCCCTTTGTGGGCGTTGCGATTCAGCCCGAGGGTGTCGATGTGCTCGATGCCGACGTCAGTCTGGACCCGACGCTCGCGGCCCACACCGGTCCTCGGCCGAGCCATGTGATCGGCCTCGGCGGGCGCGGTTGCGAAAAGCCGCAGGACCGAACGCTCATCGAACTCCCGTTTTTGGAATTCGAGGCGGTGACCGAATCCGCTCGTGCGGTCCGAGCCGAGGTCGAGCAGCGCCTGACCCAAGGATTGGACGAGGCGCGTGAGGACCTCAAGGAGCGCGAAAAGCTGCTCCGGGTGGTGGGCGCCAGGCTGCCCGAGCTTCGGGAGGCGGTTCGAGATCGCCTTTTGTCGTCTGGAAATACGAGTGCGGAGCGCCTCAAGACGTTGGCGGATGCGGTGGCGCGACTGGAGCAGAGTCGCGGCCCGCTCGAAGCTCGAGTGGAGCAGTTGGCGGCGGAGCTGATGCAAGAGCGCGCGGCTCGGCGTGCGCTCGAAGCCCAAGCCAGGGATCATGAGCGGAGCCTTGTGGGCGGTGGGGCGGATACCGAAGTGCATGGGCTGAGCCCGGGGACGGGGTTCCGAGGCGGAAACGGTGAAGAAGATGGGGCTCGGGTGGCGGCCGAAGATCTCTTACCGATCCCCATTGCGGAGTTTCCGACCCACGACACGGTCATAGAGGCCTTGGAGTCGCCGTCTGACGGCGAGCTTGAGGACCTGCGAACCCGGGTTGAAGAACTTGAGGCTTTGCTTCGCGAAGAACGAAAGCGTGCGGAGGCAAACAGAGAGGGCCTCCAAGAAGAGGTCAGAGCTTTCCGGGCCAAGTGTCATCACCAAAGCATCGATGCGGAGCGACTCAAAGAACATGGGCGAAACCTCGAGGCCGAACTGGATCGGGTACGCGAGGAAGGTGCTCGGCAGAGTTTTGCGTCGGGAGAGGTGGCGGTGGCCGAGCTGGCGGAATCCCGCCGCCAAGTGCACCTTTTGGAGCGCACGGTTCGGGGACAGGACGAGGAGCTTCATCGGCTCCGGCGAGAGCTCGAGGAGCACCGCGCCCTGCGGCAGTCCTTCGGGACCGACTATTTCGACCAAGAAGCCCGAGTTCACGCTTTGCAGCGGCGCCTAGAGGATGCGAATTTGGCGCACGCCGAGGCGCAGCAACATGCCGACGAGCGGATCGCGTTTTTGAGCAACGAGCTCGAAAAGGTTCAGCAGGATCGCGAAGAGACCGCGGCCAAGGGGCAGTCGCTCGAACATCAGCTTCACGATGTGGTCGTTCAGCTCGGAACGGAAGAAGAGCGTCGGGCCTTGGCCATCCGGCAGTGTGAGTTTGAGCACTCGGCGAGCTTGGCCTTGGAGCGTGAGCTCGATGAAGCTCGCCAAGAGGTTTTCGAGCAAGCGCAAAACATCGCCGCATTGAAGCGGGCCATGACCGATCAGAGTCAAGAGTTCAGGGCTCTGAAGGCGTCGTCGCAAGAGCGGGAGGCGGACCGCAAGGCCTTGGAGATGGCGGCCCAACATCTTTCCCGGGAGGCCGGGGCGCTTCGGTCACGGGTACAGGAGCTGCGCCAAGAACGCGACGCATTGGCTGCGACTTCCGCCCTTCTTCTCGAAGAGCGAGACCAGGCGACCGAGCTGGCCAAAAGGGTCATGGATGCGGAAGCCCGAGCCGGTCAGTTGTCGGCTTCGCTCGAAGGCGGGCAGAAGGCCATCGAGCGTCTCGAAGAAGAACTCGACCGGGCCCGGCACGAAAAGGTCGAGTCTCAAAAAGAAATCGAAGGTCACAAACACGTCCGCGCGGAGCTCGAAGAGCGTCTTCGGGGCCTCGAGCGAGAGACGTCGCGTCTTGAAGGCCGTGGTCAGCAGACGGAGTCACGGGTTTTGGGTCTGGACCAACAGCTTGCGGCATTTCAGCATCGTCTTGCCGCCAAAGAACAAGCGCTTGAGGCGATGAACAAAGTGCAAGAGGAGCTCCAAGAGGCCCTGCAGGACGCAGAAATTGCTTTACGGGCCAGTCACCGTGAGTCCCGCGATTGGCAAGAGCGCGCCACACAGCTTGAGGACGCGGCACGAGAAGGGGAAGCCCAGGCGGGTACGTTGCTCGCAGCGCGTGCCCGCGCCGAAGCCGAGCTGACGCGTAAGGTTTCAGCTTTTCTTGAGGTCGAGGGCGCGCGGGCGCTGCTTAAAGCCGATGCGGCGGAGCTGGCACAGAAGCTTCGGTCTACCCAGTCGGCTTTGTCGCATACCTTGTCTCAGGCTGCACAGGTCAGTGAGCGCTTGATGGCGGTCGAGGCCGAGTTGGCTGGGATGAAAGCACAAGCCGAGGCCGGTCAGGCGGAGTTGGCTCGGATGAAAGCGAAGGCCGAGGCCGGTCGGTCCGAGGTGGCTCGCCTGAAAGCACAAGGCGAGGCCGGTCAGACGGAGCTGGCTCGGATGAAGGCGGAGGCCGAGGCCGGTCGGTCCGAGTTGGCTCGGACAAGAGTAGAGGCCGAGGCCGGCCGGTCCGAGTTGGCTCGGTTGAAAGCAGAGGTCGAGGCCGGCCGGGCTGAGGCGGTCAAAGAGACGACGGGTCCTCGCGACCCGCGCATCGTTGCCGGGCCGGTGGAGGAGGCGAGGCTTCAGAGACTCGAAACCCAGGTGGGCGAAGAACGCGCCAAAAGGATGGACGCTTTTGCTCGTATCCATGCGCTGGAGGACGAGCTGGTGGTGGCCCGAACGGTGGCCCACGCGCGGGTGGAGGCGGTCCGGCATGTAGAAAGCCTTGAGAACGAGTGCAAACGGCTTCGGCGTTTCGAGGACGAGGCCTGCGATCTCAAAAAGAAGCTCGACATCGCCTTGGCAGAGCGGGAGCGCTTCTTTGCCCAACTCGAGCGGCAACAAGCCGCGGGTTCGGCTTCCGAGCGCGTGCCGTCGGAACCTGAACGACCGGTGGCGGTGCCTCGGGTGCCCGCATCTTCTGATGGAGGTGCGGTGGGTTCGCGTGCCCCCGAACTTGCTCCAGCCGCTTCCCGCGGGTCGCCGGTCGGTGATCTCGGTGTTCGGGTTGAAGCGCTGACCCAAGAGCTGGACCAAGCGCGGGCGGATGTGGGGCGCAAGCTTCGCGAAATGCGCGTGCTCGAACACGCACTCGCCGCCGGACAAGAAGAGCTGGAAGGTGTGCGCAAAGAGCGGGATCGCCTCGATACCCTGCTCAAGGCCTCGGGCAGTGCGGAAGATCTCCGTGTGGACCTCGATGCAAAAACCGAGGCCGTCGCGCGCCTCAAAGCGTCCACAACCGCGTTGTCTTCAGAGTGCCATCAGTTGCGGGCCCTTTTGCAGGCCGCAGAACAGAACGAGGTCAGCCTGGAGCGGCGGATCGCGGAGCTTGAAGCGAGTGTGGCGGAAAGAACCCGGCGCCTAGGCCTTGTGGAGCGGGAACTGGTCGAAAAAACCGAACGCCTGCGGCGCTTGGCGGGGTTGGCCGAAAGCTAGCGGGATGTTTGGGTTTTCACGTTTGGCCACACGATTCCGTTGACGAGGGGCGTCCACAAAGCCAGGTTCCACGCGTTGTGCAATCGCGAATGCTCAGCTCGCCGCTTATCGGCCTCGGTCGCTCGGTGCCCCCTCCCGCTCAAGTCTGGGTGAAGACGGAAAATCTTCTGCCGTCGGGCAGCGTCTACGATCGCATCGCCGAGGCGCGGGTCGCGGGCGCACCCAGCAAGGATGGACCGTTGGTGGTTGCGGGCTCGGGGAGCCTGTGTTTGGCCTTCGCGGCCGCAGCGAACCGCGCCAAGAAGCCTATCACCGTGGTTTGTCCGGCCTCAACGTTGCCGGAGCACGTGATTTTGCTGCGGAAGCACAAACTTCGGGTGGTGTTGAGTGACCCCGCCCACGGGTTGATGGGGACCCATGAAGAAGCCGTGGCGGTGCAGCGGGCCGAGGGCGGGCAGATCGTACACACGCCGAAGCAGGCCAAAAAGAGCAGAGAGGTGTTTCGCGACACCTTGGGGCACGAGCTCGGGCGCGCGTGCAAGGGGCTGGATCCTGTCCCAGAGCTCTTGGTCGCGCCGGTGGGGTCTGGGGGCCTGTTGACCGGCGTTCTCGAGGGCGTTCGGAGTCAGGGCGTGGATGTGCGGGCCTTGGGGACGGTGGTGCCCGACGACGAGGGACAATCGGTGCAGGATGGGGTCGTGTGGCGCCGTCAGGCGCCCGCGTCAGAGGCCTCCCTCGAAGCCGTGTCCGACGAAAGCGCGCTGGCGTGTCGGGGTGCCCTGGCGAAACGTGAGGGGCTTTTGGTGGGGGTTGGGTCTGCGGCGGCCATCCATGCGGCCCTTTCGGCCGTCAAGCGGGGGGACGCTCGGGCGGCGGTGGTGATCGTGGTCGATGCCGGAGACCGCTATTTTTCGGTGGATGCCCGAGCGGTCGCGGGGCGATCGGGGTGAACGCCCGCGTCGGCGAGGCCCGGGTGCTGGTGGTCGGCGCCGGGGGGCTCGGCGCGCCCGCCCTATGGGCGCTGGCGGATGCGGGGGTGAGGCACCTCGGCATCATGGAGCCCGATCGGGTTGAGCTCAGTAACTTACACCGACAGATCTTGTACCGGGAGTGTGACGTGGGGCAGCCGAAGGCCGAGGTTGCGGCGCGGGTCCTGGCCGAGCGCTATCCCGGGACCGAGGTCGAGGTGATGGCCCAGGCGTTTTGTGCGGCCAATCACGATGCGCTCTGTCGTTTCGACGTGGTCCTCGATGGAACCGATCGGTTCGAGACCAAGCTGGCGCTCGCCGATGCCGCCATCGATCGCGAGGTGGCTCACGTTTTTGCGGGGGTTGTGGGGTTTGAGGGGCAGGTGATGGCCACGGTGCCCGGGCGTTCGGCCTGCCTTCGTTGTTTGTTCGATGAAGCGCCGCCGCCGGGGGCGGCGCCGAGCTGCGCTGAGCTCGGAATTTTGGGCCCGATCGCGGGCATCGTGGCTGCGATGCAAGTTCAGAGTGCGCTCCGGCTTATCGGCGGTGACGACGGCGTTCTCAATCAGATCTGGGTGTATGACGGCATTCGCAACCGTGGGCGCACGGTTTTGCTTCGGCCGGCGCCCGACTGCAGAGGGTGTGGCGACCGCCGGGCCCTGCGGGGGGTTCGGTCCCCGGACGTGGGGCCCCCAGAGCGCGTGGATGCCCCGGTTTTGGACCTGCGCGACGCCGTCTGTCCTCGGAGTTACCTCGAGACGAGGCGGGCCCTTGAGGGACTTCCGACGGGGGGGGCGCCTTTGGGTGCATTTTCTAAGTGACGAGTCGGCTCGAAATGTGCCCAAAAGTGCCATGGCCGCCGGGCACCGGGTGTTGGCGAGCCTGACAGACGGTCGGCTTCACCGGATTCTTTTTGAACGAGGGTCTGGGGCCTTGGCCGAGCGACAAGACGGAAGATAGGAGTGAACTATGGCTGTGACCATTCGAATCCCGACCCCACTCAGAAAGTACACGGGAGGGCAAGAGACCGTCGAGGTGGAGGGGGGCACCATTGGCGCTCTTCTTGAGGGGCTCGAAAAATCCCACCCGGGGATCCGAGAGCGCATCTGCGACGAAGACGGAGCGCCCAAACGCTTTGTCAACATCTACTACAAGGACGAGGACATTCGTTTTCTTAAGAATGTCGATACCGAAGTCGAAAACGGCAGCGAAGTGAGCATTGTTCCTGCCATCGCCGGCGGAGCCTAGAAGACCGACAGGGTGCGGTATGCACGGCAGATGACGATCCCGCTCGTGGGGCGGCGCGGGCAGGACAAGATCCGCGCACTCGAGGTTTGGGTGGCGGGAGACTCGGTTGCGTCTTCGGTGGCCAGTCTTTACCTGGCGGGGGCCGGCGTGGGCCGGCTCCACGTCCTCCCGGCCTTGTTCTCACGGTGTGTGGCTTTGAACCGAGAGGTCGAGGTCCTGAACGATGCCGAGGGGGATTGCTTCGGTGTGCGGGTGAAGCGGGGTGCCGAGTTCGAAGCCTACGAACCGCCTCCGATTCCGAAGCCGACCGGACTGGAGCTGGGCGCTTTGGGGGCTCGGTGGGCAATGATGCAAGCCTTGGGGCCAGTGAGTCGGAGGGACTCTTGATGCTTGGTCGTGATCATTGCCTTTCTTCGGTGCGCGATGCGGTAGGCCGCACCCCGTTGGTGCGGCTTCGGAGTTTGGACACCGAGACGCCAGGGGTCGAAATTTGGGGCAAGCTTGAGTTCACCAACCCTGGAGGGAGCGTCAAGGACCGGCCTGCGCGCCAGATGCTCATCGACGCCGAACAAAGGGGCGTGCTCAAGCCAGGCATGTCCATCATCGACTCGACGAGTGGCAATACGGGTGTGGCCCTCGCTCTTTACGGTGTGGCCTCCGGGTACGAAGTGACACTGGTCATGCCCGAGAATGTGTCAAGCGTCAGAAAGCATATGCTCCGTGCCTTTGGTGCCCACATCATTTACAGCGACCCCATGGAGGGTTCCGATGGTGCGATTCGGTTGGTGCAGAAGATCGTCCAAGAGGAGCCCATGCGGTATTTCTACACCAATCAGTACGGCAACGAAGCCAACTGGAAGGCACACTACCTGACGACGGGGATGGAGCTCATCGAGGAAGTAGGCGACAAGATGACCCACTTTCTCGCCGGCATAGGGACCAGTGGTACGGTGATGGGGACGGGGCGACGACTCAAGGAGCATCGCTCGGGCATCAAGGTGATCGGGGTCGAGCCAGATGACGAGTTTCACGGTCTCGAAGGCCTCAAGTTTATCAAGAGTTCTATTGTTCCCGGAATCTATGACGCCTCGGTCCTTGACGACACCCGTTATGTCGAAACCGATGCGGGCTGGAACACGGCAGAGCGCCTGGCCCATGCGGAGGGGCTATTGGTAGGGCACTCTTCGGGGGCGGTGGCCTGTGCGGCGCTTCAGCTGGCCAAGGACTTGAGCCAAGAGGGGCGGCGTGGTTTTGTGGTGGCCATTCTTCCGGACCATGCTTCCCGTTACGTTGAGGTGGCGAGGCCAAGTGAGGCGGACACGGTATGAAGGTTTTTGGTGTGAGTCTTCCAGCAGCGATGATCGATGAGGTCGCCGCCCACGCGGAACGGGACTATCCGGTTGAAGCCTGCGGCGTGGTTCTCGGTCAACGAGACGGGGCACAGCTCGCTCGGGTGGTCCCCCTGAAAAATGTGCAAGATCGCTATCATCAGCGAGACCCGGACGCCTTTCCCCGCACGGGCCGTGATGCTTTTCGCTTGGATGAGCTCGAGCGAGCCCGATTGCTTGAGTCTGAGGCCGAGTCGGGTTTGGTCGAAAGAATTTTGTACCACTCGCACTGCGATGCAGGGGCATACTTTTCTCCCGAAGACCGGGCCATGGCGGTACGTCAGGGTGTGGAGTTGATGCCGGGAATCATTCACGTGGTGGCTTCAGTACGAAACGGAAAGGCCAAGGAGATGGCAGCTTTTCGTTACGACACCAAGAAGCAGCAGTTTGAGGAAGTTCGCCTTCATGTGCATGCGCCGGAATCCTCAGGGGGCGAGTTACCGGACTTATCGCTCAGAGCGATGGAGGGGCGGCAAAGTGTGCGTCCGGTTCAGCCCGTAGGCGGAGCTTTGCTCCTGTGCCGGTTGACTTCAGACGAAGAGGCAAAGCTTGCGGCCATGGCCGAGGGCCGGAAGGTCAAGATTGAATCGCCGGCAGCGCTTGAAGCCATTCGGTGTTTTGAGCTCGGTTTTTATTCGCCCCTCACGGGTTTTATGCGTTCGGCCGAGATCCGATCGGTTCTTCATAAGGGACGGCTTCAGGTGGGCACGCCCTGGCGGGTGCCGGTGGTTCTTGAGGTGCCCAAAGGTGAGGTCCCGGAGGGTCTCGATGCCGGGGGGGTTGTGGAGCTTGTGAACCCCGAAGGTCAGGGCCTGGCGCTGATGGCGGTCGAAGAAGTGGAAGCCCGAGAAAAAGGTCAAGTGCGGCTCGGGGGTCGCGTGTATGCCTATCCGCGTGCGCCGATCCTCGATGCGGCGGATCGACGCGCGCGGCTTTTGGAGAGCGGAGCCAAGCGTGTCTTGGCGGTTGAAGCCGGTTTTCAAGAACGACTTCGCGAGGGCCAGCACGATGATTTCGATGTCGTACTGAGTGAGCTTATGACGCCTCGATCGCTGTCGTGGTCGCTTGTGGCATGTAAAACGTCAGGCTGGTTGTCGGCAGCGATGGCCCAAAATCAAGGGGCGACAGACATCCTCGTCGAGGATCCAAGCCTCAGGAAGCAGATCGAAGATACCCTCCAGATCTCGCCGTGGAGCCCGGAAACGTCGTGAGCGGCGAGGTGGACGCAAAACATGCCCGTCTGTGTGAACGGTTGGCGTCCTACGGTCGGGTGCTGGTCGCGTTTAGCGGTGGCGTGGATTCTACGTTTCTTTTGAAGGTTGCCAAAGATGTTCTGGGGGACTCTGTTCGGGCTCTGACAGCACGTTCTCCGTCGTTGATGGCGGTCGAGCTCGAAGATGCGGTGCGTTTGGCCCAAAGCTTGGGGGTTGAGCACGACATTGTTGATACGGCCGAATTGGCGGAGCCCGGTTATGTCGAAAACAGTACCTCTCGCTGTTATTTCTGCAAAACAGAACTCTTCGACTCCAGTGTGCTGGTCAAGGAACGTGACGGTTTTGATGTGATCGCCGACGGATTTAATGCTGATGATTTTCGTGACCATCGCCCTGGCCATCGCGCAGCCCAGGAACACGGCGTGTGTCATCCGCTGGCAGAGGTCGGGCTGAACAAAAGCGAGATTCGAAGTCTCTCAAAAACCCTGGGGCTTCCAACTTGGAACAAGCCGCAACTGGCCTGTCTGGCAAGTCGCATTCCCTATGGAATGGAAGTCTCCAAAGAGCGTTTGGCGCGTGTAGAAGCGATCGAGACCGCTCTTCGGCGTCTACAGTTTTTTGACGTGCGGGCTCGGCTTGTGCGGGGCAACGAAGACATGGTTCGTATCGAAGTGGGTTCTGACGAATTGGCAAGGGCACTTGACCCGACGATCCGCAGGGAGACGCTGCGGGTGGCGCACAGTGTCGGTTTTCGCTTTGTGACCCTCGACCTCGAGGGCTTTCGCAGCGGCCGCTTGAACGAAGGCATCGCTAAGACCGAACTCGTGTCCTTGCGTTCTTCTGGCGTCTGACTTTGCTTCGAAATTCGAAAGACGGGTTCGATTTTCGGACCCGTCCGGGGTACGCCGTGTCTTTAAATGTGGTAAATCGCAAGTAATCCTGCGTAGGTGTGTTGGCTGGATCGCTTCTTGCTGTTCCCCTTATGCATGTTTACGCATTCAGGATCTTTGCTTTTACTGTCGTGTCTGCTTGAGAGCCTAAGCCCGGTCCACGTCACCGGGTGGTCACCCAAAGGCGGCGGTGACGGTTATCCCGAGGGCGATGTCGGTCCTCCCAGCGGTTCTTTTGCCTTTGGTGGGCCCCTCGGTCGTTCGATGGTCACTGGTGCTGCTGGGGGTGGCCCCGCGCTCAGGCATCGTTTGACCTCTGGCGCTGCGTCTTTGGCGAGTGAGGTTCCGTTGCTCGAGGACGAACCATTGCTTGAGGACAAGTCTTTACTCGAGGATGATCCGCTGCTTGAGGATGAACCATTGCTCGAGGATGAACCGTTGCTCGAGGATGAACCGTTGCTCGAGGGGGCTTCTTCCCAAGGTGACGTCCTGTCGCCTGGCGATCGCTTTTCACCATTGGATGGTCCGTTGGTAGGCGCGTTTCTCGATGAGATACCGGTTTCTTCGAGAAGGGCCGATCGGACTTTGGCCTCGTTGCCGTACGGCGTACAGAGCGGTTCCCAAGGCCCGTTTACACTTTCGATGATATGGAGAACGGAATGGAGTCGAAGGCTTGGCCTATTCCGCCGCGTTCATCAGCTGAACCTGGTGCTGAGTATGAATTGGGATCAGCTTTTCATATCGCCCCCCTTCATGGGCGTTCCTCCTGAGGAGCATCTTCGGAATCTGGCTTGTGAAGGCCTTTCTCAAAGGCATGTTTTTGTGCGCGGAGCCATTCCTGATGAGGACCCCTCTGAGGTTTTGTTGCAGCGGGAGTCGCTCGCTCGGTGGGAGGCTTTGGGCTGCGCCATTTGATTAAACAGAAACGCACAAGTTCGAAGCCAGCCACCGTGCGGCATTGGACCCTCTGGTGCCGGCTTACGTGTTTGTGCGTACGCTCCCTTGGCTCCTCGGGCCCGGCTTTGCCTAGCACCTGGCTTCGAACTTGTGCGTTCCTGTTTAGATCCCTTGGCTCTAGTTCGATCTCCACACGCTGGTTGCCTGTGGGCGTGGCTGCATTGAACGCCCGTTCTGCTTTACGGGGTCCGGTCCGAAGTCACCGGCACGCACGTGGACCTCGGCTCGCAGTCAACTCGGGTAGTCCAGCCGTATGGGACACAAGTGAGACGGGGTGTTTTCTCGGCTTGGGCAACCGAGGGGGTTCCCTCGGCTTCGGCGGTCCTTCCTTCACCCCGAACCCGAATCTCCCCCGGTCCTGGTCCCGGTCCTGGTCCCGGTCCCGAATGACTGCCGTAAAACAACGGCCTGCGAACGGAAAATACTCACCCGTCTCATCAACTCGGTGAATGAGCGACCTCAACCCTAAGCTATCGGGACCGGGACGAGACCAGGACCGGGCAAGTCGGATCTTATCTATTGTGGACCGGAACTCTAGGTAGTCCGTTCCTGGACCACGCATGCAATCCAAGAGATACGCAAATACGGCGGCAAGAGAACTTTTCTTGGGAAAGACGAAGACACACTTCAGTCCGAAGCTGTTTGAGAAGAACACAACATCCGGGGTCTGACCTGGACGAAAATGGAAGCAGATGAACTTGTCATTCTTGTGTTGAAGTTGGGACTCTTGGTCCGCGTGTGGTCTCAAGGCATGAGGTACTGTGGCGCCTGGCGGCGGCATGTGGGGCGTCGCTGATGAATCTTTGGGCGGCTTTCGCGTTTTTTGTATCAGCATGGGTTGTGGGACCGGAACCCATGCTGGATGGTGTTGTCCTTGATGTTGGCGGTAAGGCGAAGTCGAAGGGATTGGCTGCTGAGCCTGTCAATGGTGGTGCAGCTTTTGGCGACAGGCTTGTGGCGAAGTCTCCGAAGCCGACAACCCAGTCTTGGCGTGACGGTGCGCCTTTGGGTGAAAATGACGTCAATGGGCCATCAGAATTGACAAAAAGGGATCGGAGTCGCGGCATGAACGCTGGCGACGATGCTGAGGTGGTTTCGCCCGTGGTGGGCACAGAATTGTGGCTCACGAGGGTGATTGCGGGTGAAGGTGAATTGCCGAGTCTTTTGGCGGTCCAGCGGGCCGCAGTGGCGGCGCTGGGGCCTTGGGCGGTGGAACCTGAGATGGATTTTTTTCGCCGCGCCCGGATGAGCGGGATCGTTCCAAGGTTGGATGCGCGGGTCGGAACCGATGCCGACCAAGATGTTCGGGATGTGGAGCTGGGGCGGCTCAGTCGTACTCGAACCGAGGGGCGTGCTTTCGGGTTTGAAATTGCCGCGCGGTGGAACCTTGCAGACTTGGTTTTTCATAACGCTGAGCTTCGTGCGCTTCGGGTTGAGATGGCGCGCTCTGCCGCCGTTCACTTGGCACGCGATCGCGCAACAAAGCTCTATTTTAGGCGGTTGAGCATATTGCTGCGAATGAAAAACAAGGCCACGGATGCGCTTAGGCTGGAAGCGGCGCGTCTTGACGGGCTCTTGCGGTCGGTGACGGGGGGCCGGCTGGAACGGCGGGGTTCCCGTTGAATATTTCGGCTGGAACGTGGGGGCTTGTTGAGCATTTCGGCTGGGACGGGGGTCTTGTTGAGTATTTCGGCGGGAACGGCGGGGGTCTTGTGGAGCATTGCGCGGCGCTTAGGTGGCCGCCTGGCGGGCAGCGCCCGAAAATCATGAGGAACGTGTGCCGTTGTCGAGAAGAGATTTAAGAATACAACCGACTAAGCCTCAGAGACGTTGGCGGTTTTCACCATTTCTGGGGCTTGGCGTTTTGGCTGGGGTTCTCCTTTTTGGATGCGCGCCATTTGGGGAGCAACAGGAAGATATTCCCGTCGAGATCCTGGGGGTCCAGCCCGAGGTGGGGGTCGGCCCACACACTCCGGTTCGAGTGGTTCTTTCAGGCCGGGTGTACCTGGAAGCCCAAGATGAGTCGGTGCGGGTAGAACAAGAGGATGGGCGCGTGGTGCCCACTGAGAGCGTGCGGTCTTTTTCCGGTGAGGCTGTTGAGTTGACGCCCCTCTTTTTTTGGCCTCCTGGACGTACGTTGAGTGTGTCTATGGGGCCGGGACTCAAAGATGGCTTTGGGCGAAGCGTAGGGCTTCCTTCAGAGGCACTGGTTTTTCACACGGCCCCAGTCGCTCCTTCCCGTCCGATGGTCGTCGTGCGGTCGCCAACCCCTGGTCGTTTGGCTCCGCTTAACGTATCCGTGCTCGCCGTGGCCACCATTTCACAGGAGGCATCGTTTGGGCCTTGGTCCTTGAGGTCTGAGGCGCACGAGGTTCCCCTTCGTTTGGAAGAAAACCGGAATCACGATGGTGTGGCTCTTTTGCGCCTTCCGCCTTTTGAAGGTCCCTGCAAACCTCTTTGCCCCCAAAAAAGTTATCGCCTCCATGGCGGGGAGGGCATCGCGGCCATCCAGGGGGTCCGTGGGGGGGTGACCACCTCTACCCTCTCCGATGTTCAGTCCCCGGCTATCAGCGCGGTGCATCTTGTCAAAAAAGGTGACCATTTGCGCGTCCGTTTGCAAGCCAGTGAGCCGGTCGTAGCCTGGGGCCATGTGCTTTCGGGTTCAAAGAAGGAGCCGATGGCTCCGTCGCTTGTGGCTTCCCGCAATCTTGTTCTAAAAACCCTGGCACCTCTGGTGCCGGACACGAGGTACGAGGTGGTTGTGAATGGTCAAGACCTCGCCGGGAATGCCTTTTCGACGCAAAAGTTGGACGGCCGCGCGGCGCCGGCGGCTTCGGTGAAGTTCAGCGAGCTGGTTGCGGTGCCGCTCCACGATTGGAGCGACAGTGAGCCGGAAGGGGTACCCTTTGATGGCTTGTTCGGAAGAGGGGCGGTGACCGAGGCGGATGAATGGGTCGAGTTGGTCAATCTTTCGGACCACCCGCTCGATCTTCGGGACGCAGACCTTCGGGTTCGCGCCATAGACGGAACACCGACGGAAACCATCGTAGACGAACGTTCCGCGAGGCTGTTCGGCGATGGTGGGAATCTATCGCAATGGTGGCCGGGTGAAGCCTTGGTCATACGGTTGAACGGGCACCTGTCCCAGCGAGACCTGCGTTTGGAGCTTTGGGCGGGTTCTCGGTTGCTGGACTGGTTGGTTCTGGGTGACTCATTTCACGCCGATCATGTAGGCGGACAGCCTCCGCATGTGCTGTACGAAGCACTGGCCCGAGACAAGAGCGGTCGCCTTCGGTGGTGTGTACCCAGCCCAGGAGATCCGCTTCCTCCAGCCGAGAGCCTCTGCGAGTGAGATGCAAGGGTCAAACCTTTCTGGCCCGGGCCCCCTGGCTCACTCGCATCGCATCCGAATGTCCTCGACTCACGCACCCCCGCAAACCGGTTCGGAACAACGAGAGGTGGAGGCATCGGGCGTGTTTTGCGGAGGCGCCTTCACGAAGCGCAGGATAGACTGGGTCAAAGTGAAGGCCCAGTGTGTTTGCTATTGGCCCTGGCGGAGTCTTTTGGCGTTGGCTTTGCATCTGGCAATAAGATCAAAGAGGGTGATTTTTTGTCGTGCGACATCGAAGTTGAGCTTCTTCAGCTCGGGGTGCTTAAAACCCAATATTTTTCCGGAGGAAATGCAGTTTTCAAAAAAGGAGAGCGCTCCTTTTTTGAGGTCTTTTTGTTTGGAGCCAGAAGCCCTTTGGGCTTTTGTAAGCGCGTCGATACCGTCTTCGAACAGTTGAGCAGGGCCTGAGTAAAAGGCGAGCATGCCTTCGACCCGAGTTTGTTGCTTTTGGGTGGTTTGGAGACGTTCATCGCACAGCGCCATGATCTTTTTAGCCAAAACCGGCTGGCCCTCAATCATGAAGGGCGTGGACCAAAGCTTGGAGCGGCTGGCGATGACTTTTCCCGTCTCGAGGCATGACTCAAAAAGGCCGATTGCTTTGTCGTATTCGTTTTTCTTGAGCGCAAGGTTTCCTGATTCGGATGCGCCTTGGGCGGTCGAAGTGCCCTTGACCAATGCGGTCGCGGGCCCCTGCTGGAAGCTTAGCCGCAACTGCAAAAAGCGTAGTTGTGCTTCAAGAGGCCGAAGTCGTTTTCTAGCGGACCGTACTATTTTTCGATAGCCCCAATGCTTTTTTTCTACCTTCGACCCGTTTTCGAACACTTGGTAGATGGCCTCAACGTGGGTTGAGGCCTTTTTGACTTCTTCTTGGGTGGCACCAGGTCGATCTGCGGCGCGGAGGGCTTGAATGGCTTTTTGGAAGCGGTCTTCGATGGCGGATTCTTGTTTTTGTACGACGATGTCGAGTCTTCGTTTTTCGATTTGCTTTTTTTGGCGCGCGAGGCTTCTTCGGCTTATGTTCGCCCAGACCCGGTAGCGTGCGTTGGCCTTTTCCAGTGCGGACTGACCGTCGAGGGCGGCCTGAACTTGTTCTGCCGCCTGGAGGGCCGCATCGGCCACGGCCAGTGATGCCCCTTTGCGCATCAGTGCCGAAAGCGCTTGATTCATTCGCTCGAGTCGGCTTTCGACAGTCTTTTGCTGAGTGTGGGCCGTTTGCTCAGCCTGGTGCCGGTCGAGTTGTTCTTGGGCACGTTTTTGGGCTTGGGTGATCTTCTTGACGTAGGTGGCGTAGGCTCGGTTTTGTTTGGTGAGATGGTCACCCTGCTTCAGGGTGGTTCGCGCGTTCTTGAGGGCCTCTTCAGCTTTTTGAAAGGCGCTTGGCGAACCTTGAGGTCCGGCTAAAGCCTTGAGGGCAGAGGCCACAAGGGCCTGTTTTTGCACCACCTGACGCCGCTGTAAGTTGACTTGAACCTCGACGAGGGTTGCCTCGATTTGGGAAAAATAGGTCCGTACGGCTTGGCTCCTGGCGCGCAAATGAGAGAATTTCTCGAGCAACTTTTGCACAACAATGGATGCCGTTTTCGCTTCGGCGAGCCGTTCTTCTGAAGGATTTTTGTCTCGAATAACGCGTGCAGCTTGGGTCAGGTCGAGCCGGGATGGTTCGAACTCGGCCTTGAGTTTGGCCAGTCCGGCTTCGCTCCAGCGCCGGTCGATCTGCTTTTTGGCGTCAGCAACTTCTTTTGTGATTTCAAGGGCGTAGGTCCGGTACGCTGCGTCTTTGAGTTCGAGTTCCTTGGCTTGGGCGAGCCTTTGGGCAAGGCCGTCGGCAGCGGTCTCTGCCGCTTTGAAATTTTCGTCAGGGACCTGGCTCTTGCTTATTGCGCCGAGCGCTCTTTTCAAGTTTTCGCGACTCTCGTTGACCAGGAGCCTTTGTTTTTGCACGGCGACCTCTGTCTGGCGCGATGCTACGGCGGCCTCTTGGCGTTTGAGCTCAGATTGAGCAATGGAGATTCGTGCTTTGTGTTCTGGGTGCCCGTCTGCAAGCGGTTCTGCGCGGGCGATGACCTCCTTCAGGAGCCTGATTTTTTTGTGCGCGGACTCGAACGCGGCTTCGGTCACATTTTTGGCATCGAGATGCTTCACGGCGCGCGCAAGCCGGGCGAGGGCGCGGTCCATCTCACGGTGGCTGTTGTGGATATGAATTTCTGCGCGGCGTTTGTCTACCGCTGGACGGTCTGTTCTCAGTTGCTTGCGCGCGGCGAGTGCTGCCTTTGCGTAGTTGAGGTCTCGAGGCTCAAAAGGAGCGCCTTCATCGATGGCGACCTTGAGCAGGCGCACGGCCTGGTGAGCCCGCTCGATATCGGCCTCGGGCGGCGGGTTCTTTGCGATGCGGGCCATGGCTTGCCGAAGCTGGCGCTGAGCTTTTTCAAGGCTTTGCTTGGCCTCTTCCACAGATTTGGGCGCTGCCTGCGGGGCGAAGCGCGCGGGAAGCGGAAACACGACCGCGAAAAGAAGAGAACAAAAGGTTAAAGCCTTTGGGGCCTTCATCGGGCGAATGCTAACAAGGTGTGCCTCCGGGACAAAAGGCCGCCTGACGGAAGCCTTGGTTTACGAACGGCGCGACTCAGAACACCTACATGGCATGTCCCTGCCTACACCGGATGATGCGAACGGGTCTTGTTGGGGGCTTGGCGCCCGACCTTGCGATTTGATCGGTTTCGCAGAAACCGAGGCACGCTGGTTGAACACCATCCTCCCGACGTCGCTTGCGATCACCCGCCTGGACTGATAGCGAGCGGGCCAACTTTTCTTGTTCGTGAACCTGTCCCGACGGTGAATCGGGAGCATTCAAAAAAGAGGAAACCAGGCCCTAGAATGACGATTGGACGAATACAAAGACCAGCATTCGCTGGAGGTGCAACCACTGCATGGACAGTATGTACACTGTTATTGAGCACTCATGCCGTCGCTGCGGAGTCTTCCAGAACTCTTGAGCTCCTCAAGGACGTGAAGGCGCGCTGGCCATCGGGCCAGCAGGGGGCGGAGCATCGGACCAAACGCTGGGTGCGTCAGGTCCGCATCAACGCCGATGTGTTTAAACGGAGTCGGATCTCCATCGTGTTGTATTCCGGAAAAGAAATTGTTGCGACCCGCAAGAGCGGGAGGGCCGGCCCCACCGAAAGCCACTGGCTCGGTGAGGTCGAGGGGCACCGCGGCAGTACGGTGGCCATCACGCGGCGTCGTGGCACCATTGCGGGCAGTATTCGTTTTGAGAATGAATTGTTTGAGATTGCTCGGATCTCGAATGGTCGCTATATTATTTTTGAAGTGGATCAAAGTTCACTTCCCTCGAAGTGTTCACCGGTCCCTGTCCACCGATCGATGCTTGCTGAGGTCATAAACAATGCTCCTCTTCAAGGAGGTGGCGAACAAAATGTCTTGTCGAATCCATTGCCCGTGCCTGCGGTCCAAACTGCAGCTTCAGGCCAAGACGCCGAGATCGATCTGATGGTTGTCTATACCGCGGCAAGCCGCAAAAGACATGGGAGGCGCAACCTGGAAGCCCAGATCGCCAATGCGGTGGTGTCTACCAATCAGGCCTACCGAAACAGCGGCATCCCGGCCACGCTCCGGCTCGTGCGGATGGCGGAGGTGGGTTATGTTGAATCTGGCATGAGTCAGAGCCTGAGCCACATGCAAAACGCGAGCGATGGTCGAATGGACCAAATCCACGCGTGGCGCGACCGATATCGTGCCGATCTCGTTTCCTTGGTGTCCGAAGATCGGGGTGCTTGTGGCCGAGCCTATACCATGACGGTGGCCAGCGATGCGTTTTCGTATTTCGCGTTCAGCGTGATTCGATCCGATTGTCTCAGCAGCCACACGTTGGCGCACGAGTTGGGCCACAATCAAGGGGGCGCCCACAACCGAGAAAACGCGGGTCGACGGTTGGCTTATCCCTATGCGTTCGGCCATCGGCGCTGCGCCAAAGACGGCACGGGCTTTAGGACCATTATGGCGTATCCCTGCGCGCGCGCGAAATCCATCAACTCCTTTTCCAGTCCAAGTATTTTGTATCAGGGATTTCCGACAGGAATAGACCACCAGCAAAACGCCAGCCAGTCCGCAGACAACGCTTTAGCTCTCAGAAACACGGCGAAGATTGTGGCTTCGTTTCGGACGGCCATCGCAGCACAGCGGCCCAAGCCTCCCTCTCATCTTTCGGCCCGCGCGGTTTCTGGGTCCTCTATCAAGCTTGGCTACAGAGATCGGTCTGACAACGAATCGGCCTTTTGGATTGAGCGTGCAACCGGAGGCACAAGTTGGCGCCAAATCGGTCAAGTTGGGGCCAATGTGAAGAGCTTCACCGATCGGGGACTGAAAGCTCGGACCCGCTATCGTTATCGGGTTCGTGCGGGCAACAACAAGGGCCGTTCCGGGTACACAAACGAAGCGACGGCGACAACGCTCAGTGCAGGTTCGAACGAACCCCCAAAAGCGCCCTCCAACCTTGCGGTGACGGCGGTGTCATCTTCCTCGATACAGCTCAGATGGAAGGATAACTCAAACAATGAGTCCTTTTTTCAAGTCGATCGCAAAGAAGGCTCGCAAGCTTGGATTCTCGTGAATACCACCAAGGCCGGTGTAAGCACGTTCAATGACCGAAACCTCAAGCCATCAAAACTATATCGTTACCGGGTTCGCTCTGGGAATGCCCATGGCCGGTCTGCGTACTCCAACCAAGTGGCTTCGATGACACGCCCTAAAGTGTCCACTGAGACTCCGAGGGCCCCTTCGCACCTGTCTGCAACCGTGTTGTCTAGATCCTCGATTCGGCTCAAGTGGAGGGACAACTCAAACAATGAAGCGGCCTTCAAAGTCTACCGAATGGGGGCGGGTGAGAGCTGGAGGAACGTCAGAGTCGTTCGCCCCAACCAAACGGTCTTTGACGATATCGGTCTCAAACCGGGAACGACCTATCGCTATCGGATCAGCGCCCTCAACGTCATCACCGGAGAATCGGGCAATTCGAATGAGGCCGCAGCGATCACACGTCGTTGAGTCCGGGCTTCGAGCCTCTCAGGGCTTCGAGCCTAGGTAGAGCGTGTTTGTGGAGTAGTCGACAACGATGGTCCGGCCCTCCAGCACATCGAGGCCTACAAGGAGGATTCGCCGGTTCTTTTTGGCCAGGGCTCTCAGTCCGGGTTGATCGGTGACGCCGACCGAAAACGGCTTGAGTACAACTTCCCCAAGCCAGACTTCGTCGTAGTGGTACATCGGCATACTCACTCCGGTATTTTCTAAGGCAGCATTCTCTGTTTTGGTGGGCTCTTTTTGTTCTGCCGCTTCCGGAGTCATGATGGACGATGCGGCGCCGAGGTCTACCAAGGCTTGAATGGCGCTGCCCCCTTTTGCCAAACGTGCCTTGAAGTGGCCATGACCGTTCGCCATCTCAAACGGGACGCTTTTGAGCCCTTGAGTATGCAGAACCCCGGTTTCGATGGCGTTCGGGGGATAAAGCACGAGTTCGTTCTTGTTGAGATCTACCTTGACGATGTGCTGGTGAAGCAAATCGAGGCCGATGATCCCATCGAGGCCGTACGGGACCTCAGGATCAACGTGCATCAGCATCTTGAAGGGGTGTCCGCCGAGCGAGAGCCGGTGAATGTTCACGTACGTGACTCTGTCGGCGAAAACAGCGTTCACACTGCGTGCCCAGGCAATTTTGGGAACGGTCTCATATGCGTTGCCGTGGAGTTTTTGGTGGGCCTCGGGTGAGAGGGTGGACTCCGGGGCTTCGTTGTCCACAAGGAAGCGCAACACTTGGGCGCCAATCTCGGCTTCGACGACGATGTGGCCTGTTTTTTTGTGCCGGGTGAATGGAAGGCTGAGCGGCCGGTGCTGGCCCTGGCCCTCGGTCACCCCTGGCGTGGGCTCGTCCCACCATCTGGATATCAGACCCACGGCCTCGGGATCGAGACTGGGGTCGACCCACTCGATGGTGAGCGTTGAGCCGTCTTCGAACTCGCCCGTCCAATCCACGGCCAATGAAACCCCGGCCTTGAGTGCAGGGGGTGCGGCCGGTAGCCAGTGGCTGCGGACGGTGTCAAAGATTTTGACCAAAGGTCCGTGGACCGCAGTTAAGGGAAGAAGTTTCTTGGAGAACCAGTCGCGGCGATCGGCGTGCCATTCGGCGTTTTCAGGGTAGGTGATCGGCATGTCGGGGATGCCGGTCACCGTTCCTTGTGTGGTGTTTTCTTTGATGCGGCCGTTGACCGGATTCATTCCGAGGCCCTCGCCTTGGCGGTGGGCTTCATAGAGGGCCTTGACGTAGCGATTTTCCGCCTCGGTGACCCGATTTTTCTCGTTTTTGAGGGCGGTTGCGTCATACAAGACTTTTTCCGCCCAACTGAGTCCGTAGGCGTTCATGACGATTTCTGCATCGGTGAAACCAGCGATGACGCCGGGCGCCCACAGTTTGTCCGAGTCGGCGGACATGATGTCGTACCGTCTGCCGGCGGGTCTTGTCTCTTTCCACACCACTTCGGCATGGGTACCGTCTTGGTAGGTCGCCTTGTAGCGCATAGAGGACACGATGCCGGCGCCTTGTTTTGGGTTGAGCTTCCAGGCCTCAAGAACCGTGATTTCTGAAGTTTGTAGGTCTTGGTGAAATGCGTTTTTGGTCGGAAATTGCCCGGACCAGGTTTGAAGCGTGCCTTGACGCCACGGTTGTTGCCGTTCGATGGCCATAGGCATGTCGGGAATGTCAGAAATCTTGAGACCAGCACTGTTGGTTTCGAGTTTTCCGCGAACGCGAACTTGCGGTGGTCCTCGGCCGATGGCGTCTCGGTAGGCGAGATAGGCACGTTCGGTATCCAGTTCGTCGCTCGTCAGGGCTCGGCCGGCGAAGCGGTCGCCAAAGTGTGGAACGTTGCCTGACGGTTGCATGCCGGTATGCAAGATGGTGGTGGCGAGGCTTTGGTCTACCTGGTTGAGGGTATTGTGGTCGTATGCCGTGGATACGAAGTCCGTGTTGGCGACGACCGCCGCAGGTTTTTGACGGCCTAGCGGAACCCAAGCCGCAATATTTTCCCAGGGGATTCCTCCGACGACGAGAATGCGGGCACCTTTTTTGAATTTTGTGCCCTCCCAGTCATTGCCTTTGGCCCAATCGAAAAGATCAAAGGCCTTCTTCGGCGGGATGACCACCGTGTAGCTCCACACCGCTTTGTCGGCCAACTCGGCGCTGGCTTTGACGCGACCGGGCAAGGTAGTCGCCTCCACGAATGAAGTTTGCGGCCAGTCGTCCTTGGCGACCTCTTCGATGTGATAGTGACCTTCCTTCCGGGGGCGAATGCCTCCTCGGAGCTGGCTCGGCGCTTTGGTGCTTACGACTTGGACGACGACCGGCTCGGCGTTTAGGATCTTGCCGTGGTGTAAACCGGCGCTCTCCTGTGTTTGTCCCCGGAGGGCACTTCTTTCAGCGAGGGTCTTTTTGGTCACTGTTCGCAGTGCGTCGTTGAAATGGAGCGAGGAGGGTAAGTCAGAAAACTGCACGATAAACGGCGGTGCACCGTTGGCGCCCGCAAACACCAAAGGCGCAAGAAAATCGATAATTTGTCGGCGAGGCCACACGGCAATCGTGTCATCGAACTGAAGATAGACTTCGGCCAACTCGCTTTCGAGCGTCGTTTTTATCTGTATGCCAGCGGTGGACAAGTACGCTCTCATTTGGGCCAAGGCTCTCAAATCCAGCTCCTTTCTTGATCTGTCAAGGGACGAACCAAACACGGCCGCGCGAAGCTGTTCGTGGTCTGTGCCGAGTAGCGAATCAAGTTCCTTTGATTCGATGTAGGTCTCAAACCCCTCAATCAACTCCCGTCGAGCCGAGTAAGCAGTGAGATGAAGATCGTTGATATCAAGAGGCTTTAGGGTTGTGCCTTTTTGGACGAAAGCGATTTGGATTCCGTCCGCGCCGTACGGGCGAACTTCGAGCGCTGTGGAATAGCCGAGGAGCGAGGCGATTTCGCCTCGGTCCGTTTGCTCGGCGGAGCGGGCAGGTGGGGTTCCTTGAGCTCGGTTCTCGCGAAACCGACTGAGGCTTTTGGAGGGTTTGAGCCATTGTTCGAGAAGGCCTTGAATGGGCCAGCCACGGGCTGTGGTCCGCGTTTTCGCACGGTCATGCATGGCGATGACAGCCCCCCGGACAATCTCTGTGCTCAGACCCCTCGGTTCTTTGAGGTCCAGGGTCAATAATCCGTCCGGCCGGAGTTCCATTTGGCCAACGTACGTCCCCTCGTAGAAGGCGGTGTGGGTGGCATCTGTGCCCTGGATGGTCAATTTTTTGGGGTCAAACATCGTAGAACGGGCGACGGGAATGGGCGGTCCTTTGTGCTCAAGTGGCAAAGAGGGGCCGGCATGTTTGGGTCGGTAGCGGCTGTTTGCGAAATAGGTGCCCTTCGTCTTTTGGCCGGTGTGCGGGTCGAGAATGTACTCTTGTGCGCCGATGATCTCGTCGGGGTCTACCGCACCTAAGAAGATGAGTTCGCCGTCCTCGGCGTGTTCGTTTATGGGCGAAAGGCTGGAGGCCCGCCCGTTGTTGGCGATGAAGTAGACGAAGCTCCGAAGGCTTCCGCGGGGCGGGGGCGATGCTCGGTAGCCGAGAGCCTCGTGGAGCACGGTGCTTGCGTACGTGTGACTTCCCGGTTCGTCGTTGCGGCCGGTGCTGGGGCCGAGCCCGGTCGAAAAAGCGCCCTCGGGACCGTCAGGCTCCTGATGATCGGACCGGACGACGATGGTGGGCGTTGTGAGCCGGGCTCGGTTGGTTTCGGCGACGGTGATGTCCTTTTCCAAGCTGAACGCGCGGATGCCAAGGGTGCGGCTGTGAAGGTCCTGGTCGGTGAACGGGTGTTCGTCGATAAGGGAACCGGCCTTGTGTCCGTCCGGGGTTTGGATTGCCGGTTCGTACCATTCGTTGGTCTGGGCCGTCCCCGCAATCGGCAAGCCTTGGTTGTCGACCTGGTATGCGCTGAAAACGTGTGAGTACAAGAGGTCATGGGCTGCCGCCAGTCGGTCTTGATGGGCGGAAGACACTTCCAGGCCGAGATGGTGAAGGACCGTCTCCACATCGAGGGTGCCTTCCGGGGGGCGGACGGTATAGACCCACGCTCTGCCCTTTCCTTTTCGGAGGGCTTCTTTGAGCTCGGGCATCGTGCCTCCGGCCAGACTGGGGTCTTTGGTGAGGGTGATGAAGCCGCCTTCGTGGCCAAAGAGGTGGCGCAATAGATGGTTGCCCTTGTCCGGATGGATTCCCCCTGCAAAACCCGCTTTTGGGGGGGCGCTGCTGACATAGTAAGCGGCTTCGGGCGTGTTTTTGACGCCGGCAACGTAGGTTTTGAAGGGTAGACCGTAGTATGCGAAGTGCCCCGCGTCTTCGAGTTGGGCGATGGATTCGAGGACGTGAGGCACCGGGAGGTTCTGGGGATCGCCGTTTGGGGCTATGTATCGGATGTGGGTCTCTTCCCCCGTGATCTTGCGCTTGATGGTTTCGTTTCGTTCTTGGAAACTCAGACGGTTCGGTTTCGCAAGGATGCCATCGAGGAGCCAGGCGCCCACTTCGCGGAGGTAGGCTTCTCTGTGGTCGTCGGACAGCCCATCGGTTTCGACGTGGGTTTCGAACCATTGGCTCCAGGATCCGGGCTGGCGATGGAGGAGGGCCGGTCCGCGTTCGTTGGTGTTGAGGTGAAGCACGATGCCTCGAGGTGCATGCCCAGACCATAGATCAAGACTTTGTTTTCGGTAGATTTCTACGCCGTCCGCAGTTTTTTTGAGGATGATGTGCTGGGGGATTTTGTCTTGAACGATGGGGCCGAGCCATTGAACCGCAAGGCGGCGAAGCTCAGAACCGAGGATGCCGCCGAGGCCATCGATGATATTTTGGGCAAAAGCATCGTTCCATTCAGCGGGGGCGCGCGCGATGGCCTGAAGGGGCCAGTCGTATAAGGCTTGGCCGGTGTTTGGGGGAAGGGCGGCGTCCCATCCCACATATTCAAAATCGGTCGGTACGGTAAACGAAACGTGCTCGTCGACCAGCACGACGTTGTGGTTCTCCTCGATGAAGATCTGGTCGACGAGGGCATCGATGTCTTTTTCATTCATGGCGGTGGTGATGCCGGTCATGGCTCCAAGATGCATGATTTCGACCAGCGCCACCTTAAAGGCTTCTTTGAAGCCGACCTGTTTGGCCAATTCGATGGCGAAGCCCACATGGGCCACCGCATCGGGGCTGGGCGCCAACAGGGATGCGGTCAAGACGGGGGCGTGGGCGGGATCCGGTGTGGCCAAGGCGGCATCGAGGCCGAACCCCCTTGCCGCGGGCCAATCCGGGACCCGGTCTTCGAGGGCGTCGTAGGTATCCAGATACCAGATGGCGGCCGTGCTTGACGCCAGGCGGGTCGAGAGATCTTGGATCCGCTGACTGGAGTACATGAAGCTGTGGTCGCGTACGAAGTCTTGCACCCCGGCCCACAGGGCCTCCGCGTGGGTTTTGAGTGCTCGCCCTTGCGCGGGATGGGCCTCATAGAAGCGATGGAGTCCAAGGATGAGCCCGGTTGTGGCTTCGAGATGGTAGGACACTTCTTGGTGGTCACTGGGGTTGATGTAGGGGTCTCGGAAGCTGTTGGGAAAGTAATGCGCGCCATAGTAGCACTGGTTGCGGTCCCCGACGGGCATGGTGTCCGCAAACTTATCGATGGCATAAGCGAGGCAGGTCGAGAGCTTGGTCCGATGTTCGGGCGGCAGGTTGAGGTGGTTGACCGAAAGCGAGAGCCAACTGCAGTTGTCGATGGCCACTTCAGGGTGGGCGACAAACCGGCCGTCTTCGCTGAAGGTTCCGCCGGTGATGACGCGACCCTTCATGGTGATGGTCTTGACTTCGGTGCGGCAGGGGTTCGGGGCCTTTTTTTCGGTGGTGAATGTTTCGGCCGGAGCGTCCCAAAGAAGCTCAAAGATGCCGCGCTGGACGCCGTCTCGCCAGGCTTTGAGCTGGATCCTTCGGGCCTCTCGTTCTTGGGGAGATGCTTCCGGCCACAGCTGGTCGAGGTGTCCGAGGCTGTGATTGAGCACGCTCAAGACGTCGAGGTTGTGTTCGGTCACCACGTTTTGGGCCCGGGTTCTTTTTTTCAGTGCCAAGAAGGCCTTCGCGGTGAGGTTGAATCGCTGGTCGTCGATGGGGTCGCCGGTGCCCGGCTGCGTCCTTCGAATGCTCGGGGGCCGCGACGGATCGAAGTCTTTGTACCCCAGGGCATCAAGCACATCGTAGTAAAACCAGCCTTCGTTCGGGTCTTCGGTTCTCAGCCCCAAAACCTTCGGTTCGTGGGCATGTTGAAGACCCTCGGTGGTCCAACCGGCGGTCATGAGGTAGGCGCAGTCTTCGGGGGCCGAGCATCCGCTGGTGATCGTGCGATCGCGAAGACGGATGGCGATTCGATGGTCCTTCAGTCCCCTGAGGGCCCCACGGTAGCAGCGACGGAGTTCGTTTTGGCTGGTGTGGTTCAATGCCAAGAAAGTGTCCGTCACCAAAAAAGTACCAAGACCATGAAGGGCCCAGGCGGTGGCCCCGGTGACGAGACGGGCGTCCTTCCAGGTGTCGTTCTTGGTGTTTTGGGAAAACGGCCACCCGAGCAGCTTGTCTTGGGCCCACTCGGTGTTTTTTGGACTGCATAACCATCTGGCCATTCCCTCGGCTTTTTGGTGTTCTTGCTCCCGTACGGAGCGGGCAAGGGCGATGCCTTGGGTGTAGACCCAGGCGCGTTCGAATCCAGCCAGCACCACCCCATCGAGTCGGTTGCCCTGGTCTTCGTATGCGGAATCCGACGGCTGCTCGCTCGCGCCCGGGGCTCGGGTTTGGCTGGGGGTGCTGGGCGCGTATTCGGTTTGTACCCACTGGGAAGGATCTGTTGCTGTCGGTTTAAGGAGGGCTTTGCGGAGCGTTTGGGCCATCTCGAAGTTGGCTTGGGTCTGGTTTTGAACCAGCTGGACGTCTGGCACGTGCACCGCAAGATCGGTGACCCCGTCAAACCGCGGGTCGAGAAGCCACTCCGCCGGGACCGAGGCCCGCGCTACGCCCCCGGAAAGGTCCAACCCAAATAAGGGAGAATGGGTGACCCCGGGCGGGGGCACGTCCACGCGGGGAGACGTGGTGGGTGTAGGTTGGTGTTCGGCGGCCCGTTTGATGGCAAAGATAGGCTGAATGATCCCTGCGGGGGGCGCGATCGCCGGGTGGGGCGCAAGAGGAGCCTCGGAGGGCTCGGGGTCGTGCGCGGTCGCCGGGTTGAGCGCAGGCGCGGTGGACCTGGGTGGGTCCTTGACGGTCATGTGGTAGCGGTTCTCGGCGTGAATTTCGACGTGTACGTCGGTGCCTTTGATCACGGTGGCTGAGGGTGGGCGGATCGAAAGGCCGTGAACCTCGGTGGACGAAGATGCGCGGGCGATGACGATGCGGTCGTCGAGGTGCGGGCTCGGGGCCTCTTCCACCCAGGCGGCCAAAATCAAGTCTTGATGGACGCTCAGGGAGGGCACACGCAAAAGGACCGGTTCGCCGTCCCCGGTGGATTGCAGGGCTTTGGTGGGTCGCCGTGGGTCGCGAGCCTGATCGAGGACGATGGGGTTGAAGCGCTGAAGGTCGGGTTCATGCGCTCGACTGAGCACGGTGTGGTCGAAGTGCTGAAGATCGCTGGAGCGCAAGACTCGTACGGTCTTGGCGCGGCCTTGGGTCAGGTCGTTGGTCGCGGCGGGCCCGGTGTAGACCACCACGACTTCTTCTGATGCATCGGGGTTATGGGTGACGCCCACCGAGGGGCGGTAGCCGTGCGCGATAGGAGGACTCGGCGAGGACCAAGTCTTTCCGCCATCGTCTGAAGTTCGTATCACGATCGGGTTGCCTACGGGCTTGTTCGGATTCATGGAGGCGCCCTTTTCGTAGACTGCCACCCAGCGACCCGAAGGCGCGATTGTGAGCACGGGGTACGATGCTTTGTGGTCGTCTTGGGCTTCGAAGGCGTCATCCACCACGGTCACGCGCCATCGCGGGGCGTCCTCGAGTCCGTGGTTTTCGTCCCCCGGTTGGGCCCCAAAAGACAAATGCGAAGGCTGTTCAGAATCCGCACCTCGAAGCGGCCGCTGTGCTACCGAAATGCGATTTTCGTGGCGCCATGTTCCGTGGTAGCGGTACTGATACTGAATCCCGAGGGTGTCCCACAGCGCCTCATCGCCGATTTCATAGGCCGTTTTCCACGTTTTTCGCCACCCGACCACGGGTCTTGTGGGCCGCAATCGATACACAATCTCGTCGCTGTATACCGGTGCCTCGTACATCTTGTCCCACGCGGGATTGGGAACGGGTGATGCATCCCACAGTTTGGTCTGATGGGCGATGATGCTTACGGCGGTGTCGTGGACATGCAAAGATGGGGTAACCACATAGGCATCTTGCGACCGTTCGACATACGTGCGGGGAAGGCCCCCGTTTTTCGGGTCTGGTTCGTCGGCGAGCGCGTAGATATCTTCACACCAACAATCTCCACAAGGGCACTCACCGTGAACGGGCTCGTACTGAATCTTGGTCTTGACCCAATCGGTGACCAGTTCTCGTTTTTTGGTGTCAAAGACGCTGATGAGTTCGCCTTCTTGGTCTTGTTCTTGGACGAGATCGTGCATGTAGAACACTTTGTTGCCTTCGCTCCATACCAGGTGATGGTGACCGTGGGGGTCGTAGGCCATGCTGAGGTCGCGTTTGTATGCCGGCCCTTCTCGCAAAACGGTCTTGGTTTGAGCGCAAAAGCTCAGTGCCTTACAGCCTTTGTGGTGTCGTTTGAGCACGATTCGACTGGAAGGGTGGTCCGAGCCGGGTTGTCTTGAACGCTCAATCCAAGCGAGGTCGACCGTTTGTCGGTGGCCGGCCAAGGCCACTTCCAAGATCTCGGTGTTCACGCCGGTGGCGGTCAAGATGACCGGCTCTTGGCTCCAGCGACCGGGGCCAGGGGCGGCGAATCGATGACTCCGCTGGTAGTAGACGCGATCGTTTTGACCGCCCTCACCTCTCACCAAATACGCAAGATGCGTGATGGTTTGCGGACCATCGTGGGTGATCAGAAGTTTGGGCTTTCTTGCGGTGACCCCGGGTGGGCTCGCCGGGCTCGGCCGTTCGAAAGTGCCGGGCGTTTTGTTTTGTCGAAGCGTATGGCTGCGTTTCTTTGCTTCTTTGACAAAATAGGCGTTACCCGGGCGGAGCTCCGTATTCGCCGGCACCGCTTGATAGCGGTTCAAAGAAGGAAACCATCCCCATAGATGCTGGGTGCTGCTTTTGGGGGCAACGACACCTTCAGGGGCAATGAAGAGTCTCCATCCCGCGAGGTCCAGGGTTGGACCGATGCTGGATGTGGCTACAGGCGAGGTGCGTTCGTTGAAGATTTGCGATCCGGGTCTTTGGGCATGAAGCCAACCGATACGCTTCGCAAGGGGGTTTGGACCCGACACGGGTTCGCGAATCCATTTTCCGAGACGCCACGGGTCTGCGGCCCGCTCGCTTTCGGGGACGTTGCTGGGGGGTGTTGTCTCGTATCCCTCGAAGCGCCAGATCTCGACGTCGTCCGAAAAAGTGCGTGCGTTCTTGGCGTTTGGTAGGGCGACGAGGTTCCACCCCTTGCGCCAGGAGATCTTGAGGGATGGTGGGCCAAGCTCTTTGTGGAGCGTGTCGGATCGAAGCCCAAGGGCTTCTGTGGGGGTACCCAGCGTCTCGGGTGCAGCCCTACGCGGGTCCGTCTGCGCACTGAGCGCCTCCTCTTGTGGGGTCGGCTTTTCCGCTCCGGCTGGGTTCGCGACCAGAGAATGGCCCAAAATGAAAAGCCAGCCGAACGCCTTTTGGCACGCTCTTCGGTTACTTGTTTTCATGTGCCTCCTTTTGCCATGGGTATTGCCTTTGCGCGTGAGAACTCTTGTTCCGTAAGGAGAACGATAGATGCCCTTCGGGCACGTCTGGGGCAAGGACGCATTCATTTTTTTGCGATCCGGGGACGCGTTTTATCTTTTCGCGTGATTTCGATCCATGGGGAATGTTGATGGTCGAAAAGAACCACAGGGGCAATACGGATTGCCCGGTCGATGTTCGGTGGGCAGGGGTCTCAGTGGCCCCTTGCGACAGTTGCTCAACAGAGCCCTAGGGCATTTCCCCGACTCATGTGTTCTCCCCCAAGGGAAAGGGCTGTCTTTCTTGTGGAAAATGAGGGCCCATCGGCGGTGGCAACCCGGTTTTCCTCCACGATTGACACCCCGGATTCCTCGTTCCTGGTTTGCGCCCATGGGCCAAGCCTCAGGGGTCTCATGGGACACCAAGCCTCCGGGCCGCGTCTCTTCATCGAACATCCTAAAAAACCGGAAGCTGTGCATTGGCCCAAGGATTGCTCTGAAGAGAAGGCAGATCGGTCCATCCGACCGATCGATAAAGGGAGAAAAAAATGACCAAGCTACACTCGAACGTATTCAACCCCCACAAGCAAGCGCTCACGATCGTTCTCACGTTGAGTCTGGGTTGTGGCCAAGAGGATCCCAGCGTTCATCTATCAAGCGAGGCACTGGCCAAGACGCCCACTTTGCTTTCGACCTCAGACAATGTTGACTCCAAGACCCTCATCAAACCGACACCAAGCGAACCCGAACTCGAGAATGAAATGGTAAGACTTCCGCCTCAGGACCAGGCCGAAACCGAAGTCATCCTCGCAACCCCGGTTCAGTTTGTACCCTTGGACGACAGCGAACATGATCCTTCAGATACGGGGAGCTTACACGCCCGGGTACGCCCGGTGCCCGAAGTTCCTGAGGGCACAGCCCAAGTTGCCTTCAACCCAGACATCGATGGCCCCACCGGTCCAACCCACGAGCTCACGCTATCCACGCCCGACGGGCCCATGGTGGCCAGGGCCGTCGAACATACGGACGGGCAACTTTATATCGGAGATATGATTGTTGGGGACGCGGAAGAAATTTTGCATCCAAAAATGCCGACGGATCTACCAGAAGGCACGAAAGCGAGTCTTGCTGTGCCCCATATCGGTTTGCGTTGGCCGGGTGGCATCGTACCCTATGCTGTCAACCCATGGCTCGGAAACGAGAATTGGATTGCGGCCATAAACTACGTCGAGGCACGAACACCGATTCGCTTTGTGAGTCGTACAAACCAAAGCAACTACGTATACTTTACGAACTCATCCGACGAGGGCTGGAGCTCATCGAAAGTGGGGCGAGTCGGAGGTAAGCAAGATATCAAGCTCTGGACGAATCACGGACGAGGCACCGTCGTTCACGAAATCTTACATGCCCTCGGTGTCAAACATGAGCAAAGTCGACCCGATCGCGACGATCACGTCATGGTCATGCCGGGATGCATCATCGACGCCAAAGAGGGGAACTTTGCCAAATATCCCGGCGGCACGACCTTCGGTCCTTTCGATTTCGATTCTTTGATGCTCTACAGCTCAACCGCGGCCGTCGTCCCGCCGGAAGAGAATCCTTGGTGTGCCTACAGCATGGTTCGCCAGGGAACGGGTCAACCCTTTGATCGCCAACGAACAGGCCTATCGATTGAAGACGTCAACGGCATCTTCCACATGTATGGGAAAGGACTCGGGTACAGCGAAGCCGGTGACCATTTCGGTCATGCGATGGCCGTCGGAGACTACGATGACGATGGTTACCCAGACCTGGCCATCGGTGCGCCAGGCGAGGCACCTGGCAACGATCCCAAATCAGGCGTCGTGTACCTATTCAAAGGGACTCACCAGGGTCTCGTTCCGTGGATGCACGTTTCCCAGGAGACCGCTCCGACTGGCTCCCGTGTTTTGGGTTCCAACGAGGAAGGTGACCAGTTTGGCTATGCATTGGCCACCGGAGATTTCAACGATGACGGTGTAGACGACCTCGCAATCGGAGCCCCAGGTGAACAACCCCCAGGTGGTGGTGACCAAGCCGGCGCAGTGTTTGTTTTCAGAGGCTGGCGAGCGGAGCTCAGCGAAACACGGTATGGTCTACGCCCCAACGAGGTCATCTACCAGAGTAAAATGAATGCCGGCGCGGACGAGGAACAAGATCGCTTCGGTCAGGCCATCGCCGCCGGCAACCTGGATGGTTCAGGCGGAGACGAGTTGATCGTGGGCGCGCCCGGAGAAAAGCCAGGAAGTCAACCCGACGCCGGATACGTCTACATTTTCTCGCACCACCGGCTGCATGGATGGAACTTCTGGACCGGACTTGACCAATACAGCTTGGGCCTTCCAGATGACATGGACGACTTTGGATTTTCGTTGGCCACGGGAGACTTGAATGACGACGGTATCGATGACCTCGCGGTAGGAAGTCCCCATGACTCAAACTGGCTTAACTATTCGGGTGTTGTGTTTCTCTTCAAGGGCCGATCCAATCAGACGCCCGCTCCGTGGAAGGCGCTGACCCAAACTCACATTGGTGCGGTCAACGAGCCCAACGACTTGTTCGGACATGCGCTGGCTTCGGGAGACTTCAACCACGATGGTGTGAAGGACCTTGCGGTCGGTGCCCCCGGCGAAAACCAAGGAGAAGGTCGAGTCTTTCTCTTTAAAGGAGAGCGTGGAGCAAGCGCAGAACCATCGGGCTGGCAGATTCTCTCCCAAAGTGGCCTCGGCAGCAACGAGCCCGGGGACGCGTTTGGTTTTTCACTCGCAGTCGGTCATTTCAATTCAGACCGGAGGGCAGACCTTGCGGTCGGTGCCCCCCGCGAACAGTTCGGGACGGGCCCGAGGGCCGGTATGGTGTTTGCTTTTAAGGGCACCAGCAATGGGGTGGTTGCGTGGGACAAGGTATCTCAGACGGGACTGGGCGCCAACGAGGACAATGATGTTCTTGGTGCTTCACTGGTTGTGGGCGACTTCAACGGGGATGGAAAAGATGACATTGTTGCGGGTGCGTGGCGAGAGAAGCTTGAATCGACGGGATCTGGTCTCAGCAATCAGGATCAAGCGGGCGCGGTGTTCATGTGGAAATCAACGTCGTCGGATCTGGATCCCCACCGGGTCCTCACGCAAGAAACAAAGCCTGCAACCGCCCCTTAGCGGGGACAGCTCCAGTCCAGCTTCGCGTGTGAAAACGATAGCCCCGCCCATGGGCGGGCCGTCGGCCCGGACTTGTGGGTGTTCAACGAGCCTCCGCCGATGGGTGGGCCTCGTGAGCCGTTGGAGCCTCCCTGGCTTTGCCAGGGAGGCTCCCAAAGAGGGGGCGCTTCCGTACTCGACAGAACCAGGTCGATGCCGGTCGTACGGGTATGAGGTGAGCGACCGAGGGCCAAAAATCAATGGAAATCAGCATGTTATAAATGCATTGGGGGCACAAAGGGCCGAGCCTTAACGCGGAAGGTGCGAAAGTGGTGGACCCCTTGACATCACCGATCTAGCGTCCCGTCATGCAAATGATTCAAGAGTCAAAGTGCTTTTTAGGAGGCACCCCTTGGTTTGCTGTTGCGCTCGCCGTGGGGATATCTTTCTTGGGGTGCGGGTCCACAGAAGAAGGCTCCCGCTCGCTTCCCGACAAACAATCCTTGCCGCTGTCGGTGCGGGCAGAAATCGACGGACGCAGTCAATTGCGTATCCAGGGAAGCCGGGTTTCGTGGCGGCATTTTGAATGGGAAGCGCCCGGGATGTGGGGTGACGACCAGCCGACATTTTTGAATGGGGCCGAGTGGTGGCCTTTTTGGGAGGAGGACGAAAACGCGTTTTGCAACTGCGACTCACGTGCCGACGAACTCCTGAGTGTGCCCCTGAAGTCGGACGGCACCGCGATTCAGCTCCAGGTCGTTTCTGGTCGGGGTTCGGTCACGATTGTCGAGCAGCCTACTGCGGCCAATCAATTTACGGCCGCAATCGAATTCAACGATACGCTCCCTGACCGAGCATGGTACGAGGTTCGCATTACCCAAAACTGACTGGCTAATGAGCTCACGAACGATACTTCGGCTCACTTGCATTGCCCCAAACTTGGCCAACGAGAGGCCTCTTCAAAGGCGCTCGTCGAAGCGCTGGGATCACGCTGACTAGGGGCTTCCTTGCTGCCTCGGGTTCCCCCAGGGGCTTATCTAAGTTTTTGAATTTATTTGATAGAATATGTTTCTTTGGGTATCGAAATTGACACTGAACTTAAGTTCAGTATCTACTCGAAAACCGCCATGGGATTCGAGCTCGCTTCCTCACTTCTTGAAGAACGTGCCTTGGGGCAAGGACCGCTGTTTCCCAAACAGCGTCTCGTCGAAATATCCGGTGACAACCGTGCTTTCAAAAGAACCGTAGCGGTTTCAGCTCTTCTTCAGGCTCAGCAGCAAGGCGAAACCAGCGCTTGGATTCAGTATGATGGTGGTACCCTCTATCCGCCAGACCTTCATGTCAGTGGAGTTGATTTTCGAGGTTTGGCGGTGGTTCAGATTCCCCAAAAAGAAAGCCCGTTTAGCCTTTTTAAAGCCGCTGAGTTGCTGCTTCGTTCAGGAGCGATGGGTTTGGTTGTTGTGGATTTGGGGGAAGCAAAACTCCGCAATACCGATACGGCATGGCAAGGAAGACTGCTTTCATTGAGTCGGGAACACCATTGTACGGTGGTGCTGATGACCGATAAAACATCAAAGGTAGGATCTTTGGGCCCTTTGATCAGTTTACGGATTGAACCACAGTGGCACCGGGTGAGCCGAGGGCGTTTTGCTGTAGAATATGTGTACCTCAAGAACAAGATAGGTGCTCCAGAACCCCCTCCTCAAATATTGCGGGCCCCATGGGGACTTCGATGAAAAGCTATGTTGGCATGTGTAGATATATTTTCTTTCCCTCTTCAGCTTGTACTCATTGAGCACAAAGATTGGTGTGAAGATCCGGTGGTCGTGGTTGAGGCGCATAAACCTCTGGCTTCTATTCTATGGGCCAATAAACATGCTCAAGCTCATCGGATTCATCGGGGGATGAAATTTGGATCGGCTCAAGCGCTGACGGCGAGGCTTCGAGCTTCGGTTGTTTCTCCCAAAACTTTGGAAGAAAGCGTTTCTTCAATTTTTAAGGGGCTTTTAAATTATTCACCCTATGTAGAACCCTCGAAAGAATGGCCAGGTTTGTTTTGGCTCGATCCGAGTGGAATGGAGAGCCTTTTTGGAGATCTTAAGACCTGGGCAGGCAAAGTTCATCAATATGTTCAAAGCTTAGGGTTTGTTGCGTCGGTTGTGGTTGGCTTTACGCGATTTTCGGTGTTTGGCATTGCTCGAACATCCGTCGGCCCGACCGTGTTGAAGAGTAAGATTGAAGAAAAACGCTGGGCAAAACGAGTCCCACTCGCACGTCTTCATCTTTCGCCTAAACTTTTGCACGAGATTCAAGTTCTCGGAATTCGCAATTTGGGTGACTTTTTGAGGCTTCCCGCTTCCGAACTGCGAACACGCTACGGAGAAGAAGCCTATGCTCTTCACCAATTGGCTACAGATAAGAAGTGGATGCCATTAAGGCCTAAAACGCTCTTAGAACCGATCTTTTCAGATTTAGAAGTTGATCCCCCTGATGACAACCGCACTCGTCTTTTGTTCGGCCTGAAGATGAAACTTCACCAAGTTCTCCAAACATTGACTGAACGATGTGAGGCGGCTGTTGCCATCCATCTCGAGCTTCATCTGTATCATGCGCCCATCCAAAAAGAACGCATTGAGACTGCAGGCCCTACTTTAGATGTTGTGCAAATATCGGATCTGATTCGTTTGCGTTTGTCTTCTTTGGAGCTTGGGGCGCCGGTTGAGCGCATCCGACTGATTGTAGACAGTGTTCGTGTTCACCCTCAACAGATCAGTTTGCTGCAGAGTCGGCGTCGAGACTTGGAAGCGGTTTCGCGGGCTCTTGCCCGCATCAAAGCCTCTTTTGGGCGAAGTTCTGTGGTTCGACCGGTTCTGAGGGACGCCATTTTGCCTGAAGCCCGTTACGCATGGGAGCCGACGGTTCGTTTGGAGTATCCCGAGCCCCAAGAGCCAGAGGCTCAAATACAACCGCTGGTGCGGCATGTTTTTCAAAAACCCGTTCTTTTGCCTGATGTCCCCAAACAGGAGCCCGAACGATGGTTGGGCAATCATGGTGCGGTGGAGCAAATGCTCGGGCCGTATCGTGTCAACGGGGGATGGTGGCTGAAGCGTGTGAGCCGTGATTACTATTTTATAGAGACCAAAACCAAAGAGTTGCTTTGGGTTTTTTATGATGCCCCCAGACGACGATGGGTCTTACATGGGATGGTTGGCTAAGCCCCTCTTGGATGTTGTTTAGATGACCATGATGGATGGGTATGCACCAGTCTGGGTGAAGAGCAATTTTAGTTTTTTGGAAGGAGCCAGCCATCCCTCGGAGCTTGTTGAACAAGCACATTTTTTTGGTCTGAAAAGCGTAGCCATCACCGACAGGGACGGTGTGTATGGGGTGGTGCAAGCCCATATGAAAGCCAAGGAGCTGGGCATAAAAGTGCTTGTGGGTGCTGAATTGACTGTGGGGCTTGTTCCCCAAAAAAGCGCTTGCCGCGTCGTTCTTTTGGCTGAAAGCAGAAAAGGGTACGGCCATTTATGTGGGTTGATTTCAAAGGGCCGCCTTCGCAGCGAAAAAGGCCAATCGGTAGTGGCTGTGCATGAAGTGCTTGAGGCTTCCGAGGGATTGATTGCGCTTGTGCCTGATGAGGTGTTGCTTTCGGAGTTGGTCGATGTTTATGACGAGCGCCTTTACGCGATGGTTGTTCGTCATCTTCGGGAAGAAGAGCAGCCTGTAGAAGAACAGCTTCTGACTACGGCAAAGCGATTGGGTGTTGCGGCGGTAGGCACTACAGAGGTTCTGTATCACACCCAAGCTCGGCAGCCATTACATGATGTGCTGACTTGTATTCGACACGGTATCGCTTTGTCGAATGCGGGAACCAAGCTTAAGTTGAACTCCGAACACGACTTGAAGACCGATTTGGCCATGCGTAATCTTTTTGCGGACAATAGACTGCTTTTAAATACGTCTTTAGAGGTGGCTGAGCGGTGCTGTTTTTCTTTGGATGAGCTTTGTTATCGCTACCCGGGAGAAAAATTGCCCCAGGGCATGACCACGGCCGATTGGCTTCGAGAATTGACTCTAGATGGGGCAAAAACGCGTTATCCCGAAGGGGTTCCTGCCGAAGTGATGGCACAGTTGACGAAAGAGCTGGAGCTGATTCATGAGCTTGACTACGGTGGTTATTTTCTCACCATGCATGAAATTGTTGAGTTCTGCAAAAGGGAGCGTATTTTGTGCCAGGGCCGCGGTTCTGCGGCCAATTCGGTGGTGTGTTTTTGTCTTGGGATCACCGCGGTAGATCCTATTAAATTGGATCTTCTGTTTGAGCGTTTTTTATCGCGTGAACGGGCTGAACCACCGGATATCGATTTGGATATCGAACACGAACGTCGAGAAGAAGTCATCCAGTGGGTTTATCAAAAATATACTCGAAAATATGCAGCCATGGTGGCCAACGTGATTCGATATCGCACCAAGTCTGCGGTTCGCGAAGTGGGCAAGGCTTTGTCCATCCCCGAAACGGCGCTCGACCGGCTGTCGAAGCTTTTGGGGAGTCGGTTCTCCGAGCTTCATCACGAGGCCTTAACACAGTCTGGCCTCGATCCTTCGGTGCCCATTCATCAGCATCTTTTAAGCTTGGTTGACGAAATTAGAGACTTTCCAAGGCATCTCAGCATCCACCCTGGGGGTTTTCTTCTCGGAAGCGAGCCGATTGACAGCATTGTGCCCATTGAGAACGCGACCATGGACAATCGTACGGTAATTCAGTGGGATAAATACAGCATTGAAGACCTCAATTTGTTTAAGGTCGATCTTTTGGGTTTGGGCGCGCTCACGCATCTACACAAATGTTTTGATCTTCTTCATGAACATCACAACATCGACATGAGTTTGGCCGACATCCCTGAGGACGACCCTGCAACCTTTGATATGATTTCAAAGGGCGACACCGTGGGCGTTTTTCAAATCGAGTCGCGTGCCCAAATGTCGATGCTTCCTCGTTTGAAACCTCGAACGTACTATGATCTGGTGATAGAGGTGGCCATTGTTCGTCCGGGCCCCATTCAAGGAGACATGGTGCATCCGTATCTCAGTCGAAGAAATGGGAAGGAACCCGAAGAATACCCACATGAACTTCTCAAAAAGGCACTCAAAAAAACGCTTGGTGTTCCCATCTTTCAGGAACAGGTGATGAAAATTGCGATGTTGGTGGGGGGCTATTCCGGAGGTGAGGCCGATCAACTTCGCAAGGATATGGCAGCCTGGAAAAGCAGTGGTCGAATTGACCGGCATCACCATAAACTGACACGCCGCATGATCAAAAACGGCATTGAGCCCGAGTATGCCGAGCGTATTTTTCAACAAATTCGTGGTTTTGGAGAGTACGGGTTCCCGGAGTCACATGCTGCATCGTTTGCGTTGATAGCCTATGCGACCGCATGGATGCGTTGCCACCACCCCGCCGTGTTTGCCTGTGCTCTTTTGAATGCGCTTCCGATGGGCTTTTATAGTGCAGCTACGATTGTTGAAGACATCAAACGTCAGGGCGTTGAAGTCCGATCTATCGACATCAATCAGAGCCAATGGGATTGTGTGCTTGAGTCTTCGGCACAAGGTTTTGCCCTTCGGATGGGGTTCCGGTTTGTGAAGGGGCTAGGCACGCGAGAGGAGCGGTTGTTGAGCACCCATCCTGGCCCCTATGATTCGGTGGGCGATTTTGTAAAACGAACAAAGATTCAAAGTCGTTCTTTAACTCAGCTTGCAGAAGCCGGAGCCTTTGAATGTTTTGGGTTGGGCCGCCGAGATGCTCTATGGGCGGTCAAAGAAGCAGCGCCTCGCTCGCACGATACGCTTTGGATGGCATCCCGAAAACTGGGCTCGTTGCCTCTTTTTTCTCGGTTGTCGACACCCGAAAAAGTCTTGTGGGATTATAGGACTTCAGAGCATTCCGCTCGGGGGCACCCTATGCTGAGTATTCGTCCTGAGCTGGAGCGTCGGGGGGTGCCCAATTCGGTTGGGCTCAATACCAAACCCGACGGCGCAAGCGCTCAATATGTAGGTTTGGTCATCTGCCGCCAACAGCCTGGTACGGCCACCGGGGTGACGTTTTATACCTTGGAGGACGAAGCTGGTTTTGTGAATTTGGTGGTCTGGCAGCCGGTGTTCCAAAAATATTCCGTTTTGGCCAGAACCGCTCTGATTCTTGGGGTGACGGGCAAAGTCCAGTCAGAAAGTGGCGTTGTTCATCTGATTGCCAAAAAACTATGGGACCCACAGCTTGCCTTTCACCCCGAAGGGACTGCCACGCGGAGTTTTCACTGAGGATTTGGCCTCCGAATCGGTGGACTGAGCTCTTTTCCCTCGGATGACGCCATGTTATCGAGGGGGCCGGTTCACGGGATGTCTGGTCATAGTAAATGGAGCACGATCAAACGGAAAAAGGGTGCTGCCGACGCCAAAAGAGGACAACTTTTCACCAAGCTCACTAAAGAAATCACCGTGTCGGCGCGTCTGGGTGGGGGCGACCCCGATGGGAATCCTCGGTTGCGCCTGGCGATCCAGCAGGCGCGCGCTCAGGCGATGCCCTCTGACAACATCACGCGTGCCATCAAACGAGGCACCGGAGAGCTTGGCGGGGGACAAATCGATGAATTGGTCTACGAAGCTTATGGGCCAGGGGGCGTGGCTTTTATCATCGATGCGGCAACCGACAATCAGAATCGAACGATCGCCGATGTGCGGAGCTATTTCGACAAAGCTGGGGGCAATCTTGCCAAGACGGGGAGCGTGGCTTTTTTTTTCAAAAAGCGGGGCATGATTCGCTTCGATGCGAATCGTTTTGATGAAGATCGGGTGATGGAGGTTGCTCTTGAGGCAGGGGCCGAAGATGTCCTCACTGAGGCCGCGCATGTGGTGGTCTATACGGGGGCTACCGATTTTCATCAGGTGCAATCCGCATTGGCTAAAAACGGGCTTGAAGAAGAAGTTGCCGAGCTGACGATGATTCCTGCGAACACGGTTCGGTGTGACCACGAACTGGCCAGGAAAATTGTCAAGCTCATCGACAAGCTGGAGGACCATGATGATGTGCAAAACGTTTGGACCAACGCCGACATCAGTGATGATGTTGCTGAGCAATTGGCATCTTCGTGATCGCCTTTGGTATTGACCCAGGGTCGTATCGCACTGGGTGGGGTGTGGTGGTGGCCAATGGGAGTAGGCTTTCGTGTCGAGGCTTTGGGGTGATTTCGGCGCCGCAAGGCGTGGCACTTCAGGACCGTTTGGCTACGATTTTTGAGGGGCTGTCAGAGTGTTTGCGGCTTAAGCAGCCGGATGTTGTTTTTCTTGAGTCTATCTTTCACCACCGGAGCGCCAAAAGTGCGCTGGTGCTGGGGCACGCCCGGGGGGTGGCTTTGTTGGCGGCGGGGCAGGGGGCTCATGCGTTGGGCGAACTGACGCCGGCAGAGATCAAAAAGTCGGTTACGGGGTCGGGGCGTGCTGACAAACAGCAGGTGCAGGAAATGGTTCGAATTCTCTTGGGGCTTGAAACCAAGGCTCCGCCTGATGCGGCTGATGCCTTGGCTTTGGCTATCGCGGGGGCTATGCATGCCAAATGGACGGCGCTTAAGAAGAAGCCGGGGCTTTCGGGGCAAAGGGTAGGGGGGCTCTCATGATCGCATTTTTACGGGGCTCGGTGCTTGATCGTACGAGCCATGAGTTGGTGGTGGATGTGGGGGGGGTGGGGTACGCGGTGACTGTGTCTGGGCAATGCAGCCTGCGGGTTGGTCAGGAGGTGGCTCTTCATGTTCGAACCCAAGTTCGGGACGATGCCATCCAGCTTTTTGGGTTTCAGAGTCTCCTCGAGCGTGATGTGTTTGACCTTTTGATTTCTGTGCCCAGCATTGGGCCGGCGAAGGCTATTCATATTCTTCAGGTTCCGGCTGAAGAAGTGGTTGCTCTGGTGCGTCGGCGAGAAGCTGCGCGGGTTGCGAAGCTTTTGCCGGGGGTTGGGAAAAAAACGGCTGAGCGGATGATTGTAGATTTGGCGGATAAGTTCGAAAGTCTGGCTCCGGATACGCCGAGTACGAGGCCGGGGCCGAGTGAATCTCATCTGACTCCGCGGCGTGACGTCGAAGATCTTCAGAGCGCGTTGGTGAATTTGGGGTTTCGGCCGGTGGTGGCCGATGGCGCGGCTCAGGAGGCTATTCGTCGTCTTGGGGCTGGCGTGGGGCTTCCTGCGCTTCTCAAAGAGGCGCTCGGGCATATGACGCGTTAAAAGGGGTGCGCTATGGAGTTGAATCGACGCGCTGAGAAGGGTGCTTCAGTTCCGGCCTCTTTGGGGTCTGGGTCCCTTTCATCCAGGCCGCCCATCCTGGGCTTGGGGCCCCCAAGGCATCACATCCTGTTCCCCCAAGCCTTCCTGAAAGGGACCCAGACCCCAAAGAGGCCTACGTTGGGCGAGGATTCGGTTCCAAGAGGGGCTATGCTGAGAAAGGATTCGGTCCCAAGAGGGGGCTGCTGATAAAGCGAGGGTATGGGGCTCGAGGTAGGTCAGTCAAAACGTGGCTGGGCACCCGCGGCCTTGTCATAAAAACGTACGATGCGAACCGTGCCGGTAAACGGGGTTTTGGAACCGACGTTTTTTCTCAACGTGACAACCTCAAAACCATATTGGCTGTGGGGATCTACGATTCCGGCTGCTTTGCGGGTTCTTTCGTCGATGGCATCTGTCGAGTCAGCCTCTAGGAGGTAGGCGAGGTCGAGTCGTCCGTCAGGAAGGATATCAGCCTCGGGAAAGGCTTTGGCAAATACCTTGGCGGAGACGATCTCCACGCCCCACCGCTCATCCTTTGGGGAATGAAAATCAAAGGAAATGCCGAGGCCTTCTCCGTCATTATTCCAGGGCATAAATCCTACGCGCCAAGCATTTCCCATGGTTTTTTTGACCCAGTTATCAAAGGCCATGCTTCGGGTGTCTATCTCGGTTCGGTTCTCTAGGAGATCGAGCGGATCGATTTCGTAGCTGGAATGGTTATAACCTACGTAGCCGGTCCAGTTTTCGAGTACCGGAAACTCGGAAGAAGTGAAGTAGGCGAACATAAGCCTGGGCGGGGCGTTATTAGAATGTTCGAGCCAGACATGCCCGAGTGCACTGTGAGGATTTTTCGCGCTCCGGGTGATGAGTGGGCCGAACAGGTCGGTGAATATGCTGTCGATGAGCACTGGGTTGTGGAGGGCATTAAAGTCGTCGCTCCAGTGCCCGTCTTCGGTCATGACGCCATTTTTTACCAATTTGAGGACTCGAGTCGCGATTTCGGCCAGGTCGCTATCGGTGATGCGTCCGGTCTTTTCAGCATCCAATCCGGCAAGCAATTTTTTGACGAGCTTATTGCGCAGGGCTACTTTCTTTAGATTGGGAATCCACATGGTTCCTTGAAACTCTGCAAGTTTGGTGGCGGTGAGTGCAAACGGTTTGGACAGGGAGAGTGCGGGATCGGGTACCGATACGCCGAGTTGTTTGGTCGTAAAGTGACGCACCCGTTCTTGGCGATCGAAATGTGGATTGTAGACCAGTGGCCCCTCACGAATGGTTCCTGACTTTGTATCTCGTTCGAGGCGCCGGGCACCAATGATTTGGTCGGCATAGATTTTCTCGGGGAATCCCACTTCATCGCCGTCGCCCAAAAAGCCAGCGGAAGCAAAATGCAGTCCGCGACCGTCGTTTCGGATGAGGTATTGCCAAACCACGCTTTTGCTACTCGGCCAGTGCTTTGGGTTGCCGTAGCCAGATTTCCCGGTCAGGAAAGAGGTGCGAACAAACGCAGGTCGTTTGGGTTGCGACGAGGAAGACGCGTGGCTTTCGCGGAATGGCGTCAGTCCCTGTTCGAAGGCGCCTTCAGTGCCTTCGGGCGCAAGGGTGTCTAGGCGAACGACGCTACCCGGGGCGCCGAGTCTCGCGGCGTCGTATGTTTGTGGTCTAAAGTGGCCCATGGTTTCATCGGTTGTCCCTTTGAGGGCTGCATTGAGCGCGTTGGCCAGGACCGACAGTTCAGCGTTGGTCATGGGCACCTTTTCGATGGGCCGATCGAATCCCATGCCACGGTTTTGGCTGATTTGGACCTTTTGCTTGAAGGCTTCGAAGGAGAAGGCGCTCGGCATTCGGCCGGAGGCGGCGATTTCGTGGGTTTCGATGAGGGCGTTGTCGTGAAACAGGGTTGCGGAATGGGTACCGGGTTGCATGAAGACCACGTGGGGGGCAGAACCCTCGGGGATCTCGAGGCCTAGGAAGTCGTGGATCTTGTTTAAGGCGAGTGCATTCGGGGGTGTCTCGAGTACATGGACAAAAACCCTTCCCTGTCCGGCCTCAAGGGCCGCCTTGAAGAGCGGATCGGTGCCTCGTGAAAAAGTTGGGTCACTCGTGCCAAAAATAAAATCGCCCACTTGATGTTCTATGCGCTCGGCGTGGGTTGAGAACACGAAGATCACCGGCGGAAGATCTTTGCCCGTCTGATAGGCTTGCAAGGGTAGACCATAGTAGGGGCCCGAGTGCAAGGAGAGTTCCTGCGCGGGATCAAGAACCGTTGGTTTGAAGTTTTTGGAGTCTTCGTTCGTTTTTGGAAACATGGGTTTCGGGTGCACGAACTCAGTGGGCTGATGCTTGGGGGGCAACTCTTTGATGATGGCGTCCACGACAGGATCGGAGTCGGTTGTTGCGCTTGGGGTTTTGGCCGTGGGGTCTATATGAAGACCAAGGGTCTCGAGGTCGCTTATCAGCACCGCCCATTCATCCCAATTGATGCGGTAGTCCAGACGGGCGTTTTGGATGACGAACATTTTTTCGGCGAGATCCAACCGATAGCCATCGATCGGCTTTTCCAGATGGGGTGAGACCAGGTCCGCAAGCGCAACCCGACTCAACGTATGGCCGCTCAAAAGATAGAAGAGGCCCACCGCCAGACCTCGATCACCATTCGAGGAAAGTGGTCGAAACGCGTAAGGGATGCGGTCCCACGCCTCGTTCTCTGAACTCGAGATCTTCTCCGCCGAAGTCGAACCTCGAAGCCGATAGGGTGCTTGGAGATCATAAAGGAACTGGGCCCAGGTGTGGGGGGCGATGTGATATTTGAGCCCGTCTTTGGATTCCAGAGCTTTGATCAACGACAGGCTGGCCAACTCGTCGAGCGTGTCTTCGATCTTTTTTCGGTCCATCTCGAAGAGCCATTTTTCTTCCCGTGGTGCGTTGTCGGCCGGGGGGTTTAGACGCGAAAGCTCAAGGAGTTGGCTGCGGGTCTTTGGACCTTGCTTTTTTAAGTGGCGTAGAAGACGGTAGGTGGTCACGTCGTCTAGGATGTCAAAGGCCCGTCTCCATTCCGAGAGGCGGGTGACGTCTGGTGACCACTGTGGGGTGGGTGGGTGTGAGGCCACATGTTCATCCTCGAATTCGAATTTTGAGAGCTGTCGAACGTATGCCGTTCCTGGGTTTTGGGTGAGGTCGCCGGTGACGGTGGGGCGGAGTTGGCGGTTGTAATAAAGAACGTGGTCCTTTTTGATAACCCGAATGAAGGGCGGATGAAATCCGAGTTGACGAAGTTGATCAAAAAGGAACTGCACGTTTTGTTCTTCGCGCTTTGAATCGGCTACGCCGGTGAGACCGAGAACCGTCACGTTTTGGACCGTGCGCTCATTGATGGGAGAGTAGGGCGAGGTCCAGTCATCGCTTCTGAGCGCGAAGGCAAAGTAGGTGTTTTCGGGGTGTTTTTCGTCTCCGCTCAGGATGAGCTGAACGACGGATTGATTGGGGTAGATTCTGTTTTTGGCCTCGAGTAGAGCGGCGTCAGGAATGGGGTAGGGACTCGCAAACCCCGTACGTCCTTGTTGGCGAAAGAGTTCGGGGAGCGGTGCCGAAAAATAGTCTTCGCGGCTTTGGGCCCGCTTTTCGACCTTGCTCTTTCCTTCGAGGTAGCGCGGCAATGGGTCCACGGACCACTCCTTTTCTCCAACAAAGGTGTCCAGGTTTGGGTCGTAGTATTGGACGAGGCCGCTTTGTCCCTTGGGTTTGGTGACCCTCAGGTAGGGCGCCTGGCTGTATCCGAAGACGTCGGCGACCAGCTTGGTCTCCTTGGGGCCCGAGCTCAGACCGGTGAGCCCAATGACCTCAAAGGGGCCCTTCCACTGGTTGTGCAACAGGTTCCACGCGACGTGGGGCTTGGCCCCTTGAGCCTTCGCCAAGGCGTAGACCGGAAAGGCGAGGTAACCTTGGTCTTGGCGATGGACGAGGACCATGCTCGCGTTCGAAAACGCGCGCGTTTTGATTTCGTGGAGCTTCTGGTCGCTGAGGGGCTTGGTTCCGGTCCAGATGCCCTCCGTGGAAAAGCCATAGGCCGCGCGGAGTTCAGATTGGTGGGGATTGTGGCTGACCTCCACCGAAAAAGCAGCGTCGGGGATTTTTTTGGGGAACACTCGGGCTTTAGACGTCGTGGGCACCGGTCCTGGGTAGTGCGGGTTGGGCATAAACGCTTCATAGCGGTCCACCGGCCCGTCTGGGTCGGTTTGCCAAAAAGGGAGCGCACCGATGATCTGGTGGGCATAGATCCTTTCTGGAATCACAAGTTCACCCTGGATGCCTACTTCTCCAGCCTCCGGAACCGCATCCAGATTGAGAATACGGCCATCGTTTTCGATGAAGTACGCGTAGGCGCGCCCGTCTTCGTGTTGGTCAGAACCGAAGCCTGCCACTTGTTCCACGTTGGTTCCGGCGTAGATGGTTCCCTTGATCTGGGTGGGGTGGTCGGCTTCCGAGTCATGGGTGTGGGTTTGCTCGTCGTCTGGTGTGAGGTCTTCCTTGTCTACGGGGGCGGGTTCCAAGCCTTGTTCGAAAATCGCGTAGGGGCCGTTCGGCGCCATCTCGGTGGATCGGACCACGACGGTGGGGGCGGTGGTTCGCGCCCGGTTGAACTGGGTCTCGGTGAGGGGGGGCGGGTCGAGTTCGGTGAGGGATGCATTGTACCGTGTGGTCTGTGCTTTCAGCATGGTTTCGGTGACCTCCACGGTGTCCACGTAGGTCTTGGTCCATTGGGCGCCGGGAACGGTCATCGGATCTTCATAGTGCTCCGAATGGACCAGCTCTTTGCCTGGAAGCCCTTGGTGGTCGATGGGATAGGCGCTGTGTTTGTAGAAGCTTGGAATGTCCCACGGGGTAAGCACTTTGTCTTCGAGGTGAGGCGGGACCTCGAGGCCCAATGCCTTGAGGACGCTCGGAACGTGGAGGCTGCCTTCGGGCGGGCGGATCACGTAGACCCAGGCCTTCCCGCCCCCCGCCTGAAGTGTGTCCCAAAGCGCTCGGTCCGCGCCTTTTCCGAAGCTTGGGTCCGAGGTGAGGGTTTTGAAGTGTCCGTCGTGGCCTTGGAGATAGGCCATGAAGTCCTCTCCGGAACCTTCGATTTTGGTGGGGGGGTCGAAGACCTCGGTCGGGGGGGCGGCGTCCACAAAATAGAGGACGTTGGGCACGTTTTTGACCCCGGCCTGAAAGGCTTTGAAGGGGAGTCCATAGTACGTGGTTTTGCGGCCGGCGGGTGGGGGCTGGCCCCCGTTCGAAGGCGGGTTGGTTTGAGGAACAACCAGCGTGGTTTGGCCGGTGGTCCAGGGGGTGTGCAGTGCTACGGGCTCGCCTGAACCGTCCTTTGTTTGGGCACCATCTGGGGATGTGTCTGCCACTCGGTTTTCCACCACGGGAATGGGCTGACCCGAGATGCTCCAAAGGTCAGTCGCCGTTGACGCATTTTGGGGTGCGGTGGGGCCCACGCCGGTTTCGGATTTGGGAATGACAAATTCTAGAATGGAGGCGACACCTTGGGGCTTTTCGGAACGGATGCGTACGCCAAACTGAGACCCGGAATCACCGTGGAGGCTGGATTCAATGGCCAGATTTTGGAGGGCATGCAGAAGTTGTGCAGCGTTTTCGGAGGCGTTTGTCCATGTGTCCGCAAGTTCGGTCAAAAAAGCCCAAAACGGATCGTCTTCGTGGGCCTTCACCCAGCCCGTATTGCTGGGGGACAACGTTCCGTCGGAACGAACGACCGTCAGAGGTTCTTCGAGAAGGCGGGCGCGTACGGAGACCTGATCGTTTGCAATCAAGACCTCAAACTCGTGGGGGGCCATCGCGGGCGCTGTGGGGATTCGAAACGAGGTCGTGGAAGCAACCCATTGGGCCAGCGCTTGCTCATCCATGAGATGGGTTTTTAAACCAAAACCGAGGCTGCCGACGTCGACATGGGCCCGTTCTTGAAAGCCAGGCCCGAGGTTGTGTTCCGCCCACGCATCTTGAAGATAGATGTGGACCAACGCTTCACCCACATCTTTTGTGGGGGGGACGTGGAGACTGGTTTTGGGGCCAAGTCTGCCCAAAAACGGCGTATCTTGAATTCGTGCGCCTACCGCGACTTCGCTCTTGGTGACGTACACCTGGAAGGCGTGGCGTGCGCCCCAAGGTGCACCTTCGAGGCGAAGCTGGTCCTGAATCACGACCCAGTTCGCGAGCTGTTGGTCGTCGTTTACAATGGCCAGAGGATCAAAGCCGAAATCATTCTCAGGCGAAAAGCGACCTCTTTCGACGAAACCGGGGGCAAATTCTGCGTAGGCCCATTCGTCACCACGGTGAATGTAGACCATGGCTTCGCCCCGCCCGAACGCACCGGGTCCGTAAACGGATCGCGTTCCTGAATGTCCCAAAGGATCGATGACGATGCGTCCCTGGCGCCGAAGGAACACTACGGCGTAAAGCTGGGTCACCCTCGCTTGGGTGGACGCTCTTTCGAGCGGAAGCAAGACTTTGGGCACTGCCGGATTGGAGAAGGTTGCGGCCTCGACGGGCGGTGTGCTGATGCGTACTTCGATCTGTGGCCCGGCGTCCCGGGTGTTTTCAGTCGACAACAATCGAACCGCATGAAGGCCGGACACCTTTGCGTGGATGTGGAGTCGCCCGGGGGTTTCAGTCGGTTCAAGTCGTGCGAGGACCGGACCATCAGCCGAAGTGCCGATGACCTGCACCGCTTGGACAAGATCTGGGGGTCCATAGGGTTGTGGCTTTCCTTCAACCAGGCGGACCACGTCGAGGGTTGCTGTCTGTTCGGCCTGAAGCAAAAATCCACCCGAGGTTGAGGCTCGGGTCTCGGGGTTCTGGAACATCCAGTAAGACGGGCAGGTGTGGCCCTCGACAGTGGTGACATAGGGCCCAAGGCCCTCGTCTTGGGCTTGGACTTCGACCTTCGCGAATCCGTCGCCTTGGGTGGTGCTCTGGCCGGCGATATGAACCACTTCGAACGTTGGAACAATCTGGCTTTCAGGCAACGTGGCCACCACGACTCGGGGAGCGTCGCCGAGGGTGGTGCAAAAAATCGGAGGCTCTACGGTGCCCCGCCGACTCTGTGTGCTCACAAACACTTGTCTGCTTGGCGTTGGCGCACGGTCCAGGACCAGCCAGAACCGAACCCGGCCATGGGCGTGCCCTCTGTCGACGAGCGTGATTCTGTGCGTGCCGGCGCCCACGGGCGTCGGCGACACCACGATCGGATTGCCCGGGGCGGGTGCTTCAAAGACGTGGTCCGACCCATCGCCCAAAAGGGTGGGGGCGAGTGAAGGGGCATCGATGGCCAGTTGAAGAAGTCCTGCTCCCTCATCGCCCAGACCCTGGGCCACAACACCCAGGTTTCGGCTTCCCTCAAGCACCACGTCGACGGTGAGGTCCGGATGATCGGCGTCGATGGTGCCCATTGCCACGTAAGCCACGACGCCATCGATGCGGCTGTCCACCGGAAGAAACTGGGATTCGTGGAGTGTGTGGTCGATGCTGGTCGGGAGGACGCCGCGCGCGCGGTGTTCTTGCGTGAGCTCGAACCGGTTTCGCCACGTCGCCCGTTCTTCACCGAGCACCAAGGTTTCGGCCAGCGCTTCAAAATCGGCCTTGGAGAACACGCCGGTCAGCATGGTTTGGTGCATGACCGCGGGGGGCAAGTTTAGCTGCTCGGCGGTTTGGACCAGATCTCCTCCCGCCTCCTGGTTCAAGAGCCGCCGGAGCCAAACCACGTTGTTTCGCTGCTTTTGGCTGATGGTCCTCCATGGATGAGGTGCGGCTACGCCGAAGAAGCGCCACACGACGCCGGAGGGGCGTTTGCTGAGCGCCCTCAGCTCGACGGCCTCGCGTGTCCAGTATGTGGGTGCGCCGGGGTTCCATGCTTCGACGGGGTCGAGTCCCCAAAACTCGTAGTGAAGCTCATTGGCCTCATTCGAGGCCGCCGAATCGATAAGCGTCGTGGTCGCGTGTTCGAGCCGGGTGCGCAGTGCGGTGGTCAGGTCTTCGACACTAGGCCCGGTACCCCATGCGGTCGGGCATGCGGGCCGGGTTTCGGCCGCAAGGTCCCGGTCAAGAACACAAGCCCTCTTCAGCTGGTCCCTTGTTGACCGGTCGCTCCCAGACGCCGAACTTCCCCCCCAAACGTAGCCCATGAAGAAAGTCTCCCCGTCTGCGTCGCGGGCGCCGTTTTCGGCGTGGGCTCCAGAACCTTCTGGGTTGTCGTCTGCGGGGTGCGATGCCGCATCGGCATGCCGAGTGCCGTCTTCTTTCCTGTCGGACGGCGGCGGTCTGACGTAGAGCTCGTTGACCAGCTGGGAAAAGCGCTGCTTGTGGTGGTGGACGGCCATGACCACGCCCAGCTTGGCGGTTCGGGTACCAAGGCGTTTGCTGAGGCGTTTCGAAAATACGTCGCTGGTGGTGTGGCAGGAAATACCGAGGACGGTTTTTAGGGTGGTGGCGAGCGTTTGGGCACCGGGCGGGGAGGATTCACACAAGTTTTCGAGCGCCCACACCGTTTCTTCGACCGCCGCCACGAAGGGTTGCTGCTCGTACCCCTTGGCCCAGTGGATGGAGGACACGCCTTTCAGGAGTTGCGCTTGGGCAAAGCGAATTTGATGAAGGCGAAGAACCCAGTGATCAAAAATGTAGCTTTCGGGTTCCGATGCCAAAAGGGCGTACAGTGATTCGGCGAACAAGTTGTGTAGGGCTTCTTGGGTGTGGGCACGGCTGGGGAGTGCGGTTCCGCCCAGCCCGGCGTCCGAAAATGGCATCCAAAGATGGGGTCCAGCTTCGACGCCGAACACCCCCAAAGGTGCGTGGGCTAGAAGAAAACGCGCCTGCTTTTCGCTTGAACGGTCGACGGCGCGCATGTGTTTGGCGTAGTGCGACCAAAAAAGCTCTTCAAATCGTGGATCAAAGCGGCCGGCCGCACGGAGGACAAAGGCCTGGCCGCTCGGCTGAAAAAACAAGGATGCTGCACCAGGGCGCTCGGAGATTGATGCGGTGGAACCAGGGCTCATGATCTGCTCGACGATGGAGAGGCCATGGTCCATCATGCCTTCGTGAATCGCAAAAAGGCCCAAAGCGACTCGGTCCGAAAAAGACAAAACTTGGCCGGGATGTTCTGTGATGGCTTCGGCGTGTTGACTCAGCTCGGTGCGAAGAAAGTCTTTTTCGGAAAAGCGGCGCGCGAAGGTCCCTTCAGCCCATTCGAAAAGGAAAAAGGCAAGCATCTGGGTTTGGGGCGCCGCGTTGAGCACCTGTTTGCTTGTCATGGTCGGTAAGGCATGGGCCAGTATGGTGAGCGCCTGGTCTCGGACGGGGCTTGCGCGGTGTAAAAGCGCGAAGCGTGTAAGCGCATAGTAGGCGAGAACCTCGTCGGTGACCGCATAGGCCTTGGGCGAAGGATCTTCGCGCAAAAGCGGCCAGTCGACTTGACCATTGTAGTCGGCATGTGCGCCCGCCCGGGCGTCGAGCAGCTCGGTCGCCACCGCCTCGGCATCGCTTTGACGACCCACATGGGTGAGGGCCATCAGCGTCCAACTCTGGTTGCGAATGGACGGCGCCGGGTTGCGGCCGGGTGCGGTCTCGAGTGGGCTGGATCCGTCCGGATTGGACTCAATTGGGGCCCCGCGTTCGGTCTCGGGAATTGCAGTGGATGCGGATACCCACGGCGTAAGGGCTTCAAGTGCCTCGCGGGTGATGTTTCGCACTTGGGCGACCGACTGGGATGCCGCATTCCCATAGTGTCCAAGGGGGCGATCTTGGCTTTGGCGTTGCTGTTGTTCGTAGTCCCGCGTCCGAATAAACCAAATAGCGGCCGTGCTCGACTGCAAAAGGGTCGAGAGGTTTTGAATCCGTTGACTCGAGTACACAAAGCCGTGGTCTTGAACAAAAACTTGCATCCAGTACCAAAGTTCTTGGCCTACCGAAGAAAAGTACGGCGCATCCGGATGGCCTTCATTTTGGTCGGCAAACCGCCACAAACCCAGAATCAAACCGAGAGTGGCTTCAACGTGGTACGATCGGGGCTGCTTTTTTTGCTCTTCCTCGCTCAGGTCGATGTACGGGTCACGAAAATCGCGTGGAAAGTAGTGTGTGCCAAGATATCTTCGCTCTTGGGGGGCATCGGAAAAACCGAGCTCCTTGACGAAGGTTTCAATCGTGTAGTGAAGGCAGGCGGCGAGTTTTTTGGTCCGATCTTCGTCAAGGCTGTTCACGTCGACCGCAAGGGATAGCCAGCTACAGTTGTCGATGGCCGAAAACGGACTCGGTCTAAATCGATTTGCGTCGTCGAAGTGGCCGCCGGTGATGATCCTTTTTTGCTCCCCGTCCCAAAGCAAAGTAAAAATGGCGTGGCGCAAGCTATCTCGCCAGTTCCGTAGCTCGCCCTCATCGAGTCCAAGAGCGGCATGATGTTCGAGCGCGTGATTGAGGACGCTCAGAACGTCGACGTTGTGCTCGGTGACCACATTCTTCGCGCGAATCGGCGTATGTTGGTCGCCATACCCGAGCTCATCGAGAATTGCGTAGTACTCGGTCCCGGTGCGGGCTACGCTCAACTCTTGGGCGGTGATGCCCGCAGCGACAAGGCCCGAAGGGGTGCGCATGCTCATCAGTCCGCGAAGTGCGGCCTGGTAGCAGCCGAGATACTCCGCCTTGGTGAATGCCTGGCCCGCCTTGTCTTGCATGGAGCGGTAGGTCTTCGAGGTCAAGAACGTTCCGAGACCATGGACGGCCCAGGCATTGGCGCCGGTGACCAGCCGAACATCTTTCCAATCATCGCCACGGGTGTTGGTCGAAAAGTGCCACCCGAGAATCGTCGACCGTTCCGTGTCCCACTTTGCCTCTAGGCATAGCCACGTGGCCATCGCTTTGGCTTTGGCGCGATCGTCTTCCGCTTGCGCCTGGTCCAAAGCAATGCCCTGGGTGTAGACCCAGACCCGTTCGAAGGCTGCGAGTTTTTCGGAGTCTTTGTTCTGGGCGTCGTGGACAAACTCGCGCTGGATGCCGGCCTCCTGGTTGTACAGCCGGTTGCGAAGGCGAACGGCGCGCTGGTCGTTGCCATCGATGTTGGCCGGCAATACGAATTGACCCTGCGTGAGGTCGATGCTCGATTCATCCAGGACACCCGGCACGGTCCATACGGTTGCCAGGGCCGCGCCTGGAAAAGGCCATTCATTCTGCGAAAGGGTTGGTCCAAAGGAGGCCCCTACCGATGGAACCGCAGTCGACTCCGCGAGGTGGAGAGCGGACGAAAGAAAGTCGACACCGAGATCGGCGGCCGTAGGCGCGCTCCCTCGGTGCACACCGGAATCGGTGGGTGGCGCCGTGTAGAGCGGTGGCTTGGCCGCTTCGTGGTCACGGCCGAGACCGACCGGCGACGGGGGTGCGCTCGAATCGGACGCGTTGACTCTGACCTGACTGGATGCGGACGGATTCTGGGACGGTCCGAAAAGATCCGGGACAGTACTTGGTGTCGCTGAAGCCGAGACCGCCATGTGGTATTGGTTTTCGAGCCGAAAGGTGAACTTTGTGGCTCGGCCTTCGGTAAGGTCGCCCTCGGCCGAAACCGCCACCGTGGGTTCGATGCGTTCGGGGGGCAATCTGGTGGCGCGCGCGAGGGCCAGCGCTTCCGTTGGGTTGTGGGCCTCTCCTGTGTCGTGCACCCATCCGGCCATGATAAGCTCGTCATAGATCGCAAGCGTGGGCACGCCCTCGAGGCGGCTGGCGTGGGGGGTGTGGGCATTTTTTAGAAGGGCCTTGGAGGGCAGGGTGCCGCTTAGGGCTTCCTGATGGAAGGTGTTGCCGTCGGTGCTCCGTGAGGCCCAGATTTCACCACGCGGCCGCAACTCAGACGCCTCTTCGTCTCGGGCTTTATAGTACAGAACGATGATTTCTTGGGTCGTCGCACCGACTTGCGGCATATGGCCTCGACCTACGGTTTTGGCTTCGGACCACGTTTTTCCGCCGTCTTCGGAAAACGACAACGCGATGGCGTTCGGTGCGGGGGCACTGGGGTCTGGTGACGGGCCGCGCTCATAGGCGGCATAAAGCCGCCCCCCAGGGGCGGTCAATAGACGCGGACGGGAAGGCCAAAGGGCGACGTCATCGAGAACGTCGACGGTTGCGATCCGCCATTTGGGAGTCGTCTTCCACGAATCGGAGATCAAGGGATGCTGGGCGACTTGGATCCGGTGTTGCCGGTGCCAGGTTCCTTCGTACAGGAATTGCCACCGATATCCGAGCTCGCCAAGCTGGGCTTCATCGCCGGGTTCCGCCGCTTGTTTCCACGTTTTCTGCCAGCCGATGACGTGTCGCGTAGGCGTGGCGTCTCCGGTCACGCGGTCGCTGTAAACCGGCTGGGCCATCATCCGAGCCCAAAGTGGATTCACGACGGGAAGATTGTCCCACATCAAGGTTTGTCGGGCGATGATGCTGACTTTCTCGCCGTCCACGTGAAGCGATGGGGACGTGACAAAGCGCTCCTCGGTCCGGGTCCTGGTGGTTTCAGTCGGTTGGTATGATTCTTCGCACCAACAGTTTTCACATCGGCACTTTGTTTTGTCCGGCGCGTAGTAGGCGAGGTACTTGACCGTTTCTTGTGTCGATTCGCTGTGGTTTTGGTCAAAGACGTTGGCTGGGGGGCCGGAAAGATCCCGAAGGTAATACGCCTTGTTGCGTTCACCCCAGACAAGGTGATGCCCGCCGCTGCGATCGTAGGCGGTATCGATGCCTCGTTTCCAGGCGGCGCCCGCCCGGATCTCGAGGAACGACTCACGCCAAGATACACCTCCGTCGTGACTTTGTTGCACCTGCACCCGGTGGTTATCCGGTTCCTCGGTGATCCAGGCGACCGTCAACTCGGGTCCATGGACCGCCAAAGCCACTTCTTGGATCCGCGCGCCGGGTGTGCTGGTGTAAAGCACACGGGGTTTGTCAAAGCTTCCCGGTTTGCCCGCTTTGGAGCTTCGCGTGTAGACGACCTTGTCTTGGGTACCGCCGCCTCCCATCCGGATGAACGTCGCATGGGCGTATAGGACACCCTCGATGGAGGAGACCCCGAGTTTTGGCTGCGCCGCGAGCGAAGTGGAGGCGACCGCGATAGAGGGCGTTTCGAAGGCAAAGGGTGCTTTTGGACCAAGCAGAGATGGCGCGTCGACTTCGATGATTTCGGAGCGCGTGGACTCCCACTGACGGCCTCCACCCTCGACCACTGAGGTGACGTAAAACCGAAAAGGTCCAGGCGTTCTGAGCGGGTACTCGAAGGTGTTCCCGTCCACCAGGGCGACCGGGTCTTCGTTTTGGTACACTCTGGTTCGAAGTGAAATGCCAGCGGGAATGGGGCTGCGATTGGAAAAAAACCGGGGCGACGACCAAAAGAGCTGCATGGACCCCGAGCGCAGCAGTCCCCGAAGCTGAAAAGGTGCTTCGGGATGAAACTGCTCTTGTTCTGACAACGAAGGCAAACCGGCGTGGGCCGGTTCGGCAAAAACCCAGACAAGCGTTCCTGCCGCGGGGGCTTCGCCGGCGATAGGCTGTGGATGTCGAACCCAAGTTTGGGCATCCGCAACCGAAGCAGTCACTGCCATCGATGCGGTCGCGGACCACACGTGGAGGTTTGGGAGTAAGGCTTCGCGGCTTTGTGGCCAATGGAGGAGGTTCCAGCCAGGCTTAGGCGCGGTCCGGTCCGACGTCTGGCCTGCCGGTTGATCGAGGCCACCGTCGTCTGTTGCCATGGCGGGGCCGAGGGGGCAAAAGAGGGCAGCCGAAACCAAAAGGAGCGTCACTCGCCGAACGAGGCGATCCCAAAAAGCAAAAGATGCGCACTTGTCGGTCAACGCAGATTCTTCACCACCGCTACGTAACAGTGTCAATGAAGGTTTCTGACTAAGGGTCCGATTTAATTGCCCTGAACCTTGGAACAATCCGCGGGTTTGCCCGTCGGGATCTGGACCGTGCAGCCGTCTCCGCGTTTTCTCCGGGGCCCTTTGTCGGCCGTCCATTCGTAGGGACTTTTGACGGGTCTTTCGGATCTGGAGGGCCGCGCTTGACTTGGGGGAAAAAAAGCGTGCGTTGTTTGCGGGTGGGTTTGGGGGACGCGGCCTTGGGGACGAGGCGTGCACTTTTGACACTGTTCGCGCAAGCGATGGGCCCAAGGATGTCGGTTGCTGAGGGCATCGCCCAATGGGTGGAGGTTTGTCGTGATGTCTGAAGACCGAGAACAAGCCCGGCCCCTATCAGGGCACAAGCGGAGCGAAGATCTCCCCCTTGACTATGCCCTGAGGCCCCGGACTTTTTCCGAGTACGTGGGGCAGGCGAAGCTTAAGGACAACCTGCGGATTTTTACCCAGGCGGCCAAAAGCCGGGGCGAGCCGGTGGACCACATGTTGTTTTGGGGGCCGCCGGGCCTGGGTAAGACCAGCTTGGCCCATATTATTGCGACCGAAATGGGGAGTCAGCTTCACGTGACCTCGGGGCCGGCGATCGAGAAGAAAGGCGACCTTGCCGGGATTCTCACCAGCCTCGAGGCCCAAGATGTGCTGTTTGTGGACGAGATTCATCGGCTCACGCCTGCCCTCGAAGAAAACCTCTATCCGGCGATGGAGGAGTTTCGGTTTGATATCGTCATTGGCGAGGGCCCGCATGCGCGAACCATGACCCTTCCGGTCCCCCGGTTTACATTGATCGGTGCCACCACCCGTTCCGGTCTGCTTTCGAGCCCGCTTCGGGATCGATTTGGGTTCATGGCCCGCCTCCAGTTTTATACGCCCGCGGAACTCCAAGAGATCGTGTTGAGGTCGGCCGATCGCTTGGGCACCGCCATCGATCCGTTGGGTGCTCAAGAGATTTCTATGCGGTCTCGCGGCACCCCCCGGGTGGCGAACCGATTGCTCAGAAGGCTACGGGATTTTGCCCAGGTTCTGGGGGACGGCTGTGTCAGTCAGAAAATCGCCCGGGACGGTCTCGAAGCCCTGGAGATCGACTCTGCAGGGTTTGACATCATGGATCGACGCTTGCTCTCCAACATCATTGAGCGTTTTGATGGTGGACCGGTGGGCCTCGATACCCTCGCGGCATCGCTGGGAGAAGAATCGGGTACCATCGAGGATGTCTACGAACCGTTCCTGATCCAGGAGGGTTACCTGAAACGAACCCCTCGAGGACGGGTGGCCACGGCCCGTGCCCACGATCACCTCAATCTGGCGAAAAGGTCGCAGCCGTCGCTCCTCTAGTGATTTTTTGAATACACCGTATACAAATTGCCACAACTTGATCCCCATCGCAAAAAACCCTATATAAGCTAACCACCCCGTTAGACACGCTAGGCGCTGGACCTATTGGTCTGGCTCGGATATTGCTCCCACGGCCGGTGGGCACCATGCTCTTCCAACGAACCATTCGATCAGCCATCAGCGGGTCTGGTATCGGTCTCCACACCGGTCAGCGCACCCGATTTATCATGCGGCCCGCGCCCCCCAACTCGGGGATTGTGTTTGTCCGGACGGACTTGGCTCCCCTTGAAGAAATTCCGGCCAAAGCCGAGCAGGTGGTGGGAACCCATCTGGCCACCACCCTCGGGCGCAACGGGGCCACGGTGCAGACGGTAGAACACCTGGTCGCGGCCCTTTATGGACTCGGCATCGACAATATTCGGGTGGAGCTCGACGGCCCTGAGGTGCCTATTTTCGACGGTTCGGCGGCCCCCTTTGTGGCCCTGGTCCGCGAAGCCGGGGGCACGGTGGCCCAGCATCGACCCAAACGGTTTTTGGTGGTTCGCCGCAGCATCAAGGTCGAGTCACCCGACAAAGAACGTTGGGTGCGCCTCGAACCCGCCCGCTCGTTTCAGGTGTCGTGCACCGTGGACTATGCCCATCCGTTGGTGAGCTACCAGCGTTTTGAAATGACGGTGTCCGATACCGCGTTCGCCCGGGATGTGGCCCGGGCCCGGACGTTTGGTTTCGCCAAGGACATCGATGCGATGAGGGCCTCGGGCCTGGCCCGAGGCGGAAGTTTGGACAACGCAGTGGTGGTCGACGACTTCTCCATCCGCAATCCCGGGGGCCTCCGCTACCCCGACGAGTTTGTCCGGCACAAGGTGGTCGACATCATCGGGGACCTGGGACTCATCGGATTGCCCCTCATTGGTCGCTACGTAGGCCTCCGTGGGGGCCACGGACTGACCACCCAGGCGATTGCCCGTCTCTTGGCCAACCCCCGTGCCTACGAGATCCTCCAGTTTCACGCGCCCGAAGAAGCGGTTGGCCAAGCCTTGGAGCTCCCCGCGTTTGGCATGTCCGGTTTCGCGCCGGCCTAAACCTACGGCTCCGTTGCGTCGACCTTGTGCCTCACCGGTTCGGATCCACGCGGGTAGGCTCCGAGATTCGTTATCCTAGGAGCGCACGCCGCAACGGCGCGGATTTGGCCACGGTTTCTTCCCACTCCCTGGCCGGGCAAGAATCGGCCACGATGCCGCCGCCGACCCCCATCATCACCTGACGATCGTTGAACGTCGCGGTGCGAATGGCGATGCTGGTTCGGACCGAGCCGTCGGGACAAAGATAGCCGATTGCGCCGGTGTAGACGCCCCGTGCTCTGTCCTCCAGATGATCAATGATTTCCATGGCGCGCAGTTTTGGGGCGCCGGTGATCGAGCCACCGGGAAACAGGGCTCGAAGGACTTCCGCAAGGCTTCGGTCTGGGGGCAAGGTGGCGCGGATTCGGCTTGTCAGGTGGTGGACGCCGGGAAACGACTCGAGGTAGGCGAGCGCTTCCACGGCCACGCTCCCTATGGTTCCGGTTTGCCCGAGATCGTTTCTAAGAAGGTCCACGATCATCAGATGCTCCGCCCGCTCTTTGGGGTCGATGCGCAAAGCGTGTCTTTGGGCCTGGTCTTCCGCGCGTGTGGGTGCGCGTGGTCGGGTGCCTTTGATGGGGTAGGCTCGGATGGTGCGATCGTGCGCGTCGTAGTCGAAAAAACACTCGGGGGAGGCCGACAAGATGGCTTCGCGCGGGTTCAGGCGCAGCAAGGCTAAAAACGGGACCGGCGATTGAAGGAGGCGGAGCAGGGCCGCTTCGGGGGCACCCCGAAACACACCTTCGAGGGCGTAGCTCAGGTTGACTTGGTAGGCCTCTCCCGCCTCGATGAGGGCAAGCGCATCGCGAATGCGGGCTTCGTGCGTGCGCTGACCGACTTGGGCCGCGAGGGGTTGAATGAGTGCGCCCTTGGGTACGGGCCCAGGTGAGCGAAGTGTTTTTTTGAGCCGCTCCAGTCGAGCCTCGGCCTCGTGAAAGGGTTGGGACACCAAAAAACCGTCACCGGTGACGCGGTCTTGGGCATAGATTGCGTCGAAGAGCATAAAGGCCGACGCCGGCAAGCCCAGGGGATCGGGACGCGGCATTCGGGGTTGGGCTTGATGGCACCACCCCGCATCGTAACCGAGATAGCCGATGGCGCCCCCAACCCAAGGCGGTGCGCCACGAGGCCCGGAAACCCAGGATGCCACCCGAGCCATGGCGGATTCGAAACCATCGGCAAACCCGGCGGGTTCAAGCGCACCGTAGGACCACCGCGAAAGCTGAAGGTCTCCCGGACCCGAAAGAAGGACCGCGCCCTGGCCCTGTCGGGCCACCGTAGGCAAGAGACGAGAAGGACAAGGTGCGGGAGCCGGCCAGCGTTCCACACGAAGGCCGCCTTGCGCCCTGGCAGTGGCAGAAGAACTCATCGTCTACGGGGTGCGGGTCTTCTGGGGCCTACAGCCGTTGGCGTCTAAAACGCCACCCTTCCTCCTTGGTCCTGCTGAGTCTGCTATCCGGCCCCATCCGTCAAGGTGGCACAGCCGTTGGCCGTCTCTTTGCCAGAGCCCGGTGTGGGGCGTCATGCACAAACCCCCGAGATCGCGATTTTCTCCTGGCCGGACTAAAGTGTGTGAAGAGGCGTTTCGTACCGTTTTGGGTGCTGGGGCTTGCCCCCCCGGGCGGGTACAGAGAGGCGTTTCGTGGTGTTTTGGTGCTGGGGCTTGCCCCGGCTAGGGTTTTGGAGTTGCCGTGAGTGCCTGTCCCAAGTGTGCCGGCCCGCTTTTGGAAGCGGCCAAGGACTGTCCCCAGTGCGGGATTGTGATCGCAAAATTTCGGCGGTCACAAACGCCGGCGCCCGGTTTATCGACGTCGGCTCCGCCAGAACGAGCCGGTTTGGGTTCGCCACCGCGGACCAGAGGAAACGGCGGGGGGTCTTGGGTGATGGGGTTGTTGCTCGTTGCCGGATGCGCATGGTTCCTTTGGCCTCGGGTCTTCAAACCGAAGGTGGTGCTTAACCCGGAGGGCTCCTTGTTTTCGTCACTGACGCCGGCGTCCAACAATCGGCTAGAAGATATGCCTTGCGCGGACCGTGAGCGCTGCGTTGTCGTCTACCTGGCCCCTTGGTGTCCAGCGTGCAAGTCCGTGGTGGGCATGGTCCGACAGCTCGAGGAGCGTTTTTCACAAGATCCCGAGATCGGCTTTGTGATCATCGCGGGTCGTGCCGACCAAACGATGTTGGATCGCTATGTCACCGACGTGACCGAGCGTGGCTATCTCGATGTAGGTGAAGTCTTTTGGCGCGCGTCGGGTGTCCAGGGCGTTCCGCATTGGTTTACGCTCAACGGACAAGGAGAGGTCTTGACCGACTTTGGGGGTTATTCGAAACCGCTCAGGGCCCAGATCGAACGCCTGGAGCTATGAAAAGCAAGAAGACGCGGGCTTAAGGTTCGCTGACGTCGAATCGAGCGAACCGCATCGAGAATACACCTCGCCCTTCGGTCAAGGACCGGAGCAGCGTGGCGTAGCCAAACATCTTGGTTAAAGAAACTTGCGCCCGAATCAGGCCCCGTCCGCTCTCGGCCTCAACGTGTTCGATGCGCGCGTTTCTCGCCGACAGATCACCCACGACCGTCCCGGCCATGTCTGCAGGGACGGTCACTTCGAGGTCCATCAGTGGCGCCAAAATGGCGGGTGAGGCGGCCTTGAGTGCCTTTCGCACACTGTTTGCCGTCGCGACGCGTAGGGCGATGGGCGTGGTGTTTCCCGGTTCGATGCGCGCCTCCAGAAGCTGAATAGCAACATCTTGGACCCGATACCCATCGATGGGCCCGGCTTCCAAGGCCTCGAGGCCCCCTTGTTTCATTTCTTCGAGGGCATGTTCACTCAGTGGATGAAGGGTTCGATTGTCTTGAGTGCGGGTGTCGGTGAAGCTTGAGTCCGTACCTCGGGGTAGGGGCGCAACCTTGGTCCTGACTTGGGCAAATAGTTTTTGTCCTTTTTCTTCGTCGAGAACACGCGAAAAAATGTCCTCTCCGATGGCTTCTGATTGGATGGTCTCCCGGTAGACCACGCTTGGGCGTCCGGTGTTGACCTCGATTCCAAACTCTCGGCCGAGGCGGTCAACCAAAACTTCGAGGTGGAGCTCGCCCATCCCGAATAGGAGGGTCTGGCCCGTGTTTTCGTCTTCCTCAAGTTCGACGGTAGGGTCCTCGTCCGCGAGTTTACCGAGAGAGGTTTTGAGTTTGTCGAGATCTCGGTTATGTTTCGGTTCGACAACCAGGGCCATGACGGGCTTTTTGAAAGCCATCGATTCGAGCATGAAGTCGTCGCCTGGTGCGGTCAGTGTGTCGCCGGTCTCGACCGAGCGGAGTCCGGACGCCAAGATCAGATCTCCGGGCCCCGCGCGGTCGACCCGTTCTCGTTTGTTGGCATGTGTTTTTCTCAGGCGGGCGACCCGCTCCTTTTTCTTGCGGCTTGGCAGGTACACCTCATCTTTGGCTTCGAGCGTGCCGGAATAAATGCGAAGGTACACCTGCCGACGTCCTTCCTCCAAAGCCACTTTGAATGCGAGGGCCGTGAGCGGGGCATTGGGGTCAGGGCTTCGGCGCTCGGTTCGGTCGCCTCGGACGTCCGCTACACCGGGCCGGTCCGCCGGCGACGGCAAGAACGCAACGATGGCATCCAAAAGAGGCAAGACGCCGCAGTTTTTGAGGGCAGAGCCGACCAGGACCGGTTGAATGTGGCCGCCGATGGTGGCGCGGCGTAGAGCTTTTTCGATGACTTCCTTTGAGAGAGGCGCGCCCGCAAGGTAGGCCTCGGCGATTTCGTCGTCGTGGTCGGCAAGGGCTTCAAGCAGCACATTTTTTGCTTGCTCCGCGGGCTCTTTGTACTCCGCTGGAATGGGCTCACGGATTTGTTGCTCCCCATGCACGCCCTCAAAGCGGCTGGCCTCCATCTCCACCAAATCGATGACGCCTCTAAAACGATCTTCAGCGCCCATTGGAATCTGAATGGGCACGGCGTTGGTGTGAAGCGTCCGACGAATTTCTCCGACCACCCGGGCAAAATCGGCCCCAATCCGGTCCATTTTGTTGACAAATGCAAGTCTCGGCACCCCATAGCTTGTCGCTTGGTTCCACACGGTTTCCGACTGGGGCTCGACGCCTCCGACCGCACAAAATACAGCGACGCATCCGTCCAGGACGCGAAGGGAACGTTCAACCTCTACCGTAAAGTCCACATGGCCCGGGGTGTCGATGAGATGAATTTCGTGTCCCTGCCAAGGGCAGCTGGTGACGGCGGCGGTGATGGTGATGCCGCGCTGACGTTCTTGGGCCATCCAGTCCATGGTGGCCTGTCCGTCGTGGACTTCGCCCGTTTTGTGGATTCGGCCGGTGTAAAAGAGGAAGCGCTCGGAGATGGTGGTTTTGCCCGCATCGATGTGGGCGGCGATCCCGATGTTCCGGATCTTGGTGATTTTCGATGCATTTGAGCGGGGCCCAGCCATGGCGCCCGCATGCTACCATGAGGTCTTTGGGGGTCGGAGATGGGGCGAGCGCGACGAACCTGGTGGCTTTCGGTTCGGTTTCACCCGCTTGGGTGAGGGAATCCAGCCGGTGGGGCGTTCCGTTTTCGAGCCGAATCCAGGGCTGAATGGTTCGGCGACTTCCGGTACGGTCGGAACGAGCCGTGGACTTTGGGTGGAGTGGGCCTTTCGAGCTCTGGCACGGCGTCGCGATGGTCGCCGCGATGCTCGTCATCGTGTGGGGGGTCCAGGGCGCTCGGGTTCGGGTGGCGGGGACCTGGGAGCGGGTCGACGAGGGCCTCTCGGCGGGAAAGCAAGAAACCATCAGCCTGATTCAATTCGGACCCTTTGTGCGCGGTCGAACCCCGATGCCTGGGGGGTTTCAAGAGCTTACGGGCTTCGTTCGCGGCCGTACAGTATACCTTTCCCGCCGGGACCACGGGGAGGCTTTTATCGTGTCGCAGGGGTTTCCAAAGGAGGTCGCCCGCAGCATCGATGGTACGGTGACCGCCCGGCTCCGACTCACGCTTTCCGCGGACGGGCGGGCCGTGTTCGGGTCCTTTGTGCCGCAGAAAATTGAGTTCACGCGGCGGCCCCCGGCCATCACCCGTCGGCTCTTTTTAGAGCCTTCATTTCGGCGCTATCGCTTGACATCTCGCCGGCTTCGATCCGGGTAAACACGCTTTGTTGGCGCGAGGGGCGCGGTTTTTTTGCGCCGGCCAGAAAGTTGAAAATTGGGACCTGAAGCTTTAAAGAGGCAGGGTCCCTGGTCAGGGCGGGGGCCGGGTAGGGCGATGAACCCGGATTGTTGAGAGTGGGGGATAGTGATGATGTCTGACGATGGCAAAGGGATCAACGGCGTGAAGGTCTTTACGGCCACCAAAGCGAGAGAGCGAGAAGACCTCGGTGAGTCGATCACGGGTTGGTTGGCCTCCAATCCGCAGTTTAAGGTGGTGGACTACGTGGTCACCCAATCGAGCGACAACGAGTTTCATTGTTTGTCCATCACCGTGTTTTACCACCGCCCGTAGCGCGGGCGCCCATTTGGTGCGGGTTTGCGCCAGACAACGGTCAAACTGGGCCAAATGAGCTGGTGCGCTACGGCCAAGGAGGGGCCTCTTGAACGCCATTCGTGAAGCGTGGGCCGTGGGACTGGCTGAGCTTCGTTCTACCATTGTCAGTATTCGTGCGCTGTTCTTGGTCACGATGTATGGCTTCGTCGGTGGTGGTTTGGGGCTCTTCCTTCTGTGGGTCGACGAAGAAACCGGTGGCAAGCTTAAGTCTTTGAGCAGCGCGGCCGCGGCGTTGGATGATGCCCAGCGTCAAGAAATATTACTTCAGTTCCCTGAAGTCCTGCGAGATTCGTTGGGCCAAACACTTTTGTACGGTGGCCTACCGCCTCTGCCTTTTGTGGTGCTGTTCGGTTCTACCGTTTTTGTCCCCCTGTTGAGTGTTTTTGTGGGCTACAACCGCATCGCCGACGACCTATCTATTCGATACACCCGCTTTATCTTTCAAAGAATCCGAAGGGGCAGTTACCTTGCGGGAAAGATCGGGGGTGTGTTTGTTTTTTCGACTGCCGCCATTTTGTTGGTCCAGGTACTCTTGGTTTGTTTGGGCGTCCTCGGCGATCACTTTGAGGCCGAACGCATGATGGATGCCTTGCCGGGCGTCTGGTTTTCAATCGCGCTTTTGGTGTTGGCCTATGTGGCCTATGTTTCGTTTTTCTCCGTGATTTCGCCTACACCGTTTTTGGCGCTTCTCTTTTCGGTGATGGGTTTGGCGGTGATTCGCACGGCGACCGCTTTGGTCCCGGCGCTCAGGACCATTTGGATCGGGCACTGGGACCTTCAGCTTTGGGTCTTGGATGGGACCGCGGTGATGGTCTATTTGGCGACCGCCGCTGTTTTTTCGTTCCTCGCGTTTGGGGCGCTGATCAAGAGAGACGTATGAGTCCTGCGGTTGAGTTTCGGGGATTGTCCAAATCCTATGGCACGGTGGCGGCGCTCAAGGACCTGAGCCTCAGCATTCCTCGCGGTGCACTGTATGGCATCGTGGGTCCCAATGGCGCGGGGAAGACCACCACTTTTGGACTCCTTTCGGGCTTTTTGCGCCCGACGGCTGGGGAAGTCTGGCTCGCCGGGGAGCGTCAACGCCCCGGCCATCCGCCCACGCGTCCTATCCTGTCATTACCCCAAGACTCGGCCCTTCCCCCTCGGCGACGGGTTCTTGAGGTGTTGGCTGAATTGGGTCGGCTGGGCGGTCTGCCACGGTCCAAAGCCCGGGCGGAGGCGACCGAGGCCCTAGCCCGAGTGGGGCTTTCGGATATGGCGGGACGCCGCGTGGGGCAGCTCTCCAACGGTGAGCGTCGCCGGGTGGGTATTGCACAAACCCTGATTGGTCCCTCGGAGCTGATCGTGCTCGACGAGCCGACCCAAGGCCTCGATCCCAGGGCCGCCGCGGACCTGAGAGCGCTCATTGCGACGCTCCATCAGGGGCGCACGATGATTCTTTCGAGCCACAATCTCCAGGAGGTAGAGGCGCTTTCTACCCATGCGGCCATTCTCGACCGAGGCGTTTTGGTGGCTTCTGGAACCATGGATGAAATCAAGCGAACGGCCCATCTCGTTCATGTCGTCGTGGCCGAACCCGTCACCGACCAAGCAGAGCTCGAGCGTTGGTTGGGGGCGTTGCCGGCGGTGACCCGGGTTTCGTTTTCGGGAGACGGCACCGTCTTGAACTGCGAGTTTGACGAATCCTACGACGAGACCGAAGCCACAAACGAAGTTCTGAAATGCCTCCTAGAAAAAGGCGTTGGCGTGCGCAGTGTGGATCGGGGCAAAAGCTTGGAAGCGCGGTTTATGGAAGCCACGCGGCCGAAGCAGTGAACGTGAGGCGCGAAGGAACACGCGGCCGAAGGGTCTTCGTCACTCACGTTTTTGCAGGGTGGCCTGAAGGGGGATTTTCTTAGCTTGACGTTGAACGACGACTTCGACGCGGTCCCCCGGAGCGCAAGCGCGCAAAGCGTGGGTGAAATCCTGAAGGTTCTGCACGCGCATTCCATTGAAACGAACGATGACGTCGCCTTTTTGTACACCGGCCTTGTCTGCGGGACTTCCTGCACGAACGCCGGACAAAAGAACGCCACCCGCCGCTTCGCCAAAGTCCGGAATGGAGCCAAAGTAGGGGCCATATCCCCCGCCGCCGGCGCTGGGCTTCGGGGCGGGCATACGCACATAAGCTGGGCGACCTTGGGCTGAAGCCAACGCGCGAAGCAGGTCGTGGGCCACGCCGGCGACGACCGCAGCGCCCGCGTAGTTGACGGTGTCAGGGTCGTCGGTGGGCTTGTGGTAGTGGGTATGGGCGCCGGTAAAAAGAAAGAGCACGGGAACGCCTTTTGCATAAAATGAAGTATGGTCGCTTGGGCCATAACCGTCGCCGCTGTAGCTGCCGATGAGCTTTCGTGCCTCGACGCGGCGGCGAGCCAGGCCTTTTAGGCCCTTGCCCGTATGGGTACCCATGACGTAAAGCTTTTGTTCGCGTAAGTGACCGATCATATCCAGGTTGATCATGGCGGCCACGGACTGAATGGGTACCGGCGGATGGCGCACAAAATGGCTGCTTCCCAATAGCCCGTGCTCCTCGCCGGCAAACAAGACAAAATACACACGTCGTTTGAGTGGCTCTGAGCTATCTTTGAATGCGCGGGCGATTTCGATGACCGCTGCGGTGCCCGAGGCGTTGTCGTCCGCGCCATTGTGGACGACGTGTGCAGTCGACAGCGAGTTGTTTCCTCCGAACCCCAGGTGATCGTAGTGGGCGCCGAGCACGACGGCTTCTTGGGTGTCTTTGGAGGGCAGCAACACCGAAGCGACGTTGTCCACGCGGCGCTTTATTCGGGTCACTGCGAGCAGGAGCTTGCACGGTGGTCCTTTGATCACCCGACTGGCCGGCTTCAACTTTTTGTCTATGGTCTTGCGGGCATCGGTGGGGTCGAACCCAAGGATCCTTTTGGCTGCCTTGGGCGAAATTTTGACGCTTAGAAGGCCGGCATTGCTGTCGACTTGGGAAAAGGTTCGAAGCTTTGCCAGCTTCTTTTTGACCACCACAAGGCCTCGGGCGCCGGCCTCCCTCGCCAAAAGGGCCTTGTTTCTCAGGGCGGAGTGCTTGGTGGGGCGCCGTCCATCAAAAGGACTGGTAGGGTCATCTTCGCCCGGTTCTCCCGAAAGAACGAGCACCAGCTTGCCTGAGACGTCAAGCTTGGCGTAGTCGTCATAACCGTGTTTTTTGGACCGGATGCCAAATCCGGCGAAGGCTACGGGTGCCGTGGTCTGGCCGCTGGCCGAAAAGAGAAATGGTTCGAAGTCGCGACCGAAGCGAAAACGGTTTTTCCCACAAGAAAAGTGGTTGCTGGCCTTCTCGAAGGTGGTGGCCACCGCCATGTCGAAACTTTGCCGATAGCTGTCTTTAAAGGCTGGAGGAATCCCGATTTCACGAAAACGCTTCTCGATGTGTTGGGCTGCTTTTTGAATGCCCTCCGTGTTTGGGCCGCGTCCCTCCATTTCGTCAGCTGCCAAGATGTGCACATCATCTTTGATGCGCGTCGCCGATAAGGTCGCGGTGACCGTGAAATGGGCGTCCAGAGGGGGTTCGTTGTCCGTGGCAGGCCTGGACGCGGCGATGGCTTGTTCCTTGAGACTAAATGGATTGGGGGCAGGCTTGGGGGGGCGCTCGCGCGCTTTCGATTCGGATGAGTCTTGTTGGCAAGATGCGCCGACCACTGCGATGAGCAGGACGGGGAGCGCGCGATGAATGCACCGCTCCCTTCCGGCCTTCGTATCCTGGTTCTGATTCGCAAGTGGACACTCCGTGGTGGCAACGAACGGGTTGCGGCCGACCTCGCGCGTTTTTTTTGGGAACGAGGACACCAGGTGTCGGTGTGCTGCCAAAAATCGGAGCCCTCGGCCGGGGGGGTTCTGCCTCCGGAGGCGATCCACCGGGTTCGAGGGGTGTCTTTTGATCCCGGGCTGGCCATGCTCAGCTACGCCCACGGCGCGCGCCGATACGTTCGGCGGCTGAGGACTAGGGGGCTTGTCGATGTCGTGTTTGGTTTCAATCATAGCATTGATCAGGACGTTTTCCGCTTGGGTGCGGGGACGCATCGGGAGTATCTCGAACTCGCCCGAAGAAAGCGAACTCTTGGAAAGGGCGTGGTGGACGATGCCATTGCGCTTGGCTTGGAGAAGCTGCGTTTTTCCCCCGATCGCTTCCGGAAGCTCATCGCACCCAGTTTTCGGGTTCGCGATGAGCTGATGCGTCACTATGGCATCGGCCACGACCGGGTCGCCGTACTCCACAACGGCGTGGATCTCGTCCAGTTTTCACCCGAAGGACGGGAATCGGCCCGGGCCACGATCCGCGGACGCTGGGGGGTCGGGCCAGAGGCGAAGGTGGCCCTGTTTGTGGGCCATGAGCTCGAGCGTAAAGGTTTTTGGCTGGCCGCGGCGGCTGCCCGCCGCGCAAAATGCCGCCTGGTTTACGTGGGGCGGGCTGCCCGCCCCCCCAATCTCGAAGCGGCCGTTATTTGGGACGGGGAGCAGACCAATGTGGCCGACTGCTATCGCGCCGCAGACGCATTTTTATTGCCGAGCTACTACGATCCCTTCGGGGGAGTGGTGCTCGAGGCCTATGCCTCCGGGTTGCCGGTGGTGGCAACCCGCCGGATAGGGGCGACCGAACTGGCATCGGGGACGCCGCTTGATTCGCTTCTGGTCGACGACCCAGAAAATGTTGAAACCCTGGCAGACCGGCTTCAGGCGGCGCTCGAACCCGCCCGTCGGGCAGAGTGGTTGGGGTTGGCGCGGACCGTGGCCGAAACCGCGGACCGAAGCACCTGGCGCTTGGCCGTGGAATCGGTCCTCCGGGAGACCGCTGGGATGTCTGCATAGGGCCGTTCGAGGCGTTCAAAAGTCTCGAAGGATCTCCTCTTTGGTCCTTTGGAACTCTTCCTCGGTCAGGAGCCCGCTTTTTTGAGCCTCTTGCAGCTCTTCTAGGCGCCTTTTTAAAGATTTATTGTGTTGGTGCTCGGCCGCCTTTTCGGTCTTCTTGTCTTGGTAGATTCGCTCGAACATCGAACGGAGCTCCTCTTTGGATGCGCCTCGGCCGCTTTTGAAGTAGTGGTCGCTGACTTCGCCGATGGCGAAAGTCAGGGCGTAGGCCATAGACAGGGACATCGCCCAGCCCAAGAAGGGGACAACTTTGGCGGCAGCCATGATGATGTTTTGGGAGACGATAGAGGCCCCGAGGGTGCTGAGGATTTCGATTACGGATTTCTTGTCGAGGCGGTGGCCATGAATTCGCCCGATGCCCTGAACCATGCCGATCTGAATGGGGGCGATGAGCGCCGAATCCACGAACGGAACGGGCTGAATGGCCACTGCGGCGGAGGCGATGCTGGAGACTTGAATCAACTCGCGAATCGCCGTCGTTCGTTCGGATTCGCTGGCTTTTTCAAAATCATCCTCCAAAAGGCGCTTCAGGGTCTCCAGGTAGGGTGCCATTCTCCACCAAACTAACCCTCGGGTCCCTTCGATCGCAACCACGTGAGCTGGTCGACGCGCACAGCTTCAGTCACCGCCCATTCGGCCCTACGGGGCCTGGTTCGAAGTCACCGGCCCACCCGTGACCCTCGGCTCACAGGCCACTCCGGTGGGCGCCCGCATGCAATACCAGGGCGCCAAGGGATTCATCCCATGGCTCCCAACCCACGAACCCCGTTCGGACCTATGCGGGCGAGCTTCGAGATTGATTTTGACGAATCACGAAAGAACCGATGAGGCATCTGGAACGCTCTTTTCGCCGCGTGCCGTGAAGGTCATCAGGGGCGTTACGCTCACATGTGGGTGGAAGCCCGAAAGGGGGCGTGGTTGTGGGGGGCCTCGTTTGACCACTCCGCGAGCAAGATCAGGGCCATCTCGACGGACGAATTGGGACCGTGCTACAACCCGAACTCTATGGCAGCAGGCCGCGGTGTCGACTCTCGTGAGCCCTCGCTCTCGGTTTCGAGCGAAGCTCTCGAAGAGGGAAATGAAGATCTCAGGACAGAAGATCCGGCTGTGGGTGAACCGGGCCCAAACGGGGTGCACCCCCCCGAGGGTGCCCTGGGTTCCGCCGCGGAGGAAGAGGAGCTGGTGCTGCTGCCCGTGGCCAGCGATGCGGTTGAGCTTCCACCTCTTCCCGAGGTGGGCGAAACAAAGGACGGTCTTCCGTTTTGTGCAGACGACGGCGCTGAGTGGTTGCTCCTGATCAAACACTACGAGGCGGAAGCGAAAACCATCGGAGCGGATCCCCGTTCGGCTCACTTATATCTTGAGATCGGCCGCATATGGGAGGAAAACCTAGCAAAACCACGCAATGCAGCGATGGCATATCAGCGGGCGTTTAATCTCGATCCCCATAATAAGGCGGTTTTGCACGCCTCCCGCCGTCTGTTCACCATCGTTGGCAAATGGGCGATGGTGGTCCAGATTCTGGGTTACGAAATTGACGGTGCCGAAGATGATGAGACCAAGGCCACGCTCTATGCTGAAAAAGGCATGGTCTTGGGTGATAAGCTCAAAAGCCCCGAGGAAGCTCAAAGCGCCTTTCGCGAAGCCCTCAATCTGTGGCCCGCGGAGCCTCTGGCATTGGATGCCCTTGAGCGCTTTCATCTGCAGCACCGAGAATATGACCAGCTTTACGGTGTCTATTTTCGCGCCCTAGAAGCAACTCGTGTTGCTAAGCGCAGGCTCCCTCTCCTGCTTAGTTTGGGCCAACTGGCAGAAGATCGCCTCGAGGATGCGTCGGCGGCGCTCGGGCACTACCGGGAAGTCTTGGAGGTCGATCCCGGAAATCGAATCGCGTTGGCCGCGCGTCGTCGGCTGGCCCTCATGGCGTCGCAGTTCGACGAATTGATTACGACTTTGACGTTGTCGGCAGACGCCGCAGACAAATCGAGCGATTCCGCGCAATATTTGCTGGCCGCGGCGCGTATTCAACGCCAGAAGTTTCACGCGGCCGACAAGGCGGTCATGACCCTACTCAAGGCCCTTGAGTACGCACCTGAGGATCTTGCGATCCTCAAGGAGATCGAGTTTCTCTACGAAGAGAACCAACGCTACGATGAAGTCGTCAAGGTTCTTCGGCGAGAAGTTGAGGTTACGGAAAAGGCGCGGGAGCGGGTGCCTGTTTTGTTCAAGTTGGCGTCACTTCTCGATGAGCGGATGGATCAGCCCGAAGAGGCTATCCCGGTACTGCAAGAAGCCGTTTCGCTCATGCCCGATTATGTGCCTGCAACGCAAGCCCTGGGGCGGCTTCTTGAGAAAACTGAGCGCTGGGTCGAACTGACGAAGCTTTTTGAGGGCGAAGCGGAGGCCGAAGGGGACAAGGAAGTCCAGGTTATCAAGCTCTTCAAGATGGCTGAGATTCTCCACGACAAGCTTGATAAGGACGAAGAAGCTAAACTTGCGCTCAAACGCTTGCTGGCGCTCAAGGCCGACTACGCTCCAGGAAGAAAGCTGTTTGAGTCAATTCTCCAAAAGCAGGAGGCCTGGGAGGAGCTGGCGGAGCTGTACGAGGCCGAGCTCTCTTTTGCTGAAGATCGTGATCATCGCGTGTTTTTGCTTTCTCGAATTGGAAGCATTGCCGAGGAAAAACTCCAGGATTTCGACCGGGCGTGGTCCGCATATGAGAGGGTGCTCGAGATTTCTCCGCAGCATCTACACGCCATTCGCACCCTGGTTCGCATTGCGCAAAAGCGGGAGGCCTGGCGCGATCTTTTGCGGATCAGTGAGCGGGAGGTTGAAGCGGCCCAGGACCAATCCGAGGTGGTGCGTGTTCTTCATCGGATCGGTTCGATCACCGAAGAGCACCTCAGTGACATCGAAGGGGCTGCGGCGAAATATGAACAGGTGCTGAGTTTGGCGCCCACATATCTGCCTGCGCTTCGGAGCCTGGGGCGGCTCTACCACCGGATGGGTCGTTGGGAAGACCTCGTGTCCATGTATCGGCGCGAAGCAGAGGTCTCAAGATCCGATCACCAAGCGGTGGCGCTGTTGTTTCGGATGGGCGCGGTTTACCTCGACTATTTAGGTGCCCGCTCGGATGCCGCACGATGTTATCAAGAGGTTCTTGAACGACAGCCTGAGAATTTGGCTGCGCTTCGGGCTTTGCGTGAGCTCTACGCTCAAGATGGAGAGCACGAACCCTTGGTGGAAGTGCTGCTGACCGAAGCGCGGACTCTGGATGATGTGAAGGAGCGTTCTCGTTGTTTGGTTCGCGCGGCCGAAATCACGGAGGAAAAACTCCTTCGAGCGGACAAGGCGGCGGAGCTTCACCAGGAGGTTTTACGACTCGGTCAGAGTTTTGACGCGTCGATTCGCGCGCTGGTGCGTATCTATTCGAAGGAGGGAATGTGGGAGGCGCTTTCGCAGGCTCTGCGGAGTGCGGCCGGACACGCCCAAGAGGATGCCGCCAAGGCGGCTATTTTGGTGCGTTTGGCCGAAGTGATGGGCGATCATCTGGGTAAGCTTGAGGCCGCCTCAGAGTGCTTGGAGGACGCCCACAAACTCTCTCCCGACGATCGCAATATCACTGGACAGCTTGAGCGTACAAGCATTGCGCGCAGAGACTGGGACCGGGCCGTGACCGCCGCCAGAGCTTTGGCCGACAGCGAAGAGGATCCATCCCTGTTTGCTTCTAGGCAGGTGCGGTTGGCGGCTATGCAGGAGACTCAGCTTGAGCCGTCTGGTTCAGGGGCCGAATCGTATCGCCGCGCTTTACAGAGTGTTCCGGACCATCCGGTGGCGACGCGGGCGCTCGAAGTATCTTATCTTCGAGCACGCAACTGGCCTGGGCTCGCTGCGCTCTACGAGCGAGAGGCCGTCCTTTGTGACGACGAAACGAAGAAGGCGGTGCTTTTTTGCCGAGCGGGAGGGCTTCTTTATCAGCAGCTTGAGGCCCCGGATCTGGACCGTGTGGCGAGCTTATTCCAGCGAGCTCTCGAGCTTGAGCCAGACTCCATGCCTGCGCTTTTGGGCCTCCGAAAGGTATCCGTGGACCGAGGTGATGTGGACACCTCGCTCGATTGTCTGGAGCGCGAGACCCAATTGGTTACAGAGGAGGAGCGTCGGCGAGAGCTCATCTTTGCCAGCGCAGAGATCTACGAGGACCAAAAACAAGATCTCGAACAGGCTTGTTCTTTGTACGAAGAGCTCCTTGAACAAGTTCCCACCCACCGAGGAGCATACGATCGGCTACGGGGAATTTATGACCAGCTGGGAAAAAATGAGGCCCTGTATCAGCTGTCCGAGAGGAGAGCTCGGGCGCTGACGGGTCCCAATGAGCAGGCGCTCGCCTATGGGCTTGCGGGGCAGATCGCTCTTGAGCGTTTGAAAGACGAAGGGCGGGCTATCGACTGTTACAAGGAGGTCCTGGCGCGTGATGAGGCCAACGCGGATGCGTTGGTTCGGCTGGGGCCGCTTCTTATGGACGGTGAGGAATGGGACCAAGCCATCGACGTGTTTCAGCGGACATTGGCGATTTCGAAGGACCCTGAAGTGCAATTTGTCTGCTTCCGATCGTTGGGTGTAATCTACCAGGAGCAGCGTCAAGATCTGGTAAAATGTGTGCAGTCCTTTCAGGCTGCGCTCAGGCACGCCCCGGAGGATAGAGACTGTTTTCGTCGGTTGGTGTCGGTGTACCGCGAGGCCAATGATTGGAATTCCGCAATCAATGTTCTCCTTCGCTTGGTGGACGCTGAGCCGAAATTAGACGACAAAGTCGCAACGCTGCTCGAGTTGTCGACACTGTACGAAACCGGGGTTCAGGATATCAGGAAAGCCATCGTTGCGTGTCGCAAGGCCCTAGAGCTTGAACCGACCAACGACGAGGTTGCTCTTCGGCTCGCCGGTCTGTTCGAGCGGGTCGAAGACTGGAAGAGTCTCGCCGAGCTGGGATCGACTTTCATGCGGGGGTTGCCCAAAAACGAGAAGGCGCGTGCGCTTCCTTTGCAATTGAAGCTCGCAGACGTATACGAGACAAAACTCAACGACCCCACGCGAGCGATTACCAGTCTTCTTCATGCTGCCGAAGCTGCGGGCGACGCTCCCGAGGCCCTGGTTCATCTGGCGAAGCTCTACGCGAAATCAGAAGAAAGCTTTCCCCAGGCTATCGATACGCACCGGCGTTTGCTTGCTCAGGACCCTTTTAGAGTCGAGAGCTACCATGAAATGCACCGCATGTTTGAGGAACGAGGTCAGCACGACAAGGCCTTCGTAACGGCCGAAGTTTTGGTGTTTTTGCAGGCCCATGTTGAGGCGGAGTTTGTGTACTATCGTGAACACATCGCCAGAGTGCCTGATCATCCTGGGGGACAGCTTTCGGCCACGGACCACAAACGGTGCATTGTCCATCCGCTTGAGCGCGGTCCGGTTCGTGAGCTCTTGGAGGTTCTCAGTCCGGAGTCTGCGCGCGCGTTTCCCGGAGATTTAGGGCGCTACAAGCTGAACAAGAGCTCGGACCGCCACGGCCCCAAGTCGGCTTTGCCCCTTCGGAAACTCGCTGATGAGATCGCATTGGCGCTCGGCGCTCCAGCGTTTGATCTTTGGGTCACCTCCGTAAAGCAGTTGGAGCTCAGCCTTATGCTCGAGAACGAGCGCCCCCCCGCGCTGATTGCCGGCTCCGCGGTGGGTCGCCGTATCAAGGACAAAGACCGGAGGTTCATGGTCGCCCGGGAGCTTGAGCGCCTCAAGGGGGGGCACCAGCTGTTGGGCTTGCTATCCCCCGACGACTTTGAGGCGCTGCTCTTGTCCGCGGTGAAATTTGCGAACCCGCGGCAAAAGATGGGTGGCAAGGAACAGATCGTGAAGCGAATGCAAGACCGCCTGGCCCGGGGGATTTCGGGCAAAATACGGCGACAGCTTGCTGAAATCGGAAAACGGCTTGAAGGCTTCGGCTTTGACATGGAGGCTTATCTTTGGGCGACCCGAGCCAGCGCCGATCGCGCTGGGCTTGCATTGACCAATGATATCGAGGTTGCGGTCCGGAACATCGCCAAGCGGCACCCGAACATTCGTTCGGTGTTTGTGGGTCCCGAGGGTGCTCACGAGACCATCGGACGGATTCCTGAGGTTCGCGATCTTCTCGCGTATGCGGTCAGCGAAGACTACTTTGCCGCGCGGTCCAAGCTTGGGTTTTCCATCCAGGGCTAGCGTACTTGAAGAGGCACTCGGTCCACGACCATAGGGGGGCCTGGTTTTTGCTGGTCTGGTCCCGCCCAGTGTAGGGTTGCGCGTCGATGGCGTCGGCGCTAACCGGTGCGGGGAGGCGGGACGCAAAAACGATGACTCTAGAGGGTGTCCCAGAACGAATCCCGATGCGGCCTGCCCGTGGACAGGCCCTCCGGGCCTTTTTGTTTGTTCTGATGGCCTTGTCGGCGGCGGCGGCGCTGTTTTTGGCGCCCGCGTTGGAAGCCGCGGTCAAGCGCCGGGCCTTGTCGCCGGCGTGGCTGTTTACGCCGCTTGCGGTGTACGGGCTTTTCTTACTCGTGTATGGTGTCGACCGTTGGCTGTTGGTCCGAAGGCGTGGCTATCCCGCGGGAAAAGCCTTTTTTCAGGTCGCATTTGGTCTGTTTTTTGCGCTTCTTCTGCTTCCGTCCACGATGGGTGACTGGAATACGCGCCAGCGGCACGGTATGAGCAGGTTGCTTACTCATCCGGATGTGGAGGTCCGTGTGGTTGCGGTGGAAGCCCTTGGGTATCGCGGATTTGATGTGGAGCGACTCCGTTTGCTGTTGCCGTACATTGATGATGGCGAGGCGCGGGTCAAAGGGGCGGCGCGCGCGGTGTTGGGCGCATGGGCTCGTGTCGACCCCAGCGACCTAGAGGGCATTCGCAGGTGGACTGAGACCCAGATCGCGACGTCTTCGAAGACGCAGGGGGGCAATTGATGCGCTGGCAGTTGAGTGTGCAGTTTGTGGTGGGCCTTGGGGTCATGTTTGGTTTTGCCTACATGGCCGTGGGGGATTTTGTGGCCCCCTCGCTTCGGGTTCATGCCCGCGGTACCGCCAAAGCCGAAGCCAGAGCGGCCAGCACCGAGGTGGGTTTTCGGTGGTCAGAGCTCAAGGCGAGACAGCGGGTTTTGGCGAAGGCGCTCGGTGAGACCGCCGTACTGGCCACGCTCGGCGCTGCTTTCGACAAGGAGGGTCGAACGACGGCGTTGAAAGGTGCACTTTTGGCCGCGGTGTCGCAAAGTGGCGCGGACGGACACGCGGTGGTGATAGACCCCACTGGCCGGCTCTTGGCGAGCAGTTCGGGCACCGCGTCATTGCTGGCGAAGTCTCCGTCGGTGGCCGACGCCCGCGCGGGCGCGATTTCGGTGCGGTTTCACCCCGTTGGGGGCCTCTTCTCTTTGGTGGCTTCGGCCCCGATAGGAAGTGAGCCGGACCGAGGGGTGCTGGTGGTTTCGTTGCCGGTGTCGCCGGCTCAGCTCCGGAGTTGGACTGCGTATTTTCCGGAGAACGTCCACGTGGTCGCGGCTATGGAGGGGAAGCCGGTGGCAACCACGCTCAGCGAAGCGGTTGCCGAAACGCTCCGGCCTGAAGATCTCAAGGCCAAGACGCTGAATCTTGGCGCTCAGGTTTACGCGGTGGAGATGCTCGAGGTCGTCGATGATGCTGGGGGCACCGTGCAGGTGTTTGGGCTCTCGCGGCACAACGTCGAGGCTGTTGACGCGGCTGTAGGCCATGCGCGGCTTTTTGTCCTGATGCTCGGGGTTTTGGCGTTGCTCTTGGCCTTGGTCCTGGTCGCCTTGGCGCCGCGCGCTGGTCTGTCCGCCCTTGATGCCGCCATGATGGCGGCAGACAGCGTAGATGCACCCGAAAGGGGTGAATCGGACCCGGCCCACCCGAGATATCGAGTTCTGTCGCCCCCGCCGAAAAAGAACCCACCGCCCCAAAGTTCGGAAGAGAGCGTCGAGAGCCGCCCGGCGTCGGTCCAGGGCCCCGCGGAAACCGGGCCCGAAAAGAACCCCCAATCGTTGTCGTCACCCCGGGCGTCGTCTTCGCCTGAGCGCCCGCAATGGGCTTCCGAAGGGCCGCCCGCCGAGGTGTCGGGTGATTGGGGCGAGGGCGCTGATTTGGGCACGCCGGCGCCGAAAACCAAGCGGGAACGGCCGTTGTCGGGGCGGGTTGGCGCGGCGGTGCCGGAGTCATCGGCGGGAGCCGCCTCGGAAGACTCCACCGGCGGTGCGGTGACGGCCGTGGCCGGCACCGACGGTGCGTCACCGGCGGTCGACGATGAAGGTCCGCACAAAGATTCGGCCCCCGCGGCCACAGGCAGCGACCCATCCGCGTTGTCTGCGGGGCATGCACAGCCGCGGGACGGGACTGCCGAAGAAACCTCGGACGAGAATCAAGAAATTGCTCTTCCACCCTCGGTGTGGAGCGCAAACGCTGCGCCCTCAGCCGGCTCTCCGGCGTCGGCTGCCGGGGTTTCTGGCGCGCCCTCTGACGGGGACGGCGATTCCGGTGCCCGGATTCCCGAGGCCCTGTCGTCTGGCGGCGCGCTGTCGTGGGCGGAGTCCGGGGGTGTCGGTGCGCCCCCGTCGGAGGTCGACGCCGAGGCCTCAGGGGATGGTGTGCTCGATGGGGGCAAGTCCCAGGGAGGACTTGAATCCCAGGCTGGTGAGGTTTCCGCGGGCCCGGAGGCCCTTTTGGAGCAAGGAAGGGAGGCCGGAGGGGAGGCGTCGTCAGGCGCTGCCGATCGATCGCCTTCGGGGGTGTTGTTCGGTGCCCCGACGGCCATGTCGCCGATGCCAGCGGGCCTGTTTTCGCCATCAGAGCAGGGGGCGGATTCGGACGCCATGGATGTGGGCGCGCAGACCGACGCCCTGATTCGTCGTGCGTCGAGCGAGCTCCCCCCGCTTTTTAGCGAAGGGGGGGAAGACATCATCGCACTTCCGGGGTCACCGGGAGGGGTTTCGTCCCACCTGCCATTGGATCGGCTCGAGGCTGAGACGCCAGCCGCGCCCAAAGCGCCGCGCCGAGCTTCAGAAAATGGATCGGGTCGCTCTGGAAGTCACCCCGGTGAGCGAACAGAAGCCTTTGACGAGGGGCACTATCGGGTGGTGTACAACGAGTTTGTGGCGTCTAAGGCACGTCTAGGCGAGTCTGTGGAGCGGATCTCCTTCGAGGGTTTTTCAAAAAAGCTTCGGTCCAGTGAGGAGTCCTTGATGAACCAGCATGGCTGTCGTGCGGTTCGGTTTCAGGTTCTGGTCAAAGACAATACTGTATCTCTTCGGCCTCGGTTGGTCCGCTGATTCTGGACGTCAGGTTTCCGATTTGTTTCTGGGCTCGTGGAAGGCTTTAAACAGGGTTAACCTGGATGTTCTTCGGGTCAACGCACCGCGCCCGGGCCGGAAACATACCCCCTCCGGCGTCAGTTTCATTGAAAACCGTCGCGGCCTTTGCATATGATGGTGGCTGCCGTTCCCGTGGCCGATGACGTCAAGATTCTCTCCTTTGGTCTGACGGACGTCGGAATGCGTCGGGATCACAACGAGGACAACTACCTTGTAGACGACGACTGTCGTCTTTACGTCGTGGCCGACGGGATGGGTGGCCATTTGGGCGGTGAGACGGCTTCGGCACTTGCGGTGAACACCATTCGCGCCACGGTGCAAGATGCTCGGCTCCATGGGGCCAACGGGCGATCCTTTAGGGGGGCGATAGAGCAGCATCCGGCCCTCATGCTTCTGCCGAAGGCGGTCAAGGGGGCCTGTGCGGCGATCTTTCGAAAAGCCCAAGAGGAGCCAGAACTTCAGGGGATGGGAACCACGGTCACCGGGGTGACCTTCGTCGACAGCTATGCCTTCTTTGGGCATGTAGGCGACAGCCGCGCCTATCTGATCCGCGACGGGGAAATCGAGCAGCTTTCCGAGGATCACTCTTTGGTGAACGAGCAGCTGAAGGCCGGTCTCATTACGCCAGATCAAGCTCGGGCGAGTCGCTTCAAGCACATCATTACGCGTTCGGTGGGCTTCGAAGAGGACGTCGCGGTGGACACCATGGTGGTGCCCGTCAAAGAGGGTGATCTGTACGTGTTGTGCAGCGATGGCCTCGCCAATCTCGTCTCGGGGCCGGAGCTTCGAGACATGGTCCACGACAACTTTTTGCGCGATGTTCCCCGAGCGCTCATTGGCTTGGCCAACGATCGAGGTGGCGACGACAACATCACCGTGGTGGTCTTGTACGTGAACGGGGTGGACTGAGCTTTTTGCCGGACCCAGGGCGTGTGGGGGCAGGCCCGGCTCAACGGGTGTGTGACACCAATGGGCCCCGGCGTACGGTCCGATCCACTGCGAACTCGCCCCCATAGGGGGCCGCCTCCGACTTCACTTGGCCCGCACATTGGACGAAAAGCCAACGTGAAAGCGCTTCAAGGGCTCGAGCCTTGGGCTGTAGAGACAGGTGTGAAAGGGGGAGCCTTCGACCGATATCTGCGCAGTAACCGGTCGAAATGGTTACTTGCGCTCGTCTCGCGAATGTGACTTGTTCCCAAACAACACACCGAAGGAACGAGTCTTGAAACAAGAGCCATCCCGCTATCTCACCTTCATGATCATGCCCGAAACCTCGGCCATTGAGGTCCGTCGTTATCGCGTGCACAAACGGTGGCTGGCGGCCGGCGTAGGCGCCGTGGGTGCGATGACGCTCGCGTTTGTTCTGAGCGTCGCCTACAACTGGCAGCTGCGTCACGCATCCCATGCTCTTGGCCAACTGGAGTTCGAAAAGTCAGAGATCTTGGGCCGGGTCGCCGTCTTGGATGATCAGTTGCGCGGCATGGACAAGGTGGTTGATGACCTGCGGACCTTCGATGCGCGTCTTCGTGCCCTGACCCTCGTGTCAGATCCGGATCGTGAGTTGGCCATCGGTCCGGTTGGCCAGGCTGCGGGCACGCCCGGTCTCGATCTCGATGAGCGCGGCGAGGACCTCCGCCGTGATTTGGTCGGCCGGGATGCGAAGGCCTGGCTCGGCTTGGTGGAGGGGCGCCTCAGCGGAGCGGAGAAGGACGCGCTTCAGGTGAAACGCCGGGCCCAATCTCTTTCTATCTATCTAGAAGGCCAAAAGAGCGTTTTGGCGTCGACGCCCAGCAGGAGACCGACCCATGGTTACATCAGCTCCGATTTCGGGATGCGGATGGACCCTTTTACGGGTTTGCCGCAAATGCACCGGGGCATGGACTTTTCTGCCCACGTGGGCGCAAAAGTCGTCGCCACCGCCGACGGCACCGTCACCCATGTCGGGCGGCAGGGGGCGTATGGGGAGTCTATACAGGTTCATCACGGGCACGGCTTGGTCAGCCGCTACGCCCACTTATCGAAGAGCTACGTGAAACTTGGAGACCGGGTCAAAAGGGGCCAAACCATTGGCGCGGTTGGCAACACCGGTCGGTCTACAGGGCCTCATCTTCACTACGAAATCCGTGTGAATGGCATTGCGCAGAATCCACGTCGTTACTTGCTTGAGTGATCGAAACGTGTCACGTGCAACCCGCACATGGTCACCTGATGTGTTTTTTGGGGTCCGCGGGGCGCAGGGTCGCTTTTGGCAATGGCATTTCTGAAACAAATTTTTGGCAGTAAGAACGAGCGAGAGCTCAAGAAGCTTGGGCCTCGCGTCCGCGCGATCAACGCCCTCGAGCCGGGTATTCAGGCGCTGTCCGACGATGAACTTCGGGGCAAGACAGGTTCCTTCAAAGAACGCCTTGAGCGCGGAGAAACGCTCGACGCCCTCCTACCCGAGGCGTTTGCGGTTGTGCGCGAAGCGGGCAAGCGGGCGGTCGGCATGCGTCATTTCGACGTCCAGCTGATCGGCGGGATGGTTCTTCATGGCGGCAAGATCGCGGAGATGCGGACCGGCGAAGGTAAGACGCTGGTGGCAACATTGCCTGCGTATCTCAACGCCTTGGTGGGCAAGGGCGTCCACGTGGTGACGGTGAACGACTATCTGGCCAACCGAGACGCAGAGTGGATGGGTAAGATTTATCGCTTCTTGGGGCTGACTGTAGGCACCATCGTGCATGGCTTCGACGATCGCCACAAACAGCGTCAGTATGGTTGCGACATTACCTACGGTACGAACTCCGAGTTTGGCTTCGATTATTTGCGCGACAACATGAAACACTCGTTGTCGGAGTATGTTCAGGTTCGCAGCTTGCACTACGCCATCATCGATGAAGTGGACTCGATCCTCATCGACGAGGCTCGTACGCCCCTTATTATCTCTGGTCCCGGAGAGGCCTCCACCGAAAAATATGGTGTGGTCAATGGTGTGGTGTCGAAGCTTCATCTCGAGCGCGACTACACCGTCGATGAAAAGTCGAAGAGCGCGGTGCTGACCGACGAAGGCACGGACCACGTGGAACGTCTGCTCAACGTGGGAAACCTGTTTTCTCCGGAGAACACCGAGTGGTTTCATCACATATCGAAGGCTCTTCAGGCGCACGCGTGTTACAAACGCGATACCGATTACCTTGTCCATGGGGGCGAGGTGATGATCATCGACGAAAACACCGGCCGTGCGATGGAAGGCCGGCGATGGTCCGATGGGCTCCACCAAGCCATTGAGGCCAAAGAGGGCGTGCCCATTCAGCGTGAGAACATGACGCTGGCCACCATCACCTATCAGAACTTCTACCGGATGTACGACAAGCTGTCAGGCATGACCGGAACCGCGGACACCGAGGCCGAAGAGTTTCACAAGATCTACGAGCTTGAGGTTATGGTCATCCCCACCAACAAGCCTATGGTGCGCGACGATCGCCAGGATGTGGTCTACAAGACCGAGCAAGAAAAGTTTGCGGCGGTGGCTGAAGACATCGAGGAGCGTCACAAGAATGGTCAGCCGATTTTGGTCGGGACACGGAGCGTGGACAAGTCTGAGGTGGTGTCACGCCTGCTCAAAAAGTCCAAGATCCCTCATGTCGTCTTGAACGCGAAGTTCCACCGCGCGGAGGGTGAAGTCATTGCGCAGGCGGGGCAGATGTCAGCGGTCACGATTTCAACCAACATGGCGGGTCGCGGTACCGACATTCTGCTGGGTGGCAATCCCGAGTACTTGGCCCGTGCCGATGTCGCGCGTGAAGAGCTGGGGGACGCTGAGGACCCAGAGCGAGAACAACGTATTCTCGCCGAATTCCGATGGTTGACGGGCTCACCAGAGTCGATACCGGTCGAAACGATTTCCGAGGAACGAGCGGAGCAGCTTTTTCGCGCGCGTATGGACTCGGGCGAGGCGAGCGCCGAAGGCCTCGACGTGGAGACGGTGCGACAAGAGTCCAAGACCGAAGCTCGACGCTCGGTCGAGGACGTCATTGCGCGGTATGCCAGTCACCTGGGCCGACACACCGAGGTGTGCCAAGAGGCTAAGGTGAAAGTCCTCGAAGCGGGGGGGCTTTACGTTTTGGGTACTGAACGCCACGAGTCCAGGCGCGTGGACAATCAGCTTCGCGGCCGGGCGGGCCGCCAAGGGGACCCTGGGGCTTCCATGTTTTACATGTCGCTCGAGGACGATCTGATGCGGATCTTTGGGGGTGAACGCCTTCTCGGGTTGATGGAGCGTTTTGGTATGGAGGACGACGTCCCCATCGAGCACCGCATGGTGACAAAATCCATCGAAAACGCCCAAAAGCGAGTTGAAGGGCACAACTTCGATATCCGCAAGAACCTCATTGAGTACGACGATGTGATGAATCTTCAGCGCAAGGCGGTCTATGCCCTCCGGCGCAAGGTCCTGGGTCACGACCCGATGGATGAGGACGTTCTCGACATGATCGATAGGGTGGTCAGCTACGCGACCTACCAGCATTGTCCGCCCCGTTCAGCGCCCTACGAGTGGGACTTGCGAGGGCTTGAGACCCGCGTCCGGGGCCTATTTGGCGGGGATTTCTCATGTGCGGTGGAGGAGAGTGCGGAGTTCCCCAAACTCGACGAACTCGAAATGGCAGTCTACGAATACGCCGAGGGCCAGTACAAATCGAAGTGCCAGACCCTTGAGCAAGATTATGTCGTGGTCGAAGAGCATCTGGTGCCCAAGGCGAATTTGCCCGCGGCGGCGCAGGTGACCGAACCCGTCAGTCGCTACTTGCTGCGGCAAATCTATCTTGAAGAGATAGACCGACACTGGCGTGATCATCTCACGCAAATGGATCATTTGCGGGAAGGGATTGGGCTGAGGGGCTACGGCAGCCGCGACCCCAAGATCGAATACAAACGCGAGGGCCACGAGCTTTTCACTGCCATGAACCGAGAGATCGACCACGGTGTGCTCGAACGTCTCACGCATTTGCAACTTCGCTCGCCCGAAGAAGTCCATCGAGAAGTGGAGCGGCAGCGGAGGATGGCATTGGCGATGCAGCAGGCGGCGACCACGCGGGGGGGCAGCGAGCCCGGTGCGGGTGAGGGGCCGCGAGACGCTCCAGGTGACGACGCTCAGATGCAAGGCCCCAAGGGGGGCGGCAGGAAAAAGAGGCCGGGCCGCAACGATCCCTGCTGGTGCGGGAGCGGCCGCAAGTACAAGAAATGCCACCTCCAAGAGGACGCGAGGGTATGAGCCCGTGCCTCGGGACGGGCTGACCGTTCTTTTTGGCCTTTCGGCCAATCCGCCCACCGGGCACGGGGGACATGCTGGCCTGGTGCGCTGGGCGGCGGAGCGTACGCGATGCCCCGAGGCCCAAGGGGCGCCGGTGGACGAGGTTTGGGTGATTCCCGTCGACGTCCACGCGTTTGAGGACAAACGGGCGATGCCCAGCTTCGAGCACCGGTTTCAGATGGCGCGTTTGGCATTTTTGGCTCTCCCCGGCCTCGAGGGCCGGGTACGGGTGCTGGATATCGAGCGCCGGCTTCGGAAGGCCCACCCGGATGAGGTCATCGGGACCATCGATGTGGTCCGAGCCCTGATCCGCGAGCATCCGGAGCGGCGTTTCGCTCTGCTTTTGGGCGCCGACACCCACCGTGATCTCGGACTGGGCCGCTGGAAGGAAAGTGAGGCGCTTTTGCGCCTGGTGCCGGTGATTGCCGTGCCTCGTTCCGGCCATCGGCCTCCGGAGGATGGCCCCGTGGATGCGCCCGGTCTCTCTTCGGTCAGTTCGACCCAGGTGCGGGCCAGCACCGACCAGGCTTTTCTGTCACGCGTTCTTCAGCCGCAGGTCTTGGCGTACATGGTGACCCATGGGCTTTATGGGTTTGCCGAGGGCGGTTCCATATAGAGGATATGCACCTTCCTCGTGCGAAAACCTGGCACGAGACTTGCCTAGCCAGGACACAGCAAATTTCACGCTGGGAAGGTACTAGGGGTTCACCGGTGAAAGACCCCTTTCAGGCCCCGCGCGTTGACAGCCGGTGGGGGGATTAAGATGATGGCTCACCGAGGCCTGAAAACACAAAAGGTCTGCCTTCTGGGGCACCCGTGAGCGCAAAATCGAAGCGAAAAGACAAGCTTGTGGGGACCCTGCTCGCGGGAAAGTACAAGATCATCAAGAAGATAGGCGAGGGCGGCATGGGGTCCGTCTACACCGCCAATCAAGCGCCGATCGATCGCAAGGTCGCGGTGAAGGTTCTTCTGGGTAAGCTCACCGAGGACGAGATCGCGGTCAAACGCTTCGAGCAAGAGGCGCGAGCCATCTCAAGGATGCAGCACCCCAACACGGTGACCATCTATGACTTTGGGCGCACCGAGGACGAGGACAGCGATGACGACGAACGCTTGTACATCGTCATGGAATATCTCAAGGGGCAGACCCTCACGCAGCTCTTGCGTACCGAGGGGGTGCTCCCTGGTCCTCGGGTTTGCCGAATTGTTCGTCAGGTCTGTTCATCGCTCTCAGATGCCCATTCCACCGGAATCATTCATCGTGATCTGAAGCCCGACAACATCTTTTTGACCGAGGTGGGCGGGGATCACGACTGGGTCAAGGTGTTGGATTTCGGAGTGGCCAAACTGGCGGACAGCGAAGCGGCCGGGGCCTTGACTCAAACCGGAATGATTTTTGGGACGCCCAAATACATGTCTCCGGAACAGGCCGAAGGGCGCCCCATCGATCACCGCGCCGACATCTATGCCATTGGCGTGTTGCTCTACGAGATGCTCTCCGGGCGGCCTCCTTTTGTGTCTGATACGCCGGTTGGGTTGCTGCTTAAGCACATCTCCGAGAACCCGCAGCCCTTTGAACGCATTCGGCCCGATCTCACCATTGCCCCTGAACTGGAGGCCATCGTGATGAAGGCCCTGGAGAAGTCGGCCGACAAGCGCCACCAGCAGGTGGCCGAGTTGGCGTCCGCGCTCGAGGGGTTTGAGGCGTCTGTTTCTGCAGGGTATCGGCCAGTTTCCGGCATCACTGCGCGTGTGCCACAGGCTCACGGCGGTATGCCCACGGAGCTTGTCCCCAACAATGAGGTCATGCCCACCGCCTCCGGCCTTCGGCCGCCCGACGCTTTGCCCAACGATTTGTCGTTGGGGGCTCGGCCTCGGGCCCCTTCGGCGCCGCCTTCAGATGCGCCTACCCAGGGCGCGGGCATTGGCGAAACACTCCCCGAAGGTCCGGCGCCAGGCGCCCAGGCTGCGGTGCCCACGCGGGAGTCTCTGCTCACCAGGCCGATAGGCTTGCCCGGCAGCGGGGTGGATACTCTCGGTCCCGAGATATCAGGCGATGTGCGTCGCCCCGGCGGCTCCAAGATGGGCTTGTTTCTTGGGGGGCTGGCTCTGGTTTTGGCTGCCGCTGGGCTTTTGGCTTTTGTGGTGATTGGAGGGCGGCGCAACGAAGTGGAGGTCGCTGACATCGAGGACAAGGTTCCTTCCGCCGCGAGCGGTCAGGCGAAGCCTCCTGAGCTCGCGAAGCCTCCTGAGCTCGCGAAGCCTTCTGAGGTTGCAGAACCGTCGGAGGCGGTGGCCGAGCCACAACCGGATCCGCCGTCGCGGCCGAAAGCGCAGGGGACGGTGCCTACACGGCAGAGACGTCCGGTCAAAAAGGAGCGTGCGGCGACGAGCGAAAAACTTCGGAAGGTTACGTTTCGTTTCGCATCTCATCCCTCGGGGGCAGAGGTCACCCTCGATGGTCGACAGCAAGGATTCACGCCGTTCAGCAAGGATTTCGCGCGCGACGATGGCATTCACCAGTTTGTGTTCCGCCGCCAAGGGTTCGAGGAGGTCAGCGCCATCGGCGCCTCAACCCGCGATCAGACGATCTCAGTCCGAATGAAACCGATCAACCAGCCGAAGGTGACCGCAAAGAAGGTCAAAAAGCGACGCCCCAAGGCACGCCCGGCGCCCGAGCGCCCCTCCGCCGATCCCCTCAATGAACGCGTTGGGGACCTCAAATAGCCAGATGGGCACACCCAACCCTAAATTTTGAAGCGCATCCGAGACTGCGAATGGGACATTTGAATCGTTTCCATGACCCGACAAATTCTGGCTAGGGGAGGAGCTCCAGGCGATTGGTGAATTCGGGAATGGTTCCGTCTGCATTGACGGTGCGGTCGTCCACACAGCGAAAGCCAAACTCCTGAGAGAGCTTCGTGTCGCTCACGAGATTGGGCTGACTTTCGGTGCGGCGACTAAAGGTACCAATGTGTGCGTTCGAATCGATGTTGGTGTCGCGCCAGCTCCCGCCGGCTAAGGCGCCTACGGTTCCGCTGAACCGGCCGGTGTCGGTCGTGATGCATACGGGCCAGTCGGTTCTAAAGACACCGTTGAATTGGTACTGGCCGTAAATACATGTGCTGCCCGACGGGCAGACGTCGGTGCCGCGCGCCAAGGGGCGCGTACAGAACCAGGGGAGGGTGTCCAGGGACCCTCGGCCGCGATCGGCGGGAAATTGGTCTGACGACCACTCGCTGACGTTGCCGATGAGGTCAAAAATATCGCCATCGCTGGTGGTCACCTTGTCCAGCGCGGCGCCGCCCGCGGTGCCGTCCCCCGTTCCGCTGTGGGGTCTCGGAGGCGTACCGCAGATGTTTCCGAGGACCGCGTCGTCGCAGGAGGCCGGGCGATTCGGGTTGGCGACGCCCGGCGCGCTATTGGGAAGGACGGGAATGTCGAGGGGGCAAAGTTCATTGCCATCGTCGTCGGTCCGTCCCGCTTCTGTGGGGCATTGCGTCAGGCCGGCGGTGCGGTGCGCGGCCTTGGTGCGGCCTCCAACCTGTCGAATCAGAATCTGCTCCATCGAGGTGGGGAGCCGACGGCCAATCCAATCACAGAACGCGCCGGCCTGCTCCAATGTGGCCTCCACCACCGGGCACTGATCGAAGGCCCCATCGCTTTGACAGACCTGGCTTTTCGAAGCTTTGGATGGATCGGGCCGTTCGCAAGCGCCAGAGTCTATACACAGCTGGAAAAGCTCGTTGCTCACCTCAACCCGATCGACCGGAAGGGTTTTGGGGGTGACCTTCACGAAGCAGTTGTGAGGCATGCCCATGAGCGACGAACTCAAGGTCGAGCCATCGGCCAGGAATACGGTCGTAGCATTGGGGGTGCCGGCCACGCTGGTGAGCAGCGTGCAATCCGATACGCTTTGGCGGTCCCGGCTGTCGTCGACCAGGTAGATTCGGCCGGCGTAGGCGACGGTCGCCTGATCGGTGAGGGGCGGAGACTCTCGGCCTTCCACACAGCTTGCGAGTACGAGTGCCAAGACGAGGGCGGGTGCTGGGGTCCTGAGCATGACTAGAAACTCCCGGAAAGACCCAGGCGGGGGCCGTTTGGGGTGGGGGCGAAGCCGAGACCGGTAATCCGCACCATGGGTGCGTCACGTTTCGGAGTCCACCCCGCAGTGGCGGGCGGGGGCGGAACGGTGCGGGCCCACTTGTAAATGTAGAAGCCCAGGCCTGCCGCAACAAAAACGCTGCCCCCGATGATTGACCAGAACTGGATGGTTTGGAGGGTGTCCAGCTGCCCGTCCTTTCTGAACGTCGCATCCCCTTCTTCGACGGGGCCCTTATAGAGCCCAGCCCCTATGGTCTCAGGACCCAGCTGTTCAAAGCGAGACCGACTGTCGCTGAGCTTGTCAAAAGCGTAGGGGACGCCGAACCCCAAACCACCACCGATGATCCCAATAAGGATCAGGTTCCGCCCCCAGGACGAAAGGGTGGAGTCCTGAACTGGAGGCTCGTACTTTTTCAAGTTGGCCTCGAGGGTGAGCGTTTGATCGCGCTCGACGGTGAAGTTCTGGGAGTACCGATCGTGTCCCGCAAGCTCCACGGTGATCTGGTGGGGCCCGGCCTCAAGAGCCTTCTTCTGCGTATAGGGCGAGAGCCCGACGATGGCGCCATCGATGAAGATGCGGGCGCCCGGCCGATCGACGTTGATCAGCACATGCCCCACGTTCTCGAGTTCTTTCATCTTGAAATCCAAGGCCAGGGGTTTGTCGTCAGGCATGACAAATGCCCGTTTCACGGGTTCGTAGCCGTTGAGGTCCAAAAAAACGGTGTGAGGCCCCGGAGGAAGTTTGAGACGGAAATTGGTCTGGCCTTGGATACCGGAGTTTCGGTCGTCGACGTAAATGTCCGCCCCCGGAGGGTCGGAAGCGATGGAGAGCTCTTGAAAGCGAGACTTGATGGAGCGCTTCAGGCGCTTGATGGTGTTTTCGACATCAGCACGGTCGCTCGCGTTGGGATCGAGGTCCAAATACTGGGTGTAGTGATCGATGGCTTCTTCGTAACGACCCATTTTTTCGTAACTTTTGGCGATGTTGAACAGGGCTGCCTGGGAAGCTTTGATGTCGAACGCCGCCTTGAATTCTTCGATGGCACCCTCGTAATCGCCCTTCCCGTAGGCGTCGCGTCCCGCCTTCATCCGGGCGCGATAGCGGCCTTCGGGGGTGTTGTCGTCTTGGCCCAGCTTGCTTTTGAGCAGTTCGATTTTGTCGAGGGCTTCCGCTTTGTCTCGCGGGTTGGTCTCGAGCTTCACATAGGCCTCGTACCAGGTGATGGCTTCTTTCCATTGCGAGAGGCGCTCATGGCATCGACCGATGTTGTAAGTCAGTCCGGCGGTCGGGGAGATCTCGTGGGCCTTTTTGAACTCTTCCAGAGCGAGAACGTACTTGCCCGCCTTGTAGTAGGCGCGCGCCGCCTCCGCGCGCAGCCGCGCAACCTCGCTGGTGGCACCCGCGCCCGCGCCCGCAGCCTTTTCGCCAGTCTTTGAGGGCGTCGGAATCGGTGGCGGGACCGTCGGTTCGGAGGAGGGCGGTTCCTCGGCATAAGCCTGGGGAGCCGTCCAGAGGATGGACAGCGCCAGCAACGATGTGAATCGGCGCACCCCTTGCAGGTGCCATCGGCTCATCATGGGGCATGACCCTCCCATGTCTCCTTGGGCTTTTCAACGGAAGAAAAGGCTTGGTGACCTTCTCTCCGAACCCGGGTACGGTGTCTGGATGGTCCGCCGCGGTGAGTACTTGGAGCGGGCGGTGGTGATTCACGGGGCCCAGATTCTGCTCGATGGTCTCTACCACCGGGGTCCGGGGCGACCCGGGGTGCTGATCGCACCCCCTGATCCCGATGACGGGCATATGGAGAGCCCGAGCGTGGCCGAAATCGCCTGGTCACTGACCCAGCAGGGGCGACCGACGCTTCGATTCAACTATCGCGGGGTAGGGGGTAGCCCCGGAATCTTTGAGGGGAGGGCGTCGATGGGGCTCGATCTCGACGTCGCTCGTCTGCACCTGCTCGAGACCCTTGGCGAGCCCCGAGGCCGGCTTGCCGGAGTTGGGGTGGGCGCTGGGGCCGGGCCTCTGGTGGAGCTCGCACGGCGCCATCGCATCTCGCCCTTGGTCCTGATCGCACCCCCTGATTTACCCGACATGCGCGATCATCCCAGCGCGTGGCATCTGGTGCGCCCCTCTGGCCTTCGACGACCAGAAGTAGAAAATCAGCTTGAAGAACAGGGTGTTGGAGCCGCATGGACCGTGATTCCTGACGCGGATCCATGTTTTCGCAACGGCCTCGTCGCCTTGGGTCGTGCAGTCACCGAAAAAGTGACTGCAGACGCCTTCGACCGGCATGAATCTAAGGGTCTACACGTTCACCCTTAGTTGTTTCGCGTGAGGTTGCTTCTGCCCGCGGCCCTCCTTTGGTTTTTATTGCGTGAGCGGGCGCACGATCGGTGCTTAAGCACTTGAGTTTGGCAGGGAGAACTGGTCACAATCTCTTGCGCGCTCGGAAGCCGCATGCTACCAGGGCGCCCTTCACGACGCGCGGGGCGGTTTGCCCAGCGCGGCGGAAGAGAACACACGCGGGCCGCAGTGCGCGGGGTGCTGAGGGGTTTTGGACCTTGGCTTCAAGCACGTTTCGGTCGGCCGGCGGCGGACAACCCCATGGATCTCGAGAGGTAAGGAATGTCAACGGTTACGATGAAGCAGATGCTTGAAGCAGGTGTCCATTTTGGGCATCAGACCAAGCGCTGGAACCCGAAAATGAAACCATACATTTTCGGAGCCCGAAACGGGATCTACATCATCGATTTGCAGCAAACGGTGGTGCAGTGGCGAAGGGCATACGATTTCATCGTCGACATTGCCTCTCACGGAGAGAAAGTCCTTTTTGTCGGGACCAAACGTCAGGCGCAGGACGTGATCGCAGACGAGGCGAAACGCGCCGGCATGTTCTACGTCAACAACCGATGGCTCGGTGGTACGTTGACGAATTTCAAAACAGTCAAGGCTTCGATTGAGCGCCTCCGGACCATTGAACGGATGGAAACCGACGGAACGTTCGAGAAGCTTCTCAAAAAAGAGGTGCTGAGGCTCAACCGGGAGCGCGGCAAGCTCGAACGCTCTTTGGGTGGAATCAAGGACATGGGAAAACTGCCCGGCGCGGTTTTTATCGTGGATCCCAAAAAGGAGCATATTGCGGTGGCCGAAGCGAATCGGCTTCAGATTCCCGTGGTGGCCATCGTCGACACCAACTGTGACCCAGACCTTATCGATTATGTGATTCCCGGCAACGACGACGCGATCCGGTCGATACGGCTGTTCACGGCCAACATCTCCGATGCGTGCGCGGAGGGTTCGGCGAAGTATCAAGAGAACTTAGCCGGGCAAGGACCACAGCACATTGCGCCGAAGAAGCCCGCAGAGGATGCACCGCCGGGGCCCGAGGTTGAGCATGTGGCCCGTCCTACGCCGCCCAGTGGGTCGGCGGAGCCGGGGGTTAAGCCTTCCACTGAAGAAAAGGCCAGCGCCAGCGAATCCGTGCCCAGGCCTGTGATCGGCTGACGTCGCCCTCGGCCCTGTGGCGTTTTTACAAGCAAAACAAGGAAATAATCATGGCAAGTGTTTCAGCGAAATCAGTTAAATCGCTTCGAGATCGCACCCACGCTGGGATGATGGATTGCAAAAAAGCATTGATCGAGTGTGACGGAGATGAGGACAAAGCGGCCGAGTGGCTCCGAAAGAAAGGGCTATCCGAAGTCTCCAAGAAGGCAGGCCGCGTGGCCGCAGAGGGCGCCATCGGCAGCTACATTCATATGGGCGGCAAGATGGGGGTCCTGGTCGAAATCAATTCGGAGTCCGACTTTGTGGCCAAGGGGGAAGATTTTCAGGTCTTCGTCAAGGAAATCGCCATGCAGGTGGCCGCAGCCAATCCGCTCTACCTTAGCCGTGAAGATGTTCCCGCTGAAGAAATCGCGCGAGAGCGCGAGGTGTACCGGGCTCAGGTCTTGGAGCAAGGCAAACCAGAGAACATCGTGGACAAGATCGTCCAGGGCAAGCTCGACAAATGGTACGGCGAAGTGTGCCTTATGGAGCAGCCTTGGGTGAAAGAAAACAAAATGTCGATCGAGGACTTGCGGGCGCAGGTGGTCCAAAAGACCGGCGAGAACGTCCGAATCCGTCGTTTTGCCCGTTTTGTGCTCGGTGAAGGAATCGAAAAGAAGCAAGACAATTTGCGCGAGGAAGTGGCCAAGATGCAAGATGCGGCCCGGGCGAAGGGGGACTGATCCCTCGGCGCATCTTCGTGATATGCGGGCCGGCCAGCTCGCATGCGGGTGAGCTGAGGGCGACGGGTGGGGCCGAATGGACCTGAGCCGGGGCCTTCAAGCCGAATAAATCAGCTGAGGCCTGAGGCCCGTCGATAGGGCAGAAGTTCGGCCCGGGCGACGATGAGTTCTCGGAGCTTTTCGTGCCCGTGAATAAATCCGCTCAACACAAAGCCTCCTCGGCGGGTCGTGACGTAGTAACCGCCCAGTGGGATGTCGGATGTACGGATGTGGATGATGTCTTCCCAGGGGAAGTGTTCGAAGTCTGTGGCTCCCCGGTACGTGACTCCATACTCATCGACCACGTAGGCCATGTTCCAGTAGTAGGCGACGAAGATCATGAAAAAGAGAACAAAAAACGCAATGGATGCAAACACATAGTTGGGCAGGGCATCGGCGATGGCGGCCGCCAGTCCGATGGTGACCCACACCAAGAGCGCCAACAGCACTGCAAAGCGGATGAGCCACGAAGCTCGGAATTCGACTCGGTCTCGCACCATGAACGCCCTTATAGGCCTAACCTCTATTAAAAGGTCTGTGCCCCCAAGTGGTCAAACGGTCTTCGCGCGGATCGGGGCTTTGCCGCGGTGTTGACGTGGTCAGCCTATATTGACAGCGCCAATGGGGCCCATCCTTCAGGTGGGTCGAGCCGATGCGCTGTGGTGCCGTAGATCCATGAAAGATTTGATCTTTTTGCTTCCAAACAGAGCGGGCAAGGGCGGGCCCATGTAGGCTGGCATCGCACCCGAACGGTCAAGGGGTGCCGATCGCAACCTTGGGCACTGAAAACCCAGGCGGGTAACAGTTGGGTCTCGACTCGTGTCACTATGAGGGACCCACGCGCTCCACGAGGGCGAGGAAAATTCATGAGGCACTCGCTTCTCGATACCGAAGTTCACGAAGTCCGCAGCCTTGCCCTGGAAACGGCCGTTCGGCGAATCAGTCAGGTCGTCCGTGGGAAGGAGGAGGTCATTGAGCTCACCATGATCGGCTTCCTCGCCCAGGGCCACGTCCTGCTCGAAGATGTGCCCGGCGTGGGGAAGACCACCCTGGCGCGGGCTGTGGCTGGGGTCATCGGCGGAACCTTTAACCGGGTTCAGTTGACCTCCGATCTTTTGCCGGCGGACATCGTGGGAGGACAGATTGTTGACCGCGAGACTGGGCAGTTGTCATTTCGGCCTGGTCCGGTTTTTGCCAACGTCGTGCTCGCCGATGAGCTCAACCGGGCAACCCCGCGAACCCAAAGCGGTCTTCTTGAGGCGATGGCCGAGCGCTCCATCTCCGTCGATGGCGTGACCCACCGGCTTCCAGATCCTTTTTTTGTGATCGCAACGCAAAATCCGACCGAACACCACGGGGTCTACGTCGTTCCTCAGTCCCAAATGGATCGTTTTCTGTTCCGAACGGGTCTCGGCTATCCCTCCGATGAGATCGAACGTTCTCTCCTGATGGGTAGGCCACGGGAGCAAAGCGGGGTGCACCGGGACTTGGCGTCTTTGGAACCGGTGTTTGAAAAAGACATGTTGCTCCAGCTGTTCCAAGCGGTGGACGTGGTGGCCATCAGCGAGGCAGTGGCGACCTATCTTCAACAAATTGTCGCGGCCACCCGGGTATCGAGTGTCCTGTCTACCGGAATTTCTACCCGCGGCGCGCTCGCCTATGCGCGGGCGACCCGAGCGCGTGCGCTCTTGGACGGTCGCAGGTTTGTCACCCCGGACGACGTTCATGCGCTGGCGGTCCCCGTTTGTGCGCATCGTGTGCTCCTCAGAGGCAACGATCGGCCGACGCGAGAAGAGAGTGAAGCCATTGTGCATGAGATCGTCGCTCAGGTTCCGATCCCGGTGTAGCTGTGGGCTTTATCCAGCGGATTTTGCATCCGCCCCGCAGGGCGATTCCCACGCGGGCGGGACTCTTTGCGTTGGCCACACCCATCGTCCTCGGTGTGGCTGCGATTTCATCCACGAACAACCTTCTGTTTATTCTCCTCGGCGCAGCGCTCGGATCCATTGTGCTTTCGGGCGTCCTCTCTGAACGCAATCTTCGAGGGGTTCAAGTCTCGGTAAAAAGCTCATCGGCGACATATCGCGGTGAACCGACACGACTCGTCGTGGAGTTTTCACGACCGACAAAACGAGACTTTCGTCCTGCATACGGCCTTCGGATCCGTGAACGACCCAAGGGCTTGTCGCTTCTTCGCTTCGCGGCAGGCCCACAAGATGGCGGAAAACTCGATGTAACCCTCGCTGTTTTGGATAAGGAGCGTGTGATGAGGGTGGGTGAGCGCACCTTCGAATATCGGGGCAAGGCAAAGCTGCTGCCATGCGAGTTGATTACCCAGTTTCCGTTTGCGCTTCTCAACAAATCTCGGGACATTGATGCGGACGTCGATATCCTTGTTCGCCCCCGGCGCGTTCCCGTTCCTGAGGCATTGGTTGACCCTCGGGGTGTTGCCCCCGACGGAGACAATGCGGTGACCAGGGGCGCTGGCGTAGAAGTCTATGGCCTTCGTGAACGGGAGGACCGAGACTCGCTCCTTCGGGTTCATGGCCTCCGTTCTTTGGCCCTTGGCAAGGAGGTTGTGCTCGAGACGGCTGGGGTGGAGCGCCCGATGGCTTGGCTTGGAGTGGTGAACCAGCTGGGTGGCGACGATGAGGCTTTTGAACGAACTTTGGAGGTGGCTTCGGCCACCCTGACGGAGTGGGTGACGCGAGGCTATGCCGTCGGCCTGGTGACCCTAGACGGCCGCTTTTTCCCCGACGAGACCTCGACTGAGCGTATGCTGGATATTCTCGCGTTGTTAGAGCCCGTTGATCATGTTGATGTGAAGAATCCCGAGGGCGTTTTTTGGTTGATGCCGAAGGGGGTTCATTTTGCCGCACGCGTGGGCGCGGTCGTTGAAGGAGACGGTGAGATCGCGCTCGTAGGAGACCAAAAGTGATTTCTGTCGGCCTGAACCTGGGCCGTCTTCATCGCTACACGTTGATGGCGACGGCCTCTCTTGGGGCCCTCGGGGTGATGAGTGGATCGATGCAGCTCACCGTTTCGGGTGCGGTTTTGGTGCTCGCTTTGTTTGTGACTTCCGGGCAGCTCCTTGATGTGCGCCGAAGCCGAGCGCGTACCCGCGTTGTCCACGGTTTGACGGTGGCGGGCTTTGTCTTCGCACTTGCGAGCCTGCCTTCCTCGCGGATCGATGCAGGCCTTGGCATCGTGATGCTGGGGATCTTCAATCGTTTTGCGCTGCGGCTTGGGCACCGGGACGATCTTCTGATTCTGGGAGCCTCTGCAGGTCTCCTGGCTGCGGCTACAGTCATCACCCCGGGCGTGCTTTTTGGTCTGATAACCGTGATTTTTGTGCCCAGTATGCTGTGGGCTCTTTTTGCATCCATGATGATCGGATTGGGCGAGTCTTCGGCTTCAGACCGGGGCGGTTTGTCGAGGACCGACATTCTTGCGAAGAGGCCTGTCCCCCCAGTCTTGAGCCTCATCGCCGTCGGTGGGCTTCTTTTGACGTTGTTCGGGTACCTCGCGGTGTGTGCGCTCCCTCGGCATCGTTTTGGGCAGTTCTTGAGGCCTGGCTATTTCATGGCCCTTCCCGGGGCTGCCAACAGTATGAAGATGGAAACGGGTGGTATTTCGCAGCGGGGCGGAGCACGCTCGGTGCTGCGGGTCGAACCGGCGCCGGGCGCACCTGGTGCGGCCGTGATCGGGCTCTACGCACGCTACTATGTGCTCGATAGCTTCGATGGCCGCAGCTGGAAAGGGGAAGCGAAACAGACTGCGTTCCCGGTCTTTGCGGCAAAAAATGAACCCGCAGACGCCAGTCCCCTTTGGAGGGCCGGCGAAAGCGCATCCACGGTACGGGTCACGATGGAGCGCATCGTACGTCGCCACCAGCCGCATCCGGTGGCAGCCATCGGCCGGACCCGGCCCTCCAATTTGAACAAACCGGCTTTGCGTCGGAATTTCAGTGGTTCATGGATTCATCACGGGTCGTGGCCGAACGCCCGTTTGAGCTACAAGGTGTATCTTGATGAACCGGTGGACATCCAATCGCTGCCGGTGGCTTTTCGCAAGAGCTTCGAAGAACGGATGCTGGCGCTTCCAGAGCTGGATCCACGGGTCAAAGACCTGGCCGAAACGCTGTTTGAAGGCAAAGAGACCGCACGTGAGAAGACGGACGCGGTCCTCAGATACTTTGCCCGCGGCTTTGAGTACAGCCTTGCTACGTTGCCTGGGACGTCCAAAGATCCATTGGTTCGTTTTCTCTTTGAAGCCAAGCAAGGGCATTGTGAGCTTTATGCGAGCGCGGTGGCGGTCCTTTTGCGGATGGGCGGAGTGCCTGCGCGCGTGGCGACGGGCTACTACGGCGGGTGGTGGAATGAGCTGGGTGGTTACGTCGAGTTCACCCATGAAGATGCCCACGCTTGGGTTGAGGTGCGTGATGGGAAGGGTTGGCGTTTCGTGGACGCAACGCCTGCAGGGCGCCGGTCTCGTCGTCGCTTGAGCTCGGTCGCCTTGGCATGGCTTCGCGACATGAAGGACGCGATAGAAGCCTTCTGGTTTGCGAAGGTCATCGATTTTGACGAGTCTTCACGCAAGCGTCTGATGGCTTCGCTGACGGGCCGCCTCGGCCGTCTGGCATCCGCTCCCGCGGTGGGTCCGCTGGTTCGGTCAGGACGCGGCCGCTTCGCCCGAGCGGAGCCTCATGGGTGGACGGAGCATAGGCGTGGTGGCGGCTCTCGTGCTTTTGGGGGCGCTGGTGCTTGCTTTTTTGCTTTGGCCGCGACGGCCTGAGATCCTCGGAAAACGGCTCCGGCAGATTCTCGGCGCCCAAGAGGGAGAAAACGTGAGCTTAGAAGGCCTTTTGAAACGGGTGCCGCCCGGCGCCCAAGAACAAGCCCGCACGTGTGTCGCGCTCTACCACGAGTGGCGGTTCGCTCCGGACGGTGCTTCCCAGAAGGCACCCGTCGTTCAGGCCATGAAAGCGCTCAAGCGCGCGATGTTGGAGGCCAAGCGGGTGCCCCAGGCCTCCTCCGGGTTACGTTCGATGCGAAAGTAGGGGCGATGTGCTGAACAAGGGTGCACGAAAGCTTCGCCGGCTTCTCAAGACGGGGTGGTTCGTGGCGTTGGTGTACACCGTCGCGGGGTTGGGGACCGCTTGGGGCACGCCCCCGGACTTCAGCGGGTCACCCAGCGACGGGGTTTTGCCCGACTGGGGCGGTCGGCTTCAAAGCGCGTTTGGGATTGTCGTGTTCCTCGGAGTCGCCTGGCTTTGGTCCTCGAACCGAAAGCACATCAATCGGAGAGTGGTTGTTGCGGGTTTGTCGCTTCAGTTGTTCCTGGGGCTCGTTGTCCAACTCCCGGCGGCGTCTGCATTGTTTTCAGGCTTCAACGGCGCGGTCATGGCGGTGTTGGATTGCAGCAACAAGGGCGCTGAGTTTCTGTTTGGCCGTTTGGCGGTTTCCAGAAATCTTCCGGTGGGGCCCTCGACGCTCCCGCCTCCGGAAGCGGGGGCTGAGGCCGCCTGGATGGAGGCCGCGAAAATGGGCGAAGTCGAGGTCCCGGGCGCGCCCCCTTGGCGTTTTGCGCCGGTCGGCGCCACGTTTGCGTTTGGGGTGTTGCCCACGCTCATTTTTTTTTCGGCCCTGATGGGCGTGCTCTACCACCTCGGCGTCATGCCGCGTTTGATCCGCTTGATGGCGTGGGCCATGCACCGAACGATGGGTACCAGCGGCGCTGAGAGTTTTTCAGCCGCCGGCAATATCTTTGTCGGGCAGACCGAAGCGCCGCTGCTGATACGTCCATTCATTGAGGACCTGACCGAAAGCGAGCTTATGGCGGTGATGACCGGTGGTTTTGCGACGGTGGCGGGGGGGGTGATGGTCGCGTACGTGGGCATGCTTCACCAGGTGTTTCCAGGGATCGCGGGGCATCTGTTGTCGGCCTCGTTGATGAGTGCGCCCGCCGCCCTCGTGGTGGCGAAGATCATGGTTCCGGAGCCGGATCCGAAATGTGCAAAGACCTATGGCGGTGTGGATCTCGGTGTTTGGTCCGAGGCCACCAATGTGGTCGACGCCGCTGCCAAGGGTTCAGCGATTGGGCTCAAGTTGGCGCTCAACGTGGGGGCGATGCTTCTTTCGTTTGTGGCGCTCATCGCTCTTTTCAATGGTGGGTTGGCTTGGGTCTCGGGGCTTTTGGGCTTGGGCCAAGCGTGGAGCCTAGAGCGGGTTTTGGGGCTTTTTTTGGCGCCGGTGGCGTGGTGCATGGGTGTTCCTTGGGAGGATGCGCCGGTGATTGGCAGTCTCTTGGGCGTGAAAACGGTTCTTAACGAATTCTATGCCTACCTTCGGTTGCACGAGCTTTCGGGAACGCTGGTGCATCGGCGCTCCATGGTCATCGCGACCTACGCTTTGTGCGGTTTTGCGAACTTCAGTTCCATCGCGATTCAGATCGGTGGCATCGGAACACTGGCGCCCGCGCGCCAAAGGGATCTTGCCCGGCTCGGATTCAAGGCGATGGTGGGAGGAAGCCTTGCGGCTTTTTTGACGGCGTGCGTGGTGGGCCTTTGGACGTAGTGTACCGGCTCACTTCGCTTGTACCCGTGTCGGCATTCTACGCGCGTAGCTTCAGTCACCGCCCATTCGGCCTTACGGGTCCCGGTCCGAAGTGAATTCGGCCCACCCGTGACCCTCGGCTCACCCGCACCTCATATGGTCCATGTGTATGCCAAGCAAGTGAGCCGAGGGAATTTCGCAGCGGTTCACTTGGCTTTGACCGGTGTCGGCATTCTAGGCGCGTAGCCTCAGTTGCCGCGCATTCAGTTGACGTAGCGGCCGAGCATCCGGGCGAGTCCGGGGACCGCCGCCATGACGTTTTTCTCTCCTTGGGGCCGAAGCTTGCTGTAGGTCTTTTTGAGGGTACGGTGGTCTGAGCTTTGCGCCTTGTCGTCGGTGACCCGGAGGAGCGCGTTGGCGACCTCCCGCGCACGCCCATCGAGAAAGCGCTCGAACGCAGGGTTTTTTCCGTTTTGTACCCAGTCGCCGTAGAAAGGCTCGAGTTGGTCGACGAAGCGCTCGAGCAGGTGATCAACGATGTCCCGCACCAAAGTGGGCTTAACGGCTTGAACCGCTTTGTAACCAGCCTTGATGGCGACGCCGGAGAGACCGCCCTTCGATCGGACTTCGCTGTCCACCAGGCGTTCGGTGTCTTGAACAACCCCGGAGCGGTTGTCGGGGGCACAGAGGATTTCCTTGAGGGTCGTCACGCTGGCGTCCTTACAATGGTTGCGCCCGAAAACCCAGGGTTTGCTGTGGTGGACAGGCGGTGAAAACCATGATGGATGAATACCGATGGACTGGGGAACGGTGCTGCTGGGCATGGCGGTGGTCGTGGGGGCGGTGCCGGCTTCGGGTCAACCGGCGCGTCCGGCGTTGGTCCTCAAGGCCTTGACGTTGCGGACCCAGGAAGGTTCTGGGGCGCCGGGGATTCACAAACGGGTCCGGGTGGCCCACCCGGAGGGATGGACGGGAGAGCTTCAGTCCGACGGCCGGTCGCTTCGGCTCTTTGGGCCCGAGGGCGAAGGCATGATGTTGATCGCTGCGGCGCTCCATCCGAGCCAACTGACGCCGTACCTGAAGGCTTTGAAAAACAGACATCCCTCAGCCGCGCCTTCGCCCCCCATGGCGCTGTCTCTGCCTGGTGTTCGCACGGACCTCGGTGAGCGCGCGACCCGTTTTGTGATTACGGGCAAAGAGGTGGGCGAGATGGTGATGGTTGAAAAACGGGGTGTCATCGTTCTCATGGTGACGGTGGTGGATCCGAATGCCTGGGAGAAACTCATGGGGATCATGGCACGCTGTTACCCTGCGATTGAGGTTGAGGATGTCGCCAGCCGGCCATGAAGGCGGGCCCCCTGTGGCCTTGACCATCGCGGGCAGTGATTCCGGGTGTGGCGCGGGGATTCAAGCGGATCTTAAAACCTTTGCGGCCCTTCAGGTTTTTGGGCTCTCAGCGGTGACTGCGGTGACCGCGCAGTCCACGGCCGAGCTTCGAGGTCTTTTCCCCGTGCCGGCTGAGGCGCTCGCTTTGCAGCTCGAGACGCTCTTTGCCGATTTTCGGGTGGGGGCGGTCAAGATTGGAATGTTGCCCGAGTCCAGTCATGTTGCGGTTGTGGCCGCTTTTGCTCGGGACTTTTCCGTGCCTTTGGTGGTCGACCCTGTTCGTCGTGCCAGCACCGGATCGGATTTGGTGGACCAAAGCGCCTTCACCGAGAGCGTAGCGCAGCTGTTCCCCCTGGCCACCCTCGTCACCCCGAATCTCGATGAGACCGAAGCGATCCTCGGACAGCGACCTCGGGACGTCTCCGACATGGTGGAGGCCGGGAAGTGCTTGTTGGCTGCTTTCGGGACGCGGGCGGCCTTGGTCAAGGGCGGGCACCTTGACGCAGATCCAACCGATGTACTGGTCGCCCGTGGCTCCGCCCCCAGGTGCTTTGAGGGGGCCCGCATCACCGGGGTAGGTGGACATGGGACGGGGTGCACCTACGCGTCTGCCATCGCCGCGTATTTGGCGCGGGGCGAGGCTTTGGCGGAAGCGGTGTCTCATGCGCACCGCTATGTTCGTCGATCGCTCGAAGCTTCGGCTTTTTTGACCGGGCTGGGACACGGTCGCGGTCCCCTTCATCATTTTCACGCGTACTACTCTTGGTCTTGAGGCGCGCTCAAGCCTACTTCGGAGCTCGAGTGTTGACGCGGTGTTGGGTCGGTCTTAGTTTCCTTGGCTGTGGGGCCCGAGGTGAAGGCGAACGCCCAAAACCTGTCTCGAACCCAGCGCCCAGCTTCGCACGGGGGGTCGCCCAGGCTGGCGCCTTGGGCGGCAGGCGGCGCCTTGGGTTTCCTCGGATGGGCTTCGGTGTGTTTGACGGGTTGTGTGTCGTCGTTGGCGACGGGGGCCCTGGCTGATGCGATGGCGGGTTCGGGCTCGACGTATGCGACCGACGATGATCCAGAGCTGGTCCGTGAGGCGGTTCCTTTTGCCCTCAAAACGATGGAAGCCGTGCTCCAAAAAACACCGGATCATCAGGGCCTTTTGATTGCACTTGCTTCTGGCTTTACCCAGTATGGGTTTGCCTTTGTGGCGGAGGATGCCCACCGTCTTTCGGAGGATGACATTGACGCTGCCCTTCGCCTTGAACGGCGCGCGCAACGTCTTTACCTTCGCGCGCGGGGCTATGCCCTTCGAGGCCTTGAGCTTCGGCATCCGCAATTTTTGGAGCGTCTTCAAGAAGACGAACCCGGTACGCTCGCTGCCCTCACGCAGGAGGACGTTGCTCTGTTGTACTGGATGACGGCCTCTTGGGCCTTGGCCATTGGCACGGCGAAAAACGATCCCGAGCTTCTTGCTGACTACCCGCTTTTGTTCCCCATGGCGCGCCGCGCCCTGGCGTTGAACGAAAGCTGGGGCGACGGAGCGGTTCACGATTTGCTGCTTTCCTTGGAGGCTTCTTTTCCGGGGGGGAGTCCCAAGCGGGCCCGGGCACATTTTGAGCGGGCGGTGGAGCTTGCCCAGGGGACGAAGGCGGGCTCCTTTGTCTCGTTGGCAGAACGGGTGTGTGTGAAGGAGCAGAACGCGAAGGAGTTTCATGACCTTCTCGGCCGTGCGTTGGCCATCGACCCCGATGCCCATCCCGAATCGCGCTTGGAGAACATTGTGATGCAGCGGCGTGCGGCACGGCTGCAGGCGATGTCCGAAGATTTGTTCCTTGAAGATGTGGCCCCTTTGGAACGTCCAACCGACGACATGCAGAGAAAGAGGCTTTGAAGATGATGACCAATACACAAATGGGCCACCGAGCCCGACGGGTCCTCGTGGGTGCGATGGTGTGCGCGCTGTTTTTTGGGGCAGAGCGTGCAGAGGCCAAGAAGGTTCGGATCAAACTTGGAACCCTCGCGCCCGAAGGATCTCCTTGGTACAACAGCATCAAGCGAATCGGTCAGCGGTGGAAGGAAGCATCGGGGGGAAAGGTTGCGCTCAAGATCTATCCTGGGGGTGTGGTCGGAGACGAGGGCGACATGGTTCGAAAGATCCGGATTGGCCAGCTGCACGCCGCCACGGTGACCGGACTCGGCCTGGGGCTCGTGACCCGAAGCAGCGTGTCCCTGCAGGTTCCGATGCTGATCCGTTCCTACGAGGAGCTTGACCATGTTCGGAAGAACATTGCGCCCAAGATAGCCCGTGAGCTCGAGAACGCGGGCTTTGTGGTTTTGAATTGGGGTGACGCAGGCTGGGCGCACTTTTTTTCCAAGGTCCCGGCCCGGACTCCGCAGGACTTTCGAAAACTGAAGCTTTTTACTTGGGCCGGGGACCCGGAATCGGAAAAAGCGTGGAAAGCAGGCGATTTTCTCCCGGTACCTATGTCCGCAACCGACGTCTTGTCAGGCCTGCAGACGGGGCTTATAGACTGCTTGAGCACAACCCCGTTGTACGCGCTGACCTCTCAATGGTTCGGTGTCGCCAAGCACATGGTCAAGGTCAATTGGACCCCCCTTAACGGCGCGACCATCGTCAGCAAGAAGCGATGGAACAAACTGAAGCCCGAAATGCAAAAGCGCTTGCTCGAGATTTCCCTCGAAGAAGGCGATCGCACCAAGGCGGAGGTCAGACGCCTCGGAGACAGCGCCATCAAGGCGATGAAGGCGCGCGGGCTCTCAGTCTACTCACCCACCCCCAAGGAGCTTGTGGCGTGGAGGGCGGCTGCGGAAAAGGCGTATCCGACAATTCGCGGCAAGGTTGTGCCGGCGGCCTTTTTTGATGAGGTCCAGGCTTTGGCAAAGGCGTATCGAGAAAAGAAACAGAAGTGACGGACGGGGAGCGCGACGGGGCGCCCGCAAAAACCGCAATGCCCGCATCGGGCTCGAGCGCACCCCTCAAGAGTTCTGGTTCATTATGGAACAAAGCGGCGCGGGCCGAAGATGCCATCACCACCGGCTTTTTTCTGGTCATGGCTTGCTTGCCCGCGTTCGAGGTCATCCTCCGCCCGACGGGCATTCGTGTTCCGGGTGCCGTCCAGTTTGTCTCTGTACTCACCCTATGGATCGGCTTTTCGGGTGGCTTGCTGGCGACGCGAGACGATCGCCATCTGTCTTTGTCCACGGGCGTAGGCCTTCTCAAGGGTCGGGCGCGGCGTTGGGCCACCCGTTTTGCCGCGTTGGTGACGGGCCAGGTCACGTTGGTCCTTGCGTACGGGTCGTGGGTGACGCTGCAGGCCGAGCGTTTTTCGACCGAGGTACTGCCCTTCGGTATTCCGGTGTGGGTTCCTCAGGTGGCCATGCCCTTCGGTTACGGGCTGATCGCTTTCCGGTTGGTTTGGGTGAAGTTTGAAGGGCGCGCCCTCCGACTGCTTGCGTACGCTTTTTTGCTGGGTTTTTCTCTGTGGCTCTATTTTTCGGAACCCGAGCTTGGGGAAGCGGTGCTGTGGCCTTTTTTGGGCATCATATTGGCGGCCACGCTCTTGGGTGCGCCTATGTATGTGGCGCTTGGAGGGGCCGCCCTCGCTCTGTTTTGGGCCGCGGAGGAACCGATTGCCGCGGTTGCGGCCGAAACCGTTCGTCAGCTGAAGGCACCGACGATGCCCACGATCCCCTTGTTCACGCTTGCGGGCTATGTGTTGGCGGAGGCGGGCGCGTCCCAGCGCCTGGTTCGGGTCTTTAGAGCGCTCTTCGGCTGGCTTCCGGGTGGCACGGCCATCATGACCGCCCTGGTCTGTGCCTTTTTTGCCACCTTCACGGGCGCGAGCGGCGTGACCATTTTGGCGCTCGGTGGCCTATTGTACCCGATTCTCTTGAAGGAGGCCTACGACGAAGATTTTAGCCTTGGCCTTCTGACCGCTTCTGGAAGCATCGGTCTTTTGTTCCCGCCTTCGCTTCCCGTGATTCTTTACGGGGTGGTGGCCCATGTCCCCATCGACCAGATGTTCATCGCGGGCATTTTGCCCGGTTGCGTGCTGGTGGCGGCGGTGTCTTTTTTGGGGGTTCGCGCGGGACTCAAGATTGACAAGCCACGGGTGCCCTTCAGGTGGTCGGATGCACAGACCGCCGTTTGGGAAGCGAAATGGGAATTGTTCCTTCCGATTTTGGTGATGGGAGGGATCTTTTTGGGCCTGACGACCCTGGTGGAAGCGGCCGCGTTGACCGCCATTTACGCCTTGTTTATCGAGGGCGTGATCCATCGCGAGCTATCGTGGCAAAAACTTGGGCACGTGGGCAAAGAGTGCGGCACGCTCATTGGTGGGCTGCTGATTATCTTGGGCGTTGCGCTCGGGTTTACCGCCTATCAAGTCGATGCCGAAGTCCCGGAGCGCGTGCTCGAGTGGGTGCAAGGCACCGTGCACTCAAAATACGTATTTTTGATTGTCCTCAATCTGCTGCTCTTGGTTGTGGGCTGTGTCATGGATATTTTCAGCGCGATTTTGGTGGTGGTTCCTTTGATTTTGCCGATCGGAAAACACTTTGGCATCGATCCCATTCACCTTGGCATTATCTTTTTGGCCAATCTTGAGCTCGGGTTCTTGACACCTCCGGTCGGCATGAACCTTTTCTTGTCGGCCTATCGGTTCGACCGGCCGCTCACCCGCGTCTACCGGGTGGCCTTGCCCTTTTTGGTGGTCCTGATCGTGGCTGTTCTCCTCATCACCTACGTCCCCTGGCTAACCCTCGGGCCCGTCCAATGGGTCTTCGGAGACTTGCCCGAGCCCCCCGCCATAGAGTTTTGAACTTGGTGCGCTTGGGCGCTCTCAGCTTTCTGAGGCCTTCCAGGTCAGAACGGTTTTTTTTTGAGCCTCGGAGCGCGAGAAGAGCCCGGAAAAGCTGGCCGCTCGGTTTGGCATTAGACTTGATAGAGAGCCCAGCATGCTCATGAACAAAACCACTGGATTCTTGGCGGGTGCCGCCGCGTTTACGCTTTTTGCCTGCCAGCCGGACGGAAACGACCTTGGCCTTGGGGACAAGGTGGGGTCTCAGCCCACCCCCGAGCTGGGTCAAAGCAGCTTTTTTTCGGCGGACGCGGAGCAAGGTCAGGCCGCGGCCACCGTGGCCACCGGTGCGGCCGAAGACGGACGTGCTCAGGCGGCACCTGCCTTTGAATCGAACGCGGATGCGGCGGCGCCAGAACGCTCCGTAGAAGAGGGCGATATCTACCGCATGTTGCCGGCATCCCGTACGCTGTTGAACCTCAACGCCTACCGCGGGTTGCAGCTGATTGGGCTCGAAGATCCAGCCCATCCTCGGATTGTGGGCCGGGTGGCGACCACCGGGACCCCGGTCGAAATGTATGCCGCCCAAGATCGGGTCTATGTTCTTCTGAACAACTGGCAGGCTTATTACGGGAGCCGTGCCGACCTTCGCCCCACCTCCTATCGGGGCGGTGTGGTGTTGGTGGTCGATGTCCAGAACCCCAAGGCGCCGAAGGTGATCAGCCGCGGGGAGGTTCCCGGTTGGATTCGGACCAGCCGGATGACCCGGGGATCGGGCAAGGACGCGCTCTTTGTCGTCGCCAACGATGGCAACGAGACCTACGTGAAGAGTTTTGGCGTTTCGGCCGACGGGGTGCTCGAGGCACGGTCTCAAATTCGGCTTGGGGGTTACGTCACCGATATCCAGGCCACCGCCGACCGTCTCCTGGTCGCGCGCTACGATTGGCAAAAAAATGAGCGTTCCAGCGAGGTCTCGGTGATCAACATCGCCGATCCCGACGGAAACATGGTGGAAGGCGAGTCCGTCCAGGTTTGGGGTTTTGTTGCGAGCAAGCACAACATGAACCTCGAGGGTGATGTGCTCCGGGTGGTTTCTGGCAACTCCTGGCGGACGCGAGGCGACACCAACCACGTCCAGACCTTTGATGCCTCGAACATCAAAGACATTCGCCCCATCGACCATCAGACTTTCGGCGACGGCGAGAATCTCTTTGCCACCTTATTCCTCCGCGATCGGGCATTTTTCGTGACGTACCGCCGAGTGGATCCCTTTCACACCTTTCTCATCGATCGCCAGGGGATGATTTCCGAAGAATCGGAATTCATCGTTTCGGGCTGGAATGATTTCTTCCGGCCGGTCTATGGGGATACGCGTCTCATCGGCATCGGAAAGAACGACGAAAACGGAGTCAAGCTGGCGGTCAGCCTGTACGACGTGGTTGACCCCAATAACCTGGATCCCCTTTTGAAGCGGCGGGAGATCGATTTGGCCGGGGGCTGGTCGGAGGCCAACTGGGACGACCGCGCTTTTTCAGTCCTTGAGAATGCGACTGAGGCTGTTTCAGCCAAGGGCGTGGTGGAAACGGGACTCGTGTTACTGCCATTCAGTGGTTGGGACGAAAACAGCAAGGAATACGTGTCCGCGGTTCAAATTTTCACTTTTTCGGAGGAAACGCTCACGCGGCGAGGGGTTATGCAACACGGAACCCGGGTGCGGCGCAGCTTCCAAACGGATGCGGCCGAGGCGATTGTAGGCAACCTTTCTGAGGCGAGCTTGAGTCTTTTTGATGCCAAAAAGCCCGATGCGCCCCAAGAACTTGGTCGGGTTGAGCTCGCGCCCAACTATCAGGATTTCTGGGTCTTCGGAAACCACGGGGTTCGTCGCCGAAGCGATCGCGAACACTATGGGTGGTGGGGCGCGCGTGGCGAGGCGCGCGCGGACGTCCTTGAAGTTGTATCGCTTTCAGACGATGTGGATGCGGCCGATTCGGTGGCGCAGTTGTCGATTCCTTCCGATGCGTCGGTCTATCCGAGCCGTGACCGATTGGTGGTGGTGACCCAAACTCAGACAGCGACAGAAAAAGAGGACGGTAAGCGCCAGTCCGGCCTCAAAACGCACATTGCCGTGTACAGCTTCAGCGATCCGCTGCGGCCTCAGCTGGTGGGCGAATTGACGACGGACAGCATTCCCGCTTCCGGGGGGGGCTACGGGTCCTTCTTAGACCTGCGCGCGCCCATTGCGGAGGATTGTTTTGACTGTGGCGGCGGGTGGTATGGTCGCCATACGGCCCTGGCCACGGATAACGCGCTGGTTTTCTCTGAATCGGTGTCCGAGCGCGAAGTGTTGGGTGTCGAGACGGTTCGTGTTATCTATCCGGGTCGCGGTGGCTGCTCTTCCGCTTCCCAAGGCGGTACCGACGCACCCTCCGCGCCTGAAGGTGATGCCGCGCAACCAGCCCCCCCGCTTGAACCGGAGGAATTGCCGCGCTGCGATCACCTCACGGGCAGTATTCACTGCTCAAGCGTTCGTGGTTCCGATGGGGCTCTGCAACCTGAGGTCTGCACCGGGGCCCTATACCGATGCACCGATGAAGGGGAAGGCAAGCGCTCGTGTGAAGAGGTCGATCCGTCCGAGGTTCCGGTCCAAACACGCGAGTACCAAAACGAAAAAACGCGTTGGTGGACCCATCAGAATTTCCATATCGTCGACTTGAGCGGCGCCAAAGATCCCATTCTTGCCCCCTCGGTGCAGATGGAAAAAGGCGATGAGTGGGTCTCGAACATGGTTCGTGGCTCCGACCTTTACGTCTCCTATAAAAGACCAGGCCGGCGTTTGGACGACCCAAGGCCCTACGTGCAACATTTTTTCCGACGCCTTGCCCTGGAGCAGCCTTCGCAAGCGGTGTTTCATGCACCAGTCAATGTTCCTGGTCAGCTCATCGAAGTTGACGGCAGCACGCTTTTGACGCGAGACGCGGTGTGGGGCGAAAATATGGCCGAAACCACCATCAACCGTTTGACGGTCCGAGATGGTCGGGCGTTTCTTGATGGGGTGCGCCGCTTCGAGAACCGCTTTGTCCAAGAGGTTCAGGTGGACGGGGCGGGCCATGTTCTTGTGAGTCATCAGCCGAATTGGTGGTTTTCAGGCGTGGCCGTATCGCTGTCGGAACCCCCAACGAAGGATCGCGTTCTTCTGCTTTCGGTTCTCGATCTGGGGGCGAAGGGACTCGAGGAGCTGGCGGTCATGGAGGTCGACGAGTGGGCCAGTCTTCGCGCTTCGCTACAAGGTCGCGCCCTTTTTTCGGTTCCGGGCGGGATGCTGGTGGTGAATTTGGATGACGTCAGTCAACCCTATGCCCAAGCCTACTTTCCACTCCAGGGGTGGCCTTCGGCCAACAAGATCCACGACCGGACGGTATACGTCCCGGCGGGTCGCCATGGACTGTATACGTTCGGCCTCGACGCGTTCAATCTCCTGACCAGGGCCAGCAACTGATCCCTCGGCTTCGATGCGCTGGGGAACCGTAACCGCCCCCGACTCCCTGTCCCCGGTTTGCGTTCCCCGCGTTGATTGAGTTTCCCCGCGATCAGGTTTCTGGATCGGAGTCTATGGCGGCGTTTCCCACCACTTGCGATGTCGACCATTTGCGCCACTCCACTTCGACCTCGCGGTCCGATGAGCGAGGCAAAACGGACGTCAAAAGCCAGTCGGGACAGTCGTCCTTCGGGTAGATGAAGATCGCATCATAAGGGCACGCCCATTCGCAGATGCGGCATCCGGTGCACCGTTTGTCGTTGACGATGACAATTCCATGAAAAGAAGCGTCGACCGGGTGTTCAACGATGTGAAGGGCATCAAACGGACACTCGTCGACACACTTTTCGCACCCTACGCAATTGACTTCGTCTACGAAGGCAAAGGGCCAGGCCTTCTTTTTCTTGAAGTAGACCCGGTTTCCGTAGTTGTCGAAGATGGCGTTGTCCGCACAAACCGGCGCACACGCACCGCAGTCGATGCAAAGGTCGGGATCGATGTCGTGGAGCCCCTTACGAGCACCGCGAATCGCGTCTGTCGGGCACCGTTTGACGCAGGCTGTGCATCCGGTGCAGTCCTCCACGATCGTGAAAGCCATGGTTTCGGCGGGACATTCCCATGGTGTCGTGTGGCTCGCAAGCAATTCCCTTCCGGCCGGTCTCCCGTCAGAGGGTGAGACCCCTCGGGGTTCTCAGCCCTTGGGCAGAGCTTTGAGCACCGCTTTTCCTTTGCGGATGACGACCTTAAATTCTACGGTGCTTGCGCCGGTTTTTTGGATCAATTTGGGCACTTGTTTACGGAGCGAAGCTGCGAGGTCTTCGTAACGAACGTTGGTCGATTCGCCGCACCGTCGACGGGCGCCAATGTAGGTATCGTAGAGCCCCTTCAGCTTGGCATCGGTCAGATCTGCGGCGGTGGATGCGCGCGGGCGACCGGGAGGCGGGGCTTTGGCCTTGTCCGAAGTGCCTGTTTGGCCGGCTGCGGCCCGGATAGCTTGGGCTTGGCGCTCCTGCTCGCGCCTCGCGACGCGGATCTGGTCGCGCTTGTATTTTCCGGCTTCGCGCTGCCGGAGGGTGCGCATCCAGTAGTTTTCGAGGGAAATCATGCGCGCCTTAAGGTTTTGCGCCCTGAACTTGAGGCGGGTGTTGTTGATGCGAAGATCCCTTAGTCGGCGGAGGCGGCTTTTGATCTTGTCCCGCTGGGGGATCGGTTCGCGTTTTTCAATGCCCATGAAGTACAGCTCATACTGGGCTCTGAGCTCGTGCATGTCCTTTTCCAGCTGCTCGAGTTGTTCCTCAATTTCGCTGTTCTTCGGCCCCCGCGGCTGCTCCGCTTCACCGCGGCCACGACCGCCGAACAGTTCGCTGCTGTCCATGTCGCGGAGTTTCGCCACGAGCCTTCAGGAGTATCAGACGGGAAGGGGCGAAGCCAGCGCCCGATGTGTGCCGGTGCGGCTGGGGCCTATGGGGTCCGCGAACGATGGTCGGCGTGCCGGCCAGCCCTTGTTCCATGGTGTGGGGCATTTCGCGAGTATTCTTGCTTGTTTGGTGGTCTGGTGATCGGGTATTGCCCAGCCTGAGCGAGCAGTGTGGGTATTCGCTTTTCAGGTATGGCTCGGGTTGTTTCACGCGCAGGTGGGCGAGGCCGTTCGCACTGATTTCGCCGACGATTCACGTCAAAAGGCTCGATGTCGGGCGGAGACGCGATTGCGCTCCGGAGGACTTGATGGCGTAAGGCTGCTTTTGGAGCCTTGGCATCAAGATCCCCGGGCCCTTCGATTGCGAGCCGAGGTATGCATGGCAGAGCGCAATTTTGTTTGCGCTGAGCGGGCTTTGTCTCTGCTGGCCAAAGAGAAAGGGTGGCAAGTGGACGCAGCCGTCGGCAGACGCAAACTGACCATTCAGCGGGTGGGCACTTATGCGGGGTGGGGGGCCGGCTTCCTTACGCTTTTAGGGCTATTGGCCTTGTTTTGGCTCGGGGGCCTAAGGTGCTTGGTCCTGCACCGAGAGGTGATGTGGCTGGCGTTTTGGTGCGGTTTGGCGGTGATCCCGCCGATGTTCTTCACGTCGCCCGCCGCTGGAGGGTGGGTGGGCGCCATGGCCGGTGGGCTCGTGGTGCTCTTTCACGCGGGGATGTCGGCCCGCGAGGGCCAGGGGCCTCAGCGTCGTCGGCTCGTTCGCTTCTGGCTCCTTGTGGCGTTGGGCGGCGGCCTGACGATGGCGGGGCTAGGCTGTGATCCAGAGCGTTGGCTCGGGGGGACTGTCCTCGACGAGGCCCTCTGCGGCGCTTCGTCTCCACGGGCGAAGAGCCCATATTCTCACTTGCCCTGGGGGGCGCCTCAGCCCAGCACCCTGAACCGTCCCGCGGAACCCCTTTGTTGTCGGTGAGGGGGAGGGCTCTTTTTGGAGGCCAGCGGAGATTTTGGGGGCTCCGGGTCAGGGTTCGGTTGACCCTGAATGTTCTGCAGCCTAGGGAGTCTCTCGCATGGCCCTCGAGCTGAGCGAGGTAGACCGCAAGAGCATCGACAAGCTTGTCGAACGGTACCCTCGAAAGCAGGCGGCGCTCCTTCCAGTGCTGCATCTCGTCCAGGCCCGTTTTGGGCATCTGTCCGCTGATGTCCAGCGTCTGGTCGCCGAGCTTCTCGAGATTCCTCCGGTCACGGTCCACGAGGTGGTGACCTTTTACGAGATGTTCCACGAGCATCCGGAGGGGCAGTTTCATTTCGAGCTGTGTACCAACATTGCTTGCCACCTGAACGGTGGAGACCGGCTGATGGCCCACCTTGAGGCGAAGCTGGGTATTCGTCCAGGGCGCCAAACGGAGGATGGGGTCTTCAGTCTGATGGAGGCGGAATGCCTTGCCAGCTGTGGCTCCGGGCCCGTCATGAAGGTGGGCGAAGACTATTATGAAGGGCTGACGGAGGCCGCCTTGGACGGCCTCATTTCGCGGTTTCGGAACGAAGCGCCCGCGCTTCAGGGACGGGCCTATCGGTGTGGGCCTCAGGGGCCGCACACCGGTCCGGTTCCGGGTTTTGAGCCGGCGCGCCCATCGGCCGGTGTAGGGGCCTTGGGCGTTTCAAAAGAGCCCTCGGGGCCAAGCGCTGGAGGGATGGCGGTCGATGCGACATCGGCCCCGCCCGCGGCTCGGGCACAACGGTCTCAGGAGGCGTCCCAGCTGGAAGAGCCGGCTCAAGCGCCGACAGAAGGGGCATTGCGGACCGAACAAGAGGGTCGGGATCTTGTACACGATTTGAAAAGCCCCGAGCCCTCGCCACCGAGCAAACCGGACCTTGTCCATGATCTCGCCGCAAAAGGCGGCGCCGGTCACGAATCAGGTGTCTCGCGCAGCCAACATGTTGCCGGTCAGGTGGCAGACAACGGCTCCAAAGGCTCGGCGAGCGCAGACATGGCACCCGGTGTCGGCCAGGTCGCCGCGGGTGTGCCCAATGGCTCGGGGAGCCAGGACGTGTCTCCAGGCTCGGGGAGTCAAGATGTATCGCCGGGCTCGGGGAGCCAGGACGTGTCTCCAGGCTCGGGGAGTCAAGATGTGTCGCCGGGCTCGGGGAGCCAGGACGTGTCTCCAGGCTCGGGGAGTCAAGATGTGTCTCCAGGCTCGGGGAGCCAAGACGTGTCGCCGGCCTCGAGGAGCCAGGACGTGTCTCCAGGCT